>NZ_CP045771.1:0-4917491 GCF_009648935.1 Citrobacter braakii | reverse complement strand
TTGCCTGGCGGCTGTAGCGCGGTGGTCCCACCTGACCCCATGCCGAACTCAGAAGTGAAACGCCGTAGCGCCGATGGTAGTGTGGGGTCTCCCCATGCGAGAGTAGGGAACTGCCAGGCATCAAATTGCAGTAAACCGGGATGAATAATCCGGGTAGTGACAAAGAAATTCGGTGGAGCGGTAGTTCAGTTGGTTAGAATACCTGCCTGTCACGCAGGGGGTCGCGGGTTCGAGTCCCGTCCGTTCCGCCACTTATTAAGAGCCCTGAGCTAACGCTCAGGGCTTTTTCTTTTCCAGCGATTTAATTATTGCTGAATCCGCAAAAATCCTCTGCATTTTTCACTCTTTTTCGGCAAAGAACTGATGGTCATAATCCTCTCAGTTAACGAACATAGTGATTAAAAAGAGGAATTCTATGACTATCCCTGCATTTGGTTTAGGTACGTTTCGCCTGAAAGACGACGTGGTTATCGCTTCTGTCAAAACGGCGCTTGAGCTGGGCTACCGTGCTGTCGACACTGCGCAAATCTATGAAAATGAAGCGGCTGTTGGTCAGGCGATTGCCGAAAGTGGCGTACCGCGTAACGAGTTGTACATCACCACCAAGATCTGGATTGAAAATCTCAGCAAAGACAAACTGATCCCAAGTCTGAAAGAAAGTCTGAAGAAACTGCGTACGGATTATGTCGATCTGACGCTGATCCACTGGCCATCTCCGGGCGATGCGGTATCCGTTGAAGAGTTTATGCAGGCGCTGCTTGAAGCGAAAGAGCAGGGGCTGACTCGCGAAATTGGTGTCTCAAATTTCACTATTCCGCTGATGGAAAAAGCCATTGCTACAGTAGGTGCAGACAATATCGCGACCAACCAGATTGAGCTGTCTCCGTATCTGCAGAGTCGTAAGGTGGTTGACTGGGCTAAAGCGCACGGTATCCACATCACCTCTTACATGACGCTGGCTTACGGTAAGGCGCTAAAAGATGAAGTGATTGCACGCATTGCCGCTAAACATAACGCGACCCCGGCGCAGGTTATTCTGGCATGGGCAATGGATGAAGGTTACTCCGTGATCCCTTCATCTACCAAGCGTGAAAACCTGGCAAGCAACCTGCTGGCGCTGGACCTGCATCTGGATACTGAAGATAAAAAAGCGATCGCGGCACTGGACTGCAACGATCGTCTGGTCAGCCCGGAAGGCCTGGCCCCTGATTGGGATTAATTGCCCGACCCTCTGTACCTTTAACCCTCTTTCACAGCTCCTTCGGGAGCTGTTCTTATATACTCACTTAAAAAGTCTATAAATGCCCGAATGCGTGTACTGACCGCACGATCGCTGTAGTAAACGGCGCTGAAAGGCATTTCTACCGGCAGACGTTTATCGGCCAGCAGCTCTACCAGTTCTCCCCGCGCGATCTCTTTATCAATCATATAATCTGAAAGACATGCGATACCATTGCCGCTCAGGCAAAGCTGTTTTAACGTTTCCCCGCTGTTGGAAGAAAGCCCACATTCGACCTCATGGAGCTGTCCGTCGCTACGGGCAATCGGCCAGGTATTGAGTGAAACGGGTTCGGAAAACCCCAGACACAGATGCTGCTTTAACTGTTCGACGGTCTCGGGCTTGCCAAAACGGGCAATATAGTCCGGTGAGGCAATAATCTTACGATAGCTGGTAAACAACGGACGCGCACGCAGGCTTGAGTCAGTCAGCGTACCTGCTCGTATTGCGACATCCACTTTTCGTTCAATAAGATTGATGAACGTTTCTGAGGAGACAAGAGACAACGTCATCTCAGGATATCGCTCACGGAACGGTTTGATTAGCGGCATCAGGAAATGCAGCATCACCGGCGTTGCCGCGTCGATACGCAGCAGGCCGCGCGGGGTATTGCGCGACTCCATGATTTCCGTTTCTGCTGCTGCCATCTCTTGCAGTATCTGCTGCACACGCCTGAAGTAGCGTTCTCCTTCTTCAGTCAGGCTTAGCTGTCGGGTAGTTCGATTAAGCAGACTCACACCCAATTTCATCTCCAGCTTTTTTACTGCCCGACTGACTGCGGAATTAGCCTGACCGAGTTGTTCTGCCGCCCGGCTGAAGCTGCCGCTTTCCACAACGGCCACAAAAATCGCAAGTTCTTCAGAGGTTGCTTTCATTTTTGCACCTGACGCAAAATTATATTGAGATTTTAGATATTTTTGTTATTAAAGCATCCCGGCATACTGCGTGTCATCTGATTACTGATGTTACGGAGTTATTTATGCCTCTCGCTTTATTTGCACTAACAATAAGTGCCTTCGCTATTGGCACGACTGAGTTTGTGATTGTTGGCCTGGTGCCGACCATCGCTCAACAACTGGCGATCTCGTTACCTTCTGCCGGGATGCTGGTTTCAATCTATGCGCTGGGTGTGGCGATTGGCGCACCAGTGCTGACCGCTCTGACCGGAAGCCTGCCACGTAAACAGCTGCTTGTCGCGCTGATGGTCCTGTTTACGGCGGGGAATTTACTGGCATGGCAGGCACCCGGGTATATGACACTTATTGTCGCCCGTCTGCTGACAGGGCTGGCTCACGGCGTATTCTTCTCGATTGGTTCCACTATCGCGACAAGTCTGGTGCCAAAAGAACAAGCGGCTTCCGCTATCGCTATTATGTTCGGTGGCTTAACGGTGGCGCTGGTCACGGGCGTGCCGCTGGGTACGTTTATCGGCCAGCACTTTGGCTGGCGTGAGACTTTCCTGGCAGTATCAATGTTAGGCGTGATTGCGCTGATTAGTAGTCAACTGCTGATCCCGGCTAACATTCCTAGTCGAGCGGCCGCCAGCATTCGCGACCAGGTGAAAGTGCTGACTCATCCTCGTCTGTTGCTGATTTACGCCGTTACGGCATTGGGCTACGGTGGTGTGTTCACGGCTTTCACCTTCCTGGCACCGATGATGCAGGATCTGGCGGGCTTCTCCCCGGCAGCGGTGAGCTGGATCTTACTGGGTTACGGCGTATCAGTCGCTATCGGCAATATCTGGGGCGGTAAGCTGGCGGATAAGCATGGTGCGGTTCCTGCATTGAAATTCATTTTCGCCGCGCTGTTTGTTCTGCTGATGGTCTTCCAACTGACGGCTTCCACGCAGTACGCCGCGCTGGCTACCATTTTGGTGATGGGGATCTTTGCCTTCGGTAACGTACCGGGGTTGCAGGTCTACGTGGTACAGAAAGCGGAACAATTTACGCCCAATGCTGTTGATGTGGCGTCAGGGCTGAACATTGCAGCGTTTAACATTGGTATTGCACTGGGTTCCGTGATTGGCGGACAAACGGTCGAGCATTATGGGTTGGCGCAGACACCATGGATTGGCGCACTTATTGTTCTGGTGGCTTTCCTGCTGATGGGGCTGAGCGGCCGTCTTGATAAGTCCACACGCGTTGCTCTAGGGTAAATCATTGATGTAAGCGCCTACTTACAAAACAAACTGCAATTGTTCGTTGAAAGTGAGTGCTAAAATCCCTATAACAGAAGAACCAGTCCGGCTGCGGACTGGTTGACGTTACAGAGGTTTGAAAGTCTAAAGTGCGAAAAAACACCTATGCCATGCGTTATGTTGCCGGACAACCCGCCGAGCGGATTTTACCGCCGGGCTCGTTTGCGCATATTGGCCAGGCATTACCCGCAGGCGTACCGTTGAGCAGTGAAGATCGCATTCGCGTGCTGGTATGGAATATTTTTAAACAGCAGCGAGCAGAATGGCAGTCGGTGCTGAAGAATTTTGGTAAAGACGCGCATCTGGTGTTATTGCAGGAAGCGCAAACCACGCCAGAACTGGTGCAGTTTGCGACCACTAACTATCTCGCTGCCGACCAGGTTCCCGCCTTTGTGCTGCCTCAGCACCCCTCTGGCGTTATGACACTCTCCTCCGCCCATCCAGTTTACTGCTGCCCATTGCGCGAGCGTGAGCCTATTTTACGGCTGGCGAAATCGGCGCTGGTGACGGTGTACCCGTTGCCTGACTCTCGGTTGTTAATGGTGGTGAATATCCACGCGGTTAACTTTAGCCTTGGCGTTGATGTCTATAGTAAGCAGTTACTTCCCATTGGCGATCAGATTGCTCATCACAGCGGTCCGGTGATTATGGCCGGCGATTTTAATGCCTGGAGCCGTCGACGGATGAATGCGCTGTACCGCTTTGCGCGTGAAATGTCGCTGCGCCAGGTGCGCTTTACCGACGATCAGCGCCGCCGCGCGTTTGGTCGTCCTCTCGATTTTGTGTTCTATCGCGGTCTGAACGTGAGTGAGGCCTCTGTGCTGGTCACCCGCGCCTCCGACCACAACCCGCTACTCGTTGAATTCAGTCCCGGCAAACCTGAACAATAACGGTGTGTCAGGTCTGCCGTAGGGCAGGCCTGTGATGGTTGCCCTTCATATTTCACAACAACCGAAGGACAACACAATGACAACACGCTCTCATCATGACAACGTCGAAAAACAGTTTGGCTCTCAGGCTAATGCCTACTTAACCAGTGCGGTGCACGCCTCTGGTCGTGACTTGCAACGTCTGGGGGAAAGGTTGCTGGCATTTCCGCAGGCCCGTGTGTTGGATATGGGATGCGGAGCGGGGCACGCGAGCTTTGTGGCCGCGCAATACGTAAAGCAGGTAGTGGCATATGATTTATCGTCGCAGATGCTTGACGTGGTCACTGAAGCGGCAAAGGACAGAGGTCTGGAGAATATCGCCACACGGCAGGGTTATGCTGAAAGCCTGCCGTTTGAAGATAACGTATTTGACGTGGTGATTAGCCGCTATTCCGCGCATCACTGGCATGATGTCGGGCGTGCGTTGCGAGAAGTGAACCGCGTTCTGAAGCCCGGCGGCGTGCTGATTGTGATGGATGTGATGTCGCCAGGCCATCCTGTACGTGACATCTGGTTGCAAACTGTGGAGGCATTACGCGATACCTCGCACGTACGCAACTATTCCAGCGGAGAATGGCTGTCGTTAATCAATGACGCCAATCTGATTGCCGATACCTTGTTAACCGATCGTCTGCCGCTGGAGTTCAGTTCGTGGGTGGCGCGGATGCGTACGCCTGCAGCGTTGAGCGACGCGATCCGTGTATACCAACAAAGTGCTTCTGCGGAAGTGAAAGCCTATTTTGCGTTACAGGAAGATGGCTCGTTTACCAGCGACACGATAATGGTTGAAGCACATAAAGCGGGATAAATAAAAAAGGCACTGGGGGGAAACCAGTGCCTTCATTTCTACAATGCTATCAGGAGTCCGGCATACCGCTGTTTTTCACAAACAACGTTAGCTGATCGCCTGGCTGCAGATTGTTCGTATCGCTGTTCCAGCGCATCACATCCTTGATGTTAACCCCGTGGCGTTTGGCAATGCTCGAGAGCGAGTCGCCTTTACGCACACGATAGGTGATGCTATCGCTGTTGTTCGCCAGTCGCTGTGCGCTGGTACCAGCGCCCACCGTCAGATTTTGGCCTACTTTCAGCGATGACCCGCGCAGATTATTCCACTGCTTAAGGTCATTGGTGCTCACGCCAAGACGTGAAGCGACGCCAGAAAGCGTATCGCCAGAGCGAACTTTGTAGCTACGGCTGTTCAGCGGCGTGTTATCCGCAACCAACGTTGACTGCACGGCTGCAATTTCGCCTGAGGCCAGAGACTCACGCAGCTTCTCTGCATGCTTCTTTGGCACCATCACATATTGCGGACCACTGGCACCCAACGTGGAGCCTTTCACGCCTGCATTGAAGGTTTTCAGCTTGCTGACGGAAATACCCGCCATATCGGCAACCTGAGCCATTTCAACTGGGCTACTCAGGCGAACACGTGCCAACGCGCGGCTTTCGTCTGTTGTTGGCAGACGCACGCCATAGCGTTTGCTGTTTTTGAGTATATCGCTCAATGCCAGCATTTTTGGCACATATAGCTTCGTTTCCTGAGGCAATGGCAACGACCAGAAGTCAGTGGGTTTACCACGGGCTTTGTTCGTTTTAATTGCCTTCATGACACGACCTTCACCGCTATTATAAGCAGCAACGGTCAGCAGCCAGTCGCCATCAAACATTTTGTTCAGACGCTGCATCATGTCCAGTGCGGCGGTGGTGGAAGCCACAACGTCGCGACGTGCATCATAACTGCGGGTCTGTTTTAAACCATAATTGCGCCCCGTGCTCGGAATGATCTGCCAAATACCTGCGGCATTGGCGCCAGACGTTGCGTGAGGATCAAAAGCGCTCTCCACTATGGGTAGTAGTACCAGTTCCATTGGCATGTTACGTTTCTTAACCTGCCCGGCTATCCAGTACATATACGGCTCTGCCCGTAAAGTTACATCGTGGAGATAGCTCTTATTGCGTAAATACTTCTGTTTCTGTTCGCGAATCCGGTTGTTTTCCGGAATTCCCATCTTTAGCTCGTCACCAATGAAAGCCCACAAATCTTGATCAGCAGCGATAGATGTTCCGTCGTCCATCCATCGCGCCTGACTTGTAAACTTTCCTGCTTCCCCTTGACCAGCTGCAGAAAGGCTCTGTGCGTGTTGTTGGACGTTACCAGTATTCTGGCACCCAACAAGCAGGACAGAGGCGAGTAATATCGCTTTTGCCTTCATGTGTGTGTCAATAGTTGCTTAAAAGACGACCGATCATAACGGCGAAGTTTTCAAAAGGCAACCCGCAATTGTCAGAACGTATCTTTCTTTGACCTTAACCAGGCAAAACGCTCTTCAGGTTGTTGCAATATTGTTTTTTTATTTATTTCATTAATTAAATCAATATCTTCCGTTCTTAAAAAAAGATTATTTCGTCGCTCATTTTTCAGAATTACGGGCAGTGTCATTTGTTTTTTTACGCGTAACTCATTAACTTTACGATAATATTCATTTATGAACGGATCGTGCGGAAGAATGCTTAAGGCAAACTTCATGTTTGCTAATGTGTACTCATGTGCGCAACAAATCAATGTATCGTCAGGAAGTGCGTTTAGTTTTTTAAGTGATTGATACATTTGAGATGCTGTGCCTTCAAAAAGCCGACCGCAGCCACCGGAGAAGAGCGTGTCGCCGCAAAACAGGTAAGGGTAGCTAAAGTAACAGATATGTCCTAAAGTGTGACCCGGCGTAGCAATTACCGTAAATTCATGCCCCAAAACGAGAGCAGTATCGCCATCTTCGACTATATGCGTCGTTCCCTTATCTTGCGTTTCAGCCGGTCCGTATACCGCGATTTGTGGGAAATGTTGCAGAAGTTCTTTCACGCCGCCCACGTGATCCTGATGATGATGTGTCAGCAGAATGGCCTCGGGAACCCAGTTATGTTCTGCAATAGCTTTCAGAACAGGTGCTGCTTCACCCGGGTCCACAATCAGACAATGTTTGTCATTATTCGACAGGACCCAGATGTAATTGTCCTGAAATGCAGGAATACTGTTAAGATTCATAGATTACCTCTCAATGCGTAACGGAAGGTTGTGATGAAACCGGCAAGGATCCCTCAAACTGTCGTAGCGCCCGTTAGTTGGGATGATTTGCCCTGGGGCGAACACTATCGTCAGGCGCTGGAGCATCAGCTTAACCCGTGGTTCGCAAAAATGTACGGATTTCATCTGCTTAAGATTGGTAATTTAAGCGCAGAAATCAATTCTGAAGCGTGCGCGGTTTCTCATCAGGTAAATGTTTCTTTGCATGGCGCTCCCATGCAGGTGACTGCCGATCCTTTACATCTGCCCTTTGCCGATAAGTCCGTGGATGTTTGTTTGTTGGCTCATACGCTACCGTGGTGTTCCGATCCACATCGCTTACTGCATGAAGCCGATCGCGTGCTTATTGATGACGGTTGGTTGATTCTGAGCGGCTTTAACCCGGTAAGTCTGATGGGATTGCGTAAACTGGTGCCCGTATTGCGTAAAACATCGCCCTACAACAGCCGGATGTTTACCCTCATGCGGCAGTTGGACTGGCTCTCATTGTTGAATTTTGAAGTACTGCACTACAGCCGTTTTCATGTCCTGCCCTGGAACAAGAAGGGCGGGAAAATGTTAAGCGCCCATATCCCTGCGCTGGGCTGTTTGCAACTGGTGGTTGCGCGTAAGCGAACCATTCCGCTTACGCTCAACCCGATGAAACAAAATAAAAGCAAAACGCCTATCCGCCAGGCCGTTGGCGCAACCCGGCAATACCGTAAACCAGACGTTTAAGCCTCAGCCTGATACCCAATATCATCCTGAGTGGGACGCATTGCAGCAGCGCGCGCAAGCTCATCACAGCGTTCGTTTTCCGGATGGCCCGCATGGCCTTTAACCCATTCCCATTTGATTTGATGCGGCCCCAGCGCGGTATCCAGACGTTTCCACAGATCGACGTTCTTCACTGGTTTTTTATCTGCTGTTTTCCAGCCGCGCTTCTTCCAGTTGTGGATCCACTGCGTAATGCCCTGGCGCACATACTGGCTGTCCGTGCTGAGTATCACTTCACACTGTTCTTTCAGGGCTTCCAGCGCAACGATTGCCGCCATCAGCTCCATGCGATTATTGGTGGTGAGGTTGTAGCCTTCGCTAAAGGTTTTTTCGCGCCCGCGATAGCGTAAAATCGCCCCATAACCACCTGGCCCTGGATTTCCCAGGCAAGAACCATCGGTGAAAATCTCTACCTGTTTAAGCATCTCTGGTAGACTTCCTGTTTTAGCAAATCGAAATCAAACGATAAGTCTGACATAAATGACCGTTATGAGCACTGGAATTACACGACAGATCGTCCTCGATACCGAAACCACCGGTATGAACCAGATTGGCGCCCACTACGAAGGCCACAAGATCATTGAGATCGGTGCGGTTGAAGTGGTGAACCGCCGCCTGACCGGGATTAACTTCCACGTTTACCTGAAACCGGATCGGCTGGTGGACCCGGAAGCGTTTGGTGTACACGGAATCGCAGACGAATTCCTGCTTGATAAACCTACGTTTGCCGATGTGGCCGATGAGTTTCTCGACTACATCCGCGGTGCGGAGCTGGTCATCCATAACGCATCGTTTGATATCGGCTTTATGGATTACGAATTCGCTAAGCTCAGGCGGGATATTCCGAAGACAAACGAATTCTGCAAAATTACCGATAGCCTGGCGCTGGCGAGGAAAATGTTTCCTGGCAAGCGCAACAGCCTTGATGCGTTATGCTCACGCTATGAAATAGACAACAGTAAGCGAACCCTGCACGGCGCATTGCTCGATGCCCAGATTCTGGCCGACGTTTATCTGATGATGACCGGTGGGCAGACCACGATGGCGTTCTCAATGGAAGGTGACAGCCAGCAGCAGAATGACACGGGGATCCAGCGTATTGTGCGACAGTCCAGCAAACTACGCGTTGTTTTCGCCACTGATGAAGAGTTAGCGGCCCATGAGTCGCGCCTTGACCTGGTGCAGAAAAAAGGCGGAAGTTGCCTCTGGCGGGCATAGTTTGTACGTTTTCCGTATGGAAATGACCATTCGGGTGATTTTTGCAGCAAACGATTAAAAAACGTGAGAAAAAGCGTTGACGAGGCGTGAGGCAATCCGTAATATTCGCTTCGTTCCCAAGCGGAACACAACGCGGAGTGGTAGTTCAGTTGGTTAGAATACCTGCCTGTCACGCAGGGGGTCGCGGGTTCGAGTCCCGTCCATTCCGCCACTATTCAGAAAGCCTGAATCAGAAATGATTCAGGCTTTCGTCGTTTTAGCCCGCCACAATAATAATCTCATCATCACACTTTATCGACCACGTCCGTGCTATCGGGCAGGCAACACATCAGGTCATCCTTAACCCGACGCATATCCAGGGGCAATCAACCTGCGAAGTGATTCATCACGCAGGCGAAACGGGGGGAAAAGTTATCGCCGATAAGCACCGTTTCTTCATTCAAGTGCTTTAGCATATACAGCTTGTCGGCACGTTCGTAAGCGTCGAAGAAGAGATAATCGACTGCATCCGTTGCTTCATCATCGGGGGATTTTTCACGTCCGTTGGGAGTGAGCATGAAAACACCGGCGGTATGGCCGAGTGGTCGGGCATAGCGAAAGAACAGTTTTCGGTTCACAGCAAACTCGCCATCATCACTTTTGAGTTTCCCTTGTACTGACAATGAAAGGTGTCCGGAGTTGTAGCTGGTAATCAGCATTATTCCATGGAGTACCTTTTTTGTATCCTGGATGTCGAGTATCGACGTGAATTCCGAGGAGCAGGAAAAACTGATTTCTTGTTTTTTCGCATTCCCGGCGATAATAAAAAAAGCGATAGCCGCCAGCCCAAAAATGGCAATCACGACTGACCATAGTAAAGGAGAGTGATCGCTTTCTTGCTTCATATCATTCCTCATGATGGCGATACTGGCTGATGCAATGGTAATAGCCGAGGTTCAGCCCGCATTCAGCGGCAAACGACCACTCAACCAGATTATGGTTGCTCGCCCAGGTATTGAGATACAGATCTTTTGGGTACGAACAGTCGGGGTTAATGCCCACGGACTTGAAAATATCCAGCGCTTTCTTTTCGGTTATGGTATCGGTGAGGGCGTTTCCTAATATATGTACTCGGCATTGTTCATAGTCGATAGTCCGCAGGATAGTCGCGTCCGTCATGGCGATTTCATTGGGAATCCATGTTAACCACGCTGTCGCCAGCACGGCGATACCGGTAATTAACGCGGTTATCGCGACAGGCCAACGGCTTTGTTTCTTTTTGTTGAGCGTCGATGCAACATTGGTAATTCTGGCGGGAGCTTGCGCTTCTTCCAGTTGCTGAATATTGATATTAGCGTCGCCCATCCGAAATCCCATCCGCGGAATTGTGACGATGAGTTCTGCAGGATGACCCGTAGACGTTATTGCTTTGCGCAGAAATGAAATGTGCTGATTGAGATTCGCATCCGTCGCTCTGGCGCCATTATGCTGAAAAACATTCAGCAGAATTTCATCACGCGAGGATATCTCTTTACCATTTTGCAACAAATAGAGCAGTAATTGTGTTGCCACATTATTCAATGTGGCCATTTCACCAGATGCCAGGTCTTTTAGGGTATTTTTATGTGGTCTGAAAACTAAGCCATCACCAATAATTACGGATTTAATTTTGTTTATTGGTATATGAGAAATCACTGATGTCTCCTTTAAAGCAGGATATCTCGCATTCGAGTGGGTGAAGCAATAGCATAACATAATTCATTTATAAAAAATGGTTGTACCATAGATCGCTTTATTAATATTTATATAACAATATTTTAATATCTCTTATAGAATCCTCTTTTCTCCTTCCTCTCTTTCACTATCTTATTGTCATTACTCGCTTTTGATATCCAATTTCATTTTTACAAAAATTTCATAAATACATTTTGCCTGTTGTTCTGGCTAAATAAAAAAATAGTTGATAGATAAAAACTCTATAAAAATGCTGAATGATAGATATTAACACTGGATACGTCGTGATTTTTGGCGGTTTTTTAGGTAAACGATCGCTCTGCAGACAGTGTGACAACATGATTCCCTGAGTTTGATTAATACCGGATTTTTGCATTGTGTCATTTTCCCGTCGACTTAATATAAGCCCCGAAACAGCGTAAACAACTGTGGACGGTATTTCGGATGGAATACCAATGAAGTTCAAAATACGGGGCGGCTTGAGATGGATTGTTTGCAAGGATATGCGCTACCGCCACCTGCAGATCAGGATTCCCGGACATAAATTATCTGCGGAAATAGATCTTCGGAATAACTAAAAAACAGATATAAGGTTAAGTAGTAATATGAAAATGAAAAACGTGGCTGTGGCCTGTGCGCTGATGGCGGGAATGACTTTTACTGCCTCTTCTGCTTTTGCTGCAAAAAATGTCGAACCGACTAACGGTAAAATTCACTTCACCGGTTCTCTGGTTAATTCCGCATGTGGTCTGGCACCAGAATCCAGCCCGGTACAGGTTAATTTTGGTGAGATCCCAACTTCTCAGTTAAAAGACAACCAACGTGCTGGCGTTAAGCATGCCAAAATCGTTCTGCAGGGCTGTGATACGACCGTCGCGAAAACAGCCACTGTGACTTATACCCCGGCAACGATTGATACAGACAACAACGCGCTGGCTGCGTTCACCTCTGGTACTGCAAAGGGTGCGGGCATCGGTATGATTGACAGTGGCAACCAGGACGTGGAATGGGGCCAAGCCGCCTCTCAGGTCAACATTACCGATGGTGAAACCGACATTGATTTCGTCGCTTACCTGCAGGCAAACAACGCATCTGCCGCGGTAACCCCAGGTGATTTCGAATCTACCGTTAATTTCCAGATCGACTACCAGTAACGATCTGCAGCAGGCGCATTAACGCGCCTGCTTAACCCTTCCTGCGAATAACTGAAAGGAAATGCGGTGATGCCTGGATGGCGAATTTTACTGCTTTTTATCTTCATATCGCCTGCATGGGTTTTGGCTGACACCAATCGTCTTGTCAGTACGCCCGGCAAAATGCGCATGCGCGGAAATATTATTGAGGCTGCCTGTTATGTCGATCCACGCGACCGGTCGCTACTGGTTGAATTTGATGATCTCTCAGCCAGAGATATTTCCGGAAAACCAGAGAAAGTATCAGCGCATGATTTCAGCATTCATTTGTTGGGATGTTCATTAGGGGATTCTCAACACCCCGGGAATCTGTTTCAACGCGCCAATATTACCTTTTCTGGTGCACCGGATAGTGACAATCCTGATTATCTAAGCGTGCAATCGGAAACTGAAAATTTAGCGATAGAAATATATGACAGCAACGGACAGCAAATTCATCTGGGTGAGCCATCACCGGACTATGTGCTTAATCCAGGGAAAAACACGCTCAATTTTACGGCTTATTTGATCTCCCGCGACGGAAGAATGACATCTGGCGAATTTACTGCGGTCACGCATTTTGTTGTGAATTATCTCTGAGCTGCACTGCAATTCGGGTATCTGAAGGTTTGCGAACGAAAATGATCACGCTGAAAACAGATAAAAAACGTCTGGCGCTTTTTATTGCTCTGGTCTGTGCCTCTTCATGGGCTGAAGCGGATGAGGCCATTGAATTTAATACCGACGTACTGGATGCCAGCGACAGGCACAATGTCGATTTGCAGCGTTTTTCCGAAGGCAACTTTGTGACTCCCGGAGAATATCTGCTGGATGTTCGTATTAACAGCCAGGAGATTCCACAGCAGTCGATCCGTTATATCGTCGATCCTGCCAACCCGCATAAATCCATGGCATGTCTGACCCCGCAACAACTCGAATTACTGGCGCTCAAAGAAGAAGCGCTGGCCTATATTCATCCGATTAGCGCGACCTGCTATGACATTTCCCGCCTGCCGGGTGTGGCGTTGAATAATAGCGCAGGCGTACTGGACATTATCGTGCCTCAGGCGTGGATGAAATATACCGATCCAGACTGGACGCCACCGGAGCGTTGGGATAACGGCGTCGCGGGGCTGATTTTTGACTACAGCGTCTCGGGCCAGGCCACACATTATGAACAGGGCGGCGATCGTTATCGCTCTCTGTCTGGCTATGGGCAGACAGGTTTTAACCTCGGCGCGTGGCGATTTCGTGGCCAGTATCAGGCCAATTACGCTTCGGATGATAATCGCGGCCGTATCGACTGGGATCAGATCTATGCCTATCGACCGTTGCCGATGCAGGCTGCAAAACTGACGGTCGGCGAAATCTACCTGAATTCTCAGGTTTTTGATTCGGTGCGTTTCACCGGGGCTAACCTCGCCAGCGACGAGCGTATGTTGCCACCGAATTTGCAGGGCTACGCGCCTGAAGTGCACGGCATCGCCCGCAGCAATGCGAAGGTTACCGTCAGTCAGCAGGGCCGTGTTATCTATCAAACCACCGTTCCTGCAGGGCCATTTAATATTCAGGATCTGCACGGTTCGGTACGCGGCACGCTGGATGTTCGCGTCGAGGAGCAGGATGGCAGCGTACACACTTTTCAGGTCAATACAGCCGATATTCCTTACCTGACGCGCCCAGGCTATGTGCGCTACAACGCCGCGGTCGGGAAGCCATCGCGTTATAACCACGACGTTCAGGGGCCTGCGTTTTATAGCGGTGATTTCTCATGGGGGGTCAGCAATGCATGGTCGCTGTACGGCGGCGTGCTGCTCACTGGCGATCGCTATAACGCCTGGTCGATAGGGATTGGGCGGGACTTGAGCTGGCTGGGGGCGCTGTCGGCTGATGCGACGCAATCCGTGAGTCGGGTAAAGCATCAGGCTGAACAAAAAGGCATGTCTTTTAAGCTCAGCTACGCCAAAACTTTTGATGAGTACAACAGTGCCATCACCTTTGCCGGTTACCGCTTCTCACAGCGTAACTTCCGCACTTTCTCGCAGTTTCTCGACGAGCAGTATGAAAATAACAACAGTGCCGGCAACGAAAAAGAGATGTACACCATCACCGGCAACAAAACCTTCTTTGCTGACGATCCACTATTAGCGACCACGCTGTACCTGACCTATACCCACCAGAACTATTGGGATCGCGGTTCCCAGGATCGTTACGGATTATCGATGGGGCACAGCTTTTCATTTGCTGGCATCCAGGGGATCAGCGCCAACGTTGCGGCTTACCGCTCTGAGTATCAGGGCAAACGAGACGACAGTCTTTCGCTTTCAATCTCGGTGCCATGGAGCGATGGCCGCTCAATGGATTACGAATTGCAGAACAGCGGCAACCAGACCAGCCAGATGGTTTCGTATTCCGATAACCGCGACCGTAACAATCCGTGGCGTTTGCGCACAGGGGTTTCCGGTGAAGGGCGTACGGCGTTTGATGGCTATTACAAGCACCGCAGCATGATGGCGGAACTGGAATCTAACGTCAGCTGGCAGCAATCACGTTATTTCTCCGTTGGCGGCACGATGCGCGGCGGTTTTACCGCGACGCGTCACGGTGCGGCGCTGCACAACAGCCAGGCGTCGATGAATACCGCCAGGGTGATGGTTGATACCGACGGGGTGGCGAACGTGCCGCTGAACGGCGAACAGGCGCACTCAAACCGCTTCGGTATTGCCGTCGTACCGGACGTCGTTAGCTATCACAGCTTTGATACCCGTATCGATGTGGACGCAATGGACGAGGACATTTCCGCGACTAAAGCCATCGTGACCAACACCCTGACGGAAGGTGCGATTGGCTACCAGCATTTTGCCGTGGCGCAGGGGCAAAAAATGATGGCGCTGCTGCGCCTGAAGGATGGTTCGGTACCGCCGTTTGGCGCCGAAGTGTTTAACGCTAACGGCGTTAGCGTCGCCATGGTAATGGAAAACGGTATGGCCTGGATTGCGGGTGTGAATCCGGCTGAGCGTCTTTCCGTTGCCTGGGCTGGCCGTGCGCAGTGCCACTTACAGGTGCCACAACAAATCAACCCGGAAGGTAACGTGCTGTTGCCTTGTGAATAATTTCAATAACCTGAATGAATTTTGTCATGAATAATCAAGCTTTTTACTCCGTGCAGCGTTGGCTTAAACCCGTGGCCTGTGGCCTGCTTTTGATTGCAGAGATCAACACCTCATGGGCGGGTATTGCGCTCGACCGTACCCGCATGATCATCACTGGTGATGCGCGCTCAGTCAGTGCGAACTTAACCAATACCAGCCCGAGCATTCCGTTTTTGGCTCAGTCGTGGGTGGAAGATGCCAACGGAACAAAAATTACCTCGCCGCTAATGGTCTTACCGCCGCTGCAACGAATTAACGGCGGGCAAAAGGGAATTGCCCGCGTGACGAAAACCAGCGGGATCAACGCCCTGCCGCAGGATCGCGAGAGCTTGTTCTACCTGAACGTACGTGAAATTCCGCCTAAACCGGATAAGCCGAACGTGCTGCAACTGGCGATGCAGTCGCGCATCAAATTGTTCTACCGTCCGGCCGCCATTGTGCCGGAAACGCCGGGCGCCGTGTGGCAAAACCAACTGGTCTTTCACAAGCAGGGCCAGCGCTGGAGTGTGGATAACCCAACGCCTTACTTCGTCACCTTAATCGGCTTAAGCCGCAAGCCAGAAGCGCAGGGAGGCGGCAGATTGACCGACTTCCCCGGCGTTATGGTCTCACCAAAATCCTCTCTCGATTTCAGCGTCACGGACGGCAGCGTCAGCCAGTTCAGCATGATGTACGTGAACGATTTTGGCGGTCATCCCGAACTGAAATTCAGCTGCACAGGCAATGTATGTAAAGCATTGCCGATGGAGCAACAGCCCCGGTAACAGGAATCGTAAATGAAAAAGATGCTTTGCGCCCTGCTGATGGCGGGCATGGCCTGGCAGGTTCAGGCCACCAGCGGCCGCCAGGATATGAGCAACGTGTCCGGTGAGTATGGCAACGTCCGCTTTCATGGCCGGGTCTATGTGTCGCCGTGCGTGCTGGATATGGCCTCACGCGATCAGACCATCAATCTTGGTGATATTTCCGCCAGTCGGTTTCGCCAGGGCGGCGATCGCAGCGAACCGGTGTTGGTCACGCTGTACCTGAACGGCTGCTTAAAGGGCTCTGGTCATACCCTGAGGGATTTCCCCGGGCAGACCAGCGAAATGCCTGAGCTGGCGCACAGCACGGTGGAACGTGGCGTTTCTATGACGCTGATGGCCGAAGGCGCGCCGGAAAACAGTGACCTGGGGCGTATTCGTGGTGATGTGCGCGGCGCGGGCATTCGGCTACTGACCGAGCGTAATCAGCTGATCCATCTGAACCAACCGCAACGGATGTGGATCCTCAAACCAGGCGATAACGCCATTCACTTTCTGGCCACGCTGGAATCTTTTGGGCCAGAGGTGACTGCCGGAGAATTTAACGGCCTGGTGAGACTTAAGCTGGAGTATCTATGAGCGTATTACGCAAAGCGCTGTTGTGGGTTGCCCTGGCTGGCTGTCCACTGGCCGGGCAGGCATTTACACAGGGGGAAGGTGAGCCGGAGGGCGGGTCGCCGCATCAGTACGATATCGAACTGAGTTCGCTGGATGTCAGTAAAAACCACGTGGGTGGCAGAACGGATCCGTTTACCTGGAATCTGGGCAGTTGGTATGTGGTGAATTTCTATTGCGAGCAGGCTGACATCTCCCGGTCGCCGATTTACTACACCACCACGACTACGATGCCGCCTTCAAATCAGGGGGCGAACCGTTTTCGGCTAAACGAGTATCTGGATGTGGAAGTGCAGGTGTGGGTTGCCGGGGGCTATAAACAGTATGTTCAGGCGCCTTTTACCAACGTTTCAAACCGCAACAGCAATAACACTTGCAAAAAGCGCAAGGGCTACACGCGCGCCACTAACGTTGAAAGTGGTTCAAAAGGGAAAGTGACGTTTATTGTCACTAAACCCATTATCAACGGCATCAATATCACTTCCCAATCGCTGGTGGAGGTTGCCGGGCGCATGGGGAGCGCGGGACCTACGCCCACTACGGCGATTTCCCGTGTGGTGATTAAATCCGGGCTGATTACCGTACCGGACAAATGCACCTTCAACCGGGGAGACAAAATCAGTATTGAGTTTGGCGATCTGCCAGGATCCGCTGCCCGGCTCAATGGCACTAACTACAGCAAGTCGATCCCCATTCATGTTGTTTGTGAAGGCGGCAGCTTCGATCAGGGCGCGCTGAACATTAATCTTGGCGTACAAACTACCACGGCGTCAGGCACGGCGGGGTTCAACGATCATCTCCTCGGCACGCTGAGCGGCGGACAAAAGCGCGATGATCTCGGCATTATGCTTAAAGACGAGAGCGGTGGCACCGTCGTGCCCAATCAATTCTATAACGTGAAAGGTTTTTACCAGAATCAGGGCGACTGGAATCTCACCGCTGCACCGGTGGCAAAGCCGGGCGTGGGAAGCGTTAAGGAAGGTGAGTTTGAAGCCTCTGCCACCGTTGTTGCGCAGTTTCAGTAGGGGGATGCCATGAGATGTTCGGCGTTATTCGCGATCGGCGTGTTACTGCTTGGCGGCATGGCGCAGGCCGACACCAAACTGGTCGGCGGTGATATGTATTTTCACGGCACTATCAGAGCGCTGGCCTGCAGCCTGGCACCAGGAGGCGACAAAATCGAGGTCGATTTCGGGCAAATCGCGACGCAGGATCTCTATCTTTCGGGGCGCAGTAAGCCGGAAAAATTCAGCATTCAGCTACGCGACTGCAACCCCGAGGTTTTTCGCGGGATCTCGGTCACTTTCAGTGGTAGTGAGGATGCTGAACTGGACGATCATCTGGCGCTGGATAGCAGTGAACAGGGCGGCGCGACAGGGATCGGTATTGGGATGAGCGAAGAGGACGGCACGGCAATTCGCCTTGATGAGAGCACGTCAGTCAAAGAGATAACTGCAGGCTCGATGACGCTAAATTTTTGGGCGTGGGTCGCAGCAGAGCCGTCGGCGATAAAAAATCAGTCTCTCGAATACGGTCCGTTCAGCGCCAGCGGGACCTGGACACTGAACTACCAGTAGCATGATGAACGCACTGAATCGTATTGCCCCGCTGCCTGCGCAGAAATTATTGCTCGTTATTAGTCTGTTTTTCTGGTGTGGGGGAATGCATCTCTACTGGCTGAATAACGGCGGCAGCGGTCTGTCGTTGCCGCTTAATATTACGAGCTGGATTTATGCCGTTGTGCTGGCTGCAAGCGCATCAGTGCTGGTTCCTCGTCAACGCTGGCGCATCACTGTCCCCGCCACGGTTTTTTCGATGGGGGCGCTCATCCTGACGCTGCTTTGTCTGCTGACGCCTGGCGTCTGGCAGTTCGAGGCGCAGCTGGTCGCAGGGGCGCTGCTGGGAGGCGTGCTCGTCTATCTGGTGACATTACAGATTCCGCTTGCGGCAAACACCCTGACGGTACTGCTGACTCTGCTATGGGGGGCGTGCGTCATCGAATGTCTGGCGTTTTTGTATCAGTACTGGCATTTGCCGGGTGTTGATTACTGGGAGTTTGCCTGGCGACGCGGTACGCGGCCCTACGGTATTTTTCAGCAGGTCAATCTGATGGCCAGCTTCACTGCATCTGGTGTGCTGCTGTCAGCTCCGCTCTTTTTACGGCTACGCGACAGATATCGAATTGTCATCGGGATTGCCCTGGTGATGATGGGCTTTGTGCTGCATGAATCCCAGTCGCAAACCGGCTATGTGTCTGTGGTGGTAGGTGAAGTCTTGCTGCTGGTGGTTTTCCCAGCGCAACGCCGTATGTTGTTGCTACTTTTGCTGCCGCTGGCGTTAGGCATGGTGGCGGGCACGCTCGCTCGCCATTTTTTGTCCGTTGCTACAGTCAATCACCTGACCACTTCCCAGGTGCGCTGGACGGTGCTTAAAACGTCACTGGCATTATTTGCCGAACGCCCGTGGACGGGGTGGGGCGTGGGCAGTTTTGCCGCCGTGTTTCTCGAACGTGCGGGGCCGTTGGGGCTGAGCAGCATCTCGCATCCGCACAATGAGCTGGTGCTGTGGCTGGTGGAGGGCGGCCTGGTTGGGCTGGCGGGGACGCTGTGCTTTATTACGGGAGGCTTCTGGCTGTGGATGCACGGAAATCGCTGGCGTCGCGCTTGTCTGGTGGCGGCGCTGCCGGTGGTTATTCATATGTTGACGGAATACCCCGTCAGGCAGTCAACACCACACTGGTTACTGCTGATCCTGCTGCTTCGTTGTGCAGATAGCCCGCTAAAAGTGGCTCGCCTGACGCTTACGTCGACGTCGCTGATTCGTGCGCTGGCATTGATCTCGTTTTTAACCTTCACGCCATTGTTGCTTCTCTCACTGCACACGCAACAGCAGTTGACGCTGGCGGAGCGACAGTCAGCGCAGTGGCGTCTGGCCGAGTCGCTCCCGGTAGGAGGCTGGCTCCTTGCCCCTCGCTACCGGTTTGATGTGCAGATGGGGTATCTGCAACGGTATCAGCGTACCCGGGACGCTCGCTGGCTGGAAGCGGTTCGCCGCTGGGCGCCTGACTATGTGCGTGTTCACCCAGACCCGAATGTCTCCTTCACGCAAATCTTGCTGGCGTTACAGCAGCGCGACCTACCTGAGGCGCATCGTCTGGCGACGCGCTTTTACCTGACATACCCGAACGATCGTCGTATCCCGTGGCTGCAGGATGCACGACGTCCTTTCAATCAAAAAATGGAATGATATGAACAGATTCAGCGAACAGACCCGCCATGTGCCAGAGCTTCCCCGCAACGCCGAGCTGCTGCGGATCACCGGGATCCGTTTGCAGCGCATCCATTTTTTTGATGATGCATCGCTGGATGTCTGTGAGGTGTTAAGTCAGGTACGCACGCCGCTACCGCTCGATCTTTTTTTCAAGCACCTTTCCATCACCGCAAAACAGCAGCTATTTCTGTGGCAAATGCGGCAGGTACTGGCACTCTCAGGAAGTTATTCGCTGAATTTATCCGTCAGGATGCTGACCTGTCTGTCGTGGATTGCGCAGCTCGCCCGGCAGGCGCATCAGGGGCGGATTGTTATCGAAATACAGGATCCTGGCACCATGATGCGACTGGAAAAGGCAGAACAGCAGGCTGTATGCATTGCCGTCAAAACCCTGGTGCGTCACGGGTTTCGCGTGTGGCTGGATGATGTTTCGCCTGAGCTATTTTTTGTCTGGCGATTGTCTGGCATCCGTTTCGATGCCATCAAAATTGAAAGCGGAATGTTTCATCAGTTCAGGACGTCGGAGTGGCAGTTGAGGGTACTGGTCAATCAATTTCGCGGGTTGGGAGAACGGGTTGTGATCGAGGGGGTGGAAACGCCGCAGGATTATGCCATTTGCCGTATGAGCGGCGCAGATGCTGTGCAGGGATTTTTGTTCGAGCAGGAAGTATTACCGAAAGGCCTGAATCATTGCTGATTCAGGCCATGGTCATTATTCGCTCAGCGTCTGTGCGATATCTTTTTGCACCTGCTGGCGCTGTTCTGGGGTCAGTACTTTGTTCAGGTCGAAATAGTATTTCACGCGGTAATAACGCGCCTGCTGTTCAATATTGCTGAACGCGGAAAGCTGTTTTTTGACGGCGGCGTCATCCCATTTCCCGGACTTGATGACGTCAATCAACGCGCCGTCTTTAACATCCTTCACCGATATCTGGCTAACGTTGGTTTCAAGCTGCTGGTGCAGTTTTTTAATCTGCGCAACCTGGTCAGTGCTCAGTTTAAGGTGCTGAACTACCGGGTCCTGAGCTGGTGCGGGTACATTGGATACGTTTGCTGCAAGCGTGCTAAAAGAAGCGCCAGCCACGGTTGCCGCCAGCAAAGTCATGCGTACGAAGTTCTTCATTTCGGGATCCTGATAAGGGAATTATTAACATTGTCTGTCACTCGCTGGTGACGAGTGATTATCCTTTGCAGAATACGATGCCCGAAGCACGTCGCCACGCGAATTTGTTTTGCGGTTGGTTACGGAGTGAAACAATCCCGCTACGGAAAACGTTGTGCAGCGGGAAGAAGGCGATATCTACAGCGTGAACGGGTCAGCGTCCTGCCAGGCGGGGAACTTCTCGCGGTACTCGCGCAGCGCCGAGAGTGACAGTTCAGCGTCAATGCGCGTAGCCTGATGCGGCTCGGCGGTGGCAATAATCTCACCCTGCGGATTAATCACCCGGCTGTCACCGCGATAATGATGGCCGTTACCGTCAGTACCCACGCGGTTACATCCTGCTACATAAGCCTGGTTCTCAATTGCCCGCGCGGTGAGCAGAACCTGCCAGTGTAGCGAACGCGGCGCCGGCCAGTTGGCGACATACAATGCCAGGTCGTAATCGTTGCGGTTGCGCGACCATACTGGAAAACGCAGGTCATAACAGACCAACGGCAGAATGCGCCAGCCGCGCCATTCAAAAATAACCCGCGCGTCACCCGCCTGATAATGTTGATGTTCATCCGCCATGCGGAACAGATGGCGCTTGTCATAGAAATGGACATTACCTTCGGGTTCGACCAGCAAAAAGCGGTTTACCGGGCCACGTTCAGACAAGAGAGCGGCGCTCCCGGCAATCAGAGCCTGTGTCTGCTGCGCTTTTACTCGCATCCACTGGATCACCTCTTCCTGCGCGAGTGACTGAACGGCGGCCTCCATAGCAAATCCGGTAGTAAACATCTCGGGCAGGACGATCACGTCGCGTCCGGTGAGCGTTTCCAGCAGCCGATCAAAGTGGCGCAGGTTAGCCGGACCATCCATCCAGACCAAAGATTGTTGTAAGAGAGTAATCTTCAAACCAGACACAGTACCAAACTCCTCGTTGTGGGCTTAAGTTAACTCTAACATCTTATTCGCGGAGTGTGTGGGTGGGGGACATATTGAAAGGCCATTTTCCAGAAACCGCTGATTTGCATTTATCAGTATCTCCAACCACCATTTACAGGCAGAATAATGCGGGGATCGTCCAAGGAGGAAAAATGCTAAAGATATTAACCACTATCGCTACGATGGTCGTGGCAACAGGTGCAATGGCGCAAAGCGATATTAACCTGAGCACTCTGGCGAAAGATGATGCGACAAAAGCAGCGTACAGCCAAATGGTGGAAGGGAATAAATTGCCCGCATGGATCAATAAAGGGGGAACATCTTCCCCGACGCAGACGGTGAAGCTGGGTGGCGAATCATACCAGGTTCTGAGCGCGTGCAAACCGCATGATTGCAGTGCAGAACGTATTGCGGTGCTGTGGTCAGAAAAGTCACAGCAGATGATGGGGGTGTTCTCAACGGTTGATGAGAAAACCTCACGAGAGAAACTAACGTGGCTGAACGTGAGCGACGAGCTGTCAATCGATGGTAAAACGGTACTGTTCGCTGCGCTGAGCGGGAGCCTGCAAAATCATCCTGATGCGTTTAACTACAACTAATGTGTAAGCAAAAAAGCGGAGCTTCAGCTCCGCTTTTTATTTCGCCGATATTCAGGCCGCTTCGATTTTACGCACTTTCTCTGGCAGCTTTACCGGCTGAGTCGCCAGCGCTTCGGGTTCAAAGTCATCCACGTTGATGCTACGCAGACGACTCGCTTCGGCTTTCACCAGAATTGCGGCTTCGTCTTTATCAATCAGCCCTTTAGCCAGCGCATTGTGCGCCAGTTCATCCAGGCGGGTAAACGGCAGGTTTTTACCCAGCTCTTTGCAGATCCGCTGGTGGATAGGGTCGGCTGCAATCACATCCAGCAAAGCCTCTTCCAGCAAACCTACCGGGTTATGCTCGCTCGGCGTCAGGTATTGACCGCGGCCAAGGCGAGAACGAGTGGCGCTCGGAACCTGCAGAATCTTCGCGACTTTATGATCCAGCTTGTCAGACGGTGCATGGTAGTGGCGACCGGTAGGGAAGATAACCACATTCAGCAAGCCCGCGACCAGTCGGTTCGGGAAGTTTTTCAGCAGGTCGTCCATCGCCTGTTCCGCTTTGTACAACGCATCCTGAACGCCCCAGTGAACCAACGGCAGGTCTGCTTCATTACGGCCTTCATCGTCATAACGCTTCAGTACCGCAGAGGCCAGATACAGCTGACTTAACACATCGCCCAGACGCGCGGAGATACGTTCACGTCGCTTCAGGCTACCGCCCAGTACGGCCATGGAGACATCCGAAAGCAGTGCCAGGTTAGCGCTCAGACGGTTCAGATGCTGGTAGTAACGTTTGGTCGCATCGCCGGTTGGCGTGCTGCTGGTTAAGCCGCGCGTCAGGCCCAACCAGAAGCTGCGCACTTTGTTACTGCCGACGTGGCCGATGTGTTTGAACAGCAGCTTGTCGAACGCATTCACATCGTTACTCTGTGCCGCGGCCATCTCTTCCAGAACGTACGGATGGCAGCGAATCGCCCCCTGACCGAAGATCATCATGCTCCGGGTCAGAATGTTGGCACCTTCAACGGTAATGGCGATAGGCGCGCCCTGATAAGCACGGGCGAGGAAGTTGCTTTCGCCAAGCATAATGCCTTTACCGCCAGTAATATCCATTGCATCGATGATTGACTGCTGTCCACGGTGGGTACAGTGATACTTCACGATGGCCGACAGCACCGCCGGTTTTTCACCCAGCATAATACCGTAGGTAATCAGCGACGCCGCTGCATCCATCACGTACGCGTTACCCGCAATACGTGCCAACGGCTCTTCAATACCTTCCATCTTACCGATAGAGATTTTGAACTGGCGACGAATGTGCGCATACGCGCCGGTTGCCATTGCGACCGATTTCACGCCGCCCGTCGAGTTAGACGGCAGAGTAATACCGCGGCCCACGGACAGACATTCCACCAGCATGCGCCAGCCCTGACCGGCCATTTTTGGGCCACCGATGATGTAATCAATCGGCACGAAGACATCTTTGCCCAGCGTCGGACCGTTCTGGAACGGCACGTTCAGCGGGAAGTGTCGACGCCCAATTTGTACGCCTGGCGTTGACGTTGGGATCAGCGCACAGGTAATGCCAAGATCTTCTTCACCACCCAGCAGTTTTTCCGGGTCGGAGAGTTTAAATGCCAGACCCAGTACGGTAGCGATAGGCGCCAGCGTGATATAACGCTTATTCCAGGTCAGGCGCATACCCAGCACCTGCTGGCCCTGCCAGTCGCCCATACAAACCACGCCGGTATCAGGGATCGCGCCTGCGTCGGAGCCCGCTTCCGGGCTGGTCAGAGCAAAGCAGGGGATCTCCTGACCACGTGCCAGACGCGGCAGGTAATGATTCTTCTGCTCTTCGGTGCCGTAATGCTGCAGCAGTTCGCCAGGGCCTAAGGAGTTAGGTACGCCAACGGTGATCGCCAGGATCCCGGAAACGCCGGAGAGTTTCTGCAGAACGCGAGCTTGAGCATACGCGGAGAATTCCAGCCCGCCGTACTCTTTCTTAATGATCATCGCGAAGAAGCGGTGTTCTTTCAGATACGCCCACAGTTCCGGCGGCAGATCCGCGAGTTCATGGGTGATCTGGAAGTCGTTCGCCATGCGGCAGGCTTCTTCCACCGGGCCGTCAATAAACGCTTGTTCTTCAGCTGTCAGATGCGGCTGAGGATAGTTATGCAGTTTTTTCCAGTCTGGCTTGCCCTGGAACAGGTCGCCTTCCCACCAGGTTGTACCGGCATCAATCGCCTCTTTCTCAGTACGCGACATCGGCGGCATGACTTTACGGAAACCGCGGAACACTGGCGCAGAGATCATGGATTTGCGCATTGGCGTAAAGTTAAACGGTACGAGGAGAATGGCCAGAGGAACCAGCAGCCAGATTGACCACAGGCCAACCACGCCAAGCGCAGCTGTCCAGGCGAGCAAAATTAAGCTGCTGAGGAATAAGCTCACGCGGTGATAAAACAGAACGCTGAGCAGAACAACCGTAGCGATAATACTCAAAATCATCATAACGAAAAGCTCCCTTGCTTGTAGGAGGTCTGACCACTTGTGATGATATGGTTGTAGTGGATGTAAATTCTTTTAGCAATGTGTTTACAAAATAATTACAACAAAGCTCACATTGTTGCTGTTTTAACCGGCACAAAAAATCAAAAGCCGCAGCCATTCCTGTGGCTTGTACTTCTCGCTGGTAGCGCTATCCGGTACACTGCATCTTGTCATTTACATTCATGCTGAAGGATATCCTCATGTACCAGGATCTTATTCGTAACGAACTGAGCGAAGCGGCGGAAACGCTGGCTAATTTTCTTAAAGATGACGCCAATATTCACGCCATTCAGCGCGCGGCGGTCCTGTTGGCAGACAGCTTTAAAGCTGGCGGTAAGGTACTTTCTTGCGGTAACGGCGGTTCCCATTGCGACGCGATGCACTTCGCCGAAGAGCTGACCGGACGTTATCGCGAAAACCGCCCTGGCTACCCGGCGATCGCTATCTCTGATGTCAGCCATATCTCCTGCGTCAGCAACGATTTCGGTTACGATTATGTCTTCTCCCGCTACGTTGAAGCCGTGGGTCGCGAAGGCGATGTCCTGTTAGGCATATCTACTTCAGGGAATTCCGGTAACGTGATTAAAGCGATTGCCGCAGCGCGCGAGAAAGGGATGAAAGTCATCACCCTGACCGGTAAAGATGGCGGCAAAATGGCGGGTAGTGCGGATATCGAAATTCGCGTGCCGCACTTTGGCTATGCTGACCGTATTCAGGAAATTCATATCAAAGTAATCCATATCCTGATCCAGTTGATCGAAAAAGAGATGGTGAAGTAAGAAGGCTATTTTATTTGCCATTTTGAATCCGGGCAGTGCCCGAAATCCTCACGTACTACGTGTACGCTCCGGTTTCTGCGCGCTGTCCGAATCTAAACTGGCTGCAACAATTACGCCTTCCCGCTTAAAGGCGTTTGTGGAGGTGATGTATGTGCGAACTGCTCGGGATGAGCGCCAATGTGCCAACCGATATCTGCTTTAGCTTCACCGGGCTGGTTCAGCGCGGCGGAGGTACCGGGCCGCACAAAGACGGCTGGGGTATTACGTTTTATGAAGGTAAGGGCTGCCGTACGTTTAAAGATCCGCAACCCAGCTTTAATTCGCCTATCGCCAAACTGGTACAAGACTATCCCATCAAATCCTGTTCCGTGATTGCCCATATTCGTCAGGCGAATCGTGGCGAAGTGGCATTGGAAAATACCCATCCATTTACGCGTGAACTGTGGGGACGTAACTGGACGTACGCTCATAACGGACAGCTCAGCGGCTATAAATCGCTGGAAACCGGTAATTTCCGCCCGGTCGGGGAAACCGACAGCGAAAAAGCTTTCTGCTGGCTGCTCCACAAGCTGACTGAACGGTATCCGCGTACGCCTGGCAATATGACGGCAGTGTTTAAATATATCGCGATGCTGGCAGGAGAATTGCGTGAGAAGGGCGTCTTCAACATGCTGTTGTCTGACGGGCGTTATGTGATGGCTTTCTGCTCGACCAACCTGTTTTGGATCACCCGTCGTGCGCCGTTTGGCGTGGCGACGCTGCTGGATCAGGATGTGGAAATCGATTTTAGCTCAGAGACCACACCCAATGATGTGGTCACCGTGATTGCCACTCAGCCGCTAACCGGCAATGAAACCTGGCAAAAGATTATGCCAGGCGAGTGGGCGTTATTTTGTCTCGGGGAGCGTATAGTTTGATGCCAGCTGCGGCTGAACCACTTCGTGACTCAACGGCTTGCTGATAACGTAACGGCCATCGACGACGGAAACGGTCGGTGGCTTACGCGTTTGTTCAAAGTAATCGTAGCCAGGCTTTAGCTGCGCCCAGAATTCTTTGTAATACGAGAACTTATGGCGCTGCATGTTGGCATCGGTCATGCGGAATGGATAAATGCTAACCTGCACGCTGGACTGCCCAAACACCAGTGCGCCGGTGACAAACTGGAAAATCTCATCAATGCCGTTGTCGGTCATTGCGTAGCAGCCGACGGAAACGCAGGCGCCGTGGATCATCAGGTATTTACCTTCATAACCGTGTGCGCGGTCATAGGCGTTAGGGAAACCAATGTTAATCGCTTTATAAAAGCGGCTATCCGGTTTCAGCTGCCCGCGCTGTACGCTGTAAAACCCTTCCGGGCTTTTGAAATCGCCCTGACGCTGTTTCGGACCTAAGCCGCCGGAATAATTGCAGATCTTATAGCTGTCGAGCAATTGATACTGTTCGCCCATCTTGACGTACAGATCCAGCGTTCGCTCTTCTTTGAAGATCTGGATATAGACGGGGGAGCCCATTAATTGCTGCTTATATTCTTTGCTGACAGGCGTAGTCGGGCTGCTGCTGCTCAGCAAACCGGCAAATGAAACGCACGGCAATAAAAGCATCGCAAGAAAAAATGCGATTTTACGCATACTGCTTATTCCTTGATAAAACGATTACACACGCCAGGACGGCAAAAAGAGTTCCCAAATCGGATAAATCTGGATCTGGAGCGCTCACATTATCACCCAGAGAGTTTTTCGCAAGTCTCTCGTGCGGCGTTTACACTTTAGATTTTCTTTATACGGAAAATTGTGCTTAAAGGCAGTCAGACACTGACGTATTTTGTGGGTTAGCGCACGTCATTAAGTCTTCTGAGTGCAGAATTCCTAATATATTGAATTTAAAAAATTAATAATTTAATAATCGAATATTAAAATGGAATGCCCGGCAATAGCGGTAGACTGCGGCGAACGTGTTTGATTAGGTAGTGTTGTTTTCATGTCTTTTGTCTCTGCGCCCCGACGCTTTTTGCCGGGTCTGCTGTCTTTGTGTGTTGTGTTGTCCTCGCCGTCTGTCGCCAAAGTTCAGCCCCTCTTATCTGACGCCCATTTAAGCTATGCGGCGCAATTACGCATGCGTAACCGCGCCCGGCTGCTGAAGCAGTACCACGCGCAGGTAAAAAAGCAGGCAAGTTATGTGGTGGAAGGTAATGCGCAAAGTAAAAGCGCGCTGCGCCAGCAAAACAGGACGCTGATTAAACAGCACCCGGAGTGGTTCCCGGGGCCACTAAAAGCGAGCGATCAACGCTGGCAGGAGCTGGCTGAGAATGACCATTTTCTCAGTAGCGATCATCTGCACAACATAACCGAAGTGGCAATCCACCGTCTTGAGCAGCAGTTAGGTAAACCCTATTTGTGGGGCGGGACCAGCCCGGAACAAGGCTTTGACTGTAGCGGGCTGATCTTTTATGCCTACAACAAAATTCTGGCAGCAAAATTGCCACGTACGGCGAATGAAATGTATCACTATCGGCGGGCGACCATCGTCGCTAATCGCGACCTTCGTCGTGGTGATTTATTGTTCTTTCATATTCACAGTCGGGATATTGCCGATCATATGGGCGTCTATTTGGGGCAGGGACAATTTATTGAATCGCCGCGTACGGGAGAAACGATTCGGGTGAGCAATTTATCCGATGACTTCTGGCAGGATCATTATCTCGGCGCTCGTCGTATTCTGACGGAAAATACCATTCTGTAATCAAAAAGGCGGTGCGAATGGCACCGCCTCGTCAGGGGTTAACTCAACGCCCCCATAATCTTTAATTCCAGCTCATCCGGAACTTCGTTATATGACAACACCTGTAAGCCTGGTGCAAACAGGCGCGCATAGCGCGCAAGCAGAGGACGTAGCTGCGGTGCGACCAGCAGTACCGGCTCTTTACCCGCGGCTTTCATCTGTTCTTTAATCTGCGGCATATTGGTCTGGAACTGATTCAGCATATTAGGATCGACCGGTACGCTATCGAGCACCACTTTTCCACTTTGCTGAGCCTGATTCACTACATTAGCCAGCAGATTCTCCAGCTCATTATTCAGCGTGTAGACCGCCAGCTCATCTTTGCGCACAAACGGATGGGTAATGCTGCGACGGAGCGCCAGACGCACATCTGCCGTCAACAGAATATGATCTTTAGTGACGGCGCTACTGGCGATCAGTACGGTGGCAATGGTAACGATATCGCGCAGCGGCACGCCTTCGACCAGTAGCGCCCGATAAACCTTCAAGAGCTGGCTGTAATTCAGCGCCGCGCTCAGATCTTCCGCCAGACGGGGGGCCATCGAAGAGAGGCGGTTATGCAGTTGGGTAATATCATCGTAGTTAAACAGGTCGGGAATAAAGTTGCGAATGACCTTATTCACATGCGTCGCAATGACGCTGGCACTATCAATGACCTGATACCCCATATTTAGCGCTTTGGCTTTTTGCGCCGGGACAATCCACGTCACCGGCATACCATAGGCCGGATCGTGGCCTAACACACCATCGATCTCGCCATACGTTTCACTGGAGGGCAGCGCCATCAGTTTATCTGAAGGAATATCGGCCTCATCAGCCTTGATCCCATTGATAAAAATGGCGTACTGGGTCGGTTTTAGACGGAAGTTTTCGCGGATGCGAATTTCCGGGAGCAGCACGCCGTTAGTGTCTGAGATAACCTGCCGTACACCGCGAATACGTTGAGTGAGCGGATTCCCTTTGGATTTGTCTACCAGCGACACCAGTTTGTACCCCAGGCTCAGGCTGATTGGCTCGATCAAAGGGATAGTTTCCCAACTGACCTGTTGCTCGGTGGTTTCAACGATGGTTTTGGTCAGCGTCTCAAGATTTTTCTCTTCAGTTTCAGCCACCTTCGGGCGCTTGCTCATACGCCAGGCGGTGAACCCCATCAGGGCGCTGAACACCAGGAACGGGAAATGCGGCATTCCCGGTACCACCGCCAGTACAAACATAATGCTGGTGGCGGTATAGAGTACGGAGGGGCTGGCCAGCAGTTGGCTACGCACGTCTGTGGCGATATCACCGCTGTCGCTCACGCGAGTAACGATAATCGCTGCCGCCGTCGACAGCAGCAGAGATGGGATCTGGGCGACCAGACCGTCGCCGATGGTCATCAGTACGTATTGCTGGAAGGCGGCTTCGGCGCTTAAATCGTATTTAAAAATACCGATACAGACGCCGCCTATCAGGTTGATGGCCAGGATCATCATCCCGGCGATGGCATCACCGCGCACGAACTTCGACGCACCGTCCATTGCGCCATAGAAATCCGCTTCGCCCGCCACATCTTTACGTCGCGCCTGCGCCTGGGCCTGATTAATCAGGCCTGCGTTCAGATCGGCATCGATCGCCATCTGCTTCCCGGGCATGGCGTCCAGCGTAAAGCGGGCCGAAACCTCGGAGATACGCTCGGCACCCTTGGTAACCACGATAAAGTTGATTGTGAACAGCGTCAGTAAAGCTGACCGCGAAAATATCGTGGCGGCGCTGCATGGTCAGTCAATCTTTAACGGTGGCGGTATGGCGCCGTTAAATAAGCTGGGCAAGCAGCCGATAGCGCCGGGAGCGCAGAAGAAAAACGTCACGCGCAACAAACTCGATAAAACCGTCAACCCGCAGGAGACGGCGAAAATTACGGAAGAGAACGCGAAAAAGGCGCTGGATGTGAATGAAAAAGCGGTGCTGCTGAAACAAAAATCAGCCCGCGAATTGGGCGAACTGGCGACCGACATTAACGTTATCGCCCGCAATGCGCATATGGAAACTAACCTTGAAATGGAGATTGTTCCTCAGGGGCTGCGCGTACTGATTAAAGATGACCAGAATCGCAATATGTTTGAACGCGGTAGCGCCAGGATTATGCCGTTCTTTAAATCGCTGCTGGTTGAACTGACTCCCGTGTTTGACTCGCTTGATAACAAGATAATCATCACCGGGCATACAGACGCGATGAGCTATAAGAGTAACATTTACAACAACTGGAACCTCTCCGGCGACCGCGCTTTGTCGGCGCGACGCGTGCTGGAAGATGCCGGAATGCCGCAGAATAAAGTCATGCAGGTCAGCGCGATGGCGGACCAAATGCTGCTGGATGCGAAAAACCCGGAAAGTGCCGGGAACCGTCGCATTGAGATCATGGTGCTGACGCAAAGCGCTTCCGATACGTTGTATCAATATTTTGGCCAGCAGGGAGAGAAGGTTGTGCAACCGCTGGTGGATAAGCTGGACAAGCAAAAGCAAGTGACTTCTTTACGTCAACAATCTGCTCCCGTCACTCATTAATTCTGTTCCCGTCCCCCACGCAACGTGGGGGCAATTTATTCCTCAGGAAGGCAATGTGATAGATGTAACCCATATTATTCCATTGGATATTCATACTGATAACGTCACCGATGTAGCCTGTCAGGGGGCGCATTTCGACAAGGTCTCAGGTATCTGGTACACCGAACCCCACGAGCTAAACGGGGCGCTTCGTGACTATGTCTACGACACCGACAATTTTAATATTGTCGCGCCGTACTATCTGGTGATTACCTCGAAGATGCACTGCTGGAGCTGCCACCAAATTACCCGCATCCATGGCGTGATGTTTACCCGCTTTATTAAGAAAAATCAGGATGGTCAGGGCTGGCAGTCGGTCAGGCGTAACAGCTTTTTGTTCCACATTAATTCTCTGCCTGAAGAGATAAAAAAGAACATCAAAGCCAGCAATTACTACCTCGATAAAAGTAAAACCACCGGGCTACGTTACTGGATGAATCACTGTGAAATTTGTGGTGAACGTCTGGGCGACTACGAGCTTTTCTGCGTTGAAAATGATGCCTTCCGCCTGATGACAATCGAAAAACTGCTGCGGGCAAATGTTCGCAAAGTGAATAAACTGTTTGTCAGTACGGCGGGGAATCCCGCAGAACATACGAAAAAGGATATTGTGCGTTACCTGTGCGATGCCCGCTTCGTCATGAATGGTCCGGCGTAAGGAATAATCATACTTCTCACACTATAAAAATACTGTATACTTAAACAGTGTTGTGGGAGGCGAGTAATGCGCAAAATCATACATGTTGATATGGACTGCTTTTTCGCAGCGGTGGAAATGCGCGATAACCCCGCTCTGCGTGACATTCCCATTGCCATCGGCGGCAGCCGGGAGCGCCGGGGGGTTATCAGTACAGCCAATTACCCGGCGCGCAAATTTGGCGTGCGTAGCGCGATGCCAACGGGAATGGCGTTAAAGCTATGCCCGCATCTTACCTTATTACCCGGTCGCTACGAGGCCTACAAAGAAGCCTCCCGCCAGATTCAGGCGATTTTCTCCCGCTATACCTCGCTGATTGAACCCCTGTCGCTGGATGAAGCCTATCTGGATGTAACCGACAGCACCTACTGCCACGGTTCTGCCACGCTGATCGCCCAGGAGATCCGCCAGACGATTTTTAACGAGCTGCAGCTAACCGCTTCTGCCGGGATTGCGCCGGTTAAATTTTTGGCAAAAATAGCCTCCGATCTCAACAAGCCCAACGGGCAATATGTAATTACCCCTGCCGATGTTCCTGAATTTCTCAAAACGTTACCGCTCGGCAAAATTCCCGGCGTCGGCAAAGTCTCCGCCGCGAAGCTGGAATCAATGGGATTGCGTACCTGCGAGGATGTTCAAAAATACGACCTGGCAATGCTGCTCAAACGTTTTGGTAAGTTTGGTCGCGTGCTGTGGGAGCGAAGCCAGGGCATTGACGAGCGGGACGTTAACAACGACAGACTGCGCAAATCCGTCGGCGTGGAGCGCACGCTGGCGGAAGATATTCATGAGTGGTCAGAGTGTGAGGCGATTATTGAGCGGCTTTATCCCGAACTGGAACGGCGTCTGGCCAAGGTAAAGCCGGATCTCCTTATCGCTCGCCAGGGGATAAAACTCAAGTTTAATGATTTTCAGCAGACCACGCAGGAGCACGTCTGGCCGCGCTTAAATAAAGATGACTTAATTGCGACGGCGCGTAAAACCTGGGAAGAACGTCGGGGAGGGCGAGGCGTGAGGCTGGTGGGATTACACGTCACGCTGCTGGATCCCCAACTGGAAAGACAGCTGCTGTTGGGGCTGTGACTCTGATGGATTGCCGGATAAGCGTAGCGCTATCCGGCATTTAGCGCAGAATCTTACTTCGCCGGAATCGACTTCAGCAGTTCAGTCAGCAGCGTCCAGTAGTGACCAACGCTTTCGATATGAACCTGCTCATCCGGGGAGTGCGGACCGGTGATGGTTGGCCCGATGGAAACCATGTCCATTTCCGGATACGGTTTCTTGAACAGGCCACATTCCAGACCGGCGTGAATGATCTGGATGTTTGGCGTTTTGTTGAACAGACGCTGGTAGGTTTCGCGAACCAGGTGCATAACCGGAGAGTTAGCATCCGGTTGCCAGCCAGGGTATCCGCCTTTGGCCTGGGTTTTCGCGCCAGCCAGTTTACCCAGTGAATCCAGCATGCTCACCACGTAGTCTTTACCGCTGTCGATCAGAGAACGGATCAGGCAGTGAATTTCAACGTTGTCGTCAGTCATGGTTACAACGCCGACGTTCAGGGAGGTTTCTACCACGCCTTTGGCTACGTCTGAGTTGCGGATAACACCGTTCGGGGTGGCGTTCAGCAGACGTACGAAGCTGTCGCGAGACTGAGTGGTCAGCGCGGCTTTGTCGTGAGTAACGGCATCCAGCAGCAGAGCCAGGTTCTTCTCTTTGGCTTCCAGTTCGTTTTTCAGGATTTCCTGGTAGGTGTTGACCAGCGCTTTTAACGCATCAACTTTATCTGCCGCCACTGCGAGGGTGGCAAAGGCTTCACGCGGAATCGCGTTGCGCAGCGTACCGCCGTTGAAATCAACCAGACGCAGATCCAGCTCTTCAGCGTGACCCGCCAGGAAGCGTACCAGCAACTTGTTAGCGTTACCGAGACCAACGTGGATTTCGCCACCGGAGTGACCGCCTTTCAGGCCTTTCAACGTCAGCTTAAAGCTCTGGAAGCCAGCCGGGATTGCTTCACGGGACAGCGGCAGGTTAGAGGTAAAGTCGATACCGCCTGCGCAACCCATATAGATCTCACCTTCTTCTTCAGAGTCGGTGTTGATCAGGATATCTGCCTGCAGCCAGTTAGCCTGCAGACCAAACGCGCCATCCATACCTGCTTCTTCGGTCATGGTCAGCAGCACTTCGAGCGGACCGTGTACCACGTTGTCATCAGCCAGAACGGCCAGTGCGGACGCCATACCGATGCCGTTATCCGCACCCAGCGTGGTGCCACGGGCTTTTACCCATTCGCCGTCAATATAAGGCTGGATAGGATCTTTAGTGAAGTCGTGCACGGTGTCGTTATTTTTCTGCGGGACCATATCCAGGTGCGCTTGCAGAACGACCGGCTTGCGGTTTTCCATTCCTGCGGTAGCGGGTTTGCGAATCAGGATATTACCGACCTGATCGCGCTCGACGTGGAAACCTTTCTCTTGGGCCCAGCTCAGAATGTGTTCAGCGAGCTGCTCTTCATGGTAGGACGGATGAGGAATAGAACAGATTTTGGCAAAAATATCCCACAGCGGTTGCGGGGATAACTGAGACAGTTCAGACACGTTGAGTCTCCTTGGCGATGTCCTACAAAACTTGCTTGCAGGCCACAGGGTTAGCAGAATTAAAAACATCACAAGTCAGGCTTGCGCGATGCGATTGAGAATACCACTTTCTCCGCTGACGGCTAGCATAAAGCATGCAAAAAGAGGCGCGGATTCCGCGAAACACTGGTTTTTAGTGCGTCAGATCTCTATAATCTCGCGCAACCTATTTCCCCCTCGAACACTTTTTAAGCCGTAGATAAACAGGCTGGGACACTTCACATGAGCGAAAAATACGTCGTCACCTGGGACATGTTGCAGATTCATGCACGTAAACTGGCAAGCCGCCTGATGCCTTCTGAACAATGGAAAGGCATTATTGCCGTTAGCCGTGGTGGTCTGGTGCCGGGCGCATTGCTGGCGCGTGAATTGGGTATTCGTCATGTCGATACCGTATGCATCTCCAGCTACGATCACGACAACCAGCGCGAACTGAAAGTGCTGAAGCGTGCCGAAGGCGACGGTGAAGGTTTCATCGTAATTGATGACCTGGTTGACACCGGTGGTACCGCCGTAGCGATCCGCGAAATGTACCCTAAAGCGCATTTCGTCACTATTTTCGCTAAGCCGGCAGGTCGCCCGCTGGTGAATGATTATGTTGTTGATATCCCTCAGGATACCTGGATTGAGCAGCCGTGGGATATGGGCGTAGTGTTCGTTCCGCCGATCTCGGGTCGCTAATCTAAAAAGTTTTCAACGCCCGCACTGTCGGGCGTTGTTCTTTTTGTGCTGTGTCAGGTTACACTATGCCTTAGTGAGTACTCATGGAGGCTGCAATCATGTCACAGGCTAACCTCAGCGAAGTCCTGTTTAAACCCCGCTTCAAACACCCTGAAACGTCAACGCTGGTTCGTCGTTTTAATCACGGCGCGCAGCCGTCCGTACAATCGACCCTGGATGGCAAAACCATCCCGCACTGGTACCGCATGGTGAATCGCCTGATGTGGATCTGGCGTGGCGTCGATCCGCGCGAAATCCTCGAAGTGCAGGCACGTATCGTCATGAGCGAAGCCGAACGCACCGATAAAGAGCTCTACGACACGGTTATCGGCTATCGCGGCGGAAACTGGATTTACGAGTGGGCGAAGCAGGCGATGGACTGGCAACAGAAAGCCTCTATGGAAGAGGATCCGCAGGTGAGCGGACGCCACTGGCTGCATGCTTCCACGCTCTACAACATCGCTGCTTATCCGCACTTAAAAGGCGATGAGCTGGCAGAGCAGGCGCAGGCTCTGGCCAATCGCGCCTATGAAGAGGCCGCACAGCGTCTGCCGGGCACGCTGCGTGAGATGGAATTTGCCGTTACCGGCGGCGCGCCGATTACCGGCTTCCTGCATATGCCAAAAGGCGACGGTCCGTTCCCGACGGTGCTGATGTGCGGTGGCCTCGATTCCATGCAAACGGATTATTACACTCTGTATGAGCGCTACTTTGCCCCGCGCGGTATTGCCATGCTGACGCTGGATATGCCGTCGGTCGGGTTCTCGTCAAAATGGAAACTGACCCAGGACTCCAGCCTGCTGCACCAGCACGTATTAAAAGCGCTGCCGAATGTTCCATGGGTGGATCACACCCGTGTGGCGGCCTTCGGCTTCCGCTTTGGCGCCAACGTGGCAGTACGCCTGGCGTATCTGGAATCATCACGTCTGAAGGCGGTGGCCTGTTTGGGGCCGGTGGTTCATGCGCTGCTTAGTGACCCGCAGCGCCAGGCAAGCGTCCCGGAAATGTACCTTGACGTTCTGGCCAGTCGTTTAGGGATGCACGACGCATCCGATGAAGCGTTGCGCGTTGAGCTTAATCGCTATTCATTAAAAGTGCAGGGCCTGCTGGGCCGACGCTGCCCGACGCCAATGCTGTCGGGGTTCTGGAAAAACGATCCGTTTAGCCCGGAAGAGGAGTCGCGTTTAATCACTTCTTCATCTTCTGACGGTAAGCTGCTGGAGATTCCATTCAACCCGGTGTATCGCAATTTTGACAAAGGGCTGCAGGAAATAACCGGTTGGATCAATCAGAGATTGTGTTAAAAGTTTGCTAAATTTTATCGATTTGGTAAAACAGGTGCTTCACCTAAGGAGATCGTAATGACGTTACCGAGTGGGCATCCGAAAAGTAGATTGATCAAGAAATTCACCGCGCTTGGCCCGTACATCCGGGAAGGGCAGTGCGAAGATAATCGGTTTTTTTTCGATTGTCTGGCTGTTTGCGTCAATGTGAAACCCGCCCCAGAGAAACGCGAGTTTTGGGGCTGGTGGATGGAACTGGAGGCGCAGGAAAAACGCTTCACGTACAGCTACCAGTTTGGCTTGTTCGATAAAGACGGGAACTGGACTGCAGTGCCGGTGAAAGAGACTGAAGTGGTAGAGCGACTGGAATACACCTTACGTGAATTTCATGAAAAATTACGTGGGTTGTTAACGTCGCTGAATCTGGCGCTGGAGCCTGCTGACGATTTTAACGATGAACCGGTTAAATTAACGGCATAATGAACAGTAAAATGCCGGATGGCGGCGCAACCCCATCCGGCATTTTTTTATGCTACATCAGAACTGATAAACCATACCGACAGCAACGATATCATCATTGTTGATGCCCAGTTTATTGTCGCTATCGAGCTGGTTGATTTTATAATCGACAAACGCGGACATATTTTTGTTGAAATAGTATGTTGCGCCAACGTCGATATAATTCACCAGATCCTCATTGCCTACGCCTTCAATATCTTTCCCTTTTGACAGCACATAACCCAGTGACGGACGCAGACCAAAGTCAAACTGGTACTGAACTACCGCTTCGAAGTTCTGTGTTTTATTGGCGAAGCCGCCGGAAATTGGCGTCATATTGCGCGTTTCAGAATAGAACGTCGCAATATAAATATCGTTTGCATCATATTTTAAACCGGTCGCCCAGGCTTCTGCTTTATCGCCTGTCCCGCGCGTTTGCAGATTCTGCTGGTTGGTACGATCGGAGTTGGTATACGCACCGCTCACCGCGAAATCGCTGCCGCCAAAGTCATAGGTAACGGAAGTACCAAAACCGTCGCCGTTTTGTTTTTTCACATCGCGGTCCTGATTTTTCCCCTGGTATTGCAGGGTGAGATCCAGACCATCCACGACGCCGAAGAAGTCGGTGTTACGGTAGGTCGCCAGGCCGCTGGCGCGTTTGGTCATAAAGTTATCGGTCTGCGCGGAGGAGTCGCCGCCGAATTCCGGGAACATATCGGTCCACGCTTCCACGTCGTACAGCGCGCCGAGGTTACGACCGTAATCAAACGAGCCAAGGTTTTTTAATTTCAGACCGGCAAAGGCCAGACGGGTTTTTTGCTGGTTTGAGTCGCTTTCGGCTTTATTGCCGGCGAACTCTGCTTCCCAGCGGCCATATCCCGTCAGTTCATCGTTAATTTGCGTTTCGCCTTTAAAACCTAAACGGATATAGCTCTGGTCGCCGTCTTTGCTGTCATAATCCGTCATGTAATGCATGGCTTTTACTTTGCCGTACAGGTCCAGTTTATTACCGTTCTTGTTATACACTTCCGCTGCCTGTACGGATGCCGACGCAGTAATACCCATCACCACTAATGCCAGAGTGCTCTTTTTCATTTTCATTCCTGATTAAAAGTACGCGCTAATATTCACTGGGTGTGATCCCCGTTAAAAGACAGGAGGGTTTTTAACGTCTGGTAATGAACGTTTTATGACAAAGTAAGAATATTTTTAAAAAAGGATGTTTTTTTGTTTCTGTAATAAATGCGTCAAAATCTGCCGCTACGCTTGCTGATCCTGCGCAATAAAATTTCATGCTTTGTGCGCTGGTTGTTGGCAACCGGGGCCAGTCCTGCTAAAACGTTCGTTTGATATCATTTTCCCCAATTTTGAATGGCAGAGAATCATGAGTGACAGCCAGACGCTGGTGGTAAAACTTGGCACCAGTGTGTTAACGGGCGGATCGCGCCGCCTGAACCGCGCCCACATCGTAGAACTGGTTCGCCAGTGTGCGCAGCTCCATGCCGCAGGGCATCGTATTGTTATCGTTACCTCGGGCGCGATTGCCGCCGGACGTGAGCATCTGGGTTACCCTGAGCTCCCGGCAACGATAGCCTCGAAACAGCTGTTGGCGGCGGTAGGGCAGAGCCGATTGATTCAACTATGGGAACAGTTGTTCTCGATTTACGGTATTCACATCGGACAGATGCTGCTAACGCGTGCGGATATGGAAGACAGAGAGCGCTTCCTTAACGCCCGCGATACGCTACGCGCGCTGCTGGATAACAACATCGTTCCTGTCATTAATGAGAACGACGCCGTAGCGACCGCCGAAATTAAAGTCGGTGATAACGACAACCTTTCAGCGCTGGCGGCGATTCTGGCCGGGGCCGATAAGCTGCTGCTGCTGACCGATCAGCAAGGGCTGTTTACCGCCGATCCGCGCACCAACCCGCAGGCTGAGCTGATCAAAGACGTTCACGGTATTGATGATGCGCTGCGCGCCATTGCCGGTGATAGCGTCTCGGGTCTGGGAACCGGCGGTATGGGGACTAAACTGCAGGCCGCTGATGTTGCATGCCGCGCCGGGATTGACACCATTATTGCCGCAGGCAGCAAGCCGGGCGTAATTGGCGACGTGATGGAAGGCGTTTCCGTTGGGACGCGTTTCCATGCACAGGCCTCTCCGCTGGAGAACCGTAAACGCTGGATCTTCGGCGCACCGCCAGCCGGGGAAATTACCGTTGATGAGGGGGCGACCGCAGCGATTCTGGAGCGTGGCAGTTCATTACTGCCAAAAGGCATTAAAAGCGTGACAGGCAACTTCTCTCGTGGTGAAGTGATCCGCATCTGCAATCTCGAAGGGCGCGATATTGCCCACGGCGTTACCCGCTATAACAGCGATGCGCTGCGCCGTATTGCCGGACATCACTCACAACAGATCGACACCATCCTGGGCTACGAATACGGTCCGGTTGCTGTCCATCGCGACGACATGATTACCCGTTAAGGAACAGGCATATGCTGGAACAAATGGGCATTGCTGCCAAAGCTGCGTCATACAAGCTGGCGCTGCTCTCCAGTCGCGAAAAAAACCGCGTACTGGAAACGATAGCTGATGAGCTGGAAGCGCAAACGGAAAGCATCCTCAGCGCGAACGTACAAGATGTTGAGCAAGCGCGAGCCAACGGCCTGAGCGACGCGATGCTCGACCGCCTGGCGCTGACTCCGGCGCGTCTGAAAGCGATTGCCGACGATGTGCGTCAGGTATGTAATCTCGCCGACCCGGTCGGGCAGGTGATTGACGGCGGTCTGCTGGATAGCGGCCTGCGTCTCGAACGTCGTCGCGTTCCGCTGGGCGTGATTGGCGTGATTTATGAAGCGCGTCCAAATGTCACCGTTGACGTTGCTTCCCTGTGCCTGAAAACCGGTAATGCGGCGATCCTGCGCGGTGGGAAAGAGACGTACCGGACGAATGCGGCAACCGTGGCGGTTATCCAAAAGGCGCTGGAAGCCTGTGGTTTACCCGCTGCAGCCGTGCAGTCGATAGATAACCCGGACCGAGCGCTGGTCGCTGAAATGCTGCGTATGGATAAGTACATTGATATGCTGATCCCTCGCGGCGGCGCGGGTCTGCATAAGCTGTGCCGTGAGCAGTCGACTATCCCGGTCATCACCGGCGGCATTGGGGTCTGTCATATTTATGTTGATGATAGCGCGGAGATCGACCCGGCGCTGAAGATTATCGTCAACGCCAAAACCCAGCGTCCGAGCACCTGTAACACCGTAGAAACCCTGCTGGTGCATCAGGATATCGCTGCGCGTTTTCTGCCTGCGCTGAGCCAGCAGATGGCACAAAGTGGCGTCACGCTGCATGCCGACGACATCGCGCTGGCCACATTGCAGGCAGGGCCCGCTAACGTGGTTGCGGTGAAAGCCGAAGAGTATGACGACGAGTTTCTGTCGTTGGATCTGAACGTGAAAATCGTTACCGATCTGGACGATGCTATCACCCACATTCGCGAGCATGGGACCCAGCATTCCGATGCCATCCTGACGCGCACCCTGCGTAACGCCGATCGTTTCGTGAATGAAGTGGACTCTTCTGCCGTGTACGTTAACGCCTCTACTCGTTTTACCGATGGCGGCCAGTTCGGACTGGGGGCGGAAGTGGCAGTGAGTACGCAAAAACTGCACGCGCGCGGCCCAATGGGTCTGGAAGCACTGACCACCTATAAGTGGGTTGGCTTCGGTGACGACACGATTCGCGCGTAATTGAAAACGGGCGATGCCATAATAGGCCTATGATTTTCAGGTCTGTTAAGGCATTGCTCGGTTAATTCTACCTTTTACCCCGCTACCGCATTTGTTTTCTATCCTGCGTTTTATCATCATCCGCATCAGTCTGGTTTTTAGCCATGCGCTCCCTGGCGTTGAAAGACGACGTATCACAGAATTTTCCCTGCCAGCATGAATTTTCTGGGTCTGCGGCTCACGTATTGTTCCTATGGTCTAATCTATTAGAATCAGTCTCATTTTTATGAGGAGTAGTTGCGTGAAATCGGATATTCACAAACATAGCATTCCTGTTGTGCCACTCGGCAACCCGTTTCCCCCCCGCCATTGTTCACTGTGTCCAAAGGGCGCGGCGATTGATCGTGATAATCAATACCGATTAATAGACAAAAGAAGGAAGTTTAAAGCGGGGGAGATACTCGCCCGGCAGGATGGAGCCGCGGACATGCTTTTTGTTATTCACGAGGGGTACTGTACGTCCAGCGTGGAATGTGGTGATAACGATTTTATCAGTCGCTTTTATGTTCCGGGAGACATCATGGCGCTGGATGCTGTTGAGGGGGGGAAGTATCTGACAACGATCAAGGCTGCAACGGCTGCGGAGGTATGTCATATCGATATTGCGCGGTTGTTCAAGGCAGCAGAAAAGGAGCCGTCGGTTGCAGCGGCAGTCATCAAGTTTCTCTGCAGGGACAATGGATTCATTGTTGAAAAACTACGGCGTTATGCCAATAAACATGCTGAGGCCAGAATCGCTGCTTTCCTCGTGGAGTTTTACGAAATGCATTTACGTATTGGCAGGCCAGAAACGACGCTTCGCTTGCCATTCTCGCGAGAGGAAATTGCCAGTTATCTCGATCTTAAAATTGAAACCGTTAGCCGCTCATTAAAATCCCTCGAACATCAAAAGTTGATTAGCTTACATCGGGTCCGTACGGTAACAATTAATAGTTATTTGGGGTTAAAAGGTTTCAGCTAACGCTATCTTTGCCGTGCATTATTTATCTCTTGATATTCCAGGAATATTCATTTTATATAGAAAATTCCTGGTTTTATTTATGTGGAATAATTATCAATTCGAATGATAATCCTACAGGTCAGCGCTATTTTTATAAGAATATTCCCCCTTAAATAAATATTTCATGAGAATTTTCTTGTGAAGTTAAAAAATTAGCATGATTGCAACAAATAATAAACATTATAGAGAGAGTATGTGGGTGTTAATTATCTTTATGTTTTTTAAGGGTTTTACCCCTGGGCTATTTGTATGATCTTTTTGATATTTATCAAAAACTTAAAAAAGATGAATTGTTTGGTTTTTATTGTTTGTGTGGATAATAATTCTAAAAATGTACATATTTTAAGTAATTATATCTTAGGAAACTTCTTAGATAATGTTTTTTATAGGAAAATTCTTAGTTTTTTGTAATTTTTACGTTTTAGGGTTTGTTGAGATGTTACTTAATCCAAATGATAATTTTCTGGCGCGGCAATTCTGGCTCGCAATTAATGGAACCGCTGGAGTGACTTAATAATAAGACTCGGTGGTGAGTTTGTTCTTAGGAGAAGATAAAATGAAAAAAATATTATTAGTAACATCTCTGGCTTCTGTATTTGTTGCAGCAAATGCAATGGCAGATGTTACTGCTTCTGCAACAGCCTCGTGGGACGCGACGGCAACGAAAGATACCACCAGCATGTTGGTTGTCACCCCGCTGAACTCTTTAACTTTCCAGTATGCTGAAGGGCTGAATGCCTTCAACTCTCAGGACGGTGCTTTTGATGTGACGATTCAGGGTCAGGAGACGGCAACTGATTTTGAACTGACTGCTCAGATTATTAGTAACACTCTGATCAACGCCAGTGGTGATGCTTCTACCCTGAACGTAGGGGTGGCATGGAATGGCACTGCGCTGACTAATTCATCAGATACTGTCCTTGTTAACTCCAGCTCCACTTCTGGTCTTGAAAGCTTGATGGCTGATGGCGCTTATAACGGTGCGGATCGTGTCAGCGATCAATCCAACTTCAAATTCACCATCGCGTCAGCGACTTCTGATGGTAGTCAGACAGTAGCAGATTACTCTGCACTGCCAGACGGCTATTGGACTGGCGATGTAAAAGTACAGTTCAATGCAACCTGGACGACTCCGTCTGCCTAAGTAATAAAAAATTCGGGAGAATTTTTTCTCCCGAATTTATCAGGAATGGTGTCATGAAAAAATATTTACCGGCAGCGATGTTGGTAGGGTTAGTAGCATCTTTTCCCGGATGGGCAATTAATGTTGGTGAAATCACATCGATCATGACTTCTGCTGAGAGTTCATTATCGAAAGAAATTATCAATACGACAGATGCGGCGCGTTATGTCAGTGTTTCGGTAAAACAATTGTCATCACCTTTGGCGGGGGGAATCGAAATAAAGCCCGTTAATTCCGGAGAATTACTCTCTACACCTGCCAATCTTATTCTTCCAGGTCAGGCGAAGGATGTTTTTCGTTTCTTTTATAAAGGACCTGCAGATGATATCGAGCGTTATTATCGTCTGCAATGGATAGATGAGCCGGTCACCGAGAGCGCGGAAACCCGGGCGAATAAAATGGCTGTTGCAACAGCGTCGGCTGAAATTGGCACTATCCTGGTAGTCGCGCCGCGCAAGGAGCGTTTTGAATATAGCCGAAATGGCGATGTTATTACCAATACCGGCAATGTATCGTTTCGTGTGATCGCTTATGGGGCTTGTAAAGATAAGGCTCGCGAGCGGGGGCGAGGCTGTCGCGAACGTTATTACATTATGCCGGGTACAAAAATAAAATTACAGTTTACCGACATTAGTAATAGCCGTTCACGCATCGGTATCTGGCACGGTAAGCAGTTTATTACAGTGAAGTGATGGTCAATAGCAGGGATAAATAAAATTACCGGAATGTAAGGATGCAGATGACAACAACAAATATTGTCGGCGGTAGCATTTGTCTTTTTCTTGCGCTGACACCAGGATTTTCACATGCAGCCCCAGTAAAAGTGGGTAATTATGTTATCCCCAGCGCTTTCGCCCGTTCACTGGAGCAGGGAATGACGGTGCCGGTATATATTCGTTACAACGAGACTGACGAGAAAAGTCAGCAAAAAGTTGCCGATGCGGTGATTTCCCTTGTTGATGGCAATATTACGGTTAAAGCCCTGACTCTTGCTGAATTGCCCAATAATGCCGTGTTATCTGGAAAAACCCGCGCGTTGGTGGAAAAAATTCGTGATGTGAAGTTTCACGATAACACCAATATCGAGCTATCGAATGATGCACGTCTGCAACTCAACGTCTCCTCATTTCATCTGGAGATGATTGTCAGCAAAGATGCGTTAACTGAAGCGATTGTCGCACGCAGCAGCCTGCTTGGACCTTCCAGCGTGGAGACTCTCTCTAACGTCCTGAACTATAACTTTGGCACCTACTACAACGATTATCATAACGGCAGCAGTACCCGCAGCTATCTGACGATGGACAATACAACATCGCTGCGTGAACACCATGTCAACATTAACGGTTCGTTCTACGGCATAGGCGACAGCAACAGCACCAGTAAACTCTATCGCGCGATGTATGAGCGTGATTATGACGGATATCGACTGGCGCTCGGGATGCTCGACACCTGGAATGTCCAGTCTATTGCCAGCCTGAATGCGCTGAATGGTGGGAAAATTTACGGCGTAAGCTACGGAAACAAAGGAAGTACGGTTGTTGAGAATACCTCGCTTTCGCTCACGCCAATTACCGTATTTTTGCCAGCCGCTGGCGAGGTTCATGTATTTCGTGACGGGCGTTTGCTCAGCGTACAGAACTTTAATATGGGCAGTTATGAAATTGATACCAGTCGTTTCCCGTATGGTGTTTATGACGTCACGGTAGATATCGTGGTCAATGGCCGGACAATTAATAGTCGTATCAGTCGGGTTAATAAAATCTTTGCCCGCCAGCAGGCTGCCGGAATTGATCAGCTCTCATGGCAACTGTTTGGTGGCTCACTGGATTATGACCGTGTGAGTTATAAGCGAAACCACTATCAGGATTTAGGCAATGAGCAGACCTGGATTGCCGGCGGTGCCGCATCGGTGACGCTGGCGATATTGTCGGGGCTGGGCCTGAAATCTACGCTCTACGGTTTTGGCAACAATGCGGTTAATGAAACGGATGTCACGCTCAATGTGAATGAATACGTAAGCATTGGCAATCAGACGCTGGTAGCGAACGATTCGTCATGGCGAAACATCAGTAATATCAATCTCAATATCCCCGAGGGATATGGTTCCCTTTGGGCATCTCGTGAAGACAGTAAAATTGGCGACCGTCTGCCCATGCAGGAGCGTGACAATTATTCCATTGGTGGCACTCTTAACCTCGGAAAGTTTATTCCTCATGGCGGCTCGCTTACCGTGAGTCAGACGGAGAATCGCTACTCGGGAAATAAATACCGTAACCTGGACTACAGCACGAACCTTTATTCAGGCAAGTATGCCACGGTTGGGTTGCGCGCAGGTATTCAGCGTTATTACTACAACAACCGGAATGACGATGGGCGACAGGAACGTTATGTCAGCCTGGATTTATCGTTGCCGTTGGCGTCCTGGATGAGCATGGGCGTCTCCCGGGATCGCTATGGCAGCACTCAGGGTAATCTCAGCGCGCGCAAGCAGTATGCTGAAGGCCCCATTAAATCGGTCGGATTGTCGGCTTCGACACGCCTGAGTGGCGAGCAGTATTACGACAATAATTACTCGGTAAACGGCAATCTGAGTTATGACACGAAATATAACGCCGGCACCGTATCGGTAACGCGTTCTGCGGACAACTCCACCAATATGAACTTCTCTTCTCAAGGTTCCCTGGCGTGGGCAGGAAAAGATTTCGGTCTGAGTAAAGAGAGGCAAAGGTCAGGCATTATTGTGAAAACCGATTTGACCGGCGAAGGGAAACTGGCTGCGAAGATTAATAACCGAAATTATCTTCTCAGCGGTAAATCAAATTTCATTGCACTGCCGCCTTATGCTCAGTACAAGCTGGAGATCCTCAATGATAAAAACTCTGAAGACAGCTTTGATATTGTTTCAGGGCGCAAACAGGAACTGACGCTATATCCGGGTAACGTGGGTGTTATCAACCCTGAAGTGAAAAGTATGGTCACCGTATTCGGGCGTATTCGTTATCCCGATGGGCAGTTAGCTGCAAACACCGATATTCATAATCACATCGGTAAAACGCGTACGGATGAAAAAGGAGAGTTTGCTATCGATATCGATAAGAAGTATCCAGTCATCACGTTAATTTCAGCCAATGGCAGCCTATGCGAAGCCGATCTCGATTTGGAAAAAGCACGCGGCGCAGCGTGGGTTGGTGATGTGAAATGTGCCACGCAAACCACGATGGCGCAGAGGTAATAAAATGAAAGTATTAATTAAAGTAGCTACTGTAATCTGTGCCGTGGGGAGTTTCACGTCTGCGCCTGCTTTGGCTTTAAATGCAGTATCTTCCGGCTCAGTCAGTAATAACTATTTGTTTATTGAAAATGCCATTGATAGTGAATACTTTATCACCCCCTCCGCACTCGATCCGCGTTTCAGCGGGTCAAACACGTGGATAAAATACGGTACCTCTCAGGTGAGTCTCGGGTATTTAGGTTTTGTCATCTGGACTGCGCCAGGAAATTATTATCAGGACATGTGGATTGATAATTCCCCGATTAACGGGCCTTTTCGGGGGATCCGTTGTTATAGCGGCAGCCAGTGTCCATCAACTGGATTTATTGCCGGGCAAGGCACTGATAAAAACGGTTTTTATCATGCGCAGGTGGGATCTGTCGCAGGTGTTATTGGTGGCGCCTACGGATTCGCTTCCCTGACGGATACTGCCTATGAGTACTTTCGCAATGTGCCTACCGGTAGCAGCGAAACCTATGTGTTCAACCGTTGTTATACTTCCGTAGATTATGATTATTCTTCCGGGCAACGTTGCAAAGATCAATCGAAAGGATTATGGAATTACGTCAATTATACGTTAACCAAACGTGGTCATCTGTCACTGGTATCGACTAATGCATTTCAGGAACTTTGGGTTGCCAGCGACGGTACGCCGAGCATCACCAAAGACTCTGGTTATTGCGAGCTTGGCGTGGTAGGCAGCGAAGATGGCGTGATTTGCAAAATGGTAAATTATAACCTGCAACAAACCGCCAATCTGACCGCCTCTCTGACGTTTCGCGCTTATGTCGACACGGCGATGCTTGGTTTTACGCCTGGACCGGCCACCGTGAAATACTCCGGGAATGGTTCAAACTGGTATAACTATGGTACTTCAACTGCTTATTACAACGTTTTCACGACCTCTGGAGAGTACATATATATTTTTCTGTCAAAAGTATTCCTGAAAAAACTCGTCGATTCAGGAATCAGCATTACTAACACTCAACCGTTTACCTTCGGTTTTTATAATGGCTTAACACCTGAGTCAGGGCACTACCAGTTTACGCCTTCGCTACAGATCAATATTGTGCCGAAGGAGTATGGGATCAGTATCGTCTCTTCAGACAACACCGCTTCTGCGAGCGGCAGTGGCACGATTGGCGACGCCGCTCCTATAGAAATAGATTACACCGTGACAGTCTCCGGTCCTCGTCAGGCTGATAGCATTACCGCGCAAGTTATCGGAGAAAGTACGACAATAAACAGTGTGCCTTACTGTCTGTTTACCTCCCCTCAAGGCGGGCTGTCAGTCCCAATCCCCGCCTTTCTGCAGTACAACAGTCAGTCGGGGGGCGTGGTGAAGAAACGAAATAGCTGTAGTGAAGCAGCAATCAATATGAGCGATGCGCAGTGGCAACAGACGCCCTGGGACGCAAATAACAATGACGATGGAAGCTATTATGCTACTGATTTGAAACTGCTTTTCCCAATGAATGATTCACGGTCGATGTTAACTGTTTCCGGAACAGATTGGGAAGGTGTCGTCAGTGCCAGTGGAGAGATAACAGTCACGGCGAATTGGGTGGGAGTGACGCCATGAACCGCTGCCGTTTGGTGTTTAGATGGGTATTTATCTTACTTTCCGGGTTGACTATATTCTCCGCACAGGCTGTCTACCTGGAGTCGACCATTTATGAGATGCCATCGGATAAATCATTTATCAGCAAACGGATCTATAACGATAGCCAGAAACAGAATTTGTACAGTATTGGCGCAGTAAAAATTGATAAGCCTGGACCGGGAGGTGAAAACAGAAGTGCCATCGCTGAAGGCGAACTTCTGTTTACGCCGCTGAATTTTTCACTGGCTCCGCAGGCGAGTGAGTTTTTTAAGATTTTCTACCGTGGACCGCAGGATGATAAAGAACGCTATTACCGAATTCTGTTTCGTGAAATGCCGATAACGCTGTTTACCGAGCGTAATCAAGGGAAAGGAGGGCAGGCTCTCCCGGTGATCGCTATGGACACCATATTGGTTGTTCGCCCGAGAAAAATGAATCTGGCCTACACCATTGATGAGGCAAACGGAACACTGAAAAACACCGGGAATACTTTTTTTAAAATCATCGTACACCTGGGGTGCAACTCAACCGATGATGAAGCCACCATGCGTTATGTGTTGCCGGGTGAAACCTGGCGTAGTAGCGATTTGAAATCAAAAAACCGGAAATTTATCGTTGCATTGCAGAAATACATACCAGTAGGTCAGGGGTGCTTCAAACTCAATCAATAGTAAGCATTAATTCTGATCCGATATGTCATGGTTAGATATCGAACCTATACTGTAACTGTCTTTATACAATGCAGTAATCAGCTCGGCACAGATGAAATTTTAGTCATTTGCACTCAACGTCACGGTAATTAAGAGTCAGGTAGTATGAATAGTATAATTAATGAACAGGTTGAGTATGATTCCACCAGAAAAAGCCTGAAACATCGCGATACGACAATAATTCTTTCGGCATCTACCGCGAGACTACTTGAGCTATTCATTGCCCATAAAAATCAACAAGTCCACCGCGAGTTTATCATTGAAGAAGTGTGGAAAAAGCATGGCATGGCCCCATCGGGTCATAGTCTTAATAAAAGCATCAGTATTTTGCGAAAAGCATTTAGTGAGCTGGGGGCGGGTAATCCCATTGAAACGCTGCCCCGGCAGGGATTTTTGTTCCATGCTTCGATCAGCGGTGAATCGCCATCTTCCTGTGAAGATGAAACTGTGCGTTCGGTAACTGAGACGGTGAACTCATCCGTAAGACCAAAACGTAAAAATATTATTCTGTTCATTTTATTATTTGCATTTCTTGGAAGCGCCATATTTATATTTTCAGCTCTTAATTCAAGATCCAAAAATTTTATCTATATCAGGGCAATAGATGATTGTGAACTTTATACTGCCGATGACAATAATGCTGATAAAACAAAAGCATTTTTATCTTCTGATATGTGGCGAAAAGTAAATGCGGCTTGTCATGATGGCAAGAAAACAATTGTTTTTTATGATGATAATAATTTATCAGCCGGCAATGATCTTAGAGTGAATTTGCTTGGGATTTGTACGTTAGAGAAAGGAGGGGTTGTCCGTGAATGTGAAAATTTTGTTTATTAGTGGGGCAATCTTTCTTGCAGCGATAACAGCATATTTTTTATATCGCCATCAAGAACCTGAGACGCTGACCTGCTCGGCAAAAACTTACCTGCATCTGGAGGCGCAAACTCAGGGTGTAAAAATTGAAGGTGAAGTTCTGCTGGTTTTTCGTATTTCTTCTGCTACCGAAGGGCGGGTATCTCAGGTAGGAAGCCTCAATATTCAGGGTAAAAATTATGCTGTAGATCGTAATGTTATCCTGAATTTTATTGGTAAAGATCGTGATGGTTACCTGCAGACCCGTCGTGTAGCTATTGTTAAAAATAAAAATGATAATGTTCCTGATGACGTTACCGAACAACTCATGTCACGACAGGAAATTTTTTATTATAAGATCATCCATATCGCCAAAAATGTCTATGCGATCAGAGATCTGCGACGTACGTTAATGGTTTGTCGGGCAGCATAAGTAACAATAATATGTTATCCTTACGGTTTTAGTAGTTTTATATTTTGTCGTTTTTAGTGTTCGTAGTTTTTTGTTTTGTCTTACAGTGAAAATGAGCAATAGGATTTGTATTGATGAAGAATTAGGATTTTTCCTTTTTCAATAATTAAAATGGCCTTAACATTTAATGGTAATATTCATATGGATAAGCGTGATTATACATTCTGAAACTGCGTGAGATGACTTATGGATAAAGTTATTTCGCGGACTGCATTGTAATTTCTGGAGGCTAAAGGTGTTGTATATTCTCTCGTGTATAAAACGAGGGACCTGCCATGCCATAAATTTAAGTTGGTGGTAACTATGAATACGAAAAAGGTTTTTCTGCTCAGTTATGATATTTTTCTTTTCTCAGGGATAAAAGCATGGTTGCCAAATCTGGTGTTGGTCGATGCGCGGGCATTTATTTCTGGTTCACAGTCAATTATTCCACGGTATCCATCCTGTTTACTGGTGATCGATAACCGGTTACCATTATTCCAGGTCAGGAAGTGGTTTCAGAGAAATAGCACGCAGTTTATCAATATAAACTGTATTGTTCTTCGGATGAATGAAAACCGTTCTATTAATCGGGGGTACGAGGAGTATGCATTCATTAATGGACGGGAACTATCGGATCAGCTGATTTCTCAGTTGAGAGCCAATCTAATGGCTCCCAATGAGGTTGTGGAAGTCACTAAAGGTTCAGCGATATTTACTTTTCATTTGACTGAGTTTGAAGAGAAAATGCTGTATGCATCTTTCACAAAGGAAAAATTGCACGATTTTTGTCATGCTAACTCGATAACAATTAAGTCAGTGTATCGATATCGGGAACGCATTACCGCTCGTCTGGGATTTTCTCATTTTAATGAAACTATCATTTTTTTAACCAGGAATAATCTATTGCATGAAGGTTCCTCGACGAACAGTCATTCTGGTAAGAATGTAATATACGGCGAAGCATATGATGTCTCAGATTCTGGTCGACTGAGTATGGCAATAAGGAATGAAGAAATCATTCCTTATTTTCAACCCATCGTAAATATCAACGAAGATGTCTGTGGTGTTGAGGTTTTGGCTCGTTGGCCACAGGGGGATAATTATGCTATTTCTCAGCGTGAGTTTATACCGATGGCTGAAAAATGTGGCTTAATGAATGAGTTAACGAGCTATTTAATGAACGCCGTCGCGCGTAATCTGGTCGACGGAAGCGAGGATTTCAATAAAACTTTATTCGTCTCTTTTAATGTGAGTCCATCAGGTTTAAGTAACCCCGTCTTTTATTGGGAGTGTCTTAATTTTATGGAAATAACGCAAAGGCTACCGATAAAATTGATGATTGAAATAACTGAAAACCAGACTCTCACTATTACTCCTGCAATCAAAGAGCTGATACGATCGTTGCGAAACAGAGGGGTTCTGTTTGCTTTAGATGATTTTGGGACGGGATACGCTAACCTTTGTTATCTCAATGAGTTAGACCTGGATGTTATAAAAATTGATAAAACGTTTATCAAAGCGATTAAAGAAGTTGAGCAACATATCCCTATGCTCGAGTCAATCATTCACCTTTCCGAACTCCTGGGGTTACGCATGGTGGCGGAAGGCGTTGAACATGGCTATCAGCAGCAATGGTTGGGGAAAAATAATGTTGATTACCTGCAGGGTTATCAATTTTTACCGCCAGTGACGTTTGATGATTTTATGCGTTACTACAAGCAGTCTTTAGATTTTTTTGAATCAGCGTCGGATTCTACTTTCTCAACGTAAAGCCTTTCGGGAACATCAGGGGCGGATGCCTCTGATGCAGGTATTTTTGTCGAGGTGAGTACGACAACTCCCGCCTGTCTGGTGAAGGCGACAGTCTGTTGTGAGTGAGGCATCGTTTGTTTATGTATCTAATACGGGGTATTTATAGCGGTATCAGCGTTAATTAAACCGATGCCGAGGTGAGTTCCTGGCCATGCGTCATTTCCTGACAAAATTAAGAGTCTGGTTTCCGCCGCCTCTTATCTTAGTACTTTTTCTCGTTGCGGATGTGCTGACGGCGAGTCCGCGTTTCACATTCGGCGGGGTGAATATCGTGATATGCGCATTGCTGGCCGGCGTTAGTCTGTTGGTGATATTGCATACCGCGTGGCAGATGCGGATGAAACGTACGACCCTGAATCCGCTGCATGCACATAAATCGACCACGCTTGTTACCGGCGGATGTTATGCCTGGAGCCGCAACCCGATCTACCTTGGTATGAGTGGAATCCAGTTGGCCTTTGCTCTTTGCATCGGTAGCCTGACTGGAGTACTGGCTGTACCGGTGTTTATGCTGGCGGTTGCCAGATTGCATATCGACTTTGAAGAGGAACAACTGCGAAAACATTTCGGGCTGGAGTGGGAGCGCTATGAACAACACGTTCGCCGCTGGTTATAGTAATACCCGACCACGTATAAGCATGCCTGTAACGACACGATTCGTGCGTAATTGAAACCGGATGATGCAAAAATAGGCGTTTGATTCGCAAGGCCATTGACGCATCGCCCGGTTAGTTTTAACCTTCTACCCCGTGCTCACATTCGTGGACATGTCCTTTTCAGGGCCGATATAGCTCAGTTGGTAGAGCAGCGCATTCGTAATGCGAAGGTCGTAGGTTCGACTCCTATTATCGGCACCATTTCAAATTCTTCCAAGGTCTACCGAAATCAACTCAAAGCCCGTATATTGCGGTTTACAGCCCGTATCTTATCTCCTGTTATCAACTGGACTCAACCGAAATCAAGTCACAGTTGGGGGCATAAGTGGGGGCTCTCTGTGTTCGGTCCAGGGAGATGCCCCCAATGAAGCTAAATGCGCGACAGGTAGATGCAGCTAAACCCAGAGAGAAGGCCTATAAGCTGGCAGATGGTGCTGGTTTGTATCTTGAGGTTGTTCCCTCTGGTTCCTGATATTGGCGGATTGTAGTGGCATACTGGATTAGGTCACCTACCAGTTTGATTTGAGATGCAAGTGCTGTTGCCATCAAAGCAGTTGCCTCGATGACGGTTTTATCTGTGGTCAGGGCGTCCGGTAGCCCACACTGATGAGGCAAGCATGTGTTGATCTGCGCCCTATCTATGGTGTTATTCGTAAATAGGGCGTGGTAAAGGTATCAGCTGTTTTTATTTTTTAAAGTATTTCCTCTCAGCGTTAAAGTAACAGATATTTTGTATCATTCCCCCTGCTACCGACAGTTGATTCGTATATTCCCCGCGCTCAATTAAATCACCGACAAAATTACATAAAATACGACGAAAATACTCATGTCGAGGGTAGGATAAAAAGCTTCTGGAATCGGTTGTCATGCCGATAAAGTGACCTAATAGCAGAGCGTTGCCAAATGCTGTAAGTTGGTTTTCCATGCCGACTTTATGATCGTTATGCCACCAGGCAGGGCCAGGTTGCACTTTTGCCAAAGCTTTGTCGCCCGGAAAATTCCCCGCCAGTGTTGCCAGAGCTGAATCCAGTGTTGGATTAAGGCTGAATAGCAGAGTATCAGGCAGGCTCTCCTGCTGTTCCATACGATTGAGCAATAACACCAAATCATCCATACATGGGCGGTCGGTTGGCGAATCGTAACCGCAATCGCGTCCGAGATGTGCCAGCATACGGCTATTCACGCTGCGCATGGCGCCGATGTGAATTTGCATGGTCCAGTTAAGCTGGGCATAACGGGAAGCCAGAAAGCAGAGCGTTTCGGTTCTGAATTGAATCACTTCCTTCGCGCTTAACGGGTCGCGATTGAGCGCTTTTTCAAAAATATGCTCCAGCTCTGACGGCGTGGCCGGAATATACCGCATCAGATCTAAGCCGTGGTCCGACATTCGGCAGTGTTGCTGGTGAAAGAAATCAATACGATTACTTAACGCCCGGCAGTAATTCTGGTAACTATCGAGTCTTATGCCTGACCGGGCCGCCAGTTTTTCAACGTAATCAATAAAATTCTGGTTATCTATAGCCAGCGCTTTGTCGGGGCGGTAAGTCGGAAATACGCCGATGCGGAAATCGTCCTGGGCGGCTAAGTGTTGATGGTATTTCAGGTCGTCGACCGGATCGTCGCTGGTGCAGACATAGTTAACATTAGCCCGTAGCATTAATTTCTGTGCTGAAAAGTCGGGGGAGGCTATTTTTTTATTACACTGCTCCCACAAATATTCCGCTGTTTCAATGGATATCTCATCTTCAATATCAAAAAAACGCAGTAATTCTAAATGACTCCAGTGATAAACCGGATTTCCGATGGCTGAAGGCAATACCTTACAGTAATGCATGAATTTACTTTTATTGTCGCCGTCGCCCATTATGAATTTTTCTGCTACACCACCAAAGCGCATTAAACGCCACTTATAGTGATCTCCGCCCAGCCATAATTCGGTAATATTATCAAAGCGCTTATCAGTCGCGATTTGCTCCGGGATAAGATGGCAATGAAAATCAAATATTGGCATCGGTTCGGCGTAATCAAAATATAACTTTTGCGCCGTTAAGCTTCTCAATAAAAAGTCTTTTTTTATAAATGACATAAGACTTCCTCCTCATAAGAATAATTTATTAATTCAACTTTTTTGTTTAAAGTCGTGCGCACTATTTACACCCATCATACTTAAAGCTGCCTGTGCGTTGGCTGCCCGTACTTGTCCCAGTCGCTTACCTGAGTAAAATCCTGGGACTCGTGTGGTTGCAGCCTTCAAATAACTAAAATTATTCAGGGGTATGATGACTTATTGGTTGTTCGCTTTGTGTTTAATAATATGTACGGCGACAACGGACAGTAAACAGCATGCCCAGATATAACCAAATACATAGGTGGGTTTACCCTCGGCCAGCGTCACTAGCCAGGCGCAGATAAACGGGGTCGGTCCGGCGATTAGCATGCCGTTTAGTTCTCTTGACAACGCAACCCCTGAAAACCGGTAGCGTATCGGGAATAAATTTACTAAAAAGGCGCCCTGAGAACCGGATGTCGCGCCGTAGCCGATGCCGTAAAGAATACACATACCGAGGATAACGAAAGCCAGATTTTGCGTATCAAGAATCGCGAAAAAGGGAATGCTAAACAGAGCGATAAAAATACAACCTAGCGAGTAGACTTTCGCCGCACCCACTTTATCGGAAATACTCCCCATAATAGGCGTGCCGATAATGCCGGCGATAGAGCCGCATATAAGTGCGATCAGGCTGTCTGTTCTCGTCATGCCGAGGGTATTTACCATGTAACTGATACTGAATACGCTCAAGATATAGGAATTTGCCTGATGTGCCGTGACGCTGAGAAAGGCATAGAATACTTCTTTCGGACTATTTTTTAATAACTCAGATAGGGGGACTTTCTGCGTTTTCTTTTTCTTCTCGGCTTCGGCCATGCTTTTTTGGTAAGCCGGCGTCTCATCCAGATTATGCCGGATGTAAAAAGCGAGGATAAAAAGTACTGAGGAGGCTAAAAATGGAATGCGCCACCCCCAACTGAGAAACGCGTCTTCCGGTAATTGCGAAACCAGCAAGAAGGCGCCTGTCGCAAGCATAATCCCCACAACGGTCGACGCATTGATGATAGAGGTATAGAAAGCCCGGCGCTTAAAGGGAACATATTCCCCGACAAATGTCAGCGCCCCTGCCAGCTCGGCGCCAGCGCCAAATCCCTGGAGCAAGCGTAACAGCACCAATAGCACGGATGACCACACGCCGATATGAAAATAGCTCGGCAGCAGGCCCAGCGCGACGGTTGTTAATCCCATCAGGACGATAGAAAATATCAGGGCGGGTTTTCGTCCCCATTTATCGCCGATGTGAGAGATGATCACCCCTCCCAGCGGTCTGGCGAAATAGCCGACGGCAAATGTCGCCAGCGCGGCTAATAAGGCGGAAGACGGCGAAAGGGAAGGAAAGAAGAGTTTGTTTATGACTAAGCCTGCCGCCGCACCATAGAGCGCATAATCGTACCATTCGATAATCGTACCTACCGAACCAGCTACGACGACTTTTCTTATCGTTCTGGTATCAGCTTCTGGCTGTATACCTTCTTTATATACTATGTCTGTCACAATAATTATCTCCAACTAGAATTGTTATGCGCCTAATAAAAGAGATTTTTCAGCCAGAGCAATGACGAAGCGGCCGACTGTTATTCTCAACGAGGTAATTTCAATTCATACGGACTATTTACTCTCATTATTAATTTACCATTCCCCTGGTGCTGAAAAATGCGCTGCACAAGGGAGGATGCCCAAGTCACTCTCACCTTCGAGGCTATCATCACGCCGCCCACTTACCCTATCAACCTGCATGACATGGTGGGTGGTTGTATTAGCATCATTTCTTTTCAGCTCGTGATAAAGGTCACGGCAGTTTTATTTAAATAATGTCGCCGCAGTACATCCTCTGGATAGGACATGCAAAGCGGTAACGCCTATTCTTCTATTTTGAGCTTGGCAATCTAAAGTTATATTAATAATGGAGAATTATTTTACCCACCTTATTCAATGTTCATTTTCACACCGCGCGGGTATCAATACGTCTCTGCTTTGATATTTATAAGGAATAAAATATTCTTTATGCCCCTGTTCTTCACTTTTACTTTTTTTCCCAGAGGCGATCACCATAACCAATTCGGCTATTTCTGTTGAAAGCGCCTGTTGGGAGAGTGCTCCACTTAAAAGACGGCCTGCATCCACATCCATATCTTCCGACATGTTGGCGTAAGTCTGGCTGTTACCGGTTATTTTAATGACCGGTGCGACGACGGAACCGACTACGCTGCCGCGTCCGGTAACAAAAAAGATAATGTGGCTGCCGCAGGAAATAAGCGCCATCAGCCCTTCATTATCATTGGGGTTGGTAATGCCGAATTGCATCCAATGAGGGTCCGGGGTGGAATCAAGCAGCCATAACCCTTTTCCTTTCGGACTACTGCTGACTTTCAGTATTCCCTGAATAGGACGGGAACCGCTTTTTATCACTGCGCCCATGCTTTTTTCTTCAATAGTGGACAATCCGCCAGCGAAATTACCCGGGCTGACGGAGTATTGCCTTACCGATTTACAGTAATCCAGCGCCTTATTGTAAGTGGCGATGATTTGCTCCCTGGCAGCTTCTGTCGCGGCCCTTGCCGACAAGATATCAATCAGACCAATGGCTTCGACAATCTCTTCAAAGATCGCGGTACCGCCGGCATCAATTAACCAGTCGAAAAAATTTCCTACCGCCACATTGCCCGCCAGGCCGCTGGTATAATCGCTTCCGCCGCATTCGCTGCCGATGATGAGATCGGAGAATCCCATCGCCACGCGTGGCGTATGACTTAATTCGTCCTGAATGCGTTTAACGTATTTAACTCCAAGCTCGATACTGCTTTTTGTGCCGCCGGCCTGCTGAATGAAAAACCAGTTGGTCGGTTTGCCTTCTTCTTTCGCGATATTACTGAGCCACTCCGGCTGAATATATTCGCACCCCAACCCAACGGCGAGAACGCCGCCGACGTTGGGATGGCGAATCAACGCAATAAGCATTCTTACGGCATATTCGTTATCGGTACAGCCTGAAAAGCCCACGACCTCCACTTCGGAATCGTTAATCTGGGCGACGATTTTGTCTGCGATGAAATGGGCGCATTCAACGGTATAAATGACCAGTGTTTTATTACGGATGCCTTTTGCTCCACTCTGGCGTTGGTAACCCTGCCAGTTTATGGTTTTCAGACTATCTGATTCATTCATATTTAATATCCTTTGGCGCGCCGGTGACGACATCCAGACTGGCGGAACGTCGATCGTAATTGCTGCACATTACGTGCAAATGCACCCAGTCTCCTGGCCTGATATCCTGCGTGGCCGTGCCGATGCTAATACCATATTTAACGATCGGCGCGCCTTGGGCGATAAAAGATAGGGCAATCTTATGGCCGATATGAATCTCTTCATTTGCATCGATTACCCCCTCTTCGGCACCGCGAATATTCGCCGTTTCTCCGTGCTTAAACGATGTCAGCGCGGTTGCAACGTTATCGGTTGCATTAATTTTGTATACCACATTGTCCATAGTCGCTTCCGGTTTAATAACTGCCAGTGATCGGCACTGTTAAAGACATAACGGTTGGCATCCCTCCCTTAATAACATCGACCTCCGTGCATGATGGCGAGAATTGCCCTGTTTTCAAAAACCGATGAGCGCGCCGCCATCGACAATCAGTACATGGCCGCTGACGAATCCCGCGGCGTCGGACGCAAGATACGTCGCCGCCCAGCCGATATCATCCGGCTTACCGAATTTTTTCATCGGCGTACGGCCGAGGATCTTGTTTTTACGTTCATCGTCGCCCTCAATGGCCTTACGCAACATAGGCGTATCGATCCAGCCGGGGGCGATGCCGTTCACCCGGATGCCGGCGCCGGATAACTCCGTCGCCAGACCGCGGATCAATCCCAGATAGGCGGATTTTGCCGCCGCATAGCCGGTGACATAAGGCTGGCCGAGGAACGAGGTCATGGAGGCGGTAAACAACACCGAAGCATTGCCGAGCTGTTTCATATGCGGCACTAGCGCGCGAGTGAGGGCGAAAGCGCCGACGACGTGCACATCTAGCACCGATTCGAACTCTTTAACGCTCATCTCTTCGATAGGCTTCTTACAGTGATTGCCTGCATTATTCACCAGAATGTCGATGTGCTTATGTTGTTGCAGTAAATCGCCGACCCAGCGTTCCGTCTCATCGGTATCAGTGACGTTAAACTGCGTCCATGAAGCGTTCGGCCCTAAATCGTCGGCCGCTTTTTTGGCTGCATCGGCGTTCATGTCGGCAATGATCACCTGTGCGCCGCTGGTTATCATGCATTTTGCCATCGCATAACCCAAACCGCTGCCGGCACCGGTAATTAAGGCTTTTTTATTCGTTAAAGAAAATATGCTTGTGTCTGACATACTGTTTCTCCAAAATCATTTATTACCGTTTTGACAGGATGCTTACATTACGCCGAATTTTTCAAAAGCTTCTACCGTACTCATACCTTTGGCTATCGCTTTACGGACTTGGTTTTCCGTCGATACTTTTTCCAACGCTTTACTGATAACTTCTGTCTCCAGCGCTTGCGGTATAATTAAAACGCCGTCGCGATCGCCGAAGATGATGTCACCGGGATTGACGCGCACTCCGCTGAATTCAATCGGCACACGATAATCGATAACTTTTCCCCGCGGCCCCTGGTCCTGGGCGTAAGTTCCATGGGAAAATACCGGAAAATCCAGGTCATAAATTTCTGACGTATCACGAGAAAAGCCATCCAGTACGGCACCTGCAGCTTTTAGTTTAATGGCGCGGGCCGACATAAGTCCGCCCCAGAGTGCGTAACGTAGAGAGCATCCCGTCGTGATATAAACTTCATTTTCCTGTAAGGAATCCAATGCTTCAAACATAATACCAAAGGGTTTTTCCCCTATGTCGCTCTTATTTGAACTGGAATGAAGTTCAAATACATCGGCCTCTAATACCGGCATTGCCCGGCCAACCACCACCATATTTGAACGAATGGGCTTAACCACAGGCGCAATAAACTGGTGTAAATACCCAAGCGTATCAAGAATATCACCCACTGCTGCGGGGAATAGATTTGTTCGCATTAAGTGAAAAAGTTCTTTGTCATTTTCCCACATACTTTATCCCTATCCCATTATTTATTTGAATGAAATCAATATACTTACTAAATTAATGACTACGTGAGAGGCCCGTTATTGTGTTCGGCGATTCATAAAAACATCTAAACGCGTTACACACACTCATCATATACACCTGTCTGACAGGTGTATATGATGAGTGTGTTAGTTATGTGATAATGATCATGATTTAAAAACTAATGAGGTGCTCGTCCCTTTCATGTCGGCATCAATGGCGATTATTGCCGACGAGATTGGTAGAGCGCGGAGATCGTCGCGATGTAAATTTTGCCCGGTATTCCTCAAATTCAGGCGGAATCGGCGGATTCGTTTTTACTTTTTTTGTGGGAAAATAAGCAATAAGATGAGCCCTGGCGCAGGCGGAGGTTGTGACGAGCTGGTGCCAGGACGGAATGTGGCAAAGCAACATAGCCGGTGTTCACCCCCGGTGGAGGTCGGTTAGTAAGGGTAACCCCCTGAAAATGAGCAGTCGGTATAGCATCTTTGTTTCAGAGACGTTATCTGAAATGAGAGTAAATCCGTGCTGAGACAGGTTCTTAACAACGACGGAATACAGTAGGGATGAAAAAAACAATACTTAGGCAAGACACATTATCTTCGCAGGTTAAGAACTACATCCTGCAACTGATTATGAAGGAAAAGTTGGTTGCAGGAATGGCGGTACCCAGCGAGATGCAACTGATCCAGGATCTGGGAGTCAGTCGGGGCGTGGTAAGGGAAGCCTATCGTTCTTTAGCCGCTTTGGGAATATTAGAGATTCAGAGCGGTAAATTGCCGACCATAAAAAAAATCGACACTAATGTTCTACAGCTTATTATCAATTTTGCGGTCATTACAGAGCAGGTCACTCACAAGGATATACTTGCAGTCAGGCGTCATCTTGAAATGGGGTGTGTACATCTGGCGGCGATTAACGGCAAAGAAGAGGATTTTGAAAAACTCAGGGAAGAAATGCGGCTAATTAAGGAAAACTTTAAGGACGTGGACGATTTTATTAGCCACGATTTGCAATTTCATTTCATTCTTTCCCGCGCGTCGGGTAATACACTGCTTTCTATTTTACTTCAGTCGCTGCACGAACAGCTAATGACCTCGATGCGCGCCGGTTTGGTTGCTCAGAGTAAGAAAGAAAAAGAGTATGAAATTAAGATCATCGAGCTGCATCAGCGTATTTGCGACGCCGTTTGCACCAGAGATCCTGAACGAGCCGTACAGGCTATGGCCGAACATTTTGAAAATGCCATCGACGCGTTGATCGATTAGCCGTCGAGCAACGTCGAATCTTTAAAGCTATACCCTATTGTTAGTTGGAAATAACGGATTAATATCCCGCTATATGGTTAAATGTCGTAAATGTGTACTAGCGTAAAGTAAGATTGAACCATACCAGAATGTGACAGGCTGATGCGCCCTGCGGGCTTGTCCAACCCCGCGGCTGTATAGAAACAAGTTCTGAACAGACTCACAGTTTTCGTTGCAGGCCAACAAAAATAAATACGGGCACTAGGAATATTTTCTGGACTCTTTTTTCAATAGTGACGAAATAAGCAGCATAAATATCATTCTTAGGCAATCAATCGTCGGCAAATGCATTTCAGGGTAATCCTTGAGTACTTTAGTTGTCTTCTTCAGTTAATGAAAGGTATTAGAGAGGACTTAGGGTAGCCCTAACTCCTCTTCTTAGGAAAAGCTTCGTAGATAGTCATGATCAAACTTAACAGTTATTGGTAATGCGAAGGAAATTCCATCAAGTTGAGGCTTTGTTGAATAAATCAGAGTTAGACGACAGGCTCCCGTTACCGCATCTGTTATGCGATCCGGACGCTGTGAGGCATATCAAACAACGTCATCCGGTCCAGCGCTTAAGCCATTGCCATCGCGTCACCCACCTGCGGTTCATAGTCCCGAATGCTCAGATGAGCACCCAGCAGGGTTTTGGTATGGAACACAGCCGTTTCTGCCAATGAGCGACGATGATAACCTACTTGAAAGAGTAGCCCGTCGGGCGGAACTCCTGAACCAAATGCGGGGTATTGTTGATTATGATAATCCTCTGTATGTACCGGTTCGCAAAGCCGAATATGTCGCAGAGTTGCATAATAGTTTTCTCCTTACTCCCTGGCTGACTGTACGTCCTAACCTTCAGTTACTCGCTCATCCGGGAGGAAGTGAGGAGATTAAAGACGCGTGGGTTGTCGGAAATCAGGTGACGGTTAAATTCTGATAAAACGGGTGGTCGCCGTCTGGCCTAACCAGGATGAGCGAAAATAGCGAAGCATTTAGAGGCCAGCTAATTTTATGAACCATAATCGGCGGGTTTCAGGTTCATGGCGAGCCTGAAATCGTATAGTCCAGGCTGGCATAAAAGGGACGGTTGTAAAAAACTGCTTTCTCAGAATGATTCGCGTCTGAGCCAGGGGCTCTCGACCAGCACCTTGTCCCGGTGGGTGTCGCCATTGATAATGTGCAATGTACTTAAGCGACCAATCTCATAATGTGGCAACTGGACCGTGGATAGTGGGGGTAAAAACAAATTTCCGATGCCTACAAGATTATCGTAGCCAAGAACGGCAATATCCTGTGGGATTCGGATACCCTGCGTCAACAGCGTTTGATACACCATAAATGCAATACGGTCGTTGCCACAGATGACCGAATCAAATCGCGGTTTCCCCTGAACGATATGCGCCAGCAGCATCTCCGGAATATCCCGGTAGTGCTCATCGCCAAATTGCATATAGCAGTGCTCAAGCGTATCAGGATCGATACCGGCTTCACGGTAGGCGCGATCAAGCCCCCGACGGCGGCGACGCGTCGCCAGATGGTTGACAGGTAAATGCAGGCAGAGAGGGCGGCGGTATCCCGCAGCCAGTAGAGCCTGTACGGCCGTATACTGGCCTTGTTCATCGTCAGGTATATAGCTGGCAACCGGTTCTCCCTTGTTCTCGCAGTTGGCCAGAACGCAAGGGTGCTCCAGTAGCCGGGGCGGGATGCTCACTTCACGCAACCCCATGGTGGTGAAAATGATCCCCCCGGGTCGGTGGGCGAGCAGCAGGTCGACAATATCGTCAGGATTATCATCGGTAAACATATTCACCACGAAGCTGTTCCAGCCATACGCCCGTGCGGTTTCTTCGATAGACAGCGTGATTTCTACCGAAAAAGGGGTGGTGACGGTATCCAGCGCCAGCACGCCGATGGTTTTGTTCCGGGAGCCGACACGACGAACCTGCCGGGCTGAGAGGTCTGGCACGTAATTTAACTGCAGGATCGCCTCCTGCACCCGGGACAGGGTTTCAGGCTTTACGCGTTTCGGGTCATTCAGCACCCGTGAAACCGTCATGAGCGATACATTGGCCAGTTTGGCCACATCTTTTAAAGACGCCATAGTTTTCCATTATCTGAATGCATTTAACCCTGTAAGGTGTTTTGAGCCAATGCGAATGTCCTATTCTAGGCACCGATACCCAGGGTTACGCAAGTCATGCTCAAAAGTTTGAGCGCGATCTCAACACATTAATGTTAACGTTAACTTTTGTGATTAACATCGAGTATCCCACCAAAATCGAGTGTACGTCTTAAATGTTAACGTTACCATCTTAGCATATCCTTCTTGCGAGATTACATAGATGAAAAAACGGCCTACTCAAAGTTACATGCTGCTCAGCGCTCTGCTGTTCTTTTTCTTTGTGACCTGGTCCTCATCAAGTTCACTTCTCTCTATCTGGCTTCACCAGGAGGTGGGGCTAAAGGCATCGGAAACCGGGATTATTTTTTCCGTTTTATCCGTTTCCGCGCTCTTCGCGCAAGTCTGTTATGGCTTTATCCAGGACCGGCTTGGTCTGCGTAAACATTTGTTATGGTTTATCACCGCCTTGCTGATCCTCTCCGGCCCGGCTTATCTACTTTTTAGATATTTGCTGAGCGTTAATATTCTGCTGGGTAGCGTATTCGGGGGCTTATTTATCGGGCTGACGTTTAATGGCGGTATTGGCGTTCTGGAGTCCTATACCGAGCGTGTTGCGCGTCAGAGTACCTTTGAGTTTGGGCGGGCACGCATGTGGGGGTCTCTGGGCTGGGCTGTCGCTACGTTTTTTGCCGGGTTACTGTTTAATATCAACCCTGACCTTAATTTCCTGGTGGCCTCTTGCTCAGGCTTAATCTTCTTCTGTCTGCTAGCCCGCTTAAAGGTGGCCGCGCCGGCAAGCATGGAGAAACTCGAAATCGGCGCGAAAAAAGTTTCTCTGGAAGACGCCCTGCGTCTGCTCACTCTGCCGCGCTTCTGGGCGCTGATATTCTTCGTGGTCGGAACCTGCATTTACGGCGTATACGATCAGCAATTCCCAGTCTATTTTTCGTCACAGTTCCCGACATTACGAGAAGGGAACGAGATGTTTGGCTATTTAAACTCTTTCCAGGTTTTTCTCGAGGCTGCGGGTATGTTTTGTGCGCCCTGGCTAGTTAATCGCATTGGCGCTAAAAATGGTTTGATATTCGCCGGAATGGTGATGGCGCTGCGCATGATTGCTTCCGGGCTGGTGGAAGGCCCCTTGCTTATCTCTATTACCAAACTGCTTCACGCGGTCGAACTGCCAATATTGTTAGTCGCCATATTTAAATACAACAGTCTGAATTTCGACAAACGTCTCTCCTCCACCATTTATCTGGTGGGATTCGCCTGCACCAGCTCCGTCATTGGCACCGTATTGTCCCCGCTGGCAGGCTTTAGCTATGAGAGATTTGGCTTCGCCCAATCCTATCTGATCATGGGCATCATGGTGTTCAGCACCACGTTTATTTCCATTTTCCTTTTGCGCTCAACTAAATCCTCATCTGAGCCATCTTTTCTGCAGCAAAACGCTGTGTAATGTACTGAGAGTAAAGACGATGACATCCTTATTAGAACAGGCTGAACAGGTGCTTGAAAAAGCACAATCCGGGATTAATCCGCGCTGGTATCCGCGCTATCACCTTGCTCCTCGCGCAGGCTGGATGAATGATCCTAATGGCCTGGTATGGTTTGACGGTTGGTATCACGCTTTTTATCAACACCACCCCTATTCCCCGAAATGGGGGCCGATGCACTGGGGGCACGCCCGAAGCAAAGATCTGGTGCATTGGGAACATCTGCCCGTCGCGCTAGCGCCGGAAGGCACGGCGGACAAAGACGGCTGTTTCTCCGGCTCCGCCGTGGTGGACGGCGATACACTGGCGCTGATCTATACCGGACATAAATTTCACGGCCCGGCGGACACAGACGACAACCTCTATCAAGTGCAGTGTCTGGCGACCAGTCGTGACGGCATCCATTTTGAACGGCATGGTATGGTGATTGATACGCCGCCCGGACTGCATCATTTTCGCGATCCTAAGGTGTGGCGCGAAGGTGAGTTCTGGTACATGGTTGTCGGTACCCGCGTAGAGAATAGCGGCCAGGTACGCCTGTACCGTTCCACCGATCTCCGCGAATGGCATGATGAAGGCATCTTCGCCGAGGCTGATGAAGGCAAGGGCTTTATGTGGGAATGCCCGGATTTCTTCCCCCTGGGAGAGAAGCGTATCCTGATGTTCTCGCCACAGGGTATGGCTGCGGAAGGGTATCACTATCGCAATCTGTTCCAGAGTGGCTATTTACTTGGGGATTGGCAGCCAGGTCAACCGTTCACCCACAGCGGACAATTTACCGAGCTGGACCACGGTCACGACTTTTATGCCCCGCAGAGTTTCGTGACCCCGGATGGCCGACGCATTGTCATCGGGTGGCTGGATATGTGGGAATCACCGATGCCTGAACAGCAGGATGGCTGGGCCGGAATGCTCTCGCTTCCGCGCGAATTAAGCCTTGTCGATGATGATCGTGTGAGGATGAAACCTGCTGCCGAAGTGACCGCGCTGCGTGGCTGTTATTATCCCACCCCCGTCCGCTGCCTGAACAATCAGAACGTCCTTGTCGTGGCAGATGCCGATGCGGTCGAAGTACAGCTGGCATGGGATTTGAGTGCATCGACGGCTGAACAGTTTGGTATCGCGTTGGGCGACGGGCTGAGAATTTACGTCGATGATCAGGCCGAGCGTCTGGTGGTGGAGCGTCGCTATCCAGAATATTCGCTGGAAGGTACTCGCAGTATTCCGCTACCAGCTGGCAGCGTTCTGTCACTGCGAATTTTTATTGACCGCTCATCGGTGGAAGTTTTTGTTAACGATGGTGACGCTTGCTTAAGCAGTCGTATTTATCCGCAGCCGGGCGAGCGCGATATTTCATTGTTTGCAAATCAGGGGGCGGCCTCATTATACGATGCGGGATACTGGTCTTTAGATAAATAATTTTCAGTTCCGAGCTGTTTCTTGCATGGTGTATTTTTTATTTCTGCCAGTCTCTGGCTGGCATGTTATTGTCTGGAATAATGAGAGAGCAAAATGGATGAAAGCGTAATACCTCAAAATTGCATTAACTCGAAAGATAAAAATATATTTGTTCCAGGAAAACAGACGCTGGCATTAATGGTGACATTAGCGGCATTTCCTGCGATTGCTGAAGACGTTACGGGAAACTATCAAAGCTATTTTCAGGATGAATCAGACACCAACAGAACGAATGTATCACCAGTCAATAAAGGCAATGAACAATTGTCCCTTAGCGCTTCATCTTCTCCGGTTGCTGCAGGTCAAAAGCCTGAACTCACTACGTCGCCAGAGCCCGTGACGTTATCCGCGCCAACGAAGAATAAAAAAGCTGAAGTGAAAGAGAGTCATAAAGTGGATAACCCCGAAGACGTCAGTCTGTTGCGTTTAAGGCAGGAAGATCCGCCGGTTCACTGGAACAGTATCGGTCGTAATATGGAAGTCGGTGGCCTGCATGGGAACATCGGGTCTCAGATAGAAATTGACGATGTTCGCTGGAGTAATAATAAGAAAAACAGCGGCAAGTTCAAGCTCGCCACCATACAGGCTTTTTTAAGGCACGATGAATTACCTAACTGGTATTTTGGTTTCTGGAATGCTAGAGAAGACAGTTATAAAGGACAATTCAGTAATCAGGACTACAAAGGCACCAATACTATCAATGAACTTTTTGTGGGACATATTTTTGAAACCTGGCGAGGTAATATCGGTACGGAAGTCATGGTCGGTTCCGAAACGGCAACGAAACGCTGGAAAAACCGGTTCAAGGTCTGGCAGGACCTGCGACTGTCCAACAAATGGAGCCTGGCCGGATACGCTTATGGCGAATATCAGCCTCAGGGTAACGAACCGGGGAATGGCGATCTGGAACAGTATATATTCGAAATTGAGCCAGCCATTCAATACCGCGTAAATCCGGATCTCGGACTCTATTTGCGGCCCTATTATTACTATAACCGTCAAGAGCGTCAAAGCTGGGGCGATATTGTAGAAGAGGAATGGAAAGTCACGGCCGGGCTCTGGCGTAACTGGTATCCGTTATTAACCTCGCTGTATGTTGGATTTGGCCAGGACAAAATAGATAACGCCAGTAATGCCAGTGAAGTTTTCTATGACGGCCGGTATAAATTTATCGGCGGTACGCTGAGTTATCCAGTATTTGGTGAAGTGCGATTATACGGTGAATTCAAAGCACAATTTACGAAAGAAACCGGGCTCTGGACATCGACCGGCCACTCATGGAATCCGTTTACTGTTGTTGGCGTGAATTATAACTTCTGACATTCAGGTGTAGCATGAAAAAATTAACATTAGTGGCATCCGTCGCTCTGCTTGCGCTTTCGCTTGGTAATACTCCGGCCTGGTCGCAGCCTTCGAAAGAAACATTACAGAATAAAAGTATCACCCATATTAATGGCTTTTTCCCGCGGGTTGAAGGTTCATTCGTGGGCGACCCCATGCCCGTTTTTAACGATGGCAAATTTGATATTTATTATCTTAATGACGTCCGCGGCGGCAGCGATCTGGGGGTACATGCTTTTCATCTCTTGTCGAGTGCCAACTTGTATGATTATCAGAACCATTCCGAAGTGATCCCCTACGTTAACGACGTTGACGATCCTGAACTGTTATTGGGAACCGGTTCGATTATTAAAGTCGGCGATACCTGGCATGCCTGGTACACCGCACACAATGAAAATGTGTTCCCGGTTGAGTCTATTATGCACGCGACCAGTAAGGATCGCCTTCACTGGGTGAAACACCCGCAGGACACCATTTTACCCGGCGGTAATTATCGGGGTAATGATTTCCGGGACCCTCACGTTGTTTGGGTAGAGGAAAAGAAAGAATACTGGATGTTAATTACCACGCGCAGTAACGGTCGTGGCGTTATTGCCCGATACAGTTCAACGGATTTAAAGCACTGGGAAGACCGCGGCGTATTTTTTGATAACGACACCATCACCAGTAATGCCAACCTCGAATGCCCGACACTGGTTTACTTCAACGGACGCTGGTATCTCAGCTTTAGCGACCAATGGCCGTTACGCCTGACACAATACCGGGTTGCGGACAATCCGGATGGGCCGTGGCGAAAACTGGACAATTATGTGGTTGATGGCTCGGGTTTTTACGCGGGTAAACTGGTGCTCAAAAGCGATCGGCTGTTTGTTTTCGGCTGGATCCCGACGAAAGCCGGGAACAGTGACAGCGGCAACATTGACTGGGCAGGAAATCTGGTTGCGCATGAGCTTACTGCAGATGACCAGGGCCAGCTCAACAGTATCCTCCCCCAGGAGCTTCAGAAGGTCATCAGTGAGAATCCTGGTCCGGAGATCACTTTAACGAGCACTAAAACGCTTAAAACGGCCACGTCGTTCGGCCCCTTACAGTCGGCGCTGTACCCGGCCTTACCTGAACGCGGTGAGTTGAGTGCAACCATCGACGTTCCTTCCGCCGGAATGGTGATGAGCTTTGGTCTGACCGGCGACAGAGTCAGTGATGCGATGCTTAACGTTGTGTTCAATAAGAGCAAAGGAAAAGTCTATTTTTTCAACGCGCCGCTCGCGTCGATTCATCAGGCTAACGCGGAATCCTGGGTGGATGTTCCGATTGGGGAAAATATTGAGTTACGCGTTCTCATTCAAAACTCAATTGCTGTCTTTTATATAAACAATAAAGCGGCATTCAGTACCCGGATGTATTCCATGCAGGAGAAGCCGTGGAGTATTAGCCTGCCTCAAAACGACAATTTTCACGCGACGTTGAAAATAAAAGAAATGATCTAACGGGATATTATTATGAAAAACTATCATGCCCTGTCTGTTATTTTTGCTCTCCTGTTTCCCGCGCTGGCGAATGCGAGCATGAGCATCATGAAGGATCCGTCGGGAAAGGTTGTTGCCGTGGACCCGTGGTCCTATCTGGACGAAGAGGTTATGTGGACCTCAGCCCGCTCCTCCAATCCTGCTGGTGGCCGCGTTCATGGCCAACTGAAAATGAAATATGCCATTGAGGATAATAACTGGCGCAACAGCCATTTCCACAACGGGAATGATTCGCTGACGTTTGTGCAGGGGGTGATGCGGCACGATGCATTACCCGGGTGGTATTTGGCTTTCTCTGAAGGCAGAACCACCAACTATAACGGAACATGGGAGGATCAGTCTTACCTCAGCCAAAACCAGTGGACTCAGTTGATTATCGGGCATGAATATTTTTACAAACGTCTGCGCTATGGCTGGGATGTGATGGGCGGAAGCGCATCAATTGAGGACCGTTGGCAAGGACGCATTAAGTTCTTTACCGATCTGCGTGTTACGGACAATTTCTCATTCTTTAACTATCTGTATCAGCAAATCGATCACCGCCGCAGCGGTGGGTCGCAAAATGACCGTGATGTGCGCTCATTCCAGATTGAGCCTGGCGTGCAATATATTATTAATAACACCACCGGCATCTGGTTCCGCCAGCAATTCGCGTCTGCCATTTTAGACAGGGCGCAGTGGGGCGATATAGACGAAAAAAGCTGGACCACGTCAGTCGGCGTCTGGCGCAACTGGGGGAAATTATCCACAACGCTCAGCAGCGGGTATGGCCATTATAAGAAATACAATGCACGGCCTGAAGATGGCGAAGTTTTCCAGAATACCCGCAATCGCTTCCTGAAGGTATCGGCGAATTATCCTTTGACCTCTCGTTTTACCGTGTCCGGAGAGGTGACTGGCTCGTTGATAAAACAAGACGGAAGCTGGGTCACTCACGGTGAAGCTATTACCACCGAATATAAACTGATGCTGGATTATAACTTTTAAACCGTACGCCTGGATAATCCATGGCACCTGAACACGCTTAAGCGCTATTAAAAAATGACCTTCCCGCAGGTCGCGTTTAAAAATAAGTTAATTATTATTGAGGAGATGTCATGAAAATCTGGACTCTTGGCGATGCAGTGGTGGATCTTCTACCGCTTTCAGACATGCAATATCAAGCTTGCGCAGGAGGAGCCCCGTTCAATGTGGCAATTGGTTCTGCGCGTTTGGGCTGCCAGAGTGGTTTTATTGGCCGGGTCGGTGATGATGACTTTGGTCATTTCCTGAAAAAAACGCTGTCTGACTCAGGTGTCTCAACCGAAAGTCTCCAGTTGGATAATCAGCACAAAACCAGCACGGTATTGGTCTCTCTGGGCTGCTCTGGGGAGCGGGGATTTACATTTTTAACCGACCCCTCCGCGGATCAATTTTTAACGCCCGATGCGCTTCCCGACTTTAGCGACGATATTCTGCATTTCTGTTCTCTGGCCCTGGTTGCCAAAACGTGTCGTGAAACATTAGTCACCGCCATCAGCCACGTAAAACAGCATGGGGGATTACTGAGTTTCGATGTCAATTTACGAGAGCAAATGTGGCTCGATAAGCATGAAATGGTCGAGACAGTGCGTCATTTCTCCTCACAGGTCGACATTCTTAAACTCTCGGAAGAAGAATGGTACTGGATAACAGGTACGCATGATTTTACCTTGGCGCTTGACAGCCTTAAGGCGCTTCCTGCGCAACTGAAAGTCGTGACCTACGGGGCGCAGGGGGCCATGGTGCTATGGCGCGATAGCGTCATACATTTCAACGGTTATACCGTCGACAGTGTTGATACGACTGGGGCTGGCGACGCGTTTGTAGCAGGTTTGCTGGCCTGGATTGCACATAGTGGGATGCCGCAGAGCGTTGAACAGCTTCGCCAGTCGATTGCTCAGGCCAGTGCCTGTGGTGCCCTCGCGACAACGTGCAAAGGGGCACTGACCGCACTGCCGGATACCAACGCGCTCAATGCTTTCATTACTCAATTTTCTCTACCTGACTTCGAGGTGAAAAAACTCTAAAAATGATAGCTGCAGGTTAAGGGCTCATGTTGGTGGCAATAAGACGTTAGTTCACAGCTCCAGAGTACGTCTGACTAGGTTCCTGATGCAAAAACAGAAACAACTGCAGGAATTGCGGCAACAACACCAATTTTTTCATTAGTATTAACCCATGACGTGTCAGATAATTTATTAGACAGGATAAAACTTAACAAATGCTTATCCGGATAACGCTGATTAGGGGGGAACAAATACTTCGGACAGTTCGCGAAAGAACTTACTCTCGATGTTTTGTATAGTGTTCTTTCCAATGTCAGTATTCCTAAAACATTAATATTTTATCTGGCATTTCTTCAACAATTTGTTGGCGGTGGAGGTGACGATCCCGTTGTTAAGATGTTAGCCGTGGGGCGTATTCGCCATGTTAACTTTTTTAGTTACGCCACTGATTTACGCTCATGTAAACCCCTGCGTAATATTTGATTTTGATATGGAAACAAGGTTACCGAACGAGGTGGTTACCTAAAAGTTGGCAATTATCGCTCCCTTATCGGGGCAGCTCGTTTACGGACCGTAAGTAACGAAGTCTGATGCAAATGTCAGATTGTATGCGTCCCTTCCAACTGCTCCTGCTTGCGAAACGCGCTGGGCGATAACCCAACCGCGCGATGAAAATCCCGCGAGAAGTGCAGCGGATCGTTATATCCCACCTGAACCGCAATTCGGCTGATACTTTCCTGGGTTTCGACCAATAATCGCCGAGCCTGAGACAGCCGGTAATTCTTGAGCCATTTCAATGGGCTCTGGTTAAACGTGGCCTGGAACAAGCGAAACAGCTGTGACTTACTTACCTGACAATAGTGCATAAATTTCTCGATATTCCAGTCATCATTGTAATGGCTGTGAATCTGATACAGCAGCTTGCCCAGCCCGCGATGGGTGATTACCTGCGACTGCGCGGCTTCGTAGCTGCGATTTTCCAGCAGGGTAAATATCAGTTGGCTGCACAGCATATCGCAGTGCGCATCGGCCACCAGGGTGTAGCTGTTCATCAGATCAAAAATATGGTGATAAATTTCAACGATCTTTTCCGGCTGCTCGAACTGGAAAACCGGACGTTGAGGTACGTCCATTATCTGCATGATATTGTTAAGTTTTGAACCCTCTATCCGCAGCCAGAGGATTTCCCACGGAGACTGTTTGTCGGGGTAATGCTCATGCGGCCAGCGCACCGGCAACCAGGCGAGTTGCCCTTCCCGCACCGGATAATGCCGGTCTTCAATGCGAATAAACCCTGCTCCGCGCAGGCAAAACAGCAGCTCATGGCCTACCACCGACTGGCGATGAACGTGGAAATCTGCGGCGGCTTCAATATGCCCGGCGCGTAAGATCCGGTAGTTCATCAGGGTGGAAAACTCGTCGGAACCCCGATACCAGTTGGCGATCGCGCGGGTGTGTTGTTTTTGCTTTGACATAGTTGCCTGGTTTGTTATCTGCCCGTTTCGCCCGCTATGGTGGCATTTTTCGCCGTCCAGTACTCAGTTGATTGTGACTAATTTTTGAGCTTGCTCACATTTCCGTTGACATGGAAATTTCATCCATGTTTGAGAGAATTCTGCCTATCACGCTTAGTCGCCATCCTGCCTACAGTAACGACATATTCACTGCGCACTTAAAGGTTTTTTACTTACCAGACAGGAGCTGTCCATGATTGATTTTAACGATCCGCGCCAGATCGCCAGGGCGATTCAGTACACCAACGTCAACCCGGATTTGACGCGCGAAGGGGTGATTCAACATCTGGAAACCTGCATGCAGTATCAATTTGATGCCGCCATGATTGCACCCTGCTGGGTTTCCCTTGCCAAAGAAATGCTGAAAGGTAGCGGCGTGCGGGTGGCGACCACAGTCAATTTCCCGATGGCCAACGACACCACGGCGATGAAAATAGCGGTGGTACGCGAGCTGGCGAAAGAGGGGGCCGATGAGTTCGACTTCCCGCCAAACCCTGGCTATCTGTTGGGCGGCCAGGAAGATCTCTATTTCAACGAGCTGAAAAGCGTGGTCCATGTGGCCCATGACCTGGGGATGAAAGTCAAAGCCATGCTGGAGTTTGGTTTCATCACCGAAGAGGCGCTGAAAATCAAAGCCACCCGTTATGCCTTTGAAGCCGGTATTGATTGGGTGAAACAGTCCAGCGGCTGGGGCAAGGGCGGTTGCGAAGCGACGGTAGAAGATGTCCGACTTCTCAAAGCCAATATTCAGTTACCGTGCCGGGTAAAAGTATCAGGTAAGGTCAATACCCTGGAAAAAATGAAAGCGATGTTCGAAGCCGGGGCCGAACTGGTCGGCACCAGCTCCGGGCCGGAACTGGTTAAAGGCCTGACCGGGGATATCAACGCCTATTAATGTGTTGCCGCCGCAAGCGTAATTGCGGCGGCGCAGCGTTGTGCCACTTTCAGTCGAAAAGGGGAATTACTAATGAGTATTTTTATCTTTGGCAGTTATGCCAAAGCGCTGGTCATGACGGCAGATCGCATCCCCATGGTGGGCGAAACGTTAATCGGCGACGATTTTCGCCAGACTTGGGGCGGAAAAGGCTCGGATATGGCGGTGCAGGCGGCTCGGCTCGGGGCAAAAGTGGCCTATGCCGGGGTGGTGGGCGATGACACCTTCGGCCATGAATTTGTGACCCTGATGCGCGACGAAGGCGTCAATATCGATGCGTTAACCTTAACCCCAGAATTACCCACCGGAGCGGGCCTTATTATCAAAGATAATCAGGCTCGTAATGTAATTGTGGTGGATATGGGGGCCAATAAACTGTTCAGCCCGGCGCACGTGGATGAGGCAAAGGCGCTGATCGAGCAGAGCCGCGTGGCGCTCGCGCAGTTGGAGATCCCGTTGGAGACCGCGCTCTATGGCCTGAATCTCGCTAAGCAGCTCGGCAACATCACCATTCTCAATCCCGCCCCGGCCAGGGACTTACGCGGTGTAAACCTCAGCCATATCGATTACCTGACGCCAAACGAAACCGAAGCCCGCGTGGTGCTTGGGCTGGCTCCCGACGATACTCGCAGCAACCGGGAAATTGCTGATTTACTGCTGGAGACCGGCTGCCGATATGTGGTGATGACGCTTGGCGAAGCGGGCAGCGCGGTGTTCAGTCGCACCGATACCCTGGAAATCCCGTCCTGCAAAGTGGACGTGGTAGACAGCAACGGCGCGGGAGACAGCTTCAACGCTGGATTAGCTGTCGCGCTCAGTGAAGGGCAGTCCGTCGATAAAGCGGCATTTTTCGCCAATGCCACCGCTGCATTGTGCTGCTGCGACTGGGAAACCGTGCCCTCCTACAAAACGCGTCAAGAAGTCGAACAATTTCTCGGTTGTTAATTATAAAAACTCAATTCGGAGAGATAACCATGAGACCTGAACGTATCCTACATCCCCAACTCGCGGCGGCGCTGTCCACCCTCGGTCATACCGATATTATCTTGGTGACCGACGCTGGTTTCCCTATTCCGCCAAACGCGAATCGCATCGACCTTGGTTTCTGGCCGGGTATTCCCGACGTAACCGATATTCTGCGTGTGCTGCGCCATGAAGTGTTTATCGAAGATATTAAATTTGCTCGCGAAGTCCGCGACTGCAATGGCGATTTGTACCGCCAGGTGCAGGATATCTTTACTGGCTCCGGAACGGATTTCAGCGAAGCCAGTCATGAAGTGCTGTGCAATGAACTGGCCTACAAAGCCAAAGTCGTCATTCGCTCCGGCTCGTTTAACCCGTGGGCCAATTTCGTGCTGGTGGCCAGTACCGATCCGTTCGCGTGGTTTGCCGAAGGCACTAATGTTCAGCCGCTGCCCGACTATGTGACGCGCCGCCAGCGGATTAAAGAGAATTACGTTCCGGAGCTTAACTAATCAGTCGGCTGTTGGGTAACCGCAACAGCCGAATTAATAGCGGATTATCGCAGGCACACGACAGGGCGATAGGGGCAGCTTTTCCTTTCATAGATCCCGTATCCCGGTAAGGATTGTGACGATGAAATATCCATTCTATTTGTACTTTAGTTGCTGCGTTGCCATTTTCGGCGGGATCATGTTTGGTTTTGATATCGCGATAATTGCTGGCGCTATTCCTTTTATCCAAAGTTATTTCAGCTGGAATGAACTCCAGCTTGGATGGGGCGTAAGTTCATTACTTGTAGGTTGTATTATCGGTTCATTCGGGTCGGGATACGTTACCAATAAATTTGGCCGCAAACGCGTTCTGATTGTTGCCGCGATTATATTTGGTATTTCCTGTGCGGGAACTGGCATCGCCACCAATGAGACCACATTCATCCTTAATCGTCTATTAGGCGGGATTAGTGTTGGCGCAATTTCAGTGCTTTCGCCGATGTACGTGGCGGAGATGGCCCCGGCGTCAATGCGCGGGCGGATGACCGCGGTTTACCAGTTGTGCATCATGTTGGGTATTTTGCTCTCTTATATGACCAATTATTTTCTAAAGGATTTGGAAAATAACTGGCGGCTGATGTTTATCTCCGGTGTGGTTCCCGCAGCGGTGTTTTTTATTGGACTACTGTTTATTCCGGAAAGCCCGCGCTGGCTGACCATCGGTGGACAAAAACAAAAAGCGCTGGCGATACTGCAACGGTTTTATTCGCCAGGCGAAGCACAAAGCATTACCAATGACGTAGAGAAAAATCTCGCTGCTCATCACGCAGCCAATGCCGGTGCGCTGTTTGACAGAGATTCACGCAACAGCATTGTATTAGGGTTGATTTTGGCGGTGCTGGTGCAGTTAATTGGCTGTAACGCCGCGCTAGATTATGCACCGAAGATTATGATGGCCGCCGGATTTTCTATTAGTTCAGCGCTCTATTTCAATATCTTTATGGGCGTCATCAATTTGATCGCAACCGTAATCGGTGTGGTGTTAATTGACCGGGTAGGGCGGCGGCCACTCTATTTCTATGGCTCGTTGATTATGGGCGTGTCGCTGTTTTTCCTGGGCTTCTCGTTCCATCACTCCTTGCCGGTGCTGGTGACGCTGCTCTTTTTATTTTCCTATATCGCCTGCTTTTCCGCCTGCATCGGACCGGTATTCTGGACCTTGGTCTCGGAAATGTTTCCCAATGCGATACGCAGTAAAGCCGTGGCGCTGGTTTCCTTTACCCAGTGGATATTCAATTTCCTGGTGGTCTGGCTGTTTCCTTTTACGCTGGCAACATTCGGCGGCAATAACACCTTCTATTTCTTTGCCGTAATGTGCCTGATTCAACTGGCGATTGCCAAATTTATGTTGCCGGAAACCAAAGGAAAATCGCTGGAAGAGATCGAGCAGTTCTGGCTGCAAAAACAGCGCCATGCTTCTCCGCTTGCGGACAACGCGTCGGTGAAGGGAAATACGCTGCGCTGAATATTTCCGGCGAGACGAGCTCTCGCCGCCAAACATAAACGGGGTCATTATGGATTCGTTAGAGCGCTTATTAGAGCAGGTGACACGTCCGGCGTTACCACAGCGAAAAGACTACAAAATCGGTATTATCGGCGCGGGTTTTATCGTTGAGCATTGCCATCTGGTGGCTTACCAGAAAGCGGGGTTTACGCCATATGGGATAACCTCGCTGGAAAATGCCCACAGCCAGCGACTGGCCCGGGCATTTAACATCCCTAAAACCTACGCTAGCTGGCAGGAGATGGTGTGCGATCCGAAGATCGAGATTATTGATATCGCCGTGCCGCCGCATATCCAGTTAGCGATAGTGCGTTTTATCTGCGGCAAACATTCTCCGGCGAAAAACGTGAAGGCCATTCTGTGTCAGAAACCGCTGGCGATGTCGCTGGAAGCTGGCCGCGAAATCGTCCGTCTCAGCAAAGAGAGCGGTATCCCCATCGCGGTGAACTCCAATATGCGTTACGACCCGTCGATCCGGGCGCTGAAGTACATTCTCGATAACCAACTGATCGGCACGCCGGTGCTTGCCAGCATTGATATGCGCGCTATTCCCGACTGGCAGCAGTTTCTTCAGCAGTATAAAAAGCTCGAACTGTATGCCATGGCGATCCACCATATCGATGCCTTCCGCTTCCTGTTTGGCGATCCGGTTAAAGTCACCGCTGTTTGCCGCACCGATCCGCGTACCGCTTTTGAACACACCGATGGCATCACCCAGTACACCTTCCAGTATGCCAATGGCCTGATCGCCACCAGTCTGGACGACGTCTGGGCCTGGCCGGGTGGACTCTGCGCTAAAAATAATTATATCAACTGGCGGGTGGAGGGCACCGACGGGTTGGCGGAAGGCGATTTCGGCTGGCATCGCCGTCCGCCGGAGTATTGTGGCAGCACCTTAAAACTGGCGTCACGCGAGTATCCCGAGCGTTGGATCGCCCCGCAATGGAAACGCCAGTGGTTCCCGGATGCCTTTATCGGCACCATGGCGAGCCTGCTGTGCGCTCTGGAACATGGCGCACAGCCGGAAATCAGCGCTGAGGACAACCTCGGCACGCTGGCCTGTATTGAAGCCTGTTATGCCTCTATTCAGGAAGAGCGAACCGTTTATCTCAATGAAATCCTTCAGGAGAATACAAAATGATTAACGTAGGTATCTTTACTGGTTACTACCCCTACTCCTTGGAAGAGACCATCACGAAGATTAAGCAGGCGGGGATGGGTTGCGTGCAGCTTGACCTCGAGTTTACCGATATCGATCTGAGCCGGGGGCATATCACCAAAGCGAAAGCGCACCAGGTGCGCGATGCGTTTCGCAAAGCCAATCTGCCTATCGTCGCTATTTCGGCGTATACAAACCTTGTGCATCCGGAACCGGTGAAGCGTGCCGAGAATATCGCAGCGGTGAAAGAGATCCTCGCTCATGCGCGGGACTTCGGTACGCCGTATGTGATCAGCGAAACCGGCACTTATAACGTCGATAGCGACTGGTTGTACGATCCGCAAAACAGCACTGAAGAGGCGTATCAGGAATTTAAAGCCATCGCCCGCGATTTGGCTGCTTTTGCTTACGATCACGGCGCGGTATTCCTGGTGGAAAACTACGTGAACAACATTATCGGCTCGGTCAGCCAGGTGGCGCGACTGATGCGCGATATCGATCACCCCGGCCTGGGGCTGGCGCTGGATCCGACCAACTATTTTGATGATAAAAATATCGACGCCATTGATGAAACACTGCACAGCATCTTCAATGTACTGGATAGCAAAATTAAAATTGCCCATGCCAAAGATTGTAAGAAAACCGACGTGGTGATTGAGAAATTCGGGGACGGCGCAGCGGAGCATAACAGCTTCCGTGGAGCCGGTTTGGTGGAGCTGCCCGCAGCAGGGCTAGGGGCGCTTAACTATTTGCTGTATGTGGAGCTGCTCGCGAAAAACCACCCAAATATTCCGCTGATCATTGAACACGTCGACGAGTCGGATATTCCGCGCGCCAAAAACTTTGTAGATGATATGTTGATGGTGACCGGGGCGTAATTCCTAATGTGAATCAGGCATTCCGCGGAACAGGGGGGATGCCTGCGTTAACTGACGTAAAACTCACCACTTAAATTGCAGCACCACACTGCGGTTTATAGATAAGCTTGGTGCTAACCAGGGGTTGGGTGCAGCCATGCTGCTTTTGTGTGAACGAATAAAGACTCCCCGAATAAACAAGGGAGCCAGGAAGCGTAACGCACGCGCAGGGCTATTTCTGCCGTGACTCAAGCCAGACCAGCGCCAGCGTGGAGAGCGTGCACATCAGCAGAATGCCGACAAACCAAAACAGATACCACATCGTACAGTCCTCCCTAATAAAGTTCGTGGTTGTGGCGGCGGATTGTTTCTACGTTGATTCGTCCCAGCATCTTGTAATAACTCCACAAGGTATAAAGCAGAACTATCGGTAGGAAAATCAACACGATAACCAGCATGATACTGAGTGTCATCTGGCTGGAGGTACTGTCCCACACCGTCAGGCTAGAGAGTGGATATGCGCTTGATGGCATCACAAATGGAAACAGGGTGATTCCAGCGGTGAAGATCACGCAGGTCTGGGTCAATGAAGCAAACAGAAATTCCCACACGCCCCGACGTTGCCCGCAGGCATAGATCGCGAGCATTGGAAAAATCATGCCCAACAGCGGAATAACCAACAGTAGTGGTGAATTTTCAAAGTGCGCCATCCACGCGCCCGGTGCGGTCGTTACTGCCTTTAATAGCGGGTTGGACGGACCATTAGGATCCTGGCTAAGCAGCACATAGCCGTCGATCCCCGTCCACAGCCAGTACCCGGCTAACAGGAAGCAGAGCACCACTAACATCCCGCTGCGGCGGGTGGCAGACAGCGCACGCAGGTGAAGAAGGCCGTCGGTTTTCAACTGGAGCCACACGCCTCCCTGCATAGTGACCAACATCAGACTTAATGCGCCGCACAGTAGGGCAAAAGGAGAGAGCAATTCCCAGAAAGTGCCCAGGTATTGCACATGTAATTGTGGTGTGAACACAAAAGGCACCCCCAGGAACAGATTGCCGAAGGCGACGCCGAAGATAACCGGTGGCACCAGGCTGCCGATAACCAACCCGGTGTCCCACATGGCGCGCCAGCGTGCATTCGCTATTTTACCGCGATAATCAAAGGCCAATGGACGAAAGAAAAGGGCGCACAGCACCAGAATCATCGCCACATAAAACCCCGAAAATGCGGCAGCATAGACGCGCGGCCAGGCTGCGAATAATGCACCGCCCGCCAGAATGAGCCACACCTGGTTACCTTCCCAGTGCGCCCCTACGCTATTGATTAACACCCGACGTTCATCATCGTTGCGCGCGATCAGCGGTAACAGGCAGCCGACCCCCATATCAAACCCGTCAGTGACCATAAAGGCCACCAGAATAATGCCAATCAGCAGCCACCAAATGAGCCGCAACGTTTCATAATCCAACATGATGCTCTCCTTTATTCTTGTTGTTGTGCCGGTTGTTGACGTTGCATCGCATCTGGGCCAAGACGCGCGTATTTTTGCATCAGGTAGACTTCGGCAATTAAAAACAGGGTGTAAAGCGTGAGGATTAGCCCCATGGAGAAGGCCAGTTGGCCCGCGCTCAGCGCAGAGTGGGCGTACCAGGTCGGCAAAATATCCTGAATCGCCCACGGCTGGCGGCCAAACTCCGTCATAAACCAGCCTGCTTCAATGGCAATCCACGGTAGTGGCAGGCTCCACAGCGTTATGTGCAGTAACCAGCGATGCTGGTCGATACGCCAGCGTAAGGTCTGTATCAGCGCAATCGCCATCACCAGCAGCAGAAGGGAACCGCATCCAATCATGATGCGAAAGCTCCAGAACACGGGGGCGACTTGCGGAATAGCGCCGCGTTGTGCGGCTTGATATTGCGCTGGCGTGACATGGTTCATGTCAGGGGCGTAGTTTGCTAACAGGATGCCGTAACCCAGATCTTTTTCCACGGCGTGAAAAGCGTGCAGTAGCTGAGGCGTGCGGTTACCTTTGGCGATTTCCTGCATCAGCAACCATGCTTCCCGGCCCCGCTGCAGGCGGGGTAGCGCGTCTGCCATCAGGTTCTTCAGCCCCGGAACTGGCGTATCTAAAGAGTGAGTCGCCAGGATACCCAGCAGGGCCGGTATCTTCACGGAAAAGGCGTTACGCTCTTGCTCCTGCTGCGGCCAGGCTATCACATGAAAGGGCGCAGGTGCCGGTTCGGTTTGCCATTCCCCTTCCATTGCCGCCAGTTTTACCGGCTGGCGTTGGGCGACCTCATAGGCTGAGCTATCTCCCAGTTGCAGAGTGCCGAGGATAGCCAGTGTGCCAAAGACGGAACCTACCGCGAAGGAGCGCAGGGCGAACTCGCGAGCGCGACCACGCAGCAGATACCAGGCGCTGATGGACATCACAAACATGGCGCCTGTGACATAACCGGACATCACGGTATGCACAAATTTCACCTGGCTAATGGGGTTAAAAACCAGCTCGCTAAAGCTGCTCATCTCCATGCGCAGGGTATCAATATTAAAGTGAGCGCCCGTTGGATATTGCATCCAGCCGTTGGCGTTGAGGATCCACAGGGCCGAGATATTGGAGCCAAACGCTACCAGCCAGGTCACCAGTAAATGCTGGTACTTGTTTAAGCGCTGCCAGCCGAAGAAGAACAGCCCCACGAATGTGGATTCAAGAAAGAAAGCCATCAAGGCTTCCATCGCCAGCGGAGCACCGAAAATATCGCCCACATAGTTGGAATAGAGCGACCAGTTAGTCCCGAACTGAAACTCCATGGTCAGGCCAGTCGCCACACCGAGCGCAAAGTTAATACCGAATAACTTTCCCCAGAAACGCGTCATGTCGCGGTAGACTGTTTTGCCCGTCACCACGAACAGGGTTTCCATGATGGCCAGCAAAAAAATCAGCCCCAGCGTCAGGGGAACAAACAGAAAATGGTACAGCGCGGTCAGCGCAAACTGCCAGCGCGATAAGTCAATGACGTCCCACATGCGAACTCCATCAGGCATTAGAGAGTGAATAGATAAGGAAGAAAACGCCAGACCCGCAGCAGAAAAGTATGCGGGTCGGGAGAAGGGGATCAGGCTGGCGGGCCGGATGCCAGCCAGCTACAGACTTCATCCAGGCGCTGGAGCGAGTCGAGCAGATCCTCTGGAGCAGCCAGTACCAGTTCCGGTAATGGACAGATCTCATAACTCTCGAGCAGAAGCCCTTTCAGGGTATCCAGACAGCGCACATGCCAGACATGGCGCAGCGCCGTGGCGTCGATTTGGCTCTCGCCGTAGCCGATGGTGCGGATCTGAATGCGCCCTTCGCCACACAGGCGGGAGAGGAACTGGCGATCCGCATCGCTAACCGGGAGTTGGGTGAGGTTAATGCTATGAGGTTGCGTGGCCAGATCGCGCACGTGCGCCAGCAGTTCCTGAGCCAGCGTCAGGCCATTCATCAACCCATCGACGGGCGGAGGCAACAGGCTATCGTCTGGCAGCGTCGTGATTGTTGCTGCCTGCCACAGCGCCCGTGGCGCGCTGCCTGCCTCCAGATGCTCCTCCCATTGACCCAAGTCATTCTGGCAACGTACCCGCCAGATTCCGCAGAAAATAGACTCCTGAATCTCGCTCGCCCTGCCGTCGGCCTGCTGGATACGCACGGAAACTTCGCCTTCGCCGAGCAGCGTATTCAAAAACGTGAGGTCGTCTGCGTTGAGCGTGGATAAATCCCACCCCAGCACGTCCTGTTTTACGGGGATTTTCTGGCTAAGCTGGTGGCGCACATCGGCTAACAATGCCATCACCGCCGGGCTGTGCGGACAGTTTTCCAGCCTCGCCATGCTGGGGCTGCTGTTGACCTGGCAGGTGAGGGGCAAGGGATTCATGCTGAAGCTGTCATCGCCCGGCTGGGTTCCCGGTCCCAGCAGATGAAAAAAGGTATCACTCATCTTGCAGGCTCCGGGGGATACGTTCTTCAACGAGGGGGCGCATCAGGTTGAGCAGGTCGGCCCACGGGTGGATGCCGCTGAGAATGCCGCGCAGCTCGCCGTGGATAAATACCAGCGTGGCCGGGAAGCGGAATACGCCAAAACGATCGCCGATAGCCTCGCTGTGCTCGAGATCCGCCATAGCGATTTGCCAGTCAAACTGGGGAAACTCGCGGAGCAACTCGGCAATCATTACTGGGTTATCGCTGACTTCTGGCGTGCGGCGGGGATCGCTACTGAGCAGCACCACGCCATCACGCACACGCGTTACCCAGTCATCCAGTTCAGATGCGGTCAGCGGTTGCCAGCCGCGCGCCAGCATGCGTTGCCATAGCGTAGAAAATGGTTTGTCATTCAACATGTTGCTTATCTCTCCAGCGTTACACGATACTGGCGAATACGCACGCCTTCATAGTTTTCCAGCGACAGGCATTCATAGTTCAGGCAACGCGTTTCATCGATTGTCTGTGGCGCGATGCCCCACGCGGCCAGTTGCGTTAGCGCGGCTTGTTCTGCCGCCGGGAGCTGAGCGCGCGCGATGTCGGTCAGGCTGCCGCCATAGTCGTCCAGCTGCACCGGCTGTAGTCCTACGAGGGCGATGTGGGTGGGCAGATGACCGCGAATCTCCGCCAGAGCAAGCACTTCGGAGAAGCTGTTCTGATGCAGACTCATTTTTTTGGCGCTGAGGTAACTGGGGACTTGTTCACTGGCGTAGGATTGCAAAGTGCCTGGCGCGAGTCCGTAGTCGATAGCGTCCAGCAGCAACAAATGGCTGGCCTGCTCAACGTAGCCCAGCAGATTCAGCCCTTGCGTGCCGCCGTCGACAATCTCTACCCATTCTGGCCAGTGATAGTGGGCGTACAGGCGCTCGGCGACGCGAATGCCAAATCCTTCATCTGCCCACAGCAGGTTGCCTAAGCCCATCACGATGACGTTAGGTTCGCTCATGACGCCTCCTTATCGTGCTGGCGTTTGGCAAATTTGTGGCTACGATAGCCGTTGATCATGGTTGAGATAACGGTATCGTCAGACATGATGTCCTCGCGGATAGCCATATACACATGACCGATGATGAAGGCGGCGATGAACCACATCCCCAACCGATGCCAGCTGTGGATATCGAGAGAGTTACCGCCGGTCCAGTAGAAAAACTCCGTCACATAGTGGAAGGGGGTAAAAATGGCGTACTGGCTATGCTCGCTGTATAAGGCAAAACCGGTGAGGATCATAAAAACGGAGAGCAGGAAATAACCGAACATCGCCGCCTGCGCGACGGGGTTATGGCCGATATCTTCTCCCGGTTTTTTTTCCAGAAACAGATACCAGCGCACCACCGAAAAGGCACCCTGCCACCAGCTGCGACGCCAGACCGGCACGACAAACAGCTCGCGTGAATAGCGATTGCCGACGAAGGCCCAGTAAATACGACCCAGCAGTATCACCGTAAACACCATGGCTGCGGCGAAATGTACTAACCGGATGTCGCCCATGTAGAACAGGTAAGTGGCCTCGCCGTTGACCGACGGCAGTGGTCGGCCAATGAAGTATCCGGTTACCATCAAAACCAACATGCAGCCCACTGTCAGCCAGTGCCACAAGCGTACGGGCGCTTCAAACACATAGTGGCTGACGGCGGTATCACGCGCCTCCCCGACGCGTGGGGATATCTTTCCAGTCATCGTTCCGTTCCTTAACGCTTAGCGAACCTGGACTGCGATAAGTTCGTTGCCGTCGTCGCCGAGGACGTGGGTTGAACATGCCAGGCAGGGGTCGAAGCTGTGCAAGGTGCGCAGGATCTCCAGCGGTTGATCCGGTATCGCCATTTGGGTGCCCATCAACGCCGCCTCGTAGGCACCAATTTGCCCCTTCGGATCGCGCGGGCTGGCATTCCAGGTGGTCGGCACTACGCACTGATACACGTCGATCTTCTGGTCGCGAATCGACGCCCAGTGACCGAGTGCTCCGCGCGGCGCCTCGGTGAAACCGATCCCACGGCACTGCTGCGGCCAGCTTGCAGGCTCCCATTTTTCGGTATTCGCCGTAGCCAGATTGCCGTTTTTCAGGTTGGTCATCAGCTTGTCGAAGAAATATTGCAGCTTGCTCACGGCCCACTGCGCCTCGTGCGCGCGGCACAAAATACGCCCCAGCGTCGACTGCATACCCGACAGCGGCAGTTTGAGTGCGGACATCATGCGATCGACGGATTCAATCGTGGCGGCATCCCCTTTGTGATAGGCAATCAGCGTACGCGCCAACGGTCCAACTTCCATGGCGTGTCCGCGCCAGCGCGGGGCTTTAATCCACGAGTAGCGTTCCTGTTCGTTGAGCTGCTGGATATCGGTATCGCTGCCTTTGACATCGCCGGGGTTGTACCAGGGTTCAGTAATCCCCTCGAACGGGTGACGACCTAATTGATCGTCCGGATAACGGTACCAGGCATGATCGACAAACTCCTGAATTTGCTGCTGATCGGCCAGATCCACCGGCATGACGTTGTTAAAATCACCGTTAATGACCGCGCCGCCAGGCATCAACAGGCTCTTCGCGCTGAAGTCGTTGGCAATATCCGGGAACGCGCCGTAGCTTAAGACGCACTTATCAGACAGCCCGGTGCCAATCTGGCTCCAGGGTTTGTTGAACTGGCCGATAGCCAGCGCGTCAGGAACCATGACGTTGTTGATGAAGTCGGCGGTGCGGGTGATGATCGACTGTACCAGGTTAAGACGTTCCATATCGACCGCGCCAACCGCGCCGCTCTGATCGATATTGATAGCGCATGGCATGCCGCCGACAATCCAGTTAGGATGCGGATTCTTGCCGCCAAACACCGTATGGATTTTGATAATCTCGCGCTGAAAATCGAGCGCTTCCAGATAATGGGCAAAGCCCATCAGGTTAGCCTCTGGCGACAGTTTGTACTGCGGATGTCCCCAATAACCGTTGCGGAAAATCCCCAGCTGACCGCCATCGACAAATTTCTTCAGGCGGTTTTGTACGTCAAAGAAGTAGCCCGGGGAGGACATAGGCCAGGCAGAAAGGCTTTGTGCCAACTGCGAGGTTGCGCGCGGGTCGGCTTTCAGGGCATTCAGAACGTCAATCCAGTCCATTCCGGCTAGCTGGTAAAAGTGGACCAGGTGGTCGTGGCACCACAGCGTCGCCAGCATAATATTGCGAATGATGTTGGCGTTATCGGGCACCTTGATGCCAATGGCATCTTCAATGGCATAGACCGATGCGAGCGCATGTACGCCAGTGCACACCCCGCAAATTCGTTCGACAAACGCCCAGGCATCGCGCGGGTCGCGCCCTTGCAGAATAATTTCCAGTCCACGGAACATGGTGCCGCAGGACACAGCGTTGGTGATGATGTTTTGCTCATCAATGTTCACCTCACAACGCATATGCCCTTCAATGCGCGTAATGGGGTCGACAACCAGGCGGCGGCCGGCATTATTGACCGTATATCCCTGGGTTTGATACGAATTGCTCATGCCTGTTTATCCTCATTGTCTGGCGACTGTTGTCCGGCGTCGGCTAATTGCTGTTTGTGACGGTTATGTTGATTGACGGCGCTGGCGACTGCGTGGACACCGACGCTGGCGGCCACCACGCCAAGCGCGGTGAGGCCCACGGTATCGGCGGTTGAATGCGTCCCCATCTGCGGGATATCGACCACGCGGCTGTAGAACGAACCGCGATCCCAGAAGCCATTCTCCGAACATCCCAGACACCCATGACCGGACTGGATGGGGAAAGAAACGCCGCCGTTCCAGCGGGTGGTGGAGCAGGCGTTATAAGTGGTAGGCCCTTTGCAGCCCATTTTGTACAGACAATAGCCTTTTCGGGCAGCGTCATCGTCCCAACTCTCAACGAACTCCCCGGCGTCAAAGTGGGCGCGGCGGTAGCATTTGTCGTGAATACGCTGACCATAGAACATCAGCGGACGCCCCAAACGATCGAGTTCAGGCAGACGATCAAACGTCACCATATAGGTAATGATGGCGCTCATGACATCCGGAATCGGCGGGCAGCCGGGCACTTTCACGATTGGTTTATCGGTGATCACCTTATCGATCGGCGTTGCCTGGGTTGGATTAGGCCGGGCGGCCTGCACGCAGCCCCAGGAGGCACAGGTTCCCCAGGCGATAATCGCGCTGGCGCCTGCCGCAGCTCTTTTTAGCTTTTCAATAAACGGTCGCCCGCCGCTGATGCAGAACATTCCTTGTTCACCCAGCGGAGGATTGCCCTCGACGGCCAGAATGTATCGGCCGTGGTAGCGGCTCAGAATGTCTTCAAATACCTCTTCGGCCTGCGTTCCGGCGGCGGCCATCAGGGTGTCGTCGTAATCAAGAGAAATCAGGGAGAGGATGACGTCTTTGGCGAGTGGGTGAGAGGAGCGGATAAATGATTCGGTGCAACAGGTGCATTCCAGCCCGTGGATCCAGACGACCGGGATCCGGGGTTTGTTTTCCAGCGCCCAGGCTATTCTGGGCGTCATTGCGGCTCCCAGCCCAAGCGATGTTGCTGCGAGGCTGCAATATTTGAGAAAACTGCGTCGACTCACCCCTTTGCGGCGCATCGCCTGATAAAAGGTCTCCTCGTTATTCGTATTCATAACACGCGTTTCTTCCCCCGTTGAGTTCTGGCCACGTCGCCAGCGATAATCTAAAAAAGCCTATCCGATCAGCGGGGAGAAACAATGCAAAGTGTAGGGTTATGTCCTATTGCGATATTTTCGTGCCCGTTACCTGTTTTTCACTGTCCGGGAAAAAAAAACGCACAGGGGAGACCGCCCTGTGCGTCGGGTTTATTGCGGAAGAACTTAAACCCCAAGGCGATCGCGTAAGCTGTAATATGCCGCCCCCATGGCGGTAAACGGAATGCGCAGGCTGCGCCCCCCCGGGAACGGGTAGTGCGGCAGTTTGGCGAAAGCGTCAAAGCGCTCGGCATCCCCGCGCAGCAGTTCAGAAATCAGACGTCCTGCCAGGTGGGTACAGGTCACGCCGTGGCCGCTGTAGCCCTGCATATAGTAAATGTTGGTATCAAGACGGCCAAACTGCGGCATGCGAGATAGCGTTAACAGGAAATTACCGGTCCAGCGGTAATCAATTTTTACCCCCTGCAATTGCGGGAAGGTTTTCAGCAGTTTCGGCATTACCAGACGTTCAATATCCTCCGGATCGCGGGCGCCGTAGACCACGCCGCCGCCGTACAACAGGCGGTTATCGCCGGTCAGACGGTAGTAATCCAGCAGATAGTTACAATCTTCCACGCAGTAGTTTTTAGGAATCAGCGAGCGTGCCATCTCCGCAGACAACGGTTCGGTGGTTAATACCTGTGTGCCGCATGGCATGCTGCTTTTTGCCAGCGCAGGCTCCAGTTTGTCGCCGAGGTAGGCGTTGCCCGCGACGATCACAAAGCGGGCCGTAACCTGACCTTTTTCGGTGCTGACCACCGCCGGGCTGGTGTGCTGGATACGGGTGACCGGCGACTGTTCGAAGACGCGCCCGCCGTTCAGACGAATGGCGTTAGCTTCGCCAATCGCCAGGTTCAGCGGATGAATATGACCACCGCTGTGGTCGAGCAGCGCGCCGACATAACGATCGCTGCTGACTTCGCGACGAATTTCGCTGCTGTCTAACAGTTCAAGCTGCGTGTTGCCGTAGCGTTCCCAGTTCGACTTCTGCTCCTCCAGCGTTTCCATCTGCTTGTGGTTCAGAGCCACAAACAGTCCGCCGGGGCGATAGTCGCATTCGATCTGATAACGCTTGATACGTTCGCGGATGATATTACCGCCTTCAAACATCATGCTGCCAAGCATTTTGGCGGCGTCCGGGCCATAGGTGCGCTCGATGACGTCGATATCGCGACTGTAGGAGTTCACCAACTGACCGCCGTTACGTCCGCTGGCCCCAAAGCCGATACGCGCGGATTCCAGTAGCACTACGTCGTAACCCATCTCCGCTAAGTGCAGGGCGGAGGAGAGACCGGTATATCCACCGCCCACGACGCAAACATCACAGCTAACCGACTCGCTAAGGGTGGGAAACGGTTCGTACTGATTGGCGCTTGCGGTGTAATAACTGCTGGTATGTTCAGTCATGATTAAGGCTCCAGGGAGATCCAAATGGTTTTCAGTTCGCTAAATTTTTCCAGCGCATGCAGGGACTTATCGCGCCCGTTGCCGCTTTGCTTATAACCGCCGAACGGCACAGTCATATCACCGTCGTTGTAGTTATTAACGAAGACCGAACCGGCCTTCAGGCGACGACTCATGCGGTGGGCGCGCGACAGATCGCGGGTCCAGACCGCGGCCCCCAGGCCGTAGTCACTGTCGTTGGCCAGCGCCAGGGCTTCGGCTTCGCTGCTAAAACGGGTGACGACCAGTACCGGGCCGAAAATCTCATCGCGGCTGACGTGGGCTTGCGGGGCTGTATCGACAAAAATAGTCGGGCCGATAGCCGCTGGGTGTACGTGGCTGCGACCATCCAGCGCCAGCGTGCCTTGTGCTTCACCGTCGCGAATAAAACCGTGCACGGTGTCGGCATGCGCGTTGTCGATAAGCGTGCCCATCGTGGTTTCCGGATCCAGCGGGTTGCCCGGCTGCCAGTTTTTCGCCTGCTCTTTCAGCAGGGCGATGAACTCGTCGGCAATACTCTCTTCCAGTAACAGACGCGTACCGGCGATACAGACCTGACCCTGGTTATAGAAGATGCCTGCTGCAGCATTGGCGGCGGCTTTCGGCAGATCCGGGCAGTCGGCAAAAACGATGTTGGCACTTTTACCACCGGCCTCCAGCCAGACACGTTTCATATTGCTGTCGCCAGCGTCTTTGAGCAGTTGCTTGCCGGTGCGGGTCGAGCCGGTAAAGGTGATCACATCAACATCCGGATGCTGCGACAACGCCTGGCCCGCTTCGTGGCCATATCCGCTCACCACGCTGAGAACGCCATCGGGCAAACCTGCTTTTTTTGCCAACGTAGCAAGGCGAATGGCGGTCAGCGGTGATTTTTCTGAAGGTTTGAGGATCACGCTGTTGCCTGCAGCCAGTGCCGGGCCAAGTTTCCAGCAGGCCAGCAGCAGGGGAAAATTCCACGGCACGATGGCCGCAATGACGCCCACCGGCTCGCGCACAATCAGCGCCAGATCGCTCACCGAGGTGGTGGCCACTTCGCCATAGACTTTATCTATTGCTTCGGCGTACCAACGGATGGCGCGTGCCGCGCCTGGAATATCATCACGCAGGCTATGGCGAATCGGTTTACCGGTGTCGAGCGTTTCCAGTAGCGCCAGCTCCTCGTGATGCTGCTCCATTAAATCGGCGAACTTGTGCAGGACTGCCTTGCGCTCTGCGGGTGATGCTTGCGACCAGTCTCCGCGTTCAAACACGGTGCGGGCTGCGGTGACCGCGCGGTCTACATCCGCTTTTTTGCCGCGGGCGACTTTGGCGAGCGGGCGTTGTCCTGCCGGATCCTGCGTAATAAAGGTTTCGTTATCGGCGGCTGCGCAATATTCGCCGTTAATAAATAAACGGGTCTCCGGCGAATAATGGCTGGCTTTCTCACGCCAATATTTAAGATTCTGAAAGTTCATAGCTACTCCTTTTATATCAATAAGATAAAGTTCGTTGCTGATCTTTTTCAGGCAAAATCAGGCTGCACGATGCCCCAGGGATGTACCCTGTTAATGCGCGTTATTTAAGAAGGCCTGAGAAACTCAGGCCGCTACTTATTAGAAAGTGGTAGGAGTGTGGGCACTGATGATGCGGCAGATCCCTGCCGAGGTGTTGCTGAAGCTGTGTGGTATACCGGTGTTAATGGCATAACTTTGTCCTGCAACAAGATGATACGTTTGACCGTTGATGGTCAGTATCACTTCACCTTCCAGTATTGTCCCAATCTCTTCACCCTGGTGTTTAATTCTCTCCCCGGTTGTCGTACCTGGCTGATAAGTTTCAAACATCATGGCCAGCGTACGATTCGGATTTCCGTTGTGTACCAGCTTCATGGATACTCCCTGACTCCCGATCTCAATCAAATCATCTTGATTGATAACCACCTGCGGTTCGTCAGGCTTTTCCGGTTCCGCGAAGAACTCGGAGAGCGACAGCCCATAAACTTTCAATAGCTTTTGCAGCGTACTGATGGCAGGACTGACTTTATCCTGCTCTATGGTGCTGATGGCGCTATGCGTTAACCCAGACAGTTCGGCGGCACGACGCTGTGAAAGACCCAATTGCTGGCGGATCTCTGACAAACGTTTACCCGGCGCCAGGCCGTCATCGCTCATAATTGCATTTCCTTAACTGTAGTGGTCAGAGTCGCTGTTTTTCAGCGAGGTGGTTCTGACAAGCGGTGATAAAACCTTCAAGTAACAAACGCGACAGGGCGTATTCGCTACTGTTCCATTCCGGGTGCCACTGCACGCCAAGCGCGAAAGGATGGTCGTGAACGCTGGCTGCTTCCACTAATCCATCCTGCGAGCGTGCTTCCACGCGCAGTTGCGGGCCAAGGGTTTTTGCGCCCTGACCATGCAAGGAGTTAACCCAAAACGTGCTGCAACCTGGTATTAGCTGAGATAGCAATCCTCCCTGTTGAACCTGGACTTCATGAGATGGCGCATATTGCTGCTCCACCGGGAGTTCCGCATCTTCACGATGTTCCAGGAACTGTGAGTGATCGCACAGGCGACGATACAGAGTCCCGCCAGTGGCGACAACTAATTCCTGTAAGCCCCGGCAGATGGCGAAAATGGGAATGCGCCTTTCGAGCCCGGCGGTAATTAGCGCCATGCTCAGAAGATCACGCCCGGGATCGGCGTCAGACTCATCGCCATTTTCACCATAGAGGTGCGGCTGCACATTGCTTGGGCTTCCTGGCAGGAAGATTCCATCCAGTTTCGGTAACAGCGCGTTCAGTAATTCGGGTTCCGCAAGCGCATGGGGAATCGCTATCGGTAATCCACCGGCGTTTAATACTGCATTCAGGTACTTTTCTTGCAGAGTCTGGGTCTCGTGACCCTTAAGCCTGTTCCTACACATCACTACACCAATAACTGGCTTGTCAAATATATTGCCCATGATCGACCTCACGTTTTGGAATAAATTATTGCCAAACGGTTCCTTGTTATGCCATTCCGTTCATTATTTTCTCAATCTAGCAGCGGAATAACCTTCTAGCAAACTTAATTTAACATTTGACAAACAATTTGTTTGCATCCAGAGTCGAAGAGTGGACATTATATTTAACAGTCAAATCACAGAACAGCTTACAGGCCAACGGCGGTGAATCATGGAAACCAATATTGTAGAAGTTGAGAATTTTGTTCAGCATTCTGAAGAGAGACGAAGTAGCGCGTTTGCGCGTGAAGTTAAGCAGTATCTGGAGCGCTATCCCAACACGCAGTTCGTGGATGTGCTGTTAACCGACCTGAATGGTTGTTTTCGTGGTAAACGCATTCCCGTTGCGGGATTACATAAGTTAGAGAAAGGCTGCTATTTCCCGGCATCCGTTTTCGCGATGGATATTCTTGGCAATGTGGTCGAAGAGGCGGGATTAGGCCAGGAGCTTGGCGAACCGGATCGGACCTGTGTCCCGGTGCCTGGCACGTTAACGCCTTCGGCCGCCGATCCGGAATGTATTGCGCAGATGATGCTGACGATGCTGGATGAAGATGGCGCTCCCTTTGACGTTGAGCCGCGGAACGTACTTAACCGACTCTGGCAGAAACTTCGCCAGCGCGGTCTGTTCCCCGTCGTAGCGGTAGAGCTGGAGTTCTATTTACTCGATCGTAAGCGCGATCCCGAAGGTTATCTGCAGCCGCCGTGCGCGCCGGGAACGGACGATCGGAATACGCAAAGTCAGGTTTACTCGGTTGATAACCTGAACCACTTTGCTGATGTGCTGAACGATATCGATGAACTGGCCCGTTTGCAGCTGATCCCGGCTGACGGCGCGGTGGCTGAAGCCTCCCCTGGGCAGTTTGAAATCAACCTCTACCATACCGATAACGTACTCGACGCCTGCGATGACGCGCTGGCGCTGAAACGCCTGGTACGGCTGGTGGCGGAGAAACATAAGATGCATGCCACGTTTATGGCAAAACCTTATGAGGAGCATGCCGGTAGCGGAATGCATATCCACATCAGCATTATGAATAATAAAGGCGAGAACGTGTTGGCCGATGCGAATGGTGATGATTCCGCGTTACTTAAGCGTGCGCTTGCCGGGATGATTGATCTGATGCCCGCGTCAATGGCGCTGCTGGCGCCGAATGTGAACTCTTATCGCCGCTTCCAGCCGGGGATGTATGTTCCGACCCAGGCTTCCTGGGGGCACAACAACCGTACGGTGGCGCTGCGCATTCCCTGCGGCGATCGTGATAACCATCGGGTTGAATATCGTGTGGCGGGGGCTGACGCCAACCCGTATCTGGTGATGTCGACCATTCTGGCGGGGATCCTGCATGGTCTGGATAACGAGCTGCCGTTGCAGGAAGAGGTGGAAGGCAACGGCCTGGAGCAGGAAGGGCTACCGTTCCCGATCCGCCAGAGCGATGCGCTGTGGGAGTTCATGCAAAATGACAGTCTGCGTGAGTTGCTCGGGGAGCGTTTTAGCCATGTGTATCACGCCTGTAAACACGATGAACTGATCCAGTTTGAACGCCTGATTACCGACACTGAAATTGAGTGGATGCTGAAAAACGCCTGACAGGAAAGTGGCCCGGCGGCGGAATGTTTGTCGGGCCTGTCGCATTGTTTAGTCATTGAAAAAAAGAAGTCGCATCATGCGGTCTGAGCGGAGCCAGCCCGTCAATATTGCAGGATCACCTGCCATTTCCCGGATGTCGCGTAATGGAGCGGCTTGCGACAACGGGTCTTCAGATAACCGACAGAGTTTGTGACGAGGAAATGTGATGATGCCAATGTTTAAAAACCCGCCCCGCGTGAGCATCCATGGCTCCCGCAGTAAGTACGGACCGCATCTGTGCCGTGCAACATTGACGCCTTTCTTTTGGCTTTCCACCCCGACACGACCCAGGTCTGCTGTACCCACGTTTCGAACGCAGATCTGGGCCCGTGGCGGGGAGGAAAGCTATGTCGACTAATTCTTCTGTGGATCTCGCGGCCCAGCCGGGCAAAGCACAGTTGCGTAAATCCCTCAAGCTGTGGCAGGTGGTGGTGATGGGGCTGGCCTATCTCACACCGATGACGGTATTTGACACTTTTGGTATTGTTTCGGGTATCAGCAATGGCCATGTTCCGGCCTCCTATCTGCTGGCCCTGGCGGGCGTGCTGTTTACCGCCATCAGTTACGGAAAGCTGGTACGCCAGTTTCCACAAGCCGGTTCGGCCTACACCTATGCGCAAAAAGCGATCAACCCGCATGTGGGGTTTATGGTCGGCTGGTCGTCACTGCTTGATTACCTGTTCCTGCCGATGATTAACGTCCTGCTGGCGAAAATTTACCTTTCCGCGTTGTTCCCGGGCGTTGCGCCATGGATTTGGGTGGTGATGTTTGTAGCGATCCTCACCGCGGCCAATTTGAAAAGCGTAAATCTGGTGGCGAACTTCAATGCGCTGTTTGTACTGGTGCAGGTTGCGATAATCGTGGTGTTCATTGTTCTCGTGGTGCAGGGGCTGCACAAAGGCGAAGGGGTCGGGACCGTCTGGTCGCTGCAACCGTTTATCAGCCAGAATGCGCATTTGATCCCGATTATCACCGGGGCGACCATCGTCTGCTTCTCGTTTCTCGGTTTTGATGCGGTAACCACGCTCTCTGAAGAGACACCGGATGCCGCGCGTACCATTCCAAAAGCTATTTTCCTTACCGCGCTTTACGGCGGACTGATCTTCATTGCCGCCTCGTTCTTTATGCAGCTGTTCTTTCCGGATATTAGCCGATTTAAAGACCCGGACGCGGCGCTGCCGGAGATTGCGCTGTACGTCGGCGGCAAACTGTTCCAGTCTATTTTCTTGTGTACGACCTTTGTGAATACGCTGGCGTCAGGTCTGGCGTCCCATGCCAGCGTTTCGCGTCTGCTGTACGTGATGGGCCGCGATAACGTCTTCCCGGAGAAGTACTTCGGCTATGTCCATCCGAAATGGCGTACACCCGCGCTGAACGTCATTATGGTCGGGATTGTGGCACTCTCGGCCCTGTTTTTTGACCTGGTGACCGCAACGGCGTTGATTAACTTTGGCGCGCTGGTGGCCTTTACGTTCGTTAATTTGTCCGTGTTTAACCACTTCTGGCGTCGTGAAGGGCGTAAGCATACCTGGCAGGAAAAGTTGCACTACCTGGTATTGCCAATGGTCGGCGCCGCCACCGTTGCCGTACTGTGGGTGAACCTGGAGGTGACATCGCTGACGCTGGGACTGGTATGGGCTGGCGTGGGGTTGGTGTATCTCGCCTACCTGACCGGACGTTTCCGCAAGCCGCCGCCGCAGTTTGACGCCGCGAAATCTGAGCAAGCCTGGGAGTGATAGAAACTTCAGGTATTAACAACAGGGCGCGCCGTCAGGGGCAACCCCCTTCAGACGTCCGGTGACGGCGTGTCCTGCGGTATTTATTAATGTCGTGAAATGCGTGGGCTATAGTAAAGATGGCCGTTATTTCTCATCATTAATAACCGTGAGCGGGGGATGTGAATGAAGAAGATACTGATGCTGGTCGGCGATTATGTCGAAGATTATGAAACGATGGTGCCTTTTCAGGCATTGCAGATGCTGGGCCATCGTGTTGATGCCGTCTGTCCGGATAAAAGTCAGGGGGACTACGTTCAAACCGCTATTCATGATTTTGATGGGGCGCAGACCTACAGTGAAAAACCGGGTCATCGTTTTACGCTGAATGCAAATTTTGCCGAGGCGCGGGCCACCGATTACGACGCGCTGCTGATCCCCGGCGGACGTGCTCCGGAATATCTCCGGCTGAATCCGGATGTTATTAAGCTGGTGCAAGATTTCAACGCTGCCGGTAAGCCTATCGCCGCGGTCTGTCATGGACCTCAGCTATTAGCGGCGGCGGGGGTGTTAGAAAACCGGACCTGTAGCGCCTATCCGGCCTGTGCGCCAGAAGTTCGTCTGAGCGGCGGGCATTACGCAGATATCGGCATTGATCAAGCCCACGTGGATGGCAATCTGATTACCGCGCCTGCATGGCCCGCGCATCCGCAATGGCTGGCTAAATTTGTTGAAGTATTAATGAAGTAAGCGATGAAAAAAGTCGGTATAACCTGCCTCGTTATACCGACTGGACATATTACCTCTGTATGAGTGCGAACACCCCCCAACCAATGTACTCCCGGGTGAAGGCTACGTGGCGTGCTGGTGAACTCCTCAGTTGCTCTCTGACTTCCGGGGCAAATTCATCGTTCGGATTTGCCTCCAGCCACCGGCGCATCGTCAGCCATTTTGCCGCCTCGTATCTGTCCCAACCCTCCTGGTCAGCCAGTACCATTTCAACCACGTCATAACCGAGCAGGTCGAAAGATGAAACGAGCTCTGGCAGAGAAAGAAAATCGGTCACTGAAGTCGCGCCGCAAGCCTGGGCGATGCTCTCCGTTGCAGGCGTCTGACGCCAGTATGGTTCGCCGATGAGTATAATTCCGCCTGGTTTGAGACTTTGTTCCAGCTGTCTGACCGTTCCAGCGACGCCGCCGGCAATCCAGGTCGCACCAACGCAAGCGGCAATATCGAATTTTTCTTTGGCGATATAACCTGTTGCATCGGCATGAATAAAACGCACGTGCTCATTGACACCCAACTCTTTGGCCCGCAGGGTGGCTTGCTCACTGAACAGCCGGCTCATATCGATACCCACGCCGGAAATACCGTGATCGCGTGCCCAGGTGCACAACATCTCACCCGAACCGCTGCCGAGGTCCAGAATGCGTGTTCCTGGTGCCATCCGTAAAACCTGGCCTAACGTGGCGTATTTCTGTGCGGTGAACGGATTATGAATGCGGTGTGCGCTTTCGCTGATGGTAAAAATCTTCGGGATATCCATCTCTCTTTCCTTTAGCGATTATCAAGTTGGGCGCGAACGTTGTTCAGGCCGGTCGTATTAATACGGTAGGGCTGACCATTGACGGATTTGATCAGTTTCTTGGTTCTGAGCTTTTTGAACACCTCGAGCGTGCAGTCGCAGAGCAGCAACCCTTCACGGCTATAGCATTCGACGGAAGTGACGCGGCCAGAGGCATCGCGGACGTGAGCAATACGGCCACCTTTGGCGAGAACGTGTAAGGTACGTTGTTCCTGACGGGATAAATTCATACTGGAAAACCTGTTTAATCATCATGTGCAAAACGTGCAAACACACAGCGGTGTCCGCATTCGAATTCGGCGCATTGATAACCAGTCCGGCCTGAAAAGGTCGGGAAGCTGATTATCAGATGATTACATTCTCCAGCATCAAAGCCTCGGGTTGAGTTGAAAGGTATTTACATGCTGAATCATACCTGCAAGAAACAGTAGGGGAACCTCCTTATAGTGGAAGTGTGATCTGTAACGAAAAATTGTATTTCTTTTATTTAATGACTTTTTAATTCTCGTTATGTAAATCGCATTTATTCATTAAATTAATTTAATGTTTCAGCGTCGCCAGAAACGCTATCGGTAGCCATACAGCATTGCTTTTTTATCACCTCATTGATTAGTATGGTTTACTCTTTTTGCTGGTTAATTTTGTTCTTTGATAAATGATCCTTTATCATAATTGTGGTTTTAAATGAAATTTGCAATTTAATGTTTTTAAGAATTTTCTTAACGTGGCTAAGTGTGTATACTCGGTCCTGCAAGAAGCGCTTCTGTTATCATTAAAACTATAAGTATGTCCTTAACACCCGTATTACCTCTGCCCTGAATCTCTTCTCGGGGGAGAGGTTTTTTTTGCCTGCATATTATTTGGCTTATCGTCATAAATAGAAATTTTAATATTATCGTTATTGATATTCAACATTATTGGTTACGACGATTTAGCTCTACTGACCTCTACGGCAATATTGAAATAGTATCAGCCTGAATCTATTTCATAGTGAATAGTATAATTCTGGCTATGTTTATGTGGGTATTATATAGCTTTCCTTATAACTGCCTTTTTTTCAGCGCGATAGAAGTTTTTTGCTTTTGAGGTAATTGTGATTTTGTTCACGGATTTTAGTGCGCGAAGTGGCTATTTGTAGAGAGGTGCAAACGGTTGCATGTTGCTGATACAGTATTCGTTCATTAAAAAAATATCGCGATGGTATGTCTTATGCCAGTACAGAGTACAGGAATCTAAATGATTTCTATTATCTCATAGGTATAGGGATGCCGTTTATGACTTCTGTTAGCTTAACACCATGGGAAATAGCAGTAAAAATAGACAGGGAATATGATTTTATCAATCAGAAAGGAGTTTTTTAATCGCAGGTATAATCACTGGCCTTTTTATCTTCCTTTATATAAATCGTTGTCGTAATGCCCATAAAATCAGCGTTCTGGGATGAGCGCTGATTTTATTTGGTTCTCAGATTATTTACTCCACGCTGCATGCAGAACACCTCTCGCAGTACCTCATAAATGATACATTAAAGGATCTCCTGGAATGGATATTGTTGAACGCTTTATTAACTACACGAAAATCAATACCACGACATCAAGGGAAAATGGCGCTAATGGGATAATGCCTTCTTCTCCTGGTCAAATGGAACTGGCAAAACTGCTTGCAGCAGAACTTGAAGCATTAGGAATGGAAAACATTGAGGTCAGGGATACCGCTATAGTGACGGCAACCTTACCTGCAAATACCGATGACATGATCCCGGTGGTCTCTTTTTTTGGTCATCTGGATACCAGTGCGGAACAGACGGCAGACACCAAAGCACAACGCCTGCATTATCACGGCGGGGATTTATGCCTGAACAAAGAGCTGAATATTTACCTGCGCGAAAGTGAATTTCCGGAACTGAAAAATTATATCGGTGATGACCTACTGGTGACCGACGGGACCAGTCTGTTGGGCGCTGATGATAAAGCAGCCATCGCCGCGATTATGAATGCTCTTGAGTATCTGGTCGCACACCCGGAAATAAAACATGGGCCGGTAAAAGTGGGTTTTGTCCCGGATGAGGAACAGGGCTTGCGTGGCGCAAAAGCGTTTGATGTTGCCGCGTTTGGTGCTGATTTTGGCTATACCCTGGATTGCTGCGGTATCGGTGAGTTTGTTTACGAGAACTGGAATGCGGGCGATGCGGAAATCATCTTTACCGGCCAGTCCGCACACCCGATGTCGGCCAAAGGTAAGTTAAAGAATTCGCTGCTGATGGCGCATAAGTTTATTGCCATGCTCCCAGGGGGAGAAGCGCCTGAATATACGGAAGGGCGCGAAGGGTATTACTGGGTAAAACAGCTACAGGGTAACAGCGCCCGCACGGTACTTAAGCTGGATATCCGCGATTTCAGTGAAGAAGGTTATAAGGCGCGTATGGCGTTTATTCGCCAGCTTGCCGTCAGCACCTGTGCCCTGTGGGGGGAAAACAGCGTGGTCTGTCATTTAGCCGATCGCTACGCGAATGTGTTGAACAGTTTGCAGGGGGATGCTCACTACCCGATTGATATTGCATTCCGCGCGTATCAGAAATGCGGCATAACGCCCGCACCTGTCGCCATGCGTGGCGGGTATGATGGCGCGGTGCTGTCGCAGAAAGGATTGCCGTGCCCGAATATTTTTACCGGTGCTCATAACTTCCATTCAATTTATGAGTATCTGCCGGTGCGTTCTCTGCAGGCCGCCAGTGATGTGGTGGTGGCGGTGATTGAGGAAACTTATACTGAGTTCGCGCAGCGGAGAGCTCAGTCATGATTCAGGTGTTAATCGCACTTCTGGTTATCGTGGTGGTCGCGCGTCTGATTCTGAAAGGTTATCGCGCTGAACCGGTGCTCTTCATTGCGGGCTTAGTCTTGATGATTTGCACCGCGTTAACCGGATGGGGTTCCGTATTACCGAAGGGGGTTGCCAGTACGGGAATTTCCTTTCTCGATCCTTTCGAGGTAATGCGCGATCTCTTCAGCACGCGCGCCGCCGATCTCGGCCTGATGATCATGGCGTTAATGGGATTTGCGCATTACATGGATCATATCGGCGCAAATGAGGCGGTCGTGCGGGTAGTAACGAAACCCTTACGGGCGCTGCGTTCACCCTATGTGCTCCTCTTTTTCTCCTACCTGCTCGCCAGCCTCCTGCAGTTGGCCATTCCTTCTGCAACCGGGCTTGCCGTGTTGCTGATGGGGACGATGTTCCCCATTATGCTGGGGTTAGGGCTCTCAGCGGCCTCGGCTGCCGGGGTCATTGCTACTTCGCTTGGCGTGGCTTACACCCCGACGGCAATCGATGCTATCAGGGGCTCTAAAGCAGTGAATATGGATGTAGTGGAATATGTTGTTTACCACCAGGGACCCGCCGCGCTGGCAACGGTTCTGGTTGTCGGCGTGTGCCATTTTTTCTGGCAGCGGCATTGCGACCGTAAAGCAGGGACGTTACCGCGGGAAATCGGTAGCGCAGAAGTGACTGATTCAGGAAAAGCCCCGGCTTTTTACGCGCTGCTCCCCATGCTTCCGATACTGATGGCAGTAGGATCATCCGAAATGTTCGTCAGGGGTATCAACCTGAATATTATCACTATTGTCCTCATTTCAATGACCATCTGTATGCTGATTGAATGGCTGCGAGTGCGTGATTTAAAGTCGGTCTGCGAAGGTTTCAGCCATTTCCTGAAAGGAATGGGCACTGCGTTTACCGGTGTGGTTGGACTGTTGGTTGCGGCAGGGGTTTTTGCTCACGGAATTAAAGTCATCGGTGCGATCGATCAGCTCATTCTGATGGCCGAACACGTGGGATTACCGCCGTTTGCCATGGCGGTAGTATTTGCGCTGGTGACGCTGGCCGCGGCGATCATTATGGGGTCGGGGAATGCGCCATTCCTCGCCTTCGTTGAGCTCATCCCGCAAATTGCCGCCAGTATGGGCGCTAACGCCGTTGCCATGATCCTGCCGATGCAGCAGGCATCGCATATGGGACGGGCCATTTCACCGGTATCCGGCGTCGTGATTGCCGTTTCCAGCGGAGCGAAAATAACCCCATTCGATGTGGTGAAGCGTACCGCCGTACCGCTGATTGTGGGGTTCGTTACTCACACTCTGATCATCGGTATTTTCTATTAACCGTTCCAGCGACAAGCCAACTTCCGGTTCATTGAATCCGGATGTTGGCTTTTTGAATTAGGCGAAATTTAAACGCGTTAATATTACTGATACCTGTATAAAAAGCCTGGCCTGCTGCTGTGAGGCTGTCTGTCGCTCAGCGGAGGATAAAATGCGATTCCATTAGGATGTTTAATGGCTGTTTAGCGTTGAAATGGGTGTTTGTCTGGGGTGTCTGGTCAAAACTATCAGGATATTTCTTCTAATCAGCAATTTTTGAAGTTTTATGATGATCATATTTTTAACAGTAGGTGGAATTGATAACCTGTGAGTATTATTAGTTTTTATCTTTATCGTATAATTCTTATTATTTATCGCTGAGCCATCCGGGCATCAATGATTAATAAGAGTGATGTGTTAAGTTTGCAATTTTATTACATAGGGATAAATTAATCTGGATCATATTTTGATGTTTTTAGTTGTAGTATTTTTTAAAATGAAATAATGCAAGATTTACATGTGATAATGATTTATTTGGGCAGGTTTAAGTGGTAAGGGATTCAGGAAAAGTTAGTACGTTACGACACCATTATCAGGATGACCTGGAAGCGTTTACCTGGAGTGCATTGGTAGCAATTGGTATCGCAATACGGGACCGTAAGATTCATTCTAAAATGTCAGAGCATCTTTTTATTATGCAATGGCTGGCCATCGCTAAAAAAAGAAAGCTCTTCTCAAGGAACGTAATCAATGAACTTCAATGGCTAATTGATGAAGGCAAGAAAAAAAGCCTCAATGCACAACTTAAATTTAAAATAGAATATCTATACTCGACTTCGAGTGGCGATGTATCGATGCAGAACGACTATTTTAAGTTTACTCATACGATTGAGGTGTTGAGAAATAATGGCTGGGAAAGCTTTCTGCTTACGCCAGAGAAATGGCGAGATCTGCATGAAAAGATTAAGGTAAGAGAAGGTAATTTTATTTTTATGGATGACACTCGGCTGCAGGCGTGTTTTGGCGTGCAGGGTGAGATTGTCAAACCCTTCTGTATCCGGGTATATGGCGATGTTGAGTTTGCAAAGTTAACGTTCATTAAACATAACCTTCCGGCTGAATTTGTAAAGCACGTTTCAAATGAGTTTTATCACTTCCATTTTCTTCTGGTAAGTAATGCTTAACTGACGATGTGAACAATGTGCTGTTAATGCAAAGAATAGATTGATCAACTTGTAAATTTATCGGATAGAAACCACGCGCCAAGGACAGCGAATGTTTACTCGAAAGTTAGTGATTGCCAACGAATGGATAAGGTTGTCTGATATTCCAGACAGTGTGTCCATTTCTTTTCGGGGCGTTCTCGAGATAACTGAAAGTACAGGTGTGCCAGACGCCAGCACGCCGTTGTTACGTTTAGAAAATGAAATGGCACCGATCACCGTCGATTCGTTGTCCTGGGTGCGGGTGCCTGTCGATAGTCAGAAAGACATTACCGTTTATATCCATAAATAATATTAATATTGAATAGTTTTGGCCTTATTTTTGCCAATGTTAGAGGGCTGCTGTTTATCGCAGTATGTCCCCCTGAGTAATTAATTTACTACCTGAGAATGAATGCGGAAACTTTCTAATAATTAATCATTTTACAGGTTAAGGTATTGCGTGATGTGTCGATAACAATTAAGTCGTAGAGGATTTTTATTGTTATGGAGATGTTTAAATGTTAAAGAATATGAGAATTAAAACCAGCCTGTTATTATTGCTGTTGTTATTTACCTTCATGCAGTTCTTTTCCAATGGGTTTGAGTTGGTTGATCTCAAAGGAAATCAAAAAAATACGTTATTACTACATAACATCATTAAGGAGCAGGATACCCTGCATAAGGTCGTTGAGGCTGTTTATAAGGTCAGAAGCGTTCGTGATAATATTCAACAACATAATGCGACCGATGCCCGACAGACAGTGAATCAAATGCAAGATCAGATGGCGTATGCCAGAAAACAGTTCGATATTTTCTGGGGTATTCCTGGATTGACGGCTGACGATCCGCAAATCGGTAAAGTCATCAGAACGGCTTTTGAGCAACAAATGAATGCTGAGCAAAAGTCTATTGATACATTAAATCAGATGCTTTCCAGCAACAGTATTATTAATGCACAAGAAAATGCGAATGCGGAACTGCTCGCGGCTCGCAAAAATTTCGATAACGAAGTGACGAATTATTACAAATCAACAATGCTGATTGGTGAGAAGATCGTTGCACAAACACACGTTCAGTTTAATACCTCGATCCTGAAAGTATCCGTGATCCTGGTCATTACGGTACTTATCTTCTTTATCTGTAATTTCTGGTTGAACCGGACCATCATTCAGCCTTTAAAAATCGTTTCTGAACATTTTGCGCGGATTGGTAAGGGCGATCTCAGCCATCCTGTTAAGGTATCGGGTAACAATGAAATCGGCGTACTGTGCTTAAATTTGCATAATATGCAAAAAGGCCTGCGGGAGACTGTCAGCACTATTCGCGATGGCGTTGAGTCTATTAATATCGGTATGCAGGAAATTGCTTCCGGTAATTCCGATTTATCAACCAGAACGGAACAGCAGGCTGCGGCAGTCGTTGAAACGGCGGCCAGTATGGAACAGATTTCAGTCACAACAAAAAATAATACTGATAAGTCACATCAGGCATCCGTCATGACCAGCGAAAGCACGGAAATGGCATTGCGTGGCGAGCGTTTAATGAGTGATATGGTTGAGAAAATTCACCTGATCAGCCGTAATGCGCAAGGCGTGAACGAAATATCCAATGTTATTGATAGTATTGCTTTTCAAACCAATATCCTGGCATTAAACGCGGCGGTGGAAGCTGCACGCGCTGGTGAGTCCGGGCGTGGGTTTGCCGTTGTGGCGAGTGAAGTCCGAACGCTTGCCCAGCGCAGCGCCTCCTCGGCGAAAGAAATCAGTGAACTGGTTGCCAAAGCGGCAATTAGCGTTAAGGAAGGGGTAGAGATAGCCGAAAACAGTGGCGCCATGATGGCGGATATTGCGAAGGCAATACGCAACATTAATGTCTTAATGGAAGATATCTCTGGAGCCTCAGGGGAACAGAGTCGCGGCATCGAACAGATCCGGGTTGCGGTAACGCAAATGGAGCAAGTGACTCAGCAAAACGCCTCGCTGGTTGAGGAGATAGCCGCCACGACAGGCAGTGTGGAAGAGCAGTCGGCAATGCTATCCCAGGCTGTGGCGGTGTTCCAGGTGGAGGAAAACCAGCCTTCAGCATAATAAATAGAGTACAAACTCGGCGGGTATCGAGGTGCGTTTGACGTGCCCGTTTATGACAGTGAGAAAGGTTGAGCTGCACACGGCTCACAGACCGCAGTTCATCAGGTGTCAATGTTGCCTGATGAGCTGCGTGAGAAAAATATCGGGAATGACGTTCTCCAACGCGATTTGAAATCGCATACGTCATGTTGATAATAATTCTCATTATTATTGTTGTGTTGTACAGGTAATGGTAATGTTGCTTCAGTTATCAACCGTTAATCCCATTTCCTGTGCAGAAGACAGCATGAACAACACCACCGCCCTGAATACGTCCAGACGCGTAGCCCGCACCTTCTCCGTCAGCGAGTTTATGGATTTTGGTGAGCGTTACGGGATCGATTACCGCTTTCCCCTGCTGGCGCAAAAGCCGGATTTGTCGTCTTGCAGCCCCGTTCTGCAGGGGGAGGTTGAGGAGATGACGCTCCCCTGCGGGATGTGTGTCACGCACTCTGATGTGCAGGTGCTACAACCCTACGAAACCACCTCCCGCCACAGCAGTCCTCTGTATATGCTGGTGGTTCTGGAAGGCTGCGTCATCCTGACGCTCAACGGGCAGGAGCATGTGGTACGTTCCGGGATGGCGTTTAGCTCACGCCTGAGCGAGCATCAGACGATGCGTGCCCGCCATCATGCTGACTGCAAACTGCGCACGTTATCGCTCGGTCTGTATCCCGACGGCGCGTGGCGCACGGGGTTGCTCGAATCGTTGATGCGTGAGTGGGAAAGATGCGAAACGCCGACGCTTATCTGGCAGGTGCCGGGGTTTTTACTCAGCGGCCTGCAGTATGCGCAGCGGAGCACGATCGGTCATGTATCTCGCCAACTGATGCTGGAAGGGCTGATATTACAACTGTTCGGCCATGGCCTCAGCGTGTGTCAGGTTGAGAGTGGCAAGCGGCTTGCGGCAAGCGGTGAACAGCAGCGGCTGGAGGTCGTTCGTCGTCTGCTGGAGCAGAGTCCCGAGAATGACTACACCCTCAATGCCCTGGCCCAACGCGCGGCGATGAGCCCCAGCAGCCTGCGCAGCAAGTTCCGTGCGGCCTATGGCTGTTCCGTCTTTGACTACCTGCGTGATTGCCGTCTGGAACGCGCGCGCGGCTATTTACTGGAAGGATACAGCGTACAGCAGGCGGCCTGGATGTCGGGTTATCAACATGCTACCAACTTCTCCACCGCATTTCGGCGTCGTTACGGCTTTTCGCCTGGCGATGTGCTCAAACTTTGCTAATCCATTTTTACGTTTTTCGCACGTGCCTTCCCGACAATTTGGCACTGCGCATAGGCAACCTGGCATCCTGCATAGCTATCTCTGTTAGCAAAAAGGTAATAATTCTCACTTACAATTAGACATGCCTTTGGAGATATTCATGTTCGCGAAGACTCGGTTGGCGCTAGTGGTGGGATGGGTGACCGGTAGCGTGGCTTTTCCTCTGCTGGCGCAGGAAACAACAAAAAACGATACGGTGGTTGTCACCTCGCAAATGCAAAGCGGGGCCACGAAGCTCGCCACGCCGGATCTTGAAACGCCTCAGTCGGTATCGATCATTACCCGTGAACAGTTTGAAGAGCAGGGCGCCACCAGCGTGCGCCAGGCCGTAAGCTATACGCCGGGGGTGTACAGCAATCAGATTGGTGCCTCCAACCGCTTTGACTATATTGTGCTGCGTGGTTTCTCGGATGGTAGCCTGGACAACGTCTATCTCGATGGCCTGAAGATGATGGGGGACACCAACTCACACAGCTCGCTGGTGGTCGATCCGTGGTTCCTCGAAGATATCGAAGTGGTACGCGGCCCGGCTTCCGTACTGTATGGCCGTTCTTCTCCGGGCGGTATTGTCGCGCTGACATCACGTAAGCCGTCGTTTGATGCCGGCGGAGAAGTGAAACTGTTTGCTGGCAACAATAACCAGCGCGGCGCGGCGTTTGACGTCACTGGGGCGCTGGATGATAACGATCGCGTGGCGGCACGACTGAGTGGAATGACGCGTTACGCGGACTCGCAGTTTGGCCCATTGAAGGAAGAACGTTATGCGCTGATGCCCAGCCTGACCTGGCGCATCACCGACCAGACGCGTCTGGATCTGATGGCTTATCTGCACCGTGACCCGGAAGGCGGAAGCCACTCCGGTCTGCCGTATGACGGCACCGTGGTTCCACATTACGGGCAAAAGATCTCCAACACCTTTTACGAAGGCGAGGATGATTACGACAAATACGATCGCCGTGAAAACATGGTGGGCTACAACGTTGAGCACCTGTTTGATAACGGCTGGTCGGTGCGGCAAAAACTGCGCTACCTGCATACCGACGTTGAGCTGAATCAGGTGTATGCGGCAGGCTGGCTGAATGAAACCGAGCTTAACCGCGGCTACTCCGGCTCCGATGAAAAAATGTCAGCGATTACGCTGGATAACCAACTCGACGGCAGCTTTGATACCTGGCAGGTCAACCACCGTGTGCTGGTGGGGATCGACTATCAGAATCGCAGCAACAATACCACCGGTTACTACGGTGCATTCCCGCCGATTGACGCCTTTAACCCGGTATACGGCGCGCAGCCTGATTACATCAACATGTATGCGCGTGAGAAGCACAAGCTGCGCCAGACAGGCTACTATTTGCAGGATCAGATGTCATGGGATCGCTGGCGTATTACGCTCGGCGGTCGCTACGATCAGGTGAGCGTTTCTAACATTGATAAGATCAACGATACCCGCAGCGATCTGGACAAAAACAACTTCAGCACCCGTGCTGCGCTGCTCTATTTGTTCGATAACGGCTTTGCGCCGTATGTGAGTTATTCCACCGCCTTTACGCCAACCAGCTTTGCCGATGAGAACGGCAATCTGCTGGAGCCGATGAAAGGCAAGCAGTGGGAAGCCGGGCTGAAATATGAGCCGGAAGGACTCAACAGTCAGTTCAGCGCGTCGGTATTCCGTATCAATCAGACGAATATCGCCACCAAAGAAGAGCCGACCGATCCGTACCGCTCGATTGGGGAAATTGAGTCTGAAGGGGTGGAGCTGGAGGCCATTAGCCAACTGACGGAGAGCTTCCGTCTGCAGGCGGCGTATACCTATACCGACATTCGCTATAAGAAAAGCAGCCCGGAAGAGCAGGGTAAGCGTGCAGTGTACGCGCCGCGTAACCAGGCCAGTACCTGGCTGAGCTACGATGTGAAAAGCGGTCCGCTGGATGGCCTGACGCTGGGCTCAGGCGTACGTTATGTCAACGGTATTGCCAGCGATCGCCTGAATACTCACACTCTGCCGTCCTACACGCTGGTGGATATGGCAATTGGCTACGACTTAACGAATATCGGTATTAAAGGGTTGAGCGCTCAGTTGAACGTCAACAACCTGACCGACAAGCGCTACGTTGCAGCTTGTAATTCGCTCTCATACTGCTACTTCGGTGCCGAGCGCAGCATTGTCGGCAGCGTTTCATGGAAGTTCTGAGTATCGTTTTTTAGCCGGATGGCGGCGCTGGCGCCTTATCAAGCCTACAGTTGCGTGCAAAGTGTAGGCCTGATAAGCGCAGCGCCATCAGGCTGGGGGATTGCGGTTATTGTGTAAAACCGTTTTGCATACAAATCTGCGCGCTGGTTCTCAGGGTAAAGGCGACTTTGTCTGGGTACTGGCTGTAATAGTTATGCTCTTCTTCCAACCCTTTCGCCTGCGCCAGACGTACCGTTTCCAGCGAGCAGGTACGGTAGATCAGGTCTTTATTCATATTGGTCTGCTTTTCACGCTGCTTATCTGCGGACAGCGCCAGCCAGCTCTCGGACAGCGAGTAATCGTAGACCACCCGGTTTCCTTTCGCCTGCACATTTTCAATGGTAATGAATTCGTCGATTTTCAGTCTTGGTTGCCCACGCATTTTTTTCTTATCTTCTGCGGCGGCATATTGGGCCAGCGCATTAATATCCATGCCTGCTATTTTCTGTTTATAGATATCGACATAAGCGGCGGGCTGCTGATAACGCTGAGCGTAAGCGTTTCTTAATTCTCCATCGCTCACCGTACAACCCGCCAGAAACAGAGGTAAAAGCAGCGCCAGTTTTATTTTAGTCATGATGTTATCCCGTTCATTATTGTGATCCCAGTCGCCCATAACATAATAGAAAAAATGATTACGGGTGATATTTAAGGTTGTATAAACGGGGGCACGATGACACAAGTGCAATAGTCTTAAAATGGCGTTACAGGCAGGAAACCCTGCCAGAATTGGCAGGGGTTTTGAACATACTGGTAAAGCATTAATGGCCGATCATTTTTGCTTTCGGGATCAGCTGGAAATACAGGTGATCCGGCACCGGCGTATCCCAGACATTGGCATAAACCGCGTAACCAATGGTGGCAAACAGAATCCCCAGCACCAGTATTGTCATGGCAATACCCGACAGTGCCGTTTGTCGCCATAACGCTTTACCGCTGCCTTTTGCACCCGGCGGTGTCTGCAGGGAAAAGCTCAGCGTTGAAGCCACCGGACAGGATTCAACACAGGTCATGCAGCCAGTGCATTCCACAGTACGCACCTGAATCAGTCTGTCGACCGGGATTTTCGATGGGCAATTTTTCGCGCATTTCCCGCAATCAATGCAACTGTCGGCGTTGCGGCGGATTTTAAACGGCGAGAACAGCGAGAACAGACCAAGCAGTGCGCCGTAAGGACACAGATAACGACACCAGGCGTTGCGAATAAACAGGCTCAGGAGGCTGATAACCACCACGGAGATGAGCGTGGCGGAGCCAATATGGCGAAAGAAATCGAGCATCTTCACATCGATGATGATTCCATAGGCTGACGTCAGAAAGTACTGAATCCCCTGGGCGGGCATCGACAGGGCGATATACAAGAAAAACCCCAGCAGCAGATACTTCAGGCTGAGCAGCGGGATATCCAGCCAGCGCGGCAGCGTAAAGTTACGACCGAATAATTTTCTCCCCAGATTACCGAGCAGTTCGGAAAGCGTCCCCACTGGGCATAACCATGAACAGAAAGCTTTTTTTAACAACAGGCTAATCAGGATAAACGCAACGAACAGCAGCATAGAGGCGGCATGGATGGGCGGAAGAAAACCGGTCTCTAGCGTATAGCGGAAATTCATCAAACCCGCTATCGGCAGCCATCCCTCAATACCGCCGGGCCTTGGAATATAAACGCTGGTGCCGGCGGTTTCGAAATAGCGGACCCAATACCAGAACGCCACGCCAATATAAATATTGATAGCCAGCAGGAGAAACTGGGTGGCTTTTCGCCAGCTGCTGGCGTTGCGCCAGTCATTCCACGGCAGTTTGCCCCCGGTCGTGCCTGGGCGGCGCTGCCAGCGCGTTCTCATCTTCCCGTTCATGGTTTTATAGTATCCCTCATATTTCCCCTTCTGCATTCAGAAGGCGTCATCACCGGGATATGCTAGCGCTATTCAGATTTGGTGTATTTGATTTGCATCTTATTACGCGGCTGTTATTTTCTTCATGCCAATATGCCTGAAAAATAATAACAGCCCGATATTTATCACAGGTCAGATAAATACCCTGAACGGGGTATTTATTTCTCTGCAGGGCAACGGTTATTCCTGATAAACCTCAACGCGGTCGCGGCCATTACTTTTCGCCAGATAAAGTGCGCGATCGGCTTTATCAACCAACTGTTTATAGTCGGGATGATAGTCATATTCGGCAATACCAATACTGACGGTAATAGAAAACGTTTCTGTCGCTGAGGCTGCCATGCGCATCTCGGCAATTTTCATACGCAGCGTTTCCAGAATAATACTGGCCTGTGTTTCATCTGACTCGACGAGCAGAATCATAAATTCTTCGCCACCGTAGCGGAACACGTAATCGCTGCTGCGGATATGATCGTAAATGACCGCCGCGACGTTTTTGAGCGTCAGATCGCCAGTATTATGCCCGAAGTTATCGTTAATTTGCTTGAAGTAGTCGATATCCAGCATCGCCAGGGTAAAAGGCTTACGCGTATGTAACGCCAGCGAGATCTCGCGCCGCATGATGGTCGGAATAAAGCGGCGATTAAGCAACTGGGTCAGCGAATCTTTACCATTTTCCTGCTTAACCAGCGCGTCGAACATTGAGGCGAGCAGGAAATGGATTTTTGCCGATAGCTGGCGTACATCCTGCAATAAGCTCATCCGCTCGGGTTCTGTCGGCTGATGCTGATGCGACAGGGTTGTTGTCAGACGACTGTCGATCTCTGCAATCAGTGATTCCATCTTATTCAGCAGATTGCTGTTGCCGAGGATATGTTTTCCCTTATGTGATAACCACATACCGAAGTCAGAATTCGCCAGAAACACCATCTCACCGAAAGGCATTCCGGTGGCGATGTTATAAATAAACTGGTTTTCCCAGTCGGTAAACGAACGGATTTGCCGCTCGCGCTCGACGTTAACGTCATCGTAAATAGTCTGTAGACGGTACTGCTCCTGCGTGTGCATAGAGTTTTGAAAACTGGGGGAATAGGAGACCGTCATGGCCTCCAGCGCAGTATCCATTGCCAGACTGCTGAAACAGATAGCATCGCTCAGCAAGGCGGGAGTGGAATCCGCCTTTGTTTTTAACACCCTGTACAGCTCATCTTTCAGCTTGCGCGCGCCGCGGTTTACCAGATCGATGGGCAGGCCGATACGGGCATGCACCACACCAATTTTGCGCTGTTTGGCCAGCAGTTGTGAGAGATCTTCGTGGGCGCTGCCAAGTACGCTGCGCAGCCAGTCAAACATGCTGCCGCTGAGGCGGGTACTGACCTGTTCTGTATTGAGGAACAATGCGCTCTCCGCATGGGAGAGCATATAGTCATAAAAAACGGTTACTAAATGGCGGATCTCTTCATCGCTTAACGATGTCAGGAGCGTGTGAACTTCAGGTGATGTTTGACGTAACAGCGCCTGCCATTCTGTAAGGAGTAATGTGTCGTTTACCGGTTCAACCTGTTCCATCTTACTGCCACTCAACGTGCGATTAAAAATTCAGGCGGTATTACGGACAATTACCTCACGATGGTCAAGTTAAACTCTCTTATCGATGGCTAATACCTTCATAAATAAGCCTGAGCGCGAAGACACCAATAATGGCGCCAATCACCCGGCTGGCAACCCGTTGGATTCGGCCATACGCACGGCGCACGGCGGGCAACGAAAACGCCTGGCTGAGAAAAATACGCCAGATAACGGAAGACAACACAATGCCGGCCCAGGCCATCAACCTGGCCCACGTTGGCGTGTCTGCGCTTAAGGTGACCGAGAAGATACTAATAAAAAACAGCACGGTTTGCGGATTAGATAAATCCGTTAATAACCCGCGGCGGAAAAACACATACCAGGGGGCGGAAAGCGGCTGCTGTAGCGTTGGCATTTGCGGTGTCGCCTGATGCCGGATGCTGTTCCAGGCGAACCACAGCAGATAGGCGCCGCCGACAATCTTAATCAACGAAAAAATCTCTTCACACTGAGTGATAAGCGTCGCCATGCCAAAGAGCCCGAGGCCAGAGTAGAACGCATCGCCTAAGGCGACGCCCAGACCGGTTATCACGCCCGCGCGTCGCCCTGACGCCAGGCTGGTTTGCACCACCACAAACAGGTTCGCGCCGGGGTTAAAAAAAGTTAAAACAAACAGGCTGACGGTGAGTACGACGGCGTGCAGAGGTTCCATAGACAACAATTCCTCAGATTCTCATAAAGTTAACACTATAATTTCAGTGCGCTGCCTGTTCTGAGGATCAACTCACACTGGCTATTGAAACTTTGAACAGGTTGACGCATTGCTACCCGGTGACCGGTTTTTTCTGCGCCGCAAAATCTCTATATATTCCTGCTGAATGTGGATTTTTTATCCAGGCTGGACTAGTTATTAATCATCCTTGAATCGCGTTATGTAATGTTCAGGGATCGATGATGGCGTAATAACAAAACCTGGAGCTGGTCTATGAAAACTGGAATTAAAGTACTTATTGGTGCATTAGCTTTTGTCGTGACCAACGCATATGCCGCGGAATTTATGACAAAACTTGAATTTGAAAAGGTTGAGTCGCAGTACACAAAAATCGGTGATATCTCAACGAGTAATGAAGTTTCTGTCTCAGACGCTAAAGAAGAGCTGCTGAAGAAAGCAGAAGAGAAAGGGGCCGATGTGGTGGTATTAACCTCCGGTCAAACGGATAATAAAATCCATGGCACAGCCAATATCTACAAGAAAAAATAATACGCTACTGTAAAAATCACGATACCCGCCGGTCATTGTATCGGCGGGTTTTCTTTTAATCTGCGCCAGAAGGTGGTTCGACTTACCCCGAGATATCGGGCAGCCGCGGTTTTATCGCCATTGAATTGCGCCAGCACCTGCTGCGGCGTGAGCGATGAGGATACCTGCGGCGCGTCAGCAGCAACGGCCAGTTCCGGTAACAGTTGCTGCAGGAATTGTACGTTCAGCTCCGGCTGCGGCTCGACGCTTAAAAACAGCGCCAGGCGCTCCATCATATTACGCAGTTCACGGATATTCCCTGGCCAGCCATAATTCAGTAACGTCGGTTGACTCAGACCCAGCCCTTTGCGCACAGGTTCAGAAAACGGCACCTCCAGTTCCGCCAGCGACTGTTTTAAAAAGCCTTCCGCCAGCGGCAGGATATCGGGCAATCGCTCGCGTAGCGGCGGTAGCGTGAGGCGCAAAATACTCAGGCGATAAAACAGATCGGTGCGAAATTCTCCCTGTTTTATCTCCTGCTCCAGATGACAGTGGGTGGCGCTAATCACTCGTACATCGACCGGAATCGGCTGATGTCCACCGACCCGGGTGACCTCTTTTTCTTCCAGCACGCGCAGCAGTCGGGTTTGTAACGGCAGCGGCATTTCACCTATCTCATCAAGAAACAGCGTTCCGCCGTGGGCGATTTCAAACAGGCCCGCGCGTCCTCCCCGACGGGAGCCGGTAAAGGCGCCATCCTCATAGCCGAACAGCTCCGCTTCCAGTAATGATTCGGTGATTGCCCCGCAGTTGACGGCAACAAACGGCGGCGAAGGTTTACCGCGCCGGTTCTCCTGACGGGTGAAAAACTCACGATGAATTGCCTGCGCCGCCAGTTCTTTGCCCGTGCCTGTTTCGCCCTGAATCAGCACCGGTGCACGCGAACGGGCATAAAGCATAATGGTGTGCCGCACCTGTTCCATCTGTGCCGAGTGACCGCGCATATCCCCCAGCGCATAGCGGGTGCGCAGCGTATCGCCGGAAACGTACGGACCGTTTCTGCGCAGCGTCAGACGAGTCATATCGAGCGCATCGACAAAGGCCTGGCGCACGGTGGCCGCCGAATAGATAAAGATGCCGGTCATGCCTGCTTCTTCAGCCAGGTCGGTAATCAACCCCGCGCCCACGACCGCCTGCGTGCCGCTGGCTTTCAGCTCGTTGATTTGCCCACGGGCATCTTCTTCCGTGATATAGCTGCGCTGTTCAAGCTGCAAATTGAAGGTTTTTTGAAAAGCGAGCAGCGCGGGGAGGGTTTCCTGATAGGTAATGACGCCAATCGACGAGGTGAGCTTTCCCGCTTTGGCCAGCGCCTGTAGCACGTCAAACCCGCTGGGTTTAATCAGGATCACCGGAATAGATAAACGGCTTTTCAGATACGCCCCGTTGGAACCCGCGGCAATGATGGCATCACAACGCTCGGTGGCTAACTTCTTGCGGATATACGTCACCGCTTTTTCAAAACCAAGCTGAATAGGGGTGATGGTTGCCAGGTGGTCGAACTCCAGGCTGATGTCGCGAAACAGTTCGAACAGGCGCGTGACCGAAACGGTCCAGATAACCGGTTTGTCGTCGTTCACCCGCGGCGGAAGATGCGTATCAGCCATAACCATCCTAAAAAGTAAGGCACCGAGTATTAGGGTTTAGTTGTGTTTCATGAATGTTGCAATGAAACGTGAAGGAACGTTTCATGAAACGATAGCTGACACGCTTTTGTGCAATAAAGATACAAGGATTTAATTTAATGTATTGTTTTTAAAGGTAAATATATAAATTAATTAAAAATTAAGGTCTTTGGCATACCCCTTGCTTTAAATAAATCAACGAACGATAACAAGTTGATAACAAAGGACGGGATATGTCTCTACACTCCCCAGGGCAGGCGTTTCGCGCCGCGCTCAGCAAAGAAAACCCATTACAAATCGTTGGCACCATCAACGCCAACCACGCTCTGCTGGCCCAACGCGCCGGATATCAGGCGATTTATCTCTCCGGCGGCGGCGTCGCGGCTGGGTCTCTGGGTCTGCCGGATCTTGGTATTTCTACCCTTGATGATGTGCTAACCGATATTCGCCGCATTACTGATGTTTGCCCGCTGCCATTGCTGGTGGATGCGGATATCGGTTTTGGATCGTCAGCCTTCAACGTGGCGCGGACCGTGAAGTCGATTTCCAAAGCCGGTGCCGCCGCGCTGCATATTGAAGATCAGATCGGCGCCAAACGCTGCGGCCATCGCCCGAACAAGGCGATCGTCTCGAAAGAAGAGATGGTCGACAGGATCCGCGCCGCCGTGGATGCGCGTACCGATCCCAACTTTGTGATCATGGCGCGGACCGATGCATTGGCGGTGGAAGGGTTAGAGGCCGCCATCGATCGTGCCCAGGCGTACGTCGAAGCAGGCGCGGATATGTTGTTCCCGGAAGCCATTACCGAGCTTGCCATGTACCGTCAGTTTGCTGATGCGGTACAGGTGCCGATCCTCGCCAACATTACCGAATTTGGTGCTACGCCACTGCTCACCACTGATGAACTGCGCAGCGCGAACGTCGCGATGGCGCTGTATCCACTGTCGGCCTTCCGCGCCATGAACCGCGCTGCGGAAAAGGTTTACAACGTGCTGCGCCAGGAAGGAACGCAAAAGAGCGTTATCGACATTATGCAGACGCGCAACGAGCTGTACGAAAGCATCAATTACTACCAGTTCGAAGAGAAACTCGACGCGTTGTATACCAAGAAGTAACCGTCGTAGGCCGGATAAGGCGTAGCTGCCATCCGGCAATAAATTTGTACCCTACATATTATAAAAATGACGAGGACAACATGAGCGACACAACGATCCTGCAAAATAGTACCCATGTCATTAAACCTAAAAAATCGGTTGCGCTGTCAGGCGTCGCCGCCGGAAATACCGCGCTGTGTACCGTAGGCAAAAGCGGGAACGACCTGCACTATCGCGGCTACGATATTCTCGATCTGGCGCAGCAGTGCGAATTTGAAGAAGTCGCGCACCTGCTGATCCACGGGAAATTGCCCACCCGTGATGAGCTCACCGCCTATAAAAGCAAATTAAAAGCGCTGCGCGGACTGCCCGCAAACGTGCGTACCGTTCTGGAAGCGCTGCCTGCTGCCTCGCACCCGATGGACGTGATGCGCACCGGCGTCTCCGCGCTGGGCTGTACGTTGCCGGAAAAAGAAGGGCATACCGTCTCCGGCGCACGCGATATTGCCGATAAGCTGCTGGCATCGCTCAGTTCTATTCTCCTGTACTGGTATCACTACAGCCATAACGGCGAGCGTATTCAGCCGGAAACTGACGATGATTCCATTGGCGGCCACTTCCTGCATCTGCTGCATGGCGAAAAGCCGTCGCGAAGCTGGGAAAAAGCGATGCATATTTCGCTGGTGCTGTACGCCGAACACGAATTCAACGCCTCCACCTTCACCAGCCGCGTGATTGCAGGGACCGGATCCGATATGTATTCCGCGATTATCGGCGCGATTGGCGCACTGCGTGGTCCAAAACACGGCGGGGCGAATGAAGTATCGCTGGAGATCCAACAGCGCTACGAAACGCCAGACGAAGCGGAAGCGGATATCCGTAAACGCGTTGAAAACAAAGAAGTGGTGATTGGCTTTGGTCATCCGGTTTACACCATCGCCGACCCGCGCCATCAGGTGATAAAGCGCGTGGCGAAACAGCTTTCCCAGGAAGGCGGTTCGCTGAAAATGTACAACATCGCCGACCGTCTGGAAGACGTGATGTGGGAAACGAAAAAGATGTTCCCCAACCTCGACTGGTTCTCGGCAGTCTCCTACAACATGATGGGCGTCCCCACCGAAATGTTCACGCCGCTGTTTGTCATCGCCCGCGTCACCGGCTGGGCGGCGCACATCATTGAACAGCGCCAGGACAACAAAATTATCCGTCCTTCCGCCAACTACACCGGCCCGGAAGATCGTGTCTTTGTCGCGATAGATCAGCGTTGCTAATGCAAAACCTCTAAATATAAAAAACAGGAACCCTTGTTATGTCTGCACATATTTCGAACGTCCGCCCGGAATTTGACCGTGAAATCGTTGATATCGTTGATTACGTCATGAATTACGAGATCACTTCGACGGTAGCGTATGACACCGCGCATTATTGCCTGCTTGATACCATAGGCTGCGGGCTGGAAGCGCTGGAATATCCGGCCTGTAAAAAACTGCTGGGGCCGGTAGTCCCAGGGACTGTGGTGCCGAACGGCGTGCGCGTTCCGGGCACCCAGTTCCAACTCGACCCGGTGCAGGCGGCGTTTAACATCGGCGCGATGATCCGCTGGCTGGACTTTAACGACACCTGGCTGGCCGCGGAATGGGGGCATCCTTCCGATAACCTCGGCGGCATTCTGGCTACGGCTGACTGGCTGTCACGCAATGCGGTAGCGGTGGGGAAAGCGCCGTTAACCATGAAAAAAGTGCTCACCGGAATGATTAAAGCCCATGAAATTCAGGGCTGCATTGCGCTGGAAAACTCTTTTAACCGCGTCGGTCTCGATCACGTCCTGCTGGTCAAAGTGGCCTCCACGGCGGTGGTCGCCGAGATGCTTGGCCTGAACCGGGATGAAATTCTCAACGCCGTGTCGCTGGCGTGGGTTGACGGGCAGTCGCTGCGTACCTATCGCCATGCGCCAAATACCGGCACGCGTAAATCCTGGGCGGCTGGCGATGCAACTTCGCGCGCGGTACGTCTGGCGCTAATGGCGAAAACCGGTGAGATGGGGTATCCGTCTGCGCTGACGGCGAAAACCTGGGGCTTTTATGACGTCTCTTTCAAAGGCGAATCGTTCCGCTTCCAGCGCCCGTACGGCTCTTATGTGATGGAAAACGTGCTGTTTAAAATCTCCTTCCCGGCCGAGTTCCACTCGCAGACTGCGGTAGAGGCGGCGATGACGCTGTACGAGCAGCTACAGGCTGCCGGGAAAACGGCGGCGGATATCGAAAAAGTGACCATTCGTACGCACGAAGCCTGTATCCGCATCATCGATAAAAAAGGCCCGCTGAATAACCCGGCGGATCGCGATCACTGCATCCAGTATATGGTCGCCATTCCGCTGCTGTTCGGACGCTTAACCGCGGCAGATTATGAAGACGGCGTGGCGCAGGACAAACGCATTGATGCCCTGCGCGAGAAGATCAACTGCTTTGAAGATCCGGCCTTTACAGCCGATTACCACGATCCTGAAAAACGCGCCATCGCGAATGCCATCACCCTGGAATTCACCGACGGCTCACGTTTTGAAGAAGTGGTGGTGGAGTACCCAATCGGCCACGCGCGCCGTCGTAACGACGGGATGCCGAAGCTGGTCGAGAAGTTCAAAATCAACCTGGCGCGTCAGTTCCCGACCCGTCAGCAGCAGCGCATTCTGGATGTCTCCCTGGACAGAACTCGCCTGGAGCAGATGCCGGTCAATGAGTATATGGATTTGTTTGTTATCTGAAACCCGACTCATCAGGCGTAAGTTCAACAGGAGAGCATTATGTCTTATAGCGAGTTTTATCAACGTTCTATTACGCAGCCGGAGTCGTTCTGGGCCGAGCAGGCCCAGCGTATTGACTGGCAGCAGCCGTATACGCAGGTACTGGACCACAGCAATCCGCCGTTTGCCCGCTGGTTTTGTGGCGGGACGACCAACCTGTGCCATAACGCCATCGACCGCTGGCTGGAGAAACAGCCCGAGGCGCTGGCGCTGATTGCTGTGTCATCAGAAACCGAAGAAGAACGCACGTTTACCTTTCGTCAGCTGTATGACGAAGTGAATATTGTGGCAGCGATGCTGTTGTCGCTCGGCGTACAGCGCGGGGATCGGGTACTGGTTTATATGCCGATGATCGCCGAAGCGCACATTACGCTGCTGGCCTGCGCACGCATTGGGGCGATCCATTCGGTGGTGTTCGGTGGTTTTGCTTCGCACAGCGTGGCGGCGCGCATCGATGACGCCCGACCGGTGGTTATCGTTTCGGCGGATGCCGGGGCGCGCGGCGGCAAGGTCCTGCCCTATAAAAAGCTACTCGATGATGCGATCGATCAGGCTCAGCATCAGCCGCGTCATGTGGTGCTGGTCGACCGCGGTCTGGCGAAAATGGCGCGGGTGGAGGGGCGTGACCTCGACTTTGCCGCGCTACGCCAACAGCATCTCGGCGCACGGGTGCCGGTTGTCTGGCTGGAGTCGAACGAAACGTCCTGCATTCTCTACACCTCCGGGACAACCGGTAAACCGAAAGGCGTCCAGCGCGACGTTGGTGGCTATGCGGTCGCGCTGGCGACCTCGATGGACACCATTTTCGGCGGCAAAGCGGGCGGCGTGTTCTTCTGCGCGTCGGATATCGGCTGGGTGGTTGGGCATTCCTATATCGTGTATGCCCCGCTGCTGGCGGGGATGGCGACGGTGGTTTACGAAGGGCTGCCAACGTATCCGGACTGCGGCGTATGGTGGAAAATTGTTGAGAAGTATCAGGTCAGCCGGATGTTCTCGGCCCCGACCGCCATCCGCGTGCTGAAAAAATTCCCAACCGCGCAAATCCGCAATCACGATCTCTCCTCGCTGGAGGTGCTGTATCTGGCGGGTGAGCCGCTGGACGAACCGACCGCCAGTTGGGTAACGGAAACGCTGGGCGTCCCGGTTATCGACAACTACTGGCAGACTGAATCCGGCTGGCCGATTATGGCTATCGCCCGCGGGCTGGACGACCGACCGTCGCGGCTGGGCAGTCCTGGCGTGCCGATGTACGGCTATAACGTGCAGTTGCTCAATGAGGTGACCGGTGAACCTTGTGCGGCGAACGAGAAGGGGATGCTGGTGATTGAAGGGCCGCTGCCGCCGGGCTGTATTCAGACTATCTGGGGGGATGACGCGCGGTTTGTGAATACCTACTGGTCGCTGTTTTCCCGCCAGGTGTACGCCACCTTTGACTGGGGCATTCGCGATGCCGATGGCTATTACTTCATTCTGGGCCGTACGGATGACGTGATCAACGTGGCCGGACACCGGCTGGGGACGCGCGAGATAGAGGAGAGTATTTCCAGCTATCCAAACGTCGCCGAAGTGGCGGTAGTTGGCGTGAAGGATGCGCTGAAAGGGCAGGTGGCGGTCGCGTTTGTTATTCCAAAACAGAGCGACAGTCTGGAAGACAGCGACATTGCCCATTCGGAAGAGAAGGCGATTATGGCGCTGGTGGACAGTCAAATTGGTAATTTTGGTCGTCCGGCGCACGTCTGGTTTGTGTCGCAACTGCCGAAAACACGCTCCGGCAAAATGCTCAGACGGACGATTCAGGCGATCTGCGAAGGCCGCGATCCTGGCGATCTAACGACCATTGACGATCCCGCATCGTTGCAGCAAATCCGTCAGGCGATCGAGGAGTAACGTCGTGTGATGCCCGGTGGCGCAATGCTTACCGGGCCTACGTGTTAATCAACTTTCTTATACGGCCCGTGATAGTAATCAAACGGCGCATAAACCGTATCGGCCACGAACGATAACGGCACATCAACAAATAACAGCGCTAAATCGAAATAGTTATAATCGTAAGCGCCCGGGTTTTTTAGTTTATCAATATCATGGCGCATACCCACGTAATACGTATCTGAATCCTCGCCTGCCGTGCGCGCATCAATGCTGCCACATCCTGTAAGTAATACGCTGATAAAGAGCGTTGTTACCGCAACCGTCTTTTTGCTCATGCTATGACCTGGCTTCTCGCCCCGTTTTACCATAACGATAAAAAAGCGGCGTGTTGTCCTCGGAACTTAAACCACCAGGTCAGGACTCATCATGTGAGGATGGCATATCGTAGGCCGGATAAACCACGTGAGTGGTGTATCCGGCAAAGAGGCTTTTACAGCGTGACGCTTTCGCGACGACGCAGCAGAGAAAACGGCCCCGGTCCACTTAGGGTAAATACGGAAATCAACGTGAAGCTTAGCGCAATTATCCCCAGCACCAGATACGCCCCCTGGAAACCAATACTCTCATACATTTTTCCGGCCAGAACTGACATGAAAATCATTGCTAACTGTTTGAAGAAACAGAAGCACACCAGGTAAATTGTGGCCGAGAAGCGCACTTCAAACTGACTGGTGATGTATTTGAAGCAACCGACGATCAGGAACGGTATTTCAAACATATGCAGCGTTTTGAGAATGACGACCTCCAGCGCAGAGGTGGCGAAGGAGGAGCCGATGATCCGCACCGACATTATCGTACCGGCCAGCAGTAAGGCGTTCTTTCCGCCAATGCGGTTCACAATCAGCGGCGCAAAGAACATGATAGAGGCATTAAGTAATTCCCCCATGGTCGTGACGTAGCCAAACACACGGGTACCCTGTTCGCCGGTGGCAAAGAACGAGGTAAAGAAGTTGGCGAACTGCTGGTCAAACACATCATACGTACAGGAAACGCCGACCACGTACAGGGAGAGGAACCAGAGTTTCGGTTGTTTAAATAACTCCAGCGCCAGCTTCAGACTGAATGCCGAGTTGTTGGCGCCTACCGCATCCGCAACTTTTGCAGAAGAGGGGACATCTGTTTTTGAAAAGAGCAGCAGCAATGCCAGAATGACCGCACAGCCGGAACCTAACCAGAAGACAAACTGGTTATTGATGGTGAACATAATCCCTGCAATTGAGGCGCACAGCGCCCAGCCCACGCAGCCAAACATGCGCGCGCGACCAAATTCAAAATTGCTTCGGCGGCTGGCTTTTTCAATATAGGCTTCAATCGCCGGGGCGCCGGCATTGTAGATAAAGCCAAGGTAAATCCCGCCGACAATCGAACCCAGTAAAATATTAACCTGTAATAACGGGCCAAAGACGTAAATAAAGAACGGGGCAAACATTACCAGCATTCCGGTAATTACCCACAGCAGGTGTTTACGCAGGCCAAGCTTATCGGAAAGCAGTCCGAAAACAGGCTGGAATAATAACGAAAATAGTGAAATACAGGCGAAAATGATCCCGGTGTCACCTTTACTGATATGGTTTACATCGTGTAACCAGATAGGGAAGAAGGGGAAATAGGCACCCATAATGAAAAAGTAAAAGAAAAAGAAGAAGCCGAACATCCAAAAGTTAGTGTTTTTCAAATAATACATAATGGACTTCCTTACGATGAATGCGGGCAGGGGGGAACCTGCCCGATTATTATTATTTTTGACCCCAGACCAGCTGGTAGTGGTAGCGTCCGGCACTCAGCAGGAACTCTGGTGAAACGGAAGGACTCCAGGAGTCGTCACCGCCCACGCCCATATGGAAGCCATCAATATTGACCCAGGTACCAGCCTCCGGTTGCAGCAGATGGCGGTGGCTGGTTTCCATCAGTTGCTTCTGGCTAAAGCGGCTGATGTTGAACAGGAAGTCCCCTCGCCATTGATGCGCGCCGTAGCGTAGCTCACGCGTGTTGCAGCGTAGACCGTTTTCGCCAGGGAAAACATACGGGGTGTACATCTCATCAAGCGACAAATCCCAACGATCAAAACAGGCGGCGCTCAGACGATCCGGGTAGTTCTCATGTGGGCCGAGACCTAACCAGTTCACGCGCTCAGCGACCTGCGCCAGCTGGCAGCTCAGGCCGATGCGGGCCGGATGTGGCGTGCCGCTGGCGACGTCGACATCCACCGTTATCTGCATCTCACCATTGCCGTCAATACGGTAGCTTTTTCGGCTGACGAACAGCGTTTCGCCCTGATACTGCCACGCATGTTCGGTGGCGATCAGTACCGCATTGCTTAGCGTGTCGGCAGCACAGTGCAGTAACGTTGCTTCGACCAGATAATGACCGGCGGCTTTCCAGCGTTCGACCCAGGCGTTAGGGTCGATGCGGGTTGACTCGCTCACGCCGATGTCGTTGTCCAGCGGCGCGCGGGTGAACTGGTCAGTAAGCGGGGTTAACAGCTGAGCTGCGTCGCCAATCCAGTACTGTGTCAGCAGGCCAGACTGACGGTCGAATTGCCAGCGCTTGTCGTTGACCTCAACAGTAAAGGTGTTTTCGCTCACGTTCAGCTGTGGTGCGGTACGGGCAGTTGGCCGTGGCGCCAGGCTGAGTTTCTCTTCCAGCTTCCATTGCTGCCAGGCGCTAATGTGCCCGGCATCTGACCATGCGGTGGCCTGAGGTTGCTCTACGCGTACCGTTAGCCATAACTGGCCGGCGGTTTCCGGCAGCGGGACATCTGGCAGGGTAATCACCTGGCGACTCTGTGGGGCGATATCCAGCACGATTTCTCCGGCGGCCAGCGGGTTGCCATCCTGGGCAATCGACCAGTGCAGAACTTCGTTATCGCTGTGGCGGAACAGATATTCGCTGGTTATTTCAATCTGGCGTTTGGGTCCCGGCAGCAGTGTAAACTGGAAAAACTGCTGCACATGTTTGGCCTCGTATAATGCCGGATGCGGGGTGCGATCGGCGAACACCAGGCCGTTCATGCAAAATTGACGATCGTTAGGCGTGTCGCCAAAATCACCACCGTAGGCAGACCATGCCTTGCCGTTCTCATCATATTTAATCAGCGACTGATCTACCCAGTCCCAGACAAACCCGCCCTGTAGGCGCGGAAATTGACGGAACGCTTGCCAGTATTTGGCGAAGCCGCCAAAACTGTTGCCCATGGCGTGGGCGTATTCGCAGAGGATCAGCGGACGCTGCTCGCCGGGCATCGACAGCCACTTTTTAATCGACCATTTGGGTACCGCAGGGAAGGGCTGATCCTGATCGACGCGGGCGTACATCGGGCAAATAATGTCGGTCGCCGTGGTATTTGCGCCGCCGCCTTCATACTGTACCGGGCGGGACGGATCTTCTGATTTTATCCAGCGGTAGAGCGCGTCATGGTTGGCGCCATGCCCGGATTCATTGCCCAGTGACCAGATGATGATGCTCGTGTGGTTGCGATCGCGTTGCACCATGCGCGTGACGCGCTGGCTCATGGCTGGCAGCCACGCGGGATCGTCGGTGAGGCGATTCATCGGCACCATGCCGTGGGTTTCAATGTTGGCTTCGTCGACCACATACAGGCCGTAGCGATCGCACAGGGTGTACCACAATGGATGGTTCGGGTAATGGGAGCAGCGCACGGCGTTAAAGTTATTCTGCTTCATCAGCAGAATATCCTGCACCATCGTCGCCTCGTCCATCACCTGACCGTTGACCGGATGGTGCTCATGACGGTTGGTGCCGCGAATCAACAGCGGCTTACCGTTGAGTAACAGCAGGCCGTTTTCAATACGAACCTGACGAAAGCCGACATCACAGGCTTCCGCTTCAATCAGCGCTCCGTCAGCGGTACGTAACTGGACCACAGCGCGGTACAGATTAGGCGTTTCGGCACTCCACAGCGCCGGGTTTTCGACGTTCAGACGCAGGGTAACCCGATCATGATAAGCGCCGCGTTCATCAATAATTTCGCTGCCGAGCGGGGAAGTCGTTTCGTGAGTGAGCGTTTCACCGTCCCACAATTGCAGGGTGACGCGTAAATCTTCGCTCTCGTTGTCCGCCACTCTGACTTCTGTTTCCAGCGTGGCGCGGCTGAAATCGTCGTTAAAACGGGTGTTAATGCGCAGGTCGCGGATTTGTGTAGTGGGCTTATGCAGCAAAGATACATCGCGAAAGATCCCGCTCATGCGCCACATGTCCTGGTCTTCCAGATAACTGCCGTCGCTCCAGCGCAGCACCATCACTGCCAGGCGGTTTTCGCCGTGCAGCAGATAATCGCTAAGATCAAATTCAGACGGCAGGCGGCTGTCCTGACCGTAGCCAACCCAGCGACCGTTGCACCACAGATGAAACGCGGAATTCACCCCGTCAAAAATAATGCGCGTCTGACCTTCATCTAACCACGCGTCTTCGATACTGAATGTGAGCGAGTAACATCCTGTCGGATTCTGCGCTGGAACGTACGGGGGGTTAACCGGGATCGGGTAGGTGACGTTGGTATAAATTGGCGCGTCGTAACCGTCCATCTGCCAGTTAGAGGGGACGTTGATAGTATCAGCCTGTGGCAGATCGCTTGTCAGCCAGCTTTCCGGCACGGCCTCAGGCGCGGAAAACCAGGCGAACTGCCACTTGCCATTCAGCGAGCGTAACTGAGTTGATCGCTGATTGGTGCGCGCATCATCCGCTGAGCGCCAGCTACAAAACGGCGGGTGCGCCTCCAGGCGGTTGAGCTGCGTGACGCCGGGATTTTCCCAGTCACGGCGGGCCAGTACAGCGGAGAGTGAATCTGTGTTCAGGTTCATAACGGTATCCTGTTTGAATTTGTTATTCGCTCACAATTTCAATCAAAATACGAATAAGCGATCCCAACTGTAAAGGACGGGGCGCTCAATGAGTGAACTGACTCACACAATTGTTATGCGTTCACAATTTAGGTGTGAGCTGCGAAACTTGCCGCGCTAGCTGGATCAGTGAGTCGGCCAGCACCTGGGGTGAGAGGGTTTGCGTATCGGGAGGCAGAACCGTATTGCGCTTAACCAGTGTTACGGGCAGCAGTTGGTTGCCCACGCTTGAGGTCCCACGGGGAAGTTGCAGCAGTCTGTCGACGCTGGTTTCACCCAGTAACGGAAAATCCTGCCTGATAGTGGTCAGTGGTGGGATGTAGCAGGCGCTGTCTTCGGTGTCATCGTAGCCGATCACCGAGATATCAACCGCCACCCGCAGACCGAACTCACTGATTGCCCGCATCGCGCCCAGCGCCATTTGATCGTTAGCGACCAGCATGGCCGTGGGGAGATTACCACCATTAAGCATATGCAGCGTTTGCTGAAAACCTGACATCGCGCTCCAGTCGCCTTCCAGCTCCGCGGTGGGTTGCAACTGGTAGTGCGCCAGATATTTATGCCACCCCGCATGGCGAAGTCTTGCCGAAACCGAAGTGTGTGGCCCGCTCAGCAGGGCGATACGCTGATGCCCATGCTGCACCAGATGTTCAACGCCGAGACGTGCGCCGTCGTCATGGGAGAAAATCACGCTGTTAATTGGCGTCTGATCTGAGACATCGAGAAACAGCACCGGCACCGTACCGCAGGCGGCAGCCACGGCAATGGCGTCTTCTTCATCGAGCGGGTAGTTGATGATAAGCCCGGTTACGCGTTGAGAAAGCAGGTTGTGGACTGCGGCTTTACATGCCTCAACGCCGCTACGTTCGACCATGGCGATCACCACGCTGGCCCCGGACTGGTCGGCGCGGGATTTTATGGCGGCAACGATTTGCGAGGGGGCGTGCAGGGCAAGGTTCGCCGTCACGACGCCAATCAGCGGCGTCTGTTTGCCCGCCAGCTGCTGTGCGACACGGTTGGGGATGTAATTGAGCTCCGCCATCGCGGCCTCAACTTTCTGTCGGGTTTTTGCGGAAACGTGGCTGGCCTGATTCACGACGCGCGAGACGGTCTGGTAAGAGACTCCTGCATGGTCTGCCACATCGTATAGCGTTACCGGTTTCACGTTTATCACCCCTGTCATGACGTTATCTGCGCGCTATGATGCCACAGCGGGACGGTTTTGGGGTATTTGCGCATTGGTTCTGCGAGGCGCATTCCAGGGTTGCAGATCGTGTGCTGGAGGATTTATCGTCGTGATGCTTAACAGAATAAAAAAGTGAGGACATCGTGAGCGACTCTGCGGCAAACAACATTCTGTCCATCTACCAACGTCATGCGGAGGCCTTTGCCAGCCAGCGTTCACGCGCACTGTTCGAGAAAAGCTGGCTGGATAAGTTCATCACCGTGATGGGCGGACAGGGCAGCATTGTGGATATTGGCTGCGGCAACGGTCAGCCGATTGCTGGTTATTTTATTCAGCAAGGCTTTCCGCTTACGGGAATTGATGGTTCTGCGGCGATGCTGGCGCGGGCCCGGCACTCTTTTCCCGCACAGCGCTGGCTGGAGCAGGATATGCGCGAGCTGGGACTTAACGAGAATTTTGATGGTCTGATCGCCTGGGACAGCTTTTTCCATTTAACTCAGCAGGATCAGCAAAAGATGTTCCCGATTTTTGACCGACTCAGCCGTCCCGGCAGCGCGCTGATGTTTACCAGCGGGACGGAAAACGGTATCGCGATGGGGCAATTTGAGGGCGAACCGCTGTTTCACGCCAGCCTCGCACCGGATGAATACCGCGCATTGCTGTCAGAGCACGGTTTTGTGGTGGTAGAGATGGTGATGGAAGATCCGCACTGCGCCGGGCATACCATCTGGCTGGCGCAAAAACGTGGCTAATCGCCGCGAAAGGTTTTACGCCATTCAGCCGGGCTAACGCCAAAGTGGGATTTAAAATGCTGCCGCCAGGTGATGGGCGACTGGAAACCGACCTGTTCGGCGATGCGTTCAACGGGTAACTGGCTGGACTCCAGCAGTATCTGACTACGGCGCAGACGCTCGGCAATCAACCATTCGGCCACGCTTGACCCGGTGGCCTTCATAAAATGACGGGTTAAAGTGCGACGGCTCATCATCACCCGCTGCGCCAGCTCGTCGAGATTATGCGGTTCGTGGAGATGCTGGCGCAAATAGTCGAGCAGGACGTTGATGCGCTGATCCTGGGTGTTTTTCGCCACGGGTTGCTCGATAAACTGTGCCTGGCCGCCCTCACGATGCGGCGGCACAATCATCCGTCGGGCAATCTGATTCGCCGCCGTGCTGCCAAAACGCTGACGGATGACGTACAGACAGCAATCCAGCGCGGCGGCGGTGCCTGCCGAGGTAATTATGCCGTCGTCATCCACGTACAGCGCGTTAATATCCAGACGGGCTGCCGGAAAGCGCGCCTGAAAATCTTGCTCGAACTCCCAATGCGTAGCCGCCCGTTTGCCATCGAGCAGACCGGCATAGCCGAGGACAAATGCCCCCAGACATAGCCCGACAATCTGTGCGCCGTTTTGTCGTGCATGGTTGAGCGCATCAAGCAGGCTTTGTGGTGGACGATGTGCCGTGGTGCCCCAGTAGGGGAGCACCACGATGTCGGCGGCCTCCACCGCTTCATAGCCGTGAGCTGCGGTAATGGAAAAGCCATCCTGCGAGGAAACGATACCTGGCTGTTCGGCGCAAAGTTGCACCTCGAAGCGTTTTTTCGCCGCTACTTTGTCACTAAAAATGATGCACGGCACCGAGAAGTGAAACGGGCTGAAATCTTCCACGGCAACAATGGCGACGTTAAGCGGTTGCATACGATTCCTTTGTGGATATTAAAACGTCAGGGTTTCGCCATCTTCCGGTACGTTAACAAATTGCGCAATCTGGTTATCGTGGGCGTACTCTTTTAGAGCCGCGCGAGTCAGAAGACAGTGGTTAATTGCCTCCATGTGGGTCGCCACAATTTGTGCTTCGGGCAGCGTGAAGTGGGTTTTTAGCACATCTTCTGCGCCCATGATGATTGGGCCAAACCCGATAACGTGGGCAAAACCTGCGTTCAAAATAACCACGCCAGGCAGGAACGTCCGCATGTTGGTTTCCACCTCGTCGCGCCAGAGAGTGTCCCCGATCAGATACAGCGTTTTTTCCGCCGGATGCTGGAAGATAACCCCGCAGGCATCACCCAGACGCTCCGCCATTTGCGGGATGGCGTAAGCGCGATCCGAACCGTGCTGGCCGCCGGTTTTACGCAGGGTGATGTCGCCGAGCGTGGTGCTGTGTGCCAGTACGGTCAGTTGCGTGAAACCCTGCTTTCGCAGCACCTGCTTATCCTGCTCATTTTGTACATAGATCGGTTTGTCTTTCGGTACGATACGAGCAGCAGCCTCATCCCAATGATCTTCATGCAGATGGGTCACGATCAGCGCATCGACGTTGAGCAGGGTGTCGACATCAACGGGCAGTTCCACAGTCGGGTTGCGGATCTCGGCGCGTGCCGTTCCGGTAAAGCCCGGATAAGTCCCTTTTGCCGCCAGCATTGGATCGATCAGAAAGGTTTTACCGCCAAAGGTGATGCGCTGTGTGGCGTTACGGATTTGCGTGATGTTCATGGTGTTTGCTCCACATGTTGGGTCAGTGGTGTCATCGTAGAGTGTTGCCCAGAAGATGAATGTGGGCAAATGGGCGACTAGCGATGAGATTGGGCCAATAGCAGATGGCAGAGTTCGATAATGTAATTAGAATTAAAGTAATTGAATATTTCCTTTGCGACTCTTTATTTAATTCGCAGCCATTATCTCGTACTGAAAAAAACGTCATTTAAATAAGAGTAGATTTATTAAATTCGAAGCGGCTCCAGAAAATAGTGTTGATATATGCAACGTATTGCAGCCAATAAAACATATCGCGAACCATGAAATAAGAATGCTATCATTCACACCAGACGCGGCAGGCAACTGCTGGCACTCGCATTTACCCCGGAGCACCCGATGAACAACGACATTCCGCTAAAATTTTATGATATCGCCGACGAATACGCGACTGAAGCTGCAAAGCCGGTGAGCGATACAGAACGCGACGCACTGGCACACTACTTCCAGCAGTTGATCACTCGTTTGATGAACAATGAAGAGATCAGCGAAGAAGCGCAGCAGGAGATGGCAACCAAGGCCGGAGTCGACGCACAGCGTATCGATGATATCGCGGAGTTCCTCAATCGTTGGGGTAACGAGTAGCCAAAGACATGGCCTGTGTTTTACACTGCGCGCAAATTGAGTAGGTATACTCTACAAGTAATAGGTTTAATCAGGCGGAAACAGCAATGAACGGAACAATCACAACGTGGTTTAAAGATAAAGGCTTTGGATTTATCAAAGATGAAAACGGCGACAACCGCTATTTTCATGTGATTAAGGTTGCTAATCCTGAGCTGATCAAGAAAGACGCGGCGGTGACCTTTGAGCCTACCACCAACAACAAAGGCTTATCTGCCTACGCGGTAAAAGTCATACCCGACAGCAAATACATCTATATCGCCGGCGAGCGTCTGAAGCTCACGGCGATCAAGTCTTACCTGGTCTACAGCGAAGAAGTCCCTGCTGAGACTCGTATCGACAAAGAAAATGCGGTGCTGTCCGTTGGTGTGCTGATGAACAGCATCCGACCGAAATCAGACGTGAAGCCTGGTGAAATGCGCACGCTGAAAAAGCTGGCCATCACCACCTTCCAGGGCACGACGCTGATCTTCTCGGAAGATGAAATCGATATCGACGAGACGGTGAAACTGCTTAAGGTCTGAAGCCCTTCAGAGTGAATGAAAACCGAAATCCTGCTCTTTTCAGAAGCGGGGTTTCGGTTTTTTTATGCGTATTTTTGTCAGAAGGGAATATCCATTTGAGCCAAATAGCAAATTCCATTCTGTTTTTTTATTTTGACGAGGCACCTGGAATTACCACGTCATCCATCAGTATGTAACGTGCTTCCTGGCGCGTGTATTGATCGATTAACGGCACAAGTCGCCGGAAATGCTCACTGGCACAATGTTCATCGAGAGCCGCGTGGTTTGGCCATTCTTCGATAAAAATAAAATGCCCCGGATCTTTTTCATCAATATAGAGGTCATAAGCAATGCATTGCGGCTCTTTCTTCGTCGCCGATATTAGCTCACGGTACAAAGGGAGAACGGTTTCAATATACTCAGGTTTGATGAAATCTTCGGCAATGACCTTTAACATGCAGCCTCCTGGCAGAAAACGAATGCACACTATGTGATGAAGATATATTTAGGGCAAGACACCACAGTGTTATATCGGTCGGTGAGTGAGTTATCTCAGCTATTAATCCGATGATCCGCTTAACTGTGATCCATCTCACCTCCCGGCAACCAAAATCTCCTGCGACTCAACGCCGTCCTCTATCTGTTTCGCCACCTTTTGTAAGGCCGGAAGATGTTTTTCCGCGGCCTGTTCGATGGTCATGGCGCTGGCCATATACACCAGATTCAGGCAGCCGATCACCCGCTGTTCACTGCGAATGGGGACGGCGATGGAGGCGATTTTCTCCTCCTGATCCCAACCGCGAAAGTTCTGGCCAAAACCGTCTTTGCGCGCACGGCTCAAAATGGCGTCGAGCTTCAGCGGTTCGCGCGCCAACTGGAACTCATCTCCCGGTCGTGAAGCCAGCATTTCAATCAGTTCCTGACGTTCATTCTCCGGGCTAAATGCCAGCCAGGTCAGGCCGGATGCGGTTTTCAGCAGCGGCAAACGACGCCCGACCATCGCCCGATGAAACGACAGGCGGCTGAAGCGATGGGTGGTTTCACGCACCACCATCGCGTCCACATCCAGCGTGGAAACGTCGGTCGGCCAGATGACCTCGCGCAGCAAATCTCCCAACAGCGGGGCGGCGAGCGCAGAAATCCACTGCTCGTCACGAAATCCCTCACTGAGCTGACGGACCTTAATGGTTAAGCGAAAGCTGTCATCGGACAGACTGCGCCGGACGTAACCCTCATCCTGCAGGGTTTCCAGTAGTCGCCTGACCGTGGTGCGGTGCAGGCCGCTCAGCTCTGCCAGCAGGCCAACGCTGGCCCCGCCGTCGAGACGATTTAACATATTTAATAACATTAGTCCGCGCGTTAACCCGCGCACGGTTTTGTATTCGGTACTGTCGTCACTTTTCATATTTATTGACAAATCTACAGTTAAAACAACGTTGTGCACTTAGTGCACATCCAGGCATGTTTTGATTGTAGCGCAAAAACTCACTTCTATACTGACGGCACAATAAAAAATTATTCACATTCTTTTAACAAAAGACGATTGCGCCTCACCAGGGTCTGCAATTGCATTTTGTCCGAGTAGTGAGGTTCTGAAATGACAACAATAAATCCAGATATCCAACCCGCTGTGCAGCACACCGTGCAGGTAGCGATTGCCGGAGCCGGTCCGGTAGGGCTGATGATGGCGAACTATCTTGGCCAGATGGGCATTGAGGTGTTGGTGGTGGAGAAGCTCGATACCCTTATCGACTATCCTCGCGCCATCGGCATTGACGATGAAGCGCTGCGCACCATGCAGTCCGTCGGTCTGGTCGAAAATGTTCTGCCGCACACCACGCCGTGGCATGCGATGCGCTTTCTCACCCCGAAAGGGCGCTGTTTTGCTGATATCCAGCCGATGACCGACGAATTTGGCTGGTCGCGCCGCAACGCGTTTATTCAGCCGCAGGTGGACGCGGTGATGCTGGAAGGGCTGTCGCGTTTTCCCAACGTGCGCTGCCTGTTCTCCCGAGAACTGGAAGCCTTCAGCCAGCAAAATGGTGAAGTGACGTTGAACCTGAAAGCGCCGGATGGCCAGCGTGAAACGGTGAAAGCTCAGTGGCTGGTGGCCTGCGACGGTGGGGCCAGCAACGTCAGACGTTCGCTGAATGTGCCATTTGAAGGCAAAACCGCGCCGAATCAGTGGATTGTGGTGGATATCGCTAACGATCCGCTCAGCACGCCGCATGTGTATCTGTGCTGCGATCCGGTGCGCCCGTATGTCTCCGCCGCGCTGCCGCACGCGGTGCGCCGCTTTGAATTTATGGTAATGCCAGGGGAAACCGAAGCGCAGCTCAGCGAACCGCAGAATATGCGCCAGCTTTTGAGCAAAGTGCTGCCGAACCCGGACAACGTCGAGCTGATCCGCCAGCGCGTATATACCCATAACGCACGTCTGGCCGAACGTTTTCGCATTGACCGCGTGCTGCTGGCGGGCGATGCGGCGCACATTATGCCGGTCTGGCAGGGGCAGGGGTACAACAGCGGCATGCGCGATGCCTTCAATCTGGCGTGGAAACTGGCGCTGGTGATTGAGGGTAAAGCCGGTGATGCGCTGTTGGATTCCTACCAGCAGGAACGCCGCGACCACGCCAAAGCGATGATCGATCTCTCGGTGACCGCAGGCAACGTACTTGCGCCGCCGAAACGCTGGCACGGCGCGGTGCGCGACGGGGTTTCCTGGCTGCTGAACTACATTCCGCCGGTCAAACGCTACTTCCTTGAAATGCGCTTTAAGCCGATGCCGCAGTACCACGCCGGGGCGCTGGTGCGTGAAGGCGACGTGAAAACCTCTCCCGTTGGCAAGATGTTTATCCAGCCGAAGGTAACGCTGGAATCAGGTGAAGTGACGCTGCTCGACAACGTCATCGGGCCGAATTTCGCGGTGATCGGTTGGGGCTGTAACCCGCTGTGGGGCATGAGCGAGGCGCAGATCCAACAGTGGCAGGCGCTGGGGACGCAGTTTATCCAGGTGGTGCCGGATACACAGATACAAACCGATCAGGATAACCACGACGGCGTTACCCGCATTGGCGATACGCAAAACCGCCTGCGCACGTGGTTTGCCCAGCACAACGCCGCGCTGGTGGTGATACGCCCGGACCGCTTTGTGGCTGCCATCGCCATTCCGCAAACCCTGGGCAGTACCCTGAATAAACTGGCGTCGGTGATGACGCTCACCCGCGTTAATGCCCACATTCCCGCTGAAAAGGTGGCCTGATATGCACGCTTATCTTCACTGTCTTTCCCACTCGCCGCTGGTGGGTTACGTCGACCCTGCGCAGGCCGTGCTCGACGAGGTTAACGGTGTGATCGCCAGCGCCCGGGCACGTATTGCGGCGTTCGACCCTGAACTGGTGGTGCTGTTTGCCCCCGATCACTACAACGGATTTTTCTACGACGTGATGCCTCCGTTCTGTTTAGGCGTAGGCGCTACGGCGATCGGCGATTTCGGTAGCGCGGCGGGGGAACTGCCGGTGCCGACAGATCTCGCTGAAGCCTGCGCCCACGCGGTAATGAAAAGCGGCATCGATCTCGCCGTGTCCTACAACATGCAGGTCGATCACGGCTTCGCGCAGCCGCTGGAGTTTTTGCTCGGTGGTCTGGATAACGTGCCGGTGCTGCCAGTGTTTATTAACGGCGTCGCCACGCCGCTGCCGGGCTTTCAGCGTACCCGCATGCTCGGTGAAGCGATTGGCCGATTCGCCAGCTCGCTGAATCAGCGTGTGCTGTTTTTAGGCTCCGGTGGCCTGTCACATCAGCCGCCGGTCCCGGAGCTGGCGAAGGCTGATGCCCATATGCGCGACCGCCTGCTCGGCAGCGGCAAACAACTGCCTGAAAACGAGCGCGAGCTGCGCCAGCAGCGGGTGATCAGCGCCGCCGAGAAGTTTGTGGCCGATCAACACACGCTGCATCCGCTTAACCCTGTCTGGGATAACCGCTTTATGACGCTGCTTGAACAGGGGCGTTTGCAGGAGCTGGACGCAGTCAGTAACGAAGAACTGTCCGCGATGGCGGGCAAATCAACGCACGAAGTTAAAACCTGGGTTGCTGCCTTCGCCGCTATTTCTGCCTTTGGCAACTGGCGCAGCGAAGGCCGTTATTACCGCCCGATCCCAGAGTGGATCGCTGGATTCGGCTCCCTGAGCGCCACCACACAGAACTGAAACAGAACTGAATATGCAGGAGAACATCATGACTTACCAACCGCAAACCGAAGCCGCAACCAGTCGTTTTCTGCAGGTGCAGGAAGCAGGCGAAACGCTGCGCGTGCATTTCAATGACTGTGGGCAGGGCGAAGAGACTGTCGTGCTGTTGCATGGATCTGGTCCGGGTGCGACGGGCTGGGCGAACTTCAGCCGCAATATCGATCCGCTGGTGGAGGCTGGATACCGGGTGATCCTGCTGGATTGTCCTGGCTGGGGCAAAAGCGATGGCATCGTTAATCGCGGTTCGCGATCCGATCTTAATGCTCGCATCCTGAAAAGCGTGGTCGATCAGTTGGATATTCAGAAAATCCATCTGCTGGGCAACTCTATGGGGGGCCACAGTGCCGTGGCGTTCACCCTGAGCTGGCCGGAGCGTGTGGGCAAGCTGGTGCTGATGGGCGGCGGGACGGGGGGCATGAGCCTGTTTACCCCGATGCCGACCGAAGGCATCAAGCGCCTGAATCAGCTGTACCGCGAACCGACCATTGAGAACCTGAAGCTGATGATGGAGATCTTTGTCTTCGACACCAGCGACCTGACCGAGGCGCTGTTTGAGGCGCGTCTGAATAACATGCTGTCGCGTCGCGATCACCTGGAAAACTTTGTCCACAGCCTTGAAGCCAACCCGAAACAGTTTCCGGATTTCAGCCCGCGCCTGGGCGAAATCAAAGCCCAGACCCTGATTGTCTGGGGACGCAACGACCGCTTCGTGCCGATGGACGCCGGCCTGCGCCTGCTCTCCGGGATTGCCGGGTCTGAGCTGCACATCTACCGCGACTGCGGGCACTGGGCACAGTGGGAACATGCGGATGCTTTTAACCAGCTGGTGCTGAACTTCCTCGCACGCCCTTAAGGAACGGACATGACGAATCTTAATCTTGAGCAGTTAGCCGCCGATTTACGTCAGGCTGAGGAAAAAGGGGACGCTATCGCCCCGCTGCGTGAACTGATCGGCGTGGATAACGCCGAAGCGGCCTACGCCATTCAGCGTATCAATGTGCAGTATGACGTGGCGCGAGGGCGTCGCGTCGTCGGGCGCAAAGTGGGGCTGACACACCCGAAAGTGCAACAGCAGCTGGGCGTCGATCAGCCGGACTTCGGCACGCTGTTCGCCGACATGTGCTACGGCGACAACGACACCATTGCGTTTGCCCGCGTGCTACAACCGCGTATTGAAGCGGAGATTGCGCTGGTGCTGAACCGCGATCTGCCCAATGCCGATACCACCTTTGACGAGCTGTACAACGCCATCGAGTGGGTGCTACCCGCGCTGGAAGTGGTCGGCAGCCGTATTCGCGACTGGTCGATCAAGTTTGTTGATACCGTGGCGGATAACGCCTCCTGTGGCGTGTATGTGGTCGGCGGTCCGGCACAACGTCCGGCAGGATTAGATCTGAAAAACTGCGCGATGAAAATGACGCGCAATAACGAAGAGGTTTCCAGCGGGCGCGGTAGCGAATGTCTGGGACATCCGATCAACGCCGCCGTGTGGCTGGCGCGCAAAATGGCCAGCCTCGGCGAGCCGCTGCGTGCCGGGGACATTATTCTCACCGGGGCGTTAGGCCCGATGGTGGCGGTGAATGCGGGCGATCGTTTCGAAGCCCATATCGACGGTATTGGTTCAGTTGCCGCCACCTTTTCAGCGGCGGTTACAAAAGGAAGTCAGTCATGAGTAAGCGTAAAGTCGCCATTATCGGCTCTGGCAACATCGGCACCGATTTGATGATTAAAATTCTGCGTCACGGCGTACGTCTGGAGATGGCGGTGATGGTGGGGATTGATCCGCAATCCGACGGTCTGGCACGCGCCCGGCGTATGGGCGTTGCCACCACCCATGAAGGGGTGACGGGGCTTCTTGCGATGCCAGAATTCGCCGACATCGACATCGTGTTTGATGCCACCAGTGCGGGCGCGCACGTGAAAAATGACGCCGTGCTGCGCGCCGTAAAACCGGGGATCCGTCTGATCGACCTGACGCCCGCAGCGATCGGCCCGTACTGCGTCCCGGTGGTGAATCTGGAGACCAACGTTAACCAGCAGAACGTCAATATGGTGACCTGCGGCGGACAGGCGACCATCCCGATGGTGGCGGCGGTTTCTCGCGTGGCAAAAGTCCATTACGCCGAAATTATCGCCTCGATCGCCAGTAAATCTGCGGGACCGGGCACCCGCGCCAATATCGACGAGTTTACCGAAACCACCTCGAAGGCGATTGAAGTGGTGGGGGGCGCGGCCAAAGGCAAAGCCATTATCGTACTTAACCCGGCTGAGCCGCCGCTGATGATGCGCGACACGGTGTATGTGTTGAGCGAAGCGGCCTCTCAGCTTGAAGTTGAAGCGTCGATTAATGACATGGCGGCGGCGGTGCAGGCGTATGTGCCGGGCTATCGCCTGAAACAGCGCGTCCAGTTTGAAGTCATCCCGGAGGATAAACCGGTGAATCTGCCGGGTATTGGTCAGTTTTCCGGGCTGAAAACCGCGGTGTATCTGGAAGTGGAAGGTGCGGCGCACTATTTACCCGCCTACGCGGGCAACCTCGACATTATGACTTCCAGCGCGCTGGCGACCGCTGAGCAGATGGCGCAGTCACTCACCCGTCAGGCAGGAGAAGCAGCATGAACGGTAAAAAACTCTATATCTCTGACGTGACCCTGCGCGACGGTATGCATGCGATTCGTCACCAGTATTCGCTGGAAAACGTGCGCCAGATTGCCAAAGCGCTGGACGACGCGCGGGTTGATTCCATTGAGGTGGCCCACGGCGACGGTTTACAAGGTTCCAGCTTTAACTACGGCTTTGGCGCGCACAGCGATCTCGAGTGGATTGAAGCGGCAGCAGACGTGGTCAAACACGCAAAGATCGCCACGCTGTTGCTGCCGGGCATCGGCACTCTTCATGACCTGAAAAACGCGTATCAGGCCGGCGCGCGAGTGGTGCGCGTGGCGACCCACTGCACCGAAGCGGACGTGTCGGCCCAGCATATTCAGTACGCGCGTGAGCTCGGCATGGATACCGTCGGCTTTCTGATGATGAGCCATATGACCACGCCGGAGAATCTGGCGCAGCAGGCGAAGCTGATGGAAAACTACGGTGCGACGTGTATCTACGTGGTCGATTCCGGCGGGGCAATGAATATGAGCGATATTCGCGCCCGCTTCCGTGCCCTGAAAACGGTGCTGAAGCCAGAGACAGAAACCGGAATGCATGCGCATCACAACCTGAGCCTCGGCGTGGCGAACTCGATTGCCGCGGTGGAAGAGGGCTGCGACCGTATCGACGCCAGCCTGGCGGGTATGGGCGCTGGCGCGGGCAACGCGCCGCTGGAAGTGTTTATCGCCGCTGCGGATAAGCTCGGCTGGCAGCACGGCACCGATCTGTATGCGCTGATGGACGCCGCCGACGATCTGGTGCGTCCACTGCAGGACCGTCCGGTGCGGGTGGATCGCGAAACGCTGGCACTGGGCTATGCCGGGGTGTACTCCAGCTTCTTGCGTCACTGCGAAGTGGCGGCGGCGCGTTATGGCCTGAGCGCGGTCGATATTCTGGTTGAACTGGGCAAACGCCGAATGGTGGGCGGCCAGGAAGATATGATCGTCGACGTGGCGCTGGATCTGCGCAATAGAAAATAAAAATGATTACGCGGCTGGCAACGTATCAGCCGCGACTCACCTGCATCGTGACCTCAGAGGTACATCTTATGACTACCCGTACCCCCACATCTTACCGACTGACGTTAACCGTCGGGCTTTGCTTTTTAGTTGCCCTGATGGAAGGGCTGGATCTACAGGCCGCCGGGATCGCTGCCGTCGGTATCGCCCAGGCGTTTGCGCTGGATAAAATGCAGATGGGCTGGATCTTCAGTGCGGGCATTCTCGGACTGCTGCCCGGCGCGCTGGTGGGCGGCATGCTGGCCGATCGCTATGGGCGCAAGCGCATTCTTATTGCCTCCGTGGCGCTGTTCGGCCTGTTCTCGCTGGCGACGGCGATTTCCTGGGATTTCTCGTCGCTGGTGTTTGCCCGTCTGATGACCGGCGTCGGGTTGGGCGCGGCGTTGCCGAATCTGATCGCGCTGACCTCCGAAGCGGCGGGCCCGCGTTTTCGCGGTACGGCGGTGAGCCTGATGTACTGTGGCGTGCCGATTGGCGCGGCGTTAGCGGCGGCGCTCGGGTTTAGCGGTCTGGCCGCCGCCTGGCAAACGGTGTTCTGGGTTGGCGGAGTGATCCCGCTGCTGCTGGTGCCGTTGTTGATGCGCTGGCTGCCAGAATCACAGGTTTATGCCCAGCAAACGCAGGTGGCCGCCGCGCCGTTGCGCGCCCTGTTCGCACCTGCTACCGCGACAGCCACGCTGCTGCTGTGGCTGTGCTATTTCTTCACCCTGCTGGTGGTGTATATGCTGATCAACTGGCTGCCGATGCTGCTGGTGGAGCAGGGCTTTCAGCCCTCGCAGGCGGCTGGTGTGATGTTTGCTCTGCAAATCGGCGCGGCCAGCGGCACGTTAATTCTCGGGGCGTTAATGGACAAACTGCGCCCGGTGGTCATGTCGCTTCTGATCTACACCGGGATGTTGGCTTCGCTGCTGGCGCTGGGGACGGTGTCGTCATTGAGCGGTATGCTGATGGCCGGATTTGTGGCGGGGATGTTTGCCACTGGAGGACAAAGCGTGCTGTATGCGCTGGCTCCGCTGTTTTACAGTACGCAGATCCGCGCGACAGGCGTGGGTACCGCTGTCGCCGTTGGGCGTCTGGGGGCGATGAGCGGCCCGCTGCTGGCAGGAAAAATGTTAGCGCTCGGCACAGGAACGGTAGGCGTGATGGCGGCTTCTGCGCCGGGCATTTTACTGGCAGGGCTGGCGGTATTTTTCCTGATGAGCCGTAAATCGCAGATGCCGATCCCGACCAGTGGCTCATAAGCAATCGTTCGGTTGTATGAGTGGGGAGATACGGTTCCCACTTCCGGGTGAACGCCAGCCGGCGATGACGTTGCCAGAGTTTATGTAAAGCCTGGCAACGGAGGCGTTATGAGCTGGCGGCCCTTTTTATATTTGATAATTAACCCCCACCCGGTATTAAGCGCCCGGCGCGGTCATCTGCGTCTGGTGCAGGGTTGACTTTGCATTGTGTTAACAAACGCGGTATAACAAACCTTCTTTGGATGTTTAGATGTCCATACGTTTGGAAGGTTATATGCAAACAACACAACAAAATGCGCCACTGAAGCGCACGATGAAAACGCGTCATCTGATTATGCTCTCCTTGGGTGGCGTGATTGGCACAGGGTTATTCTTCAATACCGGTTACATCATCTCCACTACCGGGGCCGCGGGAACGCTGCTGGCCTATCTGATTGGCGCGCTGGTGGTCTGGCTGGTTATGCAGTGTCTGGGCGAGCTGTCGGTCGCGATGCCGGAGACCGGGGCGTTTCACGTCTATGCCGCGCGCTATCTCGGCCCGGCGACGGGGTATACCGTGGCCTGGCTCTACTGGCTGACCTGGACCGTGGCGCTTGGTTCGAGTTTTACCGCTGCTGGATTCTGTATGCAGTACTGGTTTCCGCTGGTGCCAGTATGGGTCTGGTGCGTGGTGTTCTGTGTGATTATTTTTGGCCTGAACGTTATCTCCACGCGCTTTTTTGCCGAAGGGGAGTTCTGGTTCTCGTTGGTGAAAGTGGTCACTATCATCGCCTTTATTATCCTTGGTGGGGCGGCGATTTTTGGCTTTATCCCGATGCAGGATGGCTCGCCCGCGCCGGGGCTGAGTAATCTCACGGCGGAAGGTTGGTTCCCGCATGGTGGCTTACCGATCCTGATGACTATGGTGGCGGTGAACTTTGCTTTTTCGGGAACGGAGCTTATCGGTATTGCCGCCGGTGAAACGGAAAATCCGCGCAAGGTGATCCCGGTGGCGATTCGTACCACCATCGCGCGACTGATTATTTTCTTTATCGGTACCGTGTTTGTGCTGGCGGCGCTGATCCCGATGCAGCAGGCGGGCGTGGAGAAAAGCCCGTTTGTGCTGGTGTTTGAGAAGGTAGGGATTCCGTACGCCGCCGATATTTTTAACTTCGTGATCCTGACAGCCATTCTTTCTGCGGCGAACTCCGGGCTGTATGCCTCCGGGCGCATGCTCTGGTCGCTGTCGAATGAACGTACGCTGCCAGCCTGTTTTGCGCGAGTGACGAAAAACGGCGTGCCGCTGACGGCGCTGTCGGTCAGTATGCTCGGCGGCGTACTGGCGCTGTTTTCCAGCGTGGTGGCCCCGGACACGGTATTTGTCGCGCTGTCGGCAATCTCCGGGTTTGCGGTGGTGGCGGTGTGGCTGAGCATCTGCGCCTCGCACTTTGTTTTTCGCCGCCGTCATCTGCAACAGGGTAAGGCATTGAGTGCATTACATTATCGTGCGCCGTGGTATCCGCTGGTGCCGGTATTAGGATTTGTGTTGTGTCTGGTGGCCTGTGTGGGGCTGGCATTCGATCCAGCGCAGAGAATTGCGTTGTGGTGCGGGTTACCGTTTGTTGCGTTGTGCTATGGTGCATATTTCCTTACTCAACCCCGTAACGCAAAACAGGAGCCAGAACATGTCGCAGAATAATCCGTTACGCGCTCTCCTTGAGAAACAGGATGTCCTGTTACTGGATGGCGCGATGGCGACGGAGCTGGAAGCGCGAGGGTGTAACTTAGCCGACAGCCTGTGGTCAGCCAAAGTGCTGGTAGAAAACCCGGAGCTTATCCGCGAAGTGCATCTTGATTATTACCGGGCGGGGGCGCAATGCGCGATCACCGCCAGCTATCAGGCGACACCGGCGGGCTTTGCCGCGCGTGGCCTGGATGAAGCGCAGTCGAAAGCGCTGATTGGCAAAAGCGTGGAGCTGGCGCGTAAAGCGCGTGAAGCGTATCTGGCAGAGAACCCGCAAGCGGGCACGCTGTTGGTGGCGGGATCTGTCGGACCTTACGGCGCGTATCTGGCGGACGGCTCTGAATACCGTGGCGATTACCAGCGCAGCGCCGAGGCATTCCAGGCGTTTCATCGCCCGCGCGTGGAAGCATTGCTGGATGCCGGGGCCGATCTGCTGGCCTGCGAAACCCTGCCGAATTTTGTCGAGATTGGCGCACTGGCTGAGCTGTTGACCGCGTACCCGCGTGCGCGTGCCTGGTTCTCATTTACTCTGCGTGACAGCGAGCACCTGAGCGACGGTACGCCGCTGCGTGACGTGGTTGCGTTGCTGGCGGATTATCCGCAGGTGGTGGCGTTAGGCATTAACTGCATTGCGCTGGAAAACACCACCGCTGCGTTGCAGCATTTACACGGCTTAACGGCGCTGCCGCTGGTGGTGTATCCGAATTCGGGCGAGCAGTACGATGCCGCGAGCAAAACCTGGCATCATCACGGTGAGTCTTGTGCGCAACTGGCGGATTATCTGCCACAGTGGCAGGCCGCTGGCGCACGATTGATTGGCGGGTGCTGTCGCACCACGCCTGCGGATATTGCCGCGTTAAAAGTTCAGGCCCAGGCCCGATAAGACGTAAGCCGCCATCGGGCATTTTTTGCCAGATGGCGATACGGTATGAACCGGAAACATGGGTAACACTTTATGCCGCATCCGCCAGCACAAACATGCCGTACGGATGGATTTCGAGATAATACTGCTCGCCGACGTCCGGCTGCAGACGCGTAGCGTTGACCTGCAATAAAATCTCCTGTCCGTGCCACTCCACCGTGACCTCATATTGGGGTCCCATATACGCGACATGGCTGATTACGCAGCGCTGGCTCTCTTCGCCGCGGTCGCTGAGCGTGATCGCTTCCGGGCGCACGCCTACCATGCCCTCGCCTTGATCGCTAAAGTGCAGTGGGCGCGGCAGATGATAGCCGTAGATATCAACGTATCTGTCGCTGAAGGTGGCCGGGAACAGGTTAGAATCGCCCATAAAGCTCGCCATAAAGCGGGAGGCGGGCTGGCGATAGAGATCCTGCGGCGAGCCGATCTGCATGATGTGTCCCTTGTTCATCACCAGTACGGTATCGGAAACCGCAAAGGCTTCGCTCTGATCGTGGGTGACGTACAGCGAGGTGATATCAAACTGCTTTTGCAGCTCGCGGATTTTGTCGCGCATGCTGCGACGCAGGTTGGCGTCCAGGTTACTTAACGGTTCATCAAACAGAAGCACTTTCGGTTTGAGGATCAACGCACGGGCCAGCGCCACGCGCTGCTGCTGACCGCCGGAGATCTGATCGACAAAGCGGTCTTCAAATCCTTCCAGATCCACCATCGCCAGCGCCTCTTTGACGCGGGTTTTCACCTCCGCGCGCGACACGCCGAGCATCTTCAGGCCATAACCGACGTTCTCCCCTAACGACATGTGCGGGAACAGGGCATATGACTGAAACACCATACAGATATCGCGCTGCTGAATAGAACGATGGGTAACGTCTTCGCCATCAATGAAAATTTGTCCTTCGCTCGGTTTTTCCAACCCGGCAACCAGACGCAAGATGGTGGTTTTACCGCAGCCGGACGGGCCGAGCAGCGTTACCATTTGCCCCTGCGGAATGGTGAGATTGATATTGTCGATAACCGTGTTGCTGCCAAATCGTTTAGTGACGTTGCGCAGTTCAACGAAATTTTTCTGAGTCATAGTGCGCTCCATTACGCCTGGTTTTTGGCTTTTGAACGGGAGGTACGTGATTCACCGATCAGCCAGTCAAAGATGAAAATAATCGCCAGCATCACCACGATCAAAATGGAACCGTAGGCAATCGCCACGCCGTATTCGCCGTCTTCTACGCGGTTCAGGATGTAGGCCGTGGCCACGCGGGTATCCGGCGTAACGAGGAACACAATGGCGCTGACGGTGGTAATGGCGCGCACAAAGCTGTAGATCAGCGCTGAGAGGATCGCCGGGCGCAGCAGCGGCAACAGGATGTGCGTAATAGTGCGCAGGGAACCGGCGCGCAGACTGAGCGAGGCTTCATCCAGCGATTTATCGATTTGGCCTAAGCCCGCAATGCCCGCCCGGATACCGACCGGGACATTACGCATTACCATTGAGATAATCACGATGGCGGCGGTGCCGGTGAGGTATACCGGGGCGCTGTTAAAGGCCAGAATGTACGATACGCCCGCTACGGTGCCCGGAACGGCAAAGCACAGCATAGTGGTGAACTCGATGGTCTTTTTGCCTTTAAACTGCTGACGCACCACAACCCATGCGATCAGCAGGCCAAAGATAGCGGTGATCGGCGCGGCAATCCCCGTGGCGCGGATATGTAACGAATGTAACAAAATCGCAATAATTTGCCGGCCTGCAATCAAATGCATTTCCGGGCTAAGCATTGCCGCTTTTTTTCTAAAAACAGATCGCTATTAGCCAGAATTTTTAATTCCTTTATCAAATTGTGCCGCAACGAAATACTGCCCCCATAACAAGACAGGGGAGCAGACAATCATGGCTATTTCATCGCGTAACGCACTACTTGCCGCACTGGCATTCATCGCATTTCAGGCACAGGCGGTGAACGTCACCGTTGCTTATCAGACCTCCGCTGAACCCGCCAAAGTGGCGCAGGCGGATAACACCTTTGCTAAAGAGAGCGGGGCTACCGTTGACTGGCGCAAATTCGACAGCGGTGCGAGCATCGTCCGTGCGCTGGCATCCGGTGATGTGCAGATCGGTAATCTTGGCTCCAGCCCGCTGGCGGTCGCTGCCAGCCAGCAGGTGCCTATTGAGGTTTTCCTGCTGGCGTCAAAACTCGGCAATTCTGAAGCGCTGGTGGTGAAGAAAAACATCAGTAAACCGCAAGATTTGATTGGTAAGCGCATTGCCGTGCCGTTTATTTCCACTACCCATTACAGCCTGCTGGCGGCGTTGAAACACTGGGGTATCAAAGCAGGGCAGGTGGAGATTGTGAACCTGCAGCCACCCGCGATTATTGCCGCCTGGCAGCGCGGAGATATTGATGGTGCTTATGTCTGGGCGCCTGCGGTAAACGCGCTGGAAAAAGATGGCAAGGTATTAACCGACTCATCGCAGGTTGGCGAGTGGGGCGCACCGACGCTGGACGTGTGGGTGGTGCGCAAAGATTTTGCCGAGAAGCATCCTGACGTGGTGAAAGCCTTTGCCAAAAGCGCCATCGACGCCCAGCAGCCTTATATCGCTAATCCCGATGAATGGCTGAAACAGCCGGAGAATATCAGCAAACTGTCGCGTTTGAGTGGCGTACCGGAGGCGGATGTGCCGGGCCTGGTGAAAGGTAACACCTATTTGACGGCACAACAGCAAACCGCTGAGCTAACCGGCCCGGTGAATAAAGCGATTATCGACACCGCGCAGTTCCTCAAAGAGCAGGGCAAAGTCCCCGCCGTCGCGACGGATTACAGCCAGTATGTGACCGATCGCTTCGTGCAATAAATAAGGAGGCGCTGATGCTGCAAATCTCTCATCTTGCCGCCAGCTACGGTGGAAAACCGGTGCTGGAAGATATCAACCTGACGCTCGATAGTGGCGAACTGCTGGTGGTACTCGGACCTTCTGGTTGCGGAAAAACCACGCTGTTAAATCTGATTGCCGGGTTTGTGCCGTATCAGCATGGCAGCATTATGCTGGCGGGCAACAAAGTTGAAGGTCCAGGCGCAGAGCGCGGGGTTGTGTTCCAGAACGAAGGCCTGCTGCCCTGGCGCAACGTGCAGGACAACGTGGCCTTCGGGCTGCAACTGGCGGGGATGGAGAAGCCCCAACGTCAACGAATCGCGCGGGAGATGTTGCAGAAAGTTGGGCTGGAGGATGCGGGAAAACGTTTTATCTGGCAGCTCTCTGGTGGTCAGCGTCAGCGCGTCGGCATTGCGAGGGCGTTGGCTGCCAACCCGCAGCTGTTGTTGCTGGATGAACCCTTTGGCGCGCTCGACGCCTTTACCCGCGAGCAGATGCAAACCCTGCTGCTGAAGTTGTGGCATGAGACTGGCAAACAGGTGCTGTTGATTACCCACGATATTGAAGAAGCCGTTTTTTTGGCAACGGAGCTGGTATTGCTGTCGCCAGGCCCTGGCCGGGTACTGGAGCGTCTGCCGCTGAATTTCGCTCGTCGCTTTGTGGCCGGAGAGCCGAGCCGCAGCATTAAGTCCGACCCGCAGTTTATCGCCATGCGCGAGTATGTGTTAGGTCGTGTCTTTGAACAACGGGAGGCATTCTCATGAGCGTGGTGATTAATGATAAACCCCGTCGCCAGCGCGCGCTGAACTGGCGCTGGCCGTTCTCGCGGCAGATTACCTTAAGCTTCGGTACGCTGGTCGTCATTCTGGCGGTGTGGTGGACGGTGGCGGCGCTGCAGTTAATCAGTCCGCTGTTTTTACCCCCGCCGGGCCAGGTTTTGCAAAAACTGATGGTTATTGCCGGGCCGCAGGGGTTTATGGATGCCACGCTGTGGCAGCATCTGGCGGCGAGCCTGACGCGTATTGTTATCGCGCTGCTGGCGGCGGTACTGCTCGGCGTTCCGGTTGGGATCGCTATGGGGCTGAGTCCGACGATGCGCGGCATTCTCGATCCGATCATTGAACTGTATCGTCCGGTTCCGCCATTGGCCTATTTGCCGCTGATGGTGATCTGGTTTGGCATTGGTGAGACCTCCAAGATCCTGCTGATCTATCTGGCGATTTTCGCCCCTGTAGCGATGTCGGCGCTGGCGGGGGTTAAAAGCGCGCAGCAGGTGAGAGTGCGTGCCGCACAGTCGCTGGGAGCCAGCCGTACGCAGGTGCTGTGGTTTGTTATTTTGCCGGGGGCATTGCCGGAGATACTCACAGGGTTGCGTATCGGGCTTGGCGTGGGCTGGTCGACGTTGGTGGCAGCAGAGCTGATTGCCGCCACGCGAGGTTTAGGATTTATGGTGCAGTCAGCCGGTGAGTTTCTGGCAACGGATGTGGTGCTGGCGGGGATCGCGGTGATTGCCGTTATCGCGTTTATTTTAGAACTGGGTCTGCGCGCGCTTCAGCGCCGCCTGACGCCCTGGCATGGAGAAGTACAATGAGTGAACGTCTGAGCATTACCCCGCTGGGGCCGAACATTGGCGCACAAATCACCGGTGCGGATTTGACGCGCCCGCTGAGCGATAATCAGTTTGAACAGCTTTATCACGCCGTACTGCGCCATCAGGTGGTGTTTCTGCGTGAGCAGGTGATTACGCCGCAACAACAGCGGGCGCTGGCGCTGCGTTTTGGCGATCTGCATATTCACCCTGTCTATCCGCATGCCGAAGGGGTTGAAGAGATTATCGTGCTGGATACTCATAACGATAATCCGCCGGATAACGACAACTGGCACACCGATGTAACCTTTATCGACACGCCGCCAGCGGGTGCGATTCTGGCGGCAAAAGAGCTGCCATCGACCGGGGGAGACACCCTGTGGACCAGCGGGATTGCCGCTTATGACGCATTATCTGAGCCGTTTCGCCAGTTGCTGAGCGGCCTGCGGGCAGAGCATGATTTTCGTAAATCCTTCCAGGAATATAAATACCGCCAGACGCCAGAGGAGCATCAGCGCTGGCTGGAGGCGGTGGCAAAGCATCCGCCCCTGCTGCATCCGGTGGTGCGCACGCATCCAGTGAGCGGGAAGCAGGCGCTGTTCGTGAATGAAGGATTTACCACGCGAATTGTCGATGTGACGGAAAAAGAGAGCGAGGCGTTACTGCGCTTTTTGTTCGCGCATATCACTAAACCGGAGTTCCAGGTGCGCTGGCGTTGGCAGCCCAACGATGTGGCGATTTGGGATAATCGCGTGACGCAGCATTATGCGAATGCGGATTATCTGCCCCAGCGGCGCATTATGCACCGGGCGACAATTTTGGGAGACAAGCCGTTTTTTCGGGCGGGATGATTATCGGAGACGCTTCATTTACCGGGCCTACGACCTGTAGGTCCGGTAAAGCGAAGCCGTCATTAGGCAACAAAGTGATTAGCGCAGGATTTTTTTCTCAGCCAGATCCAGTGCGAAGTAGCTGAAGATCAGATCCGCGCCAGCGCGTTTGATCGAGCCTAAGCTTTCCAGCACCACTTTCTCTTCATCTATTGCACCCGCGAGGGCTGCAAACTTGATCATCGCGTATTCACCGCTGACCTGATAAGCGCCAATCGGCAGCTCGGTGCGCTCGCGGATATCGCGCAGAATATCGAGGTATGCGCCAGCCGGTTTGACCATCAGGCAGTCTGCGCCCTGGGCTTCATCCAGCAGCGATTCGCGGATCGCTTCCCGACGGTTCATCGGGTTCATCTGATAGGTTTTACGATCGCCCTTCAGCGCGGTACCTGCGGCTTCACGGAATGGGCCATAGAAAGAAGAGGCAAATTTGGTGGAGTAGGACATGATCGCGGTATCGGTAAAGCCCGCGGCATCCAGCGCCTGGCGAATCGCCTGCACCTGGCCGTCCATTGCGGCGGAAGGGGCGATGAAATCTGCGCCCGCAGCGGCGGCAACGACCGCCTGTTTGCCGAGGTTGGCAAGGGTTAAATCGTTATCAACGCCGTGCTCGCATAATACGCCGCAGTGACCGTGCGAGGTGTATTCACAGAAGCAGGTGTCGGACATGACGATCATCTCCGGTACGGTCTGCTTACAGATACGCGACATGCGCGCCACCAGACCGTCTTCTTTCCAGGCATCGCTGCCGGTGTCATCGGTGTGATGAGAAATGCCGAAGGTCATAACCGAGCGGATGCCTGCATTAGCAATGCGTTCAATTTCGCGCGCCAGATGCTTCTCTGGAATGCGCATCACGCCGGGCATGGCCTCGATAGCTTTGTAATCGTCGAGTTCTTCTTCAACAAAGATCGGCAACACCAGGTCATTTAAGCTGAGTGTTGTCTCTTCAAACATAGCGCGCAGCGCAGGTGATTTGCGCAGGCGGCGAGGGCGTTGGATTAGGTCTGTCATGGTATGCCTGATGTTTGTGGAATCGAAGGCCGTAGTATACCCGAACCTGAGGGTGGGTGGTTTACGAAAGTTGGCGTTATATCTGGATTTTCCATGGTGGAAGGCTGAATCATTAGAGCAATTTATTCACATTTATGGCAAATTATTCATATTCATTATTTTGTTTGTTTCTATTTTATTATTTTAAATATCGATGCGTTTATTTTTATAGATCTTGAAATAATTCCATTTCATTTATTGTTTATTTGTTTGGGTGAGTGGTGAGTTATTTATTAATTATATGCTTCAGAAATGTCTTGTGAGATATTTCATTGAAAGAATGAGTTTTTTTGTCTTTTGTGTCAGAGGCGAGGGTATTCGTAGTGTTGTCCGGTTTCGGACGACTAGCAAAGAATAATTGAACCTTTCCTTTGTGAAACCGCATAATCGTCCCCGCGAAACATAAAATGTTTTCTTTGCATTGATAATTGATGGATCAACTATATTACGTCCCTGAGGAGGGATGACAAATGCACACTTGGAAAAAGAAACTTGTAGTCTCACAATTAGCATTAGCCTGTACTTTGGCAATCACTTCTCAGGCGAATGCTTCTACTGATATTTCTGGGACGACGTACACAACGTTCACCCATTATAATGACGCATCACATGTTGATGACGTTTACTTCGATGGCTATGTCGGTTGGAACAATTACGGCACTGATAGTATTTATAACGGTGATATTTATCCGGTAATCAATAACGCTACTGTCAACGGCGTTATTTCTACTTATTATCTGGATGATGGACTGTCAACCAACGGCAATTATAACAGCCTGACGATTAAAAACAGTACCATTCACGGTATGGTGACATCCGAATGTATGACCACGGATTGTACTAACCGTACGGGTACCGACTATTACTACGATCGTCTGGCGATGAACGTCATCAATTCTACTATCGATGACAACTACGAACATTATACCTACAACGGTACCTATAATGACGTGGCTGATACGCACGTTGTCGACGTTTATAACCTGGGTACGGCTATCACTCTGGATCAAGAAGTTGATCTGTCTATCACCAACAACTCTCACGTTGCGGGTATTACCCTGACTCAAGGTTATGAGTGGGAAGATATTGACGATAATACCGTCATCACCGGCGTAAACAGCGGCGAAGTGTTTAACAACACTATCGCTGTTACCGACTCTACCCTGACCTCCGGTTCCTGGTCTGATGAAGGAAGATCCGGCTGGTTTGGTAACACCAGCAATGCGAGCGACTACAACGGTAACGGTTGGAACGCGAATGATATCGCATTGGCGGTTATTGCTCATCCCGATGCAGATAACGCGATGCAGACCACCGCCACGTTTGATAACGCTACGCTGATGGGCGATGTGCTGTTCTCCAGCAACTTTGATGAGAACTTCTTCCCGAACGGTGCTGATACATACCGTGATACCGATGCCGATCTGGATACCAACGGCTGGGATGGTACTGACCGTCTGGATCTGACCCTGAACCACGGCAGCAAGTGGGTTGGTGCGGCAATGTCCGTCCATCAGGTTGACGTTGATGGTGATGGCGTTTACGAAAGCTATGCTGAGGGCACTGAAGCCACCGCTACGCTGATTGATATCGCTGCCAACAGCCTGTGGCCTTCTTCAACCTACGGTATCGATAGCGACACAACCTCTTATGACGAAAATGGTCATGTGGTTGGCAATACCGTTTATCAGAGCGGTCTGTTCAACGTGACGCTGAACGGCGCTTCCCAGTGGGATACCACCAAAACTTCTCTGATTGACACTCTGAGCATCAACAGCGGTTCCGTTGTCAACGTGGGTGATTCTGCGCTGGTTTCTGACTCCATCTCTCTGACCGGTGCTTCCGCACTGAACATCAATGAAGATGGTCGTGTTGCGACTAATACGCTGTCTATTGACAACAGTACCGTAACGATTGCTGATGATGTCTCTGCAGGCTGGAATGTGCTTAATGCCGCGCTGTATGCCAATACCATTAACGTCACCAACAACGGCGTTCTGGATGTGGGCAACAGCACCGGAAACGCGCTGCAGGTTGATACCCTGAATCTGACCAGCTACACCGACGCTTACAACCATGTTAATGCGGGTGTTTTCGACATCAACAGCGCTAACTATGTGTTGAATGCTGACCTGACCAACGATCGTACCAACGATACGCGCCAGGCTAACTACGGTTATGGCGTGATCGCGATGAACTCTGATGGTCATCTGACTATCAACGGTAACGGCGATTCCGACACCTCAGGCGATCAGTCTGAAGTTGATAACTACGGTGATCAGGTAGCAGCGGCAACCGGTAACTATAAAGTTCGCATCGATAACGCCACTGGCGCAGGTTCTGTTGCTGATTACAACGGTAACGAGCTGATCTACGTTAACGACACGAACAGCACCGCAACCTTCTCTGCAGCCAACAAAGCAGACCTGGGTGCTTACACCTATCAGGCTCAGCAGCAGGGTAACACCGTTGTTCTGCAGCAGATGGAGCTGACCGACTACGCGAACATGGCGCTGAGCATTCCGTCTGCCAACACCAATATCTGGAACCTGGAACAAGACACCGTTGGTACTCGTCTGACTAACGCGCGTCATGGCCTGGTAGATAACGGTGGTGCATGGGTGAGCTACTTCGGCGGCAGCTTCGATGCGGATAACGGCAACATTAACTATGATCAGGATGTTAACGGCATCATGGTCGGTGTTGATTCCAAAATCGATGGTAACAACGCTAAGTGGATTGTCGGTGCTGCGGCAGGCTTCGCGAAAGGTGACATGAGTGATCGTACCGGTCAGGTAGATCAGGATAGCCAGACTGCCTATATCTACTCTTCTGCTCGTTTTGCGAACAACATCTTTGTTGACAGTAACTTAAGCTACTCCCACTTCAACAACGATCTTTCTGCCAGCATGAGCAACGGTCAGTATGTTGATGGCAGCACCTCTTCTGATGCCTGGGGCTTTGGCTTGAAACTGGGTTATGACCTGAAGCTGGGTGACGCAGGTTACGTAACCCCTTACGGTAGCGTATCCGGTCTGTTCCAGTCTGGTGATGACTATAAGCTGAGCAACGACATGAAAGTTGACGGTCAGTCTTATGACAGCATGCGTTATGAACTTGGTGTAGATGCGGGTTATACCTTCGCCTACAGCGATGACCAGGCGCTGACCCCGTACTTCAAACTGGCCTACGTTTACGACGACTCTAACAACGATTCTGATGTAAACGGTGATTCTATCGACAACGGCGTAGAAGGTTCTGCGGTACGCGTTGGGCTGGGTACTCAGTTCAGCTTCACCAAGAACTTCAGCGCGTACACCGATGCTAATTACCTCGGTGGCGGTGATGTCGATCAAGACTGGTCTGCAAACGTTGGTGTTAAATATACCTGGTAACAACTTTCTCGCAGAGAAATAAAAGGTAATTTAATTTAGAATAATGCCCGTCACGGATTTGACGGGCATTTATTGCAAGGAATGCGCACATGCTATCTTCAAATAAACCTCTTCTTGAGTTTGGTAAGCTTGATAAATGTTTAGCGAAATATGGTAAACACTTTGAGTGTGAGAACGATAAAGAAATAATTTATTCCGGTGATATTAATAGTGATGATACTTTCGTTATTTTAAGTGGTGTTGTTTCCTTGCGTAGAGGGGAAAGCGTGCTGGTCGGGATTGCACAGGCACCTTTTATTATGGGCCTTTCTGATGGCGTGATGAAAACAGATGTACAATACAAATTAATAACCGAAAGTAATTGTACAGGATACCACCTGCCTGCTTCGCAAACGATAAATATAATTGAACAATGCCAGCTTTGGCGTGAAGCCTTTTGCTGGCTGGCATGGCAAAACTCCATGTTTGAGTTGCGCGATCTGCAACTGATCGGCAATAACTCCTACGATCAGATCCGCGCGACGCTGATATCCATGACAAAATGGGACGACGTACTGCGTTCGCGTATCGGCGTCATGAACTATATTCACCAACGCACGCGAATTTCACGCTCAGTTGTCGCTGAGGTTCTCGCGGCATTGCGTAAAGGTGGTTACATTGAAATGAATAAAGGCAAACTGGTGAGCATTAACCGTTTGCCTTTTGAGTATTAAGTCAGGATGCAGGAATAACCTGCGGTTTGTTCCCGCTCAGCTCAGCAACCAGATCGTTGATACCGTCGCTCATATTGGTAAAGCGGGTTAGCGGAGAGCGGGTCACCACGATAAATGCCCCGACGTTTTGCTGCGGGATCATCGCCATATAGGTAATGAAGCCGCCGCCGCCACCAGTTTTTTGAATAATTCCTGGTCGCCCATTCTTCGGCGCCATATAGACCCAGCCCAAACCCAGCGCATCGGCTCTACCCGGAACATCCATCCCTATCACTTTGGTTAACTGCGTACGCTGATAAATCAGCGTCTGCATACGGTCGGCCTGCTGGCTACGATGGTAAAAATCAGATGAGAGATACTGCTGCATCCAGCGCATCATATCGCCGGGCGTTGAATAAACACCGCCGCTGCCCATTGCCGCCAGGGTATTGTTGCAAGGACTGGCGCCTTTTTCCGCGACCATCAGGCGTCTGCATTGATCGGGGGATGGGGTAAAGGTGGTGTCTTTCATCCCCAGCGGACGGGTAATTTTTTCTTCAAACAGCTGCGGATAAGGCTTTCCGGATGCGGTTCCTAGCGCATCGGCCAGCAGGTCAAACGCCAGGTTGGAATAAGAAGCCTGCGAGCCCGGTGCGGTTTTAAGCGTGGCGGTTGAGAGATAGCTCCAGCGCTGTTCACGGGTTGGCCAGACAAACACTGGGCGCTTCGCCGCGCCGCCAGGTTGTTCGCGCGGTAGCGCGCTGGTATGCGTCGCCAGATTCACCAGCGTAATCGGCGTGCCCTGATAAGTTGGCACGCGCGCGCCAGGCGGCGCATATTTGCTCAATGGATCGTTGAGTTTAACCGTACCCTGATCGAGTAATTTCACCAGCATTTCGCTGGTCATTAATTTAGTAATAGAGGCAATTCGAATAACGGAATCCAGCTGCGGATGAACGTTATTGCCAGGGCGTGTTTCGCCGAAGCTGCGAAATACGCGCTGGTTACCATCAATCACCACGAGCGCCATCCCCGTAGCACCGCTGCCGTAAAATATATGGTCGGCATAACGATCGACGATATCAGAGGCGAAGACCGGATCGGTTATAGGCTGTGCCGCCTGGACAGATGTCAATGACGCCGCACACAGCGCGGCAGAAAAAAGCAGACTACGTTTCAACGGTGGTGTCCATGAGTTAGAGAAAGTGAAAAAGGATGTCGTGCGTATGCGTATTTATACTACTCATCGGCGTATTGCAAAGCGCTTATCAGCCAATGATAGTGTGAAAAACGTAACGATGAGTAAACGCGAGCGTTTCCCGGATTACGGATGTTCGCTTTTGTGATCTCACGCTGTGATAATCTGCACTTGCTGGAACGTTGTCGAGTGTGAAAATCACAGAAACAATTCTTCATACCCGGGTGCGAACTAAGTGCCGCGGTTTTGGTCACACTTGTCGGTTTCAGCTTGTGTTTTTGGGCGTAAGCCGTCTGGCCGCCGCACTCCACGGTGGCAAATACACAGCAGTCGTCATAACGATAAGAAGTTAGCAGGAGAGCACTATGTTTAAGTCTTTTTTCCCAAAGCCGGGGCCGTTCTTTATTTCGGCATTTATTTGGGCACTGGTCGCCGTTGTATTCTGGCAAGGAGGTGGGGGAGCCTGGGTTGCGCATATTACCGGCGCGTCGGGAGACGTACCGATTAGCGCGGCCCGATTCTGGTCACTGGATTACCTGATTTTTTATGCGTATTACATCCTTTGTGTTGGTGTGTTCGCGCTGTTCTGGTTTATCTACAGCCCGCACCGCTGGCAGTACTGGTCCATACTGGGCACGTCGCTGATTATTTTCGTGACCTGGTTTCTGGTTGAAGTTGGCGTCGCCGTCAACGCCTGGTATGCGCCATTCTATGATCTGATTCAGTCCGCGTTGAGTGCGCCGCATAAGGTGAAGATTGAGCAGTTCTATCATGAAGTAGGCATCTTTCTTGGCATTGCGCTGATTGCCGTGGTCATTGGGGTGATGAACAACTTCTTCGTTAGCCACTATGTATTCCGCTGGCGTACCGCAATGAACGAACACTATATGGCGCACTGGCAGCATCTGCGTCATATTGAAGGCGCGGCGCAGCGTGTGCAGGAAGATACCATGCGTTTTGCCTCCACGCTTGAAAATATGGGGGTCAGCTTTATCAATGCGATTATGACGCTGATTGCCTTCTTACCTGTCCTGGTCACACTCTCAGCCCATGTGCCGGACCTGCCCATTGTTGGACATGTTCCTTATGGCCTGGTGATTGCCGCGATTGTCTGGTCGCTGATGGGAACCGGCTTGCTGGCGGTAGTCGGGATCAAACTTCCGGGGCTGGAGTTTAAAAACCAGCGCGTGGAAGCGGCCTACCGTAAAGAACTGGTTTACGGTGAAGATGACGCTAATCGTGCGACCCCGCCGACGGTGCGTGAACTGTTCCATGCGGTGCGCCAGAACTACTTCCGCCTCTATTTTCACTATATGTACTTCAATATCGCCCGCATTCTATACCTGCAGGTTGATAACGTTTTCGGCTTGTTCCTGCTGTTCCCGTCGATTGTTGCCGGTACGATTACGCTCGGCCTGATGACGCAAATCACCAACGTGTTTGGCCAGGTGCGCGGTTCGTTCCAGTATTTGATTAACTCCTGGACAACGTTAGTCGAACTGATGTCTATTTATAAGCGTCTGCGCAGCTTTGAACGTGAGCTTGATGGCCAGGATATTCAGGAAGTTACCCATACGCTTAGTTAATAAAAAAGGAGATGTTATGTCGACGGTTTCCCGTCTTTACCCCTTGTCCGGTCTGGCCGCTCTGGTGCTGGTGGGATGTAGTAGCCAACCCGCGCAGCCGCTAAAAAAAGGGGAGAAAGCCGTCGATGTGGCGAGCGTGGTGCGCCAGAAAATGCCCGCCAGCGTGAAAGACCGGGACGCATGGGCGCAGGATTTAGCGAAGACGTTTGAAAGCCAGAAGCTGGCGCCGACGGTTGAAAATATCTGTTCGGTGCTGGCGGTCGCGCAACAGGAGTCAAACTATCAGGCGGATCCGGCCGTTCCAAACTTAAGTAAAATCGCCTGGAAAGAGATCGACCGGCGCGCCGAGCGTATGCATATCCCGCAGTTTGTGGTGCATACCGCACTGAAGATTAACTCGCCAACGGGGAAAAGCTACAGCGAGCGTCTGGATACGGTGAAAACGGAAAAACAGCTTAGCGCCATTTTTGATGATTTTATCAATATGGTACCGATGGGGCAGACGCTGTTTGGTTCGCTTAATCCGGTACATACCGGTGGGCCAATGCAGGTCAGTATCGCGTTTGCCGAGCAGCACGCCGACGGGTATCCGTGGAAAATGGCCGGAACAGTTCGTCAGGAAGTGTTCAGCCGCCGCGGTGGGCTGTGGTTCGGTACGTATCATCTGCTTAACTACCCGGCGAATTACAGCGCGCCAATCTTCCGTTTCGCCGATTTCAATGCGGGATGGTATGCCAGCCGCAATGCAGCTTTCCAGAATGCGGTCAGTAAAGCCAGCGGAGTGAAGCTGGTGATGGATGGTGATTTGATTCTCTACGGCAGCAGCGAGCCGGGCAAAACCGAGCTGGCGGTACGTAAACTGGCCGGGAAGCTGGGGATGAGCGAGAGTGAGATCCACCGCCAACTGCAAAAAGGTGACAGTCTGGCCTTTGAGGATACCGCGCTGTACGAGAAGGTCTATAAGCTGGCGGAAGCGAAGACTGGGAAAGCGCTACCCCGTGAAATGCTGCCAGGCATTCAGCTGGAAAGCCCGAAGATTACACGTAATCTGACTACCGCGTGGTTTGCGAAACGCGTGGACGATCGTCGGGCGAAATGTATGGGTCAGTCATCGTTATGATGACGGCGGCGCCAGCGCACGAATGCCGCGATGGCGCCAAGAATCAGACTTCCGGCAAGGAAAGGGACCAGCCCAAAAAGGGTACCGACGCCTAAGCCAATTTCAACTCGTGGGCGTCCTGTCTCTTGCATTTGCAACTGCATCAGCTGTTCATAGATGCCGGGAGCGTGGGCCAACAGATTTAAAACCTGCGCGCCTGCCCAAAAGCAAAACAGCACAAATACGGCATACGCAATGTTGCCGGGCAGGGAGGAGGTATCCCGATGCTTGCCCTTAAACAGGGATTTTGAGAGCGTAAAATCAGCCATAAAGACCTCCGGAAATAACCTGCTTTTTTGACGTGATGCCTGGAACTGACAGTGAGTCTGACAGGTGATCGGCAATGTCAATATCAGAATGATGGTAATTTCAGGTAGAGATTATTCCTGGATCTCGGTTTTTTGCTGATTGTCACAATTAAGTAACCTTAAGTGAAATCAAGTTACATTTCAGAAATTCCGCACAGGCCACAGACGTCTATGAGGAAATGTGCGAGGATGCGCTTTCACGTTGTATTTCCACCGGAGCCGTTATGAACCTGCCTGTTAAAATTCGCCGAGACTGGCACTACTATGCCTTCGCTATTGGGCTCATCTTTATTCTGAACGGTGTGGTCGGCTTACTGGGTTTTGAAGCGCAGGGATGGCAGACCTATGCGGTGGGGTTGGTGACGTGGGTGATTAGCTTTTGGCTGGCCGGATTAATTATCCGTCGCCGCGTGGAAGATGAAGAAGAAGCAAAGGATGCCCAATAGCTCTCGATCAGGCATCCAGGCGGGTTTACATACTGGTTTTCAACGCGCTATCCGCCGCATGACGTTCCAGCGCCAGTTCGATCAGGCGAGTGATCAAATCGGTATAGCCTAAGCCGCTCGCCTGCCACAATTTTGGATACATGCTGATGTTGGTAAAGCCCGGCAGCGTGTTGATCTCATTGATCACAACATCGTTCTCTGCGGTTAAGAAAACGTCCACGCGCGCCATACCGGCGCAGCCCAGCGCCTGATAAGCCTGAATAGCAATGTCGCGGATCTTATCGTTAACTTCCGGTGCGATCGCTGCCGGAACAACCACTTTGGCACCGTTATCGTCAATGTATTTGGTGTCGTAAGCGTAAAAATCACTGTTCAGCACGATCTCGCCACAGGTACTGGCCTGCGGTTGATCGTTGCCCAGCACCGCGCATTCGATCTCGCGGCCCTTGATCCCTTGCTCCACCACGACTTTATGGTCGAATTCAAATGCCAGCGCGACGGCCTGATCGTATTGCGCTTCGCTGGTCACTTTACTGACGCCAACGGACGAGCCCTGGTTGGCTGGTTTCACAAACAGCGGCAGGCCAAGGCGGGATTCCACCTCGGCAAAGCTGATGCGGTTGCGATTAGCGCGAGTGAGCGTAATAAATGGCGCGATGTTTAATCCGGCATCGCGCAGTAGACGTTTGGTCACGTCTTTATCCATACAGGCCGCAGAACCCAGGACATCAGAACCGACGAACGGCAGATTCGCCACGCGCAGCATACCCTGCAGAGAGCCATCTTCACCCAACGTGCCGTGTACGATCGGGAAAATAACATCGACCGTTGGCAGTGGCTGACCGTTTTGCGCATCGATCAACTGGTGCTCTTGTTTACCCGGGACCTGAGCCAGGCTGGTCGCGGAAGGACGCAGCGCAATATGCGCTGGATCATCTGAATTGAGCAGATAGTTACTGGCATCGCTAATGTGCCATTGTCCTTGCTTATCAATACCTAACAGCACAACGTCAAAGCGAGTCTTGTCGATGGCATCGACAATATTTTTTGCCGATTGCAATGACACTTCATGTTCCGCTGATTTACCACCAAATACGATTCCTACCCGCAACTTTGCCATCTTAAAAACCCATTCCATGAATGCAAAGCACATACATTACCACGACAAAACGCAGGTTTCCTCGGCTTCTGGCAGATTGTTTTGGTGGGCAACAGAGGAACAGATAAGCGCAAACGCGCAGAACGGACGCGGAGCATAAACCCCTGCTGATATTGTGGGGTTGATGTGAGGTATATCACAAATATGATGAGCGGGAAGATAAAATCCTAAACTGTGATATATCGCACCTGTGGACCCTTATTTGGCTAAGTAATTTGTTAAGCTACTCACAGTTTTCAGCTACTTATCGTTATGAGTCCCTATGGAATCCTGGAGAGTCAACCTCATTTCCGTATGGTTCGGTTGCTTTTTCACCGGCCTGGCAATCAGCCAAATCCTGCCTTTTTTACCGCTCTATATCTCCCAACTGGGGGTAAGCTCCCATGAAGCACTCTCAATGTGGTCCGGCTTAACGTTTAGCGTCACCTTCCTGATTTCAGCCATCGTCTCTCCGATGTGGGGGAGTTTAGCCGACCGTAAAGGACGCAAGCTAATGCTGCTGCGGGCCTCTTTGGGTATGGCGATTGCGATTTTACTGCAGGCCTTTGCCACTAACGTCTGGCAGCTTTTTCTGCTGCGTGGGGTCATGGGGTTAACGTCTGGCTATATTCCCAATGCGATGGCGCTGGTAGCCTCACAGGTTCCGCGCGAACGCAGCGGGTGGGCGCTGAGTACGCTCTCGACGGCGCAAATTAGCGGCGTTATTGGCGGACCACTGATGGGGGGCTTTATTGCCGACCACGTTGGCTTACGGGCGGTATTCTGTATTACCGCGGCCTTGCTGGTAGTGAGTTTTCTGGTCACGCTGTTCTTAATCAAAGAAGGTGTGCGCCCGACAATCAAAAAAAGCGAACGCCTGAGCGGGAAGGCCGTCTTTGCCTCGCTGCCTTATCCGGCGCTGGTGATCAGCCTGTTTTTTACTACGATGGTGATCCAGTTGTGTAACGGCTCAATTGGGCCGATTCTGGCGCTGTTTATTAAATCAATGGTCCCAGACAGTTCTAATATTGCTTTTCTCAGCGGGCTGATTGCTTCGGTTCCGGGCATCTCGGCGCTGATTTCTGCGCCCCGGCTAGGTAAATTAGGCGATCGTATTGGGACCGAGCGGATTTTAATGGCAACGTTAATCTTCGCCGTCGTGTTGTTTTTCGCCATGTCATGGGTCACTACGCCGTTGCAGTTGGGGATCTTACGTTTTCTGCTCGGCTTTGCCGACGGCGCGATGTTGCCCGCGGTGCAGACGCTGCTGGTAAAATACTCCAGCGACCAGATAACCGGGCGCATTTTTGGTTATAACCAGTCATTTATGTACCTCGGCAACGTAGCCGGGCCATTAATGGGGGCAACGGTTTCGGCAATGGCGGGCTTTCGCTGGGTGTTTATTGCCACGGCGTGCATTGTGCTTATCAACATCTGGCAACTGGCTATCGCGTTGCGACGTCGGCGCTGCGCACGCTGAGTATCTGATTAACAACGCTGCCCGCAAGCGTTGTTAATCCATCATTATGCATTTATATATCCAGGTGATTATTAATCCCCTTACCCTTTTATATGGAATAATTCTGCGCTAAGACTCCTTCCCCCTTATTTTGTGTTGTGATTGTTTTCGCAAAACGTTTTATTTCTTATGAAAATACAACTTTCATCCTCTAGGCAGTTGTGAGTCTTAATGATAACGTGGCCTATATTTGGTTAAGGGAATACGTAAATGAAAAATCTCGTTACTGAGTTGTTACTTAAGCTCGCCCAAAAAGAAGAAGAGTCGCAAGAACTGACGGCGCAGGTTGAAACGCTGGAGCAGGTAATCATCGAAATGCTGCGCAATATGACGTGTAACGATCGGCAAATATTTATTCGCCAAATTGAAGGGGCTTTGGCTGGAGAAGGCCGTATGCCTGCGTTTCTGACCAACGTTCATAACGCTGGCGAGAGTGTGCCAAAAGCGTTTTGAGTAATCCGTGGTGCGTCATCCACAAATTATCATAAAAGTGTCACATCAAATACTTATAGTCGCTTTGTTTTAATTTTACCGTATTTATACATGGAGAAAATAAAGTGAAACAAAGCGCACTCGCTATTGCCCTGTTACCTTTGCTGTTTACCCCGGTTATTAATGCAGAAACCTCTGCCATAGCGGTTATGGATAATCGTGCCGCTCAGGGTGATATCACCACGCCGGGCGGCGCCCGCCGATTGTCTGCCGATCAAACGGCGGCTCTGCGCGAATCTCTGAGCGATAAACCGGCCAAAAATATTATTTTATTGATTGGCGATGGGATGGGGGACTCAGAAATAACGGCCGCGCGAAATTATGCCGAAGGCGCAGGCGGCTTTTTTAAAGGGATTGATGCTTTACCGTTGACCGGACAATACACGCACTATGCGTTGGATAAGAAAACGGGTAAACCCGATTATGTGACGGATTCTGCGGCATCCGCGACGGCGTGGACCACCGGTGTGAAAACCTATAATGGCGCGCTGGGCGTTGATATTCATGAAAAAGATCACGCCACAATTCTTGAAATGGCAAAAGCGGCGGGGCTGGCAACGGGCAACGTTTCTACCGCTGAATTGCAGGATGCTACTCCGGCGGCGCTGGTTGCCCATGTGACTTCGCGTAAGTGCTATGGCCCTGGCGTGACACGTGAAAAATGCCCAACCAATGCGCTGGAAAAAGGCGGTAAAGGGTCCATCACCGAACAATTACTCAATGCCCGGGCTGACGTTACGCTGGGCGGCGGGGCAAAAACGTTTGCGGAAACCGCTGCGGCAGGCGAGTGGCAGGGTAAAACGTTGCGTGAACAAGCCCTGGCCCGCGGTTATCAGATGGTGAGTGATACCGCGACGCTGGCGGCGATTACCGAAGCTAATCAGGATAAACCGCTGCTGGGCCTGTTCTCTGATGGCAATATGCCCGTGCGCTGGGAAGGTCCGAAAGCGTCTTATCATGGCAATCTGGATAAGCCGGTTGTGACCTGTACGCCAAATCCAAAGCGTGACGACAGCGTGCCAACGCTGGCGCAGATGACGGATAAAGCGATTGAGTTGTTAAGCAAAAATGAGAAAGGTTTCTTCCTGCAAGTGGAAGGGGCGTCAATCGATAAACAGGACCACGCCGCCAACCCGTGCGGACAGATTGGCGAAACGGTCGATCTGGACGAAGCGGTACAGCGCGCGCTTGCCTTTGCGAAGAAAGATGGCAACACCCTGGTGGTGGTAACCGCTGACCACGCACATGCCAGCCAGATTGTCGCGCCGGATACCAAAGCACCAGGCCTGACCCAGGCGCTGAACACCAAAGATGGCGCGGTTATGGTCATCAGCTACGGCAACTCTGAAGAGGAATCTCAGGAGCACACCGGCAGCCAACTGCGAATTGCAGCCTATGGCCCGCATGCGGCGAATGTGGTCGGCCTGACCGATCAAACCGACCTGTTTTACACCATGAAAGCGGCGTTAGGACTGAAATAACCCGACGCCCGGCGGCAATACTTTTGCCGCCGGGTGGTATTTTTATCGTTAGCAGCCAAACTTACCTGTGTGTTGTCGTTCAGAAAAGAAGGATGCTATGAAAATTACATTATTAATGACGCTGCTTTTTGGTCTGATTTTTTTAACTACCGTCGGTGCTGCCGAGAAGACTTTAACCCCGCAACAACAGCGTATGACCACCTGCAATCAGCAGGCAACGGCGCAGACCTTAAAAGGGGATGCGCGTAAGACATATATGAGTGATTGCCTGAAAAACAGTAAATCTGCGCCGGAGGAAAAGAGCCTGACGCCGCAGCAGCAAAAAATGCGTGAATGTAACGTTAAGGCGACGGAGCAGTCTCTGAAAGGTGATGATCGTAATAAATTTATGAGCGCTTGCCTGAAGAAATCTGCGTAGCACTTACGGGTGAGCAGGTAAAATCGCTCACCCGAAATATCATACTTCCGCCACCAGACCCCTTCCTATAATTTGGGAAATTTGTTTCAGAATATTCCCAAATACAATGAATGATGAAAACTTTTATCAAAAGAAGGTCGTCCCGAATGAAGCATTTTTATCGCTTCATCAAAATGACCACCAACGTTCCGGTCTGCGATTCGCCCGACGAATCAGGCTGCCGCGAGCGGTGGGATTGGGGGGAATGTTTTTCCCTATCGCGTCGGTATTAGTTGCTCAGCCCATTACCGGTGGCTGGTGGCTATTACTGGTGGGATGGGCGTTTGTCTGGCCGCATTTGGCCTGGCAGTTGGCCAGCAAAGCCGACGATCCTCTGCATAGCGAATTTACCAACTTAAAAGCCGATGCCATTCTTGCCGGTATGTGGATAGGGATTATGGGCGTAAACCTGTTGCCATCCACGGCGCTGCTGATGATTATCTGCATCAACCTGATGGGCGCAGGCGGGATGCGAATATTCATCGCAGGCGCCGTTTTGATGATGGTTTCATGCCTGGTGACGTTACAGTTAACCGATATCTCCGTCGCTTTTAGCAGTACTCAACTTAGCGTGCTATTGACGCTGCCGGTACTGGTGATTTATCCGCTGCTGTTTGCCTGGGTCAGTTACCAGACGGTCATCAAGCTGGCGGAACATAAACGCCGTTTACAGGTGATGAGTACGCGAGATGGCATGACTGGGGTGTATAACCGCCGCCATTGGGAACTGTTACTGCGTAATGAATTTGATAATTGCCGCCGCTACCAGCGTGACGCCACGTTACTGATTATCGATATCGACCATTTTAAGAGCATCAATGATACCTGGGGTCACGACGTTGGGGACCAGGCGATTGTCGCGTTGACCCGCCAGTTGCAGATGACCTTACGCGGTAGCGACGTGATCGGGCGCTTTGGCGGTGATGAGTTTGCGGTGATTATGTGCGGCACGCCGGCAACCAGCGCGATTGCGGCGATGTCTCGTGTTCACGAACGACTTGGTCAACTGCGTTTATCCTGCGCGCCGCAGGTTGCTCTGCGGATCAGCGTGGGCGTTGCGCCGCTGACCGCAGAAACCGAGCATTATCGAGAATGGTTAAAGTCGGCGGATATGGCGCTCTACAAAGCAAAGAATTCCGGACGTAACCGCACTGAGGCGGCGGCCTGACGTCCGGCGGTGTTAACTCAGGAGCGGCTGAGTTTTTCCGACTGCTCCATGCACTTAATCATCGCTTCAATCACTGATGAACGAAAACCTCGTTCTTCCAGGACGCGTACCGCTTCAATGGTGGTTCCGCCAGGCGAGCACACCATATCCTTCAGTTCTCCGGGATGTTTACCCGTATCCAGCACCATCTTTGCCGACCCCATTACTGCCTGCGCCGCGAATTTATAAGCTTGCGCGCGAGGCATGCCACCCTGCACGGCGGCGTCCGCCATCGCTTCAATAAACATAAACACATAGGCCGGGGCTGAACCACTAACGCCAACGACCGGATGAATCATTGCCTCCGCAATGACTTCCGCTTCGCCAAAGCAGCGGAAGATATTCAGCACGTCGGCCGTGTCTTCTGGCGTGACTAAGGCGTTCGGCGTGACGGAGGTCATTCCGGCATTCACCAGTGACGGCGTGTTTGGCATCGCGCGAATGATTTTACGGTCATGGCCCAGCGCGCGGGCGAGCTGATCGAGGGTGACGCCAGCGGCAATCGAGACGACCAGGGAGTCTTTGTTCAGGCTGGAGGTAATTTCGCTCAGCACTTTAATCATGATGCCTGGTTTTACGGCCCCAAAAACGATGTCAGCGATTTGCGCGACCTCTTGCGCAGACTGCGCCGCATTAATACCGTACTGGTCGTGCAATGCAGCGACTTTATCGGGGGAAGGGGTGTAGACCCAGATTTGTCCGGGGAGAACCTGGCCGCTGGCGATCATGCCGCCAAGTATCGCTTTGCCCATATTACCGCAGCCGATAAAACCGATTTTCTTGTCCATTTTGTCACTCCCTATGCGTGATATTCATTGTTTTACCTGGGAAAGCTAAGCTTAGCGCGGATTGAATATGTGCAGAAGGATAAACAGCACTTTGCCTGTAAGTAAAAGCACGCGACAATGTGCAACTGCACATCAGTGGGGAGAAATTATGACAATATGGGTGGATGCCGATGCGTGTCCGAATGTGATTAAAGATATTTTGTACCGCGCTTCTGAGCGCATGCAGATGCCGCTTATTTTGGTAGCCAACCAAAGTTTGCGCGTCCCGTCTTCGCGGTTTATCCGCACATTACGTGTTCCCGCCGGGTTTGACGTGGCGGATAACGAGATTGTACGTCAGTGTAGTGCCGGTGATTTAGTGATAACAGCGGATATCCCGCTGGCGGCAGAAGTCATTGAAAAAGGTGCGGCGGCGCTTAATCCGCGCGGTGAACGTTATACCGAAGCCACGATCCGTGAGCGTCTGATGATGCGTGATTTTATGGATACGCTACGCGCCAGCGGTATTCAGACCGGCGGGCCGGACAGCCTTTCACCACGAGACAGGCAGCATTTTGCTGCTGAGCTTGATAAGTGGTGGCTGGAAGTACAGCGTAGAAAATAAAGCGTGTAATTTATTATTTACACTTTATTCATGGTGAATTCTTGTTATAGTAGGGGTTAATAGGTACAGCTACCCTATATGTAATCTTTTCTTTACGTTTTGGCGATGTACTAGTTTGGTGATATGATTATATCTTTAACCGCATCAGATCCCGCTCGCTCGCGGCTCCCTGGGGAATTTCTGTAATGACGCAACCTCTTTATCTTGTCGGCCCCCGGGGGTGTGGTAAGACAACTACCGGTATGGCGCTGGCGAAGGCTATCGATTTCCAGTTTGTCGATACCGATCGCTGGTTGCAATCGCACGTGCAGATGACCGTGGCGGAGATCGTCGAAAGGGAAGGATGGGAAGGGTTTCGTGCCCAGGAGACGAGCGCTCTGCAGGCCGTCACAGCCCCAGCAACGGTTGTTGCGACCGGCGGCGGCATCATTCTTACCGAATTTAATCGTCATTACATGCGCAGCCACGGCGTGGTTATCTATTTAAGCGCACCGGTATCAGTACTGGTTGATCGTCTGGAGGCCACGCCTGAAGAGGGATTGCGCCCAACCTTAACCGGTAAGCCGTTGACTGAAGAGGTGCAGGAAGTGCTCGCCCAGCGCGATGTTCTGTACCGTGAAGCTGCGCACTACATCGTTGATGCCACCCATAAACCTGCGCAGGTGGTGGAAGACATTCTTGAGATACTGGCGCAGGCAGCGCCACGGTTACAGGGCGGTGTCTATACTTAATGTTCATCCAGTGAAAAGGAAGAACTATGCCGACAAAACCACCTTACCCACGTCAAGCGAACATTGTTACGGTTGAAAAGGGTACGCCAGGCCAGACGGTAACCTGGTATCAACTTCGAGCCGATCACCCTAAACCGAATACGTTGATCAGTGAGCATCCTTCTGCGCAGGAAGCCATGGATGCCAAAAAACGCTACGAAGACCCCGATAAAACCTGATATTAAGCACCGTCCTGGCACGAGTCTGAAAAGTGCCAGGACGGGCGTTCATCACATTTTCTTAAATTTCGCCGTATACAGTTAAAATTGAAAATTAAGCAATAACAATCCAGTACCGGAATGATTTGGAATCTTTACACAATACACCGCCGATCAACTGCTACGCTTTTGAGCATTTGTAGCGCAGGTCAGCGCCCGGCACTTGCCCGGGATTTCACAGCAAAGTAATAAGATGGTGGAGCAACAAATGAGTGCGTCGTTGGCTATCCTCACGATTGGCGTGGTGCCGATGTGTGAGGTGTTACCGCTCCTGACGGAATATATCGATGAACAGCACATTACTCACCACAGTCTGCTTGGACAGATGCGGCGAGAAGATGTGATGGCTGAGTACGGCGTTTCGCCCGGTGACGAGCCTTTATTAACGCTGCTCAGCGACCACCAACTTGCGCATGTCTCACGCCAGAAGGTAGAGCGCTCGCTGCAAAGTATCGTGGAGGTGTTGGATAACCAGGGCTTTGACGTGATCCTGCTGATGAGTACCGCCTCAATCGCTCGCCTGACCGCCCGCAATAGCATTCTATTGGAGCCGTTACGTATTATCCCCCCGCTGGTGGCCTCGATTGTCGATGGGCATCAGGTCGGGGTTATTGTCCCCGTCACCGAATTGCTCAAAGCCCAGACGCAAAAATGGCAGGTGTTACAAACACCACCAGTGTATGCCGTGGCGAATCCGATCGAAGGTAGCGAACAACAATTGATTGATGCCGGGAAAGAACTGCTGGAGCAAGGCGCGGATGTGATCATGCTGGATTGTCTGGGGTTCAATCAACGCCATCGCGATTTACTGCAAAAATCGCTGGATGTCCCGGTTCTTCTGTCTAATGTGTTGATTGCCCGACTGGCTTCGGAACTGTTGGCGTAATTTTGCGTGACAGGTGGAACGTCAGCCCCCTATATTGGTTCTCAACTTAATCACGAGATAGGGCCAGTTGTATGCTTCAAAGTAATGAATACTTTTCCGGCAAAGTAAAATCGATCGGTTTTACCAGCAGCAGTACTGGCCGCGCCAGTGTTGGCGTGATGGCTGAAGGCGAATATACCTTTAGTACTGCGGCGCCTGAAGAGATGACTGTCGTTAGCGGCGCACTGAACGTGCTGCTGCCGGGGGAAACCGAGTGGAAGGTGTATGCCGCAGGGGACGTGTTCAACGTACCGGGCAACAGCGAGTTTCATCTGCAGGTGGCAGAGCCAACATCCTATCTTTGCCGCTATCTGTAAGCATAGAAATGACGAATGGCGACATTGTGCCGCCATTCGGTAAGTACGGCTTAACGTTGCGCTTCGCCGCCTAATCCTTCCACCAGACTTTTAATCAGCGCCGCCAGTTCACCCGTCATCAGGATGAAATCGGCATCAAAACGCTGAGCATAATCTTCGCGGTCAATATCTTCGTTCTGATCGCGCAGCTCGTCGCTAAACTTCAAACGCTTAATAGAGCCGTCGTCACACATCACGAACTGAATGCGCTGCTGCCAGTCGAGGGCCAGCTTGGTGACCAGTTTGCCCGCTTCGATATGCACGGCGATTTCGTCGCAGACCAGATCCTGCTTTTTCGCGCGGATCACGCCGCCGTCTTCAAGGATCGCTTTTAGTTCGGCTTCATCCAGTAACTGGAATCCCTGTGCCGTTGTACCGGAACGAACCCATTCGGTCAGCGTCAGCTCAATGGGGTTTTCCATCGTCAGCGGAACGACCGGCAGCGAACCGAGACTCTTACGCAGCAGCGCCAGCGTATCTTCGGCTTTCTTCGCACTCGCGCAATCAACCATGATCAGATCGTTGACGGTATCGATCCACATCATCGTCTGGCTGAAACGGCTAAAGGCGCGCGGCAGCAATGAGTGCAGAACTTCATCTTTCAGCGAGTCTTTTTCGGTCTTCTTGAGTTTGCGACCTTGCTCAGCTTCCAGTTTGAAAATTTTGGCTTCCAGCGCCTGTTTGATAACCGGCGACGGCAGAATTTTTTCTTCTTTGCGGGCGCAGATAATAATTTGGCCATTGGCGGTATGCGTTAATGCATCGCTGTGCGATCCCATCGGCGGAACCCAGCCCATTTTTGCCATATCCTGGCTACCGCAAGGGGTGAACGTCATTGATGCCAGCTGTTTTTCCATCTCTTCGGCACGCAAAGAAACATCGCGGCTAAGACGGTAAACCATTAAATTTTTGAACCACAGCATGATAATTTCCACGGCCTTGTCGTTAAATCCAGCGGGCATGATAGCGAATTGTCGCTATGCTTGCATTGTTAATCGGGAAGAGGAGCAAACAGTGCGTATAGGTATCGATTTAGGCGGTACGAAAACGGAAGTTATCGCGCTTGGCGATGCAGGCGAACAGCTTTTTCGCCATCGCCTGCCCACGCCGCGTGATGATTATCGGCAAACGATAGAAACCATCGCCGCGCTGGTGGAGATGGCGGAAAAGGCCACCGGGCAGTCGGGAACCGTCGGGATGGGCATTCCCGGTTCAATTTCGCCCTACACCGGAGTGGTGAAGAATGCCAACTCGACCTGGCTTAACGGGCAACCTTTTGACAAAGACCTGAGTACGCGTCTGAATCGCGAAGTGCGGCTGGCAAATGATGCCAACTGCCTGGCGGTTTCTGAAGCCGTTGATGGTGCAGCGGCGGGGGCGCAAACCGTGTTTGCGGTGATTATCGGTACAGGATGTGGCGCAGGAGTGGCGCTGAACGGCCGGGCGCACACGGGCGGGAACGGTACTGCGGGCGAGTGGGGGCATAATCCGCTGCCGTGGATGGACGAAGACGAACTGCGTTATCGGCAGGAAGTGCCCTGCTATTGCGGCAAGCAAGGCTGCATTGAAACCTTCATTTCCGGAACCGGTTTTGCCACCGACTACCAGCGTCTGAGCGGTAAGTCGCTCAAGGGCAGTGAAATTATCAGTCTTGTTAATGCCCGGGATGCCCAGGCGGAACAGGCGTTGAGTCGGTACGAGCTGCGTCTGGCGAAATCACTGGCACATGTGGTGAATATTCTCGATCCGGATGTAATCGTGCTGGGCGGTGGAATGAGCAATGTCGACCGACTGTATCAAAACGTACCAACGTTGATTAAACAGTTTGTCTTTGGCGGCGAGTGCGAAACGCCTCTACGCAAGGCGCTGCACGGTGACTCCAGCGGCGTGCGCGGCGCGGCCTGGTTGTGGCCGCAGGAGTAATGTTCGCGTTGCCGGGTAGCGCAGAGGCTATCCGGCAACGGGAGTCATCCGGGATACGCTGCGCTTCAGGCGACCGTAGAGCAGCAGCGACGACATTGCAGAAAACGACAGCAGCGCCGCCGGCAACGTCACGTAGTTGTAGGCAAAGCCCAGCGTCAGCATCATACCACCGCACCAGGCGCCAATCGCGCTGCCGAGATTAAAGGCAATTTGCCCTCCTGCCGCACCCAGCAGCTCACCCCCTTTAGCATTTTGCAGCAGCAAAATTTGCAGCGGCGCCGACAGGGCAAACAGGCCCGCGCAGCAAATAAAGGCGAAGATCAGCGACGCGGCTTTGATCCCGCCAAAGGCAAAGAGCAGCAGCAGAGCCAGCACAATTACAAAGTCGGTTATTACCGCAATACGCAGCGGCGTATAGCGGCCAGAAAGGCGACCGCTCAGCAGACTTCCCAACACCATTCCCAATCCCACCAGCATCATGATGAGGGTCATCAGCGCTTCGGAAAAGCCGGAGATGAACATCATGTACGGTTTGACGTAGCTGAACCAGGCGAAAACCCCGGCGTTACCAAACATGGTGGCGGAAAAGATGAGCCACGGGGCGGGGGTTTTCAAAAAGTGAAATTGTTCGCGCAGTTTCCCTTTTGCTTCATCGCTGATGTTGGGTACCCAAAAAGTTATCGAGACCATCACGGCGATATTAAAGACGGCTATCAGCAGAAACGTGTAGCGCCAGCTAAATTCCTGGCTCAGCCAGGTGCCGATGGGAATGCCAATCAGATTAGCAACGGTCATACCCGAAACCATGCCCGCGACGGCGGCGGTGACTTTTCCCGGACGGGCCAGCTTCGACAGGATAATCGCGCCAACGCCAAAAAACGCGCCGTGTGGAAAGCCGGAAACCAGCCTGCCCACCGCCAGCATTAAATATGAGGAGGAGAGGGTGAAGATGGCGTTGCCGATCACGCACAGCGTGACCAGAAACAGCAGAATGTGCTTGAGAGAAAAGCGGTTGGAAAAGAGCGCAATAATAGGCGCGCCCAGCACCACGCCAAAAGCGTAAAACGAAATCATATGGCCAGCGGCAGGGATGGAAATTCCCACGTCCCGCGCCAGCTCGGTGAGTACACCCATGATGCCAAACTCGGCCATGCCCAGCCCAAATGTCCCCAGAGCTAAAGAGAAAATGACTTTTTTCATACCACCTGCCAACAAGAAAGACGCACGATGTGCGCCATAGCGGCGAACGTTCGCCGCCAATAGAGATAGCTTGCGGATAAGCGAAGTGGAATGCCATTTCATATCCGTCTTTGTGTATTCACGATCGTGCTATGTGCCGTGCCGGATAGCGCTGGCGCATATCCGGCCTCCAGGAGCCGAACTGCTATCAGGCATCAACTGCAAACATTTTATCGAGTTTGCTGTAGCCCAGTCCGTTGATTTTTTTGACCTTGATCTGTACCGGAATGCGTTCTTTCATCGCTTCAACGTGGCTGATGACACCAATGGTTTTGCCAGTGGCGTTGAGCGCATCGAGCGCATCCAGGGCGGTATCCAGCGTTTCGCTGTCCAACGTGCCGAAACCTTCGTCGAGGAACAGGGAGTCAATTCGCGTTTTGTGGCTGACCAGATCGGACAACGCCAGCGCCAGCGCCAGACTCACGAGGAAGCTCTCGCCGCCGGAAAGCGTACGCGTGTCACGCACGGCATCGGCCTGCCAGGTATCAACCACTTCCAGCTCCAGCGCTTCGCTGGCCTTGCGCTGCAACAGATAGCGACCGTGCAGACGGGTCAACTGGTTGTTGGCAAGCCAGACCAGATTATCCAGCGTCAGCCCCTGGGCAAACTTGCGGAATTTATCTCCCTCTTTCGAGCCGATCAGCGCGTTCAGATAGCCCCAGTCTTCGACCTGCTGTGCGACTTTCGCAATCTCGAGCATCAGCGCCTGCTGCTGCTGGCGGTTTTCTCCATCCTGCTTGAGCTGCTGGCGAATTTCGCCCTGACGAGTGGTGTTCTCCCGTAGCTGCTGGGTGAGTTGCGCCAGCGCGTCGTGAAGATGTTGCACGGTGAGCGTGAGATCCACCCCGATTGGTAGCTGTTGTTGATGAGTCGCCAGCGCCTGCTGCGCCTGATTAAGCAGCGTTTGCGCCTGCTGTCGCTGGCTTTCCAGTGATTGCTTCAATTGTTCAAGGCGGTTAAAGGTCTCTTCATCCAGCAGGGCGGCAACAAAGGCGTCGCGATCGGCAAAGATGCTGGCCTGCAATGCGGTATCAAACTGCGCCTGAATTTCTGCAGCGCGCTGAACCTCCTGCGTCTCCTGCTGCTGTAAGGTTTGCCACTGCCCCTGTAAAGAGAGGCAATCGTCGTGCACCTGCCGCCAGTTTTCCAGCGACAGATTCTCAATGTTTTCACCAAGCGCATCGGTTTCAGGCAGCGTTTCCAGCACCGGCGCAAGCTGGGCGATTCGAGCCTGTAATTCAGTCAGTTCGTTCTGGCGCTGCTGCCACATTTGCGCTTCGTTCGCCCGTTCGCTCAGCCATGAGGCGACTTCACCCTCGGCCGGAAGGGACAGACCATGACGGGCCAGCTCGGCGGTTAGCGTTGCCTGACGCTGGTCAATATGCTGCTGGAGCTGAGTAATCTGCTCTGTGTGTGCGGTGATTTGCGCTTGCAGGGTATGACGCAGACTCAGCTGGTGAAGCTGCTGCTCGTGCTCTTCCTGGGCGGCAAGCCACGGGGCGATGTCATCCTGCGGTTGCAGCGTCACGTTGAGGCTGGCGGTGACGGTCTGCCACTCTTGAGTAAGTGCTTGCTCTTCCTGAGAAAGCGTTTGTACTTCGCGTTCATCGCGCTGAAGTTGCTGGGTTATCGCCTCGAGTTGACCGCGTAGCGTTGAACCCTCATCGGCAAGCGTTTTGACCTCTTTTTCCAGCGCTTCACGCCGTGTCTGATTCACACTCAGTTCGAGCGTTTGATAGCGCTCAATCGCCGGGTGCGTGGTGGAGCCGCAAAGTGGGCAAGGCATGCCGGATTGCAATAGTGCCCGCTGGCTTTCCAGATCTTTGATGCGGGCTTCCTGCTCGCAAATGATTCTCACATCGGCAAGCTGCTGATTTTTATCTTTATAGCGCTGACGCTTTTCTGTAAGCACCGCATTGCGCTGGGCCAGCTCCTGCTGACGCTGCACAAGCGTGGCGCGTAGCTGCGCCAGTTGCTTTTGCTTCGGGGCGATTTGCCCGTGCAGATTACTCAGCCGCTGGCGTAACGGACGAAGCTGCACATGTTGCGCCAGCGCTTCCGTTACCTGTTGTACCGAAAGGGTCAGCGTGGGAAGCGCCAGCGCATCGAGCTTGCGCGTGTCGTTCTCTCGCAACTGCTGCCACTGGCGCAGTTGGACGCTGGCGTCGGACTGTTGGGCCAGCAGCGCTTTCCATCCTGCCAGTTCGCTACTCCACAAGCGGAAGCGGTCATGTTCCTTCAACCAGTCGGTTAACGTTTGCTGTCCGGCGAGCATAGCGGCTGACTGCGTTTGTGCCTGCTGACGAATACGTCCGCGCAGCGCTAAGCTGCTTTGTAAGCGAGCATTCACTTCCTGAATCTTCTGTCGCGTACGGTCAATCGTAGCCGTTTGTTCCTGGATTCGCTCCCAGTGTGGGCGTAACGCTCTGGCCGGGAGTGCCAGACTCAGCGCCGCCAGTTGCGGCTGCGCGTCTTCCTGCGCCTGAAGTGCAGCCTGTAATGCCTGCTGGTGGCGGTTTATCTCCGCCTGTAGCTCATTTTGCCGCATGAGCCAGTTGAGGTGCTGCTGCTGGGCTTGTTGGCAGGTAAGATATTGTTTTTCTTCGTCAGTAAGTACCTGCAAACTTTCTGTCAGGGATTGCAGCTGTTCTGGCGTTAACAGCGCAACACCGCTGGCCTGGGCCTGCAATTTTTCCAGTTCCGTACGCGCTGATTTGTGCTTTTCAAATACCATGGCGGAGATTTGGCCGTAGATCTCAGTGCCGGTCAGCTCTTCCAGCAGCTCGGCGCGTTCTTTCGGTTTGGCATTGAGAAATGCGGCAAACTGCCCCTGAGACAGCAGCATCGAACGGGTAAAACGTCCGTAATCCAGCCCGGTAAGCTCGGCGGTCATCTCCAGCTTATCTTTGACCTTATCGGCGAGGATTTTACCGTCGGAGCAGCGGGCCAGCTCTACGCGAGGGACCTGCAGATTGCCCTCCGGCTGATTGCGTGCCCGGTTCTGGCTCCAGAATGCGCGGTAGGCTTCGCCCCGCACCTCAAACTCGACCTCGGCCAGACACTCCGCGGTGTCGCGGGTCATCAGGTCGTTTTGCGACTGTGACACGGTATTCAGGCGCGGCGTTTCGTGGTACAGCGCAAGGCAAATTGCGTCCAGCAGGGTCGTTTTTCCCGCACCCGTTGGTCCGGTGATGGCGAATAACCCGTTGCTGGCAAACGGTTCTGCCGTAAAATCGACTTTCCATTCTCCCTTCAGGGAGTTGAGGTTTTTCAGGCGCAGGCTGAGAATTTTCATGCTTCAGCCTCCCCGGCGAGCGTTTGTAAGGTTGCGCTAAACAGCTGGTTAAGCCGCTCACGCTGCGGTTCTTCGAGTTCTTCCAGCGCCAGGCGGCGGTCAAAAACCTCTGCCACGCTCAGCTCGCTTAACGTTTCACGTCGTTCATTGGCCATAATGCGTTCGCGCTGTTCACGACTGCGGCGCACCAGTAGCACCTCTACCGGTAAATCTTCGGTTAAGGCCTGGATCTTACGTTGCATATCATGCAGGTAGTCGTCGGTGGTGATTTCAATATCCAGCCACACCGGTGGCTCTTGCTGCACGCCGCGCCACTGCTCAAGCTGGGTAGTAATGGCGGCTAAATCGCCTTTCAGTACCGCAAGCTGCTGCGTAACCGGCACGGTGAGATTTTCAACGGCGCTAAGTTTCCCCGCGTCAAAGCTCACCAGATGTACACATTTGCTTTTGCCGCACTCGTCAAAACTGAGGGCAATCGGCGAGCCGCAGTAGCGAATATGTTCCGTGCCGCCGATAACCTGCGCCCGGTGAATATGTCCCAGCGCGATGTAGTCTGCCGGTGGGAAGTTTTGCGCCGGGAAGGCGTCCAGCGTACCGATATAAATGTCACGTACGGCGTCGCTTTTACTGGCTCCGACGGTGGTCAAATGCCCGGTCGCAATGATGGGAAGATTGTGGTCGCCGCGCAGCGTGCAGGCATCCTGATACTGCTGCTGATAATAGTCGGTGATTGCGCCCAGTAAATGCTGCTGTTTTTCTTGTCCTGTCAGCCCAGCCTGGCTGGTGATGATGTCGCGCGGACGTAAAAAAGGCACCGGACACAGGATCGCCCCCGGCGTACCGTCGCGTAGCGGCAGTATCTGCGGCCCATGGCCAGCGCTGGCAACCACCGTGGTGTTGAGAAACGCCAGAATATCGCGGGATTCATTGAGCGTGGCGACAGAGTCGTGGTTGCCTGCCAGCACCACCAGATGACAGCCGGTTTGCTGCAGATTGACGACAAAACGGTTATACAGCTCACGGGCATAGCTAGGCGGTGAGCCGGTATCGAAAATATCGCCTGCCACAATAATGGCATCCACCTGCTGGGATTGTGCCGTTTCCAGCAGCCAGTCGAGAAAGGCCTGATGCTCGGCGGCGCGGCTCTTGCTGTAGAAATTTTGGCCCAGATGCCAGTCAGACGTGTGAAGGATGCGCATAAGAGTTCCATGACGGTAAAACAATGGCGGGGATTATAACCCTTCACGAGTGGGAATATCTTGTCTCCGGGCTGTCATAATTCGCCGGGCTGCGTTAAACCTGGACTATCTTTTCATAAATCTGTCATAAAACTGACGCATAATGGCACTGTATTGATGGCAAACGATTTAATTACAAACAGGGCAAATCATGGCGAGACGTATTCTGGTCGTAGAAGATGAAGCTCCAATTCGTGAAATGGTCTGCTTCGTGCTCGAGCAAAACGGATTTCAACCCGTTGAAGCCGAAGACTATGACAGTGCTGTGAACCAACTCAATGAACCCTGGCCGGATCTCGTCCTGCTTGATTGGATGCTTCCCGGCGGCTCGGGTCTACAGTTTATTAAACATCTCAAGCGCGAAGCGATGACGCGGGATATCCCGGTGATGATGCTGACGGCGAGGGGGGAAGAGGAAGATCGCGTCCGGGGGCTGGAAACCGGCGCGGATGACTATATTACCAAGCCCTTTTCTCCCAAGGAGCTGGTGGCGCGTATTAAAGCAGTTCTGCGTCGTATTTCACCGATGGCGGTGGAAGAGGTTATAGAGATGCAGGGGCTAAGCCTTGATCCCACCTCGCATCGCGTGATGACCGGCGAGGATCCGCTGGATATGGGGCCGACCGAATTCAAACTGTTGCACTTCTTTATGACTCATCCCGAGCGTGTCTACAGTCGCGAGCAACTCCTCAATCATGTCTGGGGAACCAATGTGTACGTGGAAGACCGGACAGTGGATGTGCACATCCGCCGCTTACGTAAGGCGCTGGAGCACAGCGGACACGATCGTATGGTGCAGACGGTTCGCGGGACGGGATATCGTTTTTCAACCCGCTTCTGACTGACAAGAATCAGGGCCTGAAGGAATAGGCCGTATAGGGAGTAAGACGTTTGCTAGAACGATTGTCATGGAAAAGGTTGGTACTGGAGCTGATCCTGTGCTGCATACCGGCATTTATCCTTAGCGCTTTTTTCGGTTACCTGCCCTGGTTTTTACTGGCGTCGGTAACGGGCCTGCTTATCTGGCATTTCTGGAATTTATTACGTTTGTCCTGGTGGCTATGGGTCGACAGAAGCATGACGCCGCCGCCGGGGCGAGGCAGTTGGGAGCCGTTGCTGTACGGGCTGCATCAAATGCAACTGCGCAACAAAAAGCGCCGTCGTGAACTGGGTAATCTGATTAAACGTTTTCGCAGCGGGGCGGAATCGCTACCCGACGCGGTGGTGCTGACCACTGAAGAAGGCGGTATCTTCTGGTGTAACGGACTGGCTCAGCAGGTTCTGGGACTGCGCTGGCCGGACGATAGCGGGCAAAATATTCTTAACCTGTTGCGCTACCCGGAATTTACACAATATCTGAAAACGCGCGATTTTAGCCGACCGATCAATCTGGTACTCAATACCGGACGGCATCTGGAAATTCGCGTGATGCCCTATACCGATAAGCAACTGCTGATGGTGGCGCGCGACGTTACCCAGATGCATCAACTGGAAGGTTCACGACGTAACTTTTTCGCCAACGCCAGCCATGAACTGCGTACGCCTCTGACGGTGTTACAAGGGTACCTGGAAATGATGCAGGAGCATCCGCTGGAAGGGACGACGCGTGAAAAAGCGCTGCATACCATGCGCGAACAAACGTATCGCATGGAAGGGCTGGTGAAACAGCTGCTGACGCTGTCAAAAATTGAGGCTGCTCCGACGCTACTGCTGAATGAGAAGGTCGATGTGCCCATGATGCTGCGCGTGCTCGAACACGAAGCGCAAACGCTGAGCCAGCAAAAACATACGTTTACCTTTGATGTTGATAACAGCCTGAACGTGCGGGGTAACGAGGAGCAGTTGCGTAGCGCTATCTCGAATCTCGTCTACAACGCGGTGAACCATACGCCAGCGGGAACGCACATTACCGTACGCTGGCAGCATGTGGCGTCGGGGGCGGAGTTTTGCGTGGAAGACAACGGTCCAGGCATTGCCGCCGAGCATATTCCACGCTTAACCGAACGTTTTTATCGTGTGGATAAGGCGCGATCGCGGCAAACGGGCGGCAGCGGACTTGGTCTGGCCATCGTTAAGCATGCGCTGCATCATCACGACAGTCGCTTGAATATCGAAAGCGAACCAGGCGTTGGGACGCGATTTAGTTTCGTGATCCCGGAACGTTTAATTGCCAAAATTAACGGTTAAGGCGCATTCGTAAGATAATCTTTCCAAAAGCCAGCGCAAGCTGGCTTTTTCTATGCGGTCAATATAACCATCCTGAATTTTACGACGTTTGGTTGTTTTTTGTTCGAACTATTACCCATACCTTTTTCCATGAAATGGTGTTTTGTGCTAACCCCATTTTTCATATCGCTATATTGTTCTGGTTTTGGGATCCCACCTTGCTTTAAAACGTTATAAGCGTTTAAATTGCGCTCCAGGTGCTGTCATACCGACTGCATTTACGCGGTAAATCGAAAAACTATTCTTCGCCGCGCCAGTCTGGGAGTGTTTCCCGCTGGAATTGAGCAAAAATGCCGCTGTATTGTCCCCCAGGGAAAGGCAAAAATTTATTATTTTCAACACCACATCCACAGGCAGTAAGACTTTATGACCCATCAGTTAAAATCGCGCGATATTATCGCTTTGGGATTTATGACATTTGCACTGTTCGTTGGTGCAGGTAACATCATCTTCCCCCCAATGGTTGGTTTGCAGGCAGGTGAACACGTCTGGACTGCGGCTTTTGGCTTTTTGATTACCGCCGTTGGCCTGCCGGTACTTACCGTTGTCGCGCTGGCGAAAGTCGGTGGTGGTGTGGACCGACTGAGCACGCCTATCGGTAAAGTCGCTGGTTTGCTGCTGGCGACCGTGTGCTACCTGGCTGTTGGACCGTTATTTGCTACGCCGCGTACCGCAACGGTCTCTTTCGAAGTCGGGATTGCACCGCTGACCGGTGACTCCGCGCTGCCACTGCTTATCTACAGCGTGGTCTATTTCGCGATTGTGATTCTGGTTTCGCTGTATCCGGGCAAACTGCTGGATACGGTTGGTAATTTCCTGGCTCCGCTGAAAATCCTGGCGCTGGTGGTCCTGTCTGTCGCCGCAATCGTCTGGCCAGCAGGCCCGATCAGCAATGCGATGGAAGCCTATCAAACTGCGGCGTTTTCTAATGGCTTCGTGAACGGGTATCTGACCATGGATACGCTGGGCGCGATGGTATTTGGTATTGTTATCGTCAACGCCGCTCGCTCGCGTGGCGTTACTGAAGCGCGTCTGCTGACCCGTTATACCGTTTGGGCGGGTTTGATGGCGGGTGTGGGCTTAACGCTGCTGTATCTCGCGTTGTTCCGTCTGGGTTCAGATAGCGCAATTCTGGTCGATCAGTCTGCTAACGGCGCGGCAATTCTGCATGCGTATGTTCAGCACACCTTTGGTGGCGCAGGGAGCTTCCTGCTGGCGGCGTTGATTTTCATCGCCTGTCTGGTCACCGCTGTTGGCCTGACCTGCGCGTGCGCAGAGTTCTTTGCCCAGTACGTTCCACTGTCTTATCGTACGCTGGTATTTATCCTCGGCGGCTTCTCGATGGTGGTCTCTAACCTGGGTCTGAGCCATCTGATTCAGATCTCTATTCCGGTGCTGACGGCTATCTATCCGCCATGTATCGCACTGGTTGTATTAAGTTTTACCCGCTCATGGTGGCATAATTCTTCCCGCGTCATTGCACCTGCGATGTTTATCAGCCTGATTTTTGGTATCCTTGATGGCATTAAAGCTTCTGCAATTGGCGACGTGTTACCGGCCTGGACCCAGCGTTTACCGCTGGCGGAGCAGGGGCTGGCGTGGTTGATGCCAACAGTCGTGATGGTGGTCCTGGCAGTTATCTGGGATCGTGCAGCGGGTCGACAAGTGACCTCCAGCGCACACTAATATCACTGACAATAAGTTTTAACCACGGGGCTATTAACATGGCCCCGTGGTTTTTTATTGTGTTAACAGGTTAGGAATCGATGGAAAGTAATAACAAGCTAAAGCGTGGGCTGAGCACCCGGCACATTCGCTTTATGGCATTAGGTTCAGCAATTGGTACCGGGCTGTTCTACGGCTCGGCCGATGCCATCAAAATGGCGGGGCCAAGCGTGTTGCTGGCCTATATTATCGGCGGCGTAGCGGCGTATATCATTATGCGCGCGCTGGGCGAAATGTCCGTTCATAACCCTGCTGCCAGCTCCTTCTCGCGCTATGCGCAGGAAAACCTCGGACCGCTGGCAGGCTACATAACCGGCTGGACCTACTGTTTTGAAATCCTGATTGTCGCCATTGCCGATGTGACTGCCTTTGGTATTTACATGGGCGTCTGGTTCCCGGCCGTACCGCACTGGATTTGGGTACTCAGCGTGGTATTGATTATCTGCGCCATCAACCTGATGAGCGTGAAGGTGTTTGGCGAGCTGGAATTTTGGTTCTCATTCTTTAAAGTCGCCACCATTATCATCATGATTGTCGCCGGTTTTGGCATCATCATTTGGGGGATTGGTAACGGCGGACAGCCTACCGGTATCCATAATCTGTGGAGCAACGGCGGTTTCTTCAGCAACGGCTGGCTCGGCATGGTGATGTCGCTACAAATGGTGATGTTCGCCTACGGCGGGATTGAGATTATCGGGATTACCGCTGGCGAAGCCAAAGACCCGGAAAAATCTATTCCGCGCGCCATCAATTCCGTACCGATGCGTATCCTCGTGTTTTACGTGGGGACGCTGTTCGTCATCATGTCTATTTACCCGTGGAACCAGGTCGGCACTGACGGTAGCCCGTTCGTTCTGACGTTCCAGCATATGGGGATTACCTTTGCCGCCGGGATCCTTAACTTCGTAGTCCTGACCGCGTCGCTGTCGGCCATCAACTCTGACGTCTTTGGCGTGGGGCGTATGCTGCATGGTATGGCGGAGCAGGGCAGCGCGCCGAAAATGTTCGCCAAGACGTCGCGTCGTGGCGTGCCATGGGTGACGGTGATGGTGATGACCATCGCGCTGCTGTTTGCGGTGTATCTAAACTACATCATGCCGGAAAACGTCTTCCTGGTGATCGCCTCTCTGGCGACCTTCGCAACGGTATGGGTGTGGATTATGATCCTGCTGTCACAAATTGCCTTCCGTCGTCGTCTGCCGCCGGAAGAGGTTAGGGCGCTGAAATTTAAAGTGCCGGGTGGGGTTGTGACGACCGTCATTGGCCTGATTTTCCTGGTCTTTATCATCGCGCTTATCGGCTATCATCCGGATACCCGCATTTCGCTATACGTCGGCTTTGCGTGGATTATCCTGCTGCTTGCCGGCTGGGTTTTCAAGCGCCGTCGCGAGCGCCAACTGGCTGAAGCGCAGTAATATTTTTGCCGGGTAGCTTAATGTTACCCGGCAATTTTCTCCTCCCCCACACTCCTCCCCCAATAAACGTTAAGATGATGAGTGATCCTGCACTTCGCTATGGCAAGGTGACGTCATTATCATCAAAGGGGATACGTGATGTTGAACGCCTGGCACCTTCCGGTTGCCCCATTTGTTAAGCAAAACAAAGATCAACTGACGATTACATTATGGCTGGCGGGGGAAAATCCACCCCAGCGGGTGACGCTACGCGCAGAAAACGATAACGAAGAGATTTCGTTGGGTATGCACAAGCAACGCAGCCAGCCGCAACCGGGCGTGACCGCGTGGAGAGCGGCGATCGATCTCTCCAGCGGACAGCCTCGTCGACGCTATAGTTTTAAATTACTTTGGCTCGATCGTCAGCTGTGGTTTACCCCGCAGGGATTCAGCCGTTTTCCGCCTGCGCGTCTGGAGCAGTTTGCTGTTGATGTGCCGGATAACGGTCCGCAGTGGGCCGCCGATCAGATTTTTTACCAAATTTTCCCGGACCGTTTTGCCCGCAGCCAGTCGCGTGAAGCGACTCAGGATAACGTCTATTACCACCATGCCGCCGGACACGATATTGTGCGGCGCGAGTGGGATGAACCGCTTACGGCCCAGGCCGGTGGCTCCACGTTTTATGGCGGCGATTTGGACGGCATCAGCGAAAAGCTGCCGTATCTGAAAACGTTAGGCGTCACGGCGCTGTACCTGAATCCGGTATTTACCGCGCCGAGCGTGCATAAATACGATACCGAAGATTACCGTCATGTTGATCCGCAGTTTGGCGGCGACAGGGCGCTGCTGCGCCTGCGTCACACCACCCAACAGCAGGGGATGCGCCTGATTCTCGACGGTGTTTTTAACCATTGCGGCGATTCACACGCCTGGTTTGACCGACATAATCGGGGAACGGATGGCGCGTGCCATAATCCGCAATCCCCCTGGCGCGACTGGTATCATTTCTCAGCCGACGGCGTCGCGCTCGACTGGCTGGGGTATTCCAGCCTGCCCAAGCTGGACTTTTCCTCTGAAAGCCTGGTGAATGAAATTTATCGCGGCGAAGACAGTATCGTTCGCCACTGGCTGAAAGCGCCGTGGAGTATGGACGGCTGGCGTCTTGACGTGGTGCATATGCTGGGAGAGGCCGGTGGTGCGCACAACAACCTGCAGCACGTGGCCGGAATTACGCAGGCGGCGAAAGAGACCCAGTCAGAGGCGTATGTGGTGGGCGAGCATTTTGGCGACGCGCGCCAATGGTTGCAGGCCGACGCGGAAGATGCCGCCATGAACTATCGCGGTTTTACCTTCCCGATATGGGGATTTCTCGCCAATACCGATATCTCATACGATCCGCAATTCATTGACGCCCAGACCTGTATGGCGTGGATGGATAACTATCGCGCGGGTTTGTCGCATCAGCAGCAGTTGCGGATGTTCAACCAGCTCGACAGCCACGATACCGCCCGTTTTAAATCTCTGCTCGGTAAAGACGTCGCACGTTTACCATTGGCGGTGGTGTGGCTGTTTACCTGGCCTGGCGTGCCCTGTATTTACTACGGTGACGAAGTGGGACTGGATGGGAACAACGATCCGTTTTGTCGCAAACCATTCCCGTGGCAGCCTGAAAAACAGGACGCTAACCTGCTGGCGTTGTATCAGCGGCTGGCAACATTACGCCACCAGAGCCAGGCGCTGCGCCATGGTGGTTGTCAGGTGATTTACGCCGAGGATAACGTGGTGGTGTTTGTACGCGTGCTAAACCGCCAGCGCGTATTGGTGGCGATTAACCGTGGCCACGCCTGTGAAGTGGTCCTGCCAGCCTCGCCATTACTTAGCGTCAGCCAATGGCAGCACCAGGAGGGCAAAGGCGTGCTTGCCGAGGATATCCTGACGCTGCCGGCGATTTCCGCCTCGGTGTGGATGGGTCATTGATATAAGCGCGTAACATCCGGGCTTGCCAGTAGCGTTTCCCGCCACCAGCGCTGCGCCAGTCCATCGCGGTTATTGCGCCAGGCCATATAGGCCACGTCTTTTTGGCGAAATGAGATGACCGTTTTTTCCACCAGCTCGCCCGTGGCAAGCCACGGGTTAGCAATATGGCGGGGGAGAAATCCGCAGCCCAAGCCGGCCCGCAGTAGCATCACCTTACTGTGGAAATCATCAACGCGAATCTGCGCCTGCTCCTCCATCAGATTGGTTTGTAACGGATGACAAAAGCGGGCGCTGTCGCTAATGACAATCGCCCGGTGCAGGCACAGCTGTTCGTTAGTCAGGCCATCCGGTGCTGCGGCCAGCGGATGCTCAGGCGCAACGACAAACACATTGTCCAGCGTGCCAAGCATTTTGTAGGACCAGGCCGCTGACGTGGGCGGTTCATTAATCGCCCCCAAAATAATATCTGCTCCATTATGCGTCAGCTCTTCCCAGGAGCCCGCCAGCGTATGGTGGGTGAAGTTAAGGCGGGTTTGCTTATTCAGCGCGTGAAATTCATCGACAATGGGCAACAGCGAGGCGAAAGGGAAGGAGTCGTCCAGCGCAATCGCCAGCTCTTTTTCCCAGCCTGAACTCAGCTGCACCGCCTGTTTTTCGAGATCTTTTGCCGCACTCAGCAGCAAACGTCCCTTTTCCAGCATCATCTGACCGGTGTCGGTAAATTTTGCCCGGTGACCGGAACGGTCAAGCAACTCGATATTCAAATCACTTTCCAGCTTTTGAATCATATAGCTGAGTGCTGCAGGGGTTTTAAACAGCGATTCCGCCGCCGCGGCAAATGAACCCTGTTTATCAAGTGCGTCGAGAATTAGCAAAACATCCAGATTGATGCGCATAAGCAGAAAATATCCTGAAAATTAAACCCCTCTGTTGTACCGAATGGAGAAAAACAATGCCAGTGAATAAATTAGATGAGTCATGCGCATTTTTTTGATGTTGTTTAGGATATATCGCAACACAAAATTAATAGTTTCACTGGATGGTAAGTTTTCTTTAATAACTCGTTAGAAATTTCCCGCTATACTCAACAAGCTTTCTGATTCAGGATCCTGCTGCTGACGGCAGATACAGACCGTTGCCTTTTAACTTATTGATTAAGAAGGTGTGCTATGTCTATTCGGGAACTGATTGACCCTCAAAACTCAACGCTTATTTTTATTGATCATCAGCCGCAAATGTCATTTGGTGTGGCGAATATTGACCGCCAGACTTTGAAAAATAATACCGTGGCATTAGCGAAGGCCGGGAAAATATTTAATGTTCCGGTGATTTATACTTCTGTGGAAACGAAAAGTTTTAGCGGTTATATCTGGCCGGAATTGTTAGCGGTTCATCCTGATGTGAAACCAATTGAACGCACCTCGATGAACTCCTGGGAAGATGCGGCGTTTGTGAAAGCCGTGGAAGCGACCGGGCGTAAAAAATTGATTATCTCCGCGCTGTGGACCGAAGTATGCCTGACTTTCCCGGCGCTGATGGCGCTGGAAGCGGGTTACGAAGTTTATGTGGTAACTGACACTTCTGGCGGCACGTCCGTGGATGCCCACGAGCGTTCTATCGACCGCATGGTACAGGCGGGTGCCGTACCTGTGACCTGGCAACAGGTTCTTCTCGAGTACCAGCGCGACTGGTCCCGCAAAGAAACCTACGACGCCGTCATGGATCTGGTACGTGAGCACAGCGGCGCCTACGGTATGGGCGTGGATTACGCCTACACCATGGTGCATGGCGCGCCGGAACGTAAAGCCTAAATACACCTCATCCTTCATGTTGCCTCTTTGTAGGCTTCGTTTGCGTACCCCGGTCACTCACTTTGTCAGCCTCCGGGGATACACAATCTTGCCGCTTCGATGCGCCATGAATGATTTTGTGTATTGCTTCCGTGGCCTAAGCGGGCCTGTTTCCTCTCAACAAGGAACCCTTTATGGCGCAGAACAAACATGTGACGTTGGTGATTTCTCACACCCTGCTGCCTGAACAAGCGCAGCGGTATGAGCAGTGGCTGGGGAAAATCATGCCGGTGGCGGCCGAGTTTCCCGGTCATCTGGGGGCGAATGTGATTCGTCCAGCAGATGGCAACAATCTGTGGAACATCATTATCCGCTTCGACACGCTTGAGCATCTGTATAACTGGACCCAGTCCGATACGCGCCGCGTGCTGGTCGAAGAGATTGCCCCGCTGCTGGCGGAAGGGGATAAAACTGAAATCCGCACCGAAGCGGCGTTCTGGTTTACGCCGCCCGCGCCCCATGTACGTCAGCCCAGGCGCTGGAAACAGTTTCTGATAACCCTGCTGGTGATTTTTCCCAGCACCAATCTGGTGCCGTGGTTGACCGGCATTGTGCTGCCTGCCATGAAGGGCTCGTTACTCCTGCATCTGATCAATGATGCCTGTGTGGTTGCGCTGGTGGTCTGGTTCTGGATGCCCATCGTAACCCGTCTGTTTGCCGGATGGCTGAAAAAAGCCTGACCGGTTTCTCAGGAGATTGTTATGTCTCAAACTGCCACACTGATTCTGACTCACGGAAAAATTCATACTCTCGAAAGACAAAACCCGCAGGTCGAGGCGGTGGCGATCGCCAATGGTAAGATCCTGGCGACCGGTAGCCACGATCGCATCATGAGTTTTGCCACCGACGGGACGCAGGTTGTCGATCTGCAGGGACATACGGTGATCCCGGGCCTGAACGATTCGCACCTGCACCTCATTCGCGGCGGTCTGAATTACAACCTGGAATTGCGTTGGGAAGGCGTACCGTCGCTGGCGGACGCGCTGCGCATGCTCAAAGAGCAGGCTGACAGAACGCCATCGCCGCAATGGGTGCGCGTGGTGGGCGGCTGGAGCGAATTCCAGTTTGCCGAACGTCGCATGCCAACCCTCGAAGAACTGAATGAAGCTGCCCCGGATACCCCAGTTTTTGTTCTGCACCTCTACGACAGAGCTTTGCTGAACCGTGCTGCACTGAAAGCAGTCGGCTACACCAAGGCGACGCCGGACCCGGCGGGCGGTGAGATTGTGCGTGATAGCAACGGTAACCCAACCGGGATGCTGATCGCCAAACCCAACGCCATGATCCTTTATTCGACGCTGGCAAAAGGACCAAAACTGCCGCTGGAAATGCAGGTCAACTCGACCCGGCAGTTTATGCGCGAGCTGAACCGTCTAGGGCTGACCAGCGCCATCGATGCAGGCGGTGGTTTTCAGAACTACCCGGAAGATTACGAGATAATTGAGCAGTTACACGCCCACAAACAGATGACGGTGCGCATCGCCTACAACTTGTTTACCCAGCGTCCGCAGCAGGAACTGGAAGACTTTGAACGCTGGACCGATATGCTTAAACCAAGGCAGGGGACCGACTTCTACCGTGCCAATGGGGCAGGGGAAATGCTGGTCTTCTCGGCCGCGGATTTTGAAGACTTCCTCCAGCCACGCCCGGATCTGCCGGAAGGTATGGAAGATGAGCTGGAGCGCGTGGTGCGCCACCTCGTGGAGCACCGCTGGCCGTTCCGCCTGCACGCCACCTACGATGAATCCATCAGCCGTATGCTCGACGTATTCGAGAAGGTGAATCGCGATATCCCGTTCAATGGGCTGCACTGGTTCTTCGATCACGCTGAAACAATTACCGAACGGAATATCGAGCGCGTAAAAGCGCTGGGGGGCGGGATCGCTGTTCAGCACCGTATGGCGTTCCAGGGCGAATATTTTGTCGATCGCTACGGCAAAGATGCGGTCAAACATACCCCGCCGGTGGCGAAAATGCTGGCGGCTGAAGTTCCGGTAGGGCTGGGGACTGATGCCACCCGCGTGGCCAGCTACAACCCGTGGACAGCGCTCTACTGGCTGGTTTCGGGACGTACTGTGGGAGGGATGGCGATGTACGATGATAACAATCGCCTGCCGCGCGATGTGGCGCTGGAATTGTGGACGGCCGGTAGCGCCTGGTTCTCCAGCGAACAGGGTAAGAAAGGGCGCATCGAGAAAGACCAACTGGCCGACCTGGTGGTGCTGTCTAAAGATTACTTCAGTGTGCCGGAAGAGGAGATCAAAGGCATAGAGTCGGTAATGACCATTGTCGATGGCAAAGTGGTGTATGCGGCCGGGCATTTCACTCCGCTGGCGCCGCCGGCCATCCCGGTTGTACCTGACTGGTCGCCGGTGGTAAAAGTGCCGGGGCACTATCGCTCAGCGCCGCCTGCTGCGGCGAAAATTGGCGCAATGGTGCAGATGCACCAGTGCTGCGGCAGCTGCGGCGTACACGGCCATCAGCATGATATAGCGCGTAAATCGGCAATTCCGGTGTCAGATGACCGGGCTTTCTGGGGCGCGCTTGGCTGCTCCTGCTTCGCGTTTTAATCCCTCATCACAGCCCCTGGCCAAACGCAGGGGCTGATTGTCTATTCTGAAAAGCGGTTCATCGCGTTAACCGATATGGCGCAACTGCAACAATTTGTGTCATTCTGGTCTGTCTTTATACAGTGAAGGTGGAAACATGGATGAGCTGCTAACCCTTGGCTGCATTGTATTATTCTTCGCGCTGGTAGTCGTTCCTGGCCTCGCGATCGTGGCATTCAGACGCAGTGCGGCTGTACGTTCTGAGCTGATGGTCTTGCGCCGTCGGGTAGAGGAGCTGGAGCTGCGCGGTGTGGCGCAGACCAGCGCCGTTGAGCCAACGGCAGCAAAAGAAATTGTTCCTGCCGATGCGTCAACGGCTGCGATGAGCAGCGTATCGCCGGAGCCTGTAACTGAGCCGCCGCCTGAGCCCGTTAACCCGTGGGCTTCACAGCCGAAGCCGGATAATGCGGCGGTATCTACGCCCGACGTCGAGCGGCCTTCTGCTTTTGGCGGGGTAATGTCATCGCTGGTGCGCTGGTTTATGCAGGGTAACCCGTTGGCAAAGCTCGGTATTTTGCTCCTGTTTTTGGGGCTTTCTTTCCTGCTGCGTTATACGGTCGAACATTCTCTGTTTCCGCTGGAGCTGCGTCTGGTGGCGGCCGCGCTGTTCGCTATTGTGCTGTTGGCGTTGGGCTGGCGGTTGCGGCATAAGCAACCGATCTATGCGCTGATATTACAGGGGGGAGCTACCGGAGCACTCTATCTCACCGTCTTTGGCGCGTTCCGGCTGTGGCAAATGCTGCCAATGACGCTGGCATTTGCGCTGCTGGTGGTGATTTGTGCGGCGAGTGTGGGGCTGGCTATTCTGCAAAAGGCGCTCAGCCTGGCGATGCTGGCAAGTCTTGGCGGTTATCTCGCGCCGCTGCTGCTTTCCACCGGCGGCGGCAGTCATGTCGCGCTCTTCTCATTCTATCTTCTGCTCTCGGTCGGCATTCTCGCCATCAGCATCTGGCAGCACTGGCGGGAGCTTAATCTGCTTGGCCTGCTGTTCACCTTCGGCGTTGGCGGGGTATGGGGCCTGGAGGACTATCGACCAGAGTATTACCTGAGTTGCCAACTGTTCCTGATCGCCAACACGATTATTTTTGGCGTGCTGAGCGTGGCGTTGTCGCTCCGGGCGCAGGAAAAAGGCAAACAGATTATTGACGGCGTACTGCTGTTTGCCCCACCGCTGATCGGTTTTGGAATGCAGTATGCCATTACCCGGCATATGGCTTATGGTCCGGCGCTTAGTGCGCTGGGCTACGGTGGTTTCTATCTGGTGTTAGCAAAGTTTGCGTTGCGCCGTTCCTCTTCTCTGGGGAGACCTCTGGTATTGTCCGCCCTGGCGCTCGGTGGTGCGTTTACCACGCTTGCTATCCCGTTGGCGCTTTCAGCCCGTTGGACGGCGATGGCCTGGTCGCTGGAGGGGCTTGGGATCCTCTGGCTGGGCGTGCAACAACAGCAACGACGCATGAGTTATAGCGGTACGGCGCTGCTCGTGCTGGCCGTGGGGAGCGCGCTATGGGCGCTGGCGAACGGAACAACCGCGCTCTCAGTCATGCTGATTTTTGCCGTGCTCAGCCTCAGTTGGCTGGTTGCTGCATGGCTATGGCGCAACATTTGGATGCAGGGCAGTTGGGCGCTACTCGCTGGTGGTTTGGTTTTCTGGATCATTGCGCTCGTTGCGGCATCGCAACTCGCTCTGAAACAGGATCGGTGGGTACTGTCTGGCGTGCTGGCATTAATGGCGGTATCGAGCTGGGGCTGGCGAAGTATCGCGGGTCGCCTGGCGTGGCGGGAGCTGGATGCCAGTAAATGGCTGCTGTGGCCGATGATGCTGGTGATGCTGATGTATCAGATCGCTGTACAGCAGATTTTTGCGGCGGGCTGGCCGAATCTGGCCTGGTGCGCGGCGCTAATTGTTGCGATAGCGCTGCTCTGGCGTGACGCACAAATATTACCGCCAATGCTTTCCAGACTGGCGCATTTATCGTTCTTATGGATGATTTTACTGGCGCTCGCGGTTGAGCTGTTCTGGTTCGCGCAGGGGCTGCCGTGGGGAAGGGCTGCGTGGGGTAGCGGCCTGATGATGGCGGCTGGCGGGCTGCTTATTTTCCTGATTTATCAGTCTGTTCATCGACAAATCTGGCCGTTTCGCATCTGGCCTACCCTCTATTCTGTTCAGGCGATGGTTCCCGTTGTGCTGGTGCTGGTCGGTCTGCTCGTGCTGACCAATTTACAAGATGGCGTAGTTTATCGTCAGACTTATCTGCCGTTGCTCAACCCGCTGGAAGAGGGCGCAGCTTTTGCCCTACTGGGCCTGGTGGTGTTTTATCGCGCGTCTGAACGCTATTTCCCGGTGCAGCTTTCGGTATGTCGCCCATGGCCGGTTGTGGCGCTGATGGCGCTCAGCTTTTGGTGGCTCAATGGTGTGCTGCTGCGCGCATTGTCCTGGTATGGCGAGGTTGCGTGGCGTGTAGACGCACTATGGGATTCACGGCTGATTCAAACCTGTTTTGCTCTGTTCTGGATGCTGGCGGCATTGGTGGTGATGCTGCGGGCGACCCGGCGCCGCTCGCGTCGGGAATGGCTGTGTGGCGCGGTATTGCTGGGGATAGTCATTGTGAAACTGATGCTGGTGGACAGCGCAGGAGGCGGCGGTCTGGCGCGCGCGGTTGCGTTTATCGGCGTGGCCATTCTGGTGTTGATTATCGGGTATTTTTCACCATTACCGCCCAAAGCAGGAGAAGAAAAATGAAATGGATGAAAGCGGTGTTATGCAGCGTACTGTTGGGCGCGACAGGCGCGGCGGTAAGCAGCGATGAAGTGAAAGAGTCTCCGGCGGACTACGTAACGGGGGTGACGCTGGAAACTACGGGCACATCGCCCTGGTATCGCGTTTCGCTACCTCCGGCGGTGTATCCGGGTACCGCCTGGGCGGATTTGCGCGATGTCCGGGTCTTTAACCATCTGGGGGAGACGGTGCCGTTTACTCTGGTGGCGCAGAAAACCCAGCCCGTTACGCCAGAGGCAGTGGCGCTGCGTTTTTTCCCGCTTGATATGTCACCGGTTGCGCCGCGTGAGGAGGGGCAACGAGGCGGAGACGCTATTGTTTTACGCTCGAAGAGCGGCATTGAAATTCATTTGCAAAGTGATGATGTCAAAGCGCTCGGCCAGAGCTATTTACTGACGCTCCCGGAAGAGACGAAAGATGCCTTTTCACTGGCGCAGTTACGCCTGAACTGGGACTCGCAGGCGGGCAACTGGCAGGGGAAAGCCTCGGTTTATGCAAGCAGTGATTTACGCTACTGGCGACCCGTGCAGGAAGATGCGCCGTTAATGGATCTGACGCGTGATAACGATCGCCTGAAAATGGACACCATCAGCGCCAGCCTCACGCTCTCTGTGGAGGCGACTCGCTACCTGCTGGTGATCCTCGACTCGCAAAGTCCGGCGCTGACGTTAAACAGCGTGAGCGCGATAGCGGCCAGCAGCGAGCCGGAATCCGAGCGTATCGTGATTGAAGCCCAGGGGATTAAGGTTTCGGATGACGAAGCCGTCTGGCGATGGGCGCAGCCCCAGCCGCTGACCTCGCTTCGCATCGATCTGGAAAGTGAAGGTGTTTTACCGGTGGAACTGGCCTGGCGCAGCGCTGAAAAAGAGCCCTGGCAGCCGCTGACAAAAACCATGCTTTACAATCTGGACTGGAGGAGTGCGGAAGATATTCGTCTTTCCGGTCAGTTGGTTGAGGCCGTCCGGATGACGACTATTAACGCCCGGTTGCCAGAGAGGCTGCCTGAGTTGAGCGGCATGCGCGACAGTTATCAACTGGTGTTTAATACGCAGGGCAAAGGGCCTTATATGCTGGCGTGGGGAAACCGGGCGGCGAAAAAGGCAGATGTTGGTCTCGATATGCTGATCCCGGCGTCGCTGCGTAAATCGCAGGAGATAGATTATCTACCGTGGGCGACTCTTCAGGAGAGCGTGGCGCTTGGTGGTGAAGCGCGATTGACGGCAACGTCAGTAGCTGAGCAACAAAGCCAGTGGAAAACGCTGTTGGTGTGGGGGGCGTTAATTCTTGGGGTCGCCGTACTGGCGCTTATGGCGTGGCGAATCTGGCGTGAAGTGAAAAAGGGTAATCCGACATAAACCAATAAAAGAGGCCCGCATTTGCGGGCCTCTTACGATTCATGCCAATTACAGGCTGGAAACGTTCTCGGTCAGGTATTTTGCTACGCCGTCCGGAGACGCGTTCATACCTTCTTTACCTTTTTCCCACTGTGCCGGGCAAACGTCGCCGTGCTCTTCGTGGAACTGCAGCGCGTCAACCATGCGCAGCATTTCGTCGATGTTACGACCCAGCGGCAGATCGTTAACCACCTGGTGGCGAACAACGCCGTTAGCGTCGATCAGGAAAGAACCGCGCAGAGCAACGCCCGCTTCTGGGTGCTCAATGCCGTAGGCTTTCTGGATTTCGCGTTTGATGTCAGCAACCATTGCGTATTTCACTGCACCGATGCCGCCTTTGTCGACAGGGGTGTTACGCCATGCGTTGTGGACAAATTCAGAGTCGAAGGAAACGCCAACAACTTCCACGCCGCGCTTCTGGAATTCTTCGTAACGTTTGTCGAAAGCGATCAGTTCAGACGGGCAAACGAAAGTGAAGTCCATCGGCCAGAAGAACAGAACGGTAGTTTTACCGTTGGTATGCTGTTTGAAGTTGAAGTTTTCAACGATCTCACCGCTACCCAGTACCGCAGCTGCTGTGAAATCCGGAGCCTGACGAGTTACCAGTACCATATAATTCTCCTGCAATGTTAAGGGGTTTTTGGAACGCAACGCGGGCCAGTATAGAGAGTGTTCGGGAATAAGACAAAGAGGCGCTGGCAATCAATGAGACAGGTTTTGTCTATCAATCTTTTGCCGGATGGCGGCTACTGCTTATCCGGCGGCTAATACGGGCTGTAGTCAAAGGGTTTTACGCTGCGCCTGTTCCATCATTTGCGGATAAAACTGCCAGAATCGTTCCTCTAACGCATCGTAATGCGTATCCAGGTCATACCATGAGTCACGCAGGGCATCGAGTCGTGGGCGGCGGCTGGCCATGCCATTCAGGACGTTCTGGATAAAATCCATGTCCCGATAGCGCTCAAGCCATTTCTCTGACCATATATAGTTGTTTAAATTGATAAAGCGCGGTGGCGATTCAGGCAAAATAGTGGTCACCTGGGTGCGTGCATAGCGGACAAAGTCCGCCAGCGGGAAGTCGGGGGATATTTCCGACCAGTGGCGCGACAGAAAATGATCCCACATTACGTCCAGCGTAATCGGCGCGACACGGCGCGTTTCGCTGCGAAACCACTCTTTGGCTTCACGCACCTGCGGCAGGTTATCGGTCATCACGTCGATACGACGGTGCATGAAGATGCCTTCTACCACGTCAGGCGAATAGTGCGTTTCCGGATTGCCCCGGACAAAGTCGGCCAGCAAATTGCCGGAAAGCGAGCTGTCGGCAAGGTGAGCCAGATGCAAATGTGCAAGAAAATTCATATCCACTTCATCCTTCAAACTGCCTCTTTGTTGGCTGCCTTCACTCACCCCAGTCACTTACTTGAGTAAGCTCCCGGGGACTCATTCAGTTGCCGCCTCGATGCATCTTGAATGATTTTGTGTATAGATTATGTCTTTTAACTTGAGGGGTAAAGGTTGCAGGGAGGACGCCCCGGCACTAGACTACCCGCCTCTTATTTTAGTCTGAGTCAGTGTCATGCGCGTTACCGATTTCACCTTTGAACTACCCGAATCCCTGATTGCCCACTATCCGCAAGCTGAGCGCAGTAGTTGCCGCTTGCTGTCTTTGGACGGGCCGACGGGCGCGCTGACGCACGGTACTTTCACCGATTTGCTCGATAAGCTCAACCCTGGCGATTTGCTGGTCTTTAACAACACCCGCGTTATTCCGGCGCGTCTGTTTGGCCGTAAAGCCAGCGGCGGCAAGATTGAAGTGCTGGTCGAGCGTATGTTGGATGACAAACGTATTCTGGCGCATATTCGCGCCTCGAAAGCGCCGAAACCTGGGGCCGAGCTGCTGCTGGGCGACGACGAAAGTATTAAAGCAACGATGGTGGCACGCCATGACGCGCTGTTTGAAGTCGAGTTTAACGACGAGCGCAGCGTGCTGGATATCCTTAACGCCATCGGCCATATGCCGCTGCCACCGTATATTGACCGTCCGGATGAAGACGCCGACCGCGAGCTGTATCAGACCGTGTATAGCGAAAAACCGGGTGCGGTCGCCGCGCCGACTGCGGGTCTGCACTTTGACGATCCGCTGCTGGCTAAGCTGCGCGATAAAGGCATTGAAATGGCGTTCGTCACGCTGCACGTGGGCGCGGGGACTTTCCAGCCGGTGCGCGTAGACACCATCGAAGATCACATCATGCACTCCGAATATGCGGAAGTGCCGCAGGATGTTGTTGATGCTGTGCTGGCGGCGAAAGCTCGCGGCAACCGCGTGATTGCGGTGGGCACCACCTCCGTACGTTCACTGGAAAGCGCGGCACAGGCGGCCAAAAACGACCTTATCGAGCCGTTTTTCGGCGATACGCAAATATTCATTTATCCTGGCTATAAATATCAGGTGATTGATGCCCTGGTAACCAACTTCCACCTGCCGGAATCAACGCTGATCATGCTGGTTTCCGCGTTTGCTGGTTATAAAAACACCATGCACGCCTATCATGAAGCGGTAAAAGCGGAATATCGCTTTTTTAGTTACGGTGATGCGATGTTTATCACGTACAATCCGCAGGCTATTTCTGAGCGTGTCGGGGAATAAATCCGCGATATGAGTATTTAAAACGTCGGACTGTTTTTCTGACGCAGGAGTTAAGATGAAATTTGAACTGGATACCACAGACGGTCGCGCTCGCCGCGGGCGCCTGGTTTTTGATCGTGGCGTAGTAGAAACACCTGCTTTTATGCCGGTCGGTACTTACGGTACTGTGAAAGGCATGACGCCGGAAGAAGTTGAAGCAACTGGCGCGCAGATTATCCTCGGTAACACCTTCCACCTGTGGCTGCGCCCGGGACAGGAAATCATGAAACTGCATGGCGATCTGCACGATTTTATGCAGTGGAAAGGGCCAATCCTCACCGATTCCGGCGGCTTCCAGGTTTTCAGCCTGGGTGATATCCGTAAGATTACCGAGCAGGGCGTGCATTTCCGTAACCCGATCAACGGCGATCCGATTTTCCTCGATCCCGAGAAATCAATGGAGATTCAATACGATCTCGGTTCCGATATCGTCATGATCTTCGACGAATGTACACCGTATCCGGCCGACTGGGACTATGCTAAACGCTCGATGGAGATGTCTCTGCGTTGGGCGAAGCGCAGTCGGGATCGTTTTGATAGCCTCGGCAACAAAAATGCGCTTTTTGGCATCATTCAGGGCAGTGTTTACGAAGATTTACGTGATATCTCCGTTAAAGGTCTGGTAGACATCGGCTTTGATGGCTACGCTGTCGGCGGTTTGGCTGTCGGTGAGCCGAAGGAAGATATGCACCGTATCCTGGAGCATGTATGCCCACAGATTCCGGCAGATAAACCTCGTTACCTGATGGGCGTCGGCAAACCAGAAGATCTGGTTGAAGGCGTACGTCGCGGTATCGATATGTTTGACTGCGTGATGCCAACGCGAAATGCCCGTAATGGTCATTTGTTTGTGACTGACGGCGTGGTAAAAATTCGTAACGCGAAACATAAAAGCGACACCAGTCCGCTCGATGCTGAGTGTGATTGCTACACCTGTCGCAATTATTCGCGCGCTTACTTGCATCATCTCGACCGTTGCAACGAAATATTGGGCGCGCGACTCAACACGATTCATAACCTTCGCTACTACCAGCGTTTGATGGCGGGTTTACGCAAGGCTATTGAAGAGGGTAAATTAGAGAGCTTCGTGACCGATTTTTACCAACGTCAGGGTAGACCAGTTCCACCTGTGAACGTTGATTAATTTTAATAATGAGGGAATTTGAATGAGCTTTTTTATTTCTGATGCGGTAGCGGCAACAGGTGCTCCGGCGCAGGGCAGCCCGATGTCTCTGATTCTGATGCTGGTGGTGTTTGGTCTGATTTTCTACTTCATGATCCTGCGCCCGCAGCAAAAGCGCACCAAAGAACACAAAAATCTGATGAACTCCATTGCGAAAGGCGATGAAGTGCTGACTAACGGTGGTCTGGTGGGTCGCGTGACCAAAGTAGCAGAATCTGGCTACATCGCTATCGCGCTGAACGACACCACTGAAGTGGTTATTAAACGTGATTTCGTAGCTGCCGTTCTGCCGAAAGGCACCATGAAGGCGCTGTAATTTATTGTTTTCCCAAAGGGAACTGCCGTGTTAAACCGTTATCCTTTGTGGAAGTATGTCATGCTGATCGTCGTTATTGTCGTCGGTCTGCTCTATGCGCTTCCCAACCTGTATGGTGAGGATCCGGCTGTTCAAATCACTGGCGTGCGCGGTGCCGCCGCCAGTGAGCAAACGCTGATCCAGGTCCAGAAAACGTTACAAGAAGATAAAATCACACCTAAGTCTGTGGCTCTGGAAGAGGGTGCTATTCTTGCGCGCTTCGACTCCACTGATACCCAACTGCGCGCACGTGAAGTGTTAATGGGCGTATTGGGCGATCAATACGTCGTGGCGCTTAACCTTGCACCGGCAACTCCACGCTGGCTGGCAGCCATTCACGCAGAACCGATGAAACTCGGTCTTGACCTGCGTGGCGGCGTTCACTTCCTGATGGAAGTGGATATGGACACCGCGCTGAGTAAGTTGCAGGAACAAAATATCGATAGCCTGCGCAGCGATCTGCGTGAAAAAGGCATTCCTTATACTACCGTTCGCAAAGAAGATAACTACGGTCTGAGCATCACCTTCCGTGATAGCAGCGCCCGTGATGAAGCTATCTCTTACCTTAGCAAGCGTCACCAGGATCTGGTTATTTCCAGCCAGGGCAGCAATGCTCTGCGTGCGGTGATGACCGATGCGCGCCTGAGCGAAGCCCGTGAATACGCGGTACAGCAGAACATCAACATTCTGCGTAATCGTGTTAACCAACTGGGTGTTGCTGAGCCGGTGGTCCAACGTCAGGGTGCTGACCGCATTGTGGTCGAACTGCCAGGCATTCAGGATACCGCGCGTGCGAAAGAAATTCTGGGCGCTACCGCGACGCTGGAATTCCGTCTGGTGAACACCAACGTTGACCAGTCTGCTGCGGCATCCGGGCGTGTACCGGGTGATTCGGAAGTGAAACAGTCTCGTGAAGGTCAGCCGGTTGTGCTGTACAAACGCGTGATCCTGACCGGTGATCATATCACCGACTCCACTTCCAGCCAGGACGAATACAATCAGCCGCAGGTTAACATCTCGCTGGATAGCGCGGGTGGTAACATCATGTCCAACTTCACCAAGGACAACATCGGTAAGCCGATGGCGACCCTGTTCGTGGAGTACAAAGACAGCGGTAAAAAAGATGCCAACGGTCGCTCAGTGCTGGTGAAACAGGAAGAGGTGATTAACATCGCCAACATCCAGTCTCGCCTGGGCAACAGCTTCCGTATCACCGGTATTAACAACCCGAACGAAGCGCGTCAGCTTTCTCTGCTGTTACGTGCCGGTGCGTTGATTGCGCCGATTCAGATTGTTGAAGAACGTACCATCGGTCCTACCCTGGGTATGCAGAACATTAAACAGGGTCTGGAAGCGTGTCTGGCCGGTCTGGTGGTGTCTATCCTGTTCATGATCTTCTTCTATAAGAAGTTCGGTCTGATCGCGACCAGTGCGCTGATTGCTAACCTGGTACTGATTGTCGGTATTATGTCGCTGCTGCCGGGCGCCACGCTGAGTATGCCGGGGATTGCGGGGATCGTCTTAACCCTTGCTGTCGCGGTCGATGCGAACGTACTGATTAACGAACGTATCAAAGAAGAGTTGAGTAACGGGCGTTCGGTGCAGCAGGCCATCAATGAAGGTTATGCGGGTGCATTTAGCTCCATCTTTGATGCGAACATTACGACGCTGATTAAGGTCATTATCCTGTACGCAGTTGGCACCGGGGCAATTAAAGGGTTCGCGATTACTACCGGTATTGGTGTGGCGACGTCGATGTTTACCGCGATTGTCGGTACACGTGCCATCGTAAACCTGTTGTATGGCGGCAAGCGCGTCAAAAAGCTGTCAATCTGAGGAGTGCGAAGTGGCACAGGAATATACTGTTGAACAATTGAACCACGGCCGTAAAGTCTGGGACTTTATGCGCTGGGACTACTGGGCTTTCGGCATTTCAGGTTTCCTGCTGATTGCGGCCATCGTGGTGATGGGCGTACGCGGGTTTAACTGGGGGCTCGATTTCACCGGTGGTACGGTAATTGAAATCACGCTGGAAAAACCGGCCGATATGGACGTGATGCGCGATGCGCTGGAGAAAGCGGGCTTTGTTGATCCGCTTCTGCAGAACTTCGGCAGCAGCCACGACATTATGGTGCGTATGCCGCCAACTGAAGGCGCAGACGGCGGTCAGGTACTGGGCAGCAAAGTGTTGAGTGTGATTAACGAATCCACCAACCAAAACGCCGCGGTGAAGCGAATTGAATTCGTGGGTCCGAGCGTGGGGGCAGACCTGGCGCAAACCGGTGCAATGGCGCTGATGGCGGCGTTGATATCTATCCTGGTGTACGTCGGTTTCCGCTTTGAGTGGCGACTGGCGGCAGGGGTAGTTATCGCTCTGGCGCACGACGTGATTATCACACTTGGGATCCTGTCGTTGTTCCATATCGAGATTGATCTGACTATCGTCGCATCGTTGATGTCGGTAATCGGTTACTCGCTGAACGACAGTATCGTCGTATCTGACCGTATTCGTGAAAACTTCCGCAAAATTCGTCGCGGTACGCCTTACGAAATCTTTAACGTGTCACTGACTCAGACGCTGCACCGTACGTTGATTACGTCCGGTACGACGTTGATGGTTATTCTGATGCTGTTCCTGTTCGGTGGTCCGGTACTGGAAGGCTTCTCGCTGACGATGCTGATCGGTGTTTCCATCGGTACTGCATCTTCTATCTACGTAGCATCGGCGCTGGCGCTGAAGCTGGGTATGAAGCGTGAGCACATGCTGCAGCAGAAGGTTGAGAAAGAAGGGGCGGATCAACCGTCAATTCTGCCTTAAACTATTAAGAGTGAAGATACTGGAATCCCGATCACAAGGTCGGGATTTTTTTTGCCTGCGATTTGCTAGCAGTCCATTATCTTTTCCGGTCGCCATACTACTGACAGTATGCTGTCAGTAGCCCTGTCTTATAGTCCTTCTGAGATTACCCACACAGGCAGGAGGAAGTATGAATAACGTAATTAGCTGGTTTGAAATCCCCGTGGCACAAATGGAGCGCGCCATTGCTTTTTATGAGCCAGTGATGCAGGTTTCTTTGCGTCGTGAGAATATGGACAGCGCGGAGCTGGCCGTATTTCCACATCAGGATCCCGCTCCCGGCGGGGCGCTGGCTAAATTTGACGGTATTACGCCTTCAGCGCAGGGCGCTATTATTTATCTGCATACGGATGATTTGGCTGCAACGCTTAAACGCGTCGCCACCGCTGGCGGCCAGTGCGTGTTTGGTCCGCTCGAACTGGGGCAGGATATTGGCACTATTGCGCTGTTTACTGACAGCGAAGGCAATCGTGTTGGTTTACATCAACCCGCGTAATATTTTCAGGACTGAGGATTAAAATGACCAGACGCGCCGACCGCTTGTTTCAGATTGTACAAATCCTGCGTGGCAGGCGAGTGACAACGGCGGCGCTGCTGGCAGAACGTCTTGAGGTTTCTGAACGGACGATTTATCGCGATATCCGCGATCTCTCTTTATCCGGCGTGCCCATTGAAGGTGAAGTGGGCAGTGGATACCGCTTAATGGCGGGGTTTGATCTGCCGCCGTTGATGTTAACGCATCGCGAATCAGAAGCGTTAATGGTAGCGATTCGGTTGCTGAAAACATGGGGCGGGGATTCACTCTCACAGGCGCTAGAATCCGCGCAGGAAAAAGTGCTGGCGATATTGCCGCCAGAGTGTCGGCGCAGAGCCGAGCAAACGCGGGTTTTCGCGCCAGATTTTGGCAATCAGCCGCATTCACGCAGTGCTTTTGATCTCATACATCGCGCGGTTTCGGCGCAGCAGGTGCTGGCGCTGCATTATCGCGACGAGTCCGGGAATCTCTCCTGGCGCGACGTTCAGCCGCTGGGGTTATTTTTCTGGGGTGAGCACTGGTTGCTGGTTGCCTGGTGCGAGAAACGTGACGATTATCGCTGCTTTCGCGTTGATCGTTGTCTGAAGATCACGCCGCTCGACAGGCATTTTCGTGAATCTGCAGATCGCTCGCTAAGTGACTTTTTACGTAAAGTACGCTGTGAAGACCAGCCATAAAAAAGCCAGCGGTTAAGCTGGCTTGTCTGCGATAAATTGGCAGGATTAGAAGTTGTAACCTACGACCAGGTAACCACCCCAACCGGTAGATTTCGCGCTGAAGTCGCCTTCGCCCCAGTTCAGAGTATCTCCACCTTTCCACTGGCCGCCGTTATGGAAGTAACGCGCTACTACGGAGTAGTGCCAGTGATCGTAGTTCAGCGCCAGGACGTGGCTGGAAGCGATAGAGTTGCTGGTGCGGTTCGGATCATCACCCAAATCGGAGCCCCAGTCGAAGTTGGTGAAGCCGATGTAGGTCAGTTGGCCGCCCCAAACTTGGGTGATCGGCACAAAGTATTTCACTTTGAAACGGTAGCCATCCCACTCGTTTTCGTTGGATGCGCCATAGTTCTGCCACTGGTATTTAGCATACACGTTCAGGGACAGACCCATCGGCAGACCGGTATCGATATCGGTACCCAGACCCATATACCAGGTGCTCTGGCGGCTGGCTTTGTTATCACCCATATCGTAGATGTAGTTGTTGGCGAAATACCATTCTTTGAACGGACCAAAGCTCAGGTCAGCACCGGTCAGTTTATCGATGGAGAAACGCGGTTCGATTTCCATAAACAGCGGGGAACCGTCAGACCAGATGCCTTTATCGTTGCCGTTACCCCAGTCGAAGGTTTTCGGAATATCGATGTAGCCATAGAAGTCAAACCAGTCTTTTTTGGCAAACGCTTCGTATTCCAGATAAACGTCGTTGTTCAGTTTCGGGGAGAAACGGGTGTGGTAGCTACCCACCACGTTGACGCTCTGGTGCCACCAGTCGGACAGATATTGCGGTTTGTCATTTTCTGCAGCGTTGGCAGTAAAAGACGAGGAGAGCGCCAGCACTGCACCGGCTGCAAGTAATGTTTTTTTCATATGTATGCCACTGTTTGAAATCCCTTTCGGGAGTGAAAAAGGCGCAAATTGCGTTTCTAAATATTTCGTGTTTCTTCGGAGCCTATTATAAAAATCATTGTTCACAAAAATATGTGTTGTTTCACAGTTCTATCATTTACGTAATCGATTGCGTTCACGTTTGCTTACTTTAGGCGGCGAATTGTACTGGCTCCCATGAATGTTGCCAAGTTTTACCAGAAATATCGGTTATGTCAGGTGAGTAACAAAACGGGCCGGAGTGATGTTGCGGAACGCACAAAACGTCCCGCAAAAAAGTTTATTGATTAACAGGCTGGATGTCGTGGATACGAACAAATCCTAACTGGTCCGGAGAGAGGCCATTTATCTGCAGCGGAATGTCTACGTCGCTGGGAGCAAGGATACTTGCCGGGGCAGTTACCAATTGGTTCTGAACGTTCGCTTCCTGATAGTTATCCGTGGTGCCCTGAATTTGTCCATACTCGACGGTGGCGCTAAAGGCGGGTAAAGGCGTAGTGGATTCACCTTGAATACGTAATGTGAGCCGCGTGCCGTCGGCGTTCGGCGCAATATTGACAAGTGACATCCGTAACATGCCAATCTGGCTGTCCAGTCGGGCTGGTGTATTGGAACCCGGCAGCAGATAGGCTCCACTGGTTGATTTGGCATTCAACATATTTTGTTGTGTAATTTTTACCGTTTCCTGATTTAGCTGTGTCATCTCTTTATTCAACGTGCTAACGCTTTGATGCATCTGGCGTACTTCGCTTTGCTGTGCGCATGCGCTAAGACTAAAGAGACTTCCCACCAGGAGAATTCTTAGGTAACGTCTTGTCATTGTGATTACTTCCTTCATTGTCGCGATAGCATAATGGTAGTGCGCACCGAGCACGAAGGCATCGATCCTTTGTCTCAAAAGCGCTGTGCCTTTGTTGTCACGCCAGTTCAGGGTAAAATAGATTTCTGTTAACCACTGAGGACAGGACGCCGTATGCATTGCCCATTCTGTTTCGCCGTAGACACTAAGGTAATTGACTCTCGTCTTGTAGGCGAGGGCTCCTCAGTACGCCGCCGTCGGCAGTGTCTGGTCTGTAACGAACGTTTCACCACTTTTGAAGTGGCTGAACTTGTCATGCCGCGCGTTGTGAAAAGCAACGATGTGCGTGAACCCTTTAATGAAGATAAGCTGCGCAGCGGCATGCTCAGAGCGCTTGAGAAACGTCCGGTCAGCTCAGATGACGTCGAAATGGCGTTGAATCATATCAAATCACAACTGCGTGCGACTGGCGAGCGTGAGGTGCCGAGCAAGATGATCGGCAACCTGGTGATGGAGCAGTTGAAAAAACTCGATAAAGTCGCCTACATCCGCTTTGCCTCGGTTTACCGGAGTTTCGAAGATATCAAAGAATTTGGCGAAGAGATTGCTCGCCTACAGGACTAAGCCATGCAGGATGAATTGTACATGGCGCGCGCGCTGAAGCTTGCTGCGCGCGGACGTTTTACCACTCACCCCAATCCCAACGTGGGCTGCGTGATTGTCAAAGATGGGGAGATCGTCGGTGAAGGGTATCATCACCGCGCGGGTGAACCGCATGCCGAAGTCCACGCTCTGCGCATGGCTGGAGAAAAAGCGCAAGGGGCGACTGCCTATGTAACGCTTGAACCCTGCAGCCATCATGGTCGTACTCCCCCGTGCTGCGATGCGCTGATTGCCGCAGGAGTGTCACGTGTGGTTGCAGCGATGCAGGATCCCAATCCGCAGGTAGCAGGTCGTGGTCTCTACCGTTTGCAGCAGGCGGGCATTGACGTCAGTCACGGGCTGATGATGAGCGAGGTTGAGCAGCTTAATAAAGGCTTTCTCAAGCGTATGCGTACGGGATTCCCCTACGTGCAGCTTAAACTTGGTGCGTCGCTTGATGGGCGTACGGCGATGGCCAGTGGTGAAAGCCAGTGGATAACCTCGCCACAGGCGCGTCGCGATGTGCAACGATTACGGGCGCAAAGCCACGCCATCTTAACCAGCAGCGCTACGGTGTTGGCTGACGACCCTCAGCTTACCGTGCGTTGGTCGGAACTTGGGGAGTCAACCCAGGCGAGTTACCCGCAGGAAAATCTGCGCCAGCCTATCCGCATTGTTGTTGATAGCCAGAATCAGGTCACGCCGGAACACCGTATTGTGCAACAGCCTGGAGAAACCTGGATTGCCCGGACAAAAGATGATCCTCGTAGTTGGCCGGAGACGGTGCGCAGCCTGAAGGTGCCGGAACATAACGGGCATCTGGATCTGGTGGTGCTGATGATGCAACTGGGCAAGCAGCAAATTAACAGCATTTGGGTTGAAGCAGGTCCAACGCTTGCGGGCGCGTTATTACAGGCCGGTCTGGTCGATGAGCTAATCGTGTATGTTGCGCCTAAACTGTTAGGCAGCGAAGCACGAGGATTATGTGTGCTTCCAGGCCTTGAGAAACTGGCTGACGCCCCCCATTTCAAATTCAACGAAATACGCCATGTAGGTCCGGACCTTTGCCTGCATTTAGTGGGCGCATGATCTCCCGGTTCGAAAGGGAAGCAGCGCACAGATTATTATGATAAAATCCGCCCCCCTGCGGGGTCTAGTGAATCCGAAGGAAGAATATGAACATTATTGAAGCTAACGTTGCTACCCCGGACGCTCGCGTCGCCATCACCATTGCGCGTTTCAACAACTTTATCAATGACAGCCTGCTGGAAGGTGCGATCGACGCCCTGAAACGTATTGGTCAGGTTAAAGATGAAAACATTACCGTCGTTTGGGTTCCGGGCGCGTATGAGCTGCCGCTGGCAGCCTCAGTACTTGCAAAATCCGGTAAATACGACGCGGTGATTGCGTTAGGTACGGTGATTCGTGGTGGTACCGCGCACTTCGAATATGTGGCTGGCGGTGCAAGCAATGGCCTGGCGCAGGTCGCTCAGGACAGTGGCATTCCGGTAGCCTTCGGTGTTCTGACCACCGAAAGTATTGAACAAGCCATCGAACGTGCTGGCACTAAAGCCGGCAACAAAGGCGCAGAAGCTGCACTGACTGCACTTGAAATGATTAATGTATTGAAAGCCATCAAGGCCTGATTTTTGTAAGGGGAAATCCGTGAAACCTGCTGCTCGTCGCCGCGCCCGTGAGTGTGCCGTCCAGGCGCTCTACTCCTGGCAGTTGTCCCAGAACGACATCGCTGATGTTGAATACCAGTTCCTGGCGGAACAGGACGTAAAAGATGTCGACGTTCTGTATTTCCGTGAACTGCTGTCCGGGGTGGCGACTAACAGCGCGTACCTGGATGGATTAATGAAGCCTTATCTGTCTCGTCTGTTGGAAGAGCTGGGTCAGGTAGAAAAAGCCGTGCTGCGTATTGCGCTGTTTGAACTGTCTAAACGTAGTGATGTGCCGTACAAAGTGGCCATCAACGAAGCGATTGAACTGGCGAAAACCTTCGGCGCTGAAGACAGCCATAAATTCGTGAACGGCGTACTGGATAAAGCAGCACCTGTGATTCGCCCCAACAAAAAGTAATCCCGAGGCCGGCTGGATGGTGGAACTTGTTTCCGCTGCCCCCGGCTTTTTCTTTTTTTTCTGCTGAGGCATAACGTATGGCATGCGGCGAATTTTCCCTGATTGCCCGTTATTTTGACCGCGTAAGAACGTCTCGTCTTGATGTCGAAACCGGTATTGGTGACGATTGCGCACTTCTGAACATCCCTGAAAAACAGACGCTGGCGATCAGCACCGATACGCTGGTGGCAGGTAACCACTTCCTCCCCGACATTGATCCCACCGATCTCGCCTGGAAAGCGCTGGCGGTGAATTTGAGCGATCTGGCGGCGATGGGAGCCGATCCTGCGTGGCTGACGCTGGCGCTCACGCTGCCTGACGTCGACGAAGCCTGGCTTGAAGCCTTCAGCGATGGCCTGTTTGAACTCCTCAATTACTATGATATGCAGCTGATAGGTGGTGACACCACGCGTGGGCCACTGTCGATGACGCTGGGTATCCACGGCTACGTCCCTGTTGGACGGGCCTTAAAACGCTCCGGTGCGAAACCAGGGGACTGGATTTATGTGACCGGTACGCCGGGCGACAGCGCGGCCGGGCTGGCGATTTTGCAGGATCGCTTGCAGGTGGCAGATGCAAAAGACGCAGACTATCTGCTTAAACGTCATCTGCGTCCAACGCCGCGTATTTTGCAGGGACAAGCCCTGCGCGATCTGGCCAGTGCGGCTATCGATATTTCCGACGGCCTGATTTCCGATCTGGGGCATATCGTCAATGCCTGCGGCTGTGGGGCGCGGGTTAACGTCGATGCGTTGCCATACTCTACGGCATTTGCCCAACACGTTGAGCCGGAACAAGCCCTGCGCTGGGCGCTCTCGGGTGGTGAAGATTATGAGTTATGCTTTACCGTACCGGAAATTAACCGTGGCGCACTGGACGTGGCGCTGGGAAATCTCGGCGCATCGTTTACCTGCATTGGGCAGATGAGCGCGGACGTGGAAGGCATTCACTTTACGCGCGACGGAAAACCCGTCACGTTCGACTGGAAAGGATATGACCATTTTGCCGCGCCTTAAAAAAGATGTCGCCAAAAGCCGCCTGAGTATGCGCAATCCGTGGCACCTGTTGGCCACCGGTTTTGGCAGCGGGCTGAGCCCAATTGTTCCAGGCACGATGGGATCGCTGGCGGCGATCCCTTTTTGGTATTTAATGACGTTTCTGCCGTGGCAGCTGTATTCACTGGTGGTCATGTTGTCTATCTGTATCGGCGTTTATCTGTGCCATCAAACGGCGAAAGATATGGGCGTGCACGATCACGGTAGTATTGTCTGGGACGAGTTTGTCGGGATGTGGATAACCCTGATGGCGCTGCCGACCCACGACTGGCAGTGGGTCGCCGCCGGATTTGTGATTTTCCGTATTCTGGATATGTGGAAGCCGTGGCCGATCCGTTGGTTCGATCGCAACGTGCATGGCGGTACGGGGATCATGATTGATGATATTGTGGCCGGAATACTCTCCGCCGGAATTTTGTATTTTATCGGCCATCACTGGCCGGTAGGTATCATTTAAATAGGTTTGCCGGATGGCAGCGTAAACGCCTTATCTGGCCTGGAAACACGATGGCGGTTTCGTAGGCCCGATAAGCGTAGCGCCATCGGGCAATGCCAGATTATTTAAATCCGACCACCGGATGCTGTTTGTACGGCGTTTCCAGCTCGGCAATCTGCTCTGGCTTCAGCGTCAAATCCACCGCATTAAGTAACTCATCCAACTGTTCCTCGCGCGAAGTGCCGATAATCGGCGCTGCCACACCCGGTTTGCTTAGCAGCCAGGCCAGCGCAACCTGCGCACGCGTTACGCCTAATTCCTCACTGACACCGGTCAGCCGCGCGGCAATTTGCGCGTCGTTTTCATCGCTGTCACTGTATAAATTTTTACCGACTTCATCAGAAACCAGACGTGCGGTCGTTTCTCCCCAGGGGCGCGTCAGGCGACCACGCGCCAGCGGACTCCATGGGATCACCGCGACGCCTTCCTGATAGCAAAGCGGCAGCATTTCGCGTTCTTCCTCACGGTAGATCAGGTTGTAGTGATCCTGCATGCTAACGAACTGCGCCCAGCCGTGTTGTTTCTGTAAGGCCAGCGCCTGAGCAAACTGAGACGCGTGCATGGATGAGGCGCCAATATAGCGAGCTTTACCGGCTTTCACTACGTCGTTAAGGGCTTCCAGCGTTTCTTCGATAGGCGTATTGTAATCCCAGCGGTGAATTTGCAGGATGTCCACATAGTCCATACCCAGGCGTCTGAGGCTATCGTCGATTGAGCGTAAGATTTGTGCGCGGGATAATCCTTCCGCTAAATCATCAACCTGGTGAAAAACCTTGGTGGCGACCACGACATCTTCGCGGCGGGCGAAATCACGCAGCGCGCGGCCGACAATCTCTTCGCTGCTGCCAGCGGAGTAGCTGTTGGCGGTATCAAAAAAGTTAATGCCGCCTTCAAGAGCGTGTTTGATTATCGGGCGGCTGCTTTCTTCAGGTAGCGTCCAGGCGTGATTGCCGCGATTGGGCTCGCCAAACGTCATGCAACCCAGGCAAAGGCGGGAGACCCGTAGGTCGGTTTTTCCTAAGGTGTTGTATTTCATTAATCCACTCCTGCTATGCTCGTGATGAGTTAAGCATAGCAGGAGCGGGGAGGGGATTATGCCAGCCAGGCCTTGATTTTGGCCTCAATTCCGGCGGCATTAAGTCCCAGTTCGGCGCGAGCCTCGTCCTGAGTCCCCTGCGGGATGAAGAAGTCAGGCAGGCCAATGTTCAGCACCGGAACAGGCTTGCGATGGGCCATTAGCACTTCGTTTACGCTGCTACCAGCGCCGCCCATAATGGCATTCTCTTCGAGGGTGACCAGCACCTCGTGTTGGGCTGCCATTTCGAGGATCAACGTTTCATCCAACGGTTTCACAAAGCGCATATCAACCAGCGTGGCGTTCAGTGACTCTGCGACCTGAGCGGCTTCCGGCATTAGGGTGCCGAAGTTGAGAATCGCTACTTTCTCCCCGTGACGCTTCACGATGCCTTTGCCGATTGGCAGATGTTCCAGCGGCGCCAGCTCAACGCCCACCGCGTTACCGCGCGGATAACGTACGACCGTTGGACCGTCGTTGTAGTGATAGCCGGTGAACAGCATCTGGCGACATTCGTTCTCATCGCTTGGGGTCATAATGACCATTTCCGGGATGCAGCGCAGGAAAGAGAGGTCGAACGCCCCTTGGTGGGTTTGTCCATCAGCGCCAACGATACCTGCCCGGTCGACGGCGAACAGGACCGGCAGTTTCTGGATGGCGACATCATGCAGTACCTGATCGTAAGCGCGTTGCAGGAAGGTGGAGTAAATAGCCACGACCGGCTTATAACCGCCAATCGCCAGACCGGCTGCAAACGTCACCGCGTGCTGCTCGGCAATCGCCACATCAAAGTAGCGGTCCGGGAACTTACGTGAGAACTCCACCATACCGGAGCCTTCGCGCATCGCCGGGGTGATCGCCATCAGCTTATTGTCTTTCGCCGCGGTCTCACACAGCCAGTCACCGAAGATTTTTGAATAGCTCGGCAGGCCGCCGCTGCTTTTCGGCAGACATCCGCTGGATGGATCGAATTTTGGTACCGCGTGGAACGTAATCGGATCTTTTTCCGCCGGCTCGTAGCCACGACCTTTTTTGGTCATGATGTGCAGGAACTGTGGTCCTTTGAGATCGCGCATGTTCTTAAGCGTGGTGATAAGCCCCAGCACGTCGTGACCGTCCACCGGACCAATATAGTTAAAGCCCAGCTCTTCAAACAGCGTACCCGGTACAACCATGCCTTTGATGTGCTCTTCGGTACGTTTGAGCAGTTCCTTAATCGGTGGTACACCGGAGAACACTTTCTTCCCGCCTTCGCGCAGCGAGGAGTAGAGTTTGCCTGAGAGCAGTTGCGCCAGGTGATTGTTCAGCGCGCCGACGTTCTCTGAAATCGACATTTCGTTGTCGTTGAGGATAACCAGCATGTCGGGCTTAATATCACCCGCGTGGTTCATCGCTTCAAATGCCATGCCTGCGGTGATTGCACCGTCCCCAATCACACAAACGGTACGGCGTTCCTTGCCTTCTTTCTCGGCGGCAACCGCAATACCGATACCTGCGCTGATGGAGGTTGAGGAGTGCCCAACGCTCAGTACGTCATATTCGCTCTCACCGCGCCATGGGAATGGATGCAAACCGCCTTTCTGCCGAATGGTGCCGATTTTATCGCGGCGGCCGGTCAGAATTTTGTGCGGGTAAGCCTGATGTCCCACATCCCAGATTAACTGGTCAAACGGGGTGTTGTAGACGTAGTGCAGCGCTACGGTGAGTTCCACCGTGCCCAGACCAGAGGCGAAGTGCCCGCTGGAACGGCTTACGCTGTCGAGCAAATAGCGGCGCAGTTCGTCGCAAAGCTTTGGCAGGCTCTCTTTTGGCAGCAGGCGTAACTCCTGAGTGGAGTCGACCAGCGCCAGGGTCGGGTATTTGGCTATATCAAAACTCATCGCAAGCTCATGGGATATGTTGGTTTATTTATCACGCTGGATTATGTAGTCCGCTAGCGCTTCCAGTGCCGAGGTATCGAGTGACTGTGCGGCCAGCAAACTTAGCGACTGGCGGGCATCCTCAATTAAATCCCGGGCTTTATTCTGGGCTTGCTCAAGACCCAGAAGTGCAGGATAGGTACTTTTGCCAAGCTGCTGGTCAGCACCCTGACGTTTACCCAATGTTGTAGTATCGCCTACCACATCCAGGATGTCATCCTGAACCTGGAAGGCCAGACCGATGCTTTCTGCGTACTTGTCGAGTATTGCCAGGCATTCTCGACCTTTATCGCCAGCGCTTAACGCACCCAGACGCACGGCGGCGCGAATCAATGCCCCGGTTTTATGGCGGTGAATACGCTCCAGCGCATCCAATTCTACCTGATGGCCTTCAGCGTCCAGATCCAACGCCTGACCGCCGCACATACCGGCGATACCGCTGGCCTGGGCCAGTTCAGAGATCATCGCGATGCGGTCACGGTCAGAAACTTCCGGCATCGGGGCGTCGCTGATAATGGAGAACGCCAGCGTCTGTAGCGCATCTCCAGCCAGGATCGCATTAGCCTCGCCAAATTTTACGTGGCAGGTCGGCAGACCGCGGCGCAGGTCATCGTCGTCCATCGCGGGTAAGTCATCGTGCATCAGCGAATAGGCATGGATACACTCGACGGCGGCAGCGGGAGCATCAAGCGTACTCAGGCTGACGTCAAACATCTGACCGGTCGCATACACCAGAAACGGGCGCAGACGTTTACCGCCTAATAATGCGCCATATTGCATGGTTTCGACCACGGGAGTGTTCTGAAAGGGCAATGGCGCGATGAAACGGCTCAGTGCCTGGTTGGCCTGCTCAACGCAAGCCTGTAGCTGCTGCGTAAAATCCATTTACTCATTATCCGGTGTGAAAGGCGTAAGGGCGGCGTCTTCAGTATCTGACAGCAGGATTTGTACGCGCTGTTCAGCCTGTTGCAACTTGACCTGTCCCTGACGTGCTAACTGTACGCCACGTTCAAATTCGTTCAGCGCTTCTTCCAGCGGCAGGTCGCCGCTTTCCAGACGGGTAACAATCTGTTCCAGGTCGCTCAGCGCTGTTTCAAAACTGGCTGGCGCTTCATTTTTCTTCGGCATAATGAATGTCTGACTCTCTGTATTGGCAGCACAAGGCTATGGTAACGGACTCGCACTGATAAGCAAATAACGCACAATGGTAAGGCGATGTGCACAGGATGACCATGATGGTGGTATACTTGCGCGCCTGGATGCAGCCGCAGGGTATGGGCTGCTGTATTTTTTTCCATTACAAGTCATTCAGACTTGCCAAAGAACCATTGCCGCCATGAAGTTTATCATTAAATTGTTCCCAGAAATCACCATCAAAAGCCAATCTGTGCGTTTGCGCTTTATAAAAATTCTGACAGGGAACATTCGTAACGTTTTAAAGCACTATGATGAAGACCTTGCCGTTGTCCGCCACTGGGACCACGTTGAGGTTCGCGCTAAAGATGAAAGCCAGCGCCTGGATATTCGTGACGCGCTGACCCGTATTCCGGGGATCCACCATATTCTCGAAGTTGAAGACGTGCCGTTTACCGATATGCACGATATTTTCGAGAAAGCGCTGGTGCAGTATCGCGATCAACTGGAAGGCAAAACCTTCTGCGTACGCGTTAAGCGTCGCGGTAAGCATGAGTTTAGCTCTATTGAGGTGGAACGCTATGTTGGCGGTGGACTGAACCAGCATATTGAATCCGCGCGCGTGAAGCTGACGAAGCCGGACGTGACGGTTAATCTTGAAATCGAAAACGACCGTCTGCTGCTGGTTAAAGGCCGCTATGAAGGTATTGGCGGTTTCCCGATCGGGACGCAGGAAGATGTACTGTCGCTGATTTCCGGTGGTTTCGACTCCGGCGTGTCCAGCTATATGCTGATGCGTCGCGGCTGCCGCGTGCACTACTGCTTCTTTAATCTCGGCGGCGCAGCGCATGAAATCGGCGTTCGCCAGGTGGCGCATTATCTGTGGAACCGCTTTGGTAGCTCGCATCGCGTGCGTTTTGTCGCGATCAACTTTGAGCCGGTGGTTGGCGAGATCCTGGAGAAAGTCGACGACGGTCAGATGGGCGTGGTCCTTAAACGTATGATGGTACGTGCAGCGTCGAAAGTCGCTGAGCGCTACGGCGTACAGGCGCTGGTAACCGGTGAAGCGCTGGGCCAGGTGTCCAGCCAGACGCTGACCAACCTGCGCCTGATCGATAACGTTTCTGACACCCTGATCCTGCGCCCGCTTATCTCCCATGATAAGGAGCACATCATTAATCTGGCGCGTGAAATTGGTACTGAGGACTTTGCCCGTACCATGCCGGAATACTGCGGTGTGATTTCAAAAAGCCCGACGGTGAAAGCGATTAAAGCGAAGATTGAGGCCGAAGAAGAAAACTTCGATTTCTCTATCCTCGATAAAGTGGTTGAAGAAGCGAACAATATCGATATTCGTGATATCGCCCAGCAGACGCAGCAGACCGTGGTGGAAGTGGAAACCGTGAGCGGCTTCGGCCCGAACGATGTGATTCTGGATATCCGCTCTGTGGATGAACAGGATGACAAACCGCTGAAGGTTGACGGTGTGGACGTCGTTTCTCTGCCGTTCTACAAATTGAGCACCAAATTCGGCGATCTGGACCAGAGTAAAACCTGGCTGCTGTGGTGTGAACGCGGAGTGATGAGCCGTCTGCAGGCGCTGTATCTGCGCGAGCAGGGCTTTGAAAACGTGAAGGTATATCGCCCGTAGTGACTTTTGCCTGAGGGTGCTGCGCTTATCAGGCCTGCAAGCGGTATGTTTTGTAGGCCTGATAAATTGTTTACGCTGCCATCCGGCAATATAACAATATTATTCAAAACGGATGGGGAGCTTTTTCCCGTTCGACTCCCAGACACCCTGATAGACGCCGTCTTTTAACTCCAGCGTTATCTTCTCTTCCGATTGTTCAGCGGCAGAGGTCTTAAGTACATAATGTTGATTGTCGGCTGTGTCGCATTTACCGTTTAATTCAATCGGTGCGCCAAATTTTTGGTAAAAGTAAGCCCCTTCAAAAAAATCACCGTATTTGCAGTCGACCTTCAACACAATACGCATGCTTTTTCCCAACGTGCCGTACATGACCTTGCCGTCAATGCCGGGCGCTGGCGAAACCGGTGTAGATCTCTTTGTGGCAGTCAGATACTGGCCGTAAGGCGTGAGCTGATTATGCAGTTCAACGGTCGGGATTTTCGTGGTGAAATCGCCCAGTTCGTCACCCGCGCGATTGGCGTGGTTGCTACAACGTCCGTTCAGGAAAGCCAGATGGTCTTTTTGCAGGGAGAATTTGTCGATGTAGTACAGACCGTCGGTGTAGGTTGCACACGATGCGTAGAATTCGGCAAAGCCAGAATCTCCACCGTCTTCTTTTATTTGCTCCGGCTTTTGTGATTTCTGTGCGTCAACAAAGGTATCAATTTGGCTGCGGATATCTTTTCTGATGCGGGTGTTTAATTCGGTCATCGTGGAGCGGGAAAAGAGGTCGTTAAGGGTAATTGTCGCGCCGTTGGCTAAATCGAAGCTGATTGGTACATTGTACGACTCGCAATACGCCCCGCAGCCTTCGACAAACATGTTGAGAGTCAACACTTTGGCGTCGCGATACTCAACCGTGTAGTCAAGGTTTGCGGTGGGATTCATCTCTGATTTCGCAAACTGATTCACGGTCGCTTGTGGATTATTTCCCGGTAGCTGATTGATAAAGCTTGTGAAAATATAATCGTTAATGCGTTTTGCAACCTGTGGGTTATCCGTTGAGGTAAACCACGGCACGCGATATTGCATCTCAGTGCTTGCGGGATAGCGATACTCAAGGCTCTCAATTTCAAGTTGAGTCGCACTGGCGTAGCCGGGAAGGAGCAGTAAAGCCACTCCGCTCAGATATCCTTTCATCATAATTCCTTGAATGCGAGTGGCCTGAAGATTACTCGTAGTAGTTATAAATTCCTGCAGCCATCACCAGTTGTGATGCCACTTCGTAAGCCTTTTCGCGACTCACCAGGAGATCAATGATTTTTAAACCGAAATCGATTGAGGTTCCCGGTCCCTGGCTGGTTAACAGATTGACGCGCGGATCCCATACGACGCGCTTATCCTGCCACTGGTCAGTGGGAATATTGTCTTTCAGCGCCGGAAAACCGGTCATGTTACCGATGGGGAAAATATCGTGTGGGACGAGGACTGTGGCGGCAGCGGCGCAAATTGCCGCGACAATGCGCCCGGAGCGATGAAACTGTTTCACGGTTTCGACAAGCAGAGGGCTGTCGCGAAAACACTCGGCGCCTTTAATACCGCCGGGCAGCACGATAATGTCGAAATCCCCGTCAGCAACTTCCACTAATGGTGCATCCGCCAGTAGTTTTACGCCGCGTGAGCACACGATCGTCAGGCTGCCATCGCTGGCAACGCTTGCAGTCGTGACCTTAATTCCGCCGCGAACCAGCAGATCGATAGTGGTGACCGCTTCGGTCTCTTCACTACCAGGGGCGAGACATACCAGTGCTTGAGCGCTCATACTCACTTTCCTTTCTCTTAACCATTTCAAACAGGCGGGCATTTTCCGGGACGGCGATGCCGTGCGCGCGGGCGCGTTTTAACAAATAACCGGTAATGTAGTCGATCTCAGTATGGCGCAGGGCGTGTATGTCTTGCAGCATTGATGAGATATTTTCCGCCGTACTGTCAATCACTTGCTCAACATAATAGCGTAAATCATCCACAGATGTGTGGTGGCCTTCGCGTTCAATGACCGCCGCCACCTCCTCGCAGATGAGCGCTATTTTTTCAGGATGATGGCGTAACTCTCCATTCGAGCAATCCCATAATGCGGTCAGCGGGTTAATGACGCAGTTGACGGCCAGCTTGCGCCACAACTCAGCGCGAATATTGTTGTGCCAGGCGACGTCCGGTAGCACCTCTTGCAGGACTTCAGCCAGATAACTGAAATCACCGTCTTGTTCACGCGCCGGACCAATCCTTGTTGTTCCCTGAGCGACATGAATGATCACGTTGCCGTCACGGCGTGCCGCGTGGGTTGTGGTGCCCATCAGCAGAGGTTGCTTAATGTTATGCAACTCTTCAATCGTCCCCATACCGTTGTGAATCAGCAGAATGGGAGTGGTGTCAGGCAGAATGGAGGCCAGGCCTTTGACCGCATCAGAAACCTGCCAGGCTTTCAGAGTGACAAGCAACAGGTCGCTTTTCGCCAAAAAATCGGGGTCGTTTGCCGTCAGGGATTCATTGAATACTGACCCATCCGTGTCGATCAGGTTAACGCTGCAATAGGGTTGCGGTACGCGTAGCCACCCCTGAACCTCATGTCCATGTTTGCACAGCGTGGTTAGCCAAAGCTGTCCTAACGCTCCACATCCCAGTACGGTAATTTTCATTCTTCCTCCTCACCTGCAACATCACCAGGTGTTAATCCATATCGGCCGTACCCCATTATTGTTCGCAGGTATCAGTACCACGTACAATTAAAGGATACAGCCTAGTATAGCGCTGTCTGTTGTGTAACTTTGCAGGTATTATGCTTCGCATCAAAAATGAAGGGAGAGGAAAAGATGCCATCTTTCGATATTGTTTCTGAAGTTGATCTTCAGGAAGCCCGTAACGCGGTAGATAACGCCAGCCGCGAAGTGGAGTCACGCTTTGATTTTCGTGGCGTTGAAGCGACTTTTGAGCTGAACGAGTCGAATAAGACGATTAAGGTGCTAAGCGAGTCTGATTTCCAGGTCAATCAGTTGCTGGATATTTTACGTGCCAAGCTGCTGAAACGTGGTATTGAAGGCACTTCGTTGGACGTACCAGAAACCTTCGTGCACAGCGGTAAAACCTGGTTTGTTGAAGCTAAGCTGAAACAGGGCATTGAAAGCGCGGTGCAAAAGAAAATCGTTAAGCTGATCAAAGACAGCAAACTGAAGGTGCAGGCGCAGATTCAGGGCGAAGAAATCCGCGTGACCGGCAAGGCGCGTGACGATCTGCAATCCGTTATGGCGCTGGTTCGCGGCGGCGATCTCGGCCAGCCGTTCCAGTTTAAGAACTTCCGCGATTAAGTCGTAATGCCTGATGGCGCTACGCTTATCCGGCCTACAGGTTGCACACGCTATTTGTAGGCTGGATCAAACGATAGTCGCCATCTGGCACTCTTCACGCCTGGCTGATGGCCTGCTCAACCTCAAATCGATTCGTCACTTTGCTGTCGATTTTCACGTAAGCCGAATGCTCTTTCGCTACAATTAACACTTCGCTTATCCCTTCTTTAGCCAGCAGACGCTGCTTAAGGGTGTCATCTGCGGCAATCTCAGGTGGGATTTCCACTCGCAGGCTACTGACATACGGCGGCTCTTTCATTGTGCTTGCCACCAACAACCAAACTGCCGCCAGAAGCGCGCCGGCCAGGAATACCGCCTGACCATCAAACATTTCGACCACCCAACCGCCGAGCGAACCGCCAATCGCCACGCCAAGAAACTGGCTGGTGGAGTAAACGCCCATCGCCGTGCCTTTATAGCCAGCCGGAGACTCTTTGCTGATAAGCGAGGGGAGGAGGGCCTCCATCAGGTTGAAGGCGAGGAAGAATATCTGAACGCCTGCAATCAGCCCCCAAAAACGCACGTTAGCGCTCCACAATACAATCTCTGCGATAAGGATCAGTAACACGCAGGCGAGGAATACGCGCTTCATCCGCCGCTTCACTTCTGCGTAGATGATGAACGGCACCACGGAAACAAAGGACAGCAGCATCGTCACCAGATAAATTTTCCAGTGCTCTGCGGCGGGGAAACCGGCTTTCGCCAGTTGGCCCGGTAAGGCGACGAAAGTGGACATCAACAAAATGTGCAGACACATGATGCCAAAGTTGAGCTTGAGCAGTTTGGGCTCCGCCAGCACTTTGCTGAAGCTGCCTTTTACCATGCCAGATTCGCGGTTCAGCACGTGGCTGGTGCTATTGGGAACGACCCAAATAGTCAGCACGATGCCGGTGGTTGCAAGAGCTGCAATCATCCAGAACAGCGCGTGTAGCCCCAGCGCATGGGTAACGATCGGTCCTAGCACCATCGCAATGGCGAAGGTGATACCAAAGCTGACGCCGATAAACGCCATCGCTTTGGTACGGTTTTGCTCACGGGTTAAGTCGGAAAGCAGCGCCATCACGGCGGCGGCAATCGCGCCAGAGCCTTGCAAAGCGCGACCGAGAATAATGCCCCAGATTGAATCGGAGAGGGCGGCAATCACGCTGCCGAGAACGAACACCGCCAGCCCGCCGACGATAAGCGGCTTACGACCGATGCGGTCTGAAAGCAGACCAAAGGGGATCTGGAAAACGGCTTGCGCCAGACCATAAATGCCAATGGCAAGGCCAATCAGCGCTTCACTGGCCCCCTGTAGCGCCATACCGTACGTGGTCAGAACCGGCAGAACCATAAACATGCCAAGCATGCGCAACGAGAATACGGTCCCTAAACCCCAGGTGGCGCGCAACTCACCGGGCGTCATTTTGTAATCGTTCATTCCCACCTCTGTATTAATTTCGCGCCTAGTGTAAAGCGGGGAAGGAGTGCGGTAAACCTCTACGATATGTGGAATTGTGTAGTGGGAAAATTGAAATAATTACAACTGCAACTAATTTACTTGCGATAATTACAGGTGTAGTCTTTTGGTGGTTATTTCTAATGGAAAGAGGGAAAAGGAAAATGGCGATTCCGGGCAATATGTGGATTTATGACGATGGTGGTGCGCTGATTAAGGGCGGGTGTGATGTAAAGGGAAGAGAATACAGTATTGAATTTAAAGGCTTTCATCACAATTTGTCTATTCCCACTGATAACGGTACAGGCAAGCCAACAGGCACACGCCAACATTCACCGATGATGATCGTCAAAGAGTTTGACTACTCCAGCCCGTATTTATACAAAGCTGTCGCTTCTGGTCAGAATCTTAAGTCTGCAGAGATTCGTTGGTACAAAATCAATGATGCCGGTCAGGAAGTTGAATACTTCAATATGTTTCTGGAAGGGGTGCGGATTGTCTCCGTTTCTCCCTCGATGGCTGGTCCAGAGGACATGAATAATAACCATCTTGAAACCATAGAATTACGCTACGAAAAAATCACCTGGAAGCATTGCGACGGGAACATTATCTATACCGACGCATGGAATGACCGGCAGACGGCATAATGGGGGATTGAATGGACACAACTGAAGAGGCGAATGGAACCTATTGGTATCATGGTCATGCTAACGTAACGTCGGGTGAACTGTTTGATTTGATATTCATTGAGCAGTTGGCAGATTCATTAGGTATCACCACGGACGCTGTTATGCTGGTTTTGATCGGTCAACCATTTATTCCTGTCAAAGGAAAACTATCAGCAGCCACGAACACTCCAGGCACTAGTATTGCATCAATTCTATGTAGAAAACTTCTGAAAGGGGCTCGGTTCCCGTTTGGTTTAAGACTACACGCTCCTATGGGAAAGTTTTCCAAATTGAAGATGGTTCCAACAAACCAAATAGCAACTTACATAGGCCGTTGGGTTCCTTTTGTCGGGCATGCTCAGTTAATCGTGCTTTTGTTCGCGGTGGCAAAACATACCCGCGATAAATACAACCTCATCGCACGACCCAAAGATCGCATACAGTGGACATCGTTCTGATGAGAAATTATGAAGCTGAAGTTATTGAGTACATCATGAAGAATTACCCAATCAGGGAACGTTGGTTTAGACCTGGTCTTAAGCAGGTCACGAAAGAATGGACCCTGGAGGATGATTTTCAGTTTATTCCGGAAGATGCATATGATTTTTTAGCTGATTTATTTGAGCATTTTGATATTGAATATTCGAACTTTGATGGAAGGAATTATATTGAACAAGAATACCCTTTCTGGAAAAAAGATCCTCCTGAAATTGAATTAAAGCCTTTGACAGTAGAGATGATTATAGAGTCAGCAAAGGCGGGGAAATGGCTTTATGACTGAATAACATCCCTGCCAATAAAAAAGGGTGCCGGAGGCACCCTTTTCGTATCAGCAGATCTTTACCAGACGTAAGTCAGCAGGTTCTGCGAGTTTGGCACCATAAAGTCAACGGACATCATCACGGAAAGCGCGGTAATGGCGATGATGGAGAAACCGAACAGCTTGCGCGCCCAGACCCTGTCATCTTCCACTTTATAACCGCGCAGCGCCATGCCCAACCACCAGACACTCACCGCCGCAGCAACAATCAGGTATTTATAACCAGCATAGCCGCCCAGGGTGAGCATCAGCGTGGCGATAGCAAACGCCACGATGTACAGCGTGATATGGTTCTTCGCGACCGAAATACCTTTCACCACCGGCAGTACCGGGATGTTGGCTGCCTGATAATCCTTAAAGCGGAAAATCGCAATCGCGTAAGAGTGCGGCATCTGCCACAGACTGAAAATAGCCAGCAGAATCAGCGCACCGCTATCGAACTCACCGGTTACGGCGCAGTAGCCAATCACCGGCGGCGCAGCGCCGGAGAGTGAGCCAATCAGCGTGCCATAAACGGAATGGCGCTTCATGTACAGGCTATAGACGCCCACATAGACCACGAAGCCCATTACCCCCAACCAGCAGGCCAGAGGGTTCGCGCCAAACCACAGCAGCATAAAGCCAGCAATACCCAGCAGGGTGGCGTATACCAGCGAGACCGCAGGGGAAATCAGACCTTTAACCAGCACGCGGTTTTTGGTCCTCTCCATCTTCCTGTCGATATCCCTGTCGATGTAGTTGTTAAATACACAACCCGACGCCACAACCAGTGACACCCCAACCAACGTGTAGATAAACAGGGGATAATCAATGCTGCCTTTCGAGGCCAGCAGGAATCCCCCAATCACCGAGATCAGGTTGCCAAAGATGATGCCTGGTTTTGTTACTTGCAGGTATTGCTTAAACATCATAATCGCCGCTCTTAGTGCATCATCATGTTGTAGTTAAGGTTCCACATAATCCAGATGGAGCCCACAACCAGGATGGCGATGATTAGCACAGTAAAGACAAAGGCTGTCATGTTCCAACCTTCATCAGATTTGCTATTCATGTGCAGGAAGCACACCAGGTGCACCAGAATCTGTACCACTGCCATTGCCAGAATAGTTCCCAGAATGACGGCAGGAGAGGCAGAACCTGTCATGACCATCCAGAACGGAATAACCGTCAGGATTATCGACAGGATAAAACCTGTCATGTAGGTTTTTACGCTGCCATGGGATGCGCCGCCGCTCTCGTTAGAATGACTCATTACATCGCCCCCATCAGATAAACAACAGTGAACACACAGATCCACACCACATCCAGGAAGTGCCAGAACAGGCTCAGGCACATGATGCGGGTACGGTTAGTACTGGTCAGGCCGCGACGAGCAACTTGCACCATCAGCACCGCCATCCAGATAAGACCGGAGGTGACGTGCAGACCGTGCGTGCCGACCAGCGCGAAGAACGCAGACAGGAAGCCGCTGCGATCCGGACCCATACCGTTAACAATCAGGTGATGGAATTCATAGAGTTCCATCCCGATGAATCCGGCACCGAACAAGAAGGTCAACGCCAGCCAGGAGATAACCTGGCTCTTGTTGTTCTTGTACATGGCGATCGCCGCCATGCCGTAAGTAATAGAGCTGAATAACAGCAGGAATGTTTCAACCAGAACGAACGGCAGTTCAAAAATGTCCTTACCCGTTGGGCCACCAGCGGTGCCGTTCACCAGAACGGCATAGGTTGCAAACAGAATAGAGAACAGAATGCAGTCGCTCATCAGGTAGACCCAGAATCCGAAGATCTTGGTCTGGCCTGCATCGTGGTGCCCGTGTTCGTGCGCGTGGGCAGTCGCGTGCGTTAAAGTATCAGTTGCCATTTTTCAGCCCTGCCTTAGTAATCTCATCGAAATGCTGGTTTTCCAGTTTTTCGACTTCCGGGACCGGCACGTAGTAATCCACGTCTTCATCAAAGCTTTTCACAATCCAGCTGATAATCATGCCTGCGAAGCTTGCAATCGCCAGCCACCAGATATGCCAGATCATGGCGAAACCAAACAGTGTTGCGAAAGCGGTAATGACGATACCGGCACCGCTGTTTTTCGGCATATGAATTTCTTCATAGTGCGCAGGCTGCTTGTACGCTTCACCTTTTTCTTTCATTTCCCAGAAGGCATCACGCTCGTGAACGTGCGGCACAACGGCAAAGTTGTAGAACGGAGGCGGGGAAGAGGTTGCCCACTCCAGCGTACGACCACCCCATGGGTCACCGGTCAGGTCGCGGTTCTGCTCGCGGTCGCGAATAGAAACGAAGATCTGAATCAGCTGGCACAGGATACCCAATGCAATCAGCGCGGCACCGCAGGCGGCAACGACCAGCATCGGATGGAACTGCGGGTCAATCTGCTGGCTGAGGCGACGGGTCATCCCCATAAAGCCCAGCACATACAGCGGCATAAACGCCACGAAGAAGCCGATGATCCAGAACCAGAATGCGCGTTTACCCCAGGTTTCGTTCAGCGTGAAGCCAAACGCTTTTGGCCACCAGTAGGTCATACCTGCGAAGCATCCAAATACGACGCCGCCGATGATAACGTTATGGAAGTGCGCAATCAGGAACAGACTGTTGTGCAGCACGAAGTCCGCACCCGGAACCGCCAGCAGTACGCCGGTCATGCCGCCGACTGAGAAGGTAACGATAAAGCCAATCGTCCACAGCATCGCTGAGTGGAATACGATACGACCCTGGTACATGGTGAACAGCCAGTTGAAGATCTTCACCCCGGTCGGGATGGCGATAATCATGGTGGTAATACCGAAGAAGGCGTTTACGTTAGCGCCTGCACCCATGGTGAAGAAGTGGTGCAGCCAAACAACGAACGACAGAACGGTGATACACACGGTTGCCCACACCAGTGAGGTGTAACCAAACAGACGTTTACGTGAGAAGGTTGCAGCGATTTCGGAGAACACACCGAAGACCGGCAGAACCAGAATGTACACTTCCGGATGGCCCCAGGCCCAAATCAGGTTGATGTACATCATCATGTTGCCGCCCATATCGTTGGTAAAGAAATGGGTGCCTAAATAGCGATCCAGGGTCAGCAACGCGACGGTAACCGTCAGGATTGGGAAAGACGCGATAATCAGGATGTTCGCACACAGCGATGCCCAGCTAAATACCGGCATCTTGAACATGGTCATTCCTGGCGCACGCATCTTAATGATGGTCACAAAGAAGTTGATCCCGGTTAGGGTTGTACCAATACCGGACAACTGGACTGCCCATATCCAATAATCGACCCCGACGCTTGGACTGTACTCTATTCCCGAGAGTGGCGGGTACGCCAGCCAACCGGTCTGTGCGAATTCACCCACGCCCAGAGACAGGTTAACCAGGATTACGCCGACAACGGTGAACCAGAAGCTCAGGTTGTTCAGGAACGGGAATGCAACGTCACGTGCGCCGATCTGCAGCGGAACCACCAGGTTCATCAGACCGATAACAAATGGCATTGCCACGAAGAAGATCATAATCACGCCGTGAGCCGTGAAGATCTGATCGTAGTGGTGAGGTGGCAGGAAGCCCGCTTCACCTGCAGAAGCCAGCGCTTGCTGACTACGCATCATGATGGCGTCGGCAAAGCCACGAATCAACATGACGATTGCGACAATGACATACATGATGCCAAGGCGTTTGTGGTCAACCGAAGTTAGCCACTCTTTCCACAGGTAGGTCCACTTACCGAAGTAAGTGATTAGGCCCAGTAAGGCCGCACCACCGATGATAATGGCAGCGATCGTAACCATGACAATTGGTTCATGGAACGGCACTGCATCCAGCGTCAATTTTCCGAACATCGTATTCTTCCTCGGCCCCTTAGTGAGCGGATTCCGCGTGGCTCATGTCCATGCCTTCCATTCCTTCGTGTGCGCTGTGCTCACCTTCGGGTTGGGTCATGTCCATGCTCTTACCGTGAGCCATAAATTTGTTAATAACGTCTTTAAACAAATCTGGTTTCACGTTGGAGAAGTATTCCACCTGGTTGTATTCGCTTGGCACAGCCACTTTTTCGAACGCAGCCATGTCGCTCATGGTGTTCGTGGACTGTTTAGCTTTAGCAACCCATTGGTCGAATTCGGCGCGGTCCTTTGTTGCGATAGCCTTGAACTTCATACCGGAGAAGCCTGGTCCGCTATAGCTTGCGGAGATACCATCATAAGTACCGACTTCGTTGGCGATCAGATGCAGTCGAGTCTGCATACCGGCCATGGCATAAATCTGGCTACCCAGACGCGGGATAAAGAAGGAGTTCATCACGGAGTTGGATGTCACTTTGAACTCAACCGGAGTATTCGCCGGGAAGGCGATTTCATTCACGGTAGCGATACCTTGTTCCGGATAGATGAAGAACCATTTCCAGTCCATGGAAACCACTTCAATGGTAATGGGCTTCTCGTCATGCGCCAGCGGTTTGCTTGGCTCAAGAGCGTGAGTGGTTTTCCAGGTCAGTACGGCAAGGAAAATGATGATTAAGATCGGCACCGTCCAGACCACAGCTTCCACTTTATTGGAGTGTGACCAGTTCGGGCTGTACTTCGCATCTTTATTGCTTGCACGATACTTCCAGGCGAAACCAACAGCCATCAAGATGGCAGGAATAACGACAATCAACATCAGGCCAAATGCCGTCAGTATCAGAGAACGTTGTTCCAGTCCAATCTGTCCTTTAGGGTCAAGCAGCGCAGAATTACAGCCACTGAGTAATGCAGTGCCTGCAATTAATGACAACCATCCCAAACTTTTATTGTATTTCCTGAGTCTCATTTAACGACCTCAATTCCACGGGACCGGGTGGCGTTTAAAGTGTGAGGGCATTTTACGGGAAGGTTACATTACTGTAAACATCCTTGGATCTGTGTTACTGGGTTCTGCCGGGCATGTCACATATGTTGCAATATATGTCGTTTTGACTTTAAGAACCTGTTGCAACATCACGTTATAACGAAAGCGGGCAAGCGGGAGACGTGCTGAGGGCAATTGGTATAACCAATACGAAAATAAAACAATTGTTTAACAATTGATTATCAATAAAAAGACAATTGAAGAACAAAAAATAAATCTGTAGTGGCTGAATCGAGTAAGGGAAATAGTATATATAAAAGGCGTCAATAATTTCCAAATTCTTTGGCGCACAAAATAACAAATAATATTTTTAGTAATTGTTGTTTATTTAGCCGTTATAATTACGCAGGGTGATTACAACGGCGATATTAATGTGGATTTTTACGCCAGGCGGGTTTTGCGCAGTGCCAGATAATCCAGCAATCCACCAAAAACGACCCCGCAGACCGCGACCACCACCGAGATTTCCAGCAGTTCCGGCAGGAAGGAGAAGTGGGTGTAATCCAGCGCGTTCATGGTTAACAGCAGCAGCCAAACCACCAGCAGACAGCAGCCCACAACCAACGTCATTAATGCCAGACTGTACGCGCCACGAAATTCCGTGCGCGGAATAAAGCTCTCATTTTGCCAGCTATGTTCCAGAGTCTGACGACAAACCAGCAGCAGTATGAGGCCGGGGATAGCGGCAAACACAGAGAACAAATAAAACGTTGGCCACCCGTGCGCTTCAACAAACCAACCTGCTACCGGGCCAACGTAAACGCGACCAACGGCTGAAAGCGCGGAGAGCAGAGCGAACTGGGTCGCTGAAAAGGACTTATTGCACAGCGTCATTAATAAGGCGACAAACGCTGCCGTACCCATGCCACCACACAGGTTTTCAAAGAAGACGGCGGCGGCCATACTGAACATGTGTTTGTCAGTGATGGACAATAGCCAGTAGCCCGCATTCGACGCCCCCTGCAGGATGCCGAAAATCAGCAATGCGCGAAACAGCGAAAGGCGTTGCATCAGGATCCCGCCGTACAGCGCGCCAACGATGGTTGCCAGCAGTCCGAGCGTTTTATTCACCACGCCTACTTCACCCGCATCAAATCCGACGCCGCGGATTAAAAAGGTTGTAGTCAGGCTCATGGCAAAGGCATCCCCGAGCTTATACAGAACGATAAGCAGCAGAATTAGCCAGGCATTGTTACGACCAAAGAAGTCGCGCAGAGGGGCCACAACCGCTTGCTCCAGCGTTTTGGGCACCGGAATGGCATCAGTCGGTTCGGGCGCTAGCAGGGTAGCAATGATGCAAGGTATCAGCAGCGCCGCCATCAGCCAGTACATTCCTTGCCAGCCCAGCCAGCGGTCGGCCATCCACAGAGCCAGCCCACCGGAAACCAGCATCCCTAAACGATAGCCCAGCACGCTGATAGCCGCGCCGGTGCCGCGTTCTTCGGCGGGTAGCACGTCGGTTTTCCATGCGTCAAAGACGATATCCTGCGATGCCGAGCAAAACGCGATCACCACCGCAAGCGCGGCCATCCAGCGTAGCTGCGTGCCAGGCTCCAGAAAGCCCATCGCGGCGATAGAAATCAGTAACAGCACCTGAGTTGCCAGCAACCAACCACGGCGTCGACCTAAAAACGGCGGCGTGTAGCGGTCCATTAGCGGAGACCAGAGGAACTTAAACACGTAGGCCTGGCCGACCAGAGAAAAGAAACCGATGGTTTTAAGATCGATATTCTCGACCGTCATCCATGCCTGAAGCGTACCCGAGGTCAGTGCGAGCGGTAAACCGGAGGCGAATCCCAGTATGAGCAGGATAGCTGAACGTGGTTGCTGAAAAATACGTAAGTAATGACTGGACATGGGCTTCTATAGGCCCGACGAACGCCGGGCCATATGGGCAGAAATTAACGAGCGTTCTGCTTGATGAAATCGTGAACGCTGGTGTCCTGAGACATATCAGCGATGGTATCGGTCAGCACGCTGTTAACGGCGTCAGCGATATTTTTGTTAGAGGCCTGCAGTGCGCCTTCAACAGAATAGCTTGCGCGGTAGTTTTTGGTCATCTTGTTGCCGTTAGCAGCAGTCGCAATGATGGCGATGTCTGCCTTGGTGGCGATGTTATAGCGCACGCTACCCTGGGACACGTCTGCATACAGCTGGCTAACAATGATTTGCAGGTTAACAGCACCGTTTGGCCCAATCATATAACCGCGTGCGGTCATCTGTTTTTCCAGTACTTCTTGCAGCAGGAAGCGCAGATCGCGGGACGCGGTCAGGGTAACAAGCTGGTTGTCACGGGTAACTTTTGCCAGCGCCTGATCCTGACGCTGGTCGGCACCATTGATGCTAACGGTCACACCCATCAGGCTCGGGTCCTGCTGTGGCAGGGTAATTTTCGGGGAAACTTCAATAGTGGTCGGCGGCGTTGCGCATCCAGCTAACATAAACAGCGCGACAAACGGGACGAGGATTTTTTTAAACATGCCAGGGCTCTCAGCGAATCTAAATTGTATGGTTGGAGAAAATTCCCGCCATCATAACATCGCCAACGATGAGGGGAAGTGGGTAACGCATGTAAATTCATTGTGTTGTCAGTTTTATGTCTTTGTGGAGACCATAAACGGACTTTTTGCAATAAATCGAAGTGAGGATTTAGTGAACTTCATCCATTTGGCTGAGAAAATCAGACAAACGCTAATTTTTTGTTGCTAAGGTGTAATGAAAGCGGTAAAAGCGGCTAGTATTTAAAGGGATGGGTGACATCTCAGCGTTGTCGGAGGAAAAACTTCATGATGATTCGTGAGCAAATAGAAGAAAAATTAAGGGCAGCGTTCCAACCCGTGTTCCTCGAAGTTGTGGATGAAAGCTATCGTCACAATGTCCCGGCAGGTTCTGAAAGCCACTTTAAGGTTGTGCTGGTTAGCGATCGCTTTACAGGTGAGCGTTTTCTGAATCGTCATCGGATGATTTACAGCACCTTAACGGTGGAGCTTTCCACAACCGTTCATGCACTTGCCCTGCATACCTACACCATTAAGGAGTGGGAAGCGTTGCAGGATACGATTTTTGCATCGCCTCCGTGTCGTGGGGCGGGAAGCATCGCGTAAAAACGGATTTGCAACAACCGACGCTTTTCCAGTATGTTGCTACAGATTATGTGAAAACGGCCTGCGGGCCGTTTTGTTTTGTCTGAATTCTGGGGCAGTCGTACAGTATTCAGACAAAAATTAGCCGGGAATTGTGAAAAAAGCCGCAGCAACGCGCGATAACCGTTCTCGACTCATAAAAGTGATGCCGCTATAATGCGCGTCTTATTTTTCGGAATGTCTTCGGGATGATTCTGACGACAGGGAATGTGATTGCTTATGAGAACATCCCAGTTCCGCGAAGCCAACAACCTGTGCTTGCGGAGAAGAGTTGACCGAGCACTGTGATTTTTTGAGGTAACAAGATGCAAGTTTCAGTTGAAACCACTCAAGGCCTTGGCCGCCGTGTAACGATTACTATCGCTGCTGACAGCATCGAGACCGCTGTGAAAAGCGAGCTGGTCAACGTAGCGAAGAAAGTGCGTATTGACGGTTTCCGCAAAGGAAAAATACCGATGAATGTTGTTGCTCAGCGTTATGGCGCGTCTGTTCGCCAGGACGTTCTGGGCGACCTGATGAGCCGCAACTTCGTTGACGCGATCATCAAAGAAAAAATCAATCCGGCTGGCGCACCGAACTACGTTCCGGGCGAATACAAACTGGGTGAAGATTTTACTTACGCGGTAGAGTTTGAAGTTTACCCGGAAGTTGAGCTGACTGGCCTGGAAGCAATCGAAGTTGAAAAACCGGTTGTTGAAGTCACCGACGCTGACGTTGACGTGATGCTGGACACCCTGCGTAAGCAGCAGGCTACCTGGAAAGACAAAGACGGCGCTGCTGATGCAGAAGATCGTGTAACCATCGACTTCACCGGCTCTGTTGACGGCGAAGAGTTCGAAGGCGGCAAAGCGTCTGACTTCGTACTGGCGATGGGCCAGGGTCGTATGATCCCAGGCTTTGAAGAAGGCGTTAAAGGCCACAAAGCTGGCGAAGAGTTCACTATCGATGTGACCTTCCCGGAAGAGTACCACGCTGAAAACCTGAAAGGTAAAGCCGCTAAGTTCGTTATCAACCTGAAGAAAGTTGAAGAGCGCGAACTGCCGGAACTGACTGAAGAATTCATCAAACGTTTCGGCGTTGAAGATGGTTCCGTAGCGGGTCTGCGCGCTGAAGTACGTAAAAACATGGAACGCGAGCTGAAAGGCGCTGTGCGTAACCGCGTTAAATCTCAGGCGATCGAAGGTCTGGTAAAAGCTAACGACATCGACGTTCCGGCTGCTCTGATCGACAGCGAAATCGACGTTCTGCGTCGTCAGGCTGCACAGCGTTTTGGCGGCAACGAAAAACAAGCTCTGGAACTGCCGCGTGAACTGTTCGAAGAACAGGCTAAGCGTCGCGTAGTTGTAGGTCTGCTGCTGGGCGAAGTGATTCGTACCAACGAGCTGAAAGCTGACGAAGATCGCGTTAAAGGCCTGATCGAAGAGATGGCTTCTGCTTACGAAGATCCGAAAGAAGTTGTTGAGTTCTACAGCAAAAATAAAGAGCTGATGGACAACATGCGTAATGTCGCTCTGGAAGAGCAGGCTGTTGAAGCCGTTCTGGCGAAAGCGAAAGTGACTGAAAAAGCCACTTCCTTCAACGAGCTGATGAACCAGCAGGCGTAATTCGTCGCTTATTTAGCACGAATTTCGTACGCAAGCCCGTCACCTTTTGGTGGCGGGTTTTTTTTTGTCACGGATTTTGCATGGGAAGAGTGCGAAAACAGCGTTTCAGTGTTAGCGTTACAACAAAAGATTGTTATGCTTGAATTATGGCGATGTCGTACCCATTACAGAGGGACTAGCTGATAATCCGTCCATAAGGTTACAATCAGCACAGCAGGTTTTTTCAAATTTTATCCAGGAGACGGAAATGTCATACAGCGGCGAACGAGATAACTTTGCACCCCATATGGCGCTGGTGCCGATGGTCATTGAACAGACCTCACGTGGTGAGCGCTCTTTTGATATCTATTCTCGTCTACTTAAGGAACGCGTCATTTTTCTGACCGGCCAGGTCGAAGACCATATGGCTAACCTGATCGTGGCGCAGATGCTGTTCCTGGAAGCAGAAAACCCAGAAAAAGATATCTACCTGTACATCAACTCCCCTGGTGGAGTGATCACTGCCGGGATGTCTATCTATGACACCATGCAGTTTATTAAGCCGGACGTCAGCACCATTTGTATGGGCCAGGCGGCCTCAATGGGCGCGTTCCTGCTGACTGCCGGGGCGAAAGGTAAACGTTTTTGCCTGCCTAACTCTCGCGTCATGATCCACCAGCCTCTGGGCGGTTACCAGGGCCAGGCAACGGATATTGAAATTCATGCCCGTGAAATCCTGAAGGTAAAAGGGCGCATGAACGAACTTATGGCGCATCATACGGGTCAATCTCTTGAGCAGATTGAACGTGATACCGAGCGCGATCGCTTCCTCTCCGCTTCTGAAGCGGTAGAGTACGGTCTGGTCGACTCGATTTTGACCCATCGTAATTAATGCCCAGCGCGCAGGTGTACCGCTATAATTACCTGGAGCGGCACAACGCTGACTAGCGTCTTGCGCCTGAGAATGGCATTTGCGTCGTCGTGTGCGGCACAAAGAACAAAGAAGAGGTTTTGACCCATGACAGATAAACGCAAAGATGGCTCGGGCAAATTGTTGTACTGCTCTTTTTGCGGCAAAAGCCAGCATGAAGTGCGTAAGCTGATTGCCGGACCATCCGTGTATATCTGCGACGAATGTGTTGATTTATGTAACGACATCATTCGCGAAGAGATTAAGGAAGTAGCACCGCACCGTGAACGCAGTGCGCTGCCGACGCCACATGAAATTCGCAACCACCTGGACGATTACGTTATCGGTCAGGAGCAGGCGAAGAAAGTGCTGGCGGTCGCGGTATACAACCATTACAAACGTCTGCGCAACGGCGACACCAGCAATGGCGTCGAGTTGGGCAAAAGTAACATCCTGCTGATTGGCCCGACGGGTTCCGGTAAAACGCTGCTGGCTGAAACGCTGGCACGCCTGCTGGACGTTCCGTTCACTATGGCCGATGCCACCACGCTGACCGAAGCCGGTTATGTGGGTGAAGATGTTGAAAATATTATTCAGAAACTGCTGCAGAAGTGCGATTACGACGTGCAGAAAGCACAGCGCGGGATCGTCTATATCGATGAAATCGACAAGATTTCTCGTAAGTCTGACAACCCGTCCATTACCCGTGACGTTTCCGGCGAAGGCGTACAGCAGGCGCTGTTGAAACTGATCGAAGGTACGGTTGCTGCCGTTCCACCGCAGGGGGGGCGTAAACATCCTCAGCAGGAATTCCTGCAGGTTGATACCTCCAAGATCCTGTTTATCTGTGGCGGTGCCTTTGCCGGTCTGGATAAAGTCATTGCTAACCGTGTTGAAACGGGCTCCGGTATTGGTTTTGGCGCAACGGTAAAAGCGCAGTCTGATAAAGCCAGTGAAGGTGAACTGCTGTCGCAGGTGGAGCCGGAAGATCTGATCAAATTTGGTCTGATCCCTGAGTTCATCGGGCGTCTGCCGGTTGTAGCGACGCTGAGCGAACTGAGCGAAGAAGCGCTGATCCAGATCCTGAAAGAGCCGAAAAACGCCCTGACCAAGCAGTACCAGGCGCTGTTCAATCTTGAAGGTGTTGATCTGGAATTCCGTGAGGAAGCGCTGGATGCGATCGCCAAGAAAGCGATGGCACGTAAAACCGGTGCTCGTGGTCTGCGTTCTATCGTCGAAGCCGCACTGCTTGACACCATGTACGATCTGCCTTCTATGGAAGACGTCGAAAAAGTGGTGATCGATGAGTCGGTGATTGGCGGCCAGAGCAAGCCATTGCTGATTTACGGTAAGCCGGAAGCGCAGCAGGCATCTGGCGAATAATTCATCAATTCATACAGGCATTTAATTAATAAGGGGGGATTTTATCTCCCCTTTTATTTTTCCGTAAACATGGCGTTGAATGTGTGGGAAACATCCCCATATACTGACATACATGTTAAAGGTGGTGTGGAGCACAGTCGTACCACCTGATTACCTGGCGGAAACTAAACTAAGAGAGAGCTCTATGAATCCTGAGCGTTCTGAACGCATTGAAATCCCCGTATTGCCGTTGCGCGATGTGGTGGTTTATCCGCACATGGTCATACCCTTATTTGTAGGGCGGGAAAAATCTATCCGTTGTCTGGAAGCGGCTATGGACCATGATAAAAAAATCATGCTGGTTGCCCAGAAAGAAGCGTCAACGGATGAGCCGGGTGTAAACGATCTTTTCACCGTCGGGACCGTGGCCTCTATTTTGCAGATGCTGAAACTGCCTGACGGCACCGTAAAAGTGCTGGTCGAGGGGTTACAGCGCGCGCGTATTTCAGCGCTGTCTGACAACGGCGAGCACTTCTCTGCGAAAGCGGAGTACCTTGACTCGCCTGCTATTGATGAGCGCGAACAGGAAGTGCTGGTGCGTACCGCTATCAGCCAGTTCGAAGGCTATATCAAGCTGAACAAGAAAATCCCGCCCGAAGTGCTGACGTCGCTGAACAGCATTGACGATCCTGCACGTCTGGCGGACACCATCGCTGCGCACATGCCGCTGAAGCTTGCTGACAAGCAGTCCGTACTGGAGATGTCCGACGTTAACGAACGTCTGGAATATCTGATGGCGATGATGGAATCTGAAATCGATCTGCTGCAGGTTGAGAAACGCATTCGCAACCGCGTTAAAAAGCAGATGGAAAAATCCCAGCGTGAGTACTATCTGAACGAGCAGATGAAAGCCATTCAGAAAGAGCTCGGCGAGATGGACGATGCGCCGGACGAAAACGAAGCGTTGAAGCGTAAAATCGACGCGGCGAAAATGCCGAAAGAGGCAAAAGAGAAAGCGGAAGCAGAACTGCAGAAGCTGAAAATGATGTCTCCGATGTCAGCGGAAGCGACCGTAGTCCGTGGCTACATCGACTGGATGGTTCAGGTGCCATGGAATGCGCGTAGCAAGGTCAAAAAAGATCTGCGTCAGGCTCAGGAAATCCTCGATACCGACCATTACGGTCTGGAACGCGTCAAAGACCGTATTCTTGAGTATCTCGCGGTTCAAAGCCGTGTGAATAAAATCAAGGGGCCGATCCTGTGCCTGGTTGGGCCGCCGGGGGTAGGTAAAACTTCTCTGGGACAGTCCATCGCTAAAGCAACCGGACGTAAATATATCCGTATGGCACTGGGCGGCGTGCGTGATGAAGCTGAAATTCGCGGTCACCGCCGGACCTATATTGGTTCGATGCCGGGTAAACTGATCCAGAAAATGGCTAAAGTGGGCGTTAAAAACCCGCTGTTCCTGCTTGATGAGATCGACAAAATGTCTTCCGACATGCGTGGCGATCCGGCTTCCGCACTGCTTGAGGTGCTGGATCCAGAGCAGAACGTGGCGTTCAGCGATCATTACCTGGAAGTGGACTACGATCTCAGCGACGTGATGTTCGTTGCGACCTCTAACTCCATGAATATTCCCGCACCGTTGCTGGATCGTATGGAAGTGATCCGTCTGTCCGGGTATACCGAAGACGAGAAGCTGAACATTGCTAAACGTCACCTGTTGCCGAAACAGATTGAGCGTAACGCGCTGAAAAAAGGCGAGCTGACGGTCGACGATAGCGCTATTGTGGGCATTATTCGTTATTACACCCGTGAAGCTGGCGTGCGTAGTCTGGAGCGTGAAATTTCCAAACTGTGCCGTAAAGCGGTGAAACAGCTGCTGCTCGACAAGTCGCTGAAACATATTGAGATCAATGGCGACAACCTGCACGACTACCTGGGCGTACAGCGCTTTGACTATGGCCGCGCGGACAACGAAAACCGCGTTGGTCAGGTAACCGGTCTGGCATGGACGGAAGTGGGCGGCGATCTGCTGACCATCGAAACCGCTTGCGTACCGGGTAAAGGAAAGCTGACCTACACCGGTTCTCTGGGTGAAGTCATGCAGGAATCCATTCAGGCTGCGCTGACCGTGGTGCGCGCGCGTGCGGAAAAACTGGGTATTAATCCGGACTTTTACGAAAAACGCGACATCCACGTTCACGTACCTGAAGGGGCGACGCCGAAAGACGGTCCAAGTGCAGGTATTGCCATGTGTACCGCGCTGGTTTCTTGTCTGACCGGTAACCCGGTTCGCGCCGACGTGGCGATGACCGGCGAGATCACCCTGCGTGGCCAGGTTCTGCCTATTGGTGGTTTGAAAGAAAAACTGCTGGCAGCACACCGTGGTGGTATTAAAACGGTCTTAATTCCAGACGAAAACAAACGTGACCTGGAAGAGATTCCGGACAACGTAATTGCCGATCTGGACATCCATCCGGTGAAACGCATTGAGGAGGTTCTGACGCTCGCGTTGCAAAATGAGCCCTCCGGAATGCAGGTTGTGACCGCAAAATAGTGACCTCGCGCAAAGAGCACTAATAAAAACAGGGCTGGCAGGCCATTTCGGACTTGCCAGCCTTTTTTTGTATAGCTAATTTAGATGACGGATTGGGCTTGCCATCATTAACGGGTGTTGTAAGGGCATGGCAGGCCTGATATAACTGCTGCGCGTTCGCACTTTGAAGGATTCAGGTGCGATATAAATTATAAAGAGGAAGAGAAGAGTGAATAAATCTCAACTGATCGACAAAATTGCTGCAGGGGCTGATATCTCTAAAGCTGCGGCTGGACGTGCGTTAGATGCAATTATTGCTTCTGTTACTGAATCTCTGAAAGAAGGTGATGACGTAGCGCTGGTAGGTTTTGGTACTTTTGCCGTTAAAGAGCGTGCTGCCCGTACTGGTCGCAACCCGCAAACAGGTAAAGAGATCACCATCGCCGCGGCTAAAGTACCGGGCTTCCGTGCAGGTAAAGCACTGAAAGACGCGGTAAACTAAGTGATTTCCCCTTTGGGGATGTGACGAAGTACAAGGGCGCATCGACTGATGTGCCTTTTTTATTTGTAATTCCGGTACTTTCTACGCGTTGTGGGCTGACAATTGCCCCTGTTTCTTGTCACAATAGGCCTTTGTACGCAGCGTTCAGGAAACGCTATGCTGCGTGAAGCATATATACTCAAAATCCTTGCCGCCGCTGTGGTGACAACGCGCAGGCGGCTTGAGAGATAACGCGTATAGTCATCTACAGCGGAGTGTGGTTACACCATGATGGACAGCTTACGCACGGCTGCTAACAGTCTCGTGCTCAAGATTATTTTCGGTATCATTATCGTGTCGTTCATTTTGACCGGCGTGAGTGGTTACCTGATTGGCGGGGGCAATAACTTCGCCGCCAAAGTGAATGGCCAGGAGATTAGCCGCGGGCAGTTCGAGAATGCGTTCAATAGCGAACGTAACCGCATGCAGCAACAGCTGGGCGATCAATACTCCGAGCTGGCTGCGAACGAAGGCTACATGAAAACGCTGCGTCAGCAGGTGCTGAATCGTCTTATTGACGAAGCGCTGCTGGATCAGTACTCCCGCGAGCTTAATCTCAACATCAGCGACGATCAGGTTAAACAGGCTATTTTCGCCACGCCTGCGTTCCAGGTGGACGGTAAATTTGATAACAATCGCTACAACGCGATTGTTAATCAGATGGGAATGACCGCAGACCAGTACGCTCAGGCATTACGTAATCAGCTTACTACCCAGCAACTGATTAACGGCGTTGCCGGTACGGACTTCATGCTGAAAGGCGAAACGGACGAGCTGGCGGCGCTGGTCGCACAGCAGCGTATCGTTCGCGAGGCGACAATTGACGTTAACGCACTGGCCGCGAAGCAGTCTGTTACCGAGCAGGAAGTTGCCAGCTACTACGAGCAGAATAAAAACAACTTTATGACGCCGGAACAGTTCCGCGTGAGCTACATCAAGCTGGATGCTGCTGCTATGCAGGAGACGGCCAGCGATGCGGATATTCAGGCTTATTATGACCAGCATCAGGATCAGTTCACTCAGCCGCAGCGTAACCGCTACAGCATCATTCAGACCAAAACGGAAGATGAAGCCAAAGCGGTACTGGACGAGCTGAACAAAGGCGGTGATTTCGCTGCGCTGGCAAAAGAAAAATCTGCTGACATCATCTCTGCCCGTAAAGGCGGCGACATGGGATGGCTGGAAGATTCCACCACCCCGGATGAGCTGAAGAATGCCGGTCTGAAAGAGAAAGGCCAGCTGTCAGGTGTGATTAAGTCTTCCGTTGGTTTCCTCGTTGCGCGTCTTGACGACGTGCAGCCTGCGCAGGTTAAACCGCTGAGCGAAGCCCGCGACGACATTGCGGCGAAAGTGAAGCAGGAAAAAGCGCTGGATGCCTACTATGCGCTGCAGCAGAAAGTGAGCGATGCCGCCAGCAACGATAACGAATCCCTGGCGGGTGCGGAGCAGGCGGCGGGTATGAAAGCGGTTGAAACGGGCTGGTTTAGCCGTGACAGTCTGCCGGAAGAGCTGAACTTCAAACCGGTCGCTGACATCATTTTCAATGGTGGTTTGGTTGGTGAGAACGGTACGCCTGGCAGTAACTCCGACATCATCACCGTGGATGGCGATCGCGCGTTTGTATTGCGAATTGCAGAGCACAAAGCTGAAGCCGTTAAACCACTGGCTGAAGTGAAAGATCAGGTAACTGCGCTTGTTAAGCACAATAAAGCAGAGCAGCAGGCGAAGCTTGATGCCGATAAACTGCTGGCGGATCTGAAAGCTGGTAAGGGCGATGAAGCCATGAAAGCGGCGGGTCTGAGCTTTGGCGAAGCGAAAACGCTGAGCCGTACGGGTCAGGATCCGCTGAGTCAGGCGGCCTTTGGCCTGAGCCTGCCGGCGAAAGACAAACCGAGCTACGGCGTGGCGAACGACATGCAGGGTAACGTTGTACTTCTGGCGCTGGACGAGGTGAAAGCCGGTTCTATGCCTGAAGAGCAGAAGAAAGCGATGGTTCAGGGGATTACCCAGAACAATGCGCAGATTGTCTTTGAAGCGCTGATGAGCAACCTGCGTAAAGCCGCAAAAATTAAAGTCGGTGACGCGCTGGAACAGCAGCAATAACCGAGGCTACTCGCAAAAAATTGCAAAAAGTTGTATCAACCAAAGGCCGCTTTCGCGGCCTTTTCCATTTCTGATATTTGCCGTTTGTCTGCCGTTCTGCACCTCGCTATCGTGATTCCACTGTTAACAAACAAGGAGAAAACAGTATGAAACATGGAATCAAAGCCCTGCTTATTACCCTTTCATTGACCTGCGCCGGTATGGCTCAAAGCGCACTGGCTGCAGAGCCAGTCGCCAAAAGCCAGGCGACTCAAGCCAAAGTGGATGCTACGGGGGTAGCACAAAGCAAAGCCACGCAACCGGCTAAAGCGAGCGATGATGAAGGCACCAGGGTAAGCATCAACAGCGCTTCTGCGGAGGATTTAGCGCGAGTCATGAATGGCGTAGGTCTGAAGAAAGCACAGGCGATTGTCAGCTATCGTGAGGAGTACGGGCCGTTTAAAACGGTGGAGGACTTAAAGCAGGTGCCGGGCATGGGGAGTTCGCTGGTAGAGCGCAATCTGGCAGTTTTAACACTTTAATAACTTGCAGAGTGCTGAAAGTTTGCCAGACTGTAGAGGTCATACCAGTTATGACCTCTTACCCTGAAGTGTGTTCCTATAAAAACAACGTAAGGCTCCTGCGCTATGCAAACACAAATCAAAGTTCGTGGTTTTCATCTTGATGTCTATCAGCACGTTAACAATGCTCGCTATCTTGAGTTTCTGGAAGAAGCCCGCTGGGATGGCCTGGAAAACAGCGACAGCTTTCAGTGGATGACCGCACACAACATCGCTTTTGTGGTCGTGAATATTAACATTAACTACCGCCGCCCTGCGGTGCTGAGCGACCTGCTGACCATTACCAGTCAGGTGCAACAGCTAAATGGCAAAAGCGGTGTGTTGAACCAGACTATCACCCTGGAGCCGGAAGGACAGGTGGTGGCAGACGCGTTGATTACCTTCGTCTGTATTGATTTGAAAACGCAAAAGGCGCTACCGCTGGAAGGGGAGTTGCGCGAAAAACTGGAGCAGATGGTGAAGTGATGGAAGAAAGCCTGACGGCGCTTCGCTTATCAGGCTTACGGGCGATATTGACCACGGTGAATGTCGAAAGCCGGATAAGGTGCGTGCACCGCCATCCGGCAAAACGATCACTTTAGTCCTGTTTTCTGCTTCATTGCCGCCATCACTGCCGGTTTATCTGCCAGATAATGGTTCAGGCCGTTGGCGCGCAGATTACAGGCCGCGCAGTGACCGCAACCGTCACCTTTGATGCCGTTATAGCAGGTCAGCGTTTCTTCGCGTACCAGGTCCAGCTTGCCCCAGTAATCGGCCAGTGCCCAGGTTTCGGCTTTATCGATCCACATCAGCGGGGTTTCAAAGCGGATATCTTTCGCCATTCCCAGGCTTACGGCATGGTTCAGGGCTTTGACAAACTCATCGCGGCAGTCCGGATATCCAGAGAAATCCGTTTCACAAACGCCGGTAATGACCGCCTCCGCCTGCACCTGATACGCGTAAATCGCCGCCAGCGTTAAAAACAGAATATTGCGTCCTGGCACAAAGGTATTGGGAATGCCGTTCGCATCCGGTTCGTAATCGGGTACCGGAATGTTATCGCGGGTCAGGCTGCTGACGGCCAGTTCGCTGAGCAGCGTTACATCAAGTACCTTGTGCGCACGCGCGCCAAGTTTTAAGGCCAGGTCACGTGCGACATCAATCTCAGCGCGATGGCGCTGACCATAATCAAAGGTCACGCAGTGCACTTCATCATACTGATGCAGCGCTTGCGCCAGACAGGTTGTGGAGTCCTGACCCCCACTGAATACAACAACGGCACGTTTCATGGTTTTTCCTGACAAATAACGAAACCCTTATGGTAGCGCCTGGACGTGTCGCCGACCAGCTTCTTCACGCCGACGGGGGCGGTAGCCAGGCTTCGGTAAATTCAAACCAGCCGCGAGGATTCAGGCGTACGCCGTTCACGCCCGGCGGAGCGCTAATACGATAGTGATAATTGAACAGCGGTGTCAGGGTCGCGTCATGCATCAGCGAGGCGAAAACGTGTTGTAAAGCCGCATGACGATCGTCCTCATCGGCCTGAATTTGCAGGGCATCCAGGGTGGTTTGCAGATGAGTATATGCCGGTGAACTCAATACATGTGACCAGAGCTGATCGCAGCGCAGCCACTGTTCGAGGGTATATTCAGGCGCTTCGCCAATCAGCCTGTCGCCCATCATCAGGTCGGCCTGGGCTAAAGGATGGTCGCCATCCCAGTTTTTAGCATTATGAAAAATAAGCGTTAATTCACAGTCGAGTAGCGCCAGCGCCTGGCGAAGCTGTTCAGCCATGGCGTGCAACTCTACCGGCAGGTGATAGGCCAGCGTAAGTTTTTCCGGTAGCGGCACGTCATCCCGTTCATCCCATTGGGGGATCGTCCATCCCGGCAGCAGCGCATTGCTTGGCGTGATCAGGTTTTCATCCACGTCAAGCGTTTGTAGCAGGGAAGATCGGTGGATAATATTGACCAGGCGACGGGCCTGCTGCGTATTCAGCCGCGCGCTTTTTCTGAGCGTGAGATAGCAGAAACCGAGGCTGATCCCGCTGCTTACCTGGCTTAGCATGGGAAGCTCTTCGGGTTTACCAATTGCAATTTGAACCGGATGGCGACAGCTGGTGCCCAAATCCTGGGAGAAAAGCTGCGGGGTTATCCAGTATTCAATGGCTTTTAGTAGCGGATGACTCAGGTGGTAGTGATCGTGACTCTCGATGCGCACCAGGTCAGGGGTAAACAGCGTCAACCGGAACGGACCGGTACCAACAAACGGGAGTTCGGGATGTGCCAGGTGACTGCTGTAGCTTGCCAGACGATGCGCCAGCCAGAAGTCTGGGCGATGCAAAATAAAGGTTAGGCACTGGGGATGCGTCACCTCAATGCGCTTTACGCTGATAAACAGCTTATTTAACGCGGGTAGCTCTAACAGCTTCAGCAACTGTTGATGTAGCTGTGTGCTGCTGACCGCATCGCCGTTATGCCAGTACAGGGTGGAGCGAATATAGAAATCCCAGCGCTGGCCGTCGGCGGAGATATTCCAGTGGTGGGCTAAATCTCCGCAGGGGCGTTGCGTAACACTGTCGAACCGGGTCAGGCCCGAGAATATTTGTCCGGCGAGGTGTTGCTCTGCGCGACCGGGGAGGAATCCAGGGTGCAAAGGGTCGAGCTGGCGGTAATAGGGGATACGCAGCGTTGGCGTGTCATTTTGCCACTGCCCGCCCATAAACGGCTGGAGCAGTGTTCTTAATTCTCCCGGCGCCAGCTGAGCCAGCTCCAGTACGCTAAGTTGCTCCCCCTTTTGCAGCGCTTGCTCCATCATAATGCTGCGTAGCGAATCTGGCGTCACCAAAAAGCGTAGCTGCCCGCGTTTCCCACGCCCCGACTGGGCGTGCCACTCCAGCCAGCCAGCATCCTGCGCTTGCTTCAGCAGGGTACGCACGTGGCGCTCGCTGCAAAAACAGCGTTCTGCCAGCTCCCCGACGGTCACCGACTGCGGTTCTCCCGCCGACGGCTGCCACAGGCGTTGGTACTGATTCAGGCGATTCAACAATCTCATATACACGTCATCCTTCAAGCTGCCTCTTTGTTGGCGGCGTTAATTCACCCCAGTCACTGCATGCTCCTGGACGTTCATTCACTTGCCGCCTGGATGCAACTTGAATGATTTTGTGTAATAAACCCGGAACAATTCATTTTATCTATTCACTATTACTTCCGTATATCTCAGGTGATACTGAATCACAAGTTAACCGCGTCACAGTGTGGAGAAAGAAATGGCTCGTCTGGCTGCATTTGATATGGATGGCACCCTTTTGATGCCGAATCACCATTTAGGTGACGAAACGCTTTCAACGCTGGCGCGCCTGCGTGAACGCGAGATCACCCTGACATTTGCCACCGGCCGCCATGTGCTTGAGATGCGCCATATTTTGGGTTCTATCTCACTGGACGCCTTTTTGATCACGGGTAACGGCACGCGCATTCACTCTGTTGAGGGCGATGTATTGCACCGTCAGGATCTGGATCCAACTGTGGCGGATATTGTGTTACATCAGAAGTGGGATACTACAGCCAGCATGCATGTCTTTAATGACAGTGGTTGGTTCACCGGACAAGAGATCCCATCGCTGCTACAGGCGCATGTGTATAGCGGATTTCGCTACCAGATCGTCGATGTGAAACGTATCCCGGCTCATCAGGTAACGAAAGTCTGTTTCTGTGGGGATCATGACTCCCTGATCCAATTACGCATTCAACTGAATGAGGCGCTGGGTGAGCAGGCAAATCTCTGTTTTTCCGCGGTTGATTGCCTTGAGGTGCTGCCGGTGGGCTGTAACAAAGGATCGGCGCTGGCGGTACTAAGCGACCACTTAGGTTATTCAATGGCCGAATGTATGGCATTTGGCGATGCCATGAACGATCGCGAAATGTTAGGCAGCGTTGGGCGCGGCCTGATTATGGGCAACGCGATGCCACAACTGATTGCTGAACTGCCGCATTTGTCGGTGATTGGGCATTGCCGCAATCAGGCGGTGTCACACTTTTTGACGCATTGGCTGGACAATCCGCATCTACCTTATTCCCCCGAATGAGAGATCCCTTCCAGCAAGCCAGACTTCGCGTCTGGCTTTTTTTTATCCCATTAATGGGTGTTCAGAAGCCGGGTGAGTTCCGCTTTCCACGGCGTTAAATCACCGATGTGCGTGTCGATCCACTGCGGGTTGTAGTAGGTTTCAAGATAGCGTTCGCCGCTGTCGCACAGCAGCGTGACCAGTGAACCGCTTTCTCCGGCATCGCGCATACGGGCGGCAAGTTGCAGCGTTCCCCACATGTTGGTGCCGGTTGAAGCGCCGACTTTGCGGCCCAACTGCGTTTCCAGCCAGTGTGCGGTGGCCACGCTTGCGGCATCCGGTACGCGCAGCATTTCATCGACTACGTCAGGAATGAAGGAGGGTTCGACACGTGGGCGGCCGATGCCTTCGATTTTGCTTCCTACCGGGCTGCGTAACGTTGCATCGCGATCCTGCCAGAAGGGCAGAAAGACTGAGTTTTCCGGATCCACCACCATCAGGCGGGTGTCGTAGCCCTGACAACGAATATAGCGGCCAATGGTTGCAGAGGTGCCGCCGGTTCCGGCGCTCATCACAATATGGCGGGGGACGGGGTTGGGCTCGCACTGCATCTGACGGAAGATGCTGTCAGCAATATTGTTATTGCCACGCCAGTCGGTAGCGCGCTCAGCATAAGTGAACTGGTCCATGTAATGACCGTTCAGCTCACGCGCCAGCTGTTCAGAGGCCGCATAGATTTCACAGGCGCTTTCCACGAAATGACAGCGACCACCGTAAAACTCAATCTGTTCAATTTTACGCTTCGCTGTACAGGAAGGCATGACGGCAATAAACGGCAGCCCTAACAATCGGGCGAAATAAGCTTCGGAGACCGCCGTTGAACCGGACGATGATTCAATGATGGTGGTGCCTTCTTTAATCCAGCCATTGCACAATCCGTACAGAAACAGTGAACGCGCCAGACGATGCTTCAGGCTCCCGGTGGGATGCGTGCTCTCATCTTTTAAATAGATCTGAATGCCCGGGAACGCCGGTAGCGACAGACGAATGAGATGCGTATCCGCAGAACGCTGATAATCCGCGTTGATTTCATTGATGGCGTTTTTAACCCAGGAGCTATTCATCATTAATAGATATCCATTTGTCATTTTGTGCCAAGAATAGCGAAAAGCACGGAAAAAATTGTTGCCATTTAGCCTTTAAAATAGAATGTAAGGAGAAAATTCTTCTCTGTGGAGTGGATATGTTAGACAAAATTGACCGTAAGCTGCTTAGCTTACTGCAACAGGACTGCACCCTTTCTTTGCAGGCGTTAGCAGATGCCGTTAATCTGACTACCACCCCCTGCTGGAAACGCCTCAAACGGCTTGAGGATGACGGTATCCTGCTGGGTAGAGTCGCCCTGTTGGATCCAGAAAAACTGGGACTGGGGCTGACCGCGTTTGTGCTGATTAAGACTCAGCATCACAGCAGTGAATGGTATTGCCGCTTTGTCACCGAAGTCACCGGTATGCCGGAGGTTCTGGGGTTCTGGCGTATGGCAGGGGAGTATGATTACCTGATGCGAGTGCAGGTCGCCGATATGAAAAGCTACGATGAATTTTATAAGCGCCTGGTGAACAGCGTACCGGGCCTGTCTGACGTCACCTCCAGCTTTGCGATGGAACAGATTAAATACACAACTGCTCTCCCTATTGAATAACTCTCCCGGCGCTTATTGCCGGAAATCTTGTCAGGACATAACGCGTGCGATTATTTGCTCAATTAAGCTGGTACTTCCGCCGGGAGTGGCGTCGCTACCTCGGGGCGGTGGCCCTGCTTATCATCATCGCTATCCTTCAGCTTATTCCGCCGAAAGTGGTCGGGATCATTGTGGATGGCGTGACGACTCAACGCTTCACCACCGAGTGGCTGCTGATGTGGGTGGGAACAATTGCCCTGATTGCAGTGGTGGTTTATTTGCTGCGCTATGTCTGGCGCGTGCTGCTGTTTGGCGCATCCTACCAACTGGCGGTTGAGCTGCGGGAAGATTATTACCGTCAGTTGAGTCGCCAGCATCCAGAATTTTATCTGCGTCACCGCACGGGCGATCTGATGGCGCGTGCGACCAACGATGTCGATCGGGTCGTATTTGCCGCCGGAGAAGGCGTGCTGACGCTGGTAGATTCGCTGGTAATGGGATGTGCGGTGCTGATCGTGATGTCAACGCAGATAAGCTGGCAGTTGACGTTAATTGCGCTGCTGCCGATGCCGGTGATGGCGTTGATGATCAAACGTTACGGCGATCGACTGCATAACCGCTTTAAGCTGGCGCAGGCGGCGTTTTCCAGTCTCAACGACCGTACTCAGGAAAGCCTGACCAGTATTCGCATGATCAAGGCCTTCGGTCTGGAGGATCGGCAATCGGCATTATTTGCCGCCGATGCCGAAGATACCGGTAAGAAAAACCTGCGCGTGGCGCGCATTGACGCCCGTTTTGATCCCACGATTTATATCGCCATTGGCATGGCTAACCTACTGGCGATTGCTGGGGGAAGCTGGATGGTGGTGCACGGCTCGCTGACGCTCGGCCAGCTCACCAGCTTTATGATGTATCTCGGTTTGATGATTTGGCCGATGCTGGCGCTGGCATGGATGTTTAACATCGTCGAACGTGGCAGCGCGGCGTACAGCCGTATTCGCGCCATGCTGTCTGAAGCGCCGGTGGTGGATGACGGCACTGAACCGGTACCGGAAGGGCGTGGGGAGCTGGCGGTGGCGATTCGCGAATTTTGCTACCCGCAAACGACACACCCGGCGCTGGAAAATGTGAACTTCCAGCTTAAACCTGGGCAGATGCTGGGCATCTGTGGGCCTACCGGCGCGGGGAAAAGTACGGTGCTGTCGCTGATTCAGCGTCATTTTGATATCACCCACGGCGATGTGCGCTTTCATGATATCCCCTTAACGCGATTACAACTGGATAGCTGGCGCAGCCGGCTGGCAGTTGTCAGCCAGACGCCATTCCTGTTTTCGGATACCGTTGGCAATAACATCGCGTTAGGACGCCCTCAGGCCACGCAGGAAGAGATCGAGTATGTGGCACGCCTTGCCAGCGTTCATGAGGATATTTTACGTCTTCCGCAGGGCTACGACACCGAAGTTGGCGAACGTGGGGTGATGCTGTCTGGTGGGCAAAAACAGCGTATTTCTATCGCTCGAGCGCTACTCCTGAACGCTGAAATCTTGATTCTGGATGATGCGCTGTCGGCGGTAGATGGTCGTACCGAGCATCAGATCCTGCATAACCTGCGCCAGTGGGGCGAAGGCAGAACCGTCATTATTAGCGCCCACCGTTTATCGGCCCTGACGGAAGCCAGTGAGATTATCGTGATGCAGCATGGGCATATTGCCCAGCGCGGCGAGCATGATGCGTTAGTGCAGCAGCCTGGCTGGTATCGCGATATGTACCGCTATCAGCAACTGGAAGCGGCGCTGACTGATGCACCAGAGATAAACGAGGAGGCGGCTAATGCGTAGTTTTGGGCAATTATGGCCGACCCTGAAAAGATTGCTGGCGTATGGCTCTCCATGGCGAAAACAGCTGGCTATTGCGGTAGTCATGCTCTGGGTGGCGGCTGCGGCGGAAGTCAGCGGTCCGCTGCTGATTAGCTATTTTATCGATAACATGGTGGCGAAGAATAATCTGCCGCTGGCGATGGTCGCCGGGCTGGTTGCGGCATATATCGGTCTACAACTGCTGGCGGCTGGCCTGCATTACGCGCAGTCATTGCTGTTTAACCAGGCGGCAGTTGGCGTAGTACAACAGTTGCGCACCGACGTAATGGACGCTGCGCTGCGCCAGCCGCTCAGCGCCTTTGATACTCAACCTGTCGGGCAGCTAATCTCCCGCGTGACCAACGACACTGAAGTTATTCGCGACCTGTACGTGACGGTGGTAGCAACGGTCCTGCGCAGCGCGGCATTAATTGGCGCCATGCTGGTAGCGATGTTCAGCCTTGAGTGGCGTATGGCGCTAGTGGCGATGGCCATTTTCCCGGCCGTGCTGGTGGTGATGGTGATTTATCAACGCTACAGCACCCCGATTGTGCGCCGGGTTCGCGCTTATCTGGCGGATATTAACGATGGCTTTAACGAAGTCATCAACGGCATGAGTGTTATCCAGCAGTTCCGCCAGCAGGCGCGATTTGGCGAGAGAATGGGCGAAGCAAGCCGCTCGCACTATATGGCGCGTATGCAGACCCTGCGACTGGATGGTTTTTTGTTGCGCCCGCTGCTTAGCCTTTTCTCGGCGCTGATCCTCTGCGGATTGCTGATGCTGTTCAGTTTTACCTCTGGCAGCTCGATCGAGGTTGGCGTGCTGTACGCGTTTATCAGCTACCTCGGCCGTTTGAACGAACCGCTGATCGAGTTGACCACTCAGCAATCAATGTTGCAGCAGGCGGTTGTCGCCGGTGAGCGAGTGTTCGAACTGATGGATGGGCCACGTCAGCGCTATGGTGAAGATGAGCGGCCGCTAAAGAGCGGGGACATTGAGGTGGATAACGTTTCATTTGCCTATCGCGACGACAATCTGGTGCTGCAAAATATCAGTTTGTCCGTGCCTTCGCGCAGCTTTGTGGCTTTGGTCGGACACACCGGCAGTGGTAAAAGCACGCTCGCCAGCCTGTTGATGGGTTACTACCCGCTGACGCAGGGGGAAATCCGCCTTGATGGACGGCCGCTGTCTTCACTGAGCCACGGTGCGTTACGTCAGGGCATCGCCATGGTGCAGCAGGATCCGGTGGTGATGGCAGATACCTTCCTGGCGAACGTTACGCTGGGCCGCGATATCTCAGAAGAGCGGGTATGGCAGGCGCTGGAGACCGTGCAACTGGCTGAACTGGCGCGAGGTCTGAGCGAGGGGATTCATACCCGTCTGGGCGAGCAGGGCAATAATCTCTCCGTTGGTCAAAAACAGCTGCTGGCGTTGGCGCGGGTGTTGGTTGAAACGCCACAGGTGTTGATCCTCGACGAAGCCACGGCCAGTATTGACTCCGGTACTGAACAGGCCATTCAGCAAGCTCTGGCGGCGGTACGTGAACACACCACGCTGGTGGTGATTGCGCATCGGTTATCGACGATTGTCGATGCGGACACCATTCTGGTGCTGCATCGCGGTCAGGCGGTGGAGCGTGGTACGCACCAGCAATTACTGGCGGCGCAAGGCCGTTACTGGCAGATGTATCAGCTACAGTTGGCGGGTGAAGAGTTAGCCGCCAGCACGCAAGACGATTCTGTTATCGCCTGATGGCGCGGCGCTTATCCGGTCTGGGGCCAGCACGGTCTCGTAGGCCGGGTAAGGCGTTTACGCTGCCATCCGGCAATCAACAATCTGGTGCAAAAATGTAACGCACTATGCACCGTTATAGTGCGTTTTTTCTTTTCCTCTCCCGGAAGTACCCTGAGAACCTGAATCATCCCGCCTTTTTCATTCCTGGCACATCCCTTGCAATATTCCTCTCGTGTATCTGCAGCCACTACTGAATTCTGACTGGAGGGGATCTATGAAGCTGGTTACCGTGGTAATCAAACCGTTCAAACTGGAAGACGTCCGTGAAGCATTGTCGTCTATTGGTATTCAGGGGCTGACCGTCACCGAAGTGAAGGGGTTTGGCCGACAGAAAGGTCATGCTGAGCTGTACCGTGGGGCTGAATATAGCGTCAATTTTCTGCCGAAGGTGAAGATTGATGTGGCGATTGCCGACGACCAACTGGATGGCGTGATTGATGTCATCAGTAAGGCGGCATACACCGGAAAAATTGGCGACGGCAAAATCTTCGTCGCCGAGCTGCAACGTGTGATTCGTATTCGTACCGGCGAAGCCGACGAAGCCGCACTGTAACGTCTGGCACACAGTGATAGGAAACCAAAAAATGAAGATAGCAACGATGAAAACAGGTATTGCTTCACTGGCGCTGCTGCCGGGACTGGCGATGGCGGCACCGGCGGTTGCGGATAAAGCGGATAACGCTTTTATGATGATCTGTACCGCGCTGGTGCTGTTTATGACCATCCCTGGCATTGCGCTGTTCTACGGCGGTTTGATTCGCGGTAAGAACGTGCTGTCGATGCTGACTCAGGTTACGGTGACATTTGCTCTGGTTTGTATTTTATGGGTGGTTTATGGCTACTCACTGGCCTTCGGCGAAGGTAATAATTTCTTCGGCAACTTCAACTGGGTATTGCTGAAGAATATTGCGCTGACGGCGGTAACGGGGAGCTTCTACCAGTACATTCACGTTGCTTTTCAGGGCTCGTTCGCCTGCATCACCGTTGGGCTAATCGTCGGTGCGCTGGCTGAACGTATTCGCTTCTCCGCGGTGCTGATTTTTGTGGTGGTATGGTTAACGCTGTCGTACATCCCCATTGCCCATATGGTCTGGGGCGGCGGCTTGCTGGCTTCCCACGGCGCGCTGGATTTTGCTGGTGGAACGGTTGTACACATCAACGCGGCGATTGCCGGTCTGGTAGGCGCGTATCTGATTGGCAAACGTGTCGGTTTTGGCAAAGAAGCTTTTAAACCGCATAACCTGCCGATGGTCTTCACCGGTACCGCTATTCTCTACATTGGTTGGTTTGGCTTTAACGCTGGTTCAGCGGGTACGGCAAATGAAATCGCCGCACTGGCCTTCGTCAATACCGTGGTCGCCACCGCTGCAGCCATCCTCGGATGGATCTTCGGTGAATGGGCGCTGCGTGGTAAACCGTCTCTGCTGGGCGCCTGCTCTGGTGCCATTGCGGGTCTGGTGGGCGTAACACCTGCATGTGGCTATATCGGTGTCGGCGGCGCGCTGATTATCGGTGTCGTTGCGGGTCTGGCAGGCCTGTGGGGCGTGACCATGCTGAAGCGTTTTCTGCGTGTGGACGATCCGTGTGACGTGTTTGGCGTTCACGGCGTGTGCGGCATTGTCGGCTGTATCCTGACCGGAGTTTTCGCTGCCAGCTCTTTGGGAGGCGTGGGCTTTGCCGAGGGCGTGACCATGGGGCATCAGCTGCTGGTGCAACTGGAAAGCGTGGCTATCACCATCGTCTGGTCCGGCGTGGTGGCTTTCATTGGCTATAAGCTGGCGGATATGACGGTGGGTTTGCGCGTACCGGAAGAGCAGGAGCGCGAAGGTCTGGATGTAAACAGTCACGGCGAGAACGCTTACAACGCCTGATTCTCAATTTGCCGGATGGCAACGCTTTTGCGCCACCATCCGGTAATTCTCAATTGCGATTACGCATTACCCCTTCCTGTACGGTAGAAGCGACCAGCACGCCATCCTGGGTATAAAACTCTCCGCGTACAAAGCCCCGGGCACCGGATGCCGAAGTACTCTCGACGTTATACAGCAGCCATTCATTGATATTAAACGGACGGTGGAACCACATGGAATGGTCAATGGTGGCGATCTGAATCCCTTTTTCCAGGAAGCCAATCCCATACGGTTGCAGCGCAACAGGCAGGAAGTTCAGGTCTGAGGCATAACCCAGCAGATACTGATGGACGCGCAGATCGTCCTGCAGCACGCCGTTAGCTCGGATCCATACCTGGCGCGTCGGAGGTGCGACGTGACCTTTTAGGGGGTTATGAAACTCGACAGGGCGTACTTCCAACGGACGATCGTTGATAAATTTTTCTTTCAACAGCGGCGGCAGCAAATGCGCCACTGAGCGGGCAATTTCCGTTTCTGATTTCAGCTCATCGGGACCCGGCGCATCCGGCATGGTTTTCTGATGTTCAAATCCGTCTTCCGGTGCCTGAAAAGAGGCGGTCATGTAAAAAATGGGTTTACCATTCTGGATCGCAGCAACTCGGCGCGCGCTGAAGCTGTTACCATCACGCAGGACTTCCACATCATAGATGATGGGCTTTTGGCTATCGCCGGGGCGTAAAAAGTAGCTGTGAAAAGAGTGTACCAGACGCTCTTCCGGTACGGTTTCTTTTGCGGCATATAGCGCCTGACCGACAACCTGTCCCCCAAAAACCTGACGTAACCCTAAGTCTTCACTTTGGCCCCGAAAGAGTCCTTCTTCAATTTTTTCCAGATTTAACAATGTCAGCAAATTTTTCAGTGCCAGACTCATACGTGCTCTCCAGGTGATATCGATGTCGCAGCGAGGTAGGCAGAGTATAACGCAATTTTAAAAGTGGTCCGATGGGTGCAATTGTCTGAATTACTGGCCTATTACAGGCAAAAATAGCTGTCTTGTGCCACACTTAGTCACGTTATGTTTTTGTTAACCACTCTTCTGGCGAGGAAAGTTCTCGCTGGTGCATAGATGATAAGGAGAATTTAATGAAACTCGTGCACATGGTAAGTGGTTTAGCGGTTGCAGTCGCTCTGGCGGCCTGTGCCGATAAAAGCGCTGATATTCAGACACCTGCGCCAAGCCCTAATACCTCAATTTCTGACACACAGTCTAAAATTCAGCAGCCAAATGTCTCCGGTACAGTATGGATCCGTCAGAAAGTGGCCTTGCCACCCGATGCGGTGCTAACCGTTACACTGTCAGATGCTTCACTGGCCGATGCGCCGTCAAAAGTGCTGTCGCAAAAAGCGGTTCGTACTGAAGGTAAACAGGCGCCTTTCAGCTTTGTATTACCGTTCAACCCGGCAGATATTCAACCTAACGCCCGTATTCTGCTGAGTGCGGCTATTACGGTAAATGATAAACTGGTCTTTATTACTGATACCGTTCAGACGGTCATCAATCAGGGTGGGACTAAAGCTGACCTGACGCTGGTCCCGGTACAGCAAACAGCAGTACCGGTTCAGGCGAGCGGTGGGGCTACTACCACGGTTCCGTCAACGTCACCAACCCAGGTTAATCCGTCATCTGCGGTTCCGGCTCCCACGCAGTACTAAGGTCGTTGTAACCCTCTCCGCCTGGAGAGGGTTAGTACACCCAGCGATAGCGCTGTAAATCGATCTGTCCGCTTCCTGAAACCACTATTCCTTCTGCCAGCAACGCCTGACGTTGTCGTTGCAGGTCGGGACCCGTCAGCGAAATGGCCCCATGGCGATTGACCACCCGATGCCAGGGCAGGGTGCTGCCTTCGGGGAGACGTTTAAGCACGCCGCCTACCTGACGCGCAGCGCGCGGCGATCCCGCAAGCCGGGCAACATCGCCATACGTGGTGACGAAACCTTCGGGGATTGAAGCGACGATTTGCCAGACGCGTTGGGGGAAAGAGTCTTGTATATCCATCATTTATTCCTGCGCTAATCCTCCAGCATAATGCCGAATGGCGAAGGAGTGAAGCCGCATTGCACAAGAAAACAGCATCCGATGCTGGATGGGTTGCAATTACAGGGTGCAGCAGTGATAATGCGCCTGCGCGTTGGTTAACAACGCTCTCAATGGGGGCTCTGTTGGTTCTCCCGCAACACTACTCTGTTTACCAGGTCAGGTCCGGAAGGAAGCAGCCAAGGCAGATGACGTGTGTGCCGGGATGTAGCTGGCAGGGCCCCCACCCATTTCTGCCGTCCGGCAATTTCTCTTCTGTTTATCTTCTTTTCTTTGTCATCGGATCGTCATTTTATTGTCATCAAATACTGTCACTGTGTTTTGGGGATGTTATTTGAGCTTTTGCCGCCGCCATTGCGCTGTAATGACATGGTCTTACATCCGGTGTGTTGTGGCTGACTACAAGGATTTTCCACGATGTCGACCGCTGTATTGAATGTCAAAGTTGATGAGACGCTAAAAGAAAAGCTTCGCCATTATGCTGAAGTGCATAATGAAAATTTGAGTATCGCCACGGAAAAACTGCTACTGATCGCGTTTTCCGCCATTGAAGAGGTGGGAGTCTCCGCTGAGGATATCGATAGCCAGCATACGGAAGAATCCGTAGTTGACGCACTGACTCCTAAAGAAATCAAAGCATTGCGAAGATTACTGAAGAAGAAAAAATGAAACAACAATCGCTCTCAACCGCCTGTAATTATGGCGAAGCCTGTGAAATGCTGCGCTCCGGTTATGTGAAACACGTTCGTCTGAGCTGGAATGTCGGCAGCGATGAGTTCTTCCGTATTGCCTCCGACTGGTGTGATGCTGGGGCAAAAATTAAGAAAGACGGTGAGAATTTCGTGATTTCCCTGAAGGGTTTTCCGGTTCCTCCTCAGCGGTAGTATTGCCAGGACCTCCTCGTCCATCACGGCATTCAAGAGCGGGTCCTTTAACTCGTCGTTTAGATTATTTTACGCATTTTCCCGCCGCTGGCCTGCAAACGCAGGCTATCCCAAATAGGTTGCAACACTCTGAAGGCGGCACATGCTGTGTCATCCGGCAACGTGAAGGGCATACGCAAAAAGCGGTCGAATGCGCCATCAAGGCCGAACCGCGTACCGGTTCCCAACTGAATGCCTGCACTTTCGGCGCGCGTGGCAAAGAGCGTCGCCAGCGTATCAGGCAGTTCAACCCAGAAAGAGAGTCCTCCTTGTGGCTGGGTAAATTGCCATTCCGGAAAATGTGAGTTCATCAGGCGCGAGCACAGGTCTCGCTGTGATGTGAGCCGGCGTCTTCTGTCAGGAAGAAAGTCCTCAGCGTTATCCAGCAGCCAACTGGTGGCGAGTTGTTCAAGCACCGGGGAGCCCAAATCGAAGGTGTCGCGGGTTTGGACCAGCGCGGCAATGGTACGCGCCGACGCCCGAATCCAGCCCAGACGTAATCCGCCCCAAAAGCTTTTCCCTGCTGAACCGAGCAAGATTATCGGGGCATCGCGATTGAATGCGGCAAGCGGCGGTGGCGGTGGGGCGTCATACCACAGGTTCACCATGGTCTCATCGACCACCAACGTCGTGCGGGTTCTTTCAGCAATATCCGCCACGACCTGGCGAGTAGCGGTGTCCATACAGCGTCCGGTCGGGTTGTGAAAATCCGGCATCAGATAGGCCATTCTCGGAGCAGTTTGCGCGATGGTGGCGACCAGACCCGCCGTATCCCAACCGTGCTCGGGCAGCGACACGCCGACGGGGCGACATGACGCCCCTTGTATTGCTGCAATGGCCAGCGGATAAGTGGGGTGATCTACCACTACGCGATCGCCGGGGCCGGTGAGTAAACGCAGGATCAACGCCAGACCGCTGACCGCGCCGTTCACGACCATTATTTCGTCGGGCTGCGTCGGGAGTCCGCGTTCGCGATAATGCCGGGCGATGGATTCACGCAAAACCGACAGTCCCTGCGGTAGATACCCGGAGCTCAGCAGATGCTGCGGCATTGCGAACAGTGCCTGCTGGTAAGCCTGATGAATTTCAGGACCGGCACTCAGCGCTGCCGTGGACAAATCAAGCGCTGTGCCAGTGTTGGTTCGCGTTGGCACATGGCGAATATGCTCCGGCAGGATCACCCGTGAACCGCTACCATGTCGGCTTTCCAGATATCCCTCCTCACGCAGTTGCGCCATGGCGCTGGCGACGGTGGTTCGGCTGACTTGCAGAACGGCAGCGAGTTCGCGTTCACCGGGCAAGCGGCTATCCAGCGCCAGTCGCCCATCGAGGATCAGCAAACGTAACGCTTCTGCCAACTGTCGCCAGATGGGCGTTCGCGAGGGACTTTCCTGCCAGTGTCCGAGCAGGCGTTGCAAAGACTGGCTTCCGTAACGGCGAGATGACATAGCAGTCCACTTTTTGAAAACTGGACATTAATCATAGTGCCAATTGCGGTGAAGATGAAAGTTATCTGAGAGTAAGAGGGGAAGAACATGCTGCGTCGTTTACTTCAGCTGTTTATCGGGCTGACGCTGTACGGTGTGTCGACGGCGATGTTTGTCCGTGCCGATTTAGGGGCCGATCCGTGGAACGTGTTTCACCTGGGGGTGGCAAATTTACTGTCGATGAATATCGGCGTGGTGATTATTGCCGTGGGTGTGTTGGTGCTTCTGGCGTGGATACCGCTACGCCAGCGCCCAGGGTTTGGCACGTTAAGCAACGTGATTATGATTGGGCTGGCGGCAGATGTCGCGCTGCTGGTGATTCCGGGATTTGAATCCCTGCTGGCGCGCAGCGGGCTGCTGGTGTCAGCGGTGATACTGAATGCGTTAGCAACCGCTCTGTACATTGGTGCCGGTTTTGGCGCGGGCCCGCGTGACGGTCTGATGACTGGAATTCACGCGCGTACCGGCTGGCCAGTACGACGAATTCGAACCGCAATCGAAGTGTCCGTGTTGCTTATTGGTTGGCTGTTGGGGGGAACCGTTGGGTTTGGAACGGTGCTGTATGCACTGGCTATTGGGCCGCTGATTCAAATTTGCCTGCCATGGTTTTGCCATCAGCCGCAGGCGCGTATTCGTATCAGGAATGCGCCTGGGGCACGATCGCCTGCTGGCGACTAAACTTAACCTCGACTGACGCGGCCGGAATCGGCTTGCCGTGCAGTACACTTCGGAGGTTTTTCTCATGAAGTATGTTGATGGCTTTGTGGTTGCCGTACCCGCTGAAAACAAGGAGGCGTACATTGCGATGGCGGCAAAAGCAGCTCCGCTTTTCAAGGAGTTCGGTGCATTGCGCGTGGTGGAGTGCTGGGCAGATGACGTCCCCGACGGCAAACTGACCGATTTTCGCATGGCTGTGAAAGCGCAGGATCATGAGGAAGTGGTATTCAGCTGGATTGAATACCCTTCCAAAGAGGTCCGCGATGCGGCGAATCAGAAGATGATGTCCGATCCCCGTATGAAGGAATTCGGTGAATCAATGCCATTTGATGGCAAGCGAATGATCTACGGTGGATTTGCGCCCATTATGGAAGAGTGATGTGACTGGCTGTGCGGCGTGCCGCCAGCCATCTCACCATCAACAGCCATGCTAAAGCCGTTTTTCTGCCCACAGAATAAATTCTGCTTTCGGCAGCGCTTTACTGTAAAGCCAGCCCTGACCGTACTGCACGCCGTGCTGGCGTAGCCAGGCTTCCTGATTCTCGGTTTCAATACCTTCTGCCACCATCTCCAGCTTCAGCGTTTTCGCGATCTCGATGATATGCGGCGTGACGTTGTTGTACTCCAGCGCATCGACGAACGATTTGTCGATCTTCAGGATATCCACATCCAGATCCTGCAAATAGCTAAGACTTGAATAGCCGGTACCAAAGTCATCAATATAGATCGAATGGCCTGCCTGTCGGTATTTAGCAATAAACGGCGCGCTGTTTTTCGGGTCGGCAAATTCGCGTTCGGTCAGTTCCAGCGCGATTTGTGCAGGCCTAAGTTGCCAGTGGTTCACCTTCTGGCTTAACAGAGCTGGAAGCGTTTCGGAGGTCAGATCGGCTGACTCAAGGTTAATGGATATATGCTGGTGGGGATATTGACGCAGCCATTTTCCTAAATCGTCAAATACGCTTTCAATAATCAAACGGGTGAGCGGCTCTGAAAGCCCGGTCTCTTGCGCCAGTGCGACGAAAATCTCAGGCGACAGATAGCTCCCGTCGGCCTGTGGCCAGCGAGCCAGCGCTTCTGCCCCGACCACTTTCCCCGTTTTGAGCGAGATAATCGGCTGGTAGTAGACCTTGATATCCCGATGCTGGATAGCGTCCTGCAACTGGTGATGAGGGGACTGTAAACGGCGCAAAATACGCAGAATAAAGGCTGCGGTGAGTAAGCCGAGGAGGATCCCTGCCGGTAACCAGATTAGCGCTTGTCGGTGCCAGCTCTTTTGCAAAGGTACAGTGGATGCCCAGGTTACAACCGTAATGCCCAGTTCGGGGAAGGGGCGGGCGTTATAAATACTGCCGTCTTTCTGCAGATGGGTAATCGAATGCTCTAGTTGCACATGTTGTAAAACATCCGGTGGCAGATCGGTGCTACTGGCTACCACCGTGTTACGCGCGGTACCAAGGATAGCGACTTCAATCGGCCATGAGCCAAACGGGATGACATCAATAAAAGAACCGGGATCGATCATCACGACGTAATGCTTGCTACCTAATGCCGCCATAAAACGCTTGATGCCCAAATCGTTTTGCATGGTCAACCATGCGTGGTAGCCATCGGGCGTGATTTTCATTGCTGGAGGAAACGCGGCTGCCCGGCTTCTTTTTTCCAGGGATGAGCATTGTGGAACGTTATCTTTGAGGTACAGCACTTCCTGAATATAGCGATAGCTATATGACAAACGACGCATTTCAAGCAGATGCTCTTCACTACAAGGTTCACCCTGAAAAGCTTCAATATGGCGCAACGCTTTTTTGGCCTGTTCACCTACGCGTTCCGTACGTAATGCGACTCGGGTTGAGAACATATCGAGTTCATCGATAAATTTCGTTTCGACCTGACGATGCGCCAGCCACAGGCTTAAACCTACGGGCGCGAGGATGGAAAGAAACAGCACCCCAGTCACCAGGCTTATCAGATGTCGTGTTATCACAGTGATATCCTTATTAACACAGCGTAGGGAAAGTATATCCGAAAGCCGAAAAAGCTATTCGATTGGCATCATATATTTACGGCCACTTATCATCCCGTTTAACTCTTAATCGCGTAAACCAGGTTGTGATTTATACAAGAGTGGTGTATTTTGATTGTTATGTTATAACGTAGCAAATTGAGGTTGCCATGAAGCCGGATATTCATCCTTTTTACCGTACTGTGGTGTTTCACGATACCAGTGCCAATGAATTTTTTAAGGTCGGCTCGACCATTAAAACGGAACGTGAGATTGAGTTTGAGGGGAAAATGTATCCGTACGTGACCCTGGATATCTCTTCCAAATCGCATCCGTACTATACCGGGAAACAAAAAACCTTTGATAACGAAGGCAGTGCAGCACGTTTCCAGAAACGTTTTGGTCATTTTATTGGCACTAAGCGAGGTTAAGATGCAGGTACTCAATTCACTTCGTAGTGCAAAACAGCGTCATCCTGACTGCCAGATAGTGAAACGCAAAGGGCGTTTGTACGTCATCTGCAAAACGAATCCGCGCTTTAAAGCTGTTCAGGGGCGTAAAAAAAGACGTTAGTTTCTTTACCAACATTTCAGGGATTAAAGTGCGTTTCCTTCATCGGGACGCACTTTTTTTATCTGCGTTGAGATGTCGTTACTGACTGGTCTGGGGGCGGGTTAGCGTAAAGACATCGTAGAACGAGAGTTCTCCCTTACGCGATATCATCTTTTGCAGCTGCGCTTTATGTTCGCTATCGACGGAAGGTGAGTGCAGGATGGTATCGATGAGTGAAGGGGGGACAAAGCGCGTGTTATACCATTCCCCGTTATAGCAAACTCTGAAATCCAGTACGTCGATATCTTCAAAGCGGTATCGCGGCGCAACGTCGAAAAAGAAAAACGCGTTGAGTATGACGAACAGAACCACCAGCAGCCATACTGAATCGACTAACGTTTCTGACTGCAGCATCACCGCCAGCGTGGCAAACCACGCAACATACATGCCGATGAACAAGCCGGGATGTTTGCGAATAAAGCTGATGCTAAAGCGCGGTTTGTTGTCGCGCTTTTCGCGAATATTTAAGTCGTCGATGGTTTCGGTAAGCAGGCGCTGTATTTCTGTCATCTCTTGCCTTTGTGGTGTCTGCGATATTCAGATGCGATCGCCCTATTTTAAAAGGGGATACCTTGTGAAGAAAGTAACAGATTAACCACAATTTATCATAACAGTTACATTTAAGATCACAGCGTTTTAATAATCCTGGCGGGATTGCCCCCAACCACGCAGTTTGCCGGAACGCTTTTCGTGACCACCGCGCCTGAGGCCACAACCACGTTATCACCCAACGTTACGCCAGGGTTTATCACTGCGCGTCCACCTATCCAGACGTTGTTGCCAATAGTCACGGGTTTGCCGAGCTCCATGCCACTGTTTCGCTCGGTGGCATCCAGCGGGTGGGTGGCGGTATAAATATGGACTCCTGGGGCTAACATGCAGTTGTCGCCAATATGGATCGGGCAGACGTCGAGCATAACGCAGTCGAAGTTGGCGTAAAATTCTTTACCGAGATAAATGTTATAGCCGTAATCACAACGAAAAGAGGGTTCAATGTAAGCCCCTTCGCTCTGGCCCAACAGCTCATGCAGGATAGCTTGTCGCGCATTTTTTTCATCGGGAGCGGTGAGATTGTAGCGATGGGTCAGCTGACGAGCGCGTAGTCGGTCGTGGCGCAATGTTTCATCCGCCGGGCGATAAAGTTCACCGGCGATCATTTTTTGCTTTTCATTACTCATTACGAATTTCCTGTGTACTGGAGGTCATTTCAACACAGTAAAACGCAATGCAAACAAGGGGAACGTTCCCGCTTCTTCGCTGTGATCGTAGTCACGTGATTTGATTTAAATAACCATTGTAAATACGAAAATGGTCAGCCAGACAAATGTACCGCTATACCTGACTTAACCCGTGAGCAATTAGCGAATGAATTTCCAAACAGAAGTTGGAATCTTGTCGTAGAGCTTATTCATAGTCAATTCAGCAAGGCGGTGATCTGCTGCTGAGTAAAATACAGCCAGTTCGTTGTCGGACAATTCATATTTATTTTTTTCAATAACGCGCTCAAGTGTGTCAATTGTCTGACAACGTCGCAGGCGCATCAAATAATCAGTTTTAGTTAATGGTTTATCGGACATAAATCTTACCTATGATTGTAATAATTTTTAACAAGACAAACTAACAGGATTAGCCCTGGTGGCATTGACAAAACAGCGAAACAGTCGATTACCTGACTTCCGCCATTTCTGCAGATCCTGCGTATTAATACCATAACTGCTGAACAACATAAAAGTGTCATCCAGGTATTCATCTATCTGCGCGACCAGCTTATTGTCCTCATTGTACTTAATTTTATAATTAAGTGCGAAGGTTGCAATATGCTCTATCAGTTCATTGAGCTGCAAGCTGGTGGCAGAGGTAGGGTCATTAACCCAGCCATGGTTACTTTGTTCAAGGTTTGCAAGACAGTCATGATACAGGGTTTCGCAGAGAAATTTAAGCTGCGCGATATCATGTCTTTTGGGTGAGTATTCATCCATAACGCATCCCCTTCTTCGTGGCTTAAACTAACCGAACACCTTCGGGATGGATACAACAGACTACCTGGAACTTGCCCGCGACTCCTGATGATTTAACTATAATCTAGTCTAAAAAAGATTTCATCGTCATATCACGAAAAATTACAATTATGCAAACTTATGATGTCAGGTCATTTTTACATTTTAACAGATAAATGCGGTTATTCGGAATCGGACAATTTCTTTATTCTTCGGGCAATCATCGAGTTATCTTGATTAGGTTTAGCAACGAAAGGTAACAATCGACAATGTGAACCGCTTACCAGGAATAATCTTAATATTTATTAAAGTAAATAAGAACTCTCAATGTTTTTTTAAGAATAGCCTTTAAGGCTACAGGGATTATATCGCTTATTTACTCTGGAGAAAATAAACGAAATAGCAATAAGTGATTTTTATGATTTTTCCAGAAAAAAGGCCGCTTGCGCGGCCTTATCTTTAGAGATCTATCAATGATGGTCTACTGAGTGGCTATGCTCAAGATCTTCACTTTTGCGGCTAAAGCGGCGGCGTACCACCACAAAGAACACCGGAACAAAGAAGATAGCCAACACGGTTGCCGTCACCATCCCGCCCATTACGCCAGTACCAACGGCGTTCTGCGCGCCGGAGCCTGCGCCGGAGCTGATAACCAGCGGCATTACGCCCAGAATAAAGGCCAGCGATGTCATCAGGATCGGACGTAAACGCATGCGGACCGCATCCAGCGTCGCCTCTATCAGACCTTTACCCTCTTTATCCATCAAGTCTTTGGCGAATTCGACGATAAGTATCGCGTTCTTCGCCGACAACCCAATGGTTGTGAGCAGGCCTACCTGGAAGTAAACGTCGTTGGTCAGGCCGCGGAACGTTGCCGCCAGCAATGCACCGATAACACCTAACGGTACCACCAGCATGACGGAGAACGGAATTGACCAGCTCTCGTACAATGCCGCCAGACACAGGAATACGACAATCAGTGAAATGGCATACAGAGCAGGGGCCTGGTTGCCGGACAGTCGTTCCTGGTAGGACATACCGGTCCAGTCATAGCCGATACCGGATGGCAGTTTGCTGGCCAGTTCCTCCATCATTGCCATGGCTTCACCGGTACTTTTACCCGGTGCGGCCTGGCCTAAGATTTCCATGGAAGGCAGACCGTTATAGCGTTCCAGACGCGGTGAACCATATTCCCAACGTGAGGTAGAGAAGGCGGAGAACGGTACCATCTGTCCATCGCTACCGCGGACATACCAGTTTCCAATATCTTCCGGCAACATACGGTATTTCGCTTCAGACATGATGTAAACTTTCTTCACACGACCACGGTCGATGAAGTCATTTACGTAGCTTCCGCCCCATGCTGCACCCAGCGTTGTATTAATATCACTAATGGATACACCCAGAGCCTGCGCTTTTTCCTGATCGATATCGATCTTGAACTGTGGCGTATCTTCCAGACCGTTAGGACGTACGCCGACTAACAGATCAGGATGTTTTGCAACTTCACCAAACAGCTGGTTACGCGCCTGGGTTAGCTTCTCATGACCTAAACCTGCCTGGTCAATCAGCTGGAAGTCGAAACCGGTCGCGGTCCCTAACTCCACAATCGCTGGCAGGTTAAAAGCAAAGACCATCGCGTCTTTAATCTGCGAGAATGCGCCCATCGCACGTTGAGTAATTGCCTCAACCTTGTTCTCTTCGCCTGGACGTTCACTCCAGTCTTTCAGAGAGACGAACGCGATACCGGTGTTCTGACCACGTCCTGCAAAACCGAAGCCGTTAACGGCAAACACCGATTCAACGTTCGCTTTTTCTTTGGTCAGATAGTAATCCGTCATTTCGTCCAGCACCTTCTGGGTACGCTCTTGCGTTGCACCCGCTGGCAGCTGAGCCATTGACAGGAATACCCCCTGGTCTTCATCTGGCAGGAACGAGCTTGGCAGACGAACGAACAGATAGGCCATACCCACGACGATGATCAGATACAGCGCCAGATAACGACCGGTGCTGCGCAGAATTCCGCCCACGCTGTCGGTGTAATGGTGCGTGCTCTTATCGAACATGCGGTTAAACCAGCCGAAGAAACCTTTTTTGCCTTCTCCGTGATCGCCTTTAGCAACCGGTTTGAGCATGGTCGCACACAGGGCAGGGGTCAGAATCAATGCCACCAGGACTGATAACGCCATCGCCGAAACAATGGTGATGGAGAACTGACGGTAAATTGCACCGGTAGATCCCCCGAAGAAGGCCATCGGAATAAATACCGCTGACAGCACCATGGCGATACCAACCAGTGCGCCCTGAATCTGGCCCATCGATTTACGCGTTGCTTCCTTCGGTGGTAGCCCTTCCTCAGCCATTACACGTTCAACGTTCTCGACCACAACGATGGCGTCATCCACCAACAGGCCGATGGCGAGCACCATCCCGAACATCGTCAGCGTGTTTATCGAGAAGCCGAAAATCGCAAGGACGGCAAACGTACCCAATAGCACCACCGGCACGGCGATAGTCGGAATCAGCGTCGCGCGGAAGTTCTGCAGGAACAGATACATTACCAGGAACACGAGGATGATGGCTTCCGCCAGCGTTTTCACTACTTCGTGAATAGAGATTTTCACGAACGGCGTGGTGTCATACGGGTAAACGATCTTCAGACCTGACGGGAAGAACGGTTCCATCTTCTTCAGTTCATCGCGGATAGCGTTTGCTGTGTCCAGGGCGTTAGCGCCTGTCGCCAGCTTGATACCCAGACCGGATGCCGGTTTACCGTTGAACTTCGCAATGATGTCGTAGTTCTCGCCACCCAGTTCGACTTTCGCTACGTCACGCAGGCGCACCTGGGAACCGTCCTGATTCACTTTCAGCAGAATTTTGCTGAACTCATCGGCGGAGGTCAGACGGGTTTGCGCGATGATCGAAGCGTTAAGTTGCTGGCCTTTCACCGGCGGCGTACCGCCTAACTGACCGGCTGCAACCTGGGCGTTCTGCGCTTTGATGGCGCTGATCACATCAACCGGCGTCAGCTGGAAGTTATTCAGTTTGTTCGGATCCATCCAGATGCGCATCGCGTACTGGGAACCGAACAGCTGAACATCACCCACACCTGAAGTACGGCTGATGGCGTCCTTCATGTTGGCGCCCACGTAGTCGGAAATATCCTCCTGCGTCATGGTGCCGTTGGTGTTGATTACGCCGACAACCATCAGGAAGCTACTGGATGATTTCTCAACGCTCACACCCTGTTGTTGTACTTCCTGCGGTAGAAGCGGCATTGCCAGCTGCAGTTTGTTCTGCACCTGTACCTGCGCGATATCCGCATCAGTACCAGACTGAAAGGTAAGCGTGATCTGCACGGTACCCGTGGAGTCACTGTTTGAGGACATGTACATCAGGTTATCGATACCGTTCATATTCTGTTCGATAACCTGAGTAACAGTATCCTGTACTGTTTTGGCATCAGCGCCAGGGTAGGTCGCGGAGATCGTCACTGCTGGCGGTGCAATAGTCGGATATTGCGCTACCGGCAATTTGAGGATCGCGAGCCCCCCTGCCAACATGATGATAATGGCGATCACCCACGCAAATATTGGGCGATCGATAAAGAAATTAGGCATGTCTTAACGGCTCCTGTTTAAGTTAAGACTTGGACTGTTCAGGCTGGCTACCGCTTGCAGCTTGCTGGTTGTTATCAGCGGTGATTTCCTGCGCTTTTACCTGCGCGCCAGGACGTACTTTTTGCAGCCCAGTGACAATCACGCGGTCGCCCGGTTTAAGTCCATCAGTGACTAACCATTTGTCGCCAATCGCTTGTGCGGCAACAATTTGACGGGTTTCAACTTTGTTGTCTGCACCGATAACCAATGCACTGGCATCGCCACGCGGTGTGCGGGTAACGCCTTGCTGTGGAACCAGTAATGCAGTTGGGTTAGTCCCTTCTTCCAGACGAGCACGGACGAACATACCCGGCAGTAAGGTGTGATCCGGGTTAGGGAAGATTGCGCGTAACGTAATCGACCCGGTGGTTTGATCTACCGTGACATCAGAAAATTCCAGCGTACCGGACTGCGGGAATTTAATGCCGTCATTGGTCACCAGTTCGACTTTCGCTTTACCGTTTTCCTGCTTCAGCGTGCCGTTGGCCAACTCTTGTTTCAGGCGCAGGAAATCGTTGCTTGACTGCGTCACGTCGACATAGATGGGATCCAACTGCTGAACGGTTGCCAGTGCGGTTGCCTGACCGTTTTGCACCAGAGCGCCTTCAGTAACGGATGATTTACCAATGCGGCCGCTGATCGGCGACGTTACTTTGGTATAAGCCAGATTGATGCGTGCAGTTTCTACCGCGGCTTTCGCGGCGACAACGGAGGCGTTCGCCTGCTGTGCGTCTGCCAGTGCACTATCGTAATCCTGTTGACTGATGTACTTAGTACCCAACAGTTTCTGATAACGTTTAACCGTCAGTTGAGCGATATTTGCTGCGGCTTGTGCTTTTGCCAGATCGCCTTTTGCGCTTTCATAAGCGGCCTGGTAAGTAGCAGGATCAATCTGATAGAGAGATACACCCGCTTCGATGTCACCACCTTCCGTGAAATTACGCTTCAGGATAATACCGCTAACCTGAGGACGAACTTCTGCAATGCGATACGCACTGGTGCGACCCGGGAGTTCGGTTGTTATCTGTAGAGGTTCAGTTTTGAGCGTAACAACTCCAACCTCTGGCATCTGCTGGCCCCCTTGTTGGGCCTGTTTGTCGTCACATCCTGTTAGCGCTAAGCTGCCTGAGAGCATCAGAACGACTGCCAGAGGCGTTAACCCTCTGTTTTTGTTCATATGTAAACCTCGAGTGTCCGATTTCAAATTGATCAATGGCTGAAAGCCCATAAACCCATTGCTGCGTTTATATTATCGTCGTGCTATGGTACATACATTCACAAATGTATGTAAATCTAACGCCTGTAAATTCACTGACCTATGGCACGAAAAACCAAACAACAAGCACAGGAAACTCGACAGCACATTCTCGATGTCGCTCTGCGTTTGTTTTCGCAACAAGGGGTATCATCCACCTCGCTTGCGGAGATCGCAGCAGCCGCTGGTGTCACGCGCGGCGCGATCTATTGGCATTTCAAAAACAAATCGGATTTATTCAGTGAAATCTGGGAGCTAGCAAAACCTAACATTGATGAGTTAGAGACTGAGTATCAGGCAAAATTCCCCGACGATCCACTATCAGTATTAAGAGAAATTTTAATTTACGTTCTTGAAGCTACCGTGACAGAAGAACGCCGACGTTTATTGTTGGAAATTATATTCCACAAATGCGAATTTGTCGGGGAAATGGCCTCAGTTCAGCTAGCTCAACGCAGTCTGTGTATTGAAAATTACGACCGTATCGAACAAACATTGCGGCACTGCATGAACGCCAACATGCTGCCGGAAAATCTGAACACGCGTCGCGTGGCGGTGCTGCTGCGTAGTTATGTTACCGGAATTATAGAAAACTGGTTATTTGCCCCTGAATCTTTTGATCTGAAAAAAGAGGCTCGGGAATACGTCGCCGTGCTGCTTGAGATGTGTCTTCTCTGCCCAACCTTGCGGGTTAACGTAACGGAAACCTGTTAACTCTCTGGGTCTGTACCAGGAATTCTCCTGGTCATTTTGCCTCCTGCTATTCTGCCGGTCACAGCCGTGATATTCTTGCCGCTTGACTATTTTCGGTCACTTTTCCGGTTCAGAAACCTTCATTCTCATGACTATGTTGCAGCTCTATAAACGTTCACAGCATCTTATTGCTATTACCATTCTTTTCTTCATTCTTTTGCTATCCTGCGAGTCATCTGCATTTGCGCGGGCGCAACAGAGTGGTGAACTGCCGACGAAAGCGGATATTCAGAGCCAGTTAGACACGCTGAATAAACAAAAAGATCTCTCCGCACAGGATAAGCTGGTTCAACAGGATCTCATCGATACCATTGCTACGCTGGATAAAATCGATCGTGTGAAGGATGAAACCGTACAGCTTCGGCAAAAAGTTGCCCAGGCGCCGGAGAAAATGCGTCAGGCGACGGATGCGCTAAATTCGCTTAGCGATGTCGATAATGACGATGAAACGCGAAAAACGCTGAGTACGCTCTCCTTACGACAGCTTGAGTCGCGCGTGTCGCAGGTCCTGGATGATCTGCAAAGCTCGCAAAACGATCTGGCCGCTTACAACAGCCAACTGGTATCGCTGCAGACACAGCCAGAGCGTGTACAAAATGCGATGTACACCGCGTCGCAACAGATGCAGCAAATCCGCAATCGACTCGATGGCACCACTGTGGGAGAGGCGGCTTTACGCCCCAGCCAGCAGGTGCTGCTGCAGGCGCAGCAAGCGTTGCTGAACGCGCAGATCGACCAGCAGCGTAAGAGCCTCGAAGGGAATACCGTTTTGCAGGATACCCTGCAAAAACAACGCGATTATGTGACGGCGCACAGTAACCGCCTTGAACACCAGCTCCAGCTCCTGCAAGAGGCGGTGAACAGCAAACGACTGACGTTAACCGAAAAGACGGCACAGGAAGCGGTAACGCCGGACGAAGCCGAGCGTATTCAGTCCAATCCGTTAGTGAAGCAGGAGCTTGATGTTAACCATCAGCTCAGCCAGCGCCTGATTGCCGCGACTGAAAACGGCAACAGCCTGATGCAGCAAAATATCAAGGTCAAAAACTGGCTTGACCGCGCGATGCAATCCGAACGCAACATTAAAGAGCAGATCGCTGTCCTGAAAGGCAGTCTGCTGCTGTCACGCATTTTATATCAGCAACAACAAACGCTGCCGTCGGCGGATGAGCTTGCCGATATGACCAACCGGATCGCCGATTTGCGTCTGGAGCAGTTCGAAGTCAACCAGCAGCGCGATACGTTGTTCCAGAATGATGCGTTTGTCGCCAAACTGGAAGAAGGACACAGCAACGACGTTAACCCTGAAGTCCATGATGCCCTGCTGCAGGTCGTGGATATGCGTCGTGAACTGTTGGATCAGCTAAATAAGCAGCTGGGCAACCAGTTGATGATGGCGATTAATCTGCAAATCAACCAGCAGCAGTTAATGAGCGTGTCGAAAAACCTGAAAGAGATCCTCACGCAGCAAATCTTCTGGGTTAACAGTAACCGTCCGATGGACTGGGACTGGATTAAAGCCTTCCCGCAAACCCTAAAAGACCAGTTTAAGTCGATGAAAATCACGGTGAACTGGGAAAAAGCCTGGCCCGCCGTATTTATTGCGTTCCTGGCAGGGCTGCCGCTGCTGCTTATCGCCGGGTTAATCCGCTGGCGTTTGAAGTGGCTGAAGGATTATCAGGCAACATTAGCCGCCGCGGTGGGGAACCTGCGCAATGACAGTCAGCTTAATACGCCAAAAGCGATTCTGATCGATCTCATCAGAGCCTTGCCGGCGTGTCTGATTATCCTCGCGGTGGGTCTGATTCTGCTGACTATGCAGCTGAATATTAGCGACCTGCTGTGGGCGTTCAGTAAGAAGATGACCATCTTCTGGCTGGTGTTTGGTCTGTGCTGGAAGGTGCTGGAAAAAGATGGTGTGGCGATACGTCATTTTGGCATGCCAGCGAAGCAGACCAGCCACTGGCGTCGCCAGATTGTGCGTATTAGCCTTGCGCTGTTGCCGCTTAACTTCTGGTCGGTCATTGCTGAGCTGTCGCCGCTTAATTTGATGGACGATGTGCTTGGCCAGGTGGTCATTTTCCTCAACCTGCTGCTGATCGCCTTCCTGGTATGGCCAATGTGCCGCGAAAGCTGGCGTGACAAAGAGTCGCATGGTCTGCGTCTGGTCACTATTACCGTGCTGTCTATTATTCCGATTGCATTAATGGTGCTGACGGCGACAGGGTATTTCTACACCACGCTGCGCCTGGCGGGCCGCTGGATTGAAACGGTCTATCTGGTTATCCTCTGGAATCTGCTGTACCAGACGGTGCTGCGAGGGTTGAGCGTAGCGGCTCGCCGTATCGCCTGGCGTCGTGCGTTAGCGCGTCGTCAGAACCTGGTGAAAGAAGGGGCCGAAGGCGCAGAGCCGCAGGAAGAACCGACTATTGCGCTGGAACAGGTTAATCAGCAAACGCTGCGTATAACCATGCTGGTGATGGTTGCCCTGTTTGGTGTTCTGTTCTGGGCCATTTGGTCTGATTTGATCACCGTGTTCAGCTATCTCGACAGCATAACGCTCTGGCATTACAACGGCACCGAAGCGGGTGCGGCAGTGGTGAAAGACGTCACCATGGGCAGCCTGTTGTTTGCGATTATTGCGTCAATGGTCGCGTGGGCGCTGATCCGCAACTTACCCGGCCTGCTGGAAGTGCTGGTGCTCTCGCGACTGAAGATGCGCCAGGGGGCTTCTTATGCGATCACCACGATCCTGAATTACGCCATCATCGCCATTGGTGCGATGACGGTCTTCGGATCGCTCGGCGTTTCGTGGGATAAGCTACAGTGGCTGGCCGCTGCTCTCTCGGTTGGTCTTGGTTTCGGCTTGCAGGAAATTTTCGGTAACTTTGTTTCCGGTCTGATTATTCTGTTTGAACGCCCGGTACGCATCGGCGATACCGTGACCATCGGTACGTTCTCCGGAACGGTCAGCAAGATCCGTATCCGTGCCACCACCATTACTGACTTCGATCGCAAAGAGGTGATCATCCCGAACAAAGCATTCGTGACGGAGCGTTTGATCAACTGGTCGCTCTCCGATACCACCACGCGTCTGGTGATCCGCATTGGCGTGGCCTATGGTTCGGATCTGGACAAAGTGAAGAAGGTGCTGTTGCAGGCGGCGACAGAACACCCGAAAGTGATGCACGATCCGGAGCCTGCAGTGTTCTTTACCGCCTTCGGTGCCAGCACGCTGGATCATGAGCTGCGTTTATACGTGCGTGAATTGCGCGATCGTAGCCACACGGTTGATGAACTTAACCGGGCGGTCGATCGTTTGTGCCGTGAAAATGACATTGATATCGCCTTTAACCAGCTCGAAGTTCACCTGCATAACGCGAAAGGTGACACCGTGACCGAGGTAAAACGTGACATCATTAAAGGTGACGATCCGACGCCTTCGGTAGGTTAACAGAAATAATCATCAGGCCTGCGAGCTTCGATTCATTCGTAGGCCTGATAAGTGCAACGCCATCAGGTTTTCAGTTACCGCTCTTTTTTAGATAAAGAGAGCTGTTTCTTCTCGTAATCCTGCTTCACAATCTCCAGTGCTTTCAGAACTGTTTCAGGCTCCATCTGATTCTCTTCAAGCAGGACAATCAAATCGACGGCCAGTTTGACTTCATCTGGGGCGTTCTCTAATGACATAAATTCTCCGGGGATTAGCGGGTTAAACGCGCCAGCACGTTATCTATTCTTGCCAGTGCATGACGACAGCGTGCCAGTCGTGCTTCGAATGCCTCTACTTCGCGATGCAGTTTTTGCTGTTCTTCAAAGCCCGTAACCTGTGCCAGGCGTTCTTTACGTTCACGCGTCATTTCAACCAGGCGGCGCTCAAACTCCTGATGTTGAACTCGCTTACGCTGCCAGCGCGCCAGGCCAGGAGAGGCGCTGTCCCACTCCCGGAGCGACCAACTGGCGGTTTCACGTGAAATCGCCTCTAACTGTGAGGCAAGGTGTTCCGTAAGCCAGGTAATTTGTGGTAGTTGTTGCTGTTCAACTGCGCGACGTAGAGCAGTGAGATTATCATCAGCTTCATCCAGACAGGCCTGTAGCAACGTGCTGCGGGTGTGAAACAGATGCCTGTCAAAGCGGGCGCTAAGCGTGGCATGGTGTGCCAGTGGGGCACAACGCTGCCGCAAGCGGTTAAGCTGGTTTTCGAGCGTCTGAAGCAGCATGACGGTTTTCACGACAACACTCCGATGAAAATGAGAACTGTTATGATAAAGTAGCGATTCTCTGTGTTAAGTATTCATATTATGCAACGCATTATTCTAATCATCATAGGCTGGATAGCGGTAGTGTTAGGAACGCTGGGCGTTGTATTGCCTCTGTTGCCGACAACGCCGTTTATCTTGCTGGCCGCCTGGTGTTTTGCTCGCTCGTCGCCGCGTTTTCACGACTGGTTGCTGTACCGTTCGTGGTTCGGCGGGTATCTGCGCCACTGGCAAAAACACCGCGCGATGCCTCCGGGAGCAAAGCCGCGCGCTATTTTGTTGATCCTGGTAACGTTTAGTATTTCACTGTGGCTGGTCAATATGATGTGGGTACGCGGCCTGCTGCTGGTTATTCTCGCCTGTTTACTGATTTTTATGTGGCGGATCCCGGTGATTGATGAAAAACAACAAAAGCAGTAAAGCGCAATAAACGCTGTTGCAATTGTCTCTCACAGCCAGTAAATTCGACCGTTTTCGAGCACAGGCGCAGGTGGTCAAAGGTTAAGCAAATATAACCTTGGCTCTTATACAGACACAAAATCATTCAAGATACGTCGAGGATGAAGTGTATAGTGCGCCGTGAAGTAATACTGTATTAATCAGGCACAAACTTATGACCGCGACTGCACAGCAGCTTGAGTTTCTCAAAAATAGCATCAAAAGCATCCACGATTACCCAAAACCGGGCATTCTTTTTCGTGATGTCACCAGTTTACTGGAAGACCCGAAAGCCTACGCCCTCAGTATTGAATTGCTGGTTGAACGCTACAAAAATGCGGGTATCACTAAAGTGGTTGGTACCGAAGCGCGTGGCTTCCTGTTTGGCGCGCCGGTAGCGTTGGGTCTGGGCGTTGGTTTTGTTCCGGTACGTAAACCCCGTAAGCTTCCGCGTGAAGTTATTGCTGAGAGCTATGAGCTGGAATACGGCACCGATCAACTGGAAATCCACGTTGATGCCATCAAACCTGGCGATAAAGTCCTGGTTGTGGACGACCTGCTGGCAACCGGCGGCACGATTGAAGCGACCGTGAAACTGATCCGCCGTCTGGGTGGCGAAGTGACCGATGCTGCATTTATCATTAACCTGTTTGATCTTGGCGGCGAGCAGCGTCTGGAAAAGCAGGGGCTGACCTGTTATAGCCTGGTTCCATTCCCGGGCCACTAATTTCGGGCTATCTTATCTCGGCAGATTAATACCGAGACACACAACCTCGCTGTCGCTGCGAGGTTGTGTTAGCATTATCCCCCTGTGAATCCACCCTCCAGCCTTTCAGAGCCTGCCAATGAGTTATCAGGTCTTAGCCCGAAAATGGCGCCCACAAACCTTTGCTGACGTCGTCGGCCAGGAACATGTGCTGACGGCACTGGCGAACGGCTTGTCGTTAGGGCGTATTCATCATGCTTATTTATTTTCCGGCACCCGTGGCGTCGGGAAAACGTCAATCGCCCGTTTGCTGGCGAAGGGATTAAACTGTGAAACCGGCATCACCGCTACGCCGTGCGGCGTGTGCGATAACTGCCGTGAAATCGAGCAGGGGCGCTTTGTCGATCTGATTGAAATCGACGCCGCCTCACGCACCAAAGTCGAAGACACCCGTGACCTGCTGGATAACGTCCAGTACGCGCCAGCGCGCGGTCGCTTTAAGGTCTATTTGATTGACGAAGTGCACATGCTGTCGCGCCACAGTTTTAACGCCTTGCTGAAAACGCTCGAAGAGCCGCCCGCGCACGTTAAGTTCCTGCTGGCGACTACCGATCCGCAGAAGCTGCCGGTGACTATCCTGTCGCGCTGTCTGCAATTCCATCTTAAAGCGTTGGATGTCGAACAGATTCGCCATCAGCTTGAGCATATCCTCAAAGAAGAGCATATCGCCCATGAGCCACGTGCGTTGCAACTGCTGGCTCGCGCCGCAGACGGCAGCCTGCGCGATGCGCTGAGCCTGACCGATCAAGCGATCGCCAGCGGCGATGGTCAGGTCTCGACCGACGCGGTCAGCACCATGCTTGGTACGCTGGACGACGACCAGGCGCTTTCGCTGGTTGAAGCGGTTGTGGCTGCGGACGGCGAACGCGTTATGACGCTGGTGAACGATGCCGCCGCGCGCGGTATTGAATGGGAAGCGCTACTGGTTGAGATGTCGGCTCTGCTGCATCGGATTGCCATGGTTCAGCTTTCACCTGCCGCACTCGGCAGCGATATGGCCGCTATTGAACAGCGTATGCGCGAACTGGCGCGAATCGTCCCGCCAACCGATGTGCAGCTTTACTACCAGACCCTGTTAATCGGGCGCAAAGAACTGCCGTATGCGCCGGACAGGCGAATGGGCGTTGAAATGACGCTGCTACGTGCGCTGGCTTTTCATCCGCGCATGCCGCTCCCGGAACCTGAAGCCCCACGACACTCGTTTGCCCCGGTCGCACCCACTGCGGTGATGAACCCGACGCAGGTGCCGCAGCAGCAGCCTGCGGCAGCGCAACAGCAACAGAATGTGCCGCTCTCCGATGCTACCAGCCAGGTGCTGGCGGCACGCAGCCAGCTGCAACGCGCTCAGGGAGCAACCAAACCAAAAAAGAGTGAACCGGCAGCCGCTTCCCGCGCGCGGCCGGTGAATAATGCTGCGCTGGAAAGACTGGCTTCGGTGTCGGAACGTGTTCAGGCGCGTCCAGCGGTCTCTGCACTGGAAAAAGCGCCAGCGAAGAAAGAAGCGTATCGCTGGAAAGCGACCAATCCTGTTGCAGAAGTCAAAGAAGTCGTCGCTACGCCGAAAGCGCTGAAAAAAGCGCTTGAGCATGAAAAAACGCCAGAACTGGCGGCAAAGCTGGCGGCTGAGGCCATCGAACGCGACCCGTGGGCCGCACAGGTGAGCCAGCTCTCGCTGCCTAAACTGGTGGAGCAGGTGGCGCTTAATGCCTGGAAAGAAGAGAATGGCAACGTGGTTTGCCTGCACCTGCGTTCCACGCAGCGACACCTTAACTCCAGCGGCGCGCAGCAAAAACTGGCCGAAGCATTGAGTTCCTTAACAGGGTCAACGGTTGAATTGACCATCGTTGAAGATGATAATCCAGCGGTGCGCACGCCGCTGGAGTGGCGTCAGGCCATTTATGAAGAGAAACTCGCGCAGGCGCGTGAGTCGATTATTGCGGATAATAACATTCAGACGCTGCGTCGTTTTTTCGATGCGGACCTGGACGAAGAGAGTATTCGCCCCATTTGATCGTCAGCCATTACGGTTTGACGGTCGTCATCCCTTAACGTGATTGAGAGAGAAGCCTATGTTTGGTAAAGGCGGTCTGGGTAACCTGATGAAACAGGCCCAGCAGATGCAAGAAAAAATGCAGCAGATGCAGGAAGAAGTCGCCAAGCTGGAAGTGACCGGCGAATCTGGCGCGGGTCTGGTAAAAGTAACCATCAACGGCGCGCATAACTGCCGTCGTGTGGAGATCGATCCAAGCCTGCTGGAAGACGACAAAGAGATGCTGGAAGACTTGGTTGCTGCGGCATTCAACGACGCCGCGCGCCGTATTGAAGAGACGCAGAAAGAGAAGATGGCCTCTGTTTCCTCCGGAATGCAGCTGCCGCCTGGCTTTAAGATGCCGTTCTGATGCAAACCAGCCCGCTGTTAACTCAGCTTATGGAAGCTCTGCGCTGTCTGCCGGGCGTTGGCCCGAAGTCTGCGCAGCGCATGGCGTTCACGCTGCTTCAGCGCGATCGCAGCGGCGGGATGCGTCTGGCGCAGGCGTTAACGAAGGCGATGTCGGAAATCGGCCACTGTGCCGATTGCCGCACATTCACAGAACAGGACGTCTGCAACATCTGCTCGAACCCGCGTCGCCAGGAAAATGGTCAGATTTGCGTGGTGGAGAGTCCGGCGGACATCTACGCCATTGAGCAAACCGGGCAATTTTCCGGACGTTACTTCGTGCTGATGGGACACCTGTCGCCGCTGGACGGTATTGGCCCTGATGATATCGGGCTGGATCGTCTCGAGCAGCGGCTGGCATCTGAGCAAATCAGCGAACTGATCCTGGCGACCAATCCCACGGTCGAAGGAGAGGCGACCGCCAACTATATTGCTGAGCTTTGCATGCAATATGACGTTGAAGCCAGCCGTATCGCCCATGGCGTTCCGGTTGGTGGCGAGCTGGAAATGGTCGATGGCACCACGCTGTCGCACTCTCTGGCAGGACGACACAAGATTAAATTCTGAACAAACGGAGGCCGCGACGGCGGCTTCCGCTTGAAATCCTTCCCGCTTGTCCCCATTTCACCCTCAACCTGTTTTTACCATTGAAAATGGCATTGTTGAGGTAGACCTACATGAAAGGACAAGAAACTCGTGGTTTTCAGTCAGAAGTAAAACAGCTTCTGCACCTGATGATCCATTCTCTGTATTCCAATAAAGAAATCTTCCTGCGTGAGCTTATCTCTAACGCCTCGGATGCGGCAGACAAGCTGCGTTTTCGCGCACTGTCTAACCCGGACCTGTATGAAGGTGACGGTGAGCTGCGTGTGCGTGTTTCCTTCGATAAAGATAAGCGTACGTTGACCATTGCCGATAACGGCGTGGGAATGAACCGTGATGACGTTATCGATCATCTGGGGACCATTGCGAAATCCGGTACTAAATCTTTCCTTGAATCCATGGGATCCGATCAGGCGAAAGACAGCCAGTTGATCGGCCAGTTCGGGGTTGGCTTCTACTCTGCGTTCATCGTGGCGGATAAAGTCACCGTGCGTACCCGCGCAGCGGGCGATAAACCGGAAAACGGCGTGTTCTGGGAATCTGCGGGTGAAGGTGAGTACACCGTTGCCGACATCACCAAAGACGATCGCGGCACCGAAATCACGCTGCATCTGCGCGAAGGCGAAGACGAGTTCCTTGATGACTGGCGCGTACGTTCCATCATCAGCAAATATTCCGACCATATCGCGTTGCCGGTAGAGATCGAAAAATCCGAAGAGAAAGACGGCGAGACCGTGGTTTCCTGGGAAAAGATCAACAAGGCGCAGGCGCTGTGGACCCGTAACAAGTCGGAAATCAAAGACGACGAGTACAACGAATTCTACAAACATATCGCGCACGACTTCACTGATCCGCTGACCTGGAGCCATAACCGTGTGGAAGGTAAGCAGGAGTACACCAGCCTGCTGTACATCCCTTCTCAGGCTCCGTGGGATATGTGGAACCGCGATCACAAGCATGGTCTGAAACTGTACGTTCAGCGCGTGTTCATTATGGACGACGCCGAGCAGTTTATGCCGAATTACCTGCGCTTTGTGCGTGGCCTGATAGATTCTAACGATCTGCCGCTGAACGTTTCTCGTGAGATCCTGCAGGACAGCACCGTCACCCGTAACCTGCGTAGCGCGCTGACCAAACGCGTACTGCAGATGCTGGAAAAACTGGCGAAAGACGACGCAGAAAAATACCAGACCTTCTGGAAACAGTTCGGCCTGGTGCTGAAAGAAGGCCCGGCGGAAGACAACGCTAACCAGGAAACGATCGCTAAGCTGATGCGCTTCGCGTCCACGCACACTGACTCCTCCGCACAAACCGTGTCGCTGGAAGACTACGTGTCGCGTATGAAAGAAGGGCAGGAGAAAATCTATTACATCACCGCAGACAGCTATGCGGCGGCGAAGAGCAGCCCGCACCTGGAACTGTTGCGTAAGAAAGGCATCGAAGTGCTGCTGCTTTCGGACCGTATCGATGAGTGGATGATGAACTACCTGACCGAGTTCGACGGTAAGGCATTCCAGTCCGTAGCCAAAGCTGACGAGTCCATCGACAAGCTGGCGGATGACGTTGACGAATCGGCAAAAGAAGCGGAAAAAGCGCTGACGCCGTTCGTTGAGCGCGTGAAAACCCTGCTGGGCGATCGCGTAAAAGAAGTGCGTCTGACTCACCGTCTGACCGACACGCCGGCCATCGTTACCACCGATGCGGACGAAATGAGCACCCAGATGGCGAAACTGTTCGCTGCTGCTGGCCAGGCCGTACCGGAAGTGAAATATATCTTTGAACTCAACCCGGACCACGTGCTGGTCAAACGCACGGCGGATACCCAGGACGAAGCACAGTTCAAAGAGTGGGTTGAACTGCTGCTGGATCAGGCGCTGTTTGCTGAACGCGGCACGCTGGAAGATCCAAACCAGTTCATTCGTCGTATGAACCAGTTGCTGGTGTCCTGATAGCCGTAAGGTAATGCCGGATGATGCTAACGCGTGTCCGGCTTACACCATCTCGTCGATCCCTGGCTGGATACGGTGTTTACACCGCGATCCGGCATTTTCTCTCCTCATTTTTAATTTTCCCACCGTTAACCGTTTCAGCGTCGGGCGTCTTCCTTGAGCCAATTGCGTGATGGTGGTATCGTTTAGCGCTTTTTAAAAAATATCGACAACCTTTAAGGGGATTTTCGTAATGCGTATCATTCTGCTTGGCGCTCCGGGCGCGGGTAAAGGAACTCAGGCTCAGTTCATCATGGAGAAGTATGGTATTCCGCAAATCTCCACCGGTGATATGCTGCGTGCTGCCGTGAAATCTGGCTCCGAGCTGGGCAAACAAGCGAAAGACATCATGGACGCCGGTAAGCTGGTGACTGATGAGCTGGTGATCGCGCTGGTAAAAGAGCGTATTGCTCAGGAAGACTGCCGTAATGGTTTCCTGCTTGATGGCTTCCCGCGTACTATTCCGCAGGCTGATGCCATGAAAGAAGCAGGCATCAACGTGGACTACGTTCTTGAATTCGACGTTCCGGACGAGCTGATCGTTGACCGTATCGTGGGTCGTCGCGTACACGCTGCTTCTGGCCGCGTTTACCACATCAAATTCAACCCGCCTAAGGTTGAAGGCAAAGACGACGTGACCGGCGAAGAGCTGACCACCCGTAAAGACGATCAGGAAGAGACCGTACGTAAGCGCCTGGTGGAATACCATCAGATGACCGCTCCGCTGATCGGCTACTACTCTAAAGAAGCGCAGGCGGGTAACACCAAATACGCGAAAGTTGACGGCACCCAGGCTGTGGCTGACGTTCGCGCAGCGCTGGAAAAAATCCTCGGTTAAGTTTTAGCGCAATCAATGCCGGATGGCGGTGTCAACACCTTATCCGGCCTACGATTTTATGTAGGCCTGATAAGCGCAGCGCCATCAGGCAAATTCTCGTCTTACCTTTCACAGCAATTAGTTCTTCTTTATCGCTTTTCCGCTACAATTATCAACAATTTGAATCGATAAGAGGCGGTAATGCGTCAGACGAAAACCGGTATCCTGCTGGCAAACCTCGGCACTCCCGATGCCCCAACCCCCGAAGCCGTTAAGCGCTACCTGCGCCAGTTTTTAAGCGATCAACGCGTAGTCGATACGTCACCTGCGCTGTGGTGGCCGCTGCTGCGTGGTGTGATTTTGCCGCTGCGTGCGCCACGTGTGGCAAAGCTGTACCAGTCAATCTGGATGGAAGACGGTTCCCCGCTGATGGTCTACAGCAAGGCGCAACAGCAGGCGCTGGCGCAACGTCTGCCAAATACGCCTGTCGCGCTGGGGATGAGCTACGGTTCACCGTCGCTTGAAAGCGCGGTCGATGAACTGCTGGCAAGCGGAGTTGAACACATGGTGGTGTTACCGCTGTACCCGCAATATTCCTGTTCTACCGTGGCGGCAGTCTGGGACGAACTGGCGCGAATCTTAGCGCGTAAACGCAGTATTCCTGGCATCTCATTTATTCGTGATTACGCCGATGACAGCAGCTACATTGATGCGCTGGCCAAGAGCGCCCGTGATTCATTTGCTCAACATGGTGAACCCGATTTGCTGCTGCTTTCCTACCACGGCATTCCGCAGCGCTACGCCGATGAAGGCGATGACTACCCGCAGCGCTGCCGCGATACCACTCGTGAGCTGGTTTCAGCGCTTGGCTTGCCGCCGGAAAAAGTGATGATGACCTTCCAGTCTCGCTTTGGCCGTGAACCGTGGTTGACGCCATATACCGATGAAACGTTAAAAATGCTGGCGGAGAAAGGGACCCGACATATCCAGGTCATGTGTCCGGGCTTCGCGGCTGATTGTCTCGAAACGCTGGAAGAGATAGCGGTGCAAAACCGGGAGATTTTCCTTGAGGCTGGCGGTAAGCAATATGAGTATATTCCGGCGCTGAATTCCACACCGGAACATATCGAAATGATGGTTAAACTGACCGCAGCCTACCGTTAAAGCTGCGCTCTGAAGTAACGCGCGCCCTCCCGTAACGCATCGTCGGCGGTTTTCATCATCCGCGAATAGTGCAGGAAGGCGTGCAACGTACCGGGGTACATTTTGTACTGGCAGGGCTGCTGATGCGCCTGTAGCGTCTGGAATAATAAGCGGCTATCGTCAATCAGCGGATCAAACTCCGCACCGGCGATAAAACACGGCGGTACGTCGCGCGTCAGGTCGTTATTAAACAGGCAATAGTACGGTGATTCACGATCGTCGGCGCTACGCAGGTACGCGTTTTCGTACATCAGCAGATCCTCGCGAGTTAAACCATCCCAGGCGCCGCCCATTAGCCGTCGGCTCAGTGAATCCTGCAGGCCGTAAAGCCCATACCACAACAGCACGCCAGCCACCTTGCCGCAGGCAATTTGTTTATCCCGCAACCACAACGCGCTGGCAAGCGCCAGCATGGCCCCGGCGGAATCGCCCGCAAAACCAATATGATTCACATTAAGGGAATAATCGCCAGCGTGCTGATAAAAGTACTGACAGACGGCGACAATCTCTTCGATGGCTTGCGGGTAGCGGGCCTCTGGCGCAAGCGAATAGTCGATGCCAATGATCGTGCACTGCGTATAGCGCGCCAGTAAACGCATAATGCGATCGTGGGTATCCAGATTACCGAGAATAAAACCGCCGCCGTGCAGGTAATATAGCGTCGCCTGGCTATGGGGCTGCGGAGCGTAAATTCGTGTGGCAACGGGGCCGCATGCGGTAGAAATAACACATTCTCGGGTATTCATCTGTGGGGCATCGGCATTCCACAACTGCCGTTCATGAATGTAGTGTTTACGCTGGGCCACAAAGTCATCAGCAGCGGGCCACGGTGGCAAATCTTCGCGATGAAAATTCACCACACTTTTCATTTCATCCGAAATGTTGTCGAGTACGGGGATCTTGTTTTCCGGCTTCATAAAGCGCTCCTTGTGAAGGTGAGTTATTGTAGAAATTCATCCCAGATAAACTGCGATCTCACCGTCCGATATTGAAACTCAGCGCCGCATCGCATGCGCAGCGGGGAATGTGCTACCATGCATCGCTCAGCTAACCACCCGTAAAATCGACCATGAAATTTCCCGGTAAACGTAAATCCAAACACTATTTCCCCGTCAGCGCGCGCGATCCGTTGCTGCAACAAATTCAGCCAGAAAATGAAACCAGCGCAGCCTGGGTGGTGGGTATTGACCAGACGCTGGTGGATATTGAAGCCAAAGTTGATGATAACTTTGTAAAACGTTATGGATTAAGTGCCGGGCACTCTCTGGTGATTGCAGATGATGTCGCTGAAGCGCTCTACCAGGAACTGGTGCGTGAAAATTTGATCACCCATCAGTTTGCGGGCGGTACTATCGGTAATACGATGCACAACTACTCCGTGCTGGCGGATGACCGCTCGGTGCTGCTGGGTGTGATGTGCAGCAATATCGAGATTGGCAGCTATGCGTACCGCTATTTATGCAATACCTCCAGTCGTACCGATCTGAACTACCTGCAGGGCGTAGATGGACCGATTGGTCGCTGCTTTACGCTGATTGGCGAGTCCGGTGAGCGTACCTTTGCAATCAGCCCTGGGCATATGAACAAGCTGCGGGCGGATAGCATCCCTGAATCGGTGATTGCCGGAGCGTCCGCGCTGGTGCTGACGTCCTATCTGGTGCGCTGCGAGCCGGGCGAGCCAATGCCGGAAGCGACCATGAAGGCGATCGAATTTGCTAAAAAACACAATGTACCGGTGGTACTGACGCTGGGCACCAAATTTGTCATTGCCGATAATCCGCAGTGGTGGCAGGCATTCCTGAAAGAGCATGTCTCAATTCTGGCGATGAATGAAGAAGAGGCCGAAGCGCTGACCGGCGAAAACGATCCACTGCTGGCGTCCGACAAGGCGCTGGATTGGGTGGATCTGGTGCTGTGCACAGCGGGTCCGGCGGGTCTGTATATGGCGGGCTTTACGGAAGAAGAAGTCAAACGTAAAACCCAGCATCCGCTGCTGCCTGGGGCCATTGCCGAATTCAACCAGTACGAGTTTAGCCGCGCCATGCGCCATAAAGATTGTACCAATCCGCTGCGTGTGTATTCGCACATCGCACCGTATATGGGCGGTCCAGAGAAGATCATGAATACCAACGGCGCTGGCGACGGCGCGCTGGCGGCATTACTGCATGATATTACCGCTAACAGCTATCACCGCAGCAACGTGCCTAACTCCAGCAAGCACAAGTTCACCTGGCTGACCTATTCGTCGTTAGCCCAGGTGTGTAAATATGCGAATCGCGTGAGTTATCAGGTACTGAACCAGCATTCCCCGCGCCTGACGCGCGGTTTGCCGGAACGCGAAGATAGCCTCGAAGAGTCGTACTGGGATCGTTAATCATGCACATGCCGGATAAGCGATAGCGCCATCCGGCAACGACATCAGCCTGTAACGACCACCTCACCAGCAGGCGGCGTTTCAATCAGTTCCAGCATGGTACGGGCGATTTCACGCTCACCCATGACGACCTGATTGGCGCCGCGTTCGGTAATGTATTCCACCTCGTCGTCATAATGCGCGCGGGCGATAATCTCAATCGACGGGCTCTTCTCGCGTGCTGAAGCGACAATTTCACCCGCTTCATAGCCATTGGGAATGGTCAGCAGCAGCCAGCGTGCGCAATCCAGATGCGCCAGATTCATAATTTCTTCGTTGGCGGCATTTCCCAGCACCGCTCGGATCCCGCGCTCGCGCAGTTCATCCACTCGGGTGCGTGAGGTTTCGATAACTACCAGCGGGATCCCCGCAGCCATCAATTTCTCGCCCAGCAGGCTACCGACGCGACCAAAGCCAACCAGCAGGGCGTGATTGCAGATATCCACCGGAATTTGCTTCTCTTCTTCAATAGCCTCTTCCAGCGTCTGTTCTTCCAGCGTTTCTGTTTTGGCGAGATATTTTTCTAACACCGCGAACAGCACCGGGTTAAGCATGATGGACAGGATCGCCCCCGCCAGCACCAGATTCTGTCCGGCCTGCGGCAGCAGGTTTAACGCCATGCCCAGACCCGCCAGGATAAAGGCAAATTCACCAATCTGCGCCAGGCTGGTGGCAATGGTGAGCGCTGTGCGTTGGGAGTGACCAAACAGGCGCACCAGGAAATAGGCGGCAAGGGATTTACCAAAGATGATAATCGCCAGCGTGCCCAGCACCGCCAGCGGCTGCTGAATCAGAATCATGGGATCAAAGAGCATCCCGACGGAAACGAAGAACAGTACGGCGAACGCATCGCGCAGCGGCAGGGTGTCATGCGCCGCACGGTGACTCAGTTCAGATTCGTTCAGCACCATGCCAGCGAAGAATGCCCCCAGTGCAAAGGAGACATCGAACAGCTCCACTGCGCCAAATGCGATACCTAATGCGAGGGCGAGGACTGACAGGGTAAACAGTTCGCGTGAGCCGGTTGCGGCGCTACGGGCCATAATCCACGGCACCAGGCGACGACCGACCAGCATCATAATTGCGATAAACGCCACCACCTTACCGATGGTAATGCCCATATCTACGGCCAGCGAGGCAAAGCCGACATCTTCTTTTTCCAGCATTCCAGCGACGGCTGGCAGGAGAACCAGCGTCAGCACCATCATCAGGTCTTCGACAATCAGCCAGCCAATGGCGATTTGTCCGCGCTGACTGTCAATGAGCTGCCTTTCTTCAAGCGCACGCAATAGCACCACGGTACTGGCGGTTGAAAGACACAGACCAAACACGATCCCTACCATCAGCGACCAGCCCATCACCGCTGAAAGCGCCATGCCCAGCAGCGTTGCCACCGCTATCTGGGCAATCGCGCCGGGAATGGCGATAGACTTTACCGCCATCAAATCCTTCAGCGAAAAGTGCAGCCCCACGCCGAACATCAGCAGGATTACGCCAAGCTCGGCCAGTTCAGGCGCTAGCTTGGTATCAGCAACAAAACCAGGTGTAAATGGACCGGCCAGAACGCCCGCTAACAGATATCCCACCAGAGGAGAAATACGTAGTTTATTGGCAATCATGCCTAATATAAAAGCGAGCACAAGGCCGCCGACAATGGTGGTGATAAGCGGGGTGGCGTGATGCATTCCGTCTCCTTTGGTTGCTGTGATAATCCTGAAAACTCAAACGACGAGTAATAGTTTATGACAATTTTGATGTTTTTGTTTGTGAATAATTATTGAATTTTGATGAAAATAGGATTTTAGACGTAAAAAAGCACGGATCGGAAAAGTACAGCGGTATGTGAGAGGCAAAGGCTGATGGCTACTGTAAGTCTGACGGCCAAAATTTACTTTTGGCCGTCAGAAAATCAGGCTTTATGTCGGTTATCAGGTAAGAATATGGTGAGTATCCCCAGTAGTGGCAGGAAAGCACATATTTTGTAGACCAAATCGATGCTGGTATGGTCGGCAATCAGCCCTAACACCGCGGCTCCCAAGCCGCCCATGCCGAAGGCAAAACCGAAAAATAGCCCAGAAACCATGCCGATACGGCCAGGAAGCAGCTCCTGCGCGTAGACCAGAATGGCAGAAAACGCCGATGCGAGGATAAAACCAATGATCACGGTTAAAATCCCGGTCCATTCCAGCGTTGCGTAGGGTAAAAAGAGGGTAAAGGGTGCTACGCCGAGGATAGAGCCCCAAATAACATATTTTCTGCCAATTTTATCGCCCAATGGTCCACCAATCACCGTCCCGGCTGCGACGGCAAACAGGAAGGCAAACAGGTGAAACTGGGCATTTTGTACCGATAATCCGAATTTTTGCATCAGATAAAAGGTGTAATAGCTGCTGATGCTCGCCATATAGAAGTATTTGGAGAAAATCAGCACTAGCAGGATGCTTACCGCCAGTACCACTTTATTCCGTGGTAACGGATTCACGATGGCGACTTTCGGTTTTCCTTTACTCATCCGGTGCTGCGCAGCATACCAACGGCTGATTTGCGCCAGAACGACAATCGCTAATAACGCAGCCAGCACAAACCAGGCCACATTACCCTTACCATATGGCGCGATGATGACAGCCGCCAGTAACGGTCCCAGAGAGCTACCGAAGTTGCCGCCAACCTGGAAAATTGACTGGGCAAGACCGTGACGACCGCCGGAGGCCATTCGCGCCACGCGGGATGATTCCGGGTGAAATACCGAAGAGCCGGTACCAACCAGCGCTGCGGCGAGCAGGACCATATGGAAACTGCCGGCCATGGCCAGCAAAACAAGCCCACTCAGCGTGAAGCACATCCCAATGGGCAGCGACCACGGCATCGGGTATTTATCCGTCCAGTAACCCACAACCGGTTGCAGCAGTGAGGAAGCAAGCTGGAAGGTCAGGGTAATCATCCCTATCTGCATAAACGTCAGCGAGAACTCTGACTGCAATAGCGGATAAATCGCCAGGATCAGCGACTGGATCATATCGTTTAGCAGATGGGAGAGGCTGATTGCCCCTAAAATGCCAAATGAGGTGCGTGCTTTAGCAACCGACGCTGACGCGCCAGCCACTGGCTGGGTTGGTTCACTTATTGCCATAGAAAGTCACTTCTGTTTGGGTTGCGATTATGAGGGTAATCTAATTTGTTATTATTACCTGACTAACATACCTGCGGAAGGTGTTTGAAGGAAGTCTCATTTCTGAAAACATTTTCGGCTATTATTTTCAGTAGCTGTAATTTTATGCCCGAACTAATTCGACTTACAGGTAGGCGGCAAACGCGAGAGTCCCAGGAGCTTACTGCATAAGCGACAGGGGGAAGTGAGCGCAGCCAACGCACATGTAATTTGAATGATAACGGGTATGGCGGTTGATATTGAGTCAGGGAGTGAAATATGAAGTTTTTAAAACGGGGCGTGGCGCTGGCGTTATTAGCCGCATTTGCGCTGGCAGGTCAACCTGCACAGGCGTACGAAAAAGATAAAACCTACAAAATTACCATTCTGCATACCAACGATCATCACGGTCACTTCTGGCGTAGCGAATACGGTGAATACGGGCTGGCGGCACAAAAAACGCTGGTGGACGGTATTCGTAAAGAGGTGGCTGAGGAAGGAGGCAGTGTACTGCTGCTTTCCGGTGGCGACATTAATACCGGCGTACCGGAGTCCGATCTGCAGGATGCGGAACCTGATTTTCGCGGAATGAACCTGATTGGCTATGATGCGATGGCGGTCGGAAACCACGAGTTTGATAATCCGCTTAGCGTATTGCGCCAGCAGGAAAAATGGTCCAAATTCCCGTTTCTCTCGGCCAATATCTATCAGAAAAGCACCGGTGAGCGTTTGTTTAAGCCGTGGGCCATCTTTAAGCGCCAGGATTTAAAAATTGCCGTACTCGGTTTAACCACTGACGATACGGCGAAAATTGGCAACCCAGAGTTCTTTACCGATATTGAGTTCCGTAAACCTGCTGATGAAGCCAAATTGGTTATCCAGGAACTGAACATGGGGGAAAAGCCGGACATCATTATTGCGACCACCCATATGGGACATTATGACAATGGCAATCACGGCTCGAACGCGCCTGGCGACGTAGAAATGGCGCGCAGCCTGCCGGCGGGATCGCTGGCAATGATTGTGGGTGGTCACTCGCAGGATCCGGTATGTATGGCCGCGGAAAACAAGAAGCAGGTTGATTACGTACCGGGTACGCCGTGTGCGCCAGACAAGCAAAACGGGATCTGGATTGTGCAGGCGCATGAGTGGGGGAAATACGTGGGGCGGGCGGACTTTGAGTTCCGCAATGGCGAAATGAAAATGGTTAACTACCAGCTCATCCCCGTCAACCTGAAGAAAAAAGTGACCTGGGACAACGGTAAAAGTGAGCGCGTACTCTACACCCCGGAAATTGCAGAAAATCAGCAAATGCTTTCTCTGCTGACGCCATTCCAGAATAAAGGCAAAGCGCAGCTCGACGTGAAAATTGGTAGCGTCAATGCGCGCCTCGAAGGCGACCGTAGCAAAGTCCGTTTCGTACAGACCAACATGGGGCATTTACTGCTGGCTGCGCAAATGGCGCGAACCAGCGCTGATTTTGGCGTGATGAGCGGCGGCGGTATCCGTGACTCCATCGAAGGCGGTGATATCACCTATAAGAGCGTGCTGAAAGTGCAGCCGTTCGGTAACATCGTGGTGTATGCCGACATGAGCGGGAAAGAGGTGATTGACTATCTGACCGCCGTGGCACAAATGAAGCCGGATTCCGGGGCCTATCCGCAGTTTGCCAACGTCAGCTTCGTGGCGAAAGACGGCAAAATTAACGATTTGAAAATTAAAGGCGAACCCGTTGATCCAGCCAAAACCTATCGCATGGCAACGCTGAGCTTCAATGCCACCGGCGGCGATGGCTATCCGCGAATTGATAACAAGCCAGGCTATGTGAATACCGGGTTTATTGATGCGGAGGTGCTGAAAGAGTACGTGCAGAAGAACTCACCGCTCGATGCCGGTGCGTATGAGCCGAAGGGCGAGGTAAGCTGGCAGTAACAGGGCAATTTGGGGCATCATTTTATCCGCTCCTCCGGGCCGCCCTTCATGGCGGCCCAATAATCCTACTTATTACCTCTATGCTCCGGTTCCTGCGCGCTGGCCGAGTCCAAACTGTCTTCACCAATCACACCCTGTAATCGCAGTAGGCTCAATCGCCGTATCACCGGGCAAAAGACAATTAATCACGGCGTGCGATATCGGCGAATTTCGCATCCAGAATTTTCGCCAAATCGCCTGCTGCCAGTTCAATATCCAGCCCGCGTTTGCCGCCGGACACATAAATGGTGTCAAACGTCTGGGCGGGAGCGTCGATGAGCGTCGGCAATCTTTTTTTCTGCCCCAGCGGGCTGATGCCGCCTACCAGATACCCGGTGGTTCGCTGCGCGATCATCGGATCGGCCATATCGACCTTTTTGGCTCCCAACGCCCTGGCGACCTTTTTGAGATCCAGTTGACCGGCTACCGGCGTAACGGCAACCGCCAGGTGCTTCATATCGCCATTCACGGCAACCAGTAGCGTTTTGTAGACCTGGTCCGCATTCAGACCTAACTTGCGTACCACTTCGTCACCAAAGTTCGTCTCGGACGGATCGTGATCGTAGGTGTGGATCTGAAAAGAAATTTTGTTTTTTTCGAGTAATTTAACGGCGGGTGTCATAGCAATTTTCCTGGCCCAGACAAAATACGACACAAGCATACGCCTGATGTCTGTCTAAAAAATAGTACCATCTTGCGCAATAGTGTTGGCAGGATGATGACTTTGAGCGACAATCGAACTACACCGATGCTTTAAGCGTCGGGATCATAATAATGATGAAATTCCTCTTTGACGGGCCAATAGCAATATTGGCCATTTTTTTACCGTAACATCTCCGGCAAATTTCCTTCTCCATACAAATGCAGCGCGCCAACGGCTACAACATAGTGACCGGCAGGCATCGCCCTGAGTCGATCGCGCCAGGCCGCATTACGCTGATGCATCAAAACGTCATACAGCGACTGGCTAAAAGTATTGGGTAGAGTGAGTTCGCTATTGCGTGGCGGCGTTTTAAGCCACCAGCCCATCATCTGTTGTAGCAGTCTGGCATTGGTATGCCAGTGCGTCAGGGTATCGTCCAGCAGAGCCAGTCCGTTATCGGGTAACTGACACAACAGCTCGATTTGGCTGGATGCGCCTTCCAGCTCGATTATGGGTTTATGCACCTTTTTTGCCGCATTCAGTAGTTGGTAATCAATGCCGTATTCTGCCCGCAACCCCAACTGCTGCGCCTGCGTTGCCTGCAAGACCATGGCGATTTGCCACAGCGGCTGGGTAGACAGCAGGGAAGGGGAAATACCCAGCTCGTCGGTGACTTTGTGCAGATTATCTAACAGCTCTGGGCTGATGCGCTCTTCCAGTGCGGCAAAGGTCGGAAGGTTGGCAAACGGCGCGTCGTCGCCGGAAACATCGGCTTCGACAATGAGCGCATCGGCACGCTGGAGCTTTTTGAGTAATTTGGCAGGCAGAGGCGCCATATCGCGGCTGCCCATGTGAATACTGCCAATCAGGTGAAAATGGCGGTTACCGGGCAAGGAGATGTCGATGGCAGGCCAGGTATAGTGGTTGCCGCGTAGCGCGGTGAAAAATGATTTTACCCGGTACAACAGATCCATACGGCCTCCCTAAGTAGACTTCCATGCTAGCGCGTGGTCCTGGAAGGTGCAAATACACTTCATCATTCCCTCAGCCTCTTTATTGGCAGCGAGCAAAAACCCCAGTCACATAGTTGGCTATGCTCCTGGGGTTTTTATACTTGCCGCCTTAATGCAACGCGAATGATTTGGGGCTCCGTTCAGAGCGGCATCCGGTAAAGGCTTACTCTTTAGGTTTGAAGCGCAGCAGTCGGTTAGCGTTGCTCACCACGGTAATGGAGGAGAGCGCCATCGCCGCCCCGGCAACGACCGGGTTGAGCAGTGTTCCGGTGAACGGCCACAAAATCCCAGCGGCAACGGGGATACCGATGCTGTTATAGATAAACGCGCCGAGCAGGTTCTGCTTCATATTGCGCAGCGTTGCCCGGGAGATAGACAGCGCATCGGCAACGCCCATCAGGCTATGGCGCATCAGCGTAATCGCGGCGGTTTCAATCGCCACATCGCTGCCGCCACCCATGGCAATCCCTACATCAGCCTGAGCCAGCGCAGGCGCATCGTTGATACCGTCACCGACCATGGCAACCTGACGCCCCTGGCTCTGCAGACGTTTAATCGCCTCGGCTTTACCGTCAGGCAGAACGCCAGCAATCACCTCATCAATACCCGCCTCTTTGGCAATGGCGTTGGCGGTCGTTGGGTTGTCGCCGGTGAGCATCACCAGACGATACCCGGCGCGGTGCAGACGCTGGAGCGCTGCCACGCTGTCGCTACGCAGAGGATCACGTACCGCTAACAGCGCTGCCGCTTTACCGTCAATCGCTAACAGTACCGGGGTTGAGCCTTGGGAAGCCTGAGCGGTGATTTCAGCCTCCATTTCAGTGGTATCTACCTGCTGTTCATTGAGCAGCGCCTGGTTTCCCAGCAGCAGCGAATGGCCTTCCGTTTCGCCACTGACGCCTAAACCGCGCAGCGTACGGAAACCGTTGACCTGCGGCAGCGTGACATCACCTGCTTTGTCCAGAATCGCCCTGGCTAACGGGTGGCTGGAACCCTGTTCAAGGGCCGCTGCCAGACGAATTGCCAGCGCTTCGTCGGTATTGCCAAACGTTTTGATGGCGACAACCTGTGGTTTGCCTTCAGTTAGCGTCCCGGTTTTATCAAACACGATGGTATCGAGCGTGCTGGCGCGCTGCAGCGCATCGGCATCACGTACCAGCACCCCAAATTCAGCGGCGCGCCCGACGCCGGAAATAATCGACATCGGCGTTGCCAGACCCAGCGCACAAGGGCAGGCAATAATCAGGACGGTGGTGGCGATTACCAGCGTATAGACAATCTGCGGCGCCGGTCCAAAGAAATACCAGATAGCCGCACTGACTAGCGCAATGGCGACCACGACCGGAACGAACACCGAGGAGATGCGGTCGGCCAGTTTGCCAATTTCCGGTTTGCTGCTTTGCGCCTGGCGCACCATACGAATAATGCGCGACAGCGTGGTGTGACTGCCAACAGCGCTGGCGCGGAACAGCACGCTACCGTCCTGTACGACCGTACCGGCGTGGACGCTATCGCCTGCGCCTTTTTGCTGTGGAATCGGCTCCCCGGTCAGCATGGCCTCATCCAGCCAGGCTTCACCCTGAGTGATTTCGCCATCAACCGGAACGCGGTCACCGGTGGTCAGGCGCAGCAACATTCCAGCCTGCACCTCTGCCAGCGGCACGTTCTTTTCACCTTCGTCAGTGACGACCCGTGCGGTCGGCGGTGTCAGATCGAGCAGTTTTTCCAGTGCTTTAGACGAGCGTTGGCGAGCCCGCGCTTCCAGCATGTGTCCGAGGTTAATCAGACCGATAATCATGGCACTGGCTTCATAATAGAGGTGTCGCGCTTCCATCGGGAACCATTGCGGCCAGAGGTTGACGCTCATGGAATAGAGCCATGCCACCCCCGTACCCAGCGCCACCAGCGTATCCATGGTCGCGGTGCCGTTCATCAGGCTTTTCCACGCATTGCGGTAAAAGTGACCGCCCGCGAAAACCATCACGGCAAGCGTTGCCAGACCAATCATCAGCCACAGGCTGCGGTTGTCGTCGCTCACCATCATGTTGTCGCCAATCATGCCCCATACCATGACCGGGATACCCAGGAGCAGCGCGACGGCTGCCTGCCAGCGAAAACGTTTCATGGTTGCCACGGCGGTTTCTTGCTGACGTTCGCGACGCTTAGCATCATCTTCAATCGCTTCTGCGCCGTAGCCCGCTTTTTCAACCGCCTGTACTAAATCTGCGGCGGAGGCACTGCCCATTACCAGCGCAGTGCGTTCCGCCAGGTTTACCCGTGCCTGCGTGACGCCCGGTACACTTTGCAATGCATTTTGTACGCGGGTCACACAACTGGCGCAGCTCATGCCGTTTAACAGCAACTGTTGGCTGTCATCATCAGCCGTAGCTGCCGGAAGCTCGGAAGGGACCGCTGCCAGTGCTTCCGACGGGATTGATGACTCCGTCAGCGGTTTAGCCTTTGGGTGGCTTAACTCCGCGCCGTAACCGGCTTGTTTGATGGTTTCAATCAGCGCTTCTGCGCTGGCGCTCCCGGTAACATGCGCTTCTGTCACGGTGACATCCGCTTGCTCAACGTCCGGACGTTGTTCCAGACTTTCTTTAACGCGTTTTACGCAGTGACCACAGGACAGGCCGTCCAGGGTTAGATCGATTGTTTGAGACATAACCAACTCCTTTTTTGCAGGATTAACTGACTGTGATAAAGGTTAAACCTTCCAGCAAGGGGAAGGTCAAGGACGTTTTTAGAAAAGGTGAAAAAAGGGTGTAAAGGGAGAAAAAACGGGAACGCCACGTCAGGGGTTCCCGGTCTGTTATTGATTGAGGACGATAATTGGCGTTCGATGCTCCGGTTCATTTATGACCGTGAGATCGGCACCGTACAGCGCGTTCAGCGACCGTTGCTTCAGGACATCCTGCGGATATCCGTTATCAACTATTCTGCCGCGTTCCATCAATACCACACGGTCGGCATAGCGCGCCGCGAGGTTGAGATCGTGCAGGACGCAGCAGACGTTAAACTGCCGTTCACGCACCAGACGACGTAGCAGACGAAAAAGGTGCTGCTGGTGGTGAATATCCAGCGCGGAGGTGGGTTCATCAAGAAACAACCATTTCGGCTCAGGCTCGGGCTCCCAAAGCTGAACCAGCAGGCGCGCGAGCTGTACCCGCTGTTGTTCTCCTCCCGAGAGATGCCTGTAATCGCGTGCGGCCAGCGTCTGGCAATCACACAATGCCATGATGTGCTCCGTTTCATCGCCCGTGTTGCGCGTACGATACGGATGTCTGCCCATGCGAATGACCTCCTGAACGCTAAACGGGAAGGCCATATGACTATTCTGGCGCATCACGGCACGGGTTTTTGCCAGCTCGGTGATTGACCACTTGTCCAGCGGCTTGCCAAACATGCTACAACGCCCACTGTGGGGCTGCAGATATCCCGTAAGCTGGCGTAGCAGCGTCGATTTCCCGGCTCCGTTCGGGCCAAGAATCGCGATGATCTCTCCATCAGGTAGCGTCAGGGAAACGTCGTCGGTCAGTCGTCTTCCCTGAATGTGGTAGACCAGATTTTCAGCGACGATCATGACACCCTCCGGCTACGCAGTATTAACCACAGGAAATACGGTCCACCGATCAGGCTGGTTAACAGGCCAACTGGCATTTCGGCTGGCTGAACAAGTGTGCGGGCCAACGTGTCGGCAATCAGGAGTAAACAGGCACCGGCCAGCGTAGAGCAGGGAATCAACCAGCGATGATCGGCGCCGGTCGTCATTCTGATCAGATGCGGGATCACCAGGCCAATAAAGCCAATTACGCCGCTGACGGAAACCGCAGCGCCAACCAGGAGCGAACTGAGCAACAGTAACTGCTGACGCTTACGTTTGACGTTTACGCCGAGGTAATGCGCCTCTTCATCACCCAACTGCAGTAAATTAAGCGTTCCCGCCATGCAGATGGTTACAACAATGGCTGGAAGAACAAACGTGCTGGCAACCAACAGCGTTGGCCACTGGGCTTGGCCGAGATTTCCCATCATCCACAATGTAAGTTGACGTAGCTGCTGCTCGTCGCCCACATAGCTCAGTACGCCAATAGCCGAACCGCACAGGGCATTGATAGCGATACCAGCTAACAGCAGTTGCATCATTCCACCGTGGTTATGACGCTGGCTTATCAGGAAAATAATCGTGCAGACCACCATGCTGCCTGCAACGGCAAAAATCATCTGCTCATACAGCACCAGCACCACGGGGAACGAAAATGGGATAACTATCGCGATGCCGACCATCAGCGCGGAGCCGCTGCTGACGCCAAGCAGGCCAGGATCGGCCATCGGATTGCGAAAAAGTCCCTGCATGATGACCCCAGCCGTCGCCAGCGCAGCACCGACCAGAACGGCCAGCAGCACGCGAGGCAGGCGGATGTTTAACCAGATATCACGATATTCGTCGTTGAACAGAGCGCTGAAGCTAATGTTCAGCGCCCCCTGGCTGGCACCGAAGAGCATCAGAGCAACCAGCAAAAGAGAAAGACCCGTCAGGATGCTGACGGAAGAAAGCGAGTCCTTAAGCACGTAACGCTCCATAACGTCTTTGCGGCGCGGAGTTCCCGCGCCGTGAGGGGTTTACGCGGGTTTCAGTCCCGGCTCAACCAAACTGTAAATCTGGTTATTAAGTGCTGGCGCAGTGGCCAGTTCGTGAATATGCTTCGCAACATCTGCACGCATTACAAAGCCGTGACACTCCTGAGCCTGTATTCGTTGCGCCTGGCCGGTGGCTGCACCGTTTAGCAAACCGCCGGGGCGGAGAATGGCGTAGTCCAGTCGACTGGTTTGTAGCCAGCTTTCAGCCAACGATTTTTCCCGTACAGCCTGACCAAATGCGGCCTTTGCGCGTGAAGAAAGAAAAGGCCAACTGTCACCGCAGCCGAGTGAGGTCACCAGAATCATGCGCTTGATCTCCGCTTTTTCTGCTTCATCAATGACGGTTCTGTGCGCCAGATAATCCTGGGCGCCGCCCATGGAGGAGATCACCGTGGCATGTTGACCCGCTGCGCGACAGGCACAGGCGGTGACCTGACTATCGCAGGCGTCGCCGATGAAGACCTGCACACCTTTTTCCTGCAACCCAGCAGCGACCTGTGCGTTGCGAACGACGGCAATCACCGGACGTTGTTCCGCCAGTGCGAGTTCAAGCGTTTTCGCACCGACGCCGCTACCACCCGCACCAAAAATGAGCCATGGAGCCATCAGGCATGTTCCTTTAAAGATGAAGACAACGCGTGAAAGGCGCTGACCTGTTCGGCCAGTAACTGTCGATGTTCATCCCGACCGAGGAAAATTTTGAACATCGCGCTACCCGCCTGGTTAAAGAAGAGAATGGACGCGGTGTCCATTCCCATAAATTTGCGTTCAATCAGGGCAATATGCGTACAGTTTTCTGCCTTGATATGACCGGTCATGCCTTTTTTGCCGCGCAGGTTGAAGTAGCCATGACGGTGGAATCCGGAAGGTAATTCACCGGTGAATTCCAGAATGACATCAGCAGTATGGACCAGGGTGGTGACTTTGCCCCATTCGCTGACGGTTTCCCAGACGGTATCAAATTGATCGCCGGAAACCAGCGTCGGGGAGGGGAGGTTTTTCACCACCTCCAGCAGCGTGGTGTTGTACTGGGCAGCGATAGCTTCCAGCGTACCGTCCGGTTCAGTTTTCAAAAAATCCTGTAAAGAGACATGGCTCATAATTCACTCCTGGTATGGTTGTTCTACCGCAATGCGCGGCGCGTTAAGTGCCTGAATAAGTTCATCAAGAGACTGCAAAATATTGCTCGCCCAAAAACGCCCTTCATTGGTCAGGCGCACGCAGGTGCTGGCATCTCGCGTCAGTCCTGCGTGATGCCATTGGGTCAGTAGCGGGGTTAGTTTTTGTGCATGAGGCGTCAGTTCATCCAGCGGAACGCGGGCCGTTTCAATGCCCGCCTGGAGAGTGTGTCGCCACTGGAAACCACGCTCGGCGGTACGCATCATCATCATTAGCGGTTTTTTCCCGGCGGCGATAGATTCATGCCATGTCGTCAGATTGCGCTCGACCATCCAGGAATAGCCATTGACTGATCCCCCGGCGCCTGAGCCGAATGCCAGACAGTCCGCTCCCTGTTTAATCAGCAGGTTGTACAGATTGCGTTCACGCGTGGTACGCGCCCAGTGGCTGTTGCTGATGCAGCGCCAGCCCGCGCTGTCCATGAAATCGCAACCCTGAAGATAGAGATCGCGACGTTCGGCGGGAGAGGGAACGGTTGTGCGCCCGGTTTCAACTGCTTTGCCAAGCGGTGTATTGGGGATCAGGTTCAGCGCATAAAGATCTACGCCGTCGAGGCCGATGTCACGGGCAATCGCCAGATCGTCGCCCCACAGTTTTGCATCTTGTCCTGGCAGACCAAACAACAGATCGCATACCACGGCGGCACGATCCCGTTTTACCAGCCCCTGCATAAAGGCAATTGCGGTCGGGCCGTCTGAGGTGCGCGCCATTTTCTTGCGGATCCGGCTGTTAAAAGATTGAATACCGATCGAAAACCGATTGGCGCCAGCGTCAAGGCAGGCATCAATTCGCGCATCGTCAAAATTGAGCACTCGTCCCTCAATGGTAATTTCGCAGTCCGGCGCCAGCGGTAACTTTTCACGCAGCGCGGTGATGATTCTGCCCAGATCCCGTGCTGACAGCGCTGAAGGCGTACCGCCGCCAAAATAGACGGCGTGAATTGGGGCTGACTGATGTAACGCGCTATCGGCTTCCATCTCGATTTCGCGCAACAGCGCGTTGGTGTAGCGGGCGCAGTGATCTTCTTCGAACCGGTTTTGATAAAAACCGCAGAAAGTACAATGCGTTGCACAAAAAGGGATATGCAAGTACACCAGCCGTTTACGCGGCGGGGTAGGCTGGCTGATAACATCCTGCCAGGTTTGTGACAATAGCTCTTTGGCAATCGGAATCGCCCCGCGCCATGGCATTGTGGCGCGGCGATCCTTAAAGGGCTGACTTCCCTCAAGCGCAAAATGCGCGGTGAGATCCAGCGAGTGTTCAGTTTTCATTCTTTTTTATAAATCCAGTTAGTGAGGCCAGAATTGCTGGTGCAGGGCTTCAACCGCATCGGCGACGCGAGGCCCCATTCCCAGAATCAGCGCCTGGTCTACCGCCACAATGCGCTGATTTTTCCAGGCCGCAGTGTGGGTAATACCGGCAATCGCGCTCAGACGAGCCAGATCGCCATCCACCATTTGCGACGTCACCACGATCACCTCCGGGTTGGCGGCGATCAGCGACTCCGCGCTGTAACTTTTATACTGCGCGTGGGTGGCGACATTTTGTGCGCCCGCAAGGGTCATAATGGCATCGGCAACGCTGCCCTTGCCGGCGACCTGCGGCGCGCTGCCGCCAGCGGAGAGAATGAACATGGCTTTGACCGGCGCATTTTTCGCCGCCACGCTGTGCTGAACACGATCCAGACGTTGATGCAGGCGATTGACCAGCGCTTCACCTTGTTCAGGAATGCGCAGCGTTTGAGCCAGCTCCCGAATGTTGGCGTACATCTGCTCGACGGTGGCCGGTACGCGCGGCAATGTAACGACGTTAACTTTCTGCGCCCGGAGCTGATCCAAAACGATTTGAGGGCCTGCATCCTGCCAGGTGATAAAGCTGTCCGGGTGCAGCGATAAAATGCCCTCGCTGCTTAACTGCTTCCAGTAGCCGATATGCGGGAGTGCGGCAGTTTCAGGTGGGTACGAGGTGGTTTCATCGACGCCAACCACCCGGTTGCCGACGCCCATGGCGTAAATCAGTTCGCTAAGCGAACCGCCCGCCACCACCAGGCGGTCAGCGGACTGGGCGCTGAAAACACAGGCGAGGCTCAGTAAGCCAATCATGAGTTTTTTCATCGTCAGAAATTCCACGCAAAGCCAACAGCGGCATTGAAACCAGCGTCTGGGATAGATTCATGCGCGGTTCTGTAACGCTTGTCGGTCAGGTTGTTGAGCGCGAGGTTGACCTGATACTGGTCCTGCGGACCAAACTCGGTGTTGAATGCGAGGTTAAGCGTGGCCCAGCCTGGGTAGTTTATTTCCGTGGTGCCGGTATTATCTTTGGCGCGGGACGCCGCGCGAATAAAGACATCGGACGTCACGTTAGCGACATTCATCAACCAGGTATGTTTCAGGCCAACGCGCCCGGTCAGCGTGGGTTCGCCGGTATCCCAGGTTTTTATGGTGTTGCCTTCGTATTGACGGCGAATGAGATTACCGCTCAGGTAGGGGGAAACCGCCCAGCCGTTGTATTCTGCGGTTAATTCCATGCCCCAGGTTTTGGCACGATCGATGTTGTCGTAGTAGTAATAGCCGCCGCGGGAAGAGGTGGTGTTGCCGTTGCAAACGGGTTGGCCTGAACAGGCCAGACTGGCGATATAGTCTTTGGCTTCGGAGTAATAAATAGCACCGTCAATCAGCCACATATTCCCTTTATACCGCGCGCCCAACTCATAGTTATTTGAGTGTTCCGCCTTCAGGTTTGGGTTGCCGTAGGTAACGCTGCCGCCGGCGGATGTCTGCATGAACAACTGAGTAAGCGTGGGGAAGACATAGCCCTGGGCGTATGCAGCCCGGAGTTCAAGATCTTCAAAGCCGGAATAGCGCAGGCTGGTCGAGGTCACCAGTTCATCATCGTGAACGGAATTTCCCCCGGTGGATTGCCTGGTGGTGCCGCTGCTTTGGATAGTTTGCGTATCGTTGCGATTGAGTTTCGAAGACAGCCAGTACTGGCGTGCGCCCACGGTCCACGTCCAGTCATCGGCAAAGCGCCAGTCGTTTTGCGCGAACAGTGAGGTGTTGCTTTGTTCCGCTTCGTTATATGACAGGGTACGGGTTTGCGTATCGAAGAAGCCGGTAGCCGCGGTCTGGCGCGTACTGCCGTCCGTGTCCTGTTTTATTTTGTCATGCTGATACTGAGTGCCAATCACCAGCGTGTTGTTTGCCGGAAGGGAGATATTGCCCTGCAGCGTTACACCCTGGGTATATTGTTTGTCGTTGGTATTGGTTTGATTGCTTACCGTCAGCGCTTTAATCATCGGGCTGGGGATAATCTGGGTCGTTTTGACCCGGTTTTCAAATTTACGCTCTATTGTCTGGGTGTATGCGTCAAAATGGATGTTCTTCAGGTAATCCCCGTCGGCCGCGTAGTCGTAGAAAAGACCGATTTTCTCGCGTTCCAGCTTAGGAATTTTGACGCTAAAGTCATCGAACTGACCTTCGGGATCGTCAAACCAGGTTTGAGTGGATAGCTTATAACGGTCGAGTGAGAGCCCAATTTTGTGGCGATCGAGGTTGTAGCCAAGCCACACTCCCTGGCCGTTATTACGGAAGTTGGTGTCGGGCAATCTTCCGTCAGGTGTATCGCGATCCCCCTGGTCGGAATAGCTGCCATTGATGCGGTAGTCAAAGTTACCGATGCTTCCCCAGGCTGCCGCTGACTCTTCCCATCCTGCCGTAGCGGAGTTATAAACAGCCTTAACGCTACCACCCAGAGGCTTATCGCCGCCTTTTTTGGTAATAAAGTTCACGACGCCGCCAATTGCCTGCGAACCATAGAGGACAGAATAAGGGCCTTTGACCACTTCAATACGTTCCAGCGCAGATTCGTCAATCAGTAAACCTGCTCCGTAGTTTTGTCCGGCACGTTGGTAGCTGACGACCTGGCCGTCTATCAAAATCAGCACCCGCGAAGAAGCTTCGCCACGGATACGAATTTGTTTCCGACCTGCGAGAGCGTTATCGGTAACTTCGACACCGGGGATATCTTGTAAATCATCAGCAACAGAAACGCTGGTGGAGTTTTGTAGCGTCTGGCGATCGATAACCTGAATGGTTGCCGGGCTATCCCAGAGACTACTTTCTGTGCGGTTAGCCGTAACGATTACTGTATCTTCGTCGGACGTTGAACCGTGTGTTGGAGAGGTCGCTGCAAAAGTAGCGCCGGACATGCATAATGTCAGGGCTGAAAGAATAAATGGCCTTTGATTAATCCGTGGCAACATAAGAGAACCTTTATTGAATGTAAATGATCATCATTATCATTCGCGTTTGTATATAAAATTGTTTCCCTTTGTTCAAGATGAAAGGTGCAGAACCGATACATCTTTTGATTTGAGTCAATTTTGCGTGGTCAATAAATGCTGAAATGTGATCTGAATCGGATATAACAATGTGAATTAAAAGGATTTGTGCATCGCTGTGATGGTGGAAGATGCGCGGGGTTCTTGGGTAAAGGATTACGGCAATGTGGGCTATAATGTGGCTCAGTACCAACAAGATCAGCGGGGGAAATGTGAATATTAGCGATGTTGCGAAAAAAACCGGTTTAACCAGCAAAGCGATACGCTTTTACGAAGAAAAGGGGTTAGTGACGCCGCCGCTGCGTAGCGAAAATGGCTATCGCACATACAACCAACAGCATCTGAATGAGCTTACGCTGTTACGACAGGCACGACAGGTTGGTTTTAACCTGGAAGAGTGCGGCGAGTTGGTGAACCTGTTTAACGATCCGGCGCGTCACAGCGCAGATGTGAAAAAGCGTACGTTAGAAAAGGTGGCGGACATTGAGCGCCATATCAGCGAGCTGCAGGCTATGCGCTTGCATTTGTTGGCGCTGGCGGAGAGTTGCCCTGGCGATGACAGCGCCGAATGCCCGATTATTGATAATCTCTCCGGCTGCTGCCACCATAAAGCGAAGGCTTAACGGAGTGGCGGATTAAGCATAAACACCACCGTGCCGCGGTACCACGGTGATTTCTCAAGCTGCGCTTCAGCCTGCGTGTCCCGGCTACCGTTTTGTACCAGCCCCAGCTTAAATGGAATGCGCAGACGACTGAGGGCGGGCAGATACGCCTGATAATTCGGTACCGTGTGACGTCCCTGATAGCTCTGGACCACCAGTTCATCGACCGCCAGCGCGTTCAGCGTGGCGACGTCGCCCGTTTTTGCCCAATCCAGTAGTCCGGTTACGCCAAGTGCAAACTCGGTCGGTAGCCGTTGGCGTAACTGCTGCAGAAAGTGGGCGTAATCGGCAAGCTGATGGGTCGCCGCGTCAAAATCAACCTGCAGGCCGATGACGTGATTTCCGGCCGCCTGCCAGCGTTGCATCAAGCGTATGATGCGCGCCGGAATCTCCTCCGGTACGTCGAGAGTGGTAAAGCGCACGGTCAACCAGATAGAGGGGAAAGTCAGGCGATTAACCGGCAGTCCTAGACGCTGGAACACCACGTTACCTGAACGAACCAGGACTTCGCCCTGATGCAGATAGACCGTTTGTGCGTTTTTCAGCTCGTCACTGGCCTTCACTCCGGACCATAGCCAGAAGGCCGGATGTTCACGGGCGGCGACGATTTCCGCCGCCTGTGCCTGGCCGAGCAGTAGCGCAGTTACCAGTAGTATTTGAGTTTTTGCGCCCACGGACTTCCCGGATACTGCGTTTTCAGTTGGGTGAACCAGCCTTTACGCTGTAGTTTATCTACTTCCTCACCGCCGCACTCGTTAGAGCCTGACGGCGCATAGCACATGATGGCGCGATACAGCGCAAAGCTCTTATCTTCAACCTCTGCTTTTGGCGATGTGATCACCTGCTGGTAGTAGCTTTGCCTGTCGAACTGGCCGAACGGTTTCTTGCGCGAGATTGCTGATTCAAGCACATCGTTGCCGGAACTGTTTTTCCATAAATCAACGTGGGTTTGCGTAGTGCGGAAAAATTCGCCTAAGCAGTTCAGGGCGTGGGCATCATGCGCTTGTTTGCTCAGAACCGTTACCGTTTCATTGAGGCTGCGACAGGTATAACCGCTCTCGGCAGAGTCGCCTTTCCAGTCGAAAATACTCAGATTAACGTCATCAAACGCTTCGCCAATGACCGGCGGCGTAATGGCGCTGGCCAGTTTTCTGTCATTCAGCCAGTCGTCAAAGCGATGCTCAGTGAGATCCCGCACCAGCAGCGTATGCAGGGCGATGGTACGCTCTTCGTTATTAGGACCATGGACGGCTTGCTGGCGCAGTAGTTCAGGCGTGGCCTGGGTTTTCAGCACCTGCGAGCGAAAGCGCAGGTTAGTTACTGCGCTTTCTGGGGCGAAAATTGCCGCCACGTCGCCGCTATAAACCAGCGTCGCGGCTAGCTTAGCCTGCACATACTGCTGCTGTTCGTTGTCCTGGCTGAGCTTCAGCAATGTCTGCCAGAAATCACGTGCGGTGGTCCATTTCTGCTGGCCCATCAGCGCTTCGCCGTACAGCACCTGTTCGCTGAAGGCCAGCGTATCGTGGGCCGGAAGTTTCTGCGCCGGAGTAACTGCCGAAATAATCGCCGCGTAGTTGCCCGTTGCCAGCCACAGATTCAGCTGCAGATCGCGCCATAGCGGCAGTTTTTGGCTCTGCTCAAACACCGGTTTGCTGGCGTCAAGCTGGGCCTGCGTCAGCGTTGGTTTGTTGTTGTTATTCAGGCGCAACGCGCGCAGCAGTTCGATATAGCTGACAAGCGGCGCATCGGGGAAAGCCTCCACCACGGACTGTTCGTAGAACGCCATGCCGTAGACATTATCGTATTCGATGACGATCTCACGCAGTTGCTGTGCGTCAGCCGACTGCTGGAGCGTCTGCTCATACAACCCCGCCAATTGCGGCCACGCCTGTAAATACCAGTTGATACGACGCAGCATACCGTGCGAGGAAGCGGCGTACAGGCCTTGCGGGTAGTGTTGCAGATAGGCTTGCGCCAGCGTCTGAGCCTGAGAAGCGTCCTCGCGGTTAATTTTTGTGATATCAAAATCGCCGTACTCGCCCACGCTGTTCTGGCTGCTTTTGTTCAACGCCGCACGTATCAGCATGTATTGCGCGGTCTCAGCCAGCCACGGACGATCGCTTTTGGCTAGCTGAGCGAAATCCTGTTCGGCGCTGGCATAATTACCTGCATAAAAACTGGCGGCCGCTGCCAGATAGCTTTTGTAGGACTGAGCTGGAGAATCTGCCGGGAGAGTGGCAAGCGATGACTCAATTTGCTCGCGGGTTGCCCCGGATAACAGTCCTGTACGCGCCTGGGCAAGGGCCTGACGCTGATTTGCCGTTAACGTTGAGTCGGCCAGCAGTGCGGCAAAAAACGCGCTGACGCTCGCGGTATTGTTCGAAACATGACGGTTCTCAAGCTCAGCGTCGTTGACGTTTATTTCGTCTGCGCTAATGTTCAGTTCGGCTATCTGTCGGGACAGGGGGCTGTCTTCGGCAGATACCTGCGCTGCGGCTGGCTGCGGGGCAATGTCATCCCACTGCGGATGATACGCAAAATAGAAATCGCGGGAGCGGGTGATGTCCGCCGGCATCGACTGCACCGGCAGAGCAAATGATTTCTCCTGGCTCAGCAGCCGCAGCAGGTTATCGCGGCTGTCGTTTTCCGGATTGAAGGTGGGCGTGCCTTTCAGCAGGCAGCTGTCGTCGCTCCATTTGCAGTCTTCCATATCGAAAGAGGCGAATACCTGCGGGGCGGCGACCAATAATGAGCAAAGGGCAAAGGTAAGGGATGTCTTCCTGACCATAGTCTTATTTCCTGTCTTTTCAGTGTGATACCGCTGTAATAATCAGGGTAATTCCCTCAACGGCAATGACTTCAACCTGCGTTCCGGCGCTCAAATCGTCGCGGGCGCTGACGGGCCATGAGCTGTCGCCGACGCGAATATGTCCGCGGCCATTGACCAGGGCGGTTTCCAGAATAAATCGACGGCCAACCAACTGCTGCCCGCGCTGGTTAAGATGGCTGTCGGCGGGTTTCTGATCTTGTACACGCCTTGCCAGCCACTTCCACCACAGCCAGGCTGCCAGTAGGGTGAGTACGGCGAACATCGCCCCCTGCCACGCCCAGTCAAGCGGGATGAGCCACACCACCAGGCCGGTAATCACCGCCGCCACGCCGCTCCACAGCAGATAGCCGTTACCGCCCAGCATCTCGGCGGCGAGTAGCAAACCGCCGAGGCTGAGCCAGAAGATGTGCGGGTGCACCAGAATCATCGCTATCATGATTTTTTCCGTTCGCTGGCGCTGTCTTTCACCAGTTCGGCGATCCCGGCAATGGACCCCATCAGGCTGCTGGCATCCAGCGGCATCATCACCACTTTGCTGTTATTCGACGAACCGATGTGCTGCAGCGCTTCGGTGTATTTCTGCGCCACGAAGTAGTTCACGGCCTGAATATCCCCGGCGGCAATGGCCTCCGAAACCATCTGCGTCGCGCGGGCCTCGGCTTCTGCGGAACGTTCACGCGCTTCAGCCTGTAAAAATGCCGACTGGCGTTCACCTTCCGCTTTGAGGATTTTCGACTGTTTCTCACCTTCGGCCTTGACGATTTCTGCCTGACGGATCCCTTCCGCTTCAAGAATATAGGCGCGCTTGGTACGTTCGGCTTTCATCTGCGCGTTCATGGCGTCGATAAGTTCCGCCGGTGGACGTACATCGCGGATTTCAATACGGGTGATTTTAATGCCCCAGGGATTCGTGGCCTCATCAACGATATGCAGCAGGCGCGTGTTGATGTTGTCACGCTGGGAGAGCATTTCATCGAGTTCCATCGAGCCGAGAACGGTACGAATGTTGGTCATGGTCAGGTTGATGATCGCCAGTTCCAGGTTGCTGACCTCATAAGCCGCTTTTGGCGCGTCGATCACCTGAATAAAGCAGACGGCATCGATCGCGACGTTGGCGTTGTCTTTGGAGATGACTTCCTGAGAGGGGATATCAAGCACCTGTTCCATCATGTTGATCTTACGACCGATGCGGTCCATGAACGGTACAACAAGGTTTAAACCCGGTTGCAGGGTTTTGGTGTAACGGCCAAAACGCTCGACCGTCCACTGATATCCCTGCGGGACGATTTTGACGCCAGCACCGACGATGACCAGCGCGACAAAAATGAGAATAGGAATAAAAATGAGCATTGATGAAACCTCCTGTTGTGTTGTCCTTTACTGCCTCATTAGTCAAATTATACCCGATTTATCAGGGTGGGCTCCCCTATAATAAATTACAGGGATAGACTGTCTGCACGAAAGAGGTAAAAAAGGGATTGGTAATGGAAGAAAGCAGCATTCTGCTTCAGTTAAAAAATGTCGCATGGCAGGCAGGGGCGACGCAGGTTCTCAATAACATCTGTTTTAATCTCCGGGCCGGAGAATTTAAGCTGATTACCGGCCAGTCTGGTTGTGGTAAAAGTACGTTACTCAAGATAGTGGCGTCATTAATTAGCCCGACTGCCGGTGAAATTCTCTTTGAGGGCAAGGAGATAAACACTCTTAAGCCTGAAACATATCGCCAGCAGGTTTCTTATTGTGCGCAAACGCCCGCGTTGTTTGGTGACACCGTTTACGACAACCTCATTTTCCCCTGGCAAATCCGCGATAAACGTCCGGATCCGGATGTGTTTCTTGCCGATTTGGCCCGTTTTGAGCTACCCGAAACGATCCTCAAAAAAAACATCAATGAGCTGTCCGGCGGCGAAAAGCAACGCGTCTCGTTAATTCGTAATTTACAGTTTCTGCCAAAAATCCTGCTGCTTGATGAAATTACCAGCGCGCTGGATGAAGCCAATAAACGGAATGTGAACGAATTAATTCACCACTATGTTCGCGATAAGAATATTGCTGTGCTGTGGGTGACGCACGATAAAGATGAAATTAATCATGCGGATAATGTCATAACCCTTCAACCGCACGCCGGGGAAATGCAGGAAGTAAGCAATGAACGAGCATAATATTACCAATGAATCACTGGCGTTAGCGATGATGCTGGTGGTGGTCGCGATACTGATCAGCAACAAAGAAAAACTGGCGCTGGAAAAAGATATTCTCTGGAGCGTTTGCCGGGCGGTGGTTCAGCTTATTATCGTTGGCTATGTGCTGAAATATATTTTCGGCGTTAACCACAGCATTCTGACCTTATTGATGGTGCTGTTTATCTGTTTCAACGCGGCCTATAACGCGCAAAAGCGCAGTAAATATATTGATAAAGCTTTTCTCTCGTCATTTATCGCCATCACGGCGGGGGCGGGGTTAACGCTGGCGGTGCTGGTTCTGTCAGGCTCTATCGAGTTTACCCCAATGCAGGTGATCCCAATTTCCGGCATGATTGCAGGCAATGCGATGGTTGCGGTAGGGCTGTGTTACAACAATCTGGGGCAGCGGTTTAACAGCGAACAGCAGCAAATTCAGGAAAAACTCAGCCTCGGTGCGACGCCGAAAGTGGCCTCCGCGCCGCTGATTCGCGACAGTATTCGCGCTTCGCTGATCCCGACGATCGATTCAGCGAAGACCGTGGGACTGGTGAGTTTACCGGGGATGATGTCCGGGTTGATCTTTGCAGGTATTGATCCGGTAAAAGCGATTAAGTATCAGATTATGGTGACGTTTATGCTGCTTTCGACCGCCAGTCTGTCAACCATTATCGCCTGCTACCTGACCTATCGGAAGTTCTATAATTCACGTCACCAACTGGTGGTGACGCATTTGAAAAAAAACTAATGGAGTACCGGATGGCGCGGGCCTACGGGGAGATTGTAGGCCCGATTAGCGCAAGCGCCATCAGGCAAATGCAGCGGATTAGTACAACAGCGCGTACAGCTGGCGGCGGTATTTCGAGGCCAGCGCATCGCCGGTGCCCAGTGCGGCAAGGATCTCCTGGAAGGTTTTACGCGCCTGACCGTCGGCTGCAGTGAGATCTTTCTTCAGGTGACTGAACAGCAATTCCAGTGATTCCTCGTTACGTCCGACCTGGTGTAACTGAATGGCCAGTTGAGTTGCCAGCGCCGCATCCTGTGGATTGCTGGCGACCTGCTGCTGCAACTGTTGGATTTCAGGTGTATCAGCCGCCTGCTTCAGCAGTTCGATCTGTGCCACCAGCCCCTGATAACGGGTGTCCTGATCCTGCAACGGGATAGTTTTCAGCACCGCTTCGGCTTCGTCAGAACGGTTCAGGGCGATTTGCGTTTCCGCCAGCAGCAGACCAATTTCGCTGCTCTGGTTGGAGATCTGCCAGGCTTCTTTCAGCAGCGGCAGCGCATCAGCGTGATTGCCGGCTTCGATGAACTCGATCGCCTGGCGCGCTTTCAGCTCTTCCTCGCTCGGTAACACTTTCTCCAGCAGCGCGCGAATAACCTCTTCCGGCTGCGGGCCCTGGAATCCGTCTACCGGCTGACCGTTCTGGAACAGATAAACCGTGGGGATCGCGCGCAGACCAAACTGGGAGGCGATCATCTGCTCGGCGTCGCAATCTAACTTGGCGAGAATAAACTGACCGTTGTACTGAGCAACAAGGCTCTCCAGTACCGGCGTTAATTGCAGACAATGCTGGCTGCGCTCAGACCAAAAATAGAACAGGACCGGCGTGGTCATCGACTGTTCAAGGGTCTGCTGGAGGTTCGATTCGTTAATGTTAACAATATTCTGTGTGGACATGGAGTTACTCTCTTTTGTCGATTTCTTGTTACATGGGGGCTGACGCGCGTGCTTCAACTCAACCCTGTAAAATTTTGTCCATTATGCGGCCTGGCAACAGGCGCTTCAGTAGCATAACTGCCCAGGTCACCAGCGTAACTGGATAACGCAGCTTGGGTTTGTCGCTCTCAAACGCATGACGCACTTTGGCGACAACCGCTTGTGGCCCCAGCGTAAAACGCGCGGCAATTCCGGGGTTTTCCACGGGAGCATCGCTCTGGGTCTGGTTGACGTTTTCGGTAAAGCGGGTGCGAATAGGGCCTGGCTCAATCAGGCTGACCTTAATCCCGCTGTGGCGCAGTTCCATACGCAGCGCGTCGGACCAGGCTTCCAGCGCATATTTGCTGGCGGCATAGGCCCCGCGCCCCGGCGTTGAGATCAATCCCATTACCGACGAGGTCATCACAATTCGTCCTTCGCCGTGGGGTAGCATGGCGGGTAACAGGCGCATGGTAAGCTGATGTGCGCCAAAGAAGTTGGCGGAAAACTGCTGTTCCATCTGCTCGCGGCTGATGGTGGGCAGTGGGCCATAGACGCCGTATCCGGCGTTGTTAAAGATCCCATACAAACGATTATCGGTCAGGGCGATCACCGCATCAGCCGCGCGATCTACGCTCTCGGGTGAATCCAGATCCAGCAATATGCCGGTGAATCCCATGCTGTTCATACGCGCCACATCGTCAGGTTTGCGACAGCCTGCCAGAATTTGAAAACCCTGGCGCTTTAGCTCAAGCGCGCTTTCCAGACCGATTCCGCTGGAACATCCTGTTATTAAGACCGATTTTTGCATAACTTTACCTGTCAGGATCTCCGTTGTTTTACGAGTCGTGATTTACTAGAGGAGTGAGATGTTGCGCCATCCAGTCGGCAATAAACGGCTGGGCGTCACGGTTAGGATGAATACCATCATCCTGCATCCACTGGGGTTTCAGATAAACCTCTTCCATAAAAAAGGGCAGCAGAGGTATATCAAACTCTTTGGCGAGTTTTGGATAAATCGCGCTAAAGCTTTCATTATAACGGCGACCGTAGTTTGCCGGCAGACGAATTTGCATCAGCAGCGGTTCGGCATTTGCTGCTTTCACATCCTGCAGAATCGTGCGCAGGGTTTGTTCGGTTTGCGCAGGCGAAAATCCGCGCAGACCGTCGTTGCCGCCAAGTTCGACCAGCACCCAGCGCGGCTGGTGCTGCTTCAGTAATGCAGGCAGACGGGCCAGACCCTGCTGCGAGGTGTCGCCGCTAATACTGGCATTCACCACCGGCGTTTTGGTTTGCCATTTATCATTAAGTAGCGCAGGCCACGCGGCGCTGGCGGACATACGGTATCCGGCGCTCAGGCTGTCACCCAGAATTAATAACGTGTCCGCTGCGGCGGCGCGGAAAGTTAACAGGACCAGGAACAGGAAAGGCCAATGCCAGCGGAAAACATTGTTGAAGTTCATCATCTTAAGAAATCCGTCGGTCAGGGTGATCATGAGCTATCCATCCTTACCGGAGTTGAACTGGTTGTCAAACGCGCCGAGACCATTGCGCTGATTGGCGAGTCGGGTTCAGGAAAATCCACACTGCTGGCGATCCTCGCCGGGTTGGACGATGGCACCAGCGGTGAAGTCAGCCTGGTGGGGCAGGCGCTGCACACCATGGATGAAGAAGCCCGGGCACAGCTGCGGGCGCGACACGTGGGTTTTGTCTTCCAGTCATTCATGTTAATTCCGACCCTGAACGCGCTGGAAAACGTCGAGTTGCCCGCGTTGTTGCGCGGTGAAAACAGCGGAAAAAGTCGCGACGGGGCAAAAACGTTGCTGGAGCAACTGGGGCTGGGAAAACGTCTTGATCATCTTCCGGCCCAGCTTTCCGGCGGGGAGCAGCAGCGCGTAGCGCTGGCGCGGGCGTTTAACGGTCGCCCTGACGTGCTGTTTGCCGATGAACCGACGGGCAATCTGGACCGCCAGACCGGAGACAAAATCGCCGACCTGCTGTTTTCTCTGAACCGGGAACATGGCACCACCCTGATTCTGGTGACCCATGATTCTCAACTGGCGGCGCGTTGCGATCGGCGTTTACGCCTGGTGAACGGACAGTTGCAGGAGGAGGCATGATTGCACGCTGGTTCTGGCGCGAATGGCGCTCGCCTTCATTACTGATTGTCTGGCTGGCGCTGAGCCTGGCCGTGGCCTGCGTGCTGGCGCTGGGCAATATCAGCGATCGTATGGAAAAAGGGTTGAGCCAGCAAAGCCGTGAGTTTATGGCGGGAGATCGGTCGCTACAAAGTTCGCGTACCGTGCCGAAAGCGTGGATTGACGAGGCGCGACAGCGTGGCCTGAAAGTGGGCGAACAGCTGACCTTTGCCATTATGACCTTTGCCCGGGATACGCCGCAGTTGGCGAACGTCAAAGCGGTGGATGATGTGTATCCGATGTATGGCACGTTGCAAACCAATCCGCCGGGACTGAAACCTCAGCCTGGCTCGGTGCTGCTGGCTCCGCGTCTGATGGCGTTGCTGAACTTAAAAATCGGTGATTCCATCGACGTGGGTGATGCCACGCTGCGCATCGCCGGGGAAGTGGTGCAGGAGCCGGATGCCGGTTTTAATCCGTTCCAGATAGCGCCGCGCCTGATGATGAACATGGCGGATGTCGAAAAAACGGCGGCGGTCCAGCCGGGAAGCCGGGTGACCTGGCGCTATAAATTTGGCGGGACACCGCAGCAACTGGAAGCCTATGAAAAATGGCTGCTCCCGCAGTTAAAGCCTGAACAGCGCTGGTATGGGCTGGAGCAGGATGAAGGGGCGCTGGGGAAATCACTGGAGCGTTCGCAACAGTTCCTGCTGCTGTCGGCGATGCTAACCTTGCTGCTGGCGGTCGCTGCGGTTGCCGTGGCGATGAGCCATTACTGCCGCAGTCGTTACGATCTGGTGGCTATTCTGAAAACCCTTGGCGCGGGCAGAGCACAGTTGCGCAGGCTGATTGTTGGTCAATGGCTGATGGTGCTGGTGCTGTCTGGCGTGACCGGAGGGTTATTCGGGCTGTTGTTTGAACGCGTGCTGGTGGTATTACTTAAGCCGGTACTGCCTGGCGAACTGCCGCCTGCCAGTCCCTGGCCGTGGCTATGGGCATTAGGCACCATGACGGTCATTTCTCTGCTGGTGGGGTTACGCCCTTACCGTTTGCTGCTGGCGACTCAGCCACTGCGGGTACTGCGCCGTGACGTGGTGGCAAACGTCTGGCCGCTGAAGTTTTATTTGCCGGTGGTATTGATAGTCGTGATTGCCCTGCTCGCCGGACTGATGGGCGGAAGTCCGCTGCTGTGGGCCGTGCTGGCCGGAGCGGTAGTGCTGGCGCTTTTGTGCGGGGGGCTCGGCTGGATGCTGCTCAACGTGCTGCGTGGTCTGACGCTCACCTCGCTGCCGCTGCGTTTAGCGGTCAGTCGGCTGTTGCGCCAGCCGTGGTCAACGCTCAGTCAGCTGTCGGCATTTTCGCTTTCCTTTATGTTGCTGGCGCTGCTGCTGGTACTGCGTGGCGACCTGCTCGACCGCTGGCAGCAGCAAATGCCGCCGGAAAGCCCGAACTATTTTCTCATCAACATTGCCACCGAACAGGTGGTTCCACTCAAGGCTTTCCTGGCTGAGCATCAGGTGATCCCGGAATCGTTCTATCCGATTGTGCGGGCGCGTCTGACGGCGATCAATGAGAAGCCGACCGAAGGCAATCACGATGAGGCGCTGAACCGCGAGCTTAATCTGACCTGGCAGGATACCCGACCGGATCATAACCCGATCGTTGCCGGAAGCTGGCCGCCAAAAGCGGGCGAAGTCTCGATGGAAGAGGGGCTGGCGAAACGGCTGAACGTCAAGCTTGGCGATCGGGTGACCTTTATGGGCGATACCCAGGATTTCAGCGCTACGGTCAGCAGTCTGCGCAAAGTGGACTGGGAAAGCCTGCGCCCCAACTTCTTCTTTATCTTTCCCTCCGGCGCGCTGGACGCTCAGCCGCAAAGCTGGTTAACCAGCTTTCGCTGGGAGAACGGCAACGGCATGCTGACGCAGCTTAACCGCGAATTCCCGACTATCAGCCTGCTGGATATTGGTGCAATCCTCAAACAGGTGAGCCAGGTTCTGGAGCAGGTGAGCCGGGCACTGGAGGTGATGGTGGTGCTGGTTACCGCTTGCGGTATGTTGCTGCTATTGGCACAGGTCCAGGTCGGAATGCGTCAGCGTCATCAGGAACTGGTGGTCTGGCGCACGCTGGGCGCGGGTAAGAAGCTATTGCGTACCACGCTATGGTGCGAGTTCGCCATGCTCGGAATGGTCGCCGGACTGGTGGCTGCCATCGGCGCGGAAACCGCACTGGCGGTGCTGCAAACCCGAGTGTTTGATTTTCCGTGGGAGCCAGACTGGCGACTGTGGGTCGTGTTGCCGCTTTGTGGGGCATTGTTGCTCTCGTTATGCGGCGGATGGCTCGGTTCACGTCTGCTAAAAGGCAAAGCGCTGTTCCGTCAATTCAGTAGTTAATTCATATTCGTGATGATTACGCACCGGTTTTTTAAATCGGTGCGTTTTTTATCTATGTAGCACAAATTGATAACTCATTGATATTTAACAGCACAGAACAATAAAAACCCGACAACACGAGTGTATTAATAAACGTTAATATTTGTATGCTGAATAATTGGCAGGCTATCTATCAAGGTACAAATAATGACTATAAAAAAAACGGCGCTGGCGGTATCGATCGGCGCAGCAGTGGCATTAACGACGTTCGCCTCCCAGGCGGAAATCACGGTCCTGAAACAAGATCCACAGGCGGGCAACCCGCTGAGCCGTCTTAACTTCACCGTTGGCGGGAGTATTCGTCCGCAGTTCCAGAATATGGCCGGTGATGATGGTAAGAATGGCTACAAACGTAATGGTTTCGACGGCGGGACGCGTTTCCGCTTCGCCGCTGATTACTATCTGTTTGATGACATCAGCTGGGTGAGTTATTACGAGCTGGGCGTAAACTTCCCGGCAATGTTCAACTGGGATAATCACTATGCTAACGGCGCCAACGATACCACGCGTCGTATGTTGTACACCGGTCTGAAGAGCGCGACCTGGGGTACGCTGACCTTCGGTCAACAGAACAGCATTTACTATGATGTGGTTGGTGCGAAAACGGATATCTGGGACTACGACATGATCGGTCAGGCACCAGGTAACGGTATCAATGGCGACTATGACGGTTCCTATCGTACGCGTAAATCACTGAAGTATAAGAAAACGGTTGGTGATGTTGATCTCTACGCATCTTATCTGTTCAGCGATGATTACAACCCGAACAACGGTCTGCGCTACAAGCGTAAAGGCGGTGGCTCGCTGGGTGTGGATTATCACATCACCGATGACCTGACCTGGGGTACGGCGTGGAACTACACCCGCGCGGAAATGCGTGGCGACACCAGCAAAACCTACGATCAAAACATCGTCGGTACCGCGCTGAGCTGGAAACCGGACAACTGGACCTTCTCGATGGGCGGCGGTTGGTATCAAAACTTCATGACCACCAAAAAAGTCTCTGTTAACGATTACTTTGCCGGTGATGCCTGGGGTCTGGAATACTTCGCGGGTTACACCTTCCCGGTTGGTCAGTATGCGCTGAAATCCGTTCAACCCTACGTTATGGGCGACCGTATTGAATACGTGAATGGTCGTAACTACCTGCGTACCGACAATGGTGTGGGTATCAGCTTCCAGCTGGACTACGGTTTCCGTGTGGATTACGAACACGTCTTCACCTCCAGCACCGACGATCTGGGTGATATGAACCTGGTTCGTCTGCGTTACGACTTCTAAGTCAATTTCCCTGCCAAAACCGGGTAACCAGAAGGTTATCCGGTTTTTTACTATCCTTTGCTGAAAAACACATTAGTACCTTCAGCGTACATTCAACGACATATCCCGCAACATCATGAAATAATTTCAAGGACAGCAGGTTGTGATCTGTGTCATGTTAACAATCAGCCTGTTAACAGGCCAACAAGAACAACGCCGCAAGAACGGCGTGAGACATGACACCACAACGTTAAAATGGAGAAATTATGGGATTGCGTCAGAGTTTACGCGTCGCGACCGGAGCGCTGTTACTGGCCTGTGGATTACAACTTGCTCATGCGAACAGTGACCCGCATACCATCGTGTTTGGCGTCGCACCTGGGCCGTACGGCGATATGGTGAAACAGGCCATTGCCCCTACGCTGAAAGAGAAAGGCTATAAGGTAGTGGTGCGCGAATTCAGCGACTACGTGCAGCCGAACATGGCGCTTTCCAACGGCAGTATTGATGCCAACTTGTTCCAGCACTCGCTCTACTTTGACAAATTCACCGCTGATAAAGGACTGAAGCTGAGCAAGCTGATTGTGGTCCCGACGGCCGGGATGGGTTTTTACTCACATAAAATCAAAAGCCTGGATGAGTTAAAAAAAGGGGATGTGATCACGCTTTCCAATGATCCAACCAACCTGGCTCGCGGTCTGCGTTTCCTGCAGTCTATTGGCCTTATTACCATCAAAGACACTATCGATCCGACTAAAGCCTCTGAGCGCGATATCGCCAGCAACCCGAAAGGGCTGGTGTTTAAGCCGCTGGAAGCGGCACAGCTGCCGCGTACCCTGGACGGTGTGACCGGCGCGCTGGTCAACGGTAACTTTGCTGTGGCGGCAAAACTGGATCTCGCCAGCGCCATCAAGCAAGAGCATCTGGACGAAAATCTGAAAAATATCATAGCGGTACGCAGTGAAGATGCGGATAAACCGTTCGCGAAAGATATTGTGGCGGCGGTGAAATCTCCGGCGTATCGCGCGGTGATCGACGATCCGCAAAATATTTACAGCGCCTTCCAGAAACCGGAATGGATGTCGGCAGCCCAATAATCGCTGCGCACAAGGTTAACAGGGGCAGCGGCGACTGCCCTTTTCGCATTTCTGAGGTGGCTATGATTGAGATAGAAAAGGTTTGCGTGGATTTTAGCGCAGGCCGTGGACCATCAACCCGGGCGGTTGATGACGTCAGCTTGCGCATAGGCGCAGGCGAGATATTTGGCATTGTCGGGACCAGCGGCGCGGGGAAAAGCACGCTGCTGCGCACTCTGAACGCCTTAACGCGACCAAGCCTGGGAAGCGTAAAGGTTAACGGCGTAGAAATTTCCGCGCTGGAAGGGGCGCAACTACGTAAAGCCCGTCAGCGTATTGGGATGATTTTTCAGCATTTTAATCTGATGCATACCCGTACCGTGGCGCAAAACGTCGCTTTCAGCCTGAAGGCTGCCGGATGGGAGCGCAGTAAAATTGGCCCACGCGTCAGCGAAATCCTGACGCTGGTGGGGCTGTCTGACAAGGCGAACCGCTTTCCTGTGCAGCTCAGCGGCGGGCAAAAGCAGCGCGTTGGTATTGCCCGTGCGATTGCCAATCACCCGGATGTGCTGCTGTGTGATGAACCGACCTCTGCGCTGGATCTGGAAACGTCGGCCACTATTCTGGCATTGCTTAAGCAGATCAACCAACAGCTGGGGATCACGATCGTGCTGATCACTCACGAGATGAACGTGATCAAATCGATTTGCGATCGTGTGGCGGTGATGTCCGGCGGCAAGGTGGTGGAGTCCGGTGAAGTGTTTGACGTTTTTGCTCACCCGCAGCACGCTTTCACGCAGCAACTGGTGTCGCATACCCTCAATCTGACGCTACCCGAACGCTTGCGCCAGCATTTGCCTGGCCAGTTGCTGAAAATTCTGTTCATCGGCGATTCGGCGGAACAGCCGGTGTTGTCAGAAGTCGCGGTTAAATTTGGTGTGGCGGTGAACATTCTGCACGGCAAAATTGAATATATCGGCGAGCGTGCGCTGGGGATTCTGGTGGTGCAACTGACCGCGCCGCATAACCCTTCTGCGGTGGATGTCGCCGTGGAACATATTCGTCAACGCACGGCACAGGTGGAGGTGATTCGTGGATGATTTATTGCCTGATTTGACGCTGGCGTTTAATGAAACCTTTCAGATGTTAAGTATCTCTACGGTGCTGGCGATTATTGGCGGTCTGCCGCTCGGTTTTCTTATTTTCGTCACCGACCGGCATTTATTCTGGCAAAACCGTTTTGTGTATCTGCTCAGCTCCGTGCTAGTGAATATCATCCGTTCGGTGCCGTTTGTGATCCTGCTGGTGCTGCTGCTGCCGCTCACCCAGTTTTTACTCGGAAATACCATTGGGCCGATTGCGGCGTCGGTCCCGCTCTCAGTGGCGGCAATCGCTTTTTATGCCCGTCTGGTCGACAGCGCACTGCGCGAAGTCGATAAAGGCATTATTGAAGCGGCGGAAGCCTTTGGCGCCAGCCCGATGCGCATCATCTGCACCGTTCTGTTACCTGAAGCGAGCGCGGGTCTGTTGCGTGGGTTGACGATAACGCTGGTGAGTCTGATCGGTTACTCCGCGATGGCCGGAATCGTTGGCGGCGGTGGGGTAGGCGACCTGGCGATTCGCTTTGGTTATTACCGCTATGAAACCCAGGTCATGATCGTCACCGTGGTGGCGCTGATTATTCTGGTGCAGGTCGTTCAGGTGCTGGGCGACTGGCTGGCGAAACGCGCGGATAAGCGCGACAGACACTGATCACTGTGCGTTAAGCCAGTCGGCAACGTCCTGCCATGTGCCGCGAAAGACGACTTTCGCGGCTTTCTTTTCCAGTTGATAACGATACATCGGGTCGTAATACTCGTTGAGCAACGGCACCAGCCAGCCCATATGGGCGTCGGTACTGCCCGTTGCTTGCTGTTCGCGCAGAGCCACGTCGAGCAGGGCGGTCAGCTCGGCAAAACGTTGTAAACCCAGACGGCGGCGAATAGCAAACAGGCCGTGGTGCAGATACTCGCTATACTCCTGCCAGCCCTGACTCTCGCCATAAGCATGGGTAAAATCGTGGTGCATCCGCACGAAATACTCTTCGCGCAGTCGCTCCAGACGACGCTCAAAAGGATCGTCCACCACTGCAATAGATGCCTGGGTCATGCGTTCGCGCAGGCATTCGGGTAGATGATTAGCCCCGATCATGCGGCCTTCATCTTCCAGTACCCACAGACGCAGATCCTGACGGCTGTCGGTTCTGAGCATTTCGACCGCCAGCAGGTTTTCAAAACTCGCCTGACTCAACTGCGGTTCAACGGTGCGACCAAACGAGGAACCGCGATGGTGCGCCAGACCTTCGAGATCCACGCCGTTCGGCTGCTGTTGCACCAGCTGCGTTTTACCGTTCCCGGTACAGCCGCCAATTAAGACGATCGGCTTTTGCACTAATTTTTCAGTCAGTTGAATCGCCGCCTGACGCAGGGCTTTGTAGCCACCGTGTATCAGCGGGTAGTCAATCCCGGACTCGTGCAGCCACTGTTGCACAATGTGCGAACGCTGACCGCCGCGCGCGCAGCATAAATAACCCGCAGGATTTTGACGACAGGCGTCCAGCCAGGCCTTCATACGTTGTTGGCGAGTCTCGCCGCAGACCAGTTGATGGCCGAGCGTGAGGGCTGCCTCGGGTCCCTGACGTTTATAACAGGTACCCACGGCGGCACGTTCGTCATCGTTCATTAGGGGAAGGTTGATTGCGCCCGGCATTGCGCCTTGCAGAAATTCGACGGGGGCGCGTACATCGATTATAGGCGTACCAGCGAGCAAAATTGCGCGATAGTCCGTTCCATCGTTCATGTGTGATCCTGAAAATACAAAAACAGCAATGGAGGGGATTTTACGCGCCAGAGGAGGGGCCGGGGAAGGATAAAATCAAATCCCCGGCATTAATGGCTTATTTCAGCGTTGACTGCGCCCAGATAATACCGCTGGCATATTCCGGCGGCAGCAGGGGGATAAGCGCTTCCAGCGTCGCACTAAGACGCGCGGTATCGCTGTCGCTCAGGTTCAGGTGTCCCACCTTACGCCCTTCACGCACCTCTTTGTCATACCAGTGCAGATGCACCAGCGGCAGCTTCAGCCAGTCGTAGTTCAGGTCGCTACCAATCAGATTTACCATCACCGAAGGAGTGTTCACTACCGGCGTGGGTAACGGCAGGTTGGTAATGGCGCGCAGGTGCAGCTCAAACTGGCTGATGCTGGCACCGTTTTGCGTCCAGTGCCCGCTGTTGTGCACGCGTGGAGCCAGTTCGTTAATCAGCAGACCTTCCGGGGTGATGAAACATTCCATCGCCATCACGCCGACATAGCCCAGCTCCTGCATGATGGCTGAGAGCATCGCTTCGGCCTGTTTCTGCTGTTTGCCGTTAGCCTGCGGGAAGACCACGCTGGTGCGCAGAATGCCGTCCTGGTGCAGGTTATGGGTCAGCGGATAGAAGACGGTGCTACCGTCGTGCGCACGAGCGCCAACCAATGAGACTTCACCAGAGAAGTTGATTCCCTGCTCAACGATGCACTCGCCGTAGCAGTCGTCCGGCAGTTGTTCGGTTTCATTTGCGCGCAAACGCCACTGCCCACGACCGTCGTAACCGCCGACGCGACGTTTCACGATCGCCAGCTCACCGAGTTTGTCGAATACTGCAGGCCATTCGCTTTTATCCGCCAGCAGTTGCCACGGCGCAGTTGCCAGGCCGAGCTTGTCAAAAAGCTGCTTTTGCGTCAGACGGTCGGCAATAATCGGGAAAACGTCGCGGTTGACAAATGCCGGATGGCGCGCGAGCTCGCGGGTGAGCGCCGTTTCCGGCCAGCGCTCAATCTCAGCGGTGATCACGCTTTGCTGAAAAGGGACCGCTGCTGGTTCGGCATCCAGCCCGACGGGCCAGACCGCAATGCCCAGCGGCTCACCGGCCTGGCGCAGCATGCGCCCTAGCTGACCGTTACCGAGTACGCAGACCTGCTTCATGCCGCACCTCGCGGGTCCGGATTCTCCAGCACCTCGTCGGTTTGTGCTTTGCGCCAGTCGTTCAGACGCTGGTGTAATGCTTTGTCGTGTGTTGCCAGAATTTGTGCCGCCAGCAGGGCCGCATTTGCCGCGCCCGCTTTGCCGATAGCCAGCGTTCCGACCGGAATACCGCGCGGCATCTGTACGATGGAGTAAAGGCTATCTACGCCGCTCAGCGCCGCGCTTTGCACCGGGACGCCTAAAACAGGCACCAGCGTTTTCGCCGCAATCATGCCCGGCAGATGCGCAGCGCCACCCGCACCGGCAATGATCACCTGATAGCCGTTCTCTTCTGCGCTTTCGGCGAAGCTAAACAGCTTGTCAGGGGTGCGGTGGGCGGAGACGACTTCAACATGATGTGGCACGTTCAGAATTTCGAAGATTTCGGCGGCGAACTGCATGGTAGCCCAGTCGCTTTTGGACCCCATCACGATGGCGACACGCGCCGGGTTATTGCGGGAAGACATGCGTCTGAAAACTCCTATGATGCACTACACTCGACTTTTGAGGCCACAGAGAATAGCATAATTCGCGGTCAAGGAAAACGATTGCGCGCTTTACACTTCACCCTTCAGGCAGCCTTTGTAGTTGGCTACATCGCAACGAGTTTTGTGTAAAGAGGAACTGGATATCTGCGGAATTAAAATGGAAATGCGATCAGTTCAACGTCATCTGGCGTGACTTTGATCATCGACCCTTCGGTGTGCCATGCGCCTAATACCACGCGGAAAGCGGGTTGCTCATTGGCCGTAAGCTCGTGGACTGCCGGGCGGTGGGTGTGGCCGTGAATTAACCACTGGACCTGATGCTTTTCCATCTCGGTGATGACGGCCTGCGGATTCACATCCATGATCGCCAGTGACTTGCTGCTGTTGGCCGCTTTGCTGTTGGCGCGCATTTTCGCGGCGATACGTTGGCGAACGAACAGAGGTAGGGAGAGGAACAGCTTTTGTAGCCAGGGTTGATGTACTTTGGCGCGAAACGCCTGATAGCCTGCATCGTCTGTACACAAAGTGTCGCCATGCATGATCAATACCTTGCGGCCATACAGGTTGAGTACTTTTTTCTCAGGCAGCAAGCTCATGCCGCTTTCACGGGCAAAACGTTTGCCGAGCAGAAAATCTCGGTTGCCGTGAATAAAAAAGCAGGGAACGCCGGAATCAACCAGTGATTTTATCGCCGCGGCTATTTCATGATGCAGTGGGGTTGGGTCGTCGTCGCCAATCCAGGCTTCAAACAGGTCGCCGAGAATGTACAGTGCATCAGCTTTTCGCGCATCACCGGCTAAAAAACGCAGAAAACCGGCGGTGATCGCCGGTTCTTCTGTGCAGAGGTGAAGATCTGCAATAAACAGTGTCGTCACGATTACTCGCTGACGGTCACGTTTTCGATGATGACGTCTTCTTTTGGCACATCCTGGTGCATACCGCTGCGACCAGTGGAAACGCCTTTGATTTTATCAACCACGTCCATGCCTTCAACAACTTCAGCAAACACGCAATAACCCCAACCCTGCATGCTTTCGCCGGAGAAGTTCAGGAAGTCGTTGTCTGCAACGTTGATGAAGAACTGTGCGGTTGCGGAGTGCGGAGCCTGAGTACGCGCCATCGCCAGCGTACCACGGGTGTTTTTCAGACCGTTGTTCGCTTCGTTTTTGATCGCTTCTTTCGTGGCTTTTTGCTTCATGCCCGGTTCGAAACCGCCGCCCTGGATCATGAAACCGTTAATAACACGGTGGAAAATGGTGTTGTTGTAAAAACCTTCGCGGCAGTAGTCCAGGAAGTTTTTAACTGTTTCAGGCGCTTTATCATCAAACGTTTTGATTACGATATCGCCGTGATTAGTGTGGAAAGTAACCATTTTTGCATCCTGTTCCGATAGATTGGTGCTTCGACCCCGTGGAGGGTCAGAGTTAGGGGTGTGTTATAGCATAACCGCAAGCTGCGATCACCTCGCAAAGTGTGCTGCTTCCGGTCTAAATTATGGGTATTATACAGACTTTACTATCCACACACGTCTACACGGAATCTTCGATGTTAAAAATCTTTAATACACTGACGCGCCAAAAAGAGGAATTCAAACCTATTCATGCCGGGGAAGTCGGCATGTACGTGTGTGGTATTACCGTTTACGATCTCTGTCATATTGGCCACGGACGTACCTTCGTTTCTTTCGACGTTGTCGCGCGCTATTTGCGCTTCCTCGGCTATAAGCTGAAATATGTGCGCAACATTACCGATATTGATGACAAAATCATCAAGCGCGCGAATGAAAACGGTGAGAGCTTTGTGGCGTTGGTCGACAGAATGATCGCGGAAATGCATAGCGATTTCGACGCGCTGAATATTCTGCGCCCGGATCTGGAGCCGCGCGCTACGCACCATATCGCTGAGATCATTGAAATCACTGAACAACTGATTGCCAAAGGTCACGCATATGTCGCTGATAACGGCGACGTGATGTTCGACGTGCCGACTGACCCGAACTATGGTCAGCTGTCACGCCAGGATCTGGATCAGCTGCAGGCGGGCGCACGCGTTGATGTGGTTGATGTGAAGCGCAACCCGATGGACTTCGTGCTGTGGAAAATGTCCAAAGAAGGCGAGCCGAGCTGGCCGTCTCCGTGGGGCGCGGGTCGTCCTGGCTGGCACATCGAATGTTCGGCGATGAACTGCAAACAGTTGGGCAACCATTTTGATATTCATGGCGGTGGTTCGGATCTGATGTTCCCGCACCATGAAAACGAAATCGCTCAGTCCACCTGTGCGCATGACGGTGAATACGTTAATTACTGGATGCACTCCGGGATGGTGATGGTTGACCGGGAGAAAATGTCCAAATCGTTGGGCAACTTCTTTACCGTGCGTGACGTGCTGAAATACTACGACGCCGAAACCATTCGCTACTTCCTGATGTCTGGTCATTACCGTAGCCAGTTAAACTACAGCGAAGAGAACCTGAAGCAGGCACGCTCTGCGCTGGAGCGTCTGTATACCGCGCTGCGCGGCACCGATAAGTCCGTTGCTCCAGCCGGTGGCGAAGCCTTTGAAGCACGCTTCATTGAAGCGATGGACGATGACTTCAATACGCCGGAAGCCTACTCCGTGCTGTTTGATATGGCGCGTGAGGTTAACCGCCTGAAGGGTGAAGATATGGCGGCGGCTAACGGTATGGCTTCGCATCTGCGTAAGCTTTCCAGCGTGCTGGGCCTGCTGGAACAGGAGCCCGAAGCATTCCTGCAAAGCGGTGCGCAGGCGGATGACGGTGAAGTTGCTGAAATTGAAGCGTTAATCCAGCAGCGTCTGGATGCCCGTAAAGCCAAAGACTGGGCGGCAGCTGACGCCGCGCGTGACCGTCTCAATGAGATGGGTATCGTGCTGGAAGATGGCCCGCAGGGCACTACCTGGCGCCGTAAGTAATGATATTGATTGTCGGATGGCTGCTCGCGCCCTGTCCGGCAATCAATGTACGAATGTCGGTCGGATAAGACGCTTGTCGTATCCGGCAAATTAATATTTCCGATACCACCACAGCACACCCATCATCATAACTCCCGGTAGCCATACCCATATCAACTCCGAAATTATCACCTGGTGTCCGTATGGTGTGGCGTAGCGCGATAGCGCAAACGGGGCGACTTTAATCACCTGCCACGGCGCAAAGAAGCGTTCATCCGACCACGGCCACAGCCAGCCGACGCCTTTGCCGCCAGTGGTGACCGAATCCAACAGGCTGTGCGACAGCAGTGAAACCGTCAGGAATAGCCAGCAGCGAATTAAGCCTGCCTTAAACCATCGTCGACCCATCCATACGCAGAGCAGCGGCACCACGAAGGCGAACAGCAGCGAATGGGTAAAACCGCGGTGACCAAACACGTTGCCGTAGGCGACGCCAAGCTTAAACGACAGTACGTCGGCATCCGGCAGCATAGCCAGAATGAAGCCAGTAAACAGTAATTGCGGGGGGATGACTTTACGCCCGAGACCTAATCCTAAACAGAGTGGAACGGCAGCGTGGGTAACGATTGTTGGCATGATGATCGCTTCGTGTGGAAAAACAACATGCTAACAGTTCACTGTGAAGTGGTGATGAAGTCATTATCTGAAAACGAGAGAGGAAGTGGCCGGACAGGGGTTAACCTCATCCGGCACCTGGGATCACGCCACGACGTTAATGCTGTGGCCTTCAAAGCTGACGGTCTGTCCGGCAACGATTTTGCAGCGTTTACGCGTTTCTACAGCACCATCGACCTTCACTAACCCTTCGCCAATAGCAATTTTTGCCTGGGCGCCGCTTTCGCTCCAGCCTTCCAGCTTCAGTAAATCGCAGAGTTCAACGTGTGGGTGTTTACCCAGTGAAAATGTGGCCATCTTAAACGTCCTTTACATCATGATATTCAACACACGCCTGCAGCGTGTTTTCGATAAGTGTGGCGACCGTCATTGGGCCTACGCCGCCGGGTACCGGCGTGATGTATGACGCGCGTGCGGCAGCATCTTCAAAGACCACATCGCCAACAACCTTACCATTCTCCAGACGGTTGATGCCGACATCAATCACAATCGCACCTTCTTTGATCCACTCGCCGGGAATAAAGCCAGGTTTGCCGACGGCAACAATCAGCAGGTCTGCATGCTCTACATGGCGACGCAGATCTTTGGTGAACCGGTGGGTGACGGTGGTGGTGCAGCCAGCCAGCAGCAGCTCCATGCTCATCGGGCGGCCAACAATATTCGACGCGCCAATAACGACCGCATTCAGACCGTAGGTGTCGATATTGTAACGCTCAAGCAGAGTCACAATACCGCGCGGAGTACACGGGCGCAGGCGCGGCGCACGCTGGCACAGGCGACCAACGTTATACGGGTGGAAACCGTCAACGTCTTTATCCGGCGCAATACGCTCGAGAACTTTAACGTTGTCGATACCCGCAGGTAACGGTAGCTGGACCAGAATACCGTCGATGGTGGTATCTGCATTGAGCGTATCGATCAGCTCGAGCAGCTCCGCCTCGCTGGTGGTTTCAGGCAGGTCATAGGAGCGGGAGACAAACCCCACCTCGTCACAGGCTTTGCGTTTACTCGCGACATAAATCTGCGAAGCCGGGTTGCTACCTACCAGCACAACAGCCAGGCCTGGGGCGCGTAATCCAGCCGCTAAACGCGCCTGAACTTTTTGAGCAACCTCAGAGCGCACCTGCTGCGCAATCGTTTTACCGTCAATAATCTTTGCTGCCATCAGAGAGAGGATTCCGTCTGTTACGTTAAATCGAAGGGGATGCCGCTATTTTGTCAGAAGCGGGACGTGCTGTCAGTTTTCGTTTGCATTTTTACGTGCGCCAGGAGGCGTCACGATCTGCGAATGGGGTCAGGACAGAGGCTTAAGCCTTACGGATAATTAATGAGCATGCTAATTAAAATTAACGTGAATGAAACAACTCATCACCCTGGTATTTTCAGGGGTAATGCGCCACAAACCAGTCTGTTACGGTTAATTATGAGGGATTTTACCTCATTCCTACCCAGATTTTTCCTGGGTCCCATTAAGAATTAGCCAGGGTCATTAAAAGGATTTGCAGGTATTTTTCATTAATTGAAATGTTTAATTTATCGCTGTGACGAATAGTCATATTCGCGAGGAATAATTAGTGAATCAAATACTCAGGAGAATTGGGGTAAAAGGTTAGCTAATTCTCATGCGATATATATCTTTACAGGATGCAGAGATAATTAGCCTGACATTTAATGTCGATAATGATTCAAACGGATCCCGCAGGATGCTGGAGCCGGATGTGTGTAATTCAAGGGAAATCCATGAAACGTAAATTAATGACCTCTTCTGTTATTGCCAGCCTGATGTTAGTCGCCGGTGCAGCGGTTGCAGCCGATCCGGTAAGCGTTAGCGGCGGTACTGTGCATTTTGAAGGTGAACTGGTCAATGCAGCCTGTGCAGTCAGTACTCAGTCATCCGATCAGGTTGTGACGTTAGGCCAGTATCGTACTGCCAGTTTTGCCGCAGTGGGTGACACTACAGCACAAATTCCGTTCTCTATCGTGCTGAACGACTGTGACCCGAACGTTGCCGCAACCGCAGCCGTTGCTTTCTCTGGCCAGTCCGATAATACCAATAACAACCTGCTGGCCGTCTCTTCTGCAGACAACGGTACCACTGCGGGCGGTGTTGGGATTGAAATTCTGGACAATACGTCCACCGCGCTGAAGCCGGATGGCGCAACCTTCTCTACCGCTCAGGCGCTGGTAGAAGGGACCAACACCCTGCGTTTCTCTGCGCGTTACAAAGCCACTGCCGCAAGCGCAACGCCGGGTCAGGCAAATGCCGACGCGACGTTCATCATGAAGTACGAATAAGCCGTTTTGATTTGCGCAAGGAAGACGTTCGCCTCAATGGATGAGGCAATATCCGGGGATGATGAAGGATGCGGCAGATGATAGGGAAAGGCGTGGCGCTGGCGGGAATGCTGTGCGTAATGCCTGTGCTTTCACATACGGTAATACTGGAAAGTGGCCGCGTCCACTTACGGGGGCAGCTCGTCAACGGCGCCTGTACGGTCGCCACTGACAGTCAGGATATGCGGGTGCAAATGGGGCAGTATCGCACCAATGCTTTCTCTGGGACGGGAAGCTTCGCCTCTACCAGCGTACCGTTTTCACTGCGCTTAACGTCGTGCAGCTCCGATGTTTATGACCATGTTGGGATTGCGTTTGCGGGCGTGACGCCAGCGGAAGATCCGCAGGTTTTTCTTGCCAGCGGCGATGCGTCTGCGGCTTCGGGGATTGGCCTGGCGTTATTTGACGAGCGCCAACGGCAAATTATACCGAATGCCCTGCCGCTTCATTATGTGCCGATTATAACGCAAGAGATGACGTTTCATTTCACTGCCCGCTATCGGGCTGTCTCGGAAAATATAACGCCGGGAACGCTTCGCTCAGACGTGTGGTTTACGTTGGTTTATCCCTGATTTATTTCCCAACGATAATCGCATCAAAGGTATTTTTAGCTATGTTTAATTATCTAAAATCAGGTTTTATCCTTTTATTGGCCTTATTTTCTGCTGCCAGTGTTCAGGCTGCCGGAGGCATTGCATTAGGCGCCACTCGCGTTATTTATCCGGCCGATGCTAAACAAACGTCCCTGTCTATTAGCAATAGCGATACCAAAGAACGTTACCTGGTTAATTCATGGATTGAGAATAGCGCCGGCGCTAAAGAAAAATCGTTTGTGGTTACGCCTCCGCTGTTTGTTAGTGAACCCAAAAGCGAAAACACGCTGCGTATCATCTATGCCGGTGAACCGCTGCCCAAAGACCGTGAGTCGCTGTTCTGGATGAACGTCAAAGCCATTCCGTCAGTCAATAAAAACAGCCTTGAGGGCAAAAACGTTCTGCAACTGGCGATTCTGTCACGCATCAAACTTTTCGTTCGTCCGAATAATCTGCCGCAAATCCCGGAAGATGCACCAGGAATGCTGACCTTTTCCCGCTCCGGCAACCACCTGAAAATCAACAATCCGTCAGCGTACTACGTCACGTTGGTCAATCTCAATGTGGGGAAAACGAAGGTCGATAACGTGATGGTTGCGCCGAAAAGCGATGCGCAGGTCCTGCTACCCACGGGCGTTCAGGGCAACGTCACGTTCCAGACGGTCAATGATTATGGCGCTGTGACCCCGGCCAAAACGGTTAGTGTGCGTTGAGATAACGATGAATAAGACAACGTATTTTCCTGGCCTGTTACCGGGGGTTACGCCACCGCTGGCGGGGGTGGCGTTGTCCACGCTGGCGGCGCTCTTTCCCTCTCTAAGCTATGGGGAAAGCTATTTTAATCCGGCCTTTTTATCTGCGGATACGGCAACCGTGGCGGATTTATCACGTTTTGAAAAAGGCAATCACCAGCCTGAAGGCGTTTATCGCGTGGATATCTGGCGCAACGATGAGTTTGTTGCCACTCAGGATATTCGTTTTGCTACCAGTGCGGGAAAAGCCGGGGAGAAGTCCGGTGGGCTGATGCCGTGCTTTGGACTCGACTGGGTGAAGCGCCTTGGCGTCAATATCGCCGCGTTTCCGGCACTCAGTAAGGATCCGAACGATACCTGTATCAATCTACCTGAGGCGATTCCCGGCAGCGAGATTGCGTTTGATTTTTCTACCCTGCGCTTAAACGTCAGCCTGCCACAGGCGTCAATGTTAAACAGTGCGCGCGGCTATATTCCACCGGAAGAGTGGGATGAAGGGATCCCGGCCGCGCTGGTTAACTACAGCTTTACCGGCAGCCGCGGCAGTGATACTGACAGTTATTTCCTCAGTATGCTCAGTGGTCTGAACTATGGCCCCTGGCGGCTGAGAAACAACGGTGCGTGGAGCTACTCCAAGGGCGACGGATACCACTCACAAAGCTGGAAAAACATCGGTACATGGCTTCAGCGCGCAATTATCCCGCTGAAGGGCGAACTGGTGATGGGCGACAGCAACACTGGCAACGACGTTTTTGACAGCGTCGGGTTTCGCGGTGCGCGGCTCTATTCCTCAGACAGTATGTATCCCGACAGCTTACAGGGCTACGCGCCTACCGTGCGCGGCATTGCGCGTACCGCAGCGAAACTGACCATTCGTCAGAATGGCTATGTGATTTATCAAAGCTATGTTTCACCCGGCGCTTTCTCGATAACCGATCTCAACCCAACGTCATCCAGCGGTGATCTTGAGGTCACGGTGGATGAGAAGGACGGCAGCCAGCAACGCTATACGGTGCCGTACTCCACCGTTCCCTTATTACAGCGAGAAGGGCGTTTCAAATATGACGTTGTCGCCGGGGATTTTCGCAGCGGCAATAGCCAGCAATCTTCACCGTTCTTTTTTCAGGGAACATTAATTGCCGGGTTACCAGAGGGCTATACCGCATACGGTGGTACGCAGTTGGCCTCACGTTACACTGCGGTGGTTTTAGGCACCGGTCGAAACCTGGGGGACTGGGGGGCGGTTTCTGTCGATCTCACCCATGCGCGCAGCCAACTGGCGGATGACAGTACGCACCAGGGGCAGTCGCTACGTTTCTTGTATGCGAAATCGCTGAACAATTTTGGCACTAACTTCCAGCTGTTGGGGTATCGCTACTCAACGCGTGGCTTCTATACCCTCGACGATGTGGCGTATCGCAGTATGGAAGGCTATGAGTACGAATACGACAGTGAGGGCAATCGCCACGACGTGCCCAATGTGACGAGTTACCACAACCTGAGCTACAGCAAAAAGGGCCGTTTCCAGATTAACATTTCGCAGAATCTGGGGGATTACGGATCGCTGTATATCTCGGGTAGTCAGCAGACGTACTGGAATACTTCAGACACCAATACCTGGTATCAACTGGGCTATGCCAGCGGCTGGCAGGGGATTAGCTATTCACTCTCCTGGTCGTGGAATGAATCGGTTGGCATCTCCGACACCGACCGTATTCTGGCGTTCAATATGTCAGTACCGTTCAGCCTGCTGAGCGGACGGCGTTACTCGCGTGATAACGCCCTCGATCGCACCTACGCCACCTTTAATGCCAACCGTAATAGCAACGGACAGAACAGTTGGCAGAGCGGGATCGGCGGTACGTTGCTGGATGGGCGCAATCTGAGCTACAGCGTGAATCAGGGGCACAGCAGCACCAATGGCTATAGCGGAAACGCCAGCGCCAACTGGCAGGCGGCCTATGGCACGCTGGGCGTGGGTTACAACTACGACCGTGACCAGCATGACTACAACTGGCAGCTCTCCGGCGGCGTGGTGGGGCATGCGGACGGCATTACGCTCAGTCAGCCTCTGGGCGATACCAACGTGCTGATTAAAGCGCCGGGCGCGCAGGGTGTACGGATAGAGAACCAGACCGGCGTTCAAACCGACTGGCGCGGATACGCGGTGATGCCATATGCCACCGTCTATCGCTATAACCGCGTCGCGTTAGACACCAATTCCATGAACAACAATACCGATGTGGAGAATAACGTCAGTAGCGTAGTGCCAACGAAAGGGGCGCTGGTGCGGGCGGCGTTTGATACACGAATCGGTGTGCGGGCGCTGATTACCGCCAAACATGCCGGTAAACCAGTGCCGTTTGGCTCCGTCGTGCGTGAAAACACCAGCGGCGTGACCAGCATGGTGGGTGAAGACGGGCAAATCTACCTGAGCGGCTTGCCGCTAAAAGGCGAGTTGTTGATCCAATGGGGGGAAGGCGCGAACGCACGCTGCGTGGCGCGCTATGCCTTGCCAGAGGAGAGCCTGAAACAAGCGGTAACGCTCACGAACGTGACGTGCGAATCTCCGTCAGCACGACAGGAATAATACGATGAAACGACAAACGGGTTTGTTACTGGGAAGCGCTTTACTGCTGATGACCCATTCGTCCTGGGCGACGGTCTGCCAAAACTCGAATGGCACGTCAACGGATGTTTTTTACGATCTGTCGAATGTCTTCAACAGTAGTAACAACCAGCCGGGACAGGTGGTGACGTTACCGGAAAAATCTGGCTGGGTTGGCGTGAAGGCCACCTGTCCGGCCGGGACAACGGTAAATTACACCTATCGAAGCTATGCCACTGAACTTCCGGTGCAAAGTACCGAAGGCGGTTTTCAGTATCTGAAGCTCAATGACTACCTGCTGGGGGCCATGAGCATAACTGATGACTATGCCGGGTTATTTTATCCCCCGCGTAATTACATTCGCATGGGGACTCACCCAAACGTACCTAAGCAGCAGCCTTTTGGCGTGATGGATTCAAAGCTGGTGTTTAAGCTCAAAGTGATCCGCCCGTTTATTAACATGGTGCCGATTCCGCGGCAGACGATGTTTAGCGTCTATGTCACGACCAGTACCGGAGATGCGCTAAGCGTGCCGGTTTATACCATCAGCTACAGCGGCAAGGTGGAGGTTCCACAAAACTGCGAAGTAAACGCCGGGCAGATTGTTGAGTTTGATTTTGGTGATATTGGCGCATCGCTGTTTAGCAAGGCAGGGGCGGGAAACCGGCCTGAAGGCATCAATCCGCAGACCAAAACGGTGGCGATAAAATGTACCAACGTCGCTGCACAGGCCTACTTAACCATGCGTGTAGAGGCCGAGAAAGCCACCGGGCAAATGATGGTATCTGACAACCCGGATTTAGGTTTTATTGTCGCCGACAGCAGCGGTAAACCGCTAACGCCCAATAATCTGTCCAGCACTATCCCGTTTCAACTGGATGATAACGCCGCGGCGAGCGTGGGGATCCGAACATGGCCGGTCAGCGTAACGGGCAATAAGCCTACCGAAGGACCTTTTACAGCCCGTGGCTATCTGCGAGTGGATTATGACTAACAAACAAACGCCAGCCGCAGGGACACTTCTGGCAATGGTGTGCCTGCTGACATTCAGCTCGTTTTGCCATGCCGCTTCGTCGCTGGGGGAAATCAATATTGAACTGCGCGGTAACGTGGTGGACTTTACGTGCGCGGTAATTGCCGGCGACAGCAATAAGTCTGTGGAGCTAGGCTCCTGGGCGACAAAGCAGCTTCAGACCAGCGGAGATACCACTCAACCAGTCGCGTTTACGCTGAAGCTAGAAGGCTGCCCGCCGGGTTCCGCTTCGATAACGTTTACCGGAACTCCGGCCCCGGGCACGACGTTGCTGGCGCTTGATGACGCGGTGATGGCGCAAAAGGTGGCGATCGAACTGCACGACAGCGACCGTACGCGATTGCCGCTCGAGCAGGCCAGCCAGACCGTGGGGATTGATGAGAACGGCAACGCCACGCTGACCTTTTTCGCAAACTATATCGCGTTAGCTGCTGGGGTTCAGCCTGGCATTGCCAAGGCTGATGCCACGTTCATGATTAACTATAACTAATCAATGCGCTAACAAAACACTCCCGAACGAAATCTCGCCGGGAGTGTTATTACATTAATTCATGCATTTTTGCGTAATCGATCAGCTCAACGATGGTGTGCAACCCGAGCTTGGAGTAGATATTAGCCTTGTGAGCGCTAATCGTTTTATTGCTGAGTAACAACTGCTCAGCAATTTCCTTATTGGATAGCCCGTTTGCCAGATAACGCAAAACGGTAACTTCACGGTTAGAGAGCGGCATGTCATGTAAGACGCCTTTTTGTGCATTTATATTGTTAATGAAATTAAGGGTATCCGAAGGGAAAAAGGAATATCCCGATAAAATCATTTTTACCGCATTGTAGATATCATTGAGATCCTTTCGTTTACTGACAAACCCATTTGCACCGGCCCGGATAGCACGCCCGGCATAAAACGACTCGGATTTTGAGGACAGAAACAGTACCCGAGTTTTCTCCTGCAATGATTTTATTCTTTTGAGTAATGTAAACCCATCAGAACCAGGCAGTTCAATATCCAGGATGACAAGATCGACCGGGTACGTGCGCAGGTGTTCTATTGCCGTACGGCTGTCATCGGTTTTCAACACTACCTGAATATTACTGTTTTTCTCGAGTAGTACTTCTATCGACATTCTGACAATAGGGTGTTCGTCCATAATGATAACGGATGCTGGTTTCATTGTTGTATGCCTCAAACTGTTTGCGTATCTTGCGAATTTGATAAAACATCAGGCGTTATAATATTGTCAAATAGCCAAGAATTGTTCTGAGGGAGAGCCGAATAAATATTATTTCATCCTTGTTTATTCGGTTGTTCTTCTGCAGAACAATGAATTTGTGGAAAATCCATTTCACACCGGGAAAACTAACAATTAATCAGGAAACTGTGGGGATTATACCTGCTCTGCTCATTCGGAAAAGACTTACAACATCCCGGTTGTTAATGTCAGTTAGGATATTCTGAAAGATCCAGATGTGTTAATGACTATTGGTATTATTTATCTGCGGTTCGAATTATGGCAGATTGAAAATTTTTTTTAAACAGTAAAAACGACACAATAAACCAATTGTTTAGGTTTTGTTAAGACTGCAATGGGACTATTTTCTATTGAAATGCACAGGATCAGTAAGGTTAAGTGTGGTAGTGGCTCCAGGCATAATACCAGGAATAGTTGTAAATATTAAATATTTGTAAAAATTAGATCTGTTTTCTTATTTGAAAATAAGTAATTTCCTAAAAAATCTTATAGCACAATGAGTTATGGTGTTAAATTAAATGGGTAGAGGTAACGTTGAGGCGGTGTATCAGATGCAAAAAGCGCTGCCTGCTGGGTAATCCAAGGCGCGTAATCAACTGATTCAGGCGATAAATGATACGGTGATAGGGTTGTGTCTGTAACAATGCAATCTTTTTTAAGGAGTTACCCTGTAATAGTAAGGTAATCAGCTCCCAGTCGAGCTGATTTATGCGTCTGGAATGAATATAACTAAGAACCGGAGATAATAAGGCATGACGCATCTCGGGGAGGCGCAAATTGCGTGGCAAGATATAAAATGGACCGGACAGTGTAATAAATGTAGTGAGGTCTTCATCGCGACTGGAAAGCATTATGAAGATTTGGATGTCATTATGCTTCTTAATTAGCTGGCGCAGGCTTTCAAGTATATCGAAATAAGGGGTTGTTAAGCTTTCAATGTCAATCACTAACTGGCTAATTACCGGCTCTTGCATGCTGAGCAAGGTCGATTCAACGCTCTGGAAGATCGCCGTGCGAGTACCTGAGAATAAATGTCGACTCAGCGCATAGGCCAGATAGTAGTCTGTCGTAATTATCGCCTGAGATATAGTGCCGTCTGGTAAGGTGCATTCGAGTTTTTGCGCCAGATACTCGATCCGGTCAAATACCTGTGAGGTACAGTGGGGAAATTGCCAGCTACAGTTAGCGTTTCGTATACGGCGATAGCGGTCCCGGCGTTTTGCACTGTGCATCCTTTTCCATTCCATTTCTGTTGCGGCAGGTCTGGATAAATTGCTGACTACAGACATCCCTGAACCAAACTTTTGTCAGCGCAAAGGTGAGTTGACTTATGCCGTTGGGTTTCAGTGCTTCAACAATCATCAGACTGGCGATTGCGTACCCCATCAGAATAATTTGCCGGAAGTTTTCTGATGTCTTACTCAATGCCCAAAAGATCGTTTTATCCAGTTCAACCTCTCTCTGAGATTAGATAAAATATTACCGGGTGTGTCTTTCTTTTTCCCCGGAAATAGTATGGCCGGATTATTCTCGCAGCCTGAAGCCAGGTACAGTAGGAGCCGATGCTTAATCGATGATGAGATATTTCTCAATAAAAATTAGGCAGAGATACCCCGTCTAATTTTGCAGAAAGTTCAGATGTGCGCGGATGTATCTTAAGAATTGCTGATCGTTTTTCACATGCAGCTTTTTCATAATGCTGCGGCGGGTCGCTTTGGCCTGGATATCGCTGACTGAGAGCAGATGAGCCGTTTCGGCTAACGTATACCCGCTGGCGAGAAACATTAAGAACTGGCGTTCTTCGATAGAAAAGTTGCGGGTGGTGCAGTAATGGCAGATAGTCGCGGGCACGCTAGTGCGCAGTGCGCGTTTTTGCAGGATGAGGACCAGTTTTTTGGTTATCTCGTCTACGTCATCTTCCCGATAAATCAGTGGCAACATGTACAGGCAGGGGCGGAACATCAGCTTATCTTTGTCGTTTTTGCTACAGATGACCACCCGGTGTTGGCGCCTGGTGTGGACAGGAACCATGTAACAATCGGCGCTGAGCCAATCTTCATCCAGTGAGATAAACGCGATTTCTGCGCGATCGATATCTTCGACAGGTAAAAAGCTAATCTCCTGATGCCACTGATTTGCCAGATGGGAGATGATGATTTTCAGCCCATGTTCGAAGTGACTGTTTTCTTCCTTGATGGCGATACTTAACATTAAAGAGTTCCTGACCACTGGAGAGGGGATAAAGGAATGTTAAGCAAAATCATAAATATTCTAAATACATGTATCCCTAAATCTGACGTTTTGCGGGCTGAGTTGTTACCAGGTGATTTCCTGGATACCTTTGAACGAGCAGAAAAAATCAACATTCGTACACTTCGCCAGCAACCGAAACAAAAGGCATTGACTCAGCAAGCGCTGACCGTATAATTCACGCGTTTCATCTGCATGAAGTAATCACTTCGCAATGCGCCCTTAGCTCAGTTGGATAGAGCAACGGCCTTCTAAGCCGTAGGTCGTAGGTTCGAATCCTACAGGGCGTACCATTTCAACGTCACTTCTGATGTTCAGCTTCGGCTAATCGCGACAAATTTTCTTTTGCCAACCACATTTCCACTTCTGTAAGACTTAGTTGTACTTCCTCTCTGAGTGAAAAATCAGCTAGCGGCTGCTGTTCAAGCGCTGCGCACATCCTGCTGGCAGAACGCATCCCCATGCTGGCGCAGCTGCTTTTTAGCTGATGTGCCAGACGTTTTATCTTCTCGTACTCACATGCTGCGCGCGCTGCGTCAATCTCATCTAATACAGGAAGGGTGTGTTGCTTAAAGAGCGCTAACCATTCGTGCACCTTTTGCCATCCCATTAGCTGGATATCCTCGGCTAATTGCTGGGTATCTAACCGTTGGTTGTCATTTTCTAATGCAACCGGGAGAGGGGAGTTACCGTGCAGATAATGGGTAATGAGCCGACTGAGTTCATCCCGGGGAACCGGTTTTTGAATAACGCCGAGAAACAGGGTGCTGGTTCTTTGGCTTAGCGTTTCGTCGATGACGTGTGCGCTAAAGCCTATTAGCTTTAACGTCGGAAACTCGCGGGTTAACTGTTGCGCCAGCGTGATGCCGTCGATATCCGGAAGATCAAAATCAACCAGCGCGGCATTATACTGGGTGTCTTGCTGCAGTATGGTGAGCGCCGCAGCCGCACTGTCTGCAGCCGTGACCTGGGCGCCATTGAGGGTGAGCATTTCTGTACTGATGCGCTGCGTGAGGGGGTTATCCTCGATTAGCAGTAAGCGTAAACCCTGTAACGATATGGCACGTGGAACGGATTTAGCTACCGGCATCGCGCCAGCCCGTAATGGCAGACGCAGACGAAAGCAGCTTCCGACTCCCGGCGTACTGGTGACGCTCAGTTCTCCCTGCATCGCCTGCGCAAGGCTGGCACTGATAGTGAGTCCAAGCCCGGTCCCCCCACGTTTACCGCTAACCTGAACAAACGGCTGAAAAATATCGCGCTGATGGACAGGGTCAATCCCGCATCCCGTGTCCTCAACCTCAATATACCAGTCCTGGTCTTTACATCGGCTACGCAGGGTGATGTGTCCGCGATCGGTAAAGCGCAGCGCGTTGTTTAATAGGTTAGTTATGATTTGCCGAATGCGGCGCGGATCGCCGCGTAGGGAGTCGGGGACGTCGTCGGCAAAATCCGTAACCAGCACGACCGGGCGACCCACAACGCGACCGTGCATGAGCTGAAGCGTACTTTCCAGCAAGGGTCTGGGCTCAAAAGGTTCATCGCCGATCGCCACATTTTTTCCGCCCGCTTCGATGGCGGAATAGTCCAGGATATCGTTGAGGATGGTCAGCAGAGACTCGCCAGAGTCAGTGATTGCGCGCAGATTCTCCTGATGCTGCGCCAGAGCGGGATTGTCTGAGAGCAACTGCGCAGTGCCGAGGATCCCATACAGCGGGGTGCGTATTTCATGGCTCATGGCGGCCAGAAACGCCGATTTTGCCTGGTTGGCTTTTTCGGCTTCTGCCCGCGCCTGCCGGTGTTCCGACACCATAGAACGCAGTTCGGCGGTGCGAGCTTTTACCTGAGCGGCCAGATGTTCGCGATGGCTATTAAGGGCGTGAACGCTGCCGCGAAAGGCATCCATCAACCGACCGATGGTATCCAGTTCGCGAACGCCCGCGGTTTCCGGAAATGGGGAGTCAATATCACCTTCAAGCAGACGCTGTAACGCCTGGGTTTGCTGCGCCAACGGACGCGTGACCGAGCGGTAAACTACGCGCCAAAGAATGAGAATTAACAAGCACAATGACACCGCACCTAACAGCAGCAGCAGCGTTTGCCCGCGCTGGCTGGCCTGTTTGAGATGCGCCAGCCCGGTCTGATTGCGTTGGCCAATGATTTCTACCAACTGACTGACTTCGCTACTGAAACGGGTAAATTGCTCGATATTGTTCTGCGATAAGATCTGTAAGCGGGTGGTGATGTCATTATCCTGACGATACAGGGCCAGCAGATCGACATAACGGCTTATCGAATTTACAGCGCCGGCAACCTGGGTGCGTACCACCGGATCTTCAATGCGTATTTGTCGGCGGTGAAGCACTCTGACGGCGGCATTAAGCTGGGTTTCCAGCGCTGCAAGGTTATTCTGCGCCTGGTTATTCCCCAGATTCATCACCATTTGCTGCACGCGTAGCGCGCTCAGGCGCAGTTCATTCATCTGGTTATAATATTCCAGATCGATATCGATAAGCCTGTCGAGAGCGTGTTCCGCCGCCTGCCCCTGATGGCTCTCAATCAAATCATAAATGCTTGCCTGCGTAGCGCCCGCCGAGGTGGCGGCATTACTGGCCTGACCACGCGCCATTTCGGCAACGTCGGCGGTAGCCTCAACAATATGTTGGCTGAGCTGTTGCTGCCGATCGCGCAGTTTCAGACGTTCGCCAACCAACTCCCCCTGATGGCTTAACGACTGGGCGATCTCTTTTTCCTGTTGTTCAATGGCCGACGTATCAAAGCCCTGCTCGCGCAGGGTTTTCAGTAAAGCGGTTATTTTCAGGCTTTGGGCGGTTAACATACGCCCCTGAGCCAGCCACATATTTTCATTATCTGCGGTGGTCAGATTCTGCGCGGAAAACAGTTCCCAGGCGCTGGCTTCGCTGAGCTGGCGCGCCATGTCCATGGTCGGGATCAGCGCCTGGGTATTGGCCTGCTCAACCTGGCTGACAAAACGCAGGTTATACCAGCCAACCAGCGTACTAATGAGGGTCAGTGCTGCCATCAGCCCGAAGCCTATCCACAGTCGTTTGGTCAGAGATAAATTCACTGTCGGGTCGCCACAGATTAAAAAGGTTGAGTCCAAAAGAGGAAAGCAACTAGGATAAAGCCTTATCAATGTTGAGGCTATCATGCGCGTATTGGTTTTCCTGCTTATCACACTTTTTCCCGGCTTAGGTCACGCGACCGGGTCCGCACTGCTGCGCTGGCAGGATACCCAGCAGGCAGTGCCGGAGCCGCTAACGGACGTTACTGCAAACAAAGTCTGGAAACTGTGCGCGCTGTATCCCAGCCTGAAGGATTCCTACTGGCTTTCCGTGAATTACGGCATGCTGGAGGCGGCGAAAAAATACGGCGTAAGCCTGAAGGTGCTCGAGGCGGGAGGGTATCGCCAGTTCGACACGCAAAAATCACAAATCGCTCAATGCCAGCAATGGGGCGCGGATGCCATTTTGTTGGGCAGCAGCACGACGACTTTTCCGGATTTGCAGGCGCAGGTTGGCACGCTGCCGGTTATCGAGGTGGTAAATGCTATCCATGACGCAACGGTAAAAGCCCGGGTTGGGGTTCCGTGGTTCCAGATGGGTTATCAGCCTGGCCGCTATTTGGTTAAGTGGAGCGCGGGCAAACCGCTAAAGGTCTTATTATTGCCAGGACCTGATGACGCCGGGGGCAGTCGTGAGATGGTGGCCGGATTCCGTCAGGCGATTGCCGGCAGTCAGGTGCGCATCGTGGATGTGGCGTTGGGCGATAATGATATTGAAATACAGCGTAACCTGCTGCAGGAGATGCTTGAGCGTCACCCGGATGTCGACGTGGTGGCCGGTACGGCAATTGCTGCTGAAGCGGCGATGGGGGAGAAGCGCAATCAGGGCGCGCCGTTAACTGTCGTCTCTTTTTATCTGTCGCATCAGGTGTATCGCGGGCTTAAACGCGAAAGAATCATTATGGCTGCCAGCGATCAAATGGTCTGGCAAGGTGAACTGGCGATTCAGCAGGCTATCAGAGTATTACAAGGACAACCGGTGCCGGAAAATATCAGTCCCCCGATCCTGGTGCTCACCCCGAAAAATGCCGACAGCCAGCATGTAAAGTGCTCGTTGTCACCCGGCGGATTCCGTCCTGTTTATCTGTATCAGTACACGTCGGCCGCTAAAAAATAGCCTTCCCCGTGCTGTGTCACCAGTAAATCAGCCCGCAGCTTGTGGCGTAAACGGCGGATCAGTACGTCCACGGTGCGTAAGTCCGGATTGTCTACCCGTCGTGCCGAAAGCATGCGCAGTAAACGTTCGCGACTGAGAATTTCCCCCGGATTGGTGACAAACGCGACCAGCATTTCATACTCGGCGCGGGTGAGTTTGATTGCCTCGTCGCCCAGTTCCAGAGTATGACGGGAGACGTTCAAACAATACCCGGCAAACTGATAGCAGTTGTCTTTGGCCTCCGGTCGCGCCTCGCGGGCAAGGTCGATACGCCAGAGTAAATTTTTCACTCTCACCACCAGTTCACGTAGCTCCAGCGGCTTGGTGACATAATCATCAGCCCCCATTTCCAGGCCAACGATACGGTCAATTTGGTCACTACGACCCGTTACCAGGATGATCCCCACCGTTGAGCGTTCACGCAGGGCGCGGGTCAGCATTAAGCCATTTTCATCCGGGAGATTGATATCTAACAGAATAAGATCGACAGAGTGTTGTGACATGATTTCACGCAGGCCGGCTCCGCTGGCTGTGACCGAGACGTGATAACCTTCCTGTTCAAAATAAGCCTGTAATCGTGCCTGGGTAACGGGTTCATCCTCAACAATGACAATGTGATGCGACATCCTGGTTGTTGTCTCTTTCTGTTCATATCTGTTCACATTGTGCCGTAAGCCATTCATCCTGACCAGTGTTGCCGTTCACATTTGCGAAATAAGATCCTCTGTAACTAAACCATATATTTACAGGGGCTATTATGCGGAAACTATGGAGGGCGCTGCTCAGACCGAGCGCACGTTGGTCAGTGTTGGCGCTGGTCGTCATCGGGATGGTGGTCGGTATCGCGCTGATCGTCTTACCGCACGTTGGCATTAAATTAACCAGTTCAACCGAATTTTGCGTGAGCTGCCACAGCATGCAGCCGGTTTATGAAGAATATAAACAGTCTGCGCATTTTCAGAATGCCTCCGGGGTGCGCGCAGAGTGTCATGATTGCCACATTCCATCCGATATCCCTGGCATGGTGAAACGTAAGCTGGAGGCCAGCAACGATATTTACCAGACCTTTGTTGCCCACTCTATTGATACTCCTGAGAAATTCGAAGCCAAACGTGCCGAGCTGGCGGAGCGCGAATGGGCGCGAATGAAAGAGAACAACTCCGCGACCTGTCGTTCCTGTCATAACTATGATGCGATGGATCACGCGAAACAGCACCCTGAAGCTGCGCGTCAGATGAAGATTGCGGCCAAGGACAATCAATCCTGTATTGACTGCCATAAAGGTATTGCGCATCAGCTTCCCGATATGAGCAGCGGTTTCCGCAAGCAGTTTGACCAGTTACGCGCCAACGCAAACGACGATGGCGATACGCTCTATTCCCTGGACATCAAACCTATTTATGCCGCCAAAGGGGATAAAGAACCTGCGGGCTCACTGCTGCCTGCTTCTGAAGTAAAAGTGTTAAAGCGTGACGGCGACTGGCTGCAAATTGAGATTGTGGGCTGGACAGAGAGTAACGGGCGTCAGCGCGTGCTGGCGCAATTGCCAGGTAAACGCATTTTTGTGGCCTCCATTCGTGGCGACATCCAGCAGCACGTGAAAACCCTGGAGCAAACGACCGTCGCGGAAACGAACACGCAGTGGAGCAAGCTGCAGGCCACCGCCTGGATGCAGAAGGGCGATATGGTTAACGACATTAAGCCAATCTGGGCTTATGCCGACTCGCTCTATAACGGAACCTGTAACCAGTGCCACGGCGCACCGGAGAAAGAACACTTTGACGCCAACGGCTGGATTGGCACGTTGAACGGCATGATTGGATTTACCAGTCTGGATAAACGTGAAGAACGTACCTTACTGAAATATTTGCAGATGAATGCCTCTGACACCACGGACAAGCCGCATGGCGATAAGGGAGAAAGCAATGAAAAATAACGATCTCTTTCAGGCATCTCGCCGTCGTTTTCTACTGCAGTTGGGCGGCTTGACCGTCGCTGGTATGTTAGGACCTTCGCTGCTCACACCGCGCAGCGCCAACGCCGCAGAGGTGCAGGGAACTGGCGTCAAAGAGGGGATCCTGACCGGATCTCACTGGGGGGCAATCCGCGCCACCGTGGTTGATGGGCGTTTTATTGAAGCCAAACCGTTTGAGCGTGATAAGTACCCGTCAAAAATGATCGCCGGACTGCCGGATCACGTGCATGGTGGGGCGCGTATTCGCTATCCAATGGTCCGCGTCGACTGGTTGCGTAAACGCCATCAGAGCGATACCACGCAGCGTGGAGATAACCGCTTTGTGCGCGTTTCGTGGGATGAAGCGCTGGACTTCTTCTATCAGGAGCTGGAGCGAATTCAGAAGACCTATGGCCCGAGCGCGCTGCTGACGGCCAGCGGTTGGCAATCAACCGGCATGTTCCATAACGCCTCGGGGATGCTGGCGCGCGCCATTGCGCTGCACGGCAACAGCGTAAGTACCGGGGGCGACTATTCCACTGGTGCAGCCCAGGTGATTCTGCCGCGCGTGGTCGGGTCAATGGAGGTATATGAACAGCAGACCTCCTGGCCGCTGGTGCTGAAAAACAGCAAAACGATTGTGCTGTGGGGTTCCGACCTGATTAAAAACCAGCAGGCGAACTGGTGGTGCCCGGATCATGATGTTTATGAATACTACGAACAACTGAAAGAAAAAGTGGCGCGCGGCGAGATCTCGGTTATCAGCGTTGATCCGGTCATCACCTCGACGCACGACTACCTGGGCCGCGACAAGGTTAAACACGTCGCCGTGAATCCGCAGGCCGATGTGCCGCTACAGCTGGCGCTGGCGCACACGCTTTATACCGAGAAGCTCTACGATAAGCATTTTCTCGATAACTACTGCGTAGGGTTTGAGCAGTTTCTGCCTTATCTGCTGGGGGAAAGTGACGGACAGCCTAAAGATGCCCAGTGGGCGCAAAAAATATGCGGGATTGATGCCGATACGATTCGTGAACTGGCGCGGCAAATGGCGGGCGGAAGAACGCAGATTATTGCCGGCTGGTGCGTCCAGCGTATGCAGCACGGGGAACAGTGGGCGTGGATGATCGTGGTGCTGGCCTCAATGCTTGGACAAATCGGCTTACCCGGCGGTGGCTTCGGCTTTGGCTGGCACTACAACGGCGCGGGCACACCAAGCCGCAAAGGGATTATCCTGAGCGGTTTTTCTGGCTCCACCACCGTACCTCCTGTGCATGACAGCACTGATTATAAGGGGTACAGCAGCACCATCCCGATCGCGCGTTTTATCGATGCGATTCTTGAGCCGGGTAAACAAATTAACTGGAACGGCAAAACCGTCAAGTTGCCGCCGTTGAAGATGTGCGTTTTTGCCGGGACCAACCCTTTCCATCGTCACCAGCAGATCAATCGTATTATTGAGGGCTGGCGTAAGCTGGAAACCGTTATCGCCATCGATAATCAGTGGACCTCGACCTGTCGATTCGCTGACATCGTATTGCCCGCGACGACCCAGTTTGAGCGTAACGATCTTGACCAGTATGGCAACCACTCCAACCGCGGCATTATCGCCATGAAACAGTTGGTGCAGCCGCAATTTGAAGCACGTAATGATTTCGATATTTTCCGCGATCTCTGCCGCCGCTTTAATCGTGAAGAAGCCTTTACCGAAGGGCTGGATGAGATGGGTTGGCTGAAACGGATCTGGCAGGAAGGAAGCCAGCAGGGGAAAGGGCGCGGCGTTCATCTCCCCGCTTTTGACGTTTTCTGGAATCAGCAAGAGTACGTTGAATTCGAACATCCGCAGATGTTTGTACGTCATCAGGCATTCCGCGACGACCCCGATCTTGAGCCGCTGGGCACGCCGAGCGGATTGATCGAAATTTTCTCGAAAACCATTGCCGGTATGCAGTATGACGACTGCCAGGGGCATCCGATGTGGTTTGAGAAAATCGAACGCTCACATGGTGGACCCGGGTCGCAGCGTTGGCCACTGCATCTGCAATCTGTTCACCCTGATTTCCGTCTGCACTCGCAGCTTTGTGAATCTGAAGCGCTGCGTAAGCATTATGCGGTAAGCGGTAAAGAGCCGGTGTTTATCAACCCGCAGGATGCCAGCGTCAGGGGGATTCGCAACGGTGATATTGTCCGTGTCTTTAACGCACGTGGACAAGTACTGGCCGGGGCGGTTGTCTCCGATCTCTACTCGCCAGGCGTGGCGCGTATTCATGAAGGTGCCTGGTACGACCCTGATAACGGCGGAGAAACTGGGGCGCTGTGTAAATACGGCAATCCGAACGTATTAACAATCGATATCGGCACGTCTCAACTGGCACAGGCGACCAGCGCTCATACCACGCTGGTGGAAATTGAGAAATATACCGGCAAGGTGGATAACGTGACGGCGTTCAGCGGCCCGATAAAAATGGTGGCGCAGTGCGAATATGTTCCGGCGGAGAAGGTATCGTCATGATAAAACACTCTTCCCTGACAACAGAACAGATGGCCTGCGTTTACGCCTGGCTGGCGCAGTTGTTTTCCCGGGAACGTGACGATGACAGCCTGGCATTTTTGCAGTCCAGCGAAATGGCTGAGTGGTTCGCGGTGCTAAAAGGTGAACCGTCGCTTGAAGCGGAAGTCCTTCAGCTGGAGGAGAAAATTGCTGCGCTTCAGGTGCGTGAGGACGCTACCCTCGAACTGGCGGCTGATTTTTGTAGCCTGTTTCTGATGTCGGAAAAACACGCGGCGTTACCCTATGCGTCGGCCCATCTTGAAGGAGGGCCGAATTACGGGGTCATTAAACGATTGTTAGCCGATGCTGGCATGCAGGTAAGCGAAACGTTTAGCGAGTCAGCCGATCATCTGGCAATTTTTATCGAACTGCTGAGTCATCTGCATTTTTCTCTGGGAGAGTCCGGGCTTAGCCGCCAGCGTATTGATGCGCTGCGCAGAGAAACGCTGGCGGGGCTGTTACGCTGGTTACCGGAATTCACCGCCAAATGCCGCCGCTATGATGACTTTGGTTTCTATGGCGCGCTGAGTCAGCTGTTGCTGGCACTGGTCAGGCTGGATATTCAGAACTGAGTGATGGCCTAAGCCACAGAAAAACGGAAATACATTCGTTCTAATGCTTGTCATTTTAACGAAAATGAATGGCCGTAATGAGTAACTGAGAGTGGGACATCCGGAGGCAATGAATCTGTTGCCTCCGGTATATTGCTACATTTACCGCTGAGGTGAACGGAACCCTGAGCAAGAATCACATGTGCTCAATAATGCTTAACTTATAAACGTTAGTGCAAATTCGCCCCCATTTTGACCCTATCACCGCACAACCAGCACGGGACATTTTGCATGGCGTACTACGGCAGCCGCCGTTGAACCCAGCAGATAAGTGCTAAAACCAGGCTTATGTGAGGCAATAACAATAAGCTCAGCGTCTACCGCCTCCGCCAGTTTGAGGATCTGATCCTTCGGCGGGCCGTAAACGACGTGAGTCTGACTCCTGCCTGCAGGAATATTGAACTGCTTAATAATCTCTTCGAGTTTTTCGCTGGCCTTGGCCTGCAGACCGCTTCTGTCCGGGAATTCTGTTGAGTAAGCCAGCCCCAGCGAGGCATAGAACGGAACGGTAGGAATAACGGCTAAAAAGTGGACCTTAGCGGTTTTGGCATGCGCCAGGACCTGTGGAACAACATGGCGGGTTAAATCGGTTTCAGAGATATCAATGGGCACCAGAATTGAGCGATACATATTCACTACCTCCTGTTTGTTTACCTCTACCCAGAGTGTAGCGAAAATCGAATCTGTATAATAAGTGACCAGATCAAGGTTGCATGCATAAATGCGCGTCAATGATAGGTGTGTGTCACAAGTCTTGTCGTGAATGTATATCTGAGCACAACCACAAGAGGGGTATCTTCATTAATACGTGTTATCACGTAATAGAAAAGGGTTCGTTTTTATGTTTTTTCATTATATATTTTATTATATAGCGACTATTGCCAAGGGCATAATTTTAATGCCATTCAGCACTCATCAAACTTTTATTCTGACGTTTCCATAATTAATGGTTAATTAAACCTTGGATTTGGTTTAATTATCTGAATTTAAAAAGGTATTTTATATTTAATTTCGTTCGTATTAATTATGCGAGCGCCTTCAAACTTACCCACATGCTGATTCTCATTTCCCTCTGCGTTTGATGAATATCAATAAGTAGCCGCGTTAGGGTAATTATTGTCTACCCATTAAAGGGTATTCATCTTGTGGGAATAAAAGATGAGAAAAATAAATAAAACCATCCTCGGGACGATGCTGCTGTGCATTGTTCTTGGTGCTGTTATCGTTTTGGCAGGGCAATGGACGTTGCACAAAACCTCAAGCACGGAATTCTGTTTATCGTGTCATACGATGCAGGCACCGTATGAGGAATATACCGGTTCGGTTCACTTTCAGAATCAGAAAGGTATTCGTGCAGAGTGTGCTGATTGTCATATCCCCCAGGGCGGCCTGGATTATCTGGTGGCTAAACTGCGGGCCTCAAAAGATGTTTATCATCAGTTCATAACCAAAAAAATCGATACCCCAGAAAAATTTGAAGAACACCGTCTGGAAATGGCGCAAACCGTCTGGGCACAGCTAAAAGCGAGCGATTCTGCGACCTGCCGTAGCTGTCACAGCATGGACGCGATGGATCTTGCCGCACAAAGCGCAGAGGCCCAGAAAATGCACAAAATGGGCATTGAGGAAAAGCAAACCTGTATTGATTGCCACAAAGGCGTCGCCCATTTTCCACCTGAAATAAAAATGGATGACAGCGCGCTCAAAGGGCTTGAAGCGCAGTCCGCCTCCACCCCTGCTTCGGCAACAGAGCTTTATGCCGTAAGCAACACCGCGCTGGGCGATTTGGGAACCGTTTACCCGGCAACAAAAATGCAGGTTCTGAAAACAACGGACAATACGCGACAGGTCGAGATTCGCGGTAGCCAGATGCAGGGAAATGAACAGGTCATTTACTACGCGGCAGGACAGCGTTTGATTCTTGCCAGCCTGAGTGAAAAAGGTCAGCAATCGCTGAAGATCCTCTCCGACTGGAAAAAAGATGATTACGGCAATGTTTGGCGAGATGTCGTGCTGCAGGGTGAATGGAGCGGTTCCGCTCTCGCCAGCCGTGAACCGATGTGGGATTACGCACGCAAACTCGACAATGTGTACTGCGCGGGCTGCCATGCGCCAATTCCGGCGAATCATTTCACCCTCAACGCCTGGCCTTCAGTAGCAAAAGGGATGGGCGCTCGCACCAATATCAGTGAAAACGAACTGGATATCCTGAGCCGTTACTTCCAGTACAACGCTAAAGACATGAACAAATAAGCGATAAATCAGGAGAAATCATGAAACTCACAAGACGTGACTTTATTAAGACGGCTGGCGTGGCAACCGGGACAATGGCGATTTCTTCGGTGATCCCAATGCCGGCCTGGGCCGAAGGCCAAAATGGCGGAGCGATTCTGACGGCAGCGCGTTGGGGCGCGGTATACGTGGAAGTAAAAGATGGCAAAGTGGTTTCCTCAAAAGGCGCGTTGCCTAAAACGGTGCCGAACTCGTTACAGCAAACCGCGCCGGATCAGGTCCATACCAATATCCGCGTAAAATATCCGATGGTGCGCAAAAGCTATCTGGAAAACCCGGGTAATGCGGATGGTAAACGTGGAAGCGATCCTTTCGTGCGGGTTAGCTGGGAGCAGGCACTGAAACTGATACATGAGCAGCATAGCCGGATCCGTAGCAGCTATGGCCCGGCGTCGATATTTGCTGGTTCTTATGGCTGGCGCTCCAGCGGCGTTCTGCATAAAGCGCAAACCTTACTGCAACGCTATATGAGCATGGCCGGTGGTTACGCAGGTCATACCGGAGATTATTCAACCGGTGCCGCGCAGGTGATCATGCCTTACGTTGTGGGATCGGTTGAAGTCTATGAGCAGCAAACCACCTGGCCGATGGTGCTTGAGCACAGTCAGGTCGTGGTGCTGTGGGGTATGAACCCGCTCAATACCCTCAAGATTGCCTGGAGCAGCACGGATGAACAGGGGATTGAATACTTTAATCTGCTGAAGAAATCAGGGAAAAGCGTCATCGCCATCGATCCGATGCGTTCCGAAACCATTGAGTTCTTTGGTGATAATGCGACCTGGATTGCGCCACATATGGGGACCGATGTGGCGATGATGTTAGGGATCGCCCATACGCTGGTGAAGAAAAATCTCCATGACAAAGCCTTCCTGGAAAAATACACCACCGGATATCCGCAGTTTGAAGAGTATTTGCTCGGCAAGAGCGACAAAATAGAGAAAACCGCCGAGTGGGCTTCCGGCGTGTGCGGCGTACCTGCTGAGCAACTGGAGAAGCTGGCGGAAATTTTCTCCAGCAATCAAACCATGCTCATGGCGGGTTGGGGGATTCAGCGCCAGCAATACGGTGAGCAAAAACACTGGATGCTGGTGACTCTGGCGGCGATGCTGGGGCAAATTGGTACCGAAGGCGGTGGTTTCGGGTTCTCTTATCACTATTCCAACGGCGGTAACCCAACGCGTACCGGGGGAGTATTGCCAGCAATCTCCGCCCAAATTGAGGGTGGGTCATCTGCGGGTAACGACTGGGCGGTTTCCGATGCGGTGATCAGCCTGCCGGTAGCGCGAATTGTCGAAGCGCTGGAAAATCCAGGCGGCAAATATCAGCATAACGGTAAAGAGCAAACCTTCCCGGATATCAAAATGATCTGGTGGGCGGGCGGCGCTAACTTTACCCATCATCAGGATACTAACCGTTTAATCAAAGCCTGGCAGAAGCCTGAACTGGTTGTCATCTCTGAGTGCTACTGGACCGCAGCGGCCAAACATGCCGATATAGTCCTGCCGATAACCACGTCGTTTGAGCGCAACGATCTGACCATGACCGGTGATTACAGTAACCAACATCTGGTGCCGATGAAGCAGGTCATTGAGCCGCAGTTTGAAGCACGCAGTGATTTTGACGTATTTGCCGATCTGGCGGAGATGCTCAAGCCTGGCGGTAAGGCGGTCTACACCGAGGGCAAAGATGAAATGGCGTGGCTGAAGCAGTTCTATGATGCCGCACAAAAAGCCGCCCGCGCCCAGCGTATCGCCATGCCTCAGTTCAACGCGTTTTGGCAGCAAAACAAACTGATCGAAATGCGTGAGAATGAAAAGAATAACAAATATGTACGCTACGCGGATTTCCGCAGCGATCCGGTGATGAATGCGCTTGGAACGCCGAGCGGTAAGATAGAAATCTACTCAAAAACGATTGAAGGCTATCAATACAAAGATTGTCCGCCGCATGCGTCATGGATTGAACCCGATGAATGGAAAGGAACTGCGGATAAAGATCAACTGCAGCTACTGACGGCGCACCCGGCACATCGTCTGCATAGTCAGTTGAATTACGCTTCGCTGCGCAAAGAGTACGCGATTGCCAATCGTGAGCCGGTAACGATTCACCCGGATGATGCGAAAGCCAGAGGTATTGCCGAGGGCGATCTGGTACGCGTATGGAACGCGCGTGGACAGGTGCTGGTGGGGGCACACATCAGTGACGGTATCAAACCGGGAATTATCTGTATCCATGAAGGCGCATGGCCAGATATTGAGAACGGTATCTGCAAAAATGGCGGCGCGAACGTGCTGACGGCGGATATCCCAACCTCAAGGCTGGCGAATGGCTGCGCGGGGAATACCAGCCTGGTATACGCAGAAAAATTCACCGGCGAAGCGCCAAAACTCACCGTCTTTGATGAGCCAGCAATCGTCACTCTGTAATGATGGTTGAAAAGCGGGGGCCGTAAGGCTCCCGCTTTTTATTGCTGGTTTGGCAATGTCTTATCGCCGTTACTCTGCCAGCACAATCACATCTCCCGTTGCCGGGGCGTCAGTTCCCGGTAGCCACAATCGACCCCACGAACCGGTGCAATGACAGCCGAGTAGTTTTTCTGGTTGTTGTTGCTTAATAAATTGTCGGGTTCGCCATAGCTTAGCGGGGGAGGCAGTGCGTAAATGGAACCCACCGACGAGGGCGTAAATTTGGTTAACGCCGGTGATGTTTTGGCAATGGCATACGATATTCTCTATTCCCCGATGCCCGCATCCGGTAATGATGACTAACCCGCGATCAGATTTATAGATCAATACGCCTTCGTCGCTGATGTAATCCGGTTGAGGTGTTTTCTCGCTAATAACGCCATAGGCCTGTGGAGTGGCGACACTAATTTCCCCGGACCACAAAAATCGATCGCTGATCGCCAACGGTTCACGGGTGTATTCCATGATTAGTCGAGAGTAGTCGTTATCACGCGAGAGTTTTTTTATTTTTCTTGGCGTTCCCGCCAGGGTTATTGAGGCATACCGTTCGCAGGCTATTTGGGGATGGCAAATGATACGACTGTTATCCGCCAGCCACGGCACGCCGCCACAGTGATCGTAATGGCCGTGCGAAAGAACCACGGCGGTCAATTGCGTCAGGTCTACGCCCATTTGCGCGGCGTTAAGTATGAAGCTGTCGTCCGGGCCGGTATCAAATAGTATGGTGGTGGTTTCATCCTGAACTAACAGACTTAATCCAGGCTTTGCCCGTAATGATTTATCTGCGCTCGCAGCGCGCCTGTTTTCAAGCAATACCGTGAGGGTTAATGCCATGCCTGACTCCAGTATTAAAACGGCATACTGTAATACATGACCGTTGAGAGCGCTGTGATCGCAGCGCTCTTTGTGCTGACTTAGCGGTGATAGTAATGGCCGTCATCATCGGAGTGATGGTGACTATGCCGCCACGCATGCTGGTTCTCCCTTTGCTCGCGCTCCTGGCGTTCATGCTCTTTATCACGGTTGGCTTCACGGTTTTTGTGATTAGCGATCGCCGTGGCAACTGCTGCGGCCCCAATACCAGCAGCGGCTGCAGAAAGATAAGGATGTTCGGCACAGCCCGACAGACTAGCCATAATAACCAACGTGGAAATCAGTTTTTTCATTGTGGCGGTATCCGTTACTCGCGCACAATTTTGCCAGCATTCCCGGCATCGCTGTCATTCCAGCTACCGCGACCATTCGTTTTAATGGTGTAAGTGGCATAGCCGACACGGAAGGTCATCGTATCCTGATAGGTATTTACGTCACGCACTTCATTACCATTGACGTACACGCTGGAACCCTCGACGTGAATATCAACGCTGCGTTGACCATTGGCAAATTTGGCTACGTAATTTCCGCTGAATTTGCCGTAAATATCGGCATTATCGTGGTTATCCCGGTCAGCGGTATTTTGCTGCTCTTCACCATGATGATGATGACGGCTCTGCTGGCTGTTGCCGTTCTCAATAAAACCATGATCGCGGTTCCACTGATAGGATTTATTGATATCGCAGCCATTGAGTTCACTCATTTGTGTACAACCTGAATGTTCATACTTTTTCTGCATTGCCGGGGTAATTGCGCATGCTGTTGTGGCCGTTGTCAGGCCGAGGACAAAGAGGGTCAGCAGACGTTTTTTCATTTTTTTGCTCACTATCATCATTAAGTTTATTTATAGGAATACGAACTGTTCGAATGTCATGTTTACGACGACGGCAGTCTCCCATTAAATATTAATGACGCATACCAGGGGGAATCCTAATTTATATTAATGGTGAGGGTGTGGGGGCTGTAATATGCAACATTACAAGCAGGTGAATTACGTAGTTTATACAAGTGAGATAAAACGCTTAATTATATTTACTTTTTAATGAAGTGTTTAAAGAAATATTAATATTGACATTAACGGCAGGAACGCAGGCTTGTAAATGTACAGGCCTGCGTGGCGCGTTTTGTCCGCAATATTCATACATAGCGTATTGATGGACATTTTATTCAACACAGGGCAACGTTACCCTTGCGAGGGGATCTGTGCGCGGTGCTGCCTGGCCTGAACCTCATGGGCATATGAATGACCGTTATTCACTGACTGGTGAACGACCATCGCTTTTTCATGTTTATTCATTTGTGAAAAAGGGCGTGCCTGGGATGGCGTTGACGTTGAATTATTCGTCTGCGCGACGTGTTCTTGCGCCATTTGTTGATGTGCAGGGGCACCGCTGTTATTCATCATTTCATGGGCCGCTGCGGCCTGCTGATGCATTTTGGGTGTGTCGGCCGCATTAACGCCAGCTGAAATAAAAAACGCGATAGCGAAAAAAGAGGATATCTTATTCATCATATTTCTCCTGTTGGGGTTTACGGAAGAAATTATAATTGGTGAGGGCTGTCAGCGGCGTGACAGGACTATGACGGTTACGTCAGAGAATCGGTGATGATATATATACCGGTCATACTTCAAGCTGCATATGCGTTGGCTGCGCTCGTTCACCCCCAGTCATTTACTTAAGTAAGTGACCGGGGATTCCCTCTCTTGCCGCCTTCCTGCAACTCGAATTGTTTAAGGTATCAACGCCATTATCATAAATTACATCGCATGCTTGGGCAGCGTCAGAATAAAACGGGTGGCAAGCTGATCGGATGTCACCGAGACTTTCCCCTGATGGGCGATAACAATCGATTTCACAATCGCCAGGCCAATACCGCTGCCTTCGCCTTTACGCTGTCGCGAAGGGTCAACCCGATAAAAACGATCAAATAGCCGCGATAGATGCTGTGGGGGAATGGGGGGGCCGGGATTTTCCACGACTATCTGGACCAGGCCATCCGCCTCTTTCACCCGCACGGTTACCGACTCGCCTTTTGGCGTGTAGCGCATGGCATTTGAAAGCAGATTACTCATTGCCCGGCGTAGCATTAACGGATCGCCTGAAACCCAGCATGCGCGTCCTTCAAAACGTAAGCCCACCTCGCGCTCTTCTGCCCAGGCTTCGAAAAAGTCGAACACTTTACCAACCTCATCGGCCAGATTAAGCGCTGTCTTTTCCGGGATAAGCTGATTGTTGTCTGCCTGCGCCAGAAACAGCATGTCGCTTACCATTTTCGACATACGACCAAACTCTTCAAGATTGGAATACAGCACGTCTTCCAGCTCTTTTTGGCTACGGGTTTGGCTGAGCGCAATTTCCGTTTGCGTGACCAGGTTGGTTATTGGCGTGCGGATCTCATGGGCAATATCCGCCGAGAAGTTCGACTGACGTTTAAATACATCCTCGATGCGTTCGATCATGTGATTAAACGAACTTACCAGTTGTTCCAGTTCAATAGGGACCGCTTGCGGATCGAGGCGCACATCAAGATCTTTTGAGGTGATATTTTGGATGCGCCGACTGACATTACGGATCGGTTCATGGCCTTTATACACAGCGAACAGCACGATAAATACAATCATCATGCTAATCAGCGATGCCGTCATAATCAGTTTGTTTTTCAGGTCGTTAATATAGTGCAGATGAAAATCGATCGATAACGCCAAATACAACGTATATGCCGCTTTTCCATCAGTCAGCTTTCCTACCGGCAGGCGAATCATTCGCCAGTTAGACGACGTTTTTTGTCCGTGAATATGTTTGGACGTTTGCAGTGTAGGGCCGGATATAATAAAAACATCGCTGGCATGGGCATTTTTATCCGGTCTTGCGCTGGCGATAAATTGCCGGAGATCCGGCGCATTTGGCGAATGAAAAATGGCTTTCTGCTTACTGTCTTCCAGAGAAATAATGACGTTCGAGTAGCCCTCTACCACGTTTTTTAGCGTTTCCAGACGGCGTGATTCTGGCTCGTTGGGTTGGTTAATAATCCGCTCCAGCGTGGCGCTGATCTCTTGTAAATCATTGATGTCCTGCTCGGCGAAATGGACCTTCACGGAGTGGATCATTATCCATGCAAAGGCGAAAAATGAAGCGATCGTCGCCAGACTGATAAAAAAGGTCAGTCGTGTCGCCAGCGAAAAAGGGCGCCGCCATCGTTTACTGGGCATCAGGAACCTCAAGCATATATCCCACGCCGCGTACGGTCTGAATCAGTTTCGGCTCAAAATCGTTATCAATTTTGGCGCGCAGACGCTTAACGGCGACGTCGATGGCATTGGTATCGCTGTCAAAATTCATATCCCAGACCTGGGAAGCGATCAGTGAGCGGGGTAAAACTTCCCCTTGATGACGCAGGAAAAACTCAAGCAGCGTAAACTCTTTGCTGGTCAGGGTAATACGCGTCCCGCTGCGGGTGACTTTTCTGCTGACCAGATCGACCATTAAATCCGCGACCTGAAACTGGCTTTCGACAATCACCGCCGCCCCGCGGCGCAGCAGCGTTCTGACCCGCGCCAGCAGTTCGGCGAAGGCGAACGGTTTGACCAGATAATCATCAGCGCCTAATTCCAGACCCTTAACCCGATGTTCGATGGTACCCAGCGCGGTGAGGAGAAGAATGGGCATCCCTTTGTTAGCGGAACGCAGCATCCGTACGATATCCCAGCCGTTTACATCCGGCAGCATGATGTCGAGTATGAGCAGGTCGTAATCGCCGGTCATCGCCAGGTGGTACCCGTTCAGGCCGTTATCCGCTAAATCCACGACAAAACCCGCTTCCGTCAGGCCTTTCGTCAGGTATTCACCGGTTTTTTTCTCATCTTCGACTATCAACACCTTCATCGCATTCTCCTTCTCACACGGGTTGTGCGGACTTTCAATTCTAGGGAAGCGGGATCGGATAGCAATCGGTTATTGGGAAAATGACAGTTTTGTCATTTTCCTGTCACCGCTTAAACAGAGTCACTTCGTTAAAGTACAACGCTATAAATTCCTACATTTTTTAGGGCCATCAGTCCGGTCAGGACGAGAAGAACTATGAGCAAATTTAAGCTTCTTACCCTCAGCGCTGTATTCGTTCTCGCCGGTTGTTCATTGGCGCCGGACTATCAGCGTCCGACATTGCCTGTGCCGCAGCAATTCTCCTTAAGCCAGAACGCCCTGGTTTCTGCACCGGTGGGATATCAGGACACGGGCTGGCGGAGCTTCTTCGTTGACTCCCAGGTAAAGGCGCTGATTGGCGAGGCGCTGGTCAATAACCGCGATTTACGTATGGCAGTGCTAAAAGTTCAGGAAGCGAGAGCGCAATATGGCGTCACGGACGCTGACCGCTACCCGCAACTCACGGCAGGTTCCAGCGGTACTTACAGCGGTAAATTAAAAGGTGATAGCAGCACCGATCGTGAATTCGAAGCTGGACTCAATCTCAGTTTCGATCTGGACTTCTTTGGGCGGCTGAAAAATATGAGTGAAGCTGAGCGACAGAATTTCTTTGCCAGCGAAGAGGCGCGTCGGGCGGTACACATCTCATTAATCTCCAACGTATCGCAAAGTTATTTCAATCAGCGTCTGGCTTATGCACAACTGCAAATTGCCGAAGAAACGCTGCAAAACTATCAGCGTTCTTACGCTTTTGTTGAGAAGCAGTTGCTGACCGGAAGCACCAACGTACTGGCGCTGGAACAGGCGCGGGGCGTGATTGAAAGCACGCGCAGCGAAATCGCGAAGCGTAAAGGTGAACTGGCGCAGGCCAACAACGCGCTGCAACTGTTGCTGGGTACGTACGGGAAATTACCCAACGACCAGATGCGCAGCAGCGGGGATATTAAACCAGTAACGCTGCCGCCGTCGCTCTCGTCGCAAATCCTGTTGCAGCGCCCGGATATTTTGGAAGCTGAACACGGATTAATGGCGGCGAATGCCAATATCGGCGCCGCACGGGCAGCGTTTTTCCCGTCGATTACCTTGACCAGTTCGGTTTCCAGCAGCAGCAGCGATCTTTCCAGCTTATTTAATGCGACCAGCGGCATGTGGAATTTTGTCCCCAAAATAGATATTCCCATTTTTAACGCCGGACGTAATCAGTCCAATCTCGACCTCGCTGAAATTCGCCAACAGCAGTCGGTGGTGAATTACGAACAAAAAATTCAGAACGCGTTTAAAGAGGTGGCGGATGCGCTGGTGTTGCGCCAAAGCATTGCCGATCAAATTAGCGGTCAGCAGCGCTACCTGACGTCATTGCAAATCACCTTACAACGCGCCAGAGCGCTTTATCAAAATGGTGCGGTTAGCTACATCGAAGTACTGGACGCCGAACGTTCTTTATTCGCTACGCAGCAATCGCTGCTCGATCTTAATTACGCCCAACAGGTTAATGAAATTAAGCTGTTTGCTGCCTTAGGCGGCGGTTGGGTGGAGTAATCCTTAATATTAACTTTTCAGGAGCATCAAGTATGAATACTACCGCCAAAGCCGTGTTGTTTAGCTTTTTCTCTGTGGTCATGTTTAACGCTCAGGCCAATGAGCATCAGCATGGCGAGATGATGAACATGCAGCCAGCGGCCCAACAGGAAGACGTCATTAGCGCCACCGGGGTGATTGAAGCTATTGATAAAGAAAGTAAAAAAATCACGATCAAGCATGATCCCATTCCCGCGGTGAACTGGCCTGCCATGACGATGCGTTTTACGCGGGTTGCCGACACCAAGGCTGACGATATTAAACCCGGCGATAAGGTTGCGTTTACGTTTGTTCAGCAGGGAAATATCTCTGTGTTACGCGATATTCACATCAGTAAATAACGTTCTCGCTGGTCTCTTTTATTCTTGCCCGGATTCTTCGAAATTCGGGTGAGACTATCGCGCAATGGAAATCACTATGGCGTCTTTAAATATTAAAAATACCGCGCTTATTCTCGCTGGCATGATTGCCGGTGGGGTTATTTCTGTCGGTATTTATACTTATTATTCATCAGCAAACGTAACGGCTGAAACCGGGCAGGCTTCGCAAAAAGAAGCCAGAAAAGTGTTGTTCTGGTATGACCCCATGTACCCGAACACGCGCTTTGATAAGCCGGGTAAATCACCGTTTATGGATATGGATCTGATCCCGAAATATGCCGATGAAGAGACCGCGAGCGCGTCAGCGCCTGGCGTGCGTATCGATCCTACTCAGACCCAAAATTTGGGTCTGAAAACAGAACCTGTGCGCCGTGGCCCGCTGCACTATGCGCAAACTTTCCCGGCTAACGTTAGCTATAACGAATACCAGTTTGTTATTGTCCAGGCTCGCTCCGCAGGCTTTATCGAGAAGGTTTACCCGCTAACCGTGGGCGACAAAATTAAGCAAGGTGCGCCGCTTATCGATCTGACGATTCCCGACTGGGTTGAGGCGCAGAGCGAATATTTGTTACTGCGGGAGACTGGCGGCAGTGCGACGCAGGTGGAAGGGATTCTGGAGAGATTACGTCTGGCCGGTATGCCGGAAGCGGATATTCAGCGCTTAAAATCGACGCGTAAAATTCAGACCCGCTTTACCCTGAAAGCCCCTATTGATGGGGTGATTACCGCATTCGATTTGCGTACTGGCATGAACATTTCCAAAGACAATGTGGTCGCGAAAATTCAGGGGATGGACCCGGTATGGGTCAGCGCGTCGGTCCCGGAATCTATCGCCTGGCTGATCAAAGACGCCTCGCAATTTACTATCACCGTGCCCGCCTGGCCGGATAAGCCTTTCACCATTAGCAAGTGGAATATCTTACCTAGTGTCGATGCCTCCACGCGTACGCTGCAGATCCGCTTGCAGGTCAATAACCCTGATGAGGCGCTCAAGCCGGGGATGAATGCTTACCTGCAACTGAAAGCGCAAAGTGAACCGATGCTGCTGATCCCCTCAAAGGCGTTGATTGATACAGGCACCGAGCAACGGGTGATCACCGTCGATAACGAAGGTCGATTTGTACCGAAGCAGGTTGCGGTATTCCATGAATCTCAAGGGCTGACGGCTATCCGCTCAGGCCTGACTGAAGGTGAAAAAGTGGTGTCCAGTGGTCTGTTCCTGATTGATTCCGAGGCGAATATCTCTGGCGCACTGGACCGTATGCGCGCGCAGAACAGTGGTGCGCAAGACGCATCCGCAAAGCCAGCCCAGGCGACCCATTCACACTGAGGACATGATAAATGATTGAATGGATTATCCGCCGTTCGGTGGCAAACCGTTTTCTGGTGATGATGGGGGCGCTGTTTCTCAGTATCTGGGGAACCTGGACCATCATCAATACCCCGGTTGATGCGTTGCCCGATCTCTCTGATGTTCAGGTGATCGTCAAAACCAGCTATCCAGGGCAGGCACCGCAAATCGTCGAAAATCAGGTGACTTACCCGCTGACCACCACCATGCTGTCGGTACCGGGCGCGAAGACCGTGCGTGGTTTCTCGCAGTTTGGTGATTCCTATGTGTACGTCATTTTCGAAGATGGCACCGATCCTTACTGGGCGCGCTCGCGCGTACTGGAGTATCTCAACCAGGTTCAGGGGAAATTACCGGCAGGGGTCAGCGCGGAGATGGGACCGGACGCCACGGGCGTCGGCTGGATCTTTGAATATGCGCTGGTCGATCGCAGCGGTAAACACGATCTGGCAGAGTTACGTACTCTTCAGGACTGGTTTTTAAAGTATGAGTTAAAAACGATTCCGAATGTGGCAGAGGTGGCCTCGGTAGGCGGCGTGGTTAAACAGTACCAGGTTGTTATCGACCCGATGAAGCTGACGCAATATGGCATCAGCCTGGCGGAGGTGAAATCTGCACTGGATACGTCGAATCAGGAGGCGGGCGGCTCGTCTGTTGAGATGGCTGAAGCGGAATATATGGTCCGTGCCAGTGGGTATCTACAAACGCTTGATGACTTCAATAATATCGTCCTGAAAACAGGGGCCGACGGTGTACCTGTTTATCTGCGCGATGTCGCGCGTGTGCAGATTGGGCCGGAAATGCGCCGTGGGATCGCCGAACTGAATGGTGAAGGCGAAGTGGCGGGCGGGGTGGTAATTCTGCGTTCCGGTAAAAATGCGCGTGAAGTGATCTCCGCCGTTAAAGCCAAACTCGACACCCTGAAAAGCAGCCTGCCGGAAGGCGTTGAGGTAGTTACAACATACGATCGCAGTCAGCTCATCGATCGCGCTATTGATAACCTGAGCTATAAGCTGCTGGAAGAGTTTATCGTTGTTGCGCTGGTATGCGCGCTGTTCCTGTGGCATCTGCGTTCGGCGCTGGTAGCGATTATTTCCCTACCGCTGGGACTGTGTATCGCGTTTATCGTGATGCATTTCCAGGGGCTGAACGCCAATATCATGTCGCTTGGGGGCATTGCCATTGCCGTCGGGGCCATGGTCGATGCCGCGATTGTGATGATTGAAAACGCCCATAAGCGGCTCGAAGAGTGGGGACATCAGCATCCGGATGAAAAACTGGATAACGCAACGCGCTGGAAGGTCATTACCGATGCCTCGGTAGAGGTTGGCCCGGCATTGTTCATCAGCTTGCTGATTATCACCCTGTCGTTTATCCCTATTTTCACGCTCGAGGGGCAAGAGGGGCGACTGTTCGGCCCGCTGGCGTTCACCAAAACGTATGCCATGGCAGGCGCGGCGTTTCTGGCTATTGTCGTCATTCCGATCCTGATGGGGTTCTGGATCCGTGGCAAAATACCGGCGGAAAGCAGTAACCCGCTTAACCGTTTCCTGATCCGTATTTATCATCCGCTGTTGTTGAAGGTGCTGCATTGGCCTAAAACCACCCTGCTGGTGGCGGTACTTTCAATACTGACGGTTATCTACCCGCTGAATAAAGTCGGTGGTGAATTCCTGCCGCAGATTAACGAAGGCGATCTACTGTATATGCCGTCAACCCTGCCGGGGATTTCGGCGGCGCAGGCGGCGGATATGCTGCAAAAAACCGACAAGCTGATCATGACCGTTCCGGAAGTGGCGCGTGTGTTTGGTAAAACCGGTAAGGCGGAAACCGCAACGGATTCCGCGCCGCTGGAAATGGTCGAAACAACGATCCAACTGAAGCCGCAGGATCAGTGGCGTCCGGGGATGACGATGGACAAAATCATCGCCGAACTCGACAAAACCGTGCGCTTGCCAGGGCTGGCGAACCTGTGGGTTCCGCCTATTCGTAACCGTATCGACATGCTTTCTACCGGCATCAAAAGCCCGATTGGGATAAAGGTGTCAGGTAACGTTCTGGCTGATATCGACGCCACGGCAGAACAAATCGAAGAGGTAGCCAGAACCGTGCCGGGCGTCGCTTCGGCGCTGGCTGAGCGGCTGGTGGGCGGGCGCTATATTAATGTGGACATTAATCGGGAGAAAGCAGCCCGCTACGGTATGACCGTTGGCGCGGTACAGTTGTTTGTCACCTCCGCGGTCGGAGGCGCGATGGTGGGCGAAACGGTGGAAGGGATTGCACGTTATCCGATTAACCTTCGCTATGCGCAGAGCTATCGTGATAGCCCGGAAGCGCTGCGTAATCTGCCTATTCTGACGCCCATGAAGCAGCAAATCACGCTGGCTGATGTTGCAGATGTGACAGTGGTTTCTGGTCCGTCGATGTTGAAAACCGAAGATGCGCGACCCACCAGCTGGATTTATATCGACGCCCGCGACCGTGACATGGTTTCGGTGGTGAACGATCTGAAAAAAGCGATCGCTGAAAACGTACAGTTAAAGCCGGGGACCAGCGTGGCGTTTTCCGGGCAGTTCGAGCTGCTTGAACGCGCCAGCCATAAGCTCAAACTGATGGTGCCGATGACGCTGATGATTATCTTCGTCCTGCTTTATCTGGCTTTCCGTCGTTTTGGTGAAGCGCTGCTGATTATCACCAGCGTGCCCTTTGCGCTGGTAGGGGGGATCTGGTTCCTCTACTGGATGGGGTTCCATATGTCGGTTGCGACCGGAACCGGGTTTATCGCCCTGGCCGGCGTTGCCGCGGAGTTTGGCGTAGTGATGCTGATGTACTTGCGCCATGCTATTGAAGCCGAGCCTGCACTGGAAAATCCGCAAACCTTTACGGCGGATAAGCTGGATGAAGCGTTGTATCACGGCGCGGTGCTGCGCGTGCGTCCGAAAGCGATGACCGTGGCGGTGATTATCGCGGGCCTGTTGCCAATCTTGTGGGGGACAGGGGCGGGCTCAGAAGTGATGAGCCGCATTGCCGCGCCGATGATTGGCGGCATGATTACCGCGCCATTGCTGTCGCTGTTTATTATTCCGGCAGCTTATAAGCTGATGTGGCTGCACAGGCATCGCAGCCAAAAGTAATGCCTTGAAGCGCTCGCCTGCGTCGGTTTTGTTGCCGAAGCAGGCGGTGCGTTATGCCGCCAGCGCTTTCACGCGTTTTCGGTACTCGCCCGGCGTGCAGCCAAATCCCCGTAAAAAGACTTTGTGAAACGATGATTCGCTGGCGTAACCCACCGACTCGGCAATAACGATCAACGGCTGCGATCCGCGTGACAGCATCTGGGCGGCGAATTGCAGCCGTAGCTCGGTTAACACCGCCAGCGGCGTGGAGTTTGATACTTCACGGAATAGCTGCGCAAAGCTGGCCCGCGACATATGGGCACGCTTTGCCAGTTCTTCGACAGTCCAGGGAAAAGCCGGTGACTCCAGCATCATGAAGACAACGGCCCCAAGCCTTAGGTGCAGCAGTAAATTCAGCACATTTTTAGCGGGGGTCGGCTGGGATAGCCACTCGCGAACGGCTAACGCGAACAGCGTAGCGCATTGCTGGCTGCAAACGATGTTGGAGCCAGGCAGATCGTTGATGTATTCCTGCTGCATCAGCGCAATCATGGCCTTCAGCCAGTGGCTAATGGGACTGTCATCTTCTGGTGCCAGTATTAATACTTCCGGAAGGGCGGTTAAAAAATAGCGTGAAGATGCCTGCAATCGCAGGCTTCCGCAGACAATATGCGTTTGTTCTTCCCCTGTCTGGCACAGCCGATGCGCGGAGTTTTGAGGCAGAATGACTATTGTTCCAGGGCGTAACGTAGAAGACGTTCCGTCTGGCATATCCAGTTGAGCAAATCCCTGGGTTACCGTATGCCAGCGGATAACGGACAGCTCGCCCGCCGCGTGCGGCAGTTGCCAGTCCCTGCTCAGCAGGCAGTTTTGATCAATCGAGCCCTGCGGGTCGTTAAGCATAAGTAATCGGCTAAGTGCATCCATAAAGACTCCTGAGCAGTTCTTGTTGATGCTTGTCGAGATAAAGTAACGCTGTTACTCATTATTTCTTAAATAAATTTATGGTGTTAGTTTATTGTCCCGATGGATTGAGTGGAAGAGAGATAGTAGTGATTTAGACGATTTGACAGTAATTTGCGCGATATGGATACATTGTTCATGCATCGTTAAACCTATACTTCAGTTCAACAAACGAACAGTGACATGGCGGAGAGACAGCATGAATCAGTATCAGGCGATTATTATCGGATTTGGCAAAGCGGGTAAAACGCTGGCGGCTACCCTGGCGAAAACGGGCTGGCGAGTGGCGATTATTGAACAGTCAAACACCATGTATGGCGGGACATGTATCAATATCGGCTGCATTCCCACCAAAACCCTGGTACACGATGCTGAACTTCAGCATGACTTTGCTGCGGCGATGCTGCGCAAGGCCTCCGTTGTCAGCTTTCTGCGTGATAAAAATTTCCATAATCTTGCCGATCTGGAAAATGTAGATGTGATTGAAGGCCGTGCTGAATTCATTGATAACCATACGGTGCGGGTCGTGCAGCCAACAGGCGAGATTGAACTAAGCGGCGAAAAGATCTTTATTAATACCGGCGCACAGGCAACGATGCCAAACGTGGCAGGGTTAATGACTACACCGGGTGTGTTTGACAGTACCGGGTTGTTAAATTTGACGCAACGTCCGGAACGTTTGGGGATTTTGGGCGGCGGTTATATTGGTATTGAATTCGCATCAATGTTTGCCAACTTTGGCAGTAAGGTCACCATTTATGAAGCCGCCCCACTGTTTTTAGCCCGCGAAGATCGGGATATTGCCGACGCTATCGCCAACATTTTACGCGACAAAGGGGTTGAGATTATCCTCAATGCCAGGGTGCAGGCGGTTTCGTCCCATGACGGCGCGGTGCAGGTGCAAATGCAGGAAGGCGTCCAGACTGTGGATGCGCTACTGGTGGCATCGGGTCGCAAACCGGCAACTGAAAATCTGCAGTTGCAGAATGCGGGTGTGGATGTCAACGAGCGCGGTGCCATTGTGGTGAATAAATATCTGCGTACTTCGGCAGACAATATCTGGGCCATGGGCGATGTGACGGGGGGGTTACAATTCACCTATATCTCGCTGGATGACTTCCGTATTGTGCGCGACAACCTGTCAGGCGAGGGATTACGTAACACCGGCGATCGCCAAAACGTACCGTATTCTGTCTTTATGACGCCGCCGCTTTCCCGCGTGGGGATGACAGAAGAACAAGCTCGCGCCAGCGGCGCGGCGGTCCAGGTTGTCACCCTGCCTGTCGCGGCTATCCCGCGTGCACGGGTGATGAATGACACGCGTGGCGTACTTAAAGCGGTGGTAAATCGCGAAACGAAACAGATATTAGGCGTATCGCTGCTGTGCGTGGATTCTCATGAGATGATTAATATCATTAAAACCGTTATGGATGCTGGTTTACCTTACACGACATTGCGCGATCAAATATTTACTCATCCGAGCATGAGCGAATCACTGAACGATCTCTTCTCTCTAATAAAATAATAATATAGTTTGCATGATTGCCCCACCTGTGTGGGGCTTTTTTTTATCATATATAAAGAAATACTCATGAACAGTTATTCTGGCGTTATGGAGGAAATAAGATAAGCAACAATGTTTTATTCTATTACGAGTGAAATCACTTGTTAATGGAAATAGAAATGAACATGCTTAAAACTTCATTATTGTTGACTGCTTTACTGACCGCGCCGGTGACATTTTCTGCACTGGCACAACAGCCAGTCGAAGTAGCCCGCGTCAGCGTGTCGGCAATTGCCGCCGCACCTTCTGTTGTTGAACATGCAATCGCCAGACTGGCGCAGGAAAAGAAGGCAACTTCCTGGACAATCACCTCAATGCGCATTGATAGCAGCACTCACGCAACCGCAATTTTGTACAAGTGAGGAGAGTCTGAATGGAAAAGTATCTGCGTTTACTCAGCAAGGGCGATAGAATTGGATTAACATTGATTCGCCTGAGTATTGCCATTGTTTTTATCTGGATTGGCTTATTGAAATTTGTACCTTACGAAGCCGATAGTATTACGCCATTTGTTGCCAATAGTCCGGTAATGTCATTTTTTTATGAACATCCAGAAGAATATAAGCAGCATTTAACCCACGAAGGTGAGTTTAAACCGCAGGAGCGGGAATGGCAGAAGGCGAATAACACCTATACGTTCTCCAATGGCCTGGGCGTAGTCGAAGTGCTGATCGCATTGCTGGTGCTGGCTAATCCTGTTAGTCGTTGGTTGGGATTAATTGGTGGCGTACTGGCATTTGCTACTCCGATTGTGACGTTATCATTTTTAATTACCACACCGGAAGCATGGGTGATGCCACTGGGCGATTTGCACCACGGTTTTCCGTACTTGTCCGGAGCCGGGCGTCTGGTGTTGAAAGACACATTAATGCTGGCGGGAGCGGCGATGATCATCGCAGATTCATCACGATCAATTATTAAGCAAAAGTATTGAATTTTTAACGTTGTACCCTCTGTAAGACAGTAAGCCTCTATAGTTCGATTCGGTAATTACCGGGCCAGCAGGATGCTGGCCTTTTTTCTGCCCTAAGGTAAATTTATTTTACAGGTGAAATATAATTATTCACTTTTTCACAATAACTAGTTGGAGCTATATTCCTGGTTAATGATATAGTGCAGTAAGCATTTTCTCTTCTTCTTGCGATAGCACGCCAGTCCGCATACTGCGTGGTCCTTCCATCAAAACCCATTCATTTCCCTCTATTTTTTTCTGTGTAGTTCTTGCTATTTGTTATCTCAAAATGACATCTCAAAAAATTTTATTATTCTCTTTTGTTATAGTTAGCCAACAACTTCATGTGGTTTTAGGCATGGCTTCAGCTAGAATTAACTTTGATTAAATGTTTTTACGTATCAATAAATGGCTAAAGATAGTTAAAAACTTAATTTTTAACCAACTGTTCGACATGGAATCCACTATGGTAATTAAGCACCAGGGGTGGATGCTGATCTTGCGTTTTGTGAGTAACCAAAAGCGAGACATATCTTAAATATGGAAATAAGGGTTTTAGAATGAGCTTTGGATTAGCAAAGGACAACAAGTTTGAAATCATCGCTACCCTTCGTGAAGAGTTGCACAAGAAAACGAAACTTGAAGTTTTATGTGAAAACCATAGTGTTATCACGCAGTTAGAGAAGATTGATTTCGAGCGGTTTGTCATCTCCGGACACGAAGACATTGTTCCTGAAAAGGTCCAGTACTTTATCCTGCACAGTGAGAGTGGGATTGTAAAATTTAGTGCCAGATTCGAACAAACCTTATCAGCAGGTGTACAAGCAGGATTATCCTACTTCATCCCGGATATGATTTTCTTTGCCCAGCAGCGACAAAATCAGCGTTTTTCCTTCCTGAAGGGTTACGACTTTTTCTGTTTTGGTCGTTACAAAAACGGAGAAAACTACTCTCTGAAGATTAAAAACATCTCGCAGGGCGGTTGTGCATTAATTGTTAAAGATGTGAACTCCCGTTTTCTCTATAAAGATGCGGTGATTAAAAATGCCGCGCTGGATTTTGATACGTTTGGCAGTTTACAGCTGGATTTGAAAGTGATCGATGTCGTCATGATCAATGAATTTGATGAGGATAATCAATTGTATGCCTGTCATCAGATTTCATGTGAGTTCGATTTTAAAAATCGTCGTGAAGAGGCAGAGGTCGAGAAGATTATTATTAAATTTTTAATGAGTAACAAGATTTGATGCTGATAAGGAGCGATGAACAGGATGTTGATGTGTGGCAGTGATAATTTTGTGGGCAACGGTTTGTTCGCCTACCTGACAAGCAAACATGTACCGATACAAACATTCCAGTTTGAGGATATGTTGCATCAGTCATCATTATGCCAGCATCAAACCATGGTTTTTAATATCATTGATAACGAACAACCATGTTCAACTATCGTGCAGTTTTTGAATAAAAACCGCTTCAAGTTTTATAATAATGTCGTGGTAATTATTGCTGATAGTTTGGTGGCGAAATTATGTGTAGAGTTATTATATGTTGAAAAAACGATAGTTTTGACGGAGAAATCTTCACTGCGCGATTTCGGTCAACTGGCGTCGTTAACGGCCGGGAAATGGAATCCCCGGCTGTATCGTTCACAGAAAAGATTAACCGAGAGAGAGCAGCAGATTCTGAATTTATTGGTAAACGGATATACCGCCAGAGAAATTTCAGAGTTAGTTAGCCTGAATTATAAAACTATCCAGGCGCATAAAATGAGGGTCGTCACCAAGCTGGGACTGACCAATACCTCGGAATTAAATAAATTAATTGTCAGATTTACCCATCGTATGTCTTTTTTACCCTAACCTGGCCATTCTATTCTGATGTAACACACCTAATAGTAGATACAATTCGGGAGTGATATTGACTGGTTTTTAATTTTTATGATTTGTTGAGGGAGAGAGGAATGTTTAATTCTAGTGAGGTGTTAACCGCGCTTGAAAAGGCATTGAATACCAGTCAGCTTTATATGGTTTATCAACCAATTTTTAATTTGCGTAATCAGCGTATTAGCGGGTTTGAAGCATTAATGCGTTGGAATAGCCCCCAGATGGGGATGATCTCTCCCGATATTTTTATTACCTTGCTGGAAGACAGCGGCAATATCATGTCAATTGAAGATATGGTTACCCACACTCCCTGGGATGTGGCAACCCGTTGGCCAGAGCCCCTTGTATTGTCCGTCAATATTTCCGCGCTTGAATTCTGCGATCCGCTGTTACCCCAACGCGTCAGAAAAAACCTTACTGTATGTGGTCTCCCGCCCCATCGATGCCAGATAGAGGTCACGGAAACGTCGCCGCTGTGCGACAGTCAGGTCGCGGCTAAAAATATGACGGAGCTGAAGGCGATAGGGGTCAAAATTGCCCTTGATGATTTTGGAACCGGCCACGCCAATCTTAACTATCTGTTGAAATATCCTTTTGATACCTTAAAAATTGATAAGGAGTTTATCGCCGGCATTGAACCCGATACCCGCTCAACAAAGATTGTTGAGGGTATAATTTCACTGGCGCACAATTTTGGTATTGAAGTTCTTGCTGAAGGGGTGGAAACCCAGTCCGAACTGGACCGGCTGATGCAGATTGGTTGTGACAAAATTCAAGGCTTTTTCATTTCTCCCCCAGTGTTAGCAGAAGAGATCCCGTTACTCCTGACGCAGTATAATCCTTAATCTTCTCCCTCTCTGTTGTTCCCCTGAATCTCGTTTGTTTCGCGTTGCCAGAGGGCCGCTCCCGCGCTTTTCCTGCCTATAAAATAAGTCCGTAGGCCTGATACGTTAAGCGCATCAGGTTGCTTTGTATCCGTGACAGGCAAAAAAAAGCCCCCTGTTAAACAGAGGGCTAGCGAGTTTATGTCAGCTTAGAACGATTTCTTAAAGCCAATTGATGCATTAACCGGCGCTTCAACCTGCGACTTACTGCCACCGTTGCTAAATTGCGTACCCAGTTCTCCGTAAACCTGCAGGTTTCTGTCGATAGACCATGACAGACCGGCTGCAACTTCAGTGCTGGAGTACTGTTGTGAAGACTCAAGCGTGGTGGTGGCTACCGCATTGCTAAAGTGCGTTTTGTCGTTTGAACCCAGACCCTGCCAGACGTTGACCCTGCCGTAAGGCTGGAATTTGCCATGGTTGGTGTCATAGTCAGCGACCAGACGCACGCCCAGACGGGCGGTAAAGGAATCCGCGGTATCCATTTTCACTTTCGTTTGGGTTACACCATCAAGCCGCCCGTTATCAAAGTCGCTGTATTGATAGATCAACTGAGCCTGAGGTTCCAGACTCCATGCGCTGGCGCCTAAACGGAACGATTTACCCACTTCTGTTGACGCCGTCAGCGTGTTGCCTCTGACAGTATACGAGCCGTTGTTACCGGTCGCCGCCAGGCGGGATTTATGGTTACCGTATTGCAGGACGTTATCAACATACATCCCGTCGCCTGAGAACCAGGTGGCGTAGCCGCCGACATAAAACGCGTTGTCGTCGATGTTGCCGCCTTTGCCGTCGCTGCCTGTCTTCGTGCCTTTCACGTTGCTGTCGATATCAAGAATGCTGGTATACATCCCGGCTTTCCAGCTTTCGTTGGCATACATATCGACGCCAACCTGAATCCCCATGGTATGGGAACTGGTTTGCGTTCCAGCCGCATCATCCAGTTTGGTTTTACCGGAGTAGCCAATCATTCTTGCCCAGGCGCGATTGTCTTCATCAATACCCGGTTTAACCTCGTCACCCATACGCTGGTGCATGTTGCCTAACAGGCTGATGTCGCCCTGACGAACGACGCTGGCGAGACCAGAATACAGCATAGTTTCTGGACGATATTCGCTTCTCAGATACCAGTTTTCACCCTGACCCTGAGCGTTACCCGCATGCAGTTGATACTCAAATGCGCCTGCTGCCATACGATCGGCGGCAAGATGGAAGGCGTCTCGTGACGTTTGTGCCGTAGTGGTTGCGCCATTGAGCGCGGTTACCACTTCGATACCATCACCAATAGTTGGTGCGCCGAGACCAGAACCATCGACATCCAATAGCGTACTACCGCTGGCTTTACCGCCATCGATAATCAGGCGGTCGGCAATGCCTGCGCCGCTGCCATTTTGTGTGGCCGCCATGTTGATAGTTCCTTTTTCGCCGGTGTAATCCCCTTTGACGGTTAACGTTGTGCCAGTCTGCTGGCCGATGAGTGAAACATCGCCGCCGTTGCTCAGTCCCGCTACCGTCTGGTTGTAACCTTGCGTGTTGAGGGTAGTGTCAGCGACAACGTAGTGGTGTGATGCGCCACTCAGAGTGTTGGTATTACCCGCCTGCAGTACACCGTTGGCAATCAGCGTTGCGCCGCTGTAGCTGTTTTCACCATGCAACTCCGTAACACCGCTGCCGGTTTGATGCAGTTGGCCTTCGCCGCTGATATTACCTGTCAGCGCCAGGGTATCGCCACGATTGACGTTGAGTACGCCGTTATCAACGATATCCCCCTGAATGCTGCCGATATCACCGCCGTTACCCAGCTGTAAAACGCCTTGCTCGATGGTGGTGCCACCGGTGTAGGTGTTATCCAGCGTCAGGGTGAGGGAGCCTTTACCGGTTTTGGTCAACTGACCGTTACCTTCGACTTCCGTCAGCAGAGAAACGTTATGTCCGTTGGTGTCGAATGTCCCGCCGCCGGATTCCAGAGTCACCTGACGAGCGGTATCAAACGCTTCACCATATTTCAGCGTACCACCATTAAAGGTAATTCCCGTCTCTGGTGCGCCAAGGTTGGTATCACCCGCCACCTGCAGCGTACCTGAGGTGATGGTGGTTCCACCGCTGTAAGTATTGTCGCCAGTGAGGATGAGCGTACCGAGGTCGCCTTTATTCAGGCCGCCGGTGCCGCGGATCACGCTGTCGATAGTCGCGGTGTAGTTAGCGCCGTCTACTGTGCCATCGCCGACGCGAATCAGCGTATTAGCTGTATCGGTGGTAATGGCTTCCCCGCCCACGCGATAACCATCGGTGGCGAACTGTGCGCCACTGATGATGACGTCGCCTTTGCTGTTATCGACGGTTACATTGCCCGCTTCACCCTGGAAGACGGCGAACGCAGCATCGGTAAACGGTGCATTCAGCGCGCCTTCTGGCGTTGATTCATCCGTTGTCCAGTTGTCATTACCCTGGCTGGATTGCCAGATACCGTCGCCGCCGTTGATGACGCCGTTGTTTTTCAGCTCGCCATTCTCACCGCCGGTGCCGTCCCAGAAACGTAGCGTCAGCCCGGCATGGTTGACCAGGTTAACCTGGTTTTTAACCGAGGTTTGTACGTACAGGCTGTCCGCAGCTTCCGGCGCGTCGGCAATGTCCATCACATTGTTGGTTAATGTGCCGGTGTAGTTGATGACGCGGTAAACACCAACGTCAAAGCTTCCGCCTGGAGAGGTCTGGATATTGAGCTTACCATCGAGCGTCAGATCGCCATTCACATCTATCAGGTCATTGAAGGCTCCGCCTGGGGTATAGGCCTGACCAAACTGGTAATCAAGCTGTGCGTTATCGCTGAGCGTCAGTGAACCGGTAGTCAGTTTACCCACGCTATTGATGGCTGCACCCGCGGTAATATGGCCGTCATCCAGTACATCAACCGCGCCGCCGATAATACCGTTCCCGCCGAGCGTTGCCCCAGATTTCACCGTCACCTGACCGGTCGCGGCAGACTGATTACCGTTGACCAGCAGTACGCCTTCATTGACGTCCGTGGTGCCGGTCCAGGTGTTATCGCCGGTGAGCGTTAACGTGCCGTCACCGATTTTCACCAGGCTGCCGTCGTTGCCGCTGATAATGCCGCTGATGGTGTCATCAAGATGCAGATTACCCAGCGATAATTCTTTATTGCCCAGTTCGACATTCCCCGCGCCGGATAACGAGCCGATAGATGTTGCGCTGTCGACTGCGCTGATATCGACCTTGCCGCCCGCCAGGTTTTTAACGACGGTATTCTCTGCTAACGCCTGGTCCGCAAAGGTCATCAGTCCGCTGTTATTCACGCTAGCAGTACCACCGCTGGCATTTTCTTCCAGCGCCAACGTACTGTCTTTTGACACGTTAACCGTCGCCTCGTCCGCGGTGGCGTTATCGGTTAACAGCGCTTTCGCTGTGCCCGTCAGGTTCAGTTTTGCGCTCGCGGCGGTGACGTTATCCGCCAGCGTTAACAGACTGTCGGCAATGTTCATGGTCAGGGATTTCAGGCTGGTCTCTGTTCCGCTGACATTGAGCGTTGCCCCGTTATTGACGTTCACGGTGCTGTTTTCATTGCTACCAAAGGCCCCGGTTTTGCTGACGTTGACCGTCACATTGTTGGCATTTCCGGTACCGGCAATTTCTGTGTCGCCTTTATAGCTGTTCGCGCGATTGAGCGACAGGGTACTGCCCGCATCGCTTGAGCTGCTGGTGACTTTCAGTTTACCGTCGCCGGTAATCTCACCTGTTGGCGTGAAATCATGTGAATTGAGGTCAAACACCGCCGCGTTATCATTCGCGCCCAGCGCAATGGTGCGATTACTGGTCAGGTCCGCGCCCATCTGCAGCGTGGAGCCGTTGTTGATAGCCAGGTCGGTTCCGCTCTGACCGAGGTTGCTGTCGGCGGAAATCTGCAACGTACCGCCATCAATGCGTGTGCCGCCGCGATACGCGTTATCACCGCTGAGGATCAGACGACCAAGGTCGGTTTTCACCAGCGTCAGCTTGTCAGTCGTGCTGGCTTCGCGGATGACGGACTCAATGGTCGCGGTATAGTTTTGCCCCGCGCCACCCGCGCCAACGCGCAGCAGCAGTTCACCGGTTCCCGGCGTCTGGCCGGCGTGAGTCGCGTTTTCCGTGGTGGCATAAGCGTTAAGTGCGTCGCCTTTAACGACATAGCCATCGGCGTCAAACTGTGCCCCGGAGAAGTTAACTTCTCCCGCGGCGTTATCCACGGTAACGGTGCCACCTTTGGTGGTGAAGACGGCAAAGGACTTCTGCGCCCAAGGTGCGTTACCTTCGCCCGTTGCCGTGGTCCAGTTGTTATCACCCTGACTGCCGATCGCCATCCATTTGCCATCGCCACCATCAATTTTGCTGTCGCCCTCAATGCCCGACGCGCCGTGGCTTTGACTTACCGTCGCCCCGTCCCAGAACTGCAGGGTAACGCCGTTGGCGTTCACCAGGTTGACCTGTTTGTCGATAGAGGTCTGGACAAAAATATTGCTCTTATCCTGACTGTCCGGTATTGCGCCCAGCTCCAGCGTCTGGTTATCCAGCGTACCGCCGTAATTATAGATACGGTACACGCCCGGTCCGAAGTTACCGCCTTGCGAAGTGGTAACATCCAGGGTCCCGTCCAGTTGCAGATCGCCTGCCACGTTCACCAGATCGTTTAGCGCACCGCCTGGCGTAAAGGCCTGGCCCAGTTCGAAAGCGGAGGTCGTTTTGCTGCCAAGCTGCAGATTACCGTTAACAGATAGCGTACCCGCACCGCCGTCACCGGCGCTGATGGTTGTGGCATCGTTCATCAGCACGTTGCCGCCGATAATGCCCTTACCGCCAAGTGTGGACGTACCGCTGACGGTGGTGACGCCGCGCGCCGCGCTTTGATCGCCATTCACCAGCAGCGTGCCGTTAGTAACGGTGGTGTTACCGGTATAGGTATTGTTACCGTTCAGACGGGTAATGCCGCCACCGATTTGCTGTAGCGCGCCGATACCGGAGATCACACCGTTGAGCAGCACGGTGTTGGCGCGATTAATCGCCAATACGCCGTTGTCGATGATGTCAGAGACGGCGCTCACTTCGCCTTCATTTCCACCGTCACCTAACTGCAGCGTACCGGTTTGATCAATGGTGGTAGAGCCGGTGTAGCTATTGTTGGCGGTAAACACCGTGGTGCCGCCCGCCGCACGTTCAAATTTCCCGTCGCCGCTGATGATCCCGCGATAGATCTGTGCTGCTGAGGTATCCCCCTGAGTATCGAAGATAACCTTGCTGTCTGCGCCCTGGGTGGTGACATTGTAATCGCCAATGCTTGCGGCAGTGCTGGTTGGTTCGACGTGGTCGCCGGTACGCAGCGTGGCGCCATTGTTTACAGCAAGGGTTTCGCTCGCCAGATTCAGGTTTTCAACGATGCGTACATCTGCATTTGACCCGCTGATGGTCAGTGAATCCCAGCCGGTGCCAATGTTGGTACCGGTATTCAGGTTGTCGCTAGCCAGCGTACCAATCTTCGCATCTTTTGTATCAGTGAAGGTGAGGGCGTTGCCCGTACCCGCTGCGGTAAGGATGTGGCGCGTTTTATCCAGCGTCACATTGCCAATGTTGGCTTTATTGTTACCGCCAGTACCCGCGAAATTCACTTCGCCAGCATAAGAGCCGCTACGCCAGTTGAAGGTATCCGTACCTTCACCGGTGTTGATTACGCCGCTGGTCACACCGCCGCTGATATCGATGGTGTCATTGCCTTTACCAGACTGAACTGCCACGGCCGAGTCGTTGATGGCCTGCAGGGTTCCCGTGTTGGTGATGGCTTTACTGCTGTCGCCGCTGGCGTCTATTACCGGTGAGGTGGTACTGGCAGAGATAATCTTGCCGCTGTTGGTCAATGCGCTAACGTTTTTCGCGATGATTGCTGAACCACCTGCGCTGTCATGCACGTTGATGTCGGCATTGGTGGTGATACGACCGTCCGTATTGGCGCGGATACCGCTGCCTTCGCTGTTTAGTACCTCAATGGTATAGCCTTTGCCGATGGTTAGATTGCCCGTCACCGCGTCGCCATTACGTTGTTCAAAGGCGAAGCCGGTACCTTTACCGTTGACGTTGAGGATATTGTCCAGCCCATCGTTCATGGTCAGAGCCACGCTGGTGCGGATCCCTGGGCCATCGTTGGAGTCGATGGTGACATCACGCAGCGTGATATTGGTGTTGTTGGCATCGTTTTGAATACCGGCACCGGTACCATCAGCACGGATCATCACGCTTTGCGCGGCCAGAGCGCCAGCGCCTTCGGCCAGGCGAATGCCGTCCGCGGAGCCATCGGTGGTAATGCTGTCGCCAGTCATACCGTTAATCAGCAGGCTTGCCCCTTGGGTCAACAGAACGCCAGCGGTGCCATCATCAACCTGAATTTTGCCCAGCTTATTAATCTGCGCGCTGGAGCCTGAGGCGCGTACGCCGATGCCGTTGCTGACATGCAGGGCGAGGGCGGAGTTATTGGTTAAGCTACCGCCTTTTTGAACATCGACACCAATGCTGTCGACGCTGGCCAGATCGATAATCGATTTGGTATCGAGGATCAGGTTGCCCAGATTCCTCGCCACATAGGCGATTACCTTGTTGCCGCTGGCTTCAGAGGTGATCTTCGCGTTTGAGGTGAGGGTCGTGCTCGTGGCATTGCCCTGCGCATTACCATTCAACTGATGCGCCTGACCATCCACAACCCCGGCAACGGTTCTTTCACCGGTTAAATTGATGGTGGTTTTATCGCTGATGGTCCCTTTCGCGCCGCCTTCGATAACCAGCGCCGCAGAGTCAGTACCCTTAACGGTAAACGTTGCTTCACCGGTATCTACGTTACTGCCTGCGCCGGTGGCGAGTACGCCCACGGAATTGTTACCGCTGAGAGTCAAATCCAGGTTGGAAGTGGACTGATCTTTCGGGTTAGTGGTATTACCGGCCAGCAATGCGCCATTGGCGATACGGAAAATGGTGGTGCGATCCTGACCGTTGTCATTCATCACCGCCTGACCAATATTGGCGGTAGCGCCCTTACCATACAGGTAATAACCAATCTGATCGGTGCTGTTAAATGAGGGGCTACTTAAGCTGTCAACGTTAGCGATGGCGTTATCACGCACGTGGACGCCGATGTTACCGGCTTTATCCAGCGTAATATTGGAATAGACGTTAACCACTGCCTGACCGTTGGCGTCACCTTCCGCCCAGATGGCGTAGTTACGGTTACCGACGCCGCCTTCACCGTCCACCACGATAGAGCCTGCAGCGCTGGTGGTGACTTCGGCATTTTTGTTATTGGCGCTAACGTGGATCCCTACGTTGTTGGTGCCATTCACGTTAATCTTGCCGTCGTTACGGATTTCCTGATTATTTTCTGCGCCGCTGTCGTGTACGGAGATGCCGTAGTTTTTACTGCTGCCCCCTGTAGAACCGCCATTGATCACGATATTGCCGGTATTGAGGACGTTGCCCGTGGCATTTCCGACCAAAATCCCCGCGGCGTTACGGACGCCGGTTCCCAGCGTGATAAGGCCGTTGTTAATCACCTCTTTGGCGCTCTTGATCATAATACCGGCGCTCAGGCTGGAACCGCCTGCCATGGTGACATCTTTAGCCGGATCGCTTGCGTCGCGACCAAGAGAAATAGAGGCATTCTGAGCGTTGGTAAAGGTGGCATTCCCGGCGACTTCTACGCCATAAGCGGTGCCGCTGGCAAAGGATGTACCGCTTTTACGTCCGTCTACGACGTTAATCTCGCCATTGTTGACCCCTTGCGCATCGTCAGACAATTGCATACCAATCGCCAGCGTCAGCGAAGAAGCGGGGACGTCTTTGCTCCAGGGATCGGCTGCCGAAGCGGTACCAAAGTTATCGGTGGTGATCGCCTGGTTGATGATGCCGTTGTTAGCGATCTGGCTGGTGCCTTGACCTTGCATACCAAATGCGCCATAGCTGTTGACGTTTTGGTTGCCGTCTTTATCGATAAACAGCCCGGAGTTGATCATCCCGTTGTTGGTTGCCGTCGCGTCTTTTGCCAGCATGCCAATCGCCAGGCTCTGCCCGGTAGACGTTCGTAATGCGTTCAGTTCGCCAAAGTTTGTGATAACCCCGCCATCAACGGCTTTCATGACGCCATTAATACTGCCGTCAACGGCAAGAATCGCATCTTTGTTCAGGGTGCCGGAGGTGCCTGCGCCGTTGGCGTAAATAGCATGCAGCTCACCGCGGTCAGCGGTCGCGTTATTGGCATGCGATAAGCCGTCTGTCCAGACGTCGTAATCCCAACTGAGCACGTCAGAGGGCTTGCTGGAATTGATCAGACCATCAATCAGCTCGGCATACTTCGTTTGTGCTGCGGTGACGGTAGTGACTTCATCCGTTTCCAGCCACAGCTGGATTTGGCTGACTTTTTCGCCTTCCGGGTTTTCCGCCGCGTCGCTGCTATTGCCCAACAGCCAGTCGTTAAATTCGGCCAACTCCTGCGTGTTGGTGATGTTAAATGTGCGCTCACCCGTTTCGACGACTTTGCCGTCCGTATCATAGCCGTAGGTCATGAGCGTGACAGCATCGCCAAACACGGAGGTTTGCGCTGAGCCGGCGAAGGTTTTTTCAGGAATAACCGGGGCGGCGTTAAATTTGATAAAGTTATCGGATTGCCAGTAAACCTGGCTACCCGCGTCCTGAGCCTCCAGTAAGGAGGAGTCTTTGGCCAGTAATTCGATGGTATTGGTTTTGGCGCGTACATTGAGCGTGTCGTCGCCCAAATTCAGATTGGCCGTGGAGCCGTTTGTCGCCAGCGCGATGCCAAATTGTTTGTAGATTTTAGACTGCGCCGGATCGTAAGTGTTTAATGCCGAATCGCCAATCTGTGATTCGGTAAGAAAGTTACTTAACGCGTTAGTATCAAAGACTTTAATGGTTGTTTTTTCGCCGGGGAACGCCGGGTCGTTAATCTCAAATTCTGTGCTCTGCGAAGGCGTTGATGATTGGTTATAAGTCAGGTATTCCGCCAGCTCCTCGGCAGTAGTAATCGTTTTTACGCCCTGGTCAGGGCTGGTGGCCTGCAGGGTGATTTTGCCGGTTTGCAGTAGCTCTCTGATGGTCGTTGATTCAACAACGCCACTTTGACCCGGACTGATGGTTGGGATCGCGCCGCTGATATTGAGTGCCTGACCAGCAGTGATATCTTCATATAAGAATCCGTAGTCGTGGACACCCTCATAATCCCCAACAGAAATACCTGTCTGGTAGTCGGCGAAAATATTATGTTCACCGATGTCGATGATCGGAGTTGCTGAAGCTTGCATTGAAGTAGCGCTTAATGCGCCGGCCGCCAGTACGGCGACAGTTTTACGTGAGCTGCTTTTTTTCTTTCCTTTGGTTAATTCGGAAACGACCACCCAGATACCGAGCACCGCGTTCCAAATAATGCTGTAAACTTTGTTCATATATAACCCTCGTCTACATTCCTGTTATGTGTATTGTTAATACGTTGAGTTGTTGGCTATGGTTGGCACGCGGATGTGCTACCCGGTAATAGATTTTTGGAAATAGGATTCCCTTCCGTGCGATGCGGAATTAAAAAGTGAGCCGAAAGGAAATCTTTTAAATAATAACCGTGATAATTGTCCTTAAATAAGTCAGTTACGGCTGGCTATAGTGAGAAATGGTGTACTTGAGTCGGGAGTTATTTTTCCCGAGTTTTCTGGCAATGTTGCTTTTGTACGCCCCGATGGTTTTTTCACTTTTTTGTGATGCCCCAGCGATTTGAGTCAGTGACCACCCCCGGGCAAGCATCATCATTACGTTAAATTCGTTTGCTGTGATTTTGTTATTTATTTCTTTGATATTACGTGGTTTTTTGTTTTGTGATATGCACGTCACGGCATGCAGTAACCGATCAAGGCTGGCGTCTTGATCGAGGAACAGCATGTTCCTCCCGCAAACGGTTTGAAAAATAGAAAAAGTAGCTTCATCTGCCAAAACAATAATTTTTGTGGCAGGGCGTAAAGCCATGTTGCGGATAATCCTGGCATATTTTAAAAAATCTGAGTTGTCAGGATTAATAATGATGCAATCCATTTCATAAGGGATTATGTTGACGGCAGAAAGCGTCTGAGAGGAGTAGTACGCGATATCAATATATAATGATGAACCACGTAGGATTTCTCGCATGCCTAGCCAGGGATAAATTGATTCACCCAAAAAAATAGCCTTAGACATAACGATCTCCTTGAAATTTTGGTGCAGGCGGTCGCCTCTTTTTTTAGGCTAAAAAAAGAGTTTCTTGCGACGCATGAAATGTTAATTAAATCTCGTATGACGTTCTTTGGTGTGAACGCATCCTTATTTATTGCAGATTCAACAGATATTTTCTGTATTAATTTGAATCATTAACTATTCTTAAAGTAGATATTACACTTTGTTAAAATTTAAGATAAATCGTTTATTTCAGCTCTGAGTAAATGATTGATAGATTTCGCTTATGGATCACGCGAATAATGTTTCAGCCATTTCTATAAAGACAGGGTATTCCTATTTGTACTGGAGGGGATTTATATGAAAAATCTTATATTTCAAACAGATAACCATTCTTCTTAATGGGACTATTGGCAGGTAGGAGAATTCTTAATCAAGGCCAGGATAAAGAGAGAGGGAAAGCGGTGGGAGAGAGAAATATTGTCTTATTTGCAGTTATCGACCTAAAACTCGAGTATTTAAGTTGATAACTCTGACTTATCTTAATAACTAAGCATTTTGTGCTATTTTTATCATTTTGTGCTTAATCTTCAAATCTCGCTTGAAGATGTTGTATTTTCTGCTTGCTATCGCTGATAGCGCTTAGCCCGCCAACAGCTCCTGCTCAACCTGTTGCACCTGTTGTTCCAGCGTATTGCGGATTTCAGTAAGCGCCCGTTGTTGATCGGAGAAGTAAGCCTCTTTATCCGTCACGGAGGTGGCAAGGCGCCAGGCGTTCTCAGCTTCCAGTTCGGTAATCTCTTTGAGCAGTGCGTTAATTTGTTCTCTGAGCTGCTGTATTTTGCTGCGTAAATGCTGCAGATCGTTCAATCGGTCACTCGCCATCATCGGTTCGAGGCCGCTTTGCAACTGAGTCAGTAGCGCCCGAACGGCAGCAAGGTCGGCATTCTGGCGCGCCTGGTTAAGCTGCACCATCATCTGATGCGCTTTCTCTTTCAGATCGTCTGCCACCACGTCCGGATGACAAAGACGGCTGGCCTGACGCCACAGGCGTTTTAACTCATTACGCTCTTCAGAAGAAAGTCGTTGGTCACGGCTAAAACGATGTTGCGCATCCTGCTGCTGCTCCTGATATTCATCATATTCATGGCTGGCTTCTTCCTGTGCCTGACGGGCTGCGCTGTCGTCCTGGCGAGAAAAGTCGTTTTCCAGCTCACGAATCTCCGCCAGCAGGGCGGTAATAAGCTCCGTTTGTTGCTGAATTCGTTGACGTGTTTCCACCGATTCGCGCGAATCTGAATTCTGGTTCATCCAGAGCTGCTTAAGCCTGGCCAGTTGATCAACGGCCTGGGAAATATAGTGCTGGCAGGATTGATAGTCTTGTTCCCGGCGTTTTCGCTCCGCTTCCTGTTTGCGCTGGGCGCTGGCGGCGAGCTGTTTACGCAACTCGAGGATCCGGCTCATCAGAGGCCCAAGGCGAAGATGATACAGATCGTTGAAATCATCGAGGATTTGAATGCGCGTGTTGCGCTTATCGATCAGGTCACGCAGCTGTGTTTCGAGCGCCTTTAGTTCCAGTTTACTGGCGGCAATGGCAGGATCCTGCCACGTTGAGACTGCCCGTTGAGATTGTAGCCAGGCCGTGATTTCACGTAGGGCATCACTAAAGCGCCGTGCTTCGAGCGCCTGAACGATGGCGCCAGGCAAGACTGACATAGGCTCATTTTTCAGATGATCTACCTGCTGGAAAATAATCTCCTCATCTTCCAGTTCAATAGCGCTTTTGACGATTTCCAGTCGTTTGATGATCTTATTCATGACAGTCGTTGCCTGGCCTGGCTCAAAAACGAGTGGCTGAAACACAGCGGGTTCACCCGTTTGAAAATGTTAGAAAAACAGTAAAGCGCATTCTGTGGCCTGCGATGCCTTTTCGTCCAGAATAATTCACTGTAATTATGAACAAACGCAATGCCACGGGCACAGCGGGTCCTTATTGCGCCTTGCGACAACCAGGTTGAAATGTTAAAAGAAGCCCCTTCAATAAAAACGACACAGGGGAAGGGCGTGAAAAACGCGTCAACTGCATCTGACACCAGCGTGTCTGATGCCGCGTCAACGAATGAGCCGACGCTTCAGCGGGGGTTGCAAAACCGCCATATTCAATTAATTGCGCTGGGCGGCGCAATTGGTACCGGCCTGTTTTTGGGCATTGGCCCGGCTATTCAGATGGCGGGACCTGCGGTGTTACTGGGCTACGGCGTTGCCGGGATCATCGCTTTTTTGATTATGCGTCAACTGGGCGAAATGGTGGTGGAAGAACCCGTTTCCGGATCGTTTGCCCATTTTGCCTATAAATACTGGGGACCGTTCGCGGGATTTCTGTCCGGCTGGAACTACTGGGTGATGTTTGTGCTGGTTGGCATGGCGGAACTGACCGCGGCTGGGATCTACATGCAGTACTGGCTGCCCGATGTCCCGACCTGGATTTGGGCCGCGGCATTCTTCGTGATCATCAACGCGGTTAACCTGGTCAACGTACGTCTGTATGGCGAAACGGAATTCTGGTTTGCGCTGATTAAAGTGCTGGCCATTATCGGCATGATTGGTTTTGGCGTGTGGATGCTGTTTTCCGGTCACGGCGGGGAACATGCCAGCATTGATAACCTGTGGCGTTACAACGGCTTTTTTGCCACCGGCTGGAACGGGTTGATCTTGTCGCTGGCGGTAATTATGTTCTCCTTTGGCGGACTTGAGCTTATCGGGATTACTGCCGCAGAAGCGCAGGATCCGCAGAAAAGCATTCCAAAGGCGGTAAACCAGGTGGTGTACCGAATTCTGCTGTTTTACATCGGTTCTCTGGTGGTGCTGCTGGCGCTGTACCCGTGGGTGGAAGTGAAATCCAACAGCAGCCCGTTTGTGATGATCTTCCATAATCTTGATAGCAACGTGGTGGCTTCTGCGCTGAACTTTGTCATTCTGGTGGCTTCGCTGTCGGTATATAACAGTGGCGTCTACTCTAACAGCCGTATGCTGTTTGGTCTCTCTGTCCAGGGGAACGCGCCGAAGTTCTTAACCCGCGTCAGCCGTCGCGGCGTACCGGTGAATTCACTGATCCTCTCCGGTGCTATTACCTCTCTGGTCGTACTGATCAACTATGTCCTGCCACAAAAGGCCTTTAGTCTGCTGATGGCGCTGGTGGTGGCGACGCTGCTGTTGAACTGGATTATGATCTGCCTGGCCCATCTGCGATTCCGGGCGGCGATGCGTCGTAAGGGACGTGAGACGCAGTTCAAAGCGCTGCTGTACCCGGCAGGGAACTACCTGTGTATTGCTTTCCTTGGCATGATTCTGGTGCTTATGTGTACGATGGACGATATGCGCCTGTCAGCTATCCTCCTGCCGGTGTGGATCCTGTTCCTGTTCGTTGCCTTCAAACTGCTGTGTCGTAAGTCCCGCTAAGTTTCTACCGATCCCATCGTCAGGATGGGATCGGATCTTCTCTCAATGTTTATCGTGACCGCTCTCGCAATTTTGCCTTTGCTGGCAGGATCTTTATTTTGTAATCGATTACTTTTCTATTGAATCTATTTTGTAATCGATTACTTTTTAAAGGTGAGGCAAAAAATGGTGTCAACAACCGAAAGTAGTGGAAAACAGAACGTACAGTACCGGCTGCTGGTACCCCGGCTGTCGCTAATGATGTTCTTACAGTTCTTTATCTGGGGAAGTTGGTCCGTCACGCTGGGGCTGGTGATGAGCCAGCACAACATGTCGCTGCTGATTGGCGATGCGTTTTCAGCCGGGCCCATTGCCTCTATTCTGTCGCCGTTCGTCTTAGGGATGCTGGTAGACCGCTTTTTTGCCTCGCAAAAGGTGATGGCGGTGATGCACCTTGCAGGCGCGGCGATCCTCTGGTTTGTTCCGCAGGCATTGGTGGCGCAAAACGGTGCGTTGTTGATTGGTCTGCTGTTTGGCTACACATTGTGCTACATGCCAACGCTGGCGCTTACCAACAACATTGCTTTTCATAGCCTGTCGGATAAAGACAAAACTTTCCCGGTGGTGCGGGTGTTTGGCACCATTGGCTGGATTGTCGCGGGGATTTTTATCGGCGTAACCGGAATCTCGGATACTACCGGCATCTTTACGCTGGCGGCGGTTATTTCTGTGATTCTGGCGCTCTACAGCCTGACGTTGCCCAACACGCCAGCACCGGCGAAAGGACTGCCGGTAAAAGTGCGCGATCTGTTTTGTGCGGATGCTTTCGCCTTACTCAAGGTTCGTCACTTTTTTGTCTTCTCGCTCTGCGCGACGCTTATTTCTGTACCGTTGGGAACCTATTACGCATATACCGCGTCGTTTCTGGCTGATGCGGGCGTTAGCGATGTCAGTACGGCGATGTCGTTTGGTCAGATGTCTGAAATTTTCTTCATGCTGGTGATCCCGTTCCTGTTCAGGCGTCTGGGCGTGAAATACATGTTGTTAATCGGGATGTGCGCCTGGTTTGTGCGCTACGCATTCTTTGCCCTCGGCATCAGCGAAGAGGGCCGATTCCTGCTGTATCTCGGCATTCTGCTGCACGGCGTGTGCTACGACTTCTTCTTCGTGGTCGGCTTTATTTACACCGATCGTATCGCCGGGGAGAAAGTTAAAGGTCAGGCGCAAAGCATGATCGTTATGTTTACCTATGGGATCGGTATGCTGCTTGGTTCGCAAATTTCAGGCGCACTTTACAACCGTCTGGTGGCGGGGCAAACGGTGCCTCAGGCGTGGACCACATTCTGGTGGATCCCGGCAGTGGCTGCCGCAGTGATTGCCGTGATTTTCCTTTTCTCTTTCAAGTATGACGACAAAGAGCAGGCGTAATTTTCAGGAGGGGTTATGAAAACCATCAAGGGGCCTGGCATTTTTCTGGCGCAATTTATCGGGGATCGTCCCCCATTTAACACCCTGGAAGGCGTAGCAAAATGGGCGGCGGAGCTGGGCTATAAGGCATTACAAATCCCGTGTAATCACAAGTCGTTGTTTGATGTCGAACAAGCAGCCATAAGTCAGGCCTATTGTGATGATATTCGTGGGATGCTGGCCGGGCATGGGCTGGTGATTAGCGAACTATCTACCCATCTTGAAGGCCAACTGGTTGCCGTCCATCCGGCTTACGATGACGCTTTTGACGGATTTGCTCCGCCATCTGTACGCGCTAATCCGCAGGCCAGGCAGGCGTGGGCCATCGAAATCCTCCACCAGGCCGCTGCGGCTTCGCAAAGGCTGGGGCTGACGGCGCATGCCACGTTTTCTGGTTCGCTCGCTTGGCCCTTCTTTTATCCGTGGCCACCGCATAACCGTCAGCGCTTTGAAGAGGCTTTTCTGGAGCTGGCGCGCCGCTGGAGACCCATTCTCGATCGCTTTGATCATCATGGGGTGGATGTTTGCTTTGAAATCCATCCCGGTGAAGATCTGCACGATGGCGTAACGTTCGAGCGCTTTCTGGCGCTGGTTAATCATCATCCTCGCTGCAACATTCTCTATGACCCGAGCCATCTGTTATTGCAGCAGATGGATTACCTTGGGTTTATCGATGTTTACCACTCGCGCATTAAAGCGTTTCACGTCAAGGACGCTGAGTACCACGCCAGTAGCCGCAGTGGTGTCTATGGCGGTTATCAGCCGTGGCTCGAGCGCGCTGGGCGTTTCCGTTCCCTGGGGGACGGGCAGGTCGATTTCAAAACCATCTTCAGCAAGCTCACACAATATGATTTCCCTGGCTGGGCGGTACTGGAATGGGAGTGTTGCCTGAAAGACGCGCAAACCGGGGCGCGTGAGGGGAGCGATTTTATACGCCGCCACATTATTCCGGTTTCTTCACGCGCATTTGATGATTTCGCCGCTGGCGATGAGGTACGCAAATGATACAGGTTGGCATTATTGGCAGCGGTTTTATTGGGCCTGCACATATCGAGGCGTTGCGTCGACTCGGCGGTGTGAACGTGGTGGCGCTCTGTGATAGCTCGCTGGCGGTTGCTCAGGAACGTGCAGATGCTCTTCATATTCCTCAGGCGTACGGCAGCGTTGAGGCGCTGCTGGCGCATCCCGGACTGCAGGTGGTGCATAACTGTACGCCGAATCATCTGCATGCCGACATCAATCGGCAGATTTTACGCGCGGGTCTGCACGTGTTTTCAGAAAAGCCGCTGTGTATGACGCCTGATGAGGCTCGTGAACTGGAAACGCTGGCGGAGCAGGGAGGAGTGGTGCACGGCGTGAGCTTTGTCTATCGTCAGTTTGCGATGGTACAACAGGCTGCCAGCATGGTCAGGCGCGGTAGCGTAGGGCGTCTGTTTGCTGTCCAGGGGAGCTATTTGCAGGACTGGATGCTGCTGGAAACTGACTACAACTGGCGGGTCGATGCCAAACAGGGCGGCAACTCACGGGCGGTTGCGGATATCGGTTCCCACTGGTGTGACACGGTGCAATTCGTCACTGGAAAACGTATTGTCGAGGTGATGGCCGATCTGGCTATCGTCTGGCCGGTACGAAAAGCCAGCATCGCCAGTAACGCTACGTTTGGCCAGCAAACGGCTGACCTGCAATTTGAGGATAAAGCGGTGACGACGGAAGATTGTGGATCGGTGCTGGTACGTTTTGACGATGGTAGCAAAGGCTGCTTTAGCGTTTCACAGGTGAGTGCCGGGCGCAAGAATCACCTGAGCTTTGAAATTAACGGTAGCCAGAGTTCACTGCACTGGGATCAGGAAACGCCGCAACAGCTTTGGATCGGGCACCGTCAGCAGGCGAACCAGATCCTGACGGATGACCCAGGATTGATGAATGCGGATGTTGCTGCCAGTGCGCACTTTCCGGGTGGGCATATTGAGGGCTGGCCGGATGCGTTCAAGAATATGATGCAACAGTTCTATCAGGCGGTGCAGGCTGGCAAAATGCCCGCGACGGCGGAGCGTCGATTTGCGTCATTTTCTGATGGTGCGGATGTGATGTATATCATTGATGCGATTATAAAAAGCCATCAGCAGCAGCGCTGGGTATCAGTGCAGCGCTAAACACGCACCCGGTTCGCCGGGCAGTGATTTTATGGTAGCCTCAACGTAAAGCCTAAACCGCAGGACTTGTCGTCGTTATGTCTATTCAAAAAATCGCCCAGCTTGCCGGTGTGTCGGTGGCGACGGTATCGCGTGTGCTGAATCACAGTGATACCGTCAAAGCCAAAAATCGCGAGCGCGTGCTTCAGGCTATTAAAGAAAGCAATTATCAGCCCAACCTGCTGGCTCGTCAGCTGCGTACGGCACGCAGTTCGATGATTCTGGTGATGGTTTCCAACATTGCCAACCCTTTTTGTGCAGAGGTTGTTAAAGGCATTGAAGAAGAGGCGGAAAAGAATGGCTATCGCATTTTGCTGTGTAATTCCGGCTCGGATACCGCCCGCTCAAAATCGGCGCTAAAGCTGCTGTCTGGGAAAATCGTTGATGGCATTATCACCATGGATGCATTCTCAAAATTACCGGAACTGACCACGCTGATTGGCGACGCTCCCTGGGTTCAGTGCGCGGAATATGCTGATAAAGGCGCGGTTTCCTGCGTAGGGATTAACGATGTTGACGCTGCGCAGTCGGTAATATCTCACCTGGTGGAAAAGGGCTATCGACGCATTGCGCTAATCAATCATGATCTGAGTTATAAATACGCCCGGTTGCGCGAACGTGGCTATAAAGCGGCGCTGCATGCGCTGTCGCTTGAGTATCAGGCCGTAGAATACGCCAGCGAATTAAGTTCCAGCGCAGGAATTGCGGCGATGAAAACATTGCTTGCCGCAGAGGTGAAACCCGACGCGGTGTTTGCCGTATCGGACACGCTGGCCGCTGGGGCGATGCGTGCTATTTTCAATGCCGGATTACAGATCCCGCAGGATATCGCCGTCGTGGGATTCGACGGTACGGAACTGGCAGAAATGGTTTCCCCACAGCTTTCGACCATTGAGCAGCCCTCGCGGGATATAGGCCGCAAAGCGGTAGGATTGCTGCTGAATAAAATAGAAAATCCTGACGCGCAGACGGAAAGGGTGATGATGGACTGGCGCTATATTTCACGCGCCAGTACCTGAGCTTTAGCGTTGAAACGCGCCTGACAGCGCGCGAATATCATTTCCGGTGGGCGACTGATGAATGCGCAAGCCAAATTCTTCGATCACGGCGAATATATGGTCGAAAATATCAGCCTGAATACTTTCATATTCCAGCCAGACCACCGTATTAGTAAAGGCATAAATTTCGATCGGTAAGCCGTGATCGTCTGGCGCAAGCTGGCGCACCATTAACGTCATATCTTTGCGAATCCGCGGATGATGACGCAAATATTCGTTCAGATAGGCGCGGAAGGTGCCAATATTCGTCATCCGACGGTGGTTTAATACCGATTCAGGCGCATCTAACTGCTGATTCCACTCGTTAATTTCCTGATGACGCGTGGTCAAATACGGTTTCAGCAGGTGCGCTTTATGCAGCCGCTGACGCTCATCCTCATCAAGAAAATGAATGCTGGTAGCATCAATGCTGATGCTTCGTTTAATGCGTCGCCCACCGGAAGCCGACATCCCACTCCAGTTTTTAAATGAGTCCGATACCAGTGACCAGGTTGGGATAGTGGTGATGGTGTTATCCCAGTTGCGCACTTTTACGGTGGTTAAGCCAATATCAATCACCGCGCCATCTGCGCCGTATTTTGGCATTTCCAGCCAGTCACCCAACTTCAACATATCGTTGGCTGAAAGCTGTATTCCGGCCACCAGCCCGAGGATCGGATCTTTAAACACCAGCATTAACACGGCGGCCATGGCACCCAGACCGCTTATCAATATTGCCGGTGACTGACCAATCAGCAGGGAAATCATCAATATTCCGACGACAATAGCGCTGATGAGCTTGATGCCCTGAAATATGCCTTTTAGCGGCAATTGCGATGCGGCAGGGAATTTTTGCGACAGATTGAGAATGACGTCCAGCAGGGAAAACAAGGACAACAGGGCGTACATCATGATCCACAGCTGTGCGCAGGTTACTAATATTTCTGCTGCTTCACTGCCTTTCTGTAACCAGAGTGCGGCCTGTATATTGACAATGATACCCTGCAGGGTGAATGCCAGCCGGTGAAATAACTTGTTCTGCGTGATGATTTGTAGCCACAGGCGGGAGCTGGCGTTGGCGCGCTTTTCAAATGCGCGTAATACCACCCAGTGCAAAATAACGTGAACAATAATGGCGGTGATAAAAATAATGCCAAAAATCATCACCAGTGAGGTGGTGTGATTTATTTCAATGCCGAGTTCTTCTACCTGAGATATCAATTCCTGCATAACGTCTCCTTAATAAACAGCGGTCTATGATGACCGCTGTGTAGAGCTTATGCAAATGCGGGGGATTAAATTTCCGTCAGTGTTGTTTCCAGCGGCAGACGAGATTTTGGCAGCGCGGCGTTGAAATCTTCTACGCTGTGATGACCCACCGGGACCACAACTACGCTGGTGAATCCTTTTTCTTTCAGGCCAAATTCTGCATCCATCACCGCCGCATCGAAGCCTTCGATCGGCACCGCATCCAGACCCATCGCCGCCACGCCCAGCAGGAAGTTACCGACGTTCAGATACACCTGTTTTGCCATCCAGTGGTTGTCATCTTTCAGCTCTTTGCGATGCATGTCGGCAAAGAAAGTACGGCCTTTGTGGTTTGCGGCTTTGGCTTCAGGGGTGGCGAAACGGCCATCGCGCTCTTCTTGATCCACCACGCGCTCCAGCCAGGCATCGTCCATCGCCGTTTTGGCGCAGAACACCACGACGTGGGAAGCATCCAGCATTTTACGTTCGTTGAATACAAAGCCGCCGGCTGCGGATTTCGCCACGCGCGCTTTACCTTCGTCAGTGCTGGCAACGATAAAGTGCCACGGCTGAGAGTTGGTGCTGGACGGACTAAACTGCAGCAGCGTTTTTAATTTTTCGGCTTGCTCAGCGGTCAGTTTTTTATTCGGATCGAATGCCTTAGTGGAGTAACGTTTTAAGGCGACAGAAACAATATCCATAACTACTCCTGGTGATTTTTCATACCCTGCGGGTGCGTTTTGTTTCAGCAGGGTACAGGGTTAGCAAGAAAAAGATAAGACAGGAAAATGCAAAAACACTTATCGGAGTTAACGATAAATCAACCTGGACGCAGGCGTTTTTGATCCCGCTTCGCCAGGCCGTCTACGACGCGATGCCATGAATCATTTACCAACTCCGTCAGTAATGACTCGGTAATGTCGTCGCCTGGGTAGACCGATATCCAGTGCTTTTTATTCATGTGATAGCCGGGTTCAATGCTGGGGTAGATCTGCTGGTTTAACAGTGACTTTTGCGGATCGGCTTTCAGGTTAACCAGCGGGCGTCCGCGAAGCTCTGAGACCAGCATAAAAATTTTGCCGCCGACTTTGAAGACATCGTATTCCGGGCCGAATGGCCAGCAGTGCTCGGTAAAAGGCAGTTCGAGCGCAAGGCGCTTTGCACAGGCATGTAAGGTCTGGCCGTCCATTATTTTTCCTCACGGGTGAGTGCGCGCCACATCGCCTCAAATCCCATCGAAATATATTCTTTTGCGCGAGCCGCGTCGCGGGCGGCGAACTCCATGGTGGTCTCTGCCAGAGAAAGAAACAGCGCGTCGCCAAAGGCGCGATACTCGTCAGACATAAACTCAGGTCGTACGGAGCGATGACAAAGATCGCGCAGTTCCGGGAACATATCGTCAGCCTGCTGTTCCGTTTCTTTGCTGATTTTCTCGCTGACGGCCAACTGGCGAATCGTGCGATGCCCGCAGGTATGGTTCAGGCCCCAGCTAATGTAGCTGTTCCAGATGTAGTGAGTCATGGTTTTGGCATCGGTCACCGATCGATCCAAATTTGCCATCATCGACTGACAAAGGTCTTGCTTCAAAAAGAGGTAAAGCTCGTTGATCAAATCATCTTTGGTTGCGAAATAGCGAAACAACGTCCCCTCCGCAACCCCTGCATTGCGGGCTATCACGGCGGTAGATGCCGCAATGCCTGATTGTGCAAATGCTGTGGTTGCAGCTTCCAGTAATGCCAGTTTTTTGTCTTCACTCTTCGGACGAGCCACTACACTTTACCCTTAAGTCTGTAAAAAACATGATTGAATCACGGCCTTTGCAGCACCGCAACGGCGAATGTCAAAGATTGAAAATCATCTTGACGGCGAACTTTCGATTTCTATAATGAGTGCTTACTCACTCATAATCAAGAGTCAGTCGCGCAAACCAGCGGAAAGGGGTGCGTTTAAGGTCAGGATATGAAGCGTCTCACAGTTTGTGTGGTTGTTATTATGCTTATTGCCGCAGCTGCAAGTTTACCGTTTGTACTCAATGCCGGGTTTGGTCAGGCCCCGCAAGGGGCACAACTGAGTTTGGTTGAACAGTCACCTCACTATCGTGATGGACAGTTTCATAACCAGGTGCCGACACCGGGCTATACCGGCAACAAAGGCATGCTGGCGGCCTGGTGGGAATTTCTGGTCGCTAAGCGTGATAATGCGCGCCCGGCGCAGCCGTTACCGCTGGTGGCAACCGATCTCGCCGGACTTTCGCCACAGCAGGATACTCTGGTCTGGCTGGGCCACTCCTCATGGTATTTGCAGCTGGCGGGTCAACGTATCCTGATTGATCCGGTATTTAGCAATTATGCCGCACCGTTTTCATTCCTGAACAAAGCCTTTGCCGGGGATTATCCGTGGACTGCGCAGACGATGCCGGAGATCGATCTGCTCATTATCTCGCACGATCACTATGACCATCTGGATCTCGCCACTATCAAGGCGTTAATGCCGAAAATTAAGCGAGTGATTACGCCGCTCGGCGTAGGGTCGCATCTGCGTTACTGGGGGATGCGCAGCGAGATAATCGAAGAGCGGGACTGGAATCAGTCCGTCAGAGTGACGGATTCGCTGATCGTTCATGTGCTGCCTGCTCGTCATTTTTCGGGGCGCGGTATCAAGCGCAACCAGACGCTATGGGCGAGCTTTATGTTCGAAACGCCGGAGCAGAACGTTTATTACAGCGGAGATTCCGGCTATGGACCGCATTTTAAAGCCATCGGTGAGCAGTTTGGCTCGGTTGATTTGGCGATTATGGAGAACGGTCAATATGACCAGGACTGGAAGTTTATTCACATGATGCCTGAAGAGACGGCGCAGGCCGCGGCCGATCTGCATGCGAAAGCCGTGTTGCCAGGGCATGCCGGCCGTTTCGTTCTGGCGAAACATACCTGGGATGATCCCTACAAACGACTGGCGCTTGCCAGCCGTCGTCAGGATTACCGACTACTGACGCCAATGCTGGGTGAACCGGTAATACTGTCCGAACCGGACCAACCGTTTACGGCCTGGTGGCAACAGGCGACTCAATGAATACAGGGGAGAGCATGATGACGATTTCTGCTCAGGTCATTGATACGATTGTTGAATGGATTGATGATAATTTGAATCAGCCATTGCGCATTGATGATATTGCACGCCATGCGGGATATTCCAAATGGCACCTGCAGCGTCTTTTTATGCAGTACAAAGGCGAAAGCCTCGGGCGCTACATCCGCGAGCGTAAGCTGCTATTGGCGGCGCGCGATCTACGCGATACCGACCAGAAAGTGTATGACATCTGTTTGAAATACGGATTTGATTCGCAGCAGACCTTTACGCGAATTTTCACCCGTACGTTCAGCCAGCCGCCGGGCGCGTATCGCAAAGAAAATCATAGCCGAACGCATTAACGGCAAAGGGTTCTCGCGGGCCTAATCCGCCAGCGAGAACCAGCGCCGCCAGATAAAACGCAGTACAAAATATTCAATCACCCCCAGCAGTAAAAACCACAGACAAAACAGTAAAGTATAAAATTGGTTGAGATCCATTAGATGAAAGGTGGCGACGAGTTTTTGCGCCAGCACAATGCCCAGTGAGGGGGCGGGCAGCAGCAGGCAAGACAAAAAAGCCAGCAGCAGGATCCCTGCGGCGGTCATCAGTGATTCAAGCGGGTGTTTCATGGCATTGTTAAACTTGAGTTAAAAAGCCATTGTCCGGGATCTCTGTGGGCAACGCAAACGCCACGCTTACAGCCCGGCCCAAATCTCACAATGTTTTTTCACCAGACCGCTTAGTGATCCGCCATCGGCGACAAAATCACGCATGCTCTGCGCTTCATCATGACCATTTTTAACCTGCAGACGTAAGGATTTAATCGCGCTGGTCGCGCCCACTTTGTCCGCAGAAGCGGCGACATTCTCCAGTAGCCGTAGCGTGTCATCTGACAGGCGGTGCCCATCGCCGGTATTAACGTCGGTGATGATTCCCGCCATGCCAAAGCGGCAGGCCTGGAAACGGTTAAATTTATACAGCAGGTAATCACGCTCCTGGTGCTTGAATGGCCGTTTAGTGAGCAACCAGTGGGCGGTAGCCTGAATAAGTCCCGCCATATTGACTGCGTGTTCAAGGGTTAGCGGAGTGTCCATGACGCGAACCTCTACCGTACCAAAGTGCGGGCTGGGGCGGATATCCCAGTGTAAATCTTTAATGCTATCAATCATGCTGGTGTAAGCCAGTCGACGAAATAACCCCTCAAATTCCTGCCAGTTATTCACCCACGGCATCGGGCCATTATCGGGAAATCCGGAGAAAATATTCAGCCGCGCGCAGGCAAACCGCGTGTCGGACGTTTGCATGTAAGGTGAGGCGGCAGAGAGCGCAATAAAATGGGGAACAAATCGCGACAGGCCGTGCAGGAGGTAAATAGCATCATCGCCGTTTGCGCAGCCGATATGCACATGTTGGCCGAATACCGTCGCCTGCTGAATAAGATAGCCAAAATTTTCCAGGTTGCGCCGATAGCGTTCGTCATCGCAGACTTCCTGACGTTGCCATTTTTGAAACGGATGCGTACCGCCGCCACAGATGGCGAGGTGATGCTCGGCAGCAACCCGCGAGATTATCTGCTGCATGGCGGATAATTCAGCACTCGCCTGGTCGATATTGCGACAAACCCCGGTCGCCATCTCCAGCATACTTTCAGTGATATCGTGCTTTACTTCTCCGGCGGTGAGCTGCGGCTTTACGGCGTCAATCAGTCGGGAAGAGTCCTGGCTCAGGTCGTAGCCCGGAGGATTGACCACCTGCATTTCCAGTTCAATGCCTAACGTAAAAGGGTCAGAAACATGAAAATCGGGTAGGGACATAGTGTTCTCTTCAGCGTTGATTTTTAATCAGTATAGACGCGTCATCTTGCAAGCTGCATATAGAAGGGCCGCTGATTTTCTGTTCGATGTCAGAAATCCCCCCGCGATGCTTTGAAGGCGAAATGGCCGGTGTTATAACTATTTTTTACTTCGCAACAGGGGTTGAATCGTGCCGGAAATTAATCTTTATGGACAGACCGTCGGCGATATTGTGCCTGACTGGAATGGTGCAGCCGTACTGCCGCGGGAAGAACTTGCAGGGCAATATTGTCGACTGGTTCCCCTGGATGCCGACAGCCATGCCGCCGATCTGTTTGATGCTTACGCGCAGGCGCCAGACGATCGCGACTGGACCTGGCTTGCAAGTTCTCGCCCCATGAGCGTTGAGGCCACAGCTTGCTGGGTAGAGGGCAAATCCACGGATGCATCTCTGGTTCCCTATGCTGTCATTGAACAGCGTTCCGGTCGTGCGGTGGGACTGGTGTGTTTTATGGCGATCGAACGGGAGCATGGTTCGGTTGAAATTGGTCATGTAACCTGGTCACCGCGCATGAAAAATACGGTACTCGGCACCGAAAGCATCTGGCTGTTGCTGCGCCAGGCGTTTGCGTTGGGCTATCGTCGCGTGGAGTGGAAATGTGACTCTCTGAACACGGCTTCCCGTCGGGCGGCGGAGCGCCTTGGGTTTATCTTCGAAGGACGTTTTCGCCAGAAGATTGTGCGCAAGGGGCGTAATCGCGACAGCGACTGGTTATCGATGATTGATAGCGAATGGCCCCAGTGCGACGCTGTTTTGCAGCGCTGGCTGGCTGCCGATAACTTCGATGAAAAAGGGCAGCAACGCCGATCGCTGGCGGCGTGTCAGCAACAGTAGCTCGCTTTTGAAGAATTAACAGTGCGCCCACAGTCAGTTATGGCTGCGGGCGCATTTATCATTAGCGTTGATTTATTAACGGGTTTGCCAACGGGTGCGTTCGACGGCTCCTTGCCATTCATGCCAGCGTTTTTGCAATCTCCCATGGCGCGCCATGTTTGGCTGGAACGATACGTGATCGGGCAGATAATCTCGCAACTGGCTGGTAGATGCACCTTGCAGCTTCTTGCGTGCCAGCAATCCGGCACCGATAGCGGAAAGTTCAGGGATATCGCTGCGCATCACCGGACAGCCCAATAAATCGGCTTGATACTGCATTAGCCAGTCATTTTTTGTTGGCCCGCCATCAACCATTAACGCGCTGAGTCGAAAACCGTTGTGCTGGCGCATCGCTAAAACAACATCGGCAATCTGATAGGTAATCGACTCCAGTGCCGCACGTACCAGATGTGCGCGTTTCACTCCGCGGCTGAGACCGTGAATCAACCCCCGGGCATCTTCATCCCACCAGGGCGCGCCCAGCCCGGTAAGGGCCGGAACAAAATAGACGCCCAGCGTGGAGTCAACCGTGGCGGGCAGCGTATTGAGCTCATGAAGCAGTTGCTCTTCCGGTAATTCGCTAAGACCTGTGCTATCGGCCATCCATGCGACGGCATCTCCCGTATGCGGAATATTACCTTCCAGCCCGTAGACCAGGGTGTCAGCGTCATGCCAGGCAATGGTCGTTGCCAGCGCGCTCACCTCGGACTGCGCCGAGAATACGGGAGCCATAACGGAAGATCCGGTGCCATAGGTCGCTTTGACGCAGCCTTCCATACCCAGCCCATGGGCAAAAAGCGCAGCATGAGAGTCGCCAATCATCGCCAGAATAGGGATTCCATCAGGTATCCTCTCCAGACCTTTTGTTACGCCAAAATGGTGGCTGGAAGGGCAAACTTCGGGTAACGCCTGCTGCGGAATACCGAATAGATCCAACATCTCGCTATCCCATTGTCCGCTGTTGAGATTGAGCAACTGCGTGCGTGAAGCGTTGGAGATGTCGCAACGAAATTCCTTGCCGTGCGTTAAGTTCCACAGTAACCAGCTATCGATGGTCCCGAGACATATTTCCCCTTGCTGTGCGAGCGTCATACCGTTGGGGACTGACTCCAGCAGCCAGCGCATTTTAGAGGCGGAAAAAAGTGGGGCAACGGGTAATCCGGTGATGGATTTTATGTACGCCTCGTGCCCCTGTTCACGTAATGCACGGCAAAAATCGGCCGTGCGCGAACATTGCCAGGTGATAGCAGGGCCGAGAGGGCGACCGTTGGCACGATACCAGCCTATCGCCGTTTCACGTTGATTGCTGATCGCCAGCGCTGCGACGCGTTGTGCGCCGACGCAGGCAATGGCTTGTGCCACAACATCCAGCGATGCGTCCAGAAGTGCATCACCTGACTGTTCAACCCAGCCTTCACGGGGCGTGTGGATCGCCAGCGCGCGGGAGAACTTCGCGACCACGTTTCCCTGACCATCCAGCGCTACGGCTTTGGCATTGGTGGTGCCTTCATCAAGCGCAATAATAATGTCTTTTTGTGCTGACATTGTTTTCTCCAGCCCTTCGGTTTCCCTGAGTATTAGCGATGGAAAAAGGTATCCACCCCGAGATAGCGGGTGAAAGCTTCATGCAGTACCTCTGCGCTGGCGGAATGGTTCATTGCCACGTGATGCTCAAAGCCATTACGACAAATCCAGGCCAGTAGGTTCTCCAGATGAGGCACCTGGATTACCGCTCGGCAGCCGACAGTGTCCAGCGGATCGTCAACCGATAGCCCTTCGCCGACGTAGGCTTTGATTTCGCCGGTTAAATCGTCGGTACTCAGGCGGAAGTAGGTCAAGGCACCGCTTTTCATACGACCATGAACTGCACCGCAGGTGTTCTCTTTACCGACGGTGGTACCGATGATATCCGCCGTCCCCATCTTCGGGCTGTCCAGACTGGCTGATGCGAAATTACCGCAGTGAAAAAGAACGCATTTATCACGATCATCGCCGAAATTATTGTTCCAGTCGGCAATGGATGCTGGACTTAAGTTGCTGCTGGCGAGGGCGTACATTGACAACGCGCCCATCACATCCACTTCGCAGGCACTGGGCATTAACTGCCCGGACATCACGCTCATGATTGAGCACACGTTGATGCCTAAATTTTCCTGCAGCGATGTCCAGCACTGGATGGCAGTCGTATCAATATCATTAGCGATGACCCATTCGCTGATAACGACAAACAGTTTTGCCATGGTGACCAGTTTGTCGGCTGGAATGGCGCTGGCGTCGGCGTTATCCATCAACAGGCGGCGTTTTTCATCCACCCGGATATCGTCGTCGCGCAGTCGTTTGATGCGGGTAAATACTTCAGACAGATCCAGTGTTTCGACGGCAATACCCAGTCTTTCGAGCAATTTTTCGCTGTAACGGACGGTATTAAACCCGGCTGGACGTGCGCCGATAGCGCCGACGCGAACTCCGCGCATGCTGGCGACCACGCGACAGATTTGTTCGAAACGTTTCAGGTCTTGTGCAAACACCTCGCCTGACAGGTCGCAGACATGCTGGGTGGTTAGCGTAAACGGTATACCGTACTGGCGCATGTTATTGCACAGGGAGATCTTGCCGCAGAAGCTGTCACGGCGAGTGGCAAGCCCCATTTTATCCAGGTTGTCTTCCTGCGCCTGGATCAGAACCGGGACATCTAAACCGGAAAGTCGCAGCGTTTCCGCTATCGCTTTTTCATCGCCAAAGTTCGGCAGTAGTACCACCACACCGTGAATCTTGTCGCGGTGAGCGCGGAAAAGTTCAGCACAAACTTTCGCATCCTGACGGGTTTCAACACCGCCGAGTTCTGTCTGCGTTTCGTTGAGCATTATGGTGTTAATGCCCAGCCGCTCAAAGAGCACGCTGGCTTGTTCGCGGGCTTCAGCAACCAGATAGCTCGGGAAAAATCCCCGATTGCCAATAATCACCGCCATGGTCAACTGATGAGGAATTCGTGACATCGCTTTCTCCAGTAAGTGTTCTGTTGTTGTTATTGTTTTATCGTGTTGCCAGCAACAGTGCGGTGGCGTTTTTCACGACACCCGCCGCGTCAATTTCATGGCGTGCGCGCGTTGCTGCACGATCGGCTGCGATTGCATATTGGCCATCGGCAATCCCCAATCTACGCAGTGGAATAGCACAGCCAGCTTCTGCCAGCACTTCAGCCACCAGACTTCCCACGCCGCCATTAATGTTATGTTCTTCCACGCTAACCACTGCCTTGCAGTGGGTTAAGGCTGCCAGTAACTGTTGGGTATTGCAGGGACGAATTGACGGTACACTGATTACGCTGGCGTCAATACCCGCCTGTTTCAGCACTGTGGCAGCCTCGACAATTTCATGCACAGTTGAGCCCATTGCCACCAGTGCGACATCTTTTCCTTTGCGCAAAATATCGATATTACCCGGCGCGAACTGGTAGTTTTCGTCGTGTAATTCGGGTAAGGCTTTGCCATCCAGGCGAATATAAACCGGACCTATGTGGCTTAAGGCGTAGTCGAGAATCTGTCGGCATTCCACCGGACAGGACGGGGCGTAAATCTCAATATTGCCAAAACCGCGTAGCACGGAAATATCATCAATGCTGTGGTGCGTACTGGCGAGCGGTCCGTAGCTGGCCCCTGCGTTCAGGCCAATCAACTTCACGTTGGTATTGTTGTAGCAAATGTCGACTTTAATTTGCTCATTGGCCCGTGAAATCAAGAAGGGCGCAGCGTTACAGGTGACGGCGATTTTACCGCCCAGCGCCAGTCCGGCAGCAGCACCGACCAACGTCTGTTCGGCAATACCCACGTTGACCAGACGACCGGGAAATTCCTTCATAAATGGGGCGATTTTTGCTGTTGATGTTGAGTCAGCCACCACCGGCACAACATCCATTCCACGTTTGACCGCGGCAATTAACGTGTTCACCATGACGGTGGCGAGGTGTTCGCTATTACGCATCTTTCAGTTCCTCCAGCGCCAGTTCAACTTCTTCTCCTTTTGGCACGCGGTGGTGCCATTCCGGGCGGCCCTGGATAAAAGAGATCCCAGCTCCTTTGGTGGTGTGTGCAATGACGACATATGGCTTGCCTTCAGGGGTTAATCCTTCCAGCGTGCGCACCACATCGCTCATATCGTTCCCGCGACACTCTGTGACTTGCATACCGAAGGCTCGCCATTTTTCATCCAGCGGATCGGTGTTCATGATCTCTTTGGTTGATCCGGCAAGCTGGAGGTTATTTTTGTCGTTGATGATAATCAGGTTATCCAGTTTATAGTGGGCAGCGACTAGTGCTGCTTCCCAATTGCTGCCTTCGGCCAGTTCACCATCACCGGTGACGACAAACACCCGGCGTTTGCTGTTGCTGCGTTTAGCCGCCAGCGCAATCCCTACTGCAACCGGCAGACCGTGACCAAGAGCTCCGGTATTCAATTCAATTCCTGGCGTTTTATGTTTTACCGGATGCCCCGGCAGATGCGAATCAGCGTGTTGATAGGTCGCCAGCCAGTCCACAGGAATAAAACCGGCTTCTGCCAAGACACAGTAGTAACCGCCCACAGCGTGACCTTTTGACTGGATGTAGATATCGCGCTCGTCGCTCTCTTTAATCTCCGGGGAGCAATTCAGGATGCGAAAATAGAGTGCTGTCAGCAGTTCAACCTGCGACAGGTCTGCGCCAGTGTGCCCGCCAGCCGGGCTTTCAGCATTCAACACGATAATGCGGCGACGCACGGCACGTGCTTTCTTTTCTAGCTCTGGTACTGAGAGCGAAAACGGATTCATAAGATACCTCTTGAATGTTTAATCTTGAATGAATAAATATTCCATGTGAGTGCAGTAGTGCAACTGTCTCTCTACCCACTACGTAATCTGCAGATAAAACAGTCAGTCGTTATTGGTTAGAATAAATATTCACTACTGATTTATTATTCACGATTAAAGATATGCCTTGTCTGGCGGTTTGTCTACGGCTTGTGCCACCAAATTTTGGAGAAAAGAGAAAAGGATCACACTAACGTGATAACTGGAAAGGTACTGATGACTTGTTATCTATTCAGGTATGAATAAAAATAACAGGCAGTTTATCAGGGGGAATGCCATGTCAAAGCAGGATGAACAGCGGTTGCTGGTTAAGATTGCCACGCTTTACTACGCCGAAAATAAAAAACAGTCTGAAATCGCCACGCTGCTGCATTTGTCGCAGTCCTTTGTCTCCCGTGCTTTAACGCGTTGTCAGAAAGAAGGGCTGGTGAAAATCACCGTCGTACAGCCGACCAATATCTTTGTGGCGCTGGAAAAAGCCATTGAAGAGCAGTTTGGTATTCGTCAGGCGATTGTCGTGGATGTCGGTGACAACCCCAGCAATACGCAAATTAAGCATGCTATTGGCAGTGCGGCGGCGCATTACGTTGAAACCCGCTTGCGAGCCGAGGACCTTGTTGGAATTTCCTCCTGGAGTAGCACCATTCGCTGTATGGTCGATGAGATGCACCCGCAAAATATCCGTGCGGCAGGGGTGATCCAACTGCTGGGCGGCGTAGGGCCGAATGGTAACGTGCAAGCCACGATTCTTACGCAACAGTTGGCAGCGCACCTTGGCTGTCCGGCCTGGCTGCTGCCTTCACAAAGTATTGAGCATTCGGTTGAAGAGCGTACACGGTTGGTTAACAGCCCTGACGTTGCCGCGGTGGTTGAAAAGTTTGCTGAAGTGGATGTGGCAATTGTCGGTATTGGCGAACTGGAGCCTTCTCAATTGCTGAAAAACTCAGGCAACTACTACAACGAAGAAATGTTGCGACTGCTCGCCGAGCGCGGCGCAGTAGGCGATATCTGTCTGCATTATTACGATGCAGCAGGTAACCCGGTACTCAGCCATGAGGAAGACCCGGTCATCGGAATGGAGCTTTCGCAGATCCGGGAGTGTAACCACGTGATTGCTTTGGCTGGTGGTGTGGAAAAACAGAATGCGATACGCGGGGCATTGCAGGGGAATTATATTGACGTATTGATCACCGACTACCCGACAGCCCGCAGTCTGGTGAAAGGGTGATGTCACGGTGAGTTAAACAATTGACAGCCCCAGGAGGCCCCTGGAGCTGTCTGGTTGTGCATATCACACTTTTCAGAGGGGATTACTGGCTTTCCATCGCCGCCTTTTGTGCTACCACCGCGGCTTTTTGCTGCATCCGGTTTTGCATCTGGTCGATGATGACCGCGACGATAATCACGATACCTTTAATCACCATTTGCCAGAACTCGCTGACGCCCATCATCACCAGACCATCGGCCAGAAAACCGATAACGAAAGCGCCAATCAGCGTGCCTAAAATCGTGCCCCGTCCACCGGCCAGTGACGTACCGCCGAGAACCACTGCGGCAATGGCGTTCATCTCAAATGCCGTACCGTTGGCCGGATGGCTGGCGGAAAGCTGTGCCGAGACCACAATTCCAGCAATCGCGGCACACAGTCCGGATAGGGTATACACCCAGATTTTCACCTGTTTTACTTTTACCCCTGACAGCTCAGCAGCGCGTTCGTTATCCCCGATGGCGTAAACGTGGCGACCAAAAGGTAGACGACGAGCGACGTAAGCAATGACCAGTGCCAGCACAATCATCATCCAGATGGCCCACGGAATCCCAAACAGTGTACCGGCACCAATCTCATCAAAACCGGTATTGCCGAGCTGCGGATTGCCGGAAAGCCCGGGAAAGGTTTGCCCATCGGAGGTCAGCATCGCCGCCCCGCGCAAAACGTACATGGTTCCGAGCGTACAAATAAACGGTGCGACGTTATAGTGGGTGATGATCCAACCATTCGCCGCGCCAATCAGCCCACCAATCAACAAGACGACAGGCACAATCACCCAGACGCTGGGGAAAATTGCGATGCCGAACATTGGCAATACAATGCCTTTAGTGATTAGCCATCCCGCGACCATGCCGCACAGCCCAAGCGTAGCGCCAATTGAGAGATCAATCCCGGCGGTAATAATGACAAACGTGATCCCCAGCGCCAGAAAGGCGTTAATGGCGATATGCTTGATCATAATGACCATGCTGCCGCCAGAGAGAAATCCCGGTACGGTGAAGGCAAAGAACCCGACGATTAAAAACAGTGCAATAAAAGTGCGCAGTTTTAGGATTAGTAGCAGGATATTTTCCCGAGAGAAGGCGACTGTGGAGCGAGGCGCGATGGCGGCAGATTGTAGTGTTTTCATATCAGAACCCCTGAGCACTTGCGGTTACCAGCGCCGATTCTTCGGCACGATCGCGGGCGATATCGGCAGTTAGCTTGCCGCCGGACATCACCAGAATGCGGTCAGAAACCGCCATAATTTCTTTTAAATCTGAGGTGGAAAAGACCACAGCAATACCTTGCTGGGAAAGCTGGACCATCATGCGGAACACATCGGCTTTCGCCCCGACATCGATGCCGCGTGTGGGTTCGTCAAGAAATAGAATTTTGGGATTGGTGAGCAGAGAGCGACCAATCACCACTTTTTGCTGGTTCCCCCCGCTCAGCGCCTGAATTTCAACCTCTGGCGAGGAGACTTTTATCGACAGATTGCCAATTGTGCTGGCGACCACGGCCTCTTCATCTTTGCGGGCAATGGCAAAGCCACGTTGCAGACGCCGCCAAAGGCTGGCAATAGTCAGATTGGTGGCGACGGATGAAATGGGGAAAATCCCTGTGCGCTTGCGATCCTCCGGCACCAGACTCATTCCCATACGGATGCGATCGGCGGTGGTTAAGCGCTGCGGGACCGGTTTGCTGTCGAGCCACAGTTTTCCGAGGTAGTTGCGCTCAGTACCTAACAAGCACTCGAACAATTCGGTTCGCCCAGCCCCCATAAGTCCATAGATACCGACAATTTCACCGGCGTGAACGTTAAAGGTGACGTCATTGACGACTGCGCTGCCAGCGGTATTCACGCAGGTGATATGTTCAGCTTCCAGAACCGGAGCTCCAAACGTGCGGCCGGGTTCGAGAAAGTTGCTTACCGGATCACTGCCCAACATCTCGCGCACAATCCACGGGACATCGATGTCGCTAACCTTGGCTTCGGCTTGAAATTTACCATCGCGTAAAATAGTGATCACATCGCCAATTGCCATCAATTCTTCGAGGCGATGGGAGATATAGATTATCGATACGCCCTGGCGAGTAAGTTCACGGATCACGCGAAACAGAATCTCGACTTCAGTTTTACTGAGCGCTGAGGTGGGTTCATCAAGAATCAGGATATCTGCATCTTCAGCCAGTGCTTTGGCGATTTCGACCAGCTGTTGCTGCCCTACTTTGAGATTGCCAACCAGGTCGCGCGGTGATATCGGCTGATCGAGCCGGGTTAATAATTCCGCGGTGCGTTTCTCTTGCTCGGCCTCATTAATGGGAGCCATGCCTTTTTGAATCTCCCGACCGAGGAAAATGTTTTCCGCGACGGAGAGGTTCTCAAACAGGTTTAACTCCTGATGCACCATACCAATTCCATGTGCCGCAGCATCCCGGGTGCTGGCAAAGCGCACGGGATTTCCATTGAGCAACATCTCACCGCTACTGGGTTGCTGAACGCCAGCGAGGATCTTCATCAACGTCGATTTCCCCGCACCATTCTCACCAATAATCACATTCACCTTGCCACGCCAGACCTGATAATCGACGCTGTCCAGCGCAATTGTGCCGGGAAACAGCATTGAAATGGCATGCGTGCGCAGGATGATGTCATCAGCTGAGGTATTGCGCATTAGTGAGCCTCCTGTTCCAGCGTCAGTGCTGCTGCGTTTTCCGCTTTTCCAGCATTCAACGTCACGGCGAACAGCACCGTGGCAGTTTTCCCTTGCCAGCTAGTGTCAACGGCGGGTAACTGTTTCGCCGCTTCACGGTTATAAGCCCGTGACAGTTGGGCAAACTGAACCTGGTTAGTAAAATCTTCAAACTTGAAACCACTGGCATCGCGAATAGCATTGCCACGCATTACCGGGCCAATCTGAATCGTGACGGGCATATCATTGACCCTCACCACGATGGTGTGCTCTCGCCCATTGGTGGTGTCGACGCTATCAATCTGGCTAGTCAGGCGTACAAACACGCTTTCAGGAGCGGGTGAGGGGGCCTTCAGGCGAGTGGTCAGCGCTGAAGCATCCAGAACATGTTGCTGTGCCGCTTCCAGGACGCGGGATTGCCAGGTTTGTTGCGCGATCTGATCGGGAGTCTGGTTGTCGAAACTGGCTTTGGCCTGAGGATCGGCCGGGATAATTGGTTTGCCGTTTTCGTCGAGGTCAACTACCGTACAGGCCGTCAGCAACAGGGTGGCGCATCCAACCAGCGCGGCACCCCATTGTGTTAACGACATAGTGCCTCCGCTTAGTGGCTCAGGTTGAACTTGTTCAGCTTGCTGGCATTGGTTTCGTCAATCAGCACGCAATCCATGAGCTGTTTTTCTTCTTTCTGGGCTTTGCCGTTTTTCAGATAGTAATCCGCCTGCTCAACAGCCATTTGCGCCTGCTGCCAGCCGGGCTGCAGTACTGTCGCTTTAATATTGCTTTTATTAATGATTGAATCGCGGGTGTAGTCGCTGCCATCAAAACCGACCACGATGACATTATTTTTCCCCGCCGCTTTTAATGCGGCTTCTGCACCCAGCGCCATAGTGTCGTTACCTGAGATCACACCTACGATATCTGGGTTGGTTTGTAGAATGGCTTCCATTCGGGTAAAGGCTTCGGTTTGGCTCCAGTTTGCCGTCTGCTGGGCTACCATTTTCATGTCCGGATAGTCATCGAGTACATCGTGATACCCCTGCGAGCGTACATGGGCGTTGGTGTCGGATTGACGTCCCAGCAGTTCAACGTACTTCCCTTTTCCGTCCAGTAACCTGGCGAACTTCTCTGCGCCGAGCTGTGCGCCTTGATAGTTATTCGACACGATTTGCGCCACCGCGATGCCGGTTTTATTGATTTCGCGATCGATCAGAAAAGCAGCTACACCCGCTGCTTTGGCTTTTTCCAGCGGCCCTACGGTGGCATCTGCACCCGCATTATCGAGAATGATCGCTTTCGCTTTACGAGCAATAGCAGTCTCAATCAGTTGGTTTTGTTTATTGACGTCATCATCATGAGAGGCAACCAGCGTGGCGTATCCAAGCTCTTTTGCTTTGGCGACTGCACCGTCGGCTTCGGCTTTAAAAAACGGGTTATCGTGAGAAGGGGTAATAATCGCAATCAGTCCGTTGTCGGCAGCATACAGCGAACCCGATGTGGTAAGGATCGAGGCCAGTAATACGGATTTAATCAAGGTCTTGTTCATCTCTTTCTCCACTTTGAATATTTATTCAAATATGATTTATTATTCAAGTTAACGATAAGTCGAGATAATCGAACTGTCTACGATTTGCGCAGCTAATTTCTTAAAAAGAGAAAAGGATCACGATCCTGATGGTGAGGATGGAAATAGCGTCACGATATTTTTATCACGCTGAAACCAATGAACGTTAACTTCTTGATTGCCGAGGTTTGCCGAAAATGACGACATGATTTGTAATGTTAATTGCTGAGTCGTGAGTGCGGTGATTTTTGCGCTGGTGAAACCTGGTAGCCCCGATGCCTGATTGGAAAACGCCTTATACAGGCTCTCCTTTGCGCTGAATACCAGGGTTAAGGCGAGCGGAAAGGGCAGGCAGGCATGCTGTAAAATCTGATGTTCGTGGTTATCAATAATGCCATCAGCCAGCTCAACTGCGGTTTGTGGTGTAAAAATAGCTTCTATATCCAGCCCAATGGGATGCGTTGATACGACCGCCAGCGCCGTTGTTGCGCTATGGCTGATGCTGCCAAACAGATCCTGCGGCCACAATGGTTGGCGTTGCACACCGATGCCGGGCACGGTTTTGTGGCCAAATTCACGCAGTGCGTGTACTGCGGCAATACGCCCCGCTAAGTGCTCAGCTTTACGCTTACGCCCACTGGAGTGGAGCTGAGTGTGGTGGGGGAGCCAGAGCAGGTCGTGCTCATGGAAAGTGTCGGGATCAAATTCGACAATGTGCAGCGTATGATCTGCGAAAGGGAGCGGGATGTGCGTTGTGTGCATGATTTCTTACGCTTTCCCTCTCCCCGCAGCGAGGAGAGGGAAAAACATTATCAGAAGTGTGTGTTAACGCTCATGAACCACGTCCGGCCCGGTTCGTTATAGGTGTGCGCGCCTGCGCCCGCCATATAGTTCCCGGTCACGATATCGCCCGTGGTCTGGGCATTCCCTTCACGCCATAAACGTTTGTCAAAGACGTTATCCACGCCGCCGGTCAGGCTGACGTTTTTCGTCACATCCCAGGTCGCACTCAGGCCGACGATGCTGTATGGGCTGACTTCACTGGCCGAACTACCGGTAACGGGTTTACCCTGGTAATCGTATTTTTTCGGCTGCTGTTTGCCGTACCAGGTGAAGGTTGACTGCAGCGATAAATCTTCGCGTGCCTGCCAGCTCAGGGTCGAGTTCAGCGTGTATTCAGGAATAATCGACAGACGCTCGCCGGTCTCTTTATTCTTACTTTGCAGCATGTAGGTGATGTTGTTAGTCCAGTTAACGGTTTCGCTAACCGGCACGTTCAACGTCCCTTCCAGACCTTCAACTACCGCTTTAGGAATGTTTTCCCACTGATAGATATCGGTATAAGTCGTTTTCCCTTTGTTGGTGATAGACGTTCTGTCGAACGGGACCGTACCTGCTTCAATCTTGTTACGGTAATCGTTGCGGAACCAGGTTACCCCAGCCAGCCAGCCGTCGCGTTTGAACTCCAGACCAATCTCTTTGTTGATACTGGTTTCGGCCTTCAGATCATCGTTGCCCATCATATAGCAACCAATACCGGTCGCGGAGCCGGTGGCGTAGCAACCCTGACCTTTACTGTACAGAATGTAGTTCGGGTTGAGCTGATACAGGCTTGGCGCTTTATAGGCGCGCGCAATCCCCATCTTCAGGGTGAAATCATCGCCCAGACCTTGGGACAGGTTCAGGGACGGACTCCAGTTATCGCCCACAATGCTGTGATGATCGAAACGCAAACCTGGCGTCAGCATGGTGCTGTCGGTCAGTTCCATGTTGTTTTCAGCAAACAGAGAGAAAATCTCTGCGTCTGAGTACGGGCTGCGGTTGGTGCTGCTGGACCCTGGAATATCACCGCCCATAAAGGTCTGCGAATTGGACAACATGTCCTTCATGCGCTGCTGATTCCATTCGGTACCGAGCGTCAGATTTTGGTTAACCAGCAGATCTAACGGAATGCTGATTTCACTGTGCAGCATGACGTCACTCAGGTCGGCGTCGAGGTATTTTTGTGACGCATTCGGGTCGAAAATCCCTTCGGTACCCCCCGCCAGGCCCTCCGGCGTACGGGAGTTACGCGTATGTTCATACTGCACCCAGTTACTGGTAGTGACGCCGTTATCCCAGCCGCCGTTCCAGGTCAGAGAGTAGTTCTGGCGGTAAAGACGGTTGGTCTCTTTCCCGTAGTTATCTTTCACCAGTTGGTTGGTGTTGGTGTTTTGAGTGTCGCCCGCATACAGGTTGCCCTGACGGCTATAGCCAGCTTCCAGTTCCAGTGACTGGAGCGGGGCGAAATCCCAGCGAACCACGCCGTTAATGTCTTTGTTGATCACCCCTTCACGACCGGCCGGTAAAGTATTTGAATACGTGCCGGTACGTTCTGACTGATGACCCTGGTTGATATCCCAGGCGTCGGCCTGGGTTTTATCGAGATTACCGTACAAACGGAAGCTGAAATCCCCGCCCAGCGGACCGTTCAGGCTAAAGTTGGTGCGTTTGGTTGAACCTTCGTCTTTATGTTCCGGGGCGTTGAAATAGGTATCCCAGGAGCCGTGCCATTCGTTGCTGCCTTTTTTGGTGATGATATTCACCACGCCGCCAGCCGCACCGTTGCCATAGCGTGCCGCGGCAGGACCGCGCAGCACTTCAATACGTTCGATCATTTCTGGTGGCACCCAGGCGGTATCGCCGCGGGTATCACGCTCGCCGCGCCAGCCCTGACGCACAGAGTTACGGCTGGTTACCGGTTTGCCGTCGATCAGAATCAGGGTGTTTTCCGGCCCCATGCCGCGAATATCGATCTGGCGGTTGTTACCGCGTTGACCGCTAGTTGAGTTACCGGTCAGGTTGACGCCTGGCATGGTACGGATGATTTCCGACACATCGCGAGCGGGAGGATTCTTACGAATTTCATCAGCGGTAATGGTTGAAACGCCTGGTGCCTGCAGGTTCTGCTGGGCGGCGGTAACCACGATGGTGTCTTCATGAGAGACAGCGGCGCTATCGGTTTGATCTTCTGCCATTGCTGGCAGGGCTACCCCGTAAATCCCTAAATTGACCAATAAGGCCAGTGAATGAATCTTGTTGTTCATTGTATGTCCTGCTGTTCTTTTAGCCACGAGTACCAATGTGCCGTGGTGCGGCATTTGGTCTGATGTCGCCCGCATCCGCGTAAACCCTCCATTCCAGAAAAAGTACGCAGCGCCAGGCCGGTTTATAAGTGGTGAAAAACTGTGCGCGCTTCCCACAGCGCGACAATACGCTATTGCAAATGCAAATAGTTATCAATAATATTATCAATATATTTCACGCTAGATCATAAAATTTGACAATAAACATGGGGTTATGGCGGTGACGACGTTAAAGATGGGAAGCGAGGCGTGGTGGCAGTCAAAAAAAGGCCCGGAGTGGGAGCGTGAAGACAACGGAAATTATCGGGTAACCTTCTGGTGGCGCGACCCGCAGGGAACGGAAAAAGAGTCAGCCATTCATCGCGTATGGGTCTATATCACCGGCGTCACCGACCACCATCAAAATGCCACCCCGCAGTCGATGCAACGCATTGACGGAACAAATGTTTGGTGCTGGAGTGTTTCCCTTAGCGCCAACTGGCGCGGCAGTTACTGTTTTATCCCAACAGAACGAAATGATATTTTTGCCGCGCAGACGCCGGGCGAAGCGCCTGACCGAACCGTGCTGCGTGAAGGCTGGCGGCAATTGTTGCCGCAGGCTATTGCCGATCCCCTCAATCCGCAGAGCTGGCAGGGCGGTCGTGGCCATGCGGTGTCTGCGCTGGAAATGCCTGATGCACCCGTACAACCGGGATGGGATCGACCTGAAAACCCCGACTCGCCCGCAGTTTGCCTGCAATGGCGTAGCGCCAGGCTCGGCAATACGCGCCGCGTGTGGGTGTTTACCACTGGTGAAGCCCAGCCGGAAGCGCGTCCGCTGGCTATCCTGCTGGACGGACAGTTTTGGGCACAAAGTATGCCGGTCTGGCCTGCGCTGACTTCACTCACCCATCGCGGACACCTCCCGCCCGCCGTTTATCTCCTGATTGATACCATCGACACGGCTCACCGCAGCCGCGAATTGCCGTGTAATGCGGATTTTTGGTTGGCGGTACAGCAGGAGTTATTGCCGCTGGTGAAGACCACGACCGCGTTCAGTGACGACCCGCAGCGTACCGTCGTCGCCGGGCAAAGTTTTGGCGGGCTGTCATCGCTGTATGCCGGGCTGAACTGGCCCGCGCGCTTTGGCTGTGTGCTCAGCCAGTCGGGCTCTTATTGGTGGCCGCATCGTGGTGGTCATCAGGATGGGGCGATCATTGAGCAACTGAAGAGCGGAAAGATAAGCGCCCAGGGGCTGCGTATTGTCCTGGAAGCCGGGATCCGCGAACCCATTATTTATCGCGCCAATCAGATGCTATATGCCCAGTTACCCTCTGTACCACAGTCTATTTTCTGGCGTCAGGTTGATGGTGGACACGATGCGCTTTGCTGGCGCGGCGGACTGATGCAAGGGCTGATCACGCTCTGGCAACCGCTTACCGACACGATTTAACCGGACGATGTTCCACGACAGGAGTTGAGTATGGAATTCAGTAACCCCTTCGATAATCCGCAGGGCCAGTTTTACATTCTGCAAAATCCCCAACGTCAGTTTAGCCTTTGGCCGCAGCAATGCTCACTTCCTGCTGGCTGGACGGTCGCGTGCGCACCCCAATCACAGGAAGCCTGCCAGCAATGGCTGGATGCAAACTGGACCACGCTGACGCCAGCGAACTACGTCGATGTGCAGGAGGCTCCATGACTCAACGTTTACCGTTAGTTGCGGCTCAGCCGGGGATCTGGATGGCGGAAAAACTCTCCACATTGCCCTCAGCGTGGAGCGTGGCGCACTACGTAGAATTAACCGGCGAACTGGACGCACCGTTGCTGGCGAAAGCGGTAGTGGCGGGTCTGCAGCAGGCCGATACTCTAAGGATGCGGTTTAGCGAAGATAACGGCGAGGTCTGGCAATGGGTAGACTCTGCGCTTGCCTTTGCGCCACCAGAAATTATCGATCTGCGCGAAAAATCCGATCCGCATGCGGCAGCGCGCGCCTTGATGCAGGCAGACCTGCAGCAGGACATCCGTGCTGATGGCACTAAGCCGCTGGTTTTTCACCTGCTCATTCAGGTGGGAGAAAAGCGTTGGTATTGGTATCAGCGTTACCATCATCTGCTGGTTGATGGCTTCAGTTTCCCGGCCATTACCCGCCAGATAGCCGCAATTTACCGCGCATGGCTGCATGGCGAGCCCACGCCGGAATCACCTTTTACGCCATTTTCTGAGGTGGTGGAAGAGTATCAACAGTATCGGCAAAGCGATGCCTGGCAACGCGACGGCGCCTTCTGGACCGAGCAGCGAAAGCAACTCCCACCTCCGGCTTCGCTGTCTAACAAACCCCTGCCAGGGCGGTCGGCCAGCGCGGATATTATTCGTCTGAAGTTAACCGCGCCTGAAGGGGAGTTTCGCCGGCTTGCGGCACGTATGCCAGACGTTCAGCGTGCGGATCTGGCCCTTGCGCTGGTGGCGCTGTGGCTCGGACGTTTATGCAGCCGAATGGAATATGCCGCCGGGTTTATCTTTATGCGGCGTATGGGGTCGGCGGCGCTCACGTCCACCGGACCGGTTTTAAACGTCCTGCCATTTGGCGTGCAGTTGAATGCGGCTGAAAGCTTGCCTGCACTTGCCCAACGACTGGCCGCACAGTTGAAGAAAATGCGCCGACATCAGCGATATGATGCTGAGCAAATTGTTCGCGACAGCGGGCGCGCAGCCGGTGCCGAACCCCTGTTTGGCCCGGTACTGAACGTGAAAATATTCGACTATCAGCTGAATATTCCCGGCGTTCAGGCGCAAACCCATACGTTGGCGACAGGTCCGGTGAACGATCTGGAGCTGGCGCTGTTCCCGGATGAAAACGGCGGGCTGAGTATTGAAATCCTGGCCAATAAACAGCGCTACGATGCCACGACGCTGGCGCAACATGCATCACGTTTAACCGCGCTTATCGCGCAGTTTGCCGACAATCCGTCGCTATGCTGCGGCGATGCCGGGATGCTGTTGCCGACAGAGCATGAGCGGCTGGCGAAGATTAACGACACGACCGTGGCGATCCCGTCCACCACGCTGAGTGCGCTGGTGGCACAGCAGGCCGATAAAACGCCGGATGCCCCGGCGCTGGCTGATGCCCGCTATCAGTTTAGCTATCGTGAAATGCGCCAACAGGTTGTGGCGCTGGCGCGCCGCCTGCGCGAACGTGGCGTACAGACTGGTGACAGCGTTGCCGTGGCATTACCGCGTTCCGTGTTCCTCACGCTGGCGCTGCACGGTATTGTTGAGGCGGGAGCCGCCTGGCTGCCATTGGATACCGGATACCCGGACGATCGCCTGCGGATGATGCTCGAAGACGCGAAGCCAAAATTGTTGATCGCGACCGAAGAGCAACTGGCGCGCTTTAGCGATATTCCGGAGCTGGAAAGTCTGTGCTACAACGCGCCGCTGCCAGAAGAGGATGCTGCACCGCTGGCGCTATCTCAACCTAATCATACGGCCTATATTATTTTTACTTCCGGTTCTACCGGCAGACCAAAAGGGGTGATGGTTGGGCAAACAGCCATCGTTAACCGTTTGCTGTGGATGCAAAATCACTATCCACTGACCGCGGATGATGTGGTGGCGCAAAAAACGCCGTGCAGTTTTGACGTCTCGGTATGGGAGTTTTTCTGGCCGTTTATTGCCGGGGCAAAACTGGTCATGGCAGAACCTGAAGCGCACCGCGATCCGCTGGCGATGCAGCAGTTCTTTGCGCAGTCAGGGGTGACGACCACGCACTTTGTTCCCTCTATGCTGGCCGCTTTTGTTGCTTCACTGACGCCGGAAACCGCGCGGGAGAGCTGTGCCTCGCTGAAACGGGTATTCTGCAGCGGCGAAGCCTTACCTGCAGATTTATGCCGCGAATGGGAACAGTTGACTCATGCGCCACTGCACAATTTATACGGGCCAACGGAAGCGGCAGTCGATGTGAGCTGGTATCCGGCCTGGGGGGACGATCTCGCTGCCGTAACGGGCAATAGCGTGCCGATTGGCTATCCGGTATGGAATACCGGTTTACGGATCCTGGACGCCATGATGCGCCCGGTGCCCTTTGGCGTGGCAGGTGATCTCTATCTGACGGGGATCCAACTGGCGCAAGGATACCTGGGGCGAGCGGATCTAACCGCGAGCCGCTTTATCGCCGATCCATTTAACCCTGGTGAACGCATGTACCGTACCGGGGATGTGGCGCGCTGGCTGGAGAATGGCGCAGTGGAATACCTCGGGCGCAGCGATGACCAGCTTAAAATTCGCGGACAGCGCATTGAGCTCGGTGAGATTGATCGGGTGATGCAGCAACTGCCAGATGTCGAACATGCCGTAGCCCACGCCTGCGTATTCAACCAGGCGGCGGCGACAGGCGGCGATGCGCGACAGTTGGTGGGGTATCTGGTGTCGCAATCGGGGTTACCGCTGGATACGTCTGCATTGCGGGAAACTCTGCGTGAAAAACTGCCTGCGCATATGGTGCCGACGGTATTGTTGCAACTGGCGGAGCTGCCGCTGAGTGCAAACGGTAAACTGGATCGTAAAGCGCTGCCGATGCCGCAGTTGACGTCGCGTACGTCAGGACGTGCGCCGCGAGCAGGGACTGAAACCGCCATCGCGCAGTCTTTTGCGGCTTTGCTGGATTGCGAGGTTAATGACGTAGAGGCTGACTTCTTTGCGCTTGGCGGACATTCGCTGCTGGCGATGAAGCTGGCAGCGCAGTTGAGCCGGATTTTTGAGCGTCAGGTAACGCCTGGGCAGATAATGGTGGCTTCTACTGTTGAACAACTGAGTGCACTGCTGGAGAGCAATGATGATGAACAGTCGCAGCGTCTGGGATTCGAGACGCTGCTGCCGCTGCGTGAAAGTCATGGCCCAACGCTGTTTTGCTTCCATCCGGCGTCGGGTTTCGCCTGGCAGTTTAGCGTGCTGTCGCGTTACCTCAGTCCGCAGTGGTCGATTATTGGCATTCAGTCGCCGCGACCGGATGGCCCTATGCAGACGGCGGAAAACCTTGATGCGGTATGCGAACATCACCTGGCAACGCTGCTCAGCCAGCAGCCTCATGGTCCCTATTATTTATTAGGCTACTCGCTGGGGGGGACGTTGGCGCAGGGAATCGCCGCACGCTTACATGCCAGAGGAGAGACAGTTGCATTCCTGGGGCTTCTGGATACCTGGCCGCCGGAAACGCAAAACTGGCAGGAAAAGGAGGCCAATGGGTTGGATCCCGCGGTACTGGCCGAGATCGAGCGTGAACGTGAAGCGTTTCTGGCAGCGCAGCAGGGGAATGCGTCAGAGGCCTTATTTAATGCTATCGAAGGCAACTACGCCGATGCGGTTCGCCTGCTCACCACGGCACACAGCGTGCCGTTTGCTGGTCACGCCACGCTGTTCGTCGCTGAGCGCACCTTAGTGCCGGGGGTCAGTCCTGAACGCAGTTGGTCACCGTGGATATCCAGTCTGGATGTATATCGTCAGGACTGCGCGCATGTCGATATTATCTCTCCCAGCTCGTTTGAGGCGATAGGGCCAATAATAAACACCCTGATCAATAAATCGGTGTAACAAAGCGAATCTTACTATCGCGACGATCAAATAACCCCATGATGTAATAATTATGTTATGGGGTTGATCTTTTTTGGTGTGATGAGGGCGATTAAAAGGGTGAATAAATTCCGAATATAATTTTTGGTAGGGCTTCGAGCACAAAGAGTGTTTCGGATAATTCTTACTAACTGGTAGACTTCTCTTTCGGAAATGTTCTTCTTTGGGTACGGATCTCAGGTCACACACATGTCATCATTAAATATTAAGCAAGATAACGTTTCGGATTTTACTGCATATCCTCAGCCAGCGGTAAATGCTAATGAAATCGATTTAGTTAATCTTATCGAAATCTTATGGCGCGCCAGGACGAAAATTATGGCGACCGTTTTCGCCTTTGCCTGTGTGGGTATTCTGGTCTCTTTTCTACTACCGCAAAAATGGACCAGTCAGGCCATCGTGACGCCGGCCGAGCCCGTCCAGTGGCAGAACCTCGAAAATACGTTGACCAAATTGCGCGTGCTGGATATGGATATTAACGTTAGCCGTGGTGAAGTATTTAATCTGTTTATCAAAAAATTTCAGTCACCCTCATTGTTGGAAGAGTATCTGCGTTCTTCTCCTTACGTGATGGAACAACTGAAAGGCGCGGATATCGATGAAATGGACCTGCATCGGGCAATTGTCAGGCTCAGTGAAAAAATGAACGCCGTTGACAGCAATGTGGGAAAAAAGAATGAGACTTCGCTGTATACCGCATGGACGCTAAGTTTTACCGCGCCCCAGGCTGAAGAAGCCCAGTCTGTGCTGAAGGGCTATATCCAGTATATTTCTGATGCTGTGGTGAAAGAAACGCTGGAAGATATTCGTAATAAACTGTCCATCAAAACCAGCTTTGAGAAAGAAAGACTGGAGATGGATCGCGTCAGGCTTAAGAATCAACTGGACGCCAAAATCCAGCGACTGCATTATTCACTGGAAATTGCGAATGCCGCTGGGATTAAAAAACCGGTCTACAGTAATGGCCAGGCGGTGAAAGATGACCCTGATTTCTCTATTTCACTGGGCGCTGACGGCATTGCACGTAAATTAGAAATAGAAAAGTCGGTAACGGATGTTGCTGAAATTAACGGTGAATTACGTAACCGCCAATATCACGTTGAACAGCTGTTAGCTATGAATGTGAATGATGTAAAATTTACGCCATTTAAATATCAACTTTCACCTTCGCTGCCAGTGCATAAAGATGGTCCGGCAAAATCGATGATCGTTATTTTGGCAGCTTTGCTGGGTGGCATGGTGGCGTGTGGTGGTGTTCTGCTGAATTACGCCATGGTGGCGCGTAAGCAAAAAATGACGTTTATTGATCAACAACTGGTGTGATGACATTTCGTCTGGCGGCGAGCAGTCCGCCAGACGGTAAATCTTGCTATTTATTGCGCCCAAGCGGCACCACTAACGGCGTTCCGGCAACCGGATCGTCGATAATCATACAGCGCAGACCATAGATTTTTTCAATAAGCTGCGCGGTGACGATCTCCTTCGGCGCACCCTCGGCAACAATTTTTCCGTCACGCAGCGCAATCAGATGCGTCGCATAGCGACACGCCTGATTAAGATCGTGCAGAACGGCGGCCAGCGTATATCCTTTCTCCCGGTTTAGCTCACTCAGCAGCTCCAGCAGATCTATCTGATGGCTGATATCCAGCCAGGTGGTAGGTTCGTCGAGCAGCATAATCGACGTTTCCTGCGCCAGCACCATCGCAATCCATGCGCGCTGGCGTTGACCACCGGAAAGGGTATCCACGCTTTGTGACGCAAGATGAGTGATTCCCGTCGCCTGCATTGCGTTTGAGACCGCGATTTCATCCTCATTTCGCCAGCGGGTAAACAATGGCTGGTGCGGGTAGCGCCCACGGGCAACCAGCTCCTGTACCGTAATATCACCCGGCGTGGTGGCGTTCTGCGCCAACAAACCTATTCTGCGAGCAACCTCTTTGCTGGCATAGTGCTGGATATGCTCGCCGTCGAGCCAGACCTTACCGTGCGCGGGCGTCATCAGACGACTAAGCGTGCGCAGTAGCGTTGATTTTCCGCAGCCGTTTGGCCCGATAATTGCGGTGAAGTGACCGTCTGGAATCGACACATTGAGGTTTTCCGCTACGGTAAATTTGCCATAACCCAGCGTTAACTGGTCGCCACGCAAACGGGCTACTGATTCGATCATTTTTTGCGGGACTCCTGAATTAACAAGACGATAAGATAAATACCGCCGAGGCTTACGGTGACAACGCCCACCGGAAGCTGATAAGGCATAAACAGCTGTTGGGCGCATAAATCCGCCATCAACAGCAGCAACGCGCCACACAGCGCCGACAGGGTTAATCCCCAGCGCGATGTGCCGCTAATCCGCCGCGCGATATGTGGGGCAACAAGGGCAATAAACGAGATAGGGCCAGCCAGCGCGGTGGCGGCAGCGGTCAGTACAACCGCAACCAGCATCATCATCAGACGTGAGCGTTCTACGCTGACGCCAAGCGCACAGGCGCTGTCATCACCCATTTCCAGTAAACGCATCCGGCGCACCAGCAGCGTGGCGCACACCAGCATAAGGATAATCAGTGGGGCAGAAGGCCAGGTTTTGGCCCAGGTCAGGCCATTGAGCGATCCGGCGTTCCACAGTCCGGCGGTCAGCGCGGTTTCTAATGATGCCTTCAGCAGTAGCCAGGTGTTGAACGCAACCAGCATGGCGCGTATGCCGATCCCAATAATAATCAGCCGAAAGGTGTCGATACCATTGCGCCAGGCGAGCGCCCAGACCACCAGAGACGTCAGGACCCCGCCAACCATGGCCGCAAGCGCGATAGCGGTGAGATGCTGTCCGAACAGCACCATTGCCACCAGCACACCGCTCCAGGCACCGGTATTGAAACCCATCACATCCGGGCTGCCCAGCGGGTTGCGCATCAGCGACTGGAATATTGCACCGCTCACGCCGAGCGCCGCGCCTATCAATAGCGCCATCAGCACGCGTGGCAAACGCCATTCGGTCACCACCAGCGTAATACTGCGCGGCGCATCGCCAAGCAGAGCGGCAATAATTTGCTGGGTTTCCAGCGTCACGACGCCGCTACGCAGGCTCCACAAGCCAACGGCGAGACAACCTACAACCAGCAGCAGGCTGCTGACTATCAGGCGGCGGGAGAGGTGCATCATGCGCCACCCCCGCGCGGTTTCCGGCGTACCAGAAAGATAAGCACCGGCGCGCCGATAAATGCGCTGACCACTGAAACGCGCAGTTCACCGGGGACAATCAGGCGACCGATGATATCGGCAATTAACAACAGAGAGGGGGTTGCCAGCAGGGTAACGGGCAGCGACCAACGGTGATCTGCCCCCACCAGCCAGCGTGCCATATGCGGCATCATCAGGCCGATAAAGGCGATAGGGCCGACAATCGCGGTCGCACTGCCGCACAGTACGGTAATCACCAGCAGGCCAATAAACTGCGTGCGAGCGACTTTGCTGCCAAGCGCGGTGGCGGTGTCGCTCCCGAGGCTCAGGCTATTCAGAGCACGGCTAAGGAACAACGCGACAGTCGCGGCAATCAGTACCGGCACCAGGACGACCTTCAGCGTTTGCAGGCTGCGGATATCCAATGAACCGGCCTGCCAGAAACGCAACTGATCGTAGACATCCGGGTTGAGCAGGGCGATTCCGGTGGATAATCCTTCCAGCACCGCGCCCAGCGCAACGCCCGCCAGCGTCAGACGCACCGGGCTTAACTGCCCGCCGCCCTGGCTGCCGGTAAATGCCACTATAAGCGACGCGGCCAGCGCCCCGGAAAAGGCCATCAGCAGTTGCTCTTGCGCGGAGGAAAAACCGAACAGCGCGGCTCCCAGCACAATAGCGAAGCTGGCACCGGAGTTAACGCCCAGAATGCCGGGATCGGCGAGAGGGTTACGCGTGAGCGTTTGCATTAATGCACCAGCCAGACCCAGCGCCCCACCGGCGAGCAGTCCCGCCAGCGTGCGCGGCAGTCGCGCGTCCAGCACGATGGTGCAATCAGCGCTTTGACAACTGCCGGTAAGTGCATCCAGCACCACGGAGGCCGGTAGCGACTTGGCGCCAATAACCAGACTTAATACCGTGGTGAGAACAAGTAATAACAATAGTCCGGGCACGGCGAAGGCACGTGTCGCGGAAACAGAGCATGACATATCAACTTCCCTGATAATGATAGTAATTATCGTTATCGATCTTATTTGGATATGTTAGCATGTGCAGCCATCGAATGGATATTGAAAAAGTACCTGGTAAGGCTCTGTAATGAATCGACAATCCTGGCTGCTCAATCTCAGCCTGTTAAAGACCCACCCTGCATTTCGCGCCGTCTTCCTCGCCCGTTTTATTTCCATTGTCTCTCTGGGGCTACTCGGCGTGGCGGTTCCGGTACAGATCCAGATGATGACCCAGTCGACCTGGCAGGTAGGTTTGTCAGTGACGTTGACCGGCAGCGCAATGTTTATTGGTCTGATGGTGGGCGGGGTGCTGGCCGACCGCTATGAGCGTAAAAAAGTGATCCTGTTGGCTCGTGGAACCTGCGGAATCGGTTTTATTGGTCTGTGTCTGAATGCGCTGCTGCCCGAACCGTCTTTACTGGCGATTTATTTGCTTGGCTTATGGGACGGTTTCTTTGCCTCACTGGGCGTGACCGCGTTGCTGGCGGCAACACCGGCGCTGGTTGGCCGGGAGAATTTGATGCAGGCCGGGGCGATTACCATGTTGACGGTACGTCTGGGTTCGGTTATTTCGCCGATGCTTGGCGGGGTATTGCTTGCGACCGGTGGCGTGGCCTGGAACTACGGTCTGGCGGCGGCGGGCACTTTCATTACCTTGCTGCCGTTGCTGAGCCTTCCTGCGCTGCCGCCTCCGCCGCAGCCGCGCGAGCATCCGCTAAAATCGCTGCTGGCAGCATTTCGCTTTCTGCTTGCCAGCCCGCTGATTGGCGGCATTGCGCTGCTTGGCGGTCTGTTGACTATGGCGAGCGCCGTGCGCGTGTTGTATCCCGCGTTGGCGATTAACTGGCAAATGTCGAGTGCGCAAATAGGTCTGCTGTATGCGGCCATTCCTCTTGGCGCGGCGGTGGGCGCGTTGACCAGCGGGCAACTGGCGCACAGCGTGCGTCCGGGACTGATCATGCTGGTATCGACCGTGGCTTCGTTCCTGGCTATCGGTCTGTTTGGGTTGATGCCGGTCTGGGAGCTTGGCGTTGTCTGCCTGGCGCTGTTCGGTTGGCTGAGTGCGGTCAGCTCTTTGTTGCAGTACACCCTGTTACAGACGCAGACGCCAGAAGCGATGCTCGGGCGAATTAACGGTTTGTGGACTGCGCAGAACGTAACAGGAGATGCGATCGGCGCGGCGCTGTTAGGGGGATTGGGGGCGATGATGACACCGGTTGCTTCAGCAAGCGTAAGTGGGTTTGGGCTGGTGATTGTCGGTCTGCTACTGCTGCTGCTGCTGGGAGAAGTGCGCCGATTCCGACAAATGCCCGTGAATGCCGGATAGCGTTGTCTTCTACGGTTTGTAGGCCGGATAAGGCGTTAGCCGTATCCGGCGCTGGCGATTAAAAGAGAACTGACAGACGTTGCAGCAGCAAGGTCGCGCTGTAGTAGTCGAGACGGAAGGTTTCCGTACCCAGGGCGTAAACACGTTTATTCTGCACGGCAGGCAGATGCGCCAGCAGCGGATTAGCATAAATGGCGTCGGCATCTTTGTTGTCGCCAGCGAACAGGAACAGCGCTTCGCCGTTCAGACCAGCCGCCAGGTTCTCTCCGCCAAGCTGGATGATATCGTGGCGTTTGCCCTGACTCTGGCTGGTGTGCAATCCGGCAGGCAGCGGTGCCAGGGTGAAACCTAACTGCTCCATCAGCTTGCCCTGCGCCGACTCAGGCGTCCACAGGTTGGCGCTGTGCGCTGCAGCGGTGTACACCAGCGCGCTGACCGGTTGCGGCGGCAGGGTAATACGCTGCTTGACCGCCTGCAGTTGCTTATCAAACTCGGCAATACGCGCAGCCGCCTGTTGCTCCTGACCGGTAATTTCACCTAACTGCGTCAGCAGCGCCTGCCAGCTTTTGTCGTCGTAATTAATGATTAGCGTTGGCGCAATGGTGGACAACTGATCGTATAGCGCGAGGGCTGAATCTCCCCCGGTGGCGCTGATCAGAATCAGATCCGGCATTTGCGCCGCCACGGCCTCAGCGCTCGGTTCGCCGATATACAGGCGGCTCAGTTTGCGTGCCTTTGCCACTTCGCTCCACTGGCGTAAAAAGCCCTGTGCATCGCCGATGCGATTGTTCGGCGTAGTAGCGCCGCTGGCGATGACCGGGGCATCAATTGCCAGCAGCGAGCCGGTGAGGGTGACGCTGGTGGAGACAATTCGCTGCGGCTTATGTTCCAGCGTATGCGTACCACGACTGTCGGTAACCTGACGCGGCCAGTCGGCGGCATAACCTGAAGAAATTCCTGAAATAGACAAACCTGCCAGTAAGAGCACGGTGCGGCAAAAAGAGGGGAGACTCACGAATCAGCATCCTGTTATCAGTATAAGTAATGCTTCTCATTTTCATTGTTAGTGGACAAGGATGCAAGCCAAAGTCGCACATTGTGCTGCCACAAGAGTTGACATACCGCCGCTTTGCTTTTAGGTTAGCGACCGAAAATATAAATGATAATCATTATTAGAGCTTTTATCATTTTTGGAGGATGATATGGAAACGTCACTGGCCGAGGAAAAAACGCAGACTATGCCGACGCTCGCTCCCGACAGTTTTTTCTTTATGTCGCCGTACCGTAGTTTTACGACGTCAGGATGCTTCGCCCGCTATGCGGAACCGGCAATTGATGGCGATTCGCCAGACAGCCCTTTCCAACAAAAAATGCATGCGCTGTTTGCTGATGCCATAGCGCAGGGTATCGCTAACCCCATCATGGTCGGGGCGATTCCTTTTGACACCCGCCAGCCGTCATCGCTGTTTATTCCCCAGTCGTGGCAGACGTTCTCCCGAACGGCGAAGCAGCAATCATCTCGTTACTTTAACGCGCATCAGTCGCTGAACGTCGTTGAACGTAAATCGATCCCGGAACAGAACTTCTTTGAAGATATGGTCGCTCGCGCGGCTGCGCTGACGGCAACCCCGGAAGTCGACAAAGTGGTGTTGTCACGCCTGATCGATATTACCGCTGATGCCAATATTGACAGTGGGGCGCTGCTGGAGCGCCTGGTGGCGCAAAATCCGGCGAGCTACAACTTTCACGTTCCCCTTGAAGACGGTGGCGTATTGATTGGCGCCAGTCCGGAACTGCTGTTACGCAAAGAAGGCGATCGTTTCAGCTCATTACCGCTGGCAGGCTCGGCACGTCGTCAACCGGACGATGTGCTGGACCGTGAGGCGGGCATCCGCCTGCTGGCGTCCGAAAAGGATCGCCATGAGCACGAACTGGTGACGCAGGCCATGAAAAATGTCCTGCGCGATCGCAGCCGTGAACTGCAACTCCCTTCTTCTCCGCAACTGGTCACCACGCCTACGCTCTGGCACCTCGGCACGCCGTTTGAGGGTAAAGCCAACGCGCAAGAAAACGCCCTGACGCTCGCGTGCCTGCTGCATCCGACGCCTGCGCTGAGCGGCTTCCCGCATCAGGTTGCGCGCAAACTGATCGCCGAGCTGGAGCCGTTCGATCGCGAACTGTTCGGTGGCATTGTCGGCTGGTGTGATGCCCAAGGCAACGGCGAATGGGTGGTGACGATCCGTTGTGCGAAGCTGCTGCGTAATCAGGTACGTTTCTTTGCCGGTGCCGGGATTGTTCCGGCTTCGTCCCCGGTTGCTGAATGGCGTGAAACGGGAGCCAAACTCTCCACGATGTTGAATGTTTTTGGACTGCATTAAGAGCCTTATTGACCAGGCCTCTAAGGAGCGATAATGAGTATTCCTTTCACCCGTTGGCCGGAGGAGTTTGCCCGCCGCTATCGTGAAAAAGGTTACTGGCAGGATTTGCCGCTGACCGACATTCTGACCCGTCACACCGACAGCGACCATACAGCGGTGATCGATGGCGAACGCCATCTGAGCTATCGTCAACTGAATCAGGCCACTGACAATCTCGCCTGTAGCCTGCGCCGTCAGGGGATCAAACCCGGTGAAACCGCGCTGGTGCAACTGGGCAACGTGGCTGAGTTGTATATCACTTTCTTTGCGCTGCTCAAGCTGGGTGTAGCCCCGGTGCTGGCATTATTCAGCCATCAGCGGAACGAACTTAACGCCTATGCCAAACAGATTGAACCGGCGCTGCTGATTGCCGATCGTCAGCATGCGCTGTTTAGCGGGGACGATTTTCTTAACGCTTTTGTGGCTGAACACAATTCAGTGCGCGTGGTGCAACTGCGCAATGATGAAGGCGAACACAATCTGCAAACGGCGATAAGCCAGCCTGCGACTGATTTTTCCGCCACGCCATCGCCTGCTGATGAGGTGGCCTATTTCCAGCTTTCTGGCGGGACTACCGGGACGCCAAAGCTGATTCCTCGTACCCATAACGATTACTACTACAGCGTGCGTCGCAGCAATGAGATTTGCCGCTTCACCGGGGAAACGCGTTATTTATGCGCGATCCCGGCGGCGCATAACTACGCGATGAGTTCGCCTGGCGCGTTGGGGGTATTCCTGGCTGGCGGCACCGTCGTGCTGGCGGCTGACCCGAGCGCCACCCTGTGCTTCCCTCTGATTGAACAGCATCAGGTTAACGTCACGGCGCTGGTGCCGCCAGCGGTGAGCCTGTGGCTGCAGGCAATTGCGGAGTGGGGGAGCAATGCGCAATTGGCTTCGCTGAAGCTGCTACAGGTCGGTGGGGCACGGCTTTCCGCCTCGCTTGCGGCGCGTATTCCGGCGGAGATTGGTTGCCAGCTGCAGCAGGTCTTCGGCATGGCGGAAGGGCTGGTGAACTACACCCGTCTGGACGACAGTCCTGAACGCATCATCAATACCCAAGGCCGCCCGATGTGTCCCGATGATGAAGTCTGGGTAGCAGACGCTGACGGCAACCCTTTAGCCGAGGGAGAAACCGGGCGCCTGATGACGCGTGGCCCATACACCTTCCGCGGCTACTTCAACAGTCCTGAGCACAATGCCAGCGCCTTTGACGCCAACGGTTTTTACTGCTCCGGCGATCTGATCGCCATCGATCGAGATGGCTACATCACCGTCCAGGGACGCGAGAAGGATCAGATCAACCGCGGTGGAGAGAAGATCGCTGCAGAAGAGATTGAAAACCTGCTGCTGCGCCACCCGATGGTGATCCATGCCGCGCTGGTCAGTATGGATGACGAACTGATGGGCGAGAAAAGCTGTGCCTGGTTGGTGGTAAAAGAGCCGCTGCGAGCGGTGCAGGTGCGTCGTTTTCTACGCGAACAGGGCGTAGCGGAATTTAAATTACCTGACCGCGTTGAGTGCGTTGAGTCGTTACCGCTGACTCCGGTTGGGAAAGTAGATAAAAAACAATTACGTCAGTGGCTGGCATCACGTTCACTGGCCTGAAGGAGAATAAGAGATGGCAATTCCTAAACTGCAGGCTTATGCGCTACCCACGGCGCTTGATGTTCCGGTGAACAAAGTGGACTGGGCGTTTGACCCCGAACGCGCCGCGCTGCTGATCCACGACATGCAGGACTATTTTATCGGTTTTTGGGGCGATAACTGCCCGATGATGGAGCAGGTAGTCGCTAACATCGCCGCACTGCGTCAGTACTGCAAAGAGCATAACATTCCGGTGTATTACACCGCTCAGCCGAAAGAACAGAGTGATGAAGACCGCGCTCTGCTCAATGATATGTGGGGACCGGGACTGACGCGTTCGCCGGAACAGCAGAAAATCGTTGAGGCGCTGGCGCCGGATGAAGCGGATACCATCCTGGTGAAATGGCGTTACAGCGCATTTCATCGCTCCCCGCTGGAACAGATGCTTAAGGAAACCGGACGTAATCAACTGATCATTACCGGCGTGTATGCGCATATTGGCTGTATGACCACCGCAACGGACGCCTTTATGCGCGACATCAAGCCGTTTATGGTTGCCGATGCGTTGGCAGACTTTAGCCGTGACGAACATCTGATGTCGCTGAAATACGTGGCGGGACGCTCCGGGCGTGTGGTGATGACTCAGGAATTATTACCGACGCCGGTACCGGCCAGCAAAGATGCGTTACGCAGCATTATTCTGCCGCTGCTCGATGAGTCCGAAGAGCCGATGGATGACGAAAACCTGATCGACTACGGACTGGATTCCGTGCGCATGATGGCGCTGGCGGCGCGCTGGCGTAAGGTTCATAGCGATATTGACTTCGTGATGCTGGCGAAAAACCCGACCATTGACGCCTGGTGGACGCTGCTCTCTCGCGAGGTGAAGTAATGTCTGGATTTGACTTCGCAGGGAAAACCGTCTGGGTAACCGGCGCGGGAAAAGGAATTGGCTACACCACGGCGCTGGCGTTTGTGAAAGCGGGTGCAGAGGTGACAGGATTCGATCGTGAATTTTCTCAGGATAACTACCCGTTTGCCACCGAAGTGCTGGATGTGGCGAATGCTGAACAGGTGGCTGAGGTGTGTCAGCGCGTCCTGCAAACGCGCGAGCGGTTGGATGTGTTGGTCAATGCGGCGGGTATTTTGCGTATGGGGGCCACCGATGCGCTGAGTATTGAGGAGTGGCAGCAGACGTTTGCGGTTAACGTTGGTGGGGCGTTCAATCTGTTTCAGCAGACGATGGCGCAGTTTCGTCGCCAGCAGGGCGGGGCAATCGTGACCGTCGCGTCGGATGCGGCGCACACGCCGCGTATCGGTATGAGCGCATACGGTGCGTCAAAAGCCGCGCTGAAAAACCTGGCACTGACCGTCGGACTTGAACTGGCAGGCAGCGGTGTGCGTTGCAATGTGGTTTCGCCAGGCTCGACCGACACCGACATGCAGCGTACGTTGTGGGTCAGCGATGACGCGGAGCAACAGCGAATTCGTGGGTTTGTCGAGCAGTTTAAGCTCGGCATTCCACTGGGGAAAATCGCTCGTCCACAGGAAATCGCTAACACGATTTTATTCCTCGCTTCCGATCTGGCGAGCCACATTACGCTTCAGGATATCGTGGTGGACGGCGGCTCCACGCTGGGGGCATGACGATGATCTGGAAACGTCATTTAACGCTGGATGAACTGAATGCCACCAGTCAGAACACGATGGTGGCGCATTTAGGCATGGTCTATACCCGACTGGGGGATGATGTGCTGGAAGCCGAAATGCCGGTGGATAGCCGGACGCATCAGCCGTTTGGTCTGCTGCACGGCGGCGCGTCGGCGGCCCTGGCGGAAACATTGGGTTCGATGGCGGGTTATCTGATGACTCGCGACGGGCAGTGTGTAGTGGGTACGGAACTGAACGCCACGCACCATCGGGCGGTTGCGCAGGGGAAAGTGCGCGGCGTTTGCCAGCCGTTGCACCTCGGGCGTCAGAGTCAAAGCTGGGAAATCGTCATCTTTGATGAGCAGGGACGACGCTGTTGCACCTGTCGTTTAGGCACTGCGGTGATGGGGTGAGTCGCCCGACAAAGTAAAATGAAATTGCAGGGTTAACGGCTAAATGAAGTGATCCAGTTAACAATGCAATGTAAATACTCAGTGATACTTCGGGTTTACATGGTTGTCAGGTTGTTAAATTCAGAAAAGATGTTATAGAAACAAAATGTAACATCTCTCTGACCAGGACAACGGAAAACCAAGTATGAATAAATCAGGGAAGTACCTCGTCTGGACAGTGCTCTCCGTTATGGGAGCATTTGCCCTCGGCTATATCGCATTAAATCGTGGCGAACAGATCAACGCGTTGTGGATAGTCGTGGCGTCGGTCTGTGTCTACCTTATCGCTTACCGTTTCTACGGCCTGTACATCGCGAAAAATGTACTGGCGCTGGACCCGACGCGTATGACGCCTGCCGTGCGTCATAACGATGGTCTGGACTATGTTCCTACCGATAAAAAAGTGCTGTTTGGCCACCATTTCGCGGCGATTGCTGGAGCGGGTCCATTAGTTGGACCGGTGCTGGCGGCGCAAATGGGCTATCTGCCGGGTATGATCTGGCTGCTTGCCGGGGTGGTACTGGCGGGGGCGGTGCAGGACTTTATGGTGCTGTTTGTTTCTACCCGTCGCGATGGTCGTTCCCTTGGCGAACTGGTGAAAGAAGAGATGGGCCCAACGGCGGGCGTCATTGCGCTGGTGGCCTGTTTTATGATCATGGTGATTATCCTCGCGGTACTGGCGATGATCGTCGTGAAAGCGCTGACCCACAGCCCGTGGGGAACCTACACCGTCGCCTTTACTATCCCGCTGGCGATCTTTATGGGGATTTACCTGCGTTATCTGCGCCCGGGCCGCATTGGTGAAGTGTCGGTCATCGGTCTGGTATTCCTGGTGTTTGCTATTATTTCCGGCGGCTGGGTGGCTGAAAGCCCGACCTGGGCACCGTACTTTGACTTTACCGGCGTACAGTTGACCTGGATGCTGGTGGGATACGGCTTTGTCGCCGCTGTGTTGCCGGTGTGGCTGCTGCTGGCACCGCGTGATTATCTCTCTACCTTCCTGAAAATCGGTACCATTGTTGGTCTGGCGGTAGGGATTCTGATCATGCGTCCGACGCTGACCATGCCTGCGCTGACCAAGTTTGTTGACGGTACAGGCCCGGTCTGGAGCGGTAACCTGTTCCCGTTCTTGTTTATTACCATCGCCTGCGGTGCGGTCTCTGGTTTCCACGCGCTGATTGCCTCCGGCACCACGCCGAAGATGCTGGCGAATGAAGGTCAGGCCTGTTTTATTGGCTACGGCGGGATGCTGATGGAATCCTTTGTCGCCATTATGGCGCTGGTGGCGGCCTGCGTTATCGACCCGGGCGTCTATTTTGCGATGAACAGCCCGATGGCTGTACTGGCACCTGCCGGAACCACCGATGTGGTTGCGTCAGCGGCACAGGTTGTGAGCAGTTGGGGCTTTGTTATCACGCCTGATACGCTGCATCAGATTGCGAACGATGTCGGCGAACAATCCATTATTTCCCGCGCAGGCGGTGCGCCGACGCTGGCGGTGGGCATGGCGTATATTCTGCATGGTGCGCTGGGCGGCATGATGGATGTGGCGTTCTGGTATCACTTCGCCATTCTGTTTGAAGCCCTGTTTATTCTGACGGCGGTAGACGCCGGTACCCGTGCCGCACGGTTTATGCTGCAGGATCTGCTGGGCGTGGTGTCACCGGGTCTGAAACGTACCGATTCGCTGCCTGCGAACCTGCTGGCAACGGCGCTGTGCGTGCTGGCCTGGGGTTACTTCTTGCACCAGGGCGTGGTGGATCCATTGGGTGGTATTAATACCCTGTGGCCACTGTTTGGTATCGCCAACCAGATGCTGGCCGGTATGGCGTTGATGCTTTGCGCGGTGGTGCTGTTCAAGATGAAACGTCAGCGCTACGCGTGGGTGGCGCTGGTGCCAACGGCCTGGCTGCTGATTTGTACCCTGACCGCCGGCTGGCAGAAAGCGTTTAGCCCGGATGCGAAAATTGGCTTCCTCGCCATCGCTAACAAGTTCCAGGCGATGATCGACAGCGGTAATATTCCGGCGCAGTACACTCAGTCGCAGCTGACGCAGTTGGTGTTTAACAACCGCCTGGATGCGGGTCTCACTATCTTCTTCATGGTAGTCGTTGTGGTGCTGGGTCTGTTCTCCATCAAAACTGCACTGGCAGCACTGAAAGAGGACAAACCTACTTCGAAAGAAACGCCATACGAACCGATGCCTGAGAATGTCGAAGAGATCGTGGCGCAGGCGAAAGGCGCGCACTAATATTCTCTTAACCAACGAGCCCTCTCCTGAATGGGGAGGGCGTTTGTTCGACAGGGAACCACTATGTTTGAAACGCTCTCTAAAGCCGGGAAGTATTTGGGTCAAACCGCCCGATTAATGATAGGTGTGCCGGATTACGACAACTATGTTGAGCATATGCGCGTCACGCATCCGGACCTGACACCAATGACCTACGAAGAATTTTTCCGCGAACGCCAGGATGCGCGCTACGGGGGGAAAGGCGGCGCACGCTGCTGTTAATGCTCTTCATCATTCAAGCTGCAGGTGTGTTCACCCTGGTCACTTACCTTTGTAAGCTCCAGGGGGGTCGCTGCGTTGCCGCCATCAGGCATCCCACACCATAATCACACCGTAAACGATTCTACTTTTTCGAAGGCTGCGCGCAGCGTCTGTGGCGTTAACGTTACCGGCAGCGCATGAATGGACTCCACCGGGCGCAGGGTGTGCGCAATCACGTTGTCGATTTCGGCGCGGTTGTTGATGTCCACGTCCAGTTGAGCCAACCGGGTTGGCAGGTTGAAGCGCTGATAGGCGGTAATTAACTGCGCCAGCACATCATCTTGTTCCAGCAGCGCGCTTTGCACCAGTATGCCGTACGCCACTTTGGTGCCATGCAAAAACTTCTCCGTTTGCGGGAGCACGGTCAGGCCATTATGTACCGAATGCGCCGCCGCCACGCGGGTGTAGCGCTCACCCAGACCGCCGACCATGCCGCCTCCGGCAATAATTGCATCCACCACATCGCAAAATGTGCGGCTTAACGTGCCTTGTTGCTTATCGACCAGCGCCTGCTCGCTGCTTTCCAACAGGACGTCGCGGATCGTCTGCGCAGCATGGATACCCAGACGTACGGTCAGAGGCAGGTTTTCCGGCTCAGGTGCGAGCACGACGGCCTCGTACCATTTCGCCAGCGTGTCGCCGATCCCCGCCAGTAAGTATTCTTCAGGCGCATTGAGAACGATCTCTGGCTCGACCAGCACGAGGAAATTGGCGTCAGCGAAAATTTCGAAATGCAGCGCCTGGCCTGCATCGTTGTACCAGACGGAGAGCGGTGTCCATGCGGCGCAGGTCGCTGCGATAGTAGGAATACCGACAAAAGGCAGACCCAGACGACGAGCCAGCGCTTTGGCTGTGTCGAGCAATGTCCCGCCGCCCACACCAATCACCACGCTGCGATTCTCTCCTGACTCTTTTGCCAGTTGAGTAACATCGGTTTCGCTGCAATGTCCCGTAAACAGCAGGTGCCTGGCATCGGCAAGATGAAATGCCTCAGGCAGATAAGGGCGGGCCGCGTCGATGGCGCGTTCACCGTAAACCCAGACGGCGCGTGAGAGTTGCTCTGCGGTGAAAAAATCGTTGAGTCTTGACAGGCTGCCGGGATGGGAAAAATAGTTGGCCGGGCCGGTGACGACGCGAATCTCGGTATTACTCATGTTGTGTTGTCCTTTTGGCTGTCCTGTCAATGCAGGTTATTTTTATATAGACGTCTGAACGTCTTGATTGCCAAATATTAGCATCGTGCTATAGTGGCTTCAACCACAACATCACCCGCTGGGATAACAATAATGAGTAATAACCCGCTGATTCCGCAAAGCAAACTGCCTAATCTTGGCACCACTATCTTCACGCAAATGAGCGCGCTGGCGCAGCAGCATCAGGCCATTAACCTCTCGCAGGGATTTCCTGATTTTGACGGGCCACTCTTTTTGCAGGAACGTCTGGCGTATCACGTCGCGCATGGCGCAAACCAGTATGCGCCGATGACGGGCGTACAGCCGCTGCGCGAAGCCATTGCGGATAAAACCGCGCAGTTGTACGGCTATAAACCTGATGCGAATAGTGAAGTGACCGTGACGGCGGGAGCCACAGAAGCGCTGTTCGCCGCAATTACGGCGCTGGTGCGTCCTGGCGATGAGGTGATTTGTTTTGACCCGAGCTACGACAGCTATGCGCCCGCGGTCGAATTATCCGGCGGCGTAGTTAAACGTATCGCGCTGCAACCGCCGTCTTTTCGCGTCAACTGGCAGGAATTTAGCGCTGTACTCAGCGATCGTACCCGACTGGTGATCCTTAACACGCCGCACAATCCTTCCGCCACCGTATGGCATCACGCCGATTTTGATGCCCTGTGGCAGGCGATTAAAGAACGCGAGATCTTTGTCATCAGCGACGAAGTTTATGAGCACATTTGCTTCGCCGGACAGGGACATGCCAGCGTGCTGGCGCATTCACAGCTGCGCGAACGCGCGGTTGCCGTTTCATCGTTTGGGAAGACCTACCATATGACCGGCTGGAAAGTCGGCTACTGCGTTGCGCCTGCCGCCATTAGCGCTGAATTACGCAAGGTACACCAGTATCTGACGTTCTCAGTGAATACGCCGGCTCAGTTGGCGCTGGCGGATATGCTGCGGGAGGATCCAACACACTATCGTGAGTTGCCAGCCTTTTATCAGAAAAAACGCGATGTGTTGGTGAACGCGCTGCGTGACAGCCGACTGGAAATTTTGCCGTGTGAAGGCACCTATTTTCTGCTGGTCGATTACAGTGCCGTCTCCACGCTTAACGACGTTGAGTTTTGCCAGTGGCTGACCAAAGAAGTGGGCGTTGCCGCGATCCCGTTGTCGGTTTTCTGCGCCGATCCTTTCCCGCATAAGCTGATTCGCCTATGTTTTGCCAAGCAAGAATCGACGCTGCTGGCGGCAGCCGAACGTCTGGTTGCGCTGTAGTTATTTTACTGTCCAGGCTTTGGAGAAGCGACGGTCGGCAAACAACTCTTGCAGACCGTTAATTTGTTTCAGACGTAAAACCTCATCGTCGTCCATACCTAACTCTTTACTGATTTTCTCTGCGCTCCATCCCAGTAGTGATAATTCACGAACGATTTCCGACATGGCATGAATTTTATGCCGCCCACGGGCACGGTTATGACGAATTGTCGCTGCCATGCGTTCATGGCGCTCACGCTGTAAACAGGTGACCGGCAGGTAGCCATGCAGGCGTGATTTCAGCGACGGTTTGCTTTTACCTAGCTCATGACGGTGGAAACCATCGACAATTTCGTATTCTTCCTCCGTGGAGTGAACTACCACGATGGGCTGCGTGAATCCGTCTGCTTCGAGGGATTTCTGCAGCAGCTTTTTCTCCGGAGGCGCAACGTTATTAGGGTTATAGTCATTGGGTGAGATATGCTCGTTTTTAATCCATAGTACACAGTCTACTGGCTCTTCGCGAAAAGGGCTGACGCTGTGGATAGCCATTCTGAATTGGTTGATTGCTTCAATTCGTTCTTCTTCTGACAGCCCAGAAAGAAAACCAGTGAGTTCTTGAGTTAGTCGGTGTTGCATAAGATTCCCCATTGCTGGCGTTTTATTTTCATGCGTTCATTATAACGTTGGTAGTTTTTGGGTTTTGTGGGGCTGAATGACAGCGCCCGGCACCAGTAGTCGTTATTCAGCAGGACTTTACAGATACGCCGCCATGACGGAATATCCGCTGAGCCAATATCTTTTTCCTGAGTTTGCGGGATATTGTCCATGCCCTTTTTCTTATACCACTGCAAATAGATGGCGATTTTATTGCGATAATGCTCAGCGGTCTTTTCCGGCATGCTGTTGAGCAGCAGCATGGCGTATTCCTGCCAGTTTAAATGTTCGGGTTTCAATATTTTGCGGTGCCCGTAAAAATGGTTGTCCTGACCGGCATAAATTCCGCCACTTTTTACACCGCTGACACGGGCGCACATGGTTGCCCAACGCTCGGGTTCAATGACGTGATATAGCCATAATCCCTGACGCTGTTCCGGGCCAAAGGGCTCACAAATACGCATGTAACGTGTTGGGACACCGGCCTGATACATGAGATTGTATAAGGGATTGCACGACATTCTGGTTTTTGCGAACCAGGTCCAGATATCGGCAGTTTTCCAGTCATAAATCGGGTAAATATACCAGGTATGCCCGCCGGGGGCGCTGGTGGTCCAGGGTTTATCATCGGCAAAGCGCTGCTTTTGCGAATTGGCAATGGCGACAAAACGATTATATGACTCATCGGCGCGGATCCCGACCATCATGCCGGCTGGACGTTTCTCTGAATACCAGTCAGCGAACTCGCGAACAAATTGTTCAAAGGTCATGCCGGGTTGATAGAAGGAGAAATACTCTGGATCGGTTATGGCATCCGTGGGAGGCTGGCGAACCCACGGAGTACCGGGTTCCCAACACTGCCATTCTGGCTGAAATTGAGAGAGGGAATTCTGGGTGGTGAGCGGTAAAGCCACCCAATAAAAGCGCTCGATGACATCAGAATAACGTGCACGAAGCGCCTCAACATAATCAATAGTGCAGGAAAATTGGGCTTCCCAGTCGATAAATAGTACGTCAATTTTTTTATGCAGTTGGCGTGCAAGCATAGCTGTCAGATGTAACATCAGTCCTGAATCTTTCCCGCCGGAGAAAGAGACACAAACCCGAGGCAGAGTTTCCAGCGCCCAGGTTATGCGCTCCAGAGCGGCGTCCAGCACGTTTTGATCAAGCGGGATTTTATAAATAGACATATTAAACTCATATCAAAATTATTATTTAAAACAATAACAAATGCTGACAATAAGATATGCTAATTTTTTCCAGGTGCAACGTTTTAATACATTCATGGTTATTTTGAATTGCCTTCATTCATAAATATATAAAATGAATAGGTAAAGCTCTACTTGTTAGTCCTTTGGTCATTTTTATCATTTATTTTATTAATTAAATTAACGAAGCCAGTATTGTTGAGTGACGCTCTGTTATACATTAAAAATAAATTTATTTTGGGTAAGGGGATATCGATACGGATCTCTTTTAAATTAAATGAGCCGATATATTGTTCGTAAACATCTCTTGGTAACAGACCTATGATATCTGTGTTTGAAATAATATTAATGATCGTTATTAATGAGTCGCTGCGGAAGCCAATATCTCGATTAGCCAGCAATGCGCTGGTTTTTTGCCAGTATTCTTTAACGCCAGGATCTTCAGAGATAAGTTGCGTGAACTGTTCTTTTAATATTGTTTCAAGCGTACTTTCTCCATTAATTCTCGGATGGTTTTTGTTGCAAACTAATATTGTTTCAGCAGTTTTAAATGGCGAGCATATTATCGAACGATTACTCACTGGAGCGGTAGCAATGACTAAATCTGCTTTTCTGTAAGCCAACAGATTTTCCGTGCTTTCAGCAGTGATCAGTATGTTATGGTGCTCAATTTCGACATGCGAGTCTTCTCTGAGAAAATGAATAACTTCCTCGATGTTGATAATGGTTGGCAGTTGTGGACAGTAAATAACGAATTTTTTCTTCAGACTGGAGTTATTCATGATGTTTAGTGTCTGCTCCAGACTGTTGAGGTTTTTCTCAAGATGATGATGGAGGTTAATCCCCATAATCGTTGGCGTTAGGCCTTTTCCGGAGCGGATAAACAGTGGGTCATTAAATTGTGTGCGTAGCCGTTGCAGTGACTGGCTAACGGCAGAGGGGGTGATATACAAAGTTTCGGCAGCTTTAGTGATACTCAAATGTTGATAAATACACTCAAAGATAACCAATAGATTGAGATCGAACTTTTTAAGGTCATAGAGGTTAGCCATACATACCTTCCTGTGATGGTCATGTTTTGAAAAATTTAATTCTGAAATATTTTAAGTTGTGAATATTCTTGTGATTTATGTTTGTGTGCTTAATGAATTATTAATTTAAACTAAAAATAGCACATGTTGCGTAATTTTGACCAAAAAAGTTAATTTAAATGAGTGATTGACATGGGAATGATAACAACCACTCATTTTTTCACATTTATTTATTACCCATGATAATGTTTAATTTCTCCTTATCCGGTAAGCCGACTTCCTGTTGTAACGTATCGTCTTTACTCATGTAATAGATAGCCGGCGTGACGTTGGCGCCTAAATCATCCATCAACTTTTGATTGATATTCAACACTTTCATCTGCTCCGGTGAGACGGAAGTCGGGATTTGTAGCTTCATTTTCCCACCGGATGCCTCATAGTCATGCCAGGTCTTGGCCGGATCTTTTGCGGCCAGAATCGCTGCGGCGGTAGCCGGGCTTTCGGGTTTAATTACGCCAACCAGTAATGTGCGCAACTGAACTTTACCTGAGTCCACCCACGGGCGAGCCTGCTGCCAGAACTGTTTGCAATAGGGACAGAAGGGATCGGCAAACACGTAGACAATGACCGGAGCCTCTTTTTTCCCGTCCAGAATCCAGGATGCTTTTTCCATTCGCTGCCACATTTCGCGCCCGGCAGGGGCGTAGATCTCTTTTTCTATCAGCGTATTACTGAGGTTTTCGCCTTTTTCGTTATACATATAACCGGAAATGGCGTGTTTGCCGTCAGGCGTAACATAGATAGTAACGCCCATATCCTGGTATTTTCCCAGGTAGCCCTTCATTCCACCCGGCGCGTCGAAGGGTTTCAGAATAGTAATGCCCTGTTTCTCAATAGCTTTAACGGGAGCAGGAAGTTCTTCGGCGTGCACCACGGCAGGAAGCAGGGTTAAGAGTAAGGTACGTTTAAACATTGATTTTCCTTATAAAATCAGAAGGAAAGGGGGCTAAGTTGCAAAACCTATCGCAGCCATAGGTAAGATCGACCGTCTGTCGATTGCCCTTTCTTGAGTGGGGTGATGTAATCCCAATCGCTGTTACGACCTTTGTTAAGGTAATGTAGAGCGCAACACATAGCCAGCCCTGCTGGCACTGACGTTACCTGCGGGTAGCTCGGGTAATGAGGCTCCCTGCAAAGGGGGCCTTTTTTACTTTTATCTTTAGGTTCACAACATGAGTTTGAGTGGGTTGTTAGTTAACGCTTATTGATTTGATAAAGGAAACGCATTAGCCCTGCGAAGAGATTTTCGTTAACTTATCTCTCAACGAAAACACGGAGGAAGTACAGATGTCTTTGATTAATACCAAAATTAAACCTTTCAAAAACCAGGCGTTCAAAAACGGTGAGTTCATCGAAGTAACCGAGAAAGATACCGAAGGTCGCTGGAGCGTCTTCTTCTTCTACCCGGCTGACTTTACTTTCGTTTGCCCGACCGAGCTGGGTGATGTGGCTGACCATTACGAAGAACTGCAGAAACTGGGCGTAGATGTCTATTCCGTATCTACTGACACCCACTTCACCCACAAAGCGTGGCACAGCAGCTCTGACACCATCGCGAAAATCAAATACGCGATGATCGGCGACCCGACTGGCGCCCTGACCCGTAACTTCGACAACATGCGTGAAGATGAAGGTCTGGCTGACCGCGCAACCTTCGTTGTAGACCCGCAGGGTATCATCCAGGCAATCGAAGTTACCGCTGAAGGTATCGGCCGTGATGCGTCTGACCTGCTGCGTAAAATTAAAGCCGCACAGTACGTTGCCTCTCACCCAGGTGAAGTTTGCCCGGCGAAATGGAAAGAAGGCGAAGCGACCCTGGCTCCATCCTTAGATCTGGTCGGTAAGATTTAAGTCGCATAATTTGTCGGCCGGATAAACGCAGTGCATCCGGCCATTCCACAGGCGCAGTTTGCGCCTGTTTCATTCCAGCACCATGACGCAAGTTGCATTAATGCAGTCCCGCAAAGTCGGCTTGCATGATGATGTTTTCAGAGAGGGAAGAAGAATGCTCGACACAAATATGAAAACCCAGCTCAAGGCTTATCTTGAGAAACTGACCAAACCTGTTGAGCTGATTGCTACGCTGGATGACAGCGCCAAATCGGCAGAAATCAAGGAACTGCTGACTGAAATTGCTGAACTGTCAGAAAAAGTCACCTTTAAAGAAGACAATACTCTGGCGGTACGCAAGCCATCGTTCCTGATCACTAATCCAGGTTCTCACCAGGGGCCGCGCTTTGCCGGTTCTCCGCTGGGCCATGAGTTTACCTCCCTGGTGCTGGCGCTGCTGTGGACCGGTGGTCATCCGTCAAAAGAGGCGCAGGCGTTGCTGGAGCAGATCCGCGATCTCGACGGTGATTTTGAGTTTGAAACCTATTATTCGCTTTCCTGTCATAACTGTCCGGACGTGGTACAGGCGCTGAACCTGATGTCGGTACTGAATCCACGCATCAAGCATACGGCGATTGACGGCGGTACATTCCAGAACGAAATTACCGATCGCAACGTGATGGGCGTTCCGGCGGTGTATATGAACGGCAAAGAGTTCGGTCAGGGGCGTATGACGCTGACTGAGATCGTGGCGAAAGTAGATAGCGGCGCAGAAAAACGTGCGGCACAAGAGCTGAACAAACGTGATGCTTATGACGTGCTGATTGTCGGTTCCGGTCCTGCGGGGGCGGCAGCGGCAGTGTACTCTGCACGTAAAGGTATTCGCACCGGTCTGATGGGCGAACGTTTTGGCGGTCAGGTTCTTGATACCGTTGATATTGAAAACTACATCTCGGTACCGAAAACCGAAGGCCAGAAACTGGCGGGCGCGCTGAAAGCACACGTTGATGACTATGATGTTGATGTGATCGACAGCCAGAGCGCAAGTAAACTGGTTCCGGCGGCGCAGGAAGGCGGTTTACATCAGATTGAAACGGCATCCGGCGCGGTGCTTAAAGCACGCAGCATTATCATTGCCACCGGTGCGAAATGGCGCAACATGAACGTTCCGGGCGAAGATCAGTATCGCACCAAAGGCGTAACCTACTGCCCGCACTGCGATGGCCCGCTGTTTAAAGGCAAGCGCGTTGCAGTGATTGGTGGCGGCAACTCCGGTGTTGAAGCTGCTATTGATCTGGCAGGCATTGTTGAACATGTGACGCTGCTGGAGTTCGCACCTGAAATGAAGGCTGACCAGGTGCTGCAGAATAAGCTTCGCAGTCTGAAAAACGTCGATATTATTCTGAATGCGCAAACGACAGAAGTGAAAGGCGATGGCAGCAAAGTCACCGGCCTGGAGTATCGCGACCGCGTGAGTGGCGACGTTCACAGTGTGGAACTGGCGGGTATCTTTGTACAGATAGGTCTGCTGCCAAACACCAACTGGCTGGAAGGTGCCGTCGAGCGTAATCGCATGGGTGAAATCATCATCGATGCCAAGTGCGAAACCAACGTGAAGGGGGTTTTCGCCGCTGGTGACTGCACCACCGTACCATATAAGCAGATCATCATCGCGACCGGTGAAGGCGCGAAGGCCTCATTGAGTTCGTTTGATTATCTGATTCGCACGACAGTAGCATAAAAAAAGTAAGACACACCTGCAATGCCAAAACCGTCAGCCATCCGCTGGCGGTTTTTTATTTCCACGCTTTCAGATTGTCAATTCTTGAAACAATAAACCGCGTAACACATTCATTTAATGAGTCTGATCATTAGTTTCATCAAAGAAAGATGAGGCGTTTTCTTTATTATATCAACCTGCACTACGTTTTCATGGTCACCCCTGTCAGGCGTTAACCTGGCAGGGGTTTTCTTTAGCAAATTAGAGGCTATTAACGTACAACTAGCACTGGCAGAGTAGCGTGGCGAACAACGCTGGAAGCGTTTGAGCCGAGCAGATGAGTGCTGATTGATGGGTTGCGCGATCCAATGACGACCACATCCGCATTCAACTCTTCACCCAACTCGTTGACGACGTCACGTACGCTGCCAAAGCGGACGTGTTGTTTAATACGGGAAGGATCGATGCTGAAGTGACCGACCATCGTTTGCAGACGAGTTTCCGCTTCGTGTTGTAGATGCTCTTCAAAACGACGGACATCGGCTGCAAAGCGGTGCAGGCTTAAGCTTGCTGAGCCTGGCAGCACATGCAGCAGATGGATAACCCCGTTTTCCTGTGCCAGAAATTCTGCATGGCGAATAGCCTTGTCGCTCAGTTCCATTTCGAATACATCAACAGGCATTATGATTGTGTTGTACATAAACATTCTCCTTGTCATTACATGAACACATATCAGCATAGTATTAAAAATGATTCTGTCAGTCACGACACAGATTTATGTTTTGCGAACAGGAGATAAGGTGAGAGTCAGGAGCAGAGGACTAACCGGAAAGAGGATGCGGATGCATCCCCTGTAAGATAAAGCGAGTGGCTTTGATAAGACAGAGTTAGCGCAGGTAGTCGCCCGCAGCTTCAGGTTGGTACTCAAGCTCAATGACTTCAAGGTGTGTTGAGGTCCCGCCTGGTAGTTCCCAGTGAATGGTGTCGCCAACGCGCAGGCCCAGAAGTGCAGCGCCAACAGGTGCCATTACCGAAAGCTGTGTGCTGCTGTCAGTCATATTGGCCGGATACACCAGGGTACGCACACGGACTTCGCCATCACTCAGATTGCGGAATTTCACGCGGCTGTTCATGGTCACGACATCGTGCGGCATGGTTTCTGGTGAACACATTTGGGCACGATCCAGCTCGGCGTTCAGGGCGTCGGCAATCGGTAAACCAGCAAACGCAGGTTGCTCCAACAGGCGGTCAATGCGTTCCGCATCGAGGTCGTTAATGATGATAGTTGGTCTGGACATTTGTTACTCCATGTCGTCGATACTGCGGGTGCGCAGGTAAATAATCCCAAAAGAAAACCCTCACCGTCAGGCGGCAAGGGTTTAGCTTTTATGATGATACTGAGACTTACCCCAGGTTTGAAGTGATTTAGTTCACATTCAGGCAAATCATCAATATTGTTGCGTATGGTGTGATTTTAGCCGAAAAACGCGATCGTTCTCCAATTTGCATTATGCTTTTTAAGCGCTCGCTGCGGGCGCGTCAAACAACTCAGTGTTCCGCGACAGGAGATCTCATGAGCCAGTACGACAAACTTACCTTGAAAGACGGCAGCTATTTGCATTTTAAAGATTGGGGAAGTGGGCAGCCTATCGTCTTTAGCCATGGCTGGCCGCTGACGGCAGATGCGTTTGAGGATCAGATGCTGTTCCTCGGGTCGAAAGGATTTCGGGTGATCGCCCATGACAGGCGCGGGCATGGGCGTTCAGCCCAACCCTGGGATGGTCACAATATGGATCAGTATGCTGACGATCTGGCTGAACTTACCGCGCATCTCAATCTTAAAGATGCCGTACATGTCGGACACTCTACCGGGGGCGGGGAAGTGGCGAGGTACATTGGTCGCCATGGAACGCAGCGGGTAGCCAAAGCGGTGTTAATCGGCGCGGTGACGCCCATAATGATCAAGACCGACTTTAACCCAAATGGTGTGCCGAAAGAGGTGTTTGATGGCATCCGTGAGGGAGTGATAAACGATCGCGCTGCCTTCTTCTATGAACTGACCGCTGCATTCTATGGCTACAACCGCCCGGGCGTAAATGCGTCGAAAGCCGTTCGTGAAAGCTTTGTTGAACAGGGCTTACAAGGTTCCATCAAAGCGTTGTACGACTGTATTCACGCGTTTTCAGAAACTGACCTGCGTGAGGATCTCAAAAGGATGACTATCCCGACGCTGGTGATCCATGGTGATGACGATCAGATTGTCCCGTTTGAAACCTGCGGAAAGGTTGCGGCGGAAATACTGCCGGACGCGCAGTTGAAGGTGTATGTTGGCGGTTCGCATGGCATTTGCACTACCCATAAACAACAGATCAACGGCGATCTGCTCAACTTTATTCAATCGTAATCTTTAGCGGATTGTTCTACGCTGATCTTCTTTTTCCAGGGAGATGAGCGAAGCATAATTTGTGCTGCGCTGATGTTAACTTCAACAGAGAACACTATGTATTTCTATCAACCATCACAAGGACACGGCTTACCGCATGACCCGCTGAATGCCATCATTGGACCGCGCCCTATTGGCTGGATTGCCTCCCGCGACAGCGATGGTCGGCATAACCTTGCACCGTACAGTTTCTTTAACTGCTTTAATTATCACCCGCCGATTATTGGTTTCGCCAGCAGCGGCTGGAAAGACAGCGTGCAGAATATTATCGACACCGGTGAGTTTGTCTGGAATCTGACGACTCTTGAGTTGGCCAGTGCGATGAACGAAACGTCAGCCAGCTTGCCTCACGGCGAGGATGAGTTTTTTGCCGCCGGGCTTAGCAAAGCAGATAGTCGGATAGTCAGCGTGCCGCGGGTGGCGCAAAGCCCGGTCAATTTTGAGTGTCGCTTATCGCAAAGTCTGCAACTGACCACCGCTGATGGTTCGCCTGTTGAAACCTGGCTGGTGCTGGGAGAAGTGGTGGGTATTCATATTGATGAAACGCTACTGGAAGGCGGCATCTACCAGACGGCGAAAGCAAAACCGGTACTGCGTGCGGGCGGGCCAACGGCGTATTATTCGATAAGTGAAACACACCGCTTTGATTTAATTCGCCCGGATGCCCGTTCAAAACGCTAACCATATGGACCGACGCCAGCTTGCCGCGCCGGTCGTTATTTTCAGTATCCCACTTTGTCGATAATAAACTGTTTACCGCAGTTACCCGGATGCGGTTGCGGTAAGAATGACTGTGCGGATAACGTCTGGTTAATGGTGTCGGCTTTCAGGGACAACTGGATTTCTGTGAGATAGGCCGGATTGCCGTGGCAGCTTAGCTTCACGGCTTTAACGTTCTCTCTGCCCCAGCTTTTAGCGACGGCGGCGTCAAATGCGCTGCGGCTGACGGTTTTGCCGTAGTTTTCCGCGAGGAATTTGCCAGCCTCGCTGTTCTTAACCTCATTATTCATCCGTACCATCGTGCCGAAGTATGCGTCGGGATCAAAACCGAAACAGGCGCCATGTTTGGCATATTCGTAACGTTCCAGACAGGTTCTCCCGCCGGCACCGGGCATTACGGCACTGAGTTTTGCCGCGCTTTCCAGCGACAGGCCCGTTTCGGGAGCCGCGCATTTACGGCTGGCGCGCGCTTCAGGCAGGTTGGGAATAGGGCGAGTCGCGCAGCCAAAGCGCATCCAGCGGCGGTTGTCTACTCCACGGGCGGCGATGGATTTTGGCAGGCTGGGCCATAAACCGTGAACGGTCAGGAAATCTGCTTTGTCCGCGCTCTCTTTTTGCAGACGACATTCGGCGGGCTCTTGACGATTTCTCTCGTGTTGGCTCTGACAAAATCCGGTTTGCCAGGAGAGGGCCAGCACGTAGCTGTCAAAATCAGCGTACTGTTTTGCCTGAAGTTCATCGGCCTGAGCCGCAGAAACTGGGAGCAGAAGTGCTGCCAGCAGCGAAGAATAACGCCATGTTGATGTCATGATGATTTCGGATACTTATATAAATTCTGAATATCATCTATTTAATCATAAAAAATGCCAGTCAGGTTTAGCTGACTGGCATCATTTTCATCAGGCGGGAACCCGAATGATTAGCTCCACATTGCCAGAATCGGCCAGCCGACCAGCAGAAGCATAGAGATGTAGATAACGCCGAAGATAGCACCCAGACGCCAGTAGTCTTTGGACTTCACATAACCGCAGCCGTAAATAATAACGCCAGGGCCAGTTGCATACGGAGTCAGACAGCCCATGATACCGATGGACAGTACCAGCAGGATACACAGGTGTTCCATCGGAACGCCCGGGATGCCTTTACCGACGGCCAGAATAACCGGCAGCATGGTGGCGGTGTGTGCGGAAAGGCTGGCAAACAGGTAGTGAGCAAAATAGAACACCAGCACCAGAACGATCACGGTCGCGTTAGGCGAGAAGCCTTCCAGGTGCGAGCTCATCGTGTTGGCGAACCAGTCGATGAAGCCTGAGCGGGTTAAACCATTCGCCATAACGACCAGCGTGGCGAGGTTAACCAGGGTGTTCCATGCGCTGTTATAACGGGTGATGTCTTTCCACGGGACAACGTGCAGCGCCAGCATCAGCGAGACTGCCAGCAGACCCACAGCGGTCGCATCAATCAGTTTACCGCCAAAGACCCACAGACCCAGGCTGAGCAGAACCAGACCGATCAGGGTCAGCTCTTTACGCGTCAGTTTACCCATGGTTTTCAGTTCATCACCAGCCCACGCGGCAACTTCAGCACTGTGAGTAACTTCTGGCTTGTAAAGAACATAGGACAGCCACGGAGCAACGATCAGCAAAATAATACCAACCGGCAGGAAGCTGAGGAACCATTGCAACCAGCTGATTTGAATACCGGCAATTTTATTGACGAATTCCAGACCCAGCACGTTAGGTGCAGCACCGGTAACGAACATAGAGGAGCTCAGGCTGGTACTGATTACCATCATCCACATCAGATATCCGCCGATACGGCGCGCGGACGGATCGTTCGGGAATGATTTAAACAGCGGCGGCAGGTTTTTGATAACCGGGAATACGGTACCACCGGTACGCGCGGTGTTGGACGGTGTAAACGGCGCCAGCAGTATGTCGATGATGACAATCGCGTAGCCCAGCGTCAGGGTGCGCTTACCCATGAATTTTACCAGGAACAGCGCGATACGACGACCCAGACCGGTGACTTCATAGCCCAGCGCGAAGATAAACGCGCCAAACACCAACCACACGGTAGTGCTGGAGAAGCCTGCCAGACCCCATTTCAGCGCTTGCTTACCCGCTTTAAACGCCGGGTCGGCCAGCTCTGAAGCATCAAACAGCAGATAGTTGCTGCCGATGACGCAGATCGTTACGGCGATAAAGCTTATCGCTGTTGCCGGGATTGGCTCCAGGATCATCCCGACAATCATTGCCACGAAAACGGCAAAATAGTGCCAGGCCTGCGGGGGCATTCCATCAGGGACAGGGATAAGAAACATGACGCCCATTACGACCAATGGGGCCAGTAATTTCCATATTTTATCTTTTGCTAAAGACATGTGTGTGATTCTCCGGAAAGGATCTTTAATTGTGATAATGATGAACTTGTGAAATCTGAGCTAAGAACCAGGTGACGATCAGCAGGTCGGCGCAGCCTCCTGGGCTGAGGTTGCGTTCAATGCACTGTTGGTCGAACTGGCGCAGGTATTCGAGATCGGCAGGGGTGCGAATCCCCCCTTGCTGCAAAAGAGTTGTGGCCTGCTGCTGTAGCCAGCGCAGACCTTCTGCGCCGCCACGTGAAGCCACGTTGGTGTCGCCATTGATAGACATCAGCAGCAATAACGTGTCGAGTAGCGCCAGTTCAGGATCGCGGCCCTGAGTCAGCAGTGCGCGGTAGTGCGGCAGGGCATGCTGGATGACTAGCGGGTATCCCGCTTCGGCTTCGCCCCGTGCGCCGGTTAATCCCAGTTGCTGATAAAGACGTTGGCCAGCCGTGAGTTGTTGATTGTTCTGGCGCAGTTCGCGCTCGGTCAGGCCACGGCAAAATGTTGCTACCGTAGAGCAAAGGGTTTCAGCGGTAACAGTCAGTTGGAGCTGGTGCAGGCGGCCAATGGCGGCACACAGCAGCCCCAGTGAAAAGATGCTCCCTTTATGGGTGTTTACCCCCTCGGTGGCGCGAAACATATCGGCTTCGCAGGCCATGCCCAGTGGGCGCAGTCCTTTCAACACATCTTCGGGCGACAGCTGTGCGCTAAACGCCCCATATTCAATAAAACGCGGCAGCCAGGCCTGAATTGCCTCAGCGCTGCGATGAAAATCTTCCAGCGCCATATCTTTATGTGCGCCGTTGTTAATACGATCCACCAGACCTGGTTTGGGCGACAGGTTGACTTCAGTCAACATGGCCCGCCACGCAAGCGTTGCGTAAGCGTCAGGCAGATCCAGAGGAAGGACTGCGTTATTGGTTGATGTTGCGGGAATCGGCATCATGCAGCAGAGCCTCCATCTGAGAGAGTAAGTCGGAAAGCGCGTGGGTTTTACCCCGCGCACATTCGGCAGCGCTTTGCTCGCACAGCAGACAGCGGCGGGCAGGGAGTGCGAAATGACGCCGGGACAGAATTTCCCCTTCAGGGGTCAGGACATCGATGTCCCATAGCCGTCCCAGCGGATGTGAATGCTCAAGTTCAATCGTGGCGAGCTTGAGATCGTGGGCCGGGGCCTCAATAGACAAAAGACCTTCCGGACCGCTGGCAGAAACCAGCGCCGTTTGCTCCCTGACAATCCAGGCGAATTTTTCCGCCAGCGCGAGCAGGGCGGTGACGCCGTGATTAAAGATGCGACGGGTTAATGCGCTGTCTTTAATCGGACCCGGTGCGACCACGGTAAATGAGACCAGTGGCGCGTGATGACGCGTCAGCCAGGCATGTTGCCTTACTTGTCTCTCATCCCGGCTGGCGAGCAGCTCGGGAATCGAAACCGCGTTTTGGGTGGCGTGTTCAGGGAGCAGGCGCATGGCTTATTCCTTCACCTGATGCACAACGTCAATCACCGAGCCATCGCGGTAACGCACAACGGCAATCACGCGGTCGGTGAATTCGATAGCGCGTGGCTGACCGGTGAGCTGCTGTGCACGTTCGCGCAGCCATTCAATGGACACCACTTTCATACCGGCTTCTTTCAGACGTTCAGCCAGTTCCGGACGCGCAGGGTTAACGGCGATACCGTGGTCAGTGACCAGGATGTCTACGCTGGAGCCCGGGGTTACGCAGGTCAGGACGTTATCAACCAGCGTCGGGATGCGTCCGCGAACCAGCGGAGCGACAATGATGGAAAGCGCAGCGGCAACCGCAGTATCGCAGTGACCGCCGGATGCGCCGCGCAGTACGCCGTCAGAACCGGTCAGTACGTTAACGTTGAAGCTGGTATCAACTTCCAGCGCGCTCAGTACCACGACGTCCAGACGATCGACGGAGGCGCCTTTTGAGCCCCAGTTGGCATACTGGTTGGCACTGATCTCAATGTGGTTTGGATTGCGGGCCAGCGACTCTGCCGCGTTACGGTCAAAGCTCTGTACGTCCAGCAGTTTGCGAATCAGGCCTTTTTCGTGCAGGTCAACGATGGTAGCGGTGATGCCGCCTAGGGCGAAGTCAGCACGGATATCGCGGCTGCGCATCTTGTCTTCCAGGAAACGAGTAACGGCCAGAGAAGCGCCGCCGGTTCCTGTCTGCAGTGAGAAGCCTTCATTGAAGTAACCGGAGTTAGCAATGACGTCTGCCGCGCTACGGGCAATTAACAGTTCACGCGGGTTGGTGGTCATGCGTGTCGCATCAGCACCGATTTTGTCCGCATCGCCGACCTGATCGATCTGTACAATCAGATCCACCTGATCCTGCGTAATGCTGGCCGGGTTATGTGGATAGGTCAGCAGCTGTTCAGTCAGCAGGACAACCTGTTTTGCATTTTCGGCATCGACGCGGGCATAGCCCAGTGAACCACAGCACGCTTTACCGGTATAGCCGTTAGCGTTACCAAACTGGTCGCAGGACGGTACGCCGAGGAACGCCACATCAATGCTGAGTTCGCCACTTTGCACCAGGTGTACACGGCCGCCATGGGAGTGGACCTGCACAGGCTCGGCCAGCAGGCCACGCGAGATCTCTTCCGCCAGCGGGCCACGCAGCCCGGAGGTGTAAATACGGCTGACCACGCCCTGACGGATGTGCTCAACCAGCGGAGCATGGCAGTCGCTCAGGGAGCTGGAGGCCAGCGTCAGATTTTTAAAGCCCATTCTGGCGATGGCGTCCATCACCAGGTTAATCGTCAGATCGCCACCGCGAAAAGCGTGGTGGAAAGAGATGGTCATGCCATCCTGTAAACCTGAACGACGAATGGCGTCTTCCAGGTTAGCGCACAGCTTTTTGTCGCGCGGTTTTTGCGCCTGTAATTCAACTTTTGCGGTGCTCTGATAAGCGGAAAGCTCACTTTCTGCATGACGGCTCCAGGTCGCCACGCGATCCTGGCGTTGAGACTGTTCGATTTTCTGCGTCATTTTTATGCCTTATTCTTCGCGAATGCCGGAAAGTTCTGCACGGGAGATAACCAGAAGGGCGCGCTCGATAACCGGGCTGTCGACCATTTTGCCGTTCAGGGAAACTACGCCACGGCCTTCGCGAGCGGCGGCTTCAGCGGCTTCCACGACCAGGCGCGCGTGAGCCAGCTCTTTGCGTGTCGGCGCGTACAGGTTGTGCAGGAGCTCGATCTGGCGCGGGTTGATGAGCGACTTACCGTCGAAACCCAGTTGTTTGATGTGTGCGGCTTCATGCAGGAAACCTGCTTCGTTGTTGGCATCGGAATAAACGGTGTCGAACGCCTGAATGCCGGCAGAGCGTGCCGCCTGCAAAATAGAGCAGCGGGCAAACAGCAGTTCAGTCCCTTCCGCAGAGCGCTCAGTGCGCAGGTTACGCACATAATCTTCCGCACCCAGTGCAATACCGATCAGGCGCTCGGAAGCGTGGGCAATTTCTACCGCGCGGGTAATGCCTAACGGCGATTCGATGGCAGCTAACAGACCGGTACTGCCGGGCTCACGGCCACAGGCTTTCTCGATACGCAGGATTTCGCTTTCGATGTCGATGACATCCTGCGCGGTATCGGTCTTCGGTAAACGCACGATGTCAGCGCCGCCGCGTACCACGGCTTCGAGATCGTTAATGCCCCATTCGGAGTCGAGGGCGTTTACGCGCACGATAGTTTCAACGTCGTGATACAGCGGATGCTGCAGCGCGTGGTACACCATACGGCGAGCAGTATCTTTCTCGCGCAGCGCGACGGAGTCTTCCAGGTCGAACATCAGCGCATCTGCCGGATAGATGAACGAGTTGCTGACCATGGCGGCATTGGCGCCCGGTACGAACAGCATGCTGCGGCGGGTACGGGTTTTACGTTGCTGCAAAGATTCACTAATCACTGGCAATCCTCCCATGGCAGTGCAGGAATACCGCCAGCGCGGGCCAGTAGTGCTTCCAGTCGCGCACGTAAAATGCAGTCCAGTGCGCCTTTATCATCAACATTTAATTGCACGCCGCGTACGTTGTAGCGGGACAGAACGTCCAGAATGGTGGCCCGGATGGCATCACCGAACTGCTTTTCGACGCTACTGTTAACCTGCAGGTCAATATCCTGCGAATCGAGTGGGGCGATGCGAATCATCACATCACCGGACTCGAGTGTGCCTGCGACGGCTGCCTGGTTTATTTTCATTTTTCACCTGTTGCTAATGCGGGGGTATTTTGGCGGACTGCCGCACCCGATGAGGCCCGCTCAACCATGCTTTGCAGATAGTGCAGCGTGGCGTCAGGGACCAGGGATGCGATAGCCGTGAGATCTTTTTTAACCAGCAGCTTGCGCACCCAGGAGGCAGAAATCGGCATCTCCTGGAAGCACAGCCGCTCAATTTCCACCAGTTCAATCGGTGGGGCGGGAAGCGTTGGGGTCTCCAGCCAGTAGCGCATATCGTTGTTGTACTGGGAGGTGACGGTGCAATACGGCTCGGTACCGACGAAGCGGTGCGTGACGCCAAGAGCCGGGGCCAGATACTGGCGGAAGATTTTCAGGTCTATTTCGGTATAGCAGTGGTTAATAACGCTCTGCTCTTTGATGAAGTAGCACGGGAATGTGGCGCGGGAAATGATGTATTCCGAACCGCGATGAACGGTTAAACGTGGAATGTCTTTTGTCCCTTTAAGCACCAGATCCAGTCGGTCTTCATACGGAAAACGCGAGGTATCTTCTTTCACCAAAAACAGATGCAGCCAGTCACATTGCGCGGCTGCTTGTTGGATCAGAAAACGATGTCCGTTGGTGAAGGGGTTGGCGTTCATGACGATACAGCCAATTTTTTTCCCTTCATGGCGCTGTTTCGCCAGTGATTCAGCGTAGCGTTTCAGACGTGTGGTGCTGTTTTCCATCAGCACCATAATGCCGGGAACGCTGGTCAGCGTAGAAAAACCGCACTGCTTAAACAGCGACTCGTACTCGGTTTTGGTATAGATGAAGAGGTGCGTACAGTGGCGCTCATAGGCGAGGTTGATTAACTCGGTCGCCAGCGTCAACGCTAAGCCTTCACCCCTTACGGATTCGCAGATGGCGACGCACTTTATGATATTGCCGGCAATGCCGCCGCAGGCAATCAGGCGGTCATCACGGGTGACGGTGATAAATACTTCGACAGTTGTATCAACGCTCAAATCATTCTCTTTCAAAAATTGCGCGATAGCCGCCATCTTTTTATTTTCTGAGCGTTTAACTTGCGTGAATATATTATTACCGAACATAGTGAATAGAGCCCCGATGCTATATTTGTTACTGGGTTTCTGTTTTTGTTGCTCTGTTTAGCAACCTGATAACTTCTTGTTTGCAATTGAAGGGAATGTTTTTTTATTACGGAGTATTTCTTTTTTTCCCTGCTGCATACATCGTAAGGAGTATTTTGGAGGTAATTTTTGATTTATTTCACAATAAGTTAGAAGGTTTTAATGTGTTTTATGGTTTTAAGTTTTTTAATTAATTTAACTCCGAAATAGCGTGTGGTTTTAATTTGTTTAATTGATTTAAGGTGGGGAATCTGCAACGATCCTGTTTTATACCGCGACTTGCAAATAAAACATTTTTATTACAACTACAATGAGAAATAAGTTTCAGGTATCGTCGCTGAGGAAGAAATATGGCAGAGCAGAAAAATAAAACACGGTTTCCTTTTTTTCGCAGTCTGGCGTTTCCATTGCGTATCTTTCTGCTTATTTTGGTCGTTTCTGTTTTTATTATCGCCGCGTTAGCACAATACTTTACCGCCAGTTTTGAAGATTATCTGGCAACGCATGTCCGCGATATGGCGATGAACCAGGCCAAAATCATCGCCTCTAACGACAGTATCATCGCGGCGGTGAAGCATCGTGATTACAAGCGTCTGGCGACCATTGCCGACAAACTGCAGAGCGGGACTGACTTCGACTATGTGGTGATCGGGGATACCAACTCTGTCCGCCTTTACCACCCAAATCCGGAAAAAATTGGCTACCCGATGCAGTTCACCAAACCCGGCGCGCTGGAAAGAGGGGAAAGTTACTTTATTACCGGCAAAGGGTCGATTGGGATGGCGATGCGCGCCAAAACGCCCATCTTTGATGACGATGGCAAAATCATTGGCGTGGTCTCAATTGGCTATCTGATCAGTAAAATCGATAGCTGGCGATCGGACTTTTTACTCCCAATGGCAGGGGTGTTTATCCTGCTGTTACTGGTACTTATGCTGCTCTCCTGGTTATTTGCCGCCCATATTCGCCGACAGATGTTGGGGATGGAGCCTAAGCAAATTGCGCGGGTAGTGCGTCAGCAGGAAGCGCTATTCAGCTCGGTATATGAAGGTTTGATCGCCGTGGATCCTGATGGGTATATCACCGCAATAAACCGCAGCGCGAGGAAAATGCTGGGGTTGTCTTCGCCTGGACGAAAGTGGCTTGGAAAACCGGTTAGTGAGGTGGTTCAGCCGACTGACTTTTTCACCCAGCAGATTGCGGAAAAACGACAGGACGCGATGGTGAACTTTAATGGCCTGAGCGTTATCGCTAACCGTGAGGCGATTCGCTCCGGCGATGAACTGCTTGGGGCAATCATCAGTTTTCGTAGTAAAGATGAAATTGCTACTCTTAATGCGCAATTAACGCAGATCAAACAGTATGTAGAGAGCCTGAGAACGCTGCGTCATGAACACCTTAACTGGATGTCGACCATTAATGGCCTGCTGCAAATGAAAGAGTATGACCGGGTGCTGGCAATGGTGCAGGGGGAATCGCAGGCGCAACAGCAACTGATTGACAGCCTGCGCGGCGCGTTTGCCGATCGTCAGGTAGCCGGTCTGTTGTTTGGCAAGGTGCAGCGTGCGCGTGAACTGGGCCTCACTATGACTATCGTTCCTGGCAGTCAACTGCATCAACTCCCCGAGGGGCTGGATAGCACAGAGTTTGCAGCAATTGTTGGCAATCTGCTTGATAATGCATTTGAAGCGAGCTTGCGCACCCAGCAAGGCAACAAGATCGTCGAACTCTATTTGAGCGATGAAGGGGATGACGTGATCATCGAAGTTGCCGATCAGGGATGCGGTGTACCGGAAGCATTGCGTGAAAAAATATTTGAACAGGGTGTGAGCACCCGTACCGATGAACCAGGTGAACATGGCATCGGTTTGTATCTGATTGCAAGTTATGTGAGGCGCTGTAACGGGGTGATTACACTCGAAGATAACTCCCCCTGCGGCACCTTATTTTCTTTATTTCTTCCGAAAGTGAAAAAAAATAATGACGGAACCATTAACGCTATTGATCGTTGAGGATGAAACGCTACTGGCGGAAATGCATGCTGAATATATCCGCCATATACCCGGTTTCAGCCAGATTTGGCTGGCGGGTAATCTTGCGCAAGCGAGGATGATGATTGAGCGTTTTAAGCCCGGTTTGATTCTGCTCGATAACTACTTGCCGGACGGCAAGGGAATTACGTTGTTGCATGAGCTAACCCAGACGCGTTATCCGGGCGGCGTGGTGTTTACCACGGCGGCCAGCGACATGGAAACGGTCTCCGAGGCCGTGCGCAGCGGCGCGTTTGATTATCTGGTTAAACCCATTGCCTACGAGCGCCTGGGACAGACGCTGACGCGTTATCAACAGCGCAGACGCATGTTGGCCGGTAATGACAGCGCCAGTCAAAAGCAGATTGATGAAATGTTTAATGCTTATGCGCGCGGCGAACCGAAAGGCGATTTGCCGACCGGAATTGATGCGTTAACGCTGAATGCGGTGTTGAAATTATTTGCCGATCCGACGGTACATCATACTGCGGAAACGATCGCCCAGGCGCTCACTATCAGCCGTACCACCTCCAGGCGCTACCTGGAGTACTGTGCCAGCCGTCATTTGATTATTGCGGAGATTATTCACGGTAAGGTGGGGAGGCCGCAGCGTATTTATCACGGCGGCTAATTCACGTCATCCTTGAAGCTGCCTCTTTGTGGGCTGCGTGAAGAAACCCCAGTCACATAATTATCTATGGTACTGGGGATGCCTTCACTTGCCGCTTTGAGGCAGCTTAAATGATTTTGCGTATCAAGGTCAGATGCTGATAGTTATCGTTAACCGCCAATCAGGGCGGACGTCGCCGGCACCATCACTTCAGTTGCGATAATCACAACCAGCAGTCCAACCAGAACCGGAACCGAGGTACGTTTCACTACTTCGAACGGAGAGATCTTTGCCATCCCTGCGACAGCGACAACCACACCGGAGACCGGAGAGATTGTGCGTCCAAGGTTTGATGCCTGCAGCATCGGGATAGCAAGGTAAGCCGGGTTAATACCAGAAGAGTGCGCCAGTTTCGGGATCATCTCAACGAAAGCATAGAAAGGTGCGTTACCGGACCCCGTGGTCATTGCCGCCAGCATAGTCAGGATCACCAGTACCAGCATCAGAATAATGCTCGCGGAGCCAAACGAGGTGGCGATAGAAATCAGACTCTGAATAAAGCCGATTGTGCTCAGACCCTGGGCAAAAACGCCCGCCGCGACTAACAGCATCACCACATTAGCAAAGGCATCCGCCATACCACGGTAGGCGACTTCCAGACCCGAGAAAACCTTCTGGGTGTTGAATCCTCGTACGAACTCCAGTACAGCAGCGATGAGCATGCACAGCACCAGAATCGTAATGATATGCAGCTGTGGGCCCCATTTCCCATCGAAAATCAGGACGCCAACGATCGGGGTAAATGGCAAGATGGCGTAAAACGACGGGGCGGTAGTGGTAATTTCAGCCACATCTAACATTTCATGAGAAATGTTCTCTTTTTTATCCAGATAACGCTGCCAGAAAAAGTGGGCAATCGCCATAGCAATGATGGCGGCAATGGAAATTGGCAACGTGGTTTTAAACGCGAAATCGATCAGCGGCATTTCCGCGGCTTTTGCAGCCAGCACTACATCACCGGATGTTGGCGAAAGAATAATAGCGGCTGGGGAGGCGCAAATGGCCGCTGCGGCGCCACGGCTAATCCCAACGTTAACCATGATCGGGAACAATGTCGCCATCAGCAATACGCCCAGACCGGTTGCTGAAGAGACCGCCAGGGACATCAGGCAGGCGACAAAATAGGCGGCAATCATAAGCAGATAAGGTGAATTGATATACTGCAGCGGCTTAGAGGCCAGCTTAACCACCATATCATTCGCGCCAATATGCGTCATGTAGGCGGCAAAACCACACAGCATCATAATCATCATGCCGAGATCGCCGCCACGGCTCATCAGCAAAATTTTAATATATTCAACAATGTCTGTTGCCGTATAGCCCGTCGTTGCTGCGCTAGACGGCAAAACTTTATGGCCCATCAACGCACTGATAATCAGCAAAACCAGACCGCCGACAAACAGTACGCCTGTCGCGGAATAACCTTTAATGATGTAGTGCGCTACACCCACAATAACCACAACCCCAATAAGGAGTTCAATAAATGTCAACATTGTTTCCCCTGTCGCATTGCTGCCCAGAAAGTTAAAAAACTAAAAAAAGTAAAAAGTGGTGACAGAATGTGCCTAATAAACAGATAACTCTTGCTGATTGAAATCAATAAAAATACGGATTCAAGCGATGGCTAAGCCGTTTTTTCAGCATCGCGATTAAAAAAACAATATCACAATAAAAAACTGTGAAGCGCAGCGTTGGTGTGTGTGTTTTGTGGTGATATTGATGACTTATTGTTAATTTATTGTGATGTTATTTAACTCTCGTCGCAGGAAAGCACAATTTATTGGCAATAAAGAGAAAATAGTTCCTATGAAATGGCTCAGTAAATAAAGGGATAACTTATAGGCTGAGGAATATTCTGATTTTTTATTTGCGCATTTTTGTTAAGCTGACATTAAGGTTGGGTTTGCTAAAATTAATAATAAATCCCAGGATGGTAATTAAGTTGTGATTTTCGCTAAACGATATTTTCTCATTTTTTCATTTATTTTTATTCAGTTAGCTTTCACTTCCCAGGCTGCTGCTGAAGATAAAGGCTGGTTTGCTACTTTTAAAGATAATGTCAGTGAAACCTGGCAGCAGCCGGAACATTATGATCTGTATGTACCTGCTATTACCTGGCATGCGCGTTTTGCCTACGATAAAGAAAAAACGGATCGCTACAATGAACGGCCGTGGGGTGCAGGATTTGGTCAATCCCGTTGGGATGATAAAGGTAACTGGCACGGACTTTATATCATGGCGTTTAAGGATTCCTACAATAAATGGGAACCCATTGGCGGCTATGGCTGGGAAAAAACCTGGCGACCGCTGGCTGATGAAAACTTCCATACGGGTCTCGGCTTTACCGCCGGTTTCACCGCGCGTGATAACTGGAACTACATTCCGGTACCGGTGCTGTTACCGCTGGCATCAATTGGTTATGGTCCGGCAACGTTTCAGATGACCTACATTCCTGGAACGTATAACAACGGCAACGTCTACTTTGCGTGGATGCGGTTCCAGTTTTGATGGACTACCTGTATTGTCAGGTGGTTTATTGTAAAGTCTTTTAAAAACATAGTGATAGGAAGTTTAACTGAAAAATAACGCGACATTTATCACTTTTTGATAAAGTTCGACTGGACAAAGTGCACCACAATTGTTGTACTGATACCCGACACAGCATTTGTGTCTATTTTTCATGTAAAGGTAATTTTGATGTCTAAGATTAAAGGTAACGTTAAGTGGTTTAATGAGTCCAAAGGATTCGGTTTCATTACTCCGGAAGATGGCAGCAAAGATGTGTTCGTACACTTCTCTGCAATCCAGACCAATGGTTTTAAAACTCTGGCTGAAGGTCAGCGTGTAGAGTTCGAAATCACTAACGGTGCCAAAGGCCCTTCTGCTGCAAACGTAATCGCTCTGTAAGCATACGACAGCAAGCATTCAAAACCCGCTTAATTGCGGGTTTTTTTCGCTTCAATGTGCGGGAGAGGCAGATACCAACCAGAATGCCAGAGCGGTCATCGCGAATGATCCCAACAGATTAACCAGTACATTCACCATAGCCCAACCAAAGCGTCCTTCCTGCAGTAAAAACACTACCTCAGCAGAGAAAGTGGAAAACGTTGTCAGTCCCCCGCAAAAGCCAGTAGTAATCAGCACCTTCCACATTGGGTCAATATTTGTCATGCGATTAAACCATGCCAGACCCATACCAATGATAAATGCGCCAAGTAAGTTTGCAGCCAGCGTACCGAATGGAATGGCCTGATGCAGCGGGTTAAACCGCATACTCAACATCCATCTTGCTACGCTACCTGTGCCACCACCGATAAAAACCGCTAAAAGGAGTTGTAACACTGCGTAATCCTGCTATTTGATTGTATAGAGGGTGAGTGTAACGCTGAATAATTGTTGTTGGCGAGCTTAACAAAGTTTTCTGGAGGGAATATGTTCGTTGCAGCAGGGCAATTTGCCGTGGGACCTTCATGGGAAAAAAATGCAGAAACCTGCGCCTTACTGATATCTCAGGCTGCAGGAGAGGGGGCGTCGCTACTGGTATTACCGGAGGCATTGCTGGCGCGTGACGATTTAGACCCTGACCTGTCAGTGAAATCAGCTCAGCTTTTGGAAGGTGGGTTTCTGACGCGTTTGTTGCGAGAAAGCGCACAAAATGAGATGACGACAATCCTGACGATTCATGTTCCCTCTGTGCCAGGCCGGGCATTTAACATGCTGGTGGCGCTACGGGCTGGTCGGGTAGTGGCCCATTACGCTAAATTACATCTCTATGACGCCTTTTCGATTCAGGAGTCACGTAATGTCGATGCAGGGGACGCCATAGCGCCGCTGCTGGACGTAGGCGGATTAAAAGTAGGGCTAATGACCTGCTATGACCTGCGCTTCCCTGAGCTGGCGCTGGCGCTCGCGTTGCAGGGGGCTGAGATTCTCGTTTTACCTGCGGCTTGGGTGCGGGGATCGTTAAAAGAGCATCACTGGGCCACGCTTTTGGCGGCAAGAGCGCTGGATGCCACGTGTTATCTGGTTGCGGCCGGAGAGTGCGGTAACAAGAATATCGGCCAAAGCCGGGTCATCGACCCCTTTGGCGTGACCATTGCGGCGGCGGCTGAAACGCCCGCGCTCATTATGGCCGAGGTTTCCGCCGAGCGGGTCAGGCAGGTCAGGGCACAACTTCCGGTGTTAAGTAACCGACGCTTTGCGCCACCGCAATTATTATGACGTTTTTTTAAACAAGGCTTGATTCACCTTGTTACAGATTGCTATTGTGTGCGCGCGTCGAAAGGCCGTTAATATTCTCAGGTTAATATGGCGCTTTATGTAGCCTGGTTTAAGTCAAGAAGGTATCTATGGGTGAGATTAGTATTACCAAACTGCTGGTGGTTGCCGCACTGGTTGTTCTGCTGTTTGGTACCAAGAAGTTACGTACTCTGGGTGGAGACCTGGGGACGGCAATCAAGGGCTTCAAGAAAGCAATGAACGACGATAATGCCGATGCCAAGAAAGAGGCTGATGGTAGCGTTCAGGCTGAGAAGCTTTCTCATAAAGAGTAATTCTGCAAACTCTGCATGAAAAAAACCGGCGATTTGCCGGTTTTTTATTGCTGATATGTAAGTGAGTATTACACGATTACTTCACTTCCAGCCCTTTGGCCTGCATGTCAGCATGGTATGAAGAGCGCACGAATGGACCGCAAGCAGCGTGGGTAAAGCCCATAGCCATGGCTTCTGCTTTCATCTCATCGAACTCATCCGGGCTTACATAGCGTTGAACCGGGAGGTGATGGCGGCTTGGCTGTAAATACTGCCCCAGCGTCAGCATGGTCACGCCATGGCTGCGCAGGTCGCGCATGACCTCAATGATTTCAGCATTAGTTTCACCCAGACCCACCATCAGACCCGATTTGGTCGGAATCTCCGGGTGCGCTTCCTTAAAGCGTTCCAGAAGCTTCAGCGACCAGTTGTAGTCAGCCCCAGGGCGTACATTACGATAAATACGCGGTACGTTTTCGAGGTTGTGGTTAAACACGTCCGGCGGTGTGGCTGTGAGGATATCCAGCGCGCGATCCATACGACCACGGAAGTCAGGCACCAGCGTTTCGATTTTAATCGACGGACTTTTCTCACGAATCGCGGTGATGCAGTCAGCAAAGTGCTGAGCGCCGCCGTCACGCAGATCGTCGCGGTCAACGGAGGTAATCACGACATAGCGCAGCGCCATGTCCGCAATTGTCTGAGCCAGTTTTAATGGCTCGTTGGCGTCAGGAGCAACCGGACGGCCATGGGCAACGTCACAGAATGGGCAACGGCGAGTACAGATTGCGCCGAGGATCATAAAGGTTGCTGTTCCGTGATTGAAACATTCAGCCAGGTTAGGGCAGGAAGCTTCTTCGCAGACAGAGTGCAGGCCATTTTTGCGCATTGCCGCTTTGATGCCCTGGATGCGAGTGGAGTCAGCTGGCAGTTTTATTTTCATCCATTCCGGTTTACGCAGCAGGGCTTCACGCTCTGTTGCCACATTTTTTACCGGGATAAGAGCCATCTTATCGGCATCGCGGTATTTAACACCGCGTTCCATCACAATGGGTTTACTCATAGCTTGCGTGTTCCAGTTGCGAATTACGAAGGAAAGCGTTTCAATTCAAGGGAATGTTGCATTTATCAACTATTTTTGAATTAGTGATACGCAGTATATCATTGAAACGGGCCAGAAAGCAGCCTGACAGGCTGGCAAAATGTAAAATAGTTGTTGTTTTGTGCCATTTGCCACAACATATGCCGTGGCAAAGTATGACCGTATTTTCAGTCCGCAATGTACTCGTGCGGTGGGTTACCCAACAGCGCGAAGATGTTGGCCAGCAGGCGGGGGCGAATGCTCTCGGTCGTGGCTGTGCTATCCCACTGCGATACTTTCGCCATCTCCATTCCGGCATAACCGCAAGGATTGATACGCAGGAAAGGTGACAAGTCCATATCCACGTTGAGCGCTAAGCCGTGAAATGAACATCCTTTACGGATACGTAATCCCAAAGAACAGATTTTCTTCTCACCCACATATACGCCAGGCGCATCGGCTCGCGGGTGGGCGTCAATGCCGATTTCCGCAAGGGTATTCACGACGGTTTGCTCCAGCAGCGTAACCAGTTCGCGCACGCCAAGTTTACGACGCTTCAGGTTCAACAGCACATACATAACCTGTTGGCCTGGTCCGTGGTAGGTCACCTGACCGCCACGATCGCTCTGGATCACCGGAATATCTCCCGGCATCAATACGTGCTCAGCTTTACCTGCCTGACCCTGGGTGAAGACAGGATAATGCTCTACCAGCCAGATTTCATCATGACTGTTTTCATCACGGGTATCGGTAAATTCATGCATGGCCAGAGAGACTGGCTCGTAAGGTTGAAGACCGAGCTGGCGGACCAGAATTTTATCCTGATACAAAACGGCATCTCCGTAGAGAATGTTAAAGAGGGGAAAAGTATATCACAGGGGGGAGGGGTTACCCGAGCGGGGATGCAGCGGGTAACCGACAGGTTTTTACAGCACCATGCGTACGATATCGATATTGCCTAATTCTTCGTACAACGTTTCAACCTGCTCAATGTGTGTAGCAGTGATGGTGATTGAGACCGAGTGGTAGTTGCCTTTGCTGCTCGGTTTTACCGTCGGAGAGTAATCACCTGGCGCATGGCGCTGTACCACTTCAACCACCTGATCAACCAGCTCAGGCAACGCCTGCCCCATTACTTTGTAAGTAAATGGAGTAGGGAATTCAAGCAGTTCGTTAAGTTTGGTTTTCATGTCAGCTCCGGCGTTACATCAAAAAATAATAACTCCCACTGCGCGTGGGAGTTATCTGGATACCTAGTATATGGGGACGTAAATCACACTTTCAAGTGTTCGATTTTTAGCCAAACCAGTGATGGAACATTAATTTAATGTAATCAATGATTTTCCCAAAGAAGTTGCCTTCAGGGATTTCCTGCAGCACCACCAGCGGGCGCTGTTCAATGGTTTTGCCATCCAACTGGAAGTTGATAGTGCCGACAACCTGGTTTTTCTGCAGCGGGGCGTGCAGTTCAGTGGTGTTCAACACATAGCTGGCTTTCAGATCTTTCATGCGGCCGCGCGGAATGGTCAGGTAGACGTCTTTATCAACGCCTAACGACGCACGATCGGTGTTACCAAACCAGGCTGGTTCTGAGGCAAATTCTTTACCCACTTTCAACGGGTTCACGGTTTCGAAGAAACGGAAGCCCCAGGTCAGCAGTTTTTTACTTTCGGTTTCTCGGCCTTTATAGGTGCGACCACCCATAACGGCGGAGATCAGACGCATCTGGCCTTCGGTTGCGGATGCAACGAGGTTATAGCCAGCCTTATCGGTGTGACCGGTTTTGATACCGTCGACATTCAGGCTGTTATCCCACAGCAGGCCGTTACGGTTTAACTGACGAATGCCGTTAAAGGTGAACTCTTTTTCTTTATAGATAGAGTATTCGTTAGGCACGTCGCGAATCAGAGCCTGACCAATCATCGCCATGTCGCGAGCCGAGCTGTACTGACCGTCAGCATCGAGACCATGAACGGTCTGGAAGTGGGTGTTTTTCAGGCCCAGCGCATTCACATAGCTGTTCATCAGGCCGACGAAAGCATCCTGGCTACCGGCTGCGAAGTCTGCCATCGCCACGCACGCGTCGTTTCCGGATTGCAGGTTAATACCACGGATCAGCTGAGAAACAGGAACCTGCATGCCTGGCTTGAGGAACATCAGCGATGAACCTTTGAAGACCGGGTTGCCCGTAGCCCATGCGTCATTGCCGACGGTGACCAGATCGGTTTCTTTGAATTTCCCGGCTTTCATCGCCTGGCCGATGACGTAGCTGGTCATCATTTTGGTCAGACTGGCGGGGTCGCGGCGAGTGTCTGCGTTCTGTTCTGCCAGAACTTTACCTGAATTGTAATCAATCAGGATATACGACTCCGCATCGATCTGCGGAACACCCGGGATCATGGTTTTAATATTCAGGTCATCGGCATGAGCAGCAGAGAGAGAGGCTGCGCAGAGAGCCGCGGTGAGCGCCATACGCTGCACGAAACGAGCGGAAAAAGTGGTCTTCATGGTCTGAACTACGACGTCCGTGATGAAATTAAAAAAAGTGCCCTACTATAGCAAATGCATAACTGGCAGGCATCTGACTTTCCGCGTGACTTTGTTAATGTCATTTACAGAAACTGACAGTTCAGATACCTGATTTACGTTATTACACGCCGGTGATGAAGGACTGTAATTGCGCCTCGGATTGAAGACGCTGCTGCAATGTGGAGGCTTCAGCTTTGCTGGCAAACGGCCCCATCTGGATCCGCCAGACTGCGCCGTTTTGTACCACCCGGCCAGGAACGCCAAACTGCTGGCTTAAACGCTTTTGATACTGCTGCGCGCGCGACTGCTCGCTTACTGCGCCAACCTGAACCACATAGCGTCCGTTGGCGGTTGCCGCAGGCGCAGGAGCTGTGACGGCTGCTGGGGTTGCTGCCGGCGCGGTTGACGTGACCGGTGCGGTGGTTGTCGATTGCGGCACCGGAGTCGGCTCGCTGCTTTCCAGCACGCCTGATGCGAGCGTGGTTGGCGCACCGAGGAATCCACTGCTGTTTACTGGCGCACCGGTTGGATCATCGCTTTTCAGCGTGGAATTACTGATCGGACGAATATCGCCTTGCGGCTGACCTGCATCCGATGGCGAAGGCATGCTTCCCATATTGCCGCCACCGCTTAAATCAGGACGCGCAGGCAAGGCATAAGTTTGTTTCGCGACAGTGGTACAAGCCATACCCGGTCCGGACAATGAACCATCCTGGGCGACGATGATTGGGTCGATACGCACTTTAGTGTTGTTGGAGGTGTTCAGACGATCGGCTGCGGCGCGCGAAAGTGAAATCACGCGATCGTTGCCATAAGGCCCGCGATCGTTAATGCGCACGACGATCATCCTGCCGTTCGCCAGATTGGTAATTCTGGCATAGCTGGGGACTGGCAGCGTCGGATGCGCAGCGGTCAACTGCATCGGATCGAACGCTTCGCCAGACGCGGTTAAGTTGCTTCCTGGTTCCGCATCATAGATAGCGGCAAGTCCGGCCTGGCTAAAGCGGGAGGGATCCTGCACGATTTTGTAGCTTTTACCATCACGCTGGTAGTCCTGATTCGCCGTTGGGTTCAGGGGTTCAAAGCGCGGATCGGCCCCGCTGATTTCAACAATCGGACCATTACACACCGCAGGCTGCGGCGCGACAGCAACCTGTTGCTGACCATCATCACTCGAACACGCCGCGAGCATTCCTGCTGCGATGCAGATACCAAGCCACTGCTTACGCATTGCGTACCCCTTACACGCTTTTCGACAACATTTTTCTATGGGTGTGGATCGACATAACAATCCCGAACCCGGCCATCAGCACGATAAGTGCCGAGCCTCCGTAACTGACCAGTGGGAGTGGAACCCCAACCACGGGCAGAATACCGCTCACCATACCAATATTTACGAAGACATAAACGAATAATATCAACATTAAGCCACCCGCCATGACGCGACCAAAGGTGGTTTGCGCGCGGGCAGCGATCCATAATCCGCGCATAATCAGCAAAATGTAGAGCGTCAACAGAATCAAGATCCCCACCAGACCCAGCTCTTCCGCTAAGACAGCAAAGATAAAGTCGGTGTGGCGTTCGGGTAAAAACTCAAGCTGCGATTGTGTACCATGCAGCCAGCCTTTGCCGCGTAACCCGCCGGAGCCAATAGCAATTTTAGACTGAATTATGTGATAACCCGCGCCCAGCGGATCGGTTTCCGGGTCGAGCAGCATCATGACGCGCTGACGCTGGTAATCATGCATCAGGAAGAACCACAGTATCGGGATAAACGCCGCGACCAGAACCACCGCAACGCCGATTAAGCGCCAGCTCAAACCAGAAAGGAACAAGACAAACAGACCGGAAAGAGCGACCAGAATTGAAGTGCCGAGGTCAGGTTGGGCGGCGACCAGCAGCGTGGGCATAAAAATCAGCACCAGCGCAATGGCGGTATTTTTTAGCGATGGTGGGCAAACGTCACGGTTAATAAAGCGCGCAACCATCAGCGGCACGGCGATTTTGGCAATTTCAGAAGGCTGAAAACGCACGATACCCAAATCCAGCCAGCGCTGCGCACCTTTGGAAATGGCGCCGAAGGCGTCTACCGCCACCAACAGAATGATGCAAAAGATATAGAGATAGGGCGCCCAGCCCTCATACACCCGGGGGGGAATTTGCGCCATCACTACCATGATGACCAGGCCCATTGCGATCTGGCCGACTTTGCGCTCCATCATGCCAATATCCTGGCCGCTGGCGCTCCAGATGACCAGTGAGCTGTAAACCAGCAAAGCCAGCAAAATAAGCAACATTGTGGGATCGATGTGGATTTTGTCCCAGAATGTTTTTTTGTTCGGATTATCCGTCACGATTATTGGTCCTCCGCTGCTGCAACCGCTGGGTTTTCCGCAGGCAGATTGGTGTTGTTGTCGCCCAACATAATATGGTCAAGAATCTGGCGCATAATGGTACCCACCGCCGGACCCGCACCGCCGTTTTCAAGGATCATGGCGACAGCGACCTGGGGTTTATCATAGGGGGCGAAGGCCGTCATCAGCTTGTGGTCACGTAAACGCTCGGCGATCTTATGTGCGTTATAGGTTTCATTAGCTTTCAGGCCAAAGACCTGCGCGGTACCGGATTTCGCCGCAATTTTGTAAGGCGCGCCAGCAAAATACTTATGCGCAGTTCCGTTAGGGCGGTTCGCAACACCGTACATACCGTCTTTCGCGATTTCCCAGTAACCAGAATGAATATCGCCAACGGGCGGTTCGTGCGGCTGTACCCACGGCACCTGCTTGCCGTTTTCTGCCGTGCTCATCAGCAGATGCGGGACTTTTATCAAACCGTCGTTGATAAGGATCATCAGCGCTTTACTCATCTGGATTGGGGTTGCTGTCCAGTAACCCTGGCCGATGCCGACGGGAATGGTATCACCCTGATACCATGGCTTTTTAAACCGTTTTTGCTTCCACTCGCGGGTTGGCATATTGCCGGAGCGCTCTTCGGCAAGATCGATGCCCGTATATTTGCCGTAGCCAAATTTGCTCATCCACTCGGAAAGCCGGTCAATCCCCATATCATAGGCGATTTGATAGAAAAACGTATCCGCGGACTCTTCCAGAGAGCGGGTGATATTCAGATGGCCGTGCCCCCACTTTTTCCAGTCGCGGTAACGTTTTTCAGAGCCCGGTAGCTGCCACCAGCCCGGATCGAACAGGCCGGTATTGCGGGTGATGACGCCTGCGCTTAACGCAGAAACCGCAACGTAAGGTTTAACCGTCGAAGCAGGGGGGTAAACACCCTGTGTGGCGCGGTTAACCAAGGGGGTGTTCGGGTCATTGAGCAACCCGGAGTAATCTTTACTGGAGATACCATCCACGAACAGATTCGGGTCGTAGCTCGGCATAGATACCAGCGCCAGAACGCCACCGGTACGCGGGTCGGTAACTACCACGGCGGCACGACTGCCCGCCAGCAGCGTTTCAATATACTGCTGGAGTTTCAAATCAAGGGTGAGATAGATATCGTGCCCGGCCTGCGGCGCCACTTCTTTCAACTGGCGAATGACGCGGCCGCGGTTGTTCACTTCAACTTCTTCATACCCGGTTTGGCCGTGAAGCACGTCCTCATAATAGCGTTCAATACCCAGCTTGCCGATGTCATGCGTTGCCGCGTAGTTAGCCAGTTTGCCGTCTTTGTCCAGGCGGTCTACGTCTTTATCGTTGATCTTCGATACGTAGCCAATTACGTGGGTCAGCGCAGAGCCGTATGGGTAATAGCGGCGTTTATAGCCTTTAACTTCGACCCCAGGAAAGCGATATTGATTCACGGCAAAGCGTGCGACCTGAACTTCAGTCAGGTTGGTTTTTACCGGAATTGAGGTGAAACGGTGTGAACGGGCGCGCTCTTTTTTAAAGGCAGCAATATCGTCGTCCGTCAGGTCTACGACGTTACGCAGCGCGTCGAGGGTATCCTGAATGTTGTCTACCTTTTCCGGCATCATTTCTATCTGATAAATGGTGCGGTTAAGGGCGAGAGGAATTCCGTTGCGGTCATAAATGATGCCGCGACTCGGCGCGATAGGCACCAGTTTGATGCGGTTTTCGTTCGAACGGGTCTGATAATCAGTGAAGCGAACGATTTGCAGATTATAAAGGTTGGCGATCAGCACGCCGGTTAGCAGCAAAATCCCCAAAAAAGCGACCAGCGCCCGGCGCACAAACAGCGCGGACTCAGCCGAATAGTCGCGAAAAGAATTCTGTAGTTTCATCCGCTGCTTAATCTACTCAAGAATCAATGATCACTCACGGTGATAAGGATGGTTGGTGGTAATGCTCCACGCCCTGTACAGACTCTCCGCGACCAGAACCCGAACAAGAGGGTGTGGAAGGGTTAATGCAGAGAGTGACCAGCTTTGTTCCGCTGCCGCTTTACAGGCAGGAGAGAGACCTTCCGGCCCGCCAATTAACAGACTGACGTCACGACCGTCCAGTTTCCAGCGCTCCAGTTCGGTCGCCAGCTGCGGCGTGTCCCAGGGTTTACCTGGGATATCAAGGGTGACGATGCGGTTTTTGCCTGCGGCAGCCAGCATCTGCTCACCCTCTTTGTCGAGAATGCGTTTAATGTCCGCGTTCTTGCCGCGCTTTCCTGCCGGGATTTCGATCAGCTCAAAGGGCATATCTTTCGGAAACCGACGGAGATACTCGGTAAATCCGGTTTGTACCCAGTCAGGCATTTTCGTACCCACAGCGACAAGTTGCAGCTTCACGCATTAACTCCAGAGTTTTTCCAGTTCATACAGGCGACGACTCTCTTCCTGCATCACGTGGACAATCACATCGCCGAGGTCAACGACGATCCAGTCAGCGACATTCTCGCCTTCCACGCCGAGCGGCAGCAGGCCAGCAGTGCGGGACTCCTGGACCACGTGGTCTGCAATAGACATAACGTGACGGCTGGATGTACCGGTGCAGATAATCATGCAATCAGTGATGCTGGATTTGCCCTGAACGTCTAAGGCGATGATGTCTTGACCTTTCAGGTCATCAATTTTGTCGATTACAAAATCCTGGAGTGCTTTACCCTGCAAGTGTTCCCCCTGGGTGAAAAGAGTTAAAAACGTCTGTTAGTATACCTGAACCAGAGGCGATATCGGGACAAATGTCTCCGAATGCGCTTGTGAAGTGCGCTATCATCCCACCCCACGCCACAGAATGCATCGCCATTTTTGTAAAACAATTTCTGCAAAGCTCTGAAGGGCGGGAAAAGTCAGGCTGCGGAGAATAACAGCCTGTCATGGGGTGTCAATGGGAGAGAGGCCCTTCGGCATAAAAAACAGCGCTTTCACTCCCCGTCGCGCCATACGGCCCGGCTGTTAAGCACTTTCAGAACCGCAAAATCGTCACAAAAATCAATTGCGCTCCAGCAGCCTTGTTCGACGCGGAAATGCCACATTGCCGCAGCGGGCATGGACAGCAGACGGGCGATCAACACGCTCAGCACGCCTTGATGACTCACCACCAGCAGATTTTGGCACGCTTTATAATCAGCAAGCTGGGCAATGAAACGTTCCACTCGCTGGGAAAACGCCTGAAAACCTTCGCCATTGGTGGGCGTCGCATTCTGCCAGTCGTTACACCATACGGCGTAATTTTCGGCGTCTTCGCGCGCCAGATCGCGATGGTGACGCATTTCCCAGTCACCAAAAAACATCTCATTAAGCTCAGGCATGTTGCGCACAGGAACTTCGCGTTCCGCCAGAATCAACTTCGTTGTATGGCGGGCGCGTTCCAGTTCGCTGCACAGAACGTTGTCGACAGGGACATTGCGTAACAGCGTACCCAGCGTTTGTGCCTGAGCGATCCCCCGTTCCGTTAGCGGTGTGGGGGCGTGGCCGCTATATAAACCAGCGACATTGGCTTCGGTTTCGCCATGACGTACTAACCAGAGTCTCATGTTTTCCTCGTGAGGCTATTCGCACAAAATATGATGTTTGCCCTGATTGCGCAGTGATTTTTCACTAAAATACCCTTTTTTACGTGGAGCGGCACGATGTCTTTATTGAAGAGCGCACATGGCGGTAACACCCGAGAAGCCGCCGAATTGTTGGGCATCTTGCCTGAACAGTTGCTGGATTTTAGCGCTAATATTAACCCGCTGGGTATGCCGGTAAGTTTAAAACGGGCGATTATCGACAATCTGGACTGCACGGAGCGTTACCCAGATGTCGATTACGCGCAACTGCATGCCGCGCTGGCGGAGCATCATCAAATTCCGCCCTCGTGGATCCTGGCCGGGAACGGTGAAACCGAATCCATTTTTACCCTGGTGCATGGCCTGAAGCCACGCCACGCGATGATCGTGACGCCCGGGTTTGCGGAATATCGTCGGGCGCTGCAATGGGGAGAGTGTACGATCCATGAGTTTGCGCTGTGCGAAGACGATGGCTGGCAGCTTACCGATGCGATCCTCGATGCGTTAACGCCTGAGCTGGACTGCCTGTTTCTCTGTACGCCCAATAATCCCACCGGGTTGTTGCCCGAAACCCGCCTTCTGCGTGAAATTGCCACGCGTTGCGAGTCGCTGGGGATCGCCCTGATCCTTGATGAAGCGTTTATCGATTTTATTGCCAAGGAGTCGGGGTTTATCCCGTTACTGCACGAGAACCCGCATATTTGGGTGCTGCGTTCGCTCACCAAGTTCTATGCGATCCCGGGACTGCGTCTGGGGTATCTGGTCAACAGTAACGAACAGGCGGTTGCACAGATGCGCAGCCAACAAATGCCGTGGTCAATTAATGCGTTTGCTGCCCTGGCTGGCGAGATTATCTTACGCGATAGCGCGTATCAGCGGGCGACGTGGAAATGGCTGGAACAAGAGGGGGAGCGCTTTGATCAACAACTGCAAGATCTGCCCGGCCTGACGGCGTATCCCGGCCGGGCAAATTATCGTTTATTACGCTGCGATCGTGCGGATATTGATCTGCAACTTGCGTTGCTGAAACAACATGTCTTGATTCGCAGTTGCGCCAATTATCCGGGGCTGGATGCGCGCTATTATCGGGTAGCCGTTCGCAGCCAGGAAGAGAATAACCGCCTGCTGACGGCCTTACGCAAGGCGCTTAGCGGTACAGTCCCTGTTGATTGATATAGTCAAGCACCGCGTCTGGCATCAGGTCGTCGCACGGCTCGCCCTTTTCCAGGCGCTCACGGATGAGCGTGGCGGAGATGTTAAACCACGGCGTTTCGGCCAGGTAAATTTTCCCGCAAGGCAGGTTGTGCAGGTCATCTGCTGAATGGGTCAGATGATCCTCCAGCCATTGCTGGTGTTTTTCCTGCGCCATTTCGAGTGGATAGCCCGGACGTCGGCACACGATGAGGTGGGTATTACCCAGAATCGTGTGGTAGTCATGCCAGGAAGGGAAGGTAAGCAGCGAATCCTGACCAATGATAAACGCTAATGGCACGTTCGGGCCTTGCTCCTCGCGCCACTCTTTTAGCGTTTGCGCGGTGTAGGAGGCGGTATCGCGTTTCAGCTCGCGTTCATCTAGGGAAAACAGCGGCTTATCAGCAATGGCCAGTTCAACCATACGCTTACGTTGCTCACCGGACGCTTCGGGCTGCGCACGATGTGGCGGCACGTTATTGGGCATGATGATGACCCGGGAAAGGCCAATCAGATTCGCCAGAATTTCAACCGGTTTAAGATGACCGTAATGCACCGGATCAAAGGTGCCACCGAACAGAGCCTGCAATGATTTCATATCAACCATCAATAAAAACATCGGCCAGCGATTTATGACAGAGCAAAAGGGAAAGCCCCTCAAGTTCCGCCCACACTGACTGACCATAGTCTTGTTTAAGCGTAATTTCCGTACGCGTTAAAAGCGTAACAGCCTGACGCAGTTGCGCCGGGTTCAGCCGGTTTAGCGCATCTCCCATCATGCCCCGGCGATTTTGCCACACCCGGTGTTTATCAAACAACGTGCGCAAAGGCGTATGGGCCGACTGCCGTTTTAAGTTAACCAGCAACAGCAACTCACGCTGGATCGTACGCAGCAAAATAACCGGCTCGCTACCTTCCAGGCGTAGCTGCTGCAGAATGTGCAGCGCGCGTTTGCTTTTGCCCATCAGCAGCGCGTCTACCCAGTGGAATGGGGTAAAGTGCGCGGCATCGTTAACCGCTTTCTCCACGCGAGGCAGCGTTAACTTGCCGTCAGGCCAAAGCAACGCTAATCGTTCCAGCGCTTGCGCCAGTGCTAACAAATTACCTTCATAGCAATAGCACAAAAGCTGATTGGCCGCGTCATCCAGTTGCAGGTTGTTAAGTTTCGCCCTGGCGGCAACCCAGCGAGGAAGCTGTGCTTGTTCCGGCGTCTGGCAGCTTACCTGCACCGCATTATTGGCAAGTTTGGTATACCATGCGGCGTTTTCCTGTGCCCTGGTGAGTTTGTTGCCGCGAACTATCAGCAGCAGATCGTCATGTAACAGAGTGACGAGTGACGCGAGCTGTTCATTAATGGCGGCATTAGGGCCATTTTCAGGCAATTGCAGAAGCAGGGTTTGACGGCTGGCAAACAGGCTCATCGCCTGGCAGAGTGAAAAAATCTCTCCCCAGTCGGTGCTGTTGTCCAGAGTGAAGGCGTGGTGTTCTTCGAATCCTTGTGTTGCGGCAGCCTGACGGATGGCATCCTGGCTTTCCTGCAATAAGAGGGGATCGTTGCCCAAGAGTAAATACGCCGCGCGCAGCCCTTCATTGAGCTGTGCGCGGAGTTGTTCAGGGTACAACTTGAGCATCAGTTACCCAGCGTGGTGGAGACACGCGCCGGAGATGACGCAGGCGCTACGGTTTTATTCACCGCAGGCTCAGCATCAGCATTGGATGACTGAGTATCGGCCAGATGTACGCTTGGCAACTTACGAATCAACTGTTCAGCCGCTTTGTCATACATCTCTTTTATGATCATGTCCTGCTCGTTATCCTTCGCCAGTGCAGCCTGTGGGTTGTCAAAGAACGAACGATAAACTTTGGCGCTGATCGGATAAATATCATGACCTGGAATCAGCACAGTAGCACTTACGGACATCACCATCTGGTATTCAGCCGTTTGACCGTTCTGGAATACCGATGCCGTATCCTGCGAAATGCTGACCGCACCCAGACGTAAGGACGTCACATCTTTACGCATGGTACCGTCTTCAAGCAGCGTAACGCCGTTCAGACGCAGCTGATTACGCACCGCGCGGCTTAACGGGCCGTTCGGATCGCCAGAGTTCAGGATCATGGTTTTCATTGAGGGTGGAACCTGCGTAGTGTTACGCAGATGCCAACCACACCCGGCGGTGACAAGCACCGCCAGCGATAACAACAATGTTGTCAGAAGTCGCACGCTTCCTCCCGCGCTTAGCCAACGACCAGATTGAGGAGTTTACCCGGTACATAAATCACTTTACGTACGGTAACGCCATCAAGATATTTTGCCACCAGATGCTCCTGGCCAGCACGTTCACGAACCTGCTCTTCAGTGGCGTTTACCGGAACGGTGATTTTGCCACGTACTTTGCCGTTTACCTGAACCACAACCAGCGTTGAGTCTTCAACCATTGCTGCTTCGTCCGCCACCGGCCACGGCGCGTTGTCGATATCGCCTTCGCCTTTCAGCGCCTGCCACAGGGTGAAGCAAACGTGTGGGGTGAACGGGTTAAGCATGCGTACAACAGCCAGCAATGCTTCCTGCATCAGGGCTCTGTCCTGCTCGTCTGCCTGCGGTGCTTTCGCCAGCTTGTTCATCAGCTCCATAATCGCCGCAATCGCGGTGTTAAAGGTCTGACGACGACCGATATCATCGGTGACTTTAGCAATGGTTTTATGCACGTCGCGACGCAGCGCTTTTTGATCTTCGCTCAACACATCAACGTTCAGGGCAGCAACATCTCCCTGGGACGTATGTTCGTAAACCAGTTTCCAGACACGTTTCAGGAAGCGGTTCGCCCCTTCAACGCCGGATTCCTGCCATTCCAGCGTCATATCAGCCGGAGAAGCGAACATCATGAACAGACGTACGGTGTCGGCGCCGTAGCGTTCAACCATGACCTGCGGGTCGATACCGTTATTTTTTGACTTGGACATCTTGCTCATGCCGGTATACACCAGTTCATGGCCTTCTGCGTCCTTAGCCTTGACGATACGACCTTTTTCGTCACGCTCAACGATGGCATCAACCGGAGAAACCCAGTTACGTTCGCCGTTGGCGCCAACGTAGTAGAACGCATCGGCCAGAACCATCCCCTGACACAGCAGCTGTTTAGCTGGTTCATCAGAGTTGACCATGCCTGCGTCGCGCATCAGTTTGTGGAAGAAGCGGAAGTAGAGCAGGTGCATGATGGCATGTTCAATACCGCCAATGTAGATATCAACCGGCAGCCAGTAGTTCGCCGCGTCGGAATCCAGCATACCTTCCTGATACTGCGGGCAGGTGTAGCGCGCGTAGTACCAGGACGACTCCATAAAGGTATCGAAGGTGTCAGTTTCACGCAGCGCAGGCATACCGTTAACGGTGGTTTTCGCCCACTCCGGATCGGCTTTGATTGGGCTGGTAATGCCGTCCATGACTACGTCTTCCGGCAAAATAACCGGCAGCTGGTCTTCTGGCGTTGGCAGGACGGTACCGTCTTCCAGCGTCACCATCGGAATCGGCGCGCCCCAGTAACGCTGACGGGAAACACCCCAGTCACGCAGACGATAGTTAACTTTACGCTCACCCACGCCTTTAGCTACCAGCTTGTCAGCAATGGCGTTGAAGGCCGCTTCGAAGTCGAGGCCGTCAAACTCACCGGAGTTAAACAGCACGCCTTTTTCGGTCAGCGCTTGTTCAGACAGATCCGGCTCTGCGCCTTCAGCGGTCAGAATTACCGGCTTGATGGTCAGGCCATATTTGGTCGCAAATTCGTAATCGCGCTGATCGTGACCCGGAACGGCCATAACTGCGCCTGTACCGTATTCCATCAGCACGAAGTTTGCCGCCCAAACCGGGATCTCTTCGCCAGTCAGCGGGTGAACGGCTTTGAAACCAGTGTCGACGCCTTTCTTCTCCATGGTCGCCATTTCGGCTTCAGCAACCTTGGTGTTGCGGCATTCGTCAATGAAGGCAGCCAATTCTGGGTTATTTTCAGCGGCTTTCTGCGCCAGCGGATGACCTGCAGCAACCGCCAGGTAGGTCGCACCCATAAAGGTATCCGGGCGTGTGGTGTAGACGGTCAGCGTGTTGTCGTAATCGTTCACATCGAAGGTGATTTCCACGCCTTCAGAGCGGCCAATCCAGTTGCGCTGCATCGTTTTCACGGTGTCAGGCCAGTGATCCAGATTATCCAGGTCGCGCAGCAGTTCGTCAGCGTAAGCGGTGATTTTGATGAACCACTGCGGGATCTCTTTACGCTCAACTTTGGTATCGCAACGCCAGCAGCAGCCGTCGATAACCTGTTCGTTCGCCAGTACGGTCTGGTCGTTCGGGCACCAGTTAACGGCAGACGTTTTCTTGTACACCAGCCCTTTTTTGTACAGCTCGGTGAAGAACTTCTGTTCCCAGCGGTAGTATTCCGGGGTGCAGGTTGCCAGCTCACGGCTCCAGTCGTAACCGAAACCCAGCATTTTGAGCTGGTTTTTCATGTATGCAATGTTGTCATACGTCCACGGTGCCGGGGCGGTGTTGTTTTTAACCGCAGCGCCTTCGGCAGGCAGGCCGAACGCATCCCAGCCAATTGGTTGAAGTACGTTTTTGCCCAGCATACGCTGATAGCGAGCGATCACGTCACCGATGGTGTAGTTACGTACGTGGCCCATGTGTAGTCGACCAGAAGGATAGGGAAGCATAGACAGGCAGTAATACTTCTCTTTGCTCTCGTCTTCGGTAACTTCAAATGTGCGCTTCTCATCCCAGTGAAGCTGTACTTTGGATTCTATCTCTTCCGGGCGGTATTGCTCTTGCATGGCAGCCAGTGGTCCTGTTTTCAATACAGCTACAAACGTAGCTCTAGATGTGGTGTTTTAGATCCGCATAGCATAGCCCAAACGCCCGCGCCAAAACAGCCTTTCGCGCATTCAACGTTGAATTCCCGTAAGGATAATTCTTGCACGAATTTACACACTCTGTGGACAGTCTTGCAAAGCGTAGCGTAAATAACGTCTATTATTATAGACAGTTAACGACCCAGGAGGCGAAGCGATGAACAAGGTTGCTCAATATTACCGTGAACTGGTGGCTTCACTGAGTGAACGCCTGCGTAATGGCGAACGCGATATTGATGCGTTGGTGGAACAGGCGCGTCAGCGCGTTATGCAGACCGGGGAGTTAACGCGCACCGAGGTGGAAGAGCTCACCCGGGCCGTCAGACGTGACCTGGAAGAGTTTGCTCTGAGCTATGAAGAAAGCCTCGATGAGGAGACCGATAGCGTCTTTATGCGGGTTATCAAAGAGAGTATCTGGCAGGAACTGGCCGATATTACCGATAAAACGCAGCTCGAATGGCGCGAAGTGTTCCAGGACCTCAGCCATCACGGGGTTTATCACAGCGGCGAGGTGGTCGGGTTAGGCAATCTGGTGTGCGAGAAGTGCCACTTCCATTTGGCGGTGTACACTCCTGATGTGCTGCCGCTATGCCCGAAATGCGGACACGATCAGTTCCAGCGTCGACCGTTTGAGCCGTGATTTTCACCTGAGAGCCGCTAACGCGGCTCTGTGAGGGATTGTGAATGTGTTACGCCACAACGCGTTGATTCCAGGCATCCGTATAGATGATATTTCCATCGCAATGCTTCCATGTGATGCTTTCATAGCGTAGCAGAATGGTTTCAAGATGTGTCCCGGTTGAAGCTCCAGGATAAAGATCTGCGGTAATGGATGTGATTTTTACATTGTTTAGAATGATATTAAAATACTCCTTTTCCATTCCAGCTTCGGTGAGCGTGTACATTTTTATCGTTGCGCATTTAAGTGTCGCTCCTCCGCTTTGAGCCTTATATAGCAGGGGAGTTACACGATCAAATTCTTTCTGAAATTGGATTGGAGCATGAATGCGCGTACCTGTTAGCCGCCCTGTATTACCATCTGTTGGAATGTTTACATTATGGGTAAGGGATTTTATTTCTATAGCACCTACTCGATCAGAGACCAGAGACGAACCTACAAGCGGGGAACCATTAGTATCAACTAATCAAAGGTAAGCTGGATTAGACATTATAAATTCCTTTTATGTATTGGCTTAATAAATATATAATATTGGGCTATTTGAATTTTTCGAATTTTTCTGTAATGAACGGATAAAACCAAAAAATAACAATAATACTGATTAGCATTAGCTCCCACCAGTATTCAGGAAATAAATATAACCAGAGTACGGCAAAAAAAATCAAGATTGCTGGGAGTACAAGGTTATATAGTACAACTGATATTAGACTCTTAAACATCGAATCTTTCCATGATTTCGTCGGCAAGCTGATCGAGGTTAGAATAGACACCAGCATGAACTTTCTGAATTATTTCTGAAAGAGCTGGCTCAACGAAGTAATAGAGCATCTCCAGCTTTGCTTGGTAAAGAATCCAATAATAACTTGGATCTATTGCTTTCAGTGCCCGGGTTGCCATAGCTGCTTTTTGCTGAAACCCATAGACCTGCAGAAGATAAACGCCAACTGGCATTTTACCAGCCAGTTTTTGCGCAACGGCTTTTGACAGAAAATCTGACTGTGCAATAGCTTCCGCCATAGCTGAGGCAACAGCAAACCGTGTACCACTTGCCACTGTTATACGAGCAGCAAGGTTTGCTGCGTTGCGAACCATCTTTTGGGCAGAACCTTCTTTGTTACCTTCTCTAACATCTTTGCTCACGGTCAGGAAATATAAATACAGCATATATGTAATAACATCGTGGTATCTGAATATAGACATGATGGAATAAACAGTCCTTATCTCTTCAGATTTCAATTCCTGACATACATCATTATATCTGGGGATTAAACAGCTCGAATACCAGCTAGCTCTTTCTATTCCTGAATAAATATCAGAGGCGATGCCTTTTGCGGCCTGTATCGTATTTGTGAATCCATTCTCAATATATATAGATAACTGCCTGTCATTCTGAAACCTTACCCTGAGATAATCTGAAGCATTCATTCAGTGTTCCTCTGATTTGTTGTGCCGGATGTTGCATGATACATTAATCTGCTGGGGGGATTTATTCAGTATTACCTGACAAATTAATGAAGTAACGCAGTATTCACGTTCGCTATTAGCTAACAGTAAGATCGCTATGATTCAACATAGCGATCTTACTCAATGATAAATATCAGGCGTAAAATTTCAAACGCTCCGCTAGCAGATCGACAAACCCCTGGCGATCCACGTCCACCATCACGGTGGCGTTTGGCTTATTGCCGCTCAGGGAGTAGTAGTCAACCACGGTCATTCCCTGGGTGTATTTGCCCTGAGTTTCCACACCAACCCAGCGTTCAACGGTGGTAAACAGTTCAGGTTTCAGCAGCCAGGCAATGGTGCATGGATCGTGCAGCGGCGCGCCAATAAATCCCCATTTTTCATCTTTGTGATATTCAAAGAAGAAGTCGAGTAGTTCAGCAACGATTGTCGAAATGGGATTGCCGATAGCGCGGAACCGTTCGGTATCTTCACGATGTATTTGCGCTTTATGCGTGACATCCAGTCCAGCCATCACCACCGGAATGCCCGACTGGAACACGATCTCAGCGGCTTCTGGATCCACGAAGATGTTGAACTCGGCGGCGGGCGTCCAGTTTCCGAGGCCCATTGCACCACCCATGATCACGATACTGGCAATTTTGGGGTGCAGTTCAGGATGGCTATTCAGTAGCAATGCCACGTTAGTTTGCGGCCCGGTGGAGACAATCGTCACCGGTTCCTGACTGTTACGCAGGGTTTTCGCCATCAATTCCACGGCGGTGCAGTCCTGTGGAGCAAAAGTGGGTTCAGGCAGCGCCGGGCCATCAAGCCCGCTCTCACCGTGGACGTTATCGGCAATTATCAGGTCGCGCATCAGCGGTTTGACTGCGCCACCGGCCACTGGGATATCCGTGCGGTTGAGCAACGTTAACATACGCAATACGTTCCGCAGCGTTTTGTCGGGGGTCTGGTTACCGGCAGAGGAGGTTATCGCTTTCACATCCAGTTCAGGTGAAGCGAGGGCTAGAACAATTGCGATAGCGTCGTCATGACCTGGATCGCAATCAAACAGGATAGGAAGTGCCATTGTTGCTCCTTGTAAGTGGGACTTTGTGACAAGGTTAACGCTGGGCTGTGCCTGTTTCGAGAAGTGAAGAGATAAATCGTGAGGTGGCGCGCACATGGAGGTGCGCGCCAGCAAGATTAGTGCAGGATTTTCGCGAGGAAGTCTTTGGCACGGTCTGATTTTGGATTAGCGAAGAACTCTTCTTTCGGTGAGTCTTCAACAATCTTCCCTTCATCCATGAAGATCACCCGGTTCGCCACTTTACGCGCAAAGCCCATTTCGTGGGTAACCACCATCATGGTCATCCCTTCATTGGCCAGTTCAACCATGACGTCCAGTACTTCGTTGATCATTTCTGGGTCGAGCGCTGACGTCGGTTCGTCAAACAGCATAGCGATAGGATCCATGCACAGCGCCCGGGCGATGGCGACACGCTGTTGCTGGCCCCCGGAGAGCTGAGCTGGAAACTTCTCGGCATGCGCTGACAGACCAACGCGTTCCAGTAACTTTTGCGCTTTATCGCGGGCCGGCTTTTTATCGCGTTTAAGCACTTTTACCTGCGCCAGAGTCAGGTTCTCAATAATCGACAGATGCGGGAACAGTTCAAAGTGCTGGAACACCATGCCAACGCGGGAGCGCAGTTTGGCCAAATCGGTCTTTTTATCATTCACCACGGTACCATCAACGGTGATGACGCCCTGTTGTACCGGCTCCAGCCCGTTCACCGTTTTGATAAGCGTTGATTTACCTGAACCTGACGGGCCGCAGACCACCACCACTTCACCTTTTTTCACTTCCGTGGAGCAGTCGGTCAGCACCTGAAAGTGACCATACCATTTAGAAACATTTTTCAGGGTAATCATTAAACTGTCCTTTTCTTCAAATAGCTGACCAACAACGATGCGCTCAGACTGAATACAAAATAAACGGCGCCAGCGAACAGGATCATTTCAACCTGCGTGCCGTCACGCTCGCCAATGGTGGAGGCGGTACGGAAGAAGTCTGCCAGACTCAATACATAGACCAGCGAGGTATCCTGGAAGAGTACGATGCCTTGGGTAAGCAGCAGCGGCACCATCGCGCGAAATGCCTGCGGCAGAATGATGAGCTTCATCGACTGCCAATGGGTCATCCCCAGCGCCAGCGCGGCACTGGACTGCCCGCGAGAAATACTCTGGATACCGGCGCGGATAATCTCGGAATAGTACGCGGCTTCAAACATCGAAAATGCGACCATCGCTGAGATCAGGCGAATATCGGTTTTTGGCGACAGACCCAGCACGTTTTGCAGGAAGCCGGGCACAATCAGGTAGAACCACAGCAGCACCATCACCAGCGGAATGGAGCGGAATACGTTGACGTAGCCCTTCGCAAACCAGGCAATTGGCGCGAAGCTGGACAGACGCATTACCGCAAGGATGGTCCCCCATACGATACCAATGACGACTGCCGTGACGGTGATTTTCAGCGTGATGATCAGCCCATCCAGCAGATACGGCAGGGAAGGGACGATAGAACTCCAGTCAAATTCGTACATTATTTGCCTCCCAAATTGCCAGGCAGGCGGATTTTGCGTTCGACGAGATTCATCACCAGCATGATGACGGCGTTAATCAGTACGTAGGCCAGAGTGATGGCCGTAAACGATTCCCATGCGTGGGCGGAGTAATCCAGTAGTTTTCCCGCTTGCGCAGCCATATCGACCAGGCCGATAGTGGAGGCGATCGCGGAGTTCTTTACCAGGTTCATCATCTCTGAGGTCATTGGCGGAACAATCACGCGGTAAGCGTTTGGCAGCAGAACATAGCGGTAGGCCTGCGGCAACGTCAGCCCCATCGCCAGCGCGGCATTTTTCTGCCCGCGAGGCAGAGACTGAATAGCGGCACGAACCTGTTCGCAGACGCGCGCAGCGGTAAACAGCCCCAGACAAAGCATGGATGAGAGGAAGAACTGAATGTTGGGATCCAGTTCTGACTTAAACCACATCCCGATGTTTTCCGGCAGCAGTTCAGGAATGACCAGATACCAGGTAAAAAACTGGACGATGAGCGGAACGTTACGAAACAACTCGACGTACAGCGTGCCGATCCCGGAAAGGAAACGATTTGGTACGGTACGTAAGATGCCGAATAAAGAGCCGATGAGGAAAGCGATAACCCAGGCGGTGATAGATAACGCGACAGTGACCTGGAAACCACTCCAAAGCCAGCCGAGATAGGTGGTGTTGCCGAACGGGGCTTGTTGTAAAAAAATACCCCAGTTCCAGTCTATAGACATAAATCTACTCCAGAAAAAAAAGGGTAGCAGCGCTACCCCCGAAGATTGTTATTCAGCGTTTTGCGGTTTTCAGGCCTGATGGGGAACGACCATCAGGCTTATAGTCTGTCCGTGCTGAGTAGCAATCGAGAGGGAGGGGAAGCCTCCCTGATTACACTTCATCCTTCAAGATGTCTCGTTGTTGGCTGCCTTTATTCATCCCGGTTACTTACTCATGTAAGCGCCCGGGAATTCGCTCAGTTGCCGCCTCGATATAACTTGAAAGGTTTTGTGTACTCTTCTAATTAATTAGTTAAGCGCTTTATCATTCGGTTCTTTGAACAGGGCTTTCATCTCGTCTGACAGTTCGAAATTCATGTTCAGGTTCTTCGGTGGAATTGGATTTTTAAACCACTTATCAAACCATTTCTCAGCTTCGCCTGAGGTCTGCGCCTTGGCGATAGTGTCATCCATCAGCTTTTTGAACTGAGGGTCATCTTTACGCAGCATGCAGCCGTAAGCTTCCTGAGACTGCGGCTTGCCGACGATCTCCCAGTTGTCTGGTTTCTTCGCCTTCGCGCGCTCGCCAGCCAGCAGGGCGTCATCCATCATAAAGGCAACGGCGCGGCCGCTTTCCAGAGTACGGAAAGAGTCACCGTGGTCTTTCGCGCTGATGATGCGCATATCCATTTTTTGCTCTTCATTCAGCTTGTGCAGCAGCACCTCTGAGGTGGTACCCGAAGTCACGACTACGGCTTTACCTTTCAGATCGGCGAAATCTTTGACGTCGCCGCCTTTTTTCGCCAGCAGACGAGTACCGACAACGAAAATGGTGTCAGAGAAAGCCGCTTGTTTTTGGCGCTCGACGTTGTTGGTGGTGGAGCCACATTCAAAGTCGAAGGTGCCGTTTTGCAGCAGCGGGATACGGTTTTGTGAAGTAATCGGGATCAGTTTCACCTGCAGGTCAGGCTTGTTCAGCTTTTTCTTCACGGCTTCAACGATCGCGTTGGAGTAATCCTGTGAATAACCGACCACTTTTTGTTGATTATCGTAGTAAGAAAACGGTACCGATGATTCACGGTGGCCGACCACAATCACGCCGTTTTTGGCGATCTTGTCCAGCGTGCTGCCTGCCGCTGGTGCTGCGTCTTCTGCGTGCGCCAGACCGGCGGACATTCCCATGACCAGCATGGCAGTGGCGAGCTTACGTAATTGCATATCCAACTCCTTTATCGTCTGCGCCAGGGACGCATTGATACCCATTGTGATGTTGTTATTGTTTGCTACTAAAACGTGCAGTCTTGTATATGTTTGTTAACATTTAGTTTGGATGAATGTAAAGAATTTGCTGTTTTATTGTTTATTTTTGCGAGGTGCGCCGCACCATTTGGGGGCAAAAATATCTTGTTGCACTTTTCAGGTGCTACCGGCGCTCAACGTTGGTGCGACCAGGTTGCACATTCAGCCAAAACTGCATTTGTCTTGTAGAACAAAGCAATAGACGTGCCAGAATGGGGAGCGGGAAATGTTTTGTGGGCCGGATAAGCGAAACGTTATCCGGCCGGGAAAGGAAGGTTACTTACGACGCTGGCGCAGGCTCATTACCACCGCACCAAAGCCAAACAGCGCGGTAAGCAGCCAGAGCGGCCAGTTACCGGTACGGGCATAAGGGGTTAAGCCCGTCGTTGGCGTCACGCTGGTGGTCAGGACCTGGCGGGTAAACTGCGGGATCATCGCCTGAATCTCACCCTGTGGACCAATCACCGCCGTAATACCGTTGTTGGTGCTACGCAGCAGGGGGCGCGCCAGCTCGAGGGAACGCATACGCGCCATCTGGAAGTGCTGCCACGGGCCGATGGATTTACCAAACCAGGCATCGTTGGAAATCGTCAGCAGGTAGTCCGTATCCGGGCGGAAATTATCCCGTACCTGTTCGCCAAGAATGATTTCATAGCAGATGGCAGCCGTCAGCTTAAAGCCGTGCGCATGCAGCTGTGGCTGCACATAAGGCCCACGGCTGAAAGACGACATTGGCAGGTCAAAGAACGGCGCTAACGGGCGCAGGATCGATTCCAGCGGGACGAATTCGCCAAACGGTACCAGATGGTTTTTGTTGTAGCGGTTGCTGGAATCGTAACTGTACGGGCTGTCTTTACCCAGCGTGATGATGGTGTTGTAGGTGTCATAACGATTCTGCTTGTTCAGCCGCGCGTCAACGATACCGGTAATCAGCGTGCTGTTTTTCGATCTCAGCAGGTCATCCATCATGCCCAGAAAACGCTGCTGATTAATTTCCAGGTCCGGGATAGCGGATTCTGGCCAGATGATCAGCTGTGATTTGCCCATCTCAGGCTGGGTGGCGTCGAGATAAATCTTCAGGGTGTTGAGTAACTGACCTTCATCCCATTTGAGCGACTGCGGAATGTCACCCTGCACCATCGAGACCTGAGTGGTTTTTTCCGGCTCAAGCGTGTACCACTGGATATAGCGCAGCGGAAAGGGCAGAGCAAAGAGCACTAGCGCGGCAATCAGCGGCTTCCAGTTACGCGTCACCAGCGCCAGCGCCAGCAGGCCGCTAACCACCATCAGCAGGAAGTTAATCGCCTCAACGCCCATCACCGGAGCCAGCCCTTTTAACGGACCGTCGATCTGACTGTAGCCGAACTGTAGCCACGGGAAGCCGGTCAGTACCCAGCCGCGCAGGAATTCGGTTATTTGCCAGACGACCGGCGCGGCAATCGCCACGCGTATCCAGGTGGTTTTCGGCCACAGACGCGCCAACACGCCGGCAAACAGGCCGGTGTAGAGGGAAAGGTATGCGGCAAGCAGAACCACGAGGAACACATTAATGGGACCCGGCATACCGCCAAACTGCGCGATGCTGACGTAAACCCAGTTGATGCCGGAGCCAAACAGCCCCAATCCCCAGAAGTAGCCGATTGCGGCAGACTGGAGCGGGCGGCGATTGAAGGTAAGAGCCTGCAGGCCCAACAGCGAAACGATCGCAGCGGGCCAGATGTCATACGGAGAGAAAGCCAGCGTCCCGCAGGCACCGAATAATAACGCCAGCAGCAGGCGAATGCGCTGGCGTTCAATTAATGGGGCAAATGCCATGTAGTCTTAGATCCAGTTTCGGGTTTATTCGTCCAGTTTGGGCTGGGGTGAGTCGTCCGGAATTCTGACATGAACCTGAATAATACGACGGCTGTCGGCCATTGCCACTTTGAACTGGTAACCATCAATGTCGATAGTCTCCCCGCGCGCGGGCAGATGACCAAAGGCCTGCATGACCAGCCCGCCGATGGTATCTACTTCTTCGTCGCTAAAATGGGTACCGAAAGCGTCGTTGAAGTCTTCGATCGGCGCCAGAGCGCGAATGGTCCAGGTGTGGCGACTGAGCTGACGGAAATCGATATCGTCTTCTTCGTCGTACTCATCTTCAATTTCACCCACGATCAGTTCAAGGATGTCCTCAATGGTCACCAGACCTGAGACACCGCCGAATTCGTCGATGACGATAGCCATATGATAACGCTGGGAGCGGAACTCTTTCAGCATGCGGTCAACTCGCTTGCTTTCAGGTACGACAACCGCCTGGCGTAACACTTTCTCCATGCTGAAGGCTTCGGCATCGCTGCGCATAAACGGCAGCAGATCCTTGGCCATCAGAATCCCTTCAATGTGATCTTTGTCTTCGCTGATCACCGGGAAACGCGAGTGGGCAGACTCGATAATGACATCGAGACATTCGTCCAGGGTCTGGTTGCGTTTCAGGGTAATCATCTGAGAGCGAGGGATCATGATGTCGCGCACGCGTTGGTCCGCAATATCCATCACCCCTTCGAGCATATCGCGCGTATCTTCATCGATAAGGTCGTTTTGCCCGGAATCACGGATCAGCTCCAACAGTTCGTCGCGGTTTTTTGGTTCACCGTGGAAAAGTTGGCTCAGTAACAGGGAGAAAAATCCCTTTTTGCTGTTTAAGGTGTCACTACTGTGTGAATTGTCGTCGCTCATGGCGTCGTATGGGTTCTCATGTTAGTTAATACAAAGCTCGTCATGCGTATATTCAGCTGTTGACGGCATGTCTCTTCATCGTACTTCAAACCAGGTAAGCCGGATAAGGCGCAATACCTGATGGCGGCTGCGCCTTATCAGGCTTACAAGATTTCGAAATGCTTATTCTTTCTCGGCAATGTACGGATCCTCATAGCCCAGAGCAAGCATAATCTCTGTTTCGAGGGATTCCATCTCTTCCGCTTCATCGTCTTCGATGTGGTCGTAACCGAGTAAATGCAGGCTACCGTGCACCACCATGTGCGCCCAGTGGGCCTCAAGCGGTTTGCCTTGTTCCTGCGCTTCTTTCTCGACTACCTGACGGCAGATGATCAAATCGCCCAGCAGCGGCATTTCAATGCCCGGCGGGGCTTCAAACGGGAAAGAGAGTACGTTGGTTGATTTATCTTTCCCGCGATAGGTCAGGTTCAGCTCGTGGCTTTCCGCGTCATCGACCAGACGAATGGTAACTTCAGACTCTTCCTGAAACTGTGGGATCACCGCATCCAGCCAACCCTGAAACTGACTTTCTGTTGGTAAACCGGATTCGTCTTCACATGCCAGCTGTAAATCGAGAATAACCTGACTCATTTTTGTTCCTGCTCCTGAGCTTCGCGCTTGCGTTCTGCAGCCAGCTCGGCTTTGCGTTTCTGTTCTGCTTCTTCCCAGGCTTCATACGCCGTGACGATACGGGCGACCACCGGGTGGCGAACCACGTCTTCGCTATGGAAGAAATTAAAACTAATTTCGTCGACTTCAGCCAGTACTTCAATGGCATGACGCAGACCGGATTTGGTGCTTCGCGGCAGGTCAATCTGGGTGATATCGCCGGTGATAACCGCTTTGGAGTTAAAGCCGATACGGGTCAGGAACATTTTCATCTGTTCGATGGTGGTGTTCTGGCTCTCATCAAGAATGATGAACGCATCGTTTAACGTACGACCGCGCATGTAGGCCAGCGGCGCAACTTCAATGACGTTACGCTCAATCAGCTTTTCGACCTTCTCAAACCCGAGCATTTCGAACAGTGCGTCATACAGCGGTCGTAAGTAGGGATCGACTTTCTGGCTGAGGTCACCCGGCAGGAAGCCGAGTTTTTCGCCCGCTTCCACTGCCGGGCGGGTCAGCAGAATTCGACGGATCTCCTGACGCTCAAGCGCATCAACCGCAGCGGCAACCGCAAGATATGTTTTACCCGTACCCGCAGGGCCAACGCCAAAGGTGATGTCGTGGTCGAGGATATTCGCAATGTATTGTGCCTGGTTCGGCGTACGCGGCTTAATTACCCCGCGCTTGGTTTTGATGTTCACCGCTTTGCCAAATTCCGGCACGCTGTCTGCGCTTTGCTCAAGCACTCGCGCTTCTTTAATTGCCAGATGAATTTGTTCAGGCTCAATGTCCTGCGTCTGACCACGCATTGGGGCAGTATCGACGTACAGGCTACGTAAAATATCTGCCGCCGCGGTGACGCAAATTGGGCGACCGGTCAGCTTAAAGTGGTTATCACGGCGGTTAATTTCGATGCCGAGGCGACGTTCCAGCTGCTTGATGTTGTCATCAAATGGGCCGCAAAGGCTCAACAGGCGGGCATTGTCTGCGGGTTCAAGGGTGATTTCACGAGTGTCTATGTTCAAACTGTTCCTCTTTTGCATGTCTTGCCGGACGCTGAACATTTACCGGCATCTAAGGAAATTATTCACGCCATGGGGGAAAGGCGCAAGCATTGCGATAAATATGGGGATGATGAGGTAGATTACAAGGCCCGCCGGGGCAGCGAGCCCAGAAGAGTAAGCCCGATAAGCGTAGCGCCATCGGGCATTGAAGATTAAGGCTGATAAATACCGACGCCCAGATCGTTTTCTTTGCGGGTACGCGCAATAACTGACTCAGGGGATTCAGCGATGCGCAGACCCATTTCGTCTTCGGTGCGCACCACTTTACCGCGCAGGGAGTTCGTCCAGACATCGGTAATTTCTACATCCACGAACTTACCGACCATCTCCGGGTTGCCTTCAAAGTTCACCACTCGGTTATTTTCGGTACGGCCAGACAGTTCCATGATGCTTTTACGCGATGTGCCTTCAACCAGAATGCGCTGGGTCGTGCCGACCATGCGACGGCTCCAGGCCATGGCTTGCTGGTTAATACGCTCCTGCAGAATATACAGGCGCTGTTTTTTCTCTTCTTCCGGCACGTCGTCAACCATATCGGCGGCAGGGGTGCCAGGACGCGCAGAGAAGATAAAGCTGTAGCTCATGTCAAAATTGACGTCTGCAATCAACTTCATGGTCTGCTCGAAATCCTGCGTGGTTTCGCCTGGGAAGCCAACGATGAAGTCGGAGCTAATCTGGATATCCGGACGCGCTGCGCGCAGTTTGCGGATGATCGCTTTATATTCCAGCGCGGTATGGGTGCGTCCCATCAGGTTCAGTACGCGATCTGAACCGCTCTGAACCGGCAGGTGCAGGAAACTCACCAGTTCTGGCGTGTCACGATACACTTCAATGATATCATCGGTGAATTCGATCGGATGGCTGGTGGTGAAGCGGATACGGTCAATGCCATCGATCGCCGCGACCAGACGCAGCAGATCGGCAAAAGATCCGGTCGTGCCGTCGTAGTTTTCACCGCGCCAGGCGTTCACGTTTTGTCCCAGCAGGTTCACTTCACGCACGCCTTGCGCCGCAAGCTGGGCGATTTCAAACAGAATATCGTCCGCCGGACGGCTCACTTCTTCACCGCGGGTGTATGGCACCACGCAGTAAGTACAATATTTATTACAACCTTCCATGATTGACACGAAAGCGCTTGGACCTTCAGCACGCGGTTCCGGTAGGCGGTCGAATTTTTCGATCTCCGGGAAACTGATATCAACCACCGGGCTACGGGTGGTACTTCCACGCACTTTGTTAATCATTTCCGGCAGACGATGCAGGGTTTGCGGCCCAAAAATAATATCGACATAGTGCGCGCGTTGGCGAATATGGTCGCCTTCCTGAGACGCAACACAGCCACCGACACCGATGATCAGCTTGGGGTTTTTCTCTTTTAACAGCTTCCAGCGGCCCAACTGATGGAAGACTTTTTCCTGAGCCTTCTCACGGATAGAGCAGGTATTCAGCAGCAGCACATCCGCTTCTTCGGCCACGTCGGTCAGTTGATACCCATGGGTGGCATCCAGCAGATCGGCCATCTTCGATGAATCGTATTCGTTCATCTGACAGCCCCAGGTTTTAATATGGAGTTTTTTGGTCATCGACTTGCTCTTGCGAAATTGTGGCTGAAATGCAGGGCGCATAGTGTACTGCTTTGGCGCGGTTGTGACCAGTATGACGGATGTCAGCCTCAAGGGGTAAAAAATCCTGTAAACTTACACAATACATGTAACAGGATAATTGACCATGACAAATCAACCAACGGAAATTGCCATTGTCGGCGGGGGGATGGTCGGCGGCGCGCTGGCGCTAGGACTGGCGCAGCATGGATTTACGGTAACGGTCATTGAACATGCCGTTCCCGCGCCGTTTGTGGCTGACGGACAGCCAGATGTCAGAATTTCGGCCATCAGCTCCGCCTCCGTGTCGTTGCTAAAAGGGCTGGGCGTCTGGGATACGGTTCAGGGGATGCGCAGCCATCCTTACCGTCGTCTGGAAACGTGGGAATGGGAAAATGCCCATGTGATGTTTGATGCCGCCGAGCTTAAGCTGCCCTTACTGGGCTATATGGTGGAAAACACGGTCCTGCAACAGGCGCTCTGGCAGGCTCTGGACGTTCACCCCAAAGTCACGCTGCGGGTGCCTGCGTCGATGATCTCTCTGCATCAACATAACGATCGGCATGAGCTTGAGCTGGCTGGTGGCGAAAAAATCAGCGCGAAGCTGGTCATCGGCGCCGATGGCGCAAATTCTCAGGTGCGGAAAATGGCTGGGATTGGTATCCATGCCTGGCAATATGCGCAGTCCTGTATGTTGATAACCGTACAATGCGAGAATTCGCCGGGAGACAGCACCTGGCAGCAATTCACCCCTGACGGTCCGCGCGCATTTTTACCGCTGTTTGATAACTGGGCCTCGCTGGTGTGGTACGACTCACCGGCGCGTATCCGCCAGTTGCAAGGTTTGAATATGTCGCAACTGCAGGCGGAGATCGCCAAACATTTCCCATCGCGACTCGGTAACGTTACGCCTGTCGCAGCGGGGGCATTCCCGCTAACGCGCCGTCACGCGCTGCAATATGTGCAGCCAGGACTGGCGCTGGTGGGTGACGCCGCGCATACCATTCATCCGCTGGCGGGGCAGGGCGTTAATTTGGGGTTCCGTGATGTGGATGCGCTGATTGACGTGCTGGTGAATGCGCGCAGCTACGGTGAGTCCTGGGCAAGTCAGCCGGTGCTGAAGCGCTATCAGAACCGTCGCATGACTGACAATTTCATCATGCAAAGCGGCATGGATCTGTTCTACGCAGGATTTAGCAACAACCTGCAGCCGCTGCGTATCATGCGTAATCTTGGGCTAATGGCCGCAGAGCGCGCCGGTATGTTGAAACGTCAGGCACTCAAGTACGCGTTAGGATTGTAATTCAGACAGGCCTACAGAGAACGTTGTAGGCCTGGTAAGCATAACGCCATCAGGTAATAAATGCAGGAAAGCAAAAAGCTCGCCGAAGCGAGCTTTTTTAATATGGCTGGGGTACGAGGATTCGAACCTCGGAATGCTGGTATCAGAAACCAGAGCCTTACCGCTTGGCGATACCCCAACGGGTGCATCCACAGAATGGACGACTTTTTGAAATTGGCTGGGGTACGAGGATTCGAACCTCGGAATGCTGGTATCAGAAACCAGAGCCTTACCGCTTGGCGATACCCCAACAATTTTTTGGATTTACCGAACGAGTCGATACGTCCTTAATATGGTGGCTACGACGGGATTCGAACCTGTGACCCCATCATTATGAGTGATGTGCTCTAACCAGCTGAGCTACGTAGCCAGATATTATCATATTCTTCGATGGCTGGGGTACCTGGATTCGAACCAGGGAATGCCGGTATCAAAAACCGGTGCCTTACCGCTTGGCGATACCCCAATGACCGTTGCGGTGAACCGCTACATCGAAGAAAAAATGGCTGGGGTACCTGGATTCGAACCAGGGAATGCCGGTATCAAAAACCGGTGCCTTACCGCTTGGCGATACCCCATCCGTGCAACGCTTACGGGTGAATGGTGCGGGAGGCGAGACTTGAACTCGCACACCTTGCGGCGCCAGAACCTAAATCTGGTGCGTCTACCAATTTCGCCACTCCCGCAAAAAAAGATGGTGGCTACGACGGGATTCGAACCTGTGACCCCATCATTATGAGTGATGTGCTCTAACCAGCTGAGCTACGTAGCCATCTTTTTTTCGCGTAACCTTATCGGCGTTGCGGGGCGCATTATGCGTATTGAGCCTTGAAGCGTCAACCCCTTTTTCATTGAAAATAGCTGGAATGTGACTGTTTGGTTAGGTTGCGAACAGCATGGCGCAATATTCGGCAATTATTAGTTATTAATTGTTTTTTTGCACAGAAAATAGACATAAAAAAGAGCCCCGCAGGGCCCTTTTCTAAGGATTAACTTATTTATAAGCGGACTGATGTACGCCAACCGCACGACCAGAAGGATCGTTCATGGTTTTAAACGCCTCATCCCATTCAATTGCTTTGGCAGAAGAACAGGCAACAGACGGCCCGCCAGGTACACATTCCGCAGCGCTCGCAACCGGGAACAGCTCTTCGAAAATCTCACGGTACAAATACGCTTCTTTAGAAGATGGCGTGTTGTAAGGGAAACGGAAGCTGGCGGTTTCCAGTTGTTGGTCAGAAACTTGCTCAGCGGCCACCTCTTTCAGGGTATCAATCCAGCTGTAACCGACACCATCGGAGAACTGCTCTTTCTGGCGCCATGCAACGCTTGCTGGCAGGTAGGATTCAAAACATTCACGCAGAACATGTTTTTCCATTTTGCCGTTGCCGCACATTTTGTCCTGCGGGTTGATGCGCATCGCCACATCAAGGAATTTCTTATCCAGGAAGGGCACGCGAGCTTCCACTCCCCAGGCCGACATAGCTTTGTTGGCACGGGCACAGTCGAACATATGCAGCGCCTGCAGCTTACGCACGGTCTCTTCGTGCAGCTCTTTTGCATCTGGTGCTTTGTGGAAATAGAGATAGCCGCCAAATACTTCGTCAGAACCTTCGCCCGACAGCACCATTTTAATGCCCATCGCTTTAATTTTACGCGACATTAAGTACATCGGGGTCGAGGCGCGAATCGTCGTAACATCGTAAGTTTCGATGTGATAAATCACGTCGCGGATAGCATCCAAGCCTTCCTGCACGGTGAAGTGGATCTCATGGTGCACAGTACCCAGATGGTTCGCCACCTCTTGCGCGGCTTTCAGGTCCGGTGCGCCTTCCAGGCCTACGGCGAAGGAGTGCAACTGCGGCCACCAGGCTTCGCTACGCTCCTGATCTTCAACACGACGCGCGGCGTATTTTTTGGTGATTGCGGAAATGACGGATGAATCCAGACCGCCGGACAGCAATACACCATAAGGAACATCTGACATCAGGTGGCTTTTCACTGCATCTTCCAGTGCCTGACGCAACTCGTTTTTATCGGTAACGTTGTCTTTTACCGCATCGTATTCAAACCAGTCGCGCTGGTAGTACTGACGAATTTCGCCGTCTTTACTCCATAAATAGCTACCGGCCGGGAATTCTTTGATCGTGCGACACACGGGAACCAGGGCTTTCATTTCAGACGCAACGTAGAAGTTACCGTGCTCGTCGTAACCCATATACAGCGGGATGATCCCGATATGATCGCGACCGATCAGATAAGCGTCCTGCTCGCTGTCGTACAGAGCAAAAGCAAACATGCCTTGCAGGTCATCCAGAAACTCTGGGCCTTTTTCCTGATACAGCGCAAGGATAACTTCGCAGTCGGAACCGGTCTGGAACTGATAGCGATCGCCGTATTCAGCGCGCAGCGCCTGATGGTTATAAATTTCACCGTTAACCGCCAGGATATGCGTTTTCTTCACGTTGTACAGCGGCTGAGCACCGGCGTTGACGTCGACGATGGACAGACGTTCGTGCGCCAGAATGGCGTTATCACTGGCGTAAATACCCGACCAGTCCGGGCCGCGATGGCGCATCAGACGAGACAATTCCAGGGCTTTTTTACGCAGTTCAACTGCGTCAGTTTTAATATCGAATACGCCAAAAATAGAACACATAACCTTCTCCGTTAACCTGTTGCGTGATGCTTTTTATGTTTGCTTGATAAAGAAAATGCCGCAAAGCTGGAGAGGGCGCAAGTGAATTACGGGTCAGAAAATAAAAAACGCAATGGTCATTGTGGATTGGTGAAAAAAGATTACGGAATAGACGGGTTTATTAATGAATCGATAATTTTATGGCGGTTTTATTAAATGGAAGGATTTCTTCTGGCCGGATATGACGCGGGGGCGTCTTATCCGGCTTACGCATCAAATCACATCAATTTCCGCAACGGACGGGTAAATCCAGCTTGGTCTGAACGGCATGCTGTCAATGTCGTCGAGCGTCGAAACGCCAGACAATACCAGGATGGTTTCGAGACCCGCCTGGAAGCCCGCCAGAATATCGGTACGCAGGTTGTCGCCGACGATAACGGTCTCTTCCGAATGCGCCTGCATTTTGTTGAGCGCCGCGCGAATAATCCACGGGCTGGGTTTGCCCACATAAAACGGCTTGCGGCCAGAGATTTTTTCGATACCGGCGCACAGCGCACCGCAGGCGGGATAAAAACCGCGTCCGTGAGTATCCGGGTTTGTGGCGATGAAACGCGCGCCGTTGGCCACAAAATATGCCGCTTTATGCATCATGTCCCAGTTATAGGATCGCGTCTCGCCAACAATCACAAAATCGGGGTTCACGTCAGTAATAGTAAACCCGGCTTTATACAGCTCGTGAATTAACGCACCTTCACCTACCACGTAGGCCTTTTTCCCTTCCTGGCGGCGAAGAAAATCAGCGGTAGCCATGGCGGAAGTATAAAAGACGCTATCAGGGACATTCACACCCGCGGTGGCGAAGCGGTTTGCCAAATCCTGCCCGGTCTGTGAAGGATAGTTAGTCAGCAAAACTAACGGCAGGCCTTTTTCCAGGATCCCAGTCAGAAATTCTGCCGCACCCGGTACGGCAACATTGTCGTGCATCAGCACGCCGTCGATATCACAAATTACATTCTTAATGGCCATGGACAATCCGACATCAAAAAAAGAAGGCATTACTATACACAAAATACACTAAATCATTCGAGTTGCATCAAGGCGGCACAAGTCTGAGAACCCCGGAAGCTTACTGAAGTAAGTGACTGAGGTGAGCAGATGCAGCTAACGCAGAGGCAGCTTGGTATTAGCTTTCCAGCAAACGTTGCAGCAATGTACCGTTGAGCATCGCACGCTTCACCAGCGCAAAGGCGCCAATGGCTGAGCGGTGATCCAGCGTGGAACGAACCACCGGTAAATTGTGGCGAAACGCTTTCAACGCCTGCGTGTTGATACAGCTTTCTATAGCAGGCAGCAGCACTTTATCAGCCTCGGTAATTTCGCCCGCAATGACGATTTTTTGTGGGTTAAACAGGTTGATGGCGATGGCGATGGTTTTACCCAGGTGACGACCAACGTGCTCAATGACTTCTGATGCCAGGTTATCGCCTTTATTAGCCGCCTTACAGATGGCTTTAATGCCGCAATCATCCAGCGTGAGTCGGCTTGGATAACCCTGTTTCAATAAGTTCTGCACGCGGTGTTCAATAGAGGCATTGGCGGCAATTGTTTCCAGACAGCCGAAATTACCGCAGTGACAGCGCTCCCCCAGCGGCTCTACCTGAATATGGCCAATCTCACCCACGTTGCCATTGCGACCAATAAAAATTCGGCCATTGGAGATGATTCCCGCCCCGGTTCCGCGGTGAACACGCACCAAAATGGAGTCTTCGCAATCCTGGCTTGCCCCGAAATAGTGCTCGGCCAGCGCCAGACTGCGAATATCGTGACCGACAAAGCAGGTGACCTTAAAGCGTTTTTCGAGTGCTTCGACCAGCCCCCAGTTTTCGACCTGAATGTGCGGCATATAGCGGATGACGCCGCTTTCAGGATCAACCAGGCCTGGCAGAATGACGGAAATCGCAACCAGCTCGCGGATTTTCCGCTGGCAGTTCTCAATAAAGGTGGCAATGGTGTTGAGCAGCGCATACTCGAGCGTTTCCTGGGTGCGCTCCGGGAGGGGATAATGCTCTTCAGCGACCACTTTACTGCTCATATCATAGAGCGTGAGCGTAGTATCGTGGCGGCCTAAGCGAACGCCAATCGCATGGAAATTGCGGGTTTCAGTGACGATAGAGATAGCGCGGCGGCCCCCGGTGGAGGCCTGCTGATCGACTTCTTTGATCAGCCCGCGTTCAATCAATTGACGCGTAATTTTCGTTACGCTGGCGGGGGCAAGCTGGCTTTGCTCGGCAATTTGAATTCGCGAGATTGGCCCATGCTGGTCAATCAGGCGATAAACCGCCGCGCTGTTAAGCTGTTTTACGAGATCAACATTACCTATTTGAGCTTGTCCGCCTGGTGTCATTCTTTCTCTTACTCAGTAACGACCTCGTTGCCATTAACGATGGTCTTGATAATTTTAAAGTCGTGCGTGAACGCAGTCAGGTTGGCTACTTTGCCTGGCGCGATGCTGCCGAGTTGTTTGTCGACGCCAATGGCGCGAGCAGGGTAGAGCGTTGCCATACGTAAGACCTCGTCGAGAGCGATATTCGCATGTTCGACCAGATTGCGTACGCCTTCAATCATGGTTAATGATGAGCCGCTCAGTGTACCGTTCTCATCAACGCACAATCCATTACGGTAGTATATTGTTTTACCAGCGAAAATGAACTGTTCAATGTTTGCACCTGCTGGTGCGGTTGCGTCGGTGACCAGGCACAGCTTGTCGCCTTTCAGGCGTTTGGCATTACGAATGTTAACGTAATCAACGTGGAGGCCATCGGCGATGATACCGCAGTAGATATCGGCTTCATCAAGAATAGCGCCCGCCAGACCAGGTTCGCGACCGGTAATGTACGGCATCGCGTTGAACAGATGCGTCGCAAAGGTGATGCCTGCGCGGAACCCGATTTTTGCTTCTTTTACCGTTGCATTTGAGTGACCCGCAGAAACCACAATACCCGCATTCACCAGCTTGGTAATGACCTCTACCGGGACCATTTCTGGCGCCAGCGTCACTTTGGTGATCACATCGGCATTATTGCACAGGAAATCAACCAGCGCAGCGTCCGGTTGACGGACAAATCCCGGATTATGGGTGCCTTTTTTCACCAGATTCAGCCACGGACCTTCCAGATGAAGCCCTAGTGCCTGATTCGGGTGTTTCGCCAGGTATTCACGCATGACGCGAACGCCTTGTTTCATCAGGTCATCGCTGGTGGTGATAAGCGTTGGCAGGTAGCTGGTGCAGCCAGATTTTTCATTGGCTTTCTGCATGATTTCCAGCGTTTCAACGGTCACGGCTTCTGCCGTATCGTTAAATTGTACGCCGCCGCAGCCGTTTAGCTGTACATCGATAAAACCGGGGGAAACAATGGCCCCATTCAGTGAGCGCTGTTCAATTCCTGACGGTAACTCAGTCAGTGGGCAAACGCTGTCAATCAGGCCATTGGCGACAACAATCGCATGGTCATCAAGAATTTCGTGACCGGTAAAAATCCGGCCCTGGGTTAAAGCATACATTCCGACCCCCGATTTCAAAAAATGCCGCCCTGCAACTTATCGACAGGGCGGAGACATCAATTACAGACCTTTAATATTTTCCGCTTCTAACTCGTTAAAGTATTTCAGCGTCTTCACTTTCAGTTCCATGGTGGAAGGCTCATCGCAGACCACAACGGCTTTCGGATGCAGCTGCAGACAGCTGATGGTCCACATATGGTTAACGTTGCCTTCAACGGCGGCTTGCAGCGCCTGCGCTTTCTGGTGGCCCAGTACCAGGATCATCACTTCTTCGGCATCCAGCAGGGTGCCCACGCCAACGGTCAGCGCATATTTAGGCACCTGGCTGACGTCGCCGTCAAAGAAGCGTGAGTTCGCAACACGCGTGTCGTGAGTCAGCGTTTTGATGCGGGTACGGGAAGCCAAAGAAGAGGCTGGTTCGTTGAACGCGATGTGACCATCGTTGCCTACGCCGCCCATAAACAGGTGGATTTTACCGTAAGAACGGATTTTTTCTTCATACTGACGGCATTCTGCATCAATATCCGGTGCGTTACCATTGAGGAGGTTGATGTTTTCTGCTGGAATATCAACGTGATCAAAGAAGTTGCGATGCATGAAGCTATGGTAGCTTTCCGGATGCTCTTTCGGCAGGCCAACATATTCGTCCATATTGAACGTTACAACATGCTTGAAGCTTACCTGGCCCGCTTTGTGCATTTCAACCAATGCTTTGTAGGCTGTCAGCGGAGTACCGCCAGTCGGCAGGCCCAAAACGAACGGACGATCAGCCGTTGGTTTGAACGCGTTAATACGGTTAACGATATGGCGAGCAGCCCATTTGCCGACTTGTTCAGCGGTATTCAGGGGGATCAGTCTCATTCTTCACCTCAAAAGTAAATGTAAGCAATTGGCGGATTGAGTCTCTGTGCAGTATTAAGCGTAACCTGGTTTTGCATCGGTAAGGATCAATCCGTTTCGATTTTTTGAATGATAAAATAAGTTTTCGTAGTTAGCCAGTGGAAGGGAGGGTTAATAACGATATTTGGTGACTGGAATCACAAAAAACACGCATTTAATTTGCGATACGAATTAAATTTTCACACACTCTGAATGTAGATGAATGGTTAATATTGTTGTTCCAGAATCTTGCTGTCAGGAATGGTCGCACAATAAAAATATGGCTTCAAAGAAGCCTAATCGGGGTCTCGTAGGGGGAATAAAATGAATATTTTAGGTTTTTTCCAGCGGCTGGGTAGGGCGTTACAGCTCCCCATCGCTGTGCTGCCAGTCGCGGCACTGCTGCTGCGATTCGGCCAACCAGATTTACTTAACGTACCCTTCATCGCGCAAGCGGGTGGGGCCATCTTTGATAACCTGGCGTTAATTTTCGCTATCGGTGTGGCTTCCAGCTGGTCAAAAGACAGCGCGGGTGCTGCAGCGCTGGCGGGTGCGGTTGGTTATTTCATATTGACCAAAGCAATGGTTACCATTAACCCGGCCATCAACATGGGTGTGCTGGCAGGTATCATCACTGGTCTGGTCGGCGGTGCGGTATATAACCGTTGGTCTGGTATCAAACTACCTGACTTCCTGAGCTTCTTTGGCGGCAAACGCTTCGTGCCGATCGCCACTGGCTTCTTCTGTCTGGTGCTGGCTGCTATCTTCGGCTACGTGTGGCCGCCGGTGCAGAACGCCATCCATGCGGGAGGTGAGTGGATCGTAGGCGCTGGCGCGCTGGGTTCCGGTATCTTTGGTTTCATCAACCGTCTGCTGATCCCAACCGGTCTGCATCAGGTGCTGAACACCATCGCCTGGTTCCAGATTGGTGAATTCACTAACGCTGCAGGTACCGTATTCCATGGTGACATCAACCGCTTCTACGCGGGTGACGGCACTGCGGGTATGTTCATGTCTGGCTTCTTCCCGATCATGATGTTTGGTCTGCCGGGTGCGGCGCTGGCAATGTACTTCGCCGCTCCGAAAGCACGTCGTCCGATGGTTGGCGGTATGCTGCTGTCCGTTGCGATCACCGCGTTCCTGACCGGTGTTACCGAGCCGCTGGAATTCCTGTTCATGTTCCTGGCGCCATTGCTGTACCTCCTGCACGCACTGTTAACGGGTATCAGCCTGTTCGTTGCAACACTGCTGGGGATCCACGCGGGCTTCTCCTTCTCCGCAGGTGCTATCGACTACGTGTTGATGTACAACCTGCCGGCGGCGAGTCAGAACGTCTGGATGCTGGTCGTGATGGGCCTGGTGTTCTTCGTCATTTACTTTGTGTTGTTCAGCGCGGTTATTCGTATGTTTAACCTGAAAACGCCGGGCCGTGAAGATAAAGAAGACGATATCGTTACTGAAGAAGCGAACAGCAACACTGAAGAAGGTCTGGCTCAACTGGCAACCAACTACATTGCAGCAGTTGGCGGTACCGATAACCTGAAAGCGATTGATGCCTGTATCACTCGTCTGCGTCTGACCGTTGCCGACTCCGGTCGCGTAAATGATGCGATGTGTAAACGTTTAGGCGCATCTGGAGTGGTTAAGCTGAACAAGCAAACTATCCAGGTCATCGTGGGTGCGAAGGCCGAATCTATCGGCGACGAAATGAAGAAAGTTGTTGCGCGTGGCCCGGTGGCTGCAGCGTCTGGTGAAAGTGCGCCAGCAGCAGCGGCTCCGGTTGCTAAACCGCAAGCTGTAGCGAACGCTGTAACCGTTGAAACTTTAGTTTCTCCGATTACCGGTGACGTGGTTGCGCTGGAGCAGGTACCTGATGAAGCCTTCGCCAGCAAAGCTGTAGGCGACGGTGTGGCGGTGAAGCCAACGGATAAAATCGTGGTTGCTCCGGCTGCCGGTACCATCGTGAAAATCTTCAACACTAACCATGCGTTCTGTCTGGAAACCGTTAAAGGCGCGGAAATCGTGGTCCACATGGGTATCGATACAGTAGCGCTGGAAGGTAAAGGCTTTAAGCGTCTGGTTGAAGAAGGTGCGGAAGTGACTGCAGGTCAACCGATTCTGGAAATGGATCTGGAGTTCCTGAACGCCAACGCACGTTCCATGATTAGCCCGGTTGTGTGCAGCAACAGCGATGATTTCGGTGCTCTGGTCATTAAAGCCGAAGGTCATGTGGTTGCTGGTCAAACACCACTGTATGAGATTAAAGGTAAATAACTGCTCCTGAGTAAAGTGAGTTAAGTGCCTTAAGCGGCGGGGGATATTCCTCCGCCGCTTTTTTTTGCAGCAAATATCCACATATATCCTGTTGAAACACCTTTTTTGTGCAACAAATAGTTGTCTCCTGACGTCGCTTATAAGATCATGTTCCGTTATACGTTGTTTACGCTTTGAGGAATCCACGATGAGTGAGGCTGAAGCCCGCCCGAGTAACTTTATTCGTCAGATCATCGATGAAGATCTGGCCAGTGGTAAGCACACCACTATCCATACACGTTTTCCGCCGGAGCCAAATGGCTATCTGCACATTGGCCACGCGAAATCCATTTGTCTGAACTTTGGCATTGCGCAAGATTACCAGGGCCAGTGCAACCTGCGTTTTGATGATACGAACCCGGTTAAAGAAGATATCGAGTACGTTGAGTCGATTAAAAACGACGTTGAATGGTTAGGTTTCCACTGGACTGGCGATATTCGCTACTCTTCGGATTACTTCGATCAGCTTCACGCCTATGCGGTAGAGCTTATTAATAAAGGCCTGGCGTACGTTGATGAACTGTCAGCGGAGGAGATCCGCGAATACCGCGGCACTCTGACGCAGCCAGGTAAAAACAGCCCGTTCCGCGATCGTAGCGTCGAAGAGAACCTGGCACTGTTCGAAAAAATGCGTACCGGTGGTTTTGAAGAAGGTAAAGCCTGCCTGCGCGCGAAAATCGATATGGCTTCGCCGTTTATCGTGATGCGCGATCCGGTGCTGTACCGTATTAAGTTCGCCGAACACCACCAGACCGGCAACAAGTGGTGCATCTACCCGATGTACGATTTTACCCACTGCATCAGCGATGCGCTGGAAGGCATTACGCATTCACTGTGTACGCTGGAGTTCCAGGATAACCGTCGTTTGTACGACTGGGTGCTGGACAACATCACCATTCCGGTTCACCCGCGCCAGTACGAATTCTCGCGCCTGAATCTGGAATACACCGTGATGTCCAAACGCAAGCTGAACCTGCTGGTGACCGACAAGCACGTTGAAGGCTGGGACGATCCGCGTATGCCGACGATTTCTGGCCTGCGTCGTCGTGGTTATACCGCTGCCGCTATTCGTGAGTTCTGCAAACGCATTGGCGTGACCAAGCAGGATAACACCATTGAGATCGCTTCTCTGGAGTCCTGCATTCGCGAAGATCTGAACGAAAACGCCCCGCGCGCGATGGCAGTTATCGATCCGGTGAAACTGGTTATCGAAAACTATCCGCAGGGCGAAAGCGAGCTGGTTACCATGCCTAACCATCCGAACAAACCGGAAATGGGCAGCCGTGAAGTGCCGTTTAGCGGTGAAATTTGGATCGATCGCGCAGACTTCCGCGAAGAAGCGAACAAGCAGTACAAGCGTCTGGTGATGGGCAAAGAAGTACGTCTGCGTAATGCTTACGTGATCAAGGCTGAACGTGTAGAGAAAGATGCAGAAGGGAATATCACCACCATTTTCTGCACCTACGATGCCGACACCCTGAGCAAAGATCCGGCTGATGGTCGTAAAGTAAAAGGTGTTATTCACTGGGTGAGCGCGTCCCATGCGCTGCCGATTGAAATCCGTTTGTACGATCGTCTGTTTAGCGTGCCAAACCCAGGAGCGGCGGAAGACTTCCTGTCCGTTATCAACCCGGAATCGCTGGTCATTAAGCAGGGCTACGGTGAGCCGTCACTGCAGGCTGCGATTGCAGGTAAAGCGTTCCAGTTTGAGCGTGAAGGCTACTTCTGCCTGGACAGCCGCTATGCAACGGCTGACAAGCTGGTATTTAACCGCACTGTAGGTCTGCGTGATACGTGGGCTAAAGTCGGCGAGTAATTCCTGCCACACTGCCTCAAACGCCGCCAACGCGACGTTTGAGGCGGATTTTTCTGTTTTACTTATGCTGCATTAACGCCTGAACCCGCTGCTGGCTGCGTTCCAGCACCACCGATGTCTCCTGCTTACCCACCGTCGCCTGATTGACCATTTCACTGAGGATCATGGAGCCGGTAATATCCCCCATCCGCGTAAAGTTCTTCTCGCCGACCGATCCAAAGACCTGCATATTCGGGTACTGGGCAATCAGCTGTTCAGGGAGAGTTCCAAAGACTTTGACGGCAGGGTTGTCCTTCCAACTGACGTTTTGCGCGGCGGCCTTCGTCACCGGCAGCATCGCCCCCGGCGACATCAATACCCAGTCAGCCGCGTTCTGCGCCTGTCCCATAAAGCTGACAAATTTTTCGGCGGCTTTCGTTTCTGCCTCAGTCTGACCGGCTGTGAGCGTTAATGATGTGATAACGCCAAATACGGCAGGTGATTTTTCGCTCGGCACGACAAAGCCTAAATCCGCCAGTGAACCATCCTGATAAATCGCTGGCAGGATGTAGGTCGAATAGACCGCCATCGGCGCGGTGCCGTTCATAAAGGCGTCTTTGATCTCTGTTACGTTGTTCGAGCCGGGCATGGTGTAGCGGGCCAGTTCGCGATAATAGTTCAGCGAGGCCTGCATTTCCGCTGAGTTAACCGTGATGTCGCCGTTTGCGTTGAACACATTGGCACCGTTTGAAAGTGCGAACTGGGAGAAGGTTTGTTCGCTCATGACGCTTTCAGCCGTCGGCAGCGCGATGCCATATTTTTTACCGGCGCTGTCGGTCAGCCTGCGCGCCGCCTCCAGCAGCTGTGTCCAGTTTTTGGGTTCGTCGATTCCCGCTTTAGCCAGTACCGATTTCCGATACCAGACTCCCTGTAGCCAGGCGCTGATCGGCACGCCGGTATAGGCTGTTCCGTCTTCGGTTCGAACAATGCGCAGCACGCCGTCGTAGAAGGCGCTTTCACCTTGCTTGTCGATCAGCGTTTTCACCGCTTTGTGGTCGATAAGCTGCTCTTTATCCATGACTTTGGCATAGTCATGGCTGACCTCGACGACCTCCGGCAGTGATCCTGAGCGGGCAAGGGTAATGATTTTGGTATTATAGGCATCCTCTTCGACGGGAACCTGCTTCACAATAATATCCGGATTCTCTTGCTGAAAGCGGTTGATGATCCCGGCAATGACGGTCTGGCGCTCCTGCTCAACGGCGGAGTGCATAAATTCGATGGTCACCTGCTGCGGTTTATCCTCACAGCCTGAAAGCAAAACGGCTGTTACCAGCGCCAGCATTGTTTTTGATATGTTCATTTTTAATCCCTTGTTGTCGTCCATTTCCGTTGATTAGCAACTGGCGCTGATATGGATAGCGTCCGTCGACAGCGCACCCGCACAAATCAGTAAACCGATCCCGCCATCCATCAAGGCTTCGTGTTCAGCGTCCTCCACGTGCAGCGTTTTACCGTCAACGGTCGCGGAGATAATCTGCCCGTTGACGCTAATATCGAACGACACAGGGCGCTCGTACACGTCGGACAACGCCGCTTCTGCCAGAACTTTGGTGCTGGTGTCGCGCACGCGGACGATCTGTAATTTCCCGTCGCGCAGGATGCGCGCGGCGTAATAGCGCCTCATCCCCTGCACCCGAAAAGCCAGACCGCCGTACTCCCCTGAATGCAGCGTAATGTCACTCTGAACGCGGTAGTTATCCCACTGCCGCGTTCCGTGAATAATCAATCCCTCGTCGTACTCTTTGGAGATGCGAAAGCTGGTGGGATAGTGGCGTGAAAAGAGATCCACGCCGTTTACCCAGGCCCGCCACCAGAAATTATTTTCCCCTGTGGGTTTACGCAGGGTCAGCTCAGGTGTGCCGTCCCAGCGCATACTGTCGATGAGCAGGCGACCGCGGGCAACGCGGGCATCTGTGCTGATTGTTACGCCAATCTCGCCGATCGGTTGGCCCTGGCAGTCCGGGAGATCCAACGCCAGCGTTAGCGATTCACCCGGGGCTATACTCTGCGCGTCGCCGTACTGGGGCGTCAGCTGATTGTTGTCATCATAAACCCGGTAGCAGAGCCGCACGTTTAACGCGGCGGTGTTATCCGGCGGGGCTATCAGTGTGGCCTGAAGACGCTGGCCTGGGTAGATAAGTGGGGTAGCCATTAAATCGTAGCTGCGCATTTCCACGATTTCAGGCGGGGTAAAGGTTTGCGTGGTCACGCTGGCATGAAGTCCGGGCGCAAGATGGCGATAGTGCAGACTCAACATCTGCCGCCCCAGGTGCGCCTCATTCTTAACCTCAACCGCGGCCGCATTTTCTTCATTAAGCCAGCGGAAACCCTGCACGCTGCCCGGTAGTGAGAAATGGTACTGCGCGCCGGATTTTTTGGCTTCAGGGCGCGGCAGACCGGCAATCTGGTGTCCCAGCCCGACCAGGTAATCGGTGATCCGCACGGCGTTGTTTATGGAGAACCCCCCGTCGGCTGAGGAGATCAGCATTCTGTCCGCCAGCGGCCCGCGCCAGTCCGGGCCTGCGTCAATACCCTGGAGTCCCAGTATAATGCCGGACAGACAGCCGACATTCCCCGCATTGCAGTCAGTGTCCCATCCTGACGTATTGACAATGCACTGGGCCTGCTGGAAGTCGTCCGGCGCGTAAAGGATCGCCATAATCATCAGCGCATGATTAGGAATGATGTGGCAATTGCTGGGATATTTGTGATAGCCATAGTTGTCGTCGATTCGCTGGCGGGTCGTCTGCCAGTCGTTATCTTCCCGTCGCCAGCGACGGATATCGCCAACCAGCTGGGCTATTTGCGACTCTGCCGGGATCACGGATAATCCGACGTCAATAAGCTGTTCGATCTCCTGGCAGATAAAGGCCTGTGATTCCATCGCCGCCCAGAGCATAGCGGCATACACCGCTTCACCGTCATGGCTCACGCTGGCGGCATTTTTGGCAAGTTCTGCCGCCAGACGGGGTTGTCCCGGTGCGACAAGCGCCCAGCTATCAATAAAGATTTGTGCGCCAATCTGTTCGGCAATCGTTTTCCCGTTGGTCGCAATGGCTCCGCTTAGCGGAGCCGGAATGCCTTTTTTGAGATTCAGCCAGGCGGTGTGTTCCGTCGAATTACCGTTGCCGCCCCACCAGAGAATGGTGCGCTTATCAATGATGTAATTAAGCCAGCAGTGCCCCATCTGTTCCGCGCTCAGATCCGGCGGCAGGGCATAATCTTCCAGTGCGCGGATAAAGGTAAAGGTTCCGGCGACATCATCGTCGGTGACAACCAGCGGACGGTTAAATTTTTCGTGGACGTAATACTGGATCGGCCCCAGCTCCTGCATAATTTTTTCGTAGGTCCACCCTTCGAAAGGGCGGCCAAGGTAGACGCCGATTAATTTCCCTAACACCCCTGCATAAACGCGCGACTCATAATCTGAAGGCAATTCCATCTGTTTGATCCTTGTGTGGTGTTTTATCAGCCGTTCAGGCGGATTCTCTTTTAACCAGGCCCCAGGGCATTTCTGTGGTGCTGCCCTGGAGCGGTGCGGTGATATCAGTTTGCGCCAGGAGGAGGGCGGCCGCTTTTTGCCCAAGCTGCTCCGGGTACTGGGCGATAGTGGTCAGGGAAGGGGTTACCAGCCCGGCGGCGGGAATATCATCGAACCCCATCACCGCAAGCTGCTCCGGGATAGTGATGCCTTTCTCCCTTGCGGCACGCATCACGCCGATAGCCATTAAATCGTTGGCGGCGAAAATCGCATCCGGGAGCGTACCGTCATTAATCAGCTGCATCGCGATCTGATAGCCGCTCTGTTCGTTAAAACCTGGCAGAATTTTGATGCGCGGAAGGCGGCCGGCCTGGGTCATCGCCTGGCGATATCCTTCCACTCTGGCAGGCTCAGGACCGCCAGCGCTGGCGATCATCGTGATATTTCGGTGCCCCTGTGCCAGCAGATATTCGACGGCGCTGCGCGCGGCAGCGGCGTTGTCGATATAAACATTATGCAGCGGTAGCGGGCCGTTTTTTTTCATTCTGGCTTCAATACGTGCAATCGGGATCCCTGCCTGAAGATACGGGGCAAAATCTTTCATCCCGACGTTAAAAAATGTCCCCACCACGGCGTCGACCCGCCCCTGCGCTGACCAGCGCAAAAAATGCAGCTCTCTTTCCCGTAATCCATCGGTGCTGGCCACGATCGCATCGTAGTGATACCTATCCGTCACCGACTGAACGCCACGGACGAGTGAGGCATAAAAAGGGTTGGCGATATCCGGCACGATGCAGGCGATCGACATGGTTTTATTGGTTTTCAGCGCTTGTGCAAAACGGTTCGGTATATATCCCAGCTGATTAGCCGCTTGCTCAACCCGGCTCACTGTCTCCTGTGGATAGGTGTGATTTCCTTTGGTGAGTACCACGGATACCACTGCCTGTGAAACGCCAGCCAGGGCCGCAACGTCTTTCTGCGTGATGCGTTTTGTCATTTATTTATCAACTTATACGTATAACCTGCATCTTTGAATAATGGGACACCCGGTAGCTGTCAATAAAAACCTTATAAATTGAGTGTATTTGTGTGGAAAATCCGAGGACGATCACATCAACGACGGAGATTGAATTCAGGAGTTCAAACGTTCTGTTTGCAGAGCGAATTAATGACGCTCGAGAATTAATTTGTTTTGCGAATGCAAAGACAATTATTAGGGGTGGAATTATATATATAATAATAAAATTGAAGATATCTATATGTATATAAAGTGTTTTTTCTTGTTTTTTTGACTTTTTTTACTCCCAAAGCAAAATGTAACAGAAAACAAGAAAATATGTGCGGTTGCTCATACTATTACATACTCGTTACAGAAAGAGATTGATAATTCGCGTCGCGAAAAATAGTCTATTCATTGTAGTCACTGAGGTTTTCTCAGCGCTACTTTTTTAATTTTTGTTTTTTCGCTGTCCGCTTTTGTCGGCAGCATTTTATACCCAATGGATTTCGAGTTGCATCAAGGCGGAGACGCAGCGCGTGCGCTGTCCCCGATGGGGCGAGGCCAAAGGCCGAGTAAAGCCAACACCGATGCAGCTTGAAAAACGAAGGGTTATACGTCAAAGAGGATTAACATATGCGTACGTTTAGTGGCAAACGTAGTACGCTGGCGCTGGCTATCGCCGGTATCACAGCAATGTCGGGTTTCGTTGTCGCTCCCCAGGTACACGCCGAAGGATTTATTGATGACTCAACCTTAACCGGCGGCATCTATTACTGGCAGCGTGAGCGTGACCGTAAAGATGTGACCGATCACGACAAATACAAAACCAACCTTTCTCACTCCACCTGGAACGCTAACCTCGACTTCCAGTCCGGTTATGCGGCTGATATGTTTGGTATTGATATCGCAGCATTTACCGCTATTGAAATGAACGAAAGTAGCGAAAGCGGCCATCCAAACGAAATTGCATTCTCGTCAAAAAATAAAGGCTATGATGAAGATTACTCCGGCGATAAGAGCGGAATTAGCCTTTATAAAGCAGCAGCCAAATTTAAATTCGGCCCAACCTGGGCGCGCGCTGGTTACATTCAACCAACCGGACAGACTCTGTTGGCTCCGCACTGGAGCTTTATGCCAGGTACCTATCAGGGTGCTGAAGCCGGAGCCAACTTCGACTATGGTGATGCTGGTGCACTGAGCTTCTCCTATATGTGGGCCAACGAATATAAAGCACCATGGCACACTGAAGTCGATAAATTCTATCAGGCTGATAAAAAGACCAGCGTAGATTATCTGCACTCAATCGGCGCGAAATATGACTTCAAAAATAACCTGTTGCTGGAAGCCGCATTTGGTCAGTCTGAAGGCTACGTCGATCAGTACTTCGCAAAAGCCAGCTATAAATTCGATTTAGGCGGTAACCCGTTTACCACCAGCTACCAGTTCTACGGCGCGCGCGACAAAGTTGATGATCGCACCGTGAACGACATTTATGACGGTACGGCCTGGCTGCAGGCGCTGACCTTTGGCTACAAAGTGGCGGAAGTGGTTGACCTGCGTCTGGAAGGGACCTGGGTTAAAGCGGACGGGCAGCAGGGGTACTTCCTGCAGCGTATGACCCCGACCTACGCCTCATCAAACGGTCGCCTGGATATCTGGTGGGATAACCGTTCCGACTTCAACGCCAACGGCGAAAAGGCTGTCTTCTTCGGCGCAATGTATGACCTGAAGAACTGGAATTTGCCGGGCTGGGCAGTGGGCGCGTCCTACGTTTACGCATGGGATGCCAAGCCATCAACCTGGCAGATCAATCCGGATGCGTACTACGACAAAAACCGGACTATCGAAGAATCTTCTTACAGCCTGGATGCGGTCTATACCCTGCAAGAGGGGCGTGCGAAGGGCACCATGTTTAAACTGCACTTCACCCAGTACGACAACCATTCAGACATTCCGAGCTGGGGCGGTGGTTACGGCAACATCTTCCAGGATGAGCGCGACGTGAAATTCATCGTTATTGCTCCGTTCACCATCTTCTAATGCCAACAGCGGCAGGCCGGGCGCCTGCCGCATCGTTGAGGAAAGTGCTATGAAAAAACTGATACTCATCGCTGTTATGGCATCCGGGCTGGTGGCTTGCGCGCAATCCCCGGCACCAAAAGAAGACAGCCGTCTGAAAGAAGCCTACAGCGCGTGCATTACTACCGCGCAAGGATCGCCGGAGAAAATCGAAGCCTGCCAAAGCGTGTTGAATGTGCTGAAGAAAGAAAAGCAGCATCAGCAGTTTGCCAATGAAGAAAGCGTACGCGTACTGGATTATCAGCAATGCATCCAGGCCACACGCACGGGTAATGGTCAGTCCGTTAATGCTGATTGCGACAAGGTCTGGCAGGAAATTCGTAGCAAGAATACTGCGCAGTAAATCGAAAAATGAAACAGACAACGGGCGGAGAGTTTTCCGCCCGTTTGCATTTCAGGGTTTATATTCCACCGGTTGATAACTCCGACTCAGCCGGACAAACAGCATTGCCGTGGCGGCGAGCCCGCAAAGTGCCGCACACATCAGCCACCACCCCGGTGAGCTTTTATCCCCGGTTAGCTGGACCAGCGCTGTGGAGATGACTGGCGTAAGGCCGCCAAAAATCGCCGTGGCAAGACTGAATGCCAGTGAAAAGCCCACCGTACGCACATAGACAGGCATCACCTCGGTGAGTGCGGCGACCATTGCCCCGTTGTACATACCAAAAAAGAACGAGAACCAAAGCAGGACCAGCGTCATGCGCGTGAAATCTGGCGCGGCGGTGAGCCAGTGCATAACCGGCCAGGTGGTGATCAGTGCAAGGATGGTAATCCCCATCAACACCGGACGACGACCAATTCGGTCAGAAATCGCCCCGCCAATCGGCAGCCAGATAAAATTAGAAATACCGACCAGCATGGTGACGATCAGGCTGTCGCGAGCGCTCAGGTGAAGTACAGCCCTACCGTAGGTCGGTGTGTAGACGGTAATAAAGTAGAACGTCGTTGTGGTCATCGCCACCAGCAGCGTACCCGCAGCGATGAGACGCCAGTTTTTGATGATGGTAGTAAAAATTTCCCTGGTGTCGGGACGGTGCGTACGTTGTAAAAAGGCGTCTGTTTCCTGAAGCGAGCGGCGGAGCACGAAGATCAAAGGAATAATCATGCAACCAATAAAGAATGGAATACGCCAGCCCCATTCAGAGATCTCATCGTGTCCCAGGGTGGCGTTCAGGCCGTAACCAATCAGAGCCGCCACCACAATGGCGACCTGTTGACTGGCGGACTGCCAGCTGGTGTAGAAGCCTTTATTGCCAGGGGTGGCGATTTCAGAAAGATAAACCGAGACGCCGCCCAGCTCCACCCCTGCAGAAAAGCCCTGTAATAATCGGCCGAGTAATACCAGGACAGGGGCCAGCAGACCAATACTGTGATAACCAGGTACCAGGGCAATCAGCAGGGTTCCGCAGCCCATAATCGCCAGCGTCACCATCAGTCCTTTACGGCGACCAATTCTGTCGATGTAAGCACCCAGCACTATTGCGCCAACAGGCCGCATTAAGAAACCTGAACCAAACACGGCGAAAGTTAACATTAGCCCGGCAAATTCACTCTCTGCAGGAAAGAAGGTCTTTGCGATATAGGTGGCGTAAAAACCGAACAGAAAAAAGTCAAACTGTTCGAGGAAATTACCGCTGGTTACCCGCAGTATTGCGCCGAAAGTTCCGGCGCGCGATGGTTGTTGTGTCATTGGGTTTGCTCCACTGTCTTATCATAATATTTATAGAGGTAAGAGTTTGCGGGTTAGTCGCCTGCGACCCCCGCCTGTTTGCCGCGCCGTTTCTCAATCGCCCACTTGAGTAAGGCTGCGCAGCGGTAAAATCCGTGGGCAAATTTTCCATAAGGAATGGTCAGAAAGAGCGCCATGACCACGCCGAGGTGAATGGCGAGCAAAATAGCCATCCAGGACGTGTCTCTTCCCGCCAGCAGCGCTAAACCGGTCAGACTGGTCAGGAGCAGCAGCAAAATAAAACCGCGATCCATCGGTTTTTGCCGTGCGTCGCCATGCAGCGGTGAGCGCTTAAAATTGAGCCATAGCAAGCCAGCCGGGCCGACAACCAGTCCAATGCCGCCCAACGTGCCTAGCATTACCGGAACGCTGAAGAACGGATAGGGCGCTTCTATACCTGCAAAGTAGTGATAGCCCGTTGCCACCACGGTGGCGGCAAAGCAGAGCATAAAACCGTAGAAGGTGAAGTGATGGAAACGGCGGCGCATCAGGGTGAAGGCATCATCTGCTTCGTTACAACCTTTGCCATGCCCACCATCGAGATACTTCAGCGTCAGCGCATTGTGTGAGGCTTCAGCAATTTCGGCGGAACGCGGTACACCCGGAGAGATTTTGCGCCAGAAGCGCAGAACGCCCGCCATCAGCAGACCTATCGCCAGAATAAATACCGAACCAAACATCCATGCGAGCAGGTTATGCGGGAAAATCTGATAAAAATCCCCGGCCAGCGGAGGATGGAATAACGAGCCCTTTAAACTCATGGCGAGGAGTAAAAACAGGATCAGACCGAAAACCAGTGCCAGCGTCACGGTGATGCCTGCGCGACGATAAAGCGCGCCAAAGGCGGCGGGTTGCGCGTAGTGCTGATAGGTTTCGAGCCGCACTTCCGCCATCGCCTTCGGTACGTTGATGGCAAATTCATGAGGTGGGGCATACTGACACGCGTGCAGGCAGGCGCCGCAGTTATGGCACAAGTTAGCCAGATAATTGATATCCGCTTTACCGAATTCCAGGCGCTGAGTCATTGCCGGGAACACGGCGCAAAAACCTTCACAATAGCGGCAGGCGTTACAGACCTGCATCACACGTTCAACTTCTGCTTCCGGCTCGGTGATAATTTGTGCTTCGATGATCAGTTTCTCAAGCTGCTTCATGACGTGCCTCCTTACGTGCTGCCAGCGCGGCTTCTTTTCCGGCAATGCGGCCAAAGGTTGTCCCGATCGACATGCCCACGCCAGCGGTGTAACCCTTGCCCAACACGTTGCCCGCCATCATCTCTCCGGCGACGAACAGGTTGCGGCTTGGCTGCCCGGCAAAGTGTACGGCAGCGCGTTCGTTCACTTTTAACCCAAGATAGGTGAAGGTGATTCCTGGCCGCAGGGCATAGCCGTAGTAAGGTGGCTGGTCCAGCGGTCGCGCCCAGTGTGTTTTCGCGGGGGTTAACTTCTTCGTCGCGCAGTTGTCCAGGATGGTATGGTCGAACTGACCTGGCTGGCAGGCGTTGTTGTACGCCGTCACGGTGTGGGTAAAGCGTTCGGTATCCAGCCCCAACTGATGCGCCAACTCCGCCAGCGTATTCGCCTGTGCGCCGGGGAATACCGGTGGCATAAAGTGGCCGATGGCTTTACTGTCGATAATGGAATAGCCAATCTGCCCTGGCTGTTGGGCGACCAGGCGTCCCCAGATGGCGTAGCGTTTGGGCCAGAAATCTTCGCCTTCATCATAAAAACGTTCTGCGTCACGGTTGACTACTATGCCGAGTGAAACGCAGTCCACGCGGGTGCAAATCCCGCCGTCATATAATGGCGCTCTGGCATCAATGGCTACGCAGTGTGACTGGGAGGGTTCGCCGATGATGTCCGCCCCGGCATCCATCATAAATTTAAGCAGTACGCCCTGATTAAAGCGCGTGCCGCGAATCAGGAAGTTATCCGCAGGCCACTCGCCGCGGGCGTTCTCTCCCCAGGCTTCGCGCAGCCATTCGCGGTTTGACTCAAATCCGCCAGCGGCAAGCACGCAGGACTTAGCGGTTATGCGCTCTTCGCCTGCCAGCGCTGCCACAAACTCACCATTATGCAGTTCAAGCGCCTGCACTGGTGTGTTATAGCGGATTTGCACGCCTAACTTTTCTGCGCTGCGATAATAGGCATTCACGAGGGCTTTCCCGCCCCCCATAAAAAAGGCGTTGGTTCGCGCTACGTGTAAAGCACCGGAGAGAGGAGGTTGAAAATTAACGCCGTGTTGGCGCATCCAGTCGCGGCATTGTGAAGAGGTGCGGATCACCAGACGCGCCAGGGCTTCGTTAGTATTTCCCTCGGTGACGCGCCGCAAATCCTGCCAGAACTCCTCTTCAGGATAGCTTTCCACCAGCACATCCTGCGGCGCGTCATGCATACAGCGCAGATTACGTGTGTGTTGAGAATTTCCCCCGCGCCATTCCCGTGGAGCCGCTTCGAGCAGGAGTACCGAAGCTCCTTGCTCCCGGGCGGTTAGGGCAGCACATAACGCGGCATTGCCACCGCCAATCACCAGAACATCAACCATCGTATACTCCATTACCATTTAACTAATTGTTAAATTTGTAATTGAAATGTATACGTGCAGCTTGTGCGGGCGCTATGACGAAGTGCTAAAGAGGGCTTTAGTTATTGTAAAGGATGGCGCCTGGCCAGCTTCCTGCTTCCACCAGTTGATGCATCACTTTCGTTAGCACCACGCGGGCGGCGAGGCCCGCGGGGGTGAGCTCATCATCAGAAAGGCTGACCAGAAAGTTGGGGCGACTCAGTATTGGATTATGGACGCCGATCACTCTTAGCGTCTCTTTATCGAGATGGGAAATCGCCGCGCCGGGCTGGAGAGTAGCGCCGATTCCACTGCGAACGGCGCGCATTAGCAGCGCCAGACCATCAATTTCTGTGGAGATCTCAATGCGCAGTGCGTGTTCCTGACAAATTGCTTCCAGCCTGCCGCGCAGACCGTGGCCTGGGCTGGGCATTATCAATGGGATACTTGCCAACTGGGCTGGCGCAATATTTTCATCGGCAATATCGGCCAGTAAGGCATGAGTCCCAATCAAAAACAGGCGCTCTTCGAGAATCGGTCTGGCGCTCCAGCGCAGGAGCTTTTCTTTTTGAAATACCACGGCCAGATCAATCTGGCGGGTATTAATCATCCGTTCCAGGTTGCCAGAGAGGCTTTCCACCACATGCAGGCGGACATCACTATAGCTTTCCCGCATGGCGTTAATAAAAGGCATGCCGAGAACGGAAGCGGTACTGGGGGCCATACCGACGCTGACGTGCCCGGAAAGCCGGGACTCTCGCGCGGCGAGGATTGCATCGTCTGCGTGGCGGAGCGCCAGCTGCGCCTGGGAGTAAAAAGCCAGTCCGGCGCTGGTGGGCGTAACGCCACGCGAGGTGCGCTGCAGCAGGCGAATAGCGAGTTCGTTTTCCAGGCGGGACATTTGCTGGCTGAGTGCCGAAACCCCAATATTGAGATCGAGCGCCGCGCTACCCATGCTGCCGGTTTCTACAATGCGAACAAAATAGCGTAGCTGGCGAAGTTCCATTTCGACTCTCCGGGAAGGGACTATAGATTTTACATTAAAGCAACACAGGAGTGGAGGGAAGGGGAAAAGGGGTGATAACGCCCATAAAAAAAGCCAACCGAATGGTTGGCTTTTCAGAAAGCATCACATTATTTACCGTCGTGAGCATGCTCATCTTCGCGGCAATCGCCTTCGGCGCAGTGACCGTAAAGATAGAGGCTATGGTTGGTTAAACGAATACCATGTTTAGCCGCAATCTCACGCTGGCGCGCCTCGATGGAATCATCGCTGAACTCGACCACTTTGCCGCAGTCGAGGCAGATGAGGTGATCGTGATGATGCTGTTGAGTCAGTTCGAAGACGGATTTACCACCTTCAAAATTATGGCGGGTCACGATACCGGCATCATCAAACTGGTTCAGCACGCGATACACGGTCGCCAGACCAATTTCTTCACCCATATCGATCAGACGTTTGTATAAGTCTTCCGCACTGACGTGATGGTTATCCGGTTCCTGAAGAACTTCCAGAATTTTTAAACGAGGAAGCGTTACTTTCAGGCCAGCCTTCTTTAATGCGGTATTGTTGTCAGTCATGCGGAATCTGTCCTGTAGCTAAACGATTCACTTCATTAACAGAAGTGACAGAAATTGCACTTGAGATAATGCGATTCATTATAGAACTGCCATGGCTAAATGAAAACTGCAAGTCTCTGGCATATATTGTTAATCAAAACGTGGTATCGCCGACAAACACACTGTGCAATACCCGATTGGCATCCGGGCATTGTACAGGGTCAGACGAAAAAGTTACAAATTTGTAGCAATTATTTTGATTGGTTTTATCTATTGATGTGGCGCAGATGGAAATCTGCGCCACACAAAATCAGGCATTGATGATTTCGTCGAGGTGCAGCTCCTCAGAGATCTGCTTAACCCATTTTTCTACGCGTTCGGCGGTCAATTCAGGCTGGCGATCTTCATCAATGGCCAGACCCACAAAGTGGTCGTCGTCCGCCAGGCCTTTGGACGCTTCAAAGTGATAACCCGCCGTTGGCCAGTGACCAACGATGGTTGCGCCGCGTGGTTCGATGATGTCGCGAATTGTACCCAACGCATCGCAGAAATATTCTGCGTAATCTTCCTGGTCGCCGCAGCCGAACAATGCAACCAGTTTGCCGTTAAAATCAATGTCTTCGAGGGTAGGGAAGAAATCGTCCCAGTCACACTGCGCTTCACCGTAGTACCAGGTTGGAATGCCGAGCAGCAAAATGTCATACCCTTCGAGGTCTTCTTTGCTGCTTTTTGCAATGTCATGTACATCGGCAACGTCTTTACCAAGCTGTTTTTGAATCATTTTTGCGATGTTTTCGGTGTTACCGGTGTCGCTGCCGAAAAAGATGCCAGTGATTGCCATGAGTAAAATAACCTCTTGAAACTTATTGAAATGGTGGTGGCGCATTGCCCACGGATAAGGGCAATCATAGCAGAACAGTCAGGCATGCGGAAACAGCAAACACGCAGGACTGCACTCTGTGCTACACGATTTATGATTTAGAGCAGAAATTCAGACTAAGCCTGACCGCGCAATGCGCTGAGTTGGTTCATCAGCATCTCTTCGATGAGTTCACTGCGACTCATGTTGCGCGCCTCGGCCAGCTCGTTCAGAGCGTCAACAGCATCAGCGTTCAGTTTCAGTTCGACACGCTTAAGCCCGCGAACTTTATCGCGTTTAAGCTGATTACGTTTGTTAATACGTAACTGTTCATCACGCGAGAGCGGATTAGTTTTGGGTCGTCCCGGGCGACGCTCCTGCGCGAACAGATCTAATGTCGTACGGTCCGTTTGTTCTTTGGCCATGATCTTGGTGACTTCGGGGAAACAATCAGCCAGGCGTCTGCCCGGATGGATAGCCCGCCATAATACATCAGCAGGGGAGACACGCCAACGCCCACGCGCGTAATCACGCGCAGACGCTGAGTTTTTAATCAGTTAGCCTGTTCGCTCAGATAACGACGGATGGCGCGCAGTACCGCCTCCGGTTTTTCCGCATGCACCCAATGGCCCGCGCCTGCAATAACGTGCGCCCGAGCCTGCGGGAATTGCGCCAGCAATTGTTCGCGATACGCTTCGGTAACATAAGGTGAGTTGCCACCGGGGATAAACAGCGCCGGGTGTTCCCACGCCGGGATGGTCTCCCAGCCGACAATATGAGGATATTGCTCCCACAGCACGGGAACATTAAAGCGCCATTCGCCGTCCACGAAGGATTTGAGCAGAAACTGGATCACGCCTTCCTCTTGCAGATGCTGGCGCATGACGCTCGCCGCCTGCTGACGCGAAGAGGACTGCGCGTCAGTTACTGCGTTAATGGCAGCAAAAATCTCATCGTGACGGCGAACATGATAGTCAACGGGGGCAATGTCGATGGCTACCAACCGTTCGACACGTTCCGGGGCCAGCGCGGTTAACGCCATGACGGCTTTACCCCCCATTGAGTGACCAATAAAGATCGCTTTTTCGATCTGTTGATCGTCCAGCGTATCCAGCAGGTCTTGCGCCATGGCCGGATAATTCATCACAGGTGAACGCGGGGAGAGGCCATGATTTCGCATATCAACCTGGATGATATCGTGATCGGCCACCAGATCGCGCGCCAGGATCCCCAGGTTATCCAGACTGCCAAACAGGCCGTGCACCAGGACGATGGGAGAATTATTGTGCAGGTTTTGCGCAGATTGCGCTCGGATATTCAATTTCATGGCAAAGTTCTTTTTTTCACACTCACGGGTTAGGGTATCATGTTGACCATTCTGCCACATGGCTGCAACAACTACGGTTACTCTGAGTTTTGCCAGCCACCAGGCTTGACGCTATCCGCTGTTGGGATTTGCCTTTACACTACGCGTGTTGACCCCAACAACTTGTATTCAGCTAAACACTGCACTGGATTAAGATGAAAACGATTGAAGTTGATGATGAACTCTATAGCTATATTGCCAGCCACACCAAGCATATCGGCGAGAGCGCATCCGACATTTTACGGCGTATGTTGAAGTTTTCCGCCGCATCACAGCCTGTCACTCCGGTAGTAAAAGAAGTCCGCGCTGTGCAAGCTGTCGTGGAAGCGAAGCCGGTTAACCCCGTAAAAGATAAAGTGCGCGCGATGCGTGAACTGCTGCTGTCCGACGAATATGCGGAGCAGAAGAAAGCAGTAAATCGCTTTATGCTGGTGCTGTCTACACTCTATTCACTGGATCAAAACGCGTTCGCCGAAGCAACGGAATCGTTGCATGGTCGTACGCGCGTTTATTTTGCAGCAGATGAACAGACGCTGCTGAAAAATGGTAATCAAACTAAACCAAAACACGTGCCAGGCACGCCGTACTGGGTGATCACCAATACCAATACCGGCCGTAAATGCAGCATGGTTGAGCACATCATGCAGTCAATGCAATTCCCTGCGGAATTGATTGAAAAGGTTTGCGGAACAATTTAATCCTTGCATTAGAAGGACCAGGCAATGGCAATCCACAACCGTGCAGGTCAACCTGCGCAACAGAGTGATTTGATTAACGTCGCCCAACTGACGGCACAGTACTATGTACTGAAACCAACGGCAGGGAACGCTGAGCACGCCGTCAAGTTCGGTACGTCCGGACATCGCGGCAGTGCAGGTCGTCATAGTTTTAACGAGCCGCATATTCTGGCTATCGCTCAGGCGATTGCTGAAGAACGTGCGAAAAACGGGATCACTGGCCCGTGCTACGTGGGCAAGGATACCCACGCGCTGTCTGAACCGGCTTTTATCTCTGTACTGGAAGTGCTGGCAGCGAACGGCGTGGACGTCATCGTGCAGGAAAATAACGGCTTTACGCCAACCCCTGCCGTGTCGAATGCTATCCTGGTCCACAACAAAAAAGGCGGCCCGCTGGCTGACGGCATTGTGATCACGCCATCCCACAACCCGCCGGAAGATGGTGGCATTAAATACAACCCGCCAAACGGTGGTCCGGCAGATACTAACGTCACCAAAGTGGTGGAAGACAGGGCTAACGCTCTGCTGGCTGACGGCCTGCAAGGCGTGAAGCGTATGTCGCTGGATGCTGCGCTGGCATCTGGTCATGTAAAAGAGCAGGACCTGGTTCAGCCGTTTGTTGAAGGACTGGCCGACATCGTCGACATGGCGGCGATCCAGAAAGCGGGCCTGACGCTGGGCGTCGATCCGCTTGGCGGTTCCGGTATCGAATACTGGAAGCGTATTGCCAAGCACTACAACCTGAACCTGACTATCGTTAACGATCACGTTGATCAGACTTTCCGCTTTATGCATCTCGACAAAGATGGCGCAATCCGTATGGACTGCTCCTCCGAGTGCGCGATGGCGGGACTGTTGGCGCTGCGTGACAAGTTCGATCTGGCCTTTGCCAACGATCCGGACTATGACCGTCACGGTATCGTCACCCCGGCGGGCCTGATGAATCCGAACCACTACCTGGCAGTGGCGATCAACTACCTGTTCCAGCATCGTCCGCAGTGGGGCAAAGACGTTGCCGTCGGTAAGACGCTGGTCTCTTCGGCGATGATTGACCGCGTAGTGAATGATTTAGGGCGTAAACTGGTCGAAGTTCCGGTTGGCTTTAAATGGTTCGTTGACGGTCTGTTTGACGGCAGCTTTGGCTTTGGTGGTGAAGAGAGCGCGGGCGCTTCTTTCCTGCGCTTTGACGGTACACCGTGGTCGACCGACAAAGACGGCATCATCATGTGCCTGCTGGCGGCAGAAATTACCGCAGTGACCGGTAAGAATCCGCAAGAGCACTACAACGAACTGGCAGCCCGCTTCGGCGCGCCAAGCTACAACCGACTGCAGGCAAGCGCGACCTCCGCGCAGAAAGCGGCCCTGTCTAAGCTGTCTCCGGAAATGGTGAGTGCCAGCACGCTGGCGGGCGACCCGATCACGGCACGTCTGACGGCGGCACCGGGTAACGGTGCTTCTATCGGCGGTCTGAAGGTGATGACTGACAACGGCTGGTTTGCTGCGCGTCCGTCAGGTACTGAAGACGCCTATAAAATCTACTGCGAGAGCTTCCTTGGTGAAGAACATCGCAAGCAGATCGAAAAAGAAGCCGTTGAGATTGTCAGCGAAGTGCTGAAAAACGCGTAAGTCTTGTTTGTACTGACGCGTTTTGTAGGCCCGGTAAGCGTTAGCGCTACCGGGCTTTTTTATGCCAGGATTTAACTATGCTTATTTTTCAGTTCAAAACGCGGTGATACCAGGCCATACAGCGTCCAGCCGAGGAAGGTCACGATAGAACCATAAAGCATTGCTTCTTCGCCAGAGGAGTAGAGCGCATAGAAGCTGTACAATGCGCCAACAAACGCCACGAAGTTCGCCGGTTTCGCTTTTGACGACGGAACATTCGCCATTTTTTGAATAATTACCAGCGCGGCCATCGACAGAATATACGGAATGATGTTCGTCACCACCGCCAGGTTGACCAGCACGTTGAACTGACTGTTCAGTGACGGGCTGATAGTCATCAGCGATAAACCACTCTGGATGATCACGATAGCCAGCATCCCCTGTACCGGCGCGTCTACTTTGGTCACGCGGGAGAAGATTTTAGGGAAGTAACCCCCATCAGCCGACGATTTGAATACCTGAGCGATAGTGAACTGCCAGCCCAGCAGTGAACCGCAGCAGGACATCACCATCAGCGCCATGATCACCTTACCGACTTCCGGGGTGAACATTTGTGCAAAGGCTAAACCGAACGGTGCTGTAGAGTTAGCCAGATCCATATTCGGCACAATCCCGGCTATCACGTTGGTGGAGATGATGTAAATCACCGCCGCGCCCAGCGTACCGCCCAATACGGCGATGGGCACGTTGCGTTCCGGGTTGTCTACCACTTCAGCGTTGGCGCAGGCCGATTCCAGACCCAGAAAAGCCCACAAGGTCATCGCAATGGAAGAACCGACAGCCGTGAAGAACGGGACGTGGTGTGGATTCCAGGAGTTAGCGTACAGCGTCGGACTGAACCAGAACCAGCCGATGATACACAGACCGACAACCGGAATAATGACGCCCCAAACGGTGATGCTGCTGATCTGCCCGGTAATGCGCGCCCCGCCAAAGTTAGCCACGGTACAGATCCACAGTACACCAATGGTTGCCAGGCCAATCTGCACCGGTGTCAGTGTGGCGCCAAACAGCTCGGTACCGTAGCCAACGGCGGAGATGGCGATAGCCACGTTGGCGATTAACAGCGAAACGCCATAAGTGTAGTTCGCCATAAAGTTACCGGATTTGCCAAAGGCGTATTCAGCGTAACCCCCCATACCACCGGATTTACGGCTGAACATACCGCATTTTGCGAAGGCCCAGGCCAGCGCCATTGAACCGACAGCAGTCACCAGCCACGAGATGATCGAGATGGTACCGACTTCTGCAAGCTTGGTGGGCAACATGATGATTCCGGATCCCATCATATTAACCATGGTCAGGATAGTGAGCTGGACGACGCCCATTTTGTTGGATTTGGCTTTGCTCATAACATTTCCCCTTTCAACAGAGCGTGTTGCGCGCTTTGTTGCTTAATCACGTAGCACCACACCTGTTTACGACCGTCGTGTTCTTCGATGTAGACACCCTGGAGTTCAGGCGCAAAACCCGGTAGCAAATTGATTCCTTCTTCCAGTGCGCTGAAGTAACGTAATACTGAACCGCCCCAGATTTCACCCGGAACCACACACAGTACGCCCGGAGGATAAGGCAGCGCGCCTTCTGCCGCGATGCGACCTTCAGTGTCCGGCAGACGCACCAGTTCAACTTCACCACGCAGATATGCATAATTGGCATCCTGGGGATTCATGCTGACGCGCGGGAAATGTGCCTTACGGAACATCTCTTTCTGGAGCTGCTTCACGTTGTGACGCGCATACAAATCGTGCATCTCCTGGCACAGTTGGCGCAGGGTGTAACCGGCGTAACGGGCTTCATGCTGCTTGTAGATCGAAGGCAGAACCTCGGCTAGCGGGGCATCGGCTTCCAGCAGTTTTTCGAAACGTACCAGCAGGGCGACAAGCTGCTGCAACTTCGCCATATCTTCTGCGGGGGTCAGCAGGAACAGGATGGAGTTGAGGTCGCATTTTTCGGGCACCACACCATTTTCGCGCAGGAAGTTAGCCAGAATGGTAGCCGGAACGCCGAAGGTATCGTATTCGCCGTTACGCGCATTAATACCCGGAGTGGTGAGCAGCAATTTGCATGGATCCACAAAGTACTGGTGTTCGGCATACCCTTCAAAGGCATGCCAGTGTTCACCGGGAACAAAATGGAAGAAACGCAGGTCGCTGGCGATTTCAGCGGTGGGATAAGCCTGCCACGGTTTACCCTCTACTATCTCCGGCACGAACGGGCGGATATGGTGGCAGTTTTCCAGGATCAACTTACGAGTATCAATTCCGTTGACGACACAGTCCATCCACATGTTGCGCCCGCTGACGCCTTCATGCATTTTGGCGTTGATGTCCAGCGCGGCAAAGAGCGGATAGAACGGGCTGGTGGAGGCGTGCATCATGAACGCGTTATTCATTCGTTTATGAGGCACGTAGCGAGACTGGCCTTTAATATGGCTGTCTTTTTTGTGGATCTGCGAAGTCTGAGAGAAGCCTGCCTGTTGTTTGTGCACTGACTGGGTGACCAGAATGCCGGGGTCATTTTCGTTAAGATCCAGCAACAGCGGAGAGCAATCGGCCATCATCGGAATAAACTGCTCATAGCCAACCCACGCGGAGTCAAAAAGGATGTAGTCGCACAGATGACCGATCTTATCCACCACCTGACGGGCGTTATAGATTGTGCCGTCGTAGGTACCTAACTGAATCACGGCCAGACGGAACGGACGCTCATCTTTCGAACGTTGTGGCGCAACTTCACTCACCTGTTCACGTAGATAGCCTTCTTCAAAGCAGTGCGCGTCGATCCCGCCGATAAAGCCGTACGGGTTACGCGCGGTTTCCAGATATACCGGCGTTGCCCCGGCCTGCAATAACGCGCCGTGGTGGTTTGACTTGTGGTTGTTGCGGTCGAATAACACCAGATCGCCTGGGGTGAGCAATGCGTTAAGCACCACTTTGTTCGATGAGGAGGTCCCGTTCAGTACAAAGTAGGTCTTATCCGCGTTGAAAACTTTAGCTGCGTGCTGTTGTGCGATGCAAGGAGCGCCTTCGTGAATCAGCAGATCACCCATTGCGACATCGGCATTACACAAATCGGAGCGGAAAAGTGTTTCGCCGAAATATTCGACAAACTGATTACCCGCAGGATGGCGACGGAAAAACTCGCCTCCCTGATGACCAGGACAATCAAAGGCGCTGTTGCCCTGATTGACATAGTCGACAAGCGCACGGAAGAACGGCGGACGTAACTGCGTTTCATAATGGCTGGCGGCGGTTTCTAACTGCCGGCCATAAAAGGCGGTACGGGCTTCATTACATTCGAATACACCTGAGATGCGCGGCAGATGTTCAGATGGAACACGTTCTTCATTTTCGGTGGCGATAAAAACAGGAATCCCATAGCCGGTGGCGTCAATTTCATCGAGTTTTCCACGTTCAATATCATTGATGGATAATACGATAGCAGCAACATCAATAAAATTACTTTCATCGATATTTACGCAAGAACGCTGCGTAGAAAAACAATCAGGACAGGAACGGCTTACGGCAATTTTTAATTCTGACATTTTCATCTCTTTATTTTTAGGTAATAGCAGGTCCTCAATTTCTCAAATGAGAAATTGATAACTCCGGAAAAAAAAAGCAAAGTCATACCGCTGATAAATAAATCAGTAAATTGCTTTTTTGAAGATGCAATAAACCCTAACCGGTCCGGTCACAGGTAATACAGGGTTATGCAGGGAGAGCACTGCGGATACAGGCGTTAGCTTGCGATACAGAGAGTCAGGAAGACCTGTATACTTGAGTGCCCTTAGTCGGAAGACTAACGGGCATTAAAGAAATGAAAGTCGAAACTGTTGCGGTGGGCAAACATCATAATATGCGTTGTTCGCCTTATATGTGGCATTGTACGGCTATTATTTTCCATTTTAGTTACCTTTACTGGATAAGTGGAAGGTGCGGGTATTTTATCCAGGAAATGGCTATGAACTGTGAAGAAGATCAATAAAAAACGATCGTTTATAAAATATTTAGTCGCCATTTATGCATAGTACGAGACAAGATGCTGTTTTGTTGTTTATATGTTATTTATTTGTATTTTATTATTTTTTTTACAATATTCTACTGGCTGCATAATAAGTATTATGCAGTGGAATGAGTAATGAAAAATATATTTATTAATTAATCAGAAAAAATGAATAAGAATTCACGGCATAAACCGATAGCCAATTCCGGTTTCGGTCAGAAAATGACGCGGACGGGCCGGGTCCAGTTCCAGCTTCTGGCGCAGGTGTCCCATATAAATACGTAGATAGTGACTATGTTCGACGGCGTTTGGTCCCCAAACCTGATTTAACAACTGGCGTTGCGTCAGTACCTTCCCGGCATTATTTAGCAGAACCGCTAACAGACGAAACTCAATCGGCGTCAAATGAATTTCCTCGTCACCACGGTGAACGAGGCGCGCGGCAATATCCACTTTGACGTTGGAAAAATGTACCACCGGTTCGGGAGACGCACCGCTGGCGTGGCGACGCAATGCCACGCGCAATCTCGCCTGTAGCTCGCCAATACCAAAGGGTTTACTGAGATAGTCATCGGCACCGGCATCCAGCGCAGCAATTTTATCGCTTTCCTCACTGCGGGCTGAAAGCACAATCACCGGAATCGCGCTCCATTGTCGCAGGTCGCGAATAAAATCAATGCCGTCGCCGTCCGGCAGGCCGAGATCGAGAATGATGAGATCGGGTTTTCGCGTGGCGGCTTCCAACAGACCACGTTGCAGCGTTTCCGCTTCATATACACGCAGGCCATCGGCTTCCAGCGCAGTGCGCAGAAAGCGGCGAATGGCATGTTCATCTTCAACAATCAGTACGTTCGTCACATATCCTCATGAAAATCTTCAAGTTCAGGGGGGATTTCTTGGGGCAGTGTAACACGAAAACAGGCTCCTCCCTGCGCGCGATTGTGGACCGAAATAGTACCGCCGTGCACGTCCACAATAGCCTGACAAATTGCCAGCCCCAGCCCAACGCCGGGCACCGATGACTCTTTATTCCCCCGGGAAAATTTGTCAAAAACGCGCTGTTCCATACCCGACGGAATACCCGGCCCATTATCCCAGACGTCCAGTTGCAGATGTGCGCCATCGACGCTGGCATCAATACCGATTTGCGCCTGTGGCCCCGCGTATTTGACGGCGTTTTCCAGCAGATTAATCAGCACCCGTTCAAAGAGCGGACCATCGACGTGAATCAGTGTTAACGGTTCAGGTAACGACAGATTTATTGGGGCAGAGAGACCGGGCTCCAGCATCTGCAGGGCGCTGCCGACCACCTCTTCCAGCGTTAACCACTCCTTCTTAAGATTAAAGCCGCCAGACTGAATTCGCGCCATATCCAGCAGGTTATTAACCAGTCGGGTAGTATTCAGAACGTGCTGGCGAATCTCACTGGCCTGGCGCGCGTGCGGCGATCCCTCGCTGGCCAGATCCAGTGTTAAGATTTCCGCCTGACCGAACAACACCGTCAACGGCGTGCGCAAATCGTGGGACAGAGCAGCGAGCAGGGCGTTGCGAATGCTTTCGCGCTCGCTGGCAAACCGCGCCTGCTCTTCGCTGGCGGTCAGCGTCAGGCGCTCCAGCGCACTGGCTACCAGTAGAGTGAAGGTTTCCAGCAGGCGTTGCTGTTCGGGGATCATAAGCTGGCGTAAATTTCCCGGTTCGACCACCAGCAGCCCATGCGTTTTATCGGCGCTTTTTAACGGTAAAATCTGATATGGCACGCCCGGTAACGTGTCGGTGCCTGCACCGGCCGGTTGCCCTTTGTCAAAGCTCCATTGGGCAATGGCGTCATCCCACGGCGTCATGCCCTGTTGATGGGTGAGCGGGGCCAGCTTGCCGTTCTCACCGGGCAGTAAAACCTGGCTGCGGGCCTGAAACGTTGAAGCGATAAACTGTTCACTGGTGGCGGCGATATCCATCTGACTCCGACCGACGGCCAGCGCTTTCGACATCTCATACAAATGACGCGTACGCTGTTCACGATAACGCGCAACCCGCGCCTGATAACGCACCCCGGCGGTCAGATTACCAATAACCAGCCCTACCGTTAGCATTACGGCAAAGGTGAGCAGGTACTGAACGTCTGAAACGGCCAGCGTCCCGCGTGGGGCAATAAAGAAGAGATCGAAGCTGGCGACGTTAATAAAGGTTGCCAGCACTGACGGCCAGCGTCCGTAAAAGAGTGCGATAACCACCACACCCAATAAATAGATCATCACCAGGTTGGCGGCGTCAAAGGCCATTAGCCACTGCATGGCGATTAGCGTAATGATGGCGCACAGCGCAACGGCAACTACACAACCCTGAATTTGTACCCGCCATTTATCCTTAAAGGTGCGGCTATCTGCCGTTTGCAGCACAGGGCGTGAAGGGGGCTCATCGAGCGCAACAATCATCAGGTCGAGATCCGGTGCGCGATGAGCGAGTTTGTCGGCAAAGGAATCGCTACGCCACCAGCGACGGGTAGTCGGACGCCCGAGCACAATTTTTCCCAGATTATGCTCACGGGCATAGTGGATGACCGCTTTGTCTTCGGCGGGGTCGGAAAGGGTGGCTGTTTCTGCGCCTAACTCTTGAGCCAGCCGCAGAGCGCTTAAAATTGCGCGGCGTTGTTTTTCGGGTAGTCGATGCAGCGCGGGCGTTTCGACATACACCGCATGCCAGACGCTGCCGAGACGCGCCGCCAGACGTGCGGCGGCGCGTACCAGTTTTTCGCTGCCGGTATTGTGCCCAATGCACAGTAAAATAGCGTCGCGGGTATGCCAGACTTTCTCCTCTCCCGGACGTCCTCGCCAGGCGCGCATCTGATCGTCTACCCGATCAGCCGTGCGGCGCAGGGCAAGTTCACGTAGCGCGATCAGATTACCTTTGCGAAAGAAATGCTCAATTGCTCTTTCTGCCTGACCGGCGATATAAACCTTGCCTTCGTTCAGGCGCTGGCGCAAATCGTCGGGGGGGAGATCGACCAGCACCACATCGTCGGCGGCATCGAAAAAAGGGTCGGGTACGGTTTCACGAACCTGAATGCCGGTAACGCCGCTGACCACGTCATTGAGACTTTCCAGATGCTGCACGTTAACGGTAGTAAAGACATCAATCCCGGCTTCCAGCAGCTCTTCAATGTCCTGCCAGCGCTTAGGATGCCGTGAGCCTGGCGCATTACTGTGCGCCAGTTCATCCATCAAAATGAGCGCCGGACGGCGGGCCAGCGCCGCGTCGAGATCGAACTCATTGATATGGCGGCCGTGACGCGCCTGTCGCTTTAGCGGCAGGATGCTGAGGCCGTCCAACAGCGCGGCGGTCTCTTTGCGTCCATGGGTTTCAACCACGCCAATCAGCACATCTAACCCTTGCGCCCGCAGTCGCTGGGCCTCTGCCAGCATGGCCCAGGTTTTGCCGACGCCAGCACAGGCACCGAAGAAAATTTTCAGTTTTCCCCGGTGCGGGGCCGTGGTCTGCTCCAGCAGGCGATCGGGGTCGGGGCGTAAGGGTTCGTTATGCATGTCCTTTTTCTCAGTGCTTATCCAGCGCTAAATTAAGTTCCACCAGGTTCACCACCGGCTGACCGATAAAACTGACCAACGGCTTGTGCGTATATTGTGCAACCAACCGCGTAACCTCTTCAACGCTGAGGTTGCGAGCCTGCGCCACGCGGGGAATTTGCCAGGCCACCGCGGCTGGCGTCAGGTTGTTATCCAGCCCGCTGGAAGAAGCCGTTACCAGCTCTACCGGGACGGCAGGACTGGCCTGCGGGTTGGCGGCACGCAGTGCGGCAATCCGGCTTTGCAGCTGTTTATCCAGTTCCGGGTTGCTGGCTGCCAGATTACTGCCGCCTGAAGCCATTGGATTATAGGGCATTTCAGCTGTGGCAGACGGACGCCCCTGAAAATAACCGGCAGCGGTAAAATGTTGCCCGATGAGCTCAGAGCCGCGAACAATCTGACCTTCGCTAAGAAGCGAACCGTTAGCCTGGTGGGGAAACCACCACTGCCCCAGCGCAGTCGTCAGCAACGGGTAAGCCCCGCCGGTGATAAGCATCAGGAAAATCAATGTTGATAATGCAGGACGTAATCCACTCATCTGAAACCTCACACCAGACCCAGCAGGGTCAGCAGTAAATCAATCGCTTTGATACCGATAAACGGCACAACCAAACCGCCCAGACCATAGATCCACAAATTGCGGCGCAACATCGCGGATGCGGACAAAGGTTTGTAGCTCACGCCTTTTAGCGCCAGCGGGATTAGAAAGACGATAACCAGCGCGTTAAAGATAACCGCGCTGAGGATTGCCGAGTCTGGCGAATGCAGTCCCATCACGTTCAGCGCATTGAGCTGTGGATAGGTGGCGGCGAATGCGGCCGGGATAATAGCGAAATACTTCGCGACGTCGTTGGCAATACTGAAAGTGGTCAGCGAACCGCGCGTCATCAGCATTTGTTTACCAATGTGCACTACTTCAATCAGTTTGGTGGGGTTGGAGTCGAGATCCACCATGTTACCTGCTTCTTTCGCTGCCTGGGTTCCAGAGTTCATGGCGACCGCAACGTCGGCCTGCGCCAGGGCAGGAGCGTCATTGGTTCCGTCGCCGGTCATCGCCACCAGACGACCTTCCGCTTGATACTGACGAATCAGCGCCAGCTTGGCTTCCGGCGTGGCTTCAGCTAAGAAGTCATCCACTCCGGCCTCAGCGGCGATCGCGGCAGCGGTCAGGCGGTTATCGCCGGTGATCATCACCGTTTTAATCCCCATTTTGCGCAGTTGAGCAAAACGTTCTTTGATCCCGCCTTTCACAATATCTTTCAGCGCAATCACGCCCAGTACGTGGGGGCCTTCGGCAACCACCAGCGGCGTTGCGCCAAGGCGAGCGACGCTTTCGACCTTCTGCTCCACATCGGCGGGAAAGTGGCCGCCGTTGGCTTCAACGTGCCGACGAATGGCATCGACCGAGCCTTTGCGGATCATTCGGTTGTCGATGTTGATGCCGCTCATCCGGCTTTGGGCGGTAAACGGCACAAAGGTAGCGTGCAGAGATTGCACGTCGCGAATACGCAGATTAAAGCGCTGTTTTGCCAGGATCACGATGCTGCGGCCTTCCGGCGTTTCATCGGCCAGCGATGAAAGCTGTGCGGCGTCGGCCAGCGTTTTTTCGTCCACGCCGTGGGCGGGCAGAAAATCTGAAGCCTGACGGTTACCCAGCGTAATGGTGCCGGTTTTATCCAGCAGCAGTACGTCTACGTCACCTGCCGCCTCTACTGCACGTCCGCTGGTAGCGATGACATTCGCGCCCAGCATGCGGCTCATCCCGGCGACACCAATCGCTGAGAGCAGTCCACCTATCGTCGTAGGGATCAAACACACCAACAAGGCAACCAGCACCGTGATGCTGACCGCACTACCACCCCAGGCGGAAAACGGCCATAGCGTGGCAGTCGCCAGCAAAAAGATAATGGTCAGGGCAATCAGCAGGATCGTCAGGGCGATTTCATTGGGCGTTTTACGCCGCTGCGCGCCTTCAACCATGGCGATCATCCGGTCGAGGAACGTTTCACCGGGGTTTACGCTGCATTCGATAACCAGCCAGTCGGAGAGGATGCGGGTCCCGCCGGTGACGGAGGCGAAATCGCCACCGGATTCACGAATCACAGGCGCGGATTCACCGGTAATGGCACTTTCATCTACTGATGCACCACCTTCAATGACCTCGCCGTCACATGGGATAATATCGCCAGCTTCCACCAGCACGATATCCCCTTTCCGTAAATCATCGGCAGGAACGTGATCCATTGCCGCGCCGTATTTGGGTTCGCGAAGTTTGCGGGCGAAGGCGGTTTTTTTGACTCCCTTTAGGCTATTAGCCTGAGCTTTACTGCGACCTTCCGCCAGCGCCTCAGCGAAGTTGGCGAACAGAACGGTAATCCACAGCCACAGGCTTATCGCGCCGGTAAACCACGGGCTGCCCTGCATATGACCTGTTGCCATCGCCACCGTTAACAGGGTCGTTAACAAACTGCCCAGCCAGACGATAAACATCACCGGGTTACGCCACTGGGTATGTGGGCTTAATTTTTTCACGGCGTCCATCAGCGCCTGTGCGACCAGAGAGGGTTCGAACAGCGCCAGTTGCTTGCGACTCATAGTAATGTGCTCCGCATCACTCAGTGTAATGACAGGTATTCTGCGACCGGGCCAAGCGCCAGGGCAGGAACAAAGGTGAGAGCGCCAACCAGTAACACCGTACCGATTAACAACCCGACAAACAGCGCGCCGTGGGTAGGTAGCGTGCCTGGGCTTGCTGGCTGGATCTTTTTACTGACCAGCGACCCGGCAATAGCCATCACGGGGATGATCACGCCGAAGCGACCGAAGAACATGCACAGGGCCAGCAGGCAGTTCCAGAACGGGCTATTGGCGCTTAATCCGGCAAAGGCGCTACCGTTGTTGTTCGAGGCAGACGACACGGCATACAGGACTTCACTAAAGCCGTGAGGACCTGGGTTAAGCATGGCGCTGCGCCCGGTTTCGCTCATCATGGCGATCGCTGTACCGAGCAGGACCAGCGTAGGGGTGACCAGAATCGCCAGCGCGGTCATTTTCATTTCGCGCACGTCGATTTTCTTACCGAGATACTCCGGCGTACGGCCAATCATTAACCCGGCGATAAATACCGCCAGCAGCACGAACAGCAGCATGCCGTACAGACCTGAACCCACACCGCCGAAGACCACTTCACCAATCTGCATCAGCCACATAGGTACCATGCCGCCCAGTGCGGTAAAGGAGTCATGCATCGCATCGACAGCCCCGCAGGATGCTGCTGTGGTGACGACGGAAAAGAGACTCGTGGCCAGCACGCCAAAGCGGCTCTCCTTGCCCTCCATGTTGATATTGCTGTCGGCACCGAATGCCATCAGGTGCGGGTTGCCCTGAACTTCGGCCCACATCACGACGGCAACGCAGACTGCAAAAATCAGTGACATGGCCCACAGTAAGGTCCGCCCCTGACGACGATCGCCCACTACATCACCAAAGGCAAAACACAGCGCAGTGGGAATTAAGAAAATAGCCAGCATCTGTACCAGATTGGTCAGTGCGGTTGGGTTTTCAAACGGATGCGATGAGTTAGCGTTAAAGAATCCCCCTCCGTTAGTGCCGAGCATCTTAATCGCTTCCTGTGAGGCGACTGGCCCCATTGGCAGCAGCTGTTTCACCCCTTCAAGGGTGGTGATGGGCTGATAAGGCAATATGTTTTGCAACGTACCTTGCTGAATGAAGAACAGGGCAATGAGCAACGCAATAGGGACGAGGATCCACAGCGTAATGCGAACCAGATCGACCCAGGCGTTGCCCAGCGTGTTCATACTCTGGCGTGTGAAAGCGCGGGTCAGGGCAAAAATCACCGCAATTCCGGTCGCCGCAGACAGGAAATTCTGCACGGTCAACCCGGCCATCTGGCTGAAATAGCTTAAGGTGGTTTCGCCAGCATAGGATTGCCAGTTGGTATTAGTGACAAAACTCACCGCCGTGTTGAGCGCCAGATCCCACGAAAGCCCTGGCAGTTGTTGGGGATTTAACGGTAGCAGGTTTTGCGCCATCAGCATCGAAAACAGGACCAGCAGGCCCAGCGCATTGAGAGCAAGGATAGCCAGCAGATACTGCCGCCAGTTCATCTCCTGCTGCGAGATGCCCAGACCGCGCCAGAGTAGATGCTCCGCGCCAACCAGACCCGGCAGGGGCGTATTGTTGATCAGTCGAGCCAGCCCAAATCCCAACGGTCTGGCGATGACAAATAGCACCAGCAAGAAACTGGCAATGAGTAAAAATCCTTGGGCCGCCATCAGAACGCCTCCGCATTGATCAGGGCATAGACCAGGTAACCTAATAATAAAAAGACCAGCACAATGCCGGTTATCACGCCTGCACTCACAGTGCACCTCCAGTGGCATAAATGTGATAACCAGAGCGTAGGTTTTTGCTTGCAAAGATTTCGCAAAAATCAGCGGGTGGGGTGTAAAAAAAGTATAAAAATGGCAAAAACCATTATTTAACTAATGGTTAGTATTAATTTAACTTTTATGTAACTTAATTACAGTTTTAAGCTAAACGGAGCATCAATAGATAAAAATAAGTGGTCGGATGAGTAGCAAAATTACACACAAGGCGGTATTATTTTCATCAGTTAACCAAGTTTATTTTTCCGGTGCTATTCACCGAACAGATATATGGGAGAGGATTATGGACTTTTATAAAGAATATCCAGCACACATTGTTTTCTTGCGCCGTACCTTTGCCGTAGTGGCGGGCGTGCTGGCGCTACCGGTCATGCTGTTCTGGAAAGACCGCGCTCGTTTTTACAGCTACCTGCACCGCGTCTGGTCTAAAACCAGTGATAAACCGGTGTGGATGGAGCAGGCTGAAAAAGCCACCTGCGATTTCTACTAAGTTATCGTTCTTGCTCAAGAAAACCGCTCACAGTAATGTGGCGGTTTTTTTTATGCGCCGACGTCTACACTTGTCGGTGTAATAGATAACGAGTGGCAATGATTAATTTATATCCGGGAGTATTATGACCACCCATCTGGTCTGGTTTCGACGTGATTTACGTCTGCATGACAACCTCGCGCTGGCGGCGGCTTGTCGGGATCGTACTGCGCAGGTCATCGCGCTATATATCTCTACTCCTGAGCAGTGGAAGGCGCACGAAATGGCCCCACGTCAGGCGGCATTTGTGAGTGCGCAGTTGAATGCGTTGCAGGCGGCGCTGGCGGAAAAAGGCATCCCGCTTCTGTTTGATGAAGTTGCAGATTTTGCGACCAGCGTGGAAACCGTCAAAAACGTCTGCGCACAGCATAGCGTCAGCCGATTGTTTTATAACTATCAATACGAAGTAAACGAACGTCAGCGTGATGTTGCCGTTGAGAAGGCATTACCCCATGTGGTGTGTGAAGGGTTTGACGATAGCGTGATCCTGACTCCGGGGGCGGTCATGACCGGCAATCACGAGATGTATAAAGTCTTTACACCGTTTAAAAATGCCTGGCTGAAGCGGATTAAAGAGGGTGTTCCAGAATGCGTTAGCGCCCCGAAGGTGAGAGAAAGCGGCGCTCTTGACGCTCCGTTAACATCAATAACGCTGAGCTATCCACAGCAAGATTTTGATGCGCAGCGGTTTGTGGCAGAAGAAAAACTGGCTATCGCGCAATTACGCCAGTTTTGCCAGCAGGCCGCGGGAGAATATGAGCAACAGCGTGATTTCCCCGCGGTTGACGGTACCAGTCGATTATCCGCGAGCCTGGCGACAGGGGGATTGTCGCCGCGCCAGTGCCTGAATCGACTGCTCGCGGAGCAGCCGCAGGCGCTTGAAGGAGGGGAAGGCAGCGTCTGGCTGAACGAACTTATCTGGCGTGAATTTTATCGTCATCTGATGACTTACCATCCGGCGCTGTGTCGGCATCAACCGTTTATCCGTTGGACCGATCGCGTGCAATGGCAGAATAATCCGGCACATTTGCATGCCTGGCAAACAGGGAACACGGGATACCCGATTGTGGATGCGGCGATGCGTCAGCTCAACGCCACGGGCTGGATGCATAATCGATTACGCATGATTACGGCCAGCTTTTTAGTGAAAGATCTGCTGATCGACTGGCGTAAAGGCGAGCAATATTTTATGTCGCAACTGATCGATGGCGATCTGGCGGCCAATAACGGCGGCTGGCAGTGGGCGGCCTCAACCGGGACCGACGCCGCACCGTATTTCCGTATCTTTAACCCCACGACTCAGGGCGAAAAATTTGATCGCGACGGCGAGTTTATCCGCCAGTGGCTGCCGGAACTGCGCGATGTGCCGGGTAAAGCCATTCATGATCCGTGGACGTGGGCTGAAAAAGCGCAGGTTACGCTTAACTATCCTCGTCCGATTGTCGATCATAAACAAGCAAGACTGGCGACGCTGGCGGCCTATGAGGCGGCGCGCAAGGGATAAGTATGTGACCGATTTTTGCGTAATGCCTTCCAGCAGAATGAACATGTTGCAGCCGGGAGCTTTTAGCGCTGAAACGTGCTCTCAGTACCGTGAATACCCTGCTGCATAAGTTTTCCCTCAGCAGTAAATTTCTGTCATCTTCATTCAGATGACGGAAATTAATGACAACGCCAACGCCAACGACATCCACACCGCACGATGCGGTGTTTAAAACGTTTTTACATCATCCCGAAACTGCGCGGGATTTTCTCGACATTCACCTGCCAGCTGAACTGCGGACGCTTTGCGATTTGAATTCGCTGAAGCTGGAGTCAGAAAGCTTTATTGAAGCGGATTTACGTTCGCGCTACTCCGACGTGCTCTGGTCTTTGCACACACGCGACGGCGACGGTTATGTCTATGTGGTTTTAGAGCATCAAAGTTCAGCCGAGCCGCATATGGCTTTTCGTCTGTTGCGTTATGCGATGGCGGCGATGCAGCGCCATCTGGACGCAGGGCATAAGGAACTGCCGTTGGTGATACCGATGCTGTTTTATCATGGCTGCCGAAGCCCCTATCCGTACTCGTTGTGCTGGCTGGATGCCTTTGCCGACTCCGTGGCGGCAAGACAACTTTATTCCAGCGCATTTCCGTTGGTCGACATAACGGTGGTACCCGATGATGAGATCATGGCTCACAGGCGAATGGCGCTGCTGGAATTAATGCAAAAACATATCCGTCGGCGGGATTTGATGGGGCTGGTAGAGCAACTGACCACGCTGCTACTTACTGGATGCGCTAATGACACGCAATTACAAGCGATGTTTAATTACATTCTACAATCTGGCGATGAATCTCGCTTTAATGAGTTTATGCAAGAGATGGCACAACGGATCCCCCAACACAAGGAGAGGCTGATGACTATTGCAGAGCGGTTACGGTTAGATGGATTACAGGAAGGTCTACAACAAGGTCTACAACAAGGACTACAACAAGGAAAACAAGAAGCGGCATTACGTATAGCACAAACCATGTTGGAACAGGGAATCGAACGCGAAATGGTAAAACTGGTGACCGGTGTTTCAGAAGCGGATTTGGCTGTAAACCATGCATAATCTCCAGAAAAACAGGCCCGAATCTTATTACATCATCGGGCCTGTAAACTCAGGACTCTACCGCCAGCGAACGATTTCTGAACTTCAGCGACTGGTACAGCCAAATCAGCAGTACCAGCACCACACAGGCCAGCGCGCCCCAGGTTATTTCGCTAAAGACATCAATATATGCATTGATGGAATAGTTGATAGCGCCCGCTGAGTCAAACGAACCTTGTGAGGTTTGATCGGCGATAACGCCGGCCAGGTAGTTGGCGATGGCCCCGGAAAGCAGCATGTAAATACCCGTTAATACGCCGGTCACTCCTGGGATCTCGATACGTGTAATCTGAGACATAGCCACCGGATCGATAAACAGCTCGGCAAAGCCCATGACCGCCAGCCCCAATACCATCAGCGGCATGGAAGAGTGACCGTAAGCCGCAGACCAACGGGCGCTCAAGGTCAGAATACAGAATCCGGCGCTCATTAAACCGAGGCCAAGGGCAAATTTACCCCAGATACGTACGGTACGATTACCGCTAACGCTTTCTTTGACCACCCAGGCCAGCACGATACCGCACAGCATAACGGCAAAGGCGTTAACCGACTGGAACATCGCGGTAGGGACGGAATATCCCAGAATATCTCGGTTAACGAAGCGGTCAATATACAGGCTAATCGAACTGCCGCCCTGTTGAGCAAAGGCCCAGAACAACAGACTGAAGAAGGTCAATGTAACGATAAGCCCCAGCTCTTTGCGCTGTTTCTGGGTCTGCGCCTGGCGGTAAATCTTCGCCAGAACCGCCAGACCAATAACAGTAGCAACGATCAGTGCGTAAACGGACCACTCTTTCCAGAACAGAACGGTAATCAGCAGCGGTGCTGCAACCAGCAGAACTAACAACCAGGCCCAGTTTGGCAGCATATATTTTTTCGCACACAAGACGGCCTTGTTGACGCCGGTGGTATGGGCGAAATGGCGATTACCGCATACGAAAATCACCAGCCCCGCCAGCATGCCAATCGCCGCCAGCGCAAAGCCCATCGCCCAACTGTACTCTTCCTGCACGTAGCCGCAGGCAATAGGCGCGATGATTGAACCAATATTACCGGCAGCGTAGAGCAGAGAGAATCCACCGTCACGGCGAGGGTCTTCAGGCTGATACAACTCGCCTAACAGGCAACTGATGTTGGATTTAAACAGACCGTAGCCACAGACAATAATCGCCAGCGATAAATAAAGGAACGCCGGGTCCATTTCGCTGGCGCCCAATACCAGATGCCCCACTGCCATTAAAAATGCGCCGATCATCACCGCCATTCGATTGCCGAGCACTTTATCGGCCAGGTATCCCCCAAGTATGGGCGTGACGTAGACCAGCGAGCAGTAGGCGCTGAACAGTTCATATGCGTGATTATCGTCGTACTTAAGCTGGTTAGTGAGATACAGGATCAGCAATGCACGCATGCCGTAAAAACTGAAGTATTCCCAAATTTGTAGCGCAACGACGTAATAAATCGCCCGTGGTTGAGATGCTTGTTTATTCATTATTTTCTCGAAGTAAATGCCTCGCGACAGGCTGAACGTGCTGCGCGAGTGTGTTTCCTTAAAGTTTTAACTTTGATACAGATCTGATTATTTTTGCAATATGCTGTCTGATTGCATAAATATACATGAATTAGATCGCGTGGGGGTAAGCAAATTGCGTTCAAATCGGGTGTGATTGTTTCTTGATGTGTCAGTGAAATGTCTATCGACGAACGCAAGCGGGAACGCTATTTTAACCTAAGCTGTGTTGCTGATTGGGCAGGCAGAATTTATGACTACGAGGACGATGATGAAAAACACCGAACTGGAACAACTGATCAACGACAAACTGAACAGCGCCGCCATTAGCGACTATGCGCCGAATGGTTTGCAGGTTGAGGGCAAAGAGACGGTGCATAAAATCGTGACCGGCGTGACCGCAAGTCAGGCGTTACTGGACGAGGCGGTACGCCTGCAGGCGGATGCGGTCATCGTTCATCACGGTTATTTCTGGAAAGGCGAATCTCCGGTTATTCGCGGTATGAAGCGCCATCGTCTGAAAACGCTGTTGGAAAATGATATCAACCTGTATGGCTGGCACCTGCCGCTGGATGCTCACCCGGAACTGGGTAATAACGCGCAGCTGGCAGCGCTGTTGGGGATCACCGTCATGGGTGAAATCGAGCCGCTGGTGCCATGGGGAGAACTCTCCATGCCGGTTCCGGGGCTGGAGCTGGCATCGTGGATTGAAGCGCGTTTAGGCCGTAAACCGTTATGGTGCGGTGATACCGGGCCGGAAAAAGTTCAGCGCGTCGCCTGGTGTACAGGGGGCGGTCAGAGTTTCATTGATAGCGCAGCCCGGTTTGGTGTCGATGCCTTTATCACCGGTGAAGTCTCAGAGCAAACCATTCACTCAGCCCGCGAGCAGGGGTTGCATTTTTATGCTGCTGGTCACCATGCGACCGAACGCGGCGGCATTCGCGCATTGAGCGAATGGCTGAATGAAAATACCGATCTGGACGTAACCTTTATCGATATTCCTAATCCAGCGTAATAAAGAGGGACGAAAGTGCAGCGAGCGCGTTGTTATCTGTTAGGTGAAAGTGCGGTGGTTCTTGAGCTGGAACCTCCCATTACGCTGGCGACTCAGAAACGCATCTGGCGTCTGGCCCAGCGTCTGGTTGATGCCCCGAATGTGCTGGAAGCTATTCCGGGAATGAACAATATCACGGTTACCCTGCGCGACCCGAAAACGCTGGCGCTGGATGCGATTGAACGCCTGCAGCGCTGGTGGGAAGAGAGTGAGGCGCTGGAGCCGGACTCGCGCTTTATTGAAATTCCCGTGACCTATGGCGGTGAGTTCGGCCCCGATCTGGCAGAGGTCGCCCGGCACAGTGGATTAAGCGACAAGCAGGTCGTCGAACTTCATGCGTCGGTTGATTATGTGGTGTGGTTTATCGGTTTTCAGCCGGGATTTCCCTATCTCGGGAGCTTACCTGAACCGCTCCATACTCCGAGGCGTGCGGAACCGCGTCTGCTTGTTCCGGCAGGTTCTGTGGGTATTGGCGGATCCCAAACGGGGGTCTATCCGCTTTCCACGCCAGGCGGATGGCAATTGATTGGCCGTACCTCCGTTGCGTTATTTGATCCAAAACGGCAGGAGCCGATTCTGTTAAGGGCTGGCGATACCGTGCGTTTTGTCCCGCAGAAGGAGGGGATATGTTAAACATCATTCGCGCTGGCATGTACACCTCAGTACAGGACGGGGGACGCCATAGTTTTCGTCAATCCGGAATCAGTCACTGTGGCGCGCTGGATAAACCGGCGCTGAACGTTGCTAACCTGCTGGTGGGTAATGATGCGAATGCCGCTGCGCTGGAAATCACACTGGGGCAGTTGGTGGTGGAATTTGAAACCGATGGCTGGTTTGCCCTGACCGGTGCGGGATGTGAAGCGCACCTGGATCGTACTCCCGTATGGAGCGGATGGCGGCTGCCGGTGAAAGCCGGGCAGCGTCTGACGCTAAAACGTCCACACCACGGCATGCGCAGCTATCTGGCGGTAGCGGGCGGTTTTGATGTGCCCGAAGTAATGGGGTCGCGCAGTACCGATCTCAAAGTCGGAATTGGCGGGCTGGAAGGGCGTCTGCTGCGCGATGGCGATCGGCTGCCAATTGGCGCATCGACCCGGCAATTCAGCGGGCCGCAGGGCGTAAAACAGCTGATGTGGGGCAACCACATTCGTGCGCTCCCCGGGCCTGAATACCAGGAGTTTGACGAAGTATCGCAGGCTTCTTTCTGGCGCTCCCCGTGGCAGCTGAGTCCGCAAAGCAACCGTATGGGGTATCGTCTGCAGGGGCAGTCGCTGACGCGCACGACCGATCGCGAGCTATTGTCGCATGGTTTGCTCCCTGGCGTAGTGCAGGTTCCGCATAATGGTCAGCCCATCGTGCTGATGAACGATGCTCAGACGACGGGCGGCTATCCGCGTATCGCCTGTATCATCGAAGCAGATATGTATCATCTGGCGCAGATCCCGCTCGGCCAGCCGATTCATTTTGTGCAGTGTTCGCTGGAGGAAGCGCTTAAGGCGCGCCAGGATCGGCAGCGTTATCTGGAACAGTTAACATGGCGACTTAACAATGAAAATTGATCTCAACGCAGACCTCGGTGAGGGATGCCCTAACGATGCAGCGCTGCTGCAACTGGTGTCATCAGCCAACATCGCCTGTGGGTTTCACGCCGGTGATGCGCAGACGATGCTTTTAAGCGTGCGCGAAGCGCTAAAAAATGGCGTAGCGATAGGTGCGCATCCGAGTTTTCCGGATCGGGAAAATTTTGGCCGTAGCGCCATGACCCTGCCTGTGGAAACGGTGTATGCGCAGACGCTGTATCAAATTGGTGCGCTGGCTGGCATCACGCGTGCGCAGGGCGGCGTAATGCGTCATGTTAAACCGCACGGTATGCTTTATAACCAGGCGGCGAAAGATCCTCAGTTGGCGGATGCTATTGCTCAAGCGGTGTATGCCTGCGATCCGTCGCTGGTTCTGGTAGGGCTGGCGGGAAGCGAACTGATTCGTGCCGGAGAACGCTATGGTCTGGTAACACGTCAGGAGGTTTTTGCCGATCGGGGTTATCAGGCGGATGGCAGTCTGGTGCCGCGCAGCCAGCCGGGCGCATTGATTGAGGATGAAGAGCAGGCGCTGGCGCAAACGCTAGAAATGGTGCAATCCGGCAGAGTAAAAAGCCAGAGTGGAACGTGGGCGAGCGTGACAGCCCAGACGGTATGCATTCACGGGGATGGTGAGCACGCACTCGCTTTTGCCCGTCGCTTGCGAGCCGCATTCAATGCACGCAATATTCAAATTAGCGCATAAATTTATTCATAAAAAACAATAATATATTACACAACAACATATACAGGACTGAATTATGGGAGAGGTAATTTCTCTCTGGCCATTGACGGGGATCGCCGTCATCGTGGTCGGATTTCTTTTACGTTTTAACCCGGTATTGGTGGTCATTATTGCCGGGATCGTCACGGGGCTGGCGGCGCATATGCCGATCGCCACTATCCTTGAAAAGCTGGGTGAAGGTTTTCTTAACACCCGCAACCTGCCATTTATCCTGCTGATCCCGCTGGCGGTGATTGGCCTGCTGGAACGCCACGGACTCAAAGAGCGTGCTCAGGCGTGGATTGCAAAAATCCGCAGCGCCACCAGTGGCCGTCTGCTTATTGTCTATCTGTTCATTCGCGAAGCGACCGCTGCGTTAGGGTTGACCAGTCTGGGGGGACATCCGCAGATGGTGCGCCCGCTGCTGGCGCCGATGGCGGAAGGGGCCGCAGAGAAAAATCACGGCGAGATACCTGGGGCGGTACGCTATCGTCTGCGCGCCATGTCAGCTGCGACCGATAACGTCGGACTGTTCTTCGGTGAAGATATCTTTGTTGCCTTCGGCGCCATCATTTTTATGCACAACTTTATGCTGGAGTCTGGTGGGATCCAGACCGAACCGCTGCATATTGCCTTGTGGGGGATCCCAACGGCAATTTGTGCATTCCTGATCCACGGTACGCGTCTGTGGCGTCTGGATAGCTACTTGCAACGTGAGGTGGCGAAAGCGAATGCCGCAGCGAAAGGGGAAGCGAAATGAATTTTCAACAAAGCTATCTCTACTGGCTGGCGGGAGCGGTATTACTGATTGTGGCGCTGATGTCCTGGCAGGACAAAGCGAACCCGCGTCGCTTCACCACCGGCCTGTTTTGGGGCATATACGGCGTACTGTTTCTTCTTGGCGACTGGACATATTCGCTGTTTGGCGACAAACGCACGGTGCATATTGCCGTTGGCGTTGCGGTGGTCGTGCTGGCCCTGATCGCCGGTTTTGGCGGCGTGAAGCTGGGAAGCTACCATCAACGAACGCAGCAACAGCGCGAAGAAAGCGCCAGTCGTCTGGGTAACCGCCTGTTTTTCCCGGCGCTGGCAATTCCGGTGGTAACGGTTATTGGCGTGCTGATGTTCAACCATATTCCGGGCTTACAGGATGCGCTGTTTGGGCCGGGTAATCACGCCACGCTGGTGACGCTCTTTTCCATGACCGCAGGCTCGTTGATTGGTCTGGCGATGGCGATAAAAATGCCCCATGAGCGGGTTTATCAACCGATTCAGGAGGCGCGCCGTCTGCTGGACTCCATCGGCTGGGCGTTCATCCTGCCGCAGATTTTGGCCACGCTCGGGCTGTTGTTTACGGCAGCGGGCGTAGGCAGCGGTATTTCCTGGCTGACGCAAGAATACCTGGCGGTGGATAGCCGCTTTATCGCAGTGGCGGTGTACACCCTCGGCATGGCATTGCTGACGATGGTCATGGGCAATGCGTTTGCCGCTTTCCCGATCGTGACCGCCGGAATTGGTATTCCGATCCTCGTGCTGCAGCACGGCGGCAATCCGGCAGTAATGGCGGCAATTGGTATGTTCTCTGGCTATTGCGGGACGTTAATGACGCCGATGGCGGCAAACTTTAACATTGTTCCTGCTGCGCTGCTGGAGCTGCCGGATAAAAACGCGGTGATTAAAGCGCAGGTGCCAACCGGCATACTGCTGTTGCTGGTCAACGTGTTCCTGATGTATTTCCTGATGTTCTTGTAAGGAGACAGGATGAAAACAGTACTCATCACGGGATTTGAACCCTTTGGCGGCGAGTCAGTTAACCCTTCCTGGGAAGTGGTCTCGGGCCTCGACAATGCTATCATCGGCGGATGCCGCGTCGTTGCCCGCCAACTGCCGTGCGTCTTTGGCGAGTCTCTTGCCGTACTCAATGGTGCGATTGACGCGCTGTCGCCATCACTGGTGCTGGCGGTGGGGCAGGCGGGTGGGCGCACGGATGTCACCGTGGAGCGCGTGGCGATCAACGTTGACGATGCGCGTATTGCGGATAATCAGGGTCAACAGCCGGTAGATGTGCCGATTGTGGCCGATGGTCCGGCAGCATGGTTTAGTTCGTTGCCGATCAAAGCGATGGTTGTTGCCATGCGCAACGCGGGAATTCCGGCTTCGGTTTCCCAGACCGCGGGCACTTTCGTTTGTAACCACGTGATGTATGGCCTGCTGCATAAACTACGTGACGTTCCGGCGGTGAAGGGAGGATTTATTCATATCCCTTATTTGCCGCAACAGGCTGCACAGCATCCCGGGGCGCCAAGTATGGCAGCGGACACGGTGCGCCGGGCGCTGGAAGTTGCGATTGCCACCGCGTTGCAGGTGGAGAGTGATATCGCAGTGACGGGCGGTGCAACACATTAAAAAAGGACAGTATTATGCCTGAAGGCCCGGAGATCCGCCGCGCGGCGGATAACCTGGAGGCGGCAGTCAAAGGCAAACCCCTGACCGATGTCTGGTTTGCCTTTGAGCAGCTAAAACCGTATCAATCTCAACTGATTGGGCAGAGTGTTACCCAGCTTGAAACGCGGGGTAAAGCATTGCTGACCCATTTTTCTAATGGATTGACGCTGTACAGCCACAATCAGCTCTATGGCGTGTGGCGAGTGGTGGATACCGGAAAAATACCGCAGACTTCGCGGGTACTGCGTGTCAGGTTGCAAACACACGACAAAACTATTCTGCTCTATAGCGCCTCTGATATCGACATGCTGACGCCGGAACAGCTCGCTACCCACCCGTTCCTGCAATGGGTTGGGCCGGACGTGTTGGATTTACGTTTAACGCCCGATGACGTGAAAGCGCGTCTGTTATCCCCGCGTTTTCGCAATCGCCAGTTTTCTGGCCTGCTGTTGGAGCAGGCGTTTCTGGCGGGATTAGGTAACTACCTGCGGGTAGAGATTCTGTGGCAAGTAGGGCTGACCGGGCAGCATAAAGCGTCGATGCTCGGAGATGAACAGTTGGATGCGCTGGCGCATGCGCTGCTTGATATTCCTCGTTTGTCCTATAACACCCGCGGGCTGGTGGATGAGAATAAACATCACGGCGCGCTGTTTCGCTTTAAGGTCTTTCACCGGGATGGTGAAGCCTGTGAGCGCTGTGGCGGAATCATCGAAAAAACGACACTCTCTTCACGACCCTTTTACTGGTGTCCAGGATGTCAGCACTAAGCGGGATGCTTTGGCGCGTGTAGCGAAATAAACCGCGCCACCGCCGGGCCAGTCAATAAAATACTGAATAGCCGCAGGGTTTGCATCGCCATGATCAGCGCCATATCGGCGTGACTCCCTGCGGCAATCACCGCAACAGAATCTACGCCGCCTGGACTGGTCGCCAGATAGGCGGTAAGAAAATCTATCTGCATGTAATGCGCCAGTCCCCAGGCCATAGCGGCGCAGATCGCCATCAGTGAAAAAATGGACAAGAGGATTTGCGGTAAGGGGCGCAACGCCATTAAAAAGATCTGCTTGTCAAAACCCAGGCCGATTTGCCAGCCGATGGCCATATAGGCAATCGCCAGCAGCCATTCCGGCAGTTCGATCACCATCACGCCACCGGCATTCAGCAATGCGCCTGCCAACATCGGTAGCAACATGACGCCAGAGGGAATACGCAATAGACGCCCGGCCGTACCGGCAACGGCGGCCAGCGCCAGGGTACTGAACAGATTGCTGCTCAGCGGCGGAAACCAGACGATTTGCTCACTGACCGTTTGGGCCTGGTCGCCCATCATCATTCGGGTGACCAGTGCTGCCGCGCCAACCACCAACAGTACGCGCAGATACTGCATAAACGCCACCAGCCGGATGTCGGCACCATATTCCTGCGCCATCGCCACCATTGCCGCCGCACCGCCAGGTGACGAGCCCCATGCACCGGTGTTTCCCGGTAGGTTACTGTAGCGAACCAGCAGCCAGCCGATTACCGCGCTGCTGATAAGGGTCGCCAGCAGGATGATAATCACCATCGGCCAGTGGGCCGTAAGGGTCGTCAAGATTGAGCCAGTCAGGTTTTGGGCAATCATGCAGCCGAGAATCGCCTGCGCGCCAAGAAATGTGCAGCGGGGAGGGTGCAGTGAGATGCCGCGCATACTGAATATGATGCCGACGATCATCGAACCGAGCAGCAGCGGTCCTGGAAGGTGAATAAACAAAAAGAACAGGGAAAGAAGGAGCGATAGCAGAAACAACAGGCTCCACTGCAAAACAGGCATCCCATGCTCCTGAGTTATATGCTGCGTTTAACGTATTGATACAGCATAGAGAAAAAGCCCGCTGAAAAAAATATCAGGTATCAATAAAAACGGACTAAACGGTGAACCTGTGAATAAAACGATATGCTTGCTATCTGAAAAAATCGTCGACAGCATCATTCCAGGCATGTCCGAAGATAGACCATTCCTGACTGATTGGAGGAGGAAAACCGCTCCGGCAGTATCCATTTTTAGATTCAAAATCAAACACGCCGTGTGGATAACCATTTATTAGCAACACACATTTCTTACTGTCTTCTGACCAACCGATCTTCAAATCCGATGGGATATGGCCATCTGATACGTCTTCTGCATTGTAAATATGTAGTGCATCTTTGATAGGATTTCCGTCTGAAGAGTCATCAAGCGCATAGAAATACCCGGTTTGGCCATCATCTTCAAATACAGCCGTGTAAGAACCTTCTGGGGCCAAACTTTCTATTACCTGCGCTTCACCGACAATGAGTTGAGCTTGAACCGTAACCGTTATTGTCATTTTAATTTCTCTGGATGTATAAAATTACGCTGTTTTATTATTGATATTGATAATTTAACTGCTTGATTTGAAATTTTTAGGTTGATTCTTTAAATAATGGGCATCCCTGGGATTTACGCCATCTTTTGATTTCATTCAAGACACCCTCGGGTGAATCCTCTCTGTCTTCAGGTGGGTTAAAGATAAGATCCCTGCCTTCAGAATGAGCAGTAATTTTAATTAAATGTTTTGCTAATTGACTAAAATGTTCCGTCAGGGCTTTTCCTTCTAATTTTTGCGGATTTTCGAAGAATTCACGAAGATAATCTAACATCTCTGCTTCTGTATAGTTTTCTAAGCGTTCTTTAAACATCTATTTCTCCTCTTTATGAATGCGAATATGGTTGCGTGGCGTGTTTACTCGTAAGTTATCCATGTCGTAAACAGGTCCATCGTGTTGGATTTGTTCTATGTGATACAACTCATAGACATCTCGTCCTCCAACGGCTTCCTCTTCAATAACGAATGGTGATCCCTTATCTCTAATTATTGTCTGATTCGATTTTTTAAACTGTGACATTAGCTCAGGGCAGTCTGACACCGCAAGCCAGAATTCTTCTCTGAAATGGTCAAAGTTGCGAAACGTTCTTCCTCGCAGCGTATCTGCCTTTTAACTAGTCGAATAGTCTCCTCTAATACTGTTTTGGTAAATTCGATAGTAGATAACTCATCGTAAATACTCTTCACATTTTCAATGTAATAGACTTTCTCCAAAATAATATAATTATACCCATCATACTTCAAGCTGCAGGTGCGTTGGCTTTGTTACTCGGCCCATCCATGGGCCTCGCCCCTTCGGGTCCGCTGCAAAAAACTCATTTAAGAACTCCAAAGTTTTAGACTCAGTGTAAACTTTCAGACAGTTTTTGAATGTTATGATATCTCTTAATATATCGCTTATTTGGAATCTTTAAATAACGCTAAGCCATGAGATGCTCTCCATTTTTTTATTTCCTTAAATATTCCTAAGGGTGAACATTCAATCTCATCTGGTGTATTAAAAATCAGTCCATTACCAAGTGGGTGCTGGGTGATTTTGACTACATGTAGTTGTAGGTCATCGATAAATTTACCAAAATCCCTGGCATTTAGCCCATATTTATTCTCAAAAAAGTTAGATAGCAGAGCAATGAACTCTGACTCAGTGTAATCGATTATTGTTTTTTCATTATCTATTAGCATTTTTATGTATTCCTATATGTAAGCGAGGAGTGGTAATGTATATATTATCCATATTAAACACTTCTCCGCCATGCTGGATTTCTTCTAAGTGATGAAGTTCAAAAGTCGTTCTGCCGCCTACCTGCTCTGAAGGAGTAGGATATGGTGCTAACCCCATTCTTATCAGGGTTTGGTTAGAAGGTTTAAAATCCTTCATAAGCTCAGGGCATTCTGACACCGCAAGCCAGAATTCTTCTCTGAAATGGTCAAAGTTGCGAAACATTCTTCCTCGCAGCTTATCCGCCACCTGTGCAGGTATCGGCGCTCCCAGCCCTGAACTGGCGGCCTCAAGCCAACGACCATTTCCGGATAAAGTTTCACCGTAGCCTGTTGCCGTACCGGGTTCGTCCCGGGCTGTTTTCAGGTATACATATATCGGCTGAATGCCTGAATCGGCCGGAAAGACCAGAATATAATCGTTAAAATCGGCGACATCCGGCACCAGGAACGGTGGCGTGGTGTACTCATTTTTGCCATCCGGAATTGGCGTCACCAGAATCGTTGTCTGATCAAGCGGCGGAACATTGCTACCCGTATGTGTGGGTAAATCGCCGGTAGCAGGATTTTCCGGCGTCCAGGTAATTAACGGCCCATCTACATTGTGGGCGGGCGTAAATTCATAGCGATGATGTTCATCATTCCACTCCATATTCGCAACGCGCACGTTTTCATACGGAGTTCCTTCGCCGGTATGCACGCCGTATACTTGCGACTTACCGTGAATGTCGGTTCCCCAGAAAAAACGAACCCGGGTTGTGGCCGTGCCGCCGATCAGCGCCTTTTTCCGTAACTCTTCTTCATACCAGAACTCATCGCGTCCGGGAACGCGTACACTGCCCGTACCAGCGGACGGTATATACAGTGCGGAAGCCAGCGCCCCGATATAAGGAACGCCTCGTGCGGCGCTGAGAATGCCACTGAGAGACCACTCGCCCCACACCTGCGTCAGTCCACCTAAGATCGGCAGTGCGACCGAGGCTTCTGCGGGCTGTGCATATCCGCAACAATCATCGACGGATGATTGTGCGAAAATCGCCATCTGTCCGAAGTTTTCAGCCGATTCTTCACTGCTCCCCGCGTCTGTACAGCCTTTCTCTTTCAGACATGATTTGGCATAGACCGGCGTGACCGCAGGAATGTGTGGTGCTGGGGGGAAAGGGAGTTTCGCAACGGGTATTATCGAACTAGTCGGCTGATTGCGAAGCGGTATAAACAAACGGTTGTACTCAGCAGGAAACGCCAGGTAGTCAAACTCCGTATTGGCAATCAGGTGCTTGCAAAGAATATAGTCATACGATACCGCAATTTCTTCGGTATCAAGCTCATTTAGGGTCACATATGTTTGTATGCTTTTTACCGAAGCATTTCTTAATTGAATGTAATAGTAGCGTTCCCATCTGCCAAATCTGTTTATTCTCCAGAAATCAATTTCAATAAACAGAAATTCATTATTATTGATGGCATTAATAAATAATGGCGTACTTTTATCAATTAGTTTTTCGAATCTTAGCGCATGGGTATTAATACCAGAACCTGTGCCAACTAATCCGTTAGAGAGTGAAAAAGAAAAAATCTCATCAGGATGATTTTCCTGCCAGCGGTTGCCTACCGATGCGTCGGTACCACAACCAGAAGAGATCTCGCCTTGTTGCTCACCTGTTACCTTCAGATAAATAAGGTCGCCCATGTCATTTAATCCAGCGCTGGTTTTTATCGTGCTGGATTAAATAACTAATGAATTTAAAAATCAAATAACGTATTAGCGATTAATGCTATATTAAATAGAGTGGGGTTAGGATGAATTTAAATATATTTAAGTACAGGTGAACTATAGGAGATAATATTGAAGAGGTAAATGCAACAAACAGGACTGGATCTGAAAAAAGCCACCGGAATTACCCGGTGGCCTGAACAATTAACGCTTAATATCAGACTTAAAATCGCGCTTGTCGTAGCCGGTGTACAGCTGACGCGGACGAGCGATTTTCATGCCGTCGGTGTGCATTTCGTTCCAGTGTGCAATCCAGCCCACGGTACGCGCCATGGCGAAGATAACGGTAAACATGGAAGACGGAATACCCATCGCCTTCAGGATGATGCCGGAGTAGAAATCTACGTTCGGGTAGAGTTTCTTCTCGATGAAGTACGGGTCGTTGAGCGCAATGTGTTCAAGTTCCATCGCCACTTCCAGCAGATCATCTTTGGTGCCCAGTTCTTTCAGTACTTCATGGCAGGTTTCACGCATGACGGTGGCGCGCGGGTCATAGTTTTTATAAACACGGTGACCAAAGCCCATCAGGCGGAAGGAATCATTCTTGTCTTTCGCGCGGCGAACAAATTCCGGAATGTGTTTAACAGAGCTGATTTCTTCCAGCATTTTCAGCGCAGCTTCGTTTGCGCCGCCGTGTGCTGGTCCCCACAGGGAAGCAATACCGGCCGCGATGCAGGCAAACGGGTTAGCGCCAGAAGAACCGGCGGTACGAACGGTAGAGGTTGAGGCGTTCTGTTCGTGGTCAGCGTGCAGGATCAAGATACGGTCCATTGCGCGTTCCAGAATCGGATTCACTTCGTATTTTTCGCACGGCGTGGAGAACATCATGTTCAGGAAGTTACCGGCGTAGGAGAGGTCATTACGCGGGTACACGAACGGCTGCCCGATGGAATATTTGTAGCACATCGCTGCCATGGTCGGCATTTTGGACAGCAAACGGAAGGCGGCGATTTCACGGTGACGCGGATTATTCACATCCAGCGAGTCGTGGTAGAACGCAGCCAGCGCCCCGGTAACACCACACATAACGGCCATCGGGTGAGAGTCGCGGCGGAAACCGTGGAACAGGCGGGTGATCTGCTCGTGGATCATGGTATGGCGAGTGACTGTGGTTTTGAACTCGTCGTACTCCTCCTGCGTCGGTTTTTCGCCGTACAGCAGGATATAACACACTTCCAGATAGTTCGACTCGGTCGCCAACTGATCAATCGGGAAGCCGCGATGCAGCAAAATACCTTCGTCACCGTCGATGAAAGTAATTTTGGATTCGCAGGATGCGGTAGAGGTGAAACCTGGGTCAAAAGTAAACATCCCTTTTGAGCCAAGACTACGAATATCAATAACATCTTGACCGAGCGTACCTTTCAGCACATCCAGTTCAATAGCAGAGTCACCATTTAGAGTGATTTTTGCTTTAGTATCAGCCATTTACGGTCTCCTTAGCGCCTTATTGCTTAAGACTGCTGGAACTCACATTTGCCTTCGTACATCAATGAACCGTTACCAGTTTGTTATTTGGCTCGCCGCTCTGCGAAAGAGGGGATAACCTGGGTACAGAGCTATGGGCGCTTGCAGGTAAAACGGTCTTTTCATGGCGAATAAACTGCAAATCAAGAACTTAGCAATCCGAATTATTAAACCTGTCTATCACTAATAACTGTCCTGACTGTATTGGTCAATACTTCCACACTGTTACATAACTAAATGTCCGGTGAAAGAGTGACCCCATAACTTTTACGCATTATATGCTTTTTCTGGTGTTGTTTGTAACAACTTTGTTTAATGATTGTCAAATTAGATGGTTAAAAATTAAAATAATGTTGTTATCGTGACCTATGTCACTGTTCGGGATAAAACCCGACAAACTATATGTAGGTTAATTGTAATGATTTTGTGAACGTCCTATACTGCCGCCAGGTCTCCGGAATACCCTGCAATCCCGAGCCAACCAGCGTTGTAACGTGTCGTTTTAGCATCTGGAAGCAGTGTTTTATATGACGCGTAGTTATAGTAAGGACGCTGTCTGACCCGCACGCAGACCGGAGGAAGGAAATCCCGTCGTCTTTCAGGCTACAGGTGTCTTCATCTTCTGTACCCGAAGTCCAAAGGGAATAATAAGAACAGCATGTGGGCGTTATTCATGATAAGAAATGTGAAAAAACAAAGACCTGTCAATCTGGATCTACAAACGATCCGGTTCCCAATCACGGCGATAGCGTCCATTCTCCATCGCGTATCCGGAGTGATCACCTTCGTGGCGGTCGGGATTCTGTTGTGGTTATTGGGTACCAGCCTTTCCTCCCCTGAAGGTTTCCTCGCGGCGTCATCCATTATGAATAACTTCTTTGTGGAGTTAATTCTGTGGGGGATCCTGATTGCGCTGGCATATCACGCCGTAATGGGCATTCGCCATCTGTTGATGGATTTTGGCTATATCGAAGAAACCCTCGAAGCAGGGACACGTTCCGCCAAAATTTGTTTCGTTATCATTGTCGTGCTTTCACTTCTCGCAGGAGTCCTCGTATGGTAAGCAACGCCTCCGCATTAGGACGCAACGGCGTACATGACTTCATTCTGGTCCGTGCTACCGCTATCGTTCTGACGTTATACATCATCTATATGGTCGGCTTCTTCGCCACCAGCGGCGAACTGACGTTTGAAGTCTGGACCGGTTTCTTCTCATCGGCATTCACCAAAGTCTTCACCCTGCTGGCTCTTTTCTCCATCTTGATTCATGCCTGGATCGGCATGTGGCAGGTGTTGACCGACTACGTTAAACCGCTGGCCGTGCGCCTGATTCTGCAACTGGCTATCGTCGTTGCGCTGGTGGTTTACGTCATTTATGGATTTGTTGTGGTGTGGGGTGTGTAATGAAACTGCCAGTCAGAGAATTTGATGCTGTTGTGATTGGTGCCGGCGGCGCAGGTATGCGCGCGGCGCTGCAAATTTCCCAGAGCGGTCAGACCTGTGCGCTGCTCTCCAAAGTGTTCCCAACCCGTTCCCATACCGTATCTGCGCAAGGTGGCATCACCGTTGCGCTCGGTAATACCCATGAAGATAACTGGGAATGGCACATGTACGACACCGTGAAAGGGTCGGACTACATTGGTGACCAGGACGCTATTGAATATATGTGTAAAACCGGTCCGGAAGCGATTCTGGAGCTGGACCACATGGGGCTGCCGTTCTCTCGCCTCGATAATGGCACAATTTATCAACGTCCGTTTGGCGGCCAGTCGAAGAATTTCGGCGGCGAGCAGGCGGCACGTACCGCGGCAGCGGCAGACCGTACCGGCCATGCGCTGTTGCACACGCTGTATCAGCAGAACCTGAAAAACCACACCACCATCTTCTCCGAATGGTATGCGCTGGATCTGGTCAAAAATGCCGATGGCGCGATTGTTGGTTGTACCGCGCTGTGTATTGAAACCGGTGAAGTGGTTTACTTCAAAGCCCGCGCAACCGTGCTGGCGACCGGCGGTGCTGGCCGTATTTATCAGTCCACTACCAACGCCCACATCAACACCGGTGACGGCGTCGGTATGGCTATCCGCGCTGGCGTGCCGGTGCAGGATATGGAGATGTGGCAGTTCCACCCAACCGGTATCGCTGGTGCGGGTGTTCTGGTAACAGAAGGCTGTCGTGGTGAAGGTGGCTACCTGCTGAACAAACACGGTGAGCGCTTCATGGAGCGTTATGCCCCGAATGCGAAAGACCTGGCGGGTCGTGACGTGGTGGCGCGTTCCATCATGATCGAAATCCGCGAAGGTCGCGGCTGCGACGGTCCGTGGGGGCCGCACGCCAAACTGAAACTCGACCACCTGGGTAAAGAAGTGCTGGAGTCCCGTCTGCCGGGTATTCTCGAACTGTCCCGTACCTTTGCTCACGTTGACCCGGTGAAAGAGCCGATCCCGGTTATTCCAACCTGCCACTATATGATGGGCGGTATTCCGACCAAAGTCACCGGCCAGGCGCTGACTGTGAATGAGCAGGGCGAAGATGTGGTGATCCCAGGGCTGTTTGCCGTCGGTGAAATCGCCTGCGTATCGGTTCACGGTGCTAACCGTTTGGGCGGCAACTCACTGCTTGACCTGGTGGTATTTGGTCGTGCTGTGGGTCTGCATCTGCAGGAATCTATCGCAGAGCAGGGTGACCTGCTGGATGCAACCGAAGATGAAATCGACGCTTCTCTGGCGCGTCTGAATCGCTGGAACGGTAACCGTAACGGTGAAGATCCGGTGGCAATTCGTAAAGCGCTGCAAGAATGTATGCAGCATAACTTCTCGGTATTCCGCGAAGGCGATGCGATGGCGAAGGGTCTGGAAGAGCTGAAAGCGATTCGCGAACGCCTGAAAAATGCCCGTCTGGACGATACCTCCAGCGAGTTCAATACCCAGCGCGTTGAGTGTCTGGAGTTGGATAACCTGATGGAGACCGCGTACGCCACTGCAGTATCTGCAAACTTCCGTACCGAAAGCCGTGGCGCGCATAGCCGCTTCGACTTCCCGGAACGTGATGACGAAAACTGGCTGTGCCATTCCCTGTACCTGCCAGAGTCGGAATCCATGACGCGACGTCAAGTCAATATGGAACCGAAGCTGCGCCCGGCATTCCCGCCGAAGATTCGTACTTATTAATGCGGAGACAGGACAATGAAACTCGAGTTTTCAGTTTATCGCTATAACCCGGATGTTGACGACGCTCCGCGCATGCAGGATTACACCCTGGAGGCGGAAGAAGGGCGCGACATGATGCTGCTGGATGCGTTGATGCAGCTGAAAGAAAAAGATCCGTCGCTGTCGTTTCGTCGCTCATGCCGTGAAGGGGTTTGCGGCTCCGACGGTCTGAACATGAACGGCAAAAATGGACTGGCCTGTATCACACCTATTTCTGCGCTGAATCAGCCGGGCAAGAAAATTGTCATTCGCCCGCTGCCAGGTTTACCGGTTGTGCGCGATTTGGTGGTAGACATGGGGCAATTCTACGCACAGTATGAGAAGATTAAGCCTTACTTGTTGAATAATGGGAAAAATCCTCCGGCTCGTGAGCATTTACAAATGCCAGAGCAGCGTGAGAAGCTCGATGGGCTGTATGAATGTATTTTGTGTGCATGCTGCTCAACGTCCTGCCCATCATTCTGGTGGAACCCGGACAAGTTTATTGGCCCGGCAGGCCTGTTGGCCGCGTATCGCTTCTTAATTGATAGCCGCGATACCGAGACCGACAGCCGTCTGGAAGGTTTAAGTGACGCTTTCAGCGTATTCCGCTGTCATAGCATCATGAACTGCGTCAGCGTATGTCCTAAAGGGCTGAATCCGACGCGCGCCATCGGTCATATTAAGTCGATGCTGCTCAAACGTAGTGCATAAGTAGTTGTAGTTGCCGGGGAAGAGATTCCCCGGCCGTGCAGGGAAACCTCTAAAAACTGCCACATTGATAGCAATAATCGCAGCCTGAACGACGACGATTATTAGACAGTTTTTAAAGGTTCCTTAGCGGACGCAGATGACACGACAGTCCGCAACAAGTGAACCCCGGCACGCACATCGGTGTGCGTGGTAGTATCCACGGCGAAATAAGCATACAAATGCTTAAGGGATCACGATGCAGAACAGCGCTTTGAAAGCCTGGTTGGACTCTTCTTACCTCTCTGGTTCTAACCAGAGCTGGATAGAACAGCTCTATGAAGACTTCTTAACCGACCCTGACTCGGTAGATGCTAACTGGCGTTCGACGTTCCAGCAGTTACCTGGTACCGGAGTCAAACCGGATCAACTCCACTCAAAAACACGTGATTATTTCCGTCGACAGGCGTTGATTACCCCACGTTACTCTTCTTCTATTTCCGACCCTGATGCCAATGTGAAGCAGGTTAAAGTCCTGCAGCTCATTAACGCCTATCGTTTCCGCGGTCATCAGCATGCGAATCTCGATCCGCTGGGACTGTGGCAGCAAGAAAATGTGGCCGATCTGGATCCCTCCTTCCACGATCTGACCGATGCGGATTTCCAGGAAAGCTTTAACGTGGGTTCTTTTGCCGGTGGCAAAGACACGATGAAGCTGAGCGACCTGGTTGTCGCGCTGAAACAAACCTACTGCGGCCCGATTGGCGCCGAGTATATGCACATCACCAGCACCGAAGAAAAACGCTGGCTTCAGCAGCGTATCGAGTCTGGCCGTACTGCATTCAGTAGTGAAGAGAAGAAACGCTTCCTCAGCGAACTGACTGCAGCGGAAGGTCTGGAACGCTACCTGGGCGCGAAGTTCCCGGGCGCGAAACGCTTCTCGCTGGAAGGCGGTGATGCGTTAATCCCAATGCTCAAAGAGATGATCCGCCACGCTGGTAACAGCGGTACCCGTGAAGTGGTACTGGGTATGGCGCACCGTGGTCGTCTGAACGTCCTGGTTAACGTGCTGGGTAAAAAGCCGCAGGATCTATTCGACGAATTTGCGGGCAAACATAAAGAACACCTCGGTACCGGTGACGTGAAGTACCACATGGGCTTCTCATCGGATATCGAAACCGAAGGCGGTCTGGTGCATCTGGCGCTGGCGTTTAATCCGTCGCACCTGGAAATCGTTAGCCCGGTGGTTATCGGTTCCGTACGTGCACGCTTGGATCGTCTGGACGAGCCGAGCAGCAATAAAGTGCTGCCAATCACTATTCATGGTGATGCGGCAGTAACCGGGCAAGGCGTGGTTCAGGAAACCCTGAACATGTCGAAAGCGCGTGGTTACGAAGTGGGCGGTACCGTTCGCATCGTTATCAACAACCAGGTGGGCTTCACCACCTCTAACCCGCTAGATGCACGTTCTACACCATACTGCACCGACATCGGTAAGATGGTTCAGGCGCCGATTTTCCACGTGAACGCGGATGACCCGGAAGCGGTCGCTTTCGTAACGCGTCTGGCACTGGATTTCCGTAATACCTTTAAACGCGATGTCTTTATCGATCTGGTGTGCTACCGCCGTCACGGCCACAACGAAGCCGACGAGCCAAGCGCAACCCAGCCGCTGATGTATCAGAAAATCAAAAAGCATCCGACCCCGCGCAAAATCTACGCTGACAAGCTGGAAGCGGACAACGTCGCTACGCTGGAAGATGCGACCGAAATGGTCAATCTGTATCGTGACGCGCTGGACGCAGGCGAATGCGTGGTGAAAGAGTGGCGTCCAATGAATATGCACTCCTTCACCTGGTCGCCGTACCTCAACCACGAATGGGATGAAAACTACCCGAACAAAGTTGAGATGAAGCGTCTGCAGGAGCTGGCAAAACGCATCAGCACCGTGCCTGAAGCGGTGGAAATGCAGTCGCGTGTTGCCAAAATTTACGGCGACCGTCAGGCCATGGCCGCAGGCGAGAAGCTGTTCGACTGGGGTGGCGCAGAGAATCTGGCTTACGCCACGCTGGTTGATGAAGGTATTCCTGTACGTCTGTCGGGTGAAGACTCTGGCCGCGGAACCTTCTTCCACCGTCATGCGGTGATTCATAACCAGGCGAATGGTTCAACGTACACTCCGCTGCAGCATGTGCATAACGGCCAGGGCACGTTCCGCGTATGGGACTCCGTGCTGTCTGAAGAAGCGGTGCTGGCATTCGAGTACGGTTATGCCACGGCAGAACCGCGCACCCTGACTATCTGGGAAGCGCAGTTCGGTGACTTCGCCAACGGTGCGCAGGTGGTTATCGACCAGTTCATCTCTTCCGGCGAGCAGAAATGGGGCCGTATGTGCGGTCTGGTTATGCTGCTGCCACACGGCTATGAAGGTCAGGGGCCGGAGCACTCCTCCGCGCGTCTGGAACGTTATCTGCAACTTTGCGCTGAGCAAAACATGCAGGTTTGCGTCCCGTCTACCCCGGCACAGGTTTACCACATGCTGCGTCGTCAGGCGCTGCGCGGAATGCGTCGTCCGCTGGTAGTGATGTCACCGAAGTCGCTGCTGCGTCATCCGCTGGCGGTGTCCACGCTGGACGAACTGGCAAATGGCACCTTCCTGCCAGCCATTGGCGAAGTAGATGAACTTGATCCTAAAGGCGTGAAGCGTGTCGTGATGTGTTCTGGTAAGGTTTATTACGACCTGTTGGAGCAACGCCGCAAGAACGACCAAAAAGATGTCGCCATTGTGCGTATCGAACAGCTCTATCCGTTCCCGCATAAAGCGGTGCAGGAAGCGCTGAAACCGTTTGCTCATGTACATGATTTTGTCTGGTGCCAGGAAGAGCCGCTCAACCAGGGCGCATGGTACTGCAGCCAGCATCATTTCCGTGAAGTAATTCCATTTGGGTCAGCCCTGCGTTATGCAGGTCGCCCGGCCTCTGCCTCTCCGGCAGTAGGATATATGTCCGTTCACCAGAAGCAGCAACAAGATCTGGTTAATGACGCGCTGAACGTCGATTAAATAAAGGATAAATAATGAGTAGCGTAGATATTCTTGTTCCCGACCTGCCTGAATCCGTAGCGGATGCAACGGTTGCAACCTGGCACAAAAAACCGGGCGATGCAGTACGTCGTGATGAAGTACTGGTAGAAATCGAAACTGACAAAGTGGTACTGGAAGTACCGGCATCAGCGGACGGTATTCTTGATGCGGTTCTGGAAGATGAAGGGACAACCGTCACTTCTCGCCAGATCCTTGGTCGCCTGCGTGAAGGCAACAGCTCTGGCAAAGAGACCAGCGCCAAGTCTGAAGAGAAAGATTCTACTCCGGCACAACGCCAGCAGGCGTCTCTTGCTGAACAGAACAACGATGCCCTGAGCCCGGCGATCCGTCGCCTGCTGGGTGAGCATAATCTCGAAGCCAGCGCCATCAATGGCACCGGCGTCGGTGGTCGTATCACGCGTGAAGATGTTGAAAAGCATCTGGCCAAAGCACCGGCTGCGAAAGCAGAAGCCAAAGCGCCGGCCGCCGCGCCTGCACCACAGGCTCAACTGGGCGCTCGTGGCGAAAAACGTGTTCCGATGACCCGTCTACGCAAACGCGTAGCTGAGCGTCTGCTGGAAGCGAAAAACTCCACCGCCATGCTGACCACGTTCAACGAAGTCAACATGAAGCCAATCATGGATCTGCGTAAGCAGTACGGTGACGCGTTCGAGAAACGTCACGGTATCCGTCTGGGCTTTATGTCTTTCTACGTGAAAGCGGTTGTTGAAGCGCTGAAACGCTATCCGGAAGTGAACGCGTCCATCGACGGTGATGACGTGGTTTACCACAACTACTTTGATGTCAGCATGGCGGTCTCCACGCCGCGTGGCCTGGTCACGCCGGTCCTGCGTGATGTGGATCTGCTGGGTATGGCTGACATCGAGAAAAATATTAAAGAGCTGGCAGTTAAAGGTCGCGACGGCAAGCTGACGGTCGACGATCTGACGGGCGGTAACTTCACCATCACTAACGGTGGCGTGTTCGGTTCCCTGATGTCTACCCCGATCATCAACCCACCGCAGAGCGCCATCCTGGGTATGCATGCCATCAAAGATCGTCCGATGGCCGTAGACGGCAAGGTTGAAATCCTGCCGATGATGTATCTGGCGCTGTCTTATGACCACCGTTTGATCGATGGTCGTGAGTCAGTAGGCTTCCTGGTAACCATTAAAGAGTTGCTGGAAGATCCGACGCGTCTGCTGCTGGACGTGTAGTAAATAAGAGTATCACCTGCCCCGTAGGTCTGGAGGCTTATCAGGCCTACGGGTAAAAGATAACGATTACCTGAAGGATGGACAGAACACATGAACTTACATGAATATCAGGCAAAACAACTTTTTGCCCGCTATGGCTTACCGGCACCGGTGGGTTATGCCTGTACTACTCCGCGTGAAGCTGAAGAAGCTGCATCTAAAATCGGCGCAGGCCCGTGGGTAGTGAAATGTCAGGTTCACGCTGGTGGCCGTGGTAAAGCGGGCGGTGTGAAGGTTGTGAACAGCAAAGAAGACATTCGCGCTTTTGCTGAACACTGGCTGGGTAAACGTCTGGTCACTTACCAGACAGACGCCCATGGTCAACCGGTAAATCAGATTCTGGTTGAAGCAGCGACCGACATTGGTAAAGAACTTTACCTCGGCGCAGTTGTTGACCGTAGTTCCCGTCGCGTGGTCTTCATGGCCTCTACCGAAGGCGGCGTGGAAATTGAAAAAGTGGCGGAAGAAACGCCGCACCTGATCCACAAAGTAGCGCTCGATCCGCTGGCCGGTCCGATGCCTTATCAGGGTCGTGAACTGGCGTTCAAACTGGGTCTGGAAGGAAAACAGGTTCAGCAGTTCACCAAGATCTTCATGGGTCTGGCGACTATCTTCCTTGAGCGCGATCTGGCGCTGATCGAAATCAACCCGCTGGTGGTGACCAAGCAGGGTGATCTGATCTGCCTCGACGGCAAACTGGGCGCTGACGGCAACGCGCTGTTCCGCCAGGCTGACTTGCGTGAAATGCGCGATCAGTCTCAGGAAGATCCGCGTGAAGCACAGGCTGCACAGTGGGAACTGAACTACGTCGCTCTGGACGGCAACATCGGTTGTATGGTTAACGGCGCGGGCCTGGCAATGGGCACCATGGACATCGTTAAACTGCACGGCGGCGAACCGGCTAACTTCCTTGACGTTGGCGGCGGTGCGACCAAAGAGCGTGTAACTGAAGCGTTCAAAATTATCCTCTCTGACGACAATGTTAAAGCTGTACTGGTTAACATCTTCGGCGGTATCGTACGCTGCGACCTGATCGCGGACGGTATCATCGGCGCGGTAGCAGAAGTGGGCGTTAACGTTCCGGTCGTGGTACGTCTTGAAGGTAACAACGCTGAACTCGGCGCGAAAAAATTGGCTGATAGCGGCCTGAATATTATTGCAGCGAAAAGTCTGACGGATGCAGCTCAGCAGGTTGTTGCCGCAGTGGAGGGGAAATAATGTCAGTTTTAATTAATAAAGATACCAAGGTTATCTGCCAGGGCTTCACCGGTAGCCAGGGGACATTCCACTCTGAACAAGCGATTGCTTACGGTACGCAAATGGTCGGTGGTGTTACGCCAGGCAAAGGCGGCACCACGCATCTGGGTCTGCCGGTGTTCAATACCGTACGTGAAGCGGTAGAAGCGACCGGCGCAACCGCCACCGTTATCTACGTTCCGGCTCCGTTCTGCAAAGACTCCATCCTGGAAGCTATCGATGCAGGCATCAAGCTTATCATCACCATCACCGAAGGCATCCCAACGCTGGATATGCTGACTGTGAAAGTGAAGCTGGATGAAGCTGGCGTACGCATGATTGGCCCGAACTGCCCAGGTGTTATCACCCCTGGCGAATGTAAAATCGGCATCATGCCGGGTCATATTCACAAGCCTGGTAAAGTCGGTATCGTTTCTCGTTCTGGTACGCTGACCTATGAAGCGGTTAAGCAGACCACCGACTACGGTTTTGGTCAGTCTACCTGTGTGGGTATCGGCGGCGACCCGATCCCAGGCTCTAACTTCATCGATATCCTGAAGCTGTTCCAGGAAGATCCGCAGACTGAAGCGATCGTCATGATCGGTGAGATCGGCGGTAGCGCGGAAGAAGAAGCAGCGGCGTACATTAAAGATCATGTGACCAAGCCGGTTGTGGGTTACATCGCGGGTGTGACTGCGCCGAAAGGTAAACGTATGGGTCATGCTGGTGCGATCATCGCAGGTGGTAAAGGTACGGCGGATGAGAAATTCGCTGCGCTGGAAGCCGCTGGCGTGAAAACCGTTCGTAGCCTGGCCGATATCGGCGAAGCGCTGAAAACAGTGATTAAGTAAGAAAAAAAACAGCCCTGACTCTCTGCATAGTCAAGGGCTGGTCCCGTTTCGACATGGTTGGCCATCTGATGATGGCCTTTTTTAATGGCGTCGTTTTGCCACCAGCGTAAATTTATAATCGTCGCTTTTGAAGGTGTTGCGGCTGTATTCAAAAACGCGTCCATCGAGCAGAAACCCGCGAGAGATTTTCTCCAGCACCGGTTTCCCCTGCGGCATGCCCAGCATTTCTACAGTATCCTCATCCGGAATAACCGGGATCAGTTCCTGCTCGCTGCGATCGATAACCATCTTTTTGATCTGTTCTATATAGTGATATTTAGAATTTTCCATCACCTCCCAGGTGAGATCGGGAAAGAGGGCGAGCGGCATCCATGTCTCTTCGAGGGTAACGGCTTTCTGCTTAATAAAACGAACCCGTTTTACATGCCAGACTTTATCTTCAGCCGCCAGCTGTAGCCACTCGGCCAGCATCTCTCCTGCTGGAATGACCTCAAAGACCTTCACTTCGCTGTGCGTTTCAACCTGACGGTCGGCAAGCTTCTCATAAAAACTGGTGAGCTGATAAATGTCGTAATTGACGCGCTCCTCTTTCACATACCAACCGCTGCCCTGAATGCTCTCGATAATATTCTGTTCCATCAGCAGCTTGAGTGCTTGCCTGATGGTCACGCGGCTGACCTCGAAACGGCTCTGTAGCGTAGATTCTGTGGGAAGTGCATCACCTGGTTTTAATTCACCTTTTGCAACTTGTTCGCGCAGAACGTCGGCTATCTGGCGGTACATCGGTTTTTTGCTCATCTCTTTTCGCTTTTGTCGGCAATAAAGTCAGATATTCAAGACAAATTATGCGTACATTTTATCAATAGTAAATAATACAAATTAAATACAAATATTGTCTCGTTAGTGAAATTGATCACGTAAAGGTATTGTTTTGTCTGCGACAATCGCGGCACATAATAATGACAATCCTCTGAGGACCATGATGAATTTGACAATACTGTCCCACCCTCGCGCAGTCTGTGTGCAGGCGAGATTTACCGATCGTGACGATGCCATCCGCCAACTTACGCAGCGGCTGACCGAATTAGGCAAAATCACCGATGCCGACGCTTATCTGGCGGAAGTTTTTCACCGCGAATCGCTGGGACCTACGGCGCTTGGCGAAGGATTGGCGGTACCGCACGGTAAATCGTCGGCCGTGAAAGAGGCGGCTTTCGCGGTGGCGACGCTGAGTGAACCGATGGACTGGGAAGGTATTGATGGCCCGGAGTCTGTTGAACTTATTTTTTTGCTGGCGATCCCGCCAGATGAAGCCGGTTCGACTCATATCCAAATCCTGACCGAACTGACCACCTGCCTTGCGGATGAGGATCTGCGTGCTCGCGTGATGGCAGCGACCAGCGCCGAAGCGGTGCTGGCGGCATTAGTGGTCGAAACACCGCCGCAGGCCGCAGTGGCGACGGCGGATGCGCCAACGATTGTTTGCGTTACCGCATGTCCGGCGGGCATTGCGCATACCTATATGGCGGCTGAGTATCTGGAGAAAGCCGGCCGACAAATGGGCGTTAACGTGGTGGTGGAAAAACAGGGTGCCAATGGCATTGAAGACCGCTTAACGGCTCAACAACTGAATGATGCGCGCGCCTGCATTTTCGCCGCAGAGGTCGCTATTAAAGAAAGTGAACGTTTCAACGGTATCCCGGCGATCTCCGTTCCGGTTGCCGAACCGTTGCGCCACGCAAAAGCGCTGATTGAACAGGCGTTAGCGCTGGAGCCTCTGCAAAGCCAGCGTGTTTCTCAGCCACAGACAGAGGTGAAAAAGGGGCTGAAAACCGACCTGAAACAAGCACTGCTGAGCGGAATTTCGTTTGCCGTGCCGTTAATCGTCGCCGGAGGGACGGTACTGGCGGTGGCGGTATTGATTGCACAGATTTTCGGCCTACAGGATGTGTACAGCTTAGAGAAATCCTGGCTGTGGATGTATCGCCAACTCGGCGGCGGGATGCTGGGCACGCTGATGGTTCCGGTACTGTCGGCCTATACCGCTTATTCGCTGGCGGATAAACCAGCGCTGGCTCCAGGCTTTGCGGCGGGTCTGGCGGCGAACTTAATCGGCTCGGGTTTTCTTGGCGGTGTTGCCGGTGGCCTGATTGCCGGTTATCTCATGCGTTGGGTGAAACAGCATCTGCGTTTAAGCAGCAAATTCAATGGCTTTTTAACGTTCTACCTCTATCCGGTGATTGGCACGTTGGGCGCGGGTAGCCTGATGTTGTTTGTGATTGGCGAGCCTGTCGCCTGGATCAATACCTCGCTGACGGCCTGGCTAAATGGGTTATCAGGCACCAACGCGCTACTGCTCGGTATGATCCTGGGCTTTATGTGTTCGTTTGATCTTGGCGGTCCGGTCAATAAAGCGGCGTATGCCTTTTGTCTGGGCGCGATGGCCAACGGCGTATTCGGTCCCTACGCAATTTTCGCTTCGGTAAAAATGGTTTCTGCTTTTACCGTCACCGCCTCAACCATGCTGGCGCCACGCCTGTTCAAACAGTTTGAGATTGAGACCGGTAAATCCACCTGGCTGCTCGGCCTTGCCGGGATTACCGAAGGCGCGATTCCGCTGGCGATTGAGGACCCGATTCGGGTGATTGGCTCTTTAGTGATGGGGTCGATGGCGACCGGAGCCATCGTTGGGGCCATGGGGATTGGGCTTTCGACCCCTGGTGCCGGGATTTTCTCGCTCTTTTTACTTATCCCCGCAGACCTAAGCGCGGTGATGGCCGCTGCGGGCTGGTTTGGCGCCGCGCTAATTGGGACGATTATCTCCACGGCGATTTTACTGCTCTGGCGTCGTCAAGCGGTTAAACAGGGGAAATACGTCACCGATAGCGTGATGCCGTAAGCACTTACTCAACAGGAAATGACGATGAAAGCAGTATCTCGCGTTCACATTACGCCGCATATGCACTGGGACCGTGAGTGGTACTTCACCACCGAAGAGTCGCGTATTTTGCTGGTTAACAATATGGAAGAGATCCTGACTCGCCTTGAGCAGGATGCAGAGTACAAATATTACGTGCTGGATGGTCAAACGGCGGTGCTGGAAGACTATTTTGCGGTGAAACCTGAAAACCGGCAGCGGGTTAAAGCGCTGGTGCAGGCTGGGAAGCTTATTATCGGCCCCTGGTACACGCAAACGGATACGACCCTCGTTTCCGGTGAGTCAATTGTCCGCAATCTGATGTACGGCATCCGCGATTGTATGGCCTTTGGCGAACCGATGAAGATAGGTTATCTACCTGATTCATTTGGGATGTCCGGGCAGATGCCGCATATTTATAATGGTTTTGGTATCAACCGGGCTCTGTTCTGGCGTGGGTGCTCTGAACGTCATGGCACCGATAAAACCGAATTTTTATGGCAAAGCGCTGACGGTAGCCAGGTCACGACACAGGTGTTGCCGCTGGGCTATGCGATTGGTAAGTACTTACCCGAGGATGAGGCCGGGCTGCGTAAGCGACTTGACGGCTACTTCGAGGTGCTGGAGAACGCCTCGGTGACTAAAGAAATCCTATTACCCAACGGGCATGACCAGATGCCGTTACAGCAAAACATCTTTGCGGTGATGGATAAACTGCGTGAAATCTACCCGCAGCGAAAATTTGTCATGAGCCGCTTCGAGGAGGTTTTTGCTCATATCGAAGCGCATCGGGAGACGTTGGCTACCCTGCACGGCGAGTTTATCGACGGTAAATATATGCGCGTGCATCGTACGATTGGCTCCACACGAATGGATATCAAAATTATCCATGCGCGTATTGAGAATAAAATCGTTAACCTGCTGGAACCGCTCGCCACGCTGGCCTGGAGTTTAGGTTTTGAATATCACCACGGTCTGCTGGAGAAAATGTGGAAAGAGATTTTAAAGAATCATGCCCACGACAGCATCGGCTGTTGTTGTAGCGATAAAGTGCATCGTGAAATCGTTTCACGCTTCGTGCTGGCCGAAGATATGGCCGACAATTTGATTCGTTTTTACCTGCGTAAAATCACTGACAACATGGCGCACAGTGAAGAAGACAAGCTGGTGATGTTCAACCTGATGCCCTGGCCGCGTGAGGCGGTGATCAATACGACCGTACGTCTTCGCGCCAGCCAGTTCCGCCTGCTTGATGGCAGAGGAAATGAAATCCCTTATTTTATTCGTGGCGTGCACGAGCTTGATCCTGGTCTTATCGACCGGCAAATCGTCCATTACGGCAACTACGAGCCGTTTATGGAGTTTGATATTCAGCTCAACCAGATTCTACCTTCGATGGGTTACTGCACGCTGTATATCGAACCGCATGTTGCTGGCCGTCAGGCGATACCCGCTCCGGCGACCCAGGCACTGTTGGAGAACGCGTTCTGGCTGATCGATCTCAATGACGATGGAACGCTACAGCTACGCGATAAGGACTCAGGGATTGTTTATCAACGCGTACTGGAGATTGAAGAAAGCGCCGACGACGGGGATGAGTACGATTACTCCCCCTCGCGCGAGGATTGGCGCCTCACGTCTGCGGGCGTTGCGTTTGAGCATGAAATTATCCGCGAGGGATGGCAAGACCGGGCAATCATTCGCTATCGGATGGCGGTTCCGGCGGATCTGGAGGCGCGCGCGTCACGTCAGCGCAATGGTGAAGTTAGCATCGAAATAGGTGTTACGCTAAGCCATAACAGCCGGCGGATTGAGGTTGATATTCGCATTGACAATCAGGCTGACGATCACCGAGTTCGGGTGCTTATCCCCACGCCATTTCACACTAATGACGTGTTGGCTGATACCCAGTTTGGTTCGCTGCTGCGGCCTGTTCACGATGAAGCGATGGCCAACTGGCAGGCTGAGGGATGGAAAGAAGCGCCGGTGCCGGTCTGGAATCTGCTCAACTACGCCGCGCTGCAGGAGGGGCGTCATGGACTCGCGGTGTTTAGCGAAGGATTGCGCGAATTTGAGGTAGTAGGTGAGGAGAAAAAAACGTTTGCTCTGACGCTGCTCCGTGGCGTCGGCTTACTCGGAAAAGAGGATCTCTTATTGCGTCCCGGCAGGCCGTCAGGCATAAAAATGGCGGTACCGGATTCCCAGATGCGGGGCGTGCTGCACGGGCGCTTTTGCCTGTTTAGTTATAGCGGGACGCCGCTTAACGTTGGCCTGGCTCAGCAGGCGCGTGCCTGGCTGACGCCCGTCCAGTGTTATAACAAAATCCCGTGGGATGCGATGAAGCTCAACAAAGCAGCGTTTACTGTTCCCGATAGCTACAGCCTGTTGAGTATGTCACCGGTTGGCTGTCAGCTTAGCGCGCTAAAAAAAGCAGAGGACAGAGATGAAATCATCCTGCGTTTATTTAATCCCTCTGACAGCGTCAGCTGCGATGCCGCCGTGTCGTTTAGCCAAAGCGTAATGCATTGCCGCGAAACCGGTATGGATGAAATACCCGCTGGCGAGCAGAGCGATGCGAAGGGGATTAACGGCGTGTTTCGGCCAGGGCAGTCGCGGACGTTTAGTCTGAAACTGGCCTGAAAGAAGTGATGAGTCAGCGCCAGCAATCTTATGCTGGCGCTGACCGACCGCTATCAGGATGATGCCAGTGTTTTCAACCAGCGAATTCCGCTTTCCGGCGAGGTCATTACCGGCACCGGCGGGGAAGGGAGCTGCTGTAAAACGCGCGCCATCGAGGCTTGCGCCAGCATCACAACATCCGCCTGGGTAAAGGCGCTCTGTAACCCTTCACTGACGATACGGTCATGAGTATCCATGTCTCCCGCCAGCAGCGCGTGGAATGCCTCCTCCATTAATATAGGCGTGATGGTTCGCGATTTACCGCTCTGCTGCACTTTGCGCTGTACGTAATCCAGCGTTGGCTTCAGCGTGGTTGCCACGGTCGCCAGTACGGCGATCCGCTCACCTTTTTCAATCGCCTCTTCCACCATTGCGCAGTCAATGCGCGCGAGCTGCAGTGGGGTCATAAACTGGCATTGCTCCACCGCAGTACCAATTGAGGAGCAGGCGGTAATAAAGATATCGCAGTCCGCCTTTTCGGCAATATGTACATAATCGGCGATGCGGGCGGCAATATTGGGCGTCACGCCCTGGGCCTTCATTACCTGCTTGATCATGGATTCTTCCACCAGGTGCATGACTTCCACATCCGGCATGATGTCGGCAATCAGCTGTTGCATCATCGTAAGCGTGGCGGCACTGGTATGCAGCATGGCGACCTTTTTCATTGGGCAATCTCCTTAAGTAACGTTTCCGCGACGGCCAGCGCCGCATCATGATCTTCCTGCGCGGATAAACCGCCTACCGCGACGGCCCCAAGGCATTTTCCTTGGTGCAGAATTGGGATCCCGCCCGGCAGCGCCGTAAACAGCGGGTCAGCAAAATAACCGATATCCAGTTGCTCTTTCTGCAGGCGCTGTAAAAATGCCTGCGTGGTGCAGCCCAGACGGCTACTGGTGCGTGCTTTGCGCTGGGTTAATTCGATGGTTAACAGTTTGGCGTTATCCATCCGCGCAAAGCTGAGTAGTTCGCCATTGGCGTCGCATACGGCTACGCTTAACGGGCGTTTTGCGTAACATGTTTCGGCAAGGTCGAGCGCAGAGGCCACGGCGCGCAGGGCATGCCCCAGAGTGAGAGTTGTCATCGTGATTATCCTTTTGACAGATTTTCGCAAGCGGGTTGAACGGGATCTTTGGCTGCGGCGGCCTGCGCCTGTCTGGCGTCTTTCTTGCGCCAGTAGTTCGCGAGCAGCGAGCCGCTGACGTTGCCAAGTGGAGTCATCACCGCCGAGGCCAGGCCAACCGTTGCCAGTTTGCCCATCGCTGCGGCAAGCCCGGACGCCATGCCGCCGTTTTGCAGGCCGACTTCAAAGGCTACGGTGCGTGCAGACTGTACGTCCATGCGGAAGATCCAGCGGCTCATCAGATAGCCAATCAGGAAGCCGCCGAGGTTATGCATCAACATGGCGAAGCAGAGCAGGAAGCCGACCTGCACCAGGTTCTCGCGCCCGGCTGCGGCTGCGGTGGTCGTAAAGAAAATGATCCCCATCATTGAGATGGTCGGCATGATTTTCTTCACGCCCGCCACGCGGCCATACAGCCAGTTGTAGAACAATGCCCAGACGAGACCGCCTGCCACGAAGTTGAGCACCACCGCGTACATTTGCGCGTCGGCGCTGGCGTGACCAAACAGCGCGTCCCAGCCGCCAGCAATCATATACAGCAGCCAAAGAGCGCCGATCCCGGCCAGCATCTTGACGACACGGCGTCCGCGCACGCCCGCATAGGTTTTCAGATAGTCATGCAGAATTGCCGCGCCGATGGGGATCAATACGATTTTCACCACATCCATTACCATTGCGGTGAGCTGGATATCGATCATCGACCCCGCCAGCAGATTAACCCACAGCGGCGTCATCACCGTCGCCGCCAGCGTTGAGACTGCGGCGATCGAGACCGCCAGCGCCAGGTTGGCGTTCGCGATATAGACCATGACGGTAGAGGAGAGTCCGCTTGGGCAGGCGCCAATCAGCAGAATCCCGACCGCCACCTCAGGCGGAAAGTTAAAGATAAGCGTAATGCTCAGGCCGAGCAGAGGCATGATGACGAAGTGGCAGAAGGTGCCAATAAACACCGCCCACGGCATTTTGGCGACGTCAATAAAATCCTGGATCGTTAGCTTAGTGCCCATGCTAAACATGGTGGCCTGAATGACGAGGAACACGATCCATTTATGGGTGATATTGAAACCGCCCCAGACGATCAGATCCGTAGACCAGGTCATGGCGGCGACAAATCCGGCGATGATCCATAGCGTAAATTGATAGCTGCGTAGACCCGGCCAGTAGCCTGCACCGGCGGCGAATCCGGCGGTGAACATCACCAGCCCGGGCTGCCAGAGCGCCGCGGACTGGATTAGCGCACCGATAATCGCCAGCGCCGCGCCCGCAACGCTGACGCCGAGTCCGGTTTTGTGAATAACAGTGGTCATAGTCATGTTGAAATGTCCTTGCTGTTGTTATTGCTGCCGGGATGGAATAGATAACATGTGCCGCGCAATTTCTGGCGTGGCGACTTTTTTATCCATGCTGCGAATGAGCGTGGCGAGTTTGGCAACCTGCTGGTAATTATGCTGTGCTTTTTCTTCAGCGCTTAAATAATAGCTATCCTCAAAGCCGATTCGTACTTCACTGGCCCCCATGCCGACGGCGGCGGCAATAATATCGAAATTCTTTCTGCCAAAATGAGTAATACCCCATAAGGCATCGCGCGGGATCATGCTACGCAGAGCAATTAAAGCGTCAATGGTTGCTGGCGTACTGCCGCGATGGCCGAGGACGATATTAAAGAGCATGGGTTTTTGGAATTTTATTTTATCTTCAAGGTTCAGGATGTTATTAATCATGCCAATTTCAAAAACTTCAAACTCGGGAATAATATTGCGCTCGACTATTTGCCGGGAGCAATATTCCACGTCCGGACCGGGATTAAAGTACACCGCATCTCCGAGGTTGACGGAACCGACGTTCAGCGAAGCCATCTCTACGCCGGGGCAGGAGAGTGGCGCGCAGCGTTCGGCGATGGACATTGAAGAGACGCCGCCGGTAGATGCCTGAATAATCAGGTCTGAATGGCGCATGACGCTATCAATGGTCGCCTGAAAATCGGTGGTATCCGGCGTCAGGCGACCCTGTTTATCGCGAACGTGTAAATGCACGATGGACGCGCCATGCTCTACGCTGGCGAGTATTTCCTGCGCCAGTTCTGCGGGTATAACTCTGGGGCAATCCGCGGCAACGGGTGCCAGCGAAATAATAACAGTATCCGACATATTTTCCTCCGGTACAGAGATATTTAAATTATAGGTAAGGCTTTATCCAGTTTAATGAGTCGGGCCCTGATGTTGATGGTTGATATTCACAGCCAATCCAGCCCTGGTAATTCATTTTTCTAATAAAATCGAATAGCCATGTTTCATTTAATTCACCTGTTCCCGGTTCATGGCGATAGGGGACAGAAGCAATTTGAAAATGTTTAATTAAGGTGAAGTAGCGTTCAATATTTTTTGCCACATTGCCATGAATTTTCTGACAGTGGTAAATATCAAACTGTAAACCGATATTTTTCTTGCCAACCTCTTGAATAATAGATTCGGCCAACGGAAAGCTGTCAATAAAATAACCGGGCATATCCTGCGAATTTAACGGTTCAATCAGCACATCGATTTCCGCTTCAGCCATCATATCGCAGGCGATACGCAGCCGGTTGGCCAGGAGAGTGCGCTGAGCGTGAAGCGTCAGATCGTCGCAGCGCGAACCGGCCATAACGTGAACCCGACGACAGCCCAGCGCCGTGGCGTAATCACGCGCCACGTTGAGGCTATGGTGAAATTCCTGGTCTCGACCGGGCTGTGCGGCTAGTCCCCGCTCACCTTGTGCCCAGTTACCCGCCGGTGCGTTCATCAGCACCACCGGCAGGGATGTTTCCCGCTGTGCAGCGTGCAAATGCGCCAGCGGGTGCTGCCAGAGAAATAGCCCTTCAACGCCGCGAAAACCAGCCGCCTGCGCCGCCGCAAATCGCGCCGCTATCGGTAAATCTGTAAACAACCAGTCGAGGTTAGCCGCTAACTTCAGCATGGCGCGCACCCTCCCGGTTATCAACCAGATGCAGCTTAACGCCTTGGCTGGCAAGAGTTTGCTGGGCGTTTTCTGGTAACCGGTTATCAGAAATAATGTCGGTTAACTGTTCCAGCCCACAGATATGGAACATGCCGTATTTGCCAAACTTACTGCTGTCGCAGACCAGCACCCGACGCCGGGAAACGGTGAGTACCGCTTCTTTAACCGAGGCTTTCCCTTCGCTCGGCGTCGACATGCCGCGTTCGGTATCCCACGATGAGGAGCTCAGAAACGCCACGTCAATATTAATGGTGCGCAGAAAACTGGCGGCGCTTTTTCCAAGGCAAGAGCGGTTACGCTGATCCACCAGACCACCGGTGTGATAGAGCGTGATGTGCGGCATATCCATCAGATAGTGGCTGATGGAAAAATCGTTGGTTACTACCGTCAGATTGAAACAGTGGCTGGCGGCGACCGCTTTCGCCACTTCAAACAACGACGTTCCGGCATCCAGATACAGCGTTTGTCCGGGCTCAATGAGCATGGCGGCGAGCTGGCCCATTTTACGTTTCACGTCATGATTCAACTCGGCTTTTTCCCGCCATGGCAGCTCGGATTTCAGCAGGTTATTGAGCTTCACTCCGCCGTTAATGGCGATAACTTTGCCTTCTTCTTCCAGCAACTGGATGTCGCGACGCACGGTCATATGCGACACGCTCATCAAATCTGCCAGTTCATTAAATGAGGCGGCATTTTTTTCGTGCACGTAGCGGTAGATAAAATCACGTCGTTGCTCGGGGATCATTATGTCACCTCACGCTTGCCGGGAATGTTCAAGTTCGGCCACCGCTTCTTCTGAGAGCGGAACATAGCCAAGCGGTTTTAACGTCAGCCAGATGCGGGCGCTGTCTTCCAGTTCTTCGGCGTTAAACACCGCCTCACGCAGCGAGCGACCGCTTACTACCGGCCCGTGATTGGCCAGCAGCGCGGCCGTATGGTCTGCCGCGATTTCACTCAGTGCGCTGGCAATGCCTTCATGGCCAGGCTTGAAATAGGGCAGCAGCGGTAACTGCCCGACGCGCATCACATAGTACGGTGTTAACGGCGGCAGGCAGTTTTTCGGCGTGGTGCACGGCAAGCAGGAGAGCGCGGTCAGCCATGGAGAATGCAGGTGCACGACCGCGCCGCAGGATGGCCGATGTCGATACCACGCCAGATGCATGGGCACCTCTTTTGAGGGTTTGTCACCGCTAAGATGAACGCCGTTGGCATCCAGCCGACTTAGCGTGGCAGGATCAAGCTCGCCCAGACAAGAGTTGGTCGGGGTCACCAGATAGCCGCCATCCGGCATTTTGACGCTAAGATTGCCGGAACCGCCGCTGCTGTAACCGCGCATAAACAGGGAACGGCCATAGTGGACGAGTAGTTCGCGCAGTTGGTGTTCACTCACCGAATTCATAATGCGTACTCCTGGGCAGTAAAAAAGAAATCGTCGTCACCAAAGTTGCCTGACTTCAGCGCCAGCGCCAGACCGGAGGAAAATACCCACGGCACGCCTGGCGCAATGGCTTTGCCGACGGACAGACGCTTCACCTGCAAGGCTTCCACAACGGTGCCGGAGGTTTCTCCGCCCGCGACGATAAAGGTGTTTACACCCGCAGTCCGTAGCTTTGAACTCAGCCGGGCAAAAGCGTGTTCGATTGCCTGGCTGGCGGCCTGTTCGCCGTGCTCCTGTTGAATACGTTTGAGTACGTCTGGCGGCTGGGTGGCGTATATCAGTGGCGCTAATGAGTCGCTGATATGCGTCATCGCCCAGGCGCTCAGTTCATCGGTGTAGCGTTCGGCATCAGACAGGCAGCGGGACACATCAAGCAAACGAGACGCTGCCGCGGCCTTATAGCGATTAACCTGACGATTGCTCATTGCCGAACAGCTACCGGAGAACACCACCGTTTTGGCAGGCAGTGGAAAAGAGTCCGGCGGCATGGATTGCTGGCCTCCGCTGCAGGCGGCCAGCGCGCCGCCGAGCCCGGAGCCCCCGGCTAACAGAGGGCTGGCATGGAGAGCTTGCGCCAGCGTGTTGAGATCTGCTTCATCCAGCGTATCGACGATAACGTGACGCGTACCTTCAGCCTGAAGTTGGGCCAGGGCGTAAGTGACCGCTTCCACACCTTGACGCAGGGTCGTGAGGTTGATGCAACCAACCGCGCCTGGCGTTTGCGCGCTCAGCAGGCGCGGCAGGCTGGCATCGTTCATTGGATTGAGCGGATGCTTTTCCATCCCGGATTCGTTAAGCAGTACACCGTGTACAAAAAGATGACCATGCACCACCGTGCGTCCGTTTTGCGGCAGAGCGGGGCAGTGGACGATCAGCGGAACCTGCAGGTCGTTCATCAATGCATCGCTGACCGGGCCAATATTGCCTGTTGGCGTGGAGTCAAACGTCGAACAATATTTAAAATAAATCTGGCGGACACCTGCATTTTGTTTCAGCCAGCGGGCACAGGACAGGGATTGGGTGACGGCCTGTTCTGCGGGTAATGAGCGGCTTTTCAGCGAGATGACGATAGCGTCAACCTCTTCATTCCAGCATTGCGCGGTATCGGGCATACCGGGCAGAAGCGCGACGCGCCACCCCTGCTGCGCCATAAAGCTTGCAATGTCCGTTGCGCCGGTAAAATCGTCGGCGATAACGCCTGTGGTGACGGCCATGGATCAACTCCGTTCAGATTGTTTGCTAATTGAACATATTATTCAGGAGGGCCTTTCACATTCACATGATGATTATCACAAATAAGCACATCATCAATTCAGATTAAAAACGGGTAATTTATTGAAAATAATGAGGTTAGGTGTTGAGCGTTGCGAAAAGAGTCTCACAAGAGAGTGTGAAGATTCGTTAATCTTTGAGAAAGCTGAGTCGGTGGTGTGCTGCAGAGTATTATCGTGGTCGCTATAATTTTCTTGCCAATTGATCATAATCATCTGCACAAATGAGATTATTTTTTGCGGTGAGCATCATTCTTTCCTGAGGCTAATTTTTGCATATTAGCGGCCTTAATATTGTTAATGCCGGAGGATAACGTGCCGCTGAAAATCCAGGATGACTATTTACACCGTTTTTTCTCTATCGCAGAACTCTTCTCCCGAGCCACTGGGTTAGCCACAGTCGTCGTTGATATTAACGGTATAGCGTTGTCTGAATGTCATAATTTTAATTCGTTTTGCACATTAATGCGTGCGGATGAGCGCTATCGAGCAGGTTGCCAAAAGTGCGACAAGTACTGTGCTTTTGAGGCATTAAAACAGCTTAAACCCAGAATACTCACCTGTCATGCAGGGCTAAGCCTGTTCTCGATGCCATTAATTCATGAGGGACACCTTTACGGTTTTATTATCTGCGGGCAGGTGCGGGTAAAGTATCAGGAATATAAAACTATCGCTATTGATAACAAAAACTCATGGATTAATAACCCCGAAATTAAAGCTGAGTGGGGCCAGTCTGCGATGGTGGATAATAATGTACTGGTGGCGTCAGCAAATTTGTTAAGTTTTATTGTTGATAATTTTGAGAAAGAACAATTGATCTCTGAGAAGATTGTAGTTCCGGCAACCCGTTACGCTCATCATTATTTCACTGAGCCTTCACGTCACGAGAAAAAACTTATGGCGGCGCTGCGTTATATTGACGAGAATTTGTATGGTGAATTGTCTCTGGAATCTGTCGCGGCTCATGTGTGCTTAAGCGCGAACTATTTCAGCCGGTTTTTCAAGAAACGCCAGGGTGTTAATTTTAAAACCTGGGTGAGTCAGAAAAAAATGCAAAAAGCAGGGGAGTTATTACACGATCCGGTTCATTCCATAGACAGTATTGCCAGGAAATTGCAATACGCGCAAACCAGTTACTTTTGCCGCGTTTTCCGGGCGGCGCATCAAACGTCGCCCCAGTCTTTTCGTCACGCCAGACTTTCGCAGTAAAGATTGTCTGGCAGCGTGATGGCTTCAGGTATAAAAGAGAGCCGATCGCTCAGGGTCACCACATCTCCGATTACAATCAGCGCCGGTGGAACAATATTAGCTTCCTGCGCCTTGCTCAATAATGAACCGAGCGTGCAGGTCAGGCGGCGTTGATTTTCTCGGGTCGCGGACATAATTAGCGCGGCGGGCGTGTCTGCTGATTTCCCGCCCATCAACAGCTCTTCACAGATAAACGCCAGATTGGCGATACCCATGACGATGACCAACGTGCCATTAAGTTTCGCCAGTTGACGCCAGTCCTGCTGCTGATTGCCTTCCCGCGTGTGGCCAGTCACCACGTGAAAGCCGGAGGCAAAATCGCGATGCGTCACCGGGATACCGGCATAGGTCAGGCCGCCAATCGTAGAACTAATACCCGGTACAACTTCAAAAGGGATGCCCATTTCAACCAGATCCTCAACTTCTTCAGCCCCACGGCCAAATACATACGGATCGCCACCTTTGAGGCGCACAATGTTGTGGTGTGTTTGGGCATACTGGACCAGCAGTGCGTTGATTTCACCCTGAGGAACGCAATGGAAGCCTGGATTTTTGCCGACATTGATAAGCAGGCAGTCAGGTAATGCCCATTCTAAAATTTTAGGATTGACCAGCCGATCGTAAATAATGACGTCGGCCTGTTTAATGCAGATCATTGCTTTGAGGGTCAGTAATGAAATATCACCAGGACCTGCTCCAACGAGCCAGACCTTTCCGAAAGTTTTCACAATGTGTCCTTTATCACGTCTGTCAAAAAAATGGCACAAACGACATCAATAAATGATTAAAAGCAGTCGTTTGCCCGTAAGTTATAACGTGAAATTATCCAGGATTAGCGCGTGGATAATATTGATTAATCTCGCAAAGTTTTTTCTGCAATAAACAAGAAGACTTGAAAAATTATTAAGAACTTATTGGCACTATTTACTTAAGTTTAACCTTATTTAAATTGTGTTTATTGTTGTGCTTGAGTATTATTGGTTAATATTTATCCGCCATCAGTGTGAGCAAATCATGGATTGGATCAATGACATCAATGGAGAAAATAAAATATAACTCTCGGTGCTTATCTGGGTGCCTTGAATTATTTTTTATAAATTAAACTATTTTTGTACGCTGCATATGGAAGAGGTTATGAGAGGAAAAATACCCAAGACGGAGTTGCTGGTAACTTTTGAAGTGGTTGCGCGTCACGAAAGTTATACCAGGGCAGCTGAAGAGTTGGCGTTAACACAAAGTGCTGTTTTCCGCCAGGTGAATGCACTGGAGGATTTTCTTAATACCGCGCTATTTAATCATGCCAAAAAACGTATTTTTTTAAATGCGGCCGGCAAACACTATTTAAGTATCGTTAAAGAAACGTTAAATAAACTCGAGCGCGATACGACCACAATAATGACCTGGCAACCGACCGTACAGGTTATTGAGCTGGCGGTAAATCCGACGTTCAGTACGCATTGGTTGATCCCCAACCTGCGCGAGTTTAACAAACTCAATCCTGATATTATCGTGAACATCCATTCGCTGGCGAATATCGGTGATTTTCTTAATCGTGAGTATGATGCGGCAATTATGCGCGAAGATTTCTACTCACCGTGGTCAGAGGTTGAGTACCTGTTTGAAGAGGAAATTCTGCCAGTTTGCAGCCGCTGCCTGCTGGCCGAACCGGAACGGAAACTGTCAGTCCACGAACTGCTGAACGAATACCCGCTGTTGCACCAGAGTACGCGAATCAAAGGCTGGCAGGAATGGTTTGCGCTGTCCAACGTCAGCAGCCCGCTGGTAAATAAAGGCCCGAGATTTGATCTGTTGTCGATGTTGATTGCGGCGGTCCGTTCTAATCTGGGGGTTGCGCTGCTTCCTCGTTTTGCCATTCAGCACGATCTGGACAATGGTGATATGGTCATTCCTTGCGATGTTCCGATGCGCACCGGGAACCGTTTCATTATGACGTGGCGTGAAGAGAAATCGGAGTCTGCGCATTTACAGACATTTCGTAACTGGTTGCTCAGTAAGTCCGTGGTGTCGGCTGCCTGATGGTGGTTTGCGCTTTATCAGGCCTACAACGATTGGTAGGCCGGATAAGACGCGTTAGCATCGTTATCCGGCAAAAGAACGGCTACCAGTCGATTCCAATCTGTGCCTGAATCCCGCGGTCAAACGCGTGCTTGACCGGGCGAATTTCACTGACCGTATCGGCCAGTTCCAGTAACAGCGCATGGCATCCGCGCCCGGTCACGATGACGCTTTGCTCCGCAGGGCGATTTTCGATGGCGCTGATAACCTCCTGGGTGTCCAGATAGTGGTAAGCCAGCATGTAGGTAAGCTCATCCAACACCACCAGATCGTACTGCGGATCAGCCAGCATGCGCTTACTTTCCTGCCAGACTACCGTTGCCGCCTCGATATCCGCTTGCCGATTTTGGGTTTCCCAGGTAAATCCGGTGCCCATAATATGAAATTCGACACCGAGCGGTTGCAGCGTGTTGTACTCGCCATTATCCCACTGGCCTTTAATAAACTGCGCGATGCCAACGGTTTTTCCGTGACCAACCGCGCGCGTTGCCGTACCAAAGGCTGCGGTGGATTTTCCTTTACCGTTGCCGGTGAAGACAATCAGGATCCCTTTCTTCTCCGTTGCCGCCGCCACGCGGGTATCAACCTGTTCTTTCAGTTTCTGCTGACGCTGGCGGTGTCTGTCATTATTGGCTCGCGCTTCCATGGTGACTCCTTAATGTCCTGCCGGACAGGTTGCGCAGCGATGCTGCTGCTCAAACTGGCTAAAGAAGTTATTGCCTTTATCATCCACTAATACGAAGGCCGGCATATTTTTAACTTCCATCATCCACACCGCTTCCATTCCCAGCTCGGGATATTCAAGGCAGTGCAGGCTCTTCACGTACTGCTGCGCCAACAAGGCTGCGGCGCCGCCAATGCTGCCAAGGTTAAAACCACCATGTTTGCGACACGCATCCGTGACTTGCGCGCTGCGGTTGCCTTTCGACAACATGATCAGACTGCCGCCCGCGGCCTGGAAAGCATCGACGTAACCGTCCATGCGCCCGCCGGTTGTGGGACCTAGCGAACCGCAGGCCAGATTACTGGGGGTTTTAGCCGGGCCCGCGTAATAGACGATATGGTTTTTCATGTAATCTGGCATTGGTTCGCCGTTATCCAGGCGCTCTTTGATTTTGGCATGCGCGATATCGCGAGCCACAACAATCGGGCCGTTTAACGATAAACGCGTCCCAATTGGCAGAGTGGTGAGATCATGCAGGATCTCGCGCAACGGACGATTCAGATCCAGTTGTACGGTCTGGGCGCTATTTTCTACCCGCTGTGAATCGGGAATAAATTTGCCCGGATTATGCTCGAGTTTCTCCAGCCAGATTCCGTGTTTGTTGATTTTGGCCTTGATGTTGCGGTCGGCTGAGCAGGAGAGAGCCATGGCGATAGGGCAGGAGCCGCCGTGGCGTGGCAGGCGGATCACCCGGATATCGTGGGCAAAGTATTTGCCGCCAAACTGCGCGCCGATGCCAAACTCGCGGCTGGCGTTGAGCAGCTCGGCTTCCAGCGCTGTATCGCGGAATGCCTGACCCAGTTCGTTCCCGCTGGTGGGCAGGTTATCGTAATATTTAGTTGAAGCCAGTTTGGCAACCTTCAGCGTCTGGTCGGCGGACAAGCCTCCAACGACGAAAGCGATGTGATACGGCGGGCAGGCGGCTGTACCCAGTGATTTCATTTTTTCGATCAGAAACGCGGTGAGCTTTTCCGGCTGCAGAATAGATTTGGTTTCCTGGAACAGCGCCGCTTTGTTAGCAGAGCCGCCGCCTTTGTTGACGAACAGGAAACGGTATTCGTTACCCGGCGTGGCGCTGATGTCGATTTGCGCCGGCAGGTTAGTCTGGGTATTGACCTCGGTATACATGTCCAGCGGGGCATTTTGCGAGTAACGCAGGTTGTTTTCAGTGAAGGTGGTGTACACGCCTTTGCTTAATGCTTCTGCGTCATCGCCGCCGGTCCAGACATGCTGTCCTTTGCAGGCCACAATGGTTGCGGTCCCGGTATCCTGGCAGTTGGGCAGGACGCCTTTGGCCGAAACCTCAGCATTGCGTAGCAGTTGCAATGCGACGTACTTATCGTTACTGCTGGCCTGCGGATCGTGCAGAATGCTGGCTATCTGTTTTAAATGTCCGGCGCGCAGGAAAAATGAAGCCTCATAAAATGCCTGCTGGGCTAATAAGGTTAGCGCTTCTGGCGCAACCTTAATCACTTCCTCTCCGTCTAACTCCGTTACCGCAACGTGCTGGTTACTCAGTAATTCATATTCGGTATTATCTTTACTCTGAACAAAGAGTTCCTGCCAGACAAATGGTTTAGACATGTTTACATCTCACCTTTTAGTTAATATGTCGGATGGCGCTCACGCCATCCGTAATTGCTTAATGCGCTAAAAAGACATTGGCTTTTGTCGCTTCGGCGACATATTCGATCGTTTTCTGGGCGCGAACGCTGTTACCGGCTTCATCCAGCGGCGGAGAATAGACGGCAATCGCATATTCGCCCGGGACAACGGCGACCATGCCGCCGCCGACGCCGCTTTTTGCCGGGATGCCCACGGTGTAGAGCCATTTACCGCTGCCGTCGTATAGTCCGGCAATCGCCATTTCTGCCAGCACCTGCGGAACATATTTTTCATTCAGCAACTGCTTGCCGTTGAATGGAGATTTGCCTTTGTTCGCCAGTACCGCCCCCATTTTGGCCAGTTGCTCAACGGTGATATCCACCGAGCACTGACGGGTATAAATTTCGACAGCTTCGTCGGTATTGCCATAGAAGCTGTTATAGGATTCCATCAGCTTCGCCAGCGCCTGATTGTGCTGGTTGGTTTCCATCTCGGATTTAAAGACCGGCTCATTAACCGTGAGCGTGGCGTCGGCCCAGACGTTCAGGTTGTCGAGGATTTTGTTCCAGCGATCGGTTTTGTCTTTAGCTTCAATCAGGCTAACGGTGCTCATCGCCCCGGCGTTTACCAGCGGGTTCTCAGGTGCGCCTTTGGTCAGCTCAACCGCTAAACCGGAGTTGAAGGGCATGCCAGTGGCATTGGCCCCGAGTTTATCCAGCACCACCTGAGGGCCGTGCTGTTCCATGGCGAGCGCCATGGTGAAGACTTTGCTCAGGGATTCCATGGGGAAGGGTTTGTTAACATCGCCAACCTGGTAGATCTTGCCGTCCACCGTGGCAATGGTAATGGCAAAGTTATTCGGGCTGTAGGTCGCCAGGGCAGGGATGTAGTCGGCGACTTTTCCATCGTGGTTACTTTTATATTTTTGATGTGCCTGGTCGATAAGCTTTGCGTAATCCGGCGTGGTTTGCGCGAGAGTCGTTGCGCTGAACAAAACGCTGAAGGAAAAAATACTCACGCCGAGAAGAGTTTTAGTCATGGTGCAATCCTGTTGGTGTACTCATCATGGTGCCGGATGGCGGTGTACCGCCTTATCCGGCCAACGGATAGTGAAACGTTATGCAGGCCGGATAAGCGCAAGCGCCATCCGGCAATAACGTCGTATCAGGACAACGCGACTTCTGTTTCGGTAACCGGACGTTCTTGTTCCGGGGTCTTCACTGGCGCAGTGCCACGACAACCCTGGCCGAAGTGTTCACCTTCCCAGCGACTTACAATGGCAGCACCCATTGCGTTACTCATGACGTTGGTAGCAGAACGACCCATATCGAGGAATGGATCGACGCCCATCAACAGGATCAGACCAGCTTCAGGAATGTTGAACTGGTTCAGGGTTGCGGCGATAACCACCATTGATGCACGCGGTACGCCCGCCATCCCTTTAGAGGTCAGCATCAGGATTAACAGCATGGTAATTTGCTCGCCCATGCTCAGCTCAATGTTGCACGCCTGAGCAATAAAGACGGTGGCAAATGAGCAGTACGCCATGGAGCCGACCAGGTTAAAGGAATAACCGATAGGCAGAACGAAGCTGGCGATTTTTGAAGAAACGCCGAATTTTTCCAGCTTGTCCAGGGTGCCCGGGAAGGCGGCTTCTGAGCTGGAGGTAGTAAAGGCCAGCAGTGCAGGCTCGAGGATTGATTTGGTCAAACGCGCGATGCAAGGCCCGACTATCATGGTTGACAGGCCAATCAGGATTGCCCACAGCATACCCAGGGTCAGATAGAATTCACCCATGAAGATCCCGGCGCTGACCATTACACCCAGACCACGTTCGGCAATCAGACCAGAAATAGCGGCAAAAACGGTCAATGGTGCAAACAGCATGACGTAGCCCGTCAGCTTCAGCATCACGTGTACCAGTGAATCCAGAACCTTCACGATAGGCTCGGCTTTTTCACCAATTGCGGCCAGGCTGCAACCGAGGAAAATTGAGAACACCACGATCTGCAGAATTTCGTTACGCGCCATCGCATCGACAATACTGGTCGGTACCGCGTGCGAGATGAACACTTTCAGCGTGAATGGCTCTGACTGAACGGCGGCAACGGCCCCGACGTCATGTGGCACGAAGTTGATCCCCGCGCCTGGCTGGAAGATGTTAACGATAACCAGACCCAGTGCAATTGACACCAGAGAGGCGCAAATAAACAGGAAGAAGGTTTTCGAAAATATACGTCCCAGCGTTTTGGCATCGCCCATTTTGGCAATACCAACAACCAGAGTTGAAATAACCAATGGCGCGATAATCATTTTTACCATGCGTAAGAATATGGTGGTAAAAATAGAAATATCTGCTGCATAGGATTTTGCTGTTTCAGCCGCGGCCATATTATTTATGGCCACCCCGGCAATCATGCCGAGTATCAGGCCTAATATGATCATCTTCGTTAAACTTATTTTCTTCATGTGTACTCCATCGGATAAAGGCTGGTAATTTGAATTGTGTAGGGTGGCGTGCGCCTGAGCCTGGACAGCAGCTCAGACGCACGCCTGTTGTGACCAACCGCATGAATAATTCGAAGCACTGTGATACCGCTGAATTCAGTGCTCCAATGGTTGTTATTGTGTGTTTTGTTACAAGTCGAACTCAATACTTAATAATGGAGCGTGTTGCTGAGCACCATAAACATCATTGTCACCGACGTTGCCGGAAATAATATCGCGCGGCATGACGATTTTTACGGCATTCGCCGGATCGAACCACACGATATTGTGAATGAAGTCAGGTTCAACATTATATAAACTGGCAATAAGCTGCGGCGTTAATTGCTCGCAGGCTTTTACCCGCTGATAGTCTTCCCTGGTTTTAAATAAAATATCTAAAACCAGTTCGTACGGTCCGGCGTTTTTGGAGCGAATAACCTGCGCCAGTGAACAAATTGAGTGTTTCATGCCTGAACTCCTTCTGGCGTCACCTGTTCAATGTGGAAATCAAATCGCAGCGCATCGCTCGCTTCAATCAGGTGATAGATCGAGAACTCATACACCGGTCCACTTTGAATATCAGATGGCGAGAACGGGAAGGCGAGGTTGCCCGCAGTCGCAATGCGATTTTCATAGCCGTAGTGCAGCAGGGTAGAGCGTACCAGCGAGCAAACGCTGTTGGCGATATCCTGCGTCGGCGCAACGACATCCAGTAAAATCCCCAGCTCATGACCGGCGGTTTTCATCGGTTCATGGTTGCCCATCACACCGTTCTTACCATACAGGTGGAACGTCATGCGGATACTGTCGTCATTCAGTGAGAGGTTACGCGCCACGCTTGCTTGTACCTCTTCGAGAATGGTGTCAATCCCGGCAATCATAATTGGGTCGCGCGTTCCGGCGATGGTCAGGCAACGGAAGCCAACCTGACGCGCGCCTTCCAGTTTCAACGCATACGGTGTTTCTTCATGACGTGAACCACTGACATACACTTCGCCCTCGTTAACCTGGGTAAAGGTGCACGCTTTCAGGTTCAGCACGCCGCCTGGTCCTGGCAGGAAGTACGGATCGGACTTCTCATACAGGGTGTGCGCCGCAGCGGAAGTTTCAGTGAACTTACGCTTGGGATTGAACGCCTTCAGCGTAAAGCCGTTGTCATCAATGATCCCCATCGCACAATCTGAGCCGGAGCCAGGGGTGGCAGCAATGGCAGCACACTCAAGGATCTTCCCGCAATGAAGTGCCAGACCTTCATCAAAGCCCTGCATTATTGGCAGCGCGGCGAAGCAGGCCGGATCGTAGGCACGTCCGCCCAGAACCACCTGCGCGCCAGCTTCGAGCGCACGCTGAAAAGGCTCGACGCCCATCTGCGCGACAATGTAGGTGCTCTCTTCAATTGCATCGTGAGTCAGTTCAGGCACAAAATCGAGCGCGGTGATTTTGCCGTTATCCAGCGCCTGATGAACGATTTCTTTGTCGACATCAGACGGGATTAACGCCATTGAGAAGGACAGTTTTTCTTCCTGTGCGATCTCATGGATTATCTGGCGACACCACTCCAGATGCGGAGCTGCGCCAGAACCACCGGCCGTGCCGATCACTACCGGGATGTTGTTCTTCACGCCTGCCACGATCATATAGCGCAGATCGCGTTTCACACCGGCCCGGTCGGTAAAGGGTTTACCCGCCCCCAGATAGTGGGGGCCTGGATCGGAGGAACCTGCGTCAACAGCAATAAGATCCGGTGACTCTTCCATGGCTTTACGAAAACTTTCTTCCGGGAAGCCATAACCCAGGATAGCCGTAGGCGATAAGATCTTAAATGTGCGTGCCATCTCTTAATCCTTAGTTTGCAACAGCGCGATGGTGCGGTTCATTTCGTTAAACACGATGTTGAGACCTTCATCGAAACCCATACCCGGCTTGATCAGCATGCGCATTGGACGCGCAGCCAGCGCGACGTGTACGCAGGTACGCGCACTGATTTCCGTTTCGTTACAGGTACCACCCTGATAGGCTTCCATTCCGTGTTTGTTGCAATACAGCACCGCATCAACGATGTTGTGAATACCGCCCAGATCCGGGGTCTTGATCTGCACCATGTGGCAACTGCCCGCGTCGGTGAAGTCCACGATATCCTGATAGGTGTTACACCATTCATCCGCAACAATTTTCACGCCGGAACCCAGACGGGTAAGCTCCTGAGTGATCTCGGTGAGCATGCGGATCTGATCCGGCTTGTTACCGGCATCTACCGGGCCTTCAATGTACAGCGGCAGGCCTTGAGCTTCGGCTTCCAGGCTGGCGATGTATTCGGCGCAACGCACCGGATCCATATCGAAGATCAGACCGATGGTGCCGTAGACATCAATATGCAGCGTCGGGTGATAGGTTTCGTTGGTGCGCAGGCTCAGGATGCGGTTTGATAACCAGCGGACGTACTCACGCAGTTTTTCGCCTTTGAAGCCCAGCTTCTCTTCTACGTTATTGATCAGCGCATGCGGCAGGACGTCCACACCTTTGAGGATCATCTTGTCGACAGCGATATAACGGTCGTCGCCGCTCTGGCCAAATAATGGAATGGCTTCCGGGACGCACGGCAGTTGCCATTCATCACAAACCACTTCTGCTTTCAGACGACCGGTAGCCAGTGCCGCCGCGTCGAGCAGCGCCTGAGACAGACCATAACGTACGGCGGTATGCAGCAGATGGCCGTCAATACGCAGTTCGTCAAAGAAACGGGCGTTGGTCAGGAACGAATCAACGTCGCGGCCTTCCAGCAGCGGTTTGATGTGATCGTTGAGGAACGGAATGAAGTTTTCAGCCAGGAACAGCGGATCGCGTCCACCTGCACCTGAATATTGCACCGCTGCACAATCGCCCACTGCTACTGCGCCGTTTTCCAGAATCAGCTGTACGGATACGCATTCACCCGCCTGACGAACAGACGTAAATCCAGGCGTTACCGGAGCGCCGGTATAGATAAACCCGTCATGACCGGCGCCGTTTTTGATGGCCTGCTGATCGTCAAAATAAAATGAGGAGTAGCCAGCTGTGAAAAGGGCCTGTTTAATTTTCATTATGGTCTTCCTATTAATTTACTGTGGGATACGGCGTTGATGTCATCAATGACCATCTGGAAAGAAGGCTTGCGGCCTTCGAAATGCGCGCGCTCTGCGACGTAGTCGTGGTGCAGGGCGAGAATGTCTTTCGGCAGCGGAACGGATCCGGCTTCGAGAATACGGATGGCGCCTGTGTTATCGCGAACAGGCAGGATCTTACCGGCGTTACAGGCGGCGGGCGCGAAAGGTACATCCAGTACGCCTGCTTCAAAGGCCAGCACCGTACCGCGCGCAATGTCGCCATTGCCCAGTTCGAAGACTTTCTTCAGCACCGCGCGGACTTCGCTCTTAATCAGATCAACTTCCTGCTCCACGGCAGCGCACTGCGGGAATTTCTGGTCGCTGACCATGTTGAGCATCTGGCGCGAAGCTTTCAGACCCTGGGCGTTCGCTGCCGCCGTTGGGATACCGAACGCTTCGTGCGGGCTTTTGGTGATCACTTTGGTGGCACCTGACATACCGGCAACCGCTGCGCCCCAGGCGATAACGGAGAAGGCTTTTGCTTCATCTTCCGGGAATCCGCCCATCCACTGGTGGAAAACGGTACTCAGTTCGTAATCGTCGAAGCCGTGGTTATGGAAATATTCGTGGGAAAGTTCACGCAGCGACTGAATCGCTGCAATATCCTGCGTCAGGCTACCGACCTGGCCGTAGCCAACGGTAATTGACTTCACGCCTTGTTCCAGAGCCAACAGACCTTCGATAATCGCCACCGAGTGGGACATAAACGGCGGGATCAAGGTGCCGGTCAGTGGGCCAAACGGTTCACGGTTGATACGAATACCGTTCTCTTCGTACATGCCCATCAGGCGGTCGCAGTACTGCCAGTCGCGGATGGATTTTTCCAGAGTGACACGTTTAGCGTAAGGAATGTTGTAGGAGATGCCGCCGCCTTCGTAGCTGGTAAAGCCACTGGCCATGGCGATTTCCGCCAGCAGGCGCGCATCCGGCGTGCCGTGACGAACCTGGATCGGTTTTTCCAGCGCTTCAGTCATACGACGGCAGGCAGCAACCCCGTGATTGACGACCGGTAAACCATTCAGCTTAGAAGTACCTGCTTCGATAGATTTCTGGATCCCGACGGCGGCTTCTTCATAGCGGTTCAGACGGGTATAGGCATCGATAGTACTCGGCAGGAGGTCGCACTCTTCCTGCAATGTTTTGAGCAGCGCAATATGCTCATCCATTAATGCTACGCCTGCGCGCGGCTGGCTCAGGGTTTTCCCTTCCTGATCGGCCTTCAGCAGAGCAAGGGAGAAGCGCTTATTATCCGGGATTGATTGCTGGTACTTCACGCCATCTTCGAAGTTCTCAACGTCTTTGCCGGTTTCCCAGGTTTGTAATACCTGATGCCTTTCGGTCATGAATTCGTCATGGGTCAATTTTTTATTTCGAAGTTCCATTCGTAGCTGCCTTAAGTTTTATAGGGTTAAACACTGAATGCTGGTGCGAGCAGCGGCTTGCGGGTACAGCCTGGCGACGTTTGCCAGTAGCGGGAGCAGGCCATTTGAATCGCGGTAATACTCAAACTGATTCGGTAACAAAATTCTTTTACCCTGGTCGTCCAGCTCCCGGTATTTGAGCCAGCTATGGATATCGAACTGGCTGGCGCGAGAGAGCCATCCCCCTGAACCGACGACTTTGCGTACGGTGGTGAGATCGCGACCCATCTGTAAATCCACGTTACCCACGCAGGTGCAAACCTGCTTTTTAGTGCCCGCGTGGCGCTCAGCGGCATAGCCCACGCACAAACCTGCCAGCAGGGTGTCGAAATACTTCTCCTCCTCGCTGAGTGGCAGGTAATCCGGTTGCCCAACCAGATGACGTAGGTAGCGGTAAAACGCTTCCTCGCGCTGCGGTTGTTGGGCGAAGATGACTTTCACCATATCCTGCGTGCTTTCTCCCACCACGACGGCGGAAACGCGCATTCCCAGGTCGCCTTCAACGGTACGTTTGACGAACGGTTCAGGAACACCATGCAGGACGGTATCGGGGGAGAGGGTATTCGCGCTGGCCGAATAGACATCCGTGGTGGCTCCGCCCATATCAATCAGCATGAATTCCTTCCATGCGCTGTCGTAATCGCTAATGGCTTTGACTAACTCATATACCGTCCATGGCGTCGGCATTGGCTCTTCGCCGGTTTCGCCGACGATGACGTCCAGACCTTTACCTTTGACAATGCGTGACAAGAACACATCGCAAATCGCCTGGCGCGCGGCAAACGGATTCGGGTGATCGAGGTCAGGCAGAATGTTGTCTACCGTGGTCAGATCTTTATGTCCCAGAATCGTTTGTATTTCGTCCTGAATGTCCCGATTTCCGGCGTAGATAATGGCGCAATCAAGCGTTGAGCCTGCCAGCGCGTGCGCATTCGCCAGGCCGTAGCTTTCTTCGCCACCGTCTGTACCGCCGGTAAACAACAGAATGTCTGGCGGTGATGATTCCAGCTCCTGGATGTCATGCCGGTTCAGTTTGTACGAATAATATTGCGCGATTTTCGCTCCTGCCGAATGGGCGGTAACTTTTGCTGATTCCAGCGTAATGGAAGGCACCAGCCCCATTGCTGCAACGGCGAGTCCACCCTTGGCCGAGGAGGAGTATTTCAACTGCACTTCACCACTTTTCAGTAACGGGCGAGCATCGGCAACGTTCAGCACCTGATTCAGGCTGGCAAAAAAACCGTCTGCCAGATGATGTGTGGTGGTTGGGGTCAGGACATGGTTTACCAGGGTTAATTCCTCGCCTTCATGGGCGAAGAGGGCAGCCTTGGTCCATGTCGAGCCGATATCGACAGAAACTGTTTGCATCAGATAGCCTCTTCCAGGCAACGCTGCTCGAGGCCATTGTGTTGGCGAATATCATTGGTGATAAGCGCGCAGACATCTTCCAGGTCGTGGCTCGGTGCGAAGACGCGGTTAAAACCCATCTCCTTAAACTTCACTTCCACATCGCCGAAGTCATGTTTACCAACTACCAGGTTGCCGCCGACGTACAGCAGAATATCGCCGAGGCCGCGTTCGATGCAGCGCTCACGTAACCCGAGGCAGTCAATGTCGCCATGACCGTAGATAGAGGACACCACGATGGCATCGGCGCCTGTTTCAATCGCGGCATCAATATATTCATCCTGGCTCACCATCACCCCGAGGTTGATTACGTGAAAATCATGAGCAGTAAAAACGCGATCCAGAACTTTATTACCTACTGCATGGCAGTCAGCACCGATGACGCCAATAACAAGTGTAGATTTCTTCATGGGTAATCCTCTGTAGGGCTGATGGTCAATAAGTGAAAATTATTTTCTAATATTTAGAACATGGCTTGTGACAACCTCTTAATAGGGTCGGAGTTTCTGTGTAAGCGGAAAAGGAAGCAATTGATCTATTTTCAAAATATCCTGCGCAAAATGATTGTTATATTTTTTATTTGTAAAAACCCTTGTTTATCAGATGGTTGGGTGTTGTTTTTGCAGTTTTTTTTAATTTACCAGGAAAATGACGAATAAATGACTTGCCATGTTTGTGATCGAAATCTTATTTTGTTGTGCGCCTCATTTATGCGTCATTTTTTATAATTTAAAAAATTACCTTTACTAAATAACTTGTGAACGGGATAACGGTTTTTTATTTTTTAATCTTATATGACATAATTATATTTTGTTAAATTTAAGATAAAAATGATAATGAATTGTTTGTGGCATATTTAAACGTTGCCACATAAGAGAAAAAGAGAAGTGAGTGATAACTTTCAGTGATGCTTTAAGCGATACGCCTGCGCTGTGCTGAGGACGTCAAACCCAATGCGTCTGTCAATGAGGGACGCTTTCGCTTCCATTTGAGATAGTTACATCTTGGTGTTAATTATAAGTAAAATTTAAATGAATAATTTGTATGAAATAACAATTCCATGACTTGCTAAACAAAAAACTGTGAGCTACCCGGCAATAGTGACTCTTTATCTGCTGGCAATTTTGTCAGTCGGGCGGGTTAAAAGATCGTGTAGATTTAAATAAATATCCTATCATTTGTAGTAACGGCAATTACTCATTGAAAAACATACCGTTAACATGGCGTTCACTAGTCGCCTGACTGTTAAACACTATTAACATTAAATTTGAAAATTGATTTAAATCAATGTTTAAATCTTGGTAAACAGCCTCAAAAGAGGTTAAATTGCTGCAGATCAAATTGGTCTGAAAGTGATAAATTAGCTATAAATTGATCACTATCGAAAAATGCAAATTTACCTCGATAAAAACCTGTTTATTGTAAGGATTTTACGGCGTAATATAATTGCGGGATCAATTTGAGTGTTTTATTAACATGTTTGTAACCTTTCTTCATTGTCCTTTCTTCAAATGAGAAGAAAGAGCAGCGGCGGAGGGAAGCAGATAAATTTGTATTGGGGCATGCGTGTGACCCTTTCTAACGGGGTTCACTCTCGGAGTCTTCATGCGATGAGCAAGGAGTCATGATGTTAGATATAGTCGAACTGTCGCGCTTACAGTTTGCCTTGACCGCGATGTACCACTTCCTGTTTGTGCCACTGACGCTAGGTATGGCGTTCTTGCTGGCCATCATGGAAACGGTCTACGTCCTTTCCGGCAAACAGATTTATAAAGATATGACCAAGTTCTGGGGCAAGTTGTTTGGTATCAACTTCGCTCTGGGTGTGGCAACCGGTCTGACCATGGAGTTCCAGTTCGGGACTAACTGGTCTTACTACTCCCACTATGTAGGGGATATTTTCGGTGCGCCGCTGGCGATTGAAGGTTTGATGGCCTTCTTCCTCGAATCCACCTTTGTAGGTCTGTTCTTCTTCGGCTGGGACCGTTTGGGTAAAGTCCAGCATATGTGCGTCACCTGGCTGGTGGCCCTGGGTTCTAACCTGTCCGCACTGTGGATTCTGGTTGCGAACGGCTGGATGCAAAACCCAATCGCCGCGGATTTCAACTTTGAAACCATGCGCATGGAGATGCTGAGCTTCTCTGAACTGGTGCTCAACCCGGTAGCACAGGTGAAATTTGTTCACACTGTGGCATCTGGTTATGTTTGTGGCGCGATGTTCGTTCTGGGGATCAGCTCCTACTATATGCTGCGCGGTCGTGACTTCGCGTTTGCTAAACGTTCTTTTGCAATCGCCGCCAGCTTTGGTATGGCTGCTATTCTGTCTGTTATCGTTCTGGGTGATGAATCCGGTTACGAAATGGGCGACGTGCAGAAAACCAAACTCGCTGCTATTGAAGCGGAATGGGAAACGCAGCCTGCACCGGCTTCCTTTACCCTGTTCGGTATTCCGGACCAGGATGCGCAGGAAAACCATTTTGCGATTCAAATTCCTTATGCGCTGGGCATCATTGCCACCCGCTCTGTTGATACACCGGTCATTGGTCTGAAAGACCTGATGGTGCAGCACGAAGAGCGCATCCGTAACGGGATGAAAGCGTATCAACTGCTGGAAGAACTGCGTGCGGGTACTACCGATCAGGCCGTTCGCGACCAGTTCAACAGCATGAAGAAAGACCTGGGTTATGGTCTGCTGCTGAAACGCTATACAGATAACGTCACCGACGCGACCGAAGCGCAAATTCAGCAGGCAACGAAAGATTCTATTCCTCGCGTTGCGCCGCTGTACTTCGCTTTCCGTATTATGGTGGCGTGCGGCATTCTGATGCTGGCAATCATCGCAGTGTCCTTCTGGACCGTGATTCGTAACCGTATCGGTGAGAAAAAATGGCTGCTGCGCACCGCGCTGTATGCGATTCCTCTGCCGTGGATTGCCATTGAATCCGGTTGGTTTGTTGCAGAGTACGGCCGCCAACCGTGGGCGATTGGTGAAGTGTTACCAACAGCCGTAGCGAACTCTTCGCTGACCGCTGGCGACCTCATCTTCTCGATGCTGTTGATTTGCGGCCTGTATACCCTGTTCCTGGTGGCTGAACTGTATCTGATGTTCAAGTTCGCACGCCTTGGGCCGAGTAGCCTGAAAACCGGTCGTTATCACTACGAGCAGTCCACTGTGACTTCTCAGCCGGCACGCTAAGACAGGAGTCGTCAAATGATCGATTATGAAGTATTGCGTTTTATCTGGTGGCTGCTGGTTGGCATTCTGCTGATTGGTTTCGCGGTCACTGATGGCTTCGACATGGGGGTGGGCATGCTCACCCGTTTCCTCGGTCGTAATGATACCGAGCGTCGAATTATGATTAACTCCATCGCCCCGCACTGGGACGGTAACCAGGTTTGGCTCATCACCGCGGGTGGCGCACTGTTCGCTGCTTGGCCGATGGTGTATGCCGCTGCGTTCTCCGGTTTCTATGTGGCGATGATCCTGGTACTGGCGTCTTTGTTCTTCCGTCCGGTCGGTTTTGATTACCGCTCCAAGATTGAAGACATGCGCTGGCGCAACATGTGGGACTGGGGCATCTTCATTGGTAGCTTCGTTCCACCGCTGGTTATTGGCGTGGCGTTCGGCAACCTGCTGCAAGGGGTTCCGTTCCACGTAGACGACTACATGCGTTTGTACTACACCGGTAACTTCTTCCAGTTGCTGAATCCGTTTGGTCTGCTGGCGGGTGTCGTGAGTGTTGGGATGATCATCACCCAGGGCGCGACCTATCTGCAGATGCGTACGGTAGGTGAACTGCATCTGCGTGCGCGTGCAACGTCGCAGGTTGCGGCACTGGTCACTATGGTCTGCTTCGCGCTGGCTGGTGTGTGGGTGATTTACGGTATTGACGGTTATGTTGTGACCTCAGCACTGGATCATCATGCCGCCTCTAACCCGCTGACCAAAGAAGTGGCTCGCGTGGCTGGCGCATGGATGGTGAACTTTAACAATGCACCTATCCTGTGGCTGGTTCCTGCACTGGGCGTGGTTCTGCCGCTGTTGACCATCCTGACTTCTCGTATGGAGAAAGGGGCATGGGCGTTCGTCTTCTCTTCACTGACGTTAGCCTGCATCATCCTGACGGCTGGTATCGCAATGTTCCCGTTTGTGATGCCATCCAGCACCATGATGAACGCAAGTCTGACCATGTGGGATGCAACGTCCAGCCAGCTGACGCTGAATCTGATGACGTATGTAGCTTGTGTGTTCGTTCCGATCATTCTGCTGTACACCGGCTGGTGTTACTGGAAGATGTTCGGTCGCATCACCAAAGAAGATATTGAAAGCAACACCCACTCTCTGTACTAAGTAAGGAGCTTAAAATGTGGTATTTCGCATGGATTTTGGGAACGCTTCTTGCCTGTGCATTTGGGATAATCACAGCGCTGGCGCTTGAGCACGTTGAATCAGGCAAAGCCGGACAAGAAGATAGCTGATGACCAACATTATCGCGATGCAGTATAACGCGATGGATAAGCGCCCCTTGCGGGCGCTTTCCTTTGTGCTGGCAATCGTGTTGGCTGGCTGCATATTCTGGGATCCGTCACGTTTCGCGGCCAAAACCAGTGAGCTGGAAATCTGGCATGGTCTCCTGCTGATGTGGGCGGTCTGCGCAGGCATCATTCACGGCGTTGGTTTTCGTCCTCGCGCCGTACACTGGCAGGGCATTTTCTGCCCGCTAATCGCGGATATCGTCCTGGTTGTTGGTCTGATTTTCTTCTTCTTTTGAATAAGAAACATCCTTAAATATTTATGGGCTTGCATAAGCCCATAAATTTTTACTCTCCGTTTACTTTCCCCCATTCCAAAGCACCATTCCCGCGCGTATAGTAGCGAAGTTTGAAAGCATTAACCTAAGGTTGTGCCCTGGAGTTGTGTGCGGTGGCGACACTGGACCATCAGGACGCAACTTAATTGCATTACCGGGATGTAAAGTGAATACAGCGCGATATACAACGACATTCTTGAAGCATCGCGGCGGCAAGAACGCGAGTCACCAGGCGCCTACAAAGTTAAGCGACCGGTGTGAGTGGGCGAAGCCAACAAAGAGGCAGTAAGAATGAACAAGTATATGTTTCGATGGCCGGTTCGTGTCTACTATGAAGACACCGATGCCGGTGGGGTGGTATACCACGCCAGCTACGTCGCTTTTTACGAAAGAGCACGCACAGAAATGCTGCGTCATCATCACTTCAGTCAGCAGGTCCTGTTGGCCGAACGTGTAGCCTTTGTGGTGCGCAAGATGACGCTGGAGTATTTTGCGCCTGCCCGGCTCGACGATATGCTCGAAGTCCAAACCGAAATTACGTCAATGCGTGGCACCTCATTGGTTTTCACGCAACGCATTGTCAACGCAGAGAACACCGTGCTGAATGAAGCCGAAGTTCTGATTGTTTGCGTTGATCCACTCAAAATGAAGCCTCGTGCGCTTCCCAAGTCTATTGTCGCGGAGTTTAAGCAGTGACTGACATGAATATCCTTGATTTGTTCCTGAAGGCAAGCCTTCTGGTTAAACTTATCATGTTGATTTTGATTGGTTTCTCAATCGCATCCTGGGCCATTATTATCCAGCGGACCCGTATTCTTAATGCGGCTTCACGTGAAGCTGAAGCATTTGAAGACAAGTTCTGGTCCGGCATTGAATTGTCGCGCCTGTATCAGGAAAGCCAGGGGCGTCGTGATAATCTGGTGGGTTCGGAACAAATTTTCTACAGCGGATTCAAAGAGTTTGCGCGTCTGCATCGGGCGAATAGTCATGCGCCGGAAGCGGTCGTTGAGGGGGCATCCCGTGCGATGCGTATCTCGATGAACCGTGAACTGGAAACGCTGGAAACGCATATTCCATTCCTTGGCACCGTCGGCTCCATCAGCCCGTATATCGGTCTGTTCGGTACCGTTTGGGGGATCATGCACGCATTTATCGCGTTAGGCGCGGTAAAACAGGCAACGCTGCAAATGGTCGCACCGGGTATCGCGGAAGCGTTGATTGCAACGGCTATCGGTCTGTTTGCGGCAATCCCGGCGGTTATGGCTTACAACCGACTGAATCAGCGCGTGAACAAGCTGGAACTGAATTACGACAACTTTATGGAAGAGTTCACCGCGATTCTGCACCGCCAGGCGTTTACCGTTAGCGAGAGCAACAAGGGGTAAGCCATGGCCAGAACGCGTGGACGAGGTCGTCGCGAACTCAAGTCCGAAATCAATATTGTACCGCTGCTCGATGTACTACTGGTGCTGTTGCTGATCTTTATGGCAACCGCGCCGATTATTACGCAGAGTGTGGAAGTTGACCTGCCGGATGCGACCGAATCGCAAGCTGTCAGCAGTAACGACGAACCGCCGGTCATTATTGAAGTTTCCGGGATAGGGCAATACAGCGTGGTCGTTGAGAAAGATCGTATGGATCAACTGCCGCCGGAGCAGGTTATCGCGGAAGCGAAAAGTCGCCTGCAGACCAATCCGAAAACGGTCTTTTTAATCGGTGGTGCGAAAGACGTGCCTTATGATGAAATAATTAAAGCGCTGAACTTGTTACACAGTGCAGGCGTAAAATCGGTTGGCTTGATGACGCAGCCAATCTGATGACTGCGTTTTGCTGGCTTGAAAGATAGCGCGTAACAGGCGAACAGTTTTTTGGGAACCGAGAGTGTCAAAGGCAACCGAACAAAACGACAAGCTCAAAAGGGCGATAATTATTTCAGCGGTGCTGCATGTCATTTTATTTGCAGCGCTGATCTGGAGTTCGTTCGATGAGCACATTGATGCTTCAGCCGGCGGCGGTGGCGGTTCGTCCATCGACGCCGTTATGGTCGATCCTGGCGCCGTTGTGCAACAGTACGACAGGCAGCAGCAACAGCAGGCAAGTGCTAAACGTGCAGAAGAGCAGCGTGAAAAACAGGCGCAGCAGCAAGCTGAAGAGCTTCGCGAGAAGCAGGCGGCCGAGCAAGAGCGACTGAAGCAACTTGAAAAAGAACGTTTAGCCGCGCAGGAAAAAGTGCGCGAACAGGCGGAACAGCAGAAACAGGCCGAAGCCGCCGCCGCGAAAGCGCAAGAGCAACAGAAACAGGCTGAAGAAGCTGCGGCGAAGGCTGCTGCAGACGCGAAGGCCAAAGCAGATGCTCAGGCGAAACAAGCGGCAGATGCCGCGAAGAAAGCCGCTGCGGACGCACAGAAAAAAGCAGAGGCTGAAGCCGCTAAAGCCGCCGCTGATGCGAAGAAAATTGCCGAAGCACAAGCTGCTAAGGCTGCCGCAGACGCTGCGAAGAAAGCTCAGGCTGAAGCCGCTAAGCAAGCAGCAGCCGAGAAAGCTGCTGCAGAGAAAGCAGAAAAAGCCGCTGCCGCGAAAGCTGCCGCTGCTGAAAAGGCTGCGGCTGATAAGAAAGCCGCAGCGGAAAAAGCAGCAGCAGATAAAAAAGCTGCAGCCGAGAAAGCCGCTGCCGATAAGAAAGCTGCGGCAGATAAAGCGGCGGCTGCGAAAAAGGCTGCGGCCGAAAAAGCAGCTGCAGCCTCTGGCGTTGACGACTTGTTAGGCGACTTAAGCTCCGGTAAGAATGCACCGAAATCGGGTGGTGGAGCGAAAGGAAACGGTCAACCGGCGAAAGATAGTGGTACAAGTGGTGCAAATGGCGGTGCATCTGGCGCTGATATCAGTGCTTACGCATCTCAAATTCGTAATGCGATCCAGAGCCGTCTGTATGGTGCCGATTTGTATGCGGGTAAATCTTGCGTATTACATATCAAGTTAGCACCCGATGGTCTGTTACTGGATGTGACCGAAGAGGGCGGAGATCCGGCATTGTGCCAGGCTGCGCTGACGGCTGCGAAAACAGCCAGAATTCCTAAACCGCCTAGCCAGGCTGTTTATGAAAAAGTAAAAGATGCCAAGCTGGACTTTAAACTGTAATAACGTCCCTGAGAATTCAGGGGAAACGGTCTAAGGTTGAGACAGCGTTCTGGTAGTTTTGTGTATTTGAGTTTGTTAACATTCTGCTAAATTATCGTGGGCTTTCCGTCCAGATAAGGGAGATATGATGAAGCAGGCATTACGAGTAGCATTTGGTTTTCTGATGCTGTGGGCAGCGGTGCTGCACGCAGAAGTACGTATCGAGATCACCCAGGGGGTGGACTCGGCACGCCCGATTGGTGTTGTCCCCTTCCAGTGGGCAGGGCCGGGTGCTGCACCTGAAGATATCGGTGGTATCGTAGGTGCTGACCTGCGTAACAGCGGTAAATTTAATCCGTTAGACCGTTCTCGCCTGCCGCAGCAGCCGGGTACCGCACAGGAAGTTCAACCTGCCGCATGGTCTGCGCTGGGTATTGATGCCGTGGTAGTAGGTCAGGTTACGCCTAATCCGGATGGTTCCTACAGCGTTGCTTATCAACTGGTAGATACCGGTGGCGCACCGGGTACCGTACTGGCACAGAACACCTATAAAGTGAACAAGCAGTGGTTGCGTTACGCGGGCCATACTGCAAGTGACGAAGTGTTTGAAAAACTGACCGGTATTAAAGGTGCATTCCGTACCCGTATCGCTTATGTTGTTCAGACGAACGGCGGCCAGTTCCCGTACGAATTACGTGTATCCGACTACGATGGCTACAACCAGTTCGTGGTACACCGTTCTCCGCAGCCGCTGATGTCTCCGGCATGGTCTCCGGACGGTTCAAAGCTGGCATACGTCACTTTCGAAAGCGGTCGTTCTGCGCTGGTTATTCAGACGTTGTCTAATGGCGCGGTTCGTCAGGTAGCGTCGTTCCCACGTCACAACGGTGCACCTGCGTTTTCTCCGGATGGCAGCAAACTGGCGTTTGCCCTGTCTAAAACCGGTAGCCTGAACCTGTATGTCATGGACATTGGTTCCGGTCAGATCCGTCAGGTGACGGATGGTCGCAGCAACAACACGGAACCTACCTGGTTCCCGGACAGCCAAAACCTGGCCTTTACCTCTGACCAGGCCGGTCGTCCGCAGGTATATAAAGTTAACGTCAACGGCGGTGCTCCGCAGCGTATTACCTGGGAAGGTTCGCAAAACCAGGATGCGGATGTGAGCAGCGACGGTAAGTTTATGGTAATGGTAAGCTCAGCCAATGGTCAGCAGCACATTGCCAAACAAGATCTGGTAGCGGGTGGCGTACAAGTCCTGTCGTCAACGTTCCTGGATGAAACGCCAAGTCTGGCACCTAACGGCACTATGGTAATCTACAGCTCTTCTCAGGGGATGGGATCCGTGCTGAATTTGGTTTCTACAGATGGGCGTTTCAAAGCGCGTCTTCCGGCAACTGATGGTCAGGTTAAATTCCCTGCCTGGTCGCCGTATCTGTGATAATAAATAATTGATTAATAAAGGAATCATTGAAATGCAACTGAACAAAGTGCTGAAAGGGCTGATGATTGCTCTGCCTGTTATGGCTATTGCAGCGTGTTCTTCTAACAAGAACGCCAGCAATGACGGCAGCGAAGGCATGCTGGGTGCCGGCACTGGTATGGATGCAAACGGCAGCGGCAACATGTCTTCTGAAGAGCAAGCGCGTCTTCAGATGCAACAGCTGCAGCAGAACAACATCGTTTACTTCGATCTGGACAAGTACGATATCCGTTCTGACTTCGCTGCAATGCTGGATGCTCACGCTAACTTCCTGCGTAGCAACCCGTCTTACAAAGTCACCGTAGAAGGTCATGCGGACGAACGTGGTACTCCTGAGTACAACATCTCCCTGGGTGAGCGTCGTGCGAACGCCGTTAAGATGTACCTGCAGGGTAAAGGCGTTTCTGCTGACCAGATCTCCATCGTTTCTTACGGTAAAGAAAAACCTGCAGTACTGGGTCATGACGAAGCGGCTTACGCCAAAAACCGTCGCGCCGTACTGGTTTACTAAGAGAATTGCATGAGCAGTAACTTCAGACATCACCTGTTGAGTCTGTCGTTACTGGTTGGCATAGCGGCCCCCTGGGCCGCTTTTGCACAGGCGCCAATCAGTAGTGTCGGCTCAGGCTCGGTCGAAGACCGTGTCACTCAACTCGAGCGTATTTCTAACGCTCACAGTCAGCTTTTAACCCAACTCCAGCAACAACTCTCCGATAATCAGTCCGATATCGATTCCCTGCGTGGTCAAATTCAGGAAAATCAATATCAGCTGAATCAGGTTGTTGAGCGACAGAAGCAGATATTGCTGCAGATGAATAATCTTGGCAGCGGTAGTGCGCCTGCGGCACAGTCTACAGGTGGCGATCAGAGTGGGGCGGCAACCCCTGCACCTGATGCGGGAGTTGCAGCAACGTCAGGGGCTCCCGTGCAAACTGGCGATGCGAATACCGATTACAATGCAGCGATTGCTCTGGTGCAGGATAAATCCCGCCAGGATGACGCGATTGAAGCATTCCAGAACTTCATCAAAAAGTACCCGGACTCTACTTACCTGCCCAATGCGAATTACTGGCTGGGTCAGTTGAATTACAACAAGGGTAAAAAAGATGATGCTGCGTTCTATTTTGCTTCGGTAGTTAAAAACTTCCCCAAATCACCTAAGGCTGCAGACGCGATGTATAAAGTCGGCGTCATCATGCAGGACAAAGGTGACACAGCAAAAGCTAAAGCGGTTTATCAGCAGGTTATCACTAAATATCCTGGCACTGATGGCGCGAAACAAGCGCAAAAACGCCTTGGCGCGATGTAATGACCACCATGCGACCAGAAATCGTGTTATTTCTGGTCGTGTCGTGTGATTCCTAAGCAGTTGAGTTATTTACATCGAAATTTTTGTTGCGCTAAAATCTGAAATCAGTAATATATGCCGCCGTTGCCAAGGGATATCAAACAGCCCGAAAGCGGCGAAAAAAGTGGGGCGTTAGCTCAGTTGGTAGAGCAGTTGACTTTTAATCAATTGGTCGCAGGTTCGAATCCTGCACGCCCCACCACTTAATGCAGTATCCAGCGTAGTATCGGGTGATTAGCTCAGCTGGGAGAGCACCTCCCTTACAAGGAGGGGGTCGGCGGTTCGATCCCGTCATCACCCACCACTCGGGGCGTTAGCTCAGTTGGTAGAGCAGTTGACTTTTAATCAATTGGTCGCAGGTTCGAATCCTGCACGCCCCACCAACTTTAACATTGTACTCAGGTGTTAAACGTGAAGGATAACGTTGCTTTAGCAACGGCCCGTTAGGGCGAGACGAAGTCGAGTCATCCTGCACGCCGCCATATCAATTGTTATATTGGTGTCGAGTAAAGAATTTTTCAGGTGACATCCGAGCGGGTCGTTAGCTCAGTTGGTAGAGCAGTTGACTTTTAATCAATTGGTCGCAGGTTCGAATCCTGCACGACCCACCATCCTGAATAATTGAAGCAGTAAACCCCATACGGGGGCGTTAGCTCAGTTGGTAGAGCAGTTGACTTTTAATCAATTGGTCGCAGGTTCGAATCCTGCACGCCCCACCAGTGTAAAAAGGCGCCCTAAAGGCGCCTTTTTGCTATCTGCGATTTATAAGATTCGAACCTGCAGCAGGTTCGGGTCGAACGCAGTGAGACAACGGAGCCGTTCACGGCGACGGCCCGAAGGGCAAGCGAAGCGAGTCATCCTGCACGCCCCACCAGTGTAAAAAGGTGCCCTAAAGGCGCCTTTTTGCTATCTGCGATTTATAAGATTGCCTGATGTCCTTTGCTTATCAGTCTACAGACGACACTACTCGCGTTGGCCGGATAAGACGTCAGACGCCATCCGGCATTCATCACACGCAATTATTGTGACTTTTCTGCGCCAATCCGCTATCTTGTTTAGCATACAAAACAAATCAAACCGAATATGGCGTGCGTCACGCTTTTAATCGGTTATTTCGTTAAGCCAGTGAAACGAGAAAGCAAGATGAGCGTGATGTTTGATCCAGAAGCAGCAATTTATCCGTTTCCGCCGAAGCCAGTACCGCTAAGTGTGGATGAAAAGCAATTTTATCGTGAAAAAATTAAGCGCCTGCTGAAAGAGCGTGATGCCGTTATGGTCGCGCATTATTACACCGATCCTGAAATTCAGCAGTTAGCGGAAGAAACCGGGGGCTGTATTTCTGATTCTCTGGAGATGGCGCGGTTCGGTGCAAAGCATACTGCCTCTACGCTGCTGGTTGCGGGCGTGAGGTTTATGGGAGAAACTGCCAAAATTCTCAGCCCGGAAAAGACCATCCTGATGCCGACCTTACAGGCGGAATGTTCATTAGATCTGGGCTGTCCGATTGACGCGTTCAGCGCATTTTGCGACGCGCATCCGGATCGTACCGTGGTGGTTTACGCCAATACCTCTGCTGCCGTTAAAGCACGTGCGGACTGGGTCGTGACTTCCAGTATCGCGGTTGAACTTATTGAACATCTTGATAGTTTAGGTGAAAAAATCATCTGGGCTCCGGACAGACATTTGGGCAACTACGTGCAAAAACAGACCGGCGCAGACGTGCTCTGTTGGCAGGGGGCCTGTATCGTCCACGACGAGTTTAAAACCCAGGCTTTAACACGCATGAAAGGGCTTTACCCTGATGCCGCGGTGCTGGTGCACCCGGAGTCCCCTCAGTCTATCGTTGATATGGCAGATGCGGTTGGCTCAACCAGCCAGCTCATCAACGCGGCTAAATCGTTACCGCATAAGCAGTTGATTGTGGCGACTGACCGGGGCATTTTTTACAAAATGCAGCAGGCCGTTCCGGATAAAGAGCTGCTTGAAGCTCCGACGGCTGGCGAGGGGGCAACCTGTCGCAGCTGTGCGCATTGTCCGTGGATGGCGATGAATGGCCTGAAGGCGATTGCTGAGGGCCTGGAACATGGCGGCGCGGCTCATGAGATACATGTTGAGGACTCGCTGAGAGAAGGGGCGCTGTTGCCGTTAAACCGTATGTTGGAATTTGCGGCTACACTTCGAGCGTAATTATTTATTTTTGCTCTGGGGGAAAAGATGGACTTTTTTAGCACGCAGAACATTCTGGTACATATTCCGATTGGCGCGGGTGGTTACGATTTGTCGTGGATCGAAGCCGTGGGAACGATCGCCGGGTTGCTGTGTATTGGCCTGGCGAGCCTTGAGAAAATCAGCAATTACTTCTTCGGTCTGATAAACGTCACGCTGTTTGCAATTATCTTCTTTCAGATCCAGCTCTATGCCAGCTTGTTGCTGCAAGTTTTCTTCTTTGCCGCAAATATCTACGGCTGGTATGCCTGGTCCCGGCAAACCAACCAGCATGAAGCGGAACTGAAAATTCGCTGGCTACCGCTTCCAAAAGCGATCGGCTGGCTGGCGGCTTGCGTGGTGGCGATCGGCCTGATGTCGATCTATATCGATCCGGTCTTTGCGTTCCTGACAGGCATTGCGGTGAATATTATGCAGGCATTGGGATTACAGGTTGTTGTGCCTGAACTACAACCCGATGCATTCCCGTTCTGGGACTCCTGCATGATGGTGCTGTCGATTGCAGCGATGATCCTGATGACGCGCAAATACGTTGAAAACTGGCTGCTGTGGGTGATCATTAACGTCATTAGCGTGGTGATCTTTGCCCTGCAAGGCGTATATGCCATGTCGCTGGAATATATGATCCTGACGGTTATCGCCCTGAACGGTAGCAGGATGTGGATTAACAGCGCGCGTGAGCGGGGTTCCCACGCGCTTTCTCATTAATGGTGATGATGTGAATGGCCGGACACGCCCTGATACAGGTGACAGTCCGGCCCATTGCACGGCTGATACTCCATCTGGATTGTGGCGTGTTCAATCTGGTAGTGATGGATAAGGAAATGCTGAATACGCTCCAGCAACGCATCGTGATCGTGTGGCGGGATCACCTGAACATGCAGCGTCATTACCGGTTTTTCGCCCACCATCCAGACATGGACATGGTGAACGTTGCGGACTTCAGGGATATCCCGGCTGAGATGGCGCTGTAGTGCGGCGATATCCAGCGTCAGCGGGGCACCTTCCAGTAATTCATTAACGCTATCTTTTAGCAATCGCCAGGCGCTACGCAGCACCAGTACGGAAACCAGAATCGAGAGAATTGGGTCCGCGGGCGTCCAGCCCGTCCAGATAATAATCAGCGCAGCGATGATTGCCCCGACAGAGCCGAGTAAATCGCCCATCACATGCAGCGCCGCGGCGCGGACGTTCAGATTTTTCTCTTCACTGCCGCGATGTAAAACCCAAAAAGCGAGCACGTTGGCCAGTAGACCCGCGACAGCAATAACCATCATCATGCCGCCAGCCACGGGGCGAGGTGTCTGGAAGCGCTCAATCGCCTCCCAGACGATTAAAATGGTGATAACGACCAATGCGATGGCATTAACAAATGCGGCCAGCGTCGTGAGCCTCAGCCAGCCGAAGGTGTGTCGTATTGTGGGCGGGCGACGGGAAAACCGGACGGCCAGCAGCGCGAAAAGCAGCGCCGCAGCATCCGTGAGCATGTGCCCGGCGTCGGCCAGCAAGGCCAGTGAACCAGAAAGTATGCCACCCACCACTTCAACCAACATAAATCCGGCTGTAATGCAGAATGCGAACATCAGTCGGCGGGCATTATTGTCCTTGGGTTGCTCAGAGGAAGTATGAGTATGTGCGTGCGCCATTATGCCATCCCTTTGTTATTCTAATCTTTACTGTATGCCATCATACCGTTTTTGGGATGATAAAATTAAAAAGGAGAGCTATTGCTCTCCCGTTATTAGCTTTAATTTCAGCGTTACTGCGTGGTGCCATCAGTTTTTGTATCAACATCATTGTTGATGCCGTTTCCGGTCTCAACCTTCTTATTCACATCAGGGCAGCGACCGTCCTTACACATCGTGTTTTTGTGCATCTCATCTTTGGTCATCCCTTCATGGTTCATTGATGAACCGTCCGGGTGCAGCATTGTGCCACCTGAATTCACGTTACTGTTGTCGACATTATTTGGCGCCACGTTTTCGCGGGCGTCTGGGGCGACTTGTCCTGCATCAGCCGAGGAATTTGCCTGACCGTTATTGGACTGCGCGTTGCTTTCAGCAGCCAGTGCCGCGCCGCTGGCGAGGCTGAGTGTAGCGGTAAGGAAGAGTGAAGCCAGCTTTGTCATATGCATATTATGCTCCTGTTAAGGTCGATATGTCGGATAACGTCTTCCAACAGTGCATGTGCCAGTTACATCATCAATATGTGGTTAATCGTTTTGCTATGGAAATTAAAACCAGCATAGAATCTTGAAATCTATGAAAATTAAAGCTGTTACAGTTAGAAATTGTAGTTTGGATCTCGTTTTTCGCTACTTTATTGCGTTTTTTTGGCCAATTCCAGGATTAATCCGTCCAAAGTGTAAAACCCCGTTTACACTTTATGACTGAAGATATAGATTGGAGGGATTGCATTCATTTATATAAGTATGGCAACGCTGGAATAATCATGAATTATCAGAACGACGATTTACGCATTAAAGAGATCAACGAGTTATTACCACCAGTCGCACTGCTGGAAAAATTCCCCGCTACTGAAAATGCCGCCAATACGGTGGCTCATGCCCGTAAGGCGATTCATAAAATTCTGAAAGGGAGCGACGATCGCCTTCTGGTGGTGATTGGGCCGTGCTCTATTCATGATCCGGCAGCTGCCAAAGAGTATGCCACTCGTCTGCTGGCGCTGCGCGAAGCGTTAAAAGGTGAGCTTGAAATCGTCATGCGCGTCTATTTTGAAAAACCGCGTACCACCGTTGGCTGGAAAGGGCTTATCAACGACCCGCACATGGACAACAGCTTCCAGATCAATGATGGGCTGCGTATTGCGCGTAAACTGCTGCTGGATATCAACGACAGCGGATTGCCGACTGCGGGTGAATTCCTCGATATGATCACCCCACAATATCTCGCCGATCTGATGAGCTGGGGCGCGATTGGGGCACGTACAACAGAATCTCAGGTGCACCGCGAGCTGGCATCGGGTCTGTCCTGCCCGGTTGGTTTTAAAAACGGAACCGATGGCACCATCAAAGTGGCGATTGATGCAATCAACGCTGCAGGGGCACCGCACTGCTTCCTGTCTGTCACCAAATGGGGTCATTCAGCGATCGTGAATACCAGTGGTAATGGCGATTGCCATATCATTCTGCGCGGTGGCAAAGAGCCGAACTACAGCGCTCAGCACGTTGCGGACGTGAAAGAAGGCCTGGTCAAAGCAGGACTCTCTGCGCAAGTGATGATCGACTTCAGCCATGCCAACTCCAGCAAGCAGTTCAAAAAGCAGATGGATGTTGCGAAGGATGTTTGCGGACAAGTCGCCGGTGGCGAAAAAGCAATTATTGGCGTGATGATCGAAAGCCATTTGGTGGAAGGTAATCAGAATCCAGATAGCGGTGAGCCGCTGACCTACGGTAAGAGTATCACCGACGCCTGCATTGGCTGGGAAGATACCGATGCGGTGTTGCGTCAACTGGCGGATGCGGTAAAAGCGCGTCGCGGTTAACCAAGTCCCCTGGGCCTGAGAAGAGTAGTGCTATCAGGCATTCCGGTGCAGACTGCCGGATGGCGGCGATGCCTTATTTGGCCTACATTTTCTGGTCGTGTCGAAATAAAAAAAGCGTGGAGAAATCCACGCTTTTTCTTTAACTTACCGCGAAAATTACTTCGCTTTACCCTGGTTCGCAACGGCCGCCGCTTTTGCTGCGATCTCGTCAGCGTTACCCAGATAGTAGTGTTTGATCGGCTTGAAGTTTTCGTCGAACTCATACACCAGCGGTACGCCGGTCGGGATGTTCAGTTCAAGGATCTCATCTTCGCCCATGTTATCCAGGTATTTAACCAGCGCACGCAGAGAGTTACCGTGAGCGGCGATAATTACGCGCTCACCGCTTTTCATGCGCGGCAGAATGGTTTCATTCCAGTAAGGGATAACGCGATCGATGGTCAGCGCCAGGCTTTCGGTAACCGGTAACTCTTTGTCGGTCAGCTTCGCATAACGCGGATCGTGACCCGGGTAACGTTCGTCGTCTTTGGTCAGTTCCGGCGGGGTAACCGCAAAGCCGCGACGCCACTGCTTAACCTGCTCATCACCGTATTTTTCCGCGGTTTCTGCTTTGTTCAAACCCTGCAGCGCACCGTAATGGCGTTCGTTCAGTTTCCAGGATTTCTCAACCGGCAGCCAGGCCTGATCCAGTTCGTCCAGTACGTTCCACAGGGTGTGGATGGCACGTTTCAGCACAGAGGTATAAGCAAAATCGAAGCTGTAGCCTTCCTCTTTCAGCAGTTTTCCTGCCGCTTTTGCTTCGCCCACGCCTTTCTCGGACAGATCAACATCATACCAACCGGTAAAACGGTTTTCGTTGTTCCACTGACTTTCACCGTGACGTACCAGAACCAGCTTAGTTACAGCCATACATTCACTCCTATAAATCATATCGAATGATAATAATTCTCATTATATTGCCGTAATCCGTCAGCGGCAATGCTTATCCTTATACAATAGCGAAAATTAGTCATTAATGTAAGAAACATGTAAATGAGAGGTTGTGTAGGGAGAGCAAGGTAAGTGACTGAGCACCTGAGAGAAAAGGGGCGAGATTTTCAGTGAATGCAGAGCCTGAAAATTGTTCAAAATGTGAAAATCCTCATACCAAAAAGTCAATCAAACGGAATTCAAGTACCTTACTCATTACTGCCTTTGAATGTCTTCAAGTATGCTATTCATAATTTCTGAGTAAATGTTCGAACGATTAATTTTCCGTCAAAGAATTTCACAATAATTCATTTCCTTATCAGATTTCATATTTGAGGATATTTATCATGTCAGGTGCAATAAGCTCTCTGGAAAGGGTGATCTTACCTGTTGCCGTAAAACTGGGAAAACAGGTACATGTCAATGCCATTAAAAATGGCTTTATCAGGTTAATGCCTTTAACGCTGGTTGGGGCAATGTTTGTTCTTATTAACAATGTGCTACTTAATTTTGGTGAAGGATCATTCTTCTGGTCAATGGGGGTGCGGCTGGATGGAGGAACAATTGCTTCTCTGGAACAATTAAAAGTCATTGGTGGCAGCGTTTATAACGGCACGCTGGGGATAATGTCATTAATGACACCATTTTTTATTGGTATGGCACTTGCTGAAGAGCGTAAAGTCGATGCTCTGGCCGCTGGCTTATTATCAATCGCGTCTTTTATGACCGTAACACCATTTACCGTAGAGCAGGCGAGTGCCATTGGCGCAAACTGGCTTGGCGGCGCGAATATTATCTCAGGGATTGTAATAGGTCTGGTCGTTGCTGAGATGTTTGCTTTTATTATCCGCCGTCAATGGGTTATCAAGCTACCCGATAGCGTACCGGAGTCAGTCTCTCGTTCATTTACTGCTTTGCTCCCCGGTTTCATCATTCTTTTAATTATGGGGCTCATGTCATGGGGGCTTTCTCTGGCGGGTACCCATTTCCACCAGGTGATTATTAATTCGATCTCCACTCCACTGGCGTCACTTGGCAGTATTGTGGGATGGGCATATGTCATATTTAATTCATTACTCTGGTTTTTCGGCGTGCACGGAGGCCTGGCGCTAACTGCGCTGAATAGCGGTATCCTCGGCCCGTGGGGAATGGAAAACATGGAGACCTACACCCATTTTGGTTCTGTCGATGCAGCACTGGCCGCGGGTAAAAGCTTCCACTTTTGGACAGGCCCAATGCTGGAATCGTATGTTTACCTTGGGGGAACGGGAGCGACGCTTGGTCTGATTGTTGCCATTTTTATTGCCTCGCGCCGTGCGGATTATCGTCAGGTGGCCAAAATGGCGCTGCCGTCGGGACTCTTTAATATTAACGAGCCTATTTTGTTTGGCTTGCCAATCATTATGAATCCAGTGTTGATGATCCCCTTTGTGCTTATTCAGCCAATCCTGGCGGGAATCACCCTGCTGGTGTATTCATTAGGTATTATCCCTCCATCCACAAACTTTGCACCGTGGACGATGCCGCCTGGACTGGGAGCATTTTTCAATTCAAATGGTAGTGTTGCCGCTTTGATTATGGCATTAGTGAATCTTGCCATGGCAACGATAATTTATCTGCCATTTGTTGTTATTGCTAATAAAGCGCAAAACGTTATTGATGAGGAAGAGAGCGAGGAAGATATCGCTAATGCTTTGAAGTTTTAATGAGGAACTACCATGGAAATTAACACTGTTCATGAAAATCAGTTTTTAAAGGGTAAGGACTTTTACTTCTTTATCCTTGATAAAACGGAGAGTATTAGTGGATTACACCAGCATGATTATTATGAGTTTACCCTTGTGCTGACGGGAAGTTGTTGTCAGGAGATTAATGGTAAACACGTTATAATGGAGCGTGGTGATTTTGTGTTTATTCCTGTGGGGTCATATCATCAAACTTTTTATGATTACGGTGTTACTCGCATTTTAAATATGGGAGTCAGTAAGTGCTATTTTGATGAACATTATTTGAATATGCTGCCCTCATGTTTTGTGGCATCACAACGTTATACGATGTCAAATGCATTTTTGACCTGCATAGAATCTACATTATCAACGTTGGGCGTACATCAGAGCGAGTGCGATGAATTCAATAAATTACTTACTTTTTATATCGTCAATCGGCTACAGCATTATGAAGACAATCCACGGTCAGATTCCGTGCCCGGCTGGTTATCTCAACTGATAAGAGAAATGCACAAAAAATCAATGTTTGCAGATCAGGCATTAAATAACATGGTCAGACTCTCCGGAAAAACCCAATCGTATCTTACGCGTGCAACAAATCGTTATTACCAGAAAACACCTGGGCAAATAATTAATGATATTCGTATTGATTATTGTAAGAAGCAGTTGGAGACAACTAATTTTTCTGTGACGGATATTGCTTTTGAAGCAGGTTTCAGTAGCCCAGGGATTTTTATTAATAATTTTAAAAAATTGACATCATTTACGCCGGGTAATTATCGCAGGCAGTTGGTCAACACCAATCATTAGCACTTTTGGTATCAGGCGCTAGTGAGTTAAGTAAATAACAACAGATTGCAGGAGACTGCTTTCAGGAGTCGAAATGAAAAAATTAAAAGTAGTCACCATTGGGGGAGGCAGTAGCTATACTCCGGAATTGCTCGATGGATTTATTAAGCGCTATCACGAGTTACCTGTCAGCGAGTTATGGCTGGTGGATGTTGAAGAAGGTCAAGCCAAACTCGATATCATTTTCGCGTTATGCCAGCGTATGGTGGCGAAGGCGGGCGTGCCGATGACCATCCATAAAAGTCTTAACCGGCAGGAAGCGTTACAAAATGCGGATTTTGTTACTACACAATTTCGAGTTGGGCAGCTAAAGGCACGTGAACAGGATGAGCGTATACCGTTGTCACAGGGGTATCTGGGGCAAGAGACCAATGGTGCCGGTGGGCTATTCAAGGGGCTACGTACAATACCTGTTATTTTAGATATTGTGCAAGATGTACAGAATATTTGTCCTCAGGCCTGGATTATTAACTTTACCAACCCTGCAGGAATGGTAACAGAAGCTGTATATCGCTATACCGATTTTAAACGTTTTATTGGTGTCTGCAATGTCCCGATAGGAATGCGGATGTTGTTAGAAGATCTATTGGCGTTAACCAAACAAGATGACGTTTCTCTTGATCTGTTTGGGTTGAATCATTTGGTTTTCATTCGTGATGTTTGGGTAAATGGGCAATCACGTTTTGCTGAGGTAATGGAACGGGTTGCTTCGGGAACGATTGGCGGCAGTTCAGTCAAAAATATTTATAGTCTACCGTTTAGTGAAGGTTTGTTGCGTTCACTTAATTTACTACCGTGTTCATATCTTCTCTATTATTTCAAACATAAAGAGATGTTGGCGATAGAAATAGGTGAGTATTACAAAGGTAACGTTCGCGCACAGATAGTTCAGAAGTTGGAAAAACAGCTATTTGAAATCTATAAAAATCCTCAGTTGGATACTAAACCTGCGGAACTTGAAGCCCGTGGGGGAGCTTACTATTCAGATGCGGCTTGCGAAGTAATTAATGCTATTTATAACGATAAGCAAACTGAACATTATATTAATGTACCGCATCATGGACATATTGATAATATCCCAGCGGATTGGGCTGTAGAAATGACCTGTTTGCTGGGTAAGCATGGCGCTACACCGCACCCGCGTATTACGCATTTTGATGAGAAAGTACTGGGGTTGATCCACACCATAAAAGCGTTTGAAATCGCTGCTTCACATGCATCCCTGAGCGGTCAGTTTAACGACATTTTGCTGGCGTTGAATCTTAATCCATTGGTGAATTCAGACCTGGGCGCTGAAGTTTTGGCGCGGGAAATGCTGCTGGCTAATCAACAGTACTTGCCCCAGTTTGCTGATGCTTTTCACTTATTCCTGCAACCAGACAATCAACCAAAGGACCAGCGACATGATGAAATTATTGATTGTTAATGCCGATGATTTTGGACTAAGCCCGGGGGTAAATTACGGCATTATTGCGGCACATCGCCATGGCTTAGTTACCTCAACGACAGCAATGATGAATGCCGGGGGTATCGAACATGCGGCTGAGATCAGCGCTGATTATCCCTTGCTAGGTGTTGGTTTACATTTTGTTCTCAGTTATGGCAGGCCACTGTCCGCGATGCCTTCCCTGGTGAGAGAAGGTCATTTAGGGAAATGGGTGTGGGAGGTAGCAAAACAGGGCTCACTGGCGGATGAGGATATTGTGGCTGAATTACACCAGCAGTTTGACCGCTTTGTCTCGCTTTTTGGGCGTCAGCCAACCCATATTGATAGCCATCATCATGTCCATTTTATTCCTCAGGTCTGGCAGCATGTGTCAGATTTTGCACGTAAAAAAGGCGTACCAGTACGCCTCGACTGGCAGGCGATCCGGCAGCACAATATCCCGGTACAAGGGGTACGCGGAGTTGAACGCTTTATCAATGATTTTTATGCTGAAAATGTCTCTGATCGCTTCGTTCTTGAAGCGCTAAGACGGGCAACACTGGGTGATGAACAATCTGTCGAGCTGATGTGTCATCCTGCTTTTATCGACAAAACAGGGATGGCCAGCAGTTATTGTTTTCCGCGACTGGATGAACTGGAGGTACTGACTTCGCCTGCACTGCAACGTGCAGTGGTGGAGTTGGGATTCCGGCTGGGAACCTATCGCGATCTGTGATGTATTACCCGGCGGTTTACATCGCCGGGCATTTTACATTGAGGACGACATCAGGCTGGAATAAACTGATATTCCGTCACGCTGGCATACTCTTCACCCGGACGCAGGAAGCAATCCGCCTGTGGCCACTCAGGGTGGTTCGGGCTGTCCGGCAGAAATTCACTTTCCAGCGCCAGGCCTTGCCAGTCTTCGTAGGCCTCTGGCCCGCGGGAAGGCGTACCACCGAGGAAGTTACCGGAGTAAAACTGCAATGCCGGGGCCGAGGTGTAGACCACCATTTGCAGTTTTTCATCCTGTGACCACAACTGAGCGACCGGCGTACGCGCGTTGCCCTGTGCCTGAAGCAGGAAGGCGTGATCGTAGCCTTTCACCTTGCGCTGATCGTCATCGGCCAGAAATTCGCTACTGATGATTTTAGGGGTGCGGAAATCGAACGTGCTACCGGCGACGGATTTCAGTCCATCATGCGGGATACCCATTTCGTCAACCGGTAAGTACTCGTCCGCCAGAATTTGCAGCTTATGCTGGCGCACATCCGTTTTATCGCCGTCGAGGTTAAAATAGACGTGATTCGTCAGATTCACCGGGCAGGGTTTATCGACCGTGGCACGATAAGTTATCGAAATACGATTATCATCCGTCAGGCGATACTGCGCGGTGGCGCAAAGATGGCCTGGGAAGCCCTGATCGCCATCGTCAGACGTTAAGGCGAACAGCACCTGACGGTCATTCTGATTGACTATCTGCCAGCGACGTTTGTCGAAACCGTCTGGTCCGCCGTGCAGTTGGTTATTGCCCTGACTTGGCAGTAATTCAACGGTTTCGCCAGCAAAGGTATAGCGGCTGTTGGCGATACGGTTCGCGTAGCGGCCAATCGAAGCCCCCAGAAATGCAGCCTGTTCCGGGTATTGTTCTGGACTGGCGCAGCCGAGTAATGCTTCGCGCACGCTACCATCGCTAAGCGGAATACGCGCAGAGAGCAGGGTCGCGCCCCAGTCCATGAGCGTGACTACCATCCCTGCGTCATTGCGCAGGGTGAGCAGGCGAAACGGTTGACCGTCCGGAGCCTGCACGGGGATTTCGTTTAACATTGTCCGGCTCCTTGTGAAGGTTTGCAGACGTAGAATGTTTCTTTAATACCGGTTTTTGCCTCGTACTGTGCGGCGACAGCCTGCTGTACGGCAGGAACCAAATCTTGCGGGATCAGCGCCACGATGCAGCCGCCGAAGCCGCCGCCGGTCATACGCACACCGCCTTTATCACCGATGGTCGCTTTGACAATCTCTACCAGCGTATCAATTTGCGGCACCGTGATTTCAAAGTCATCGCGCATTGAGGCGTGAGATTCCGCCATCAGCTGGCCCATGCGCAGCAGGTCGCCTTTTTCCAGTGCCTGCGCGGCTTCAACGGTACGCGCATTTTCCGTGATGACGTGGCGCACGCGTTTGGCAACAATCGGATCCAGCTCGTGGGCGACAGCGTTAAACGCTTCAAGGCTGACATCACGCAGCGCTGGCTGCTGGAAGAAACGCGCGCCGGTTTCACACTGTTCGCGACGGGTGTTGTATTCGCTACCGACCAGCGTGCGTTTAAAGTTGCTGTTGATGATCACCACCGCTACGCCCTCAGGCATAGAAACGGCTTTGGTGCCCAGCGTACGGCAGTCGATCAGCAGCGCATGATCTTTCTTGCCAAGCGCGGAGATCAGCTGATCCATGATGCCGCAGTTACAACCGACAAACTGGTTTTCAGCTTCCTGGCCATTCAGGGCAATCTGCGCGCCGTCGAGCGGCAGATGATAGAGCTGCTGGAATACCGTACCAACAGCGACTTCCAGTGAGGCAGAAGAGCTTAAGCCCGCACCCTGCGGGACGTTACCGCTGATCACCAGATCCGCGCCGCCAAAGGCGTTATTGCGCTTTTGCAGATGTTTTACCACGCCACGCACGTAGTTTGACCACTGCTGGCTGTCGTGGGCGATAATTGGCGCATCGAGAGAGAACTCATCAACCTGATTGTCGTAATCAGCGGCGATGACGCGTACTTTTCGATCGTCGCGTGCCGCGCAGCTGATGACGGTTTGATAGTCGATGGCGCAGGGCAGAACGAAGCCGTCGTTATAATCGGTATGTTCGCCGATCAGGTTTACACGACCCGGTGCCTGAATAGTATGGGTGGCAGGGTAGCCAAACGTTTCTGTAAACAGAGATTGTGTTTTTTCTTTCAGACTCATTATTTACACTCCGGATTCGCGAAAATGGATGTCGCTGACCGCACGCAGTCGCTCAGCCGCTTGTTCTGCGGTCAGGTCTCGCTGGGTTTCTGCCAGCATTTCATAACCGACCATAAATTTACGCACGGTCGCGGAACGCAGCAGCGGCGGGTAAAAGTGCGCGTGCAACTGCCAGTGTTCGTTTTCTTCACCGTTAAACGGCGCGCCGTGCCAGCCCATGGAGTAGGGGAATGAGCACTGGAACAGGTTGTCGTAACGACTGGTCAGTTTTTTCAACGCCAGCGCCAGGTCAGCACGCTGCTCGTTGGTCAAATCGGTAATACGCAGCACATGCGCTTTCGGCAGCAGCAGCGTTTCGAACGGCCACGCGGCCCAGTAAGGGACAACCGCCAGCCAGTGCTCAGTTTCAACGACCGTACGGCTGCCGTCTGCCAGTTCACGCTGGACGTAATCAACGAGCATCGGCGCGCCCTGTTCGGCGAAGTATGCTTTCTGTAGGCGATTTTCACGTTCAGCTTCGTTAGGCAAAAAGCTGTTGGCCCAAATTTGACCGTGCGGGTGCGGGTTCGAGCACCCCATCGCCGCGCCTTTATTCTCAAATACCTGCACCCAGGGATAGGTTTTCCCTAAGTCTTCGGTCTGCTCCTGCCACGTTTTTACGATTTCTGTCAGCGCAGGGACGCTGAGTTCTGGCAGCGTTTTGCTGTGATCGGGCGAGAAGCAAATTACGCGGCTGGTACCGCGCGCGCTCTGGCAACGCATCAACGGATCGTGACTGTCCGGCGCGTCCGGGGTATCGGACATCAGCGCCGCAAAATCATTGGTAAAAACATAGGTCCCGGTGTAATCCGGATTTACATCACCGGTAACGCGCGTATTGCCAGCACACAGGAAACAGTCCGGGTCATGTGCAGGCAGTACCTGCTTAGACGGGGTTTCCTGCGCCCCTTGCCACGGGCGTTTGGCGCGATGCGGTGATACGAGGATCCACTGCCCGGTGAGCGGGTTAAAACGGCGATGTGGATGATCGACAGGATTGAATTGCGTCATGATTGGTCCTTAATCCGAATATCCTTGCGGGTGGCGTGACTGCCAGTGCCAGGTGTCTTGTGCCATTTCATCCAGTGTGCGGGTCACGCGCCAGTTAAGCTCGCGATCGGCTTTGCTGGCATCTGCCCAGTAAGCTGGAAGATCGCCATCACGGCGCGGGGCGAAATGGTAATTAATGGGTTTACCGCAGGCTTTGCTGAAGGCGTTGACCACGTCCAGTACGCTGCTGCCGATGCCTGCTCCGAGGTTGTAAATATGCACACCCTGTTTGCCCGCCAGTTTTTCCATCGCGACGACGTGGCCGTCGGCGAGATCCATCACGTGGATGTAGTCGCGAACGCCGGTGCCATCTTCAGTTGGGTAGTCGTTGCCAAATATGGCAAGGGACTCGCGGCGGCCCACGGCAACTTGTGCGATGTAAGGCATCAGGTTGTTGGGAATACCTTGCGGATCTTCCCCCATATCGCCCGACGGATGAGCACCAACCGGGTTAAAGTAGCGCAGTAAGGCGATACTCCAGTCGGGGTGTGCTTTTTGCAGGTCGGTCAGGATTTGTTCTACCATCAGCTTGCTTTTGCCGTACGGACTTTGCGGCGTGCCGGTGGGGAAGCTTTCAACGTAAGGAATTTGCGGCTGATCGCCATAGACGGTCGCGGAGGAACTAAAAATGAAGTTTTTCACGTTGGCGGCGCGCATTGCATTCACCAGACGCAGGGTGCCATTGACGTTGTTGTCATAGTACTCCAACGGCTTGGCAACGGATTCTCCAACGGCTTTTAAACCCGCAAAATGGATGACCGTGTCAATGGCATGATCGTGCAGAATTTCGGTTATCAGCGCTTCGTTACGGATATCCCCTTCCACGAAGGTCGGCTGCTTGCCACCTAAACGCTCAATGACGGGCAAAACGCTGCGTTTGCTGTTGCAGAGATTGTCCAGGATCACCACCTCGTGACCGTTTTTCAACAACTGCACGCAAGTGTGGCTTCCAATGTAACCGCTACCACCTGTAACCAATACTCTCATAATTCGCTCCGTTAAGCCTATGGTATGCAATAACCATAGCATAACAAAGATGAGAAAAGTGTGACATGGAATAAATTAGTGGAATCGTTTACACTCCATAAGTTTCACGCATTTTTAATGGTTATTTTATTTTAAATCATTATGTTAGGTTGCTATTTCAGCGTTTGTCTGAAAAAAAGCAGAAAAAAAGGGCGTGATAAACGCCCTGCAATGAAAACTAACGCAGAGACGTTAGTCGATAGGCGTAGATGTCGTTCTCGGGCACAAACTCCAGTCGATGGGTAATGCAGGCTGGGGCATCTTCGGCGTGGTGAGAGACGAACAGCAGTTGAGTTTCACCTTCACCGATTAGCACATCCACAAAACGGCGAATCAGTTGGCGATTGAGCGGATCTAACCCTTGCAAAGGCTCGTCAAGGATCAACAACGTCGGGTGTTTAACCAGCGCCCGAACAATCAGTGCCAGCCGCTGCTGTCCCCAGGAAAAACTATGAAATGGCGCATCCGCGGTACGTTTATCGAAGCCAAGGATATCCAGCCACTGTTGCACCAGCTTGTGCTGCCTGTCGGAAACGGCCTGATAGATGCCGATTGAATCAAAATAACCAGAGAGAATAACGTTGCGAACTGTGGTACTCACCCGGTAATCCAGATGCAGACTGCTGCTGACGTAGCCGATGTGTTTTTTGATATCCCAGATAGTTTCACCGCTGCCACGGCGACGGCCAAACAGGGTCAGGTCGTTGCTGTAGCCCTGGGGGTGATCGCCGGTGATTAAACTGAGCAGAGTTGATTTTCCCGCTCCGTTGGGGCCGACGATTTGCCAGTGTTCCCCCGGATTTACCTGCCAGCTCAAATGGTGAAGGATAGGGCGATCGTTATACGAGACCGTGCCATCGTTAAGCACAATTCGCGGCTCGTTATCTGACAACGTACGGCGCACCGAAGGCTCGTCCGGTTCAGGTAACTGAATTCCTTCCAGCCGCTCGCTATGGGCAAGCTGAGCGATTAATGCCTGTTGCAGAAGGTCGGTTTTTGCGCCGGTTTCTGTCAGTGTGCAATCGGCAAGTACGCCAGCAAACTGCACGAACTCGGGAATTTCATCAAAGCGGTTAAGTACCAGCACCAGCGTAAAGCCGGCCTGATGCAACTCCGCGAGCAGTTCTGCTAACTGACGGCGTGACGCCACGTCCAGCCCGTCAAAGGGCTCATCAAGGATCAGTAAATCCGGCGCGGACATTAACGCCTGACAGAGCAGGGTTTTGCGTGTTTCACCGGTGGAAAGGTATTTGAAACGCCTGTTGAGCAGGGAAGAGATGCCAAACTGCTGCGCCAACGCAGCGCAGCGGGCGGGATCGTTGACCTCATCCTGGATGATTTCGGCGGTGGTGCGCCCGGTATCGTCTTCACCGGGACTAAGAAGATCGGTGTTGTTTCGCTGCCACTCGTCGCTGACTAGCTTTTGTAGCTGCTCAAAGGAGAGTCGGGTAATACGCGTGAACTGACAGTGGCGCTCGCCTTTCAGAAGCTGCAGCTCTCCCGCCAGTGCGCGGGCCAGCGCGGATTTCCCGCTCCCGTTAGCGCCAACAAACGCCCAGCTATCACCCGCGTTTAACGTCAACGCATCTAACTGGAGCGTTTTTGTGTCGCTAAGACGAAACGTGCCTTGCGAAATTTGCAACGATGACATTTTGTATCCCATTATTTGCAGCGATTAATAACAGGGATACGTGTTCTTCAGGCTGATGTCAATCTACTCAGCACAGCGTGGCGATAATCACTCTGTCAGCATTAAACCAGGCGGTGACGTTAGCGCCTTCTTGCAGCGTTGCGGCGTCCTGGGCCGGAACGGTGGCGCACAGCGTCTGGCCGTCTGGTAACGTCATCAGCACTTCACACTGTTCCGCACCGCGTTCAATATGGCTAATCGTGCCCTGCAACTGGTTATCGGCGGCCTGAGCGATGGCGTCGTCCTGAGTGATTCCCACCCACGGCGCTTTCAGCAGAATCAGTACTTCTTTGCCTTCCTCAAGACCCAGACGCTCGCCACTTTGCGCAGTGATCGCCACTTTCAGGCGCGTTTCGCCATCGGCCAGCAGGACGTCGACATGCTGCTGGACCTGATCGTGGTCGCGGGCGGTGATTGTGCCAAACCATTGGTTACGGGCGCTGGTTTGCAGTGAAAATCGAGAGATAGCCGCCAGCAGGCTATTGAGCGGTAGCGCATCGTCATCGCTCAAAACATCAAAGGCTTTTTGTTGGATCTGCGCCAGCAAATCATACAACTGAATTAAGCGTTGGCCGTAGCGCGTTAATACCGCGCCGCCGCCGCCTTTGCCGCCTGTGGCGCGCTCAACCAGCGTTTGCTCGCTGAGTTGGTTCATTTCGTTAATCGCATCCCAGGCGCTTTTGTAGCTAATACCTGCATCCTTCGCGCCCTGACTGATGGAGCCGGAAAGCGCAATATGCTTAAGCAGAGAAATGCGACGGGGATCGGCAAACAGTTTTTGCTGAAGTTTCAGCGTAAGAAGGATTTCGGCCTGCATCACAAGCTCCTGGCAAAAAAGGGTATTGTGACGGAAAACCGTGCCTGAGCAAAGCCGACCGCACAAAAGGGGAGTGCTTTTCTGCGTTATGTGGTTAGAATACAGCTAAGGACTACATCTGGAGTTGACCATGTTAGAGTTATTGAAAAGTCTGGTATTCGCCGTAATCATGGTACCTGTGGTAATGGCCATCATTCTGGGTCTGATTTACGGACTGGGTGAAGTGTTCAACATTTTCTCCGGTATCGGTCAAAAAGACCAGTCCAGACAGAATCATTGATTCCCCAAACGCCCGCTCAGTCGGGCGTTTATATTTTTTACGCCTTCCAACCCGTTTTCTCTGTCTACCGTTTCTCAAGATCCTGCTTTCCCTGCCGATATTTTCTTCGTGTAACCTCAAATTGGTATCAATAACCACTGGGAAAATCCTGGTTTACTCGTTATATTTGCGACTACATAACGAAACGCAAGGGAGTTACAGATGGCACGTACATGGTTACGCTTGTTTGCCGGGGCAACACTTTCTCTTACTGTTGCCGGGCATGCGCTGGCGGATGAAGGAAAAATTACTGTTTTCGCAGCGGCTTCACTGACTAACGCGATGCAGGATATTGCGACGCAATACAAAAAAGAGAAGAACGTTGATGTTGTCTCCTCTTTTGCGTCTTCTTCCACGCTGGCGCGCCAGATTGAAGCAGGCGCTCCGGCCGATCTGTTTATCTCTGCCGATCAGAAATGGATGGATTACGCGGTAGACAAAAAGTCGGTTGATACCGCCACGCGTGAAACGCTGTTGGGTAACAGCCTGGTGGTTGTCGCACCGAAAGACAGTGCGCAGAAAGACTTCACCATCGACAGCAAAACCAACTGGACTCGTTTGTTAAATGGTGGGCGTCTGGCCGTTGGCGATCCGGAACATGTTCCGGCGGGCATTTATGCTAAAGAAGCGCTGCAAAAATTGGGGGCATGGGATACCCTGGCCCCGAAACTGGCACCTGCCGAAGATGTGCGCGGTGCGCTGGCGCTGGTAGAGCGTAACGAAGCGCCGCTGGGGATCGTCTATGGTTCCGATGCTGTCGCCAGCAAGGGCGTAAAAGTTGTTGCGACTTTCCCGGAAGATTCACACAAAAAAGTGGAATACCCTATCGCAATTGTTGATGGGCACAAAAACGCAACGGTCAGCGCGTTCTATGATTACCTGAAAGGACCGCAGGCTGCTGAAATCTTTAAACGTTATGGATTTACGACCAAGTAATGATACTGACCGATCCTGAATGGCAGGCCGTCATACTGAGCCTGAAAGTTTCTTCCCTGGCTGTGTTGTTTAGTCTGCCGTTTGGGATCTTCTTTGCCTGGCTGCTTGTGCGATGCAAGTTCCCGGGCAAAGCGCTGCTCGACAGCGTTCTGCATTTGCCGCTGGTACTGCCGCCGGTCGTGGTGGGCTATCTGCTGTTGGTCGCCATGGGACGCCGCGGATTCATTGGCGAATGGCTGTACGACTGGTTTGGCATTACCTTTGCCTTTAGCTGGCGCGGTGCGGTACTGGCTGCGGCGGTGATGTCTTTCCCGCTTATGGTTCGGGCTATTCGTCTGGCGCTGGAAGGTGTCGATGTCAAGCTGGAGCAGGCGGCCCGCACGCTGGGCGCTGGACGCTGGCGCGTATTTGTCACGATTACTTTACCGCTGATGCTACCTGGCATTATTGTCGGTACGGTGCTGGCGTTCGCGCGTTCCCTCGGGGAATTTGGCGCAACGATTACCTTTGTCTCCAATATTCCTGGCGAAACCCGCACTATCCCGTCGGCGATGTATACCCTGATCCAGACCCCCGGCGGCGAAAGCGCGGCGGCAAGGTTATGTATCATTTCTATTGTGTTAGCGCTGATTTCACTGCTGATTTCTGAATGGCTGGCGCGTATTAGCCGTGAACGGACGGGGCGGTAATCATGCTGGAACTTAATTTCTCCCAGACGCTGGGGACGCATTGCCTGACGCTTAACGAAACGCTGCCAGCCAGTGGGATCACCGCTATTTTTGGCGTTTCCGGCGCGGGTAAAACCTCGCTGATTAACGCCATTAGCGGCCTGACGCAGCCGCAGTCCGGGCGCATCGTGCTTAACGGACGGGTTTTGAACGACGTCGAGAACGGTATCTGTTTAACGCCCGAAAAACGCCGGGTGGGCTATGTTTTCCAGGATGCGCGCCTGTTTCCGCATTATAAAGTGCGCGGCAACCTGCGTTACGGTATGGCGAAAAGTATGGCCGGACAGTTTGATAAGCTGGTGGCCCTGTTGGGCATTGAATCGCTGCTTGACCGTCTGCCTGGCGGTCTTTCTGGCGGTGAAAAACAGCGCGTAGCCATCGGTCGGGCGCTGCTTACCGCGCCGGAACTGTTGTTGCTTGATGAGCCGTTAGCCTCACTGGATATCCCGCGTAAGCGCGAACTGTTGCCTTACCTGCAACGCCTGGCGCGTGAAATTAATATTCCGATGCTGTACGTCAGCCACTCGCTCGATGAAATCTTGCACCTGGCAGACAAAGTGATGGTGCTGGAAAACGGGCAGGTCAAAGCGTTCGGTTCGCTGGAAGATGTCTGGGGCAGCAGCGTGATGCACCCGTGGCTACCAAAGGAACAGCAAAGCAGCATTCTGAAAGTCAGCGTGCTGGAACATCATCCACATTACGCAATGACTGCACTGGCGCTTGGCGATCAGCATCTATGGGTCAATAAGCTGGATCAACCGCTGCAAACTGCGCTGCGTATTCGTATTCAGGCATCTGATGTTTCGCTGGTGCTTCAACCGCCGCAGCAGACCAGTATTCGTAACGTGCTGCGGGCGAAAGTCGCGCAGTGCTATGACGATAATGGTCAGGTGGAGGTTCAGCTTGAAGTGGGCGGTAAAACGCTGTGGGCGAGGATCAGCCCGTGGGCCAGGGATGAACTGGGTATCAAACCTGGCCTGTGGCTGTACGCGCAAATTAAGAGCGTATCGATTACCGCGTGATTACAGCAGGTGGGAGTAGATAAATTTCGCGATGCTGTCGGTGGTGTTGTCACCAATTACGATGTTGGCGCGGGCTTTGACCGCGTCGTCCGCATTACCCATCGCCACGCCGGTACCTGCGGCTTCCAGCATGCTGATATCGTTAAAGTTGTCACCAAAGGCAATGACGTTTTCCATTGACCCGCCCTGTGCTTCAATCCACTGGGTAAGGCGTCGTCCTTTGCTGTTGCCTTTACGGGCTATGTCGACCTGATCGTGCCAGGACCATTCACACTCCAGCCCCAACTGCTGTTCAACATGCTTACCAAACTGCTGCAGTTTCGGAATATCTTCGTCGGTGAGGGCAAATTTCCAGACGGCGTTAACGTCATGTGCGGCCTGCGCTAGCGAAGGTACCTGGGTGAAGGTCGGGCGCTGTTCCGGCGGCAGGGTTTGTGCCCAGTTAGCGGTACGCACCACATGCCCGGTTGGGCGCTCATACAGCATGGCCTCATCCACATACATCAGCCCGTGGATCTGATGTTCATCCAGCATTTCGATCAGCTGTAATGCCTGGTTTACCGGAAGGGGATCGGATTCCAGTACCGTTTTTGCCTGATAATCATACAAGTAGGTGCCGTTGCAGCAAATTGCAGGTGTATCCAGCGCCAGTGCCTGATAAAAAGGATGAATAGCAACGTGATGGCGACCTGTGACAATGATAAGTTGGTATCCTGCTTCTCTGGCGCGCGCGAGCGCTTCAAGAGAGGATGGCAGCAAGGTTTTTTTCGGGGTCAACAGGGTACCGTCTAAATCCAGGGCAATCACGCGTGCGGTCATAGTTATTTCCAGATTAAGGTTGAGAATTTTGTCTGCTGGAATGGTACACCGAGACGGGAGCCGGACAAAATTCTGCGCCTTAATTAAGCATTCACCGTTAAAAGCGTCTACCTTAGGCGTGTGTCAGGCAATTGCAGCCACCTGCCAAAAAGCAAAGGAGTATTCATGAAGCAAACCGTTTATACCGCCAGCCCTGAAAGTCAGCAAATCCACGTCTGGAGCCTGAATCATGATGGTTCTTTGACGCTGACGCAGGTGGTTGATGTGCCGGGTCAGGTACAGCCGATGGTCGTCAGCCCGGATAAGCGCTACCTCTATGTTGGCGTGCGCCCGGAGTTTCGCGTGTTGGCTTACCGCATTGCGCCTGATGACGGTGCGCTGACCTTCGCGGCGGAGTCTGCGCTGCCGGGTAGCCCGACGCATATTTCTACCGATCATCAGGGACGTTTCGTGTTTGTCGGCTCTTATAACGCCGGGAGCGTGAGCGTCACGCGTCTGGAAGATGGCCTGCCGGTGGAACAGGTTGACGTGGTTGAAGGTCTGGACGGCTGCCACTCGGCCAACATCTCACCGGATAACCGTATCCTGTGGGTTCCGGCGTTGAAACAGGATCGTATCTGTCTCTTTGAGGTAAGCGATGATGGACATCTGGTGGCGCAGGAACCGGCGGAAGTGACCACCGTTGAAGGCGCGGGCCCGCGTCATATGACGTTCCATCCGAATAAGCAATTTGCCTACTGTGTGAATGAGCTGAACAGCTCCGTTGACGTCTGGGCGCTGAAAGATCCGTACGGCAAGATTGAATGTGTGCAGACGCTGGATATGATGCCTGCTGATTTCACTGATACCCGTTGGGCAGCGGATATTCACATTACACCGGATGGTCGTCATCTGTACGCCTGTGACCGCACCGCCAGCCTGATTACGATCTTTAGCGTGTCTGAAGATGGCAGCGTGCTGACCAAAGAGGGTTTCCAGCCTACTGAAGTTCAGCCGCGCGGTTTTAATATCGATCACAGCGGTAAATACCTGATTGCAGCCGGGCAAAAATCGCACCATATCGCGGTGTATGAGATTGCTGGCGAGCAGGGGCTGCTGGCAGAGAAGGGGCGTTATGCTGTGGGGCAGGGCCCGATGTGGGTCGTGGTGAACGCGTACTAACGCCACCAGTCAGAACAGGAAAAGCCTGTTCAAAGATAAAAAGCGAGGTTCACATCCGTGTGAACCTCGCGGGGAAAAAATTAACTCATACGGCGCAGACGCCGCCGGTCAGCAATTAATAGCGCATCTTGTAGGCACAATTAGCCTTAAGGTATTCCTCTTCTGTTGCCCCATTAAGCTCTGCTCCGTCAGGGACTACTTCAGGGCCTTCTGAACATTTCCAGTCATATTTGCGAAGACTAACCCCGACTCCGCCCCTACCCGAACCCGTGTAATTATCCCTTGCCATGGGGGGGGCACCATGTATCTCCATATGGGCGACAGATTTAATGTCCACCTCCAGATAGTCAATATTTCTGAAATCCAAAATGCGACCGTATCCGTCGCTGTCGTTACGTTCCGGTTCATTCAAGTGGAGGTTGGATGCCTCTGGATTCATGTTTCTGAAAGAGGTAAAACCTTTCTGATAAAACGATTTCAGGATGGGGGGCGGATTCGAATTGTCCGAGTCATGCGTTGAGAGAAATTCCATCTCATAGTTTTCTGGACTCACGCTGGTATATTTCATCGCTATAATGGGGAAAGTATACTGAGCACCTGGATTACCCAGTCTAGCTTCAAACCCCATTACCTCAATAATCATATACTCCAGATTATTACTGGGGATATAGATATAGCCGCTGGGTTTACCTCCCGCAGTACCGGGGCGTTGATAACCACCACAGTATAAGGAACCCGCATCTTCGCAGAGTTCTGGATCTTGCGTATTGAACATAGCAGAAAGCTGGACATCATTATCAGGCTCAGTCGTGCGAACAAACTGACCATTAGAATCGAACACGATGTCTGCTTTGTTTTCTATGTTATTTCCGCAATCTTTAAATCCCCAATAAAACCCCCGAAAAAATCGCGTTCTCCTGCTATAATCAGTACGATATAGCGCTGGGTCGTAGCAATGAAAGTCCTCGTTCTGTGAGGGGGAACCAAACCAATCGTTTCCATTAGTCGCACCGGTGTTAGAATAAACCCAGACTAACCCTTCCAGATGCTCCGTTGATCCTATTTGATACAGTTTTTTACCATCAACGGTGTCCTCATTATCGCCATCAGCATTAGCCAAAGTAACGCTACAGGGCGCACTGGACGAAAATGGACAATTTGGCAGATTTGGTCCAATAAAAGAAAATCGCGGACGCCCCCGCTCCTGATCGATTCCCTTGGTTTTCCAGTAAACATTCACGCCTGTGGTCTGATAGCGTCCAGGCGATGGCATACCCAGACTGTTAAAATCACTCGAAACCTTAACGAGAAAATAATGTGATCCCGGCAGTTTCAGCGGTGGCTGCGGAGGCAGAAAGCCAAAATGCCCTTTGCTGTTCTCTGGCTCCTGAGTGTCGTCACTTGCCAACACACCAGGGTTAAAAAGCAGCGCTGCCGCCAGCAACCCCGCCGATAAAGCGATCCTTTTCTTTTTTTCCATTGTGTAGCTCCTTGTTATACAGCGGAAATAATCTGATATTTACCACTGCGCAACAGCACGACCTGATAGTTGCCAAACACCATACTACCTGGTGCCACGGTGCGCGTTTTGTTGTTAAACCGGACGGTAATCCGTGTTCCGCCCGGTCCCTGAGAAACCAGCACCACCCGAGGCTGAGCGTCGGATTTTTCTTCCGTGGACGTACGCCCGGCGCGCGCCAGCAGCGGGGTGTTGTTCAGCAAGGGCTGTGGGTCGAGCGCCACGCCTCGCCAGGCTATTTCCAGATGCAGGTGCGGACCTGTGCTAAAACCGCTGCTGCCGGATGCGGCGATCTCTTCGCCCGCCGTCAGCTTTTCGCCCTTACGCACCCGCGCAGAGGCGAGATGAAAATAGCGGCTCAGCCAGCCGTCCGCATGACGGAGAGTGATAAAGTACCCGGCGCCGCGATCGTAGCCGCTCTCCACTACTTCGCCGTCGGCGATTGCATGCACGCTGCTGCCGAATGGCACAGGAATATCCATCCCTTTATGCTGCATCATGCGCCCCAGCACAGGGTGCAGGCGTTGTCCAAATCCTGAGCTGATCTGGCGCTTCGCCACGGGCCAGATAAAGCGTACCGGCGCGTTATCATCAACCACCGCCGCAGCGCTGGACGATATCTGCAGGTTCTCTTCTGACCACACTTGCGCCACCTGTAATGACGGAACGAAAGCCTGCTGCCAGGCCTGCTCGCAGGTGGTCGTCGCCAGCGGCGCTATTGTTAGCCATACGCTCCATATCAGACACGACACGATCGACCCCCGTCAGAGCAGCAGTAAAAACGCGACCAGCGCGATAGCCGGACCGAACGGAATATAAAAGCGATGTTTGTCATCCTCTTGCGTATAAAAGAACCGCACGCAGACGTAAAACAGCAGCCCGGCCAGCGCCGAAAAGCAGAGTAATTCCGGCAGGCGCTGCCAGCCAAGCCATGCCCCGCAGGCGGCGTAGAGCTTGACGTCGCCGTAGCCCAGACCGTCGCGTTTGCACAACGTCTCCCACAGCTTCATCACGGCCCACAGCAGCAGCCAGGCGGCGGCGACGCCGTAAACTGCGTCCTTCACCCGCACCATGGAGTAGCCCGATGCGGCAAGCAGTAGCCCGCCCCAGAGCACGGTGAAGACCAGCGCGTCTGGCAGAATCAGATGTTTAAAATCGATAATCGCCGCGCTGTAGAGCACCATAAACAACAGCGCATACGCCAGCGCGAGCTGAGGAGACCATTGCGGCAGGTAAAACCAGGCCAGCGCCCCCCATACCAACCCCATCGCCAGTTCAGAAATCGGATAAATAACCGGGATCGCAATGCCGCACTGGCGGCATTTGCCCTTCAGTAACAGCCAACTGAGAACCGGAATATTATCCCAAGGCTTAATATCCGATTTACAGGCAGGGCAGTGCGACGGCGGCCACCACAAATTAACCGCCGCCCCTTCTGAATCATCCTCATCTATTACGCCAAGCATCAGCGGCAGACGATAAATAATCACGTTGGCTAAGCTGCCAAACAGCAATCCAAGTGGGATAAAAATAGCCACCATCCATGGCATTAATAGATCCATGATTTAATTTTCCTAAAAAGAACCGCTGGCGCCCATCGCCGCCAGCTTGTCGCTGAGCGAAAACAACGCGGCAAAAACCCATATTACGCAACCGCCTAATATCAGCGTGGAGAGCGCTTTTAATAACCCGGAAAGTTTAGTGATATATTCCCGAATGTGTTCACGTGATTTATTCGATACCGCCAGCAGCACCTCATTAAACGAAGGTAGCGCGGCGTAAAGACTGATATTGAGCAGCGTTTCCGTGTTCAGTAAACCCGAGTTGAGCGCCTCCCCATAGCTGACGCCCGCCGCCATTTTCTTCTGCATCCCGGCCAGGTGCCAGCGCAGCCAGCGGCTGGAGTTCAGGTTAATAATGCTGAGTGCATCATTGAGCGGAATGCCGTTTTTTAACATCAGCGCCAGGTTGTTGAGAAAAATAGAGGCAGTCAACTGCTTATACGTTGAGAACGGCATAATTCGATCAAAAAACTGATTACGAATATTCCCGGTCATTTTGCCCATTGCTATTTTGATCACGGTAACCAGCGCAATAAAACCAATGAGGATATATATCCACAGCCCTTTACACAGCGCCATCCCAAAAATATAGAGCGCGCTGGTGACGCCAGGCCATTTTTCAACCGGTACAACGCCTTCAAAAGCCGGGAACACTTTATAAGCATAACCGCCTATCACCACCAGCGACAGGACCAGCATAATGAGCGGGAAGGTGATGGCGCCGACGATTTTCTTGCGCAGCTCGTCGTTATAATTAATCACGTTTACCAGGGTGATAAAGCCGTCGGCCAGGCTGCCGCTGCGCTCCGCCGCGTTAATCACGCTCAGTTCAGATTCAGGGACCAGCCCCTCGAAAACCATCGCAATGGAGGTGGTTTTCGCCATTTTCGCAGTTAGCTCTTCCAGACGTTTAGCAAATCCTTTGCCGAGCAGTTTTTCCCCTTCCGCGCGTAATTTTTGCAACGCGTCATATAGCGGAAGTTCAGCGTTAATCATGTCTGCGCAAAACTGATAAAGATAAATACGCTGTTTCTTACCGAATTTTTTCAACTATTACCTCCAGCTCTTCCTGAACGACTTGCCCAAATTCCATTTGAAACCAGGTCGCGCACACGCGTCCCTGAAGTACCGCCGCCATCGTTTTTTCTTTAATTTCGAATCCTTCGCTCAGGCCGGTCTGTTTTAATCGCTTCGCGCGCCAGACGGTATAAACTTTAAGCCACTTCTGTTCAGCAATGGCCTCCAGCTCGTCATACACTGGCAGCAAATACTCCATCACCAACTGGCGTCCGCCAATACCCGTGTGTTTGCAGGCCGGACAGCCTTCAGCGTTTTTTTCATAAAGCTGGAACTCGCGTCCCTTAATGGCGGCGGTCCGTAACGACGTTTTACACTGCGGGCACAGTACCGGTATTAGCTTCTGGCACTGTAAGCCCGCAATAAAGCCCGGCGTTGAAAGCTTATCGCTGGTAATACCGAGCGCGGATAAGCGTTGCAATAACGAAACGATGTTGCCTGCGTGCACGGTGGTAAAGCAGTAGTGACCACTTTCCACCGCCCCGGCCAGCGCGTTAGAAGAGATATTGTCGCGAATTTCCCCCACCATCAGTACGTCCGGGTCGCGACGCAGCGAGGATTTGATCGCCGAATGGAATCCTCCTGATTCGCCGCTTAATACCGAACTTTGCGTTGCGCCATAGATCTGATATTCGACCGGATCTTCTACGGTCAGAAAACAGCCGCGATTGTCGTAGCGGTTGATCTGCATCCACTCCATCAGATTTTTCAGGGTGGTGGATTTTCCCGAACCGGTTGTTCCGGCAATAATATATGCGCCGTAGGGGTTACTCAGGATCCTTTTGAGGTCGCTAATTTCCTCATCGGAAACGCCAAGCTTATCCAGGCTCGCGACGCTGGCTCTGTCCAGACCCGATGGAATAATACGCAATACCGCGTGATAGCAATCGCTGGTCTCGCCAAATATCGGATAGTGCGCATAGCGGAAGCGGTAGCTTTTCCCCGCCAGCGAATAGAGGATATTGGCGTTTTGCGCAATATTGCGGTTCCAGGTGGTGTCGCGGGTGCTTGCCTCAACGTTGTAGAGCACGAACACCAGCTCATCGCAGCGTGACGCCTTCATCTGTATAAACGGACAAAGCACGCCGTTAATGCGCAGCTCAATATTCGCCACCATATCATTACGGGTGATATGCAGGTCGCTGGCCTTTAACCCCACGGCCTTTTTCAGCATCTCTTCCAGCGCAAGCTGTGTGTTACTGCTTTCCTGCTCAAGCAGCTTACTTCCCGCTGACAGCAGTTGTTCAACGATCAGGTAATAATTTTTCTCAGTAACCTGCGCTATTCCCTTAACCTGAATATTATGGGAAACCTGCAGGCGGTGGCACACCGCCTGCATTGGCGCCAGATTATCAATCAAAGGCGTGGATACCAGTAACCAGGCTTCATCCGCATGCTCAGCAACCAGAATATCGCCGTCATACTCCTGGAATTGCCACTCCTGAGAATGAATGTTCTCCTCGTTAAACTGGATATAATCGATCACTTACCCACAACCTCGACCGTCACGTCATTTGCTTTGTTATGACGCGCAATATAGTCATAACCGCCGTAGCTAAAACGCTGATTCAGCGGCACCATCTTCACGCCGCCGTCGGCGCCGGCAATCGCCACGCGTTTTTGACCCGCGATTTCGGAAATCAGCAGCGGCCGCAGCCCTGGCGCAGATTCTGACGTTGCTCCTGGGGAAGCGCTAATATCATCCATTGTGCTGGCGGTGCTCATCGGCATAACCGCTGCGCTATCCGCCTTTTTCTCACCGCGCAGCTTACGCAGCTCGCTGCGGACTTTTTCCAGCGCAAGCTGATTCGCCAGCTCGCGGTACTGGCTCTCGAAGTTGAAATCTTTTTCTATCATCTCAACAACGTGATCCTGCATCGGCGATACGTCGCTTAACGGCGGCGTGCCTTCCGCTTGCACAACCTGCTGCGCGGGGATGATTTCTGCCGTATCTGCGGCGTAAAGAGCAGGTGAAAGCGTCAACACTATTCCCGCAATGATTAATTTCCCTTTTTGCATGCCAGTCCTCCGGTAACGAGCGTTGAGTTTTCATTGAATACGATTGATTTGATAATAAACGCGTCGGCAAAGGGTTGTTTATTCAACACCAACGACACGCCTGAGAAATCCATTTTGGTCGGTGAGGTGATCGTCCAACCGGCGAACAGCATGCCGAATGACGTTACCGCACTTTTCAGCGCGCTTTCATTTTGCCCGACGGCAGAGGAGGGCATCCCCGTTAATACCAGTTCGGTATTTCGTCCGCCTAATGAGTTCCAGGTGCTGATATAACTTAATACATCGGTACAGACCGGCAGATTGACCGTGTTTTTACTCTGCCACGCGATGAGCCATGGGTGTTTATTCATCCCGGACTCAATGCCCGTATAGTCCAGCGTGTTTTTTGAAAAACTGGGCGACCAGGTTTTGCCCCAGAGATTAATATCGGCCACGCTAAATATCCGTCCTGGATTTAGCGCATAGCTGAGTGAACAGCCCGTACTGGTACATTCAATACTTTTTGGCGCAAAGCCCACCTGCGACAGTTTTTTATTCGCTAGCAAGAGCTGCTCCAGCAGCAGGCTGGCATCAGAAATGCTGCCGCCCGTGAGCGAGTTGCGATAAAAATCTTCGATAGCTTTGATTTTTTGCTGGCGGGCAGCCTGTTCAGCCTGGACTCTGGCCAATCGTTCCTGCTCCGGTTTCCAGATAAAATAGTAATAGCCCGCCCCGCCGCCGCCAGCTAATAAAATCAGTAGCGTAACGACCCAGACGATAATATTACCTCCTCGCCCGGTAGAACCGCCCCCTATAATATTACGACGTTTCCAGAAATAGATATTTTCAGAGACCGCCACGTTCTCATCCTTTTATAAATAATTTCAGCAGTGTCATAAACACCAGTAAAAATACGATGCCGCCTGCTAACAGAGCGCCGATCATCATCTGTCGCCGTTTTTTCTGCCGCCGCTGATGTTCAGTACAGCCTTCAATCACCGCCTCAAAGTGCTGTTCCGTTAACTGAATTAACGGTAGATCCGCATACTGTGGCGATTCTTTCAGTTGCTCTTTCAGCTTCATCCAGAAGCGTCTGGAGACCAGACGATCGCTGCCCGAAACGGGAGCACCGTGCGAGATAATCAGGAAATAGTAGCTTTCCGCCTGCTCATAGTAATAAATACCGTTACCGTACAGGGCTTTCATCCACAGAGCGAAAGGCTCATATAAGGTGGAGTGTTTAGTACAGAAACCCGTAACCATTTCCCCTTCATCCGACAAGATCGTTAACTGGCGATGGGTTCGCCGTATATGTGCCAGCCAGTCAAGATAATAAGGTTCGTGAGAGGTGGGCTCGTAGCTCCAGACCAGATCAATTAATACCCGATTTTCTGATAAGTGCTTAAGCATGATGCCCTCATCGGGTCTGCGTTGGGGCACGGTAATTATCAATACCGACTACCATCACCACGGTTTCGACATGTTCGTTGTTGGTAACTGAGCCTGCCAGCACCGACCATCCCTGACCGTCAGAATCCTCTTTCGCTTCGTATTTGCTGACCAGCAACAGGCTACCCGGCGTAATTGTGGAAATGTTAAACATTTCCGTCGTGCTTACCGACGGCAACTGAACTTCATCAAAGGTATCGATTGAGTTGAGGTAGCGCTTGGTAAAGCCGCTGGCCACTTCAATTCGCCCGTCGGTTAAGATACGCGGGGTAAGAATAAAGCTGGTGCCGGTGACCAGTTCCGTGGTTTCCACCTCCGTACTGACGTCTCCTGTATTGGAATCTTGTTCCCTGGTTCGGCTGGAGACATAATATTGCGACGTGGTCATGTTGAGCGGAATAGGGATGTTATTACGGGTAATAAACGAACCGCTCTGGATCACCTTACTGCCGGTGAGTTCGTACAGGGCATCCAACTGAGAGCTGATATTCATATGCTGATTGGTCCAGCCTGCGGTTAAGCCGCCGGAGAGCTTCATCAGCATTTCTGAGCTGTCGATACCAAAAGAGGAGGTCCCATCGTTGAAGGTCATATTGACCCCACCGCCCAGCTCTTTCGTTTTGCGCTTATCAAGGGTGAATATTTTGTAAGTCACGACAAACTGACGGGTGTTATCCGCCTGAAATTTCTTCAGTGACTCATTCAGCGCGTGATATTCCGAAGGACGCGCGGTGATCGTCAGAATCGAGGCGTCTTTGAAAATACTGTAAACGCCGCTGGAGACGAATTTATCCGCCATATCCTCAACGTCGTCCCAGAAGCTGGATTCAAACTTGGTTTCGGCTTTGCCTTTCAGACCGCCGCCGGAAGTGGCTTCATTACCGGACAGATCGAGACTGGTCTCAAACTTGTTGTCTTCGCCGTAAAAATCGAGCTTTAGCACATAGTTCTGGAAATAAGAGACGACCAGTACGCCGTTGTTATCCAGCAGCGGATTCACGTCATACAGCGCGGAAATATAGCGGGTAAATTCCTCAAACGTTCCGTTGAATTTAACGCTACGGAACTCCGGTTCCCCCGCATCCGATTTTCCACCGGGAACGGAAGTATTAATACGGTAGCTAATACCGGTTTGCGCGGTCACCGCCTCAAGAATTGTCGCCAGATCGGTAGGCTCGTAAGACTGAATACTCACTTGCTTACGCAGCAGCGCCTGTTTACGGGAGTTATATTCAACCTTTTTGCCCAGATAAGGCTCGTTATATTTCATATAACCGGTCGTTTTCATTTCATCCGCAGTGGTCGGGTTGCCGGTTTCCTGCGGGACAATACTTTTATCGTACTTGGTATCAATAGACGTACAACCCTGAAGAGCCAGCGTCAACGCCAGAAGCGAAACTTTAATTTTCATAGCATTATTCCCTTGCTTAATTACTGCTCATCAATGATCAGTACGTTATTCGCCTGGTAGTCTTTTATCACCAGCCCGTAGTTTTCTGACGTAAATACTTGTCCAAGCTTAACCAGCACATCCTGTGTTGATTTACCCTGCAAATGAATTGCCTTGTAAATAACAAAATCAGTTGAGCTGTTCCAGAGCAACTTATAGCCATTTTGCTGCGCCCATTTTGAGAGTTGCTGGCTTAATAACTCCTCTTCTAGTAAATCAATTTTTATTTCCACCACTGGCGCACTGACAGGCGCGACGCTTTTCACCGTATCATCTCCGGAAAAGGGATTTCGCGGCGTGGTTGTACTTTCTTTCACTGGCGTGGTGGTTAACATCCCTGCGTCAATTTTTTGCCCGGCTGGCGCGCTGGCGGCAAAACTTCCCTGGCTGCCTAATAATGCGGACACGGCAGCCCCAATTATCCATGTTTTTTTCATCTTACTCTTCCAATGATTAATAGGTGTTTCTTTCATGGTCCGGAATCTTAAGTTCATCACCGTTTTCTTTATAAAATTTAAGATCGTTATCTTCCGCAACAAGAGAATGGAGCACATACTTATTCGGCTCCGCCTCAGTCCAGGCGTAACCTTCGGATGAAATCATTCCCCCCTGCGGGATTGTGCTGCACCACTGGTTAATTACCACCGAGAGAGACTGTGGGTTTATTTTATTCACATCTTTTTTGCCACCTGGGGTAATTGTTGCCGACGCGGCGCTGATTAACCAGAAGGGCTCGTCCAGATTATTACCTGTGCCTTTAAACCATTTCTCCGCGATCCAGTCTTCAAAGATTCCGTTTACGTTCACTTTATCCGGGACGTTGGCAGAGACAATATCTTTGTTCACCACGATGTTGGCCTGGATCGCCACAGCGGCTACCGCGCCCACAGGTTTCGGATCGTTCTGACTCTTGTAGCTATTCGTCCGGGTTGCCCCCTGCTGGGTATAGTCGAAATAGCCACCGGTTTTGTTTGCCCCATCATCCTCATCTGCCGCGACAGATGATATGGCGACCGACAGGCGGGGATAGAGGCTACGCAGCTTGGTTTTACGGTCTTTATCGATACCGGTTACTTTAGGACACGTTTGCAACGGTAAACGAATCACGCCCGGCTCACTTAAGAGCTTGTTGTAATTTGTACTATCATTTGCGGCTGTATAAACAGGATCAGCTCCTGTCGGACCTTTGCCCTGCGGGTAATCGTTTTTGAATGACTGATAAAAGGTGGTGGTGGGCGTCACCAGCTCATACTGACCATGGAAAGCATCTGCAAATTGATTAGGTAAGCTACTGGTATCATCATCATCCTGGATACCGTTTTTAAGCCTGTCAGCATCAGTTCCATTGTAAGCCACATACCATTTTTCCGGATGCTTGCGCGAGGTATTTTCCATCACGATATTGGCGTACAGCGTGCCGGTGGTGCCTTTGAGCGAGCTCGGCGAAGCAGGATCCACTTCGCTACCGTCTGTTTTATCCGCGCTGGTACGCAGATGCAGAATGCGATCGTCCGGATTATACGGCGTGCCGTCTGGATTAAGCCTGCCATCCGGGTTGACGCCGTTGCTGTTCATTGCCGCCAGGCACAGCGTGCTCTTGTTTTGCTCTCTGCTCCAGCACATCGCCGGTTCGTTTTTATCTTTGTCCGTTGCATCGCTGCTGGTAATCAGTAGGCGGTCTTCATCAATCGCCGTAATACACGGTCCGGCTTCGCCTTTGGCATCGTTCCAGCACAGCTTGGCAGCCGGAACAGAACCATCGGCAGTAATATCTTCACTGTTTTTGTCTAAGCTTAAGCGAATGCCGTAACGTTTATTTGCATCGAGCCTGTCCAGATTATTGGGAACGTCCCCCATCTGCAGCGGTTGGTCTGCGGCCGTTGTTACCAGGTTAAAATTACCGCTATTGTTGACTTCAAACACCACCGCCTGCAGATAACCGAGATCGACGCTTTTCAGCGCTTTTTCCAGCGGCTTAATAAATCCGGCAAAATGGAGACCTTCGTTCTCGGCATCTGTCTGGTAGACGAGATAGAAGTCGACACGTTCAATGCCCAACCCGCTGGTGCGACTGTTGTTGACGAAGTCCACGCGTTCCAGCACTAACTCCAGCGATTCGGCGCCAGGGCGCAGTTCACACGGCAGCATAGACTCCGTAAGCTTGAAGGGCAGTTTCCCTTTCTCATTATTGCCATTTCTACATTCGCTACCCAGAAACAGATAGCGAGAACCCCGGGTGGGCGATACATCGGTTTGCGTTGACACAGCAGCAGACCAGCCGGAATAAAAATTATTATCATCCCTGTCGGGTGAATCCTGTAATGTCCTGTTAGTGACGCGGTTATCATAATTCGCGATATTGACGTGAGTATTTTTTCCGTACAGTGGGTTGGCTTGTTGTGCGCTATTTGTGGTAGCCAGTTTGTCTTGTGCCACAAATCGCATCACGCCGGAAATATCTCGGGCGATCATATCAGCGACAATCAGTTGGTGACTTTGCTGGGCTTCTTTTCGTTTATAATTGGCATAAGTCATCAGGCACATGCCGATAATGGCAAGCACAACAATCATTTCAAGAAGGGTGACGCCTGCCTGACGGCCGTGAGCATTCGTGCTGTGCTTACTTATCATTTATAAAGTCCATTTAGAAGGACTGCCCTCTAATAAAGAGGGCAGAATAAGTACAACAAATTAAAAAAATATTGCCAGTATTTATTAACGGCTACCTAAAATGATAGCGTTAGTTGGACCAGTTGTATCAGCGTCACAGACACCATCTAAGACGATATTGGCAGGCGTTAACTCATCTTCAGTCGTTGTTTTCAAAATACCACTAGCAGGGGCCGCTTCAACACTGATATCAATTGCTGCAGCACCTTCACCAGACAATGCACCTGCAGCCGCTGTAGTGGTCGCCACATAATCCCATTGAGAACCAACCTGTGACACAATGTTACGGCAATCTTCCATCTCCAGTCCGTTGATTACCATAAAGAAAGCTTTATTCTTCGTGGCAGTAGCGGAAAGTTTTGCAGGTCCAATTTCAAAAGCATCGTTAGAGAATCCATTGAACGCTTCACTAGGACCGATTTTACCCATCTTGACCAGACCAACGATTGCGGATAATCCATCTGATGTCTCGATCCCAGCTTTTGTTTCTGCACTTGAATCCTGGCGAGTCGGATATTCAGCAGAGTCTTTATACGCCTCTGTCATCGCAACACGGACAGAGTTCGTATTATCGGTCAGGTCTGAAATATCCTGAGATGTAAACGCACGCTGTGCCAGAATAACCACCCCTGCGGCGATAATACCGATAATGCCCAGTACAATGATAATTTCAAGCAGCGTTACGCCTTTCTGCTTTTTCAGCTCACGATACTGCGCTGATTTCCTTTTCCATGAATGAATCATGCTTTTCATATCCATAAATCCTTAGATATTAGTTGCTGTAAAAAATTAACCCTGCACTCACTGTGCCAAAAGATTATATGCGGCATTTTTCGTAAATCACCAGAAGCTAAAAGCTGTGGTGGGATAATTAGGAATAAAGGTGACTGGTCTGATGAGTTATTTTTGAATAAAATTTCACAATATATATATTATATATTGGAAATATCGTAACGGGTTTTTTGATTTATTTTTAGAAAAAGTTACGGTAATCTTCCTTTTCCGGAGAGTGATATATATTGACAATGCTCATATATTAAAATTAATATGGCTTGGCTTTTTATCTATTTTAGGTTAAAAAGTGAGTTTAGCGGCAAAACAATATTTGTCCAGTTAAACGTTACTGTAACTTACTTAGGTAAGCGCCTGGGCTTGCCTTCATACAACTCGAATTATTATGGCTATAAATAGATTGATTCACGCGATCAATTTAAACCTGCGTTGGTGAAAATATTACCTGTGTGAAGAAAAGACGTTGAAAGCGGTGAAGGGGGCTGGCGGGAGTGTTCCCGCCAGCGGTTTGATGGCTGTGATTACTGCTTCGGTTCGGCAACCACTTTGCTACCGATACCGCGGTTGTTGTATTCCCACATGCGGTTGAAGTTGGTGTCGTTCAGGTTGCGCTGGATTTCACCTTTGTCATCTTCTGCACCGGTATTACCGGCAAAAGGACGCTTCGAGATAACGCTGTCAGCCCATGGTTTTGCCATGTTAAAGCCTTCGTTGATCACGCTGTCGCGGATAACGACCTGACCGTTAGTGTTTGAATCGACATCCAGCGAGCGGCCCAACTGTGCCACGCCATCACCACTCGCCGTGAAGCGGCTATTTGTGGCGAGGAAGCCGTAGTAGATGTTTGACAGCGTCGCTGGTGCAAACACATAGGCTTCCTGCTGAGTACGGGAGTTCACAACGCGGAAATCGGTGTTATCGAACACCACGGCGCCGCGACCGGAAACAATATCCACATCGCCTTCAATGTAGCTGTTGGTTACCAAAGTACGCGGTTGACGATCGTTTTCCAGACGGTTTTGTACGCCGCTGTTAGTCACGAAAAACGTATTCTGGCGACCGAGGATGTTGACCTTATTGATCTGCACTTTATCGCCATCGGTACGTAGCGCAACGGCCGGGTGATTACCCGCATCAACGCTGTCACCCAGATTGTTTTCGATGGTCAGGTTCTGCAATTGCAGACCATTATTTTGCGACCAGACGACGGCAGAACACATCACGCCAATATTTGTGCCGCGCTTGTTCTGGCAATTATCAAACATATACCACGCCGGTTTACCCGGCATGTATTTACCGCCCGGGTTCACCGTACGACGCCAGTCTGCGGTGCTCATGTCACCATCAATAGCCTGGCCAATTTTCACATCCAGCGGTTTTTCGCCCATGCCGTACAGCGTCAGACTTCCCGTTGCTGCCGGGATATATACCGTGCCCTGATACTCGCCCGGCATAATCGCGATGTACTGACGTTTGTTAGTACGTTTGATGATTGCCGCATCAACCGCAGCCTGAATGCTGGTATGGGTGACGCCCTGAGTCCCAGCCGGGCCAACCACGAAGTCAGGCTGTGCAGGCAGAGAAATAGCAGAAGGGCTCCACGGCGCGGTGTTTGGCGTCAGCGCGGAAAAATAGTGCGCAGCAACGAAGTTTTTCGCTTCATTGGCCGACAAGATCGGGCGCGAAGAGGTACCTGGCGCGGTCTGATCGGAAGGAATTTGATCGGGCGGCGTAGAGCTACAGGCGGTCAGCGTCACGCCAAAAGCCATTGCCAGCGCCAGACGGGAAACTGATGATATGTTCACAGGTTGCTCCGGGCTTTGAAAGTTATCCATTGAAGCCTGCTTTTTTATACTAAGTTGAGCGAAACGGGAAGGTTAAAAGGTAAAAAGTTGTTTTTATCGCCGTAATGCCCGGCGCGGAGAGTCCTTATATCACAAATACATAACAATTACGGTCCTTCAGGTTGACAACATCCGTATAATCAAAAATAAATGTCTATACAACCTATGACAAGTGGTGAGTCGAATGCAGCAATTCTTCCCTGATGATGTTATCTGGCGCAATGTTCGTCTGGCGACCATGGATCCCGAACGTAACACCTCGTATGGGCTGGTAGAGGGTCATGCGCTGATCGTCCGCCAGGGGAAGATTCGCGATATCGTTCCGGAGTCATCGCTCTATCTCACACATGACAATACCTTTGATATGCAGGGCAGGCTAATTACACCTGGCCTGATTGACTGTCATACGCATCTGGTCTTTGGTGGAAACCGCGCAGGCGAATGGGAGCAGCGGCTAAACGGTGTCTCCTACCAGCAGATAAGCGCCCAGGGCGGGGGGATCAATGCCACCGTATCAGCAACCCGCAGCGCCAGTGATGAGCAACTCTTACATCTAGCGCATCAGCGTATGGAACAGCTAATCAAAGAAGGCGTTACGTTGCTGGAAATAAAATCCGGTTACGGCCTGGATTTGCAGACAGAAGAGAAAATATTGCGCGTGGCAGCGGCGCTGGCGGCGGAGAATATCATTGAAATAAGCCCCACGCTGTTGGCTGCCCATGCGACTCCAGCAGAATACCGGGATGATCCTGACGGCTATATTACGCTGGTGTGCGAGACCATTTTGCCGCAGCTGTGGGAACAAGGGCTGTTCGAGACCGTCGATCTGTTTTGTGAAAGCGTGGGTTTTTCGTTGGCGCAGAGCGAGCGGGTGTTTCAGGCCGCGCAGGCGTTGGGCATCCCGATTAAAGGCCATGTTGAACAGCTGTCATTGCTGGGTGGCGCACAGCTGGTAAGCCGCTACCACGGGTTATCCGCCGATCATATTGAATATCTCGATGAAGCGGGAGTAGCGGCGATGAGCCAAAGCGGTACGGTCGGCGTACTGCTGCCCGGCGCATTCTATTTCCTTAAAGAGCAACAGCGTCCGCCGGTGGCGTTGCTGCGTCAATATCAGGTACCGATGGCGGTGGCGACAGATTTTAACCCAGGTACCAGCCCGTTTATCAGCCTGCACTGGGCGATGAATATGGCCTGCGTTCAGTTTGGCTTAACGCCGGAAGAAGCATGGGCGGGCGTCACCCGTCATGCGGCCCGGGCGCTGGGACGTCATGCCACTCATGGTCAATTGAAGGCCGGGTTTGTGGCCGATTTTGTGGTGTGGGATGCCACTCTCCCGGTCGAAATCCTGTATGAACCGGGGCGTAACCCGCTCTACCAACGCGTATTCAAAGGACAAATAGTATGACTCACTGGCAACCTGTTTCACCTGCGCTGTGGCAGGGACGTGATGACCGCGCCGAATCGCCGAATGCGCTGCGCCTGTTTCAGACTATCACGCTGAGCCCAACATTTAGCCCAGAAATGTATCGCGAGCAGATAGCGCTGCTTGGGTTTGCCTGCGACGAAGGCGTGAAACGTAATCAGGGCCGGACGGGAGCCGCCGGAGCGCCCGATGTGCTGCGCAAGGCGCTGGCGAATATAGCCAGCCACGATGGGCATCATCGGCTGGTGGATCTGGGAAATATTGTGGCCCAGGCCCCCGATCTTGAGGGCGCACAGCAGGCGCTACGCAATGCGGTGCAGCGCTGTCAGCAGGAGAATATGCGTACCTTTGTTCTGGGGGGAGGACACGAAACCGCATTTGCGCACGGCGCAGGCGTGTTGGATGCGTTCCCGCAGGCGAAAGTGGGGATCGTCAACTTCGATGCCCACCTCGATTTGCGCCATGCCGATCAGGCTACTTCCGGTACACCGTTTCGCCAACTGGCGCAGCTTTGCGATGAACAGCAGCGTGAATTTCACTATGCCTGTATCGGCGTCAGCCGGGCGGCAAACACCCAGGCGCTATGGGATGAGGCGCAACGGCTCGGTGTGACCGTGGTGGAGGATCTGTACTGTGCAACGGCGCAGGCGCAGTTAGCGCAGTTTGTCGCCAACCTGGATGTTATCTATCTGACTATCGATCTCGACGTGCTGCCGGTATGGGAAATGCCCGGCGTGTCGGCACCCGCTGCACTGGGCGTACCGTTGGCGACGCTGCTGAATCTGATTGAACCCCTGTGTCGTAGCGGTAAACTGCAGGCGGTGGATATGGTTGAATTTAATCCACGCTTTGACGATGATGGCAGAGCGGCGCGCGTTGCGGCGCGATTAGGTTGGCAAATCGCGCACTGGTGGCACTGATATACCTGATGGCGTTGCGCTTATCAGGTTCGGGTAATGCCTGTAAACTGTACCCACTCACATTCTCAGCTTAAGGAAGGCTTACGCATGCTCCCATCCCGTTCTGCTCCGGCACCTTTTTACGAAAAGGTCAAACAGGAGATCAGCGAAAAGATTGCCAGCGGTATCTGGCAACCTCACGATCGCATTCCCTCTGAGGCGGAGCTGGTGGCGCAGTATGGTTTCAGCCGCATGACCATCAACCGGGCGCTGCGTGAGTTAACGGATGAAGGGTTACTGGTTCGTTTGCAGGGCGTAGGGACGTTTGTCGCCGAGCCTAAGGGCCAGTCTGCGCTGTTTGAAATTCGCAGCATCGCGGATGAAATCAACGCCCGTCAGCATCAGCACCGCTGCGAGGTGATCACGCTGGAACGAACCCAGGCAAGCGCGCAGCAGGCTTTGGTGTTAAACGTCAAAGAAGGCACCTCCATTTTTCACTCTGTCATGGTGCACTACGAGAACGAACTGCCGGTGCAGATTGAAGATCGCTGCGTGAATGCCGAAATTGTGCCAGCGTATCTGGCGCAGGATTACAGCCAGACTACGCCGCACGCGTATCTGTCGCTGATAGCCCCTTTAACGGAAGGCGAGCATATTGTTGAAGCGGTACGCGCCAGTGCCGAAGAGTGCGCGCTGCTGAATATCAAAGAACACGATCCCTGCCTGCTGATCCGCCGTAAAACCTGGTCTGCGTCATCCATTGTCTCTCATGCCCGTTTGCTCTTCCCGGGTTCCCGCTATCGCCTGCAAGGGCGGTTTATGTCCTGAAAAGCGTGATTGCTGCCGCAGTATAATAAAATTGTATCTTTTTTGTTAAAAGCACGCTTGCGACAACTTGTATAGACAAGTATATGTTACTTATCTGTCCGATCGTTCGCGAGGAGTGCTCTACCATGTCTCATAGCAAGTACCGTCAGCAGGATATTCGTGCCCCACGCGGCACCACGTTAACGGCCAAAAGCTGGCTGACCGAAGCGCCGCTGCGCATGTTAATGAACAACCTGGATCCCGATGTGGCGGAAAATCCGCATGAGCTGGTGGTATACGGCGGGATTGGTCGCGCCGCGCGGGACTGGGAATGTTATGACGCCATCGTCAACGCGCTGACCAAACTGGAGACCGATGAGACCCTGCTGGTCCAGTCCGGTAAACCGGTTGGCGTTTTCAAAACCCATGACAATGCGCCGCGCGTGCTGATTGCCAACTCCAACCTGGTGCCACATTGGGCTACCTGGGAACACTTCAACGAGCTGGACGCCAAAGGGCTGGCGATGTATGGCCAGATGACCGCCGGGAGCTGGATCTACATCGGTAGCCAGGGCATCGTGCAGGGGACTTATGAAACCTTCGTTGAGGCCGGGCGTCAGCATTATCAAGGTAACCTGAGCGGACGCTGGGTGCTGACCGCCGGGCTGGGCGGCATGGGTGGGGCGCAACCGTTAGCCGCAACGCTGGCAGGTGCTTGCTCGCTGAATATTGAGTGCCAGCAAAGCCGGATCGATTTCCGTCTACGTACCCGCTACGTGGACGAGCAGGCGACATCGCTTGACGACGCGCTGGCGCGTATCGAAAAGTACACCCGCGAGGGTAAAGCGGTCTCCATTGCGCTATGCGCTAACGCCGCCGACGTTGTGCCGGAACTGGTGAAGCGTGGTGTGCGCCCGGATATGGTCACTGACCAGACCAGCGCCCACGATCCGCTGCATGGTTATCTGCCGTCCGGCTGGAGCTGGGAAGCGTATCAGGCGAAAGCGGTGTCCGATCCGCAGGGCACGGTACAGGCGGCGAAACGCTCAATGGCAACGCACGTCGAGGCAATGCTGGCGTTCAGTAAAATGGGCGTGCCGACGTTTGATTACGGCAATAACATTCGCCAGATGGCCAAAGAGATGGGCGTGGAAAACGCCTTTGATTTCCCTGGTTTCGTCCCTGCTTATATTCGCCCCCTGTTCTGCCGCGGCATTGGCCCGTTCCGTTGGGTGGCGCTTTCCGGCGATCCGCAGGATATTTATAAAACGGATGCCAAAGTGAAAGAGATCGTGGCTGACGATAAGCATCTGCACCACTGGCTGGATATGGCGCGTGAGCGGATTAACTTCCAGGGATTACCGGCGCGTATCTGCTGGGTCGGTCTGGAATGGCGTCAAAAACTGGGGCTGGCGTTTAATGAAATGGTGCGCAGCGGTGAAGTGTCTGCGCCGATTGTTATTGGCCGTGACCATCTGGATTCCGGCTCCGTCGCCAGCCCGAACCGCGAAACCGAAGCCATGCGCGACGGTTCTGATGCAGTATCCGACTGGCCGCTGCTGAACGCGCTGCTTAACACCGCCAGCGGTGCAACCTGGGTGTCACTGCATCACGGTGGCGGGGTAGGAATGGGCTTCTCCCAGCATGCCGGGATGGTGATTGTTTGCGATGGCACTGATGAAGCCGCAGCGCGTATCGCCCGGGTATTACATAACGATCCGGCTACCGGGGTGATGCGCCACGCCGACGCCGGGTATGACATTGCGGTGGATTGCGCCGTCGAAGAAGGGCTGAATTTGCCGATGGTCGCGGCGACGCAGGAGAAACGCTGATATGAACACCATGACATTAACGCCGGGTCATCTGAGCTTTGCGCAACTACGCGACATCTGGCAGCAGCCGGTCAAACTGAGCCTGGATGCCGGGGCGATTGATGCGATCAACGCAAGCGTCGCCTGCGTCAATAATATTGTCGCTGAAGGCCGTACGGCGTATGGCATTAATACCGGCTTTGGCCTGCTGGCTCAGACCCGTATCGCCACGGAGGATTTGCAGAATTTACAGCGTTCGCTGGTGCTTTCCCATGCGGCAGGCGTTGGTGAGGCGCTCGATGACGCGATGGTACGCCTGATTATGGTGCTGAAAATCAACAGCCTGGCGCGGAGTTTTTCGGGTATTCGTCTCAGCGTGATTGAAGCGCTGATTGCGCTGGTGAATGCCGAGGTGTATCCGCTGATCCCGGCGAAAGGGTCAGTGGGCGCATCGGGCGACCTGGCACCGCTGGCGCATATGTCTCTGACGCTGCTGGGCGAAGGTAAAGCGCGCTGGCAGGGGGAATGGCTTCCGGCGACCGAAGCGCTGAAAAAGGCCGGGCTGGAGCCGATTACGCTGGAGGCGAAAGAAGGGCTGGCGCTGCTCAACGGTACTCAGGCTTCCACAGCCTTTGCGCTGCGCGGGTTAATTGAAGCCCAGGAGCTGTTCGCGTCTGCGACGGTGTGTGGGGCGCTGACCACCGAAGCCGTTTTGGGCTCTCGTCGTCCGTTTGATGCCCGTATTCATGCCGCACGAGGACAGCGTGGGCAGATTGATGCCGCAACGTTGTACCGCCACGTGTTGACCGACACCAGCGCGCTTTCTCAGTCGCATCATAACTGTGAAAAAGTGCAGGATCCGTATTCTTTGCGCTGTCAGCCGCAGGTGATGGGGGCGTGCCTGACGCAAATGCGTCAGGTAATGGAGGTCTTGCTGGTAGAAGCCAACGCGGTTTCCGACAACCCGCTGGTGTTTGCCGAAGAGGGCGATGTCATTTCCGGCGGCAACTTCCATGCTGAACCGGTGGCGATGGCGGCAGATAATCTGGCGCTGGCGATTGCAGAAATCGGGGCGTTATCAGAGCGACGCATTGCGCTGATGATGGACAAACATATGTCGCAGTTGCCGCCGTTCCTGGTGAAAAACGGCGGGGTGAACTCCGGCTTTATGATTGCTCAGGTAACCGCGGCCGCGCTGGCGAGCGAGAACAAAGCGCTGGCGCATCCGCACAGCGTGGACAGCCTGCCGACCTCCGCCAACCAGGAAGATCATGTGTCTATGGCACCGGCAGCGGGGCGCAGGTTGTGGGAGATGGCGGCGAATACGCGCGGCGTGATTGCCGTGGAGTGGCTGGCGGCGTGTCAGGGGATTGACTTGCGTGAAGGGTTAACCTCAAGCCCGCTGCTGGAGCAGGCGCGCCAGGCTCTGCGCGAGCAGGTTGCCCACTATACGCAGGATCGCTTTTTTGCTCCGGATATTGAGTGCGCAACCGAACTGTTAGCCCAGGGGACGTTGTTGAAATTGTTGCCTGAATTTCTATAGAGAAGCCTTGTTTAGTAGGCCGGATGCGGCGAAGCCGACATCCGGCACAACACAGCTTAACTGAACATCGCCGTAATCGAGGCGCTGGCGAGCGAGTGGAAGTGAACGTTAAAGCCGACCATCGCGCCGCTGGCGTCCTCATCGACATCAATACGCTCCACATCCAATGCGTGAACCGTAAAGATATAGCGATGGGTTTCCCCCTTCGGCGGCGCAGCACCGCCATAACCTGCTTTCCCAAAATCCGTACGGGTCTGAATCACCCCATCCGGCAGCGCAACCAGCCCGGAGCCGAAGCCTTGCGTGAGTACGCGGGTATCTGCTGGCAGATTTACCACCACCCAGTGCCACCAGCCGGAGCCGGTTGGTGCATCAGGATCGTAGCAGGTCACGACAAAGCTTTTGGTCCCAGCTGGCACGTCATCCCACGCCAGATGCGGGGAAATATTATCCCCGTCATACCCCATGCCGTTAAAGACGTGGCGATGCGCAAGCTTTTCGCCATCGCGCAGATCGTTACTGATTAGTTTCATGCTGACTCCTCTCGTTAGCCAAAAAGTGTAGCCAGGAACCGTATGTAGCGTGGCGAAATATTCTGGACTGTTTTGCGTTCAATCAAGGGTGGCAAATCCGGTTTCGTGCAAACCAAGGTATGTGAGAATGTCGGCAATAGCGTTCTTGCTGATAATGTCACGACCAACAGAAGTTAAATCAGCCAGCGCTGCCTTATCCTCTCCGGTGAAGTAGGATACTTTATTCGCACTGGTGACCAGTCCAGCCAGTGCGGCATCGAGTAAACTCCAGATACTCCTTCTCGGCGGTGTCAGGGAAAATCTGGCGAATAATCCAGCCCTGATAGGCGTAGAGATCGTCCGCCACGCCTGATACAGCATTAGCCCGGACGGTGTAGTCGCTGTCGCTGCTGGTGTCGGCGTTCTCATCGGGTAGCGCGTTCTGAATATCGCGTAACTGGCGGTCGGTACTTTCCGCAATGGTTGGGACGTGAAATGTCATTTAATAATCCTTACTGGGTGCCGGAACGTGTGCGGCGTGCCGGTGCTGTCGGTTAAACCCACTGCATGAGCGGTTATTGTGTGGTGTTGAGTATTCAGGGAGCGGCTGAGAGGGTTCAGCGCCTTAGCGGCTGCGGCACGAAAAATCAAAGGGAAGCGGAGGAAAGGACCCGGCCATATTGACCGGGTTAATTATCTTACTTAACCTGACGGGCTTTGTCTGCTTTCCATTCCTCATATGTTGCTTCGAGGAACCACAAGCAGCGAGCGCCCTTATCAGTGCTTAACAACGCAGGACGTGTCCGCTGATAAAAATCCTCAACGGTTGCTGGAGCTTCAACAGGCACTCCGCAGACAATATCAGTCCCGAGCATGTGCGGCCATTTTCCCGCGTCAATGACGCTGAGCGCATCAAGAGCGCCGGTTGTATTTGCTGTTAGGGCAGCAGATAAAGCATCTTCCAGTTTAATGGCCTGCTTAACATCTGCCGCAGCCGCGAGTTCTGGCGTTTTATTCAGCCACGCTTGATCGCCCGTAGCCACGCCTTTCAGCGCATCGGGCCAGTTCACTTCGCCAGCTGCTGAAGTGGCCACAATAAACGGAAGTAGTAGCAACAATGCGAGCCGTTTCATCGTACAACCTCAAGCGGGCCGCCTTCACGTCTATGAACATCGACGGAACCTTTGATATCAGCGCCGCCGTCATCTTTGAGCCATAAATAAGCTGGAATAGCCATTTTCTTAAAACTCCACTTAAGGATAATCTCATAAAATCCTTTCACTTTAATCACTTACGTGACAAATTCACGCTATCGCTTACTAAATCACCCGTCAATTTTTGCTCAGCATTGATATAAAACGATTTGCAATTTCTTTGATGCAAATAAAAAAAGGCCGGAATAATCCGGCCTTCATGTCTAAATATTGTTACTTAATCAGTCATCGAATAATCCGGGCTGTTCCACTTTTCCACGTCCGGACCGGGCGCTGATTAATCGCTAAAAAATGTTGCACTGCGCACAGCCTCGTTTACGGCCTGGGTCAGACGACGCAACTGATCGGGCTGAATAATGTACGGCGGCATCAGATAGATCAGTTTGCCAAACGGTCGTACCCACACGCCCTGTTCAACAAAGAACTTCTGTAACGCCGCCATATTCACCGGATGCGTGGTTTCGATCACACCGATGGCGCCGAGTACGCGCACGTCGGCTACCCAACTCGAGTCTGCCGCCGGGGCGAGTTCTGTCCGCAGTTGGGCTTCAATAGCCGCCACCTGTGAGCGCCACTCGCCGGTTTCGAGTAACGACAGGCTGGCGGAGGCGACGGCGCAGGCCAGCGGATTACCCATAAAGGTTGGACCGTGCATGAAGCATCCGGCTTCACCGTTGCTGATGGTTTCCGCGACCTGACGCGTGGTCAGGGTGGCGGAAAGTGTCATGGTTCCGCCGGTTAACGCTTTGCCGAGGCACAAAATGTCCGAAGTTATGTTGGCGTGTTCACAGGCAAAAAGCTTGCCTGTACGACCAAATCCGGTGGCGATTTCATCGGCAATCAGCAGGATCCCTTCACGGTCGCACATCTTACGGATGCGTTTTAACCATTCGGGATGATACATGCGCATGCCGCCAGCGCCCTGCACAATCGGCTCAAGGATCACCGCCGCAATCTCGTGGCGATGAGCGGCCATCAGGCGGGCAAAAGGCACCATATCCAGTTCGTCCCACTCGCCGTCCATGCGGCTTTGCGGGGCGGGCGCAAACAGGTTCTCCGGCAGATAACCCTTCCACAGACTGTGCATCGAGTTGTCGGGATCGCAGACCGACATCGCGCCGAAGGTATCGCCGTGATAACCGTTTCGAAATGTCAGGAAACGCTGACGGGATTCGCCTTTGGCTTGCCAGTATTGCAGCGCCATTTTCATTGCTACTTCTACGGCGACCGAACCTGAATCCGCGAGAAAAACGCACTCCAGCGCCTCTGGCGTCATCGCCACCAACTGGCGGCACAGCGCAATGGCCGGGGCATGGGTAATGCCGCCAAACATCACATGTGACATGGCATCAATCTGCGTTTTCATCGCGGCGTTCAGCTGTGGGTGATTGTAACCGTGGATCGCCGCCCACCAGGATGACATGCCGTCTATCAGCCTCTCACCGCTGGCTAAAATCAGTTCGCAACCTTCGGCACGCGCCACCGGATAAACCGGTAACGGGGAGGTCATGGAGGTGTAAGGGTGCCAGATATGGCGTTGGTCAAACGCAAGATCGTCCGTTGTCATAATCGACTTGTAAACCAAATTAAAAAGATTTAGGTTTACGAGTCTACACCAAACTCATAACGAAACGTATACCAATATGGCTCATTCTTCTCGCTGGACAATGTCGCAAGTCACCGAATTATTTGAAAAACCGCTGCTGGATCTGCTGTTTGAAGCGCAGCAGGTTCACCGTCAGCACTTTGATCCGCGGCAGGTTCAGGTCAGTACGCTGCTGTCGATTAAGACCGGTGCCTGCCCGGAAGACTGCAAATACTGCCCGCAAAGCTCCCGCTATAAAACCGGTCTGGAAACGGAACGTTTGATGGAGGTTGAACAGGTACTGGACTCTGCGCGTAAAGCGAAACAGGCCGGTTCAACGCGGTTTTGCATGGGCGCGGCGTGGAAGAATCCACACGAACGCGACATGCCTTACCTGGAACAGATGGTTCAGGGCGTAAAAGAACTGGGGCTGGAAGCGTGTATGACGCTGGGTACGCTGAACGAAAATCAGGCCCAGCGGCTGGCTAATGCGGGTCTGGACTACTACAACCATAACCTCGACACCTCGCCGGAATTCTACGGCAATATCATCACAACCCGTTCGTACCAGGAGCGCCTGGATACGCTGGATAAAGTGCGTGAGGCGGGCATTAAAGTTTGCTCCGGCGGGATTGTGGGACTGGGGGAAACGGTGACCGACCGCGCGGGTCTGTTGCTGCAATTAGCGAATCTGCCAACGCCGCCAGAAAGCGTGCCGATCAACATGCTGGTGAAAGTGAAAGGCACGCCGCTTGCCGATAACGACGATGTGGATGCCTTTGATTTTATTCGTACTATCGCCGTGGCGCGGATCATGATGCCGACTTCATATGTCCGTCTTTCAGCCGGACGCGAGCAGATGAACGAACAAACCCAGGCGATGTGCTTTATGGCCGGGGCTAACTCGATTTTCTACGGCTGCAAACTGCTGACCACGCCGAACCCGAACGAAGATAAGGATTTGCTGTTGTTTCGCAAGCTGGGTCTCAATCCGCAGCAAACGGCGGTGCTGGCGGGTGATAACGAACAGCAGCAACGCCTGGAGCAGGCGCTGCGTACCCCGGATACCGACGAATACTACAACGCGGCAACCGTATGACCTGGCAGCAAAAAATAGACGATGCGTTAACGGCGCGTCGTCGTGCTGATGCGCTGCGTCGGCGCTATGCGGTGACGCAGGGTGCCGGTCGCTGGCTGCAGGCCGACGGTCGCCAATACCTGAATTTTTCCAGCAACGACTACCTTGGCTTAAGCCACCATCCGCATATTATCTGCGCGTGGCAGCAAGGCGCTGAGCGTTTTGGCGTCGGCAGCGGCGGCTCGGGTCATGTCAGCGGTTATTCCGTTGCTCATCAGGCGTTGGAGGATGAGCTGGCGCAATGGCTCGGCTATTCACGGGCGCTACTGTTTATCTCCGGTTTTGCCGCTAATCAGGCGGTTATTGCCGCGCTGATGGGCAAAGAGGACCGGATTGTTGCTGACCGGCTCAGCCATGCCTCACTGCTGGAGGCTGCCAGCCATAGCCCTGCCGTGCTACGTCGCTTTACCCATAACGATCCCCAACATCTGGAACGTCTGCTGACCACCCCCTGTCCGGGGCAACAACTCGTGGTCACTGAAGGTGTGTTCAGCATGGATGGCGATAGCGCACCGCTGGCGGAAATTCACGCGGTAGCAGAGCGGCAGGGCGCGTGGTTGCTGGTGGATGATGCGCACGGGATTGGCGTGAGCGGTGAGGAAGGGCGCGGTTCGTGCTCCCGACAGCAGGTGAAACCCGAGCTGTTAGTGGTCACGTTTGGCAAAGGGTTTGGCGTCAGCGGCGCGGCAATCTTGTGCTCAGACAGCGTGGCCGATTATCTGCTGCAGTTTGCCCGTCATCTGATCTACAGCACCAGTATGCCTCCGGCCCAGGCCCAGGCCTTGCGCGCCGCGCTGGAGGTGATCCGCAGCCGCGAAGGCGATGAGCGCAGAGAAAAACTGGCGATGCTGATCCAGCGTTTTCGCGCTGGGGTGAATACGCCGGACTTAACGCTGGCGCAGTCAGACAGCGCCATTCAGCCACTGATCGTGGGCGACAATCATAAAGCCTTGCAACTGGCGGAGGCATTACGTCAACAGGGATGCTGGGTGACGGCTATTCGCCCACCGACGGTGCCGGTTGGTACGGCCAGGCTGCGGCTTACGCTGACCCAGGCGCATGAAGTCCAGGATATCGATCGCTTACTGGAGGTGCTGCATGGCGCAGGTCAATAAGCAGGCGATTGCTGCCGCGTTTGGCCGCGCGGCTACTCACTATGAGCAACACGCGGAACTCCAGCGTCAGAGCGCCGATGCGTTACTGGCGCGACTCGATGGTCGGGCATTCTCTCAGGTTTTAGATGCGGGCTGCGGACCCGGGCGTATGAGCCGTTACTGGCGGGAGCAGGGGAGCGAGGTCTGCGCGCTGGATCTGTCGGCGCAAATGCTGACTGAAGCACAGCGTCACGATGTCGCCCACCGCTATTTGCTGGCAGATATTGAAGCCATTCCGCAGGCTGCTGCTACTTTCGACCTCGCCTGGAGCAATCTGGCCGTACAGTGGTGCAGCGATCTGCGCGGCGCGTTACGTGAGCTTTACCGGGTGGTGCGTCCTGGCGGGACGGTGGCGTTTAGTACCCTGGCGCAGGGGTCAATGCCGGAGCTTCGTCAGGCGTGGCGAGCGGTTGATGAGCGGGAGCACGCCAATCGTTTTTTGCCCGTGGATCAACTGGAAAACGCCCTGCATGGGTGGGACGTTGAATACCAGTCTCATGCCGTCACGCTGTGGTTTGACGATGCGCTGAGCGCCATGCGCTCGCTGAAGGGCATTGGCGCGACGCATTTGCATGATGGCCGCGAGCCGCGCGTACTGACCCGCTCACAGCTGCGCCAGCTACAGCTAGCCTGGCCCTTCCAGCAGGGGAAATATCCGCTGACCTATCATCTATTTTTGGGAGTGATTCAACGTGACTAACACTTTTTTTGTCACCGGGACGGATACCGAAGTGGGGAAAACTATCGCCAGCTGCGCGTTGCTACAGGCGGCGGGGCAGAGGGGATTGCGAACCGTCGGCTATAAGCCAGTGGCGTCGGGCAGTGAAATGACGGTTGAAGGTCTGCGTAATAGCGATGCCCTGGCATTACAGCGCAACAGCGTTGTGACGGTGGATTATGCGGCTATCAACCCCTATACCTTCGCGGAACCTACCTCACCGCATATCATCAGCGCGGACGAAGGTCGCCCCATTCAGGCCTCAGTAATGTCTGCGGGTTTACGCGCGCTGGAACAACAGGCTGACTGGGTGCTGGTGGAAGGTGCCGGCGGTTGGTTTACGCCGCTTTCGCCAACGCTGAGTTTTGCTGATTGGGTAAAAACAGAGCAGCTGCCGGTTATTCTGGTGGTTGGCGTTAAGCTCGGGTGCATCAACCACGCTGTGCTGACCGCCCAGGCGGTGCAGCAGGCCGGACTGACGCTTGCCGGATGGGTCGCCAATGATGTGACGCCACCTGGCAAGCGTCATGCTGAATATATGGCAACGCTCAGGCGTATGCTTGCGGCTCCGCTGCTGGGGGAAATTCCCTGGCTGGCAGAAGAGCCGGAGCGGGCATCGACAGGACGTTATATCGATCTTAGCGTTTTGTCTGTGGCGTCAACCAATCGTTGATTAGCGGGTTGCTGAGCTGTGTGATTTGTCCCTGAGCCACGCTGCGCCCACGGTATAACAGGCAGTAGCAGTCAGCGACCCGACGAATAAACGGCAGGCTCTGCTCCGCGAGCATTATGGCGATGCCGAGCTCCTGGCTTAACCTTACCACCAGGTTTCCCAGCTTGTGGATATATGCCTGGCCACTTCCCCGCGTGGGCTCATCGAGGATCAGCAGGCGCGGGCGTGTGACCAGCGCGCTGGCGAGCGCAAGCTGGTGCTGATCATCTTCCGATAATGCCGCCCCTTTGGCCTGACGCAGTACGAACAACTGTGGAAACAGGCGGTAAATATCACTGCTGTTCATCGTTTCGCTTTCCTCAACCGCCTGGCGCGCAATATGCAGATTTTCCTCTACCGTCAATTGCGAAAAAATCCGTCTCTCTTGTGAAACGTAGTTAATGCCCAGCGCGATGCGATTTGCCGCCGGAATGGGACTCAGGTCGCGCGGCGGCGCGCCAGCCTGATGCCAGAACATGGTGCCGCTTTCGATCGGTAAATTGCCGATAATGCAATTGGTCAGCGTAGTCTTTCCCATCCCTGGAAGCCCCAGCACACCGGTACATTTACCGGGCAGCAGGTCGAGATCCACATCCCATAGGGAGTGTTGATTACCGTAATAATGATTCACTGCGCGAAGACTCAACATAGATTCCTCCAGCATGATGCTATCCGCCCCACGTACAGGTCGTCGGAAGAAAATTGCAATTCTCTTGCCAGAAGAGGGATTGGGGTCAAAAAACAGCAGGAGAGTGTGCCGCGCAGGCGGTAACGTCTGGCTGGCCGGAGGGCTGGCGTTGTTTTGTGCACATTGCCAGTGCCTGGCGGTGTCGTAATGGTGCAGGCAAGAAAATGATGAAAATGCGAGCAAGATCCCGGCCATTCCAGGCCGCTTCGTTAGCTGATAAATATCAAAAAATAGCGATAAATTTTTTTTATCCCTCCGGAAAAGGGAGTGAGGGCGTTTTTGCCAGGCTACAGTCCATACGGGCTGGAGGCAGTTATCCACTATTCCTGTGGATAACCTTGTGTATTAGAGTTAGAAAACACAATGTAAGCGAGAGAAGACGCGGCCTGCGACTAAATTGATGCGAAAGACGGCTCGGGATAATAGTCATTAAATTACAGAATGTTAGATAAAATCAATGGCTGTCGCAGAAGTGTCATGCGTTGCCACAAAACTTTCATCGGGCGGCTTGACAAATGTTAAAAAAGTCATTGCTTTGGGGATAACACGTTTTTGCTGGTGTTTTATCTTGTCTGAGGCCAAATTTTAGCCTGCGGTCACGGTCATTCTGATGGCGTATCAGAAATATTCTGGTGCGTTACTGTTTTTTCATCCAGTATATTTTACTGGCAAAATATACGACTGCGAGTAAAATTACACACCTGCCCGCCCATTGCTTCAGGTAGCTGCTCATGAGTAAACCGTTCAAACTAAATTCCGCTTTTAAACCCTCTGGCGATCAGCCTGAGGCTATTCGCCGTCTGGAAGAAGGGCTGGAGGATGGTCTGGCGCATCAGACGCTACTGGGGGTGACGGGCTCGGGGAAGACATTCACCATCGCTAACGTAATTGCGGACTTGCAGCGGCCTACCATGGTGCTGGCTCCCAATAAGACGCTGGCCGCGCAGTTGTACGGTGAGATGAAAGAGTTCTTCCCGGATAACGCGGTGGAGTATTTCGTCTCCTACTACGACTATTATCAACCGGAAGCCTACGTTCCAAGTTCTGACACCTTCATCGAGAAGGATGCCTCGGTTAACGAACATATTGAGCAGATGCGTCTGTCGGCGACCAAAGCGCTGCTGGAACGTCGGGATGTCGTCGTTGTCGCGTCAGTTTCCGCTATCTATGGTTTGGGCGATCCGGATCTGTATCTGAAAATGATGCTGCATCTGACGGTGGGGATGATTATCGACCAGCGTGCGATCCTGCGCCGCCTGGCGGAACTGCAATATACCCGCAACGATCAGGCATTTCAGCGCGGAACCTTCCGCGTGCGTGGTGAAGTGATCGACATTTTCCCGGCTGAATCCGACGACATTGCGCTGCGCGTGGAACTGTTTGATGAAGAGGTCGAACGTTTATCGCTGTTTGACCCGCTTACCGGGCAGGTTGAATCCACGATTTCGCGCTACACCATCTATCCTAAAACGCACTACGTGACGCCGCGCGAACGTATCGTGCAGGCGATGGAAGAAATCAAAGTTGAGCTGGCAGAGCGGCGTAAGGTCCTGCTGGCAAATAACAAACTGCTGGAAGAACAGCGGCTAAGTCAGCGTACGCAGTTCGATCTGGAAATGATGAATGAGCTGGGTTACTGCTCGGGGATTGAAAACTACTCCCGCTATCTGTCCGGGCGTGGCCCCGGCGAGCCGCCGCCGACGTTGTTTGATTACCTGCCTGCCGACGGCCTGCTGGTGGTGGATGAATCCCACGTCACTATCCCGCAAATTGGCGGTATGTATCGTGGTGACCGGGCGCGTAAAGAGACTCTGGTCGAATACGGATTCCGTCTACCGTCGGCGCTGGATAACCGTCCGCTTAAATTTGAAGAGTTTGAAGCGCTGGCCCCGCAGACCATCTACGTCTCAGCGACGCCGGGCAACTATGAACTGGAGAAATCCGGTGATGACGTCGTCGATCAGGTAGTACGACCGACCGGCCTGCTGGATCCTATCATTGAGGTACGCCCGGTGGCGACGCAGGTTGACGATCTGCTGTCTGAGATCCGCATCCGTGCGGCGATTAACGAACGTGTGCTGGTCACTACGCTCACGAAACGGATGGCAGAGGATCTCACCGAATACCTCGAAGAGCACGGTGAGCGGGTGCGCTATCTGCACTCAGACATCGATACCGTGGAACGTATGGAAATCATTCGTGACCTGCGTCTGGGCGAGTTTGACGTGCTGGTGGGTATCAACCTGTTACGTGAGGGTCTGGACATGCCTGAGGTCTCACTGGTGGCGATTCTGGACGCAGACAAAGAAGGGTTCCTGCGTTCTGAACGTTCGCTTATTCAGACCATCGGCCGTGCGGCGCGTAATATCAACGGGAAGGCTATTCTCTACGGTGACAAAATTACCGCCTCAATGGCTAAGGCGATAGGTGAAACTGAACGCCGTCGTGAGAAACAGCAGCTCTACAACGAAGAACACGGTATTACGCCGCAGGGGCTGAACAAGAAAGTGGTCGATATTCTGGCGCTGGGTCAGAATATTGCGAAGACTAAGGCGAAAGGCAAAGGGAAGTCACGCGCAGGCGCGAAGTCTGAAATTGTCGAACTGGATATGACGCCAAAAGCGCTGCAGCAGAAGATTCATGAGCTGGAAGGGCAGATGATGCAGCATGCGCAGAATCTTGAATTTGAAGAGGCTGCGACGATCCGCGACCAGTTGCATCAGCTGCGCGAGTTGTTTATCGCGGCATCGTAAGATTGTTTCCACTTTCCAATTCGCCATCGCGTAAATGCCATGGCGATTGGAAAAATACAGAATGTATTATCATTTATAATTATAGTATTCGTTTTTCTATTGCCATTTATTATTCTTAAAATTAATGCACTCACTCTAATTGATTCTTTGCTGAATTGATTTTTGTTTTTCAGCTTTGTGAATCTCATCGTTTTATTCTTTACATTTCTGACGATTCTTTCAGCATTTTGGCAGCAAGCAAAAGGCTGTCATTGTTCCTTTTTTTTATAATTGTCCTGTTATAGAAATTTCCCTGACGAAAATATAAAGGAAAATTATGAAAGAGATAATATGCAATTACGCTGAGAATGATTATGCCGTTCAGGACGCCATGATATGTTCTGGAGTTGGTGAACAACACCAGAAAAATTTTGGTGCAGTCAGCCCTCCGCTAGTAAAAACCAGTCTGTTTGTGCAGCAGAGCTATCAGCAATACTGTGATGATATGCAGCACGAAGCTGAACGGTACATCTATTCCCGGGGGCTTAACCCAACAACGGAACTGTTAGAGCATAAACTGGCAGCGTTGGAGCGTGGCGCGGCCTGCAAAGTTTTTGGCTCGGGCATGGGCGCGATAAGCGCAACATTGTTTGGCCTGCTGAAAAGTGGTGACCATATTATTCTGGTGAATAATGTTTATGGTCCAACAGTTGTGCTGGTGAAGCAAATGCAACAACGCTTTGGTATTGACTATGACATTGTTCTCAGTGGCGATGTCGAGGATATTCGGCAGAAAATAAAGCCGAATACTCGCATGATATACACGGAATCCCCAGGAACAATGACCATGCGAGTTGTGGATCTGCAGATGATAGCAGAGTTGGCGAAAGAGAATAATATTATTACTGCCATTGATAATACATGGGCTACGCCACTCTTCCAAAAGCCATTGACTCTTGGTTTCGATTTAGTGCTCCACTCTTGTACTAAATATATCGGCGGTCACAGTGATTTAACGGCGGGTGCTGTGGTAGGCGCAAAAGTCTATCTTGATATTATTCGTGATTTTTCACATCAGCTTCTTGGCGCAGTGCTGGCCCCGGATAGTGCATGGCTAGTGATTCGCGGTTTACGAACGTTGCCGCTGCGCATGAGACAACATCAGAATAATACCTATGCAATTCTTACTTTTCTCAATAGCAGAGCAGAGGTTGAGAATATCTGTCACCCCCTTATGGCAGATGCAAAACAACGTGAAATTGTTTCACAACAAATGTTTGGTACTTCTGGTCTCATTAGTTTTGAACTTAAAGATGGCAGTTTTGAAAAAGTTAAAGCCATTATTGATAGTTGTAGAATTTTCAAACCGGGGTGCAGTTGGGGGGGATATGAAAGCCTGATTATTTCTCCAAATCGCGGTTATAACCAGGATGTAATATGCAAAGATGGGATGGCGCCTGGTTTAATTAGGATTTCAATTGGACAGGAATCTCCAGAGGTGTTAATCGCGGACTTAGAGAATGCGTTTGATTCTATAAAAACATATTAATAGCGGGAAAATAACATGGTAAGCACAAATAAGCAACCGAGCTTTTATGCAGCATTGATGTTATTAGTGGCTATTTTCCTGGTTTTCTTTATAGGTATTGGGGTTTTAAATTACCCAGTTGAATTTATCTTAATTGTTATTACGATTATTACAGGTTTTTTTGCTAGATACTATGGCGCGGGCTGGAAGGAAATTCTCCAGACTTTTACAGAAAAAATAAAAGATGCCGTCCCTGCAATGTTAATTCTACTGTCGATCGGTATGTTGATTGGATGCTGGATGGTTAGTGGTACCATTCCGTTAATGGTCTATTATGGCCTGGAAATTATCAACCCAGCTTACTTATATCTTACAGCTTTTTTAGTGACGGTTTGCATCTCGACATTTACAGGCACTTCATGGGGTTCCGCAGGAACAATTGGTGTGGTGTTGGTTGCCGTTGCTGCGGCGATGAATGTGTCATTGCCGATTACTGCTGGAGCCGTTATCTCCGGTGCCTATTTTGGTGATAAATTATCTCCTTTATCAGATACCACAAACATGGCCGCGTTAGCTGCGGGGGCTGAGCTTTATCAAAGTATTAGAAATATGTTGTATACATCGGTTCCTGCTTTTTTGTTTGCCTGCCTGGGGTTTTATATCGCGGGGTTAGATTTAAATGTGGTAAATTCAATCCAACTAGATACTATCCCGGTCATGAAAAAAACGCTAAACTCATTATTCTGGCTTAACCCTTTATTAATATTACCGACATTGCTGGTCTTTATTGGTGCGATAAAAAAATGGGATACCATTATTGTCTTGATCGCATCTTCTTTTTTTGCTCTGGCAATATGCGCAATTTTTCAGCCGTTTACCATGATGGACCTCGTTCAAGCATCGATTAATGGCTTTAATACCAATATGATCAGCAATTTTTCAGATGTCGCGATGAATGAATCTACGACTAAAAATATTAATATATTGCTTAATCGTGGCGGTATGTATTCAATGGTTAGCCCAATTGTGGTTATGCTTTGTGCATTTATGTTCGCTTCGGCACTTGATGTTTCTGGTGGCCTTAATGTGCTGCTTGGGCGACTGGTTAAGAAATTAAAAACGGTGACCAGTACTCTGTTGGCGACAATGTTCACAAGTTCTTTATTAGTTGCCTGCACTGGCAATGCAGTCATCAGTTTCTTTCTGGTGAAGAATATTTATGATCCTTGTTTTAAAAACAAAAAATTGCATATGGTTAATATGTCCCGATCAATGGAGTCTGGAGCCACGCTACTTGAAGGACTTTTCCCTTGGACAATTTCTGGTATGTTCATGGCGAAGACGCTGGGGGTGGCGACGCTGGATTATGCACCCTGGGTTTTGTTCAATTTAAGTTGCCTGGTTATGGCCGTATTCTTTGCCATTCTTGCCCGGTGGTCTAATTTTGGCACAAGATACGAAGAGCCAATATCCGCCGAGCAGGTACCTGTGCTGAGAGGTTAATGCAGTAAGCCACAAGTACAATCCTCATTACGATGAGGATTGTATGCTAATCACGCACTTGGGATTACCCCAGCGCCTGTACCGCTTTCTCCAGCGCGTAATGCAATAGCTGGCGGTCATGACGGTAGGGAATGTCGCTGGCTTCCAGCACTTCCTGAATAACAACGCGGTCGGTAACGGTGGATACATCCACTTTCGGGCCCACAACCACCGCATCAATCACTTTCCTGCCAACGTACTGTTCAATGATTGCCAGCTTATCGTTAAGCGTCAGGCTGGCTGCTGGCAGGCTTAATTCACGACCCAGATTGCCGATGTAGACCATCGGGGCAGGTGTGCGACGTAATGCCTGCGCTAATTCGTCGAGCAGCAGGAGCGGCATCAGGCTGGTGTAAAAACTGCCGGGTCCTATCAAAATCAAATCCGCTTCGGCGATAGCTTCAACTGCCTCCCGCGTGGTGGGGACTTTTGGCGACAGCATCAGTTCCTGCGGCGGGATGGTGAGCTGATCGATATTCACTTCGCCATAGACTTCATGTCCCTGATCGTCGATAGCCATCAGGTCCACCGGTAGCTCCGACATCGGAATTAAATGCGCGTCAACTTTCAGCAGACTACGAATTAAATTGATGGCTTCCAGAGGCCGCACACTGAGGTGATCGAGCGCCTTTAACATCAGATTTCCGAGGTTATGCCCGGAAAGCTCACCATTACCGCCAAAACGATACTCAAACATGGCGGATGCAACGCTGGGTTGAGTAATTAACTGGTTCAGACAGTTACGCATGTCTCCCCAGGCAATTCCTCCTTCAGAGCGACGAATACGACCTGTCGACCCGCCGTTATCGGTCGTGGTGACGATCCCTGTCAGGCGTGAACCTAAAGGGGAAAGAGAGGAGAGAACGCGTCCCAATCCATGCCCTCCGCCGAGAGCGACAACGCGGTCCAGATCTGCCAGCGTGCGAGTGCGCATATATTTTCCTGATATGAATTAATCGGCGCTACAGTAACGTAAATAGTGTGTTTTCAGCAATTATCCAGGCGGAATCTGGCGTAATTTTTTTCTGCGATCTACTCCTTTCTGACGAGATGCACCTGCCGGCAAGATGATGTATATCAATGCAAAACTGTGGTTTTTGCTTATTCTGTAGCGAAATTGCACGATCATGTCGCTATATATGTGTTTATACAGCGAAAGTGTACATGGCAAAAGCGTCATTTACACGCTAGTATCGGCATAACCACAATGTACTCTGAATAATTTGAGTTGCAGGAAGGCAGTGAGGGAGAGAATCCCCCGTAAGCGGACATAAGTACGTGACTGGGGTGAACGAATAAAGCCCACGCTTCTGCAATTTGAAGTATGACGAGAATAAACACTCTAGCCTCTGCACCTGGGTCAAATGATACGGTGCTTTGGCCGTGACAATACTTGAATAAGTTTGTCACCAGGGCGTAGGAAGAAATGACTACGTCTCCCGTATTTGGAAAGGTGTACATGGGCTCTCAACTTACCGATGCTTTCGCACGTAAGTTTTACTACTTACGTTTGTCGATTACCGATGTGTGTAACTTTCGTTGCACCTACTGCCTGCCGGATGGCTATAAGCCCGGCGGTGTCACCAATAACGGCTTTTTGACCGTTGATGAAATTCGCCGCGTTACGCGCGCGTTCGCCAGTCTGGGAACGGAAAAAGTGCGTCTGACAGGGGGCGAACCTTCATTGCGTCGCGACTTTACCGACATTATCGCCGCCGTGCGCGAAAACCACGCCATCCGTCAGATTGCGGTGACCACTAATGGTTATCGTCTGGCGCGTGATGCTGCTGCCTGGCGCGATGCCGGACTGACCGCACTTAACGTCAGCGTCGACAGCCTCGATGCCCGTCAGTTTCACGCCATTACCGGGCAGGACAAATTTCAGCAGGTGATGGCAGGCATTGACGCCGCCTTTGATGCGGGTTTTGAAAAAGTGAAAGTCAATACCGTGCTGATGCGCGACGTAAACCATCATCAACTGGACACCTTCCTGGCGTGGGTTCAGCCCCGTCCTATCCAACTACGCTTTATTGAACTGATGGAAACGGGTGAGGGCAGCTCTCTCTTCCGTAAACACCATATCTCAGGCCAGGTCCTGCGCGATGAGCTGCTGCGTCGCGGCTGGATCCACCAGATCCGACAGCGCAGCGACGGTCCGGCTCAGGTTTTCTGTCATCCTGACTATGCTGGTGAAATTGGTCTGATCATGCCTTATGAGAAAGACTTCTGCGCCACCTGCAACCGTCTGCGCGTTTCCTCTGTCGGCAAGCTGCATCTGTGTTTATTTGGTGAAGGCGGCGTAAGCCTGCGTGATTTGCTGGAAGATGACGCTCAGCAGTCGGCGCTGGAAGAACGCATTTCAGCCGCGCTGCTGGAGAAAAAGCAGACTCATTTCCTGCATCAGAACAATACCGGTATTACGCAAAACTTATCTTACATTGGCGGCTGATCGCTAAAAGGAGTTTTTCATGAGTCAGGTAAGCGCTGAATTTATCCCGACACGCATTGCTATTCTTACTGTTTCCAACCGTCGCGGCGAAGAAGATGACACCTCCGGCCATTATCTGCGTGACTCGGCGCAAGAGGCGGGTCATCAGATTGTCGACAAGGCGATCGTCAAAGAGAACCGCTACGCCATTCGCGCCCAGGTTTCTGCATGGATTGCCAGTGAGGATGTGCAGGTTGTGCTCATTACAGGCGGCACGGGCTTAACCGAAGGGGACCAGGCGCCAGAAGCGCTGCAACCGCTGTTTGATAGAGAAGTCGAAGGGTTTGGTGAAGTATTCCGTATGCTGTCGTTTGAAGAGATTGGCACCGCGACGCTGCAATCCCGGGCGATTGCCGGAGTGGCCAACAAAACGCTGATTTTCGCCATGCCGGGGTCGACTAAAGCGTGTCGTACCGCATGGGAAAATATCATTGCGCCGCAGCTCGATGCCCGTACGCGTCCGTGTAATTTCCACCCACATTTGAAGAAATAAGTATGTCGCAACTGACTCATATTAACGCCGCTGGCGAAGCGCATATGGTGGATGTCTCCGCCAAAGCGGAAACCGTACGCGAGGCGCGTGCAGAAGCATTCGTTACCATGCGTAGCGAAACGCTGGCGATGATTATCGACGGCAGCCACCATAAGGGCGACGTTTTCGCCACGGCGCGTATTGCCGGTATTCAGGCCGCCAAACGGACCTGGGATCTTATCCCACTGTGCCATCCGCTGATGTTGAGCAAGGTTGAAGTTAATCTGCACGCCGAGCCGGAACACAACCGCGTACGCATTGAAACGCTGTGTCGCCTGACCGGGAAAACCGGCGTCGAAATGGAAGCGTTAACGGCGGCCTCCGTGGCAGCGTTGACCATCTACGATATGTGCAAAGCGGTGCAAAAGGATATGGTGATTGGTCCGGTGCGTTTGCTGGCTAAAAGCGGCGGCAAATCGGGAGATTTTAAGGTGGATGCGCATGATTAAGGTTCTTTTCTTTGCTCAGGTACGGGAATTGGTGAACACGGATGCCATAGAGGTCGCCGCTGAGTTTGCAACGGTAGAAGCGCTGCGCCGGAGTCTTGCGGCAAAAAGCGATCGCTGGGCGTTGGCGCTGGAAGACGGCAAGCTGCTGGCCGCGGTAAATCAGACGCTGGTCAGTTTTGACCATCCCCTTAATGCGGGTGACGAAGTGGCTTTCTTCCCACCGGTAACCGGAGGCTAAGATGGCTGAAACGCGAATTGTTGTTGGTCATGCGCCGTTCAGCGTCGGGGATGAGTATCCCTGGCTGGCCGAACGCGATGAAGATGGCGCGGTGGTCACTTTCACCGGTAAAGTCCGCAATCACAATCTCGGCGATAGCGTGCAGGCGTTAACGCTGGAACACTATCCGGGAATGACCGAAAAAGCGCTGGCGGAGATTGTCGACGAAGCGCGTGCGCGCTGGCCGCTGGGACGAGTAACGGTCATTCATCGCATTGGCGAACTGTGGCCGGGTGACGAAATCGTTTTTGTTGGCGTGACCAGTGCGCATCGCAGCAGCGCGTTTGATGCCGGGCAGTTCATTATGGATTATCTGAAAACCCGCGCACCGTTCTGGAAGCGCGAGGCCACGCCAGAAGGTGAGCGCTGGGTTGATGCTCGCGACAGCGATAAGCTAGCAGCAAAACGCTGGTAGAGTACAATTGGTGTAGGCTCATACTGATTCAGGAGATTGTCATGGACCGATTCCCACGATCCGATTCTATTGTACAGGCCCGTTCCGGCCTGCAAACGTATATGGCGCAGGTGTACGGCTGGATGACCTGCGGATTGTTGCTGACGGCGTTTATCGCCTGGTATGCAGCAAATACGCCCGCGGTGATGATGTTTGTCTTCTCCAGCAAAATCACCTTCTTTGGACTGATCATCGCCCAGCTAGCGCTGGTGTTCGTCCTGTCCGGCATGGTGCAAAGGCTCAGCGCGGGAATGGCGACCACGCTGTTTATGCTCTATTCGGCATTAACCGGGCTGACGCTATCAAGCATTTTTATCGTCTATACCTACTCGTCTATCGCCAGCACCTTCGTGGTCACCGGCGGGATGTTCGGGATCATGAGTTTGTACGGCTACACCACCAAACGCGATCTTAGCGGTTTCGGCAATATGCTGTTTATGGCGCTGATCGGTATTGTGCTGGCCTCGCTGGTTAACTTCTGGCTGAAGAGCGAAGCGCTGATGTGGGCGGTGACCTATATTGGGGTGATTGTGTTTGTCGGCCTGACCGCTTATGACACGCAGAAGCTGAAAAATATCGGTGAGCAGATCGACCTGCGTGACAGCTCCAATCTGCGTAAATACGCAATTCTTGGGGCCTTAACGCTGTATCTGGACTTCATCAACCTGTTCCTGATGCTGCTGCGTATCTTCGGCAATCGTCGTTAATTCTCTGTTGCCGGATGGCGTAAGCCGCCATCCGGTGAATCATTTCGCCATCGCCTTCTCGTTTTTTACCCGCAACTTTTTCGCCCGACTCTCCAGCAGCAAATAGCACATCAGCGCCAGCAGCAGCGGAATAAAATAGTACAGCACGCGATACGCGAGCAGGGCGGCAATGATTGTCCCCTGAGAGGTATTCTCTCCTGCCAGCAGCGCCATAAAGACCGCCTCCAGCACGCCAATCCCCGCCGGAATATGCACGATAACACCGGCAATACTGCTCACCAGCAGCACGCCCAGCACGAAGAAATAGTTGATATTCTGACCCAGCAACAGCCAGATAATCGCCCCCATTACCATCCAGTTAGTACCGGATATCGCCATTTGCGCGAGGGCAAATTTCCAGGAGGGCAGTACCAGTTTTTGGCCCTTGATGGTGATGTGGCGATGTTTGGCGAAAGCGCAAAACCACAGATAAACAACAATCATCAGCAGCAGCGCAATGCCTAAGAGGCGTAGCGTACCTTCATCGATATACCAGTGCGCGGGCAGTTCAACGACGCCGAAGGTGAAAATAAAACCGCCCAGCAGAATATAGCCCAGCCAGTTGGTGGTAATGCTCAGTGAAAAAATTCGCGTAATTGTGCTCCCCGGTAATCCGAGACGCGAGTAGAGACGATAACGCATCCCAATACCGCCCACCCATGTGCTTAACGTCAGGTTGAAGGCGTAACAGATAAACGACACCAGCATGACCTGGCGTTTTGCCAGCTTGTGCCCACAGTAGTAGCGCCCGAGCAGGTCATAGCAGCCGTAAAGTAAATAACTGACGATCACCAGCCCTACGGCGCTGAGCAGGGCGATCCGATTGTAATCGCGAATTACCGTCCACACTTCCTGCCAGTTGACCTTACTGGCATAAACGACCAGCAATACGATAACCGCAATAAAAAATAGCCATGTGAGGATCTTTTTCGCTAAGCGCCAGCGTCGGTGGTTTTTTGGCATCAGGTTTCCCCTCCTGCATCCTCAGTCGGAATACGATCCTGGGTTTCCAGAGTTGGCTGTGCGGGGGGTTCTACCTCGGCCAGATGCGGGGTGTGCGCCGGTAGCCAGCCGACCAGCGCCGGGAAGTGGCGTAAAAAGTGGAAGGCCAGCACGCTTTTGGTCAGGTTCCACCAGGTACGTTTTGGCAGCATTGATTCATCAACTCGCTTGCAGTCCTGCGCAATAATGGGGTTCAGGTTGTCACGCAGGGTCTGGTTAAACGTGCGGTCATGAATAATAAGATTCGCCTCCAGATTGAGCGACAGACTGAGCGGGTCGAGATTGCTGGAACCTACCGTCGCCCAATGATCGTCCATCAGCGCGACTTTACCATGCAGGGGCTTACGCCGGTATTCATAGACATGGACGCCGCCTTTAACCAGATAGTTATAAAGCAGGCGGGCACCCACTTTTACAATCGGCATATCCGGTTCACCCTGGACGATGAGTTTTACCCGAACGCCGCGTCGCGCAGCTTTTCGTAGGGCATGCAGCAGGCGATAACCCGGAAAGAAATAGGCATTGGCAATGATCACTTCCCGCCGGGCCTGGGTCAGCATTTTCAAATAGTGGCGTTCAATATCATCGCGATGCTCTTCGTTATCGCGCCAGACAAACAGCGCCTGCGCTTCGCCAGGCCGATGATTCTCAATTGCCCGGTGATGACGTCGCCACCAGCGTCGTACGGCGCTCTGTCCCGGTAAGTTATCCAGCACGAATTTCAGGATGTCGGCCACGACAGGACCTTCCACGCGAACGGCATAATCCTGCTTGGCCTCGGGACCGTAATCAGACATGTGTTCAGCGGAATAATTGATGCCGCCGACAAAGGCAACACGGTCATCAATGACCACAATTTTGCGATGCATACGGCGAAAGAGATTGGTGCGCATACCGAACAGACGCGGGCGCGGATCGTAGTAGCGGAAAACAACGCCTGCTACGGTCAACTCTTCGACAAAACTGTCGCTAAGATCCGGCGAACCGTAACCGTCCAGCAGCACCTCTGCTTTGATTCCGCGCTGGGCGGCGCCGAGCAAGGCGGCATGCAGCTGTTTTCCGACCGCATCTTCAAACCAAATAAAGGTCTCAAGGATAATTTTTTGCTGTGCCTGTGCAATGGCGTCAAAGACGGCGGGATAGTATTGATCGCCGTTTTCCAGCAGTTGAATTTGATTGCCTTCACGCCAGCCATTTTTCATAAATGAATCTCCGCACTCAGGGGGGCATGATCGGACAAATGTCGCCAGTGACGCAGCGCCAGCGTCGTTGGAGTACTGGCATTCGCATTTTTCACGTAGATCCTGTCCAGACGCAGCAGGGGAAAATGCACCGGAAACGTCCGCGCCGGGCGACCGTGGGCGCGGGTAAAAATCTCGTCAAGGCCGGCCCTGGCTTTCAACGGGTGATTGGCCGTTTGCCGCCAGTCGTTAAAATCTCCGGCGATCACCACGGGCTCCGCGTCGGGCAGGGCATTGACCCAGCCAGCCAGCATAGCGAGCTGGGCCTGACGGTGTGCTTCACGCAAACCGAGATGCACGCACATGACATGGATTGGGTGCGAGAGCATTGGCGGCACGATGCGGCAGTAGAGGACCCCGCGCTTTTCACTCGCGCCGACGGACACATCGCGATTTTCATAATGTTCAATGGGATAACGCGACAGCACCGCGTTACCATGATGCCCTTGCGGGTACACGGCGTTACGCCCGTAGGCGAAGTCGCTCCACATGGTGTCCGCCAGAAATTCGTAGTGGGTGGTATCCGGCCAGTTCTCAATCTGCAGCGAGTGAGCATCGTGCGCGCCCATAACTTCCTGTAGGCACACAATGTCTGCACCGACCGTTCTGACAGCCTCCCGTAGTTCAGGCAAAATAAAACGCCGGTTGAAGGCGGTGAACCCTTTGTGAGTATTAATGGTGAGCACATTGAATGAAAATTGAACTCCCGATCCGCTCATGAGCCTCCCGTTGGCGTCACTTCCTAAATAAAATAGTGTAGTCGTCGTCACAAAAAGATGCGGTGTTGCGGAATTTTCCGTAAAGTCCGGTACTCTGAATAATTAGTTGAAAATCCTTCAGGAGAAAAGCCATGAGGTGGCAACAACGTGTTCGTGTCGCAACGGGTCTAAGTTGCTGGCAGATTGTGTTGCATTTACTGGTAGTGGCGTTGCTGGTAATGGGCTGGATGAGCGATACGCTGGTGCGCGTCGGCCTGGGATTATGCGTCGTTTACGGCGTAACGGTTTTATTAATGCTGGCCTTGCAACGTCACCATGAACAGCGCTGGCGCGACGTAGCTGATGTGCTGGAAGAGCTGACTACCACGTGGTATTTCGGTGCCGCGATGATCGTACTGTGGTTGCTGTCGCGCGTGCTGCAAAACAACGTCTTGCTGGCCCTGGCGGGGCTGGTGATCCTTGCCGGACCCGCCGTGGTCTCGCTGTTGGCGAAAGACAAAAAGCTACATCACCTTGCGTCTAAACATCGCATACGCCGCTGAGCCGGTCGTGGCCGCTATCACCAACAGCGGCCACAAACTTCCCCACACAATCTGCAGACTCGCATCCTTCAGGTAAATCTGTTTCGTGATGTCCGTAAAATGGCGGATTGGGTTTATCCACGTCAGATTCTGTAGCCAGACCGGCATATTTTCGACCGGCGAGACGTAGCCTGAAAGTAAAATCGCCGGCATCATAAACACAAACACGCCGATAAACGCCTGCTGCTGGGTGGCGCACAGTGATGAAATCAGCAGACCAAAGCCGACCAGCGACAGCCCGTAAATCACCATCGTGAAATAGAACAGCACCAGTGAACCGGCAAACGGGATGTGATAAGCCCAGATGCCGATCGCCAGCACAATGGTGGCCTGAAACGTTGCCACAATTAACGCGGGCACCGCTTTACCGATGAATATCTGCCAGGTGGTAAGCGGTGAGACCAGCAGCTGATCCAGCGTGCCTTGCTCGCGCTCGCGGGCAACCGAGAGCGAAGTGACGATCATGACGCCGATGGTGGTGATCATGGCGATCAGCGACGGAACCACAAACCATTTGTAATCCAGATTCGGGTTATACCAGTTACGCACCACCAGCTCGCTGTTGTTCGGTTTCGGCTTGCCGTCCATCAGCTCCTGCTGATACTCCTTAACGATCTGCTGCAGGTAATTCGCGGCAATTTGCGCACTGTTAGAGTTACGCCCGTCGAGAATAATCTGCATGGGAGCCTGCTGGAAAGTATCCAGATTACGCGAAAAGTTGGCCGGGAAGCGCACCAGCAACAGGGCTTTTTGCGTGTCGATGGTGGGCTGGATCTCCTGCGGGCTTTTCAGCAGCAGAACGTGCGTAAAGGCGCTGGCGCGAGCGAAGCGCTGGGTTAGCTCCACCGAATGTTTACCGTTGTCTTCGTTATAGATAGCGATAGTGGCGTTGGTGACTTCCAGCGTGGCCGCGAACGGGAACAGAATAACCTGAATCAGCACCGGTAAAATCAGAATGGCTCGCGTCTGCGGTTCACGTAACAGTGATTGCAGCTCTTTACGAATTAATGTCCATAAGCGATGAAACATGCCCGTCCCCTTAATCCAGCCGACGTTTGGTTTTAAGCCACGTCAGGCCAATAAACATCACCGCCGAAGCGATTAAAAACAGCACGTTGATAATCAGCACCACCGGAATATTTCCCGCCAGAAACAGGCTTTGTAGGGTGCTGACGAAATAACGAGCCGGAATAATATAGGTTACTGCCCGGATAATCGCCGGCATGCTGTCTATCTGGAAGATAAAACCCGACAGCATAATCGAGGGCAGGAAGGCGGCGTTTAGCGCGACCTGCGCGGCGTTAAACTGGTTGCGGGTGATGGTGGAGATAAGCAACCCCATGCCGAGCGTGCTGAGCAGAAACAGGCTGGTAATAAAAAACAGGATCAGCAACGAACCGCGATAAGGCACGCCGAGAATAAACACCGACACCAGCATACACAGCAGCATCGCCAGCATGCCCAGAAAGTAATAGGGGATCAGTTTGCACAACAGCAGTTCGACGCGGGTGACTTCGGTAGACAACAGCGCTTCCATGGTTCCGCGCTCCCATTCGCGCGCCACCACTAATGAGGTGAGGATAGCGCCAATAACCGTCATGATGATGGTTACCGCCCCGGGAATAATAAAATGTTGGCTGATGGCCGCCGGGTTAAACCAGTAGCGGGTCTGCACGTCGATCAAAGGTTCAAATGATTCTCCGCGATCTTCCGCCCGCTGTTGTTGCCAAATCTGCCAGATGCCTTCGACATAACCCTGTACAAAGTTAGCGGTATTCGGTTCACTGCCGTCGGTGATCACCTGGATCGGCGCCACGTCGTTGGGTCGCGCCATCTGCTGGGCGAAATCCACCGGGATCACCACCAGCCCGCGAATGCGCCCGGCCTGCATTTTCTCAATCAATTCTTGACGGTTATCGCTGATGGTGGCGTCAATATACGGTGAACCGGTCATGGTATGGGTAAAATCCAGCGCCTCTTCGCTTTGCTGTTCGAGCAGAATCCCTACCCGCAGCTTGCTGGAGTCGAGGTTGATCCCGTAGCCGAAGATAAACAGCAGCAGCAGCGGGATTACCACCGCAATCAGCCAACTGCTGGGATCGCGGACGATCTGGCGCGTCTCTTTCACGCACAGCGCGCGTACGCGACGCCAGGAGAGAACGGAGTTACTCATGCGTATGCTCCTTATCCCAGTCATTGATTAGCGTGATAAAGGCCTGTTCCATGGTCGGGTCTGGCGTCTCACTGTCAGCAGCCTGAGCTTTCAGGTCGTCCGGCGTACCGCTGGCAATCAGTTTGCCGCGATACACCAGCCCGATACGATCGCAGTATTCTGCCTCATCCATAAAGTGGGTGGTCACCATCACCGTGACGCCTTTTTCCACCATGCTGTTGATATGTAACCAGAACTCCCGACGGGTGAGGGGATCGACCCCGGAAGTGGGTTCATCGAGGAACAGAATGTCGGGTTCATGCATCAGCGAACAGGCCAGCGCCAGACGCTGTTTAAAACCCAGCGGCAGTTCGTCGGTGGCGTGGGAGGCGATACTCTTCAGGCCGAATGCCTCGCTCATCCGCTCGATTTTCTCCTTCTGCGCCCGACCGCGCAGGCCGTAGACGCCGGAGAAAAAGCGCAGATTCTGTTCAACCGTCAGGTTGCCATACAGGGAGAATTTCTGCGCCATATAGCCCAGATGCTGGCGCGCTTTACCGGAGCTGACCTTCAGGTCCATGTCCAGCACCAGCGCTTTACCCGAGGTGGGGACCAGCAGGCCGCACATCATTTTAAAGGTAGTGGATTTGCCCGCGCCGTTGGGTCCTAACAAACCAAAAATCTCGCCGCGCTGCACGGCAAAGTCTACGTGGTCGGTAGCGGCAAAATCGCCAAATTTTTTGGTCAGCGCTTTGGCTTCGATCACCGTTTCACCTGGCGTGCCTTCCACGGTATGCAGGATAGCACCCAGCGGGGACTCCGATGTTCCGGCCCCGCCGAGTAAATCGATAAAGGCATCCTCGAAGCGGGGGGCGGTTTCGTTGATGGTTATCTCCGGCATGCCGTCAGCGTTTTGAATCTGCTGGGCCGTCGCTTCTTTTTTCAGGATTAAGCGGACGGATTTCCCCTGAATCATCCCGTCGCTAACCTGCGGCAGTTTTAACGTGCGTTGCAGCAGGCGGCGGTTATTTTCCTGCGAACTGCTCATCAGGAAGCTGCGACCCGACATGGTTTGCGTAAGCTGAGTGGGATCGCCCTGATACAGCAATTCACCTTCGTTCATCAGCAGCACATCACGGCATTGTTCAGCTTCATCCAGATACGACGTGCTCCAGAGGATCAGCATGCCGTCCCCAGCCAGCTCATGAACCATTTGCCACAGTTCGCGACGGGAAATAGGGTCGACGCCCACGCCAGGCTCATCCAGCAGTAACACGCTGGGTTCACCGACCAGCGTACAGGCAAGTCCGAGCTTCTGTTTCATGCCGCCGGAAAGCTTGCCGGCCAGTCGTCCGGTAAACGGCCCCAGCGAAGTAAATTCCAGTAGCCGGGCAAAGGTTTTTTCTCGCGCTTCACCGGTAACGCTACGTAAATCTGCATAGAGATTGAGGTTCTCCATGACGGTCAAATCTTCATACAGACCAAATTTCTGCGGCATGTACCCCAGTACCGCATGCAGCGCGCTGTCGTCTTTGATGGGATCAAAACCAATTACCGTTGCGCTACCGGCGTCGGGTTTCAACAGCCCTGCAAGCATTCGCATCAGCGTGGTTTTGCCAGCGCCATCCGGCCCGACCAGCCCGGTCACGTAGCCCGCATGAACGGTACAGTCGAGTGGGGCGACGGCCGGTTTATCCATTCCGGCAAAGTTTTTCGTCAGTCCATTCAGCGTAATGACGGCGTCATTCATGCCGTGCCTCATCGCTGAACTTTATCGTTACCGGCATTCCCTGGCGCAGCGCATCGTCCGCGTCAGTCACCACAATACGCAGGCGATAAACCAGGTCGGTGCGCAGGTCAGGGGTCTCGACTGTTTTTGGGGTAAACTCGGCGGTGGGCGACACGAAGCCGATTTTACCGTGATACGGTTTGTCCGGACGGCCATCGGTGTAAAGCAGGATTTCGCGTCCTGGCTGCGCCTGGCTCAGATTTCGTTCGTCAACGTAGGCGCGAACCCATACCGGACGCGTGAGTGACAGCGTCAGTACCGTGCCCCCTTCGTTCAGCATGCTGCCGGGTTCGACCGCACGGGTGAGTAACGTGCCGTCAGACGGCGAGGTCAGCGTGGTGTCATGCAAATTAAGCTCTGCCTGGGCCAGCTCGGCCTGAGCTTGTTCGAGCGTGGCTTTCGCCTGCTCGATGTCCTGCACACGATTACCGCTGCGGTATTGGCTGAGTTTATCCTGTGCGGATTTCAGAGAGGCCAGCGCCTGATCGCGTGATGAACGGGCGTTTTCCAGATCGTTGGCGGAGATAGTGCGGCTTTTCCACAATCCCACCTGCCGATTGAAAAAGTTTTGCGCGTAATCATAGGCTGCCTGCGCCTGTTTGACTGCCGCTGCGGTTTGCGCGATCTCCTCTTCACGATACCCTGCCAGCATCAGATCGTATTGCGCCTGGGCGGCGGCAACATTCGCTTTTGCCTGCATTAATGCGTTTTCATACGGCGCACGGTCCAGTTCGCCCAGCACCTGACCGGCGGTAATGGCATCGCCTTCGTCAACCGCCAGCGAGGCCAGCCTGCCGCCGACGCGAAAACTCAGGTTGACGCTACGGATATCGACATTGCCGTACAGCGTCAGACCGTTATCTTGCCGACTTTGATACCACCACGTTCCACCGGCAATCACGGCAACGAGGGCCGCGATGACCAGCCCGAGAACGACAGGTTTTTTCATGACTCCAGACTCCTTTGCGTTAAACCTTGCAGAATAAGATCGATGTGACAGGTGATCGTTTGGTCAATCAGCGCGGTTTTATCCTCATCAAATTGTGACCAGCCCGTACGCAACAGAATGGTTTCTTTCCCCAGACGAAAGGCCAGTACCTCGCCGAGTAGGGCGTGGGTGTGCAGGATCATTTGGGTATCGTTGGCATCGCCGCCGGTATAGGCAGCAATCAGGCGCGTCAGGTGAGTATGCAGCGGATTGATAACCTGGTCGTGCACCAGTTGATAAGCCGCGGTGGGTGAAAGCTGTTCGCGCGAAATAAATTTGCTCAGGTTAACGGTATCGTCCTGGGTTAACAGCATGATCATATTTTTGCAGGCGCGGAGGATCAGTTCGCGCATCGCGCCACGATCCGGGTCCGCCTGAGCAAACAGACGCTCGGCTTCTTCAGCATGCGGGCGAAACTGTGAGCCGATAAAATCCGCAATCCACTGGGCGCAGGCGAGATATAAATCCTCTTTTGAGCCAAAATAGTAGGTGATAGCAGCAATATTTTGCCCGGCCTGCGCGGCGATATCGCGAGTAGTGGCGTGCAGACCATACTCGCCAAACTGCGCCAGCGCGGCGGCAATGAGCTGATTTTTCGCCTGTTCACCTTTGGTTGTCATGGTGGGTGTATTCATAGCACGACTCAGATCTTAATCAATCGATTGATTAAGATTATGACTGATGTGTAACCTTGTCCAGTCCGGACCGTTATTTTTCAGCGCAGGGATAATTTATGCGGCACATCACAAAAACTGCTACACTCCGCCCCTTCATGACATTGTGGTTTTTGTCATCTTTATTATATGTATCTCCCTGAAAACGACACCGGTAACGGTCAGGGTGGTTCGGAGTTGTTATGTCTTTTGATTCCCTTGGTTTAAACCCTGAAATTTTACGTGCCGTTGCCGAGCAGGGTTACCGTGAACCTACCCCTATTCAGCAGCAGGCGATCCCTGCCGTGCTGGAAGGCCGCGATCTGATGGCCAGCGCCCAGACCGGTACGGGGAAAACGGCAGGTTTTACCCTGCCGCTGTTGCAGCACCTGATTACCCATCAGCCGCATGGCAAAAGCCGTCGTCCGGTGCGTGCGCTGATCCTCACGCCAACTCGCGAACTGGCGGCCCAGATTGGCGAAAACGTACGTGATTACAGTAAGTATCTGAATATTCGCTCGCTGGTGGTCTTCGGCGGCGTGAGCATTAACCCGCAGATGATGAAGCTGCGCGGCGGTGTGGATGTGCTGATCGCCACGCCTGGTCGTTTGCTCGATCTGGAACACCAGAATGCGGTGAAACTGGATCAGGTTGAGATTCTGGTACTGGATGAAGCTGACCGCATGCTGGATATGGGCTTTATTCATGATATCCGTCGCGTTCTGGCGAAACTGCCGGCAAAACGCCAGAACCTGCTGTTCTCAGCAACGTTCTCTGATGATATTAAGTCGCTGGCCGAAAAGCTGCTGCACAATCCGCTGGAAATCGAAGTGGCGCGCCGTAATACCGCGTCAGAGCAGGTGACTCAGCACGTTCATTTTGTTGATAAAAAGCGTAAACGTGAACTGTTGTCGCAGATGATCGGTCAGGGCAACTGGCAGCAGGTGCTGGTGTTTACCCGTACCAAACATGGTGCAAACCATCTGGCGGAACAGCTGAATAAAGACGGCATTCGCAGCGCGGCGATCCACGGTAATAAATCTCAGGGGGCGCGTACGCGTGCGCTGGCTGATTTTAAATCCGGTGATATTCGTGTGCTGGTGGCGACCGATATTGCCGCGCGCGGTCTGGATATTGAAGAGCTGCCGCACGTGGTGAACTACGAGCTGCCAAACGTCCCGGAAGATTACGTGCACCGTATTGGTCGTACCGGTCGTGCGGCCGCTACCGGCGAAGCGTTGTCTCTGGTGTGCGTCGATGAACACAAGCTGCTGCGTGACATCGAGAAGCTGCTGAAAAAAGAGATCCCGCGAATTGCGATGCCAGGCTACGAGCCAGACCCGTCCATCAAAGCCGAGCCGATCCAGAATGGTCGCCAGCAGCGTGGCGGCGGTGGTCGCGGTCAGGGTGGAGCAGGGCGTGGTCAGCAGCCGCGTCGTCAGGATGGCGGTGCGCCAAAAGCGAAACCGCGTAGCGGCGAAGGCAAACCGGCGGGCGATAAGCCTCGTCCACCGCGCCGTCCGCGCAAACCGTCTACAGCGCAGTAATTGCGAGCCCGACCGAAAGGTCGGGCTTTTCTTTTTGCGACACGTATCAGAAAGTGCCACAATAGTGGCTGTTTATACAGTACTTCAGGTTTTCTCATGGCACTAACGGCTGCGCTAAAAGCGCAAATTGCCGCCTGGTATAAGGCGCTTCAGGAACAGATCCCCGACTTTATTCCCCGTGCGCCGCAGCGGCAGATGATTGCTGACGTCGCGAAAACGCTTACCGGGGAAGAAGGGCGGCATCTGGCGATTGAAGCGCCGACCGGGGTGGGGAAAACGCTGTCGTACCTGATTCCCGGTATTGCCATAGCGCGTGAAGAACAAAAAACGCTGGTGGTCAGTACCGCCAACGTTGCTTTACAGGATCAGATCTACAGCAAAGATTTACCGCTGCTGCGCAAAATTATCCCCGATCTGCGTTTTACCGCCGCGTTTGGTCGCGGGCGTTATGTCTGCCCGCGTAATTTAGCGGCGCTGGCCAGTAGCGAACCCAATCAGCAGGATCTGTTGGCCTTTCTCGACGATGACCTGACGCCCAACAACCAGGAAGAACAAAAGCGCTGCGCCAGGCTAAAAGGCGATCTCGACAGCTACAAGTGGGACGGGCTGCGCGATCACACGGATATCGCTATCGACGACGGACTCTGGCAGCGCCTGAGCACTGATAAAGCCAGCTGTTTGAATCGTAACTGTCACTACTATCGTGAATGCCCCTTTTTTGTCGCCCGCCGTGAGATTCAGGAAGCCGAAGTGGTGGTGGCTAACCACGCGCTGGTGATGGCGGCCATGGAAAGCGAAGCTGTTTTGCCGGAGCCGAAGAACCTGCTGCTGGTCCTTGATGAAGGTCACCATTTGCCGGACGTCGCGCGCGATGCGCTGGAGATGAGCGCAGAAATCAGCGCCCCCTGGTATCGGCTGCAGTTGGATCTGTTTTGCAAATTAGTGGCCACCTGCCTGGAACAGTTTCGTCCAAAAACTACGCCGCCGCTGGCGAATGCCGAGCGTCTGAGCGGTCACTGTGAGGAACTGTATGAGCTGATTTCATCGCTCAATAACATTCTTAATCTGTACATGCCTGCGACCCAGGAGGCGGAACACCGCTTCGCGATGGGCGAACTGCCTGCGGAAGTGATGGAGATTTGTCAGCGTCTGGCGAAGCTAACAGAAATGCTGCGCGGTCTGGCGGAACTGTTCCTCAACGATCTCAGCGAAAAAACCGGCACCCACGATATTGTGCGTCTGCATCGGGTTATTTTGCAGATGAATCGGGCGCTGGGCATGTTTGAGGCGCAAAGCAAACTGTGGCGGCTGGCTTCGCTCGCGCAGTCTTCAGGCGCGCCGGTGAGTAAATGGGCGACGCGCGAAGTGCGTGACGGGCAGATCCACGTCTGGTTCCACTGTGTGGGGATCCGTGTGAGCGATCAGCTTGAACGACTGCTGTGGCGCAGCGTACCGCATATTATCGTGACCTCCGCCACGCTGCGTTCGCTCAACAGCTTCTCGCGTTTGCAGGAGATGAGCGGGCTGAAAGAAAAAGCAGGGGACCGGTTTATCGCGCTGGATTCACCGTTTAATCACGTTGAGCAAGGCAAAATCGTCATTCCGCAGATGCGCTACGAACCGTCAATTGATAACGAAGAGCAGCATATCGCGGAAATGGCCGCCTATTTCCGCGAACAGCTGGAAAGTAAAAAGCATCAGGGCATGCTGGTACTCTTTGCCAGCGGTCGGGCAATGCAGCGTTTTCTTGAGCACGTTACCGATCTGCGCCTGCTGTTGCTGGTACAGGGCGACCAGCCGCGCTATCGATTGGTGGAGCTGCACCGCAAGCGGGTGACCAACGGCGAGCGTAGCGTACTGATTGGGCTGCAATCTTTTGCCGAAGGTCTGGATTTGAAAGGCGACTTGCTGACCCAGGTGCATATTCACAAAATTGCTTTTCCGCCTATCGACAGCCCGGTGGTGATCACCGAGGGCGAGTGGCTGAAAAGCCTGAACCGCTACCCCTTTGAGGTGCAGAGCTTGCCCGCGGCGTCATTCAATTTGATCCAGCAGGTTGGGCGACTCATTCGTAGCCACGGCTGCTGGGGAGAAGTGGTTATTTATGACAAGCGTTTATTGACCAAAAGCTATGGCAAGCGTTTACTGAACGCATTACCCATATTTCCGATAGAGCAACCTGCTGTGCCAGACGTTATAGTAAAACCAAAAGAAAAAGCGAAACCCACGCGTCGCCGTCGGCGTTAACGATGCGAGCAACAGGCAAGGAGTTATCGATGGATTACCGCAAAATCATCAAAGAGATTGGGCGAGGAAAAAATCACGCGCGTGACCTGGATAAGGATACTGCTCGCGGACTGTATACCCATATGATGAACGGCGAGGTGCCCGATCTTGAGATGGGCGGTGTACTGATTGCGCTGCGTATTAAAGGCGAAGGCGAAGCGGAGATGCTGGGCTTTTACGAAGCGATGCAGAACCACACCATTCGCCTGACTCCGCCAGTGGCCAAACCCATGCCGATTGTCATTCCCAGCTACAATGGCGCGCGCAAGCAGGCAAATTTGACTCCGCTGCTGGCGATTTTACTGCATAAGCTGGGCTTCCCGGTGGTGGTGCACGGTGTCAGCGAGGATCCAACCCGCGTGCTGACTGAAACCATTTTCGAACTGATGGGGATTGCGCCGACGCTGCATGCCGGGCAGGCGCAGGCAAAGCTGGATGGTCATGAGCCGGTGTTTATCCCGGTGAGTGCGCTGTGTCCTCCGCTGGAAAAACAGCTGGCGATGCGCTGGCGAATGGGCGTGCGTAACAGTGCGCATACGCTGGCTAAATTAGCCACGCCGTTTGCCGAAGATGCCGCGCTGCGTCTTTCCAGCGTTTCTCACCCGGAATACGTATCGCGCGTGGCGAAATTTTTCGGCGATATCGGTGGGCGTGCCCTGTTGATGCACGGTACCGAGGGTGAAGTGTACGCCAACCCGCAGCGCTGCCCGCAGATAAGCCTGATAGATTCGTCCGGCGTGCGAGTGCTACAGGACCGGCAGAGCGAGATGCCCGATGAGCCGGTCCCACTGCCGGTGGCTAAAGACCCGGAAACTACCGCGCGCTGGATTGAGCGTTGTCTGGCGGGCAGTGAGCCGGTTCCGGCATCGCTGAAAATCCAGATGGCCTGCTGCCTGGTAGCAACCGGTGAATCCGCGACGCTGGCTGAAGGACTTGGCCGCGTCGAGCAAAGCTTCTGATTTTTCTTTCTCTCGACGGGTCATTTGCCAGGCCCGTCGGTTCACGCTTTCCGGCAACGTGAAATTTCTGCACGTTTATTGATCTCCTGAGCGCTGTGGCGCAGCATAGTTTGTTGAAAAATAAGAAACACAATCAACACGCGACTCAACAGGAGATAACAATGAACAGTGGACATCGCTTCCATGTGCCAACGCTGCACGCCTTTATCCAGGCCGTTTTTCACCAGATGGGAAGCAATGAGCTGGAGGCGCGGCTGGTAGCAGATCATCTGATAGCCTCTAACCTCGCCGGCCACGACTCCCACGGTATCGGCATGATCCCAAGCTATATTCGCTCATTTTCGCAGGGACACCTGCAGATCAACCGCCATGCCAAAGTGGTCAACGATGCGGGAGCGGTGATTACGCTTGACGGCGACTGCGCATTTGGTCAGGTGGCGGCCCACGAGGCAATTACGCTTGGGATCGAAAAAGCGCGCCAGTACGGTATCGCTGCCGTGGCATTACATAATTCGCACCATATTGGACGCATTGGCTACTGGGCGGAGCAATGTGCGGCGGCGGGTTTTGTTTCGGTGCACTTTGTGAATGTGGTAGGGATCCCGATGGTCGCACCGTTTCATGGCCGCGATAGTCGATTTGGCACTAACCCCTTCTGCGTGGTGTTCCCGCGTAAAAATACGTTCCCGTTGTTGCTGGACTATGCAACCAGCGCCATCGCGTTTGGCAAAACTCGTGTGGCATGGCACAAGGGCGAGACGGTGGCTCCGGGATGCCTGATTGATGCTAATGGGGTACCCACAACCGATCCTGCCGTAATGCAGGTCTCTCCGCTGGGATCGTTGCTGACCTTCGCCCAACACAAAGGTTATGCGCTGGCGGCAATGTGCGAAATTATGGGGGGAGCGCTTTCTGGTGGTAAAACCACACATGAAGAGAGCCAGCAGACCAGCGCGGATGCCATCATTAACTGTATGACGACCATCATTATGAATCCGGAACTGTTTGGCGCGCCGGACTGCGACAACCAGGTCGCGGCCTTTGCTAAGTGGGTGAAAGCGTCCCCCCATGCTGAAGATGCCCCGATCCTGTTGCCAGGGGAGTGGGAGGTGAATACTCGTGAAGAACGGCTGGAGCAAGGTATTCCGCTGGATGCCGGAAGCTGGCAGGCGATTTGCGAGGCGGCGTTGCAAATAGGGATGCCAGACGCCGTGTTGCAGGAATTCCGTCAACGACTGGAACACTAAGCAAAAAAAAGCCCGTCCAGTGGCGGACGGGCAAACAAAGGGTAACAAACAGGGTCAATGAGGGTTGGAGCATTGGGTCGTACAGGTAATCTTTCGGTTATTTATAGATAACCGCGGTGCCGCTCATTTTGTCTTTGCCGATAGCAGAAGTGATGTTGTAACCCGTTGCGCCAGCAGCAGTCGCTTTTTCAGCCAGTTTTGCTTCCAGGCCGTCCAGCGTGGTGGCGCCGTCAGCAGATACCACACCAATTTTGTTCATGTTTTGCGCCTGAGTAGAGGAAACTGGCTCGGCAGCAAAAACGCCAAATGACAGGGTAGACAGAGCGATGGCGGCAACAGCAAATTTGATATTTTTCATGATTAATTTCTCGCAGGTTTGTTCTGTTAGTCAGTGTTCTTTAAGAAGACGTTGTTTCGTCGATGTGAGAAGTATCACGTTTTTTTATGCGAGATAAAATCGAATAGAATTGACGACATCAATCAAAAAAATTGAATGACAAATAACTTATTGAATATTAATAAATTCGAAAGAGGGATTTACAGTTCTTGTCATTGCGCTTTACAGAGAAACCGACAACGGCACATTTTGCTACACATAGTGCAAAAAAGCGTGCTCGTAAAGGAAATCGTATGCGCTGAAACTTTCGGTAAAGATAAGTCAACGTAGCTGGCTGTCTTTCGAACCTCTGCGATTATATCCTGAAAATGCAGCGCTATGTGAATCTTTATCCTGCTGGCATGTGATGCACAAGCGTACGCCGGGCACGGCCTCCCGTCTGGCCTGAGGGATTGGATTACCACATTCTTCGCATTCATACAGACTTTCCCCCGTCGGTAACTCACCGCGGGCGCGGGCAACAGCATCTTCAATAGTATTGTTGATCTGTTCGTTAACAGCGTCGTCATTTGCCCATCCGGATGCCATACCTACCTCCTGCTGATGTCTACAGAATAAGTATAGCGAATGTGATGGCTGAAAAACGACCACGCGTCAGCGGTATCAGATTTCGGACCATTCGCGCAGCAGGTTATGGTAGAGATTGAGAAGCGACAGGATCTCGCTACTCTCCCCATGACGTGTCTTCAGGGACTGGATGTTTTTATCCAGTTCAAAAAGCATGGCGCGATTTTTATCGTCCCGGATCATCGACTGGATCCACATAAAGGATGCCACCCGAACACCACGGGTCACCGGCGTAACGCAGTGCAGGCTGCTGGAAGGGTAAAGTACCAGATCGCCTGCCGGAAGTTTTACCGCATGCTGGCCGTAGGTGTCATTGACCAGCAGCTCTCCTCCCTCATAATCGTCGGGATTACTCAGGAATAAGGTGGCGGAAAGATCTGTGCGCATCCAGCCGTTTTGCGGATGACTACGCACCGCGCCGTCAACGTGAAAACCGTAGGTCTCGTTGTCCTGGTAGCGATTGAACAGCGGTTTGGAGAGCGTTTTCGGTAATGCAGCGGCGAAGAATAACGCGCTGTTGTTCACCGCGTTTTGTACCGCCTGTTGTAAAACGCTGTAACGCTCACTTTGCGTATCCACCTGCTGGTTTTTTTTAACCTGCGCACCCTGAGCGCCGGTGGTTGCGCGGCCATCAACCCAGTCGGCAGCGTCCAGTTGTTCGCGAAACCAGGCGACATCCTGCGCCGACAGAATGCCGGGAATGTGATACATCATCAGTGTTTCTCCTGAAAGTGGGGCTTACGCCCCACGTAAAAGATCAGAAATGCATATTTGCCGTGAGCAGGAAGGTTCTTGGCTCACCCGGATGGTAACGGTATCCGCTCTTGTTAATGGAGGATACATAATCGGTGTCGAACAGGTTATAGACGTTCAACTGGAAATCGAGATTGCGATTCACGCGATAACCCAGTTTCGCGTCGGCGACCCAGTAACCTTCGGTGTAGGATGGCGTACCCACGGCCCCGTCGGAACCGCGATGCATACTGCCCACGTAGCGAGCGCCCGCGCCAACAGAGATATCATCGGTAGCCTGATACTGGTTCCACAGCGTGAACGCATGTTCTGGCGTATACGGCAGGGATGAAGAACCATCCTGAGCAACGTTTTTGCCGCTGTGGATCGTCGCGCGCTGCTGGGTGTAACCCCCAATAACCTGCCATGCGGGAGTGATGTTCCCTGCTACCGAGAGTTCGTAACCTTCAACGCGCTTCTCCCCGTACTGGGAATATGTGCCGTCGTCGTTCTGCTCAACTTCGTTCTCAATATCCGTACGGAAAATCGCGGCAGTTAACAGCAGGCGCTTATCCAGCACCTCCCATTTGGTGCCGATCTCGCTGGTTTTCGCTTTCTGCGGTTTGAAATCGGTACGGTTCGCACTGTTACCGCTTCCGCCCTGAGCGAGGGCAAAGTTGCTGCCGCCCGGCGGTTGCTGAGAAACGGCGTAGTTAATGTAAACGTTACCGTTATCGGTCAGGTGATACAGCGCGCCCGCTTTCCAGTTCACCAGATTGCCTGATTTGGCAGTATCCACGGTGGTGACCGGAGAACCTTTCGCCACGCCTGTCGGACACGCGACCGCGCCGCGACCAGAAGCGCCGCAAGCGGTAGCGCTGTCATATTCCGTGCGGTAATTGTCGAGGCGAATACCACCGTTTAGTTCAAACTCACGGGTAATCTGTAGCGTATCAAACGCGTATACACCGAAGGTATCGGTTTGCCCGTTAGCATTAGCGCCGTTACGAGACAATCCGCCGATATTCACATTGCTGTCGGGGTGATAGATATTTACCGGCGGCGGGGTGATCGGGTTTACACCATAGTTGGTTTGCGTTTCACGCGTTAGCTCCACGCCGGTGCTGATGTCGTGACCGATGGCTCCCGTGTAAAATTTTGAGGTCAGGTTGGTCTGGTTGGTCAGGATCTTATTGCTGACATCTTTGGTATTTGCCAGGCGTGACCAGGTCCAGGTGTCGACGCTGCTGGAGGGTTGAGTGATGTTAGTCGCGCCGCCCATCACCGCCGTCATCAGATAATCCTGCTTAATGCGTGACCAGCGGGTGGTGTTGCGAATAGTGGTGCTGTCGTTCAGGTCATGTTCAAAACGCATCGTTGCGGTATCGGTCGTTGAATCGTCGTAATCCGAGTTGGTACCGTAGAAGTTATGCGTATCCACTTTTCCTGACTGATTCAGTGCAGCAGTCCCCGCGGAAGGCGCGGAATATCCCGGCAGACCGATGGTGGGGACACCGCCATCCGGGGTGTTGTGCTGGGTGACATGCAGATAGTTCAGATACAGTCGGTTCTCAGTGCCTAAGCCAAAGGCGAGAGAGGGGGCCACACCATAACGTTCATTCTTAACGTTATCGCGACCGGCATCATGCGTTTTTTCACCCATCAGGTTTAACCGTGCAGCGGTGGTCTCGCCGATGACCTGGTTAATGTCCAGCGTACCACGGCGGAACCAGGCGCTACCGACGCTGGCCGAGGCATCGATCCCTGAGTCGGTGCGCGGCTGTTTGCTGATCATATTGATGGAGCCCGTTGGCGCGCTACGGCCATAGTCGGTGCCGGAGGGGCCTTTGATCACTTCAACCTGTTCGGTATTGAAAGTGTCGCGCGTAACGCTGCCAATATCTCGGATACCGTCGATATAAATACTGTTCGAGGTATCCGCACCACGCATGTACACCGCGTCACCGGTAGTGGAGTTACCGTTCTCACCGGCGAAAAACGCGCCAACGCCCGGTACGTTTTTCAGCGCATCGGTCAGATTGGTTGCACCTTGATCCTTAATCACCTGCTCAGAAATCACTGTCATGGTGCGAGTTGTATCCGCTAGCGGGCGGGAGAACTTAGGGTCGGCAGACTGCGTTGGGGCGTATAGCGAAGGTTTGGCCGCTTCAACAACCAGCGTATCTTCTTGTTTTTTATCTTGATCGCCCGCGGCGACAGCCTGAGCTACCGGAGACAGGCCAATACACAGACCGGCAAAAAAAGTCAGTGAATGAAAACTACTGGCAGGCAAATTGCGATTTTTATCCATGTTAGTGAGTGACTTATTATTTTTTGAGTAGACGGTTTCACTCGCGCGAAGGGACATCTCTGTGGATGTTATACCCTGCAGGCCTCGCGGGAGTGAATGTGTAATTGATAATGATTTTGATAAGCATTACTAATCAGTGCGACGTTTTAGCATTCATTAATTCAAAAATAAATACATTTATTTACATTGGATTCAAAATTGCTACACGATGATTACAATTTGAGCGGTGAACGACGTGAACAGCAGGTAGCAAACTGCATTCGGGGTGAATGCAGTTGGGCTAAGGTGAGGGACTACTTATAGATAGTTGCGCTGCCGTACATCTGGTTTTTACCGCCCGCAGAATTGACGACAAAGCCTTTTGCGCCTTGCTCTTTCGCTTTCTCTGCCAGCTTGTCTTCGAGATCGCTCAGGCTAGAAGCTCCGGTAGCGAAAACAGTGCCGGAAGCTTGTAGCTGGCCGGTTTGAGGGCTGGTGTAGGGCTGTGCAGCAAAGGACGCAAATGTCATGCCGGTCAGTACGGTAGCGGCAAGGAATGTGAGGCATTTCTTCATGGTGATATCCTCTGAGAAACAACAGGTCGTGCCTGATAAGTTTAGGCCGTCAGCGGATGACATTTACCGCAAAAAACTGGTGATGAGATGTCTGTTTTTTGAACAATCAGCAAGCCATCAAATAGGTATAAAAAAAGCAAATTTCCTTGCTGTGTGTTTACCGCGTGGCGTTATGCGGGTATCTTACGCCGCTGTTAAAAGGAGAATGCTATGTCCCCCCAGAAACCGGGATTACACCCACGTAACCGCCACAATGGCCGTTATGATCTTGCGACTTTATGCCAGGTTACACCCGAGTTGACGCAATTTCTCACCCTCACGCCGGGCGGCGAGCAGAGTGTTGATTTCGCGAATCCGCAGGCAGTGAAGGCGCTCAATAAAGCACTGCTGGCGCATTTTTATGCGGTGAAAAACTGGGATATTCCAGACGGTTTTCTGTGCCCGCCGGTTCCTGGTCGCGCTGACTACATTCATCATCTGGCCGACCTGTTAGGTGAAACCAGCGGAACCATTCCGGCAAATGCGAGCGTGCTGGACGTGGGAGTAGGGGCAAACTGTATTTATCCGCTGATCGGCGTGCATGAATACGGCTGGCGATTCACCGGCAGTGAGACCAGTAGCGAAGCGTTTAACAGCGCTCAGGCGATCGTAAACGCCAATCCGGGGTTAACCCGTGCTATTCGTCTGCGTCGCCAGAAAGATGCTACGGCAATCTTCAACGGTATCATTCACAAGAATGAGCAATATGAAGCCACATTGTGTAACCCGCCGTTCCATGATTCTGCGGCTTCAGCCCGTGCCGGAAGCGAGCGCAAACGTCGTAATCTGGGGCAGGATAAAGATGATGCGCTGAACTTTGGCGGGCAGCAGCAGGAGCTGTGGTGTGAAGGCGGTGAAGTGGCATTCATCAAAAAAATGATCGCCGAAAGCCAGGCCTTTGGCCGTCAGGTGATGTGGTTCACCACGCTGGTTTCGCGCGGTGAGAATTTGCCTCCGCTGTACCACGCGTTAACGGATGCGGGCGCGGTGAAAGTGGTTAAGAAAGAGATGGCCCAGGGGCAAAAGCAGAGTCGCTTTATTGCCTGGACCTTTATGGATAACGATCAGCGTCGCCGTTTTATGGCGCGTAAACGCTAAAGCGTTGGCTCGGTTGGCGGCAGCGGTTCGCTTGCTGCCGACGCAGGGCCATTCACCGGTGCAGGCAAAACCTGATACGTCTGTACCGGCGCGCGTACGTTGGCCAGATCGAAGTATTTCTTCACCTGGCTGTCGAGCGCGAAACGTACCGTCCACTGTTTCAGCGGTAATGTGGTAAATGAGACCCGTAGCGTGAAGGCCGTATTGGTTAACCCCACAATCCCGGCAAACGACGGCTCGCCAATAATCAGCCCGCGAATATCGTCCTGTTCCATCACTGCAGCCACAGCGTCTTTCAACGCCTGATTCGCTTTATCTGCATCCTCATGGCGGTCTACGTCGTAATTGGCGACGACCGATCCAATCCCGCGCACAAAGTTGGCGAAGGTCGTTATCGATGACCAGGGAATGATATGGTACGCCCCGGTGTCCTGACGGACGCCCACAGAGCGGATGGACATCCGTTCAACCGTACCGGTGAGTGGACCGATGGTCACCAGGTCGCCGGTGTTCATGCCATTTTCGAACTGAATAAAGATCCCGGTAATAATATCTTTTACCAGCGTTTGCGAGCCGAAAGAGATAGCCAGCCCCAGCGCCCCGGCCCCGGCCAGTAAGGGCGCGATATTGACGCCAATTTCGGATAGCACAATCATGATGGTGATCGTGCTGATGATCACCGCCAGCGCGTTGCGAAACAGCGTCAGCAGGGTGCGGGTACGAGCGCTGGGGAGCGGGCGGCCGTGAATATCGGAAGCCAGACGATTTTCAATCAGGCTGGCAAGGATCGTCCAGCCGATGGCGGAGAAGAATAAAATCAGCGCGATACGGATCAGGATATCCACCGTTTTTTCTCCTGCGCCGTAATGCAGCCAGTTCCAGAAGTCGAATAATCCCCAGGCATTCAGTAGCAGCATTACCGCGATGCACACCGTCAGGATCCTGGCCACGCTTAGCGCCGTCGACAGCCAGCCATTCAGCCGCTTTTGTAGTTCCGGATAGCTGCGCTGGGTGTGTGGCGAAAGGGTAATAGTTTTGGCTATCCAGCGGGAAAGCATACCGGAAACAAAGGCGGCGATTCCAATGATCACCAGGCTACGCAGCGTAGCGCCCATCATGAATTTCAGGCTGTTGCCAGGATCAAACAGCGAGAAGAAAAACAGCACAATGAAGTAGGCGCTGGCCAGCCAATGCCATACCAGTGCAAAGGCGCGGATAAACAGGCTGAAAAACGCTAACGATCTTTCCGCTAGATTCAGCAAATGCTGCGTTATCTCTTTCTTGTTTCTGAAAATCAGGTACAGCGCCCATAGCGTGATACACAGCATGATGATGACGTTTGCCATCGCGCCGACCTGCACGTTGACCTGATTCGAGATAATGGGAACGGCAACGATAAGTCCGTATCCAATCAGGCTGCTCAATGAACTTAAACGGCGATTCCAGTAGCGCGCACCGGCATCCTGAATGTTAAACGGGCGCAGTTCGGCCACCGTAGGGCAAAATATCAGGCGTAGAATGGCTTTGAAGAACTCAATCAGCGCAAAGGCATTGAGGAACAGACTTTGCTGAAAGGCGATAGTGCGGCTACCGGCGTTCATTCTGTCGCTCAGTATCTGCCCGACAAACAAAGTCAGCGCCAGCAGAAGCAAATCGATAATGAATGCGCCGATGATCATCGCCGGAAGCTGGAGCCAGTTGCTGCGTTCGCGGTTTTTCCGTCGTGCCCATTGCCCCATTTTGCGATACAGCGGCAGCGCGCACAGGCGAAGCAGCCAGAAAAAACCGAACACTGACGCCGCCAGCATTAAAAAATGGGTCAGGGCATTGGTGAACGTTTGCGGGTTAAAGGTCTTGTGTGGTGCATCGGTAATATTGCGGTAAAGCTGAGCAAAGCGGCTGGAGAGCGCCTCACCGTAGTGGCGGGTGACATCCGTGACGTTTTCCAGCACCGTTTTTTCTTCCGTTAACGTGGGCGGAACAATGGTTGGCACCGGCTCGGCAGGGGGCGCTGTCGCCACTTTGCGTAACTGACCGATCAGTTCCTGGCGCGAGGCGTCATTTTCCAGCACATCAGCCAGTGCGCCGTAGGCCGCTTTCTTCTGTTCAACATCCGGCTCTTTCGCCGGCGCGGTTTGCGCGTTGGTTGACGTTGGCGTAGTGACGCCAGGTATCGTCACCGCCTGAGTCGGGAGACTCACCAGACAAACAAAGATGAACAGGATCCAGCGCATGACTCCTCCCATGAGAAAATAAATTCAAAAGGATAAGTATAGATGTCAGGGCGGGGGAGAAATGAAATGAGAGGATTCTGGTGAAAAACCTCCCTTCAGGCGAAGGGAGGGAAAGCTATCAGGAAACGTGCTGCAAGAATTCCTGTAAACGTTGGCTGGGCGGATTTTCAATCAGGGCCTGCGGATTACCGTCTTCGGCAATACGTCCCTTATCGATGAAAATCAGGCGTGAAGCCACTTTTTCGGCAAAGCCGATTTCGTGGGTCACAATGACCATGGTCATCCCTTCCTCCGCCAGATCCTGCATAACTTTCAGAACTTCGTGGCGCAGTTCCGGGTCCAGCGCTGAGGTTGGCTCATCAAACAGCATCATTTTCGGCTTCACCGCCAGCGCACGGGCGATCGCCACACGCTGCTGTTGACCGCCAGACAGCTCAGAAGGGTAGTGATGCGCACGCTCGGCCAGACCTACTTTCGCCAGCAGCTCTTTAGCCAGTTTCTCGGCCTGTTCTTTATTCGCCCCGCGTACGCGCTGCGGTCCGAACATGACGTTTTCCAGCGCCGTCAGATGCGGGAACAGGTAGAACTGCTGAAACACCATCCCGGCTTCCTGGCGGATTAACCGCTCGTCTACCTTTGGATCGTTTACCTTCAGACCATCGACGATCAGATCGCCAGAGGTTATCTCTTCCAGTTTGTTAATGCAGCGCAGCAGGGTTGATTTACCGGACCCGGATGGTCCGATAATTACCACCACTTCGCCCTGCTGAATGTTCAGGTCAATATTGTGCAGCACCTGGGTTGGGCCAAAGTGCTTAGAAACGTTTTTAAATTCAATCACAGGATTTTCATCCTTCTTTCCAGACGACGCAGAATGAAGCTCAGCACCAGCGTAATGATCAGATAGAACACCGCAACGGCGCTCCAGATTTCCAGTGCGCGGAAGTTACCGGCAATGATTTCCTGGCCCTGACGGGTCAGTTCAGCGACGCCAATGACAATAAACAGCGAGGTATCTTTAATGCTGATGATCCACTGGTTGCCCAGCGGTGGCAGCATACGACGCAGCGCGAGAGGTAAAATAACGTGGCGGATAGTCTCCGTACGTGAAAGCCCAAGCGCCAGTCCGGCTTCGCTGAATCCTTTATGGATTGAGAGCACCGCGCCGCGGGTGATTTCCGCAATATAGGCGCCGGAGTTGATCATGATGGTGACAACGGCGGCGCTAAAGGGATCAATGCGTAAATCGTTAAATGCCATTGGGAGGGCAAAGTAAATAAACATCACCTGCACAACGATTGGCGTACCGCGAATGACTTCGATAAACACCAGCGCTACGTGGTTGGCTATCCAACCGCCGAAAGTACGCGCAAACCCTGCTGCAAGCCCGATTATCAGACCGCCTGCCAGACCGAGGACCGAGATCCACAGGGTCATTTTGGCGCCTTCAATCAAAAGCGGGATGGCGGGCCAGATGGCACTCCAGTCAAACTGCATATTTCGTTCCTGTTACCGTGGTGAGAAAAGTAATGAGCCATAACGCGATGACTCAAAATTGCAGGCCCGGCGGCGCTGGCGCTACCGGGCGTTACAGAACGTTCTTGTTATTTAGGTTCGGTACCGAACCATTTTTTGTAGATTTCGTTGTATGTGCCGTTCTCTTTCAGCGTTTTCAGCGCGCCGTTCACTTTCTCACGCAGTTCATCGCTGCCTTTCGGGAAGGCGATACCGTACTGCTGGGCTTCCAGGGATTCGCCTACTGCTTTGAACTGACCGTTGCCAGCGGTTTTGATGAAGTAAAGAATGTTTGGCGTGTCGTGCAGTACGGCGTCTGCGCGGTTGGTGCCCAGTTCCATATATGCGTTATCGATATTCGGGAACTGACGCAGATCTTTGGTTTTGATGTTAGCTTTCGCGTAATCAACGGAACCCGTGCCGCTCTTCACAGCGACGACTTTACCATCCAGATCTTTCACGCTTTTCACGTCGTTATTATTCGCTTTGACCATCACTAACAGACCGCTTTTGTAGTAGCCGTCAGAGAAGTCGATCGCTTTTTTACGCTCATCAGTGATGGTAATACCCGCCAGCGCCAGGTCGATATTCTTGGTTTGCAGAGCCGGGATGATGCCGCTGAAATCCATTGGTTTCAGTTCATAATCCAGCTTCAGTTCTTTGGCCACGGCAGCCCACAGATCCACATCAAAACCAACGTATTTGTCACCCTGTTTGAATTCGAACGGTACAAATGCGGTGTCGGTTGCGACAACCAGTTTCTTATCTGCGGCATGGGAGGACACCGCAAAAGCCAGGGTAAGTGCAGCCAGTGAGACTTTTAATACAGACTTCATAGGATTTCCTTTTTTATCCACGGGGCGATCCCCTGCGAGAACATATGGCTTAATGAAAAAATCGTGCCAGTTTTGCAACTCATTGTTTTAACAAGAGGGTGTCTCGTTTCTCTGCACAATAAGTAGGGCAAAGTGGGCAATCTGCACTGTTTTGAGGCACTCATTTGGTGCGCACCTGACACAGTGCAAACGGTATGACTATTTAGCGTAAAAATTGTTGATAAAACAATCTTTCGTTAACGATTGTGTGAAGTGATTATTACAAATAATTTACTTTGGAGTGACGAACGATCAATGTCATGCACCATAGATGTGCAAAACCCCCGCCAGGGCGAGGGTTATATAGGTAATTCTTATGTCTGCTGTTATTCAATGTTGGCTTCGATAAACCACAGGAATTTGTCGAGGTCGCGTGAAGCGGCGGTGAAGATATCTGCTGTATCTTCGTCTTTTGCTTCGCTAATGGCTTTACGGACGCTGTTAGCGACGACGGCATAACGATCGGCCAGCTCTTTTAAGTGGTCCTGTACGCTATGGATATCCAGCGGATAGCTTTTCAGAGGCGTTTTGCTGTTAATAACCTGGGTGGTACCCAATGCCACACCGCCTAACTGTACGGCGCGCTCAGCCATGGTATCGAGGTGGTCGGTCAGGGCAGTACGGAAGCCATCGAGCATTTCATGCACAGCAATAAAGTTCGAGCCGCGCATGTTCCAGTGAGCCTGTTTGGTGATCAAAGACAGGTCGATGAACTGGATCACTTGCTGATTCAGCAGCTCTACGGTCGCTTTCTTTTCGCTATCTGTTACATCGTTGCGGGTATAAAGGAGGGCAGATGCTTTTGTTTTTACCAGTTTTGCGGTACTCATATTTTCATATCCTCTTGATAATTATGTCCCAGCTCTTCAACGGGAATAAGTATAGCGTGAATTTTGGATTTATTTTTCTGGTGTTACCTATCACTTTAATAGCGAAGAGAGGGGTGGGTATGAAATAACTAATAAAATCATATAGATATGATGGTTATTAATGGGGGTGTGTTATTTTTATGTTAATGTAAAAATTTCAAGAAATATGCAGATGAGAAAATTATATTTATTAGAATAATTATCACGCAGATTTACAATTGGATATTCTGCATGATTATGCAAACCATGCAGAATAATAAGTGGTTAATTCACGTCAACTTGCTTAATTTGTGGTTCTTTGCGAATAGTGAGCGTCGAACCCATTGATGCGACAATAATGGCGCCCAGAGCGAGCGTCTGGACAAGCGTCAGCGTTTCACCGAGGAAAATCATTCCTGAAACCGCAGCCAGTGCGGGTTCCATACTCATCAGAGTACCAAAAGTGCGCGTTGGCAGCCGCGTCAACGCAATCATCTCCAGCGAGTAGGGAAGCGCAGTAGAGAGGACCGCAATGGCCAGGCCTAACGGCAGAATGGACCAGTGCCACAAGGCATCCCCAGCCTGGAGCGCGCCGATGGGTACAAAAATCAGCGCCGCAATTAATGACCCTACCGCAACGGTCGCCGGACCATGTTCCGCGCCGGCACGTTGCCCGGTAAGAATATAGATTGCCCAGCAGGCGCCAGCGCCCAGCGCCAGCGCAGCACCGGTTAAATCCACGTGAGAAACGTCCTGACCTAACGGCAGCAGGAACCAAAGTCCGAGTACAGCCAGTGCAACCCAAATGAAATCCACCGGACGTCGGGATGAAAACAGCGCTACCGCGAGCGGGCCGGTGAACTCCAGCGCTACGGCAATTCCCAGCGGGACGGTCTGGATTGACAGGTAGAAGAGATAGTTCATCCCGCCCAGAGACAGACCATAAAACAGCAGCGGCAGGCGTTGTTCTTTGGCGAATCGCAAACGCCAGGGTTTAAAGAAGGCAATAAGGATGAGGGTGCCCAGCGCAAGGCGCAATGCGGTAACGCCCGGCGCACCGACGAGTGGGAATAGCGATTTTGCCAGAGATGCTCCGCTTTGAATGGAGGACATAGCAATAAGCAAAACCAAAATAGGCAACCAGACTGGCGCTTTACGTGACGACCCCGGCATCCTTTCTCCTGTCAAATGATAATTACACGCCTTCATCTGCGTGACGTTGCAAATTTGCTACGACACGGATGACGTGATGTATAGAAAAGTAAAACAGCGAGTGTAATGGAAATACGCACCGCTGGTTGAGTATTCGTTGAAAAAAAAATTGCTCAGTTCCGTACAATGGCATGAAAGTGATGGATTAATAATCTGTGTGATTAGGAATATTCTGGATGAATGTGCCATATTGTGCGCGCAATAATGGCATTTTAGGTTAGAAAAGTGATGTTAATTGAAAGAGATAGCGGGTTTCTGAAACGTTCTGTTACATGAAAGACCCCGTTAGACATCGCGAATCGCAAAGAGTTTCCCATCAATTTTTGGTATATTTAAAACTTAGGATTTACTTGAAGCACATTTGAGGTGGTTATGAAAAAAATTGCATGTCTTTCAGCACTGGCCGCTGTTCTGGCTTTCTCCGCAGGTACTGCTGTAGCTGCGACTTCTACCGTTACCGGTGGTTACGCTCAGAGCGATGCTCAGGGCGCAGCGAACAAAATGAACGGTTTTAACCTGAAGTATCGCTACGAGCAGGACAGCAACCCGCTGGGTGTTATCGGTTCCTTCACTTACACTGAAAAAGATCGTACCGATGCGTCTGGCGACTACAACAAAACCCAGTACTACGGCATCACTGCTGGTCCGGCTTACCGTCTGAACGACTGGGCAAGCATCTACGGTGTAGTGGGTGTTGGCTACGGTAAATTCCAGAACGCAGCATCCCCGGCTGATAACCACACCACCAGTGACTACGGTTTCTCTTACGGTGCTGGTCTGCAGTTCAACCCGATCGAAAACGTTGCTCTGGACTTCTCCTACGAGCAGAGCCGTATTCGTAGCGTTGACGTTGGCACCTGGATCGCTGGCGTGGGTTACCGCTTCTAATCACTTCGGTGATACAAAAAATCCGCCTCTCGGGGCGGATTTTTTTTGTGCGCAACTCAGAGATTAACGAGATTTGGTCTCAAAGATGTCGGTACCCAGATGGTTGTAGTCCACCTTCTGCAATTTGAAGTTGGTGATGTACACCGGGCCAGCCTTTTTCTCTGAAATAAAGCGATAGCTGTTGGTGATTTCCTTCGCGCTTATCCCCGTCCACTGCGAGAAAAAGCTGAGGAAATCATTGGCGGAGCGACGGGCTTTAATCACCCGGTGCGCTTTATCATCGCTCGACAGCACCATAAATGGTACCTGGAAATTCTGCTGGAACTGATCGTCATGCGCCAGGTACTGCACCTCTTTCCCCCGCTCTTTAAACGCGAGGCCATGATCGGAGAAATAGACCATCGAGAAGCTGTTATCGCTGTTACGTAACTGATCGTAAAGCTGGCGCAGCAGGTCATCCGTCTGCGTCATGGTGTACAGATAGCAAGATGTCTCTTTTGACTGGACGAAAGTCTCGTATTTACCCTGCGTCCGGTCGCAGGCCTGCGGATGCGAGCCCATTAAATGCAGCACGATAAGCTGTGGCTGAGTGCGCTCGGTTGCCAGCACCTGGGCGGTCATCTTCAACAACGCTTCGTCACGGGTATTTTTATCCGCTTCGAAATCACCGCTTTTGAGGAACTGAACTTCATCAGCTCGCTTCGCAATGCTGGCGATGGCCGTATCGTATTCACCAATCTGTCCCTGATTGGAGAACCACCACGTCTGGAATCCCGCGCGGTTGGCCAGAGTGACAAAGTTATCCTGGAACTGGGGTTTATCGTCGACCACCCGATTTAGCGTCAGGCCGAGTGATTTTTGTGTCGAACCGCTTGCCGCGATGTAATCCGCGAAGATGTAGCCGTTAACGGAACTGGCAAACGGCGTGTTATCCCAGTGACCGCCAAAAGCGCCTAACGCATCGCGGCGGGCGCTTTCGCCGATGACCACCACGTAGGTATGATACTTCGGCTTCACGGCGGTTACCGTCCAGCTGTCTTTCACGCTCGCCAGCTTCGCCATACGCTCTTGTTCGTCGAGCACTTCGTTGTTATTAACGATAACGTCCTTGGCAAAGCGGAAAACCGGATAGCCGGTGTCTTTCAGCTTGAACACGCCGCCCCAGGCCAGGTTTTGCACCGGGGTTACAAAGAACGCGACTATGCTGAACAGCAAACAAATACTGTCGAACTTATTCCAGCTACGCTGCGGCACCTCTTTTTTACGGCGTACGGCGATAACACCGAGGGCGAAAATAAACACCCCAACCAGATAACTGTACCAGGGGAAGATGGTGAGGATTTCAGTAGACTCTTCCATATTGGTTGAGTGCAGCGCCAGCAAGGTATTGAAGTTCGGCGAACCGTAAGCCTGGCCAAACGGGAAGTACATTGCCGCTACCAGCGAGCAAATGCCAATCAGCACTTTCTGCGCACGCGGCGCGCTGCGCCACAGCAGCATCAATATACAGGTGAAAGCAACGCTATAGAGCAGGCTAAGCGGATAGCCCAGCGCAAGGTTGATCAGCAGAGACTGTAAGAAATAGAGGCCAGTCCACGGACTAATCGCCCGGCTACGAGCAATGATTGAATCTTTGAGGGTTAAATTCATATGCCACTGTTACAAAAACGCCATGTGCTTACCCTGGCGCTAAGGGTCATTGCCTGCCTGAGAGAGCGAGAAGGGGGATAGGGTCCGCATCCGCGAGCCGCAATATATGCAGGGCTGCGAAAAGATAGAGTGTGTGCAAGAGAAGGTCAACTACTACTAAGAAATTGTTTTGCGAGGGGCGTGGCAAAACTGACAAAAAGAAGGGTTATTGGCACGAAAACGATCACCGTATCCGAGTTACGGCAGGAAAATGAAGCGGCGTACCGCGACGCCGCATTATTTATCTGCAGTTTTGTCCTGCTCTGGTTTGCTGTTAATCATGTCGCACAGCATAGAGATCAGCATTAACCGTACTTTAAAGGGAGAGTGGCTAAACACGCGTATACACCTCTTAAATTCATTCATATAAACCTCCTGACTTCACGATCCCATCAGTCCTTGAGGGATGTCTTTATTATATACAGATATAGCACAGGCTATATTATATAGCTATTGCTAAAACGTTAATTTTTTGTGCCCACGCAACTCTGGTTTACAATGAGCGTTCTCTAATCAGATGCCGTTAACGCGTCACAGTAACGAGGAAGCAGAATGAGTCGTCGCGCAGGTATGCCAACAACAAAAAAAGTGACGCAATTGGTGAATGTCGAAGAACACGTTGAAGGATTTCGTCAGGTCCGGGAGGCACATCGCCGTGAGCTGATTGATGACTACGTAGAGCTGATTTCCGATCTCATTATTGAGGTGGGTGAAGCGCGCCAGGTAGATATGGCCGCACGGCTTGGGGTTTCCCAGCCGACGGTTGCTAAAATGCTTAAGCGTCTTGCTTCAGTTGGGTTGATTGAAATGATCCCCTGGCGGGGCGTGTTTTTAACCGCAGAAGGTGAGCGACTGGCTCAGGAGAGTCGGGAGCGTCACCAGATTGTGGAGAATTTCCTGCTGATGTTAGGTATCAGCCCGGAAATTGCCCGTCGCGACGCGGAAGGAATGGAGCATCACGTCAGTAAGGAAACGCTGGAGGCTTTTAGCCGGTTTACGCAACAGCAAGGCACAGGCTCTGAATGAGTTTTCCTTTACTACGCGCCTTACAGCGCGATCGCTTTTTTCAGCTGTTAATCATCGTCGGGGTTGTACTGAGCCTGTTCGTGCCGTTTACGCCAAGGTCGTGGCCGGGGGCGATAGACTGGCACACGATCATTACGCTTAGCGGCCTGATGTTACTGACCAAAGGCGTGGAGCTAAGCGGTTACTTCGATGTGTTAGGGCGCAAGATGACCCGGCGCTTTAACACCGAACGTCAATTGGCGATATTTATGGTGCTGGCGGCGGCCCTGCTGTCGACGTTTCTGACCAACGATGTTGCGCTGTTTATTGTTGTTCCGCTGACGATCACCCTGAAAAAATTGTGCGCCATTCCTGTAAATCGCCTGATTATCTTTGAGGCGCTGGCGGTAAACGCCGGATCGTTGCTCACGCCAATAGGTAATCCGCAAAACATTCTGATGTGGGGACGCTCCGGCTTATCGTTTACCGCGTTTACCTGGCAGATGGCGCCGCTTGCGGGGACCATGATGCTGACATTGGTGGCGCTGTGCTGGTTCAGTTTCCCGCATAAAGCTTTGCATTATCATACCGGTACGCGCGCGCCTGACTGGCAACCGCGCCTGGTGTGGAGCTGTCTGGGGCTGTATATCATTTTCCTGGCGGCACTGGAGCTAAAACAAGAGCTGTGGGGCCTGGCGATCGTCGCGGCAGGATTCATGGTGCTGGCTCGCCGCGTGATCCTCAGCGTGGATTGGACGCTGCTGTTGGTGTTTATGGCGATGTTCATTGATGTGCACTTGCTGACGCAGCTCCCGGCCTTGCAGGAGATTACCCACCAGATTGGCACGCTTTCAGCGCCGGGGCTTTGGTTGACGGCCATTGGCCTGTCGCAGTTTATCAGTAATGTTCCCAGCACGATTTTGCTGCTGAACTACGTCCCGCCAACGCTGCTGCTGGCCTGGGCGGTCAATGTGGGCGGTTTTGGGTTGTTGCCGGGATCGCTGGCGAATCTTATTGCTTTACGGATGGCAAACGATCGACGGATCTGGTGGCGTTTTCATTGGTATTCGGTGCCGATGCTAATATGGGCGGCGCTGGTAGGGTATGGTTTATTGCAGGTGATGTGAGGATGGTGCCCGATGGGGCTGGCGCTTATCGGGCCTACAGGTCAAGTAGGCCCGATAAGGCGAAAGGGCAGTTTTGATGCTTAGTTCAGACGAACCGGCATACCTGAACGGTTCTGTACCGCCTGCTCAACGACGGCCTGATCGACGTCAGACTGACCGGTGATGCTGGTAATGCTCTTGTTCAGCGTAATCGGTACGATTTCCCCGCCTTCGAACTGTGCTTCAGTGGTAGACAGTGGGTTGTGTACCTCGATGTAACGGCTGCCGTCTGGTTCAGTCGTGGCTTTTACCGGCTCATCGATAAACTGTACGCGGGTGCCGACCGGCACATTTTCAAACAGGAATTTGATGTCGTCGTTACGCAGACGCACGCAACCGTGGCTGACGCGTAAGCCGACGCCGAAGTTAGCATTGGTGCCGTGGATGGCGTACAGGCGACCGATATACAGCGCGTACAGGCCCATCGGGTTATCCGGACCTGCCGGAACAACGGCTGGCAGTGGTTCGCCAGCAGCGCGGTATTCCGCATGCATTTTTGCCGTTGGCGTCCAGGTTGGGCCCGCTTTTTTACGTTCTACTTTGGTGGTCCAGTTGATTGGCGTGTCTTTGCCCAACTGACCAATACCGATCGGCAGAACAATAACGGTGTTGGTGCCTTTCGGGTAGTAGTACAGACGCATTTCAGCGCTGTTAATAACAATACCTTCATGCACGGTATCCGGCAGGATCAATTGCTGAGGTATGTTCAGTACGGTACCGCCCTTCGGCAGGAAGGTATCCACGCCCGGGTTGGCTTCCAGCATATTAGACAGACCCATCTGATACTCCGCCGCAAAATACTCCAGCGGTTGGGTGTTGCCTTCAGGAATAGTGATGACCTGGTTTTGGCCGATCAAACGGCTGCCATCGGTAGGCAGCGGGTACGTGACGGCAGAAGCGGTGTTACAAAAACCAACTATTGCGAGTGCCGCCGCGAAAAGCGTTGTTAATTTCATATTCATGTTCATGTATGCGAGATTCAGTGCCAGGCAGGCTAGTGGGTTGAGATTTATGTAGTGTTGGGCACGCATTATATGTGCAATCTGAGCAACAAGGAATTCGGATGTGTACTAAATCACATTTTTTTCCTTTTGCTTTCACTTTAACCCTTCAGCATCAAGGCGCGATCTTATTGCAGACTTATGGCATAATAAGCGGTTCGTCACATATTTCTTTCTCTTTCAGGATACGCCAGTGTTAGTTTCCAGCAACGTCACCATGCAGTTCGGCAGTAAGCCGCTGTTTGAAAATATTTCCGTCAAATTTGGCGGCGGCAACCGTTACGGCCTGATTGGCGCGAACGGTAGCGGTAAATCCACTTTTATGAAAATTCTCGGCGGCGACCTCGAACCGACGCTGGGCAATGTTTCCCTCGATCCGAACGAGCGTATTGGTAAGCTGCGTCAGGATCAGTTCGCCTTTGAAGAGTTCACCGTGCTTGACACCGTGATCATGGGTCACGGTGAACTGTGGGAAGTAAAGCAGGAGCGCGATCGCATTTACGCCCTGGCCGAAATGAGCGAAGAAGACGGCTATAAAGTTGCTGACCTTGAAGTTCAGTATGGCGAAATGGACGGCTACTCTGCGGAAGCGCGTGCGGGTGAATTGCTGCTGGGCGTAGGTATTCCGGTAGAACAGCATTATGGCCCGATGAGCGAAGTCGCCCCCGGCTGGAAGCTGCGTGTGCTTCTGGCACAGGCGCTGTTCTCTAACCCCGACATTCTGCTGCTCGACGAACCAACGAACAACCTGGATATCGACACCATCCGCTGGCTGGAGCAGACGCTGAACGAGCGTGACAGCACCATGATCATCATTTCGCACGACCGTCACTTCCTGAACATGGTCTGTACGCACATGGCGGATCTGGACTACGGCGAACTGCGTGTTTATCCGGGTAACTACGACGAATATATGACGGCGGCAACTCAGGCGCGTGAACGTCTGCTGGCCGATAACGCCAAGAAGAAAGCGCAGATTGCCGATCTGCAATCCTTCGTCAGCCGCTTTAGCGCCAACGCATCAAAATCTCGTCAGGCGACTTCTCGTGCGCGTCAGATTGATAAGATCAAGCTTGACGAAGTGAAGGCGTCCAGCCGTCAGAACCCGTTCATCCGCTTCGAACAGGATAAGAAACTGTTCCGTAACGCGCTGGAAGTGGAAGCGCTGACGAAAGGGTTTGATGAAGGTCCGTTGTTTAAAAACTTTAACCTGCTGCTGGAAGTCGGTGAGAAAATTGCCATTCTTGGTGCCAACGGCGTGGGTAAATCAACCATGCTGAAAACGCTGGTCGGCGAATTACAGCCGGATAACGGTACCGTGAAATGGTCTGAAAACGCCCAGGTTGGTTACTACGCTCAGGATCATGAGTACGAATTCGAAAACGATCTGACGGTCTTCGAGTGGATGAGTCAGTGGAAACAGGAAGGCGACGATGAGCAGGTAGTACGTAGCTTCCTTGGTCGCTTGCTGTTCAGTCAGGACGATATCAAGAAACCTGCTAAAGTGCTGTCCGGTGGTGAAAAAGGACGCATGCTGTTCGGTAAGCTGATGATGCAGAAGCCGAATATCCTGGTAATGGATGAACCGACCAACCACCTGGATATGGAATCTATCGAGTCGCTGAACATGGCGCTGGAAATGTACCAGGGTACGCTGATCTTCGTTTCTCACGACCGTGAGTTCGTCAGTTCGTTGGCAACCCGCGTGATTGAAATTACGCCGGAACGCGTAATCGACTTCACCGGTAACTACGAAGATTACCTGCGCAGCAAGGGCGTCGAATAATTTTCCCGTCGTCTTTCGTGTTACAGGTGTGTTGGCTGCACCTGTACACCCCGGTCACTTACTTGTGTAAGCTTGCGGGGATTTACAGGCTGGCCGCCTTCCTGTAACGCGAAATACTTAGGGAAACTTGTGTAAGTTACAGATTAAATAATCCCCAGCGCACGCTTGCCATGGATATTCAAATCATCCAGCGTGAAGCGTCCTTCCCAGTGAGTTTCATAATCCTCGCGTGGGAAATCACCCGGCGATACGCCTTTTTCCAGCGCGGCCTTCACTTTATGGGCGTAGGCCAGATTCTTTTCGCACATCGGTGCGGCAGGGATGTACATCACGTTGCCCCAACCCTGCTGATTTTCTACCGGTGCGACGGAGTGGATCACATCACAATGCCACCATACGGAGTCTCCGGCGTCCAGTTGCGGAATGCTGGTTAACGCTTCAATCAGCAGCGGATGCCATTGCGCAGAAATCGGCAGAACTCTGCCGGGCGCTACGCCGCAAAGTTCATCTTCCGGCACATCGTCAAGCAATGGACGTAACAGTACCCACGCCATCGCTTCAGGGATAGGGACCACGTGCAACAACCCCTGACCTGGCAGCATATCAGAGAGTGCAGTCCAGCCCTGGAAGGTACGGAATACTGAACATTTGGTGGTGTTATCCACCGTGTACTCTTCTACTTCAGTGCGATGCGCGGCCTGCCACGGGTCGTAATCTTCCAGCTTACCATTGAAAACATTAGCAAAGACCTGCTGATATGCCGGCAGAAGCCAGCGTTCCAGCGCACCGGAATCCGTATGCGCGCCCAGCCCTTTGGACGTCGTTCCCGGTGGACGACGGCGTATGCGGTCGGGGTAGATAACGCTGACATCCGGGTTAAACCATTGCTTACCTTCGCCTGCAAATGTCCAAAGACGGTTGAGAAATGACTGCGCATTTGTCATTTCTTCACTCTGACGGGCCTGCATCTGCGCCTGGGACCAGTAGATGGGGTAGATTTCAGGCCGCGATGCGCTCAGGGTACCAAAGAAATTATCACCCGGTCCTTGGTAAACGTCGTCAAAATGGTTGCGGTCCAGATAGTCCAGCATTGACCTATCCCAATCGAGGGCTTGTTCGCGAGAGAAATGGCCTTTAATGACCGCGCATCCGCGACGCTTAATTTCTTCACGCTGCTCAGCACTCACGCGACCTGCCTTGATATCCGCATAGGACAACACAGGCCATACTGGAGAGCCTTGCGCTTTGAGGTCGTTGATTTCCGCCACGCGATTAGCAATGGCCTCGCTCAACTGATTGAAAATCGACTGAACATCTCCAAGCTGTTCACGCAATTGCTTTTTCATCTGCCGGATTGCCGCTTTGTGATCGGTGGGCAACGTGTCGCTGGTAAAAGTAAAAGCCATATCCACCTCGCATTAACTTTCATTCGAAACTTATTTAACTTACAGGTGATAATATAAGTTAAAATTTAGTTAACGCAAGTTTAAAATTTGATGGTGTGAGAAACATGAAAAAGCGTGGAAACCGGGGCAAGGGGATACCCCGGTTGGGCAGGATTAGCAATTAAAAGGGGAAGTGTTATCCAGCACCGCCTGAATCACGTTCAGCGCGCCCTGATGGTTATTGTCATCGGTCTGATAGCGGGCAATCGATTTGATACTCTCTGCCGCGTTGGCCATGGCGAAAGAGTAGCGCGCCATTTTCAGCATTTCTGCGTCGTTGCCGCTATCGCCAATGGCGACCACGTTTTGCGGGGACAGGTTCCAGCGCTTTAGCAGACGGCTGATTCCGTTGGCTTTATGTAAGCCTGGAATGATCAGGTCGATAAACCCAAAGCCGCTGGTGACGGGCTTCATTATACCGTCAAGGGCAGAATGAAGGTGATCGATCACTAATGGGATTTGGTGGTCCGGTAAATTCAGCGAGAACTTGAACAGCACATCATCGATGTCCTGATAATCCTTCACGGGTTTCAGGCGATGGTAGTGTTTTGACATCAATGCGACAAAGGACTCGGGGGCATTTTCGCTAACGTAGGCGCTTTGCAGGCCGCAAGCCACAAAGTTGAGATGCGTATCTTTGAGCAGTTCGCCAATGACAATGCGGGATTCGTGGCGGGTCAGCTCACCGTGAAACAGCTGTTTGCCATGTTCAAAGACTAACGCCCCGTTCTCGGCAACAAAAGAGATCTCATCTTTGAGTTCCGGGAAAAAGGAGATCAGTTGGTAATACTGATTGCCGCTGGCCACGACAAATTCAATATCTCGTTTTTTCAGTTCCTGATACTGCGCCATAAAACGTGCATGATCGTATTTTTTGGCGTCGTCGAGAAAAGTTCCGTCCATATCAGTGACGATAACTTTGATGGTCATACTTGCTCCTGGCTCATAACTGCGACCAGAAACATTTTAATAACAATGTGAGCTAAAGCACAAATTTATTTCATTCGAAAGAAGAATACCCGGCAAGCGAAATGCCGCCGGGTAAGGGGGATTACAGCATATGTTCAGTACGTGCGATGATATCGTCCTGCGCATCTGGAGACAGCGCGGTGAAGAAGGCCGAATAACCTGCTACACGGACCACCAGGTCACGATACTGATCCGGGTGCTTTTTGGCTTCCAGCAGCGTTTCACGGGAGACAATGTTGTACTGAATATGCCAGCCTTTGTGCTCTTCAAAGAAGGTACGCAGCAGGATCATCAGCTTTTGCTTATCGGATTCATTCTCCAGCGTGGCCGGGTTCAGCTTCTGGTTTAACAACACGCCGCCGAGGATTGAACCGGTCGGCAGTTTACCCACCGAGCCAATTACCGCTGTTGGGCCGAGATGGTCCGTTCCGGAAGCCGGGCTTGCGCCTTCTGCCAGCGGAGTGTGCGCCTTACGACCATCCGGTGTGGCCATCGTTGCCGCGCCAAACGGTACGTTTGCGGAGATCGATGAGGTACCCGCGTAGTAATTGCCGCCAACCGGGCCACGTCCGTAACGTGGATTATGATACTGTTTCAACTCATTGATATAGGTCTGATAAGCGCGGGCCAGCAGCGTATCAACGCTATCGTCATCGTTGCCGTATTTCGGTGCGCCGTTGATCAGCCGCTGGCGTAATTGTTCGTGGGTCAGACCGTCAAAATCGTCGGCCAGCGCGGCGGCCAGCTGTTGCTGACCGATAGCGCCTTGTTCAAAGACCAGTTTCTTCACCGCAGCCAGGCTGTTGCCGAGGTTGGCAATACCCACCTGCAAACCCGATACCCAGTCGTATTTCGCGCCGCCTTGCTTAATGCTTTTCGCGCGTTCAATACAGTCATCTACCAGCGCAGAGCACAGAATATCGTGTACGTTCTCTTCCAGCATGGTGTCGACAACATACTCAATTTCGATAGATTTACGCGTGTAGTAGCGAATCTGCGCATCCCAGGCATCCATCACTTCGTCGAAATTGTTGAAGTTACCAGCCGAGAGCGCTTTTTCCTGTGGCAGAAATACTTTACCGCTGGTGGCATCGCGACCACCTTCCAGCGCTGCCAGCATCACGCGGGCAAAGTTAATAAAGCTCATACCGGTACAGCGGTAGCCCCATTTGCCGCCAACAGCGGTTTCGATGCAACCAATGGCCGCATAGTCATAGGCGTCCTGCGGTTCAATGCCAAGCTTAATGAATTCAGGTATGACGATTTCGTCGTTATTAAAGGCAGGCATCCCGAAGCCGCAGCGGATCACCTGTACACAGGCATCCAGGAAATCATTACTCATCCCTGCATGATAACGCACGCTCAGGTTTGGCTGAGTAGAACGCAGGCGGCCGCAGGATTCCAGAATGGCGTAGGAGAGCGGATTGACAGCATCCATTGCCTGACCGTTAACCAGGTTTTGGCCACCAATGGTCACGTTCTGATACAGCGGGCTACCCGCCGAGGCTTTCGAATGGGAGCCGGAGCGGATTTTGTTCACTTCCAGCAGTTTCAGCCAGCAGCTGTGCAGCAGCTCAATGGCGTGCTCACGATCGAGGCTTTGGTTCAGTTCTACGTCACGACGGTAGAACGGATAGAGGTACTGATCCATGCGACCAAACGACACCGAGTGACCATTTGATTCAATTTGCAGGATCAACTGGATGAAATAGCACAACTGCAGCGCCTGCCAGAACGTTTTTGGCGGCTCATGGGCGATCACATCGCAGTTGTCCGCCATGGTCAGCAGTTCATCACGACGACTGGCGCGAGTTTCCGTGGCCGCCATTTTACGTGCCAGCGTGGCAAAGCGCTCAATGTGCAGACTGACGGCCTCCAGCACGATATCAATCGCTTTCAGAAACTGATCGCCATGGAGGTCTTCCAGACATGTCAGATTGATGCGGGAACGACGTTCATCAACTTTGTGGCGCAGGCCGTCGAGACCTTTTTCCAGCAGCAGCGGGAAGTTTACCGCCAGGTGTGCGTCACCGGAGGTCATGTTACCTTCGGCTTTGATAATGCCGGTTTCCAGCAGCCCTTTCTGCTCGTCAGTAAACATCCCGTAGCAACGATCCTGCACGGTCTGACCACGCCACCATGGACACACCTCGTGCAACACGCGTTTGTTCTCTTCGCTTACCGCAAAGCCCGCGCCCGGCCTGTCGGCGAGGTCATCGATCTCTTTTTCAATCCACGACACGGTGTATTCCGGGAAGATTGGCGCGGCACGCACTTCGCTTGCCTGGTTACCAATGATCAGTTCGTCATGCTTGATCCAGATGGTGCGTTCCGCCAGATGATGGGCCAGCGCCAGCGCGCGGCGAACCGGGATAGGTTTATCCAGATGCTGTTGGTACATCTCGGTATAGTGCTGGGCGCGCTCGGTACAAACCGGCGGCTTCACGATGTGAATCAGGGCCGTTTTATGCGCTTTGATACGGTCGCTGAGTGTGTCCAGTTTCAGAGTGGTCATGGCGATTATCCTCGTAGGGTCGCGGTTAAACCTTTCAGGCTGGCGTACTGCTGGGCAAATTCGAGCAGCGCAGGCGCATCAAGCGGTTTATCCGGTGCGTTGTAGGGTTGACTGAGTAAGTGGTATTTGTTGATGCCCAGCGTGTGGTAGGGCAAAAAATGGATCTCATCGACGTGAAGCTCGTCGGCAGCAAAGTCGGTAATGGCCTGAATAGCGGCTTCGTCAGCGTTGAACCCCTGAATCAGGGGGACGCGGATAACCATTTTTTTACCGGCGGCGGCCAGTTTTTTCAGATTTTCCAGTACGCGAGAGGCGCTGCCATCGGTCCACTGTTTAAACGGCGCGTCGGCGACATGTTTTAAATCGGCCAGGAACAGGTCGACGTCAGGTAATGACGGTTCAATATACTTCCACGGGACATGCAGACAGGTTTCAACCGCTGTATGAATACCTGCATCGTGGCTGGCTTTGAGCAGCGCTGCCGCCAGTTCTGGCTGCATAAAGGGTTCACCGCCAGACAGGGTGAGGCCCCCGCCGCTGCGATCGTAAAACGGTTTATCACGCACTACGGTCGCCATGATGTCGTCCACGCTTTTTTCCTCTCCGCAGACGGTCAGCGCCTGGGTTGGACAGCAGTGGGTCAGCGCCGTGAGCGCATCATCGGTCAGTTTTTCGCGATGAATCAGCAATCCACTCAGCGCGCGTTCAATCACCTTCGGTGCGGCCTGAGCACAGAGATCGCAACCGTCGAGGCACAAACGCGCGTCATAGAGCAGATCCTGCGTGCGGGCGCGGCTTTCCGGATTCTGGCACCACCGACAGCCCAGAGAGCATCCCTTAAGGAACACCACGGTACGGATACCGGGACCATCATGTGTGGAATAGCGCTGGATATTGAAAATCATAAGCGGCCTCTCATCTTTCGTATAAAGATTAAATTACTTTCGAATGAAAGTTATATTGACGTACGTCAACTAACCGTGAGGTTTCGCCGTGCTACCTTTTATTCATGCTAATTATTCGTTTGAGGAAAGGTTATGGAACTCTATTTAGATACGTCTGACGTTGACGCGGTAAAAGCTCTGGCGCGTGTTTTTCCGCTGGCAGGGGTGACCACTAACCCAAGCATTGTGGCGGCAGGTAAGCAGACACTGGACGTGTTACTGCCGCAACTGCAGGAAGCGATGGGAGGGCAAGGACGCCTGTTTGCTCAGGTAATGGCGACCACCGCCGAAGGCATGGTCAGCGATGCGCGTAAGCTGCGGGCAATCATTGCGGATATCGTGGTCAAAGTGCCCGTCACGGCAGAGGGTCTGACGGCCATTAAATTGCTGAAAGAAGAAGGGATCCCGACGTTGGGTACCGCGGTATACGGCGCTGCTCAAGGGCTATTAGCTGCGCTTGCGGGGGCCGAATACGTTGCGCCATACGTTAACCGTGTGGATGCGCAGGGGGGAGACGGCATTCAGACGGTGACCGATCTGCAGACCTTACTGAAAATGCATGCCCCGCACGCCAAAGTACTGGCCGCCAGTTTTAAAACGCCGCGTCAGGCGCTGGATTGCCTGCTGGCAGGCTGCGAGTCCATCACGCTGCCGCTGGATGTCGCTCAGCAGATGATTAGCTCTCCGGCCGTTGATGCTGCCGTAGCGAAGTTCGAGCACGACTGGCAGAGCGCATTTGGACGCACTTCTCTGTAAGTCTGTTTTGCCGGATGGCGGCTGACACCTTATCCGGCCTACACAATGCGCTGTAGTAGGCCTGATAAGAGGCATTAGCATCGCCCTCTGGCAATAGTGCGGTGCCGACGATTTCTCTGCTAACTCCCGCAGACCTCACAGGTGGGATTGCGCATCAGCTTCATTTCGCGAAACTGGCAGGTCATGGCGTCGTACATGACGATTTTTCCTGAAGCCGGTTTACCGTAGTTAGCCAGTAGCTTAATGGCTTCCATCGCCTGTAACGAGCCGATCACGCCGATCAGCGGGGCCATCACTCCGGCCTCTACGCAGGTCAGGGCGTTTTCACCGAACAGACGGCTCAGGCAACGGTAGCAGGGCTCTCCTTCCTGGTAGGTAAATACGGTAATTTGTCCTTCCATGCGAATTGCCGCACCGGAAACCAGCGGAATCCTGGCGGCGAAGCATCCGGCATTCAACTGATTGCGGATGCTGACATTATCCGTACAGTCCAGCACCAAATCGTGTTCGGTAATAAGCGTGTGAATCTCGCTCTCGTCCAGCAGCGCATTCACCGGCGTAATGGCGATATAAGGGTTAATCCGCGCCAGTGCGTCGCGGGCGGATAGCACTTTTGGCTGTCCAACGGTCGCATCGCTGTGCAGCGTCTGGCGCTGGAGGTTCGACACGGAGACTTTGTCAAAGTCGAGCAAGGTTAAATGCCCGACGCCAGCGCCTGCAAGGTACTGAGTTGCTGCGCATCCCAGTCCCCCCACACCAACGACCAGTACCCGCGCGTCCTTGAGCGCTTCCTGACCTTCGAAATCGAAGCCGCGTAGAATGATTTGCCGGTTATAGCGCATCATCTCCTGGTCGCTGAGTTCTGCCATTACAGGCCTCCAAACAGTGCGTTAAACGGCTCGACCTCAACCCATTCGCCGGCTTCGACGTTACCGCGATCGCGCTCCAGCACGATAAAACAGTTACCCTGGCTAAAAGAGCTAAAAATATGCGAGCCCTGGTGCCCGGTCGTGGTGACTTCCAGTTCGCCTTCAGCGGTACGCTGCAATACACCGCGCTGAAAATCCAGACGGCCAGGTGTTTTCTTCAGGCGTGAGGCGGTGCGCACGCGCTGGCGAGGCGGTAGTCCACAGGCGGTGTTGCCGCTGAGTTTCGCCAGGAGCGGTTGTACCAGTTGATAGAAGGTGAGGGCCGCAGACACTGGATTACCCGGCAGACCGCAAAACCAGCTGTTGCTCAGTTTGCCAAACGCGAACGGTTTGCCCGGTTTGATGGCCAGCTTCCAGAAGGCAATTTCTCCCAGCTCTTCCAGAATAGTTTTAGTGTAATCCGCTTCGCCTACTGAAACGCCGCCGGAACTGATGACGACATCGGCCTGGCTGTCGGCTTCGATAAACGCGGCACGCAGCGCGTTGGGATCGTCGCGAATAATCCCCAGGTTGATCACTTCACAGCCCAACTGTTGCAGCATCAGGTGAACGGTCAGACGGTTAGTGTCATAAATCTGCCCGTCTCCCAGCGGCTGACCTGGTAACTGCAGTTCATCACCGGTAGAGAACAGCGCCACGCGGACTTTGCGTACAACGGGTGCATCGGCAACACCGAGCGAAGCCAGAACGGGAAGCTCGCCGGTTGTCAGGCGAGTCCCGGCGGGAAACACCACCGCGCCGTTTGCAATATCTTCACCGCGCAGACGAATATTTTGCCCGCGGCGGACTTCGGCGGTAAAACGCACCCCGTCGTCAGTTTGTTCCGTTTGCTCCTGCATCACCACCGCTTCACAACCAGCAGGCACCGGGGCGCCGGTCATAATACGGATGCAGGTTCCCGCAGGCCACTCGCCATGGAAAGGCTGACCGGCAAAGGCTTTACCCGCCACAGCAAGCGGCTGATCAGATTGTAAATCGGCTAATCGTACCGCATAGCCATCCATTGCTGAGTTATCGAATCCCGGTACATCAATGGGGGAGACAACGTCGGTGGCCAGAATACGGCCAAAGCATTGAACCAGCGGCAGCGTTTCGACGGCGGTGAGCGGGGTAATACGCGAAAGCATCTGAGAGAGAGCCGTTTCAAGCGGCATCAGTCCGGCGGTAAATTCCATGAGAAGACTCCTGCGGGGCAAAATCGAATCTGCTCATTATGTCAGAAAATGGACGCGGGCAGTATGCTACCTCAGGCTTAGAATCAGATCTGGTAAAGGTTTTGTGCCAGGGATAGCGCTGCAAGAAGAATGCAGTATAGACTCAATATTTCCGCTCATTTTTCCCTGGGGCTAAATGGCTAATATTATTCCAGACGCAATTCGACGACAGGTGGAGGCCGCCAGTGCGTGCATCCGCCAGATTTTCGCGGGGAATCTCATTGCCCTTCATTTGTATGGCTCTGCGGTTGAAGGCGGCTTAAAACCCCAAAGCGACATTGATTTATTGGTCACCCTGCGTGAACCAATAAATGCCCGACAAAGAAAAAAACTGATGCAGGATTTGCTGACCATTTCAGCGCCTCCCGGCACCTCCGGGCCATATCGTGCGCTGGAAGTGACCGTGGTTCTGCACTCGCAGATCGTGCCGTGGCGATTCCCACCGGCGAGAGAAATGCAGTTTGGCGAATGGCTGCGTGATGATATTCGCGCTGGCGTGTTTGAACCGGCAATGGTGGATCCTGATCTTTCTATTCTGCTAACCCAGGCCCGGCGCGCCAGCGTACCGCTGTTCGGTGAACCGGCTGAGACGTTATTTAACGTCATTCCGTTTAGCGATGTATTGCAAACATTTCGGCATATCCTTGAGATGTGGCAGAAACCGGCTGATTTAGAGGGGGACGAGCGTAATATCATCCTTGCTCTGGCACGTATCTGGTATAGCGTGGTTACGGGTAATATTGTCGCTAAAGATGAGGCCGCATCCTGGCTTCTGCCGCAATTACCCGCTGAGCATGCTGATTTGCTGCAAGCGGCGCGTGCGGAATATCTGGGGTTAACCAAACATAACTGGGCAGCGTGTATGCCGTCTGTAGAACGCTTTGTGTTTTATGCAAAAAAACAGATTACCGATCGGCTTGAATAATTTAGCACCAACGTCGAGAGATCTCCTTTCCGTTAAACACATCTGAATGACCTGATGAGACGGGGTGTGAGGTGCGGGCCTTTACCTTTACATGACGTCTGCATCTTTCTATATTCAAAAATCGAATCAATAAGTCACCGAAATTCTGATATTTATAACCCCCCGGTACCCGCCACCTAATGGACGAATAAAATGGGTAAAGCAGTCATTGCAATTCACGGCGGCGCAGGGGCTATCACCCGCGCGTTACTGAGCCAGGAGCAAGAATTGCGTTATATACAAGCGCTGTCGGATATCGTTGAAACCGGCCAACGGATGCTTGAAGACGGTCGTAGCGCACTGGATGTGGTCACCGAAGCCGTGCGTTTGTTGGAAGAGTGTCCGTTGTTTAATGCCGGAATTGGCGCGGTGTATACCCGTGATGAAACCCATGAACTGGACGCCTGTGTGATGGACGGTAATACGCTAAACGCGGGAGCCGTCGCCGGGGTTAGCCATCTGCGCAACCCAATTCTCGCGGCTCGCCTGGTGATGGAGCACAGCCCCCACGTCATGATGATAGGTGAAGGGGCTGAAAACTTTGCCATTGCGCAGGGGATGGAGCGCGTTTCGGCGGATATTTTCTCGACGCCAGAACGCTACGCTCAACTGCTGGCAGCGCAATCGGCGGGTGAAACGGTGCTGGATCATAGCGCGACCCCGCTGGATGAAAACAACAAAATGGGTACTGTGGGTGCGGTCGCGCTGGATATGTTTGGCAATCTGGCGGCGGCAACATCGACCGGCGGAATGACCAACAAATTACCGGGGCGGGTAGGTGACAGTCCGCTGGTCGGCGCAGGCTGTTATGCCAATAACGCAAGTGTGGCCGTTTCCTGCACCGGAACCGGTGAAGTCTTTATTCGTGCGCTGGCGGCCTATGACATTGCGGCGTTGATGGACTATGGCGGCCTGAGTTTATCGGAGGCGTGCGAACGCGTAGTAATGGAAAAATTACCGGCGCTCGGCGGCAGCGGCGGTTTAATTGCCATCGATCACGAGGGCAACGTCGCCTTGCCGTTTAACAGCGAAGGCATGTACCGAGCCTGGGGATATGCAGGCGATACGCCAACCACCGGTATTTATCAGGAAAAAGGAGATACCGTTGCCACACAGTGATGAGCTTGACGCCAGCGACGTGCTGGCAGTCAGCAACCTGAACATTGCCTTTGAACAGGAGCAACAGCGCATCAGTGCGGTGCGTAATCTGTCATTTCGCCTGAAGCGTGGTGAAACGCTGGCGATAGTGGGTGAATCCGGTTCAGGAAAGTCGGTAACAGCCTTGTCGCTAATGCGTTTGATTGAACAGTCAGGCGGTGAGGTGAGCTGCGATGAAATGCTCCTTCGACGCCGTAACCGACAGGTTATTGAGCTGGGTGAACAGAGCGCGTCGCGGATGCGTCACGTGCGTGGCGCGGATATCGCCATGATCTTCCAGGAGCCCATGACATCGCTTAATCCGGTATTTACCGTGGGTGAGCAGATTGCTGAGTCAATCCGTTTGCATCAGGGGGCCAGCCACGAAGAGGCGATGGTGGAAGCGAAACGGATGCTCGACCAGGTGCGTATTCCTGAGGCGAAGGCTATTTTATCGCGCTATCCGCACCAGCTTTCTGGCGGCATGCGCCAGCGGGTAATGATCGCCATGGCGCTATCGTGTCGCCCTGCGGTTTTAATTGCCGATGAACCGACTACCGCGCTGGATGTCACTATTCAGGCACAGATCCTGCAACTGATAAAAGTGTTGCAGCAGGATATGTCGATGGGAGTGATCTTTATTACCCACGATATGGGCGTCGTAGCGGATATTGCCGATCGCGTGCTGGTGATGTATCAGGGCGAGGCGGTAGAAACCGGCAGCGTTGAGCAGATTTTTCACGCTCCCCAGCATCCTTACACCAAAGCGCTGCTGGCAGCCGTGCCGCAGCTTGGGGCGATGACCGGACAAGCGTACCCGCGCCGGTTTCCTCTCATTTCGTTACACGATCCCAGTCATGTAGAACCACAGACTGAACAGGATACAGTGGTTGAAGGCGAGCCTATTTTGCAGGTACGTAATCTGGTGACGCGTTTTCCGCTGCGCAGCGGCATTCTTAATCGGGTGACCCGCGAGGTGCATGCGGTGGAAAACGTTAGCTTTGACCTGTGGCCCGGAGAGACGCTCTCGCTGGTGGGGGAGTCAGGCTGCGGGAAATCCACCACCGGTCGGGCGCTGCTACGTCTGGTAGAGTCTCAACGCGGGGAGATTGTTTTCAACGGACAGCGTATCGATACCCTGGCCGCCAGTAAGCTACAGCCGCTGCGTCGGGATATTCAATTTATCTTCCAGGACCCCTATGCTTCGCTCGATCCGCGTCAGACCGTGGGATATTCCATTTTAGAACCGCTGCGGGTGCATGGGCTACTGCAAGGCGATGCGGCGGCAAAACGGGTTGCATGGCTGCTGGAACGCGTAGGATTGCTCCCTGAGCATGCCTGGCGCTATCCGCATGAGTTTTCCGGTGGTCAGCGTCAGCGTATCTGTATTGCCCGGGCGCTGGCGCTCAATCCCAAGGTGATTATTGCCGATGAGTCAGTCTCGGCGCTGGATGTCTCAATTCGCGGGCAAATTATCAACCTGTTGCTCGACCTCCAACGAGAAATGGGGATTGCGTACCTGTTTATTTCCCACGATATGGCGGTGGTGGAGCGGATCAGTCATCGGGTGGCGGTGATGTACCTTGGGCAAATCGTCGAGATCGGCACCCGACGCGCGGTGTTTGAAAATCCGCAGCATCCGTACACCCGCAAACTGATGGCGGCAGTCCCGGTCGCCGATCCCTCACATCACCGGCCCCAGCGCGTGCTGCTGTCGGATGATATCCCCAGTAATATCCGCAAACGCGGTGAAGAGATTTCCCCCGTTTCACTCCAGCAAGTTGGCCCGGGGCATTATGTTGCGCGTCCGCAACCAGAAAATGCGCTTTCGCGTTTATAACAGGCAGGCAGGGTTTAAGGAGAATAACATGACAAAAATTGTTGCTCGAAAATGGCTGGTTGCTGTGGGAGTGGCCTCTGCGCTGGCCGCCACACCTGGCTGGGCCGCCAAAGATGTAGTAGTGGCGGTAGGATCCAATTTCACCACCCTCGATCCCTACGACGCAAACGACACGTTGTCGCAGGCGGTAGCGAAGTCGTTTTACCAGGGGCTGTTTGGCCTTGATAAAGAGATGAAGCTGAAAAATGTGCTGGCGGAGAGTTATACGGTTTCTGATGATGGCCTGACTTATACCCTTAAGCTGCGACAGGGCGTGAAGTTTCAGGACGGCACCGACTTCAACGCCGATGCGGTTAAAGCTAACCTCGACCGGGCCAGCAACCCGGAAAACCATCTGAAACGCTACAACCTGTATAAGAATATCGATAAAACCGAGGTCGTCGATCCGTCGACGGTGAAGATAACGCTGAAGCAGCCGTTCTCTGCATTTATCAATATTCTGGCGCACCCGGCTACGGCGATGATCTCTCCCGCCGCGCTGGAGAAATACGGCAAGGAGATCGGTTTCCATCCCGTGGGGACCGGGCCGTATCAGCTTGAGACCTGGAATCAGACGGATTTTGTAAAGGTTAAGAAGTTCGCGGGTTACTGGCAGCAAGGGCTGCCAAAGCTGGATACGATTACCTGGCGTCCGGTGACCGACAACAACACGCGTGCGGCAATGCTGCAGACCGGGGAAGCGCAGTTTGCCTTTCCGATCCCTTACGAGCAGGCGGCGCTACTGACGAAGAATAAAAACCTGGAACTGGTGGCCAGTCCGTCTATTATGCAGCGTTACATCAGCATGAACGTCACGCAAAAACCGTTCGATAACCCGAAGGTGCGTGAAGCGCTGAATTATGCCATCAACCGTCAGGCGCTGGTAAAAGTGGCGTTTGCCGGTTATGCGACGCCAGCAACCGGCGTTCTCCCTCCGTCGATCGCCTATGCGCAAAGCTATACGCCATGGCCATACGACCCGGCAAAAGCGCGCGAACTGCTGAAAGAAGCGGGTTATCCGAACGGTTTTACCACCACGCTATGGTCTTCTCATAACCATAGTACCGCGCAGAAAGTGCTGCAATTTACCCAGCAGCAACTGGCGCAGGTGGGCGTTAAGGCTCAGGTGACGGCGATGGATGCCGGTCAGCGCGCGGCGCAAGTCGAAGGTAAAGCGCAGAAAGAGAGCGGGGTACGCATGTTCTACACCGGCTGGTCTGCCTCTACGGGTGAAGCAGACTGGGCGCTGTCACCGCTGTTTGCATCTCAAAACTGGCCGCCAACGCTGTTTAATACGGCGTTCTACAGCAATAAGCAGGTGGACAGTGATTTAGCAGCAGCGTTGCAAACCAACGATCCGGCCCAGAAAGCGAAGCTGTACAAGGATGCGCAGGATATTATCTGGAAAGAGTCGCCGTGGATCCCACTGGTAGTGGAACAACTGATTTCGGCGCACAACACCAGATTGACCGGGTTCTGGATCATGCCGGATACCGGATTTAGCTTTGATGATGCGGATTTAAAATAAGCTATTCATCCGGCCCCGCCACGCAGGGGCCGGCGAAGGGAGTGTGATGCTTAACTATGTTTTCAAGCGCCTGCTGGGGTTGATTCCAACTCTGTTGATTGTAGCGGTGCTGGTATTTTTATTTGTTCACCTGCTACCCGGCGATCCGGCCCGGCTGATTGCCGGACCGGAGGCTGATGCTGAGGTGATCGAACTGGTGCGTCAGCAGTTGGGTCTGGACCAGCCGCTGCATATTCAGTTCTGGCATTACATTACTAACGTGTTGCAAGGCGATTTTGGAACCTCAATGGTTTCTCGTCGCCCGGTCTCCGAAGAGATAGCCAGTCGTTTTATGCCATCGCTATGGCTGACCATTGCCAGCATGGCGTGGGCGGTGTTATTCGGCATGACGGCAGGGATCATTGCTGCTGTATGGCGCAATCGTTGGCCGGACAGATTGAGTATGACGCTCGCCGTCACCGGGATCTCTTTCCCGGCGTTTGCGCTCGGCATGCTGCTCATGCAGATATTCTCCGTTGAGCTTGGCTGGTTGCCCACCGTTGGCGCTGATACCTGGCGGCACTATATCCTCCCGTCTATTACCCTGGGTGCGGCGGTGGCTGCGGTGTTAGCCCGGTTTACCCGCGCTTCGTTTGTCGATGTGCTCAGTGAAGACTATATGCGTACCGCGCGGGCCAAAGGGGTGAGTGAAACCTGGGTGGTGTTAAAACATGGTTTGCGTAATGCGATGATCCCGGTGGTCACCATGATGGGGCTACAGTTTGGCTTTTTGCTTGGCGGCTCGATTGTGGTTGAAAAGGTGTTTAACTGGCCAGGGCTTGGGCGGCTGTTGGTGGACTCAGTCGAAATGCGCGACTACCCGGTGATTCAGGCCGAGGTGCTGTTGTTTTCTCTGGAGTTTATTCTTATTAACTTAGTGGTGGATGTGCTCTATGCCGCCATTAATCCGGCTATCAGGTACAAGTAAGGATGCGATTTTTTAACTGGCGCCGACAGGCGATTTTAAATGCGATGCCCCTTGTTAAGCCTGAGCAGATACGCACGCCGTGGCATGAATTCTGGCGTCGTTTCCGTCGCCAGCGCATGGCGATGTTAGCGGGGTTATTTGTCCTGCTGCTGATAATGGTGGCGATTTTTGCTCGCTGGTTAACGCCATTTGATGCTGAGAATTACTTCGATTATGACCGTCTGAATGACGGACCGTCGATGCTGCACTGGTTCGGCGTTGACTCGCTGGGGCGGGATATTTTTAGCCGCGTGCTGGTGGGGGCGCAAATCTCGCTGGCGGCGGGGGTCTTTGCCGTATTTATTGGCGCAGCGATTGGCACCGTGCTGGGTCTGCTGGCGGGATACTACGAAGGCTGGTGGGATCGACTGATTATGCGTATCTGCGATGTGCTGTTTGCCTTTCCGGGTATTTTGCTGGCGATAGCCGTGGTCGCCGTGCTGGGCAGCGGCATTGCAAACGTGATTATTGCCGTGGCCATTTTCTCCATTCCGGCCTTCGCGCGGCTGGTGCGCGCAAATACGCTGGTGCTAAAGCAGCAGACCTTTATTGAATCCGCGCGCAGTATTGGCGCCAGCGATGCGACCATCATCTTCAACCATATCTTGCCGGGTACGGTTTCATCGATCGTGGTCTTTTTTACCATGCGAATTGGCACGTCGATTATCTCTGCCGCGAGCCTGTCATTTCTGGGATTGGGTGCGCAGCCGCCGACCCCTGAGTGGGGGGCAATGCTCAATGAAGCCCGCGCTGATATGGTGATCGCGCCGCACGTGGCGATTTTCCCGGCGGTGGCGATATTCCTGACGGTACTGGCGTTTAACTTACTGGGAGATGGTCTGCGCGACGCGCTGGACCCGAAAATTAAAGGATAAATTACAGGCCGGATAAGACGTAACGCTTATCCGGCCTACTGTTGGGTTGCGCTTATTTAAACGCGGGTGCCCCACAGATCGTATTCATCAGCGTTTTCGACCTTCACGCGGATGATATCGCCAGGTTTCACCTTGGTTTCGCCATTCAGGTATACCGCGCCGTCGATTTCCGGGGCGTCAGCCATGCTGCGGCCAATCGCGCCTTCTTCGTCAACTTCATCAACGATAACCAGAATTTCGCGGCCTACTTTTTCCTGCAAACGTTCAGCGGAGATCTGCTGTTGCAATTGCATAAAGCGGTTCCAGCGTTCTTCTTTCACCTCTTCCGGGATTTGGTCCGGCAGGTCATTGGCGCCAGCGCCTTCTACCGGGCTGTATTTAAAGCAACCCACGCGGTCCAGACGCGCTTCCTTCAGGAAGTCGAGCAGCATCTGGAAGTCTTCTTCCGTTTCACCCGGGAAACCGACAATGAAGGTTGAGCGCAGCGTCAGTTCAGGGCAGATTTCACGCCACTGCTTGATGCGTGCCAGTTGTCTGTCCACGGAGCCTGGGCGTTTCATCAGCTTAAGAATACGCGGGCTGGCATGTTGCAGCGGGATGTCCAGATACGGCAGGATTTTCCCTTCCGCCATCAGTGGGATCACGTCATCAACGTGCGGATAGGGATAGACGTAATGCAGACGAGTCCAGATCCCCAGTTTTGATAACTGCTCGCACAGATCAACCATGCTGGTTTTGACCGGCTCGCCGTTATGGAAACCGGTGCGATGCTTCACATCCACGCCGTACGCGGAGGTATCCTGAGAAATGACCAGTATCTCTTTTACGCCCGCATCCACCAGACGTTTGGCTTCGCTGAGGACATCGCCAATCGGACGGCTCACCAGATCGCCACGCATTGACGGAATAATGCAGAACGTGCAGCGGTGGTTGCAGCCTTCAGAAATTTTCAGATAGGCATAATGACGCGGAGTGAGCTTGACGCCCTGTTCAGGAACCAGGCTCAGGAACGGGTTGTGCTTTGGTTTGGGCACATAGTGGTGAACGTGCTCCAGAACCTGTTCGTAGCTATGCGGTCCGGTGATTTCCAGCACCTTCGGGTGGACTTCACGGATCTGATCGACTTTCGCGCCCAGACAGCCGGTGACGATCACCTTGCCGTTTTCGTTCAGCGCTTCGCCGATTGCTTCCAGCGACTCCTGAACCGCGCTGTCGATAAAGCCACAGGTGTTAACGATAACCATATCCGCGTCGTCGTAGCTTGGCACAACGTCATAGCCTTCGGTACGAAGTTCGGTCAGGATGCGTTCAGAATCGACGAGGTTTTTCGGGCAGCCGAGGGAGACAAAGCCGATTTTCGGCTGGTGGGTTACATTGCTCATAGCGTAAAAATTGTTCAGTTATTGGAATATTCAGGGCACGGATTCTACAGAGTTCTGAATAAAAATTGTATCGCAATCTCATACCATCAGTCGCCACGCCCGGCGTGGAATTAAAGATTATTTGTAAATTGTGTTAATTTTCGGTGATGGATTGATCCTGGACACGACTTTGTTCAAAAAATGACCATACTATTAAGTTGCACCATAGTTGGAAAGAGGAGGAACAAAGTATGGTTGTTGACAGACTGAGAACCGATCTTCTCAACAAATTGATAAACGCCCGTGTCGAACTTGCCGCTTATCTGCTGTTGAGAAAAGCGAAAGGCTACATGTCAGTCAGCGAGAGCGATCGTCTGCGTGATAATTTTTTTGCACTGAATCGCGAATTGCACGAGCAATCACAGCTTCACGGTAGGCATCTTGATCAGGAAGAGTGGAATGCCCTTCATCGTGCTGAAGGGGCGTTAGCCGCCGCCGCTGTTTGTCTTATGAGTGGACATCACGATTGTCCAACTTTTATCGCCGTTAACGCAGAGAAACTGGAAAACTGCCTGACAACGCTGACGCTAAGTATCCAGTGTTTGGAATCTTATTCAACGCTGGAACACGTCTGAATCAGGGGGAGGGCGCTCCCCCTTTTCGTTAAGATTATGTAAATGTGGCGGGATAATTCCCCTTGCTGGCTACGCTTTATGCAGAGCCATTAAGGAGGTGTTATGCGTCGACTCTTTCTCTGTGCTGTCCCACTCGCGCTATTTTCCTCTTATGCCGCCGCGGTAGAGGTGGAAGTGCTGCAAACGAAACTCGATCATCCGTGGTCGCTGGCGTTTTTACCCGACAATCGCGGCATGCTCATTACGCTCAAAGGCGGCCAGCTTCGACTTTGGCAGTCAGGGAAGGGGCTTTCCGACCCGCTGACCGGCGTACCCAAAGTCTGGGCGAATGGTCAGGGGGGATTGCTTGATGTGGCATTAGCTCCGGATTTTAAACAATCCCGCCGGGTGTGGCTTAGCTTTGCTGAAGCTGACAGTGAAGGTAACGCCGGGACAGCGGTTGGTTACGGACGACTGAGCGACGATCTCAAACATCTGCAAGGGTTCCAGACCATTTTTCGCCAACAGCCGAAGCTCTCCAGCGGAAACCATTTTGGCGGACGTATGGTTTTTGATGGCAACGGTTATCTGTTTATTGGTCTTGGTGAAAATAATCAACGTTCTACCGCACAGGATCTGGATAAGTTGCAGGGCAAGGTCGTACGACTGACCGATGAGGGAAAAATTCCGCCGGATAATCCGTTTGTGAAGAGGGCAGGAGCGCGGGCAGAGATTTGGTCATATGGTATCCGCAACCCGCAGGGGATGGCGATGAATCCCTGGAGCGATACGCTGTGGCTTAATGAGCATGGTCCACGCGGGGGCGATGAAATCAATATCCCCGAGAAAGGGAAAAACTACGGCTGGCCGCTTGCGACCTGGGGCGTTAATTACAGTGGTCTTAAAATTCCCGAAGCAAAAGGCCCAATTGTTGCTGGAACAGAGCAACCCATCTTTTACTGGGAAAAGTCACCGGCGGTCAGCGGAATGGCTTTTTATAATAGCGATACCTTCCCACAGTGGCGGCAGAAGTTGTTCATTGGCGCGTTGAAAGATAAAGAAGTGATCGTGCTGAGCGTCAAAGGGAATGCCGTCACCGAAGAGGGGCGTCTGTTGCAGGAAAGAGGGCAACGGATCCGTGATGTGCGTGTCGGACCAGACGGGTACTTATACGTACTAACCGACGAGTCCGACGGGGAATTACTGAAAGTGAGTCCCTGATTTAGTTAGCTGACCGGGATCATCACGACTTTTTGAAACGCCGGACGTTCGGTCAGTTGCTGATACCAGTGCTCCAGATGTGGGCGCGGGGTCCAGCTCAGGCCAACGTTGAACAGGTTATAGATAAACGGCGCAACGGCGATATCGGCAGTGCCAAATTCAGCCCCGGAGAACCATGGCTGGTCCGCCAGCGCGTTATCCAGAATAGCAAACAGGTTATCGCACACCTGACTACCCGCCTCTATTGCCGCCATATCGCGTTTCTCGGCAGGGGTTCTGACCAGGCCAAACAAGATAACCCGATGCGCAGGACTTAGCGTCTGGTTTGCCCAGTCCATCCATTTTTCACCGACGGCGCGCGCGGCCGGGGTGTCAATCCACAAACGCTTTTGTCCGTACTGAGCTGCCAGATAGCGGACAATGGTATTGGATTCCCACAGAACAACGTCCGTTTCATCATCACGTAGCAGCGGGACCAGTCCGTTCGGGTTGAGTGCCAGATAGTCGGCATCGCGGTTACCGCCATGCTGTCCGCCCGCCAGAATTTGGTTATACGGCAGTTCCAGTTCCTCGAGCGTCCACAATACTTTTTTTACGTTGGTCGAGTTATTGCGACCCCACAGTGTAATCATAGTAACCCCGCAAATTAATTGAGCAGCTTTATGGCTGCTGATGCCATCTGACTAGCCCACATGGTGGGGTAAACCTAATATTTACGCAACAAAGTCTAAAAAAATCGTGCCGGGAGCAGCGCAGCGCGGTGTTATTGCATAAACTTTAAAAACTTTACCAACTTACGGTTTCTTTAAGCTCGTTAGTGCGTTATTACTCACCGCACTTATTTTACACGTCATCCATCAGACCTTTTCTGCATGGGTTGGTCAGGGTCGCCTGGCTGGTTTTGTGTAAACACGGTGTGGTATGACGTGGTTTTTTGGAATGGATACTCGGGTGGCATTTATGACGCAATACTTCTCTTCACTTCGCAGCTTTGCTGCAGGTTCTGCACTCTTAATCCTTTTGGCGCCGGGCGTACAGGCGGCGGAGCAACCAACGGCCCCACCGAGCGTCGACGCGCGCGCGTGGATCCTAATGGATTACGCCAGCGGTAAGGTACTGGCGGAAGGTAATGCTGATGAGAAACTGGATCCTGCCAGTCTGACTAAGATCATGACCAGCTATGTGGTCGGTCAGGCGCTGAAGGCCGGGAAAATTAACCTCAACGATATGGTCACCGTGGGCAAAGACGCCTGGGCGACCGGTAATCCGGCCCTGCGCGGTTCGTCTGTTATGTTCCTCAAGCCCGGCGATCAGGTTGCAGTGTCCGATCTGAACAAAGGCGTTATCATCCAGTCTGGTAACGATGCCTGTATCGCACTGGCTGATTACGTTGCCGGCAGCCAGGAATCCTTCATTGGTCTGATGAACGGCTACGCGAAAAAACTGGGGCTGACCAATACCACTTTCCAGACCGTGCATGGCCTGGATGCGGCAGGACAGTTCAGTACCGCACGTGATATGGCCCTGCTCGGGAAGGCGCTAATCCACGATGTACCGGAAGAGTACGCTATCCACAAAGAGAAAGAATTTACCTTTAATAAAATCCGCCAGCCGAACCGCAACCGTTTGTTGTGGAGCACCAACCTGAACGTGGACGGTATGAAAACCGGTACCACGGCCGGGGCGGGATACAACCTGGTTGCTTCCGCGACCCAAGGGGATATGCGCCTGATCTCTGTGGTGTTGGGGGCGAAAACCGACCGCATTCGTTTTAATGAGTCAGAAAAGTTGCTGACCTGGGGCTTCCGCTTCTTTGAAACCGTTACGCCGATTAAACCGGATGCCACTTTCGTGACGCAGCGCGTCTGGTTTGGCGATAAGAGTGAAGTTAATTTGGGCGCCGGAGAAGCGGGCTCGGTGACTATCCCGCGTGGTCAGCTCAAAAACCTGAAGGCCAGCTTTACCCTGACCGAACCACAGTTAACCGCGCCGCTGAAGAAAGGCCAGGTTGTGGGAACTATCGACTTCCAGTTGAACGGGAAATCCATCGAGCAGCGTCCACTGATGGTGATGGAGGCCGTGGAAGAGGGGGGATTCTTTAGTCGCATGTGGGACTTTGTGATGATGAAATTCCACCAGTGGTTTGGCGGCTGGTTCTCTTAATCTTAGCGTTTGCCGGATGACGCTATCGCCATCCGGCAGTATCGCTTAATACATCAGTTTGATACGTTGCGCTTTCGCGTACTCAACAAACGCCTCGTCAGGACGGCTATCGCTGACGATGGTATTAAAGCGTTTTACTTCACCCATCCGCGCAGGACGCACCTTACCAAATTTGCTGTGATCGACCACCAGCACGTGATGCTGCGCCATCGACATCGCCCAGTGTTTCACCGGTAGCTCTTCCAGGTTAAAACAGGTCGCGCCTTTCTCAATATGAACGCCAGCTGCGGAATAAAAAGCGATATCCGGGCACAGGTTGTTCAGCGTTTCCTGGAAATCAAGCGGTTTGAAAATTGCGTTGCTGGCATGGAATTCGCCACCACACAGAATGACGCGGCACTGCGGTTTTTCCTGCAGCACCAGAAACGTATTCAGCGAGTAGCAGATTGCGGTGAAAGGCAATTCATTGTCGATAGCCTCAATGATCCACGGCGTGGTGGTACCACAGTCGAAAAAGATAGTCTGGTGTGCCTGCACGAGGCTTGCCGCCATCTGGGCGGCACGGCGCTTTTCATCAACCAGTCGGGATTTTTGATCGCTGATTAAATAGTGATTGGCGCTGCGGGGTTCCAGAACAATATAGCCCCCGAGCAAGACGACGGGAGCATCGTGATTATTCAGGTCGCGACGAATGGTCATCTCAGATACGCCCAGCAGCGTCGCGGCTTCTTTGAGGTGTAATTTATCGCTGCGTTTCAGCGCCTGCAGTAATTGACCAATACGCTCGTCGCGTCGAGTTTCCATAGTTCCCCTGGAGAGTAGAATAAGTGCTCAGTATCGCGCTTAATACTACTCTTTTTACCGTGGGTTAGTCACGCACCCAGCCTTTACGGATGGGCAGAGCGAAGCAGGCGCGATAGCAATATTGCAAGCCGAGGTACAGGGGCGTGCCAAACCGCTGCCAGATCATCTGGGCACTCAGGCAGCCAATCAGCCCGGCGAGTAATCCTCCCAGCATATCCAGCGGCCAGTGTACGCCAAGGTAGACCCGCGACCAGGCAATCGCCACAGCAACGACCATCAGCAGAGCGCCCGTCCACAGGCGATGCCAGAACAGGAAAGCCAGTGCAAAGGTAAAGATAACCGTACCGTGATCGCTCGGGAAAGAGTCATCCGCCGCATGATGCAGGAAGTTGTAACCGATGTGGTTAACAAACGGACGATCGTGAGGAAACAGATGCCCCATCAGCCATGAAATCGTCAGACCGACGATCAGCGCAATCGCCATTTTTATAACTAACTGGCGCTGGAGAGTAACCTGGGCCCGCGGCCCCCAAAGCCAAAGCACAACGGCTAACAGCGGTACGATGTTAATCAGGTCTTTGGCAATAAAAATGGCAAGCGATATCATCCATTGCGCAGAGTCCGGCGTGGCATTGATGAGATAAAAAAGTGAGTTGTTCAGATTTTCCAGCATAACGTCCAGACTCAGTGTAATCGTTAAAAAGGCCCATGAGGGGAGAGCATAAAATTGCTTTCACGGGATAAAAAGCGGTCTTGTCTTATTTGTCTGTTAAATGACTATTTTTCAGACAATTAATGAGACTTATTGAACATGATAGCGGCCTCAACTTAAATTAACCTTAACGCAAAATGTTCCTGAGCAATTGAGTGTAAAAATGTGCGCAATTTGCTTGCAAATCACATAATTCACTATCACCAGTACGGCGCATTTATTACACTTTGCGCGATTTTCCTATAGTTAAGAGACTGCATGCAGAACCGTTTATCTTCAGGCGCCCGTTTGGGGCGTCAGGCATTACTTTTCCCTCTCTGTCTGGTGCTTTACGAATTCTCTACTTATATCGGCAACGATATGATCCAGCCCGGAATGTTGGCGGTGGTGGAGCAATATAATGCCGGATTAGATTGGGTGCCCACATCCATGACCGCCTATCTGGCTGGCGGCATGTTTTTGCAGTGGTTATTAGGACCGCTGTCGGATCGAATTGGACGTCGCCCGGTGATGTTAACCGGCGTGCTCTGGTTCATTGTGACCTGCCTTGCAACCCTGCTTGCGCAGAATATTGAGCAATTTACCTTCCTGCGTTTTTTACAAGGGATAAGCCTGTGCTTTATTGGCGCGGTGGGTTACGCCGCAATTCAGGAATCCTTTGAAGAAGCGGTGTGCATAAAAATTACCGCGCTGATGGCAAACGTAGCGTTGATTGCGCCCCTGCTGGGGCCGCTGGTCGGCGCTGCCTGGGTACATGTTCTGCCGTGGGAAGGGATGTTTATCCTGTTTGCCGCCCTGGCCGCCATCTCTTTTTTTGGTCTGCAACGCGCGATGCCGGAAACGGCAACCCGGCTTGGCGAAAAGCTGTCGATTAAAGAGCTGGGCAAAGATTATAAGCTGGTGCTGAGGAACGTGCGCTTCGTTGCAGGCGCGCTGGCATTGGGTTTTGTCAGCCTGCCGTTACTGGCGTGGATTGCGCAGTCCCCGATTATTATCATCAGCGGTGAACATCTCAGCAGCTACGAATATGGCCTGTTGCAGGTACCGATTTTTGGCGCGTTGATTGCCGGTAACCTGGTACTGGCGCGCCTGACCTCGCGAAAAACCGTACGTTCGCTGATTATCATGGGCGGCTGGCCAATCGCCGTCGGGCTGGTGATTGCCGCTGCGGCCACGGTGGTGTCATCCCATGCTTATCTATGGATGACGGCGGGTTTAAGCATCTATGCGTTTGGTATTGGCGTGGCGAATGCGGGACTGGTACGTCTGACGCTGTTTGCCAGTGAAATGAGTAAGGGCACGGTTTCTGCCGCCATGGGTATGTTGCAGATGCTGATTTTTACCGTCGGTATTGAGCTGAGTAAACACGCTTATCTGCTCGGAGGAAACGGCTTGTTCAGCCTGTTCAATCTGGCAAGCGGCGTACTGTGGGTGATTCTGATGGTTATCTTCCTGAAAGATAAACGGGTAGGGGATTCACGGGAAGGTTAAAGCCCGGTTGCCCGGGCCAGGCAAAAACTTAGTGGTGATCGTCAATCTGGTGTTCGATGATCATTCCTTCACCGACGCTTGCAACATGTCGCGCATAAGGATGTGCGCGATAGACTGGGGCCGGGGCAGGCGTCGGAGCAACATACACCGTTTGTGGTGCGGTGGTGACGCTGACCGCCTGCGGAACGTTGACGGAAGAGGGCACTACCACCACCTTATAACCGCTTGGTACATCAACGGTAACGCTTTGCGCAAATGTTGTCCCCGCAAAACCCAGCAACAATGTCGCTATCAGTACACTTTTCTTCATAATCCGCTCGTCTGAATATTCACTGGAGGTAATAATCCAGCGGGTTAATTTGAGGCGGATTATGAATAGATCATGCCATCATTTTGTTGCCGTCTGTGCTGAGGCGTTATTGCGTAAACGGTGCTTCATTCTTTAACACGCGGTCGATAATATCCAGCACGCCCTCTTCGTTGTTCGACCCCGCGCGATATTTTGCCGCCTGGATAACCGGCTCATGGGCGTTCGCCATTGCAAAACTAAATCCTGCCTGACGCAGCATCTCAATATCATTGCCGCCATCGCCAAACACAACAACCTCATCGTCGGTAATATTCCAGCGTTGTTGCAGCAGACGCAGACCGTTTGCCTTATGCACACCGGGTATAATTAAATCGATACTGCCGTAGCCGGTATGTACCGGCACCATAATGTCGCCAATCGCCTCATGGAGGTCAGCCTGCACCTGGGGGATACGATCGTCTGAAATATTTAGCCCGAACTTGAAGAAAATGTCGTTGAGGTTGTCAAAATTATCCACAAATTCAAGACGATGATAATACATGGCGGAGACAGTCTTATGCTCATCGCTGTACCGCTTCAGGGTATAGGCGCTATTTTTACCGCAGGCGATAATGTCGATGTCCGTACGGGTCAGCAGATGTTCCATGATGGCCTGGAAATCGTCTTTTGCCAGCTCGCCGTTAAAGACATCTTCCCCTTCACTGACCACCCATCCGCCGTTTTCGGCGACAAATGAGATTTCACTGGCCAGTTCAGGGAAAAAGGAGATGAGCTGGTAATACTGGTTACCGCTGGCGACCACAAAGCGGATCCCTTGTTCTTTCATCTGGCGGTATTGCGCCATAAAGCGCTCACGATTATAGGTTTTTTGGTCGCTTAAAAATGTGCCGTCCATGTCGACTGCAATCAGTTTGATACGCATTAGCTGTTCTCCATCACAGTGGTGTTTTTGAGATCCGGTTTTGCCACCGCTTTCGCGACGATGGCGGCGACAAGCACCAGCGCCAGCACCACCAGCATAGCGCTACGCAGGCCGTAGTGTTCACCCAGGTAGCCCAGCAGCGGTGGTCCAACCAGGAATGCCAGATAGCCGGTAGTGGCGACAACGCTGACGCGGGTTGGCGCATCGGGGCCGGTGTCGCTGGCAGCCGAAATGGTCAGTGGGAATCCCAGTGATGCGCCGAGTCCCCACAGAATAACGGAAACACCCGCCACCCAAGTGCTGTCGACAAAAATAATCAGGCTAATCCCAAGAGCACCCATAAGCGCACTGGCGCGTACTACCGCGACGCGGCTGTAGCGGTCGATGAACCAGCCGCCAGTAAATCGTCCAACGGTCATACCCAGCGTAAATCCGGCATAAATCAGCGAGCCTGATGTCGGGCTAAATCCATGTCCGTCCACCATCAGCAGCGGAAGCCAGTCGTTGGCGGAACCTTCAGCAAATGCCATTGCGAGCACCACGACGCCAATCAGCAATAACTGAATATCGCGATAAAAAGGCAGCCCTTTTTCGCTGGAGTGAGACCCGTCAGCGGCATTTTTCCCCGTGCCGTCAGGAATGGCTTTGATGGCGATGAAGATAGGGGTGATAGCCACCATCGCCGCCAGCAAGATATGCACGGTCGCCGGTACGCTGAAGGCGGTAAGCATCATCCCGACTCCGGCACCCGCCAGCGTTCCCAGGCTGTAAAAACCGTGCATCATCGGCAGTACGGTTTTATTCATTTCGCGCTCAACAGCCGCACCTTCGACGTTGATGGCAACTTCTGCTGCGCCAAAGCTGGCGCCGAACACGCCCAGACCAAATGCGAAAAGCCATGCGGAATGCAGCCAGAGCGCCACGCTGAGGATTGCCATTCCGAGGACAGCGCAAGACATGGTGGTGCGGATCACTTTACGCGTGCCAAATCGTTTCACCAGCCAGGCCGAACAAAGAATGCCACTCATCGAACCAATTGAGAGTCCAAACAGCACCGCGCCCATTTCGGCGGTTGAGATGGAGAGGATATCTCTGATGGCAGGGGTACGCGTTGCCCAGGAGGCCATTAATAATCCTGGTAAAAAGAAGAACGTGAACAGTGCCCAGGTGCGACGTCTTAAGGCTTTGCGTGATGAGATGCCAGTCATGAATTCGAGCCGAAGAAAAGAGGAAAGAAGACAACCTTAGCAAGGTTGTGTACATTTGTACACAAATGCAAGAAGAGGTAATGCAGTGCGACGTGCGAACGATCCGCAGCGGCGGGAAAAAATAGTTCAGGCGACTCTGGATGCGGTAATAGCCCATGGTATTCATGCGGTTACACATCGGAAGATTGCGACAATTGCTCAGGTGCCCTTGGGTTCTATGACCTATTACTTTTCGGGAATTGATGAGCTTTTAATGGAGGCGTTTGACCGTTTTACTGACAGGATGATGCTGCAGTATCAGGCTTTTTTTGCCGACGTTGCGGATGCGTCGCAGGCTTGCCATGCGATTACCGATATGATTTACAGCTCCCAGGTCACGACACCCGATAACATGGAACTCATGTATCAGCTGTATGCCTTCGCCAGCCGTAAACCGGCACTAAAAACGGTGATGCAAAACTGGATGTTACGCAGCCAACAAACGCTGGAGCAGTGGTTTGCTCCGGTTACGGCGCGGGCGCTGGATGCGTTTATTGAAGGGATGACGCTGCATTTTGTCACGGACAAAAAACCACTGCGGCGAGAAGATATCTTGCTGATGGTGGAGCGTATTGCGGGGTTGCCCGCAACGGTCAGTTGTGCGTAGCGCCGCCGGTAATATTCACCACCGTTGCGGTGATTGCTCCGGCATGGTCTGAAGCCAGAAAGGTCATTACCTCAGCGATTTGTGCAAGCGTAGGCAGACGCCCAAGCATGGTACTTTGCGCCGCACCAGCTAACCATTGTGCGACGGTAATACCCATTGACTGCGCTTTAGCGGTAAAAATTTCCCCGGTATAGGAACCGGCCTGAACGGCATCCACAATCGCATGCGAGCGCACGCCGACGACCCGAATATTCGCCGGCCCCAGTTCGCTGGCAAGCGCTTTAATAAAGGCCTCTGTTCCCGCACAACCGACGATGTGTCCCAGATGTCCAGGCATCGCCATCGGGGCCGCTGGCGCAACAACGGTGAGAATGACGCCAGCACGATTGCCGCCCATGTGTGGTGTTACGGCTTTTGCGATATTGAACTGCGCCGAGAGGAAAGGGGTGATACCGCTCATAAACTCAGAAAGGGATAATGCCTCGATGCGTTTGCCCTGTTCATGCATAAAGCCGGTTGCGTTAACCACCACATCTATTCCACCGGTTTGCTGCGCAAGCTGAGTAACTTGTTTTGAGGTGCCGTATTCGTCGAGTACATCGGTGACAAAGGTTTCGACGGCACCGCCCGCGGTTCGAATGCTACTGGCCGCCCAATCCAGCTTTTCCTGACTGCGCGCGCCCAGATACACATGAGCGCCTTCACGCGCCATGGCATGCGCAACTGCACTGCCTATAGCGCCGCTGCCACCGAAGATTACCGCGACTTTGCCTGCGAGTAACATAGCACCCCCCATTACCATTTAGCTCTGACTAAAAGTATGTGTCATAACCAGCATGCTGCAAATGTGAGAGAGTTTCGGGGGAGGGAGTCAGCGATCGCAAAATTCAGGCAACAAAAAACCCATCAACCTTGAACCAAAACGGCGGGGTTGATGGGCTCCACAAATTGGGGACATCAAAGAAAAGCAGTGGCAATAGTTATGACTGACGTCTTGAAGAAAAGTTCTGCTTACCTGCAAAAAATTTTCGTTTAAGAGTAAATTTCAGCGCTAACCAAGCCCAGGCCAGACAATGACGATGAGTGTCCCCGCTAATGTCAGCAGTACGTTGGCAATTGCGTAGGTCCCGGCATAGCCTAATGCGGGGATGTTGCTGCGTGCCGTATCGCTGATGATTTCCATTGCCGGAGCGCAGGTCCGCGCGCCCATCATGGCGCCAAAAAGCAGGGCGCGGTTCATGCGCAATACGTAAGCACCGAATAAGAAACAGATGACAACCGGCACCAGGCTGACAACCAGGCCGGCAATCAGCATTTGCCCACCCACGGCGCCAAGGCCATTGCCAATGCCGCTGCCCGCGCTTAAACCGACGCCTGCCATAAATACCATCAGGCCAAACTCTTTGACCATGTTCAGCGCCCCCTGTGGGATATAGCCAAACGTTGGATGGTTGGCACGCAGGAAGCCCAACATGATCCCGGCGAATAGCAGTCCAGCCGCATTCCCGATGCCGAAGCTGAAATTACTGAACTGGAAGGTGATCATCCCGATCATCAGACCGATGATAAAGAAGGCGCAGAAGGCCAGCAGATCGGTCACCTGACTGTGAATGGAAATGAAGCCGATACGATCAGCAATGGTTTTGACGCGGCGAGCATCCCCACTGACCTGCAGCACGTCGCCTTTATTAAGCACGACGTTATCATCGATAGGCATTTCAATCTGGCTACGGATCACGCGGTTGAGAAAACAGCCGTGATCGGTCAGCTTCAACTGGGCCAGGCGGCGGCCAACGGCATTGTGGTTTTTCACCACAATCTCCTCAGTAACGATGCGCATATCGAGCAGATCGCGATCGAACACCTCTTTACCATTACGGAAGCTGGGATCGAGGCGGGCATGCGCATCCGGATAACCCACCAGGGCTATCTCATCGCCCATTTGCAGTACCGCGTCGCCATCCGGGTTGGCCAGGATGCCGTTGCGACGGATGCGTTCAATGTAACAACCGGTCTGGCGGTAGATACCCAGCTCGCGCAGATTTTTGCCATCGGCCCATGCCACCAGTTCCGGGCCAACGCGATAGGCACGAATTACCGGCAGATAAACCTTACGGTTGGCATCAGTGTCCAGACCCCGTTCACGTGCGATTTGTTGGGCGCTGGTTTGCAGATCCTGATGCTGAAGTTTCGGCAGGTAGCGCGCGCCAACAATCAGACTGACCAAACCAATCAAATAGGTGAGCGCATAACCGAGGCTCAGGTTATCGAGGGCGGTTGAAAGCGATGTCCCCGACATTCCGGAATGGCGCAAGGTGTCACCCGCGCCGACCAGCACCGGCGTTGAGGTCATCGAGCCGGCCAGCATACCTGCCGTCAGGCCGATGTCCCAGCCAAATAGCTTACCCAGCCCCAGGGCGATCAGCATGGCGCTGCCGACCATCACCAGAGCAAGCATTAGATAATTTTTCCCATCGCGAAAAAAAATCGAAAAAAAGTTGGGACCGGCTTCGACGCCGACACAAAAAATAAACAGCATAAAGCCGAGATTTAATGCATCGGTGTTAATACTAAAGTGCTGTTGACCTAATAATAGGGACACCACTAAAACGCCAATGGAATTACCGAGTTGGACTGAACCCAGACGTAATTTACCCAGACACAGGCCCAGTGCCAGGACCACAAATAATAACAGGATGTAATTCCCATTTAACAAATCTGCGACGTTTATATTCACGGAGACTAACTTCTTGTTTACTAGTAAGCTATTGAAAGAAATGGCAATTTACGCTAATGTTTTTGCCAGAAATTAAGGGGCGACAGCTTCGTACACAGCCCCGAATAATGCAGCATAACAATATATGCGGTTAGTTTAATCTCATTACGTATCAACGGCTATAAGAATCGTGTGAGTGTGTTTTTGGCATGGAATGCCTGGTTACTTTATCTGACTGGACGCCTGCGGGCGAAAAGAGTGTTCGATAGAGAATGTGTCAGGAGGAACAATTGAAACATAAGCAAAGTTGGGCGGGTGCGGTCTGCTGCTTTGTGCTCTTTATTGTGGTGTGTCTTTCATTAACGCTGAACGTGAAAGGGGCATTCAGAGCGGCAGGGCATCCTGAGGTCGGATTGTTGTTTTTTATCCTGCCTGGTGCTGCTGCAAGCTTTTTCTCCCATCGTCGGGAGGTGCTCAAACCCCTTCTTGGTGCCATGCTGGCGGCGCCGTGCTGTCTGTTACTGATGCGGTTCGTTTTTATGCCGACGCGTTCATTGTGGCAAGAGCTGGCGTGGTTGTTTAGTGCGGTGTTTTGGTGCGCGCTTGGCGCATTGTGTTTTTTGTTTATCAGCAACTTGTTCAATCAGCATCATCGACGGAAAAAGAACTGAAGACGCCCTCCAGCGGAGGGCGTAGAAACGGCGATCAGGCGAACAGATTCATGTTCTCTTTTGCCCACGCTTCAAAATCCGTGCAGCCGCCGATGTGTTTTTGATCAACAAAAATCTGCGGAACGGTTTCAACTGGCTTACCTACCGTCTTTTCCAGATCGGCTTTCGTAATACCTTCGGCATGGATATCAATGTAGCGGAAGTTAAAATCGTCATGCTCATTGCTTAATTTTTCTGCTAATTCTTTTGCGCGCACGCAATACGGGCACCCTGGACGACCAAAAATAACGGCAAACATCTCTCTCTCCTCGAACTTATCAGGCCGGATGGCAATACTTGTTATGATGCCGCGATTTGTGACAGATGAAAAGCAGGTTCAGCCTGTTGCTTTGATATCCTCAAGCTATAACTGTTAAACACGTCAAGCCGGAACGTTTTATAATGAAAGCCATTTCGCCGGGAGGCCGCTTATGCGCACAATTGGTGCATTACCCAAAAGCGTATTGATGCTGGAAATAATCGGGATGGTTTTGTTATCGCTGGCGCTGCTATCGCTTAACGATTACCTCACTTTACCCGCACCGCTTGGCAGTCCGTTAGCCTGCGTGGTGATGATATTTCTGGGTGTGCTGCTGATGCTTCCCGCCGCGGTGGTATTAACGTGGCGTATTGCTCAACTGGTTGCGCCGCAGTTGATGTCACGAACCCCCGGTGATTCTTCACGTTCAGACAGAGAAAAAAGAGATGACGCCAACCATTGATTTACTTCGTAGCCACCGTTCCATTCGCCATTTCACCGATGATGCCATTTCGGATGCGCAGCGGGAGGCGATTATTGCCGCCGCTCAGGGGACCTCAAGCTCCAGTTTTTTACAATGCACAACCATCGTTCGCATAACGGATAACGCACTGCGCGAATCACTGGCTACTTTATCCGGCGGACAAAAACATGTGGCGCAGGCCGCCGAGTTCTGGGTGTTTTGCGCTGACTTTAATCGCCATTTGCAGATTTGCCCTGACGCGCAACTCGGGCTGGCGGAACAGCTGCTACTGGGCGTTGTTGATACCGCGATGATGGCGCAAAATGCGCTGACGGCGGCAGAGTCTTTGGGGCTTGGCGGCGTGTTTATTGGCGGTCTGCGAAATAACATTGAGCCGGTCACTGAACTGCTGAAGCTTCCGCAACACGTTCTGCCGTTGTTTGGGCTGTGCCTCGGCTGGCCTGCTGATAACCCGGATATCAAGCCGCGACTGCCAGCGTCGCTTGTGGTGCACGAAAATCAGTATCAGCCACTCAACAAAGACGTTTTATCGCAATATGATGAGCAGCTCGCGCAGTACTATCTGACCCGCGGGAGCAATACGCGCCGTGACACCTGGAGCGACCATATTCGCCGCACCATCATTAAAGAAAGTCGTCCCTTTATCCTGGAATATTTGCATAAACAGGGATGGGCTACGCGCTAAAGATTTTAACGCAGTGTATGATACGCCAGCTTTTACCAGGTCATTCAGAGAGGTGCAGGGTGAAAATTGCCATTTTGTCCCGGGACGGAACGCTCTATTCTTGTAAGCGCCTGCGTGAAGCGGCGATGCAGCGTGGTCACCTGGTTGAAATTATCGATCCCCTTTCTTGCTATATGAACATCAGCCCGGCGGCGTCCTCAATTCATTATAAGGGCCGCCAGCTTCCTCATTTCGATGCAGTGATCCCAAGGATTGGTTCAGCGATTACCTTTTACGGTACTGCGGCGTTGCGCCAGTTTGAGATGCTGGGTAGCTATCCGCTGAATGAGTCGGTAGCAATTACGCGTGCGCGCGATAAGCTGCGTTCGCTGCAGTTGCTGGCGCGTCAGGGAATCGATTTACCCATCACCGGGATTGCTCACTCTCCGGACGATACCAGCGACATGATTGACATGGTTGGCGGCGCGCCGCTGGTGGTGAAACTGGTTGAAGGTACGCAGGGGATCGGCGTGGTACTGGCGGAAACGCGCCAGGCCGCAGAAAGCGTGGTGGATGCCTTTCGTGGGTTGAATGCCCATATTCTGGTTCAGGAATATATCAAAGAAGCGAAAGGGCGAGATATTCGCTGTTTCGTGGTCGGTGACGAGGTGGTGGCCGCCATTGAGCGCCGGGCCAAAGAAGGTGATTTTCGTTCTAATCTCCATCGCGGTGGGGTTGCCACTATTGCGAATATCACGCCGCGCGAAAGGGAAATTGCGCTCAAAGCCGCTCAGACAATGGGTCTGGACGTTGCTGGCGTTGATATTCTGCGTGCTGAACGTGGGCCGCTGGTCATGGAGGTCAACGCTTCTCCTGGCCTGGAAGGGGTGGAGAAAACCACCGGAATAGACATTGCCGGCAAGATGATCCAGTGGATTGAGCGTCACGCTACGCCTGAATTTTGCCTTAAAATCGGCGGCTAAGCACAATATCGATTGCGATCGTAGTATGACACGCTCTTTTTGCGTAAGCTGTGCCGGTATTTTTTTCATCAATAGAGGTCGCACATTATTATGACATCACTGGTCGTTCCCACTCTGGATACGTTGCGTCAATGGCTCGACGACCTGGGCATGAGTTTTTTTGAATGCGATACCTGTCAGGCGCTGCATTTGCCGCACATGCAGAATTTTGACGGCATCTTTGATGCAAAAGTTGATTTGGTCGATAACGTCATTCTGTTTTCGGCGATGGCAGAAGTCAGACCTTCTGCACTACTGCCGCTGGCCGCCGATCTGTCTGCGATTAACGCCAGTTCACTCACGGTGAAAGTCTTTCTGGATATGCAGGATGATAATCTGCCAAAGCTGGTGGTCTGCCAGTCTTTATCCGTTATCCCGGGCGTGACGTTTGAGCAGTTCGAATATTTTGTTCGCCAGAGTGAAGAGCAAATATCGATGGTGATCCTCGAGGCCGGTGCGCATCAGCTGTTATTTAACGCTGAAGAAGATGCGCAAAACAGCAACGCCGAAGTTCATTTCCTCCATTAATTCTTCCTGAATCTGGACATATATTGCGCAGCCGCTGCCAAAGCGGTTGCGTATTGCCTGTTTTTATTCTGCATTTAACCGTTCATTAAAGAATTATTCACCTCCATTCAGCGCCTTCCACTGTATGTCATAGACAATTCATGCATAAAAAATTGATAAAAGACGTTTTTTAATCTGGGCTATATCCACAAATCCTGGCTAAAGTTATTCTTGCGAAGCTTATCAACGTCATCATTCAAACAGCCCCTTGTGGCCTGACCTGTGGCCACAATGCATATTGAATGCATGGGCGGATAACAGCGCGCAATAGCGGCGTGAGGAGAGTCCTCTCTTTTCATGGGTGCCGCTTGAAAGAATATGCACGTTTCTTGCATATCATTAGAGTGTGACATTTTTGTTCGTTTGTTAACGAACTTTCAGAAGGAAAGAGATTATGACCGCCTTAAATAAACGATGGTTACCAGGCCTGGTTGCGGGTGCTCTGATGGCCATCTCTGCTGGCACGCTCGCTGCTGAACAAAAAACGCTGCATATTTATAACTGGTCTGATTATATTGCCCCGGATACGGTGGCTAATTTTGAAAAAGAGACCGGAATTAAAGTTATCTATGACGTATTTGATTCCAATGAAGTGCTGGAAGGTAAGCTCATGGCTGGCAGTACCGGCTTTGACCTTGTCGTTCCATCCGCCAGTTTCCTTGAGCGTCAACTGACCGCGGGCGTCTTCCAGCCGCTGGATAAGAGCAAATTGCCTGGCTGGAAAAACCTCGATCCTGAGCTGCTGAAGCTGGTGGGTAAACACGATCCGGACAACAAGTTTGCGATGCCGTATATGTGGGCAACAACCGGTATTGGCTATAACGTGGATAAAGTGAAAGCGGTACTGGGGCCAGATGCGCCGGTTAATAGCTGGGATCTGATCCTCAAGCCAGAAAATCTGGAAAAACTCAAAAGCTGCGGCGTCTCTTTCCTCGACGCGCCCGAAGAAGTGTTTGCCACCGTGCTGAATTATTTGGGTAAAGATCCAAACAGTACCAAAGCGGATGATTACACCGGACCGGCAACCGATCTGCTGTTGAAACTGCGCCCGAACATTCGCTACTTCCACTCCTCGCAGTACATTAACGACCTAGCAAACGGTGATACCTGCGTGGCGATTGGCTGGGCCGGGGATGTATGGCAGGCGGCAAACCGGGCGAAAGAAGCGAAAAATGGCGTCAATATTTCCTTCTCAATTCCTAAGGAAGGTGCGATGGCCTTCTTTGATGTGTTCGCGATGCCAGCCGATGCGAAAAACAAAGACGAAGCCTATCAGTTCCTCAACTACCTGCTGCGCCCTGATGTAATTGCGCATATTTCTGACCACGTGTTCTATGCCAATGCCAACAAAGAAGCGACAGCACTGGTCAGCCAGGACGTGCGCGACAACCCGGGCATTTACCCGCCTGCCGATGTTCGCGCCAAGCTGTTCACGCTGAAAGTACAGGATCCGAAGATCGACCGTGTACGTACTCGCGCCTGGACGAAGGTAAAAAGCGGGAAATAACCCGATGTACGGGACGTGACCCGGCAGGATTTACGCCTGCCGGGCAGTGTTGATCCCGGACACATATAACCCGGCAATACGCACCACCGTGGTGCGTTATTTGCACCGTTTCTTTGTTTTATGCCGGAGAGCGCCTAATTGAATGATGCAACCCCACGCCCACAAGCGAAAATCCGCAAGGCGCTGACCCCGCTGCTTGAAATTCGCAACCTGACCAAGTCCTTTGACGGTCAGCACGCCGTTGATGACGTCAATCTTACTATCTATAAAGGCGAAATATTTGCTCTGCTCGGGGCGTCCGGCTGCGGTAAATCGACCCTGTTGCGGATGCTGGCGGGATTTGAACAGCCAACAACCGGGCAAATTATGCTTGATGGCGTCGATTTAGCGCATGTCCCGCCTTATCTGCGTCCGATTAATATGATGTTTCAGTCCTATGCACTGTTTCCGCACATGACGGTAGAGCAGAACATTGCCTTTGGCCTCAAGCAGGACAAGCTGCCAAAGGCTGAAATCGCCAGTCGGGTGAATGAGATGCTGGGCCTGGTGCATATGCAGGAGTTCGCCAAACGTAAGCCGCATCAGCTTTCTGGCGGTCAGCGTCAGCGCGTGGCGTTGGCGCGTAGCCTGGCGAAACGCCCGAAGCTGCTGTTGTTGGATGAACCGATGGGGGCGCTGGATAAAAAGCTCCGTGACCGCATGCAACTGGAAGTGGTGGATATCCTTGAACGTGTCGGCGTGACCTGCGTGATGGTGACGCACGATCAGGAAGAAGCCATGACGATGGCGGGCCGCATTGCGATCATGAACCGTGGCAAATTTGTCCAGATCGGCGAGCCTGAAGAGATCTACGAGCATCCGACTACGCGTTACAGTGCAGAATTTATCGGTTCGGTTAACGTCTTTGAAGGACTGCTGAAAGAGCGTCAGGAAGATGGTCTGGTTATTGAGTCTCCAGGACTGGTACATCCGCTGAAAGTGGACGCAGACGCTTCCGTTGTCGATAACGTCCCGGTGTATGTTGCGCTGCGCCCGGAAAAAATCATGCTCTGCGAAGCCCCTCCGCCAGAGGGATATAACTTCGCGGTAGGCGAAGTGGTGCACATTGCCTATCTGGGTGATTTGTCGGTGTACCACGTACGCTTGAAAAGTGGCCAGATGCTGAGCGCTCAGTTACAAAATGAACATCGTTATCGCAAGGGATTACCAACCTGGGGTGACGAAGTCCGTTTATGTTGGGATGCGGACAGCTGTGTGGTGTTGACGGTTTAAGGAGCGAAGATGAGTACACTTGAACCTCCGGCGCGCGTGGATAACGTGGGGCGTTTCACGCTGTTTATGTCGCGGCTGCAAATGAAGCACGGGCGCAAGCTGGTCATCGCGCTGCCGTATGTGTGGCTGATGCTCCTGTTTCTGCTGCCGTTTCTGATCGTCTTCAAAATCAGTTTGGCTGAAATGGCGCGGGCTATTCCGCCGTATACCGACCTCATTTCATGGGCTGACGATCAGTTATCCATCACCCTCAATTTAGGCAATTTCCTGCAACTGACGGACGATCCGCTCTATTTTGATGCGTACCTGCAATCTTTGCAGGTAGCGGGGATTTCGACTGTCTGTTGCCTGCTATTGGGATATCCGCTGGCATGGGCGGTTGCGCACAGCAAACCCTCGACACGCAATATTCTGTTGCTGCTGGTGATCCTGCCGTCCTGGACGTCATTTTTGATTCGCGTATACGCCTGGATGGGGATCCTAAAAAATAACGGTGTCCTGAACAACGTTCTGATGTGGCTGGGCGTTATCGACCAACCGTTGACGATTCTGCACACCAATCTGGCGGTCTATATCGGTATTGTTTACGCCTATTTGCCCTTTATGGTGCTGCCGATTTATACCGCGCTGACGCGTATTGATTACTCGCTGGTGGAAGCGGCACTGGATTTAGGCGCCCGACCATTGAAAACCTTCTTTAGCGTGATCGTGCCGTTGACCAAGGGCGGGATTATCGCCGGGTCAATGCTGGTGTTTATCCCGGCGGTTGGAGAGTTTGTGATCCCGGAACTGCTGGGCGGCCCGGACAGCATCATGATTGGGCGCGTGCTTTGGCAGGAGTTTTTCAATAACCGAGACTGGCCGGTGGCTTCTGCCGTCGCCATTATTATGCTGCTGTTACTGATTGTGCCGATCATGTGGTTCCATAAATATCAGCAAAAAAGCGTGGGGGAACACGGATGAATAACTTACCGGTCGTTCGCTCGCCGTGGCGTATTTTTATCCTGGTACTGGGTTTTACCTTCCTGTACGCGCCGATGCTGATGTTGGTTATCTATTCGTTTAACAGCTCCAAGCTGGTGACGGTCTGGGCGGGGTGGTCAACGCGTTGGTATGGTGAGCTTTTCCACGATAGCGCGATGATAAGCGCCGTCGGCATGAGCTTAACGATTGCCGCCTGTGCTGCGACGATGGCGGCAATTCTCGGTACCATCGCCGCCGTGGTGATGGTGCGCTTTGGTCGTTTTCGTGGATCAAATGGTTTCGCCTTTATGATCACCGCACCGCTGGTGATGCCGGATGTCATTACCGGTTTGTCGCTGCTGCTGCTGTTTGTGGCTTTGGCGCACGCCATCGGCTGGCCAGCGGATCGCGGTATGTTGACCATCTGGCTGGCGCACGTCACATTCTGTACAGCGTACGTGGCGGTAGTGATTTCCTCGCGTTTACGCGAACTGGATCACTCCATTGAGGAAGCGGCGATGGATCTTGGCGCCACGCCGCTGAAGGTCTTTTTCGTCATCACGCTGCCGATGATTATGCCGGCGGTGATCTCAGGGTGGTTACTGGCCTTCACGCTGTCGCTTGATGATCTGGTCATTGCCAGTTTTGTCTCTGGTCCTGGCGCCACAACGTTACCCATGCTGGTGTTCTCCAGCGTACGTATGGGGGTCAATCCGGAGATCAACGCGCTGGCGACGTTGATACTTGGCGTAGTAGGAATTATCGGATTTATCGCGTGGTATCTGATGGCGCGAACAGAAAAACAACGGATTCGCGATATCCAACGTGCAAGACGCGGCTGAAAAAACTAAAATCTGCCAACCTGTCTATACGGCGCAGCTGCGGTGGCTGCGCCGTTTTCATGGAAGACGACGCGTTGGGATTTTTTAAGAAATCATCCACATCACATGCCCGTTTAAACGTCCCTACTTTAGTGCAGGTGGCGGCGCTGGCTATTATCATGATCCGCTGTCTCGATCTGTTGATGATTTTTAATACGCTCGGGTTTCGCGGAACCAGCGAGTTTATTCATCGCAGCGTCCAGACCTGGAATTTGACGCTGGTGTTTCTGGGTAGCCTGGTGCTGCTGTTTATCGAAATTTACTGCGCATTTTCGCTGGTTAAAGGTCGGAACTGGGCACGCTGGGTCTATCTACTGACCCAGATTATCGCCAGCTTCTATCTGTGGGCGGCCTCATTGGGCTATGGATATCCGGAACTGTTCAGTATTGCGGGAGAGTCCAGACGTGAAATCCTGCATACGCTGGTGATGCAAAAATTGCCGGATATGCTGGTGTTGCTACTGCTGTTTGTTCCTGCGTCCAGCAGGCGGTTCTTCCGCTTGCAATAACGTGTATAATCTTCGCCCCCTGTTAATTTTTAGGTTTTTGTATGCAGTGCGCACTTTATGACGCCGAACGCTGCCGCTCTTGTCAGTGGATAACGCAGCCTGTCGCCGATCAACTCTTCGCCAAAACAGCCGATCTGCAGAATCTGCTGGCCGATTATCCGGTCGGAGAATGGTGCGCGCCGGTCAGCGGCCCGGAGAGCGCTTTTCGTAATAAAGCCAAAATGGTGGTCAGCGGCAGCGTGGAAAAACCGCTGCTGGGGATGCTGCATCGTGACGGTACGCCGGAGGATTTGTGCGAGTGTCCGCTCTATCCTGAGTCTTTTGCGCCGGTGTTTGCCGCACTTAAACCGTTTATCGCCCGTGCGGGGTTGACGCCCTATAACGTGGCGCGCAAACGCGGGGAGCTGAAATATCTGCTGTTAACGGAAAGCCGGTTTGATGGCGGTATGATGCTGCGTTTTGTTCTGCGCTCCGATGCGAAACTGGCACAACTGAGTACGGCGCTGCCATGGTTACAGGCCCAGCTTCCGCAATTAAAAGTGATCACCGCCAATATTCAACCTGTGCATATGGCGATTATGGAAGGGGAGAGCGAAATCTTCCTGACGGAACAACAGGCGCTGGCTGAACGCTTTAACGATGTGCCATTGTGGATACGCCCACAGAGCTTCTTCCAGACCAACCCCGTGGTGGCTGGGAATTTATATGCCACGGCGCGCGATTGGGTGCGACAGCTTCCGGTTAATCACATGTGGGATCTGTTTTGCGGCGTAGGGGGTTTTGGTTTGCACTGCGCCACGCCGCAGATGAAACTGACGGGTATTGAAATTGCGCCAGAGGCCATTACTTGCGCGAAACAGTCGGCGCAGGAGCTTGGTTTGCAGAATCTGCATTTTCAGGCGCTGGATTCAACCCAGTTTGCTACCGCGCAGGGAGAAGTGCCGGACCTGGTGCTGGTGAATCCGCCTCGTCGGGGGATTGGGAAGCCGCTGTGCGATTTTCTTTCCCGCATGGCGCCGCGTTTTATCGTTTACTCCAGCTGTAATGCACAAACCATGGCAAAGGATTTCCGCGAGTTGCCTGGATATCGCATTGAACGCGTCCAACTTTTTGATATGTTCCCACATACCGCGCATTACGAAGTGTTAACACTGCTCAGCCGACAATAACCGACATGCCTGATGGCGCTACGCTTATCAGGCAAATGCAACATGCGAAAAAAAAGCCCGTACTTGCGTACGAGCTCTTTCTTGAATATGGCGGTGAGGGGGGGATTCGAACCCCCGATACGTTGCCGTATACACACTTTCCAGGCGTGCTCCTTCAGCCACTCGGACACCTCACCATATTGTATTGCTGCCTGACCGCTTGGGGGGCAACGGGGCGCTACTATAGGGAGTTGCGCTAATACGGTCAAGCAGAATTTACGTGTTAACTCTCGTTTGGTTACGCAATGTACATATTCCTCCGCCCGGACAGGCGCGGAGAATATGATTAGCGCTGCGAGTCCAGTTTTTCGCCGTTGGTCACGACTTCCTGGGCCTTGCTATAGCTCTCGATCAGCAACTGATAAGCCGGGAAGATTTTGGTATACACTTCCGCCCATTCAGCGGCGTCTTCCCGGTTCCATGTTCCCTGAATTTCAGAAGCGACGGCGGCGGTATCCATCGGTATCACGCCAGCCTGAACAACACGTGCCAGGGTGATTTCCTGCGCCATTTTGCTGTAAGTACCGGAAGCGTCGATCACTGCGAAGACCTTGTAGCCCTCCGCAACCGCGCTGATGGCCGGGAAAGCCATGCACACGCTGGTGATCGTACCGGCGATAATCAGCGTCTTACGACCAGTAGCTTTGACCGCTTTCACGAAGTCTTCGTTATCCCAGGCGTTGATTTCGCCTTTACGTGCTACATATTGGGCATGTGGCGCATTGGCATGGATCTCTGGGATCAACGGGCCGTTAGGCCCCTGCGGTACCGATGCCGTGGTAATTACCGGCATCTTCGCCAGGGTTGCGATTTTAGCCAGCGCGGCGGCACGCGCACGCAGTTCCGGCATTGGCATATCGCCGACGGTCTGGAACAGCCCACTCTGATGATCGATAAGCAGCATGACGGAATCATTCACATCGATGACCGGACGTGAACCATTAAAGTTTGCAGGACTGGACATATTCTTCTCCTTCGATTCAGATTTGGCCAAAGCGGCCGGAGTTAAAATCGCGGACGGCTTCAGCGATTTCTTGTTTCGTATTCATCACAAACGGACCGTAACCTACAATCGGCTCGTTCAATGGTTCGCCAGACAGCAGCAGCACGCTGGCGTCGCTGGTGGCTTCAATGTGTAGCGTTTTCCCCTGCTGGCTTAGCACTACCAGTTGTGCTTCGCCGGCAGACGTGGTGCCGTTTACGGTGATATTCCCTTTTAATACCACCAGAGCGGTGCTCCACCCTTCAGACTGGGACAACGTCAGCGGATGATTACGTTGCAGGCGCATATCCCAGACGTTCAGCGGTGAAAAGGTGTGTGCCGGGCCTTTCGTATCCTGATAGCTGCCCGCGATCACGCGAACGCTGCCTGCATCATCGGGCAAGGCGACGGTGGGAATAACATCGCTGCTGATGCCCTGATAACCCGGTACGGCCATTTTGTCTTTTGCCGGCAGATTGACCCACAGTTGCACCATTTCCAGTTCACCGCCCTGACGGGTAAATTCCGGGGAGTGGAACTCTTCGTGTAATATTCCTGCACCAGCGGTCATCCACTGCACATCGCCAGGGCCGATAATGCCGCCGCGACCGGTTGAATCACGGTGTTCAACTTCGCCGCTGTAAACGATAGTCACCGTCTCAAAACCGCGGTGAGGGTGTTCACCTACGCCGCGTTTTTCGTTACCCGGCGTGAACGTATGCGGACCCGCGTAATCAAGCAGCAGGAACGGGCTTAATTGCTCAGCATGAGACTGGTAAGAGAACATCGAGCGAACCGGAAATCCATCGCCAACCCAGTGTGGGCGAGGTGCGGTGTAGACGCCTGTTACTTGTTTCATATGTGTCTCCTCAGTGGCGTTGTTTTGATGTAAATAAGCTTATATTCATGACAGCGAGCTGAGTAGTCGCTAAAATAGCTCTCACTGTCTCAAAAATAGGACAATGAAATGACAAGGCCGGATCTCAATGATTTTGCATGGTTTGTGCATGTTGTAGAGGAAGGGGGATTCGCGGCGGCGGGTCGGGCGCTTGATGAACCAAAATCAAAACTGAGCCGACGGATAGCGCAACTCGAAGAGAGGCTGGGGGTACGGCTGATTCAGCGAACCACCCGGCAATTTAACGTGACTGAAGTCGGGCAAACCTTTTACGAACACTGTAAGGCGATGCTGGTGGAGGCGCAGGCGGCACAGGATGCCATTGCCGCGTTACAGGTTGAACCGCGCGGCGTTGTGAAGCTGACTTGTCCTGTCACATTGCTGCATGTGCATATCGGGCCAATGCTTGCCCATTTTATGGCACGTTATCCTGACGTATCAGTACAACTGGAGGCCACTAACCGTCGTGTTGACGTCGTTGGAGAAGGTCTGGATGTGGCGATTCGCGTCAGACCTCGGCCATTTGAGGATAGCGACCTGGTGATGCGCGTCCTGGCGGACAGAGGACATCGCTTGTATGCCAGCCCGCAGTTAATTGAGCAGATGGGGGCGCTACACTCTCCGGCAGAGCTGACCCGTTGGCCAGGTTTGAGTCTGGCCTCTGGTAAACATGTGCATCGTTGGGAGTTATTCGGCCCGCAGGGCGCGCGGGCGGAGGTGCATTTCACGCCGCGTATGATCACCACCGATATGCTGGCGTTACGCGAAGCCGCAGTCGCCGGCGTAGGTGTTGTTCAACTTCCACAGTTGATGGTAAAAGATCAATTAGCTGCGGGTGAGTTGGTGGCGTTGCTCGACGGTTGGGAACCTAAGCGAGAAATTATTCACGCAGTCTTTCCATCACGCAGGGGATTATTACCGTCAGTGCGCGCATTAGTGGATTTCTTAACGGAAGAATATGCGCGGATGATTGAGGATTAAATACCAGGCTTCAGCCCACAAAAAAGGCCGGTTAAACCGACCTTTTATTATCTGGACGCCATTCGGGCGTTAAAAACAATCAGCGACTACGGAAGACAATGCGGCCTTTGCTCAGGTCGTACGGGGTCAGCTCAACAGTCACTTTGTCGCCCGTCAGGATGCGGATATAGTTTTTACGCATTTTACCGGAGATGTGTGCAGTAACCACGTGACCGTTTTCTAACTCTACGCGGAACATGGTATTAGGTAACGTATCGAGAACGGTACCCTGCATTTCAATATTGTCTTCTTTGGCCATCTAATCCTCTGGGGTATCACTACCGTAATTTGAACCGGCAAGATAATGCCGAAGTTCTTTTAATAAGTAAAGATTTGTGCGTTTAAAACACAGCAAATCGGGTTTGGCGCATTACTCTATCCACACACGGCAAAGCCGCACTTAAAGCGCAACGTGTAAGGGAACGAAGAGATAAACGATAGGCGTTGCCTGACGCGAACTGTTCCTTAACGGCGGCGGGGTAATGGGCTAAACCAACTCTGCGCGACAATTATAACACCCCGACAAAAAATGTGCCGAAAACATTCACTCCTGAGGTGAAAATAACATCCTGGGAATCCAGAAATGGCTCGGTAGCCGCTGCTGGCGCAGTCTGCTCAGGTGCTCAAGGTACTCCCGACGCGGTGTTTCGACGGCGCCCAGCGAGGCTGTGTGGCTATTTAATACCTGGCAGTCGATTAATTTTCCGCCCTGACGGATAAATTCAGCGCAAAAAACAAGCAGTGCGGTTTTCGACGCATTTTCCTGACGGCTGAACATCGATTCGCCACAAAACAGCGTACCTTGCGCCACGCCATACATACCGCCCACTAATTCATTTTGTCGCCACACCTCAATTGAGTGGGCATGCCCCAGTTCGTGCAGCCGATGGTAAGCATCCACCACATCATGCGTTATCCAGGTGCCCTCTTCCCGGTCATTCGCGCAGCCTTCAATCACCTGACCAAACGCGTAATTGAGCGTCACGCGATAAGGCGAATTTTTATGAAAGCGTTTCATGCTACGGCTGAGGTGAAATTTCTCGGGCCAAAGAATGGCGCGCGGATCGGGCGACCACCAAAGGATGGGGTCGCCAGGTGAAAACCATGGGAAAATACCGCGCTGATAAGCCATCAGCAGGCGGGCAGGGCTGAGATCGCCGCCAAGCGCCAACAAACCGTTAGGCTCGCGTAAAGCGCCTTCCGGTGACGGGAAGGCTATGGAATGGCGGGACAGTTGCACCAGGCGCATGACAGCGAAACTCCACTACGCGAGTTTGATCGTTCAATAATAGCTTACAGACGTTGCTTAAACTGGTAATAACGCCCCTGCCTGGCTAACAGATCTGCGTGATTACCTTGCTCAATAATTTGTCCGTTGTCCATTACTATTATTTGATCAAAACGTGACAGCCCACGCAGACGATGTGTAACCATTAATACGGTTTTGTTGCGCATGACATCGCTAATTAATTCAAGCATTTGACTTTCCGTTGTGGCATCCAACCCTTCGGTAGGTTCATCCAGTAGCATCAGCGGAGCATCGTGCAATAAGGCGCGGGCGATAGCCAGACGACGGAGCTCGCCGCCAGAAAGCTGACGACCGCCTTCGCCCAGCCATGCGTTGAGTCCATCATCCTCAAGCAGTTTGTCCAGACCGACGCGGCACAACATCGCGGCTAATGCGTCATCGCCGGCGTGCGGTGCCGCCAGCAACAGGTTATCGCGAAGCGTAGCGCTGAACAGATGCACGCGCTGTGGCACGACGCTGATACTCTGGCGCAGCGTGGCTTCACTAAGGGTCGCAATCGGCTGTTCGTTAATCAGGATCTCGCCACTCTGCGGATCCCATGCGCGGGTTAGCAATTGCAATAACGTTGACTTACCACAGCCGGTGCGACCGAGAATCGCAATGTGTTCACCGGGGTTGGCCTGCAGGGAAAGTGTATCGAGCGCCTTTTGCGCCTGTCCTGGATAGCTGAATGACACATCGCGTAGCGTAAGGGTTACCTGCTCTGAAACCGAGGAACCCGCATCCGGGAAGGTCACTTCTGGCTGCTGTTCGGTCAGTTCGGTGATGCGCAGCGCAGAGGCAATAACCTGGCCGAGATGCTGAAACGCGCCGGTGACAGGCGCTAACGCTTCGAACGCGGCTAGTGCACAGAAGACAAACAGCGCGATCAGTGCGCCTGGCTGGGTGTTACCGCCCACGCCGCCTGAGGCCATCCATAGCATCATAATCACTGCCAGCGCGCCGACTAACAGCATGACTGCCTGCGACAACGCCGTTAATTCAGACTGGCGTCTCTGGGCTTCGTGCCACTGCAGCTCGGTGGCTTCCATTTGAGCGCGGTAGCGTTCACTGGCGCCAAAAATGGTCAATTCAGCCTGGCCCTGTAGCCAGGAGGTTAACTGCTGACGATATTGCCCACGCAGATGCGTCAGACTTTGTCCGGTGCTTTTGCCTGCCTGATAAAAGAGTGGGGGCAGAATAAATAAGGTCAGCAGCATAATACCGCCGAGGGTGATAGCCAGCGTGAAATCGAGAACGCTTAGACCCAGCGTGACCACCATGATGACGACAAAAGCCCCCACCAGCGGGGAGATCACGCGCAAGTACAGATGATCGAGCGTGTCGACATCAGCCACCACGCGGTTAAGTAATTCACCCTGTCCATAACGGGACAGGCCCGCAGGGGAGAGCGGCAGCAGTTTGCTGAAGGTATAAATACGCAAATGCTGCAGCACACGGAATGTTGCGTCATGGCTGACCAGTCGTTCGAAATAACGCCCCGCGGTGCGGGTGATCGCTGCGCCGCGTACGCCTGCGGCAGGGAGCATATAGTTAAAGCTGTAAATTCCGGTGACGCCAACCACCGCAGAAGCCGACAGGAACCACCCTGAAAGCGTCAGCAAACCAATACTTGCCAGCAGCGTGACGATCGCCAGAACGATCCCCAGCGTTAACATCCATTTGTGACGTTTATACAGCGTCAGATAAGGTAGCAAAGCGCGCATTTAGATGTCCTCCTGACGATGAGCCAGTAATGTCGCAAAAGCCCCGTTGGCTGAGCTAAGTTCGGTCCAGGTACCTTGTTCAACGATCTGTCCGTCCTGCATCACCCAGATAGCGTCCCAGTCGGCAAGATCTTCCAACTGGTGCGTTACCATCAGCGTGGTCTGGCGGCGAGATGCCGCGTTCAACGCCTGCATCACGCGTTGTTCGCTGTGCGCATCAAGGCTGGCGGCGGGTTCGTCCAGCAGCAGTAACTGACAGGGATTGAGTAAGGCGCGAGCAACGGCAACGCGCTGCGCTTGCCCGACGGAAAGTCGGGCCGCCTGATCGCCGACTGGCGTATCCACGCCCTGCGGCAGCAGCGGTAAAAACTCGCTGACCCAGGCGCTGTCGAGTGCGGCTTGTAGCTGTTCTTCGCTGGCATCGGGGCGAGCCAGCAGAACGTTTTCGCGTAACGTGGCGGCAGGAAGCTGCGGATTTTGCCCGACCCATGACAGTTGTTTACGCCAGGAATCAGGTGACAGGTCGCGAAGTTCAAAGCCGTTAATTCGCAGCGATCCCCGATAAGAGAGGAAACCGGACAGGACATTAAGCAGCGAACTTTTACCGGAACCGCTGCGTCCAACCAGCACTGCGCGTTGACCGGCTGCCAGGGTAAAGTTGAGCGGGCCGGCCAGCACTTTACCTTCCGGCGAAGTGATAATCAGTTCGTGTGCCTCAATTGAAACGGCGTCTTTCGTCGCCAGCTCAATGTCGCCACGCTCTGGATGAGCCAGCGGGGTTTCCATGAAAGTTTTCAGACTATCAGCTGCACCAACGGCTTGCGCTTTGGCGTGATAAAACGTGCCCAGATCGCGCAGGGGCTGGAAAAACTCCGGCGCCAGAATGAGCGCGAGGAAGCCTGCTGCCAGCGTGACGCCTGTCCCGTAGTGGCCGAAATCGAGCTCTCCGAGGTAGGAAAAACCGAAGTAAACCGCCACCAGCGCAATAGACAGAGAGGTAAAGAACTCAAGGACACCAGATGACAGGAAGGCCAGGCGCAGGACTTCCATGGTGCGCTGGCGGAAATCTTGCGACGCAGCGCGGATGCTTTCCGTTTCGGCTTCACCGCGACCAAATATTCTTAGCGTTTCCATGCCCCGTAGACGATCGAGGAAATGACCGCTGAGGCGGGCAAGAGCCTGAAAATTGCGGCGGTTAGCATCGGCAGCGCCCATTCCGACCATTGCCATAAATAACGGGATCAGCGGGGCTGTTCCGAGCAGAATAAGGGCGGCTACCCAGTTTGACGGGAATACCGCCGCCACAATCAATAATGGGACGCATACGGCCAGCGCCATTTGCGGCAGATAACGTGCATAGTAATCATGCATATCGTCAATCTGCTCCAGGATCAGCGTGGCCCAGCTCCCGGCCGGTTTGCCCTGTATCCAGGCCGGACCTGCCTGTTGCAGACGGTCAAGCACCTGGCGGCGAATTTCAAAGCGAATATGTTGCCCTGCGTGAAACCCGACCCGTTCGCGTAACCAGACGACCCATGCCCGCAGGATGAAAATCAATACCAGCACGATGAACGGAAGCAGTAGCGCCTCTCGGGGAATGTTGGCCATGATCATATGGTCCAGAATGCGGGCCATGAGCCAGGCCTGAGCGACGATTAACAGACCACTCACGAACCCCAACAGGCGTGAAATGTTCAGCCATCGTTGGGAAATTACACTTTGCTGTTTTAACCAGCGGGTCAGCTCTTTTTGACGGGTTTTATTCATTGCACGCTTAGCAGGTGAGTTATTGGAATTTTTGGGCAGGGCAATGTTACAACGAGGCAAAAATAAAGGCGACTTATAGTCGCCTTTTTTACTTTTGTTACTGATTTGTAAAACTTATTTGCAAGCGTCCGCCAGACCGTCGAGATAACGTTCTGCATCGAGCGCGGCCATACAGCCTGTGCCCGCAGAGGTGATCGCCTGGCGATAAATATGATCCATTACGTCACCGGCTGCGAAGACCCCCGGAATGCTGGTTTGTGTGGCATTACCGTGAATACCGGACTGAACTTTGATGTAGCCGTTTTCCAGTTCAAGCTGACCGTCGAAAATGGCCGTATTCGGGCTGTGACCGATAGCGACAAACAATCCGGCAACGTCAAGTGACTCCACATTGTCAGTGTTTTGCGTATCGCGCAGGCGCAGCCCGGTTACGCCCATTTGATCACCGGTTACTTCTTCCAGCGTGCGGTGGGTGTGCAGCACGATGTTGCCGTTTTCAACTTTATCCATCAAACGCTTGATGAGAATTTTCTCAGCGCGGAAACTGTCGCGACGGTGAATCAAATGCACTTCAGATGCGATATTCGCCAGATACAGTGCTTCTTCAACCGCAGTGTTGCCACCGCCAATCACCGCAACTTTTTGATTACGGTAGAAGAAACCGTCGCAGGTCGCGCAGGCGGAAACGCCGCGGCCTTTGAACGCTTCTTCTGAAGGCAGGCCCAGGTAACGTGCTGAAGCGCCGGTAGCGATGATCAGTGCGTCACAGGTGTACTCTCCGCTATCGCCGGTCAGACGGAAAGGGCGGTTTTGCAGATCAACTTTGCTGATGTGATCAAAAATGATTTCTGTATCAAATTTGGTCGCATGTTCGTGCATACGCTCCATCAGCAGCGGGCCAGTGAGATCGTGCGGATCGCCAGGCCAGTTTTCCACTTCTGTTGTTGTGGTCAGTTGACCACCTTTTTCCATACCGGTAATCAGTACCGGTTGCAGGTTAGCGCGTGCAGCGTAGACCGCAGCGGTATATCCCGCAGGGCCTGAGCCCAGAATAAGAAGTTTACTGTGTTTGGTTGCGCCCATGAGATCCCCATAGTTGTTGGCAGGCAATGAGCAGGATTGTAGGGAATTTACAGGCGTAAAAAAAGAGTATGGCGATTTTGTTAACAATTTGTGTAATAGCAGAAACCGATGAGCGGGGGAATAAGTCGTAATACTATAACGATTTCTACTAAAAATCGGTCAGTTATAAGGTGATAAAATGACGATTTTCCATCACTGCGAATGAATAACTGGCATGTTGTACTAAAAATCGATGTTTTGCTTTGACAATCACCTGCTGTTTTGCGAAAACAGTCAAGGAAGAAAAAAAATGTGTCATGTATGTGCTGCATAATCATGCATGTAGATACCATGTTTACCGTGTTAGCGAAATCTACGCATGGTGTGGACAGATGCCATTCGTGATGTCGATAGCCGCCGACAGGCAACGGTCTTCTCACCATAAGCCCAGGCATTACAAACCGAAAATCCCTCTGGGTTGCGGTTTATTTTGATGGGTAGCGACTCTGAACAGTGATGTTGGTAGAGTCAGGCAGGAGTAGGGAAGGAATACAGAGAGACAATAATAATGGTAGATAGTAAGAAGCGCCCTGGCAAAGATCTCGACCGTATCGATCGTAACATTCTTAATGAGCTGCAAAAGGATGGGCGTATTTCTAACGTCGAGCTTTCTAAACGTGTGGGACTTTCACCAACGCCCTGCCTTGAGCGTGTGCGTCGGTTGGAAAGACAGGGTTTTATTCAGGGCTATACAGCGCTGTTAAACCCGCATTATCTGGATGCATCACTTCTGGTTTTTGTTGAGATTACTCTGAATCGTGGCGCCCCGGATGTGTTTGAGCAATTTAACTCTGCAGTACAAAAACTTGAAGAAATTCAAGAGTGTCATTTGGTTTCCGGTGATTTCGACTATTTGTTGAAAACACGCGTACCGGATATGTCGGCGTACCGTAAGCTGTTGGGGGAAACCCTGCTGCGTCTGCCTGGCGTGAATGACACACGTACTTATGTCGTAATGGAAGAAGTCAAACAGAGCAATCGTCTGGTAATTAAGACGCGCTAACACGGAACAGGTGCAAAATCGACGCAGTTTGATTACACTCCTGTTAATCCATACAGCAACAGTGCCGGGGCAACCCGGTGCTGTTGTCCGTTTTAGCATCGGGCAGGAAAAGCCTGAAACCTGGAGAGCCGTTTTTGAGCCAGGAATACACTGAAGACAAAGACGTCACATTGACGAAGTTAAGCAGCGGGCGCCGACTCCTGGAAGCGCTACTGATCCTTATTGCCCTTTTTGCCGTCTGGTTGATGGCTGCCTTACTCAGCTTTAACCCTTCGGATCCCAGTTGGTCGCAAACCGCGTGGCACGAACCTATCCATAATCTGGGGGGAATACCCGGAGCATGGCTGGCAGACACACTGTTTTTTATTTTTGGCGTCATGGCCTACACCATTCCCGTCATCATTGTCGGCGGCTGCTGGTTTGCATGGCGACACCAGGCCAGCGACGAATACGTCGATTATTTTGCCGTTTCGCTGCGTATTATTGGCGTTCTGGCGCTGATCCTTACCTCCTGCGGGCTTGCCGCAATCAATGCCGATGACATCTGGTATTTCGCCTCTGGCGGCGTGATCGGCAGCCTGCTCAGCACCACGTTGCAACCATTACTGCACAGTAGCGGCGGTACGCTGACGCTATTGTGCATTTGGGCTGCGGGATTAACGCTGTTTACCGGCTGGTCATGGGTGAGCATTGCGGAAAAACTGGGCGGCTGGTTACTCAATATCCTGACGTTTGCCAGCAACCGTACCCGTCGCGACGATACCTGGGTCGATGACGAAGAATATGAAGATGAAGATGAGTCTTTCGACACCGCTGATGGCAAACCTCATGAATCGCGTCGGGCGCGTATTCTGCGCGGTGCGTTAGCGCGCCGTAAGCGTCTGGCGGAGAAATTTACCAACCCGCTTGGCCGTCATACTGATGCCGCGCTATTTTCCGGCAAACGCATGGATGATGAAGACGAAATTGAATACAGCGCTCGTGGCGTTGTTGCCGATCCTAACGATGTGCTGTTCTCCGGTAATCGTGCGACGCTGCCTGAATATGACGAACTTGATCCGCTGCTGAATGGTCATTCGGTGACAGAGCCAGTTGCCGCCGCAGCGGCAGCGACAACGGCAGCTCAGGCCTGGAGCGCACCGGTTGATCCGCTGCTGCAAACATCGCCAGTGACCAATACCGTTATGGAACAACCGGCCCCAGCCGTAGCCTGGCAAGCCGTGCCTGGTTTGCAAACCGGTGATGCGGTGATTGCGCCAGCGCCTGAGGGTTACCCTCAGCCAGCCCACTACGCTCAGCCACCGGTGCAGCAGCAGTATGAACCATGGCAGCAGCCGGTTGTGGAAGAAAGTCCGCAGCCGCAGGGATTTACCGCGGAGCACAACTGGCAGCCGGAACCTGCATATCAGCCGGAGCCCGTGCAGCAGCCTGTTTATCAGCCGGAATCAACCTTTCAACAAAACGCCGCGTTCCAGCAGCCTGCGGTTGAACAACCGCCTGTAGTGGAACCTGAGCCGGTAGTTGAAGAGGTTAAACCGACTCGTCCGCCACTCTACTATTTTGAAGAAGTTGAAGAGAAACGTGCACGTGAGCGCGAGCAACTGGCCGCCTGGTATCAGCCGATTCCAGAGCCTGCTCAGGAGCCTGAACGTGTTAAGCCGTCTATGCCGACGGCAGCATCCATACCGCCCGTTGAGTCAGTGGCTGCCGTTGCGCCGCTGGCCGCCGGGGTGAAAAACGCCGCTTTAGGGGCGGGTGCGGCTGCCGCAACACCTGTCTTTAGTCTTGCGGGTAGCGGTGCACCGCGTCCACAGGTGAAAGAGGGGATTGGTCCGCAGTTACCGCGTCCGAATCGTGTGCGCGTACCTACTCGTCGGGAGCTGGCGTCGTATGGCATAAAACTGCCGTCACAACGTATGGCTGAAGAGAAAGCGCGCGAAGAGCATCTTGATACAGATGCGTACAGTGACGAAGAAATTGACGCAATGCAGCAAGATGAGCTGGCGCGTCAGTTCGCCCAGTCGCAGCAGCACCGCTACGGCGACGAGTATCAGGATGATGCCAGTCAGACTGATGATGATTCAGCCGCAGAAGCAGAACTGGCACGCCAGTTTGCCTCTTCCCAGCAGCAGCGCTATTCCGGTGAACAGCCTGCCGGAGCGAATCCGTTCTCGCTTGATGACTTTGAATTTTCGCCAATGAAAACGCTGGTGGATGATGGTCCGCATGAGCCGCTATTTACTCCAGGCGTAATGCCGGAGCCTGCGCCGCAGTACCAGCAGCCTGTCACACCGCAGCAGCATTACCAGCAGCCAGCGCAGCCTGTCGCACCACAGCAGCATTATCAGCAACCAGCGCAGCCTGTCGCAGCGCAGCAGCATTACCAGCAGCCAGCGCAGCCAGTCGCACCACAGCAGCATTATCAGCAGCCAGCGCAGCCAGTCGCACCGCAGCAGCATTATCAGCAGCCGGCGCAGCCTGTTACACCATCGCCGCAGGATAGTCTGATCCATCCGCTCCTGATGCGTAATGGCGACAGTCGTCCGGCGCACCGTCCAAGTACGCCGCTGCCATCGTTGGATCTGCTCACGCCGCCGCCGAGTGAGGTTGAGCCGATAGATACTTTTGCTCTGGAGCAAATGGCTCGTCTGGTGGAGGCTCGTCTGGCGGACTTCCGCATTAAAGCCGATGTGGTGAACTACTCTCCTGGTCCGGTTATTACTCGCTTTGAGCTTAATCTTGCTCCTGGAGTTAAAGCGGCGCGTATTTCCAACCTGTCGCGAGATCTGGCGCGTTCATTATCGACCGCAGCGGTACGCGTGGTCGAGGTAATTCCGGGCAAACCGTATGTCGGGCTGGAGTTACCCAACAAAAAACGTCAAACCGTTTATCTGCGCGAAGTGTTGGATAACGCCAAATTCCGTGATAACTCATCTCCGCTGACCGTGGTACTGGGTAAAGATATTGCGGGCGAACCCGTGGTTGCCGATCTGGCGAAAATGCCGCACCTGCTGGTGGCAGGGACAACCGGTTCCGGTAAGTCGGTTGGGGTGAACGCCATGATCCTCAGCATGTTATACAAGGCGCAGCCGGAAGACGTTCGCTTTATCATGATTGACCCGAAAATGCTGGAACTGTCGGTTTATGAAGGCATTCCGCATTTGCTGACTGAAGTTGTGACCGACATGAAAGATGCTGCCAATGCCCTGCGCTGGAGCGTCAATGAAATGGAACGTCGCTACAAGCTGATGTCGGCGCTTGGCGTGCGTAACCTTGCCGGTTATAACGAAAAAATTGCTGAAGCCGCCCGTATGGGGCGTCCGATTCCGGACCCGTACTGGAAGCCGGGCGACAGTATGGATGTTCAGCATCCGGTGCTGGAAAAACTGCCGTATATCGTTGTACTGGTGGATGAATTCGCCGACCTGATGATGACCGTGGGTAAAAAGGTGGAAGAACTGATTGCTCGTCTGGCGCAAAAAGCGCGTGCGGCGGGGATCCACCTGGTGCTGGCGACCCAGCGACCGTCGGTTGACGTTATCACTGGTCTGATTAAAGCGAACATCCCAACGCGTATCGCCTTTACTGTGTCCAGTAAAATTGACTCGCGTACCATCCTTGACCAGGGCGGCGCGGAATCGCTGTTGGGTATGGGTGACATGCTGTATTCCGCACCAAACTCAACGATCCCTGTGCGTGTACACGGCGCCTTTGTACGTGATGAAGAAGTTCACGCTGTGGTTCAGGACTGGAAAGCGCGCGGTCGTCCACAATACGTTGACGGCATAACGTCTGACAGCGAAAGCGAAGGCGGCGGTGGCGGCTTTGATGGTGGCGAAGAGTTGGATCCGCTGTTCGATCAGGCGGTAAACTTTGTTACCCAGAAACGCAAAGCCTCAATCTCCGGCGTCCAGCGTCAGTTCCGTATCGGTTACAACCGAGCGGCGCGCATCATCGAACAGATGGAAGCGCAGGGAATTGTCAGCGAGCAAGGGCATAATGGTAATCGTGAAGTGCTGGCTCCACCGCCCTTCGAATGATTGCAAAGTTAAGTAATTCAGTATTTTCTACTTTCCTCATGCTGATTTTTGGCCTGAAATGGATAGCAGAGGGATCTCCCCGTTGGGAGTGACGTATTTTGAGGAATAACAATGAAAAGAATCGCAATCACCTGTGCATTATTGTCGAGCTTTGTGGTGAGCAGCGTCTGGGCAGATGCTGCCAGCGACCTGAAAAGCCGCCTGGATAAAGTCAGTAGCTTCCATGCCAGCTTTACTCAGAAGGTCACGGACGGTAGCGGTGCGGCGGTGCAGGAAGGTCAGGGTGACTTATGGGTTAAACGTCCTAATCTGTTTAACTGGCATATGACGCAGCCTGACGAGAGCATCCTGGTTTCCGATGGTAAAACGCTGTGGTTCTTTAACCCGTTTGTTGAGCAGGCGACGGCGACATGGCTGAAAGACGCCACGGGCAACACGCCGTTCATGCTGATTGCACGTAACCAGGCCAGCGACTGGCAGCAGTACAATATTAAGCAAAATGGCGATGATTTCGTGCTGACGCCAAAAACCAGCAGCGGTAACCTTAAACAGTTTACTATCAATGTTGGGCGTGACGGGACGATCCACCAGTTCAGCGCCGTTGAACAAGACGATCAGCGCAGCAGCTATCAGCTGAAATCTCAGCAGAATGGTGCGATTGAACCCTCTAAATTCACCTTTACCCCGCCGCAAGGTGTAACGGTTGACGATCAACGTAAGTAGAGGCGTGTGAGTGAGCAATCTGTCGCTCGACTTTTCTGATAATACTTTTCAGCCGCTGGCCGCGCGTATGCGGCCAGAAAATTTAGCGCAGTATATCGGCCAGCAGCATCTGCTGGCTGCGGGCAAACCCTTGCCGCGCGCTATCGAGGCCGGGCATCTGCACTCCATGATTTTATGGGGACCGCCGGGGACCGGGAAAACGACGCTTGCCGAAGTTATTGCCCGTTACGCCAACGCCGATGTCGAACGAATTTCGGCAGTTACGTCTGGCGTTAAAGAAATTCGTGAAGCGATTGAGCGTGCGCGTCAGAACCGTAACGCGGGTCGACGCACGATCCTGTTCGTGGACGAAGTTCACCGTTTTAATAAAAGCCAACAGGATGCGTTTTTACCGCATATTGAAGACGGTACCATTACGTTTATTGGCGCCACCACTGAAAACCCCTCGTTTGAGCTCAATTCGGCGCTGTTGTCGCGTGCACGCGTTTATCTACTGAAATCGTTAACTTCCGACGACATTGAACAGGTGCTGGACCAGGCGATGTCAGACAAAGCGCGTGGTTATGGCGGCCAGGATATTGTTCTGCCGCCAGAAACGCGTCGGGCTATTGCCGAACTGGTTAATGGTGACGCGCGGCGGGCGCTGAATACGCTGGAAATGATGGCCGATATGGCCGAAGTTGATGATTCCGGCAAGCGCGTATTGAAACCAGAATTGCTCACCGAAATTGCCGGTGAACGTAGTGCGCGTTTCGATAATAAAGGCGATCGTTTTTACGATCTCATCTCCGCATTACACAAGTCGGTACGTGGAAGCGCCCCAGATGCGGCGCTTTATTGGTATGCGCGAATTATTACCGCTGGTGGCGATCCGCTGTATGTTGCCCGTCGCTGTCTGGCGATTGCCTCAGAAGATGTCGGCAATGCCGATCCCCGCGCCATGCAGGTGGCGATTTCCGCATGGGACTGTTTTACCCGCGTGGGACCCGCGGAAGGCGAACGCGCGATTGCTCAGGCGATTGTTTATCTGGCCTGTGCGCCGAAGAGTAATGCGGTTTACACCGCCTTCAAAGCCGCGCTGTCTGATGCCCGCGAACGTCCGGATTACGACGTGCCGGTTCACCTGCGCAATGCGCCGACTAAGCTGATGAAAGAGATGGGCTACGGTCAGGAGTATCGTTATGCCCATGATGAGCCTAATGCCTATGCCGCCGGAGAAGAGTACTTCCCGCAGGAAATGGCACAAACGCGCTATTATCGGCCCACAAACAGAGGTCTTGAAGGCAAGATTGGCGAAAAGCTCGCCTGGCTCGCCGGACAGGATCAAAATAGCCCTATAAAACGCTACCGTTAGTGTTATCGTTGCGGTAATGTTGTCTCTGTATCCCTGTGACCGCAGGCTGTGGTCACTTTCTCCTATTTTAATTCGATAAGCACAGGATAAGCATGCTCGATCCCAATCTGCTGCGTAATGAGCCAGACGCAGTCGCAGAAAAACTGGCAAGCCGGGGCTTTAAGCTGGATGTAGATAAGCTGCGCGCTCTTGAAGAGCGTCGTAAAGTTCTGCAGGTACAAACTGAAAACCTGCAGGCAGAGCGTAACTCGCGATCGAAATCCATCGGCCAGGCAAAAGCGCGCGGGGAAGATATCGAGTCTTTACGTCTGGAAGTGAACAAACTGGGCGAAGAGCTGGATGCCGCGAAAGCTGAACTTGATACCTTACAGGCCGAGATCCGCGACATTGCGCTGACCATTCCTAACCTGCCAGCGGACGACGTTCCGGTGGGTAAAGATGAAAATGACAACGTCGAAGTCAGCCGCTGGGGTACTCCGCGTGAGTTTGATTTCGAAGTGCGCGATCACGTTACCCTGGGTGAAATGCACACGGGTTTAGATTTCGCCGCGGCGGTTAAGCTGACCGGCTCTCGTTTTGTTGTTATGAAAGGGCAGATTGCGCGTATGCACCGTGCGCTGTCTCAGTTCATGCTGGATCTGCATACCGAACAGCATGGCTATAGCGAAAACTACGTCCCGTATCTGGTTAACCACGACACGCTGTACGGTACAGGCCAACTGCCGAAATTCGCTGGCGATCTATTCCATACCCGTCCGCTGGATGAAGAAGCTGATAGCAGCAACTATGCGCTGATCCCAACAGCAGAAGTTCCGCTGACCAACCTGGTGCGCGACGAAATCATCGATGAAGATGCGCTGCCGATCAAAATGACTGCGCATACGCCGTGCTTCCGTTCTGAAGCAGGTTCTTACGGTCGTGACACGCGTGGTCTGATCCGTATGCACCAGTTCGATAAAGTTGAGATGGTGCAGATTGTTCGCCCGGAAGAGTCGATGGACGCGCTGGAAGAGATGACCGGCCATGCCGAGAAGGTCCTGCAACTGCTGGGTCTGCCGTATCGCAAAATCATCCTGTGCACTGGCGACATGGGCTTCGGCGCATGCAAAACTTATGATCTTGAAGTGTGGATCCCGGCGCAGAACACCTATCGCGAAATCTCCTCTTGCTCCAACGTGTGGGATTTCCAGGCTCGTCGTATGCAGGCGCGTTGCCGCAGCAAATCCGACAAAAAGACCCGTTTAGTGCATACTCTGAACGGTTCCGGTCTGGCGGTTGGGCGTACGCTGGTTGCGGTAATGGAAAACTATCAGCAGGCTGATGGCCGCATTCAGGTTCCGGAAGTATTACGTCCGTACATGAATGGCCTCGAATTCATCGGCTAAGCTACCTTTCTCTGCTAAAAAAGCGCCTCAGGGCGCTTTTTTTATGCCCGTTTGACGTCGGACAATAACGACTACTCCCATAGGGGTAATACTGACTTCGAATGAAAGTCAGTATTTTTCTCTGTCTTTTAGCAAATTCAGTTTCTACCAGCCCGTATATCGATATTAACGTTATATAAAAAACTACACATCGAATATTTGTATTTTGTTTATTGTGAGCAGCAGAGTGAGCCACTATGAAAACTAAGATCCCCGATGCCGTGCTGGCAGCTGAGGTTACTCGCCGCGGTTTGGTGAAAACGACGGCGATAGGCGGACTGGCGGTGGCCAGTAGCGCGTTTACCCTGCCATTTACCCGTATTGCAAATGCTGCAGAAGCCCTTAATCCGACACCGATTAATGAGAAAGTGATCTGGAGCGCGTGTACGGTGAACTGCGGCAGCCGCTGCCCGCTGCGTATGCATGTGGTCGACGGTGAAATAAAGTATGTCGAAACCGACAACACCGGCGATGACAACTATGACGGTCTGCACCAGGTACGCGCCTGTCTGCGTGGTCGTTCCATGCGTCGCCGAGTCTATAATCCCGATCGTCTGAAATACCCGATGAAACGCGTTGGTAAGCGTGGCGAAGGAAAATTTGAGCGCATCAGTTGGGATGAAGCCTACGACATCATTGCCAGCAATATGCAGCGTCTTATCAAAGACTACGGCAATGAGTCTATCTACCTGAACTACGGTACCGGTACGCTGGGTGGCACTATGACGCGCTCGTGGCCGCCGGGTAAAACGCTGGTGGCACGGTTGATGAACTGCTGCGGCGGCTATCTTAATCACTACGGTGACTACTCTTCAGCGCAAATCGCTGCCGGGTTGAACTATACCTACGGCGGCTGGGCTGACGGTAACAGCCCGTCCGATATTGAAAACAGCAAGCTGGTGGTTCTGTTCGGTAATAACCCTGGTGAAACCCGTATGAGCGGGGGTGGGGTAACCTATTACCTTGAACAGGCGCGACAGAAATCCAATGCCCGCATGATCATTATCGATCCCCGTTATACGGATACCGGTGCGGGGCGTGAAGATGAATGGATCCCGATCCGTCCTGGTACTGATGCGGCGCTGGTCAATGGTCTGGCGTATGTCCTGATCACCGAAAACATGGTTGACCAACCGTTCCTCGACAAATACTGCGTGGGTTACGACGAGAAAACCTTACCGGCCGACGCACCGAAGAACGGTCACTATAAGGCGTATATTCTTGGGCAGGGTAAGGATGGCATTGCCAAGACCCCGGAGTGGGCGGCGCAGATTACCGGTATTCCCGCTGAACGTATCGTCAAACTGGCGCGTGAAATAGGTAGCGCTAAACCGGCATACATCAGCCAGGGGTGGGGGCCGCAGCGTCATGCTAACGGTGAAATAGCGACCCGCGCCATTTCTATGCTCGCTATCCTGACCGGTAACGTTGGGATCAACGGCGGCAACAGCGGGGCGCGTGAGGGCTCATACAGTTTGCCGTTCGAGCGTATGCCAACGCTGGAAAACCCTGTTGAAACCAGCATCTCGATGTTCATGTGGACGGACGCGATTGAGCGAGGCCCGGAGATGACGGCCCTGCGTGACGGCGTACGCGGCAAAGACAAGCTCGATGTTCCTATTAAGATGATCTGGAACTATGCCGGTAACTGTCTGATTAACCAACACTCTGATATTAATCGCACGCATGAAATCCTCCAGGACGAGAAGAAGTGCGAGATGATCGTCGTCATCGACTGTCATATGACTTCTTCGGCGAAATACGCAGACATTTTGCTGCCGGACTGCACTGCCTCCGAACAGATGGATTTCGCGTTGGATGCCTCATGCGGGAACATGTCCTATGTTATTTTCACCGATCAGGCGATCAAACCACGCTTCGAATGCAAGACTATCTACCAGATGACCAGCGAGCTGGCGAAGCGCCTTGGCGTCGAGCAGCAGTTTACAGAAGGTCGTACTCAGGAAGAGTGGATGCGCCATCTGTATGAGCAGTCGCGCAAAGCGATTCCTGAACTGCCTACGTTTGAAGAATTCCGTCAGCAAGGGATCTTTAAACAGCGCGATCCGCAAGGACATCATGTGGCGTACAAGGCATTCCGTGAGGATCCTAAAGCCAATCCGCTGACCACGCCGTCAGGTAAGATCGAAATTTATTCGCAGCAGCTTGCCGAGATCGCGGCAACCTGGGAACTGCCGGAAGGTGATGTAATCGATCCGCTACCGATTTATACCCCAGGCTTTGAAAGCTTAAACGATCCGCTGGTGGAGAAATTCCCTTTGCAGCTGACCGGCTTCCACTATAAGTCTCGCGTTCACTCGACCTATGGCAACGTGGACGTCCTGAAAGCATCCTGCCGCCAGGAAATGTGGATCAACCCGATGGATGCGCAGCGACGCGGTATTAACAACGGCGACAAGGTACGTATCTTTAACGATCGTGGTGAAGTGCATATTGAGGCGAAAGTGACGCCACGTATGATGCCCGGCGTGGTGGCATTGGGCGAAGGGGCCTGGTATGACCCGGATGCAAAACGCGTGGATCAGGGCGGTTGTATTAACGTCCTGACGACCCAGCGTCCGTCTCCTCTCGCAAAGGGGAATCCGTCACACACGAACCTTGTCCAGGTTGAAAAGGCGTAAGGAGTAACCGATGACAACCCAGTATGGATTTTTTATTGATTCCAGCCGTTGCACCGGTTGCAAAACCTGCGAACTGGCCTGCAAAGATTTCAAAAATTTAACCCCGGAAGTCAGCTTCCGCCGCATTTATGAATACGCAGGCGGCGACTGGCAGGAGGACAACGGCGTCTGGCATCAGAACGTCTTTGCTTATTACCTCTCCATTGCGTGTAACCACTGTGAAGATCCGGCCTGTACCAAGGTTTGTCCGAGTGGTGCGATGCACAAACGTGAAGATGGTTTTGTCGTTGTCGACGAAGATGTTTGCATTGGCTGCCGGTATTGCCACATGGCCTGTCCTTACGGCGCGCCACAGTACAATGCTGAAAAAGGTCATATGACTAAATGTGATGGCTGCCATGAGCGCGTCGCTGAAGGCAAGAAACCTATCTGCGTGGAGTCCTGCCCACTGCGTGCGCTGGATTTTGGTCCGATTGAAGAGCTGCGCAAAAAACATGGTACTTTGGCTGCGGTAGCGCCACTGCCGGGCGCGCACTTTACCAAACCAAGTATTGTCATCAAACCTAACGCCAATAGCCGCCCGACCGGGGATACTACAGGTTATCTGGCCAATCCGAAGGAGGTGTAAGATGGGAAGTGGATGGCATGAATGGCCGCTGATGATCTTCACTGTCTTCGGACAGTGTGTAGTTGGTGGCTTTATCGTTCTGGCGCTGGCATTGATGAAAGGGGACTTACGCCCTGAATCGCAGCAGCGCGTGATTGCCTGCATGCTCGGGCTGTGGGTATTAATGGGCATTGGCTTTATTGCTTCCATGCTCCACCTGGGCTCACCGATGCGCGCCTTTAACTCACTCAATCGTATAGGGTCTTCTGCGTTGAGTAATGAAATTGCCAGCGGCTCAATTTTCTTTGCCGTTGGCGGCATCGGCTGGCTGCTGGCAACGCTGAAAAAAATGTCGCCCGTATTACGCAATCTGTGGTTAGTTGTCACCATGGTACTGGGCGTGATTTTTGTCTGGATGATGGTGCGCGTGTATAACACCATCGATACCGTGCCGACCTGGTACAGCATCTGGACGCCGCTGGGCTTCTTCCTGACGATGTTTATGGGCGGTCCGCTGCTGGGATATCTGTTGCTGAGAATTGCTGGCGTGGACGGTTGGGCGATGCGCCTGTTGCCGGCTATTTCAGTGCTTGCTCTGGTCGTGAGCGCCATCATGTCTGTAATGCAGGGGGCTGAACTGGCGACGATCCACAGTTCCATTCAACAGGCGTCTGCGCTGGTTCCAGATTACGGCTCGCTGATGGCGTGGCGGATTGTCGCTCTGGCATTAGCGCTGTGCTGTTGGATTGTACCGCAAGTGAAAGGCTACCAGCCTGCAGTTCCGCTGCTTTCCGTCGCGTTTATTCTGCTGTTAGTCGGCGAGTTGATTGGTCGTGGCGTGTTCTACGGGCTGCATATGACCGTCGGTATGGCGGTTGCCAGCTAAATGACAAACCGGGGCATAGCCCCGGTTTTTTACTTCTGTTTAGTTAACGTGTCGTAGCTGGTCATCAGATTGCGATAATCAGGAATGTGATTAGAGAACAGCGTCGCCAGACCTTCGATATCGTTGCGCCAGTCGCGATGCAACTCACATGCGACACCAAACCACGTCATCAGTTGAGCACCGGCCTGGGACATCCGATCCCATGCTGAATGGCGAGTAATTTCATTAAACGTACCCGACGCATCGGTTACGACAAAGACATCAAAACCTTCTTCAATAGCCGAGAGCGCAGGGAAAGCAACGCAAACTTCCGTCACGACACCGGCAATAATCAGCTGTTTTTTACCGGTCGCTTTCACTGCTTTCACGAAATCTTCGTTATCCCACGCGTTAATGTTTCCGGGGCGAGCAATATAAGGCGCATCGGGAAATTGAGCTTTCAGTTCCGGTACCAGTGGCCCGTTTGGTCCTGTCTCGAAACTGGTTGTCAGAATGGTTGGGAGTTTGAAGTATTTTGCTAAGTCGCCGAGGGCAAGCACGTTGTTTTTAAATTTATCGGGATCGATATCCCGAACCAGAGAGAGCAGGCCAGCCTGATGGTCGACCAGCAGTACTGCCGCATTATCTTTATCAAGTCTTACGTAAGGTTTAGTCATGATATTTCTCCTGTTCAGCATCAGTGGGGGAAATTTGATGAGTTTAAGTCTACAGAAAGAACGATATATGGATTAGATACCTAAATAAGAACTCACTGTTCTATTTTGAAGACAATGCAGATCTGCATCCCGCATAGAGTTTAGTAAGAAATAAAAGTAAGGGGAGTCCATGAAATTTTTCGACTGAACGCAACGCGAGATTTTTGTTTTAGATCAATAAAAACAAGCAGATGTGTTTTTGTGTTTTTTATCTATTCACATCAAGAATCAGTAATGCAAATCGATCGTCCGGAAAGCGCCTCAGCCCTTTGATTGCGCCGATTGACAATGTTTTTGGCAGTGGCATGATGCGCATGAAATTTGAACTTCCTCACGGTTTTTATTCATGTCCATCTATACCCGTCCCGTCATGCTGTTGCTGTGCGGGCTGCTTCTGCTGACCCTGGCGATCGCCGTGTTAAACACGCTCGTCCCGCTTTGGCTCGCCCATGAAAATCTGCCAACCTGGCAGGTAGGTGTGGTGAGTTCTTCCTACTTTACCGGCAATCTGGTAGGGACGTTGCTGACCGGGTATTTAATAAAACACCTTGGTTTTAATCGCAGCTATTACATTGCCTCGCTTATTTTTGCCGCGGGCTGTATCGGCCTGGGGGTTATGGTGGGGTTCTGGAGCTGGATGACCTGGCGTTTTATCGCCGGTGTTGGCTGCGCCATGATTTGGGTGGTAGTGGAAAGTGCGCTGATGTGCAGCGGGACTTCGCGTAATCGCGGACGCTTGCTTGCCGCCTATATGATGATCTATTACGTGGGGACGTTTTTAGGCCAGCTACTGGTTAGTAAAGTATCAACAGAATTGATGAACGTCCTGCCGTGGGTGACGGGTACGATCCTGGCTGGTGTTTTGCCATTGCTCTTTACGCGCATTGCCAATCAGCAGGGTGATGAACAGCAGTCTACTCCTATTACCTCCATGCTGAAGCTGCGTCAGGCGCGTCTGGGCGTTAACGGCTGTATTATTTCCGGGATTGTTCTGGGGTCTTTGTATGGCCTGATGCCGCTGTATCTCAACCATCAAGGGGTGAGCAACGCCAGCATTGGTTTCTGGATGGCGGTTCTGGTTAGCGCCGGTATTCTGGGGCAATGGCCGATTGGCCGCCTGGCAGACAAGCTGGGGCGCCTGCTGGTTTTACGCGTCCAGGTCTTCGTGGTTATCGTCGGAAGTATCGCCATGCTGAATCAGGCGGCGATGGCGCCTGCGTTGTTTATGTTGGGTGCGGCAGGTTTTACCCTCTATCCGGTGGCGATGGCATGGGCCTGTGAAAAGGTTGAACATCATCAGCTGGTCGCCATGAATCAGGCATTGTTATTAAGCTATACCGTTGGCAGCCTGCTTGGTCCATCATTCACCGCAATGCTGATGCAGAATTATTCCGATAATCTGTTATTCATTATGATTGCCAGCGTATCGTTTATTTATCTGCTGATGTTGTTGCGTAGCGCCAGACATACGCCGACTCCGGTGGCTCACGTATAAAGCGCGCCAGACGGTATGCAAGGCAAAATGTTTGCATACCGTGACTCATTTTCCCATTGCGGGTATGCCGGAAGTTGCGAGGTATTCGCATGCTTTCAGCGTGCAGTGAAGTTGCGCCTGACTGGTCATACTCGTCAGCTGTTGTAAATGCTCCCCTTCATCCAGCCAGCAAACCAGTTTTTGAATCATTTCAATATGTCGGGTGCTGCTGGCAGCCGCCAGGACAATAATTAACCGCACATCTGGATGCCCTGGAAAAGGCACCGCCTCTTTCAGACACAAGAGCGACAAATGTGTCTCACTGCTTATCACTCCTTCTTCCGGACGAGCGTGCGGTAGGGCAAACTCAGGGCTTAAGATGTACCACGGACCCAGTTGTTCTGTTTCACGGATGATTGCCTGAGCGTAGGCGGACGTAATCGCGCCCAGTTCTTCCAGAGGCTGGCAAGCCAGCGTCACGGCCTCCTGCCAGGAGTGGCATTGTTCACGAAACTGACAGGCAGAAAATAGCGCAGATGTCATTGTGTTCTCCTTATTTCAGAGCAGCAGACCGCATTGCGGTCTGCCAACCCGAACTATCTGAGGGCTTCAAAGAGTGCGGTCGCCGAAATACCGTATTTCTCTTTCAACTGGCGGCTATTGCCTGATTCCGTAAACGTGTCTTGTGTCCCCAGTCGGATTAATCTCGTGGTTAATCCTTCCTCCGCCAATACTTCAGCAACCTGTCCGCCAAGCCCACCGGTGATCGTGTGATTTTCAATCGTTGCGATCTGCGGGCAACTGGCAATCAGTTGCAGAAAGCGCTGGCGGTTAAACGGTTTTAGCATGGCGACGTGAATCAGCTTGCCACGTTTTCCCTGGGCGCACAGCTGCACATAACCTGCGCTTGCTTGCTCCAGAACGGTCCCTTCATAGAGAATGGCGAAGTCATTGCCTGAGTCCTCCACGGCGGCGATATCGGTCACTCGCGGAACGGCAGATTTATCGCGCACGGGCATCGGTTCTCGGGCTACGCGAATATAGACCGGACCGGGAATGTTTACTGCCTGTTCAAATGCGGCCTCAACTTCTTCAGCGTCGGCAGGCGTTAGAATTGTGAGCCCCGGCAGTACGCGCGTCAGGGCCAGATCTTCCAGCGCATGATGCGATGCGCCGTCAGGTCCATCATCCATTCCTGGGTGGCTACCAACTAATTTAATGTTAGCTTTCGCGTAGCATGCCTGGCGCAGTTGAGTCCAGGCGGTGCCTGTCACAAACATCGCAAAGTTAACGTAGAACGGAATATTTCCTTCCAACGCCTGGCCAGTGGCAAAGCTCATTGCCGATCCTTCCGCAATACCCATTTCAAAGAAAGCGTCTGGATAGACGGCCTGGAACTGGTCAGTGCGGGTGGAGCTGGCTAAATCACTATCAATGGCGACAATGGGATAGCCCTTTTTTTTCAGGGCAATGAGTGCGTTACCAATTTCATCACGTGGGGCTTTCATCACTGCAACTCCTCCATAGCCTGCTGATATTGTTCGGTGGTTGGGGTTTTTGAATGCCAGTCACCGTTATTTTCCATATAGCTAACGCCACTGCCTTTGGTGGTATGCGCAATAATGGCGACAGGTTTTCCTTTCAGATGGCGTGAAAGCATCAGCGTGTCGGCAACCTGATGCATATCGTTACCGTTATGGAGTTCGAGTACGTGCCAGCCGAAAAGACGCACTTTGTCGGCCAGAGGTTCCAGATTCACCACCTGATTAACGGGGTCGTGGGAGGAAAAACCGTTGTAGTCGATAATCGCCACCAGGTTATCCATCTTCATATGGCCTGCCTGTTGTAGCGTTTCCCAGATTTGCCCTTCATGCATTTCGCCATCGCCAATGATGGCAAAAACGCGCTGTGATTCCCCCCGCTGTTTTTTGGCCGCCGCCATACCAAAGGCAATGGATAATCCCTGGCCCAGCAGGCCGGTTGTTGCATCGACTTCGGGCAGAGATTTGATGCTAGGGTGCCCCTGTAAACGTGAGTTAATTTGTCGAAAAGTATTAAATTCGCTGCGCTCAATTTTGCCTTTTTGATGCAGCATGGCGTACTGAGCAGCAACCGCATGACCTTTGCTCATGACCACGCGAGCGCGAGGGGCGCAGGAGAAGTCCACCTCTTGATCGTAAATCCAGGTCAGAATGTCGATGATGGACAATGCACCGCCAGGATGGCCAATGCCTGATTCATAAATCATGGTGACAATATCCCGGCGAGCAGCCAGCGCATGGGATTTTAATTCGTCAATATTCATGTTCATTCCTTATCAGGGCAACATTTTGCCAATGTAATAAACCACTAAGCCGAGGGCGACAAAATCTGTCTCCGGGAAGCTAGTACCGGACAAACCCACCGACTCCATGATGGGATAGATGAGTGCCGGGCCAATACCAATTAATATGCCAGTGACAAAGCTACCGGCGATGGCCCCTTTCCAGCCTCCTGACGCGTTACCGAAGACGGCGGCGGTAGCACCAATGAAGAAGTAGGGGATGGCGACGGGGATAATGACCGTTTGCCCAATTAATGCGAGGACCCCCATAACCACCAATCCACCCACAAAGGAAGAGATGAAACCTAAAACGGTGGCGGTTGGGGCATACGGAAAGACGACTGGGCAATCCAGTGCGGGTTTGGCGTTCGGGATAAATTTTTCAGAGATGCCCAGAAATGCCGGGACTATTTCTGACAACAGCAAGCGAACGCCGGTGATGATGATATAAAGCGATGCGGTAAACGTGAGTGACTGGAATAGCGGATAAACCAGCCAATGCATTCCACCGGCGGCGGCCGTTACCGCTTCTTCGCCTGCGGCAAGCGCCGCGATGTAATAGAAAATACTGACAGAGATGGACACGGAGACGATGTAGTCTTTAAAAATCCCCAACCATCCGGGAAGATTTAGCTTTTCTGTTGACTGCTTAGGATCACCCACTTTCGAACCGATCCATCCCGATAGCGCGTAGGCCAGAGTAACGTAATGCCCCATCGCGATTTCATCATTACCGGTAATCTTACGCATCCACGGCTGAGCGATAGCTGGATAGACACAGGCCGCAAGCCCCAGCAGTATGGAGCCGACGATAATTGTTGTTACATCGCTGTAGCCAAGCGCCTTAAGCGTAACGGTTAAGAGGGCAGACAGATACAGATTATGTTGACCCGTCAGGAAGATGTATTTGAACGGCGTTACGCGGGCAAAAAACAAGTTCCAGCCGAAACCAACGACCATGATGAGTGAAACGCACATGGCAAACTTGGTTTGTGCCAGCCCAGTTAACGCTTCGGCTAACGGCATCACACCTTTCAGACCGAATCCATCGCTGAATAAGGTCTGAAAATTACCTAAGGATGTCACCGCAATCCCTGCTCCGCCGGCAAATACCAGAAATCCGACGATGGTTTTAAAGGTACCTGAAAGCACTTTTTCGATGGGTTTACGCTGGATAAGCAAACCAATTAGCGCAATAAAGCCAACTAAAAGTGGGGTTACACCCAAAATGTCGAATACAATGAACTTTAGGAGATCCATATTTCCCCCGGAGAGGTTAGTTGTTTTGAACAACGCTGGTGAGCGCAGATTCCATTTCTTCGCTGTTCATCAGATCGGTGATACCGATTGCTCTGAACCCGGCGGCTTCTACCTCATCGGTCAGGTCGCTCATGGTGATCACGAAGTCGATGTTTTGCCAGGTTCGTAGCCCTGACAGGACATCGTGTTCAAGATCGATATCCCAGCCATGTTTATCGATGACTTTTTGGGCTTTGATTTTCAGCATTAGCGAACTGCCCATACCGGTACGACAGACGATCAGACCTTTCATTAGACGTTCTCCTGTTTGTAAAAATAATTATTTTTAATTATCATTGGTGCGATAAAAATTATTATCGCAAAGCCGGGCAAAGTATGTGACAGCATTTGCATTTTGTGCAAAAAGGCGAAAAATGAGTCAGATAGATACTAATTTATTGATTAACATAAGAAATGGGGCTTCAGAGCTGAGTCCGATCCTGGAAAAGGTAGGGCGTTTTATCACTGAAAATCCTGATTTTGTGATGCGGCATACGATAACCGAGCTGGCCGATTCTATTGATACCAGTGAGGGGAGTATCACTCGTTTTTGCCGTGCCTTTGGTTTTAAGGGGTTTTCTGATTTCAGAACGGCTCTTGCTCTGGAGCAAGGAGCTGCACGGCCGAATGATGGCGGAAGTGAGGAGACGGCGGCGGTACTGGCAAGCGTTTGTGACAGCAATGCCATCATCGACAGCAAAGAGTTGCAGGCGGTTGCGACCTGGTTAAATCAGCTCAGTAATATTGCAATTTATGCGGTAGGTACGGCGGTGCCGGTGGCGTTATTCCTGCAAATCAATCTGGTGCAGATGGGGAAAATAGCCAGTTATATCGACCGATTTTATCCGGCGGCTATCTCTCCGTTGGCGGACAGCCAAAAAACAGGGATTATCGTTATTCATACAGAACAAGTCTCTACCGATATGATGCAGTCGCTGACGCTAGCGAAGGAACAAGGCATAAAAATTCTCTCGTTAACTCGCGGATCGTTTGCTCCATTAAATCGGCTTTCTGACTGGAATTTGCAGGCGGCGGTTGCGTTACAGGGGGAAGGTGAGTCTGGTTTTGCTGAAATTGCTGGTGCGATGATGGTGGCGGATCGCATACTCAGTGCTCTGGAAGAGCAGGATGAGCGTTACGTGCAGTGTCGTAAAGCACACCAGAAACGTATTTTCTCTATTGAAAGCGTGACCAATAAACTTTCAGAATATTTTATGTCGTAGGCATCGAACGTTGGCGTCGCGCTACTCAAGCAGAGCGCTGCGACGCCGTGGTCGTCATTAGTACATCACTTTATGACCATACTGCTCAAGAATGCCTTTCACGCGCTCCATGGTCTCTTTCTTCGGTGGCTTAACACCGTCAAGTTTGTACTCTTCACCCATTGCCACCCATTTGTGTTTGCCCAGCTCATGGTATGGCAGCAGTTCGATTTTCTCTACGTTGCCCATATCGCGGGTAAACTCGCCCAGGCGGTGCGCGGAGTCGTCATCGTCAGACCAGCCAGGCACAACGACGTAGCGGATCCACACCTTGATGTCTTTATTGGACAGGTAACGTGCGAACTCAAGCGTACGATGGTTAGATACGCCCACCAGATTCTGATGGATTTCATCGTTCATCTGTTTGAGATCGAGCATCACCAGGTCAGTGACTTCCAGCAATTCATCGATCACCGGATCGTAGCGGCGAACAAAACCGTTGGTATCCAGACAGGTATGAATACCTTCTTTTTTACAGGCACGAAACCAGTCGCGTACAAATTCAGCTTGCAGGATAGCTTCGCCACCGGACGCTGTCACACCGCCACCGGAGGCGTTCATAAAGTGGCGGTAGGTCACGACCTCTTTCATTAACTCGTCGACGGTGACTTCTTTGCCGCCGTGCGTATCCCATGTGTCACGGTTATGACAATACAGGCAGCGCATCAGGCAGCCCTGGAAGAAGGTAATAAAACGGATGCCCGGGCCATCAACAGTGCCACAGGATTCAAAGGAGTGAATGCGACCAATAACTGACATTGCGGTGTTTCTCCAGGTGTGGCCCATCCGGGGCCAGTGTTAGTGCACAGTTATTAACTGTGTCGAGTCTGTTTTGGCTGCTATCCATAAGTATAGATAGCTGACAAAGCAGGCTATTAAAAAGGCCCCACTTACGTGGAGCCTTTATTGTACGCTTTTTAAAGTACGATTTCAGTCAAAACCAATTACATGGTCTGAGTGAAGGTACGAGTAATAACGTCCTGCTGCTGTTCTTTAGTCAGGGAGTTAAAACGTACTGCGTAGCCAGAAACACGGATGGTCAGCTGCGGATATTTTTCCGGATGTTCCATCGCATCCAGCAGCATTTCACGGTTCATGACGTTCACGTTCAGGTGCTGACCACCTTCGATGGACGCTTCGTGGTGGAAGTAACCATCCATCAGACCAGCCAGGTTGGTCTTACGAACTTCGTCGTCTTTACCCAGTGCGTTCGGAACGATAGAGAAGGTGTAAGAGATACCATCTTTAGCGTAAGCAAACGGCAGTTTAGCAACGGAGGTCAGAGAGGCAACAGCACCTTTCTGGTCACGACCGTGCATTGGGTTAGCACCCGGTCCGAACGGCGCGCCAGCACGACGACCATCTGGGGTGTTACCGGTTTTCTTACCATAAACCACGTTAGAGGTGATGGTCAGAACAGACTGAGTCGGGATAGCGTTACGATAAGTAGTCAGTTTCTGAATTTTCTTCATGAAACGTTCTACCAGGTCAACCGCCATGTCATCAACGCGAGAGTCGTTGTTACCAAACTGCGGGTATTCGCCTTCGATTTCGAAGTCGACAGCCAGACCGTCTTCGTCACGAATCGGTTTAACTTTCGCATATTTGATTGCAGACAGGGAGTCAGCAGCAACGGACAGACCAGCGATACCACACGCCATGGTGCGGATAACGTCACGGTCGTGCAGCGCCATCAGAGAGGCTTCGTAGCTGTACTTGTCGTGCATGTAGTGGATAACGTTCAGTGCAGTGACGTACTGTTTAGCCAGCCAGTCCATGAAGTGATCCATGCGCTCCATAACTTCGTCGAAGTTCAGAACGTCGCCTTTGATCGGTTCAGATTTAGGACCAACCTGCATTTTCAGTTTTTCATCAACGCCGCCGTTGATTGCATACAGCATGGTTTTCGCCAGGTTTGCACGCGCACCGAAGAACTGCATTTGTTTACCAACAACCATCGGGCTTACGCAGCAAGCGATAGCGTAGTCGTCGTTGTTGAAGTCCGGACGCATCAGGTCATCGTTCTCGTACTGCAGAGAAGAGGTGTCGATGGACACTTTAGCGGCGAATTTCTTGAAGTTCAGAGGCAGTTTTTCAGACCACAGAACGGTGATGTTCGGCTCCGGAGAAGGACCCATGGTGTACAGGGTATTCAGGAAGCGGAAGCTGTTTTTGGTAACCAGAGTACGGCCATCAACGCCCATACCACCGATAGATTCAGTTGCCCAAATCGGGTCACCGGAGAACAGTTCATCATATTCAGGGGTACGCAGGAAACGAACCATACGCAGTTTCATGACCAAGTGGTCAATCATTTCCTGAGCGTCTTGCTCGGTGATTTTGCCTGCTTTGATATCACGTTCGATGTAGGCATCCAGGAAGGTGGATACGCGACCGAAGGACATTGCTGCGCCGTTCTGAGATTTAACCGCGGCCAGGTAGCCGAAGTAAGTCCACTGGATAGCTTCCTGAGCGTTGGTTGCCGGACCAGAGATATCGCAGCCATATTTAGCAGCCATTTCTTTGATCTGACCCAGTGCGCGGTGCTGTTCAGCAATTTCTTCACGCAGACGGATAGTGGCTTCCAGGTTTACGCCGTTTTCCAGATCGGACTGCAGAGAGACGAACTGAGCGTATTTGTCTTTCATCAGGTAGTCGATACCGTACAGCGCAACGCGACGGTAGTCACCGATGATACGGCCACGGCCATAGGCATCTGGCAGACCAGTCAGAACACCGGATTTACGGCAGTTCAGAATGTCTTTGGTGTAAACATCGAATACGCCCTGGTTGTGGGTTTTGCGGTATTCGGTGAAGATTTTTTTCAGCATCGGGTCCAGTTCGCGATTGTACGCTTTGCAGGAACCTTCAACCATTTTGATGCCGCCAAACGGAATGATCGCACGTTTCAGCGGCGCTTCAGTCTGCAGACCAACAATTTTCTCGAGCGCTTTGTTGATGTAGCCAGCGTCGTGAGAAGTGATGGTAGAAGCAACGGAGGTGTCAAAGTCAACAGGCGCGTGAGTGCGGTTTTCCTGTTTAACGCCTTCCATCACGCTGTCCCACAGTGCAGTGGTCGCATCAGTTGCGCCAGCCAGGAAGGACTCGTCACCCTCATACGGAGTGTAGTTTTTCTGAATGAAGTCACGGACGTTTACTTCATTCTGCCAATCACCTTTGGTAAAACCTTCCCAGGCTGTGGCTAACTTTTCATTAAGCTCGGACATGTAACACCTACCTTCTTAAGTGGATTTTTTATTTACTGCGTGTAATGGGCATCATCAGATTAATGATGATCGTTACCACGCAGATAAATGACCCAGTATGTCAACCCGACCAACAAACCGCCGCCGATAATGTTGCCGATCGTAACCGGAATCAGGTTATCGGTGATGAAATTCATCACGGTCAGGTGAGAAAAATTCTCCGGAGAAGACCCAACAGCGGTCCAGAATTCCGGGGTGGCGAAATCGCGAATTACAATACCCATAGGGATCATAAACATGTTTGCGATACTGTGCTCAAAACCGCTGGCAACAAACATTGCGACCGGTAATACCATGATAAACGCTTTGTCCATCAGGCTGCGACCCGAATAGCTCATCCATACTGCCAGACACACCATCAGGTTCGCCAGGATGCCAAGACTTACCGCCTCAACAAAAGTATGGTGCACTTTGTGGTCGGCTGTTTGCAGGACGTTGAGACCCCACGCGCCGTTAGCGGTCATATACTCGCCAGAAAGCCACATGAGTAACACGAAGATCAGGGCGCCAATCAGGTTGCCGACATAAACGTTAAGCCAGTTTTTCGCCAATTGGCCCCAGGTGATGCGGCCACTGGCTTTCGCTACGACAATCAGTACGGTTGAGGTGAAGAGGTCTGCACCGCAGACAACGCAGAGAATCAGCCCCAGGGAAAAGCAGATACCACCTACTAGCTTCGCCATGCCGAAAGGCATTGTGCCGGTACCGGTTGTGGCGGTGATATAGAAAACAAAGGCAATTGAAATGAATACACCGGCAGTAATTGCCAGATAGAACGTCTTAAGCGGATGTTTCGTTGCTTTATAGACGCCTGCTTCTTCGGCAACTTTGGCCATTGCAGCAGGAAGAATAAGATCAAAAGGGTTGTCAGCTTTCACACTAACTCTCTCTTTATTAAGTCGGCGACGAGATACTAACAAAGCATTATAGATGAGAATTTGATATAGATCATATCTCGCCTGGCTTATAGGCCCGTAAGGCGCATGGTTTTTATGCGATTACGGTGTAACTTGTTGATTATCCAAATAAAAATAAATTTTAAAAATTATAAAGTGAGTTGAATTTTTTCTTTCTGTCTCCTCTGGAGCGGTTAATTAAAATGGAGTAATTGAGATAAAAAACCACATTAATAAGCTAATTTTCTTAATATCAACTACTAATATTTAACCTTGTTTTTACATTTATTTTTTGATTTGACCAAAATAAAAAACAGGGCGCATTAAGCGCCCCGTAATATAGCCCAGACAATACCTTTAGCCTACTCAGCGCAGGCTGATTGTCACTATTTTGACCAATGTGCTGCTTTCGCGCGCTGCAGTTTTTCGTAGGCTTTCAGCAGAGACTGATGCGCCGGGAAAGCCTGCAGATCGCTATCAACAGTTTGAAGCCCGTAGAACGGCGCTTCGCCACTTAATGCTGCACTTGCGGCTTCAACCGCCTCGGCACCGTACATGCGAACAAACGCGTTCAGATATTGTAGCGGCTGACGATCTTCTTCCTGAGATAGCAACAGCAGCGTTTGCAGACAGCGGTAGTAGTTGGCACGTTCAGCGCTAAAGACAGAGGCGTTGAATTCCATCGTCCATTCTGTCCAGACCAGCGCCTGCTCCAGGTCGCCGCCGGCCAGCGCCAGCATCACTTTAAGCTCGCCAATGCGCAGGGTGTACCAACCGTTATCCGCACCGGTTGCCAGACCGAGCAGCTCGCGTACGCGGGTGAAGTCGTCAAAGCCTTCTTCATCCAGTTGTTCGATCAGATTGAGATAGTCTTCTTTATCCCATTCGCTGCCCGGAAGAGAGAGGATAGTGTCACGCAGATGGGCGCCCATGGCGTTGTTGGCTAACCACAGATCTTCAGCCGGATAGATGTCAGACATTCCCGGAACAATAATGCGGCACGCGTAAACGCTCAGGTGCTCGTAGTCGGCGATATACACTTCTTTATCTTCAGCGTTGAAGATGGCCATCAGGGTGGCGAACTCTTCTTCCGTGGTGCCGGAGAAATTCCAGTCAACGAACGGATAGTCAGCATCCTGCTTGAACAGATCCCAGGAGATCAGGCCGCTGGAGTCGATGAAGTGGGTTTCAAGGTTAGTGTGTTCAGCCACTTCTTCGTCGTCAAAGGTTGGTGGGGTGAAGACATCAAGATCTTTCAGACCACGGCCCTGCAGCAGTTCAGTGACGGTACGCTCCAGCGCAACGCCGAAATCCGGGTGCGCACCGAAGGAGGCAAAGCAGGTACCATTGGCCGGGTTGAACAGGACAACGCAAATCACCGGATACTTGCCGCCCAGCGAGCCATCGTAGGCGAAAATTGGGAAACCTTCCGCTTCCAGTTTGGCGATGGACTCCACCACTGCCGGATAGCGCGCCATGACTTCGGCCGGGATTTCCGGCAGGCTGATGCTTTCCGCAATAATACGGTTCTTCACATGACGCTCAAAGACTTCAGACAGGCCCTGAACGCGCGCTTCGTTTCGGGTGTTACCCGCAGACATGCCGTTAGAAACGTACAGGTTGCCAATAATGTTCATCGGAATATAGACGGTCTGGTTATCCGACTGACGGGTAAACGGTAGGCCGCAGACCCCACGTTCTTCATTACCGGATTGCAGATCGATAAGCATGCTGCCAGTCAGTTCGTTGTCTGGATCGTAAAACGCACGCAGACGAGCATCCAGTAGACCTTCTGGTACGTCGTCTTCTTCAGTCAACGGGAACCATTTTTCGTTCGGATAATGCACGAATGGACCGTTGGCGATGGTTTCACCCAGCCAGAAATCCGCAAAGAAATAGTTAGTCGACAGACGCTCAAAATATTCGCCCAGCGCGGAAGCCAGCGCCGCTTTTTTCGTCGCGCCTTTACCGTTGGTGAAGCACAGCGCGCATTCTTTGTCGCGAATATGTACAGACCAGACGTTAGGGACGGGATTCAACCACGAGGCTTCTTCAATTTGAAAACCAAGGTCGAGCAATTTTTGCTGGAAGCGAGCGATGGAGTCTTCCAGAGCGGCATCTTTGCCGGGGATAAATGTTTGCGTCATGAAAATCACTTTTGTCGTACGGAAAGCGCGCAATGATACGGGTTTTAAATGAATGGCGCTATCGTCGCCGGAGTTCAGACGTAAATAAAAGTATTAGCTATGCTTTCCTACAGCCAACCACGTTTAGAGCATAATAATGAAAGCTTTCGATTTACACCGAATGGTACTGGATAAGGTGCCCATGGATTTTCTGGGAGAAGTTGCTCTGCGCAGCTTCTATACCTTTATATTGGTTTTTCTGTTTTTAAAAATCACCGGACGTCGCGGCGTACGCCAGATGTCGCTTTTTGAAGTGCTGATTATCCTTACGCTGGGATCCGCGGCGGGAGACGTGGCATTTTATGATGATGTCCCGATGCTGCCGGTGCTGGTGGTCTTTATTACGCTTGCCGTGCTGTATCGGCTGGTTATGTGGCTGATGGCGCATAGCGAGAAAATGGAGGATTTGCTGGAGGGCAAGCCCGTTGTGATCATTGAGGACGGCGAGCTGGCATGGTCGAAGCTCAATAGCGCCAATATGACGGAATTCGAATTCTTTATGGAATTGCGTTTGAACGGCGTGGAGCAATTGGGACAGGTGAGACTGGCCATCCTGGAGACTAATGGGCAAATCAGCGTCTATTTCTTTGCCGATGAAGACGTAAAGCCGGGGCTCAGTATTTTGCCTAAACGCTGTACACAGCGATTTAAAGTGATACCTGAAGCTGGGGACTATGCCTGTATACGGTGTAGTGAAGTGGTGCAAATGAACGCCGGAGATCATCAATTATGTCCACGCTGTGCAAATCCAGAATGGTCGAAGGCCAGTCGGGCAAAACGGGTCACCTGACAGCGAAAATCTCGGTTTTTACCCGTCAATCCGATAGATTCTGTTGTGTGACCAATGACACATTTTTACCCTGGCCAGTTTTACCCATTGCGGCGCGTGTCACTGAATGATAAAACCGATATCCACAGGAATAACTTATACCAATGTCTGTCACCGGATTATCGCCAATGACAGGATGTTGATTGGACAACAACACAACGTGGTGAGGGGAAATGGCTCAGGTCTTCAATTTTAGTTCAGGTCCGGCAATGTTACCGGCAGAAGTACTTAAACTGGCTCAACAGGATCTTCGCGACTGGAACGGTCTTGGCACGTCGGTGATGGAAATTAGCCACCGTGGCAAAGAATTCATCCAGGTCGCAGAGGAAGCGGAGCAGGATTTTCGCGACCTTCTCAGCATCCCCTCCAACTATAAAGTGTTGTTCTGCCATGGCGGTGGGCGCGGGCAGTTTGCGGGTATCCCGTTAAATATTCTGGGTGACAAAACCACGGCGGATTACGTTGATGCCGGTTATTGGGCCGCCAGCGCAATTAAAGAAGCGAAAAAATACTGTACGCCGAACGTTATCGACGCCAAAGTCACCGTTGACGGACTGCGTGCTGTTAAGCCAATGAGCGAATGGCAGCTTTCTGACAACGCGGCGTATTTGCACTATTGCCCGAATGAAACCATTGATGGCATTGCGATCGATGAAACGCCGAATTTTGCCAGCAATGTAGTGGTTACGGCGGATCTGTCCTCTACCATTCTTTCCGCACCTCTTGACGTGAGCCGTTATGGCGTAATTTATGCCGGGGCGCAGAAAAACATCGGCCCGGCCGGGCTGACCATTGTCATCGTACGTGAAGATTTGCTGGGTAAGGCTCATGTGTCATGCCCGTCAATCCTCGACTATACCGTGCTGAATGACAACGACTCCATGTTCAACACGCCGCCAACCTTTGCCTGGTATCTGTCTGGCCTGGTCTTTAAATGGCTGAAAGAGCAGGGCGGTGTTAACGCGATGGATAAAATTAACCAGCAAAAAGCGGAACTGCTGTACGGCGTAATCGATAACAGCGATTTCTACCGTAACGACGTGGCAAAATCGAACCGTTCACGCATGAACGTACCGTTCCAGCTTGCTGACAGCGCCCTGGATAAACTCTTCCTGGAAGAGTCTTTCGCTGCGGGTCTGCACGCGTTGAAAGGGCACCGTGTGGTCGGTGGTATGCGCGCGTCCATCTACAATGCAATGCCGCTAGAAGGTGTAAAAGCGCTGACCGATTTCATGGTCGATTTCGAGCGCCGCCGCGGTTAATCTGCTGTATTTTCATCCCCACAGCCAGTCTGTGGGGTTTTTATGTCTGTTTTTGAGAGTCGAGTTTCATGGAATCCCTGACGTTACAACCCATTGCGCGGGTGGATGGCACCATCAATCTGCCTGGATCCAAAAGTGTTTCTAACCGCGCTTTGCTGCTGGCTGCATTAGCAAATGGCACCACTGTCCTGACTAATCTGCTGGACAGCGATGATGTCCGCCATATGCTTAATGCTCTGAATGCGTTAGGAATTAGCTATACCCTTTCTGCCGACCGTACGCGTTGCGAGATTATCGGCAATGGCGGCGCGCTGCATGCCGAAGGCGCAGTGGAACTGTTCCTTGGCAATGCCGGAACCGCAATGCGCCCGCTGGCCGCTGCGCTGTGTCTGGGCAGCAATGACATCGTGTTGACGGGCGAGCCGCGCATGAAAGAGCGCCCGATTGGCCATCTGGTTGATGCGTTACGCCAGGGCGGAGCCAACATTGAATACCTGGAGCAGGAAAACTATCCGCCTTTACGTCTGCGCGGTGGCTTTACCGGAGGACAGGTTGAGGTAGACGGCAGCGTATCCAGCCAGTTCCTGACTGCGCTGCTGATGACTGCGCCACTGGCGCCGCAGGATACGACGATCGCCATTAAAGGCGAGCTGGTATCTAAACCTTACATTGATATCACACTGAACCTGATGAAAACGTTTGGTGTTGAAATTGAGAATCAGAACTACCAGCGCTTTGTTGTGCAGGGTCAGCAGCAGTATCAGTCACCGGGTGCATATCTGGTTGAAGGCGATGCTTCTTCCGCTTCCTATTTTCTCGCAGCGGGAGCCATTAAAGGCGGTACGGTAAAAGTCACCGGGATTGGCCGCAACAGTATGCAGGGTGATATCCGCTTCGCTGATGTGCTGGAAAAAATGGGCGCGACCATTACCTGGGGCGATGACTTTATTGCCTGTACTCACGGTGAGTTGAACGCGGTAGACATGGATATGAACCATATTCCCGATGCGGCGATGACCATCGCCACGGCAGCGCTGTTCGCTAAAGGCACCACGACTTTACGTAACATCTACAACTGGCGTGTCAAAGAGACCGACCGCCTGTTCGCGATGGCGACCGAGTTGCGTAAAGTGGGCGCGATCGTTGAAGAGGGCGAAGACTATATTCGCGTTACACCACCGGCGACGTTACAGTTTGCGGAGATCGCGACCTACAACGATCACCGCATGGCGATGTGTTTCTCGCTGGTGGCGTTGTCTGACACGCCGGTGACCATTCTGGACCCTAAATGTACCGCCAAAACTTTCCCGGATTATTTCGAACAGCTGGCGCGTATTAGTACACCTGCCTGATCCTCACATCTGACGCTCGCGCTCAGCATATTCGTGAGCGCATCGCTGCAGATAAACAGTAAATCAGTGTCATCTTCCGGGCTGGTTTCTCGCCAGCCCGCTATAATTGCGCAATTCTTCCTCACATCGTTACAGACTAATCGGGTTTTTACACTCTGTGTTAACGATTATTAGCGTTGGCGCGTATAATGCGCGGCGTTCACGTTAACGTATGCCCGTTTAAGGAGAAAAAGATGACGGCAATTGCCCCGGTTATTACCATTGATGGCCCAAGTGGTGCAGGAAAAGGCACCTTGTGCAAGGCAATGGCGGAAGCATTGCAATGGCATCTGTTAGATTCAGGCGCGATCTACCGCGTACTGGCGCTCGCAGCGTTGCATCACCATGTTGATGTCACATCTGAAGATGCTCTGGTACCGCTTGCCTCACACCTGGATGTGCGTTTTATCTCAACGGACGGCAACCTGGAAGTCATTCTGGAAGGTGAAGATGTCAGCGGCGAAATCCGCACCCAGGAAGTAGCGAATGCCGCATCTCAGGTCGCTGCGTTTCCTCGCGTACGCGAAGCGCTGTTACGTCGTCAACGCGCGTTTCGTGAAGCGCCCGGCCTGATTGCCGACGGACGAGACATGGGGACCGTGGTGTTCCCGGATGCACCAGTGAAAATTTTCCTGGACGCCTCCTCGCAAGAACGTGCGCATAGACGTATGCTACAGTTGCAGGAAAAGGGCTTTAGTGTTAACTTTGAACGCCTTTTGGCCGAGATCGAAGAACGCGATTTCCGCGATCGTAACCGTGCTGTAGCGCCGCTGGTTCCCGCTGCTGATGCTTTAGTTTTGGATTCAACCCGATTAAGCATTGAGCAAGTGATTGAAAAAGCGTTACAATACGCGCGCCAAAAACTGGCACTCGCTTAAGTGCGACCGAATTTGCAGTACCCCCGTTGCAATGGATTGACAGCGGGTATGTTAAACAACCCCATCCGGCATGGAGCCAGGTGGACGTTAAATATGAAACCTGAAGATTAAACATGACTGAATCTTTTGCTCAACTGTTTGAAGAATCCTTAAAAGAAATCGAAACCCGTCCGGGTTCCATCGTTCGTGGTGTTGTTGTTGCTATCGACAAAGACGTAGTACTGGTTGACGCTGGTCTGAAATCTGAGTCCGCCATTCCGGCTGAGCAGTTCAAAAACGCCCAAGGCGAGTTGGAAATCCAGGTTGGTGACGAAGTTGACGTTGCTCTGGATGCAGTAGAAGACGGCTTCGGTGAAACCCTGCTGTCCCGTGAAAAAGCTAAACGTCACGAAGCTTGGATCACGCTGGAAAAAGCTTACGAAGAAGCTGCAACCGTTACTGGTGTTATCAATGGCAAAGTCAAGGGTGGCTTCACTGTTGAGCTGAATGGTATTCGCGCGTTCCTGCCGGGTTCCCTGGTAGACGTTCGACCGGTCCGCGACACGCTGCACCTGGAAGGCAAAGAGCTTGAATTCAAAGTAATCAAGCTGGATCAGAAGCGTAACAACGTTGTTGTTTCCCGTCGTGCCGTTATCGAATCCGAAAACAGCGCAGAACGCGATCAGCTGCTGGAAAACCTGCAGGAAGGCATGGAAGTTAAAGGTATCGTTAAGAACCTCACTGACTACGGTGCATTCGTTGATCTGGGTGGCGTTGACGGCCTGCTGCACATCACCGACATGGCATGGAAACGCGTTAAGCATCCGAGCGAAATCGTAAACGTTGGCGACGAAATCACTGTTAAAGTGCTGAAGTTCGACCGCGAGCGTACTCGTGTATCTCTGGGCCTGAAACAGCTGGGCGAAGATCCATGGGTAGCTATCGCTAAGCGTTATCCGGAAGGTACCAAACTGACTGGTCGCGTGACCAACCTGACCGACTACGGCTGCTTCGTTGAAATCGAAGAAGGCGTTGAAGGCCTGGTTCACGTTTCCGAAATGGATTGGACCAACAAAAACATCCACCCGTCCAAAGTTGTTAACGTTGGCGATGTAGTGGAAGTTATGGTTCTGGATATCGACGAAGAACGTCGTCGTATCTCCCTGGGTCTGAAGCAGTGCAAAAACAACCCATGGCAGCAGTTCGCGGAAACCCACAACAAGGGCGACCGTGTTGAAGGTAAAATCAAGTCTATCACTGACTTCGGTATCTTCATCGGCCTGGACGGCGGTATCGACGGCCTGGTTCACCTGTCTGACATCTCCTGGAACGTTGCAGGTGAAGAAGCAGTTCGTGAATACAAAAAAGGCGACGAAATCGCAGCTGTTGTTCTGCAGGTTGACGCAGAGCGTGAGCGTATCTCTCTGGGCGTTAAACAGCTCGCAGAAGATCCGTTCAACAACTGGGTTGCACTGAACAAGAAAGGCGCAATCGTAAACGGTAAAGTCACTGCTGTTGATGCTAAAGGCGCAACCGTAGAACTGGCTGACGGCGTTGAAGGTTACCTGCGCGCTTCTGAAGCTTCCCGCGACCGCGTTGAAGATGCAACTCTGGTTCTGAGCGTAGGCGACGACGTTGAAGCTAAATTCACCGGCGTTGATCGTAAGAACCGCGCAATCAGCCTGTCTGTTCGTGCTAAAGACGAAGCTGATGAGAAAGATGCAATCGCAACTGTTAACAAACAGGAAGATGCTAACTTCTCTAACAACGCAATGGCTGAAGCTTTCAAAGCAGCTAAAGGCGAGTAATATCGAGTGCTCCTAAATCCTTTGTGCTGTTAACAGCACAAAGGGTGACGAGTAGCTTGACAGATTACAGGATTCGTCCTGTAATCAATGACAAAGGGCGGCTAAGGCCGCCCTTAATCAATGCAGCAGCTAATTATGCCTTTAAGGAACCGGAGGAATCATGACCAAGTCAGAATTGATTGAAAGACTTGCAACCCAGCAACCTCATATTCCCGCGAAAGCGGTTGAAGATGCAGTTAAAGAGATGCTGGAACATATGGCCTCGACTCTTGCGCAGGGCGAGCGTATTGAAATCCGCGGTTTCGGCAGTTTCTCTTTGCATTACCGCGCACCGCGCACCGGACGTAATCCGAAGACCGGCGATAAAGTGGACCTGGAAGGAAAATACGTTCCGCACTTTAAACCAGGTAAAGAACTGCGCGATCGCGCCAATATTTACGGTTAAGTTTTTAGCGAGACTTAACGCCGAGAAAAGCACCCGCATGGGTGCTTTTTTCATTTCTGCCAGCCCATCCTGGAATCCCCATCCCAGTTAATTTGCACGTTACAAGCGCCGCTAAATGTTAGCGGAATGCATACCGTATAACGCTAAATTTGCACCAGACAACCGTCGAACATTACTGCACACTTCCTGCTACAGGGAGGTGACTGATGAAAATAACAACGGTTAGTACGAGTGCATTATTCGGCATTCTCCCGCTTATGCTATTACCTGCGTTACCTGACATGCTGTGCATCGGCGTTATATTTGGTCTGGCAATTCTGCTCTGTCTTATTTCTCACAGCCCTGTACGTTTCGCCGGATTAACCCTGCTATTTTTTCTTTGGGGAGTTCTTGCTGCGAAAGATGCGCTGTGGGCCGGTAATACGCTGCCTGCAAAAAGCCAGCAGGCCATCGTGCGGATAACCGGAACCGATAATATGACAACGCACTACGGCCAGATCACGCATCTGCAGGGGAAGCGGGTATTTCCTGCTATCGGAATTACTCTGTATGGGCAGTACCTACCCGGCAACGTTTGTGCGGGCCAGACATGGGCGATGACGTTGAAGGTTCGTGCCATACACGGTCAATTGAACGAGGGCGGGTTTGATAGCCAGCGTTACGCATTGGCTCAGCACCAACTGCTGACGGGAAGATTTTTGCAGGCTTCGGTTATCGCACAACAATGCAGTTTGCGTTCGCGGTATCTCTCCTCGTTGAAAAGCGCGCTCGCTGACTATCCCTGGCAGCAAGTTATACTGGGCCTGGGAATGGGGGAGCGCTTGTCCGTGTCACAAACGGTGAAAACCATTATGCGTGATACCGGTACGGCCCATTTGATGGCTATCTCCGGGCTGCATATTGCATTTGCCGCACTTCTGGCAGCAGGATTAATTCGCGCGGGGCAATTTTTTATGCCAACCCGATGGATTTGCTGGCAGGTTCCGTTAGTTGGCGGGATCGTCTGCGCAACATTCTATGCCTGGTTAACGGGGCTACAGCCCCCGGCATTACGTACGGTTGTTGCGCTTCTGGTCTGGGGAGGGCTAAAACTCAGCGGCAGGCAGTGGAGTGGATGGTCGGTGTGGATCTGCTGTCTGGCAGCCATTCTGGTGGTGGATCCTGTCGCCGTTCTTTCACAAAGTCTGTGGTTGTCTGCTTTTGCCGTTGCGGCGCTGCTGTTCTGGTATCAATGGGTTCCGATGCCGGATTGGCCGCTGTCGCGCATTGGACGCCAATTTCTGGCGCTTGCTCATTTGCAATTGGGAATTACGCTCCTGCTTCTGCCTGTGCAAATCGCGATGTTTCACGGTTTTAGCCTGACCTCATTTCTGGCGAATTTGTTTGCTGTACCGCTGGTTACGTTTATTTCCGTACCATTGATATTAGCAGGCATGATCGTCCATTTAACCGGGCTGGCGATGGTTGAGTCGAACCTATGGTATTTAGCGGATCGCTCCCTCGCGCTATTATTTTGGGGGCTCAGGAGCCTGCCTGAAGGGTGGATCAATATTGATGCACGTTGGCAATGGCTTGCATTTGTACCCGGACTCCTGCTCATCGCATATCGGCTGAACGCGTGGCGAACTATACCGGTAGTTTGCGTCACTGTGCTCCTTTTACTGAGCGCCCCGTTCTGGCGAACGCTACGTACTGATGTCTGGCAAGTGCATATGCTGGACGTCGGGCAGGGGCTGGCGATGGTCATTGCGCGCAATGGGAAAGCGATTCTTTACGATACCGGTCTGGCATGGCCTGAAGGCGATAGCGCGCAACAGCTGATTATTCCATGGCTACGCTGGCACAACCTGGAGCCAGAAGGCGTTATTTTAAGCCATGAGCATATGGATCACCGGGGCGGGTTGCGTTCGCTGCAGCAAGCCTGGCCGTCGCTATGGATAAGAAGCCCATTAGGTTGGGAAGGGCATCTCCCGTGTTTACGCGGGGAGCGCTGGCAATGGCAAGGGTTAACCTTTAGTGCGCATTGGCCCGTGCGTGGAAATAAAGATCTGGGGAATAACCACTCCTGCGTGGTTAAGGTCGATGACGGGCATCAGAGTATTCTGCTGACCGGAGATATTGAGTCTCCCGCTGAACAAAAAATGCTAAGTCACTACTGGCAGCATCTGCAGTCTACGGTGATACAGGTTCCACATCATGGTAGCAATACCTCATCATCGCAGGCGCTGATTCAGCGGGTCGGCGGGCAGGCCGCGCTAGCCTCCGCATCCCGTTACAATGCCTGGCGTCTCCCGTCCAGGAAAGTGAAGCAACGTTATCGGCAACAAAATTATCAATGGCTGGATACACCACACCAGGGGCAGATTACGCTGGATTTTTATCAAAAAAACTGGCGAATAAACAGCTTGCGGGATCAGATTTTACCTCGTTGGTATCATCAGTGGTTTGGCGTGTCGGAGGATAACGGGTAGAATATGCGGCTATTCTAACAAATGCTGGTTTTTTGAATGCATAACGATAAAGATCTCTCTACGTGGCAGACGTTTCGCCGACTATGGCCAACCATAGCGCCTTTTAAATCGGGTCTGATCGTGGCGGGTATAGCGTTAATCCTGAACGCGGCCAGCGATACCTTCATGCTATCGCTCCTTAAGCCATTACTGGATGATGGTTTTGGTAAAACGGATCGCTCGGTGCTGCTGTGGATGCCGCTGGTGGTCATTGGACTAATGGTTCTTCGCGGATTCACCAGCTATGTCTCCAGCTACTGCATCTCATGGGTATCAGGCAAAGTGGTCATGACCATGCGTCGCCGCCTGTTTGGCCATATGATGGGCATGCCGGTCTCCTTTTTTGATAAACAGTCTACAGGTACGCTGTTGTCACGTATTACCTATGATTCAGAGCAGGTCGCATCATCGTCCTCCGGCGCGCTGATCACCGTGGTACGTGAAGGGGCTTCAATTATTGGCCTGTTTATCATGATGTTCTATTACAGCTGGCAGCTGTCATTGATCCTGATTGTACTGGCGCCAATTGTTTCAGTGGCGATTCGTATAGTTTCCAAGCGTTTTCGTAGCATCAGTAAAAATATGCAAAACACCATGGGTCAGGTTACGACCAGTGCGGAGCAGATGCTGAAAGGCCACAAAGAAGTTCTGATTTTTGGTGGTCAGGAAGTCGAAACTAAGCGCTTTGATAAAGTCAGCAATAAGATGCGTTTGCAGGGCATGAAGATGGTTTCCGCCTCTTCTATCTCCGATCCTATCATCCAGCTGATTGCGTCTCTGGCTCTGGCCTTCGTGTTGTATGCAGCCAGCTTCCCAAGCGTAATGGAAAACCTGACTGCAGGGACAATTACGGTTGTCTTCTCGTCAATGATCGCGCTGATGCGTCCGTTGAAATCGCTGACCAACGTCAACGCGCAGTTCCAGCGCGGTATGGCGGCCTGCCAGACCTTATTTACGATTCTGGATAGCGAGCAGGAAAAAGATGAAGGTACACGCGAAATCGAACGCGCTACCGGCAATCTCGAATTCCGCAACGTGACATTCACCTATCCGGGACGTGAAGTACCTGCGCTGCGCAACATCAACCTGAGTATCCCAGCGGGGAAAACCGTTGCCCTGGTTGGCCGTTCGGGTTCCGGGAAATCCACTATCGCCAGCTTGATCACGCGCTTCTATGATATTGATGAAGGGCAGATTCTGATGGACGGACACGATCTACGTGAATATACCCTGGCATCCCTGCGCGATCAGGTCGCGTTGGTTTCGCAGAATGTGCACCTGTTTAACGATACGGTTGCCAACAACATCGCCTACGCGCGTACCGATTTGTACAGCCGTGAGCAGATCGAAAAAGCGGCGAAAATGGCTTACGCCATGGATTTCATCAATAAGATGGACAATGGCCTGGATACGGTGATTGGCGAAAACGGCGTCCTGCTATCTGGTGGTCAGCGCCAGCGTATCGCTATTGCCCGCGCCTTGTTGCGTGACAGTCCGATTCTGATCCTTGATGAAGCAACGTCGGCACTCGATACCGAGTCTGAACGCGCAATTCAGGCTGCTCTGGATGAGCTTCAGAAAAACCGTACTTCCCTGGTGATTGCTCACCGCCTTTCTACCATTGAACAGGCGGATGAAATCATCGTGGTGGAAGACGGTATTATTGTTGAGCGCGGAACCCATAGCGAGCTGATTGAGCAGCGTGGGGTGTATGCACAATTACACAAAATGCAATTCGGTCAATGATCGCTCGAATCTGGTCTGGTGAGTCGCCGCTGTGGCGACTGTTACTCCCGCTCTCCTGGCTGTATGGCCTGGTGAGCGGGGGGATCCGCTTATGTTACAAGCTTGGGATTAAACGCGCGTGGCGTGCACCAGTCCCGGTTGTGGTGGTCGGAAACCTGACCGCGGGTGGCAATGGCAAAACACCGGTGGTGATTTGGCTGGTTGAACAACTGCGTCAACGTGGGATTCGCGTGGGCGTGGTGTCGCGTGGTTATGGCGGGAAAGCGGCTGCTTACCCGCTGTTACTGACCGCAGATACCACTACGGCAGAAGCGGGTGATGAACCTGTGCTGATCGCCCAACGTACCGGCGTGCCCGTAGCGGTATCCCCGGTAAGATCGGATGCGGTCAAAGCCATTTTGGCCCAACACGATGTGCAGATTATCGTGACGGACGATGGGCTACAGCACTACCGTCTGGCGCGAGATGTTGAAATCGTGGTTATTGACGGAGAACGTCGGTTTGGCAATGGCTGGTGGCTTCCCGCGGGTCCCATGCGGGAACGCGCAGGCCGGCTTAAATCGGTGGATGCGACTATCGTTAACGGTGGCGTTGCGCAGCCAGGGGAAATCCCTATGCGACTTGAACCGGGGCTGGCCGTTAATTTACGTACGGGTGAACGCCGCGATGTGTCGCAGCTGTCCAATATTGTCGCCATGGCGGGCATTGGCCATCCACCGCGTTTTTTTGCCACGCTGGAAGCATGCGGTGCCAGCGTGCAAAAAAGTATTGCGCTGGCAGACCATCAGTCTCTGACCTACAGTGACGTCAGTGCGTTTGCAGACGCCGGGCAAACGCTGGTGATGACGGAAAAAGATGCGGTTAAGTGCCGTGCATTTGCCGATGAAAACTGGTGGTATTTACCTGTTAATGCTCATTTGTCAGGCGATCGGCCTGATATGTTGCTGGATAGCTTAATCTCGCTGACTCGCTAACTGATTCACGCTGCGGCAGCGAATCATTTATGAGGCCACAAATGTCGTTGCCGCGTCTTTCTTTGACGGATGCCCGTCATCTTCACCTTGCCGCTCAAGGGCTGCTGAAAAAAACACGCCGTCGGGCAACCCCAGCAGATATTCTTGCTGCCATTTCGCGCATGTCGTTACTGCAAATCGATACCATCAATATTGTGGCGCGCAGCCCTTACCTGGTGCTGTTTAGTCGGTTGGGTGATTATTCGCCCCAGTGGCTGGATGACGCATTGCAGCGGGGCGAACTGATGGAATACTGGGCGCACGAGGCCTGCTTTTTGCCACGCAGCGACTTTATGCTGATACGTCACCGCATGCTGGCCCCGGAGAAAATGGGCTGGAAATATAAAGCGGAGTGGATGAAAGAACATGCGCATGAGATTGAGCAACTGCTCCAGCACATTCAGCATAACGGACCAGTCCGCTCTGCTGATTTTGAGCATCTGCACAAGGGGGCCAGCGGCTGGTGGGCATGGAAACCGCATAAGCGTCATCTTGAAGGCCTGTTCACCGCCGGGAAAGTGATGGTGGTGGAACGACGTAATTTCCAGCGAGTGTATGATTTAACCCATCGCGTCATGCCGCACTGGGATGATGAACGCGACCGGCTTTCACAGGAAGAAGCTGAAAGCCTCATGCTGGATAACAGCGCCCGCAGTCTGGGGATTTTTCGCGAACAATGGCTGGCAGACTACTATCGCCTGAAGCGCCCGGCGCTAAAAAACTGGTGCAACGTACGTGCACAGCAGCAACAGATTATTCCTGTTGATGTCGAAGGGTTAGGAACCCTGTGGCTGCATAGCCACCTTCAGCCGCTGCTGGAGCAGGCATTGACGGGTAAATTAACGGCGACGCATAGCGCAGTATTATCACCCTTTGATCCGGTGGTCTGGGATCGTAAACGGGCAGAGCAGCTATTCGATTTTAGCTATCGGCTCGAATGCTACACGCCAGCACCGAAACGTCAGTATGGTTATTTCGTCTTGCCGCTGCTGCATCGCGGGCAGTTAGTTGGGCGGATGGATGCCAAAATGCACCGCAAAACGGGCGTACTGGAAGTGATTTCGCTGTGGTTACAGGATGGCGTCAAACCTGGGGTTACTTTGCAAAAAGGATTGTTTCAGGCGATTGATGATTTTGCCCGCTGGCAGCAGGCAACACGTGTGACGCTGGGACGCTATCCTGAAGGTTTATTTGCTGATGCACGCCATGGTTGGGAAATAGACCCAGCACGGTAAGCGATTATGTTAATATTTACGGATTCACAATCCGGTCCATCTGGAGGAACTATGGATCATCGTCTGCTTGAAATCATTGCCTGCCCGGTATGCAATGGCAAACTCTGGTTTAACCAGGAAAAACAGGAACTGATTTGTAAACTGGATAACCTTGCTTTCCCACTGCGTGATGGCATTCCCGTGTTACTGGAAACCGAAGCTCGCGTTCTGACTGCTGATGAGAGTAAATCATGAGTTTTGTGGTCATTATTCCTGCGCGTTATGCGTCCACACGTTTGCCGGGCAAGCCGCTGCTGGATATCAATGGCAAGCCGATGATCGTGCATGTGCTGGAGCGTGCGCGTGAATCTGGCGCTGAACGTATTATCGTTGCGACCGATCACGAAGATGTTGCTCGCGCGGTAGAAGCGGTGGGGGGGGAAGTATGCATGACCCGCGCCGATCACCAGTCCGGTACGGAGCGTCTGGCGGAAGTCGTCGAGAAATGTGGCTTTAGCGATGATACCGTTATTGTGAACGTACAGGGTGATGAGCCGATGATCCCGGCGGTCATTATTCGCCAGGTCGCTGAGAATCTGGCACAGCGCCAGGTCGGTATGGCGACCCTTGCTGCCCCGATTCACAGTGCGGAAGAGGCATTTAATCCGAATGCGGTGAAAGTCGTTCTGGACGCCGAAGGTTATGCGCTCTATTTTTCACGCGCGACCATTCCGTGGGATCGCGACCGTTTCGCTAAAAGCCTGGAAACGGTAGGTGACACCTTCCTGCGACATCTGGGTATTTACGGCTATCGCGCCGGTTTTATCCGCCGTTATGTTAACTGGCAGCCTAGCCCGCTTGAGCATATTGAAATGCTGGAGCAACTACGTGTGCTGTGGTACGGCGAAAAAATTCATGTTGCCGTCGCAAAAGAAGTACCCGGTACCGGCGTAGACACTGCCGAAGATCTTGAGCGCGTTCGCGCCGAAATGCGTTAGTTTTTCTCACGACACTCCCCCTGATGACGCGAATTTTTGGGAGGAGTGTCATATCGTTACGCTTTCCCGCCACTTTTCTTTTCATCAATTGATCTCATCCGGGTGACATCTGTCTGCACGACGCTCATTATGAAAGCAGTAGCATTTATGAGGGCAATCCGAAATGGAACAGTTGCGTGCCGAACTCAGTCATCTGTTGGGTGAAAAACTCAGTCGTATAGAATGCGTGAATGAAAAAGTGGATACGGCCCTGTGGTCACTGTACGACAGCCAGGGAAATCCGATGCCACTGATGGCGAGAAGTTTCACCACGCCGGGTATGGCGCAGCAGTTGGCATGGAAAACCTCCATGCTGGCGCGCAGTGGTACGGTGCGTATGCCCGTCATTTATGGGGTCTTAACCCACGAGGAACATCCCGGTCCTGATGTGCTACTGCTTGAGCGTTTACGTGGAGTGCCGGTGGAAGCGCCTGCCCGAACGCCCGAACGCTGGGAACATTTAAAAGATCAGATCGTAGAAGGTCTGCTGTCATGGCATCGGCAGGATAGTGCTGGCTGCGTGGGAATGGTGGATAACACGCAAGAGAATATCTGGCCATCCTGGTATCGTCAGCGGGTTGAGGTGCTGTGGACCACGTTAAATCAGTTCAACAATACCGGGCTAACGATGCAGGACAAGCGGATCCTGTTTCGCACCCGTGAGTGCTTACCTACCTTATTTGCAGGATTCAATGATAACTGCGTGCTGATCCACGGTAATTTCAGTTTACGTAGCATGCTCAAAGACGCCCGTAGCGATCAGCTTCTGGCTATGGTGGGACCGGGGTTGATGCTGTGGGCGCCAAGGGAATATGAACTGTTCCGCCTGATGGATAATGCGCTGGCGGAAAGCCTGCTTTGGCAATACCTGCAGCGCGCGCCAGTGGCGGAGTCATTCATCTGGCGGCGCTGGTTGTATGTGTTATGGGATGAAGTGACGCAATTGGTCAACACCGGACGCTTTAATCGTTCCAACTTTGACCTGGCAACGAAATCATTGCTGCCGTGGCTCGCATGATAAACATGTGAACATCTTATCAGGCAACATTCCTGTCAATGTTCCGATCCCTTCAGCCACTGCCAGATGCGTCCCAGGGTTTCGTAACCAACGCGATCGCTATGCATCAACCAGACGGGGGAGGGTATAGCACGCTCCCACGGATTAAGCGGTGAATCAATTGCTAACTGATTGGCTGGCGCTGGCAGCGGATGCAAGCCAGCCTGCTGGAAGAAGATCATCGCCCGCGGTAAGTGGGAGGCAGAGGTTACCAGCAGGAACGGCGCATTGCCGATGGCCTTCTTTACCGCTGCGGCTTCTTCTTCGGTATCTTTGGGGTGATCCAGGGTGATGATTTCATCGGCTGGCACCCCCAGCGACTGCGCTACGCGGGCGCCAGCTTCTGCGGTACTGACGTTATTCGTCTTTGCGGCCGCGCCGGTAAAGATGAGCTTCGATCCCGGGTTTGCGCGCCATAGGCGAATACCTTCATTCAGACGTGGAAGGCTGTTGCTGATCAGATTTGAACTCGGCGCCCACTGCGGATTCCAGGTATACCCTCCGCCCAGCACCACAATATATTCCACTTTTTGCGAACCTTGCCACGTTGGATAACTGTCCTCAATCGGTTTCAACAGGCTGTCGGCGACGGGCTGTAAACTAAGGAGTAACAGTGCCAGCCAACTCAGGCTAATACACACTTTCCCTGTTTTTTGAAAGCGACTGAACCAGACCAGCGTCAGGCCAATACCCATCATAATTAGCATCAGTGGCAGCGGCAGCATCATACCGCCAATCACTTTCTTCAGCGTAAAAAGCATCCTTTTTGGTTCCTTTTTTAACCATACAGCAGGGGATCTGCAGGGATATTACACCAGGAAGGTTCATTCTCGGCGTGGGTGTGACAAAATAGCGGTTTTACTTAGTCACCCTAAAGCCAGTATGTGGAGAGCCCGATGCGGGACCGCAATTTTGATGACATTGCAGAGAAGTTTTCCCGTAACATTTACGGCACCACCAAAGGTCAATTAAGACAGGCTATCCTTTGGCAGGATCTGGATCGATTACTGGAAACGTTCGGTGAGCAAAAACTGCACATTCTGGATGCCGGTGGTGGTGAAGGGCAAACGGCCATCAAAATGGCGCAACGAGGACATTTCGTCACATTATGCGATCTGTCTGGCGAGATGATCGCCCGAGCGCAACAGGCGGCAGAGGCAAAAGGTGTGAGCGGGAACATGCATTTTATACAATGCGCCGCTCAGGATGTTGCTTCGCATTTGGAAAGCCCGGTTGATCTGATATTGTTTCATGCTGTGCTGGAGTGGGTGACAGATCCGGTCAGCGTGTTGCAGACTCTGTGGTCAGTATTGCGTCCAGGCGGCGCGCTGTCGTTAATGTTCTACAATGCTAACGGTCTGTTGATGCATAACATGGTCGCAGGGAACTTTGACTATGTGCAGGTGGGGATGCCGAAACGTAAAAAACGCACGCTTTCACCGGACTACCCACGCGATCCGGGGCAGGTCTACCAGTGGCTGGACGAGATCGGTTGGCAGATAACCGGTAAAACGGGCGTCCGTGTGTTTCATGATTATCTGCGAGATAAACATAAACAGCATGACGACTTTGAAATGTTACTTGAGTTAGAAACGCGCTATTGCCGCCAGGAACCGTATATCAGCCTTGGGCGCTATATTCATGTCACCGCGATTAAAAGTTCGGCCCGAGCCGCAGATGCAAGGATAATTTATGAGTGAATTTTCCCAGACAGTCCCCGAACTGGTTGCCTGGGCCAGAAAAAATGACTTCTCCATCTCTCTGCCGGTAGACAGACTTTCGTTCCTGCTGGCGGTCGCGACCTTAAACGGTGAGCGACTTGACGGCGAGATGAGTGAAGGTGAGCTGGTGGATGCGTTCCGCCATGTGAGTGATGCGTTTGAGCAAACCAGCGAAACCATCGGCGTACGCGCCAACAACGCGATCAACGATATGGTGCGTCAACGTCTGCTGAACCGCTTTACCAGCGAGCAGGCGGAAGGCAACGCTATATATCGTTTAACGCCATTGGGAATTGGCATCACGGATTACTACATTCGTCAGCGTGAATTCTCTACGCTGCGTCTTTCAATGCAGCTGTCGATTGTTGCAGGTGAACTAAAGCGCGCGGCGGATGCGGCAGCGGAAGGTGGCGATGAGTTCCACTGGCATCGCAACGTCTACGCGCCATTGAAATACTCGGTGGCGGAGATTTTCGACAGTATCGATCTGACCCAGCGCATCATGGATGAACAGCAGCAGCAGGTAAAAGACGACATCGCACAGTTGCTTAATAAAGACTGGCGGGCGGCGATCTCCAGCTGTGAACTGCTGCTCTCTGAAACGTCTGGTACGCTGCGTGAACTGCAGGATACGCTGGAAGCGGCGGGGGATAAGCTACAGGCTCACCTGTTACACATCCAGGACGCCACGATGACGCATGACGATTTGCATTTCGTCGATCGGTTGGTGTTTGACTTACAAAGTAAGCTCGACCGCATTATCAGTTGGGGTCAGCAGTCCATTGATTTATGGATCGGCTACGATCGTCACGTGCATAAGTTTATCCGTACCGCGATCGATATGGATAAAAACCGCGTCTTTGCCCAGCGTCTGCGCCAGTCCGTGCAGACATACTTTGACGATCCGTGGGCGCTAACCTATGCCAACGCCGATCGTCTGCTGGATATGCGTGACGAAGAGATGGTGCTGCGTGACGAAGAGGTCACCGGCGAGCTTCCGGAAGATCTGGAATATGAAGAATTTAACGAGATCCGTGAACAGTTGGCGGCGATCATCGAAGAACAGCTGGCTATCTACAAATCCAGACAAACACCACTGGATCTCGGTTTGGTCGTGCGCGAGTATCTGGCGCAATACCCACGTGCGCGTCATTTCGACGTCGCGCGCATAGTTATCGATCAGGCGGTACGCCTTGGCGTAGCGCAAGCAGACTTCACCGGACTGCCAGCCAAATGGCAGCCGATTAATGATTACGGAGCCAAGGTACAGGCGCATGTCATTGACAAATATTGAACAAGTGATGCCGGTAAAGCTGGCGCAGGCGCTGGCGAATCCGTTATTTCCGGCGCTGGACAGCGCCTTACGTTCGGGCCGCCATATCGGTCTGGATGAACTGGATAATCATGCCTTCCTGATGGATTTTCAGGAATATTTTGAAGAGTTTTACAGCCGCTATAACGTGGAATTGATCCGTGCGCCGGAAGGGTTCTTCTACCTTCGCCCGCGTTCAACGACGCTCATTCCCCGTTCGGTCCTGTCTGAACTGGACATGATGGTCGGTAAAATTCTTTGCTATCTCTATCTCAGCCCGGAACGCCTGGCGAATGAAGGGATTTTTACCCAGCAAGAGTTGTACGACGAGCTGCTAACGCTGGCTGATGAAGCGAAGCTGCTGAAACTGGTGAACAATCGTTCAACCGGTTCGGATGTTGATCGCCAGAAGCTACAGGAAAAAGTTCGTTCTTCGCTAAACCGTCTGCGCCGTTTAGGCATGGTGTGGTTTATGGGTCACGACAGCAGCAAATTCCGTATTACGGAATCAGTCTTCCGCTTTGGCGCGGACGTGCGCAGCGGTGACGATCCGCGCGAAGCGCAGCGTCGCTTAATTCGTGATGGCGAAGCGATGCCGGTCGAGAACCGCCTGCAGCTCAACGATGAGCCCGAAGAGAATCAGCCGGACAGTGGAGAAGAAGAATAATGATTGAACGCGGTAAATTTCGCTCACTTACGCTGATTAACTGGAATGGTTTTTTTGCCCGTACATTCGACCTTGATGAACTGGTTACCACGCTGTCCGGCGGTAACGGTGCGGGTAAGTCCACCACCATGGCGGCATTTGTTACAGCGCTCATCCCGGACTTAACCCTGCTGCATTTCCGTAACACCACCGAAGCCGGTGCAACCAGTGGTTCACGTGATAAGGGCCTGCACGGTAAGTTGAAAGCGGGCGTCTGTTACTCAATGCTCGACGTCCTCAACTCGCGCCATCAGCGCGTGGTCGTGGGGGTGCGACTGCAACAGGTTGCCGGTCGCGATCGTAAAGTGGATATCAAACCGTTTGCCATTCAGGGACTGCCGATGTCGGTGCAGCCAACCCAACTGGTGACGGAAACGCTGAATGAACGCCAGGCGCGCGTGCTGTCCCTCTCTGAGCTGAAAGAGAAGCTTGATGAGATGGAAGGCGTGCAGTTTAAACAGTTCAACTCAATCACCGATTATCACTCACTGATGTTCGATCTGGGCATCATCGCCCGTCGTCTGCGTTCCGCGTCTGACCGTAGTAAATTCTATCGTCTGATTGAAGCCTCGCTGTACGGTGGGATCTCCAGTGCCATTACCCGTTCACTGCGTGACTACCTGCTGCCGGAAAACAGCGGCGTACGTAAAGCCTTCCAGGATATGGAAGCTGCGCTGCGTGAAAACCGCATGACGCTGGAAGCGATTCGCGTAACTCAGTCTGACCGCGATCTGTTTAAGCATTTGATCAGCGAAGCGACCAACTATGTGGCCGCGGATTATATGCGTCACGCCAACGAACGTCGTATCCATCTTGATAAAGCGCTGGAATATCGTCGTGAGCTGCATACTTCACGCAAGCAGCTGGCCGCGGAGCAGTATAAGCACGTGGATATGGCGCGCGAACTGGGCGAGCATAACGGCGCGGAAGGCGATCTGGAGGCTGATTACCAGGCCGCGAGCGATCACCTGAATCTGGTGCAAACCGCGCTGCGTCAGCAGGAAAAAATTGAACGCTACGAAGCGGATCTTGAAGAACTGCAGGTCCGTCTCGAAGAACAAAATGAGGTGGTCGCGGAAGCCGTTGACCGCCAGGATGAAAACGAAGCCCGCGCAGAAGCCGCGGAACTGGAAGTGGATGAGCTGAAAAGCCAGCTTGCCGATTATCAGCAAGCGCTGGACGTCCAGCAAACGCGAGCCATCCAGTATACCCAGGCGATCCAGGCGCTGAATCGGGCGAAAGAGCTCTGTCACTTACCGGATCTGACCGCCCACAGCGCTGCTGAATGGCTGGAAACCTTCCAGGCTAAAGAGCAGGAAGCCACTGAAAAGCTGCTGACGCTGGAACAAAAAATGAGCGTGGCGCAAACCGCGCACAGCCAGTTCGAACAGGCTTATCAGCTGGTGGCGGCTATCAATGGCCCGCTGGCGCGTGGTGAAGCCTGGAGCGTGGCGCGTGAACTGCTGCGGGAAGGCGTTGAACAGCGCCACCTGGCGGAACAGGTTCAGCCGTTGCGTATGCGACTCAGCGAACTGGAGCAGCGTCTGCGCGAACAGCAAGACGCCGAACGTCTGCTGGCTGAATTCTGCAAGCGTCAGGGTAAACAGTTCGATATCGATGAGCTGGAAGCGCTGCACCAGGAGCTGGAAGCACGCATCGCCGCCTTGTCGGACAGCGTCTCTTCTGCCAGCGAACAGCGTATGACGTTGCGTCAGGAGCAGGAACAACTGCAGTCTCGTATCCAGCACCTGATGAAACGTGCGCCTGTCTGGCTGGCCGCGCAGAATAGCCTGAATCAGCTTAGCGAGCAGTGTGGCGAAGAGTTTACCTCAAGCCAGGACGTGACTGAGTATCTGCAACAACTGCTGGAGCGCGAGCGTGAAGCCATTGTTGAGCGTGATGAAGTCGGTGCGCGCAAAAATGCAGTTGATGAAGAAATTGAACGTTTAAGTCAGCCGGGCGGGGCGGAAGATCAGCGTCTGAACGCGCTGGCGGAGCGCTTCGGTGGCGTTCTGCTGTCAGAAATCTATGACGACGTTAGCCTTGAAGATGCGCCGTACTTCTCTGCGCTGTACGGTCCTTCGCGTCATGCCATCGTGGTGCCGGATCTGTCGCTGATTACCGAGCAGCTTGAAGGGCTGACGGATTGTCCGGAAGATCTCTATTTCATCGAAGGGGATCCGCAGTCGTTTGATGACAGCGTTTTCAGCGTTGATGAGCTGGAAAAAGCGGTAGTGGTGAAAACCGCCGAGCGTCAGTGGCGTTATTCCCGCTTCCCGACGGTGCCGATTTTTGGCCGTGCAGCGCGCGAAAGCCGTATCGAAACCCTGCATGCCGAGCGTGAAGGGCTGTCTGAACGTTTCGCAACGCTCTCCTTTGACGTCCAGAAAACCCAGCGTCTGCATCAGGCGTTCAGTCGTTTCATTGGCAGTCATTTGTCGGTGGCGTTTGAAGCCGATCCGGAAGCGGAAATTCGCCAACTGAATGGCCGTCGCGTTGAACTGGAACGTGCGCTGAGCAATCATGAAAATGATAATCAGCAAAGCCGTATGCAGTTTGAGCAGGCGAAAGAGGGGGTCTCTGCTCTTAACCGCCTTCTCCCGCGTTTGAATCTGCTGGCGGATGACACGCTGGCCGATCGCGTGGACGAAATTCGTGAGCGCCTGGATGAAGCCCAGGAAGCGGCGCGTTTTGTGCAGCAACATGGCAACCAGTTAGCCAAACTGGAACCGATTGTTTCGGTCCTGCAAAATGACCCTGAGCAGTTTGAACAACTGAAGGAAGACTACGCGTATTCCCAGCAGATGCAGCGCGATGCGCGTCAGCAAGCTTTTGCTCTGACCGAAGTGGTGCAGCGCCGGGCGCACTTTAGCTATTCCGACTCTGCTGAAATGCTTAGCGGCAACAGCGATCTGAACGAAAAACTGCGTGAGCGGCTGGAACAGGCGGAAGCTGAACGTACCCGCGCCCGTGAAGCGCTACGCAGTCACGCTGCACAGTTAAGCCAGTACAACCAGGTCATGGCGTCGCTGAAAAGCTCCTATGACACCAAAAAAGAGCTGCTTAACGATTTACAACGTGAACTGCAGGATATTGGCGTTCGTGCGGACAGCGGTGCAGAAGAGCGCGCGCGTATTCGTCGTGATGAACTGCATGCGCAGCTCAGCAACAACCGTGCGCGCCGTAACCAACTGGAAAAAGCGTTGACCTTCTGCGAAGCGGAGATGGAAAACCTGACCCGCAGGCTGCGCAAGCTGGAACGTGATTATTTTGAGATGCGCGAGCAGGTGGTTACCGCGAAAGCCGGATGGTGTGCGGTGATGCGGATGGTGAAAGATAACGGCGTTGAACGCCGCCTGCACCGTCGTGAGCTGGCGTATCTTTCCGGTGATGAACTGCGCTCGATGTCGGATAAGGCGCTTGGTGCGCTGCGCCTGGCGGTTGCGGATAACGAACACCTGCGTGATGTACTGCGCATGTCTGAAGATCCAAAACGTCCAGAGCGTAAAATTCAGTTCTTTGTCGCGGTTTATCAGCATCTGCGTGAGCGTATTCGCCAGGATATTATCCGTACCGACGATCCGGTTGAAGCGATCGAACAGATGGAGATTGAGCTGAGCCGTCTGACGGAAGAATTAACGTCCCGCGAACAGAAACTGGCGATCAGCTCTCGCAGCGTGGCGAATATCATTCGTAAGACCATTCAGCGCGAACAGAACCGTATTCGCATGCTGAACCAGGGGCTGCAAAGCGTGTCGTTTGGCCAGGTAAACAGCGTTCGTCTGAACGTCAACGTACGCGAGACGCATGCTACCTTGCTGGACGTACTTTCCGAACAGCATGAGCAGCACCAGGATCTGTTTAACAGCAATCGTCTGACCTTCTCTGAAGCGCTGGCGAAGTTGTATCAGCGTCTGAATCCGCAGATTGATATGGGGCAACGTACGCCGCAAACCATTGGTGAAGAACTGCTGGATTACCGTAACTATCTGGAAATGGAAGTTGAAGTTAACCGTGGCTCTGACGGCTGGCTGCGTGCTGAATCTGGCGCGCTGTCAACCGGTGAAGCGATCGGGACCGGGATGTCTATTCTGGTGATGGTTGTGCAAAGCTGGGAAGACGAAGGGCGTAGACTGCGCGGGAAAGATATTTCTCCTTGCCGTCTGCTGTTCCTGGATGAAGCTGCGCGACTTGATGCACGCTCTATCGCGACTCTGTTTGAACTGTGCGAGCGTCTGCAAATGCAGCTGATTATCGCAGCCCCAGAAAACATTAGCCCGGAGAAAGGCACCACCTACAAACTGGTGCGTAAAGTCTTCCAGAACACCGAACACGTTCACGTGGTAGGTCTGCGCGGGTTTGCGCCTCAGTTACCTGAGCCGCTGCCTGGCACCGAAGATGCCTCCTCGCAGGCAAGCTAAATAAAAGGCGGCTAAATGGCCGCCTTCTTTTCTTCCGAAAATTCTCAATAACTGGTGTAATTTCTTTAAACTTCTTTACATTAGGTTAGGCAAAAATTTTTTCATGTTTATATACTAAAGGTAAGCCTAACGCGTCACAGGCTTGCTCGTCATACTTCAGCTTGTATTGGCGTTTTACAGGTTCGGCCCCGCCAAAATAAGGGGAAGACATACGGCCTGGCTACTCAAAGTATGATAAAAAAACAGGGGGCAAGGGATGTTGCTTAATAAAATGTGTGGTCGTCGGCTGTCGGCAATTAGTTTGTGCCTGGCCGTAACATTCGCTCCACTGTTCAATGCGCAGGCCGATGAGCCTGAAATGATCCCTGGCGATAGCTCAGCGACCGTCAGTGAACAGCCAACAGCGTTATCGCAGCCGCAGGCTCAATCTTCCGCGACGGCTACCATGGCAGGTATCCAACCACTGCCCGAGGGCGTGTCAGTTGATAAAGCCCGCGCCGAATTACAATCTCAACTTCCAGCGGGCTTCACACCGGTTTATATGAGCCAACTGGAACTGCTGTATGCCGCACGCGAAATGAAACCGATGTGGGAAAATCGTGATGCGGTAAAAGCCTTTCAGCAACAGTTAGCTGAAGTGGCGATTGCCGGCTTTCAGCCGCAGTTCACCACCTGGGTTGCTCTACTGACTGACCCGGCAGTAACCGGTCAGGCGCGAGATATCGTGCTCTCAGATGCGATGATGGGATATCTGCACTTTATTGCCAACATCCCCGTCAAAGGTAATCGCTGGCTCTATAGCGATAAGCCCTATGCGCTGACGACGCCGCCGATTTCCGTGATCAACCAATGGCAAGTCGCGCTGGATAACGGTCAACTGACTTCGTTTGTCGCCAGCCTGGCACCGCAACATCCGCAGTACGCAGCCATGCATGAATCGCTGCTCAAGCTGGTGGGTGATACGCGGCCCTGGCCGCAACTGACCAGTACCGCGACGCTGCGTCCGGGGGAGTGGAGTAACGACATCCCTGCGCTGCGTGAAATTTTGCGCCGCACCGGGATGCTGGAATCTGTTGTCAGTACGGCTGTCAAAGAAGGCCGTAGCGCTTACGATCGTGAACTTGTTGACGCGGTTAAGCGATTTCAGACGTGGCAGGGGCTTGGGGCCGATGGCGCGATTGGCCCTGCCACGCGTGACTGGCTGAACGTGACGCCCGCTCAACGTGCGGGCGTGCTGGCGTTAAATATTCAGCGCTTGCGCCTGCTGCCGGGTACGCTGTCTACCGGTATTATGGTGAATATTCCTGCCTACTCGCTGGTGTATTATCAGAACGGCAATCAGGTGCTGGCCTCGCGCGTTATCGTCGGACGTCCCGATCGTAAAACGCCGATGATGAGCAGTGCGCTGAATAACGTGGTCGTTAACCCGCCGTGGAACGTGCCGCCGACGCTGGCCCGGAAGGATATTCTGCCTAAGGTTTGGAATGATCCGGGGTATCTTGAGCGTCACGGCTATACCGTAATGCGCGGCTGGAACAGCAAAGAGACGATAGATCCGTGGCAGGTTGACTGGGCCACCATCACCGCCTCCAATCTGCCGTTCCGCTTCCAGCAGGCTCCGGGAGCGCGTAACTCGCTCGGACGCTATAAATTCAATATGCCGAGTTCGGATGCTATTTATCTGCACGATACGCCGAACCACACTCTGTTCCAGAAGGATTCGCGGGCGTTAAGCTCCGGCTGCGTGCGCGTGAACAAGGCATCTGAGCTGGCGAATATGCTGCTACAGGATGCGGGGTGGAATGATACGCGCATCTCGGATGCCCTGAAGCAAGGGGATACAAGGTACGTGAATATTCGCCAGAATATCCCCGTTAACCTCTACTATCTGACCGCATTTGTTGGCCCGGATGGTCGCACGCAGTATCGTACAGATATTTACAATTACGATCAGACAGCGCGATCCAGTGCACAAATTGTGTCAAAAGCTGAACAATTAATCAGATAAATGAAGCAGTTCGAGGAAAATAATTGTCGTAAGTTATGCTGGAAACGGGGCGAAATGGCTGCAAGCCCCGTATTTCCTGGGGTTGGGAGCCTTGACGTGGACTACTTAGCCAGATAAGGTTTCCCGCGTGCGCTAGAGCATACATACGATAACATTGACCTTGTAGACCTTAAAACCATGGACAAATTTGACGCTAATCGCCGCAAACTGCTGGCGCTTGGTGGCATTGCCCTCGGCGCTGCCATCTTGCCTACGCCTGCGTTTGCTACACTCTCTACCCCACGTCCGCGCATTTTGACTCTGAATAACCTGCATACCGGTGAGTCAATAAAAGCAGAGTTTTTTGATGGCAGGGGCTATATTCAGGACGAATTAGCTAAACTTAATCACTTTTTCCGTGATTTTCGTGCGAATAAAGTGAAATCCATCGATCCGGGATTGTTCGATCAACTCTTCCGTCTGCAGGGCCTGCTGGGCACGCGTAAACCCGTACAGCTTATTTCTGGTTACCGCTCTATTGATACCAATAATGAATTACGTGCGCACAGCCGCGGTGTGGCAAAGAAAAGCTACCACACGAAAGGGCAGGCCATGGATTTCCATATTGAAGGCATCGCATTAAGTAATATTCGCAAAGCTGCGTTATCTATGCGCGCAGGTGGTGTAGGATACTACCCACGCAGTAACTTTGTGCATATTGACACCGGACCGGCGCGTCATTGGTGATCCATAAGCTTAATGAAACAGGAGCCGTATGAACTATCGTATTATTCCGGTCACTGCATTCGCCCAGAACTGCTCGTTAATCTGGTGTGAGCAAACCCGTCTGGCTGCGCTGGTCGATCCCGGCGGCGACGCTGAGAAAATCAAACAGGAAGTCGATGCCAGTGGCCTGACGCTAATGCAGATCCTGCTCACCCATGGTCATCTTGATCACGTAGGTGCGGCGGCTGAACTGGCACAGCATTATGGTGTACCGGTTATTGGTCCGGAAAAAGAAGATGAGTTCTGGTTACAAGGACTTCCTGCTCAGAGTCGCATGTTTGGCCTGGGCGATTGTGAGCCGCTGACGCCCGATCGCTGGTTGAATGAAGGCGACCGGGTAAGCGTGGGTAACGTGACGTTGCAGGTACTGCATTGCCCGGGTCACACGCCGGGACATGTGGTCTTCTTTGATGAACAATCAAAGCTACTGATTTCTGGTGACGTGATCTTCAAAGGCGGCGTAGGGCGCAGCGATTTTCCTCGCGGAGATCATAGTCAATTGATTGATTCGATTAAACGTAAACTGTTGCCGTTGGGCGATGACGTGACGTTTATTCCGGGTCACGGCCCACTTTCGACGTTGGGCAACGAACGGCTACATAATCCGTTCCTGCAGGATGAAATGCCAGTCTGGTAACACCGCAGATAAATGAAAAAGGCCGCTATTGCGGCCTTTTTAGTACGCGATAGATTACAGTACTGCGACAATCGCTTCGCACAGCGGCGCCATGTTATCTGGCGTCATTCCTGCTACGTTCACACGTCCGGAAGCGACGGCATAGACACCAAACTCTTCACGCAGACGCAGAACCTGCTCTTTGGTCAGGCCGCTGAATGAGAACATGCCGTTCTGTTTGATGATAAAGCTGAAATCGCGGTTCGCACCTTTCTCTTGCAGCGTATTCACAAACAGCAAACGCATGCGTTGGATGCGTTGACGCATATCAGTCAGTTCCTGCTCCCAGATAGCGCGCAGGGCATCGTTGCTCAGGATGGTTGCCACAACCGACGCACCGTGTGCTGGTGGGTTGGAATAGTTGGCACGAATGACGGATTTCATCTGGCTAAACGCGCGGTCGACGGTTTCAGCATCGGCTGCAACCAGCGTACAGGCGCCTACGCGCTCATTGTACAGACCAAAGTTCTTGGAGTAGGAGCTGGCGACGATCAGCTCTTTGTGCAGCGCAGCGAATGCGCGCAGACCTTCAGCATCTTCTTCCAGACCGCGGGCAAAGCCCTGGTATGCGAAGTCAAACAGCGGCAACCAACCTTTTTCGACAGAAAGCTGAGCCAGCGTTTGCCACTGCTCCAGCGTAGGATCGATACCGGTTGGGTTATGGCAGCAGCCGTGGAATAACACCACGTCGCCAGCCTGCGCTTCGCTGAGGCTTGCCAGCAGCGCATCAAAGTCTAATGAGTGGTTCGCGGCATCGTAATAGTTGTATTCACGAACTTCCAGACCGGCAGAGTTAAAGACGCTCTTATGGTTTGGCCAGCTTGGATTGCTCACCCATACGCGTTTAGCTGAGGTGTTTTTTGCCAGGAAATCAGCGGCCACACGCAGTGCGCCAGTGCCGCCAGGGGTCTGTGCTGTACGCGCACGTTTGTCGTTGATAAGCGAACTTTCTTTACCAAACAGTAATTCCTGAGTGCAGCGACCAAACTCTGGAATACCGTCGATGCCAAGGTAATTTTTGGTGGTTTCATTTTCCAGAATATATTGCTCGGCTTTTTTAACGCTGGTCAGTACCGGCGTTTTGCCTGTCTCATCTTTATATACACCGATCCCAAGGTTTATTTTTCCTGGGCGGTCATCGGCACGAAACAAATCAGCCAGACCCAAAATGGGGTCGGCAGGAGCGGCAGTAATGTTCTCAAACATGACGAGGTTCCATAGTGATTACAGAAGGGAAGTCCGCTATCAGGTTAACGGTAGATTTACAAAATGCCAACCGTTACTGACGAAAAGCCGAGGTGTTTTTTTAAGACGCAAGAATCCGCTAGCAGAGATAAAAAAACAGGACCGAAGTCCTGTTTTTAAGGCATTTAACAAAGAGGTCTGCTATTAGAACTGGTAAACGATACCCACTGCAACGGTGTCGTCAGAGCCTACGCCCAGTTTGTTGTCAGAATCGATCTGGTTGATGATGTAATCAACATAGGTGGACATGTTTTTGTTGAAGTAGTAAGTCGCACCCACTTCGAAGTAGTTCACCAGATCTACGTCGCCGATTCCTTCGATGTCCTTACCTTTAGATTTGGTATAGGCGAGGGACGGACGCAGGCCGAAGTCGAACTGGTACTGAGCAACCAACAGGACGTCTTCAGTTTTGTTAGCATAACCGTTAGCGATACGGGTTGCGTTACGGGTTTCGCTGTAGTTCGCCGCCAGGTAGATGTTGTTAGCATCGTATTTCAAGCCGGTCGCCCACTGCTCAGCTTTGTCGCCGTGGCCGCGCAGAAGTGGGTTTTGCTGGGCATCGGTACGATCAGCTGCACCATACGCACCTACGATACCAAAACCTTCGAATTCGTAGCTAACAGAGCCGCCAACGCCATCACCGTTAGAGCGACGAACGTCATCACGCTCGTTTTTGCCCAGGTACTGAACAGCGAAGTTCAGGCCTTCAACCAAACCGAAGAAGTTAGAGTTACGGTAAGTTGCGAGACCGCCGTTACGCTGGGAGAAGAACTGGTCGGAAGCAGCAGTGTCACCACCGAATTCTGGCAGCATATCGGTGTAACCCAGTGCATCGTAAACGACGCCGTAGTTACGACCGTAATCGAAGGAGCCTGCATCACCAAATTTCAGACCGGCAAACGCCAGACGGGTTTTGTTGCCATTCTGAGCATCATCACCGCCTTCAGAGTTATTGCCGCTGAACTGGTATTCCCACTGGCCGTAACCGGTCAGTTGGTCGTTAATCTGAGTTTCCCCTTTGAAACCAAGACGGGCGTAAGTCTGATCGCCATTAGGTGCGTAAGCATTGTCACCGTTGTGCTTGGAAAAATAGTGCAGACCTACTGCTTTACCGTACAGGTCTACTTTGTTGCCATCTTTGTTATAGATTTCTGCAGCGTTAGCTGCCCCGGCTACCAGCAGAGCAGGGATAACCACTGCCAGAATATTGCGCTTCATCATTATTTATTACCCTCATCGGTTTTTATATGACACCTGCCACTGCCGCCAATAATTTCCGTCAATAAAAATTTACGGAACTATTGATGAGAGTTTGGTGTCTTTATGTGTCTGACAGGCATCTTTCCATTCAAACTATCGTTTCGCTACCGTCAAAGTGCTACAAATATAAAGATTTGGTTTCAAAAAGAAAAAGTGTGTAACAAAATGTTATTTTTGTGCAACTTTGTGAACAACTTCAAATTTCAGATGTCCGTGCGCTAAAAATCACCACTTCTATTTCTATTTATATGATTTTCTTATATTTAATTTAGATAAACACCTTTTTTCTCTGTTCTGCCATAAAGTTCATGGTTTACAGATAGCTATTTCTGGACGTCTGGAATGCCGTGCAAATGGTCAGAAAATGTACTATTTAATCAGAAAATGCTAATCCACAATAAAAATGCTGATTATTTTTTGTTCAAATATGTTGCGATGAAATATTACGTAACAGGAAGGGGGAAGGCGAAGGGTTGTGTTAAACGCGGGAGGGGGATCCCAAAACGTGAAGCGGTGACAAAAAAAGCCAGCAATGCTGGCTTTTGTATCAAAAATGCAGGGTTAGAACGTGGCGTTACGCGGGGTACGCGGGAACGGAATAACGTCACGGACGTTCTGCACGCCGGTCACGTAAGCGATCAAACGCTCAAAGCCCAAACCGAAGCCGGAATGTGGAACGGTACCGTAGCGACGCAGGTCGCGATACCACCAGTAATCTTCTTTGTTCAGACCCATTTCCAGCATACGGGCATCCAGTACGTCCAGACGCTCTTCACGCTGAGAACCACCGATGATTTCACCGATTCCCGGAGCCAGGACGTCCATTGCTGCAACGGTTTTACCGTCTTCGTTAAGGCGCATATAAAACGCTTTGATATCTTTCGGGTAGTTTTTAACGACGACCGGCGCTTTAAAGTGCTCTTCAGCAAGATAACGTTCGTGCTCAGAAGAGAGATCCACACCCCAGTAAACCGGGTTTTCGAACTGTTTGCCGCATTTTTCCAGAATGCTTACCGCGTCGGTGTAATCCACCTGCGCGAAGTCAGCCTCAATGAAACGTTCCAGGCGTGAAATCGCGTCTTTGTCGACACGTTCGGCGAAGAATTTCATATCATCCGCACGCTCAGCCAGTACGGCTTTGAACGCGTACTTCAGCATCGCTTCAGCCAAGCCTGCAACATCGTTCAGGTCGGCGAAAGCCACTTCCGGTTCCAGCATCCAGAACTCTGCCAGGTGACGACTGGTATTAGAGTTTTCTGCACGGAACGTCGGGCCAAAGGTATAAATTTTGGACAGAGCACAGGCGTAGGTTTCGCCGTTCAGCTGACCGGAAACGGTCAGGAAAGCTTCTTTACCAAAGAAGTCTTTGTCGAAATCGACTTTGCCCTGATCGTTACGCGGCAGGTTTTCCAGATCCAGCGTAGACACGCGGAACATTTCACCGGCACCTTCCGTATCGGAAGCGGTGATCAGCGGAGTCGATACCCAAAAGAAACCCTGCTCGTGGAAGAAGCGATGCAGCGCTTGCGCCAGCGTATGACGTACACGCGCGACGGCACCAATCATGTTGGTACGTGGGCGCATGTGCGCCACTTCACGCAGATACTCAATGCTGTGACGCTTAGCCGCCATTGGATAGGTATCAGGATCTTCAACCCAGCCGGCTACTTCAACCTCAGTGGCCTGAATTTCAAAGCTCTGTCCTTGTCCAGGAGATGCAACGACTTTACCCGTTACGATAACTGAACAACCCGTCGTCAGGCGCAGTACGTCCTGATTGTAATTGGGCAGAGAATTATTGATGACGGCCTGTACAGGATCAAAGCAGGAACCGTCATAAACGGCGAGGAAGGAGATGCCAGCTTTTGAATCTCGGCGGGTACGCACCCATCCGCGCACGGTGACTTCGCTGTCAACGGCTACGCGGCCCTGGAGTACGTCGGCTACAGGCACAACGCTCATAATATTCTCTCTGTTAATAGTCGGATATATAAACACATGTCCACCCGTAATGGGGGGATACCTATGTTACCTGGCATCTGCAATCAGACAAGCAGAATTCGTAGCTGGAGTGAAAGATTTCGGAAATTAGCGTGAAAAGGGAGCCAAACTGGCTCCCTGGAAGGTTTAACTGGCTTTTTTAATATGCGGCAAATCGAAGGCTTTGCGTAGCGCGCGCACGAACGCTTTATCGTGGCAGATGGTTTTACCCGGGCTATCAGATAACTTCGCCACAGGTTTGCCGTTACATTCCACCAGCTTGATTACAATATTGAGCGGCTTAACCTGGGGAATATCACAGGTTAAACGTGTGCCAATACCAAAACTCAACTGCACACGAGAAGAGAAGTGGCGGTAGAGCTCAATCGCTTTTTTCAAATCGAGGTTATCTGAAAACACCAGCGTTTTGCTCAGCGGATCAATGCCCAGTTTTTCATAATGGGCGATGGCTTTTTCACCCCATTCCACCGGGTCGCCTGAGTCATGGCGTAAACCCTGATAGCGGGTCGCAAACTCGACGCCAAAGTCGCGTAAAAACGCATCCATGGTGATGCAATCGGTCAGCGCAATGCCGAGTTGGTCAGGATATTCATTTAACCAGGCGGCCAGGGCAACGCGCTGGCTGGTGGCAAGCTCAGGGCTGATTTGCTGATGAGCCTGGAACCACTCATGCGCCTGCGTGCCCATTGGGGTTAATGACAGGCGGCGGGCCAGATCGTAGTTACTGGTGCCGACAAACCAAGGCTCTCGCTGCAGGCGTTTAACAATAGCCTGCTGTACTTCACGTGAAAAACGACGACGCGTACCGAAATCCATCAGATGGAAGCGGGACATATCGACATCTTTCGTTAAAGCAGAGAATTCTACTAGTTTGCTTTCCAGCTCATCGAGTGCCTGCGGGACGCCTGATTCGGGCGAACGGTAACGGTGTACCATCTCGCTGATAACCGCTAGCAGCGGGACTTCCCACATGATCACTTCACGCCACGGCCCGGTTAAGCGAATGTTCAGCTTACCGTTATCATTGGTGACGCAAACCTGTTCCGGGTTATAGCGGAAATCACGTAACCAGGTGAGGTAATCAGCTTTAAAGAAAGGCAGGCCGGAGAGCCACTGGTACTCGTCCTCCTGCAGTCGCAGGTGTTGCATAGCATTCACCTGCTCACGAATAGAATCGGCATAAATACCGAGCAGGTCATCGCCACGGCAACGAAATTCAGCCGCTACTTGTACATCATAGTAGTGGTGAAAAACGGCTTGCTGCATATGCAACTTATAAGCGTCTGTATCCAGCAGCGAGTGCAGAACAGGAGAAGCGAATTGTGTCATAGGTGCGCAGTAGCATCCTCTCACGGGAGCGTTTAGTACAATAAACAACTAAGAAAACCGCTGGAGTATACCTTGTTTAGCGATTTATTGAACCCCGATCACACCATAAGCTGTCTTTCTGGTCGAGGGCAATTCGTGCCGCGTGTTATAAAAATGTAGCAAAAAGGGTGTTTGTGCCTGAAAAGATGAACATTCTGCGTAGCGCGATTTACGCAACAGGAATAGACTGAAGCCGAGACTCTACCAAAGATGCTAAAGGTTTTTTATGACACAACAGCCACAAGCCAAATACCGTCACGACTATCGTGCGCCGGATTACCAGATTACTGATATTGACTTGACCTTTGACCTGGATGCTGAAAAAACCGTGGTCACCGCCGTGAGCCAGGCTGTCCGTCATGGCGCGTCCGATGCGCCCCTGCGCCTGAATGGTGAAGATCTGACCCTGGTGTCGATCCACGTGAACGACGAGCCGTGGGCAGAGTATAAAGAAGAAGAGGGCGCTCTGGTCATCAGTCAACTGCCGGAACGTTTTACGCTGCGTATCGTGAATGAAATTAGCCCGGCGGCCAATACCGCGCTGGAAGGACTGTACAAGTCCGGCGACGCGCTGTGCACCCAGTGTGAAGCGGAAGGGTTCCGCCATATTACCTGGTATCTCGACAGGCCGGATGTTCTGGCGCGTTTTACCACCAAAATTATCGCCGATAAAACCCAATATCCGTTCCTGCTCTCCAACGGTAACCGCGTGGCGCAGGGGGAACTGGAAAATGGTCGTCACTGGGTACAGTGGCAGGATCCGTTCCCGAAACCGTGTTATCTGTTTGCGCTGGTAGCCGGTGATTTCGACGTCCTGCGCGACACCTTTACCACCCGTTCCGGGCGTGAAGTGGCGCTGGAACTGTACGTCGATCGCGGCAACCTGGACCGCGCGCCGTGGGCGATGACCTCGCTGAAAAACTCCATGAAATGGGATGAAGAGCGCTTTGGCCTCGAATATGACCTCGACATTTATATGATTGTCGCGGTCGATTTCTTCAACATGGGGGCGATGGAGAATAAAGGTCTGAACATCTTTAACTCCAAATATGTGCTGGCACGTACCGATACCGCCACCGACAAAGACTACCTCGATATTGAGCGCGTCATCGGTCACGAATATTTCCACAACTGGACCGGCAACCGCGTGACCTGTCGCGACTGGTTCCAGTTGAGCCTGAAAGAGGGGCTAACCGTGTTCCGCGATCAGGAGTTCAGTTCCGATCTCGGCTCACGCGCGGTAAACCGGATCAGCAATGTGCGCACCATGCGCGGCCTGCAGTTTGCCGAAGATGCCAGCCCAATGGCGCATCCTATCCGTCCGGATATGGTCATTGAAATGAACAACTTCTATACCCTGACCGTGTACGAAAAGGGCGCTGAAGTTATTCGTATGATCCACACCCTGCTCGGTGAGGCTAACTTCCAGAAAGGGATGCAGTTGTACTTTGAGCGTCATGACGGCAGCGCTGCAACCTGTGATGATTTCGTGCAGGCGATGGAAGATGCGTCCAACGTCGATCTTTCGCATTTCCGCCGCTGGTACAGTCAGTCCGGTACGCCGATTCTGACCGTGCGTGATGACTACAATCCATCCACTGAGCAGTACACGCTGACTATCAGCCAGCGCACGCCGGTCACGCCGGATCAGGCCGAAAAACAGCCGCTGCATATTCCTTTCGCCCTCGAGTTGTATGACAACCAAGGGAAAGTGATCCCGCTGCAAAAAGGCGGGCACCCGGTGAATTCCGTACTCAATGTCACCCAGACTGAGCAGACGTTTGTCTTTGATAATGTCTACTTCCAGCCGGTTCCGGCACTGCTGTGCGAATTTTCCGCACCGGTAAAACTGGAATACAAATGGAGCGATCAGCAACTGACTTTCTTGATGCGTCATGCGCGTAACGATTTCTCTCGTTGGGACGCGGCGCAAAGCTTGCTGGCGACCTATATTAAGCTCAACGTAGCCCGCCATCAGCAGGGACAGCCGCTGTCGCTGCCGGTACACGTGGCCGATGCATTACGGGCGATTTTGCTGGATGAGAAAATCGATCCGGCACTGGCGGCAGAGATTCTGACGCTGCCTTCGGTGAATGAAATTGCTGAACTGTTCGACATCATCGATCCGGTGGCGATAACGGAAGTACGTGAAGCGTTAACTCGCACGCTGGCGGCCGAACTGGCGGATGAATTCCTCGCCATCTATAACGCTAATCATCTTGATGAGTACCGCGTTGAGCATGCCGATATTGGCAAGCGTACGCTACGTAATGCCTGCCTGCGTTTCCTTGCCTTTGGTGAAACCCATCTGGCCGACACGCTGGTCAGCAAGCAGTACCGTGAAGCAAACAATATGACCGATGCGCTGGCGGCGCTGTCCGCGGCAGTCGCGGCGCAATTGCCTTGCCGCGACACGCTAATGCAGGAGTATGACGATAAGTGGCATCATGACGGTCTGGTGATGGACAAATGGTTTATCCTGCAATCCACCAGCCCGGCGAGAAACGTGCTGGAAACGGTACGTGGCTTACTGAAGCACCGTTCCTTCAGTATGAGTAACCCGAACCGAATCCGGTCTCTGATTGGTGCCTTTGCGGGCAGCAACCCGGCGGCATTCCATGCGGAAGATGGCAGCGGCTATCAGTTCCTGGTTGACATGCTGACTGAACTCAATAGCCGTAACCCGCAGGTGGCGTCACGTCTGATTGAGCCTCTGATTCGCTTAAAACGGTATGATGCAAAACGTCAGACGCAGATGCGCGCGGCGCTGGAACAGCTGAAAGGTCTGGAGAATCTCTCCGGCGATCTGTTCGAGAAGGTAACCAAAGCGTTAGCCTGAAACGTTGACCTGTCGTTTTGTAAGCCGGGATAGGCGGTAACGCCGCTATCCGGCAAAAGGCCCGGTGGCGCTTGCGCTTACTGGGCCTGATTTTTCTGAATGCTTATCCATGCCGGCGGATCGGCTGTTCCGTTTCGCTACGCTGCATTACCCGGTTCAACACTTCTGCTTCCAGCTCTGCCAGACGCACCGAACCAATCCGGCGTGGTCGCGCAATATCCACTGTTAAATCCAGTCCGATTTTTCCATCTTCAATAAGCAACACGCGATCGGCCATTGCCACCGCTTCACTGACGTCATGGGTGACCAGCAGTACGGTAAAGCCGTGCTCTTGCCATAAAGAGACAATCAGCTCCTGCATTTCAAGGCGGGTTAAGGCATCCAGCGCACCGAGGGGTTCATCCAGCAGCAGCAGACCGGGACGATGAATTAATGCCCGCGCCAGGGCCACGCGCTGTTTTTGTCCACCGGACAGGGCGGCAGGCCATTCCTGAGCACGATTCTCCAGCCCAACTGCGGCCAGCGCGTCCCGGGCCGCATCGCGCCAGTGACCTTTCAGACCCAGACCCACATTATCGATAACCGTCTTCCAGGGCAGCAGACGCGCATCCTGAAACATCATTCGCGTATCCTCCTGAATTTCTGCCAGCGGGGTGGTTCCGGCAAGTAATGCACCTGAGGTGGGAGACTCCAGCCCAGCCAGCAGACGCAGTAGCGTGCTTTTTCCTCCTCCGCTGCGGCCAACCACGGCAACAAACTGTCCGGCCTGAATGTGCAAATCTAACTGATTGAGCACCGTATTGGCGGCGTATTGCTTCGTCACGGCACTCAGTAAAAGCGGCGTGCCTTGGTTTAGGCGAGCGGTATTCATACGGTAGCCTCCTTCACATGGTAAGCCGGGTTCCAGCGCAGCCAGATCCGCTCCAGCCATTGGGCGCAGACGTCGGCAAGTTTGCCGAGCAGGGCGTAGAGAATAATGGCCACCACGACCACATCGGTTTGCAGAAATTCGCGGGCGTTCATTGCCAGGTAACCAATGCCGGCATTGGCTGAAATGGTCTCCGCGACAATAAGCGTCAACCACATCAGCCCGAGAGCAAAACGCACGCCAACCATAATCGAGGGCAGGGCACCGGGGAGGATCACATGAATAAATAGTGAAAAACCAGACAACCCATAGCTGCGAGCCATCTCTACCAGACCGCGATCGATATTGCGGATCCCATGCCAAGTGTTGATGTAAATCGGAAAAAGCGTGCCCAGCGCGACGAGAAAGATCTTGGCGGATTCATCAATGCCGAACCACAAAATCACCAGTGGGATCAGCGCCAGATGCGGCACGTTACGCAGCATCTGCACCGAAGTATCCAGCAGGCGTTCTCCCCACCGCGAAAGACCGCTAATCAGTCCCAGCGTCAGGCCAATCGATCCGCCGATGGAGAAGCCTACCAGCGCGCGCCAGGAGCTGATCGCCAGATGCTGCCAAAGCTCGCCGCTGGCGGAAAGCGTCCAGAAGGCTTCGACAACGCCCTCCGGAGAGGGCAGGATGCGGGTGGACAACCAGCCCATTGATGATGCGAGCTGCCAGAGCGCGACCAACCCAACCGGTAAAAACCAGGGCGCGAGGCGCAGTAACCACCTGTTTTTCGGCGTTGCCATCAGCAGGCTCCTTAGCTTTGCGCGATTTTGCGTGGGATAAATTCGTTTGCCACCGCTTCGCCTTGTTGATGCTGGCGCTGCGGCTGCGGAATTTCTGGTATAGCGACATCCAGATGTGGGAACAGCAGCTCGCCAACCTTGTATGCTTCTTCCAGATGTGGATACCCGGACAACACAAAACTGTCGATTCCCAGTGCGGCATACTCGTTGATACGCGCCGCGACCGTCGGACCATCTCCGACCAGCGCGGTACCCGCGCCACCGCGCACCAGTCCAACTCCTGCCCACAGGTTCGGGCTGATTTCCAGTTTGTCGCGTTTACCGTTGTGCAGTGCAGCCATTCGCTGCTGACCAACCGAATCCGTTCTTGAGAAGGCGGCTTGGGCTTTGGCAATGGTGTCGTCATCCAGATGGGCTATCAGACGATCCGCTGCCTGCCACGCCTCTTGTGTTGTCTCCCGGACGATCACATGCAGACGAATACCAAAGCGGATCTTGCGCCCGAGCGCCGCCGCTTTGGCCCGCACCTGTTCAATCTTCTCTTTCACCTGTTCAGGTGGCTCGCCCCAGGTCAGATAGAGATCAACCTGCTCGGCAGCAAGATCTTGTGCGACATCAGACGAACCGCCGAAATAAAGCGGTGGCCGGGGTTGTTGTACAGGAGGGAAAAACAGTTTCGCGCCGCGGACATGAATGTGTTTGCCGTTGAAATCCACGGTTTCACCTTGCAGCAAACGCCGCCAGACCTGAGTGAATTCAGCAGAGGCTTCATAGCGCTCGGTGTGATCAAGGAACACGCCGTCACCCGCCAGCTCTTGTGGATCGCTGCCGGTTACCAGGTTGAATAACGCCCGGCCGTTAGAGAGTCTGTCGAGCGTCGCAGCCTGGCGGGCGGCGACCGTCGGCGAGGTTACGCTTGGACGAAGCGCGACCAGAAACTTTAATCGCTGGGTGACCGGGATCATCGACGCGGCGACCAGCCAGGCATCTTCACAGGAGCGACCGGTTGGGATCAGAACGCCAGTAAATCCCAGACGATCGGCTGTTTGCGCAATTTGTTGCAAATAACCGTGATCGACCGGGCGCGAACCTTCTTCCGTCCCCAGATAATGACCGTCACCGTGGGTGGGTAAAAACCAGAACATGTTCAGACTCATAATTTTTCTCCTGCCTGCTGAGTGGGTTGCCAGATACGCTGGCGAATATCGATTTTTTTCGGCACCAGACGGTTGTCATAAAACAGATCCGCGGTTTGTTGTTGTAGGGCGGCAACCGAGGCGCTGACGGGCGTAATGGTGGTTGGCGGACGGTGATCCAGATAAGACGCAATTACCGGCTCGGGCAGACCCATGGTTTTAGCCAGCAGAGTAATACTTTGCTGGCGTTGGCTGAGAGTTAACGCATCCGCCTGGCTAAAGGTATCCAGTACGCCAAGAACAAAAGCGCTATTTTTTTCGGCATAAGGACGTGCAGCGAGATAAAACGAACCGGTCTGCTTGAGGTCTGAGCCGTCTTTCAGCACGCGCACATCACCTTGCAGTAATGCGGCCGAATAGTAGGGATCCCAGATAGCCCACGCATCGACGTTTCCTTGCTGGAAGGCCGCTCGCGCATCGGCGGGGGTCAGATAAGTCGGTTGAATATCGGTAAATTTCAACCCTGCCTGTTGCAGCGCCCGGAGCAGTAAATTGTGGGCGCTGGAACCTTTCTGGAAGGCGACTTTATGCCCTTTGAGCTGCGCAACGCTCTGGATCGGGCTATTTTTCGGCACCAGAATCACTTCGGCTTTCGGTTTGGGCGGTTCGACGCCCACATAAACCAGATCGGCTCCGGCGGCTTGGGCGAAAATTGGCGGAATGTCACCGGTACTGCCGAGATCGATACTGCCGATATTGAGTGCTTCCAGCATTTGCGGTCCAGCCGGGAACTCAATCCACGAGATTTTGGTCTGTGGGTAGCGTTTCTCCAGTAGCTGATGACTTTTTGCCAGCACCATGCTGACGCTTCCTTTCTGATACCCAATGCGCAGGGCATCCGGAGCCGATTCTGCGGCATGCGCCAAGGATGACAGGGACAGCAGCCCGGTAAATGCCAGCCATGAGGTGTGACGCTTGAGCAGATTAAGCATGGGCGGCACCTCGCAGGGCGTTCAGTTGCGGGAGTTGGAGATCGCGACGATGCAACGCCAGCCAGAAAGTGTCGAGCGCACTGTCCAGGCGCTGCTGCAGGTTGGGCGTAAACTGCGGTTTATGCTGATAGTCGATGACCTGTGAATCATCGGCAAACACGCCGTGCAGGATCTCCTGAGCCTTTAACGCGCTCAGCACCGGTTTCAGCGCGTAATCGACGGCCAGTAAATGCGCCACGCTGCCGCCAGTCGCCAGCGGCAAAACCACTTTTCCTTCCAGCGCCCGCTCGGGGAGCAGATCGAGCAGCGTTTTCAGTGCGCCAGAGTAAGCTGCTTTGTAGACCGGCGTTGCGACAATCAGCCCGTCTGCATCCTGTAGTTGTTCGATAAATGTCTTCAGCGCCGGACTGTCAAAACGGGCATAGATCAGGTCTTCCGGGGCAAAGTTGTGCAGGTTCCAGTGAAAGACTTCGACATCCTGGCCGTTCAATTTTTCTCGGGCATATTCCAGCAACGCGCTGGAGCGAGAGGGAAAGCGTGGGCTTCCCGCCAGAGTGATGACGCGCATAATTTTATTCTCCACTTATAACCAATTGTTTGCTTTTGATTAACATTGATAACAATTTGTGCAGTCTGGCAGAGAGACTTTGTTTATCGAAATGATTTATACGGGATAGAAAAGTTGAAAAATGAATAAAAAGGAGGAAGCAGGAAAACGATTGCTATTTATTGCCGCAGGTCAATTCCCTTTTTGCTCGCGATCGCACATAATACGCCCCCGGTTTGCACACCGGGAATCCAGGAGAGTTCATGTACTACCCCTTCGTTCGTAAAGCCCTTTTCCAGCTCGATCCAGAGCGCGCTCATGAATTGACATTCCAGCAATTACGTCGCATTACCGGCACGCCGCTCGAAGCGCTTGTCCGCCAGAAAGTACCCGCAAAACCGGTTACCTGTATGGGGCTGACGTTTAAAAATCCACTCGGGCTTGCTGCCGGACTGGATAAAGACGGGGAGTGCATTGATGCGCTCGGCGCGATGGGATTTGGTTCCATTGAGATTGGTACCGTGACGCCGCGTCCTCAGCCGGGTAATGATAAACCACGTCTGTTTCGTCTGGTCGATGCAGAAGGTTTGATCAACCGCATGGGGTTTAATAACCTGGGGGTTGATAACCTGGTTGAGAACGTCAAAAAATCGCATTTTGACGGTATTCTGGGGATTAATATTGGTAAGAATAAAGATACTCCGGTAGAGAACGGCAAAGATGACTATCTGATTTGTATGGAAAAAGTCTATGCTTATGCTGGTTATATCGCGATTAATATCTCTTCACCGAATACGCCTGGATTACGTACGCTGCAATATGGTGAGGCGCTGGATGATCTTCTGACGGCAATTAAAAATAAGCAAAATGATCTGCAAGAGATCCATCATAAATATGTTCCAGTGGCGGTTAAGATCGCACCGGATCTTTCTGTGGAAGAACTGATCCAGGTTGCTGACAGTTTAGTTCGTCATAATATTGATGGCGTAATTGCGACTAACACCACTCTCGATCGTTCTCTCGTTCAGGGAATGAAAAATTGCGATCAAATGGGTGGCCTGAGCGGTCGACCGTTACAATTAAAAAGTACAGAAATTATTCGCCAGTTGTCTCAGGAATTAAAAGGTCAGCTGCCGATTATTGGGGTTGGTGGTATCGACTCAGTAATCGCGGCGCGTGAGAAAATAGCTGCCGGTGCTTCTCTGGTACAGATTTATTCGGGCTTTATTTTTAAAGGCCCACCGTTGATTAAAGAAATCGTCACCAATATCTGAATGCTACCTTAATCACAATCCAGGGCTTTATTTCTGGCCCTGGTTGTTTTATATTCCTTTACTGTTGCTTATTTAAACATTCTGAGCTTTTATTATTAAGGCAATAAACGAAGCGGCAAAAGGATACTGTCGTAATGGTGATGATTAAGGAAAGGAGAGAAACTGATGCGAATTAAACCCGACGATAACTGGCGCTGGTATTATGATGAAGAGCACGATCGTATGATGCTCGATTTAGCCAATGGCATGTTATTCCGTTCGCGTTTTGCTCGTAAAATGCTCACTCCAGATGCATTTTCTCCGTCGGGTTTTTGTGTTGATGACGCCGCGCTTTATTTTTCCTTTGAAGAAAAATGTCGCTACCTGGATTTAGCCAAAGAGCAAAAGGCGGAACTGGTGCTTAATGCGCTGGTGGCGATTCGTTACCTTAAACCGCAAATGCCAAAAAGCTGGCACTTTGTCGCACACGGTATTAACTGGTCGCCAGTCGTGGGGGATGCTGCTTGTGTGGATTTAAGCGATACGGATGAACAGGTAAACCTGTTAGTGGTTGAACCGGGTGAAAATGCCGCGCTTTGTCTGCTTGCACAACCTGGTGTGGTTATTGCCGGGCGAACAATGCAACTTGGCGACGCGATTAAAATAATGAATGACCGACTGAAACCGCAGGTTATTGCCGACAGTTTCAGCCTTGAACAGGCGGTTTAACTCTCCAGCCTGATTGTCGTTTTGGGAACGCAACTGCAGCACAGAATCGTCCCGTCATCCCCAATCGCTGATTTTTTCAGCGGACTAACTTCGCCTTCCAACAGTCGAATTCGACAGCATCCGCAAATTCCTGCCCGGCATGAATAGGGCACCCGGATACCCTGGTTTTCCAGTTGTTCAAGCAATACCTGCTGATTATTTCCGCGAAAGGTCTGGCCCTGCCAGTCAATAAGTACCGTGGCATCGGGCTGTTGTTCCAGTGCGGTATCGTCTGGCTCCGCCGCACCGTAAGCTCTGGCGGGACCGGTTGCCAAAATTTCTACCTCATCGCCGACGCGAATAACGCCACTGTTGCGTGCGATAAGATTCTGGCCGAAATCGACGTCGCCGTTATCCACCGCTGTCCGGAAGGTTTGCAGCGTGGCGAGCGGCTCGCCAGACGGATGTTTCTGGCCTTTTTCTGGACTAACGGTAGTGAAAATGCAGCGGCTACAGGGTTTTGCCACATCAAAAATGACGTCGCCAATGCGAATCACTTTCCAGGTGTCTTCTGCCCAGGCGTCAGCCCCTGAAACTACCAGATTGGGGCGAAACTGTTCCATTTTGACGCTTGCCGGACAGCGCTGTTGCACATCGCGCAGAGATGCTTCGTTGGCCAGCAGGTAGGGATAACCATCGGCAAAGGACAAAGGAACATCAGCGTGGCGCTTCACCCGGCGTGTCAGTTGCGGACCCACCCAGCGCAACTGCACGTCACGGGAGAAAAAGCCGCTCAGCCACAGGTTGATAGCCGCTGGTGCAATACGCGCGGTAAAATGGTTTCCCCACACTTCTGTCGGCGCATCCTGGGTGGCGAAGTCTGCGAATCGCACGAGCGCGCTGCTGCCGTCTGGAGCCGTGAGATGAAGTCCATCGTGGAAAGGGGAAGGGGTAAAGCGGACCATTTGCGGGAACTGTCGGGCGGTAATGAACGTCCCGTCGGGTTCGGTAATCATAAATATACGATCCAAGGCGAGACCGCTCACGTCTGCCAGGGCGTGCGTGAGTCCAATTCCACGCATTGATTTAACCGGATGAATAAAAAGTCGGGTCAACGTTACCACTGCACAGCCCCTTGAACGAAAATAAGCCTTCAACTTTATGACATACAGCCCATATTAGCTATAATGCGCAGCAATTTTCTAGGAGTAAAAGTGACATTATGAATTCTCTGTTTGCCAGTACGGCCCGCGGGCTGGAAGAGCTGTTAAAAACTGAACTGGAAAACCTCGGCGCGCTGGAGTGTCAGGTCGTTCAGGGTGGGGTCCATTTTAAGGGCGACACGCGGCTTGTTTACCAGAGCCTGATGTGGAGCCGCCTGGCCTCGCGCATTATCCTGCCGATGGGAGAGTGCAAGGTCTACAGCGATCTTGATCTGTACCTCGGCGTTCAGGCAATCGACTGGACAGAGATATTTAATCCTGGTGCTACGTTTGCCGTCCATTTTAGCGGCCTGAACGAGACCATTCGTAACAGCCAGTACGGCGCGCTGAAGGTCAAGGATGCGATTGTCGATGCCTTTACCCGCAAAAATCTGCCGCGTCCGAATGTGGATCGTGAATCTCCGGATCTGCGTATCAACGTCTGGTTGAACAAAGATACCGCCAGCATTGCGCTCGATCTGAGCGGTGACGGTTTGCATCAGCGCGGTTATCGCGATCGCGCGGGTCAGGCGCCGATTAAAGAGACGCTGGCCGCCGCTATTGTTATGCGTTCTGGCTGGCAGCCGGGCACACCGTTACTTGATCCGATGTGCGGCTCCGGCACGCTGCTGATTGAAGCGGCGATGTGGGCAACCGATCGCGCGCCGGGCCTGCACCGCGGGTACTGGGGCTTTAGCGGTTGGGCACAGCACGATGAAGCCGTCTGGCAAGAGGTTAAAGCCGAAGCTCAGGTGCGTGCGCGTAAGGGGCTTGCTGACTATACTTCGCACTTCTATGGCTCCGACAGCGATGCGCGCGTGATTGAAAAAGCGCGTAGTAACGCCCGCCGCGCAGGTATTGCCGATCTGATGACATTTGACGTTAAAGATGTCGCCAAACTGAGTAATCCACTGCCGAAGGGACCGTATGGTACGGTGATCAGTAACCCGCCCTACGGCGAACGTCTGGATAGCGAACCGGCGCTGATTGCCCTGCATAGCTTGCTGGGCCGTACGATGAAAAACCAGTTTGGCGGCTGGAATTTGTCGCTGTTCAGCGCCTCTCCGGATTTGCTCAGCAGCCTGCAATTGCGCGCTGATAAGCAGTTCAAAGCGAAAAACGGTCCGCTGGATTGCGTACAGAAAAACTATCACGTTGCAGAGACCACTGCGGACAGCAAGCCAGCCACGGTCGCGGAAGATTATGCCAACCGCCTGCGCAAGAATATCAAGAAGCTGGAAAAATGGGCGCGTCAGGAAGGAATTGAATGCTATCGCCTGTATGATGCTGACCTGCCGGAATACAACGTTGCAGTGGACCGTTACGGTGAGTGGGTCGTGGTTCAGGAATACGCTCCGCCGAAGACGGTCGATGCGCAAAAAGCACGTCAACGCCTGTTCGATATCATTGCCGCAACGTTGTCTGTCCTGGAAATCGCGCCAAATAAACTGGTGCTGAAAACCCGTGAGCGGCAGAAAGGGAAGAACCAGTATCAGAAGATGAATGAGAAGGGTGAATTCATTGAGGTAAGTGAGTACAACGCCCGCCTGTGGGTCAACCTGACAGACTATCTTGATACCGGTTTGTTCCTCGATCACCGTATTGCGCGCCGCATGCTGGGCCAGATGAGTAAAGGTAAGGATTTCCTTAACCTGTTTTCCTACACCGGCAGTGCCAGCGTTCATGCCGGGCTGGGCGGTGCACGTAGCACCACGACGGTTGATATGTCGCGTACCTACCTGGAGTGGGCTGAGCGTAACCTGCGCCTGAACGGCCTGAGTGGTCGCGCTCACCGTTTAATTCAGGCCGATTGCCTGGGCTGGCTGCGCGATGCCAATGAACAGTTTGATCTGATTTTCATCGATCCGCCGACGTTCTCTAACTCAAAACGTATGGAAGACTCGTTTGATGTACAGCGCGATCATCTGGCGCTGATGAAAGATCTGAAACGTCTGCTGCGTAAAGACGGCACGATCATGTTCTCCAACAACAAGCGTGGGTTCCGTATGGATCTCGACGGTCTGGCTGAACTGGGATTAAAAGCACAAGAAATCACCCAAAAAACGCTTTCCCAGGATTTTGCCCGTAACCGTCAGATCCACAATTGCTGGCTGATTACCGCAGCCTGAAAGGATAAATAAATGTCATTGATCAGTATGCATGGTGCATGGCTGTCGTTCAGCGATGCGCCGCTTCTTGATAATGCAGAACTGCATATCGAAGATAACGAACGCGTCTGTCTGGTTGGCCGTAATGGCGCAGGTAAGTCGACGCTGATGAAGATCCTCAACCGTGAACAGGGTCTTGACGACGGGCGTATTATTTATGAGCAGGACCTGGTTGTGGCGCGTCTGCAGCAGGATCCGCCGCGTAATGTTGAGGGCAGCGTCTATGACTTCGTTGCCGAAGGTATTGAGGAACAGGCTGAATATCTGAAGCGTTATCACGATATTTCGCGCCTGGTGATGACCGATCCCAGCGACAGAAACCTGAATGAAATGGCGCGGGTTCAGGAAATGCTCGATCACCATAATCTGTGGCAGCTCGAAAGCCGCATTAATGAAGTGCTGGCACAACTGGGACTGGATCCTAACGCCGCGCTTTCTTCGCTTTCGGGCGGCTGGCTGCGTAAGGCGGCGCTGGGCCGCGCGTTAGTGAGCAACCCGCGCGTACTGCTGCTGGATGAACCAACTAACCACCTGGATATTGAAACTATCGACTGGCTGGAAGGGTTCCTGAAATCCTTCAATGGGACAATTATTTTCATTTCCCACGACCGTTCATTTATTCGCAATATGGCGACGCGTATTGTCGATCTCGACCGCGGCAAGCTGGTGACCTATCCGGGGAACTACGATCAGTATCTGCTGGATAAAGAAGAAGCGCTGCGGGTGGAAGATCTCCAAAACGCGGAATTTGATCGCAAGCTGGCGCAGGAAGAAGTGTGGATCCGTCAGGGCATCAAAGCGCGTCGTACCCGTAATGAAGGCCGCGTGCGGGCGCTGAAAGCCATGCGTCGCGAGCGTGGCGAACGTCGCGAAGTGATGGGCACGGCGAAGATGCAGGTCGAAGAGGCGAGCCGCTCTGGCAAGATTGTCTTCGAAATGGAGAATGTTGATTACCAGGTTGATGGAAAGCAACTGGTAAAAGATTTCTCCGCGCAGGTGCAACGTAGCGACAAGATTGCGCTAATTGGACCTAACGGCTGCGGTAAAACAACGCTGCTGAAGCTGATGTTAGGTCAGCTTCAGGCTGACAGCGGACGCATTCACGTCGGCACGAAGCTGGAAGTGGCGTATTTCGATCAGCACCGCGCCGAACTGGATCCGGATAAAACCGTGATGGACAACCTTGCTGAGGGTAAGCAAGAGGTGCTGGTTAACGGTAAACCTCGCCATGTGCTGGGCTATCTCCAGGATTTCCTGTTCCATCCGAAACGGGCGATGACGCCAGTACGTGCGCTCTCTGGTGGGGAACGCAATCGCCTACTGCTGGCGCGTCTTTTTCTCAAACCCAGTAATCTTTTGATTCTCGATGAACCAACGAACGATCTGGACGTCGAAACGCTGGAACTGCTTGAAGAGCTGATTGATAGCTACCAGGGCACCGTGCTGCTGGTGAGCCACGACCGTCAGTTTGTGGATAATACCGTAACCGAATGCTGGATCTTCGAAGGCGGCGGTAAAATTGGTCGTTATGTCGGCGGTTATCATGATGCCCGCAGCCAGCAATCGCAGTATGTGGCGTTTAAACAGCCAGTTGCGAAAAAAACAGAGGAAACCGTTGCTCCTAAAGCAGAAATTGTCAAACGCAGCACGAGCAAACTAAGCTATAAACTGCAGCGCGAACTGGAGCTGCTCCCCGCGCTGCTTGAAGAACTGGAAGCTAAACTGGAAGCATTACAAGCTCAGGTAGCTGACGCCGCTTTTTTCAGTCAGCCGCATGAGCAAACGCAACAGGTATTAGCTAATCTGAACGAAGCTGAACAAGAACTTGAGCAAGCCTTTGAGCGCTGGGAGTATCTTGAGTCTTTGAAGAACGGCGCATAATTTAAAGGAGCACATATGTGCGAACATCACCATGCCGCGAAGCATATTCTGTGCTCGCAGTGTGACATGCTGGTGGCGTTACCTCGCCTTGAGCATGGTCAGAAAGCGGCATGTCCACGATGTGGCACTACGTTAACGGTTGAGTGGGACGCGCCACGGCAGCGTCCTACCGCCTATGTGTTAGCAGCATTATTTATGCTGCTTTTGTCAAACCTCTTTCCCTTTGTGAATATGAATGTTGCGGGGGTGAGCAGCGAAGTGACGCTGCTGCAAATCCCCAGCGTTCTCTTTTCGGAAGATTACGCCAGCCTCGGTACCTTCTTTATCTTATTCGTTCAGTTGGTTCCCGCTTTTTGCTTGTTGACCATTTTGCTGTTGGTGAATCGGGTTCATATGCCTGAGCGGCTTAAAACATGGCTGGCGCGTATTTTGTTTCAGTTAAAAAGCTGGGGAATGGCAGAAATTTTCCTCGCGGGCGTGCTGGTGAGCTTTGTTAAGCTGATGGCCTACGGCGATATCGGCGTGGGCAGCAGCTTCATCCCGTGGTGCATGTTTTGTATGCTCCAGTTGCGGGCTTTCCAGTGTGTGGATCGCCGTTGGCTGTGGGATGATATTGCCCCTATGCCAGCCATTAAGCAGGAATTAAAGCCTGGTGTGCCCGGCATCCGACAAGGATTGCGTTCCTGTTCCTGCTGCACCGCTATTCTTCCGGCAGACGAGCTGGTATGCCCACGCTGTCAGACGAAAGGTTATGTGCGGCGTAAAAACAGTCTGCAATGGACATTGGCATTACTGTTTACGTCGATCATGCTTTATCTTCCTGCCAATATTCTGCCGATCATGATCACCGATCTGCTCGGGTCAAAGCTGCCTTCAACGATACTCGAGGGCGTGGTTTTAATCTGGAGCGAAGGCTCTTACCCGGTGGCTGCGATTATCTTTATCGCCAGTATTATGGTGCCGACGTTGAAAATGATCGCCATTGCCTGGCTGTGTTGGGATGCCAAAGGGCACGGCAAACGCGACAGTGAACGAATGCATTTAATTTACGAGGTTGTAGAATTTGTCGGTCGCTGGTCAATGATCGACGTTTTTGTAATTGCCGTACTCTCTGCGCTGGTGCGCATGGGAGGGTTAATGAACATTTATCCTGCAATGGGTGCTTTGATGTTTGCTTTAGTCGTCATTATGACAATGTTTTCTGCGATGACATTTGATCCCCGTCTGTCGTGGGACCGTGAACCAGATCATGAGGAGTCCTGACAGCATGGAATCTAAAAGTGGGGAAGCCAAAGTGCAAAAGGTAAAAAACTGGTCGCCCGTGTGGATATTCCCTATAGTCACTGCCCTCATTGGCGCATGGGTCCTGTTTTATCATTACAGTCATCAGGGGCCACAAGTCACGCTGATTACCACCAATGCTGAAGGTATTGAAGGGGGCAAAACGACGATTAAGAGCCGCAGCGTGGATGTCGGCATCGTCGAGAGCGCAACCCTGACTGATGATTTGACCCATGTGGAAATTAAAGCTCGTCTTAACTCCGGAATGGAAAAGCTGCTGCATAAAGATTCTGTCTTTTGGGTGGTGAAGCCGCAGGTTGGACGTGAAGGTATCAGTGGGCTCGGCACGCTATTGTCCGGGGCTTATATTGAACTGCAGCCAGGCAATAAAGGCAGCAAGCTGGAAAATTACCAACTGCTGGATTCACCGCCGCTGGCACCGCCAGATGCGAAAGGGATCCGTGTGATTCTGGACAGCAAAAAAGCTGGTCAGTTGAGCCCGGGCGACCCAGTACTGTTCCGTGGTTATCGTGTAGGTTCGGTTGAAACCAGCACATTTGATGCGCAAAAGCGTACGATTAGCTATCAGCTATTTATCAATGCGCCTAACGATCGTCTGGTGACCAGCAATGTGCGTTTCTGGAAGGACAGTGGGATCGCCGTGGATCTTACTTCGGCAGGTATGCGCGTGGAAATGGGATCTCTCTCCACGCTGTTTGGCGGTGGCGTAAGTTTTGATGTGCCAGAAGGGCTGGAACAAGGCGAACCGGTCGCACAACAGTCTGCGTTTAATCTTTATGACGACCAAAAAAGTATTCAGGATTCACTGTATACCGATCATATTGATTACCTGATGTTCTTTAAAGATTCAATTCGTGGCCTGCAGCCCGGCGCGCCACTGGAATTCCGTGGCATCCGTTTGGGTACGGTAAGTAAAGTACCTTTCTTCTCACCGAATATGCGTCAGGTCTTCAACAATGATTACCGCATTCCGGTGCTGGTACGTATCGAACCAGAACGTCTGAAGGCACAGCTGGGAGAAGATACTGATGTTGGCGCTCATCTGGCAGAATTGCTTAAACGCGGCTTACGGGCATCGCTGAAAACCGGGAACCTGGTGACTGGCGCTCTGTATGTCGATCTCGACTTCTACCCGAAAGAACCGCCGATTACCGGTGTGCGCGAATTTAATGGTTATCAAATTATTCCGACCGTGAGCGGTGGTCTGGCGCAGATCCAGCAGCGACTGATGGAAGCGCTGGATAAGATTAACAATCTGCCGTTGAACCCGATGATTGAGCAGGCGACCAATACGTTGTCGGAAAGCCAGCGCACGATGAAGCATCTGCAAACCACGCTGGACAACATGAATAAGATCACGTCCAGTCAGTCGATGCAGGATCTTCCGGCGGATATGCAGAATACGCTGCGTGAACTGAACCGTAGTATGCAGGGCTTCCAGCCGGGTTCCGCCGCCTACAACAAGATGGTGGCGGATATGCAGCGTCTTGATCAGGTGCTGCGAGAACTTCAACCGGTACTGAAAACGTTGAACGATAAGAGCAATGCGCTGGTATTTGAAGCGAAGGACAAAAAAGATCCAGAGCCGAAGAGGGCGAAACAATGAAAAAGTGGCTAGTGGCGATGATGGCGGTCTGGCTGACGTCATGCAGCTCCAGCGGAGAAAATAAAAGCTATTACCAGCTTCCTATCGCGCAAGGGGGCGTACAGAGCTCAGCTAACCAGGGTAACCGTCTGCTGTGGGTTGAACAGATTGCGGTCCCGGACTATCTGGCGGGTAATGGGGTGGTTTACCAGACCAGCGATGTGCAATATGTGATAGCGAATAATAATCTCTGGGCCAGCCCCTTAGATCAGCAATTGCGCAATACCCTGGTTACGAACCTCAGTATGCAGTTGCCTGGCTGGGTTGTCGCTTCGCAGCCGCTGGGAAGCACTCAGGACACGTTGAACGTCACCGTGACCGGCTTCCACGGTCGGTACGATGGTAAGGTCATCGTGAGCGGTGAATGGCTGCTGAATCACCAGGGGCAGTTGATCAAGCGTCCATTCCACATCGAAGCTGTACAGACTAAAGACGGCTACGATGAGATGGTGAAGGTTCTGGCCAACGCCTGGAGCCAGGAAGCGACGGCAATGGCTCAAGAGCTGAAACGCATCCCTTAAGCTTAAATAATTGTAAATTATGCCGGCCCTGGTTCATTGCCCGGGGCGGTTTTTTTTATTTTTTTAGCCGTGGAGATAGCTGTTCTGACAGACTATTTTTGTACAAATGATTTTGCGGGTAGCTCACAAATATGACACTGGCGTGAATTTTGCGCATTGACGAGCCTGATGTTTAGGGGTATTCGTTTTAGTGTGATTGCACACTTAGTAATCACTGTTTTCTTTTCCACCAGACCCAAAAGATGAGGGAAACGAGGCATGAAGAGACAAAAACGAGATCGCCTGGAACGGGCACATCAACGTGGATATCAGGCCGGCATTGCCGGACGATCAAAAGAAATGTGTCCCTATCAGACGCTGAATCAGAGGTCATACTGGCTGGGAGGCTGGCGAGAAGCCATGGGGGATAGGGTTTTAATGGCCTGATTCTGTCTCTTTAGATAAAAGAAACCTCCGCAGAGCGGAGGTTTCGCCTTTTTGCCCACCAGACAAGACGAATAAACGTTAATGTCTGGCTGCTACGCAGACCGGGATTAGAACGCGGAAGTGTCCTGGAACAGACCCACTTTCAGATCGTTTGCGGTATAGATCAGACGACCATCAACCAGCACTTCACCATCAGCCAGGCCCATGATCAGGCGACGATTAACGATGCGTTTGAAGTGAATGCGGTAAGTCACTTTCTTCGCAGTCGGCAGAACCTGGCCGGTGAATTTAACTTCGCCTACGCCCAGCGCGCGGCCTTTACCTTCGCCGCCCAGCCAGCCGAGATAGAATCCAACCAGCTGCCACATGGCATCCAGACCCAGGCAGCCCGGCATCACCGGATCGCCGATAAAGTGGCATCCGAAGAACCACAGGTCCGGGTTGATATCCAGTTCAGCTTCAACATAACCTTTGTCAAAGTTGCCGCCGGTTTCGGTCATCTTGATGACACGGTCCATCATCAGCATGCTTGGTGCAGGCAGTTGTGGCCCTTTTGCGCCAAACAGCTCACCGCGACCAGAGGCAAGAAGGTCTTCTTTTGTATAGGATTCGCGTTTATCTACCATGTTCTCTGTAAGCCTTATTTTATTGAAGCACGCAGGATAGCTAACACGTGTACGCTGAACAAGTCCGATCAGTTCGGAATAATCCAGTTCAGCCAACGTAGCGGCCAGGGAAAACGGTGACGACCTTCCTGCTGCGTTGCCGTAGCAATACGCTCCTGGATAGTTTGCATCAGCGTTGTCTGGCCTTCACCATCCCACACCAGATTTAATAACAGTGGCAGCGCATCGGTCACGTCGTCCACCGCCCAGATAGTGAATTTTTCTTCTTCTACGGCTTGTAGCAGAGCAGGCTGCAGGCTCAGGTGTCTGACATTCGCTGAAGGAATGATAACGCCCTGTGTGCCTGTCAGCTCACGCTGCTGACAGATGGCGAAGAAGCCTTCAATTTTCTCGTTCAGACCACCAACAGGTTGTGCCCGACCAAACTGATCGACAGAACCGGTAATGGCGATGCTTTGATTAACAGGAACGTCGGCGAGGGCGCTAATCAATGCGCAAAGTTCTGCCATGGACGCGCTGTCGCCGTCCACTTCGCTATAGGATTGCTCAAAGGTCAGCGAGGCAGAGAAGGGGATTTGCTGTTCAAGCTGGAGTTCCGACATCAGGAACGCCTGCATAATCATCATACCCTTCGCATGAATATTTCCGCCAAGCTCGGCTTTGCGCTCAATATCCGTAAATTCGCCGTCGCCAATATGAACCACACAGCTGATACGAGAAGGCTCACCAAACGCGCGGGGGTGGCCAGGAAATTCAATCACCGACAGGGCGTTGATTTGGCCAATACGCTCGCCTTCCGTCTCGATCAGGATCTGTTCCTGCAGGATCTCATCCTGCATTCGTTCGGCGAGGAAACCTTCCCGCCATTCACGCTGGGTTAGCATCAGGCTGAACTGCTCAGCGTTGCAGGTTTCGCCCTCGCATAACGGGGCCACTTCTTTGAACTGACGGGTGATCCACAGCGGGTTAAGCGGCAATGTATCCTGTTCGCCGGTATAACGAACGGCTTCACGGATCAGCACTTGCCATGCATCAGGGGCCGGGTAGGGCAAATTGTTGCGCGTAGCGGTATGTGTTACCCACTGACACCATTGCGTCATGGTTTCGGCATCCACTATCTGCAGATTATCTTCAAACTCGCTATAAATAGCCTGCTCAGCCAGCTCCGGCTCCATGTCCTGGAAGTCTGCCAGTGATTCACGTTCACCGACTAATACCACTTTGAGTTTAAGCGGCATAGGTGGAACGGAGACGGGCAGCGGGCGAGACTCATCAAAAGCTACCCAGTCAAAACGCTCGTGGCTGACAATGGCTTTCAGGCGCATCCACAGCAGCGGTTGGGCCAGTAGCGTGCGCAACGAAATAACCAGCACACCACCGTTGGCCTGATGCACAAGGCCTGGCTGTAGGGTAATTTCGCCGTTGAACTGACGCAGACAGCCAAACAGTTGTTCGGCTTCAACCCAGTCAGCGCAGACTACCTGGGTTAATGTCGCAAAATTGTCTTCTGCTGTCTCAGCTGCACGATAGCGGATAGTGTGACCGGAGATATCATAATGACCTCCGGTGAGACTTCCGGCATCCGAGTGCAGAGGCCGCGCGGCCTGTGCAATAAGGTTGATGTACTCAAGCTCCTCCGGCGCTTTTACCAGCATGAACGAAGACGTCGTCCAGTGCTGAAGAAGCTGCTCCAGCGCAAATTGTAAACGTGGCTGAGTATCACTAAGTAAGGTATCGGTGTCGTCAGTGACGTGCGGCTGTGCAAATACTTCCTGATAACTATCGGTGTCAGGAACCAGATCACGCCATGCAAGTTTCGTAATGGTCAAAGTTGATGTTTTTTAGTCTGTTGTAAAAAACGAGATTATACCGTAACCATCATCACTGCACACGTGGAAAGCGCTGTGAAACGAATGCGATGACGCGCGACAGTTCACAGGCTGGATATTCTTTTCTTCAGATGCCGAAAAAGCTGATATTCTGATAAGAGTTACACGGTAACATTGAGATCGCAATGAAATATCAACAACTTGAAAACCTTGAAAGCGGCTGGAAATGGAAGTATCTGGTGAAGAAGCATCGTGAGGGGGAGTTAATCACCCGTTACGTAGAGGCCAGCGCTGCCGAAGAAGCCGTTGATTTGTTGCTAACCCTCGAAAATGAACCGGTTCGGGTCAATACCTGGATTGAAGAACACATGAACTCTGCGCTGCTAAATCGTATGAAACAAACCATACGAGCGAGGCGTAAGCGGCACTTTAACGCGGAGCATCAGCATACGCGAAAGAAATCTATCGATCTGGAATTTATGGTCTGGCAGCGCTTAGCGGGGCTTGCGCAGCGGCGCGGCAAAACGCTTTCTGAAACTATTGTGCAACTGATTGAAGACGCAGAGCATAAAGAGAAGTACGCGAATAAAATGTCGACATTGAAGCAGGATTTACAGGCGCTGCTGGGAAAAGAATAACCACAGAATGGCTAAATGTGTTGTGTACAGGCGTGCTTTGATTGATAAAAAGTGAAAAAAAACCCCGCAAAGCGGGGTTTTTTTATAAGACGATAACTTAAGCCTGAGGCTGAGTTACAACGTCTTTGATACCTTTAACTTCGATCTCAACACGACGATCCGGAGCCAGGCAGTCGATCAGTGCAGCGCGAGCTTTCACGTTGTCACAGGTGTTGCCAGTAACCGGGTTGGATTCGCCCATGCCACGTGCAGAGATTTTGTCAGAAGGAATACCTTTAGAGATCAGGTAATCAACAACGGACTGAGCACGTTTCTCGGACAGACCCTGGTTGTAAGCGTCAGAACCGATGCGGTCAGTGAAGCCCAGAACCACTACGGAACCGTCTTTCGGATCCAGGTTGCTCAGCTGGCTGTACATCTGATCCAGAGCCTGCTGGCCTTCTGGTTTCAGAGTTGCTTTGTTGAAGTTGAACAGAACGTCAGACTTCAGAGTGAAGTGTTTGGTCTGTACTTCTGGAGCCGGAGCCGGAGCAACAACTACTGGAGCTGCTTCTTCCTGCTGACCGAAACGGTAGGAAACACCAACGCTCAACAGACCGTTATCCGGACGACCGCCAACGGTGTTCGCGTCACCGATGTTGTTGGTCCACTGGTATTCCAGACGGGTAGCGATTTCAGGAGTAATTGCATACTCTACGCCACCTGCGAATACTGGGGAAACACCAGTGTCGTGGTCTTTGAAGCCTTGGTTGTTTTTAGCGTCTGCACGCCAAACCATACCACCCAGACGGGTATAAACGTCCAGATCGTCAGTGATTGGGTAACCCAGTTTAGCGGTCAGCTGAACGCCCTGAGCTTTGAAAGCGCCATTATTGTGGGTAGCATCGGTGGCGCCTTTGTACGGCATACGACCTAACCAGTCGTAACCCATTTCGAAACCAACGTACGGGTTAACCTGATAACCACCGAACGCACCAGCACCCAGTTGGCTTTCGTGGGTAGGACCAGCGTTGTTGATCTGGTTGTTACCAATATCATGGTACTGAGACCAGCCCAGTTTAGCACCAGTGTACCAGGTGTTATCTTTCGGAGCGGCCTGCGCCACGGTAGCGAAACCAGCCAGTGCCACTGCAATTGCGATAGCTGTCTTTTTCATTTTTTGCGCCTCGTTATCATCCAAAATTCGCCATGAATATCTCCGAAGAGAGATAACACGGTTAAATCCTTCACCCGGGGACCAGTTCAATAGTTACTCTACCGATATCTGCGGCTTATGCCGAGCACCCCTGGCGATGTAAAGTCTACAACGTAGTTGAAAACTTACAAGTGTGAAGTCCGTCAGGCATATGAAAAAAAAAGGCTTGTGTACACATTATTTAACATTTATAGATGAATAAATGTACTGAGGATTTCCTGAAAACCGCTTCAGACAGGCCTTCAGCCGGAAAACGCGTTACAGCTCAATGGCAAATTAAAACATGAAAAAAAATTCCAGGATAATTCCTAATTTTACTCAATGATACAAATTCGAGTGAATTTTTAGCCCGGAATGCTGTCTCCCCGCAAGTGTCTGAGCGCGAACAGGACGCATGATAAATCCCATCGCATTACCTTCATCTGCCGCTTTTACCAGCTCGGCATGTTCATCTTCGGTTAATTCTTCTGTCAACCAGCCGATGACGACGCTGTAGTTACCCGTGCGCAGCGCACGAACCATCGATTCCAGCGTATTGCAGGGGGAGAGCTGGCTGATTTGCATGACTTTGGTCAATGGAAGCCCGGCCGACTGCACCCACTCACGGCTTAATTTTTGCTGAGGCGTCAGCCACAGCTGCCAGCGTGATTGTTGCCCTAACTGTTGCAGCAGGGGAAGCAGCAGGAGCTGCGTCATCATGGGCTGGTCCTCGCGATAGACCACTTCACTGATAAGCCCAGCGGTAGCGTTCTCTGCTGAAACGCGCGCAATGCTGCTCGATGCGGAAGAGAACGACGAAGAACGATTTGCATAACCTGAAGTGTACATAATCAATCCAGCCCTGTGAGTTACTGTATGGATATACAGTAACCCCACCATCAATAAAGATCAACCTTATTTTCGGAAACAGGTTCGCAATTTTTAGTCATCATCACGGGAAAAATAAAATTCATCTTGCCCCATACGCATAAGTTGCCTATTTTCGTCATTAACGGATCTGCTACTGCAAATTATTTGCTTACGTTATGATTTAAAAGGATTTTTATGAAAGAAAAGTCTTATGCAAGAATCTATAAATCACAAGAATATCTGGCTTCTCTGGGAACAATTCACTACCGCTCACTGTTTGGCAGCTATAGTCTGACGGTTGGTGATACGGTCTTTGCCATGGTTGCCAGCGGTGAGTTATATCTTCGCGCCTGTGAGCAGAGCGCCCAGTACTGTGTAAAAAATTCTCCTGTCTGGCTAACATTTATCAAGCGCGGACGTCCGGTTGTACTCAATTATTACCAGGTGAACGATACCCTGTGGCAGAACCAGCAGCAGTTAGTATCGCTATCACAATTTTCACTCGATGCAGCCGTTAAGGAAAAACAGAGTCGCTTTGCACAACATCGCCTGCGGGAATTACCGAATATGACGTTTCATCTCGAGACCTTGCTAAATGAAGCAGGAATTAAGGATGAGGGGACATTGCGATCGCTGGGAGCTCAGATGTGCTGGTTGAAACTTCGGCAAAATAACCCTGCCTTAACGGTAAAAATACTCTATGCCCTTGAAGGGGCGGTTGACGGGGTGCATGAAGCCGCGCTCCCGGCGACGCGTCGCCAGGAGCTGGTGGAGTGGGTGAGTTCTCTTACGCCGGAACCGGGGTATTAGATGGCAGCACAGCAATTTGTTGCTGTAATCGCCGAATCTCTGGGAGCAGGGCAATCAGTAACCCAACTTGCTGTACGACCAGCGGCTCTTTACTGTCCGGACGTGGCTCGAGATGCTGAATTCGCTGCTTCAGATCTTCCAGTGCCTGGTATACGCGCTGCTCATCAGCAGGTTGATGGTGAAGCGCATCATCTACATAGCAGACGGCATCATCCAGCAATGCCAGGACGTCAGGATTGGTTAACTGCTCGCGATGTGCGCCGAGGGCGGAAATATAGCTGGTAAACGTATGGTTAAGACACAGCAAGCGGAACGCCGTTTCGCGTGTTTGGGCCGTGACATCCGGTTCACTCGACATGTTCGACACCACCGAAGCAAGTTCCGCATCACGATTGTGCGCGTCACGGCGGGCGATACGGTATGCCAGACGATTATCACGCCCCTGATGATATTGTTCGAGAATAGCATCAAGATAACGACAGTTAGCGTCAGTGGCCCGTTCAATCACTCGCGGCAGATTCCGAAAACGCCAGTCTGGCCAGATAAAGCTGACAGCAGCCCAGGCGATGGCACAGCCGATCAACGTATCGATGACGCGCGGAAGTGCAACTTCAAAACCTTCACCGAGCAGGTTAAAGCACAGTAGCACCAGCAGCGTGATAAACATGGTGGCATGCGCGTACTGGACGTTACGAAAGGCAAAAAATAACACGCCGGTGATCACCAGAAGGATCAATTGCCCTTCGAGAGAAGGTACAAACCACAGGATCGGTAACCCAATGGCGATCCCGACTAATGTGCCGATTATCCTTAGTGCCAGACGATGTCGGGTGGCGTTGTAGTTTGGCTGGCAGACAAACAGACTGGTCAACAGGATCCAGTACCCGTGGTTCATTCCGGTTATCTGGATAATGGCATAGCCGACGCATAGCACCAGCGACATGCGAACAGCATGACGAAACAGGGCGGATTCAGGCGTGAAATTACGGCTCAGACGCAACCAGATATCACTGAACCCATGCGGGCTGTCATCGGCAAGCTGATTTTCAGACTCATTGCGCGAAAGTACCTGAGCCTGTTCGGACTCAATGGTAGCCAACTGGGCATCAATGGCCCGCAGGTTTGACAGCAAAAATCCTAACGTGTTGAGCAGATCGGCAGGCTCACCACTCGCGCGCATGCGCTCAAGTGCAGCATCAATATGGGTGAAGACGCGCTCAAAGTGCGGATCGTGCTGATAAGGCGTGCGTAATAAAATACAGCGAGACAGTTGCGAACACGCTTGCCCCTGCATCGACATCAGGCGCTGGAAGCGGAACATCACGTCGCTGTGGCGGAAATGGTCGCGCAGCGTTTGATATTGAATATGCGAGGAGCTTGCGCGTTCGTGAATATCCTGCGCCACAAAATAGTAATGTAGCGTGCGACGTGTTCCTCGCTGTCCGCGGTCGCCGCGCAGGCGGGTCAGCAGTGACACCTTTGTCTGGTTTAGAGTCGCCATCAGTTGCCCATTCGCAAGAGCTAGATCATACAACGGCGCCTGGCTTTCATCTTCTATGTCGGGATCAAAAAGACGCGATTTCAGTTCCAGATAGTGCGCTAACTGTTCATAGCTACGCGCCAGATTGTCCTGCAACGGGCGAATAGGGAACAGAAGATGTCCGGTCAGGGTTAACAGGTTGTACCAAATGGCGCCCGCGAGCAGCAGGATTGGCTGCTGATACCACTGATCGTAAAGCGAGGTGCCGAGCATCGTGTAAATGGCGATCAGCAACGCGCCAAAGGCGATGGTTGCATAGCGCTGCCCTAATCCCCCCAGCAGTATAAAGCCGCTGGTGGAGAGCGTTAACCCAAGGGCAAACAGCCATGGCCATGGGAAGAGCAGTTCGACCGAGGCCGAGGCAATGAAAAAGCACACCAGCGTGATGATCAAATTGCGCAGGCGACCTGCAAGACGATCGTCCAGGTCAGTAAGCGCGGCTGCGACCATACCCAGCGTGAGCGGGATGGTCAGCTTAACGTCACCCAGCCACCAGGGCAGCGCTGTTGTGCCGCAAAGCGCGATAAAAATCCGCACGTAGTACAGCCAGGTGCTGTTCCAGGTATAGCGTTTGAGCAGAGGACTTAACATAAAGGCCATCGGTCCTGATTATTCGAAGCGACGACGCGCGTTGGCTTCACGCGCTGCGCGAGCAACTTCAACTGACACAACCCGGCGCCCCACCGGCCACAGTGCAATCGCCGCGATTTTGAAATTCGCAATGCCAACCGGGATACCAATAATCGTAATGCACTGGGCAATACCGGAGACAATGTGCATCAGGCACAACCACCAGCCGAAGAAAATCAGCCAGAAAATATTGAGCACGGTGCCTCCGGTATTCAACAGGACGTTTTTGCCCGCTGGATTAAGCTCATCGACATGAATCGCTTCGTTACCGTAGGGAAACAGCGAGAGTCGGGTAATTTCCCAGCATGAGCGGGTCAGGGGGAGAGTAAAAATCAGCACAATACTGACCAGCGTAGCCAGTAACCAGGCTAAGGTGGTGGCGAATCCCCCGAGCACAAAATTTAAAATATTCAGAACAGTACGCATAAACCCTCGGTTAACTCTGGTTTTCTGTGAATTCGGCAATTGTAACGTTTTTTTGGGCTGGAGCACGTTTTCTCTGGCGGTTACACTGATAAGCAAACCTCTTCGTGTGGATCCGCTTGAGTCTTATGGAACTGAAAGCAACTTCTCTTGGAAAACGTCTGGCACAACACCCTTACGATCGGGCCGTTATTCTCAATGCCGGGATTAAGGTTTCCGGCGATCGTCACGAGTATCTTATTCCCTTCAATCAGTTACTGGCTATTCATTGTAAACGCGGCCTGGTATGGGGTGAGCTGGAGTTTGTGCTCCCGGATGATAAGGTGGTTCGTCTTCACGGCACTGAATGGGCTGAAACCCAGCGCTTCCATCACCATTTGAATTCGCTCTGGCAGCAGTGGAGTCAGGAAATGAGCGACGTCGCTGCGGGAGTTTTACAGCAGCAGTTGGAGGCGATCGCCACCCGCACCAGTGAGAATAAATGGCTGACGCGCGAACAGACGTCAGGACTACAGCAGCAGATCCGCCGCGCCTTTGCCGCATTGCCGCTCCCGATCAACCGGCTGGAAGAATTTGAAAATTGCCGTGAGGCGTTACGTCAATGTCAGGCATGGTTGAAGGACATTGAAGCTTGTCGCTTACAGCACAACCAGGCGTATACCGATGCCATGCTGGAAGAACATGCCGATTTTTTCCAGCAAATTGAGTCCTCGCCGCTGAATCCGGCCCAGGCGCGGGCGGTGGTGAACGGGGAACAATCATTACTGGTTCTTGCGGGGGCCGGAAGCGGCAAAACATCCGTATTGGTCGCCCGTGCGGGCTGGCTACTTGCGCGAGGGGAAGCGGCGGCCGAACAAATCCTGCTGCTGGCGTTTGGACGCAAAGCGGCCCAGGAGATGGACGATCGCATCCGTGAACGTCTGCATACGGAAGAAGTCACCGCGAGGACGTTTCATTCACTGGCGTTGCACATTATTTCGCAGGGGAGCAAAAAAGTCCCGACGGTTAGCAAGCTGGAAAATGATGTTGCCGCGCGCAGCAAACTTTTTATCACGACCTGGCGTCAGCAGTGCAGTGAGAAAAAGGCACAGGCCAAAGGCTGGCGGCAATGGTTAGAAGAAGAGATGCAGTGGTCTGTACCCGAAGGTAACTTCTGGGATGACGAAAAATTACAGCGCCGGCTGGCTTCCCGGCTGGATCGTTGGGTTAGCCTGATGCGTATGCATGGCGGAGCGCAGGCGGAGATGATCGCCAATGCTCCGGAGGAGATTCGCGATCTTTTCAGTAAACGCATTAAGCTGATGTCTCCCCTGCTCAAGGCCTGGAAGGGCGCCCTGAAGGATGAGAATGCCGTCGATTTTTCCGGGTTGATTCATCAGGCCATTGTCATTCTGGAAAAAGGCCGGTTTATCAGTCCGTGGAAACACATTCTGGTCGACGAATTTCAGGACATTTCTCCTCAGCGAGCCGCCCTGTTAGCCGCACTGCGCAAGCAAAACTCACAGACTACACTGTTCGCCGTAGGGGATGACTGGCAGGCAATTTACCGGTTTAGCGGAGCACAGCTTTCGTTGACCACCGCATTCCAGCAAAACTTCGGCGAGGGCGACCGTTGTAATCTGGATACGACTTACCGTTTTAATAGCCGCATTGGTGAAGTCGCAAACCAGTTTATCCAGCAAAACCCTCATCAGCTTACGAAACCGCTCAACAGTCTGATGGCAGGCGATAAAAAAGCCGTCACGTTGCTCGATGAAAGCCAGCTGGATCTGCTACTGGATAAGCTGTCGGGATTTGTGAAGGCAGAAGAGAGAATTCTGGTGCTGGCGCGATACCATCATCTGAAACCTGCCAGTCTGGAGAAAGCAGCCACCCGTTGGCCTAAGCTACAGCTGGATTTCATGACTATCCATGCCAGTAAGGGACAGCAGGCAGATTACGTTATTGTTGTGGGGCTTCATGATGGGAATGACGGTTTTCCCGCCCCGGCCCGCGAGTCGATTATGGAAGAGGCGTTGCTTCCGGCGGTGGAGGATTTCCCGGATGCTGAAGAGAGACGCTTGCTGTATGTGGCGCTAACGCGGGCACGGCATCGGGTATGGCTGCTGTTTAATAAAGAAACACCGTCGTGCTTTGTTGATGAGCTTAAACAACTGGATGTTACGGTAGCAAGAAAACCCTGAATAGCAGGCGGCAATTGCCGCCTGCCCGGCGTTTATTTGAGGCGCTCTGCCAGATAGCGGGCGTAATCTGGGATCAAGATGTCCGTTGCATCGTTGAAGTTTGGCGACTGGATAATAAAATCGGCGGTCGACACGTTGGTGGCAACCGGAATGTTCCATACCGTCGCCAGACGCAGCAGGGCTTTGACATCAGGATCGTGAGGTACGGCGTTCAGCGGGTCCCAGAAGAAAATCAGCACATCAATTTTCCCTTCTGAAATCAGCGCGCCCACCTGCTGGTCACCCCCCATCGGACCGCTCAGCATGGCGTTGACGTCCATTCCCGTCGCGCGTTGGATTAAGTTTCCCGTTGTTCCTGTGGCGTACAGAACGTGCTTTTCCAGCAACGGCTGGTGGCGTTCCACCCAGCTCATCAACATCTTTTTACAGTGATCGTGTGCAACCAGCGCAATATGTTTACGCGCTGGCAATGTGCGAGTTGTTAATTCCATAGTACAGCTCCCAAGTTAACCTGGTTACAGAGTACTGGAAGCTCTTGACGCTGCAAGAGAAAGACAAAAAAAATGCGTATGCGAACATAAATGTCATGAAGGAGGCTGTTTCTGAGCCCATTGCAAAAAGTTACTTCGCGTTTGTGCGTCGGCCTGCTGGTACCAATATTTTAAGCGCTGTTCGGTCAGCGTTTGCGACTGAGGCGGCACGCGATCCAGTTCAGATACCCCGGAAAGCAGCGAGCTGTCATCAGCCATCATCGTAGCAAACTGCGGTAATGACGCATGTTTAGCCGCTTTGTTATAGCGTTCAGTTTCCATTTCATAATTCACGATTTTCGCTGTGGATGTGATTGACAGAATATCCAGCTTGACGGGGATAGGCATGGAGTCCCCATCCAGCAATTCCACGCGTGGAGCGTCATCAAAATGCGCTGTGTCCCGCTCATTGTTCAGACGCGGGAGGTGAAAATTAACCTGGCTGACGAGTTGGGTATCAAAGCTGATGACCAGCGGAGGCGAAATATACAGACGTTCTTCGTGGCTGGACAAGCGAATGGTTTTTTCTACGCGAAATACGAGCTGGTGGCGACCATTTTCCAGCTCGATACTGTCGGCGCCACGCAGTAATGAGCTGGAAACTTTTTTTCCGTCCAGCACCAAAAGGTCAATATCATTAGACAGGCGTAATGAGGTAGCAAAAACGGTTACCGGCAAACACAGGGCAATTAAGGCTGTCACAATGCCGGCTTTCATAGGTTTCTCCTGTCCAGAAAATAGCTGCAAACATGTATCTAAATTTTTCGATAATCACGTTTACTAACATATAGACATATTTTTGAGTTTAGCTCTCATACGCCAGTATGGGATGAATGGTTGCGGGGGCAGGTTTGTCGTACACTTTGTTAAACAGCCTGGAGGAAAACGATGAAAGAGACCGATATTGCTGGCATTTTGACATCTACCCGCACGATTGCACTGGTTGGCGCAAGCGATAAACCCGATCGCCCAAGCTATCGCGTGATGAAGTATTTACTCGACCAGGGCTATCACGTTATTCCCGTTTCACCGAAGGTTGCCGGAAAAATGCTGCTGGGGCAGCAGGGCTATGCAACGCTGGCGGATGTGCCAGAGAAAGTGGATATGGTCGATGTCTTTCGTAATTCTGAAGCGGCGTGGGGCGTCGCTCAGGAGGCTATCGCCATTGGCGCGAAGACGCTATGGATGCAGCTTGGCGTAATTAACGAGCAGGCGGCCGTGCTGGCGCGTGATGCGGGGCTGACGGTGGTGATGGATCGTTGCCCGGCGATTGAGATCCCGCGACTGGGACTGGCGAAGTAAAGTTTGACTGTCGCCGGATGAAACGCACAGGCCCGATAAGCGAAGCGCCATCGGGCCTGTGTTATTATCAATTACGCAGGCGTGGAGCCTGAAGCTGTTTACGGATTGTGCGCGCCAGTTCATCCATTGACGGTTGCTCCGGATGTTCTTCCTGTAGCTCGCTACTCAGTTGCGCTTCGGCCAGATACGTATGCACTGGCAGACCATTATCGTCTTCCATCACCACGTGATACCAGGGAGCGGCGCGAAGTTCGCTGTTAACCGCCAACTCATCGGCTGACGGCTCATCAAGCGAATATTCCGGGTCGATATCCACGACCACTCCGAGGTAACCTAACAGGGAATGGCGGACCTGCTGGCCGATACCGAATTTGCTGGCAATCATAGTCACCTCCCGGGAAATAGATACCCTCTATGTAAGGGTAATATTCCACTTTTCAAGTTACATGATGCGACAGGCAAACCCTTTCAGATACAGCCCTTCCGGGTAGGTAGCGATCACCGGATGATCGGCGGCCTGACGGAACTGCTCTATAAATTGTACATCACGACCAGCATCTATTGCGGCATCAGCGATGATTTTCTGAAATAAATCGGTCGTCATCAGCCCGGAGCAGGAAAATGTCAGCAGTACGCCGCCGGGGTTCAGCAACTGAATAGCCAGCATATTGATGTCCTTATAACCGCGGCATGCGCCCATCAACTGGCTTTTGTTTTCGACAAATTTCGGCGGATCCATCACGATGACATCAAATTTCTCACCGCGATCGCGATAGGCGCGCAGCAGTTTGAACACATCATCTCGCACGAACTCGGCTTTACTCAGATCCAGCTTGTTCAGTTCCACGTTCTGGCGGGCAATATCGAGTGCTTCCTGAGAGGTGTCGACGCTGACCACCTGACGGCATCCGCCCATTAATGCGGAGACCGCAAAGCCGCCGGTATAGGAGAAACAGTTCAGGACACGCTGGTTTTCCACATAACGACGCGTTGCCAGGCGGCTATCGCGTTGATCGAGGTAATAGCCGGTTTTGTGACCGTGCTGAATATCAACCAGCAGCTTCATCCCGTGTTCTTCGATAGGCAGCAGAGCAGGCGGCAGTTCGCCCGTGACGGGCCCTTGGGTCAGCGCCATACCTTCTTTTTTACGCACGGCCACATCGCTACGGTCATAAATAGCGCAGTCCGGGAAAACAATTTGCAGAGCACTAATCAGCGCGGCGCGTTGGTATTCAGCCCCCGCGCTGAGCAACTGCAATACCAGGAAGTTGCCGAAGCGGTCAATAGTGACACCCGGCAGGCCGTCGGATTCTCCGGCGATCAGACGGTAGCTGTCCAGACCGTCCTTTTTCGCCAGCCAGTCACGCCATGTCAGCGCCTTCTGCAGACGACGGGTAAAGAAATCAATGTCGATGGATTCAGACTTATCGAAGGTCCAGACGCGCGCACGGATCTGCGACGCCGGAGAGAACGCACCGCGCGCTATCCATTTCCCCTGGTGGTCAACAATATCAACGGTTTCACCGAGGTTGGCTTTACCTTCCATACGTGCGACAGCACCGGAAAATACCCATGGATGGCGGCGAAGTAATGATTTTTCGCGCCCCTTGGCTAACACTAAACGAGGATAATGTGGAATTGTAGATTCAGTCATGCGGAGCAACCTCTCACAAACAGTGACGCGGGTTGGATGAAAGTACCAACCTGAAACCATTAAAATAAAATGGCGCGTAGAGTAGCACAGATGATGAGGTCAATCATCAGCGTCTGGCGCTACTGCATGATGGTATGGCGGGACCTCTGCTTATCGAGCGACGGTTTAATCTCACTGAACAGGTGCGACAACTTATTCTGTTATCCCCTGCTAATCTATGGACAGATCAGGAGATTGCCGGTCATCTGTCCATCGGTACCTGTTCTTTCATTTATGTTGATAAGGAGAACCGCAATGTCGAAAGTCTGCATCATCGCCTGGGTCTATGGCCGGGTTCAGGGGGTAGGATTTCGCTACACCACCCAGCATGAAGCGCAACGGCTGGGGTTGACCGGCTATGCGAAGAATATGGATGACGGCAGCGTAGAAGTTGTCGCCTGTGGTGAAAGCGAGCGGGTGGAACAACTGATGAAGTGGTTGAAAGCCGGGGGACCGCGCAGCGCCAGGGTTGATCGGGTTCTCAGCGAACCGCACCGCCCTGGCGACGAGCTAAAGGGATTTAGTATCCGCTATTAAATACATTTCACCGGTTTCGGCAGGCCGGCAATTTTAGTTGCCTGCTTAGCTGGGCCTTTCGGAAACAGGCGATAGAGATAACGGCTGTTGCCTTTTTCTTCGCCAAACTTGTTGGCCATCGCTTTTACCAGCATGCGGATTGCGGGGGAGGTATTAAACTCCAGATAAAACTCGCGAACGAAACGCACCACTTCCCAGTGTTCGGGGGAGAGAACGATACCTTCGTTTTCGGCGATTTTCTCCGCCAGCGGCTCGCTCCATTGCGTGGTGTCTTTCAGATAGCCTTCGCTATCGGTCTCAATTTCATGGCCTGCAAAAATGAACATAGTGCTCTGTCGATAAAGTAAAAACCGCCCTTAGTTTAGCAAATAAGGGGCGGCGTGAGAAACCTCGACCTACAGAAGAAGCTGTAGCAGATTGTTGGCATTAAGCTTCTTCAGCGCGTTGCATTTATACGTCGAAACCTGTTTTTCGCTAATCTGCGTCATATGCGCAACATGTTTTACCGATTGACCGTTAACCAGCCTGTCGAGAACATTGAACTCCATGCCAGTCAGGCAGCAATTCAGACTGCGTACCCGGCGGGGCTCTTTAGCAAGCAGATACGCCGCATCCACGACGGCAATTCTGTCATCAATGATATGTAAGGTCAGCGTGGCAAAACGCTTTCGTAAATGCGTGGCCAGTGCCCAACCTTTTTCATTGCACACCAGATAAACCGTTCCCGCCCAGCGCCTGGCCTCCAGTTGAAGCAGAATGTCGACCAGCGCCAGATGCGTCCTCGCGACGGAAAAGCGGCAACGCACAACGAGGGTGTCGCAGGCCAACAGCGAAGGGCGCCACTGTAACGCGCCGCTCTCAACTTGAGTGTGAGCGTTACGGCGCAGAAGGGCGTAGCGCAACCCTTCGGCATAAAAACGATTATTATCAAGAATGACGTAATTCACGGCGGCCTCTTTATAACGTACTGGGTGTGTAGATGATGCGTAGCGTGCCGGTGTAATCCCCGGCGTTTTTACTGCTGGCTGCAAACGCAGGGGTTTTCAAAACAATAGGGGCAGGTACGCACAGTACGCTCTCACGTCCGCCGGGCAGGACGACCTGACGCAGATGCTGCGGATCGTTGGTGCCTTGCCATACCAGGGTTTTACCGTTGGCGACGGTTTCGGTTGCGCCCGTGACGGGATTAGTGACGAAAACCTGATAGTCGAGACGATCCCGCGCATCGGTCTGACTTCCGCCACGCCGCCGGATTGAAAATGCCTCTTCCGCACGGTCCGTTGAGGGGAGTCCGTCGTCCTCAAACCGAAGATAAGTGCGGGTGCTGGTACTGTTTTTGCCGTCGTACAGGCACATATCCAGCGTGTTTTCGCCCTGGATTTCACTGCCACCCGGCCGCCCCGGGAAGTTGGTCAGGTTGAGGTTAACGATAGGCGTTGAGTGCGGAAATGCCGGCAGATAAATCTGCTGATTACCCGGATCGACAACCTCAATGCGCATCGTGGCCTGCCAGCTAGCAATGGCGCGATAGCCTGGACATCCGGTATTGGGGTCAGCGAAGTTCCCGCCGCAGTTGCCACTATCCCATTGACGCAGGTTCTGCCTCAGCGTTGCGGTCCAGATACCCGGCAGAGCGAGCTTTTCCAGTTCGCTTTTCACGATATAGAAATCGAAGTAGGGTTCTCTGGTCCAGTTTGCAACAATCTCTGTCCCTCCCGTGATAAAACTGGGATAGGTAAAGACTTTATTATTGAAAAACATGTAGTGGTCGCCATAGACCTTAAGATCCACCGTTTTGCTGGTAAGGGCATGCGTAAAACGTAAATTGATGGCATAAGGTGTCCCCGGGTTCGCCGTGAACCAGGCCGGGGCGGTCATGCAGGCGCCAACTGCGGAGTCGGTACGGGACAGACACGTCAGAGTATTGCGTCCCCACTTTTGCGGATCGGCGACATCATAGCCGCTCGGTTCATGAACCCAGATATCAAAGCGCGCGGGGGGGGCCATGCGATCGAAGCTGATATCGACGCTGGTGTTTCTTCCGGCAGGGGCCGCTGCCTGGGTCTGGCCCGCCCACAGGCTTAAAAAAAGTAAAATAATTAAGTGCTTGTTCACATCATTTCCCTTTTGTGACGTTGTCTGCATTCATGGCAGTTGGACCCGTTGGTACCGATCGTCCGGCGAGCATCAGCTGTGCCTGTTGCTGGACAGTATCCGGCAGGGCAGAGAAGGTTAATTCCCGGCAAGGGATCGACCCGACGTAACGCACGACGTCGCGCATACTCTTTACGTTCAGCTCGCACTGATAAAACTGCTGCTGACGCACCAGGTAGAGGTTATGCAGCAGAGCGTCGCTTTGAGCGCTAAACCCGCCGTTGCCAAGGTCGCTCCAGCCGTTAACGTTCAGTGGCACGCCGCCGATAAACGGCGAATGTCGCTCGTCAGTTAACTGGCCGAGCCAGGTGTAGCTTGCCGTGGTTTGCACGTCCCGGCGGAGCAGTTTGCCAGGCACCATAAACAACGTTCTGCTGCCTGAACCTTGTGTGATTTCACTGCTGGCACCCCGCGAGACATCCAGCGATTCGTTAATCGTCAACGTAGTCTGCTGATAGCCCGGCACGGCGAAGAGGGCGCGGCTATTGCCTGGAATGTCTGCACTGCCGCCGTTATCCAGCGACACGGCAATGCTCGGATCCTGGGAATCTTCCGGTGTGGCAACGTTAACCGCGATGGCTGAAGCAGGACGTCCGTCGCTCCAGCGGCCCAGCCACAGACCAGAGCGCGACAGCGCAAGCGTGGAGTTGTAATTGCCGCTGCTGCTCAGGGTATGGCGCCGATCCTGACGATCCCAGGCATCGCTGACTGTCAGGCTCCCGTTGCCATATCGTCCGCCCTGGCGCGTGTAGGCAGAGGTATTGAGTGAATCGCTGTTAATACCTGATGCGCTCAGTCCATACTCATTTTCACCACGTGCGTCGGCATACCAGTTGTGCGCCACGTTATAGCTCAACTGGTTTTTTTCATGCTGCTGGTGCTGCCATGTCGCGCCCAGAGAGGTATAGCTTGTCGCATTGCCCTGATGGTTATGCGCCATTGACAGGCTCACGCTCAGGTAGCCGCCTTTATCCCTGCCTTCGCGTGAGTCATCGTTACGCATGAAAAGGTTAATGCTGCTGTTGATGTTCAGACCACGCGTGCTGAAAGCCGTACTCAAGCCACCCTGCCAGGCCCGCGTGCGTGAGCGGGTCATATAAACCGACTCCCAGGGCAAGCCTGCATCGTGGCGATCGTCACTGTCCGGGAGTTCCCGACGAGAAACGTACCGTCCTTCGTTGCGGTTATCCGAATATCCCAGGCTGGCGTACCAGGTGCCGACAGGGACGGAGAACATCACCGACAGGCTTCGGTAACAGCCATTTACGGCGTCATATCCCGCGCTTCGGGTATTGCAGTTTTCCGCTGATAACGCGTTGCGATAGAAGCTCAGTGAAAAGCCGTCGTTATAGCTGATTTGCTGAATATTGCCGCGTTGTCCTTCGCTGCCGTAAAGGTAGCTAAACCGGGTCGAGAGTACGCCATCGATCGGACCCGCATTGAAACCACGACTCCAGTCGAGTGCATTTTCCAGAAAACGTTGGTTTTTCTTTATCGCTGCGCCACTGGTGAGTGCCAGCGTTGGAGTGACTGGCAGGCGGACACCCGCCTGAGCGACCGCGCTACGTTCATCGTTTTGATTGTTATTGTCGGTTTCGCCTGCCTGCAGGAACCACTCGACGCGGTCAAACGGCGTAATACCGGTGCGGGTAAACGGTATCTGCTCGGTACGTGTCAGCCGGTTATTTTCATAGACGGACAGCGTCACGGTATAGCTCCCGTCGGGGAACGATCGCGTGTCCAGAGTCTGGGCCCCAGCATTGAGATAAAAACTGGCCAGCAGCTGATTGCCCCGGCGGGCGTCAATACGCGCATCATGGGAAAGCAGCACGGTGATAGGGGTACCCTTTGACTGCTGAACCGGATTAATCCATGCCCTTGTCGAGCCTGTGCGCAGGCCGCGAATTTTGCCCAGCGGCAGTTGGCTGAGGTTGATATTCCCACCAGCATTACTGAACAGATCGCGGGTATCCATCTCGCCTAACTGAATATAGTACTGACGCCAGATATCCTGGCGAAACCAGGCATTGTTGACAGTTATTTCTTGTTGCTGCTGGTGCCTTGAACGCTGCCCCAGCCAGGTCCAGTCGAGATTAAAGTAGCCGTCCTGCGTCATGGCCAGCGCGCCATTGCCCTGAACGGTGGCTGACTGGTAATCCCTGTCGGCAACAAAATTGATATTCTGTTGATGGATCAACGCATTCTCAGTGCCCTGCGTAGGCTGATGCCACTGGTTTTCTGTGGTCTGTTTAGGCAGAAATTTCTTGTCCAAAAACAGGCTAATGCGCGCGTTATTCTCATCATAGATAATGGCCGCGCGATGGGTATCAATGTAATCACATCCCGTTACGGAGCCATTGCTGCTGCACGCCAGGTTGCCGTTACGGGCAAGTGGAACGGCGAGAGCTGCAGACACGGTGGCAACGAGGGCAGGAGCGTCATTAAACTGACGTTTGATAGCCGCGACCACGGTTTCGGGTGCGACAAAACTGACCGATTCAAGTGTGATATCCGTTTCAAAAAGGCCAAGCGATTCGCCATAGAGGTTAACCTCTATCCACAGGCGCTGCGTTTTCGCCAGATCTTCGAAACCTGCCGGGACGGCCATCTCGGCGCAGGCGAGTTGGATGGATGCGGGTAATAAAGCAACTAAGAGGAGAGTATTTCTGTGAAACGCCATGACCAAGCCTCGACATCATCCTGACGTCAGAGGGTGGGCACCCTCTGACGTTATCCCTTATGTACTGTGGTGTTACGCACCGCCTTCCGTGGTCGTCGCCTGCGTCAGCATCAGGCTGACAACGCCGCTGTACTGACCGGTTTTCAGAATGCCTTTGGTGGTCTGAGAAATGGTCAGTGGCAGTACCGCTGAACCGTTTTCAATGCTGCCTGGGAACAGTTCAGTTCCGGTAAATTCGGCATCGGTGGTAGACAGTGTTTTATCACCCAGAATCACCGTCATCGGTACAGTCTCGTTGCCATCCATATTGGTGAGCTTAGCTGCGCTAACGAGGCGCACTTTGACATTGCTGGTGGCGGAGTTAGACCACACCTTGGTGTTCAGGCGGTAGCTTTCCAGCCCACGACCAGGCAGGTACTGCATGTCGATGCTGGCCGGCAGTGGCGTGTTATCGGCCTGAGTCATATCCAACTGTGAGTCAACGCTGGCGTTGACGGTAATATCTTTTTGAATCGCCAGCGCGCTAAAGGACGAGGCCATCGCGGCAACAATCATCAGAGGTTTAATATAGTTACGCATTGATATCTCCATATTTACAAATGAGCACCTTGGCTCTTTAAACAAACTACGTGGGTTTTTACTGTGCCGTCGTGTTATTGCACGACGGGTAAATCAGCTTCTTCAGCGGTTTTATTCACCCAGTTGAAGTAGCGGAACTTATATTTCTGACCCTGTTTCATAGTGAGCGTTTTTAATTTCCGTTCAGTGTCCGGATAAATCGTCGCGTCTTCTTTTATCCATTTACACGATGAAACAGCATCACAAATACCAATCTCTCTGAGCGGCACACGCAATGTGCCGTTGTTTTTTAACGTTCCCCGGCGAGGGTCAATCGACAGTGAAATTACGTTTTCTTCTGGAGCAATGTGGACCAGTGCACCCCAGATCACATTGACACCTAATGTCGCCATTGCTGCAGGGGTTTCTGCCTTGCCCGGAATAATGCTGTCAGGTTGTTTTACCCCTTCAAAATAGACACGCCAGGTGGTCTCTTTTTTCGGCGGTATAAGCGATACCAGACGAACAACGCGCATCGCGCCTGCAGCCAGAGCAAATTTCTCGGGCGTAACCACCACGCCACCTTCTTTCCACGAAGCGACGTCAATTTCTTTTTCCTGGGCCGTTCCGGGATTAAGAATTTTCTTTTGCCTCACCCGAATGAACTGAATATCATCCGTTTTTGAAGCCACCTTTATTTGCGCCGCACCGGATCTGTCTACATTTAGTTCCATGGGATACACGCTCATATTGGCCATTGTCATTTCTGAGAAAAATGGCAATGACAGCGCGGCGACATAAAAGGCGGTTGTCATGCTCACTCTTTTTTTCTGTTTCACAATCAGTCTGCCTGCTCTGAGTTTAAAGGCGGCGCGTTAACACCAGGACACCGTCTGCTTTCGTATCGCTTCAGGGCAGGGAAACTTTAACCAGAACAGCGGTTTGTGAAAATTTGTATTAGTTAACTCGTTATATACAGTTTTTTATCCTGCTTTTCTGGCTTTAAGGTTGTATAGTTAATCGAAAATACCGCGGCCAAGGATGGGAGGAAAATTCCTTCTGATGAAAAAATAAGCAGGTCAGGGGGCGGTTTTCATATCGACGTACCAGGGAATAAAAAGCATGCGGTAACAGCCGAGAATAAAAGATGTTTTTTATATGCAATAATTCGTTGTTATTTGATCCTGAAGCACATGCAATAAGTCTTGTTGGACAACCCGAGTCTGTATTAACACTTTCGGCGCCAGCCGTTCGTCTTTTACAGGAATTTATTAAACACCGAGGACGCGACTTAAGCCGGGAGGAATTGCTCGCTCGCGTGTGGGAAGAATTTGGCTTTACGCCATCAGGAAATAATCTCAATAAAGCGGTAAGCGAACTGCGTAAAAGCTTCCAGTCTCTGGGAGAGGGGCACGAATTGATCGTCACTGTCCCGCGCTATGGTTTCCGTTTTGATGCTGATGTGATTTTTCAGCCTGGAGAGAAAATTCAAGCCGTTGATCCGCACCCCCCCTCAGCGCAACCAGATGTACTGCCCCGGCGAGTATCCCTGAAAAAGTGGTTCAGAATAGGGGCATTGATTGCCGTGCCGTTGGGAGCGATCTTTTACGTTAGCCGCCCGCAGGAGATAACTGTTCCGGCGAAATTAAAGCCGGTCCAGGAAAAAATCGCGCGTTGTAGTATCTGGGTTATCGAAGATCATGGACGGCCGTTAGTGCTATCAAAATTAGCTGAGCGACTGGAGGCCAATGACGTGGCTTGCGAGCGCGAGGAGTATGCTATTTATTTTTTCAGCGCCCGTTTTTCGCTTGCAACTGCTGATGAACTGTTTATCGGGGCCTGCCCGGTCAATAAAACACGTCTGTGCAAGACCATTCGCTATAAAAACGGGGCTGGAAAATGAAAATAAGGCTTCTTTTTGGACTGGGCGGAGCCCTGGTCGGCGGCGCGCTGGCGCTGTTTTACTATTGCGGCGCGACGGGAAAAAGCGATGTGCTGGCCTGCAGCACTGAATTTAACTTTACGCGCAATGAAGGGAAAGCAAGTGAAGTGAAGGTAAATGCCCTTGCTCAGTTCTATTTTCATCGGGACGGTACAGGGTTGACCACCTATAAAGGTGCGGCAAGAGCTGGCGGGCAAAATTTTATCGTTGACAGGGATGTAGACTTTACGTGGGAGCAGCGGGACGATGACAACGTCATTGTATTGACCTACACCAAAACCTGGCTTCGCCACAGTGACAATACGCCGAATGCCCAATGGGGGAGCTTCGCCTATCCGACCTCACGCTACTACCTGACGATCTCTGAACTTTCACCTGCTGTGTGGCTTATTCAGGACCGGCGCTATCCTACCTATATCTGCCGGGGTCAATAAGGTATAAAAAAAGAGAATGCCATTGGCATTCTCTTTTTTCGTATCAGTGATGCTGATTAATCGCGGCTGGCGAAGCCCAAAATGCTCAGCAGGCTGACGAAGATGTTGTACAGCGAAACGTACAGGCTGACGGTGGCACGGATGTAGTTGGTTTCACCGCCACGGATGATATTACTGGTTTCAAACAGGATTGCGCCTGAAGAAATCAGAATAAACACCGCGCTGATCGCCAGATGTAAAGCCGGCAACTGCAGGAAAATATTCGCAACCATACCAATCAGCACCACCACGATCCCTGCCATCAGCATACCGCCGAGGAAGGACATGTCTTTCCGCGTGGTCAGCACATAGGCTGAGCAACTGAAGAAGACCAGCGCCGTACCGCCCAAAGCCATGGCGATAACATCACCCATGCCCGCAGACAGGTATGTGTTCAGGATCGGTCCCAGAATGTAGCCCAGGAAGCCGGTGAAAGCGAAAGCTGACAGAATACCAACCGGTTTATCCGCCGTTTTATAGGTCAGGAACATCAGACCATACATACCCACCAGCGTCAGGATAAGCCCCGGAGAGGGCAACATCAGTACGGTACTGGCAGTCGCAGTGAGCGCCGAAAACGCCAGCGTCAGGCTGAGCAGGAAATAGGTATTGCGCAGCACCTTATGCGTGCTGAGTAGCGATGTACGATCGCGTGAAGAACTAATAATACGATCCATGAGTCACTCTCTTATGACAGATGTAATTAATGATGGAGGATAATGAAATCAAGGGGAATGACACAGCGGTTTTACCCATCTTTACGCATTTTAACCCGCCAGGCTTAAGCATATTATTTCAACAAAAGCTCCCGAATCAGATGTTAGCACTATATGTGTAAAAATGCCTGTTAGATATCTGCCAGGTAACTGAAAAATATTGCGTTATTCCTGTTTCTCTCTGACAGTGACAGCGGTGTCTACATAAAACAGAGCAATAAGGTAAAGGGAATGATTCAACATAAATCGAAGATATTGACGTTTACGCTGTTGACTGTCTGTTTGATGTCTATCAACGGCGCGGCGATGGCGGCAAATGTTCCCGCAGGAACAATTCTTGCAGAAAAACAGGAACTGGTCAGAAACAATGGCAGTGAGCCAGCGTCGCTGGATCCGCATAAAGTCGAAAGCAACGTTGAGTTTAATTTAATCAGCGATATGTTCGACGGACTGGTGGCGGTTAAGTCGGATGGGTCTATCGAACCCCGGCTGGCCGCGTCCTGGGAGAACAAAGACAACACCGTCTGGACCTTTCATTTACGTCCGGGCATAACCTGGTCAGATGGGTCTGCCATTACCGCACAGGATGTCGTCTGGAGCTGGCAGCGTCTGGTCTCACCGCAAACAGCTTCACCTTATTCCTCGTATCTGGGCAATATGCACGTAGCAAACGCCCTCGATATTGCCCAAGGGAAAAAAGATCCTGCCGATATCGGGGTCAAAGCCCTGGATGATAGCACGCTGGAAATTACCCTGACGCAGCCAACGGCGGCGTTTCTGGCGATGCTGGCGCACCCGTCACTGGTTCCGCTGGATAAAGTGCTGATCGGCCGCTTTGGTGATAAGTGGACCCGGCCAGAACATTTTGTCTGCAGCGGGGCGTACAAGTTATCGCAGTGGGTAGTCAATGAGCGCATCGTTGCCGTGCGTAACCCGCATTATTGGGACGATCGGCACACCGTCATTGATAAGGTCACTTATTTGCCCATCAGTTCAGAGTCCGCAGACGTTAACCGCTATAAGGCCGGCGAAATCGACATTGTGTATAGCGTCCCGGTCAATCAGTTTGCGCAGTTGAAAAAGACGATGGGCGATGAACTCCATGTCTCACCTCAGCTTTCAACCTATTACTATCAGTTCAATACGACGCGAGCACCGTTTAATGACCCGCGCGTGCGCCGGGCGCTGAATATGGCGTTAGATAAAGACATCATCGCACAAAAGGTGATGGGGCAGGGACAACGCGCGGCGTGGGTTATCAGCCAGCCGGAAATAGGGGGAGTGCAACTGCATGCGCCGGAATATGCGGCGTGGCCGCTCGAAAAACGCATTGCCGAAGCTAAGAAACTGCTGGCTGAAGCCGGTTTTGGACCTGAGCATCCGCTTAGCCTAAATCTGCTCTATAACACTTTCGAAACGCACCAGCGTATTGCCATTGCCGCATCGTCAATGTGGAAGAAAAACCTCGGCGTAGAGGCGAAGCTGCAAAATCAGGAATGGAAAACCATGCTGGATACCATGCACACCGGTAATTTTGACGTCGTGCGCTACGCATGGATCGCCGATTATGATGATGCCTCAAGTTTCCTCAATATTTTCCGTACCGGCGATAGCGAGAATACCACCAGGTACAGCAATCCCGCTTTTGATGACGCGATGCGCAAGGCGGCGAAAGCAACTTCGCTGGAGGAGCGAGGCAAATACTACCAGCAGGCTGAAGACCTTTTAGGAGAGGATGTACCAGCGATTCCGGTTTACCACTATGTCCGCACGCATCTTGTGAAGCCGTGGGTGGGAGGATTTGCGCCAGATAACCGGGGAAATTACTACACCAAAGATATGTTCATCAAAAAACATTAAGCGCTGTAGCCAGTATTTGTGCTGAATAAACGGTCAATCTGTTGTTATTTCAGTCGATTAACAATATTTTGGCTGTTTTTCAGGCAAACGAACGCATTGGTGCTTTACAGGTCCGTTCGGGATGTTTATAGTGCGCCTCATTGGAAGCGTGGCCGAGCGGTTGAAGGCACCGGTCTTGAAAACCGGCGACCCGAAAGGGTTCTAGAGTTCGAATCTCTACGCTTCCGCCAAACATAAACCCCGAGCTATTTAATAGCTCGGGGTTTTTTCGTTTTGTGCAGTTTATGTCATGCCATCTTTCACCAGCCTTAGTCGCGCAAGGGCAACTCAGCGCTGCTGTCCGGCGGAAAGCTGACGAACTGAATCATCTTCATATCTGGCAAGGCCTACATGAGCGAACGCCTTTTCATTCGTCGTAATATCCATAGCAGCCCCAGCATAAAGGTCAGGTAACCCATAACGTAATATCCCTGCTGTCTTCGTTCTGCGAGCGTTGGATCGGCCGCCCATGCCAGAAAGGCGGTAACATCCCTTGCATATTGCTCCTCCGTTTCAGCTTGTAGCGACGCCGGGCGCCATTGAATCTCTCCGCTGGTCAGCGGTTTCGGCATGTTAATCACGCCACCGGGAAAATAGCGATTAGCCTTCAGTTCGGGATCGGCAGGTTGATAACCGGTTAGCAGCGCGTAGACGTAATCTGCTCCCTGGTCCGTGTAGGGCAGAAAAGCATCCAACAGAAATTGCGGGAATCCGCGATCGTATGAGCGGGCACGTACGATATAGCTCAGATCAACGGGAGAAGCGCCATTGTTAAGGTATCGTGCTTCCTGCTCGTTTAGATACGGCGAGATGAAGCTGTCATTTAGCGTCCCGTCTCGCTCGCCAATCTGGCCGTCATCCTGAATCTCAGGAAACTGATAGCCGCTGGCGATACTTCTTGCTTCTTCATCCGTGAGTTCCGGACCGCCGGGCCTGGTCAACGACCGAAAGCTAAGGTGCTTTATGCCGTGACAGGCGCGACACTTCTCTTCATAAACCTGCAGGCCACGTCGAAGCTGCGCTTTATCATACTGGCCATTGATGCCGCTGAAGCTCCATTCCTGCCGTTCAGGCGTGGCTTCCTGCGCATATGAGGAACCCAGTCCCAACAGAGAAAAGGACAGAATGCTGATTTTCAATAGTTGTTTCATCATCAATCCTGCTTTTCCAGAAAACGACGGCAAGGTAATACGATTAAAAACCAGGCAAACCAAACCAGAGTCGAAAGCTGCGATGCGGCACGGATCCAGCCCTCTTCGTTACGGAAACCGTCAATAAGATCGGGGCCAACCAGCGCTTTCGACCCTAACCAGCCTAAAAAGCAGGCATTAATGACCCACAGCCAGAATCCGCATTTAACCAGTTTGCTGTAATGGCGAAAACGAGCCCGGGAAGTATCAAGCCAGGGAAGGAAATAGAAAATCAGTACCGAGCTGCACATTGCGGATAAGCCAACGAATTCATTTGGGAAGCAACGCAAGATGGAGAAGAAGGGGAGAAAATACCATTCCGGCGCAACAATCGCGGGTGTAACTGTTGGATCCGCAGGAATAAAGTTATCGGCGCTGCTCAGATAGTGCGGCGCGAAGAATAAGAACCAGGCGAAGATCATCAAAAAAAGGATGATTTTGATGGCATCAAGATCGGTAATTTTGTAATCGAACAGCAGGCTCCTGGACTCTTTCTCGCTAAACCTCTTTTTCATCGCCTGCGCAAACGCCGACTGTACGGTGCGAATATGAAAAACCGTTGCGCCGACAATCACAAAGGGAAGAATAAAGTGGAGAACAAAAAAGCGGCCAAGCATCGGCGTTCCCGGAGTATGGCTGCCGACTAAATATGCGTAAAGGGTATCGCCCACCAGCGGAATGGCCTGGGCAAAGCGGGTAATTACCGTAGCCGCCCAGTAGCTTTTTTGCCCCCAGATAAGGCTATAACCAAGAAATGCGGTCATCATCAGCAGGATATACAGCGTAACGCTAATCATCCACATTGTCGTCCAGGGCTTGCGGTAAACGCTGTAGTACATGCCACGAAAAATATGCAGATAACAGGCAAAGAAAAAGAGCGACGCGCCAATAGCATGCATGTTGCGTAATAGTTCTCCATGGCGAACCGCACGCATAATATGAATAATGGAGTCAAATGCCAGCTCGGCCGTCGGCACGTAAAACATCGCCAGCACGATACCCGTAAGGATCTGCACGGCGAGTATAACCAGCAGGATGGCGCCGATTGCGAATACCCAGAGTCCGGCAATCGAGCGAGGAAACGGGATACGCCAGCGAAGCGAATAGACGCGCTCACTCCTCATTTCAGGCTTCCTTCGTGCCGATACGCACGGCCTGACCATCCGAATGAATAACGTAGTCCGGGATTGCCAGGTTGGCCGTCGCGGGGCCGCGCGTCACGCGCCCGGAGGTATCAAACTCTGAGCCGTGGCACGGACAGATCCAACCCACGCCTCCAGGTCGGGCGTTGGGTACGCACCCGGCATGTGGACAATACCCTTGAACCACCAGCCATTGAGGATGAGTAGCAGAGACCCTCTCGCTGTCCGGTTGTGGGTCGATAAGCGTATGCCAGTCGGCACTTCTGGCAGTAATAATCTCATCCTGGGTGCGATGGTGAATAAGAATCAGCTTTCCCTGCCATACGCGTCTGACGGTTTGTCCAGCAGCAACCCCCGCAAGAGAGACATCAATCGGTTCATTTTCCGCAAGAGTCTTCTCATCCGGGCCGAGGGCCGAAACCAGCGGCCAGACGGCAGCAGCGACGCCTGCCGCACCGACGAATTTTGTCAGTTTACACAGGCATTCCCGGCGCTGTTCCTGGATTTCGCCATCTGCAAGTTTATTCTCTGTCACCTCTAATTTCTCCCTGAGTATCGCGGATTAACGTTTGTCGATACGCGCGTAAATTTCCTGAAAGCGCTTATCAGCAATACCCGGCGCTTTGAATGCCCGATAGCTTGCTGGTAACTGGGCATCTCCTACCTTAATCAGCATCACCATGCCCTGAGCGTAATGTGGTGTACATTTGATGCCGTAAAATCCGGCATTGTCATAAGTTACTTCGATCTCTTCATCTATTTTTCCCAAAAAACCGGGATAGTTAGCCGGAGACAATTCAGCGATTGAAGCCGCGTTGTGGCTCTTATGTTTACGGATAAACTTCACCGTATCCCCGGGCTGGATCTCCAGATAATCCGGCTCATAGACCATTGGTCCCGCAGACCCACGATTTTTCATCAAAACGTCGTGAGTTTGTGCGAAGGTTGAAGAGGCGAGGGCGAGTAAACATAAAACTTTCAGACTCTGTTTGAGATATTTCATCGATTCTTCCTTAAAATTCATCAGGTCTTTGATAACGGATAAAACAGTTTTCAGCGCCAGTTTCATGTTCAACAATGGCGTCGATACCAAACCAGGCATGGAGGTTTTCACGGGTAAACACGGCGCAAGGAGTCCCCTGCATCGCCATATGCCCGGATGTCATGACGATGATGCGATCGCAAAACATCGCGGCATGATTGAGGTCGTGCAGAGCGGCAATGACCGTGAGCTTTTCACGTTTAACCAGACTAAGCAGGCCAATCTGATGTTGAATGTCGAGATGGTTGGTGGGTTCATCCATCAGTAACAACTGCGGCTGCTGCGCCAGCGCCCGGGCGATATGCAGGCGCTGTTTTTCTCCCCCGGAAAAGGTATGCCAGCATCGGTGCTGTAATTCACGGAGATCGACCTTCTCCAGCATAGTTTGCACGATATCGTCATCTTTGGCGGACCAGGGCGAGAGCAGGCTAAGCCAGGGCGTCCGCCCCAGAGAAACGGCTTGTAAAGCGGTAAGACGCTCGCTGGTTTCTGCCTGTTGTTCGACCAGCGCCACCCGCTGCGCAAGGTGACGGCGCGAATAATGCTGGAGCGCCTTTTGCTGCAGGGTGATACGCCCGGAAGTTGGCTTCAGCAAACCGGCCAGCAGTGAAATCAGTGACGTTTTGCCCGAGCCGTTGGGACCGATGATGCCGACAAACTCGCCGGGCGTTACGCTGAGTGAAATATCTTCAACAATCGTCTTACCTTTTACCTTCCAGTACAAATTACAGGCTTCAATAACGACTTGCGCAGAGGTAACGAGTGGCTGTACGAGATTCACCGTCATTTGTTCTGGTTTCCTCTAATCAGAATGATTGAAAACGCAGGAGCGCCAACCAGAGCCGTGATCACGCCTATTGGGAGTACCTGACCGGGTAGTAACGTGCGGGAAATAACATCAGCGATAATGAGGAAAATAGCTCCGGTAAGCGCACTAACCGGCAGCAGTCGATGATGCTGGTTGCCGACCAGCAGACGAGCAGCATGAGGGATCACCAGACCGACAAAGCCGATCGCACCCACAATGGAGACCATAATCGCCGTCATGCCGGTGACGGCGGCAATCAGTACTGCACGGGTACGTTTTACCGGGATGCCCAGCGATGCCGCAGACTCCGCGCCAAAGGAGAAAGCATCAAGATGGCGGGCATAACAGAAGCACAGCGCGATACCGACCAGAGCGGTAGGAATGGCTAAGACTACATCGGGCCAGCGTACACCGCTCAAATTGCCCAACAGCCAGAACATAATACCGCGTGCTTGCTCGGCGTTTGCTGAGCGGGTGATGATAAGCGATGTAATCGCATTGAAAAGCTGGGAGCTGGCGATCCCGGCAAGGATGATTTGGGTTGTTACACCCCCACCTTGTCTACCGCCAGCGGCCATCGCCAATAGCGCAACGAACAGAAATGCCGTCAGCGCACCAATGAAAGCGCCCAATGACATACTGATGATGCCAGCCCCAAGTCCAGTGAGAGCAATCAGCACCGCCCCGGTGGACGCTCCGGCAGAAATCCCCAGTAGATAGGGTTCGGCGAGCGCATTGCGTAGCAGCGACTGTAACACTACGCCGGAAACAGCCAGGCACGCGCCGCAACTGGCCGAGACCAGCGCTCGGGTCAGGCGGTAGTTCCAGACGATCCCTGCATCCAGCGCATCGACAGGATAGTGTGTATCAAAAAGATGATTTGCCAGCGTGCTGAGAACATGCTGCCAGGGGATAAGCGTTTCGCCGATGGAAATCCCCGCCAGCAGCACGCCACACATTAGCGCACTGACCCAAACGGCATGCCCACTGACTCTCACCGCAAGCTGACCAACAGCGCGACGCATCCTGCGTGAATCACTCATGATTATCTGCGTTCCTGAGTAACGGAGATGCGCTATACCGTGTGAGGATATAGCGCAAAACGTAGATTAATGAGCAGCCTGCGGATGTGCTAAGCCATATTCAACAAGGGCATCAGCCAGTTTTTCCACACCATCAATAGTTCTGATCCCGGCATTCATGGTCTGTACGTCAATGACCGGTAGATGGTTTTCCTTGACGGCAGGAACCAGTTTGGCGACAGGATCGGACTTGAGGTATTCCATCTTGACCTTCCAGTCATCCGCCGGGAAACGGCGACGGCTCATCTCACCGAGCACAATGAGTGAAGGATTCGCTTTTGCGATGGTTTCCCAACCCACCGTTGGCCACTCTTCAGCAGAATCAATCACATTCTTCACTCCCAGCGTTTGGGCGATCCATGCCGCCGGACCAAACTTCCCGGCAACGTAAGGGTCAAGCTGGAGGTCGGCGCTTGAGAACCAGAACACGGCGGAAACATTCTCATCCATTCCGGTAATTTTGTTTTTCGCTGCGGCTTCACGTGCTTTAAGGCTGGCAATCAGCGCCTCGCCTTTATCCTGAACATCGAAGATTTTCGCCAGATCGGCGACTTCCTGATACACCATGGCAATATCAAACATGCCCTTACGGACACCATCACCACCATCTTCGTTATCTTTCGCACAGTCAGCTGGCGCGGTGTAAACGGGAATTTTTAGTTCACTAAACTGTTCGTAAGAGGCAACCGTGCCAGCAGGGCCGATTTGCCACTCAAACTGACTGGCGATCAGATCCGGTTTTTTCGCCACGATCCCTTCAAAACTTGGAATATTTTGCGCGATAACGGCGACTTTTTCGTTTGCTGTTTTATAAGCCTCCAGTACCGGGCCAAACCACAGCGAAGTACCCACGACGCGATCGGCCAGCCCCAGTGAATAGAGAATCTCGGTACTGTTCTGACCCACCGTCGCCACGCGCGTTGGTGCCTGATTGAAGGTAATATCGCGGCCACAGTTTTTAATCGTCAGAGGATATTCGGTTTTTGCTGCCTCGGAAAAACCGGAAGTAAGCAGGAGAGCAGTCGTGCCAAAAATAGCCAGAAGCGTTTTTTTAGAGAAGTAAAAGGTAGAATTAGCGTGCATTATCATCGTCCCGTTGATGCCAGAATCTTAAGGTCTGGTCATGGCTTATTTCATTCCATATATCGGGAGGAGACATGAAGATAGATGACATTGAATCGTGAAATTTAAGAATGAAGATATGCAAAAAATGCAAATAAGCTTTACTCAGCCAAAATCTTATTCATAAATACACTACCGCTTGCGTCAAATAATTCATCCCATGGACCATCCCGTCCACTCAATGGCATATACCTTTGACAGCAGGTCTCCTGACTCACGGTAATCAGAATATCGGCCTTCCCATAAAGATGAACTTTACAGTGACCTGTGGTTTATGAGCCACACAGGGATATTCTGCATCCGCCTACAGTTGCGGGGGCAGTTATGGAATTGAATTGAATAATTCTCACCATATTCCTATTCATATACAAAAATGTAATGAAATGCTGTCGAAAGCGACTCTAGCGGCAATTGTTAACAAGGTCAACCATAGAGGGCAAGAGATGAAAGGCAGTGGTGTGGGGAAAAATACCCATTTAATACAGTGAGTTATGATTTTGTTGGTTACTGCGATGTTGTAAATGAAAATAGCAACAGGAAGCTAAATGAGAATTGGTTGATATTGATCAAATTACACGCATGCTGAAATTTCTGTGTATGAAACATATTGATCACCATCAAAAGTTCCGCATATCAGCGCTTGACACTTTTTTGTGTACTCTCCATATGTACCAATTGCCACTCATCCTGCATATCCATAATCACATTAAAATTGTTACGCAACCAGAAATAATACCCTCCGGGTAAAAAATGATGTGTGTGGAGATACAAAGTCTTATATTGATGTTTCTGACAGAATACCTCAGCTAAAGCAAACAACTGACTTCCGATCCCCTGTCTGCGGTAGCGCTCATCCACGTAGCAACGACAAATTTCCGCCGTTTCAGACAAGTTATAGCGACCACGTAGTTCAGTAATACGATCATCATATTGACATACCGCCAGTGTAGCGATTAATTCCTGGTTTTCACTCCACGCGCAAAGTAATGAATTCCTTTCCTGCAAGATATACTGTTGTTCGAGATCAAAGAGATCTTCTTCGGCAGAAGGCATGGCTCTACCGGCATTGAAGAATAAATTAAGATGCTCAACAAGAAACGACTGAACAGCAGGAATATCGGCGGGAGTCATCTCACTAAACCTAAATGGGATCATGGCAGCATAACTCAAATTTAGAACGGAAAATGATAATAACAATAAGACCACTTTAAAAACAATATTGAGCAGTAGGAGACAGACTCGCAATTGCATACGGAGCTATTCTCATTACGGGTTATAAATGGGTGTTTGGGCGGTCTCCACAGAGTGCAATCAAGCAGAAACACTTAACAAAATTCTTCGCGCAGAAGGTCAGGCTGTCGCGAGAACTAAGGATTTCAGCGTCTTCTTGGGACAGAAAAAAGAATTGCATCTTATTGGGCTGCCAGGCATTTGCAACTGGGGCTGCATTTTTTCTTCATTACCTGAAGTGCCCTTATAGAAAAGCATCTGACATTTTGTTTTTGAAAACGACGTCTCAAAACATGTCTGTATTCATTCTCTAAGCAGAATATTATAGAAACTAAATTATGAGTGGTAAGAGTAAATGTCACAACAAGGTGATTTACAATATGGATTATTTCATGCTGTAATAGTTGATTAAGGTTAGGGTTTAGAGTATCTTTAATCTAATCGTACATTTTCAAATAAAAGCAGATAATAACAGTATGAAAATCAGACTCTATAATTTTTCAGAAGACACAAATGAAGTTTTTGTTTTTAGATGGACTCGGAAGCACTATGAATTTTGCATGGATAACGATATCTTTTTGAATCATAGAGGTAAGAAAGTTTATAAAGAAAGAAATTTGTTACTGTTCTCGAAAGGTGACAAAATTAGAATTGAAGCTGATGTTATTGCTGAACAATATTCCACAATGCCAGTAAAAAGTTTTTCTAGCGTTGGTGCGTTTTCATTTCCAACCTGTTATTTTCCGGGTAATGTAAATATCGGAAGATTTTGTAGTATTGCATCAAACGTAAAAATCATGGGAGGGAACCATCCTATGAATCGTTTTACAACTCATATGCTTACTTATAATGGCGAGTTTGATAAATATGCTGCCAACGAGTTCGGACAAAACTGGGTATTGAAACCATTTATTACAAAGCCTAAAAATACAACGATTGGTAATGATGTCTGGATTGGCAATGATGTCGTTTTAAAAGGTGGTATTTCAATTGGTGATGGTGCTGTTGTTGCAGCAAATTCCGTTGTTACTAAAGATGTGCCTCCATATGCTATTGTCGCAGGGGTTCCTGCGAAAATTATCAAATACAGATTTGAGTCAGATATTATTGAACAGTTGTTAAAAATAAAATGGTGGAACTATAATTACACCGATTTACCCGATAACAGCAAGTGTGATGATATTATAAATTTTGTCACTGAAATGAGCACGTTGATATCGAATGGCACTATAAAAGAAAAAGCATATAAAAAATTTAATCTTACCGAAATATTTACAACTCTTTAGTTAAATATGTCATTGTTGGGACTATTATCCGGCGCAAGCAAAATGAGATAAGGACAACACGATGATAAAAGTTAGCATCTCGCTAGCGATGAGCGTCTTGCCATTGTCAGCATATGCAGCAACGACCGGACTAACCAGCCCGGCACCGAGCGTCTGTGTAGAAACGATCGCTATTTCGGGCCAGATGGTAAGCGTAGCGGGAAAGTGAATACTCGTTACACCGCTCTATTGTTCAGACAGAACGATAAATCCTGATAGTCCTGCGCGCTTTCCCTGCCTGCGCGGCGGGGACGCCGTTTTCTGCTTTTCCATCTGCCCGCAACACTAACTCTCAGAAATGAGAGGCCGATCCTCTGAGCAGGACTTTTGTCCTCAATCCTCTGCAAACCGCTGGTTACAATCCCTGCATATCTTCAATACCCATAATTCAGGAATTGTTATGACTGCACATATTAATGCTAAAGCGGGTGATTTTGCGCCAACCGTTATTATGCCGGGCGATCCGCTTCGCGCTAAGTTTATTGCCGAAAATTATCTAATGGATTACCGCGAAGTCACCAATGTACGCAATATGCTGGGCTATACCGGTCTTTATTTTGGGCAACCTGTTTCGGTGATGGGACATGGCATGGGTATACCGTCAATGACGCTTTATGCTCATGAACTGGTACATGATTTCGGTGTACAGAGAATTATTCGTGTCGGCAGTCTGGGGGCAACACAACATCATGTCAAAATGCGAGATATTATTCTTGCCATCGCCGCCGGAACGGATTCCATCACAAATTTAAAACGTAGCGCGGGCTACACGATGGCGACATCTGCCCATTTTCCATTATTGCAGCAGGCGTGGGCATTGGCGCAGAAGGCCGGTATTGACGTTAAAGTCGGCAATGTCTTCAGTGGCGATCTTTATTACGATCCTGACGAAAATTTAATACCTGCACTGGAAAAGTTTGGTGTGCTGGGTGTGGATATGGAAGTGGCAGGGTTATACGCTTTAGCGCATCAGTTTAATATTGAAGCGTTGGCTATATTAACCGTATCCGATCATTGCCTGACAGGAGAAGAAACAACGGCGGAAGAACGGCAGTTAACCTTTAAAAATATGATAGAGCTGGCGCTAAATACAGCTGTTACGGCTTAGCATCAGCATTTAAATGAACCAATCAGAGATGGCATTATATGAAGAATAAAATAGCACTTACGCTGATTAGTTTTCTGGCAAATTTTATTATGGCAGGATTTGCCAGTCAGTTTGGCATGCTGATTGAACCGATTGCAGTACGCTACAGTGCCGATGTGAATACCGTCGCCTCGATATTTTCGTTGCTTAACGGTGGGGCGTTAGCTGGGACCATTGCCGCCTTTTTCCTGATTGAGAAAATCGGCGTTAAGCGTATGACGCTCATTATCTATTCGATAGTGTTCCTCTGCGCTCTGGCAATGCACTTAAGCCCTGGCTTATGGCCGGTGATGGTCGCCATGACCCTGGTGGGTTTCTGCGGCGGGATTGGTCTGTGCGTGGCCGGAACGATCGTGGTTTCGGTTTGGCAGGATCGCATTCAAAGTACGATGCTGGTGGTGCAGGACGCCACCTTTAACGTCGCGGGCGTAGTTTTCCCGCTGATTACCACCTTCGCCCTGACGCACAATATGTCGTGGAGTTACAGCTATCTGAGCGTAGGCATAGTGGCCTTACTCACGCTGGGCGTTGTGACTCTCACCCGCTTTACCGCCTGTGAAACGGCTCCTGCAGCGGATAGCGCAGACCCGGTGAAATCCGAGTGGAATCCAGGGATTATCAGCGGAGGCATTGGCCTGTTCTTAGGTATGTTGGCGCTGTATACCTTCCTGACCTGGGCACCATTATTTGTGAAGAACAAATTTGGTATTCCCTTCGAAGAAGCAGGTAATATTATTACGCAATACTGGGGTGCTGCGCTGGTCGGCGCGTTAGTCTCAACCGTTATTGTTTCCCGCGTAAAGATACATTATTTCTTGCTTAGCATTATTTTGTTAGCTTGCGTTATTACCACCATCATTGTCACGAAGGAAAATATCTCCGGGCTTGATTATCTGGCCTATAGTTACGGGTTTGTCTGCGCAGCGCTGTATAACTCCTTTATTGCCTACGGGGTTTCTTTCGTGAAGCGCGCGAGTAGCCAGAACGTTTCTTATATTTTAATTAGCGGTAGTGCTGGCGCCATGTTTAGTCCGGCGATCAGTGCGCTAATGGAAAAAACTATGGGATTGCAGAAAATTATGTACGCAATACCGGTGTTGTATTTAATTATCTTTATTATGTTGATGGGTACATTAAAACTCAAACGTAATTAAACACAGTAATAACGCTTACCTCTTTAATTAGATAGCCCGCCGTCACGCCATTTATCTGGTGGGACGACACTCAACCTTGCTCAAAGGAATTGAAAATGCTGAAGAAAAATAAATCAATGATGAAAAAAACAGTTCTGGGTGCGGTAATTGCGATGTGCTGTACGCAAGCGCTTGCGGCTGATTATGCCGATGGCAACATCCGCAAAAATGATTTTAACTGGATGCAGATGAACTTAATGCAAAGTGTGGATGCGAAAGTGCCTTATGGTATTCGTAATGACACCTATCTTGAGCTGGAGTTTGGCGCACGATCCGGGATTATCGATCTGTATGGTTATGTGGATTTCTTTGATATTTTGGATCGCGAGCAGGACGATCGTCACGGGGGGGATAACTTCTTTGCCAAGATATCTCCACGTTTTTCCCTCGACGCCATTTTTAATAAAGATTTATCTGTTGGGCCATTTAACGAATTCTATATCGCAACGGTAAATAACATTGGTGACCGGGAATTATTTGAGCATTACGTTGGTCTCGGCACGGATGTTAAAGTGCCGTGGTTTGGTCTGGTGGGAATGAACATTTATGCGCACTATGTACGTGAAAATTACGGTGCAGATAACGAAGGCAAGTGGGATGGTTACATGTTCTCGACCAACTGGTCGACGCCGTTCTATACGTTCGCCAACGGCAGTTATTTGAACTATCAGGGTTACTTTGACTACCAGTTCGCCGCGAACAAGATTGCTAACCAGCCGTTATATAGCAATAACGCGATTGAATGGTATAACGGCATCTACTGGCATTCAGAGCATTATGCGGTAGGTTATGGCTTAAAATATTTCCGCAACATGGCATTGATGGAAAACCACGGTGGAGCAGGGCGTACCACCGGGCTGGGTCACTATTTCAACCTCACCTATAAGTTCTGATTGCGCTGAAATGACACACCAATGCTCCGTTTGTCAGGGTTGGTGTGTCAGTCAGTGATGTCATTGCCGAGAAATTTACGCAGCCCATCCAGATCCTTAATCTCCAGTCCTTGCTTCGTGCGCGTTACCAGCCCGGCATCCGTCAGCGCTTTCACCGCCCGCCGATAGACCCGGTCGGTGGTGCCGAATCGCTCAGCTTCCTGGTATTTTTTATGAAAACCATCCATTGGCTGCTTGTCCTGATGCTGGCGATACAGGTCATACGCCACGTTATGTACGATAGGGTAGAGCATCCGGTGCAGGAAGATTTCCAGCATATCCTGATAATCAACGGCCATTGCGCTGGCGAAAAATATCGCCAGTCTGGGGTGCTGGTTCAGCGCTTCCTCCAGACGGTCACAGTTGCATACCGCCACGGTCAGCGGTTCTTCGGCTACGATATCAAGCTGGCAACGATACCCGGTAAAAAATTCCATTTCGCCAAACAGTTGCTCATCACATTCCATTGCACCCAGTTGGAAACGGCGACCATTCTCCGCGCTATAACGCAGAGAAATTCTTCCTGACTGCACCATGATCAGTCGATCGACTACCTGTCCCTGGCGGTAAAGATAGTCATCTTCCTGGATAATCTGTGTTTCTGAGAGCAACTCCTGGAATATCTTCTCAATTAAGGCATCATCCTGCTGCCAGATATTGTGAAAACGACCTTTTGTGAGGGGTTTAAGCTGCATGGCTCAACGTCTTATTGTTTGAGATAATTCTTATCGCTGACTGTATGCCATCTGCTGCGCAATGTCATTAAGAGCGGGTTGCGGATAATAAAAGGGCCAGCATCATGCTGGCCTTGACACACTAAGGATGGCTGATAAAGCGAGACAATCGCTGGCGCAGCAGGCGGTTTTCCTGCCGCAGTTGAGCGTTCTCTTCCAGCAATGTCAGCGCAACGGCAATTCCCGGCCAGTCAAGTTCCAGCTCCTGACGCAGGCGTATCGCGCGACGCATGAAGTTCAGCGCATGATCGTCAAAAGTCTCGTCTTCATGAGGTTCTATCACCCCTAAGCCGACAATCTCATGTAGCTCTTCTTCTGACACACCGGTGTACAGACAAAACTCGGTAATGGTAAAGGTGACGGTGACGTTAGCCATTATGCTTTCCCCCACTCTTTGCGCGGATCAAAGGTCTTTTGTGCATCCGCCAGTTGCTGCCACAGGGCGGCGCTGGCGTCGTCAGGTTTCGGCGGCATGACGATTTTGATCACCGCATACAAATCGCCGGTATGTTTTTTACTTACCAGACCTTTGCCCTTAATGCGTAACCGCTGCCCGGCCTGGCTGCCCGCAGGAATGGTCAGCAGGATGCTCTCTTTTAACGTCGGAACGGTTACTTTCGCGCCCAGCGCGGCTTCCCACGGCGCCAGGGGAACGACCACTTCCAGATCCTGATTAACGATATCGAACAGCGGATGTGGCGCGATATGAATCACCAGCCACAAATCACCGTTTGGCCCGCCGTTTTCACCGGGGGTGCCCTGGCCTTTCAGACGAATACGCTGACCGTTACCGACGCCAGCCGGAATTTTCACATTCAACGTTTTAGGAATTTCACGTTCGACCATGCCGAACGCATTGTAAACCGGCAGGGTGTAACTGATCGTGCGGCTATGCTCAGTAAGCGTTTCTTCGAGGAATACGGCGACTTCAATTTCAATATCGTGCCCGCGGCTGGCATGACGCTGGCGAGACTGTTGCGCATGCTGACCAAAAATGGAGGAGAAGATATCGTCGAAATCTTCGGCGTTATAGCGTTGATTCTCTCCTTGTTGGAATTGACGGTTGAACTGTGGGTCGTTGCGGTGCTGCCACAACTGGTCGTACTCGGCGCGTCGCTGTTCATCACTCAGGACTTCCCAGGCTTCAGCAACCTCTTTAAACCGGGCCTCCGCGTCAGTCTCTTTGCTGACATCAGGATGATATTTACGGGCGAGTCGACGATAGGCGGTCTTGATTGTCTTGAGATCGTCTGTCGGTTTCACGCCCATAATGGCGTAATAATCCTTTAATTCCATAGCGTTCTCTCGTGTAAATCAACACTTGCAGAAGGTGAACCCTGACAACAGGTATCACCGCTAAGTTTAGGGTAATCCTGATAACGGAGAATGCCAACCGGGAAGGGAGGATATTGCTATAAACGATGCGGGCATTGCACCACCAACAGCGCTTTTTAACGTTATGGCGTCTGTTGTGTGGTGCGAATAGTGAGATTAGCTAAACATCAGGATTTAGTGATCAGGAAGCGGACCGTATCAGCATAGTTTTGTACGAACGCGTTAAGGTCATCAGATTTCAGTCCTTTCGGATTGATCATATATTTACCGTTGATAAAAATGGCGGGCACCCCGGTTAAATCTACAGCTTTAGCCATTTCTTGCTGTTTGGCGGTTAGTGATTTTACGGCAAAACTATTCCATGCGGCATCATAATCACTGGCACTGACGCCCGCGCTGATAAATACGTTACGAATATCGTCCGCCGATTTAATGGTTTGTTTTTTCTGCACGGCATCAAAAAGCAACGGTTTAACTTTATCTTGCACGTTCAACAGCATGGCGACGGACCAGGCGTGCGTCATGTCTTGCCCCAGAGGGCCTAAAAAGTCGACGTGGTATTCGGTGAGTTTGACGTCAGCAGGCAAAACTTTTTTCACGTTATCAGTGATTTCAAAAACTTCATCGTACTGATAGCAGGAAGGACAATAGAACGAGAAAAACTTCAGCGCTGCCGGGGCTGAAGCGACGGGTTTTTCCAGTGAGATAAACTCTTTGCCGTCGGTAAATGGTGCTGCCTGAGCGCTAACGGTAAAAAGTAACCCAATCAGGGGTAATAAATATTTTTTCATTTCCATATACTCTAAATAACATTCAATAAACAAATTTTCTGCGAATGAATACGCTCTTCATTGCGTCGGGCTATAATACGATAATCACCTAAAAATGCGCTGACCCTTACTTTCATTTACGCATCAATACGTAGCGGGACAGTATTTATGTACTGTTCTGCGAATATCCTTTGGTACTCTTCGTAAATAGTGAATGATCACTTCCGTGATATTTTCGTAATTATTTTGGCAATGTTATATTGTAATAAATAAAAACGAAAATATGATTAATTATCATTTAATTTATAAAACGTGAGCAGCAACGCGTTGCGCTATGTTCTGTCAACGCAGCCGTAAGATTTTCTTTTTCTTGTAGCGTTTGAATGAATAGGGTAAGTGTCAGTGATGAGCAACCAAAATGGATATCGCTATGATTGACCACCTGGATCATCTGGTATTGACCTCCAATAATGAAGAGGCATGCGTTCATTTTTATGTCGAACTTTTAGGGATGAGGCTGGAAACCTTCGCGCAAGGGCGGAAAGCCTTCGTCTTTGGCAATCAGAAAATTAACCTCCACATTCGGGGAAAAGAGTTTGAACCCAAAGCTCACGCGCCAACGCCGGGGGCGCTGGATTTGTGTTTTATCACCACGCGTGCGCTGGAAGAGGTGATTGCCACGTTTCAAACGCACGGGGTCGATATTGTTGAGGGACCGGTTGCACGAACCGGTGCGATGGGACCGATTCGCTCGGTTTATGTCAGAGATCCCGATCTCAATCTGATTGAAATCGCGGTATATCCTGCTGATGACAGGACATAACTTTACAGCGCAAAGGTTGCCAAAACCTGGTGAGTGGTTAAGATAACTCGCATCAATCAGTGAGGGTATAATGGCGAAACGTCAACGGATGGGATGGTGGTTCCTCTGTCTGGCATGTGTTGTGGTGATGGTTTGCACCGCACAACGCATGGCGGGCCTGCACGCGTTGCAGATGGACACCGTTGCCACAAGCGTGGTCGTAAGCGGACAAGCTCAGACCGATGAGGCCTCGTCCGTTACCCCTTGTGAACTGAGCGCGAAGTCATTACTGGCGGCGCCCCCGGTACTGTTCGAAGGCGCTATTCTGGTGCTGTGTCTGCTACTGTCGCTGCTGGCGCCAGTGCGGGCGTTTCGTCTGCCTTTTTTCCCACCGCGAGCCATCTCGCCGCCCACGCTAAGGGTACATCTGCGATTTTGCGTCTTCCGTGAATGACAGAACAGCCGTTGCTGACTGTTAGATAATTATTCACGGAGAAAATATATGATGACTGTTTTCAGGCAGGCGCTGCTCTGTCTGTTATTGCTATGGCTGCCCGTATCCTGGGCGGCTGAACCCGGCTGGCTGCGTTCACCCGATAACGATCACGCCAGTGTGCGGTTACGCGCTGATACGTCCTCAGGCGGCGAAACTCGTCTGTTGCTGGATGTTAAACTGGAGGACGGCTGGAAAACCTACTGGCGTTCGCCGGGCGAGGGAGGCGTCGCGCCATCTATCGCCTGGCAAGGGGAAATGCCTGCGGTCGACTGGTTCTGGCCAACCCCTGCACGCTTTGAGGTCGCTAATATCACGACCCAGGGCTATCACGATAATGTGACGTTCCCGATGGTTGTGCGCGGCAGATCGCCCGCCACGCTTAGCGGTGTTTTGACGCTATCCACCTGTAGCAACGTTTGCCTGTTGACGGATTTTCCTTTTTCCGTGACCTCCACGACCCAGGACCCGACTTTTGCGCATGACTATGCGCAGGCAATGGGGCAGATCCCGCTTGCCAGCGGCCTGACCGATACTTTGCGCGCTGGCGCACGGGCCGGCGAGCTGGTCGTCGAGGCTCACCGCGCGGAAGGCTGGACTGCGCCTGGGCTGTATCTGGACGCCGTTGATGATGCTGATTTTGGCATGCCGCAAATTCACGTCGCAGGTGAGACGTTACGCGCCACGGTACCCGTTCATGACGGTTGGGGGGAAGGCGCGCCGGATTTACGCGGTAAGTCGGTCACGCTGGTGCTGGCAGATAACGGTGTTGCCCAGGAAAGTCGTCTTGCGATTGGCGAAGCCCCGGTTATTGAGAACGCCTCACTCCCATTGTGGCAGGTGGTGCTAATGGCGCTGCTGGGCGGTTTGATCCTCAACCTGATGCCCTGTGTGTTACCGGTTCTCGGCATGAAACTGGGCTCTATTTTGCTGGTTGAGGAAAAAAGCCGTCGCCAGATCCGCCGTCAGTTCCTCGCATCGGTAGCCGGGATCCTGGTCTCCTTTATGGCCCTGGCGCTATTGATGACAGTGCTACGTTTAACCAATCAGGCGCTGGGCTGGGGGATCCAGTTTCAGAACCCGTGGTTCATTGGCGTCATGGTCGTGGTGATGCTGACATTCAGCGCCAGCCTGTTCGGGTGGTTTGAATTCCGCCTGCCTTCGGCGATGACCACCACGCTGGCGACTCGCGGTGGCAACGGCTTGTCGGGACATTTCTGGCAAGGCGCATTTGCGACCCTGCTTGCCACGCCGTGCAGCGCCCCGTTTCTGGGAACAGCGGTAGCGGTGGCATTGACCGCTTCGCTGCCAACGTTGTGGGGACTGTTTATCGCACTTGGCCTGGGGATGAGCTTGCCGTGGCTGCTGGTGGCTCTGCGTCCCGGTCTGGCGCTGCGTTTGCCGCGTCCGGGACGCTGGATGAATAGTTTGCGGCGTCTTCTCGGTGTCATGATGCTGGGTTCGGCTATCTGGCTTGCGACGTTGCTGCTCCCACATTTAGGGCTGGCCGGACACGCTAGCGCTAAAGAAAGCGTGAACTGGCAACCGCTTAGCGAGCAGGCGATTGAGGATGCGCTGGCGCAACATAAGCGAGTGTTCATTGACGTCACTGCCGACTGGTGCATCACTTGTAAGGTCAACAAATACAACGTGTTGCATAAAGATGACGTACAGGCCGCTTTGCAACAGCCGGATGTAGTGGCGCTGCGCGGCGACTGGACGCTCCCTTCTGAAGCCATCACCGAATTTCTGAAAAAACGCGGCCAGGTTGCTGTGCCATATAACCAAATTTATGGCCCCGGTCTGCCGGAAGGCCAGGCGTTACCAACGTTGTTGACCCGCGATGCGGTATTGCAAACGTTGACCGACGCCAAAGGAGTAACCCCATGAAAATAATGATTTTTCTGCTGTTAACCCTGTTTTCTGCCGTCAGCGTAGCGAAAGAGCCTGCACCGTTTACACCGGAACAGGAAAAGCAAATTGAAGCATTAATCCAGGAGGCCCTGTTTAACGATCCCAACAGCCCGCGGATTGGCGCTAAGCAGGCGAAACTGACCCTGATAAACTTCACCGATTACAACTGCCCGTACTGCAAGCAACTGGATCCCATGCTGGAAAAAATTGTGCAGAAATATCCTGACGTGGCGGTAGTGATTAAACCGCTGCCGTTTAAAGGGGAAAGTTCGGAACTGGCGGCGCGGACCGTGCTGACTACCTGGCTTGAGCATCCGCAGCAGTTTCTGGCGCTACATGAAAAACTGATGCAGAAAAAGGGTTACCATACCGACATCAGTATCAAACAGGCGCAGGAAAAATCGGGAGCCAGTCCGGTGACGCTGGATGCCCAAAGTGCTGAAACGCTAAGTACTAACCTGCAACTGGCGCGACTGGTGGGCGTGCAGGGCACCCCCGCAACGATTATTGGTGATGAGCTTATTCCCGGTGCGGTGCCGTGGGAAACCCTTGAGGAAGTGGTCAAAGAAAAGCTGGCGGCGGCCAATGCTCAGTAAACTGCGCCGCTGGCTGCGCGAAGGGCTGATCTTACTGGCGCTGTTGGCAGGGGCGATGCTGCTGATGGATGTCTGGCGCGCGCCGCAGCTCCCTGGCTCTTTTGACAGCACGCCTTTGCAAACGCTGGATGGTGAAACCGTCACGCTGGCGGCGCTCAGCAAAGACGAGCCGGTGCTGCTTTATTTCTGGGCGAGCTGGTGCGGCGTTTGCCGCTTCACAACGCCGGAAGTCGCCAGGCTGCGTTCGGAAGGGGAAAACGTGATGACCATTGCGTTACGCTCCGGCAGTGAAGCTGAGGTGTCTCGTTGGCTGTCGCGTAAAGGCGTGGACTTTCCGGTCATCAATGATGCGAACGGGGCAATCTCCCGCAGTTGGGCGATTAGCGTCACGCCCACGCTGGTGGTAGTGTCACAAGGTCGGGTGGTGTCAACAACCAGCGGCTGGACCAGCTACTGGGGCATGAAGCTTCGGCTGTGGTGGGCAAAAACGTTCTGATAATGTGCCGGGGAAACCCGGCATTTTTATATTATGACCCGTAAGCGGGAAGACATATTTCGTTGCCTGGCGAAGCGAGCACCGCGATTAACGTCCAGAATGGGTCATCTTCTCTTTTTCAGGAAAGTGCAGCATGACGAGTTCGTTAGCGTTTGGGCCCGCTCTGGTGATGATGATTGCCGCCACGTTTGTCCTCGCCGGGATGGTAAAAGGCGTCACTGGTATGGGATTGCCCACCGTGGCTATGGGGATCCTCGGATCGCTTATTTCGCCGGTTGCGGCGGCGGCCATGCTGCTGTTGCCTTCGCTGATTAGCAATCTGTTTCAGTTTGGCGGTGGCGGAAATACGCGTCAATTAGTCAAACGACTGTGGCCAATGTTATTGACGGTGGTGGTGGCGACACTGTTTGCCAGCGCCTGGATTACCGGCGGCGATACCACCCGTACCCAGTTTGCGCTCGGCGTGGCGCTGGTGGCTTACGCTATCTGGACGCTGGCCGGAAAGAAAATCGCAGTGGCTCCGCAGCATGAAAAACCGTACTCCCTCGTCATAGGATTTGTTACGGGCTTATTGACTGGCGGAACCGGTGTATTTGTGATGCCCGCCGTGCCCTGGATCCAGTCATTGGGTTTTGAGAAAGATGAACTGGTTCAGGCGCTCGGGATCTCTTTTACGTTTTCGACATTGGCTTTGGCGCTTGGTCTGTGGTGGCACAACGCGCTGCCCGTACAGTCGTTGAGCTTATCGGCTTTGGCCATTGTTCCTGCGCTGATTGGTCAGTGGTTAGGAACCCGTGTACGACGGGTTATTTCTCCGCTCGTGTTTAAACGCTGTTTTCTGTTTTGTTTGGTCGGGTTGGGTATCGAGATGATGCTGCGTGCGGTGTGACCTGTGCGGTGACTTTAGAACGCATTCATGGCATCGTTAATTCAGACATTCAGGGTCAAAGAGGTCGCTATGGCATCAGTGATGTTAAGTGAGGAAGAGGGCGCTCTGGAGTCGCGAATGGCGCTCACCGCGGCGGCGATGGCCGATAAATCGCGCTCGCGAATGTTGTGCGCCCTGATGGATGGCCGCGCCTGGACCGCGACCGAGCTCAGCGCAGTGGCGGATGTATCAGCGTCGACCGCCAGTGCGCATCTGGCGCGTCTGTGCGAACAACGTTTTGTTGTGGCGCTCGCGCAGGGCAGGCATCGTTATTTTCGCCTTGCAGGCTCCGATATCGCTGAACTGCTGGAGCGTCTGATGGGCGTGGCGTGGGCTACATCAACGCCACGAAAAATCACGACGCCGGCAGGCTTACGACATGCCCGAACCTGCTACGATCATCTCGCTGGCGAGGTGGCGGTGAGGCTGTTCGATACGCTGGTTTCCCGTCAGTGGTTAACGCCGGATGGTGAAACGCTGACCTCTCTTGGGCAGGAAAAACTGGCACAAATGGGGATTGTCCTGGCTGCGAGCGCATCGCGGCGGAAATTAACCTGTGGTTGTCTGGACTGGAGTGAACGACGTTACCATCCCGGCGGCGTGCTTGGCGCATCGCTGCTACGCTGGCTGATTGAAAAACGATGGATAAAAACGGAGCTGAGTGGTCGCCGCGTCACCTTCACCCCGCTTGGCATTCGCAAATTAGAAACCGAGTTCGGTATTAAAACGACACCGTAGATGGTTCGTTTTGCGAAAGCGTTCCGGGAAATATGTCATATTTCTGTCACACTCTGTTGTGATTGATAACAACAAGAGGTCGTAGGGATGAATAAATCGTTAATCGCCGCAGCCGTGGCAGGGGCTGTATTAGTGTCAACCGCCGCGCAGGCGCAGACCGCGCCGGAAGGCTATCAGCTTCAGCAAGTATTGATGATGAGTCGGCATAACTTACGCGCACCTTTAGCCAATAATGGCAGTGTTCTTGAGCAGTCCACCCCCAAACAATGGCCAGAATGGGATGTCCCCGGCGGACAACTCACCACCAAAGGCGGCGTGCTGGAAATCTATATGGGCCACTATATGCGAGAGTGGCTGGCAGAGCAGGGGATGGTGAAATCGGGCGAATGTCCGGCGCCGGGTACGGTCTATACCTATGCTAACAGCCTGCAGCGTACGGTCGCGACGGCGCAGTTCTTTGTCACCGGTGCTTTCCCGGGTTGCGACGTCCCGGTCCATCATCAGGAAAAAATGGGCACCATGGATCCCACCTTTAACCCGGTGATCACCGATGATTCCGCCGCCTTCAGCCAGCAGGCGGTTCAGGCAATGGAGAAAGAGCGTAGCCAAATGCAGCTCAACGACAGCTATCAGTTGCTTGAGCAAATGACCGACTACAAAGACTCTCCGTCCTGCAAAGAAAAACAGCAGTGTTCCCTGACCGATGCCAAAGATACGTTTAGCGCGAAATACCAGCAGGAGCCTGGGGTTTCGGGGCCGCTGAAGGTCGGGAATTCGCTGGTTGATGCCTTCACGCTGCAATATTACGAAGGCTTCCCGATGGACAAGGTCGCCTGGGGCGAGATTAAATCCGATCAACAGTGGAAGGTTCTGTCGAAGCTGAAAAATGGCTATCAGGACAGCCTGTTCACCTCCCCGGAAGTGGCGCAGAACGTCGCCAAACCGCTGGTGAAGTATATTGATAATGCGCTGGTTACTGAACGCGTAAAAGCGCCAAAAATAACCGTGCTGGTGGGGCATGACTCAAACATCGCATCGCTGCTCACCGCGCTGGATTTCAAACCGTACCAGCTTCACGATCAGAACGAGCGTACGCCGATTGGCGGGAAGATTGTCTTCCAGCGCTGGCATGACAGCAACGCGAATCGTGATCTGATGAAAATCGAGTACGTGTATCAGAGCTCACAGCAGTTGCGTAATGCAGACGTTCTGACCCTGAAATCCCCGGCGCAGCGCGTAACGCTGGAGCTGAAAGGGTGTCCGATAGATGCGGATGGCTTTTGCCCGATAGATAAGTTCGACAGCGTGTTGAATGAGGCGGCTAAGTAAAAGAAAAACTCCCCCGTGTTCGCGGGGGAGTCTGAGCGCTAGACGTTTTTGCGTTCGATAGTCTGTTCACCCCAAAAGAGCGAATCTTTGTCTGTTTTCTTAAAGGCTTTGATGAGCACCTCGTCGCTACCTTCTTCCCAAATTTTTTCCGCCAGTTTCTCGTCATAATGCGCGACTTCAAAAATGGCTTCGGCTATTTCCGGCGATGTATTGCGCAGACTTGCCCATTCGCCGACGCGATGGGCTTTCGCTTCTTGAGTTGGCATTCGAATCCTCCTGTTGAAGATTAGCCGTTGAGTTTTACTGCCAGACCTGCGACATATTCACCCTGATAGCGGGCGATAGATAATTCTTCCTGACTTGGCTGGCGTGAGCCGTCGCCTCCGGCGATGGTGGTTGCGCCGTAAGGGGTACCGCCGCGAACTTGAGAAACATCAAACAGCTCTTGCGCCGCGTAACCGATAGGCACAATCACCATCCCATGGTGAGCAAGCGTAGTCCAGGTTGATGTAATGGTTTGTTCCTGACCGCCGCCGGTTCCTGTCGAGCTGAATACGCTGGCGAGTTTGCCGTACAGGCCGCCTGAAGCCCACAGCCCGCCAGTCTGGTCGAGGAAGGTGCGCATCTGACCGGACATATTGCCAAAGCGTGTGGGGGTACCAAAAATAATGGCATCGTAATCTGCCAGTTCTTGCGGGGTTGCGACTGGTGCGTTTTGTGTTTTGCCGCCAGCTTTGAGGAAAATCTCCGGCTGCATGGTCTCTGGTACGCGCTTAATAATCACTTCCGCGCCATCTACCTTATTTGCGCCTTCTGCGACTGCATGGGCCATAGTTTCAATGTGTCCGTACATGGAATAATAAAGCACCAGAACTTTTGCCATTTTACACTACTCCTCGAGTTAACCGTGTCCGTAGCGACTCGCTACCTACCTTTAAAGATATGACGTACTGTCAGGAGTGCAAATTTCACAATCACTTCTTTGATTTATAACAATTTTTATAACAACTTCTCTTGTTGCAAAATGATACATATTTAACCGGGTGGAATTTGGTAGTCATAAGAAAGACTTATTGATTTCTCGCTGTGATTATTTCTCTATCACCGCCAATCCTGTTGCAGGATATTACAGTTAGCGGCTGCTCAGGCCACGCTTCACTATGCTTAATCCCACGCAGTTATTTTCAGGGTATCGCCCGTAACGCTGCGTGAGGTATCACTCCTCAGTACCTATGCAATATGATGTCTAATCAATGACGGAGGTCAGTAATGGCAAACCATCGAGGCGGTTCCGGCAACTTTGCGGAAGATCGCGAAAGAGCATCAGAAGCAGGTCGAAAAGGTGGCCAGCACAGCGGGGGCAATTTTAAGAATGACCCGCAACGCGCTTCAGAGGCAGGCAAAAAAGGGGGCAAAAATAGCCACGGCAACAACAAATCGTAATTGCCGGGCTAGCTGTCAGATATGCCGTGACGGCTGAAGATCAGAGTCAGACGTTACGTAGCCACCCACCGCCGCCGGTTTCTTCCGGCGGTTTTTTTTGTCTGCAAGGTTGAACTGTAACAAAACGCAACGCAGACTAACGACATTCAGTTAATCGGGTGTCTCATGTCATTACTTTCTCGTTATTCCTTCTCTGTTAAACCTCAGGAAGCGATCCTTATTGTGATCACTATGTTCTGGGGTGGCACGTTTTTGGCCGTGCAATATGCCGTTACCCTGAGCGGACCTTTTTTCTTTGTCGGCGTGCGTTTTGCCACCGCTGCGCTGGCGGTCGCGCTTTTGTCACTACGCACATTGCATAAACTGACGTGGCTGGAAGTCAAAGCAGGCGTTGCGATCGGTATCGCAATTGCGTTGGGCTATAGTCTGCAAACCTGGGGGCTACAGTTTATTCCCAGCAGTAAATCGGCGTTTATTACCGCGATGTATGTGCCGTTGGTCCCGCTTTTACAATGGCTGTGTCTGGGGCGTATGCCCGGCCTGATGCCGTGTGTCGGCATTGTGCTGGCCTTTATCGGGTTGATTTTTCTCGCCGGACCAGGAGGCAATTTGCTGGCTTTAGGCGAAGGAGAGTGGATCACACTCGCCGGCGCGGTGGCGATTGCGGCAGAAATTATCCTGATTAGCGCGTGGGCGGGAAAAGTGGATGTGCGGCGGGTAACGGTGGTACAACTGGCAACCGCTTCGATAGTGGCGTTTATTGCGATGGGACCGGCCGGAGAGTCCGTACCACCGATGTCTACGGGATTGCTGGTGGTGGCGCTGGGGTTGGGGATTTTCAGTGCGATTATTCAGGTCACCATGAACTGGGCACAGCGCAGCGTTTCGCCGACGCGCGCGACGGTCATTTATACCGGTGAGCCGGTGTGGGCGGGGATCTTTGGTCGCCTGGCGGGGGAACGCTTACCGCTACTGGCTTTGCTCGGCGCAGCATTCATTATTGTTGGCGTGCTGGTCAGCGAACTGAAGTTCAAAAAGAAAAAAGGGGTAGTGCAAGAGGCACCGCCGGAGTCGCTTTAATTTAACCATTCACCGCGTGATTTGGTATGCTGACGCCCTCACAAGAAGGAGAGGGCGCATGGTCCAACGCGCAGAGAAAAAAACAGGTAAGCGCTCGCAGGCCGTCAGTGCAAAACGCCAGGCCATATTAACCGCGGCATTAAATATCTTCTCCCAATATGGGATCCACGGCACGCGTCTCGAACAGGTCGCTGAGCAGGCGGGTGTGTCAAAAACGAATCTGCTTTATTACTTCCCGTCAAAAGAGGTGCTCTATATTGCCGTTTTGCGGCAAATCCTCGACGTCTGGCTGGCTCCGTTGAAGGCTTTTCGCGAAGACTTTGCGCCGCTGGTGGCCATTAAAGAATACATTCGCCTTAAGCTGGAAGTGTCGCGCGATTACCCTCAGGCTTCACGGCTATTTTGTATGGAGATGCTGGCAGGTGCGCCTTTATTGATGGCTGAATTAACTGGCGATCTCAAAACGCTAATTGATGAGAAATCGGCGCTGATTGCCGGTTGGATCAAAAGTGGGAAACTGGCTCCGGTCGATCCGCATCATCTGATTTTTATGATTTGGGCTTCAACCCAGCACTACGCCGACTTTGCCCCACAGGTTGAGGCGGTAACGGGCGCAACGCTGCGTGATGAAGCCTTTTTTAACCAAACGGTGGAGAGCGTGCAGCGGATGATTATTGAAGGGATCCGCGTGCGTTAACTGGCAGGCGGTAACGGACAGCTTAAATCGCCCTCTTCACACTGCAAAAGTGAGGCGAGAAACGCTTCACGCTCGTTGGTTTTATCCGTCAGACACTGGCTGGAAATCATCGCCTGGACGCTACCGCCTTCGGTGCCGGAACTGATTAACGCGCAGTCCGCATCGCGCAGGGTTATCCATGCGATTTGCGCTTTTTTCAGTAAATCGCGCTGGGTTGGGGCGGCGCGCTTAAGCGCATTCTGATAAGTGTCATTAAGTTTGGTGTCGGCCGCCTTAAACTGCTCTGCCGCACAGGTGTTCATCTCAATCTGAGTGTTCGCGTTGGCGCAGTCATCCGCCAGCGCCTGGCCGCTCAACAGCAGCGCTGCACATGTCAGTACGATTCGTTTCATGCTTCCCTCTGGCTTCATAAAAAAGGCTCCGTTACCGGAGTCATGCTTGTCAGTTAACGAGGATGAGTGGCACATACGGAGGTAATGAATCTGTTGCCTCCGGTATATTGCTACGTTCACCTTATGTTTGTCACTTCTCTGAAACGATCCTCCCTGTGAACGTGTTAAGGGTACTATCGCCGTACCCTTAACAATCCCGGCTCCCGGCGGGAAAATTGCCACTTCGTGGTCCCCTCCGTTTATTCCTCCAGGCTACCGGGCCGGGCGCGAGGAAACTTCCCTGTAAAACGCGCCCTGAACCCGCATCCCTGCGGGTTCTCCCGGCCTTACGGAAACACGTCGGCAATTTTCAGCCGGACCAGCCCACACCTGGCCACCTGCGTTTTTTATCTGAACAGCAAAACAGAGTTAACTGGAAGTCAGTGCGTTGCAGCGATGACCCCGTTCCGGCTGAAAATCGATGAGGTGTTGACGGCTGACCGGGTCTGCCCGCAGGGATGCGGGCAGAGGGGGCGGCCTGCAGGGACGCAGGCCCGGCCCCGACCCGAAGGCAGACGGCATAAGACGAATGAATCGCGCAGCGACGATTTTCCCGCCGGGAGCCAGGGATGCAAGGGAGGCGGCGGTGAGCCTCTCTTGCACGTTCACGGGTGTCTGAGCCTCAGAAAAGTGATACCACTGAGGTGAACGGAACCCTGAGCCGAAATCACATGTTCGCCGTAATGCTTAATTGACAGGCATTACCCCCTAACCGGAGCCTTAATTAACCACAACCTTAGCCGATTGTCATCAGGCTGGCGTTCCCCCCGGCAGCGGCGGTATTGACGCTCAGGGAGCGTTCAATGTACAGCCTCTCCAGCAGAATATTGCTTTCGCCACGGGCAAAGCCCTGGACTGAGACAATCGCCCCTTCGCGGGCAGCTACCGCTTCGCACAGTGAACGCAGTTGATCGGAATCGCCGTGGAAAATAACGGCATCAAACGGCTGCGTGGTGATGTTGTCCGCTTTGGCAAACTGGATGCGCCCGGAGACGGCGGCTGGCAGACGTTTTGCCAGTTCACGATGGAACGCATCATCTGGCCACAGGATTAAGCTACCAACGGAAGCCACAGCGGCAACCTGTACCAGCGCGTCCTGTTCATCATCGGCGATACACAGTACGCGTTCACGCGGCAACAGCGTCCAGGTATTCCGCTCGCCAGTGGGTCCTGGCAGCAGACGCTGAGTACCGGCCTGCGCCAGTTCGCCAAACTGCTGGCAGAGCGCATGCAGCGAGGGTCGATCGGTTGCCCATTCGCTGAGTGCTTCCAGCGGCTGAACGAGTGCAGCTTTAAGCTGCGCATCGACCGGGTAGTCTGCATCCTGACGGGCAAGCGTAATGCCTAACGCATTTTCCGGGCGGTTAGCCAGCAGGCGATACAGATACAGCGGTCCACCTGCTTTTGGCCCTGTACCAGACAAGCCTTCGCCACCGAATGGCTGCACGCCGACAACGGCACCGACCATATTGCGGTTAACGTACAGGTTCCCCACGTGTGCCGATCCTGTGACCTGGGCGATGGTTTCATCGATACGAGTGTGTACGCCCAGCGTCAGGCCGTAGCCGGAGGCATTAATTTGCTCAATCAGGTTGCCCAGATTGTTACGGGTGTAGCGCACGACGTGCAGTACCGGACCAAACACCTCTTTTTGTAATTCGTCGAAGCTTTCCAGCTCGATCAGCGTCGGAGCAATAAAGGTACCGGTTTGCCATTCACGCGCATCGTCGCTGTTTTCGCGCACGGCCTGAAACACCGGGCGTCCTTTGGCGCGCATGGCCTGAATATGGCGCTCAATATTGGTTTTGGCTTCTTCATCAATTACCGGCCCAATATCCGTGGTCAGGCGACCTGGATTACCCATGCGACATTCCGCCATCGCGCCGCGCAGCATTTTCAGCGTATGGTCGGCTACATCGTCCTGCAGACACAGGACGCGCAGCGCGGAGCAGCGCTGTCCGGCGCTGTCAAACGCTGAAGCCAGAACGTCGACCACGACCTGTTCCGTCAACGCGGAGGAGTCGACAATCATTGCGTTCATCCCACCGGTTTCGGCGATAAGCGGGATTGGACGCCCCTGAGCATCAAGGCGGGTGGCAATATTGCGTTGCAACAGCGTGGCGACTTCCGTTGAGCCGGTAAACATGACGCCGCGTACGCGCTCATCGGAAGTGAGCTGCGCCCCGACGGTTTCACCCTGACCAGGCAACAGTTGCACCACGCCCGGCGGTACACCCGCTTCGAGCAAAATAGCGATGCCCTGGGCGGCAATTAACGGGGTTTGTTCCGCCGGTTTTGCCAGCACGCTGTTACCCGCCGCCAGCGCGGCGGCAATCTGCCCGGTGAAAATGGCCAGCGGGAAGTTCCATGGGCTGATACAAACCACCGGTCCTAATGGTCGATGGGTTTCATTATCGAAATCATCGCGAACCTGACCGGCATAATAATGCAGGAAGTCTACCGCTTCGCGTACTTCCGCAATGGCGTTGCTGAAGGTTTTACCCGCTTCGCGTACCAGGATGCCAATCAACTGCTGCATCTGACCTTCCATCAGAACGGCGGCACGATGCAAAATGGCGGCGCGCTCTTGTGGCGGTGTGGCGAACCAGATCGGCGCGTTATTCGCTGCGTTCTGTAACGCCTGTTCTACTTCAGCGTGAGTCGCCTCACGCACGTAACCGACAATGTCTTTCGGCTCGGCTGGGTTAACGACTGGCGTCATTTCGCCGTCAGCAACCGGGTGCTCCAGAATGGGTTTAGCGTGCCATTTTTGTAGCGCGCTGTTGAGCAGGGCAGAGGACAGCGAGGCCAGACGATGTTCGTTAGCTAAATCCAGCCCGCCTGAGTTTTCGCGGCCTTTACCGTACAGATCACGCGGCAGGGCAATCTTCGGATGCGGCAAACCGGCCTGACCTTCTTGCTGCGCCAGTTTTTCAACAGCCTCGACCGGATCGGCAACCAGTTCATCCAGCGGCAGGGTCGTGTCGGCAATGCGGTTGACGAACGAGGTGTTGGCGCCGTTTTCCAGCAGACGACGCACCAGGTACGCCAGCAGCGTTTCGTGCGTGCCGACCGGTGCATAAATGCGGCATGGACGGTTCAGTTTGCCATCCGCAACTTTGCCGGTGACCTGCTCATACAGCGGTTCGCCCATGCCGTGCAGGCACTGGAATTCGTACTGACCCGGATAGTAGTTTTGACCGGCTAACTGATAAATCGCCGCCAGCGTATGGGCGTTGTGGGTGGCGAACTGCGGGTAGATCAGATTCGGTACGGCAAGCAGTTTTTTCGCACAGGCCAGGTAAGAAACGTCGGTGTACACCTTACGGGTGTAGACCGGATAACCTTCCAGACCGTCCATCTGGGCACGTTTAATTTCGCTATCCCAGTAGGCGCCCTTAACCAGACGGATCATCAGGCGGCGGCGGCTGCGCGTGGCGACGTCAATCAGATAGTCGATAACATACGGGCAGCGCTTCTGGTAGGCCTGGATAACAAAACCGATCCCGTTCCAGCCTGCCAGTTCGGGTTCAAAGCACAGTTTTTCCAGCAGATCGAGGGAGATCTCCAGTCGGTCAGCCTCTTCGGCGTCGATATTAATGCCGATGTCGTACTGACGTGCCAGCAGAGTAAGCGATTTCAGACGAGGATAGAGTTCATCCATCACGCGATCGTACTGCGCACGGCTGTAACGCGGATGCAGTGCCGACAGCTTGATAGAAATACCTGGCCCTTCGTAGATACCGCGCCCGTTAGAGGCCTTACCAATGGCGTGGATCGCCTGCTGGTACGAAACCATATAAGCCTGTGCATCGGCGGCGGTCAGGGCCGCTTCGCCCAGCATGTCATAGGAGTAACGGAAGCCTTTTTCTTCCAGTTTACGCGCGTTAGCCAGCGCTTCAGCAATGGTCTCCCCGGTGACAAACTGCTCGCCCATCAAGCGCATGGCCATGTCGACGCCTTTACGCACCAGCGGCTCACCGCTCTTGCCGATAATACGGTTGAGTGAGCGTGAGAGGCTGGCTTCGTTATGCGTAGAAACCAGACGACCGGTAAACAACAGCCCCCAGGTCGCCGCGTTGACGAACAGAGACGGGCTGCGGCCAATGTGCGACTGCCAGTTACCGTTGCTGATCTTGTCGCGGATTAACGCATCGCGGGTCGCTTTATCTGGAATACGCAGCAAGGCTTCGGCCAGACACATCAGCGCGACGCCTTCCTGTGAAGAAAGGGAGAATTCCTGCAATAAACCTTGTACCATCCCGGCGCGACCGCTAGCGGTCTTCTGGTTACGTAGTTTGTCTGCCAGATCGTATGCCAGCTTATGCGCCTGCTCGGCGATAGGCTGCGGCAGACGAGCCTGCTCCATCAGCATCGGTACGGCGTCAGTTTCGGCGCGGCGGTAAGCAGCGGTGATTGCCGCGCGGGAAACTGACTGCGGCAGGATCTGTTCAGCAAATTCCAGGAAAGGCTGATGCGCTTCATTTTGCAACGTGGTCGACTCATCGCCCTCATTCGCAGCACCCGCCAGCAGGGCCGGTAGTTCAGGAAGCGCGTCGTCATTTTCCAGTCTTTCGAGATAATTAAAAATGGCTTGTTTGATCAGCCAATGTGGCGTGCGATCGATTCGTGATGCTGCTGTTTTAATACGCTCGCGAGTGGCGTCATCCAGCTTAACCCCCATCGTGGTGGTTCCCATGCCGTTTACTCCTGTTGTACTGAAATACGGGTCTGATAGTTACCGAGAAATATCCACTATGTTGCAACTTTGTGCAACCGTGTTAAATGTGACTTGGTTTGCAAGCTTGGAAATGAATGAAATGTTAATAAACGTGAGTGTTTTGACGGGGGCTATAAAAGTTGCCGAATCTTTTTCTCTGCGGTAGTTAACACTTTTAAAAGGTGCAACCGAAAAAAGTGTGAGAGAGTGCAACCTACAGAAAAATGCTATCTACTCTGGATCAAATTTGATGTAAATGGTGTGTTAAATCGATTGTGAATGACCATCGCTTCCGGCAGGATACGGTCGCCCTGGTAAACATAGATATCTTTGCCACGTTCCGGCAGGGTAATAAAACGGCAAGCCACGGCATTGCTGATACATAATTTTGGAGAGTTTTGATGGCTATTAGCACACCGATGTTAGTGACATTCTGTGTCTATATTTTCGGCATGATATTGATAGGGTTTATTGCATGGCGTTCAACCAAAAACTTTGACGATTACATTCTGGGTGGACGCAGTCTGGGTCCATTCGTGACCGCGTTATCTGCCGGGGCATCTGACATGAGCGGCTGGTTGCTGATGGGCCTGCCTGGCGCGATTTTCCTGTCGGGGATTTCAGAAAGCTGGATCGCTATTGGCCTTATTTTGGGCGCGTGGATCAACTGGAAACTGGTGGCCGGACGTTTACGCGTGCATACCGAATACAATAACAATGCGCTGACGTTACCGGATTACTTTACCGGTCGCTTTGAAGATAAAAGCCGAATTCTGCGTATTATCTCCGCGCTGGTTATTCTGCTGTTTTTCACCATCTACTGTGCTTCCGGTATTGTGGCAGGGGCGCGTCTGTTTGAAAGCACCTTTGGCATGAGTTACGAAACAGCGCTGTGGGCAGGGGCGGCCGCGACGATTATTTATACCTTTATCGGTGGTTTCCTGGCGGTAAGCTGGACCGATACCGTCCAGGCCAGCCTGATGATCTTCGCCCTGATCCTGACGCCAGTAATGGTAGTCATTGGCGTGGGTGGGTTTGACGATTCGCTGGAAGTGATTAAACAAAAGAGCATTGAGAACGTGGACATGTTCAAAGGGCTGAATTTTGTTGCCATTATTTCCCTGATGGGCTGGGGTCTGGGCTACTTCGGTCAGCCGCATATTCTGGCGCGCTTTATGGCGGCTGATTCTCACCATAGCATTGTTCATGCTCGCCGCATCAGTATGACCTGGATGATCCTGTGTCTGGCAGGTGCAGTTGCCGTTGGCTTTTTTGGTATCGCTTACTTTAACAACAACCCACAGCTTGCCGGTGCCGTTAACCAGAACGCCGAACGCGTGTTTATTGAACTGGCGCAAATCCTGTTCAACCCGTGGATTGCCGGTATTCTGCTGTCTGCGATCCTCGCAGCGGTGATGTCGACCCTGAGCTGCCAGCTGCTGGTGTGTTCCAGCGCAATTACCGAAGACTTGTATAAAGCGTTCCTGCGTAAAAATGCCAGCCAGAAAGAGCTGGTATGGATTGGTCGCATCATGGTGCTGGTTGTGGCGCTGGTGTCTATCGCGCTGGCGGCGAACCCGGAGAACCGTGTGCTTGGTCTGGTAAGCTACGCCTGGGCCGGCTTTGGCGCGGCGTTTGGTCCGGTGGTTCTGTTCTCCGTAATGTGGTCGCGTATGACGCGTAACGGCGCGCTGGCCGGGATGCTCATCGGTGCGGTGACGGTAATCGTCTGGAAGCAGTTTGCCTGGTTGGGTCTGTATGAAATCATCCCGGGCTTTATTTTCGGCAGCATCGGTATTGTGGTCTTCAGCCTGTTGGGTAAAGCGCCTTCAGCCGCTATGCAGCAACGTTTTGCCGAGGCTGATGCGCATTATCACACAGCTCCGCCATCGCGTTTACAGGCAGAGTAATCGCCTCGATCTTTAAGCCCGCCGCGTGCGGGCTTTTTTATTTGTCCCCGCTGCAAAACCGCCCTAATCGTTACCCGCCTAACTGTTTACATTAAGTCATCATTCTCAAAACATTCTGCTTGAGTTTTTCTTTACTGTAATGATAATCACTATCACTGTAATTTACCTTTCTTTTCATCAATTGACTGAGAATAACGTTTAAGGGTTCTTCGCATGTTTGTTCCATTTCTTATTATGTTGCGCGAAGGGTTAGAGGCCGCGCTGATAGTCAGCCTGATTGCCAGCTACCTGAAACGGACTCAGCGTGGTCGATGGATTGGTGTGATGTGGATTGGTGTTCTGCTGGCGGCGGCGTTATGCCTGGCGTTAGGCGTTTTCATCAATGAAACCACCGGTGAATTTCCGCAAAAGGAACAGGAGCTGTTTGAAGGCATCGTGGCGGTCATTGCCGTGGTGATCCTCACCTGGATGGTGTTCTGGATGCGTAAAGTTTCGCGCAACGTCAAAGTCCAGCTTGAACAGGCTGTCGATAACGCGTTGCAACGCGGCAATCATCACGGCTGGGCGCTGGTGATGATGGTCTTTTTTGCCGTTGCCCGTGAAGGCCTGGAATCGGTGTTCTTCCTGCTGGCGGCATTCCAGCAGGATGTAGGCATTTGGCCACCGTTAGGTGCGATGCTGGGGCTGGCCACCGCGGTGGTACTGGGTTACTTGATTTACCTCGGCGGCATTCGCCTCAACCTCGGGGCATTCTTCAAATGGACCAGCCTGTTCATTTTGCTGGTGGCCGCTGGTCTTGCTGCTGGGGCCATCCGCGCGTTCCACGAAGCCGGGTTATGGAATCATTTTCAGGATGTGGCGTTTGACATGAGCAGCGTGCTTTCAACGCATTCGCTGTTTGGCACATTGATGGAAGGTATTTTCGGCTATCAGGAAGCGCCGAGCGTCAGCGAAGTCGCCATTTGGTTTATCTACCTGATTCCGGCATTGATTATGTTTGCACTGCCGCCGCGTTCAGGCACTACGGCATCGCGTACCGCACCCTGATAAAAACGCGATGCAGAATACTCCTTAGTTACAACATACTTATTTATAGGGATAGGTCATGACGTTTAATTTTCGCCGTAGTGCGCTGCAGTTGGGTATTGCCGCGCTGTTTGCCTCCGCTTTTTCTGCACAAGCCGCCGATATTCCGCAGGTGAAAGTCACGGTTAACGACAAACAGTGTGAGCCGATGACGATCACGGTTAACGCTGGGAAAACGCAGTTCATCATCCAGAACCACAGCCAGAAAGCGCTGGAGTGGGAGATCCTTAAAGGGGTTATGGTGGTTGAAGAACGTGAAAACATTGCGCCGGGCTTTAGCCAGAAAATGACAGCTAACCTGCAGCCAGGTGAATATGATATGACCTGCGGTCTGTTGACTAACCCGAAAGGCAAACTCATTGTAAAAGGTAGCGCAACGGCGGATGCCGCGCAGGGCGATGCTCTGCTGAGCCTAAGTGGCGCAATTACCGAATACAAAGCCTATGTGACAGCCGAAACTGCACAACTGGTTGCGGGCACCAAAGCATTCACCGATGCGATTAAAGCTGGCGATCTGGAAAAAGCGAAATCGCTGTATGCGCCAACCCGTCAGCATTATGAGCGTATTGAACCGATTGCTGAACTGTTCTCCGATCTCGACGGCAGCATCGATGCGCGTGAAGATGATTATGAGCAAAAAGCCGCCGATCCTAAATTCACCGGCTTCCACCGCCTGGAGAAAGCGTTGTTCGGCGACAACACCACCAAAGGCATGGACAAGTATGCCGACCAATTAAACCGCGATGTTCTTGACCTGCAAACGCGTATTAGCGAACTGGCCTTCCCACCGTCAAAAGTGGTTGGCGGGGCAGCAGGACTGATTGAAGAAGTCGCTGCCAGCAAAATCAGCGGAGAAGAGGATCGCTACAGCCATACCGATCTGTGGGATTTCCAGGCCAATATCGATGGCGCGCAGAAAATCGTCGATCTCCTGCGCCCTCAGTTACAAAAATCCAATGCAGAGCTGTTGGCGAAGGTGGATGCGAACTTCAAAAAAGTCGATACCATTCTGAGCAAGTACCGTACCAAAGACGGTTTTGAAACCTATGACAAACTGACCGACGCCGATCGCAATGCGCTGAAAGGGCCAATCACGACGCTGGCGGAAGACTTGTCGCAATTACGCGGTGTTCTGGGTCTGGATTAAGCAAAATGCAGCAAGATAATGAAAACGGCGTGAGCGAACCTTCACGCCGACGTTTACTGAAAGGGATGGGCGCCCTGGGTGGGGCGCTGGCGCTGGCGGGTGGATGTCCGGTTGCCCACGCGCAAAAACCACAAAGTGCGCCGGGAACGCTGTCCCCCGATGCGCGTAGTGAAGCGCAGCCGTTTTATGGTCAGCATCAGGCAGGGATCCTGACGCCACAGCAGGCATCGATGATGCTGGTGGCGTTCGATGTTCTCGCCAGCGATAAGGCTGATCTGGAACGCTTGTTCCGCTTGCTGACCGCCCGATTTGCGTTTCTGACCACGGGCGGGCCGGCGCCGGATACGCCGAATCCGCGTTTGCCCCCTATGGATTCCGGTATCCTCGGCGCATACATTGCGCCAGACAACCTGACGATGACGTTGTCAGTCGGCGCCTCGCTATTTGATGAACGTTATGGTCTGAAATCGCAGATGCCGAAAAAGCTGCAAAAAATGACCCGCTTCCCGAATGATTCGCTGGATGCGGCGCTGTGCCATGGTGATTTGCTGCTGCAGATTTGTGCCAACACGCAGGACACCGTTATCCATGCACTGCGCGATATCATTAAACATACGCCCGATCTCCTTAGCGTGCGCTGGAAACGTGAAGGGTTTATTTCCGACCATGCCGCGCGCAGCAAAGGCAAAGAGACCCCGGTCAACTTGCTTGGCTTTAAGGACGGCACCGCGAATCCGGACGCGACGGATACGAAGTTGATGCAGGATGTGGTGTGGGTTACGGACGGGCAGGGCGAACCTGTCTGGGCGCAAGGTGGTAGCTATCAGGCCGTCAGGCTCATTCAGTTTCGCGTCGAGTTCTGGGATCGTACGCCGCTGAAAGAGCAGCAAACGATATTTGGTCGAGATAAACACACCGGCGCGCCGCTGGGTATGCAGCACGAGCACGATGTGCCTGACTATGCCAGCGATCCCGAGGGTGAGGTGATTGCGCTCGACAGTCATATCCGCCTGGCGAATCCGCGCACGAAAGAGACCGAGACCAGCCTGATGATGCGCCGTGGCTACAGCTATTCGCTCGGTGTGACCCCATCCGGTCAACTGGATATGGGACTGTTGTTTGTCTGCTATCAACACGATCTGGAAAAAGGCTTTTTGACTGTGCAGAAACGCCTCAACGGTGAAGCGCTGGAAGAGTATGTCAAACCAATTGGTGGGGGCTACTTCTTTGCTTTGCCGGGTGTCAAAACCGCAGATCAATATCTGGGACAGTCTCTGCTCGAAGCCTGATGATTACGCCCCGTTGTACAGCGGGGCTTTTCCTGACATCTGTATGAATGAACAAATTATTTTTTATGATCGGTACGAGACTGAAATAATTCTGTCATCTCTCTGCAAGAGACTGTCTTTGGTGATTAGATAGAATTTAAGTTAACGACAAGTAAAAATATTGTTGCATTAACGAAAGATTATGATGTAATTATAAGAAACAGCGGTAGTTCCCGGCGGTGATAGTCGTTCACTATGGAGATCGCGATGGAAAAGTCCTGTATTGGACACATTTTTCACAGTAGCTGCAGTACGTTACGCGGACGTTTCTCTTCCGGTAGCCACCTCGTCACCGCTAAATCTCTCTCCCTTTCACTTCTTATCTTCGTAACTGACACCTTGTACGGTGCGCGTAGCCGTGTGTGGCGTCTTATCCGAAAGCAAGCAATGGCTTACAAGGAAGCCAACCCTCAGATGTTCGTGCGCATAATCGTGCCGCCAACGGCGCGTGTGATGTATACCTACAACTCAAGGTGCTATCCATGGGAAGACAAAAAGCAGTGATCAAAGCTCGTCGTGAAGCAAAACGTGTGCTGAGGCGGGATTCGCGTAGCCATAAACAACGTGAAGATGAATCGGTCACCTCGCTTGTGCAGATGGGCGGCGTAGAAGCGATTGGTATGGCGCGTGATAGTCGCGACGCCACGCCAATCACGGCGCGGAATGAAGCTCAGGCCCAGTACCTGAATGCTATCGAGAGTAAACAGCTGATCTTCGCTACCGGTGAAGCCGGGTGTGGTAAAACCTGGATCAGCGCGGCAAAAGCAGCAGAGGCCCTGATCCACAAAGACGTGGACAGGATCATTGTAACCCGTCCAGTTCTGCAAGCTGATGAAGACCTCGGCTTCTTACCTGGAGATGTTTCCGAGAAGTTTGCGCCTTATTTTCGTCCAGTGTATGACGTGCTGGTGAAACGTCTGGGGGCCTCCTTCATGCAATATTGCCTGCGGCCTGAGATTGGTAAGGTAGAAATCGCGCCATTCGCCTATATGCGTGGACGCACATTTGAAAATGCAGTGGTCATTCTTGACGAGGCTCAGAATGTTACTGCAGCACAGATGAAGATGTTTTTGACTCGCCTCGGGGAGAATGTGACGGTGATTGTGAACGGGGATGTGACCCAGTGCGATCTACCCGCCCACGTTCGCTCAGGGCTAAGCGATGCGCTGGCCCGTTTCGAAGAAGATGATATGGTTGGGATTGTTCGTTTCAATAAAGACGATTGCGTCCGTTCGGCACTCTGTCAGCGGACGCTCAATGCTTACAACTGATAAGTATTCCGTCTTCAAGGCCCGGGAAACCGGGCTTTGTTATTTGACGTCAGCAGATTACTTTCTTTTGCTGCTCCAGTAGTTGGCGCAGGCCTGGTCAAACAACTGGTTATTTTGGTCTATTTTCTTTAGCGCTTGTGCCAGAAAGGTCAGTAGGTCATCCTTATAAATCCCACCTTCCGTAGTTTCTTTTCGTAAGATCCCATTGCTGGTGTAGGTTTTTTTAATGGTGACGTTATGCCTGACGTTGCAAATAACCGTTCGCTGATACTCTTCGTAGAATCGGCTGTCAGGATCGAAAAACGTATTTATTTCATTCGGTGTACGTTTGAGGATTTTTCGCGAGAAAACCTTTAAGGGAATAAATCCTGCTTCGTCTGCCTGCGACATGATCTCATCAAGCAAAGTTCCTTCTATGTTTAACATGCCGTTATTTTCCTGATTGCTTGAGAAAGCGGTAGTTACAGCATAAGAGTGGTTTAGATAATGTGCAACGGGGCGGGGGATGATGCCTGATAGCACGTTGCTTATCAGACCTACAGGTTAACGCTATTCAGGACGGGTCACATGCGAAAAAAAAGCCCGTACTTGCGTACGAGCTCTTTCTCGAATATGGCGGTGAGGGGGGGATTGACTCGCTTCGCTCGCCCTTCGGGCAGCCTGTTCGCTGCACTCTCAGTCTGTCCAACTGGCTGCGCCAGTTGTCGACCCCCGGTCGGGGCTTCTCATCCCCCCGCAGGCGTGCAACATGCGAAAAAAAAGCCCGTACTTGCGTACGAGCTCTTTCTCGAATATGGCGGTGAGGGGGGGATTGACTCGCTTCGCTCGCCCTTCGGGCAGCCTGTTCGCTGCACTCTCAGTCTGTCCAACTGGCTGCGCCAGTTGTCGACCCCCGGTCGGGGCTTCTCATCCCCCCGCAGGCGTGCAACATGCGAAAAAAAAGCCCGTACTTGCGTACGAGCTCTTTCTCGAATATGGCGGTGAGGGGGGGATTCGAACCCCCGATACGTTGCCGTATACACACTTTCCAGGCGTGCTCCTTCAGCCACTCGGACACCTCACCATATTGTTGTTCCTGTGCTACCGGAACGGGCGCTAATTTAGGGAAATACCGCTCCTGCGTCAATCAACTTTTTGAAAAAAACGTGCATTTACACAAACTTCAATCAATATGCAGCTTAAATAAGCGGGAATTGTTTTTTTTGCCAGCACCCTAAAATTTGCTACTCTGATGTTCCCTCGAAAAATGATGATTATAAGTGCGAGTACGTTCCGCATAACAATGTTCAGGAGACGCTATGGATATAATTTTCTATCACCCAACATTCGATTCAACCTGGTGGCTTAATGCGCTGACAAAGGCCATACCCGGCGCGCGGGTCCGTGAGTGGAAGGCTGGTGATAATGCGCATGCTGACTACGCGCTGGTCTGGCATCCTCCGGTTGAAATGCTCGCCGGACGAAAATTAAAAGCCGTATTTGCGCTGGGTGCGGGCGTCGATTCTATTCTCAGTAAACTAAACGCTCATCCGGAAATGTTGGATGTGTCGATCCCGCTTTTCCGTCTGGAAGATACGGGGATGGGCCTGCAAATGCAGGAATATGCGGTTAGTCAGGTATTGCACTGGTTTCGTCGCTTTGATGACTACCAGGCATTAAAAAACCAGGCGAAATGGCAACCGTTGCCAGAATATACTCGCGATGAGTTTAGCGTCGGGATCATGGGCGCTGGTGTTTTAGGCGCAAAAGTTGCAGAAAGTCTGCAAGCATGGGGGTTCCCGCTACGCTGCTGGAGTCGTACGCGTAAATCCTGGTCTGGTGTGGAAAGCTTCGCCGGTACCGAGGAACTGAGCGCGTTTTTGAGTCAAACTCGCGTGCTGATCAACCTCCTGCCTAATACGGCAGAAACCGTAGGCATTATTAACGCTGATTTACTCAGCCAATTGCAGGATGGCGCTTACGTGCTGAACCTGGCGCGCGGCGTTCATCTCAATGAAGACGATCTTCTGGCATCGCTGGACAGCGGCAAAGTAAAAGGTGCCATGCTGGATGTCTATAGCCGTGAACCGCTGCCGGAAACCAGCCCGCTATGGAAACATCCGCGTGTGGCAATGACGCCGCATATCGCCGCGGTAACACGCCCGGCAGAGGCGGTGGACTACATCTCCCGTACGATTTTGGACCTGGAAAGTGGGAAATCCGTAACGGGTCAGGTCGATCGCGTTCGGGGATATTGATGGTAACCCGGCAAGTGCCGGGTTTCAGCTAATAAATGGCGACGATACCTGCTATCCTTGACGGAAAATGACTACAGGAGAGAGTTATGTATCCCGTTGACCTGCATATGCATACCGTCGCCAGTACCCACGCCTACAGCACCTTAAGTGATTACATCGCCGAAGCCCATCGCAAAGGCATCAAGCTGTTTGCCATAACCGATCATGGACCGGACATGGCGGATGCGCCTCATCACTGGCACTTTATTAATATGCGCATTTGGCCTCGTATCGTCGATGGCGTAGGGATCCTGCGCGGTATCGAGGCGAATATTAAGAATATTGAAGGCGAAATCGACTGTTCAGGTCCGATGTTTACTTCCCTGGATCTCATCATTGCGGGCTTCCATGAGCCGGTTTTTGCACCTCACGATAAAGACACCAATACCCAGGCAATGATAGCCACGATGGCCAGCGGTCACGTGCATATCATCAGCCATCCGGGGAATCCTAAATATCCCGTTGATATCACAGCGATTGCGCAGGCGGCGGCAAAATACCAGGTCGCGCTGGAAATCAATAACTCCTCGTTTTTGCATTCGCGTAAGGGGAGTGAGGACAATTGTCGCGCGGTCGCTGCGGCGGTGCGTGATGCCGGAGGCTGGGTGGCGTTAGGGTCGGATTCACATACCGCTTTCACACTGGGTGAATTTGGTGAATGCCGTAAAATTCTGGATGATGTAAATTTCCCGGAAGACAGAATTTTAAACGTCACCCCTAAACGCCTGCTGGCGTTTCTGGAATCGCGAGGCATGGAGCCGATCGCGGAATTTGCTGAACTGTAATTGTTACTAACTGGAATATATCAATGAACGAGTTTTCTATCCTGTGTCGTGTACTGGGCTCGCTGTTTTACCGCCAACCGCAGGACCCTTTACTGGTTCCCCTATTTACCCTGATTAGTGAAGGTAAACTGTCCGCCAACTGGCCGCTGGAACAGGACGAACTGCTCACTCGTCTGCAGAAAAGCTGCGATATGCCTCAGTTGGCTGCGGATTACAACGCGCTGTTTGTCGGCGACGAGTGTGCGGTGCCGCCTTATCGTAGCGCCTGGGTAGAAGGGGCGAAAGAATCCGATGTTCGTGCATTTCTTTCTGCTCGCGGAATGCCGCTGGCAGATACGCCTGCAGATCATATTGGCACGCTGTTGCTGGCGGCTTCATGGCTTGAAGACCAGTCTGCGGAAGATGAAAGTGAAGCACTCGAAACCTTGTTTGTGGAATACCTGTTGCCCTGGTGCGGCACGTTCCTTGGCAAAGTTGAAGCGCACGCAAACACACAGTTCTGGCGTACCATGGCACCGTTAACGCGTGATGCCATTGGCGCGATGTGGGACGAATTGCAGGAAGATACTGAAGAATAAATGTGATTTATATCTCATTAAACTGCAACTCAAATTACATCATTGCATGAATTGTGTGCACGATCTCATTCCCATGCCGTTTTTCTGCTAAGATACGCGGCATGAACATACTTCTCTCAATTGCAATCACAACGGGCATTCTCTCTGGGATTTGGGGATGGGTGGCCGTATCTCTTGGTTTACTCAGTTGGGCTGGCTTTCTGGGCTGCACGGCCTATTTTGCCTGTCCGCAGGGTGGGCTGAAAGGGCTGTGGATCTCGGCGTGTACGCTGCTAAGCGGTGTGGTGTGGGCGTTGGTGATTATTAACGGTAGCGCGCTTGCCCCGCATATGGACATTATTGGTTATGTCATGACGGGAATTGTCGCGTTTCTCATGTGTATTCAGGCAAAGCAATGGTTGCTTTCATTTGTGCCGGGCACCTTTATTGGCGCATGCGCAACGTTTGCAGGGCAGGGTGACTGGCAGTTGGTCGTGCCTTCTCTGGCGCTGGGGCTGGTATTCGGCTATGCGATGAAAAACAGCGGATTGTGGCTGGCATCTCGTCGTGAGAATCGTCTATCGTCGACGCTGACCAGTAAATAAAAAAAGCGTGAGGGTTTTCCTCACGCTTTTTATGCTGTATCGACCACTCAGGATTCCGGAGGTACCGACAAATGGCGGTATTTAACCAGGATGTCATTATCAACTTGTTTCTTATCCTGCAAATCCCACAATCCGCGATCAATCCCGTCATTAATCAGGAAGATAACACCGGTTTCAATTGCTGACATCAGACAAAGCATAACCGGTTCGTTAGAGGTGTAGCCAATTTCACCTTCCAACAGTCGCTGGTAGTCAATGAAGCGGAATACCCCAGCCTGCACTTCATAAGACAAAATAGTTTTGCTGGTATTCACCGATGAGAGGATTTCACCGGTACTAACATTAACCACACGCAGGTTGACCGCTATCTGGTCGAGCTGGTACTGCGTATCGGCGCCAATACCGAAATAGCGCGCACCAACGCCACCCGATTTAACGTTGCTTTCATAACCAATAATTGACCCTTCTACCATGATGTTTGCCGCGGTCAGAGACTGCAGAGGGATCCGGTTATTAATGGCAACTGTGCCGTTTTCCTGAGCCGCACGAATGATTTTTCGTTCGTTAAGCAAGTTCTGCAATCCCTGACGTTCCAGCGGGACGAACCAACGAGAATCCTTCAATGCGGTGACAAGCATCGCCGTGGCGCTTTGCGGGACGGCGGTTGAGAAGTTACTTGCCGGATAAGGTTTAAACTGGCCAGTCTCATCCTGAATATTGTATACCGAGACAAATATCTTACCTGTAGGCATGGGCAGGTGCGTCAAGTCTTTATAGCTTTGGGCTCGGGGCATTAATGTCGGCTTAGCGGCTTCTTGCGGCGGGGCTGTTAAACATCCGCTGAGTAAAATTACTGCCACCATGATAAGTAAGCGCTGCATGATTTTTTCCTTTCGTGGCTATAATTTAGAAATCGGTCGACTGATTTTGTAAACCCGAAACTTCAATAGTCGACGTTCTCCCCGTTTTCCTGTCCGTGACATTCAGTTGCAGTTGTCCATCCCGGTTGGCGATATCAACGATAAAATCGCTGGTTACCATCCTTCCCGGCTTACCGGTATTGATATTGGTAAGTAAGCCACCGAGTATTTGTGACTGTATCGCCTGGGTAAAGTTATCCAGCGCTGTTGGGGTTTCAATCCCGTAGTCGCCGGCACTCGGATCTTTATACGAGTTTTGCGCCTGGGCGCTGTTCAGTAAAAAAGAGCCGTTATTTGGGTTACCACCAAAGTTAGGATTTCGGAACTGGAACGTCATATTTCCGGCCCAACTTAATGGTGAAATCAGCATGAGCAAAACCACTGCATGTTTGACACGCATGAAAGCCTCCGGACAAAATCATGTTTTAGAATTCATCGCGCGCTAAATCGCTCGTGCTTAATAGTGTTTGATCTATTTGCCGACGATTTAATGCTTCCTCTGTTTCTGCCAATGCAAAGACCACAATTTTGTCGAAGTCTCTTTTCGTCGGGAATAAAAAAGTCTGGAAGATAACGTCCTGATTGACCGTTATGGTGATCCAACTTCCCCAACGTGCACTGGGTCTTTCATTAATGGTTAAGTTTCCTGTGTACTTACTTTCCCACTTGTCACTAAAGGCCCGGTAAAAATCATGGCCAATGGAAGAGACAGTGTGGTCAGTTAACAGTCCGGGAACCTCCACCTCTACAGCCGCGTGTAGATTCCCGGCAGCAAGGAACAAATTTGCTGCCACAATCCAGGTCAAATAGCGTTTCATGGCTTTATCGCCTGAGGTTATCATTGGCCCACGAGACCGCCTGCGTACGATTTTTGACAGCTATCTTTTTGAAAAGATTATAAAGATGTGTTTTCACCGTATTTTCACTAATAAATAGTGAACGCGCGATTTCAATATTTGAGGCGCCGATACGCAGTTTATTAAGGATCTCTTTTTCACGGTGCGTAAGTAATGCCGACTCCGTGCTGTTATAGCGGTAGTTCCCGGAATGCGTGATCAGGTAGCTGGCAAGCTTTTGCGAAAAGTAGCATTCGCCCCGCAACACACCCTGCAAACCGCTGACTACACGCTGCTCATCTTCAGTTGCGTAAAATACGCCATTGATATGCGGCCAGTTTTCAATATCCCGGTAAGGATAATCATCTGGGGTATTCAACAATAAAGTTTTTATATTGTTGTTTTTTCTGCTCAAATTATCTTGCCAGTAATGGATCAGTTTTTTATCTGCCTCCATCATATCCAGTAAAACAATGCAGCTGGAGGATATATCATCCAGAGAACGTTGAATATTATGTAGTTTTCCGGTTAACGCCAGCGATTGCTTTAAATGCTGTAATAACGCAGTTGCCTGCAGGGATGGTTTAGTGATCAACAATAATGTATGACCATGAATACTATGGACTTCATTAAACATGATGAAACTCCACTTTTTTAGTCGCACACCTGACAGTTGCCTCTACTAAAATAGAGGCACCAGAAGTACTGACAGATGTTGCACTGCTGTGTAGAAATAAAACTTCGACCCAACGGGGTGAAAATATTAAAACAAATGGACTTCAACTGATTTCAATCTAGCTATTACAAATCTTAAAGCAAGTGTTAAACATGTTACATAATGTAAATTTATATATTAAAATGTGATTTTTGCGTTTTTGTGGAGTTTAGATTTGATAGTAAAGTTGTACATTTTAGCGTTATTGCATAGATTTAAAAAATCATACAAATTATAATATCTTGTTGAATTTTAAGGGATAAAATTATAATTAGATGGTTTTAGATTTCTAATGAATTTTGATTTTATGGTCTCACTTTAAGTTGAACAATTTTAGATAGAAAAAAATGACACTTGTCACGACTTGTACCGAGGACAATCCCACTACCGTCTGCAAGGCCCAGAAAACGCGGGAAACGCGTTTTTTTGTTACTGCATAGAAATTCAGTCATTGGGTTACAAAAGAAATAAAATCTAGAGCTATAACGGTGTTAATTGCGGTTAATTAGTACTTTGGGGTGAATCTGGATATAAAAATACAACTGGTGGGTGAGTTATTTAAAATGTTTCAACGGACATACTCTTCATCGTAACGTGACGTTAACAAATGTAAGTCACGTTAACAATAATTTGAGTGGTAAATAATTTAACCTTATGTACGACCAGGTCCAGGGTGACAACATGAAAAACAAGTTGTTATTTATGATGTTTACAATGCTGGGTGTGCCTGGGATTGCATCCGCTACAAGTTATGATTTAGCTAACTCAGAATATAACTTTGCGGTAAATGAATTAAGTAAGTCTTCATTTAATCAGGCAGCCATTATTGGTCAGGTTGGCACTGCGAACAGTGCAAATACTCGACAGGGGGGCTCGAAGTTATTGTCGGTTATTTCGCAAGAAGGTTCTGGTAACCGAGCGAAAACAGACCAGACGGGATCATATAACTTTGCATATATTGATCAAACGGGTAGTTCCAATGACGCGAGTATTAAACAAGGTTCATACGGTAATACGGCGGTAATTATCCAGAAAGGTTCTGGTAATAAAGCCAATATTACTCAGTACGGTACACAAAAAACAGCAGTTGTGGTGCAGAGACAGTCGCAAATGGCAATTCGCGTTACTCAACGCTAATCCATTAACGACGATTAAATCAATCCGATGGGGGTTTACCATGAAACTTTTAAAAGTGGCAGCATTCGCAGCAATCGTAGTTTCTGGCAGTGCTCTGGCTGGTGTTGTTCCGCAATGGGGCGGCAATCATCATGGTGGCGGTAGTAATTATGGCCCAGACTCTTCACTGAGTATCTACCAATATGGGTCAAACAACGCTGCGAATGCTCTGCAAAGTGATGCGCGTAAATCAGATGTCACCATCACACAACAGGGGCGCGGTAACGGGGCTGTAGTTGGTCAGGGCGCTGATGACAGTACCATTAGCCTGAAACAGACTGGCTTCCAGAACAATGCCACTATCGATCAGTGGAATGCTAAAAATGCTGATATTAGTGTAACCCAGTTCGGTGGCCGTAACGGTGCGTTGGTTAATCAGACCGCTTCTGACTCCAATGTGCTGATTCAGCAAGTTGGCTTTGGCAACAACGCTACAGCTAACCAACACTAATTCAGTTTCTGACTGATAATAAACAGGGCGTGAGCCCTGTTTTTTTTTCGGGAGAATATGATGCATACGCTATTACTCATTGCCGCGCTGGCAAATCAAATAACATTCAATACTACTCAGCAAGGTGATATGTACACCATTACTCCTCAGGTGACGTTAACCCAACCGTGCGTATGTGAGGTACAAGTCCTTGCCATACGTAAAGGGCAGGGGGGACAAAGCCAGTCGCAGCAGAAAATAAGCCTTTCGGTCCCTGCTAATCGACCGATTGAATTAACCAAACTGAGCTTTAATATTTCATCTGAGGACTCGGTCAAAATTATCGTTACCGTTTCAGATGGGCAGTCTCTGCATCTGTCGCAACAATGGCCTGACTCAAACAGTCACCCATAATTTTTTGCTGTATTTGCATTAAGGGTGTGGCTGGGAATGCGCTGCTGTTCTATGAATATAGAAGCGTGTGAGCGTTTGTATTTGATCGTTAATCGTAGCGGTGAAGGATCATTTCGATCCCTCAAAGATGGCTAATCGTTGAGGAACCCTTATGTGTACATTATTAAAGCGTATTTTAAGTACCAGTTTATGTGCTTTTTCTCTTTTAACCCTCCCTGCAATTGCGCAGCAAATCACAACCGGCGGGGTTATTCATTTTCGCGGAGCGATAGTTGAATCACCTTGCGACGTTAACAGACAGCAGCAGCAAATTGAATTGTCATGTATCCGCAACGGCACCAACCAGAATAGTCTTTACAACCCGCAACAGCTCGCGACAGCCCCTCAGAATGTGCAGGAAATTGCCACAGTCAAAATGCACTACCTCAATGAACAGAAAAACATGGCGATTCTTAATATTGAATATAAATGACTCGCTGTGGCGTAGATATGCACACTTACGGTTAAAAAGAGAGATTTAAGGGAAAACCCTGCTGTACACTTAACGAATGGTGTTTTGTCAGGGGGAACTTATGCAATCACGTGTTCATGTGTTACATGGCGATATTACGACTGTCGCTGTTGATGTGATTGTCAATGCGGCGAATTCATCGCTACTGGGGGGAGGTGGCGTCGATGGCGCAATCCATCGCGCTGCCGGACCAGCATTGCTGGAGGCCTGCAAACAGGTTATCCAGCAACAAGGAGAATGCCCGACAGGGCATGCGGTGATCACTCTGGCGGGGGCGCTTGCGGCAAAAGCGGTCATTCATACCGTAGGACCCGTCTGGCAAGGGGGAGGTCATCATGAGGCCGAACGCCTCGAAGAAGCTTACTTAAACACCCTGCAACTGGCCCTGGCCAATGGTTATCACTCCATTGCTTTTCCGGCGATTAGCACTGGGGCTTATGGCTATCCACGCGCCGCAGCGGCAGAAATAGCGGTGAAAACGGTGCTGAAATTTATTACCCGCCGCGCACTTCCTGATCAGATATACTTCGTGTGCTTTGATGACGAAAACGCTCAACTTTATAAGAGATTGCTAACACAACAAGGTGATGATCACACGGACTGATATGACGCGACTTGAGCGTGCCATCACGCCCCTTTGCGAAGACCACCCGGGAGAATGCGGCATTCTTGCGTTGGATGACAGCCTGGATGCGTTTGCTGCTCGCTATCGGTTAACGGAAATGGCGGAACGTACCCTGGATGTGCAGTATTACATCTGGGAAAACGACATGTCCGGGTTATTGCTATTTTCCGTACTGCTGGCCGCAGCGAAGCGAGGCGTACGGGTGCGTTTGCTGCTGGATGATAACAACACGCCGGGTCTGGACGACACGCTGCGCCTGCTGGATAAGCACCCCAATATAGAAGTTCGCCTCTTCAATCCGTTTTCCTTTCGCATCCTGCGCGCGCTGGGCTATTTAACCGATTTTGCCCGGCTTAATCGGCGCATGCACAATAAAAGTTATACCGCTGACGGCGTGGTGACTCTCGTTGGTGGGCGTAATATTGGCGATGCCTATTTTGGCGCGGGTGAGCAACCGCTATTTTCCGACCTGGACGTCATGGCTATCGGGCCGGTTGTCAAAGATGTGGCAGATGATTTTGAGCGTTACTGGCACTGCCGCTCGGTTTCAACGTTACAAAATGTGCTTGAGATGTCCGAGCCAGATTCTGTGCAGCGTATTGAGCTACCCGAATCCTGGTATAACGATGATATTACCCGCCGCTATCTGCATAAGCTGGAAACCAGCCAGTTTATGTCCAGTCTTGATCAAAGGTCGCTGCCGCTGATTTGGGCCAAAACGCGTTTGCTGAGCGATGATCCTGCAAAAGGAGAAGGGAAAGCGCCGCGCCACTCGCTATTACCGCAGCGTTTGTTTGACGTAATGGGCTCGCCGACCGAACGTATTGATATTATTTCTGCCTACTTTGTGCCGACGCGTGCCGGTGTGGCGCAGCTCCTGAGACTGGTAAGAAAAGGCGTCAAGATTGCCATTTTAACCAATTCACTGGCGGCGAATGATGTGGCGATCGTCCATGCGGGCTATGCGCGCTGGCGAAAAAAACTGCTGCGCTACGGTGTAGAATTATACGAACTTAAACCGACCCGCGATCGCGTCTCGGTCGTTCACGATCGTGGATTAACCGGGAATTCAGGGTCCAGCCTGCATGCGAAAACGTTCAGTATTGATGATCGCAAAGTGTTTATCGGCTCGCTTAATTTTGATCCTCGTTCGACGCTGCTCAATACGGAAATGGGATTTGTGATTGAGAGTGAAGTGCTGGCCGAATTGATTCATAAACGGTTTATGCAAAGCCAGCGTGATATGGCCTGGCAGCTACGCCTTGACCGTTGGGGGAGAATTAATTGGGTCGACCGACTTTCTGGCAGTGAACAGGTCCTGAAAAAAGAACCCGCCACAGGATTCTGGAAGCGGGTTCTGGTAAAGCTGGCGTCCGTGTTACCCATTGAATGGCTGCTTTGAACCACACAATGATTGAGGGAAAAACTAGCCGGCTACGGCCTTGTTTTTATCCTGCTTAACGGGCGGTTTACCCGAAAAGAGAAACTTCAGCACCGGTATGCGTAAATGGATTTCGTACAGTATTACCGCAATCCCAACCACAAACAGTAGACCGCAGAGAAAACCCAGCAGATTCGACGTGATATGCGGTGTGATGTAAGCGCCAAAAAACAGCGTTAACGGGTGGTGCACCAGATAGATAAACAGCGACGCGTTGACAAAATAGGTCACGCGGGCAGACTGAAAATTAAGCAAACGGTGACCCAACGAAAAGACGACGTTCACCATCCACAGTCCCATGACCATGGTAATGACATATTCGGTTTCATACATCCAGGCATCGCCGTTGCCATAACGCTGATTGAGCAGGTATGCCACAAATGCGAATGCAGCACCGAGCGTGCAACCGCGTGACGGTGTGGTAAACAGCGCTTTCAGATTCGGGTTGATAAACGCCAGTGCGCCGAGGATAAAGAACGGCGCATAGAACAGCGTTTGCATAACGATAAAATTGAACATGCCATCGCTGAGAATCGAAGGGTAGAGGATGAAAATTGTCCTTCTGACGGCAGCGTAACCGACACCTAACAAGATGAAGATCAGCGATAATTTAGTCATCGACACCGCCGGGGCGCTGGCGGCATCACTACGCGTCAGTCTGTTTTTCATCTGGGTGAACACCCACATGCTCACGGTCGTTAATACGACCAGAACCAGTAAAAACCACAGATGGGAAATCAGCTCCCAGGCCAGCGCATTGTATTTATCGTAACCGCTGAGAGTATGCCAACTGTCTGCTTTTCCCTTTACGTATTGCAGCATGATAAATTGCGGCAGCGTAAGTAATGGAATCGCGGTCAGCATCGGGATCCCCACGCGTTCTACACGCACCTTCCACCAGCGCTTTAGCGGATAGCGCAAAAATAGCATGTAGGAAAAATAACCCGAAATGACAAAGAAGACCTGCATGCGAAAAGCATGGATAAAGTCGTTAAACAGGGTCAACCACCACGACGGTTCAGCACTGTTCACGTGCCAGGTGTGGGTCGAGTAAATCAATGAAATATGGAATGGGATTCCTAACAACATTAGCCAGGCACGGATGGAGTCAAGAAAATATTCGCGTGGTGGTGATACAGAGCTCATAGACAGTTATGTATTCTCAGACTTTTCGTCTTATCCCTAAGACGAATAATGGTTACATTCGAGGGCAACCCTACACGAAGTCCAACAACCTGTCTCCAGGATAAGCACGCAAAGTGAAAACAGGTAGTTGAACCTGATTAAACCATGAGCCAGCGCGCGAACAATACAGGGATTCAGTTGTCGGAATACCCGATTATCCATTAAAATGGATCGGATCAATATAAGCACACAAAGGGGGAAGTGCTTACTAATTATGAAACATAAACTACAAATGATGAAAATGCGTTGGTTGGGTGCAGCAGTTATGTTAACGCTGTACACATCATCGAGCTGGGCGTTCAGCATCGATGATGTTGCAAAACAAGCTCAATCCTTAGCCGGTAAAGGCTATGAGGCGCCAAAAAGTAACTTGCCCTCCGTTTTCCGCGACATGAAATATGCGGATTATCAGCAGATCCAGTTTAACCGCGATAAAGCCTACTGGAGTAATCTCAAGACCCCATTTAAGCTCGAGTTCTACCACCAGGGTATGTACTTCGACACGCCGGTCAAAATCAACGAAGTTACCGCTACAGCGGTGAAAAGAATCAAATACAGCCCGGATTATTTTAATTTTGGCGATGTTCAGCATGATAAAGACACGGTAAAAGATCTCGGTTTCGCCGGGTTCAAAGTGCTGTATCCGATCAACAGCAAAGATAAAAACGACGAAATCGTCAGCATGCTCGGTGCCAGCTATTTCCGTGTTCTGGGGGCAGGGCAGGTCTACGGTCTGTCTGCGCGCGGTCTCGCGATTGATACCGCTCTGCCTTCTGGCGAAGAATTTCCCCGCTTCCGTGAGTTTTGGATCGAGCGTCCGAAACCGACTGACAAACGTTTGACCATTTATGCCTTGCTGGATTCTCCGCGCGCAACCGGAGCGTATCGCTTTGTCATCATTCCGGGTCGTGACACGGTCGTCGATGTTCAGTCCAAAGTTTATCTGCGCGACAAAGTGGGCAAGCTGGGCGTGGCACCGTTAACCAGTATGTTCCTGTACGGACCAAACCAGCCTTCTCCGGCGACCAACTATCGTCCGGAACTGCATGACTCTAACGGTTTGTCGATCCACGCTGGCAACGGCGAGTGGATTTGGCGTCCGCTGAATAACCCGAAACATCTGGCGGTGAGCAGCTTTGCGATGGAAAACCCGCAAGGTTTCGGCCTGCTGCAGCGTGGCCGTCAGTTCTCGCGTTTTGAAGATATCGACGATCGTTACGATCTGCGCCCAAGCGCCTGGATCACGCCAAAAGGTGATTGGGGTAAAGGTAAGATTGAGTTAGTTGAAATCCCAACTAACGATGAAACGAACGATAACATCGTTGCGTACTGGACGCCGGATCAACTGCCTGAAGCTGGTAAAGAGATGAACTTCAAGTACACCCTGACGTTCACGCGTGACGAAGACAAGCTTCATGCCCCTGATAGCGCCTGGGTCCAGCAGACTCGTCGTTCTACCGGTGATGTAAAACAGTCTAACCTCATTCGTCAGCCTGATGGCACTATCGCGTTTGTGGTGGACTTTACCGGCACGGATATGAAAAAGCTGCCGCAGGATACCCCGGTTACCGCACAAACCAGTATTGGCGACAACGGCGAGATCGTTGAAAGTACTGTGCGCTACAACCCGGTAACTAAAGGTTGGCGTTTGGTATTGCGCGTGAAAGTGAAAGATGTGAAGAAAACCACTGAAATGCGTGCTGCCTTGGTCAATGCCGATCAGACGCTGAGTGAAACCTGGAGCTACCAGTTACCTGCCAATGAATAAGACAACTGAGTATATTGACGCAATGCCGCTTTCGGATATCGAAAAAGCGGCACTGCCGAAAACTGACATCCGCGCCGTTCATCAGGCGCTGGATGCCGAGCATCGTACGTACTCGCGCGAAGATGATTCACCGCAGGGTTCGGTGAAAGCTCGCCTGGAGCAGGCGTGGCCTGATTCTCTGGCCAAAGAGCAGTTGGTTAAGGACGATGAGGGGCGCGATCAGCTGCAGGCGATGCCAAAAGCAACACGTACCTCTATGTTCCCCGATCCCTGGCGTACCAACCCGGTTGGCCGCTTTTGGGATCGCCTGCGCGGGCGCGATGTGACTCCGCGTTATCTTTCGCGTTTGACGAAAGAAGAACAGGAGAGCGAGCAAAAATGGCGTACGGTTGGCACCATCCGCCGCTATACGTTGTTGATCTTAACGCTGGCGCAAACGGTCGTCGCAACCTGGTATATGAAGACGATCCTTCCGTATCAGGGTTGGGCATTCATTAATCCTGTTGACATGATGGGGCAGGATTTATGGGTCTCCTTTATGCAACTGCTGCCCTACATGCTCCAGACCGGCATTCTCATTTTGTTTGCCGTGCTTTTCTGTTGGGTTTCAGCAGGATTCTGGACCGCGCTGATGGGCTTCCTGCAACTGTTGATTGGGCGAGATAAGTACAGTATCTCCGCCTCAACGGTTGGGGACGAGCCGTTAAATCCCGAACACCGGACCGCGTTGATTATGCCGATCTGTAACGAGGACGTTGACCGCGTATTCGCGGGACTTCGCGCCACGTGGGAGTCGGTCAAAGCGACGGGCAACGCCGAGCATTTTGATGTTTACATCCTGAGCGACAGCTACAACCCCGATATCTGCGTAGCAGAACAAAAAGCGTGGATGGAGCTGATTGCCGAAGTGCAAGGCGAAGGGCAGATTTTCTACCGTCGTCGTCGTCGTCGCGTGAAGCGTAAAAGCGGTAACATTGATGACTTCTGCCGTCGCTGGGGAAATCAGTACAGCTACATGGTGGTGCTGGACGCTGATTCCGTGATGAGCGGTGACTGTCTGAGCGGGCTGGTGCGCCTGATGGAAGCGAATCCAAATGCCGGGATTATCCAGTCTTCACCGAAGGCTTCAGGTATGGATACGCTGTATGCGCGCTGTCAGCAGTTTGCGACCCGTGTTTATGGTCCGTTGTTTACCGCTGGACTTCACTTCTGGCAATTGGGGGAATCGCACTACTGGGGCCATAACGCGATTATTCGCGTGAAGCCGTTTATCGAACACTGTGCGCTTGCGCCGTTACCGGGCGAAGGCTCGTTTGCGGGTTCGATCCTCTCCCATGACTTCGTCGAAGCGGCGTTGATGCGTCGTGCCGGCTGGGGCGTGTGGATTGCTTACGATCTGCCGGGCTCTTATGAAGAGCTACCGCCGAACCTGCTGGATGAACTCAAGCGTGACCGTCGCTGGTGTCATGGCAACCTGATGAACTTCCGTCTGTTCCTGGTGAAGGGGATGCACCCGGTTCACCGTGCAGTGTTCCTGACCGGCGTTATGTCCTATCTGTCCGCGCCGCTGTGGTTTATGTTCCTCGCGTTATCGACCGCATTGCAGGTGGTGCATGCGTTGACGGAACCACAGTACTTCCTGCAACCGCGCCAGCTGTTCCCGGTATGGCCGCAGTGGCGTCCTGAACTGGCGATCGCGCTGTTTGCTTCTACGATGGTGCTGCTGTTCCTGCCGAAGCTGCTGAGTATTTTGCTCATCTGGTGTAAAGGGACGAAAGAGTACGGCGGGTTTATCCGCGTCACGCTGTCGCTGCTGCTGGAGGTTCTGTTCTCCGTGCTGCTGGCGCCGGTACGTATGCTGTTCCATACCGTCTTTGTCGTGAGCGCCTTCCTCGGTTGGGAAGTGGTGTGGAATTCGCCACAGCGTGATGACGATTCCACCCCGTGGGGTGAAGCATTTATGCGTCACGGTTCTCAGTTACTGCTGGGGCTGGTGTGGGCGGTGGGTATGGCCTGGCTGGATCTGCGTTTCCTGTTCTGGCTGGCGCCGATTGTCTTCTCGCTGATCCTGTCGCCGTTTGTTTCTGTGATTTCCAGCCGTTCCACGGTTGGGTTACGTACCAAGCGCTGGAAGCTGTTCCTGATCCCGGAAGAGTATTCTCCGCCGCAGGTGCTGGTGGATACGGATACCTACCTGGTGATGAACCGCAATCGTACACTGGACGACGGCTTTATGCATGCGGTGTTTAACCCGTCATTTAACGCACTGGCAACGGCAATGGCAACTGCACGTCACCGCGCGAGTAACGTGCTTGAGATTGCCCGTGACCGCCATGTGGAGCAGGCGCTGAACGAAACGCCGGAGAAACTAAACCGTGACCGCCGTCTGGTGCTGTTGAGCGATCCGGTGACGATGGCGCGTTTGCACTATCGCGTCTGGAATTCACCTGATAAGTATTCTTCGTGGGTGAATTACTACCAGGGACTGACCCTGAATCCGCTGGCGCTCAGGAAAAAGTAAGCGTTATGTAACGTGAAAATACCGGCCTGGTGCCGGTATTTTTTTATACTAAATAAAATAGCCGTGAGGTATCAGGTGCGAATATTGGCAGTGGCAATCATGGTGTGCTTGCTGAGCGGATGCGGCAGTATTATTAGCCGAACTATCCCAGGGCAAGGGCACGGAAACCAATACTATCCTGGCGTGCAATGGGATGTCCGGGACTCCGCGTGGCGCTACGTCACCATCCTCGACCTGCCATTTTCGCTGGTGTTTGATACCTTGCTGCTCCCGCTCGACATTCACCACGGACCTTACGAGTAAGCTATCGCTCATCCCATTCATCGGCCGCGGTCTGACCCTCTTCGGTATCCAGGGGAGGTTCCAGCTGGAATTCACCTTCATCCCATTCGTGAAGCGTGTTTTCTTCCTGCCACTCCTGACGGATCTCAATTTCATCATAGTCGCCATCAAAAACGCTTTGGGCCGCTTCACCACTCAGCATTGGCAGGCATTCACCCTCGCCCTCATCCTCATCAGCAAAGAATTCCGCCTGCCACATAATGTCACCATCCTGTAGCACGTATTTTTGTACGCTTAGCTGTTGAACGCTGGCTTCGTCGGGCTCAAGGTCAGGGTTATCAGCCAGAAATTCTTCACGAGCGGCATCAATGGCTTCTTCCAGCGTGGCATACATGGTCATCAGAGTCTCCCTTTGATTTAATGAAGTATTCAGGGAAATAATAGTTGATTCTCCGATATTGCAAGTATGAATGCACAAAAATCATCCCGTAGCCTCAGTGCTCCGGCGACGGCGCAGACTATTCCACGAGTAGAAAGCGTTAAACAGTACGACGCCCGCGGTCACGCAGAAGACGGCGCGAAAACCGTAGTTGGCGGAAATTGCCGCCCCCATTAACGGTCCCGTTACGTTACCGATATCGCGAAATGACTGGTTATAACTGAAAATACGCCCGGCGATCTGATTGGTTGAGTTATAGACCAGCAGCGTTTGTACTGCCGGGAGCAGAGCCCCATCAGCGGCCCCCAATAAAAAGCGCAGAACGGCAAGTTGCCAGGGCGATTGTACAAACGACATTGGAATAAGCAGCAGCACGGAGATGACCAGAGCAACAATCAGGATCTTCTCCGGGCCAATTCGATCACCTAATTTGCCGAGCCGCGGGGCGCTGATTAACGCAGCCACGCCTGGTACGGAAGCAATCATCCCGCTGATAAAGGCGATGTTACTGACGTTGCCAGCCAGCTCTCGAACGTACAGCGTCAGAATTGGCGCGATGGACCCGGTTGCCACCTGGATTATCAGCGTTGTGACAAACAGGCTCAGCACCAGTTTGGGATTTTTTAACGAGGCCACGACTTCGCGAATGTGCAGCATCTCTTTCTTGCTCACCGGTTGGAAACGTTCGCGAATAAAAAATAGCGTCAGGATAAAACAGAGCAGCAGTACGCTGGCGGTGATGAAAAATACCGGGCGTAGTCCGTACTGATCCGCGAGCAGCCCGCCTGCCAACGGTCCGAGCAGTGCGCCGCTGACGCCGCCGGTGGAAAGCGTTCCCAGCGCCCAGCCGCTTTTATTGCGCGGAACCTGGGTGGCGATGAGTGCATTGGCGTTGGGAATGAAACCGCCGAGCAGACCCAACAGGGCACGCAGGACCAGGAACTGCCAGATATTTTGCGCCAGCCCCATCAGCAGCATCACAATCGCCATACCCAATGCGGAACGCAGCAGCATGATTTTTCGCCCTTTGCGATCGGCAAGGCCACCCCAGAAAGGAGAGGCGATGGCGGAAAAGAGAAAAGTGATGCTGAAGACCAGACCTGACCACATATTCAGGGCGCTATGACCCGTGACGCCGAGACTCTCGACATAGAGGGGCAAAAAGGGCATAACCAGGCTAAATGCTGCACCGGTTAAAAAACAACCCAACCAGGCAACGGTGAGGTTACGTTTCCAGTTTATGGGAGCATCTGAGGGTGACATAGCGTTCCGCAGTGTGGCGCGCTGTTTGCGCTATCGATTGAATATAAGCAAGCAGGCTAATTATGCGCCTGGTTGATAGTTGCTGCAATGCGGATAGCAGTTAAACCTAAAGCGGGCAGGGAAGGTGTTGCAGTCCACAGGACTGCAACCGTGCTTTAGTACAGGGAAGGTGAACCTTCAGGACGCGTCTTGAAACGACGGTGTAGCCACATGTACTGCTCTGGGGCCATCATGATGCATTGCTCAACAATCTTGTTCATCCACGCAGCCGTAGTCTCCGCGTTGTCTAACGGCGGTGAACACTCAGGAGGCAGCATAATCAATTGATAACCTTTACCGTCAGGCTTGCGGCGAGGAACAAACGGTACCAGGCAGGCATTCGACATGCGTGAAAGCATCCAGGTCCCGGAGGTTGTTGCGGCCTGTTCAACAGCAAAAAGCGGGACAAATACGCTGGCGCGGGGACCGTAGTCATGATCCGGCGCGTACCAGACCACTTCGCCTTTTTTCAACGCTTTAATCATTCCTTTCAGGTCTTTACGATCGAGCATTGATTTATTAGAGCGCATACGGCCCCAGGTTTGTAGCCAGTCGAGCAGTGGGTTGTCGTTAGGGCGATATACGCCTATCCCCGGCTCCTGCAAACCAAACTGACGCGCACCCAGTTCAAGGGTCAGAAAGTGCAGACCCACTAACAAAATTCCCCGTTTTTGCGCCTGGACGTCGCGGATATGTTCCATCCCGATAACTTCCGTCCAGCGTGAAATGCGCTTGTCAGACCAAAACCAGGCCATTCCGGTTTCCATCACGCCCATGCCCACGGACTCGAAGTTCTTGATGACCATCTGCTGGCGTTCCTGCTCGCTCATTTGCGGGAAGCACAGTTCCAGATTACGGGAAACAATTTTTGCCCGACGTTTCATCAAACGTAATGCCAGACGACCTAATGCGCAGCCCAACTTGTAAAGAATCGGGTAGGGTAACTGCACGATTAACCAAAGGATGCCAATGCCCAGCCAGGTTAACCAATAACGTGGATGCAGTAACGCAGCCGAAAACTTGGGTAAATTCGTCATGTCTATCCTGTCTTCAAACGACCAATTGCCTGTATTGTCGCATTTTTTCGCGCATATCAAAAATTTGTGACGGGAGAACGGTGATTAAACCAGCAATTGTTGTTGCACTTTTATATTGGAGTAAGAAATGTAGCGTAAAATGTGTGGATGTAAATTGGCGGTGTTTGCTTTATTATGCCGCCGATTTTCATTTTCTCCCTATTTGCAGGATACGTACACCATGCCAGTGTTACACAACCGCATTTCGAACGATGCGCTCAAAGCCAAAATGTTGGCTGAGACCGAGCCGCGCACGACGATCTCATTCTATAAATATTTCACCATCGCCAATCCTCAGCACACGCGTGATGCGCTGTACCAGATGTTCACTGCATTGAACGTCTTCGGGCGCGTTTATCTTGCCCATGAAGGAATCAATGCGCAAATCAGCGTACCGCAAAGCAACGTCGAGGCATTCCGTCAGCAGCTTTATGCTTTTGATCCCGCATTCGCCGGGTTACGTCTGAATATCGCGCTGGATGATGATGGTAAATCGTTCTGGGTGCTGCGCATGAAAGTGCGTGAACGCATCGTGGCGGATGGCATTGACGATCCGCAATTTGACGCCAGCAACGTAGGTGATTACCTGAAGGCGGCGGAAGTAAACGCCATGCTGGACGATCCTGACGCGGTATTCATTGATATGCGCAACCACTATGAATACGAAGTGGGCCATTTCGAGAATGCGCTAGAAATCCCGGCAGACACGTTCCGCGACCAGTTACCGAAAGCCGTTGAAATGATGCAGGCGCATAAAGATAAAAAAATCGTTATGTATTGCACGGGCGGGATCCGTTGTGAGAAAGCCAGCGCCTGGATGAAACACAACGGATTTAGCAAAGTCTGGCACATTGAGGGCGGTATTATTGAATATGCCCGCAAGGCACGTGAACAGGGGCTTCCTGTACGTTTTGTCGGTAAAAACTTCGTTTTTGATGAGCGTATGGGCGAAAGGATTTCTGAAGATGTTATTGCGCATTGTCATCAGTGCGGAACGGCGTGCGACAGCCATACTAATTGCAAAAATGATGGCTGCCATCTGTTGTTTATCCAGTGTCCGGCCTGCGCGCAGAAGTATAACGGCTGCTGTAGCGAATTGTGTAGCGAAGAGAGTAAGTTGCCGGAAGAAGAGCAACGTCGTCTTCGCGCCGGACGTGAAAATGGCAACAAAATATTTAATAAGTCACGCGGTCGTCTGAATACCAAACTGGGTATTCCGGACCCTGCGCAATAGTCATCATGCCGGATGGCGGCTTTAGCCCCATCCGGCAACTCATACGTTACTTCTGTTGGACGCCTTCCACTGAGATGATCAGATCGACTTCCTGAGACGCCGGGCCGAGATCGGTTGTGATGTTGAAGTCCTTCAGCTTAATTTTACCTTCTGCTTCAAAACCCGCACGCGTGCCACCCCACGGATCGCCGCCCTGACCGATCAGCTTCGCATCCAGCGTAACCGGTTTAGTGACGCCGTTCAGGGTGAGATTACCGGTGATATCCAGGTCGTTCCCCTCTTTCTTCACGCTGGTAGAGCTAAAGGTCGCCTGCGGGAATTTGGCCACGTTAAGGAAATCTGCGCTGCGCAGGTGCTTGTCGCGTTCGGCGTGATTGGTGTCAACGCTGTTGGTGTTGATGGTGACGTTAACCTTATCGGCTGCGGGATTTTTCTCATCAAAGGTAAAAGTCCCGTCGAAATCTTTAAATGTGCCGTACAGCCAACTGTAACCCAGGTGCTGAATACGGAAATTAACAAAGGCATGCTGTCCTTCTTTGTCAATTTTGTAATCTGCCGCCACGGCTGACCCGGTGGTGAATAACAGAGAGGCGAGTGTAAGTCCCAGCAGGTTTTTTTTCATTTTAAGCTCCATAGTCAGATGACGATTTTCCCAACATGCGATTCAGGGTATCGTCGTTATCGATAAAGTGATGTTTCAGGGCCATCAGTCCGTGCAGAAGCGATAAAACCACCACGGTCCACGCAAGCCACAGGTGCAGACTACCGGCGAGGTCGGCCTGAGCGCCCGCATTGGCAAGGGTGGCAGGAATGTCGAACCAACCAAATACGCTTATCGCTTTGCCATCAGCGGTCGAAATCAAATACCCGCTGATGACAATTGAAAAGAGCAATGTGTATAGCGCTAGGTGACCCAGTGCCGCCGCGATGCGGGTGAAACGGGAATAACTTGCCAGCGCAGGAGGAGGAGGGGAGATCAACCGCCAGACGACGCGGATAACCAGCCCCATCATGAGCATAACGCCGATGCTTTTATGCAGTTCAGGGGCCTGGTGATACCAGCCGTCGTAATAGCTGAGTGTGACCATCCACAATCCCAGCGCAAACATGCCATATACAGCAATCGCAATCAGCCAGTGTAAAGCGGCAGACACCACGCCATAGCGTTGTGGAGTATTATTGAATTGCATAAGTGCACCGTTAGATATTTCAGAAGTGAATGAAAATGGCGCGTAAAAGACATTAATGCAACTAATAAATAACAATAATGATGATATTTGTTTTTGATTCAATAAAATTGATTGAATTGTGAAGTAATCATCAAGGAATTAGTAGGGATGGATGACATTAAGGCGTGGTTTCTGGGGGGGTTAAGGTATTTTTCTTGTTCAGTTAATTGCAATGAAAATTAAGTTAATATCAGTTTATGTCAATTAGTGTCAGCGTTGCGGGTTCAGAAAAACATAATATATATCACATCCATAATTGCCAGCAGCGACCATAAAATAATGTAGAGCATAAGATGCTCGCGAATATTATTAACCAGATAGTGAAAGATGCGGCGCATCAACGTTATTCCTGTCATTAAAAATGGCCTCACCAACGAGGCCATTCATTTATTATCGCTTAAAACGACTTAGCCTGAAGGGCGTCAGGTCAAAGTCAGACGATTTGTCCTGGGCGAAGTCAGCCGCAATCTCTCCGAGGACGGAGGCAAACTTAAAGCCATGTCCGCTCAGCCCGGTGATGATCAGCGTGTTGTCATGCTCCGGTAGAGTATCAATAATAAAGTCTTCATCTGGTGAGTTATCATAGGTGCAGGACGCACCGTGCAGACAGCAACCCACGCCTGGCAGTATTGTACGCAGGAATGGGAAGGCTTCAGAACCATCGCTGGCTACAGCGGCAAACGGCTTGCGCTCTTCTGCCGAATGAATTACCTGTCCGCCATTGTGCTTACCAATTTTTAGCTCGTCGTTTTCTGCCGGGAAACCGTAGAATTGATCGCCATTTGGTAGCTCCCCGGTGAAGGCAGGGAAGTTATTCTTAACGCTGTAACGCCCATCGGCTTGATACCAGGCGAACACTTTGCGTACCGGTTGTATCGGTAGTTCAGGGACTAATGCCTGTACCCAGGTTCCGGCGCTGATCACCGCTTTTTGCGCGTGATAGTCACCATCGGCGGTTTCTACCGTGACGCCATCATCACTATGACGAATTGCGCTGACCGGGCATTTAAATAGCTGCGCACAGCCTGCTTCTTCCGCCAGACGGATCCAGGTTTTAATCGCTAACTCACTACGTAAAAAACCAGACTCCGCTTCAAACAGACCGATATAGTTTTCAGGTACGCGAATCTCTGGCCAGCGCGCCATAATGGCTGCTGCATCCAGTTGTTCAACATTGAGTTGCCACTGTTTTGCGCTTTGCGCCGCGGTCGCTAAGAAGGTTGAATTTGCCGGACCAAGGTTGATGACACCAGAGCGCACAAAAATCGGCTCTTCATTTTGGGTGGATAATTCATCCCATAATGTTTGCGCACGTAGCACCAGCGGAACATATTTTTCACCTTCGCCATAGGCATGACGAATTAATCGAGTGTCGCCGTGGTGGCTGCCCTGCTGATGCGGTGGCATATGCGCATCGATCATCAGAACCTTCAGACCGGCGCGAGTGGCATAGTATCCGGCTGCGGCACCCACGGAACCGCTGCCAATTATGATTAAGTCGTATTTCATCCGCTTCTCTCTGCAATCGCGATAGTAGCAGGGTAAATAAGTGACCCGGAATATTCAACCTGGAAATAAGAAAGGCACCGGAAAGGTGCCTTTTGATGGTTGGATGTATCAGATTTAATGTCGCTGATACTCATTTACCTGGTAATCGCCGGATTCAATTTTAGCGATTCCTGCTTCTAATATCGAAATAAATTGCCTGGCAACATCAGTGGTTAACCAGAGCGTTTGACCAACTTCAGTCCCATCCGGGTCTGGACGATTCGGGGTCTGGTAGTGCAAACGCAGCATCAGCGCATCGTAGCTATCAACAGTGCTGATGTCCCATCCTACTAACGGATGAGTCTGAATGACTTCATTATTCTTTTCCATCATGCCCCCTAATTCGTGTTACTAGACAACGGTTTTCGAGGTTCAATGCGTTTTTTCTGAAGCAACTTCAGTATATCAATAAATAAGGGTATTCATTGAAAATTTAAAGAGGTAAGCACATAAAATTTTCGTTTTCAGCGTTATCTGACTAACAAACCGACATGTTATTCATTTTTTTTAAGCATGTTGCACAATTATTTTGGTGTTGTGGTTAAAAGATAGCCAGGAATTTATTATTAAAATATCAGTTTGCCAGAAGGAATGAACTATTGATTAAAAGATGGTGTGTATAAAAAAGCCGGGGCGACCCGGCAAACAAACATCACTGCATATCATTATTTATTCATTGATGAACCAGTCATCCGCGCTTTCCCAGGTCTCCTGGAGGATCTCGCTGATGCGTTCTTTATCCTCTTTGGTGGCACCAATAACCGACAGATTGTTTGCGCCGGCATAACGGACGGTAACGTTACCTTCGTTATCCGGAAAATGGTGCTGAATACGGCGGGAGAGTTCACCTGCCAGCGCGTCAATTGCACCAGCAGGTAAAGGTGAAGTTTTGGCAATAGTGACTTCAATACGCATAGTAGCCCCCTGTGGAATATACTGTTTATTTATACAGTTATTCTCGCCAGTTGGCTACACTTTTTTTAGTTTTTCACGGACCAGTGTACCGTTTCGCCACCCAGGAAAGGCACCAGCGTATCATCTTGCAGCGCAATGCTCTCCGGGACTTTGTGCTCCACGCGTTCCAGCTCAATAAAGGTTTCATTCACCGGCAAACCGTAGAACTGTGGGCCATTGAGTGAGCAGAAGGCTTCAAAATGGTCCAGTGCATTCATCTCTTCAAACACGGTGGCATAACTGCCCAGTGCGGTCGGCGCATTAAAGCAGCCCGCACAGCCACAGCTTGACTCTTTGCGATGACGCGCATGCGGCGCTGAGTCGGTACCGAGGAAGGCGCGGTTAAACCCGCTGGCGACCAGCTCACGCAGCGCCTGTTGATGGACGTTACGTTTGAGGATCGGCAGGCAGTACAGATGTGGGCGAATCCCGCCGACCAGCATGTGGTTGCGGTTAAACATCAGGTGCTGTGGCGTAATGGTCGCCGCCAGAAGGTCGTTGCCGTCGCGCACGTATTCGGCAGCATCTTTAGTCGTGATATGTTCGAACACCACTTTCAGCGCAGTTAAGCGCTGACGCAGTGGTTCCATCACCGTTTCAATAAAGCGCGCCTCGCGATCGAAAATATCGATATCCGCATGCGTCACTTCGCCGTGCACCAGCAGAGGCATACCCAATTTTTCCATCCGTTCCAGCACTGGCATGATGGCATCAATAGAGGTTACGCCATGCGTCGAGTTGGTGGTGGCATTGGCCGGATAGAGTTTTGCGGCGGTGAACACGCCTTCGTTGAATCCACGTTCCAGCTCATTGGGATCCAGCGTATCCGTTAAGTAGCAGGTCATTAATGGCGTGAAGTCGTGTCCGGCAGGTACCGCGTCAAGAACTCGCTGGCGGTAAGCGATAGCCGCGTCCACCGTGGTGACGGGCGGAGCCAGGTTCGGCATGACAATGGCGCGGCCATAAACTTCGCTGGTATAGGGCACGACAGTTTTTAACATGTCGCCATCGCGAAAGTGAAGATGCCAGTCGTCTGGGCGGCGGATCTTTAAAACCTGGGATGGTGCAGTCATCAATATGCTCCGGCTGAGGATAGTCTTTTTTGCCGGAAACAAAGGATAAGCGGAAACGTTTTCGTTTGCACGAAAAAAAAGGGCGCATCGGCGCCCTCTGTCATATTAGTCGGTGAACGGGATAATGATTTCTCCCGGTTTCACCTCAATGCCTTTCGCCAGTTTTTTCGCCAGCGCTTCCCCCTGGCTGCTGTCATCCCGCAGAATGTATGCCGGCTGCTGGTTGAAATAGTTGCGCAGCGACTGATTTAAATAAGGCATCAGCGTTTGCAGTACCGACTGCATTTTTTCCGGCGTGACGGTAGCGTCCACGACTTCCATTTCTTGCAGATAAATCGCGCCTTTTTCTTTATTGAAAACCGGTAAGGCTTTTAGCTTCAACTTCATGGTCGCTTTCTGACTGCCAAACAGGGAGTTCATGTCCAGGTTGGCGTCTCCGGTCAGCGTCACTTTATTGGGTTCTTCACGGCCTATCTGGCTGGCGAGATTGTTCAGTACGATATGTGCTTCAGCGACGCCAGGCAAACCGATATCTTTTGAAAAGTTATTATTCTTCGCCAGGGCCTGATTAATCTCTTGCTCGCTAACCGTGTATTGCGTGAGTTGATTACAACCAACCAACAGGCCGCTGACAATTAGTGCAGCGGCAAAAAAAAACTTTTTCATGGGGTTCCTCAACATGATGCTTGTGGTGTAATCGTGACACAAAGCATCATCGAGCACCAGCGCAGCGGGTAACAGCAGAAAAAACTGAAAAATGCGCGTACACCAGATTGGCTATCAGGCGTCAGGCTCCAGCATACCACGCGTTGGGCGTTTGAGACTGAATTGCCAGCCCAGCGCCAGGAAAGTGATGAAGCCGATAATACCGAGCATCATCCAGGGCAGCTCAGGTTGTGCCAAGGCTTTACCCATGTCAAACAGCCAGCCGCCGCCGATATAACCAATGGCGCCGCCGATGGCGAGTCCCAGTCGACTGAAACCCATATAGCTTCCCCGTGCCCGTGCATTTGCCAGCGAGGCGCTCAGGGTTTCACGCGCCGGTTCGGCGATGATTGAGCCAATATAGAACGTGCAAATCAGGGTGAACAACTGCTGTAAATTCCCGACCAGGCCGATGGGCATCATGCTTAAAGACATCACCAGCAGACCGGCCATCAGGCGATGCTCAAGGCGAAAGCGTTTTTCACTCCAGCGGGCAATCGGGTAGAGCAACGTTAAAGAGAGGCACGCCTCGATGGCATACATCCATTTCACAGCGGCCGGTGAGCCAGCGATGTCGTTTACCATTATTGGCAGCATCAGCATCACTTGTACCGCCAGCATGTAATAGCCCGCCAGCGTCAGCACATAAGTGACAAAGCGCTTGTCATGCATCACGTGGCTCATTCCTTCGCGCACCGGAATTTTCACCGTTGACAGTTTCCATGCCGGAAGTAGCCAGGCGTTAAACGCCGCGCACAGAACGAACAAAATTGCGCCGGTGGCACACACCAGACGGAAATCGTATTGCAATAACCAACTGCCGAGCAACGCGCCAACCACGGCCCCGGCGCTATCCTGCATCATCAGAATAGAGAAAAAACGCCCGCGCTTTTCCGGACGGATCAGTTTGACCACCAGCGCCGAGCGGGGAGGGTCGAACAACGTGCCGCCCAGCCCGGAAAGAAAGCAGGAAAACCATAGCAGCCACGGTTCATGGGCAATGCCCATGGTGGCGAATCCGGCAGCGCGCATCAGCATGCCGGTGACGATCATCGGTTTTGCCCCGAAACGGTCAGCAATAGCACCGCCGAAGATACCTAAACCTTGCTGGATAAATTGACGTAATCCAAGCGCGATACCGACCATCACGGCGGCCCAGCCCATTTGATCGACAAAACGAATTGAGATCAGCGGGAAAACGACGAAGAAACCCAGCACGACCAGCATGTTATCGATAAGAAGGAAGTATTTACCCAGGTTCCTTGCCTGCGAGACTTGCGACATTTCCCCTCCAGGGAAAAACTCGTCACTCTGGATAGAGTTTAAAAGATAAGCACCTCCTATTCTGCGGTGTCGTCATCGCTTTTCCCACCCTTCGCGGGACAATATTTTTTTATCAAAAGTCCGTCTTGATAGAGAGTTTTCATCAAAATGTGTGAATAATTCAAAAAATGGCATTTTGCTCTTTTCACAGGGCGTATTTGCGCAGGTATAGTAATGCGAATAGCGTATTGAAGACGTTACGGGAAGGAGTAGGTATAGAATGTTTGGCTATCGCAGTAACGTGCCAAAAGTGCGCTTAACCACGGACCGCCTGGTCGTGCGTTTAGTGCATGAGCGTGATGCCTGGCGTCTGGCAGATTATTACGCAGAAAATCGTCATTTCTTAAAACCCTGGGAGCCTATTCGCGATGAAAGCCACTGTTATCCGTCAGGCTGGCAGGCGCGTCTGAGCATGATCTCGGAGTTTCATAAACAGGGCACCGCTTATTACTTTGCGCTACTCGATCCGGAAGAAAAAGAGATTATTGGCGTCGCGAACTTCTCGAACGTCGTGCGGGGATCTTTCCACGCCTGTTATCTCGGTTACTCCATTGCACAGAAGTGGCAGGGGCAGGGGCTGATGTATGAAGCCTTAACCTCGGCCATCCGCTATATGCAGCGCACGCAGCATATTCACCGCATTATGGCTAACTACATGCCACATAATAAACGCAGCGGTGACCTGCTGGCGCGACTGGGTTTTGAAAAAGAAGGGTATGCCAAAGACTACCTGCTGATTGACGGGCAGTGGCGCGATCACGTGCTGACGGCGTTGACCACATCAGAATGGCCCCCCGGCCGCTAAGTTTCAGATGCAGCCATGATTAATGGAGAAGACGATGAAATACGAATTAACCGCCACCGAAGCACGGGTGATTGGCTGTTTATTAGAAAAACAAGTGACTACGCCTGAACAGTATCCGCTCTCCGTTAACGGAGTCGTAACCGCCTGCAATCAAAAAACGAATCGTGAACCCGTGATGAACTTGTCGGAATCCGACGTGCAGGATCAGCTTGATAACCTGGTGAAACGGCATTTCCTGCGTACGGTGAGTGGCTTTGGTAATCGCGTCACGAAATATGAGCAGCGTTTCTGCAACTCTGAGTTTGGCAATCTTAAGCTCAGCGCGGGGGAAGTCGCGCTCATTACCACGCTGTTGCTGCGCGGCGCTCAAACACCAGGTGAGCTACGTAGCCGCGCCTCCCGGATGTACGAATTCAGCGATATGGCCGAAGTAGAGTCGACACTGGAGAAACTGGCAACCCGGGAAGATGGTCCTTATGTCGTTCGCCTGGCGCGTGAGCCGGGCAAACGTGAAAGCCGTTATATGCACCTGTTTTGCGGTGACGTTGATGAAGCGATGACCACGGCAGATGAACTTCCGGCAGCTTCGGGCGATCTACAGGCGCGCGTTGAAGCGCTGGAAACAGACGTCGCGGAGCTTAAGCAGCGGCTTGATTCCTTACTGGCGCACCTGGGAGACTGATGTGAATAAATTACGTATCGGCGTTGTCGGGCTCGGCGGGATTGCGCAAAAGGCCTGGCTGCCCGTGCTGGGCGCTAGTGCAGACTGGACACTGGAAGGGGCATTTTCACCTTCGCTGGAAAAAGCGCAGCGTATCTGTCATACCTGGCGGATACCTTACGTTGATTCACTGGTTAATCTGGCGCAAACCTGCGATGCGGTTTTCGTCCATTCCAGTACCGCAACGCACTATGCGGTGGTCAGCGAACTGCTGAATGCCGGGGTTCACGTGTGCGTGGATAAACCGCTGGCGGAAAACCTGCACGAAGCTGAACAATTGGTGGAGCTGGCCGAGCGGAAAAAGCTGACGCTGATGGTGGGGTTTAACCGTCGATTTGCGCCGCTGTATCAGGATCTCAAATCCCAGTTGGGCAATGCGGCGTCCGTACGCATGGATAAGCACCGGACGGACAGCGTCGGACCGCACGATCTGCGCTTCACTCTGCTGGACGACTATCTGCACGTTGTCGATACCGCATTGTGGCTGGCGGGAGAGAAAGCGCAGTTAAATAACGGTACGCTGTTAACCAATGAATCCGGCGCGATGCTCTATGCGGAGCACCATTTTTCTGCCGGGCAAATGCAGGTAACGACCAGTATGCACCGCCGCGCCGGTAGCCAGCGCGAGAGCGTGCAGGCGGTGACGGATGGTGGCCTGATTGACGTTACGGATATGCGGGAATGGCGGGAAGAGCGCGGGCAAGGAGTGATGCACAAGCCGGTAGCAGGCTGGCAAACTACCCTGGAACAGCGTGGTTTTGCCGGATGCGCACGTCATTTCATTGAGTGCGTGCAAAATCAGACGGTTCCCCAGACGGCAGGTGAGCAGGCGCTCCTGGCCCAGCGCGTTGTCGAAAAGCTGTGGCGGGAGGCAATGGCTGAATAACCCCCTGTAACATCTGGCGGTAGTAATTCATTGTAATCCAGGTACTATATGCCAACTCAAAAATAACACCTCTTTTTAACCATAGGCTGGTTTGTCGGCCTGATAAGACGCTACGGCGTCGCCATCAGGCACAGCAAAAGTGCCGGATGGCGGCGATCATGCCTTATCCGACCTACGGGCAGGTTTGTCGGGGTTTTGCCTCAGAGTCTGGAATACAACATAGATGAATTTATTAAAGTCGCTGGCAGCCGTCAGCTCGATGACGATGTTTTCACGTGTGCTGGGTTTTGCGCGTGATGCGATTGTCGCCAGAATCTTTGGCGCAGGGATGGCGACTGATGCCTTTTTTGTGGCATTCAAACTTCCTAACCTGCTGCGCCGAATCTTTGCTGAGGGCGCTTTTTCGCAGGCGTTTGTGCCTATTCTTGCCGAATATAAAAGTAAGCAGGGTGAGGATGCGACCCGCGTCTTTGTCTCTTACGTTTCCGGGCTGTTGACTCTGGCGCTGGCCGTGGTGACGGTCGCCGGAATGCTGGCTGCCCCGTGGGTGATTTTAGTCACCGCGCCTGGGTTTGCCGACACAGCGGACAAATTTGCGCTGACCACTCAACTGCTACGGATCACCTTTCCGTATATTCTGCTGATCTCACTGGCTTCGCTGGTGGGTGCGATCCTGAATACCTGGAATCGCTTTTCCATTCCGGCGTTTGCGCCGACCTTTCTGAATATCAGCATGATCGGTTTCGCGCTGTTTGCTGCTCCTTATTTTCACCCTCCGGTGCTGGCGCTGGCGTGGGCCGTTACCGTTGGCGGCGTGCTACAGCTGATTTATCAGCTTCCGCACCTGAAGAAAATTGGCATGCTGGTGCTGCCGCGCGTGAACTTCCGTGATGCGGGGGCGATGCGCGTCGTCAAGCAAATGGGCCCGGCGATCCTTGGGGTATCTGTCAGCCAGATTTCACTGATCATCAATACGATTTTCGCTTCATTTCTGGCCTCTGGCTCAGTGTCATGGATGTATTATGCTGACCGTCTGATGGAGTTTCCGTCTGGCGTACTTGGCGTCGCGTTGGGGACTATCCTGCTGCCCTCGCTGTCCAAAAGTTTTTCCAGCGGTAATCATGATGAGTATTGCCGTCTGATGGACTGGGGCCTGCGTTTGTGTTTTCTGTTGGCATTACCGAGCGCCGTGGCGTTGGGGATTCTGGCCAAACCGCTGACGGTTTCTCTGTTCCAGTACGGTAAATTTACCGCCTTTGACGCAGCGATGACGCAGCGCGCGCTGGTGGCATACTCGGTAGGTTTGATTGGCTTGATCGTGGTGAAAGTGTTGGCCCCTGGTTTTTATTCGCGCCAGGATATTAAAACGCCAGTCAAGATTGCCATTGTCACGCTGATTATGACCCAGGTAATGAACCTGGCGTTTATTGGACCGCTGAAACATGCCGGGCTGTCGCTGTCGATTGGTCTGGCGGCGTGTCTGAACGCTTCACTGCTGTACTGGCAACTGCGTAAACAGAAAATTTTTACCCCACAACCGGGTTGGGCCTGGTTCCTGGCGCGACTGGTGATTTCTGTGCTGGTGATGTCGGCGGCGTTGGTTGGGATGCTCTACATCATGCCGGACTGGTCGCAGGGAACGATGTTATGGCGTCTGCTGCGTCTGATGGCCGTTGTGGTGGCAGGTATTGCTGCTTACTTCGCTGCGCTCGCGGTGCTGGGCTTTAAAGTGAAAGAGTTTGTGCGCCGGACGGCGTAACAGATTAATGCCGGATGGCGGCATGACGCCGTATCCGGCCTACAAACGCGTAGGCCTGATAAGCAAAACGTTATCAGGCTAGCATCAGATAGAGAATTTTTTCCCGCCGCGGTGCGCAGCAGAGGTTTGACCGTTTGCGCCATACAGCGCCGGTTCCTGGTGCGGTTTCAGCACTTGAATCGCTTGTTGATTGCGCTCGATCTGCCCTTCCAGCAGCCAACCGTTGTGCTGGTTGAGTTCGCGTAGGTCCTGTGTTTTCCGGGTAATGGTCTGCCAACGCTCGGCAATTTCATCATTGGCGCTGCGTGTGGCGTCATGCTCCAGACGGCGCTGCTGCTCCAGATAATCAAGGGTTGCCAGCAAAGAGCTTTTTTCTTCTGTAATACGCTGTAGCTGGCTGCCGTTAATATATCCTGCGGAAAGCTGCTGCTGTTCAGCATCCATTACCGTTTTCAGGTCATTGAGGACGGTCGTCATCTGGTCAAGTATTTCTGACAAACGAGTCATACTTTATTTACTCTGTAAGTAGCTCTGCGCCTCGCGGATCAGCGAGTCGGCAATTTTTCCGGTGTCCATTTTCAGCTCGCCATTCCGGATTGCGGTTTTTAGTGCTTCCACGCGTTCCATATTGATGTCATTGGTGCCGGGCTGCATCAGTTTGGCCTGGGCGTCGCTCAGCATGACGCTGGTGCTGGTGGTGGTGGTGGTTTTTTCCTTCCGCGTTTTTTGTACCGGCGCATCGCTGGTTTCACGTGGCTGAACGGTACTTACTGGCTTCAATGGTGAGGTACGATCAATGCTCATTTTGTTTATCCTCATCGAGGGGTTACGCTATAGCGGCCCGCTGTAATCATTGGTTGTTTATCTATCGGCACACGCTAAAAAATCTTTAACCTATTATAGGTTAATAAGAATATTCCCATCAGAATCGACGACACCGCTCACCACCTGGCCTGAAATCATCCGTACTCGGGCATTCTGGGCGACGGCGGCATTGTTCAGCGCTTTACCTTCGGCATTCACCCGAAAGCCATCTCCGTTGGCGATAACCAGGACGCGCTGACCGGCCTTGATTCGCCATGCCTGGCGCAACATGGAAAGCTGTATCGGCTGACCAGGCACCAGATCGCGCAGGCTTACGGCATCCTGCACCTGATTCATATCCAGCACGGCGCGCGGAGGGAGTTGGTCCAGTCGACCTCGTTTTAGCGTTACGCTGGCCGAAGTCAGGGCGCTACCCCGAGCGACGGGCGCGGCGGCAACAACGTAGTTTCCCGTGGCCTGCACGTTCACCTGCAGATAACGTTTCTCGTTGGCGCAGCGCGCCAGCACGTTCACATTACCCCACAATTTTGCACTCCCGGACACGCTTAATGCCGGTTGTTCGCAGCTCGGCAATAAGTTTGGCGACGTTCGGATAGTAACGACGACCTCATCGCTAAATCCGGCCAGTCGCTGGGAAAACCATGCCGTCAGCTGTGAATTCAGGTCTTGCGCCAGCGTCATAGGACTGAACAGCAGTGCTGCCACGACGACTCCACGTTTAAACGTTTGCATCAAAACCTCGCGCTTTTTCAGGTAGTGACAGGATTCTACCTGTGTGACGCAGTCATCAACGCAACAAATAGCGACGCATTTTGCGTTTATTCCGGCGATAACGCGCGCGTAATGGGATTTAAGCTGTCGGCTGAATTTTGTCATTTGCGGAGGAGATATGCTCGATAAGCTCGACGCCGCCTTACGTTTTCAACAGGAAGCGCTGAATTTGCGCGCCCAACGCCAGGAAGTATTGGCGGCCAACATAGCCAATGCCGACACGCCGGGGTATCAGGCGCGCGACCTGGATTTCGCCAGTGAATTAAAAAAAGTCATGGTGCGAGGACGGGAAGAAACCGGCGGTGTCTCGTTGACGCTGACCTCTGCACAACACATTCCGGCCCAGACCGTTTCCGCTCCTTCTACGGAACTGCTCTACCGCATTCCTGATCAGCCGTCTCTCGATGGCAACACGGTAGATATGGACCGGGAGCGTACGCAATTTGCAGACAACAGCCTCAAGTATCAAATGGGGCTGACCGCGTTGGGTGGACAAATCAAAGGCATGATGAACGTGCTGCAAGGAGGGAACTAATTCGTGGCGCTGTTAAATATTTTTGATATCGCAGGCTCTGCGCTGACGGCTCAGTCTAAGCGCCTGAACGTGGCGGCCAGCAACATGGCGAATGCGGATAGCGTCACCGGACCTGACGGTCAGCCCTATCGCGCGAAGCAGGTTGTTTTTCAGGTAGATGCCGCGCCAGGTGCGGCAACCGGTGGCGTAAAAGTCGCTGACGTCATTGAAAGCCAGGCGCCGGATAAGCTGGTTTATGAACCCGGTAATCCGCTGGCCGATGCGAACGGTTACGTAAAAATGCCGAATGTGGACGTCGTCGGCGAAATGGTCAACACCATGTCAGCCTCGCGTAGCTACCAGGCAAACGTTGAAGTGCTCAATACGGTGAAAAGCTTGATGCTCAAAACGCTGACGCTAGGCCAGTAAAAGGAGGCGCACATGTCTATTGCTGTAAAAATGAATGACCCGAGCACGACGGGTGTGAATGACGCAACGGGGAAGAGTTCGCTGACGGGCAGCAACGCCGCGGACCTGCAAAGCAGCTTCCTTACGCTGCTGGTTGCACAGCTGAAAAACCAGGATCCAACCAACCCGCTGCAAAACAACGAACTGACCACCCAGTTGGCGCAAATCAGTACCGTGAGCGGAATTGAGAAACTGAACACCACGCTGGGATCGATCTCCGGGCAGATCGACAACAGTCAGTCGCTGCAGGCCAGTACGTTGATTGGCCACGGTGTCATGATCCCAGGCACCACCATCCTGACCGGTAAAGGTACGGAAGAGGGCGCAAAAACCACCACCACGCCGTTTGGCGTTGAACTGCAGCAACCGGCAGATAAGGTTACCGCAACCATTACCGATAAAGACGGCAAGGTGGTACGCACCATTGATATTGGTGGGTTGAAAGCGGGCGTTCATACCTTTACCTGGGACGGCACCATGACCGATGGCACGGATGCGCCAAGCGGTTCTTACAACGTGTCAATTGCTGCCAGTAATGGCGGAACACAACTGGTGGCTCAGCCGCTTCAGTTTGCGCTGGTGCAGGGCGTTATTCGCAGCAACGGCGGTAATACGCTGGATCTGGGCACCTATGGAACCACCACCCTCGACGAAGTACGGCAGATCATTTAAGCCTTCACACTTATCAGGAGTAAGTCATGGCCTTTTCACAAGCGGTCAGCGGTCTGAACGCTGCAGCGACCAACCTCGATGTCATTGGTAACAACATCGCCAACTCCGCCACCTACGGTTTTAAATCCGGTACGGCCTCTTTTGCCGATATGTTCGCCGGTTCTAAAGTAGGACTGGGCGTTAAAGTTGCGGGCATTACCCAGGACTTTACCGACGGTACCACGACCAACACCGGTCGCGGGCTGGATGTCGCTATCAGCCAGAACGGTTTTTTCCGCATGGTAGACAGCAACGGTTCCGTTTTCTACAGCCGTAACGGTCAGTTCAAGCTCGATGAAAACCGCAATATCGTCAACATGCAGGGGCTACAGCTGACGGGCTATCCGGCTACCGGTACACCGCCAACGATACAGCAAGGTGCTAACCCGGCGCCGATCACTATCCCGAATACGCTGATGGCGGCTAAAACCACCACGACTGCGTCAATGCAGATCAACCTGAACTCCACTGACAAGGTGCCAACGAAGACCCCGTTTAATCCAAGCGATGCGGATTCCTACAACAAAAAAGGCTCAGTTACCGTTTTCGATAGCCAGGGTAACGCCCACGACATGAATATTTTTTATGTCAAAAATGCGCAGAGCAACACCTGGGAAGTTCACACACAGGATGCTTCAACCGGAGCCGCTGCAAAATCAGCAGGGTTTATGCGCTTTAATGAAAATGGTGTGTTCTTAGGGATTAGCGCCACAGCCGCCGAGGCGGTACCGACGCCTCCTACCGTCTGGCCAAAGGAAATCAACATCACAACCGGGCAGATTAACGGTGCTGATGCGGCAAATTTCTCTCTGAGCTTCCTGAACTCCATGCAGCAGAACACTGGCGCCAACAACATCGTTGCCACGAATCAGAATGGCTATAAGCCGGGCGACCTGGTGAGCTACCAGATTAACAATGACGGTACTGTGGTCGGTAACTACTCCAACGAACAGCAACAGGTTCTGGGGCAGATCGTGCTGGCAAACTTTGCCAACAACGAAGGTCTGGCTTCTCAGGGTGACAACGTTTGGGCAGCTACTCAGTCTTCCGGCGTGGCGCTGCTGGGTACCGCAGGCGAGGGTAACTTCGGCAAGCTGACCAACGGCGCGCTGGAAGCATCAAACGTGGATTTGAGTAAAGAACTGGTGAATATGATCGTCGCCCAGCGTAACTATCAGTCGAACGCGCAGACCATCAAAACCCAGGACCAGATCCTCAACACGCTGGTCAACCTGCGCTAAGCGCCTGACGGGATGGCTTAATGGATCACGCAATTTATACCGCCATGGGCGCGGCCAGTCAGACGCTGAATCAACAAGCGGTGACGGCCAGCAACCTGGCAAACGCTTCAACGCCGGGTTTTCGTGCGCAGCTCAATGCGCTGCGCGCGGTTCCCGTTGAAGGATTGTCTTTACCGACGCGTACGCTGGTGGTGGCCTCCACGCCGGGGGCCGATATGACACCGGGTCAGATGGACTATACCTCACGTCCGCTGGACGTGGCGCTGCAACAGGATGGCTGGTTGGCTGTGCAGACCGCGGACGGTAGCGAAGGATATACCCGAAATGGCGCCATTCAGGTAAGCCCTACGGGGGAACTGACCATTCAGGGACACCCGGTGATTGGCGAAGCCGGACCAATAGCCGTACCGGAAGGTTCAGAAGTCACCATTGCGGCAGACGGCACGATCTCGGCGCTCAACCCTGGCGATCCGGCTAACACCGTTGCGCCAGTTGGGCGACTGAAACTGGTGAAGGCCACGGGGAGTGAAGTGCAACGTGGCGATGACGGTATGTTCCGTCTGACCCAGGCCGCGCAGGCTACCCGTGGCGCTACGTTACAGGCCGACCCCAGCATTCGCGTTATGTCGGGTGTGCTGGAAGGCAGTAACGTTAAGCCGGTAGCCGCGATGAGTGACATGATCGCCAACGCCCGTCGTTTCGAAATGCAAATGAAGATTATCAGTAGCGTGGATGATAACGCGGGTCGCGCCAACCAACTGCTGTCGATGAGTTAATACAGGACATTTTATGATCAGTTCATTATGGATCGCCAAAACCGGCCTGGATGCACAGCAAACCAACATGGATGTGATTGCCAACAACCTGGCAAACGTCAGCACCAACGGATTTAAGCGTCAACGTGCCGTGTTTGAAGATCTGTTGTACCAGACGATTCGCCAGCCTGGCGCACAGTCTTCTGAACAAACCACACTGCCGTCTGGTTTGCAGATTGGTACCGGTGTGCGCCCGGTCGCGACCGAGCGTTTACACAGCCAGGGGAATCTGTCGCAGACCAACAACAGTAAAGATGTGGCGATTAAAGGGCAGGGCTTTTTCCAGGTCATGCTGCCTGATGGCACGTCCGCCTACACCCGTGACGGTTCTTTCCAGGTGGATCAGAACGGTCAACTGGTGACTGCGGGTGGTTTTCAGGTTCAGCCGGCTATCACCATCCCGGCTAACTCGCTCAGTATCACCATTGGACGCGACGGTATCGTCAGCGTAACCCAGCAGGGCCAGGCAGCACCGGTTCAGGTAGGGCAGCTTAACCTGACTACTTTTATGAACGATACCGGTCTGGAAAGCATTGGTGAGAATCTGTACACCGAAACGCAGTCATCCGGTGCGCCGAATGAGAGCACTCCGGGGCTGAACGGCGCGGGTCTGCTGTACCAGGGTTATGTTGAAACCTCTAACGTCAACGTGGCGGAAGAGCTGGTTAACATGATCCAGGTTCAGCGCGCTTACGAAATCAACAGTAAAGCGGTATCGACCACCGATCAGATGCTGCAAAAACTGACGCAACTCTAAAGTGTGGCCCGGTGGGGTGAAAGCCTCACCGGCACACTGATTTTGAAGATGACCGCAATGCGAAAATACGCGCTTCACCCATACCCAATTTTAGCCCTGTTGGTGGTTTCATTGACAGGATGCGCCTGGATCCCGGCCACGCCCCTCGTGCAGGGCGCAACGTCTGCCCAGCCTGTTCCTGGCCCGACGCCGGTGGCGAATGGATCAATCTTCCAGTCGGCCCAACCGATTAACTACGGTTATCAGCCGTTATTCGAAGACCGCCGTCCGCGCAATATTGGCGATACGTTGACCATCGTATTGCAGGAAAACGTCAGCGCGAGCAAAAGTTCTTCGGCTAATGCCAGCCGCGACGGCAAAACCAACTTTGGCTTTGATACCGTACCGCGTTATTTGCAAGGACTGTTTGGCAACGAGCGTGCTGACGTAGAAGCTTCAGGCGGTAACACCTTTAACGGTAAAGGCGGCGCGAACGCCAGCAATACCTTCAGCGGTACCCTGACCGTAACGGTCGATCAGGTACTGGTGAATGGCAACTTACATGTTGTGGGGGAAAAACAGATCGCCATTAATCAGGGCACTGAATTCATTCGCTTCTCCGGGGTCGTTAACCCGCGCACCATCAGTGGCAGCAACTCCGTACCGTCAACTCAGGTTGCGGACGCACGTATTGAGTATGTCGGCAACGGCTACATCAATGAAGCGCAGAATATGGGCTGGTTGCAGCGTTTCTTCCTTAACTTGTCGCCGATGTAAGCGAGGTAGCCAGTGTTTAAATCTTTAGTTGGAATGGTACTGGTGCTGATAACCACCTTTGCGCATGCCGACCGTATTCGTGACCTGACCAGCGTTCAGGGCGTGCGGGAAAACTCGTTGATCGGTTATGGGCTGGTGGTCGGTTTGGATGGCACGGGTGACCAGACTACGCAGACGCCGTTTACTACGCAAACGCTCAACAACATGCTTTCGCAGTTGGGAATTACCGTGCCAACCGGCACCAATATGCAACTGAAAAACGTGGCGGCGGTGATGGTGACCGCGCAATTCCCGGCCTTTGGTCGTCAGGGGCAAACCATTGACGTGGTGGTCTCTTCCATGGGGAACGCCAAAAGCCTGCGCGGCGGTACGCTGCTGATGACCCCGCTGAAAGGGGTCGATAGCCAGGTATATGCGCTGGCGCAGGGGAATATTCTTGTAGGCGGTGCAGGCGCGGCTGCGGGTGGCAGCAGCGTGCAGGTAAACCAGCTCAATGGCGGACGTATTACCAACGGCGCGACCATCGAACGTGAATTACCCAGCCAGTTCGGTGGCGGTAACACCATTAATCTGCAGCTCAATAATGAAGATTTCACTATGGCGCAGCAGATAACCGACACCATTAACCGTTCGCGCGGCTTTGGTAGCGCCACTGCGCTGGACGCCCGGACGATTCAGGTACGCGTGCCAAGCGGCAACAGTTCGCAGGTGCGTTTCCTGGCTGACATCCAGAATATGGAGGTGAACGTCACGCCGCAGGATGCGAAAGTGATTATCAACTCGCGCACTGGATCCGTCGTTATGAACCGTGAAGTCACACTGGATAGCTGTGCCGTCGCGCAAGGCAACTTGTCGATAACAGTAAACCGCCAGGCGAACGTCAGCCAGCCGGATACACCGTTTGGCGGTGGACAGACCGTGGTGACGCCTCAAACCCAGATCGATCTGCGCCAGAGCGGCGGTTCGCTGCAAAGCGTGCGTTCCAGCGCCAACCTGAACAACGTTGTGCGTGCGCTTAATGCGCTAGGGGCAACGCCGATGGATCTGATGTCCATTCTGCAATCGATGCAGAGCGCGGGATGCTTACGCGCCAAACTGGAAATCATCTAATGATTGGTGACAGCAAACTGCTGACCAGTGCCGCCTGGGATGCGCAATCACTGAACGAACTGAAAGCGAAAGCGGGTCAGGACCCGGCGGCGAATATCCGCCCGGTTGCCCGTCAGGTTGAAGGGATGTTCGTACAAATGATGCTGAAAAGCATGCGTGAAGCGCTGCCGAAAGATGGCGTTTTTAGCAGTGATTCGACACGTTTGTATACCAGCATGTATGACCAACAAATTGCGCAGCAGATGACCGCAGGTAAAGGTCTGGGACTGGCTGAAATGATGGTTAAGCAGATGACTGAAGGGCAGGCGCAACCCGCAGACGATGCGCCGCAGGTGCCAATGAAGTTCTCTCTGGAAACGGTGACCAGCTATCAAAACCAGGCGCTGACGCAACTGGTCCGTAAAGCCATTCCCCGCGCGACGGAAAGCAATGATGAGCCGCTGTCAGGTGACAGTAAAGACTTCCTCGCCCAGCTATCGCTGCCGGCTAAGCTGGCAAGTCAGCAAAGCGGGGTTCCGCATCATCTGATTCTGGCGCAGGCGGCGCTGGAGTCCGGATGGGGCCAGCGACAAATCCGGCGTGAGAACGGTGAACCGAGCTTTAACATTTTTGGCGTGAAAGCTTCGGGAAGCTGGAAAGGCCCAACCACCGAAATCACCACCACCGAATATGAAAACGGCGAGGCGAAAAAGGTGAAAGCCCGATTCCGCGTCTATAGCTCTTACCTTGAGGCACTGTCGGATTATGTCGGTCTGATATCGCGTAACCCGCGCTATGCGGCGGTAACCGCCGCTGCTACCGCCGAGCAGGGGGCACAGGCTTTGCAGAATGCCGGTTACGCGACTGACCCTAACTATGCGCGTAAATTAACCAGCATGATCCAGCAGTTGAAATCGATGAGCGAAAAAGTGAGCAAAACCTACAGTACGAATATCGATAATCTCTTTTAAATAGCTCAAGTCTACCAACCTGCTGCCGATAATAACGAGTATTGAAGGATTACAAGGAACCTCCATGTCCAGCTTGATTAATAACGCGATGAGTGGACTCGCCGCAGCGCAGGCCGCGTTGAATTCTGCCAGTAATAACATCTCCAGCTATAACGTTGCCGGATACACCCGTCAAACGACAATTATGGCGCAAGCGAACAGCACGCTGGGTGCGGGGGGCTGGGTTGGCAATGGCGTCTATGTTTCTGGCGTACAGCGCGAGTATGACTCCTTTATCACGAATCAGTTACGTGCCGCGCAGAACCAAAGCAGCGGCCTGACAACGCGCTATGAACAAATGTCGAAAATCGACAATCTGCTCTCCAGCAAAACCAGTTCCATTTCGACCTCAATGCAGGACTTTTTTACCAGCCTGCAAACGCTTGTCAGTAACGCGGAAGACCCGGCGGCGCGCCAGGCGCTGATCGGTAAAGCTGATGGTTTAGTCAACCAGTTCAGAACAACTGACCAGTATCTGCGCGATCAAGACAAGCAGGTTAATACTGCGATCAAGGCCAGCGTTGACCAGATCAACAACTATTCAAAACAGATTGCCAGCCTCAACGATCAGATTTCCCGTCTGACCGGCGTCGGCGCGGGCGCATCGCCTAACGATTTACTCGACCAGCGCGACCAACTGGTCAGTGAACTGAACCAGATTGTCGGTGTTGAAGTCAGCGTTCAGGACGGCGGGACTTACAACATAACCATGGCGAACGGCTATTCACTGGTGCAGGGCAGCAATGCACGCCAGCTGGCGGCTGTGCCCTCCAGTGATGATCCCAATCGTACCACAGTGGCCTACGTCGACGGGGTTGCCGGCGAGGTTGAAATTCCCGAAAAACTGTTGAATACCGGTTCACTGGGCGGGCTGTTGACCTTCCGTTCTCAAGAGCTTGACCAGACGCGTAACACGCTGGGCCAACTGGCGTTGGCGTTTGCCGATGCGTTTAACACCCAGCATAAAGAGGGTTTTGACGCGAACGGCGATCAGGGTAAGGATTTCTTTGCTATCGGTAGCCCGGCAGTATTCAACAACGCTAAAAATACAGGAACAGGATCGTTAAGCGCGAAGATTACCGACAGCTCTGCTGTACAGGCGACCGATTATAAAATCGTTTATGACGGGACGGACTGGCAGGTTACTCGCCTGGCGGATAATACCAGCTTCAAAGCTACCGTTACCGGTGGGAAGATGTCCTTTGACGGGATGGAAATCACCGTAAATGCTGGCGCAAAAGCAAATGACAGCTTCACAGTGAAACCTGTCAGTAACGCCGTTGTTGATATGAAAGTCATGGTGACCGATGAGTCGAAAATCGCCATGGCCCAGGTCTCAAAAAATGATCCGGACCCGGATATTGATAAGGGAAAAAGCGATAACCGTAACGGTCAGAAACTGCTGGATCTGCAGACCAAAGCTACCGTGGGTAATAAGACCTTCAACGATGCATATGCCACGCTGGTAAGCGATGTCGGGAACAAAACCGCGACGCTGAAAACCAGCGCCATTACCCAAAACAACGTGGTAACGCAGCTTTATAAGCAGCAGCAGTCTATTTCCGGCGTCAACCTCGACGAAGAATACGGTAACTTACAACGCTATCAACAGTATTACCTGGCTAACGCGCAAGTGCTGCAAACCGCAAATGCGCTGTTTGATGCACTGATTAATATTCGCTAAGGGAGAGGGACACAATGCGTATCAGCACCCAGATGATGTACCAGCAGAATATGCGTGGCATCACTAACTCTCAGGCTGAATGGATGAAGTTCGGCGAGCAGATGTCAACGGGCAAACGTGTGATCAACCCATCTGACGATCCAATCGCCGCCTCGCAGGCCGTGGTGCTTTCTCAAGCACAGGCGCAGAACAGCCAATATACGCTGGCACGTTCATTTGCGACGCAAAAAGTATCGCTGGAAGAGAACGTACTGAGTCAGGTAACGACGGCAATTCAGACCGCGCAGGAAAAAATTGTCTATGCCGCGAACGGCACGTTAAGCGATGACGACCGTGCATCGCTGGCCACCGACCTGCAGGGGATCCGCGATCAACTGATGAACCTGGCGAACAGCACCGACGGTAATGGACGCTATATTTTTGGCGGATATAAAACAGAATCTGCACCGTTTGCTCAGGCAGATGGCGCTTACAGTGGCGGTACAACAAATGTGACCCAGCAGGTCGATGCCTCCCGTACCATGGTGATTGGTCATACTGGCGATAAAGTATTTGTTAATCTGACCAGTAATGCCGTACCGGAACCAGGCGGCGGTACTCAGGAAAAGAACCTGTTCAAAATGCTGGATACCGCTATTGATGCGCTCAAAACCCCGATTGAGGGCAATGACGCGGCAAAAGCTACCGCCGCTGCAGCCATTGATAAAACCAGTCGTGGTCTGAAAAATTCATTGAATAACGTGCTTTCTGTTCGTGCAGAATTAGGGACTCAGCTCAGCGAGTTAAGTTCACTGGATTCACTGGGCGCCGATCGCGCATTGGGCCAGACTCAGCAGATGAGCAATCTGGTGGATGTTGACTGGAACGCAGCGATTTCGTCCTACGTGATGCAGCAGGCCGCACTGCAGGCATCGTACAAAACGTTTACCGATATGCAGGGAATGTCGCTATTTCAACTGAACCGGTAACACCTTTTTGAACATATCATGAAACTGGATATGTTTGTCTGCCCGCTCCTTTAACACCACCCCGGAGCGGGCATTTTTTTAGGCCACGGTTATTTTCTCAGCGACAGATTCCCCGTTACTCTTATTACCTGCGCAATCGCACCGCTACACGTTGCCAGCGTAACCACGCCTTCTCAGTTTGCCAGTGCGTAGAGCAGAGATAAAAAAAAGCCGACCCGAAGGTCGGCTTTGATGTTGCTTATGACTTACTCAACGGGCTGCGGGCGCGTTGCTGGCGCAGTCGCCTGGTGCGTGGCGCTGTGTCCACCTGCGGCACCTTTACCTTCAAAGGTGAATTCCGGGCGTTGCCAGTCACTATGACGCGGCGCTTCAGGCACATACTCTGGTGCCGGAGCACGGGTCATCGGGGCGGCCGCGTGGCTGTGAAGATGTTCTGCGTCAACGCGGGTTGCGACAACTTCAGCCTTAGTGACTGCGTCTTCGACGACAGGTGCGGCAACAACCTCTTGCGGCGCGGCAACTTCTTCAACCACTGGCGCTGTTTCCACAACCTCGGCAATCTCTTCAGCCACTTCAGGCTGAGAAATAACAACCTCCGCAGATTCTTCGACAATCGGCGCAGCCACGATTTCAGCGACAGGTTCGGCTTTCGCCGCGGTATCCTCAGCAACAGGCGCGTCAGATTCAGCGATAATTTGCGGTTGTTCCTCGACCGGAGTAGCGATGACTTCCGGATGCGTGGTTTCAACGACGGTAGCCTGAGGTTCAGCAATGACCACCTCTGGCTGTACGGTTTCAACCGACGCAGGGGCGTTCACAATATGCTCAACGGCAGCTGCAGCAACCTGAGGCTCTACGGCGACAGGTACAGCTTGCCCCTGAACCGTTTCCTGCTCGCGCTGCTCTGCAACCTGCTGATCCTGAGGACGAGCAACAGGGTAGCGGATCCAGACTTTACCGGACGCTAATTCTGGAGATGCGCAGGCAACCGTTAACGGCATCGGCGACTGAACCGGGTAACGCTCGTCACGATAGCGACGACGGCGTTGTCCACTGACGCGCAGATGGCGAGGTGAGCGACGGGAACGACGCGGCATACCATTAGAGTCACGCGCTTCGCTGTTGTCTTCCTGCTCAGTCGCAACGACGGCAGGCAGATCAACTTTCGCCAGTTCAGTACGCTGTGCCGGTACGGGCTGTTCAGTTGGTTGAGCGACAGCCGTTTCAGTGACCACCTCGGCAGTAGCGACTTCGGCTTCAACAGCCGGGCTGTCTGTGTAACGAACTTTCTGAGTCAGCTGACGCTGTTTACGGCGAGTCTGAGGCTGACGAACGCGCTCTTCCTGCTCGGTATCCTGCGCAGGTTGTTCTGCCAGGTTCAGCTCTTTAACTTCCTGCTGCGCCTGACGCTTATCATCGTTGCGACGGCGGTTGCGCTCGCGACGCGGAGCCTGCTGGTCATCACCGGATTTCGCTTTGTCGGCGACCTCAGTAGACTGCTGGCGGTTATCGCGCGCTTCCGCATTTTGCTGCTGCGACTGACGGCGGTTACGGCGGTTATCTTCACGGTTTTCGCCGCTTTCTGAACGCTCGTTACGGTTATCACGCTCGCCACGGTTGTCGCGATTATCACGACGATCGTTACGGTCGCGACGATTGTTCTGACGCGGTTTACGACGATCCTGCTGGCGATCGGTTTTCTCTTCCGCTTTCGGCGCAGGTTGTTCAACCGGTTTCACTTCTTCGCTACCGCTGAAGATGGACTTCAGTGCGCTGAAGAAACGGCTAATCAAACCTGGCTGTGCGGCGACGGCCGCGGTCGCTGCTGCGGCTTTAGGCGCGGCGGCCTTCGCAGTAGGTTCCTGCAAAGCAGGGGCTGGCGGCACCTCTGGCATAGCAAAGGTGGCCAATGCCGGCTGCTCTGGCTGTTTACGCTCGACGAACTCTTCTTCCGTCGGCAATGCCATCGCTTCTTCATGCAGTTTCGGCAGCAGGTAGCTCAGGGTTGGTGTTTCTTCCCCTTTGCGTACGCGCAGCACGGAGTAATGCGGGGTTTCCATCTGATCGTTTGGCACAATCACACAGCGCACGCCATTCTGACGCGTCTCGATGGCATTTACCGCGGTACGTTTTTCGTTGAGCAGGTAGGATGCGATCGGCACAGGAACAATAGCGTGAACTTCCTGCGTATTTTCTTTCAGCGCTTCTTCTTCGATCAGACGCAGAATAGACAGCGACAGTGATTCGTTATCACGTACGGTACCCGTGCCGGAGCAGCGTGGGCATACGTGATGGCTGGATTCACCCAGCGACGGGCTCAGACGCTGGCGGGACATCTCCAGCAGGCCGAAGCGAGAAATATGGCTGATTTGAATACGCGCTCTGTCCTGACGCACGGCTTCACGCAGACGGTTTTCAACCGCACGCTGGTGACGAACCGGCGTCATATCAATGAAGTCGATTACAATCAGGCCGCCGAGGTCGCGCAGACGCAGCTGACGAGCAATTTCATCGGCTGCTTCAAGGTTGGTGTTGAACGCAGTTTCTTCGATGTCGCCGCCGCGGGTCGCGCGTGCGGAGTTGATATCGATAGCGGTCAGCGCTTCTGTGCTGTCGATAACGATTGAGCCGCCGGACGGCAGACGCACTTCGCGCTGGAACGCGGACTCAATCTGAGATTCGATTTGATAGTGGCTGAACAGCGGGATTTCACCGGTGTACAGTTTGATTTTGCTGCTGAAATCCGGACGACCCAGCGCGGCGATGTGCTGACGCGCCATCTCCATAACTTTCGGGTTGTCGATGAGGATTTCGCCGATGTCCTGACGTAAATAGTCACGGAATGCGCGAACGATAACGTTGCTTTCCTGATGGATCAGGAACGGAGCAGGGCGGCTGTCAGCGGCTTTTTGAATCGCTTCCCAGTGCTTCAGGCGGAAACTCAGGTCCCACTGCAGCGCTTCGGCAGATTTGCCGACACCTGCGGTACGCACGATAAGCCCCATGCCATCAGGCAGTTCCAGGCTTGCCAGCGCTTCTTTTAATTCGGTACGGTCGTCGCCTTCAATGCGACGGGAGATGCCGCCCGCGCGCGGGTTGTTCGGCATCAGAACCAGATAACTACCTGCCAGGCTGATAAAGGTGGTCAGCGCAGCGCCTTTATTGCCGCGTTCTTCTTTATCGATCTGAACAATGACTTCCTGACCTTCGCGCAACACGTCTTTAATGTTGGGACGACCATGGGAGTTGTAGCTAGAGGGGAAGTATTCGCGGGCAATTTCTTTTAACGGAAGGAAACCGTGACGTTCAGCGCCGTAATCAACAAAAGCAGCTTCCAGACTCGGTTCAATACGGGTAATTTTGCCTTTATAGATGTTGGCTTTTTTCTGTTCGTGTCCAGGACTTTCGATATCCAGATCGTACAGACGCTGCCCATCTACAAGGGCGACACGCAACTCTTCCTGCTGAGTCGCGTTAATTAACATTCTTTTCATCGTAACTTACTCATTATTCTTACATTGACGACTAAGCTGCGGGCAGAGTAATGCCTTTCCGGGTGTGAACCGATGGCCTCGTGTCTATTCGCGTCGCCAACCTCACGGTTATCGTCAGCTCAAAGAGGCGCAGAGTGTCGGTTGCCTGTATTTCATACGGAAACACAGCGCAATTATCAGGGGAACAGTCTGGGTGTTACTCTCCAGAGAAGCTTCCATTGTGCTTATCGTCTTTCACGCTGTGGGTGCGTTGGCTTCATCTTCTTACCCCAACCACTTACAGGAGTAAGCACCTGGGGTTCCCAGACTTGCCGCCTTCCTACAACGCGAAATCTATAGAGCACTTACCGGTAAGGACTGCAACCCGCAGCCCGCTAACTGCCTGAAAGATCAATACGTCTTACGCCATTGCTGCGTTGATGATCGGTCGGGCAAAATTGGGTCATTCCGGAAAAGTTCTTGTTTTAACAAGATTCAACACGGAAACAACCTCATTATTCCACTGCTAACCTTGTTATAGCAAGATGACTTTTGCCATTTATCACCCGGTTACTCACAGTTTTTTCACTTCCGCGTAGTGATTGCTTTAATAACCACCAAATCGGCTATGTCAAACTTAAGTAATAAGGTATAGCAGTTAATATAAGCATAGAAAAATGTGTGGCGCGAATCTTGATGGCTATTTAAAATCGGCCCCCATGAAAACAGAGACTCCAGCCGTAAAAACAGTTGCCATTACTGCCGACGAAGCAGGGCAACGCATCGACAACTTTTTGCGCACCCAGCTCAAGGGCGTGCCGAAAAGTATGATTTATCGCATTTTGCGTAAAGGCGAAGTGCGGGTGAACAAAAAACGCATTAAACCCGAGTACAAACTCGAAGACGGGGACATTGTGCGTATTCCACCTGTACGTGTCGCTGAACGTGAAGAAGAGGCCATTTCACCGAATTTGCAGAAGGTCGCGGCGCTGACCGATGTCATTTTATATGAAGATGACCACATTCTGGTGCTTAACAAGCCTTCAGGTACGGCCGTGCATGGTGGAAGCGGGTTAAGCTTTGGCGTCATTGAAGGCTTACGTGCGCTGCGCCCGGAAGCGCGTTTCCTTGAGCTGGTGCATCGCCTCGACCGGGATACCTCCGGCGTGCTGCTGGTGGCCAAAAAACGATCTGCCTTGCGTTCGTTGCATGAACAACTGCGTGAAAAAGGCATGCAGAAAGACTACCTCGCGTTGGTACGCGGCCAGTGGCAGTCCCATGTCAAAACCGTGCAGGCCCCGCTGTTAAAGAACATTCTGCAAAGCGGCGAGCGTATCGTGCGGGTGAATCAGGAAGGCAAACCATCGGAAACACGCTTTAAAGTGGAAGAGCGTTACGCGTTTGCTACGCTTGTGCGCTGCAGTCCCGTGACCGGACGCACGCACCAGATTCGCGTGCATACGCAATATGCCGGACATCCGATTGCCTTTGACGACCGCTATGGCGATCGTGAGTTCGATAAGCAACTGGCGGATACCGGGCTGAGCAGGCTCTTTTTGCACGCCGCAGCGTTGAAATTTACTCATCCGGGGACGGGTGAAGTAATGCGTATTGAAGCACCAATGGATAAGCAATTGAAGCGCTGCCTCGAGGTGTTACGCAGTAAAGGCTGATGCGCATTGATATTATCGCGCATTACCTGTAGGCCTGATGGCGCTGTGCCTATCAGGCCTACAGGATTAGGCCTGTACAGCCGTCAACCCGTCAGGCTTTTAACGGGTTCATATCTTCTCGTCGCAGCATTTGACACAGTGCGATTAGCGGCAAACCGATTAAGGTATTTGGGTCGCGGCCTTCCAGACGCTCAAAAAGTGCAATGCCCAATCCTTCGCTTTTAAAACTACCGGCACAATGCAGCGGGCGCTCTTTGCGCACGTAATCTTCAATTTCCGTTTCGCTTAAATGACGAAAATGCACGTCGAACGGTTCAACTTCAGTTTGTAAATGTCCGGTCGCAGAATTATACAGCGCCAGTCCGGTATAAAACGTCACAATATTGCCACGGGCTTTGAGTAACTGCTGGCGTGCATTTTCTTCTGTTAACGGTTTGCCGGTTATTTCACCATCGAGAACACAAATTTGATCGGAACCAATAATAAGGTGCGATGGATAACGGTGGGCGAGAGATTGCGCTTTTTTCTGCGCCAGTCGCAAGACTAAGTGCCGGGGGGCTTCGCCCGGTAACGGCGTTTCATCAACCTCTGGTGCTGCGCATTCGAACGGGATTGCCAGTTTTTCTAGTAAAGCGCGACGCCAGGGAGAGGTAGAAGCAAGAATAAGTTGAGGCATATTTTTTCCCTCGCATATAGCGTATTGATGAGAGCCATTTTAAACTATGGACTTCGTCCTACAAGCTGGCTGTAATGGCTTGTGTTGAGCGATTTTAAGTCGATGACCCGCAATGTGTGCGAATTATTGGCAAAAGGCAACCACAGGCTGCCTTTTTCTTTGACTATATGACGTTACAAAGTTAATATGCGCGCCCTATGCAAAAGGTAAAATTACCCCTGACTCTTGATCCGGTTCGTACGGCTCAGAAACGCCTCGATTATGAAGGTATCTATACTTCTGATCTGGTTGAGCGTGTCGCCGATTCTGTAGTCAGTGTGGACAGTGATGTGGAATGCTCCATGTCGTTCGCTATCGATAACCAGCGCCTTGCCGTTATAACCGGTGATGCAAAGGTGTCGGTTACGCTCGAATGTCAGCGTTGCGGGAAACCGTTCCCACTTCATGTTCACACAACATATTGTTTTAGTCCTGTCCGTTCTGACGAGCAGGCTGAAGCACTCCCGGAAGCGTATGAGCCGATTGAGGTTAACGAATTCGGTGAAATCGATCTGCTTGCAATGGTTGAAGATGAGATTATCCTCTCCTTGCCGGTAGTTCCGGTGCATGATTCTGAACACTGTGAAGTGTCCGAGGCGGACATGGTCTTTGGCGAATTGCCTGATGAAGCGCAAAAACCAAACCCATTTGCCGTATTAGCCAGCTTAAAGCGTAAGTAATTGAGGAGTAAGGTCCATGGCCGTACAACAGAATAAACCAACCCGTTCCAAACGTGGCATGCGTCGTTCTCATGACGCTCTGACCGCAGTCACCAGCCTGTCTGTAGACAAAACTTCTGGTGAACAACACCTGCGTCACCACATCACTGCCGACGGTTTTTACCGTGGCCGTAAGGTAATCGCTAAGTAATCACGCATGACTCAATGGCTTTCCCGCTACGGTGAGAAAGACAAAGAGCACACGCGTGATGAAGCTTAGTGAGGCTTTCCCCGGGTAACTGGGGAAACACCTAACCGGGCAGCGACGATACCTTGACACGTCTAACCCTGGCGTTAGATGTCATGGGGGGTGATTTTGGCCCTACCGTGACAGTGCCTGCAGCATTGCAGGCACTGAATTCTAATTCGCAACTCACACTTCTTTTAGTCGGGGATCCCGATACAATCACGCCATTACTTGCCAAAGCTGACTTCGAACAACGTTCACGTCTGCAGATTATCCCTGCTCAGTCAGTTATTGCCAGTGATGCCCGGCCCTCGCAAGCTATTCGCGCCAGTCGTGGAAGCTCAATGCGTGTTGCCCTGGAGCTCGTGAAAGAAGGACGAGCGGAAGCCTGTGTGAGCGCCGGTAATACAGGTGCGCTAATGGGTCTTGCGAAGTTATTGCTCAAACCCCTTGAGGGGATTGAGCGTCCTGCGCTGGTGACGGTTTTACCCCATCAGCAAAAGGGCAAAACGGTGGTGCTGGATTTGGGCGCCAACGTGGATTGTGATAGCACGATGTTGGTGCAATTTGCCGTCATGGGTTCCGTGCTGGCAGAAGAGGTGGTTGGAATTGCCAATCCCCGTGTTGCGTTGCTCAATATCGGTGAAGAAGAAACCAAGGGTCTCGACAGTATTCGGGATGCTTCTGCAGTGCTAAAAACAATCCCTTCTATCAATTATATCGGCTATCTTGAAGCCAATGAGTTACTGACTGGCAAAACTGATGTGTTGGTCTGTGACGGCTTTACAGGTAATGTCACATTAAAGACGATGGAAGGTGTTGTCAGAATGTTCCTTTCACTGCTGAAGTCTCAGGGTGAGGGCAAAAAACGGTCGTGGTGGCTGCTGTTATTAAAACGTTGGTTACAAAAAAGCCTGACAAGGCGATTTAGTCACCTCAACCCCGACCAGTATAATGGCGCCTGTCTGTTAGGATTGCGCGGCACGGTGATTAAGAGTCATGGTGCGGCCAATCAGCGAGCATTTGAAGTCGCGATTGAACAGGCAGTGCAGGCGGTGCAGCGACAAGTTCCTCAGCGAATTGCCGCTCGCCTGGAATCTGTATACCCAGCTGGATTCGAACTGCTGGACGGTGGCGAAAACGCAAACTCGCGAGCACACAGATAACGGTGCGTTTGTGAATGCTGCCAGCGTATCAGCGATTTGCTCGTGGCGGTATATAACCAAAAAGTGACTGAGCGTACATGTATACGAAGATTATTGGTACTGGCAGCTATCTGCCTGAACAAGTGCGTACTAACGCCGATTTGGAAAAAATGGTTGAGACATCTGATGAGTGGATCGTCACTCGCACAGGTATCCGTGAACGCCATATTGCAGCGCCAAATGAAACAGTTGCGACGATGGGCTTTGCCGCCGCAAACCGTGCAATTGAAATGGCGGGCATCGACAAAGAACAAATTGGTCTGATTGTGGTTGCCACCACATCATCCACACACGCATTTCCAAGTGCGGCATGCCAGATCCAAAGTATGCTGGGGATCAAAGGCTGTCCGGCGTTTGACGTTGCAGCCGCTTGTGCCGGTTTCACCTACGCCCTGAGCGTTGCCGACCAGTACGTTAAGTCTGGCGCAGTGAAGCATGCTCTGGTGGTTGGCTCAGATGTCCTCGCTCGTACCTGTGATCCAACCGATCGCGGAACGATCATTATTTTCGGCGATGGCGCAGGTGCGGTTGTACTGAGCGCATCAGAAGAGCCCGGCATTCTTTCTACGCATCTGCACGCTGATGGTCGCTATGGCGAACTGTTGACGCTGCCTAATGCCGATCGCGTGAACCCGGAAAACCCGATCCACCTGACGATGGCGGGTAACGAAGTATTTAAAGTCGCGGTGACCGAGCTTGCACACATCGTTGATGAAACGCTGGAAGCAAATAATCTCGATCGTTCTGCACTGGACTGGCTGGTGCCGCATCAGGCAAACCTCCGCATTATTAGCGCAACCGCGAAAAAGCTGGGTATGTCGATGGATAATGTTGTCGTGACGCTCGACAGACATGGCAATACCTCCGCGGCCTCCGTACCGTGCGCGCTGGACGAAGCCGTCCGCGACGGGCGTATTAAAGCTGGGCAGTTGATATTGCTTGAAGCCTTTGGGGGTGGATTCACCTGGGGCTCTGCGCTGATTCGTTTCTAGTATAAGGATTTAAACATGACGCAATTTGCATTTGTGTTCCCGGGGCAGGGTTCCCAGACCGTTGGGATGTTGTCTGAAATGGCAGCAAACTACCCAATTGTTGAAGAAACTTTTGCTGAAGCATCAGCTGCGCTGGGCTATGATCTGTGGGCGTTGACTCAGCAGGGACCGGCCGAAGAGCTGAATAAAACCTGGCAGACGCAGCCAGCACTGTTGACTGCCTCTGTTGCGCTTTATCGCGTATGGCAGCAGCAGGGTGGTAAAACACCTGCGCTGATGGCTGGTCACAGTCTGGGCGAATACTCTGCGCTGGTATGTGCGGGTGTTATCGGTTTTGCCGATGCCGTACGTCTGGTTGAACTGCGTGGCAAATTCATGCAGGAAGCGGTACCGGAAGGCACTGGCGGCATGTCTGCTATTATCGGTCTGGACGACGCTGCTATTGCTAAAGCGTGTGAAGAGTCTGCCGAAGGCCAGGTGGTTTCACCGGTAAACTTTAACTCACCAGGTCAGGTGGTTATTGCCGGGCACAAAGAAGCCGTAGAACGTGCTGGCGCAGCCTGTAAAGCGGCTGGCGCTAAGCGTGCTCTGCCACTGCCGGTCAGCGTTCCTTCTCACTGCGCGCTGATGAAGCCTGCTGCTGAGAAACTGGCCGTTGAACTGCAAAAAATCACTTTTAACGCGCCGACTGTTCCGGTTGTGAACAACGTCGACGTGAAGTGCGAAACAGACGCAGACGCTATTCGCGATGCGCTGGTTCGCCAACTGTACAGCCCGGTTCAATGGACTAAAACCGTTGAATTTATGGCGTCCCAGGGCGTAGAGCACCTGTATGAAGTTGGTCCGGGCAAAGTTCTGACCGGTTTGACGAAACGTATTGTTGACACCCTGACTGCTTCGGCACTGAATGAGCCGGCGGCATTTTCTGCGGCGCTAGAGCAATAAAAGAGGAAGACCATGAGTTTTGAAGGAAAAGTCGCGCTGGTTACCGGTGCAAGCCGTGGCATTGGCCGCGCAATTGCTGAAACACTCGTTGCCCGTGGCGCGAAAGTTATCGGTACTGCAACCAGCGAAAGCGGTGCGCAGGCCATTAGCGATTACTTAGGTGCAAATGGTAAAGGTCTGATGTTGAATGTGACCGATCCAGCATCTATCGAATCTGTTCTGGGAAATATTCGCGCAGAATTTGGTGAAGTCGATATCCTGGTCAATAATGCCGGGATTACTCGTGATAACCTGTTAATGCGCATGAAAGATGACGAGTGGAACGATATCATCGAAACCAACCTGTCATCTGTTTTCCGTCTGTCAAAAGCGGTAATGCGAGCTATGATGAAAAAGCGTCATGGGCGTATTATCACTATTGGTTCTGTGGTTGGTACCATGGGAAATGCGGGTCAGGCTAACTACGCTGCGGCGAAAGCGGGTCTGATCGGCTTCAGTAAATCACTGGCGCGCGAAGTTGCGTCTCGTGGCATTACTGTAAACGTTGTTGCTCCGGGCTTTATTGAAACGGACATGACGCGTGCGCTGTCTGATGATCAGCGTGCGGGTATTCTGGCGCAGGTTCCTGCGGGTCGCCTTGGCGGCGCTCAGGAAATCGCCAGTGCGGTTGCATTTTTAGCTTCTGACGAAGCAAGTTACATCACAGGTGAGACTTTGCACGTCAACGGCGGGATGTACATGGTTTAACCACGAGATAAAAAAATTTGCGTTATTAGGGTGAATGCCCTCAAAATAACGTAAAATCGTGGTAAGACCTGCCGGGATTTAGTTGCAAATTTTTCAACATTTTATACACTACGAAAACCATCGCGAAAGCGAGTTTTGATAGGAAATTTAAGAGTATGAGCACTATCGAAGAACGCGTTAAGAAAATTATCGGCGAACAGCTGGGCGTTAAGCAGGAAGAAGTAACCAACAATGCTTCCTTCGTTGAAGACCTGGGCGCAGATTCTCTTGACACCGTTGAGCTGGTAATGGCTCTGGAAGAAGAGTTTGATACTGAGATTCCGGACGAAGAAGCTGAGAAAATCACTACCGTTCAGGCTGCCATTGATTACATCAACGGCCACCAGGCGTAAGTGAACATCTCCAGGCGGTCATTCGACCGCCTGAGTTTTATCTTTTTATCCCACTTGAATTATTTTCCCTCCCTGGAGGACAACCGTGTCTAAGCGTCGTGTAGTTGTGACCGGACTGGGCATGTTGTCTCCTGTCGGCAATACCGTAGAGTCTACCTGGAAAGCTCTCCTTGCCGGTCAGAGTGGCATCAGCCTGATCGACCATTTCGATACTAGCGCCTATGCAACGAAATTTGCTGGCTTAGTAAAGGATTTTAACTGTGAAGACATTATCTCGCGCAAAGAACAGCGCAAGATGGATGCTTTCATTCAATATGGAATTGTCGCTGGCGTTCAGGCCATGCAGGATTCTGGTCTCGAAATTACGGAAGAGAACGCTCACCGTATTGGCGCCGCTATCGGCTCTGGTATTGGCGGTCTCGGATTGATCGAAGAAAACCACACCTCTTTGGTGAATGGCGGTCCACGTAAGATCAGCCCGTTCTTCGTTCCGTCAACGATTGTTAACATGGTGGCAGGTCACCTGACCATCATGTACGGCCTGCAAGGGCCAAGCATCTCCATTGCGACCGCCTGTACCTCAGGTGTGCATAACATTGGTCATGCAGCACGTATCATTGCATACGGCGATGCAGACGCGATGGTTGCGGGTGGTGCAGAAAAAGCCAGTACCCCGCTGGGCGTGGGTGGTTTTGGCGCGGCACGTGCGCTGTCTACACGTAATGATAACCCGCAAGCGGCAAGCCGTCCGTGGGATAAAGAACGTGATGGCTTTGTGCTGGGCGACGGCGCAGGCATGGTGGTACTGGAAGAGTACGAGCATGCGAAAGCGCGCGGTGCAAAAATCTATGCTGAAGTCGTTGGTTTTGGCATGAGCAGCGATGCTTACCACATGACGTCACCACCTGAAAACGGTGCGGGCGCTGCGCTGGCAATGGTCAACGCACTACGCGATGCGGCTATCGAAGCGGGTCAGATCGGCTATGTCAACGCGCATGGCACGTCTACTCCTGCTGGCGATAAAGCCGAAACCCAGGCAGTGAAATCTGTCTTTGGCGATGCGGCAAGCCGTGTAATGGTAAGCTCCACTAAATCCATGACCGGACACCTGTTGGGTGCGGCGGGCGCGGTAGAGTCTATTTTCTCTATCCTGGCGCTGCGCGATCAGGCTATTCCGCCAACCATCAACCTGGATAACCCGGATGAAGGTTGTGACCTGGACTTCGTACCTCACGAAGCGCGTCAGGTTAGTGGTCTGGAGTACGCACTGTGTAACTCCTTCGGCTTTGGCGGCACCAACGGCTCTTTGATCTTTAAAAAGATTTAAGTCTGTCAGGTGGTGCGTTAGCATCGATAGCAATTTAAAAAGGTCCGCTTGTCGGGCCTTTTTTTATTCGGTTTTCCACCCTTGTCCTGTGTTGTTCATCCTGCCAAACTAGCGGACCAGAAATAAGGAGCCACCATGTTCTTAATTAATGGCTGCGAGCAGAATATGCTGGCCGCAAGCGATCGAGCGACCCAATTCGGTGATGGCTGTTTTACCACTGCGCGTATTATTGACGGCGAAATTTGCCTCTTTGCAGCGCATCTTGCGCGTTTACAAGACGCCTGCCAAAAATTGCTGATCTCTTTCGAAGATTGGTCAGAGCTGCAAAGTGAAATGAAAATGCTGGCGCAAGGGCATGCGCGTGGCGTGTTAAAAGTGATTATCAGCCGTGGTAGCGGTGGCCGTGGTTACAGCGGCGCAAACTGTCGCAGTGCCACACGTATTCTCTCTGTTTCAGCCCGGCCCGATCATTACGATCGTTGGCGGCAGGAGGGGATAACGCTGGCGTTAAGTCCAGTGCGTCTGGGGCGTAATCCGTTGCTTGCCGGACTTAAGCACCTGAATAGACTGGAACAGGTGTTGATTCGCTCTCATCTTGAGCAGACGGCAGCTGATGAAGCACTGGTTCTTGACAGTGAGGGATGGGTTACGGAATGCTGTGCGGCTAATTTGTTCTGGCGTAAGGGGGATGTGGTTTACACTCCCCGGCTGGATCAGGCCGGAGTGAACGGCATTATGCGACAATTCTGTATCCGGATGCTGGCACAATCGTCGTTCAGCATTGTCGAAGTGTATGCCGGGTTGGAAGAGGTTATGCAGGCCGATGAGATCGTCGTCTGTAATGCGTTAATGCCTGTTATTCCCGTACGCACCTGTGGCGACACGCTGCTGTCTGCACGTATGTTGTTCGATTTTTTAGCCCCACTTTGTGAGCACCCGAATTAGTCATGAAAAAACTGTTACTTGTTGTCCTGTTATTGCTGGTTGTGCTGGGCATAGCTGCGGGAGTGGGAATGTGGAAAGTTCGCCATCTGGCGGACAGTAAATTATTGATTAAAGAAGAGACGATTTTTACGCTGAAAGCGGGTACGGGCCGTCTGGCTCTCGGTGAACAGTTGTATGCGGACAACGTTATCAATCGTCCGCGTGTGTTCCAGTGGCTGCTGCGTGTGGAACCCGAACTGTCGCATTTTAAAGCCGGAACCTACCGTTTTACGCCCGACATGACGGTGCGGGATATGTTGCAACTGCTGGAAAGCGGTAAAGAGGCGCAGTTTCCGTTACGTCTGGTTGAAGGGATGCGTCTGAGCGACTACCTCAAGCAGCTGCGCGACGCCCCGTACATCAAACATACGCTGAGCGATGATAATTACGAGACCGTTGCTCAGGCGCTGAAGCTGGAGAACCCGCAATGGGTAGAAGGCTGGTTCTGGCCAGATACCTGGATGTATACCGCCAATACAACCGACGTGGCGTTGCTAAAACGCGCGCATCAGAAAATGGTTAAAGCGGTAGACTCCGTCTGGGAAGGGCGCGCTGAAGGCCTGCCTTATCAGGACAAAAATCAGCTGGTAACCATGGCCTCTATTATCGAAAAAGAGACTGCGGTTGCCAGCGAGCGTGACCAGGTGGCTTCCGTCTTTATTAACCGCTTACGGATTGGCATGCGTTTACAGACCGATCCGACGGTGATTTACGGGATGGGGTCACGGTATAATGGCAAGTTGTCGCGTGTGGATTTAGATACCCCGACCGCCTATAACACCTATACCATTACGGGGTTGCCGCCTGGCCCGATTGCCATGCCGGGAGAGGCCTCATTGCAGGCCGCGGCGCATCCGGCAAAAACGCCGTACCTCTATTTCGTGGCTGACGGTAAAGGCGGTCACACGTTTAACACCAATCTTGCCAGCCACAACCGGTCCGTGCAGGATTACCTGAAAGTGCTTAAGGAAAAAAATGGGCAGTAACTATATCGTCATCGAGGGCCTGGAAGGCGCCGGAAAAACCACTGCGCGTAACGTGGTGGTAGAGACACTTGAGCAACTCGGTATTCGTGACATGGTTTTTACCCGCGAACCGGGGGGAACTCAGCTCGCTGAGAAACTAAGAAGTCTGGTGCTGGACATTAAGTCGGTGGGTGACGAGGTCATCACTGACAAAGCTGAAGTTCTGATGTTTTACGCCGCGCGCGTACAGCTGGTCGAAACCGTTATTAAACCTGCGCTGGCAAAAGGCGCATGGGTAATTGGCGACCGTCACGATTTGTCGACCCAGGCGTATCAGGGGGGCGGACGCGGCATCGATCAAAACATGCTGGCAACCTTGCGCGATGCGGTGCTCGGTGATTTTCGCCCGGACCTGACGCTCTATCTGGACGTGACTCCAGAGGTCGGATTGAAACGTGCCCGTGCGCGCGGCGAGCTGGATCGTATTGAGCAGGAATCTTTCGATTTCTTTAATCGCACCCGCGCGCGCTATCTTGAACTGGCTGCCAAAGATGCCAGCATTCGTACCATCGACGCTACGCAGCCGCTGGAAGCTGTGATGGCTGATATCCGCAATACCATCACCCAGTGGGTGCAGGAGCAGGGCGCATGAAATGGTACCCATGGTTACGGCCAGATTTTGAAAAACTGGTAGCCAGCTACCAGGCGGGTCGTGGTCACCATGCGTTACTGATTCAGGCGTTACCCGGAATGGGTGACGACGCGCTGATTTACGCGCTCAGTCGCTATTTAATGTGCCAGCAGCCGGAAGGGCATAAAAGCTGCGGACACTGCCGGGGCTGTCAATTGATGCAGGCGGGGACGCATCCTGACTACTATTCGCTGCTGCCGGAAAAAGGCAAAAGCACGCTGGGGGTTGATGCGGTACGTGAAGTGAGTGAAAAGCTGTACGAGCATTCACGCCTTGGCGGTGCGAAAGTGGTGTGGATCCCTGATGCTGCCCAGTTAACTGATGCTGCTGCCAATGCTCTGCTAAAAACGCTGGAAGAACCGCCGGCACAAACCTGGTTTTTCCTCGCCAGCACAGAGCCTGCGCGATTGCTGGCGACATTGCGCAGCCGCTGCCGGTTACACCATCTTGCGCCGCCGGCTGAGTCGTACGCTATCTCCTGGCTCGCCCGCGAAGTGACCGCATCTCCAGAAGCTCTGTTGAGCGCATTACGCCTGAGCGCGGGTTCGCCTGGTGCGGCACTCTCGTTGTTACAGGCTGAAAGCTGGGCGTATCGCACAGATTTTTGTGCGGCACTGGCAAACACATTAAACGCAGGTGACTGGTATATCCTGCTCGCGGCGTTAAACCACGATCAGGCCGCCGCCCGTTTACACTGGCTGGCAACGTTGTTGACGGATGCCTTGAAGCGTCCGTATGGGGTTTCCCATTTAACCAATCCTGATGCGCTGGACCTGATATCTTCTATCGCAGAACGGTTATCCGTCGCCCGGATACAGGCGATACTCGGTGACGTTTGTCATTGCCGTCAGCAGTTGCTGAACGTAACAGGCGTAAACCGTGAACTGGTGTTAACCGATCTTATCCTGCGTATTGAGCATTACCTGCAACCAGGCACCGTACTGCCTGTTCCCCATCTTTGAGAGAGACATTATGTTTTTAGTCGACTCACACTGCCATCTTGATGGCCTGGATTATCAATCTCTGCATAAGGACGTGGATGACGTGCTGGCGAAAGCGGCCGCACGCGATGTGAAATTCTGTCTTGCCGTCGCGACCACTCTGCCAGGATACCGCAGTATGCGCGAACTGGTCGGTGAACGTGACAATGTGGTGTTCTCCTGCGGCGTGCATCCGTTAAATCAGGATGAAGCCTATGATGTTGAAGACCTGCGCCGTTTTGCCGCCGAAGAGGGCGTTGTGGCGATGGGGGAAACCGGGCTGGACTATTTCTATACGCCGGAAACAAAGGTGCGCCAGCAGGAATCTTTTATCCATCATATTCAGATTGGCCGTGAGTTACAAAAGCCAGTTATCGTGCATACCCGCGATGCGCGGGCCGATACGCTGTCTATTCTGCGCGAAGAAAAAGTGACGGATTGTGGTGGCGTACTACACTGTTTTACAGAAGACAGAGAAACGGCGGGCAAATTGCTGGACCTCGGATTTTATATCTCGTTTTCCGGCATCGTCACGTTCCGTAACGCAGATCAGCTCCGTGATGCCGCCCGCTATGTTCCTCTGGATAGGTTGCTGGTTGAGACGGATTCTCCCTACCTTGCGCCTGTACCGCATCGTGGAAAAGAGAACCAGCCTGCCATGACCCGTGACGTTGCGGAGTATATGGCCGTAGTGAAAGGTGTTGCCGTTGAAGAACTGGCGCAGGCAACCACTGATAACTTTGCCCGCCTGTTTCACATCGACGCTTCTCGCCTGCAATCCGTTCGTTAACTGACTTTTTTTAAAGCTCGTAATTAATAAGCAAAGCGAGTAAAGTTCACCGCCTCAAAATGGGCGGTGAATAACCGGTTTGACACATTCAGAAACGCATTTTATCGGAATGTGCGGATTTTACGGCCATCCACGACTGAATTGTGATAGCCGTCAAACAAAAACAAACTGAATTATTTTACTCTGTGTAATAAATAAAGGGTACTTAGATGCCCTGTACACGGCGAGGTTCTCCCCCCTCGCTAATGCGTGAGAACGTAGAAAAGCACAAATACTCAGGAGCACTCTCAATTATGTTTAAGAATGCATTTGCTAACCTGCAAAAGGTCGGTAAATCGCTGATGCTGCCGGTATCCGTACTCCCGATTGCAGGTATCCTGCTGGGTGTCGGTTCCGCTAACTTCAGCTGGCTGCCAGCCGTTGTATCGCACGTAATGGCAGAAGCAGGCGGTTCTGTTTTTGCAAACATGCCGCTGATTTTTGCCATCGGTGTCGCGTTAGGCTTCACCAATAACGACGGCGTATCTGCACTGGCATCCGTTGTTGCCTACGGCATTATGGTTAAGACCATGGCTGTTGTTGCGCCGCTGGTTCTGCATTTACCTGCTGAAGAGATCGCAGCTAAACACCTTGCTGATACGGGTGTTCTCGGGGGGATTATCTCCGGTGCGATTGCAGCGTATATGTTCAACCGTTTCTACCGTATCAAATTGCCTGAGTATCTTGGCTTCTTTGCGGGTAAGCGCTTCGTTCCTATCATTTCTGGTCTGGCCGCTATTTTCACCGGTGTGGTTCTGTCCTTCATTTGGCCGCCGATCGGGACTGCTATTCAGACGTTTTCCCAGTGGGCTGCATACCAGAACCCGGTCGTAGCGTTCGGTATCTATGGCTTCATTGAACGCTGCCTGGTGCCGTTTGGTCTGCACCATATCTGGAACGTTCCATTCCAGATGCAGATCGGTGAATACACCAATGCTGCGGGCCAGGTATTCCACGGCGATATCCCTCGCTATATGGCGGGTGACCCGACTGCGGGCAAACTGTCTGGTGGCTTCCTGTTCAAAATGTACGGTCTGCCGGCTGCCGCTATCGCTATCTGGCACTCTGCTAAACCAGAAAACCGCGCGAAAGTGGGCGGTATCATGATCTCCGCGGCGCTGACCTCGTTCCTGACCGGTATTACCGAACCGATCGAGTTCTCGTTCATGTTCGTGGCACCGATCCTGTACATCATCCACGCAATTCTGGCTGGTCTGGCATTCCCGATCTGTATCCTGCTGGGTATGCGTGACGGTACGTCGTTCTCCCACGGTCTGATCGACTTTATCGTTCTGTCCGGTAACAGCAGCAAACTGTGGCTGTTCCCGATTGTCGGTATCGGTTATGCGATTGTTTACTACACCATCTTCCGTGTGCTGATCAAAGCGCTGGACCTGAAAACTCCGGGCCGTGAAGATGCTACCGAAGACACCAAAGCGGGTGCGTCCGGCGAAATGGCTCCGGCCCTGGTTGCGGCATTCGGCGGTAAAGAAAACATCACTAACCTCGATGCGTGCATTACTCGTCTGCGTGTCAGCGTCGCTGACGTTGCCAAAGTGGATCAGGCTGGCCTGAAGAAACTGGGTGCGGCGGGCGTTGTAGTGGCGGGTTCCGGTGTTCAGGCTATCTTCGGTACTAAGTCCGATAACCTGAAAACTGAAATGGATGAGTACATCCGTCACAGCTAAGCAGTAAAAAGTTGGGGAGAATTAAGGCAGCCTGCGGGCTGCCTTATTTAATGCATTAATTGGCCTGAACGCGAATCGGCGCAGTGGCGGCGAACAACCACGGGCGAGCCTCTGCGTTCACGCGTGGGGATAACGTCTCTCTGACCTGCTGGTGGTAATCATCAATCCACTGTTTTTCAGCCTCACTTAGCAGATGCAGTTCAACCAGACTTAAATCAATCGGCACCAGCGTCAGCGTTGAGAAGCGACAGAAGCCAGGACGACTGTTGATAATCTCCACCTGATTCTCAATACGGATCCCATATTCTCCGGCCAGATAATAACCCGGCTCGATGGTAATGATATTGCCCGCAACCAGAGGCCAGGGGTTTACTTTTTTGGCAATGCGATGGGGCTGCTCATGGATCAGGAGCTGATGGCCTACGCCGTGTCCCGTACCGTGATCAAAATCCAGACCCAGATCCCACAGCGCCCGACGGCTAAAGGCATCCAGTTGATGACCCTGAGTGCCGCTGGGAAATTGCAGCGAGATAAGCGACAAAAAGCCTTTCAACACAGCGGTGTAATGCAGACGACGCTGCGGATCCTGTGGACCAAACGCGAGGGTGCGCGTTGTATCCGTCGTACCATTATGGTACTGGCCGCCGGAATCATTCAGATACATGGCCTGAGAGGTAATGGGCGTATTGGTTTTTTCGCTGGAATGGTAATGGCACATTGCGGCATTGCTGGCTGAGGCCGAAATCGTGTTGAAGCTTTGCTCGATAAATCCCGGCTGCTGCTGGCGAAATTCCAGTTGCCTGGCCTGCGCTTCCAGCTCAGTGACCGGATTGCCTGCCGCTTCGCGCAAGGGAACTTCATGCGTAAGCCATGCCAGAAAGTTAACCCAGGCCGCGCCATCTTGTTCATGGCATTCCCGATAGCCCGCCAGTTCAACGTCATTCTTGTGCGCTTTCATCAAGGTGATGGGATCGGGTGCCCATAAGACCTCGCCACCGTGTTCTACAATGGCAAAACGCAGCGCGACCGGGGCGTAGTCTTTATCGACCAAAAAGCGTTTCCCTTTGGCCAACTGCTGGCAGCGGGCAAGAAAACTCTCTTGTGGGGCCAGCGTGAGCGTATTCAGCAGTGCAGCAGGGAGCTGCTGGGTTTTGTTGCTATCCACAAACCATTCCAGCTCGCCGCTGCGATAGAGCAGGGCGAACGAAAACGGCACTGGCACCATTGGCAGATCGGAACCGCGCACATTCAGCAGCCAGGCAATGTTATCCGGCAGCGTGATCGCCAGAACGTCGGCCTGTTGTTGCGTGAGCAGATCCACGACGCGGGCACGTTTTTGTGTGCTGCTTTCCCCGCTGATTTCAATGGGCATTTCATGAATGATGCCGCAGGGTGCTGCCGGGCGGTCAAGCCATACCTGGTCGAAAGGATCTTGCTCAAGAGATACCAGCTCGCAATGGGTCGCCGACAGTGCTTCAAACTGGCTGTTGACCATCAGCAACGGTTCAAAGCCGATACGCGCGCCGGCAGCAACGTGAGACTGCAAATAGTCGGCCAGCGGTTCGTCATGTAAATGGTGAATTTCAAAATCATCCAGCGAGACTTCATTGCGCACCTGGACCTGATAGCGTCCATCGACAAACATTAATGCGCGGTCGCGCAGGACCAACGCGAGACCAGCGGAGCCGCTAAAACCGGTCAGCCAGGCCAGCTTATTGTCATGCGGTGTACAATCTTCGCTTTGGTGAGCGTCGGCGCGCGGAACAATCATGCCATCCAACCCTTGCGCTAACAGCAGGTTGCGCAGAGCGGAAAGAGGAGTTGAGTTGTGCATAGTTACCTTCAGGCCTTAACGGAACGGCGGTTCGTTGAACGTACGTAATTTACGGGAGTGCAGTCGATCGCCTTCAGCACGCAGACGATCGATTGCCCGGATACCTATTTGCAGGTGCTCGGAAATGGCACCTTCATAAAAACGGTTGGCCTGACCAGGCAGTTTGATCTCGCCGTGCAGCGGTTTATCGGAAACGCACAGCAGCGTGCCGTAAGGGACGCGGAAGCGGTAGCCCTGGGCGGCGATAGTGGCGCTTTCCATATCAATAGCCACCGCGCGACTGAGGTTAAAACGCAGCGCAGAAGCGGAATAGCGTAACTCCCAGTTGCGATCGTCGGTGGTGACGACGGTACCGGTACGCAGGCGCTGTTTAACCTCTTCGCCGGGCATGCCGCTGACTTCTTTGGTGGCGTCATACAGTGCGCGTTGTACTTCCGCAATGCTCGGAATCGGAATATCCGGCGGTAGTACGGCATCCAGCACATGGTCGTCACGCAGATAAGCGTGGGCCAGAACATAGTCGCCAATCGCCTGACTTTCGCGCAGGCCGCCACAGTGTCCAATCATTAGCCAGACGTCAGGGCGTAGGACGGCCAAATGATCGCAAATGGTTTTAGCGTTGGACGGGCCAACGCCGATATTGACCAGCGTGATCCCCTGACCGTCGGCGGTGATTAGATGCCAGGCGGGCATCTGATGTTTCTTCCAGGCGAGATCGGAGATGGCCTCTTCTGGAGCTTCCGTTTCAGCGGTGATCCAGATCCCGCCCGCGCATGACAGCGCGATATAGGGGCTGTTCGGATCGAGGATCTGGCTGCAACCCCAGCGCACGAACTCATCGACATAGCGGGTGTAGTTGGTGAACAGCACAAATGGCTGGAAATGTTCAACCGGCGTTCCCGTGTAGTGACGCAGTCGTGCGAGCGAAAAATCTACTCGTCGGGCGTCGAAGTGCGACAGCGGGGAGAATTCCGCCGGATGATAGGTACCATCGGCTGTTTCGTCGCCGATTTGTGACAACTCGGTAGTGGGGAAATGGCGCGTTAATCCGGCGCTCATCGAGCGGTCGAGCGTCAGTTCAGAACCATCAATCACATAGGGATAAGGGATTTCATGCTGCGACGGTTCGACGGAGATATGCGCATCATAATCCTGATACAGCAGCGTGAGTTGTTCTTCAAGATAGGGACGAAAAAGCGACGGACGGGTGATCGTAGTGGTATAGCTGCCCGCATGGGTAAAACGGCCATAAGCGCGGGTTTTCGGGGGATTGGTGGCGCTGCCATCCCAGGTGACACAAAGCGATGGGTAAACAAAAAGACCATTATGGCGGGCGATTATGTCAGGGAGCGTCCCTGTTTCAATGTACTTACCAATGGCGCTACGCAGTGCTTTAACCGACTGCTCGTACAGCGCGTCCAGTTTATCCAGTGCCTGAGTTGGGGTCAGGCTGGAGCCCTTATTGTTCATGTCTGTCTCCTTGTTCCACAGATGTACTGCTCTCCCGATAGTATGTCACAGGAATATGAAACAAAAGTCAGACGTAGAGGAAGATTGTGCGAAGGTCGAATGACCTTCGCATCAGGGCTTAACTGTGCTGCTTATCCCGCATCAGCAATGCAGTGGCGGCGGAAATAAGACACCCGGCCATCAGATAAATGGCCACGCTGTGCCAGTCTCCTCCAGAGAATGTCACCAGTGCCGCAGCAATGAAGGGGGTAAAACCACCGCCAACCACACTTGCCACCTGATAGCCAACGCCTGCGCCGCTGTAGCGATAACTTGCGCCAAACAAACCGGTAAACATAGGCTGTTGTACGCAGACCACCATATCGTGCGCAATATTGGCCAACATAATCGCGAAGAACACGATCCAGAAAATAGACTGTGCTTCCAGCGCCATAAAGAACGGGAAGGCGCTCAGCGTACCGACCAGTGCACCGGTAATGTACACGCGCCGTCGACCAAAGCGGTCGGCAAGCCAGGCAAAGCAGGGGATGGTCAGACAGCTCAGTCCTCCCACTAACAAACCGATATTCAGAAACAGCTCGCGGGGTAGGCCCAGGTTCTGCGTAGAGTAATTAAGGGCAAACGCGGTGACGATATACATCGTCAGCAGTTCACATAAGCGCAAGCCGATAATTTTTAAGAATGCGCCCGGATGGCGGATTAACGCCTCGACCACCGGTAACCGCTTTTTCTCTGGTTGCGCTGCCTGTTGCTGCTGTTCGAATTCGGCTGATTCATCCATTCTGTTGCGCATCCACAACGCGCCCAAAACCAGTACGATGCTGAACAGGAACGGAATACGCCAGCCCCAGCTCAGGAACTGCTCATCGGTAGTTTGCGAGCTAATCAGTGAGACCAGACCGGTAGAAAGCAGCAGTCCGACGCCGTAACCGACCTGAACGCCACTGCTGTAGAAGGCTTTTTTATTTTTCGGCGCGCTTTCGACCGAGAGCAACGCCGCGCCGCCCCATTCGCCACCAACGGCGAATCCCTGAATGGCGCGTAGCGTCACCAGCAGCACAGGGGCCCACCAGCCAATAGTGTCAAAAGAAGGAATAATCCCTATCAGCGCAGTGGCAATCCCCATCATCCAGACGGTGAGCATCAGCATGCGTTTACGGCCAAGGCGATCGCCAAAGTGGCCGAAGATAACCCCGCCTAACGGACGGAACAAAAATCCGACGCCAAAGGTGGCAAATGCGGCAAGTGTTCCCATTGCCGGGCTAACCTGCGGGAAGAACTCGCGATTAAAGACCAGTGCGGCGGTGATGCCATAAAGCAGAAAATCATACCAGTCGACCACGGCGCCAGCGAAGCTACCAAGCGCAGCGCGTCGGGCACGATGAAGCGAAGAGACGTCCTCTTGGGGACCCGCGGAGGTGAGAGTGGAATCCATAGTTATCCTGTCTGTACTGTCTTTTAGTTATTAGTATTTGAATTGGGCTACACACATTGCAGTCGATATATTAACGACCGTTATGAGATTACCGCGACAGACGGGAAGAGAAAACGATTATCTCCCTCACCAGAGGGCTACATGAAAAATAAGACGAATGAAAAACAGAAAAGCAAAAAGCCTGCTTAGTTTCCTAAGCAGGCTTCTTAAATATGGCTCCTCTGACTGGACTCGAACCAGTGACATACGGATTAACAGTCCGCCGTTCTACCGACTGAACTACAGAGGAATCGTTTGAACGAGGCGCATATTAGCGAGGGCGATGAGGCTTGTCAAAGGGGGAAATACATTTGTGCGTTCGTTTGCTGACAAAATCAGCAAAGCGGTGATCTTTCCGTCTTTTTATGCTTTTGCCCCATTCTGGTGCGCGCCTACCTCTTCCAGGGCAGCCAGAATGAGAGATTCAGGTGTGCAAAAAGTCCATTCTTCACCTTTGATCCTGACTTTACGCGGTTTTAACCGTAAAACACGGCTGCTGACTAAACTGGCAAGCATCTTGCAATCCTGAATTTAATGACTGCCAGCACGGGTTCTGGTATTCCGACAGGAGGCAAAATGAACTTCAGACGACTGAAATATTTCGTGAAAATCGTCGATATTGGTAGCCTGACCCAGGCAGCGGAAGTGTTGCATATCGCGCAACCCGCGCTGAGCCAGCAGGTTGCTACGCTGGAAGGCGAACTGGATCAGCAACTGCTGATTCGCACCAAACGCGGCGTCACACCGACGGAAGCGGGGAAAGTGTTGTATGCCCATGCGCGGACGATTTTACGCCAGTGCGAGCAGGCGCAACTTGCGGTCAATAACGTAGGTCAGACCCTGGGGGGACAGGTCTCTATTGGCCTGGCGCCGGGGACGGCGGCGTCAGCCATCACTATGCCGTTATTACAGACAGTACGAGCAGAGCTGCCCGATGTGCTGGTCTATTTGCATGAAAACAGTGGGGCGGTGCTGAATGACAAGCTGCTCAGCGGGCATTTAGACATGGCGGTGCTCTACGAGCGCTCACCCGTGGCGGGTATCAGCAGTCAACCGTTGCTTAAAGAGGATCTGTACCTGGTCGGGACGCGTGATTGCCCGGGGCAAAGCGTCGATTTAGCCGCGGTGGCGCAGATGAATCTGTTTTTGCCACGGGATTACAGCGCAGTTCGCCTGCGTGTAGATGAAGCTTTTTCGCTTCGTCGCCTGACGGCCAAAGTGATTGGCGAAATTGAATCTATCGCCACCTTAACGGCTGCCATCGCCAGTGGGATGGGCGTCACAGTGTTGCCTGAGTCGGCGGCACGTTCATTATGTAATGCCGCGAACGGCTGGATGGCGCGGATAACAACCCCGTCGATGAATCTGCCATTATCGCTGAACGTCTCAGCCAGAGGGAGCTTATCGCCGCAGGCACAGGCCGTGAAGGAGATCCTGTTGTCGCTGGTAAGCCGTCCGGCACTGGAAAACCGCGAACTACAGCTGGTCAGCTAAACCTTATTCCCTTCAGGAATAAGATGCGGGTTTTTATTATTTGTTATGCCGGGCATCAGACTTTAACAATAGCGTAATGTCTGATGTGCCCGGAGCGAAAAGTGAATTTCCAGCAACTTAAAATAATCCGCGAGGCGGCCCGTCAGGATTACAACCTGACGGAAGTCGCGAATATACTGTACACCTCGCAGTCGGGAGTCAGCCGACATATTCGTGAACTTGAAGATGAACTTGGCATTGAGATTTTTATCCGTCGCGGTAAACGCCTGCTGGGCATGACCGAACCGGGCAAAGCCTTGCTGGTTATTGCCGAGCGTATTCTGAATGAGGCCAGCAACGTTCGCAGACTGGCGGATCTGTTTACCAATGACACGTCCGGTGTACTGACGATTGCCACCACGCATACACAGGCACGCTATAGCCTGCCCGCGGTGATTAAAGCCTTTCGTGAGCTCTTTCCTGAGGTACGTCTGGAACTGATCCAGGGTACACCGCAGGAGATTGACGTACTGTTGCAAAACGGTGGGGCAGACATCGGGATTGCCAGCGAGCGACTTAGCAGCGATCCGCTGTTGGTAGCTTTTCCCTGGTTTCGTTGGCACCACAGCCTGCTTGTTCCTCACGACCATCCCTTGGTGAAAACGTCTCCTCTCACACTGGAATCTATCGCCCACTGGCCATTAATTACGTATCGTCAGGGGATTACGGGGCGTTCCCGTATCGATGAGGCATTTGCCCGTAAAGGGTTAGTGCCGGATATTATCCTCAGCGCCCAGGACTCGGATGTGATTAAAACCTATGTGTCGCTGGGGCTGGGAATCGGGCTGGTGGCAGAACAATCCAGCGGAGAGCAGGAGGAGGGGAGCTTAACCCGTCTGGATACCCGGCACTTATTTGATGCAAATACCGTCTGGTTGGGCCTGAAACGCGGGCAACTGCAGCGCAACTACGTTTGGCGATTCATTGAGCTATGCAACGCAGGGTTATCCGTCGATGAAATCAAGCGCCAGGCGATGGAGCCAGATGAAGCCGTGATTGATTATCAGATATAAAGCAAAAAGCCTGCTTAGTTTCCTAAGCAGGCTTCTTAAATATGGCTCCTCTGACTGGACTCGAACCAGTGACATACGGATTAACAGTCCGCCGTTCTACCGACTGAACTACAGAGGAATCGTGTGAACGAGGCGAATATTAGCGATGCCTCTCAGCGTTGTCAAAGCCTGAATAGATAAATGCGATCGTTTGCTGAAATATTCCCCATTTCGCCGCTTATTCAGACGCAACCGGTTGTTTTATGCACTTTTCACGCTCGGGACGAGGGTATTTCCATAACCAGCGGCCTGTGACCATACGCCAGTAAAATAACGCGGCGCGCACGGCCCAGTCGAAGAACATCCCTAACCAAACGCCGACTACGCCCCATCCTAATACGATTCCCAACGTGTAACCCGCCACAACACGACAGCCCCACATGCCCAACATCGATACCCACATCGCAAAACGCACATCACGTGCGCCCTTAAACCCTGATGGTAGCACCCAGGATGCTGCCCATATCGGCATAAACGCTGCGTTGAGCCAAATTAGGATGACTATGACCTCTTTTACATCCTGATCGTGGGTATAAAATGAGGCCATAACGCCGGCAAAAGGGGCGGTTAGCCAGGCGATGGCGGTTAAGCCGATTGTTGAGAGCCAGAATATATGGCGTAACTGGATTTCCGCTTGGGCAATCTGACCATTTCCCAGACGCCTGCCGGTAATGATTGTCGACGCGGAGCCTAAAGCATTCCCCGGCAGGTTGATGAGCGCGGCGATGGAAAATGCAATGAAGTTTCCGGCAATTACGCTGGTTCCCATGCCGGAGACAAACATCTGCGTTAACAGTTTACCGCCATTAAATAGCACTGACTCAATACTTGCCGGAATACCGATCCCCATAACTTCCCAGATAATGGCGAGATTGAGCGGCTTAAAATAGCTTTTGAAGGGAATACGCAGTGCCGGATTAAAACCAATCATCAGCACCCAGATAATGGCGAACGCACCGATGTAGCGTGAAATGGTCAGCCCGAGTCCTGCCCCCACAAATCCCAGCCCTTGCCAGGAAAAGACCCCGTAGATCAGGATGCTACTGATGATGATATTTAGGATATTCATACCGCCATTAATCAACAGCGGAATTTTGGTATTTCCGGCTCCGCGGAGTGCGCCGCTACCGATCAAAGCAATGGCTGCCGCCGGGTAGCTGAGCACCGTTAGTTCCAGATAGGTGAGTGCCAAAGCCTTAACATCGGGGGTGGCTTCACCGGCGACAACGTCAATAATCTGTTCACCAAAATAGTGAATGACCGCTGCCAGCACGGTAGCAAAAATCGTCATGATCACCAGCGATTGTCTGGCTGCTGCCCTTGCCCGTCGACGATCTCGTTTTCCCAGGCTAAATGCTACCACCACCGTGGTTCCCAGATCGATGGCGGCAAAAAACGCCATGATGACCATGTTGAAACTGTCGGCGAGACCAACGCCAGCCATTGCTTCTTTTCCCAACCAGCTAACAAGGAAGGTACTCAGTACGCCCATCAACAGCACACAGGTGTTTTCCAGAAAAATGGGGACCGCAAGCGGAGTGATTTCGCGCCAAAAGAGAACCTTATAACTCTTGCGTTTGGCATACCAGGGCGTGCGGGAAGCGACCTGGCGTAAGGCAGCGGAGACGTTCAAAGTGGACCTTAAAGAAGAAAGTTGAAACCTCATTTCAAATGATGAGGGAGAATCCAAAAAGCTGCAAAGTTTTTTCCATTTAAAATGTCTGGAAATGCAACAAACTGTCGAGAGAAGCATCAATTGAAACTTATTCGGGGAAATGGGGTTTGACAAAAATTTTTTCGCCGCTAAGATAAGCCTCCACAACGATTCCTCTGTAGTTCAGTCGGTAGAACGGCGGACTGTTAATCCGTATGTCACTGGTTCGAGTCCAGTCAGAGGAGCCATATTTAAGAAGCCCGCTTAAGGAAACTTAAGCGGGCTTTTTGTTTTCTCAGTCCAGTGCATCCACCTGACGAGCAGGTGGAGCGTGATGTGTTTCGAATCAGAACTGATAGCTGGCGGTGACGCTGACGTTGCGCGGCTCGCCATAGACGATAGAACCGTCGACATTGGTGTCGTAGGTTTTATCGAACAGGTTATTGAGGTTACCCTGCACAGAGAAGTTTTTCGTCACCTGATAGCGGGTGAATAAATCGACCAGGGCGTAGCTTCCCTGTTCCGCTCGGAATGTGCCATACGGCGTGACCGTATCGCTATAAACACGATTCTGCCAGTTAACCCCACCGCCCACGGTCAGTTCCGGCATGGCTGGCAGGCGATAACGGGTAAACAGTTTTACTGTGGTACGCGGTAGGTTCGGGTTTACCGCATTGCCTTCGTTGTCTTCAGCAACATAGCGTGTCGCGCCGAACGTCATCTGCCAGTTATCGGTGATCGCACCGTTAACTTCGAATTCGACCCCTTTGCTGACCGTTCCATCCATCGCTCTATAGGCCGTGTCGCCATTGCTACCGGCAATTGGTACGCCGGTTGATTGGCCCACGTTATCCTGTTCAATGCGGAACACCGCGAGGGTGGTGGTTAAACGGCTGTTCATCCAGTCGGACTTCAGGCCAAGCTCATAGTTATTGCCGGTAATTGGGGAGAGATATTTACCGGAACTGTCGCGCTTGTTCTGCGGCTGGAAGATTGAGGTGTAGCTGGCGTAGGTAGACCAGTTATCGTCAATGTCATACACCAGGCCCGCATACGGCGTGGTGTGGTTTTGTTCCATGCTGTAGGCGAGGGTGTCGATACGCCAGTTGGTATAACGCGCGCCGACAATCAAATGCAGTGGGTCGGCCAGCGAAATACGTGTTGCGGCGTAGAGCGATTTCATGTGCGTGGTATCGTCCTGGGCCAATGACTGCGGGTTCCAGTTGGTTTCCGGGAAGTTATCATCGAAGGTATAGAAACTGCCGATTTCGTTGGGGAATACGTTCGCCCACGCGCTTTCGTAACGGTTATTCTGTTTGCTGTAGCTGCCGCCCAGCATCAGATTATGCTGACGACCAAACAGGTCGTAACCGCCGTCGGCGAACAGATCGACGGCATCTACCTTACGCTTGCCGCTGTTCCAGCCGGTACCTCCGACGTAGTCATAGCCCGGACCATAGCTGCCATACGGGCCAATCAGCGTACCATCGGCTTTATTGACATAGGCATCGACGTACATCATTTTACTGTCAAACTTGACCTCGGAGTGGGTGGCATTCATGGTCGCCTGCCAGGTATCGGCAAAACGTTGCTTGATGGTGACAAACACTTTGTTGAAGTCTTTATCGTTGTACGCCCAGTCCGGCGCAGTGCTGCGCGAGCGGTCATAGCTGTTTTTACTGCCGTCGGTATTCCAGCGCGGCAATCCACCCCAGGTTGGACTGTTGATATCAATGCGCTGGTATTCATAACCCGCAGACAGGCTGGTGGTGTCGCCCAGATCGGCATCGACAATCCCGGAGAAGAACATTTTTTCGCTATTGTAGCGATCAAGCCAGGAGTCGTTATTCTGGTAGCCCGCCACGATGCGCCCGCGCACGTTGCCGTCTGCCGTGAGCGGGCTTTGAAGATCGGTCACATATCGTTGTTTATTCCAACTGCCATATTCCGCAGAAACATTACCGGTGAACTCGCGGCTGGTGGCATGCTTACGGATCATATTAATCGAGGCTGAGGGGTTACCCGTCCCGGTCATTAGCCCGTTTGCGCCACGGACCACTTCGATACGCTCAAAAAGGGCCGTGTCGGAAAGGGCATCACCGAGATTCCAGCGGGATTCAAAATAGGTCGGAATCCCATCGACCATGTAGTTATCAATCTGAAATCCGCGAGAGTAATAGCTACTGCGATCTGAATCCGCCTGACTTCTGCTTATCCCCAACGTGTTGTCCATCACATCGCCCAGCGTTTGCAGTTGCTGATCTTCCATGCGCTGCTGACTGATAATACTGACTGATTGCGGAATATCGCGCTGCGTCATCTGCATTTTGGTGCCAGCAGTTGTTGATTTGATGCTGTAATCCTGCTCCTCGCTGGATGTGGCTGGAGCAGAGCCCTCAACGATCACCGTCTCTTCAGCAGGGGCTGCGAGGCCGGTGGAAGGCAATAGTGCTAACGTGATGCAGGCTGCCAGTACAGAAGGGGCAAGCCCCGGTTGGCGCTGGTCATCCCCGTTGTGTGTTGTGAAAGACATCGAAAAGTCCTTGATAATTATTAATATTAAGTTCGAATCGCTGAGGTTGTGATGAACCCTTTGGTTGTAAATTATTAAGTTTGCATATGAATGCAAATGCGAAATATACGCATTCACATTCAATGTGTAAACAGATGCTACGGCATAAGTGAAATGTTGTTTCAGTACTATGCTTAAGCAATAGCGACGGGAAATGGTTATAAGAACAGCAGTGGCAGGGCTTTTTGCTTAAAAAATCGAGGGTTAAAGTTGAAAGAGCGTGAGTAACTCGCTCATACTCTATACTCGCAGAGTGACCCGGCGTAGCATGGCATAACGCTTGGGCTGTTAATGAAAAAGGAAAACGTCGTGGCAGAAGAAACTATATTCAGCAAAATTATCCGTCGTGAAATTCCGTCAGATATCGTGTACCAGGATGAACTGGTCACTGCGTTTCGTGATATTTCCCCTCAGGCACCTACGCACATTCTGATCATTCCTAACGTCCTGATCCCGACCGTCAACGATGTGACGGCGGAACACGAGCAGGCGCTGGGTCGCATGATCACCGTAGCGGCGAAAATCGCCGAGCAGGAAGGCATTGCTGCGGATGGGTATCGTTTAATTATGAATACCAATCGTCACGGCGGTCAGGAGGTGTATCACATTCATATGCACCTGCTGGGTGGACGTGCGCTGGGTCCAATGCTTGCGCATAAAGGTCTGTAAGCATGACCAGAGGATGCATTGCACTTTCACTGAGCTTGCTGCTACTGGCTGGCTGTCGGGCACATCCTGAAATTCCGGTAAGTGATGAACAGTCGCTGGTGATGGAATCAACGATTCTGGCGTCGGGCATTACAGCAGAACAGCCGACGTTAACCACGTCTGATATTCAGGCCTCAGCATCCTCGCGACTTTATAACGAAAGACAAGAACCCGTTACCGTTCATTATCGGTTTTACTGGTATGACGCCAGAGGACTGGAAATGCATCCTCTGGAAGCGCCACGCAGCGTGACTATCCCGGCTCATTCGTCGGTGACGCTGTACGGCAGCGCCAATTTTTTGGGGGCGCACAAGGTTAGACTTTATCTTTATTTGTAAGGGGTGAATCTTGATGATCAAAATGAATCGCTACGCACTGATTGCCGCGCTGGCGATGTTTCTCTCTGGCTGTGTGGCGCAACGTGAGCCCGCACCAGTAGAGGAAGTAAAGCCAGTGCCGGAACAGCCCGCGCAGCCGCAACAACCGGTGCCGGTTGTACCAACGGTGCCAAGCATACCGCAGCAGCCGGGTCCGATTGAGCACGAGGACCAAACGGCGCAGCCGACGCCACGTCAACGTCACTATGACTGGAACGGAGCTATGCAACCGATGGTCGGTAAAATGCTGCAGGCTGACGGCGTCAAAGCGGGAGGCGTTCTGCTGGTTGATAGCGTGAATAACCGGACCAACGGCTCGTTGAATGCCGGTGAAGCCACCGAGACCTTGAGGAACGCGCTGGCGAATAACGGCAAGTTTACCCTGGTTTCCGCCCAGCAGTTGGCTGTCGCCAAACAGCAGTTAGGTCTGTCGCCGAACGACAGTCTGGGAACGCGCAGCAAAGCGATTGGTATCGCCCGTAACGTTGGCGCACAGTATGTGCTCTATTCCAGCGCCTCCGGCAACGTCAATTCGCCGGCGCTGCAAATGCAATTAATGCTGGTACAAACTGGCGAGATAATCTGGTCAGGTAAAGGTGCCGTACAGCAACAATAACCGGCTGACGCGCGACGAGGTGTTGTCGCGCTATTTCCCGAAGTATCATACCATCGCAGCCAACCAGAGCGGCCTGAGCGGCGGGAGCTGCATCATCGAACACGATACCCACCGCTTAGTGTTGCGCTGTCATCACGACCCTGACGCGCCGGAATCGCATTTCTTACGCCACTATCGCGCGTTAAAGCACCTGCCTGAAAGCCTTGCGCCGCGCCCCCGCTTTTATATACGTGGGTGGATGGCGGTCGACTTTTTTCACGGTAAGGTAGAATCCAGATTGCCGGACGCCGACGAACTCGCTGGCTTATTGTATCATCTGCACCAACAACCCCAATTGGGCTGGCGAATCAGTCTGCTGCCGCTACTCGAACAGTACTGGCAGTGTGGCGATCCGGCGCGTCGTACGCCATGCTGGTTGCGAGCGTTGAAGCGACTCAGGAAAAGCGGTGAGCCTCGACCTTTGCGTCTGGGGCCTCTGCATATGGATATCCACGGTGACAACATCGTACGTACAGCATCAGGACTGCGGCTGATTGACTGGGAATATGCCGGAGACGGTGATATCGCTCTGGAGCTGGCGGCGGTTTGGGTCAATGACGAATCTCAGCACCAACGGCTGGTTAGCGCCTACGCCCAACGAGCGCACATTGAACAAAACGCGCTGTGGCGGCAGGTCAGACGATGGCGGCCCTGGGTCATAATGCTGAAAGCGGGGTGGTTTGAGTATCGCTGGCGACAAACCGGCGATCGACAATTTATCAGGCTGGCCGATGAAACCTGGCGGCAGCTAATAATGAAAGGATAAGGAGAGCAGTGTGGGCCCAGTAATGTTGGATGTCGAAGGGTATGAGCTGGACGCTGAAGAGCGTGAGATTCTGGCGCATCCGCTGGTAGGTGGGTTGATCCTCTTTACCCGAAATTATCATGACCCGGAACAGTTGCGTGAATTAGTGCGCCAGATTCGCGAGGCATCACGCAATCATCTGGTGGTGGCGGTAGATCAGGAAGGCGGCAGGGTACAGCGTTTTCGCGAAGGATTTACGCGTCTGCCCGCGGCCCAATCCTTTGCTGCGTTGCACGGTCTGGAAGACGGTGGCAATCTGGCTCAGGACGCCGGATGGCTAATGGCCAGCGAAATGATCGCAATGGATATAGATATCAGTTTTGCGCCGGTGCTGGATGTGGGGCATATCAGCGCGGCGATTGGCGAACGCTCTTACCATGCCGATCCGCGGAAAGCGCTGGCTATGGCGACCCGCTTCATTGACGGTATGCATGCTGCTGGCATGAAAACTACCGGTAAACATTTCCCCGGGCATGGGGCAGTGACGGCGGATTCGCATAAAGAAACCCCAACCGATCCACGTTCAGAAGCCGAAATTCGTGCAAAAGATATGTCCGTGTTCCAGACGTTGATTACGGAAAACAAACTCGATGCCATTATGCCTGCGCACGTCATCTACAGTGACGTGGACCCGCGTCCGGCGAGCGGTTCGCCACACTGGCTGAAAACGGTGCTGCGTCAGGAGCTTGGTTTCGATGGCGTCATTTTCTCCGATGATTTGTCGATGGAAGGGGCGGCGATTATGGGAAGCTATGCGGAGCGTGGTCAGGCATCGCTGGATGCGGGTTGCGATATGATCCTGGTCTGCAATAATCGTAAAGGCGCGGTCAGTGTGTTAGATAATCTGTCGCCGATCAATGCAGAACGTGTTACACGTTTGTATCATAAAGGTTCATTTTCACGTCAGGAACTGATGGACTCGGCACGCTGGAAGACGGTAAGCGCCCAGCTCAACCAGCTTCATGAGCGCTGGCAGGAAGAGAAAGCAGGTCATTAACGCAAGTTTGGCGAGGATGCGATGATTATCTATTTACACGGTTTTGACTCTAACAGCCCGGGCAACCACGAAAAGGTGTTGCAGCTACAGTTCATCGACCCGGATGTCAGGCTGATTAGCTACAGTACGCGGCATCCTAAACATGACATGCAGCATCTACTGAAAGAAGTGGACAAAATGCTGCAGCTTAATGTGGACGACCGTCCGCTGATTTGTGGCGTGGGGCTCGGGGGATATTGGGCTGAACGGATTGGTTTCCTGTGTGATATTCGTCAGGTAGTGTTTAATCCCAACCTGTTCCCGTATGAGAACATGGAGGGAAAAATCGACAGGCCTGAAGAGTATGCCGATATCGCGACAAAATGCGTGACCAATTTCCGCGAAAAGAATCGCGATCGCTGCCTGGTGATCCTGTCACGTCATGATGAAGCGCTCAATAGTCAGCGTTCGTCAGAAGAGCTGCATCATTTTTACGAGATAGTCTGGGACGAAGAGCAGACGCACAAGTTTAAGAATATCTCCCCGCATTTGCAGCGCATCAAAGCGTTCAAGACGTTAGGTTAATCCTCAATGAACGTGTAAAAAACCAGCCTTCGGGCTGGTTTTTTTGTTCTTAAAGTTCGTGTTGTCTATCTTTTCAGCATCAAAACTTGATACACATCAATTTTGGTATGACCAATGCACCGTTCGTGTTATTCTCACTCTCGAAGAACATTTTCATTATCGTAACTTGTTGTTAATTAAAGGCTATGCCTATAACCTTTAATTAACAATTGGTTAATAAATTTAAGGGGGTCACGTTGACTACACCATTAAAAAGAATCGTGATTGTCGGCGGCGGTGCTGGCGGACTGGAAATGGCGACGCAGCTGGGTAAAAAGCTGGGGCGCAAGAAAAAGGCCAAAATCACGCTGGTGGACAGAAACCACAGCCATTTATGGAAACCGTTACTGCATGAAGTCGCGACGGGTTCCCTGGACGAAGGCGTGGATGCGCTGAGCTATCTGGCGCATGCCCGTAACCACGGTTTCCAGTTTCAGTTGGGTTCGGTGGTGGATATCGATCGCGAAGCGAAAACCATTACTCTTGCCGAGCTGCGCGATGAGAAGGGCGAGCTGCTGGTTCCTGAGCGCAAAGTCCCGTATGACACGCTGGTGATGGCGTTGGGTAGTACCTCCAACGATTTCAATACGCCGGGCGTCAAAGAAAACTGCATTTTCCTGGATAACCCGCATCAGGCGCGTCGTTTCCACCAGGAGATGCTGAATCTGTTCCTGAAGTATTCCGCGAATCTGGGCGCTAATGGCAAAGTAAATATCGCCATTGTCGGCGGCGGTGCGACGGGGGTTGAACTCTCAGCCGAGCTGCACAATGCGGTAAAACAGCTGCACAGCTATGGTTACAAAGGGCTGACCAACGAAGCGCTGAACGTTACGCTGGTAGAAGCCGGTGAGCGTATTCTGCCTGCGTTGCCGCCGCGTATTTCCAGTGCTGCGCATAATGAGTTAACCAAACTGGGCGTACGCGTACTGACCCAGACAATGGTAACCAGCGCTGATGAAGGCGGACTGCATACCAAGGATGGCGAGTACATTGAAGCCGATCTGATGGTGTGGGCTGCGGGGATCAAAGCGCCAGACTTTATGAAAGACATTGGCGGTCTGGAAACCAATCGTATTAACCAACTGGTGGTTGAGCCGACTCTGCAGACCACGCGCGATCCCGACGTGTACGCGATTGGCGACTGCGCTTCCTGCGCTCGCCCGGAAGGTGGTTTTGTGCCGCCGCGCGCTCAGGCTGCGCACCAGATGGCAAGCTGCGCAATGAACAACATTTTGGCGCAGATGAACGGCAAGCCGCTGAAAGCGTATCAGTACAAAGACCACGGCTCTCTGGTTTCACTTTCTAACTTCTCTACCGTGGGTAGCCTGATGGGTAACTTGACCCGTGGTTCGATGATGGTAGAAGGGCGTATTGCGCGCTTTGTGTACATCTCACTGTACCGCATGCACCAGATTGCTCTGCACGGTTACTTTAAAACCGGTCTGATGATGCTGGTTGGCAGCATTAACCGGGTGATCCGCCCGCGTCTGAAACTGCATTAATACGGCTTATGGCGTCGGATGTTTGTACTTATCCGGCGCCTTCCTTCAGAGTTCTCCGAATCATCCTGCCTTCGCTCCTCCTCGTGCTATTTTCATCCGTAATCTGATTGGCATTCCTTACCTTCTGTTGCAAAGTTGTTGCTAATAGCAAAAAAGGAGGAAGTCCCGTGAATAAATCTATGTTGGCGGGTATAGGGATTGGCGTAGCTGCTGCGCTGGGTGTTGCAGCGGTGGCCAGTCTTAACGTTTTCGAGCGTGGCCCACAGTATGCACAAGTTGTCTCTGCAACACCGATTAAAGAGTCGGTAAAAACACCACGCCAGGAGTGTCGGAACGTGACGGTCACGCACCGTAAGCCGGTACAAGATGAAAACCGTATCGCGGGTTCCGTGTTGGGTGCGGTTGCTGGTGGCGTTATCGGCCATCAGTTTGGCGGCGGACGCGGTAAAGATATTGCTACCGTGGCCGGTGCTTTAGGCGGCGGTTATGCAGGTAACCAGATCCAGGGTTCGATGCAAGAAAATGATACGTACACTACTACGCAGCAGCGTTGTAAAACGGTGTATGACAAATCTGAAAAAATGCTGGGCTACGACGTGACGTACAAAATTGGCGATCAGCAGGGGAAAATCCGTATGGATAAGGACCCCGGCGCGCAAATTCCGTTGGATAACAACGGACAGTTGGTACTGAATAACAAAGCGTAAAATAGCATTATCCTGAACATTAGCCCCCCATTCGCTCAGGCTGGGGGGCTTTTTTTATCAGAAGGTTAAGGCGTAGTTCAGACCAAACGTGCGGCCCCGGCCTTTGTATTCATACAGTGACGGGCTACCGTAGGTTGGGCTGTACAGCAGTGGCGCACGTTGTCCCCACAGCGTGGTGTACTCTTCATTCAGCAGGTTTTCTACGCTAAAGGTCAGTTTACCCAACGGGAGATGATAGCTGCCGATAAAGTCCATCGTGTTATAGCCGTCCAGCTTATTGCCGCTGGCGTCCGTCAGATCAAATGTTTGCTGGCTCTGTACGCGCAATGTCCACGGTTCAGGTGCCCAGCCGACCCACGCGGTGGCTTTGGACGGGGAAGCCAGGGTGACATCCCATTTCTGCCACTTACCGTTTTGCTTCACTTCCGATTTAATGACGTTGAAGTTGCCGCCCAGACTCCAGTCCGTATCCGCAATGAAATAATCCACCGCACCTTCAAGGCCATAAATACGGCGATCGTCGGGCTGGACGTTAATGGTCATATCGCTGCGGTTGATAACGATCGATTTATCCGAAGTAGAGTAGTAAGCGGCCAACTGCGTGCGCAGACTGTCGCCAGTGTAGCGCCATCCCAGTTCGTAGGAGTTAACTTTAATCCCCTCCAGGCGTGAATCCGCCACGTTGACGCTGCGCTGGAGCTGGTAATGATCGCCAACCAGGGAATAGGTGCCGTTACCGTAATATTTCCCCGGGTCCGGAAGCTCCACGCCCTGAGAGAAGTTAAACCATGTCTGCTGACGGTCGGTCAGGTGGGCGAGAATACCGGCGTTAAACAGGAAATTATCGTAATCGGTTTTACCGCCAGGAATGGTATCGGCGGAGTTTGCCAGGCCGGTGGCAATTCCCTGTTGTTGGGCATAGCCAACGAAATCATCCACCCTGTTTTCGGTCCATTGATAGCGCACACCGCCGCTGAGGGTAAAGATGTCGTTAATGTCATAGCTGTTCTGCAGGAAAGGCGCGAAGTTGGTGATGCTGTAACCGGGGTAACGCCCGGTGGTATAAGCGGTTCGGTTGTCCATACCGCCGGAGGGCAGGGACCAGGCCAGATCGAAGAATTTCTGATTGGAATCGAAGGTTTCGTGATCGGCATCGACTCCCCATGTCAGCTCCCAGTTATCCATCAGCTGGCTGTTGAGGGTGATTTTGGCACCAAACTGGTCTGTGTCCTGCTGCGATGCGGAGAAACTGGTGACCTTGCCTTTGCTCAGCGTAGGGAAGGGGTAGAATTTCAGCGATTCGTCACGGTAATAGATTTGGCTGACCAGGTTCTGGCCGAAGAAATCCGCGTCTGAATACTGCAGGCTGATCAGATGACGCTCGGTGCCGGGAATACGATCGGAATTCAGTCCGCTGCTGGTATAAGCCTTACCGTTTCCCGTCACGGCGGACATGTTCTCGCCAAGATCCAGTCCGTAATCGTCATCCCCCTGGCTCTTATAATACTGCGTAACCAGTTGTAACTGACGGTTGTCGTCAAGCTCAATCGTTCCTGTGCCCATCACGTCAAGACGATCGGAGTGCTGCAGGCCGGTTTGGGTGTTATCCAGCAGCAGGGCATCGTGATTGCCGTCATACCAGCCGCCAAACCGTTGATACGCGACGGACATGCGCCCGGAAGCGCGATCGGTTCCTCCGCTCACCGCCGCGGCAACGCGTTCATCATGATCGTTACTGTTATTGAAGCCGCTTTTACTCCCCAGTTCGAGTTCTACTTCACGCTCCGGCTGGCCTTTTTTGGTGACAATGTTGATTAACCCACCGGTACTGCCGCCGCCATACAGTGAGGTTGCACCTGAGATGACTTCAATGTGTGCGATGTTAAACGGATCAATAGAATCAAGTTGACGACTGTCAGTACGCGAGGAGTTCAGACGGACACCGTCTATCAGTACTACGATGGCACGACCGCGCATATTCATGCCGTAGTTTGTGCGCCCCTGGCTGCTGACATCGATTCCTGGGATTAACTGAGCAAGAACATCTTTGAACTCTTTCCCCCCCTGAACCTGCTGTTCAATCTCGCTTCCTTCAATAACCCAGGTCGTTTGCGCCATTTCTGCCACGGTGCGTTGACTACGGTTGGCACTGACGATGAGGTTATCTTCCTCAGCCGCGATGGCTGGGAGAGTTAAAGACAACAAGAGAGGATTGAGCACCCAGAGACGCTTATGCATTTGTATTCCTTTTAAAAAGAGTCGATCTGTTTTTGTTATGGCGGTAGAGAAACCGATGGTTACATTGTGAAACAGGTGTTAAAACAAATGCGAATATTGCTGATAATAATTGTTGTTATCAATACATTTTACAAAAAATGATCGGATAAGATGATGAAAACACTGAATAATGTAGGGGTAATCCGCGGAAATCTAACCGGGGGCTTAATCAGCTCCCGGTGGTGTCAGTACTGCGGGGAAATAGCGGGAAAGGGTTAAACTTTGATAAGTTCAGGCCACAGTCGCAGAGTCGTGTGTGCGATCTGCATCAGTTTTTCAAACGTTGCGCCTTCACGGGCGCTGATCGACATACCCTGTAAAATACAGTTCAGGTATTCGGCCAGTTTTTGCACGTCGCAATGGGCCGGAATTTCGCCTCGTTGCTGACGCTGGTGAAGGAACTGGGTAAGCGTCTGTTCCTGCATGGCATGGCGGGATTTCACCGTGTGCGCAATATCCCGGGAAGAGGCCGCCAGTGTCGCAGATGTGTTAATCATGAAACATCCCGCCGGGGTGTCTTTACTGGTAAAGCAGGTCGCTATTGCGGTGAAATAGTCTTCCAGCGCGCACTCAAGACTTTTTTCTTCACAAAATAACTGGGCTTCATGTTTCGCCGCGAAGCGAGTGATGTAGCGGTCCAGTACGGCACGAAACAACCCCTCTTTATTGGTGAACTCCGCATACAGCGTGGGCGCTTTTGCGCCAGTTGCTTCTACGAGATCGGCGAGCGATGTCGCTTCATACCCGTGCTGCCAGAAGAGTGTCATGGCCTTATCAAGCGCGGCTTCCCTGTCGAACACTTTTGGTCGGCCACGGCTTTTTTTAGCACAACCTGTCATTTCAGTTGTCATGGCGCCGATGTACCTTTGTTGGGTTTATTGAATAACCATTATAAAAATATTCGACTGCACACTCCAGCGGATTAGCGATAAAAATAATTTAACGCTATTGATATGAAAAATAAGGTCTTTGTATTTTATATAACGATCATTAAAAAAAGTGTTGACGTGTGACCTGGATCACATCTATGATTTACCTATCGATCGTTAAGTTAATCTTTGCGACACACATTCATCTGCTAAAGGTCACTATCATGAAAAACGTAAAAACTCTGTTTGTTGCTGCTGTTCTTAGCTCACTCTCATTTGCAAGCTTTGCTGCCGTTGAAGTTCAGGCCACACCTGCGGGCCAACAGAAAGTCGGTACTATTTCTGCGAATGCGGGGACTAACTTAGGTTCTCTGGAAGATCAACTGGCGCAGAAAGCGGATGAGATGGGGGCGAAGTCTTTCCGTATTACTTCCGTTACCGGTCCTAACACCCTCCACGGGACTGCAGTTATCTACAAATAAGATTTAACCCATCGCAATGCCACTGCGAGTTAAATAAAAAACCCCCGCGGAATAAAATCCAGCGGGGGTTTTTTATGCGCTGAGTTTACAGCGGTTGTTGAGCAACGTCGTGATGACGGGTGACATCGACCGGCATGCCTGAGCGAATCTCCATCGCATGTTCCATGACGGCAGAGTCCGTTTGCGCCGCATTCTTAAACGTCTGCATGGATGCGTTCAGCACGATCGGCAGCAATTGCGGGTCGTCATTGATTTTTTCGGACAACGGCTGGTGTACTTCAACCAGGCGCACGCCGTTAGGTTCAACAGATGCTTTGATTGGCGTATTGATAATATTGACCTTGGTCCCTGGCTTCACCTGACGGAACAGGGTTTCGATATCACCGTCGCGTAGACGAATACAGCCGGAACTGACGCGCATTCCGATGCCAAAGTCAGCATTAGTTCCGTGCAGCAGGTACACGCCGCCGTATGCCGCTAAGCGAATGGCATGATGGCCCATCGGGTTATCCGGCCCGGCAGGCACCACGGCAGGAAGGTCGATTCCGTTCGCTTTGTATCGCACGCGGATATTTGCCGTAGGCGTCCAGGTCGGGTTGGCACGTTTATCAGAGATGGTGGTTACCATTGTGGGCGTCAGCGTGTCACCGCCTAACTGACCAATACCAATAGGATACACGGTCACCGAATTTGTCCCCGGCTGGTAATAATAAAGACGCAGTTCGGCGAGGTTGATAACAATGCCTTCGCGTGGCGCATCCGGCAGCAGGGTTTGTAACGGAATAGTCAGCACGCTGCCCGGACGTGGTACGTAAGGGTCAACGCCGGGGTTGGCCTGTAGCAGCGCCAGAAAGCCGACATTGTATTTTTTCGCAATCGCTTCCAGAGAACCGCCATTGTCTTCGACAACGTGAACGGCATTCTGACCCACCACACGGCTTCCCGGTGGCGGCAGCGGCCAGGTATTTGCCTGGGCCGGAAGTGCTAACGCGAAGGTCGCGGCAAGCGTAAAAAATGCTAACCAGTGAGAGAGTCGTTTATTGTTTAACATCACCATAAATCCATTGTTTTTACGTGGTTTTTATTATGTAAAAGTAAACAAGAATTATGGCGGTTTGCAGTGTCGGGAAGTGCAGGGAAGTGCAAAGAGTTTGTAAATTCATCAAGCCGGGTGAGTGGAGGACTCACCCGGCTTGACGCTAGGCTACGGCGTTCTCTTCAAGCTGGCGCATAAACTGGCGAACCCAGTCGATCCGTGCTTTACGCTCGCCCAACTCCTGCATGAATTTCAGGCGTGTTGGACCATCCAGACGGAAGTGCTGCGGTTGTTTTTGCAGTAAACCAATTAGCCAGACTGGGTTAACATGGTTTTTCTCGGCAAACTCAATAGTACCGCCTTTTTCATTGCCTTCGAGCTTTCTGATCCCCAGTTTCTGCGCCTGCTGGCGTAAACGGGCAATATCCAGCAACGTCCGGGCCGGGTCGGGCAGCAGGCCAAAACGGTCTATCAGCTCGACCTTAATTTCTTCCAGCTCGGTTTCGCCTTTCGCACTGGCAATGCGCTTGTAGAACGACAGTCGCGTGTTGACATCCGGGATATAGTTATCCGGCAGAAGCGATGGCATGCGCAGTTCGACTTCGGTTTGCTGGCTGGTGAGATCTTCCAGCGACGGTTCACGCCCTTCTTTGAGCGCATCGACAGCGTTTTCCAGCAGCTCCATATACAGTGAGAAACCGATGCTTTCCATGGAGCCACTTTGATCTTCGCCCAGCAGTTCCCCAGCGCCACGAATTTCGAGGTCGTGGGTCGCCAGCGCAAAACCTGCACCTAAATCTTCCAGCGAGGCGATGGCTTCCAGGCGTTTTTGTGCGTCGGTGGTCATCGCTTTTGGGTGCGGCGTCAGCAGCCAGGCGTATGCCTGATGGTGTGAGCGTCCCACGCGACCCCGTAGCTGATGCAATTGCGCTAAACCGAAGTGGTCAGCTCGTTCAATGATGATGGTGTTGGCAGTGGGAATGTCGATCCCGGTTTCGATAATGGTGGTACACACCAGCACGTTAAAACGCTGGTGGTGGAAATCGTTCATCACGCGTTCCAGCTCGCGCTCGCGCATTTGCCCGTGGCCGATACCAATGCGCGCTTCCGGCACCAGTTCCGCTAATCTGTCAGCGGTTTTCTGGATATTTTCGACGTCGTTAAAGAGATAATAAACTTGTCCTCCGCGCATAACTTCACGCAGGATAGCCTCGCGTACCACCAGGTTGTCATATTCGCGCACGAAGGTTTTGACCGCCAGACGACGAGCGGGCGGTGTGGCGATGATCGACAGATCGCGCATGCCGCTCATCGCCATGTTGAGCGTGCGTGGAATTGGCGTTGCCGTCAGAGTCAGAATATCTACATCCGCGCGCATTGCCTTGATACGCTCTTTGTGGCGAACGCCGAAACGGTGCTCTTCATCGACAATTAGCAGCCCCAGATCTTTTAGCTTCACATCCGCTTGCAGCAGTTTGTGAGTGCCGATGAGAATATCGATTTTACCTTCGGCAACCTGCTCCAGAATCTGCGCTTGCTCTTTAGCGCTACGGAAACGGGACAGCATCTCAATGCGTACCGGCCAGTTGGCAAAGCGGTCGCGGAAGTTGTCGAAGTGCTGCTGAGCGAGCAGGGTGGTCGGTACCAACACGGCAACCTGCTTGTGATTCTCTACGGCGAGAAAGGCGGCACGCATCGCGACTTCGGTTTTACCAAAGCCGACATCGCCACATACCAGGCGGTCCATGGCCAGCGGTTGACACATATCGCTGAGTACCGCGTTGATCGCCTGCGCCTGGTCCGGCGTGGTTTCAAACGGGAAGCTGTCGCAAAACAGCTGATACTGTTCACGGTCATGCTTAAAGGCAAAGCCTTCTTTCGCTGCGCGCTGGGCATAAATATCCAGCAGCTCTGCCGCGACATCACGGACTTTCTCAGCGGCTTTCTGTCGGGCGCGTGACCAGGCATCACCGCCCAGTTTATGCAGCGGCGCATTCTCTTCCGCGCCGCCGGCGTAGCGGCTGATCAGATGCAGCGACGACACCGGCACGTACAGTTTGGCGTCGTTGGCATAGGTGAGCATCAGGTATTCACCGGTAATGCCGCCTGCTTCCAGCGTGGTCATACCGGCATAGCGACCCACGCCGTGCTCCAGATGAACCACTGGCTGACCGGGATGCAGCTCCGCGAGGTTACGAATTAACGTGTCCGGGTTGATGGTGCGACGAGAATCCTGGCGGCGACGCGCCACACGTTCACCGAGCAGATCGCTTTCACAAATCAACGCCAGATTGCGTTTGCTATCGATGAAGCCGTGCTCGGCTGAGCCAATCATCAGATAACGACCGTTGTCTACGGCTTCGTCGAGTCGCAATATCCGCTTCGGCGCGACTTTGATGCGGGCGAGCAGTTCGCCTAGCGCTTCCCGGCGTCCTTCACTTTCCACCGAGAAAATTACCGGACCGGTAAAGCCTTCAAGGAATTTACGTAATGCATCTAACGGTGCTTTTTGCTGTGCCTGAACGGCGATATCTGGCAGCTTCTGGAACCCGAGGTTGGTATTCGCCGCTTTCTTCGGCAGACTCTCGGTTTTCAGCTGAACACGCGGCCAGCGTTTCAGTTCAGAAAACAGCTCATCAACCCGCAGCCACAGCGATTCCGGTGGCAGAAGCGGGCGCATCGGATCAACGCCGCGATTCTCAAAGCGTGACAGGGTATCGGCCTGGAAGCGTGCAGCGCTGGTCTCGATATCGCCGGTATTTACCAACAACGTATTGGCGGGGAAGTAGCTGAACAGCGGCGGCAGCGGCTCGCTGAAAAACAGCGGCTGCCAGTATTCAATCCCCGTAGGTAACGTGCCTTTGCTGACCTGTTGATAAATATGCTCGGCGTCGCGTTTCACCTCAAACGTATCACGCCACTGACTACGGAACAGCTCAATGGCCGTTTTGTCAGTCGGGAATTCGTGTGCGGGCAGCAAATTAATGGCATCGACTTCTTCCAGCGTGCGCTGAGTGTCAGTATCAAACAGACGCAGGCTGTCGATTTCGTCATCAAAGAAATCCAGACGATAAGGCAATTCGCTGCCCATCGGGAACAGATCTAACAATGCGCCACGCGTGGCGTATTCGCCGTGTTCCATGACCTGATCAACATGGCGATAGCCAGCACTGTCCAGTTGTTCGCGCAAGGCGTCGCGCGAAAGCCGCTGGCCTTTTTTCATGACCAGCGCATGACCGTGCAGATAGCTGTGCGGACAGACACGCTGCATCAGCGTATTTACCGGAACGATCAGCACGCCGCGCTGCATGGCGGGCAGTTGATACAGCGTGGAGAGCCGTGAGGAGATAATCTCCTGATGGGGAGAAAAGCTGTCATAGGGAAGCGTTTCCCAGTCGGGCAGGTTCATCACCATCTGGTCAGTAAACTGACGAATTTCATCATGCAGACGCAAAGCATTTTGCATGTCCGGCGCGATCAGCACCACTGGACCCGCGTGACGTTCGGCGATTTCGGCGACCAGCGTTGCGCAGGCGGCACCCGTAAGCTCACCCAACTGGCGCTGATCGGAAGCGCCCGTTGGGAGCGTGTAACGATGTTGTTCAGGCATTCGGTTGTCAGGATCTCGTTTAGATATACATCTGATAAGCAATGTTCTTTATTATCCGTGATCGTTTCTCATAAGCAAATTGATTCGCCCCCGAATGGGGGCAAAAAGCGCGTAGGGGTTAGCGCGAGGCGAGCGATAAAGAGGGCGGGGAAAAGAGCAGATCGGCCACGGTTTTTTGTGAAATCTTACGCACCAGCAGGCCAAACAGGGTGCACAGCAGCAGACAGGCGAACGGATACACCAGTAGCAGGGCCAGCTCCGCGTATGCAGGCCAGGCGGCATGATTGATTTTGGGGATAAGCGTTAAGCTGAACAGCTCAACCAGAATACGGTGAGTGGTGTAGATGGCGATGGTATTGGCGCCAATCACGCTTAACGGACTGGACGCGCGCATGCCAAAGTGGAGCTCGAACTGATAAAACAGCTTCATGATCAGCACAATGGAAAGGAGAGAAAGCAATAGCGAGACATTTGCCAGCCACGCGACGACGGCGACGATTGTGCTACCCAGAACAATGACCGCATGACGGCGCAGGGGCACCTCCTTGATCCACGCCATCAGCGTTGCGCCAAACCATGCGCCGAGGCTATACCAGGGCAAATTGCGGATCACGCTGTTCATTCCCCACCATGGGGTCGGGAAAAAATTGATCGCCACGCTCAGCGCCACAAATAATGCTAACAACGGCATCGCCCAACGGCTGAAAATTTTACACAGAACAAAATAGACAATCAGCGCGTACAGATACCACAGGCTGGTGCTGGCGGTCAGCATCCCGTGGGTAAAACCCGCAATCGAATCCGCATAAGCGGCGTTGGCGGCATGGGTCAGATCGCGCTGCGGGGCGAGCCAGTTATTGAGCGCCACCAACGCCAGCCATTGCACCACTCCCCAAAGCACCAGCACCCAGGCGATACTCCAGATCCGTTTATCCACGCAGGTTGTCCACGGGACGTTATCGATGTAGCGGCGGATCAGATACCCCGAAATAAAGAAAAACACCGGCATGCGAAACGGTGCGAGGTACAAATTGAGGTAAATCCAGCATTTGCTCAACACCTCTGACAGTGGATGCTGAAAGGTGGTGAGGTGCGGGTAAAATGTGATCACTGAGTGGTAAATCACCACCAGGCAAATGCATAACCCCTTGATTTGATTAATCCATAGTTCTTTTTTATTCATTGAGACGGCGCATCCATATTGATTGCAATAGCCTGCCATCCTGCGCAACCCGCTGTGCGCTGTAATGCGTAACTGTCTGCATTTTGTTTTTTTAGGATAAAGGTCAGGGCTCAGGGTTGCAGGGGAGAGGGACAACTTTAGCGGTTTGATTTATTTATACTTTTAAGAATAGTGCTGACGAACACTTACGGTTCAGTCATTTACCCATTCCGCTTTCGCTTATATACTCGTGACTTTGCTAACAGCAACCAGACGGATTTCATGTACCAACCTGTCGTTCTATTCATCGGCCTGCGTTATATGCGTGGGCGTGCAGCAGATCGCTTCGGTCGCTTCGTTTCCTGGCTCTCCACCATTGGCATTACTCTCGGGGTAATGGCGCTGGTTACGGTGTTGTCGGTGATGAACGGTTTCGAGCGCGAGCTGCAAAACAATATTCTTGGCCTGATGCCTCAGGCCGTCCTCTCGTCTGAACAGGGTTCCCTAAACCCGCAACAGCTACCGGAAAAAGCGGTGGTGTTGAACGGCGTCAACCGCGTCGCACCGATAACCACAGGGGATGTGGTACTGCAAAGTGCGCGTAGCGTGGCAGTCGGCGTGATGCTGGGTATCGACCCGGCGCAAAAAGATCCATTAACGCCATATCTGGTCAATGTGAAGCAAACAGATCTGCAGCCGGGTAAGTATAATGTCATCCTCGGAGAGCAGCTTGCCGGGCAACTGGGTGTTAATCGTGGCGATCAAATTCGCGTGATGGTGCCCTCAGCCAGCCAGTTTACCCCGATGGGACGTCTGCCGAGCCAGCGTCTGTTTACGGTAATTGGCACCTTCGCCGCCAACAGCGAAGTCGACGGCTACCAGATGCTGACCAACATCCAGGATGCGTCACGTTTGATGCGTTACCCGGTGGGCAATATTACCGGCTGGCGTCTGTGGCTCAACGAACCGTTAAAGGTTGATACGCTGAGCCAGCAAACGCTGCCGCAAGGCACCAAATGGCAGGACTGGCGCGAGCGCAAAGGGGAATTGTTCCAGGCCGTGCGTATGGAGAAAAACATGATGGGGCTGCTGCTTAGCCTGATCGTGGCGGTGGCGGCATTTAATATTATTACCTCGCTGGGTCTGATGGTAATGGAGAAGCAAGGGGAAGTGGCGATTCTACAAACGCAGGGGCTGACGCCGCGGCAGATAATGATGGTGTTTATGGTGCAGGGGGCCAGTGCCGGGATTATCGGCGCGCTGCTGGGCGCGGTGCTGGGCGCATTACTCGCCAGTCAACTGAACAACCTGATGCCAATTATCGGTGTGCTTCTGGATGGGGCTGCGCTGCCGGTCGCCATTGAGCCGCTGCAGGTTATCGTCATTGCGCTGGTGGCGATGGCCATCGCGCTGCTGTCTACGCTTTATCCTTCCTGGCGCGCTGCCGCCACTCAACCCGCTGAGGCTTTACGTTATGAATAAGATCCTGTTGCAATGCGACAACCTGTGCAAACGCTATCAGGAAGGCACAGTGCAGACCGATGTACTGCACGATGTCAGTTTTTGCGTCGGTGAAGGTGAGATGATGGCGATTGTCGGCAGCTCCGGTTCCGGTAAGAGTACGTTGCTGCATCTGTTAGGCGGGCTGGATACGCCAACTTCCGGCGATGTCATTTTTAGCGGTCAGCCGATGAGCAAACTCTCGTCGGCGGCGAAAGCGGAACTGCGCAATCAGAAGCTGGGCTTCATTTATCAGTTCCACCATCTGCTGCCGGACTTTACCGCGCTGGAAAACGTGGCGATGCCGTTGCTGATCGGCAAGAAAAAACCGGCTGAAATCACCGAGCGCGCACGGGATATGCTGAAAGCAGTAGGGCTGGACCATCGTGCCAGCCATCGTCCGTCTGAACTTTCAGGCGGTGAACGCCAGCGCGTGGCCATCGCTCGTGCGCTGGTGAATAACCCACGCCTGGTACTGGCGGATGAGCCAACGGGTAACCTTGATGCGCGTAACGCGGACAGCATTTTCGAGCTTCTGGGTGAGCTGAACCGCTCTCAGGGCACGGCATTTTTGGTGGTGACACACGATCTGCAACTGGCGAAGCGCATGAGCCGCCAGCTTGAAATGCGCGATGGTCGCCTGACGGCTGAACTGAGCCTGATGGGAGCTGAGTAATGGCTTCGCCTTTATCGTTATTGATTGGTTTGCGTTTTAGCCGTGGTCGGCGGCGCGGTGGCATGGTCTCGCTGATTTCCGTGATTTCCACCGTTGGCATTGCGTTGGGCGTAGCGGTATTGATCGTCGGCTTAAGCGCCATGAACGGATTTGAGCGTGAGCTTAACAACCGTATTCTGGCCGTGGTGCCGCACGGTGAGATTGAAGCCGTAAATCAGCCGTGGAACAACTGGCAGGAAGCGCTCGACAAGGTACAGAAGGTACCAGGCATTGCTGCTGCGGCGCCTTATATTAACTTTACCGGGCTGGTGGAGAGTGGGGCGAACCTACGCGCAGTGCAGGTGAAGGGCGTTGATCCGCAGCAGGAGCAGCGTTTAAGCGCGCTACCCTCGTTTGTGCAAAACCACGCATGGGATAATTTCAAAGCGGGTGAGCAACAAATCATTATTGGTAAGGGAATTGCCGATGCGCTGAAGGTGAAGCAGGGCGACTGGGTATCGATTATGATCCCTAACGCCAGTGCGGATCATAAGTTACAGCAGCCTAAACGCGTGCGTTTGCACGTCACGGGGATCCTGCAACTGAGCGGTCAGCTCGATCACAGCTTTGCCATGATCCCAATGGAAGATGCGCAGCAATACCTGGATATGGGATCCAGCGTTTCCGGGATCGCGCTGAAAGTGAACGACGTGTTTAACGCCAATAAGCTGGTGCGAGACGCGGGTGAAGTCACCAATAACTATGTGTACATTAAGAGCTGGATCGGTACATACGGCTATATGTATCGCGATATCCAGATGATCCGCGCCATTATGTATCTGGCGATGGTGCTGGTGATTGGCGTGGCCTGTTTTAATATCGTTTCCACGTTAGTGATGGCGGTAAAAGACAAGAGCGGCGATATTGCGGTATTAAGAACCCTGGGGGCTAAAGATGGCCTTATCCGTGCCATTTTTGTCTGGTACGGCCTGCTGGCGGGTCTGTTCGGTAGCCTGATAGGCGTCGTCATTGGGGTGGTTGTCTCGCTGCAACTGACGCCGATCATTAACGGTATTGAGGCGCTTATCGGCCATCAGTTCCTGTCCGGCGATATCTATTTCATTGACTTCCTGCCATCGGAATTACACTGGCTGGATGTGATTTACGTGCTGGTGACAGCACTCGTGCTGAGTCTTTTGGCAAGTTGGTATCCGGCGCGTCGCGCCAGCAATATTGATCCTGCGAGAGTACTTAGCGGCCAATAACAATATATACACGAAAGCATTCATGCGGCGGTAAGGCGGCAAACCGAAATCTCCATGAGCATAGATAACGATGTGACTGGAGGGTGAGTGCGCAGCCAACCCCAAGGCATCTTGAAGGATGACGTGTATCAAGGAGCGGTGATGTATTACGGATTTGACATCGGCGGGACCAAAATTGCGCTGGGCGTGTTTGATAAGCAACGTCGTTTGCAATGGGAAACACGCGTCCCTACGCCTCGCGACAGCTATGACGCTTTCCTTGATGCGGTCTGCAATCTGGTGACGGAAGCGGACCAGCGGTTCGGCGTTAAAGGTTCGGTAGGCATCGGCATTCCTGGCATGCCGGAAACGGAAGACGGCACGCTGTATGCGGCCAATGTTCCTGCTGCCAGTGGTAAGCCGCTCCGCGCCGATCTCAGCGCTCGCCTTGACCGCGATGTGCGTCTGGATAACGATGCTAACTGTTTTGCTCTTTCCGAAGCCTGGGATGACGAGTTCACCCAATATCCGCTCGTGATGGGGTTGATCCTCGGCACCGGTGTTGGCGGCGGTCTGGTGTTTAACGGGAAATCCATCACCGGGCGCAGCTATATCACCGGCGAGTTTGGTCATATTCGTTTGCCAGTCGATGCGCTGACGTTGATGGGCTTTGATTTCCCATTGCGCCGCTGCGGGTGCGGTCAACTGGGATGCATCGAAAGCTATCTTTCCGGCGGTGGATTTGCGTGGTTGTATCAGCATTACTACCATCAATCGCTGGATGCCCGGGAAATTATCGCGCTGTGGGAGCAGGGTGATGAACAAGCACGTGCCCATGTTGAACGCTATCTGGATTTGCTGGCGGTGTGCCTTGGGAATATCCTGACTATCGTCGATCCTGATTTGGTGGTGATTGGCGGAGGCTTGTCGAATTTTACCGCTATTACGACGCAACTGGCGGACCGACTGCCACGTCATCTGCTGCCGGTTGCCCGGGTGCCGCGTATTGAGCAGGCGCGACACGGTGATGCGGGCGGGATGCGCGGAGCCGCTTTCCTACATCTTACCGATTAATACAAAGAGGTTGTTATGCTGTCGCGCCGGGGTCATCGGTTAAGCCGCTTTCGTAAAAATAAACGCCATATGCGCGATCGCCTGCGTCAACGAATCTTTTTCAGAGACAGAGTGGTGCCTGAATTGATGGAAAAACCAAGAGTGCTGGTACTGACGGGAGCGGGAATCTCCGCTGAGTCAGGAATTCGAACCTTTCGCGCGGCGGATGGTCTCTGGGAAGAACATCGGGTAGAGGACGTTGCGACTCCGGAAGGATTTAGTCGTAATCCGCAACTGGTCCAGTCGTTTTATAATGCCCGTCGTCATCAGTTGCAACAATCAGAAATCCAGCCTAACGCGGCGCATATCGCGCTGGCAAAACTCGAAGCCGAGCTGGGCGACCGTTTTTTACTGGTGACGCAGAATATTGATAACCTGCATGAACGTGCGGGCAGCCAGAACGTAATCCATATGCACGGCGAACTGCTCAAGGTTCGCTGTTCGCAAAGCGGGCAGATTCTGGAGTGGACTGGCGATGTGACTGCGGAAGATAAATGCCATTGTTGCCAGTTTCCGGCGCCGCTGCGCCCGCACGTGGTGTGGTTTGGTGAAATGCCGCTGGGCATGGATGAAATTTATATGGCACTGGCAATGGCCGATGTGTTCATTGCGATTGGTACATCGGGCCATGTATACCCGGCAGCGGGGTTTGTGCATGAAGCTCGACTACATGGGGCGCATACGGTAGAGCTAAATCTCGAACCGAGCCAGGTAGGAAGCGAGTTTGAAGAGAAGTATTACGGTCCGGCAAGCCAGGTGGTGCCTGAGTTTGTTGAGAAATTATTGAAAGGACTGTGATTTTTTTGCCCGATACGCGCAGCGCCATCGGGCATTCCTTACAACGCTGAATTAACGTCCTGCTTTCAGCTTCTGATAATACTCTTCATAGATAGCGCTGGCGGAACCGACATCGTTCTGCCATTCCCCTTTGTTGATGGTTTCTGCATCAGGGTAGAGGGTTTTATCGTTCGCGACTTCAGGGCTTAACAGCTTACGTGCTGCCAGGTTTGGCGTCGGATAACCGATGGTTTCCGCGACTTCTTTCGCCACGTCCGGGCGTAGCAGGAAGTTAATCAGCTTCAGCGCACCTTCTTTATTTTTTGCGTTTGCTGGAATAGACAGGCTGTCCATCCAGAAAATCCCACCTTCTTTCGGCCATACCACTTCCAGCGGTGTACCTGCCTGCCGCGCAACATACGCGGAGCCGTTCCACACCATCCCCAGATTGACTTCGCCTTCCATATACGGGTTGGCCGGGTTGTCAGAGTTAAATGCCGCGACGTTAGGCATCAGCTTCTTCAACTCGTTATAAGCGGCTTCAATCTCTTTAGGATCGGTGGTATTGCCGGAGTATCCCAGCTTGCGCAGCGCCATCTGGAACACTTCACGCGCATCATCCGTTAACAGCAGGCTACCTTTGTACTCCGGTTTCCACAGATCGGCCCAGCTGGTTACTGTTTTCGGGTCGATGGCATCGCTATTGATGCCAATGGCCGTCGCACCCCAGATATACGGGATAGAGTAGTCATTGTTGGGGTCGAATGGCTTGTTGAGCATTTCCGGATCGAGGTTGTGGAAGTTGGTCAACGTCGACTTGTCGATCTTCTGGATCATGCCTTCTTTGCGCATTTTATCGACGTAATAGGTGGACGGAACCACCAGATCGTATGCGCCGTCTTTATAGGTTTTGAGCTTGGCGTACATGGTTTCGTTCGACTCGTAGGTCGAATAGATAACCTTAATGCCGGTCTCTTTGGTGAACTGCTCCAGCAGTCCAGGCGGGACATACTCGGTCCAGTTATAGAAATAGAGCGTGTTGTTGTCATTAGCGTGAGCGGCGCTCATGCCCAGTGCCAGAGCACCCGCCGCGAGCAGGTGGCGTGACCATTTTTTCATCATTTAACGTCCCCTGAATTAAGGGCCTTAGCGGCCCTTGGTTTTATCACGTGCAATAAGCTGGCTGGCAATCACCATAACCAGCGACAGAACCAACAAAATGGTCGCCAGCGCGTTCACCTCTGGTGATACGCCGACTTTTACCATTGAGTAGATTTTTAACGGCAAAATTTCATAACCAGGCCCGGTAACGAAGGACGACACGACGACATCATCCATCGACAACGTAAAGCTCAGCAACCAGCCGGCAGCCACTGCAGGCATTGCCAGAGGCAGTATAATCTTGCGCAGAATAGTCACTTCACTGGCGCCGAGATCTTTGGCGGCTTCAAGCATTCGTACATCAAAACCTTTCAGACGTGAGTAAACCGTCACCACCACAAAAGGTAGACAAAAAGTGATATGCGAGAACAGCAGTGACCAGAAACCCAGTTGAATGCCGATCAGCATAAACAGCACCAGCAAAGAAATCGCCATTACGATATCCGGCGACATCATCACCACGAACAGCATGCCGCTGACAAACGGTTTACCGCGAAAACGGTAGCGGTACAGTGCAACCGCTGTGAGTGAGCCGATCAGCGTGGCAAACGTGGCGGATAGCACCGCCATCGTCAGCGAGTGTTGCGCTGCCTGTAGCAGGCTGTCGTTGTTCATCAGCAGGCCGTACCATTTGGTGGTAAAACCCTGCCAGTTGATGCCAAAGCGCGAGCTGTTAAAGGAGTTCACAATCAAAATAATGATTGGAATATACAGATACGCGTAGATGGCGGTCATAAAACCGCCTCTGAGCAGCCGACCGATCATTCGCGTTTCACCTTCTTGTTCAGAAGGCGCGATGTTTTCAGAGTATTGAAAATAATCAACTTTTTCTCTTCTCCAAAATCTCTCCAAAACTTCTCGCCAAAACAGATAGCCAAAAAAGAAGCAGCTATCACTAAGGCCGCGAATTTTACAACAATTTTTAGGATGATCGGGAAAAAAAGGCCATTTAAATGACCCGCTTTACCCATTCCTGACTGCGAGTGTCGGTATAGCAATCGGTTCAGGGAACAATTAGCGCACGCTGCCGCTGTGGTGGTAAAGAGGAGGTACTTGACTGCAAAGCCACGAAAGAGCATGGCGTCCCAGTGTTTGAAACCTGTGAACGCTGCAGGGAGCATGCTTAACGAAGGGTAACGAAATTGACGGGAATAGTGGTTTTTTGGATATCAATTTCCTGGACCGGTGGTAACAAAAACAGAAAACACCAGAACGGCGTTTTACGCTATCTACAGCGTAAATCTCTTGAATCACCCTGTTTTACGACACAAGAATTTACCTTTAATGACACCGTCAAAGAAACGGCCTTTAGATTGCACCGTGAGAAAAGAGTTATAGATGCTTTCAGGAACGCCCACATACTGGAAAGTTGAAGAATTTACGAACCCAATCTCCAGTATCTTTTCTAATGGGTAGTAACCAATAAATTTTATTTTTGATGAAATCATTGCCTGTCGTTGCATTTTTTCTCCTTCAATTTTTTTAATTTTCCTTCTCTGATAATACACTGATATGAAACAAAAGGAGCATAGTTTTGTAAATGTTATGGTTGTTTCAGAGTTTACTGGTTGGATGAAATGATTTTCTTTGTTGCTTTAATTTCCTGAACTGCGAAAAATAGCACGAAAATTCGTTGCTGGATTTTTACGGATTGACACGGGCTTTCCTTTAAGTAACTGATAAATATATTCTATTTTATTTTTCGTTATCCAGGGGGCGACCGGCTGTATGTTATTGCTGGTGAACAGAACTCATTGATTATGCTGTCTCAGTTTCCATTTCTAAGATTTTGCGAAAAATTAAATGAAAAAATAACTTGCTATTGTTTGTGGGGTGTGTGATTAATGAGGGGTTGGTTAGGTACACAGACCCATTAAAGCGGTTTAGTAAAGCAGTTCTCATCTCAAGCGTTATCCACAGATAATCCTTTCTTTTGAGCCTTCTTATCGTTACTAATTAGATTGTGTGCGAAGCCCTTTTCGCCGTAAGGCTACATAGAATTTAAGGAATTACCTGTGTCTAATAAAATGACTGGTTTAGTAAAATGGTTTAACGAGTCTAAAGGTTTTGGTTTTATTACCCCTGACAATGGTAGTAAAGATGTGTTTGTACACTTCTCTGCTATTCAGAGTGGTGGCTTTAAAACGCTGAATGAAGGCCAAAAAGTTGAGTTCAGCATTACTGCTGGTGCAAAAGGGCCGTCAGCTGAAAACGTTGTAGCTGCCTGATATTTTTCCTGATGTAAACCAATATACGATAGCGAAGACGGTGAATGCCTGAGTAGATATATTGGTTTTTCAGAAACTCAACATCTGTCGACATAAAGCTGAACAGATGTCTGAGTCTAATCATTGGGTAGAACAGTTGAAATGATTATTTTATGAATGTCATTTGTTGTTTTACCTCTGTAGTTTTTCTTGCACGCTTAAGTGCATTCGTAAAAGCTAACAACATCCCAAAAATCGCTGGTGCTATAATATAAAGAAAATTATATTATTTTAGATTCCTCATGTGAACTGATAAGAAATATTTATTTTTTATTGCTTTTAATAGTGAGTTGTAACCTGATACTGAAAACCAAGAGAAATTATTAGTTAAATAGATCTTTTGGATATCACTGCGGTAGTGAGTGTTGTAGCAAATAAAGGCTAACATCATGACCGACCATATTTATTTTAAGTGCCCTTGTTGTCATGGGTCACAGTACAGAACTTCCCATTTTGATGTGACTGAGAAAAATCCCTTTGGTGCAAAGTGTATTTTTTGTAAATCATCAATGATCACACCTGATAACTATGCGCCATATACTTCCAGTAAATCAAATGAACAGGTGTTGCGAAAGTAACATTTGGCTCTGACCTTCCAGTTAAGGCGGCAAGATTCATTATGGCCGGGCACTGGTTTAAGTCCAACAAGGGCCGCCAGTCAGCTACTACCTCATCGAATTGAGCGGGCGACTTTTGAACTTGCAGGAGACGAGGGTTTGATCCTCTATGGTTACACCATGAATAAAAACCTCGTTCTAACGGGGTTTTGTCATTTCAGGGTTATCCGTGCAACATACAAGTAAGTTGGGCAAAGAATTGTATTTTTTGTTTTGCTATTAACATCATGTCTGATGTGTAACGGTATTACTAATAACCATATAAAGGGCAACGCATTGAGAATCATACAAAACCATATTATGGCCCAGGAAATTGGTGAAACAGTTATCCAGCTACTTGAAAATGGCAAAAGGGTTACGACAGGGAATATCATTGATTTGCTCGAACGGAAAAGTCATGCCTTGCACGGTCAAAAGGCCGATGAGATAAGAGAAATATTGATATTTATCAGGAAAAAATCTGTTCTGTAAGCGCTTTTGTGATTAAGGTTGATAGTGCTTCAAGTTGGATAGCAAGCTGAATGCTCAACCAAACATATCCGTGAACGGCGCTTTCAATGATTTCCTCACCCTCATTGGCGAGCAAAAGACAATGCAACTCTTTAGTAATTTCGAGAAGATGCTCGCTATTTGATGCTATCGGCGTTGGGTTTCCTTCATGCAAGGCATGTGCGAGGGTGTTGAGGGTGCTACGGGTCATTTGTTCCATATCTGACAGCGTGTGAGTATTCAAAATGAGAAATCGACTGCCACGGGATGCCCAGTGGGCATTTATCTGAAATTTTTGCGCCGCTATCATATCGCGGGTTATCGATTGAATATCTTCAAGTAGACTCTTCGCAATCTTTGTTTCTTTATTTACTGGTGTAATAAGACTGCGCATTTTTACTACATTATTCAACGCACGCGTTTGAAGTTTGGTCATTCTCGGGGGCGCAAGAACGTTTCGGGATACTCCCGCAGTTGTTATTTTTAGATAATCAGAAAGAAAGTCAGCAAGTTGTATACGCCAGTTAATGAATGCTCTTTGGGGAAAAATGCTGGTAAACAACATCGCCAGAATGCATCCTATAATAATGTTGGTGCTTCGCCACAATGCTGTTTGTAAGTCTCCTGCAGGAGCGCTGCTGACAACCGCCAGCGTGATACCAATCAATAATGCGGCATAGGGACGTTTACTCATGGCCAGAAAACCACAAAGGAAAGCTGCGCATCCACACCACAGCATCATCATAGTGAGAGAGTATATTTCAATGTGTAATGCGATGATCCCCAAAATCGCACCTCCTACAGTTCCCGCCATACGTTCAAGTGCCCTGGGTATCACATTGCCCATGTAACTAATTGGTCCCATGACCACAACCAGTGTAATCAGGGGCCAGGAGTGGTCTGGTAAATTCAACATTCTTATTAGTAAGAAAGTTATAACAAATGCTAAAGCAATACGGATCCCATGAACTCCGCGATAGTTGCGGTAAATCTTAAGTTCTAAAGGACTTATCGGTTTATTCCGTTCAATGGAAAAAATATTGTTTTTCATTAGTTAAAATCTTTAACATAGACAGAATTATAAAGAATGTTCAGATATACACTGAAAAAATAATCTCGTCTTACTTTTTTAACTTATAAAAAAGGAGGGCGATGCCTGACATAGGTTATTGTTAATCAATTGCTAATGCAGTAGCGAAAGAAGAGGTGTTTTTTAATACCCACATTATCTGTGGATTTACCATTATGGTGGTAAGCGGTTCTACACATCTTGAGTGGCCCCTGACTTAAATTCAACATGTTGACTTTGACAGATATTAAAAAGTTGTGGACTTCTAAAATACTGGTTAGCATGTTTAAAACGTTTTCTTTTACAGGTTGTTATAAGGCTAATCAAAACAGGTCAAATGGTGTCTGTGCACGGCTTTATATCAGCAACGGTATCATTATATTAATAACAATGCACTTTGATGAGCTAAGGCCCGGACCAAAGCTCATGAAATATAAGTTCTGGCTACATTAGATGGAAGCAGTACACAACCTATTCATGTGTTATCGAAAAGCAACTACGTAAACAGAAAGTGCAAGTGCGAGAAATATCCAGTATTGAGAATGGTAATGGAAAAGTTTGAGCATAAATATCCTCCACAGATTCGGTTCCTAATTAATGGCAGATTTAAATGTCAACAACAAACAAAAAAGCATGGGCATTGATTGTTTGATTGTTTCATATTGTTTCAGTGATGCGCTATGACGGTGCGTTTGCACCAACAATAGGATTTTTGCATTGTTATGGTGAGCTTAGTGTCAGCCGGGCATTAAGACGCGATCAATCTACTGATAAATATAACCCAGGCAGCCATATGCGGCTTTTTCTATCCTGTCTGACACTCTTTGCCAGCTGCACACCGGTACAACAAATCTTGCCGTTCCTGCCAAAAGCAAAACAGCAGGAGCTGACGTTGTAATCCTCTCTGATATGCTCGGAAATTTCGTGGTAGAAGCTAAATATTATGCTGAGATGGAGGAAATACGACTCTTCCGTGAGTCAAAATCCCTGAAAACTTAGGGTGATAGATAAAGGTCTTAAGCAGCATGACATAATTTTCGATTTAAGCTATTTAAATTCATTTTTATGATAAGAATCATGTGCGATTTCCCTATAAAACTAAATCTTGCTATGTTTGGTTAATCATGCGTTAATGAATTCTTGGTTTGTAACGAATTTATCTAAAGCAAGTGCTGTATTAATTTTATTTATTGTTCCTGTTGAGATTTCCTTGCTGGCTTTTCTCTCTGATGATTTTTTTCGGACCATTCTGCCCAAGGGCTTACTCAAGAAAGGTAATAATTATGTCTAATAAAATGACTGGCTTAGTTAAATGGTTCAATCCTGAAAAAGGTTTTGGGTTTATCACCCCTAAAGATGGCAGTAAAGATGTGTTTGTACACTTTTCTGCTATCCAGAGTAACGATTTCAAGACACTGAATGAGAATCAGGAAGTTGAGTTTAGTGTTGAACAGGGACCTAAAGGCCCCTCAGCAGTTAATGTCGTGGTTGTATAAGGTAACTGTTATTACACATCATATTCACTTCAGATGCCCGTGTTGCCACGGATCTCAGTACAGAACGTCGAGCTTTGATGTTACTGAAAAAAATCCTTTCGGAGCAAAATGTATTTTTTGCAAATCGGGAATGATCACATTTGACAATGTTGCGCTATACATTCGTTCTGGTCAGACTTCGTTAGATTTTAGAAAATAAAGTTCAGGTTCCTTATGGAGCCTTTTTTGTATGCTAAACCGTTCATCTCTGTACGAACCATCACGGTATCATTATGAAAAAAGTAATCGTTTTTTTTAACTCAGAACCGGCAGTTGTTGTATCCGTAATGAAGGGAATTACTTCGATAATGCGTGAGTTTCCCAATGGGGAAAAAGCACACCTGTCCGTGATGTCAGCTGGATTTCCATCTCTGACAGGAGACCATAAAATAGTTTATGTTGCCTCTGATCGCGATGTCAGTTCCGAAGAGATTCTCGAGGCAGCATCGAAGCTTTTGAAGTGACATCTGATTGTTTCTTTACCGACCGAGATAGTAGTCCAGCGGTTTGCAGATGTTTTGCGCTTTTCTTGTATGAAGATTGTACTGCAACCTCTTGATTATTGAGTCTTTCCATTCTATCTTTTAAACATGTCAGCGCTGTTATAAGTGCTCCACGGGGAATGTTACATACTTGGCGTTGATACGTTAGAGATCAAGAGAGGTAAATAATGAACGTCGAAGAGTTAAAAACAAAAACTGAAGCGGATATTTCTGAATTCATTACAAAAAAAATTGTTGAACTCAAAAAAAAGACAGGCAAAGAAGTTTCCGACATCCAGTTTACTGCTCGTGAAAAAATGACTGGGCTTGAAAGCTATGATATTAAAATTACATTGATCTAATCGTTAAAAACCCAGCTTGAATGAAAAGCATTATCTTAAAAGGTAATGCTTTTTTATTGCTGTCAAAAAATTTGGATGTTGTCAAAACCTTCATTTTTAATCATAGAGACAAGGCCTGACTTTTTAATGGGGCCTTTCCGATGCCAGTCCGCGCTATCGGGCTACTGCTGGCTCAGGGCAGGGAATGCACTTGTCGGAAATTTCGTGGTCAGTGGGTATCACATTGAGGGGAGTGGGATGACGTAGTAGCCTGCGAATGGGTTAATTATCATTTCGGTCGGGATTGTTAGATAACCCAACTCCTACTTTTACCGCAGCAAACAACATAATGCACAGAGCGGTAATGACGGTAAATACCAATGAAAGGCTGGTAATCATAAATTTTCTTCATTTCAGATGGATTTGATTATTAGACTAAGGCATAAAGGAAAAGTTCAGGGTAAATATCATAGTATTTCCCGGAAAAAATATCGAAGCGGGTCATTGTATACCAGAGCGGGCTGCAGGGAGCCGTATCGAAGAGTGGCGGGTCAACGGTCTCAACGGCCCCTGTGGCTGCAAATATCTATCTTGGCAAACGTCGTCATCTACCCTGTGATATCCCCCTTTTGGATAAAGAATAGGACGATAAATTAAATGGTTAAATTTTATCCAAACGTGGTACAGTGAATCTCATTCATCGAAAGGGTAATCACCATGTCTCTCATCGATTACGCAATGAAGTACCTCGGCGGCGTATCGACGACTACTGTCATCTGCCCGGCCTGCGGCTTACGTTCATCCCAATCTATTTCTAAAATTCGCCTTAAGCAGACAATGCTGTGTCCTGGCTGTAAAACACTGTTTGTTTCACCACGATAACCCTGACACTTAGTTGCACCTAAACCCGGTGTTCTATACTTAAGTCAAATCCCGGCAGCTGTTAAATCCCTGATGCCTTACGCCCATCCTGAGAGAACGTTTCTGAACTGATTTCGCAACTGCTCCTGCATGCTAACTCTGCATCAGAGCAATGCTATGAAAATGAACCCCAGGGCGTGGTTTAACCGCTCCCATATTCCGATGAATGCTACCGAAAGCGTAACGTTTTCGGCGAACGATCCTGCCGGTGAAAGCACGCTGCAGTCAGAACTCTTTTCGACCGCCCAGATGGAACGCTACGGTCAGAAGCTCGCACGGACCCATAAATTATCGCCGGATAAACATCCTTATTATCTTCTAAAAAGACTCGGCGAGAATGAGGCCATCATTACCCAAAGTTGTTATGAGCTTAACGCGGGTAAAAAGACCAGCATCATGCCTGCCGGGGAGTGGTTGCTGGACAATTATTATCTGATTGAGGAACAAATCCGCACTGTCCGCCAGCACTTGCCGAAAAGCTTTGGTAAAGGTCTCCCGTCGCTGATGTCGCCGCTGAATTGCCCTCGAATTTACAATATTGCATCAGAGGCCATTGCTCACGGTGACGGGCGCTGGGATGCCGCCAGCCTGACCAGCTATCTCACCGCCTATCAACAGGTGACCCCGCTGACATTAGGTGAAGTCTGGGCGTTACCGGGAATGCTGCGCCTGGCGCTGATTGAAAATCTTCGTCGTATCAGTATCGAAGTGATCAAAGCGCAGCAGGACAGAACGCTGGCTGATATGTGGATAACAAAGATTTTCGGATGTGCAGAGAATGCCCCTGGCGATTTAATCATGGTTGTTGCCGATATGGCACGCTCCCGACCTACGTTAACCAGTGCCTTTGTCGCAGAGCTGGTGCGGCGTCTGCAGGGGCATGGCAATGCGCTGTCGTTACCTCTGACCTGGGTTGATCAGTGCCTTCGGGAACAGGGGATCACCACCGACGTTCTCATACATAATTTCAATCAACAGCTTGCCGCCAGCCAGCTATCTGTCAGTAACAGTATCGCGGGTCTGCGATTACTGAGTGAAACGGATTGGGCTGATTTCGCCGAAACGATAAGTGTCGTCGAACAGGCATTACGCAATGATCCTGCCGGTATCTATCCTCGGATGCACTTCAATACCCGGGATCATTACCGGCACGTTGTTGAGGTCCTGGCCAGAGACAGTGGTCTCAGCGAGCCTGAAGTTGCTGACAGGGTGCTGACGCTTTCAGGAAACAGTGCTCCCGATACACTGGAATATCATGTTGGTTATTATCTCGCAGGCGAAGGTCGGCAGTCGCTGGAAATTCATCTGTTAGCAGACACCTCAAGGTTCATGCGTCTGCGGCACAGTTTCAACAGAATAACCCTGCTGTCATGGCTTGGAAGCCTGGCGTTGTTGACAACCGCAACGACCGCGGCAATTTTGCACGAAACAGCCATGCAGGGCGCAGACTGGCTGTTGATCGCGGTGATATTCCCTCTGATTATCGCTGTAACTCAGTTAATGAGCGATCTACTCAGTGACGCCACCACCCGTTTTCGCGTTCCTCGCCCCTTGCCGCGGATGGATTTCTCAACCGGCATTCCCCCTGACAGCGCCACTCTGTTAGTCATCCCCTGCATGCTGACCAGCCACGCAAGTTTCAGCCAACTCCTCACCAGTCTTGAAGTCTGCTGGTTGGGGAATGAAAACGAAAATCTCAGGTTTGCGCTGCTCACTGATTTCGCTGATTCTGCAAATGAACCCTCGCCGGAAAGCCAGATGCTGCTCAGACAGGCGATCGCCGATACGCAGGCGCTGAATCGCCGCTATCCCTCCAGCCGCCCGCGTTTTTACCTGCTACACCGCCAGCCTGAATGGAACCCTGCGGAAGGAACGTGGATGGGCTATGAACGCAAGCGGGGAAAACTGGCGTTACTGAACAGTTGGTTGCGCCATCCAGGGACTCAATTCGTCAGCGTTGCAGACATGCCTGCTAACCTTTTACCGGGCCATATTAAATACGTCATTACCCTGGACAGTGATACGGTGCTGCCGCGCGATACGGCGCACAAACTGGTCGCGACAATGGCGCATCCGCTGAATACGCCAGAGTATGATCCGGTACGCCAGAGGGTTGTCAAAGGATTTGGCATTTTACAACCTGGCCTTGCGGAGGAGATTCCACGCAACGGTCAGGGACGTTACGCCGCCATGCGCAGCAGCATACCGGGCAATAATCCCTATTCGATGATGTCTTCGGATATCTATCAGGATCTTTTTGGGGAAGGATCGTTCGTGGGGAAAGGGATTTACGATGTTGACATTTTTATGCAGGCCACGGCCAACACCTGCCCGGAAAACCTGGTTCTCAGCCATGATCTACTCGAAGGATGCTATGCACGTTCGGGTCTGCTCAGTGAGGTGTTACTCTATGAACAGTACCCGAATAATTATCTTTCGGATGTTGCACGCCGTTCACGCTGGATCCGGGGTGACTGGCAACTGCTTAACTGGCTGAAACCACGTGTCAGAAGAGCCGATGGAACCCGGACCAGGAATCCGCTGACCGCGCTTTCTTACTGGAAATTACTTGATAATCTGCGTCGCAGTCTGGTCGCCCCCTCATTACTGGTATTGCTGTTCTTCACCCTGCTTGGGGTACCTAATCCGGTTTACTGGCTGGGCTTACTGTCGCTGATATGGCTGTTGCCAACCATCCTCTGCATCACCCATGACCTGCTGCATAAACCTCTGCGTCGCCGCCTGAAGCCGCATCTGTTACTGGTAGGGGCGGGTGCGCTGAAGCGTTTGTCAGGTATCGGCCTTAATTTTGCGATACTGCCGCACGAAGCCGGATATTCGCTAAAAGCGATCGCCGTGACGTTATGGCGATTGGGGATCAGCAGGCGTCACCTCAGCCAGTGGGTCAGCCACAGCCAGGACAGCAATCAGGCCGGCCCCACTGTCGCGCGTTTTTATCAGGCGATGTGGCTGAATGTTGCATGTGGTGTGATGCTGATAATTCTGACCGGACAATTTGCTCCACAACTGCTGGGGATTGCGTTGCCGATCGGTTTGTTATGGTGTGTGGCACCGCTGCTGATGAGCTGGCTGAGTCGCCAGCCTGCGCGTAAGGTGTTTTCGCCCAATCCGGAACAAAAACAGCTGTTGCGCCAGACAAGCCGTGAAATCTGGGCGTTTTTTGAAACCTTTGCCACAGAAAAAGAGAACTGGCTTCCGCCTGATAATTACCAGGAAATACCGCAGCCGACGGTGGCCCATCGAACTTCTCCTACCAATATTGGCCTTTCTCTCATGGCTAACCTGACGGCATGGGACTTTGGCTACCTGCCCGGCGGGGAAGTGCTCCGGCGCGTGTCGCTCACGCTCGACACAATGGATAAAATGGAGCACTACCGGGGCCATCTCTACAACTGGTATGACACTCGTACGCTGGCCCCCCTCAGCCCACGCTATATCTCAAGCGTTGACAGCGGCAACATGGCAGGGCATTTGTTGACACTGCGTGCAGGGCTGTCCGCCATGCGTCATCAGCCAGTTTTAAATCGCCAACAGATACTGGCAGGACTGAACGATACGCTGGATATTCTGGAAAAACAGTGGGGTCAGAACCCGCCTGACAGCTTGCGGTTGCTGCGAAAACACTGCCTGAGCGCGGTGTCGCTCTCTCCGCAGACATTTTTCAGCGAGCTGAAAAATATGCGCACCCAGTGCAATCACCTGAACACGCTATGCCATCAGGGATCTCCTCTTCAGATGCGTTGGGCAGGACATCTGGAGCATCAACTGGTTCAGCTTTGCCATGAGTGGTCGCTGCTGCTTGGCTGGTTACCTGCATCCTGGAACGAACAGACGCTGCCGACTTTGTGCGAGCTTGCCCGCGCAACATTTACTGGTGTAGGACCCCCCCCGGCGTCAGCGACGGAGCAGGCCCGGATGCGACTCAATATTATCACTGAACTTGAACAACGGCTGGATGAGCATGCCCGGATGGATTTCGCCTTTCTGTACAGCGAAGCAACCAGTCTGCTCAGTGTTGGCTATAACTGTGACACGAATATGCCTGACAAGAGCCACTACGATCTTCTGCCGTCTGAAATCCGCCTGACCAGCTTTCTTGCCATTGCCACTAATCAGCTACCTCTTAAAAGCTGGTACGCGCTGGGGCGACTGTTCACCACCATTGACAATGAAACCGCCCTGATGTCATGGAGCGGGTCAATGTTTGAATACCTGATGCCGAATCTGGTAATGCCCACCTGGCCTGGCAGCCTGCTCGATGAAATGAGTCAGTCGGCGGTTATGCGCCAGATTCATTGGGGGAAAGAACGCGGAGTACCGTGGGGCGTTTCAGAGTCTGGTTATCATGCTTTTGATGTTCAGCATAATTATCAATATCAGGCATTTGGTGTGCCGGGTCTCGGCCTGCGCAGGGGGCTTGCCGATGACATGGTAGTCGCCCCTTACGCCACACTGCTGGCGTTGATGGTCTCCCCACAGAAAGCCTGTGAGAACCTGATCAGGCTGCAAAAAAATGGCGCACATGGTGAATACGGTTTTTATGAAGCGCTGGACTATACTCCCTCTCGCCTCGCAACCGGTCAGCTCTATGCGGTGGTTCAGTCCTGGATGGCGCATCACCAGGGCATGGCGTTTCAGGCGCTGGCTCATGTGCTACTTGACGCCCCGATGACTGAACGCTTCATGTCCAGTACGGTCTTCCGATCAGCGAGCCTGCTGTTACAGGAACGCGTGCCGGATGCGGTCGATCTGTACAGCCCACGCCGTCATTTTGAATCTCATGAGGGCAGGGTCAAACCCGTTCGCTATGAACCCCGTATTTTCTATGGCGTGGACACGCCAGCCCCGGATATTCAACTGCTGTCCAACAACCATTATCATCTGATGTTGACCACGGGCGGCGGCGGCTATAGTCGCTGGAATAATATTGCGCTTACGCGCTGGCGCAGTGATACCACCCGCGATAACTGGGGAGCATTTTGCTATATCCGCGATATACAGACGGGGAATGTGTCGAGCAATACCTGGCAACCGACAGCCCACACCAGCGGGCATGACGAAGAAGTGATATTCACCGATGCGAGTGCTGAATTCAGACGCACTTTCGATGGGCTCAGCGTCAAAACTCAGGTTGTGATCTCCCCGGAGGATGATATTGAGTTGCGACGACTCACACTGATTCATCGTGGTCGCCAGCCTCGCTCTCTGGAACTGACAACCTATGCCGAAGTAGTACTGGCGCCTGAAGCCAGCGATCTGGCACACCCGGCATTTAGCAATCTGTTTATTCAGACGGAACTGGATCCTGAGCGTGACGCTATTCTTTGCCACCGGCGCCCGCGTTCCCCGGGTGAAGCGAGTCCCTGCCTGTTTCACATGATGGTGGTGCATGGCGATAACCTTCATAACGTTTCGTTTGAAACAGACAGGGCAAAATTTCTTGGTCGTGGCAGAAACCCTGCGGATGCCCAGGCAATAAAGGCAGGCGGGGCGCTCAGCAACACGTCGGGGTCAGTGCTGGATCCGATCCTGGCAATACGCCACACCATCACTCTGCAGCCGGGGCAGCCGGTCACGATTGATATCATTTATGGCATCAGCGAGACCCGCCAGCAGAGCCTGGCGTTGCTGGAAAAATACCGCGATTACCCTATCGCTGATCGCGTCTTTGAACTGGCCTGGTCTCACAGTCTGGTGGTGTTACGCCAGATGAACGCCAGTGAAGATGATGCCACTTTGTTTAATCGTCTTGCCAGCGCGGTGCTTTACCCTGTCCAGGAGCTGCGCGCCGAAGGCCAGGCGATCAGCCGCAACCGGCGTGGTCAGTCCGGTCTGTGGGGCTGGGCAATTTCAGGCGATCTGCCGATAGTGCTGATCAGTATTACCAGCGAGGAAAGTATTGCTTCAGTGACCACACTGATTCAGGCGCACCGTTACTGGAGACAGAAAGGACTGGATGTTGATTTGGTTATCCTGAATAACAGTCCCGGCGGCTACCAGCAGGGCTTACAAAATCAGATTATGGACTTAATTTATGCCGGGTCTGAAGCCAGCCTGCTGGACAAAACGGGCGGTATTTTTGTTCGTAATGGCGAGCATCTCTCTGCTGAGGATAAGTTGCTTTTGATGAGCGTGGCCTGTCTTTATCTTGATGACCGCACAGGCAGTATTAATGAGCAGCTTAATCAGCGTACTCACACCCTTAAACCTCATGCCAGAGCACTCATTCCACGGGCTGTACGCGAGCGTAATCAACATACGGACTGGAGTCCCGATATCAGTCAGTTATGCCATTTCAATGGGTACGGTGGATTTTCTCAGGATGGTCGGGAATATCAGATTGTCCTGCGGGAAGATGCGCAGACACCGGCACCCTGGTCAAACGTACTGGCAAATGCCCGTTTTGGCACTGTGATTTCAGAGGCGGGACAGGCCTACTCCTGGTATGAGAATGCACATGAATACCGGTTGACACCGTGGGAGAACGACCCGGTGAGCGATCGCAGCGGCGAGGCGTTTTATCTGCGCGATGAAGAGAGCGGTGAGTGTTGGTCACCGACGGCCTTACCTGTTCGCGGACATGGTGATTACCTGACCCGCCATGGTTTCGGTTACAGCGTGTTTGCCCATCGAGAGAGTGGTATAGACAGCGAGCTGACGGTCCTGGTTGCCGAAGAGGCGCCGGTTAAACTGGCGCTCCTGACGCTCAGTAACTCTTCGGGGCGGACACGCAAACTTTCCGTCACCGGCTATGTGGAGTGGACGCTCGGAGGAACACGAACTCGCTCAGCCCCTCACATTGTGACTCATGCGGCCAGACCGCCTGGCGGCTGCGGAGTGCTGGCGAACAACTTTTATGGTGATAACGGTAGCGGTCGTACTGCCTTTTTTGCCGTCAGCGGTAATGACTGTTCGTTGACCGGGGATCGCCGGGAGTTTATCGGTCGTAATGGTTCTCTGCACGCCCCGTCGGTCATGAAGCTACGCAGGCTTTCAGGTAAAACGGGCGCCGGTCTGGATCCCTGCGGAGCAGTACAATCGGCGGTTACCTTAATTGATGGCGATCAGAGGACGTTTATTTTTATCCTCGGCGCAGAGGAGAATCATATTCGAGCTCAGGAGACGCTTGCCCGTTATATGAATGAGGAGACGGTCCGCGAGGAGCTGAACCGGGTTCACAACCACTGGCACAATGTGCTCGATAAAATCGCGGTTAACACCCCCGACACATCGGTAAATTTACTGGTGAATGGCTGGCTATTGTACCAGACGGTAGCCTGTCGCCTGATGGCTCGCAGCGGTTACTACCAGTCCGGCGGCGCATTTGGTTTTCGCGATCAACTGCAGGATACGCTGGCGCTGAGCCATGCTGATCCGAACCGGATGCGAGAACAGATAATCCTCTGTGCATCACGGCAATTTATTGAGGGTGATGTACAGCACTGGTGGCACCCGCCACACGGCAACGGGGTGCGCACCCGCTGTTCCGATGATTATCTGTGGCTTCCGCTTGCCGTTTGCCACTATGTTGAAACGACGGGGGATATGGATGTACTGGAAACACGTATTCCTTATCTGGAGGGACGTCCGCTTCAGCCTGGTGAAGAGTCTGCCTATGATACGCCGGTCATCAGCGGTACCGAAGAGACGCTCTGGTTACACTGCGTCAAAGCCATTAAGTATGGACAACAGTTCGGGGAGCATGGTCTGCCGCTGATGGGGGCGGGTGACTGGAATGACGGCATGAACCGGGTGGGGATCGACGGCAAGGGTGAAAGCGTCTGGCTGGGCTTCTTCCTGTTCGACATTTTGCAGCGGTTTGCGGCGCTGGCTGATCGCAGGCTGGATGAAAGTGTCGCCTCAATGTGCCGTTCACAGGCTGTGCGCCTGCAAAGCAATCTCGAAGCCCACGCCTGGGATGGCGAATGGTACCGGCGTGGATATTTTGACGATGGTACTCCCTTGGGGTCGAAAGCCTCACAGGACTGCCGGATCGATGCGATTGCCCAGAGCTGGTCAGTATTGTCCGGGGCCGCTAGCCCGGGACGGTGCGCAAAGGCCATGCAGGCGCTGGATAAGCACCTTGTGGATAGCGAGGGGGGACTGATAAAACTATTGACGCCGCCTTTCGATGGGCACGGTCCAAATCCGGGTTACATACAGGGCTACCTGCCTGGTGTGCGGGAAAACGGAGGGCAGTATACACATGGCGCTATCTGGGCTGTGATGGCATTTGCCCGAATGGGGAATGCCGATCGTGCCTGGCAACTCTGGTCCATGCTCAGTCCGATAAATCATACTCTGAATGTGAACTCCGTCGGGATCTATAAAGCCGAGCCTTATGTCATGAGCGCTGATGTCTACAGCGTCGCTCCCCATATCGGACGTGCCGGATGGAGCTGGTATACCGGTTCATCAGGCTGGGCCTGGCGTTTACTTACCGAGGAATTACTGGGGATAAAACGTTCCGGTGCTGACCTTACGGTTCATGCCCGGTTGCCGGATGGGTGGCCGTCTTTTTCTATGGCTTATCAATATGGCGAAAGCCATTATCAGATTAGTGTCTCACGCGGCGATGCAGAATATCGCGTTACACTGGATGGTGTTCTCCTCCCTGATGACAGAATACCGCTGCGGGATGATGGACAAAACCATACGGTTGAGATTATTCAGAACTGACACTGAGTCCGGACGCGCATTAACGTCTGCCGTTAATGCGCTGATTATCCCTGAGAACCTCAATCGCTGTCTGCATGGCGATTTTGTCATCTCGTTTTTTTTGCTTGTCCTGCATGACCTGAAGGTATTCCAGCAAAGTTCGGGTATTAATAGGTCGGCCCTGTTTGCCCACTGCCAGCACGGCTTCGCCAAGAATAATTTTCACTGGTGGCAATTGGGCCGGGTACCAGTCAAGGGTGTCTTCTGATTTCATGATAAATTTCTCACGGAAGGGTATTATATCATAAATCAGACGTTTAATTTTCAATATCTGATCTCCTGATTTAATCATAAATTAACATAACTTAAGCCAGTTATTTTTATATTAAGGCGTATAATAATTACTGTGTTCCTCAGAGAATTATTTATGTCTTATACAAAAGGACTCAGGCACTTTAAAGAAAGACCGGTGCATGTTGCCTGCCCGGTATGCGCATACAGAGCCGATCAGAAAGCAGGTAAACTAAGAAAAGATGCGGTTCTGGAGTGCCCTGCCTGCGGGCTGTTGTTCAGACCATCAGAATGCTGGTGTATCGGCGGCTGATCGGCTTCTGCCACCTAACGTGAGTGATGTTGGGAAATGACAATATTGCTCCTGTACTGTAGTTTGAGAGGATATGATGATGAAATCTAAAAAATCTATTTTTATTGAAGGACATATCCTTTCGAACAGCTGTCATGGGCAGGTTGGTCAATCTTTCTGTATCCACAGGGCCAGGTTTAATAATGGTAAATATGCGATTATCCGGGAAGCATCAGGAATATGTTTCAAGCCTGGCGAAATTATTCAACGAAACGATTGCGAGTGGTTTTATAACCTTACCAAAATTCGCCTTCTCTCATTTGAGTACCTTGAAGATGATGAATCCAGAAGACAATTTCTTGAATATCGATAATAAATTCATGCGTATCATGACGGCATATTTTGGCGGGTTTACAATTCCTTTCTGATTTTACAAATCTTATCCCCGTTCCTGACCTGGCATGCAGTTTACTTGAGGGTAAACTGCATGCCATGATTATTTTAACTTTTTGAGTAATAGCGGTTAACTATCAATGTCGCTAACCTTCTTGTTCAGCAAGCGGGAGGCGCGCCAGTAGATCAGCAGCATCAGACCCATGACGATGGTCAGCGTAATGCTGGTGGCAGCACCGAACGGCCAATCGCGGATGTTCAGGAACTGAACTTTAATCACGTTGCCAATCAGCAGGTTTTTCGCCCCGCCCATTAAATCGGAAACGTAAAACAGCCCCATTGCGGGCAGCATAACCAGCAGGCATCCGGCGATAATTCCCGGCATCGTTAACGGAATAATGATACGGGTGAAGGTCTGAAGTTTACTGGCACCCAAATCGCGCGCGGCTTCCAGCAGCGGTTTATCGAGCTTTTCAATGCTGGAATAGAGCGGCATCACCATAAACGGCAGCAGGATGTACACCAGGCCGATAATCACCGCGCTGGGGGTAAACATGATGCGAATGGGGGTATCGATAACGCCGAGCCACAACAGAAATTCGTTGAGGTAGCCCTTGGTACTGAGGAATATTTTGAGTCCGTAGATGCGAATAAGCGAGTTGGTCCAGAACGGAACAATCAGCAGGAACAGCAGCAATGGACGCACTTTTTCTGGCAGTTTCACCAAAAACCAGGCAAACGGATAGCCGAGCACCAGACAGGCGAGCGTGGCAATCAGCGCCATATTGAGGGAGTGAACCAATACCTCAAAATAGAGCGGATCGAGCAGGCGTGTATAGTTTTCCAGCGTAAAGACCATTTTGACGAAATTAGCGTCGTCGCGGGTCAAAAAGCTGGTGCCGATGATCATCAGGTTGGGCAGAAAGACAAATAACACAAGCCAACCGACAATGGTGACGATCACCACACTCTGGAATTTACTTGTGTTCTTCATCAGCCAGTACGACCTCCCAGCTTTCTACCCAGTTAATCGCCATTTTCTGGTCGAGAGAGTGGTCAAAGTCAGGATCGTCTTCGTTGAAGAATTCACTGACCATCACCATCTTGCCATTTTCCAGTTCCACAACCGACTCCAGCGTCATGCCCTTGTAGTTGCGTTCACGCACGTAGCCGATCAGGCCTTCGATATGATTGTCGTCGTTGATTTCATCAACGCGCAGATCTTCAGGGCGTAACAGGACGTGCAGCTTCTGCCCGGGAATCACCGCGAAGTTGACATAAATATTGCACTCGCGACCTTCAACGTTAGCACGAACGCGCTGTTCGTCCAGACGTTCTATCACCGTCGCATTAAACATATTGATCTCACCGATAAACCCGGCGACGAACAGATTTTTCGGCTCTTCGTAGATTTCGCGCGGCGTACCGTCCTGCTCAATCTTGCCATCGCGCATCACCACGATACGGTCTGACATGGTCAGCGCCTCTTCCTGATCGTGAGTGACAAAGACAAAGGTGATACCAAGCTTACGTTGCAGCGCTTTCAGTTCGTTCTGCATCTGCTTGCGCAGTTTGTAGTCCAGCGCAGAGAGAGATTCGTCTAACAGGAGTAAACGGGGTTTATTGACCACCGCTCGGGCAATCGCTACGCGCTGCTGCTGTCCACCGGAGAGTTGATGCGGTTTTCGCTGGGCGAACTCTTCCAGCTGCACCATGCGCAGAGCTTCGGTAACGCGCGGGGTAATGTCGGCTGCGGGCGTTTTTTGCATGCGTAAGCCAAAGGCCACATTCTCAAATACGGACATGTGGGGAAATAACGCATAGCTTTGGAAGACGGTGTTCACGTAGCGGTTTTCCGCAGGAACGTGAGTGATGTCCTGGTTGTCCAACATGATATGACCGGAATCAACCGTTTCCAGACCGGCAATCAGGCGAAGAACGGTTGTTTTACCGCAGCCAGAGGGGCCAAGCAGCGTGAGAAACTCGCCATTATTGATGGTCAAATCCAGGCTGGAAATCACCTCTTTGCCATCGAAACTTTTGCGAATTCCCGCTAATTGCACCAGTGGAGAAAGCGAACGCGGTTGTTTATTCAATTTTTTACTCTGTCCCATGTAAACGCAACGGATGGCTGACCGCTGCGGGGTTCGTGGTTAACCACCTTGATGACTCTTAATGAGGGCCGTTATTCTACGGCAAACCATGGTAATCGCCAATCCTTGTTGCGAATTACTGACTTAGCCCTATAGTCAGAGGGGATGTCAGGGCGAAATATTCTCACTTGCGGGGATAAAAGTGACCTGACGCAATATTTGTCTTTTGTTGCTTATTGATAATGTTGTCACAAAAAGTGAGGGTGACTGCATGGATAAACTACTTGAGCGTTTTTTACACTACGTGTCGCTGGACACCCAATCAAAATCGGGCGTGCGGCAGGTACCCAGCACCGAAGGACAGTGGAAGTTATTACAACTGCTCAAACAACAGCTCGAAGAGATGGGGCTGATTAACATTTCACTGAGCGAAAAGGGGACGCTGATGGCCACGTTGCCCGCTAACGTTGCTGGCAATATTCCCGCGATCGGCTTTATTTCCCATGTGGATACCTCACCGGATTTCAGCGGTAAAAACGTTAATCCGCAAATCGTTGAAAACTATCGCGGCGGCGATATTGCGTTAGGCATTGGTGATGAAGTTCTGTCGCCGGTGATGTTCCCGGTGCTGCATCAACTTCTGGGTCAGACGCTGATCACCACAGACGGTAAAACGTTGCTGGGTGCGGATGATAAAGCAGGCGTGGCGGAAATCATGACCGCGCTGGCGGTGCTCATCCAAAAAGATATTCCGCACGGTGATATCCGCGTGGCCTTTACGCCGGACGAAGAGGTTGGTAAAGGGGCGAAGCATTTTGACGTTGCGGCATTTGATGCGCAGTGGGCCTATACCGTTGACGGCGGTGGCGTGGGAGAGCTGGAATTTGAAAACTTCAACGCCGCGTCGGTTAATATCAAAATTGTTGGCAACAATGTCCATCCCGGTACCGCAAAAGGGGTGATGGTGAATGCGCTGTCGCTGGCTGCTCGTATTCATGCTGAGGTTCCGGCAGACGAAAGCCCGGAAACGACGGAAGGCTACGAAGGCTTTTATCATCTGGCGAGCATGAAAGGGACGGTCGATCGGGCGGATATGCACTACATCATCCGTGATTTTGACCGCAAGCAGTTTGAAGCGCGCAAACGCAAGATCATGGAGATCGCCAAAAAGGTCGGCAAAGGGTTACACCCGGATTGCTATATCGAACTGGTGATTGAAGACAGCTACTACAATATGCGCGAAAAAGTGATTGAGCATCCGCATGTGCTGGATATCGCCCAGAAGGCGATGCGCGATTGCGATATTGAGCCGGTGCTGAAACCTATTCGTGGCGGCACCGACGGCGCGCAGCTGTCGTTTATGGGGTTACCGTGTCCGAATCTGTTTACCGGAGGCTACAACTATCATGGTAAACATGAGTTTGTAACTCTGGAAGGAATGGAAAAAGCGGTGCGGGTGATTGTACGTATTGCGGAGTTAACCGCAAAGCAGCAGTAAATTTATCGATAGATGCCGGATAGCGCTTCGCTTATCCGGCCTACAGTATTTCACTCCAGAAGGCCTGATAGGGCGCGCTAGCGTCGCATCAGGCACCGTTCGTATTATCCTTCGAAGAACCAGTATCCGCTGTTTACCAGTGCGGCAAGCATGGCAAGGAAAGACGGATCTTCCAGCGCATCCTCAAAGTTCTCGGCCGTCAGAACAATATGGCTGGCAAGCGCTTCCAGGGCAGGGCGATGCGGTGAATCAATTTTCTCACCGTTGGCGTAGACGTCATCGCCGATGCGCAATACGCGCAATCCGCCCAGACGCACTAACACATCCCCTTGCTTCAGGGCATCGTAAATTTCGTCTGGCTGATACGGCGGCTCCGGTGGAGCAATATCCAGCTCATGACGAGACTGAGAAATAAACTCGCCAAACCACTGCTGGAAATGTTCCGGCTGATTAATCAGTCCAAGCATCATTTCACGCAGCTTGTCCATTTCCTGCGGCAGAACGTCAGCCGGATGATCGCGCGGCGGCAGGTCAGGATCGCTGTAATACGTGCTGCCCAGCTCACGTTGCAAAACGTAATCGGCGAAGCCGCTGATCAGTTCGCGGGTATTTGGCGCGCGGAAACCGACCGAATAGTTCATGGCGTTTTCCAGCGCATAGCCTTCGTGCGGGAATCCTGGTGGAATGTACAAGATATCGCCGGGTTCCAGCTCTTCATCGATGATGGCTTCAAACGGGGCGACCTGCAGCAGGTCCGGATGAGGGCAGTGCTGCTTCAACTGCAGTTTTTCGCCCACGCGCCAGCGACGTCGCCCGGTTCCCTGAATGATAAACACATCGTACTGATCAAGATGTGGGCCAACGCCGCCGCCGGGTACGGAGAAGGAGATCATCAGATCGTCAATCCGCCAGTCCGGCAGTTCGCGAAACGGGCGCATCAGCGCGGCGGTTGGCTCATGCCAGTGATTGACCGCCTGTACCAGCAGCGACCAGTTGTTCTCGCCGAGATGATCATAGCTTTCGAACGGACCGTGGCTAACCTGCCATTTACCGTCCTGGTGGCTGACGAGTCGGCTGTCGACTTCGCTTTCCATTGCCAGTCCAGCCAGTTCGTCAGGAGAGAGTGGATCAATAAAGTTGTTAAACCCGCGTTTTAAGACCACCGGGCGTTTCTGCCAGTGGCGTTCAAGAAAATCGGGCCAGTTAAGTGTGAGTTGGTATTCCATAATGAGCATCCCGCAGGCTGGTATCTGCAACCGATTATAACGGATACTTAACCGCAAGCGGGAAATCAGTACATATTTATTACATGCGGCGATTACTCGTCTATCTGCCCCGGCTGCTGGCGGCCAAAAATAACTTCCATGCGCGCGCCACCCAGCAGGCTATCGCCTGCAATAATCTGCCCGTCATACTGTTCGGTGATTTCTCGCGCCACCGCCAGTCCAACGCCTTGCCCTGGTCGTAGCGTATCGACACGCTGTCCACGGTCAAACACCACTTCCCGTTTGCTTTGCGGAATACCAGGACCATCATCTTCAACCAGAATGTGTAGCTGATCCTCGGACAGATGCGCTGAAATCTCGACAAACTCCAGACAATATTTACATGCGTTATCCAGCACGTTGCCCATCACTTCGACAAAATCGTTCTGTTCGCCCACAAAACTGATTTCGGGTGAGATATCGAGATTTATGTTGACGCCTTTACGCTGATACACCTTATTTAGCGCCGAGGTGAGTTTATCCAGCAACGGCGCGACCGGATGCAGTTCGCGGCTAAGCAGCACGCTGCTGCCACGCATGCTGGCGCGATGCAGGTAATAGCCAATCTGCTGGGAAATACGGCTGATTTGTTCCAGCATAATGGGTTCCGCGTCGCTCACGTTCATTTTTTCATTACGCATCGAGCGGAGCGTACTCTGTAATACCGCCAGCGGTGTTTTCAGGCTGTGGGTGAGGTCTGTTAACGTCGTACGGTATTTGTCGTAGCGCTCGCGTTCGCTTTTTAAAAGTCGATTAAGATTGCGGACCAGGCTAGTCAGTTCGCGCGTAGTGGCGGGGTTTAGCATCTCTCGATGATGTTCCTCAAGCTCACGGACTTCACGCGCCAGCGATTCAATAGGCCGCAGACTCCACCAGGCGGCTACCCATAACAGCGGAATGACCAGCAACAGATTGGCGACCAGCACATAAATAAACCAACTCCATACCATATACGAGCGCTTTAGCTCAACAGGAATGGTATCGACAACCACAATGGTCAACTGTGGCATTCTGGCAGTGGCGGGGTAGACGTTCACGGCGACCGAGTGGGTCATTTCGGCATCGTCGTCGTCTTCCCTGACTTCTTTTAGCTGCTGCTGAGCGGAATGATCTTCGCCCAGTAAGGTGCTGGTGGCATCTACATTGGCTTCAATCTCATGAAAACCGTTCGCTTTTAGCCATTCCGGTTGGATACTGTGCGTCAGCCAGGGAACATTGCGCTGCGCCCACAACAACTCACCGTCTTCGTTATAGATCAGCGACATTGTTGGGCTTTGCATATCGAGATTCTCGGGCAGCTCGACGTTTATCTTACCGTTCTCCCATTTTGCCAGGGTATAGAACAGGTTACTTTCGCCCCGCAGCAGGCGGAACGTTGTTTTATCAAAGCTGACGCTGTAGCCCACCAGGGCAACCATGCCGTAGGCCAGCGAAAGCACCAATACCACGCCTGCGGTTGCCAGTAAAAAGCGCAACCGCAGTGATAACGGGAAAAAATGACGCAATAATTTATTCATTAGCGCAGTTCAAAAAGATATCCCTGGCCACGCACGGTGGTGATGACATCATTCGGGTATTGCGCCTGTATTTTTTTACGCAGACGCCCCATCAGAACATCAATGGTGTGGCTTTCACGTAGCTCGGCATCCGGGTAAAGCTGTAACATGAGCGAATCTTTACTGACCACTTTGCCGTTATTACGGATAAGTGTTTCCATAATGGTGTATTCGAACGCCGTGAGCTTGATAACTTCATCATTGACGGATAACTCGCGCCGAGAGAGGTCCACCTGGAAAGGAGGAAGAGAGATAATCTGCGATGCCAGACCGCTGTTGCGACGCATCAGTGCCTGCATGCGCGCAGCCACCTCTTCGATATGAAACGGTTTTGTGACGTAATCGTCGGCTCCGGCGCTGAGTACTTCCACCTTGTCCTGCCAGCCTTCACGCGCGGTTAACACCAGAATCGGCAACGAAACCTCATTGCTGCGCCAACGGCGGATCAATGACAAACCGTCTTCATCGGGGAGTCCTAAATCAACGATCGCGATATCCGGCAGATGTTCATTCAGATAATAGTCCGCTTCCTTCGCATCTTCTGCATCATCCACCTGATGCCCTAAATCCTGTAACTGAACCTTGAGGTGGTGGCGTAATAAAGCATTATCCTCGACAACCAGTACGCGCATCATCGTTTCTCCCTAAAATAACGGTATAAATAGTTTAACGCTGATTATGTGGATTGAAAGCAGCGCTATGAAATTAAATAACTTTTCTCATGCTCCCCTGCCCGTGGGGGCGTCCTGGGGGCAGTGCTGTTGGCATCTGATTGTTCAGCATGTTGACCTGATCCTGGTTCATGTCGCCAATCCACTTGGAGTAAACCTCGTACACCATGCGCGCATCTTCATGTCCCATCTGACTTGCTATGAATGACGGGTTCGCTCCGGCCATCAACGTCCAGCATGCGTAGGTATGCCGTGACTGATAAGGATTCCTTTCGCGGATATTTGCAAGTTTAGTGCCTCTCTTCCAGCCATAGGCAATCGAGTTCTTGGAGAAGTAACTGCCTTTTTTTGACGAATATGCTGTCGGTGAAAAAACGAAGCGAAGATATTGCTGCTCAGTTTTTCCGATCTCCCGATGGTGAAATCGAATTTCTTGCTTCGGATTAGCGCCGGTGACTTCGTATTGTTCCTTCAGTGCATCCAGAGCAGGTTTAAGCAACGTTATCGTCCTTATTCCGGCATCTGTCTTAGGGGGTACAAATACTCGCTTATTCGTCAAACTTCTGGATACGTGGATTTCACCTTTTACCAAATCAATGTCTTCCCATGCCAGGGCGCATATCTCGCCCGGCCTCATCCCCGTATGAACGGCAACAATGATGATTAATGCCTGGCTACGGGGAAGGACGGCTATCAGTGCCTGGTACTCATGAAGTAAAAGTGGGTCGGGATCATTTTTAGATAACTTGAGTCGCGACACTCCTTCATAAGGAGCATGCAATATAAACTGGCTTCGGTTTGCGAGCTTAAGCATTTCTGATAAAACTGCCATCTGTTTATTGACTGTTGAGGGCGCGCGGCCCTGCCTGGCCAGATTCGGCATTGCCGGGTTAATAATTGTCCCGGTCAATAACTCCTTTCGGTAATGCAAAATGTCGGCATGCTCAATATCTACCAGACGGGTATTTTCTCCGATTACACGCAGTAACGTATTTACGACCGAAGTAAGCGATAGCAGTGTTGCACCAGATACCTCTAAGGCTTTGGTGTCTGTAAAAAAATCACTCAGTTCTTTAAACGTGGTGATTTTTTTGGTTGTGATGAACTTCTTAAGCGCCTTGGATTCCGGGAAACGTTCCGCATAGTCGAACTTACCGAGCTGTATTTCACTTGTTATGAGCGCGCGAAGATTTCCAGCTTTTTTGATGTTGCTGCTGTTCACCGTCCAGCCCCGAAGGACTTCGCGGCAACGTTTGCCGCGATAGGTAAATGTGATCCGTATTTTTCCATTATGCAGCTCAACGCCGGTTGGAAAGTCCATCATGCTTCCTGTACTAATTGGTTAATCTTTGGATAGTTGTACCAAAGCATACCTTTAGAATTGTCAGTTTCCCCGAGAGCTGTCAGATGTTTGAAATGCACGCCTTCGATCCACAAATTCAACCGATAACTTTTAATTTGTCTTTCCGACAAGCCGGTCTTTTCTGTTAGTCGCGCTTCAACCATCCACTCTTCGCTGAAAATGAGTTGCGACATACATAACTCCGATGCCGCCAGCCACAACAGTACATGCTGCAACTGGCTGTAAGTGAAAACCTAAAATCAGTTTTTTGTCAGGCGTTGCCAGATTGCAGAGACGTATTTGACTTGGTGTCGGGCGTCAGAAAGCGCATTGTGCATGTCGCCTTCAAACGGGATGTCGAAGCGTGGATTTATACCGACGGATTTACCCAGTTCAACCATGGTCCTTACGTCCCTGTCATTCCAGAACGGAACAGCGAAGGGAGTTTCCGTTAATGCATATGCGCGGCGGAGAATGACGTTATCAAACGAGCATCCATTACCCCACAGCTGAACAGTGTGACTACCGTTAGCAGCATTTTCAGCAATAAAGTCAGCCAGTAGTTCAAGGGTTTCACGCAGCCCCATGGCCTCATCAACCAGAATTGCAGAACGGGCTTCAGATGATTGTTTCAACCACCACTGAATTGTTGACGCATCCGGTTTCATGCCAAACAACATCGATGATTCAAGACTGACAACCTGGTAAAATTCGGCACCAGTGTTACCAGTTGAAGGATCAAAATATACGGCGCCGATAGAGACTATTGGTGCATCAGGACCGCTGCCCATAGTTTCCAAATCAACCATCAGGTGAGTATAAAAAGCGTTCAGGTGATCCGTATCTATATGGTGAACGGGTTCATTATTCAGGGAAGCTGGAGGCTCACCAGTTGCATCAGTGCTTTCAACTGGCAAAGCTGCTGCCTCGCCCTGAGGCACATCAGGATTGGCTTTGATTTCGCTGTTGTCAGTTTTTTCCATCTGCACATCGCTGGTGGTTTCCTTGGTATTGGCTTGATGTAATTTTTCTTCGACGGCGCGCTGGCGTACCTGGTCTACGACAGAAAGCGCTGGCGCCGGCTGGTTACCCATCAGGCCATCAATGGAGAAAACACCGTTGCCCATGTTGGCGATTTCTGGTTGTTCGGCTGTTGCCTTCTGTTCAGCTGTGGATTTCTCTTTAATCTCGTTTTCCCAGCTTTTTTTTGGTACGTGACCGGCTGCCGCCAGGGTTTCTTCAGTTGGGTGCTGGTGGTCGGTTTCAGTCAGGTTTTTGTTGATGTAACGGCTCAGCAGTTCCGGGAAATGGTGAGTGTTTTCTTCTGCACTACGAATAAGCGCGAAAATAGCGGCACGGGAATAATCCAGGATGCCAGCGCGTTTGCGCAGGGCGGCGGACCACTCTTTGAACGGGCTTTCGTTTTTAGCAATGATATCTTTTGCACGACGGAAAACGCCACCAGGGATATCGTAGATGTTGAAATCCATTGGAAGTGTGGCCAGCGCAATATCAATATCCAGAGTGTCCAGCGTGTGGACAAGTTCCGGGTTGCGATCGGTCTTATTGCCACCACCAGCGTTGGTTCCGGAGTCAGTGCGCTGAATCTCCGACACACGATTGCCTTTACACCACTCTTTAATCAGCAGCCCACGGTCAATGTCCTCAGTATTGAACCAGGCCTTAAAGAACTGGATAAAGGTGACCAGATCAACCCGTTTTCCATCAACCGGAAAAACGGTTTTCAGCGCGCTGACAATCTTCCAGATATCGATCTCTGGCGCTTTCCTGAATGGTTCTACATTCTCGGCGGCAAGCAGCAGGTTCTGCACATAGCTGTTATCCACATCCAGCTCGAGTTCCTGAATGGTTTTCTTCTGCTCAGTATCAATATGGTAAGCATATTCTTCAGAAATAAACTGAGCTAAAAGGCGCTGGCGTAGCGGCAGAGTCGCAACGGTAATGAGTTCTGGCGTTACAGGCGGAACGGGGAGTTCATCACCTACAATTCTTGCTTTATTATCGTTAACCCACTCCTGAACTATAAGAGCCCGTGCTTCTGGTTCTTCAATCCATTCGGTAATAAATTGCTCAAATGAAGCAACGGTATAGACCTGTTCACGGTCGAAGACTTCTTTTATTGCGTTTGCCAGGTTCCACTCAACATGAGCAGAAAGCTCTTTCACTGCTGGAACATTCGCAACGGCCAGTAACAGGTTTTGTACATAGAGATCATTTTCGTCCAGTTCCATTTGCCCGATCTGGATGTGCTGCGCTTCACTGATTTCCTTCTCTTCAGTGTCATTGACCAGGTGCGCAATCAGTCGCTGAGACAGGCGCAGGCGAGATATGGGGCGGAGCAATGCTGGCGCATCGCTGTTGGGTACATTGTCGCTGGAAGTTTCAGGTTTTTGCTGACAGGAAGTCTCCTGATTCTCATTATCAGGCTTCTGTTTCAGTTGCCACGTTTGCTGGTCTTCTGCCAGTTCGTAACGATCGCACCATGTGTCATCAAGTTTGCTTTCCTCAGGAAGATCGTCAACAACAAACCAGTTGGTGCGGACAGGTAATTGATAGTCGGCGCCACGACCGACGGCAATATCATTGTCTTCGAGAATATTGAGGATTTCGCGTTCTGCACGGGAATCTGATTTCGCAGAGAACCAGCAAAACAGGTTTTTTGCCTCAGTTGCTTTTGCTTTGGCTTTAATAAGATACGCATACGTTAACATTGCGTTCGGGCTCCATAGGATTGTAAGATACCCGGCAGCTGATGATCGCCGCCTAAGGTAGTGGTTATTGGTCAAAACTCGTTCCGGAAAGCTTTGGTCGGCTGACCGGGTACTTAACCCGCCTTGCGCGGGTTTTGTGCTTTATGGGGTAGGGGATTTTCCCTGCGCCAGCTGTGCGACGGGGACCCACTCCAGAGCATTCAGCACGGGCTCAAATGAATCAGGCGTGTGAGTAACGGCGCGAACGACGTCAGCCACGCTGGGGTTTGCTTTGCTAAGGTGGTACCCGCCACCAGCGCCACGCTGGCTGGTGACGATTTCACTGCTGCGCAGCTTCGAGAAAATCTGCTCGAGGTAAGACACAGACAGCTTTGATTCTTTACTGATAGATGCGATGGAAACCGGACTGCCGTTGTAAATCCTGTTGAGGATGGCAACGACCTGAACAGAAGCCACCACGCGTTTCATTCCAAACTCCATCATGCATCCTTTGCCGGTTCGCGACCGTATCCCGGGTTATCGTTTAAGGCGTCATTCAGAACCTGCATTGCCTCATTATGTGGGAGAGTCAGAGCAAGTTTGATCGCCGTTCCAAGAGCTTCAGCCGCACATTCAAACTTACGAGCGAGCCTGGCTGTTTCATCAACTTGTTCACCCATCGCTTCCATTTCAAAGTTGTGCTCAGTCCAGATTTCATCCATCACATCACTTTCAACTTCTTCACGTAATGCTTCTTTTACTTCCAGAACAGGCAAAACCCCGATTAATGCCTCGGCTGGTGCGCTGCTGAAGCGCAATGCCAGATCGTTAGCTGACATAAAAACCTCCGGAAAAAAGCCCGCCACGGGACGGGCAAAGAACACTTTTCCAATTTAACCAGAACAGGTCTTCGTCTCCTGTTTGGTTACGATGGTGGTATTACCATCACAATGCCCTGTGCACCGGGCATGAGGCTGGCAACAGCCATTGGTCAAACTCGTTATGAACGAACTGCAGTCTGTTGGTCGGCAGACGGGTCGCCCTTCTGGGCAAGCGTGTAGCAAATCAGTCGAATGATTACTTCAATGCGATTTAGATGTACGGCCTGACACCGCACTGGTTTACGTGCGAAATCGATCATGGATTTATCCTCTTGCGTTGCCCTTGTCGCCAGGCTGGCGGAACGTTGAACCTGCTGCGTGTTAATACTAGTCATCTCATCCGGTGATTCGTATGCCGCCGGCAGCTACTTCGTGGGCGTCCTGCCTCGATGACGTTTTTCAAACTGTGTTTATATTTAAACTCCAAATGTGTTTAAAAGTCAACACAACGTGTGTTTAAGCTGGTGTCGATGATAACGATATGGGAAAAGGGATGGTGAAAGGCATAAAAAAACCAGCCAAGTAGGCTGGTTAGATTGTTAAAAATTGTAGCTTAGTCGTCAGTTGGCTTTAATCGTCCCCGAAGGTACTTCTCGACATACTCATCAATTTCTTTCAGCCGCAATTGAAAGGTATCGATCATTCTGTCTTGTTCGGACTCCGGCAACTGGTCAAAAAGAGTAATCAACTTACGATGTTTTGGCGTTAACCATGATTCGGCGTGATCATTACCAAACATTAGCTCAGCCGGGCTGATGCCGAGAGCTTTAGATATCGTTATAGCGTCGTCAACGCCCACATTGCGGCGACCTGCTTCATAGTTCCCGATGCGTGACTGAGCCCACCCACATAACTCTGCGAGTTTAGATTGCGACATATTTTTCTGTTCGCGTAGCTGCTTCAGTCTGGCGGCAATTGCAGTGTTTATATTCATTACTGATTTTTACCACGTTACGTGTTAACGCTCAAAGAACGTTTCGTCTTGACTATCTAACACATTGTGTGTTTAATTCAGCTAAACACTATATGTGAGGACAAGATGAACAACATCGCTAAAGAACGGCAAGCGCTCGGTTTAACTCAAGAGCAATTAGCCAAATTATTCGGGTGGCGTCAGTCAAGGCTCTCAAATTATGAGAATGGAACACGTCAGCCTGGCCTACCGGAATGCAGATTGATTGTGGAGAAACTTAACGAGTTAGGGTGCACCTGCTCTCTTGATAGTGTATTTCCGCCACAAAGCGAGGTCTGAAAGATGCAATCAGTAGCTTATACCCATAATAAACCACGAGTAGCCGCTGCGGTGAAATCGCAAAATCAATTTAAACCCCATCGACGTGACAGTATCCAGCACCGTGCCATATTGGCTGCCGTTCGTGAATGGGAATCGACATTACCAGGACAGGCACAGGAACGGATCGCTCAGCTGGTGGCTGAAGAGTGGGCCAAAGCAGATGGCCGCGGAATTGCTGTTAATAAACAGAATTTATTCCGATATCTGAAAAACGAGGGCGGTTCGGAAAAGTACACGGCTTACGTTATGCAGCTGTCAGGTTCAATTATTGCTGCTATGCCAGTTCAGATCGCCAGAAAGTACGGGTTAAGTAATGCGAGCACAGAAGCAGAGCTGGTGGCGAACGCTATTAAAGAGTGCAGTGAGGCACACCATGCGAAATTAATTGGCGCGCCATTACAAAAGCTCGAGAAGGAGATTCGTGAGGCGGCAATCGCATTGTTCAACATGTTACCTGCTGACGCGGCTGGACCATTACTGGCGAGTATAAGCGCCGTAGCGCCGCAATTGTTTTAATCGAGTTTTGACCAATGACCATTATTACTGCAACTCGCGGGGTGAAGTATGCCTAATCCTTTGGCTAAGGCCATGCCTAAGAGTAAGGCTAGTAACGAGCCTTACCGTAAGGTGAAGATCACCATGTGGGATGATCCTAAGTTTCGAGCCTTATCACCACTCCCGCCAAGTGGGCAGAGTCTGTTTATTTACCTGCTTACGGGTCCATTCACAGGGATTATTCCCGGGCTGTATAAGGCGGGAAGGGCGGCTATGGCTGAAGAATTAAACTGGGATGTCGAAGCCTTCGACTTAGCCTTAGGCGAAGCCATAGCGTTAGGTATGGTGGAAGCCGATCTTAAAGCCAGAGTTTTTTGGTTGCCTAACGCGGTGAAACATAACCCTCCAGCATCAGTGAACGTGATCAAATCATGGGCAAGATCGTTTGAATTACTGCCTGAATGTTCATTGAAAGATAAAGCATATGAAGCTCTCAAAGCCGCCTGCTACGGGGTTTCTGACGCTATGGGGACGGCTTTTGATAAGGCTTTCGCTTTGCCTAAGGATAAGGCTAAGTCTTTGGCTAAACCTTTGCCATCAGGTATCCAGAAAGCAGTTAGCAGTAAACAGATCTTAAACCCCTCTCTTAACGCGGGCGCGATGAAAAATCCGAATGGGGATGAACTGCCATCCCCGGCCATGCCCCGATACCTGGACGGTGTTGATGAACCGATTGGGAAATTCAGCATGACAGATAGCTGGCTTCCCTCCAGAGACTTCCGACAGCGCGCCGCATCGTGGGGTATCTCCCTGCCTGAACCAGATTACCTTCTGACTGAACTCGCAGAATTCACCGCGTATTGGGAGTCGGAAGGGAAAGTTTTTACACAAATCCAGTGGGAACAAAAATTTGCCCGACATGTAACCCGGGTGAGAACGCAGGTAAAACCAGAAACCGGAGGTAACAGTCATGTGGGAGCAGGATCCGAACCAACAGCATCCCGGGCAGTTCAGCAAATTCAGTCAGCACACGCAGAGTGGCGCCGCAGGAATGGACTTGATGGCGACGGAAACAGCCTGGCGACTGTGGCAGGTCATGGGGGAGGTGTATTCGAACCGATGGACCCAGAAGAACGGGGCGGAGCCTTCGCCTATCTGGATAACCCAGATAGGTTCGATGACTGAACCCCAAATTCGGCTGGTCTGTCAGCAGTGCATGGAGCGCTGTGCGATGGGAAATACATGGCCGCCTGATCTGGCTGAGTTTGTTTCTCTGGTTTCAGAGAGTGGAGCGAATCCATTCGGACTGACATCGGAGCAGGTTATGACGGAATACCGGCGCTGGCGCAATGAGTCATATCGGTATTCAGGTAGCGATAAATATCCATGGCCTCAGCCCGTGCTGTATCACATCTGCATCGAAATGCGCAGAACGGGCGTAGAACGACAAATGACAGAGGGGGAGCTGAAACGACTGGCAGAAAAGTTACTCACGAACTGGTCGAAGCATGTTGGTAATGGACTAAGTGTCCCACCAATTCGACGTCAACTGGAAGCGCCGCGCCATCCGGCAGGACCAACGCCAGCACAATTACTGATAGATGAATACAGGCGTCGAAAAGCGGCAGGATTAACAAATTGAATAATGAACAATCAGTAAATCTGATATTAAAACCACATAGCCATCATATTTGAATTTTCGAATGTGATGCTTGACGACACTCAACTATTGCAGGAAACTACGGAGATAATTCAGGAGACTAAAATGGCTGAACTAACTTCTCTACAACTCTTCAAAAACCTTTCCGATGAAACTCGGCTGGGCATCGTGTTGCTGCTTAGAGAAATGGGAGAGCTATGCGTGTGCGATCTCTGTACGGCGCTGGATCAGTCGCAGCCCAAGATCTCCCGTCATCTGGCAATGCTCCGGGAAAGTGGACTATTGCTGGATCGCAAGCAGGGCAAGTGGGTTCACTACCGCTTATCTCCGCATATTCCTTCATGGGCTGCTCAGGTAATTGAGCAGGCTTGGTTAAGCCAACAGGACGACGTACAGGCCATCGCCCGTAAGCTGGCATCAGCAAACTGCTCTGGTAGCGGTAAGGCTGTTTGCATCTAAAAAATTTGCCTGAACATATATGATTTTCCGAATGTGAGGTATTCAGAATGAAGACGTTAACGGTGTTTGACCCGGCAATGTGCTGCAGTACCGGCGTATGTGGCTCAGATGTCGATCAGGTTCTGGTTGATTTCTCTGCTGATGTGCAGTGGCTGAAAGGACGTGGCGTACAGGTTGAACGTTACAACCTGGCGCAGCAGCCCATGAGCTTTGTTCATAATGAGAAAGCGAAAGTATTCCTCGAAGCATCTGGAGCAGAAGGGCTTCCACTACTGCTGTTGGACGGTGAAACGGTGATGGCTGGGCGATACCCAAAACGCGCTGAGCTGGCTCGCTGGTTCGGTATTCCGCTGGAGAAGGTAGGGTTAGCTCCCACCAGCTGCTGTGGTGGTAATACTTCCTGTTGCTGAATATGTCAGGAGGACATATGAAATTCTTAGAGAATATCCCGTCTTACCTGTTTTTTACTGGCAAGGGAGGCGTAGGAAAAACGTCCATTTCCTGCGCGACGGCTATCCGCCTTGCCGAACAAGGTAAGCGGGTTTTGCTGGTCAGTACAGATCCAGCCTCCAATGTCGGCCAGGTATTCGACCAGGCTATCGGTAACACCATTTGCTCTGTGACAGCAGTTCCTGGACTTTCCGCTCTGGAGATTGACCCTCAGGAAGCCGCCCAACAATACCGCTCCAGAATCGTTGATCCTATCAAAGGTCTTCTGCCTGAAGACGTTGTTAACAGTATCAGCGAGCAGCTTTCAGGAGCCTGTACGACTGAGATTGCGGCGTTCGATGAGTTCACCGGCTTATTGACAGACGCTTCCCTGCTGACCCGCTTCGATCACATCATTTTTGATACAGCGCCGACGGGCCACACGATTCGCCTTCTCCAGCTACCCGGTGCCTGGAGTAGTTTCATTGAAAGTAATCCAGATGGTGCTTCCTGTCTTGGCCCAATGGCTGGGCTGGAAAAGCAGCGTGAGCAGTATGCTCATGCAGTAGAGGCGTTATCCGATCCTGAACGTACCCGCCTGGTTCTGGTTGCACGACTGCAAAAATCTACGCTGCAGGAAGTAGCCCGCACCCATGAAGAACTGACCGCAATTGACCTGAAAAACCAGTACCTGGTTATTAATGGTGTGCTGCCTAAAGCCGAAGCTGAACATGACGCGCTGGCGGCTGCGATATGGCAACGGGAGCAGGAAGCACTGGCAAATCTTCCTGCTGGTTTATCTGAGCTACCGAGAGATACCTTATTACTACAGCCAGTAAATATGGTTGGTGTGTCTGCGTTGAAGGGGCTGCTGGATACCCGTTCTGATGCATTACCGCTCCCGGTGACAAACGTCCTGTACACGCCTGAAAACTTATCGCTCTCTGGCCTGGTCGATGATATCGCCCGCAGTGAACATGGCCTGATTATGTTGATGGGCAAAGGTGGCGTAGGGAAAACCACGATGGCTGCTGCCATCGCCGTAAGGCTGGCAGACATGGGATATGACGTGCATCTCACCACCTCTGATCCCGCTGCGCACCTGAGTACAACGCTGAACGGCAGCCTCAAAAACCTGCAGGTCAGCCGCATCAACCCTCACGATGAAACCGAACGCTATCGCCAGCATGTTCTTGAGACGAAGGGAAGAGATCTGGACGAAGCAGGGAAACGGCTATTGGAAGAAGATTTACGTTCTCCCTGTACTGAAGAAATTGCCGTGTTCCAGGCTTTTTCCCGAGTGATTCGTGAAGCAGGTAAGCGGTTTGTTGTCATGGATACAGCTCCCACTGGGCACACGCTGTTGTTGCTGGATGCTACCGGGGCTTACCACCGAGAGATTGCCAAAAAAATGGGGGATAAAGGTCATTTTACTACCCCAATGATGCAGCTTCAGGACCCGGAACGAACCAAAGTTCTGCTGGTTACGCTTCCTGAAACCACACCGGTACTGGAAGCGGCAAGCCTACAGGCTGACCTTGAAAGAGCGGGGATTCATCCATGGGGCTGGATTATCAATAACAGCCTTTCCATCGCGGATACGCGTTCTCCGTTGCTTTGCCAGCGCGCTCAGCAGGAACAGCCTCAGATTGAGGCTGTTAAGAATCAGCACGCTGACCGTATAGCGCTCGTTCCGGTACTGGCTTCTGAGCCAACAGGTATTGAAAAACTCAAAGAGTTGGCGAGTTAATTTTTTGTTTATACAGGGCGGCAGATCCGCCCTGTCAGGAGGGTCTATGTTACTGGCAGGCGCTATTTTTGTCCTGACCATTGTCTTGGTTATCTGGCAACCGAAAGGATTAGGGATCGGCTGGAGTGCAATGCTGGGCGCGGGCCTGGCTTTGATTTCTGGCGTTGTGCATATAGGCGATATTCCGGTGGTGTGGAATATCGTCTGGAACGCGACAGCGACCTTTATTGCGGTGATTATCATCAGCCTGCTGCTCGATGAATCAGGCTTTTTCGAATGGGCGGCATTGCATGTTTCACGCTGGGGTAACGGTCGTGGCCGTTTGCTCTTTTCCTATATCGTCCTGCTCGGAGCAGCGGTGGCGGCACTGTTTGCCAACGATGGTGCGGCACTTATTTTGACACCAATCGTTATTGCTATGCTGCTGGCATTAGGATTCAGCAAAGGTACCACGCTGGCATTCGTCATGGCAGCCGGGTTTATTGCCGATACTGCCAGCCTGCCGCTTATCGTGTCGAACCTGGTGAATATTGTTTCGGCGGACTTCTTTGGTCTGGGATTCACCGAATATGCATCGGTGATGGTACCGGTCGATATCGCCGCCATTATTGCCACACTAATTATGCTGCATCTGTTTTTCCGCAAGGACATCCCGCCAACTTACGATCTGGCCCTCCTAAAGAAACCAGCAGAAGCAATAAAAGATCCGGCTACATTCCGCACTGGTTGGATAGTTCTGATTCTCCTGCTTGTTGGTTTCTTCGTCCTCGAGCCGCTCGGTATTCCCGTTAGTGCGATTGCAGCGGTTGGGGCGATAATTCTGTTTGCAGTGGCGAAACGAGGCCATGCCATTAACACTGGTAAAGTGCTACATGGTGCACCCTGGCAGATCGTCATCTTCTCATTGGGGATGTACCTGGTGGTTTACGGTCTGCGCAACGCAGGGCTAACCGAATATCTTTCAGGTGTTCTGAACGTGCTGGCTGATAAAGGACTCTGGGCCGCGACGCTGGGTACTGGCTTCCTGACGGCTTTCCTGTCTTCCATCATGAACAACATGCCTACCGTGCTGGTTGGCGCTCTTTCTATTGATGGCAGTACCGCAACCGGCGTCATCAAAGAGGCGATGATTTATGCCAACGTGATTGGCTGCGATCTGGGGCCGAAAATCACACCTATTGGTAGCCTAGCAACGCTGCTCTGGCTACATGTACTTTCACAGAAGAATATGACCATCACGTGGGGATACTATTTCCGCACCGGGATTATCATGACTCTGCCTGTGCTGTTTGTAACGCTGGCAGCGCTGGCGCTACGTCTCTCTTTCACTTTGTAATGAGATACTGATATGAGCAACATCACCATTTATCACAATCCAGCCTGCGGCACGTCGCGTAACACGCTTGAGATGATCCGCAACAGCGGTAATGAGCCGACCGTGATTCTTTACCTCGAAACTCCACCTTCACGTGATGAGCTGGTCAAACTCATTGCTGATATGGGTATTTCCGTCCGGGCTTTGCTGCGTAAGAACGTCGAGCCGTATGAGGAACTGGGTCTTGCAGAAGATAAATTTACTGACGATCAATTAATAGATTTTATGTTGCAACATCCGATCCTGATTAACCGTCCGATTGTGGTGACTCCACTAGGTACTAAACTATGTCGTCCTTCCGAGGTGGTTCTGGATATCCTTCCAGATGCTCAGAAAGCAGCTTTCGCCAAGGAAGACGGTGAAAAAGTCGTTGATGATTCAGGTAAAAGACTGAAATAGCCTACAAAAGAGCCGCCTATAATTGGGTGGCTCCTTTATCAAATGAAAACAATGGAATGCTTCAATTTAATTCTTTAGGCTGTTGATGCAACATTCTTCGCGTAGAAAATCAATAATCGACTCTAACTTGTCATATTGAGAAACGCAGATTAAGGAGCGGCTTTCGCGATTTTGTTTAACCAGTCCTACAGAAACTAGAGCGGAGATATGATGGCTCAGTGTTGAAGCAGGAATCGCAAGTTGTTTTTGTAGATCGCCTACAGGTAAACCTTGCTCACCGGCTTTAACAAGGTGTTTGAATATAAACAAACGTGTCGGATGGCCTAGCTCTTTCATAGCTTTGGCGACTTCTTCTAGCTGCATGGTGCCTTCCTCAATTCAGTAATATTTCGATAATACCAGAAATATGTTGCTCTTACACATACAATTCGAATATTCTAGAAATATAGTTTATTGGAGGTTTTATGAATAGCTTGATTTCTATGTTTACTAGCGCAGCAGAGATGTTCCTGTTTCTGGCTGTCGAGTTATCAGTCCTTTTTTTTCTGATAAGTGCAGGTGTTAGCCTTATCAGACAAAAGATACCCGACCATAAGATTCAAAAAATGTTAGGTGCGAAAAAGGGGAAAGGGTACATTCTTGCATCGTTGTTAGGAGCTGTAACACCGTTTTGCAGTTGCTCTACAATTCCCATGTTACGCGGGCTCTTATCAGCAAAAGCAGGCTTTGGTCCAACACTTACATTCTTGTTTGTTTCGCCTCTGCTTAACCCGATAATCATTGGTCTGATGTGGGTTACTTTTGGTTGGAAAGTGACTCTGCTATACGCTGTTATAGCAGCTACAGTTTCCGTACTGGCAAGTATTTTGTTAGATGTGCTTGGTTTTGACAGGCATATTGCCGAAACATCCAAATCCTTGGCTAATTGTTGTGGTGTTAGCAGGAGAAAAATTTGTGAAACCAAACTACAGAGTGCTCCAGCATGCTGTTCTGTATCAAATCAACAGGACGTAGAGGCTAATAGTTGTTCTAAACCGCAAAAAATATTTAAGAGTTTCTCAGCATTTCGGGGCATAAGTAGTGAATTGACCTGCGAAAAAGATCAAACAAATAAACAAAACTTCTCGAAAAGTGTAGTAAGAGATCCTAGTGTGATACGTCTGGCATTTCAGGACGCATGGATTCAATTTAAAGATGTATTACCTTATCTAATGTTAGGTATTGTTATTGGATCGTTTATCTACGGTTTTATCCCTGCTGAGTGGATTGCTACTCATGCTGGGAAAAATAATCCATTTGCCATTCCATTAAGTGCAGTTATTGGAATACCTCTTTATATACGGGCTGAGGCAGTAATTCCGTTGGCATCAGTCTTGATGGATAAAGGCATGGGGACGGGAGCAGTAATGGCCCTGATTATTGGTAGCGCAGGAGCTAGCCTGACGGAAGTAATACTGCTTAAATCAATGTTCAAAACACCCTTGATTGCTGCATTCCTGACCGTTATTTTGGGGATGGCAATTATTATGGGCTACCTAACACAGTTGTTATTTTAATTGGGTATGTTAGACAGAACCAGTGAAGATTGCAGGGGGCGAGCATATGAACGTTGTGAAATCAACCCTAATCAAAAATGTTATCCAAATTTAAGGACGTTGATAGCTCCGTACTTGCAATGGTGTTAAAACAACAAGTCCTTATAGGAATGAACCCGCTTCGGCGGGTTTTTTTCATCAAATCTATAGGCTAAGGTTAACAATTTGTGCTCTTAAGTCATTGATCATTTCAAAGTATCGGTGTACTGTATAAACATACAGTATGTGCAGTGAGGGCTAATATGATAGTTGAACTAACCATTGATAGTACTAAAGATCTTCCAAAGGGAGCTGTTCCGGCACTGGAGAAAGAATTGCTTAAAAGGTTGGGCAACCACTATGAGAACTGCAGCCTGAGCATACGACGTGCAGGCTCCGATGGTTTAAGTGTGTTTGGGGGTGACAAGGAAGATAAAAAGAAAATAGAGACTATTCTCCAGGAAACCTGGGAAAGTGCTGACGACTGGTTTTATTAATTATTTTGGGTGTTACTTTGATCCCGTTTGCATGGGGGAGTTTAAGTGAAAGAAAAATCAGAATTGCCCAAAAAAGGCTACGCAGTCATAAGATGTCACGATGGAGTTATCGTTGCCAGGCTGCAATCATTTCCTGAGTGTGAGCGCGCCCTGATGTACCGTCGCGGTAGCATGGTGTCTTTCATGCCTCTTCAGGATAATGAAATTATTGGTACACCTACGTTGTTTACTCAGATGCTGGAAAGGGCTGGTTATCGGGTTACCCAAAAATCTGTTACACTCCCGTCATAGGCCTGAACAACCTATACCTGCTGCGCCACAGGAGAAAAGCCCATGGCGCAAGATCAATTCAAGCAATCCCACATACTGACGTTAACTAACGCCAGCGATTTTCTTTTTGCCGCATCCAGAGGTGCGTTATGAAGAAAAGCTGGTTTCAACATACTCAACTCACCACTGAGCAGGCTGATGAACTGGAAGCCCGCTATCGCGCAAAGCAGATTAAGACAGAGCGTAGTCTGGATAATGACTTCATTCACTGGACGATCAGCGCGTTCTTGCCAGAAGTATCTAAGCCTCCGCGTCAGGCCAGAACCTGGCAACAACGAATCTGGAGGTGAATGTGAAAACCTACGATATCACCCCAATGGGCAAGCCCAGAATGACGCGCGCTGACAAATGGAAAAAGCGCCCCGAGGTTCTGCGTTACCGGGCTTTCTGTGATGAAGTTCGTCTGCAGTGTGTTGAGCTGGCGGAAAGCGGTTCGCATGTCACCTTCATTCTTCCGATGCCAGCGAGCTGGAGCAAAAAGAAACGGGCTGAGTTCAACGGTAAACCACACCAGGCTAAACCTGATTTCGACAACATGATGAAAGCCCTGATGGATGCCATTTACGAAGATGACGCTCATATCTGGGATTCACGCGTAACTAAATTATGGGGAGAGAAGGGACAAATAATTATCGGGGAGATAGCAGAATGAGGGCGCTGCTGAAGCCGGTGGTTGCGCGTGAGCTTGGAATTGTGCTGCTCAAGCCGGGCAGCGAGCTGATGTCATTATTCAGTTGTGAACGTGTGCTGGTGGAAAGCCAGCCTGCAGGCATGGAAAGGTTGCCTGCAGGCCGTGTTCCTGACGTTCGCCAGCCGCTGGCCAGTGACGTCTCCCTGAGGCCGTTCTTCCTGGATGAAAAAGTTATTAAGGCTGCTGGCGGTTTGAGTGGCCTTGATTACTGGCTTATGCGTTATGGCGGTCATTGCTGTCAGTGGCCACACAGCGATTACCATTATCACGAGTTAACCATCCTGCATCATGAACCCGGATCGGTTCTTCTGTGTGGGCATTGTGATAACCATCTGCGTGACCACTACAGCGAGCAACTTGCAGAGCTGGCGAGACGTAATGTTATTAACTGGATTATCAACAGCGTCATGGTGGCGCTGAATCAGGATCCGTCCAGAGAACTGTCGCTGGCGGAGCTTTGCTGGTGGGCAGTACGTATGGGGGTTACCGACGCAATTCCCGAATCAGTAGCCAGACGGGCGCTTCGTATTCCTTCAGAAGAGCATCAGTCAGTCATGCGTGAATGCGATATCGAACCGGGTGTGTCCTCCACCAGCATCATTACAGCCAAAGCCAGCACGTTAACCGTATACATGCCATCAGCGCAGGTACCTGCGCTCAAGCCTGTAGTTGGTGTTCTGGTCGATCCAGAGTCCCCGCAAACCTATATGAAACGTCCAAAGCGGATCCGCTGGACGGCCCCCGGGTATCTGGAATGGATTAAAACACAGCCCTGCGAATGCTGCGGCAAACCATCAGATGACCCACACCATTTAATCGGCTGGGGGCAGGGAGGGATGGCTACTAAAGCGCATGATATTTTCGCGATCCCTTTGTGTCGTCAGTGCCATACAGAACTACATAACGACCCGGTGAAGTTTGAGCAAAAACATGTTCCTCAGCCGGTAATGATAATCAGAGTGCTGGACCGGGCTTATGGGCTTGGCGTTCTGGCGTAAGGAGAAGAACAGGATGACACCACGTCAACGCCGCAATCATCTGGAAGCGCTGGGTAAAGCGGCTTCTGCTCCACGCAAAAGCTGGCTGGGTAAATGTATTCTCCTTACAGGGATCCAGTCCGGATGGATTAAATCCCTGCTCACTATATGGGGCGAGGGTGTGGGAGGGAAAACTGCACCCCGTTTGCCGCGAAGTCATGCATGCTGGAATGTTATTAAAGGACGGAATTGGTCAGATAAGGCGTTAGAGCGATTCACTGTTGCGTTAAATCAGGCGAGAGAAGAGGGATTCCGTGGACAGCAGGCAATGAACAGGGCACATAGCATTCTCTGGCCGCAGTCATCCGCTAGTGTGATTGATGAAGCCCTGCATAATGATGATGTCGATTTTGTTGAGCAATGCGTACTGCAGGCGCTGGATATTAATGATCCGGTTTATGTGGTCGGTCTTCAGTATTACACCACCCGAAAAAAAATCTCAGACATAACCCGGGAGTTGCAGGCGATTGCGCCATGGTTAACTGATGGGGAGGCGAGAAAGCGCGTGCGCTGGTGCCTAGAAATATTCAGAGCAAAGGTCTTTTTGGAAGCACGCAAACTGTTATCTGAATAGACTCACTGAAATCATTTTTTAGCTATTGATGCTATTTTTTGATAATGGTGTTGAAAACGGGCCAGAAAATCAGATAATTCATTCATGCTTGGCAGAGCTGCGCCACTATGGCAGCGACAAAAAGCGAACAATTTGAACATAACGAGAACTCCGCCACCGCGGGGTTTTTGGTTTCCGGCGATACGACAGGGGTATTCGCGAGGTGCATAGCACCAGTACCCCTGTCATATCGTCGATCTGAAATCGTTAACTCGAAAACAAGTTCTCGCAATCCTTTTTCGTTTCTAACTCAGAGGAAAAATGATAGGGGGTCACTGCTAAACGTAGACATCAATATTTTTAGTATTATTCCCTGCAGCGTTCGAACCTGATTTGTCACTTACTGAAGGTAATGCTACCGATGCCATTTGGTTTTTTTCTGCTTCTTGTTTTTGTAATTGAGCAATTTTGGCGTATATAGACTCGATTTGCCTTTGAATCATCTCCATCTGCTCTTTAAGCAGTTTTGCCTCCTCCTCGGAGGTTACTTCATTTATTTTTGAACCCATGGCGCTGAGTTCTTTTGTCAACTCACCAATTTGTTTTTTAAGGTTTTGAATTTGTTGTGAAACAGAGTTTCCAGTACTTGAAGGTGCTTGTTTTACTGTGCTTTGCAGTATGTCCTGACCCAAAGTGCTAACTGTCATGCTCATGGTGGTTCCTCTGGCCTTACATTTATTACCCATTATCGTCATCTTTCGAAATTACTTTATTAGCAAATGTTGAGTTGTGGTTTCCTGCACCACAGCATTCTTTGTTCCGCTCTATACTATCTGCTGAGTATCTCGGAGGAATTTATGAAAGAAGGGCATTACTGGATTCAGCATGTTGGTGTTGTTCAGGTAGCGTATTACACGAATGACACTGTTGATGATCTGGAAACGGGTAAAACAATCACAGGTGTGTGGCATTTGACCAGGGGCGATGATATTTGCCATAACGGAGAGGCAGAGGTGCTTGAAGGTCCTCTCACTCCACCAATGTAATAATCACGCACACATCTGGGCTGCCGATAGCTACCAGTTATATTTAGTGCTTGCGAAACGTAGTCCGTGAAACGTGATTCTTTAGAAATCAAAGTGATATTTGTTTGCAAGCTTCTCTTTTCGGATCTAGAGTTATCGAGCATTTAGTAAAAGCTCTCGTTTTGAAGTAGTTACGATGAATCCCCCTAAGCGGAGGGGTGAAATTGACAGTAAACAATGTCAGGGAGTGATATGCAAAGTGCTCACGGATCATGGTTTGTCAGCCAAAGGTCCACCGGGAGGCACCCGGCATCGTGTTAACACTTCAGTAGTGCAAAATGCTTCTTTTTTGGCCCACTCAATAGAATGGGCCTTTTTCTTTACGATCAAATAATGCGCTAGCACATGAACGTCAGTTAAGCGCGAGCTTTCTTATCGAACTACCAGTACAGGGCAAGAGGCGTGTCGAACAACTGCAGCTGCATTCGACCCTAAGAGGTAGGTTGTAATATCTGGACGATGTGAGGCAATAATGATTAAGTCAGCATCGATCGCTTTAGCAAGATTAAGTATTTGATCTTTAGGTGCCCCGGACACAGCATGTGTTTGTATTTTCTCCGCAGGTATTTTGAATTGCTTTACGATCTCATCCAGTTTTAATAGCGCTGCGTGCTGAAAGTCTTTTAATTTTGGCATTTCGGCTGAATATGCCAGTCCCAATGATGAGTAGTAAGGTAGTGTAGGTACCACCGTTAAAAAATGTACCCTTGCAGTATTCAATACAGAATGAGCCTGCACATAGGGGATAACCTGCCGTGTTAAGTCAGTTTCAGAAATATCAATTGGTACTAAAATAGAGTTGTACATTTTAGCCCTCCTGTTCGTTTTTTGTTCGCCCACAAGTTTAGTATCCGGGACATAAAAAAATGTGTCCTGGCGGGCAGAACTTGCGAATTGGCACCTTCATACTATTTGTGCATTCATATCTAATGAATCCGGGGGACATATTGTTTAAGAATCAAAATTGCTTGAAGCCCCACTAACGTCCAGAGCTGTAAACAACCGAACTTATTTCGAGGCTGCCGCATGGCGGCCTTTATCATTTCAGGCTCACGGGAATCATCCGCTACGTGCTTTGTTGATAAATCCGGCCCGTGAAGCCTGACCCTTTCATCACACTCTGCGCCATCCGAAAAATCGGAGGTGAGGCTATGACCAGAATGAGCACCATTTACAGCAGACTTTCATATGGAACAGGTACCACGCTGACCGGCTGCGGTGTATCAGCGAAGGCATATGCCGAAACAGCAAAAACAGCAAAAGAGGTGTCCTGGATGTTGGCCGACAGAATTGCAGGGTTAAGCCTGAGCGACTGGGCAATTATTGTCGGTATCGCATGCACTGTTATCACTTGTGCAGTGAACTGGTATTACAGGAAAAAGGAAAGGGAGGACCGGCTTAATGGCAATGTCACCAAAGCTGAAGAATAAACTAAGCGCAGCGATCGTTGGTTTGATTCTTGCCGGGGCTTCCGCCCCCGTGATTCTCGATCAGTTTCTGGATGAGAAAGAGGGTAACAGCAGAACAGCGTACAAGGACGGCTCTGGTATATGGACCATTTGCCGTGGCGCCACGATGGTTGATGGTAAGCCAGTAGTTCAGGGCATGAAGCTGTCTTCTGAGAAATGCGCCCAGGTAAACGCCATTGAACGCGACAAAGCGCTGGCGTGGGTTGAGCGAAATATCAAGGTACCACTGACCGAACCGCAGAAAGCCGGGATCGCGTCTTTCTGCCCATATAACATCGGCCCCGGAAAATGTTTCCCATCGACGTTCTATAAGCGAATAAATGCTGGCGACCGTGAAGGCGCCTGTGAAGCGATCCGCTGGTGGATTAAAGACGGTGGCCGCGACTGTCGTCTTACCAAAGGCCAGAAAAATGGGTGCTATGGGCAGGTAGAACGACGGGACCAGGAAAGCGCGTTGACGTGCTGGGGGATATATCAGTGACAAAGAAAATACACGCTTTTCTGATCGTTGTAAGCGCCGGGATTATAGTCTTTCTATGTATCTTTCTTTCATTCAGCCGGGCAGATCTTGCTGTATCAGAAAGCGATAACCGAATCCTTCGAAATGATAACGCGCTACAGGGGCAGGTTATCGCCACTCAGGCTTTCAACTTTAACCGGTTTAAGCAGGTTGCTGATAATACCAACCGCCTGAACTCCCTGATTGATGCCGGTTCCGAAAAAACAGTCATTGAATACCGGGAGATACTCCGTCGTGAAAAAACCTGTGATTTTCCTGTTCCTGCTGATATCGCTGACGGGCTGCTCGACCACGCGTACCGTTTACGTGCCAGCGCAATGTACCCCGATCCCCGGCACCCTGACGCAGCCGGTGGTGACACCATTACCGCCAGCTCTCTGACATACTGCCAGGCTGTTCTCTGGATCGGGCCGCTGTTGGCCACCATTGAGAAGGGGAACAACCAACTGAGTGGAATCAGAAAAATTGAGTCGGAACGCAAGTAACTAGGAAAAATTATGGAGTTAAAGGCCAGAGAAGTTAAGGTTGTATATCATTTTAAATGAATATGAATACGATAAATGTAAGTTGGACTGAATGGTTTTCAGCCCATGAATCATGTAATGGTATGCATCTCGATAATCAAATTGTTTTTTATAGACATATTTGTAGTAAGTGTGGGTTTGAAGGGTGTCTTAATAAAACACCCTTTTCTGTCGAATGTTTACAAACGATGATTTTTATTCTATTGAAGGAAGTTACGAGCCCTAAGAAAGTTTTGAGCAATCAGGTCGCCAATTGGATTTAAAACATATGAATTAAAGTCATTTATGGTCGATACGCCAAATGCTTCTAGAGTTAACTTTAAGGCAGGAAATGTTTCAAAGAACATCTCATCGCTCTCAAAGCCGGCGATTCCAGTCCTTTTTCCAAGTAGGTCTTGATAGTTTGTGATGTAGTGCTTGTCTGTGAAGATAACGCCTTTCAAGCTGAGGAGATCAACGTTTATTTTTCTCAAAGACTCTACTTTATCTAAAAATTTAATGTAATCAATATCATAACGCGCATAGTATTCTTTGTGGGCTGAATGGTTTTGCTTTAAGGTAAAGCCAATTAATCCAAAGTGAGTTTCATTTTTTTCAGCGAGAGTTGTAATGTTAATACCGTTTCGTATCTTATATATGTTTCTGAGGTAATATATTAGAGAGAGGAATTTAATGTCGTTTGTTGTTAATTTAGATGTCGCTTCAAGAGCGTGATCTATAATTATGCTATCCTCTTCTTCTTCAGTTTGAATTTTCGAAACGATTAGCTCTTTAAGTAACTCCGATTTCTCATCAAATCCTTTTCGAGCCACTTGAATTACAGCTTGGTTCATTGAATATTGAATGTCAGGGTCGGATAATTTCTCTTTTAATTTATCATCAAGATCACTAGAAAGCTTAGCTGCAATCTGATTACCAAATTCTGTCGCTCGTTGGTTTACAAGTTTATAAGCATCCTCTTTTAAAGAAGCCATTTGTGCTCGAATTACTAATTCACAGATAGTAACTACTTCAGTAGTAGTATTACCAATGATAGCATCACCGGTTACTTGGATTGCAGTAGAACCATCTCCGACATGTTGACCCGACTTATTATCGAAAAGACTCATTTTTTGTCCTTTTCATTAATGGTTAAGTTACCACCGACTTGCATTCCAGAAGAGTTATTCCCAATCACCTGGCTTATAGAGGATGACTTCTTCTTCTCACTTATTAAGTTGGCTACAGCAGTTAGAAAAGCCCCGAAGCTGACTAAGAAAGCCAGTAGAGAAGCCAGTCCATGATGCTGGTATGCCTGGTATCCGAATCCGCATGTTGCAATGAACGCAATTAGACAGATTAACTTTCTCACGCGTCATATTCCTCTATAGGTTAAATGGCACCAAAAGCAACGCAGGATATGCTTTGCCCTGAGCACATCATTGATTCATCTTACTAATATCTATTAATTAAAAGATAAAAACTAGCGGGTTTATGGCAAAACCGGACTGGGCAGCGCTGCAACACCAGTCTCTCGCCGACCATGCCAAAACGAGTATATCACCGAAGGAGTGGTGCGAAGCAGGGAGACTGATTAACACATCTGCACGTTTAGCTGAAGAGTGGACTGACCTGATACAGGCAGATAATCCTGTTCTAAGCATTATTTAGCATAATAGATATTCATTCTCATTTAATGAGTCCTATTATGCGATCCAACCTGTTACGGGGCGGCGACCGTACTGATTATCGCTATTTATGAATATTCTCCGCTAGTTGCCGTTTCCGTTTTTCTCTCCGAGTACAACACAATTTATATCCAACAAACAGGACGAAGCCGATGCCAGCACGCGCTAAACGCCCATGCCGACACAAAGGGTGTGCCGCAATTACCAACGACGTCAGCGGATATTGTGACCAACACCGACAGCAGCATGCTGGTGACGGCTGGCGGAATTATCAGTCAGGAAAGAGCAGGCAAGAACGTGGATATGGGCGACTCTGGGAAATTAAACGAGCGCGTATCCTTCAGCGTGATAAATACCTGTGTCAGAACCATCGCAGACAGAAGATAGCGAAGAAAGCGACAAGCGTTGACCACATCATCCCAAAAGCTCATGGCGGTACTGATGACGATTCCAACCTTGAGTCGTTGTGCTGGGAATGCCACAGAGCAAAGACGGCAAGAGAGCGTATCCGATGAGTTATACCCATTGCACATACTGTGGTTCACAACTCCATACAAGAGCCAACTGCCCAAAGACATGGGGTGGTTCATCCCGCCGCGCCAACCTGCGCTGCGGCTATTGTGGGCAGTCAGGGCATAACTCTAATGCCTGTCCGCACAATGCGAGCAGCGGTCGTCGGCGCAGCCTGAATGATGACTTCCATCTTGATTGATGCCTACACAGGCTAGGGGGTAGGGGGGGAAAATCCCTGCCCCCTTTCGCGCTTCAGGACTGCCGCCTGAAGGCTATTTTTGCACGTCATAAATAAGGATCTTTTTTCCGGTAGGTTTCACCTATTAAAAGAGGAGTTATGGCTGGTGGAATTCGATCGTCTGGAGGGGGGAGAAAACCCATCTTACCCGCCGGACAAAAAAGTAAATTAACCCGAATTGCACCTCCTGCAGAGTTAATGGGGGAGGCTGCTATAAGAATGTGGAAGATCCAGAGCAAAATCCTGATCGAAAGAGGCGTATTTGAACTTGAAGATGCCCCCTTACTTTTAGCCTACTGCAATGCCTTCCATCTTATGCTTGAAGCTGAAAAATTACTGGCATCAGGGCTGACAACTGAAAGTGAAATGGGAGGATTAAAAAAACACCCTGCAGTTAACGTCCGAAATGATTCAGTTTCCCAGATTGCCCGTCTGGGCTCACTTCTGGGGTTAGATCCGCTCAGCCGTATCAGAATGACCAGTGGCAGAAATGCTCCTGACGATGACGGGAATGAATTTGATGAGTTTGACTGATGGCTACATATCCGAACGTCAATGCAGCGAACCAGTATGCAAGAGATGTTGTTGGCGGGAAGATCCTTGCTTGTCAGTTAACTGTGCTTGCCTGTCAACGACACCTTGATGATTTGGAACGTGCGAAGGATCCTGCCTGGCCTTACCGGTTTGATAAAAACAAGGCCGAGCGATTTTTGCGCTTTGCTCAGAAGATGCCTCATACGGCCGGTGAATGGGCCAGGAAGAAACTACGAATAGAATTTGAGCCCTGGCAAAAGTTTGCTCTTGGTGTGCCATTTGGTTGGGTTAATAAGAAGTCCGGATTCCGCCGTTTTTCTGAAATATATATTGAGGTTCCAAGGAAAAATGGGAAGTCCGCAATTGCAGCTGCCGTTGGTAATTATATGTTTTGCGCTGATGGGGAACATGGTGCAGAAGTGTACTGTGGCGCCACTACAGAAAAACAGGCCTGGAAAGTCTTCTCTCCCGCTCTACAAATGGTAAAAAAACTCCCTGCATTGCGACAAAAATACTCAGTCAAACCCTGGGCGAAGAAAATGACCCGTCCGGATGGCTCTGTTTTTGCGCCAGTCATCGGCGATCCTGGTGACGGCGATTCCCCTTCATGTGCAATTATTGATGAATACCACGAGCACCAAACAGATGCTCTTTATACGACTATGACAACAGGAATGGGGGCAAGGGAACAACCTATCACTCTGATTATTACAACTGCGGGTTATGACATTACTTCTCCGTGTTATGAGAAACGTGCGCAGGTGGTGGAAATTCTACGCCGGAATCGGGTGGGGGAAGAAAATGAAACGATTTTCGGTATTATTTACGGTCTTGATGATGATGACGACTGGACAAAACCTGAAGCATTAATCAAAGCAAATCCAAACTTTGGCATTTCCGTAAAAGAACACTTCCTGCGCGCAAAACAATTGCTTGGAATATCTAACCCCAGCCAGACGAACAAAATTCTTACCAAGCATTTTAACCGGTGGGTAAGTGCCAAGTCGGTTTTCTATGATCTGCAAAAATGGATGGCTGCTGCGGACAATAGTCTCAAGTTGTCTGATTTCGCCGATGAAGATTGCTGGCTGGGGATAGACCTTGCGTCCAAGGTTGACCTGAATGCGGTCGTACCAGTATTCAGACGGGAAGTGGATGGTATTACGCATTTCTACTGTGTCAGTCCGATGTTCTGGGTGCCTGAAGATACGGTTTACTCACCAGATCCCACATTGAAAACCACTTCTGACCGATATCAGTCATTTGTTAAACAAGAGGTCCTGATACCGACAGAAGGTGCGGAAGTGGACTATCGACTTATTTTAGAGTCAATCCTTCAATTACGTCAGCGCGTCAAAATAGTTCAGTGTCCTATTGATCCTTACGGTGCAACATCATTACGACACATGCTTGAAGAGGAGGGGCTGGAGCCAGTTGAGATCAGGCAAAACTTCACCAATATGAGTGACCCAATGCGTGAAATCGAGGCCGCGCTGGCATCAGGACGTTTTCATCATGACGGTAACCCTATCATGAACTGGTGCATCCAGAATGTCATCGGGCGTTATTTACCTGGAAGCGATGATATCGTCCGCCCCGGCAAGGAGGGCAAGCAAAATAAAATTGATGGTGCTGTAGGATTACTTATGGGGATCGGACGGGCCATGCTGAACAGTACAGTAAGTAAATCGGCTTATGATGAGGAAGATATTACATGTTAATCACAGTCCTGAGTTTTATTATCGGCCTCGTTGGTGTCGGCTTATTGTCGACTGGCGCCTGGCTTATTTCACCCTCCGTCGGATTTATTACCGGCGGCTTAATTTGCATGCTGTGGTCATTTTTAATTGCGAGATCCATATCTACAGGATTTCACAAACCAGGGGGTGAGTAATGTTTATCCCCCAGATGTTTCGGGGTAAATCGCGATCAGGTGGTGGATTCTGGGAAGCCATGCTGGGAGGGGTGAGTTCGAGTCAGAGTAAGGCTGGGATAATCATAACTCCTGAAACTGCGATGGCATTATCAGCTGTTCGGGCATGTGTAACTCTTCTGGCTGAATCTGTGGCACAACTGCCGTGTGAGCTTTACAGACGAGGTGCTAACGGAGCCCGTGAGCGAGCTACTGACCATCCCGTTTATGATCTTGTTCATTCCCAGCCTAATAAAAAGGACACCTCTTTCGAGTATTTTGAGCAACAACAGGGCTTATTAGGGCTGGAGGGCAATTGTTACTCGATTATTGACAGGGATGGGAAAGGTTTCCCAAGGGAATTAATTCCGGTTAATCCCCAAAAAGTCATCGTCCTGAAAGGGCCTGACGGGATGCCCTATTATGAACTCCCCGAAATTGGCGAAACGTTGCCAATGCGCATGATGCATCATGTGAAAGTATTTTCGCTCGATGGTTATATCGGCAGTTCTCCAATCCAGACAAATGCTGATGTACTTGGGTTAAACCTGGCTGTGGAAGAACATGCTGCTCAGGTTTTTCGTCGAGGTACGACGATGAGTGGTGTTATTGAGCGTCCAAAAGAAGCCGCGACAATAAAAAACCAGGATGCAATAGACAGACTGCTGGCAAAGTGGACGGACAGGTATTCCGGCGTCAGGAATGCATTCTCTGTTGCATTGCTTCAGGAAGGGATGAGCTACAAACAGCTATCTCAGGATAATGAGAAAGCGCAGCTGTTACAGTCCCGTCAATGGGGCGTGGAGGAAGTGTGCCGGCTCTATAAAATCCCACCTCATATGGTGCAGATGCTGGAGAAAGCCACGAATAACAACATAGAGCACCAGGCGCTGCAGTTTGTGATGTACACGCTGTTGGCCTGGCTGAAGCGTCATGAAGGCGCATTAATGCGGGACCTGCTGTTACCCAGCGAGCGCGGTAGTCTGTACATTGAATTCAATGTATCCGGCCTGCTGCGCGGGGATCAGAAGTCACGCTATGAATCTTATGCGCTGGGCCGCCAGTGGGGCTGGTTATCGGTTAATGACATTCGCCGCATGGAGAACCTTCCTCCCATCGCCGGAGGGGACAAATACCTGACGCCTCTGAATATGGTTGACAGTAAACAAATCTTACCTGGCAATAACGAGCCAACAGCTAAACTACTGGCAGATATCAACTCTATTCTGTCCAGAAACTGAATATCACCCGCAGTGCGGGCTGACCTGGTAAACATCATGACAAAAAATTTAATTAATCTGCCGCATCTGGCGGCTATGGTCTTTGGTGTTCCACATTACGTGACACGACAGACAATGGATTCTGTAAAAGCTGTGCTGGTTCCCCGTATTCAGGGATTATCAGAAGAGGCTGGAATTCACATGACGCAGGATCCTGATAACAATCAGGCGCCAGATTTGGTTCAACCAGCTGGTGGAATGGCAGTTATTCCTGTTCACGGCATTCTGGTTCCGCGTCGTGGGCAAATTACTGCAATGTGTTCTGAACTTACGAGCTATGAGCGCATACGTAGCCAGGTGCATGCTGCATTAAATGACGCTTCCATCAATGAAATTGTGCTGGATATAAATTCTGGTGGTGGTGCGGCGGTTGGATGCAAGGAACTGGCCGATTATATTTTTCAGTCACGTCAAACTAAGCCTATTACTGCAATTGTGAACTACAGCGCCTATTCTGCGGCTTACTTTATCGCTTCGGCCTGCAGCAAAATTGTAGTCAGCCAGACCAGTGGAGTCGGCTCTATTGGAGTGATCATGGAACACCTGGATACTTCCAGGATGGAAGAGCAAATGGGGTTAACATTCACCACGATTTTTCGGGGAGATAACAAAAATAACGGTACACAACATGAGCCGCTGAGTGAAGACGCTCGGGGAATGTTCCAGAGGATGATTGACGATATGTACGAGACGTTTATTACCTCTGTAGCGGAATACCGGAATCTTGCCCCTCAGACGGTGATTAACACGCAGGCCGGAATCTATTTTGGCGCTGATGCCATTTCTGCTGGTCTTGCCGATGAAGTTTCGGATCCTCAGTCCGCAATTAATGCCATTGCGGCAAAGTACAAACAACCTCAAAGAACCACTTCCATAAAGTTGCAGGCAGCTGCGATGGACCTGCAAACAAGAATGTAACCCGGCGTTAACGCGTCATTACCAGAAAGCAGCCTGTTGGCTGCTTTTTTTATGCCAAAAAGAGAGAAAACTATGCCACAGATTGAAGAATTACGTCGTCAGCGTGCGGGTATTAATGAACAGGTACAGGCCCTGGCCACGATTGAAACTACCGGTGGAACGCTGACAGCCGAGCAGTTAACCGAATTTGCCAGCCTGCAGCAGCAGTTCACGGATATCAGCGCCAAAATGGATCGTCTGGAAGCGGCTGAACGTGCTGCAGCGCTTGTTGCCAAACCGGTTAAAGGTACACAGCAGGCTCCAGGTATCAGCGTTAAGGCAGAGCCAAAGCAATATACCGGCGCAGGCATGACCCGTCTGGTAATGTCGATTGCGGCAGCACAGGGTAACGTCCAGGACGCTGCGAAATTTGCAGCTGAAGAACTGAATGACCAGTCAGTCTCAATGGCCATCAATACTGCCGCCGCGTCAGGTGGCGTTCTTATTCCGCAAAACCTGCACAGCGAGGTGATCGAACTGCTGCGTGATCGCACCATCGTTCGTAAGCTGGGCGCGCGATCCATCCCGCTGCCTAACGGAAATATGGCGCTTCCGCGTCTGGCCGGTGGTGCGACGGCGAGCTACACCGGGGAAGGCAAGGATGCGAAAGTATCAGAAGCCCGCTTTGATGATGTAAAACTCACCGCGAAAACCATGATTGCGATGGTGCCAATCTCCAACCAGCTGATTGGTCGTGCCGGCTACAACGTGGAGCAGTTGGTCCTGCAGGATATTCTGACTGCGATTTCGACCCGTGAAGATAAAGCCTTTATGCGCGATGACGGTACCGGTGATACGCCTGTCGGTATGAAAGCGCGGGCAACCGAATGGAACCGCATGCTGCCGTGGGAAGCCGCTGTTGATATCAATCTGAATACGATTGATGCGTATCTTGACAGCATCATCCTGATGGCTATGGACGGGAATAGCAACATGATCAACTGCGGCTGGGGCATGTCGAACCGTACTTACATGAAACTGTTCGGGCTGCGCGACGGTAACGGTAACAAGGTCTACCCGGAAATGGCCCTGGGGATCCTGAAGGGATTTCCGATTCAGCGTACCAGCGCTATCCCGGCAAACCTCGGTGACGGCGGCAAGGAGTCAGAAATTTACTTCGCTGACTTTAATGACGTGGTAATCGGTGAAGACGGCAACATGAAGGTGTCCTTCTCGCAGGAAGCCTCCTACCAGGACGGGGACGGCAATCTGGTTTCCGCGTTCTCCCGTAACCAGTCGTTGATCCGCGTGGTGACTGAACACGATATCGGCTTCCGTCATCCGGAAGGTCTTGTACTCGGGACAAAAGTGCTGTTTTAACCGGTCCTGCACGCTGTGCGACCACGGTCGCACAGAGTAAAAGCACGTAACTTCCTAAGCCCGCAGCAGCGGGTTTTTTCTTTTCAGGAGCAAAACGATGGCTACGAAAACGGAAAAAGCAGCGGCAAAAGCAACGGCTGCGGCTGCAGCCGGTGATGTGAACAAGCCGGATGAACTGACGCCGGAAAATACAGTGAACGGGGATGACGGTCAGAATATTGCCGCTGGTTCAGGTGATGCCGGTGTTGATCTGGCCGGAAGTGAAACAAACGGGGCCACGGGCCTGACGGGAGCAGAAGTGGTGCGGAAAGCGGTTTTTTTCCTGGGACCCTATCATCGTTATTCGCGCGGCGATACGGCCTGTTTTGATGCTGAGTATGCAGAGAAACTGGTTGAACGCCATATTGCGGTATGGCCAGAAGATGCGGAAAAGGCGCTGAGTCCCCGCAAGGGAGCCGATGACCATGATACTGACATTGGATGACGTGAAAACCCAGCTCCGTCTGGAGCCGGATTTCACGGAGCATGACGGCATGCTCACTAAAATGGTGGCGGCTGCGCAGAAGAGTATTGAACGTGACTACTACTGCAAACTGGTGGGAAGCGACGACGAACTGCAGGCGCTGCCGGAAGGTGTACGCGGTTTTGTGGCGGATGAAGATATCCAGCTGGCCATGCAGTATCTGGTCGGGGATGCGTATCTGAATGGTTTCACCGGTCAGTGGCTGGAGACGGCTGCGGTCCGGCATCTTCTTTTCCCGTTGCAGGAGAACACCGTATGAGCCTGAAGCCGGAAGAGATGACCTGCCGTCTTTCGATTGGGTATATGCAATCCGGTCGGGGACCGCTGGGTGAACAGCTGCCGGAGCAGCTGGTCACGACCGGGAAAGCCTGGGCGAAGCGCGAGCTGGTCTCGGGCAGAAAGATCCGCACACTGGATCAACAACAGGTTGTTGAAACGTGTCTTTTTACCACTCATCCGAACCTGAATATTGATATCGACTGGAAAATAACGACGTCTGACCGGGTTTATACCGTTCGTAACGTCGAACGTCTTGCGGACCGCATCATCATCACAGGGGAGGCAGACGCACGTCATGATCGAGCTGGCATTAAAGGCAGCACTTGAACGCCTGACCGGGCTGGATGTTTACCCTCTGCTCCTGCCTGATGAGCTGCAGGAGGGAATTACTTACCAGTGTATCTCCGATCCGGAGCTGTACGCCGGACTGTTGCGCACAGGCTTGATTGCGGGTCGCTTCCAGATAGCGATTTATCTGCTTAATGACTACACCCGCCTGTTACAGCTGGATAAGAAAATCAGCGCGGAATGGACCGCTATCGTGCATGGCCAGTTGGAGGGCTTTCCCGTGCAGAATGTGGTCCGGGGTGGAATACAGCAGAGTAAATCGGTACTGACCAGCGGCAATATTCAGTACCGGCTCGTCCGGGATTTCACCTTTCACTACCGGGATGCCTCACCATGATCACTATGGACGTAAAAGGGTTGGACGAGCTGGAGCGGCAGCTTATCGCACTCGGTGAAAAGGTCGGCACGAAGGTGTTACGTGACGCGGGGCGTGAGGCGCTGAAAGTGGTTGAAGACGACATGAAACAACATGCCGGCTTCGACGATGCATCCTCTGCAGAGCATATGCGTGATTCCATCAAAATTCGCTCATCCACGCGGAAAGGTCGCGGAAATACGGTGGTCACCCTTCGGGTTGGCCCCAGCAAGAAGCATTACATGAAAGCGCTGGCCCAGGAGTTCGGTACGGTGAAACAGGTTGCCGATCCATTCATCCGTCCGGCACTGGATTACAACGTCCGGCAGGTTCTGCGCATTCTGACCGTTGAAATCCGCAATGGTATTCAGAACAGGTAGCAACCGCTGCCCACTATTTAAGAGAGAATCATTATGGCTGATGAAAATAACACGCCAAAATCATCCCCTGAGTACGCAATGCTTCCTGCCGGGACGGTGGTGAAGTTCGGCGAGGTGGGGGCCGCTGTGGCGGCGCTCAAACCCCTGATTAACTGTAAGGCACTGGGCGCGACAGGTCAGACGGGAGGATTTGTCGACTGTACCACCCTGCTGGACAAGAGTAAGCAGTCGGTGTCAGACCTGCCGGAAGGGCCGGAGAAATCGCTGGGATTCATTGACGACCCGGAAAACGAAGATTTCACCGCGTTCCTCAATGCTGCAGAACAGCGTAAGACCGTTCAGTTTTATATTGAGCTGCCGAACAAAAGAACGGCTTCAATGATCCTTGCGCTTTCAGGCTGGCAGATGAACGAAATCACAGCGCCTGCCAGTGAAGTTATCCAGATTACGGTGCAGGGTAAGCAAAACAACATTAAATGGGGGATCGCCGCGCCGGCACCAGATGCCGGAGCGTAATCTGTTTCCCGATATACACCGCCTCCGGGCGGTTTTTTTTCGTCTGAAAAACAGGATACACCATGTCTGAATTTAGCCTCTCCGCACTGAAAAATGCACTGCTCAAAACGAAATCCACGCCTACTGAAACTGAAATTTTAGGCACAAAGGTTTACCTGCGTCGGCTGACGGCGGCTGAGCTTATTGATCATGAAGATGCACTCATCGAGGCGCAGACCTCTGGCAATGCCCGCCTGGCGTCTGAGCTGAGCGTACAGATTGTTATCGACAGCCTGGTTCAGCCTGACGGCTCGCCGATTAATGCCAAAGACAAACCCACGGCGAAGGAGCTGCTGGCGGCACACGATAACGTTGTGCTTCTGGATGCCATCGACAAAGTGAAAAAGCACGCCATTGGTAAGCTGGAAACCGCCGAAAAAAACTGAGTGACTCGCCCTGGCTGGAGCTGATTTTCTGGCTGGCCGACCGCTGGGGCGAGCCTGACCCGTCAAAAATTGCGGCGCTTCCGGCTGACACGCTTTTCCACTGGCGAGCTTTCTTCCTCAAACAGGGCATTTTCAAAAAGCCTTGCCGGGAAGAGCCTGACAGTAATCCGCCCCCTGTTAAATCCCCCACCGCCGCCGTGAATCCGAGTCTGGATGCGCAGTGTGCGGCAGTTATGAAGGTATTAATGTAATGGGTGACGTTGCCTCTCTTGCCGTTGGGCTGCATCTGAATGCAGCGAACTTTAAATCGCAGCTGATGAGCGCCTACGGCAGCGCTGAGAGTCAGTCACGCCAGTTTAACCGCAATGCCCAGGCTGATGCGAAAAAGACGGAGGATGCCTATAAGCGTGTTTCTGCTTCGGTATCAGGGCTGGCTGGCAGGCTGGCAGGTTTTGCCGCGGCGGGTTTATCGCTGGGCACCATTATTAACACTACGCGGCAGTACAGCCAGTCCCTGTCGGATTTGCAGGCCATCACCGGTGCCACCAGTGCGCAGATGAAACTGTACGATCAGGCAGCGCAGGAAATGGGCCGCACAACGGAATACAGCGCATCGCAGGCTGCCGAGGCCATTAAGCTGATGGCTTCGGCAAAGCCTGAACTGCTGAGTACCTCTGCGGGGCTGACGGCGGCGACCAAAAGCGCGTTAACGCTGGCCCAGGCGGCAGGGACCACGCTTCCGGATGCAACCCGAACGCTGGCGCTATCGTTAAACCAGTTTGGGGCGGGAGCCAGTGAAGCCGACCGGTATATCAATGTGCTGGCTGCCGGCGCGAAATTTGGTTCGTCGGAGATAGCCGATACTGCTGCTGCTATTAAAAATGGCGGGGTGGCAGCGGCACAGGCTGGCGTAGGTTTTGAAACCCTCAATGCCGCCATACAGGTACTGGCGGAGCGTGAGGTTAAAGGCGGCGAGGCCGGAACCGCGCTGCGTAACGTGATCCTGAATCTGGAGAAGGGAACCGATAAAACCCTGAAGCCTTCTGTTGTCGGGCTGAGTCAGGCACTGGAGAACCTGGCCGGGAAAAACCTGTCAACAAAGCAGGCCGTGAAGCTGTTCGGGGTGGAAAACCTCAGCGCGGTATCCATCCTGGTGCAGAACCGCGAGAAGGTGGAGTCGCTGACCGCCGCCCTGACCGGTACACAGACCGCACATGAGCAGGCCGAAATCAGGGTAAATAACCTCAACGGCGATCTTCTCAGCCTGACTTCGGCTTTTGAAGGTCTGATTATTAAGGTGGGACAGAGCGGAAACGGCCCGCTGCGCAGTGGTGTTCAGACCGTTACCGATGCCATTAATGGCCTGACGGATAATTTTAATACGGTCGCCAACGTTGCGCTGTATACGCTGATTCCTGTTCTGGCGACAAAACTGACGGCAGGTATCAGGGGCAACATCGGTGCCTGGGTGGAGCAGCAGCAGGCAGTCAGGGCCAGCGCGATGGCGCAGGCCGATATGGCGCGAAAAACGCTGGAAAGTACCGCCGCCACGCTGGCACAGAATAACGCAGAATTCGGGCGTTATCGGGAAATGGAGAAAAGTGCCAGACAATTTGGCCTTAACGTCAGTTATCAGAGTGAGTTTAACCGCTTAATCCGGCAGGAAACCGAGCAGACACTGCTCTCCACCCAGGCAAAGAGCCAGCTGAATGCTGCCAATAAACAGCTTTCCGTTTCAGCCCGCGCAGCCTCTGCAGCAGTAGGTATGGCCAGAGGGGCGCTGGCACTTGTTGGCGGTCCGGTGGGGGCGGCGATGCTGGCAGGTTCGGCGTTGCTCTATTTCCATAATCAGGCGAAGAATGCCCGTCAGTCAGCGATTGACCTGAAAAATGCTGTCGTTGAAACGAATGAAGAACTAAAAAAACTGTCGCTTAACCAGCTCAACGTGAAACAGCTGGATATTGATGAACAGTTTGAGAATCAGGTTATTCAGCGAAATAAACTGATTAAGGAAATTCAGGATGCGGACAGCCGTATCGATGGATTGAGCGGCTTCGACCCGTTCGGACAGCTTAAAGGCGTAAAGAACGATAAAACCCGCTACAAAGGGGATCTGGATGCCGTTGAACAAGGGTTAAAACTCCTCAAGGAACGGCAAAAAATTGTCAAAGAGGCCATAGAGCAGGCTAAATCAGGGAAAACCGATCCCTCGCCGAAGCCGGATAAACCAGGGAATGAAACAGGGAGCGATAAACCCGATACCCCCTGGACCGGGGAAGGCGGGGATACAGGGAAGGGGCAAAAGGCGAAGGTTAACCAGTATGAGCAACTGCGGCGTGAAATCGAAGCGGCGCATGCCTCAAGTCTCGGACGAATCAACCTGCAGGAGCAGGAAAGCGCCAGAAAACTCCTTGAAGCCGCCCGCGCTGACGGGGCCAGCGAGGCTGATATTCAGAAGACGTTGCTACTGAATGCTGAAAATTATCAGAAACAGCGCCTCGAACTGGCAGAACAGTATGCGCCGGCCAGAGCCTCTCTGACGAAAGAGCGCGAAGCGAGCCAGGAGCTGAAGTCGCTCCTGGATGCCCGTCTTCTGGATGAAAAGGAATACCAGACGGCCAGAATCACGCTGGCACAAAGTACAGCCCGCGAACTGTTACAGGCACAGGCAGCGGCAATGTCTGCCCCTCAGATTGATATCGCCGGCACGGTTGATCCGCTGGCAGAACTGCGCAATCAACTGGCCGAGCGTCAGTCTTTGCTGCAGGCTTTTTATCAGAACGATGTTATCAATAAAGAACAGTACGAACTGCTGAAGCAAAAGGCTGACAAGGATTCCGCTGATGCGCAGTACCAGACGGCGGTGGAGCTTTATAAGTCCCAGGGAAACCTGAACAGCCTCGCCATTGGCCTGATGGAAACCACCCAGGAGCGAACCTCCAACATGCTGACCGGGATGCTGAACGGTACACAGACACTCCGGGACGGGATGATTGGGTTATTTTCCTCCCTGACACAGTCGGTGATTAAAAACCTTGTCGATATGGCAGCGCAGGCGCTGATTACTAACACCATTCTGAAATCCATTATGGGTATTGGCGGCAGTCTTTTGGGTGGTGCAGCCACCGCGAGTACCGGCACGGCCATCAGCAGTTTTGGCAGCAGTTTTAGTTTTAATGCGAAGGGCGGTGTTTATGACTCACCTTCATTAAGTGCCTACAGTAACGGCATCTATGACAGCCCGACCCTGTTTGCTTTTGCAAAGGGGGCAGGTGTGTTTGGTGAAGCTGGTCCGGAAGCCATTATGCCCCTTGCTAAAACGCCTGACGGTACGCTGGGCGTCAGGGCGCTGGGTGACCCGGGTTCCTCTGGTGGTGGTATGAATGGGGGGATTGCTTATTCACCTGTGTATCACATTGCCATCCAGAATGACGGACAAAACGGGGAGATAGGGCCGCAGGCATCGCAGATGCTGGTCAAAATGATCGATACGCGCGTCATGAGCATCCTGAGAACTCAGGGCCGCGATGGCGGCATGCTGGCGGGAGGATAAGTGAAAACCTTTCATTGGGCACCCAGGGAGGGGATGCCGTCTTCTGTTTCCTCTTCAGTGACAACCATAAAATTTGGGGATGGCTATGAGCAACGTCGCCCGACCGGACTCAACCATCAGTTAATTAACTTCCAGCCTGTTTTCCGTATAACGTCGGACAATTCCCGCACCGCACTTGAAGCGTTTCTGGTCGAGCACGGGGGATATAAAGCCTTTCTGTGGCGACCGCCAAAATACAACCGCACGATTAAAGTTGTCTGCCGGGAATGGTCTGTTACGGACAACGTCACGTATTCTGATTTCAGCTGTAAATTTGAGCAGGTTATTGCTTAAGGATCCTTATGCAGGATATTCCTCAGAACACCCTCAACGAAACCACGAAAACCGAGCAGTCTGCCCGCATTGACTTGTGGGAAATCGACCTGACGGCCTTTGGTGGCCAGCGTTACTACTTTTCAAATGAACTAAACGAGAAGAGAGAGCCGGTCACCTGGCAGGGCAGGAAGTATGACGTTTACCCGATACAGGGAACCGGATTTGATCTGGTAGGGAAAGGGACGTCTTCCCGACCGACGCTGGCAGTGTCGAACCTGTTTGGCATGGTCACGGGACTCGCGGAGGATGTGCAGAGCCTCGTCGGGGCCACGGTGGTAAGGCGCGTGGTATACGCCCGTTTTCTCGATGCGGTGAACTTTACAGGCGGCAATCCGGAGGCTGATCCGGAACAGGAAGTGGTCAGCCGCTGGGTGATTGAACAACTGTCGGAGCTGAAAGCCACCACGGCGACCTTCGTGCTGGCCACACCGACCGAAACGGACGGTAGCGTGTATCCGTCGCGGATCATGCTGGCTGATGTCTGCAACTGGACCTACCGTTCGCAGGAGTGTGGCTATGTCGGGCCACCTGTGGCGGACGAGTTTGATAAACCCACGACAGACCCTGCAAAAGATGCCTGCAGCAAATGCCGTACCGGCTGCGAGCTGCGTAATAACCTGCCGCGCATCGGCTGTTTCCTCTCCATTAACCGTCTTTCCTGATGGATACACCCATGAAAAAAACACTCCTGGCGCATGCTGCAGCATGCGCGCCGGCTGAATCGTGTGGCTGGGTGGTGAACACGCCCGCAGGGGAGCGGTATTTTCCCTGCCAGAATCTTTCCGCTGAACCGACTCTGTATTTCCGCATGGATCCGGCAGATTACCTTCAGGCGCAGGCGGCAGGCGATGTGGTGGCCCTGGTACACAGCCATCCCAATGGCCAGCCGTTTCTCAGCGATGTTGATCGCCGCCTGCAGGTGCAAAGTGGCCTGCCGTGGTGGCTGGTCTGCGATGACCGGATATACAAATTTCGCTGCATGCCATTCCTCACCGGGCGGGCATTTGAGCACGGGGTGACGGACTGTTACACCCTGTTCCGAGATGCGTACCATCTGGCGGGTATTGAGATGCCGGATTTTGCGCGGGGGGAGGACTGGTGGAAGCAGGGAGAGAATCTGTATCTGGATAATCTGGAGGCGACAGGTTTTTATCGGGTGAATGCTGAAGAGGCACAGCCCGGAGACATTCTGATTTGTTGTTTTGGTTCATCAGTTGCCAACCATGCCGCGATTTACTGCGGCGACGGCGAACTGCTGCACCATATTCCTGACCAGCTCAGTAAACGCGAGAGGTATTCTGAAAAATGGCAACGCCGCACACACTCGATATGGCGACACCGGGCATGGCACGACTCTGCCTTCACGGGGATTTACAACGATTTGGCCGCCGCTTCAGCCTCAGTATAAAAACGGGGGCCGAGGCCATTTACGCGCTGGCCATACAGGTTCCGGGCTTCCGGCAGAAAATGAATGATGGCTGGTATCAGATACGCATCGCCGGTCAGGATGTGGATGAAACCAGCGTGTCAGCCCGTCTGCATGAACCGCTGCCGGACGGGGCCATTATTCATATTGTCCCGCGTATGGCAGGGGCAAAATCCGGTGGCCTGTTTCAGGTCGTGCTGGGTGCTGTGGCAATAGGCGCGTCCTTTTTTACGGCAGGCGCTTCAATGGCAGCCTGGGGGGCTGCGTTATCTGCCGGTGGTATTTCGGTATCCTCAGTTCTGTTTTCTATGGGGGCAGCCATGATGCTGGGTGGTGTGGCGCAGATGCTGACGCCGCAGGCAAAAATCCCCTCGTCCCGGCAGACCGATAACGGCAAACAGAACACTTATTTTTCGTCACTGGACAACATGGTGGCGCAGGGGAATGCCCTGCCGGTGTTGTACGGTGAAATGCTGGTCGGCTCCCGCACGATCTCCCAGGAAATAAGCACACGGGATGAGGGCGGCGGCGGGCAGGTGGTGATCATCGGTCGCTGATTTACTGCAGCATATTTATATTAAAACAGAACCGCCTTCGGGCGGTTTTGTCGTTTCAGAGGGAACAGATTATGGGTAAGGGTGGTGGCAGCAGTAAAACGCCGCATGAGGCTCCTGACGACCTGAAATCCAGCCAGATGCTGACCGTTGTTGATGCCATCTGCGAGGGGCCGATAGAAGGTCCGGTGGACGGGCTGAAAAGTGTCAGAATTAACAAAACGCCGGTCCTCGACAGCGACGGTAATGCGATGGTTCACGGTGTCACCGTGGTTTACCGCGTGGGGGAGGATGAGCAGACCGCGATGGAGGGGTTCGAAGACTCCGGTGCTGAAACCCTGCTGGGTGTGGAGGTGAAGAAGTCAGAGCCGGTGACCCGCACCATTACCGCTAAAACGGTGGACCGTCTGCGTTTTACCTTTGGTGTGCAGTCTCTGGTCAGTACCAGTACCAAAGGCGACCGCAACCCGACCAGCGTACAGATGCTGATCCAGTTTCGCCGGGACGGGCTGTGGCGAACGGAACGGGATATCACCATTACAGGTAAAACAACCACGCAGTTTCTGGCATCTGTGGTGATCGATGATTTGCCGCCCCGGCCGTTTGAAGTCCGCATGCAACGTATCACTGATGACAGTACGACAGACCTGCTGCAGAACAAAACGGTGTGGTCGGGCTATACCGAAATCATTGATGTAAAACAACGCTATCCGAATACCGCCGTTATCGGGGTAAAAGTGGACGCGGAGCAGTTTGGCAGCCAACAGGTCACGCGAAACTATCTCCTGCGCGGGCGTATCGTACAGGTGCCGTCGAATTATGATCCGGTAAAACGGACGTATTCCGGGCTGTGGGACGGGACGTTTAAACCCGCCTGGACAGATAATCCGGCCTGGTGTGTGCTGGATATGCTGACCCACCCGCGCTATGGCATGGGAAGCCGCATCGGTGTTGCCGATGTGGACAAGTGGGCGCTGTATGCCATTGCATATTACTGCGATCAGCTTGTTCCTGACGGTTTTGGCGGGACAGAGCCGCGTATTACCTGCAATGCGTATCTGACGGACCAGCGTAAAGCGTGGGACGTGCTAGGGGATTTCTGTTCCCTGATGCGCTGCATGCCGGTCTGGAACGGCAATACCCTGACCTTTGTGCAGGACCGGCCCGCCGATAAAGTCTGGACCTACACACAGAGTAATGTGGTGATGCCCGCTGACGGTGCGCCGTTCGTCTACAGCTTCAGCGCACAGAAAGAGCGCCACAATGCCGCCGAGGTGCGCTACACCGACCCGAACAACGGCTGGGAAACGTCAACCGAACTGGTGGAAAATGACGCTGCCATACGGCGCTACGGTCGCAACGTCCTGAAGATGGATGCGTTCGCCTGTACCAGCCGTGGGCAGGCACACCGTGCCGGACTGTGGGCCATCACCACCGAATTGCTGGAAACGCAGACGGTGGATTTTTCCGTGGGGGCCGAAGGACTGCGACATGTTCCCGGCGATATCATTGAGGTCTGCGACAGTGATTATGCCGGCGTGACCGTGGGCGGACGCGTTCTGTCGGTCGACAGTCTGTCCCGTACGCTCACCCTGGACCGCAAGGTGGAAATTCCGCCAGGCGGCAATGTGGTGCTGAACCTGGTGGGCAGCGATGGCCAGCCTGTTACCGTCGCGGTCACCGCACATCCAGCCCCGGACCGCGTGACCGTCAGCCAGTTACCCGATGGCGTGGCGGCGTACAGCGTGTGGGGGCTGAAACTGCCGGACCTGCGCCAGCGCCTGTTTCGCTGCGTGGCCATACGGGAGAATGATGACAGCACGTATGCCATCACCGCCGTGCAGCATGTTCCGGAGAAAGAGAGCATCGTGGACAACGGGGCGAAGTTTGACCCGTTGCCCGGCACAGGTATCACGAACACACCGCCCGCCGTGCAGCATCTCACCACGGAGATTCTGGCAGAGGAGGGGCAGTATCAGGCGCGGGCGCGATGGGATACCCCGCGTGTGGTTAAGGGGGTGAACTTTTCCCTGCGCCTGACAGTGAAAGCGGAAGATAACAGCGACCGGCTGGCCAGCAGCCTGACCCTGACCGTAACGGAGCATACTTTCCGTAACCTGACTCCGGGACGTTACACCCTGACGGTACGGGCGGTGAACAGCCAGGGCCAGCAGGGCGAACCGGCCAGCACTGATTTCAGCATTGCCGCGCCCGCAGTACCGTCTTATGTTGATCTGACACCCGGATATTTCCAGATAACCGCCACCCCGCACCAGGCGGTATATGACCCCACGGTGCAGTATGAATTCTGGTTTACAGATACGCAGATTGCCGATATCCGCCAGGTGGAAACCGATGCGCGTTATCTCGGCACCGCGCTGTACTGGGTTGCGGCCAGCAGCAGTATCAAACCCGGCAAGGATTATTACTTCTATATTCGGGCCGTGAACCAGGTCGGGAAATCGGCGTTCGTGGAGGCTAAAGGGCAGGCCAGCAACGATGCGGCGGGCTACCTGGATTTCTTCAAAGGGAAAATCACCGAAAGCCACCTGGGTAAAGAGCTGCTGGAGAAGGTGGAGCTGACGGAAGACAACGCCAGCCGGCTGGATCAGTTTTCTGAAGAGTGGCAGGACGCGAACGGCAAGTGGAATGCCATGTGGGGCGTGAAGATAGAACAGACCGAAGACGGGAAGCACTATGTGGCTGGTCTGGGCCTGAGCATGGAGGATACGGAAGAAGGTAAGCTGAGCCAGTTCCTGGTGGCGGCTGACCGTATCGCGTTTATCAACCCGGCGAACGGCAATGAAACTCCGATGTTTGTGGCGCAGGGCAACCAGATATTTATGAACGAGGTGTTCCTCAAATATCTGACGGCCCCGAGCATCACCAGTGGCGGGAACCCGCCGACCTTTATGCTGACGCCTGACGGCAGGCTGACTGCCCGTAATGCGGATATCAGCGGTAATATCAGCGCGAATTCCGGCACCCTCAATAATGTGACGATAGCGGAAAACTGCACCATTAACGGGACAATGCGGGCAGAGAATATTGTCGGCGATATCGTTAAAGCCGTGGGGCGGGCTTTCCCCGGAAGCGCTAATTACCCGAATGGGACCCTCACGGTTCAGATACAGGATGACCACCATTTTGACAGGCAGATAATCATTCCCCCCATCACCTTTGCAGGAGGAAAGGCAAAATCAGAGACAAGCAACGAGATATGGACAGACTGTGGGCTTGTGGTGAAGCACAACGGCAGAGAGATATACAACGCAGAACCCGCGATTACAGCGAGATCATTCAGCAGGGTCCTTGATATGCCAGCCGGAGGTGGAAATGTGACGCTGAGCTTCACGGTTTCATCCAGGGGGTATGGCGGCGGGGCCTGGGCTGATATCAGCAACCTGCTGGTCATGGTGGTGAAGAAGAACAGCACGGGTATCAGCATTTACTGATACCTGAATCCAGAAACGAGCGCCTGAATGGGCGCTTTTTTATTGCTGAAAACAAGAGGTAATGACATATGTCAGTACAAATTTCTGGCGTATTAAAAGACGGGGCGGGGAAACCGGTACAGGGTTGCACTATTCAGCTGAATGCGAAGAAAACCAGCCCGACCGTTGTTGTGGAGGTGATTTCATCCACTGTTACAGACGCGAACGGCCACTACAGCATTGAGGCTGAACCGGGTTATTACAGTGTGTCACTGATGCGGGAAGGTTTTCCGCCCTCAGTGGCCGGTGACATTTACGTGGCCCCTACCGATGCGCCTGATACCCTGAATGCGTTTCTCGATGCACCAAAGGATGCAGATCTGCGCCCGGAGGTGATGAAACGTTTTGAGGAAATGGTAAACCGCGTTGCTGCATTAACTGTTGCGACAGAGAAGGATCGGGAACGCGCCGAACAGGCCGCGCAGACAGCGGAGCAGAGTAAGGATGCAGTAGCTTTGTCTGCAACGGCTGCGGCAGAGTCACAGCGCCAGGCAGCACGCTCTGCAGATGCTGCTGATGTTTCTGCCCGGTCAGCTGCAGATAATGCCCGACAGACCGCGCAGGACGTTCTGGCTTGTGCAGCGGATGCGGACAGTGCGGCAAAGTCGGCACAGACAGCGACGGAACAGGCCGGAGTGGCAAAAACTTCCGCTGATACGGCACAGAAAGCGCAGCAGGAGGCAGGTACCTCGGCACAGTCTGCAGCTGGAAGTGCCAAAAGTGCCGCCTCTTCAGCACAAACAGCGGGCGAGCACGCAGGCAATGCAGCTGCATCTGAAACCTCAGCGCGTGAAAGCGGCCTCACGGCTACACAGGCTGCAGAACAGGGTAATAACAGCGCAGCAGCTGCAGCTCAAAGTGAACAGCATGCCAGGGAATCCAGCGACAAGGCCGCTAAATCAGAGACTGCGGCATCAGCCAGTGCAGAATCGGCATCTTCAAGTGAAGCATCAGCCCTGCAGTCAGCCGAAACGGCTGAGAACCAGAAAAATGCAGCCGCTGAGAGTGCCAACCGCGCAGAACAGGCCAGAGATGAGGCCCTGACGCTGCGCGATGAGGCTCAGGAACATGCCCTGAATGCCCGGAACAGCGCACAGGATGCTGCTGCCAGTGAGAAAGAAAGTGGACAGGCAAGGGATGAAGCACAGCTCCTTGCTGAACAGGCCAGAAGTGCAGCCTCAAAAGCCGCCGCTGATACCATTAAAGAGATACAGGAAAGTGAAGACCTCAGCGGCCCGCAGGGGCCGGCAGGTCCGACAGGTGCAACCGGACCAAAAGGGGATAAGGGTGATATTGGGTTAACGGGGGCGACAGGTCCACAAGGACCCGTAGGGGCAGCAGGCCCACAGGGGCCGGCAGGTCCGACAGGCGCAGCCGGACCAAAAGGAGATAAGGGAGATAAAGGGGATACCGGATTAACTGGACCACAAGGACCTGCAGGCGCAAAGGGGGCAACAGGAGCTACTGGACCACAAGGGCCTGCAGGTGCAAAGGGGGGAACAGGTCCGCAGGGGCCGGCAGGTCCGACAGGCGCAGCCGGACCAAAAGGAGATAAGGGAGATAAAGGGGATACCGGATTAACTGGACCACAAGGACCTGCAGGCGCAAAGGGAGCAACAGGAGCTACGGGACCACAAGGCCCGCAGGGACCGGCAGGCGCACCAGCGGGTGCACTTCATGCTGTAGGTACGTTTGCGCTGGCATATATGAGTGTTGGAGCACCTCTTGCCCCAGGCGCAACCGTTGCAGGGGGGAGTCTAAAGGCTTCCGGCATTATTTTTCCACAGGATCGCTATAGTACATTCACTATTGATGCCTACAGGTCGGGTGTTCAATATGGGCCTTACCCTCTTCCGGGGACGTGGCGAGCTTGCGGCATTATCTCAAACCAGTGGCCAAGCGGTACTGCTTCGAATTATGTAGGTCTTTTTCAGCGAATTTCATAAAAGGAGATTGTATGAACATTGAGGACATTCAGGCTCCTGAGTGGGCGAATAAAGAACATACAGCGATTAACTGTAGGGTTAAATTTGCAGAGTTTGGTGAGTTTCTGCCGTTCACTGCATATCAGAACGATAATGAGGAGCATGGACGCCGCATCTACAGCGAGCTTGATTCAGGAAAGTTTGGTCCTGTCACCCCTTTTATTGTGACTGAAAAGATGGTGGAAGATTTACGAAATCAGAAACTGGCTGAAATCAGCAACTGGCGGGACGTTCAGGAAAACGCCAACATTATTTTTGAATTTGGTGGCCAGCGGTGGGATGGAGGCAAAGCATCGCAGGAGCGTCTTGCGCCCGTGGTTATGGCTGCCAGTGCAGGAAAGTTACCTGATGGATTCTTCTGGACGGATGCGGATAACCACGATGTTCCAGTGAATTTTGCGTTCCTGCAACAGCTTGAGGCGGCGATGATGCAGGCAATGGTGATACACGGCTTCAGAATTCACGAACGGCAGCGACAGATGAAAGAAGATGTGACACAGCTGACAGATATGAGCGCCATAATTGCTTACCAGCCAGGATGGCCGGAGGAGGCATAATGAGTCGCTTTACCACGCCAGCGATACTGGAAATGCTGGTTCACTACTGATGGCGCGTATACGCGCCATTTTCGTTAATTTGTATAGAGAAAGGACTCTGCATGTGCAGGGGCCTTTTTTTGTGGCCTGTCCATGCTACGCTAATCGGGATACGGGCAGACAGAACGAGCACAAAGCGGACTGGCGACCGTTCGATAGTGCGAGTATTGAATGATTGCCAGTCCGCTTTGAGCGAACAGCAGACATTCATGATATTTGTCCGTGTCTGCAAGTAATGGGCTAATCCCAGCCCATTACTTGCACGCAGTTGCCTTTGAACCCATGGTGATTCAGAGCTATCCGAGCTATTACAACGGATATATTTCATTCATGGTAATACTTCTTCAGAAATGATGGTGTGTTCCTCAGACATTGAGATGATGCAGCGCAATCCTTCGAGATGCTCTTCATAATCAGCGATGAATTTTTTTAATTCAGCTACATCCCCAATCAGTTCAAGGCATTCCGGGTGAGCACCTGCTTTAATTTCATGGTGGGAATAGCTTATTTTCATCCCGACAAGATACCCTGCACTTACGTTGTGGATGATAGCCTGAGGTACTCCCTCTGCCCTGGCCAAACGCAGCAGATAATGGCTCAATGGAGGAGCGGTAAGTTTTTTCATAAATCCCGATGCTTTTACCCTGGTGCCTGACTGGATATAGATTCGTAGCGTCGATAGCGTTTCCATCTTCACTTATTCACCTCTGCCGAACAGGTTTCGCTGCTTTTCGGTTTCCGGGACTTTACATTATTTGCCAACCAGTCAGGGACATCAGCAAGTTTAATATGCTCTGGCACGAAGCCATGTTTCAGGCAGGCTACGCGCTGGGAACGATAAATGCCGGTATAACCCGATATCAGCCAGGCAACAGCACAGGCCAGTGCAGCATAAACGCCCATCTCAGAGCCAAATAACTCAATCGCCATCAGTGTTGAAGCCACAGGGGTATTCGCAGCTCCGGCAAAGACGGCCACAAAGCCAATACCGGCCAGAAAACTGACCGGTAAATGCAGCACTGGAGCCAGCGCGTTACCCAGTGTGGCCCCAATATAAAAGAGCGGTGTGACTTCCCCGCCTTTAAAACCTGCGCCCAGAGAAGTGACCGTAAATACCAGTTTTCCCAGGAAATCCCATGGAGCCAGATGCTGATGAAAGGCGTCAACGATAACGGGAATACCCAGACCGATATAGCGATCAGCACCCAGGCAAAAGACCGACACAGCCACTACCAGTCCGCCAATGAACGGTCTCAGTGGCGCATAATGGATAGTCTTCTTCATGAAACTGCCGATGGCATGTGTTGCGCTGGCAAAAGCCCTGGCAGTCAGACCAAAGAGCCCACCGGCGATGATGACAGCAATCAGTGCCCAGGCAGACATATGAGGAATAAACGAGACGGAGTAATGAGTATGATGTACTCCCCATAATAGCCCAGTTTGATCGGCCACAATGGCAGCGAAAATACACGGTATTAATGCGTTGTAATTCATCCGCCCAATGGCCAGAACCTCAAGCCCAAAAATGGCGCCCGCGAGAGGGGTGCCGAATACTGATGAGAAACCGGCACTGATACCGGCCATCAGGACAATGCGTCGGGTATCCGGCGTCAGGCCAAACATGCGAGTAAACTGATCGGCTATGGAGGCCCCCATCTGTACTGCGGTCCCTTCGCGCCCAACAGAAGCACCAAAAAGATGCGAAACAACAGTGCCGATAAATACCAGCGGGGCCATGCGCAGACGGATAATTTTTTGGGGATCATGAATTTCATCGAGCACCAGGTTATTCCCGCCTTCTACTGAACTTCCGTAGCGCAGATAAACCCATCCCACGGCAAATCCTGCAACGGGAAGCAGCCAGATAAGCCAATGGTGTCTGAGCCGGGTCGCCGTAGCCCAGTCAAGGGAAAACAGAAAGAACGCAGAAGCTGTGCCGGTCAGCACGGCGATCAGGAAAGCAAGGCCAAGCCATTGCGCAAGAGAACTGATTGAATTATTGAGCAGGAAGTGATTTGAGCGCATTGAAGCATCCTCAGATGGTTAATCATCCCGGACACACAACGCTGCATGGCTGATAAAACGATAAGCCTGCATCTTCCCGGTCCGGGAATAAATGCAGGCATCATTAGCCACATGGCGGTTCAAGGGGGAATGCCATCCCCTATGGGGTTATCTTAGCACAGGAATCGATTCAGCAGAAGAATTCATACCCATTGTTGACCCCCATGTATTAATGTCCGTTTTTGGCACAGAGTGGACTGTCAGGTTAGGTTTGGCTCTGTGCCATAAGACTGCCAGCTCAGGTCTGAGCTAATACAACTCAAGCGATATGATGGTTCAAGGCGTTTAATCTGAAACCAGCCACATATCAGCCTCTTCAAACATTTCCTGAACAGTACGGCTTATCTGTTCCTTCTCATGCTTGCTGGCGTCAGTGTTGATCGCCGGCAGCGTCATCATCGGTTTAACCCGGACATCAGCATCGGGGAAAATCCGGTGAACCCTCTTAGTTAACTCGTCCAGAATGATATCTTTTGCACCGGGCAGACCATCAAAATTCCTTTTGTCATAAACGAGTTCAACGAACATGCTTTAACTCCTCTTTACTGTATGTAATCACAGCATATACTGTATATATGAACAGTATCAATATGAGTGAGTTTATCATGAAGTTTTATTCACCAACTGAGCTGAGCCAGATTGTAGCTCTCCCGTTGTTTAGCGATCCGGTGCAATGTGGATTTCCCAGCCCAGCGCAGGATTATGTTGAGCAACGTATTGATTTAAATAAGTTAGTAGTTCGGCATCCCAGCGCAACATATTTTGTTCGCGCCGCTGGGGATTCTATGAGTGGTGCGGGTATTAGCTCTGGCGATCTGTTGGTGGTGGACAGCGCTAAAACGGCCCAGCATGGGGATATTGTGATAGCCGCCGTCGATGGTGAATTCACGGTGAAAAGGCTACAAATGCACCCAACTGTGATGTTGGTGCCAGAAAACCCTGCGTTCAATCCGATTATGGTGGGCGGTGAGGATTCGCTGGATGTATTTGGGGTTGTTACCCACATACTGAAGACTGTCGACTGATGTTTGCTCTTGTTGATGCCAATTCATTTTATGCGAGCTGTCAGACAGCATTTCGGCCCGATCTCAAGGAAAAACCCGTCTGTGTTCTTAGTAACAATGATGGTTGTGTGATAGCTCGTAGTGCGGAAGCTAAGGCGCTTGGGATCAAGATGGGTACACCTTGGTTCCAGCTGAAAGATGCTCGTTTCCCACAAAGGGTCCACTATTTTTCTAGTAACTATGAATTATACGCGGACATGAGTTTGCGAATGATGACCACACTGGAAGAAATGTCACCGCGATGCGAAGTATATTCAATTGATGAATCTTTCTGTGATCTGACTGGTGTCAGAAATTGCCGCGATTTGACTGACTTTGGCCGGGAAATCCGTGCGACTGTACTTCAGCGAACACACCTGACCGTTGGTGTAGGAATTGCTCAAACCAAAACGCTGGCCAAACTGGCAAATCATGCTGCTAAGCAGTGGCTGCATCAGACTGGCGGGGTTGTTGATCTATCAAATGTAGAAAGGCAGCGAAAATTGATGGCTCTTTTATCCGTTGATGAAGTGTGGGGCGTTGGCCGACGTATTAGTAAAAAACTTGAAGCGATGGGTATTAAAACTGTGCTCCAGTTGGCGGATACTGATATCCGATTTATCAGGAAGCACTTCAACGTTGTCCTGGAGCGAACAGTACGAGAACTTAGAGGTGAGCCGTGTCTGGAGCTGGAAGAGTTTGCACCAGTGAAGCAGGAAATTGTCTGTTCCCGGTCGTTTGGTGAACGCATTACTGATTATGAAGATATGCGTCAGGCTATCTGCAGTTATGCTGTGCGCGCAGCAGAGAAGCTACGCGGGGAGCACCAGTACTGTAGGTTCATCTCTGCATTCGTCAAAACATCACCGTTTGCGGTAAGAGAGCAGTATTACGGTAATAGCACGTCAGTGAAATTGATTACCCCGACGCAGGATACTAGGGATATCGTTAATGCAGCCATGCGCTGCCTGGATACCGTATGGGAGAATGGTCACCGATATCAAAAAGCGGGTGTGATGCTCGGCGATTTTTTTAGTCAGGGTATCGCCCAGCTTGATCTATTTGATGATAACTCGCCGCGACAAAAGAGCACTCATCTGATGGAGGTTCTGGATCATCTCAACGCGAAGGGCGGTAGGGGCACACTCTATTTTGCCGGTCAAGGTATCCAGCAGCAGTGGAAAATGAAGAGGGATATGTTGTCGCCTCGGTACACTACAAGGTTAAGTGATTTGCTACAGGTCAGGTGATACCGTGATTAAACTTTTACAGCATATTGAAATTCGATACTGGTTAAGAAAAACTATTTTTGATTAACAGTTAGTTAGATGAAGTTGTAAGTTATATTTTAATAATTTAACTAAGGTACTATTCACTTTTTAATTTGCTCAGCTATAAATATTTATAGAATCTAATGCTTGGGGTTATCTTATGCAGGCTGAACTCAGAACATTTCCTTTTCTAATAGTCCTTGCTGTTCCTTGTTTTGCTATTGCAGACACTGATCCAATAACTGCAATAAATCAGGCTTTTATTAATGCGAAAGTAGAGATAACAAGGCAAAGAATGGTTGAGCATTATGAACGAACATGTTCCTGGAGCGGGGAGCCTGAGCCTGATAGATGCCACATGGAGAAAGTATTAAAACCAGAAAACTATAAAGAGGTTGCAACTGTAAAAAGTGCAGCCGTTGTTATTGTTAATAATTTCAAATTCCTAGAGTCTAAACAAGTAGCTTTACCGTCTACAGTTTTAATTAATGCTTATAGCTATAAAAATTGTGGGCCTCAAACAGTAACCGCTTCTGCAAACTTATCAGTATCAGGTGCGAAAGGCTGGAGTATCACGAAAACTCATAGTGTATCATCCTCCACGCAGGTAGGTATGAGCCAAACATTTACTGGCAAGACACCATTTGGTGGTTCTAGTACAACATTTAGTATTTCTAAAACGTTTGGACTAAGTGACACAACATCTAATGGAGAAACATACTCAGAAACAGTAAGTCAGGGGAATAGCGTATCAGTTACCGCCATGAAAGGTGAATCAGGTTATGTACAGTTAATAGCATATCAAGTTGGGCTTGATATTCCATTTAAAGCAGACGTTGTATTAGATGGAGATTTGAGTAGTAATGTTGACGGAAAGAAAAAAGCAAGCGAGTTTCTTTCTCAAGAGCAAAGAACAGTTCCATTTGAGGGTGTATTGCATCTGACAGGTGTTACGAATGCAATTGTAAATAACTATGATACATCTCCTGCAAAATGTGATGATGGCAACAAGGTATTCTATGAAGATCAATATAATACTAATGTACCAGCAGATATATATAGAAAACCAAAATTCAAAGATGGGGCAAAAAAAATAAGAGGAGGTAAAAGTCAGGTTAGTTTATTAAGCTCTGATGAGGATGGGCCAGTTATAGGGGCACCTGATGGTATATCGTATACTGTAATATCGAGCTCACAAGCTGTTATTCCGTCGGCGGCGTGTGGCTACAATGATTTATCTATAGCCAATAACGCTAACTACACTATCGAAGAGAGGCGCTATGAACAGCATAATAAAGGAGTTTTAGTAGCATCTTGGAATGAAAGAGTTGAGATATTCAACGGTTGCGCATCTGGACCGTGATGGCACTATCGATCACCTTATATCAAGAACATACGTGAGATGATATGGAAAATTAATACAAAGGATTCTTTTACAATGTTGATATAATCAAAAGAATCCTGTTTTAAATGTGTACACATTTGAGTACATTTTAACAAATTAAAATTTATATAATTTCTTATTATTCATCGTGTTACTCTTTTCCAAACTCATATCCATTTAGATGCCAGGAACGCGGAGTTTGATGATTGCCCGGTGATGTAATCACACTGGCTGTATCAGTTCGGAGCCCTGATTATTCACATTCCCTACGGCACGCGTCACGGCGTGCCATATAAAATTCTCAGCCGGTACGGAACCATCGGCCGCAATTTCCGCAGCTTCTTTCCCTCCAACGTCCTGCCTCATCCATTCGCGAGCAGCATCTGGTGACAGTACCAGTGGCCGCCTGTCGTGAATATCTACCAGTCCTTTGTCTGCAGCAGCCGTCACTATCAGGAATCCTTCTGCTTCATCTCCACGTTCGAATGGTGTGCTGCCGATCGCCGCCATGAAAATCGGCTGGCCATCGGCTCGATGAATGAAGTAGGGCTGCTTCTTGTCGCCTTCCTTTTTCCATTCGTACCAGCCATCAGCAAAGCAAATTGCACGGCCATGCTGCCAGAGTGATTTAAACATTCTGCGGATGGCTGCAGATTCAGAACGCGCATAAATTAGCGGCAGCTTAGACCACCATCGATTGTTACTTTTTGGGGGCAAATTTGGGGGCAAAAATCAGTTTGGGGCATGATTTGGGGCAATGAAATGACTCATATTGCCCGCAATTGTCCAAGACGGTTTTTTGTTAAATGATTGATTTTACGATAATTAACTGTATTTACTGAATTTACAAAATCAATTTTATAGTCTAACGCTGATTATGTGGCTGTGGGGATAAACATTTAATAAACCGCGGGAAGGGAAGCATTTCGCTCATGAAATAAAAAGCCGGATAAGGCGATAGCCTCCATCCGGCTAAAATACGCATTAGCTCGCCTGTTTTTTCATCATGCTGAAGATAAACAGCAGCGCAGCACACAGCACCACGGAAGGACCTGCCGGGGTGTCATAGAAGGCCGAGAAGGTCAGCCCGCCTGTAACCGCTATCATTCCCACACCAACGGCAACCCCTGCCATCTGTTCTGGCGTACGGGCAAAGCGACGGGCGGTTGCCGCAGGGATAATAAGCAGCGAGGTGATAATTAACGCCCCGACAAATTTCATCGCCACGCCAATAGTTAATGCTGTGACCAGCATCAGCAGTAGCTTAACGCGTTGCAGCTTCACGCCATCCACAAATGCCAGATCCGGACTGATGGTCATCGACAGCAGGTTGCGCCACTGCCAGAACAAAATCGCCAGAACGATAACCACCCCAATGGCGATGGAGATAAGATCTTCTGGCGTCACGGCGAGCAAATCACCAAACAGATAGGCCATCAGATCCACACGGATGTTGGACATCAGGCTGACGACAACCAGCCCTAATGACAGCGCACTGTGGGCCATAATGCCCAATAAAGTATCGATCGCGAGGTGGGGGCGTTTTTCCAGCCATACCAGACCGCCTGCCAGCATCAAGGTGACGACGATGACCGCATAGAAAGGGTTTACATCCAGCAGCAGGCCAAAGGCGACCCCCAGTAGCGAAGCGTGGGCCAGCGTATCACCGAAATAAGACATTCGACGCCAGACCACAAACGAGCCGAGCGGGCCAGCGGCACAGGCCAGCATGATCCCGGCTAACCAACCGGGTAATAACAATTCAATCATGAGTGACCATTTCCCCGGCGTAAGACGATACGACCCTGTAAATCGTGGCGGTGATTATGATTATGACGGTAAATTCCGAGTTGTTCGGCACCGCGTTGTCCGAACATTGAGATGAATTCCGGGTGCATGGAAACCACTTCCGGCGCACCAGAACAACAAATATGATGGTTCAGGCACAGTACCTCATCGGTTTTTGCCATCACCAGATGCAGGTCATGAGAAACCATCAGTACGGCGCAATCCAGTTCACGTCGCAACTGGTCGATAAGATCGTACAGTGCGACTTGCCCATTGACATCCACGCCCTGGGTTGGCTCATCAAGCACCAGTAGCTGAGGTTTATTCAATAAAGCACGGGCCAACAGGACGCGTTGTGTCTCCCCGCCAGAGAGTTTTTGCATCGGCGCATCCATCAGATGTCCGGCCTGAACACGCTTCAGTGCCGGAAGGATATCTTCTTTTTTGGTGCCGGGACGTAGGCGCATAAACCGACTTACCGTCAGCGGAAGCGTCGTATCGAGGTACAGTTTTTGCGGCACATAGCCAATCCGCAATCGACCATTACGCTTGATAACTCCCTCATCAGCCTCTACCAGCCCTAATACAACGCGCACCAGCGTAGATTTCCCGGCACCATTTGGACCGAGAAGCGTCAATATTTTACCGGGTCGAAGTTCAAGCGATACGTCAGAGAGGACGCGGCGTTGACCATAAGAGACCGAGACATTTTCCAGTGAAACCAAAGTCGTCATATCAATTTTAGTCTTGCAGAAGTTATAGAATGTTATAATATCACAATTCTCACATTCATTACGATGATTGGTCGCATTATGTTACATAAAAATACGCTTCTTTTCGCAGCATTATCCGCTGCTCTTTGGGGTAGTGCAACACAGTCGGCAAATGCCGCTGTCGTGGCTTCTCTTAAGCCGCTGGGGTTTATCGCTTCAGCCATTGCTGACGGGGTTACTGACACCCAGGTTCTGCTGCCTGACGGGGCTTCCGAACACGATTACTCATTGCGTCCTTCAGACGTAAAACGCTTACAGGGCGCGGACTTAGTCGTTTGGATTGGACCTGAGATGGAAGCGTTTATGGAAAAATCAGTCAAGAATATTCCTAACGCAAAACAGGTAACGATTGCGCAGCTCAATGACGTGAAGCCGTTACTCATGAAAGGTGCTGATGACGATGATGACGATCATGGACATAATGATGCCGGCAGTGAAAAAAGTGACGAGCATCACCATCACGGCGATTACAACATGCATCTTTGGCTTTCCCCAGAGATAGCACGGGCCTCAGCGGTTGCAATCCATGAAAAATTAGTGGAACTTATGCCGCAAAGTCGAGCCAAACTTGACGCCAACCTGAAGGATTTTGAGGCACAATTAGCCGCAACCGATAAGCAGGTAGGTAACGAGCTCGCGCCGCTCAAGGGAAAAGGTTACTTCGTTTTTCATGACGCCTATGGCTACTACGAAAAACACTACGGACTAACACCGCTTGGTCACTTTACCGTGAACCCTGAGATTCAACCTGGTGCGCAGCGTTTACATGAAATAAGAACACAGTTGGTTGAGCAAAAAGCAACCTGCGTTTTTGCTGAGCCACAGTTCAGGCCAGCGGTCGTTGAAGCCGTCGCGAGAGGGACATCCGTTCGAATGGGAACGTTGGATCCGCTCGGAACGAATATCAAACTGGGTAAAACAAGCTATTCAGCGTTTTTGAACCAATTAGCCAACCAGTATGCGAGCTGCCTGAAAGGAGATTAATGAGGAAGTGATTACGTGCAACAGATAGCCCGCTCTGTCGCTCTGGCATTTAATAATCTGCCGCGGCCCCATCGCGTTATGCTGGGGTCGCTTACCGTACTGACATTGGCCGTCGCTGTCTGGCGGCCCTATGTTTACCATCCTGATTCTGCACCCATCGTCAAAACTATCGAGCTGGAAAAAAGCGAGATTCGTTCACTATTGCCTGAGGCCAGTGAACCTATCGATCAGGCCGCTCAGGAAGACGAAGCCATCCCACAGGACGAACTGGATGACAAAACGTCTGGTGAAGCCGGCGTGCATGAGTATGTCGTCTCCACGGGCGATACGCTGAGCAGTATTCTGAATCAGTACGGCATCGATATGGGTGACATCAGCCAGCTCGCGGCTTCCGACAAACAACTGCGTAACCTGAAAATTGGTCAGCAACTTTCCTGGACGTTAGGCGCGGAAGGTGATTTGCAGCGCCTGACCTGGGAAGTCTCCCGTCGTGAAACCCGTACTTACGATCGCACCGCGACGGGTTTTAAAATGAGCAGCGAAATGCAGCAGGGCGATTGGGTTAACAGCCGAATCAAAGGCACCGTGGGCGGAAGCTTCGTCGCCAGTGCCAAAGATGCCGGACTGACCAGCTCTGAAATCAGCGCAGTGATTAAGGCCATGCAGTGGCAGATGGATTTCCGCAAACTGAAAAAAGGCGATGAGTTCTCGGTACTGATGTCTCGCGAAATGCTGGACGGTAAGCGTGAGCAAAGCCAACTGTTGGGCGTCCGCTTGCGTTCTGAAGGCAAAGATTATTACGCAATCCGTGCTGAAGACGGTAAGTTCTATGACCGCAACGGTACCGGACTGGCGAAAGGCTTCATGCGTTTCCCGACGGCTAAGCAGTTCCGCATCTCTTCCAACTTTAACCCGCGTCGTCTGAACCCGGTGACCGGACGCGTTGCGCCGCACAAAGGTGTCGACTTTGCGATGCCGCAGGGGACGCCGGTGCTGTCGGTGGGTGATGGCGAAGTGGTTGTAGCGAAGCGCAGCGGCGCAGCCGGATACTATGTTGCGGTTCGTCATGGTCGCACCTATACCACACGTTATATGCACCTGCGTAAGTTGTTGGTCAAACCAGGACAAAAAGTGAAACGTGGCGATCGTATCGCGCTGTCTGGCAATACCGGGCGTTCAACGGGTCCGCATCTGCACTACGAAGTCTGGATCAACCAGCAGGCAGTGAATCCTCTGACGGCGAAACTGCCGCGCACGGAAGGCCTGACCGGATCGGATCGCACCGATTACCTGGCACAGGTGAAAGAGGTTGTTCCTCAGTTGCGTTTCGATTAATTAACACGCTGACAGAGCCGGTACGCTATGCGTGCCGGCTTTTTTATTTTGTACGGCGCATCGCGCGCCGCTACACTATCAGCAGATCTACTTTTCGCCGCACCAGACACTGGAAGAGCATGGAAACGAAAAAAAAGAATATTGAATATATCCCTGAGTTTCACAAATCATTTCGCCATCCGCGCTACTGGGGGGCATGGCTTGGTGTGGCGGCGATAGCAGGCATTTCGTTAACGCCAGCATCATTTCGCGATCCAATTCTGGCAAAGCTCGGAAGAATGGCCGGGCGGCTGGGAAAAAGCTCGCGTCGCAGAGCACTGATCAATTTATCCCTCTGCTTTCCTGAGCGCAGCGAAGCTGAGCGTGAAGCAATTGTCGATGAGATGTTTGCGACTGCACCTCAGGCGATGGTCATGATGTCGGAACTCGCCATACGCGGCCCGGAAAAAATTCAGCATCGGGTTGACTGGCAGGGGCTGGAAATCATCGAAGAGATGCGTCGCAACGATGAAAAAGTGATTTTTCTGGTTCCTCATGGTTGGGGCGTAGATATCCCAGCGATGCTGATGGCTTCCCAGGGACAGAAAATGGCTGCGATGTTCCACAATCAGGGAAACCCGGTATTCGATTATGTGTGGAACACGGTACGCCGTCGTTTCGGTGGTCGTTTGCATGCCCGTAATGATGGCATCAAACCGTTTATTCAGTCTGTACGTCAGGGATATTGGGGATACTACCTGCCGGATCAGGACCATGGCCCTGAGCACAGCGAGTTTGTGGATTTTTTTGCTACCTATAAAGCCACGTTACCGGCGATTGGCCGCCTGATGAAGGTGTGTCATGCCCGTGTGGTGCCGCTGTTCCCGGTATACAATGGGAAAACGCATCGCTTAACGATTCAGGTTCGTCCTCCGATGGATGACATCCTGACGGCGGATGACCACACCATTGCCAGACGAATGAACGAAGAAGTGGAAATCTTTGTGACGCCGCATCTCGAGCAATACACCTGGATTCTAAAACTGCTTAAGACGCGCAAACCCGGTGAAATTGAGCCTTATAAGCGTAAAGATCTTTATCCGAAGAAATAAAAAAAGCCTCTCAATCGAGAGGCTTTTTTACATCAAACGGGGCGTTACTCGACGGTCAGAATACGCGTGGTATTCGTTGAGCCAATGGTGCTCATGACATCGCCTTGCGTCACAATGACCAGATCGCCGGAAACCAGATAGCCTTTATCGCGCAACAGGTTCACTGCTTCACTGGCGGCAACGACGCCGTCTGTTTCGCTGTCAAAGTGAACCGGGGTGACGCCGCGATACAAGGAAGTCAGATTCAGCGTACGTTCATGACGAGACATCGCGAAAATCGGCAGACCAGAACTGATACGTGAAGTCATCAGCGCAGTACGACCGGATTCCGTCATTGTGATGATAGCGGTGACCCCTTTCAGGTGGTTAGCGGCATACATCGCTGACATGGCAATCGCTTCTTCAACGTTATCAAACTGCACGTCAAGGCGGTGTTTAGAAACATTGATGCTCGGGATCTTCTCAGCACCCAAACAGACGCGTGCCATAGCCGCGACGGTTTCAGCTGGGTACTGACCTGCTGCAGTTTCTGCAGAGAGCATAACGGCATCGGTACCGTCGAGGACGGCGTTAGCCACGTCCATCACTTCCGCACGGGTCGGCATTGGGTTGGTGATCATCGACTCCATCATCTGCGTGGCGGTAATGACCGCACGGTTCAGCTGACGTGCGCGGCGAATCAACGCTTTCTGAATACCTACCAGCTCAGGATCGCCAATTTCAACGCCCAGGTCGCCACGCGCCACCATCACCACGTCGGAGGCAAGGATGATGTCATCCATCGCATTCTGGTCGCAGACGGCTTCTGCACGTTCAACCTTGGCGACAATTTTCGCATCGCAGCCAGCGTCGCGCGCCAGACGGCGGGCATAGTTCAGATCTTCGCCGCAGCGCGGGAAGGAGACGGCCAGATAGTCAACGCTGATTTGCGCAGCGGTGACGATGTCGGCTTTGTCTTTTTCGGTCAGGGCTTCAGCAGAGAGACCGCCGCCCAGTTTGTTAATGCCCTTATTGTTGGACAGCGGGCCACCGACGGTAACTTCGGTGAAGACTTTCATGCCCTGAACTTCCAGCACTTTAAGCTGTACGCGACCGTCGTCGAGCAGCAGGATATCGCCCGGGACGACGTCAGCAGGCAGTCCTTTATAATCAATACCGACTTTTTCTTTGTCGCCTTCGCCTTTGCCGAGGTTGGCGTCTAACAGGAACTTGTCGCCAACGTTAAGAAATACTTTACCTTCTTTAAAGGTCGATACGCGGATTTTAGGTCCCTGCAGGTCACCCAAAATAGCTACATGACGTCCCAGTTTTGCGGCAATTTCACGGACTTTATCCGCCCGCAGTTTGTGATCTTCTGGAGAGCCGTGAGAAAAGTTCATACGTACGACGTTCGCACCCGCGGCGATAATCTTTTCAAGGTTATTATCGCGGTCAGTTGCCGGGCCTAACGTGGTAACGATTTTGGTTCTGCGAAGCCTTCTGGACATGTAATACTCCGTTGACTGAAACAACTTGGTGTTGCGTGAACATTAATCCGGTCGTTCTCAAATATTAACGGTAAATGAACGACCCGGATGATAAAAGGGTAGAACATTGTTATTGCTTTTAGCGGTCATCACTCTTGATGAGTAATTCTTTATCAAAACGCGATTCCTTGAGCGCTTCCTTGACACGCTTCAAGTTATCTCTAAATTTTGCCCCACGGCGCAAAGTAAATCCTGTAGCCAGCACATCTATCACGGTCAGTTGAGCAAGTCGAGAGACCATGGGCATATAAATGTCAGTATCTTCCGGTACATCGAGGGTAATTGCCAGCGTTGCTTCACGCGCCAGTGGCGTGCCGGGAGAGGTGAGGGCGATAACCATGGCGTCATTTTCCCGCGCCAACTGCGCCAGTTCCACCAGACTTTTGGTTCTTCCGGTATGAGAAATAAGCACAATGACGTCGTCGTCACTACAATTCATGCAACTCATGCGTTGCAGAACAATATCGTCGGAATAGATTACCGGTACGTTAAACCGGAAAAATTTATTCATTGCGTCATGCGCCACTGCGGCAGAAGAACCGAGGCCAAAGAAGGCAATTTTTTTCGCCTGAGTTAATAAATCTACTGCCCGGTTTACCGCTGCGTTATCCAGAGACTGGCGGACGTGGTCGAGGCTTGCCATCGCTGACTCGAAGATTTTCGCCGTGTAAGATTCTACGCTGTCATCCTCATCCACATTGCGATTAACATATGGGGTGCCATTTGCCAGACTTTGCGCCAGATGCAGTTTAAAATCAGGGAAGCCGCGGGTATCCATGCTGCGACAGAAACGGTTCACTGTCGGTTCGCTGACATTGGCTTCAACAGCAAGTGTGGCGATGCTTGAATGGATTGCCCGCTCGGGAGAGGCAAGAATAATGTCGGCGACTTTACGCTCTGACTTGCTCAACTGTTCCAGTTTTAACTGGATTTTTTCCAGCATATTCATGATGTAGGTAGACTCATGGGTCATGGGCAAAAACGATTTCAATGATACGGAGAAATCGGGGCATAATTTCGTGTATAGATATTACCCCTGCTAATGCAGCAACGGGGCAAAATGGACAGAATAGTTGTTGTTTTTTTTCATTACATGATCGGAGTCGGGTTTTCTTACGTCTTCAGGGGTACGAAAAAAGACGACTTTTTTGTCCAATTTGCGACGACAAACGCCCATAAAGCGACTGTTCGCGGTAACAGCACGGCTGGATAAGCGTTTACGGTTTCCGGATTCACGTAAAAGCAGTACAGTGCACTGTAATAAAATTACAACCAGTGTCTGGCAAAAGCACCAGGCACTTAATTGAGGAGAATGACATGGCGGTAACGCAAACAGCCCAGGCATGTGATCTGGTCATTTTCGGCGCGAAGGGCGACCTGGCGCGGCGGAAATTGCTGCCTTCCCTGTATCAACTGGAAAAGGCCGGCCAGATTAACCCGGAAACCCGTATCATTGGGGTAGGGCGTGCCGACTGGGACAAAGCAGCCTATACCAAGGTTGTGCGTGAAGCGCTCGAAACCTTCATGAAAGAAAAAATCGACGAAGGTTTGTGGGAGACTCTCAGCGGTCGTCTGGAGTTTTGTAATCTGGACGTCAATGACACCGCCGCGTTTAGCCGTCTGGGCGAAATGCTGGATCAAAAATCACGTACCACCATTAACTATTTCGCGATGCCGCCGAGCACCTTTGGCGCGATCTGCAAAGGCCTGGGTGAAGCAAAGCTGAATGCTAAACCAGCCCGTGTTGTGATGGAAAAACCGCTGGGTACGTCGCTGGCAACATCCCGTGAAATCAACGATCAGGTCGGCGAGTATTTCGAAGAGTGTCAGGTTTATCGTATCGACCACTATCTTGGTAAAGAGACGGTCCTGAACCTGCTGGCACTGCGTTTTGCCAACTCCCTGTTTGTGAACAACTGGGATAACCGCACTATCGATCACGTAGAAATTACCGTGGCGGAAGAAGTGGGTATTGAAGGCCGCTGGGGCTATTTTGACCAGGCAGGTCAAATGCGCGACATGATTCAGAACCACCTGCTGCAGATCCTGTGCATGATTGCGATGTCTCCGCCGTCCGATCTGAGCGCCGACAGCATTCGTGATGAAAAAGTGAAGGTACTGAAATCGCTGCGTCGTATCGATCGTTCGAACGTACGTGAAAAAACGGTTCGCGGTCAGTACACCGCGGGTTTTGCCCAGGGCAAAAAAGTGCCGGGGTATCTGGAAGAAGAAGGCGCGAACAAGAGCAGCAACACGGAAACGTTTGTGGCGATCCGTGTGGATATCGATAACTGGCGCTGGGCGGGAGTTCCGTTCTACCTGCGTACCGGTAAACGTTTACCGACGAAGTGCTCTGAAGTGGTGGTTTACTTCAAAACGCCTGAGCTGAATCTGTTCAGAGAATCCTGGCAGGATCTGCCGCAGAACAAGTTGACCATCCGTTTGCAGCCTGATGAAGGTGTCGATATCCAGGTACTGAACAAAGTGCCGGGTCTGGATCACAAGCATAATCTGCAAATTACCAAGCTTGATCTGAGCTATTCCGAAACCTTCAACCAGACGCACCTTGCCGACGCCTATGAGCGCCTGCTGCTCGAAACAATGCGCGGAATACAGGCGCTGTTTGTGCGTCGTGATGAAGTTGAAGAAGCATGGAAGTGGGTCGACTCAATTACCGAAGCCTGGGCGATGGACAACGACGCGCCGAAGCCGTATCAGGCAGGGACCTGGGGCCCGGTTGCTTCTGTGGCGATGATTACCCGAGATGGTCGTTCCTGGAACGAATTCGAGTAAAATATCATCTAGCCCATAGGTGTTATTTTACCGGTAACATGATCTAACACAGATTGTAGAATAATTTTTGCACTTTTAAGCTCCGCGTGGATTCACCCGCGGGGCTTTTTTTATTACACTGCCTGAAACGATTTTGCCCCTGAGCTACGGCCAACAAGCGATTCAGCTATTTTTACCCAACTGAAACACATTGTTGATCCAACGCTCTGACAGATAAATTTTAGGAGCCTCTATGAATCCGAATTTGTTACGCGTAACACAACGTATCGTCCAACGTTCTCGTGACACACGTTCCGCCTACCTCGCCCGTATTGAACAAGCGAAATCAACTACCGTTCATCGCTCGCAACTGGCATGCGGTAACCTGGCGCATGGTTTTGCTGCGTGTCAGCCGGACGATAAGGCCTCGCTGAAAAGCATGCTGCGTAACAATATCGCGATCATTACCTCCTATAACGACATGCTTTCCGCGCATCAGCCGTATGAACACTATCCGGCCATCATTCGTAAAGCACTGCATGAAGCCAATGCAGTAGGCCAGGTTGCTGGCGGTGTACCTGCAATGTGCGACGGTGTGACCCAGGGACAGGATGGGATGGAGCTTTCGCTGCTGAGTCGTGAAGTGATTGCGATGTCTGCTGCAGTGGGCCTTTCCCACAACATGTTCGACGGCGCGTTGTTCCTCGGCGTGTGCGACAAAATTGTCCCGGGCCTGGTAATGGCTGCGCTGTCATTTGGTCATCTGCCGTCAATCTTTATTCCTTCCGGTCCGATGGCGAGCGGTCTGGCGAACAAAGAAAAAGTGCGTATCCGTCAGCTGTATGCTGAAGGTAAAGTCGATCGCATGGCGCTCCTTGAATCCGAAGCGGCGTCTTATCACGCTCCGGGTACCTGTACGTTCTACGGCACGGCGAACACTAACCAGATGGTGGTGGAGTTTATGGGTATGCAACTGCCTGGCTCCTCATTTGTACATCCTGATGCGCCGCTGCGTGAAGCGCTGACCGCGGCTGCAGCCCGTCAGGTAACACGCCTGACCGGCAACGGCAATGAATGGATGCCGATCGGTAAAATGATCGATGAAAAAGTGGTAGTGAACGGTATTGTGGCGCTGCTGGCGACCGGGGGCTCTACCAACCATACGATGCACCTGGTGGCTATGGCGCGTGCGGCCGGGATTCTGATTAACTGGGATGATTTCTCCGATCTGTCCGATATCGTGCCGCTGATGGCGCGTCTGTACCCGAATGGTCCGGCAGATATTAACCACTTCCAGGCGGCGGGTGGCGTACCGGTGTTAATGCGTGAACTGCTTAATGCGGGTCTGCTACATGAAGATGTGAACACCGTTGCCGGATTCGGTTTATCCCGCTACACCATGGAACCGTGGCTTAACGAGGGTGAACTGGACTGGCGCGAAGGGGCGGTGAAGTCTCTGGACAGCAACGTGATCGCCACCTTTGACCAACCATTCTCCCACCACGGCGGCACCAAAGTGCTGAGCGGCAACCTCGGGCGTGCGGTGATGAAAACGTCGGCGGTACCGGTAGAAAACCAGATTATTGAAGCACCGGCAGTCGTCTTTGAAAGTCAGCATGATGTGTTACCCGCGTTCGATGCCGGTCTGCTTGACCGGGATTGCGTGGTGGTTGTGCGCCATCAGGGGCCAAAAGCGAACGGAATGCCAGAATTACATAAACTCATGCCGCCACTTGGTGTATTATTGGACCGTTGTTTCAAAATTGCGTTAGTTACCGATGGACGACTTTCAGGTGCTTCAGGTAAAGTGCCTTCAGCAATCCATGTAACCCCGGAAGCCTATGATGGCGGGCTGCTGGCAAAAGTACGCGATGGCGACATCATTCGTGTGAATGGACAGACAGGTGAATTGACGCTGCTGGTGGATGAAGAGGAACTTGCCTCCCGTCAGCCACACATTCCTGATCTCAGCGCATCGCGCGTGGGTACGGGACGTGAAATGTTCAGCGCGTTGCGTGAAAAGCTGTCCGGTGCGGAGCAGGGCGCAACCTGTATCACTTTTTAAGACTTATTTTGTAATCAGGCGAGAGAAAACTCTGATGAAAAACTGGAAGACAAGTGCAGAAGCAATCCTGACCACTGGCCCGGTTGTACCGGTTATCGTGGTTAATAAACTGGAACACGCGGTGCCAATGGCAAAAGCGCTGGTTGCAGGGGGCGTGCGCGTTCTGGAAGTGACCTTACGTACCGCATGTGCGATGGATGCCATTCGCGCGATCGCAAAAGAAGTTCCCGACGCTATCGTTGGTGCGGGTACCGTACTGAATCCACAGCAGCTGGCTGAAGTCACTGAAGCGGGTGCGCAATTTGCTATCAGCCCGGGCCTGACCGAGCCGCTGCTGAAAGCTGCAACTGAAGGCACTATTCCGCTGATCCCAGGCATCAGCACCGTGTCTGAACTGATGCTGGGTATGGACTACGGTTTGAAAGAGTTCAAATTCTTCCCGGCGGAAGCAAACGGCGGTACTAAAGCGCTGCAGGCAATTGCGGGTCCGTTCTCTCAGGTCCGTTTCTGCCCAACCGGTGGTATCTCTCCAGCGAACTACCGTGATTACCTGGCACTGAAAAGCGTGCTGTGCATCGGTGGTTCCTGGCTGGTTCCGGCAGATGCGCTGGAAGCTGGTGATTACGCACGCATTACTAAGCTGGCTCGTGAAGCAGTCGAAGGCGCGAAGCTGTAATAACGCAAAATGCCCGGTAATCATTACCGGGCCTGCGAGTCTGAAACGGGCCATCTGGCCCGTTTTTTATCCTGCGACTTTCACCTGTGCCGCCGCGTCTTTCGCGCGTGTCACCGCGTCTTCAATACTCTGCGCTGTGGCCAGCACAACGCCCATACGACGGCTCCCGTCGATGTCCGGCTTGCCGAAGAATCTGACTTGCATACCTGTGCCCACAGCGGCCTGTACGTTATCAAACGTGACATTCTGGCTGGTAAGCTGCGGCAGAATAACGGCAGAAGCAGAAGGCCCATACTGACGGATTGCGCCAACCGGCAGACCGAGAAATGCGCGTACATGCAGGGCAAACTCAGACAGATCCTGCGAAATCAAGGTCACCATACCCGTGTCGTGAGGGCGAGGGGAAACTTCGCTGAAAATGACCTCATCACCGCAGACAAATAGCTCTACCCCAAACAGACCGTGGCCGCCCAGCGCCAGCACCACCTTACGGGCAATCTCCTGCGCTCGAGCCAGCGCCAGTTCACTCATCTGCTGCGGCTGCCAGGATTCGCGATAATCGCCATCTTCCTGACGATGTCCTACCGGTGCGCAGAAATGCACGCCATCAACGGCGCTGACGGTAAGCAGGGTGATTTCAAAATCAAAATTCACTACGCCTTCGACGATAACGCGTCCGGCACCTGCTCGGCCGCCTTGTTGAGCATAATTCCAGGCTTCAGTGAGTTGATCGGCGGAACGGATAAAGCTCTGTCCCTTACCGGAGGAACTCATTACCGGCTTCACGATGCAGGGATAGCCGATTTCGGCGACGGCCTCGCGAAAGCGGGCTTCGCTGTCAGCAAAGCGGTAAGAAGAGGTCGGTAGAGATAATTCTTCGGCGGCGAGACGACGGATTCCTTCGCGGTTCATGGTCAACTGCGTCGCCCGGGCGCACGGCACGATGTTGTGACCGTCTTGTTCCAGTTTTACCAGCATATCCGTGGCAATCGCCTCTATTTCCGGCACGATATAATGTGGTTTTTCACGCTCGACGAGCTGGCGTAAAGCATCGCCATCCAGCATGTTGATTACGTATGAGCGATGGGCAACGTGCATGGCTGGCGCGTCGGGGTAACGATCCACGGCAATGACTTCCACACCCAGGCGTTGGCATTCAATCGCCACCTCTTTACCCAGTTCACCTGAACCTAATAACATCACTCGCGTTGCTGCGGGACGCAGCGCTGTGCCTAATAACGTCATAAATTAATCCCCTGTTTTATCTGGGCGCAGTATATACGAAAACGTTTGCGTCTGTCTTTATTACCAGGTTGATTTCAAGGCGCAAAAAGAATATACTGTACATAAATACAGGTAATTTAAGAGGCTGCAAAAATGGCGGTTGAAGTTAAATACGTAGTCATTCGGGAAGGTGAGGAAAAAATGTCGTTTACCAGCAAAAAGGAAGCCGATGCGTATGACAAAATGCTTGATACAGCAGATTTGCTCGACACATGGCTGGAGCAATCGCCGGTAGCGCTCGAAGACGAGCAGCGCGAAGCGCTTTCCCTGTGGCTGGCTGAGCAGAAAGATGTGCTGAGCGCCATTCTGAAAAACGGCAAGCTGCCCTCTCCGCAGGCGGTCGAAAACGATGCGCACGCTGAGGATGATACTCAGGCTGCCTGAAACGACTTGCGCTCCTGACGTTTTGTACCATGCTTTTCCCTGAATCATTGTGCATTCCCTGACGTCTTTTCACGTTGCAACAGGCAACCTGAAGGACGAAGGGGAGATTAAGGAGAAAAGAATGTATAAAAAAAGAGCGTTGTTGAGCCTGCTGTTGTTGTCTGCCAGCGTAGCTGTATTTGCGGCAAATATGGAAAGCAAGAAAGTTCAGTTCCCCAAGTGCGAAGGACTGAATGCTGACGGTATCGCGGCGAGCGTGAAACGTGATTATCAGCAAAATCGCATCGCGCGCTGGGCTGACGATCAAAAACGCGTCGGGCAAGCCGATCCTGTCGCCTGGGTCAATACGCCCGATATTACGGGTAAAGATGGGAAATGGTCAGTTCCCCTCACGGTTCGCGGTAAAAGCGCGGATATTCACTACCAGGTAAAAGTCGACTGCAAAGCCGGAACGGCGGAGTATCAGTCGCAGTAACGAAGGTAGAAGGTATTTGCACTTCTTTTGATGACCTGAACACTTCCTGACATCCCCTCGGGTACGCTTTGATGATTATTCGTCTGTACTTGAGGGGCAACATGGCTAACTGGCTGAATCAACTTCAATCTCTTCTTGGGCAAAAAGGATCTTCCGCGTCATCTTCTGGTGAGCAAGGGCTGAGTAAACTTCTGGTTCCCGGCGCGTTAGGCGGTCTGGCAGGATTACTGGTTGCCAACAAATCTTCACGTAAATTACTGAGTAAATACGGCACCAGCGCGCTTCTGGTGGGCGGCGGTGCGGTTGCCGGTACCGTGTTATGGAACAAATACAAGGATAAGGTGCGCGCGGCGCATCAGGGTGAACCGCAGTTCGGTGCACAAAGCTCGCCGCTGGATGAGCGAACCGAACGACTGATCCTGGCGCTGGTTTTTGCTGCGAAAAGCGATGGTCACATTGATGCCAAAGAACGTACCGCCATCGAGCAGCAGCTCCGTGAAGCAGGCGTGGAAGAGCAGGGCCGTGTTCTGATCGAACGCGCTATTGAACAACCGTTAGATCCTCAGCGCCTGGCACAAGGGATCCGCAACGAAGAAGAGGCGCTGGAAATTTACTTCCTGAGCTGTGCGGCGATTGATATCGACCACTTTATGGAGCGTAGCTATCTGAACGCGCTGGGCGATGCGTTGAAGATCCCGCAGGATGTTCGTGAAGGCATTGAACAGGATCTCAAGGAACAAAAACAGGCTTTACCGGGTTAATTACTTACCGTTAAGGCGCATGTTTCGCTTGCATCATTGCTGTCTTTTGCCACCCTTATAGGATGTTTAAGCAAAAGAACAATGACATGCTACCAAAAGCTTCTCGTATTCCCCACGCCATGACGAATCATGGCGATACCCGTGTTGATAATTATTACTGGCTGCGAGATGACACCCGCTCGCAGCCAGAAGTGCTGGATTATCTGCAACAAGAAAATGCGTATGGCCGCCAGATTATGGCCTCGCAGCAGGCATTGCAGGATCGCGTCCTGAAAGAGATTATCGACCGTATCCCGCCTCAGGATGCTTCCGCCCCCTATGTGAAGAATGGTTATCGCTACCGGCATATTTATGAACCGGGGTGCGAATATGCCATTTATCAGCGTCAGTCTGCCTTCAGTGAAGAGTGGGATGAATGGGACACCTTGCTGGATGGTAACCAGCGCGCGGCCCACAGTGAGTTTTATACGCTGGGGGGACTGGCGATATCTCCGGATAACACCATCATGGCGTTGGCCGAAGATTATCTCTCTCGTCGGCAATATGGTGTGCGTTTTCGCAATCTGCAAAGCGGCAACTGGTATCCGGAAGTGCTGGAAAACGTTGAAGCGGATCTGGTCTGGGCGAATGACTCGCAAACCTTCTATTACGTGCGCAAACACGCAACGACGCTGCTCCCGTATCAAGTGTGGCGGCATACCGTCGGCTCGCCGTCATCACTGGATGAGCTGGTGTATGAAGAAGCCGATGACATGTTTTATGTCAGTCTGCATAAAACCACCTCGTTACATTATGTGGTTATTCATATCGCCAGCGCGACCACCAGTGAGGTTTTGCTGCTTGACGCAGAACTGGCGGATGCCGAGCCGTTAGTCTTTTTAGCGCGACGCAAAGATCACGAGTACAGCCTCGATCACTATCAGCATACGTTTTATCTGCGTTCCAACCGTCAGGGTAAAAACTTCGGCCTGTACCGTACCCGTGTGCGTGATGAACAAACCTGGGAGACGCTGATCCCGCCGCGCGACAGCGTCATGTTGGAGGGCTTTACGCTGTTCACAGACTGGCTGGTGGTGGAAGAGCGTCAGCGGGGCTTAACCAGCCTGCGACAGATTAACCGTAAAACGCGCGAAGTGGTCGGTATCGCTTTTGATGATCCGGCGTATGTGACATGGCTTGCCTATAATCCAGAACCTGAGACATCGCGCCTGCGTTATGGCTATTCCTCCATGACCACACCGGATACGCTGTTTGAACTGGATATGGACACCGGAGAGCGTCGCGTACTCAAACAGACGGAGGTCCCAGGATTTGATGCGGCGAACTACCGTAGCGAACACGTATGGATCACCGCGCGTGATGGCACCGAGGTTCCGGTTTCGCTGGTTTACCATCAAAAGTATTTCCTGAAAGGGAAAAACCCGTTACTGGTCTACGGCTATGGCTCGTATGGCGCCAGCATGGACGCCGATTTCAGCAGCAGCCGCTTGAGCTTACTGGATCGCGGCTTTGTTTATGCCATTGCTCATGTGCGTGGCGGCGGCGAGTTAGGACAGCAGTGGTACGAAGACGGTAAGTTTCTGCTCAAGAAAAATACCTTCAATGACTACCTCGACGTCTGCGACGCGCTGCTAAAAATGGGTTATGGCGCGCCTTCGCTGTGTTATGGCATGGGGGGGAGCGCCGGAGGAATGTTAATGGGTGTTGCCATTAATGAGCGCCCGGAACTCTTCCATGGCGTCATTGCGCAGGTGCCTTTTGTCGATGTGGTGACCACGATGCTGGATGAGTCCATTCCCCTGACGACCGGTGAGTTTGAAGAGTGGGGGAATCCGCAGGATGAAGAGTATTACACCTACATGAAAAGCTACAGCCCGTATGACAATGTTACAGCGCAGGCTTATCCTCATCTGCTGGTTACGACGGGATTACACGACTCCCAGGTGCAATACTGGGAACCGGCAAAATGGGTGGCAAAACTGCGTGAGCTGAAAACGGACGATCGTCTGCTGTTACTCTGCACGGATATGGATTCCGGGCATGGCGGAAAATCCGGGCGTTTTAAATCATACGAAGGCGTGGCCCTGGAATACGCGTTTTTGATCGGACTGGCGCAGGGGACACTGCCTGGGCAGGCGTCTGCTCAGGCGTTATCCAGATAGTGCTTCAGCGTTAAGCGCAGCTCCGGGCTCATACTGTCGAGGTTATTAAATAACCAGCGCAGATAGCCCGGATCGCGTTCAGCCACTTCTGATACAGGTTTTCCGCGATACTTACCAAAAGTGAAAGTAGTGAGTAACGCAGGACGGCCGGTAATATCGACCATCTGTTCTGCTGACCAGCCAGACGTCTGTATGATGTCGATCAGCAGTGCCGCGGTGATGTAGCAGTCGTACAGGGCACGGTGATGATGCAGGCCAGCTGGCGTCTGCACGCTCAGTTTGCGCGATTTATACAGCGCCATGTTGCTGTATTTGATTCCTGGCCACAAACGACGGGAGAGTTTCATGGTGCAAATCCACTCCCCGGGCATGTCGGGTAATACGCGGCGATCAAAACTTGCATTGTGCGCCACGTACCATTCGCTGCCGTAATATTGGGGGATGACATCTTCAATCCACGGCTTATCGGCCACCATCGCTTCCGTAATGCGATGAATTGCCATCGCCTGAGGGCTGATGGGGCGGTCAGGACGCACCAGGTGGCTCATGGGGTTGACTATTTTTCCGTCAACCACATCGACAGAAGCAATCTCAACAATGCCTCCCTGCAGACCACAGGTTTCCGTATCTATTATGCGCAACATGCCATGCTCCTGACCCAAAACGATTAGCGTAAAGGAATGATATCACCTTGCCAACCCCGTGGCGTGCGTTGACCGGTTAAGAGTAAGGAACCGCTGTCTGCGCGAACAATCAATCGACCTTGCTCATCCCATAACGCGCTGCTGCCACGCGCATTGGCCATTAATACCGCAATGGCAAATTTATGCGAGAAACTCTGTAGACGAGATGTGGAGGAGAGCAATTCGGGCTCACTGACAGACTGACTGCTGGTGAATAGCGAGTACGCCGGGTCGATATCGATACCTTCCGGCTGGCTATCCACAACGCTGATGGCATTTTGCTGTCTGGCGATACAGGCCCCGTGGCTCTGATGAAACGTTAAGGGGGAGGTCATCCAGGGAGAGAAAAGCGCGATACCTTTTACGAACCGATTGTTATGTTCTACCGATAGCCCCGCAATAATCGTCATGCGATAAGTCACGGCTGCATGCGCGAGAGGTTCTAACAACGCTTCATCGGGTGGGGCAGGGAGCGCGTCATTCTCATCAACACAACCCAACAGGGAAAGGGAGGGGAAAACCAGCAATTCACATTGGCATTGAGCGGCTGCCTGAATGAATTGCAGGTGATGCGCGACATGTTCGGTAACTGAGGTTTGAAGAGGTTCGTACTGTGCTGCTGCGATTTTCCAGTGCGACATAATGATTTCCTTTTCATAGTGTCTACAACCATCTTTAAAGTATAGATTAAGAATATACTTATACTGTAGCAGGCATCATGTAAGGAATCGTAACGTAATATAAGTTTTATTTAACTTTAGGCTCGTAGGGTAAACGTGAAAGGGAAACGGATGCCAGACGGTGCGCGATCAGTCTTTCCCGAAACCAGTCGCGTAAATGTTCGGGCTGTTCACGCTCAACGACTTCGGCAACAACCGGCATGTTGTATCGCTCCTTAAATGCGACACCCGCCGCGGCCAGGTCAACATTGACCTTATCCATTTCAGCTTGCTCAAGTTTGGCCAGATTGATGTTCATGGGCTTCTCCTTTTCTCTGTCTTTCGGCGCGCAAAGTTACTAAGAGTGTGCATTAATGGCAAGACCGAAATGATGATTCTCGACTCGATCATTGTAGAAGGTTATTCTCTATAGATTAGACATAACAAAAAGGAATAGTTGAAATGGCTTCATCTGCATCTATGCTTCGCAACGCTCTCATCGTACTCGCCAGCCTTCTGGCAACTCCCGCCGCCCTGGCTCATGCTCACCTGACGAAACAAAGCCCGGCGGCTAATGCCGATGTTGCGGTATCTCCTCAGGCGTTGACGCTGAATTTCTCTGAAGGTGTCGAGCCGGGATTCAGCGGCGCAACGCTAACAGGCCCAAACAAAGAACAGATCAAAACGGGCAAGGCATCACGCAGTGAACAGGACAAAACACAACTGATTATTCCGCTTGCTCAAACGCTTGAGGCCGGAAAATATACTGTCGACTGGCACGTCGTCTCCGTGGATGGCCATAAGACAAAGGGGCAATATACCTTTAGCGTGAAATAACCGATGCTGGAATTTACCTGGGTTGCACTACGGTTTATCCATTTTACCACGTTGATGTTGGTGTTTGGCTGTGCGCTCTACGGCGCATGGCTGGCTCCCGTTTCGGTTCGTCGTTTAATGATGCGTCGTTTTTTGCGTCTGCAACGACATGCCGCAGCGTGGAGCTTTATCAGCGCGACGCTGATGCTGGCGATCCAGGGTGGTTTAATGGGCTCAGGCTGGCGGGATGTTATCTCTGGTGACGTATGGGGTGCCGTGTTGCAAACGCAGTTTGGCGGCGTCTGGTTATGGCAGATTATCCTCGCGCTGGTCACGCTGGTGGTGGTAATTATAGTACCGCGCAGCATGCCGCGACGGCTGTTAATGCTGACGATTGCGCAGTTTATTTTGCTGGCTGGCGTCGGACACGCGACGCTGCATTGCGGTATCGCTGGTGCAATCCAGCAGGTTAACCACGCCTTGCATTTGGTATGCGCTGCCGCCTGGTTCGGCGGTTTGCTGCCCGTACTTTACTGTATGCAAATGGCGCAAGGCCGCTGGCGGGAACAGGCCATCAATACTATGATGCGTTTCTCCCGCTACGGGCATCTTTTCGCTATCGGAGTTTTACTTACCGGTATCATGAATGCGCTGTTTATTGTCGGTTTTTCTGTTCCCTGGCACATGGCTTACGGGCAACTGCTTTTGTTAAAAGGTGCTCTGGTGATGCTAATGGTGGCGATTGCGCTGGTGAATCGGTATGTTCTGGTACCACGCATGCGGCAGGATAACCGCAGTATGACACTCTATTTTGTTTGGATGACTAAGCTGGAATGGGGAATTGGGGCCGTTGTGCTGGCGATTGTCAGCCTGTTTGCAACCCTCGAACCTTTCTGATTGATGGATTGGCGAAACGCATGAAAAAAATCATTATCTCGTTATTACTACTGGCAAGTTCAGGGGCCGCGCTGGCTGCGCCACAGGTCATCACCGTCAGCCGTTTTGAGGTTGGCAAAGATAAGTGGGCGTTTAATCGGGAAGAGGTGATGCTGACCTGCCGTCCTGATAACGCGCTGTATGTCATCAATCCCAGTACGCTGGTGCAATACCCATTGAATGATGTTGCCAGACAGCAGGTAGAGAGTGGGAAAACTACGGCGAAGCCAATCGAGATTATCCAGATTGACGACCCGGCGAAACCGGGCGAAAAAATGAGCCTCGCACCGTTTGTGGAGCGTGCAGAAAAGCTCTGCTAATTGTCAGATGTAGCGTTCTGATTTCCAATAAAAAACCGCAAGGCTCGCTCAGGAGAACTTGCGGTTTTTACGTTTAGATGTGTGACAATCGTCCTTTTTTTCAGGCCACTTTAGTCGCGGACTGGAAAACCTGGCGCTGTCATCTATTCTTAAATGGCAGGGTAACTTAGCCTGCATTAATGCCAACTTTTAGCGCACGGCTCTCTCCCAAGAGCCATTTCCCTGGACCGAATACAGGAATCGTATTCGGTCTCTTTTTATATTCTTGTTTTCGTTGGGTTTTTTCGGTGCTTTCACGAAATCCCACGAAAATTACTCGAAATTTCCATATCCTGTCTAAACCATAACATATTCTGCACCACGTGCGTCCAGGTATTTTTTGGTCATTGTTAAATTTTTATGCCCCAGCAGCCTCTGTGCGAAATCCTCTCCGCGCTCCCTTTCATAGAGTCTACTCGCCAAACTCCTGATTTCATGGAACGGAGGAGGGTTGGGGCCAAACTTTAACTCTGTAGAATCCCTGATATCGGAAAACGCTTGAGTGATTCCGTCCGGAGTTAACGGACCTGGCTTCCTACCGCCACGCCTTACCGAAGAATAAATCATGAAGTCTGACGGGTTGTTTTTACGACAACGGTCGATAACATCCTGCAGTACCAAATCAGCAGAGTCCAGTCGCAAATCAAGTGGCAACGCCAATTTGTGACCTGTCTTTTCCTGCGTGACAAACAACCTTCCATCCCTGATATCGCTGAATCTGAACAACGATACGTCCTCTCTTCTTTGTCCGGTGACAAGTGCAAGGTCACATGCATTTGCAGCCCATTCGGAATGGGTTGTTGCGGCATCTCTTATTATCTCAAACTGTTCAAGCAAAAGACGCTCACGCTTCACTTTTGGTGTCGGCGTTCTTGTCGGCTCTGCCGGGTTCCTTTCAATATGCCCTTCGACAATCGCTTCCCTGAAAATATCCAACAACACCGAACGCAGTCCGGAGGCCATGCTCTTCTTGTCACAGAGTATGTAACTCTCAAGAAAAGAAGATACGTCCTTCGTGCTGACAGCAGATAGCGGCATACGTCCGAATTCATCACTGATAGTGGCGATCTGGTTACGCCTGACCTTCATCGTGTTGGGCTTCAATTCTCTTCGCTCAAGAATTACTTCGTAACGCTCAAGCCACGCTTTCACCGTAAATGTGGGTGTTTCCTTTATGCGGTCCAGCAGCGCTGACGGAAGGTAATTCTGTTCGATGTAGTTATTGGCTTCGATGGCCTGAGAAATGGCGTCCTTTCTGTCGATCCGGCCAAGAGATAACTCTTGACCGGTAATCGGGTTTCGCCAGCTATAAAGCCTGTCTCTTTTACGATAGGTCAGGTTACGGGGCAGGTTAGCGTCGTAACGAACTGGCCTTTTCGCCATGAGTCAGTCTCTCCAGTAGAGTGCCGCCAGTTGGCAGCGCTAGGTGTTTTGCTTTGTGACGAAGGTTCTTTTTGCTCGGATCCACATAGATGGCGTCAGGCTGAACCTTATATTCTTTGCCGTGAAGCTCCGGGGCAGGGAAAATGCGCCCCTCCCGCGCCCAGCGGCGAAGTGTTGAAAGAGACGGAGGGGTTGAATAAGTTGAATTCGCCCATTCCAGCAGATTAAGAAGCTTGGCCATACTACCTCCGGCTTCCGGCAACTTATTATAGAGCTGCCGGAAAACTGTTAATGAAATATCGTTATCAACTCACCTGACCTGGCAGCGCGCGCAACCGGCGCATACCTGTCATTGCCGTGGCCACGTAGCTCGCCTTACGGTTAACTACCTCAACCCAGACCTTTACGCCTTCAACTCTCACCGTGTACGTCTCTTTCATCTTGCTGCGGCCATAGTCGCCGTAACGTTCTGCATGAGTGGCCAGTGCTATGTCGCATGCCTGACGCGCTAATGGGGATTGCTGATTGGCTCGGTTAATCAGTCGCATTACATCTCCTCAGTGGGAGGGCGAAGCCTCCCGCCTCCCTTAGGCCACGTATTCCGGTTTCATATCCGCCAGGGTGATGCTGAACTGATCGTGCAGCTCGTCGCCCAGATGACGTTTCACCGTTGCAAGAACTCGCTCAACTTCCCCAAACCGTTCAGCTGCATCCGGTTCGTCCGGAGACGGTAGGGAGTTGATCGCTGCCTCAACCTTGTTACGTGAATCAACCAGGTAATAACGTTTCACCGCCTTGTTCTTCAGCTCAGTGAACAGGGCTGAACCCAGCGTAACCTTCGCGCTTTCGATATCAGCGCGCAGCGCTTTGGCGCTATCAACATCCTGTGCGGCATCTATACGCTCGCGGAAATCATCAGCCAGTGAGTCGATATTTACCGACGACTCCTGCGCGCTCTGCGTGGTTGTGACGGTGTCACCTGCTATTTCAGCAGCGCTCATTCGTTGTATTGGTGCAGGGTTAATTTCGCGCTCTGTTCGTTGTTCCAGATCTTCTCTGTCATAAACACCCATTGTGACTTCAGGGCAGTAAGTCCTCGCCCAATACTTGACGGCCAAATAACCTATTTGCTGTTTAGGTGCGGTTTTCCACAAAGGGGAATTTCGCGTAGTAATATCAGCAAGGTAAATTGGCTCTCCCCAGGTCACCTCTGTCTCGCCTCGAAGGACTGCTCCGACACGAACAAACAAACCTGATTCATCACGCCCGTCATTTTTGCCAACAATTTTTTCCCACTCGCCGCCGTACTCGTATTTAAAGCGCCCGTGTACAACTTTGGAGCTGGTGATTAAAGCGTTGTAAAGCTGTGCTTCATAACCCAGAGCCCCGTTAACTAGGTGTGTTTTCTGTCCTACAACAAATGGGTCCATACCCCAACGAGCGGCCTGCATTATTATTGCCAGGCAATCAGAAGGTCTTCCCTGTAGATGTTTCGGTACTGTCGCTACGCCCTGAGACATCACCTCTGCTAGCTTCATCATGCGATCCATGACGTCGATATTCAGAAGCAGGGATGTGTTATTCATCGTGTTCGGTTCGTTATGTTCAACAACTGCAACGTTGGTCTTTTCCATCATCATTCCCCTTATGCCTGAGTGCGCAGCGCTTCAAGGCGGCGCAGGTCGAAGTCGTTCAGTTCGTCGGTGTAATCAGCGGTGATCGGCGCTGGCCATTCGCCAGTGTCAAAGCCGGTAGCGATAGCGCGCATCGCCTTGCGGTACTCGAGCATGCCCAGTTCCAGCAGTTCGGCGGAGGCCTCGATGATGGCAATCCAGTGGTAGTTCTCGTCTTTGTTGACGAAAATCCAGAAGAACTGGTCCAGTGCTGCGGTCTCGCAATACATTGCCGCGCTCAGGTGGTAGTCACGGTCGATGATTTCGCGGTGCAACTTGGCGCGCAGGCCTTCCTGCTTAATGTTCCACATGCTGATGGTTTTCAGGTCGGCGCCGATGCGCATCCCGTCAAGGTCGATTTCCAGATCCGGGCGCACACGGACTTCCAGACCGGTTTCGTCGTCGAAGCCAAAGTAGCTGACTTCTACTGCTCGGCTCGGGTGTGTCAGTAGCTTGCCCGCGGTCGGGTGCTGGAGCAGGGCTTTCTGAATGCTCAGTGCAGTGCTCAGTTGCTGGCGGGTGACCAGCACTTTCCCATGCGGATTCTCGCGCCACGCATCCAACAGCTCGTCGGCGAAGACGGCTTCCGGATTAACAGACTTCACGGCCAGAATCAGATCTGCTTTGGTACCGGACACTTTCAGCGGCGCCAGTTTCTGCGCTTCCTGTGCAACCAGGTCAGGATTGATGATTGCCAACTGCTCGAGTAACGCATCACGGCTACCACTGGTTTTCACCTGTGCAGGCAGAGTGGCGTTGTATTCCTTGATGCAGGCTTTCATCGCCGCTGCGGTCTGCTTCTGATCCGCTTCGATACGCTGGTACTCCTCGGGCAGCGACATATAGCTCTGGCCGGTTTCTTCCAGCGACCCGCCGAGCGGCAGTTGTGCAGCCAGAGTGGCGTTGTATTCCTCGAGCAAAGCTTTGATATCGTCTGCGCTCAGTTGCGCTGGCAAGCTGGCGTTGTACTCATCAATAAACGCGCGGATCGTTGCCGTGGTGGTAAATGCGCCTTCCGGAATTACGGGTTCAACGCTGAATTCTTCATCGAGTTGCTCTGGTTGCAACGCCAGCGCATGTACCAGGTTACCCATGTCCAGAACCGGAGAGCGTTCTTTGATGATGGTTTTCTCTACGTGACGCGCATTGAAGTACATCAGCGAAACACGTGCGTCTTTCACCTGGGTAGAGCTGATTCCGTTCGCTGCGTGATATACCTCGTTCGGTAGGCCTTCATAGCGACCTGGCTCGAAGTAAGCGGGGTAAACAACAGCTGGTTCGTCAGATTGCGCTTCTGGCTCGGTTTGTGCTGCAACTGGTTCGGTTTGGTTTACAGAATCGCTGTTTTGGGCGACAGAATCCGCATTCTGGTTTACATCGGCTTGCTGGCTGGTATCTGATTCTTCACCAGTTTCCAGACTGCTTTTGCCTGACTGCACTTCAGTACCAGCCTGTTTTTCATCACTGACAGTTTCTTGAACCTGCACATTGCTGGTAGTCTCCGTAGCCTTTTTCGTGCCATGAGTTGCTGAGTTCTGCAGCAAAGCCGTAACGTCGAATATTCCGTTGCCGACATTTTTAACCAGTTCTTGTTCGACTTTCTGCGGTTGTGCTGTCGCTTCTTCTGCGCGGCGGCGTGCTCCTTCTTCACGCACGCGTTGCAGGTTCTCTTCGTGAGTGCAGAAGGATTTGCGCGGAGGCTCCTTACTTTCAGGTTGGGGAATTCCCTGTTTTGCGGGTTCGGCTTCATGCAATGGCAATAACTCGACCGCGGAATTGAACGCGGCTGTCATGGTCTGGTTAACAAATTCCAGGTGAGCGACAGGAGTGAGATGAATATTTTCCGGCGCGATACGTACCAGGTTAAAAATAGCCGTGCGGTTAACGCTAAGAACGCCAGGCTGATTGCGCAGAATGCTGCTCCATGATTTCCACGGTTCTTCTTTTTTGACCACGATTTCTTTAGCGCGACGAAGAATGCTGCCCGGGATCTCGAAGTGGTTGAAGTCCATGGGCAGAAGTGCACAGGCAATTTCTAAATCGAGAGTGTCAAGGGTGTGATGAGCATCAGGTCCACGGTCAGTGACGTAACCGCCGTCGGCATTGGTGCCGGAATCAGTACGCTGCACGCTACTGATGCGATTACCTGCAGCCCATTCGCGAACAAGGATACCGCGGTCAATATGATCTGTAGCGAACCACAATTTCAAAAACTGAATTAAGGTCGCGAGTTCAGGGATTTTTCCATCGACAGGGAATGCTTTTTTAACAGCATTGACTGCTTTATGAATATCGTGCTCGATGGCTTTTTTAAAGTCTTCAACGTTTTCAGCGGCCAGCAGCAGATTCTGGATGTACGATTCATCAGTATCCATTTCGAGGCCAACGATTTCTTTTTTCTGCGCGGCATCGACGTGATAGAGATACTCACCATCACCAATGAACTGAGCCAGAACTCGATGACGGAAAGGCATGGTGGCGATAACAGTGAGAGCAGGCGTCGAAGTATTGCCTGTGCTCTTGCTGTCAACAGCACCTGCGTTTTCCTCCAGGATTTCGCCGGTTTTGGTATCCACGCCGTTAACGATATGCTGACGTGATTCGGCGGCAGCATCAGAAGAGGGCAACGTAACGCCGGGGATTTGTTCCCATGTCATATTGTCGTCGCTGAGGCGGTAGAAATCACAAAACGTTAAGCTGAGTTCGCCTTCTGGGGGCAACTCGTTAACGACAGGGAAATTAGTGGCAACAGCTTTAAAATAATCTTTCAGCTTTGCGCCGGTTTTAATCAACAAATAATCCAGCGTTGCATTTGCAGCCTCAAAATCATCGCTGCACCAGAGCACCGCATCTTTATTACCGGATTGTTTTTTTGCTCTGCGGACTAAAAATACAGGATTAGTTCCACTCATTACTTTATCCTCGATTCGTGTAGAATGGAGGTGCCTTAAAGCACCCCGATATATCAGGTTGTTATGTCCGGTACGCTTTGGTCGGTTGGACCGGACAGGGCACGCCCGCTTCGGTGGGCGTTTTCTTAATGAACGGTGATGAAAACTCTTTCTGAGTAATCGAGTTTGTAGCTGCGGTAGTTACCAAACCCGGCCTTATCGCCATCGTTTACCTGAACCGCAAGCAGTGAAATAGCTGTTACTGCACAGTGAGGGCAATCGAACTGACCGAGCACATAGCCGCCATCGAGAACGACGGTTGTTTCACCGTTTTGGGCTGAGTGAATAACGCCAGACACTTTCTTTTCGCAGTTGAATAATGCGATTTCTTTATTTATTGCTTTCAGATTTAATTCGACTTTTACGATTTGCATAATTATTCCTGTTGGTTTATTCAGGGTGTAAGAATCCACGCCAAACTAATGGCGAATTTTTTATTTCATATTTCGGGACTGCTATTTAGCCTTCGTGCGCCATCTGGTCGTGCGAAGAGCAACGTCTGGAACAATAATCTTTCTCTTTGCGCGCCAGCTGTGAGCCGTTGCGATAGAGAAGGGTGCTTTTGATTACTTCTTCCGGTTTAACCGGCTTGCCGCAATAACCGCATTTGGTCTGCATCATCATTTCCTCAGAACTTAACGTCTGCCTGAGCAGGTAATTCTTCACTACTGATGATCCTTTCAACTGGGTAGCAGCTACCTGAAACCTGCTGCTCAACAGCGGCCTGCTCGCATCGCTGTTGGTCGCCATAAACACCCAGTACAACATCCTGAAAATCACCGTTGGTCATGCCAATAGTCAGTACTAATGCGAAAAGAGTGCTCATCAGTGCGTACCTGCCGGAACCAGATTCGGTCCAATGGTGCGAGAAGCATATGGACGGCGGATATGACGCAGGTTTCCCTGTGGTTCGTGCCAGTACATGCTTTCGCGGTAATCAAAAGAGACAATCCATGCTGCGCCAGTGCGCTGGTTACGCATTGGGACGGCGCGACCGTTGTTTGGTACTGCGTTACTGGTTTTCATGACAGGGCCTCTTTAAATTCTGCAAAACTGAGTGCTTCCTCGCCATCGGCGAGGCCTTCAAAATATTCCTCGTATGCTTTTTCCATCTCACCCTCGATACCTTGTTGCTGGAACTGAGTGAACTTCGCTGGTGGCGCCGCGGCGCTGATCTTCACGGTTGAGCGTTTTAACTCTGCAGTTCACCACCGCGAAGCTCACTTCTCTTTTTTGCCCTTGTCGCCAGGCTGGCGGAACATTTCTTGAACCTGACAACAATGCGCTTGTTGTCGATGAGCTGAAGATACAACCAATGGTTCGACATGTAAAGTTAAAAATGGAACTAAAAGTTCTATCTAAGAATAAAAAAAGACACCATGACGGTGTCTTGTTGTGTTGCTGGTTTGAACCGGGTCTATTTCTTCAAGTCGTTGATGATGTCGTATACATCATTTTTAAGCAGATCCATCTCTCTGACCACACCTCTGGTGTGAATAATCAGTCGCAGCTTTTCTGCATCTGGTAATTGGTTGAAGAGGGATAGCAGTGTTTCCTCTCTTTCATCGAGAACGCGTGGAGGAGTTGACACTTCTTCACCATTCTCATCCTCACTCCCTGGCTCCATAAAAAACCAATACTCTGGTCTTCCAGTTACAGCCGCTAACCTTTTTAAGCGCTCACCGCTTGCGGTTGCCGCGCCATTAGCCCACTTACGCACAGAAGTATGCGAAAGCATTACGCGCCTCGCAAGGTCAGCCATGCTCCAGCCGTTTTCCTCCATCACTTGATGGATTCTCTTAGCAAATACAGGGTGAGGATTTTTATTCATATTCTCATTTTACAACCATTGGTTTTACAGTTCATTAGAACTATTGGTTTGATTTTTATTGGAACCAAAAGTTTTAAGTGCTATTCTCCAATCACCAAAACAAACAGCTAGGACAAGAAATGGACAACCAACTAAAAGACAAAATCAGCAGCTACATGACACAAGTAGGAATCGGAGAGTGCTTTGGTATTTCTTCTCAGGCTGTAGGTAAGTGGCTGAGAAAGGGGAAAATTCCACATGGTCGAATCTTGCCGCTTTGTCGAATCCTCAACTGGCAAGTAACCCCACATGAAATCGATCCGAGTGCATATCCAAATCCAACAGACGGTTTACCACGTTAGGAGGTTTCACTATGCAGACACTTACTTTTCAGAATGATAGCGACATTCCTCGAGGGGGAATGATAAATCGCGCTCAAACATATAAGGGGCCGTGTCACGAAGATATTCGTGATGCCGTTCGCTCATGGGCGGGTGTAGATGGTCAGGATGTCGTTTCTGCTCTGATCATCGAAGAGTACCAGGCGCAAGGGGGAGACGAGATCACTTTCCCTGATGATCTCAGCCGACAGCGTCAGAAGCTTTTCCGCTTCCTGGACAACCATTTCAACAGTGAAAGATACCGCGAGAACGTCCGCCAGCTGACTCCGGCAATCCTCGCTGTTCTGCCGATTGAGTTTCGCAACCGCCTGCTGCCAGAAGACAACGTTATGGCTCGTCTGGCGCGGCTGGAGAAAGAAACCAGCGAAGCGAAGATAGCCGTCGCAATGGATGCGCCACGTCATCAGAAGCTGAAAGAGTTGAGCGAGGGGATCGTGGAGATGTATCGCGTTGACCCTGGGTTAACCGGTCCGCTGATGGAAATGGTGCAGATGATGCTGGGGGCTATATGACCGGTTCAAAAATGGCGAAAGCCGCGGTGCGCGAACACCAACGGCTTTCAGGTGCAATTCGTTGCGTACTCATTGCGAGGAAATTATGTCAGAAAAATCAGCCTTCAGAAAGATAGATGGGCCACCACTTTAGCGATTAAGAGGTTTTTATGCGTGATTACGCAACCGTTGCGCCTCAGTTCTGGCTTGGAAAAACAGGCCGTGAACTGAGGAAACAAGGCGCGGAGGCGCAGGTGGTTTCGTTCTATCTGATGACCTCGCCACACGCAAACATGCTCGGGTTGTATTACCTGCCAATTCTGTACATAGCCCATGAAACGGGTCTGGGCTTGGAAGGGGCTTCGAAGGGGCTAAAAAGCTCCATTGAAGCGGGATTTTGTAGCTATGACGAGGACACTGAGATGGTTTGGGTGCATGAAATGGCCGCTTATCAGGTTGGTCGATCGCTGAAGCCAGGGGATAACCGCTGTGCTGGTGTCAGGAATGAATATATGTCGTTACCTGAAAACCCTTTTTTATCATTGTTTTATGAACGTTATAAAACAGATTTTCACCTTAGTTTTAAACGTGAATCGCGCCAAATTTCTGAAGGGGCTTCGAAGGGGCTACGAAGCCAAGATCAGGAACAGGATCAGGAACAAGATCAGGATAAAGATATTTTGGGGCATGGCGCCGCCACACCCCGAGGGAAAAATACTTACCCGGATGATTTTGAACTGGCGTGGCAGGAATACCCCAAACGCGCTGGTGGTAACAGCAAGGCTGATGCGTTCAAAGCCTGGACTGCACGGATTAAATCCGGCGCAACAGTGCAGGAGCTTACTGATGGTGTTCGGCGATACGCGGATTACGTAACTGCCGCTGGGAAACTTAACACCGAGTATGTGAAACAGGCATCCACGTTTTTTGGTCCCTCAAAGCACTACGAAGAGTCGTGGTCTTTCGCGGCGCCAGATGGAAAAAGGGATCCGAACAAAATTTCTCAGCCAGATAAAGCGATTCCGACCGGATTCAGGGGGTAGCGATGAAAAACATGGTTGGTACAGGAAGTGCGCTTGAGCGCCTGAAAAAACTCATTCCACCAGGCGTTCAGCCGAAGTTCGCCAGCGCGGCAGAACTGCTGGCATGGCAGAGGGAAGAAGGCCTGAAGCGGTGTGAAGAACTGGACAGGCTGAATCAGAAAGCCCGGACAGAGAAAATCTTCGGTCGCTCGGGAATTCAAAGCCTGCACCGTAGCTGCACCTTTGCGAATTACCAGGTATCCGGGGAAGGGCAGCGTAAAGCCTTCACGATGGCAAAGAGCTACGTGCAGAACTTTGGGCCGGGTTTGCGAGCTTCGTGTTTAGCGGTGGTCCGGGTACCGGGAAAAACCATCTCGCCGCGGCAATCGGAAATCATCTGCTTTCTGGTGGGCATAGCGTGCTGGTCGTCACTATCCCTGACTTGATGCTACGTGTTCGCGAGTGCTACGACGGTGGTCAGTCAGAGGCCGCATTGCTGGATGACCTCTGCAAAGTTGATCTGCTGGTATTGGATGAAGTCGGTATTCAGCGCGGTAGCAACGGGGAGAAAGTCATTCTGAATCAGGTTATCGATCGTCGCCTGTCGTCGATGCGCCCGGTTGGCGTTCTGACGAATCTGAACCATGCAGGGCTTCAGGACTCACTGTGGCTTCGAATTATCGACCGCTTAACCATGGATAACGGCATGTGGGTGCTTACTGAGTGGGGGAGCTTTCGCAGAAACGTGCGGCACCTCCGGGTCGTGAAGTGTAATTCAGCCTAAAACGGTCTACAATGCTATTAAATTCGTTAGTGTTGTACGAATTGCGTGCTATAGTTCCGCCATCAAAAAGGTGGGTGAAAAATGAGTAAAAATCTAGACCACTGGCTGGTTTTCACAAGCAATGACATTGAACGAATGGCTAAGAATTCGACTGCTGAGGTTGCGGCAAAGAAAATTGTTACCGTGCGTGATGGCCGGAGAACTGGTTTTGTTGCTACGTCTAATTCTAAGACTCAAGCGCCATCAGCTAAGGGTGTTTACAAAGAAGTTGCAGAGCGCAAAGCAGTATCAAAGGCAAAGGCGAGCGGTCAAACAAAAGCTCTTGCTGGGAGTGTTTTGTCGCAAGCGCCAACTGGTTATTCTTCCAAACAGGCCGTCGACATGTTTAATCAGGCCTTCAAGAAAGTTAGAGCCTAAGAATATAGTGATTTTAAGCGCCTCCATATTTGGGGGCGTTTTTATGCTTGGTGGGATATGACACACAATAAAAAATGGGTGTTTTCTGAGTTAGTTAAGGACTCGAATGATTTAAGCCAGCTAATTGCGTATGCGATTTATAAGGCTGATAAGGACGGCGTTGCTAACGGTTGTCGAGCGCAAGGCAAAACTGAAGAGGAAATTCAGGAAGCGTTAGACGCTTATCATGACTCTGTGGCCACAACTCTCCGTCTGCAGCAAAGTTGTCATGATAGAGCTGCCGTACTCATGACGACTGTAGCAAACGGAATTGTCGCTGACGCTAAGCAGAAGGCTGACCAAAAAATAGCCGCCATAGAGGGCGATAACAAAAAAGCTCTAGCCAAAGAAGGTAAAAAAGCTGTCGAAGACTATCATAAAAAAATAAAACAAAGCGTTGCACAAAAACAAACCAAATGGGAGTGGTTAAAGGAATTCACTGTATCTGGCTTTTCTGGTGTTTGGGCAACAATCGTTCTTATTGTTGCCGTCTGGATAATAAGCATGGCAGTGGCACCGAAAAGTGAAAGAGATCACCTTACGGGAAACTTGTTCCAACGGATGTGGAACTATGTGAATTCGTCACCACTGCCAGAGGCAGAGGCTGCGAATGCTGCGGATACACCAAAAGCAACGTCAGGCCAACCGGCGAAGCCATAACAGCTCAGAACGAGAGACCGACAAACAACCCGCTTTAGCGGGTTTTTTCATTTCTCTTGGTTGACAAAAACAAGGAAATGCGAAAATATATGGTTTACGAATTCCAAAAAAAGCGAAACTTGAAATGAGTGACAACCAGTTAGCACCTTGTTGGGAGTTTCAGCCATATCTTGCTGAAAGCAACGTACGTCAGCTGCTGGCTGAGATTGCTAACGTTCTAGAGCTGCTGTACTACCATAAGCACTCGTTGGACAGTAATTGGTCTGAAGGTGTTAGAGCATATGACTGGGTGAGAAATCATCTTATTCAAAGTGAAGGGACTATTCCGGGTCTGGAAATGGTGTCAAAAGGTTTGGATTACGTCGTAGCCTTAAATAAAGTTCCTCTGCAATTTTCTAAGGATTGCATTAACAACCCTAAGAAAAGGCACCGCCTGCTCCGGAACAAAGTTGAGCACGAACAGCTTTCTTTATTCGGTGATACTGAGGCCGAACAAGATATCACATGGCGTATTTTAGCTGAGCCATTTATATCTGAAGAGGAAGATGGTGAGTTAGAGTCAACATTACCGCGCTGGGAGGTTGCTCTCGTTGGGTTTAATGCATATGGCGCTCAGGTGAGCATGGTTTCTCATCAATCCACCGCTTCTGTGCCGCTTATGCCTCTTGATTCTAATACTCTTCCTGACGAAGCGGAGATCGGCAAAGCGTCACTTCGTCGCCGTAACAAAGATCAAGGTTTGGATGTGAGCAACAATGGAACATCAGGTGATTGACTTCACTGAATATCGTGGGGATAAGCTCAAACTAGCCAGGATGGCTGTTGGGCTTTCTTGCGAAGAGTTAGCGGAGAAAATTGGTAAAACAAAACAATTCGTTAGCAAAATGGAAAAAGGGTTTAAACCATCAGAACAGTTGTTAGAACTAATCTCATCTGCGCTGATGATCAAATCTGATTTCCTTTTTACTGAACGAAAATATGCTTTAGAAAGCGATGTTTGCCATTTTCGGAGTAAAAAATCGAGAACCCAAACATTAACCAATAGTGTTCTGGCAAGGGCGGAGATTCTTAACATTATAATCTCAGCTGTTGAGGGGGAAATCGAGTTTCCTGATGTTTGCATACCTGAGCACCCCGGTGCTGAATTACTGACTCCAAATGATATTGAACGTGTAGCGGAAGACTGCAGAAGAGCATGGAATTTAGGGCTTGGACCTATATCCTCAATGGTCAAACTGGCTGAGAGTTTGGGGGTTATTGTTGCTCATGTGACAGGAGTGGATGACCGTGTAGATGCTTTTACTGTTCATAACAACAGGCCAGTAATCATCCGAAATAACGTCAAAAAGAGTATATGTAGATTCCGTTCAGATTTGGGTCATGAATTGGGGCACTTGGTTATGCACGAAGGTATAACCACAGGCGATAAAGTTACCGAATCGCAAGCGGACCGTTTTTCAAGTGCATTGCTCGTTCCTCGATTGTCCTTTATTAAAGAGTTTCCCCGGATACGAGGAAGACAGTTTGATTGGAACGCCTTAGTTGAGTTTAAACTTCGGTGGAAGATTAGTCTTAAAATGTGCATTTACCGGGCAACAACTCTAGGGTTACTGACGCAGGAGCAGGCAAGAACGGGTTATATGCATTTGAACTCCAAAGGATATACGAAAGTTGAACCAGGAGATGAATTTATTCGCCCGGAAGAACCGAGTATGTTAGCTGAGGCGATTGAAATGCTGGATGATGCAACATGGGTGAGCATTCTCATGAAAACTGGTTTAAGCCAGGAGTTGGTTAGGGAGTTATTCTCGGTAAACCGCCCACTGTCAAATCCTAGAAATCTGCTTCAACTAGTTTGACTCAAAGTTTGTAATAAACCCGCTATATGCGGGTTTATTTCTTTCTGGTGGCAGGCAGCAATGCGGTACCACCGCCGTTCGCTGAAGCGCTGGTACGTGCTAATTTGCCGGAGCTTTGTCAGCAGAAACAAATAGCGGCGTAATAAAACATTGCTAATTCAACCTGCTACGGCGGGTTTTCTTTTTTTACTTCTGACAGAAAATTAACAATTTGTGCTCTTAAAACGTTGATCATTTCCGCTCATAGGTATACTGTATAAAAACACAGTACATGCAATGGAGGCCATTATGAAAGTTGAATTAACCATTGATCGCATGAAAGAACTTCCTAAAGGCGCGGTACCTGCACTGGAGAAAGAATTGCTTAAGCGCCTGAATGATCACTATGACAATTGCAGACTCACAATCCGCCGTGCCGGGTCGGATGGGTTAAGTGTTTTTGGCGGTGACAAGGACGATAAAAAGAAAATTGAATCAATCCTCCAGGATACCTGGGAAAGCGCTGACGACTGGTTTTATTAGAATTGCGCTTAAGGCTGGCGCGCATTTATCAGAATACCAAAATGTGTATCCCTTTGATGCTGCTGCCGACATTCTTTAATCGCGTCTGTATGTCGCTCAGGGGGATTAAGTGGCAGATGTAGCCCAATCAAATCTTGCTGATAATTTACGGGTGATCATAACCGATGGGAAAGGTCGGGAGCTTTTGTCTTTCGGACTTGCAGCGGATGAACGCTACATCCTTTCAGCCAAGGCCGGTTCTGTAACTAACAGAAAATTATCCAGAGATGAATTGTACTGGTCCAAACAAACCATCATGGAAGTTGTAAGGGAGATGACTTCTAAAAATTGACTTGATGCTACGTATCCAATCATAATTCTGTCACTGGCCTGAACAACCAGTAACCTGACAATTATGCGCCACGGGGAATACCATGGCGCACGAACTACAACTCATCAAGCAGTCATCAGGAATCCTGATCCCCGCGACGCCGGAGACCAGTGATATTCTGCAATCAAAAATCAAACTCGGTGCCGTGCTGGTAGCCGAATTTCGCCAGGTGAGGAATCCCGCATTCCATCGCCGTTTTTTTGCGCTCCTGAATCTCGGGTTTGAATACTGGGAACCTACTGGCGGGGCAATATCTTCCAACGAGCGTAAATTGGTGACCGGGTACGCCAAATACCTTGCCTCATTCGGAGGAAGCGAAACTGCTCTTTTTGATGCTGCCGAGCAGTATCTTGAGCAGGTAGCCAGTCGCCGAATTACCAATGGGATCAGCCTGTGTAAATCCTTTGACGCGTACCGTGCCTGGGTAATTGTCGAGGCCGGCCACTACGACGCCATTCAACTACCTGACGGAACTCTTCGTAAACACCCCCGCAGCATAGCTTTCGCCAACATGGACGAAACCGAGTTCCAGCAACTTTACAAAGCCGCGCTCGATGTTCTGTGGCGCTGGGTATTGTCCCGGGCATTCAAGACTCAGCGAGAAGCGGAAAACGCCGCATCGCAGCTAATGAGCTTTGCGGGGTGATGGCGATGAAAATAAGTTGGTTTCACCATCACGAATGCACAACCGAACAGGCCGACGAGCTGGTGGCCAGTTACCGCCGTCGTGGCGCCACGGTAGAACGCAGCCTTAATCGTGACAACATCACCTGGACTGTCAGCGTGCAGCTGCCGGAAAGCGAGATAGCGCCGCGCCCGAGTAAGGTCTGGCAAAACAGGGCGTGGGGTTGAGTATGGCTAATACCGGCTTGGGCTTATAGAGAACATCGGGTCTGAACGCGTTGAGGCTCTCGAAAACAACAACGCCCCACACCGATATGCCATCGAAGAACTCGAAGCCATCAGGAAGCATTACAGCGCATTGCGTCGCGAGTTAATTAAGAGCAGGGAGGCAGCATGACACCAGAACTGATTGAGGTCCTTCGCGTGCGCTGGCAGCGATTGCGCTTATATCATTTCCCGGGCTCTGTGCTGACGGACTACCGGATACTGAAGAATTACATCAAAACCATAGGCGGTGCTGTATGAATACTCAATTTCTCGAATACGTGCGCCAGCAACTGATTATGGCCACCGCCGACCTGAGTGGTGCAACGAAAGGGCAGTTGATGGCCTGGTTGGAGAACGCGCAGTTCGATACTGGAACGTTTAAACGTAAAAAGCCTCGAGTGATGGATGAAGTGACCGGGAAAATGATTACGTTGGATAACCCACCAATACCCGGCAAACAGTCGCATGCTAAGGGATCGCACATTCCCCTGGTGCAGCCAGTTGAATACTCCACTGCATCGTGGCGCCGCGCGCTGATGTCACTCGAAGAACCCCAGAGGGCCTGGCTACTGTGGAACTACAGTGAGAACGTAAGCTGGGAGAATCAGGTGTTGATTACTCAGTGGGCGTGGTCGCAATTCTGCGCGTATCTGGCCGGGAAGAGGGTGGCGAAGAAGACCGTCGAACGGTTGCGACAGCTTATATGGCTGGCGGCACAGGATGTGAAGGCTGAGTTAGCTGGGCGCGATGTCTATCAGTATGGTGATCTGGCTGCGCTGGTGGGGGTTAACAAAACAAACTGGTCTCAGAATTACGTTGAACATTACGGCACAATGATCAGCCTGTATAAGAGACTAGATTTTCAGGCATTACATCATGTTTCGCGATCACGTTCACAACAAAAGGCGGCAAATTATCAGCAAAATATTGCAGAAATGAACTAATTAGCATATATTTCGTGTAAATCTGATATTGTGCCATTGTTGTATGCACTGGCAGTAAATGAGTTTTCAAGCCTGAGGTTAACGCCTTGGGTTTTTTTATTTCCCCTCGTTCTGAGAGTACTCACAGCAATAAGAGGGGGCGAAATGTTCGATACTGTTCCAGTGATAAAGTTACAAATGGACAGTTAAAAGGGATGCTCTTTAATAAGCCCGCAATCACGGGCTTAAGTTAGTTACCGAACTACCAGTACAGGGCAGGTTGCATGCCGCACAACTGCGGCTGCGGTAGAACCTAAAAGGTAGGTTGTGATGTCTGGTCGGTGTGAGCCGATGATGATTAAATCAGCGTCGATAGCTTTAGCGAGTTCAAGTATTTTATCTTTAGGTGAGCCAGATACTGCGTGAGTTTGTATTTTCATCGCAGGCACATTGAATTGCTTCACAATCTCATCAAGTTTCATTAATGCAGTATGTTGAAATTCCTTTATTTTTGGCATTTCGGCTGTATATGCCAAACCTAATGATGAGTAATAAGGTAATGTAGGAACCACTGTCACAAAGTGAACTCTGGCAGTATTCAATACAGAATGAGCCTGAACATAAGGTATAACTTGCCGTGTCAGGTCAATCTCAGAAACATCAATTGGCACTAAAATAGATTCGTACATTTTAGCCATCCTGTTTGTTTTTTGTTCATGTTTGAGTTTAGTACCTGGGACATAAAACAATGTGTCCTGGCTGGCAGAACTTACGAATTGGTACCTTCATACTATTTGTGCTTTCAACCTAATGAATCCGAGGGACTTATTGCTCAGGATCTAAATTGCTTGAAGCCTCACTTACTTCACAAATGCAAACAACCTTATTTATTCAAGGCTGCCGTATGGCGGTCTTTTTCATTTCAGGCTCACGGGAGTCATCCGCTACGTGCTTTGTTGATAAATCCAGCCCGTGAAGCCTGACATTCCTTAATCAAGCACAGCGCCATCCGAAAAATCGGAGGTGAGGCTATGACCAGAATGAGCACCATTTACAGCAGACTTTCATATGGAACAGGCACCACGCTGACCGGCTGCGGTGTATCAGCGAAGGCATACGCCGAAACAGCTAAAACAGCAAAAGAGGTGTCCTGGATGTTGGCCGACAGGATTGCAGGATTAAGCCTGAGCGACTGGGCAATTATTGTCGGTATCGCATGCACCGTTATCACCTGTGCAGTGAACTGGTACTACAGGCAAAAGGAAAGGGAGGACCGGCTTAATGGCAATGTCACCAAAGCTGAAGAATAAACTGAGCGCAGCAGTCGTTGGTCTGATTCTTGCCGGGGCTTCTGCACCCGTTATTCTCGATCAATTTCTGGATGAGAAAGAGGGTAACAGCCTGACGGCGTATCGCGACGGCGGCGGACTCTGGACGATTTGTCGTGGTGCCACGATGGTTGATGGTAAGCCAGTAGTTCAGGGCATGCAGCTGTCTGCCGAGAAATGCGCCCAGGTAAACGCCATTGAACGCGATAAAGCGCTGGCGTGGGTTGACCGAAATATCAAAGTACCACTGACCGAACCACAGAAAGCGGGGATTGCGTCTTTCTGTCCATATAACATCGGCCCCGGCAAATGTTTCCCGTCCACGTTCTATAAGCGAATAAATGCTGGAGACCGTAAAGGTGCCTGTGAAGCTATTCGCTGGTGGATTAAAGACGGTGGCCGCGATTGTCGCCTGACCAAAGGCCAGAAAAATGGGTGCTATGGTCAGGTAGAGCGGCGAGATCAGGAAAGCGCGCTGGCGTGCTGGGGGATAGACCGGTGAGTCGACTAACAAACATCATCATTACTGTGGTCATCTGCATAATCTTATCTCTAGGCTGGGCCGTTAACCACTACCGCGACAACGCCATCACCTACAAAGACCAGCGCAATAAGGCCACCGAAAAACTCGGCCTAGCGAAAAACACCATCAAAGACATGCAGATCCGACAGCGTGATGTTGCGACTTTGGATGCCAAATACACCGGAGAACTGGCTGATGCGAAAAAGCAGTTGGATGATCTGCAGCGTTGCGTTAGCACTGGTAAGTGTGGGCTGCACGTCAACGCAAAATGTCCCGCGAACGGAGCGACCGGCTCCGGCAGCCTGGGCGATGCTTCCGGCCCCCGACTTACTGACTCCGCTGAACGGGATTATTGGCGTCTCAGTGCCGGAATTAATACCATCACCGGTCAAGTGAACTACCTGCAGGACTACATCCGCACGCAGTGTTTGAGGTGAGCTGTGATTATCTGTTGGAGTGAGGTCTAGTAACTTTATTCTATTCAGGTTTTTTATACATGCTTGGGTCCCAAGGCATGTTCGGGTCGTAATCATCGGGCGGACGATGCTGTGGGGCGGTGATATACCACAAAACACCAAATCTATCGATTACAGTGACAGCGCAGGGGCTCCATGGTAATGACCCAATCGATTCTTTGATTGTTCCTCCCTCGGCTAAATGCTTGTATGCTTTTTGTACCTCCGACTCATCTGCCAATGTAACACCCAACGTTACCGTATGTTCCATCGCAGCTTCACCCTGTCCTTCAACGACACTAAATCCGTGTCCGTCTTTTGACAATTCTGAGTGAAAATAGCTTCCATCAGGGTTTTTCACATGATAACCAAGCTCAACCCCAAAAGCTTTTTGATACAACTCCACCGCTTCCGCGCTATTTTTTACAGATAGCCCAAAGTCTATTTTCATACTATAGCCTTCTTAGGAATTCACATGGAACTCACCGACAAGCATTAAATGTTCTGTCGCGAGTACATCATTGATTCAAAATACTAATATCCTTCAATTCAAAAATAAAAACTAGGGGACGTTATGGCAATACCGGACTGGGGCGAGCTTCAGCGACGGTTCCTGTCCGATCATGCCGCAACCGGCGTATCACCGAAGGATTGGTGTGAAGCGCAGGGACTGAATTATACATCTGCGCGGCGCTACATTAAAAAGCCAACTGCGCAGACTGCGCAAAAACCTGCGCAGAAGAAATTGCGCACTGTGCAGAAAGAAAAAAGTGCAGAGGAACTGGTTAACAGCAAACTCAGCCCGAAGGTAAAGTGCTTCATTGCTGAATTTCTGAAGGACCAGAACGCCACGGCAGCCGCTGAGCGTGCTGGCTATAGTGACCCAAACTATGGTCGTCAGCTCATAACGAATCCTAACGTTGCGCAGGCCATTGCGCAGCAGCAGAAAGCCTCTATTGCGCGCACGCTTGGCAGCGCTGATGAAGTCCTCTCGCAGATGTGGCAACTCGCCACTTTCGATGCCAACCAACTCTCACAGTATCGCCGCGGTGCCTGCCGCTATTGCTGGGGCTTCGGTCATCACTATCAGTGGCGTGACATGGTGGAGTTCGAGGAGCAACGGCTTAAAGCCCTTGAGCGGAAGGGCAAAGAGCCGGTAGACGTCGGAGGTTATGGCTACGACCACAACCGGGAGCCAAACCCTGGCTGTCCGCGCTGCAATGGTGATGGGATCGGACAGCCATACTTTGCTGATACCCGAAAACTTCCCCCTGATGCTGCCCTGGCTTATTCCGGCGTGAAGCTTGGCAAACATGGTGTGGAAATTACCGCGATAAGCCGTGAACGGATGTATGAAGCCGTGATGAAGCGGCTTGGCCTGGCTGATAGTGAGTTTGCGCAGCGACTTCAACAGATTGAAATCGAGCGCCGGCAACTGGAAGTGGAAAAACTCCGTAAAGAACAGGCTGCAGATCCGGAGGATGACGAACCAACGCCAGTTGCAATCAATATCAACGTAGTTGATGCGCGAGTGAGGGAAGAGGATGGCGATAGCACCAACGCTTAACATCCCGCAGGCCCGATTCCTCGCAATGGAGCACAAATTTAAAGCCTACGTGGCCGGCTTTGGTTCTGGCAAGACGTGGGTCGGTTGCGGTGGTATCTGCAAAGGGATGTGGGAGCATCCGAAAATCAACCAGGGCTATTTTGCACCTACTTACCCCCAGATCCGCGACATCTTTTACCCCACGGTCGAAGAGGTGGCCTTTGACTGGGGGCTGAATGTCAAAATTAACGAGGGAAACAAAGAGGTTCACTTCTACGTCGGGCGCCAGTACCGCGGAACGACGATTTGCCGCTCGATGGAGAAACCACAAACCATCGTGGGTTTTAAAATCGGTAACGCGCTGATTGATGAACTGGACGTAATGCCCGCCAAAAAGGCGCAGTTAGCCTGGCGAAAAATCATTGCCCGTATGCGTTACAACGTGCCAGGACTTCGCAACGGAATAGATGTCACCACGACGCCAGAAGGATTTAAATTTGTTTATCAACAGTTCGCAAAGGCTGTGCGCGATAAACCCTCGCTCTCTACGTTGTATGGTCTGGTGCAGGCCTCGACATTCGACAACGAAAAGAACCTGCCGGCGGATTACATCCCGTCCCTGATGGAGTCTTATCCGCCTGAGCTGATTAAGGCGTATTTGCGGGGCCAGTTCACCAACCTGACCAGCGGGACTATTTACCATCAGTTCGATCGTAAGCTGAATTGTTGCACTGAAGAAGAACAGCCTGGCGAGCCACTTTACATCGGTATGGATTTTAACGTCGGGAAGATGGCCGGGATCGTTCATGTGTTGCGTCTTGGACTTCCGTTCGCGGTTAACGAGATAGTAAAAGCCTACGACACCCCTGACATGATACGCATCATCAAAGAGCGATTCTGGTTGTTCGACGGTAAAGATTATCGGAAGGTCAGGGAAATCTATATCTACCCGGATGCTTCCGGTGATTCGCGTAAATCGGCCCACGCCAGCACTACGGATATAGCACAGCTTAAACAAGCTGGTTTTAACGTGATAGTGAACGATTCAAACCCGCCAGTAAAAGACCGCATTAACTCCATGAACGCCATGTTCTGCAACGGCAATGGTGAACGTCGCTATAAAGTGAATGTAAAACGATGCCCGGTTTACACCGAATCGCTTGAGCAGCAGATCTGGGGAGAGAACGGAGAGCCAGATAAAAAGGCAGATAATGATCACCCTAACGATGCCGGCGGCTACTTCATCGTGAAGCAGTTCCCAATCATCAAACCGACAGGTAAATCCACACCACTTCGGATGTAAAACCATGCCAGATATTTCAACACCCAATCTCGACTATAACGACATGGTTGAGGCATGGGATATTAACGATGCTCTGATGGGCGGGACGCTGGAAATGCGTCGGCAGGGGAAGGCATATCTCCCCAAATGGCCTAACGAAGATCCCGAAAGTTATAAAGAGCGTTTATCTAAAGCCACGTTACTCCCGGCCTATGAAGAGTCGATAAAACAGAATATCGGGCGCGTATTTGCTGAACCCACGGTATTAAGCGAAAACGCGCCGGAAAGTATCAGAAAGCTTTCGACTGATATTGATATGGAAGGAAACCGCCTGGATGTCTGGGCGCAACAGTTCTTCAGTATCGGTTTCCAGTACGGCCTGGTTCATGCGCTGGTGGATTACCCGCGTGTAGATCCGGAATCTGTAAAAACAAAAGCAGATGAAAAAGCAGCCGGGAGCAGGCCATACGTCACGATGCTAAACCCTCGACAGGTAATCGGCTGGAAGTCGAAAGTTGAGGGCGGAAAGGTCATCCTCACTGATTTGCGCATTCGCGAAACTATCATCTTGGACGGGGATGATTACGGGCAGACAAAGCTCGAACAGATCCGGCATATCATGCCTGGTAAAGTCGAAATCCATCGGCGCAACAAGGGAGAAAATGGCGAAGCGCAATGGACACTCTACGAAGAGTGGAAAACCAGCCGCAGCGATATCACTCTGGTAACGCTGTACACCAAGCGAACCGGATTTATGCGCGGTTCGCCGCCACTCTTGAACCTGGCTTTACTGAATATCAAGCACTGGCAGAGCCAGAGCGAGCAGGACAACATCCTGCATGTTGCCCGCGTACCGTTGCTGGTGGCTTATGGGCTGGCAGAAGGTGAAACGTTAACGATCGGCGCGTCTTCAGCAACACGTTTCGAAAACCGCGAACGGCAGGGGCTTGAATACGTCGAACATACCGGAGCAGCCATTGAATCTGGTGAAACATCGCTGGAAAAACTGGAAGATCAGATGCGGCAGGCGGGCGCCAAACTGCTGCGTGCCGAGAACACCTCGACCAAATCTGTTGACCAGACAAATGAAGAGCGCATGCAGGAGAATTCGCCGCTATATACGATGGCGAGTTCTCTGGAGGATGCCCTCGATAACATCCTGCAAATCATGGCGGAATGGCTTGGTGAAACTGAAGGCGGTAACGTTGATGTGCGCACAGAACTTGATATTTCAGCGCAGACCTATGACGCAACCGCGGCAACGGCTGTTCAGTCGCTGAGGCAGGGGGGCGATATTCGTCAGGTGGACGCTATTCGCGTACTCCAGGCGCTGAAATTCATCGACCCGGACGCTAATCCAGAAGAGGTTATCGATGAGCTCAGGAATCAGCAGGTAACTCTGCTAAGCAGCCTGAATACTCCTGGTGGTGTGAATGGCAACGTCAAATGAAAAACTTCGAGATGAAAGTCTGGCGCATGCAATCTGGGTGAGTCGATATAGTACCGGCGTAGCAAACAGGATGATAAAAATCCTCAATGAGAGCGACGCAGATCTTACCGCCAGGCTGCTGGTGGCGATGGATACCCTTGACGCTGATAGCTTCACTGTAACCCGCCTGGAATCGCTGCTTGCAAGCGTCAGGGAGACTAATCGGGAAGCAGTTCAGACTATGTATGCCGGGTTATCAACCGAGCTGCAAGGTCTGGCCCAGCATGAGGCTGGTTTTCAGCTCAGTCTGTTCCAGTTTGCTATCCCGGATGATGTGCTTGCGCTTCATCCGCTGGTGGGTATATCGCCAGATGCCGTCTATGCTGCTGCAATGGCCAGGCCGTTTCAGGGTCGCCTGCTTTCTGAGTGGGCAGACAACCTTGAAGCCGACAGGATGACGCGGATATCCAATACCGTACGGCAGGGCTTTCTGTTGGGCGATACGCATGAACAGATAGCCAAAAAGGTTCGCGGACACGCTAACCGGGGCTATCAGGATGGCGCGCTACAGATGAGCAGGACGAACGCGGGGAGTATTGCTAAAACAGCTGTAGGGCATCTTGCGGCGACGGCGCGTAAAAGCTTTGCGGATGCGAATGACGACATTCTGAAGGGTAAGCAGTGGTTATCCACTTTGGATAACCGGACATCGAAAGATTGCCGGGTTCGCGATTGCCTTAAATACACGCTGGATAATAAACCAATCGGCCATAAAGTACCGTATCTTCAGGGACCAGGCAAAATCCACTTTTGCTGTCGCAGCGTGGAAACCTACATCCTGAAATCCTCTAATGAGTTGGGTATTCAAATTGGTGAGGTTCAGAACAGTTCCCGCGCCAGTATGGATGGACAGGCCCCCGGCGATACTACATATTCCGAATGGTTGCAGCGTCAGCCATTTTCCCGGCAAAAAGAAATCTTAGGCGAGACTCGAGCAAGGATGATGCGTGATGGCGTCATGAAATATGACGACTTCTATAGTGACAAGGGCGAATGGTTGACGTTGGCCCAACTAAATAAACTCTCAGAGTTGAGACAAGCCGGGAAATCTCCCGGCTTTTCTTTGGGTGATGCACAGTCAGTAGCGGAGATTGAACAGGGTATGCGAGGAATTATTGCCGATGAAATTCGCTTCCCTGAAGAAACTACGCTGGAGTCAGCACGTATTGCCGCCGGAGCCATGCAGAATGTTATTGAGCGGTTTCGCTTACCGCCAGTTAAGTATTTTGGAGAGGTAAGTGGTACGAGGAAAAGTGCAGCAGGTGCGTATTTTGAGGAAAATGCTGCTGTCCATGTTTCTCGTTGGGCGATGCAGTCCACTGAGTGGGATGCTATTTGTGAAAATAGCGCTACTTATGATTTCGTTTCTTCATTGTCGCTGGAAAGAATGTTGACGGTTTCGGATGCCGCTTTACTCGCAGCCGGGAACAATCAACTGAATTATGCAGCGATTTCAAGCGTTGCCGGCACGGTTACGCATGAAATGGGGCATCATCTCTATTACCAGCACATTGACGATTTAAGTCAACTTACTACAAAAGCATATAATGAAGGCTGGTGGCGACCTGTCAGTTATTATGCTTCCGAAAACGAACGTGAACTCTTTGCAGAAATTCTTACGATATTCATGCTGGGCAGTAAGGATGATTACCAGCGTATTAACCCGGAGCTACTCGAATGGCTGAAGAAAAATTCCCGTGTCTAAAACGGGCCAATGAGTTGTACCACTCCACGCCCAGGCCTGTGGATCTTCTGGACCAGTTGGAAGCATTGGCTGAGAAAGCAGGAAGTACGACACCTGAAGCAAGGATGATCGGCGGCCTGATTAGTGCCGCTATGATGGACGAGGCCAACGGCCATTCCTGACAATAATTTTGACTAACACAAGGCTGCCTCCGGGCGGCCTTTTTTATTGCCGCAATACCGGATGGTGAGCGGTGCAACGGTCGGATGACCTCGAAAAGGTACCAACATGAAACTGAAGACAGTTGAAGTAAATGGCAAGCACTATGCGGAAGTTGATGCTAACGGTTTGCCCGTGTACGTCCACGATGACGGCCAGGAGATCGGCTTTGATGCCGTGCAGGCAGTAGGAAAAATTTCCTCCCTGAATGGCGAGGCAAAATCTCATCGTGAAGCGAAAGAAGCTGCCGAAGCTAGCCTGGCTAAATTCGCCAAAATTAGCGATCCGGCGAAGGCGCTCGAAGCGTTGGAGATGATGACAAAAATCGACCAGAAAAAGCTGATCGACGCAGGCGCAGTTGACCAGGTGAAAGCGGATATCACCAAATCATTCCAGGCTCAGCTTGATGAAGCCACCCAGCGGGCGACAACGCTCGAAGGACAGCTCTATCAGGAAATGATTGGCGGGCGCTTCTCAGGCTCGAAATTCATTGCTGATAAAGTTGCGATCCCGGCGGACATGCTACAGGCCCGCTTTGGTCAGTCTTTCAAAGTTGAGGATGGCAAAGTCGTTGCTTATGACGGCTCCGGCAACAAAATATACTCCCGCTCCAAGCCGGGCGAACTGGCGGTCTTTGATGAGGCGCTGGAATTTCTGGTGGAGCAGTACCCTCAGAAAGATCACATTCTGAAGGCGAGTGGTAATCAGGGAGGAGGCTCTCGTCAGTCTCAACACTCAATCGGGCAGAAAACGATGAAGCGCGATGCGTTCAGCAGTTTGAGCCCGACAGATCAGCAATCGACCCTCAAAGACGGCATCACCATCGTCGATTAATTCATTGCCAGCCGTCGGATAGCGGCTGGTGCCAGAGCTGGATAGCTCAAACAACCCTAAATTTTAATTTCGAAGGAATCCATACACATGGCTAACACGCTTACCGGGTTGATCCCGACTATCTATACCGCTCTGGATACTGTGTCACGTGAGCAGGTTGGGTTTATCCCTTCCGTATCACGTAATGCGAAAGCAGATGCAGCAGCGAAAGGGCAGTCAGTTACTGCACCAGTCGCACCGCCTGCAACGACCGTTGACATTGAACCGGGGGCTACGGCGCCAGATGATGGCAATCAGAATATCGGAAACGTTGAAGTTAAGATCACCAAATCCAAAATGGCCCCGGTCAAATGGAACGGTGAAGAGCAACTGGCGCTGGGTCCAGCAGGTACCTACAACACTATTCTTGCGGATCAGTTTAAGCAGGCGTTTCGCGCGCTGTCTAACGAGATGGATGCCGATTTGGCGGCGCTGTATTACGCCTCATCCCGTGCTGTTGGTACTGCGGGTACAGCACCGTTTGGTATTGCCGGTGATTTATCCGATGCAGCAAACGCGCGACAGGTTCTTTCAGACAACGGCTCACCGACGACTGATTTGCAGATGGTTCTGGGCTCCTCTGCGATTGCGAACCTTCGCGGTAAGCAGTCGGTGCTGTTTAAAGTGAACGAATCGGGTACTGATGCCTTACTGCGTGAAGGTATCGTGGGTCGCCTGGAGGGCTTTAACATCCACGAATCCGCACACGTTAAGAAACGTGCAGCATCTGCTGCTGCCGGATACCTGGTCAATGACGCGAAAGATGAAGGCGACATTCTGATTCCCATTGATAGCGGCGCGGGGGCCTTTGCTGCCGGTGATATCGTGATGTTCGACGGTGACAGCAATCAGTATCTGGTGGCCGCGGCTACTGCTGCAACTATCACCCTGGCAGCTCCGGGCTTACGCCAGGCGCTGGCCGACAACACCGCTATTACTGCGACCGGCCCCTTCACTGCCAATATGGCGTTTGATCGCAACGCATTCCTGCTGGCGTCCCGAACCCCGGCAATGCCGCAGGGTGGCGATACCGCGGATGATGTTATGAACGTTACCGACCCGGTCTCGGGCATCACTTACCAGGTGGCGCTATACCGTCAGTACCGCCAGGTGCGCTACGAAGTTGGCCTGTCATGGGGTGTGGCGGCAGTGAAAACGGAACATTCGGTTCTGCTGTTGGGTTAACAATCAGGGGCTTCGGCCCCTTTTTTAGTGGAGGGCCAATGGCCGGATTAACTAAAGAACAGCGCGCTCAACGAGCGGCGGAAAAACTTGCTGCCGAACTTGCTGCAAAAAGCAATTCTGAGCAGCAGGAGCAGCAGGAGCAGCAGGAGCAGCAGGAGCAGCAGGAGCAGCAGGAGCAGCAGGAGCAGCAGGAGCAGCAGCAGGAGCAGCAGGAGCAGCAGGAGCAGGATTATCTGGTTGCTATGGTCACTGACTTTCCGGCATTTCCCGGCGCTCCAACAAATGCTGACGTACATCCTGATGAGGTTGAAAACTGGAAGGCGCTCGGCTGGAAAGAAACGGAGTAATAGATGCTCACCTTCATAACTGTTGAAGACGTCAATTCCATTCTGGGAGATTCCTGGACTGATGAAAGCAAAAAAGTCAGGTCTGTATTGATGGCTAACACCTGGATGAATGGTCTCAATCTGAAGCTTCCGTGCAATAAGGCTACTCACGAAACCATTATTCCTGACGATGTGAAGCAGGCTGGCGCCTATGCGGCACTGGCTGCATCAAATGGCGGGCTGTATCAGCAGAAAACCGATTCTGGGGTGCTGCTGAGTAAGACGGTTGATGCTGACGATGTTTCTGTTTCAAAGTCCTATGCCGAGATCGCCACCAATAGCACGGCATTACTCGATTCCGACCTGCAGCTTGCGCTGGCCATGCTTATGCCATATGGCGTTAGTAAGTCGCAGGTGCGGTTGGTCAGGGGGTAGGTAGCATGGGCATACGTGACGAGCTACAAACTGAAGTCGCCGCAGCATTCGATACCGACCTGCAGGATGCTGTTAAGGATTTCACTGGAACATACACCGTTCGAGGTGACTGGGATCCGGTAACGGAAACCGGCAGTGAAACGCAGGTGACGTATTCAGGGCGCGGTGTTCTGGCGCGGTACAAACTCCGTCGTATCGATGGCATTAATATCCTGCACGGTGACCTGAAATTAACCGCCCTGGTTAACGAGGTGACCGATAGGCCAGCAGTCGGGCACTTTGTCACGGCGCCGGAACCGATAACTTGTGTACCTCAGCGTTATGAGGTCATAACCGCCGCTGTTGATTCCGCTGGTGCTGCGTATTCCATCCAGTTACGGAGGGCGTGATATGGCTAAGGGCTGGAGTATTGACCCGGCAGCATTCGCCGGGCTGGTGGCCGATGACGTGAGGTTGCGGCAGCGAGCTATCGCTACACAGTTGCTGAATGAAATCGTGAAACGGTCTCCTGTCGGCAATCCAGAGTTATGGGCGATTAACGCTACCGCCGTCGAGTACTCCAAAGCGGTTGGAGAATGGAACGAATCGCTCTACGACAACCCGGATAATCTGACCAAAACCGGGCGACTCAGGAAGAAAGTACGTGTTAACGACAGCATGGATATCAAACGCCCGGCAGATTATCGTGCGGGTACGTTCAGGGCTTCGCATTTCGTAAGTATCGGATCACCGGATTACTCGGTTCCAACAGAGGAGGACCCGCGCGGAACGACGACATTTCTCAACGGTAAAAACATCATCGATCAGGCTCCGGCCTACTCAGTGATTTATATCCAGTCAAACCTTCCTTACTCCGTACCTCTGGAGAACGGGCATTCAACGCAGGCTCCAGCGGGCGTCTATGCAGTTTCATTTAACGGTGTCGTTCAGGCCTACAAATGACCCTTACAGAAATCAGAAACGCTGTCATTTCCCGAATGACGGCGCAGACCGCTATTGCTTCTGATGGGGTGGACTATCCCAACGGACCGCTATTTGATCCGAGTGGCCGCGATATCTGGGCACGCTTCACCAATATTTCAGGGCAGGCGGGAGCCAACGAAACCGGGAACGGGCCGGTAGTTCATCGAACCGGTGTACTTATCATTCAGCTATTTGTACCGGTCTACACCGGCACGATTCTGCTTACTCAAACAGCAGACCAACTAACGGAGCATTTTGAATTCCAGAATGACGGACGACTGAGTTACTTCGCTGTATCGGCAATCCCGGCGGGCGAGGCCGACGGCTGGTCTCAGCTCAATCTACATATTCCTTACCGCGCTCTGTAGCGCTTAACTTCGATGGAGGTGACCGCATGTCGAGCGGCGCTAAGGTACTCTCGGCCTTTATCCGGGAGACGACACCAGGAATTACGCCTGCTGGCGTCTGGAATCTTCTCAAACGTACCAATTGGGGCGTTGGCCCGTCCCAGAACACCAACGATAACGATGAGATTGGTGGAACCCGAATGGCGCAGGGCGCTACGCTGGGGACGGTCGATGTTGGCGGCGATGTCGGGGCAAAATTCCGCTATGGCCAGCATGATGACTTTCTTGCTTCGTGTTTTGGCGCAGAGTGGGCAAGCAATGTGCTGACGATGGGGAATGACCGTATTTCCTTCTCTCTTGCGACATACGCTTCGGACGTTGGCATTGCCTCTATTGTTCGTGGCGCGCAGGTGAGCGTGTTCCAGTTGGAAGTTCCGAATGATGGCGACGTTACCGCGACAGTCACATTCGCCGGGCTGGGTTGGGACTCAAAAGCAGACGATACGAGTTACATCACAGGCACACCTGCTGATAATGCTGGCGAGTTGCGTTATTCGTTCAAAGAGGTCACTGCAATTAACCTGAATGGCGTCGATGGTGGTGATGGTTTCTGTATTGATACCTTTAACATCAAGTTTGATAACAACGTTCAGACTCAGCGTTGTATCGGTACCGGCTCACCGTATGCCGGGGCCAATATCCCGACTACGTTCACGCCGTCAGGTTCGATCACTTTGTCGTGGTCAAAAGCAGCGTGGGAGGTCTGGAGTAAAACGCTTACTGGCGCAACCGTGCCATTCAGTTTCACGCTGGCGAACGACGAAGGGCAATACACGTTTAACTTCCCGAAAGTGCAGGTCTCTGGCGACTGGCCGGATGGCGGCAATACCGACATTATTCAGGTTCAACTGGATATCACTGCAGCTGACGAGTCGCCGACGATTACCCGCGCTGTTACCGCCCCTGCCACGGCAATCAGCGTAACGCCAGAAACTTCATCAGGTGATGTCGGTACTTCCGTCACGCTGACAGCGAACCTTGCCCCGGCTGGTGCGACTGATGCTGTGCAGTGGGAGTCATCAGATCCGACTGTCGCAACGGTGGTATCGACAGGCCCAAAAACCTGCCAGGTAGTCAGAGCCGGCGCCGGCACCGCAACGATAACCGGTAAAGTGCGAGGCTTCACCGCCACCGCCGAGATTATCGTAACTGAACCATAAAATTTCCCTTGCCCGTTCCGCTCTCCATGGTGGCGCGGGCTTTTTTCATGCAGGAGTTTTTAATGATTATCCTAGCCCCACGAATTGATGTTGGTGGCGAGCGCTGGTTCACACCACTGAAAGGTCTGAAACCCATTGAAGGCCTGAAACTGCTCGTCAACAGCATTGATAACGACCAGTATCGCTCGCGTAATGCTCTTATCCGTCGTCATATTGAAAAAATGGACGCCAGTTACCAGGTTGGAACCAGCGAATTTAGCCTGTCAGCGGTCGGGGAAATAGACTCTGCTGATGATCTGCTTATCGACAACTGTGCGCATTACCTGCTCAAAGACTGGAAGGGCGTTGGTGAGTTTGTTGATGGCGAAGAAGTTCCGATTGAATACACGCCGGAACGCGGAGCTGCACTTCTGAAACAGGAGCCAGCGATTTACTGGCAAATTCTGGCGGAGGCAGCCAGCATCGCCCAGGGCAAAGAGCAGCAAAAGCAGGAAACCGTAAAAAAGCCATCGAAGCGCAGAAGTGGCTGAGTGAATTCGGCGGGGAGCGGGGTGAAAAGGCAAAGTGGCGAAGGGAGAAATTAAAACTCCCGCCAATTCCTGAGCCTGAGATTGATGCTGTAACGGGGGAGATACTCAACGCTTACGCAATGATTTCTCGCGGCAGACAGTATACCGGAATGGCTGGCGTACCGCTCCCGTTGTCCCTGCACGATATCGAGCGCTATCTGGCCTCACGTTCTATCCTGATTGACCGCACAGAGTTTGATGCTTCGATACTTGCCCTCGACGATGCCTGGCGGGATGAGTGGGCGAAGGAACAGAAAGGAAGCAGCAAGAAGAAATGAGCCTCGGTACAGTCCGGGGCTTTTTTATACCCGCAACAAATCGTGCATTCGCGTGCGCATCTTCCAGCAAGAGCTTTCCGTAGTGTGAGTCTGAGACAGGGTGGTGGATTTCATCGTACCGCTCTTGGCTGCCCATGTCTGGCCGCGTTCCCCGTCAAAGGGCAAATGAAGTTACTGTATGCGGCGGCATGAGCATGAATAACCGAATTGTTGAATGCGCCTCCAGAGCTGGGCGAGACTTCTCGGAGTTCATGAAAGGCGAGAAGAACATGGTGGAGGCGCTACGGTTTGCTGAAGAATTCACAGAGCAGTTACGCATTTACGGCTGCGTTAATCACCACTTTATCAAGTTCATGATGCTGAAGGCGATAATGAAGGTGTTCGACGATGTACAGCGTGAGGAAAAGCGTGAAGATCGCCGACGCAAACGAGCGACAGAAAAATGAAGACTGAACACAACCTCGCTCTGGCGGGGTTTTTTTACGCCCGGAGAAAGGTAAATGACCGAACAAACATCACGCCTTGCTATTGTTCTGGATAGTTCCGGGGCAAAGAATAATGCCGATAATCTGGCGACGGCGCTGGCTAGAATCACCCAGGCTGGCGAGCAGGCGGAAAGGTCAACAGACAGCCTGAAGCATGAGTTCATTGATTACAACATAGTGCAAAAATCTGTTTCCAAAGAGACGCGGAACCATCGCCAAGAACTGAGTGAGCAACAGAAAGCTCTTGCAAAGCTAAGGGACCAGATTGACCCGGTTAGTGCGGCCTTGGATAAGCTGGATGACAGATATCAGGAACTCAAGAAATACCAGAAGGCTGGGATTCTGCCGGATGACGATTTCGATTATCTGGCATCTAAGCTCCGCGAGACAGAAAAAGCAATCAATGGTGAGGCGCTGGCTGAAAGAGCTGCTGCAAAAGCCAGAGATAAGCAAAGCGCGTCACTTCAGCGTCTTTCCGCTCAGCTTGACCCGATAGGTACGGCATTTAAAAGGCTGGCAGACCAGCAGAAGCAACTCGACAGCGCGAAGGCTTCTGGTATGTTGTCGCCGGAAAGATACGATGTGCTTTCTTCCAGCCTTGCGACTACCCGTAAGCAACTGGAAATCACCCAGGATGCAATGAAGAAGACCGGGGTCACGTCCCGCGCGATGGCGTACCAGATGCGCATGATCCCAGCGCAAATGACCGATATTGTCGTGAGCCTCGCTTCCGGTCAGGCTCCGATGACGGTCTTATTGCAGCAGGGCGGTCAGCTTAAAGATATGTTCGGCGGTATCGGGCCAGCGATTAAAGGAGTTGGCGGATATGTGGCGGGGCTGATTAACCCGTTTACTCTGGCGGCTGCGGCGGTCGGTGTTCTTGGTCTGGCCTATTACAAAGGCTCTAAGGATCAGGATGCGTATAATAAATCCATTATTCTTACAGGTGGCTATGCTGGTAAAACTGCCGGTGAGTTGCAGATAATGGCGAAGTCGCTTTCGACATTTTCAATATCCCAGAGTCAATTTGCTGAAAGTATTGCAAAGGTCGTTGGTACAGGCAGCTTTTCAGGCTCCAGCATTATGATGATAGCCGATACTGCTGAAAAAATGCGGGACTCGGTAGGAGTGTCAGTCGATGACACAATAAAACAGTTCCAGCGCATTCAAGACGACCCAGTAAATGCTGTAAAAGAGCTTGATAAATCGATCCACTTCCTCACCGCTACGCAGTTAGAGCAGATCACCACTCTTGCCGAGCAGGGCAGAAGCCAGGAAGCGGCGAGAATAGCCATGGAAAGCTATTCATCTGCAATGCGAACCCGCTCAGAAGAAATTAAGGCTAGCTTAGGCTCACTGGAAACAGCCTGGAACTGGCTTGGTGACGCAGCAAAAAGCGCATGGGACAAAATGCTGGATATCGGTCGCGTGAAGACGACCAAGCAGCAAATAGATGAAATTGAGCGAAAACTTGTTGAGTTCCAGACGAATCCTGTAAGTAAGGGGCTGTATTTTAATGAGACCGGACTTACCGCTGATGACCTGAGAAATGAACTGAAGAAGCTGAAAGAAATTGATTTTCGCGAAAGCCTGGACAACGCCAGAGAGCAGGCAGATAAAAACGAAGAGGAAAGGAAAAAGCGCGAATTTAATGCGACAAAGAAACTCAACCAGCAATATGAAAACGAGGAAGAGCGTCACCAGCGCACACTGAATGAAATCAGGAATTCAGGGGCAAGTCAGGCGGCAATTGATCAGGCTATCCAGCGTGAAAATGCTCGTTATGAGAAGTCGCTACAGAAGGGAAATCGCGGCAGAAAAGGCAAATCTTACTCCGAAGACGCAGCAACCCGGTTGCTCGACCAGCTAAACCGTCAGCATGAGGTAATGCAGCAGCAGCTTAATACCACTGAAAAAATCGGTACAGCAGAGCAAGCGCTCGTTAAATGGAAGTCTCAACTTTCAGAGATACAGAAAAAAGGCATTATAACAGCAGAGCAGAAATCCCTGCTTGCTAACCAGGCTTCGATTACCGCTCAGTATGAGAAGAACGCGGATCTGGAAAAAGAAATCGCCTTGCGAAAGGATGCCGATAAGCTAACAGCCTATAAAAACACGCTTTCATCTGGTCTGCAAAATGATGCTATCGGGCTACAGAATAGCCTAAACAGCAACACTGTTTTGTCGCAGGAGCAGAAACGCCAGCAAGAGCTTACAAAGATTGCCAGCGATTACCAGAAGAAGCAGGTTGAGCTAACCAACCAGAGAACAACCGGGCAGATATCTCAAAGTCTTTATGACGAAGAGACAGCGGCATTGCAACAGGCACTGAATCAGAGGCTGGCAATGCAGCAGGCTTACTACTCCCAGCTTGACCAGTTAAATGGCAACTGGCAATTAGGTGTTCAGAATGGCCTACAATCGTACCTTAATAGCGTCCCAACCCTTTATGAGTCGGTAACATCGGCAGCCACATCAATCCTTTCATCTACGGAATCCGCCATTTCCTCAAATCTATCAGCAATGGTTCAGGGTACGGAAAGCCTGAGTGAAGGGTTTAAAAACATGGCTACAGGGATGGGGCAAGCGGTGATTGACGCTTTAACCAAAATGGCGGCTCAGTGGCTGGTTTATCAGGCTGTGCAGTTACTGGTTGGCAAAACTACTGCTGCTGGCGCTGCGGCTTCCATGATTGGGCAAGCTACAGCGATGTCACAAATTGCAGGGATAAACGCATATGCATCCGCTGCTGCGATTCCTATTACTGGTTGGGCTATGGCCCCGGCAGCAATGGCTACAGCTTTAGCTGCAACCACACCACTTATTGCTTCTGTAGCTGCTAGCTCAGCCGCAATGACAGCAGGGGTTGGTCTAACTGGCATGGCTCACAACGGCATTGATTCAGTACCATCAACCGGCACATGGTTGCTGGAGAAAGGCGAGCGTGTGATGACTGCGCAAACATCGGCCCGGCTGGATTCCACTCTTGAAAACCTCAAAAAGAATGGGCTGGATGCGACCCTGAGCAAACCAGGGTATGGGACAGGTGTTCAGAATGTAAGCAGCAGTCAGAACGCCACAACCGTCCATGCTCCAATTGAGCAAAATGTTTATGTTCAGGGCGGTGATCCAGAACAGCTAACAGCCACGCTGAGGAAGAACAATGAAGATCTATCCAGAACGATAATCAAACTCATAGATCAGAAAATGACCGGAGAGGTGATAAATCCGCAGGGAAATTTCGGAAAGGCTCTAAAAAGTCGTTATGTGCGCGGATACAAAGAGTGATAAGTAAGGAAAAGAATCTAAGCATTGTTCTGTTCCAACCCTATGATAATCTGTTTTCGACAGCACTTGAAGGGCAAGAAACATGGATGACAATACCAATATAGCAAGCTTTAAAATAATCTTGGACGGTTTTCGTGAGGATAGCGATGCTAAAGCTGTTGGTGAGGCTGTAGGTGCAACCATTCAAAAATTAGCTAACGCACTAAATCTTGCATCGTTAGTAGGAGTAACCATCTCTTACAATTATCAATTAGCTCTAAATTCTGTCGATAGAGGGTTTGAAACATCAATGGAGCTTTCCCCATCAAGCGGGGATGTTATTGGTGTCGCAATGACAGTTGGGGTGTTAAGGGATGGTAAGAATTGTGCCTACATAGTTTTTCACGCTCCATATCTTGAGGGAATTCTTGAGCCGAACTCAGAAGACTGGTTGATCGCTCTAGGGATCATTGCACATGAATGTGCTCATGTCTCCAACTTAGCAGCATTAAACAAATGCTTCCCCGGCATGTTGCTTACACATAGATGCAAAAATATTCATGATCAACTTCGTATCAATTGTTGGATGGCAGTAATCGAGGAATATTGTGCAACTAGGTTGTCAGTGGTGTTTGATGAAAGGCAGATCGATAGGTTAAAGGATACATTCATTAAACAAGCGGAAAACCTTTACGACTATGTGAAGGATGAAACATTTCATTATCAGATGCACAGAGATGTTGATCTCACATTGGATAAAGTTTATTCAGCAATAGCCTCCACATTGACTCTTGCCGCATACTATCTAGGAGCATGCGCAGGAATGAGCGTTAATTTCAGGGAAGGTAATGAAGAAACATTTCCATCTTTCGAATGGCTTCTCCCATTTATTGAAAGATTGGATTTTGCGTGTGATGGTATTTTTGAACGTTATGGTCATTGGGAGGGGGTTGATGAGATGGAGGTTATCTCAGACATCCTCGATTCTATAGCTGTTCATCTTGGTGTAACGGTAAGAGAGACTCCCAAAGGGATACATGTGGGTATAAACTCTTTTTGACTTTCGACCTTAGAGGAAAATAAAATGAAAAAAATAGTTGCAATAATAATTCCATTAATTCTTTCTTCATTGCTCGGGTGTACCTACACAAATCATTATGAAAGCGGAACAAAAATATCCGCTGAGAAGGTGCAAAAGATTGTTAAGGGAAAGACTACAGAAGCGGATCTGATTAACATGTTCGGTCAGCCTTTCTCAAAAGGTGTCGTGAGCGAAAATGAAACCAAATGGATTTATACGCACAACACAGTTTCCGCTTCGGCGCAGGCATTTACAATGAAAACAACGTCAAACGCTGAGATGACTACATTGGATATTCTTTTGAGGGATGGAGTTGTTATTAATTACGCATATACCAAGTCTCCATTAAATCCAACCATGAATATGAAAACGTCCCTATGACACGAAGGCCCACTCAGGTGGGCTTTTTAACAATTAGTGCCATTTACTTGATGCCCTCAAGATATCTCTAACTCACCATATCTACTCATACTTCATCGTATCTAATTGCGGGTAAGAGTCCATGACGCTATCCCGCTGCCGGTGATTGAAGAGCATTATTACACGGCAGCAGAGGCTGGACAGAAAATCGGCGTCAGCGCCAATAAAATCGGGCGCATAGCTAACGCGAACAACCTCAAAACTGAGCAGTAGGGCAAATTCTTTCTGGATAAGTCGGCTCACTCCACTAAGCAGGTTGAAGCATTCCGCAATAACACCAACGGCATTGAATCTCTTCGCCATCTGAACCATGGTGCTGATGTTGCCTGACGGATAACAAATTTAGGTCAAGAACCCGCTTAACGGCGGGTTTTTTATGCCCGGAGGAAAAGTGGCAGAAAAATACTACCCCCACGACTATCTCCCTATGCCGCTTCAGGATGGCTATGCATTTCAGCCAGTCAGTCCGTTAAAGCGTACCGAAATGACAACCGGCCGTGCCCGCCAGCGCCGGGCATTCATTTCCACGCCAACACAGGCAAATGTGCAGTGGTTTTTTGAAACGGACATTCAGGCCCAGCTATTTGAGGCCTGGTACCGCGAAACGATCACTGACGGTGCTGACTGGTTTTTCATGCGACTACAGACCCCGCTGGGCGTTGAGTTCTATAAATGCCGGTTCACCGATATCTATCAGGGGCCGACGCTGGTCGCCCCGATTTACTGGCAGTTCTCCGCGACGCTGGAGCTATGGACACGTCCTGTTCTTAGCGATGGCTGGGCTGAGTTCCCGGATTACATCATCAACAGTAGCATCATTGATATTGCAATTAACAGGGAGTGGCCCGAAGCATGACCAGCCCGACTTTAAAACGACTGTACGCCTCTTCCGGTGAAGAGGTCATTATCAAAACCCTGCAGATCAACATCGGTGATGATGCTCTGTATCTCTGTGATGGCTATGACGACATAACCGCGACAACGGAAACCGGCGAAGAAGTGACATTTATCGCAAGCACCATCGACGTTGCGTTACCTGCGCGAAACAGCGACGGTACACAGGATCTACAGTTTGCAGTCTCTAACATTAATGGCGAGGCATCGACATCCGTGCGTAGCGCGCTGGAAAACTTGCGTGGCGCCACAGTGACTTACCGCCAGTTTACCTCTGACGATTTAACCGCTCCCGCCGAACGTCCTTATACCCTGACGGTTAAAAACGGGTACTGGACCGCGACGCAGGCGCAGATTATCGCAGGGTACATGAACGTGCTGGATACAGCCTGGCCCCGCTATCGCTACACACTCCCGTTCTATCCTGGCCTTCGTTACATGAGCTAAGGAGTTTCAATGTTCAATCAAGATAAATACCTTTCAGTCACATGGCTGAAGGGCGGACGCGCTTACCCTGAACTTGACTGTTTCGGCATCGTGAATGAAGTGCGTCGCGATCTGGGGCTTCATGAATGGCCTGATTTTGCCGGAGTGACTAAAGACGATGGTGGCCTTGACCGAGAAGCAAAAAGTTTCTCACTGACTCTTTCCCAATGCGAGCCATGCGCTGGTGCAGGGGTTTATTGCTATTCCGGTTCAACGGTGACGCATGTTGCAGTCGTGGTGGATATCAACGAGCAACTTTATGTTGTGGAATGCAACCCAAAGACCAACGTGACCATCCTTCCATTGCCGCGCTTTATGCGTCGGTTTGTTAAAGTGGAGTTCTGGCAGTGACTATCAGAATTTATCCATCCCGGTTACCCGGCGAGCCGCTGGAAATACATGAACATGGCGCACTGACTCTTCATCAGTGGTTGTCGGGCAACGTTGATAATTATCGTTCAGATATTAAACATCCGATTGCGGTTGAAGTTGATGGCGAAAATATTCCCGCAACGGAATGGTTCGATTATGTCATAGCCCCATCCAGTGAAGTACGTATCTATCCGATCCCTTACGGGCTGGAGGCTGGGACAATTGCGTGGATAGCTGTTGCTATTTCTGCCGCATCCGTTGCATATGCGCTATTTTTTGCACCAGGCGCGCTCGATCCGGGAGGATATTCATCAGGAACAGGCAATTCACTCGATGTAAACCCGGCTAAAGCCAACCAGGCTAAGCTTGGGGAGCCGATTCGTGAGCTGTTCGGACGCCGCCGAATTTACCCCGATTACGTAGTACAGCCGGTAACCCGCTTCAGCCAGGATGATCCGACAGTGATGACCGTTGAAATGTTCGTCGCGCTGGGATTCGGACAATTTTCATTCGGCAAAGGGGATATGCGTGTTGGTGCCACGCCTGTTTCATCGCTGGGTGATAGTTTCGCGTACACCGTTTTTCAGCCCGGCCAGAATGTGGCTGGTGACCGCCGTAGCGAAAACTGGTTTAACTCCACTGAAGTTGGAGGCACCAGCTCTGGCGCCGGGCTGGATATGGCCCAGACGGCGCCGGACAAGGATGATGTTGTTGCGCAGTCACTGACGGTGTCTGGAAACACAATCACGTTTAACGGATTAAGCGCTGACGACGATACTGCAACAAACGAGCTGCCTGATTCGTGGATTGCTGGCGCAACGGTTGAGCTAATCGTACCCGATCAGTTTGTTGTAACCAACGATGGCGCATACAGCCGAATTACCAGTGACAATCTGGCGGAACTCGCCCCTTATGTCGGCATGCCGGTAACGCTCTGGTACAACAGCGTCGACTATAGCCTGTTTATCGCTTCGTATACGCCGCATGCAGACGCGACAGAGGAAGAAGAGGAAGTCACCGCCTCGGTAACGCTGGCTTATGAGAGTGACACCGGTACGCCTTTTACGGGTATTCCAGAGGGGGATATCAGGCTTTCCGTTTCTCACGCTGGATATCAGTACAAAATTTTCGACGTTGACGGCACAAGTGTGACTCTTCAGCGCTTGATTGACGGCGTTGTCAATAACACATGGCCGGGTTTCGTTGCGCGCACCGTGCTTGATTTTGACGCATCTGGCGTTAACCAGAATGATTCCTGGATGGGGCCGTTTCTGGCATGCCCGGATAATGAAACCATCGACATGTTTGAAGTGAATTTCTTCTTCCCGAATGGCATTTGCTGGTACGACAAAAAAGGGAGAAAACAAAACAGAACGGTTCGCTGGGAAGTTCAGTACCGCGTCTATGGCTCTGGTTCTGGATGGTTGAGCAAAACCGGCTCGTATAATACAAAAAATATAAATGGTCTTGGTTTTACTGAGCGCATCACGCTGAGTTCTCCTGGCCTTGTTGAAGTGCGATGTCGACGCACTAACGAGCAGGGACAGGATAACAGCCGCGATAATATGTACTGGCAATCGTTGCGTGGCCGCCTTCTGACCTCGCCGTCATCGTACGCTGGCGTAACGACGATGGGTGTCACGGTGGAAACAGGCGGCAAGCTGGCCGCTCAGTCCGATCGCCGGGTGAACGTGGTAGCGACAAGGATTTACGACACTGGCGCACCAAGAAGCATCTCTGGCGCCCTGTACCACGTTGGTAACTCGTTGGGGCTGGATATGGACACCGACGCCATTGATGCGCTGGAAAGTGCGTACTGGACGCCTGGCAATGAGTTTTTCGATTTCGAGACGACTGACAGCACATCTGCGCTGGAGGTTTTGCAGAAGATAGCCAACGCCGGGAAAAGTTATTTTCTGCTGACGGACGGGCTTGCTTCGGTTGCGCGTGAAGGCGTAAAGCCATGGTCCGGGGTTATCAGTCCGCATGAGATGACTGAAGACCTGCAAACTGCATTCGTTGCTCCCTCCGGTGACGATTATGACGGCGTTGATGTAACGTATATCAACGGAACGACCTGGGCTGAGGAGACGGTACAGTGCCGGACCCCGGATAATCCAACCCCTGTCAAAATCGAAGACTACACTCTTGATGGTGTGCTTGATCGTGATCGCGCGTACCAAATCGGCATGCGCCGGTTGATGAAGTATCAGCAGCAGCGGCTGACCCATACGACATCTACTGAGCTGGACGCACTTTGCTATAACATCGGCGACCGTATCGTGCTGACTGACGATATACCCGGTAGCCAGACGGTCAGCACACTGATTGAGTCGATGGCGTCTGTGGATGGCACAACGACATTCACGGTGACAGAGCGGCTTGACTGGTCGTTTCCAAATCCTCGCGTGCTGATTCGTTATCAGGATGGTTCGGCTTCCTCACTAATGGTGGCGACCAGTGCAGGTGATTACCGGGTTTCCGTACCTTACCTGGCGACGTTCGATGACATGATTCTTGATGATCCCGGCATTGAACCGCCACGCCTGATTTTCTGCGACTCTTCACGAGTGGGCTATAACGCTCTTGTCTCAGAGATAGCCCCGCAATCTGACGGCACATGTCAGATAACGGCGAAACAGTATAAACCCAGCTTCTACGATCACGACAATGCAACATATCCCGGCGATACAGCCTGATTTCACCTACTTAACTATCACCCGCTTCGGCGGGTTTTTTCGTTTATGAGGCTCATATGACGACTTATAACACCGGCAACTCGCTGGGATCTGCTGCTGCAAAAGACCTTAACGATAACGCGCAAAACATGGATTATCTGATGAATGACCAGGTGAATGATCGACGCAATGATCGTCTTGGACATTCCCGTAAAACCTGGCACGGTATGGAGTCAGCTCATGAGAAACAACTTGCCCGCTTTTCTGCTGCCTTTCAGGAATTTCTTGTTAAGTCCGGATATGACTTTCTCGGCGATTACGAGGACGGTCCTCTTACTTTCACTGCACGAAATCAGACAATCCGGTATCAGGGGCAGTTCTGGAGACTGAATACAGCAACGGATGTTCCATTCACGACACGCGGAACGGATGCCATAAGCTGGGCAGAGGATGTTAATCATCTGGTCCTGATGGACGCTGACATGCTGCGTCAGGAACTGGCACTACCGGATGGAGCCTGGCTGGTAGGACTGGGTGATTTGACGCTGGGTGAGATACTGGCTCAGAAAATCTTCATTATTGTCATTACCGGACAGTCGAATGCAGTCGGTGCAAATAGTGGAGGGCCTAATCCGGCAAGCGATAAAATCGTTATCTGGGATGGTGCAACGGGCGACTGGGGAAGCAGTGATTATACCCGTCCACCGCTGTCACGCTCCAGTCCGAACGGGAACGGCGGCAACAACAATATAGCGCTGGCATTTGCACATCGCCTTGTGGATGAGTTTAAGGCAGAAAAGGTGTTCATCATCTATGATGCGGCAGGTGGGCGTTCCATTGAGGACTGGACAGGGGAGGGGGTTAACTCAGTCCGCTACGCAGCGATAAAAGGCAAGGTTGAAGCGGCGCTGGCCTCACCGGAAATTGTCGCCACAGGGAAGACGAGAGTCGATATGGTTGTCTTTGCGCAAGGGGAAGCTAACGGACTGACAGATACCATTACGGATTACCGCAGCAAGCTTGCCACGCTGGACAGGCAGTTTCGTGCTGAAAGCTGGATGTCTGATACCACACCGATGTTTATCATGGGTATGAGCGGATTACACATGCGTTACCAGGTCTGGCAGGCGCAACTGGATTATTGTGAAAACCACAACCGCAACTGCATTTATGTGAACTCTGCAGGACTAAAGACACAATACGACGTTGATGGTGCGGGAGATTACACGCACTGGCTGGGTACATCCCTTTGGGAACATGGCTATTATCGAATCTGGCAAGCACTGCATGAACGCGGGGTCACACACCGCCATACTGTTGCAGCGTTCTCTGCCCGGGGGGCGGGTCCGTGGAGTGGCGAGGCCATCGCGCTGGCAAAATTTTCGAGCCTGGTAAGTGCAGGCTCCACAACGGGTGATTTTCCGGCGAACGGCCCTGCTGCGTCGCACGCGATTCACTGGGGTTATCAATGTACAGCTGCAAATAATGCGCTTGCTGGAGGGTATCAGGTAACGATGGAGTCCGGTGCGAGTTATTCTATAGCATGGGGCCGCCTGAATATGTTTGCTGCTCAGGCGCAAAACTCAGCAGCTTTCGGTTACGGCAATACCATTAATACTCCCTACGCTTTTGCCGGTGGGAGAGGACATACAATCGCAGATCCTTACTGCGCGGCACTTGGCGGATTCTCTGAATACAAAACCTCGCTGGCAGATCCTGTAAGGTTCCAGGTTGGCATCGGTAAGGCTGAGGCTTCGCCAAAAACCGGTTTTGCCGTATTTGAGTCAGGCAGGTCACTGTTCGCGGGTAACATTGATTTTAAAACGGATAATAATTCCTCTGTAGGGACGCCGAGCGCACGCGCGTCAGTTATCTATGCGGGTACTGCTGCAATCAACACCTCTGATATAACGACGAAAAAATCACGTGGAGCGTTAACCGATGCTGAATTACGGGCATGGGCTAAAGTGCCGCCGACAATTTATCAGATACTGGAGTCACTGAATGAAAAAGGTGAGGACGCGCGGCTACATGCAGGGCTGATTGCACAGGATGTTGCTACGGCGTTTGAATCTGAGGGGCTGGATCCGCGCCGTTACGCGTTGTTCTGTGAAGACGAAATATTCGAAGAGGTATTCGAACCTCAAATCAGGACTGTTTCACGTCAGAAGCGTGGGCCGGGAGTTATCAGGGAGTCCGGTATTGTTGACGGCGTAGAAGTTACGGTCGAGCGTAGAGTAGAAGACGCGCTTCAGTACAAGCTTGTTAATGATGAGTTCGTGCCAGAGATTGAAGAAGTGGAAGAGACAGTGATGATTCCGGTTCGAAAGTCAGCAGGGATACGCCTCGGGCTGCGTTATACAGAATGCCTTATTTTTGAAGCTGCTTATCAGCGCTCTGTCAGCACTAAACTGGCGGCGCGCCTTGATGAGCTTACTGTTCCGGCACGTTACGCAGCCAGGTGCGGGAACAGTAATAGCTAAAATCCAACCCGATCAGTATCTATTCCACTTTTCCGACGAACATATCAGGGCCAATCTGCTGGATGTCTATGACACTACCGGGGCGGGGTCAGTCCAAAAATGACTCTGAGGTGTCTGTTAAATCCGTGGCGATTCATCTCCTGTTCATCGTTCAGTTAGCTTTTATCCGTTTCCTCCACTTCTTACGCAGCATACATACTTCGGTGCTGGCCGAAGCGTCATACTTTCGTCGGTAATAAACTGATCGGAAATTAACGACGGAGCTAAATCATGATTGCGGTACTTTTTGAAGCTGACGCCCTGCCAGAGGCACAGGAAAGATATCTTCAGCTTGCTGCCGAACTGAAGCCTTTACTGTCAGACACGCCGGGTTTTATTTCTATTGAGCGCTACCAGAGCCTGAGCGCGCCCGGAAAAATTCTTTCTTTGTCATGGTGGGAAGATGAGGAATCTGTAGCAGGATGGAAGCAAAATGTTATGCACTTGGCAGCACAGAAAGAAGGTAAACAGTCAATTTTTTTATTCTACAGAATACGTGTTGCCAGAGTGTTCCGTGATTACTCTTCTGATAAGGAGGCACATCAGCATGTATGACATTCACGTCATTCTAAGCAATACTCCGGGTTCGCTGCCTCACTTGGCAGTGTGCTGGGCAAAAACGGTGTGCGCCCTGATGGATAGGCGCGCGTGGACAGTCATGGGGAGATTCTTCTTTCATGTCATGGGGCGTTGGCGGAGATGGAGAGAGAGCTTATTGTTGAGCGAACACGGGTTGGCTTAGCTGCTGCGCGCGAAGATGGTCGGATCGGCGGCAGACGGCCAAAGTTAAGCGCAGAAGAGTAGGCTCAGGCTGGAAGGTTGATTGCTGCAGGTGAGTCAAGAAAACGTGTGGCTATAATTTATGATGTCGGGGTGTCCACGCTATACAAAAAATTTCCTGCGCGGTGTTGAGAAGACGCCACGCGTCGTCGTATGCAAGAACGGGCGGCGGCGAACTGGCGAACGTTCGATAGTGCGAGTATTGAATGATTGCCAGTCCGCTTTGAGCGAGGAGCAGACATTGTAACTTTCGCAAGCTGATTTTGAGATAGGATGGCTTTCACTTGGCTGGCATTGTGTAATGCCGTCATAGAATATGCATAATAACTTTCTTCAGCGACTAACTATTCATCATAAAATCGATATTACTGTAGAGGACAGGCGTTTCTGGCCACATTGTCTCTACAAGGAAAAACTGAAAATGAGATTTATAACACTGTTTACATTACTTTTCGCTCTTCCCCTCCATGCCGAAGACCATGATTATGGTCCTCCCATCTCTAGATGCTTGAACAAACATACTATTCCCTATATCAACACGACGATTCCTGCTGAGAATATTGTTAATGATGCTTATAAGGAGTGCGAGGATATCGTTAATGAATGGAATAATGAGCGTGCATCCTTGCCCAAGGAAATGGTAATCAAGCAGAATAAGGAATTTAGGGAGATGTATGTCAGGATGATTGATACCCGCAGGAAAACAGATGTTAACAAAAGATGAAGGCTTTGTTTTACTTCATTTTGTAAAGTAGCGCTCTTAGGGCCAGGTAAAATCTCGCATTAAGCTTTCCTGAAAGGCAGTTTTGAGCGAAGATCGGGCATTTCCTTAAAAGAAAATTTAAATCTAATGTAAAGTAAAACTTAACATTAAATAGACCGGTCAAACTGAATGACTATAATTATTTTAATTTATAAAGTGGCCTGACTAAATATTTTTTTCAAAGCTTCCCTAACAATATACACCTTGGTTGCATCAGAAATTCTACCACCATGTGCTCCTGCCTTTTTGAACAACTCACTGAAAATTTCTTTGATAAGAATTTCATTAACTGCCATTTGAGTTTCTTTATTATATTTATCCATTTCCTGTTGGATTAGTCTTAACATGCTTTCCATTTCAGTAGGTTGCTCATTCATCCATTCAATAAGCGCAGATTCATTAGCAATATCTGGGCTTTCTCTATGGCATTTATTGCATAGCAGAATATAATTTGAGACATCATTACTTCCGCCTAGTGAGTGAGGGATAATATGCGCCCTCTCCAATTTTGAGGATTCGCGGCCACAGCAGACACATACATTGAAATCACACGCATTATCATAGCGCGTATCATCCAAACCTCTTTGAATTCCATTGTCAATCCAGTACTGCCAGATCTTTTTTTTACTTGGTGCGTTTTGTCTAGGAACTACTGCCATATTACTGCTCCTCAAGAATTCAAACAGTTGATTAGAGATCAGCTGACCTGCGCCCTATAGATTAACACACTACGCTGTTAGCAACGTCCGCTCCTGGCACAGAGCTGACGTGCTAACTAGGCCAAAGGTCAGCTGTAGAGCGGAAGCGGACTTAATGGTCTTAACAGCTATATTGGCCTATTTTATAATTTACGGCCTACCCGTTTCTACAATGATTGCGCATGGAATAGTTGTCATTAATTAATTTTTGGATTTTACTTATTCTTTTTCCAGATCTAAAAATGATCATAAATTGCCAAGAAAATATAAATGTCATAAACATAAAAAAGATCAATCCTATTGTTTTAAAAATTATCTCACCGAATTCAATAAATCCTACGCCTCCCATCGAACTTGCCCTATCAATTGATTTCATCATTTCAAGCATAAGATAAACAGATGTAAAGTAGCATATAGATAAAGACGAAAAACAAATGAGCATGCTAATTAACCTACTAGTTAATGTGTTATATGTGTCTGAATACCCCACTACAATACGATTGTTACTCTCTGAGAATTTAAGAATATCAAGTAATTTTCTACCAAATGAAAAAAGCTGGATGATTTCCAATGCATTATTATAATGGAGTAGTTTTTTTAAAATATTGAATGGGATAGGTCTGCTGTTATGTATTCTAGATACACACACTTGGATTATATAAGGAGTTGTTCTCTTATTACTTAGTTCTTTAGAAAGAGTATCAACAATGCCAGTTTTATTCCTATTATTACCATGAATAAAACTCACCCATAATGAAAAAAATGAGATAGCTATAGGGAGAAAGGCAAAAATAAGAGATATTTTCATCAGAAATCCTAAATTTTCAATTAGAAAGTTATGAAATTCGACAAGAGACGCCCAATAATATAACTCTTAACCACAGATAAATGCTATGAAAATTTGTTAATGTCACTGATAATAGGTAGGTTGACAGCAATGACCTGCCCGTCGCTTATTAAAGCAACTAAGTGTGAGCAACTTCCGCTTTTGGCACAGAGTGGACTGTCAGGTTAGGTTTGGCTCTGTGCCATAAGACTGCCAGCTCAGGTCTGAGCTAATACAACTCAAGCGATATGATGGTTCAAGGCGTTTAATCTGAAACCAGCCACATATCAGCCTCTTCAAACATTTCCTGAACAGTACGGCTTATCTGTTCCTTCTCATGCTTGCTGGCGTCAGTGTTGATCGCCGGCAGCGTCATCATCGGTTTAACCCGGACATCAGCATCGGGGAAAATCCGGTGAACCCTCTTGGTCAACTCGCCCAGAATGATATCTTTTGCACCGGGCAGACCATCAAAATTCCTTTTGTCATAAACGAGTTCCACGAACATTGCTTATTGCCTCTTTACTGGATGGATATACAGTATTTATACTGTTTTTTTATCCAGTATTCAAGAAGGGGTTAATGATGCCACGACGTAGCGATATTGAAATAGCCTGGCATGCTTCGATACAGCGAGAACCGAATGGTCGGAAGACTGTCACCACACAGCGGTTTGTCCAGGAACTGGGTAAGGTTAACTGGCACTGGACGCCGAAGCAGGCCAACGATTGGATAGAATGTTATGTGACAACATTCCGCGATGTCTCCACGCAGGAAGGCGAGAACCGAACCTTTCAGCTGTTCAATCCAAACGGAGGACTATAGCCATGGGGTTCCCTTCACCGGCCAGCGATTACGTTGAAACGAGGATCTCACTCGATCAGCAGCTTATCAGCCAGCCAGCAGCGACTTACTTCATGCGGGCATCGCGTTCACATTTCAGGGAAGGGATACTCCAGGGAGCGCTGCTTGTGGTAGATGCGTCACTTACTGCCTGCGATGGTTCACTGCTGATATGTGCAATCGACGGGGAGTTCAGGATCAAGCGATATCGGACTCATCCTCAACCCCATCTGATTAATCTGGAGAGCGGGAGAAGGGAGGCGCTACCAGTAGATGATGACGGTTACGGTTCTGCACCCGCTATATTCGGGGTGATTACTTACATCATTAATGATGCCAGCAATGCGGAGTTTGATGACTGCCCGGTGATGTAGATAGAAACACATCATGGGAAAGAATAATTATGCTCAATTGGTGGTTATTTGACCATTTATGATCTTGGTAAGATTTTAGTTAAAAATATTAGATATCAATCACAAAGATTTAATGACAACCATCTTTGTAATGACTATAAATTTACCCACTCGCTAAGGATATAGCGTATCCAATATGCACTGCTGTGTAATTACGGGGTCTGTTGATGTCAGCAGACACCCGGTTTTTCATCATCAACTACACAGTCACTGTACTGCCAGGCAAATTTAAAAGTTATGGTTGTGTTTCTCCCCAGTTATTCCCCGGAGTATCCCCCGCTCAGAAAACAGACATAAAAAAGCCGTAACAGGCTGGTTCTTAGATGATTTTTGGTCGGCACGAGAGGATTTGAATCTCCGATCTCCCCATGACGACGAGCCGCCGTCTTAAGGGCTGCTATGTGCCCAGAAGCAGACGCTGGTCATTCGTAATCAATATTGCTTCAATTAACGTATATCCCAAGTCTGATGCAGATTATGCAAATTTAATGCCCCAAGAAGTGGAAGGCTGACTAGCTAAGGAGCCCTTTAAAAATATGAATATATAAGATGATTTGTATCGAACCTCGTTGCACCATGCGTTCCGATTAATGCCGCATTGTCAGTTGAACTTTGCTACTCTATGAGTGGTAGTACCCTTTATCCAATGCGGATTTAAATTAATGGAATAAATGATTATGAGTGAAAATGATATAATCCCAAAGAAGTCTAAAAGCCAGATTAACAAAGCAGTATTCTTTACATCTGCTTTGTTAATTTTCCTTCTTGTCGCCTTTGCCGCCGTATTCCCGGATGTTGCCGACAAAAATTTTAAACTACTTCAACAACAAATCTTCACGAATGCCAGCTGGTTCTACATCCTGGCTGTGGCCCTGATTTTACTGAGTGTCACGTTCCTGGGACTCTCACGCTACGGCGATATCAAGCTGGGCCCGGACCATGCGCAGCCTGATTTCAGCTACCACTCCTGGTTTGCGATGCTTTTTTCGGCAGGGATGGGGATCGGCCTGATGTTCTTTGGCGTTGCCGAACCTGTGATGCATTATCTTTCGCCCCCCGTCGGCACTCCAGAGACCGTTGCGGCAGCGAAGGAAGCAATGCGTCTGACCTTCTTCCACTGGGGCCTGCACGCATGGGCAATCTATGCCATTGTGGCGCTGATTCTGGCGTTCTTCAGTTACCGTCACGGTTTGCCTTTAACGCTGCGCTCCGCACTCTATCCCATTATTGGCGATCGCATATACGGGCCTGTAGGCCATGCGGTTGATATTTTCGCTGTTATAGGCACGGTCTTTGGCGTTGCTACATCGTTGGGTTACGGTGTTTTGCAGGTGAATGCCGGTTTGAACCATCTTTTCGGGATACCCATTAATGAAACTGTGCAGGTCATTCTGATCGTGGTCATCACGGGGTTAGCGACGATTTCAGTGGTGTCGGGCCTGGACAAGGGAATACGCATCCTGTCTGAGCTCAATCTGGGCCTGGCGTTGTTGTTGCTGGCGCTGGTCCTGTGTCTGGGACCAACCGTGCTTCTGCTGAAGTCATTTGTGGAAAATACGGGCGGTTATCTTTCAGAACTGGTGAGTAAAACGTTCAACCTTTACGCGTATGAACCTAAGTCGAGCAACTGGCTGGGAGGCTGGACATTATTGTATTGGGGATGGTGGCTTTCATGGTCGCCGTTTGTGGGGATGTTCATCGCACGGGTATCCCGCGGCCGAACCATTCGCGAGTTTGTCACCGGTGTGCTGTTTGTTCCTGCCGGCTTTACGCTCATGTGGATGACGGTATTTGGTAACAGCGCGATCTATCTTATTATGAACCAGGGGGCGACTGACCTCGCCAATACCGTTCAGCAGGATGTTGCTCTGGCCCTGTTCAATTTCCTGGAGCATTTCCCGTTCTCCTCCGTACTGTCATTCATTGCAATGGCGATGGTCATTGTCTTCTTTGTCACATCTGCTGATTCGGGGGCAATGGTTGTAGATACTCTGGCATCAGGTGGGGTGGCAAACACACCCGTCTGGCAGAGAATCTTCTGGGCCTCGCTCATGGGAATTGTTGCTATTGCGCTTCTCCTTGCAGGAGGGCTAAGCGCGCTGCAAACGGTGACAATAGCAAGTGCATTACCCTTCTCAGCTATCTTATTGATATCCATATACGGACTGTTAAAAGCCCTGCGTCGGGATTTGACTAAGCGTGAAAGCCTGAGCATGGCGACTATTGCTCCGACGGCTGCACGTAACCCAATTCCGTGGCAGAGAAGGTTGCGCAATATAGCTTATCTGCCGAAGCGTTCTCTTGTGAAACGCTTTATGGACGACGTTATCCAACCCGCCATGACGCTCGTTCAGGAAGAACTGAACAAGCAGGGGACGATAAGCCATATCAGTGACGCTGCCGATGATCGTATTCGACTTGAAGTCGATTTGGGCAACGAGCTGAATTATATTTATGAAGTGAGGCTTCGCGGGTATAACTCACCGACATTCGCCCTAGCTGCGATGGATAATGATGAGCATCATGCTGAACAACATCGATATTATCGCGCTGAGGTCTATCTCAAAGAAGGTGGTCAAAATTATGATGTGATGGGCTGGAATCAGGAACAGCTTATTAATGACATACTCGACCAGTATGAAAAACATCTGCACTTCCTGCACCTAGTTCGTTAATATCCACATGCTGTCATGGAAGGCAGCATTTATTTATTCCGACCGCAACCCGAGGAAATGCAGAAAGAATTCACGGTGACCATATAGATATCTGATAGATATTTAATAAAGTCAATTTATTTTGATTTATAATATGGCAACAATTCTAATAAAAAAACCATGGTTGTGGGGCAAGCTATTGGGTTGTTGATAAGGAAAGGGCAAAGCATTCGCGTGAGGATGGGCGTCTGCTTTGTGCCAAGCGGACCTTGAGTGCTAATTATACTTTTGGAAACAGCAGCACAGGTTCTTACGCCATCACCAGATTATTTTTTCAATGGAAAAAGATGCAGGGTATTAGCTGCCAACGGGTATATCCCCAGCATTCGGGTTGACTCCTTCAGTTCTTCAAGGCTAGCGTTCTCCTGGGGCATACGGCCGCCCCAGATGGTTATGCCTTCCGACAGGTGCGCGGGGCGGCCTTGTTTCTCTTCACTGATTTCTATTGTTTCACCATTACTCAGTGTGATAATTAGAGATGCCACTTCCATAGGCTGGTTTTCTCCATTAACGTTCTTAAGTTCTACCTTCATCAAAATACTCCTGTAGCGAGTTTGTGAATGCTGCTCCATGCCTAGTAAGCACACTTACTGATAGCAAGAAAGACCACTAGATTAGTCCTGATGGTCTGCTAAATTGACTAATTTTACCTTATTTCGCCCAGACCTTTTAGCATCATAGAGTTTGGTGTCTGCCACTTTCAATAAATCATCAAAGGTAATAAGCTTCCCTTCTCTCGGATGGTATGTCACTGCACCAATACTGATCGTGACCGATCTTCTGAGCGAACTCAGTTTCTCAATGCTTTTCCTTAATCTTTCACAAGCCAAAAAACAGTCTTTTTCATCCGTTTCAGGGAAAAGCATGATAAATTCCTCACCGCCAAATCGTGCGACCTTATCTTGGCTTCGTAGGTTATGGCTAAGTTCTTTGGCGATATTCTTAAGTGCATAGTCACCTTCCTGGTGGCCATAGGAATCATTATATGATTTAAAAAAATCGATATCGGCAATGGCAATTGACACAGGTGCGGGATCTCGCGCAATTCTGGTCATTTCATTCTCAAACCAACGCATAAACTTTCGGCGATTCGCAATCTCTGTCAGGCTGTCTTCAGTAGCCATTCGCTCAAGCATAGTATTAATTTTGTGTAATTCTTCCTTTTGCTTTTTGAGCTCAATTTCCATCGTTTTACGCTCATTAATACTTTGTATCTGAGCAATATAATATTTGACTTCACCATTATCTTCGCGTACCAAAGAAACACTCAGAAGTATCCAGATATAATTCCCTGTTGCTGTCAGATATCTCTTTTCTAGTTGGTAGAAGGGAATTTCTCCTCGAGAAAGAGCATCTAATTGTTTTAAATCAGTGCTTAAATCATCGGGGTGGGTTATATTTTGAAAATTGATAGAAAGCAGATGGTCTTCAGTATATCCCAGCATACGGGTCAGTGAATTGTTGACTTTTTTCCATTGGCCAGAAGAGGCTACCAACGCCATCCCGATAGTTGAATTTTTAAAAATAGATTCGAGTATGTCATTGTTTTTTTGTAGTGCTGAAATAACAATTTCATTTTCACTGATTAATAAATTGATCTCGATTAACGAACCAATACCCTCAGCCATTAAACTAATGAATTCATAGTCATCCTCAGAGAATGATATGGATCTTATCTGAGTGGATGAGAAATTAATTGTACCCCACAATTTTTCCCTCACCCATATTGGCGCTGAGATATAACTCTCCAGCCTCATACCAATGTAGACCGGATGGGAATTAAAGTCAGGATGTGTTCCTGCATGTTCAACGCTTATTATTCTTCTTTCTCTGACCACTTGTTGACAATAAGTGTTTTTCAGTTCAAACACCATACCAGCTGAAATGTCTCCACTTGTTGGTGAAACCGCAAGTAGAGAGTAACGCTCACCCTCTATCTGACTAATAATACCAAGAGACAGGTCAAAGGCTTTTAATCCTTCATTCAGAATAGCCAGGTATTTATCTTCAGGAGAAGCATGTCTCTTGGCCAACGCCTCATAAAGGAAGTGAATTCGGTTGATATTAACGTTGTTTTCTTTCATTTTTAACATCGCATTATCTTTTCGTCTTTTTACGCATAAAAGAGGGTTGCTATTCGGCCTTGATTAGTTTTCTACATTGTACCGTAGCGACAGCAGCCGGTATTTGAATAACTATCTTGCTCATCGCCCCTTACTGCTTAAAAATTTATCAAAAAATCGAATGGTGACACTCTTTTTATAACAGGTATCTACGATCTTGACTAAGATTTTAGAAGGGCAGCTATGCGCTGCTTCTCATCTGGGCTTATCATCGTAAGGTCGCACTATGTGTACAAAAAGGGTAATTATTTGCCTGTCAGTAGCTTCTGTACTGTTCACATCCACTACATGGGCTATCAATAAAGATTATCGGCACAAACTTGAGCAGTCTGGTTGTACTCAGGTTTCTGAAGCGCAGGGTTGTGATATCAACAAATCTAAAGATGAAAATGCAAAAGCTGGTTTTGTTAATGAAAGCAGCGATACCACAACATCAGCAACCAGTCCTTATGCAGGTAAGTGGTTAGCTTTGAGTGATAGCGGTGTTACGGTTGCAAACATCAGTATTGATAAAAATGACAAAGTCATCGTCAATGGAAAGAGCGTACATGCCACAAAATCAGACGGTGTGCTGCAGTTCAAGCAGGGGATGGTGATTTATACTATCCAGGGAGATCGTCGGGTGAAAGGTGAGGATGTCTGGCGGGATACGGATGCCGGAACGCAGGGGAAAATCTTCAAAAAGTAAAAATATGTTCGGAACAATAGCTTGCAAGAAACCGTAAGGTTAATAGTTAAAACATATCAATTAGTTAGAATTGATCAACAAATTGCCTACTATTCTCAGATATTTTTTCTTAACGTCTCCCTGAAGGTGGTTGTATGGTATTTAGCAATCGTAAGGTAAGTAGTTTTCACTTATCTAATCCAACGTAGTTCGTAGTATATTAAGGGTATTCTTTGTTATCAGGTGTTCTGTATGTCCTATTCCATCGGTGAATTTGCGCGGCTTTGTGGAATAACCGCCACGACGTTGCGCGCCTGGCAACGTCGTTATGGACTTCTCAAACCACAGCGTACGGATGGTGGGCACCGGTTGTATAACGATGACGATATTCAGCAGGCGCTTAAAATTCTCGATTGGGTGAAAAAAGGCGTACCGATAAGCCAGGTAAAACCGCTGCTGGCCCGCCCTGGAGCCAAGCGAACAAATAACTGGCTCGCCCTGCAGGAGAGTATGCTGCAGCGGCTGAACGAAGGGAAAATTGAAACCCTGCGCCAGCTTATTTATGACGCAGGCCGCGAGTATCCTCGCCCTGAATTGGTGAGTGAGGTTTTGCGCCCTCTGCGAAGCCAAGTCTCAGCTAATGTGCCGGCTATAATGACGCTGCGTGAAATCCTCGATGGTATTATTATTTCTTACACCTCGTTTTGCCTGGAAGGGGATAAGCGTGCGCCGGGCGATAACTACCTGATTACCGGCTGGCATCTTACGGACCCCTGCGAGATCTGGCTTGAAGCGCTTTGCCGCACGGGACAGGGGCATCGCATTGATGTGCTTCCCGTACCGCCCGCGACGCTTGCTCCTGAGATTTTCCCCGAGCGCAAATGGTTGTTAGTGACCTCTGGTAAGCTCACCGCAGCGCGTAAAAAACAGATAGACCTCTGGCAACAGCAGGTTAATTTCCTCGATGTGATCCCGCTTTAATCCCCTGTGATTACCTTTCCTGTGTGTGTCGATTGGCCACTGTATTAGTGGCTGTTGGATAATTTAACTCAAAAAATTAAATTTTTAATTTATTGAATTAAATGAGTTTATAAAAAATCTCCAGCAAAAACTTGGACAAATTAAAGTGTTTGTGTAAGTTTTAATTATGCCGCGACGTCATGTGGTTCACTTAAGGGTAAGAGTTATGCGCGCACAGCCATCCGTTATCGACAGGTTTATGGATTACTACGCCAGTTTGGATCGCCAGCCCGTCCCCGCGCTTGCTGGGTTGTACGACGTGCATGCAGTACTTGTCGATCCCTTCGGGGAACATAACGGGCTGTTTGCCATCCAGCGCTATTTTTCGCACCTCCTGGGAAATGTAAACGCTTGCCGTTTTGCCATAGATCCTCCGCTATGTGAGAGCGGGCGGTTTGCCGTGACGTGGACCATGTACTGGTCGCATCCGCGCATTGCTGGCGGAGAAATACGATCTTTGCCGGGATGTTCAATGGTAGAGACGCATGGCGATAAGATTTTTCGCCAGCGAGATTACTACGACGCGGGTGAGATGCTTTATGAGCATCTGCCGCTGTTGGGCTGGGCCGTTCGCGGCGTTAAAAGGAGGGTGCGCGGATGATGACTGTCCTCATTACCGGTGCAAGCTCCGGGATTGGTGCCGGGCTTGCAAAGTCATGGGCCGATGACGGCTGTCAGGTGATTGCCTGCGGTCGCAATCCAGAAAGGCTGGAACAGCTGCGCCAATCCAATGCCAACATCACAGTACGCCTGTTCGATATGACAGACAGGGACGCCTGTCGCCAGGCGTTGGCGGACTGCAAACCCGAACTGGTTATTCTCTGTGCCGGGACCTGCGAATATCTCGACCAGGGCTGGATAGACGCCGAGAAGGTTGAACGGGTGATGGCGACGAATTATCTGGGTCCCATCAACTGCCTGGAAGCGCTTCAGTCGCAGTTAACCTCCGGTAGCCGCGTGGTGCTGGTCAGTTCGATGGCGCACTGGCTGCCGTTCCCACGGGCAGAAGCCTATGGTGCGTCTAAAGCGGCGCTAACCTGGTTTGCTAATAGCTTGCGTCTGGACTGGGAGCCGAAAGGTGTCTCCGTGACCGTCGTGTCGCCAGGATTTGTCGATACCCCGCTTACCCGTAAAAACGATTTTGCCATGCCGGGTCAGGTGAGTGTTGATTCTGCGGTGAAGGCGATTCGCCGTGGCCTGGCGAAAGGAAAAAATCATATTGCCTTCCCGACAGGCTTTGGCGTGCTGCTACGTCTGTTGGCCGGGCTGCCTGAGAGTCTCCAGCGCGCGTTGCTGCGCAGGATGGTGCGTTCATGAAAATTGCTATCATTGGCAGTGGTATTGCCGGATTAACCTGCGCCTGGCGTCTGGCCGGACACCATCAGGTGACGCTGTTTGAAGCGGCGTCGACCCCTGGCGGCCATACTGCGACGGTGGATGTGGCGACCCCGCAGGGGAATTTCGTGATTGATAGCGGCTTTATTGTCTATAACGACCGAACCTATCCGCGTTTTATGGGCTTGCTGAGCGAACTCGGTATCCAGGGGCAAAAAACGCAGATGAGTTTTTCGGTGCATAATCCGCAAAGCGGTCTGGAGTACAGCGGTCATACGCTGACTTCTTTGTTCGCCCAGCGTCGGAACCTACTCAACCCTGCATTTTGGGGTATGTTGCAAGAGATTGTCCGTTTTAATCGTCTGGCGAAACAGGCATTAAATGAGGTCGATGCGAACGCGACGCTACAGACCTTCCTCGACCAGCACCACTTCAGCGCGTTCTTTGCGCGTCATTACATTCTGCCGATGGGCGCAGCCATCTGGTCATCTTCGCTTCAGGAGATGCGCCGTTTTCCGCTTCCGCTGTTCTTACGCTTCTTTGAGCACCATGGCCTGCTGGATATCCGGGATCGCCCGCAGTGGTACGTGGTGCCGGGCGGATCGCGGGAATACATCCGTGTCATATTGGCGAAGCTGGGCGATCGTCTGACATTGCACCTTAATGCCCCTGTTCAGCAGGTTATTCGCTACGACAGCGGCGTCAAAATCCAGTTGGCAGGATCGGTACAGACATTTGATCAGGTGATCTTCGCCTGTCATTCCTCGCAGGCATTGGCTTTGCTTGAAGATGCGACCCCCGCAGAACGCGACGTGCTGGGCGCAATTGGCTGGCAGCGTAACGAGGTGGTGTTGCATAGCGATCGCCGCTGGTTACCGGTACGCGAACGCGCGTGGGCAAGCTGGAATTACCGTCTGAGTGGACAAGATCGTGCCAGCGCCTGCGTCACCTATAACATGAATATACTCCAGGGCTTACCTGAAGGAAGCCCGCTATTTTGCGTGACCCTCAATCCAGACACTCCAATTGACGATCGATTCGTCTGGCGACGCTTTGTTTACGAGCATCCATTGTTTAACCCTGAAAGCTGGCGGGCGCAGGCTCGCCGCGCTGAGATCAACGGCCTGCATCGGAGCTGGTTCTGCGGTGCCTATTGGTTCAACGGTTTTCACGAAGATGGCGTACGCAGTGCACTGGACGTGGTGTACGGCATTGCTGCAGGAGAGGGGCGCTAAGATGAACAGTTGCCTGTATCAGGGCGTATTGCGTCATCGCCGCCTTCAGCCTACAACGCACCAGTTTACTTATCAGGTGTTTATGGCGTGGCTCGATCTGGATGAACTGGCGCAGCTTCCGGGCGTCGGCGTGAAACGTAATCGCTTTGCCGCGGCGGCTTTTCATGATGCGGATTACCCGCTGGGGACACCGTTAAAAGAGAACGTGTTGAATCAGCTTGCCCTCCTGACTGGCGAACGTCCCGAAGGTCGCGTGATGCTCCTGACGCAATTGCGCTATTTCGGCTTTCATTTTAACCCGGTCAATTTTTACTACTGCTATGACCACGCGCAAATCCTGCGCTGGGTACTGGCGGAGGTCCGCAATACGCCATGGAATGAGCGACATTACTACGCCGTAGATGCACAGGAAAAGCGTCCGCTGGAAAAAGCGTTCCATGTATCGCCATTTAACCCGATGGATATGGTCTATCACTGGCGATTTAACTCGCCGGTTAAAACGCTGCATATGCATATCGAAAACCACCAGGAAGAGAAGATTTTTGATGCCACCCTGATGCTCAAACGCGAGCCGTTGACGCAGGCGAATTTACGTACGTTGCTGCTACGACTGCCGTTGATGACGCTGAAAACGGTGTCAGCGATTTACTGGCAGGCGTTACGACTGTGGCTCAAGCGAGTCCCTCTCTACAACCATCCCGTGAGCAGGAGTGAACGATCATGACCGATCCCGTCTTTGCGCTTGAACCTGATATTCCGCGCAACCTGCGTGTGGCGCGTTGGCTTCTTTTCCGCGTGCTGAGCGGTCTTCGCCAGGGGGCAATCACGGTGCGGGAAGGGGAGCAGACTTTTCATTTTGGTGATGTTTCAGCTGAGTTACGCGCCGACGTACATATTCTCTCACCCACGGTGTACTGGCGGGTGCTGAAAGGCGGAAGTCTTGCGGCGGCTGAAGCCTGGATGGACGGAGAGTGGGAAACGCAACAGCTCACGCCGTTATTGCAAATATTTGCGCTTAACACCACCCTGCTGGGACGGCTGGAAAGCGGATTTCGCCTGCTTGGACGACCCGTCGAGCGTTTGCGTCACTGGACACGTCGCAACCATCGGCAACAGGCGAGAGAAAACATCGCCGCGCATTACGACCTCGGCAATGCGTTTTACGCGCACTTTCTTGATGAGGATTTACTCTATTCCAGTGCCTTGTTCACCTGCCCCGAGCAGTCGTTAGCGCAGGCTCAGCAGGCCAAAATGGCGCGGCTTTGCGAACAGCTGGCGCTCACCGCGAATGATCATCTGCTGGAAATCGGTACCGGCTGGGGAGCGATGGCGGAATACGCCGCGCGTCATTACGGCTGCCGGGTGACCACCACGACCCTGTCGCAGGAACAGTTCGCCTGGGCGAACGCGCGCATTGCCCGCGCAGGTTTACAGGACAGAGTCAATGTACTGCTGTGCGACTACCGCGACCTGACCGGGGAATTCGACAAACTGGTGTCGGTTGAAATGATCGAGGCGGTGGGTCAGCGTTATCTGCCGACGTTTTTCCGCACCTGTCAGGCGCGCCTGCGCCCTGGAGGGAAAATGGCGATTCAGGCCATTACCATTCAGGATCAGCGCTATCGCGATTACAGCAAAGGCGTGGATTTTATTCAGCGTTATATCTTTCCGGGAGGCTTTTTACCCAGTATCACCGCGATGAGCGGTCTGATGACAAAGCACACCGACTTTGTGGTTCGCAATCTGTTCGATATGGGGCCTGACTACGCCCGGACGCTTGCGCACTGGCGACAACGATTTGTTCACGCCTGGCATGATATTGAAAAGCTGGGCTTTGATGAGCGTTTTCGTCGCATGTGGCTGTATTACTTCGGCTACTGCGAAGCCGGTTTTAATGCGCGCACTATCAGTGTGGTGCAACTGACGGTGGAACGTCTATGAACCGCCATTTACAGGTCTTTATCCTGGCTGTCGGGTTCGATTTGTACTGGCTCATGGTGGTGTTATTACGTGAGCGCGGCCTGGTGTTATGGCTTGGGCTGGCTATTCTGGCCTGCTTCTTGCTGCCGCCTGCACAACGTCTGTACGCGTTAATGCTGGCAGCAGCGGGCAGTAGTCTGGATGCGCTGTGGGCGTTGACGGGGTTGATCGATTTTCACGGTGAAGCATTGTTACCGTTATGGATGGTCGCGCTCTGGCTCATGTTCGCCGCCCTGTGGACGCACCTTACCTGCTCGACCACTTTGCCGGGATGGCTGCTGGCAATCATGGCCACCGGTGGTGGCCCGGTCGCCTATGTGATAGGAGAGCGTTTGGGGTCTATTACTTTTCTGGAACCGGCATTTATCGTTGTCGGTTTAATGGCGGCGGGCTGGCTGGTGTTGATGCTGTTTTTTCATATTTTCATGGGGAAACGCCAATGAAACCTGCCTTACTGATACTGCTGGGCGTCATGGCGATTGCGCCGTTTGCAGGGGCTACAGACTGGTTAAGCTGGCATAAAGTCGGCGATGCAACGCTCACCTGGGGGCCATTCACGATCTATACCTCACAACTGCGCACGCCGGATGGGCGTTATCGCGGGCTGAAAGAGGAGCAGGCGCTGATTATCACCTATCAGCGCAAAATTGAACGGCAAGAACTGGTGGATGCCACCCGCGATCAGTGGCGAGCGCAGGGGATTCTGGCGCGGGAAGCGCAGAGCGAGTCCTGGCTTCGCATGTTGGGTGAGCTATGGCCAGACGTCGCGCCGGGTACGCAACTGGCTTTTGTATTGCAAGATAAGCAGGGGCAGTTCTGGTATCGCATGTCAGCGACACAAAGGCAATTTATCCCGCTTGGCCCACCGCAGTCGGCGGCGTTCAGCGAAAACTTTCTCGCTGTCTGGCTGGGTTCCCGCACGCAATATCCTGAGCTGCGTCAGCAGCTTACTGGAGGTGAAAAATGAAACGTTTATTGACCCTGAGCCTGCCCTTGCTGATGCAACTGGCTGGTTGTAGCGCTGAAATTGCCGACTATCGACAACAACAGCCGACGCTGGATATCTTTCAGTATTTTCAGGGAGAAACGCAAGCATGGGGGATGGTTCAGGACCGCAGCGGTAAACAGCTTCGTCGCTTCCACGTCGACATTAACGGCGATGTGGTGGGAGACACATTGACCCTCAACGAACGCTTTGTGTACGACGATGGCGAGAAACAGCAGCGTGTGTGGCATATCCGTAAAGTCAGCGCCGATCGTTACGAAGGCACCGCCGGCGACATTGAAGGTGTTGCGAAGGGACAGGCGGCGGGCAACGCGTTCAACTGGCATTACAGCATGAATGTGAAAGCCAGCGGCAGAACCTGGTTGCTAAATTTTGATGACTGGATGTACCTGCAGGATGCCAATCATCTGTTTAATAAAACTGAGATGAAGAAATTTGGCGTCACCGTCGGCACGGTGACACTCTTCTTCTCCCGTAAAACGCACTAGCGAGGAAGACGCAATGAAAATGCAACCCATCGTTGGGATCAGCGGCTGTTTAACGGGGTCTGCCGTCCGCTTTGACGGCGGGCATAAGCGGGCGCAGTTTGTGATGGACAGGCTGGCACAGTGGGTGACATTCCGGCCCATTTGCCCGGAGATGGCGATTGGCTTGCCTGTCCCAAGACCGGCGTTGCGCCTGGTACAAACGGCTGTCGGCGATATTCGCATGCGATTTAGCCACGCACCTCACGAAGACGTGACCGACAAAATGGCTGACTTTTGCCAGCGGTATCTGGCCGGGTTGGACACTCTGTCCGGGTTTATCGTCTGCGCCAAATCACCCAGTTGTGGTATGGAACGCGTGCGCTTATATGACGAGAAAGGCAATCGCGGGCGCAAAGACGGGGTGGGACTGTTTACCGCCACGCTTATGGAGAAATATCCGTGGCTACCGGTAGAAGAGGACGGGCGGCTGCACGATCCGGTCCTGCGCGAAAACTTCGTCGAAAGGGTTTTCGCGCTACATGAGCTAAATATGCTGCGCAAAAATGGCCTGACGCGTCGGGCTCTACTGGATTTTCATAGCCGTTATAAATTGCAATTGCTGGCTCACCATCAGGCCGGATACCGGGAAATTGGCCCATTCGTCGCATCACTGCATGAATGGGAGGATCTGGAAGCTTTCTTTGCGGTCTACCGGGATAAATTAATGACGCTTCTGAAGAAACCCGCCTCACGTAAAAACCACACTAACGTGCTGATGCACATTCAGGGATATTTCCGTAATCAGTTAACAATGCGTCAGCGCGGCGAGTTGCGCGAGGTGATCCTTAATTACCGCGCAGGACTACTGCCCATACTGGCTCCTATGACGCTGCTGAAACATTATCTGGCGGAATACCCGGACGGTTATCTGCTGACGCAGAATTACTTTGATCCCTACCCGCAAGATTTAGCATTGCGACTGACTGTTAATTGATCATATTTGATTAAAAGAAGCGGGCAGAATAACAATTTATGTAATGTTCAAAATCTTTAATTTCCGCTAATTGCTCATAGTGGATTGCAGCGACTGTAAAATCTGTACCATCGAGGTTTGCCAGTAATGGTAGCGTGTTGAATGTGCCGGCGTGAAAAACTTGGATTCTTGGTGAAAACTCTCCCCAAAACAAAAAACATAGCTCGGATAATCAATGAGTTGAAAAAGGTAGATATGGTACATTTTGCAAAATGTAAACATTATAATTTAATATTTATTATAGTGTTATGAGAGTTGTGGCGATGTAATGCTGCGTTACATTGGCAGGATTAACTGGGCACCTTGATTTTTCACATTTCCAACGGCACTCGTTACGGCATGCCATATAAATTTATCAGCCGGAACGGAACCGTCAGCCGCAATTTCCGCAGCTTCTTTTCCTCCAATGTCCTGCCTCATCCATTCGCGAGCGGCTTCTGGTGACAGTACCAGCGGCCGCCTGTCGTGAATATCTACCAGTCCTTTGTCAGCTGCAGCTGTAACTATCAGGAAACCTTCTGCTTCATCTCCTCGATCGAATGGCGTGCTGCCAATCGCCGCCATAAATATCGGCTGTCCGTCGGCCCGATGAATGAAGTAAGGCTGCTTCGTGTCACCTTCCTTTTTCCATTCGTACCAGCCATCAGCAAAGCAAATTGCACGACCGTGCTGCCAGAGCGGTTTAAACATTCTGCTGGTGGCCGCAGTTTCAGATCGAGCATTAATTAGCGGTGGCTTATCCCACCACCCAGGGGCATATCCCCAAATGACAGGGTCAAGGTGCAGTTGCTCATCACGTTCGCTCAGAAGCAGGACTTTGGTGCCAGGCGCTACGTTGAATCTTCCGATGGGTTCCGGGTCATATGGAATGTCTAGTTCGGCTTCTTCAGCGAGCAGGGCAAGATAGTCCTCTCGTGTCATTGACTGTGAAAAACGGCCACACATAGAAACCTCCAGCCATATGTCAGACTGAAAGTATAGGGCAGGAAGAAAAAGTGGTGCGCCCGGTAATGATTTAAAAGGAATTTGTAAGGTAAATCGAAATGATGGTTTTGTGAATTGATGAATTCTTAAAAATGGATGGGCGCTCGTTGAAAGCGATCCCGAATTTTTCCCGACGACGCCACGAAACCAATAGCAACTGATTGATCTTGAACGGGTGCAATAGTAAGTATCAGGAGGTGTTTTTTAGTGGGCTTTTTATGCTAACCTATTGAAGTTTATAGGTTATTGCGTTTTGAGTTGTAAACAGGAATCGTAATCGGTCTCTTTTTATGTACTTTAAAAACCAAAAGGTTAGAAAGCACGGTGCCAAAACACACGAAATTCTTTGTGCGGCATTTTATGCCTGCTACAACAATCTAAACATTTTTGTCCCCATATCCAAGTACTTTTCTGTCATTTTTCACTTTGGTCTTGGACTCGGTGCTATCTGCATCCCTTTATGCAAATGTTCTCGTAACGTGGCAGATGGATATGATTTAAATGTTGTACTATTGAAAATGACAGTATATTAATTTTTTCATAGCCATGGGGATATCGGATAAAGTTAATTGGTAATAATCTAAGGATTATGATTTATTATGAACGGGTTATAGCGATAAAATTATTAAAGATGGAATGGATATATGAATGACTCAGATGGTTATGTTTATATTTTAAAGAATGATGCCTATCAGGATATTTTTTTAAAATAGGGTTTGCAAAGAACATGCCTGAGCATCGGGCTAAGCAATTGTTTAATGGAGTGACCGGTGTTCCACTACCATTCGATGTGGTTATGGCATGTAAAGTAGGAAATTATCGGGAAGCAGAAAAGAATATTCATCTTCCCTTAAAACCTTATAGAGTAAACCATAGAAGAGAGTTTTTTGAACTGCCAATAGAAATTTGCAGTAAGGTGGTTCTAGATGAATGTAATAAGAAAAATGAACGACTTAATTTCAATTTTATTAATCCTATAATATTGGTGGAAAAGAAAGAGATCGCTATTGAAATTGAAAAGTATCATGAGTCTAACTTTTTGATATCTATGAAAGATATTCTTATGCAAGAAAAACATAATTCTAAATTAAATAGCGAGCAAAAAGATAGAATCGACATATTGATACTTGTATTAGCTGATGTGTTCCCTAACGAACTTGTGGGTTGGTATGATGGATTTATGAAAGACCATGATCCGGAAAAAGAAATAAAAATTTGGGAATCGTTAGTTAAGGCTTTTTGTAAAGCCAAGCGTTATTATGAATTCAATGCATATAAACAAGAGGTTTTTAATAGCCTGCTTCTACGGACCATTAATGATAAATCGTTTGTCATGAAAGCTATGGCTTCATCGGAGGTTCCTCATGACTTACTTTCACGAATACTTGACTGTTACGATTTAAAGCCAACACCACTTGTCGTTATTACAGCGAATGGGATTAAAATGGATGCCCGATTACATATCCATAAATAATTATGTCTCGGATATAAATAGAAACATCCCCGCCTTTCTGATGTATTTGCTAAAATTAAAGTTGCATGAGAACTGTGTACAGGAGGTCAAATGGGACTGCCTGACAATGCTTATCAAAGAGTGGAAGCGACGCGCTGGCGACATGTTTGGGTGGTCGGGGATATCCACGGTTGCTTCTCATTATTGATGGCGAAATTGCGCCTGTGTCATTTTGATCCGTGGCAGGACCTGCTGGTTTCAGTGGGGGATGTTATCGACCGCGGACCAGACAGTCTGCGTTGCCTGAAGCTACTGCGTAAACGCTGGATTATCGCGGTTAGAGGGAATCATGAACAGATGGGGCTGGACGCGCTGGCAACCGGGGAGCAATTCCTGTGGTTTATGAATGGCGGTTCGTGGTTTGCGCAGGCGGAGCAGCCAGCGGCGACAGCCGCTCTTGAAACGTGTCGGCAATTACCCTGGATTCTGGAGCTGCGTTGCCAGAACGGCATACACGTTGTTGCTCACGCAGATTACCCTGATGATAATTATCAGTGGCAAAAAGAGGTCGATTTACAGCGGGTACTGTGGGATCGCACAAGGCTGATGAATAAAGGCAACGGCATTCGCGGCGCGGATCACTTTTGGTTTGGTCATACGCCTCTGCGTCAGCGGGTGGATCACGAGAATCTGCACTATATTGATACCGGTGCGGTGTTTGGCGGCGAGTTAACGCTGGTGCAACTGCAATAATCAAAAATCGCTGTATTCCTGGGCCGGACGCCAGAAGCTGTCGATGTAGTCATCCGCGGGTAAACATCCGCCGTTACGAATACGCTGATCGTCCATCGATATCAGGCACTGCTGCTCAGTTTTGTAGACATCAACAACGATATCTTCACAACCGCCACCCAGGTAGCACACAAAAAGAACCAGCGTGAACATTCCATCCTCAAATGGTAAAGCCATAGCTGTAGTGTAGAAGATGTTGATAGATGAGGGAAATTAACCAAGAAATAACCCGTCTGGCGACGGGTTCTTTTTGAATCAGGCAAGGCGCATGATCCAGGCATCTGACTTACGATCGTAGTGCTCGCGAAATAGAACTGAATGTTCTCCGTTAAGAAGAGCCGGGACGCTGGTGTCGGCATCCCAGGCATCAAGTTGCATGCATAAATCCGGATCGGATTTACACGGAATGGTTAACGTTCGGTCCCCTGGCGATTCGCCATGTAACTCGGCGTCGTCGATTTCAAAAGCGCCAATGCGCACACTGGTTTTCATCATCGTGCTCTCCGTTTATTTGCTGGTTGTGGTACGACCAGTTAGGTCGTCCATTTTTCAGCGTAGTCAACGTTAGCAAAAGCGCCAGTAAAAACGTGCGTTATCCTGTAAAGAGTTTGCCATCCCGGACAAGATCGCGCGGGTAGCTATTCTTTAATCGCGATCCAATACGTTTCGCCAGGCCAATCGGCTGATGCTGGAACATAACCAGCACATCGTCTGTGGTCGGTGCGGTCTGCGGGTAGACATCCCGTCCGCGGTACCACTCTTCGGCTTCGGCAAGGGTCAGTTCAAACGCATGGCTGTGATTTGTGCTGGCGAGAGCAATGACGGCTTCATGCTGCCAGCGGTACCCTTTATTGTGCGTTTCAGCGAGTTTGATGCCGAGTCGGGAAAAGCGGACTTTGCCGATCAGGGGTTCAATCTCGGTTGGGAACAGCCAAATCTCTTTATCACGCTGCCACAGGCGCAGAGTGTCTTCCCACTGCAATCCACAGGCGTTAGCGGCCTGAGTGACAAGCGCGGATTCACGTCCTTTAAGCGGGCTGAACGGGAAGTTACCGACTTTGTATTTTGGCGTCGGTAGTGCAGGGATCGCGGCAGTTTTGCGCAGACGCGCGACGAAAAAACCTTCACAATCGTAGATCTGCGGGAACACATGCAGGAATCCTTCCGGGGTCAGGGCGCGTTCAGCCTGCGGGAATAAATCGCCCAGTGGTAAAAACTCGACGGCGTCCGGGTAGGTCTCAATCAGCCACTGCATAATGTCTTCATTTTCGTCACGGTTCAGCGTGCAGGTCGAGTAAACCAACGTGCCGCCGGGACGCAAGGCATGAAAGGCGCTGTCGAGAAGTTCGCGCTGGGTTGCGGCAATTTCCAGATTACTTTCTGGCGACCAGTTTTTTAGCGCATCGGGATCTTTACGCACCACGCCTTCACCGGAACACGGGGCGTCCAGCAAAATGGCATCGAAGGCTTCTGGCAACGCTGCGCCAAATACCCGCCCGTCAAAATGGGTTAGCGCGACATTGGCTATCCCGCATCGGCTGATATTGGCATGCAGGACTTTGACGCGACTGGCGGAAAACTCATTCGCCAGAATCGCACCCTGATTTTTCATTTTTGCGGCAATTTGCGTGGTTTTGGAGCCGGGGGCTGCCGCGACATCCATCACGCGATCCGGGGTATTGCCATCGGCAAACAGCGCGGCTACCGGCAGCATTGAGCTGGCTTCCTGAATATAAAACAGGCCGCTTAAATGTTCCGCGGTACTGCCGAGCGGTACTGACTTTTCAACATCGCGTTCGATCCAGAAACCTTCAGCGCACCAGGGTATCGGAGTGAGCGACCAGTTGTAAGGTGCTGTCAGAGTGAGGAAGTCGGCAACGGAGATTTTCAGCGTATTGACGCGGATGCTGCGACGCAGCGGACGCTGGCAGGCAGCGAGAAAATCATCAAATGAGAGCGTGGAAGGCATTGCTTCACGCATTTGGTTTAGAAAGGCGTCGGGAAAATAAGCCACTTGGTACCACCGGCAAAAAAACAGGTGCGCAGTGTAGCATAAGTGCTCCGGCGCGAGTATGTACGCCGGAGCAAGGGGAGAGATTAACGTGGCAGGGCGGTTCCCCATTCACGCCACTCTTTTGGTTCGCTTTCGAGCAGCAGGAAGTGTTTACCTGCCTGCGCTTTCGGGGCCAGCGGCGTACCCGGTGGCGTAGCGAAGGCGATTCCGCCGCGAATGAACTGATTGAAGGTACCGGTCTTCACGACGCCGCCGGTCAAACCAAAGTCGAGATTGTATCCGGATGCCAGCCAGAACACGGAGTTGTTCCGCACCAGATGCTGATAGCGCTGGCTAATGCGCATCGCCACCATCACGCGGTCAGAAAGCGAGCCCAGCGTCAGCCCGGTGACGGTCCCCACTTCAATGCCTCTGAACAGGACCGGCGTACCGATATTCAGCGAACCTGCTTCCGGCGCTTCTACCACAATACTTAGACCATCGAGGTAACGAGAGTCGGTAATGGTGGCTTCCTGCAGTTCAAAATCACGGCGCGGGTTACCGCGTCCTGGTTCAACGTTAATATACGGCTGTAAGATCGTATCCAGATGCTCGACGCCTGCCGCTGAGATTTGCGGTGTGATCACGGAGAAGCGGGTACCGCTACGGGCAAAAGTCTGCACGTATTCCGGATACAGAACCGCTTTTGCCTGAACTTCGTTACGGGCGGTGATCAGCTCAAGCGTCTGGATCTGGCCGATATCGATCCCCAGGTAGCGAATTGGCATGCCGGCCGCGAGTTTACCGGCATCGAACGCGTGCAGGGTTATCTGGCCACCCACCGCACGTGCAGCGGTTTCGGAAGCATACAGAATACGCTTGTCGCCTTTGCGTTGGCTGGCGCTGGCGCCGCTTAGGTTATCGAAGCTAATCGCCCCTTTGAGCGCTCGCGACAGGGGAGATGCCTGTACGGTCAATCCGCTACCGTTAAGCTGAACCTTTGCCCCGCCTTCGGCCCAGAATACGCTGTTGCTGGTCAGCAGGTTGCGATATTCCGGTTTGATATGCAGATCGATATCAAACGCATCGGCGCGTGGGCGAACGCTAATCACTTCACCGACCTCGAATTTGCGGTATAACACCACCGAACCGGCCTGCACATCAGGCAGCGTTTCGGCGCTCAGGCTGAGCGTGGTAGTTGGTAGATCGCTCAGGCTGTTTTCAATCGCTTTTTCCAGGTTGGCATACAACGGGTAGCTTTTTTTCATTTCACCCTTGGTACCGGGCAAAATACGAATGCCGCCGCTGAGCCATTCGCTGGCGCTGGCGCCAAGGAATTCCACGCCATCAAGCCCGACCTTGACGTCAACGCGGCTGTTGACCACAAACTTACTGTCACCTTGCACCAGGGCGCGATGCTGTGGTTCGATGGCAACGGTAAATGAAACACCTTTGCCAGAGAGCGTGCGATCAATCACCTGACCGACCTGTACGCCGTGAAGAATCAGTGGCTGACCGGCATCAATACCGTAACTCTCCGGCGCGGTCAGCGTAAGCGTCATGACGCCCGGATCGTGTAACAACGACTTCTCAGCAGGAATAACCGCAAACTGGTTACGCGGCTCGCCTTCGCCAGGTACCAGCTCGAAAGTTTTGCCCGTCAGTAGCGAACTGATATTGGCATCGTTTAACGATAATTTAGGGCTGTGTAATTCAATCCGCGTATTGTCGCGCAGCAGCGTTACTACGCTGGGATCGACCGTCATTTCGCCGGTCACTTTACCGCCCGGATTTAAATCCAGTTTGGTCAGTTGCCCGACTTCTAATCCTTGATACATCAGCGACGTTGAGCCGGCCTTGAGTCCATCGCCGCTGGGTAAATCAAGCTTGACGATCACTCCCCGCTGGCTGTGCGCGAGATCCTGATACAAACCAAACGTGTCATCGGCCACCGCGGGTTTAGAGTCTTCGGGCGAATCAAAAGCAATGGCGCCATTGACCAGCGCCGCCAGACTCTCCAGCTTGATTTTCGCTCCGCTGAGGCTGACATCCGCATTCACACCGGACACGTTCCAGAAACGGCTGCCTTTTTTCACCAGGTTGGTAAAGCGACGTTCGATCAGCACGTCGATGGTTACGCCCTGATGATTTGGGTTGATGGTGTAGTCATACACCCGGCCCACCGGAATCTTGCGGAAATAAACCAGCGAACCGCTATTGAGCGACCCGAGGTCGGGGGCGCGCAGATGCAGCATCAAATCGCCATTATCCAGACGATACTTGGGCTGCGTATCGAGGGCGACGAAATGATCTTCCGGCTCGCCGGTTCCGGGCATCATGCCGATATAGTTGCCGCCAACCAACGCATCCAGACCAGAAACCCCCGCCAGCGACGCTTTCGGCGTGACCAACCAGAACTGGGTATCTTTGCGCAGAGCATCTTTCATGGTCGATTTGATGCTGACGCGCACTTCAATTTTGCGTAGATCTTCGCTGAGGTTGATATCCTGCACGGTGCCCACTTCAACGCCCTGATAACGAACGGGAGTACGGCCCGGCACAATGCCGTCAGCAGACATAAAGTCAATGGTTACGGTATTGCCGCGATCTTCATAGCTTCCCCAGATAAGCCATCCTGCAATCATCAGCGCGATGAAAGGCAGCAGCCAGAACGGAGAGATACGGCGTTTAGTTTTAATCTGCGCTTCAGTCTGCGAAGCGGGCGTTTCCTGACTCATGTGCATCCCAAAGTAAGCGGCTGTCCAGCCATTCCACAGCAAGAATAGTCAATATTACCGCTGCGCCGAAATAAAACGCAGCTGGCCCCATAGTAAAAGCAAGTATCTGATCGCGATTAATCAGCGACATGGTTAAAGCGATAACAAAGAGATCCAGCATCGACCAGCGACCAATCCAGGTCACCATACGCAGCAGTTTGATGCGGGTACGCAATCCTTGCTCACATCTAAAATGGATGCTGATGAGCAACGTAAACATCACAATCACTTTGGTGAATGGCACCAGAATACTGGCGATAAAAACAATCGCCGCCACGCCGACGTTGCTGTTCGCCAGGGACATTATGCCTGACAGGATCGTGTCTTCCTGGCGGCCACCATTGACATAAATTACCGAGATAGGCAGCAGATTAGCAGGCAAAAGCAGGACGATCGAGGCCAGCAGAGCAGCCCAACATTTTTGGATACTTTGATTCCTGCGCCAGCGTAACGGGATATGACAGCGAGGGCAGCGACCTCGGGCGTCCGGATAACCTGTAAAGTGGCAACCGAGGCAGACGCGAAGTTTTTCATCGGGCCGACGGGCTGGTCTTTGCGGATAGAAACGGTCCCAAAGCTGCTCAACGTTAAGGTGCGACAGCGTCAAAACACTGAGGATCACCAGCGCAATAAAAGCAAACAGACCTACACCGGGTTGCAAAAAAGCATAGTCCTGAACTTTGATTGATGCGACGCCAATGCCCACCAGGTAGATATCAAGCATCACCCACTCTTTGAGCCTTTCCAGCATCAGCAGCACTGGGCGCAGGTTCATCCCAAGAATATTGCCAAACCACAGATAAGCGATTGAGGTCACGAGAATGATGGGCGCACCGGCAACGCAAAAGAGTACGAAGGATGCGGTGAGTGGGTCGCCTTGTCGGGTCATTTGCCAGATGCCTTGCAGCACATTGGCGTCAATGCGCACACCTAATAAATAGATGTGCAGGAGCGGTTCTCCCCAGGCAAAGGGCATCAGCAGCAGCATGGTGAAAGCCATAGCCGCCAGTCGTGTTAATGACCAGTCGCGTCCGTCACGAATTTTTGCCTGACAGCGTGGGCAAAATGCACTTTGATGCGAACGCATTTTAGGCAAGCTAAAGATCAGGTCACATTCAGGGCAACGATGGTAATGCGCACGAGGGAGTGCATCACCAATGGACCTGATGGCTATTTTTTTAGTCGGCGTGATGCGTGGTGTCGTTAAGGCCATGTATCGCGAATCAAATTGTTGAAGTAATGTTATCTTAACTCATGACGGGAATGATCTTGAGCATTAACGCATTTAATGTTTATTTTAGTAGGCTGCAGCTTTAAGCAAGACAACTAAGTGATTACATAATGAACAAAACAGAGCTATACACGGATCTGAACCGTGACTTTCAGGCATTAATGGCAGGTGAAACCAGTTTTCTGGCAACGCTGGCAAATACCAGCGCGTTGTTGTACGAACGTCTTGCAGAAGTAAACTGGGCCGGTTTTTATCTGCTCGAAAACGATACGCTGGTGCTGGGACCTTTCCAGGGAAAAATCGCCTGCGTGCGGATCCCGGTAGGACGCGGGGTGTGTGGGACCGCAGTAGCGCAGAACCAGGTTCAGCGCATTGAGGACGTTCATGCTTTTGACGGACACATCGCATGTGATGCCGCCAGCAACGCTGAAATCGTCCTGCCAATCACCGTCGAAAATCAGATAATCGGCGTGCTGGATATCGATAGCACGGCGTTTGGCCGCTTTACTGACGAGGATGAACAGGGGCTGCGAACGCTGGTGGCACAGCTTGAAACCGTGCTTGCAACGACGGATTACAAAAAATTCTTTGCGCGCGTCGCAGGATAATCAACGGATAACGTAGCAATTACTGATGACGTCATTATAATGTCGCCTGTTCATGCCTGCGCTTGTTGGCTACGTCCGTTGTAATCAGGAAATTTCATGGAAAATCAACCTAAGTTGAATAGCAGTAAAGAAGTCATCGCGTTTCTGGCCGAACGCTTCCCGCAGTGTTTTAGTGCGGAAGGCGAAGCGCGCCCACTGAAAATTGGCATTTTTCAGGATCTGGTAGAGCGTGTTGAGGGCGAAATGAACCTCAGCAAGACGCAGCTCCGCTCTGCCTTACGTCTCTATACTTCAAGCTGGCGCTATCTGTATGGCGTTAAATTGGGCGCAACGCGTGTTGATCTCGACGGCAACCCTTGTGGTGAGCTGGATGAGCAGCACGTTGAACATGCTCGCAAACAGCTGGAAGAAGCTAAAGCCCGCGTTCAGGCGCAACGTGCAGAGCAACAGGCGAAAAAACGCGAAGCAGCCGCTGCTGCCGGTGAAAAAGAAGACGCACCGCGTCGCGAGCGTAAGCCGCGTCCTGCACCGCGTCGTAAAGAAGGCGCTGAGCGTAAACCTCGCGCTGAGAAACCAGCAGCAAAAGCACCGCGTGCTCCTCGTGAAGAACAGCATACCCCGGTATCTGATATTTCAGTACTGACGGTAGGGCAGTCTCTGAAGGTGAAAGCAGGTAATAATGCGATGGATGCCACCGTATTAGAAATCACCAAAGATGGCGTCCGTGTACAGCTGAATTCGGGTATGTCTTTGATTGTACGCGCAGAACACCTGGTGTTCTGAAACGGAGGCCAGGCCTGGCATGAACACTTTTTTTAGGCTTACTGCGTTAGCTGGTCTGCTTGCATTAGCAGGCCAGGCACTTGCTGTGGAAGATATCACGCGTGCCGATCAAATCCCCGTTTTAAAGGAAGAAACCCAGCATGCGACGGTAAGTGAACGTGTGACATCGCGTTTTACGCGTTCGCACTATCGCCAGTTCGATCTGGATCAGGCGTTTTCGGCAAAAATTTTTGACCGCTATTTGAATCTGCTCGACTACAGCCACAACGTGCTGTTGGCGAGCGATATCGAACAGTATGCAAAAAAGAAAACGGTCCTTGGCGATGAACTGCGTACCGGCAAGCTGGATGTCTTTTACGATCTCTATAATCTGGCGCAAAAACGCCGATTTGAACGTTATCAGTACGCGTTAAGCGTACTGGCACGTCCAATGGATTTCACCGGTACCGACACCTTTAACCTCGACCGGAGCAAAGCGCCATGGCCGAAGAGCGAAGCAGAGCTTAACGCGCTGTGGGACGGCAAGGTTAAATTTGACGAACTCAGCCTGAAGCTGACCGGCAAAACCGATGCGGAAATTCGTGAAACGCTGACGCGTCGCTACAAGTTTGCGATTCGCCGTCTGGCGCAGACCAACAGCGAAGATGTGTTCTCTCTGGCGATGACGGCTTTCGCCCGTGAGATCGACCCGCATACTAACTATCTCTCTCCACGCAATACCGAACAGTTCAATACTGAAATGAGCCTGTCTCTGGAAGGTATTGGCGCGGTTTTGCAAATGGATGATGACTACACCGTCATTAACTCCATGGTGGCGGGCGGCCCGGCAGCCAAGAGCAAAGCAATAAGCGTTGGTGACCGTATTGTCGGCGTGGGTCAGACCGGTAAGGGAATGGTCGACGTGATTGGCTGGCGTCTGGATGACGTTGTTGCGCTGATCAAAGGACCCAAAGGCAGCAAAGTTCGCCTTGAAATCCTGCCTGCCGGTAAAGGAACCAAGACGCGCACCGTCACGTTAACGCGTGAACGTATTCGTCTCGAAGACCGCGCCGTGAAAATGTCCGTGAAAACCGTTGGCAAAGAAAAAGTCGGCGTACTGGATATCCCTGGCTTCTATGTTGGCCTGACGGATGATGTCAAAGTTCAGTTGCAGAAGCTGGAAAAACAGAACGTCAGCAGCATCATTATCGATCTGCGCACTAACGGCGGCGGCGCGCTGACCGAAGCCGTTTCGCTCTCCGGTCTGTTCATTCCTTCCGGCCCGGTGGTTCAGGTTCGTGACAATAACGGTAAAGTGCGTGAAGACAGCGATACCGACGGCGTTGTGTACTACAAAGGCCCGCTGGTAGTGTTAGTCGATCGCTTCAGTGCTTCGGCATCAGAGATTTTTGCTGCGGCAATGCAGGATTATGGTCGTGCGCTGATCGTTGGTGAACCGACTTTCGGGAAAGGCACTGTACAGCAGTATCGCTCTCTGAACCGTATTTATGATCAGATGCTGCGTCCGGAATGGCCGGCGCTGGGTTCTGTTCAGTATACGATCCAGAAATTCTACCGTGTAAACGGTGGCAGTACACAGCGTAAGGGCGTTACGCCGGACATCATCATGCCGACAGGTAATGAAGAAACGGAAACCGGTGAGAAGTTTGAAGATAACGCGCTGCCATGGGATAGCATTGATGCTGCGACTTACACCAAATCAGAGAATCTGACGCCGTTTGGACCTGAATTGTTAAAAGAGCACAATGCACGTATTGCCAACGATCCTGAGTTCCAGTACATCATGAAGGATATTGCGCGTTTCAATGCGATGAAGGATAAACGCAACATCGCTTCTCTCAATTACGCTCAGCGTGAGAAAGAGAATAACGAAGATGACGCAATGCGTCTGGCGCGTATCAACGATCGGTTTAAGCGAGAAGGTAAGCCGCCGCTGAAAAAACTGGACGATTTACCGAAGGATTACCAGGAGCCAGATCCCTACCTGGATGAAACGGTAAAAATTGCGCTTGACCTGGCGCATCTTGAAAAAGAAAAGCCAGCGGAACAGCCCGCAACCAGTAAATAACCTCCAACAGGCGCAAGAAATTGTGCCTGTTTTTTTAACAAACGCATGAAGACGTCAGTGTGATACGATAAAATGTAAAGTTGTGTCTTTCTGGTGACTTAGCACCTATGGATGCTTGAAAATAGCCATAAGACCCATACGATATGGGTAATCGCATAGTGCGTTTTGTTAAATTGAGGTTAAAAGAAAATTATGATGCGAATCGCGCTCTTCCTGCTGACGAACCTGGCTGTGATGGTCGTTTTCGGGCTGGTATTGAGCCTGACAGGGATTCAGTCAAGCAGCGTTCAAGGCTTGTTGATCATGGCACTGCTGTTTGGTTTTGGTGGTTCCTTCATTTCGCTGCTGATGTCCAAATGGATGGCGTTAAAATCCGTTGGTGGGGAAGTGATCGAACAGCCTCGCAATGAAAGAGAACGCTGGCTGATGAATACGGTAGCGAATCAGGCTCGCCAGGCTGGGATCGCTATGCCGCAGGTTGCAATCTACCATGCGCCAGATATTAACGCGTTTGCTACCGGTGCGCGCCGGGATGCTTCGCTGGTGGCTGTGAGTACAGGCCTGTTGCAAAACATGAGCCCGGACGAAGCCGAAGCCGTTATCGCGCATGAAATCAGCCACATTGCTAATGGCGATATGGTTACCATGACGCTCATTCAGGGTGTGGTGAACACCTTCGTTATCTTTATCTCACGTATTCTGGCGCAAATTGCCGCTGGCTTTATGGGCGGAAACCGCGATGAGGGTGAGGGCAGTAACGGCAACCCATTGATCTACTTCGCAGTGGCGACGGTGCTGGAACTGGTGTTTGGTATTCTGGCGAGCATTATTACCATGTGGTTCTCACGTCATCGTGAATTCCATGCGGATGCCGGTTCAGCAAAACTGGTGGGGCGTGAGAAAATGATCGCCGCGCTGCAGCGTCTGAAAACCAGCTATGAGCCGCAGGAAGCGACCAGCATGATGGCGTTCTGCATCAACGGTAAATCCAAGTCGTTGAGTGAGCTGTTTATGACTCACCCGCCGTTGGATAAACGTATTGAAGCGCTGCGCAGCGGAGAGTATTTGAAGTAAGTTAATGACTGTCACGGGGCACCCGTTGCTCCGTGACTCATAAAACATAATGGCTATTTAAAGCTATCGATTAAAGCCTCACCCAGCATATTCTGTCCCAGTTCTGCTTTATCTCTCATTTCGCCATTTTTCTCTGCCGGGGACGAAAATATTCCTTGCCGCTTTATCTCTGGTAAAAACATTGGAGCCCCGCTGGCTGGCAAAAAGAACAGTGCCGGGCATTTGATGAAACCCAGTGGTAGACGGGCTATCATTGACAGCCCGTCTGGTAGGAAAAAACTAAATCAGAACTGGTAGTTTAATGATACCCAATAGTTACGGCCCGGGTTTACGTATCCGGTAGTGGATTGTGCAGTCTGGTAGTAATCTCCTGCGTAGGTGCTATTACGGCCCACCTGGTAAAGCTTAACCTCGCTAAAGTCTTTATCCAGCACGTTATTGACCGCCGTATTCAGCGTCAGATCTTTGGTCAGCTTATAAGACATCCCCATGTCGAGAACGGTCCAGGCTTTTAAATCAGCGCCTTTATCGTCATAGACGGCCTTTTGTACTGCGCTGAGGTTGTTGTAATTTTCGGTAAAGCGTGGGGCTTTACCGCGATAACGTGCGCTCAGCCAGGCATTCATATCTTCCGTTGCCTGCCAGTTCAGGCGAGCGTTAGCCATATGTTTTGGCGTGTAGCTTAACGGCGCGCCTTTATTGTCACCATCTTTTTGCTTGCTCTGGGTGTAGGTGTAGTTGAGGGATAAAGTCAGCACATCCGACCACAGAGGGAAGGTGCTGGCAAATTCAACGCCATCGGTCCTTGCCTTGCCGCTGTTGGTATAGCTGTTGGTATTATCATCGATAGAATACGAGACAATTTTATTTTTGTATTCGGTATAGAAGCCGGTAATGTTGGCGTTCAGCCCGGTGTCGTTCTCGTAATACAGCCCGGTTTCGTAGCTGATACTTTCCTCAGGTTTTAGGTCCGGATTACCGACCGTATTCACGGTTCCTTGCGCGGTTACGCCGCTGATCCCGTTATGTAACTGGCTCAGTGATGGCGCTTTATAACCTGTCGTCACGCCGCCTTTAAGCGTCCATTCGTCGGATACGTCCCAAACCATATACGCGCGTGGGCTGAGATGACCGCCAAAGACATCGTTATGCTCGTAGCGTGTCCCTGCGGTTAAGGCCAACGAGTCGAGAATATGCCATTCATCTTCTACATAGGCTGCCCACGTTTTTTGATGGAACGTTTCGCCGGTATTGGCCAGCACCACACCGTCTTTCATGCGCGCATCCCAATATTCCCCGCCGAGGGTTAAGAGGTGCGAATCACCTAATGGCGTCAGCAGTACTGAGTCCAGAATGACGTTGGTGTTCTTCAGTTCACGTGCGTCACCGGCCCGGCCTGCGTTCTCTGGCGTGAGTGCGGAGGAGACCAGTTGTCGTCCTTTGTTCTCAGTTTCATTCCAGCCGAGGGAGGATTTCCAGGTGCCGAACGTTAAGGCGGTATCGTGGCCGAGGGTGACTTTGTTACGCTCATAGCGCAGCGTTTTATCGTAACCCCCCGTCAGGTTACCCAACTGACCGTCATCGTTATCATAGCGCTGTCTGGCGGAGTCGAGATCTAACCACAGCGTATTGCTTTCATTCGTTTTCCAGTCGAGTCGCGTGCCGATGTTATAGTTTTCTGACTCGGTAGGATAAGGTACGCGGGTGGAGGAGGTATCGCTCAGGGAGGTAACGCTGGAACCCTGACGTTGGGTGGTGCTACCCCGAACCTGCATATCCAGTACGCCAGCGATTAACGGGCCGCTTGACCAGAAGTTGGCGACCGTGCTGTTACCCCATTTATTACTCTCTTGCAGGTTAACGCCGGTATTGATGGAGGTGCTCCATTTATCGGTGCTTTTTTTGGTAATGATATTCACCACGCCACCGATTGCGTCGGAGCCGTAAAGCGTCGACATCGGGCCGCGGATCACCTCAATATGATCGATTGCCGCCAGTGGAGGCATAAAGCTGGTATTCATAGCTGAGAAGCCGTTTGGCGTCACATCGCTGCTGCCGTTTTGACGAATACCGTCAATCAGGAGCAGGGTATAACTGGCGGGCATGCCACGAATGCTGATCTCCAGGCCACCGGTTTTACCGGTGCTGCTTTCAACATCCACCCCTTCAACAGAACGCAGGGCTTCGCCTAAATCATTATATTTATTGGTTTGTAACTCTTGCTGTGAAATAACGGAGACGCTGGCGGCAGCGTTGGTGATTTTCTTTTCGTAACCGGAAGCGGTTACCACCATAACATCTTCAGCGAAGGCCAGGGGACTGGAAAATCCTAAACAGGACAGAACAACAGAAGCAACAGGTTTTAAGCGCATAGTCAAACTTCCTTTGTTAAAAATTCAAAGGAAGTAAGATAATTGATGGGAATGATAATAAAAATAATTATCATTATATGTTTACATAACTTATCACTTCTGGTGTTTTTCTTGAATAAATATACATAAATTGTCATTAGTTTTAGCTAAGTAAATAGCGGAAATGACCAATAATTAGTATTTGTAATCATTAGGTTGTAATTAATTTGCCATTAATTGAATGGCTAACATTTAATCTATTTTCTGCGATTCAGAAGGTACTCAATTAGGAGTATCAGAAAAAAGTATGATAATTTTAGAAAATCGTCATACTTTTCTGCGCCGCATCATTTTTTTCGTCATTTCAGTCCGCCATAATCCCTTCCCCAGGAGACCGTTTAACGGCAATGAATCGTTGAGCGGCATAAAAATAACGCAAATCTGGATAACATAATGATTAAAGGCAAGCTGGCACTGCTTACGTGCGCATTGACTCTCGCAATAACCTCACCACTTCTCGCCGCGCAAAATGTGAGCGAGGGTCAGACGTTGAAGCTGGCAATTGGACCTGAGCCAACGGAAGGGTTTGACCCGATGCTGGGCTGGAGTCATGGCAGCTATTTGCTTTTGCATGCACCATTATTAAAACAAAATGCAGATATGAGCTGGGGTAACCTGCTAACGGAAAAAGTTGAAACCAGCGCTGACGGCAAAACCTGGACGTTGACGTTAAAACCCGACCTTAAATTCTCCGATGGTTCCCCGCTAACCGCTGAAGATGTGGTGTTCACCTATAATAAAGCCGCAAAGAGCGGCGGCAAAATCGACATGGGTAACTTTACTCATGCCAGCCTGAAAGATAACCGCACGGTAGAAATCACGCTGCGCAGCCCACAGAGCACCTTTGTGAACGTGCTGGGCTCTTTGGGTATTGTTCCCGAAAAACGGTATGACGAAAAAACATTCGCCAAAAATCCGATTGGCGCGGGCCCTTATCGGTTGGTGAGTTTTCAGCCGGGGCAGCAGCTGATCGTGGAGGCGAACCCTTGGTATGCCGGTAAGAAAAATGATTTCAGTAAGCTGGTGTTTGTCTTCCTTGATGAAGATAACGCTTATGCCGCAGCGCGTAGTGGTCAACTGGGACTCGTGCGTATTGCGCCTTCGATGGCGGTCGCCCCTCAACAGCAGAATTTGAAGCTTTGGGTACGCGACAGCGTGGAAAACCGTGGCATTGTGTTCCCGATGGTTCCAGCGGGTAAAAAAGACGCCAATGGTTATCCGGTCGGCAACGATATCACGGCTGATATCGCCATCAGACGCGCCATCAACTACGCCATCGATCGTAAACAACTTGCCGATCAGGTCATGGAAGGTCATGCGATTCCGGCGTATAGCGCGGTTCAGGGCCTGCCATGGCAGGGACAGTCAGTTGCGTTCAAAGATGGCGACAGCGAAAAAGCACGGATGATTCTGGAAGAAGCCGGCTGGAAGGTGGGGAAAGACGGCGTACGTGTGAAAGACGGTAAAGAGGCTCGCCTGACTCTGTGGTACGCCAGCGGTGACAGTACGCGCCGGGATTTAGCCGAGGCCGTACGTGCGATGCTGGAGCCCGTGGGTATTCAGGTCTCGCTGCAATCCGGAAGCTGGGAAACCGTTGAGCGGCATATGCATTCGAATCCGACGCTGTTTGGCTGGGGAAGCCTGGATCCGATGGAGCTTTTCCATCACTACAGCAATCAGGCCGCGGGCGTGGAATACTACAATCCAGGCTATTACAGCAATCCCGTCGTTGAACAACATCTTAAACAGGCCATTGATGCTCCGGACTGGCAAAAAGCGTTGCCTTTCTGGCAACAGGTGGAGTGGGATGGCAAGCAAGGGGCTGGGGTGCAGGGCGATGCCGCCTGGGCATGGCTGCTGAACATTCAGCACACTTATCTGGCAAATCCGTGTATTGACTTAGGCAAAGGCGCGCCGGAGATCCACGGTAGCTGGTCACTGCTCAATAATCTGGATGAATGGACCTGGACCTGCCGTTGATGAAGTCTGTTGTAGGCCATTTTCTACGGCTGATTGTGTTATTAGTGCTGGTTGCGGCTGGCACTTTTATGCTGCTCAGCTTTTCTCCTGTCGATCCGATTCGCGCCTATATCGGCAACGATCTCCTGCACGTGCCGCCGGAACAATATGCGCGTATCGCTGCTCGCTGGGGATTAGACCAGCCGTTATGGGAGCGTTTTGGTCACTGGTTTATACGTGTATTGCAGGGCGATCTCGGCTACTCAATGTTGTTTAATGCACCGGTTGCCAGTGTAATCAAGGAGCGCTTTGCAACTTCGTTTGCCTTGCTTGGCGGCGCGTGGCTGCTCTCCGGCATACTGGGAACGGCAATGGGATTTGTCGCGGGTCGTTATCTGAATCTCTGGCCGGATAAAGCAATCTGTCGACTCAGCTATCTGCTTTCGTCGTTGCCGACATTCTGGATTGGCATGCTGCTGCTGGCGTTATTTGCCGTGCGCTGGCCGGTATTTCCGGTCTGCTGCGCGTGGGAGCCGGGCAACAGTGGCGATATGGCCACGCTGGCTGAGCGTCTGCGCCATTTAGTGCTGCCCGTTTGCGCGCTAAGTTTATTGGGACTTGGCCAAATTACACTTCATACACGGGAAAGTATCGCCAGCGTGATGAAAAGCGATTTTGTCCGTTTTGCGCGTTCTCAGGGAGATAAAGGCTGGTCGCTGTTGCGTCATCAGGTTCTGCGCCACGCTATCACGCCCGCGCTGTGCCTGCAGTTCGCCTCGTTGGGAGAACTGCTGGGCGGCGCATTGCTGGCGGAAAAAGTTTTTGCTTATCCGGGACTGGGACAGGCCACTATTGATGCCGGATTACGCGGCGATCTGCCGTTACTGATGGGGATTGTGTTGTTCAGTACCGTACTGGTGTTCATTGGCAACTCGTTGTCTACCTGGCTTGTCCATGTGTTGAACCGTGCTCTGGAGCGACCTGATGCTCTATAATCCGACGCCGACGCTGATTCGTCTTCTGCTCTCTTTTAGCTGCCTGCTATGCATTGCGGTGTATGGCGCAGCGACGCTGGATAACCCATTGAGCGTTAATCTGCTTGCCCGTCATTTACCGCCTGATGCGCTGTATTGGTTTGGCACCGATAACCTCGGTCGCGATCTGTGGATTCGTTGCTTTCAGGGCGCGTTAACCAGTCTGCAAATTGGTATTGGCGCGGCGTTGTGCAGCGGCTTCATCGCATTACTGATGGCAGCGGTTTCACGTATACATCCGCGTCTGGATGTACTAATGCGTCTGATTACCGATGCCATGCTGTCAATGCCGCATCTGCTGTTGCTCATATTGATCTGTTTCACGCTGGGCGGCGGAAAAAATGGGGTGATTATGGCAGTTGCGTTGACCCACTGGCCGCGTCTGGCGTTAATCCTGCGTGCCGAAGCGCAGCGCGTGGCCCACAGTGACTATCTGACGTTAACCTGGCGTCTGGGACACGGACATTTTTACTGCTGGCGGCATCACTATCTCCCGGCATTGTTACCCCAGTGGTTAACGGGAACCTTGCTGATGTTTCCCCACGCGGTGTTGCACAGCGCGGCGTTGAGCTTCCTCGGTTTTGGGCTGGCGCCGCATGAACCATCGCTGGGCCTGTTGCTGGCTGATGCGCTGAGGTTTATCAGTCATGGCGACTGGTGGTTAGTGCTGTTTCCTGGGCTGATGCTATTCAGTCTGGTTATGTTATTCGATCAGTTCGCAAGGGCAGTGCATCGTTTATGGTTACGAGGTGACGCATGTTGAGTTTAAGACAGGTCTCGCTGGACGTGGCGCGTTATCGCTGGTACGGCGCGAGAAACTGGTCTTCGCTGTTGCAGGATATCTCTTTCGACGTAGCGCCTGGTCAGATGGTGGCGTTAGTTGGGGGAAGTGGGGAAGGTAAAAGCCTGTTGCTGCAATGTCTGCTTGATTTCTTACCGGACAATTTGCGTTTCAACGGCTCCATCACCCTGGAGGGGAAAACGCTGGACAGTGATGATATTCGCAAATGTCGTGGCAATACTTTCAGCTATGTCCCGCAAGGTGTTCAGGCGCTTAACCCGCTGCTCTCGATTGAAAAACATCTGCGCAGGGCAAGTCAGCTCTCCGGCCAGGCCTGGAATGCCGGAAAAATTGAACGATTGCTCCAGCGTAGCCAACTGGAAAGTCGCGTATTAGATGCCTTCCCACGCCAGCTTTCAGGGGGGATGGCGAAACGTGTTCTGGCCTGTCACGCGTCGCTGAGTCAGGCTCGCTATATTCTGGCGGATGAAATTACCGCCTGGCTTGATGCACCGCTGGCTAATCAACTGCTTGAACAGCTACGTGAGCAATGTGAGCAAGGGGCTGGCGTTTTATGGGTAACGCACGACCTCACGCTTGCCGCTCGCCACGCGGACCGCATTGTCGCGCTGCACCAGGGAAGGGTGTCGGATAACGTCAGCCGGGAACAGCTGTTACGCGGAGAGATCAGCGAGCATCTGCAACGCCAATGGCGGGCCCTGCCTGAAAGAAATCAACTTTTTGGAGAGCGCGATGCTGTGCTGTCGTGAAGTGACGATTTGTCAGGGAGGAAAGGTGCTTTGGCAAAATCTGAACTTCTCTCTGCGCCCCGGAGAACGCATTGGGGTTTGTGCACCCAGCGGAACCGGCAAAACAACGTTGGGGCGCGTACTGGCGGGCTGGCAAAAACCGACCTCGGGTGACATTCTGGTTGATGACCAACCGCTGCCAATGCACCAGTATTGCCCGGTGCAACTGGTGCCACAGCATCCGGAATTAACCTTTAATCCGCGGCGCAGCACCGGCGATGCGGTTCATGATGCCTGGCGACCTGATGCTGAACTGCTTACCCGTCTTCACATCAACCCTGAGTGGTTAACCCGCCGTCCCGGACAGCTTTCTGGCGGTGAACTGGCGCGAATTGCTTTACTTCGCGCGCTGGATCCGCGGACACGTTTTCTTATTGCCGATGAAATTACCGCCCAGCTCGATCCTTCCATTCAAAAAGATATCTGGGTATTGCTGCTTGAAGAGTGCCAGCGTCGGCCATTAGGTATGCTCATTATCAGCCATCAGCAGGCTCTGCTTGAGCAGATCTGCTCCAGAAAAATCATTGAAGCGTGAGGCAATAACGTGCAGTAATGTCTATTGATTAAACTGTTACGTTATATTATAACAATTCACTCGCAAACGATTTGAGGGTGAAATTTTGGCTATTCGTTTTAACAAACTGACAATCGCTCTGGGGATGCTTTTGGTCAGTGGGCAGGTTTTGGCCCATGGTCATCATTCCCATGGTGCGCCGATGAGTGAAGCAGAACAAAAGGCGTCGGAAGGGGTATTTGATGATAACCAGGTGCAGAACCGGGCGCTGTCCGACTGGGATGGCATGTGGCAATCTGTCTATCCGTATCTGGTCAGTGGCGAACTTGATCCGGTTTTCAAAAAGAAAGCGGAGAAAGATAAAAGCAAAACGGCAGAACAAATTAAAGCTTATTACCGTACAGGCTATGCAACCAATGTAGACACCATCGGCATCGAAGATGGCGTGATGGAATTTCACACCGGTAATCAGGTCGCATCGTGCAAATACGATTATGCCGGGTATAAAATCTTGCACTATAAATCAGGCAAGAAAGGTGTACGGTATCTGTTTGAGTGTAAAGCCGCTGACAGCAAAGCGCCTAAATACGTGCAATTCAGCGATCATATTATCGCGCCGCGTAAATCGAGCCACTTCCATATCTTTATGGGAAATACCTCGCAGGCTGCCTTGCTTGAGGAGATGGAAAACTGGCCTACCTACTACCCTTATCAGCTGAAGGGCGAAGAAGTAGTGGATGAGATGCTGCACCATTAATCTGGGCTAACCTTATCTGTACACACCCGCCACCAGTGGCGGGTTTTTTTAATTAATAACCTGCTCTTTCCATCACCTGTCGCATTCGTTAGCATATTGTATCGCAGCAAGTGCATGTGTTTTTTCAGGAAGAGGTTAACGTGTTCGCAGAGTATGGAGTTCTGAATTACTGGACGTATCTGGTGGGGGCTATTTTTATCGTGCTGGTACCGGGGCCAAATACGATATTTGTGCTGAAGAACAGCGTCGGTAGGGGAGTAAAGGGGGGTTATCTCGCCGCCAGCGGTGTGTTTATTGGTGATGCCGTGTTGATGTTTTTGGCCTATGCCGGTGTTGCTGCATTGATTAAAACAACGCCCGTTTTGTTCAATATCGTTCGTTATCTTGGCGCTTTTTATTTACTCTATCTTGGCGCGAAGATCCTGTATGCAACACTGAAATCGAAAGCAAGCGACGCCGCGCCCGAGGAAGTCCCGTTTGGCGCTATTTTTAAGCGCGCATTAATCCTGAGCCTGACCAATCCCAAAGCTATTCTGTTTTATGTGTCATTCTTCGTGCAGTTTATTGATGTCAATGCGCCGCATTCAGGGCTGTCATTCTTTATTCTGGCTATTACGCTTGAGATAGTGAGCTTTTTCTATCTGAGCTTCCTTATTTTCTCCGGCGCGTTTGTGACGCAATATATCCGTACGAAGAAGAAACTGGCGAAAGTGGGGAATTCCCTTATCGGCCTGATTTTCGTTGGTTTTGCCGCCCGTCTGGCCACGCTTCAATCGTGATGCCGTCGGCCCGCTGATAGTGGCGGGCCTTTAATATTGCGCTCTGCTTTTCATTTATAATCGTACGGTTATAACCAATAAATGGTATTTTAAATGTATATTTTGAGGCGTACCCTGTGTACAGCAGCGGTTCAATATGACTCGCTGGTTGTCGACTGGAAAAGGGAAGAAAAATGCTTCAAATTCCACAGAATCATATCCATACACGCTCTACGCCATTCTGGAACAAAGAAACGGCGCCTGCCGGAATTTTCGAACGCCACCTTGATAAAGGGACCCGAGCCGGGGTTTATCCTCGACTTTCGGTTATGCAGGGGGCGGTCAAATATCTCGGATACGCAGACGAACACAGTCCGGAGCCAGTAGAGGTGATGATTATTGAAGCCGGTCAGTTTGGCGTTTTTCCACCGGAAAAATGGCATAACATCGAAGTGATGACCGACGACACTTACTTTAATATCGATTTTTTCGTCGCCCCGGAAGTTCTGATGGAGAGTGCAAATCAACGAAAAGTCGTGCGCACCGGCAAGGAGTAAATCATGGGTAAAGCAACCTATACCGTAACCGTGACCAATAACAGCAACGGTGTTTCTGTTGATTATGAAACAGAGGCACCAATGACATTACTGGTGCCGGATGTGGCAGCTGAAGTGGTCAAAGATCTGGTCAATACCGTGCGTTCGTACGATACCGAAAATGAGCACGAAGTCTGCGGGTGGTAGGCATTAGTCACTGCTACTGATTGAATATATTAGTTTTTAATCTAAAAAATGCACTGCGCTTTGACGGCGCAGTGCGTTTTTTTCTGGGCGAAACAGGGAAATATCCTGAAAGGATTCCTTAAGAATACCTTAAGAGAGTCGCATTGATTGCTAATAGTTGATCATTCACAGGGGTTATGATCGCGAAACAGATATAAAACAGAACATCGCGCTTATGAAACTCAATACCCGACTTACATTACCCACAATCATTCTCGGATTAGCCATCGTGGCGATCCCGTTCGCCGCGAACTGGCATCTCCCGCTACTCAACGGTACTGTCGTCAGCTGGATTGAAAATGGGCAGGCGCTATGGCTGCTGTTTGGTGCCATATTTACACTCAGCTACATCAGGCCCTTATCACGTCCCGAAGGCGAGAAGCAATTTTGGCTTTGGGCGGCAGCGTGGTGGCTGGTATTACTGGGCCGAAGCACAAGTTGGGGCCGCGATTATTTTCCTGAGCATCCCAAACTCCTGTTCCGGGCTATCTCAGTGGTATTGATTGCCATGATTATTCTGCCAGTGCTGATTTCGAAGCGCTTACGCCAGGATATTGCCCGTCGCTTGCGCAATGAACCGCTACCTCTGTGGCTGTTAGCGATCACCACCTGTGCATTTTTGATCTCCGATACGGTAGAGCATCATCGTCTGCTGGCTCCCATCTTTCTGCACAATGCTCAGTATGGCGATCTGATTGAAGAACTGTACGAACTACCGTTTATGGCGGGATTGTTTCTGATGAACCTCGGCTTTATGCGGCGGGATAAGCAGGAGGAAGCTGCATCCATCCGCTTCAGTGAACCACAGCTGGCGAAGTAATGAGATAAGGCCTGAGTCTGGAAAGCCAGACTCAGGCGATGATGGCGGTGATTTACGCAATAGCCTCACACAGACGTGACTTCATATCGCTATACGTTTGTGCGGCATATTTTTCTGCCCACCCCTGATCGATAATGTGCTCAATATTTACGGCGCAATATTTGGTTTCCGGCGTTTTCGAAATAGGATCGAGATTGTCCTGGGTTAACTCGTTACACGCGCCAATCCACCATTGATAGGTCATATAGACCGTTCCGGCATTGATGCGCTCGGAGACATCCGCGCGGCTGATGACCTTACCGCGGCGCGAGCTGACCCATACCAGATCGCGATGACGAATACCCATTTTTTCAGCATCATGGGTATTGATTTGCACATACCCTGGCTCGTCTGCCAGTGCTTGCAACGCTGCGCAGTTGCCGGTCATCGAACGGCAGGAGTAGTGCCCAACCTCACGCACGGTACACAGCACCAGCGGATATTGCTCATCAGGAACTTCTGCTGGCGCTCGCCACGGTGCGGCAAACAGTTTGCCTTTGCCATTGGCGGTATCGAACTGGCTGTGCGCGTAAAGGTAGGGCGTACCAGGACTATCGAGATCGGGACATGGCCACTGAACATGACCCATCTCACCCATTTTCTCATAGGTCACGCCGTAGAACAGTGGACACAGCTCGCGCATCTCATCCCAGATTTGCTGGTTATTTTGATACTGCATTGGATAGCCCATTTCGCTGGCCAGCAGACTGATAATCTCCCAGTCACGCTTTACATCACCAGTGGGTTCAATCGCTTTCTCAAAACGCTGGAAACCGCGATCGGCGCAGGTAAAGACGCCACCGTGTTCACCCCATGAGGTGGCAGGCAGGAGGACATCGGCCATTTCCGCCGTCTTGGTCATGAAGATATCCTGCACGACGATAAAATCGAGCGCGTTAAATCCTTCGCGGACCAGACCCAAATCGGCCTCGGTTTGCAGCGGATCTTCTCCCATGATGTAGTAGGCTTTGATTTTGCCTTCGATAGCCAGATGCGGAACTTCGGTGATGCGGGTTCCAACCTTGTCATCCATCTGATTAACGTCAATACCCCATGCGGCGGCAAATTTCTCCCTGACGGCGAAATCGGTTACGTCCTGATACCCTGGAAACTGGTTAGGCAGCACCCCCATATCGCACGCGCCCTGCACGTTATTTTGCCCGCGCACCGGGCCAACACCGACGTTAGGGCGTCCCAGATTTCCGGTCAGCAAGGCCAGGCTCGACAAACCACGAACCACGTCAACGGCCTGACCAAACTGGGTGACGCCCATCCCCCACATCACGGTGGCCGATGGCGCCGCAGCAAATGTACGCATCGCCTGACGAACCTGCTGTGCGGGAACACCGGTTAAATGTTCAACGTCTTCAGGCGCATACTCCTTAACGGTTTCCCAGTATGTTTCCAGTCCTTCCGCATGCTTTTGTACATACTCGCGATCGTAGAGTTGCTCCTCGATGAGAACATGGCCAAACGCGTTGACGAGCGCCATATTGCAACCGTTTTTCAACTGCAAATGTTGGTCAGCGATACGGGCAGTTTCAATACGGCGTGGGTCGCAGACAATGATTTTTGCGCCGTTCTGGCGAGCTTTAATTACCCGGCGGGCCACAATTGGGTGTGAATCGGCACAGTTATAACCAAAGATCAGCAGGCATTTTGAGTTTTCAATGTCGCTGATGGAATTGCTCATGGCGCCATTGCCTAACGTCTCCTGTAACCCGGCCACGGAAGGGCCGTGACAGACGCGGGCACAGCAATCGACATTGTTGGTATGGAGCACGCCACGTGCGAATTTTTGCATCACGTAGTTGGTCTCATTCCCTGTTCCACGGGAAGATCCGGTGGTCATGATGGCACGAGGGCCATAGGTATTTTTGATTTCAGTTAAGCGTTTTGCGGTGTAACGAATGGCTTCATCCCAGCTAACGGGAGTGAATTTTCCACCTTTTTCATAACGGATCATCGGGCGAGTCAGACGGGGAGTCAGAAGGCGAGTGTCGTTAAGAAAGTCCCAACCATAATAACCTTTCAGGCATAACTGATTTTGGTTCGTTACACCCTCTGCGGCCTCAGCGCGGATGATTTTGTTATTCTCAACAACAAGCTTGAGCTTGCACCCGGCCCCACAGTATGGGCATACACTGGTGATTTTTTTCATCAATAACAGACCTGTTAAATGCTGAAATAGCGCGAATTGTAGACGCAGTCACGCGATACGCATCGCGGACTACGATGTGTCGTAGTGACGGGCTGTTTAAGCATAAAGTGTGCCAGAAGTGAAAACCCAGCAATAGCAGGGGCTGACGGCCAAAGCGTTAAGCAGAATGACTGACGATTCGACATTAATGACGAGGCGCGACAAAATTAGTCTGCCGGTCAGCGGTGTAACCTTATGAAACATCGGAAAAAGATGAAAAACAGAAGTGATAGCGATCACAAATTTTAATTTTTCAGCGCTATGCTATGCTTTTATACGACGAGTGAATCGTTAATTTAAAAACATAAGTGAGGGAAATTATGGGCATTATTTCATGGGTGGTTTTCGGTCTTATTGCTGGGATTTTGGCAAAATGGATTATGCCGGGTAAAGATGGCGGCGGATTCTTTATGACCATTATCTTAGGGGTTGTCGGTGCGGTAGTGGGTGGCTGGATCAGCACCTTATTTGGTTTTGGTAAAGTCGATGGTTTCAACTTCGGCAGTTTCGCCGTGGCGGTGATCGGTGCGATTGTGGTGTTGTTTATCTACAGAAAAATCAAAAGCTAAGTAAACATACAGACAATAGAGGCCACTAATATGTGGCCTTTTTCTTAGGTCACCACCAGCCGAATTCTGTTCCCAGAACGACGATGATAGCCACACCAATCATAATAAGCGTTGTTTTTTTCATCGTTATGCTCCCGGCGCAGCGTAGCCGCCAATAAAAAACCAGGATAAGAAAACGACAGCGGAAATGAAAATGATGACGGGGAAAATAATACCGAGTCGCATACGATTATCTGCCAGAGTTATTTAAAGACGGGTTAGCATAGCAGGGCTTAATGTACGACAAAAGTGGTTTTATCCTGACGCTTTTTATCCTTGTACATTGCGCTGTCTGCGAGGTGAAGCGCGCAGTTTACATCAGTCTCCAACGGATTAATTTCCACCACGCCCAGACTGGCGCCAGGATAAAATAGATGAATGTCACCCAGATGGTAGTCACCGCAAATTTGCTGTTGTAGCTGATTTTTCACCTGCTGCAGGCGGTCCCGCGGATCCCTGTCATCTTCCGGTGACAGGCTCGCGACTAAAAATTCGTCACCACCCAGTCGGCCAAGGATATCATTGTCACCGCATTCGCTAAGCAGACGTTGACCAATCTGGATCAGAAACTGGTCGCCAACCTCGTGGCCAAAGCGGTCATTGATCAATTTGAAATCATCCAAATCAATATAGGCAAAAATAATCTTCTGCCTGAGATGTCGGGCAAGGGAAAAAAGAGTCTCAACATTTTCAAAAATGGCGCGCCGATTCGGTAATCCGGTCAGGGCATCGGTGTAAGAGTGCGCAATCAGCGCGGCATTCGCTTCGCGTAACTGAGCAACCAGCGACTCTTTTTGAATTGACTGGGCGATGAGGCCTGCAAACAGATGTAACACCTGTTCGCCACGTTGGCTTAATGCGTGCTGGTGGCGACTGGTGGCGCAGAGCGTACCGTAAAACGTTCCGTCGGGAAGATGAACCGGCGTGCTCAGGAAAGTGGTTATCTCCAGCGCGCGGGCGGCGGTACACTCCGGCCAGCGAGCGGGGACGTTGTCGCTGTACAGACAGTTTTCGTCTATGGCGCGTTTGCATAGCGTCTCATCCCAGGGTACGGACAGCCCTTCAGGGATCTGCATCTGCTTGCTATTGCGTGCATACAAAATATGCTGCAGGCGGGCATCTAAATCGACCTTGGTTAAATAGGTGGATTCCATCTCAGTCACCACTTCCAGCATCTCCAGAAGTTGCCGAACCAGGCTCTCAACTGACTGCTCCGTGGCTAAGGATTGTGAGACTCTGGCAAGGATCATGTCCGACATGAGGTGTAAATGCTCCTGAGTAATGACTGGGCTAACGTGGCCCGCATGATAGAACATCAAGATGAAAGATGAAACACGCCATCCCGCTCAAAACTTAAACATTAAATTGAAAGCTGACAGTAAAACATGGAGATAGATGGAAAGTCGGGGTAACCTGCCGGGATAAGGTTTTTAACAGGAGTCGATATGAAACTGGCGTCTATTATTTTGCCCGGCTTGTTGGTGCTAGCGGGATGTACCACTCAGCCCGAAGCCCCCAAACCGCCGAAGATTGGTCTGGCGAATCCGGCATCGGTGTATTGCGAACAAAAGGGCGGTTCGCTAATTGCGGTGCAGACCCCGCAAGGCGTAAGGTCGGACTGCAAATTACCGGGCGGGGAAGTGATTGATGAATGGGCGCTCTGGCGCAGAGATCATCCGACAACGGGCAAATGAAATCCGGTTAGCATTGACGTATCCATTCAGCCAGCACCAGCGCGTGGTTTTGCTGGGTGTTTTTCGCCGCATACAGTAGCGTTAAGGTTTGCTGTCGGGCAATCTCTGCGAGACGCTTTCCTTCCTGCTGCTGTAGGGCGAGTTCAGCGCGATATTGCTCGGAAAAGTGTTTGAAATCAATCAATTCTGCGTGGAACGCCTTGCGTAAATCAGATGACGGCGTAAGCGCTTTATTCCATTCGTTAAAAATAAGGTCGGTCTTTTTTACCCCGCGAGGCCACAACCTGTCGACCAGAACGCGATAACCATCATTTTTTTCTGCTGGGTCATACACGCGTTTACATTGAATTTTCATCTTTTCATCTGCTCCATTAATCCACTGCTTTGATATATTTCGACACCTTTATTACGGTTAAATAAGATCGTAAAACGTGACAATTGTAACATTCTGCCCGTCCTGACTCCCAATTTAAGGGATTGTGATACCAACAAAAAATCGGTAGGCTGAGGCTCCTTATATTGTCCCTCATTGTCTGGACATAAGGAAAGCTTAATGGAAATTTCCCCGTTTAAAGATACGCTTCGCATTGCGCTGGTGGGTGATTACAGCCCTGATATTGTGGCGCATCAGGCCATTCCTCTTGCTATCGATGATGCCGCTGCCGTCCTGGAATTAGTGGCTGATTATGACTGGCTAACCACCTCTGATATTAGCAGCAGTGAAGATCTGATTGGCTATGATGCTATTTGGGTCGTTCCTGGCAGTCCATATCGGCACCTGGAAGGCGCACTGATCGCGATACGCTACGCGCGTGAAAACAGCATCCCATTCCTCGGGACCTGTGGCGGTTTTCAACATGCGATTCTGGAGTATGCCCGCAACGTGCTGGGCTGGAGTGATGCTGCCCATGCGGAAACGGATACCACGGGGCGGATGGTCATCGCACCGTTGACCTGCTCGCTGGTAGAAAAAACGGATGATATTGAACTGAGGGCCAATACGCTGATTGCCAAAGCCTACGGACGGGGTGTTATCTCCGAGGGGTATCACTGCAACTATGGCGTATCGGAAGATTTTGCCGCCGAGCTTGAGAGCGGTGATCTTCGTGTGACTGGCTGGGATGAGGCTGGTGATATCCGTGCCATTGAGCTGGTGACGCATCCTTTTTTTGTCGGCACACTCTTTCAGCATGAACGTGGAGCGCTGGCGGGAAAACCCGTGCCGTTAGTTCAGGCAATGCTGCGCGCTGCGCGAGGATAAAAAAACGGGCAGGTTGTTCCCAAACCTGCCCGCTGCATTATGCGCTTGCGATCTCCCGATTACGCCCTGCGCACAGACCAAACACTGCCATCAGTATCGCTAACACGGCGACCCCAGCTAATGGAATCAGCCAGCTACCATTGAGGTCGTGAATCTTACCCATCAGCGGTGGCCCACAGGCAGCAAGTAAATACCCGACGGATTGTGCCATGCCGGACAGGGCCGCGGCCTGATGCGCTGAGCTTGCGCGCAGGCCAATAAAGGTCAAACCAAGGATCATTGTGGCGCCTGAGCCAAAGCCAAACAGTATGGTCCACAGCAAAGCCTGCCCGGGCATTACCGCGAATCCGGCTGCGCCGACGGCGCACATTAACGAAACCAGTGCGGCGATGGCGCGCTGATCCTTAAATCTGTTCAGGACGAGAGGGATCAATAACCCCGGCGCGGCGGTTGCCAGTTGCAGTAAACCATGTAACGAACCGGCCTGCGCTTCGCTGTAGCCGTGGCTGATTAAAATGGCGGGTAGCCAGCCAATGATCACGTAGTAGATAAGTGAATTGATCCCGAGAAACAGCGTCACCTGCCAGGCGAGGCTCGAGCGCCAGATCGCGCGGGAATGCAAAGCGCGCGAGTTGCTCAAACTGGCATTGGCCGTCTGGCGACATTGGGGTAACCAGATAATCAGCGCCAGCAGCGGAAAGACCATCAGTACCATCAGCGCACCGCGCCAGCCAAACCCGTTCAGCGCCAGCGGAACCACAATAGCTGAACCCAGTGCCGCCGCTGCGCCCATAGTCAGCGAGTATGCGCCAGTGAGTTTTGCCACATGCTGAGCAAAATCACGCTTAATCAGCCCAGGTAACAGCACATTTCCCAGCGCGATTCCGCAACCAATGATAGCTGTGCCGCTAAACAGGAAACCTGGCGTGGGCAGAGAACGTATCGCAATACCTGCGCAAATCAGTAGCATTGCGGCAAACAGGCTGCGTTCGATACCCCAACGGCGTGCAACGGCGGCGGCCAGAGGCGATACCAGTGCGAAGGCCAGCAGCGGCAGGGTGGTCAGAAGTCCCGTCTGGGCGGTACTCAGGCCGTAGTCGGTGCGAATTGCATCCAGCAACGGGGCGGCTCCGGTAAAGGTGACGCGCAGCGTGGTGGCAATCATCAGGATCCCCGCGATCAGCCAGGCTGCGTTTTTGCCGCGGGAGGAAGGCATATTTGTCATTTTTTTCTCATATCGTCAGGCGAGGCGATACTTTAGCGTTTTTACTCAATGGATGAATCAAGCTAAAATGACAGTTTATCGCTAAAAACGGACATTTTTATGTTAGGACTGAGGCTGGATGGGTATGAGCCCGACCTTTACCACGATGCGGCGGTGGCGTTTTGTATTCAGGCCCGGGAAGATGAACTCTTCAGTCCGCTGCATCAGCACCGTAAGGGGCAGTTGATTCTGGCCTTGCATGGCGCGATCACCTGTGAGGTTGAAAATGCCATGTGGATGGTGCCTCCACAATATGCGGTATGGATCCCCGGTGAAATTCCACACAGCAACCACGTTACCGTTGGGGCGCAACTGTGCTTTTTGTTTATTGAGCCGCAGGCAGTCGTGATGCCTGAACGCTGCTGCACCCTGAAAATCGCCCCATTATGTCGGGAGCTCATTCTGGCGCTGGCGTCCAAAACGGATGATCAACGGCTGGAGCCGTCTACCCAGCGGCTGACGCAAGTGCTATTTGATGAACTCCCGCAGCAACCGCAGGAGCAAATGCAGTTGCCGGTTTCCGATCACCCGAAAATCCGCAGAATGGTCGCGACGATGGCGCGGGAGCCCGCGCAGTGGCAGACGCTGGGACAGTGGGCCAGCGTATTTGCGATGAGTGAGCGGAACCTCGCCCGTCTGGTCGTTAAAGAAACGGGGTTGAGTTTTCGCCGCTGGCGTCACCAGCTTCAATTGATTCTGGCGCTGCAGGCGCTGATAGATGGTCATAACGTGCAACAGGTTGCGCAAATGCTCGGTTACGATTCGACCACGGCATTTATCACCATGTTCAAAAAAGGCCTGGGACAGACGCCAGGCCGTTATCTGGCTGGACTGGCTACTGCTTCCCAACAATCAATGACACCAGACCTGCCGCAATGAGCGGTCCCACCGGCACACCGCGAAATAGCGCCACGCCCAGAACTGTACCCACCAGTAAACCGGCCACAAGCTGAGGCTGGCTACCCATGAGCGTGACACCGCGCCCGCCAAGCCAGGAGACGAATACCCCGATGGCAATAGCGACCAGTGATTTCCAGTTCACAAAAGAGTGGATGAGCGTGGAGGGGGGGAGCGTTCCGCTGGCGATCGGCGCCATGACCCCAATGGTTAGAATTATAATCCCGACAGTCAGGCCCTGTTTTTCTATCCATGGAAAGAAAGTATTCAGAGGGGTAACACGGACAATGATCAGCACCAGAATTGAAACAGCGACAGTGGTGTTGTGGCTGACAAAGCCCAGAGCTGCCAGTCCGAGCAGGATCAGCAGAGTGACATCAAACATCGTAGTTTCCTTGCCAAAAGAAAAAATAAGCCTGCTTACTGTACGCGTAAACGCGTGACGGAACAGGCTTTTTTTAATGATTATGATTTTTTTTGGGCTAATGCACGATGCTACGTTTTTACACCTGACTCGGGCGGCTATTGTACGCGGCGGAACGGGAGTAATTCCGGTTGCGCGATACGCAGGTAATCTGCGGTATCCATAATCACGGATTTTTCCAGCACTCCGGCATTGAACGCAATTTCATTAAAACGCTCAAACAATAGCGGATCGGCGACCAGCTTAAGTTTTGGATGGAAGCTAAACGGTGGGATAGCGCCGAATACGCAACCTGTCAATGCATCGACTTCCGCCGGGCTGGCAAGTGATGCTCTTAACCCGCCGATATGACTGGCTAACAGGCTCAGGTCGGCCTGCTGGTCGGCAGAAAGAATCGCCAGGACATGCTGATTAACGCCGTTGCCTTTGACCTTACAAACCAGCGCTTTTGCTCCCTGGCCCAGTGCGGTACCGCGAATTTCAGAAACCGCTTCACATTTGCCGACCGCTTCATGGCTTACCACGCGATACGTCGCGCCTTGTTCTGACAACAGCGAAATTAAACGCTGATGCGTTGCGTTACCTTTGTTCACTTCCGTCATGACTTACTCCTGGTACAACAATGAAAATCCTGTCAGAAAAATGATTACGCATCCGCGCGTTTTTTCTGTTTGTTCAGGTAGAGCTGTGCATCGGATGCTTTGTAGGCATCATCAATGGTGTCGTTTGGCTGCATATTATAAATCCCTGCGGAGAAGCTGATTGCTCTATCTTGCGCAATAATTTGTAAGTTATAGCGAATCCTCTCCAGCAGACGAGGCGTTAATTCAGCGGGGTAATCGATGAGGATAATGCAAAATTCATCCCCACCGAGGCGGATGGCATAGTCGTTTTTGCGAATCGAGGTTTGAATGGCTCTAGCCAGAATGGTGATAATGCGATCGCCTTCCTTATGCCCCAGCGTATCATTAATGACTTTTAGTTTATCGCAATCAATGGCGATAAAGGTCACGAGGGTGCCCGCGTTTACCAACTGCTGTAAACGCTGTTCGAGCGTCGGCGTTAAAATTTTGCGGTTGTAGAGCCCGGTCATCGCGTCACTGATATTTTCACGCGTGACGTTGTGATATAGCCGAAAATGCGTTCTGACCATATTCAGCAACAGTATTGTCGCCAGCAGATAGAAGGCGAATACTTTCCAGGAGGAGACAATAAAGTACATAAAATCAAGCGATAAGGTGATGCGTATACCGCCGGGCATGTCCTCCTGGTAGTGAACATAGCTAAACAGGTTGTTCTCACTTTGGTGAACGAGTATCTCTTTACCTGAGTTGATGTCCGAAAGCGTCACGTTAAGATAGCGCCAGACGAGAGGGCGGTCGCTGGTATAGAAAATATTCTTTAAATTCTCTTTGTTGATATCCACCATCACCACGCCTTTTAACTTACCGGCATAGTAGACCGGTGTTAAAAAGCTCATCACTTTTTTCTCGGTCAGGTTATCTTCATAAATACGGGAGATTACCGTGCGGCCAGTGAAAATACCGTCAATATCATTCTGGTTGATACCCAGGTTTCCTTTTTGCAAAAACGACCAGTTGTGTATCGCAAATTTCCGCGAGTCGACCAGATCAAAGAAATAGACGTAGTTATTTTTGAGATCGACGTAATATCGAAATTTATACTCCTGCATACCTAAACCATGACCGTAATCTTTCTGCTCACGATTAACGTTTACCGCCCGGTCAAAAGAGGGCAGTAGAAATATGTCTGCAAGTTTCTCGCTACATTTTGTGGTGGGGGTTTGCAACGTACCGTGTAATGGTAGGTAGTTATGCTGGGTGAGGTTGAGCCCATGAGTGCCGTTAACGCTGTCGAAAGCGTTGCAAAGTGCTTTTTGTTGCTCGATAGAAGCGGGTACCTGGGGGGATGAAAATGTGCGCATCAGATGGGCTGCAATACTTTGATTAGTATACTTATCATAGAGAAACGATGAGTCGGCTTTCTCATTGATATAGCGCATGTACGCATTCATTGCTTTATCGCTGGCAATGAGCTCATAAACTAAAAAAGAAAACGTCAAAACAACGACGCTGACGGAGATAAAGAGCCTGAGCGCTTTATGATGCAATTGCATAATGATGTACAGCCCTGTAAGTCTGATACTTCAGTCTATCACACGCCATACATCCGCTCTAACGCTACTGGGAAGGGCATTTTGTAATAAAAATCATTCGCGTGTGTTCTTAGTCAGCCAGGGCAAAACCCGTCAGCGTCCGGGGGCGTTGAAGCAACAGAGTGTTTACCATGCTGATACGGGCATAAAGATGGGCAGAAGTTATCACTAAGGTCGCTGATAACAACGTTATCTATAAAAGCCGAGAGGCAGATTGCTTGCAATGGAGAGTCAGACATCCAGTGACTCGTTTATTGTTCTGGGTTGGGAGGAATATAACGGCGGTGGTTATTGTTCCTAATGTATATGTTTTATTAATGATAAGGTAAATAAGTTGCGACAATAAAATTGTTTTCAAATATCTTATATTGTAATTGTATCAATATTTTTTTTAAATTCATCTCGTGAATTTATTCATGAGATCGATTGATCTTGGATTTATTCCTAAAAATAGAGTGTATTTCATCTATTGATGTCATAGGTTTTTCTATTTATAAATTATATTATGTTTTCTTTAACTAATTGTTTTAACTTATCATTTTATTTTCTGTGTGACTTTTTTTCTATGTTTTAAGTGAATTTTAAATGCGGCCTGTGAATGCTTTCATATATATTTTGTAGCGTGTCAATTGGTTGCAATTTACATCCATTAATATAATAATGTGCTCACGGCGTTACCCTTAATAATCTTTGCTACTGTTTTTGATCTACACCGCTATTGCGGGCTGCAGTGGAACTAAAATGTGGTGCTTTTGTATACGCCAGCATAATGCACGGTAAGTATTAGTTATATTTTTTGTAAATAAATGGAGTTATGAATTATGTGTCGTTCAATTATTAAAATTGCTCAAGTTGCTGCATTGGTTGCAGGTGGTTTAAGTGCGGTGAATGCGATGGCGGCTGATGGCCAGATTCGTATTAATGGCGAAGTCATTAACAAAACGTGTGCTGTGGCGATCAACGGTGCACCGACTTCTACTTTGCTGCAGATTGATCCGATTGCTGCTGTGGATCTGACGGATTCTGTGGCGGCCGCGAATGGTACCACTTTGAAAGCTTCTCGAGATATGCGTACTGTAAATATCACTCTGGAAGGCTGCGTGATGCCAGCCGGTAAAACCGGTGTTGCGGTTAGCTTTGATTCTACTGGTTATGCGGATTCAGGCACCAGCACCTATCGTAACGTCCTGCTGGACTCCGTCAATACCATGGATACTGCTGCTAAAGGCGTGCAGATTGGCTTCACTAAAGACGCTGACCTCTCCAACAAACTGGCGATGGATCTGAATACTATCGATCCAGCGGATTATAAAAGTACAACGACGAATGCCCAGACCTACAGTTTTAACACTCGTTATGTCCAGACGGGTACAGATGTTGTCGCTGGTGATATCGAAACGGTAGCTACCTTCAGCGTAGTTTACCAGTAATTATTGATTAAGACTGAGGCGGCAGTTTTTATTGCCGCCTTATTTTTCAGAGAGTAATAAATTAAATGTCCATCAAATATTTATCTGCAATTATGGCCGCGACTTTGGCCTTCAGTTCGTCTGTATGGGCCGATGTCGTCATTAATACCACGCGTGTGATTTATAAAGAAGCAGCCAAAGAAGTTAACGTTCGCCTGACCAATGAGGGGCCGCGTCCACTGCTGGTGCAGTCATGGTTGGATGATGGTCGTGCAACGGAATCGCCGGAAAATATCGATCTGCCATTTATGTTAACACCTCCGGTGTCACGTATTGATGCGAAGAAAGGCCAGACGCTGCGTATTTCTAAAATGGACGCCAGTTTGCCGAAAGATCGTGAAAGTATTTATTATCTGAACGTGTTAGAGGTTCCGCCAAAAGCAAAAGGTGAGGCTGCTGGCAATAATAAATTACAACTGGCGTTTCGTACTCGGATTAAGATGTTTTATCGCCCAGATGCTTTACCCGTAAAACCACAAGATGCGGCAAGTAAGGTTGAATGGCGTGCGGAAAATGGCACATTAGTTGCAAAAAATAACTCCCCTTATTATCTGACCTTCAACATGATGAAAGTCGGTAATAATTCGGCGAAGCCAGGAATGGTTGCACCTTTTGCAACGGAAAAGTTCACATTTGATAACAAAACGTTTAAAGCAGCTGTAGGAACCAATCTGACGTATAGCTATATTTCGGATTATGGTAACGATGTAGAGGGTACTGCTGTTATCAAATAGTATTTTTTCACGATGGAACGTTCGGGTTTTTCTATGGATATGTTAATTAGCGATCGTTTTCGTTTGTCGAGTATTGCTAGCACATTTATTTTATTGAATGTTGTCGGGACAGCGAATGCTACTGAAACCCCTGCACAAAATAGTGTTTCGCCTGCATCATCAGTAGAAAATTCTAATGTGCAGGAAAAAGAAGAAAATAAAGAAAGTGAGGAAATCGGTACTGAAGATGAAGAGGTAGAATTTAGTAATATCTTTTTATCTAATCAGCCAATAGACGTTAGCCGTTTTTCCAAAGGAAACCCTGTTACCGCCGGGAAGCATTACGCAACCGTTGTACTTAACGAGCGCGAAATGGGTAAGTTTGAAATTCAGTTTGATGAAAACCCAAAAGATCCGTTACGTGCAATTCCTTGCCTGAGCCTGAAAGAATTGGCGAATTTTGGTGTTGATCCTGGTGCCATTAATGTTTCTGGCGCAGAGGCGGAAAGCTGCATTTCGCTGAAAACCCTGATCCCCCAGGCTAAATGGAAAATGGATATCAACGATCAGCGTTTTATGCTGAATATTCCACAGGCCATGGTACTGGCAACACGTCCTGATGAAGTGCCGGATACGCTCTGGGATGACGGCGTTAACGCGGCGTTTGTCGGTTATAACACCAGTTATTATCGTTCAAGTTACAGTGGGGTTAGCTCTGATAGCGCTTGGGTCGGCCTTGATGGTGGACTGAATTTACTGGGCTGGCGCGTCCGTGTCCGTGGCGACGCGAACTACACAAAAGACAGTGGAACAACGTTCGACAGTTCGAACCTGTACGTGGAACACGATGTCGCGCCGCTGAAGTCACGGCTACGGGTCGGTGAGATCTATAGCAGCAGCACCTTTTTTGATGGGTTTCCATTACGCGGCGTGACGCTGAGCAGCGACACGCGAATGCTGCCAGACTCCCTGAACAGCTTCCGTCCGGTTATTCGTGGGGTTGCGGAGTCGAATGCGAAAATTATTATCAGCCAGGCTGGCACTAAAATATTAGAAACAACCGTGCCGCCGGGAGCATTTTCGATTGACGATTATAATCCGATCAGCTCCAGCGAACAGCTTGACGTTACGATTCAGGAGGCGGACGGTCGGACGCGTCAGTTGATTATCCCTTTCAATGGCAGTGGGCAATTGCTTTACCCAGGGGTCAGCCTTTATTCGCTGGCGGTGGGGGAATATAACGGATCGAGCAGCGCAGAGAAACCTGTTGTCACCCAGGGAACCTGGCAATATGGTCTGAATAATTATCTGTCTTTATATACCGGTGCTGAATATATGTCGGGCTACTACTCTGCTCTCGGCGGGGTGGCGCTGAATACGCCGATTGGTGCAGTCTCAATAGACTTGACACAGTCGCATTTGTCAGCGGAAGAAGGCAGCCGGGAAGGGCAGAGTGTGGGGATTAAATACAACAGTTTTATCTCCTCGACAAATACCAGTTTCAATATTGCGGCTTACCGTTATTCGACAAAAGATTTCTATACGCTGAGTGAGGCAGTGGATCGACTATCGGAAACCGACTGGATGGACCTGGAGGATCGCCTTAAGTCACAGGTACAACTCAACGTCAACCAGTCGCTGGAAAATGGATGGGGCTCATTTTATTCTTCAGCGATGCTATCAGAGTATTGGCGTTCAGGACGCAAAGAGAAAAGTTATCAGTTGGGTTACAGCAACTCTCTGGGACAAGTCAGCTATAGCGTTTCCGTTAACCGTTACTACACTGACGGTAATGAGAAAGACGATCAGGTTTATTTGTCGTTTTCTATACCGCTTGGCGATCGTTCCGGTGATAAAGCGCCGCTGTTTGATTACCTGAACACCAGTTATACCCGAAGCAGCAAGGGAGACAGTAATTTATCGACCTCGACCTCGGGTTATAACCAGGATGCAGGCATGAACTATGGCGTCAACGCAAGTTATCGCCGCAACGGCTACGACGATAATAAGATTGAGAATATTGGGGCGAATGCCTCCTGGGATACCCGTTACGGTAGCTGGGGGGGGAACATATCTGCCGATACAGAGAACAGCCGTCAGATGTCTGTGAACGGCAGCGGTGGGGTTTTAATTCACAAGGGCGGCGTAACTTTCGGACGAACCATTAACGGTGACACGCCTGTTGCATTGATTGAGGCGAAAGGTGCGAAGGGCGCACTGGCGATGGGTGATAGGACTGCGCGAATTAACAGTGCCGGGTATGCCTATGTTTCTAGCCTGTCACCTTACCGCTTTAATGATGTGAGTATCGATCCATCGAAAATGGAACAGGATACCGAATTAAAAGAGACATCGACGAAAGTTGTTCCGCGTGCAGGGGCTATTATTTATGTTCCTTTCGCTACGGACGATCGTCGCTCGGTATTTTTCCGTCTTAGTTTGAAAAATGGTAAAAATATTCCTCTGGGGTCTGAGATATTTAATGAAAATAATGAGGTCGTGGGCACGGTTGGACAAGGTGGTCGTGCCTTTACTCGAGGAATAGAGCAGTCCGGGACGTTATCTGTTATCTGGGGCGATAACACCGAAGAACAGTGTCGGTTTAATTATCAGTTACCTGAAACGACTCAGGAAGATATCAACAGTAAGACGTTGTCTGTCGATAACGTAATCTGTGATTAATAACATCATCGTTAAGTTAAGCCACATCAGCATTGATGTCTTTAATTAAAAAAGGAGTTTTTAGTGAATAAATTCAAATTAAAAGGGAAATCAGTATTCATTACGGGTTCCCTGTGTGCGGTGATGCTGAGTGGTTCTGCACTGGCTGAACGAGTCGACTTTACTGCAAGTACCCACATTAATCGTGGTACCTGTACCCTGAGTTCAGGGACTGAAGGGCTGGTATATGATTTTGGCGAGGTGACACCTGTTGTGGCATTTGCCGGGACAAGGAACATTGAGCAGTCATTTAATCTGCAAAACTGTGTTGCTGTCAACAACATATCCGTTTCTCTGAGTTCTTCCAGTACGGTCAATATCGCCTCCGGGACTTATCAGGGGAAATGGGTTGCACCGGCTACCGGTGGCGCGACAGGTGTGGCGTTTAAGACCGAAGTAAAAAATGGTGCAACGGGGACATATTATTCGCTGCAGGCTGATAACAACACGCTGGATACTGGCGAGCAAAAATTTTCACCACAGTGGAGCGTTTATATCAAAACAACTATCGTTCCGACAGTTAGCGCGTATTCGGCTATGGTTTCAGGCTCTCTGAGCTCTGCCGCTGTTTTAAATATTACTTATCTGTAAGGGGAGCGGCGACCAATGAAAAAACTTATTTCTGCAATGTTACTTTGCGCACCGCTTTCCGCTCTGGCGGCTGATGCAACGGTTGATTTAACCTTTAAAGGAACACTGACCGCACCAACCTGTACGGCTTCTTTTACTGGTTCTAGTGGTGTGGATATTGCGTTTGGCAGCCTCAATGCATCTGATATCGTGGGGAAAGCGGAAGGGACGATTGTTCCAGCTGCGCCAGTCAAAAACGTCTCTCTGAAGTTCTCTGGCTGTAATAGTATCACTAATATTAAAGTCAATTTTGTTGGTGCATCCACTTCAGGTTATGGCTTTGTCCGTAAAGCGGTAAATTTCCGTGATACCAGTGATAGAGAGTCAGGTCTGGGGGTCGCATTACTCAAAAATGCCGACTCTACCTCGACTGATGATGCGGTTTACGTTAGTGCGGATAAAGCAGGTGAACCGACCGTTTTGTCACTGGCGACCCTGGCCAAAACGGGCGAAGTTTATACCTGGCCGCTGTATGCCAAAATGGTAGTGACTAAAAACTCACTGCTTAACACTTCTGCCGCTGTTAATACCAACAGTGCGGGAAAAGATCTTAAAGCAGATGTTTACGCAAATATTGTTTATGACTAATACCCGCTAGCGGGGTTGTGCAACACACTCTTTCAAATGCGGCGCGGGTGTTCGCCTTATAACACTCTTGTCGTATGAGGGGCAGGATATTTTCTGCCAAATTATTTGAGAGTAAAAAACTCTCTAAAATTAAAAAGGAATGATTATGAATAAGCATTTGGCGGGTAGGAAAGCCGCACTTATTTCAGGTTTGCTGTGCGCAGTGATGCTGAGTGGTTCCGCACTGGCTGAACGAGTCGACTTTACGGCAAGCACCCATATTAATCGTGGTACCTGTACCCTGAGTACGGGGACTGAAGGGCTGGTATATGATTTTGGCGAGGTGACGCCTGTTGTGGCATTTGCCGGGACAAGGAATATTGAGCAGTCATTCAAACTGAATAACTGTGTCGCTGTAAACAACATGACCCTTTCTTTGAGTTCCACCAGTACTACTGATATTGCCGCTGGTGCCTATAAAGGTAAATGGGTTATCCCTGCCACCGGTGGTGCGACAGGTGTGGCGTTCAAGACCGAGGTGAAAGACGATTCAACGGGGACCTATTATCCGATGCAGGCAGATAACCAAACGGTGAATACTGGCACAGATAAATTTGCGCCACAACGGAGTGTTTATATTAAGTCCACTATCGTGCCGACCGTTGCAGCGTATAGCAACATGGTTTCAGGTTCTCTGAACTCCACCGCTGTTGTAAATATTACTTATCAGTAAGAAAGGGACGCTTACAATGAAAAAAATTATCTCTGCGGTTCTGTTTTGCGCACCGCTTTCTGCTCTGGCAGCAGATGCAACTGTTGATTTAACGTTCAAAGGAACGCTGACCCAGCCAACCTGTAGTGCTGCATTTACCGGTATGGCGGGGGGGACAGATATTGCTTTTGGTAACATCAACGCATCCGATATTGTGGGCAAAGCAGACAATACTGTTATTACAGCAGCTCCGGTAAAAGATGTGTCCATACAATTGACGGGTTGTGGTGGCGGTATTACCCGTGTTTCACTAGATTTTGTCGGTACAGCACTTTCAGGGTATGGTTTTAACGGTACCGCGGCGTCTTTCGTGGATCCGCTTAATGCTAATGCATTATCTGGCCTTGGTTTTGCCATTTTCAAAGATCAAACAACAACATCGAATCTTGAAGCCATTAGCATGAAAGCTGGCGAATTAGAATATTTCGAGCTTGCCAACCTGACCAAGACAGGTGAAACCTATAAATTACCGCTGTATGCCAAAATGGTAGTGACTAAAAACGCACTGCTTAACACTTCTGCCGCTGTCAATACCAACAGTGCGGGTAAAGATCTTAGCGCATCTGCTTATGTAAATATTGCTTACGAGTAATACCGATAAAAGCGCGCGGTAGCGTGTATGCCGTGCGCTTTTTAATCTGATATGAATATTCTGGAGCGTTTACCGTGAGTGAGTTGATAATGAAAAGAAAGGGAATTATTTCATTAGCCTTTCTGATGACACCTTACTTTATGCCTGGGAATGCTGTCGCGGCGGACGGTATTATTGCTGACGGTAGTGGGTATGGCTTAAATTTTGGCGGTGAACTAATTCAAACAACCTGCGATGTCCGTTTCAATAGTGATGTATTGTTTTTATCACCCATCGGTGTAGGGGAATTTTCAGAACAACGGCTCTCTTCCCTGAGTAAAAATTTTTCGTTGATAGTTGAAAACTGTATATTGTCTCCGATAACCGCGTCGAACATTCGCATTAGCTTCGATGCGTTGGCGAGTAATGGTAAAGCCGCGCCCGGCATATTTACCAATCAGGCCGTCGACGGTTCTGGTCAACGTATTGATAACGGCGTGGGATTTGCGGTATTTGACCAGCGGGATAATCAGAACGTGTTAGATAATACGGGTCAGAGTCGTCTTCTGACGTATCCGATTACCCCTCAGGCTCCGTTGGCGACACCGCGTGATTATTATGTCAGATATATGCAAGCGGGAACCGCAATCACCGCCGGGCAGGTGACAGCCACATTGCTAGTGAGTGCATTTTATGATTAAGTTGATTAGATCAAAACTACGTAGTTGTCACTATTCTTTACTGATACCCGCAGTCTGTTTATATATTGTTTCAGAAAATGCCTCTGCGGTAACAGCCTCTGCAACCCTAAATGGGGGAGTGCCAAATGTTAACTACACCATGCAGGTGGATAAGCTTTTTACCGGCACTGTCGGCTCGCTGGCCGAGCAGACAGAATTTAGTTCCCCTTCAGGTGCTATGAATTGGAGATTTCCGAACAAAACTAATACGTTGAATATTTTCGGCCCTCAGGTTTTTAAAGTTGATTTCACAAGTGCAGTAGACACGTCCAGTACCACAACGTTTGGCGGTATTAAATATTATAAGGTAAGTACAGACGTAGGGAGTAACATTCCTCTCTATGTCGCTATTAGACAAGGTATCTACGACAATACAGCAGACGCCATGAGTTACTATTTTGTACCCTATCTGGAACATAATAACTCAGTGACGGAGATACAGACCATGAGTAGTTACTCCGATTGTGTAAACACGTGGACCAATACAGAAGATCCTTATACTTGTAGTCTTACTATTGATATCAATCAAAATGGTACAGTTTCCGGGCGTAATGGTACGATCTATTTTTATATGCCTAAAATACCGACCAATGATATAACGTTCACCGGTATAGAGATTGCCAGGGGCAAGATCCATTCAGCGTATTCAACTGATAGCTGGTCCGCTGCCCGCGATTATTCGAAAAGTGTTGTTGGTAGCCAAGGCTATGACTATTTTCACTTTTTTTTATCGGGTACTTTGAGGATGGATCAGTCCTGCCAAATTAGTAATGGTCCCGTCGTTCTGGAAGTGCCTCTGGGTAACATCGTCAGTTCGACGTTTACGACGAAAGGGGGAAAACCATCGGGGTATACGCCAAAACCCACAGTCCTGACATTTTCCTGTAAACGAGACATTGGCGATACCTACGGTGCGATGAAATGGTCAATTTCACCGACCTCAGCCAGCAGTGGTTCAGGGCTGGATGGCGTGCTGGTCGCGAAACCCAGCAATGGGAACACCATTGATGGGGTGGGGGTGAAAATCACCAGCGATTCTTCAGGAAATACGCCTGTTAAGCTAGGTGGTGATAATTTGCAAGGAGCAGAGGTCATTGGCAATAAGGCAATGGCGACGTTTTATGCCTACCCGACGATGACGACAGATACCAAGCCATCTGGTGGTGGCGATTTTAACGCGACGGCTACCGTAACCTTTGAAGTTCCCTGAGTGAATTCTGACAATCCCAGCGTCTGCTGGGATTGTCGTTTATCAGGATGGTGCTGATTCAGTTAATCTTTCACTGACGCGCCCTGTTTGTGAAAAAGCTCACGGAATACCGGATAAATATCATCCTGGTCGCGGATATGCTGCATCGCAAAGTTTTCAAACGTTGATTGCAGATGTTCGTATTCACGCCACAAGGTCTGGTGCGCGCGGCGGGTGATTTCGATATAGCTATAATATCGCACCATCGGCAGCAGTTTTTTCGCCAGAATCTCATGACACAACGGGGAATCATCCGCCCAGTTATCACCGTCCGAAGCCTGTGCGGCATAGATGTTCCACTGGGCTGGGTCGTAACGGTCTTTTACCACTTCATCCATTAACTTCAGCGCGCTGGAGACAATGGTTCCCCCGGTTTCCTGAGAGTAGAAGAACTCGTGCTCATCCACCTCTTTCGCCTGGGTATGGTGGCGAATATAAACCACTTCCACGTTTTTGTAGGTCCGACTCAAGAACAGATACAGCAAGATATAAAAACGCTTGGCCATATCTTTGGTCGACTGATCCATTGAACCGGAGACGTCCATCAGACAGAACATCACTGCCTGGCTGGAAGGATCGGGCCGTTTTTCATAATTCTTGTAGCGTAAATCAAAGGTGTCGATAAACGGCACGCGTTCGATTTTTGCCCGTAGTTCGGCAATCTCTTTGCGTAACCGTTCCTCTTCCAGCAACTGCGCTGGTTCACTTTTCGCGATGGTTTCCAGATCCGCTTCGAGCGCATGCAATTCGCGACGCTTACCTGCCGTCATCGCTGTGCGGCGCGCCAGTGAGTTTTGCAGGGAGCGCACCACGCTGATGTTGGCCGGCACGCCGTTAGAGGTGAAACCTGCCCGGTGCGTTTTGTACTCCGTTAACTGACGCTGCTGATTCTGCTTCAGGTTAGGAAGTGCTAAATCTTCGAACAACAGATCGAGATATTCATCTTTAGAGATCTGGAAGACGAACTCATCCTGACCCTCGCCATCCTGGCTGGCCTGGCCTTGTCCGCTTCCTGAACCACCGCCGCCGCCCTGCGGGCGTTCAATGCGGTCGTTCTGCACAAAATGGTCGTTACCCGGATGCACGCGATGGCGCAAGCCGCCACGCCCCTGATGGAACATCGGTTCGCTAATATCATCAGTCGGAATAGAGACAGATTCGCCGCTATCCACATCAGTCACCGAACGCTTGTTAATGGCCTCGGAGATCGACTGTTTAATTTGCGATTTATAACGGCGTAAGAAGCGCTGGCGGTTTACCGTGCTCTTGTTTTTGCCGTTAAGACGCCGGTCAATAAACCAGGTCATAAGCCCCCCGTACTGCATTTGCCAACTTTATGCTACATCAGTAACGCCGGATGCGCTGAGCATATCCGGCCTACGGATGTGTATTGTCGGCCCGGCAAGCGTATGCGCCTCCGGGCACTTATTTTAAGACGATTTACGTACGCGCAAATACCATTCGCACAGTAAACGCACCTGTTTACGCGTGTAGCCTTTTTCCATCATCCGGTCGACAAAATCGTCGTGTTTTTTCTGCTCGTCAGTTGAGGTTTTTGCGTTGAACGAAATGACCGGCAGCAGCTCCTCGGTATTGGAGAACATTTTCTTCTCAATGACCGTGCGCAGTTTTTCGTAACTGGTCCAGTTTGGATTGCGACCGCTGTTATTCGCTCTGGCACGCAGAACAAAGTTGACGATCTCGTTACGGAAATCTTTGGGGTTACTGATACCCGCCGGTTTCTCAATTTTCTCCAGTTCTGAGTTCAACGACTCGCGGTCAAACAGCTGACCGGTATCCGGGTCGCGATATTCCTGATCCTGAATCCAGAAATCCGCATAAGTGACATAACGGTCGAAAATGTTTTGTCCATATTCGGAATAGGATTCGAGATAAGCCGTCTGGATCTCTTTGCCAATGAACTCAGCATATTTCGGGATCAGATAGCCTTTCAGGAACTCAAGATAACGTTCTGCCAGATCCTGCGGGAACTGTTCGCGCTCGATTTGCTGCTCCAGTACGTAGAACAGATGCACCGGGTTAGCTGCCACTTCGGCGTGGTCAAAGTTAAACACGCGTGAGAGGATCTTAAACGCGAAACGCGTCGAAAGACCGTTCATTCCCTCATCGACCCCGGCGTAATCCCGATACTCTTGATAGGACTTCGCTTTTGGATCGGTATCTTTCAGGCTTTCCCCATCGTAAACGCGCATCTTCGAGTAAATGCTCGAGTTCTCAGGTTCTTTCAGGCGAGAAAGAATGGTAAAGCGAGAGAGCGTTTCCAGCGTGCCCGGTGCGCAAGGCGCATGGGTCAGCTCACTGTGGTTAAGCAGTTTTTCGTAAATTTTGATCTCTTCGGAGATCCGCAGGCAATAAGGCACTTTGACGATGTAAACACGGTCAAGGAACGCCTCATTGTTTTTATTATTACGGAACGTCACCCATTCGGACTCGTTCGAGTGGGCAAGAATAATTCCGTTAAACGGCAGGGCAGAGATACCTTCTGTCCCGTTGTAGTTTCCTTCCTGGGTTGCGGTCAGCAGAGGATGCAGCACTTTAATCGGTGCTTTAAACATCTCAACGAACTCCATAATCCCCTGGTTTGAGCGGCACAGTGCGCCCGAATAACCGTAGGCATCAGGATCGTTCTGGGCGTGGTGTTCGAGTTTACGAATATCCACTTTCCCGACCAGCGCAGAGATATCCTGGTTGTTTTCATCACCAGGTTCCGTTTTGGCGATAGCGATCTGCTCCAGAATAGACGGCCAGACTTTGACAACGCGGAATTTTGTAATGTCCCCGCCAAAATCATGCAGACGTTTTGCAGCCCAGGGCGACATGATCGTACCGAGATAACGACGCGGGATCCCATACTCTTTTTCCAGGATCTGCGCGTCTTCCTGTGGGTTAAACAGGCATAACGGATGATCGTTTACCGGGCTACGCTCGCCGTTGGCGCTCAGGACATAAATCGGTACTCGCTGCATCAGCGACTTCAGCCGCTCAGCAAGAGATGATTTCCCCCCTCCCACAGGCCCCAGCAGATACAGAATCTGCTTCTTCTCTTCCAGACCCTGAGCCGCATGCTTCAAATAAGAAACAATCTGCTCAATGGCCTCTTCCATGCCATAAAACTCTTCAAAAGCGGGGTATCGTGCGATCACCCGATTCGAAAAGAGTCGAGAAAGACGAGGTTCGTGGGCAGTGTCGACCATGACAGGCTCACCAATAGCCATTAATAGCCGCTCTGCCGCATTGGCATAAGCGCTGCGATCTTGCCGACAAGTGGTAAGAAACTCCTGCAGCGTGAACTCTTCGTCCTTGGCAGCTTCATAACGCTGGCGATAGTGATCGAATATATTCATGGTATGCCGTCCTTTCGTTTTTTTAGCACATGTTAAGAGCCGTTCATATGAATAGTAGAGGCCCCTGAAGAGGTAAACTGAACGACGTCGCTGCTGAAGAAATAAGCAACTCTCATGCCATTGTGGTGGTCAGGAGATCAACGTATTCGGTGATACACCTTCTAAAATTAAGCGTAGATGGCATTTGCAAAACTTGCCTGTGTGCGCAAATGAATTTCAATGGCATATCAATAACTCATCAGCAAAAAAAGCACATCTTTTGTAAATAAATGGGGCAGGATTCATGCAGTGTTCACTGTCCTGCAAGCAAAATGTCATCACTCGCTGAGAAATTAGGGGGTTACATTCTGGGGTGAATCCGTAAAATAGTTGGGCTGAAGCGTATTAACGGTTAAACTTTGACCGCTACACATTTAAATAAGGAATTATTGACTGTGACCAAACTCAAACTTCTGGCACTTAGCGTGCTTATTGCCACTTCCGCTAACGTCGCACAGGCAGAGAGCAACCTGACGCTGGGCGCAGGCGTTGGTGTGGTTGAGCACCCTTACAAAGATTACGACAGTGACGTTTACCCGGTCCCGGTTGTGAGTTATGAAAGCGATAACTTCTGGTTCCGTGGTCTGGGCGGTGGTTACTACCTGTGGAATGACGATATCGATAAGCTGTCGGTGATGGCCTATTGGTCGCCAATGTACTTCAAACCGGGTGACAGCGACGACAACCGTCTGCGTAGTCTGGATAAACGTAAGAGCACCATGATGGCTGGCCTTTCTTACATTCACAACACGCAATACGGTTTCCTGCGTACCAGCCTTGCAGGGGACACGCTGGATAACAGCAATGGTATTGTATGGGATCTGGCGTGGTTATACCGCTATACCAATGGCGGTTTGACGTTGACTCCGGGGATTGGTGTCGAGTGGAACAGTGAAAACCAGAATGAATACTATTATGGTGTTTCACGCCATGAATCTGCCCGTAGCGGCTTGCGTAGCTACGATCCTGAAAGCTCCTGGAACCCGTATCTGGAGCTCAGCGCAAACTATAACTTCCTGGGCAACTGGAGCGTATACGGTACTGCGCGTTATACCCGCCTGTCTGATGAAGTGACAGACAGCCCGATGGTGGACAAATCCTGGACGGGTCTGATTTCAACGGGTGTTACCTACAAGTTCTGATGCCACTGCGTGTCAAACACTAGCCCGCAGAGATGCGGGCTTTTTTGTGCATATCAGAGATGAATATTGATCCAAAACATGTGATTTGATTTTTTGTGCTGTTTTGGCATTACATCGGCCGCAACAAATAGTTAACGTATTTTTCCTGCCGCAATTACCAAAATTAAACCTGTTGTTTGATGAGACTGAAATCTATTCGTTTGTGAATGGAAGAGTATCTGTACAGTTTCACGAATCATTGTTCTGGGAGAGTGATTTCTGGTTATGCAATATATTGATAATATTCTATTTTATAATCACGGTATAACTTCATCGTGAAACTCTCGCCACTAAAAATAGCAAGATAACTATTTTATTATTTTTTATGTAACGATGAAAGTTAACTTTCATTTGAAAAAAAGAAACTCATTAAGTTAATTTTTATTTTACATCTTTTAGGTATTTATCTGAAAAAATTAAAATTGACATTAAATAAACGATTGCAGATATTACTCCAACTTAATAAGTAAAGACAGTAACGCTGCATGGCTCAGATATTAAATGTCATGTGGTTTTCTTGCGAATAAACCTGGTAGAGATAATGAAAAAGTTAATCATGATAGCAGTGATGGGTGGGATTCTGACGGGATGTTCCACCGAGGCTTCACGCATGAGTGCTTGCGAAAGCAAGGGCGTGAGCCGCGATGCCTGCTATATCGCTGAGCAAAACCGTCAGGCGACAATCAATGCCGTAGCTGAAAAACAAGCTATGGAGAACGCGCAAAACGTATATAACTCAAATGATACTAATTCCAGTCATCACCACAAACACAATAATTATTAAGGTGTAACTTATGAAGAAATTAATAATTATCGCTGCACTGGTCGCAACATCTGCTGCTGCACCAGCCTATGCCATCAGCGAGGCTTACCGTCAGCAGTTACAGCATGAACATAAAACGATGGTCAGCGATGCTAATGCTCCGGTGCACGCCAGTAAAATCACACCCGTACATGTGAATAAACTGGGCGTAGACTTTAAACGTGGCGCTGATGGTATTGCTTATATTAATGGCAAAGCTGCGGCAAATGATGAGAACAATGCAGACGCTCAGTCTTATAGCGCGGGCTTGATTTCCGTCATCGTCTATAAAAACGGGAAAATTAACGCGATGAAAGAGGGGAAATATTTAGGTCGCTTAAAATAACCGCAGTGCAGTTTAGATTTTCTGTCATTTGGCCCGGGCGCATTGTTTGTTCCCGGGTTTTTTATTGCCGTTGCCATAGCGGTCAACTTCCAATCTTAGAAGGTGCAATTTGTGCACCCTAACAGGACACATGCCAGTTGTTTTGCTTTACTGTGGTGCATTAACACAGGAGGGTGCGATGACAGCGAAACAGGTGATGTTTACAAAGCAGGTATCGCTGCCTGCTATTGGGCAGGGAACATGGTACATGGGCGAGGATCCTGGCCGACGCCGGGAAGAGGTTTCAGCGCTGCGGGCTGGTCTCGATCTCGGTCTGCGGCTGATCGATACCGCCGAAATGTATGCAGATGGTGCAGCGGAAGAGGTAGTGGGTGAAGCATTAACCGGGCGTCGTGATAGCGCTTTTTTAGTCTCGAAAGTATACCCCTGGAATGCCGGTGGTCAGAAAGCCATTGCCGCCTGTGAAGCGAGCCTGCGTCGACTAAAAACCGATTATCTGGATCTCTATTTGCTCCACTGGACGGGCAGTTTTTCATTTGCTGAGACCGTTGATGCCATGGAAGCACTCATTGCGCAGGGGAAAATCCGCCGCTGGGGCGTCTCTAATCTCGATTACGATGACATGCAGGCGTTATGGCAAGTCACGGGTGGGCGGGAATGTGCCACTAACCAAGTGCTTTATCATTTAGCATCGCGCGGTATTGAATATGATTTACTGCCGTGGTGCCAGCAGCAGCAGATGCCGGTCATGGCTTACAGTCCGTTGGCTCAGGCGGGGCGATTGCGCGGTGACTTGCTTTCTCACTCTGTGGTGAACGACATCGCGCACGCGCACAATGTTAGTGCTGCGCAGATTTTGCTGGCATGGGTGATTCGTCTGCCGGGCGTGATGGCGATTCCAAAAGCGGCAAGCGTAGCGCATGTCGAACAAAATGCCGCCGCGCTGGAGATAACGCTCTCAGTTGATGAGCTGAAGCAGTTAGATAAGGCATATCCAGCGCCAAAGGGTAAAACGGCGCTGGATATGGCCTGATTTGCCGAATGGCGATGCTCACGCTTCTTATCCGGCCAACGCAATGTTTGGTAGGCCGGATAAGGCGCAAGCTCCGTCAGGCTACAGACACAATTTTAGCGTTTAGCAACGCGGATAGTTTGTGCCAGGCGTGATGGTTTTTCTTCGCGGGTTTTCTGCGGCGCGGTCGCGTAAGCCGTCTCTACGCAAACAAACGTTTTATAGCCGTCATCCGGCATGTCGCCCATGCTAACGGACAGCGCCGGACCCGGGTTCCAGCCCACGACATTCAGATGGTGATGATGGACGACGTCGATATTGCGGTTGAGCGCATCATCATGGATAACGCTGCACGCTTGCGGATTCAGATAGACACGATCGGTGCGGTCCGGGAAGGTCTGGATACCATCAGCCAGCACATCTTCTTTAGCATCATTCACTTTGTCGATCAGGCGATCGCCAAGTCCACTGACTTTTACTGCCGCAATGTCACCGACGTTGAAATAGGTATGCAGCGCAGAGGTGGTTTCAAATTCACCGTGGGCTTCCAGTTCCATTTCACAGGTGGCACCTACTTTGAAACGGGCCAGCAGGCAGAACTCGTGCGGCCATAGCTGACGCGTTTCAGCGTTGCTTTGCAATTCAAACGTTAGCGCCACGCCATTGTCGTCTTCGTTGTGCGCTTTCAGCGTCCATGGCAGGTTGCGGGCAAAACCATGAGAAGGCAGGCCCTGCTGAGCAGCCGGACCAAACCACGGCCAGCAAATTGGTACGCCGCCACGCAGCGCTACGCCGGTTTTAAACGGGGTATTGTTACTTAGCCACAGGACTTCCTCTTCGCCGTTGGGTTTCCAGGAAAGAAGATGTGCGCCCTGCAGTGCGAAAGATGCTTTAACCTGTGGATGATCGACCACAAGAATCTCAAGTTCATCAAGCTGGCGGCGGGAGAGGACCGGGGTAATTTGTTCGATTACCGGAAGTGCAAAAATTTTATTAATCATTATGCAATCCTTTTTTTTACCCTAAATAATTCGAGTTGCAGGACGGCGGCAAGTGAACGATCCCGATGAGCTTACAGAAGTAAGTGATTCGGGTGAGAGAGCATTGCCAACACACCGGTAACTTGAAGTATGACGGGTATCTTCAGGCAAAAAAAAGAGCGACCTGAGTCGCTCTTACAGATTACTGTTTCATCTCAACTTATTTGGAGATGTGAGCAATCAGGTCCAGAACTTTGTTGGAGTAGCCGGTTTCGTTGTCGTACCAGGATACCAGTTTCACGAAGTTGTCGTTCAGTGCGATACCAGCTTTAGCATCGAACACGGAAGTGCAAACTTCACCGTTGAAATCGGTAGATACTACGTCGTCTTCGGTGTAACCCAGAACGCCTTTCATCGGGCCTTCGGAAGCAGCTTTGATTGCTTTCTTAATTTCTTCGTAAGAAGCAGCTTTTTCCAGACGAACGGTCAGGTCAACAACAGATACGTTCGGGGTAGGAACGCGGAACGCCATACCAGTCAGTTTGCCGTTCAGTTCTGGCAGTACTTTACCTACAGCTTTAGCAGCACCGGTAGAGGACGGGATGATGTTCTGGGATGCGCCGCGGCCGCCGCGCCAGTCTTTGTGAGACGGGCCATCAACGGTTTTCTGAGTAGCGGTGGTCGCGTGAACAGTAGTCATCAGACCTTCGATGATGCCGAAGTTGTCGTTGATAACTTTAGCCAGCGGAGCCAGGCAGTTAGTGGTGCAGGAAGCGTTAGAAACGATGTCCTGACCTTCGTATTTGTCAAAGTTAGCGCCTTTAACAAACATCGGAGTGTTATCTTTGGACGGACCAGTCAGAACCACTTTTTTCGCGCCAGCAGTGATGTGCTTACGAGCGGTTTCATCTGTCAGGAACAGGCCAGTAGCTTCAGCTACTACGTCAACACCAACTTCGTCCCATTTCAGGTTAGCCGGATCACGTTCAGCGGTAACACGGATTTTTTTACCGTTCACGATCAGATGACCGTCTTTCACTTCAACGGTACCGTTGAAACGGCCGTGAGTGGAGTCATATTTCAGCATGTAAGCCATGTAGTCAGCGTCTAACAGGTCGTTGATTGCAACGATCTCGATGTCAGAGCGTTCTTGAGCAGCACGGAAAACAATGCGACCGATACGGCCAAAACCGTTGATACCTACTTTGATAGTCATATATTCCACCAGCTATTTGTTAGTGAATAAAAGGTTGCCTGTAAAATTACAAAAACCTTACGCAGCGTCAAGCGGAATCGTGTCAATCATTGCGACAAATCAATCTGCTGCTTAAGCTTTGCGCAACTGACTCGCCTCACTCTTCCTTTGGGCTTGAAACCACATGGGGTCGGCGGCCCGAATTTTAAAGGGCAATCAAGATAAAAATGTGATTGTGATCACGAATTGCAGGCTGCCATTTCGCACGGATCAAGTTTAGAACAAAAGTTCGCACTCTGGTGTTAATGTTTTGTTAGAATCTGTCTCGCGATGTGAGTTTAGATAAAGCGAGATGTGAGCAAATGGCTAATCAACCTTCTCCAGAAGAACTAAAAAAAAATTTAACCGAAATGCAGTTCTACGTGACGCAGAATCACGGGACAGAACCACCATTTACCGGGCGTTTGCTGCACAACAAGCGTGACGGCATCTACCACTGTTTGGTCTGCGACAAACCGCTATTTCGTTCCGAGACAAAATATGACTCTGGCTGCGGCTGGCCTAGCTTTTACGAGCCTGTCAGCGCAGAGTCTATCCGTTACATTAAAGATACTTCACACGGTATGCAGCGCATTGAAATCCGCTGTGGTAACTGTGATGCGCATCTGGGGCACGTTTTCCCGGATGGTCCGCAACCTACCGGTGAACGTTACTGCGTTAACTCAGCCTCTTTGAACTTCACCGATGGTGAAAACGGTGAGCAGACCAAAGGCTGAAGAAACGATTCAGCAAATTATTCTACGGAGAGTGGATTTAACATGAATCTTGATGAGATGATCAACAGCATGACGCCGGAAGTTTATCAGCGCTTATCAACTGCCGTTGAACTCGGAAAATGGCCGGATGGCGTGGCGCTAACGGTAGAACAAAAAGAGAACTGCTTACAACTGGTGATGCTGTGGCAGGCGCGAAACAATATTGACGCGCAGCATATGACGATTGATACCAATGGTGAGATGGTGATGAAGAGTAAGCAGCAGTTGAAAGTGGAGTTTGGTATTACGCCCGAACCCATTGCGACGTTTAAATCCTGATTACTCAGGCCCGGCAAACATCTATGTCGGGCCCGCAGTTGAAGTTATTTCTTGTTCATCATCGCCTTCAGATCGGCGAACGGATTATATTTCGCTTCGCCCACCGCTTTCTGCGCATCTTCGCCTGCAACCACCGTTGAACCATACTGGTCCGCTTCCGTATATTTGGAATGTTCGTGATCGTGGCAGTACAGGCACAACATTTCCCAGTTGCTACCATCTTCCGGGTTATTGGAGTGATCGTGATCGATATGGTGTACCGTCAATTCACGCAAATTTGAATACACGAACTCACGGGAACAACGTCCGCAGACCCAGGGGAAGAGTTTAAGCGCCTTTTCCCGGTAACCGACTTCTAGACGGGCGTAATTTTTAGGGATAAAAGCCATAAAGCTCATGCCTCCAGTAGAAAATGAAAAGCTGCGCCAAAAGCTGGCGCAGCAGAATGCGATAATCATAACCTATTGTGTCAGGCGTTGGGATCAGTGTTTGATGCCTAACGAATCGGCTAACTGCTTCGCCAACTGGTTTTGGTCATCCGCACCGTATTCCCAGAACATGGCGCCTCCCAGCCCCTTGCTCTTGATGTAGTCAGCCTTGATCGCTACCGAGCGCGGGTTTTCATAAGAGAGGGCAAAGAGCGCTTTTCCCTCCACAGACTGCACTGACAGCCACGGCACTTTTGCTTCATCATCCCAATGCTGGCTAAAGCGCTTTTGCGGATCGTTGATCAATTTCGCCACAATGTCGTTGTACTTCACATAGGTATCTTTGCTCAGATCGACGCCCAGTGATTTGAACAATTCAATTTGCGCGGGCCCGAAATAGGGCTGGGTAACAGGGTTTTTCTGTGCGTCAGGTTTGCTCCAGTCAATGCCTGGCTCAACAGCGCGTTTCGGTACGCGACCATAAAAGCCAATGCCCAGGTTCATCTGACTCGCTTTTAGACCGGCAGCAAGATAGTTGTTGACCACAAAATCAGCGCTGTACTTATCCGCCGCGGCGACTGTCGGCCATTGTGTCGAATCGTACAGGTTCGAGTTGAAATACTGCGTACCGTAAGCCATGTCATAGGTCATCAGGGTTATGTAGTCGAGCGATGGCGCAATGGCTTTCACATCCACCCAGCTTTTCGGGCTTTCCGCATTTGCGCCCACGGCGATAGTCAGTAGTTTTTTATGCCCCAATGCGGCGCGGAGCTCTTTTAACAGTGCGGTAAAGTTAGCTCGGTCGGCCGGTTGACTTTCGACCAGTCCCCAGGCGCCGTTGACCGGATATTCCCAGTCGAGGTCGATGCCATCAAGGCCATATTTCGCAATTATCTCCTGAGCAGACTGAATAAACACCGCGCGCGATTCTTTCGTTGCCGCCGCGCCTGAGAATCCACGTGCCCCCCAACCACCGACGGAAAGCAATACTTTCAGGTTCGGATTCTGTTTACGCAGCTGTGGAATTTTCAGTAAATCATCCTGCACTTTCGGTGAAAGCCAAATCTGATGCAGCTTACTGGCGTCTTTTAAGGCGTCATTGGTCTCGTCTTTTTCGTTGTTGTAGACAAGGCCAAACGAATAGTTGAGATGGGTTATCTGACGAACATCCAGTTTATTGATGTCGCCACCAGGACCGGCAGTGACGTCGCCGCCACCATTGAAGTAGCCAACTGACATCAGTGAACTGGCGGAAACAACGCTGGCGCAAAGCAGGGGTAATGCTGCCAACAAAGGCAATAGTTTCATCGGTGTTCCTCTTTGACATTTAAACAAGCAAACACGCCACGGAAATGGCGTGGCGAAAAAAACAGCACCTGCAGGTTAACAGTTTCATAACAGGAAAAATGCGAAGGTGTTCACGTCATTTTAACCAAGCGGCTGCTGTGTCTTTGGCTTTCAATTCATTTTGGCACTTATTTGTGATCTAAGTTGTGAAATGCAGATCATAATCTGTGTTTTAAAGATTTTGTGTTGACCTCAAAAATTATATGGATAAGTATGATGCCAGGTGATGCAAAACTAAACACAAAGGAAAATTCAATGAAAGCACTGGCAAGATTTGGCAAGAGCTTTGGCGGCTACAAGATGATTGATGTCCCGGAACCGATATGCGGCCCGGATGACGTAGTGATTGAAATCAAGGCGGCAGCTATCTGCGGCGCGGACATGAAACACTACAATGTCGACAGTGGGTCCGACCAGTTCAATTCGATTCGTGGTCACGAATTTGCCGGCCAAATTGTGCAGGTTGGCGATAAGGTTAAGGACTGGAAAGTCGGTCAGCGAGTGGTTTCTGACAACAGCGGGCACGTCTGCGGCGTTTGTCCGTCTTGCGAACAAGGTGATTTTCTTTGTTGTACAGAAAAGGTGAATTTAGGTCTGGATAACAATACCTGGGGAGGGGGGTTTTCGAAATACTGTCTGGTCCCTGGGGAGATCCTCAAAATTCACCGTCATGCGCTGTGGGAAATCCCAACAGGCGTTGATTATGAAGAGGCGGCTGTACTCGATCCCATCTGCAATGCCTACAAATCTATCGCCCAGCAATCCAAATTTCTTCCGGGTCAGGATGTGGTGGTTTTTGGTACCGGCCCGCTGGGACTTTTTTCGGTACAAATGGCGCGCATTATGGGGGCCGTTAATATCGTGATGGTCGGGCTGGAAGACGATGTCGCGGTACGTTTCCCGATAGCCAAAGAAATGGGGGCCACGGCTGTCGTCAACGGTTCAACCGAAGATGTGGTCGCACGTTGTCAGGAGATCTGCGGGAAAGACAATCTGGGACTGGTCATCGAATGTTCTGGTGCCAATATTGCCCTGAAACAATCTATCGAAATGCTGCGTCCTAACGGTGAAGTCGTCCGCGTGGGGATGGGCTTCAAACCTCTCGATTTTTCTATTAACGACATCACTGCGTGGAATAAAAGCATCATTGGTCATATGGCCTACGATTCCACTTCCTGGCGCAATGCTATTCGCCTGCTCGCTAGCGGTGCGATAAAAGTCAAACCGATGATCACTCACCGTATCGGCTTATCGCAATGGCGAGAAGGTTTTGACGCGATGGTCGATAAGACCGCGATTAAGGTCATCATGACCTACGACTTTGATGAATAACCCCATTTATTAAAGGAAGGTTCCCGGATGGAACAGATAGCAAAACCACACTGCGGCGCGAGGTTGGACAGGCTGCCTGACTGTCGCTGGCATACGTCTATGTTTGCCATGGTTGCCTTCGGATTACTGGTTTGCTGGAGTAATGCCGTCGGCGGATTAATTCTCGCGCAATTAAAAGAACTTGGCTGGACTGATAATTCCACCACCGCCACATTCTCTGCCATTACGACGGCTGGAATGTTTCTCGGTGCGCTTGGTGGGGGAATTATTGGCGATAAGATCGGGCGTAAAAATGCATTTATTCTGTATGAAGCGATTCATATTATTTCTATGATCGTTGGTGCGTTTTCACCCAATATGACCTTCCTGATCGCCTGTCGTTTTGTGATGGGAGTTGGATTAGGCGCGCTGCTGGTCACCTTATTTGCCGGGTTTACCGAATATATGCCTGGCAGAAATCGTGGCACCTGGTCGAGTCGGGTCTCGTTTATCGGCAACTGGTCTTATCCGCTCTGTTCACTGATCGCGATGGGGCTGACGCCACTTATCAGCGCGGAATGGAACTGGCGCGTACAGCTGTTGATTCCTGCGGTGCTGTCGCTCATAGCAACTGTTATTGCCTGGCGCAGTTTCCCTGAGTCGCCTCGCTGGCTGGAGTCTCGCGGGCGCTACCAGGAAGCCGAAAAGGTGATGCGGGCAATTGAAGAAGGTGTCATTCGACAGACCGGTAAGCCTCTTCCGCCAGTCGTGATAAAGGATGATGGCAAACAACCTCGTTCTGTACCGTACTCCGCTTTATTAACAGGTGTATTGCTGAAGCGGGTTATTTTGGGTTCTTTTGTTTTGATTGCCATGAACGTCGTTCAGTACACCTTAATTAACTGGCTACCGACAATATTTATGACCCAGGGTATTAATCTGAAAGACTCCATTGTCTTAAATACCATGAGCATGTTCGGTGCGCCATTTGGGATTTTTATCGCCATGCTGGTAATGGATAAAATTCCGAGAAAAACAATGGGGGTGGGGTTATTAGTGTTAATTGCTGTTCTGGGTTATATCTATTCGCTGCAAACCAGTATGCTGCTAATTACATTAATCGGTTTTTTCCTGATTACTTTTGTTTATATGTATGTTTGTTATGCCTCCGCTGTATACGTTCCGGAAATATGGCCGACCGAAGCGAAACTTCGCGGTTCGGGACTGGCCAACGCTGTCGGGCGTGTCAGTGGTATCGCCGCACCTTATGCAGTCGCAGTATTACTTAATGGTTACGGCGTGACAGGGGTGTTTGTACTGCTAGGTGCGGTCTCCATTATTGTCGCCATTGCCATTGCTACCATCGGAATTGAAACCAAAGGCGTCTCTGTCGAAAGTCTCGGGATTGATGCAGTTACCAGCAAATAATATTGACGGGAAATAAAATGAAAAACTCGAAAGCGATATTAAAAACGCCGGGCACGATGAAAATCATCGCCGCCGATATTCCGGTGCCCAATGAGCATGAAGTGCTGATCAAAGTTGAATACGTTGGTATTTGCGGTTCAGATGTTCACGGTTTTGAATCAGGTCCTTTTATTCCGCCGAAAGATCCTAATCAGGAAATTGGTTTGGGGCATGAATGCGCCGGTACGGTGGTGGCGGTAGGGAACCGTGTAACCAAATTTAAACCGGGTGATCGGGTGAATATTGAACCCGGTGTACCGTGCGGTCACTGCCGCTACTGCCTGGAAGGGAAATATAATATCTGCCCGGACGTCGATTTTATGGCTACGCAGCCCAACTACCGCGGCGCGCTAACCCACTATCTGTGTCATCCGGAGAGTTTCACTTACAAATTGCCCGATAACATGGACACCCTGGAAGGTGCGCTGGTGGAGCCAGCGGCGGTGGGTATGCATGCTGCAATGCTGGCAGACGTTAAACCGGGTAAGAAAATCGTCATTCTTGGGGCGGGGTGTATTGGTTTAATGACTTTGCAGGCGTGTAAATGTTTGGGCGCAACCGAGATCGCGGTGGTTGATGTGCTGGAAAAACGTCTGGCGATGGCTGAACAACTCGGGGCGACAACCGTTATAAACGGTGCAAAAGAGGACACCATTGTCCGCTGCCAGCAGTTCTCTGGCGATATGGGCGCGGACATTGTTTTCGAAACTGCCGGTTCAGCCATAACCGTTAAGCAGGCGCCGTATCTGGTGATGCGCGGCGGGAAAATCATGATCGTTGGTACAGTACCTGGTGATTCCGCAATTAATTTTCTCAAAATTAACCGTGAAGTGTCTATTCAGACCGTTTTCCGTTACGCCAACCGCTATCCGGTTACTATTGAAGCCATATCCTCCGGTCGGTTCGATGTGAAATCGATGGTGACGCATATTTACGATTATGCAGATGTTCAGCGCGCGTTTGATGAATCCGTTAATAACAAAAGCGAAATTATTAAAGGCGTAATTAAAGTAAATCATTAATTTATCGAAAAGGGAGAAATAACTATGCTGGCAGATATTAAATATTGGGAAAATGATGCCCAAAATAAACATTATGCGATTGCTCACTTTAACGTGTGGAATGCGGAAATGCTAATGGGGGTGATTGATGCGGCGGAAGAATCGAAATCGCCGGTGATTATCTCTTTCGGTACTGGTTTTGTGGGTAATACCTCGTTCGAAGATTTTTCGCACATGATGGTTTCAATGGCTAAAAAGGCCTCGGTTCCAGTTATTACCCACTGGGATCACGGACGTAGCATGGAGATTATCCATAACGCCTGGACTCATGGTATGAATTCGCTGATGCGTGATGCCTCTGCCTTTGATTTCGAAGAGAATATTCGTCTGACAAAAGAGGCCGTGGATTTTTTCCATCCGCTGGGTGTGCCGGTCGAAGCTGAGCTGGGCCATGTGGGCAATGAAACGGTGTACGAAGAAGCGCTGGCGGGTTATCACTATACCGATCCGAACCAGGCGGCGGAATTTGTCGAGCGTACCGGCTGCGATTCTCTGGCGGTGGCGATTGGTAACCAGCACGGCGTCTATACCTCAGAGCCGAAACTGAATTTCGACGTGGTTAAACGCGTGCGGGAAGCCGTATCCGTGCCACTGGTGTTGCATGGTGCGTCGGGTATCAGCGATGCGGATATCAAAAAAGCCATTTCATTAGGTATCTCTAAAATCAACATTCATACCGAACTGTGCCAGGCTGCAATGGTGGCAGTGCAGGAGAACCAGAATCAGCCCTTCCTGCACGTTGAACGTGAAGTTCGCAAAGCGGTAAAAGAGCGCGCGCTGGAGAAAATTAAATTGTTTGGTTCTGACGGTAAAGCGGAATGACAACATGGATAATATCGAGGTTATTTGTATAGGGGCAGCTATTGTTGATATTCCCTTACAGCCGGTGAGTAAAAATATTTTTGATGTTGATTCTTATCCGTTAGAAAGAATAGCGATGACAACCGGCGGCGACGCAATTAATGAAGCGACTATTATTTCTCGTCTCGGCCATCGTACAGCGTTAATGAGCCGGGTAGGTGCTGATGCAGCAGGTCATTTTATTCTCGACCACTGTCGTCGGGAGAATATAGATATTCAGAGCCTGAAGCAGGATGCCGCAATTGATACCTCTATTAACGTGGGATTAGTCACCGCCGATGGCGAGCGTACTTTCGTGACTAACCGTAACGGCAGCCTGTGGAAGCTGAATATCAGCGATGTTGATTTTGACCGCTTCTCTCAAGCAAAGCTGCTGTCGCTGGCGAGTATTTTTAATAGTCCGTTACTGGATAGCGATGCACTGACGGCAATTTTCGCTCAGGCGAAAGCGCATCGGTTAATTATCTGTGCGGATATGATCAAACCGCGGCTTAATGAAACACTGAAAGATATTCGACAGGCATTGAGCTACGTGGATTATCTGTTTCCTAATTTTGAGGAGGCCAAACTGCTCACCGGGAAAGAGACGCTGGATGACATTGCCGACAGTTTCCTGAACTGCGGCGTGAAAACAGTCGTGATTAAGACCGGCAAGAGAGGCTGCTTTATCAAACGTGTCGATATGAAAATCGAGGTTCCAGCCGTTTCGGGAATTACCGCCATCGACACTATCGGCGCGGGAGACAATTTTGCCTCGGGATTTATTTCCGCGCTGCTTGAAGGCAAAACACTGCGTGAGTGCGCGCTGTTTGCTAATGCAACGGCGGCCATATCGGTTTTGAGCGTAGGGGCCACGACGGGTGTGAAGAACAGAAAGCTGGTTGAACAACTTCTCGATGAATATGAAGGATAATAGCGGCAGATGAAAATGATTCCTTTAGGCAGTACGGATATTACGCTTTCCCGCATGGGATTAGGCACATGGGCGATTGGCGGCGGTCCGGCGTGGAACGGCGATCTCGATCTGCAGGTCTGTATTGATACCATTGTTGAGGCGCATCGCTGCGGTATTAATTTGATTGATACCGCGCCAGGTTACAACTTCGGCAATAGTGAAGTGATTGTCGGGCAGGCGCTGAAAAAACTGCCGCGTAACGATATCGTTGTTGAAACCAAATGCGGCATCGTCTGGGAGCGAACAGGAAGTTTGTTTAACAAAGTGGGCGACCGGCAGTTGTATAAAAATCTCACACCCGAGTCGATTCGCGAAGAGGTGGATGCCAGTCTGCAAAGACTGGGTATTGAGAGCATTGATATCTACATGACCCACTGGCAGTCGGTCGAACCCTGTTTTACGCCGATTGCGGAAACCGTCGATACACTAAACGCACTCAAGAAAGAGGGGAAAATTCGTTCTATCGGTGCGGCTAACGTCGATGCGGAACATATCAGGGAGTATCTCAAACACGGTGAGCTGGATATCATCCAGGCCAAGTACAGCATCCTTGACCGGGCACTGGAAGCTGAACTGCTGCCGTTATGTCAGCAGCATGGCATCGTGGTGCAGGTATATTCACCGCTTGAGCAGGGTCTACTGACCGGAACTATTGATCGCGATTATGTCCCTGGCGGGGCGCGGGCCAACAAAGTCTGGTTCCAACGAGACAATATGCTACGGGTGATTGACATGCTTGAGCAATGGCGGCCGTTGTGCGAAAAATACCGCTGCACAATCCCCGCGCTGGCACTGGCGTGGATTTTAAAGCAAAGCGATTTAATCACCTTGCTGAGCGGCGCAACCGCACCTGAACAGGTCCGTGATAATGTTCAGGCGTTAACGATTCCCCTGACCGATGATGATTCTTTATTGATGAGGCGAATGGCTGAGGCGTTGGATACAAAATAAGCCAAATGGGGTTCACCTCTGTTTCTGCGTAAAATAGCACTAAAATCTGTGATTCAGACATGTTATTTTGAAAATAAACATGGCCTGTGAGATACTTGGGTCTTATTATTACTTTGCAGCAAACAGAGGTGTCATCGTGGCGGCAAAAGACAGGATTCAGGCCATTAAGCAAATGGTGGTGAATGATAAGAAAGTAGCGGTATCTAATTTAAGTTCGATCTTTCAGGTGACTGAAGAAACGATTCGCCGCGATCTGGAAAAACTGGAAGATGAAGGGTTTTTGACCCGAACATATGGCGGTGCTGTACTCAATACAACCGCGTTGTCCGACAATATCCATTTTTATAAGCGTGCAAAATCTTTTTTTGAAGAAAAGCAGATCATTGCCCGTAATGCATTACCGTTCATTAAAAATAAGACCACCATGGCTGCCGACGCCAGCAGTACCGCGATGGAATTATTGAAACTGTTGAAGGAAAGAAACGATCTGACGCTACTGACCAACTCGGCTGAAGCTTTTCATGAACTTGCACAGTCAGAAATTAACGTTGTTTCTACTGGCGGTGAATTAAATAAGAATACGCTGTCGCTTCAGGGAAGGATCACCAAGGAGATTATCAGCCGCTATCATGTTGATATCCTGGTAATGAGCTGCAAAGGTCTGGATATGCAGAGCGGAGCGCTTGACTCTAACGAAGCGGAAGCGGAAATCAAAAAGACGATGATCCGCCAGGCGACCGAGGTGGCTCTGTTGGTTGATCATTCGAAGTTCGATCGTAAAGCGTTCGTCCAGCTCGTGGACTTTAGCCATATTAATTACCTAATAACCAATAAGGCACCGGGTGCAGAGTGGATTGCATTTTGCAAAGAAAATAATATTCAACTCGTATATTAATTTTAACGTGGGTCGTATCGATATTATTTTAGTTTGCACCTGGAAAATGCCAGAAGAATCTAATGATGATGGATGGCGCGGTGAGATTTTTTCTGCCGCGATCGCCATACTTTCTATTTAGCTTAATTTGAGGCATCCAGATGGAACAATGTGACCCTATCGGTGCAAGATTAGATCGCTTACCTTTATCTCGATTTCATTTTCGTATTTTCGGCATTATCAGTTTTAGTTTATTAGTCACCGGTTTTCTCAGCTATTCCGGGAATGTGGTGTTGGCAAAATTAGTCAGTACCGGTTGGTCAAATAATTACCTCAACGCCGCGTTTACCTCGGCTCTGATGTTTGGCTATTTTATTGGCTCACTAACCGGTGGCTTTATTGGTGATTATCTTGGTCGACGCAAAGCGTTCCGCTTCAATTTGCTGATCGTCGGGGTCTCTGCCTGTGCGGCAACGTTTGTGCCTAACATGTATTGGCTTATCTTTTTCCGCTTCCTAATGGGGAGCGGAATGGGAGCGCTGATTATGGTGGGCTATGCCTCATTTACTGAATTTATTCCGCCCGGGGTGCGTGGGAAGTGGTCTGCTCGCCTGTCGTTTGTCGGCAACTGGTCGCCGATGCTTTCAGCGGCGATTGGCGTTGTGATTATCGCCTTTCTAAGCTGGCGGATGATGTTTTTACTCGGTGGCATGGCGATGCTCTTAGCATGGTATCTGTCGGGAAAGTATTATATTGAATCTCCTCGTTGGCTGGCTGGCAAAGGAAAGAGAAACGAAGCTGAAAAACATCTTCTACAGGTGGAACTGCAAATTCAGAAAGAAAAAAACATCACTTTACCTCCCTGCCATAGCGATTGCCTGACTGCGGATATAAGCACGGAAAGTGATTCATTTTGGCTCTTGTTCAAAGGGCCGATGTTGCGTTGTACGCTGGTGGCAATCACCGTGCTTATCGCGATGAATATTTCGCTCTATACCATTACGGTATGGATCCCGACGATTTTTGTTAATTCGGGAATCGATGTGACGAAATCTATTTTTATGACCGCGATAATTATGATTGGCGCACCCGTTGGGATATTTATTGCCACACTGATTATTGATCGTTTTCCACGTCGATTGTTTGGTTCATTCTTGTTGGTTATTATCGCGCTGCTCGGATATTTCTATTCGATTCAAACCGAAGAGTGGGCTATTTTGAGCTACGGGCTGGTGATGATCTTTTTTTTGTATATGTACGTGTGCTTTGCCTCTGCGGTATATGTCCCCGAACTGTGGCCCACACACCTTAGATTGCGGGGATCGGGCTTTGTGAATGCCGTGGGAAGAATTGTCGCAGTATTTACGCCCTATGGCGTCGCTATCTTGTTGACCCGCTACGGCTCGATTACGGTCTTTATCGTGCTAGGCATAATGCTGGTGCTGTGCGCGCTGATTCTTTTTTGCTTTGGCATCGAAACACGCAAAGTTTCGCTGGAAGAGATTTCGACACTGGCTTGAGATAACGTGCCGACAGGGGGGATCCTGTCGACATCAATTAGCGATGGGTTTCCAGCCAGTCATCAAGCGTATACAGCGTTGCGCCCGCTGCGGCCATTTCCATAAACGCCTCTGCACTGTCCTGGGGTTGAATATTGACGCCACGGCAGCCGTCGGTAATAACGCTGACGGTATAACCAAGATCGAGCGCATCCAGAACGGTGAATTTAACGCAATAGTCGCTAGCCAGACCCATGATAATAAGCTCAGCAATACGGTGTTCGAGCAGCCAGGCGTTCAGCGCGGTTGCCTGACGACGACCGTTATCAAAAAACGCACTGTAACTGTCGACCAGCAGGTTCTCGCCCTTGGTGAAGGTTTTCGCTATCGCACGCTGGTTCAGCAGCGGATGCAGGGCCGCTCCTTCGCTGTTTTGCACGCAATGATCGGGCCAGAACGTTTGCGCCAGACCATCCAGTTGTCCCTGACTGTAGGGGGCGACCTGATGCTGGCTGGCAAAACTACCGTGATTAGCCGGATGCCAGTCCAGACTGGCAACAACCGTGTCGCCGCGTAGGGCGCACCAGTCAATCAGACGGTTGGCAATCTCGATTGTGCTGTCGCCTTGCGGAACAGCGAGAGCGCCGCCGGCACAAAAGTCATTTTGTAAATCGACCAACAGTAAGGCTCGGGCCATGGGCATAGACTCCTTTATTCGTCCGGGGTGAGCTCGCCGCGCAGATTTTGCGTCATAGCTTCACGAATGCTCTGCACATCCAGTCCCTGACTGAGTAAATAGTGCAATTTGGTGAGCGTGGCTTCGACGGTCATATCCGCGCCGCCAATCACGCCAGCGTGGGCGAGGGCATTACCCGTCGCATAGCCACCCATGTTTACCTTGCCGGACATACACTGGGTCAGGTTCACCACAACAATGCCACGTGAGCTCGCATCTTCAAGTTCTTGCAGAAACTCTTTATTTTGCGGTGCATTGCCCACGCCGTAGGAGCGCAAAATTAACGCTTTTACCGGCTGGCGCAGGAAGTTACGCACCACATCAGCGGAGATACCTGGGTAAATGGTGACTACGCCAATCGGTTGTGGAGTAATAGGATGAACAATCAGTTCACCTGCGCCGTGCGGTGCTGGCGGTGTTCCCAGTCGACGGATGTGGATCCCGGCTTCCAGTAGCGGCGCAAGGTTGGGTGAGGCAAAGGCGTCAAAGCCATCGGCGTGCGCTTTAGTGGTACGGTTGCCGCGAAACAGTCGATTGTTGAAAAACAGGGTTACTTCATTGATCGGGTAATTTGCCGCAACGTACAGCGCATTGAGCAGATTGATTTGCCCGTCTGAACGTAGCTCTGCCAGCGGAATTTGTGACCCTGTCACAATGACCGGTTTACCCAGATTCTCCAACATAAAAGAGAGCGCCGAAGCCGTAAACGCCATGGTGTCGGTGCCGTGCAGAATGACAAAACCATCGTAATCGTCGTAGTGCGCTTTAATGTCTTCCGCAATATGCTGCCAGTCTTCCGGCGTCATGTCGGAGGAATCCATCAACGGGACGTATTCGTGGATGGTGAAGTCTGGCATCTCCGGGCGGTGGAATTCAGGCATCAATGCCAGTTGACGCTGGAGATGACCAGAAACAGGAATATAACCCTGTTCTGAGCGCTGCATACCAATGGTACCGCCGGTATAGGCAACGTAAATCGATTTCTTTTGCATGACTTTTCTTCTGTCTCAATGAAAACCCCTCTTCATCCCGAAGAGGGGGCAATTGTTAGCGAACGTTGGCGCAGGTCAGGCAAAACGCATATCGGTTTTGCGGATCGTTAAACGCGGCCAGCTTATCGCTTTCCGCTTTAACTGCACTGGCCGCAGAAGCAAGCGGTGCCGGAAGCATGGCCTGAATAGCTTCGGGCAGCATGGCGCGAACGGAGCCTGACATGCTGTCCATTACCATATCGACGAATGTCGGTTCATCCTGATAATACGCAATGTGCCACTGTTTCAGCTTGGCAAGCTCAGCCGCTTTCGCGATGGCGTCGTCAAAATCACCGAGGCTGTCTACCAGTCCGTTGGCTTTCGCATCCTGACCGGTCCAGACGTGACCCTGCGCGATTTTGTCAATCTGCTCAGGGGTTGTCTTACGTGCATCCGCGACCAGCGTGATAAAGCGCTTATAGCCATTTTCAATGCTCAATTGCATCATTTGCTGCACTTCAGGCGGTAACGCTTTGGTGATGGAGATATCCGCCAGCGGGGAAGTGGCCACGCCATCGGTATGTACACCAATGGAATCCAGGCTGTTTTCTACGGTGTTGATCACACCAAAGATCCCGATTGAACCGGTTAACGTGCTGGGGTTTGCCACAATGTAACTGGCTGGGGTGGAGATCCAGTAGCCACCGGAGGCCGCCATGCCGCCCATGGACACGACAACCGGTTTACCCGCCGCTTTTGCCGCAGCCAGCTCAGCACGAATGACTTCCGAGGCGCTGACGCTGCCGCCAGGACTGTTCACGCGCAGTACAATAGCTTTCACTTTCGGATCGAGACGCGCTTCGCGGATTTGTGCGGCAGTGGTGTCGCCCCCCACATTTCCTGGGGTTTCTTCACCGTCCATAATCGCTCCGTTCGCGAAGATAACGCCAATGCTGTCTCCGGTATCCGCCGGTGTTTTCAGCGAATAATCGTAATAGCTGACGGCGCGATAGTTTTTATCCGCTTTGCTCCAGCCAAACTGTTTGGTCAGCATTTTTTCGACTTCGGCGCTGGAGGCGAGTGCATCCACCAGTTTGTTGTCGAGCGCATATTTCGCCGTATCTCCATCGACCTTCGTCAAACCGTCCAGCATCGCCTGTGCGCCAGGGAACACCTGCTGAGCTGGGATCTGGCGGTTGGCGGCGACCGTGTCGAGATAGTTCTGCCACAGCTCGCCGATCCAGCGACTGTCGGCTTCACGCGCGGCAGGAGACATATCATCGCGGATAAACGGTTCTACGGCAGACTTATAGGTCCCGACGCGGAACACGTGCGTGGAAACTTTCAGCTTATCGAGCAGGGACTTGTAGTACAGACCGTTGGTGGCAAAGCCGTGCAGATCAACGGAACCCTGCGGAGAGAGGTAAATTTTGTTAGCAAAACTGGCGAGGTAATACTGCCCCTGGCTGAAGTTATCGCCCACGGCAAAGACCGGTTTACCGCTGTCGCGGAATTCCCGCAGTGCTTTGCCGATATACTGCATGGAAGGCTGGTCTGCCCCGGCAAAATTTTTCAGATCCATCACGATGCCGGTGATGTTGCGATCATCTTTTGCCTGGCGAATCGTATTCACGATATCAAACAGAGAGTTTTCCTGCAGACGATCGGAACTGGCGCCAAACAGCTGACGGCCAATAACGCTTAAACGACTGGTGCTCGAAGGCTTATCGACAATCACCCCAGAGATATCGAGCAGCAACGCGCCTCGCTCAGCGTGTTCGCTGGTGTTGCTGCTGCTGACCTGCATCCAGATGCCCACGCCAACCAGCACCAAAAAGATGAAGAACAGGTTAAGCACAAATTCACGGACGAAATTGAGTAATCGCCATGTCCATTTAAAAAATCCGGCAATAAATCGCCACAGGGTTCGCATGTATTCTCCCTACCAATTAACAACACGCCACCCCGAAATCCCGGAGAAAGGCGATAAGATGAGGCTATCGTAATGACCCGACAGGCACTTGTCAGCAGGAATCACCGCCTGTGCTGTAACAAAATCCGCTCACGTGTTAATTTTGTGAACAAATTTCATTGTTGGAGTTAAGCAAATGGATGCACTTGAATTACTTATGACCCGTCGTAGCGCCTCTCGTCTCGTCGAACCGGCCCCGGCAGGAGAGCAACTGCAAAATATTCTGCGTGCGGGAATGCGCGCGCCGGACCACAAAACGCTGCAACCGTGGCAATTCTTTGTCATTGAGGGCGAAGGGCGTGAACGCTTTGCCGCCGTGCTTGAAAAAGGCGCTATTGCATCTGGCAGCGATGAGAAGGCCCAGGAAAAAGCGCGCAGCGCGCCGTTTCGCGCACCGCTGATTATTACCGTGGTAGCGAAATGTGAAGCAAACGACAAGGTTCCGCTATGGGAACAGGAAATGTCTGCCGGTTGTGCGGTGATGGCCATGCAGATGGCTGCCATTGCCCAGGGCTTTGGCGGTATCTGGCGCAGTGGCGCATTAACCGAAAGTGAGGTCGTCCGCGAAGCGTTTGACTGTCGCCCACAGGATAAAATCGTCGGTTTTCTCTATCTGGGCACACCACAGTTGAAAGCTTCCACGACGATTACCCTTGCCGATCCGAGCGCATTCGTCCGTTATTTCTGATATCAACGGCAAAACTGTCTGGATTATGAGCAAAGGCACCCGAATTCAGACAGTCACTCTTACCACATCATGGAATGAGCGCTACCATATCCGGATTGCAATGACAGGAGATGTCCATGAGCGAGCAAGCTATTCGTTTAACGCAATACAGCCACGGAGCCGGTTGCGGTTGTAAAATTTCCCCGAAAGTGCTGGAAACCATCCTGCACAGCGAGCAGGCGAAGTTTGTTGATCCAAACTTACTGGTGGGTAATGAAACCCGCGACGACGCGGCTGTATACGATCTGGGGAACGGCACCAGCGTAATCAGCACCACCGATTTCTTTATGCCGATTGTCGATAATCCGTTTGATTTTGGCCGCATCGCCGCCACCAACGCCATCAGCGATATTTTCGCCATGGGCGGCAAACCGATTATGGCAATTGCTATCCTGGGCTGGCCGCTTGATAAGCTGGCGCCGGAAATCGCCCGCGAAGTAACCGAAGGCGGACGCTTTGCCTGCCGTCAGGCGGGTATCGCGCTGGCGGGGGGGCACTCTATCGATGCCCCTGAGCCTATCTTTGGTCTTGCGGTAACCGGCGTTGTTCCAACTGAACGCGTGAAGAAAAACAGCACCGCCGAGGCGGGATGCAAGCTGTTTTTGACCAAGCCTCTGGGTATTGGTGTCCTGACCACCGCAGAAAAAAAATCGCTGCTGAAGGACGAGCACAAAGGGCTGGCGACGGAAGTGATGTGCCGGATGAACATTGCCGGGGCGGCATTTGCCGATATCGACGGCGTGAAAGCCATGACCGACGTTACCGGTTTTGGGCTGCTGGGGCATCTGAGCGAGATGTGTCAGGGGGCCGGCGTTCAGGCGCAGATCGTCTACCAGGCTATTCCTAAGCTGCCAGGTGTTGAAGAATACATCGCGCAGGGCGCGGTGCCGGGCGGTACCCAGCGTAACTTTGCCAGCTACGGACACCTGATGGGTGAAATGCCGCAGTCGGTTCGCGATCTGCTCTGCGATCCGCAAACTTCCGGTGGTCTGCTGTTAGCGGTAACGCCGGAAGCTGAAGCCGAAGTTAAAGCGTCAGCGGCGCAGTTTGGCATCGACCTCACCGCGATTGGTGAGTTAGTGGAAGCTCGTGGCGGTCGCGCCATGGTTGAGATCCGTTAACTCGATGCGGTTGTTTATTGCCGAAAAACCGAGTCTGGCGCGCGCTATCGCCGATGTGCTGCCGAAGCCGCATCGCAAAGGTGACGGTTTTATCGAATGCGGAAACGGGCAAGTGGTGACCTGGTGTATTGGTCACCTGCTTGAGCAGGCGCAGCCAGATGCCTATGACAGTCGTTATGCTCGCTGGAGTCTGGTTGATCTGCCGATTGTCCCGGAAAAGTGGCAACTGCAGCCGCGTCCCTCGGTGACCAAACAGCTCAACGTTATTAAGCGATTTTTGCATGAGGCCAGTGAAGTCATTCACGCAGGTGACCCCGATCGTGAAGGACAGCTGCTGGTGGATGAAGTGCTGGATTATCTGCAACTGGCCCCTGAAAAGCGCCAGCAGGTGCAACGCTGCCTGATTAACGACCTCAACCCGCAGGCCGTCGAGCGGGCGATTGAGCGTCTGCGTGCCAACAGTGAGTTCATCCCCCTGTGCGTGTCGGCACTGGCGCGAGCGCGGGCGGACTGGCTGTACGGTATCAACATGACGCGCGCTTACACCATTCTGGGGCGTAACGCGGGCTATCAGGGCGTACTTTCGGTCGGGCGCGTGCAAACGCCGGTGCTCGGACTGGTTGTGCGTCGCGATGAAGAGATTGAAAACTTCGTTGCCAAAGACTTCTTCGAGGTAAAGGCGCATATCGTGACGCCCGCCGATGAGCGGTTTACCGCTATCTGGCAGCCGAGCGAAGCGTGTGAGCCGTATCAGGATGAAGAAGGGCGCTTGCTAAACCGCACGCTGGCTGAACACGTGGTAAACCGCATTAACGGTCAGCCGGCGATCGTCACCAGCTATAACGATAAACGGGAATCAGAATCCGCGCCGCTGCCGTTTTCGCTGTCGGCGTTGCAGATTGAAGCGGCGAAACGCTTTGGCTTAAGTGCGCAAAACGTTCTGGATATCTGCCAGAAGCTGTATGAAACCCATAAACTGATCACCTATCCGCGTTCGGATAGCCGTTATCTGCCGGAAGAACACTTTGCCGGACGTCACGCGGTGCTGAACGCGATTAGCGTCCATGCGCCGGATCTGCTTCCGCAACCGGCGGTCAATCCCGATACGCGAAACCGCTGTTGGGATGATAAAAAAGTGGATGCGCACCACGCCATCATTCCAACCGCGCGCAGTTCGTCCATCAACCTGAACGATAATGAAGCGAAGATATACAACCTGATTGCCCGTCAATATCTGATGCAATTTTGCGCGGATGCGGTATTCAGGAAGTGCGTTATTGAGCTGGACATCGCGAAAGGTAAGTTTGTCGCCAAAGCCCGTTTTCTGGCGGAGGCTGGATGGCGTACGCTGCTTGGCAACAAAGAGCGCGACGAAGATAACGACGGGACGCCGCTGCCGGTGGTGGCAAAAGACGACGAACTGCTGTGCGAAAAAGGCGAAGTGGTTGAACGACAGACCCAACCTCCGCGGCACTTTACCGATGCCACGCTGCTGTCAGCGATGACCGGAATCGCGCGCTTTGTGCAGGATAAAGATCTGAAAAAGATCCTGCGCGCAACGGACGGACTGGGAACGGAAGCGACGCGCGCCGGGATTATCGAGCTGCTGTTTAAGCGTGGTTTCCTGGTGAAGAAGGGGCGCTATATCCATTCTACCGATGCCGGAAAAGCGCTGTTTCATTCGCTGCCTGAAATGGCGACGCGTCCGGATATGACTGCGCACTGGGAATCTATCCTGACCCAAATCAGCGAAAAACAGTGTCGATATCAGGATTTCATGCAGCCGTTGGTGGGGACGCTGTATCAACTTATCGATCAGGCGCGCAGCACGCCGGTACGACGCTTCCGTGGTATTGCCGCACCGGGTAGTAGTGGTGGTGACAAGAAAAAGAGCGCGCCGCGGAAACGCACGGCGAAAAAAAGCCCGCCATCTGAAGAGGCGGGCCTGTAATGCGCTCTTAGGCTGGATAAGGCACGTGTGCCGCATCAAGCCTACGGGAACAACAGATCTGAATTAAATCACACCCTGGCCCAACATCGCGTCGGCAACTTTCACGAATCCCGCGATGTTGGCGCCACGTACGTAGTTGGTTTGCTTGCTTTCGCCGCCGTACTCGACGCAGGCATGGTGAATATCCAGCATGATGTGGTGCAGGCGCGCATCCACTTTCTCCGCTTTCCAGCCCAGACGCGCGGCGTTCTGCGCCATTTCCAGACCGGATGTCGCTACGCCTCCCGCGTTGGCCGCTTTACCCGGCGCGAACAATACACCCGCTTCCAGGAACAGATCGGTGGCCTCGATGGTGGTAGGCATGTTTGCCCCTTCGGCGACAGCCTTCACGCCGTTGGCGATCAGCACGCGTGCCGCATCGACATCAAGTTCGTTCTGGGTGGCGCACGGCAGGGCGATATCAACCGGAACCGACCACGGCTGTTGGCCTTCCAGATAGGTCAGGTCAAATTCGCGGGCGTAATCCGCCACGCGGCCGTCGCGGCTGTCTTTGATCGCGCACAGACGCGCCAGTTTTTCTTTGGTAAATCCGCTTTCGTCGACCACGGTTCCGCTGGAATCGGAGGCGGTGACTACTCGCGCGCCAAACTCCATGGCTTTCTCAATGGCGAATTGCGCCACGTTACCGGAACCAGAGACGGCCACGCGCATGCCTTCAAAGCCCAGGCCATGGCGTTTGAGCATCGCTTCGGTGAAGTACACCAGACCGTAGCCGGTAGCTTCCGGGCGAATCAGGCTGCCGCCGAAAGAGAGACCTTTACCGGTAAAGACGCAGGCGCTGTTGTTGGACAGTTTTTTCATCATCCCGGCCATAAAGCCGACTTCACGACCGCCTACGCCGATATCGCCCGCCGGAACATCGGTATCGGGCCCTAAATGGCGGAACAGTTCGGTCATCAGCGCCTGGCAGAAACGCATGATTTCGCCTTCGCTTTTACCTTTCGGATCGAAATCGCTCCCGCCTTTACCCCCGCCCATTGGCAGCGTGGTGAGGGCGTTTTTAAATGTTTGCTCGAAGCCAAGGAATTTCAGGATCGACAGGTTCACGGAAGGGTGGAAACGCATCCCGCCTTTGTATGGGCCAATGGCGGAGCTAAACTGCACGCGCCACGCGCGGTTGACCTGCACCTGATTGCGATCGTCCAGCCAGACGACGCGGAACTGGATCACGCGCTCCGGTTCAACCAGACGTTCCAGCAACGACATCTGACGATAACGCGGGTTTTGCTCGAGGAAGGGCCACAGTGTCGTCATTACCTCACGAACGGCTTGCGCGAACTCGGTCTGATTCGGGTCGCGCTTTTGCACATGGTTAAGGAATGACTCCAGAGAACATGTCTGATCCATAGATATAAGTACCTCTTATGTATTGATATGGTTATATTTTTGATTTTTGTGTTAAGTGTTTTGCAGTTTTTGACTATAACATCAGCAGTGTGACGGGACGCAAGAAAAAATTAACCGCGCTAAGTAAATTAATATTGCGGCGTGGGTCATAACCAAAAGCGATGATGGCAAGGGCTAAAGTTTCTGCCGGTTTATACCGTTATACTGAGCATAACTGTCAGTCAAAAAGGAAAGAATATGCGCCGTATAATCATGGCAGGAGCGTTGGCACTGGTGTCCAGCGCGACGCTGGCAAATCAGCTCTATCGCCCGGACGTGCAGGTGAATGTCCCGCCGGAAGTGTTCAGTTCCAGCGGTCAGCGGGCGCAACCCTGTAGTCAGTGCTGTATTTATCAGGATCAAAACTACTCAGAAGGGGCGGTGATTAAAGCGGATGGCGTTTTGCTTCAGTGCCAGCGTGATGATAAAACGATCAGCACGAATCCGCTGGTCTGGCGTCGCGTAAAAGGATAAACGCTTCTAATAGCGGGATATCGGCAGGCGCCAGCGGATAACGCAGCGCCTCTTCGGGTGAACACCAGACGATATCCTGATGCTCATACGCTCTCAGCTCCCCCTGATATGACGGTACATGCCAGGCATGTAAGTGAATGAGTCGGCCTGAAACCTCGCGTTGATGGCTGGCAATGTAGCGCCCAATGACCGCCTCGATGCCCAACTCTTCACGCAGTTCACGGACCAGCGCCTCTGGCTGACTTTCCCCCGGCTCAACCTTACCGCCAGCAAACTCCCACATACCTGACTGATCCGCATGCTGCGGGCGTTGAGCCAGTAAAATTTTGCCATCACGTTCAATGATAGCGGCGACCACGTCGAGGGTTTTCATTATATTCATCAATATCTAACGGCAGAAAATGACATACTATCGTTATCTTTGTTTTATCTAAAGTATTCAGGAGCCACCGTTGAACGATCCTCAGTCGTGGGTAAAACCGTTAACGCGTATCCCTTCCAGTTTGCAACCGCTCGTTGCTACACAGAAAAAACATTATGGCGATGTGCTGCATCCCACGCGCTGGTGGGGGCGGATGCCGTTCCTGTTCTGGCTGGTGGCGCTGTTTGTCGGGTTTCTGGAGCGTAAAAAGGCGCGCCTGTCGCCGGTGATGCGCGCGCTGTTGATGACCCGCGTTTCTCAGGTGTGCCATTGCGCTTTCTGCGTTGACGCCAACAGTTTACGGCTGGCTGAACGCTGCGGCGCGCTGGATAAAGTCTTACAGGTTGCCAACTGGCAAGAATCAACGCTATTTAGCGCAGAAGAACGTGTAGGGCTGGCCTATGCTGATGCGGTCACCGCAACGCCACCACAGGTTGGCGATGCGCTGAAAGCGCAGATGAAGCAGTATTTTACCGATGACGCCATTACGGAAATGACCGCGCTGATTGCGTTTCAAAATCTCTCGGCGCGTTTTAATGCCGCTCTCGATATTCCCTCCCAGGGACTGTGCGACAGTTTTAAAGGACGCCCGCATGCTTGACCGCCATCTTCATCCGCGATTAAAACCGCTTTTGCATCGCTGCGTGGGCATCATTGATCAACCGGCGATTACCCCGGACGGACTTACGCTGGTCGGTTTTGCTATTGGCGTGCTGGCGTTGCCATTTCTGGCGTTAGGCTGGTATATGGCGGCGCTGGTGGCTATTGTGCTCAATCGGCTGTTTGACGGGCTGGATGGGGCGCTGGCACGGCGCAGAGGGCTAACGGACGCGGGAGGGTTTCTGGATATCTCGCTCGATTTTCTGTTTTACGCCTTAGTGCCGTTTGGTTTTATTCTTGCTGCGCCGGCGCAAAATGCGCTGGCAGGCGGTTGGCTGTTGTTCGCGTTTATTGGCACCGGCAGCAGCTTTCTGGCCTTCGCCGCGCTGGCGGCAAAGCATCAGATTGATAACCCCGGTTATGCGCATAAATCGTTTTATTATCTGGGCGGACTGACTGAAGGAACCGAGACGATTTTGCTGTTTGTGTTGGGATGTCTGTTCCCGGAATATTTTGCCGTAATGGCGTGGGTCTTTGGCGCGCTGTGCTGGATGACGACGTTCACCCGGATCTGGAGCGGATATCTGACGCTGAAAGCGGTCCAGCGTCAGGCGTAACGTAGTGCGTTGCCGAATGCGCTTCGCTTATTCGGCCTACAACGATGGTTTATGTAGGCTGGGTAAAGCGTTCTCGCTGCATCCGGCAGCAATGGCAATCTTACTTGCTGGCGTCCGGACCCCGTTCACCGCTGGCGATCGGGTTTTTCGGAGAGCTGCTCCACTCATACCAGCCGCCGTCGTAGACGGAGACGTTTTTCCAGCCCATTGCGCGGGCATACATAAACGTTTCCGAAGCACGCCAGCCGGTACCACAATAGAATGAGACCTGCTGCTGTGGCAGGATATTCCATTGCTTCCACATGGCGGCGATGTCATCGGCGCTGCGCATGGTGCCATCCGGGTTATGGAAATCTTCCATGTGGGTGGAGTCGCTGCCTGCATGGCCCCAACGCGCCCCTGCGATCTCACCTTTTGGCTTAATGTAGCTATAGCCGCTGGTCGTACCGATAAATTCCGGCCATGAACGAATGCTCACCAAAGACGCATCCTGGCGATGCAGCAGACCGCGAGCCTGTTCCATATCCAGCATCAGCTGCGGTTGGGCAGGGATCGTCACGCCGAAATCAGGTTCAGGCTTCACCGTTGGTGCAGTACCGCGTTCGACCGGTAAACCTGAGTCAGACCAGGTCTGCCAGCCGCCGTCGAGCAGACGAACATCTTTCACACCTGCATACAGCATAATTTGCGCCACGCGCGCGGCGGCGTAGACATCGCGGCCGTATAAAATCACCGTGGTGTCGTGGCGGATGCCGTGTTTCGCCAGCATCGCTTTGAGCTGCGCGTCGGACACTTTATTCCACAGCGGTTCGCTTTCGACTTCGTTGGTATCAATGTAGCCCGCGCCAGGGATATGGCTGAGCAGATACAACTTCGGCGCGCCCCAGGCGGCTTCAATCACTTTCCAGTCACCGGCCGGTTTGGCGGTCACCTCTTTACCCTGCTGAAGGTCGTGCAGCCACTGCGGGTAAACCAACTGTTCGAAGTGCGGCAGACGTTGCAGGCGGGCAGGGTCCGTAAGCGCATCGCTGAGGGTTGAGATAGCGTTAAAGCCGACTTTCTGCAGGCGGGATTTGACGGCCTGCATGTCAGTATCGCTGCCATACAATGCCACCGGCGCGTCAGTTTTCAGGTGATGTGCCTTAACCCAGGCGCTGAGTTGTTCATCATTCATCTTGTCGAGCCAGGCGGCAGACAGGTTCAGTGCGGAAGGCTCGTGTCCTGAAGGACCATTAAGCGATTGCGGCCAGCCGTTGTAAAAAGCGCTCTGACGGGTATCGATCGCCGCGCCTTGCTTTTGCTGTAACTGGTTGAGGGTGAGCGTCTGTGCTGTTTCAGCAGCCCAGGAAGAAGCGCAAGCGAGCCCTAAAGCCAGTGCCAGCGCGGTCATTTGAGAAACACGTTTCATCGAATAGCCCGACGTTGAAAAAGAGGACGACATTCTGTGCCGCCAGTTAAGTAAAAACCTTGCGTTAACGCAGCATATCGCCACATTCACGCCCAGTTTTCCATCTGTAATACGCGACCTGCTGGCGGAACGTCCTGCGCATCGTGGGTAACCTGGACCACCGGAATACCCAGTTTACGTACTTCGGTGAAGACCCACTGGCGAAAGGTATCGCGCAGCGACGCATCCAGCCTGCTAAAGGGTTCATCGAGTAACAGCGCCTGGGGTTGCGCCAGTAGCGCGCGAAGCAGGGCGACACGTGAGCGTTGCCCGCCGGAGAGCGAAGCCGGATCGCGTGAATAAAATCCTGCCAGGCCCGCGCGTGCGAGGGCGCTTTCCACCTCATGGCGTCTGGCGGGACCTTGCACGCTGGCGGGTAAGGCCAGCAGTAAATTCTGCCCAACGCTGAAATGGTCAAACAGCAGCGCATCCTGAAACAGAATGCCAATCTGGCGCTGCGCAGTAGGCAGTGTGTCTACGCGCTGTTCGTTGAGCCACAGTTCGCCTGACGCCTGAAACTGAGGAGACAACGCCCCGATCATCCACGAAAATAACGAAGACTTACCGCTGCCGGAAGGCCCCATAATGGTGACAATGTCACTTTTATTAACCTGGAAATTAACGTCCTTCAGTAGCGCCGTCGTACCCTGGTACAACGAAACGCCTTGTACAATGAGCATTAGCGGAGTCCTTGTCGAAAGCGGCCAATCCACGCAGCGAGAAACGCCGCCAGTGCGAAAATTATAAGCGGTAACAGAAGCTGCCATAGCGCCTGGGTTGCCAGAATGGCGGTGCTACCGCCGCTGCTTAATGCCACCGCTTCGGTGGTCAGCGTGGGATAGCGCCCGGCGCCTAACCACAGCGTCGGCATATACTGGGCGATACTGACTGAGAACCCTACCGCGAAGGCAACCAGTGCCGGGCGCGCCAGTTGCGGACATTTTACTTGCCAGAATATGCGCCCCCGGGTCCAACCCAGCGTTTGCGCAATCAAAATCAATCGTGGGTCAATGCGTTGCCACGCCGGTTTGAGCACAAACAGCATCCATGGCATCACCCACAGCAGGTGTCCCCAGACAATGGTTATCATCAGCCCATCCTGTCCGGCATATAACGCCAACAGATACTGTCCAGTTACCAGCGGCAGCGCAGGCAAAATGAGCGGTAGCCAGACCCAACGGTGTCCGGTTTGTGGACCCCATTCCAGCCAGGCAAAAAGTATCAGCAACGCCAGCACGCTGGAGAGAAGCCCCAGTTGCAGGCTAGTGCTGAGCGCCTCGCTATTTAGCGACGAATAGCTGGCGATCAGCGCCAGAGCCAGCGCGCACACCACACCGCCAAAGGGCAAAAGTTGTACCAGCGAACGGCCGATTGTACAGGATGAAAAACGCAGGCGTTCCCCGTTTACTGCGGGAATAGTGCGTTGCCAGGCGCGCCAGAGCAGATACCCCGCCAGCGCGATGATGAGTAGCAGCAGTACCAGCAGCAGGCTGGCGAGTGCTCCTTTAGCCTGTTGCTCGGCATCGCCCTGACTGAGCCATTGCCAGCTCAACACGGCAAGCGTTGGTGGGTTTCCGGGACCAAGGACGATTGCTACATCCACTACCGAGAGCGACCAGGCGACGATTGCCAGCATGGCTTTGCCTAACGCGGGGGCGAGAGAGGGCAGAACCAGCCAGTTCAGGCATTGCAGTCGGCTGTAACCCAGCGAATCCAGGACGATAACCTGCTGCGAAAGCTGTTTTTCACTCAGCAGAGCTGAGAGGATCCATAACAAAAAGGCACTCTCTTTTACCGCCAGCGTCACGCCAAGCCCAATGCCGTAGCGGTCAGGCTGGGGGCTGAGGAACGGGAGCCATTGCCAGAGCATGCCGCCTTCGGCAAAAACCAACAGCACGCTGGTGGCGAAGGCAACGTGCGGAATCGCCAGCAGCCACGGAAGACGCGTGCACAGACGCGCCCAGCCCGCGCCGGGCCATAAGGCGAGGATCGCCAGCAGGGCGATGATCAGCGCGCCGCCAGCCGCGAGGCTTACGGAAACCAGCGTTGCCAGTAACGCCTGCGGGAGTTGAGGATCGCTAAATAGCGCCAGCCAGTGTCTGGTGCTCAGCGCCGGCGTTATCAGAGAAAAAGCCGCTGGCGCCAGCGGCAGATAAACGCCCGCCATGATGGCCCAGAGTAGCAGAATTAATGTGTACCGTAGCGGCGTAGCCATTCTTGTTCCAGAGCGTTTACCCATGCAGCATGCGGTTCTGGCAGTACGGCAGGGAGCCCTTGTGGGATCCGCGCCAGCAGCGCATTACGCTGGTCGACAGGCAATTTTTGTGGATCAAGCACCGAAGGATCTCCCCAGACTGACGGGTCGGCTTTACGCAGCTGCGCTTCGGGTGAAAGCAGGAAATTTGCCACGACTTTCGCTCCGGCGCTGGCACGCGCATTCGCTGGAATGGTGACAAAATGCACGTTGCCGAGCATGCCCTGTGAGAAACCAAAACTATAGCTGCTTTTGGGTAATTCACCGCTGGCCACTTTTTGCTGCGCGTGGGCAGGATTAAAGGTCATTGATAAACGCAGGGTGCCACCGTTGAGCAGCGCATCCATTCGCGCGGGCGTGGGCGGAAAATCTTTACCTTCGCGCCACAGGGCAGGATGCAAAGCATCAAGGTAATGCCACAATGGAGCGGTAACATCGGCGAATGTGGACGAATCTGGCGCTATTTTCAGCGCTTGCGGCTTGTTGGTGAGCGAAATTAACAACTGCTCCAGAAAAGCCGTTCCGGTAAAGTCTGGCGGCCGCGGATAGGTCACCGTGCCAGGGTGCGTCTGGGCAAACTCAAGCAGTGCCTGCGGGGATTGCGGCGGCTGCGCGGTGAGATCGTGCCTGGCAATAAAGGTGAGCTGTGCGCCGCCCCACGGTGATTCAGCCCCCTCCGTTGGAATGGAAAAGTCTTCATTCACCGGTTTCTGGGTATCAACATAGCGCCAGTTAGGCAGCATTTGCGCCCACTGGGTCTGTAGCAGCCCGGCTTCTTTCAGCGTGCGGAAATTTTCGCCGTTCACCCACAGTAAATCGACCGAACCACCGGTTTTTCGCCCGGATGCCGCTTCCGTCTGGATACGTTTTACGGCGTCGGCGGCATCCGCCAGGCGTACGATTTTCAGGTTAATGGCATAGTGTGTTTTCATCTCGCCGCTAACCCAGTCGAGATACTGGTTAACTGCGTTGTCGCCACCCCAGGCGTTGAACCACACCGTCTGACCGCGGGCGTCATTTTTGATTTGCTGCCAACTGGCGTCCTCGGCGAAAGCCGCCAGCGGAGAGAGCAGCAAACTCAGGCACAATAAGCAGTAACGCATAATATCTCCATTGCTGAAAATGGGGGAAAGACTCAGGTCTTTTTCCGTTGATGCTCAAGATAAAGGCTTCTGGCCACGGCAATCACCACGCTCAGAGCGAACAGGATGAACAAGCCGGTAACAAACCAAAATGTGCCGCCGGTTAACAGGCTTCCAGCCCATGAATAGACGATAGTGGCCGGTAACTGACCGATGCCGGTGGCGATGAAGAAATGGCGAAAACGAATCGAGGTCAGGCCTGATGCGTAGCTTACCGGGTCGAACGGCACAAAAGGTAACAGGCGACAGACAAGAATTGTGTGCTTGCCATAGCGCTCGAAAAAAGTGTCCATGTTGTTCAGCACCGTTTTTCCGGTCAGTTTTTCCACCGCGCTGCGACCTAAAACGCGGGCAATAAAAAAGCACAGCGCCGCGCCAGCCATCGCGCTGCTCCAGGACAGTACGCCGCCCCAAAATGCGCCAAACAGCGAGGCATTGGCAAAGGTGATCACAAAGGCGGGAAGCGGCGCGACGATGGCTTGTAAGATCATCAGGAAGAACGACACGACCGCCGCCAGGGTTCCGTAAGAACGAATGAAGTTCTCAAGAGCATGCTGATCGAGCGTGGTAAATGCCGCCAGACTGCCGTGAAGAAAATCACTCACGCCAGGTATCCACGCCCACACCATCAGGGCGAGCAGCAGCAGGGCAAGCAAGCTTATACGGTAATAGCGTGTCCGCCGGGCTTTATTCATCTTGATCATTTACCCGCGTACTCGTGACCGGGCGCCGGATCGACATGTTTATGCCGCGCCCAGGCTTTGGCTGCCTGAACGAGGACGAATAGCGCCAGCCCCGCAACGCTGAGCTTACCGATAAATGCCCAGCTAATCCCTTCGCTGGCCAGTTCGTGCGACATCAGCGTATAGATAAAGATGCCGGGCAAGGTGGTTAGCGCAGATATCACGGTAAATGACCAGAACGGAATGGCCGTTAGCCCATAGGCATAGTTTTGAATGTTATAGGGGAACAGTGGCACGAGCCGGGTCAGGATCAGAAAGTCTACTCCACTATGGGCAATGCCTTTTTCGATAGCCTGAAACGTTGCCGTATGGCCAACGTATTTCAGCAGTAATTCCCGGCCAAGCCAGCGAGCCAGCATAAACGACAGCGCCGAAGCCATGGTTGCCGCCACTAACGAGATAAGCGTCCCTGTCACCGGGCCAAACAGCACACCGCCGACGATCACCAGAATGCTGCCAGGGATCAGACACAGCGCGGCAACTATAAACAGCAGGATATAAAGGGTATAGCCGAACAGGCCGCTTTGGCGGATGATATCTTGTAAATGATGGAAATTGGTGATCAGATCGGTCAGACCGTAATGATGGAAAACTCCCGCCAGAACGCAGAACAATACCGCAACAATTAGCAGCCGATATTCTGCGTTATGCGAACTTCTTTTTCATGGGGGTTCTCCTGTAAAACCGAATGCAATGTAGCGTTTTCGTCAGCGAAAAGTGCGCGCGAAGATATAATAAATTTCCGGCTGCAACAATGTATTACCGTGGCTTTATTGATTTTGCACAGAATAAACAGACTCTCCAGGCCTGGCCCGGAGAGTGAAAATACGCAGACGATCAGACGCGGAATTTAGCCCATACAGGCGCATGGTCGGACGGCTTTTCCATGCTGCGGATTTCATAGTCGATGCCGGTTTCTTCGCAGCGCTCCGCCAGCGGTTTGCTCGCCAGCAGCAGATCGATACGCAGGCCACGGTTATCATCAAAGCCTTTTGAGCGGTAATCAAACCACGAGAACTGGTCGTTCTTTTCAGGCCAGGCGTGACGGTAGGTATCTACCAGGCCCCAGCCCAGCAGACGCTCCATCCACTCGCGCTCTTCTGGCAGGAAGGAACATTTGCCGGTACGCAGCCAGCGTTTACGGTTCTCTTCGCCAATACCGATATCGAGGTCGGTTGGGCTGATATTCATATCGCCCATGATCAATACCGGATTGTCGCGCTTCAGTTCAGTCTCCAGATAGTTTTGTAGGTTCTGATAAAACGCGGCTTTGGCCGGGAACTTGGTTTCATGGTCACGGCTTTCGCCCTGCGGGAAATAGCCGTTGATCACCGTGATGCTGCCCAGAGGGGACGGAATTTCCGCCATGATGATACGACGCTGCGCTTCTTCGCCATCACCCGGGAAGCCACGACGCACCGCAATCGGCGTTTCTTTCGTTAATAGTGCTACGCCGTAGTGGCCTTTCTGACCGTGATAAAAGACGTTATAACCCAGCTTTGCTACCTCTTCGAGAGGGAACATATCGTCGTGGACTTTTGTCTCCTGTAAGCCAATAACATCCGGTTGGTGTTTTTCGACAATGGCTGCCAGTTGATGGGGACGGGCACGCAGGCCGTTGATATTAAAAGAGACAAATTTCATAGTCGCTGCCACTTTGCAAGATGAATAGTGCAAGGATGGTAGCAGAATTTCTGCAGGCTGACTGCTTCTTGTCACCTGATTCCAACAATGATTGCTAATGGTGTTAACGATGGAGCAAAAACTGCACCGTTTTGGCGCGTAGCTCGTCGGAATAGAGCAATAATTTCCGATAAATTTCGTATACGATCACAATTCCAGAATTATATTTGGCAACTGAATAAAATTGCGTTTTTTCCTCTGTTTAGTCATCTGGTACGCAAACATATTCACTTTATATGCACATACAGTGAATATCGTCAGGTTGTAACTCGTTGATATTCCGTCACCGTCCTCCGTTTATGCACTTTTTTCGCTGGCTGGCACGAAGCCTGCAATCTACATTTACACCGCAAACACTATATTTATTAACATATGAATAACTTTTTATTTACCGTTGAGGTCGCTATGTCTCTGTCAATTACGCGTGAAAATTTTGATGAATGGATGATGCCCGTATACGCTCCGGCCCCTTTTATTCCGGTGCGTGGCGAAGGTTCACGTCTGTGGGATCAGCAGGGTAAAGAGTATATCGATTTCGCGGGAGGCATTGCGGTTAACGCGCTGGGTCATGCACATCCGGCATTGCGCGAGGTATTAAACGACCAGGCGAGCAAATTCTGGCATACGGGAAATGGCTACACCAACGAGCCGGTGCTGCGCCTGGCGAAAAAGCTGATTGATGCCACTTTTGCCGAGCGTATTTTCTTCTGTAACTCTGGCGCAGAAGCTAACGAAGCGGCATTAAAATTGGCACGTAAATATGCCCACGATCGTTTTGGTAGCCAGAAGAGCGGCATTGTGGCGTTTAAAAATGCTTTCCATGGTCGCACGCTGTTTACCGTCAGCGCCGGAGGACAGCCCGCCTATTCACAGGACTTCGCGCCGCTGCCGCCGGATATCCGCCATGCGGTGTATAACGATCTCGACTCTGCCGGTCAACTGATTGATGACAACACCTGTGCGGTTATTGTGGAGCCGGTGCAGGGGGAAGGTGGCGTAGTGCCGGCAACAAACGCCTTTTTGCAGGGGTTGCGTGAATTATGCGATCGCCATAATGCGCTGTTGATTTTTGATGAAGTTCAGACCGGAGTTGGTCGTACCGGCGAACTGTATGCCTACATGCACTACGGCGTTACGCCGGACCTGCTGACGACAGCGAAAGCGCTGGGCGGCGGTTTCCCCATCGGCGCACTGCTGGCGACAGAGCGTTGCGCCAGTGTGATGACGGTCGGTACGCACGGTACAACCTACGGCGGAAACCCGCTGGCCACTGCGGTGGCGGGAAAACTGCTGGAAATTGTTAACACGTCGGAAGTGCTTAACGGAGTGAAACAGCGCCACGACTGGTTTGTGGAGCGTATTAACGCCATTAACGAACGTTTTGGACTGTTTAGTGAAATTCGTGGACTCGGACTGCTGATTGGCTGTGTGCTGAACGCGGAATTTGCCGGGAAAGCAAAACTCATCTCGCAAGAAGCGGCCGTTGCCGGAGTGATGGTGCTGATTGCTGGCGCTAATGTGGTGCGGTTTGCGCCAGCGTTAAACGTCAGCGAAGAAGAAATCGCCACCGGACTGGATCGCTTTGCGCTGGCCTGCGAACGCATTAAAGCAGGAGGTTCATCATGATGGTGATTCGTCCCATTGAACGCGCTGATATCACCGCGCTGATGCAGCTTGCCAGTAAGACCGGCGGCGGGTTGACCTCGCTACCGGCGAATGAAGCTACGCTGATGGCGCGTATCGAACGTTCGCTACAAACCTGGCGCGGTGAGTTGCCCAAAAGTGAGCAGGGATATGTGTTTGTGCTTGAAGACAGCGCCAGCGGAACCGTGGCAGGGATTTGCGCCATTGAGGTGGCGGTGGGGCTTAACGATCCCTGGTACAACTACCGGGTCGGTACTCTGGTGCACGCCTCGAAAGAGCTGAACGTGTATAACGCGCTGCCGACGCTGTTTCTGAGTAACGATCACACGGGCAGTAGCGAACTTTGTTCTCTGTTTCTCGATCCGGACTGGCGTAAAGAAGGCAACGGCTATTTGTTGTCGAAGTCGCGCTTTATGTTTATGGCGGCCTTTCGTGACCGATTCAATGAGAAGGTCGTGGCCGAGATGCGCGGCGTGATCGATGAACACGGCTACTCTCCGTTTTGGCAAAGCCTCGGCAAACGTTTTTTCTCAATGGAGTTTAGCCGGGCGGATTTTCTCTGCGGAACCGGGCAAAAAGCCTTTATTGCTGAACTGATGCCTAAGCATCCGATTTATACCCATTTCCTGTCTGACGAAGCGCAAAGCGTGATTGGTCAGGTGCATCCGCAAACGGCTCCTGCGCGGGCGGTGCTGGAGAAAGAAGGATTTCGCTACCGCAACTACGTCGATATTTTCGACGGCGGACCGACCCTGGAATGCGATATTGACCGGGTACGGGCTATCCGTAAGAGCAGGCTGGTGGAGGTGGCTGAAGGGCAGCCTGCGCCGGGCGACTATCCTGCTTGTCTGGTTGCCAATGAAAATTATCAAAATTTCCGCGTCATGTTGGTTCGTGCTGACCCGGATACTCAGCGTCTGGTGCTGACGGCGGCGCAACTGGACGCCCTGAAATGTCACGCGGGCGACCATGTACGTTTTGTGCGTCTTTGTGCAGAGGAGAAAACAGCATGACATTATGGATAAACGGCGACTGGGTGACGGGGCTGGGCGAGCGTCGGGTGAAAACCAATCCCGTAAGCGGTGATGTGCTGTGGCAGGGCAATGATGCCGATGCAGCCCAGGTAGCGCAGGCGTGCCGGGCCGCGCGCGCAGCCTTTGCCAGTTGGGCTAAACAGCCCTTTGGCGCACGCCAGGCCATTGTTGAAAAATTTGCCTCATTGCTGGAAAGCAATAAAGCTGTACTCACACAGATTATCGCCCGGGAAACCGGCAAGCCCCGTTGGGAAGCCGCCACGGAACTGACGGCGATGATCAATAAAATTGCCATCTCCGTGAAAGCCTGGCATGCACGTACCGGAGAGCATCACAGCGAATTACCGGATGGCGCAGCGACGTTGCGCCATCGCCCGCACGGCGTGCTGGCGGTTTTTGGCCCGTATAACTTCCCTGGCCATTTACCCAATGGTCATATTGTTCCGGCACTGCTGGCAGGCAACACATTGATTTTCAAACCCAGCGAGCTGACGCCGTGGACCGGTGAAGCCGTGACAAAGCTGTGGGAGCAGGCGGGATTGCCGCCGGGCGTGCTGAACCTGGTGCAGGGCGGTCGCGATACGGGGCAGGCGCTGAGCGGGCAGGACGACCTCGATGGCCTGCTGTTTACCGGCAGTGCCAATACTGGTTATCAACTGCATCGACAGCTATCCGGCCAGCCGGAAAAAATCCTCGCTCTGGAGATGGGGGGCAACAACCCGCTGATTATTGAGAACCCGGAAGATATTGATGCCGCAGTGCATCTGACTATTCAGTCCGCGTTTGTCACCGCCGGACAGCGTTGTACCTGCGCCCGTCGCCTGTTAGTTAAAAAAGGCGCGCAGGGGGATGCGTTCCTGACGCGCCTGGTGGACGTCAGCCAGCGTTTAATGCCCGGCAACTGGGATGCAGAACCGCAGCCATTTATTGGCGGGCTGATTTCCGAACAGGCCGCGCGGCATGTCTATGATGCCTGGCAGCGTCTGGAATCGTTAGGGGGCCGAACGCTATTAGCGCCACGTCTGGTGCAAGCCGGAACGTCACTGCTCACCCCTGGGATCATCGAACTGACCGGGGCGGCGAACGTACCCGATGAAGAGGTCTTTGGACCGCTGCTTGGCGTCTGGCGTTATGACAGCTTTGATGACGCAATTCGTATGGCGAACAACACCCGCTTTGGATTGTCGTGTGGGTTGGTTTCCCCCGATCGCAGCCAGTTTGATCAACTGCTGCTCGAGGCGCGGGCCGGGATCGTCAACTGGAATAAGCCGTTAACCGGCGCGGCGAGTACAGCGCCGTTTGGCGGCGTTGGCGCTTCCGGGAACCATCGCGCCAGCGCGTGGTATGCCGCAGATTATTGCGCCTGGCCGATGGCAAGTCTGGAATCACCGGCCTTAACGCTGCCAACGACGCTTAGCCCCGGCCTGGATTTTTCTCGCGAGGATAAGCTATGAAAGCCCGTGAGGTAAATTTTGATGGTCTGGTGGGGCTGACCCACCACTATGCGGGGCTGTCATTTGGTAATGAGGCCTCAACCAAACATCGTTTTCAGGTATCGAACCCGCGTCTGGCGGCGAAGCAGGGTCTGCTAAAGATGAAAGCGCTGGCGGATGCGGGATTTCCCCAGGCGGTGATCCCGCCTCATGAGCGGCCGTATATTCCGGTGCTGCGTCAGTTGGGCTTTACCGGCCGCGACGAACAGATACTGGAGAACGTGGCGCGTCAGGCGCCTCACTGGCTCTCCAGCGCCAGCTCCGCATCGTCTATGTGGGTGGCGAATGCGGCAACGGTCTGCCCTTCAGCCGATGCGCTGGACGGGAAAGTGCATCTGACGGTGGCGAATCTGAATAATAAGTTTCACCGTTCGCTGGAAGCGCCGACCACCGAAGCGTTGCTACGGGCGATTTTCCGTGATGAGAATAGTTTTACGGTCCACGGTGCGTTACCCCCGGTTGCGCTATTCGGTGATGAAGGTGCGGCAAACCATAACCGCCTCGGCGGGGATTACGGCGACCCTGGCGTACAGCTGTTTGTTTACGGTCGTGAAGAAGGGAATGCATCCCATCCGAAGCGCTATCCGGCGAGGCAATCCCGTGAGGCCAGCGAGGCGGTCGCCCGACTGAATCAGGTTAACCCGCATCAGCGCATTTTTGCCCAGCAAAACCCGGACGTTATCGATCTTGGCGTGTTTCATAACGATGTGATTGCGGTGTCGAATCGCCAGGTACTGTTTTGTCATCAGTTGGCGTTTGCCAGACAGCAGGCGTTGTTCGAGCAGTTACGCAGTCAGGTGGCAGGTTTTACCCCGCTGGAAGTCCCGGCTGCGGAAGTGTCGGTGCAGGATGCGGTGACCACCTATCTGTTTAACAGCCAGCTATTGAGCCGTGATGACGGTTCGATGATGCTGGTCCTGCCGCAGGAGTGTCGGGAGCATGCGGGCGTGTGGCGGTATTTGAACCGTCTGCTCGAGGAAGACAATCCGATCGATGACCTGCAGGTATTCGATCTGCGTGAAAGTATGTCCAACGGCGGCGGTCCGGCATGTCTGCGCCTGAGAGTGGTGCTTACGCCACAGGAGCTGCAGGCCGTAAATCCGGCGGTTATCATGAACGATAATCTGTTTAACACGCTGAATAATTGGATCGACCGTTACTATCGCGATCGTCTTACCGCCGCCGACCTTGCCGACCCGCAGTTGTTACGTGAGGGGCGTGAAGCGCTGGATACGTTGACGCAATTGCTCAACCTCGGCTCTGTGTATCCCTTCCAGCAGGAGAGGACCAGCCATGGATAATTTTCTGGCCCAGACGCTGGCAGGGATAACCCCCGAGACAACCGAGGGCACAGCTCGCGGCTTTTCCTGGCAGTGGATTGGTCACGGAATTCTGGAGCTGACGCCGGACACTCCGGCGGAATATTCGCTGGTGCTGTCTGCGGGGATCCACGGTAATGAAACGGCCCCGGTAGAGATACTTGATTCAATTCTCTCCAGGCTGTTTAGCGGTGAACTAACGCTGACATGGCGGCTGCTGGTGATTCTGGGGAACCCGCAGGCGCTGGCGGCGGGACAACGTTATTGTCATAGCGACCTGAACCGTATGTTTGGCGGCCGTTGGCAGATTTTTGCCGCGAGTGAAGAAACGCACCGAGCCCATCAGCTTGAGCTGTGTCTGGAGGATTTTTATTCGCGGGCGAAAGAGCCAGTACGCTGGCATCTGGATCTGCACACCGCGATTCGCGGCTCGCAGCATCTGCGCTTTGGCGTGTTGCCACAACGCAACGTTGCCTGGGACGAAGATTTTTTGGGATGGCTGGGAGAGGCAGGGCTGGAGGCGCTGGTTTTCCATCAGACACCTGGCGGCACGTTCACCCATTTTAGCGCTGAACATTTTGGCGCGCTGGCCTGCACGCTGGAACTGGGTAAAGCGCTGCCCTTTGGACAAAACGATCTGGCTCAGTTTGCGCAGACGGCAGATGCACTGGCGAAGCTGCTGCAGGGCGAGCGAATGTCACCGGGAGAAACATCTCCGCTGCGTTACCGCGTGGTGTCGCAAATCACGCGGCGTAGCGACGATTTCATTCTTCACATGGATAACCAGACGCTCAACTTTACCCCTTTTACAGAGGGCACCTTGCTGGCGCAGGACGGTGATGAACGTTTTACCGTCACCCATGATGTTGAATACGTTCTTTTTCCAAATCCAAACGTGGCCTGTGGTTTACGTGCCGGATTGATGCTCGAAAAATTGTGACAAATATATATGCCCTTTTGGTTTATCCCTAAGGGCTTATTTTTGCGTGCTGTTTTTATTTATTACGGATTATTCCTGGTGAATTGCTTTCTTAATAATCAGGGATGAGGTATAGTTCTTCATAATCCCTTCAAAATCATCCTGTTGTAATTTTTTATTGCAACTCTGCGCAATTTATTCTTTTTTTCTCCATAATTGATGAAAGTTTGTTTTTTACACTTTCATTGTTTTACCGTTGCTCTGATTAATTGACGCTTAAGCCGGTAAAGTTAATCTCGTCAACACGACATCACATTGCATAAGAGTCGCATGAGTGTCGTAAAAATAACTGAAAGAAAGGATAATTATTATGCGTAAACTGACTGCTCTGTTTGTTGCCTCTACCCTGGCGCTGGGCGCTGCTAACCTAGCCCACGCCGCTGACACGACAACAGCTGCGCCAGCTGATGCCAAACCAATGATGCACCACAACGGTAAGTTTGCCCCGCATCATGACATGATGTTTAAAGACCTGAACCTGACCGATGCGCAGAAACAGCAGATTCGCGAGATCATGAAAGGTCAGCGCGATCAGATGAAACGTCCGCCGCTGGAAGAGCGCCGCGCAATGCACGACATCATCGCCAGCGATAGCTTTGATAAAGCGAAAGCGGAAGCGCAGATTGCGAAGATGGAAGAACAGCGCAAAGCCAACATGCTGGCGCACATGGAAACTCAGAACAAGATTTACAACATTCTGACCCCGGAACAGAAAAAGCAGTTTAATGCCAATTTTGAGAAGCGTCTGACAGAACGTGCCGCGCAGAAGGGTAAAATGCCGCAAGCTGCTGAGTAATCGTTCAGCGTCTACACTATATCATTCACGCTGTGTGTGCTGATTGCCGCACAGTGTGAAACCAAACTCAAGACCGCCGCTCTTGTCCACAACACGTTTAACGAGGTGGGCAGGATCGGCGGTTTTTTCTTTGCTGCCTCTTGCACCGCGCTTGTGACACGTTATTCTCCTGAAGCCCGCGAAAACTCCACCTGGATAGCGCGTTGTTCTTTTTTGCAAAACACCGGGTTCATCGCTAAGGCAAATCAACTCTGCTGCCGATAACAATAATCTGCAGGGTGAACATAACAATGATGATTTATGGCTGCCTGTTTACGGTGGGCTGCCGTGCTGCGCCTTTCTGGAGGGATGATGGAATACTTTGATATCCGCAAAATGCCGGTCAATCTGTGGCGAAATGGTGCGGGAGAAACGCGTGAGATTTGCTGTTTTCCGCCAGCAACACGAGATTTTCACTGGCGGGCGAGTATCGCCTCCATCGCAGCGAATGGGGAGTTTTCTCTTTTTCCCGGCGTAGAACGCGTGATTACCCTGCTGGAAGGTGGAGAAGTGACGCTGGAAGAGCCGAACACCTTCACGCATACCCTGAAACAGCATCAGCCTTTTACCTTTGCCGGTGACAAGGTGGTAAAAGCGAAGCTGACGGAAGGGCAGATGTCGATGGATTTTAATATCATGACCCGACGGGATGTCTGCCAGGCAAAAGTCAGAGTTGCCGATCGCACCTTTACGACCTTTGGTTCGCGCGGCGGCGTAGTGTTTGTTATCAGCGGAGCCTGGCAACTGGGTGATAAGTTGTTGACCGTCGATCAGGGTGCAAGCTGGCACGACGGTAAACACACGTTACGACTGCTGGAACGCGAGGGGAAACTGCTGTTCAGCGAGATTAACTGGATGCCGGGGCATTCTCCGGACTCAGTTCAATAATGTCATATTGACCAGACAGAATAGGCCGGCAGAGAATTTTGTAGCCATCTTGATCAAAGCCGGCCGGCATTCGCGCGAGTGTAGCTGCCTCATCCAGCGTTGAAACGGCTCCCAGCCACAGCCAGTTATTGATGATATGGTACTGCGTCATTTCAGCGCGGGTTTCCTGCAGCGCAATGGCATTGCTCCACGGCCAGCAGATTACGCGCACTCTTTCCAGGGCTTCTACCAGACGCAAATGATGTGCTTCAGGGCTTTCTTTCCCGCAGCAGGCTCCGGCGCAGCGTTTAAGCGCGGAGCGAAAACAGGCGCGCCCGTGGCTCAGGGGTTCCAGCCCCAACAGGCCGTAGCACAGCTGTTGTTCATCGGCGAGGCTTTGCAGCGTCTGTAGCGCTGCGCGGCGGTTGGCAAACAGGCCAAACAGATTGGGGGCGTGGGAGAAATCAATATCTCGTGCGTAAACCACCTGAACCGTTCGATCGGTAAGCTGCAAGGCACACAGTTGGCGATTGCGTCGCAGCCGTTTGTTAAACAGGGGCTGCTGTTCTTTGATAAGCCGCGCTTCCAGCAGCAGGGCGCCAATTTCTCCTGCCGTACAAATCCAGCTAATGCGCCTGGCCTGACGCAGCATACTCGCTTCGTCTGCGGTACGCAGATGCGCCAGCACACGGCTGCGAATATTGACACTTTTACCAATATAAAGCGGCATGGTGTCGCTATCACTGTGAAACAGATAGACGCCTGGCGCGGTGGGAAGCGCACTCAAAAACGGGCGCAGGTGCTCGGGATATTCATAGATTGCCGCTGCCTCAAATGTCAGACGAGGGGCTGATTGACGCTGTACCACTGTTGACTCCAGATGCTGGTTATTCATCCAGTGTAGCAGTTTGAGGGCGATTAAAAAAGCGGCATGAGATTCAGCAGGCTAATGCCAGATAGTGCCAATCCTGGCGCTACCCGGCATTTTGAAGGGAAAAGGATTACGCTTTTTTCCAGAAATCATCAAACACGGTGATCGGTGTGCGACGTTTATGCTCAGTTTTCACGTACCAGCCTTCAATTTTTTTTGCGACGTCGGCATCCAGCGTTTTTCCTTCCAGATAGTCGTCGATGTTGTCGTAAGTGACGCCGAGTGCGGCTTCATCCGGCAGAGAAGGGCGATCGTCCTCGAGGTCGGCAGTTGGTGCTTTCTTATATAAGTGCTCCGGGCACCCCAGCGCGGCAAGCAGTTGTTTGCCCTGGCGCTTGTTCAGACGAAATAGTGGGTTAATGTCGGTACCGCCATCGCCGTACTTAGTGAAAAATCCGGTGATGGCTTCTGCAGCATGATCGGTACCCACGACAACGCCGCTGGTCATGCCGGCGATACTGTATTGTGCCTTCATACGTTCACGGGCTTTTTCATTGCCACGCACAAAATCGCTCAGTTCGATACCCGCTTCACGCAGGGCCTGCTCGCTGGCCAGCACCGCGCCCTTAATATTGACGGTCAGTACGCGGTCCGGTTGAATAAAGGCGATGGCATCCTGGCAGTCTTGCTCATCGGCCTGAACGCCATACGGTAGGCGTACGGCAATAAACTGCAGTGCGTCATTACCCGTTTCTTTTCGCAGCTCGGTGATCGCCATCTGGCACAGTTTTCCCGCGAGCGTTGAGTCTTGTCCGCCGCTAATTCCCAACACCAACGATTTCAGAAAGGGGTAGGTCTGCAGATACGATTTCAGGAAATCCACGCTGCGGCGAATTTCTTCTTCTGCATCGATGTGCGGTTTTGCGCCAAGCGCCTGGATAATCTCTTGCTGCAGAGTCATTTAACCCCCTCCGAAAAATAAAATGATCAAAAAAATGATGTGTTAAAGCTAACGCGTTGAGGCCCAAACGACAAGGGATGCGAGCCTGATATAGCATCATTTTGTTTTAATAGAATTTTCCGAAACCACCTAAGTATCCTCTGATTGCTTGAAAAATGCGTTGTTGTGCTCCAGGCTTATATAACACGCTGAAATACAAGAGGACGGAATATGAACAAGAATCTAACAGGAATTCTGAGCGCAGCGGCTGTTTTGACTATGCTGGCAGGGTGTACGGCTTACGATCGTACGAAAGACCAATTTGTTCAGCCCGTGGTGAAAGATGTGAAGAAAGGGATGAGCCGGGCGCAGGTAGCGCAGATTGCCGGTAAACCGTCTTCCGAAGTCAGTATGATCCATGCGCGTGGGACGTGTCAGACCTACATCCTGGGTCAACGAGATGGTAAAGCTGAGACCTATTTTGTTGCTTTAGATGACACCGGACACGTGATTAACTCTGGCTACCAGACCTGCGCAGAGTACGACACCGACCCGCAGGCAGCGAAGAAGTAACAACTGTTTATTGCCTGAGCACTCGGGAAAACCGGCCACTGCGCCGGTTTTTTTATGTCACACGATCTTAATTATTGACGCGAATTATTTGCCTGAAGTGTGAGGGTGGTCATAACGCCAGGTCAAGGAGAGACAATTTAGTTGGTCAAGGAAATACCATCCGCCGGTGCAATCCCGTATACTCATTTCAGCCACCTAAAAAAGTAATTTAGCTGACGCAAGTTACCCAGAGCATGGATGCAGGTTAGGGCTTGCGGAGTGTCTGGTGACAGATAATCGCACATGAGGATCGTTTTAATGGAAAAGAAACACATTTATCTGTTTTGTTCTGCGGGCATGTCGACTTCATTGTTGGTTTCGAAGATGCGTGCTCAGGCCGAAAAATACGAAGTACCGGTTATTATTGAAGCGTTTCCTGAAACGCTGGCCGGAGAAAAAGGTCCAGTGGCCGATGTTGTATTATTAGGTCCACAAATTGCTTATATGTTGCCCGAAATTCAGCGTTTGTTACCCAACAAGCCTGTGGAAGTGATTGACTCGCTGCTGTATGGCAAAGTCGATGGTTTAGGCGTGCTTAAGGCTGCGGTTGCAGCAATTAAAAAAGCCGCAGCAAATTAATTATTTTATTTTAATTTTTCCCGTCAAAGAGTTATTTCATTAACATTCACCGCAATTATTAATTGCGGTATTTAAGGGTATTTTTCTATGAGTAACGCTATTGCTTCACTTGAAAAGGTACTCCTTCCTTTTGCTGTAAAAATTGGAAAGCAGCCACACGTTAATGCAATCAAAAACGGTTTTATTCGTTTAATGCCGTTAACCCTCGCAGGGGCCATGTTTGTATTAATCAATAACGTTTTCCTGAGCTTTGGGGAGGGGTCGTTTTTTTATTCAATGGGCATTCGACTTGATGCTTCAACTATTGAAACGCTGAATAGTTTGAAAGGCATTGGTGGAAACGTCTATAACGGTACGCTGGGTATCATGTCATTGATGGCGCCGTTCTTTATCGGTATGGCGCTGGCAGAAGAACGCAAAGTCGACTCTCTGGCTGCCGGGCTGTTATCCGTCGCCGCGTTTATGACCGTAACGCCATATAGCGTGGGTGAAGCCTATGCCGTTGGCGCGAACTGGCTCGGCGGTGCCAATATTATTTCCGGTATTATTATCGGCCTCGCGGTCGCGGAAATGTTCACCTTTGTGGTCCGTCGCAATTGGGTAATTAAATTACCTGATAGCGTACCGACATCCGTGTCGCGCTCTTTCTCTGCGCTGATTCCTGGCTTCCTTATCCTCTCCATTATGGGGATCATCGCCTGGGCATTGAACACCTGGGGTACGAACTTCCACCAGATCATCATGGATTCCATTTCAACTCCGCTGGCATCGCTGGGCAGCGTGGTGGGCTGGGCCTACGTGATTTTTGTTCCGCTGCTGTGGTTCTTCGGTATTCACGGTTCACTGGCGCTGACCGCGCTGGACAGCGGTATCATGACGCCATGGGCGCTGGAAAACATTTCCATCTACCAACAGTTTGGTTCCGTAGACGCCGCGCTGGAAGCCGGAAAGACCTTCCACGTCTGGGCGAAACCGATGCTCGACTCCTATATTTTCCTCGGGGGTAGCGGGGCTACGCTGGGTCTGATCATCGCTATCTTCCTGGCATCGCGTCGTCCGGATTATCGTCAGGTTGCTAAACTGGCACTGCCATCAGGCCTGTTCCAGATTAACGAACCTATCCTGTTCGGTCTGCCGATCATCATGAACCCGGTGATGTTTATCCCGTTCATTCTGGTGCAGCCGATTCTGGCGGCGATTACGCTGGCAGCTTATTACTCCGGCATTATTCCACCGATTACCAACATCGCACCGTGGACCATGCCAACCGGTTTGGGCGCGTTCTTTAACACCAACGGTAGCGTTGCTGCTCTGCTGGTTGCGCTGTTCAACCTCGGTATCGCCACGCTGGTTTACCTGCCGTTCGTGGTGGTAGCCAACAAAGCGCAGAACGTTATTGATCAAGAAGAAAGCGAAGAAGATATCGCTAACGCATTGAAATTCTAAATTTAATCCGGCATGGCTTCACGGTCATGCCGGACTGAACCAGAGGGAAAAAGTATGTTGGATATCGAGAACATCGTCGACACGCAGTCAGAAGCAGAAGAACTTGAAGAAGTGGTGATGGGCCTCATCATCAACTCCGGTCAGGCGCGTAGCCTGGCGTACGGCGCGCTCAAAATGGCCAAGCAAGGCGATTTCGAGTCAGCTAAGGCTATGATGGACCAGTCCCGTCTGGCGCTGAATGAAGCGCATCTCGTGCAAACGAAACTGATTGAAGGCGATCAGGGCGAAGGTAAAATGAAAGTTAGCCTGGTGCTGGTTCATGCTCAAGACCACCTGATGACATCAATGCTGGCGCGTGAGCTGGTGACTGAACTGATTGAGCTTCACGAAAAGCTGAAATAGCGAGGAGTGCATAATGCAGCTACAGATTAACGCACCGGAAATTAAAACCGTCTATGAGCAGCAGCTGTTTAATGGCAAAAATTTCCATGTGTTCATCTACAACAAAACTGAGAGCATCAGCGGGCTGCATCAGCATGACTACTACGAATTTACCCTGGTTTTAACCGGGCGCTATTATCAGGAAATCAACGGTAAACGCGTATTGCTCGAACGCGGGGACTTTGTTTTTATTCCATTGGGATCGCACCACCAGAGTTTTTATGATTTTGGGGCGACAAGGATCCTGAACGTCGGTATCAGTAAACGCTTTTTTGAACAGCACTACCACCCGCTGCTGCCATTTTGTTTCGTTGCATCACAGGTCTATCGGGCGAATAATTCGTTTCTCACTTACATTGAAACGGTTATTGCATCATTGAACTTTCGCGAGAGTGGACTGGATGAATTTGTAGAAGTGGTCACCTTCTATATTATTAACCGGTTGCGCCATCATCGCGAAGAGCAGGTGCTGGATGATATTCCGCAGTGGCTTAAAACCACCGTGGAGACCATGCATGACAAACGGCAGTTTAGCGAGAATGCGCTGGAAAACATGGTACACCTGTCCGCGAAATCCCAGGAGTATCTGACCCGTGCAACCCAGCGTTATTACAGCAAGACGCCGATGCAGATCATTAATGAAATCCGCATTAACTTTGCTAAAAAACAGCTGGAAATGACTAACTATTCTGTAACGGATATTGCTTACGAATCTGGCTACAGTAGTCCAAGTCTGTTTATTAAAACGTTTAAAAAGCTGACGTCATTTACACCTAATAGCTATCGTAAGAAATTAACTGAATTTAATCAGTAGATATTATTTGCCAATAACCCATTTTTTATAGCTTGCCCAAAATAGCGTCGGGACAGCCACGCTATATCTGACAAACGGGTTGAGCATAATACACGTCAGTGTTTTGACACTGAAGGGAGAAAGTATGAGCCAGAAATTAAAAGTCGTCACTATCGGTGGCGGGAGCAGCTACACCCCTGAGTTACTTGAAGGCTTTATTAAGCGCTATCATGAATTACCGGTTTCTGAATTGTGGCTGGTTGATGTCGACGATGGAAAAGAGAAGCTGGACATTATTTTTGACCTTTGCCAGCGCATGATCGATAAAGCTGGCGTGCCGATGAAGTTGTTTAAAACGCTGGACCGCCGTGAAGCGCTGAAAGATGCTGATTTCGTTACTACCCAGCTGCGCGTAGGGCAACTGAAAGCCCGCGAAAAGGATGAACGCATTCCGCTGAGTCACGGGTATCTGGGGCAGGAAACCAACGGCGCTGGTGGGCTGTTCAAAGGTCTGCGTACTATTCCGGTTATCTTTGATATTGTCAAAGATGTGGAAGAACTGTGCCCGAATGCGTGGGTGATTAACTTTACTAACCCGGCCGGGATGGTGACGGAAGCGGTCTATCGCCATACGAATTTTAAGAAATTCATCGGTGTATGTAATATTCCTGTCGGCATGAAAATGTTCATTAGCGATGTGCTGGCGCTGAAAGAGAGCGATGACTTATCCATCGATCTGTTCGGTCTGAACCATATGGTCTTTATTAAAGACGTACTGGTGAATGGTAAATCACGCTTTGATGAACTGTTGGATGGCGTGGCTTCAGGTCAACTGAAAGCCTCCACCGTGAAGAACATCTTCGATCTGCCGTTCAGTGAAGGGTTGATTCGCTCGCTGAAACTGCTGCCGTGCTCATATTTGCTCTATTACTTCAAGCCAAAAGAGATGCTGGCGATTGAAATGGGTGAATACTATAAGGGCGGCGCTCGCGCTCAGGTGGTACAGAAAGTGGAGAAACAACTGTTTGATCTCTACAAAAACCCGGATTTGAACGTGAAACCGAAAGAGCTGGAACAGCGCGGTGGAGCCTATTACTCCGATGCGGCCTGTGAAGTGATCAACGCCATCTACAACGACAAACAGACCGAGCACTATGTCAACGTTCCGCACCATGGGCATGTTGACAATATCCCGGCTGACTGGGCGGTTGAGATGACCTGTACACTGGGACGCAACGGCGCCACGCCGCACCCACGTATTACCCATTTTGATGAGAAAGTGCTCGGCCTTATCTATACCATTAAAGGCTTTGAAGTCGCGGCGAGCAATGCGGCACTGAGCGGTGAGCTGAATGATGTGCTGCTGGCGTTGAACCTGAGTCCGCTGCTGCATTCTGACAGCGATGCCGAGATTCTGGCGCGTGAGCTGATTCTGGCGCATGAAAAATGGCTGCCAAACTTCGCCGGGTGTATCGAGAAACTCAAAAGCGAACAACACTAACTGAGGTCGGCTATGGAACGCGTACTGATTGTAAATGCGGATGATTTTGGCCTGAGTAAAGGACAAAACTACGGCATTGTTGAAGCCTGTCGCAATGGCGTGGTCACCTCGACAACCGCACTGGTTAATGGCGCAGCCATTGACCATGCGGTACAGCTGAGTCGCGATATTCCTGAACTTGCCGTTGGGATGCATTTTGTTCTGACGCTGGGCAGGCCGTTGACGGCAATGCCAGGCCTTACTCGTGACGGGTTACTGGGAAAATGGATCTGGCAGATGGCTGAAGAAGACACCTTGCCGTTGGATGAAATTTCTCAGGAACTGGCCGCGCAGTATCAGCGTTTTATTGACCTGTTCGGGCGGGAGCCAACGCATCTGGATAGCCATCACCATGTGCATATGTTCCCGCAGATTTTCCCTATCGTGGCCGGGTTTGCTGCCCAACGGGGGATTGCGTTACGGATCGATCGTCAGGCGGTATTCCAGGCGTCTGACTTTCCGCAGACGTTACGGACTTCCCAGGGATTCAGCAGCGAGTTTTATGGCGAAAAGATTTCTGAAGCCCTGTTTTTGCAAACGCTTGACGCGTCAGCAGACCGGGGAGAGTCCTCGCTGGAAGTGATGTGTCATCCGGCCTTTATCGATGACATTATTCGTCAAAGTGCCTACTGTTACCCCCGCTTAACTGAGCTCGACGTGCTGACGTCTCCGTCACTGAAATATGCTATTGCGGAACGCGGTTATCGTCTTGGCAGTTTTCTGAACGTCTAACTCCTGAGTTTGCGGCGCATAATGCGCCGCATTTTTTTAGGCAGGGATCGTGTCGATTTTTCCGGCGCGTGACCAGACGCGGTGCGCAGTCATTAGCGTCAGCAGGGTATCCATAAACTGTGCGTCTGCACTGTCTGCCTCCACCACGCCTTCTTCTCCTTCAGTTTTGATATCCAACGTTGCTTTAAACTGACGCGCATCGCCAGCCAGTGCGATAGGTTTTAAGTGCTTATACGCTTCGAGTAAGTAATATCGGGCATCACCGTTCATAGCGATATCTGCGATATTGCCACACGGAACGATAACCGCATCGACGGTCAGCGATGGTGAACCCGCAAAGGTACCGGCGATTGTCAGGACGGAACCATCATCGGCAACCACATTACCCATTCGGGAATAGAGCAGTTTGGCGTGAACGCCTTTGGCCTGTAAGGCTTGCATGATGGCAAGCAGGTCGCCCGATTTCACCTGGTCATTAAGTAGAATGGCGACCACGCGGCCCTTAATCTCACCTTGCGCACCCGCATATAAACTGAGTGACGGCGCACTTTTCAAACCATTGACGTTAGCCGGTGGGGCGATTTTGGCCTGTTCCTCGGTTAGCTCAAAACCGAGATTATCGGCAACCGCCTCGGCGAGGGCTGTATCAATATGGGCTAACTGTTCGACCACTCTTTCCCGAATATAGGGGCGCGTAACTTTGCTGAGTTCGAAGCTGAATCCGCCGATAATATGCTGCTGTTCAATTGGCGTCTGACTTAGCCAGAACAGGCGAGGGTGCGCATAGTATTCGCCAAAAGAGGGACTACGTTCGCGGATTTTGTTTCCTTCAATCCGTTCCTGATATGACTCAAATCCACCGCGTTTTGGCCCCGGCGGCGTTTCACGCGGCCAGTTATCATTGATGGAATTAGGTTCATAGTTGGCAGGGTTGGTATCGATGTCCATACGATGCATGCCGTCACGCTGGAAATTATGGTACGGGCAGGTCGGGCGATTAATCGGTATTTCATGGAAGTTGGGCCCGCCCAGGCGGCTGATTTGGGTATCGGTATAAGAAAACAAGCGGCCTTGCAGCAAGGGATCGTTGGTAAAATCAATACCAGGGACGATGTGTCCGGGATGAAAAGCGACTTGTTCATTTTCGGCGAAGAAATTATCCGGATTACGGTTCAGCACCATTTTACCAACGCGTTGCACCGGAACCAGCTCTTCCGGGATCAGCTTGGTCGGGTCGAGCAGGTCAAAATCGAACTTGAATTCGTCTTCTTCAGGAATGAGCTGCAGCCCCAGTTCGTATTCCGGATAATCGCCTGCTTCGATAGCTTCCCACAGATCGCGGCGATGAAAATCGGGATCACGACCGGTAAGTTTTTGCGCTTCATCCCATACCAGCGAAGCTTTGCCCGCCAGCGGTTTCCAGTGAAAACGGACAAAGGTGGCTTTCCCTTGCGCATTTATCAACCGGAACGTGTGAATGCCAAAGCCTTCCATCGTGCGATAGCTGCGTGGAATACCCCGGTCGGACATCGCCCATATAACGTTGTGCAACGTTTCTGGCTGTAATGAAACATAATCCCAAAAGGTATCGTGGGCGCTTTGACCCTGTGGGATAGCCCAATGCGGTTCCGGTTTTACCGCATGAACGAAATCCGGGAATTTATGGGCATCCTGAATGAAGAAGACTGGTGTGTTGTTTCCCACCAGATCGAAAATGCCCTCCTCAGTATAAAATTTGGTCGCAAATCCTCGAATATCTCTGACCGTATCCGCTGAGCCTGCGCCGCCCTGAACCGTAGAGAAACGGACAAAAACTGGGGTGATTTTATTTTCATCACTCAGAAAGTCCGCTTTCGTTGTCGCGCTGAGGCTGGCATAGGGCTGAAAGTAACCATGAGCGGCCGAACCTCGGGCATGTACGATCCGCTCCGGGATGCGTTCGTGATCAAAATGGGTGATTTTTTCCCGCAGGATAAAGTCTTCCAGTAGAGTTGGCCCACGGTTTCCTGCGCGCAGAGAGTTCTGATCGTCTGCGATGCGCACTCCCTGATTGGTTGTCAGAGCAAAATCTTCGCTGCCTTTACGAAAACTATCCAGCGCGTTGAGTTTGTCACTTTTGGTGTCAGGCGCTTTTAAGCTGCCGGACGTAGTGGGCTGCATGCCTGGTGGCGTGGGTTCAGGTGTTGGCCGATGTGAACCGTCTGCTGGCGCCAGTGAGTCAAGTCCTGGCTGGGATTCGCTGGCATCATGAACCGGCGCTGAGTGATGGAGTGGGTGCTTATCATTCTGTGACATTAAACTCGTCTCCTGTTTTCATCGCTTAAAGGTCGTTGTTGCCGTCAAAAGCTTTAACTATAGACCACTTGCTCAGTGGTGCAGGAACTGACCGAGGGCGTAAAGCGCGATGAACCAGGCAAACAGCGCACGCAAGGCAGGACGTCAGGAGGCAAAATCGGCTAAGATAGCCGTTTTCTGATTTTTAGAATTAGTCTTTAGTGAAGCAACTGATTATGAAACCTCTTCGCCAACAAAATCGTCCGGTAATTAGCTATGTTCCTCGCGTGGAGCCAGCCCCACCAGAGCATGCAGTTAAAATGGATGCGTTTCGTGACGTATGGATACTGCGCGGAAAATATGTCGCTTTTGTCTTAATAGGGGAGGCGTTTCAGCGTTCACCTGCATTTACGGTCCCGGAATCAGCGCAACGCTGGGCTAATCAGGTTCGCCAGGAAAATGAACTGAGCGATTAATGGATATAAAAAAACCGCCGGAGCATGACACTCCGGCGGTTTTTTTGTTTTTCAGTCGAACAGACTTAGCGATGCGCCAGTTCGGCGTTATCGTCGCTGTCCAGAATTGTTTTATCGGTCTGTTTCAGCCATTGGCTGGTCAGCGTACCGGCTGTCATAGAACCGCTCACGTTCAGCGCGGTACGGCCCATATCGATCAGCGGCTCAACGGAAATCAGCAGCGCAACCAGCGTGACCGGCAGACCCATAGCTGGCAGGACGATCAGCGCGGCAAACGTTGCACCGCCACCCACACCCGCAACCCCTGCGGAACTGACGGTGACGATACCGACCAGCGTGGCAATCCACATCGGGTCCAGCGGGTTGATCCCGACGGTCGGGGCGACCATTACTGCCAGCATTGCCGGGTACAGCCCTGCACAACCGTTCTGGCCAATGGTGGCGCCAAAGGAGGCGGCAAAAGAGGCGATGGATTCAGGCACGCCCAGACGACGGGTTTGCGCTTCAACGTTCAGCGGAATTGAGGCTGCGCTGGAACGGCTGGTGAAGGCGAAAGTCAGCACCGGCCACACCTTGCGGAAGTATTTCAGCGGGCTAACGCCGTTAACACCCAACAGGATCCCGTGTACCACGAACATAATGCCCAGACCGAGATAAGAGGCCACGACGAAGCTACCCAGCTTGATGATGTCCTGCAGGTTGGAGCCTGCAACCACTTTGGTCATCAGCGCCAGAACACCGTATGGTGTCAACTGCATCACCAAACGAACCAGCTTCATCACCCAGCTTTGCAGGGTATCGATAGCAACCAGCACACGCTCGCCTTTCGGCGCATCATCTTTCAGCAGCTTCAGTGCGGCAACACCGAGGAATGCAGCGAAGATAACCACGCTGATAATTGACGTCGGGTTAGCTCCGGTCAGATCGGCAAACGGGTTTTTCGGGATAAACGACAACACCAGTTGTGGAACGCTGAGGTCAGCTACTTTGCCAACATAGTTGGTTTCAATCGCGTTCAGACGAGCGGTTTCGGCCCCACCTTGCACCAGACCTTCTGCGGTCAGGCCGAACAGGTTGGTCACCAGAACCCCTACCAGCGCGGCAATCAGCGTAGTAAACAGCAGTGTACCGATGGTCAGGAAGCTGATTTTACCTAACTGAGAGGCGTTGTGCAGACGCGCAACGGCACTGAGAATAGACGCAAACACCAGCGGCATGACAATCATCTGCAGCAGTTGGACGTAACCGTTGCCGACAATGTTGAACCACTGTACGGAATCTTTAAGAACCTGGCTGTCGGAACCATAAATGGTGTGCAGGGCGAGGCCAAACACCACACCCATGACCAGACCGACCAGTACTTTTTTTGCCAGACTCCACTGCTTGTGACGGGCTTGCGCCAGCACGAACAGCAGCACTACGAACACGATAATGTTCGCGATTAATGGATAGTTCATCCCCGTTCTCCTGATCTTATTATGCGTATCACCGTGTGACGGTGATTCTGTTGGCGCAAGATTAGCAGAACTGTGACTTGCCTCTTATATTCAAATGGAATTGTTTATACCAAAAATAACTTTTTGGCTGATTTATTAGTCAACCTGGTGCGTTATAAAACGATTAAACTGCATTTGCAGCGTATTTATCATCTGTGATGACCAGCGCACCGCACTGTTCTCTTGTACGGTCTGCGGCATCCAGATTGCCCACGCGAACAGCGCCATGCACAGAAACCGCTCCAGTTGGTTGCCTTTTTGCGGCACGAGGATAGGCAGACGAAAACGCCAGCGGCAGGGCCAAAGCAGGGGGACGCCCGCCGGGGTCAACATGTCGGCCAGAATGTGGCTGAGATAACCGAGAACCATACCTTGTAAGGCATCCGCTGGAATTATCCAGGTATCAGGGACTTTCAGGTAAAACGTGGCCAGCAGGGCAAAAACCGCCAGCAGGCTATGCGTAAACCCGCGATGACCAAATGCCCGGGCAATGGGCTTTGATACCCACTTCAGACGCTGCCCCAGCAGGGATTTGGGATGATCGATATCCGGCAGTAAGCACGTCAAAATGGCTGAAGGAACAATATGCCACCAGTCACCCTGCGCAAGAACGGGCGTTAGCTCGGCATTCTTGGCAAATACCGCACAGGCAATAGAAAAAAGAAGGTGGCCTTCCGCCGTCATGATAAAACCCAATAAACTGTCGATTCATACAGTATAGGGGTTTTATACAGTAGGCGGAAGAGGTGACGTTGTAACCCTTTGTCACAAGTGCGCCTTTACCGCGCCAGCCAACCGCCATCCACGACCAGCGTATAGCCATGTATATAGTCCGAGGCAGGACTTGCGAGGAACACGACCGGGCCTTTCAGGTCATCAGGCGTGCCCCAGCGTCCGGCAGGCGGGCAATGCGATCATTGCCCGTCGCAGGATTAGCCGCGCAGGTGAGCGGCAGTGAGTTCGGTGAGCGAGGCCAGTTTGACGTCGGCCAGAACGAAGCGAGGATCGTCCTGATTTTCATGCGCAGGTACTACGATGGAACGCATACGGGCGGCTTTCGAAGCAATCATGCCGTTCACCGAGTCTTCCAGTGCTACGCAGTTTATAGGGTCAATGCCCAGTTTCGCCGCGCAATCGAGATAAACCTGCGGGTGCGGTTTGCTGTAGGGCAGTTTTTCCGCAGAAGCCAGTGCATCGAAGCTGCTGCGCAGATCAAACATGGTTAGCACTTTTTCCAGCATATGCAGCGGCGAGGCGGATGCCAGTCCTACTTTCAACCCCTGAGATTTACACAATGCCACGGCCTCACGCACGCCCGGCAGCAGTGGTTTTGTTTCTTCAACTAACGCAATTGCGCGGGTAATGATGCGCTCGGTTACTTCCTGACGTGAGGGACCGTTCCACGGTTGCTGTGCAAACCACAAATCAACCACCATGTCGATGCGTAAGCCAAGTGTATCGGGAAGTTCATGGCGGCGGGAGATATCAACGCCTAAACTTGCTATCACATCCAGTTCGGCCTGATCCCAAAGCGGTTCAGAATCGACCAGTAATCCATCCATATCGAAAATTGCAGCAAGAATTTGACGCGGGGTTGACATCACAACCTCTCCTTTACGGGTGATAAAAGGGATTAAGAGCCAGCCTGGACGGGCTCTGAGCGTTCATTATGGCTAATTCAGCAGTATACCGCCTTTAAAGATCAGGCGAAAACGATAATCAACGGGTAAACTTAGGCCAAAATGACACGTCTTAATCAAGGGGAACTCATGACGTATCAACAAGCTGGACGCATTGCCATCTTGAAAAGGCTGGTGGGATGGGTGATTTTCATTCCCGCGCTGATTTCAACCCTGGTTTCAGTACTGAAGTTTATGTATGCGCACAGCGAAAAGCAGGAAGGGATTAACGCGGTCATGCTCGATTTTGCACACGTGATGATCGACATGATGCGTGTGAACACACCTTTTCTTAACGTGTTTTGGTATAACTCGCCGACGCCCGATTTTCAAAGTGGACTGAATCTCGTTTTTTGGCTGATTTTCATTCTGATTTTTATCGGTCTGGCATTGCAGGATTCAGGCGCCAGAATGAGCCGTCAGGCGCGTTATTTACGCGAGGGCGTTGAGGATCAGTTGATTCTGGAACAGGCAAAGGGCAGTGAAGGGTTATCACGCGAGCAACTTGAGTCGCGTATTGTGGTACCGCACCATACGATCTTTTTACAAATTTTCCCGCTCTATATTTTGCCGGTGATCGTTATCGTGATTGGCTATTTCTTCTTTTCATTACTGGGCTTTTTGTAACTGCTGCACTATCAGGCCTGACGCGTTGCGAAACGCCAGGCCAGATAAGCAACGTGCGACTTTGCTAAGCCGCCAGTAACCTGTCCAGCGCTTTCTGCGCCACGACCAGATGCTGTCCCCCGAACAGAATAGCCCTGTTCAGCAGCGTATAGAGCTGGTAGACAGGCTGTCTGTCGAGAAAATCCAATGGTAGCGGAGAAACAGACTGATAACCGTCATAGAGTTGCGGCGGCTGATCGGTATGTAACGGCAGCATTGCCAGGTCACACTCTCTGTCCCCCCAGTAGCAGGCAGGGTCAAAGATGTACGGGCCGTTCGGGCCGAGAGCGCAGTTCCCGGACCACAAATCACCATGCAGAAGAGACGGCTGCGGCTGATGAGAAGAGAGACGCTGCTGAACATGCTCGACGATGGCGTCGATATTGCCAAACGCAATGCCTTTTTCAGCGGCGAGTTCCAGCTGCCAGCCAATACGCTGCTCGGCAAAAAAGGTTGACCAGCGACGTTGCCAGGTGTTGGGCTGCGGCGTGGTAGAGAGCGCATTATCGAAGTCGAGCCCAAACTGCGGCTGATCGCTCCATTCATGCAAATGCGCCAACTGTTGGCCGAGGATAAACGCGTTGTGCGCATCAAGCGGACGGGGAGGGAGGAAATCCATCACCAGAAAGCTGTAATCTCTGTCTGCGCCTACCGCCCAGACTTTCGGTACAGACACGGTTTGACTGCGAGAAAGTAGCTCCAGCTGATCGGCTTCCGCCGTAAAGCCGGTTAACAGCTCTCTTTCATCGCATTTAACGAAAAAATCGCGCCCCGCATAGCGTAAATGCCATGCGGCGTGGATCTCTCCGCCGGGCAGTTCGTTACGCAGTTCGATTTCGCCTTCACCTAATTGCTCGCTTAAAAGACGACTGATAGCCTGCCACATGATGTCTCTCCCCATGTTGTCTGCCAGATCATAAGGTTAGCGCAAGAATGCGGTTAAAAAACACGAACTGACGCACACCACGGACGCGTCATCGCTGGAAAGGCACTTAATGTGTGTCGTTCTTCTTCACCTCGCATAGTTGTGAAGACGCCTGGTCGCACATGATTCACTGCTTTGTAATCACGTGATTTTTTATCATAGACGTATAACACCTATGCCGACAGTTTTACGGGGAAATCCCCTTGTAGCTAAACAAGGGGAAACCGTTATTACTGAGCCAGATACGCGTATATTTTTTGCGTATCGTCTAAAGCGCACAGACGCGTACCCTGATTCAGGGTGGCGGCGCTACCTGCGGCGACACCGTAACGAACAATATCTGCAAAAGGTGCGCTCTCAGCCAGTTTAAGCGTCATGGCCCCGACCATACTGTCGCCCGCGCCTACGGTACTTTGACTCTTCACCGGTGGCGGAACCACCTGGACACAGGTTTCACGATCAACGCCCAGCGCTCCTTGTGGTCCAAGCGAGACCACTACGCGATGCGCTTTTCCGCTTTGTACGATTTCCTGCGCGGCGTTGCGCACATCATCGGGCTGCGTGAGTTCGCGATTCACCAGCGCGCTCAGTTCTTTGAGGTTGGGTTTGACCAGTTCGATATTGCCGATGGTTAATGCTGCCGCCAGCGCTTCGCCAGAACTATCGACGATACAGCGAATCCCTTGTTTTTGTGCTGTGGTAATGAGCCGGGTCAGCTTCTCAAGCTGTACGCCAGGCGGCAAACTGCCGCTAATAACCAGCAGTGCGCCAGACTCAATTTCCAGCACCTGATCCTGAAGTTGGTAAAACTCATCATCGGTGAGCGCAGCGCCTGGCATGACGAAGCGATACTGTTCGCCGCTGGACTCAACGTGGACATGGAGATTTTGTCGGGTCCAGTCTTTAGCTTCGACGGTGGACACGGGAACATTTTCGTCGGCGAGCAAAGCAACAAGATGCTCTCCGGTGGCGCCACCCGCAGGGAAGATGGCCGTAGCGGTGCCGCCAAGATGGGCAATCGCGCGAGCGACGTTGATACCGCCGCCGCCGGGTTCAAAAACCGGCGAGGTACAGCGAAGCTTACCTTCCGGGTAGATTTGCGGCGTGATTGTTGCGCTATCGAGAGAGGGCGCAAGTGTTAACGTATAGATACGTACCATCTTTACCTCCTGTTAGGCTGTCCTCAGTCTGGCACTTAACCCCCCGAAAGTGAAGTAATTAACAACATGATTTTTCATATCTTTATTTAAAATAATCGCGTTAAAGATATATAAATAAAAAAACGGTTTAGGAACGCTCTTATTCAAAAAATGAAATAAGAATTTATTGCTATGTTATTCGAGTCTTTTTATAATTTGTTACCTTTCAAGGGTCTTTTGTCATTGATCCATATGAAAGTTTCCGAGACCGTTATGGTCTCTTTTTTTGTTGTACGGACTCTTAATAAATGAAGCTTTTGAAGACAGTGCCCGCAGCGTTACTGCTGACGGGTGGCCTGCTTGCGTCAATGCAGGCTGCCGCCGATGATTCCGTTTTTACTGTCATGGATGACCCTTCCAGCGCGAAAAAACCCTTTGAGGGTAACCTGAACGCGGGATATCTCGCCCAGTCAGGCAACACAAAAAGTTCTTCTTTAACTGCAGACACCACCATGACCTGGTACGGTCAAACTACGGCGTGGTCTTTGTGGGGAAATGCCAGCAATACCTCCTCAAATGATGAGCGTTCATCGGAGAAATATGCCGTAGGTGGCCGTAGTCGTTATAACATGACCGACTATGATTATCTCTTTGGTCAGGCAAGCTGGCTGACCGACCGTTACAACGGCTATCGCGAGCGTGACGTGCTAACCGCAGGTTATGGTCGTCAGTTCCTCAACGGACCGGTGCACAGCTTCCGTTTTGAATTCGGTCCTGGTGTGCGCTATGACGAGCACACGGATGGCACCACCGAAACACAGCCTCTGGGCTATGCGTCCGGGGCCTATGCGTGGCAGATGACGGACAATACTAAGTTTACGCAAGGTGTGTCGGTATTTGGTGCTGACGATACAACGCTCAATTCTGAAACGGCCTTGAACGTTGCTATCAACGAACACTTTGGGTTAAAGGTGGCTTACAACGTTACCTGGAACTCTGAACCACCGGCAACAGCGCCGGAGCATACCGATCGTCGTACTACTGTGTCACTCGGCTATCGTATGTAATGACAAGCCGGGTCAAATAATTGGCCCGGCTTTTCTCAATTAACGTTAAATTTATTTAATATTAAATCTGTGTTTTATTTTTAATACTTATCAATAACGCGCTATTTTCAGACGAATTCGATTTAATTGATAAATACAACGGAACCGGAACTGCGTGTGCCAGTATTTTAACCCCAGATCATCGCAGCCCAACGTAGCATCAGCATTGCCGCACAAATAACGAGCAGTATCACAACCATCTTCCAGTGTTTCTTCGCAAAGCGATTTGTTGGCATTGTCCTTTTCCTGCTCAGGTTAGATAACTTTATACAAGTGTAACAAAAACGTCAGGGTGTCAGTGAATTGATTTACATCATAGAGTGCGCGTTGATTGTTGCTTTGATCGGCTCGTAATGCCGTGTACACTGTCAAACGGTGTTATCAAAAAGCGGGTGTAGGTCCAGTGTAGCCATTAAGGCGACCAGTGACATATTTCGCAGAGTGAAGCGGGAATCAGCCCACACCTTTTTGATGATTTTAAATATTGAATCTTTGTATGTGATCTTACGTGTGGGTCACCACTGCAAATAAGGATATAACATGCCTGTTATTACTCTTCCTGATGGCAGCCAACGCCATTACGACCACGCTGTAAGCCCCATGGATGTTGCGCTGGACATCGGTCCAGGTCTGGCGAAAGCCACTATTGCTGGCCGTGTTGACGGTGAGCTGGTAGATGCTTCCGATCTGATTGAGCATGATGCGAAGCTCTCCATCATCACCGCGAAGGATGAAGAAGGTCTGGAGATCATTCGTCACTCCTGTGCGCACCTGTTAGGGCACGCGATCAAACAACTCTGGCCGCACACCAAAATGGCGATCGGACCGGTTGTTGATAACGGTTTTTACTACGATATCGATCTTGACCGTACGCTAACCCAGGAAGATGTCGACGCGCTCGAGAAGCGGATGCACGAGCTCGCTGAGAAAAACTACGATGTCATCAAGAAGAAAGTCAGCTGGTACGAAGCGCGTGAAACCTTCGTGAAGCGTGGCGAGACCTATAAAGTCTCCATTCTTGATGAAAACATTGCCCATGATGACAAGCCTGGCTTGTACCATCATGAAGAATATGTCGATATGTGCCGTGGCCCGCACGTGCCGAACATGCGTTTCTGTCATCACTTCAAACTGATGAAGACCGCTGGGGCATACTGGCGTGGCGACAGCAATAATAAGATGCTGCAGCGTATTTATGGTACTGCATGGGCCGATAAAAAAGCCCTGAATGCCTACCTGCAACGTCTGGAAGAAGCGGCCAAACGCGACCACCGTAAAATCGGTAAGCAGCTTGACCTGTATCATATGCAGGAAGAAGCGCCGGGTATGGTGTTCTGGCACAATGATGGCTGGACAATCTTCCGTGAACTGGAAGTCTTTGTTCGCTCAAAACTGAAAGAATACCAGTATCAGGAAGTTAAAGGTCCGTTCATGATGGACCGCGTGCTGTGGGAAAAAACAGGTCACTGGGATAACTACAAAGATGCGATGTTCACGACCTCTTCTGAGAACCGTGAATACTGCATTAAGCCCATGAACTGCCCGGGCCACGTGCAGATCTTCAATCAGGGTCTGAAATCCTATCGTGATCTGCCGTTGCGTATGGCCGAGTTTGGTAGCTGCCACCGTAATGAGCCGTCAGGCGCGCTGCATGGCCTGATGCGTGTTCGTGGCTTCACTCAGGATGATGCACATATCTTCTGTACAGAAGAGCAGATCCGTGATGAAGTTAACGCTTGCATTCGTATGGTCTACGATATGTATAGCACCTTTGGCTTCGAAAAAATCGTCGTCAAACTGTCCACTCGCCCCGAAAAACGTATCGGTAGCGATGAAATGTGGGACCGTGCTGAAGCTGACCTGGCCGTTGCGCTGGAAGAAAACAACATCCCGTTTGAGTACCAACTGGGTGAGGGCGCATTCTACGGTCCGAAAATTGAATTTACCCTGTATGACTGCCTCGATCGTGCATGGCAGTGCGGTACTGTACAGCTGGACTTCTCTCTGCCGTCCCGTTTAAGCGCCTCTTATGTTGGCGAAAACAACGAGCGTCAGGTGCCGGTTATGATTCACCGCGCAATTCTTGGGTCGATGGAACGTTTCATCGGTATCCTGACCGAAGAGTTCGCTGGCTTCTTCCCGACCTGGCTTGCGCCAGTTCAGGTTGTCGTCATGAACATCACCGATTCACAGTCTGAATACGTCAACGAATTAACGCAGAAACTACAAAATGCGGGTATTCGTGTAAAAGCAGACTTGAGAAATGAGAAGATTGGCTTTAAAATCCGCGAGCACACTTTACGTCGTGTCCCTTATATGTTGGTCTGTGGCGACAAAGAGGTAGAAGCAGGCAAAGTTGCCGTGCGCACCCGTCGTGGCAAAGACTTGGGCAGCCTGGACGTAAATGAAGTGATTGAGAAGCTGCAACAAGAGATTCGCAGCCGCAGTCTTCAACAACTGGAGGAATAAGGTATTAAAGGCGGAAAACGAGTTCAAACGGCACGTCCGAATCGTATCAATGGCGAGATTCGCGCCCTGGAAGTTCGCTTAACAGGTCTGGAAGGCGAAGCTTTGGGTATTGTGAGTCTGAGAGAAGCGATCGAAAAAGCTGAAGAAGCTGGAGTAGATTTAGTTGAAATCAGCCCTAACGCCGAACCGCCAGTTTGTCGTATTATGGACTACGGCAAGTTCCTTTATGAAAAGAGTAAGTCTTCTAAGGAACAGAAGAAAAAGCAAAAAGTTATCCAGGTTAAGGAAATTAAATTCCGTCCTGGCACCGACGATGGCGATTACCAGGTAAAACTCCGCAGCCTGGTACGCTTTCTGGAAGATGGCGATAAGGCTAAGATCACGCTGCGTTTTCGCGGTCGTGAGATGGCCCACCAACAGATCGGTATGGAAGTGCTCAACCGCGTCCGTGACGATCTGAGTGAACTGGCAGTAGTCGAATCCTTCCCTACGAAGATCGAAGGCCGCCAGATGATCATGGTGCTCGCTCCTAAGAAGAAACAGTAAGGCCTTCAAGTAGCAATGTCTGTGGAGCCTGCGGGTTCCACAGCCGTTGTTCGCCTACGTTTCGTTTATTAACAATGCGAAGTGGAAGTTATTAAAATGCCAAAAATTAAGACCGTACGCGGTGCTGCTAAGCGCTTCAAAAAAACCGGTGGTGGTGGATTTAAGCGTAAGCACGCAAACCTGCGTCATATTCTGACCAAAAAATCTACTAAGCGTAAACGTCACCTGCGTCCAAAAGGCCTCGTTTCTAAAGGCGATCTGGGTCTGGTTATCGCGTGCCTGCCGTACGCATAAGCCGTTAACGTTTAATTAATTTTTTTACTAAGAATATAGATACAGGAGAGCACATATGGCTCGCGTAAAACGTGGTGTAGTTGCCCGTGCACGTCACAAGAAAATTTTGAAACAAGCTAAAGGCTACTACGGTGCGCGTTCTCGCGTATACCGCGTTGCCTTCCAGGCTGTTATCAAAGCTGGTCAGTACGCTTATCGTGACCGTCGTCAGAAAAAGCGTCAGTTCCGTCAACTGTGGATTGCGCGTATCAACGCAGCAGCACGTCAGAACGGTATTTCTTACAGCAAATTCATCAACGGCCTGAAAAAAGCCTCTGTTGAAATCGACCGTAAGATCCTGGCTGACATCGCAGTATTCGACAAAGTAGCGTTCACCGCTCTGGTCGAAAAAGCGAAAGCAGCTCTGGCATAAGCCGGTGAAAAGAGGGAGCCTGGCTCCCTCTCTTTTATTTGTAGTGCAATCAATTGGTTGACAATTTATCCGTAAGCCTTTTCAATAAAGGTTGTCCGGTTTTTACCACACAAGGTAACGCAAGCATGAATGCTGCTATTTTCCGCTTCTTCTTTTACTTTAGCACCTGAACTCAGGAGGCTTGCGCGTGAAAGAAGAAACGGAAAACAGCGCCTAAAAGCCTCCCTGGTGGAGGCTTTTTTTATACACGTTATCCTTCAGGCTGCCTCTGCATTGGCTGCAGTCGCTTCCCCCAGTCTCGTACTTGTGTACGCTCCTGAGGATTAGCGCTCTACTGCTGCCTTGACTCAGCCAGAATGATTTTGTGTATATACGAGCGACTAGTGAATATCGCAACATAACGAGGAAAACCATGTCACATCTCGCAGAGCTGGTTGCCAGTGCAACGGCCGCCATTAACCAGGCTTCAGATGTTGCCGCGTTAGACAATGTCCGCGTCGAATATTTGGGCAAGAAAGGGCACCTGACCCTTCAGATGACTACCCTGCGTGAACTGCCGGCAGAAGAGCGCCCGGCAGCAGGTGCGGTGATAAACGAAGCCAAAGAGCAGGTTCAGCAAGCGCTGAACGCGCGTAAAGCCGAATTAGAAAATGCCGCGCTGAATGCTCGTCTGGCTGAAGAAACGATCGATATCTCCTTGCCTGGGCGTCGTATCGAAAACGGCGGTTTGCATCCGGTAACGCGGACTATCGATCGCATTGAAAGTTTCTTTGGTGAGCTGGGCTTTACCGTGGCGACCGGTCCGGAAATCGAAGATGACTATCATAACTTCGATGCGCTGAACATTCCTGGCCATCACCCGGCGCGCGCTGACCACGACACTTTCTGGTTTGATGCGACGCGTCTGCTGCGCACGCAGACTTCCGGCGTGCAGATCCGTACCATGAAAGAAAAACAGCCGCCGATCCGTATTATCGCTCCGGGCCGCGTATATCGTAACGACTACGATCAGACGCACACCCCAATGTTCCATCAGATGGAAGGGCTGATTGTTGATACCAACATCAACTTCACCAACCTGAAAGGCACGCTGCATGATTTCCTGCGCAACTTCTTTGAAGAAGACCTGCAGGTTCGTTTCCGTCCTTCCTACTTCCCGTTCACCGAACCTTCTGCGGAAGTCGATGTGATGGGTAAAAATGGCAAATGGCTGGAAGTATTGGGTTGCGGAATGGTTCACCCGAACGTGCTGCGTAACGTCGGTATCGATCCGGAAATCTACTCTGGCTTTGCATTCGGTATGGGTATGGAGCGTCTGACCATGCTGCGTTACGGCGTAACCGATCTGCGTTCTTTCTTCGAAAACGATCTGCGTTTCCTCAAACAGTTTAAATAAAGGCAGGATAAAACAATGAAATTCAGTGAACTGTGGTTACGCGAATGGGTAAACCCGGCGATTGATAGCGATGCGTTGTCAAACCAAATCACGATGGCGGGTCTGGAAGTTGACGGTGTGGATCCTGTTTCTGGCGCGTTCAACGGCGTTGTGGTGGGCGAAGTGGTTGAGTGCGCTCAGCATCCGAACGCTGACAAACTGCGCGTCACCAAGGTGAATGTCGGCGGCGACCGCCTGCTGGATATCGTCTGCGGTGCGCCAAACTGCCGTCAAGGGCTGAAAGTGGCTGTAGCAACCGTTGGTGCCGTTCTGCCGGGCGATTTCAAAATCAAAGCCGCAAAACTGCGCGGTGAGCCGTCTGAAGGCATGCTGTGCTCGTTCTCCGAGCTGGGCATTTCCGACGATCACAACGGTATTATCGAACTGCCTGTCGATGCACCAATTGGTACCGATATCCGTGAATACCTGAAGCTTGACGATAATACTATCGAAATCAGCGTCACTCCGAACCGCGCCGACTGCTTAGGCATTATCGGTGTGGCACGTGACGTTGCTGTACTGAACAAAGCCCCTCTGGTTGAGCCGGAAATAGCGCCAGTAGCCGCAACCATTAGCGACGTCCTGCCGATTCAGGTCGACGCGGTGGAAGCCTGCCCACGCTATCTGGGCCGCGTGGTGAAAGGCATTAACGTTAAAGCGCCGACCCCGCTGTGGATGAAAGAAAAACTGCGTCGTTGCGGCATCCGCTCGATCGATGCCGTGGTTGACGTGACTAACTATGTGCTGCTCGAATTGGGCCAGCCGATGCACGCATTCGACAAAGACCGCATTGAAGGCGGGATTGTTGTCCGCATGGCAAAAGAAGGTGAAACCCTGGTATTGCTGGACGGCAGTGAAGCGAAGCTGAATGCGGATACGCTGGTGATTGCGGACCATAACAAAGCGCTGGCAATGGGCGGCATCTTTGGTGGCGAGCACTCCGGTGTGAATGATGAAACGCAAAACGTCCTGCTGGAATGCGCGTTCTTCAGCCCGCTGTCTATTACCGGTCGCGCACGTCGTCACGGTCTGCACACCGATGCCTCTCACCGCTATGAGCGTGGTGTCGATCCGGCGCTGCAACATAAAGCCATGGAACGTGCTACGCGCCTGCTGATTGATATCTGCGGCGGCGAAGCGGGTCCAATCATTGACGTGACGAACGAAGCCTCGCTGCCAAAACGCGCAACCATTACGCTTCGCCGTAGCAAACTGGATCGTCTGATCGGACACCATATTGCAGATGAGCAGGTGAGCGATATTCTGCGCCGTCTGGGTTGTGATGTCACGGAAGGGCAAGATGAGTGGAAAGCGGTAGCGCCGAGCTGGCGTTTCGATATGGAGATCGAAGAAGACCTGGTCGAAGAAGTCGCCCGCGTATACGGTTATGACAATATCCCGAATACGCCAATTCAGGCGGGTCTTATCATGGGTACGCATCGTGAAGCGGATTTGTCGCTGAAACGCGTAAAAACCATGCTGAATGACAAAGGCTACCAGGAAGTTATTACCTACAGCTTTGTCGACCCGAAAGTCCAGGCGCTGCTGCACCCGGGTGAAGAAGCGCTGTTGCTGCCAAGCCCAATCTCGATTGATATGTCGGCAATGCGTTTATCCCTGTGGACCGGCTTGCTGTCTACGGTAGTGTACAACCAGAATCGTCAGCAAAACCGCGTGCGTATTTTCGAAACGGGTTTACGTTTCGTACCGGACACGCAGGCCAATCTCGGGATCCGTCAGGATCTGATGCTGGCGGGTGCGATCTGCGGTAACCGTCATGATGAACACTGGAATCTGGCAAAAGAGACCGTTGATTTCTATGATCTGAAAGGCGATCTGGAAGCGGTTCTCGACCTGACCGGCAAGCTGGCGGATATTCAATTCAAAGCTGAAGCGAATCCAGCACTGCATCCGGGGCAGTCTGCGGCGATTTATCTGAAAGGTGAACGCATTGGTTTCATTGGGGTTGTTCATCCTGAACTTGAACGTAAACTGGATCTGAACGGTCGCACTCTGGTGTTTGAACTGGAGTGGAACAAGCTCGCAGACCGCGTGGTGCCTCAGGCGCGTGAAGTTTCTCGCTTCCCGGCGAACCGTCGCGACATCGCAGTCGTTGTGGCAGAAAACGTTCCCGCTGCGGATATTTTATCCGAATGTAAGAAAGTTGGCGTAAATCAGGTAGTTGGCGTAAACTTGTTTGACGTGTACCGCGGTAAGGGTGTTGCGGAGGGTTATAAGAGCCTCGCTATCAGCCTGATCCTTCAGGATACCAGCCGTACACTTGAAGAAGAGGAGATTGCCGCTACCGTCGCCAAATGTGTAGAGGCATTAAAAGAGCGATTCCAGGCATCATTGAGGGATTGAACCTATGGCGCTTACAAAAGCTGAAATGTCAGAATATCTGTTTGATAAGCTTGGGCTTAGCAAGCGGGATGCCAAAGAACTGGTCGAGCTGTTTTTCGAAGAGATCCGTCGTGCTCTGGAAAATGGTGAGCAGGTAAAACTCTCTGGTTTTGGTAACTTCGATCTGCGTGATAAGAATCAACGTCCGGGCCGTAATCCGAAAACGGGCGAAGATATTCCCATTACAGCACGGCGCGTGGTGACCTTCAGACCCGGACAGAAGTTAAAAAGCCGGGTTGAAAACGCAACGCCGAAAGAAGAGTAATCTGAACTAACTAAAAAGGCCGCGAATGCGGCCTTTTTTCTTAGTGGGCCAGAAGGAAAAACAGCCCGGTCAGTGCTGCGCTCAGCAGGTTAGACAACGTGCCCGCCAGGATCACTTTAAGCCCCATTTTAGCAATGAAACTTTTTTTCCCCGGCACAATCCCCCCCAGTACGCCAATCAATGCAGCAGGAGAGGACAAATTGGCAAACCCAGCCAGCGCCATGATCGTTATTATCTGCGAATATTCCGACAGTTGGTCTTTCATTGGAATAAAGCTGGTATACGCGACGAACTCATTCAACACCAATTTTTGACCTAACAGGCTGCCAATTTGCAAGACTTCGTTAGCGGGAATGCCCAACAGCCAGGCAACCGGAGCAAAGAGGTAACTAAAGATAAATTGTAGCGTGACGTTACCATAGCCGAAAAAGCTACAAAACCAGCCCAACAAGCCGTTCACCATAGCAATTAATGCAATCAGTGCCAGAAGCATTGCCCCCACGTTAGCGGCGAGCTTCAGCCCGATAGTCGCGCCATTTGTCGCCGCTTCAACGATGTTGATAGGCTTTTCATCTTGACCAAGCATATCGCCTGACACGTCGGCAGTGTTTTCGGGTTCCGTTTCTGGAAACAGCATTTTCGCCATTAACAGACCGCCTGGTGCTGACATAAAAGAGGCGGCTACCAGATAGCGAATTTCGATCCCCATACTGGCATAGCCAACCAGCACTGAGCCTGCGATAGAGGCCACACCACCTGTCATGAGGGCAAACAGTTCTGAGCGCGTCATGCGTGGCGCATAAGGCTTCATCAGGACGAAGACGTCAGTATTGCCCGCAAAAATATTGGCCGTTGCAGCCATGGATTCTGCCGGGCTGGTGCGCAGCAGTTTATGGATACCCGTACCGATGAGACGGATAATCCACTGCATGATGCCCAGGTAGTACAGCACGGAGAACAATGCTGACATAAAAATGATAATCGGCAGAACATGCACGGCAAATACAAACCCCATTTTGAACTGTCCGAGATTACCGAAGAGAAAGTTAATCCCTTCCGACGAATAGTTCAGCATGCCTGACAGACTGTTTGATATGGCGAGTAAGATTTTTTCCCCTAAGGGGACATACAGGATAAATGCAGCAAAAAGAGCCTGGATTGCAAAGGCGCCGCCAACGGTGCGAAACCGGATAGCTTTGCGATTTTCTGAACATAGCCAGGCAACGAGTAACAGGACAACAATGCCAAGTATGACGATGAGTATCTGCATGGTTTATCCCTCATCGGCATCAATGATGCTACGGAAAAGATCTTTAAAGAGAGCATCCCGCTCAATAAATTTTGCGACCTGAATGACGTGACGGCGGTTATCAAAACTCCAGCTCAGATTGTCATTGATCAAAGGGGATGTACGGTATTCACAGGTGAACCAGTCAGGATTCAGGACATAGCCAACCGTAGTGATATCCCAAATGACTTTGCGGGATGCAAAACCAATCCAGGGGCATCGCGGGGCAATTTCAGCAAAGTAGCTACCAATGCGGCTGGTCTCTGCAAAATAGTGCTGCATCTCTGGGACCGATGAGGCCATAGTGTTAGCCACGCCAAAGCAGGGGATTTGGGTGAGCGCTACGCCGCTATCAAAAAGTACCCGACTCGCCGCAATGTCCTGCATCAGGTTGAATTCATGATTATCTTTCCAGGCATAACTGTTACCCCCAAGCCAGATGACATGAATCTTTGTGACGATGTCCGGCGCGAGGAGCAGTGCGTTAGCGATATTGGTCGGCGCGGCGATTGCGAGTACATGTAATGTTTGCTCAGCCGTTCTTGCCCGGTTAATCAAATCCTGTACTGCTGCTGACATCTCCGGCTGGTTGCTATCTTTCAGATAGCGTGTTGAACCCTGGAATATTTGCGGTATGTTTTCGCGGCGGGGGAGTTTGTTAAATACGCGATAGATCTCATCGACGCTCAGTTGCATGCCTACTGCGGGATCGTCAACATATGTGTGCGAGCCCTCTTTACCAAAATAGTGGTTGGTAAACGGAGCGGCGTAAACAGCTTGCAAATCGAGGCGCTCCGGGTGTAAGAATGCCCAGGCAATGGCCATCTGATCGTCAATTTCATTGTAGGTATCGCTGTCAATAACGATAGGTACTTTGCCATACTTAGGTGGCGTAATTAAGGTAATACGCTGCGCTGAAGTTAATTCAGGCCAGTGGATACTTAACATCGTTAATGTTCCTTAAGTTAGAAGTCGTAGGCCAGTCGATAAATGAGAATATCGCCATATCCATCCGCACCAAGTTTGTTATAAAAGTATCGATACATTAATGTGGTGGATATATGAGGCATGATTTTCCAGGTAATATTCAGACCGCCGTTTAAACCATTGCTACCATGATTGTTAGCGGTATAGTCATCATTACGGTCAAGTTCTATTTCATTCCAATTGGACAGTAAGAAGTCCTGGTTGAGAAGATTGAAAGCATAACCAGCGTTCCATCCAATTGAGAAACCATTGAGTCCATTAATATCATAAGCTGGGCCAAAATTACTGTGTGCGGTAATGTACTGACGAGCAATCCAGGGTTTAAACCACCATCCATCGCCTTTCAGGTCGGTATAGCCAAGCCCAATAAATTGATTCGTCTCTTTAAAATTGGGACTTTGCGAATTATAGACTTTTGTAAATAGGCTGGCACCCGTTTTCCAGAGGTAGGTATGGATTTCACCATTCGCAGTCTGCCCCTGATTTCCCTCGTCGTCTAGAATATTTTCAAAATCATAAAAACCGTACATTTCACCCCAATCAAAACCAATACCTCCCTCAATACCAATTAAGGCTTGTTCATATTCGAGGTCTTTAACACCGGCATCCCAAGATTGATAGTCAAAATGTATATTTCCCCAGCCGTATTGTTGTTCAGCTAATGAGGAAAAAGCTACGCACGATAATAAAGCCCCGAAGGCGATTGTTTTCATTTTATATCCCTATTTTGGTGGTAGATAAATATCAGTATTTAGTACAAGCTAATCGTTTTAATACGAGTTCATGGGATGGCATATTGGCTGCACCTTCACGCTCTACGGCCAGTGCTGCAAATACACAGGCGTAATGAATTGCGCTGGCAATATTTTCTCCACAGGCAAGTCGTGCCGCGAGTGCACCATTAAATGCATCACCGGCGCCGGATGTATCAATATTAACGGCGGGATATGCCGGGAACTGTTGGTGTGTAGATCCATCAAATAACCAGCACCCATCTTTGCCTAACGTAATTAGAATATATTGTGGTCCCATTTGGTGCATGGTTTCGGCGGCCAGACGAATATCGTCTGGCGTACGAATAGCCTTGCCAATTATCGCCTCTGCTTCTGTGAGGTTTGGGGTCAGGATGTGTGTCCAGCGGAGAAGGTCTGTCACTTCCTTGCGCCATGGTGCTGGATTCAGGATTGTCATCACCCCGGCGGCATGTGCGAACTTAATAGCTTGAGCTGTAGCATCAGGATTGTTTTCCATCTGCGTCAAAAAAACATTGGCGGTGCCTATCTCGTCATAACAGGATATAATTTCTTCACTCGTTATTTCCTGATTAGCCCCTGGATTAATAACGATTACATTATCGCCAGCCTCTTCGGATATCATCACTACGGCACTGCCGGTTGGTGCATCATTTTTGGTAAAGATGGTTAGCTTTTCTAATCCTACGCCATTTAAAAAATGCTGGGCTTTAGTTGAAAACTCATCTTCACCTAATTTGACTGTAAAATAAGTGCGAGCATTGGCTTGTGCTGATGCTATCGCCTGGTTGCTGCCTTTCCCTCCGGGTAAACAACAGGAAAAAAGCGCGCGCGTGGTTTCCCCTGAAATAGGAAAACGGTGAAGCCGATAGACTAAGTCGGTGTTAAATGAACCCAGAATGTAAACTTTACCATTGTTTTCGTTCATTGATATTTCTCGTTCGATCTTTGATTGGTTAATGATGATGTTTTGGTGCAAATAAAGAGAGTTGTTCTCATATAATGGGAATGCATTGTCGTGATTATATACAGCACCTCCATAGCATGAGCGGACATGTCCTGTTTTTACAAGGTCATTGATGTCGCGGCGGAGTGTTCTTTCCGTAACATCAAGTACCTTAACAAGAGATGATATTTTTACACTTCCTTGTTTTTTGAGTAGTGTTAAAATATAGCGAAGACGCTGTTTTTTGTAACGACAGGGCATCTAATCCTCACTTTTCATGAATGTGATGAGAGGTCCATGTAATAAGTTTATTTTGTCTATACGTTAATTTTTTTTGGTGAATGAGTTTATTTGTTGAATAAATAGTTAAAGATCTGATTACCACTAAGTACACCGATGATACCAAATACACCAGGCCAGGCAGTAGGGGCTGGAATGGGTAGTTTTATTAATGTAAATATGAAACCAATAATTGCACCGGCAATAAGCGAAAGAATTATATCCATAAGATAATTCCTGAGGGTGTTATGATGATGCAAAGACTACACAATATATTTACGTATTGATGAGAAGATAATCACACAAAACTTCTGCAACCGGACATTCTGTCCGGTTGTGGTTATTTATTTAATCTCAGGAACGATATTAATAATGACTGCTACTACCTGGTATTGCTGCCAGCATTGCATTATGCAAAAGACTAAGGTTCATGCTGTTTTGGGCCATTGCCTCATTTGCGGTAGAGCTTCCTTCCATGTTTTTTGCTTTCATCGTAAAATTAATGAGATAACCCATAAAAAAAGTATAAACATGCAACCTTTTGCACAATTACAACGTCGGCGAGACCGATACTGGTTAGGCACTTTATCGCTGTTGCTATTGGTCATGCTCGTGATTAGCTTATGCGCAGGAGAACAGTGGATCGCCCCCGGCGACTGGTTCAGCGCCCGCGGCGATCTGTTCGTCTGGCAAATCCGATTTCCCCGTACCCTCGCCGTTTTGCTGGTAGGTGCTGCGTTGGCCTTATCTGGCGCAGTGATGCAAGCTCTCTTTGAAAACCCGCTCGCAGAGCCTGGATTACTGGGCGTGTCTAATGGCGCGGGAGTCGGGCTCATTGCGGCGGTGTTGCTGGGGCAGGGTCAGCTCCCCGGCTGGGCGTTGGGTTTATGCGCCATCGCTGGGGCGCTGATTATCACGCTTATTCTGCTCCGTTTTGCCCGCCGTCATTTGTCTACCAGCCGTCTGCTGTTGGCGGGGGTGGCGCTGGGCATTATCTGTAGCGCGCTGATGACATGGGCCATCTACTTCTCCACTTCTTTTGATTTGCGACAGCTAATGTACTGGATGATGGGGGGCTTTGGCGGCGTTGACTGGCATCAGGCCTGGCTCATGGTGGCGTTGATTCCGGTGCTGGTGTGGATATGCTGTCAGTCGCAGCCGATGAATATGCTGGCGCTGGGGGAGACTTCTGCACGTCAGTTGGGATTGCCATTATGGTTCTGGCGCAACCTGCTGGTGGTCGCCACAGGCTGGATGGTTGGCGTAAGCGTGGCTCTGGCGGGAGCGATTGGCTTTATTGGGCTTGTGATCCCACATATTCTGCGGCTGTGCGGCTTAACCGATCATCGCGTGTTACTGCCGGGCTGCGCATTGGCTGGCGCTATCGTATTACTGTTGGCTGATGTTGTCGCGCGTCTGGTGCTGGCCTCGGCTGAGCTGCCAATTGGCGTGGTGACGGCCACCATGGGCGCACCGGTATTTATCTGGCTATTGTTAAAAGCCGCGCGCTAGACCGCGTTGATTCGGTCTATGATTAAAAACTGAAAATCCACCTGTTGTTCTGGAGATGCTATGCAAAACACTATCCTCGATACAGACGTGACGACCATCGACGGCGAGGTGACCTCACTGCAGCCGTATGCCGGAAATGTGCTGTTAATCGTCAACGTTGCTTCAAAATGTGGGCTAACGCCGCAATATGAGCAACTGGAGAATCTGCAGAAAGCCTGGCATCAGCAGGGCTTTACCGTTCTTGGGTTCCCCTGCAACCAGTTTCTGGGCCAGGAGCCGGGCAGTGAAGAGGAAATAAAAACGTACTGCAGTACCACCTGGGGCGTTACCTTCCCGATGTTCAGCAAAATTGAGGTCAACGGCGAGGGACGCCATCCGCTGTATCAGAAACTGATTGATGCCGCGCCAACCGCCGTCGCGCCTGCGGATAGTGGATTCTATGAGCGTATGGCGAGTAAAGGTCGGGCGCCGCTCTACCCGGACGATATTCTGTGGAATTTCGAGAAGTTTTTAGTGGGTCGGGATGGTCAGGTACTGCAACGATTTTCACCCGATATGACGCCTGAGGATCCTGTTCTGGTGCAATCCATCAAGATGGCGCTGGCAAACTAATGTCTCGATTGATGCAGCTACAGGACGTAGCAGAATCGACCCGACTTGGCCCGCTTTCTGGTGAGATAAAAGCAGGGGAGATCTTGCATTTAGTGGGACCTAACGGCGCAGGAAAGAGCACGCTGTTGGCGCGAATGGCGGGGCTGACGACCGGCAAGGGCAGCATCACCTTTGGTGATGTGTCATTGGATGAATGGCCGGCAGCAAAGCTGGCGCAATATCGCGCTTATCTTGCGCAGCAGCAAAACCCGCCGTTTGCGATGCCGGTCTGGCATTTTCTGACGCTGCATCAACCCGATAAAACACGCACCGATCTGTTACAAGAAGTCGCCGATGCGCTTGGGCTTGGAGATAAGCTGGGACGCAGCGTGAATCAGCTCTCCGGCGGTGAGTGGCAGCGCGTGCGCCTGGCTGCGGTTATCCTGCAGATTTGCCCACAAGCGAATCCATTCGGCCAGCTTTTGCTGCTGGATGAGCCGATGAACAGCCTGGACGTGGCGCAACAAAATGCGCTGGACCGGATGCTGGGTCAGCTGTGTTTACAGGGCATCGCGATTGTAATGAGCAGCCATGACCTTAATCATACCTTACGTCATGCGCACAAGGCCTGGCTCCTCAAACGCGGGAAGCTGCTAGCCAGTGGTGCTCGTGATACGGTACTAACGCCAGCCAATCTGGCTGCGGCTTATGGCGTGAACTTCCGTCGTTTGGATATTGAAGGCCACAGAATGCTCATATCAACCACTTAAGTTAAATGGGTTCTTGAAAATCATATAATTTCCACGCTAAATTGGCATAAAAATATAATTCAGAGGATTCGTCCTGAATGCGCTTTTGGCTTCTTTTCATCACAGCATTGTTTTTGGCGGGCTGCAGCAGCCATCGTGCTCCTGCGCCAAATGCCCGCTTGTCGGATTCTATCGCCGTTATCGCCGGGCTTAATGACCAGCTACAAACCTGGCATGGCACACCCTATCGTTATGGCGGCATGAGCCGTAGCGGAGTGGATTGTTCTGGATTTGTATTGATGACAATGCGCGATAAATTCGATCTGCAACTCCCGCGTGATACGCGCACGCAATCAAAGATTGGTACCGAAATTGATAAAGATGATTTGCTGCCCGGCGATCTGGTGTTCTTTAAAACCGGGTCTGGGGAAAGCGGTCTGCATGTCGGAATTTACGATACCAATAATCAATTTATTCATGCCTCAACCAGCCGTGGTGTGATGCGCTCATCACTGGACAACGTTTACTGGCGCAAAAACTTTTGGCAGGCGCGACGTATTTAATCCTCATCAGTCACGAGGCTGCCTACGGCTGAGCAGCCTCGACATTTCCATTTGATAGTAACTTCTTATTTCTGCCGCCAGCCGGACAATACCCCTGAACATTAAGAGCGTATCTTGCTAAAAATATGATTTATTCCGAGATATTAAAAAGTGCAAAGCTGGATATTCGCTTATAATCAGGATAAGCTAAAAAAAAGGGATTCGATTTACTGGCTATAAAGGGAAAAATGAAAGGGCCTCTACTTGCATCAGCAATAACGTATTTCTCCATCCTTTGCTACAGGATGCCGGATAACACCTATGCAGAGGGGCTGGCACGATGATTGTTTCAATGGATACTCTTTACCATTCAGAGTTCTCTTTTCTCCCTGCGAGAAACGAAAAAGGCGATCTTGAATACGTAGATATCATTACCAGTTTTGCCAGTGCGCAGGGGGATGTGCGTATACCCACCGAGCTGGTCCTACCTCGGATGTCGGACGAAGAGCAATGTCGCTTATTTACCGAAAAGCTTGAATTAATCGAAACGTGCCAACATTTTTTTATTCAACGAAAGGTTTCTGCCTGGATTAATTTAACGCCGGCAATTGCTAATACTTTATTATCAGATGCTAAATTTGCTTCACAAGTTGAACGATTGTCATTTCTGGAACTGGCTATTAATGAAAACTATCCAGAGTTAAATAATGGAAAAGCGAATCCAACGCTGGCTGCACTGGCGGCGCGATTTCCATTAGTACTGACAAACTATGGTGCTGGCGGCATATCAAACCGGGCAATTTTTGATGGGCTGTTCAAACGCGTCGTGCTCGATAAAAACTTTGTTCAACAAAGGATTACACATATTTCGTTTGAGCCGTTTATGCGGGCTATCCTGGCACAGCTATTTCCCAGCAGTGAGTCAATTATCATTAGCGGTATTGATACACCCGAGATGTTAGCGCGCGTACTGCCTCTGGGATTCAGCGCCATGCAGGGCGCGCTGTGGCCTGCTGTGCCCCCCGCGCAGATAATTTCGCTCGCGAAGATATAACCCTCATATTTGCTGGTGTTTAACAGGCTTTTAACAGTCTACACTAGAGACAGGAGGCCCTATGACCCTGTCTTTTACCACCCGCTGGCGTGATGAATTACCAGCAACCTATACAGCACTTTCACCCACTCCCCTGAAAAACGCGCGCCTGATCTGGCATAACGATGCGCTGGCGGAGCAATTAGCTATTCCAGAGACACTATTTGATATTCCAACCGGAGCCGGTGTTTGGGGCGGTGAATCGTTGCTTCCCGGGATGTCGCCTTTAGCGCAAGTTTATAGCGGACATCAATTTGGCGTCTGGGCGGGCCAGCTTGGCGATGGACGCGGGATCCTGTTGGGCGAACAACAGCTCGCTGACGGCTCAACGTGTGACTGGCACCTGAAAGGCGCCGGACTTACGCCTTATTCCCGTATGGGGGATGGTCGCGCCGTACTGCGCTCGACAATTCGCGAAAGCCTGGCCAGCGAAGCGATGCATTACCTGGGAATACCGACCACGCGGGCATTGTCGATTGTTACCAGCGACACGCCGGTGTATCGCGAAACGGTAGAATCAGGGGCGATGCTCATTCGCGTGGCGCAAAGCCATATGCGCTTTGGCCATTTTGAGCATTTTTACTATCGCCGCGAGCCGGAAAAAGTGCGCCAGTTGGCTGACTTTGCGATTCGCTATTATTGGCCGCAATGGCAGGAAGAAGCCGATAAGTATCAGCTGTGGTTTAACGATGTTGTCACGCGTACTGCGACGTTAATCGCGGACTGGCAGGCGGTGGGATTTGCGCATGGTGTCATGAACACCGACAACATGTCGATTCTGGGACTGACGATGGATTACGGTCCATTCGGTTTCCTTGATGACTACGTGCCCGATTTTATCTGCAACCACTCAGACAATCAGGGGCGATACAGTTTCGATAATCAACCGGCCGCGGCGCTTTGGAACCTGCAACGTCTGGCGCAAACTCTGTCGCCATTTATCCCGGTCGAGGCGCTTAATGATGCGCTGGACAGTTATCAACTGGCGCTGTTAACACGCTACGGTCAGCGGATGCGACAAAAGCTTGGCTTCTTTAGCGAGCAAAAAAACGATAACGAACTGCTTAGTGAACTGTTTAACCTGATGGTGCGGGAAAGAAGCGACTATACGCGAACGTTTCGCATGCTCAGTCAGACGGAACAACACCGCGCGCAATCCCCGCTGCGCGATGAGTTTATCGACCGCGCAGCGTTTGATGACTGGTTCACACGGTATCGCTCACGCCTGCAGCAAGACAACATTGCCGACGCAGTCAGACAAACGCAGATGAAGGCGGCTAATCCGGCGATGGTATTACGTAACTGGTTGGCGCAACGGGCGATTAATCAGGCAGAGCAGGGGGATTACGCCGAGCTGCATCGGTTACACGAAGCGTTGCGTACCCCATTTGTCGATCGTGATGATGACTATGTCAGCCGTCCACCTGACTGGGGCAAACGGCTGGAAGTGAGCTGTTCAAGCTAAGGGGCCAGAAACACCTGCGGGGATCCGTTGGCCGGATGCTGGCCAACGTGTACCTGCGCGCCATACCAGCGCTTCAGGTCATCGGCCTGTAACACGGCTTCAGGCGTTCCCTGCGACACCAGCCTGCCGTTGTGCAGCAACACTATTCTGTCTGCCCACAGTGCGGCGAGATTCAGATCGTGAAGCACAATGCACACATGCAGCTCTTGTGAAGCGGTAAGCGTCTTCAGCAAGCGCAACAGATGCTGCTGGTGGTAAAGATCCAGCGCAGAGGTCGGCTCATCAAGGAATAACCAGCCGCGAGGCGCGCCGTCGCACCAAAGTTGCGCCAATGCACGGGCTAACTGTACTCGCTGTTGCTCGCCGCCGGAAAGCGCGGCGTATTGCCGGCCCGCCAGCGGTATACATCCGGTCATTTCCATCACCTGAGCGATAAGTCGAGGTTCCGACCGCGAGGTCCAGGGCGCACGTCCCATCGCGATGACGGCCTCTACCGGCCAGTCAAATCCCAGTTGTGTTTGCTGGCGCATCACCGCCCGATGCCGCGACAGTGTTTGGGTATGCCATTCATCCAGCGGTTTACCCGCCAGCACGCAGCGCCCTTTAGCCGGTTTCAGAAAACCGGTCAGTAGGCGCAGCAGGGTGGATTTCCCCGCACCATTTGGGCCGATGAGCGCCACCAGTTCACCTTTTTCGAGAGCAAGAGAGACGTCGTCAATCACCGCTCTGCCCGCGACGCGATAGTGAAGCCCTTCAGCGATGAAATGTTCAGCCATGCGGTCCTCGTTGACGAAAAATAAGCCATAAAAACCACGGTGCGCCCAGAAGACTGGTTAGCAAACCGACCGGCATTTCCGCAGGCGCAACCGCCGTACGGGCCAGCGTGTCGGCTATCAGCAATAAAAATGCGCCCGCCAGCACGGAACCTGGGATAACGGCCCGATGGTCTGAGCCGAGCCACATGCGCATCAGATGCGGGATAACCAGCCCGATGAAGCCTATTACGCCGCTTACCGCCACGGCTGCGGCAACCAGCAATGCGCTACAAAGTAGCAAAACACGCTGAACGGTACGCACATCTACGCCGAGGTAATGCGCCTCTTCCTCACCTAACTGCAGCAGGTTCAGCGCCGGTGCCAGACGCCAGATGATCAGCACCGTCGGGACAGTCAATGAAGTGACAGCCAGCAGCGTGGACCATTGCGCGGCCCCCAGACTGCCCATCCCCCATAGCGACAGCTGGCGCAGTTGCGCGTCATTACTGACCCACGACAGAACGCCAACCGCCGCCCCGCACAGCGCGTTGATGGCAATACCGACCAACAGCAGACGTGAGAGTGAAGCGTCGCGCTGTTGGCTAAGGATAAAAATAACCACCGTTGCCGCCAGCGCACCGAGAAAAGCGGCCAGCATGGGGGCGTACAGCATCAACAGCGCGGGCAAAGAGACCGGCAGCACTACCCACAGGGCGACGGCGCAGGCGGCACCGCTGCTTATCCCCAGTAATCCCGGATCGGCAAGCGGATTGCGAAACAGGCCCTGCATCACGCAGCCCGCGAGCGCCAGAGAACCGCCAATCACCAGCGCCAGCAGGACGCGGGGCAGGCGAATGGTGAGCCAGATTTGACGCAGTGCCTCATCGCCATCACGCCACAGCAAACTTACCGGCAGGCGCAACGCGCCAAAACCGGTAGCCATAATTGTCATCACGACCAACATGAGTGCGAGTGTCCACAAAGAACAACGGATACGTCGCGACATCAGGGCAATTGCTCAGCTTTAGCGCGAAGCTGCAAAATGGCCTGCGGGGTGCGTACGCTAAAGCCGAGCAGCGCCATATCGTCAACCTGCAATACCTGTTTATTTCGTCCGGCAGGCGTCTGCGCCAGGCCCGGCAGCGCCCACAGGTTATCTTCGCCACCCATCGCCTTAACGCCGTCCTGTGAAATCACCACCAGATCGGGCTGGCTGGCAATGACACCTTCCTGCGACAGCGGCTGATAGCGGTTAACACCCTGCATTGCGTTGCGCAAACCGGCGGCACGAATAGCCGCATCGGCTGCGGTTTGCTGGCCCGCTGCCATCGCGGTCATCCCGCCATGATTGAGAATAAACAACACTCGTTTGTTAAGTTCAGATGACGGCAACGCCGCCAGTTCCTGACGTAAGCGGGTGCGCAGCGTTTCGCCATCGGCCTCCCTATGGGTGGCTTCGGCGATGACGCGAATTTTTTCATCAATCACATTAAGCGCGTTGCTTGCCGGGATCGTCACAACCCTGACGTTGCTCTGTTCGAGCTGTTTTAGCGCCAGAGAGGGCTGCGCCTGCGCGCTGGCAAGGACCAGCGTAGGGCGGGTGGCAAGGATCCCTTCGGCGTTGAGTTGGCGCAAATAACCGACATCAGGTAGGGCGTTTGCTGCTTCAGGCCACTGGCTGGTGCTGTCTCGCGCCACAAGGGAAGACTGTGCTCCCAGTGCGTATACAATCTCGGTGACATCGCCACCGAGAGCAACAACCCGTTCCCTGGACGCAGCCATCGCGACGATGGGCAGTAGCGCAATCAGGACCAGCAGTTTTTTCATGCGGCCAGCCCTTTCGGCGTCAGTGCGTCAATTTGCGCGCGCCATTGCGTCTGCTCCGGTTCGCCTTCCGTTCGTTGACCATACAACTGGGCGATTTGCGTGCCGTCGGCAGCAAACAGTTCCAGGCTGGTAACGTGGCCATCGGCGGTCGGTTTGCGCGTCACCCATGTTTCTGCCACGCTCTCTTCCAGCAGGTGTAAGGTAAATGTCGGGTTGAATATATTCAGCCAGCCTTTCATCGGCACCAGTTTTTCTATCACACCGGTGAAAATCTGTACGCAGCCACGATTACCCACAAAGACCATAATTTCATTGCCATCCTGGCGCGCGGTGTCGAGTAACTGCGCCAATGCGCTATTTGCGACTTTACAGGCCAGATCGTCGCCCACCAGGTTAAACGCCTGTTGGCGGGTGAGGTCGTGGCGTTTCAGCAGACCGAAGAACTGGTGTACATCGGTCATGGCTCGCCACTCTTGATCAACGGTCTGCGCATCGACCGTGACGGTGGCTGGAGCAGAAGGGGGGGCGGATTGCAGCGCCAGAGGCGGGTTTTCAGCGAAGATGAAACGGGTCAGCAACGCAGCCCATTCCTCAATGAGGGTATTCTGTGTGGCATAGACCTTCAGTAGCGCATCCCCCTGATGGTCAAAGAACTGAATGCTCTGACGCTCGCCGTGGGCGGTTGTTTCGCTGATATGGAACACGCTTGCCCACTGATTGAGGAACAGGCGCAGGTCGAGAGCGCGCGGATTGAGTACCAGTCCGGCATGACCGTTCAGGTGCTGATTGGTAAACGCACCAACCTGCTCATGCACCGCATATTCGTTGCGGCATATACATTTGGTTTCGCCGACGGCTTCCAGTGCGCCGAGGATTTCACGCACTTCGCCCCGTAAGCGCCAGGCGTCATGACCGACGCGCGCGAAGGTCAGTTCGGCTTCGCTAATATTCATCAATCCCGCAATATCACGTGCGTATTTGCGAGGATTTTCTTTCTTCAGTTCCAGCCAGCGTGTGTAATGATTCATTGTCTCTTCCTTCCAGATTGCTGCCCCGGCGAACCGGGGAAAAGTGATTACCACTGATAACTCACGAAAATTTTTCCATTACGACCATCCTGCGGAATGCCCTGCGGCGACCAGTACTCTTTGTCGAAGGCGTTGCCCAGTACCAGCGTGGTGGTCATGCCTTTCAGCGCTTGTTGGCCCTGATAGCTCACGTAGAAATCGTTTACCGCATAACCCGGCTGTTTCGTGTAGCTGCTGCTGATATGCGTTGAACGGTCAGCAAAGGTACCTATCCAGCCAACGGAGAAACCGCTGTGCGCAACCGGCACGTTCAGTTTGCTGGTGACGGTATCCGGGTTAATGCTGGAAATGTATTCGCCGGTGTCTGTATCTTTGCCGCGCGTACGGTTATAGGCCATGTCGAGGCTGAACAGATCGGCGGAATATTTCGCCATCACGTCCCAGCCCCAGATTTTGGCGTTGGGGACGTTATAGGACATGGTTGTCGCGGCGGCAAAGTCGACGCTGGTGGAGATGTAATCTTTCGCTTTGGTGTCGAAATAGCTGGCTTTAAATTCGAGCGCATCGCTCGCCATCAACAGATCGTCAAAGCGCAGGCCAAATCCGTATTCCTGGGTTTCGTTGGTTTCAGGGCGTAGGTTAGGGTTCGGCACCCAGTAGTTGGTGTAAAAACGGCCAATCGAGAAGTGTTTCGCATCGTTATACATCTCGCCCATGGTCGGCGCACGGAAGGCCTGAGCGTATGAACCGAACAGCATCAGCCAGTCGGTTGGCGCAACGGTGAGCCCGGCGCGGGACGACCATTTATCGGCATCGACATCTTCATAGCCGTCGCTGCTGCCGCGATAAGAGTCATAACGGGTACCGCCCAGCAGCGTAACCGGCAGGTCGCGCAGGGTGATTTCATCTTGTAACCAACCGGAGCTGAAATCGATTTTTGCCTCCGGGAAACCGGTGGTTGCGCCGCCTGGCTGTTGTTCCTGACGATAGTATTCCCCGCCGTAGGTCAGCAAATGAGATGCAAAAGAGTCGGTAAACAGGCGGCTGCGGTTGTCGATTTTGCCGCCTTTGGTGGTTTGTTTGCGAAACTCGCCGGTGTTATCCGTGTTTTGCGCATTAATGCGTGCTTCGGACCAGTAGACGCGGGCATCCGCGTTCAACCAGTCATTGTCGGCTGGAGCAATCGAGTAGGTCAGTTGCGCGTCGCGCTGGATGGTTGAGCGATCGGTCATCGGGTTGCTGGTGGCATCCGCCGCGCTGGTTTGCGGGTTTTTAGGCTCACGGGCGTCATTGTTGTAGTAACGCAGCGAGCCGGCCAGCGTCTGGGCGCTGTCAATTTTCCAGCTGCCTTTCGCCAGCATATTGTTAATCGCTTCGTCGTTTGGTGCCGTAGTACCGTTGCTCTGGCGCAAATCACCGCGATCGCGACTGGACCAGGCAAGCAGTCCGTCCAGCGTATCGCTGCGACCAAACGCGCTGGCGCCCATACCGAGGCTGTGATCGCCAGTTGCCGCGGTACCGAACACGCGATAACCGCTGTTTTGTCCGGCTTCCAGCAGATCTTTGGCATCCGCAGTGTCATAGGCGATCACTCCACCTAACGCGCCGCTACCGTACAGCAGTGCAGAAGGGCCACGGACGACCTCGATGCGTTTGATCAGCGCCGGATCGAGGAAGGTACTGTTCAGGTGTCCGGTGTCGGTTCCCTGACGAACGCCATCAACCAGCACCAGAACGCCACGTCGATCGTAGCCGCGCAGATTCACGTCCTGGCCGTTAGTGCGACCGGTGCCGTCAAGGGTCAGGCCCGGAACCGTACGCAACAGGTCGGCTGCTGAGCTGGCGGTCTGGTTTTCCGGCGCGGTGGCATCAATCACGCTGACCATCATCGGCGCTTCAAAAGCACTACGGGCATTGCCGGTAGCGGTGACGGTCATATCTTCTACCGCCGCATACGCGACGGCGGGCAGGTTACTGATAATCGCCAGCGCCAAGAGCGAAGGGCGCAGGGATGCAGTGTGCAGGTGTGGCATAGCAACTCTCCATTAGGAAATCGAAAAGCGCTGGCTGCCTGGGTACTACCTGGGTGGCTGGCGAAAAGTGGTGTTTATTTGGTCAGAATGAGTTTTCCGGCTTGTGTCTGGCGCAGCAGATAGAGCTGACCATCGTGTTCTATGATCACGCGCCCCTCTTTGCCCAGCAGACTTTTACTGTCAATTCGGCGCTCGTTTGGCGCGACGGCAGGCGGTGTTTTTTCTTTTGCGGGCGTTGTTGTGTTATCCATACGTGAATAGTGTTTAAAAATAACAATCAATTTAACAATGATAATCATTATCATCAAACTGCAAAATTGCGGCAAGCCTTTTTGTGAAATAATTGTGACGAGAATAGATTTTGTACAATAAGGAGGGGGGAAACAAAGGATTAGCACCGGGCAACGTGATGTTACCCGGCGAACAGCATTAAAAACGGCTATCAACCGCAGAGGCGAGTTTTTCAACCAGCAGTTCAGTATCTTCCCAGTTCAGGCACGGGTCGGTAATGGACTGGCCGTAAACCAGCGGCTGGCCGCTAACGATTTTTTGCGTACCTTCACGCAGGAAACTCTCCGCCATAATCCCGGCAATCGCCGTCGAACCATTGCGAATTTGCTGGCACACATCATCACAAACGTCCAACTGACGACGATGCTGCTTCTGGCAATTGCCATGGCTAAAATCGACCACCAGATGTTCAGGCAGGGAAAATTCGTGCAGGGTATCGCAGGCGGCGGCAATATCTTCAGCATAATAATTCGGCTTTTTACCGCCGCGCATGATGATATGCCCGTAAGGATTACCGCTGGTCTGATAAATGGTCATCTGGCCGGTTTTATCCGGAGAGAGGAACATATGGCTGGCACGGGAGGCGCGAATCGCATCGACGGCAATACGCGTATTGCCATCCGTACCGTTTTTAAAGCCGACCGGGCAGGAAAGCGCAGAGGCCATTTCACGGTGGATCTGGCTTTCGGTGGTGCGTGCGCCAATGGCTCCCCAACTGATTAAATCGGCAATAAACTGACCGGTCACCATGTCGAGGAATTCTGTTGCCGTGGGTACGCCCAGTTCATTGACCTGCAACAGCAGTTTGCGCGCCAGTTCAATGCCGTGATTCACGCGGTAGCTGCCGTTTAAATCCGGGTCGGAAATTAAGCCTTTCCAGCCCACTACGGTGCGCGGTTTTTCAAAATAAGTGCGCATCACGATTTCCAGACGCGCCTGATGTTTTTCGCGCAGCGCCTGTAAACGCGTCGCGTATTCCATGGCGGCATCAAGATCGTGAATCGAGCAGGGACCTACGATCACCAGTAAACGAGCGTCTTCACCATTTAATATTTTTTCTATCCGGCGTCGGGAGTCCGTAACATGACGGGCGACGGAGGACGAAACAGGATGCCGTTGCGCAAGCTCTGCTGGAGTGACCAGGTTGTCAATACGCGCAGTACGGAGTTCATCGGTTCTGTTCATTACTTGTCTCAGAAATTTGTTGCTTCAACGGCAGGACTACCGGGAAGTGATGTATATCACAATATCATACTCATCCTGCCTGGTGGCGAGCATAATAACAAAAAATCGAACCAATGCACTAGCACTCTAGTACATGCGGCGATTCAGCCCCATGATGTCGAGGATCTTGGTAGCAATCTCTTCTACCGAATAATTGGTACTGTTCAGCCATGGGATCTGGTTTTTCCGGTATAGCGCTTCCACCTCAGCAACCTCCATCCGGCACTGGCGCATCGAGGCGTAACGGCTGTTTTCCCGGCGCTCTTCGCGGATGGCCGCCAGGCGCTCAGGGTCAATGGTCAGGCCGAACAATTTATGCTGTAACGGCTTCAGGGACGCTGGCAGCACCAGATTATCCATATCATCGGCAATAAAGGGGTAGTTGGCCGCGCGAATGCCAAACTGCATGGCCAGATACAAACTGGTCGGGGTTTTACCGCAACGGGAAACGCCAAGCAGGATCACCTGCGCCTGATCGAGGTTGCGCAACGAAATGCCGTCGTCATGGGCGAGGGTATAATCAATGGCGGCAATGCGCGCGTCGTACTTGTTAAGGTTGCCGGGGTTCAGGCCGTGGGTACGATGGGCGATCGGCGTAGGATCGAGCTTCATCTCTTGCTGCAGTGGGGCAACCAACGCCTGCACGATATCCTGACAAAATCCTTCGCTTTGCAAAATGATCGAGCGAATTTCCGGCAAAACGATAGAGTAAAACACCAAAGGGCGCACGCCAGTTTGTTGATAGATCGCGTCAATCTGGTCTTTAACCGCTCGCGCACGACTCTCATTTTCCACAAACGGCAGCGTAATGCTGCTGATCGTAACCGGAAATTGCGACATTACCGCGTGGCCCAATACCTCGGCGGTGATGGCCGTACCATCAGAAATATAAAATACGTGACGATCAACAGCATTATCCATTTTGCTCATCCTGGGGCTGACATAATTCTCTGAAAGCATAAATTAAAATTCGCCAGAAGCGAATATTGCTGCATCTATTTTGTAAAATGAAACGGTATTTTTATATTTACTGAAAAGTGCATTTCATTTTTCGGAACAAATGTTTATACCGGTAGTTTTTGTGGTGATCCCCTGTGGCTCGCGGGTTTGCGCAAATGCGGAAACAATCTGAAAAAATAAAAAATAAAGTTGCTTGAACGATTCACCGTTTTTTTCGCTGAAGTAAATATGCAAAGATAATTACGCAAAATTGAGTTTCCTAACCTCGTTCATATATAAGGATTGTTCGATGTCCAACAATGGCTCGTCACCGCTGGTGCTTTGGTATAACCAACTCGGCATGAATGATGTAGACAGAGTTGGGGGCAAAAATGCCTCCCTGGGTGAAATGATTACTAACCTTTCCGGTATGGGTGTTTCCGTACCGAATGGTTTTGCAACGACCGCCGATGCGTTTAACCAGTTTCTGGACCAGAGCGGTGTAAACCAGCGCATTTATGAGCTGCTGGATAAAACGGATATTGACGATGTCACCGAGCTTGCGAAAGCCGGCGCACAGATCCGCCAGTGGATTATCGACACTCCTTTCCAGCCGGAGCTGGAAAATGCCGTCCGCGATGCCTACGCGCAGCTGTCAGCAGACGATGCCCATGCCTCTTTTGCCGTGCGCTCTTCCGCCACCGCAGAAGATATGCCAGATGCGTCATTTGCCGGTCAGCAGGAAACCTTCCTCAACGTCCAGGGATTTGATGCCGTACTGGTTGCTATCAAACACGTCTTTGCCTCGCTGTTTAACGACCGTGCAATCTCTTATCGCGTTCACCAGGGTTATGACCATCGTGGCGTGGCGCTCTCTGCTGGCGTTCAGCGGATGGTGCGCTCAGACCTCGCGTCTTCCGGCGTAATGTTCTCCATCGATACCGAATCCGGTTTCGATCAGGTGGTGTTCATCACTTCCGCATGGGGTCTCGGCGAGATGGTCGTGCAGGGTGCCGTTAACCCGGATGAGTTCTACGTGCACAAACCGACTCTGGCGGCAAACCGTCCGGCGATCGTCCGTCGCACAATGGGTTCGAAAAAAATCCGTATGGTCTACGCGCCAACCCAGGAACATGGCAAGCAGGTGACGATTGAAGATGTACCGCAGGAGCAGCGCGACATTTTCTCCCTGACCAACGAAGAAGTGCAGGAGCTGGCGAAGCAGGCGGTACAGATCGAGAAGCACTACGGTCGTCCGATGGACATCGAATGGGCGAAAGACGGTCATACCGGCAAGCTGTTCATTGTGCAGGCGCGTCCGGAAACCGTGCGCTCGCGCGGCCAGGTGATGGAGCGTTATACGCTGCATGCTCAGGGTAAAATTATTGCTGAAGGTCGTGCTATCGGTCACCGCATTGGCGCGGGTCCGGTCAAAGTCATTCAGGACATCAGCGAAATGAACCGTATCGAACCTGGCGACGTCCTGGTTACCGACATGACCGACCCGGACTGGGAACCGATCATGAAGAAAGCGGCGGCGATTGTCACCAACCGTGGCGGTCGTACCTGCCACGCGGCGATCATTGCCCGTGAACTGGGGATCCCGGCCGTGGTTGGCTGTGGTGATGCCACCGAGCGTATGAAGGACGGTGAGAAAGTCACTGTCTCCTGTGCCGAGGGCGATACCGGTTATGTTTATGCTGAGATGCTCGACTTCAGCGTGAAGAGTTCCAGCGTGGAAACCATGCCGGATCTGCCGTTGAAGGTGATGATGAACGTGGGTAACCCGGACCGGGCTTTCGACTTCGCCTGTCTGCCAAACGAAGGTGTCGGCCTGGCGCGTCTGGAATTTATCATCAACCGCATGATTGGCGTACACCCGCGTGCGTTGCTGGAGTTCGATGACCAGACGCCTGAGCTGCAAAACGAAATCCGCGGCATGATGAAAGGTTTTGATTCCCCGCGTGAATTCTACGTTGGTCGTCTGACGGAAGGGATCGCTACGCTGGGTGCGGCGTTCTATCCAAAACGCGTTATCGTGCGTATGTCAGACTTTAAGTCCAACGAATATGCCAACCTCGTCGGCGGTGAGCGTTATGAGCCGCATGAAGAGAACCCGATGCTGGGCTTCCGCGGGGCGGGCCGTTACATTGCTGATAGCTTCCGCGACTGTTTCGCGCTGGAATGTGACGCAGTGAAACGTGTCCGTAACGATATGGGCCTGACTAACGTAGAAGTGATGGTACCGTTTGTACGTACCGTTGCCCAGGCGAAAGCGGTAGTGGAAGAGCTGGCGCGTCAGGGGCTGAAACGCGGTGAGAACGGACTGAAGATCATCATGATGTGTGAGATCCCGTCCAACGCTTTGCTGGCCGAACAGTTCCTTGAGTACTTTGACGGCTTCTCCATCGGTTCAAACGACATGACGCAGCTGGCGCTGGGACTGGACCGTGACTCTGGTGTGGTTTCTGAACTGTTTGACGAGCGTAACGACGCGGTGAAAGCGCTGCTGTCGATGGCGATTCGTGCAGCCAAGAAGCAGGGCAAATACGTGGGTATTTGCGGTCAGGGTCCATCCGATCACGAAGACTTCGCCGCCTGGCTGATGGAAGAGGGGATCGACAGTCTGTCGCTGAACCCGGACACGGTCGTGCAGACCTGGCTGAGCCTGGCTGAACTGAAGAAGTAACATCATGCCGGATGGTGGTGTAAATGCCTTATCCGGCCTACGGTTAGTATGCAACGTAGGCCGGATTAGAGGTGTTAGCATTGCCATCCGGTACTTTACCCTTCAACGCTTTCCACACTCTCCACACTCTCCACGCTTAAACGCTGAATGATATCCTGACGCAGCAGGTATTTTTGTACCTTGCCTGACGCCGTGCGCGGTAACGTTTCGACAATGACGATGTGTTCCGGATATTTATACTTTGCCACCCGTTTGCGACTAAAAAAGGCCACCACTGATTCCAGCGACAGCGAATGATGCGGCGGTTTCAGCACCACATAAGCGCACGATCGTTCACCTAACCGATCGTCTGGCATCGCGACAACGCAGGCATCATGAATGCGCGGATGCTGCAATAAAATATCCTCCACTTCGCGGCTGCTGATGTTTTCCCCACCGCGCACAATAATATCTTTTTTACGCCCGGTAATTTTGATGTATCCCGCTTCGTCCATGCGGCATAAGTCGCCACTGTAATACCAGCCATCTTTGTCCAGCGCGCGGGCGGTCAGTTCAGGCTCATCGAGGTAGCCCATAAAAACATTGGGACCACGCGAGGCCTCTTCACCTTCGATCCCTGCAGGCAACGTATTGCGCGCTTCATCGACGACTTTAATTTCAACGCCTGCGGCGGCATATCCATCGGTGTTCATCATGCGTGAAAGTGAATCGTCGAGATTGACCAGCGCATGCGGCGAGCTCTCCGTCGAACCATAGATGCTTAACAATTTAATGCCGCGCTGTTGGCAGTCACGGGCAATCTTTTGCGGAATAGTGGTGCCACCGCATAAGAAAAAACGTAGTGATGTGAGATCACAGGGCCGTTTTTCCAGACTACACAACATGTCGTAGACGAAGGGGGTTGCACCGAGCACGCAGGTACAGCGTTGTTGCTCGAGCAGTTCAAGACAGGCGGTTGGGGTGAATATATCCAACAATACGCTGCGTGCGCCGATTAAAAACGGCGCGGTAACGCCATGCAAAAAACCGGTAGCGTGTCCCAGTGGGGCAGGCATCAAAAACACATCCTGCCAGGTGAGATTGAGTCGGGCACAGTAGGCGCGTTCGCTGGCAAGGATATTGTTGTGGGTTAACATTACGCCTTTCGGCATTCCCTCGGTCCCGGAGGTAAACAGCACGGCAGCCAGTTCATCGGCGTGAACGTTAATAACCTGGGTTAATGGCGGAGCCAGAAGCAGTTGGCTGAACGCCAGCGAGGCGGTGGCCGGTGCCAGTTTATCTACGGCAACAATCTGTTGCAGATGCGGCAACTGGTTTTGCAAGGGGAGGATCAGATCAACCGGTCGGGTCTGTTTAAACAACGTCGGTGCGAAAAAAATCTTCGCTTTGCATTTGTTCAGTACCCACACCAGTTCCGCTTCGCGCCAGGCAGGCAGCAGTGGTACGGAAACGGCCCCGGTTTTCAGGCAGGCCAGATAGATAATGGTGAACTCGCACCAGCCAGGCAACTGAAAGGCAATGCGATCGCCGGGTTGGATCCCGCAGGCTACAAACCAGGTTGCCAGACTGCTGGCAGCATCGTCGAGTGCAGAGTAGGTATATGAAGCGCCATGATTATCAACCACGGCGATTTTATCCGGCATGGCTCTGGCGGTTTGGTGCCAGTAATCGCCAAGCGAAGCATCTCCCCATAAACCCAGTTGTCGCCAGGCCTGGCGACGTTCGGCGTTAAACGTAAGTGTGATACTCATGAAGTTATTCCCAGGATTATTTCGGCATACATCTGACCGGATGGCCAGGCGGGGCCAATCCGGCGTACAACATGCAAAATCCGTTAGCCGTAGCGGAAATCAACGCCAAATGTTCCGAGCGGGTATTCCCATTGTGTGAGGATCGTGTCACCGCACAGCACCCGGCAGGTGCCGCACTCCAGGCAGCCTGCGGAATCAAAATGAATATTTCCACTCTCATCCTGTTTATACAGTCCGGCGGGGCAGGCTTTCAGCAACTTGCGAAATTCATTAAGGTCGGGATGTTCAGCCAGAATGATGTGCGGGTGGCCTTCATCAACATTAAATTTATTGACGCCCAGTTTGACGTCGACGTTAACGTTAGTGTTCTGATTCATAGTGCGGTGGCCCCCTTGATGCCGTCTTTCAGTAAGTTCATCAGCCCAATCTGCCTGGCATGGGACATGATCATCTTGCGAACGGGCTGATTTGGGCTTCCGTCGACGGTAAACATATCGTTCATGATATCGGCCACCATGCGGGGATACTGGGTGAACAGGCGCGGGTTTTCCATCAGCGCCGGGATCTTGCGAAAATGCTGTAAATCACGCATCACACAGCCCTGTTCGAGGGCGCGTTTGTAATCCATCAGGCTACTGGCCGAGTAATCCTGGCGCTCTTTTGCTGCAATGGCTGTTTGGGCGGCGGCTTCTGCGGAAGCTATCGCCAAATCCATGCCGCGCACGGTATAACCCAGATTCAGACAGAAACCAGCGGCATCGCCGACGATCATTACCCCGTCATCAACCAGTTTCGGAACCATTGCCAGACCGCCTTCCGGTACCATATGTGCGGAATACTCCAGCAGTTCCCCGCCGGCAATCAGCGGACGAATAGTCGGGTGTCGCTTAAAGTCTTCCAGCATTTGCGGAATGCTTTTCGTGGCATGGGCAATATCCCCCAGACCACACACCAGGCCCAGAGAGATGGAATCCTGGTTGGTATACAGAAATCCGCCTCCCATCAGTCCATCAGACGGTGAGCCTGCGAACAGCCAGGCTGCACCTTCGTTGCCTGACAGATTGAACCGATCCGCAATCACCGCCGACGGTAAGCCGATCAGCTCTTTTACGCCAACGGCATAGTGCTGCGCAGAAGAGGGGGGAACCATTCCCAGCGACCGTCCCAGCATAGAATTAACGCCATCGGCTAGGATGACAATATTGGCTTCAAGGATATCGTCCCCGGCTTGCACTCCGGTGACCTTATTGCCTTCGCGAATTAGCGCGTCGACGCGCACGCCGGGGATGAACTGCACGCCAGCCTGTTCCGCTTTTTCCATTAGCCATGGGTCAAGCCGGTTGCGCAAAACGGTATAAGAGTCCTGCGCTGGCGCGTTGTCTTTTTCACGATGGAAGTCGAGGGTAACGGCGCTCTCTTCGGTCAGGAAGGAGATTTTTTCGCGGGTGACTTTACGTTCGAGAGGCGCTTCCTGCGCGAATCCGGGCATGATGCGCTCAAGGCTGTGCGCGTAGAGTCTCCCGCCGGTCATATTTTTACTGCCCGCACTGTTGCCGCGCTCGATGACCAGTACGTCCAGTCCGGCCCGGGCCATAACGTAACCTGCCATTGTACCCGCTACACCAGCCCCGACCACAATGGCATCAAATTTTTCATCTGACATGCTTTATGCTCCTTTCCCGCCGCGAGGGCAGCGGGAGATGTGCGTTAACGTGATTAGCGGCTGAGATGGTCGATAAGGGCCGGAACCACTTTGTAGATGTCGCCCACCAGACCGTAATCGGCGTAATTGAAAATAGGGGCTTTTTTATCTTTGTTGATGGCGACAATGACTTTCGCGCCGTTACCGCCGACCATATGCTGAATTTGTCCTGAGATGCCCAGCGTGAGATACAGGTCTGATTTCAATAACACGCCAGAAACGCCAATGTAGCGTTCGCGTTCCATCCAGTTTTCGCCTTCGGCAATCGGTCGTGAACAACCCACTTCAGCACCCAGCACCGATGCCAGTTGGCGCACCATTTCCAGATCGTTTTGCGCCACCAGGCCGCGACCTACACCCACCACGCGCCTGGCTTTGCTGAGATCCACGCTGCTCACGGATTTGGCACGACGCTCCAGGCACATCACTTCATGGTGCGGTGCGATGTACGTTGCTGAGACAACCGGGCAGTTGTGTGAGGCGTTTTCCGCGACAGGTTCAAGCTGGCCTGGAGCAAGCGTGATAATCGCCAGCGTACTTTTGATTTTTTCTTTGCCAAATGCCAGACCACCATACATGCGGTGTTCGGCGAACAAAATGCCTGCATCCAGCGTTACCGATGTGGCGTCGTTCACCATCGCTGCGTTGAGCTGAATGCTTAAGCGTGCGCCAAGGGATTTGGCTCGTTTAGTCGCGGACATCAGCAGCAGCCCGGCGTGTTCCTGCATCAGGGCGGCGATGGTCTCAGCGTAATTTTCAACACGCTGTAAACCGGAGGTTGCGTCGAGCACGACTATCTTATCGGCGCCCAGGGCTTGCAACTGATTGGCCTGGTCGCTGCCTTGTACGATAAGGTGTACCTGCTCACCCCACAGGCGAGCGCCGGCCATTAATTCTGCATAGCGTTCTACGTTATCGCTGAACACCCAGACGTTGGCTAATTTACTCATGATGATTTCTCTCCGTTGGGCTTAGTTCAGGGCTTTTTTCAGGTGTTCAGCCAGTTCGGCAATGGCTTCTGCTGAGTCATTTTCCAGAATGATGTGCTGACGTTCTGTTTGCGGCGGCACGGTAAGGCTCACCAGTTCCGCTAACGGTGATGCAGGTATCCAACCAATATCGCTGGCTTGCCACGGGGTGACCGGTTTTTTACCCGCGCCCAGAATCGCCTTCATCGAGGGAATACGCGGTGTGTTGATATCCGACGTCACGCACAGTACGGCGGGGAGCGGCAGATCAATTACTTCGACTTCATCTTCAAGCGTGCGCTCAACCACAAGGCGATCGCCGTTACGTTGGATGCTGCTGACGGCATTAATCACCGGGAGCTGTAATAGTTCGCCAACCAGTAAGCCGACCTGCTGCGCGTAGATATCCCCCGATCCTTCACCGAACAGCATCAGGTCGAAATCCATATTGTTGGCCGCACAGGCCAGCGCCTGAGCGGTATCCCGGGGTAATGAATGCTCCAGTTGTGGATCCTGCACCATATACAAACTGTCCGGCCCGCGGGACAGCACGTCTTTACGCACTTTGGAGTTTTGTAGTAGCGACCCGCCCACCGTTAAGGCGACGATTTCATCACCCTCCGCGCTAAGTTGCGCTGCGGCCTCTATCGCATTTAAGTCAAACTGGCTGATTTTGGCATCGGCCCGGTCAAAGTTAAGCGAGCGCTGTGGGGTAACAACAATGTCCTGTTCTTCAGGCACCAACTTAAAGCAGGTTATTATTTTCATGGCATCTCCAGTGATTCTCGTGTGGATGATGACGTGGTGCGTCATTATCGACAGTAGGGAAAATTGACTGAAAATAGTGTGCGACAGAGGGAGGGCTGTTTTCGACGGGGAAATCTGTTTTCATTGCCAACAATCTTGCAAAAAAAACGTCCCGGGAATGCCTGGTTTATCAGCAATAATCAGACGGTGCGTACCAGAGGAAAAAACGGGAACACAAAGACAGTGAAAATAATTGCGAAATGCGTCATGTTTTTAATCGCCTCTGCGCTGAATTTGTTTCTTATATGTAAATTATTAATGCAGACTTAATAACATTTATTCTTTTTGATTATTATTAAACGCAAATAATCAATTGCAGCAATGTACCAAAGCAAAAGGTGTCATCTTGCAGACGGCGCAAATAATTTTGTTTCGCCGGGAAGGAATAACGTTGTATAACGTCATTATCATTTTTATTTTCTGATATTAATAATCCCAAAATTGCTGCCTTTAGGTGGAGGTTGTCATGTATCAACGCTGCTTTGATAATGCCGTGGAGACCCTTTTTGAACAGGGAAAAACCCCGAGATTCTCGCGATTCGTCATCAGTGATGACCCTAACTGGGAGTCGGGTCATCACGTTCACGATAATGAAACAGAGCTTATTTATGTCAAAAAAGGGGTCGCAAGATTAATTATCGATTCGTCGCTGTATGTCGCGCATGCCGGGGATATCGTGGTGATAGAGCAAGGGCGACTCCATGCGGTTGCTTCGGATAGTAGCGCGCCTGCAACGACTTACACCTGCGCGCTCTACGGTTTTCGTTTCAACGGCTGGCAGGATAATCAGCTATTGCAGATGCACTCGTGTCCCGTGATTAGCGTTACTCAGGGGAAGGAGGTTATTAAGAGTATCTTTAATGAGTTGGGGGTTATGCTCCCCCAGAGCAAAAATAACCTGACATCTTCAGCCTACGACGCTTTTGCATATGCTCTAACCGTTTTATTTTACGAAAACTTTAAAAATGCCTATCGTTCTGAGCAAGGTTATATTAAAAAAGATGTCTTAATTAAAGATGTGCTGGTTTATTTAAATAATAACTTCCGTGAAAAAATTACTCTCGATCAGTTATCCAAAAAATTCCGGGCCAGCGTGAGTTATATCTGCCATGAATTTACTAAGGAGTATCGAATTTCGCCGATCAATTATGTGATTCAGCGACGAATGACCGAGGCGAAATTTGCCCTGACGAATACGGAAGCTTCGTTAGCGGAAATATCCTGGCGGGTAGGGTATGAAAATGTCGATCACTTTGCCAAACTCTTTCAGCGGCATGTGGGTTGTACCCCCAGTGATTATCGCAAGCAGTTTAAAAATAATCTGGTTGAGCAGGAATGCTTAATGCCAGAGGTCTGATTATCCTGGCTCGTGCCGGAAAACGCTTGTGCGCTATCCGGCACGAATTACCGCTTACTTATTCTGATAATCTTTCAGGATTTGGCGTCCGGCGACGTAAATCATAATTTCGTCGGTGCCGCCGCCAATGCGCTCGCAGCGAACATCGCGCCAGAATCGGGAAACGCGCGCTTCATCGGTGTAACCCAGCCCGCCCATGATCTGAATGGCGTCATCAATCACTTCCATTGCCGTGCGGGCGCAATACAGTTTTGCCAACGCCGCGCTGGTCCGCAGCGACTGTTCCTGATCGGCCTGCCAGGCCACTTTCAACACCATATTGCGCATGTTTTCAATTTTAATCGCCATCAGCGCCAGTTTTTCCTGGATCATCTGGTTATGGCCAATCGGTTTACCAAATGCGATGCGCTGGTTAGCGTAACGGGCGGCATCTTCGAAGGCGCACTCGGCGAAACCGGTACTACGCGCGGCGTTGATCAACCGTTCCATCTCAAAGTTGTACATGACGTTGAGGAAGCCCATGCCTTCTTCGCCGACCATATCGCTTTCGTCTACTTCAACATCATCAAGATAAACTTCGCAGGTGCTGAGCATGTGCCAGCCGATTTTATGCAACGGGTTCACCTTAATGCCGGGTTTCTTCGAATCCACCCACCACAGTGTAAAGGCTTTCTTCGGATCTTTCGGCTCCGGGTCGCGAGCCAGTACCAGCATATAAGGATACTCTTTAGCGCCAGTGATAAAGGTTTTTTGCCCGTTGAGATATACCTTGCCGTTTTTGCGGGTGTAGCTGGTGGTGGCGCTGTTATTGTCTGAACCTGCTCCCGGTTCGGTTAATGCCAGCGCATAAGCCGGATCGCCCGTTTCCATGGTGCTTTCTGCTGTTTTACGTAACTGCTCGGCGGAGCCAAAACGACGCATACTGTGAATGCACTGACCGTTCGTGATTAAAAAAGCGGGTGCGCCGCATTTGGAAACTTCCATCAGTGCCAGCATCTGTGTGACGTAATCTGCCGGGATGCCGCCAAATTCTTCCGGAACGCCCAGCATTGAAATACCGTTGTCCGCAAGGGCGCGCATAAACTCTTTCGGATAGGTCGCCGTCTGATCGCAGGTACGGAAATATTCCTCCGGGAAATTGCTGGTAATCAGTTCGCGAATGCTGGCAAGCAGCAGCTCTTGTTCTTCAGTTAATGAAAAATCCATCAGGGTACTCCTTTTAATTGGCGGCATCGGGCAATATAAAACCCATCGAAGCATCGATAAATAATCTTTCGTCCATCAGTTTCAGTTCCGGAGAAATAACCGGAGGGAAATCCATTTTGTCCAGAATGTCTTCCTGTAAAGAGACTCCTGGCGCAATTTCGACTAAATGAAGACCATCTTCTTTTAACGTAAATACAGCACGCTCGGTGATGTAACGCACATCCAGTCCGCGCTCGAGTGCAATTTTTCCGCTGAAAGTGACTTCAGGTAATTCGTTGACGAATTTTTTCACCCGGCCTTCCTGCACGATATTTAATTTGCCATTGGCAACTTCCGTTTTCAGGCTTCCGGCAGTTAAGGTGCCGCAAAATATTATTTTCTTCGAGGTGGCGCTAATATCGATAAAACCGCCGGTCCCCATAATTTTGCCATTGAATTTATGTACGCCGACGTTGCCGTGGCGATCCACTTCGGCGAAGCTTAAATAGCATACATCCAGCCCACCGCCGTGGTAGAAGTCAAACTGGGAGGTCATATCCAGAATCGCGCGGGTGTTGACGTTGGCGCCAAAAGCGATGCCCTGGGAGGTAATTCCGCCAATCGGGCCGGTCTCGACCGTCAGAATAAAGTCGTCAGCGCAGCCTTCTTCGCGTGCAACGAGACCAATACCATCGGCGATACCCACGCCAACGTTGCCGACCGCGCCTTTACGCATTTCGAACAGGGCGCGTCGGGCCACCAGTTTACGCTGATTGAGCGGCAGGGCAGTCTGCTGGCTGTCATCAAGGACAAAATCGCCCGAGATAAAGCGGTTAACCGGCGCGCCGCCGTACAATTGAGTTTGATCGGGATCGATGACCACAATATCGACCAGATAGCCCGGAATACGCACGGCTTTTGGGTGCAGTGTGGCTTTCTTCACCATTTTTTGCACCTGCATCATGACGATACCGCCGTTGTTGTGAACGGCCTGAGCAATCACCAGCGCGTCGAGATACATAACTTCATCTTCAAACGTGGCGTAACCTTCGCTGTCGCAGGTGGTGGCGCGAATAAAGGCGATGTTTGGCGCAATGGCTTTGTAGTAGAGGTACTCTTTGTTATCAATTTCCACCAGCTTGATCAGATCTTCGGTGGTCACTTCATTCAGCTTTCCGCCCTGTTGGCGGGGATCGACAAATGTTCCGATACCGATCTCACTCAGAATACCCGGCTGGTGGGCTGCCGAGGCACGCAGAGTCTGGGTTAATACGCCCTGAGGATAGTTATAGGCGGCAATTTTATTCTGCTCAGCGAGGTCGGAAATTCGTGGTGATTGTCCCCAGTGGCCGCATAATGCCCATTTGACTAAACCTTCCTGAGCTAACGGGCTAATTCCACGGTCAGCACGGTCACCTAATCCCGTTGGGCTAATCAATGATAAGTTTCGGGGTGAATGTGCGTTTTTATATTTTTCAGCCAGCGCATTAATTAATGTTGTTGCTTCGAGAATACCGCCACCTGCGCCTAATACACAGAGCGTTGCCTCATCAGGAATATAATTAATGGCATCCGCTGCGGATAATACGGGGACCCGACCATCAATGCGTTTTGGTCTTGATAATTTCATATGAACTCCAGATTATATGCGTGCGACTACCTGTCGCTATATTCGACAATAATAATGTGAGTTATTTAATAATGTCCGGCCATCTGCCCGATATTCGTGATTAAGCGAATATCTGGGGCAGGGCATTACTGATATTAATATGGATAAACGGTACTATTATGCCTGATGCAATATGGTCAAAACGGTACGTAGGTCGGTGACCGAAATTTGCCCAGGGGCAGAGGCTTTTTTCACCGCACCAAAGGTTGCCGCTGAACCGAAAACCTCACCGGACAGACGTGAAATCACCCCTGTTTTGGCCATCGACATGGTAATGATCGGGCGATCGGCATAGCGTTCCTGCATTTCCAGCGTGGCGCCAAGCAGGGTCAATACATCCGTCTTGTTTTGCGGCATCAGGGCGATTTTCGGGATATCAGCGCCAAGCTCCTGCATTTTACGCAGGCGCAGGACAATCTCTTGTGCCGCTGGCGTCTTATGGAAATCATGATTCGACATAATGACGGCGACATTTTTTGCATGTGCATATTCGACGGTGGCTTTAATCAGTTCGTCACCGGTGAAAAGCTCCAGGTCAATCATATCGACCAGACCGCTATCAACCGCCGCACGGTTTAGCGCAATATAGTTTTCGACAGCCAGCGCCTGTTCACCACCTTCTTTGGCACTACGGAAGGTGAACAGCAGCGGTTTGTCAGCCATCACATCGCGGATGGCGCGTGCAGCTTCCAGTACGGCATCAACGGAGGACACCTCAGTGAAATGGTCAACGCGCCATTCCAGAATGTCGAAATCCGCCTCGCGATAGGCCAGCGCTTCGCTTTTTACCGTTGCGATGTCTTTACCCATCAGTGAGACAATGATCTTCGGCGCACCCTCGCCAATGACGAGGTTTTTTACGGTTACGGTTTTCATCGATTACCCTTTAAATATTTTACAAATGCTTGCTCATCAGGCTGCAAAACCCATAACCTGTTTCACATACTCAAGAGGGAAATCTTTCCCGGTCCAGAGTTTGAACTGTTCAGCCCCTTGCCATAACAACATGCCGTAACCATCAATCGTTTTGCAACCGGCAAGTTGTGCCTGTTGCAATAATTTGGTCATATGCGGGTTGTAGACGCATTCAGTCACCAGCAGATCCGGGCGTAGCAGGGAAACGTCGGTCACCAGAGATTCGTTCTCCAGCGGCTTCATTCCCACTTTCGTACCGTTGGTCAGAATATCCGCGCTTGCCAGTGCGTCCGCAAAAGCCTGTCGATCGTCGAGATCGATAACGGTGACCACGCAGTCGGTATTTTCATTAACACGTTTGGCGAATTCCTGCGCTTTGGCAAAGAACTCATCTTGACGGTTAAAGAGTTTGATTTCTTTGATGCCTTCAATCGCCGCCTGGGCGCCAATGGCCGTTGACGCGCCGCCTGCGCCCAACAGTACCATGGTTTTACCCCTGATATCGAAACCGCTTTCCTTGATGGCGCGAATATGCCCCGTGCCATCAGTATTGTAGCCGCGCAGGTAACCATCATCATTGACGATAGTATTAATCGCGCCGACCAGTTTGGCTGCAGGCGTTAATTCATCAACATATTCACATGCCAGTTGCTTGTTGGGCATTGAGACTCCGGTACCGCGCATTTTTAAGGCCTTCAGCCCGGCAATCGCATTAGCAAACGTGGAGTTATCGACTTCAAATGCCATGTAGGTAAAAGGTAATCCCGCTTTTTCTAATGCCTTATTTTGCATTTCAGGCGACAAGCTGTGTCTGATAGGGTAGGCCATCAGACCAATCAGTTCATATTTTGCAGTTACGTCCATTTGATACTCCTTCTAAGCAATTTATTGAAAATAACGTTCGCCCAACCGCACATCATTTTTGGGAATATCAAATACGCGGTAGTAACGAATAAAGACGATGATGGCGGTGATGAAGGCCAGCAAAGCAAATGCGAGGTCCAGCAAAATGATGTACTGCAGGCCAATGTTTGAAAGGTATCCGGTGATTAATGGGATAATAAAGTTGGCTACGCCCCCCATCATCATATAAATACTGGTGACCTTGGCTTTGCTCCTGGGGAAAAACTCTGACATCACCGAAACGCCGAGCTGTAAAATACCGCCTGCGGCAGAAAACCCGATAAGAAATGAACCGGCGTTACACACCAATGGGGATGGATATAAATAGATAACCGCTGCGGTGAGGGTTGCCAGCCCGGCGTTAAACACATTCGCCCAAATGGGTCGAACCATTTTCTTGAGCAGTGCAGCAAAAATAAACACGCAGACCAGCGAGCCCATACTGTAGTAAGAGATGGTTTTCAGCGCGTCGGCTTCTGCCATGCCGGCAAATGCCATCGCGTATTTCGGCATCCAGACTACGATGACGTAAAAGGTCGAAAATGCGGCCACCCCAAACATAACGGAGGCTACGCCTTCCAGCCAGACCAGCGGTTTACTGTTCATCTGTGGTAGCTCTTTTGCAATGCCCGCATCCACCATCTGGCTGGGGAAGCGGCTTTTGAGCAGCATCAACGTTATGACGACGAACAGTACCCCCGGGATAATGACCGCATAGCCATACCAGATATGGTTGAGCAGCATGGTGCTGACGACGATGGGGTAGATCATCTGCCCGAATGAGACCATCGCTTTAACCAGGATAACCGCTGACCCAGACGCCTTAGGGAAGCATTCCATCAAAGCCGGATAGCCACCTGTATCCAGGGCCGAGTTAGCGACGCCCACACAAACAGCGAGAATAAAGGCAATCATCAGATTCGGGCTGGCGGGAATGCCGAAGAAAAACAGCATGTACAGAATTGCCCCTAACAGAATGATAGCCCGTCTACCAAATTTATCTGAGAGCACACCAAAGAATAAAATACTCACTAGGCGACCAAGACCAATGCCGGAAATTAAATAGGCTATCCCAGCATTGTCGGTGGAGAATTTTTCTGCAAGAGAACTCATGTTTTGCGCCAGTGTAATGACGCTAATGCCGTGTAAAAAATAACTTAAATAAATACAGATTATCGCCAAAAGAAATGGCGTATTAAAGGTCTTATTTTGAGACATGTTCACAACTCCTTGCGGATTTTAAAATTGTTCTGTGCTCGTCGATTTTGTTTAAATTGCGGCGACCTTGTGATTAATATACCGGGGTGCTGATATTGTGCCTACATAGCATGGCGTTTAAGTTACCAGGTATGTTGCATGCTCAACTGTGAAACTTAATTCTTTCAACCAACATTTTGCTGAAGTTTTAAAACCGCGACCAATTATTTTGCAACGGGGGAGAACAATATTGCATCCGCGTTATTTTACGACCGTCGCCATGTTTAGTTGCTGCTTTGTCGTGATACGGCTGCGATAGCCAATAAACAATGCTAACAGGAAGCCTACCGCGGCTATGCCGGTATCAAACCACATGATGTGAGCAATGCTGGTCTGCGAGAGTCTTGCCGTTATCAGTGGGATGGTGAAGGTCGCAATGCTGCCCGCACTGTAGTAAATCCCGGTGGCTTTGCCCTTCGCATCGGGAAAGCGTGCGGCCATCAGCGTTAAACCGATTTGTACAACGCCTCCGGCTGAAGAGAAACCGATGACAAATGCGAAGACGATCACCATGTAGATCGACGGATGCAGGCAGACCATCAGCAATGCGATAAATGAGATAAAGGTGTACAGCATTAACAGAGAGGTTGCGCGCCCCGTCTTTCGTGCCAGTGGCGCGGTGATCAACACACACAGTAGAGAACCGCAGGTGTAAATGCTTAACAGCTTGATCGATAAGGTGTAGGACATCCCGGCGACAAACTGTCCGTACTGTGCCAACCACTGGCTTATCAGATAAAATGTCGCCATGGCGATGTAGCCGTACAGAGTGTAACTGGCGAGATCAAGAAGAGAACAACGATGTTCAGATTGTATGCTTTGCTGTTCAACGGGTAATGCCTTGAGGTGGGCTTGATGCCCAGGATGGGCCGGGAATCGACAGCGAAACAAAAATACGCCATTGATTAGCATCACCGCGGCCGCCACAAGGAAGGACCAGCCAAACCAAAGTTCTGCCCACACCAGCAGACTGATAATCATCGGCAGCAGAAACTGACCGATGGAAACAAACGCTTTAATTAAGATATTAGCCGTGCCGGGAGAGCGGGGAAACGCCTCCATCAGGCTGGGGTAGGTTCCGGCGTCAAGAAAACTGTTTGCCATTCCGGCTAAAAATCCAAAAGCATAGGCAATATAAATGCTGTGAGTATTGATGATGCCTACAAAGAACAGCAGGTAGCAGACCATGCCGAAAATAATAAACGGTCTGCGGCCATAGCGATCGGAAAGCATGCCCGCCACCAATAACACGCTTAAACGGCCAATGCCGAGTGAGGAAATAACAATTGAGACGCCTGCGGCATCGGTGTGCCACTGTTGTTCCAGTGAAGACATATTGAGGCTCATCAGAATGACCCCCATGCCGTGTACCAGGTAATTAAAGTACAGCCCTATCGCAGTGGAGAAATAGGTGTTTTTCATAATATGTTACTCAGCGAAGAGGCTAAATGAGTGTGGCGCTGCGGTCTCTTAACACAAACGCTCAAGATCGTGGGCATACAGTTCAACAGCGGCCGATTGATAGATTTTCCAGTCGAGAAAATCATCGTGCTGATAAACCGCCTGAAAAGAGTTCAGATCGGGAAAGAAACGCATGGTGTTATTACCGATACGGTTATTTATTTTTTCGATAATGGCGTTAATTCTTAACTTTCGTCTGGCTTTCATTTCTGCACAAATGCGCGTGATGTCTTCCGGGATTTCCCTTTCGCCATTCTCCCATTGTTGCCAGGCGGCAACATTGTGATCCCGCGAGATATACATAGCGCTTTCTTCTACCGTCATAGCAAAAATATGGCGGATAGCCTGGAGTTCTAATGCGTTCATTATTTGATCACCTCATAAAAGACGGTGGAATAGTAATAACATTGCTGTGGATATTTCGGCTTGAAGAGAGTCACAGTATCTTGTGCAATATTATTTGTTTATCAACGGGGAAGAGCGGAGCTGTGGTGCGGTAAGGCTGGTGGCGAGGCGCGCGAAGGACAAAAAAAAGCCCATCGTGGGAGATGGGCAAAGACTACACACAGCAATTCGTTGTTTCACTCAGGGGATTTCCATGCTTATAAATCAATGTGTTGATCTAAAGCCATGGGCTAATAGTAGGCATACTGATTTTTTACGTCGATCAGATTCATCTCAATAGTTTAAAAACTGTAAATAATTTGCGAAGCAAATGAGTATTTAAAGAAGGATAACGTTGGGTCTTATTCAGTAAGTGGGTGGAATTGATTAGTAATGTTAAACAATCAGGCGGCGGTGCCGCCTGACGTGGGATTACTTATTGCGTTCGATTTCAGCAATTTCTTCGAGGATTTCGTCGGGATCGCTACCTGGCGCAGGGGCTTCGTTTACCCAGGCGGAGAACAGACGCCAGGACACGGCCAGTACCACCGGGCCGATAAACAGACCAATCATGCCGAAGGCAATCAGTCCGCCGATGACCCCAGAGAGAATCAGGATCAGCGGCAAATCGGCCCCCATGCGAATCAGCATCGGGCGAATAACGTTATCCAGCGTTCCGACCACGCCGCTCCACACCAGCAGCACCGTGCCCCAGGTAGAATCGCCCGTCCAGTACAGCCAGATAATGGCCGGGACCAGCACCGGCAATGGCCCCAGTTGCACCAGACAAGACAGGATCATCAATACCGCCAGCAGCGTGGCGTACGGCACGCCGGTTACCGCCAGACCAATGCCACCGAGCACTGCCTGCACCAGCGCGGTGACCACAACGCCTAATGCGACGGCGCGAATGGCTTGTGCTGCCAGCAGAATGGCGGCATCGCCACGTTTGGATGCCAGGCGACAAGCGAAGTGGCGAATACCTAACGCCACCTGTTCACCGCGCCAGTACAGCAGGGCGCTGAACAGCAGCATCAGACCACAGTGCATCATAAAGCGGCCAAGGTGAGCAGCCTGGCCAACAAACCAGGTCGTCGTCGTGCCGATATAAGGACGAACCTTGGCCATGATGGCCGCGCCGCCCATATCCAGCAGACTGTGCCACGCGGCATACAATTTGGCGCCGACCAACGGAATACTGTTCAGCCACGCCAGATCCGGCAGGGTCATATCGCCTGCGGTTACGGCATGGATCAATGGCCCGCTGCCATCAACAATGCTATTGACCAGTAGCGCGATAGGAATGATGAACAACAGCACCAGCAGCAGGGTCATCACCAGCACGGCCAGCGAGCGACGGCCCCAGAGCAATTTTTGTAAGCGTAGCAGGATCGGCCAGGTCGCAATGACCACCGTCCCCGCCCATGCAAAACCGAGGATAAAGGGCTGAACAATCCAAAGACAGGCCACAATCATGACGGCTAAAAACAGCGCCGATAGCAGCACTTGTGCAATATCTTTGGGCTGGCGGAAATTTACCATAAATACTTTTCACCTTTGTCTTTGCGCCAGAACGTTGACGCGACGTGAACACTTAAATGACACCCTGTAATGATGAGCAATTTCAGCGGTTTTTAACAGGCGGATTCTGCCTGTAAATCTGCTGAGCGTATTAGAAAAAAATGTGATACAACAAACAAAGCAACACGCAAACGATTAAATTCACAACACAGACCGCAGGAAAGGGTCACTATAATGATTCCACAAATTTCTCAGGCGCCAGGTGTCGTTCAACTGGTGCTCAATTTTTTGCAGGCACTGGAGCAGCAAGGATTTACGGGCGATACGGCAACGAGCTATGCCGATCGTCTGACAATGTCGACGGATAACAGTATTTATCAGCTGCTTCCTGATGCTGTCGTATTCCCTCGTTCAACCGCAGATGTGGCGCTCATCGCTCGTCTGGCGGCGGAACCTCTTTTCTCTTCGTTGATTTTTACCCCACGCGGCGGCGGCACCGGGACCAACGGTCAGGCGCTGAATCAGGGCATTATTGTTGATATGTCCCGCTATATGAGCCGCATCATTGAAATCAATGTGCAGGAAGGTTGGGTGCGGGTTGAAGCCGGGGTGATAAAAGACCAGCTCAACCAGTTTCTGAAGCCTTACGGCTATTTCTTTGCCCCCGAGTTATCCACCAGTAACCGGGCAACGCTGGGTGGGATGATCAATACCGACGCATCCGGACAAGGCTCGTTGGTTTACGGTAAAACCTCCGATCACGTGCTGGGTATCCGCGCGGTGCTGATGGGCGGCGATATTCTTGATACCCAGCCAATGCCGGTCGAACTTGCCCAAACGCTGGGTAATAGCAACACCACTATTGGCCGCATCTACAAGACGGTTTATGGGCGTTGCCGCGACAACCGACAGCTGATCATTGATAAATTCCCGAAACTTAATCGCTTCCTGACCGGTTACGATCTGCGGCACGTCTTTAACGATGAGATGACCGAATTTGATTTAACCCGCATTCTTACTGGCTCTGAAGGTACGCTGGCGTTTATCACCGAAGCCCGTCTGGATATCACGCCGCTACCCAAAGTCAGACAACTGGTTAACGTTAAGTACGACTCTTTCGACTCGGCATTGCGTAATGCCCCGGTGATGGTGGAAGCGCGCGCGCTGTCGGTAGAAACCGTCGACTCCAAAGTGCTTAACCTGGCACGGGAAGATATTGTCTGGCACTCGGTAAGTGAATTGATTACCGATGTGGCGGATAAAGAGATGCTGGGTCTGAATATTGTGGAGTTTGCCGGTGACGATGAAGCATTGATTGATTCGCAGGTCAGCGCACTGTGCGAACGGCTGGATGGCTTAATCGCGCGTCAGGAAGCGGGCGTTATAGGCTGGCAGCTATGTACTGAGCTGGCAGGCGTCGAGCGCATTTACGCTATGCGTAAAAAAGCCGTCGGTCTGCTGGGGAATGCGAAAGGGGCCGCGAAGCCGATTCCGTTTGCTGAGGATACCTGCGTTCCGCCGGAACATCTGGCTGACTATATTGCCGAGTTCCGTGCGCTGCTCGATAGCCACGGCCTGAGTTACGGCATGTTTGGTCACGTGGATGCAGGCGTGCTGCACGTCAGACCGGCGCTGGATATGTGTGACCCGCAGCAGGAAGTGCTGATGAAACGCATTTCTGACGATGTTGTCGCGCTGACGGCAAAATATGGCGGTCTGCTGTGGGGCGAGCACGGGAAAGGTTTTCGTGCAGAATATAGCCCGGCGTTCTTCGGTGAGGAATTGTATCGCGAACTGCGTAAAGTGAAATCGGTGTTTGATCCGCAAAACCGGCTCAATCCGGGCAAAATCTGTCCACCGGAGGATGTTGATGCGCCGATGATGAAAGTGGACGCGGTGAAGCGCGGAACGTATGACCGTCAGATCCCGCTGGCCGTACGCCAGGAGTGGCGTGGGGCGATGGAGTGTAACGGCAACGGGTTATGCTTTAACTTTGATGCGAAAAGCCCGATGTGTCCGTCGATGAAAATCAGCCTCAACCGCATCCATTCACCGAAAGGGCGAGCTACGCTGGTGCGTGAATGGCTGCGTCTGTTGGCAGATCGCGGGATTGACCCGCTACAGCTGGAAAAAGAGCTACCGGAAAAACGTGCCAGTTTACGTACGCTGATTGCCCGTACCCGCAACAGCTGGCATGCGCGCAAAGGCGAATACGATTTCTCGCATGAAGTGAAAGAGGCAATGTCGGGTTGTCTGGCGTGTAAAGCCTGCTCTACACAGTGTCCGATTAAAATCGATGTGCCGGAGTTCCGCTCACGCTTCCTGCAGTTGTATCACACGCGTTATCTGCGGCCGTTGCGCGATCACATGGTGGCGACCGTTGAGAGTTATGCGCCGTTAATGGCGCGGGCGCCCAACACGTTTAACTTCTTCATCAACCAGCCGCTGGTGCGTAATCTGGCTAAAAAGCACATCGGCATGGTCGACTTACCGCTGCTGTCTGCGCCGTCGCTTCAACGTCAGCTGGTTGGTCATCGTTCCGCCAATATGACGCTGGAACAGCTCGAATTACTCAGCCTTGAGCAAAAAGCCCGTACGGTGCTGGTGGTGCAGGATCCGTTCACCAGCTATTACGATGCACAGGTGGTGGCTGATTTTATACGTCTGGTTGAAAAGCTGGGTTTGCAGCCGGTACTGCTGCCGTTCTCGCCAAACGGCAAGGCCCAGCATATTAAGGGCTTTTTAAACCGTTTTGCTAAAACCGCAAAGAAAACATCTGAGTTTCTCAATCGGGTGGCGAAGCTGAATATTCCGATGGTGGGTGTCGATCCGGCGCTGGTGCTTTGCTATCGCGATGAATACAAACTGGCGCTCGGGGAACAGCGGGGCGATTTCCATGTGTTACTCGCCAACGAATGGTTATCGACAGTTGTGGAGTCACAGCCGCCAGTCGCTGTGGGCGGTGAACCGTGGTACTTCTTTGGACACTGTACCGAAGTGACGGCCCTGCCGGGCGCGCCTGCTCAGTGGGCGGCTATTTTTGCCCGCTTTGGCGCAAAGCTGGAGAACATCAGCGTAGGGTGCTGTGGTATGGCGGGCACCTATGGCCACGAAGTGAAGAATCATCAGAACTCACTGGGGATCTATGAGCTATCATGGCACCAGGCAATGCAACGATTGCCGCGTAACCGTTGTCTGGCTACCGGATACTCCTGTCGCAGTCAGGTTAAACGCGTTGAAGGCACGGGCGTTCGCCATCCATTACAGGCACTGCTGGAGATTATAGGATGATCTGGAAACGTGAAGTCACACTCGAAGCGCTCAACGCCATGGGTGAAGGAAATATGGTTGGGCTGCTCGATATTCGTTTTGTGCACATTGGCGATGACACGCTGGAAGCCACAATGCCGGTAGACCACCGTACTAAACAACCTTTTGGTTTGCTGCACGGCGGCGCGTCCGTAGTGCTGGCTGAGAGCATTGGTTCGGTGGCTGGTTATCTGTGTACTCAGGGTGAGCAGAAAGTGGTGGGCCTGGAGGTCAACGCCAACCATATTCGCTCGGCGCGGGAAGGGCGCGTCAGAGGGGTATGTCGCGCGGTGCATACCGGCTCTCGTCATCAGGTATGGCAAATCGAAATCTTCGATGAGCAGGGACGATTGTGCTGCACGTCGCGTCTGACAACAGCAATTTTGTGATGCATATTGCTTTTGGTCATTATCTGCACAGGGAATGGTGTTATACTGTGCAGGTTTTGAACACAAGCGAGGATGATATGTCTACCCAATTAGACCCGGCCCAACTGGCAATAGAGTTTTTACGTCGTGATAAAACCGATCTTTCACCAGCTCAGTACCTGAAAAGACTGAAACAGTTAGAGCTGGAGTTCGCGGATTTATTGACGCTTTCTTCGACTGAACTAAAAGAAGAGATCTATTTTGCCTGGCGCATGGGCGTTCATTGATTCCGGTATGCTTATCGTAATGAAACCCCGACACGCGTTCGGGGTTATTTTTTGCGTTAAATCTCAATCACCACTTCATCTCACCAGTATTAACCTTCGCACTTAGCTCCAGAGAACTTGCGTCTGCAAGACCTGGCCATGCCGCGGTGATGGTTTTAATCACATAATCCGAACCTTTCTTCGCCCCTAACGCCTGCTCAAACGATTGCAGATAGCCCTGTGTGAAGCGAATCGCTTTATCGCTCGCAGGGCGTTCGCCGATGTAATGCCCCGGGACCACCTGGGTGGGTTGTAACTTCTGCATTTCGCCCAGTACGCTACGCCACGCGCTACGCTGTTCTGCAGATTGCGTATCCGCCGTCCAGACGTGTATACCAGACGCCACGCCGGTACCGCCAATAATGGCACGGTTCGCCGGGATCCAGACATAGGCTGCATAATCATTAGGGTGGCGCAGCTCCAGCGTTTCACCATCAACCGTGAAATGCGTTTGCGTTGTTGCTTGCGGAACGGTGAGCGATGTTGGTGCGCCATCCTTCATTTGCGGACCCCAGAATTGCAGTTTGGCCTCTTTGGTGGCACGGATATGGTCTACTACGTGCGGTGTTGCCAGGACTTTTACCTGTGGGAAGGCTTTGACGATAGGCTGCAGTCCGAAATAGAAATCCGGATCGCCGGAGGTGATCACGATGGCCTTCAGCGTTTTACCGCTGGCGCGAATCATCTGCACCAGCTGTTCACCATCTTTAGTACTGAACTGTGCGTCAAACAATATTGCTTCTTTCGGTCCTGAAACCAGCGTTGAAGAGACCGGGAAAATAGCCTTGTCCTGTGGATTGTAGACGTCCAGCTGTAGCGTCGCGGCAAAGGCTGAAGAGGCGAACAGAGGTAACAGCAGGGCCAGCGTTTTAACTTTCATGCCAGGTATCCTTGTGCAGGAAATTGTCTTTTGATAGTTCCTGTATTTTAAGGAAATTCGGATCTGTTAGAATTCCCTTATTAGGACATGCTGAGTTTCATAAAACGATCGGATGGGATGTAATGGACAGAGTGATGGCGGCAACGGTATTCAACCATATCTGTGATTTGGGCAGTCTGAGCGCCGCCGCGCGTGCGCTGGGGCTTTCCCGTCCGATGGTCAGTCGTTACCTCGACGAGATGGAGAAATGGGCGGGTGCAAGGCTTATCCATCGCTCGTCGCGCCGTCTGACGATCACGCCAGCGGGTGAAGAGGCATTAGTGAAAACGCGTTCTCTGGCGCAGCTTTCGCTGGATATTGGTGCCGCCAGCGCCGCGCAAACTCCCTCTGGCACGCTACGTGTGGCCTGTGCGCATTTTACAGCTATGCATATTTTAGCGCCGGTACTGCCCGCGTTTCTGACGAAGTATCCGCAACTGCGTATCGAGGTGGAGATCAATAATCAACCGGTAAGCCTCGTGGGAGAACGCATTGATGTGGCGATCCGTATAACGGAAAACCCTGAACCTGGAACTATCGCCCGTCGCCTTGGCGACTGTAAATCGGTACTGTGCGCGTCAGTAGAGTACCTGCATCAACATGGCACTCCTGAGACTATCGACGACCTTACGCGGCATAATTGTCTGTACTACAGCGGGTTTGCCGGAAAATCCTGGCACTTTCTGGATGCCCAGGGGCGGGCTGCCGCTGTTGCGATTAAAGGCAATTTGAGCGCCGGGATCTCTTCGTTGCTCTGTGAGTCGGCGTTGGCGGGAACGGGCATTGCGCAGGTGCCGGAACTGGAGGCGCGGGAAGGGCTGGCACAGGGAAAGCTGGTTAGACTCTTGCCCGAGCTTCAACCTAAAAGCCTGCCAATTTATGGTTTATATCTTTCGCGGGAGCATCAGCCTGCAGGACTGCGCCTGTTGCTGGACGCGCTCAGTGAAAAACAGCGCCTAATAATTGATTGAATACGCTTATAAAATAGTCAAATCGCAATTTGTGTTAAACAAAACATATCCGGAAGTGAGATTATTCTTATCGCCCCTTCAAGAGCTAAGCCATCGTGAGTGCCGGAGATAAGCGCCGGATGGGGCCGGAACCCTTAAGCCTGCCAGCAAGCAGCCTTAAGGGTTTTTTGTTGTCTTCACGTAGTGCCCGAACGGGATTGTACCTACTTGCCGTGAGTCTGCAGACCGGTGTTGTCAAAAAATACCCGTGGTGACATTTAAGTTTAAAGAATCATAACCGCTTTATATCGCACAGAGAATGCAGAACAGACGCTTTGGTAAATCATTACTGTGTGTGCTGTTCTGGTCACCGTATCAGCTTGAAAATAATATAACCCCTGCCTACGGGCGAGTGAAAAATGGCAATGGGTGGTTAGCCAGCCGTTAACTTTTGTCCGTTCACCGCTCTGCGAATCTCATCTCTGATAACTCCCTGGTTAGGTATAGCCTGACAGAGGAAGTTACCCCTTCTATCACAGAAATAGTCATTTTCTATACATCTTTTGATTATCGACCTGTCTCGCCGATTGAAATTACTTAATCCATTATTAATCAATGCATTGAACAAAAAAATCCATCCCTGTTAACCCACGCAGCAGGGTCTATGCTTAGTAAAAGGGGTCAAAAAGGGCGATTAACCCGAATGCCCCTGCTGTTGAGGGGTTGAAGTGATAATCATTATCACTAACATATTGTTATAGCTTGAAAGCTAGTGACTCGAGGTAACCCTATGGAATTGCATTCAGGAACATTTAACCCGGACGATTTTGCCTGGCGTGGTCTGACGTTAACGCCAGCGGCTGCGGCGCACATCCGCGAGCTGGTGGCAAAGCAACCCGATATGTTAGGCGTGCGTTTAGGCGTGAAGCAAACGGGATGCGCGGGATTTGGCTACGTGCTGGACACCGTTCGCCAGGTGGAAAAAGACGATCTGCTGTTTGAAACGGAGGGGGCCAGACTTTATGTACCGTTACAGGCGATGCCGTTCATCGACGGCACAGAAGTCGATTTCGTGCGCGAAGGATTAAATCAGCTATTTAAATTTCATAACCCGAAAGCCCAGAACGAATGCGGCTGTGGCGAAAGTTTTGGGGTATAGGCGGTACTATGTCTCGTAATACTGAAGCAACTGACGATGTCAACACCTGGGCTGGCGGGCACCTTAATTACAAAGAGGGCTTCTTCACCCATCTACAAACCGATGAGCTGGCGAAAGGGATTAACGAAGATGTCGTGCGCGCGATTTCGGCAAAACGTAATGAACCCGACTGGATGCTGGAATTTCGCCTGAATGCCTTTAAAGCGTGGCTAAACATGGAAGAGCCGCACTGGCTAAAAGCGCATTACGATAAGCTGAACTATCAGGAGTACAGTTATTACTCCGCGCCGTCCTGCGGTAATTGCGATGAAACCTGCGCGTCTGAGCCGGGCGCGGTGCAGCAAACGGGGGCGAATGCGTTTTTAAGTAAAGAAGTTGAGGACGCATTCGAGCAGCTTGGCGTGCCGGTCCGCGAAGGCAAAGAGGTGGCGGTTGATGCCATTTTTGACTCGGTGTCGGTGGCGACAACTTATCGCGATAAACTGGCGGAACAGGGCATTATTTTCTGTTCGTTTGGTGAGGCGATTCACGATCACCCTGAGCTGGTAAAACAATATCTGGGTACGGTTGTCCCGGGTAATGACAATTTCTTTGCGGCGCTGAATGCGGCGGTGGCCTCCGACGGCACGTTTATTTATGTCCCGAAAGGTGTGCGTTGCCCAATGGAACTGTCGACCTATTTCCGTATAAATGCGGAAAAAACCGGTCAGTTTGAACGCACCATTCTGGTTGCGGATGAGGGCAGTTACGTCAGCTATATCGAAGGCTGTTCAGCCCCGGTACGCGATAGCTACCAACTGCATGCCGCGGTGGTGGAAGTCATCATCCACAAAGATGCCGAAGTGAAATACTCGACGGTACAAAACTGGTTCCCTGGTGACGGTAACACCGGCGGCATTTTGAACTTCGTCACCAAGCGCGCTCTGTGCGAAGGCGAAAACAGCAAAATGTCGTGGACGCAGTCGGAAACCGGCTCGGCCATTACCTGGAAATACCCAAGCTGTATTCTGCGCGGCGACAACTCTATCGGCGAATTCTACTCCGTCGCGTTGACCAGTGGTTACCAGCAGGCCGATACCGGCACCAAGATGATCCACATCGGCAAGAACACCAAATCGACCATTATCTCGAAAGGGATCTCTGCGGGACACAGTCAAAACAGCTATCGCGGCTTAGTGAAGATCATGCCGACCGCAACCAACGCCCGCAACTATACCCAATGCGACTCGATGCTGATTGGCGCGGATTGTGGAGCGCACACCTTCCCGTATGTGGAGTGTCGTAACAACAGCGCCCAGCTTGAGCATGAAGCTACGACCTCGCGCATTGGTGAAGACCAGCTGTTTTACTGTTTGCAGCGCGGCATCAGCGAAGAGGATGCCATTTCGATGATCGTCAATGGTTTCTGTAAAGACGTGTTCTCTGAACTGCCGCTGGAATTTGCCGTTGAAGCGCAAAAACTTCTCGCCATAAGTCTTGAACACAGCGTCGGTTAAAATTTAAGGAAAGCACATGTTAAGCATTAAAAATTTACAGGTCAGTGTGGAAGATAAGGCGATCCTGCGTGGGCTGAGCCTGGATATTGGCCCCGGAGAGGTACACGCCATTATGGGGCCGAACGGCTCCGGGAAAAGTACGCTTTCCGCAACGCTCGCCGGGCGAGATGACTACGAAGTCACCGGCGGGACGGTAGAATTCAACGGTAAGGATTTACTGGAACTGTCACCCGAAGACCGGGCCGGTGAAGGGATCTTTATGGCATTTCAGTATCCGGTAGAAATCCCCGGCGTCAGTAATCAGTTTTTCCTGCAAACGGCACTGAATGCGGTGCGCAGCTACCGTGGTGAAGAGTCGCTGGACAGGTTTGACTTCCAGGATCTGATGGAAGAGAAAATCGCGTTATTGAAGATGCCGGAAGATTTGCTAACGCGTTCGGTCAACGTTGGTTTCTCCGGTGGCGAGAAAAAGCGTAATGACATTTTGCAAATGGCGGTGCTGGAACCTCAGCTGTGCATTCTTGATGAGTCGGACTCCGGGCTGGATATCGACGCGCTGAAAGTCGTTGCGGATGGCGTGAACTCGCTGCGCGACGGGCAACGTTCATTCATTATCGTCACCCACTATCAGCGCATCCTGGATTACATCAAACCCGATTATGTGCACGTTCTCTACCAGGGGCGAATTGTGAAATCCGGCGATTTCACGCTGGTCAAACAACTGGAGGAGCAAGGTTATGGCTGGCTTAGCGAACAGCAGTAACGTGCTGCAACAGTGGCATCATCTGTTTGAAACGCAAGGGGAGACGCGCTCGCACCATGCCCAGCAGCACCTGCAGCAGATGCTGCGTCTGGGACTGCCAACGCGTAAGCATGAGGACTGGAAATACACGCCGTTGGAAGGATTAACCAACAGCCAGTTTGTCAGTCATGTCACTGAGATAACGTCCGCCCAGTGTGAAGCGTTAGCGCCGGCTATTGATGCTGTCCGCCTGGTGTTTGTTGACGGGCAATTCTGTCCAACGCTCAGCGACAGCGCAGAAGGTAGCGGGTTTAACATTACCGTTGATGATGTGCGCCAGTCGCTACCGGCGGCTATCCAACCGGAAGTCTTTCTGCACCTGACCGAAAGCCTCTCCCGCAGCGTAACGCACATTCAGGTGAAGCGTAACCAGCGACCGGCAAAACCATTGCTGCTGCTGCACATTACCCAGGGGCTGGCGGGTGATGAGGTGAACACGGCGCACTATCGCCACCATCTGGATCTGGCAGAAGGCGCAGAAGCCACCGTCATTGAACACTATGTCAGCCTCAGCGAATATCGCCATTTTACCGGTGCACGATTAACGATGAACGTCGCGGCAAACGCACACTTGCGCCACATCAAACTGGCGTTTGAGAATCCGCTCAGCCACCACTTCGCGCATAATGATATTCAGTTGGGCGCTGATGCCACGGCCGCCAGCCACAGCTTTTTACTCGGTGATGCGGTGTTGCGCCATAACACCAGCACCCAGCTTAACGGCGAAAACACCACGCTTCGGCTTAACAGCCTGGCGATGCCGGTGAAAAATGAAGTCTGCGATACCCGCACCTGGCTTGCGCACAACAAGGGATATTGCAACAGTCGACAACTGCATAAAACGATTGTCAGCGATAAGGGGCGCGCGGTATTCAATGGCCTGATCAACGTCGCTCAGCACGCCATTAAAACCGACGGTCAGATGACCAACAATAATTTGCTGCTCGGAAAACTGGCGGAAGTGGATACCAAGCCGCAGCTTGAAATTTACGCCGACGACGTGAAATGCAGCCACGGGGCGACGGTAGGGCGGATCGACGACGAGCAGATGTTCTATCTACGTTCGCGCGGGATCGGCCAGCAGGATGCCCAACAAATGATTCTCTATGCGTTTGCCGCTGAGCTGACGGAAGCCCTGGGCGAGGAAACGCTGAAACAACAGGTCCTGGCACGGATCGCCCAACGCTTGCCGGGAGGCGTAGCATGACATTTCCCATTGAAAAAGTGCGGGCTGATTTTCCGGTCCTGACGCGCGAAGTGAACGGTTTACCGTTGGCGTATCTGGATAGCGCCGCCAGCGCGCAAAAGCCTAACCAGGTGATTGATGCCGAAGCCGAGTTTTACCGTCACGGCTATGCCGCGGTCCACCGCGGGATCCATACGCTGAGCGCGCAGGCCACGGAAAAAATGGAGAATGTGCGCAAGCTCGCCTCGCTGTTTATCAATGCCCGTTCAGCTGAAGAACTGGTGTTTGTTCGCGGCACAACGGAAGGTATCAACCTGGTGGCTAACAGCTGGGGCGGCAGCAATGTGCGGGCGGGCGATAACATTATCATCAGCGAAATGGAGCACCACGCCAATATTGTGCCCTGGCAGATGTTGTGCGCCCGCGTAGGTGCAGAACTGCGCGTTATTCCGCTCAATACAGAGGGGACGTTGCAACTGGAAACGTTGCCGACGCTGTTTGACGATCGCACGAAACTGCTGGCGATTACCCATGTGTCTAACGTGCTGGGCACGGAAAACCCATTGGTTGAGATGATTGAGCTGGCGCATCAATACGGCGCGAAAGTGCTGGTGGATGGCGCACAGGCAGTTATGCATCATCAGGTGGATGTGCAGGCGCTGGATTGCGACTTCTATGTTTTCTCTGGGCACAAGCTCTACGGGCCAACCGGTATTGGCGTTCTGTATGCTAGAGAGTCGTTGCTGCAAGAGATGCCGCCGTGGGAAGGCGGTGGGTCGATGATTGCGACGGTGAGCCTGAGCCAGGGGACGACGTGGGCCAAAGCCCCCTGGCGGTTTGAAGCCGGAACGCCAAACACCGGGGGGATTATTGGACTCGGCGCGGCTATTGAATATGTTTCCGCGCTGGGGCTTACTGAAATCAGCGAATATGAACAATTCCTGATGCGCTATGCGCTGGAACAGTTGTCGGATGTGCCGGATTTAACGCTCTACGGGCCGGATAATCGTCTGGGGGTGATTGCGTTTAACCTCGGCAAACATCACGCCTATGACGTCGGGAGTTTTCTTGATAACTATGGCATTGCCGTGCGGACAGGGCATCACTGCGCCATGCCGCTGATGGCCTACTATAACGTTCCTGCGATGTGCCGGGCGTCGATTGCCATGTACAACACCCACGAAGAAGTGGATCGCCTGGTAACGGGCCTCAAGCGTATTCATCACTTACTGGGATAACAGGGAGGCGTTATGGCTGCGCTACCGGATAAAGAAAAGTTGTTGCGTAATTTTCTGCGTTGCGCTAATTGGGAAGAGAAATACCTGTACATTATTGAACTGGGTCAGCGTTTGCCGGAATTAAACGACGACGATCGTAATACGGAAAATAGCATCCAGGGCTGTCAAAGTCAGGTATGGATTGTCATGCGTCAGAATGCTGAAGGAATTATTGAATTACAGGGCGACAGCGATGCGGCAATTGTGAAAGGGCTTATCGCTGTCGTATTCATTTTATATGACCGCATGACCGCCCAGGATATTGTGAATTTTGATGTGCGTCCGTGGTTTGAAAAAATGGCGCTCGCACAGCATCTCACACCGTCTCGTTCACAAGGGCTGGAGGCGATGATTCGGGCTATTCGCACCAAAGCCGCAACTCTTAGCTAAACTGATAAAACACGTCAATTTCAGCTCGACGTGAAAGAGTGAGGTAGTGCAACGCAGTGACTCGTAGGCCGGATCGGGCGCTCGACGCCGTCCGGCAGGAACGCCAGGGGGGTGAGTATGAAACGCGCGTCTGTTATTACGTTAATGCTAATCGGCGCTTACAGCGCTATTCAGGCCGCATGGGCGGTCGATTATCCTTTGCCTCAGGCGAACAGCCGTCTTGTTGGGCAAAATCAAACTTACACCGTGCAGGAAGGCGATAAAAACCTACAGGCGATTGCCCGTAAGTTTGATACCGCCGCAATGCTGATCCTTGAAGCCAATAATACGATTGCCCCCGTACCTAAACCCGGAACGCTGATTACTATTCCCTCGCAATTACTGCTACCGGATGCACCACGAGAAGGCATTATTGTGAATCTGGCGGAACTGCGTCTGTATTACTTCCCGCCGGGAGAGAATATTGTTCAGGTTTTCCCAATTGGTATCGGTTTGCAGGGGCTGGAAACGCCGGTAATGGAAACCCGGGTTGGGCAGAAAATCCCGAATCCGACCTGGACCCCTACAGCAGGCATCCGTAAACGCTCTTTGGAGCGCGGCATAACATTACCGCCGGTAGTACCTGCCGGGCCAAATAACCCGTTAGGACGCTTTGCACTGCGTCTGGCGCATGGAAACGGTGAATATCTGATCCATGGCACCAGTGCGCCTGACAGCGTGGGACTGCGCGTAAGTTCTGGGTGTATTCGCATGAACGCGCCGGACATCAAAGCACTGTTTGCTCAGGTCCGGACAGGAACGCCGGTTCGGGTGATTAATGAGCCGATAAAATATTCGATAGAGCCGAACGGAATGCGCTATGTCGAGGTGCATCGACCGCTGTCGCCGGAAGAGGAGCAAAACGTCCAGACCATGCCGTATGTGCTGCCAGCCGGTTTTACCCAGTTTAAAGACAATAAAGCCGTGGATAACAGTTTGGTGGAAAGAGCCTTGTATCGTCGTGCGGGCTATCCGGTCACCGTAACGGCCGGGCAAGCGTCGGTCGTAAGCAATGGCACGGAAGTGAAGTCTGCACAGAATGGCGTGCCGGGAGAGGATGCAGAGGTGCGCGCTACGCAATAACAGGGAAGGGAAATTCAGAGCAAAAAAAATGGCGCACAATGTGCGCCATTTTTATTACACAGATACTATTACTTGCGGTATTTAGTAGCTGCGTTGTCCAGACGCTGGTTAGCGCGAGCTGCGTCATCTTTAGCAGCCTGAACGTCGGAACGCATTGCGTTCACGTCGTTGCTCAGCTGGTCAACTTTAGCGTTCAGAGTCTGAACGTCAGAAGACAGCTGATCGATTTTAGCGTTGCTGGAGCAACCTGCCAGCAGAGTAGAACCCAGGATTACCGCGCCCAGTACCAGTTTAGTACGATTCATTATTAATACCCTCTAGATTGAGTTAATCTCCATGTAGCGTTACAAGTATTACACAAAGTTTTTTATGTTGAGAATATTTTTTTGATGGGAATGCACTTATTTTTGATCGTTCGCTCAAAGAAGCATCGAATTGTGCAAAAACGGCTAAAAACCCGAGTGAAAACAGAAAGCTTCCATCGGATTCATCTTAGATAATCACGGATTAGATAGTGAAATCCGATTTGATTTTTTATTAATTGTAGCTATCGATAAAATAAAAAAAGCGCCACCAGGGCGCTTTTTTAAGCAAATTAATTCGCGTTGGAATTATTACAGCACGTGAACGGATGCCGTGTTGGTCGTGCCGCTCGGAACCAGTGCACCGGAAACCATCACCACAACGTCACCTTTCTGAGCCAGACCGCTTTCCAGAGCGACTTCTTTACCCAGACGATAGAAATCATCGGTAGAGCTGATTTCTTTAACCACCTGTGCAACTACGCCTTTGCTCAGCACCAGCTGACGCGCGGTAGTTTCGTTGGTGGTCAGCGCCAGGATAGTGGCATCCGGGAAATATTTACGTACTGCGCGAGCAGATTTACCGCCCTGGGTTGCTACAACGATCAGCGGAGCATCCAGTTTTTCTGCAGTTTCAACCGCGCCACGGCAAACGGCTTCGGTGATGCGCAGTTTACGGCTGTCGTTGTTGAAGTCCAGACGGCTGGTCATCACGCGGTCGGTACGCTCACAGATGGTTGCCATGATGGTGACGGCTTCCAGCGGGTATTTACCTTTTGCAGACTCGCCAGACAGCATTACTGCATCGGTACCGTCGAGGATGGCGTTCGCTACGTCACCGGCTTCAGCGCGGGTCGGACGCGGGTTTTTGATCATGGAGTCCAGCATCTGGGTCGCAGTGATAACGACTTTACGTGCACGGATACATTTTTCGATGATCATCTTCTGCGCGAAGATAACTTCTTCAACCGGGATCTCAACGCCCATGTCGCCACGAGCAACCATGATGCCGTCAGATGCTTCGAGGATTTCGTCGAAGTTGTTCAGGCCTTCCTGGTTTTCGATTTTGGAGATGATCTGGATGTTTTCGCCGCCGTGCGCTTTCAGGTGCTCACGGATTTCAACGACGTCAGAACGTTTACGGATAAAGGATGCTGCAACGAAGTCAACGCCTTGCTCGCAACCGAAGATCAGGTCCTGTTTGTCTTTTTCAGCCAGTGCTGGCAGCGCGATGGAAACGCCCGGCAGGTTAACGCCTTTGTTTTCGCCCAGGTCGCCGTTGTTCAGCACTTTACAGATAACTTTGTTACCTTCGATAGCGGTAACTTCCATGCCGATCAGACCATCGTCAACCAGAACGGTATTGCCGACGGACAGATCTTTAGTGAAGCCTTCATAAGTAACAGCAACGATTTCGTTGTTGCCGACCACAGATTTGTCGGTGGTGAAGGTGAAGGTTTGGCCCGCTTTCAGGGAAACGTCGTTACCGCCTTCCAGTTTGATGGTACGGATTTCCGGACCTTTGGTGTCGAGCAGGATTGCGGCTTTCTTGCCAGTTTTGCTCATGACGTTGCGCAAATTCTTGATGCGCTGACCGTGTTCTTCATAGTCCCCATGGGAGAAGTTCAGACGCATGACGTTCATGCCCGCGTCCAGCATTTTGGTTAACATCTCTTCGGATTCGGTTTTCGGACCGATGGTGCAAACAATTTTCGTCTTTTTCATGACAGTCTTAGTCTTTAAGTTGAGAAGGATATGGAAATCTGGCTCCCGCCGCGCACGGACGGGAAGCTAAACCTGAGTTACGAAAGTTGTGATGCCTCGCTCTAAGGATAGGTGACATCGAAAGAGCGTGCAGAGGAATGTGTGCTTGTGTTTCAGCCCAACGGGATGGTGAGTTTTGTAGTCGTTGAGTTTTACAGGTCAATGTGCTGAAACCATTCAAGAGACAATTGGCGCGCATTATACGCTGAAAATTATCAAAAAGGAAAATGGAAACAGCGTTTCAAAACACTTCTGTGCAGTTTTACAGAAAATATTCATTAATTTGTTTCCAGGTATGGATAAAGAGGTTATTCGCAGCAGCATTTGTTGCGCAACAAGGTGTAATTGCCATCCCAATCCCTGACTTTTTGTGTATAACGCCGACCAAACCGACATATTTCTAAAAGTTATATCAAATGCGTTTTAATTCATTTTAAAAGCTAATCTCACTGATTACACTCGTTTGGACATCCATACTGCTAAACAGCCAAAAGCGCTAGCAGCAGAACAATAAGCAGCAGCGGATACCTAAACGACATGATTGTCCTGAAAAATATTTCGAAAGTGTTTACGCCAGGCAGGCTTGCCATTACCGCTGTCGATAACGTCAACCTGACGGTTGAACAGGGACAGATTTACGGAATTATTGGTTACAGCGGGGCGGGGAAAAGCACCTTAATACGCTTACTTAATGGTCTGGAAAAACCGACTTCAGGCAGCGTAACGATTAACGGCCACGATATCTCTGCCGCCCGTGGGGAATCTTTACGTCAGGCGCGACTGAAAATCAGCATGGTGTTTCAACACTTCAATTTGCTGTGGTCACGAACGGTTAGTGAAAATATTGCGTTCTCTATGCAAATTGCTGGAGCACCAAAAGCATCAATTAAAGCGCGAGTTGCTGAACTGATTTCGCTGGTGGGGCTGAGCGGTCGTGAAAATGCGTATCCGTCCCAGCTTAGCGGTGGGCAAAAACAGCGGGTAGGAATTGCCCGTGCGCTGGCGAACAATCCTGACGTTCTGCTGTGTGACGAAGCCACTTCGGCGCTGGATCCGCAAACTACCGATCAGATCCTCGATTTGCTGCTCGATATTAATCGCCGCTTCAAATTAACCATTGTGCTGATCACGCATGAAATGCACGTGGTACGCAAAATTTGCGATCGCGTCGCGGTAATGGAAAACGGCAGGGTCGTTGAGGAAGGCGACGTGCTCAACGTCTTTACCCATCCGCAGCAGCCGATCACCCGACAGTTCGTTCGTCAGGTGAGTCAGTACACCGAAGAAGACGAGTTTAACCCACAGTTGGCCCGCGAGCTGGGCGGTGTGGTGATCAAGCTAACGTTTACCGGGCAACGTACGCATCGGCCTGTGGTTGGCGAATTGACCCTGCGCTATGGCCTGCCGTTTAACATTTTACACGGCAAGATGACGCAAACCGCGCACGGTGTGTTTGGTCAGCTTTGGGTGCACGTTGTGGCCTCTGAGGAACAATTGAACAATATTTTGGCCGATCTGCGCCAGAGCGACATTGAAGGCGAGGTGATCAACCATGGCTGAAGAACTGTTTCCTCATCTGAAGTGGGAGCAACTGCTGGCAGCAACCCAGGAAACGCTCTACATGACGGTCCTTTCTGGCGCGGCGACCTTTGTCCTGGGCGTTGCACTTGGTCTGGCGCTGTTCCTGACCGCACGCGGCGGACTGTTTCACAATCGCGCGGTGTATAGCGTTATTTCGCTGGTGGTGAATATCTTTCGTTCCATCCCGTTCATCATTTTGATCGTGCTGCTGATCCCGTTTACCAAAGCGATGGTTGGCACCATTCTCGGCGCTAATGCCGCGTTGCCTGCGCTGATCGTAGGGGCCGCACCGTTTTATGCGCGTCTGGTCGAAATAGCCCTGCGTGAAGTCGACAAAGGCGTTATTGAAGCGACGCGTTCGATGGGCGCACGGCTAAGCACGCTTATTTTTCGGGTTTTACTGCCGGAATCCTCTCCTGCTCTGGTGTCCGGGATCACCGTGACGCTGATTGCGCTGGTCAGCTACAGCGCGATGGCAGGGGTGATTGGTGCCGGTGGTTTAGGGAATTTGGCCTATCTGGAAGGATTCCAGCGCAACCACAGCGACGTCACGCTGGTGGCGACGGTGACGATTTTGCTCATTGTCTTCATCATCCAGCTTTGCGGCGATGTGATCACCTCTCTGTTAGATAAACGCTAATAAAATACGGAAACCATTATCATGAAAAAATCACTGACGTTACTCGCCGCAGCAACCTTAAGCGCCCTGAGCTTTGCCTCCTGGGCTGATACTCTGACCGTTGGCGCCTCAAACGTGCCGCACGCGGAGATCCTTGAGCAGGCTAAGCCTATTCTGGCGAAGCAGGGGATCGATTTAGAGATTAAACCGTTCCAGGATTACATTCTGCCCAACACCGCGCTGGCTGGCCGTGAGATTGACGCTAACTACTTCCAGCATATTCCGTACCTGAACAGCGTGATTAAAGATCATGCGGGCGATAAAACCTACGATTTCGTCAGTGCCGGAGCGATTCACATCGAGCCAATTGGGATCTATTCGAAAAAAGTGAAATCGCTTAAAGATCTGCCGGAAGGCGGCAAGGTCATCATGCGCGATGCGGTATCTGAGGAAGGCCGTATTCTGTCGATTTTCGAAAAAGAGGGCGTAATCAAGCTGAAGCCGGGCGTGGATAAAGTCACCGCGCGCATTAGCGATATCGTCGAGAACCCGAAAAAACTGAAGTTCCTGCCTAACGTGGAAGCCGCGCTGTTACCGCAGATGTATAACAACGACGAAGGCGATGCGGTGGTGATTAACGCCAACTACGCCATCGACGCCGGGCTGGATCCGGTGAAAGATCCTATCGCTGTCGAAAGTGGTGAAAACAACCCGTATGCCAACATCATTACCGTGCATCGTGGCGACGAGAAGAAAAAAGATATCGTGGCGCTGGTTGATGTCCTGCACTCAAAAGAGATCCAGGACTGGATCCGCACCAAATATAAAGGTGCGGTGATCCCGGTAAATAACTGATCCGCTGGCGTTACCTTATCCGGCCTACGATGTTCTGTAGGCCGGATAAAACGCGTTGGTGTGGCCATCCGGCGCTAGAGTTTCACTTGCTCAATCCTCGCTGGCAACCCCTGGCGCACCGCTGCACCTGACACCCAGTCAAGCCAGGTATTGGCTACCTGCCGGGTAGGATCCGCAAAGCCCAAATCGTTGAGATTAATCCCCGACCTTATTTGTGCGTCAAACGCCATCGGCTTGCCGTCGAGCGTATGCTGCGCCGCGCCCATTTCTTTATGCCCATAACCGTGTTCAATGGCGATCACGCCCGGCATCACGCCATTAAGCAGGCTTATCTGCGCCTGCGCCTGACCGCCAGGCGTGGTGATACGCACCATATCGCCGTGCGCTAAACCATATCGTTGACCATCCTGCGGATTAAGCGCCACCAGATTAACCGGCTTCAGATGATGCAAACGGGGGATCACCGCCGTGGCGCTGGACATGGTATTGGATTTAAAAGAAATCAGTTTCAGCGGCCACTCTTGTTCCGGGAACAACTCCTCGACCGCACGCCCATCTGACAGGCGTGAAGGATACCAGGCCGGGCAGCCGCTGTAGCGCTCGCCGGTAATTGCATGGCGGTGCGCGGCGACGTCCGCATTCCAGATTTGTAGCGGTTTTTCCCACGCATTGCCTATCCGATTCTCAACCCGCCCGCTGTTGTCCGGCGCAAAACGCCCACCGCGGGAGTAGATAAACGCCACCCGGCTGATTTCATCGGCTTTCAGCGTTTGGGTCATCACCGGCACGATCCGCTGTACCCCAGTCAGCGCTATGTCTTCCGGTTGCGCTTCAGCGACCGGCGCTTTGCCCATAAACGCAATATTGGCGGCGAGTCGCAGGTAGTAATCTTCCGCACGATTCAACGGATAGTGATTGCCCTGCAGATCGGTAATCGCATTGTCACCAAATCCGGGGAGCCCGATACGTTTTGCCACTGCGATACAGAAAGATTCCATCGAGGCGGGTTGACCATCAGCGGTACTGCTGGTTGCCGCTGTCACTACCGGCCAACGCGCGGTGGTGGCTTTACTGGCAACGCCGGCCCACGGGGCGCTGAATCCCCAACTTTCGAAGTTGTGGGTATCTGGCACGATGTAATCGGCCAGCGCCGTGGTTTCGTTCATAAAGGCGTCAATAGCGATAAACAGCGGCAGACGCGCAGGATCCTTGAGCTTTTCTTCCGCCACGCCGCGCAACCCTGCGATGCCGTAGAACGGGTTGGTCATGTTGGAGATCCAGGCTTTCAGCGGATAAGGGTAGCCTTCCAGCGCCGAGACGAGGAGTTCGGTAAGCTGGCCTGCGACAAACGGATACCACGGGGCTTTGGCCGGGAAAGGCGATTGTCCGGCGGCCACCTTATTGCGATACTCTTCGGAAGACTCATAAGCAGTTTTACTGCGCGCGATGCTTAATCCTTTTGGTTTTACCTTCCCGGCGAAGCTGTCCATGTTGTAGCGCGGACCGTCGGTGGCGCCATTGAACTTGCCGCCGCCGACAAACACGCCGCCTTCAAGACTGAGATTGCCAATCAGCGCATTGAGCATCATCACCGCCCAGGCGTTATAAAATCCATTGCCTGCCATCATTCCACCGTGCGTAATCACCGCTGCCTGGCGGCCATGGCGGGTAAACGCGTCGGCCAGGGCGCCAATGTCAGCTTCAGACACGCCGCATTGTTGGCTGTACTGCGTCAGCGTTAGTTTCCCGGCGGACTCTTTCAGACACTGGAAGCTGCTTTTTACCGTCACCGTCTGACCGTCTGCCAGCGTGACCTGGCGGGTGACGAACAGCTGCGCGCGTGGGCAACTGCTGGCGGCGACAATTTCGCCGGCCTCGTTAATGACCACCGGCTCCTGGGCGGCGTTTGCGCTCAGGTGCGCGAGGGTTAAATGCTGTCCGGCAAGGGTTGGAAGCTCATCGGTAATCACCAGATGCGTGGCGTTAGTCCAACTTTTTTCTCCGGCCTGCTGCATGGCCTGTACGCCGGGAATGGTGAGATAATCGGCGTTATAACGCTGTTTTTCGATAATCCAACGGATCATCCCCATCGCCAGCGCGGAGTCACTTCCCGGACGTACAGGCTGCCAGTGGCCGCGATTGTCAGCCTGCACCGTGGTCAATGGCAGGGCCGGTGCCACCACCACATAACGGAAGTCGTCGCGTAAACGGGCGCTGGCCAGTTGGCGAGCCTGGCGCTTAAACGGGTTACCGGATTGCGCCGGAGACGTTCCCATAAATAGCGCGAATTTGACATTGTCCCAGTCGGGCTTCACGTGGGTATTTTTATCCAGATCGCCCATTAACGCACCGGAACCGGCCCGGTATGCCAGACCACAGTAAGCGCCATGAGCGCCGAAGTTTTTACTGCCAAAACTATTTAATGCAAAGCGGCGCAAAAATGAATCACGTCCTTCATCGCTGGTATTGGTGACCAGCAGTTGATTGGATTTAGGGCCATAGCCGGGATGCCTGGCATCAAGCGGCGTGTTGGTGTCATGGATTGCCCGCAAGCCGTCAACGTGGCCTTCACCAAACAAGTCGCCGCCTTCCACCACCTCTTTGATCAGCTGTTCGAAGCTGATGCGCTGCCATTTTCCCTCACCGCGTTTGCCGACACGTTTCATGGGCTGGAGAATGCGTAACGGGCTGTATAAACCTTCAAGTAAGGTTGCGCCACGGGCACAGGCCGTGGAACGCGCGTCAAGACCCGTTTCGCCCGCCAGTTGTTCCATTGCGGTGGCAAAGGGGACGGAGGCGTCAATATGGTGCTCGTGAGACAATGGGTGATAGGGGTTGCCCGCAATGCGCAACACCTTGCCTTGTTCGCTGTCAACGCGCACCCGCACGCCACACTGCGTCCAGCAGCCGAAGCACTGCGTCATTGAGATAACCTGCTGCGGGTTCTGCTGCCAGCGCGGCTGGGCATTGGCTTCGGGGATGAGGGCGTTACCAAAGATGCGGTCTCGGGTAATTTTGCCCGAGGAGCCGTCCAGCAAACCGTCTATCGCGCGCTTTGCCACATCCCGATAACTCAGGCCAAAAGTCACCATGCCACCTACGGCAAGGCCTACTTTAAGCCACTGACGACGGGTTAAATTAGCCATGTTGCATTCTCCTTGCGATCGCGTTCAGGGCTTCACGAACAATAATGATCAGTGCTATCCACAGGCCGAAGGTGCCCACAATGGCCAGCCAGCCATCGGTACCACCGGGCAGGGTATAAGGATTAAACAGCGCGTTAAATTTCGGTACGGTCTGCACCTGGATAAGTAACGTCCAGCGCATCAGCCAGCACAGCGCCATCGCGCTAAATGCAAGTAATATGCGCAGCGGCAGCGATAAGGGGTTACGGAGCACCAGCCCGCACAGGACAAGCGAAACAAGCCATAGCGCAACCCAACCGATAGCGTAGTGTCGTGCTAACGGGGCAACGTTCAGCCATTGGCGAATAGCCGAACCGGAAAGCGTATTGCCGCTCACCCATATCACCACGACCAAAGCCAGTACCATCAGGGTGACTGTCTGCCCCCACGCCAGTTTGCGGGCCAATGTTCCCTCGCTTTTTGTCGCGGCGATGAGCAGGGCGAGAAACGTTTGCAGCGCGCTGAGGAACATCGCAACCGGAAAGGCGTAGCTGAACCAGACAGGACGCGCCTGCACTACCGACACTTCGCGGCCGGTGTATACCAGCAACCCGATGGCTGACAAGGCGCTACCTATCGCCAGCCACTTAGTGACGCTGTAACTTTTAAGCGTTAACCGTTTAACATGCTGCGCTAGAAACCACAGACCTAAGAAGCCGGTAAATAGCGGTAAAAACAGCGCGCCCCAGGGCATCCAGGACCACGGCGTCGGCCAGGCGTAGAAATGCCAGACGCGGGCGGTTTGGTGTAAGTCAGCGGTCAGCGCCAGCGGCGCGGTAATCGCGCAGGTCAGGGCGATTAACAGCGTCAGGTTTTCCAGTTCCGGCATCTCTTGTTTACGCCAGTGAAGCACGCAGGCGAACAGCGCGGCGCAGGCGGCAATGCCGATGAAAAAGAAATATTGTACGGCCCAGGGTAACCAACTTACGTCCTGGGGATGGGCCAGAACCTCTTCAATAACCAGTGAATGGTTCATTTAAACCTCCTGCCAGAGAGCGGGTTGAGCACGTCCCATCAACGGGGTTACAAACGCTTCGTCCAGACCCAGATAGAACACGTGCGGTGATGTCCCGTTTTCCGGTTTCAGGACTTTGATGGCGTCATGGTGTTCACGCAGCATTTGAGAAATCCGGCTGTGCGGATCTTTGATATCGCCTATGATGCGCGCGCCGCCGACGCAGGATTCCACGCAGGCCGGGAGCAGGCCTGCTTCGAGGCGGTGAACGCAAAAGGTACATTTATCGGCGGTTTGTGTTTCATGGTTGATGAATCGCGCATCATAAGGGCAGGCCTGCACGCAGTAGGCGCAGCCCACGCAGCGCGTGTTGTCGACCACCACAATGCCGTCTTCGCGTTGGAAAGTAGCCTGTACCGGGCAAACGGGCACGCAGGGAGGATTATCACAATGGTTGCACAGCCGCGGCAGCAGGACGTTGGTGACGCTCTGCTGACCTTCAATCTGCACCTGGTACTGGTTAACGAGGGTGCGAAATTCACCCTGCGGCGTCTGGTTTTCAATGGCGCAACTGACAGTACAGGCCTGGCAGCCGATACAGCGTCGCAGGTCAACCAGCATGGCGTAGCGATGCTGAAGTGAGCCTTCATGGCGTTCAGGCGAGAAGGGAAATTGCGCCTGAGCCAAGGGTACCAGTGATGCGCCAGCGGTCAGGACGCCCAGTTGCTGGAGAAACTGCCGTTTACTGCTGTCCATATTTTCTCCCGTCACGATGCAACAACGAAACATTGGTCACGCCGTTGGTTTGCGTGTGATGAATAAAGAATCTTGATGATTTACAGTGTAAAAATCGTGACGGGGGGTACTCTATTGTGGTTAACCACATACCCGGCTTGTTGTTGATCTAAAACAACATAATTGACAGGGATAATTGAGTGGGACGCAACGTAGCAAAATGTCTGACGGTGCTGGTATCGCTATGGATGCTAAGCGGTGTGGTCAGGGCTCAGACATGGAACATTGGCGTTTTGGCGATGCGTGGGGAGGTCTCCACGCGTAATCACTGGCAGCCGCTGGAAACCCTGTTGAATCAGCAAATTCCCGGCGAACAGTTTCATATTCAACCGCTGGACCTGCGGCAGATGCAGGAGGCGGTGAATCGTGGAACGGTACAATTTGTGGTCACTAATCCGGCGCAATTTGTTCAACTAAACAACCGTGCTGCGCTACGCTGGCTGGCGTCACTCCGTTCTACTCGCGGGGGGAAAGCCACCAGTAATGTGATTGGCAGCGCGATCCTCGTCAGGCGCGATAGCGGGATAACCTCCGCACACGATCTGATCGGCAAAACGGTGGGTGCCATTGACGCTCAGGCATTTGGCGGCTATTTGCTGGGATATAAAGCGCTCAGCGATGCCGGCCTGCGCCCGGAGCGCGATTTGCGCCTGACGTTTACCGGATTTCCCGCCGATGCCTTACTCTATTTATTACGCGAAAAAGCCGTGCAGGCGGTGATTGTGCCGGTGTGCCTACTGGAAAAAATGGACGAAGAAGGGCTTATTCGTAAAACAGATTTTACGGCCGTGCTTAACCATCCGACGTCGATTCCCTGTTTAACCAGTACGCCGCTCTATCCTGACTGGTCATTTGCGGCACTGCCTGCGGTAAGCGACGAGCTGGCCGATCGCGTCACGCGGGCTCTGTTCAACGCGCCGCAAAACGCGACGTTTCGCTGGGGGGCGCCCGCCTCGACCCGCGAAGTGGAAGCGTTGCTGCGCGATGTCCGCCAGCATCCGCAGCAGCGCCAGCTGTGGCTGGATGTCAAAAGCTGGTTTATTCAACATCGGCTGGCGATGGGGGCCGCGGCTCTCGTACTGTTGTTGCTGACGCTCAATTACATCTGGGTGATGCTGCTGGTCCGCCGACGCGGCAGGCAATTGGAGCGAAACAACGTATTGTTGCGCAAACAGGAACAGGAGCTGGAAACCGCTCGCCAAATGAGCGTGCTTGGCGAGATGACGTCGGGTTTTGCCCACGAGCTCAATCAGCCGCTATCGGCTATCCGTCATTATGCGCAGGGCTGTCTGATCCGCCTGCGTAATCAGGATCAACAGCATCCGCTGCTGCCCGCGCTGGAGCACATTGATACCCAGGCGCAGCGGGGGGCTGATACGCTGCACAATCTTCGCCAGTGGGTCAGCCAGGCACAGGGCAATCCGGTGATGACCGATGACTGGCAGGTCGTCAACGTTCATGATGCTATCCATCACGTCTGGCAATTATTACGCATGCCCCAGCAATTTCCGGCGGTAGCGCTGCAAACGCAGATCGGTAAGGCGTTAACATTAACGTTGCCGAGTGTTCTCCTCGAACAGGTACTGGCCAATGTGGTTCTCAACGCCGCCCAGGCGGGGGCAACCACCGTGTGGTTTAGCGCTCAGCGTGAGGATGGTGATGTGAGTATTCAGGTGCAGGATAACGCCGGAGGTATTGATGAGGTGCAGCTGTACCAGGCTTTTCAGCCGTTTATGACCACCCGTAAAGAGGGCATGGGGCTGGGGCTAGCCATTTGCCAGCGGCTGGTGCGCTACGCAAACGGAGACATTGAGATCAAAAATCATCAGGCTCCAGATGAAAAAGCGGGCGTTGTAGTGACATTACATTTTAAGCAAAACCCGGAGGGAGGCCGTCGTGGCAATCATTCATCTGCTGGATGACGATATTGCCGTCACCCAGGCTTGCGCGTTTTTACTGGAAAGTCTGGGATATGAGGTGTGTTGCTGGGAGCAAGGCGAAACATTCCTCGCTGAGGCAAATCTGCACCAGGTGGGCGTACTTTTGCTGGATATGCGTATGCCTGTACTGGATGGGCATGCTGTGCATGAAGCCATGCGCCAGCGTGAGAGTACGCTGGCGGTGGTATTCCTCACCGGGCATGGCGATGTGCCGATGGCGGTTGAGCAAATGAAACGCGGTGCGGTCGATTTTTTGCAAAAGCCGGTTTCCGCCGCGCCTCTGCAAGCGGCGTTAGAGCATGCAGTGCAGATTTCTCACGCCGCCTTTTCGCGACAAGAGATCGTGGTTTGCTATCAGCAGCTTACGCCAAAGGAGCGAGAGCTGGCGCAACTGGTAGCAAAAGGGTTAATGAATCGGGAAATTGCTGATGCCATGAATATTGCCGTGCGTACGGTTGAGGTTCATCGGGCGCGGGTGATGGAAAAAATGCAGGCGGGGAGTCTTGCTGAACTGGTTAATCGACTGCAGAGGATTCAGTAAATTTATGACATTTATTTGATTTTCATTGAATTTTGTCTAATCCGTCAGACTGATATATGCTGTTGGTTTGAGTTAATGACGAGCGGGAAAAAATGGGAAATCAGACCAAAGACGATGAGTTGTACCGTGAAATGTGCAGAGTTGTCGGTAAAGTAGTGCTGGAAATGCGCGATCTGGGACAAGAGCCTAAGCATATCGTCATTGCGGGAGTACTGAGAACCACCCTTGCCAACCAGCGCGTGAAGCGTAGCGAGTTAGAAAAACAGGCTATTGAGACCGTCATTAAAGCATTAGCCGGTTAATCCACAAAAAGAGGATGGTGGTCTCGTTCGCCGTCCTTTTATTCTCGTCACGTTAATCTATCAATATAAATAATTTAGTGCTGCAATTAGAAGAGTAACCTTCGCTGTATATTGAATTATATTCCGAATGATATATTAAAATATACATGCGAGTAGAGTCACAAATATTTGCAAAGCATGTGAAATATTATTTCAACTTATCTTAATGATAATAAATCTCACTCCACATTAATTATTTCCCTTCCGTTTTTTAATTGATGACGATCAAAACTATGAGCGCTGAATAACCACATTATCTTTACGCCTAACCCTAAAGGATTAGATTCATTCAGTTTAACCACCGTCATTTTACGCGATCAGGTTAGGGCAAAAATTTACGTGTTGTTGGCAACATTAACCGCCCGAAATGGCTTGAGCTGCACGGGTTTAATTTAGCCTGGAGGTGTTGCTAACACAGCGTTTGCGAAGAGGATGCGAAATAAATGAATCAGGTTGATCGTCCATTTTTAGATTGTGGTTTAACGCGGCTTGAATTTCTGCGGATATCAGGAAAAGGTTTGGCGGGATTAACCATCGCCCCTGCACTGTTATCACTTTTTGGCTGTAAGCAGGAAGATATCGACAGCGGTACCGTGGGGCTTATCAATACGCCGAAAGGGGTGCTGGTGACCCAGCGAGCGCGCTGTACTGGCTGCCACCGCTGTGAAATTTCCTGTACCAACTATAACGATGGTGCCGTGGGGACTTTCTTTTCCCGTATAAAAATCCATCGCAACTACTTCTTTGGCGATGATGGCGTCGGGTCCGGTGGCGGACTGTATGGCGATTTAAACTATACCGCTGATACCTGTCGTCAGTGCAAAGATCCGCAATGCATGAAGGTCTGCCCCATTGGTGCTATTACCTGGAAACAGGAAGACGGCTGTATTGCGGTGGATCATAAACGTTGTATTGGCTGCAGCGCTTGTACCACCGCCTGCCCGTGGATGATGGCGACCGTGAATACCGAAACAAAAAAATCCTCAAAATGTGTGTTATGTGGGGAGTGCGCCAATGCTTGTCCGACTGGGGCATTAAAAATTATCGAGTGGAAAGATATTACTGTTTGATAGATAGCAGGCATACCTGATACGCGTCATTAATTGCCAAAAATATCGCAGTTTTGCAAAAAAAACTGCCTGAAGGATGGCGGGTATATCTATTAAACCTTCTTGCAAAGGAAAACATGATGGCTAATGGTTGGACAGGTAATATTTTACGGGTCAATCTCACCACGGGGAATATCACCCTTGAAGATTCCAGTAAATTTAAAAAATTTGTCGGCGGGATGGGCTTTGGTTATAAAATTATGTACGACGAAGTCCCGCCAGGCACCATGCCTTTTGATGAAGGGAATAAACTGGTTTTCGCCACCGGGCCATTAACGGGCTCTGGTGCCCCTTGTAGCTCCCGCGTCAATATCACCTCCTTATCGACTTTTACCAAAGGCAATTTAGTGGTGGATGCTCATATGGGCGGCTTCTTCGCTGCGCAAATGAAATTCGCCGGTTACGACGCCATTATTATCGAAGGCAAGTCCGCGACGCCTGTCTGGGTCAACATCAAAGATGAAAAGGTCAGCATCGAAAAAGCCGATTTCCTGTGGGGTAAGGGAACGCGCGCCACAACCGAAGAGATTTGCCGCATTACCAGCCCGGAAACCTGCGTCGCCGCTATTGGTCAGGCGGGTGAAAATCTGGTGCCGCTCTCCTGCATGATCAACAGTCGCAACCACAGCGGAGGCGCCGGTACTGGCGCGGTAATGGGGTCGAAAAACCTGAAGGCTATTGCGGTAGAAGGGACCAAAGGGGTCAATATTGCCGATCGCAAAGAGATGAAGCGGCTCAATGATTACATGATGACCGAGCTCATCGGTGCCAACAACAACCACGTTGTGCCAAGCACCCCGCAGGCTTGGGCAGAATACTCTTCGCCAAACTCGCGCTGGACGGCCCGTAAGGGACTGTTCTGGGGCGCGGCAGAAGGGGGACCAATCGAAACCGGGGAAATCCCGCCGGGTAACCAGAATACCGTGGGTTTCCGTACCTATAAATCCGTATTCGATCTGGGGCCAGCTGCTGAGAAATACACGGTCAAAATGAGCGGCTGCCATTCATGCCCCATTCGCTGTATGTCGCAGCTCAATGTCCCGCGGGTGAAAGATTTTGGCGTGCCAAGTACCGGCGGTAACACCTGCGTGGCGAACTTTGTCCACACCACCATTTTCCCCAATGGCCCGAAAGATTTCGACGATAAAGACGATGGGCGCGTGGTGGGAAATCTGATTGGTCTGAACCTGTTTGACGATTATGGCATCTGGTGTAACTACGGGCAGTTGCACCGTGATTTTACTTACTGCTATTCGAAAGGCGTCTTTAAGCGCGTACTGCCAGCTGAAGAGTATGCGGAGATCCGCTGGGATCAGCTGGAAGCGGGCGATCCTCATTTTATTAAGGATTTTTACTACCGGTTGGCGCATCGCGTGGGGGAACTCAGCCATCTTGCGGACGGATCGTATGCCATTGCTGAACGCTGGAATTTGGGCGAGGAGTACTGGGGTTATGCCAAAAATAAACTGTGGTCGCCGTTTGGTTTCCCTGTCCACCATGCAAACGAGGCCTCTGCACAGGTGGGGGCTATCACTAACTGTATGTTTAACCGTGACTGTATGGCGCACACCCATATCAACTTCATCGGTTCCGGTTTACCGCTGAAATTACAGCGCGAAGTGGCGGGCGAGCTATTTGGTTCGCAGGATGCATACGACGAAACCAAAAACTACACCCCGATCAATGCCGCCAAGATCAAATATGCCAAATGGACGCTGCTGAAAGTCTGTCTGCATAACGCGGTTACGCTGTGCAACTGGGTGTGGCCGATGACGGTTTCACCACTCAAGAGCCGTAACTATCGCGGCGATTTGGATCTGGAAGCAAAATTCTTCCAGGCGGTCACCGGCGATGAAACCACGCAGGCGAGTCTGGACCTGGCCGCTGAACGCATCTTTACTCTGCACCGTGCCTATACGGTCAAATTGATGCAAACCAAAGATATGCGCAATGAGCACGATCTCATCTGCTCCTGGGTGTTTGATAAAGATCCGAAGATCCCGGTCTTCACTGAAGGGACCGACAAGATGGACCGGGAGGATATGCGTCAGTCGCTGACGATGTTCTATCAGGAAATGGGCTGGGATCCAGAGCTGGGTTGCCCAACGCGTGAAACCCTGAACCGACTCGGACTTGAAGATGTAGCCGCTGATTTGGCTGCACAAGATCTGTTGCCGGCGTAAGGAATGCGAGATGACTAACGTGAGCGACGTTCTGACCCCCGTTGAGGCGTTTCCTGACGAAGTGGATAGCCGAAAGAGACAGTGGCTGCAGGCGTTTCACCCGCCTGTAGAACAGATGAATGTGCCCCAGGTTCAGGAACCAGCCAGCCCGGAGTTGATTGTGGCAGATTTTATCCGTCAGCATTCAGCATCGGGGCAACTGGTGGCGCGCAGTGTCTTTTTGCTGCCGCCTTATTCGGTTCCTGAAACCGATCTTTCCGCGCTGCTGGATGTGCTGGGCCAGGACGCGAATGGTGCGGATATCACCTGTGTGCAGGGTGCGGAAGAAGCATATTTCTATTCGACGCAAACCATGACGGCAAATTACGCCGACATGTGTGTGCAGGTGGTGGAAAACGACATCTGCCGTGCTATTGCCGAGGCGGTACGCTTCGACTGTCGAACGTATCCTCGCCCTTATAAGGTCGCCATGTTGACGCAACCGCCGTATCGCTTTGAGTCTCAACAGATTGCCGCTGCGCTCACGGCCATGGAAACGCATCCCGATTATGCAGATATACGGACTGTGGAATCGTCAAATGCGGAGCCTTATTTGTTCAGCGAACGTTTTATGAGTTATGGCAAAGCGTACGGCCTGTGCGAATGGCTTGAGGTTGAGCAGTATCAGAACCCCTGAATTATTCAGGTTGATGTCATGGAACGTGTGGACGACCACTGTCACAGTATTAGAGGATAACCCGATGTCCTTCACCCGACGAAAATTTGTCATTGGCATGGGGACGGTGATTTTTTTCACTGGCCCAGGTCAAAATCTGTTAGCGAGTACCAGGAGTTCTAAAGACGTACATTACGTCATGATTCACGATGAATCACTGTGTAACGGATGTAATATCTGCGCCCGCGCATGCAGGAAAACCAATCATGTTCCTGCGCAGGGTAGCCGTTTGTCGATAGCTCATATTCCGGTTTCGGACAACGACAACGAAACGCTGTATCACTACTTCCGTCAGTCCTGCCAGCACTGTGATGATGCCCCCTGTATTGAGGTGTGTCCGACCGGCGCCTCATGGCGAGATGACAACGGCATTGTGCGGGTAGACACGTCTTCCTGTATCGGCTGCAGTTACTGTATTGGCGCGTGTCCTTATCAGGTGCGTTATCTCAACCCGCAGACCAAAGTGGCGGATAAATGCGACTTCTGCGCTGAATCTCGTCTGGCGAAAGGTTTCCCGCCGATCTGTGTTAACGCCTGCCCGGAACATGCGCTGATTTTTGGTCGCGAAGATAGCCCGGAAATTCAGACCTGGTTGAGAGAAAATAAGTATTACGAGCATCAACTTGCAGGCGCCGGGAAACCCCATCTGTATCGTCGGTTCGGTCAACATTTGATTAAAAAGGAAAATGTATGAACGCGTCGCAGAATGCCGAACAGTTTCACGCCCAGCTTGCGCAGTATGTTCCCCTGTTTTCACCGGACTACTGGCCTGTGTGGTTGGTCATCGCCGGGTTAATGCTGGTGGGGATGTGGCTGGTGCTGGCGCTACACGCCATGCTGCGCTTTCGGGCCGCGCATAAAGCGTCGGCAGGGCATGGTGAGAAAGTCTATTTATACTCGAAGGCCGTTCGTTTGTGGCACTGGTCGAATGCGCTGCTATTTCTGCTACTTCTGGTCAGTGGCCTGGTCAATCACTTCTCCGTCGTCAGTGCGTCGGTGATGAAAAGCCTGCTTACCGTGCATGAGGTCTGCGGCTTTTTGCTGCTCGCCTGCTGGATTGGCTTTGTCCTGATCAATCTGATTGGCGGCAACGGGCATCACTATATTATTCAACGTCAGGGCTGGATCGGACGAGCGCAAAGACAAACGCGTTTTTACCTGTTTGGCATTATGCAGGGCGAGTCACACCCATTCCCGGCATCAAAGCGTTCTAAATTCAACCCGCTACAGCAGGCGGCCTATGTTGGCGTGATGTATGGCTTACTGCCACTGCTGCTGATTTCAGGGTTGTTATCGCTCTATCCGACGGTTGTCGGTGACCTGTTCCCCGGCGTGCGTTACTGGTTGCTCCAGGCGCACTTCGCGCTGGCAATAATCAGTCTGTTTTTCATTTTTGGGCATCTTTATCTCTGCACGACAGGTCGTACGCCGGGCGAAACTTTCAAGTGTATGGTGGATGGCTATCACCGGCATTAAGCGATGATGATTACGCGAAGTGACTTACGGGCCTGGCGCGTTGGGCCCGTAATGTATCGCTGGTTTCTACGCGCGTTTCCAACTGGCGGAAGCTATGCTGATGTCCATCGTGCGCTCCAGCGGGAAGGGTATACAGACTGGGCAAATAGTCTGGTGGAATACGGCTGGTCAAAATGGCGGGAAGAGGCGAGTTTTGCCCAGCAGGATATTCGCGCGATGGGGAATATTTCCCGTGTGCAAACGGCGGGGGAAATCAGCCCTCCGCTGGCGAGTGCGGAAGATAATGCCCGATTCAGTTGTGCAGGCGATAACGTTAAAATCACCAGCGCCGGGTATGCCGCACAGATCGCCAGCGCAGGTTACAGCGCACGTATTGGTAGCGTAGGCTATAACGCGCATATCGGCAGTTCAGGCGATCGCGGGCGAATTGCGGTTGCGGGAAATTCGGCACGTATCAGTAGCGTGGGTGACGGGACGCGTATCGCCAGTACCGGCATGCGCGTACGCATCAGTTCGCTCGGCGACAGAAATCGGATTGCCTGCGGTGGTGATTTAACCCAGTTGGCCTGTTTTGGCGCAGAGTCTAAAATCGCCAACTGCGCCGACAACATCCACATTATTGCCAGCGGAGAGAACGCCGTTGTTGCCAGTACCGGTGTTGTCGATTCGATAATACTCGGTCCCGGCGGCTGCGCGGCGCTGGCCTATCACGATGGCGAGAGAATGCGTTTTGCGCTTGCCGTTGAGGGGGAAAATAACATCCGGGCGGGCGTGAAATATCGGCTCAACGAAGACCACCAGTTTGTGGAATGTTGAGCCGTGATCTCATTTTAACGCGAAGCGGCGTTGGGTGATTTTCTCCAGGCTCAGGCACAGCAGGTAATAGACCAGTCCGGTAAAGATAAAAATGGCTGCCGGATAGATTTGTACCCGGCTGTTAACCTGACCCGCAACCGTTGTGAGTTCCGGCACGTTAACGATAAACGCCAGCGACGTGTCCTTCAGTAATCCAATAAAAATCCCCGTCAGCGATGGCAGTACGTTACGCAGCACCTGCGGCAATAAGATAAGCCACAGGGCCTGATACGGGCGAAAACCCTGAACCACGGCAGCATCATATTGCCCGCCAGGCAGCACGCTAATTCCTGCATACACTGAGTGCATGACCGAGGCGGCGGTGAACCATGCCAGCGCCAGCGTCACGGTAACGGCTCCGGGGAGATCGCTTCCGGTCAGCATGGGTAGCAAATACCACATCCAGAAAATCACAAAGATTAGCGGAATGCCGCGAATAAACTCCGCCCAGATAAACAACCCGTTGCGAACCGTGCCTGGAAAACGCCAGGCGCAGCAGGCAAGAACTATCCCACCAGGCAAGGCCAGCAGCGCCGCGCCGAGAGCCATCAACAACGTGAGCAGAACGCCGCCGGGTTGTCCCTGGGCCACCCGTCCCCACATGAGATAATCAAGATTGTCGGTAATGATCGAAATATTAGCGATCATGCAGTATGCTCCTGACGCTGAAGATACGCGTTTTAACCTTTGACGATTTACCCGATGCAGGCCGTGGGCCAAGACGCGTAAGCAGCATACCCAGAACGATGCCGGTGAGCAGATAGAGCGCAGTGCCAACAGCAAAGGCTTCCAGCGCGTGCGCGTTGTAGCTCTCAATTTGCCGCACCTGGTAGGTGAGCTCAGCAAATCCAATACCGCTGGCAAGCGAGGAAAGTTTCATCAGGTTAAGGTATTGCCCAACAATGGGTTGCCAGGCGTTCGCCAGTCCCTGAGGAAGCAGAATGTGACGAAACGTCGCCCAGGATGAAAAACCCTGCGCCACGGCAGCCTCACGTTGTCCGGCAGAAACCGCCTGTAAACCAGAGGCGATCTCCTCGACCAAAAATGCCGAGGTAAATACGCCCAGCCCCCATGCTGAACAGATAAACTCTGGTGTTAACCACCAGACATCGCCTGGCAGAATAGACCAGGGATGCTCTGCATTGATGAAGGTAATGACGTTGCGGGGCAGCCAGTTCCATGCGGCAAAATACCAGAACATCAGTTGCACCAGTAAAGGCGTGTTGCGAAACACCGAAACCCATACACTGACCACCGCTTTGTTGAAGCGATGGCCCGTCAGACGCAGGCCGAGTAGGAAGATGGCAATGAGCGTGGCGAGTACGACACCTGCCAGTGTCACCCAGAGCGTGGTGAGAAAACCGGAAATTATCCATTGCAGAGGTTGCCCGCTCAGCACTCCCTGCCAGTCCATTGCAAGCATTATAGCGATGACTCCTGGTGTAACGGGTCGAGCACTTTTTTCAGGAAACGCCGGGTTCTCGGGTGCTGTGGCCGGGTGAAAAAATCCTCCGGCGCGGCCACTTCAAGAATTTCTCCGCCATCGATGAATACCACGCGATCGGCAATCTCACGGGCAAAATGCATTTCATGGGTCACAACGAGCATGGTGATACCGCTGTGGGCCAGGTTTTTCATCACCTGTAATACTTCGCCGATCATTTCTGGATCCAGCGCGGAGGTGGGTTCATCAAACAGAAGGATTTGTGGCGATGAGGCCAGCGCGCGGGCGATGGCCACGCGCTGTTGCTGCCCTCCGGACAACTGTGCGGCATAAGCGCTCGCTTTTTCTGCCAGTCCCACCTGATCCAGCAATTCGAGTGCCCGACGCGCGGCTGCCGCCTTGTTCCAGCCGTGAACATATTCCAGCGCCAGCGAGATGTTCTGATGCGCTGTCAGATGCGAATAGAGATTGAATTGCTGAAAAACGAAACCGATACGGCTGCGTAACTGGCGTAATGCTGCCCCGCGCAACTGACTAATTGGTTTGTCATCAATGAAAATCTCGCCACCGCTGAGCGACTCAAGCTGGTTGATAAGGCGTATAAGCGTGGATTTTCCCGAGCCAGAAGGGCCCAGAATAGTCACCACTTCACCGGGTTCAACTGACAGGCTGACGCCGTTAAGTACGGTATGAGTGTCAAACTGTTTGATGACATTGCGCAGTTCGACGCTTGCCTGGCGCAAATGGGTAAAATCCGCCGCGGAAACTGCACAACGATGAAACAGGGCTGAGAGCATATTACTTCGCTTCTATTTTAAAGGCGCGGGGTTGCGGATTTTTGGTTTCAGGGCCAAACCAGACATCATAAATTTTTGCCGCCTGCCCGGTAGATTCCAGCCTCAAAAGCTCATCATTGACGGCTTTTAACAGCGCTGGCTCACCTTTTTTCACTCCCACGCCAATCTCTTCTTTGCTCAACAGGTCAGGCAGAATTTTGAAATCTGCTTTATCCGGCGCACCGCTTAATAGACCGGCCAGAATCGTACTGTCCTGGGTGATGGCCTGAACATTGCCATTGCGTAGCGCGGTTAACGCCAGTGGAATATCGTCGTAGGCCAGCACACGTGACTGCGGGAAGCGCTGATGTAGCGCCTGCTCACCGGTAGTGCCTTTCACCGCACCGATTCGCGCTTTGCTGTATGCATCGAGCTGGTCCGGGGATTTGGCCGGTACCAGGAACTGCTGCCCGGTAACAAAATAGGGGACGGAGAAGTCAATGACCTGCGCCCGCTCAGGCGTAATCGTGATATCCGCCACGATTAAATCGGCTTTACCGGATTGTAATAACGGAATGCGGTTTGCCGGATTAGTCGCTACCAGTTCCAGTTTTACGCCGAGGGATTTTGCCAGCGCTTCAGCAAAATCAACGTCATAGCCGACAATCTTATGCGTTTTGGCATCGACGGAGCCAAACGGTGGATTCGCGTCGAATGTCGCAACTTTTACTATGCCTGCGGCTTTGATATCGGCCAGTTGGTCAGCCTGAGCCTGCGAGGCGGCAATGCCGGTGGCCAGCAGCACGCCGAGTGCCAGCAGTGTTTTTTTAGCGCGATAAGTTTTCGTTGCCATCATGATGTAAATCCCTGTCGTTTTTGGTTTGTGCTTTTTACGCTCCCATAACTTACGTTCAGGACAAAATAAGAAAAAATTCTTATCTATTTACAAAATGTTATTAGTGAAAGCGGTGTTAACAATGGGTAAACGCAATGGGAAATGTAGATAAGAGGAGGGGCATAGTCTGGCGGTAAAAAAACCGGCATTGCGCCGGTTTGGAAATCAGATTTTACAGGCGTCGCCGCAGTCATTATCAGCAATAATGTCCTGCGCTTTCTTGTCAGCATCTTCCAGACGTTCAGCATTACGCTCTTGCGCTTCTTCCAGTCCATCAAAGACCAGATTATCGAGATCAATTTCCATCATTCACCTGCTCAGGTTCAGCGTTTAACATCACATTATTATATTGCAAAAATGTTGCTTAACAGCAGCGATTCTTGCTACTTAGCGTCGAACTCAATTCGGGGTGCCTGTTTATCCGCCAATTGGCCAACAGTTCGCAATTGCTAAAGAACCGTGAAGCGGAAATACCGAAAAATACTTGTGCCCTCGACTGTTCTACTTCCACTTTTTCATTAACGTGATGCGCGATCATTTTTAACAAATTAGCGACAAAATCACTATACATATAACTTAATATCTTTTATACATTAATTGTTCAACCCTGCGACTATTCCACAAAAGAGAAAGCTATATGGAACAGACACCTGATAAGAAAAACGATAATTTTCAAAAAGATGGCAAAGAACAGTTCAATCGCTCGATCGGTCTTATTTCAAACTTTGCGTTGGGTTTTACCTACCTTTCGCCGCTTACCGCCGTCTATTCGCTGTTTGCACTGGCCGTAACGCTGGCGGGGCCGCCCGCAGTCTGGTGGATTTTAATCGTCGCATGTGGACAATTTTTAGTGGCGTTGGTGTTTGGTGAGGTGGCTTCCCAGTATCCGATAACCGGCGGGCTTTATCCCTGGGCCAGAAGGTTATGGGGCAAGAAATATGCGTGGATCGCTGCCTGGATTTACCTGTGGGCACTGGTGGTCACCATTACGTCAATCGCGGAATATACTTCAACATTTGTTGAGTCGCTCTTCCACTATGGTCAGACGCCAGCCACTATGTTGGCGACTTCCGTCCTGCTGCTGCTTTTGATGATGGCTGTTAATATGTCCGGGACTAAAAATCTGGCTCGGGTCGCAAAAATTGGCTTCTGGTGTGAAATCGTTAGCGTGATTGCGCTGGGAATTTATCTGCTGATATTCCACCGTTCGCAGCCATTCTCCGTAATTTTTGATTCGATGGGCGTGCTGGCGCATGACGGCAGCTATTCCACCGCATTTATGTCTGCCGCGCTGATGGGACTGTTTATGTTCTTTGGCTTTGAGGCCTGCGGTAACGTTGCGGAAGAGGTACAGAATCCAAGTAAAAAGATCCCGGTTGCGATGATTTTGAGCATCGTATTTGGTGCGATTTCGGCGATTATTTCCGTCATGGGATATCTCCTGGCTTCACCAAATCTGGTCAGTATCGTGAATGGCAAAACGTCTGATCCCATTCCGGCCATCCTTAATGAAGCACTTGGTGAAACTGGCGCAACTATCTTTATCATCGTCGCGATTGTGGCGATGCTGTCGTGCATTTTGTCTCTGCAGGCTGCGTTAAGCCGTCTTATCTTTTCTTTCTCCCGCGACAGAATGCTGCCGGGAAGTGAGTGGATGTCAAAGATCTCTAAAAATGGTGTTCCGGATAATGCCATGGTTGTTAGCTGTCTGCTGCCAGTCATCATCTGCGTTTGGGTCTATTTCCAGCCAGACAATCTGTCGCGTATTACCGCGTTTGCCGTCATCGGTATTTATATCTCGTTCCAGATGGTTGTGCTTGCCGCACTGCGCCAGCGCCTGAAAGGCTGGAAACCGGCCGGGGAGTGGACCATTGGCGGTTGGGGCGTGATTGTGAACGTGCTGGCGCTAGCCTATGGATTGTGTGGGATCTGGTTGTTGGCGCAACCGGCAGACAGCAGCGATTTCATCGATCGTTGGACGGTACTGTTCGGCCTGGCGATTGTCGTTGGCTCCGGGCTTATCTATATGTTCCTGACCCGACCGTTTGGTCGCTCTGCGGCACCGGAAAACGACGCCATTGCCTACGCTAACAAGCTGAATATGGGGCAGGATAACTAAAAACTAAGGGCCTTCGGGCCCTTAGTTTTGATAGTGATAAAGGATAAAGTAGTCGCTCTGATAAACAACGGTACTGTTTGCGGGAGAGAGTAATTCACCCACGCGAAAACGTGGCCAACTGGAAAAGATAATTCTGTTTTCCAGATTGGTCAGAATGACATAGTCAGGATGAGCGCAGGAGAGCAGTTCGGCCTCTATCTGACTGACCAGCAGATCGACGGCGGCAACGCCAAGAAACTGATCGTTGTAGTAGATCGGCACTGCCGAGGTCAGGGTGTAGGAAATATTGCAGATATAGTCGACGTAGGGACCGTGGATATAGGCTTTTCCTGCCGGAGGTGAGTGCTTAAACCACTCGAAGGTTCTGAAATCCAGACGTTGCTGGGTGGCCTGATCTAAATCGAGGTGCGCCTGACTCAAACCATTATCTTTCTTATACCACCATTCCAGCAGCCAATACTCTTTTGTGGTGGCAGTGCTCTCAATATGGCTGGCGAACCCGGCCCCTGAACAGTAATGATTGTTACTGAGGGTGCGCTTGATGTGTTGCTGAACGGTAGATCTCACCGATGGATCGAGGACAACTTCTGCTGAGGCCTTTTGCACCCCGGAAATCGCCTCATGGATGCTCCTCGCCAGCGCAACGGTAGAATCTACGGTAGAGGCGGTAATATCATCAATCTTACGAATTAATGCGCTTAAGGATGTCGAAGAGCTCATTGTCTGTCCTGCCTTCACTGATTGTCAGTTCGAGTTATATTTCAGCTTTTTTTCAATAAGGTAATAGGTAAACGTGTCGATGATCCGTGTGGCAAGCTGCACGGATTCTGCCTCGTTGTGAGCCGCCAGCGCATCGGCCAGTGCCGAGTAAAGCGCAATAATTTCGGCATGAATGTTGTCTGCGCGATAAAGTATCGCCACCAGCGATGCCCATTCAGCCTGGACCTGCAGCTCCTGATTGGCCAGTCGCGCGGAATGTGAACTGGCAGCTATCGCCAGTAGACAGCGCATATCGGCCTGGGTCATAAGCTCTGGTGAGTTTGCCTTGCTGAGCACCTCAACAAACTCGCGAAATTTGGCGATATCCGCGCCGGTCATCCGTCTGGAAGCCAGCCTTGCGCTATGGCTGATAATGGCGCAATGCATTTCGCCCAGGTCAGAAAGATAATCCGTACTGATCGCTTTGAACGGATGCAGGGCGCTGTTTTTGCCATCAATATTTTCGCAAACGAAGCTCCCGCCATTACGACCACGAACCGTATGGATAAGATTATTAGCCCGAAGCGTGTTTAGCGCTTCTCTGATAGTGATATGTGAGACACCCATCATCTTTGCCAAATCAGTTTCGTTGGGGAGCTGTTCTTTTGGCTCCAGCAACCCCGTGATAATGGCGTTTGACAGGCGCTGCACTATCTGGTCTGAACGACTGACCTGCCCGATAGGCGCAAATATGACCGCGTGAGTAATCATAATCTTTTCTGCACTCAATTCCCTGAAACAACGACCATTTTTAACACATGCCCGTCAGGCAAGGAAGGTAAGAATGGCCGAGTTATTTTACATGCCTATGCGCAATGTCACTGCACAAGCGGATGTGTGTCCCGATAACCTCATGATGAGCTGAGCAAACGCGTTGGCTCACGATGAAAAGCCTTATCTCGAAAATGTAAAAATTAAGTTAAAAATGCGAGGCTTATCATAGTGTCAATGTTGCGCATTTGAAAATATTTTACAATATATATATTACATAAGATTCTTTATGTATTAACAGACAGGAGACAGACATGAAAACCCTGAAGCATTTTATTAATGGGCAATATGTAGCAGGTCGTAGCGAAGATACCTTCGAACTGGTGAGTCCGGTCGACGGCGAAACGTACGCATTATCACCCAACGCCAATGCGGAAGAGGTGGAGCAGGCCTACTCGGCGGCGGAGGCGGCGTTTAGCATCTGGCGAAAATCGACACCGGCACAGCGGCAAAAGGCGTTATTGCAGCTGGCAGATGAGATTGAACGAAACGTTGAGCGGCTGGTGAACGCGCAGAGTCAGGAGACTGGTCAGCTTCGCCATTTTATTGAGAAGGAAGAGATCGCGGCATCCTGCGATGCCATCCGTTTTTTTGCCGGTGCGGCGCGCTGTCTTGAAGGGAAAGCGGCAGGGGAATATTCCGCTGGGTTTACCTCGACTATCCGCCGTGAACCGCTGGGTATCGTTGGCCAAGTCACGCCATGGAACTACCCGTTCATGATGGCGGTATGGAAGATTGCGCCAGCGCTGGCAGCAGGCAATACGGTCGTATTAAAACCCAGCGACACCACGCCGGTCAGCACGCTGCTGTTGGCTGAACTGGCCGCGCCGTTGTTCCCAAGAGGGGCGTTTAACGTCGTATTAGGTAAAGCCAGCACCGGTTCGCTGGTGGTTTCAAACCAGAAGGCCTCACTGGTTTCGATTACCGGTTCGGTCCGCGCGGGCCTACAGGTTGCGGCTTCGGCAGCGGCGAACCTGACCAAGGCGCATCTGGAATTGGGCGGGAAAGCGCCTGCGGTGGTGTTTGCTGATGCAGATATGGACAAGGCGATCGCGACGATCACCACGGCAGGTTTCTTCAATGCTGGCCAGGATTGCACGGCGGCTACGCGTATTCTGGTCGAACAATCCATCTACGCTGAATTCCTGGAAAAGCTGGTTCAGAAAACGAAGAGTATTAAATTTGGACCGCCAGCGGATCAGGCTGCGCTATATGGCGCATTGAACAGTAAAAACCAACTGGAGCAGGTGAAAGGCTTTATTGCGCGTTTACCGGCACATGCAAAAATTGAAACGGGTGGGCGTGCCGGGCCAGGTCCGGGCTTCTATTTTGAGCCGACGATCGTCTCCGGATTGCATCAACATGACGAAGCTATTCAGCATGAAGTATTTGGACCGGTAATGACTATTCAGCCGTTTTCGACTGATGAAGAGGGTCTACACAAAGCGAATGATGTGGAATATGGTCTGGCCGCCAGCGTCTGGACCAGTAACCATGGTCGCGCACAGCGCTTCAGCATTGACCTCGATTTTGGCACCGTGTGGATCAACAATCACATTCCTCTGTGCGCCGAAATGCCGCACGGCGGGTTCAAAAAATCGGGTTATGGCAAAGATCTCTCATCCTATTCGCTCGAAGAATATACTCGGGTGAAACATATCATGTGTGACATTTCTGAATAGAGAGGATTTCGATGAAAACATTAAACATAGCGGTGCTTTCATTCGTGATGTTCTCGGGCTATAGCCTGGCAGAAAGCACATCGCTGAATACCGTTAAAGAGTATATGGCGGCCTGGAATGCACACGATGCTTCGCGAGCCGCGCAATATCTTGCTGATGACGCAGTCTATTATGATGCCGCCGCTGGCGAACCGATAAATGGCAGAGAAAAAGCTGAAAAAGACGTTATCGGTGCCTTTATTAAGGCGGTGCCAGATCTGAGCTGGAAAATGGTCGGCAAACCCGTGTACGACGAAGATACCGTGGCGTTTCGTTGGGAATTTTCAGGCAAAAATAGTGGCGAATGGGCAGGGAGTCCGCCGACAAATAATCCGATAAAATTTGAAGGTGTCAGCTATATTCATGTTAAAGCAGGTAAAATCACCTGGCAGGGTGATTATTATGATTCTAAAAAACTGGATGAAGAGTTAAAGCCAGGGAAATAGTCGGCTGTACCCCTTTATTACTATGAAGGGGGACATCTCTTATTTGTGTCGTATTTAGGGCAGTGTGTAGCAATAAGGAAAAAAGTTAATGGCAATTACCAGACGTGATTTTCTCAACGGCGTCGCGGTGACTATTGCGGCGGGGCTTACCCCGCTGGAATGGGTCAGGGCGGCAGGAAAGGGAAACGCATTTATAGATGGAAATTATTATCCGCCAGGGCTGACGGGGCTGCGGGGTAATCATCCTGGATCGTTTGAAATGGCGCATGCAGTAGGCCGCGAGCATAAACATTTTGATTTAAACGCTCTGCCCGTTGAGGAAGAGTATGATCTGGTGATTGTGGGCGGCGGTATTAGCGGGCTGGCTGCCGGTTGTTTCTGGCGCCAGCTTGCCGGGCAAAATAGCCGGATCCTGATCCTCGATAACCATGACGATTTTGGCGGACACGCCAAACGTAACGAATTTACGAGCTCAGGTAAGAAATTACTCGGCTATGGCGGCAGCGAAGCATTCCAGTCGCCCGCGCACAATTTCAGCCCTGAGGTGCAAAAACTGATGGAAACCGTGGGCGTCAGCGTCACGCGGTTAAAAGAGAGTTTTGACGTAAACTTCTACCCCGACTGGCAGCTCAGTCGCGGTGTTTTCTTCGACAAAAAGAATTTTGGCGAGACAAAAATCGTCAGCGGCGATCCGGGGCGCGCGGTATCTGATGATATCCCGCCGAACAGGCTCAATGGCCGTAAAATTGAAGACTTTATCAATGATTTTCCGCTAAGTGAGCACGACCGAAAGGCGTTGATCGACCTGCACGTCCATCCTGGCGATTATCTTCCGGGCATGACGGTCGATGAGAAAATGGAATGGCTGGATACCCACAGCTACAGTGAATTTTTGGCCACAAAAGTTGGTTTGAGCAAAATGGCGCTGCTCTATTTTCAGCAGCGTTCTAATGACTTCTTCGCCATCGGCATTGAAGGCATTTCCTGTAGCGATGCCAGGGCGTGCGCATTACCCGGCATGGAGGCGCTGGGAATACCGCCGTTGGACGGCGAGTCGCTGGCCGACCTCGAAGAGCCGTATGTTTACCATTTCCCTGACGGTAACGCCGGGCTGGCCCGACTGTTAGTCAGGTATATGCTGCCGGATGCGCTACCGGGTAACACGATGGAAGACTCTGTCCTTGCCAGACTGCATTACGAAAAGCTGGATCTGCCGGAAAACACCACGCGCTTGCGTCTGAATAGCACGGTGATTAATGCGGCCAACACAAAGGATGGCGTGGTGGTGACCTATCTGCGTGACGGCAAAATGCATCGCGTGCGCGGTAAAAACACCATCATGGCGGGCTATAACATGATGATCCCGTATCTGGTGCCTGAGATGCCGGAACAGCAGCAGGCGGATCTCAAACTGAACGTGAAGGCACCGCTGGTGTACACCAACGTGGTGGTCAAAAACTGGCAGGCGTTCAAACAGCTTGGCGTGCATGAATTTTACTCTCCGGCGGCACCATACAGCCGGATTAAGCTCGACTATCCGGTCAGCATCGGCGGGTATCAACACCCGGCCTCACCGGACGATCCGATGGTCATTCACATGGTCTATGTGCCTACTTATCCGGGCAGTAATCTGTCGGCCAGAGAGCAATTCCGTCTGGGGCGAGCGTATTTACTGGGGACCACATTTGCGACGCATGAGGAGATGATTCGCTCCCAGTTACAGGAAATGTTTGGCTCAACGGGCTTTGATAATCAACGCGATATCTCCGCCATTACGGTTAACCGCTGGGCGCATGGCTATGCGTATTACGCCAACGCGTTGTTCGATGATATGGATAAAATGCCAGAAATTATCGAGCGGGCGCGTCAGCCAGTTGGTCGCATTGCCATCGCTAATTCCGATTCTGACTGGGGCGCTTATGCCCATACGGCCATCGACCAGGCATGGCGTGCGGTTAATGAACTCAAGGATATGGGGTGATCTATGCGTAATGTAACCGTTCTTGCCGCCTGTTTGTTTACCGCCTCTGTGAGTGCAGCGGAATCTAATGGCGAATATATCGCCCGTATCTCTGACTGTGTGGCCTGTCATACCACCGAAGGGGGGGCGGCGATGGCGGGTGGCAAAAAGTTTCCTACTCCGGTAGGGGATATTTATTCGACCAACATTACCCCAGACAAGACCCAGGGTATTGGTAATTACTCATACGAGGATTTTGACAAGGCCGTACGTCAGGGAATTGCTAAAGATGGTCATCCGTTATATCCGGCCATGCCTTATCCCTCTTACGCAAAACTTTCTGATGACGATGTACAGGCGTTGTATCGCTATTTTATGCATGATGTCACCCCCTCTGGGCAGCCCAATAAAGAGAATGCCATTCCGTGGCTACTCTCCGCCCGCTGGCCGCTGCATATCTGGAACTGGCTGTTTACCGACGCGCCAGCGACGGCTGTAGAACGTGCGAAAACGGATGACAACACTGCGTTGGTAAAACGGGGCGCTTATCTGGTGGAAGGTCCCGGACACTGCGGTTCTTGCCATACCCCGAGAGGCATGGCGATGAACGAAAAAGCGTATACCAATGCTGATGCCGAGTACCTGAGCGGCGCGATGATCGACGGCTGGTATGCGCCTTCGCTGCGCGGCACGGGAATGTCTGAGCAGGAATTAAAATCGCTGTTGCTGACCGGTAAAAGCAAGCATGCCGCGGTTTCAGGTTCGATGGCAGAAGTCGTCACGCAGAGTACACAGTATCTGACCGATGACGATGCCACGGCGATCGCGCAATATCTGCTGAGCCTGAAAAGCGAGAAGCCTGAAACGGTGCGCGCAGCGGCAACTACGGTGTCCTGGTCGAATTCACCCGAGGCGGGCAAAGTGACCTATAACCGCTACTGCTCCACCTGTCACGGTCTGGAGGGGAAAGGTACGGATGATAACGCACCTTCTTTGATCAACAATCCGTTGGTGATGGTTGATGACCCGACGCCGCTATTCAGAGTGATTGCCCACGGCGCAGAAACACCGACAACGCGTGGCAGCGTCTCCTTTAAGATGCCGGCTTACGGTGGCATGTTAAGCGACAACGAAATGCGCGACGTGATTAATTACGTGCGTAAAAGTTGGGGAGAAGGGAACGGCGAAGTAAGCCAGAAGGACCTGGCAGGAATTAAAAAAGCGTCACATTAAACAGCATGTCGGATGGACAAGGTGCTTGCAGCGCCATCCGGCAGTGCTTAAACGGCGTTTACTCTGATAATACCCACCAGTCGGGTAAACGCCGACGCCATTTCATTCTCTTCGATACTGGCAAATCCCAGCAGCAGGCCGCTGCGTTTCTCTTCATTCACGTAATAGCGAGACAGCGGGCGCACCAGCAGCCCTTGCGCATTTGCCTGTTGGGCAATGAGAACGTCATCGCTCCCGACGGGCAACTGTAGAATCATATGCAACCCGGCGTTGCTGCTGAAGGAGCCAAGATACTGCTCGCCCAACTGGCGGCTGATAAGCTCCACCAAGGTTTGGCGGCGACGACTGTATAACTGGCGCATTTTACGAATGTGCGCCGCGTAGTAACCCTCGCGGATAAACTCCGCCAGCGCTGCCTGAATCAGCAAATGTCCACCACGATAGAGGTCGTTATGAACCTTCTTCAGCGGCGCGGCGAGCGGTTTGGGCAGTACCACATAACCGAGCCGCAGTGCGGGATAGAGTGTTTTACTGAATGTCCCGATATAGATGACCGGCGTCTCTTCTTCCAGTCCCTGCAATGATGGAATTGGCTGGCCGGAAAAGCGAAATTCGCTGTCGTAGTCATCTTCCACTATCCAGCTTCGCGTTTCACGTGCGCGAAAGAGAAGTGCCCGACGGCGGTTGAGGCTCATTACCGAACCGAGCGGATATTGATGTGACGGTGTCACAAAAATCAGCTTTGGCGCAGATTCGCCAGCCTCTGGCGGCACCATACCTTGTTCATCAACCGGGATCGCCGAAAAGTTAACCGCATTGATGCGCAGAATATTTTTGATTCCCCAGTAGCCCGGCTCCTCAATCCATGCGTTATCCCCCGGGTTGCATAGCGTCCGGGTCACCAGATCCAGCGCCTGGTGAATACCTTCAGTAATCAGAATTTGCTCCGGTGAACACCGCACCCCGCGTGCGGTGCGCAGATAGTCTGCCAGCGCTTCTTTCAGCTCAGTCACGCCGCCTGCGGCATCGTACGTGAGAAACTCCGGGCGCAAGCGCCTCGCCAGCCGATCCTGAATTTTTTTGAGCACCCGGTGAGGGAAATGCTCCACATCAGGCACGCCTGGAATAAATGCGCCCCATTGACGAGGGCTGGCGCTGGCATGGCCCAGCAGCTCAAGGCAGCGGGCAGATAAGCGGGTGTGATCCTCCAGTGTGGCGGCAACGGGCTCTTTGTGGGGACGCAGGTCAAGATTGTCCAGCACGCTGTCGGTGACAAATGTGCCGCTGCTGGTGCGCGCGGAAATATAACCTTCGGCCTGCAATTGCTCGTAAACCCGCAGGACGGTATTGCGCGATAGCGTCAGTTCGCCTGCCAGGTCACGCGACGGAGGCATTCGGGTAGCCGGTTTCAGGCTACCTTCGAGGATGCAGCTGCAGATGGCGGCATACAGGCGACGATGCAGCTTTTCATCGGTCTGCTGGCTAAATGCCTGCTTGATCACATCTCCGGCAAGTGAACGCATTTGGATCCTTAAAATAAAACGATTTGGCTCTCGATTAAAGTACCAGATGGCGTCTAAATTTAAAGGGTAATTCAACCTAAATGTATTAATGGACAAGGTGTAGAGAATGAACAATAAAAACCTGCAACAACGTCGTCTGGATGCCACCCCGCGTGGCGTGGGTGTAATGTGTGATTTTTATGCCCAGTCAGCAGAAAACAGCACAATTACCGATATCGAAGGCAATCAGTACATCGATTTTGCCGCCGGGATTGCCGTGCTGAACACCGGACACCGTCATCCTCGCCTGGTGCAGGCAGTCGAAGCGCAACTGCAGGCTTTTACCCATACGGCTTATCAGATTGTCCCGTACGAAAGCTATGTGTCTTTGGCGGAGAAAATCAACGCCGTTGCGCCAATCGACGGCAAGCGCAAAACCACATTCTTCACCACCGGGGCTGAAGCGGTCGAAAATGCGGTGAAAATTGCGCGCGCACATACCGGCCGTCCTGGCGTTATTGCTTTTGGCGGCGGTTTTCATGGGCGTACCTACATGACGATGGCGTTAACCGGCAAGGTGGCACCGTATAAAAAAGGGTTCGGCCCGTTCCCTGGCTCCGTTTACCACGCACCGTATCCTTGCGAGTTGCAGGGGATTTCTACGGCGGACTCCATCAAAGCGATTGAGCGCCTGTTTAAAGCCGATATCGATCCCACCCAGGTCGCGGCGATTATTTTCGAACCCGTCCAGGGTGAAGGGGGCTTCGTGGTGGCGCCGCCGGAGTTTGTGGCTGCCATCCGCCGTATTTGCGACGAGCATGGCATCGTGATGATCGCCGATGAGGTGCAAAGCGGGTTTGCCCGTACGGGCCAGTTGTTTGCGATGGACCACTACGCTGACAAAGCTGACCTGATGACTATGGCAAAAAGCCTTGCAGGCGGCATGCCGCTGTCTGGCGTCGTGGGCAAAGCTGAAATTATGGATGCGCCTGCGCCGGGTGGTCTGGGCGGAACCTACGCCGGAAACCCGCTGTCAATTGCGGCAGCTCATGCGGTGCTGGATATTATTCGTGATGAACAGCTGTGCCAGCGTGCGGCAGCTCTTGGCGAACAACTGCGCGCCACTCTAACTGATGCGAAAACCGGGTGTCCTGAACTGGCCGAAGTGCGCGGCTTAGGCTCTATGATCGCCGCTGAATTCTGTGATGCAGCGACGGGAGAACCCAACGCAGCCGCCGCACAACGCGTGCAGAAGAAAGCCCTTGAGCAAGGATTACTGCTGCTGACCTGCGGTCAGTATGGCAACGTTATTCGCTTCCTTTATCCGCTGACGATCCCGCAGGATCAGTTCGCCAAAGCGCTCGATATCATTAAAGCGGCAACCAAATAATCCGTTAGTCCTGGTGTTACCCACAGCCGACGGTGGTCATCACCGTCGGCTTTTTTGTCGGCATAAATTGATCTTCCTCGTGTGTCGTGCGGTATTTATCGCGAATGGGTTGCCTGTTATATCGTTATATAATTTAATACACATCGTTTTTACTCCGCTATCCAGATGGTATCCCATGTTAACTTTCCGCTCTTTTGTGCTGGTATGCGCCAGCATGTTGTTTGCGTTTTCTGCCCAGGCCGACCGTACGATCACCGACCAGCTTGGTCGTCAGGTCACGATTCCGGACCACGTCGACAAAGTGGTCGTGCTGCAACACCAGACGCTGAATATTCTGGTCCAGCTTAATGCTCAGCAGGACATTATTGGCGTGATGTCGAGTTGGAAAAAACAGCTCGGGCCTGAGTTTGCGCGCTTTATGCCGACAATTGCCACATTGCCGACGCCGGGCGATCTCACCAGCGTGAATATTGAAAGCCTACTGGCGATTCATCCACAGGTGGTTTTTGTCGCCAACTATGCGCCAGCGGAGATGATCCAGCAGATTCAGAACGCCGGTATTCCGGTCGTGGCAATCTCATTGCGCAAGGATGCAGCCGGGCAACAGAATAAAATGAACCCGACCATGGCCGATGAAGAGCAGGTCTACAACGAAGGGTTAAAGCAGGGGATTCGCCTGATTGCGGACGTCGTGGGGCGCAAACCGCAAGCTGAGACGTTGATCGACTACGTTTTTGCGGCGCGGGCAAAATTCAATGCGCCGGTCGCAAAAATCCCGGATGCTCAAAAAGTCCGTATTTATATGGCTAACCCCGACCTGATGACTTACGGCTCCGGGAAGTACACGGGACTCATGATGCAGCACGCGGGTGGGCTAAACGTGGCGGCTGCCAGTGTAAAAGGCGCCCGTCAGGTTGCGATGGAACAGGTATTGGCGTGGAACCCGCAGGTAATTTTTGTTCAGGATCGCTACCCGCAGGTGGTAACGGAGATCCAAAACGATCCTAACTGGCAGGGGATTGATGCGGTGAAAAATCATCGCGTCTGGTTGATGCCTGAGTACGCCAAAGCCTGGGGTTATCCGATGCCTGAAGCGTTGGCGATTGGTGAGCTGTGGATGGCCAAAAAACTGTACCCGGACGCCTACAAAGACGTGGATGTTGATGCGCAGGCGCAAGACTACTATCAGCGTTTTTATCGTGTGAACTGGCAGCCTGATGCAGTTAAGTAAGCGCATTTTACTCCAGCAACCACTCTTAATCGCGACGGTCCTGTTGCTGGGCCTTGGTTCGTTGTGCCTCGGACAATATCCGCTGTCGTTAAGAGAAGTCTTTTATCACCTGATGCACTATAGCGACGCTGAAGGGATTGCCGGTCAGGTTATCTGGACGGTCAGGCTACCGCGAATTCTGATGGCGCTGCTAGCGGGTGGGGCGTTGGGGTTATGTGGCGCGACGCTGCAAGGGGTATTTCATAATCCGCTGGTCGACCCGCATATTATTGGCGTGACGTCCGGGGCCGCTTTTGGCGGAACGCTGGCTATTCTGCTCGGCCTGTCGCCGTGGTTGATGATGGGTTCAACGTTTTTCTTCGGTCTGACGGCGCTGGTCCTGGTGTATGCCATTGCTGCGCTGCAGGGGCTGGAGAATACGCTGGTGCTGATCCTGTCGGGTATCATTTTGAGTGGTTTTTTTGCCGCGCTGGTGAGCCTGATTCAGTATCAGGCTGATACCGAAGAAACGTTACCCAATATCGTGTTCTGGCTGCTCGGCAGCTTTGCGACGGCTAACTGGCATAAAGTTCTGCTGTTGGCGATTCCAGTCGGTATCGCTGCGACAGTTTTGTATCAGCTACGCTGGCGGATAAACCTGTTATCACTCAATGATAAAGATGCCCGATCGCTAGGCGTCGCGGTGGTTCCTCTGCGACGCAGCGTTTTGCTGTGCTGCGCTTTTTTAGTTGCCGCTCAGGTAGCGGTCAGCGGCAGTATCGCCTGGGTTGGGTTGGTTATTCCGCATCTGGCGCGTTTGCTGGTGGGGGTTGATCATCGTCGTCTACTGCCGTGCGCCTTCTGGATGGGAGGCGGTTTTATGATTGTGGTGGATGATATTGCGCGTACCCTGATGCACGCGGAGATACCGCTTGGGATCATCACCGCATTATTCGGCGCGCCGCTGTTTGCTTTTTTACTCATCCGCTCCAGCCGCCGGGGGACATCATGAAACCTGCCGCATTGCGTGTAAATACGCTTACCTATGGGTATCGCGCGCCGCTATTTGAGCCGCTTACATTCAGTTGCCAGAAAGGTGAGATCTGGGCTGTGCTGGGACGTAACGGCCTGGGTAAAAGTACGCTGCTCGATACGCTAACCGGCACGCTACCAGCTTTGGACGGCAGCATTGAAATTGACGGCGGGATCGGGATTGTGGCGCAGCATTGCCACCTGCCATTTCCTTATACGGTGAGCGACGTGGTGCTGATGGGGCGGGCACAGCACGTGAAGCTTTTTGCGCAACCCAGCCAGCAGGATCAACAAAGAGCGACCCAGGCGCTGGAGCAGTTAAATATTGCCCAGCTTGCTTCCCACTCGTTTAGCTCACTTTCCGGGGGTCAACAGCAACTGGTGATGATAGCCCGGGCGCTGGTGACGGAGTGTCAGACGCTGCTGCTTGATGAGCCGTGCTCCGCGCTGGATCTCGCCAATCAGCAGGTGGTGCTTCAGCTCATCAGCGATCTGGCCCATCTACAGGGATGCAGCATTCTTTTTTCGACCCACGATCCGCTGCATGCGTTACAAATAGCCACCCATACTTTGCTGCTGCTCCCCGAAGGAAAATGGCGGGCAGGGCCAACGGACAGCATTGTGACGGAAGAGAATCTGTTCCTGGCCTATGGCTTACCGCTGCGAAAACTCAGTGTAGAGAACCACCCGACGCCGTTTATCGCACCGCTGTTTTCTGTTCGTCGTTAAGAGGTAAGAACCCGGCGGCGGTAAGAAACGCCTGACCGCCGTTGGAGAGCATGAATTTAACCAGCGCCATCACCTCGTTGGATGCATCGAGCACCGCCAGTTGGTATTCGCAGCGAATATTGTGCTCATCAGGGATAGCTACATAATGCACGTCGGGTTGGGCGCGCAGCGTATTCGCGTAATGCGCGTAGCCGATAAACAGATCGGCCAGTCCCTGGCGAAGGATCCAGGCGCTCGCCAGTTCACCAGACGGGATTTTCACCGTATCACGCCCACCAACCAGCGGGATGGCGCGCGCCCGAAGCTGTTGTCCGAGTCCTGGCTCCAGTACATCCATATTGTCGAAAAATGCCCAGGTATAGTCTCCGGAAGGGTCGCAGCCGGGCGTGGATGTACCTATTCTTAGCGTTGGGTCGCGGAGCAAATCCAGCCAGGCGCCGTTTCGGTTGCTGACCAGACTCAGTTGATTCCAGCTAAAGGTCTGCGTGAGGACAGCTTTTTGCAAAGCCAGCAGGCGTTGCGGGTGCTCCCGATTGGCTGAGGCAAAGAGCGCACACGGTTCACCGGCTTCAATACGCTCGCGTAATAAACCTGCCGGACCATATTCCACCTTCACGTCTATTCCGCTATGGCGCGAGAACTGGCTTATTAAAGGGGCAAATGCCAGGCGTAAACTGCCCGCGGCAAACAGAATAATGGAAGAGGGCATGGTATCCGATCTCTGGCGAAAAAGGTTTGCGAAGAGGATAAATGATACGCGCTGAGCATAGAGTTTAGAAGGCTTTGGCCTATCGCTTTGTGCCAGCATCATACGGAGTAATGATTAAGCTTAAGGTTACGAACAGGAGGCAATAAAAAGAAATTATGAGGTGTAACGAAGGGAAATAGCACCAAATCATAGAAATAATTTGGTGCGTCCGAGTGGACTCGAACCACCGACCCCCACCATGTCAAGGTGGTGCTCTAACCAACTGAGCTACGGACGCAAGATGGTGCGTTCAATTGGACTCGAACCAACGACCCCCACCATGTCAAGGTGGTGCTCTAACCAACTGAGCTATGAACGCAACGTTGTAGGTGACAACGGGGACGAATATTAGCGGCACAGACCGAATGAGGCAAGAGGGAAATAGCATTTTTCTTCCTGAACTCACGCGATTGCAGAGTAATTAAGCAAGTTGATTATATTTTGTTGATTTTGCAGCGTGTTTTTTATTCAGACAGTGAGCTGGGGCATAATGGGGACGGTTTGAATGACAGGTGCGCTCAGACTTTAAGCGCAGCAAGGATCGCGGTTTCTATTTTCTCAGGGGTAGTGAACGGCGCAAAACGCTTGAGCGGTTTGCCGTCACGCCCGATCAGGAACTTAGTGAAATTCCACTTGATACGCCCACCCAGCACGCCGGGTAATTCGTTTTTCAGGTAACGAAACACCGGATGCGTAGCCGCACCGTTGACTTCCACTTTCTCAAATATCGGGAAGCTCACACCGTAGTTGATGTGACAGGTTTGCGAGATTTCGTCGGCCTCGCCGGGCTCCTGATTACCGAACTGGTTGCAGGGGAAACCAAGCACCACCAGACCCTGCGCGGCGTACTTCTTGTAAAGCGCTTCGAGGCCTGCATATTGCGGCGTGAAGCCACAATGGCTGGCAGTATTGACCACCAGAACCAGTTTGCCAGCGTAGTCGGCCATAGAGACGGGCTCACCATGCAGACGGGTGGCTGTAAGTTGATAAAAGGTGATCATGCCGGAATCCTCAAATAAGATCGCGTTACGCATTTTATTATGGTCGCAACTGTCTGATTAATAAACTGACCGTTGAAGTGCTGGCGATTTATTATTTTGTCGGGTTATCGCTAACGCTTTTAAACGCGTCACCCCAGCAGCATCGTTAGGTGACGACTAAAAATGGGGGGCGTGACGTTGTGCGCGATTGTCACTGCGACAAACACGTAACAGATATAAAAAAATCCACGCCTGGCGTGGATTTAGAGAGAGTGTGAGAGCAGGGGATTAACGTTCGTGCCTTGCCATTAGCAGTGCCAGGTCGACGAGGCGATTAGAGAATCCCCATTCGTTGTCGTACCACGCCAGAATTTTGACCATATTGCCGCCAATCACCAGCGTTGACAGGCCGTCGATGATGGATGAGCGCGGGTCACCCTGGTAATCGCTTGAGACTAGCGGTTCATCGCTGTAGCCGAGGATCCCTTTCAGTGGCCCTGTCGCGGCGGCGTCACGAAACGCATTATTGACCTCCTCTGCTGTAACATCCCGCTCAAGCGTTACGGTCAGGTCGACAATGGACACCACCGGAACCGGTACGCGCAGCGAGTAACCGGTTAAGCGACCATCCAGCTCCGGGATGACTTTGCCAAGCGCCTTCGCGGCACCGCTGGAGTAGGGGACAATCGACAATGCAGCGGCGCGGGCACCACGAAGATCTTTTTCCGGCTGGTCGTGCAGCGCCTGGCTGTTGGTATAGGCGTGGGTGGTATTCATCAAACCATGCTTAATGCCGAAATGTTGGTGCAAAACCTGTGCGGCAGGTGCCAGACCGTTAGTGGTGCAGCTACCGTTGCTGACGACAAAGTGTTTATCCGCGGAGTAGAGGTGATCGTTAACGCCCATCACGATGGTTAAATCATCGTTCTTACCGGGGGCGGAGATAATCACTCGTTTTGCGCCACCGCTGTGGATATGCACCGCCGCCTTGTCACGTTCAGTGAAGAAGCCGGTTGCTTCAATGACAATATCGACTTCACGCTGACGCCATGGGATGTTGGCTGGGTCGCGTTCGCTGAACACGGTAATGGATTTACCGTTAACCACCAACTGCCCCTCACCGGCGGTGACGTCGGCGTCGAGTTTACCGAGCAGCGAGTCGTATTTCAGCAGATGCGCCAGTGTTTTACTGTCTGTCAGATCGTTGATTGCCACGATCTGAATCTCCGGGTTACCCAGTGCAGCACGCAGTACGTTACGTCCGATACGGCCAAAACCGTTAATACCGACCTTTACCATGATGAACTCCTTATCTGTTGTCTCTGGAGTCAATTTAGGCCGGTCACGAGTTGGCGTAAATGACAAATAAGGATCACTTTACGCCATTTTACGACAGTGAAAGCGCTGACGATATTCACCAGGCGTCAGGTGAAGCTGTTTTTCAAACAGCCGTCGCAGGTTAATGCTGCTACCAAATCCTGTTTGTTCGGCGATACGCTCCAGCGTCTCGTTGGTCTGCTCCAGACGCTGTCGTGCAGCGGCCAGACGAGCTTCGGCCACGTAGCGTGCCGGTGATGCGCCCGTTTCTCGGGTAAACACGCGGGTGAAATTACGTGGGCTCATGGCGACTTTTTCCGCCAGTTTATCCACACTGAGATCGGCGGTGAGGTTCTCAAGCAGCCAGGCGAGCAGATCGTTAATCGGGCCCAGGGTGCTGGTCTGCTGAAGGTTGTAGCGGCTAAACTGGAGTTGTCCCCCGGGACGGCGCAAGTACATGACGAAATCCTGAGCGACGTCGCGCGCCAGACTGAAGCCGTAATCCTCTTCAACTAACGCTAACGTCAGGTCAAAGCCGGAACTGACGCCACCTGATGTCCAGATATGTTCGTCCTGAATATAGAGCGGACCGCTTTCGACGCGCACCTTAGGGAATTCTGCCTGCATAGTTTCCAGTAGCTTCCAGTGGGTGGTGGCTCGTCTGCCGTCCAGCAGCCCGGTTTCTGCCAGCAGCATCGCGCCGCCGCAAATGGATGCAATGCGGCGGGCGTGGGGAGCGGCAAGGCGTAGCCAGTCAACCACCGCAATTCCTTCCTGCGGGTTTTGACCTCTGCCAGTGATGATGATGGTATCGAGAGGTTCGCGAGGGTCTATCTCATGCAGGCGATGATCTGCCAGTAGATTTAGGCCGGACTGACCATGGATCACCTGATGCGGTTGCGTTGTCGCTAACTGAACCTGGTAACACGTCTTCGTAGCGCCTTTGGGATGCAGGCGGTTGGCCTGCATCAGAATGTCGGCAATACCGGCGGACTCAAACAGCATACCGCCATCGGGAACAATAATGAGTATCTTCTTCATGTCCTGAAAAGTAATCTTTTTACACAATAAGTCAATATTACATACTCAACTGGAAAAAGCCTTACCCGTGGCGCAGCGACATTACCGCCACAGGCCGATGGTTTGATGTTGACTCAACGGCGTTGCCTGAGCATCTCCCTTGATTAAGAATAGCGTTGCATTGACCCATTAAACTCACCACGAGGGGCTGACGCTCCGCTGCACCAAAAATGGTATTGTTCTACAAGTCACTCTCCTGACGAGGTCTTATGAAAATCAGAAGGTTTAGTAATGGAGATGAAAGTTCGTTGTTCAGCGTCTTTTTATCTTCTGTACATACCCTCGCATCACACTATTACACACAGGAACAAATAGATGCGTGGGCCCCAACGGATATCGACCCGGAACAATGGGCCAATCACATGAAGGAATTACGCCCCTTTGTTGTTGAAGTGGATGGTGAAATAGCTGGATATGCAGATCTTCAGCCAAATGGGTACATTGACCATTTCTTTGTCTCGGGAACCTACCCGAGACAGGGAGTAGGGACACTACTGATGAATCGCATTCATGAAGAAGCCAGACAACGTGGAATTGGCGAACTGACTTCAAATGTCAGTAAGGCTGCGGAGGCGTTCTTTCTACGACACGGCTTTCATGTTGTGGAACGTGGGTTTCCTGCCTGTCGCGGAGTGACATTACAAAATGCACTGATGCGAAAATATTTGGTGAAAAAATAGAAGATAACTGGGCTAATGGTCCGCGATCAGCGAGGGCGGACACTCGGCTCTCTGCCGTATGCCATGACAGAGAGCACGCCAGAAATGAATGGATAGTTCTAGTTTGCTTTGCTGTTTTGACGGGATGTGACAATCGTCATTGCTGCCGCCGCCAGAAGTAAGAAACCACTCAAGCCAAAAGTACTGCGCCATCCCAGAGTGTCGAATACCAACCCACCTGCCGTTGAACCCAGTGCAATCGATAGCTGGATCACCGCAACCATTAAGCCACCACCCACCTCTGCATCTTCGGGTAGTGCCCGCGCTATCCATGTCCACCATCCCGTTGGCGCAGCCGTTGCTAGTAGTCCCCACAGGCTGAGCAATACGGCAACAGCCCAGATGCTGTGTCCAACCAGCAGTAACGCCCCGGCAGTCGCAGCCATAAGCAGGGGGATCATGATTAAAGTCTGATAAAAACTTGTGTTCAGGAATATTGATACGGCCAGTGTGCCGACAAAACCCGCCACGCCTATTGCGAGCAAAATCAGAGAGAGACCAGAAGGGCCTACGCGGGTTACGGTCTCAAGAAAGGGGCGCACGTAGGTAAATAAGGCAAATTGCCCCATGAAGAAGAATCCGCAGGCCAGAAGTCCCGCAGGGACAATGGTGATGCGGAACAGACGAAGCATAGATCTCTGGGATTTTTGTTTTTTATCGTTTTTCATCGATGGCAGGCTGACCCACTGCCAGATGAACGCGGCTATAGCCAGGGGAACGAGGCATAAAAAAGCCCCTCGCCAGCCCACGGTCGTCCCCAGATAGCTGCCAAGCGGTGCCGCTACAACGGTAGCCAGCGCATTCCCACCGTTAAAAATCGCCAGCGCGCGGGGAACCTGATGCTGCGGAACGAGCCGAATGGCGGTTGCAGCAGACATGGACCAGAATCCACCAATGACCACCCCAAGCAGGGCCCTCCCCAGCATATAAACCGGATAGCTGGGTGCCAGGGCGACGACTATCCCCGATATGGCCATTAAAACCGTCAGCCCCTGCAGGAGATGTTTTCGGTTCAGATCTCCGGCAATATGGGAGATAGTCAGGCTGGTAATGACCGCCAGCGCGCCAGAGATTGCAATTCCCTGGCCAGCCAGCCCTTCGGTAATGTGTAAATCACTGGCAATAAGCGTAAGCAGGCTGACCGGCATAAACTCGGAAGCGATCAGCACAAACACGCACAGCGTCATGGCAAACACGCCCCCCCAATGCGCATGCTTTTTTTCGTAATGTGGTTTTAGTCTTACTGTGGACATTATCAGATCTCTTAATATCGAATCGGCCTGGTTCAGGCGCAGTCCGGACAGACGTCATTCAGGAAATCACGTCAAAACATGGATGAAAATGATCTACAGGCGTTTTACAGCCGCCTGTAAATATCAGGCGGCTTGGAGCGGTTATCTTAGGTTGGTATTGAAAAACTGCTCAAATTTAGCAAACGGAATCTTACCCGCAACGTTGTCGTACAGATCAACATGATTTGCCCCCGGGACAATCACCAGCTCTTTCTCATTGCTGCCGATCGCCCTAAAGGCATCTTCAGCAAAATAGCGTGAATGGGCTTTTTCGCCGGTCACGATAAGCGTGGGGATAGTGACTTCATTGGCGTAGCTCAGCAGCGGCATATTCATAAATGACAGCGGCATCGTCGCATTCCAGGCCCCAGTTGAGTTGACCGAACGCGCATGGAAACCACGCGGCATGCGATAATAATCAAAGAATTCTTTCAGAACCGGATTGGGATTTGCGGGTAACGTTTCTGGCAGAATACGTTTCGACGTACTGACGTTCCCCTTTTCATCAACATAAATGTCATGCCCGCCGGGCGCGAAAGCTCCGTTCTTCGCATCTTCCCAGCGCTGTGCGTTCAGATACTGTAATACGGCGCGACGATCCGCAGTGGTATAACGGTCTTTACCATCACCTACGCCATGCCCCATCGCACGGCTCATGTCATACATCACACTGGTCGCCACCGCTTTCACGCGGGTATCCATCGCGGCGTCGTTTAAGGCCATCCCGCCCCATCCGCAGATACCCAGTAATCCTATACGATTTCGATCAACCTCATTTTGCAGGCCAAGGAAATCAACAGCCGCGCTGAAATCCTCGGTGTTGATATCCGGAGAGGCAACGTTACGCGGATAGCCACCGCTTTCCCCCGTATATGAAGGGTCAAAAGCCAGGGTAACAAATCCCTGCTCAGCCAACGTCTGCGCATACAGACCGCTGGACTGCTCTTTCACCGCGCCGAAAGGCCCGCTGATGGCAATGGCCGCCAGTTTGCGCTCGCCGCGATCCTTTGGAATGTAGAGATCACCGACCAGGGTGATCCCGAAGCGGTTCTGAAAGGTCACTTTACGGTGATTGATTTTCGTACTTTTAGCGAAGGTTTTATCCCATGTCTCGACCAGTGAAACTGGCGCGTTCGGATTGGTTGTATTGGCATAACTCATCGTTGTAACTCCACTTAATGATGCGCAGAGCAGCATGGCTGGTATCGCGGCTGTCAGTTTTTTGGTGAAGGCAGTCATCAAAATCCCCTCATAAAACGTGATAGATACAGGTTTCATACGGACAACACTGCTGTGCTTTGTTGCAATGCGAGCATTATAGTGAGCAGTAATAGTGCTTATTAGAGGGGTAAAATTGCTAGAATTAATACCATATTGTTCTAAATGGTGATGCGATAGCGAGGGAAACGTGATGGCGAAACGGGAAAACTATAATGATTTATACCTGTTCATGCAGGTGGTGCGGGAAGGGAGTTTTACCGCTGCGGCGCAACGACTCGGCCTGGCACAATCAGGTATAAGCCGTTCTGTACGCGAACTTGAAGAAAGACTGGGCGTTCAGCTTCTGGCTCGCACTACGCGTAGGCTATCGCTCACCCATGCCGGCGAACAGCTCTACCGGACCATTGAGTCAGGATTCGACGCTTTAGATATGGGGCTTGCCACGCTGGCCCATTATCGCCAGTCCCCGTCAGGTACGGTACGGATTAATGCCAGTCAGCACGCTATTGATAAACTGCTCCTGCCAAAGCTTGCGGTGTTTAAGCAACGCTATCCTGACATCCGGCTGGAACTCATTAGCGAAAGTCGGTTTGTCGATATTATTGCGGAAAGATTCGATGCCGGTGTACGTCTCGGACCGGAAGTTGGCGGTGGCATGATAGCGGTCCGTATTTCCCCCGACATGGAGATGGCCATTGTTGGTACGCCAGAACACTTTCGCCGCTATGGCTTTCCACAAGTCCCGGCAGATTTGGCGGTTCATCCCTGCATCGCTTATCAATTTGGCGATGGAAGCCTCTATACATGGGAGCTTCAACAGGATGGTAAAAAAATAACGCATCAGCCGCAGGGACAATGGGCTTTTGCTGACAGTTATATGGAAGCCAAAGCCGCCAGACTGGGGCTGGGGCTGGCTTATGTTCCGGAAGAACTGGTGTCCGATGATTTAGAAGAGGGTTCGCTCATCAGAGTTTTACAACGCTACAGTCAACGCCTGGAAGGCTCATTTCTCTATTATCCGCACCGCAATGTGTCTCCCGCTCTGCGAGCAGTTATCGATACACTGAGAATTTATGAATGAAGGCCAGGCTGCACACGTGTCAGGGTAACGGGTCTGAGCGAGGAGCGGGCCTTATATACACATCCCCATTAACTTGAGTATGCTCCTCTGTGACTTTGTTTCGAAAATGATGTCGCTGATGTGTTTCATTCCCTGCTTTTTATAGAATTTTTGAGCACGTTCATTTTGTTCAAGAACCTCCAGCCATAAATATTTTTTCCCCTGACTTCGGGCAAGATCTATGACTTTATTAAACATTAGGTGACCGTAATGCTGATTCGTTTTGGTTGGGGCAAGGTAGAGTTTATTAAGTAAAACACCGCTGATGTCTGTATTCGGGATAGTTGCTTGCCATGTCAGCTTCACAAAACCAATCGGCTGCTCGATTTCAACTATATACCAGCTAATGTTTTTATCATTAATACTCTGCTCAATAACAGGAAGTGAATATTCACCCTCCAAATAATTATCAAATTCTGATTCTGACTTCCACATATGCTTAAAGTGCGCAGTATAGAAGCGGTAGCCAAGCTCATTTAGTAATCCCGAATCGGCTAATGTTGCTTGTCGTATGATTAAAGACATGGGAGAGGCCCTTACTTTATGAGAGAAAAATGATCTTAAATTTGTAATATATACGGCCTGTTAAGTCTATATGTCCGTTGTGACTGTCTTACCCTCAAACTTTGAATACGCAATCTAAGGTCTGAAGTTGGTGGAGCTCGACCATTAAGTTATTTTTTATCGATGTTAGCTTCTGGCTCGAAGCAGGCAGGCCAACTGATTGCCTGGTCTGCTTTGAGCGAAAATGAAAAGACATCTTCCGAACTTGCGGCTGTTCATTCAGGATTTTACAAACAAGCTCATTATTCCCACTGCCAGGGCGCTATAGAAAAGCAACTGATACAGATTCGTCGGCACGTCTGTCCATTTTCTAACGATGCCCAGCGCGACCACGACCAGCGCAGCCGGGTAAATGGCGCACAGCACGGGAACCGCCATTGCGGTGAGGGAATTCAGTCCCAGCACGGCAAGTGCTGCTGACACCATCAGGGAGAGCGTCACCAGTAGCCCATAAGACGCACCGGTCGTCTGGTTGAAATAGCGCGCTGTTCCGGTCGTCAGACCAATGGCCGTGACCAGACAGGCGAGGGTAATGATCGCCGCCAACAACACCCGGCCATAAACGCCAAAAACAGTCTCGACATAGGCGCTCATCACCTGCATACCGTTCGTTGCGCCCCGCACCGGGCTGTGGGACCCCATCGACAGATAGCAGATATAAATCACGGCCAGACCTGCCGCGGCGATAAAGGCTGCGGCGATGGAATGGGTAAAGATGCCCCGCGGATGGTGGATCCCGCGCTGTTTAAGCGTGTGGGTGATAATGGCGCCAAAGCACAGCGCACTGATCACATCCAGGGTCTGATAACCGTTGACGAACCCTGTATCGAACGCGCGAGTTTGATATGCGGTTGTGGCGGTCGTGAGGTCACCAATCGGATGTAACCAGGCACATATGCCGATAAAAATCAGGGCACTAATTTTAATGGGCGAAAGGAAGAAACCGACGATTTCCAGCATTTTCCCCGGCTTAGCCAGCGTCGCGCCAGCAAGGCCAAAGAACGCGGCGGAAAATATAATCTTATGCATCAGGGAACTAGCTGCGCCATCGGTGATGACTTCGTAGCTAATCGTCGCGGTGCGTGGCGTACCAAATAAAACCCCCAGCGTTAAAAAGCAAATGCCAATAAAAATCAGGCTCGGCCATTTGCCTAAGGGTTTCGTTAATTCCGCGATATCACCGCCATTAATGGCAAGGGAAATAATCGCCAGTGCCGGGAACAGAACCGCTGTGATGATAAAGCCAAAGCCTGCATTAAAGGCGTTTGCGCCCGCCTGCATGCCGACCAGCGGCGGGAATATAATATTGCCTGCGCCCAAAAAAAGCGCAAGTGTCATCCCGCCAAGAGCCATTGTCTCTGGCAATGAAAGTCTGGTGTTTGCTGTCATTATTAACTCTTATTTTATATAAACATCATGCTTTGGAAGGCGTGGTCATTATCTGCTCAGTCACCGTTCCGGTCATACATCGTTATTACAACTGGAATATTCCTTCGATGGTCATACGAGCGAAGCCATGCAATTCCACGCGCCCGTCATCCCGAACCACGCAGCGCAACGCCCCTTTACGCTTCCCGCCTTGTTGAGCGGTCAGGACATTTTTACCCGTACGCGCCGCCCAGAACGGGGCGAGGAAAGTGTGTGCCGACCCGGTGACTGGATCTTCGTTCACGCCGACCTGCGGGCCGAACCAACGGGACACAAAATCAAACTGGTTATCAGCGGCGGTCACGATCACGCCGCGGGTGTCGAATACCGCCAGCTTGTTGAAGTCAGGATTAAGCCCGTCGATGATATTTTTGTCATCGACCAGTACAATCAGATCGTCCGATTTCCACACCCCGATAACACCGGCGGTAATGCCGAGGGCTGCCGGCAGTCCATCAGGAGTATCAATCTTCATGGCCGATTTAGCCGGGAAGTCCATGCAGAGTTCGTCCCCGTTCTTACTCACCGTCAACAGGCCGCTGCGGGTGTGGAAGCTGATAGTTTCTTGTTGGTAGCCAAGCTTGTTGAACAGCACCCAGGATGCAGCGAGAGTGGCATGACCGCACAAATCCACTTCAACCGCAGGCGTACACCAGCGCAGTTGATAACCCTCCTCGAACGGCACAAAAAACGCGGTTTCAGAAAGATTATTCTCCGTGGCGATGGCTTGCAGAACAGCGTCAGGCAGCCACGCAGTTAACGGACAAACGCCCGCCGGGTTGCCGCCAAAAGGTTGAGAGGTGAAAGCATCAACCTGATAAAAAGGAATTACTGTGGTGTCAGACTTTGTCATTTAATTTATCCAGATAGTTGTAAACGGTGTATCGGGTGACGCCCAGCGCTTTAGCGACATGATTAACGCTGCCTTTAATCTTGAAAAAGCCCTGAGCATGTATTTCAGAAATAACCCGTTTTCTGAAATCAATTTTATTTTCTGAACCCGTGGGTCTGAATTTCGAAATAACGTCATCCAGAGATTTATCCTGAATATCAGCTAGCGGATTTTCCGGCGTTTCAGCCGCGGCGGCCGGATGGAGTAAATAGTCCAGGTCGCGTTTGAGTTTTGATACCACATCCATATCGACGTTAATGCAAAAAGCTACTAACGGCACGCCGTCCTTGCTGTAATAAATCGTCGATGCGCTATTCAACGTGGTGCCAGAGAGAGTGGTGGTGGTATATCCACTGAATACCTGACTGGAAACACGCTGCGAAGCATCCAGTAAACCTAAAAATCCCGTGTCATTTTCCGGGCCGGACAACAGCGCATCACCGGCTTTCCTGCCGCTGACGTGTCCATTTATGATGCTTATCACGGACGATTCGGGGCGGGTAAGGTCATGCAGAACTGCTTCTGTGTTTAAGGGAAGCGTGGTTCTCAATGCCTCAAGCGAAGCCGTCAAAATAGTGATTAAACGTTCACGTTCGTCTTTCATTTTGCTCTCTCCATCAGACAACGGCCTGGACTTCTATTTCGACGTCTAAATCAAATGCAAGGTGGCTGGTGACGACGCTCCTTGCGGGGAAACCTTCCGGGAAGAACGCGCTGTAAGCAACATTGAATTCGCTAAAGTGCTCCATGCTGCTTAACCAAACCTGGACTTTCACAATGTGGTTCAGCGTCGTATGCGCCCGCGCCAGAGTTTCCCGGATGGCGTGCATGATATGCCGGGTCTGCTGGGTGACAGATCCATACAACGGTTCACCTTCGGGGCTCATGGCGACATGGCCTGAAAGAAAAACAAACCCGTTCACCTGCACGGCGTCTGAAAAGGGAAAAGGCTTGGTCGTGGGGTAGCGTACGATAGACATGTGTCAGATTTGCCCTAAAGAAAGTGTAGTAGCACGGTAGCATGACTTAATTTTAAATTAAACAAAATTATTATTTTAAACATTTGTTGATTTCGTGGCTTTCATGTCTCTCCACTAACAGAGCATCGACAGATACTTTGTTGACGGGATGGGACATGCTCTGAACCGCGTTTAAGCACTATAGATCCCCGCCAACAACACCCGGCCATAAACGCCAAAAACAGTCTCGACATAGGCGCTCATCACCTGCATACCGTTCGTTGCGCCCCGCACCGGGCTGTACATCCAGGGTCTGATAACCGTTGACGAACCCTGTATCGAATGCGCGAGTTTGATACGCGGTTGTGGCGGTCGTGAGGTCACCAATCGGATGTAACCAGGCACATATGCCAATAAAAATCAGGCTCGGCCATTTACACCACGTCCTAAGACTCTACCTTGAACCGGTGCGGTTAGCCTGCGTTTTGTGGCTGTGAGGCCGCTAAATGCTTCATATGAAAGTTATACCTGTAATACCAGTTAGAAAGATGTGTGACAACTTTCTCAGTTATCAAATTACATAATCGCATAACAAAAAAAAGCAATACGCGCAAAAAGGAAGGGCTTATACAGTTAAATCCACATTAATACAGGGGGGACTGATCGTGAATCATGACAATAAGTTATCGGTGGCCGAGAAGTTAGGATACGGTATGGGGGATGCGGCCTGCGGGATTGTTTATTCATCCGTAACCATGTTTTTGACCTGGTTTTACACTGATATCTATGGACTTTCTGCCGCTGCGGTTGGCGTAATGTTTCTGGTGACGCGTGTGCTTGATGCCATTACCGACCCGCTGACCGGGATTGTGGCCGACCGGGTTAAAACCCGCTGGGGACATTTTCGTCCGTGGCTGATCTGGTTCGCCGTGCCTTACGCGGTGCTGGCGGTGATGACCTTCACCACTCCGGAATTTGGTGCGTCCGGCAAGCTTGTGTATGCCTACATCACCTACACTCTGCTGATGCTGTGTTATACCTTTATCAACATTCCGTATTGCGCCCTCGGCGGGGTGATTACCCGTGACGAGAAAGACCGTCTCTCCGCGCAATCTTATCGTTTTACGATCTCCTCGCTGGCCGGGCTGATGGTCTCGGTCGCAACGCTGTTTCTGGTCGATTATTTGGGCAAAGACGATAAACAATTTGGCTTCCAGGCGACAATGGGCATCATGGGGGCTATCGCCATCGCAATGCTAGCGTTCTGTTTCTTCACTACCAAAGAGCGCGTGGCCCCCATTGTTGAAAATCAGGGAGATGTGAAAGGAGATATTCGCCAGCTGCTGGCAAACGATCAGTGGCGGATTGTCGCCATTATCACCTTCTTTTCCAGTATGGCTGGGGTGATGCGCAGCGCCGCAACGCTCTACTACGCCACTTATCTGATGATGGATGGCGTGTCGTCTGCTGCAGGTACGGCAATGAAATCCGCGTTTGTCTCCACAAGCGTCGTCGGCACCATTATTGGCAGTATCGCAGCAGGGTATCTGGCAAAACGCTACCGGGCCGTGTCGCTGTTTAAAAATATCAACCTGCTGCTGGTTGCTGTTGGTGTGGTGATGTTCTTTATTCCACCAACCTGGCTTGCGGTGGTGTTCCCACTCTATTTCCTGGTCGGCTTCTTCCATCAGATGTACCAGCCCTTTAAGTGGAACATGATGGCCAACGCCGCCGATTACGGTGAATGGAAATTTGGCCGCCGGATAACCGGGCTGTCCTATTCTGGCAACCTGTTTGCCCTCAAAATGGGAATGGCTGTCGCCGGAGCGCTGGTCGGTTTCTCCCTGGGAATCTTCGGTTATCAGTCCGGCGTGGCGGAACAGACGCCGATGGCGACCATGGGCATTATTGGCCTGCTGACACTCGGGCCATCGCTGTCCTACCTGGTTCTGTGGTGGTTGTCGCGCTTCTATAAACTTGATGACCAGACCATGGCCACTATCCAGCGCGACCTGTCGGCCCGACAAACGGCTGCAGCACCTGTTGATAACGCCACGCCAGAAGTGACGTGTGTGTCGCTGAACAAAGCCTGAGGAGGATGACGATGTATCACAACCCGATTATCTGCGCCGATTATTCCGACCCGGACGTCGTTCGCGTTGGTAATGATTTTTTTATGGTCGCCTCCAGCTTTAATCACATGCCGGGCTTGCCGCTGTTGCACTCGACGGATCTGGTGAACTGGACAATCATCAACCATGTTCTGCAAACGCTGCCGCTGCCTGGCTATGAGGAGGTCCAGCCGGGTAAGGGGGCCTGGGCGCCGTCGATTCGCTGGCATGATGAGAAGCTGTGGGTCTTTTTCAGCACCCCAGATGAAGGGATTTTTATGTCCTGGACGCAGGATCCCTGGGGGGAGTGGCAGCCTCCGCATTGCGTCAAAGCGGCCAAAGGCTGGATCGATCCCTGCCCATTCTGGGACGACGATGGCAAGGCCTGGCTGGTGCATGCCTTCGCCCACAGCCGCAGCGGCATCAAGCATAAGTTACAGTTGCTGCCGATGACGCCAGACGGCAAATCGGTCACCGGCGAAGGGCAAATTCTCTATGACGGAACCTGCGATTTACCGACTCTGGAAGGCCCGAAGGTCTATAAGCGCAACGACTGGTATTACATCTTCGCCCCAGCCGGAGGCGTGGAGTCAGGCTGGCAAACCGTGTTGCGCGCCCGGAACATGCAGGGCCCATGGCAGACGCGTAATGTGCTTTTTCAGGGCGATACGCCGGTTAACGGGCCGCATCAAGGGGGCTGGGTAGAGGGCGAGCAGGGGGAATGCTGGTTTGTCCATTTCCAGGATGCCCATATCTATGGCCGCATCGTTCATCTGCAACCGATGTTCTGGGGAGATGATGACTGGCCGCGCATCGGCGAGCAGATCGGGGAGACGGGTGTCGGACAGCCAGTATCTCAGTGCCCGTCTCCTTCGGGATTGCTCGCTGCTGAGCACGGTGGCCCACAAACCAGCGATGACTTTCACCACGGTGTACCCGGTTTACAGTGGCAATGGCAGGCCAACCCGCAGCCACAGTGGCGTAAAGCGGGTAGTGGTGGACTTCATCTCACCTTCCAGCCCGTGCGGCGCGAGGCGCTTTACTGGTCGCCCAATCTGCTGCTGCAAAAATTCCCCGCCAGGACCTTCAGCGCACAAACGGCATTGCAGCTTGATACCGCACGGTCGGGAGATGCCGGCGGCCTGATCGTGTATGGCGAGCGCTACGCGGCATTATTGCTTGAACACGGCGATAATGCCTGCCGTTTGCTGTGGGTGTGCGGCTGGATGAGCGACAGCGGTCAGGTACGGGAAGAGACTGAGTGTATAACCCTGCTTGCCGGTTCACAGTGCCAGTTGCGCGTCGAAGTGGGTACAGGCGGCATTTGCCGTTTTAGCTGGCGGAGCGACGGCGAAGAATGGCAGAGTTGTCCCCGCACCTTTGCCGCCGGAAAAGGCAAATGGGTGGGTGCTAAACTGGGGCTGGCGGCCCTAAACCTGCACGGCCAGGCAAGCGAGGGCAGCTGTCTGTTTTCCTCTTTTACAGTGAACGTCCCGTAATGCGTAATCCCCGCGTCGACGGCGCGGGGTATTGATTAACCCCAGTCTAGCACCACGCTGAGCTTGAAAACCGGCTTCTCGCAGCAGGGGAAAGGACGGCATCTGGCACACCGGTGTATTGGTAAACCTCATCCGGCATGTTCAACGGTGTTATCTGCTCCACCATTTCGGCCAGGGTCGCCGGGATGCTGCTGGCCGGTGCTATGGATGTGGGTTTTTCTACCATGACGCGATGGGTAAACCAGTCGGAGCGATGTTCTACAGTGACCAGAGTAGCCACTCTACAAGCAGGCAGTTCCGGCAGTTACTGTGGCGTTGCCGGATCAGGCAGAGTATCAGCCGATGTGGAAACGGTTGGGACAACAGCCCGATGAAATGCTTCTTCCGGAGTCTGAAAAACGAGTGGGTGCCAGCGACAAGTTATGTAAACTTTAGCGAAGCTGCTCATGCGATCACAGACTATATCGTCGGGTATTACAGCTCGCTAAGGGCGCATGACTATAACGGAGGGTTACCCCCAAACGAATCGGAAAGCCGATAGTGGAAAAACTCTAAAGCGGTGGTCAGTTTTAGTTGACCACATCATATCGAGCGAAAATTTTAGAAGATGAGATCGCTTTTCTAACCTAAATGGAGCGAGACAAACCTTTTCTTACTGATGTTAATGTTTTTACGAGGAGCCGTCCCTGGCACTCAGTTTCTCGCGAGTTGGACCTTGAAAGTAGATACTACCTATATGGCAACTACGCGGTTGAGCGAGTACAAAACGAATAGTTTCCCAGACTGAGCGTCCATTTAATAAACGTTCCCCCATTCTGGATTGACTATCAACAAACGTATCTAACCCTGTAAGTTCGAAATCCGGTGGATACAACCCGGTCACACGTATATTTTCTTCGGACAACTGGTGTGACAGTTTAGTTGTGAATCCGCTAAGCCCGTGTTTGCTGGCAAAAAAAGCGGGATGCGCAATTGAATCCGTAAAATTCGGAATCCCACATGAAGATATTATTGAGACGACATCCGCGCTTTCTGAACGTCTTAATCCAGGCAACAATGCATGAGTCAGTAGAATCGCACCTGTCAGGCCTGAACTGATGGTATTGATAATTTCTGCGTCTGGTTGATCGTCTAACGTTCCTGACAGCCACTGGGCGGCATTGAGGATTAAAATATCGATGGGCTTGTCTGAAGTTAACAACTGTGAAGAAAACTGCGAAAGGGATTCAGGCTGGGTTAAATCACAGATATATCCTTTTGCAATCCCGCCTTCAGCCGCGATGATACTGCAGGTTTTTTGAATATCATCAGCACGCCGCGCGCAAAAATCCACCTCAACGCCTTCTCGCGCCAGCCACACGCACAGCGCCTGACCAAATCCTCCACCTCCACCCGTAATTACAGCTCTTTTACCTCTTAGCATCTTCATCCATCCTTTTCTTTATGACTTTATGTGGATATAGATATACATGAGGAGGTGGATTGGCATCTTTCAATTAGTGCCATTTTTACATGAGGAATAGGGACAGGGGACTTGCAAAGCCAGCATCTGGCGCGGAGCGGACTGAGCGTTAGGTTATTATATTCTCTGCAAGGATATGTATGCGCTATACACCAATTTTAATTGTGCTATTTAGTCAGTAAATTTGTTTAGAATACCATTCCTCTTCTGTTTATAAAGACAAGAAGAGGGATGTGCTAATCATTTTTATATCAGTAGCCTGCAGCCCTGTTGGCTTCTTTGATGCGATTGTTTCTTGCGTCTTTATCTTGTTGGTCTTTTGCCTGCATTATCCCACTTGCAGCATCCACCCAATCATTTGCGGTACAACCTGATAATACCATACTCAACATTAATGCAAACGCATACTTCATTTTAACTCCATCATTCATTATTGTATAAATAGCGTCTGTGTAATGCTCAGTATATTTAACGCTAATGCGGTTAATTTAACAAATAATCATATCTCAGGCAAGGTGAGGATTTCGAGCCCGTACATGTAATGGGTAATTCATAATGATTAGTTGAAATAATTGAAGGTGCAGGATAGAAATAACACTGCATAAAAAACGACATATCGTATTGAGCAGATTATTAAACAGCGAATTAATTAGCCTCTGTGACAGTGGTTACCTTTACGCGTCAACGCATGGCTGCGCCACTCCCGGCGATTGTCATTCGTCGGGAGCTATCTTTAATTATCGAACCTGTAGTGCTTCGAGTTCAGAACACCGGCAAACCCAGTCCTTGCTTTACTTCTTTTAATGTCTGCTGCGTGACCTCGTGCGCCTCTTCGCTTCCTTTTTTGAGCATCGCCATCAGCATACCTTTATCCTGGATGTAGGTTGCCCGCCGCTCGCGCATCGGGGCGATAAGCTCCTGCAAGCACATCTCCAGCTCGTTTTTGCATGTCCGGTCACCCAGCCCGCCGCGCTGATAATGTGCTTTCATCTCCGCCACTTTTGCTTTATCCGGATGAAAGGCATCGAGGTAAGTAAATACCATATTGCCATCAATCTGCCCCGGATCGGACACTTTTAGATGATTGGGATCGGTGTACATTGCGCTGACCGCATGATGAATAGCCTCTTCGCTGGCGGACAGGAGTAGTGTATTGCCGAGCGATTTTGACATTTTGGCATTACCGTCGATCCCTGGAAGACGGCTGGTCTCACTCAGTAGCGCGTTACAATGCGACAAGACAGAGGTCGGTAACAGACTATTCATCTTATGCACGATCTCATTGGTCTGTTCGATCATGGGCAACTGATCGTCGCCGACGGGAACCACCTCGGCTTTGAAGGCGGTAATATCTGCAGCCTGGCTGATGGGATAAACCAGAAAGCCAACCGGTAACGAGCGGGCAAATCCTTTCTGCGCAATTTCGTTTTTGACCGTAGGATTTCGCTCCACGCGAGCCACGGTAACGATGTTCATATAAAGCGCGGTCAGCTCAGCGAGGGCAGGCAGGGCCGACTGCAGACAAATGGTGGTGAGTGACGGGTCGATTCCTGCGGCGAGGTAATCAGCCAGCACTTCGGGAATATTGTTGCGGATCTTTTGTGGTGTGCTGCCGTTATCGGTTAGCCCTTGTAGGTCAGCAACCAATATAAACTGCTGATAATCATGTTGCAGCGTGGCGCGCTGGCGCAGAGAGCCAACATAGTGGCCGAGATGCAGCGGGCCAGTGGGACGATCGCCAGTGAGGATGATAGTTTTGTTGTTCATGTAAGACTCCTTAATCAAAAAACCGAAAGGGGTCTTTAAATGCAAATAACCGCCTTTCGGCGGTTATTTAAAATGGGGAAAACACATTCTGACCGCCTTTAAGAAGGCAGCCACCACAGGTTGTGATTAAACGCGGTGATATCGTATTTTGTGTTCATCCAGTCAACATATCACCGCCTGGCGCAGAGGTAAAGCAATGCGCGGCGTACTGACGTATCTTAGCTCGCTTCCAGCATGCCAAAGCTCACGATGCGCGAACGGCCTAACTCTTTCGCGCGATACAGCGCCACGTCTGCGGCGCGCAGAAGATTGTCGCTCTGGGCGTGCTGCGGATAGCTGGCAACGCCGATAGATACATCAACGTGACCAATCTCTGAGAGTCCAAAGCGCAGCGACAGTTCGCGTACACCATTATAAATATCTGTCGCAAAGCGGTTGGCGGCCTGCTCATCCGTATTGGCCAGCAACACCAGAAACTCTTCACCGCCGTAGCGGAAGGCCATGCCGCTGTCATGGACAACGCGCTGAATAGTGGTGGCGATACTTTTTATCACGCTATCGCCCGCCTCATGGCCAAAGCGGTCGTTAATATTTTTGAAATGATCGATATCGATCATCAGGCAACTGATTGGCTCTTTGTTACGCACTGCCTGGCTCATCTGGGTGCGCAGCGTATCTTCCAGATGATGACGGTTGCGCAGGCCGGTTAGCGGGTCGTAGAGTGCTTTCTCCAGCAGCGCATCACGCAGGCGCTGGTTGGCTAACGCCAGACCGAGTGCTTCCGCCATCAGTTCCAGATACGCGCGAGAGGGAGCGGAATCATTGCTGAGGTTCTGGAATGAGAGCAGGCCGATGGCTTCACCCTGGGCAATCAGTGGCACGCATAGGGTATGCTGCTGGCATGATTCCGGTAGATGGTAGCAGGCGATATCGGGTTCGCCTTGCACCGGTGGATGACTCTGACCACGGCGCACTGCCCAGCATTCGTCCGGGTGGAAAGCATCCGCTTTGCCCTGCGGTGAAAGCCATTGCGCAACGCAGCGCATTTGCCAGGGCTCTCGATCCAGTATGTAAAGCCGCCCGGCAATACCGGGAGCAACATTCGGCGCAAACAGCTCTGCCACATTAATGACATCGGCAAAATTCTCGCAGCCTTGCAAACGTTGAGTCATACGTGCGAGCAGCTCGCGGATTGCCCAGTCGGCGTCTCGTTCTTTCTCCAGTCGCTGACGTGCCAGGCCGTTCTCGCGAAAAATGCGGATCGCCTGCGCCATATCGCCGATTTCATCGATCTGATTAAAGCTGGGTGTCTCAACGGCGTAATCCTGCGACGCCAGACGGTTAACTACATCGCTCAAACGCACCACGGGACGCAGTACGCGGCGTTTTAAAATAAAGCCGAGAACGAACAAAAATAGCAGCGCCGTCAGCCCGACCATCACTTCCGAAGCCGTACGTAGCGTGCGCGATGTCTGAGTGGCATCTTCAATGGTGTTGCGTACGCGGCTGTCGAGTAACTGACGGAAATGATCTATCCGGTCCTGGGCTCGCTCCAGTTCCTGTTCATAGGATTTGCCATACAGCAGGGCGATGGCCTGCGACTCTTCTCCGCGCGCGACGCTGGCAAGCGCCGCAGCTTGCTCATCCTGCAGGGTATCAACAATCTGCAGCCCTTCATGCAATAGCGCCAGCTCTTCATCCGTCGCCCCAATGTCTTTTAGTTTCGACAGCCGCTGTTCAACGGCTTTCAGCGACGCTTCTTTCTGGCGGTAGGCGTTAAGCGCTTCCGGGTCTTTTGCAATAACATATTCGCGTGCCAGACTGGACAGCGACCAGGCATCGAGCTCGACTTCTTCGGTCAGTTGATCGAATTGATAACGCTGCTCCACCACCTGGCGTTCGATGTTATCGGCGCTGGAGGCCATCAACATGACAACGCCGGAGGCAATGGTCAGACACACCGTCGCGCTGTAGGCCCAGTTGGTGATTGTGGCAATTCGCACTGATTAGTTCCTTCTGCGACGATTAATGAATAAGCATGATTGAAATTATAGGAAACGTATGATTTTGCGTGAAAATAAAAAAGGCGGTCTCAGGACCGCCTTCTGTTATCGTCCTGCCATCATAAATCTGGAGGATTTTTTCCTTCTTCCATAAAGGCTTCGTCGATTCCTTCCACGTTACCTTCATGATCGCGCCCGGAAAACAGGTTCCAGCAGGTAATGAACAGTGCGGCAATCAGGGGGCCAATCACAAAGCCGTTAATGCCGTAGATCTCCATTCCGCCGAGAGTGGAAATCAGAATCAGATAATCCGGCATTTTGGTGTCTTTACCCACCAGCAGCGGGCGCAGGATATTGTCCACCAGCCCGACGATAATCACGAAGAAGCCAACGATAAACAGCCCTTGCCAAAGCTGGTGCGTGGCGAAGAGGAATATTGCCGCAGGTACCCAGACGATCGCTGAGCCGACCGCGGGCACGAGGGAGAGAAACGCCATCAGCGCGCCCCACAGAACGCTGCCGTCGATGTCGACAATTGCAAACGCGATGCCGCCAAGAATACCCTGAACCAACGCCACGACCGCTGTGCCCTTGACCGTTGCCCGCGTCACGCCGACGAATTTGGCAAACAGGTGCTGTTTGGCAAAATCAGAAAGCGGTAATGAGTCCAGAATCTGGCGCACCAGGTACGGCCCGTCCTTCAGTAAGAAAAACAGCAGATACAACATGATGCCAAAGCTAATAGCAAAGCCGAATGTCCCCTTACCAATCAGGAACGCGCTGCCGGCGAGGTACTGTCCACCCTGCAGTACAACGTCGGACAGTTTTTTCTGGATCTGCGCGACGTTATCCAGATTATGTTCTGCGAGGAATCCTCTGGCCCAGTCAGGAAGATACGAAATAATGGCGGTGACCACTTCCGGGAACTGAGTGTCGTTTTGTTGTAATTTGGCATACACCACGTTCAGCTCAATAGCCAACGAGGAGAAGATCACCATCAGTGGGATAAAAACAATCAGACAGATGATGCCGATGGTGAGCAGTGACGCCAGCCCGTTACGTTCGCCAAGCGCGCTGCGCAGTCTGTTTTTCACCGGGTTAAAGATGGTGGTTAAGATTGCGGCCCACAAAATGGCAGAGAAATAGGGAGACAACACATCGAAGAACGCCCAGGTCACAAGGGCAAGTATGAAAATGAAGAAACCTTTAGTCAGTCCGTTAAATCGCATTAGTGAACCCTGTAATGAGAAGCAGTCCCGACTATAGAACCGTTCAGGGGAATTACCAACTTTCGCTGCGCATATTTACTTAAATTGGTTAACCTGTTTTTCGTAGGGAGCCTGCGACAGATAAATAACGTACGCTATGATTTATTAGTGAAACAGTCATACTTTTCTTCCCGAAAATGGGCGTCAAAAAAGAGGGGGCGTTATGAACACTCAACCTGTCATCGGGATTAGTGGATGTTTAACCGGCTCAGCCGTGCGATTTGACGGCGGGCATAAACGGATGGGATTTGTGATGGACGAGCTGGCTCAGTGGGTGACTTTTAAACCTGTCTGCCCGGAGATGTCCATCGGTTTGCCTGTACCACGCCCCGCGTTGCGTTTGGTTCAAACCGCCCAGGGGAATATCCGCATGTGTTTTAGCCATGCGCCTGGTGAGGATGTAACCGATAAAATGTCCGATTTCACCGCTTCATATATCAATGGGCTTGGCGGTCTGTCGGGTTTTATCGTCTGTGCTAAATCACCGAGCTGCGGAATGGATAGAGTGAGGCTGTATGACGAAAAGGGAAATCGCGGGCGAAAAGAGGGAACCGGTCTGTTTACCGGCACCTTAATGGAAACCTACCCGTGGTTGCCGGTCGAAGAAGATGGCCGCTTGCACGATCCGGTGCTGAGGGAGAACTTTGTCGAGCGAGTGTTCGCGTTACATGAGCTTAATATGCTGCGAGCCTCTGGTCTTACTCGCCACGGTTTACTCAACTTCCACAGCCGCTATAAGCTCCAGCTTTTGGCTCATCACCAGGCGGGTTACCGGGATATTGGCCCTTTTGTCGCCTCGCTCCATCAGTGGGATGATTTGGACGCTTTTTTCGTGGTATATCGCGAAAAGCTAATGGCGATCCTCAAAAAGCCCGCCTCACGGAAAAATCACACCAACGTACTGATGCATATTCAGGGCTACTTCCGCGATCGGTTGAACACCCGCCAGCGCGGAGAGTTGCGTGACGTTATCCTCAACTATAGCGGCGGACTGCTGCCAATATTGGCGCCACTGACTCTGCTCAAGCACTACCTTGCTGAATACCCAGACAGCTATTTGCTTACCCAGAACTATTTTGATCCTTATCCGAAGGATTTAGCCCTACGGTTAATGATTAATTAGCCTGATAGCGAGTAAATCTGGGGCAGAAATATCCGTTGTTCGCGAAGGTTATCCCTGCCGTTTTCTGATGCGTTTAAGCAGGGATAATTTTCACGGTGTGTAATCGATGATAAAAATGCGGCCCTGCACCCACGGGCAAATGTGCCGGCCGCGATTTAACCGTTTCTGATTTCTTCATCGATACAAGGCTGAGGTTTGCCAAACAGATATCCTTGCGCGAAATCGCAGCCCAGAGCCTGAAGTCTTGCCAGTTGCTCCTGCGTTTCAACACCTTCTGCAACAGCCTTCATATTGAGAGATTTCGCCATACCCGTGATCAGTTTGATGATAGTCAGGGCGTCTTCCTGCGTAGATATCGAATGCACAAAGGACTTGTCTATTTTGATTTTATCGAAGGCCAGTCTGCTGAGGCGCGAAAGAGAAGAGTATCCGGTACCAAAATCATCGATGGAGATTTTTACCCCCAGGGCCCGGAGCTTATTAAGCGTATTTATCGGTGTAGCACTCTCGGTAAAGAGAGAGGATTCAGTCACTTCCAGTTCGAGGCGGTCAGGTGGAAGTCCAGTTTCTTTCAGAATGGTTAACACGATTCCTGCAAAGGCCTTGCTGCTTAGCTGGACAGGGGAGACATTGACTGAAATTTTAGCCGGAACCGCCCAACCCGCGGCTTCCCTGCAGGCAATTTCCAGCACCGCTTTCCCCATCTCATTAATCATCCCTGTTTTTTCAGCAACAGGAATAAAGCTATCCGGCGACAGGAGGCCCTTGAGAGGATGGACCCAACGAATAAGCGCCTCATAGCTGTATATTTTCTGACTGAAAGAATCGACAATAGGCTGGTAATACACCACGAACTCTTTGTTCACTATTGCTAATGCCATATCATGCTCAAGCGTTCTGCTTTCCTGCAATTTTTCTAACATTCGTTGCCGGAAGACTTTTATTTTGCCAGAGCCTTCATTTTTGGCTTCATAAAGGGCCAGATCGGCAAATTTATAAAGATAGTCGGAGCGACGCTCATTTTCTGAGATAACAATGCCAACACAGGTAGTTATGTTGATAATTGTGTTGTAAATGGTGTAGGGCTGGCTGATAAACTCACATATTTTCTGGGCTCGCGACACGGCCCGACCTTCTGTCAGGCCACTTGAGAGAAACGCAAACTCATCCCCGCCTAAGCGATACAGCGTATCCGACGTAAGGCTTGTCGAAATCAGACGATCGGATATCTGGCGCAGTAACATATCACCGGCATCATGACCATACGTATCATTGACCTCTTTGAATCGATCTAAATCAAACAACATCACAGTCACAGCATCGTTATTTTTCTCTGCCATTTCGATTGTTTTATTTAAATCGCTCCAGAATAGCTGGCGGTTATTCATCTCGGTGAGCGAGTCATGGTAGACGTCATATTCCAGTTTGGCATTCTGAATTTGTAGCTTTTCCTTCGATTTTTGCAGTTCTTCGGCAAGACTCTTGACCTGAAGGTGCGCTCGCAGAATATTTCTGTTTTGATAAAAAATGAGCACACCCAGAATCGCACTCAGTATTATTAGCAGTACAGATGTCGTTGAGTAAATATAGTACAGCGTTTGAATTTTTTGGTTGGCGTTATTAATCGAGTTTACATCTTTGTTTAATGCGCCGGATGAAAGACGGCCAAGTTGTGCATCCAGGGTATGCATTTTTTTCAGATACGCCTGGAGTGCTGGACGGTTCATTTTTTCGAGATTATCATCCAGATAACTAAGGATATTTTCAAGTGTTTCCGCTAGCTCACGGTGGGCAATATTGCTTTCTATGTAGCGCCCCAAATCACCTTCTTTTATCAAATCACTCTGGCTGAGCATAATGTCGAGACGCATGCGTACATCATCAAGATTCATCGTATCATCGATAGTGTAAAGACCAAGCAACGATTCAAATCGGTAATATTGTGATACCAACTGAGCGGCAGACCAGGAATCGGTGTAGTGAGTCAGTTTCTGTAGCTCTTGTTGCCTTTCATGTACGAGGAAAGAGATATATCCGGTCGATATAAAAAGAAAAAAGATGATGCCAGCCAGTATTCTGTTCATGATGTTCCTCTGAACGCTTACTCAATATCCATACTACTGACCTGCCATGCAGACCTTGAATAATAAATCTGATTATTTAGTTCCGGCATGCTGTCATAGGGGTACACAATGAATAATGGGCCCTTATCACGGATGCGCATATATTTTCCGTTGATTTTTAAAGCAAGGATGGCATTGTATTTTTTGAAATCACTGAGAGGGATAACGGTGGTGTAGTCATTAAGCGCAGTAACCTTTACAACGGAGCCGCTCGCTCCAACATAATCCATGAGTTTTTGTAGTGGAATACCCGTAAAGGTCGTACGTCCATTATACCAGGGGGAGGTGGTCTGAAAACTTACCATGCCCAGCTTCTCAAGGCTGGCGGTATCAAAAACCGCTTTCCCGTCTTCATTTGTATTTTCAATATTACCGGATAACGTTAAAAGAACTTTACCGGTGGGCCTGGAAAGTTCACCCGCCCAAAGCTGGGTGGAGAGCACAACGCTTACCAACATGACTATTAACCGCATTCTAACCTCACCAATCAGCCGGATGTAAAAGAATTATAATTTAGATATCACGCTATTTATATATTCCGCCTGTCTATTATTGGTGATGTGAAGCCATTTGTATTTTAATTCATTTAAATCAATGGGTTGTCATGCTTAATGGTTATGAATATTTATTAAATCAGGCGAAGTCTGTTATTAACGGACGGTGATTTTTGTTGTGTCTGTACAAAAAACACTCACTCTGTGGTTGTTAAAAAATCACACGATCATAAAGGTTTATTTTTTTGTGCAGCGACAGGGAATCGTTGTTTTATCGGCGGGTAACCTTGTTGAATAAATCAAACTTTTGCCTATTCCCGGGATTAGATTACACAGGCGTAGCAGACGTTCAAAAATAGTCAATTATCAGGAATTCAAAATATGCAAAATCACCTACGGGATCGTCAGCAACTTAATGAACTTATCAATGGCTGGATGCACCGCGATTGGGGGAATATGCCGCGCTGGCTTGCTGCCTGAGCCAGGCGGATATACCTTGCTGAGCGCCGCATAACCGGGTTTATTCGCCAGCCTGAGCCGACTGGCGGGCATACAGATACGCGGTTGCTCTGGAGACGCCCAGATGCTGCGCCACTGTGTCCATAGATTTTCGTACGTTCAGCAAACCGTCTTTGCGTAATTGTTGAATCAGTCGTTTACGGTCTTCAGGTTTCAGGGCGCGGGCCGTCGTTGCGCATTTAGCGGCAAAGTCATCGATACGCTGGCGGATGACTTCGTTACTGCCGGGATCGATATGTTCCTTAATGGGGGAGTCCGCGGTTTCAGTAAAACGCGCAAGGGCACTCTGCATGCCACGAAACAGCGTCATATCCACGTTCAGACAGAGTGCTGCTACGTATTTGCCTTCGTCATCCTTGATGCCGATGGAGGTACTTTTCACCGGGCGGCCATCGGCAAACTGGTTGCTGTAGTTGGCAATAATGCTGGGAAATTCAGGCGATGCGATTCGCGCCAGACCCAGTTCTGTTGCCGGTTGGCCGGGTTCTCGCCCGGACAGGTTATTATGGATGGATAAAATGGCATGTTCAGGATTTTTGAGATCATGAACCACCACTTCGCAAAACGGAGAGAAGGTCTCGCTCAAGCCCCTGGCGATAGTGTCAATTTGGCTGAGAAGTGAGTTGTTATCGGTTTTTGGCATGCCAGTCTCCTGCGGTGATGCCTGTTGCCATAATTGCGGGCAGTTTACAGTGAGCAGGGTTCGCTTTTCCAGACGCGAGTGTTCAGACGGTAATAAGGTATCCGCATGGCAGATACCTTCTTGATTACCCGGCAAGGAATTCACTGTAGCGGCTGATATCCACGTTCCCGCCGCTGATGATAATGCCGATTTTTTTGCCGCGAAGTTCAGCTTTGCGCGCTCTGGCGGCGGCAAAACCCAGACAGCCAGTCGGCTCCACGACAATTTTCATTCGCTCAGCGATAAATTTCATCGAGGCGACTAATTCATCGTCTGAGACAGTCAGAATATCGTGCACATTTTGCTGGATAATCGGAAACGTAATATTCCCGAGATGTTGGGTCTGAGCACCGTCAGCAATGGTTTTCGGCGTATCGATATGAACAATCTTTCCGCTGCGAAACGATTGTTGACCATCGTTTCCTGCCTCCGGCTCGACACCATAGATGATGCAGTCAGGTGACAGATGTCTGGCTGCCAGTGAGGAGCCCGAAAGCAGGCCGCCACCGCCCAGACACACGAAAAGAACGTCTAGCTGACCCACTTCTTCAATCAGCTCTTTTGTGGCGGTACCCTGGCCCGCAATCACGTGCGGATGGTCGTATGGCGGGATCAGCGTCAATCCTTGTTTCTCTGCCAGCTCCCGTCCGATTTTTTCACGATCTTCGGTATAGCGATCGTAAATCACCACATTTCCACCATAACCTTTTGTGGCTGCAACTTTAGCCGCCGGGGCATCATGCGGCATGATAATCGTCGCCGGGATCCCCAACAATTTTGCCGACAGGGCAATGGCCTGCGCATGGTTGCCGGACGAAAAGGTGACGACGCCCGCAGCGCGTTGTTCTGGCGTGAACTGGCGTAACGCATTCATGGCTCCGCGAAATTTAAACGCGCCCATTCTCTGGAAGTTTTCGCACTTGAAGAAAACTTCAGCACCAAATTCGTCATTAACCGTTCGGGAGGTCATCACCGGCGTTTTGTTGGCATAGTCGGCGATGCGCTCTGCCGCGGCGGCAACATCGTTATAATCAGGCAGTGTCATCTCAGTCATTGTTGTTCACCTGTATGTCGTTAAACGTCATGCTTGTGGGGCCAGGGCTATAGCTTCAACTTCCAGCGCGAAACCATAATGAAGTTCTGCAACGCCCGCTACCGCGCGGGAGGGCCGGAAATCACCGATCCACTCCCCATAGATTTTGTTAAACGTTGGCCATTGGTTGATATCTGTTACATAGACGCGTACTGACACCAGGTGCTGTCGAGAAACCCCTGCGCCAGCCAGGCAGGCATCAATATTCTGCAGTACCAGCCGCGTCTGTTCTTCAAAAGAGGCCTCGGTTTTTTTTTCGCCATCACTTGTGACCGGCAACTGACCAGAAATGAAGACGAATCCGCCAGCCGTTGTACTGTGTGAGTAATGACCTGCAGGCGGAAAACCTCCTGCAGATGAGTTCAATGTAATGTCCACGGACATAAGAGAATCTCCTGTAGTTAGTGGTAATTCATTTTGTATAAAATAATACTGTTTGTATTATTTTATACGCTTTCATACCGCGTTCGGCTAGTGATAGTTTTCACAGATGATGATTTTGTGAACTATGGCAAACGTGACCCACGTTATATAGCTATCCTGGCGCGGTGAAAGAGGGGGAACGCTTTTGATGAGGGTAAAGCAGGGGAGTGAAGAAGCGCCCCGGGGCGGGGCGTTAAAGCCAAAAATTAGCCGATATGGCCGTGGTTAATCTTACTTAACGGTTCATTGATATCGAAGATTTTGCACGTCACGTCTTCCACACCCAGGTGCTTCAGGCGAGCCGTGTGTTTTTTGATATAGGCCAGAGCGCTGTTTTCATCCTGAAACAGGTAGATGCCACCCGCTTCGTGGTTTGCTGCGTTCTCGGTCCAGATTTTCCAGATGAAACCCGGCTCCTGGTTGATGGATTCGGCCAGTTCAACAAGCTGATGTGACATCTCAGCGCCAAACGGACCAGGAAAATCAAAGTGTATCTGCACGAGTTTGTTCGCCATAAATCCTCCATGGATTGGTTAATTCGGGTAAGGCTGCTAGCGTAACAGCACCTTACCCGTCAGATAAGTTACTGCTTGTCCACCAATATAAACACGCGTTCCTGTCAGTTGGCAGCGTAAATCGCCGCCGCGTTCAGAGACCTGGCGCGCCAGCATCTGCGGTTTATTCAGTTTTGCAGCCCAGTAAGGAATCAGCATGCTATGCGTCGAACCGGTGACCGGGTCTTCTGCGACTGCTTCACCCGGGCAGAAGAAACGGCTGACGAAATCGTATTCCCCGTCACCCGGCGCGGTGATACATACCATTTTCCCGAGGGGAATCATGGCGTGGATATTCGGGCGCACAGCCTCAACCTGCTGTTGATTCTCCATCACGACCATGTAATCGCGCGCGACGCGCACTTCTTTATATTCGGTGATGCCCAATGTTTCCAGCAGTAAGGCGGGCGGTTCGGCAGGTTCGCTTTGCCAGGCAGGAAAATCAAGCGTCAGCCAATCACCGCTGCGCGTGACCGTCAGTGGACCCACAAAACGGGTGGCAAAATGGATGGTCGCTTCCGGGTAATCCAGATGTTCAAAGATGACATGTGCGGCGGCAAGCGTGGCATGCCCACACAGATTAATTTCGCCTTGCGTGGTAAACCAACGCAGCTCGAAGCCATTCTCATTGGCGACAAAAAAAGCGGTTTCCGACTGGTTATGCTGCTGCGACATTTTTAATAATATTTCATCGGGCAACCAGTCATCGAGCGGGCATACTGCTGCGGCATTACCGCCAAACGTCGTAGTGGTAAAGGCATCTACCATGTAGAAATCGATTTGTTGCACGGTGTAACCCTCTCATCGCACTCAGGATATCCCACACTCTATCATGCAATGATTGTCATTGGTTAAGCGCCCTGATTCGCTAGTGTGGTAAAAATTCGCTATCATCCGTTTCCACACTTCATCCTGGCCGCTCATGTCTACGATCCTCGATACCTTTATTGCCCCGCCTTGTCATGAGGAGATAGCGATCCTCTATCAGGACGAGCATCTGGTGCTTATCAATAAACCCACCGGACTGCTTAGTTTGTCGGGGAAAAACCCGCAGAATCTCGATTCGGTACATCACCGGCTGGTACAGATTTACCCCGGCTGTACGCTGGTACATCGGCTTGATTTTGGGACGTCAGGGCTGATGGTGATTGCCCGTAACAAGGCTATCAACGCCGCGCTTTGCCAGCAGTTCAGTCAGCGCGCGGTAAGCAAGGTGTATAGTGCGTTGTTGTGCGGGCATCTGAAAAACGATGAAGGCGTTATAGATGCAGCGATTGCCAAAGACCCGGCGCTGTTTCCACTGATGTCGATTTGCGCCATTAACGGTAAACCCGCGCGCTCGCGCTATCAGGTTATTGAGCGTTTTCATCATCGCCAGCAAGATGGGGCGTTACTCGCTTTGACGCGGGTACGGCTGACACCTGAAACCGGGCGTACCCACCAGTTGCGGATCCACTGTCAGCAGTTGGGGCATCCCATTTTGGGGTGCGATTTATATGGTGGGCGTCTGCTGCCAGGCACCGAACGGACGTCGAGACTGATGCTGCATGCCAGTGAACTGCATTTCAGGCATCCGGTCAGTCAGGAATGGATGACGACCCAAAACGCCAGCCCGTTTTGAGAATATAAAAAAGCCGCCAGATGGCGGCTATTTGGGGATTATCGTGCGGCGCGTTGTAAAATAACCGCTGACGGCTGGCGCTGAAGAAAACGCATCCGCAACATCATCAACACTGCCGCAGAGGTCAGGCCGATAATAAAGCCCATCCAGAATCCTGCCGGTCCCATCCGGTCAACCACCAGATCGGTCAGCGCCAGAATATAACCGCTCGGCAGACCCAGTACCCAGTATGCCGTAAAGGTAATAAAGAAAATGGAACGCGTATCTTTATAACCACGTAGGATACCGCTGCCAATAACCTGGATAGAGTCCGATATTTGATACACCGCGGCCAGTAACATGAGCTGCGCTGCCAGAGCGACAACTTCCGGGTTATTGTTGTAGAGCAGGGCAATGTGCTCACGGAATGTTACGGTGAAAATCGCCGTCACAACCGCCATGCAGACGCCGACGCCCAGACCTGTTCTGGCTGCGGTTTGCGCATCCAGCGTGGAACCCTGGCCCAGACGATAACCGACTCGAATGGTGACGGCTGCAGCCAGAGACATCGGCAGGACGAACATTAACGAGCTGAAGTTGAGCGCGATCTGGTGTCCGGCCACGTCGACAATCCCCAGCGGGGAAACCAGCAGCGCCACCACAGCAAACAGCGTCACTTCGAAAAATAACGCCAGCGCGATAGGTAAACCCAGCTGTACCAGACGCTTCATTACGGCGGTGTCCGGTTTCTGGAAACCACGCTCATTACGGATATCACGCATCGAGCGTGCGCGTTTAACGTATGACAGCATGGCGATAAACATCACCCAGTAAACCGCCGCCGTTGCCACGCCGCAGCCCACGCCGCCAAGTTCCGGCATGCCAAAATGCCCATAAATGAAAACATAGTTAACAGGAATGTTCACCAGCAGGCCGAGAAACCCCATCACCATCGCCGGTTTGGTTTTGGCCAGACCTTCACACTGGTTACGGGCTACCTGGAAGAACAAATACCCCGGCGCGCCCCACAGCAACGCGCGCAGGTAGCCGACGGCTTTATCTGCCAGCGCCGGGTCGATATTATGCATGGAGCGAATAATGTATCCCGCGTTCCAGAGCACGATCATAATCAGAATGGAGACGCTGCCCGCCAGCCAGAAACCCTGGCGTATTTGATGGGCGATACGATCGCGGCGCCCTGAACCATTGAGTTGCGCAATCACTGGCGTCAAGGCCAGCAGCAGTCCGTGACCAAACAAAATGGCCGGCAACCAAATAGATGTGCCAATGGCGACGGCCGCCATGTCCGTGGCGCTGTATCCGCCCGCCATGACGGTATCAACGAATCCCATTGCGGTTTGAGCGATTTGCGCAAGAATCACTGGAATTGCCAGAGCTAATAACTGACGCGCTTCACTTACATACTTTTGCACGTGTACACCACTATATTGTTGTTATTTGAGAGACTAAAAAAGCCGCCTTATATGGCAGCAAGGAGAAAAAGCAGGGGAAATTTCAGTCTATTGTAGCGAGGAATACGTAATTCTCCAGTGAAAAAACAGGCAGTAGCGGCGCATTGCTGGCAACCTGAATTTCCACCTGCTATTGTGCTGTGCAGAGATGTCTTAATTCAGTTCAGGAGTTAGAAGTATGTTTACGGGTATTGTGCAGGGCACCGCGAAACTTGTGTCCATTGATGAAAAACCAAATTTTCGTACGCATGTTGTGGAGTTACCTGAATATATGTTGGATGCGCTGGAGACCGGCGCATCGGTTGCCCACAATGGGTGCTGCCTGACGGTAACCGAAATCAACGGTAACCAGATAAGCTTTGATCTGATGAAAGAAACGCTGCGTATCACCAATCTGGGTGACCTGAAGGTTGGGGATTTGGTCAACGTTGAGAGAGCGGCAAAATTCAGTGATGAAATTGGCGGACATTTAATGTCGGGCCATATTATGACGACCGCCGAAGTGTCGAAAATTCTGACCTCGGAGAACAACCGCCAGGTGTGGTTTAAAGTTCAGGATCCGTCGCTGATGAAATACATCTTGTACAAAGGATTTATCGGAATTGATGGCATCAGTCTGACGGTCGGTGAGGTGACACCGACGCGTTTCTGTGTGCATTTGATCCCGGAAACGCTGGAACGTACGACGCTGGGTAAGAAAAAGTTAGGCGCGCGGGTCAATATCGAAATCGATCCTCAAACCCAGGCGGTGGTTGATACCGTTGAGCGCGTACTGGCGGCGCGTGAAAGCGCCATCAGTAACGTAACGGGTGAGGCGGGAGCCTAAGCCAGAGTGTAAAACCCCCGTTGGCACGGGGGTGATAACGATTAGCGGGGAACGCGCAGGCCGTGTTCAACGCCGCGGGAAAAAACCACCTGCCACAGCTGGATGTCGCGAGCACGAAACGCACCGGCGCAGGCGTTCAGGTAATAGCTGAACATCCGTTTAAAGCGTTCGGTATAGTTATCGGCGATTTCAGGCCAGGATCTCATGAAACGCTCGTGCCAGGCCATCAACGTTGTATCGTAATCCGCGCCAAAATTATGCCAGTCTTCCATCACAAAATGCGGCTCGCTGGCGTTGGCAATCTGGCGAACTGACGGTAAACAGCCGTTCGGGAAGATATATTTATTGATCCACGGATCAACGTTATTGTCGGTCTTTTTGGAGCCGATGCTATGCAGCAAAAAGAGACCGTCGGGTTTTAAATTACGATCAACCACTTCAAAATAAGTCGCGTAGTTCTTCGGCCCCACATGCTCAAACATGCCAACGGAGACAATGCGATCAAATTTGTCGTTCAGGTCGCGATAATCCTGCAGCAAAATTGTGACATCCAGCCCCGCACAACGCGCCTGCGCCATTTTCTGCTGTTCTGCCGAAACGGTCACGCCCACCACGCTAACGCCATATTGTGACGCCATAAACTGGGATAAGCCGCCCCAGCCGCAGCCAATATCGAGCACCCGCATGCCTGGCTTCAACTGCAGTTTTTCGGCAATCATTTTTAGCTTCGCCTGTTGGGCAGATTCCAGGGTATCGGCATCTTTCCAGTAGGCGCAGGAATACTGCATATAAGGGTCCAGCATGCGGGTAAAGAGATCGTTGCCCAAATCGTAGTGTTCTTTGCCGACGACCCACGCACGTTTTTTGGTCTGTAAATTGAACAGGCGAGCCGTGGCGATACGGAGCGTATCTTTAAAGTGGCGGGGGAGTTGGTTTTCAAGACCGGCGCGCAGGACTTTACAAAAAAACATGTCCAGCCGGTCGCATTCCCACCAGCCATCCATATAACTTTCGCCCAACCCTAACGATCCTTCCTGCAGTACGCGTTTGAAAAAATCGGGGTTCGTTACGCGAATATCTGCCGGTGCCGGACCATTAATGGTAATACCTGCACGGCTTAATAATTCATTGGTGATGCGGTACCAGTCATCATCCGGTACGCTGACGTCTTCTATACACGATGAACTCATAGCTTCTCCATCACTGGTCGGTGATCAGAACCTTAAAATAGCGTAGACGCTTTTTTGGGCTTTGTGAGAACTCTCACGGAATTAATCCGCGAATCTATAATCCGACGTAGAACAGAGGAAGGGAGGAACCCTTGCCGAAAAGACCATCCATGGGAAAACGGGAACGTTCTTGTCCCCGTTAACACATAACAATTATCGTTTTTTTAACAACTGGAAATCAGTATAGGCCTGAATTTTTGACGATTCAACCAATAAATATTAGCAGGCTAATCAATTATCAAGGGTGATTACTAGTGAGACTCACCGTGGGCAATTTGCGCCCGATCATCTGTGTGCGGGGCGTTAGCCTTCTGCGATTGCATTTTGTAACCCGCGGCCGCCAGCAGCACCGTTGTCAGCATCACGCTGGTGGTGGTGAGCAGCGGGGTGGCGATCAACCAGGAAACCACAAGGCTTGCCAGGAAGCATAAACCCAGTTGCAGTGTGTTCTGCAATGCCGCTGCGCGTCCCGTAGCCTGTGGGAAAGGACGTAACGCCTGAGCCACAACAATAGGGTAGATTGCTCCATTGGCAATCGCCATAACGCAGAATGGGATGAGGATTTCAGCCAGCGCAACATGGTGAATAAAGCCGGTTGCCCAGGTGGCCACTACGCTAAAGGCATACAGAATGAGTAACCAGGGCAGCAACTGACGGCCCTGCCATTTTTGCAGCGCAGCGCGGCAGCCGTAACCACCAATTAAGAAAGCGATGGTTTGTGGAACATAGCTCAGGCCAATCACCGCCGGACTGTAGCCCATTTCGCTGAGGATGAACGGGGAACCCGTCAGCCACGCGAAGAAGCTCGCGGAGCAGGCGGCATAAATCAGCACGTTTCCGCGGTAAACTTTTGAGCGCAACAGGGTAGCGAAAGTCAGTTTATCCTGGCTGTCGTCGCGTGCTTTAGCTGTTGGTTTTAAGCGCAGAGCCGGAAGCATCAGGATTAGAGTAATGGCAAACAGGGTGGCGAAAATGGCCTGCCAGGAAAAATGTACCAGGATCCAACTGCCTAATAACGGCGCTAATGCCGGGGATAACCCGACCAATGGCATAATGGTGGCAAAGATGCGGTTTACTTTTTGTGAAGGATAATAATCGGTGACCAGCGCCTGCCAGATAACCGATGCCGCACAAACGCCAACGGCCTGAACAAAGCGCAGTACCAGCAGACCGGTGGCATTTTCAACCCACAGCATGCCCAAACTGCCCAGCGCGAAGATGGATAAACCCAGAAGCAAAACTGGCTTGCGGCCATAATGGTCAGAGAGCGGCCCCCACAGAAGTTGCGCGACGGCAAAACCCGCTAAGAATAAGCTAAGGCTGGCGCTGACGGCAGATGCAGGTGTCTGCAGATCGGACTGAATTGCGGCGAAGGCGGGCAGATACATATCCGTTGCCAGAAAGCCGAGTACGCTAAGACCCGCCAGCCAGACTAAAAATCCTTTCCCAGGTTGCATCATCATTTCTCTTTTTTTAGCAGTAGAACAATGCCGCTGAGTGTAGTGAGTGTAATTCTTGCTGTGAAACGCTAATATTTGCTTACTGATTTCAAATTTTTTGTGGGCAGAATATGTGGTCGGAATATTCACTTGAAGTTGTGGATGCGGTTGCGCGTAACGGTAGCTTTAGTTCGGCCGCGCAGGAGTTGCACCGCGTACCCTCGGCGGTAAGCTACACCGTGCGTCAACTGGAAGAGTGGCTGGCGGTGCCGCTTTTTGAGCGACGCCATCGGGATGTGGAATTGACGCCTGCCGGTGCATGGTTTCTCAAAGAAGGCCGCTCTGTTATCAAAAAAATGCAGATCACCCGCCAGCAATGTCAGCAAATTGCCAACGGCTGGCGCGGGCAGTTGGCGATCGCGGTAGATAACATTGTCCGCCCGGATCGTACCCGACAGATGATCGTGGATTTCTATCGTCATTTTGATGATGTCGAACTGCTGGTTTTCCAGGAGGTGTTTAACGGTGTCTGGGATGCGCTGTCCGATGGGCGCGTTGAGCTGGCAATCGGCGCCACGCAGGCGATTCCGGTGGGGGGACGCTATACCTTCCGCGACATGGGAATGCTGAGCTGGAGCTGCGTGGTGGCAAGCCATCATCCGTTGGCGTCAATGCCCGGACCGCTAAGCGACGATACGTTGCGCAACTGGCCGTCGCTGGTGCGTGAAGACACGTCGCGTACGCTTCCTAAGCGTATTACCTGGCTGCTGGATAACCAAAAGCGCGTTGTGGTGCCTGACTGGGAATCTTCTGCTACCTGTTTATCTGCAGGTCTGTGCGTGGGCATGGTACCGACGCATTTTGCCAAACCGTGGATTGATAGCGGCAAATGGGTCGCGCTACAGCTGGAGAATCCATTTCCTGATGCCGCATGTTGCCTGACATGGCAACAGAACGATACATCGCCGGCATTGAGCTGGCTGCTGGACTATTTAGGGGATAGTGAAACGCTGAATAAGGAATGGTTGCGGGAGCCCGATGAGGCTCCCGCACCACAGTCTTAACGACGGTAATCGCGGAACGGGCCGTCGGCAACGGAACGGCGTTCTACCAGGCGCGGATGAACCTCGATAGACTGCGACTCTTCACGTTTATTCACGATACGGTCTAACAGCATGTTGAAGGCCGTTTCCCCCAGTGAATCTTTAGGCTGGTGAATGGTCGTCAGAGCCGGCGTGAAGAAGCGGGCGTTGCGCACGTTGTCGTAACCGATGAGCGAGACATCCTGCGGTACGCGCAGTCCCATCTCGTCAGCGGCGCACAGCGCACCCATCGCCATGATATCGCCACCGCAGAAGACGGCGGTCGGACGATGCGACTGTGACAGAATTTGCTGCATGGCGCGATAGCCCGATTCAGGCTCAAAATCGCCCTGCACAATCCAGTTTTCAGGAACTTTAATCAGCGCTTCTTCCATCGCTTTCATAAAGCCTGCCAGACGCCCGGCTCCGGTATTACGCTCCATTGGGCCTGGGATCACGCCAATCTCACGATGACCGCGTTCTACCAGATACCGACCCGCCATGTAACCGCCTTCGAAGGCGTTATCAATGACCGTATCGGTAAAGTCGGCTTTAGCTTCGCCCCAGTCCATGACGACCATCGGAATATGGCGGTACTCTTCGAGCATCGAAAGCAGCGACTCCGGATACTCAGAACACATCACCAGCAGACCATCAACGCGCTTTTGCGCCATCATTGACAGATAAGCCTGCTGTTTTTCGAGACTGTTCCATGCGTTACCCAGAATCAGGGTATAGCCTTTCTGGAAACAGTTTTTCTCAACGGCTTCGATAATTTCAGCGAAATAGGCCGCTTCGCTGCTGGTGGCCAGCAAGCCAATAGACTTGGTGTGATTCACCTTCAGGCTGCGCGCCACGGCGCTCGGAGAATAGTGCAGCTCTTTGATCGCCGCCCAGACAGCATTACGCGTTTCTTCCGCGACAAAGCGCGTCTTGTTAATTACGTGTGATACGGTTGTAGTGGAAACGTTTGCTCGCTTCGCTACATCTTTAATTGTTGCCATTACATCTCACTCCAGACCATATCCTAAGCTCCTGAGAATACTCCAGGTAAACGTTTGCCTTAACACACCCTTAGCGCAACGTAAGGGTTGCGGCACGCCGGGAAAACGACACGGAACGTCAGGAAGGGGTCAATGGCCGGTACGCTAATCAAGTAAGCGTGGAATTTTGTCTGATCTTAACGAAAAGGGGAAGAGTTAAAAGCAGTTATCAATATAAATCGTGAGAGATTTTTGCTTTCAAGTGTGTAAAAATGCGCAATATCACTTTTTGTGTGGGAATAAAAAGGAGAAAACTTGATGAGCACCGATCTGAAATTTTCGTTAGTGACTACCATTATTGTTCTGGGTTTGATCGTCGCGGGTGGCCTGACCGCAGCGCTGCATTGATTTCCCCCGAGGGAGTTCGCTCTCCCTCATCCTTTCCGCTTGCCTTTCCCGTCGATTGTTTGCGAATAAGCAAAAGTCTTTTGCAATTTTGTTAACTTTATTAATTTTGCGATCAATGTCATGCTTTTGACTCTTATTTTATGTCGCGCCCCGGCTCGACGTTACGGAGTCGAAATATGAAACTCAATTATCCTTTACTGGCGCTGGCGATCGGCGCGTTTGGCATTGGCACCACTGAATTTTCGCCAATGGGATTATTGCCCGTCATTGCCAAAGGTGTGGATGTCTCGATTCCCGCGGCCGGAATGTTAATCAGCGCGTATGCGGTTGGGGTGATGGTGGGTGCTCCGCTGATGACATTACTGCTGTCCCATCGTGCGCGACGTAATGCGTTGATATTCCTGATGGCGATTTTCACGCTGGGCAACGTGCTTTCGGCTATTTCGCCGGATTACACCACCCTGATGTTATCGCGTATTTTGACCAGTCTGAACCATGGGGCATTTTTTGGTCTTGGCTCCGTTGTCGCTGCAAGCGTAGTACCCAAACATAAGCAGGCCAGCGCCGTGGCAACCATGTTTATGGGGTTGACCATTGCCAATATCGGCGGTGTTCCTGCGGCGACCTGGCTTGGTGAAACCATCGGTTGGCGTATGTCGTTTATGGCAACGGCGGGTCTGGGCGTCATCGCCATGGTCAGCCTGTTCTTCTCATTACCCAAAGGTGGGGCGGGAGAGCGCCCGGATGTCCGTAGCGAACTGGCGGTACTTATGCGTCCGCAGGTGCTGTCGGCGCTGCTGACGACCGTTCTGGGAGCCGGGGCGATGTTCACGCTTTATACCTATATCTCACCAGTGTTACATACGATCACCCATGCCACACCGGCGTTTGTGACCGGTATGCTGGTGCTGATTGGCGTTGGCTTCTCAATCGGTAACTATCTTGGTGGCAAACTGGCTGACCGTTCCGTCAACGGTACGCTGAAAGGCTTTTTACTGCTGCTGATGGTTATTATGCTGGCCATTCCTTTCCTGGCGCGTAATGAGCTGGGTGCGGCAGTTAGTATGGTGGTCTGGGGGGCAGCGACGTTTGCGGTCGTTCCGCCGTTGCAGATGCGCGTGATGCGTGTTGCCAGCGAAGCGCCTGGATTATCATCGTCAGTCAACATTGGCGCGTTTAATCTGGGGAATGCTCTGGGTGCCGCAGCCGGTGGGGCGGTGATTTCCGGTGGGTTGGGCTACAGCTTTGTTCCGGTGATGGGGGCAATTGTGGCGGGGCTTGCGCTGCTGCTGGTCTTTATCTCGGCGCGCAAACAGCCTGAAGAGGCTTTCACTACCGCGAATTAATGCTAAAACGCAGAAGGGTTCTCCTTCTGCGTCATCTTTTTTATGCTGCGAAGTTCTTCGCAACAAATTCCCAGTTCACCAGCGCCCAGAAGTTTTCCAGGTAGCCAGGACGGGCATTGCGATAATCGATGTAGTAGGCGTGTTCCCATACGTCAACGGTCATCAGCGGCGTCGCGTCGGTGGTCAGCGGTGTACCTGCATTGGAGGTGGAAACGATAGCCAGTTTGCCATCCGTTCCTTTTACCAGCCAGGTCCAGCCAGAACCGAAGTTTTTAATAGCGGCATCGGTGAACTGCGCTTTGAAATCCGCAAAGCTGCCAAAGGAGGCGGCAATTGCTTCGGCCAGTTTACCGGTAGGTTCGCCACCTGCGTTCGGTGCCAGGCAGTTCCAGTAGAACGTGTGGTTCCATACCTGTGCTGCGTTATTGAATACACCGCCTTCAGAGCTACGTACGATCTCTTCCAGTGATTTGCCTTCAAACGCCGTGCCTTTAATCAGGTTGTTCAGATTAGTCACGTAAGTTTGATGGTGTTTGCCATAGTGATATTCCAGCGTTTCGGCAGAAATGTGCGGTGCCAGAGCATCTTTGGCATACGGTAATGCAGGTAATTCAAACGACATTGCTTCTCTCCTTATTATTTATATTGAGTACACACAATAGCCTCATTGTGAGTAAGGATAGGGTAGCAAATTGAAAGGTTATGCAAAAGAAGAACTTACCCTACAGCATGTACTGTAGGGTAAGTTTTTAACGAATTGTTTTTGGCGTCATTACCCGACGAGCGCCCACATAGTGGCGCTGCCAGTAATCTTCACTCAGAGAGGTGATTTGAATTTCCTGGCCGCTGCGCGGTGACTGAATAAACTTACCGTTGCCAACATAAACGCCAACGTGATCGGCAGTTCCACGCCCCTGGGTACGGAAAAATACCAGGTCGCCATTTTTCAGTTCGCCACGTTCAATCGGCGCAGCATCGCGCAGATGATACATTTCGTTCGCTGTACGTGGAATGCGGAATTTCACCAAATCTTTATAGGCGTAATAGACCAGACCGCTGCAGTCAAACCCGGTTCTTGGTGAGGTGCCGCCCCAGCGATAAGGCTTGCCGATTTGGTTCATCAGCGTGGACATGGCGGTTTTAGTGGCTTTCTGCACTTTCACTTTATGCGCGTCAGCCAGCGTCGTTGGTGCGGTGGTTTTCACTTTTACACAGCGCGGCTTATGGCCTTTGCGCGGCGTGCATTTTTCAGTCCAGGTAACGGCAGCGGTTTGTGCTGCGGTGTTTTTACCACGACGGTTTACTGTTTTAGTCGACTTTGCCGGAGCGGCAGTACGATGTTTAGAAGAGGAAGCGGTTTTGGTGCTGGTTTTGCTGGTGGTTTTTGTCGCCGTTTTTTTGCTGGTCTTTGTTGTTTTTTGGCTGGTTGTTGCGCTTTTCTTTTTATCTACCGTTTTGATGGTGTGGGAATGGGTAGGTGTCGTCCTGGCCTGCTTGGAAGCATGAGCCATGGGCGTAAAGGGCAGTGTAGTAAAAAGTAAAGCACAGAGCGTGATCGAGATTCGGTTTATCCGCGCCACTGAGCAATCCTCTGGTAAGGCAGGTCTATCATGCCTGCGTGTGATTTTCAAAACTTGATGATTCTAATCTATAGAAAGAGGGAAAGTTAATAGCTTTTTTGTTTAAAACTACGTTTCGTAACCGACCGCAAAAAAAATCAGCAATTAAAGTTGGCGTTGGTGAACGAATAATCAAATCCACAGGCTTTAAGGGGATAAATGAGATTGTGAATGCAACTTTTGGCGTCAGGGGATAAAATAATAACGCGTAATGAAAATGTTATTTTCCGTTGCCTGTCTGACCCGCTACAATGTCAGACTACTGCCGTAAAAGAAGTTTAAGGAAGCAAGATAATGAGCACCACTATCGAAAAAATCCAGCGCCAGATCGCTGAAAACCCGATTCTCCTGTACATGAAAGGTTCCCCTAAACTGCCAAGCTGCGGTTTCTCCGCTCAGGCTGTGCAGGCGCTGTCCGCCTGTGGTGAACGCTTTGCTTATGTTGATATTCTGCAGAACCCGGATATTCGCGCCGAGCTGCCGAAATACGCAAATTGGCCAACCTTCCCGCAGCTGTGGGTTGATGGCGAGCTGGTTGGCGGCTGTGACATTTTGATCGAAATGTACCAGCGCGGTGAGTTGCAGCAGCTGATTAAAGAAACAGCGGCGAAATACAAAACCGAAGAGCCGGACGCTGAATAATATCAGCGTAAATAAAAAAGCGACCTCGTGATGGTCGCTTTTTTTATCGGTCCGTTATGCCTCTTCAGGCATGGGAAGAGGCCAGCCGCCGAGACGTTTCCAGCGGTTAACAATTTCGCAAAACAGCACGGCCGTCCGTTCGGTGTCATACAGCGCCGAGTGCGCCTGAGTCCCGTCAAATTCCATTCCCGCCGCCAGGCACGCTTTCGACAACACAGTTTGCCCCAGAGACAGGCCGCTTAAGGCTGCAGTATCAAAGGTGACGAACGGATGAAATGGATTACGTTTGAGCGAGGCGCGTTCTGCAGCGGCCATCATAAAACTGTGGTCGAACGTAGCGTTATGCGCCACCATGATCGCCCGATTGCAGCCGCTGTCTTTAATCCCTTTACGCACCATTTTAAAGATGGCATGCAGAGCGTCATATTCGCTGACCGCGCCGCGTAGCGGATTGTTAGGGTCAATTCCGTTAAAGGCGAGGGCTTCCGGCTGCAAATTCGCGCCTTCAAATGGCTCTACGTGGAAATGTAACGTCGTGTCCGGCATCAGCCAGCCTTGTTCATCCATTTTCAGTGTGATGGCTGCGATCTCAAGCAGCGCATCGGTTTTGGCATTGAACCCTGCGGTTTCGACATCAATGACGACAGGATAAAAACCACGAAAACGGTCACACAGACCGGAAAGTTGAGCGTTATCGGACATCTGGGTCTCTTAATACGGGAAAATTGCAGCGCGTATTATGGCAAAATGATGAGTATAAAACTACGGGCACAGACGATCTGCGCCCGTGGGGAGGTTAGTCGCCCAGGCCGCGCCCGGCGTCTTTCTCTTCGATCAGTTCAATTTTATAACCGTCTGGATCTTCAACGAACGCAATTACGGTGGTGCCGCCTTTTACCGGACCGGCTTCACGCGTGACGTTACCGCCATTCTGACGAATACGTTCACAGGCTTCGGCTGCGTTGTCTACGCTCAGGGCGATATGGCCGTAGGCAGTGCCCAGCTCATACTTGTCGACACCCCAGTTATAGGTCAGTTCGATCACGGCTTCGCTGGTTTCAGGGCCGTAGCCGACAAAGGCCAGGGAGTATTTGTATTCAGGGTTTTCGCTGGTACGCAGCAGCTTCATGCCCAGCACGTTGGTATAAAACTCGATGGAACGCTGCAGGTCACCCACGCGCAGCATGGTATGAAGTAAACGCATCTTTTTCCCCTTCGAAAATGGCTAATACATTCAAAATGTTGTTTTAGTATAGCGGCGTTGTTACGCCGCTATCAATGGCAGAACGGAGTTTGTGACGTTAGAGGGTAGGATAATCGGTGTAACCTTCCGCGCCGCCGCCGTAGAAGCTTTCGGCACGTTGCGGATTCAGCTCCGCTTTACGCTGCAGGCGCGCAACCAGATCTGGGTTTGCGATATAGGCGCGACCAAAAGCAACGGCGTCGATCAGGCCCTTCTCGATCAGTGCTTCTGCTTTTTCAGGTGTGTAGGCACCCGCACCAATGATCGGACCGTGGAAACGTGCACGAACTTTTTCGCGAAACGCATCGGAATACGGCTCGCCGCCAGCCCAGTCCGGCTCAGACATATGCAGGTAAGCGATTCCGCGCTTGCCCAGTTGTTCAATCAGATACAGCGCATCAGCTTCTTCGTTCGGGCCGTTGTCAACGTTCTGGAATGAGCCAATCGGAGATACGCGAATACCAATGCGATCGGCACCCCATTCTTTAATACCGGCATCGACAACTTCCAGCACCAGACGCGCACGATTTTCGACGCTGCCGCCGTATTGATCGGTACGCTGGTTAGACGTTGGCGACAGGAACTGGTGCAGCAGATAGCCGTGAGCGGAGTGCAGTTCAACCATGTCGAAACCCGCTTCGCGCGCGTTGGCAATCGCCTGACGGAAGTCATTAACGATGCCGGGAATTTCTTCAGTTTCCAGCGCACGCGGCATTGAGGTATCCGCACGCGTTGCCAGACCATTTTCATCACGCAGCGAGGTCCGGGTACCGGCGCTAATTGCGGAAGGTGCGACCGGTGCCTGACCGTTGGGCTGCAGACTGGCGTGAGAGATGCGCCCGGTATGCCACAACTGGACCGCAATATGACCTTGCTCCGCATGTACGGCAGCGGTGATTTTTTTCCATGCGGCAATTTGCGCTTCGCTGTGTAAGCCGGGTGCCCCCGCATAGCCTTTCGCCTGTGCGGAAATCTGTGTAGCTTCACTGATGATAAGACCCGCGCTGGCGCGTTGACGGTAATACTCGGCCATCAGCGGAGTAGGGATGTCGCCAGGCTCAATGCTGCGCAGACGCGTCAGTGGCGCCATGAATACGCGGTTTGCTGCCGTAATAGCACCCACTTTCAGTGGGGAAAAAAGTTTTTCAGATGACATATGGCACTCCTGAATAGACCGGTCGTCTAGTAATAAAAGAAATAAAAACGCCTGTTAAACGGCAGGCGTAGTAATGATGGTTTTAACGTGCGCCAGCGCATTTTCCAGCGGGGTGGCGCTACGAGAAATCTTGGCCTGCAGGTTGGCGCCCAGCCACAGCGCATACAATACCTGCGCCTGCTGTAACGGCTCGCCAACAAAGGACAGACAATGATTTGCCTGACCTTTCTCCAGCGCCTGCGCTAACAGCGCAATAATGTGCCGCGCGCCTTTATCCATCGCCGTGCGCATATCTTCTGACAGATCGCACACTTCGGCAGACAGTTTTACGGTTAAACAACCGCTGATAATGCCGTGCTGGCTAAACTGGTTCAGGGTTTCCTGATAGTAGGCCAGAATACGGTCGCGATAGTTTCCTGCCCCCGTATCAAAGTGCGTAGCCAGTCGCTGATGATAGGCCGCATAGTGGCGTTCCAGCATCGCAACACCGAACGCTTCTTTAGAGCGAAAATAGTGATAAAACGAACCTTTGGGGACTTCTGCGGTTTTCAGTAGTTCGCTTAAGCCCATACCGGTGAAGCCGCGCTGCATACACAGCAGTTCGCCAGTCGCCAGCAGATGTTCGCGTGTATCGTGTTCAGTGATTTTGTTCATGGGAAGGAGTGTAATAGACCAGTCGGTCTAATGCAATAGCGCTTGCGAGAAATTCAGTTAACGTCTTCAATAGGTATATCAATCTTACGAAAGGAGGGGATGTGGCCGAACAGCTGGAGTTTTTCCCCGTCCAGAGCCCATGCCGTGGAATATGTCAGTCTGACGAGCGCGGTTTTTGCCGCGGCTGTTTTCGCAGTCGGGATGAGCGTTTTAACTGGCAAAAGATGAGCGATGCCGAAAAGCAGGAAGTGCTACGGCTTTGTCGTCAGCGCCTGATGCGTAAATTACGAGCAAACAAAGCCAACCCTTCGGAAGAACCGCAACAACCTTCACTCTTTTAAAAGCGTAATTGCGTATACTCGATGCACATTCACTTATAAGGAAGCTGCTATGGTTCAGCGTATTACTATTGCGCCGCAAGGTCCGGAATTTTCTCGCTTTGTAATGGGGTATTGGCGCCTGATGGACTGGAATATGTCCGCGCGCCAGCTAGTCAGCTTTATTGAAGAACATCTGGATCTGGGCGTTACCACCGTCGATCACGCCGATATTTACGGCGGATACCAGTGTGAAGCGGCGTTTGGTGAGGCACTGAAGCTGGCCCCGCATCTGCGTGAAAAAATGCAGATTGTTACCAAGTGCGGGATCGCCACGACGGCGCGCACGGAAAATGCGCTGGGTCATTACATCACCGACAGCGCGCATATCATTGCCAGTGCGGAAGCATCGTTGAAGTTACTGGCGACCGATCATATTGATTTGCTGCTCATCCACCGTCCCGATCCGCTCATGGATGCGGACGACGTCGCTGACGCGTTCAAAAAATTGCACCATAGCGGAAAAGTGCGTCACTTTGGCGTATCTAACTTCACCCCGGCACAGTTCTCACTGCTGCAATCGCGTCTGCCGTTCACGCTGGCGACTAACCAGGTTGAGATCTCACCGGTACATCAGCCGCTCCTGCTGGATGGTACTTTAGATCAACTGCAACAACTGCGCATTCGTCCGATGGCCTGGTCCTGCCTCGGCGGTGGTCGTCTGTTTAATGACGATGCGTTCCAGCCATTACGTAATGAACTTGCCACAATCGCAGAAGAGTTAAACGCGCAGTCCATTGAGCAGGTGGTGTACGCCTGGATTTTACGTCTGCCGTCTCAGCCGTTGCCGATTATTGGCTCAGGGAAGATAGAGCGCGTACGCGCTGCCGTTGAGTCTGAGTCATTGAACATGTCTCGCCAGCAGTGGTTCCGTATTCGCAAAGCCGCGCTGGGTTACGACGTACCGTAATCGCGTTTTTGACGCTTCTCCGTTCAAATTTGTGTCACTGGTTTACACTTATCAATCAGACACCTTTCGGACGGAGGTCTTATGAAGCGTTTGAGTTTGGCCATTATTACTCTACTCGCCTGTGCAGGTGCGCAGGCTGCAAGTGAAGAAAAAGTGACGATGAATCTGGTAACGTCGCAAGGCGTCGGCCAGGCGATTGGTACGGTCACTATTGCTGAAACCGGGAAAGGGCTGGAGTTTACGCCCGATCTGAAAGCGCTGCCGCCGGGTGAACATGGCTTCCATGTCCATGCGAATGGCAGTTGCCAACCGGCGATTAAAGAAGGAAAAGCCTCAGCCGCGGAATCGGCAGGAGGCCATTATGATCCGCACCAAACCGGCAAGCACGAAGGCCCGGAAGGCGCAGGCCACATGGGCGACCTGCCGCTGCTGGTGGTGAATAACGACGGTAACGCCACAACACCGGTCATTGCGCCGCGGCTGAAAACGCTCGATGAGGTTAAAGGCAAAGCGCTGATGATCCATGTCGGTGGCGATAATATGTCCGATCAACCAAAACCGCTTGGCGGTGGCGGAGCGCGCTACGCCTGTGGCGTTATCAAATAATCAATTGCCTAGCGTACCCGGCGGAGGCGCCTGTTCGAGCTGCGAAAGCGAGCAGTGTAGTCGCCAGATAAGCGCCGACAGTTCCTGCGCCGCAGGTTGATGATGGTGGGCGAGCGTGTCGCAAATACGCTGTAGCTCACTCAGCGTGGCATTCAGCGGTCGTTGCTGGACGCCGCGCTCACTCATTACGTCGCGAAGCAGCGAAATACACACGTCTCTGACGCGAGCCAGAGGATCTGAACGCACCTCCCAGGTGCGCAGTTGCCACACCACGTGCGAGCAGTTCAGCAAGACGACCCCCCAACGCAATAGCCAGCGTCGCGCCAGGGCATCCTGACTGTTGCTGAGCTGGCTGACGTGATGATAGGTCAGCGACTCAAATTCGTTTTCACTGAGCGAGGGATGTCGGCTGAGCTGATCGACAAAATCCCGGCGCAGGGCGCGAATATGGCGGCGACCTTTCCGCGCATCCGATCCAGGCCGCAGAATGGCGAATGCCAGCCACGATAGCGCCACGCCGGTGATTTTCGCCATATTGTCATTCAGGAAATCAGCAAAATCATAAACCGGCGGATTAGTCACCGCGATAAACGATCCCATAAACACGATTAGCTGTCCCCAAAGACCCGCCAGCGCTGGCATTTGTAGCTTCAGGAGTTGCATGGTAGCGAGCAACGGGAAGAGAAACAGAATGAATTGCCAGAGGTCAGAGATTTGCACCATCAGGCCAAACTTAACCACAAAGCTAAACAGCGACAGCAGAACCAGCGTGCGCATCAGCAAAGAAAGCGACTTGAACGGCGTGGCTACGGCGGAATAGAGCACGCTGCTGATGGCCGCGAGCGTTAGTGCGCCAGAGCCTGATTCCCATTGCGCGCCAATGCTCCATGCGCCGATAAGCATCAGGGTACAGAACGTACGCAATCCGCTCCAGAGAGCTTCCGCATTATCGGTATGACGGGCAAGTCCTGGCGTGCGGGCGATAGTAATACGCTCGGCGGTAACGCCATTTTCCAGTAAATGCAGATAATGACTGCTGCGTAAGTACAGCCGACAAAAATAACGCAGTCGTTGCCAGAAGGCGACGTGCCGATAGTCGCGCGCATCGAGAGGACGCAGGGGGGCGATAATACGCGCGACGGTGTAGGTGTCGGTATTGGATTTGACCAGCTCGCTGAGCAGTTGTTCGATGATTTCCCGGGTATTAGCCGGGGGATTAGGCCAGTTCAGGAGCATCCTGCGCAGACTGGAGATCACGCTGGTCATACGTAACTGCTGATGCAACAGCGAATTGAGCAACGCATTTTGACGGCGAAAACGGTAGTGACTCCAGAACGCCTGAATACGTAGCAGGTTCATGGTCAGAATCTGACCGATAACACCTTCATGGGCTGTGCGAATCGCATCTGTTGTCTCCGGTTGCCAGAGTAAGCTGGCATGCTCCAGTAAACGCGAATGCATGTTTTTCAGCGCGGTAAGCAATGTGGTGCCATCGGAGGTGCTGGGGAGGATCATCATCATCATGCCGCCGCACAGGATACCGACGATGACCTCGCATACGCGGGCCTGAGCGATATCCCACAACTGCGTAATCTCTATGGTATTGACCATGGGAAAAGCAATGATCGCCGCCGTATAACCGGCCAGTTGAAAGGCATAGGCGACGTTATTGGTGAAATGCGCGCATGCCCAGGTACAAAAACCGATCCACACTGACATGCTCAGCAAAAACAACCATGGCTCATTGAGGGTATGACCGGCAATAATCAACGCGGCGGTGGCACCCAGCAAGCTACCCGCAACACGACCCAGACTTTTGCTGATAACCCCGCCGACGGTGGGAAAGCTGACCACTGCCGCCGAGGTCATCGCCCAGTAGGGCTCATCCAGATTCAGGTAATAGGCGAACGTTAACGCCAGACACATCGCAATGGTATTTCGCAACGCATAACGCCACTGCGCTACCGTGGCTTTAAACCACGGCCAATGGCCTGGCATCAGGTGGGACAGTTTCATTTACGCTGGCCGATAGATACGCTGCAGGTCGTACCAGAAACCAGGGTGACATCCTGCGGCAGAGCGTCGAATTCGATGCGGACCGGAACGCGTTGGGCCAGACGCACCCACGGCACATTGGGTTTGATGTCGGGAATCAGACCGGAATCGCTTTCCACACTTTGGTCGTAGATGGCGCGACCAATACTGGATACGTGACCCTGTAACTTTATGTTGCCGCTGTAGAGCGTGATAACCGCAGGCGCACCTTCACGAATGTGGCGCAACTTGGTTTCTTCAAAATACCCCATCACATAGAAAGAGTGGCTGTCGACAAGGGCAAACAGGGGCTTACCGGTTGAGGCGTAGTCTCCAGTACGAGTTGAAAGGTTGGTGACCCAGCCCGCTACGGGCGCTTTGACCACCGTCTGCGTCAGTTGCCACTGTGCCTGGCGCAGACTGGCCTCGGCTGCTTCAACGCTGGCCTGCATGGCTTTCACGTTGAGGTTAGCAGTATCCAGATCTTCGGCTGAGATATAATTTTGCGATAAATGACGGCGGCGGTTGGCTTCGTTATTGGCTTTCGCCAGATCGGACTGTGCCTTCGCCAGCTGCGCTTGCGCATTTAGTTCAGCAATGTGAAACGGCGTCTTATCGATGATAAAAAGGACATCGCCTTTGTTCACAAACTGGTTATCTTTTATATTGAGTTCGCTAATGCTGCCTGAGACCTGCGGCGTGATGCTGACCTGCTCAGCACGCACTTTGCCATCACGTGTCCAGGGCGATTGCATATAGTAATTCCACATCCACCATCCGGCGAAAACTGCGATGGCAGCGACTATAATGGTGGAGAAGTATTTAATGGTTTTAAGCGACATAATCACCACACAATCAGCATTACAAAGGCCAGACATACGCAAAGCGTAAAGAGTGACAGATCCATTAACAGGGGATGCCAGATTTCGCCGGAGTAAATCCAGTCGCGTAGCAGGCGATGAACAACCAGCCAGAGAATAAATCCTGCTACAAACGCCTTGAAAACAGGAGGGAAGTAGACAGATGCTCCGATCATTAAATCTTGTAGGGGCAATCCTGTTGCATTAAACATAAACTTCACGGGCAAAATCCTTGGCGGAAGAGAGCATTGCTATAGGTTTAGCAAAAAAGAGACAATGAGTCTCTGTAACGCATAATGTCTGAAAAAATGTCAGCCGGTAAGCAAATTTGGCAATACATTTGTTTTGGGAATACAAATGCTGCACACTATTCTAAAATCAGCATAATAACTTAGCAAGCTAATTATAAGGAGATGAAATTGGAATCGCCATTAGGTTCTGATCTGGCACGGTTGGTGCGCATTTGGCGTGCTCTGATTGACCATCGCCTGAAACCTCTGGAGTTGACGCAGACGCATTGGGTTACGCTGCACAACATTCATCAATTGCCGCCTGATCAATCGCAGATTCAGTTGGCTAAAGCGATTGGCATCGAGCAGCCTTCGTTGGTACGCACGCTTGACCAGCTGGAAGAAAAGGGACTCATTTCACGACAGACTTGCGCCAGCGATCGTCGGGCAAAGAGAATTAAACTGACAGAAAAAGCAGAGCCGCTGATTGCAGATATGGAAGCGGTTATCAACAAGACGCGTGGAGAAATTTTGGAAGGGATTTCAGCTGAGGAAATTGATCTGCTGATTAAACTGGTCGCCAGACTGGAACACAATATTATTGAACTGCAGTCACAGGGCTGAAACGATAAGATGACGTGTGGCCAGAGCCTGACCACACGTGAATTCGATTAGCGTGGAGACACGGTAACCTGGCTGCCGTTGTTAGCCATAACAACGCGCTGGCCAGCTGAGAACTTGGTCGCACCCTGTTTCTGAACCACCATGATAGTATTACCGTCGTCCTTACGGATTTCCAGTTCTACACCCTGGGTTTTATTCATCGCACCTTGTACGCCTTGACCCGCTACGCCACCGGCAACTGCGCCAGCCGCCGTGGCTAATGAACGACCCGTACCGCCGCCGACGGTGTTACCCAGGAACCCGCCGAGTACCGCACCACCAATGGCGCCAATCACGTTTGCGTCATCGCCACCCTGGATTTGCACCGGACGAACATGAACAATTGTACCGTAGGTAACGTTCTGAACTTGTTTCGCTTCGGATGCGGTGTATACGTCGCCTGAAAGGCTATCATTGTTAACGCAGCCCGCCAAAGACACACCCATTAATGCAACAATCAGCACACGTTTAATCATTTACAAATCTCCTTTAACACCACGAAACGCTAATAAAGCACCCTTCATGGCTAAATTATATGGCACTTGTGAGCCTAAGGTCACATGTTCTACTGGAACAATATGAAAATCTTAACCGAAATCGGATATACCGAGTATAAACGAATCATTCATATAATTGATGTAATAAAGCGTCCATTGTAATGATTAGCCCTCAAAAATCATTAAGGAAGCATGGCATTAGTCGGCACTTTATGGTTGAGTGTCAAGGCTAATTTGCTTAAAAGGATGACATATGAAATCGGGCCGTTTTATCGGTGTAATGTCTGGAACCAGCCTTGATGGTGTCGATGTTGTGCTGGCGACGATAGATGAAACGATGGTTGCGCAACAGGCGAGTCTGACCTGGCCTATTCCTCTCCATATAAAGCAGGCGATCCTGGATATCTGCCAGGGGCAGCAGCTTACGCTATCGCAGTTTGGCCAACTCGACGCACAGCTCGGTTATCTGTTTGCCGAGGCGGTGAATGCACTGTTGGCACAGGAAAAATTGAAACCGCAGGAGATCGTTGCGATTGGCTGTCATGGGCAAACCGTGTGGCATGAACCGACGGGAATCGCGCCGCACACGCTGCAAATTGGCGACAACAATCAAATCGTCGCGCGTACCGGGATAACGGTGATCGGCGATTTTCGTCGCCGCGATATCGCTCTCGGCGGGCAGGGCGCGCCGTTGGTTCCCGCTTTTCATCAGGCGCTGTTGGCTCATCCAACGGAGCGGCGGATGGTGCTAAACATCGGCGGAATTGCCAATCTGTCTCTGCTTATCCCACAGCAACCCGTTCGCGGTTACGACACCGGGCCGGGCAATATGCTGATGGATGCCTGGATCTGGCGGCAATGCGGCCAACCCTACGACAAAGATGCGCAGTGGGCCACATCGGGAACGGTGATCCTGCCTTTACTGCAAAATATGCTTAACGATCCTTATTTTTCTGCGCCTGCGCCGAAAAGCACCGGCCGCGAGTATTTCAATTATGGCTGGATAGAACGTCATATGGCGCAGTTCCCGGGAATAAGCCCGCGGGATGTGCAGGCGACGCTTGCCGAACTGACGGCCGTGACCATTTCCGAGCAGGTCTTGCTAAGCGGAGGCTGTGAACGGCTAATGGTATGCGGCGGCGGCAGCCGTAATCCGCTGCTGATGATGCGTCTGGCGGCGTTATTGCCAGGGACAGAGGTCACTTCAACCGATGAGGCTGGGATCAGCGGCGATGATATGGAGGCCCTGGCTTTTGCCTGGCTGGCGTGGCGAACGCTGGCGGGATTACCGGGAAATCTGCCTTCTGTGACCGGCGCATCAGAACCGAGCGTTTTAGGGGCAATTTACCCTGCTAACCCACGAACTCAGAGTTAACTGAAATTATTCAGCGCCATATGTCGATAAACTAGGGATATTAGGGAGGGTGCCATTACCCTCCAGGACCAGGAAAGTCTTCAGGATATGGCTATGAAAAAACTGTTGTTAGTGTGTCTGCCGGTACTGCTTAGCGGGTGCAGCGTGTACAACCAATTTGTCGAGCGTATGCAAACGGATACCCTCGAATACCGCTGTGAAGAAAAACCGCTTACCGTGAAGCTGAACAATACCCGTCAGATGGCGAGTTTTGTTTATGATAATCAGCTATTGAACCTCAAACAGGGCGTGTCGGCATCAGGTGCTCGCTATACCGATGGTATTTACGTCTTCTGGTCTAAAGGCGATGAGGCAACGGTCTATAAACGAGACAGAATTGTGCTAAATAACTGTCAGTTACAGAACCCGAAGCGTTGAGATTTTCACCTGGGCGGCGCACAATAGCGTCACCCACTGACAATCCGTAGCCAACATCATGTCTGATAACGACGAATTGCAGCAAATCGCGCATTTGCGCCGTGAATACACGAAAGGCGGTCTCCGCCGCCGCGATCTTCCCGCCGAGCCCCTTGCGCTGTTCGAGCGCTGGCTGGGGCAAGCCTGTGACGCCAAACTGGCCGATCCCACTGCGATGGTCGTTGCTACCGTCGATGAAAACGGTCAGCCTTATCAGCGTATCGTGTTGCTCAAACATTATGATGATAAAGGGCTGGTTTTCTATACCAACCTCGGTAGCCGTAAGGCACATCAGATTGAGAAAAACCCACGCATCAGCCTCCTGTTTCCCTGGCATACGCTGGAACGGCAGGTGATGGTGATCGGCAAGGCTGAGCGCCTGTCCACGCTGGAAGTGGTGAAATACTTCCACAGTCGCCCACGTGATAGCCAGATTGGCGCCTGGGTCTCTAAGCAATCCAGTCGGATCTCCGCGCGCGGTATTCTGGAAAGCAAATTCCTCGAACTGAAGCAGAAGTTTCAGCAAGGGGACGTTCCACTGCCCAGTTTCTGGGGAGGCTTTCGCGTGAGTATTGAGCAGATGGAGTTCTGGCAGGGTGGCGAAAACCGTCTGCACGATCGTTTTTTATACCAACGCGAAGATAACGCGTGGAAAATTGATCGCCTGGCCCCCTAAAGATGCAAAATTCTTGTTTTAAGCGCTGGTGCTGAACAATCCGGCGCTTTATTCTATGTTTCTTTCGCATCAGGCGAAAAGTCGTGTACCGGCTAAGGTGCAGTCGTTTTATACATGGAGATTTTGATGGCAAGCAGTAACTTGATTAAACAATTGCAAGAGCGGGGGCTGGTGGCCCAGGTGACGGACGAGGAAGCGTTAGCAGAGCGACTGGCGCAAGGCCCGATCGCGCTCTATTGCGGCTTCGATCCTACCGCTGACAGCTTGCATTTGGGGCATCTGGTTCCATTGTTATGCCTGAAACGCTTCCAGCAGGCAGGCCATAAACCTGTCGCACTGGTGGGCGGCGCAACCGGTCTGATTGGTGACCCGAGCTTTAAAGCCGCCGAGCGTAAACTGAATACCGAAGACACCGTGCAGGAGTGGGTGGATAAAATCCGCAAACAGGTTGCGCCGTTCCTCGATTTCGACTGTGGCGACAACTCGGCGATTGCTGCGAACAACTATGACTGGTTTGGCAGTATGAATGTACTGACTTTCCTGCGTGATATCGGCAAACACTTCTCCGTTAACCAGATGATCAACAAAGAAGCGGTGAAGCAGCGTCTGAACCGTGACGATCAGGGGATCTCTTTTACCGAGTTTTCTTACAACCTGCTGCAGGGTTATGACTTTGCCTGCCTGAACAAACTGCACGGTGTTGCGCTGCAGATTGGTGGTTCTGACCAGTGGGGCAACATTACTTCGGGTATCGATTTGACCCGTCGCCTGCACCAGAACCAGGTGTTTGGTCTGACCGTTCCGTTGATCACTAAAGCTGACGGCACGAAATTCGGTAAGACGGAAGGCGGCGCTGTGTGGCTGGATCCGAAGAAAACCAGTCCGTACAAATTCTACCAGTTCTGGATCAATACCGCCGATGCGGATGTTTATCGCTTCCTGAAATTCTTCACCTTCATGGACATTGAAGAGATCAATGCGCTGGAAGAAGAAGATAAAAATAGCGGTAAAGCGCCGCGCGCCCAGTATGTTCTGGCTGAGCAAGTAACGCGTCTGGTTCACGGCGAAGAAGGTCTGGTAGCGGCAAAACGTATTACCGAAAGCTTGTTCAACGGTAATCTGAGCGATTTGAGCGAAGCGGATTTCGAACAGCTGGCGCAGGATGGCGTGCCGATGATCGAGATGGACAAAGGTGCCGATCTGATGCAGGCGCTGGTGGACTCCGAGCTGCAACCTTCTCGCGGCCAGGCACGTAAGACTATCGCGTCTAATGCGGTGACCATCAACGGTGAGAAGCAATCCGATCCGGAATATTTCTTCCAGGAGAGTGATATCCTGTTCGGGCGCTACACCTTACTGCGCCGTGGCAAGAAGAACTATTGTCTGATTTGCTGGAAGTAAGATTTAGTTAGCAGGGGCGTGGGAAACTACGCCCCTTTATTTTTTCAGGGTTGTGGTAAGTAAAATGAAGAATATCCTCGCCATCCAGTCCCACGTTGTTTTTGGTCATGCGGGCAACAGTGCAGCAGAATTTCCAATGCGTCGTCTTGGCGCAAATGTCTGGCCGCTGAATACCGTTCAGTTTTCTAACCACACACAGTACGGCAAATGGACCGGTTGCGTTATGCCGCCGAGTCATCTGACTGACATTGTCCAGGGTATTGCCGATATCGATAAACTCCAGACTTGTGACGCAGTACTGAGCGGCTATCTTGGCTCGGCTGAACAGGGCGAGCATATTCTGGGTATTGTACGCAAAGTAAAAGCGGCCAATCCGCAGGCGAAATATTTTTGTGACCCGGTGATGGGCCATCCGGAAAAAGGGTGTATCGTCGCGCCGGGCGTAGCTGAGTTTCATGTACGCCATGCGCTTCCTGCCAGCGATATTATCGCCCCGAATTTGGTTGAGCTCGAAATTCTGTGCGAGCATGCGGTGAATAATGTCAATGAGGCCGTGGCGGCAGCGCGTGAGCTCATCGCTCAGGGACCAGAAATTGTGCTGGTGAAGCATCTGGCTCGCGCGGGTATCAGCGCAGATCGTTTCGAGATGCTGTTAGTTACTGCTGAACAAGCGTGGCATATCAGCCGACCGTTAGTCGATTTTGGCGCTCGTCAACCGGTTGGCGTGGGTGATGTCACCAGCGGCTTATTGTTGGTTAAACTGCTGCAGGGCGCGTCTTTACAGCAGGCGCTGGAGCACGTGACGGCGGCGGTGTACGAAGTGATGATTGCCACCAAAAAAATGCACGAGTATGAGCTGCAGGTCGTGGCTGCGCAGGATTGTATCGCGAAGCCTGAACACTACTTCAGCGCGACGCAGCTATAACCAATGCCCGATGGCGCTCACGCTTATCGGGCCTGCGTTTGGCTGTAGGCCGGGTAAGCGCAAGCGCTACCCGGCAACAACAATTAATTTAACCCTTCTGCTTTCAACGCCGCGGCAACCGCCGGACGTTCAGCCATACGCGCCATATACGCATCGATATTGCTTAATCCTGCCATATTCAGCTTAACCGCATAGGCCCAACGCAGCACGGTGAACAAATAGGCGTCCGCAATGCTGAAGCGCGAACCGCAGATCCATTGGTTATCTTGCAGCGCGTCGTTCACATACTGCATTTTTTTCTCCAGCAGCGCGCGAACGGTTGGCTTGAAGTCTTCCGGCGTATCGGGACGGAACAGTGGGGTAAAGCCTTTATGCAGTTCTGTCGCAATGTAGTTAAGCCATTCAATGGTTTTGTAACGGGAGAGGCTGCTGGTCGGGGCAAGGAGTTGACGGTCTGGAACGGTGTCCGCCAGGTATTGCATGATGGCGACGCCTTCGGTCAGTAGCGTACCGTCATCCAGCAGCAGCGCGGGAACTTGCCCTTTTGGGTTTACCGCGAAAAAATCATCGCCGTTTTCCAGACGCTTCTTCATCAGATCAACACCATCCAGCGTGAAATCTTTACCGCTCTCACGAAGTGTGATGTGGGAAGCAAGAGAACAAGCGCCCGGTTTGTAGAACAGTTTCATCGGTAACTCCTTTTGGCTGAGGTATATCGTATGGTAGTGCTAGCTCAGGCAAAAAAAAAGCCGCTAACACCAGTTAGCGGCCTGAAAAAGAGTTTCCCTGAGAATTACGCTGTCGCGGCCTTAGAGGCTTTCTCATTGACGTCATCGTCCTGAGTCATACGATTCAGTTTCGGTGCCGTCAGCAGCATCAGAACAGCGATAACAGCCGTAGCAACACCAATCTGCAGGAACACACGACCGTAGACTTCAAGGGACATCAGCGGGTCAGTGACGTTCTCTGGTACAGCCATCATGTTGGCTACGTAACCACCGATGATGTTTGCACCGGCAGTAGTCAGGAACCAGCTACCCATGATGAAGCCCATCAGGCGTTGCGGAACCAACTGAGCCACCATTGCCAGACCCAGACCGGAGATCATCAGTTCACCGATACTTTGCAGACCGTAGCAGATGATCAGCCAGTTAACGGAAACGATGCCCGCATCGGTAGCGAATTTAGCACCCAGCGGCAGGATCAGGAACGCACCGGAACACAGCACCATACCAATTGCAAACTTGGTTGGCATCGGCAGGGTATCGCCCATCTTGTTATAGATAGCGGCAAGGATTGGGCTACCAATGATGATCCAGAACGGGTTCAGTGCCTGGTACTGCTCAGGTTCGAAAGCAATGCCAAGAATAGAGTGCTCAACGTTACGAATCGCGAAGAAGTTCAGTGAGGTCGGCATCTGGCTGTAAAGCACGAAGAAGATAATCGCTTCCAGCATCAGAATGAAGGCGACGATCATTTTACGACGCGCAGCACCGTGCATGGTGAATGCTTCTTTACCGAAGATAAACACGATACCCAGAGCAATGACGCCCAGAACCATACGAGCGATCTGCTGGTTGTGCAGCAACCAGGTTGCAATCGCGATCAGTACCACGACGCCAACAATAGTCAGCAACAGGTTACGGAAGTTGATCGGCTCAAAGTCAGGTTTAGAACCGTACTGTTTAACCCAGCGCTGACAGAATGCGAAGTTAACAACGGTAATCAGCATACCCACGACGCTCAGAGCGAACGCGGTGCTCCAGCCGTAATGCGCAGCCAACCACGGTGTTGCCAGCATAGAGAAGAATGAACCGATGTTGACGGACATGTAGTACATGGTAAATGCACCATCAAGACGCGGGTCATCTTTGGCATAGCAGGTAGAGAGCAGGGATGATGGGTTTGCTTTAAACAGGCCGTTACCGACCGCGATGGCCGCCATGCCCATATAAACGATACCCGCATCGTGACCAGACCATGCTACCAACGCATAACCGATGGCCAGGACAACGGCACCCAGCATAATGACACGTTTTGTACCCAGAACTTTATCACCTAACCAGCCTCCAATGGCAACCAGACCGTACACCAGGGCGCTAAAGGACGAGAAAAGGGTGATGGAATCCGCTTCTGACATACCCAGTTGTTTAACCAGGTAGACGGCCATAATTCCTTGCAGGCCGTAATAACCAAAACGCTCCCACAGCTCAATAGAGAAAATGAGATAGAACGCTTTTGGTTGTTTGAAGGCGTTTAAACTCACGCTTTCTGTTGGTTTATTGTTTGCAGTAGACACTTTTACCTCTTTTTTTACATCCCATATCAACGGGGGTGTTCAGGCACGTGATGAGTCAAGTTCATCCGTCCGATTGTTATAGTGGGAGGGGAAACGGCAAGTAATGTTCACTATCTTGACCATTCAGACAAGTGGTTTGTAATAATCTGTTACATATATCATGACTGGTGAAATCGTCGGGACTGTGAAATGTTATCTAGCGTTAAATTTCTTCATTTGAAAAATGGCAGATTTTTACACTGTTTAATCAGGGTAAAAACCGTAATGTGGCGATATGTTCTGCTATTTGCGCTTGAATCCAGTGATATAGGCCATTATCTGAAAAATAGCCAGTGTAATGTTTTGTTTAGAAACTGTTCAGTTAGGTCATGTGATTGTCACTTTAACTAAAAAATAAATATTTTTTAACATTGTGTTATCTGGATGATCTGGATCACGTATAGATAGAAATTTCTTTTACTAAAAAAACGATTAACCTGCTCAGGTGTTAATTAACAAGAATATTGCATTAGATATGCGCGGTTGAACGGCATCATTGTCGGGAAAATAAACTCAGGGGAGTGCATAACTAATCGTTATGTTAGCGAGGGGCAAGCAGTATGCCCCGGCAGCATCAGATATCGACTTTCTCTTTGAATTCGCAAAGATCTTCGATAATGCAGGAACCGCAGCGCGGCTTTCTGGCTATACAGGTGTAGCGGCCATGAAGAATTAACCAGTGATGGCAATCGACTTTAAATTCACTGGGTACGACTTTCAGCAGCTTCTCTTCAACCTGCTCTACGTTTTTACCCGGGGCGAACTGGGTACGATTACAAACGCGAAAAATATGGGTGTCTACGGCAATAGTGGGCCAGCCAAAGGCGGTATTTAACACCACATTAGCCGTCTTTCGCCCAACCCCGGGCAGGGCTTCTAATGCGGCCCGGTCTTCAGGCACTTCGCCATTATGTTGCTCCAGCAGAATGCGGCAGGTTTTAATCACGTTCTCCGCTTTGCTGTTAAACAAACCGATTGTCTTGATGTAGGACTTAACCCCTTCAACGCCAAGCTCCAGCATCGCGGCTGGCGTATTGGCGATGGGGTAGAGCTTAGCCGTCGCTTTATTGACGCTGACATCGGTGGCCTGCGCGGAGAGCAAGACTGAAATCAGCAGTTCGAACGGCGATGTAAAATTTAGCTCGGTTGTCGGATGCGGATTGTTCTCACGCAGGCGCGTCAGTATTTCCAGCCGTTTTGCTTTGTTCATTACACATTCCCTGTTTCACCAGCCGGACTGTTCATGACAGCCGCCTCGGCACGACGTTTCTTCATTTTCTCATCAATCAGATACTTAACAGCCAGCATCAGACCCAGGCCAATAAACGCGCCTGGTGGCAGCATGGCCAGCAGAAACGGCGTATCGGTATGAAAGATCTCAACGCGCAATACTTTGGCCCAGCTACCCAACAAACCGTCTGCGCCATCAAAGAGTGTACCGTTACCAATTATTTCACGTAGCGAGCCCAGAACAAACATGGCGCCAGTTGCGCCCATGCCGATGGAAAAACCATCGAGTGCGGATAGCGCAGGGCCTTTTTTGGCTGCGAAGGCTTCAGCGCGGCCAACAACAATACAGTTGGTCACAATCAGCGGGATAAAGATGCCCAGAGACTGATACAGGCCAAAAGCGTAGGCATTGATCAACATTTGCACCGCGCTCACCACGGAGGCGATGATCATGACATAAATCGGAATACGAATTTCAGGCGGTGTCCAGCGACGAAGGGCAGAAATCGTCAGATTCGTCAGCGTCAGGACGAGCGTAGTCGCGAGTCCCAGGCCCAGCGCGTTAGTGGCAGTCGAGGTGACGGCCAACAGCGGACACATCCCGAGTAACTGCACAAGCGCGGAGTTATTTTTCCATAACCCTTGGACAATAACGTCTTTAATTTCGCTCATGGTTTATTCTCCACAGGCGCTAAGTTGAGGAAGTTGCGCGGGCAGCGTCTGCGCATACAAACCGGCGCGTTTTACTGCATTAACTACCGCACGCGGCGTAATGGTTGCGCCAGTAAACTGGTCAAAGTCGCCGCCGTCTTTTTTCACCGCCCAGTGAGCGTCGTTACCCGCAGCGATCGTTTTGCCGCTAAAGTGGGTGATCCAGTCGGACAGTCGCAGTTCGATTTTATCGCCCAGCCCTGGCGTTTCATGATGTTCGGTCACCCGCGTACCCAACACGGTACCCGAAAAATCGACACCAACCAGCAGTTGAATAGCCCCGGAATAACCATCTGGCGCCGTAGCTTCAAGAATTGCTGCAACGGGACGATCGTCCTGGCGGGCAATATACACTCGGTGAGTACCTTTGCCCAACGCCTGCGCATCGACCAGATAACAACTTTCGGACAAGTTATTATTGTAGCGATCGCCTGGCAGAACCTGATCGAACAGCGTTTTTTGCTGCAGCGCGGCTTGTTCATCAATGGTGGACTTGGTTAATTGATTGATTGCCGCGGTTAACCCCGTCGAGCCCGCTGCAAACAGCGCCAGAGTAATACCGTGTTTACGAATCGTTTTCAGCATAGGGAGTCCTTAGCGATGTCCGTACACGCGAGGGCGGGTGTAATAATCAATCAGGGGAACCGTGATATTTGCCAGCAATACGGCAAAAGCCACGCCATCAGGATAACCGCCAAAACTGCGAATCAACCACACTAACAGGCCCGCAAGTGCGCCAAAAATCAGGCGGCCACGGTTGGTTGTTGATGCTGTAACGGGATCGGTAAGAATAAAGAATGCACCCAGCATGGTCGCGCCGGAAAGTAGGTGCAACTGAGGCGAGGCCAGCGAATCTGGCGAGAAAATCCAGCCTAAAGTGGCACAAACGGCGAGCGACAGCAGGAAGCTAACCGGGATATGCCAGCGAATCGCTTTCTGCCATAGCAACACGACGCCGCCCACCAGCCAGGCAAGGTTAACCCACTGCCAGCCAGCGCCTGCAAGCATGCCGCTGTAGATTGGGTATTGCATCACCTGCTCAACAGTACGTCCCGCATGCAGCGAAGTCTTAAAGGTATCGAGAGGTGTTGCCTGACTGATACCATCAATACCCATACGCAGCGTGTTCATATCCCCGCCGCTGGCGGTATGTCCGCTAAAGATAACGTTCAGGGCGTCAAAAAAACCAGGCACAGTCGCCGCAATTTCATGCGGCGGCAGCCAGCTTGTCATCTGTACCGGGAATGAAATCAGCAGCACCACGTAACCAATCATGGCGGGGTTAAACGGGTTCTGACCGAGGCCGCCATACAGCTGTTTAGCAATGATAACGGCGAATACCGTGCCTAAAACTACCATCCACCAGGGGGCGAGCGGGGGAATACTCACGGCCAGCAGTAACCCGGTGAGCAATGCGGAGTTGTCTTTTAAAATCGCGACAATGGGTTGTTTGCGCAGTTTAAGCACGCCCGCTTCGGCGGCGATAGCGCTGATGGCGGCCAGAACTATCTGGAACAACGTACCCCAGCCAAAGAACCACAGCTGAGCGGCGATCCCCGGCAATGCAGCCAGTAACACCAGCATCATGATATGCGATGTCTGGCGCTGGTTATGGGTATAAGGGGAGCTTGCTATTCTGAATACCATTTATTCCTCGTTTACAACCTGCTGCTGGGCGGCTTTCTTTGCCTGAGCGCGTGCAATAGCGGCCGCGACGGCGGCTTTACGCGGATCCACCGGTTCGACTGTTTCCGTAACCGTCTGCTGCTCGAGCTTGCGAGCTTTGGCGCGGGCGATAGCCGCTTCCACGGCGGCTTTACGCGGATCCACCGGTTCGACCGTTTCCGTAACCGCCTGCTGTTCGAGCTTGCGGGCTTTGGCGCGGGCGATAGCCGCTTCCACGGCGGCTTTACGCGGATCCACCGGTTCGACCGTTTCCGTAACCGTCTGCTGCTCGAGCTTGCGAGCTTTGGCGCGGGCGATAGCCGCTTCCACGGCGGCTTTACGCGGATCGACCGGTTCGGCTGTTTCCGTTACGGTTTCCTGCTCAAGCTTGCGGGCTTTGGCACGAGCGATTGCCGCTTCAACTGCAGCTTTACGCGGATCGACCTCTGTACTGCTGCCTCCTGTTTGGGGAGGGTTTTCCATCCGGGTTGCGCGAGCTTGCGCCTTACGCGCCTCGCGTGCGGCAATCACGGCACTATTGTCAGGTTTTTCGCCAGCCTGAATGACTACCGGCTGCATTGCCTGAGCCTGCTTTTCTTTTACGCGAGCCAGCGCGGCGGCAATGGCATCATGATCTTTAGCCGCAGGCTGAACGGCAGCGCTTTTGTGACGTTCAAGACGTGCTGCTTTTTCACGTTCGAGTCGCGCCTGTCGGGCTTCAAATCGCGCTTTCGCTTCAGCGGCACGTTTTTCTTCCTGACTAATGGCATAAATCTCGGCTTTTTCCTGACGGAAATACTGCACCAGTGGAATATTGCTTGGGCATACCCAGGCGCAGGCACCGCATTCAATGCAGTCCGCGATATTGTGCGCCGTTGCTTTGTCGTGCTGCTGCCCTTTACTGAACCAATAAAGCTGTTGCGGCAGGAGATCGGCCGGACAGGCATCGGCGCATGCGCTACAGCGAATGCAGCCTTTCTCTTCCTGCGTTTCTCCCATTTCACTGGCAGAGGGCGCCAGAAGACAGTTGGTTATCTTCACCACCGGTACATCCAGCCACGGCAGCGTAAAGCCCATCAGCGGCCCGCCCATAATCACCATCTGGTCGGCGGAAGGGCAGAAGCCCGCGTCGTTGAGCAGATGACGAACCGGCGTGCCTAAACGCGCCCAGACGTTGCCCGGACGGCTGACGGCTTCGCCGGTCAGCGTCACGACACGTTCGGTAATCGGTTCTCCGTCAATCACCGCACGTTTAATCGCGTAGGCGGTTCCAACGTTTTGCATCAGCACGCCGATATCTGAGGAGCGTCCCCCGTGGGGAACCTGCTTGCCGGTCAGGATTTGCGTTAACTGTTTGGCCCCGCCTGACGGGTACTTGGTGGGGATCACGCGTAAGCTGATATCGTGTGAATCAGCCAGCACCGCGCGCAGCATGGAAATTGCCTGTGGCTTGTTATCTTCAATGCCCAGTAGAATTTCGCGTGGCTGAAGAATATGCGCCAGGATGCGGATACCTTCGACGACCTGCGCCGCGCAGTCCTGCATCAGGCGGTCATCAGCCGTAATGTACGGCTCGCATTCAGCAGCGTTAATTATCAGCGTTTCAATTTTATCTCCGCCGCCCTGCAGCTTAACGCCGGTGGGAAAACCCGCGCCACCCAGTCCGGCGACGCCGAACTGGTGAATACGTGCGATCAGCTCTTCCCGGCTGCGGGAACGGTAATCGGCCCAGCCGTCTCGCTCAATCCAGCGATCTTCGCCATCGGCGTCAATAATAACGCTCAGCTCAGCTAATGCCGATGGATGTGCAGTAGAATGCGGCGCAATAGCAACAACGGTGCCTGACGTTGGCGCATGTACCGGAAGCATTTTACCACGCCCAAGGGTTAACGCCTGACCACGCAGCACGGTGTCGCCTACGTTTACGCACAGCTCACCCTCCGCGCCAATATGTTGTTTCAGCGGAATAACAAAGCGTGGCGCCAGCGGAACCTGTCGCAGCGGCGTACCGTTCGACTGGGTCTTCATTTCTGGTGGATGAATGCCGCCATCAAAGTCCCAGATTTTGTTTTTTCTGAATGCAGAGAATAAGTTAAACATGTTGTTCCACGGGAATGATGCGCACAGGGATGGTGTTTAAATCCCATTTCCAGCTATCAGGTGTCTCGGCCACCGGGCGTAATTCGATACATTGCGTCGGGCACGGATCAACGCACAGGTTGCACCCGGTGCAGAGATCGCTCATCACTGTGTGCATAGCGCGGGTCGCGCCCACGATCGCATCAACCGGGCAGGCCTGAATGCACTTTGTACAACCGATACAGTTATTTTCATCAATGACCGCCAGCATACGCACGGGGGTAATATCGTGTTCATCACCATCAATCGGTTGCGGGTCGACGTTCAGCAGGGCGGCAATTTTTAACATCACCGCTTCGCCTCCGGGTGCGCAACGGTTGATTTTTTCGCCCTGAGAACCGATCGCTTCAGCGTAAGGATGACAGCCCGGATAGCCGCATTGTCCACACTGGCTTTGCGGGAGAATTTCATCAATTTTCTCCACGACAGGATCATCTTCGACGGCAAAACGTCGTGAGGCGTAACCCAAAATAGCGCCGAACGCCAGACCCAGTAGACTCACTGCGGCAACGGCAATCCAGATAGCATTCATTACAACTTCACCAAACCACTAAAGCCCATAAAGGCCAATGACATTAAACCAGCGGTAATCAGCGCAATCGCATTACCGCGAAACGGAGCAGGCACGTCCGCCACGGCGAGGCGTTCGCGGATCGCGGCGAACAGTACCATCACCAGTGAGAAGCCGACGGCGGCGGAAAAACCGTATAGCGCCGACTGTAAAAAGTTATGACCGAGGTTGATGTTCAGTAACGCCACGCCTAATACCGCGCAGTTAGTGGTGATCAGTGGTAGGAAGATCCCCAGCAGGCGGTAAAGTGCAGGGCTGGTTTTGCGTACAACCATCTCGGTAAATTGCACGACGACGGCGATGACCAGAATAAAAGCCAACGTGCGCAGATAGATGAGATTGAGTGGAATGAGGATCCAGGTGTCAATCAGCCATGCGCAGATGGATGCCAGTGTCATGACAAACGTCGTGGCAAGGCCCATACCCATTGCGGTTTCCAGTTTTTTGGAAACGCCCATAAACGGGCAGAGCCCCAGAAACTTGACCAGTACAAAGTTATTGACCAGTACAGTTCCGACAAACAGCAGCAGGTAATCAGTCATTTTTCGGCCTGAAATAAAAAAGCCGCCTATTATCTGACAATCTACAACAGGCGACAACAGGTTAACTGTAGGGTTATTACGGATTCACAAACGTCGATTTAACGCGTTGCGAGCGTTTGAAATAGGGCACCAACAGTGCTGCAGCCAGCAATGGGAACAGCAGTTGGCGCACGGCAAAGGCGTCCGGAACCGGTGAAAACGCAAACGCTTTAATCGCCAGTAACACGGAGATCAGCAGCCATAGAATATAATGCTTAGGCACACAGGCTCTGCGTTTGAAAAACGCAATCGTCAGCCACAGCGTGTAATACCACATGGCAATCGCGGTAATAAAAGAGACGCCCCATAACAGCAAATTTGCCGTACTTTGCGCACCCAGCGTTTGGAAGGTTTGCGGTGTAGCCAGCGCAGTGACATAAAGTAATAACGCCAGCGAAGCGCTCAACAATGCGACTAACAGCCAGGCCAGTGGCCCAAGTAGCCAGCCCCCGATACGTTGTGCCGGTGTGGTAGTCATCTCTTCTCCAGGTTTACGCGCGCAATCAAACATGCCATTCATTTTGGGGCAATTATTATAAAGCTTTTAACGTTGAGCGCTACTTTCTTCTTTATTGCACGTAATGCCAGACTGATTTGGGTACCTGACCAACATCAAACAGACGACCTCCTGAGATAAGCTCCGCACGGCGATGGTCTGCAGCGCGATACATATTGATAATGTCGCTATCGTCGGTGAGCGTGTAGTTAAGATGGTCGAACAGTTTTTCCAGACTTTCGAGTGAACTGATTTTGCGGAATTTTAATAAGTAATCCTGAACAGTCATAAATGGAAATCCATATTAATAAAATAATACCAACGGAGTAGTAAATATAAATAATAAACAACCTGCACAGGTAAAAGCGGATTGACGCGCAAATGTGAGAAGAGTGTTCATACCTGTGGAAAAGCAGGCGCTATGCGCACCTGCGGTAAGGGTAACGCGCTTCGCTACAGCAGGCAATATGCACCGGAGTGGGATGCGGCATTATTCTCTTTTTTTGACAAAATTCGATCTTTTGCAGCCAAACCCTGCCGTTACTCGATGTTAATTGCCGGGTTATAAGGGACTGCAGATGCTTATTTCTTCTGCACAGCAGCAACGGGCTCCGGTGGCTGGTAATTGTCAATATGATTGGCAACACCCAGCAGGATCACAGAGACGGTGAGAACAATCCAACCTGCTAATTCAATAAGACGATTCATTACTGATGACATTTGCTTTGATTTATCCATAAACACAGGCTGCAAATGTTACTAATCTCTCAATAATACAGCAAGATAATTGGGAACGATTTCTCCCTCTTTTTCGCTGCAAGTTAAGCATAAGTGGCATATGTTTGACTTAAGTTAATAAACAACCTTTGTAGCGAAATGGTTATTAAACTATTGAGACGTTGCAGGGTATGGTGTGAAATAGGTCAGTCCTGAATTGAGAGGCTATAACATGAGTGACAACATCCGCGTTGGGCTAATTGGCTATGGTTACGCCAGTAAAACCTTCCATGCCCCCCTGATTGTGGGCACACCGGGCCTCGAACTGGCTGCGGTTTCCAGTAGTGATGAAGCAAAAGTGAAGGCAGACTGGCCAACGGTGGCGGTTGTTGCTGAGCCTAAACACCTTTTTAACGATCCGAATATCGACCTGATTGTGATCCCCACGCCTAATGACACTCACTTCCCGTTAGCGAAGGCTGCGCTGGAAGCGGGCAAACATGTGGTTGTTGATAAGCCTTTCACCGTGACACTGTCACAAGCGCGCGAACTGGATGCGTTGGCGCGTAGCCTTGGCCGCGTGCTGTCCGTTTTCCATAACCGCCGCTGGGACAGTGATTTTCTGACGTTGAAAGCCCTGCTGGCGGATGGCGTTTTGGGGGAGGTGGCGTATTTCGAATCCCATTTCGATCGATTCCGCCCGCAGGTTCGTGATCGCTGGCGTGAACAGGGTGGTCCAGGAAGCGGCATCTGGTATGATTTAGCACCGCATCTTCTGGATCAGGCGATTAACCTGTTTGGTTTGCCCGTCAGCATGACGGTAGACCTGGCTCAGCTTCGCCCAGGTGCGCAAGCGACGGATTACTTCCATGCCATCCTGACTTACCCGCAGCGTCGTGTGATTCTGCACGGCACCATGCTCGCTGCCGCTGAGTCGGCCCGTTATATCGTGCATGGATCGCGTGGCAGCTATGTGAAGTATGGTCTTGACCCGCAGGAAGAGCGCCTGAAAAATGGCGAGCGACTGCCTCAGGAAGACTGGGGTTACGACATGCGCGATGGCGTGTTGACGCGAATAGAAGGCGAAGAGCAGGTTGAAGAGACCTGGCTGACTGTACCGGGTAATTACCCGGCGTACTATGCTGGCATTCGTGATGCGCTAAATGGTCATGGTGAAAACCCGGTACCGGCGAGACAAGCTATTCAAATCATGGAGCTGATTGAGCTGGGTCTTGAATCGGCGAAACATCGCTCGACGCTGTGCCTTGCCTGATTAGGCAAATGCCGGATGGTGATGCTCAGCATCTCATCCGGCACTTTAACCGTCACGCTGCGGCGACTTTCTCGCGCAGGGCACGTTTTTCTTCGTTACTCAGAAATGCCATTTCCAGGCCGTTGATTTGCGCCTGACGGATCTGTTCGCGCGTGAGTCCTGCTGCTGGCGCGGCAATGGTGTACTCGTGAATAATATCCACACCCTGTACCGCCGGATCGTCCGTATTCAAGCTGGCTACAACGCCATGCTCAAGGAATGTTTTCAGCGGGTGGGTTGCCAGAGAGGCGACGGTGCTGGTCTGAATGTTCGATGTCAGGCAGGATTCGATGCCGATACGGTGTTCGGCGAGGTAATCCATCAACGCACGGTCTTCAACGGCTTTAACGCCGTGACCAATACGTTCTGCGCCCAGCTCTTTAATGGCCTGCCAGATACTTTCTGGTCCCGCGGCTTCGCCCGCATGTACGGTAATACGCCAGCCGGCGTCGCGCGCCTGATTGAAATGCGACAGGAACAGACTGCCCGGGAAACCCAGTTCGTCACCCGCCAGATCCAGCGCCGTAATATGGTCACGGTGGGCTAACAGCGCATCCAGTTCCTGCAGGCAGGCGGCCTCGCCGAAGGTACGGCTCATAATGCCAATTAAGCGAGCTTCGACGCCAAAGGTCTTGCAGCCCTCGCGTACGCCGGCAATGACGGCTTCAACCACGCCCGCAACCGGGAGCTGATGCGCCATCGCCATATAGCCGGGTGAAAAACGTAATTCTACATAGTGCAGACCGTTACGTGCTGCATCCTCAATATTCTCAAATGCCACGCGGCGACACGCATCCAGCGAGGCCAGTACCTTCACGCCCCAGTCGAGCTTGGATAAAAAGCTCACTAAATCCGGCTCAGTTGATGTGACTTGCACATGAGGGATCAGCATTTCCAGCGTTTGTGCCGGAAGCGTTAAATTGAACTGACGACCCAGATCCAGGATCGTTTGGGCACGGATGTTACCATCAAGGTGGCGATGGACGTCGGTCAGGGGGAGGGAAGTATCAATCATGGTCGCACTCGTGTATTTAGGTAAAGTGCGTCGTATTATATGAAAAAATCGGGATAAAAAGCTATGTTGCGCAATGAATAATTTCATTGCGCAAACTTAATTAGCGTACAGAACGGATGGCGTTAATCAGCCCCTGAACGCCTTTTTCAAGCTTGGATCTTGGGCATCCGGCATTGAGGCGTACAAAACCGCGACCTTCTTCTCCGTAGGTATATCCCGGCATGATAGCGACTTTCTGCTGGTGGATGAGAGCATCCTGCAAGGCATGGTCATCAATATTGAGCGGACGCAGGTCAATCCATGCCAGATAGGTGGATTGCGGGATCTGCCAGTTGAGTTCGGGGAATGCGGCATTAAGCTCACGCGCAACGTAATGCAGATTGCTGGCAAGATAATCGCGCAGCGCATCAAGCCAGCTTGCACCCTGTTGATAAGCGGCAATATGTGCGCTAAGCGCCAGCACCGCAGGCGAGGAAAGACCATCGCGGCCTTTTAACGCGCTGAGGTAATCGTTGCGGCTTTGAGCATCTTCAATGAGTCCGTAAGCCCCGGTTAGTGCCGGAATATTAAAACTCTTTGAGCCGGAAGTGAGCAGTGCCCAACTGCCACGCGCGACGTTACTCCACGGGATGTGCGGCCGGTCTGACCATACCATATCCATATGAATCTCATCGGAGATGACTTTTACACCATGGCGCTGACACAGTTCTGCCATGGTTTCCAGCTCGTCGCGCGTCCACACTTTGCCCGTTGGGTTTTGTGGGCTGCAAAGCAGAAGAATTTTGCTTTCAGGTCGAGACAGGGCTTTCTCCAGCGCAACCATGTCGCAAAACCAGCCGTCGGCGCGTTTTTCCAGTCCGACTGCGTGTACCTGGCGCTGATTACCTTCAATCGCTTTGTAAAACGCATCGTAAGCCGGAGTATGGATAACCACCGCATCGCCCACGGATGACCACTGGCGGATCAACTCCGACACCATATAGATGACCGAGGGGCCATATACCAGCGACTGAGGATCTATTTGAGTGTTATGCCGCGAAAGAAACCAGTGGCTTATCGCCGCCAGAAACTCATCGTTTTTCCAGCGGCTGTAACCCAACACGCCATGTGACAGGCGCTGAGTCAGCGCCTCCAGAATGCAAGGTGCGGTGGCAAAATCCATATCGGAGATGGTGAATGGCAGCAGGTCGGCTGAACCAAAACGGTCGGCAACGTAATCCCACTGAGTACACCAGGTACCGTGCCTGTCCACAACCTTTGAAAAATCAAACATATTGTTGTCCTTAAGCCTGTACGGTGTTCATCAGAACCGCGATCTCGTCTTTCACTGACTGGACCTGCGGACCGATAACGACCTGAAGGTTATGCTGATTGAGTTGTACTACGCCAATGGCACGATTGTCCTTCAGAGCCTGTACGTTAACAAGCGACATATCTTTCACCGACAAGCGCAGACGGGTGATGCAATTATCCAGGCTGACAATGTTTTCCGCGCCGCCCAGCGCCGCCAGAATAGCAGGGACGTTGTAACCTGATTTACCCGGCGCTCCGGCCATTACTTTTTCGATATTGCTGGCAATTTCGACTTCACGGCCCGGCGTCTTCAAATTGAAACGCGTGATGGCGAAGCGGAAGATCACGTAGTACACCGCAAACCAGATAGCCGCGACAACAGGGACCAGGTACCACTTGGTGGACAATCCGTGCAGGATGCCGAACACCACGAAGTCAATCAGGTTACCGTCAGTGTTACCGATAGTGACGCCAAGCACCGCCATCACGGTGAAGCCAAGACCGGTTAGCAGGGCGTGGATTACATACAGAACCGGAGCGACGAACAGGAATAAGAACTCGAGTGGTTCAGTTGTACCGCCGATGACACAGGCAATCAGGCCAGAAATTAATAACCCTTTAATTTTATGACGATTTTCAGGGCGTGCGCAGTGGTACATGGCTAATGCCGCACCCGGTAAACCGCCGAGGAACGCCGGCATTTTACCCTGGGACAGGAAGCGTGTTGCGCTTTCAGAGAAACCTTGCGTTGTCGGGCAGCTCAGTTGAGCCTGGAAAATAGTCAGTGCGCCGCTCACGCTATGGCCGCAGACTTCCTGTGTGCCGCCAGCTTCGGTGAAGCGAATGAGTGCCACCAGAATATGGTGCAGGCCAAAAGGCAGCAACAGACGTTCACCGGTACCAAACAGCATAGGACCAAATTCCCCCGCGCTATTGATGATGTGACCGAGTCCGGTAATGCCCATGGCGAAAACTGGCCAAATCAGGGGAATGACCAGCCCGACCAATCCCATCACCACCGAGGAGATGATAGGCACAAAGCGCGTACCACCGAAAAACGCCAGCGCATCCGGCAGACGAATGTTGTGGAAGCGTTCATGCAGCATCCAGACAATGATCCCGGCAATAACGGCACCGAGGATCCCGGTGTCGATCGACTGGATCCCCAGAATGTTTTGCACGTTGTTGGCTTTCAGGATCGCCGCATCTGTGGTGGGTAAGATACCTTTGGCGGTTAACCAGAAATTGACGGCGAGGTTCATGACCGCATAACCGACAAAACCGGCGAACGCCGCAACGCCTTTGTTCTCGCGCGCCAGGCCCAGAGGAATGGCAATACAGAACATGACTGGCAGGAAGCTAAACGCAAAAGAGCCAACTTTACTCATCCAGGTAAAGATGGCCTGCAGCAGCGGATTCCCCAACGCCGGGATCAGCGTTAAGACATCATGGCTGCTCAACGAGCTGCCGATCCCCAACATGATCCCGCAAAATGAGAGCAGCGCTACAGGCAGCATAAAGGTTTTGCCCAACTGCTGGAAAAATTCCCATAACGTTATTTTTGGTGTGGTTCTCGCCGTCATCAAACGACTCCTTGTAAAGGCTAGCTGACTAATGATGGCGAGAAGATAAAACGTTTTACCTAATTTTAGTGCGGTATAAATCACATTATCGAACGATAATAGGGGGTATAAATATAAGTGATTGATAAAACGTTTTATCTGTCACGTTATCAGGGAGTTTTCTGTTTTTATGGCTATAGCCAAAAAAATAACCATCCATGATGTTGCGCTGGCTGCGGGGGTTTCGGTCAGCACCGTCTCATTGGTGCTCAGTGGAAAAGGGCGAATTTCATCAGCGACCGGGGAGCGGGTGAATGCTGCTATTGAGCAACTGGGGTTTGTGCGTAACCGCCAGGCATCAGCGCTGCGCGGCGGGCAGAGCGGAGTAGTTGGTTTGATTGTACGCGATCTTTCAACGCCGTTTTACGCCGAGCTGACGGCGGGTCTGACGGAAGCGTTAGAAGCGCAGGGGCGCATGGTCTTCTTACTGCACGGCGGTAAAGATGGGGAGCAGTTGGCGCAGCGTTTCGCGATGTTACTCAACCAGGGGGTGGATGGCGTGGTCATTGCCGGGGCCGCCGGTAGCAGTGATGCACTGCAACAGTTGGCCGCTGACAAAGGGATCCCGGTGGTATTTGCATCACGCGCCAGCTACATGGATGACGCAGACACCGTCAGGCCCGATAACATGCAGGCTGCACAGTTACTGGTTGAACATCTTATCCGCCACGGACACCAGCGTATTGCCTGGCTGGGCGGGCAGAGTTCTTCATTGACTCGCGCAGAGCGCGTCGGCGGTTATTGTGCAACGTTACTAAAATATGGTTTACCGTTTCATAGCGACTGGGTGCTGGAGTGCTCATCCAGCCAGAAGCAGGCCGCAGAAGAGGTAACGGCGCTGTTACGCCGCAATCCCACTATCAGCGCGGTGGTGTGCTACAACGAAATAATCGCCATAGGCGCCTGGTTTGGCCTGATGAGAGCAGGACGTCAGAGTGGTGAAATTGGTGTCGATCGCTATTTCGAACAGCAAATATCGTTGGCCGGATTCGCTGATGTGGCGGAAAACGCGTTGGACGATATCCCGATTACCTGGGCCTGTTCGCCCGCGCGTGAAATGGGATACACCCTTGCTGAACGTATGCTACAACGCATTGCCCACGATGAAGGTCATTCACGCAATCTGACGCTTTCCGCTCGTCTGGTGGCGGCGAAATAAAAAAGCCCGATAAACACTGTTATCGGGCCTGTCACTGACGAGTGATTATTGTTGCGGGATGGCAGGGGCATCCGGCTGTGTAAGAGAAGGCATACCGAACATACCAACAAACTCATCCAGCGGCATTTTTTGTCCGTTCAGCGTCACCTGGCCGTTTGCGTATTGCAGGCTGGTGCCGATAACGTTGTCCTGCAAAGTCGTAATGCGGAACATCTGCCCCATCGCCGCCAGGCCATTAACCTGTTGCTTCGCCAGACCAGCCGCTTCTTCCTGCTGATATCCTTCCAGTTTGGCAATTTGCGTCATGAACTCAGTCGCCATATCGACAGGGATGGTCAGTTTCGCATCCAGCGATTTGACGGAACGATCCACTTCCTGGGCCAGCGTTTGCGGCTCCACCGTGTTTGCGGTCGGATCTTTTAGCAGCAGTGACAGATTAAATGTGGTTTCACCTTTTGCATTCTTCCAGCTCAGTGGAGCAATGGTGACAACCGGTTCGCCTTTCATCAGAATCGGTAGCGCATTAAAGAAGGCTTCGGTGACTTTCTGCTGATAAAGCTCAGGATTTTGTACCACATCAATCTGCGCCATCAGCGCTTTGGTTTGGGCGCTGTACTGCTGGCTGAACTGGTGCAGTGCTTCACCGTCAATCTGGCCAACTTTCAACGTCAGCTTACCGCTCCCCATATCCTGGCCCTGCAATTTAAGGCTGTTCAGGGTGTAATCCAACTGGCTGTTGACGGTTTTGCCATCGTTAATCAGATCGGATTTGCCATCGATACCCATGCCTTCCAGCACCGCCAGCTCTTTGCCCTCGACTGAAATCGACAGTTTTTCGAGGGACAATTTCTGATCGCCGATGCGCTCACCAAAGCTTGCAATACTGCTGGAACCTTCAGTTTTCAGGTTATTGAAAGTAACTTGTACTTTCTGATCATACTCATTGACGGCATTAACCAGGCCACTTTGCGCCTCGCCAGTCAGCGACACCGCATTACCATCCTTATCTGCCGTAAACTGGAATTCCCCGCCGCTAAAGGCCACTTTTTCGTCGCCTTTCTCGTAGTTCAGCGGTTTGAGGGAGAGATCGGAACGGGTATCCCCACTGTAGCCAATACGGGAATTAATGATGAATGGCGTCTCACCTTTGGCAATATCAAACAGCGGCTTTGTCACGTCGTTATTGACCAGCGTCGTTTTCACGGAGGCCATTGCCGGAACAAGATTCAGTGATTTCAGCTGAGCCAGCGGGAAAGGACCGTGATCCACGGTTTCATTCAGGACGATGCTTTGCCCCGGTTTCAGCCAGGAATCTGCCTGACCGGCAACAGGTTTCACCACCAACTGCAGTTGGCTATTGAACACGCCGCGCTGGTAGTTTTGATAACTCAGTTCAATGCCCGCCTCTGGGGAGTAGCGTTTTAACTGATCGTTTGCCTGCGTCACCATCTCGGCGAGATGCGTTTCGAGTTTCTTTCCTGTGTACCAGGCGCCGCCCGTCCAGACGATACCCAGTGCAACCACCACACCCGCAGCTACCAGCGATTTTTTCATTTTGATATCCATAAAATAAAACCAGGCGTTTGAAGACGCCTGGAGGAGTGACATGTCTTTAACTCACTACAGCTTAGCAAGAGTTGTTAAAAATATCAGTATCTTGCTACAGCTTGTTATAAACCCGAGCTAAACGGCCCGTGCCGCTGACGTTTACCGGCGATTCATTCGCGCTAATAAAGGCCGACTCACCCGGCTGCAGCACCAGACGCTGCTCGCCCTTGCTCAGCACAGCTTCACCTTCGATGCAGAATAAAATGGCCGCACTTTGCTGGCTGATATCTGCGCCATTGGCGGTCAGTTCATGCAAGGAGAACGCGAAATCGTCGACCGGAATGGGGAAGTCCAGTTCGCTGTCAGTCTTAACTGGCGTGGTCAGCAGTTGATTGGCTGGCTTGGCGACAAACTTAACGTTGGCGACCAGCTCCGGGATATCAATGTATTTTGGCGTCAGTCCGGCGCGCAGCACGTTGTCCGAGTTAGCCATTACCTCCAGCGCCACACCTTGCAGGTAGGCGTGTGGGGTTTCGGCAAATAAGAACATCGCTTCGCCAGGATTGAGCTTCACCACATTGAGCAGCAGCGGGGAGAAGAGCCCGCTGTCATTCGGATAGAAATCGGCGATCAGGCGAATGGTTTGCCACGGTTCACCCTGCTGGCTGTTCAGCGCCGATTTCAGGATCGCCAGCGCATGGGATTTCTCCTCATCCTGCATATTCAGCAAGCTGGCGAAAAGATAGCTCAGACGTTCCGCGCTCGGTTCCTGCAGGAAATGCGCAATAGCCGGATGCGCGGCGGACACCGGTTGTAACAATGCGACAATGTCAGAGAACTCGCGGAATGCGTTCATCGCCAGGAACGGTGTCAAAGCAAAAACCAGTTCCGGTTTGTGGTTAGGATCTTTGTAATTGCGCTCGGCGGCATCCATCGGGATCCCCGCCGCGTTTTCTTTGGCAAATCCGATTTCAGAGTTGTGCTTGTTAGGATGAACCTGAATCGAAAGAGGTTGCGCGGCGCACAGCACTTTAAACAGGAAAGGCAGTTCACCAAAGCGTTTCGCAACGGCATCGCCTAACAGTGCGGATTTATCGTGTTCTATGACATCACGCAGAGCGACCGTCTGGCCGTTAGCGTCCAGAACCTGCGAACTGCTTTTCGGATGCGCGCCCATCCACAGCTCAGCCATCGGTTGCTGAGTGGGGTTGGCAATCCCATAAAGTTCCGTTAACGCAGTTTTACTTCCCCAGGCGTAGTTCTGCACTGAGTTGATGAGTTTTTGCATTCTCAAGCCCTGTTTCAATGTGGAATTTTCTACGGCTATTAAACCAAGAAACCCTGAGCGAAGTAACCTGCACATGTAAAAAGTCGTACTTGTCTCAGTTTTTGTTAAAAAATTGTGTAGGATATGGTGACTCGCTTTTAATACCCTGAGTAATTCCGGTTGCAGAAAGCCTTTCCTTCTACAACCCGACCTGCGGCAGGGAAGCAGGGCAATGGAACATCTGCCCAGAGAATAACCAGACCGAGCAGTAAGTGAGAGCACAATGTCAAACAAACCCTTTCATTATCAGCATCCTTTCCCCCTCAAAAAGGATGATACCGAATACTATCTGCTGACCAGTGACCATGTCTCCGTTGCCGAATTTGAAGGGCAGGAGATTGTTAAAGTCGCGCCGCAAGCCTTAACGCTGCTGGCTCGTCAGGCCTTCCATGATGCCTCGTTTATGCTGCGTCCTGCGCATCAGCAGCAGGTGGCCGACATTCTGCGTGACCCGGAGGCCAGCGAAAACGACAAATATGTGGCCCTGCAATTCCTGCGGAATTCTGATATTGCGGCAAAAGGTATTTTGCCGACCTGTCAGGACACCGGCACCGCGATTATCGTGGGTAAAAAAGGTCAGCACGTCTGGACTGGCGGCGGGGATGAAGCTGCGCTGGCGCGCGGTGTGTATAACACCTACATCGAAGACAACCTGCGCTATTCACAAAACGCCGCGCTGGATATGTATAAAGAGGTGAACACCGGTACCAACCTGCCGGCACAGATAGATTTGTATACCGTCGATGGCGATGAATACAAATTCCTGTGTATTGCTAAAGGCGGTGGTTCGGCGAACAAAACCTATCTGTACCAGGAGACCAAAGCGCTGCTCACGCCGGGCAAATTAAAAAATTACCTGGTTGAGAAGATGCGAACGCTGGGAACTGCGGCCTGTCCGCCGTATCACATTGCGTTCGTGATCGGTGGAACGTCAGCGGAAGCCACGCTGAAAACGGTGAAACTGGCGTCGGCTAAATATTACGATGAGCTGCCGACCGAAGGTAACGAACATGGTCAGGCATTCCGCGATGTGGAGCTGGAAAAAGAGCTGCTGATTGAGGCACAGAATCTGGGGCTGGGCGCTCAGTTCGGCGGGAAGTACTTCGCTCATGATATCCGCGTGATCCGCCTGCCGCGTCACGGTGCGTCGTGTCCGGTTGGTATGGGCGTTTCTTGCTCAGCCGATCGAAATATCAAAGCTAAGATCAACCGTGAAGGTATCTGGATCGAAAAACTGGAGCATAATCCAGGCAAATATATACCAGAAGAGTTGCGCCAGGCGGGAGAAGGCGAAGCGGTACGCGTTGACCTCAATCGTCCGATGAAAGAGATCCTGTCTCAGCTGTCGCAGTACCCGGTTTCTACACGTCTGTCGCTTAACGGTACCATCATTGTTGGCCGTGATATTGCGCATGCGAAACTGAAAGAACGGCTGGATAACGGCGAAAGTTTGCCGCAGTATGTTAAAGATCATCCGATCTATTACGCTGGCCCGGCAAAAACGCCGGAAGGTTATGCCTCTGGTTCGCTTGGACCAACCACGGCAGGGCGTATGGATTCGTATGTTGACCAGCTTCAGTCCGCAGGTGGCAGCATGATCATGTTGGCGAAAGGCAACCGCAGCCAGCAGGTGACCGATGCCTGTCATAAGCATGGCGGCTTCTACTTAGGCAGTATTGGCGGCCCGGCAGCGGTGCTGGCCCAGGGCAGTATCAAGAGTCTGGAGTGTGTGGAATACCCTGAACTGGGGATGGAAGCCATCTGGAAAATTGAAGTGGAAGATTTCCCGGCGTTTATCCTGGTGGATGACAAAGGCAACGATTTCTTCAAGCAGATTCAGACGTCGCAGTGCGCACGCTGCGTTAAGTAACGTCAGCCGCCCTTCGGGGCGGTTTTTTTTGTGCACAGAAAACCCCCAGCTAGGCTGGGGGTTCCGGAAAGCTTTCAGCTTTGGGCCAGTTATTAAAACCCCTTTTGATTTGTTAAAACACATTGCGGTCTGGCAACTGCAAATGTTTAACAAGAAATCAAAAGGGGGTCCCAATGGGGGACGAAAAGAGCTTAGCGCACACCCGATGGAACTGTAAATATCACATAGTTTTTGCGCCCAAATACCGAAGACAAGCATTCTACGGGGAGAAACGCAGGGCGATAGGCAGCATTTTAAGAAAGCTGTGTGAGTGGAAAAACGTGCGGATCCTGGAAGCGGAATGCTGTGCGGATCATATCCATATGCTTGTGGAAATCCCACCCAAAATGAGCGTATCCGGCTTTATGGGGTATCTGAAAGGGAAAAGCAGTCTGATGCTGTATGAACAGTTTGGGGATATGAAATTCAAGTACAGGAATAGAGAGTTCTGGTGCCGGGGATACTACGTAGATACGGTGGGTAAGAACACGGTGAAGATACAGGAATACATAAAGCACCAGCTTGCAGAAGATAAAATGGGTGAGCAGTTATCGATCGCTTATCCGGGTAGCCCGTTTACGGGCCGTAAGTAACGAAGTCTGATGCAAATGTCAGATCGTATGCGCCTGTTAGGGCGCGGCTGGTAACAGAGCCTTATAGGCGCATCCGAAAAACCTCCGGCTATGCCGGAGGATATTTATTACCGCACGAACCACCAAACGACAGATTAATCCTCGTTAATACTCATAAGACCAATGCAAATGGGCAATGTCGAAACATAACCTAATCAATTGTTAATGTAAGGAGCAGGTAATGGTAACGGTACGCCGCGAGAATGATTCAATGGGGGCGATTGATGTTCCAGCCGATAAGCTTTGGGGCGCGCAAACCCAACGTTCGCTGGAGCATTTTCGTATCTCTACGGAGAAAATGCCGGTCTCGCTGATCCATGCGCTGGCGCTGACGAAACGCGCTGCAGCAAAGGTTAACCAGGATCTCGGGCTACTGGCGGAGGATAAAGCCAGGGCTATTATGCAGGCCGCAGATGAGGTGTTGGCGGATAAACACCGTGATGAGTTTCCGCTGGCCATCTGGCAAACCGGGTCAGGTACACAAAGCAATATGAACATGAACGAGGTGCTGGCAAACCGGGCCAGCGAGTTGCTGGGCGGCGTGCGGGGGATGGAACGGAAAGTTCACCCCAACGATGATGTTAATAAAAGCCAAAGCTCGAATGATGTGTTCCCGACCGCAATGCACGTTGCCGCGCTGCTGGCGCTGCGTAACTCACTGATCCCGCAGTTAAATGTCTTAACCAAAACGCTCAGTGATAAATCACACGCTTTTGCGGATATCGTCAAAATTGGTCGTACACATCTGCAAGATGCAACCCCGCTTACGCTTGGCCAGGAGATTTCCGGCTGGGTGGCAATGCTTGAACATAACCTCAGACACATTGAAAACAGCTTACCCCACGTGGCGGAACTGGCGCTGGGAGGAACCGCGGTAGGGACCGGACTGAACACGCATCCGGAATATGCCCGTCGGGTCGCGGATGAATTGCGGGACATTACCTGTGCGCCGTTCGTTACCGCACCGAATAAATTTGAAGCGCTAGCCACCTGCGATGCGCTGGTTCACGCCCACGGCGCGCTAAAAGGGTTGGCGGCATCGCTGATGAAAATCGCCAACGATGTGCGCTGGCTGGCATCCGGTCCGCGTTGCGGGATTGGCGAAATTTCGATTCCTGAAAATGAACCGGGCAGCTCCATTATGCCGGGTAAGGTCAATCCTACCCAGTGTGAAGCGCTCACCATGCTTTGCTGTCAGGTAATGGGCAACGATGTCGCCATCAACATGGGCGGAGCGTCAGGTAATTTTGAGCTCAACGTTTACCGTCCGATGGTCATCCACAATTTCCTGCAGTCGGTGCGTCTGCTGGCTGACGGTATGGAAAGCTTTAACGAGCACTGCGCGACAGGGATCGAGCCCAATCGTGAACGAATCGATCAACTGCTCAACGAGTCGCTAATGCTGGTGACCGCGCTCAATACCCATATCGGTTATGATAAAGCCGCTGAAATTGCCAAAAAGGCGCACAAAGAGGGGCTGACGTTAAAAGCCTCCGCCCTGGCGCTGGGGTATCTAACCGAAGCGGAGTTTGACAGCTGGGTACGCCCGGAACTGATGGTTGGCAGTATGCGGCCAGGCAGTTAGTCCGCAACGTACAGGTGCAGCCGGGGAATAATCAATCTCAACGGCTGCGCCTGAGGTTTAAAACGATGCTGAACATTGTCGGCATCATAATTCAGTAACTCGCCGATATCTGGTACGGTCATGCCGTTTTCATTGTTGAGCAACGCGATCAAGGGCGTCGGGCAGGCATATTGCACCTGCTTTTGTTCTCCTTTGTACCAGACGCGGGCGATGGGCTGCACTTTTACCGGCCGTTTAATCTTCAGGCGCGCCTGCTGGCCCAGGGCGGCGACATCCTGATATTCCCGTTCAAGTTTCGCCTGCCACTCTTCCCGCGTCCAGGGATGTACGCTGCGCGGCGACGTCAGGCTTTTTTCCAGTTGTTGTAGTACTTCATCGCGTTTCAGATTTTTAATAATGTGTTTGTTGGCCCAGCCAAATCGCAGGGTGGCAGGCTCTCTGACAAGGGTGAGCGTACGATAGGCATTCAGTGTAATCAGTCCCGGCAGGTGGCGATGCACCCATTCAAAACGCGCTGCCGGTGCCAGCCCTGATTCCACCGTGACAATGCGTTCGAAGGTGGTTTTTAGCTGGTTAATACGCTGTATTTGCTCTTCCAAAGCGCGCTGAGCTGCGTTATCTACCTGATAACACAGTACGCCTGGCAGGCGGACGGCCGCTTTGCTGCTACGATTCTCGGACTGTTGCTGGATAAACAGATGACGATAGTGGCGTAGCGCCAGCGTTTCAGCCTCTTTACCTAAATGCTGCTTAACATCAATGTTCTGCAGTGGGGCATGCTCTGCCTCTTTGACCACTTCCGGTAACGAGAAGACGCGCGCAATCAGCAGCGTCTGCTGCAACAGATTGTCGTTCAGAAGCGCCAGCTCTTGCTCCATCTGGCGGAAGGTGCCGTTCAGGCGGTCGACGAGATCGTAACGGGCCATAGATTTACCATTTTAGTTACAACATACTTTTTTATAGCACAACCTCCACCATTTGACCACCGAGCCGAATGGGTCAGGCAACTGAAATTTCAGGAATGTTATGCCAGACGGGCCAACTGAAACAAAAGCGGGCACCGCCGAGTTCACTTTCATCACAGACGACCGTACCGCCCATAGCCAATGCGATCGAGTGAACAATGGCCAGCCCAAGCCCGCAACCACCGGTCGCCCGGTCACGGCTGGGGTCAAGGCGTACAAACGGTTCAAAAACCTGTTCGCGAGCGTCTGGAGCAATACCGGGACCGTCATCTTCCACAACCAGCGTCGCCTGATTGCCATTCAATAACAGGCTCGCTTGCACCGTAGACTGGCAATAGCGTAGGGCGTTATTCAGTAGATTATCCAGTACGCGCTCCATCAGGCGCATATCCAGCGCGCCGTAGTCGCCAATATTAAGATGGCGTAAGCGCACCGCACGCTCAGGGTTTACGCTTTGCACATCCTCCAGATGGGTTGTCAGCCAAACGGCCAGGTCCGGTACGCTGAGCTTCAGTTCATTTTGCGGGCGGTCCAGCCGGGCATAGGTCAGTAATTCTTCGATTAACCCTTCCAGTTGACCAATATCGCGATTCAGCGCCTGGGATTCCTGCGCGGTGAGGTTATCACTCATTTCCAGACGATAACGTAGGCGTACCAGTGGGGTACGAAGCTCATGGGCAATGCCATCGATAAGTTGTTTCTTACTGGCGATTAGCGCATTGATATTGTCTGCCATCTGGTTAAACGCGATACCCAATCGCTCAAAGCTGGAACCGCTGTCAAAATGGAGGCGTTCGCCCAGATGTCCTTCCCCAAAACGCTGTGCAGCAGCTTCCAGTCGCAGCATTTCCTGCCAGTGCGGTCGCATCCAGATAAGTACCGGAAAGGCCAGCGAGATAGCAATAAACGCCATCAACGCGATGTCCAGCAAGCGCATTTGATGGAGAAAATAGAGATAGGGAAGCGGGCCGACGGCCAGCACGTAATGGCTGCGTGGGATCCGTTGAATAAATGTGTACTGATCGTCAAGCGCCACGATATCGCCTTCGCGCAAACGTTGCATTGTTTGAACGTCCAGCGTGTACTTATTTAACGGTTCAACGCGCAGGTCAAAGGAGAGGTTCAAATCCATCTCCTTCAGCGTTTTACCCCAGTCACGTGGCGGGATCTCGCGAAGCTCGCTGCGCATCAGGTATAACGAGCTTTTCATTAAATCGTCGAGGGATTGTCTGCCTGCGCGCTCTGCGGTGAATTTATAGACCAGGCCGACCAGCAGGGTCATCACCAGAAAGCAGACAAACAGCAGGAGATAAAACTGTACAAACAGCTTCTTCATAAAAAATCACCGAATACATAATATAATGCTCACCGATACTCTCAAAATTGCTGTGATATAAAAATATGAATTTCAATCGCTGTTGTTATTTACTACTCATTTTCGCAGCGTTAGGCTGCATTTTCACCTCGCATCCCTTTGTTATATGGTTTTTGCTCGCCAACATACTGACGTTGGCAATGTACGGTGCGGATAAAATGGCAGCGCGCAGGGCCTGGCGCCGAGTGCCGGAGTCCACTTTGCTGCTGTTTGGCGTTGTTGGCGGGTGGGGTGGCGCGATAGCCGCTCAACAACTCTTTCGCCATAAAACACAAAAACAGCCATTCAAAACCTACTTTATTATCAGTGTGATAGTGAATGTGTCTGTCATCGGAGCGGCCTATCATTTCTATCCCATTTCATCCTGGTGAACGTCAGTGACAGGCAGTCTGCTTACTTGAGACAGGAAACGTACTTTTCACCTGAGCGCTGCACGATGTCATCGGCATTTTTCGTTATGTCTTTCCCTTCAAACGCGCCATAAAGTTGCTTAAATTTCACCGTACTCAGGCGGTGGGTAATGTCGCTGACCGTTGCGGCTGGCAATGGCAACATATTGGGGTAGCTCCACATAAAGGAGACGGCATGCGCCCCAGGGGTGACCTGAACGATATCGCCGGAAAGCACCACGCCTTCATCTCGCGCCCAGTGCAGAACGCAGCCGCCAGCAAAGTGTCCGCCGAGGCGTATCACACTGACGTCGCGTGTTAGTTCCAGGGTGTCGCCATCCCAAAATTTAATCCACGGGCTGTCGCGCATTACCCACTTGCGGTCGTTGGCATGGAGATAAATGGGAGCGTTAAATTCGTCAGCCCAGTCTTGCATGGTGGTGTAGTAATGAGGATGCGAAATCGCGATGGCCTTAAGCCCGCCCAGGGACGTTATTAGCATTTTTGTGGCGTCGTCGAGCGTGGCAATGCAGTCCCATAAAATATTGCCTTCCGGAGTACGCAGAATAAACGCCCGTTGATCAATTGCAAAACCAGGAACGGTGCGGATGCTGAGGAGGGTGCTGTCATGTTGCCGCCACTTATTTGTGTGCGAAGCACAAAGTGCGGCAAAATCGACCCATTCCTGTCCGGTCGCGGGGACATACTGACGTTCGTCCTGGCAGATATCGCAATGTTCAGGAAGGGCGTCTGCAACCTCATAGGATGTTCCACAGGCTTTGCATAACGTGATCATCGTGTCTTCCTCTATTGAAAAAACACAGTCAGCATGGCACACCGATACGCAAGGGTGTGCCCTTTAGTGCTCTACACGATAAGCCAGGTATTGTGGGCGTGAGTCGTTGTGGCCCAACCAGCAGAAAGCAGGAATAATGTCTACACCGCCCCCGTCGAGGGGCATTTCCGGCGAAAAATGAGGTTAATGTTTGGAAAATAGTCTGTTCAACACCTGGCTCAGCCGTTGGGGACTTACTCCTGATGGCCAACCGCTTGAGACGCACACATCACAGCTTTTGCCCGTGGTGACCAAAGATGGTCAGAAAGCCATACTCAAACTCACCGACGATGACAGTGAACGGAACGGCTGCGAACTAATGGTCTGGTGGAACGGGAATGGTGCTGCGAAAGTGCTTGCTCATGCAGCAGGGGCGATTCTGTTAGAACGTGCAACAGGGGCGGGGTCTTTAGCGGACATGTCCTGGTCTGGCAATGATGCGCAGGCCTGTCGCATTATTTGCCATGCAGCCAGTCGACTCCATCTCCCCCGGAATGCGTCAACGCCTGCGTTAACACCGCTACTTTATTGGTTTCGCGATCTGGCTCCTGCCGCGAAAAAGCATGGCGGCATCCTGACGCATTGTGCAGAGGTGGCAAACGTATTGCTCTCCTCTCCCCAGAATGAAGTCGTATTGCACGGTGACTTACACCACGGCAATATTCTTGATTTCGGAACGAAAGGATGGCTGGCTATCGATCCTAAAGGGCTGGTGGGCGAGCGTGGCTTTGATTACGCCAATATTTTTACTAATCCCGATCTTGCCGACCCCACCAAACCTGTCGCCATTGAGCCAGAAAAATTCAGACAACGGGTAAATATTGTGTCTGAAATCGCGAGGATTGAACGGCAGCGTTTGCTGATGTGGATTATTGCCTGGTGTGGGTTGTCGTCTGCCTGGTTTCTGCAAGAAGGAGACTGCGCCACGATACCCCTGCGCATCGCAGAGTTAGCGAGCGCGGAACTCGCTTTTGGGGGTAATCAATTTTGATCTACGACACTGGGCTGGTAATTATTTAGAGTTATCATTAGCCTGGTAAATGTTTTATTAATCAATCAGTGAACGGCGGTGTAGTGTGTTTTTTAGCGCAAATTTGACAGGCTGTGAGCAATGAACGCATTGTTTTTATTATTAAAAAAACGCCCGAACATTATTTTGTTGATGGTCTTACTCATCGGGGCAAACATCGTGGCGTGGCTGTGGGCTTTCACTGTGTTTAGCAACAACACATCGTTACTGGCGCTTAGTCTGATCGCATGGTGCTATGGTTTGCGCCATGCTGTTGATGCCGATCATATCGCCGCGATAGATAGCGCTACGCGCAAACTTATGCAGCAGAAAAAACGCGCCCTGACGACGGGAGCCTGGTTTTCCCTGGGGCATTCCACCATTGTGGTACTGGCAAGCATTGGCATTGCGTTGACCACCAGCGTGTTTAAGCAACACATGGCATGGTTTCAGAATGTCGGAGGTCTGATAGGTACCACGGTTTCTGCCGTATTTCTGCTGATTCTGGCTACCATTAATCTCGTTATATTCTGTCATGTCTGGAAGGCTTTTCGTCATCTAAAACGCACCGGTACTTACGATGGCACCACAGAGGATATGACAGTTTCAGGCCCGCTGAACTGGCTTTTCCGCTCGGCGTTTCGGCTGGTAGGCAAAGACTGGCATATGTATTTTGTCGGCTTTTTGTTTGGCCTGGGTTTTGATACCGCTACTGAAATTTCTCTGCTCGGAATTTCTGCTTCAAGCGCGTCCAGTGGCATGTCGGTGTGGTCAATCCTCGTGTTCCCGGCGCTGTTTACCTGCGGCATGGCGCTGATCGACTGCCTCGACAGTATCCTGATGGTTGAGGCCTACGGATGGGCATTCAATAAGCCGCAGCGTAAGCTCTATTACAATATGACCATCACCGGGACCTCGGTAATTGTTGCGCTTTTTATTGGCGGGCTGGAGGCGCTGGGGCTTCTCTCTGACGCATTTTCGCTTCAGGGGGGGTTGTGGGATACCGTCAGCGAGTTGAGTGACCATATGGGGAATGTCGGGTTTGCGATTATTGGCGTCTTTATCGGCTGCTGGATTATTTCTGCAATAAATTACCGTTGGAAAAAATACGACGGGCTGACGTTTAGTTGACACAAAAGAAAGCCTTCCGTGAAAGGGAAGGCTTGGATCTTACTTGAGGACTGACTAATTCACGGTGACGATACACACCATTTTCATCACCCAAATCTGGGTGATATTAAAAGTGACGGTGTAACGTATAATGGTCGGCCCGGAGGGATTACATTTGAGACTCATCGTCCCAGGCGTGCGGTGCGAACAGATAACCTTTGTTGCGCACCGTTTTGATTCGATAGGGTTCAGTCGCGTTATCGAGCAGTTTTTTGCGTAACCGGGAAATCGCGACATCAACGCTGCGATCCATGCCGTCATAACTTACGCCGCGCAGGTTCTTCAGCAGCGCATCGCGGTCCATAATTTGCCCGGCATGGGTTGCCAGCTCCCACAGTAATTCAAAATCTGCGGTGGAGAGTGAGACTTGCTCGCCGCCGAGCAGCACGGAACGATTGGTAGGGTCGATAGTGAGTGTGCCAAAGCGCAGCGTCGTGTGCGGCGTGATGGTTGCCGCCTGAATGCCTTTAGACTGGACTGAGTGTTCATTCTGGCGCAGATGCAGACGCAGGCGAGCAAGCAGCACTGCTGGCGGCGTTGTCTTCAGAATATAGTCACAGGCACCCATTTCCAGCGCCAGAATATGGTTCATATCGCTGTCCAGCGAGGTGAGCAGGACAATAGGACCCTGCCAGCGTCCACGCAAATCGCGGCAGATAGTCATCCCATCTTTGCCCGGCAGCATGATATCTAATAACACCAAATCGGGTTGAACTTGCAGGATTTTCTCCTCGGCCAAATCACCTCGAGGCTCAACGATAACCTCAATATCATGCCGGGCCAGATAGGCCGCAATCAGCGAGCCAACTTCGGGATCATCTTCAACAAATACGATGGTGTTCATATCATTCATTTTGAATATAAAACGCCAACATACACCGCCCTGGTTTTTCCTTCCATTAATCTTTTCTAAACAAGAACGCTTCCGTTATGCTAGGGGCTGATGTTATTGATGTGTTAAGGCAGAGTGATGGGACTCGTTATAAAAGCGGCGCTCGGTGCGCTGGTGGTGGTGTTGATTGGTGTGCTGGCGAAAACAAAGAACTACTATATTGCCGGATTAATTCCGTTGTTCCCGACCTTTGCGTTGATTGCCCACTATATCGTGGCCAGTGAACGTGGGATCGAAGCGTTGCGTACAACCATTGTCTTCAGCATGTGGTCGATTATTCCCTATTTTGTCTACCTCGTTTCGCTGTGGTATTTCACCGGATTTATGCGCTTACCCGTTGCGCTCGGCGGTTCAGTGGTGTGCTGGGGCCTGAGCGCATGGTTGCTTATTTTTTGTTGGATTAAATTGCACTAACGCAGATGACGCCCGCCATCAAGGGCAAAACTACGCCCGGTGACAAAACAGCTGGTCAACAGATAGTCAATTAAATCAATGACCTCTTTTTCACCCGGCGCTGTTTTCATCAGTGATTTGTTCAATGCCTGCTGACGATACTCTGCATCGTCACCCTCGTTAAACAGGATTAGCGAGGGGGCAATCGCGTTCACTTTCACTTCTGGTGCCAGTTTGCGCGCGAACGAGCGGGTCATGTTGTCCAGCGCCGCTTTGCTGGCTGCATAAGCGATGTGCTTATCGCTGCCACGCTCCACGACATAATCTGTAAAATGGATAATATCGCTTGCCGCATGTCCATGCCCGCGCAGCAATCCTTCCAGCGCGTGGTTGAGCAGGTAGGGGGTATTGACGTGAATCTGCATCATGGCTGACAGCACTTTGGTTAACGGCGCACCGGGCTTTTCTGCAAGCCAGGCACTGGCATTATGCACAATACCGCGCAGGCCATCCGTCTGTGCTTTGACCTCATCCGCAAAGGCCAGTACGCCCTCATCGGTGGAAAAATCAGCCTGGATACACAGCGCGCCCGCATCTCGCAGGCCATCAATAGTCGGATAATGCGTACGGTAGCTGACGATAACTGGCTGTTTTTGATTAATAAAGTGCCATGCGACGGCGAGGCCGATACGTCGACCTCCTCCGGTGATAAGAATTGGCAAAGGGGGTTTTTTACCCATCGTAATCTCCATGTGTCGCGAACGATGGGGACAATGTTACCCCATCAACATCCAGGTCGCCGGAACAGCAGCAACAAGCAGCAGGCCGATCAGCGCCATTTCCTGGCGTTTTAATACGTTTTCATGCGCGTGTGTTTTACGGGCATAAAGGAAAACCAGCAGCCCTGGCGCATACAGCACCACAGACAGCAGCAGGTGCATCGGACCTGACGCATACAATAACCATATGCCATAAATACTCGCTCCGATACCGACAGCCTTATGAATTGGACGAGTGGCAATTTTCAGCAGAAATGCGCCGACCAGTAAATAGGGCACCAGAATCATTTCTGAGGCGATGGTTAATAACGTATTGTAGTCGGAACCTGTGAGCCAGATCAGCACCAGGCAAATCTGTACGCAGATGTTGGTCAGCCACAGCGACGCCGATGGCGCGCCTTGCGCGTTCTGCCGCGCAAAAATGCGTGGAAACGCTTTGTGCGTGGAGGCGAGGAACGGCACTTCCGCCGCCATAATCGTCCAGCTTAAATAAGCACCGCACACGGAGACAATCAGGCCTGCGGCAATAATAATTTCACCCCATGGCCCCATCATTTTCACCATCAGACCGGCCATTGACGGGTTGCGGATCTCCGCCAGTTCGGGACGTGCGACAACGCCCAGAGACAGCAGGGTGACAAGCAGATAAACGCCCAGCGCGGCGAGTACCGCCAGCAGCGTAGCGCGTCCGACATCGCGTTTGTTTCTGGCACGAGCTGAAACCACCACCGCGCCTTCCACACCGATGAAAACCCACAGGGTGATGAGCATGGTGTTTTTTACCTGCTCCCAGACGGGAACGCCCAACGCTACGCCGGTAAAATCGAGGGTAAAGGTGTCGAGCTTAAACAGCATAAACGCCAGCACGATAAACAGACCAAGCGGCAGTAATTTCGCCAGCGTCGCCACCAGGTTAATACTGGCTGCCGTTTGCACACCACGCAGCACCAGAAAATGGACCACCCACAACAGCACCGATGCGCCAACAATCGACTGCCAGGTATTACCATCGCCAAACAGACGTAACTCCGGCGTGTCGGTAAAGAAGCTGAGCGCAGAGAAAACAATCACCAGATACGAAACGTTAGCGATAACAGCACACAGCCAATATCCCCACGCGGAGCAGAAGCCAATCAGCTCACCGAAACCTTCACGTGCATAGGTAAATATGCCGCCATCCAGTTCAGGACGGATACGCGTCAGAATCAGCATGGCAAAGGCGAGCAAAAGGATACCCGCACCGGTAATCGCCCAACCAATCAGTAATGCAGCCGGGCTTGCTACCGCCGCCATATTTTGTGGCAGGCTGAAAACACCAGCGCCGAGCATTGAGCTTAAAACCAGCGCGGTGAGTGCGCTCAGACCCAATTTCTTTTCCATTTGTATCCAGTGACAAAAACGAGAGTGAGAGAATAATTATTTTGGCAAACCGCATAAAAATGGTGAAAGCCACTAAGGCGCGGGATTTTACGGAGAGAAGAGAACGCATGCAATGGGGATAGAGAGATTTGTGACTAATAGTGTGAAAAGTAGTCTTAATACTGCTGTTTTTGTTTCGCCCGAGGGGAGAATGGCGGGAAATTATCAGGTCTACAAGGCTGTAGACCTGATAAGGTATTGAGTATTACTTATACAGGTCAGCGCTGATGGTCATGTTATTACCACGTTCAGACCACTGGCGGGTGATGTGATAATACTTAGCGCCTTTCTTCGCTGCGCGTTTGGCAACCTGGTAAGAGATTTCAGTCATGTTGCCATAGTTACCGGTGAACTTGATGCTGTCGAACGGCACCATCATAGCGGCGGTTGCTTTGTTCAGTTCTTCAACTTTGGTTCCATCCGGCAGCGTGACAGTGTAACGCCCACCTTTGGTGGATTGCGTTTCGAAGAAACGACCGACTTCAGCGCTCGGAGACGCGGTAGTCGCAACGCCTGGGATCTCAACTTTCTTCGCGGCTTCGCCACCGGCGGCTAATGCGGCACGTCCGGCATCTGAATCTGCTGGGATCGCATCAGGGCTTTGTACTACGCGTTTTTTCGCATCAGCCTTATAGATGAATGCGGTAATACGCTGGTTACCACCCTGGTTGGCATCGACCTGGCGCACGATGTAGAAGGAGTAAGCGCCTTTCTCTTTCGCTGCTTTGGTGATGGCATCGTTCACTTCAGGCTGGCTGCGGTAGAAACCCTGCACCGTAACGGTATCGAATGGTTCTATCAGAACGGCTTGATCTTTCGGTAATTCCATCACGCCGTTAATGACACGGTTTTTGGACGCTTCCGCTTTTTCAGCATCGGCTTTATAGATGTCGGCTACAACGCGCCAGTTACCGCCGCTGCCAAAATCTGAGGTATCAACAACATAAAAGGAGGCTGCACCGTCTTTATCTGCACGGCGTGATACGGCGGTCACCGCGTCACCGATAGCATTAAAACGACCGGTAACCACAATGCGGTCATAGGGTTTCAGGGCAGCCGCTTGCTCCGGCGTCAATTCTGTCGCTGCATTTACAGAAAAAGCAGTCGCAGAAATAAGTGCGGACGCCAGGAGAGTGTTCTTAAGCTTCATAAAAATAATCCTTCGCCTTGCGCAAACCAGGTACTGGTATTGTTATTGACTAGAAACGTCGCTGATTATTGCATTTAAATTGTGTCAGTGTCTGCGTCAATTTTCACTCATCGTGCCACGTGACGTAACAACACAGATAACATTTTGTGATATGTCGAAAATTTCGGCGTTTGGCGACCAAAACTGATAAAGCAGTTGAATTTCATAAGTTAATTTAATGTTAATCAATTGTTTTTGGCAGGCACGTAATCATGTTTTGCCGCTTCGCTTGAGCGAATTATCGGCCTTTGTGGACTATTTTTAGGGTATTTTATCTGCCAGCGGTCCGATTCATCTCTATTTCGCGAATTTCATAATAAATACTGTTTTTTGGCGCTAGATCACAGGCGTCATTTTCAGTAGGTTATACAGAGTTTGTTACTGTTTTATTTTATTGGGGTAACACTGACCTCTTTCGAGAGTGCGCGCATGCCTCGTGCGAACATTGATAAACCATCATCACAAATACAGATGGAAGGGAACATTATGCGAATTGGCATACCAAGAGAACGGTTAACCAATGAAACCCGCGTCGCAGCTACGCCGAAGACGGTTGAGCAGCTGCTTAAGTTGGGTTTCAGCGTCGCGGTTGAAAGCGGTGCAGGTCAACTGGCAAGTTTTGACGATAAGGCGTTTGTACAAGCAGGCGCAGAAATTGTTGACGGAAATGCCGTCTGGCAGTCAGAGATCATCCTGAAGGTCAACGCGCCGGAAGAGGCGGAAATCCCGTTGCTCAACCCGGGCACGACGCTGGTGAGTTTTCTTTGGCCCGCGCAAAACCCTGAGCTATTGCAAAAGCTGGCAGAGCGCAACGTGACGGTTATGGCGATGGACTCCGTGCCGCGTATTTCGCGCGCGCAGTCGCTGGATGCCTTAAGCTCGATGGCGAATATCGCCGGGTATCGTGCCATTGTTGAAGCCGCTCATGAATTTGGCCGCTTCTTCACCGGCCAGATCACCGCCGCGGGCAAGGTTCCACCTGCCAAGGTCATGGTGATTGGTGCGGGTGTGGCAGGTCTGGCAGCTATCGGTGCGGCAAACAGCCTGGGCGCTATCGTTCGTGCTTTTGACACCCGTCCGGAAGTGAAAGAACAAGTTCAGAGTATGGGCGCTGAGTTCCTCGAACTGGACTTTAAAGAAGAGGCCGGCAGCGGCGACGGTTACGCCAAGGTGATGTCCGAAGCGTTCATCAAAGCCGAAATGGCGCTCTTCGCCGCGCAGGCGAAAGACGTTGATATTATCGTTACCACCGCGTTGATTCCGGGCAAACCTGCACCGAAACTGATCACCCGTGAAATGGTCGATTCGATGAAGGCGGGCAGCGTGATTGTCGATCTCGCCGCGCAAAACGGCGGTAACTGCGAATATACCGTGCCCAACCAGGTGACCACCACCGAGAACGGGGTGAAGGTTATCGGTTATACCGACCTGCCAGGCCGACTGCCGACGCAGTCTTCCCAGCTTTATGGCACGAACCTCGTTAACCTGCTCAAGCTGTTGTGCAAAGAGAAAGACGGCAATATCACCGTCGATTTTGACGACGTGGTCGTACGTGGTGTTACGGTGGTTCGCGAGGGTGAAATCACCTGGCCTGCGCCGCCTATCCAGGTTTCAGCTCAGCCGCAGGCTGCGCCAAAAGCCGCGCCCGCGCCGAAAGAAGAGAAAAAACCGGCCTCACCGTGGCGCAAATATGCGTTGATGGCACTGGTCGTCATACTGTTTGGCTGGCTTGCTGATGTCGCGCCGAAAGAGTTCCTGGGTCACTTTACGGTGTTCGCGCTTTCCTGTGTAGTGGGTTACTACGTGGTCTGGAATGTGTCGCACGCATTACACACTCCGCTGATGTCCGTGACAAACGCTATCTCCGGGATCATCGTTGTCGGGGCGTTATTGCAAATAGGCCAGGGTGGCTGGGTGAGTTTCCTGAGCTTTATCGCGGTGCTTATTGCCAGCATTAATATTTTCGGTGGCTTCACCGTGACTCAGCGCATGCTGAAAATGTTCCGGAAAAACTAAGGGGTAACATATGTCTGGAGGATTAGTTACAGCTGCATACATTGTTGCCGCGATCCTGTTTATTTTCAGCCTGGCGGGGCTTTCGAAACACGAAACCTCTCAACAGGGTAACAACTACGGTATCGCCGGGATGGCGATTGCGCTGATTGCCACGATTTTTGGCCCGGAGACCGGCAACGTTGCGTGGATCCTGGTGGCGATGATCATCGGCGGCGCGATTGGTATTCGTCTGGCGAAGAAAGTCGAGATGACCGAGATGCCGGAGCTGGTGGCGATTCTGCACAGCTTCGTCGGTCTGGCGGCGGTACTGGTGGGTTTCAACAGCTACCTGTATCACGACACGGGCCTGGAACCGATTCTGGTGAACATTCACCTGACGGAAGTGTTCCTTGGTATCTTCATCGGTGCGGTGACCTTTACCGGTTCCGTGGTGGCGTTTGGCAAACTGCGCGGTAAGATCTCCTCTAAACCGCTGATGTTGCCGAATCGTCACAAAATGAACCTGGCGGCGCTGGTTGTTTCTTTCCTGTTGCTGGTGGTGTTTGTTCGTACCGAAAGCGTGGGCCTGCAGGTTCTGGCGCTGCTGGTGATGACCATTATTGCGTTAGCCTTTGGCTGGCATCTGGTGGCGTCCATCGGCGGTGCGGATATGCCGGTCGTCGTTTCAATGCTTAACTCCTATTCAGGATGGGCGGCGGCGGCGGCGGGCTTTATGCTCAGCAACGATCTGCTGATCGTCACCGGTGCGCTGGTCGGTTCTTCCGGTGCGATCCTGTCTTACATCATGTGTAAGGCGATGAACCGTTCGTTTATCAGCGTGATTGCCGGTGGCTTTGGTTCTGATGGTTCTTCTACGGGGTCTGATGAAGAAGTCGGTGAGCATCGTGAGATTAATGCGGAAGACACGGCAGAAATGCTGAAGAACTCGCACTCCGTGATAATCACCCCGGGCTATGGCATGGCCGTGGCACAGGCGCAATATCCGGTCGCTGAAATCACCGAGAAACTGCGCGCGCGCGGTATCAAGGTACGCTTTGGTATTCACCCGGTAGCAGGGCGCTTGCCAGGTCATATGAACGTGCTGCTGGCGGAAGCCAAAGTACCCTATGACATCGTGCTGGAAATGGATGAAATCAATGATGATTTCGCCGATACCGATACCGTGCTGGTGATTGGCGCCAACGATACGGTAAATCCGGCGGCGCAGGACGATCCGCGTAGCCCAATCGCCGGTATGCCGGTGCTGGAAGTATGGAAAGCGCAGAACGTTATCGTGTTCAAACGTTCTATGAACACCGGCTATGCTGGCGTGCAGAACCCGCTGTTCTTTAAAGAAAACACCCATATGCTGTTTGGCGATGCCAAAGCCAGCGTGGATGCGATCCTGAAAGCGCTGTAATCGTCAGCGCAAACTAAGACGGCCTCTGCGGAGGTAATGCTTGTCAGTTAACGAGGATGAGTGGCACATACGGAGGTAATGAATCTGTTGCCTCCGGTATATTGCTACGTTCACCTTATGTTTGTCACTTCTCTGAGGCAATACGACCTGTGAACGTGTTAAGGGTACTATCGCCGTACCCTTAACAATCCCGGCTCCCGGCGGGAAAATTGTTGCTGCGCAATACCCTCCGCTTATTCCTTCAGGCTAACGGGCCGGGCGCGAGGTAGCGTCCCTGCAAAACGCGCCCTGAACCCGCATCCCTGCGGGTTCTCCCGGCCTTCCGGAAACACGTCGGCAATTTTCAGCCGGACCAGCCCACACCTGACCACCTGCGTTTTTTATCTGAACAGCAAAACAGAGTTAACTGGAAGTCAGTGCGTTGCAGCGATGACCCCGGTCCGGCTGAAAATCGATGAGGCGTTGACGGCTGACCGGGTCTGCCCGCAGGGATGCGGGCAGAGGGGACGGCCTGCAGGGACGCAGGCTCGGCCCCGACCCGACAGGCAGACGGCATAAGACGAATGAATCGCGCAGCGACGATTTTCCCGCCGGGAGCCTGGGTTGCAAGGGAGGCGGCGGTGAGCCTCCCTTGCGCGTTCACGGGTATCTGAGCCTCATAGAATTGATACCACTGAGGTGAACGGAACCCTGAGCCAAAATCACATGTTCTCCATAATGATTAACTGACGGGCATAACCTCTGCGGAGGCCGTTATTTTTTAATACTTCGCTATTCATGATTACCACTCATAAACCCATACGGTTTTAACCGTCTAATCACCGTAAAACGCCGTGTATATTCATTCTTTATTGAGATCGCTCAGCAACACTGCAATGCTTTGACCACCGTTGGTTTGTTCAAGCGCGATTTTCACGATGATGGTCAGCGGTACAGAAAGCAGCATCCCGACAGGCCCCAGTAACCAGCCCCAGAAGATTAACGACAGAAACACCACCAGCGTAGACAACCCAAGTCCACGCCCCATGATCCGCGGTTCGAGGATATTCCCGAACACCAGGTTAATGACCAGATAACCTGCGAAAACCACCAGGGCGTCATAAAGGCCGCTAAATACCAGCACCTGAGCAATAGGGGGAATGGCGGCCAGCACCGAACCGATATTAGGAATATAGTTGAGCGCAAACGCCAGCAGTCCCCAGACAAAAGCGAAACGCACGTCGAGTGCGGCGAGCATGCCCCAGGCTACCAGCCCGGTCACAATGCTGATCGCCGTTTTGAGCACCAGATAGTGGGATACGCTGTCGATGGCGCGTTGAATCGCCGCCATTCCCTCAATGGGACGACTCATCATTTGTTTGAGTTTGTTGGGTAACTGCGGTACTTCCTGCAGCATAAAAACCACCGTCAACAGCAGTAAAAATATCGATGACATGGCATTAGACAACTGCGCCAGTAAATTGGTCACCAGCGTCATTGCCGCGTTCGGGTCGATATATTTGACGAGTTCATCCACGGAAACGCCGATCCCTGCGCGCTGTAACCACGGCTCAAGGTTTTTGAGTGGGATAACCAGTGAAGAGCGATACTGCGGCAGCGTTCGCGCAAGCTCATTTAAGGAAGTACCTAAATACGCTAATAGCAACACCATTAGCATCACAATAATAACAATGAGCAATGATACCGCTATTACGCGCGGTATGCGAAGTTTGACCATCCGCTGCACCACGGGGTTAAGCACGACGGCAATAAATAACGCCAGAATAAATGGGACGATGATATCTGCGGCAACACGGATGCCGCTCAGGATGATAACCAGCATGCCCAGCATAATGACTATTTTTAGGCCGTTAAGCGTGATGATCGGTTTCGCCATGTGTATTCCTGCATTTTTCATTTTTGAATCTGAATAATAATGTGATTTGCGTCGAGCCGTTATAACAAAAATCAAATGGGGCAGGTAAAGAAGTGAAAAGACTTTGAGTTCGCATTGAAGCTATGGTACAAATCATCTGTGTTTAACTACCGAGGACAATTATCATCCGCGATGATGAGAAGCAACACTGCGGATAATTGTAATATTATGGACAATATGTTCAGGATGTTTTTGCGTTTACCTTCACTTCTTCGTACCTCCTCCACTTTCTTGCTTGCGGGTGAGCAACACTGGCGCAACGCGCTTTAGTCCCTTCTTCTGCCTGAGCTGGCGCTGTGCGCTGAGCTAACTAATTTTATTTTTTGGTTTACTGCATGCAGTAGGCCCAAAGGACTATATTCTCAAGCAGGAGAAGCATTATGTTTTACTGGATATTATTAGGTCTGGCCATCGCGGCTGAAATTACTGGTACGCTGTCAATGAAATGGGCAAGCGTCGGCCATGGTAATTCGGGCTTTATTTTAATGCTGGTAATGATTGCCTTATCGTATATTTTTCTCAGTTTTGCCGTTAAAAAAATTGCCCTTGGTGTGGCCTATGCCTTATGGGAAGGTATCGGTATTTTATTTATTACGCTGTTCAGCGTGCTGTTATTTGACGAAACCTTGTCCACGATGAAGGTGGCTGGACTGGTCTCGCTGGTGTTAGGTATTGTGCTGATTAAATCCGGTACACGAAAACCGACAAAGGCGGGCAGAGAGGTGAGCCATGCAGCAGTTTGAGTGGGTTCACGGCGCATGGCTTGGCATAGCCATTGTGCTCGAAATCGTCGCTAACGTTTTTTTGAAATTTTCAGATGGGTTTCGCCGCAAGACTTATGGCGTGCTGTCGCTGGCAGCCGTGTTAGCGGCCTTTAGCGCGCTGTCCCAGGCGGTAAAAGGTATCGACCTTTCTGTTGCCTACGCCTTGTGGGGCGGCTTCGGGATTGCCGCGACGTTAGCGGCAGGTTGGGTATTGTTTGGTCAGCGCCTGAATCATAAAGGCTGGATCGGTTTGGCGCTGCTGCTTGCCGGAATGGTAATGATTAAACTTGCCTGATCTCAGTGCTGCCCGTTACTACGGGCAGCATAGGTTATTCCTTCGCCAACTCATCCAGCTTATCGCGAAAACCGGTCACGGATATGGCGCGATTATCGGCCCGCCAGCGATCTTTCGCCGCCGGAGCGGAGCTTTGTACACCAATCAACTGCCAGCCAGTATCTGTCTTCAACATCAATGGTGAACCGCTGTCGCCCGGGAGTGTATCGCACTGGTGCGACAAGACGGTATTCTGCGCCCAACCGGTCACCACGCAATCCTGATGCGTGTACAAGTCATCGAGATGATCTTCCGGGTAACCCGACTGCGTAACTTTACGATCTGCGGTTTTCAGCGCCGCGGTTAATGCCGCTTTATCACCTTCAAATAATGGCAGCGGTGTGATGCCAGAAGGTGGGTAACGCAGCACCACCAGACCAAAATCCCACGGGGCCGCGGAAGGCGGCACAATCCAGCCATCGCCATCGGCTTTTAAACGTTTTCCGAGCGAGGGATCTACCCGTCCTTCAATGCCGTGGATCTCGTAGCGCCAGACACCCTTTTTCGACACGAAGCGTAATGCCACGGCTTTATCCGGCTTGCCTTTCGGGGGGGTGAGTAAGCAGTGTCCGGCAGTCAGTGCCAGTCGTGGTGAAATGAGCGTGGCGGTACACAGGTTACCGCTGGCGGTTTCCAGTTGCCCGATAGCGTCCCATGGAGATTGCGTTGGGTCAGTCACTTTTATGCGATCGTCATGACCAAAAAACAGCGTTTTTACGTTTTCTGCTTCAGCGCTGGCCGTTGCAGGCTGGTCCGCATGCGCAACGACAGGAAGTAAACAAATTGAACCCAGTAACACAGCAATGGTTTTATGCATATCACACTCTGGTGGGGAATTATGATTTTTAACAGCAAACCCTCAGTTAATACTATAGACGGGACGGCGGGAAAGTGGGAGTAAAATCAGATAACTACACTCAGGAAAGATAAAAATGCATGGCAATGAGGGCGCAAATTATCAGGGTAATAAGAATGAACTCAAAGCGGTAATGTGACACCATTTTACCCTCCAAAAGGCGGCGCTAAATCAGGTCGATTTAGCGCCGTATGCTATGGCGTGGGGGACGCCATAGTAACTACAAATGTGTTATGCAGCTGGTTGAGCAGCGGGTTTAGCGGTGTCGTGTTTTACGGCTTTTTTGGTGTGTTTTTTAGCTGCCTGAGCTTTCTGCTCTGGTGCTTTTTGTTCTGCAGCGGGTTTGGTCGCTGCTTTTTTGGTGTGTTTTTTAGCTGCCTGTGCTTTCTGCTCTGGCGCTTTCTGTTCTACAGCCGGTTTTGTGGTGGATTTTTTAGCGTGTTTCTTGGCAGCCTGCGCTTTCTGCGGTGCTGCTTTGTGCTGTTTTTTATGATGAGTGGTTTTTGCCGGAGCTGCTTTGGTGGTTGCTGCAGCAGCCGGAGCGGTGGTAGCAGTTGTTTCAGCAGCAAATGCAGCAGAAGACAGACCCATAGCAGCGGCAACAACCAGAGCTAATACTTTTTTCATTCTCATACCCTCGATTTGGTTTTTCATTCAACCCCACTGCGGGGCCGTTGAAATAACTATATCGCTGTAATCACAGGGCTTCCGTGAGTCATTGGTTTCGGCGTGTAACGATATGTACAATGACTCACGGTATGAGATTACAAATAGCGGGCTTCCAGGTGAGCGCGGAAATAACGGCTGCTGAGCGGCTCTCCGGTGGCCTGGGTAATAAGCTGTTCAGTGGTAAAACGGCTGCCATGCTGCCAGATATTCTGACGTAACCAGTCAAACAGGGCACCAAACTCACCTTGCGCAATAGACTGCTCTAAATCAGGCAATGCGCGCTTAGCGGCACTGAATAACTGCGCCGCATACATGGCGCCTAAAGTATAGGAAGGGAAGTAGCCAAAGCCGCCATCGGTCCAGTGAATATCCTGCATACAACCGTTACGATAGTTGCCGATGGTTGACAGCCCCAGCCAGGACTGCATTTTCTCATTCCACAATGCCGGGATATCATCCACTTCAATATCGCCATTAATGAGCGCGCGTTCGATTTCATAACGCAGGATAACGTGAGCAGGATAGCTCACCTCGTCGGCATCGACACGGATAAAACCGGGTTTAACCTGCTGGTTCCAGGCGATGAAATTGCTTTCTTCAAACGCAGCCTGATCGCCAAAGTGGCGCGTCACAGCAGGAATTAACCGCGTCAGAAATGCTTTACTACGCCCCAGTTGCATCTCAAAGAACAGACTCTGGGACTCATGAATGGCGGTTGAGCGAGCCAGGGCGATAGGTTGCCCTGACCAACTGCGCGGCAGATTTTGCTCATAGCGGGCGTGACCGGTTTCATGGATCACGCCAAACAGCGCGCTAAGTAATTCGTTTTCATCATAGCGGGTGGTGATACGCACATCTTCAGGTACGCCACCACAGAAGGGGTGCGCACTGATATCCAGTCGACCAGCCGTAAAATCGAATCCCAACTGCGCCATCGTTTCAAGGCCTAACTCTCGCTGGATTGCGGTTGGGAAAGGACCAACCGGGGCGATGAGCGACTGCTGAGACTGCTTTGCCACCACCTTGTTGAGCAGATCCGGTAACCAGCTCTTAACGTCTGCAAACAGGACATCCAATTGGGCACTGGTCATCCCTGGTTCGAAAATGTCCAGTAGCGCGTCATAAGGCGAACAACCTGTGGCTTCGGCACGCAGCCGGGCTTCTTCACGACTGTGCTTCACGACCTCTTTCAGGTTTTCGGAAAATCCCTCCCAGTCATTCGCTGGTCGCTGGCTGCGCCAGGCATGCTCGCAGCGGCTACCCGCGAGTGATTTCGCTTCTACCAACGATTCAGGTAGTAAGGATGCCTGATGATGCAGTCGCGACATTTCGCGCAGGTTGGCCTGCTCAACATCGTTAAGGTCTTCCTGTTGGGCTGCGGCGATCCACGTTGCCACCTTCGGGTCGGTTAACAACTGGTGCTCAAGCACGCTCAGCTCGGCCAGTGCTTCGCCGCGAGCTTTGCTGCCGCCAGATGGCATCATGGTAAACATGTCCCAACTGGCGATTGCCGAGAGGTGGGAGAAGCGAGAGAGCCGCTGGAACGTGCGGGTGAGCTGATGGTAATTATCATTGTTACTCATTTTTTGTTCTCGTTCTGTTTAGGTGTGATGAGAAGTTTACCGTGATTCATTCACTTTTCATAAACACACCTTTGAACCCGACTTTGCGTAACAGCTTTTTATAGCGAAAAGCCAGTAGCACGAGAAAACAGAGGGCATAAATAATGGGGAGCGGTGATAACACTTTTACCGACCACAGATAATGCAGCGGAAGCAAAACGGCCGCCAGGTAGACGTAGTTGTGCAACGTTTGCCAGCGTTTGCCCATTTTACGCTGCGCGGCTTGCGTGGAGGTCAGCGTCAGCAGGAATAAGATTATCCAACCAGTCATGCCCAACGTTAGCCATGGGCGTGAAACCAGTTCACGTCCCAATAATCCCAGATTTTGTATACCCAACTCCAGCAGCGCATAGCTGGTCATATGCAGCGAGGCCCATGCAAAACACCATAACCCTAATAATCGACGGGTGCGATACAACAACGGCTGCTTTGCGTAGCGGGCAAGCGGTGACACCAGCAGGGTAGCAAGCAGAAACTTCAGCGCGGTGATGCCCGTAAAGTGCTGGATATCTTTACCCGGGTCGGCCCCCAACTCACCATGCTGTGCGGCCCAGAAGAGCCATAGCAGGGGTAATAAACCGGCGAGATGCAGCAGTACTTTCAGGCCGGTTATCTGTTTTGCGGTTAACCTCACTTAAAAATACTCCCGTAGATCCATGCCCTGATATAAAGAAGCCACCTCATCGACATAACCATTAAAAGGCAACGTGGGCTGTCGCTGTACATCGAGAATGCCACCCGAACCGATAAAACGCTCTGTGGCCTGAGACCAGCGGGGGTGATCGACTTGCGGATTGACGTTGGCGTAAAAACCGTATTCGTTAGGTGCCGACATATTCCAGGTCGTCGGCGGCTGTTCACGCGTCAGCTTAATACTGACTATCGATTTAATGCCCTTGAAGCCGTACTTCCAGGGTACGGTCAGGCGTATTGGCGCCCCGTTTTGCGGCGGCAACGCTTTGCCATACACGCCCACGGTCAGAAGGGTAAGCGGGTGCATGGCCTCGTCCAGACGTAAACCTTCAACATAGGGATACTTCAACCCGCCACCAATGAAGCGATCTTTCTGGCCGGGCATTTCATCAGGCGCGTAGCGTGTTTCAAAGGCGACGTATTTGGCGTGGCTGGTGGGTTCAACCAGCGCCAATAATTTATGCAAAGGAAAGCCGACCCACGGTACAACCATCGACCACGCCTCAACGCAGCGCATCCGGTAAATACGCTCTTCTAATGGAAAACGAGTCGTCAGCGCATCATGATCCAACGTTAAAGGTTTGTTCACTTCACCGCTGATGGTTAACGTCCAGGGATCGGTTTTCAGGCTACCGGCATTCGCGGCAGGATCGGCTTTATCCAGACCAAATTCGTAGAAATTGTTGTAGCCCGTTACCTTGCCTTCCGGCGTCAAGGGCAGATTGTTTTGCCAGATCTCGGGTTTTGTGAACTCGAGCGGTTTGCCCGCTGGTGCAGACGGGCGATCGTTGCCTTTAAACCAATTCAGCAGACCGGCCTGTGTCGGGGAAGAGAACGAAGCCGCCGCCGCGCCTATCCCAAGAGCTTTGAGGATCTGTCGTCGTTGCATAAAAAAAACGGACTCGGCGGTAACATCAGCTTCCCGAAGTGGATGTTTTTTCTGCATAACTTTTCCTTTTTATTTTCATGTTAAGGAAAACAAATCGACGTTTCCCTGTTGATGCCTGACCTATCTATAACGACATACTGGACGCATGCGTATCCCTGATTCCTCACGAAAAGTTAAAAATTTTGTGATAACTTCCGCCCCTTGCCTGAGGTAAGCTTTCAGCATGACGAGAGGGGGATGACACTGATGGCAGGCGCGAAAAAGATATTTTTGGTGGAAGATGACAGCGATATCGCCTCACTTTTGCAACTTAGCCTGAAGGATGAGGGGTACGAAATTATTCATGAGGCTGATGGGGCACGTGCGGTCGAGCTACTGGAGAAGCATGTCTGGGATGCCGTTATCCTCGATTTAATGCTGCCGGGCGTGGACGGTCTGGAAATTTGTCGTCGCATTCGGCAAATGAGCTTCTATCTACCTGTCATTATTATCAGCGCTCGCACCAGTGAAACTCACCGCGTACTGGGGCTGGAAATGGGCGCCGATGATTATTTAGCCAAACCTTTCTCGGTGCTGGAATTGATGGCCCGGGTGAAGGCGTTGTTTCGCCGTCAGGAGGCGATGAGTCAGAACCTGCGTGTGGAGGCGGGGATTATCACCGTCCATGGTGTGGAGATTGATCCATTAGCCCGGGAAGTCCGCCTGCAGGGTAAATCCCTCGATTTAACGCCGCGTGAATTCGATCTGCTCTATTTTTTCGCCCGCCATCCCGGGGAGGTCTTTTCGCGTCAGGCGTTGTTAGACCAGGTGTGGGGCTACCAGCACGAAGGATATGAGCATACGGTGAACAGTCATATTAATCGCCTGCGCACCAAAATTGAAAAAGATGCTGCGGAGCCGGAAATTATTCTTACCGTTTGGGGACGGGGCTATAAGCTTGCTGCGGTTAACGCGGAGCATCAACCATGATTTATCGATTGTCGCTGAGCCAGCGTCTGACCCTGGTCTTTACCGCTATTATGTTGATTTGCGCGGTTGCGGTCAGCGTTGTCCAGATCCGCAGCAGTAAACAGTATGGCGACGCCATGGTGCAAAGGCTCTCGCTGGAATTGGCGAGCAAGATTGTCAAAAGTGAGTCGCTTATTGATGCCAGCGGGCAGGTTAATCGGCAGACCTTAAAAGGACTGTTCAATCACCTGATGACGCTCAACCCTAGCGTGGAGCTGTATCTGGTTTCACCGTCAGGCGAGATACTTGCTGATGCCGCTCCGCCTGGGCATATTCAGCGCCAGAACATTAGCGTACAGCCGATCCAGGTTTTCCTTAATTCGGACGAGCTGCCCGTCTATGGCAATGATCCGCGCAGCAGCCAGCAAAAGGTATTCAGCGCTGCGCCAGTTTTATTTAACGGCAAGCTGCATGGCTATTTGTACATTATTCTCCAGGGCGAAGATCTCAATATGCTGGCGAATACCGCCTGGCAAAAAACGCTTTGGAACACCGTGACCGGGACGTTAATACTGGTTTTATTAGCCGGTGCAATCGCGGGGTACCTGGTGTGGAGATGGGTGACGAATCCGGTGAAAAGGCTGACCGGACAGGTGGTTAATCTGGAGCAGGACAGCATTAGCGTCATCAAACAGCTAGCGCAGAAAAAGCCCGATTTAGCTCCGGCGAATGAAATTGCGTTGCTGAACAATGCATTTATTGAGTTAGCACAGAAAATTGCCCAACAATGGGATTTATTAGCTGACAGCGATCGTCAGCGCAGAGAGTTTATCGCCAATATTTCGCACGATTTACGTACGCCGCTCACTTCACTGCTGGGGTATCTGGAAATGCTGTCGCTGAAAGCCGATACGATGACGCCGGAGGAAAACCGGCATTATCTTAGTATTGCACTGCGCCAGGGGCATAAGGTTCGCCATCTGTCACAACAGCTTTTTGAGCTGGCGAGACTTGAGCATGGCGGCATAAAACCGCAGCGTGAACGTTTTGCTATTGGCGAGCTGATCCAGGATGTGGCGCAGAAATTTGATCTACCCGTTGCCACGCGTCATTTGCAGTTGCACCTTGACGTAATTGGTCCGTTACCGCTGGTGAATGCCGATTTATCGATGATGGAAAGAATCGTCACGAATTTGCTGGATAACGCTATCCGTCATACGCCTGACGGGGGCGAAGTGTGGCTAAAAGTCTGGCGTGATGAAGACCGCTTGTTAGCAGAAGTGCAGGACAGCGGGCCTGGCGTCGAAGAGGCTGTTCGCGAAGTATTATTTCAGCGCCCGACGGCGTTACTACCCCGTGAGCAGCGGGCTGAGCGTGGTGGTCTGGGCTTACTGATCGTGCGCAGAATGCTCGAACTGCATGGGGGAGATATCCGCCTGATTAATTCGACGGCAGGGGCCTGTTTCCGTTTTTCGTTGCCGCTGGCGGAATCCCCACTGAGTGGCTGATGAGAATGTTCCGCTGAAAAGAGTCTGTAACGCTATACGCGTTGTAAACCGTGGGCATTGCGTAAATGTTGGTAGGTTGTCAGTGATAATGAGAATTTTTATCATGTATTGATAATTCATCAAGTTATCTTTGATAAGCGCAAGGAGATCGTATGTCACAGGATGCCGACAACCTGTATATCGTCAGGACCAAAGCGGTTGCTGGCTGTTTTACCATGTTTTTGCTGATGTTTGGCCTCACGTTTATTCCGTTGTTTTTCCCCGCCAGCCAGGTTCTGCTTGCCAAAGGGCTACTTTTTCCGCTGCTGTTTGCGCTGGAATTTGTTGTGCTGGTCCCGCTGTATTACTTCTTCTTCAGAAAAAGAGAGGGGCTGGGAAAGGGAATTTTCAACGCCAGGTGGTTTGCCATTTTGTTCGTGGCGCTGCTGTTTATTCAGCTTATCCTGCCATGGTTTCTGGGCCTCAGACAAACCGAAGCGTGGGTGACCAGCCAGATATCCCTAAACAGCTACGCGCTGTGGTTATCTACTCTGACCCTGATATTTATTGCGCCAGTGTATGAAGAGATTGTTTTCAGGGGCTGTTTATTCAACGCATTCCAGTATTGGTTCAATAATAAAACCTGGCTGTCGTCGGTGGTGGTATCGGTCATTTTTGCCATCATGCATACGCAGTATGTGGATCTGCGCACGTTGCTGATGCTGTTTCTTGTGTCGCAGGTTTTGATCATCGCCAGACTGAAAAGCAACGGCCTGCTGATGCCGGTTATTCTGCATATAGCGATGAACGGGACGGTTATTGCCCTGCAAATGGGGGCTCAGACGTTACAGCATGGTTGATGAAGGCGATGCCCGGAACCCGGGCAACGTGGATTATACGTGCAGACGATGGTGCAGACGTGCACCGACCAGCAACGCCAGCACCAGCATCAGAGCGATAAATCCGCCCACGCCGTTCCAGCCGTAGCTGTGCCAGAATACGCCACCCAGCGTACCGGCAATACTGGAACCCAGATAATAGCTGAACAGATACAGGGAAGATGCCTGGCCTTTAGCGCGTTTTGCCCGTGGTCCAATCCAACTGCTTGCCACGGAGTGCGCGGCAAAGAACCCGGCTGAAAAGAGCAGCATCCCGGCGAAGATCAGCCACAGCGACGTGAACAGGGTCATCAACAGTCCAATCAGCATCACGCCGGTTGAAAAGAGCATTACCGGACCACGTCCATAGCGGGTGGTCATCGACCCCGCTTTCGGTGAGCTCCAGGTCCCGGTCAGATAGGCTACGGACAACAGACCGACAACCGCCTGGCTGAGTTCCCACGGCGAGAGCATCAGACGGTAGCCGATGTAATTAAACAGCGTGACAAACGACCCCATCAGTAAAAAACCTTCCGCAAACAGCAGCGGCAACCCTCTGTCGCGCCAGTGTAAACGAAAGTTGATAAACAGCGTTTTCGGTCGCAGCGATGTGGGTCTGAAATGACGAGATTCCGGCAAGATTTTCCAGAACATCAGCGCGGAGGCGAGGGCAAAACAACCGATCGCCGCCAGCGCGATACGCCAGTTAAAAAAGTCGGTAAACACGCCGCTTATCAAACGGCCACTCATACCACCAATCGAGTTACCGCTGATATATAAGCCCATTGAGAAGGCGACGAAGCTGGGATGTATTTCCTCGCTCAGATAGGTCATTCCCACTGCCGCCACGCCGCTGAGCGAAAGACCTATCAGCGCACGCATGATTAAAATACCGTGCCAGCTGGTCATCATCGTCGAAAGCAACGTACAACAGGATGCGAGCAGCAGGGCGGTAACCATCACCGGCTTGCGGCCTATCGCATCGGAAAGTGGACCGGTAAACAGTAAACCGATCGCGAGCATCGCCGTTGAGATGGAAAGCGAAATACTGCTGCTGGCGGGAGAGACCCCAAACTCGTGCGAGAGCACTGGCAGTATGGGTTGCACGCAATAGAGGAGAGCAAATGTCGCCAGTCCGGCAGAAAACAGCGCCAGCGTGACGCGCATAAATGGGGATGTTCCGCGTTTGATAAAACTATCCGGCGGGGTAACTCTCTGTTCATCAACATCGCTTGTCGGCGCGGTATCGACAGTGGTTGTACGGCTCACTTGTAATCCTTGCTCAATCAATTACCTCTACATGACTAGCATTAAGAGTATGAAAATCACATTATTCTGTCTAATATATTAATAATCTCAAATGATATCTTAAAAATATGAATATCGAGCTGCGTCATTTACGTTACTTTGTAGCGGTTGCCGAAGAATTGCATTTTGGCCGGGCGGCGGCACGGCTGAATATTTCGCAACCGCCGCTGAGCCAGCAAATCCAGATCCTCGAGCAGCAGGTCGGCGCCCGACTTCTGGCGCGCACTAACCGCAGCGTGGCGCTGACCTCTGCCGGAAAGCAGTTTCTGGCAGACAGTCGGCAGATCCTGGGGCTGGTTAATGAGGCCGCTGCAAGGGCTGAGCGTCTGCATCTGGGAGAAGCGGGGGAATTGCGTATCGGCTTTACGTCATCGGCACCGTTTATCAAAGCGGTTTCAGATACGTTATCCCTATTTCGCCAGAGCTACCCCGCTGTACATATGCAAACCCGTGAAATGAACACGCGCGAGCAAATTGCCCCGCTCAATGAAGGAACGCTGGATTTGGGACTTCTGCGCAACACGCAGCTTCCGGAAACGCTGGAGCGTGAAATCATTCTGCATGAGCCGCTGATGGCGATGATCCCGCGCACGCATCCATTGGCGCAAAAGCCGGTGGTCACATTGGCGGAGTTGGCCAATGAGCCATTTGTCTTTTTTGATCCGCATGTGGGGACGGGGTTGTATGACGATATTCTTGGCCTCATGCGTCGCTATGGACTGAAGCCGACTATCACTCAGGAGGTTGGTGAGGCGATGACTATCATCGGGCTGGTGGCCGCAGGATTAGGCGTTTCCATTCTTCCCGCTTCCTTTAAACGGGTGCAATTGTATGAAATGTGTTGGATCCCGATAGCGGAAGAAGATGCCGTTTCGGAAATGTGGCTAGTGTGGCCAAAACATCATGAGCAAAGTCACGCCGCGCAACGCTTTCGCGAGCAACTGCTGGCGGCCGTTCAGGCGATTAATTTAGTTTAAAAATGGGCGAAAATGTGCAGTAAATCACAAGGCTAAGTAAAAAGTTGACGGAAGCCATTGAAGTGCTTCACCATAGCCCGCAGATTATTTCGGAGCGCGAAAATAAAGGGAGTAAGTGGTGGTTGCTGATAGTCAGCCTGGGCATATCGATCAAATTAAGCAGACCAATGCGGGCGCGGTTTATCGCCTGATTGATCAGCTGGGTCCGGTATCGCGTATTGATCTCTCTCGCCTGGCACAATTGGCACCTGCCAGTATTACTAAAATTGTCCGCGAAATGCTCGAAGCGCACCTGGTGCAAGAGTTGGAAATCAAGGAAGCGGGCAGCCGTGGACGTCCGGCCGTTGGGCTGGTTGTGGAAACGGAAGCCTGGCACTATTTATCCATTCGTATCAGTCGCGGCGAGATCTTTCTGGCGCTGCGCGATCTGAGCAGCAAACTGGTGGTTGAAGATTGTCTTGAAATGGCGCTGGTCAGTGAAACACCATTGCTGGAACGCGTTATTACCCAGGTCGATCAGTTTTTCATCCGCCACCAGCAAAAGCTGGAGCGCTTAACCTCCATCGCCATTACCTTACCCGGCATTATTGATACTGAAAACGGTATCGTTCATCGCATGCCATTCTACGACGATGTCAAAGAGATGCCGCTGGGTGAAGCGCTTGAAAATCATACCGGCGTGCCGGTCTATATTCAGCATGATATCAGCGCCTGGACTATGGCCGAGGCGCTTTTTGGCGCATCGCGCGGCGCGCGCGACGTCATTCAGGTGGTGATCGATCATAACGTGGGGGCCGGGGTAATCACCGACGGTCATCTACTGCATGCCGGCAGCAGTAGCCTGGTGGAAATTGGTCATACCCAGGTGGACCCCTACGGCAAACGCTGCTATTGCGGCAACCATGGTTGCCTGGAAACGATCGCCAGCGTCGACAGCGTGCTCGAACTGGCACAGGTACGGTTGAAGCAGTCGATGAGTTCTTCTCTACACGGCCAACCGTTAACGGTAGACGCGCTGTGTCTGGCGGCGATGCAGGGGGATTTATTGGCGAAAGATATCATTAGCGGCGTCGGGACCCATGTCGGACGGATTCTTGCCATCATGGTGAATTTGTTCAACCCGCAAAAGATATTGATTGGTTCTCCGCTCAGTAAAGCGGCGGATATTTTGTTTCCCACTATTGCTGACAGCATTCGTCAGCAAGCGCTCCCGGCCTACAGTCAGCATATTGTCGTCGAAAGTACGCAGTTCACCAATCAAGGGACGATGGCAGGGGCGGCGCTCGTGAAGGACGCGATGTATAACGGTTCTTTGTTGATTCGTCTATTACAGGGTTAACATTTTTTAACTGTTGTACGAAAAATTGCGCTATCTCAAGCCGATTCTCGTCGTCATACCTTAGACTTTCTCCACTGTATTATTTTCCTGACTTATATTTTCAAAGCATAACGGTGGAGTTAGTGATGCTGAAGCGTTTCTTTATTACAGGTACAGACACTTCTGTTGGGAAGACCGTGGTTTCCCGCGCATTACTACAAGCGTTAGCGTCAGGGGGTAAAAGCGTTGCGGGCTACAAACCCGTTGCCAAAGGAAGCAAAGAGACACCTGAAGGTCTGCGCAACAAAGATGCGCTGGTGCTGCAAAGCGTGTCTACTATCGAATTGCCCTACGAGGCGGTCAACCCGATTGCGTTGAGTGAGGATGAAAGCAGCGTAGCGCATAGTGGTCCGGTCAATTACACCCTGTTATCCAACGGCCTCGCAAGCCTCAGCGAAAAAGTGGATCACGTTGTCGTGGAAGGCACCGGAGGCTGGCGGAGCCTGATGAACGATCTGCGTCCGTTATCTGAATGGGTGGTGCAGGAACAACTGCCGGTGCTGATGGTGGTGGGTATCCAGGAAGGCTGTATTAATCATGCCATTCTCACCGCGCAGGCGATTGCCAGCGACGGACTGCCTTTGATTGGCTGGGTCGCGAACCGAATCAACCCGGGGCTGGCACATTATGCGGAAATCATTGATGTGCTGGGCAAAAAATTACCCGCACCGCTGATCGGTGAACTGCCTTATCTACCTCGTGCAGAGCAGCGCGAGCTGTCTCAGTACATCCGTCTGTCAATGCTAGGCAGCGTGTTGTCGGTAGATAGAGTCCTGGCGTAACGTTCGCGACAGCACAGACGCCACCACACAGGCAATCAGCAATCCGGGGAGCAGACGATACTCCCCGGTCATTTCACAAACCATCAGTGTCGACATTATTGGCGCATGCGTGGTCGCTGCCAGCAGCGTGGCCATCCCCGTTAATCCCAGCAGAATGGCAATCTCATCCGGACCCGGAAGCCATAATCCCCACACTCGTCCCAGCAGCATACCCACCGAAAGACCGACAAACAGCGTTGGCGTAAACACACCGCCAGGCGCACCGGAACCACTGCTGGCAAGCACCGCCAGTAATTTGCAGATGAAGATCCCGCTCACCACGGCCAGCAGCGGTGGGGAGAGTAAATATGACTGCACCACGCTGTAGCCGTTACCCCAGACCGCAGGCGTGAGCAATGACAGCAGGCCAACGATCAGCCCGCCGAGCGCCAGTTGCCACGGGGGCGAGAGTTTTAAGCGCAAAAACCCATTATGGCTGGCGGTCATCAGCCACATGAATAGCGGTCCGCAAACGCCGGCAGCCAGACCGGTGCTGATGATCATGACGTATTCCAGCGCATGCAGTTCCCGTGTGAAGTGCACGGCATACAGCAGCGCATTGCTGGCGCTCAGCATATTGGTGGTGAGCAAGGCGACGACGGCGGATACCACCACCGGTCCCAGTGACGCGAGGATCAAGGTGCCAAACAACACTTCAGCAATAAATAGACTGCCCGCCAGTGGGGCATGATACGCTCCGGCCATACCCGCAGCGGCTCCGCAGGCAATCCATAACTTCCATTCTGTGCGCGTGGTGAAGCGTTGAGCAAAGCTGGAGGCTGCCAGCGCTGCCAGTAAAATCATGGCACCTTCGCGCCCGATGGCGCTCCCGCTGGAGACGACCAGTAACGAGGCCAGCGATTTCACCAGGCTTGCACTGACGTCAAATTGTCCGTTAGTTTGCAAGGCTTCCATGTAATCAGTGGGAGCCTGCGGGCGTAACCGGTTGAACGTTTGCCATCCCCAAAGCAGCAAACCCGCCGCCAGCCCTCCTAACGCAGGTGTCAGCATGCGTCTTACAGGGGAAAGGTTTGTTGCCGCGTTGACCAGACTCCCTGTGTCATTGCTCAGGAACAACCATTCAAGAAGGAGCATGGCGTGGCGAAATCCTGCGACGGCCAACGCAGCAAGGATACCAATCAGCGCAGCAATCAGCAGGCGGCGGAACATGGCGCGCAGGTCAGGATAAGCATGTAAATGATGCATGAGTGGCCAGACAGGAAATTTCAGACGCTTTATTTTGCGGCTATTTGGCAACAGAAGCAAAAGCTCGGCGTGCGCAACAGGATGCTACACAGGCAGGACACATCCTGCCTGTGGTGAAACTAACGAAAAAGTGGCTTATCGGCTATCGGGATCAGTAACTGCGACTGCCATTGCGCCAGCGTCAGACGGGCCAACTCCCCCAGCGCCTGGTAAAACGGGTGGTCAGCTTTTTCGATAAACACATCAAGGAAGCGGGATGACCACGGGAACAGATGCCAGGCCAGCAGCTGTTCGCACTCGGTGTGGCGTTCATTTTCAGCAAGCCAGGCCGTCAGCAACAGCAGTGAACCAAAGTGATCTTCTGGCTCATTTTGCTGCATGGCAAACTGGATGCCGTTGTCCCGCATCCACTGACGGAGTGCCAGCGTAGAGTCGCCAAACAACACGTTTTCACGATCCAGCCAGACAGATCCCCAGGGCGGAGAGGGTAGCGCATATGGACCGACAAACAGGCGTTGCCAGGCCTGCGGGAGAGGCTCATCGACCTCGGCTTGTAGCCGTGCAGCCAGCGGAAAAAGCATTGCCTGATCGAGCGGCCACTGCGCCTGCCAGCCATCGGCTCTTAACGCGCTGACTAATGCAGAGGCTTCCGCGCTATCTGGCGCATAGTAAAACAGTGCGCCGAGAACGCGCGCCGCGGTAGAAAAGTTGTCACCTTGCGAAAAATGGGTCATGCAAACAATCCTGAACAGTGCGGGTTGCCCCGCACCCGAAAGTTAACCTGCAACAGCCATTCCGACTGTCATATGTAAACCGTAAAACAATCCGCGGCCAATGATTTCACCGGCGAGGACTAACACTAAGCCCAGCGCCAGGCCGCCGACGGACGGTGCTTTACGACGTATCAGCGGGCATATCCAGCAGCCCAGACCGGCGGCCAGCAGAATGATGCGCCAGACCTGCAAGCTTCCGTAGTCGGGAACCAGCGCGCTGGCGGATTGTACCGAACTGTGGATCCCGCCGAGCGACAGTCCCTGCAGAACAATAACCGCCACGATCACCAGTAGGGCCAAAACGCTCACGTAGGCGAATCTGGCGGTGCCAGAGGAAACACCCGCAGCACGCAGTAGCAGGGCGGCAAACAGCGGTCCGCTTAGCAACATCGTCATAAAAAATGCCACCGTAGTGTAGCCGTTATACCAGGTCGGGACAGTGTCTATCTGGTAGACGCTGGTCATCGCCAGCACAAATACCAGACCCAGCAGCATGCCCACCAGCAGCCAGATTTTACCTAACGCTGCGGGCATTTTACCGAGAAACGCCACCAGCCACCACAGGCCACCGACGGCGAAAAACAGTGAACCACTGGCGATTTCGTTACTCAGCGCAGATGCGCCAACTCTGTTCAGCGAGTTAAAGGCACGCAGTGGCGAACCCAGGTGCATTACCGAGGCGAGAAAGGCGATGCCCATCACCAGCCACAGAAAAAACATGCTGCGCACGATACGTTGTTTTGCCACCTCGTCTTTAGCGGTCAGCCAGCCATAGCCACTCACTATCAGCGCCCCGGCCACGCACTGGCCCAGCACCGTAAACAGGACCAGCGGCCATTCATGCCATCCATTGCCCATGTTACACCTCCTGCGGATTCGCCAGATAACCCGTGATATCCCCGGTCGGGCGGCTATTGGCGTTGGGTTTGATCACAATGCTCGGTTTGGTGAAGTGCGCACCTGGCAGCGGAGCGACCGCCGCCAGTTCACCGTGCTTTTTGCGCAGCTCATCAATTGGACCAAAGTCCAGCGCGCGCAGCGGACAGGACTCGACGCAGATGGGCTTTTTGCCGTCGGCCCCGCGGTCATGACAGCCATCGCACTTGGTCATATGACCTTTGGCGGCATTGTACTGCGGTGCGCCGTACGGGCAGGCCATGTGGCAGTAGCGACAGCCTATGCATATGTCTTCATCCACCACCACAAAACCATCTTCACGCTTATGCATAGCGCCGCTGGGGCAAACCTTGGTGCAGGCCGGATCTTCGCAGTGATTACAGGCAATGGAGAGGTAGTAGGCGAAGACATTCTGTTGCCAGACGCCGTTATCTTCCAGCCAGTCGCCTCCAGCGTATTCGTAAATACGCCGGAAACTGACGTCGGGAGTGAGATCCTTGTAATCTTTGCAGGCCAGCTCGCAGGTTTTACACCCCGTGCAACGGCTGGAATCAATAAAAAATCCATACTGAGTTGTCATGGGTTAGTCCTTATGCCTTTTCAACCTGAACGAGATTACTGTGGGATGGATTCCCCTTCGCTAATGGAGAAGGTCGATGCGACGTGAGAATATTTATGGAACCACCATGATCGATCTGGTCGCCGAACATATCGGCATTGAGCCAGGCTCCTTGTCCGATGGCAGTGACGCCGGGCAAAATACGCGGTGTGACTTTCGCGCTGATCAGCATCTGGCCGATATTATTAAACACCCTAACTGTGTCGCCATTACGGATGCCGCGCGTCCTGGCATCGACGGGGTTTATCCAGATCTCCTGCGGGCAAGCCTGCTGTAAAACATCGATATTGCCGTAGCTGGAGTGGGTTCTCGCCTTATAGTGGAAACCCGTGAGCTGCAATGGATACGTTTTGCGCTTAGGATCGTCCCAACCGTCAAAGCCTGGTGCATAAGCTGGAAGAGGATGAACAATCTCATCGTCTTTGAGTTCCCATGTTTCTGCAATGGTTGCTAGCCGTTCAGAGTAAATCTCAATTTTCCCTGATGGCGTTTTCAATGGGTTAGCCCCAGGATCTTCTCTGAAAGAACGGAAAGCAACATAGTGTTCTTCGGGGCATTTTTTCTTGAAAATACCTGTCGTTTTCATTTCGTCGTAATCCGGCATTTCCGGGTTACGCTCTTTGGTCTTGGCATGCAGGTATTTCACCCATTCATGCTGCGTACGACCCTCGGTGAATTTTTGATATACATCCGGACCTAGACGTTTGGCGACTTCACTTAACATCCAGTAAATGGGTTTACGTTCAAATTTTGGCGATGTCGCAGGTTGACCAAGGATGACATAGCCCATGTTCCCGGCAGACTCGTGTGAGATGAGATCTTCTTGTTCAGTTGGCATCAGGTCAGGTAGCAGAATGTCGCAGTATTTTGCGGAGGCAGTCATAAAATGCTCAATACCGACGATCATTTCGCACTTGCTGTCATCCTGTAAGACATCATGGGTATGCGCGATATTGCAATGCTGGTTGATGAGCGTATTGCTGGCATAACACCAGATAAACTTGATAGGCACGTCCAGCTTATCTTTACCGCGAACACCGTCCTTGGTCGCGGTCATCTCTGCACCATGATCAATAGCATCCGTCCAGGTAAAGACTGATATCTGCGTTTTAACCGGGTTTTCTAGCATGGAGAACCATTCCACGCCCAGATCCCAGGTCCCTTCGCGCATCCCTGAGTTACCACCGTTTATCCCCACATTGCCGGTTAAAACGGAGAGCATCGCAATCGCGCGAGCGGTTTGTTCACCGTTGGAGTGACGCTGCGGTCCCCAACCCTGGCAGATATAAGCGGGTTTCGCTGCGCCGATTTCACGCGCTAACTGGATAATTTTCTCAGCCGGAATGCTGGTAATGTGGGAAGCCCAGTCCGGTGTTTTGGCTATCCCGTCTGGTCCATCGCCTAAAATATAGGCTTTATAGTGTGCATTCCGCGGTGCACTGGCGGGAAGAGTGGTTTCATCGAAGCCGACACAGTATTTATCAAGAAAAGGTTTATCAATCAGATCTTCGGTGATCAGTACCCAGGCGATCGCCGCAGCCAATGCAGCGTCAGTTCCTGGTCGGATAGGCAGCCATTCATCCTCACGACCAGCGGCAGTATCGTTATATCGAGGATCGATAACGATCATTCGTGCGTTAGAACGTTCGCGGGCTTGCTCAACATACCAGGTTACACCGCCGCCGCTCATACGGGTTTCGGCAGGGTTATTGCCAAACATGACGACCAGTTTTGTATTGGCGATGTCGTCAGGACTGTTGCCGTCGTTAGCACCAAACATATAACCCATTGCGGCGCTGATTTGCGCGGTACTATAACTACCGTAGCGGCTCAAATAGCCGCCGCAAGAATTCATCAGGCGGTAGGGGACGTTGGAGTTAGTAATATTCCCACCATCTACACCTGTACCGTACAGCACGTGAACCGCTTCGTTACCGTAATCCTGCAGGATCCGCTTCAAATTACCACTAATGGTGTCCAGTGCTTCATCCCAGGTGATCCTTTCAAATTTTCCTTCTCCACGCTTGCCTACACGTTTCATTGGATATTTTAGGCGGTCAGGGTGATTCATACGGCGACGGATCGATCGGCCACGCAAGCAGGCACGTACCTGATGATTACCGTAGGTATCATCGCCCGTTGTGTCCGACTCTACCCAATAGACGGAGTCATCCTTAACGTGCAGACGTAAAAGACAACGACTACCACAGTTAACGGTACAAGAACTCCAGACAACCTTCTCTTCAACGGGTTGTATCGCCTGCTGTACCGCTGCGGCGGCAGTGCGCATTCCGAAAGGTAACGACAGCCCACCCGCGGCAAGCGCCAGCGAACCCATTGCCGAGGATTTCACTAACGTCCTGCGGCTAATGCCTCCGTATTGCTCAGTTTTTGACATTACTCACCCCATTATAGTTATCGCTATATATTAATTTCTATAACGAAATTAATAGCATGCTAATAATGGTTTGAGTTTACCCACTTATGGGTATGTCATCTTAATGCATATCAAACAGGAGTGACCCTCCGCGCACGGAGGGCGTGATTTATTGCGGTTCGGCGGCGTGCCCGTCCTGGGCAGGGGTGCTATTGGCTGGGGCATTGCCACTGTTGGTTCGGGTATAGAGAATTTTGTGCGTATCGTTTGCACAATGTCCCACGACCAGTGAATCAGGTTGATCGGCCTGATCGTTGGGAACAATGTTCAGCGTAAAGCTGGATTCAGCAACGCCATTATTAATGATCCGCTGTTCGATATCGCTTTTCACGCGTTCACATGACGCCGGTGCCGCCAAAACCTGCGGGGACGCGACGGCCAGTAAGAGCGCGGCAATTCCTGTTATGTATTTCATCATCAGCTCCTTTATGATCGACCTGGACTAAGATTAGCATTTCTGGTGTAAATAACTGTATTTGCTAATATGATTGAGAATTATCTTCTTATCCCGGTGAAAAATGTGAAGAAAAAGATCTTGTTAGGTTTCCTGTGCGTCGTGCTGGCCGGGTGTGATAACGCCAAAGGCCTGGATTCCTTTACGCCGGAAATGGCCAGTTTTTCCAATGAATTTGATTTCGATCCGCTGCGCGGGCCAGTAAAAGATTTCAGCCAGACGCTGCTTAATGACAAAGGTGAAGTCACCAAGCGCGTTGTCGGTACGCTCTCACAGGAAGGGTGCTTCGATACGCTTGAATTGCATGATATTGAAAGCAATACCGGCATGGCGTTGGTCCTGGATGCTAACTATTACCGGGACGCCAAAACGCTGGAAAAACGGATCCGCTTACAGGGTAAATGTCAGTTAGCAGAACTGCCTGCGGCGGGCGTGGTATGGGATACCGACGATAACGGTTTTGTCGTTTCCGCCACGGGAAAAGAGATGAAGGTGCAATATCGCTATGATGCGGAAGGCTACCCGCTGGGTAAAACCACCGTCAATAAGGACAATACCTTGCAGGTTGATGCCAAACCGTCGGTTGACCCGTTAAAGAAGCTGGATTACACCGCGGTAAGTCTGCTCAATAACCATCCGTTAGGTAATGTAAAACAAACGTGCAAGTATGATGACTATGCTAATCCGGTCAACTGCCAGCTTGTTATCGTTGACGAGAGCGTGAAGCCGGCAGTTGAACACCATTACTCGATTGAAAACACCATCGATTACTATTAGTCAGTCTTTATTGAGCGGTAGGTTGCAGCAGGTTGGGACCTGACGTTTTATGTTCTGCCAGATACTGCTGCTGGAAGATACACATGCGGATAGTGTTGCGGTATTGACCGTTGATAAAGAATTCATGAATCAGCTCGCCTTCGACCATAAAGCCGAGTTTACGGTAGATGTGGATGGCTTTTTCGTTCTCTTTATCAACGATCAGATACAGCTTATATAAGTTAAGTACGGTAAAGCCGTAATCCATCGCCAGCTTAGCAGCCCGGGAAGCCAAGCCTTTGCCCTGATACTCCGGCGAAATAATGATCTGGAATTCTGCCCGGCGGTGCACATGGTTAATTTCAACCAGCTCCACCAGTCCGGCTTTTTCACCGTCGCATTCCACAACAAAGCGACGTTCACTTTGGTCGTGGATATGCTTGTCATACAGATCTGACAGCTCAACAAATGCTTCGTAAGGCTCTTCAAACCAGTAACGCATTACGCTGGCGTTGTTATCAAGCTGATGGACAAATCGTAAATCTTCACGCTCCAGCGGGCGCAGCTTAACACTGAGGGCGCTAGTCATATCGTATCCTTTCAATATCTTTCAAAGTGCAATCATTATGGGGCAACGGTGCGGCCAGTGCGGCGGTCGAGGCAGCGCAGGGTGTTGGGCTCCCAGTACGCATTAATATTAGCGCTCTGTTCGCATTTATCACGGCTATCGAAAGCTGCGTCGGTTTTGTCCCACTCTTTCTCTGCACGCTTGTTGACCTTCTGGCGTAGCTGACGCGTATCGTTCCATTGTTCCTTTTCCATTGCTGCCTGTTGACGACTTTGCGCACTGTCCCCGGATTCAATGATCAGTTTACTGGTTTCAGCAAATGCGGAAGAGGTGTACACAGCCGCAGCCAGCGTCAGCATAGCCGTCAGGCACAGGCGTTTGGTCAGTGTAATATTCATGGCGAATTCCTTTTATGGGAAAGGGGAAAAACAATAAAACAGGGTTAAATTCTACACTATTCCGGCTTGCGGGCATACCCACTCAGCGGAGATGGATACGCTAACGACATTCTGTCGTATCATGGTTAAACCGAAGGTAACTGAATAACATCAATGCTTAAGACCACATTCCTTTTTTTCATCACCGCGTTATGCGAAATCATTGGCTGCTTTTTACCCTGGCTCTGGCTTAAGCGAGGGGCTACGGCTTGGCTGCTGATACCCGCCGGGATGTCACTGGCCTTATTCGTCTGGTTACTGACGCTGCATCCGGCAGCAAGCGGGCGTGTGTACGCGGCCTATGGTGGAGTTTACGTGGTGACAGCGTTGCTTTGGCTACGTATTGTTGACGGCGTAAAACTTAGCCTGTACGACTGGTCAGGCGCGCTGGTGGCATTGTGCGGCATGCTGATTATTGTGGCTGGATGGGGGCGCGCATAGCGCCTTTTTTGTGATCAATCAGCGCTTTTTTGATCTTCATACTTGTATGGTAGTAGCTCAGTTGGGTAAATTTCCTGCATCACAAGAACAAATGCAAGGAATAAGAGATGAAGATTGTTGGGGCTGAAGTGTTTGTCACCTGTCCGGGGCGTAATTTTGTCACGTTGAAAATTACGACAGACGATGGGATCACTGGGCTGGGAGATGCGACGTTAAACGGACGCGAGTTATCCGTAGCGTCCTATCTGAAAGATCATGTTTGTCCGCAGCTGATTGGTCGCGATGCGCACCGAATTGAGGATATCTGGCAGTTTTTCTACAAAGGCGCGTACTGGCGTCGTGGTCCGGTCACCATGTCGGCGATTTCCGCGGTGGATATGGCATTGTGGGACATCAAAGCGAAAGCGGCGAATATGCCGTTGTACCAGTTGCTCGGCGGTGCATCTCGTGAAGGCGTTATGGTTTACTGTCACACCACAGGCCATACCGTTGATGACGTACTCGAAGATTATGCGCGCCATAAAGAGATGGGCTTTAAAGCAATTCGCGTGCAGTGCGGCGTGCCGGGTATGAAAACCACTTACGGTATGTCTAAAGGCAAAGGACTGGCCTACGAACCCGCTACCAAAGGGCAGTGGCCAGAAGAGCAGTTATGGTCAACGGAGAAATATCTCGATTTCACACCAACACTGTTTGAAGCCGTGCGCGACAAGTTTGGTTTCAACGAACATCTTCTGCACGATATGCACCACCGTCTGACGCCAATTGAAGCGGCCCGTTTCGGCAAAAGCATTGAGCAATACCGTCTGTTCTGGATGGAAGACCCAACCCCGGCTGAAAACCAGGAATGCTTCCGCCTGATCCGCCAGCATACGGTCACGCCGATTGCGGTAGGGGAAGTTTTCAACAGCATCTGGGACTGCAAACAGCTTATTGAAGAACAATTGATCGACTATATCCGCACCACCATCACCCATGCGGGCGGTATCACTGGCATGCGTCGAATTGCCGATTTCGCGTCGCTGTATCAGGTACGTACTGGTTCGCATGGACCTTCCGATCTGTCCCCAGTATGCATGGCCGCTGCGTTGCACTTTGATCTGTGGGTGCCGAACTTCGGCGTACAGGAATATATGGGGTATTCCGAGCAAATGTTGGAAGTGTTCCCGCACAACTGGACCTTTGATAACGGCTATATGCATCCTGGAGACAAACCAGGTCTTGGGATCGAGTTTGATGAAAAGCTGGCGGCGAAATACCCGTATGACCCTGCATATCTGCCTGTTGCTCGTCTGGAAGATGGCACGTTGTGGAACTGGTAAATATAAATTTTACGTACGAAAGATGTTGATTAACTCAATACCCTACAGAAGGTAAAACTTATGGTTAGTTCAGTCGATATTAAAAATAACGTAGATAATAAACCCATTATTCGCAGAGTGGCTTCAGCCTCCGCAATTGGTACTGCTGCCGAATACTATGACTTCTTTGCATATGGGACAGCAGCCGTACTCTTTTTTGGTCATTTATTTTTCCCAAGTGACGATCCGTTAATTAGTACGCTGGCTGCTTTTGCAACCTATGCCGTTGGTTTCCTAGCTAGACCATTAGGAGGAATTGTCTTTGGGCATATTGGCGATAAGGTCGGGCGCAAAAAAGCACTGGTTATTACTATATTAATCGTTGGCTTAGGGACATTCTGTATTGGGTTGTTACCTACATATGAAAAAATAGGTGTATGGGCTCCAGCTTTACTTATATTTATTCGTGTATTACAGGGCTTTGGTGTTGGAGGAGAACAAGCCGGTGCAGTATTGATGACTGCTGAATATTCTGAGCCCAAACATCGTGGATTTTTTTCGAGTTGGGTTCAAATCGGTGCCCCAGTTGGTTTTCTTCTGCCGTTAGCACTCTTTGCGTTGTTAAATGCCACACTTTCTCCAGAGGCAATGATGGATTACGGGTGGCGTATACCGTTCCTGTTAAGTCTGTTGCTGGTTATTGTTGGGTTATTTATCCGCTTAAAAATTGATGAATCACCAGTCTTTGCTCAGATTAGGGAGACAAAAGCAGAAGAATCACGTCCATTAGTTGAAGTTATCCGTGATTTTCCGGGAATTGTCGTTAAGGGAGTATGTGCGAAGCTGATTGAGGCTTGCACATTTGCAATGTTTACAGTGATTGTCCTTGCATACGGTAAGGCAAACAATCTCGATGCAAATATCTTGATGGAGACAATGATTGTTGCGGTGATTATAGAAATAATTGCAATACCGATGATGGGCTCGCTATGCGATAAAATTGGGCGTAAACCAGTTTATATTATCGGCGCATTGCTCCAGGTTGTTATGATTATTCCTTTCTTCCTTGCAATCAATCAGGATAGCTTTTGGCTTACGCAAATAGTAATGATCCTGGTACTGAGCGTTGGGCATAGTATGTGTTATGCACCTCAGGCATCTTATTTCCCAGAGCTTTTCCCGACTCATATTCGCTGTAGCGGAATAGCATTAATTTGGCAGTTGGGATCGCTAATTGGTAGTGGGATTCTTGGTTTAGTAGCAGTAAAAATTCTGCAAGTAACTGGTGGACATTATTATGGACTCGCAACCTATGTGATTGTACTTGGCGTCATCTCAGTTATTGGTTTGCTGATGATGCCGGAAACTGCACCGCAAAGGCTTAAACGTGAATACCAGCAGTGGCAGAAACATTAATATCCTTTGGCGGCAATATGCCGCCAAATTTACCTTTTATGGTACACAGCTTTAAGTGATGTCATACCAATCATAAAAAGCTTAATGCAAATCAAAACATACAACCATACAGGCGTTACTCTGAATCAATCCTGATTTCATTGATAAGTAGGTTATACCATGCAAAACAAGCTCTTAACGGCAAAGGCTGCACTTCCCGACTACGATCGTACAAAACTGGTCCCGCGTATTGTCCATCTGGGGTTTGGCGCATTTCACCGCGCACATCAGGGGGTTTACGCTGACATTCTCGCTGCAGATCACGGCAGTGACTGGGGCTATTGCGAAGTGAACCTGATTGGCGGCGAGCAGCAGATTGCCGATCTGAAACAGCAAGATAACCTGTATACCGTTGCAGAAATGTCCGCAGATGCTTGGACTGCAAGAGTCGTGGGCGTGGTGAAAAATGCGCTGCATGCGCAGGTTGATGGGCTGGAAAGCGTACTGGCTGCGATGAGTGAACCGCAGGTTGCGATTGTTTCTCTGACCATTACCGAGAAAGGGTATTGCCATTCTCCGGCGACCGGTCAATTGATGTTAGACAACCCGATGATTGCTGCCGATCTACAAAATCCAAAACAGCCAAAAACTGCGCCAGGCGTTGTGGTTGAGGCGCTTGCACGCCGCAAAGCTGCGGGGTTACCCGCTTTTACCGTGATGTCCTGCGACAACATGCCGGAAAACGGTCATGTAATGCGCAATGTTGTCACCGCGTATGCCCGGGCGGTGGATGCGGAACTGGCTGCGTGGATCGAACAACATGTCACATTCCCGTCGACAATGGTTGACCGCATTGTCCCTGCTGTTACCCAGGATACGCTGGACAAAATTGAACACATTACCGGCGTACGCGACCCGGCAGGCGTAGCATGTGAACCGTTCCGTCAGTGGGTTATTGAAGATAACTTTGTCGCTGGTCGCCCTGAATGGGAGAAGGCGGGAGCGGAGCTGGTTGCTGATGTCATTCCGTTTGAAGAGATGAAACTGCGTATGCTCAACGGCAGCCACTCTTTCCTTGCTTATCTGGGGTATCTGGCGGGATATCAGCACATTAACGATTGCATGGGCGATGAAAATTATCGCCTCGCCGCGCGCGCGCTGATGTTGCAGGAACAAGCGCCCACGTTAAAAGTGAAAGGAGTGGATCTTCCGCACTATGCCGATCTGTTAATTGAGCGCTACAGCAACCCGGCACTGCGTCATCGCACCTGGCAGATCGCGATGGACGGCAGTCAAAAACTGCCGCAGCGTATGCTGGACTCCATTCGCTGGCACATTGTGCACGGTAGCCACTTTGAACTGCTGGCGCTGGGCGTGGCTGGCTGGATGCGTTACGTCGGCGGTGTGGATGATCAGGGCCAGGCGATTGAAATCAGCGATCCGCTGTTACCGGTGATCCAGAAAGCGGTGCATAGCAGTAACGAGGGCGAAGATCGTGTCCAGGCGCTGCTGGCGATCGATGCTATTTTTGGTCGTGAACTGCCGCAGGTAGAATTGTTCAAGAATCAGGTCACACAAGCCTATCTTGCTTTACTGGCTGAAGGGGCGAAAGCAACCGTTGCGAAGTATGCTGCAAAACTGAAGTAACGAGAACATCATTTAAGTCGCCATCTGGCTATAAACAGGCCAGATGGCGCATTGTTTTCTGGCATTCACACCAATTAGTTCATGCCCAAACGAATCAGTTCGAGGGGGGCATATTTACCTTCACACCCTTCGATTTCCACTGTTTTCCCGCGGCGAATTTGCTCAGCGGTCAGGCCATCGGTATCTATCGCTGTAATGCGGCCTGTAAGTCCGGTGTCGCTAATCATGACGCGGCTGCCAGTGGTGATTGCGTTACGGTTACGATCGTATGTTTTCATGGTGTTTTCTCCTTTCCAACTTACCGTCAAAGCCCGTGGGCTCTAGTCCCACGTAACGGGCGCAATATAAATACGCTTCTCGTTAATGATTTTTTTTGTTTTCGATCAAAATCACAGCTTTTTTTATGCAGATGTGCGGGAGAGGGGAAACGCAGGAGGAACTCACCTCGGTGTGAGGTGAGCGTAATATTAATCTTCGCTGAACCAGTCGCTATTTTCCTGACGGATTAGCTGAACGGACTCACCAATTTCCTGGAGATGCAGCATCATTGCGCGCTCAACGGCATCGCCATCATGTTTCTCAAGTGCGGTAAAAATATCGTGATGCTGACGCAGCAGCATTTCAGGCGGAGAGATATGATCCAGGCTCATATAACGAACGCGGTCAATCGTGGCCTTAATATTCTCAACGGTGTCCCAGGCGAGCTGGCACTCGGCGATTAAAGCCAGTTTCTGATGAAATTCGTCATCAAGCTGGAAGAAATCATTGATTTGTTTTCGATCAATCGCGATGCGTTGCTGATGCAGATTTTGTTCGAGCTGATAGCACTGTTTATCGGTGATCAGTGATGCGGCGCGGCGGACCACGGCACATTCAATTGCCTGGCGAACAAAACAGCCGTTTTGCACCTGCGACAGCGAAATTTTGTTTACGTAGCTGCCACGCTGCGGGCGGATCTGAATCAGACCGTTCTCTGCCAGTTTGATGAATGCTTCTCGTACCGGCTGGCGTGACACATTAAAGCGTACGGAAACCTCTTTCTCCGACAGCGGCGTACCGGGCGCAATCAGACAGTGCACGATATCACGACGAAGAATACGGTAAATCTGTTGATTTACCGGTTGTGTAGGGTTGAGCTGCGTTTCTACGGTCATTCATTCTTACTTTTTAGAGAGTTAACCCGGAGATCTTATCACTTATTTCAGGCTATCTATACCCGGCGCAAGGCCGGGCAGAGAAATTAGCTCCGATGAATACTCAGTCCGGCAAAAGACTGTGTGACAGGCATCATTTCAAGGGTGTTAATGTTGACATGAGCGGGTAAGGACGCCACCCACCATACCGCTTCTGTAACATCTTGCGGGGTCAGGGCGGTGGTATTTTCGTAGGCTTTTTCAGCTTTAGCGTCATCGCCTTTGAAACGTACGTTAGAGAATTCCGTACCGCCAACCAGACCCGGTTCAATGTCGGTAACGCGAATCGCAGTGCCGTGTAAGTCAGTACGTAAATTCAGGCTAAACTGGCGAACAAACGCTTTGGTCGCACCGTAGACGTTCCCACCAGCGTATGGCCAACTGCCCGCGGTAGAACCGATATTGATAATATGACCGCGGTTGCGCTCAACCATGCCTGGCAGAACGGCACGGGTCATATAAACCAGGCCTTTGTTGTTGGTGTCGATCATATTTTCCCAGTCTTCAACGCTGGCCTTGTGGGCTGGCTCAAGGCCCAGCGCCAGACCCGCGTTGTTGACCAGAACATCAATATCGCGCCATTCAGCGGGTAAGGCGTTCAGCATCTCTTCAATTGATGCACGATTACGTACGTCCAGTTGCGCGGTATAGAGGCGGTCACCCAGCTCATCTTTGAGTTCCTGCAGGCGCTCCTGGCGGCGTCCGGTGGCAATAACTTTATGCCCATTCTCAATAAAACGACGCGTAATGCACTCACCAAAACCTGCGGTTGCTCCGGTTACTAAAACGATCATCTCACTGTTCCTCAACGCTTTTTATGTAGTACTACCATAGCACGTCATTTCCGTTCAGAGCTATTCCTGCTTAACGCGATTGCGGTCGATTCCCGGGAAGTCTACTCTGGTAAACAAATCGTTTTCAGGAGTGAAAGATGTCGTTAACGAATCCATTTTTACACCACAGCACATTGCCGTATCAGGCACCGCAGTTTGATCAGATCGACGTGCAGCATTATCGTCCAGCGTTTGATGAAGGCGTGCGGCAAAAACGCGCCGAGATCGACGCTATTGTGCAAAACTCACAGGTTCCTGATTTTGCTAATACGTTGCTGGCGCTTGAACAAAGCGGGGGGCTGCTCACGCGTGTGACCAGCGTTTTCTTCGCGATGACGGCGGCGCACACCAACGATGAACTACAGCGCCTTGACGAAGAGTTTTCCGCAGAGCTGGCGAACCTTGCCAATGATATTTATCTCAATGGCGCGCTTTTCGCCCGTGTCGAAGCTGTCTGGCAACGGCGTGGTACGTTAAGTCTGGATAGCGAATCAATACGTCTGCTGGAGGTCGTGTATCAGCGTTTTGTACTGGCCGGCGCCCGTCTGAACGAGACCGATAAAGCCAAACTTAAAGCGCTCAATACGGAGTCAGCCACGCTGACCAGCCAGTTCAATCAACGGTTGCTGGCAGCCAACACGTCAGGTGCTATGGTGGTGGATGATATCCGGCATCTGGAGGGGCTGAGCACAGAAGAAATTGCCGTTGCCGCCGAAGCTGCAAGGGCGAAAGGGCTTGAAGCGCGTTGGGTTATCCCGCTATTAAACACAACACAGCAACCGGCGCTTGCGGTTTTACGCGATCGTCAGACCCGCGAAAAACTGTTCACCCGCGCATGGACGCGGGCTGAAAATGATGATGCCAACGATACGCGAGCTATTATTCAGCGACTGGTAGCAATCCGGATGCAGCAGGCGCAACTGCTTGGTTTTGCCAATTACGCAGCCTGGAAAATTGCCGACCAGATGGCAAAAACGCCGGAAGCGGCACTGACATTTATGCGATCTATTGTTCCAGCCGCGCGGGCGCGGGCGTTGGATGAGCAGGCTGAAATCCAGAACGTTATCTTTCAAGAACACGAGTCGTTTAGCGCCGAGGCCTGGGACTGGTCGTTTTATGCCGAGCAGGTCCGTCGTGAGAAATATGACCTTGATGAGGCACAGCTCAAACCTTACTTTGCCCTGGATTCGGTGCTGAACGAGGGCGTTTTCTGGACGGCCAATCAACTCTTTGGCATCAAATTCGTTGAACGATTCGATATTCCGGTTTATCACCCGGATGTTCGGGTATGGGAAATATTCGATCATGATGGCGTAGGATTGGCGCTATTTTACGGTGATTTCTTTGCCCGGGAATCAAAAAGCGGCGGAGCCTGGATGGGCAATTTTGTCGAGCAATCGCTGCTTAACGAAACCAGACCGGTTATTTACAACGTCTGTAATTATCAAAAACCTGCGCAGGATCAGCCTGCATTGCTGCTGTGGGATGATGTTATTACGCTATTTCATGAATTTGGACATACATTGCACGGTCTGTTCGCCACTCAGCGTTATGCCACGCTTTCTGGAACCAACACTCCGCGTGATTTTGTCGAGTTTCCTTCACAGATCAACGAACACTGGGCGAGCCATCCTCAGGTCTTTGCCCGTTTTGCCCGACATGTTGATACCGGGGAGCAAATGCCGCAGGCATTGCGGGATAAAATGCAGCGGGCCAGTCTGTTTAACAAAGGTTACGACATGACCGAACTGCTCAGCGCTGCATTGCTGGATATGCGCTGGCACTCTCTGGAGTTGAGCGAGTCATCTCATCCGGTCGATCAATTTGAACAGCAGGCGCTGGCGGCGGAAGGTTTGGATCTCAAGGCTGTGCCGCCGCGTTATCGCAGCAGTTATTTTGCCCATATCTTCGGTGGCGGTTATGCCGCAGGTTATTATGCCTATCTGTGGACGCAAATGCTGGCCGATGACGGCTATCAGTGGTTCGTAGAGCAGGGCGGATTAACCCGTGAAAACGGACAGAAATTCCGCGAAGCAATTTTGTCCCGCGGAAACAGCACTGATTTAACTGAACTTTATCGCCAGTGGAGCGGGCGTGAACCGCGTATGGAACCCATGCTAGAACATCGTGGCTTGAGCGCTTAAGACTAGTCAGCCAGAAAATTGAACCGGGCGTGGTGCCCGGTTGTTAGCTGGATTTTTTCTTCAGCAAAATGAATCGTTGTTGGGTATTGATGCCTTGCATCTCATAGAGACGCTCGGGTAGGGAGTGCTGCTGGTGAAAGGTCGGCATTGTTTTCCTGTCCTTACGTTACTTGACTGGTTTGCTTTGGGAAGGAAGGTAGGTATTGCCGCAGTTGGGGCAGACTAACGTTATGTTGTTTTTTATTCTCGACAGGCTGTGCATTGACTGGCGGCAGCAGTGAGGACAGGTACTTTTCACTGGTCGTAAAGTACGCATCTTAATATCTTTGAGTATCGACATATTGATTGTCCTTGTGATGGGGTGCTTACCATACACTATGAAGCAATAAATAGCTCATTTTATAACCATTGCGATGACATGGATTACTGTACGGTTTGCAAGAATCTTATGAGCGGCCAACATGTCTTATAGAAAGTAGTTACGTTTCGTTTAACGTTCATTGGGGTTGTCGATGATAGATTAGCCAACTATCCGTTATCTTCGCAGGGAATTGCCAGGTAGCGTATAAAAGCAAAACACAAATCTATCCATGCAAGCATTTACCGCTGGTTTATCCGGCGGTTTTTTTTATCTGTACATCAGGGAAAAGGTGCCGGGAGGGGGAATTCAGGTAAAAAAATGGCCCCTTGTGCAGCTACGCAGCAAGGGGCCGGGTCGGTTCAGGACTATCTCCGTTCATCAATCATCCCATCTGTGGCTAAAATACGCGGCCAGGAAACCGGAAAATAAAATAATTCCCAGAACAGCCATAAAAATATTCATATTACCCAGCATAGTAAATGCTCCTTTATTTGTGAGTTTCCTCTCTTACCTTAAGTTCACCTCGCTTATGACTATAGTAGCAATTCAATCTTAAACAAAGACTGAACTGTGTGATTATTTCGGCGGAAAAGTAAAATTTTGACGTGATTACGTCGGGAAAAATAAATAATAGTGACAAGGCACGGTTATCTGCGAACAAATAACCATGTTTTTATACCGGGGCACGCCGTTATGACCGTGTGTGACAGACACAGATTGTTGCACGTTTATAATGCAGAGTTGTCTCATTGTGGTTCAATGTTTCACGCGATTAATCCTTCTGGCGGCAAAAACTAATACTGATTTTTGTGCCTAAAATTCTAATTCATTGATTTTATATGATGTTTTAATATCTGGCATCGTTTTTGCCTTATCACTTCTGAATACCCTTAATTTGCACCGTTTTGTCTGCCCGGCTGCACCGGAGCTTTCAACAAGACTAATTTCAGGAGTGAAACTATGCAGCGTCGTACATTTTTAAAAGCTTTTGCGCTTTCCGCCTCTGTTGTCGCAATGGGAATGAGTTTTAGTGTTCAGGCGGCCGACACTATTAAGGTTGGCATCATGCATTCGTTATCCGGCACCATGGCTATTTCCGAAACGCCGCTGAAAGATGTGGCGTTGATGACTATTAATGAAATCAATGCGCAGGGCGGTGTATTGGGCAAAAAGCTGGAACCGGTGGTGGTTGACCCGGCTTCGAACTGGCCGTTATTTGCTGAAAAAGCACGTCAGTTACTGAGTCAGGACAAGGTAGCGGCGGTTTTCGGCTGCTGGACATCGGTTTCGCGTAAATCGGTTTTACCGGTATTTGAAGAATTGAACGGTCTGCTGTTTTACCCGGTGCAATATGAAGGTGAGGAGATGTCGCCTAACGTCTTCTATACCGGCGCTGCGCCTAATCAGCAGGCGATCCCGGCGGTTGAGTATCTGATGAGTGAGGACGGCGGCAGCGCTAAGCGCTTCTACCTGCTGGGTACGGACTATGTCTATCCGCGTACGACTAACAAAATTTTACGCGCCTTTTTGCATTCGAAAGGCGTGGCCGATAAAGACATCGAAGAGGTGTATACCCCATTCGGACACAGCGATTACCAGACCATTGTTGCCAGTATTAAAAAATTCGCCGCAGGGGGAAAAACGGCGGTGGTATCGACCATCAACGGGGATTCTAACGTTCCATTCTATAAAGAGTTAGCGAACCAGGGCCTGAAAGCCACGGATGTACCGGTGGTGGCATTCTCTGTGGGGGAGGAGGAGTTGCGCGGTATCGATACTAAACCGCTGGTGGGCAACCTGGCTGCGTGGAACTACTTTGAGTCCGTAGATAATGCGGCCAACAAGAAGTTTGTCGCAGATTACCGGGCGTATGCCAAAGCGCATAAGCTACCGAATGCTGATTCGGTGGTGACCAACGACCCTATGGAAGCCACTTATGTTGGCCTGCATATGTGGGCGCAGGCAGTAGAAAAAGCCGGAACTACCGATGTGGATAAAGTCAGGGCGGCTATGGCAGGACAATCATTCGCGGCACCATCAGGATTTACCCTGACCATGGATGCGACCAACCATCACCTGCATAAACCCGTCATGATTGGCGAGATTGAAGGCAACGGCCAGTTTAACGTGGTGTGGCAAACCGAAGCGCCGGTTCGCGCCCAGCCGTGGAGTCCATATATCGCTGGTAATGATAAAAAATCTGAACAGCCCGTTAAAACCGCCAGCAACTGATCTTACGCCCTCCTGCGGGAGGGCAACGCTTTGGAGAATGCTCATGAAAGCCATGCGCTTTATTCGTGGTGTGTTGTTGCTGACGTGGCTTTTGCCGTGGATAGCGCAGGCCGCAGATGCCGATACCTTTACTGCCGCCAACCGGACTCAGCAGGCCGCCTTACTTGAACAATGGTCGGTAAAACCCGACGTTCAACGCTTGCCGGTGCTCAAAGCGCTGAGTGATGAGAACCTGCTGACAGATAACGCGAAAAACGCGTTTATCATGAACGGCTCGCACGTACAACCGCTAGGAATGGCGGCAGGTCCGAACGGCGAGCTAAAAAAAATCCGCCTGACTAACCGCCTGCGTAATCTGGTTGCCGGAACCTTGGCCGTCCACCAGCTATTAAGTGACAGTGTCACGAAAAGGGGCGGGGCAGCGCGTACATTACAGCGTGAGGCCCAGCCGGGGATGCTGCCGTTTTTGCAGCAACGACTGGCCCAGGAGCCCGATGCTGACGTGAAATCTTTACTGGCTATTGCACTGGCAAACCTGCAACTGACCAGCACCTCGCCTGAGATCAGACGTCAGGCAATCGAACTGCTAGGGGCGTCGAACGATCCTGAAACCCAGGCACGCCTGCAGCCATTCACCCATGCTGAACATGAACCTGATGCCCGCGTTCGTGCTGCCGCTGACGAAAGCCTGAATTCCATCGCGCATCGCATGAAGGTTGGCGATCTTCTTGGACAGGCATTTATGGGATTGTCGCTGGGCTCCATTTTGCTGCTGGCGGCATTGGGTCTGGCGATAACCTACGGCTTACTTGGCGTCATTAATATGGCGCATGGTGAGATGTTAATGCTCGGCGCTTACGGTACCTGGATGGTGCAACAGCTGATGGGCCAGTTTTTCCCGCAATGGTTGGCCTGGTATCCGGTTATTGCGCTTCCGGTCGCCTTTTTGCTTACCGCTGGGGTTGGAATGCTACTTGAGCGCGGAGTGATCCGCCATTTATACGGGCGTCCGCTCGAAACCCTGCTGGCAACGTGGGGGATCAGCCTGATGCTTATCCAGTTGGTGCGTATGTCCTTCGGCGCGCAAAACCTTGAAGTCGCTAATCCGGAATGGCTTTCCGGGGGCATTCAGGTTTATGCCAATCTGATTTTGCCGTGGAACCGAATTGTGGTGTTTGGCTTTGCCATTCTGGTGCTGTTCTTCACCTGGCTGTTGTTGAATAAAACCCGTCTCGGACTGCGCGTACGTGCGGTGACGCAAAATCGCAATATGGCGGCCTGCTGCGGCGTACCTACCGGACGAGTGGATATGCTGGCCTTTGGTCTTGGTTCAGGGATTGCCGGACTGGGGGGCGTAGCGCTCTCGCAGTTAGGCAACGTAGGACCGGAGCTGGGGCAAAGCTACATTATCGATTCGTTTCTGGTGGTGGTGCTGGGCGGCGTGGGACAACTCGCGGGGAGTGTAGCCGCTGCGTTTGGGCTTGGGATCTTCAACAAAATTCTTGAGCCTCAGGTGGGAGCGGTTCTCGGTAAGATTATGATTCTGGTGCTGATTATTTTGTTTATTCAGAAACGTCCTCAGGGGCTGTTCGCGTTGAAAGGGAGGGTTATTGACTGATGACGATGCCAATGACATTAACGCTGGCGCGTAAAGCGCCACGCGCGACACGCGTCCTGGGGCTGGGTTTACTGCTGGCGCTGATTATTCTGCCGTTTCTGGCGCTGTTACCTGCGGATCATCCGCTGGCCATATCGGTGTGGACATTGACTCTGGCCGGGAAAATTCTCTGCTATGCCATTGTGGCGGTGGCGCTGGATCTGGTGTGGGGCTATGCGGGAATGCTCTCGCTGGGCCACGGTATTTTCTTTGCGCTGGGGGGATATGCGATGGGAATGTACCTGATGCGCCAGGCTTCCGGCGAAGGATTACCGGCCTTTATGTCGTTTCTGTCGTGGACCGAGCTGCCCTGGTTTTGGTGGGGAACGCAGCATTTTATCTGGGCGATGTTGCTGGTTGTGCTGGTGCCGGGCCTGCTGGCGCTGGTATTTGGCTGGTTTGCCTTCCGTTCAAAAATCAAAGGGGTCTATTTCTCCATCATGACTCAGGCCCTGACTTTCGCCGGAATGTTACTGTTTTTCCGCAACGAAACCGGCTTTGGGGGAAATAACGGTTTTACCGGCTTTACCACCATTCTGGGATTTCCGGTGACCGCGACCTCAACCCGTATCGCGCTGTTTCTGGCGACGGTCATGCTGCTGGTGCTGGCAATATGGCTGGGACTGGCGCTGGCCCGCAGTAAGTTTGGTCGAATTCTCACTGCCGTGCGCGACGCCGAGAACCGACTGATGTTCTGTGGTTACGATCCGAAAGGTTTCAAGCTGCTGGTGTGGACGCTTTCCGCCGTGCTGTGCGGCCTGGCGGGGGCGTTGTATGTTCCGCAGGTGGGAATCATTAACCCCAGCGAAATGTCGCCGACCAACTCGATAGAAGCGGCGATTTGGGTTGCCCTCGGCGGGCGTGGAACCCTGATTGGCCCGGTATTTGGCGCCGTACTGGTGAACGGCGCTAAAAGCCTGTTTACCGTCATTATGCCGGAATACTGGCAGCTGTTTCTTGGCCTGATCTTTATTGGCGTTACGCTGTTTTTACCTCGTGGTGTGATGGGTCTGTTTCGCAAGGGAGACAAATAATGCAGCCAGATGAAGGGCTTTTTACTCGCCAGATGCCAGGCGATCGGTTTCGCAACCAAACGGACCCGGTGCTCCAGTTGGAAAAAATTAACGTTAACTTCGATGGCTTCCAGGCGTTAACGGATCTCACGCTCAATATTGGCGTTGGGGAGCTGCGTTGCATCATTGGTCCCAACGGTGCCGGAAAAACGACGCTAATGGATGTTATTACCGGTAAAACCAGGCCGCAAAGTGGTCGGGCGATATACGATCAGTCGACCGATTTAACAACGCTGGACCCCATCGCCATTGCACGTCAGGGGATTGGGCGGAAATTTCAGAAACCCACGGTATTTGAAGCGTTAACGGTGGAGGAGAATCTGGAGCTGGCGCTGAAAAGCGATAAATCTGTCTGGGGCTCTTTACGGGCGCGCCTCACCGGCGAACAACGGGATCGTATAGATGAAATACTGGTGCTGTTGCGGCTGGGCAACGAGCGGGCCCGCCGCGCCGGGCTGCTTTCTCACGGGCAAAAACAGTTTCTCGAAATTGGCATGCTGTTGGTACAGGAGCCGCATTTACTGCTGCTGGATGAACCCGCGGCGGGCATGACGGATGCGGAGACGGAATACACTGCGGAGCTGTTTCGTAAGCTTGCCGGGAAGCACTCGCTGATGGTTGTTGAGCACGATATGGGATTTGTCGAAACCATTGCCGATCGCGTCACGGTCTTACACCAGGGACGCGTTCTGGCTCAGGGAAGTCTGCGCGAAGTGCAGGCCAACGAGCAGGTTATTGAAGTTTATCTCGGGCGTTAAGGAGCACAGATGTTGCAGGTGAAAGAACTGAATCAATATTATGGTGGCAGCCATATTCTGCGAGGTGTGAACTTTGAGGCGCATATCGGCGAGGTGACATGTCTGCTGGGGCGTAACGGCGTGGGGAAAACGACGCTTCTTAAGTGCCTGATGGGGCTTATTCCTGCCCGCAGTGGGAGTGTGCTCTGGCAGGAGAAAAATGTCACTCACTGGAAGCCGCATCAGCGGGTCAGGGCCGGTGTGGCGTATGTACCACAGGGTCGCGATATTTTCCCGCGACTGACGGTAGAAGAGAACCTGCTGCTCGGCCTTTCCCGTTTTTCAGCACAGGAGGCCAGACGAGTGCCGGATGATATCTATGCGCTCTTTCCAGTGCTACAGGAGATGAAACATCGGCGGGGCGGAGATTTGTCCGGCGGGCAACAACAGCAACTGGCGATTGGACGAGCACTGGCCAGTCGCCCGCAGTTGTTGATCCTCGATGAGCCCACGGAGGGGATCCAGCCGTCAGTGATTAAAGAAATTGGGCAGGTGATTTCTCAACTGGCGCACCGGGGTGACATGGCCATTTTGCTGGTGGAGCAGTTCTATGATTTTGCGCAGCAACTGGCCGACAAATACTTACTCATGTCGCGAGGCAGCATTATTCAAAGCGGTGACGGTAAAAATATGGAATCCGAAGGCGTTCGAGGGCTGGTCGCCATTTGAGATTCGCGACAGAGCGGCTTTGGCTCTGTCGCGATCATCATTAGCAGACCGCCGTCTGGCCCCAGGGTTTGGCGCGCATGCCTTTTATCATTAGCGCCCAGGCAAGAACGATCGCCACCATCAGCGCCACAAACAGCGACCACGGCGGCAATGTGGTTAAAATGACGCCGCTGACTAATGGGTTTACCGCTGCGCCCAACCAGCCTAACGACTGGGCGGAAAAATAGCTGGCTTTCATTCCTGCAGGCGCGATGTTGTCGATGAGCATGTATTCACCCGGTGCGTAAATGACTTCGCCGATAGTGAAAAAGGCCGCAGAAATGCCCCATAACACCAGGTTGTTGCCGGAGAAGGTGAAGCCAACCAGACCGACCACAAAGAACAGCGTGCCTACAGTCATTAGCGGGCGGATATTAGTGGCGGTGAGCCTGCGCCCGAGGGCATATTGCAGTGATACCACAATGGCGGCGTTAACAGGCAGGACGACTGCCACCACTTTCTCGGCAAAATCTCCGTCTGCAACCACCATAACGTATTGCGAAATACAGGACGCGAAGGCACCACCAACGAATGACGCCAAAAATGCTGACAGCGTAAACCAGAATAATGCTCTGTCGCGCAGCAGTACCGAGGGGGACCAAACTGCCGCGTTCAAACCTTCTGATGCTGCTGGTGAACGTTTTACCCAGGTCTGGATAAATACCAGAGGGAGTGCTGAACATGCAGCAGCGAGCCAGAACGGCAGGTTAATGCTTTGCATCACCAGTAGCGTACCCAGCGGTGGGCCTACGGTCCAGCCGATGTTCAGCACGGTATAGTTAAGCGAGAAAATTTTAGTTTTGTTGGTCGCCGAGAGATTATCGGCAAACCAGGCTTTCAGCACCGTGGCGAAGACGGAGTAGGCGCAGTTGATCAGGGCAAAGAGCAAAACCACTACCACTACGTTATGCACCAGTGGAATAGCAATAAAGCCAGAGGCAAAGCCGCAGATAGCCAGCAGCATATAGCGTTTTTTATCAAACTTGTCGGCCAGAATACCAAAGCCAAGGCTGAACACGACGCCAATGGTCAGTGCGACCGTCATCGCATAACCGATCAGGTCGACGCTCAGATTGTACTGTCGGCTGAGGTAGATCGTCATAAAGGGCAGCGTGGCGCCACGCCCAATCGTTAATAACAATGATGACGCGAGTAACGCGAGAGTGGACCTTCTCAGAGAGATATTCATTTTCCTGCCCGACAATGCATGTTGTTATGTTTTTTTTAGATATCAGAAACAAATAGCATGCTAAAAGTGTGATGTACACTCAATAAGTTGTCCGAAAATGCCCTGTGTGGCCTACCTGAATTAATGATCTGTTACGGCACAACGATTTCCGTTACTTTAATTTGTTTACAAAAATTTAATATTCGCAGGGGCGGTGGTATGTCGCGTAAAGACGGGTTATTAGCGTTACTGGTCGTTGTGGTTTGGGGGCTGAACTTTGTCGTCATCAAAGTGGGGCTGCACAATATGCCACCGTTAATGCTGGCAGGGTTGCGTTTTTTACTGGTGGCATTTCCGGCGATTTTTTTTGTTGCCCGGCCGAAAATTCCGCTTTCACTGCTGCTCGGCTATGGGCTGACCATCAGTTTTGGGCAGTTTGCGTTTCTCTTTAGCGCCATCAAATTCGGTATGCCTGCCGGGTTAGCTTCTTTGGTATTACAGGCTCAGGCGTTTTTCACCATCATTCTGGGGGCATTCGCCTTTGGTGAACGTCTGCAAGGTAAACAACGGGTAGGAATTGCGCTGGCCATATTTGGCGTGCTGGTGCTGATTGAGGCCAGTCTGAACGGACAGCATGTTGGCATGCTCGGTTTTATGCTGACGCTGGCGGCGGCGCTAAGCTGGGCCAGCGGTAATATCTTTAATAAAAAAATCATGCAGCATACGTCACGCCCGGCGGTGATGTCGTTGGTGGTATGGAGTGCGTTGATTCCTGTTGTCCCATTCTTCCTCGCCTCAATACTTCTCGATGGCCCAACGCAAATTATCCAAAGTCTGGTGACGATAGATATGACCACCATTCTGTCACTGGTTTATCTGGCGTTCGTGGCGACCATTGTGGGTTATGGCATCTGGGGATCTTTACTCGGGCGTTATGAAACCTGGCGTGTCGCGCCGTTGTCGCTGTTGGTGCCGGTTGTTGGACTGGCGAGTGCAGCCGTGCTGCTGGATGAAACGCTTACCGGATTACAACTGCTCGGTGCGCTGCTGATCATGGCAGGATTGTACATCAATGTGTTTGGCTTTCGGTTGCGTAAGACTGCGCAGGCGAGAGGGTAAAAAAAGCCCCGCAGTGACGGGGCAAAAAAATTACAGGTTGCGCATATTGTAATAAGGCACACCTAATTCGTCGGATTTGTCGCTGCCTGCACCCATATGATTAAAATCGAACGGGGACCGATCGTGCGCAGGCGGCATAATCATCGCGTCACGACTGTTTTGTGTGGCAGGTTGCGCGGTCTGTTCCGCCATGCTCTGGCCCGAAACAACATACAGCAGGGCCAGCATCGCATAAGACAGAAGTTTCATGATTTCCTCGGTTACGTCGTTAACTGGCGATTAGCAATTACATTGATTGAGTGGCAGCAAATAGCGTGATTCGCCGTGCATATTCGTCATACGGTATTTATGCGGCGGAACATCAAAATAGTTTTTGAATGTCCGGGTCAGCGTTTGCTGGGACTCAAAACCGTAACGCTCCGCCAGATAAAGGATCGGCTCGTTACTCTCTTTTAATTTTTGCGCTATTTCAGTCATTTTACGGCTACGGATGTATTGACCCAGTGAATGACCGGTTTCTTTTTTAAACATCCGTTGCAGGTGCCATTTGGAGTAACCTGAACGCTCTGACACCTTTTCCAGCGAGAGCGGCGATTCAAGGTTATTTTCGATCCAGTCCAAAATGCTATGAATAGTGATTGTGTCAGTATTGCGTCTGGACATCGTCATACCTCTTTCTGTTTACGGCAGGATTTTCTTCAGCAAATGCTCAAGCGTGGTCACTTCATCCGCCGTTAAGTTTTTTGTTAGTTCCTGGTGCAGGTCTTGCCCTACTAATTGATGACACTGCTCGCAAATTGCCGCGCCATGCTCGGTGAGTTTCACCAGCACGCCTCGCTTGTCATGTGGATTCGGAAGCCTTTCTATCCAGCCTTTACAGGCCAGCCTGTCCAGCATCCGCGTCAGGGCGCCGAGATCGACAGACAGCACTTTTTTCAATTCGACAGGGGTAATACACACCGCGCAACGGATGGAGCAGAGCACCTTGAACTGTGATGCCGTGATATCCAGCGGAGACAGATAGTCGTTTAGCAAACGATCTTTTTTCTGATTAACCATGTAGATCAAACGACCCAGTGGGATGATTTCGTTAAACAGATCACTGGTGCTTTTCACAATGGTTGCCCTGGCAAGTAGTTAGTCACGGCTGATATTATTGCTTAGGCAAATATAAGTCAAATGAATGGGTCAGCAAATGCCACGTTTTGCTAAATAATCAGACTCAATTTCTGGCGAGTGGAATTTTAACGGTTTGAAAATTATGGTTTATACGTGCGGGTGAAAAATGAATCCTTACACCGCGAAAATGGCTTATCTCCCGGATTTCACCGTATACTTGCCGTTGACGATTAACGCACAGGAAAGATGACATTATGATGGACTTGTTTAAAGCAATAGGACTGGGGCTGGTAGTCCTGTTACCGTTGGCAAACCCGTTAACCACCGTGGCGTTGTTCCTCGGCCTTGCCGGCAACATGAACAGCGCAGAGCGTAACCGTCAGTCACTCATGGCGTCCGTTTACGTGTTTGCCATCATGATGGTGGCGTATTATGCCGGACAATTGGTGATGAATACCTTCGGGATTTCGATTCCCGGGTTACGTATCGCGGGTGGGTTAATCGTTGCGTTTATCGGCTTTCGAATGTTGTTTCCACAGCAGAAGGCACATGACTCTCCGGAAGCGAGAAGCAAATCAGAAGAACTGGAAGATGAACCGACGGCGAATATTGCATTTGTTCCGCTGGCCATGCCAAGCACCGCGGGTCCGGGTACGATTGCAATGATCATCAGCTCGGCGTCCACCGTGCGTCATGGGGCTGAGTTTCCGGACTGGGTGATAATGGTCGCACCGCCGATTATTTTTGCCGTGGTCGGGGTTATCCTGTGGGGCTGTTTGCGCAGTTCTGGCGGAATTATGCGCCTGGTCGGCAAAGGCGGTATTGAGGCGATCTCCCGACTGATGGGCTTCCTGCTGGTATGTATGGGCGTGCAGTTTATTATTAACGGCGTGCTGGAAATCATTAAAACTTACGCTTAAAACAACGTGCCCGGTATTGTCTACCGGGCACGTTTTTATGAATGCTGAGGCTGCTCTTCCAGTGATACTGGCCATTTACGGAAGATAATCACCGACCATATGAACGCCACAACCGCAGGCACTGCACCTACGTAACCAATCGTAGACATTGACCAGTGCAGACTCACCTGATTTCCCACCAGCGCGCCAGCGCCTATCCCAATATTAAAGATACCTGAGAAAAGGGCCATTGCGACGTCGGTGGCATCCGGGGCCAGCGCCAGCACTTTGACCTGCATACCCAGGCCTATCAACATAATGGCGATGCCCCAGAATATACTCAGGACGGCCAGATGCATTTCGCTGTCCGCTGCGGGCAGTAACAGCACCAGGCACACCGTCAGCAGGGCAATGGCGCTACTAATCAATACGGAAGCATGTTGGTTACCCAGCTTGCCAAAAATGACGCTACCGACAATACCCGCGCCACCCAGAACCAGCAGCAGCACGGTGGCAAAGTTTGCGCTCAGCCCGGCGATGGTCTGTACAAACGGTTCGATATAGCTGTAGGCCGTGTAATGCGCGGTGACCACAATCACCGTCAGCAGATACAGGCTCATCAATGCCGGACGGCGGAATAAAACCGGCAGGCTTTTTAATGAACCGGAATGCTCACTGGGTAATTTTGGCAGGAGCTTAATCAAGCAAAGTAGGGTAACTAACGCCCCCATACCGATGGCGAAGAAGGTGGTACGCCAGCCAAAATACTGACCAACGATGCGCCCGATAGGCAGGCCCAACACCATCGCCAGCGCGGTGCCGGTCGCAATCAGGCTGAGAGCCTGCGCGCGTTTCCCGGCAGGAGCCAGGCGAATCGCCAGCGATGCGGTGATCGACCAGAAAATAGCGTGGGCAAAAGCAATACCAATACGGCTGATCACCAGCACGGTAAAATTCCATGCCAGGAAAGAGAGAACGTGGCTGGCGATAAAAACGACAAACAGGCAGATCAGAAGTTTGCGGCGTTCTACCTGGCTGGTAAGCAGCATGAAAGGCAGCGACATCAGGGCGACAACCCAGGCGTAGATCGTCAGCATGATCCCGACCTGAGCGGTCTGCATATTAAAACTTTGTGCGATGTCGGATAACAAACCGACAGGGACAAACTCAGTGGTATTGAAAATAAAACCGGCAATGGCAAGCGTAACTACCCGAAGCCACGCGACCTTGCGGGAAACAGTGTCTGTTGTCATATCAATTAGGTGGATTAGCTGCGAAAAGGTAAGGCCACGATCTTAAAACTTTTGCTGGCTAAAATACAATCATTTCGTGATGCAGATCTCATTTCATTGACTGGGTAGCAAAATTGACTGCCGAACATTCCGCGTAATTTTAACTGTTTCATTATTAATGAAATTCCGGGCGTGTGAATTCACCCGCAACGCTATTTATGGCGTTGTTTGAGAATCGCGAATTATTCCGCGCTTTTCGACAACTGAGGGTTCAATACCTCAATAAACGCTTCCAGTTGCCTTGTCATTGCGCCTCTGCGCCAGACCAGCCACGTATTCAGCCAGCGCCAGTTTTCGCTTAGCGGCCAGGCGTGGACCTGATGGTGTCCTGGCATGCTCTCCAGCATCGAACGCGGGATCAGCGCGATACCCGCACCGGCAATGACGCAAGCCAGCATGCCGTGATACGACTCCATTTCATGAATGGTGCCAGGCATTGCGCGATCGGCATGAAACCAGCTTTCAAAATGGCGACGATAGGAACAGTTGGCGCGAAAGGCGTAAATGCTGCAACCGTTAACGTCGCTGGCCCGCTGGATAGGGGGATGACCGTGCGGAGTGACTATCATCATCTCTTCACGGTAGACCGGCATTCCGTCAAGACCTGGATGAGTAATTGGGCCGTCGACAAAGGCGGCGTTCAGCGTCCCGTCGAGCACGCCGTCCAGCATCGTGCCTGAAGGACCTGTCGCCAGTGCAAACTGAATTTTGGGGTAACGCTGATTGTATTCAGCCAGCGTGGCGGGGATCCGCACAGCGGCAGTACTCTCGAGCGAGCCAAGAGAGAACAACCCCTGCGGTTCATCGCCGGCGACGACCATTCTCGCCTCGTCAACCAGGGCGAGGATCCGCTGGCTGTAGCGTAAAAAATTGTGCCCGGACGGGGAAAGCCGCAAACGCTGATTTTCACGAATAAACAGATCGACGCCAAGGTCGGCTTCAAGCTGGCGAATACGAGTGGTGAGATTGGATGGCACGCGATGCACCTTCGCGGCGGCCTGCGTAATACTGCCTGTCTCCGCGACGGCGTTGAACATTTCCAGTTGCGTCAGATCCATAATATTCTCTGTTCGTGAATGGTGTGGTTAATATTATTCATTTTTCAGAAAGAGTAAATATGCGCATGATATGACCATACCCTGCGATAAAGAGAGGCACTTATGACTATCACAGCAGCAACACATGCGATTTCCGTTAACCCTACCAACGGTGAAAGGTTGGCGGCAATGCCGTGGGCCAGTACTGAAGAGATTGCACATGCGCTGAGCCTTGCCGCAAATGGCTACAGTGAATGGAAACACACTGCCGTTGAGCACCGTGCGCAAACGCTGCGTCATATCGGGCAGGCTCTGCGTCATCGCGCCGAAGAGATGGCGCAGTGTATCTCACGTGAAATGGGGAAACCCATCAAGCAGGCGCGTGGTGAAGTTGCCAAATCAGCCGCATTGTGTGACTGGTACGCCGAACATGGACCGGCGATGCTCAACCCGGAACCTACGCTGGTGGAGAACAACCAGGCGGTGATTGAGTATCGCCCCGTTGGAACTATTCTGGCGATCATGCCGTGGAACTTCCCGCTCTGGCAGGTACTTCGCGGCGCCATTCCAATTCTGCTGGCCGGAAATGGCTATCTGTTAAAGCATGCGCCAAACGTAACCGGCTGTGCTGCGATTATCGCGCAGGTTTTTGCTGATGCGGGCGTTCCCGCGGGTGTTTATGGTTGGGTGAATGCCGATAACGCCGGGGTAAGTCAGATGATCAATGACCCGCGTATTGCGGCGGTAACGGTGACGGGCAGCGTGCGAGCCGGTGCGGCGATTGGTGCTCAGGCGGGTGCGGCGCTGAAAAAATGCGTGCTTGAACTGGGGGGTTCCGATCCGTTTATTGTCCTTAATGATGCTGACCTCGATCTGGCCGTTAAGGCGGCGGTCGCCGGTCGTTATCAGAACACCGGACAGGTTTGTGCGGCAGCAAAGCGCTTTATTATCGAAGAAGGAATTGCGGCAGAATTTACGGCTCGTTTTGTGGCGGCCGCGAGCGCGCTCAAAATGGGCGACCCGCTGAACGAAGAAAACGATCTGGGTCCGATGGCAAGATTTGATCTGCGCGATGAGCTGCATCAGCAGGTCGAAGCCTCCCTTGCCGAAGGCGCGCGGTTACTTCTCGGCGGGGAAAAAATCGCGGGTCAGGGCAATTACTATGCCGTGACGGTTCTGGGTGATGTCACCCCGGAGATGACGGCTTTTCGTCAGGAGCTGTTTGGCCCGGTTGCAGCGATTACCGTTGCAAAGAATGCGGAACATGCTTTAGCGCTGGCTAATGACAGTGATTTCGGCTTATCAGCCACGGTGTTCACCGCGGATGAAGCTCTGGCGCAGAAGATGGCGTCACGCCTGGAGTGTGGGGGCGTATTTATCAATGGTTACAGCGCCAGCGATGCCCGCGTTGCTTTTGGCGGCGTGAAGAAAAGTGGTTTTGGCCGCGAGCTTTCACACTTTGGTCTGCATGAGTTTTGTAATGTACAGACCATCTGGAAAAACCGCCTCTGATGGAGTGGGTGCCTCCGATGGGGGCACCGGCCTTAATTCTGCAATGTTTCTGTCTACGGCATGAATCTCACCCGCTCATGCAGACCGTGGCCAGATTCCGCCTTCCGGCCTGACGCTGCGTATTCAGCTCTGTTATACTCGCAGGCCTTTCATACCTGCGAGCAAGGAGCATGTTGTGGCCAGGGCCATGGACAATTCAATTTTAGAGACCATTGTGCAGCAGGTTCGTCCGCTGATTGGTCAGGGTAAAGTCGCTGATTACATTCCTGCCTTAGCTTCTGTCGACGGTTCAAAACTGGGTATTGCTATTTGCACCGTCGATGGACAGCACTATCAGGCGGGGGATGCGCAAGAGCGCTTTTCTATTCAGTCAATTTCAAAGGTGCTCAGTCTGGTCGTGGCGATGCGTCACTATCAGGAAGATGAGATCTGGCAACGCGTCGGCAAGGATCCTTCCGGGCATCCTTTTAATTCCCTGGTGCAGTTGGAAATGGAGCAAGGCATCCCACGCAATCCCTTTATCAACGCCGGGGCGCTGGTGGTTTGCGATATGCTGCAAGGACGTCTGAGCGCACCGCGTCAACGGATGCTGGAAGTGGTACGGGCGCTAAGCGGCGTTTCGGATATCGCCTATGATGCGACGGTGGCGCGTTCTGAGTTTGAGCACTCGGCGCGTAACGCGGCTATTGCCTGGCTAATGAAGTCCTTTGGCAATTTTCACCATGACGTGACCACCGTTTTGCAAAATTACTTTCACTACTGCGCACTGAAAATGAGCTGTGTAGAGCTGGCCCGCACGTTCGTCTTTCTGGCGAATCAGGGACATGCTTTTCATCTTGCAGAGCCCGTGGTGACGCCTATGCAAGCCCGGCAGATCAACGCGCTGATGGCGACCAGTGGCATGTATCAGAACGCAGGGGAATTTGCCTGGCGAGTGGGCTTACCGGCGAAATCTGGTGTGGGGGGCGGTATCGTGGCTATCGTGCCTCACGAGATGGCGATTGCCGTCTGGAGTCCGGAACTGGATGCGGCGGGAAATTCGCTGGCGGGTATCGCCGTGCTGGAGCAACTAACGCAACAACTGGGGCGCTCGGTTTACTGATGAACACGCTCGATCCTCTTTTTGCCCGGCTGGCGAAATCAACGTTTCGCTCGCGGTTTCGCCTTGGCCAGAAAGAAAGGCAGTATTGTCTGGATAAAGGCGCGCCGGTTATCGAACAACACGCCACGGATTTTATTGCCAAACGGCTGGCGCCCGCGTTTCCTGCCAATGACGGTAAGCAGACACCCATGCGCGGGCATCCGGTATTTATCGCTCAACATGCTACGGCGACCTGTTGTCGGGGATGTCTGGCGAAATGGCATGATATCCCTCAGGGGGTGGCGTTAAACGATGAACAGCAGCGTTACGTTGTCACGGTTATCTATCACTGGCTAGTGATCCAGATGAACAAGCCATAGATAACATAATCCTATGATATGACTCCTTGTGTTGTGTAATTGTTAAAAGCAGTATGAAGGGGTCATTCTAAGGAGAAAAAAATGGCTTCCTGTAAACCCTGCTTTGTGCTGAGCGCGGCCCAGATTCTGTCGAGAATCGGTGAGTTCAGCGATATCCTTGAAACATGCGTCAATGATGGCGCCTCTGTCAGCTTTATGCTCCCTTTTAGTGGTGATAAATCACGGCCTTTCTGGATAAGTGTCGCGCAAAGCGTTGACCGTGGAGAAAGGATTGTTCTGGGTACGCAGAACGCACAGGGGGTGCTTGTCGGTACCGTCCAGCTCATTATCGATCAACCCGAAAACCAACCTCATCGTGCTGATGTCGCCAAGCTGCTGGTTCACCCCTCAGCGCGGCGCGGTGGTGTTGCCCGGACGTTGATGAACGAACTCGAAAACTGCGCGCGTCAGCAAGGGAAAACGCTGCTGGTGCTTGATACAGCGACGGGCAGCAGCGCTGAGTTGTTCTACCACAATTGTGGATGGCAAAAAGTAGGGGTGATACCGGACTATGCAAAAATGCCTGACGGGAAGCTGACCGGGACCACACTTTTCTACAAAACTCTCTAATTTGTCGCCGGGGATTGATCAAAACAGGGTTTCAATGTATTAAAGTTTGCTAACCTATTGGACCAATTCAATCAGGTTGTATGACTAATTAAAAAGGGAACCCATTGTGCAAACACTAAATCGTCGCGATTTCCCCGGTGCTCAGTATCCTGAACGCATTATTCAGTTTGGTGAAGGAAACTTCCTGCGCGCCTTTGTTGACTGGCAAGTCGATTTGCTGAACGAACATACCGATCTGAACGCTGGTGTAGTCATTGTTCGTCCCATCGAAAGTACCTTCCCGCCATCGCTGAGTACGCAGGATGGTCTTTATACCACCATCATTCGTGGTTTGAATGAGAAGGGCGAGGCCGTAAGCGATGCCCGTTTGATCCGTTCGGTTAACCGTGAAATCAGCGTCTATAGCGAATACGATGAGTTTCTGAAGCTGGCGCATAATCCAGATATGCGTTTTGTGTTCTCCAACACGACTGAAGCGGGCATCAGCTACCACGCGGGCGATAAGTTTGAGGATGCACCGGCGGTGAGTTATCCGGCTAAACTGACCCGACTGTTGTTCGAACGCTTCAGCCATTTTAATGGTGCGTCGGATAAAGGCTGGATTATCATTCCTTGCGAACTGATTGATTACAATGGTGATGCGCTGCGTGAACTGGTCCTGCGCTACGCTCAGGAGTGGGCGCTGCCGGAGGCATTTATTCAGTGGCTGGATCAGGCCAACGCATTTTGCTCCACGCTGGTGGACCGCATAGTTACCGGTTATCCGCGTGACGAAGTGGAGAAACTGGAAGCTGAGTTGGGCTATCACGATGCCTTCCTCGACACTGCAGAACACTTCTATCTGTTTGTCATTCAAGGACCGAAGTCATTAGCTGCAGAACTGCGTCTGGATAAATATCCGCTCAATGTCCTGATTGTTGATGACATCAAACCGTACAAAGAACGGAAAGTGGCGATTCTCAACGGCGCACACACCGCACTGGTTCCCGTTGCCTGGCAGGCAGGGCTGGACACCGTGGGTGAGGCGATGAATGACGCAGAGATTTGCGCCTTCGTTGAAAAAGCAATTTATGAAGAGATCATTCCGGTACTGGATTTACCCCGCGATGAGCTGGCGTCTTTCGCCAGCGCGGTGACCGGTCGATTCTGCAATCCGTACATCAAGCATCAGTTGCTGTCGATTGCCCTGAACGGCATGACTAAATTCCGTACCCGTATTTTGCCGCAGCTGCTGGCAGGGCAACAGGCCAGCGGTAAACTGCCGGCGCGCCTGACGTTTGCGCTTGCCGCGCTGATTGCTTTCTATCGTGGAGAGCGTAACGGTGAGGCTTATCCGGTCCAGGATGATGCGCACTGGGTGGCACGTTTTCAACAGCTGTGGTCCCAGCATCATGACCGCCAGATAAGCACCGAAGAGTTAGTCAAATCGGTACTGGGCGTTAAAGAACACTGGGAACAGGATCTGACTCAGGTTTCCGGACTCGTGGAGCAGGTTTCAGCCGATCTGGATACCATTCTGGCCAAAGGCATGCGTGAAGCCGTTAAGCCATTGTGCTAAGAAGACAACCCGGCTCAGGCCGGGTTTTTTATAGAACATTCCTTAGTTACAACATACTATTGTTTATTAATGACTACACCGTTCTGTAACTCCGCTGCGCGGTGGTTCTGGCAGAGCAACAGTTGTTTTGTTAATGTTGCGATTAACTTGCAACATTGATCATGATCGCGTCTAATGTGATGGATTTCACACTTTCCCGAAGAAAACCATGATCGTTCGCCCCCAACAACACTGGCTACGCCTGATATTCGTTTGGCATGGGTCGGTATTATCCAAAATCTTTTCACGACTGCTGCTGAACTTCCTGCTCTCCATCGCCGTTATTATCATGCTTCCGTGGTATACGATGCTGGGAATCAAATTCACCCTGGCGCCATTCAGCATTCTCGGCGTGGCGATTGCAATCTTTTTAGGTTTTCGCAATAACGCCTGTTACTCACGTTACGTTGAGGCCCGACACCTGTGGGGGCAGTTGATGATTGCTTCCCGATCGCTACTGCGTGAGGTAAAAACCACCTTACCGGACGACGCCGAATTAGGGCAGTTTGTTCGTCTGCAAATCGCGTTTGCCCACTGTTTACGCATGACTTTACGTCGAAAGCCACAGGCAGAGCCGTTGGCGAAGTACCTCAGCGAGAAAGATCTGCAGACGGTATTTGCCTCACAATCTCCAGCAAACCGCATTTTGTTGTTAATGGGAGAGTGGTTGGCCGTGCGCAGGCGTGATGAGCAACTGTCAGACATATTATTTCATAGTTTAAACAATAGGTTAAACGATATGTCTGCGGTACTGGCTGGTTGTGAGCGGATTGCGAATACACCGGTCCCGTTTGCTTATACTTTGATCCTTCATCGCACGGTATACCTGTTTTGTATCATGCTGCCATTCGCGTTAGTGGTGGATCTGCACTACATGACACCGTTTATCTCGGTGCTTATTTCCTATACATTTATCTCGCTCGACACGCTTGCAGAAGAGCTTGAAGATCCGTTTGGCACAGAGAACAATGATCTGCCGCTGGATGCGATTTGCAATGCGATCGAAATCGATTTGCTGCAGATGAACGATGAAACAAATGTGCCAGCAAAACACATGCCTGATAAGCATTACCAACTAACTTAGTTACGTTCGTTTTGCCACCAGGCTGGCTGCATATCGGAAAACGAATGAAACTCTGGTGCCAGGTCTTCATCGTTAGGATCATCAAAAGCCCCGGCTAAAAGTGCAATTACCGGGGCGTCATCAATAGCGCCCACGGAACTGCCGCACTGAGGGCAAAAGGCTCGACAACTCGTTTCTGATGAGCGCCAGGTTGTCGGTTTGCCGGCTTTTCCCGTCCATTCTACATTTTCTGCATCAAACTCAATCCAGACGACGGTCGGTGCGCCCGTATGTTTCCGGCATATATCGCAGGAGCAGGTATGGGAATTATTAGGACTGCTGGCCGTGAAGCGGATCGAACCACAAAGACACCCACCAATGTAGACTTTAGACATAACAACTCCCATCGGAAACACGTGGCAAGACACTAGCAGATGCCTCGCATTGTCACTAGATCCTTATGTTAAAAAGGCGAGGGCGCTCATAGGCGATCCTCTATTCCTGTGATCTATCTGATGATAAATGCTTAATTATTGCGGCGCGCAACAATAAACAATCGGGGAAACGCCAGTAAAATTTTGCCATTTTCCTGCAGTGGATATTGCTCCTGAAGTAGTTCGTGGTAGCGCGCCAGATACTGACGTTGCTCACTTTCTCTCAAATCCTGCAACCAGGGGCGCAGGCCTGTAGAACTTACCCAGTCGATAATTGCTTGATGAGAATCCATAATGTGATAATACGTGGTGCGCCAGATATCCACCTCACAGCCAGTTTCGGTCAAAATATCATAGTAGGCATGTACGCCAGAAAGTGGCGCACGACCCCGGTCCGGGAAACCCTGTTCATAAGCCACTTCGCGCATCAGAACATGCGTGGGTTCCAGCCAGTTATCCGGCATTTGCACGGACAGAACGCCGTTGCGACCCAGCAGCGATACCAGGTTCGGCAATAGTTCATAGTGATCGGGTACCCATTGTAAAGACGCATTTGCGTAAAGCAGATCCACAGGATGCTCGGGCTGGAACTGACTGATATCCGCTTCAATAAAATGGCATTGCGGTAATGCGTTGCGCGCTTCATTCAGCATGGCGGGTGAGGAATCAACCCCGGTTATTACAGCCGAAGGCCAGCGCTGATGCAGTAATGCCGTGCTGTTTCCCGGACCACAGCCAAGATCAACAACTGAACGAATACTCTCTAACGCCACTCTGTTGAGTAATTCCGCTGCGGGTCTTGAACGTTCAGTTTCATATTGCAGATAAAGCGAAGGGTTCCAGTCAGCCATGAATGAATCTCCAGTATGAGAGAAAAAGGCAGAAAGGACCGCATAAGTCCTTGCCGGTGAGCCATTTCATTTAGAAGATTATATGATAATGAAGGATAAGGGCAGAAATATGCCAGGAAGACAGATTGGCATGTCTGTGGTTTGCCTGCGTGAACTACAGTTATCAATTTTGATGTTCAGTGAGTGATGTGGCGCAGGTCGAAAATGGTTAGCGCTGGTAACGGCATTTGAAAAGAGGTTTGGCCATCATTATCGAGCAGCACAAGGATTACCATAAAGCATCAGATTCTACCTTACTCAACACTAGTGCGCATAATGTATATTATGTTAAATGCAATTTGGTATTTGATGGATGCTTAGTTCATAGCCCTTAGCTGACGCCGTTCCATCAAATCCCTACCCTTCCCTTATCTGCTACGGTAACAAGTTTTCGTCAGATGACCCCGAATGCAGATCCCTCTTTAGCCATTCTCAGTTTGGCGGTTCCGGTTGGTACACAGTGATGAAAAACGATAAGGTCAGAGCTGTTGTCGCCTTCGAGTCAGGAAGCCAGGAAGCGGTTTTTTTCATTCCTGGAAAAGCTCCCCCTGCTAATCCTGACTGAAAACTGCTGGACATGACTGTCTGCCTTGAGCAAAAGCAGACAGTCACTTTGATTTTCTACCGTAAATTTTTTCTTTTTTTATAATCAATGTATCGGGCTAGATATTTTTGTAACAACTTTATAAGTTAAAGATCTGCCGCAATAACAGATTCCTTTATTTATAATTAGAGGTTTGCAACGTTGTGATAGACTTTTTGAACATCATCGTCATCTTCAAGGGCATCTACGAGTCCTGCAAAGATTTCTAAATCTTCTGGTGAAAGTTCAACTTCTGATTGAGCAATCATTTCTAATTCTGTTGTTGAGAATTCAGTAATCCCTGCGGCTTTCAGGGCTGCAATTCCTTTATGAAGGTCTGTAGATTCAGTATAAATAACGATGTTTCCCTCTTCTTCGGTTACATCGCGAACATCTACATCAGCATTAAGCAAAATTTCAAAAATATGGTCAGGATCTGTTCCTGCAAATACAATCACCCCGGTATTGTCAAACATATAGCTGACAGCACCTGCCGCTCCGATATTCCCGCCTTTTTTATTGAAAATTGAGCGGACATTAGCAATCGTACGGTTAACATTTGACGTCAACGTTTCAGCGATAATCAGTGAACCACTTGGACCAAAGCCTTCATAACGCCCTTGCACGAACGTTTCATCGCTGCCGCCTTTGGCTTTATCAATTGCTTTATCAATAACGTGTTTAGGAACCTGTGCTTGTTTCGCACGTTCAATAACGAATTTTAAAGCTGAGTTTGATTCTGGGTCTGGTTCACCTTGTTTGGCAGCAGCATAGATTTCTACACCGAATTTTGCATATATATTAGACGTTGCACCGTCTTTAGCAGTTTTTTTAGCAACAATATTTGCCCATTTACGTCCCACTGGAATAGTCTCCTCAGAAATTCATTTACATTACACGCAGATTAATAACCTGCAAATTTTTCCGCAATATTATATCATGATATGTAAACTCTCGTCCATGAAAAACAAAATATCCATGTTTTACTAAATGTTACTTTAATTTTATCAATGGTTAACATTATGGATATGTTATTTTCGGTTTTTTTTGGATCTTTTGTTTTTTTAATTTTAATAGTCGAATGACAGCAATAATACATAAATAAAGAGAAACTGAAGTAACAATCCAGGTATAAATACCCACTTAAGATTAATGAACGCATCTAATCCAGATCTTTTCTTCAGCAATGTCTGGCTGATGTTTACTTCTTAATCATGAAAGCCTGAGGAACAGATGCCATTGCTGGTCGCCCCGCTTTCTTGTAACCTTCTTCCCGTTGCACTACTGACAAAATCTGGAACCACTGAACTGGACTTCATATGAATGCTCATATTTCTAAAGACCCTTTACATGGCGTAACGCTTGAAATGCAGGTTAATGCACTGGTTGATCGTTATGGTTGGGCTGAGCTGGCGCAACGCATTAATATCAACTGTTTTAAAAATGAGCCGAGCGTTAAATCCAGTTTGAAGTTTCTGCGCCGCACGCCGTGGGCGCGGGCAGAAGTTGAAGCGCTGTACCTGGATTCTCTGCATGACCTGGCCTCAAATAACACCACCGAACCGGCGTTCGATCCCTGGGCTAACAGCCGCAACAAGAAGAATTAAGAGCAAAATCTGATGTCAGCATCCGGTTTTATTTCAGCAAATTATCAAAAAAAACTGGCGAATATTCTCGCCCGTTCCCGAGCCAGGCTGCCGCGAACCAACATGAAATGGTTCGCGCTGCTCGTAGGCAGTATGTTGCTACTTGGCAGCTGTTCTTCACAGCCGCCAGGTTCAAAAATCACCCCACTACCCCCGGTAGGCAAACCGCAGCAGAGCAAGGAGCCGGTGCGCGGTATCTGGTTGGCAACGGTTTCGCGTCTTGACTGGCCGCCGATTTCATCCGTCAACATCAGCTCGCCTGCCGTTCGTATCAGCCAGCAGCAAAAGGCGCTGACGGACAAGCTGGATAACCTGAAACGTCTTGGTATTAACACCGTTTTTTTCCAGGTGAAGCCCGATGCCACTGCGTTGTGGCATTCTACAATCTTGCCGTGGTCAGATACCCTGACCGGTAAGATTGGTCAGGATCCGGGTTACGATCCGTTACGGTTTATGCTCGATGAAGCGCATAAACGCGGAATGAAAGTCCATGCCTGGTTTAACCCCTACCGCGTGTCCGTTAACACTAAACCTGCGACGGTTACCGAATTAAATAACACGCTGTCACAGACGCCTTCCAGCGTTTATGTCCTGCATCGGGACTGGATCCGTACCTCGGGCGAGCGTTTTGTGTTAGATCCCGGTATTCCCGAAGTGCGTGACTGGATAACCAGTATCGTGGCGGAAGTGGTTGAGAATTACCCGGTTGACGGCGTGCAATTCGATGATTACTTCTATACCGAGTCTCCCGGCTCTGCGCTCAACGACAGCCAGACCTTCAGAAGATACGGCCAGGGATTTGTCTCCAAAGCTGACTGGCGGCGCGATAACACGCAACGCCTGATCGCTCAGGTTTCACGAACCATCAAGAAACTCAAACCTGAAGTTGAATTTGGCGTCAGCCCTGCGGGCGTGTGGCGCAACCGTTCGCACGATCCGGCGGGCTCCGACACGCGCGGCGCGGCAGCCTATGATGAATCGTATGCGGACACCCGCCGCTGGGTGCAACAAGGCTTGCTGGACTACATCGCCCCGCAGCTGTACTGGCCTTTTGCCCGCGACGCGGCGCGTTACGATGTGTTGGCGAAATGGTGGGCAGATGTCGTCAAATCAACCAACACCCGCCTGTATATTGGGGTGGCGTTGTACAAAGTCGGTGAGCCGTCGCGAAAAGAACCTGACTGGACGGTCAAAGGCGGCGTGCCGGAGCTGAAAAAACAGCTCGATCTGAACGAGTCTGAACCGCACATTAACGGCACAATTTTGTTTCGCGAAGATTACCTTAATCAGCCGCAAACGCAGGAAGCCGTGACCTATATTCGCAGTCGTTGGGGGCGTTAATGGTCGTCCGTATTGGATTTATAACGCAAGAGCGTCCGGTAATACGGACGCTCTTAACCGATCCATCAGGCAACTGAAGGCTCAGGCAATCTGAATGATGAGACCAGCATCGCCAGCTGTTCCGCCTCCTCTTTCAGCGCCTGCGTTCGCGCGGCGGCATCATCTATTAACGAGGCGTTTTGCTGTACGGTGCTGTCCATTTCGGTAACGGCCAGCGTAACTTCGGAAACGCCCTTGCGTTGTTCTTCACCCGCAACGCGTATTTCCCCCATTAACTGACGTACCTGACGTACATTACTGACCAGTTCTCCCAGACGTTCGCCCGCATTGTGAATTTGCTGGCTTCCGCTACCTACATGAGAAACGGATTCATCGATCAATGCTTTTATTTCCTGCGCGGCGGTGGCGCTGCGCTGGGCCAGCGTGCGCACTTCGGAGGCCACAACGGCAAACCCTCTCCCGGCATCACCTGCTCTGGCGGCTTCAACCGCGGCATTCAGGGCGAGAATATTGGTCTGGAACGCAATGCTGTCGATAACCGCGACAATTTCCACCATTCTGCCGGATGAGGCACTGACGTTATCCATTGTAGAGATAACACCCTGCATAACATCGCCGCAGCGGTTGGCCGTTTGCGCGGTGCTATCAGAGAGTTCATCCGCCAGTTGTGTATTACTGGCATTTTGATGAACGGTCGCATTTAACTGTTCCATCGCCGCCGAACTCTCTTCCAGCGCAGCGGCCTGTTGCGTCACGCGAGATGAAAGTTCCATATTACTGTCTGCCAGGCTGACAGCGTTATTCGCCACCACTACGCTACTGCTTCTGACGGTGATCAGGATGGCTGAGATTTTATCGACGAACAGGTTAAACGCTTCGGCGATAGCGGAAATCTCATCTTTGCCACGCACATCCAGGCGACGGGTAAGATCGCCTTCTCCCTGCGCAATGTCATCGAGAGCCTGACGGGTATCATCAAGACGTGAAATCAGTCGGCGAACCACCAGCCAGGATCCCACCAGCAACAGGGTCATGATCGGGATCAACACTTCCAGCACGTCCTGCATCATCACTTTGGCAAGGCCGACGATACGCGATTCAGGCGTCGCAAGACCAACAACCCAACCGGTATCCGCCATCGGGAACAGCATCACCCGTGAAGCCGAATTCAGGACGTTATCATTTGCAAGCGTAATCGTTTTCACCCCGTCCGCTGGGCGCAGAGATTTCAGACCGTTTTCCACCGGGATAAGCCATTGCGCGCTTTGCGCCAGATCGTTAATGGTTTTATATTTCGCCAGATCGGCCTGCGGGAAATAGAGGATTTGTCCCTGCTTGTCCACCACAAACGCGTAACCACCGGTGCTGTTTCCCTGCTGTTGCATGAAAGTGGCGACGTTATCCAGGCGAATATCGGTGGTGGCGACACCGGCAAACTTGCCCGCCAGTTGATAAGGTACGCTGCACGTCACCATGTTGACGCCTGAACTGGCGTCCTGGTAGACATCAGACCATAAGCAACTGTTTTGTGAATGCCCTTTAGCATGCTGATACCAGTTTTCATTGTGGTATCCGCTTGACCCTTCGACGTTATAGTCGTTGGAATACACCAGTTTACCTTCAGCATTACGCGCCCAGAAAAAGCTTCTCTTCTCCACACCTGCGGTGAAAGCGTCTGGTTCTGGCCAGATGCCGCCACCGGTAATAATCGAATCTTTATCTTCACCAATCAGATGCGGAACGACGCTTTGATAAAGAGATTCATCATTTGGCAGCACCTCAGCCAGTCGTGACAAGCTAACGGTCTCACCTTCAATTCGGGACAATACGGTACTCAACTGGCGGGTTAAACCTTGCCCTGTTTCTTCTATCAGGGCGGTGTTGATTTCAACGACGCGCGGTTGGCCACGCCAGAGCATAATCACCACAATAACAAGGGTCGTGACTGCAAGCAGCAGAATGCCGCCGATGGTTAAACGCGTTGAAATACGAGTAGGATACCAGGCCATACAAACTCCTTCTGCAAAAGGCTAACTTTTATCCAGTATCGGCACAGGCGTTTATATCTTTATAAAGTTTTCTTAAGTATCACAAAATAAATAGGTGACATTGTCACAAATAGCAAAACCCAGCACTTTGGCTGGGTTTTAATAATAACTTAATCTTATTTGGATAATTCTTTTTTGATTTCGTCTTTTATTTTGCTTAATTCGCTCTGCGGATGTTTTTTACAAAGTTCAACGGTCAGAGGAACTGCAGTAGTCACGGTTTCGTTATAGTCTACGTAATCGCCACCCTTGAAATCTTCATCTTCATTGAGCACCCAGAAAGCCACCGGGGCCATAGTTTGCGGGTTCAAATCAATAAACTCCTGGCAATTCATGCCTTTTGGAGTCACTTCAGTTTTAGCGTTATCAGTTGCTGCATTGACGCTGACACTGGTTAACAGCGCTGCGACCAGAATACCTGCTGTAGAAAGGGAGAATTTATTCATTGTAGTACTCCATTTATAATATAAATAATATCTACACTTGCGCTTCAAACCGTTAATGTAGTTCGCAAAAAATAATACCCCTAACGTCATAAGAATAAAGATTGCCACCATTGATATGGCTGAAATTTATATTTCACATTACTGATTCTGATGTCTGGGTGTAAAACGTGGCCACAATGTGATCGTTCCGACGAAATCAGCAGATTCATACCCCTCTTCCCCTGTCGCTGCACCAAAACTGAACTACGCTGCACAAATGTTGATCATTAGTTAACGGATATGTGCTGATTTTTAACAAAAATGGTCGGCGTGCCGCTGTTACCTACATGGCACGCGTCCTGCATTGTTAATTTGCTAACAGTGAACCGTACTCTGACAAACAATTAACAGCGAGAAGGTAATGACAGCGAAACCGGAGTTATTTACCCGCATAGAGCAGACCTTTAGCCAACTGACGCCCAGCGAAAAGCGCGTGGCCGGGTGGCTGTTAGCCCATGCTGTGCAGATCCCTTTTGAAACCGCGGATGGTATTGCTAAAGCAACCGGAACCAGCGGCATTACCGTTGGACGCTATCTGCGTAAACTGGGTTTTCGCAATCTGGAAGATGCAAAAGCCAGCCTGCGGGAGCTACCCGTCGTCGCCTATCAACCCTGGGGGATGAACGAGCGGCTGGACTCCTGGCACCAACAACAAAGCCTGCCAGATCGCGCGCAGCAGTCGCTGTTACTGGAAATCGACGCCATTACCTATGTCTATCAACTCGCGCAAGGCGAAACGTTTTTACGCATAGCGCAGCGGCTGGCGCATGCGGAAGCCGTGTATATCCTTGGGATCCAGTCCACCCGCGGGATCGCTAACGCCTTTTTCAGTCACCTGGAATACCTGCGGCCTAAAGTCAGCTACTCCGAAGGGCTTTCCGGCAGTTGGGTCGAGTCGCTGAATTCAGGATTCACCCAGCCTTACGTGGTGATCACCGATATGCGCGCCTATTCCGCTATCTCGCGACAATATTGCCGCGTTGCCACAGAACGCTGCATTCCGCTGGCGTTAATCACCGATGTGTGGTGCCCGTGGGCCAGAGACTATTCCATTGACTTACTTCAGGTGAAAACTGACACCGGACATTTCTGGGACTCACTGGCTCCGGTGAGCTGTCTGTTCAACTTATTACTCTCTGCGGTGGTGGCACAACTGGGTGACTCCCTCGCAGAACGCCTGCAAACCAATCGCCAGTTACAACAACAATTTGGTCAATTCGAACAATAAACAGGAAACGTGCTATGTCAGAAACCCCAGAACTGGTCGATCTGTCGGTGATATTCCCGTCGCTGCATATCGATCTTAAATACGCTACGGCAGACAACATTACCGGCGCCCCTATCTACCGGGAAGCTCGTTGCCTGTTGCACACCGAGGCGGTCACTGCGCTGGCGAAAAGCATCAGTATTGCGCAACTGGCGGGCCTGAAACTTGTGGTATACGACGCGTATCGCCCGCAGCAGGCGCAGGCGGTGCTGTGGAATGCGTGTCCGGATCCTCAGTATGTTGTCGATGTGGCGATAGGATCCAATCACAGCCGCGGGACGGCCATTGACGTTACGCTAATGGACGATCGTGGCAATCTTCTCGATATGGGCGCGGGCTTTGATGAGATGCACGACCGTTCCCATGCCTGGCACCCTTCTGTTCCTCCGGCTGCGCAGCGCAACCGCCTGCTGCTCAATGCCATTATGTTCGGTGGCGGTTTTGTCGGTATCAGCAGCGAGTGGTGGCATTTTGAATTACCTGATGCCGCCCGCTATCCGCTGCTTGACGATCAGATAGATTGTTACACTGTCACACCCATAACAACACAACATTCCCTTTAATTCTGGAGCCTGGTTATGAAGACTACACTTGCGTTAAACGCGTTTTTTCGCCCCGCTCTGATAGCCGTTGCGCTGGCGTTTGCCCTGCCCGCTGCGCAGGCCGCCGTTCCCAAAGATATGCTGGTGATCGGCAAAGCTGCCGATCCGCAGACGCTCGATCCCGCCGTGACCATCGATAACAACGACTGGACGGTCACCTATCCCTCTTATCAGCGGCTGGTTCAGTACAAAACGGATGGCGGTAAAGGCTCCACGGAAGTTGAAGGCGATTTGGCCAGCGGCTGGAAGGCCTCTGACGACCAAAAAGAGTGGACGTTTATCCTGAAAAACGATGCCAAATTCGCCGACGGAACGCCGGTGACGGCTGATGCGGTTAAGCAATCTTTTGAACGCTTGCTCAAAATCGGCCAGGGGCCTGCAGAAGCGTTCCCGAAAGATCTGAAGGTTGAGGCTATCGATAACAATACGGTGAAGTTTACCCTCAGCCAGCCATTTGCGCCGTTCCTGTATACGCTGGCCAATGACGGGGCTTCAATTATTAACCCGGCCGTCTTAAAAGAGCATGCCGCAGACGATGCCCGCGGATTCCTGGCGCAGAACACGGCAGGCTCCGGTCCCTTCATGCTCAAAAGCTGGCAAAAGGGACAGCAGTTGGTGCTGGTTCCTAACCCATATTATGCCGGTGCAAAACCTGCGTTTAAGCGGGTTTCGGTAAAAATTATCGGTGAAAGCGCCTCTCGCCGTCTGCAATTGTCGCGGGGTGATATCGACATTGCCGATGCGCTTCCGGTCGATCAGCTTGCCGCCTTAAAACAGGAAGGCAAAGTTAACGTGGCGGATTATCCCTCGTTGCGCGTGACCTATCTGTATCTGAATAACAGTAAAGCGCCGCTCAATCAGGTGGATTTACGCCGCGCCATCTCGTGGGCCACCGATTATAAAGGCATGGTAAACGGGATCCTGAGCGGCAACGGTAAGCAAATGCGAGGTCCGATCCCTGAAGGCATGTGGGGTTTTGACGACAAGGCCATGCAGTACAGTTTCGATGAAGCCAAAGCGAAAGCGGCGTGGGACAAAGTTGCCTCCAAACCTGACAGCCTGAGCTTCCTGTACTCGGATAATGACCCCAACTGGGAACCTATCGCGCTCGCGACCCAGGCAAGCCTTGGCAAACTGGGCATTAAGGTCAAGCTGGAAAAACTGGCGAACGCCACCATGCGTGACCGCGTGGGCAAAGGAGATTACGACATTGCCATTGGCAACTGGAGCCCAGATTTCGCCGATCCGTACATGTTTATGAACTACTGGTTTGAGTCAGATAAGAAAGGCTTGCCGGGTAACCGTTCGTTCTATGAAAACGGTGAGGTCGATAAGCTGCTGCGTAGCGCGCTGGCCACGACCGATCAGGTTGCCAGAACCAATGACTACCAACAGGCGCAAACTATCGTGATTGATGAAGCCGCCTACGTCTATTTATTCCAGAAAAACTATCAGTTGGCGATGAACAAAGACGTCAAAGGATTTGTATTCAACCCCATGCTGGAACAGGTCTTCAATATCTCCACCATGAGTAAATAAGCCACGTTAATGCGGAGCCGCTCTGGCTCCGCAAGGGGAAGCTAATGACGTTCTGGAGCATTTTACGCCAGCGATGCTGGGGACTTATTCTGGTGGTTATCGGTGTTTGCGTAATCACTTTTATTATTTCGCACCTGATACCTGGCGACCCTGCACGGCTATTGGCGGGCGATCGCGCCAGCGATGAAATTGTCGAAAATATTCGCCAACAGTTGGGGCTGAACCAGCCGCTGTATGTCCAGTTTTTTCGCTATGTCAGCGACATTTTTCACGGCGATTTAGGCACCTCTATTCGCACCGGACGTCCGGTGTTGGATGAGCTGCGCATCTTCTTCCCCGCCACCCTTGAGCTGGCTTTCTGCTCCTTGTTGCTGGCGCTGGTTATCGGTATTCCTTTGGGCATTTTATCTGCGGTCTGGCGCAACCGCTGGCTTGATCACCTCGTTCGTCTGATGGCAATCACCGGTATCTCCACGCCAGCATTCTGGCTGGGGCTGGGGGTTATTGTGCTGTTTTATGGTCATCTGCAAATTTTACCCGGCGGTGGACGTTTAGACGACTGGCTGGATCCGCCAACTCACGTCACCGGGTTCTATCTGATTGATGCACTGCTGGAAGGCAATGGCGAAGTCTTTTTCAATGCGCTTCAGCATCTGATCCTGCCATCACTGACGCTGGCCTTTGTGCACCTGGGGATCGTTGCCCGTCAGATTCGCTCCGCCATGCTGGAGCAACTGAGTGAAGATTACATTCGCACCGCTCGCGCCAGCGGGTTGCCAGGCTGGTACATCGTATTGTGTTACGCGTTGCCAAATGCGCTTATCCCCTCGATAACCGTTCTCGGCCTGGCATTGGGCGATCTGCTCTACGGTGCGGTGCTGACTGAAACGGTCTTCGCCTGGCCGGGAATGGGCGCCTGGGTGGTGACGTCGATTCAGGCGCTCGACTTCCCGGCGGTAATGGGATTTGCCGTGGTGGTCTCTTTCGCCTATGTGCTGGTTAACCTGGTGGTGGATTTACTCTACTTGTGGATCGATCCACGAATTGGACGCGGAGACGCACAATGATGCTCACACAAGAAACGCCAGCCGCGCCTCAGACAGCACGCCGTCGCACGGACTGGGCTAAACTGTTCTGGATGATGAAAAGCAGCCCGCTGACGCTGGTTGGCGGGGTCATCATTGTAGTGATACTGCTGCTGATGGTGCTGTCGCCGTGGATAACCCCTCACGACCCTAATGCCATCAATTTGAGTGCACGCCTGCTGCCCCCGTCAGCCGCTCACTGGTTTGGTACCGATGAAGTCGGCCGCGATCTGTTCAGCCGCGTTCTGGTGGGTAGCCAACAATCGGTCGTTGCGGGGCTGGTCGTGGTGGGTATCGCCGGGGGATTGGGTTCGCTGCTGGGCTGTTTGTCTGGCGTCATGGGCGGACGCGCCGATGCAATTATTATGCGAATAATGGACATTATGCTGTCCATTCCCTCGCTGGTGCTGACGATGGCGCTGGCCGCCGCGTTGGGTCCAAGCCTGTTTAACGCCATGCTGGCGATTGCTATCGTACGTATTCCGTTTTATGTGCGCCTCGCACGCGGTCAAACGTTAGTAGTGCGCCAGTTTACCTATGTGCAGGCGGCGCGGACCTACGGCGCATCACGCTGGCATCTGATTAGCTGGCACATTTTACGTAACTCTCTGCCCCCGCTAATTGTGCAAGCGTCGCTGGATATCGGCAGTGCGATCCTGATGGCCGCCACGCTCGGATTTATCGGTCTGGGCGCACAGCAACCCAGCGCTGAATGGGGAGCGATGGTCGCAATAGGCCGTAATTATGTGCTTGATCAGTGGTGGTATTGCGCTTTCCCCGGCGCCGCCATTCTGATTACCGCCGTGGGCTTTAATCTCTTTGGCGATGGTATTCGCGATCTGCTTGACCCGAAAGCCGGAGGAAAACAGTCATGACACAACCCGTGCTGGAAATCGAAGATTTGCATTTGAGTTTTCCCGGCTATAAAGCTGACGTGCATGCGCTTAACCATGTATCGCTGCATATCAACCGCGGAGAAATCGTTGGCGTGGTTGGTGAGTCCGGTTCCGGTAAGTCCGTGACGGCCATGCTCACCATGCGTCTGCTGCCGGAAGGCAGTTATCATATCCACCAGGGACGCGTTTCGCTGCTGGGGGAAGATGTGCTCAATGCCAGCGAGAAGCAAATGCGCCAATGGCGCGGCGCACGCGTAGCGATGATCTTTCAGGAACCCATGACGGCGCTGAATCCGACCCGACGCATCGGTCAGCAAATGGTGGAGGTTATCCGCCATCATCAGGCATTAAGCCGCACGGATGCCCGTCAGAAAGCTATCGCTTTACTCCAGGAGATGCAAATCCCGGACGCGGCGGAAGTCATGAAGCGTTTCCCGTTTGAGCTTTCCGGCGGGATGCGCCAGCGCGTAATGATAGCGCTGGCCTTTTCGTGTGAACCGGAGCTTATTATTGCCGATGAACCGACCACCGCTCTGGACGTCACGGTGCAACTGCAGGTGCTGCGTTTGCTGAAGTTAAAAGCGCGAGCCAGCGGGACAGCCGTGTTATTTATCAGCCATGATATGGCGGTGGTTTCACAGTTATGCGACCGGTTGTACGTCATGTATGCCGGAAGCGTGATTGAGAGTGGCCCAACGCAAACCGTTATTCAACGCCCGACGCATCCCTATTCCATTGGTCTGCTGAAATGCGCGCCGGAACACGGCGAGCCGCGCGCATTGCTGCCCGCCATTCCCGGCACCGTGCCGAACTTAACCTGCTTACCGACGGGATGCGCGTTTCGCGAGCGCTGCTTTGCCGCTGGCCCCCGTTGTGAAGAAACACCTGCGTTACGCAGTCAGGGAGGCGGGGATCAACAATCTGCCTGCTGGTATCCGCAACTGGAGACAACACATGTCTGATTTTTTACTGGCGCTGCAGAATGTTCATGTCAACTTCCCTGCGCGTAAAAACTGGCTCGGCAAGGTAACGGAACGGGTGCATGCGCTCAATGGTCTGGATTTACAGATCCGTCAGGGGGAAACGCTGGGGATTGTTGGCGAGTCCGGTTGTGGAAAAAGTACGCTGGCGCAACTGCTGATGGGGATGCTGAAACCCAGTCAGGGCAACTATGCGCGCCGTGGTGACAAGCAGCATACCGGTATGCAAATGGTCTTTCAGGATCCCCTTTCATCGCTGGATCCGCGCTTACCAGTATGGCGGATTATCACCGAACCGGTGTGGATCCAAAAACGTCCTGCAGAACGTGAGCGCCGTATGCTTGCTGAAGATTTGGCGCGACAAGTGGGAATTCGTCCTGAATATCTCGACCGCCTGCCGCATGCGTTTTCCGGTGGACAGCGCCAGCGTATTGCCATCGCCCGGGCGTTGTCATCAGAGCCGGACGTGATTGTGCTCGATGAACCTACTTCGGCGCTGGATATCTCCGTGCAGGCGCAAATTCTCAATCTGCTGGTGTCATTGCAGGCGCGCAGAAACCTGACCTACGTGCTGATCTCGCACAACGTGTCGGTGGTCCGCCATATGAGCGACCGCGTGGCGGTGATGTACCTCGGGCAAATTGTTGAGCTGGGCGATGCGCAGCAGGTACTCAGGCAGCCCGCCCATCCCTACACGCGATTATTGCTGGATTCGGTCCCTAAAACGGGAGCACCGCTGGCGGAGGATTTGGTGTTACGGAAAACCGAACTACCGGGGAACCGAACGCTGCCCCAGGGTTGTTTTTTCCGTGACAGGTGCCCACTGGCAACCAGCGGCTGTGAGAAGAAACAGGCATTGCTGAAAAGTGATAGCGGTGGTGAAGTTCGCTGCTGGCGGGCGGTTGCATGAGCTGAGCAGTTGGCGTATTGCGTGAGAGTCAGGTGCAATACGCCTTTTTCAGTGAATCCACCAGCACTTCAGAAGCGGTAGATAACTTATGATGCGCCGAACGCAAAACGCCGATCCGACGCTGGATCACCGGCGTATCCAGATCGATACAGGTTGCGCCCAGCTCTGTCATTTGCGTACGGCACAATGCGGGCACGGCGCTGCCGCCCAGTCCGCTCGCCACCAGGCGACCAACCGTCACCAGTTGATGGCTCTCCAGCGCCACTTCCAGCGTATGCCCACTTTGCACCAGCTGTTCTTCCAGCATCAGGCGCACGGCAGAAGGACGTTGCAGGGTGATAAAATCCAGCGTCAGTAACTCGCGCCACGCAATACGATCCCGGCCCGCCAGTTTGCATGTCGGCGGAACAATCGCGATAAAACGATCCACGCCGAGCGGGGTGAAATGCAGATGTCCTGAAGAGTCCGGCTCAAAGGCAATGCCCATCTCCACCCGCCCTTCACTGACCATCTCAATCACTTGTTCGTTAATGACGTCATGTACCGTTACGTTGATCCCGGAGTAGGAATCACGAAACGTTTTCAGTACCGATGGCAGGACGTTAGCGGCGAATGAGGGCATGGCGGCAATAGAGATTTTCCCGCGCTGCAACGTAAAGCGCTGGCGCATTGCCTCTTCCGTATTCTCCCAGTCCGCCAGCAGCTGTCGCCCCATGTTGAGCAGCGTTTCCCCCTCCTGCGTCAGAGTCACTTTGCGGGTGGTTCTCAACAGTAACGCCCCGCCCAGTGAATCCTCCAGTCCTTTAATCGCCAGGCTTAAAGCGGGTTGCGACATATTCAGTCTTTCACTGGCATGAGCAAAATTCAGAGTGTGAGCTACCGCTAAAAACGCGCGTAACTGTTTGATGCTCATTCCCATTTCGCATTCCTTTAACTTGTTGAATACCTTTAATTAACATTAAATTGATAAAAAAACCCAATGAGTGAGTCACAAATTTAAAATTAACAAATCATTTTTCACCCCCAATGATGTCGGCAAGGACAACAGGAGGGGCAAGTGTATGGCTGGACTGGATAAACGGGTTGCCACCTATCAAGAGGCGCTGGCAGGACTGACCGATAACATGACGCTGCTGGCGGGCGGTTTTGGCTTATGTGGGATCCCTGAGAACCTGATTGCCGAAGTACGCCGTCGGGAGGTTCAGGGGCTTACGGTTGTGTCAAACAACTGCGGCGTGGATGGTTTTGGCCTTGGCGTTCTGCTGGAAACGCGCCAGGTACGCAAAGTGGTCGCATCTTATGTAGGTGAAAACGCCCTGTTTGAGCAGCAGGTTCTCAGCGGTGAACTGGAAGCTATCCTGACGCCGCAAGGCACGCTGGCTGAGCAGTTGCGCGCGGGCGGCGCGGGGATCCCGGCATTCTTTACCGCGACCGGATACGGAACCCCGGTCGCGCAAGGGAAAGAGGTTCGCGAGTTTGCCGGACGCCCTTACATCTTAGAGCAGGCGATAACCGGTGATTTTGCGTTGGTTAAAGGCTGGAAAGCCGACTGGTACGGCAACGTTATTTATCGCCACACCGCACAGAATTTTAATCCGCTGATGGCTGCCGCTGGGCGTATTACCGTCGTGGAAGTTGAAGAAATTGTCCCTCCCGGAGAGCTGGACCCCGCCGCAATTCACACCCCCGGAATTTACGTTAACCGCATTATCCAGGGGCAGTTTGAAAAACGTATTGAACAACGCACCCTGCGCCAGAAAGGAGCCTGACCATGTTAACGCGTGAACAAATGGCGATGCGTGTCGCCCGCGAGCTGCGAGACGGTTATTACGTCAACCTCGGGATTGGTATTCCTACTCTGGTGGCGAACTACATTCCTGAAGGCATGGACGTAATGCTGCAATCGGAAAACGGCTTGCTGGGTATGGGCCCGTTTCCCACGGAAGACGAAATTGATGCTGACATGATCAACGCCGGGAAACAGACCGTGACGGCGCGCAAAGGCGCGGCAATCTTCGACTCGGCGCAATCCTTCGCCATGATCCGCGGCGGTCACGTCGACCTGACGGTGCTCGGCGCGTTTGAAGTGGATGTTAACGGCAATATCGCCTCATGGATGATCCCCGGAAAAATGGTGAAAGGCATGGGCGGCGCGATGGATTTGGTTGCCGGAGCCGACAACATCATCGTGGTGATGACGCATGCCTCTAAAAGCGGCGAGTCGAAACTGCTTCCCGCCTGCACCCTGCCGCTGACCGGCGTGGCCTGTATTAAACGTGTGCTTACCGATCTGGCGCTGCTGGAGATTGCCGATGGGGCGTTCATTCTGCGCGAGCGAGCGCCGGGCATCAGCGTGGATGAGATTGTCTCCAGAACCGCCGGCAAGCTGATCGTTCCCGAAAATGTCCCCGAAATGCACTTTAGCTGAGGAGCTGACCATGCAGGATGTTGTTATTGTCGCGGCAACGCGCACCCCAATTGGCAGTTTTCATGGCGCGCTGGCTCCGCTTTCCGCGGTTGAACTAGGTTCAGTAGTGATCCGTTCGCTGCTGGAAAAAACCGCCGTGGCACCTGAGCAAATTGACGAAGTGATCTTCGGCCAGGTTCTGACGGCAGGCTGCGGCCAGAACCCTGCCAGGCAAACGGCGTTACGCGCAGGACTGCCGGTCACCACGCCCGCGTTAACCCTGAATCTGGTGTGCGGCTCGGGCATGAAGGCGGTACATCAGGCGGTCCAGTCGATTCGCTGCGGCGATGCGCAAATTGTGATTGCCGGTGGGCAGGAGAGCATGAGCAATGCGCCCTATTTCCTCGACGGCGCCCGGGCGGGACTGCGGCTCGGTCATGCCAGCATGAAAGACAGCGTGGTGCATGACGGTCTGTGGGATGCGTTTAACGACTATCACATGGGGATTACCGCGGAAAATCTGGCGGATAAGTTCGTGATCGGTCGCGAGCAGCAGGACGCCTTTGCCCTGCGCTCACAGCAAAAAGCAGCCGCCGCCATTGAAGCCGGTCGTTTTAGCGCGGAAATCACGCCAGTCAGCGTCCCGCAGGGCAAAAAACCGCCGCGTGTCGTGGATCGTGACGAACAGCCTCGTCCGGATACGCAGGCTGAAAAGCTGGCGCAGCTCAAACCAGCGTTTCGCCCAGGTAACGGCACGGTGACCGCCGGGAATGCCTCTTCAATCAACGATGGCGCCGCCGCGGTGATGTTGATGAGCGCCGCCAAAGCAGCAGAACTCAATCTGCCGGTTCTTGCCAGAGTGGCGGGCTACGCTGTCTCCGGCGTCGACCCTGCGATTATGGGTATTGGGCCGGTAGAGGCATCACTTCAGTGCCTGAAGCGAGCTGGCTGGACGTTAAATGATGTCGATCTCATTGAAGCCAACGAAGCCTTTGCCGCGCAAGCGCTGGCGGTTGGCGAATCCCTGAACTGGGACAGCAATCGGGTGAACGTAAACGGCGGCGCGATTGCGCTGGGCCATCCCATTGGGGCGTCAGGTTGCCGAATTCTGGTGACTTTGCTGCACGAAATGGCCCGCCGTAACGCCGCCAAAGGGCTGGCTACGCTGTGCGTAGGCGGCGGTCAGGGGGTGGCGCTGGCGGTTGAGCGCCCGCAGGAGGTATCTCATGAAAAGTAAGCATATCTGCGTACTGGGCGCGGGTTTAATGGGTGTCGGTATTGCCACCCACTTCGTCCGTTATGGTCACGATGTCTGGCTGTACGACACCGATAGTAACCGTATTGCAGACATTGGCGCAGTTGCCAGCGGAATTCTGGATGAACTGATTGCCACCGAACAGTTTCCTAAAAACGACAAAGCACAGGCTGTGAGTCGTCTGCATGGCACTACCTCACTGCAAGATATCGCCGCGTGCGGGTTACTGATCGAAGCCATACCGGAGCGACTCGAACTCAAGCACGCGTTGTATGCACAACTGGAAGCACTGATCGCACCTGAGGCCGTCATTGCCAGTAACACCAGCGGCCTGCCGCCGGATGCGCTGGCAGAAAAGCTCGTCCATCCTGAGCGGTTGTTAATCGCCCATTTCTGGCACCCGCCGCATTTTATTCCACTGGTTGAGATTGTACCCGGCACGGCCACGAAGCCGGAATATCTGCAGGAGCTGCAACAACTGCTGCTTTCGATGCAACTGGAAGCCGTCGTGCTCGACCGCGCCGCGCCGGGGTTTGTCGGTAATCGCCTGCAGTTCGCTCTGCTGCGTGAAGCGTTGCATATCGTAAAAAGCGGGATCGCCAGCGCAGAGGTGGTGGATCAGGTAATGCGCGCCTCGCTCGGTCGTCGCTATGCGATGGTCGGTCCGCTGGAGGCGGCGGATATGACCGGACTTTCTACGGTACAGGACATTTGTCAGCATCTGCTACCGGAGCTGGCAACCGGGATCGACATGATGTCTCTGGTCGCTGACAAGGTGGCTAACGGTGATACCGGTTTGCGCAGCGGTCAGGGATTTTATCGCTGGGATGATTCGCGCAAGGAATATATCCAGCAACGCAGAGAGCATCAACTGCGCTTTGCCCTGAAACCGTAACTTCTCTTTCTGTACCCCACTATAACAATGATATTGAGGAGTCATGATGAGTGTATTAATCGCCCTGGCAGCGTTGGGCCTGCTGATGCTGGCAGCCTATCGCGGATATAGCGTCATCCTGTTTGCCCCCATCGCGGCATTAGGTGCTGTATTGCTCACCGAACCCAGCGCCGTCGGCCCTGCCTTCACCGGCCTGTTTATGGAAAAAATGGTCGGTTTTGTGAAGCTTTACTTCCCGGTGTTCTTACTGGGCGCTGTGTTTGGCAAGTTAATCGAGTTATCGGGTTTTTCTCGCTCCATCGTTGCCGCCGCCATCAACATTCTCGGGCGTCGTCACGCCATCCCTGTGATTGTGCTGGTGTGTGCGCTGTTGACCTACGGCGGCGTATCGCTGTTCGTGGTGGCATTTGCGGTGTATCCGTTTGCGGCGGAGCTGTTCCGTCAGAGTAATATTCCGAAGCGCCTGATCCCGGCCACCGTTGCGCTGGGCGCGTTTTCCTTCACCATGGACGCTCTGCCAGGCACGCCGCAGATCCAGAACATTATTCCGACCAGCTTCTTTGGAACTAACGCCTGGGCCGCGCCCTGGCTGGGTTTGATCGGCTCTCTGTTTATCATCGTTGTCGGTCTGGTTTATCTCGAGCGCCAGCGTCGTAAAGCGCAGGCAAAGAATGAAGGGTATGGCACTGAACTGTTAAACGAGCCGGAAACGCCGGATAACATTAACCTGCCGAACCCGATAATTGCTATCTCTCCGCTGATCCTGGTTGGCGTTTTTAACCTACTGTTTACCCGCTGGATCCCGCAATGGTATGGCGCTACGCATCAACTGGAACTTCCGGGCCTTGCCAAACCGATTACCACCGAAGTCGGTAAAATCACCGCTATCTGGGCGGTAGAAGCGGCGCTGATTTCTGGGATCCTGCTGGTGGTGCTCTTCGGCTATCGCAACATTAAAGGTCGCCTGGCGGAAGGGAGCCGAACGGCGGTTGGCGGCGCGATCCTCGCGGCCATGAACACCGCATCAGAATACGGTTTTGGCGCAGTGATCGCCGCCCTGCCAGGTTTCCTCGTGCTGTCAAAAGCGCTGGCAGCCATTCCCGACCCGCTGCTCAATGAGGCTATCAGCATCACCACGCTTGCCGGGATCACCGGTTCGGCGTCTGGCGGGATGAGTATTGCCCTCGCCGCCATGTCTGACACTTTTATTGCCGCCGCCCATGCCGCCAATATTCCCCTCGAGGTCTTCCACCGCGTGGCGTCAATGGCCAGTGGTGGTATGGATACCCTGCCACATAACGGTGCGGTCATTACCCTGCTGGCCATAACCGGTCTTAGCCATCGTCAGGCGTACGGCGGGATATTCGCCATTACCGTAATTAAAAGTCTGGCCGTGCTGTTTGTTATCGGCGTCTTCTACACCACCGGAATTGTTTAAGGAGAATCATCATGAACTTAACGGGAAAAACCGCTCTGGTTACCGGCTCTACCAGCGGTATTGGATTAGGCATCGCACAGGTGCTGGCGCAAGCGGGCGCAACCCTGATCCTTAACGGATTTGGTGATGTGGAAGCCGCCAAAGATGCCATTGCGCAGTATGGCAAAACGCCGGGCTATCATGGCGCGGACCTGAGCGATGAAGCGCAAATTGCCGACATGATGCGCTATGCCGATAGCGAATTTGGCGGTGTGGATATTCTGGTGAACAATGCCGGGATCCAGCATGTTTCTCCGGTGGAGACCTTCCCGGTTGATAAATGGAACGCGATTATCGCCATTAACCTCTCTTCTGTCTTTCACACCACGCGCCTGGCGCTTCCAGGCATGCGAACGCGTAACTGGGGACGCATCATCAATATCGCTTCTGTTCATGGTCTGGTGGCCTCAAAAGAGAAATCCGCCTATGTGGCGGCGAAGCACGGCGTGGTGGGATTAACCAAAACCATTGCGCTGGAGACCGCGCAGACGGGTATTACCTGCAATGCGCTGTGCCCCGGTTGGGTGCTTACGCCGTTGGTCCAGCAGCAAATCGATAAACGTATTGCCGAAGGCGCTGAGCCTGACGCCGCGCGTGACGCCCTGCTGGCGGAAAAACAGCCGTCGCGCGAATTCGTCACGCCGCAACAGTTGGGTGAGCTTGCGCTATTTTTGTGCTCAGACGGGGCGTCGCAGGTGCGTGGCGTGGCGTGGAATATGGATGGCGGCTGGGTGGCGCAATAAAGACATCTGGTGCCGGATAAGACCCCGTCGCATCCGGCACACCTTCTTTATGATTTTAACTGATAATCCAGCGTGATTTCCGCGTTCAGTACCTGTGATACCGGGCAGCCGGCTTTTGCTTTCTGGATGATGCCATCAAACGTGGCGGCATCTATCCCCGGGACGCTCACCTGACTGTGTAGCGCGACTTTGGTGATAGCAAATCCGGCATCCACTTTATCCAGAGAAACATCGGCAGTGGTATCAATGGCATCTGGGGTAAAACCCGCTTCGCCCAGCATGAGCGAAAGCGCCATTGAGAAGCAGGCTGCATGCGCCGCGCCAATCAACTCTTCAGGATTGGTGCCTTTCGCCCCTTCAAATCGGGTATTAAACCCATACGGTTGCTGATTCAACACCCCACTTTCGGTCGACACGGTACCTTTACCGCGCTTAATGTCGCCTTCCCAGTGTGCCTGACCTTTCTTATGGATAGTCATTACCGCTCTCCTGTGTTGTCGTTGGAGTTACAAGTATAGGACGGCTGAGAAAAAGCATGGCACATACGGGATAGTTCTCATTTGCCGCTTAAGCATTGACCTTTCAGCTGAAATGACCGACCATCCAGAAAGCCGCTATTTTTAACATCGGCTTTCTATCAGGTTGTATTTCGTCCGTTCTCATACGGACTCGCCCTTGAAACCAGTAACAGGATTAAGGAGTTAGAATGAAATCGAACCGTCAGGCCCGTCATATTCTCGGACTGGACCACAAAATCTCAAATCAACGCAAAGTCGTGACCGAAGGTGACAAAACCAACGTGGTCAATAATCCTACCGGAAGAAAGCGCCGCGCTGACGGCAAATAGCCTTTCGCACGTCTGACTGAATAACGAGATAAACACCATTGCAACCGCAGTGGTGTTTTTGCTTATAAAACCCCTTAACCCATTCACAATGCTTTATACTTCGGCCGTTTCCCTGGCTGACAGGCCACATACGATCATAAAGAGTGCCAGGGACGGTTATTCAAAAAAGAGTGAGTGACATGGAAAACGAAACTAAAAAACTGCGTTCCCTTTACATCCCCTACGCTGGCCCGGTTCTGCTGGAATTCCCTTTACTGAATAAAGGGAGTGCTTTCAGTGCCGAAGAACGCCGTAACTTCAACCTGCTGGGGTTACTGCCGGAAGTGGTCGAGACGATTGAAGAACAGGCTGAACGCGCCTGGATCCAATATCAGGGATTCAAAACCGAAATCGATAAACATATTTACCTGCGCAACATCCAGGACACCAACGAAACCCTGTTTTACCGGCTGGTGCATAATCACCTTGATGAGATGATGCCGGTTATCTATACCCCAACGGTTGGCGCGGCCTGTGAGCGTTTCTCCGAGATTTATCGTCGCGCGCGCGGCGTCTTTATCTCTTATCAGAACCGCCACAATATGGACGATATCCTGCAAAACGTTCCTAACCACAATATCAAGGTCATCGTTGTCACCGATGGGGAACGTATTTTGGGTCTTGGCGATCAGGGGATCGGCGGGATGGGTATTCCAATCGGTAAACTGTCGCTGTATACCGCGTGTGGTGGGATCAGCCCGGCCTACACCCTGCCGGTGGTACTGGACGTCGGAACCAACAACCAGCAACTGCTCAACGATCCGCTGTATATGGGCTGGCGTAATCCGCGTATCACCGATGATGAATACTACGAATTTGTCGATGAATTCATCCAGGCCGTGAAGCATCGCTGGCCGGACGTGCTGTTGCAATTTGAAGACTTCGCACAGAAAAACGCCATGCCGCTGTTGACCCGCTATCGCGATGAAATTTGCTCGTTTAACGACGATATTCAGGGTACCGCTGCGGTAACCGTTGGCACGCTGATTGCGGCCAGCCGTGCGGCCGGTAGCCAGTTAAGCGAACAGAACATTGTCTTCCTCGGGGCAGGTTCCGCCGGTTGCGGAATTGCCGAGCAGATCATCGCGCAAATCCAGCGTGAAGGTTTAAGCGAAGAAGCGGCGCGTCAACGCGTGTTTATGGTCGATCGCTTCGGCCTGTTAACCGATAAGATGCCGAACCTGCTCTCTTTCCAGACCAAACTGGTGCAAAAACGCGAAAATCTGCAGCACTGGGATACGCAAGAAGATGTGCTGTCGTTACTCGATGTGGTACGCAACGTTAAGCCGGACATCCTGATTGGTGTTTCCGGACAGACCGGCCTGTTTACCGAAGAGATCATTCGCGAAATGCATAAGCATTGCCCGCGTCCGATCGTCATGCCGCTGTCTAACCCGACTTCCCGCGTAGAAGCCACGCCACTGGATATTATCGCCTGGACCGAGGGTAACGCGCTGGTTGCGACCGGTAGCCCGTTCGCGCCGGTACTGTGGAAAGAGAAAATCTATCCCATTGCCCAATGTAACAACGCCTATATCTTCCCGGGTATTGGTCTGGGGGTAATTGCTTCTGGCGCATCGCGTATCACCGATGAAATGCTGATGTCAGCCAGTGAAACGCTGGCGCAGTATTCACCGCTGGTGCTCAACGGCGAAGGACTGGTGTTACCTGAGCTGAAAGATATTCAGACCGTTTCCCGCGCCATCGCGTTTGCCGTCGGTAAAATGGCCCAGCAGCAAGGCGTGGCGGTGAAAACCTCCGCCGAAGCGCTGCAACAGGCTATTGACGATAATTTCTGGCAGGCAGAATACCGCGACTACCGTCGTACCTCTATCTGACGGTTTGCCCGGCGGCACGTTGCTGCCGGGCGCTCAGAACTTGCGCGACTGCGTGACTTACGATTACACTTTCACCATCGATTAACATTTGGAAAATAATAAGGAGGATACTTATGCTGTACTGTGAACGTTTTATCGTTTCACATGCTTTTGGCGATCGCCAGTGCTCAAGCGTTATCGGTATCGTGCTGCGATAACTTCTGCTTGAGCGAAGCTAACTTCTAAATCCCCTTCTCTCGGGCTTACCGGGTTATCGTCAGCGATGTTTGACGAGGCGTTTTTACGCCTGTAACTCTTGAGTAAGCAACAATGAGCACATTACTAACCGCACAATCCTTACACGTTGATACGGCATTCGGCACGCTATTCGACGATCTTTCCTTTACCCTGAAAAAAGGCGACCGCGTCGGGCTTATCGGTTACAACGGCTGCGGCAAAAGCACGCTGTTAAAACTGCTCGATGGCACAATTTCGCCGACCAGTGGGGTTATCGCGCAGGCAAATCACTGCCATCTCGCCCGTGTAGAACAACATCTGCCTGACGAAATATTGCCACTCACGCTGCAGGAAGCCGTTCTGGCTCAACTGCCCGAGCATGAACGCGCAGGTCAGCAGTGGCGAGTTGAAGCACTGCTCGCCGAAATGGGGTTCACGCCGGAGAATTTATCTCTGACAGCACACACGCTGAGCGGCGGCCAACACACGCGTCTGTTATTGGCGCGGGCGCTGATGCGAAACCCTGACCTGCTGCTGCTGGATGAGCCGGGTAACCACCTGGATCTGCCAACATTACTGTGGCTGGAACAGTTCTTACAAAACTGGTCTGGCAGTTTTGTGGTGGTTTCCCACGACCCGCAGCTGTTAGACGCGGTGACTCACGGAACCTGGATCCTGCGCGATCGAACTCTCCATGCCTTCGATCTGCCCTGTAGCGCAGCGCGTCAGGCTCTGGCAGAAAGAGATATCAGCGATGCTCTGCGCCATAAGACTGAGCAAAAGGAGATAGACCGGGTGACCGCCAGCGCCAAACGGCTGGCTACCTGGGGGCGGGTCTACGACAACGAAGATCTTTCCCGCAAGGCCAAGCAGATGGAAAAGCAGGTACAGCGCCTGAAAGAGGTACAGACTGAAGTGACGTCAGGAAGTCAGTGGACACTAACATTGCAGGGAGATGCCCTGCGTGCGGATCGTTTGCTGGAGATGACTAATCTGTCCGTGGCCCCTGCTCCCGACGCCGATACGCTGTTTTCCATTGCCGGTCTCCGGTTAAAAAGCGGCGATCGCGTGGCGATTGTCGGGCGCAACGGTTGCGGGAAATCATCGTTGTTAAGGCTTATCTGGCAACAGTTTCACTCACAACTGGCATCACCTTCACTGGTGTTGCACCCGCGCGTTACGTTGGGGTATTACGACCAGACGCTGCACCAACTCGCAGATAACGATTCGTTATTTGACGCGCTGGAGCCGTTTGCTCCGCAGCCTGATATCCGCAAAATGGCGCTGATTAGCGCGGGTTTTCCGTGGGTTCGTCACGCGCAGCGGATCAGTTCCCTAAGCGGCGGCGAGCGCTCCCGGCTGCTGTTTGTTGGGCTAACGCTTGCGCGCTACAGCCTGCTGATGCTCGATGAACCGACCAACCATCTGGATCTGGAAGGTAAAGAGGCGTTAGCAGAAACGCTGCAAAGCTATAACGGCGGCGTGTTGTTGGTCAGTCACGACCGTCAGCTTATTAGCCAAAGCTGTAACCGGTTTTGGTTGATCGACAAGGGCGAACTCAGTGAATGGCACGATCTGGACGCGGTCAATGCGCGTATTCGGGAAACATCCTCGGAGATAACCGTTCCAAAAACGGTGGTCGATGCGAGAGCCGAAATAAGCGGTGACAGCGATGGATTGCTGGAACAACTTCTTGAGCTGGAGCAGCGTCTGGCTGACGATCTTGCCCGCAAGCCGAAACATCAAAAGCCGCTGTTACAGGCGCAATGGCGTGAGGAGATTGAGCGCCTGAACTCACAACTGGAGTAAACCGTATTGCCGGATGGCAGCCTACATCAGCAAAATGCGCGTGTAGGCCCGTCATCCGGCTTATCGAAATATGACGTTTTTTTGGCAAAAAAATGGCGCTACAGGTGTAGCGCCATTACGATCAGGGCACGTCAGGTGTTAGTTAACCCCTTCCTCGCTCTCTTTTTTCGCTTCTTGTCGTTCAACTTCGCGATACCAGCGTGGGTGATGTTTCTTCGCCCAGCGACGGCTCACTTTCCCTTCGACCATGCCTTTAATCGATCCTTTCACCCAGAATGCCATATACATGTGGATGAGGATGGCGTGCATCAGGATAATCCCCGCAGCCGCATGGATAAGCAGGCTATAGCGCACGACCTGCATCGGGAAGAACTGCGCAAAGTACGGACGCCAGATAATGATGCCGGTGATCAGCAGCACGAAAATCATGCTCATGATCGACCAGAACATCATTTTCTGTCCGGCATTGTACTTACCCACGTCCGCCACTTTGTGTTCATTGCCTTTCAGCACTTCCACAATATTTTTCAGCCACGGGATATCTTTTTTATCCGGGATGTTGTGGTGAACAAAGCGTACAAACATGAACATCAGCGCCACAAAGATCAGCAGTCCGAAGAACGGGTGCAAAATGCGCCCCATCTGCGGCGTACCGAAGGTCTGCGTCAGCCATTGCAGAGTCGGGAAGAAAAACGAAATCCCCGACAACGCCACCAGGAAGAAGCAGATCACCACTGTCCAGTGACAGGCGCGGTCGATAAACTTCGTGCGCACAATCATTTTCGACTTACTCATGATGATCCTCCTCGTCGTCGTCCACTTCCTTATTCGGACCGATACCAATGTAGTGGTAAATCAGTCCGGCGAAGGTGGCGATAAATCCGGCAGCGGCCAGCGGTTTCAGCGCCCCTTTCCACAGATTGATAGAGGTATCGATCTGCGGTTCTTTCGGCAGGCCGTGATACAGCTCCGGCTGGTTGGCATGATGCAGAACGTACATCACGTGCGTGCCACCCACACCTTCCGGGTTGTAGAGACCGGCATGTTCATAACCACGTGCTTTCAGTTTTGCCACACGCTGTTCGCCCATTTCCAGCATTTCCTGCTTGGTGCCGAAATGGATTGCCCCGGTCGGACAGGTCTTCACGCAGGCAGGTTCCTGCCCGACGCTGACGCGGTCCACACACAGCGTACATTTATACACGCGGTTATCCTCTTTATTGAGGCGCGGAATATTAAATGGACACCCGGCAATACAGTAGCCGCAGCCAATGCAGTGCTCTGACTGAAAATCAACAATCCCGTTGGCGTACTGGATGATAGCCCCGGCAGACGGGCATGCCTTCAGGCAGCCCGGATCTTCACAGTGCATACAGCCGTCTTTACGAATCAACCACTCGAGCTTGCCGTTCTGTTCGGTTTCGGTAAACCGCATCACCGTCCAGGACTTGGCGCTAAGATCGGCAGGGTTGTCATACACCCCGACGCAGTGGCCGACTTCATCGCGGATATCATTCCACTCTGAACATGCCACCTGACAGGCCTTACAGCCTATGCAGGTGGAAACGTCGATCAGCTTCGCGACCTCAGCTTTGTAATCACGGGCCTGAGGCGGCGGCGTGATGGCGTTTGTTGCGGACCGTTTGATGATGTCCTGCGTTTCCATAGACATATGTTCGCCTCCCTTACGCCTTCTCGATGTTAACTAAAAACGCTTTGTATTCCGGCGTTTGCGAGTTTGCATCACCGACATTCGGCGTCAGGGTGTTGGCGATATAGCCTTTACGCGCGACTCCTTCAAAGCCCCAGTGGATCGGGATCCCAACCGTTTCAACCTGCTGACCGTTGACGTGCAGAGTACGCAGACGACGGGTAACCACGGCAACTGCGCGAATAAATCCACGCTTGCTGCTAACTTTGACGTGATCGCCGTTGGAGATCCCCTTCGCTGCCGCCAGCGTTTCGCTGATTTCCACAAACTGCTCTGGCTGGGCAATCGCATTCAGCAATGCGTGCTTGGTCCAGGTATGGAAATGTTCGGTCAGACGATAGGTCGTCCCGACGTACGGGAAGTCCTGTTTCGTGCCCATGCGTAACTTATCCGCTTCGTACAGACGCGCTGCCGGGTTGGAGATCACGTTCGGATGCAGCGGGTTCGTACCCAGCGGCGTTTCCATTGGCTCGTAGTGTTCCGGGAAAGGACCTTCCGCCATCTTATCGATAGCGAACAGACGACCCAGCCCTTCCGGCTGCATAATAAACGGATTGGTGCCACTGCCCGGTGCTGCGGTGTTGAAGTCCGGGATATCGTTCCCCGTCCACTTCGTGCCGTTCCACTGGATCAGCATGCGTTTTGGATCCCATGGCTTACCTTGCGGGTCCGCCGAAGCGCGGTTATACAACACGCGACGGTTTAACGGCCATGCCCAGGCCCAGCCCAGCGTATTACCGAGACCTGACGGGTCGGCGTTATCGCGATTGGCCATCTGGTTGCCCTGCTCGGTCCAGCTACCGGTATAAATCCAGCAGGACGATGACGTAGACCCATCATCGCGCAGAAGCGCAAAGCTGCTGAGTAACTGGCCTTTCTTCGCAACCAGCACACCGTTGGCATCATAGAGATCTTCCAGCGCATAGCCGTTGTTCTCTTTTGCCACTTCCTCGGAGTGCGGTTCGTCCGGCTGCTTATAGTTCCAGCTCATTTTCAGCACGGGTTCTACGGCTTTACCGCCTTCAGTGCGATACATGTCGCGCAGACGGTGATAAATACCGGCCAGAATTTCGCCGTCGTTGCGGGCTTCACCCGGGGCATCCTGACCTTTCCAGTGCCACTGCAGCCAGCGACCGGAGTTGGCGATGGAGCCGTCCTCTTCCGCAAAGCAGGTGGATGGCAAACGGAAGACTTCGGTCTGAATAGAAGCCGGATCAACGTCGTTTGATTCGCCGTGGTTCTGCCAGAACGTAGAGGTTTCGGTCACCAGCGGATCGATAATCACCAGATACTTCAGTTTGCTCAGGCACTGCACCACTTTGTTTTTGTCCGGGAAGGACGCGACCGGGTTAAAGCCCTGACAGATGTAGCCGGTCACTTTCCCGCTATCCATCATGTTGAAGTATTTGATGACGTCGTAGGACTGATCCCACTTCGGCAACCACTCAAAGCCCCAGTCGTTTTCTTTCTGCGCCGCATTGCCGTAGAAAGATTTCATCAGGCTGACGAAGAATTTCGGGTAGTTGCCCCAGTAGTTCACCTGATCGGCCAACGTCGCTTTTGGCGTGTTAGCAGCCAGATAGGTTTGCAGATCGGCCTGTTTCTCTGACGGCAGCGTCAGGTAGCCTGGCAGACTGGTAGAGAGCAGCCCTAAGTCGGTTAAACCCTGAATGTTGGAGTGACCGCGTAAAGCGTTGACCCCGCCACCTGCCATCCCCATGTTGCCGAGCAGCAACTGGATCATGGCCATGGTACGGATGTTCTGCGCCCCGACGGTATGCTGTGTCCAGCCCAGCGCATACAGGAACGTGGTGGTGCGGTCCGCTGCGCTGGTGGAAGCCAGCACTTCGCAAACTTTCAGGAAGTCTTCTTTTGGCGTACCGCAGATGTTTTCCACCACATCCGGCGTGTAGCGGGAAACGTGCTGTTTTAGCAGATTCCAGACACAGCGGGGATGGCTTAACGTTTCATCGCGTTTCGCGTAGCCGTTTTCATCGAACTGGTAGTTCCAGGACGATTTATCGTATTGGCGTTTTTTCGCGTCGTAACCGCTGAACAGACCGTCTTCAAAAGCAAAATCATCCCGCACCAGCAGGCTGGCGTTGGTGTAATGCTTAACGTATTCAGCGTTGATTTTGTTGTTTTCAATCAGATACAGCAAGACGCCGGACAGGAACGTAATGTCCGTGCCGGAACGAATTGGCGCGTAAATATCCGCTACCGAGGCTGTACGTGTAAAACGGGGGTCAACAACAATTAGCGTGGCATCATTGTTGTTTTTAGCTTCCATCGCCCAGCGGAATCCCACCGGATGTGCTTCAGCGGCGTTACCGCCCATCACCATCACGACGTTGGCGTTTTTAATATCAACCCAGTGGTTGGTCATCGCACCGCGACCAAATGTTGGAGCAAGACTTGCTACCGTTGGTCCGTGTCAGACGCGTGCCTGGTTGTCTACTGCCAGCATGCCGAGTGAGCGCACAAATTTTTGCGTCAGCATGCCGGTTTCATTACTTGCCGCAGATGCACACAGCATCCCGGTAGAAAGCCAGCGGTTTACCGTTACGCCCTGCTCATTCTTCTCAATAAAGTTGGCGTCGCGGTCAGTTTTCATCAGCTTCGCGATACGGGTGAAAGCCTCATCCCAGCTGATACGCTGCCATTTGTCGGAGCCTGGAGCGCGATATTCCGGGTAACGCAGACGGTTTTCACTGTGCACGTAATCCAGTAATCCTGCACCCTTAGGGCATAATGCCCCACGACTCACCGGATGATCCGGATCCCCTTCAATATGGTAAATCGACTCTTTGGCGTTTTTTGCTCCATCTCCCAGGCTATACATTAATAGCCCGCAACCTACGGAACAGTATGTGCAGGTGTTTCGGATCTCTTTGGCGCGCAACAGCTTATAGTTTCGCGCCTGAGCCAGTGCCATTTTGGGTGCAAAACCCAGAGCGGCTACTGTTGTTCCCGCCATACCGCCCGCGCAGATTTTAAAAAATTGTCTGCGGCTGACGTCCATTGCTTTCCTCTTTTTTGCAGGGATTCGTACAGGAAATCTCTCAAATTGCGCCAGCGCGGCATGATTGAAAGATGACATGTACAACTTCGCGACGAAACTATCAGCTATATCCATATTTTTTTTGCGTCAAATCAATAACGAAACGGTTCCGCTACTAAATAGTGCACTTCGCTTAACCTTTGTACCCATAAGGGAGTAGACAAAAGGGAATTAATTAGCGCGCTACGGTGTAAAGGTGCTATACATTTCAGCTTAATTTTTGCCAGTACCATGGACAGACAATCAGCATGACAAAACAAAAAGCAACGTTAATTGGGCTTATTGCCATCGTGCTCTGGAGCACGATGGTCGGGCTTATTCGTGGGGTAAGCGAAGGACTGGGGCCGGCAGGCGGCGCGGCGATGATTTTTACATTAAGCGGCCTGTTGCTGATATTTACCGTCGGATTCCCAAATATCAGAAAAATTCCTGTGCGATATTTAATCGCCGGTAGCGTGCTTTTTGTTAGCTATGAAATATGCTTAGCGCTGGCCCTGGGCTATGCCGCTACTCGTCACCAGGCTATTGAAGTGGGTATGGTCAATTATCTCTGGCCAAGTCTGACAATATTATTCGCCATCTTATTTAATGGCCAAAAAACAACCTGGTTGGTGATTCCCGGATTAATCATCGCATTGACCGGGGTTTGTTGGGTGTTGGGGGGCGAAAACGGCCTGAATCCTGGAGAAATTATCAGTAATGTTGCCAGCAGCCCGCTTAGCTATTTCCTCGCCTTTCTCGGCGCTTTTATCTGGGCAACGTATTGCACGGTGACTAATAAATATGCAAAAGGTTTTAACGGCATCACCGTGTTCGTTTTACTAACGGCGGCAAGTTTGTGGGTTTACTATTTTATTACGCCTCAACCGGAAATGGTTTTCAGCACTTCGGTGACGATTAAAATGTTCACTGCAGCATTAACGTTAGGATTTGCCTATGCCGCGTGGAATATTGGTATTTTGCATGGCAACGTGACCGTTATGGCCGTCGGGTCTTATTTTACTCCAGTGCTCTCCTCTGCGCTGGCCGCGGTGTTGCTCAGCGCCCCGCTGTCACTATCCTTCTGGCAAGGAGCGCTGATGGTCTGCGCGGGGTCTCTGCTTTGCTGGCTGGCAACGCGCCGTGCCTGAAAAAAAGTCGGGTTTTATCACAAACAAATAAAATCCGGCTATACTTTAGACAATTTAATGAATAATAATTGTTCATTCCACTGCGGTTTATGTTTATATTTTTTTAATTAAATGTTAAATATATGAAAATTAATTAACGCCCGAAAGTATTACTCGGTTATCTGTATCTCTTCACATGTATATATTACACCTGCGAAACTAACGCCATTTAAATCATAGCCTGCACAATAGTTCCCCATGTAAATATACCCATTCCGATCTGTCACATATTAAGATTAATACAATCAGCTATATTATGTAGATCTGGATCACACAACTTCAAATATTTCGCAATATTATGAAACTTATTATTGAACTTATACCACTGCGTCATTTAAAAATGGTTTGCCATTGACGAACCCCTTCGTTTAGCAATGGTTTAGGAAACACACCAAGAAATAATTATAAGGATTATTTAGAATGAAACTTAAATTAGTTGCAGTGGCAGTGACTAGCCTGTTGGCGGCAGGTGCGGTAAACGCAGCTGAGGTATATAACAAAGACGCAAACAAACTGGACCTGTACGGTAAAGTTCACGCTCAACACTACTTCTCTAACGATACCAGCAGCGATGGCGACAAAACTTACGCGCGTCTGGGCTTCAAAGGCGAAACTCAGATCAACGACCAACTGGTTGGTTTCGGTCAGTGGGAATATGAATTCAAAGGCAACCGTTCTGAAGATCAGGGTTCCGACAAAGATAAAACCCGTCTGGCATTCGCTGGCCTGAAATTCGCTGAATACGGTTCTTTCGACTACGGTCGTAACTACGGCGTAGCTTACGACATCGGCGCATGGACCGACGTTCTGCCAGAGTTCGGTGGCGATACCTGGACCCAGACTGACGTCTTCATGACTGGTCGTACTACTGGCGTTGCAACCTACCGTAACACCGACTTCTTCGGTCTGGTTGAAGGTCTGAACTTTGCCCTGCAGTACCAGGGTAAAAACGATCGTAGCGCCGACAAAGAAGCTAATGGCGACGGCTTCGGTCTGTCTACTACCTATGAGTACGATGGCTTCGGCGTAGGTGCAACCTATGCGAAATCTGACCGTACTGACTCCCAGAACAACCACAGCGGTCAGTTCAAAGCTGACGGTAAGAACGCTGAAATTTGGGCTGCTGGCCTGAAATATGATGCGAACAACATCTACCTGGCAACCACCTACTCCGAAACCCGTAACATGACTACCTTTGGTGGTACTGTTAAAGGTACTGAGATCATCGGTATTGCAAATAAAGCACAGAACTTTGAAGCTGTTGCTCAGTACCAGTTCGACTTCGGTCTGCGTCCGTCCGTTGCTTACCTGAAGTCTAAAGGTAAAGACATCAACGGTTACGGCGACCAGGATCTGGTTGAATACGTAGATCTGGGCGCGACCTACTACTTCAACAAAAACATGTCCACCTTCGTTGATTACAAAATCAACCTGCTGGATGCCAACAACTTCACAAGAGCTGCCGGTGTAAGCACTGACAACATCGTTGCTGTTGGTCTGAACTACCAGTTCTAATTTTGTTGTAGTCTGAATACAAAGCCAGTCCTTCCAGGGCTGGCTTTTTCTCTTAATGTAGACTCGGTCATAAGGAGTATGCCGTGCAGACATTCACTGGTCGTTGTCTTTGCGGGCAGAGTCATTTTACCGTCGACGTCGAAATGCTGGATGTCTATGCCTGTCATTGTACGCTGTGCCAGAAGTGGTCAGGTGGCATCGCTATGTATCTGGAAGCCAGCGCTCAGCCGCTGATGTCGCCAGATTCAGCAGAACCTTCGCACTTCCCATCTTCAAATCGTGGTGAACGTTTCTTCTGTTCCGGATGCGGGTGTCCGCTGTGGTTTACCCTAACGGGCAGCGATCGTTATTTTGTGCCGTGGACGCTGCTGGAGCTGAATGAGGTGGATCGCCGCCGCCTGGTTTTAGCGGCAGAGATCTATACGGAAACACAGCCTGCGTTCTGGAGGCTGACGGGGCAATACGCTCGACTGAGTGGGAAAGAAGTCGAAGAGATGGATTACCCCTGTCATTTAGCCCATTAGTTATTGACGCTGTACCTTTGCCAGACTGAACCACATTCCTACCGCTAATACGATAAGCATGCTGCCGGCGCTGCTTAAGGCCACGCTGTGCGACCAGGTAAAGGCTTCTTTAGCAGCCGACAGCAACGCCTCACTCAGCGACGACGGGAGCGAGTGCGCCAGTTGCACCGCCTCCCCCATTGACGATGAGGCTCGTTCTATCTCCTGTGGATTAAGTCCGACAGGCGGCAGAATCGACGCTGAAAAGCTGCGGCTCAACAACAACCCAAAGATAGCGATCCCAAGCCCGGCCCCCAGTTCATAAGCCATTGTCTCAATGGCGCCCGCGGCTGCGGCTTTTTCTGCCGGGGCTGCCGCCATGATAGCCGCCGTTGAGGCCAGCAGCGCACTGGCGGCGCTGAAACCGAGCAAAGCCATTAATATCCAGGCTTGAATCTGCTGAGTACTGAAATCCGTCATCGCCAGGCCGTAAAAACTGACGGCGCTAAGCGCCATACCCGCCGTTGCCACACAACGTAATCCCAGGCGTGACACCAGCATACCGGCAATGGGGCCGCTGAAGCCGCTTGCCAGCATCACCGGCAGCATAAACAGTCCCGCCTGATACGGTGTTAAACCATGAACAAACTGTAGCTCCTGAGCCATCAGTAACTCGAAACCCACCAGAGTTATCATGGCGGTCATCGCCATCACAACGCCGCTTAAGATGATACGATGCGTGAACAGCCGCATATCAATCATCGGGCGGGAAGCAGCGAGCTGGATGCGGACAAACTGCCACAACAGTAACGCGCCGGTTAACAGCGTCAACGCAATGGCAGCGGTCGCCGTATGCCCTTTCAGCGCGGTCTTAGCGCTGTAAACCAGCAGCAGAATGGCGACAATCAGCATTATCGCATGACCGAAATTTAACGACTGATCGCGACGTCCGGCCTGGCGCGGCACTAAGCGTGCGGTTAAGGCCATTACCACCAGGACAATCGGTACATTAATTAAGAATACGGATCCCCAGTAGAAGTGCTCCAGCAGCATCCCACCAACCAGTGGGCCAAATGCCGCACCGCCGGAACCCACGGCAGCCCAGACACCAAGCGCCATATTGCGATGCCGTTGCTCAGCGAATGTGGCGCGAATACCCGCAAGCGTTGCCGGAACAATCATCGCCGCCCCAATCGCCAATACAGCCCGGGTGGCAATCAGCCAACCCGCGCTATGGGCAAAGGCAGCGGCCAGCGATGCGAGACCAAATACTCCGCCCCCTAACAGCAGCAGACGTTTAAAGCCAATACGATCGCCCAGCGCGCCCATTGGCAATACCATTCCGGCCATTACCAGAGAATAAATATCAATGATCCACAGCAGCTCGTTACCACTGGCACCCAGCGTCATACTCAGCGTGGGCGCGGCAACGTGCAGCACCGTTGCATCAATCGCAACAGGGATGTAGACCAGTACAATAATGACTAACGTTAACCACTGACGAAACATAAAACTCCCTAACGAAACTGAAACTGGACACGTGTCCAGCTTTAGCGATCCTACGGAAATTTGAACGTATGTCCAACTTTTTGTTAGACTGCGTGCTATACGGGTACAGGAGGAAAGATGAGCTATCTGAATCGGGACGAACGTCGGGAAGTTATTCTGCAAGCGGCCATGCGTGTCGCGCTTGAGGAAGGATTTACTGCTATGACGGTGCGGCGTATTGCCACGGAAGCTCAGGTGTCCACCGGGCAGGTACACCATCACTTTACCTCTGCGGGTGAGTTAAAATCCCTCGCTTTTGTGCAACTGATACGGACCCTTCTGGATGCCGAACAGGTCAGTGATAACGCCAGCTTCCGCGAACGACTGCATGCTATGTTGGGCAGCGAAGATGGCGGGTTCGAACCCTACATTAAACTGTGGCGTGAAGCGCAGGTCCTGGCGGATAAAGATCCGGAAATCAAAAGCGCCTACCTGCTAACCATGCGGATGTGGCATGAAGAAACCGCCGCTATCATCACTCAAGGACAGAGTGCAGGTGAATTTTCAGCAATACCGGATGCGGCCGAGGTGGCCTGGCGCTTAATCGCATTGGTTTGCGGCCTGGATGGCATCTATGTCTTAGGCATTGAGGAAATGGCCGACCCTGCATTCGAACGCCATTTGGATCGTATGATTACGTTGGAGTTAGTTAATTGATGTTATAGATGAATTAATAATACATCTTTTATTTTTACAATTGGTAACACTTAAGCAACATGTAATTCCCTCATCACGCCGCGTTATTGCACTTTTTTATCTATTCTTTCAGTCAATATTCCCAAAACTTTTCAATAGTTTCTAAAAAGAACTCGCGCGGCGCTGTGTGCGTTTATTTCTTTTTCATGAACGGCATGGGCATGGAGAATAATATGTCAGCATCAAATGAGAAAAATAATCGTTATCTTTTAACTGACTGGAAACCGGAGAACCCTGCCTTTTGGGAAAACAAAGGTAAGCATATTGCACGCAGAAACCTCTGGATATCAGTAAGTTGTCTGTTGCTGGCGTTCTGCGTCTGGATGTTGTTCAGCGCCGTGGCCGTCAATCTGAATAAAATTGGTTTTAATTTCACTACTGACCAACTGTTTTTATTAACGGCATTGCCTTCTCTTTCTGGCGCAATATTGCGCGTTCCCTACTCCTTTATGGTACCTATATTTGGTGGGCGCCGGTGGACCATTTTTAGCACGATTATTCTGGTTATTCCCTGCGTCTGGCTCGGTTTTGCCGTGCAAAATAACGCTACTCCGTTTGGCGTATTTATTATCATTGCGCTGATGTGCGGTTTTGCTGGCGCAAACTTTGCCTCCAGCATGGGTAATATCAGCTTTTTCTTCCCCAAAGCGAAACAAGGCAGCGCATTAGGCGTTAACGGTGGTCTCGGCAACCTTGGCGTCAGCGTGATGCAGTTGATCGCGCCGCTGGTGATCTTTCTGCCTATCTTTACCTTTTTGGGCGTACAGGGCGTACCGCAAGCCGACGGCTCGTTATTGTCGCTGGCCAATGCCGCATGGATTTGGGTTCCGTTACTGCTGATAGCCACCTTAGCAGCAGGCATGGGAATGAACGATATTGCCAGTTCGAAGGCCTCAATTGCTTCCCAGTTGCCGGTCCTCAAACGTTTTCATCTGTGGTTATTAAGCCTGCTGTATCTCGCCACTTTCGGTTCATTTATCGGCTTTTCGGCAGGCTTTGCCATGCTGGCGAAAACTCAGTTCCCGGACGTGAATATCCTGCAACTGGCGTTCTTCGGCCCCTTCATCGGCGCTCTTGCGCGATCGGCAGGTGGCGTGATCTCTGACAAATTCGGCGGTGTGCGCGTCACGTTAATTAACTTCATCTTTATGGCGCTGTTTAGCGCCCTGCTGTTCCTCACCCTGCCAGGGTCAGGCGAAGGAAACTTTGTCGCCTTCTACCTGGTGTTTATGGGCTTGTTCCTGACTGCAGGTCTGGGAAGCGGCTCAACCTTCCAGATGATCGCGGTGATCTTTCGCAAAATCACCATATACCGGGTGAAGCTGCACGGTGGTACTGAAGAACAGGCCCAACGTGAGGCGGTAACCGATACCGCTGCCGCGCTGGGATTCATCTCCGCTATTGGCGCTGTGGGGGGCTTCTTCATCCCCAAAGCGTTTGGTTCATCGCTGGCGCTGACCGGCTCTCCGGTGGGTGCAATGAAAATATTCCTCGTGTTTTACATCGTCTGCGTGCTGGTGACCTGGCTGGTCTATGGCCGTAAATCACAAAAAAAATAACAAAATGGATACCGTAGGATCGGACAGTTCGCTAGGCCGGATAAGGCGTTAACCGCCATCCGGCCTACCGTTCGATTCACCGTCGGCAATATTCTCAAAGCAGGAGTTATGTCATGAGTAAACTGTTCGATCGCTTTCGCTACTTTAAACAAAAGGGCGATACGTTTGCCGATGGGCACGGGCAAGTGATGCACACCAACCGGGACTGGGAAGACAGCTATCGTCAGCGCTGGCAGTTCGACAAAATTGTGCGTTCTACCCACGGCGTTAACTGTACCGGCTCATGCAGTTGGAAAATCTACGTCAAAAACGGACTGGTGACCTGGGAAACGCAGCAAACCGACTACCCGCGTACCCGCCCTGACCTGCCAAATCATGAACCCCGTGGCTGCCCGCGCGGTGCCAGCTACTCCTGGTATCTTTACAGCGCCAACCGTCTGAAATATCCCCTGGTGCGTAAACGTCTGATCGAACTGTGGCGCGACGCCCTGTCCCGCCAGCCCGATCCGGTGCTGGCCTGGGAATCCATTATGAACGACCCGCAAAAATGCCAGAGCTACAAGCAGGTACGCGGGCGCGGTGGTTTTATCCGTTCCAACTGGAAAGAGCTTAATCAGCTCATTGCCGCCGCCAACGTCTGGACGGTGAAAACCTATGGCCCGGATCGCGTGGCCGGGTTCTCCCCGATCCCTGCTATGTCGATGGTCTCCTATGCCGCAGGTACACGTTATCTTTCGCTACTGGGCGGAACCTGCCTGAGCTTCTATGACTGGTACTGCGATTTACCGCCTGCATCACCGATGACCTGGGGCGAACAGACCGATGTTCCAGAATCCGCCGACTGGTATAACTCCAGCTATATCATCGCCTGGGGGTCAAACGTGCCGCAGACCCGTACCCCGGATGCGCACTTTTTTACTGAAGTACGCTACAAAGGCACCAAGACGATTGCCATTACGCCGGATTACTCGGAAGTTGCCAAACTGTGCGACCAGTGGCTGGCACCCAAGCAAGGGACAGACAGCGCGTTGGCGATGGCGATGGGCCACGTCATCCTGAAAGAATTCCACCTCGACAATCCCAGCGATTACTTCATCAATTACTGTCGTCGCTATACCGATATGCCGATGCTGGTTTTGCTGGATGCCCGGGAAGATGGCAGCTACGTGCCAGGGCGCATGATGCGCGCCTCAGACCTTGTCGATGGTCTGGGCGAAAGTAACAATCCGGAGTGGAAAACCGTGGCCTTTAACACTGCTGGCGAACTGGTGGTCCCGAACGGGTCTATCGGTTTTCGCTGGGGCGAGAAAGGTAAATGGAACCTGGAGCCACTGGCGGCTGGCGCTGAAACAGAACTTTCCCTCTCGTTGCTTGGTCAGCATGATGAAGTGACCGGCGTGGCATTCCCCTACTTCGGCGGCAACGAAAACCCACATTTTCGCAGCGTGAAACAGGAACCCGTGCTGATTCGTCAACTGCCGGTAAAACATCTTACCCTCGCCGACGGCAGCCGTTGCCCGGTGGTAAGCGTCTATGATCTGGTGCTGGCGAATTACGGCCTCGACCGCGGTCTGGATGACGCTCATAGCGCGCAAGATTACAGCGAAGTGAAAGCCTACACCCCGGCCTGGGGAGAGCAAATTACCGGTGTACCTCGTCGTCATATCGAACAAATCGCCCGTGAGTTTGCCGATACGGCGCACAAAACCCATGGCCGTTCGATGATTATCCTCGGGGCTGGCGTCAACCACTGGTATCACATGGATATGAACTACCGTGGAATGATTAACATCCTCGTGTTCTGCGGTTGTGTGGGACAAAGCGGCGGCGGCTGGGCGCACTATGTGGGTCAGGAGAAACTGCGTCCGCAAACTGGTTGGTTGCCGCTGGCCTTTGCGCTGGACTGGAACCGCCCGCCGCGTCAGATGAACAGCACCTCGTTTTTCTACAATCACTCCAGCCAGTGGCGTTATGAAAAACTCACCGCTCAGGAACTCCTCTCTCCGCTGGCTGACGCGTCCAAGTTTAGCGGACATTTGATCGACTTTAACGTGCGGGCAGAAAGAATGGGCTGGCTGCCGTCCGCGCCGCAGCTCAACCTCAACCCTCTGACCGTCAAAGCAAAGGCAGAACAAGCGGGAGTGTCGCCTGCACAATACACTGCACAGGCGCTGAAATCGGGTGAAATTCGTTTTGCCTGCGAGCAGCCGGATAGTGGTAACAACCATCCGCGTAATCTCTTCGTCTGGCGCTCTAACCTGCTCGGCTCCTCCGGTAAAGGGCATGAATACATGCTCAAGTATCTGCTGGGTACCGAAAGCGGGATCCAGGGGGAAGCGCTCGGTTCAAGCGAAGGTATCAAACCTGAAGAGGTGGAATGGCAGTCCGCGGCGATAGAGGGCAAGCTTGATCTGCTGGTAACGCTCGATTTCCGTATGTCAAGTACCTGCCTGTTCTCCGATGTCGTTTTGCCGACCGCCACCTGGTATGAAAAAGACGATATGAACACCTCGGATATGCATCCGTTTATTCACCCGCTGTCGGCGGCGGTCGATCCTGCGTGGGAATCGAAGAGCGACTGGGAAATTTATAAAGGCATCGCCAAAGTCTTCTCTGAGGTTTGCGTCGGGCACCTTGGGCAAGAAACGGATGTGGTATTACAACCGCTGCAACACGACTCCCCGGCAGAGCTGGCGCAGCCGTTTGACATTCAGGACTGGCGTAAAGGCGAATGCGATCTCCTCCCGGGGAAAACGGCGCCCAATATTGCCGTCGTGGAACGTGACTATCCCGCCACCTACGAACGCTTCACTTCGCTCGGTCCGCTAATGGACAAGCTCGGTAACGGCGGGAAAGGTATTACGTGGAATACCCAGACGGAGGTCGATTTCCTTGGCAAGCTGAACTACACCAAACGCGAAGGTCCGGCGAAAGGCCGACCACTGATAGACACCGCGCTGGATGCGTCTGAGGTGATCCTCGCCCTGGCACCGGAAACGAACGGTCAGGTGGCGGTGAAAGCCTGGGAAGCGCTGGGAGCGATGACCGGACGCGACCATACGCATCTGGCGTTGAACAAAGAAGACGAGAAAATCCGTTTTCGCGATATTCAGGCGCAGCCGCGCAAAATCATCTCCAGCCCCACCTGGTCCGGGCTGGAAAGTGAACATGTCTCCTATAACGCAGGCTATACCAACGTCCACGAGCTGATCCCGTGGCGTACCCTGTCCGGTCGCCAACAGTTGTACCAGGATCACGCGTGGATGCGAGCCTTTGGTGAAAGTCTGGTGGCATATCGTCCGCCTATCGATACCCGAAGCGTCAGCAATATGCGCGAAGTTCCGCCTAACGGCTTCCCGGAAAAAGCGCTCAACTTCCTGACTCCGCATCAGAAATGGGGGATCCACTCTACCTACAGCGAAAACCTGCTGATGCTGACGCTGTCGCGCGGCGGCCCCATTGTCTGGATCAGTGAAACCGATGCTAAAGAGCTGGGCATTGAGGATAACGACTGGATTGAAGCCTTTAACGCCAACGGTGCACTCACCGCGCGTGCTGTGGTAAGTCAGCGCGTGCCGCCGGGTATGACCATGATGTATCACGCTCAGGAGCGAATCATGAATATCCCTGGCTCGGAAGTCACCGGTATGCGCGGCGGGATCCATAACTCAGTCACCCGCGTCTGCCCGAAACCCACGCACATGATCGGCGGCTATGCGCAACTGGCATACAGCTTCAACTATTACGGCACGGTCGGCTCTAACCGCGATGAGTTCATCATGATTAGAAAAATGAAAAATATTAACTGGCTGGATGATGAAGGTCGCGATCAGGTACAGGAGGCGAAAAAATGAAAATACGCTCACAGGTAGGCATGGTTCTTAATCTGGATAAGTGCATCGGCTGCCACACCTGCTCCGTCACCTGTAAAAACGTCTGGACCGGACGTGAAGGGATGGAATATGCGTGGTTTAACAACGTTGAGACCAAGCCAGGCATTGGCTATCCGAAAAACTGGGAAGATCAGGAAGAGTGGCAAGGCGGCTGGATTCGCGATGTTAACGGGAAGATAAGGCCGCGCCTGGGCGGCAAGATGGGCGTTATCACCAAAATTTTTGCTAACCCGGTGATCCCGCAAATCGATGATTATTACGAACCCTTTACCTACGATTATCAGCATCTGCATAGCGCACCGGAAAGCAAGAATCAGCCCACCGCACGTCCGCGTTCGCTGATAGATGGCAAACGGATGGACAAGATTATCTGGGGTCCTAACTGGGAAGAGTTGCTCGGCGGTGAGTTCTCAAAACGTGCCCGCGACCGTAACTTTGAGAAAATGCAAAAGGAGATGTACGGGCAATTCGAAAACACCTTCATGATGTATTTACCGCGCTTGTGCGAACACTGCCTGAACCCAAGCTGTGTCGCCACCTGCCCGAGCGGTGCCATCTATAAGCGTGAAGAAGACGGCATCGTGTTGATCGACCAGGATAAATGTCGCGGCTGGCGCTTGTGCATCAGCGGTTGTCCGTACAAAAAAATCTACTTTAACTGGAAGAGCGGTAAATCAGAGAAGTGCATTTTCTGCTACCCGCGTATTGAGTCCGGCCAGCCGACGGTATGTTCGGAAACCTGCGTGGGACGCATCCGCTATCTTGGCGTATTGCTGTACGACGCCGACCGCATCGAAGAAGCAGCCAGCACCGAGCATGAGACCGATCTCTACGAGCGTCAGTGCGATGTGTTCCTCAATCCACACGACCCGGCGGTCATTGAAGAGGCGTTAAAACAAGGTATTCCGCACAACGTCATCGAAGCGGCCCAACGTTCGCCCGTTTACAAGATGGCGATGGACTGGAAGCTGGCGCTGCCGCTGCACCCGGAATACCGCACCCTGCCGATGGTCTGGTATGTACCGCCGTTGTCGCCGATTCAGTCGGTCGCTGACGCGGGGGGACTGCCGCACAATGGCAACATTCTGCCAGCGGTTGAATCACTGCGAATTCCGGTTCAGTACCTTGCCAACATGCTTAGCGCGGGCGATACCGGTCCGGTACTGCGGGCGCTAAAACGAATGATGGCCATGCGCCATTATATGCGTTCGCAAACCGTAGAAGGCGTTACGGACACCCGCGCGATTGAGGAAGTGGGTCTGACCGTTGAGCAGGTTGAAGAGATGTATCGCTATCTGGCCATCGCCAACTATGAAGACCGCTTCGTGATCCCGACCAGCCACCGTGAAATGGCGCGTGATGCGTTCCCGGAGAAAAACGGTTGCGGATTTACCTTTGGCGACGGCTGCCATGGTTCAGATACCAAATTTAACCTGTTTAACAGCAGTCGTATTGACGCCATCGACATCACCGAAGTGCGCGATAAAGCGGAGGGTGAATAATGCAAATCCTGAAGGTTATCGGCCTGCTGATGGAATATCCCGACGAGTTGCTGTGGGAGTGTAAAGACGAGGCGCTGGCGCTTGTGGCCAGCGATGCCCCAATGCTTACCGAATTTAGCCAGGGGCTGCTCAATGCGCCATTACTGGATAAACAAGCCGAATGGTGTGAGATATTTGACCGGGGCCGGGCCACCTCTCTGCTGCTGTTTGAGCACGTGCACGCCGAGTCTCGCGATCGGGGCCAGGCGATGGTTGATCTGTTGGCGCAGTACGAAAAGGTCGGACTGCAGCTCGACTGCCGCGAACTGCCGGATCATCTGCCGCTGTATCTGGAGTACTTAAGCGTGTTGCCGGAAGCGGAGGCCAAAGAAGGATTGCAGAACGTCGCACCGATTCTGGCGCTGCTGGGGGGGCGTTTGAAACAGCGTGATACGCCGTGGTATCAACTGTTTGACGCCCTGCTACTGCTTGCCGGAAGCCCTCTTTCAAGTGACAGTGTCACTAAACAGGTTGGCACGGAAACCCGCGACGATACCCGACAGGCGCTGGATGCCGTCTGGGAAGAGGAACAGGTGAAGTTTATCGAGGATAACGCCACCGCCTGTGACAGTTCACCGTTACAAAACTATCAACGACGCTTTAGCCAGGACGTGGCACCTCAGTATGTCGACGTCAGCGCGGGAGGCCCGAAATGATACAGTACCTGAACGTCTTTTTTTACGATATCTACCCGTACCTGTGCGGCACGGTGTTTATCCTCGGCAGTTGGCTACGCTATGACTACGGGCAATACACCTGGCGGGCCTCTTCCAGCCAGATGCTGGACAAACGCGGCATGGTGTTATGGTCAAACCTGTTCCACATCGGCATTCTGGGGATCTTTTTCGGGCACCTGTTTGGCATGTTAACCCCGCACTGGATGTATGCCTGGTTCCTGCCGATTGCGGTGAAGCAGCAGATGGCGATGATCGCCGGTGGGCTCTGTGGCGTGCTGACGCTGGTCGGTGGCGCTGGCTTGCTAGTACGTCGTTTGACCAATCCGCGCATTCGTGCAACCTCCTCCACTGCCGATATCCTGATCCTCTGTGTTCTGCTGATTCAGTGTATCCTCGGCTTAACCACCATCCCATTCTCTGCGCAGCATCCCGACGGCAGTGAAATGCTGAAACTGGTAGGTTGGGCGCAGTCGGTGGTGACCTTCCAGGGCGGCGCGTCTGCGCATCTGGATGGCGTGGCGTTGATTTTCCGTGTGCATCTGGTTCTGGGGATGACTATCTTCCTGCTGTTCCCGTTCACACGCCTGGTTCACGTGTGGAGTGCGCCGTTTGAGTACTTTACCCGCCGCTATCAAATAGTGCGTTCACGCCGATAAATCCGCATTGAAATGTCGGGTGACGACACGCCTTATCCGGCCTACAACCAGGCACCGTAGGCCGGATAAGATAGCGATCATCGCCATCCGGCGTTTTGCACGTTATGATGCTTCTCCATTCTAGGGAGAACGTTAATGAAACCACAGGTTTACCACGTCGATGCCTTTACCTCGGTACCCTTTCGCGGCAATTCAGCTGGCGTAGTTTTGCATGCTGACGGACTGAGCGAAGCGCAGATGCAACTCATTGCTCGCGAGCTGCGTCATTCGGAAACCGCTTTCCTGCTGACCAGCGACGACAGCGATGTTCGCATCCGCTATTTCACGCCGACGGTCGAAGTTCCTATCTGTGGGCATGCTACCGTCGCTGCACATTATGTGCGGGCAAACGTGCTTGGCTTGGGCAACAGTACAGTCTGGCAAACCTCGCTGGCTGGTCGTCATCGGGTGGATATCGAAGCTACCGGGAAAGACTATCGTATCAGCCTTGAGCAAGGCGTACCCGGATTTGAACCTCCGCTGGAAGGGGCTATTCGTAGTGCGATTATCGAGGCCCTACACCTGAGCGAAGACGATATGCTGGCAGGCTTGCCGATTCAGGTTGCTACCACCGGGCATTCGAAAGTGATGATTCCGCTTAAGCCCGAGGTGGACCTCGACGCCCTTTCCCCTGATTTGCAGGCTTTGACAGCCATCAGCCAACAAATTGGCTGTAACGGCTTCTTTCCTTTTCAAATCCGCCCGGGCGAAAACGCCACCGATGGCCGCATGTTTTCGCCTGCAATTGGGATTGTGGAAGACCCGGTTACCGGCAATGCCAACGGTCCAATGGGCGCGTGGTTGGTTCACCATGGGCTGATGGCGCATGATGGGAAAACGTTACGTGTTCAGGGACATCAGGGCCGTGCGCTCGGGCGCGACGGTATTGTTGATGTGACGGTGACTATCCGTGATAACCAGCCAGAAAAAGTCACTATTACCGGTTCGGCGGTGATCCTGTTTCACGCAGAATGGACGATAGATTTTTAATTGTTCCCGTAGGCCGGATAAGGCGATTACGCCGATCCGGCACTAATTCCAATGCCCCTATTTCCCCGCCTCCGGATGCGTATCAAACGCCGCCATTACCGTCGCCAGCTCATCCTGGGTAAACCCATGCTTCACGTCATCCACGCCCAGGCCAAACCGCTCCTGCAACAAAGCATACAGACTGGCGACGTCAGGTAGATTAATCTGTTCTACCGCGTGTCCATCCTGATAATGGGTGAAATGAAAATTGGTTAACGTTAATTTCCCGCCGTCGGGCAGATGACGACACATCAGCAAATGATGGCGAAAATGTGATTGCGGCCAGTGAGCGGACCAGAAGTTGCCTATCAGATAATCGCTCTGATGCTGGACGACCAGGTCGAAACGGTACATTGATTGCCAGTGTTCGTGATGACAGAACTGTAGGATCCAGTCTTCACCTTCCTGAATCAGCCGATACTCGCCGTGTGGTGTCTTCTGCTCAATGTTCGCCTGCAGACGAATCGGCGCCGTCAGCGTCTGCCCGCCGAAACCAACGTCGGCGATCCACTGCTCTCCCTGCAACTCAACCAGCAACAGACGATGCGTGCGTGGTGGCAGACTTGACGGGTTCGCCAGTACCACACGTCCGAGCAGACTGCGTACGGTAAAACCGATTTCGCGTAGCGCTCGCTCAAATACTCCGTTCTGTTCAAAACAATAGCCGCCGCGACGCGCCGTCACCAGCTTCTCCTCCAATGACAAATCGTCAAGCTGCATCTCTCTTGGAAGCAATACATCCAGGTTTTCAAAAGGTATGGCGGCGTTGTGCAGTAAATGCAGCGCCCGTAAGGTTTCAATGTTGACCCTGGCCAAATCTGACCAGCCAATACGGGCAAAATAAGCGGTTAAAAAAGGCGTCATACGGAGTTCCTGTTCAATTAATGCAGTACTTATAACGCATTTTTAATTTTGCGCCGTCGATTTTGTGCGTTGTTCCTCCAGACGAGGCGACAAAATCGCTAATACCGTTAATATCTATGTTTATTGTGGTGTGTTATCTCTCAGCCAAGGAGCATCCATGAGCCATTTTCGTCCGATCGAATTAAAACATGCCAGTCGGTTGCTAAATCACGGCCCAACGATATTAATCACCAGCCGGGATGAGCATACTGAGCGGCGAAATGTGATGGCTGCCGCGTGGTCAATGCCCGTGGAGTTTGAGCCTCCGCGGATCGCGATTGTTGTCGACAAGACCGCCTGGTCACGTGAGCTCATTGAACGTAGCGGCAAATTCGGCATCGTTATTCCGGGCGTTGCCGCCGCCAACTGGACCTGGGCCGTAGGCAGCGTTTCCGGTCGGGTGGAAGATAAATTCAACTGCTACGGCATTCCCGTGGTACAGGGACCGGTACTGGGTTTACCGCTGATTGAAGCCAAATGTCTGGCCTGGATGGAGTGTCGCCTGTTGCCTGCCACTGCGGCACAGGAAAAATATGACACGCTATTTGGTGAAGTGGTCTCGGCTGCCGCTGATGAGCGAGCCTTCGTGGAAGGACGCTGGCAGTTTGATGATGGCAAGCTCAATACCCTGCATCACCTTGGGGCCGGAACGTTTGTCTCCAGTGGAAAACTCATAACAGCAGCTGAATAATGGCACGACAAAACGGGCGGAAAATCCGCCCGTTTTGTCTTACATGCTGTAGCCGGGTTTTTTAATCAACCTGGCCATCTGCGGCGCAATCTCCACATCCCACACGCCCTGCCACGCCTCGGGCTCAATTTCATTAAGCGCCACGCTCACTGAACTGTCTTTGCTTTGCAAATGACGAATAATGACGTCGGTAATATCCGCCGCCAGCGCGGATTTTTGTTCGTCGTTCAGGTCGCGAGGAAAACATTTGATATCGACGTGCGGCATAGCAGATTCCTTATTGTTTTGGGATGCAGGTAACTTATGCGGATTCTCGTTCCACCAGGTGAAATCCAACATCAATAATATCGTCTTCACGCGGAATTTGTTCGATACGATCGGCAAGCAGAGAGGCGGCGCGTTGTCCAATAGCCCGTCTGTCGACGCTGACGGTGGTGATGGCAGGTCGGTTACTGGCGGCAAAGTCGAGATCGCCAAAACCGATTACCGCTAATTCCTGCGGCACGCGTAGACCACGGCTTTCGGCTTCCATGATCGCCCCCTGGGCTAACGTATCTGAGCTACAGACGATGACATCAAACGCGCGTTCAGCCAATAGCTGTGCCAACCCGCTACGCCCCAATGCCAGAGAGGCAGGAAGCGGGACATCCACCTGTGCACCAGCCGCAATACCATGACGGCTCAGCGCATCGCACAGTCCTTGTTTACGCTGGCCAGCCCGGCGATCGGCGGTCCATAGCAAACCAGGACGGCGATACCCTTTTTCCAGCAAATAGTCTGCTACCGCCTGCCCGACTTTTTCATGCGAAAACCCCACCAGCATATCGATGGGCGTTGGCGTTAAATCCCATATTTCCACGACCGGGATGGCCGCATTAAGAATCACCTTTTTCAGCTCAGCGGTATGATGGATACCGGTGAGCACTACACCATCCGGGCGACGAGAAAGCAGCGTCGCCACCAGCTCAGCCTCTGTTTGCGGCGTATAACCCGACACGCAGAGCAAGATGTGGTATCCGCGTTCAGCCAGTTCATCGCTTAATGACTGGATGGTATCGACAAACATATTGTTGTTAATTTGTGGGACAACCACAGCGATAAGCTTACTGCGACGCGACGCCAGCCCCCCGGCCAGCGCGTTGGGAATATAGCCAGTGGCGCGTACCGCCTGCATCACTTTTTCTACTGTTCTCGGGCGCACCAGTTGCGGGGTATTCAACGCCCTGCTCACCGTCATGGGCGACAATCCCGCGGTACGGGCAACATCTTCCAGCGTGGGTGCGCGCGGAGGTCTGGGATTTTTCACTGTCGATGCCCTTGTCAAAAATCGCTGATTTATCCTGGCATTATTCATCATGATTTCGGCTATTGCCAGCGCCCCTCTACGATAACGCTGAGAAAACAGCAGCTTAGTTAATTAGCGCCATCTGAAATGATAGCGCCATCATAATGACTTGTGCATTTACCCATAAAGTATTGGAATGTGATGCTGTTTACAAGTTACTGCCCTTTTGTCTCAGTATTTGTGAGCGATTGTTCAAAACGCATTCAATTCGCTGGCGCAATGATTGCGCTAACACTAAAAATGTTAGCGCAATCATTTGTTATCACCAGGAGAGATTAGAATGTCTTTAAGTGCGAATTCCGATGCCGTAACGTATGCCAAATCAGCCAATGCAAAAACCGCGGCTGAAACCGGCGACCGTATCGAGTGGGTTAAGCTGTCCCTGGCTTTCCTTCCTCTGGCAACACCCGTGAGCGATGCCAAAGTGCTGACCGGTCGCCAGAAACCCCTAACCGAAGTTGCCATTATTATCGCGGAGATCCGCAGTCGCGACGGGTTTGAAGGCGTTGGATTTAGTTACTCCAAACGGGCTGGCGGCCAGGGAATCTATGCTCATGCCAAAGAAATTGCCGATAACCTGTTAGGCGAAGATCCAAACGATATCGACAAGATCTACACCAAGCTGCTGTGGGCTGGCGCTTCCGTAGGGCGCAGCGGCATGGCGGTTCAGGCTATCTCCCCTATCGATATCGCCTTGTGGGATATGAAGGCCAAGCGTGCAGGGTTGCCGCTGGCAAAACTATTGGGTGCACACCGGGACTCCGTGCAGTGTTACAACACCTCCGGCGGATTCCTGCATACGCCGCTGGATCAGGTGCTCAAAAACGTCGTTATTTCCCGTGAAAACGGCATCGGCGGCATCAAACTCAAGGTTGGTCAGCCAAACTGCGCCGAGGATATTCGCCGCTTAACCGCGGTGCGTGAAGCGCTGGGCGATGACTTCCCGCTGATGGTCGATGCCAATCAGCAGTGGGATCGAGAAACCGCCATTCGTATGGGACGAAAAATGGAGCAGTTCAATCTGATCTGGATTGAAGAGCCTCTGGATGCCTACGATGTGGAAGGTCACGCCCAACTGGCCGCCGCGCTTGATACCCCGATTGCTACCGGTGAAATGCTGACCAGCTTCCGCGAACATGAACAGTTGATCCTCGGTAATGCCAGTGATTTTGTGCAGCCCGATGCACCGCGTGTGGGGGGAATTTCACCGTTTCTGAAAATTATGGACCTGGCGGCGAAACACGGTCGCAAACTGGCTCCGCACTTTGCCATGGAAGTTCACCTGCATCTGTCCGCCGCTTACCCGCTTGAGCCATGGTTGGAACATTTCGAATGGCTGAACCCGTTATTTAATGAACAGCTTGAGCTGCGCGATGGGCGGATGTGGGTTTCCGACCGTCACGGTCTGGGGTTCAGCATCAGCGAGCAGACGCGCCGCTGGACGCAATTAACCTGCGAGTTTGGTAAACGTCCTTAATTTATTTGGCGGGTAAGTAATACCCGCCCTCTTCCCTACAGAAACGCTCTCAACCTTATGAAAGGAGTGGGTGATGAACACAATAATAAAGCGCACAAAAGTGCGTTACGGTATTTTGATATTTCTGTTTCTTGCCACCGTATTTAATTACGCCGATCGCGCGACGTTATCCGTCGTGGCTCCGATTATGAGCAAAGAATTAGGTTTTGATCCCGAAGCAATGGGGCTGGCCTTTTCTGCCTTCGGTATTTCTTATGTCATTATGCAATTGCCTGGCGGCTGGCTACTTGATCGCTACGGTTCTCGTCTGGTATACGGCTGCGCCCTGATTGGCTGGTCGCTGGTGACCATGTTTCAGGGCACCATTTATCTGTATGCCAGTCCACTTGTGGTATTGATAATCTTACGTTTACTGATGGGTGCCATTGAGGCTCCGGCCTTTCCTGCCAACAGCCGATTAAGCGTACAGTGGTTTCCTAATAATGAACGAGGCTTTGTCACCTCAGTTTACCAGGCCGCGCAATATATCTCGTTAGGGGTAATTACACCGTTAATGACGATTATTTTGCATAATCTCAGCTGGCACTTTGTTTTTTATTACATCGGGGCGATTGGCGTTATTCTTGGCATCTTCTGGCTGGTAAAAATCAGAGATCCTATGCATCATCCGAAGGTAAACCAGCAGGAAATTGACTATATCCGGGAAGGCGGTGGCGAACCGTCGCTGGGAAATAAAAAAGAGCCACAGAAGATTACCTTTGCGCAAATAAAAAGCGTCTGCGTCAACCGCATGATGATTGGCGTTTACATCGGGCAGTTCTGCGTGACGTCAATCACCTGGTTCTTCCTGACCTGGTTTCCTACCTATCTGTATCAGGCTAAAGGAATGTCGATCCTTAAAGTGGGGTTTGTCGCCAGTATTCCTGCTATTGCCGGTTTTATCGGTGGATTGTTAGGGGGCGTTTTTTCAGACTGGCTATTAAAGCGCGGCTACAGCCTGACGGTTGCTCGTAAGCTACCCGTTATCTGCGGAATGTTACTTTCCTGTGTCATCGTTATCGCTAACTACACCTCGTCAGAATTTGTGGTTATCGCGGCGATGAGTCTGGCATTTTTCGCCAAAGGCTTTGGCAATCTGGGGTGGTGCGTACTTAGCGATACTTCACCAAAAGAAGTGCTCGGCATTGCTGGCGGCGTATTCAATATGTGCGGCAATATGGCGAGTATTATCACGCCGCTGGTGATCGGCGTCATTCTGGCGAATACCCAGTCATTCGATTACGCCATTCTGTACGTCGGTTCGATGGGGCTGATTGGCCTGATTTCTTATCTGTTTATCGTGGGGCCACTGGATCGTATTACGCTGAGCCCGTCCGTCGCGTAATGTAAGCTTATGGCGATAGTTCGCCCGCTGTTCCGGGATTTGCACTCCTGCGGAACAGCGTTTTTTTGTTTAAATAATCTTATTATTTTTCAGTACAGTACGCAGTCGCGGGTGCTGGCAAACCGCGTCGGCGATAGCGCTGATATTGGGCGTGTTGTCCTGAAACCAGTCATGCCCCGGCCCCCAGGTGCGCATAACGGCAATATAAACGTCCAGCAGTGTTAGCTGATCGCCAAACGCGTACGGCTCAGCGCTTAGCTGGTCGTTCAGCCACATATAAAGTGATTTGCGGTACTCAATACAGTTCTTTTTTAACTGCGCCGCGGCGTCTGGTACCCAGTGTTGTGGATAATCGGCATAGGTAAACGTTGGATAGACATTTGCCACCAGCCATATCAACAGACGCTGAAACTGCTGGCGCTCAGCGTGCCCAACGGGTGGCGCAAGTTCAGGACAACGATCGAGGATCATCAGGGCGATCGCCGCCGTTTCCGTCATCACGTTACCATTTTCCAGTATCAGTGTGGGCACCTGGCACAACGGATTCATTTTTTTAAGCAACTCCCGCGAAGGCCCGTCGCGGTCAAAACCATCAACATCAATAAAGCTGTAAGGGATCTCCGCCAGTGTGAGCATCACTTCACTGATGGCCGATCCCCAGCCCGGCACCCCATAGACCCTAATCATGCTGCAACCCCCAAAGTTAAAACCCTAAGTGTAGAGCAGCATTCGTCAGTCTATGCAGACCTGCCTATCTTTCCCTGCAAGTTCACAGCACTTTCGACAAGAACTGCTGGGTGCGCGTGTGGCGTGGATGATTCAGCACCTGCTCGCTGCTGCCCTGTTCGACAATTTTGCCATCGACCATAAACACCACCTGATCCGCCACTTCCCGGGCGAACCCAATCTCGTGCGTCACCACAACCAGCGTGGTTCCCGACTGCGCCAGTGCTTTGATGACATCCAGAACTTCGCCTACCAGTTCAGGATCCAGCGCTGAAGTGGGTTCATCAAACAGCATAACGCGTGGATTTAGCGCCAGCGCACGGGCAATAGCGATACGCTGCTGCTGACCGCCGGAGAGATGACGCGACCAGGCATCGGCTTTATTACGCAGGCCAACGGCATCAAGCAGAGTTAATGCCCGCTCGGTGGCGGCTTTACGCGATGCCAGACCGTGCGCAATGGGCGCTTCAATCAAATTCTCCAGCACCGTTAAGTGCGGAAAGAGGTTAAAATTCTGGAATACATAGCCGACGTTAACGCGCTGGCGCAAAATTTCCGCCTCTTTCAGCTCATACAGCTTGTCTCCCTGCCGACGATAACCAATGTAATCGCCATCGATTTGAATAAACCCTTCATCGACGCGCTCCAGATGGTTGATCGTCCGCAAGAGTGTGGATTTCCCTGAACCGGACGGGCCAAGAATAACCGTTACCGTTCCGGGAGGGATCTCCAGCGATACATTATCCAGCGCTTTGTGGCGACCGAAGTATTTGCTGACGCCGGTAATGGAAATATGGCCTTCAGGCGAGTGGGACATGGACGGCCTCCTGCTGCGGACGTTGACGGTTGCGTTTTTCTGCACGGCTCACCCGGGCGGTATTGATTGCTGAACGTCGCTCGCTGCGGGCCAGCGCGCGTTCCACCAGGTGCTGAATTAACGACAGGACGCTGGTGATCACCAGATACCACACCGCACCCACCATCAGCAGCGGGATCACTTCCTGCGTGCGGTTGTAGATCATCTGTATGGTGTAGAACAGCTCAGGCATTGCCAGCACGTATACCATCGCCGTCCCTTTCGCCAGACTGATGATTTCATTGAAGCCAGCAGGCAAAATGGTGCGCAGCGCCTGCGGCAGAATAATCCGCAGCGTACGTCGCCATGCGGGTAAGCCCAGCGCTGCCGCTGCCTCGTACTGGCCGTGGTCAACCCCTAAAAATCCACCACGAATAATTTCAGCGGTATAGGCGCTTTGCACCAGCGTCAGGCCAACCACCGCGGTGGAAAACTGGCCGAGCACATTGATGGTCTCAAAACTGCCCCATTGAATGGGAGTAAACGGAATACCAATCGCCAGCGTGTCGTACAAATAGGAGAAGTTGTACAAAACGATGAGCACCACAATCAGCGGTAACGAACGAAACAGCCAGATGTATCCCCATGCCAGACCGTTCAGCAGCCAGGAAGATGAAAGCCGTGCCAGCGCCAGCAGACCACCGATGATAATACTCAACAGCGTACCGATAAGCGTCAGTAGCAGAGTTTGCCCAAGGCCGGACAAGATAACCGGATCAAAGAACCAACGGGCAAACACGCCCCATTCCCAGCGCGGATTAAACGCCACGGACTGGATAATCACCGCCAGGACAAACAAGGCAATGACTGCTCCTGCGGTGCGCATGGGATAGCGCGCCGGTACGACTTTAATACTCTCCGTCGTTTTCATCTTCTCTCCTCAGGCTATTCTGGCCTGACCGGCGATGGTCAACAGTTTGGTAAAGCGCAGCCGGCCATCAAACGGTGGCAGGCTGTACTCTTCGGGATCGCGCGCTGTATCAAATTGCGGATCGTAGCCCTGGCTTAAATAAAGTCGCACGGCCTCCGGCTGGCGAAATCCCGTGGTCAGATAAATCCGGCTGTAGCCCGCCAGCAGCGCCCTGCGTTCCAGCTCCTGCACCACGCGCGCCGCCAGCCCCTGCTGGCGCAGGCTGCTTTTCGTCCAGATGCGCTTAATCTCGGCGGTGTCTTTGTCGTAAGGTTTGTAGGCCCCGGTGGCGATAATCTCGCCGCTGCGCTCCAGTACCACGAAAAGTCCCTGCGGTGCCAGATACCATTCGGTCAGCTCCACTTCAGCGTCGCGAGAAAAATAATCGCCATAGCGGGCGGCATATTCACCGAACAGACCATTCAAAATTGGCTGCAGCTCGCTGGCTTCAGGTGAGACCACGCGAAATTGATCGCTCACGATGACCTCCTTAGTCGCCTAAACCGGCCGGGTTGATTTCAGATTGCGGAATACGTTCCACCCCTTCTCCCCAGCGGTTCAGCACCTTGTCATAGTCGCCGTTGCCAATTACGCCGTTGAGGGCGGTTTGTACCGGCAGAACCAGACCGCTGTCCTTTTTCAGCGTCACAGCGATGTGTGCCGCTTTTGGCCAACCGCCATCAACGCTGCCCACCCGTTGCGTTTTTCCGTTGAGTGCAGCTTTCCACGCGCCGATAACGTTAGGACCGAAGTAAGCATCGGCACGGCCTGACTGCAGGGCCAGGGTTTGCGCGGCATCATCTTTGGTATACACCGGCGTAAACGGCTGCAACCCTTTCTTCACGTTCTCATCGTTCCAGGCGAGCAGGATGGCTTCCTGATTTGTCCCCGAACCGACGATGATACGCAGACCGGCGATATCTTCTGCCTGCTCGATTTTCTTCAGCTTACTGCCGGTTTTGACATAGAAGCCAAGGGAGTCCTTACGATACGTCGCGAAATCGAATTTCTCTTTGCGGGCTTTGGTGACGGTAATATTGCTGATCGCGGCATCATATTTGCCGGACGTGACGCCCAGCGGCCAGTCTTCCCATGACGTGGGCACGACGTTGAGTTCCAGCCCCAGACTGTCAGCCACCAGACGAGCGATGTCCGCCTCGCTGCCGATCAGTGTCTTATTGTCATCGGCAAAGACGGTCAGCGGCGGCTGGCTTAACCCGGCAATCGCCACGGTGAATTTACCCGGTACGGCCAGGTGCAGATTCGCGGGCAACTGCGCAATCGCCTGCGGATTTTTTGCCGTATTGATTGGCGTTTTATTGGCTTCCAGGCTTACGCCCGTACCGTTAATAGTCACATCATTTGCCCAGACGTTAGCGCTGAAAGCCAGTGACAGCGCGAGGAAGACTGATTTTTTCTGCATAGCGTTTTTCTCTTATTGTGTGAATTGGTTTGCAGGTGTCGCGAGTCCCAGGCTTGCGCGCAGGGTCGTACCGGGATATTCATGGCGGAACAGGCCGCGCGCCTGAAGCACGGGGACAACCTGTTCGACAAAACGTGGGAAGGTATCTGGTGTTCCACCCTGGATGATAAAACCGTCTGCGGCTTTTTCGTCGAACCACTGCTGAAGACCATCGGCAACCTGTTGCGGCGTACCGCTGAAACGTGGCCGTGGACTGGCCGCTTCCAGAGCAACCTGGCGTAGCGTTAAGCCACGCTCACGCGCGTTGCGTTTGATCTCATCAGTCGTACTGCGAAAGCTGTTTTGTCCAAGGGAACCCAAATCCGGGAACGGTGCGTCCAGCGGATATTGGGCGAAATCATGATGTTCAAAGTAGCGGCCCAGGTAGTTCAGCGCGTCGGTAATAGAGACCAGCGCAGCGGTAGTCTGATACTGCTGCTCAACATCCTCAACGCTGTCGCCAACAATCACGCTGACGCCCTGGAATATATGCAGTTGTTCGGGATGTCGCCCGGCGGAGGCCAACTGGCTTTTTACATCCTGATAGAACTCTTTGGCCTCCGCCAGCGACTCCTGATGGGTAAAAATAGCATCGGCATGCTGCGCCGCTAATTTCTTACCATCCTGTGAAGCGCCCGCCTGGAATATAATCGGACGGCCTTGTGGCGTGCGCCCAATATTTAACGGCCCTGCGACCTGAAAATAATCTCCATGATGGTTAAGCGTGTGCAGTTTTTGCGGATTAAAAAATTCTCCGCTTGCCTTATTACGGGTAAAAGCATCATCTTCCCAGGAATCCCACAGTCCTTTCACCACCTGTAAATATTCATCGGCGATACGATAACGCAGGGCATGTTCTGGATGCTGGGCACGTGAATAGTTCTTTGCCGAACCCTCCAGAGGTGATGTGACCACGTTCCATCCGGCTCGCCCCTGGCTGAGATGATCAAGGCTGGCGAACTGCCGTGCGGTAGTAAACGGCTCGCTGTATGACGTGGATACCGTGCCAACCAATCCCAGATTTTGGGTAATGCTGGCCAAAGCAGATAATACCGTCAGCGGCTCAAAGCGATTTAAAAAGTGTGGGATTGATTTTTCATTAATATACAGACCATCGGCGACAAAAATAAAATCCAGCTTCCCTTTTTCCGCAATAAGCGCCGTCTCTTTGACAAAATCAAAATTAATACTGGCATCGGCCTGTGCCGCTGGATGACGCCATGCGGACATATTTCCCGCTGCGCCATGCAGAATAGTGCCGAGCCGTAGTTGCCGATTTTCAGCCATAATAACCCCTACCCAACAGGTAAACTTAAAGATGTGCGAATGCCGTTTTTGCTAGCTGTGCAAAGTAATGCGCGGCAGGCTCAATTAAACGTTCGTCCGGATTAAAGCCCGGGTGATGTAATCCGTATTCACTGGCGCTGCCAATACTGACAAATGCGCCAGGCGTATTTTGCAGATAGACAGCAAAATCCTCGCCGCCCATATGCAGGTCGGCATGGTGGGTGGTGTAGCCTGATTGTTTCGCCACGGCGGTGGCGATATCGGCCCAACGAGCATCGTTTACCAACGCGGTCGGCCCCGCATGCCAGATAACGTCGATTTGTGCGCCAAAGGCGTGGGCAAAACCGGCGGCGATGTCATTAACCCGTGCTTTAACCTGCTGTTGCACCGAAGTCCGGTGCGTTCTGAGCGTCCCTTCCAGCTCAACGGATTCTGGCAACACATTCCATGTATTTCCTCCCTGAATACGGGTCACGCTAAGCACCACTGAATCCAGTGTGTTAACGTCGCGACTGGCAACGCTTTGCAACACCGTGACCAGTTGGCTGGCGAGCAGGATGGCATCTCTGCCTTCATGCGGACGCGCCGCATGTGCGCCCTTGCCATTAATACGCAGCACGAAGCGATCGACGTTGGCATAGAACGCGCCGCCGCGTGTGGCAAATTCCCCCACTGGTAAACCTGGCTCATTGTGCATGCCAAAAATAGCCGCAACGTTGTGCAGCGCACCGGCGCGGATCAGTGTTTTTGCGCCACCGAAACTCTCTTCAGCGGGCTGAAACAAAATACGTACGCGCCCTGGTAAGTGTGTTTCCTGTTGTTTAAGCAGCAGCGCGGCGCCCAGCATGACGCTGGTGTGAACGTCATGTCCGCAGGCATGCATCACTCCCGGCGTGAGGGAGCGAAACGGCACATCGGCGCTTTCTTCTATCGGTAGCGCATCGATATCCGCTCGCAGCGCGATGACCTCTTCTCCCTGCCCGATTTCCGCGACCAGACCGGTTTTCAGGTCGAACGGCAAAATCTCGACGTCCGCTGCGTGCAGCCAGGCGTGAATGCGCGCCGTCGTTGCCGACTCTTGCAGGGAAAGCTCCGGGTGCTGGTGTAATTCACGACGCCAGTTGATAAGCGTTGAGGCCAGAGTCATCAGAGCACCTCCACGGCGTTATGGGCTTGCGCCAACAACCGCAGCGATGTCAGACGCGCGTGACCTTCCGCGACTGGCGTGTCGATAATGAACTCCTCAATGCCAAATTGCGTATGCAGGGCATTCAGCTTTGCCATCACCTCCTGAGCCGTGCCGTGTAACAACGCCTGCTCACGACGCGCGATTTTGCGTGGCGGACTGCCGGCCTGCGCGGCGAATGCCAGCGCCTGCTCTTCGCTGGCTACCGTGAAACGTTGACCATTCTCCAGCTCCACGCCCCAGATTTGCACGTTTTCCGCAAGCTGCGCGGCGGTATCGTTACTGTCAGCCACAATCACCTGGACGGCAACTATCGTCGGACGTGCGCTGTGGGCCTGCCAGAAGGACAAAACGTCACGCAATAACGCGCGGTCACCGTTGAGGTGTGCCGCGAAGATAAAATGCCAATTGAATTGCGCTGCTAACTGTGCGCTTTGCACACTGGCTCCCAGGACAAATCCTTCCGGCGGTAACGGTGGGATTGGCGTCGGAAATACCGTTTCCCCGCTTTCCGTGCCGCTCAGCGTCAGCCAGTCGTTAAGCTGGGAAAGTTGGTCGGCAAAACTGCCTTTTTCATCCTGATGCACTCCTTGCTGTAGTGCCTGAGTCGACAGTGGTAAGCCGCCAAGGGCTTTCCCTACGCCGAGATCGACACGCCCGGGTGCCAGCGAGGCCAGAAGATTGAAGTTTTCCGCCACTTTGTACGGGCTGTAATGTTGCAGCATCACGCCACCGGAGCCTACGCGAATACGCTGGGTTTGCCCGAGGATCCAGGCAATCACCAGCTCCGGTGATGGGCTGGCCAGCTGTGGCGTATTATGGTGTTCCGCGATCCAGAAACGATGGTATCCCCACTCTTCTGCCCGCTGCGCCAGACGTAACGTCCGGGCAAGCGCCATCGCGGCGGTTTCACCTTCCCCGAGGGGGCTTTTATCCAGAATACTCAGGCGATATGACATCTTACGGGCCTATGCTTGTTAACATGTCATTATTATTAAATTATCAGATAACCATGCAGAAACATTTAATTCACATTTGCTCAGCTAAAAAGTAGATAACCAACCCTGACGCTGTCAGGGTTAAAATTCGGATCGCCTTGTACTGGTCGGAACACGAAACTGGAAACACGCGGAATGTATGGCCTACAAAATATAATAGGGTCGTTGGTCTCACGGGAATAACATCCAAATCATTTCATGCCAGTTTTCTTTTCGCGAAAACGTTTTTTAACGCGATTTACGTTAAGTCAGGTTAAATGACTTAAAACGTTATGCGGTTGTATAAAATGTTTCAGTTTTATGACCCTGAATGAATATTCCACAGAGATTTTTTAATTTAAATACTTCCACAGAAATGATGATTAGTAGAGAATGCAGCGTTTCTTATTAAAACGGTTTAAAACGGCTTTTTAATATTCCTCCCGATTTTATTGCGGGAATTTTTGTATGGATTATACATATCATTATGGGGCCTCTATGAAAAGTAACATGCCCGTTACACAAATTGAGCACGCACTTAACGACAAAGCGACGCTGCTTTCAACGACGGATAAAGAAAGTCATATTACCTACGCTAACTCTGCTTTTATCGATGCCAGCGGATTTAACGAAGATCAATTAATGGGCGAAGCGCATAATATTATTCGCCATCCTGACATGCCTCCCGCTGCATTCGCCGATATGTGGTACACGCTACAGCAGGGAGACAGCTGGACGGGTATGGTGAAAAACCGCCGCCAAAATGGTGACCATTACTGGGTTCGCGCCAACGTTACGCCGGTCTGGCACAATGAAAAACTCACCGGTTACATCTCGGTGCGTACCGTTCCTTCGCGTGATGAAATAACTCACAGCGAAAGTTTATACCAAAAAATGAATAGTCAGCAGTTTAAAGGCTTTCGACTTTTTAAAGGGATTATCATTCGTCGCGGCTTATTGGCATGGACTTCCATGTTTAAATGGCTGAATATCAGCCAGCGCGTCAATTATTCTTTAGGGGTGACGGCCCTGCTCGCTTTGTTATTTATCTTCGCCCCGTTTAATCCATTTATTCAGTCGGGGGGCTTGCTGGTGTTATTTCTGGCGCTGGCTATTTACCTTAAGTATCAAATTTGTCAGCCAGTTAATACGCTCCTGACGCAAATGAAGAAAGTGGTGTCCGGACGTAAACCTGATAACTGTCATTTAAATCGGGTGGATGAGATCGGAATGCTAATGCGACTGGTTAATCAGTCCGGACTTAATCTGAGTTCTCTGGTCGATGACGTCAGTACGCAAATTTCCGGTATTCGCGCTATCAGTCAGCGGGTGTCAAAAGAAGGTACGGCGCTGCATCAGCGTTCAGAAGAAACCTCTGCCGACCTGCAACAAACCGCTGCGGCCATTGAAGAAATTGGTAGCGCGGTACAACAAACCGCTGAAACGGCGGCACATACCATGACCATGGCCGATAAAACCAGCGCCAACGCTGCAGAAGGCGGCGATATCATGAAACAAACTATCGCCATGATGCAGGCGATATCGCGTGACAACGGGCAGATCGTTGACATCATTGGCGTGATCGACAGCATCGCCTTTCAGACCAATATTCTGGCGCTTAATGCCGCGGTTGAGGCCGCGCGAGCCGGGGAATCCGGGCGTGGCTTCGCCGTTGTCGCGGCAGAAGTCCGCAATCTGGCCCAACACTCTGCGTCTGCGGCAAAAGAGATCAAACAGCTTATTGAGAAGAACGTCGCCAATGTTAATAGCGGCGTCAAAATGGTGGAACAAACGGAAACGCATCTCACCGGGATGATTGGGGATGTACTGCAGATGTCGATGATGATCAAAGACATTAGTCTGGCCACGCGTGAGCAAACCCAGGCTTTGGATCTGATTAACGATTCAATTTCACGCGTTGGCACCATGACACACAATAATGCCGAGATGGTGGAGCGCGTTACCGACGCCACCGCCGATCTGACCCAGCGTTCATCACGCTTACAGCAGGCCGTTCAGGTCTTTGGCGTATCGGCATAACGTTACGGCGCTTATTGGGTGAATGTCTCGATAAGCGCACTCCTCTACAGGTATAAACGCCCTTCTCTTTTATTGGCTGAATCGAGGCCACACCGCGCCAGTACCGGCTGCATAAAAATGCTGAATTCTTGTTACCGGGCTTTGCGGAACCAATCAATTGAATGTAGGATGCTCGGCCGGCAGTTTTCCCCCGTAACACAATGAAGGGTAAGGCTGTTTTCGCCGCAGCAGGTGCGGCAAAAAGGATGTTGTATTTTTGTCAGGTCAACAGGAATCGTAATGAACACAAACAACACGCAAGCCGCGGAACAACATGCGGCGAAACGACGCTGGTTGAATGCTCACGAAGAGGGGTATCACAAAGCGATGGGCAATCGACAGGTACAAATGATCGCCATTGGCGGCGCAATTGGTACCGGGTTGTTTTTAGGGGCAGGCGCACGCCTGCAGATGGCCGGCCCGGCTTTGGCGCTGGTCTATCTGGTATGCGGTATTTTTTCGTTCTTTATACTGCGCGCGCTCGGCGAACTGGTTTTACATCGCCCTTCCAGCGGTAGCTTCGTTTCCTACGCCCGTGAATTTTTAGGTGAGAAAGCCGCCTATGTGGCTGGCTGGATGTACTTCATCAACTGGGCGATGACCGGCATTGTCGATATCACCGCGGTGGCGTTGTATATGCACTACTGGGGCGCATTTGGCGACGTGCCGCAGTGGGTGTTCGCCCTCGGCGCGCTGGCTATTGTCGGCACCATGAACATGATCGGCGTGAAGTGGTTCGCGGAGATGGAGTTTTGGTTTGCGCTGGTTAAGGTACTGGCAATTGTGATTTTCCTGGTGGTGGGTACCGTTTTTTTAGGTACCGGAAAGCCGCTGGATGGTAACGCCACGGGTTTTCACCTGATTACCGACAACGGCGGCTTCTTCCCGCATGGCTTGTTGCCTGCGCTGGTACTGGTACAGGGTGTTGTTTTCGCCTTTGCCTCTATTGAACTGGTGGGTACCGCCGCCGGTGAGTGCAAAGATCCGCAAACGATGGTGCCGAAAGCAATCAATAGCGTTATCTGGCGTATTGGTCTGTTCTATGTGGGTTCTGTCGTGCTGCTGGTTCTGCTACTGCCCTGGAACGCCTATCAGGCGGGGCAAAGCCCGTTTGTGACCTTCTTTTCCAAACTGGGCGTGCCGTACATTGGCAGTATCATGAATATTGTGGTGCTCACCGCGGCGCTTTCCAGCCTTAACTCAGGGCTGTACTGCACCGGGCGTATTTTACGCTCCATGTCGATGGGCGGTTCGGCACCGAAATTCATGGCTAAAATGAGCCGTCAACAGGTGCCCTGGGCCGGGATCCTCGCCACGCTGGTCGTGTATGTCGTCGGGGTATTCCTGAACTATCTGGTGCCGTCACAGGTGTTTGAGATCGTGTTGAACTTCGCGTCACTGGGCATTATTGCGTCATGGGGATTTATCATGGTCTGTCAGATGCGTCTGCGCCGGGCCATAAAAGAAGGTAAAACGGCAGACGTCAGCTTTAAACTGCCGGGCGCACCGTTTACCTCGTGGTTAACGCTGCTGTTCCTGGTGAGCGTACTGGTATTGATGGCGTTTGACTATCCAAACGGCACCTATACCATCGCGTCATTACCGCTGATTGCCATCCTGCTGGTCGCGGGCTGGTTCGGCGTGCGTAAACGCGTTGCAGAGATCCACCGCACCGCGCCATAACGGCAGAAGGCCTGACAGGTTAATCCTTCAGGCCTTCTTTTTTAGTTCGCTTCAATCAACTGCGCTACGTCGTTGCTGTTAATTTCCCGCGCATTCCCATCCTGATCGGTATAGCTGGTCATTCCCGTGTCTTTATCCAGTTTTGGCTTACCCTGGGTGGTGATGGTTTGTCCGCTTTTGGTCGTCATGACGTAATCGGTGGTGCATCCTGCCAATGTAAACAGCATTACGCCTGCACAAAGACAGATAAATGGCTTTTTCATGGTATTCCCGTGTTATTCAGTTAGCCGTTGAGGGCGTAGTGTAAGTCCCTGAAGTGGGTCAGGCTACTGGCGGGGTGTAACGAGGCGTATCGGGGGATTTAGAGAAGTGACAGGAGGGGTTTCCCCCTCCGGTTAATTACAGCGCAATACGAATAACATCGTCCGGCTGGGTGGCTTCCTGCTCGCGGGTGGACTTCTGTTTCACGCTCACGTACAGGGTTTTACCGTCGGCGGAGAGCGCCAGGCTATTCGGGAATGTTGGGGTCTCGAACGTTTTAACGACTTTATAGCTTTTCGCGTCGATCACGCTCACTTTGCCGGCCTGACGATGGGTCACGTAGGCCTCGTTACGCGCCGGGTTAAACAGCACGGCCAAGGATTCCGGCGCGGCGACTTTTGCCAGGACGTTGCCATTACGGGTGTCGATTACCAGCACTTCCGCCGCTTTAGAGTCGGTGACAAAGGCGCGGTTGCCCGCCGTGTCCAGGCTCAGGTTGATGAAGAAATGCTCTTTTCCATCATCCAGCAGCTTTTTACGGCTGAGAATTTTGTTGGTGGTGGTATCAATGGTGATGAATTCACCGTCCGCATTGGCGGTGTACAGGCGTTTAGCCTTGCTGTCGACAGCCAGAGCGGTGCTCATTTTGCCGGTATTTTGAATGGTGTCCTTCAATTTAATGGCATCACCGTCCACCACCCAAATCACGCTCTCTTTACCAATACCGCTAATGTATACCGTGTTGGTGGCGTCATCGGCGACCAGCTCACGCGGCTGCAGTGGGCGAACGTCTTCAGAACGCTTACGCGCATCCAGCACCAGACGTCCTTTCACCGCGCCCGTTTTGGCATCCATTGCCGTCACCGCGCTGTTTACCGTGTTGCCGAACCACAGCGTTTGCGTGGCGTTGTTGATGGCGGCGCCAAACGGTTTGAGATCGTTATGAATAACCTGAGTCACTTCGAGGGTGACCGGGTCAAGACGGTAAACCACCCCGCCGGTATCCAGTTTGCGGCTCTGCGAAGTCGCCAGCCACAGCGCGTTCTCTTGCTGACTGTATGCCATTTCATAGGCGCCTTTGCCCACGGCTTTGCGCAGCAGTTCTTCTGCAGCCTGCGTAGTAAAAGATGATGCAACGAGCAGTGAACCTAACAGTAAAGAACCACGCAGACGCGGCGAAAACAGATGACGTAAAGACATGACGACTCCCTTTGATAAATTCGTTTGTTACTGCTTCACATAGCTTCAATGAGCAAAATCATGGTTTTGCCTTTTTTAAGAATGAGAATAGTAATCATTATTCATCTCAAAGTGGAGCACTTCTTCACATATTGACTACAATCGTTGTCATTGCCCGAAAAACTAGCGCAATTCAGCAGCGCTAAAATTCATCTTTTATAAAAAAATTCACGCGCTTATCGCTGGTGTTACGGCGTAAGCATCATTAACTGGCCTTGTTCATGACGATTTTTTCAGCCCGCTACACTGCACTTCCTGTTTCTTTACTGCCTGTCTTCCTCTCGCCTTATGCCGTGGCAGAAAGTGAGATAAACGATCAAACGCTGATCGTTAGCGCGACACCACAGTCCGTTTCTGAACTGGACACCCCTGCCGCCGTCAGCGTCGTTGACGGAGAAGATATGCGTCTGGCAACGCCGCGAATTAACCTGTCTGAATCCCTGACCAGCGTCCCTGGGCTACAGGTGCAAAATCGGCAAAACTACGCCCAGGATCTCCAGTTGTCGATTCGCGGATTTGGTTCGCGAACCACTTATGGCATCCGCGGCATTCGTTTGTATGTCGACGGGATCCCGGCAACCATGCCGGATGGGCAGGGTCAAACATCCAACATTGATATCAGCAGCGTACAAAATATTGAGGTTTTACGCGGCCCCTTCTCTGCTCTGTATGGCAATGCGTCAGGTGGAGTGATAAATGTCAGCACTGAAACGGGACATGAGCCGCCAACCATTGAAGCCAGCAGTTATTACGGCAGTTTTGGCAGTTGGCGCTACGGGTTAAAAGCAACGGGCGCACTGGGCGATGGCACACAGCGAGGGGATGTGGATTACACCGTTTCAACAACCCGGTTTACCACCCATGGTTATCGCGATCGCAGCAGCGCACAAAAAAATCTGGCCAATGTCAAACTGGGCGTGCGCATGGACGATACGAGCAAACTAACCCTGATTTTCAATAGCGTAGAGAGTAAAGCTGACGATCCTGGTGGTCTTACCGAGTCGGAGTGGCAGGCCAATCCGCAGCAATCTCCCCGCGCTGAGCAATACAACACGCGAAAAACCATCAAGCAGACCCAGGCGGGGTTTCGCTATGAACGCCAGCTTAGCGCGAAGGATGAGATCAGCATCATGACTTATGCAGGCGAGCGTGAAACCACTCAGTATCAGTCGATCCCGATGGCCCCGCAGTTAAAACCCTCTCATGCCGGAGGCGTTATTACCCTGCAACGTCATTATCAGGGGATAGATAACCGCTGGACTCACCGTGGCGAGCTGGGCGTACCCGTGACCTTCACCACCGGTCTGAATTACGAAAACATGAGCGAAAACCGTAAAGGCTACAACAACTTTCGCCTTGATGATAGCGTGCCAGAATATGGTCAGAAAGGCGACTTACGACGTAACGAACGTAACCTGATGTGGAATGTCGATCCCTATCTGCAAACCCAGTGGCAATTAACGCAGAAACTCTCGCTGGATGCCGGGGTTCGCTACAGTTCGGTGTGGTTTGATTCTAACGATCGCTATATTACGCCTGGTAACGCAGATGACAGCGGTGACGCCAGCTATCACCAGTGGTTACCTGCTGGATCGTTAAAATACGCCATCACCGATGCCTGGAACGTCTACCTGGCCGCAGGACGCGGGTTCGAAACGCCCACCATCAACGAGTTGTCTTACCGCTCCGACGGCCAAAGTGGGATGAATTTTGACCTACAGCCTTCCACAAACGATACCGTGGAAATCGGCAGTAAAACGCGTATCGGCGATGGGCTGTTCACCGCAGCGCTATTCCAGACCGATACCGATGACGAGATCGTGGTTGACAGCAGTAGCGGCGGGCGGACAACCTACAAAAACGCTGGAAAAACCCGCCGTCAGGGAGGTGAGTTATCCTGGGACCAACGCTTTGCCGCAAGCTGGCGCGTAAAAGCTGCATGGACCTGGCTGGATGCGACCTACCGCAGCAACGTCTGTGGCGATAAAAACTGCAACGGCAACCGCCTGCCTGGCATTGAGCAAAACATGGGATTTGCTTCGCTGGGCTACGTGCCTGATGAAGGCTGGTATGCGGGAACTGATGTTCGTTATATGAGCAACATTATGGCCAATGATGAAAATACGGCGCAAGCCCCGTCCTATACCGTAGTGGGTTTAAATACCGGCTATAAATTTTATTACCGCAGTCTGATGATCGACCTGTTCGGTCGGGTGGATAATCTGTTTGATAAGTCCTACGTCGGTTCGGTGATAGTGAATGAGGCAAATGGTCGATATTACGAACCGGCGCCAGGACGAAACTATGGCGTAGGGATTAATCTGGCCTGGCGTTTTGAGTAACACTGGCGGGAATGACTCCCGCCATCCGTTTTACGCATCGTCTGCAAGACGAATCACCACTTTACCGAAGTTTTTGCCCGTCAGCAGGCCGATAAAGGTCTGCGGCGCATTTTCCAGACCGTCGGTGATTTGTTCGCGGTAATGGATTTTGCCCTCTTTAACCCAGCGCCCCATCTCCCGCTGAAACTCCTGAATGCGGTGACCATAATCCTGACCAATGATAAAGCCCTGCATCCGAATTCGCTTTTTCAGCAGCGTTGCCATCAGCAAAGGTAATCTATCGGGTCCGCCTGGAAGCGCTGTGGCGTTGTAACCGCTGACCAGTCCGCACAGCGGAATGCGCGCAGAGGTATTGAGCAATGGCAGAACGGCGTCAAATACCTTACCGCCGACGTTTTCGTAGTAAATATCGATCCCCTGCGGACAGGCTTTTGCCAGCTGTTGCGCAAAATCTTGTGCATGGTGATCGAGGCAGACATCAAAGCCCAAGACCTCGGTGGCATGTCGGCATTTCTCTGCCCCGCCTGCAACCCCGATCACCCGGCAGCCTTTGAGCTTACCAATCTGCCCTACCGTTGCGCCAACCGGGCCGGTGGCGGCGGCCACAACCAGCGTTTCCCCCGCTTTTGGCTGACCGATATCCAGCAGCCCCATATAAGCAGTAAATCCTGGCATCCCCATCACTCCCAGCGCCCAGGAGGGATGTTCGGGATTATCGCCAAGCTTCACCAGCCCGTTACCGTCGGAGATGTCATAGTCCTGCCAGCCGCTGTAGCTCAGCACCCACTCGCCTGGCTGGTAATCAGGATGGTTGGAGGACACCACGCGACTCACGGTCCCGCCAACCATCACGCCGCCAATCTCTACCGGCGGGGAGTAAGACGGCTCATCGCTCATGCGTCCACGCATGTAGGGATCGAGGGAAAGAAAAATGGTGCGCAGTAAAACCTGGCCTTCACCCGGCGTTGCCACCTCATCGTCTTCAAGTCGGAAGTTTTCCGGGACCGGCGCGCCATGCGGGCGGGAAGCCAGTACCCAGCGGCGATTGCGATTAGTCTGTTGACCCATGATGTGCTCCTCTGCTTTTGGCATGATTCCATCAATAGTAGCAGCCTGTGTCCGCCAGTTAGCTGACGACATGATTTAACCGCACAACCAGGTAAACGCAGGGGTGTGCGGTTTCATTGATAAACCGACAATCATTCGGCGGGCCAAGCTCCAGGCAATCGCCAGCCCGCATTTCATGACGCACGTCCCCTTCCACAAAGACTAATTCCCCCTGCTGTAGCCAGATAAGTTGTCTTGCCTGCACGTAGGAAGAGGCTGGCATCGGGATATCGCTTCCGGCAGGCAATTCTATCTGCACCAGATCAATAGGCAGATCGCTGCGCGGTGAAACGTGGCGGCGCAGATAGTGGCTTTGCGGGTCGTGCCAGACAGGCTGATCAGCGAAGCGCAGCAGCTTGCCCTCCTGCATTTCGGCCCGCGCCATCAGCATAGACATGCTGATACCAAAGGCACCGGAGAGCCTGCCCAGCAGCGTGGCCGTTGGGCTGCTCTCACCGCGCTCTATTTTATGGATCATCGCCCGCGACACGCCTGCGCGTTCAGCGAGTTCCGTCAGAGACCAGCCGCGAGACTCCCGCTCAATGCGAATTCTTGCACCGATCCGTTGATTTATGCTGTCTTCAATAGTATTCATATTGTAATACTATAGTGAACAATCCCTGAGGTTCAACATGTCCATTCGATTTGCCAGCAAAGAAGACTGTGCCGCCATTGCAGAAATCTACAACCACGCGGTACTGCATACGGCGGCTATCTGGAACGATCAAACGGTCGATGCCGAAAACCGTATCTCATGGTATCAAGCCCGCCAGTTGATGGGCTATCCGGTGCTGGTGAGTGAAGAGAATGGCGTGATTACAGGGTACGCCTCCTTTGGCGACTGGCGTAACTTTGATGGATTCCGTCATACCGTTGAACATTCGGTATATGTCCATCCTGCTCATCAGGGTAAAGGCCTGGGACGATCGCTGCTCAGCAGGTTAATAGAAGAAGCCCGCGCGTGCGGCAAGCATGTGATGGTTGCGGGCATTGAGTCTCAGAATCAGGCGTCGCTGCATCTGCACAGCACGCTGGGTTTTAAAACCACCGCGCAAATGCCACAGGTTGGCACTAAATTTGGGCGCTGGCTGGATCTGACTTTTATGCAGTTGCAGTTAGACGATCGCCGCAAACCGGATGCCAGCAGATGAACCAGACGCTAACCCTCTCCTTTCTGATTGCCGCAGGTATTGGTCTGGTGGTGCAAAATACCTTGATGGTACGCATCACGCAGACGTCCTCGACGATCCTCATCGCCATGTTACTTAACTCTCTGGTCGGGATCGTGCTGTTTGTCAGCATACTGTGGTTTAAGCAAGGTATGGCGGGGTTTGGGGAACTGGTTTCCAGCGTGCGCTGGTGGACGCTAATCCCTGGCTTGCTGGGATCGTTCTTTGTTTTTGCCAGCATCAGTGGATACCAAAATGTGGGCGCTGCAACCACTATCGCAGTGCTGGTGGCCAGCCAGTTAATCGGCGGACTGGTGCTGGATATTCTGCGCAGTCATGGCGTACCGCTGCGGGCGTTGGTGGGACCGGTCTGCGGCGCGGTGCTGCTGGTCGTTGGGGCCTGGCTGGTGGCGAGACGTTCGTTTTAATTGCGCTTATCCGGCCTGAACATGCAAGCCGGATAAGGTGTTACTTCGCCATCTGGCAACAACGAATTAAAGGATTGTGCCGCCTTTGGTCAACTGTTCGCGACGGGTTTCCATATCCTCTTTATGCTGACGGCCATGATGTGCGATAGCCGTACGCAAACGCTGTTGCTGGGTGTAACGTTCTTCCCGGCTCAGCACGACATCATCGCTGAGTTCAATCAGCAATTCATTCATATGCGTAATGACGCTCTCTTCAATGGCGGCATCAACACGTGCGCTGACCTCATCCAGATGCGACATAACCTCTCCTTAACTCATTAATTTAATTTTGCTTTTGAAAAATCGCTGCCCATCAGGCTAACGCTGTATCCGCTGACGTTGCTGCGCGTCGCGTAAAACGTTTTCCCGTTTGCCAACGCAATCCACGGAGCCTGCTGGTAGAAAATCTCTTGCGACTGCTGGTAAAGCGCGGCGCGTTCTTCCGGTTTACTCACCAGTTTCGCCTTTTGAACCAGCGAATTATACTCTTTATCGCACCAGCGCGCGGCGTTAGATCCGGTTTTAATGCTGTCACAGCCCAGCAGTACATCGGCGAAGTTATCCGGATCGCCGTTGTCTGACATCCAACCGAACAACGCGGTGTCATGCTCACCTTTACGCATTCCGGAGAGATATTCGCCCCACTCGTACGACACAATTTTCGCCTTCACGCCAACCTTCGCCCAGTCGCTTTGGATCATCTCGGCAATCCGTCGGGAGTTCGGGTTGTATGGGCGCTGAACCGGCATTGACCACAGCGTCGCTTCAAAGCCGTTTTCCAGTCCCGCCTGTTTCAGCAGATCTTTCGCTTTTTGCGGGTCGTAAGCGTAATCCTGCAGATCTTTATTGAACCCCAACATATTCGGCGGAATTGGCGATTTTGCAACCGTACCGGAACCTAAAAAGACGGCGTTAATAATGGCCTTTTTGTCTGTCGCGTAGTTAAGCGCCTGACGCACCAGCACGTTATCAAACGGTTTTTTCTCGGTATTAAACGCCAGATACCCGACGTTCAGCGCTTCAACCGAATGCAGTGTCAAATCTTTATTCTTCTTAATCTCGTCAAACTGTACGGGCGCAGGCGCCGGAATTATCTGGCATTCATTGGTTTGCAGTTTCGCCAATCGGGTCTGAACGTTTGGCGTGATTGAGAAGATCAGGTGCTTCGTGGGGACGGCGCCGTCCCAGTAGTTCGGGTTGGCGAGATAGCGGATTTGCGAATCCTGTTTGTACTGCTGCAACACGTATGGCCCGGTGCCAATTGGCCAGTTATCGACGTTTTCCGGAGTGCCTTTTTTCAGCATCACGTCGGCATATTCCGCAGAGAGGATGGAGGCAAAATCCATTCCCCAGTCGGCAAGAAACGCGGCGTTAGGTTCATTAAGGATAAACTGAACGTGATAATCATCGACCTTCTTCACTTCTTTAATCAGTTTATCCAGACCGACATCGTTGAAGTATTCGTAGCTTCCCTGAGAAATTTTGTGGTACGGATGATCGGCATCTTTCTGTCGTAATACCGAGAAAACCACGTCATCAGCGTTGAAGTCACGGGTTGGTTTGAAGAATTTATTACTGTTGAATTTCACGCCCTGACGCAGGGTAAAAGTGTAGGTCTTACCGTCCGGCGAAATCGTCCAGTCCGTTGCCAGAGACGGAACTGGCGTATTTTTTACCGGATCAAAGTTGATGAGTCGGTTGTAGAGCACCTGCGAGCTGGCTACAAACGATGGACCGGAACTGGCGATTTGCGGGTTAAATGACTCTGGCGACGCTTCTGAGCAGTAAATGAGAGTGTCAGTATTGGCCGCGAACGCCGCGCCTGATGGTAAGACGGCGCTGAGCGCCAGCGCGAGTAACGTTTTCCTTGCAATCATGGTTATAAGCCTTCTTATTTTATTATTAACCGGGATATCAGAGCATAGCTGACAAAAACTGACCAATAACAAATCACTATCAGGTTATTCTAATCCGGTGTATTTTGCTGAATAATTCATCACCCTAAGCGAATTAATTTCCCTTAAGTCTTTTTCAAAACGTCAAGATTTTTCCCGGCACTCTATGCCATGAAAATTCGCCCCTTTTTGCCTCTCTTCCACCGTTTGCTCGTTTTTATAAAACGTAAAGTAGATACGTGAAGAAGTCTAAGGGGTAACAACGTGGCAAAAACTCTCTTGCGCAGCGGCAATTTGGATGACTATCAGGCCGTGGGCGGCGGTGGTCAGGCCGTGTTTGATTCAGCATTGCAAATTCGTGAAACGCTTCGCCTGCGTAAACAGCAGGCGATGGTGGATTGTCTGGCGATCCCACAGATTAATGACAACGGCGATCGCGTTGACTGGTATTCGCCGATTGAAGGGAAAGCCGTTGCATGGAAAGCCGCTGATGAAGAGGCCCGTTTTCGTGCGCTGCGCTATCTGGGGAGCACGCTGGAAAATGCGGCGGCGCTGAGCCGTAAAAGTCTGCAATCGGGTAAAACCTCCCTGCAGCTGTTTGGCTCACTGCTGGAAAAAGCCATCCAGTTTCCTGGTGAGAATCACGTGTTTCTGGTTGAAGGTAAACCCGTTATTACGTTCTGGGGTTTCGTCAATCTGAATGAAAATCCTCGCGACGATGTGCTCGATTGCCTGCGCCTTGCCGATATTCCTCCGGTCGTCACCGTAGCGGAGCCTGAGCCGGAAGAAGAAATCACTGCCCAAATCACCTTCGTCGAGGCCGACGCACCTTTGCTGACTCCAGTGGTTGAGCTAGCTAAACCGGCTGAACCTGAACCACAACCCCCGGTCGTTGTTAACGAACCTGAAGTCTCGCCGCCGCTCGCACAGAAGAAACCCACACGCCGCCTGCCGTTGTGGAGCCTGCCCGTTGCCGCGGTGATCATTGCAGCCATGGTTGGGCCGCTGCTGTGGAAGCAACAGACCACCCAGCCCGTACCCGCTGTTCCCCCTGGAGACGTCGCTAAGGCAGATATGGCACCGCTGCCAGAACTGACATCTGCACTGCCGTTGCATCGGGCTGAAGTGGTTCCGGCTGCGAAAAAAGAAAAACCTGTCGAAGGACCGGTCGTGATCGCCGCGATTCCGAAAGATGCGCTGGTGATGGATGCCAACCAGATGAAGGCAGGAACGACGCGTTTTCTCAACGGTAACTGGCGCGTCATGGTTGATGTTAAAGATCCGGTTAGCGGTAAAGCGCCGTCGCTGCGCTATCAGATCCAGGCCAATAAAGGCACGGCGCGCGTGGTTCATGGCGACAATATTGTTTGTCGTGCCGAGATTTTCTCCGGTTTGCATCAGTCAGGTGAATTAATGATTAAGAGTCGCGGGAATGCCCGTTGTACGGACGGGTCACGTTATCCGATGCCGGAAATTACCTGCAAAGCGGCAACCAATGACGTCGCAGCCTGTACCGCACGTTATGACGATCACGCGGAAATCCCTCTGACGATCAAAAAGATAGGTGCCTGATTTTATGTTGGTGAATCTGTGTGACTACAAACAGAGCGTGACGCTCATCGCCAATAGCGGTGTGCAATTTCTGGATTTTGGCCTGACGCCGCAGGAATCTGCGCATCATGGCCGCTTTGTGCGCAAAACGGCAAATGGTCCCCTGCTGCGGCTGGATTTCGATCTGACAACCGGACGTTATACCTTACCTGGCAGCACCGGCGGTCAGCCCGAAGTGGTGAAGCCGGAAAGCACCCAGAAGCTGCATTATTCGCTGGACGTGCTCGACGGTGTCTGGCTGCCGCTGCCGTTTCTGCGCTTCAACCCGCCGCGTACGTTCGTTGAAGGCCCGGATAACTGGGCGCGCGTACAGGTACGAAAGCTGGCGCAACCTGACAGCGCGGGCAACACCCACCGCGTCACCGTAGCGCTGGACAGCCAGCTCACTGAAAATGCCCCTGCGGCGTTAACCCCCAACGAAAATGACCTGCTGAACGGTACGCGATTTGCGCTGGCCTGGCATGACAACGAAATTGCCGATTTCCTCGACCAGACCTGGATTGACGGCTGGTTGCGCGAATCCTTTATGCATCATGTCACACAGCATGAGAACCGCTCAGAACAAGAGATCCAGCAGGCGCTGCGTAACTTTGAATATCAGGCGCACTGGCTGAATGTGCTGACCCTGTTAGGCGAGCAGCTTTCCGTCCCGGAAGTGAAACTGGTCACGCATACCCTCAGCACGCCCGCCATTCCCGTTGATCTTATCCTGGATATCGGTAACACCCATACCTGTGGCGTCCTGATTGAAGATCACGGGGATGCCAATGACGGACTGCGCCAGACAGCCGAATTGCAGGTGCGTTCGTTAAGCGAGCCACAGTTTCTCAACGATCCGTTGTTCACCAGCCGACTGGAGTTTTCCGAAGCGCGTTTTGGTAAGCAGCACTTTTCCGTGGAGAGCGGTCGTGATGATGCCTTTATCTGGCCGTCGATTGTCCGCGTTGGCGATGAAGCCCGAAAGCTGGCGATGCAGCGCATGGGCACTGAAGGCAGCAGTGGGATCTCCAGCCCGCGCCGTTATCTGTGGGACGAAACGCCGGTGTTGCATGACTGGCGCTTTAGCCAGATGAATGGCAAAACCCAGCGCGAACCACTGGCTACCGCCTTCCCGCTAATGAACCTGATGAACGATGACGGGCAACCGCTGTTCAGCCTGCCGCAGGATGATCGTCTGCCGGTATTCTCACCGCAATACAGCCGCAGTACGCTGATGACGCATATGTTGTGCGAAATACTGGCCCAGGCGCTGGGGCAAATTAACAGCGTGGCGACGCGTTTGCGCCTCGGATTCCCGGCATCTCCTCGTCAGTTGCGTACGCTGATCCTGACCCTGCCGTCGGCGATGCCCAAACAGGAGCGTGAGATTTTCCGCCTGCGCATGTTTGAAGCTATTGCGTTGGTCTGGAAAGCAATGGGCTGGCACCCGCAGGATGAAGACTTCACCACCCGTAAACAGCAGGAAAAGAGCGTGGTTCCCGTACCTGAGATCCAGATGGAATGGGATGAGGCCAGCTGCGGGCAACTGGTGTGGCTGTATAACGAAGCTATCTCTCACTACGATGGTCACACCGAATCGTTCTTTAACGCCCTTGCCCGCCCGGACCGTCTGCCGGAGCCTGGTGAGACTAAAGGTCGTGCGCTGCGCGTGGCATCGATCGACATTGGCGGCGGGACAACGGATATGGCCGTCGTCCATTACCAGCTTGATGACGGCGTGGGTACAAACGTCAAAATTACCCCGCACCTGCTGTTCCGTGAAGGCTTTAAGGTTGCGGGCGATGACATGCTGCTGGACGTGATTCAGCGTTGCGTGTTGCCTGCGCTGCAAACCCGCCTGCAACAGGCTGGCGTGACCGACGCCGCCGCATTGCTGGCTACGCTATTTGGCGATTCAGGGCGCATCGACACCCAGGCGATTTTGCGTCAACAAACGGCGTTACAACTCTTTATGCCGCTCGGTCATGCGGTACTTTCTGCCTGGGAACAAAGTGATATTAACGATCCGGTAGCGGGTCTGCATGCCACCTTTGGCGAACTCCTGAGCCAGCAACCAACGCGCAACGTGCTGAATTACATCCAGCAGGCTATCGATCATGCGTTACCTGCGGGATCGCCAGCGTTTGATGTGTTGAGCGTGCCGTTACAGGTGCAGTTCAGGCAGTTACAAGAAGCGTTACTGGCGGGCCAGTTTACCCTGACCTCCCCACTGCACGCGGTCTGTGAGGCCATTTCACACTATCGCTGCGATATTTTATTAGTGACCGGCAGACCCGCCTGTTTACCGGGCGTACAAGCGTTGATCCGCCATCTGCAGCCCGTTCCGGTTAATCGTATGATCTGGATGGATAACTACCGCGTACATGAGTGGTATCCGTTCAGCCAACAAGGGCGGATTGGTAACCCCAAATCCACCGCAGCAGTTGGTGCCATGTTGTGTAGCCTGGCGCTGGATCTACGCTTGCCGCGTTTCAACTTTAAAGCTGCCGATATCGGCGCTTACTCGACCGTACGTTATCTCGGCGTGTTGGATAATACGGTCAATACGCTGCGCGATGAGAACATCTGGTATCACGATATCGATCTGGATAAGCCCGGCGCGAAGCTGGATGCCCGCCTGCACTTCCCATTGCGCGGCAACGTTACGTTAGGTTTCCGCCAACTGGCCAACAGCCGTTGGCCTGCCACACCGCTGTATACGCTCAGCATAAATTCTGCCGAACTGGCAAAAACCATCGCCGGAGATGGCGTGTTGAATGTACGGCTGCAGCTACGCGGTGGTAGCAAAGAAAGCGGCCCGGAATTTTTCGTACTGAGCGATGCGTGGTTACAGGATGGCACTCCCGTTGCCGCCAATGCCTTAACGTTAAAACTGAATACGCTGGCAGACCGACGCCATAGCGGGAGCCATTACTGGATTGATAGCGGGAGCGTGTACCTGAAATGAGTAAGATGTTAAACACCGCGCAGGCCGCCATCGAGTGGGTAACTGATACCCGTCAGCGTGCGGCGCGTCTTGATGATGAAGCGGATGCCCTGTTGGCGCAGCTCACCCTGGCCGCCGTTAATGAATCTGCGTTGAAGACGACCTTTTCATCGCGAGGATGCGTTGGGCTTTACGGACATTCGCAATCGGCAAAAGCGCACCTGCTCACAGCATTGTGCAGCAACGCCAATGGCAAAGTGAATATCGTTACCCCGGATCGCAGCTTTCATTACTTTTCACATATTAATCCTGGTCATGCGCCAACCAATATGGCGATCCGCTTTACGCGTGATGAAAATCCGCTCGATGGTGAATGGCCGTTGCGCCTGCGGCTACTCAGTGAAGCCGAACTGGTACAGCTATTTATTACCCAGTTCTGTGCGCTTGCGGACAACCGCCAGGTCGAGAAATCGATTATTGAGGCGCGCCTGGAAAAATGGCAAACGTTGCGCCAGCGTCATCCGGTGCTGGGCATTACCGCGCATGATGTCGCGGCAATTGGTCGTTTCTGGCGCGCCTGCGTACCGGCCAGACAACAGCAATTTGACGACGCGCTATGGCATCAGTTTGCCACGCTGCTACCCGCTCTGGATCTGACTACCCGGGCAAACGCCTGGGCGTTACTGTGGGGAGAACAACCAGAGTTGACGCAACAGTGGTTGGCGCTGGCGCATACGCTGCAACAAACCGGGAGCGCGCAAGAACTCGCGGCTCCGCTGAGCCTGCTGGTTGACCATTTTGGTTTACCTGCCGAGAGTTTCCTGACTCAGGTAGCATTGAACGGGAATGAGGCGCAAAGCGATGTGGTGGTTCATCCAATAGAAAATGATCAGTTGCTCAATGCGGTCAGCCTTTCTCAGGCTTCGCTGGCGCTGCTCACGCGCGAGCTGGTCCTGACGGTTGAAGATGCGGTACTGGAGAATGTCGATCTTCTGGATATTCCCCTCGCCCCGGACGTTCATCCCCATCCATTGTGGCAGGCCAAATTAGGCTGGATGCTGGAACATTATCGCCAGCATCTGCAACCGGATGTACTTTTAATCTGTAATGCGGTATCTACCCGCTCCCAGACGCCCGCCATCACCCGCAAGCTGCTGGGCTGGGTTAACGACACTCAGCCCGTACATGACGCCGCATTGCCGGGAGTGGTCTGGGCCATTACTCCGCAGGATGCGCGGTTTAGCACTCAGCAAAATCTTGATGAATCTGTGCAGCAATTAATGGGCAAACCCGGACTGCACTGGGGCACGCTGCAGGCGCTGGATAAACACAGCTTACAACGCCTCGTCGAATGGCTGACTCAGGCAACCTCGCCCCAGCAACGCCAGGCGAGATTGACCTCCCTGCGTGAGCAGCACCAGCAGCGTGTACGCGAAACCCTGATCGGCTGGATTAATCCCGTTGAAATCGAGTCGGGTAGCAATGAGTCGGTGATCCGCCAGCTCCAGGCCCAGGCGGCAAAGCATGGCGAACTCCTGGACGGTTTGCTTCCGCCGATGCGCCTCTTTGAGTCGCTGCTGCGTGTTCAGCAGCCGCGCGAAGAACAGGTGAGCGGATTATTTAATGAAGAGATTGACCTGTTTGCCGAGGTGCGTGACACACCGCACTCGCCGGAAAGCAAAGAGGCCGGGTATCAGGCGCACAAAATGTGGGTTAACCACGTGCGCCAGTGGTGTCGCGATGAAAATAATGCGCGCCGATTACGTCTCGAGCCGCGTACGCTAAGGCAGGTTGCCGATATCCTCGTTACCACCAGCTATCGGCTGGAGATGCCGCAACGCTTACAGCGCATTATGCAGCGAGAAAACGTCTGCGCCGCGCAGCTTCACGCCGATATTGGGGATTTTATTACCTGGCTTGGATTTGCCAGCGTGGCAGAGGAACAGCGTCCGGCCAGCAGGATCCAAAAAGGATCGGCTATTTTTAGTGCCCCGGCGCAACAGCCGATGTTACGGTTGACGAAACTGGATGAACAACCTTCGCATGGCGCAAGCCGTTACGTTTACGACTGGCTGGTCGCTTTGTATACCCGCGCCAATGAAAACGTGGGATATCAGCATCCGCAGGATGTTTGCGCAGCCGACAAAAAACGATTAGATGCCCTGCTTTCCTCCTGAAACGGCGTTTACGCCGTCATCAGAAGAGAGAAAACATTAACGCGACGGGAAAACTCATCGGCCAGGTCGCCCCGACTAATACTGCGCTGAGAAAACGAATCCGCTTTTTATCGCGGGAAAGAAACCAGGTGATGATTGCCGTGATAGCGGCCATCACCGCATAAAAAACCAACATTTTTTGGTACAGAGACATGTCAGGCATCCGGGCCGAAAGGTAAAATCGCGCGCAATATGCTCTTTTTCATGACCCACATCAAGTTTTATTAATTTTTTTAAGAGAAACGCCGGTAAAACAAGCCGTTTTCATTATGTTCAGAATCCGTACTATTGCGGATAGTTATAACCCGTACTATACCCATAAGGGTTAAAACGAAAGGTGGCACAAATGAATGTTTCCAGTAAAACTGTGGTGCTGATAAATATATTTGCTGCTGTAGGACTTTTCAGTCTGATTTCCGCAAGGTTTGGCTGGTTTGCTTGATGTCGTTCTTCTTGATTAATTGCAGCGTCTGCTGGCAGAGAGGCTCTTCTCTCTGCCATTAGTACACGATTTTCCCACTCTCCTGCCACCCGGTAAATTATCCTTAGTATGTAATACCCCTAATCCTTCTGCGGCATTATATTGCCCGCATAACGGCTCGGTGTTGTGCCGGTATGCTGATGGAAAAAAGCGATAAAAGCACTGTCACTGACAAATTCCAGATATTGCGCCACCTGGCTGATCTGCCCCCCGTCAGCCAGCATCTCCATGGCTTTTAATAGTCTAAATTGCTGCCGCCAGCTCTGATAATTCATCCCGGTATCCCTGGTAAATATTCGACTGATCGTCCTCTCGCATGCCCCAACCCGTTGGGATAATTGATTTAGTCGTGGTGGCAATTCGCCCATACGTACTCCTTCAAGCCACACGTTCAGCCGTGGATCTGAGGGAAACTGCAACGTCCAGTTTTCAGTGTGGGCGGCCCGCATTTCCTCACAGAAAACGGTGATAAGACTGGCCTGCTGCTCGGCAGGCATTTCCCATGGCCAGAAAGCCATACGTTCTATTACTTCAAAAAAGAGAGGATTAACGTCGACTATCTGCAGCGGTAACTTAGACAACGGCAATGTAGTTGAAAAATACAACGAACGATAAGCCATCACCCCACGCATTATGGCGCGATGTACCGTACCAGCCGGGATCCAGACCGCGCGCCGTGGCGGTAGCAGACACAGGGCATGCTCCAGCTCAATCGTAATGCTTCCCGCTGCCGAAAAAAGTAGCTGATGACGAAGATGGCTATGCCGGCCGGAATCGTGTACGCCCATCTCGGAGGCAATCCCGATTACCGGTTTATCAAAGCTATCCGCATCGAAATCATCATCCGGGGCAATTTCCATTATCTGTCCGATATTTGATATTTAAAGTCTTGATAATGGTAATACGACACCTCCCTTTCAGCAATAATGCCCGCCAGTTTTCTGTCTCTCTGGATATTGCTATGAACACTCTTCGCCGCCCGCCGCTGTGGCTTCTTACTTTGCTGATTATGTTTCCGCAACTGGTGGAAACCATTTATAGCCCGGCATTGCCAGGGATTGCCACGTCTTATCACGTAAGCAGTGAGCGCGCGGCGCAAACACTCTCCGTTTATTTTATTGCCTTCGCCGTCGGCGTGGCGATGTGGGGTTGGCTGAGCGACTGCATCGGTCGACGTTGGGCGATGCTGGCAGGACTTATCTGCTACGGGTCAGGTTGTGCCCTGGCCGTGGTTGCCACTGACTTCAGCGTTTTGCTGCTGGCGCGGATGATCTCAGCCATCGGCGCGGCTGCCGGGTCAGTGGTGGTACAGACCATGTTACGGGACACTTATGAATCAACTGCGCTATCCCGCGTCTTTTCCGTGATGGGCGCTGCGCTGGCATTGAGTCCCGTTTTCGGCCTGCTAAGCGGAGGTTGGTTGGTTAGCCTGTATGGTCATACCGGTGTATTTATTGCCCTTGTGCTGCTGGCGCTACTACTGCTAGTACTGACTGCGACCATGCTGCCAGAAACCCGGCCCGAAAATACGCTCAGCCCCAGCCTTTCTGCACTGCTCTCCCGCATGATGCGTGACCGTGAGCTGTGGAAAAATACCATGCTGGTTGCGCTGCTGAATACCATGCTCTTTAGCTATTACAGCCTGGCTCCGTTTCTTTTCGGGCAATTGGGATGGAGTTCCAGAGCCTTTGGCTGGACGGGGGGATTACTTGCGTTTGCTTCGCTGTCGGGCAGCCTGCTGAACCGGAGATTATTGACGACGGACCTGACGTCGGAACAGAGGGTACGTTATGCCTGTGCGCTGGCAGCATTGTCAGGCCTCGCCGCGTGGTGGTTACAGCACTCCGCGTGGATTCTGATACCGGTTTTCGGCGCGGTGATTGCCTATGGCATCGCGATCCCTAATGTGCTGAGTCAGGCCCTACGCCACTATCGTGAACAGGCCGGGGCCGCCGGTGCATTATTCGGATTAAGCTATTACCTGTTGCTGGGAATGATGCTGGGGGTGGCAGGCATGGTGCAACAACTGGGGCTGGTTCTGAGCATCTGTGCGCTACTTGCCTGGATTTGCAGCTTGCGCCGCGGATAACCCACAAAGCCCTGACATTAATAAGCCGGGGCTTTGTTGTATCAATTAGCCTGACCTCGCGGATATTTCCAACTTACCGCCGTCCGATGGCGACGAGGCCAGTGGCGCGAATAATATAGACACACGTTTGCCAGTATTTAGCTATCCGTGTCGCATTTATTGCTCGCGCTTCAGATATTACTCATGCTTGATCATGACATGGCGAACAATCGTGTAATCTTCCAGCCCGTAAACCGACATATCCTTGCCATAACCAGACTGTTTTTGTCCGCCGTGCGGCATCTCGCTGACCAGCGTGAAGTGGGTATTGACCCAGGTGCAACCATACTGCAGGCGAGCGCTAAATCGATGCGCGCGCCCCACATCCCGAGTCCAGACGGAGGATGCCAGGCCGTATTTCGAATCGTTAGCCCACGCCAGCACCTGATCTTCATCCTCAAATACGGTGACGCTGACCACCGGACCGAAAACTTCCCGCTGCACGATAGCATCTTCCTGCTTCGCCCCGGCCAGCAGCGTCGGAGCAAAATAGTAGCCTGCGCCGTCCACTTTTTTACCACCGGTGATGACTTTGATATGCCCCAGTGCTTTGGCTTCATCGACCGCTTTAGTCACGCGATCGAGGTGCGCCTGCGAGCTTACCGGCCCCAGCTCCGTCGATTCGTCATTCGGTGCACCGATTTTCAGACTGGCAACCGCGGCACCGAGTTTCTCAACCAACGCGTCATAAATGCCTTTCTGGGCATAGATTCGACAAGCGGCAGTACAGTCTTGTCCGGCGTTGTAATACCCAAAGGTTCGCACGCCGCTCACCACAGCATCCAGATCGGCATCATCAAAAATGATGACCGGGGCTTTGCCGCCCAGCTCCATATGTGTGCGCTTAATCGAAGGCGCGGTGTGCTGGATAATGTGTTCACCGGTCGCAATGGAGCCGGTCAGGGAAACCATCCGGACTTTTTCATGACCGGTCAGCGGATCACCCACCGTTTTGCCACGGCCAAACAACACGTTGATAACACCAGGCGGATAAATATCTTTGGCAAATTCAGCCAGTTTAAGTGCCGTTAGCGGGGTAATTTCTGACGGTTTAATCACCACACAGTTACCCGCCGCCAGCGCCGGTGCCAGCTTCCACGCCGCCATCATCAGCGGGTAGTTCCACGGCGCGATAGAGGCCACCACGCCCAGCGGATCCCGACGAATCATCGACGTATGCCCTTCCAGATACTCTCCGGCCGCCTGCCCTTGTAGAGTACGAGCTGCCCCGGCGAAGAAGCGGAAAACGTCGACGATTGCCGGAATTTCATCGTTAAGGACACAGTGCAGCGGCTTACCACAGTTAAGCGATTCCAGTTCAGCGAAGGTTTGCGCGTTATCGGCGATAGCATCCGCCAGTTTCAGCAGCAGTTCGGAACGGACTTTCGGTGTGGTTTGTCCCCAGGTGGCAAATGCACTGTCTGCTGCACGTACCGCCGCATCAACCTGCCCGGCTGACGCCTCGGCAATCTCCAGAATGCGTTCTCCAGTGGCAGGGTTATAGACTGGCTGCTTTTCACCTTCACCGTTGACCAGCTCGCCATTAATCAGTAATTGATGTTGCATAGCAATTTCCCATATCGTCGTTTATTTACCGTTTCCGGCGAGAGTGTCGCCTTCACGCGTTAGCCACCAGGCCCCTAAAATTGGCAGTGTTGTCACCAGCATTACCAGCAATGCCACAACGTTGGTGACAGGCACATCTCGTGGTCGACCCAGTTGATTGAGCAGCCACAAAGGAAGTGTTCTTTCATGTCCGGCGGTGAACGTTGTCACGATGATTTCATCAAACGACAAAGCAAACGCCAGCATCCCTCCCGCCAGCAGTGCCGATGCCAGGTTTGGCAGCACGACATAACGAAAGGTTTGCCAGCCGTTGGCGCCAAGATCCATAGACGCTTCAACCAGACTCCATGAGGTACGGCGAAAACGCGCCACGACGTTGTTAAATACCACCACCACGCAAAACGTCGCATGGCCGACCACGATGGTGAGAAAACCGGGTTCCAGGTTGATAGTTTTAAACGCCGTCAGTAGCGCCAGACCGGTAATAATCCCCGGCAGCGCGATCGGCAACAGCAGCAACAGCGATATTGCGCTTTTACCAAAAAAGTCCCTGCGCCACAGTGCGGCAGCGGCCAGCGTCCCCAGAACGAGAGCAATGGCCGTCGACAATGCAGCAATTTTAAGTGACAACGTCACCGACTCCAGAATATCGCTACGTTGCGCCGCAACGCTAAACCACTTCAGCGTTAACCCCTGTGGTGGAAAACTAAAAGCAGCCTCCTCAGTATTAAAAGCATAGGTGGCGATGATGAGGATGGGAAAGTGCAGGAAAATAACCCCGCCCCATGCCGCCAGTTTGAGTAACCAGGGCGCGCGTTCAGAGTGCATCGAAAGCTCCCAGACGCTTCACGAACGCCAGATACAGTGCGATTAACACAATCGGCACCAGAGTAAATGCCGCCGCCATCGGCATGTTGCCGATCGCCCCTTGTTGCGAATACACCATATTGCCGATGAAATAGCCTGGCGGTCCCACCAGTTGCGGCACGATAAAATCGCCCAACGTCAGAGAGAAGGTAAAGATCGACCCTGCCGCGATACCGGGTATCGCCAGTGGCAGGACCACATAGCGGAAAGTCTGATGCGGACGAGCGCCCAAATCAGCGGAGGCCTGTAAGAGCGAAGGCGGAAGTCTCTCCAGCGCGGCCTGTACCGGCAGGATCATAAACGGCAGCCAGATGTAGACGAACACCAGAAAACGCCCTAACCCTGAAGTCGACAACGTATTCCCGCCTACCGCAGGCAGCGTCAGGAACGAAAGCAGCAGCGGCTCCAGCCCCAGATGGGTTAAAAACCACTGCGCCACCCCGTCTTTAGCCAACAGTAACGTCCATGCGTAGGCTTTAACAATGTAGCTGGCCCACATCGGCAACATCACTGCAATGTAAAAAAAGGCTTTCATTTTGCCACTGGTATATCGCGCCATATACCACGCCATCGGAAACGCCAGAATCGCGCTGGCAATGGTGACCGCCACCGCCATCGTCAGGGTACGCAAAATGATGTCGTAGTTGGCGGGATTAAACAGCGCCTGCAAATTCGCCAGCGTCAGGTCGGGCGTGACCGACATGGTGAAATCATCGAAGGTATAAAAACCTTGCCACAACAGCGTCAGTAATGAGCCGAAGTAGACGATCCCAAACCACATCAGCGGTCCGAGGAGCAGCAAAAAAAGCCCCAGTCCCGGATTACGCCAGAAGAACCCTGAGATCCGGTTCAGACTTGTCGACTGTGGAGGCGAATGTAAGACATTCATAGCCATTCACCTCTCCTCAACCAGCGGTACCATCACGTCGCGTGACCACGATGCCATCACCTGTTGACCCGGCGACAGCGTTGTCGGCAGCATTTCTCCCGTCAGGTTCGCCTGGCTAACCAGCAATTTTTCACCGCCAACAAGTTTCAGCTCAAAACGTGTCGCCGCGCCCTGGTACTGCACCGCCTGGATAACCCCCCGCGCCTGGACTTCGCCACTGGTATCATTCAAGCGAATGTGTTCCGGACGCAGGGAAAACATACCCTGTAGCCCGCAAACGTTCGCTGACATCGTTTCATCAAAAACATTTGACGTCCCGACGAAACTTGCCACAAACGGTGTGCGCGGACGCATGTACAGTTCACGCGGAGAATCCACCTGTTCGATGCGGCCATTATTAAACACCGCCACACGATCGGACATCGACAGGGCTTCACCCTGATCGTGGGTGACAAAAATGAAGGTGATACCCAGGGATTGCTGTAACTTTTTCAGTTCCAGCTGCATCTGCTCACGCAGCTTAAGATCCAATGCCCCGAGCGGTTCATCCAACAGCAGGACGCGCGGTTCATTGACCAGCGCGCGGGCAATCGCCACGCGTTGCCGCTGACCACCGGAAAGTTGCGATGGTTTGCGTTCATAAACAAAACCGAGCGCAACCTTATCCAGCGCTTCACGTGCTTTTGCGTTACGCTGTTTTTTATCAATACCTTTGACCATCAGCCCGTAGGCGACATTGTCGAGAATCGACATATGCGGGAATAGCGCATAATCCTGAAATACCGTATTGACGTCCCGTTCCCAGGGCGGCAATTCGCTGGCCTGCTTACCAAAAATGGTGATTGCGCCGCCTGACAGTTGCTCAAACCCTGCAATAAGGCGCAGACAAGTGGTCTTGCCGGAGCCGGATGGCCCCAGCATAGAGAAAAACTCACCGTCGTTAATCGCAATACTCACCCCATCAACTGCACGAACATCCCCGTACAGACGCGAGACGTTATGAAACTCCACTGCGTACGTCATAAAACCCCCAGCGGAATTAACGACCGCCCATAATGGCGATGTAATCCTGCGTCCAGCGACTGTAAGGAACGAATTTGCCACCTTCTGCGATCGGCGTTTTCCAGAAGGCAATTTTGTCAAAGTAGCTATAGCCGTTGGTTTCACAGCCCTTTTCACCCAGCAGCGGGCTGGCTTTACAACCTTCAGGCACGACTGGCAGAGAACCAAACCAGGCTGCGACGTCGCCCTGAACTTTCGGGGTTAATGACCAGTTCATCCATTTGTAAGCGCACACCGGGTGTTTGGCTTCGCTGTGCAGCATGGTGGTATCAGCCCATCCGGTAACCCCTTCTTTTGGGAAGACCGTGGCAATAGGCTGGCCTTCTCCTTTCAGGGCGTTCGCCTGATAAGGCCAGGCGCTGGACGCCACCACACCTTCGTTTTTGAAGTCGCTCATTTGCACGGTGGTATCGTGCCAATAGCGATGGATCAGCGCGTGTTGATCGCTCAGGACTTTGATCACCGCCTGATACTGTTGTTCGGTGAGCTGATAGGGATCGGTAATGCCCAGTTGCGGCTGAGTCGCCTTAACGAATAATGCAGCATCGGCAATATAGATCGGGCCATCGTAGGCTTGAACGCGCCCTTTATTGCTTTTTCCGTCCCCAAGTTTTTGCTCAACAAATACCACGTTCCAGCTATCCGGCGGCGTTGGGAAGATTTTGGTGTTGTACATCAGCAGGTTTGGTCCCCACTGGTACGGTGTGCCGTAAACTTTTCCGCCAACGTTAAACCACTCGCCTTTTACCACGCGCGGATCGATGCTTTTCCAGTTAGGGATCAGCGCGGTATTAATCGGCTGAACGCGTTTTCCCATAATCAGACGCAAAGAGGCATCACCGGAAGCGGTGACCAGGTCGTAGCCGCCTTTTGCCATCAGGCTGACCATTTCATCAGAAGTGGCCGCTGTTTTAACATTGACCGCGCAGCCGGTCTCTTTTTCAAACTGCGAGACCCAATCATATTGTTTATCGGTCTGTCCACGTTCGATGTAGCCCGGCCAGGCAATAATATCCAGACGGCCTTCCGGTTTATCTAAGGATGTCGGGGGTTCGGCTGCCTGTGCAGTCATCAGCGTCATACTGAGTGCGCACAGGCTACTGAGGGCAAACTGCTTGCTCATAACGTCTTACTCCTGTCTAAAAAATATTGAGCGGCAGCCTTGCCGTAAATATATGTCCTTTCCTAAAAATAGTCGGGGTGTTGTAAGCGTTCCTGCTGGCGCAAGGAAATTTAATCAGGTTGTGAGCTAACGCTCATTACGCTACTGATGCTGATCGGGAGCTTTAATCTTCTGGAGTATAGACAAGGAGTTAGGTGCAACGGCGGCAATAGTAAGAACTATTGATTTTTTGTATGGTAGCACCCGATATAAATAACATCGGGGTTAGGTATTCTCTATTTCGAAAATAAGAACGCGCTATTCTTTTATATTGAATAGCGCGTTACGTTTTATTTCATCATCTCGCGAATTAATTTTCCCAGCTGTTTCACAGCCTGTTCCTCACGCTCTCCCCAGTGCCATGCGGTATTAAAGCGAAAGAAACGAGTCCAGCTCCCCGAGGTCGAAAACATTTTTCCCGGTGCAATGCTGATATGGTGCGCCAGTGCCTGGGTGCTGAGCACGCCTGCATCAAGCGGTTCTGGCAGTTCCAGCCACAGAAAATAGCCGCTGTCGTTATGGTGAATTTTGACTTCCGCCGGAAGATGGCGCAGCAACGTTTGCCAGGCCTGCTGTTTGCGTTCCGCCAGTTGACGGCGTAAGCGGCGCAGATGCGCGTCATAGCGCCGGGTTGACAGATAATCCACGAGCGCAAGCTGCATGGGGGAACTGGTGGATAACGTGCTCATGAGCTGGAGTCGCTGAATACGTCGAGCATGCTTCCCGGCCGCCACCCAGCCCACGCGAAATCCGGGCACCAGGCACTTCGAGAAAGACGAACAATGCAAAACGCTGTCGGCGCGATCCCAGGCTTTGGCAGGCAGTGGTTTTTCGCGACCAAAGTACAGCTCGCTGTAGACATCATCTTCTATCAGCATTACATGATATTTTTCCAGCAATGAGACCAGGTGCGCCTTTTTCTCTGGGCTGAGCGTAAAGCCCAACGGATTTTGGCTGTTGGTCATCAGCCAGCAGGCTTTTACCGGATACTCCTGCAACGCTTGCTCCAGCGCGGTAAGATCGATCCCCTCTTTCACGTCGGTGGCAATCGAAAGCGCCTTCAGCCGTAATCGCTCCAGGGCCTGCAACGCCCCGTAGAAACAGGGGTTTTCGACAATTACCCAGTCTCCCGGTTCGGTAACCGCCTGCAGGCTCAGGTTGAGGGCATCCAGCGCACCGGTAGTGATGACAATTTCATCAGGTGAAATGGTCATCCCCTGTTGAGCATAGCGGCGGGCAATGGCATGGCGCAGCTCATCATTTCCCGGCGGCAGGTTTTCTATCACGCTCATGGCGGTCGCGGTTTTACTGACCTGCGCCAGCGAGCGGTTCAACTGCTGGAGGGGAAACAGACGCGGATCGGGGAATGCAGAGGCAAATGGCATCACTGACGCATCCCGGCTGGCCTGCAGCATATCAAAAATATAGGTGTTGATATCCACCGCTTCATCGCGCATCACCTGCGCCTGCGGCGCTGCCAGCTCACGTTCAGGGCGCGCGGCAACATAGTAACCCGACTGCGGCCGGGCGATAATCCGGCCCTGACTTTCCAGCAACTGATATGCATGTCCGACGGTCATAAAACTCATGCCGCTGCTGACCACCTGCTCGCGCAAGGATGGCAAGCGATCGCCGGGCTGCCATACGCCAGACGCGATTTGATCGCGAATTTGCTCAGCCAGTCGCTGGTATTTTTTCATTTTTCGTCCTGATAATCGGTGTCGGTGACACGCACTGTATATATCAGTTTACATAATCAGGGCATTTTTTATAACTGTTATAGTTAACAGTTTTACAACATTGTTACTGACAGCTCCTTGCCTAAGGCGCGTGCAGCTATTTGCACAGCATCAATTTTTGTCGCGTGCTTTAAATCGAACAAACGGGTAATTTCCTGCTTAGGCCTGCCAATCCTGTTTGCCAGCTCCTGCTGGGTGATTTTTGATTCAAGAAAGGCATTTAACAAAAGAACCTTCGACGCAATGCTCAGGGGGATTTCCACATAGTCACCTTCAGCGCCAACCGCCGAAGGTAAAGGAATCGGTTCGTTATCGTCGAAATAGAATTCAAAAGCGGTCACCAATGCAGACTGCGCAGCCTGCAAAGCCCCATGACGGGTTTCGCCCTGAGTTAATGCTTCAGGAATATCCGGGAAAGAAACCACGAATCCACCTTCCACGGCGGGGATTAGATTAACGGGATAACGCATGATTTTTTCAAAATCTCTCATATAATTAACCTCATATTGATGATGACTGTAAGCCAAGCTGCTTCAGGATCGATTTTCGCAAGGCTTCTTTTATTTCATCACCAGGATGCCTGGGCATAACGCTACGCCTTCCCTGATACCTCAACTTCAGATGATTTGAGCCGTTTGTAACAGCCACTCCCTGAGATTCAAGCCAGCGTCTGAACTCACTTTGCTTCACTGCGCCTCCCTGTCGTCTATTATACGCACAAAGTAAACATTTATGATTACCTTTTCATTACCTCGCTAGTGATAGCGTAAAATCACTCGCGTGGGGAGGACGCGATTCAATAACAGGAATCCAGGTTCCAGATTTCATATCAGCCAGGCTAACCTATAACAGCACGACAACTGTTATGGTTAAAAAGAACTGTTCTGTTTCTGCCTTCCATTGCTTCGCAGCCTTAGAATTGCGCTAAATCAATTTTGCCTGCGGAGCTAAGCATGTTCGGTCTTGACGCGTTTCACCTGGCGAGGATCCAGTTCGCGTTTACGGTATCCTTTCACATCATCTTTCCGGCGATTACCATTGGCCTCGCCAGTTATCTGGCGGTGCTCGAAGGGTTATGGTTAAAAACGAAAAATCCGACCTGGCGCTCGCTATACCATTTCTGGTCGAAAATATTCGCCGTAAACTTTGGTATGGGCGTGGTTTCCGGGCTGGTGATGGCTTATCAGTTCGGCACGAACTGGAGTGGTTTTTCTGAGTTCGCCGGTAGCATCACCGGGCCGCTGCTGACCTATGAAGTATTAACCGCCTTCTTCCTCGAAGCAGGCTTCCTCGGGGTAATGCTGTTTGGCTGGAATCGGGTTGGCCCAGGGCTTCACTTCTTCGCGACCTGTATGGTTGCGCTGGGTACTATTATTTCTACCTTCTGGATCCTCGCCTCCAACAGCTGGATGCAAACGCCACAGGGCTATGAAATTGTTAACGGGCAAGTCGTTCCCGTCGACTGGTTCGCCGTGATTTTCAATCCGTCATTCCCTTATCGTTTGCTGCATATGTCCGTTGCCGCCTTCCTGAGCAGCGCGCTGTTTGTCGCGGCATCAGCCGCATGGCATTTATTGCGCGGTAATAGCACGCCAGCAATTCGCGCTATGTTTTCAATGGCGCTGTGGATGACGTTAATCGTCGCTCCGCTGCAGGCCTTAATTGGCGATATGCACGGGTTGAATACGCTGAAGCATCAGCCTGCAAAAATTGCGGCGATTGAAGGACACTGGGAAAATCCGCCCGGTGAACCGACCCCGCTGCTGTTGTTCGGCTGGCCGGATATGGAGCAGGAGCGCACCCGCTATGGGCTGGAAATCCCGGCGCTGGGCAGCCTGATCCTGACTCATAGTCTGGATAAACAGGTCCCGGCGTTAAAAGAATTTCCGAAGGAAGACAGGCCCAATTCCACCATCGTGTTCTGGTCGTTTCGCATTATGGCAGGGTTAGGCATGCTGATGATCCTGCTGGGCGCGTTTGCCCTGTGGCTGCGTTATAAGCAGCGGCTATACACCTCACGTCCTTTCCTGCGTTTTGCATTGTGGATGGGCCCCTCCGGTCTGATTGCCATCCTTGCTGGCTGGGTGACCACCGAAGTTGGCCGTCAGCCGTGGGTGGTTTACGGTTTGCAACGTACGGCGGATGCGGTTTCCGCACATGGTGATTTACATATGAGCATCAGCCTACTGTCTTTCTTTGTGGTGTATAGCTCGGTGTTTGGCGTGGGTTACAGCTACATGATCCGCCTGATCCGCAAAGGACCACAGGAAGATGAGCCGACCATTCCACCAACAGGCACGCCGGCGCGGCCGCTTTCTGCTGTCGTTCTCGATTCTCAACCGGAGGCACACCGCTAATGGGTATCGATTTATCAGTTATCTGGTTTGTAATTATCGTGTTCGCCACGCTGATGTATATCGTGATGGACGGTTTTGATCTCGGGATCGGTATTTTATTCCCTGCGATTTCGGATGCGGATGACCGCGATGTGATGGTCAACAGCGTCGCCCCGGTATGGGACGGTAATGAAACCTGGCTGGTGTTGGGTGGCGCCGGATTATTCGGCGCTTTTCCCCTGGCCTATGCGGTGATTGTCGATGCGCTGACGATCCCGTTGACCCTGATGCTCATCGGCCTGATATTTCGCGGCGTCGCGTTTGAGTTTCGCTTCAAAGCCACGCCGGTGCATCGACCATTCTGGGATAAAGCTTTTCTCGGCGGTTCAATCCTCGCGACATTCACTCAGGGTATTGTGGTCGGTGCCGTACTCAATGGATTTTCCGTCACCGGACGCAGCTACAGCGGCGGTCCTTTCGACTGGCTGACCCCCTTTACCCTGTTCTGCGGCGTGGGCCTGGTTGTAGCCTACGCCCTGTTGGGGGCAACATGGCTGGTGATGAAAAGCGAAAATCCGTTGCAGGATAAAATGCGCTGCGTGGCAAGAAAACTGCTGCTGGCGATGCTGGTTGTTATTGCCATTATCAGCCTGTGGACGCCGCTGGCGCACAGCGCCATTGCCGATCGTTGGTTTAGCCTGCCCAATCTGTGGTTCCTGATGCCGGTTCCGCTCCTGGTTGCGCTGATTAGCCTCTGGCTGTGGCGTTCGCTGGGTCAGCAAAACAGCCATACGCTGCCTTTTGTATTGACGCTGGGGCTGATTTTTCTCGGGTTCAGCGGGCTGGGGATCAGTATCTGGCCCCACATCATTCCACCGTCCATTACGCTGTGGCAGGCGGCAGCTCCGGCGCAGAGTCAGGGCTTTATGTTGGTTGGCGCGCTGCTGATTATCCCGATAATCCTGGTGTACACCTTCTGGAGCTACTACGTTTTCCGCGGCAAAGTTCAACATGGTGAGGGGTATCATTGATGCAACAGACAATCTGGAAACGCCTGATGTGGCTGGTGATCCTCTGGGGCGGCAGCGTGCTGGCCCTGGCCGCCGTTGGTATGTTCTTTCGTCTCCTGATGACGGCCGCCGGATTTAAATCCTGATTCTCTCCCTGATAACAACCGGGCAGCGCTGCACTGCCCGGTTGTGACAAATCCCAACGTTATCTAAACAAAAATGTAAAAAACATCGAAATGACAAAACAGAGATTGTCATTAACCCGATTAAAATATTGAATAGTCACCTGGCGAAATTATCGTCAATTCCGCAGCTAACGTACCAGAGGGTGCATGATGTTTAAGAAAGGGTTAACGGTGTTATTGCTGGCCAGCGCGCTTTTTTCCGGTCAGCTTCTCGCTACTAATCAGGGACATGAATATCTTCAGGTGCAGGATGCCGATCACTTATTACGACACACAGCCGACAGCGATGAACTACGAATGACGGCGGAAGAATCCGCCGCCGATCTTCGCGAACACCATTACTGGCAAAAATCACGCAAACCCGATACACATCAGAGCTAACCGTTAGCTTTTACGCTTTGGCAACGTTTTCAGCAGTTCTTCAGGGCTGACGGAAGCCACCACGCTGCCCGGCAACGGCATCTTCAGAATGTGATGTTTCATCTTGCCGATCACGTGCATTTCGCACGGTCGGCAATCAAATTTCAGCGTCAGGACCTCATCGCCGTTAACCAACTGCATCGGCGTGGCTTTCCAGCTTTTGATATTTCCTTTCGCCTGTTTCGGACACAGGTTAAATGCAAAACGCAGGCAATGTTTGGTGATCATCACCGGCACATCGCCCTTTTCTTCATGCGCCTCATAGGCGGCATCAATCAACTGCACGCCATAACGGTGATAAAACTCTCGCGCTTTATGGTTGTAGACGTTAGCCAGAAAGCTCAGATGCGTTTGCGGGTAAACCGGCGCCGGCTGGGCAACCGGTTTACGGCGACCGCGCTGATAGTTTTGCAAACGAGCGGCATCCAGCATGTCGACCGCTTCACGTCGCAGCTGATTCAGTTGACCGTTAGGCACGAACAATGCTCCCGGCAGATTCACCTGAATATTACGGGCGTAATACAGCGTTTGTCCCAGTTTTGCCAGGCCATCCTGTAGGTTGCTCAACGCTTTTTCTGCATTGTTCGCTTCCTCAAACTGGCCGTCCAGCGTATGGGTGATACTCACCCCCTCCTCACTGGTGAGCGTCAGGATCAACTGTTCCTGCCAGCCGCCCAGCTCAATATCGACCGCGACGCGGCGTTCGCTGGAGGTTTTGGTCAACGCCTGCTGCCAGTTATGATCGAGATTGCGGTTCAGCGGATGGTTGGCGCGCACTTTGTGCAGGTCGGCGGGCATTTCATTCGGCCACACCCGATAACGATTGTGCCCCGTTTTTTCAACGGTGTTGGCGCGAAATCCGACGACCTCACGCTTGATTAACACGTTCAGACCATCCCCGTTGGCCAGCGGTTCTGTTACCTCAACATCGAGATGATCTTTTGCCACCTTCAGGACTTCGCCAACCGGCAGACCGATGAACTTTGGTGAGTCGAATGCGCCGATATCCCCTTTACGGGCATTCACAAAATAATCGGTGCTGCCGCGATGGAAGGTCTTTTCCGTGGATGGAGTAAAGAAATGTTCGGTACGCCCGGCTGAAGAACGGGCAAGATCGCCGCGCTCTTCAATTATGGCGTCCAGCATCTGACGATAATGCGCGGTAATATTCTTCACATAGCTCATGTCTTTATAGCGCCCTTCAATTTTGAAGGAGCGCACGCCTGCGTCAATCAACGCGCCGAGGTTGGCGGTCTGATCGTTATCTTTCATCGACAGCAGATGTTTTTCATAGGACACCACGCGCCCCTGATCGTCTTTCAGGGTATACGGCAGGCGACAAGCCTGAGAACAGTCACCGCGGTTAGCGCTACGTCCGGTTTGCGCATGTGAAATATAACACTGGCCTGAATAGGCGACGCACAGCGCACCGTGAATGAAAAATTCAATAGTCGCATCCGTAGCCTGATGGATGGCGTTTATTTGCTCAAGGCTCAGTTCGCGCGCGAGGACAATTTGGGTGAATCCGACGTCAGAAAGAAACTTCGCCTTCTCGACGCTGCGAATATCACATTGGGTGCTGGCGTGCAGCTCAATGGGAGGAATATCCAGCTCCAGAATCCCCATATCCTGCACAATCAGGGCATCAACGCCGGTCTGATACAGATCGGTAATTAATCGCTGTGCGGGCTCCAGCTCATCATCATGCAAGATTGTATTTAGCGTCACAAAGATTTTCGCCCCGTAACGATGCGCAAACGGCACCAGTTCGGCGATATCTTTCAGGCTGTTACTGGCGTTATGACGCGCGCCAAAACCCGGTCCGCCAATGTAAACGGCGTCAGCGCCGTGCAAAATGGCTTCACGTGCAATGGCGGTATCCCGGGCCGGGCTTAACAATTCAAGGTGATGAGGCTGCTGGCGCATACAGTTGTTACCATCCACAAGTGGTAAAAATGGCGGCTATTGTAGTCACAAGCGCGGCTTTTCGGAATAGTTTTCCCGATTAACCGCGCGGGTAATGGATCAGGGAATGAAAGTGAACCGTTTGTTCGCTACTGTTACGGTAGCTATGCGCCCTGTCTCCCGCAAAACGCACCCCCTCGCCGGATTTCATGGTGCGCCACTGCCCCTCAATACACATATCCAGCAGCCCATTTATCACCACCACGTGCTCTATAACGCCGGTTTCATGCGGAGTCGATTCACTGAGTGTGCCAGGTGCCAGCTGTATCGAAAAATGATCGAAGCACAGCTGTGGGTCCCACGGAAACAATGGCGTGACGACCATCGACTGCTGCTGGGGATCGAATGTTGGTGCGCCGTCTGACTCTGGCGGTGAAATAAACGTCGAGAATGGCACGTTCAGTCCGGTGGCAATTTTCCACAATGTCGCCACCGTTGGGCTGGATTCGTTGCGCTCAATCTGCCCCAACATGGCTTTTGACACGCCGGTTTCCTCCGCCAAACGTGACAGGCTCCATTCCCGCTGGTGACGTAGCGTGCGGAGCGTTGTGGCCAGATAGTGGGTTAAGTTTTCCATTTTTCGCCTTCCTGACTCTCCTTTCTCAAGGCTACAGCTTAGCACTTGTACGCTATAACGCACAGTGCTACATTGATTGACCGTTATAACGCACACGGAGTGACTATGCGCGCATTTTCCATCCCACTGCCCACCGTATTATCGGGGTTTGTGGCTGTCCTGGTCGGTTACGCCAGCTCGGCTGCCATTATCTGGCAAGCGGCCCTGGCCGCAGGTGCGACCACCGATCAAATCGCGGGCTGGATGACCGCACTGGGGATTGCAATGGGCGTCAGTACGCTGGCGCTGACGTTATGGTATCGCGCTCCTGTGCTCACGGCCTGGTCAACACCTGGCGCCGCGCTGCTGGTTACGGGTCTGCACGGGGTATCGATTCAGGATGCTATCGGCGTTTTTATCGTGGCTAATGCGTTGATCGTGCTGTGCGGCATAACCGGATTGTTTGCCCGTCTGATGAAAATAATCCCCCACTCACTGGCATCAGCCATGCTGGCCGGGATCCTGCTGCGCTTTGGTCTGCAGGCCTTTAATAGCCTCAACAGTGAGCTTATTTTGTGCGGTAGTATGCTGGTGGCATGGCTGGTATTTAAAGTCACAGCCCCACGGTACGCGACGATCGCCGCGATGCTGGCGGGTATCGCTATCGCGCTAATAAAAGGTGACATTGTCACAAGCGGAGTGAATTTATCGCCGGTCATGCCTGCGTTTATTGCCCCACACTTTTCATTTGCCCACAGTATCAGCATTGCGCTGCCGCTGTTTCTGGTTACCATGGCTTCGCAAAATGCCCCAGGTATTGCCACTATGAATGCGTCGGGCTATTCATTACCCGTTTCACCGCTCATTATCTTTACCGGCCTGCTGGCGCTGCTGTTTTCGCCGTTTGGTGTCTACTCCATCTGCATTGCCGCCATAACCGCCGCAATTTGCCAAAGTCCCGAAGCGCATCCTGATGCCAAACGACGCTGGCTCGCCGCCGCCGCGGCTGGCGTCTTCTATCTTCTGGCAGGGGTGTTTGGCGGTTCAGTCACAGGACTAATGGCGGCACTACCCGTAAGCTGGATCCAGATGCTGGCCGGTCTGGCCTTGCTCGGGACAATTAGCGGTAGTTTGTATCAGGCGTTGCATAATGAAGCGGAACGCGACGCAGCCATCGTTACGTTTTTGGTCACGGCCAGCGGCCTGACGTTATTGGGGGTTGGATCTGCATTCTGGGGGCTGGTCGTCGGCGGTATCTGCTACGCCGTGTTGACGTTATTTCGCCGCACGTAGCTGCGTTGCCGTTTTACCGGTTACCTGTTTAAACCGGTTACTAAAATGGCTTGCCGAACTGAATCCGCAGGTCATCGCAATATCTGACAAACTGCGTGAAGTGTAACAGACCAGATGCTGCGCCAGCGCCATACGACGTTGCATCACGTACTGATGCGGTGCCATATTCATCGACTGGCGAAACATTCTGGCAAAATGGAATTCGCTAAGCGCCGCCTCGCTAGCCAGATCGTTCAGGGTGATTGGGTACGCCAGATGCGCGTCAATATAGGCCAGCACGTTACGCAAGGTGACGGGCGCGAGTCCCCCGGTGACGGTGGGCAGTCGCCATTGAACGTTGCTGTAATGCTGGATCAGATGCGTTAACAGTAGCGAAGATGCCGCGCTGAGTGTGAGGTGATTGGCCGGTTGCTGCCAGTCGTTATCAAGCAGAAACTGACGGTAAACCGCCGTGATCCCCGGGTCACTGCCAAACGTGTGCTCGTCCAGCGTGAAGCTATAGGGGCTTTTATCCCAGACTTTTTCCCCCACTTCGCGCAGATGTTCGTCGGTACAATAGAGATGAACAAAGGAAAGATCGTCGCGGATATCCCAACTTGACTCGCTCTCTTTCGGCATCAGGCAAAAACGGTCCGGTCCGCCGCCATTCTTCCAGCCCCCCGCCGTTTTGTGGTAACTCTCGTAGCCATCCGCGATATATAAACTGAGCGTATGGTGATCGCAATACTGGGTGATAGTATCGCGCTTGTTTGACCAGGCCGCCAGTTGGATCCCTGAATGTAACGCAACCGATTCATGCAGCACGGCATTATGTTTGCGTAAGTTTTCAAAGGCATCGTAGGGCTGAGGCATACCATCACATTCAAAATAAGTTAGCAGGCTTTCAGTCTATAACAGCCACATATTGTTAACAGCTTCCTTTTCGCTTTTACGCTAAAAAAGCGCAAGATTTTGCAAGTCCGCCGCAAACCGATGAAAGCCTCCTGCCGCCAGACATGACACAGTGTGAACCTGAATCCAAAAAAGAGAGAGTTGTATGAACGCACTGTTGTACTGCCTGGTGGTGGTAATTTGGGGAACGACATGGATTGCGATTTATTTGCAGCAGGGCCCGGTTTCTGCGCCGGTTTCTATCTTTTGGCGCTTCGCCGTTGCCAGTTCGCTGATGATAGTGATCCTGCTGGTTAGCGGTAAATTACGCAAACTGTCTGGTCGCGATCATCTGTTTTGTCTGTTACAGGGTGGATGCGTTTTTTGCTTCAACTTCTGGTGTTTTTATACGGCTGCGGCCTGGATTAATACCGGCCTGGAGTCGGTGATTTTCTCAATGGCCGTCCTGTTCAATGCGGTCAATAGCTTCATCTTTTTTGGGCAAAAACCACCGCTGCGTTTCTATATAGCAGCCGGTCTTGGACTGACGGGCATTGTGACTCTGTTCTGGCAGGATTTGCTCAACAGCGGATTCAATCATTCCTTGCTGCTGGGTATCGGCTTAAGCGCCCTTGGAACCTTCGGTTTCTCATTGGGTAATATGATCAGCATGCGTCACCAGAAAAAAGGGCTGGAAGTGTTAACGACCAACAGTTGGGCCATGCTGTACGGCACGCTGTTGATCGCTGCCATTGCGCTGATGCGCGGGGACAATTTTACGCCACAGTGGACATTCAGCTATCTCAGCGCGCTGTTATATCTGGCTATTTTTGGCTCAGTGATTGCTTTCGGCGCTTATTTCACACTGGTAGGTCGCATTGGTCCCAGTAGGGCGGCATACAGCACCCTGCTTTTCCCGCTGGTTGCGCTAACGCTGTCAACATTGTATGAAGGATACGTCTGGCAAGTTAACTCTATTGCCGGATTAGTATTGATTTTACTGGGGAATATGGTGATGTTTGCCCGACCAGAAGTGCTGATGGGTAAACTATTCTATCGACGCCGGGTGGCATAAAAAAACGCACCATCCTGAGATGGTGCGTTGATTATTATTGTGGTTTTTTGTTCACGTCAAACATGGTGGCATCCGTCGCCATGTCATCAACAACTTTCTTCAACGTTTCGAATGTCATCGGCGTATTTTCGTTGCTCAGATCTTTACCTTCACCCTTACGTACAACTTTAATTACCGGTTTATTGGTCGCAGCATCAATCAACTCACCCTCGAAATAGAGGTTGGTATCCATGGTACGGTGACCCGTTGCCATTTGTGTTCCCGCAACGAGTAGCGCAACCGGGATCACTTCATAGAACTGCAGACCTTCTTTGCTTGTTGCAACACCGGTAATCGCTCCGCGGAAAATCAGGCTACGTGGCCCAGGGGTAGTAACCAGGGGCTTACGCTTGCTGATGGCGGATTTCAACTGGGTATTGGTGTAGGTCAGCAGTTGATCAAGAACCTGCTGCCCTACCTGCGTGGTAGGTTTAGGAACCGGATAATACGTTACCGGGTTATATACAATGTTGTCATATTTGGATTCGTTGTAGCTCGGATCAACCCAACGGAGTACGGTTTGTCCCGATGCTGATTGTGTTTCCTTCAAATCAGAGTAATTTTTTAAAAACCCAGAATATTTATCCGGCGCGGTCACTTTTGACGCACAGCCGGATAATGCCAACAAGCCAGTAAGCACTGCAACTTTAAATAAAGTTTGAGTACGCATGAAACGATCCCTTTAGTTTTCGCAATGATGCTTAAAAAGGATAGCAAAACCGTTTCATTTTGGATGTACTAAAAATGGTAAACACCGCACAATTTTCTCTCTACGCCCGGCACAAAAAATGCTGAGCGCAGAAAGAGTTAACCCAGGCGGGAGGTTCAGGCAGTTTTGCGTGCCAGCATTGTGGCAAAGCGCAGTTTAATTCGATTACCGTTTTCATCCGTACGATGAAGTTCACCCACGTCTTCGTTATATTTCAGCAGATCCCATCCGCTGTAATAGTTGCGCAATTCTCCGGTTTTAAACGCGAACGGGAACCCCACGGTACACGGAAAATCATCGGTATCCATCGCCGCGACAATTAAGTTATATCCGCCCGGTTTAGTGCAACGCTGCATATTTTCAATAAGGCCAGGGATAGTTTTGGCTTCAAGGAACATCAGCACAACGGTAGAAAGAATAAAATCATATTCGCCATCAAAGCGTAATGCGTTGAGATCCGCGACGTTCGCGTGCAGATTGGTCAGCCCTTCCGCCGCTTTGATACGCTCAAGGTTAGCGATGCTCATGGGATTTTTATCCCATGCTGTCACGTCATAACCGTTTGCCGCAAGGTACAGGCTGTTACGACCGTTACCGCAGCCCAGGTCTAACGTTTTACCTGGCTTAACAATTTTTGCCGCTTCAACAACATCGGAATGCGTACGAGTTAAATCGTATTTCTCAGTAAAGTAGTTTTCGTCGCAAAGGGTCATTATTTATCCTCAGATTTCAGTAATGCAGCACGCTCCGTGCGGATGAGCAGTTTCCCCTGCATCAGCAATGCAAACGTACGTACCAGTAATAATGCAATGATAAAATTGGTAAAAATAAACAGTGGGATCGCCAGCGTATGAAAAAATCCTGACTCGCTACCGTGGCCCAGATGCAGCCCTGTTGTTGCCAGAGCCGACACGCCAAACGAGAAGCTCCAGAAAGACGCATTAAATGGCTGTGACAAATACCACGGCATGAGCCGTAGCATGAACAAAAGTTGCAGCAGACCATAGCCGAACAACATTTTGGCTAACGTATCGCCCTCGCCGCCGTTGACGCTAAGCCAGGCGCTGCAGGCGACCAGCGCAGGCGCCAGTTGAATGCCAAGTGAAGTACGTAACACCGCAGGCAACTCACCGCAGCTACGTAAACGTTGCAGAATCACCGGCTCCAGACTGAGCCAGGAAAAAACCCCGGCGCCCAAAAACACCAATCCTGCGTCGTTGAAACCCAGTGCGCCACAGGCCATTGCACTGATAAAGTTATTGGCGACGGTCGGCAGATACAGACCCGGCGTGGTGGCTTCCTCTGGATGCGATCCACGCCACAACCCTGCCGTTTGCCAGGCGGCGTAGGCCAGCTGTATCACCACGCCAATGCTGAACAACCCAATCGCCAGCGGTCGATACCACGGGACAAAACCAATCGCGACCAGCATCGTTGTGGCCGGAAACAGACTGACAAAGCTGCTCATCACCGGGTGACGAATTTCCGCCAATACGCTCTGCGGAAATCGCAGTAAACGGCTAAGAAAGGCCAGCGTCAGCAGCCCCCAAATGACCATTGCGAGGATCACTAAACCGTCGCCAATCAAGTGACTCACTGGCCACACCTGACTGGCATAACGCCACGCAAACCCCATCCCAATGATGCCCAGTACCATGCCAAAATAACCGGCCGGAAGATTGAGGACCCGCTCACTCTGCTTGTTCTTACTCATTTTGTTTATTTTTTAAAGTATATTTGAAATGCATTTTATGGAATTTCCGCTGATTTAGCCAGTGCGGAAAACTTTGCTACGTTTAACTAAGGTGCGCAACATGGAAATGAGCTATGACCAAATATCGTCTCAGCGATGAGTCTCGATCCTTTAGTTACCAGGATAATGGCAATAAAAAAAGCGTATTACTACGCCAAATCATTGCGCTCACTGATTTTAATGATGTCCAGGCCGGTACGCCCGGTGGCTGGATCGACAATGAAAGCGTGCTGTCACAAAGCGGTGATTGCTGGATTTACGATGAAAACGCGCTCGCATTTTCCGGCGCGACGATTACAGGAAACGCCCGCATTACACAGGCAAGCGTGGTCAGAGATGGCGCGCAAATTAGCGATGACGTGTGGATTGACCAGGCTGAAATCAGTCATAATGCGCAAATACGTGACAACGTCACCATTCAGGGTTCTGTGGTTCGCGGCGAGTGCCTTGTCTTTGGTGATGCGCGCGTGGTGTGTGACTCTGAAATCATCGCCGCCAGGGGGCTAACCCGTGAAAGCGACCAGTTCCTGCAAATTTATGATCGGGCTTTTGTCAGCCACTCACGAGTGGTGCATCAGGCGCAGATCTATGGCGATGCGAAAATCAACTATGCCTTTATTGAACATCGGGCGGAAGTTTTTGATTTCGCACAGGTGGAAGGTAATGAAGAGAACAATGTCTGGATTTGCGATTGCGCCAAAGTCTATGGATATGCGCGCGTCGTCGCCGGGAGTGAAGAAGATGCCATACCTACCCTACGCTACAGCTCGCAGGTGGCGGAGCACGCGATAGTTGAAGGTAACTGCGTGCTGAAACACCACGTGCTGGTCGGCGGCCATGCGCAATTACGCGGTGGACCGCTCCAGTTAGACGACCACATCCTGATTGAAGGCCACGTCTGCGTGCTGGGCGAAGTGCTGATCGAGCATCACATTGAGATAACCGGTCAGGCGCATATCCAGGCGTTTGATGGCGATACCATTCACCTACGCGGACCGAAAGTGATTAACGGTGAACAGCGCATTACGCGCACGCCTATCGCAGGTTTATTCTGAAGAGCCATCAATGATGCGGGCGTAGAGATTCACATCATAGTAATCACCATTAAGGAATTCCGCCTGTTGCATACATCCTTCCAGTTGGAAGCCATTACGTAGAGCCACCTGGTTGCTCTCAACGTTTTCTACGCGACATTTAATCACGAAGCGGCGAATCTCCTGACGCTGCGAATAATGATGGATTAAGGCCTGTAGCGCCTGGGACATGATGCCTTGACCCTGATGCTCCTCATCCAGCCAGTAGCCGATATAAGCCGCTTTGTTCAGCGGTTCTATCTGGTTAAACGAGATAACCCCGACCACATTTTCTTGAGCAAAAATCAGGAACATTTTGGCGTAACCGCGCTGGTGCAACATCATATTGCCCTGCACATTCTTGCGGGTGTCCTCCTCAGACGCAACAAACTGCGGCCAGTTCAGCGACTGCTGGAGCCAGCTTTTATTTTTAAGCACCAACTGATGCAGAGGCGTGACGTGTTGCTCTTCTACGGCACGCAGTTCCAGCGTGTCATTGATGGTAATCACTTCTGACATGTTGTTATCCTTTGCGGTCGTTTACTCATCCCGATTAACGACGAGGCCCTCCAGCTCAGCTAGAGAGTGTGTCGTGGGGCACAAAAAGTATAGTATGCTGAATGTTTATCAGAAGGCCAGAAGATAGTTCGACTCAATAAATCCATTTTCTCATTTAATTTAGGCAGTCTGGATATTCATGCTTTATAAAAAAACAGACACCAAAAAATTAACAAACGCAAGGTTTTTCCGCGAGCCGCAGCAATTGATCGCGCAATTAAAACAATTGGTTAGTAAATTAAAACTTTGTATACCAAGGGAATTATATTTAACAATGATCAACCCCAATATCATTTACATAATGAATAATTCACCTAACAAAACACCATGAATATTTAATTCAAATTAATTTTTCTAAAATCACAATTCATTATATGTACAAATACAAACCGCGCAATAAGATATAATATACAAAACACCAATAGGATTGGTTAATTACCCCCCTAAACTATTCATTTTTTTAAATAGAAAAAGGAATTTTATTAAATGAAAGCTAAATTTATTATCCCAGCACTTTCTGTGTTGCTGGCAGGTGTTTCTTCTGTAAGTTATGCGGATACACCTGCAGGTAAAGTACATTTTACTGGTTTAATTACGGCTTCTACCTGTGATCTGGTCCAGGGTTCAAGTGAGGGGCAAAACGATCAAACTGTAACCCTGCAAACTGTCGACGTTGCAGATTTCGGAGCTACCATCGGTAATGAGGCTGCAAATTCTGCGACTAATTTCCATATTGATCTCACCGGTTGTACCTCTCAACTAGGTAGCGTTAACCTTGAATTTAGCGGCAACAATACTGACGCAACAGATAAAACTGCCCTGGCGATTGATAGCGGCAGCGACGCCGCTGGTGGCGTAGGTATCCGTATTTATCGCGAAAGCGAAAGTACACCTATCAACTTCACCACCGATCGGACTGATGCAAGCAGCAGTGCGGTCTCGCTGTCCTCCATAAGTCCATCTACCGGTGATGGCAATCACAGCTTTAACTACAAAGCTGTATATGTGAGAACAGCTTCCAATATTACCGAAGGTTACGGTAAGGCAACTGCTGATTACCGCGTCGCTTATTATTAATTCATCTCCCTCAGAGGTGGATGTTTATTCACCTCTTTTTACTCTATTTCAAGTGATGCTCATGAACAGACAGTCCCTTTTCCTATTATCTTGCTTACTGATTATTAACACTGCTTATGCGGGGGTCATCGTTCGCGGAACGCGAATCATTTATCCTTCATCTGCACGTGAGGTTCCCATTGAAGTTAGCAATCAGGACAAAACGCGTTCGTATCTTGTCCAGTCCTGGGTCAGCGACTTCGGAAATGACACCAAAAAACAAACCCCATTTGTTGTCACGCCGCCATTGGTCAAACTTGATGCGCAGCAAAACAGTCTTTTTCGTTTAATTTTTACAGCTACACAGAAACTACCGGACGATCGAGAGTCTATTTTTTGGCTAAATGTTAAATCAATTCCAGGTATGGATGAAGAATCAGCTCAAACCCCTAATCAACTTCAGTTTGCCGTACAGAATCAATTGAAGGTTTTTTATCGCCCAGACAATCTGCCTGGTACGGCTAATTCGGCATATACGAGATTAACATTTAAAATAAAGAATAATCAACTCATCGCCAGCAACCCAACCCCTTACTTTGTCACCTTTCGTACACTATCTGTAGACGGTAAGCCGGTGTCTTTTAAAGGTAATGGCGCGATTAAAATGATGATCTCACCATTTGGTGAGCAGAGTTATTTATTGACTAGTTCATTACCTCATAACAGTAGAATTGAGTGGTCAGCCATTAATGATTACGGTGGCACCACACTTCCGATGAAAAAATAGCCTACAGAAACCCAAATATACTCACTGAGATTGTGAGTATGCTGCACCATGAAAAGTGATAATAGTATGAGAACTACGCGCACATTTACACTTAATATAATCGCAAGTGTAATCCTGTTAACTTGGATGCACAGTAGTTACTCACGTGAGGTTTTTAATTATCGGTTACTGGAATCAGGCGCTTCAGATAGTGAGCTTGAAGCACTTAAACATTTTAATGAAAATAATGGTTTGGTACCGGGTAAATATCGCGTTGATATTTATATGAATAATCAACATATTTCTCGTAAAGACATTACTTTTACCTTCGATACTAAAAGTCAAAAACTGCTCCCGATGTTGACTAAAAGAGACTACGTTGCAATGGGGGTCAACAGTAAAGCTTCCGCCGCTTTCCTCGCTCTCGCTGATGATGCTGCCGTTGAAAACATTGAAGATTACATTCCATCTTCTTCAGTGCAGTTTCAACAAGAATCACTGCGTCTTTCGCTGTCTGTGCCACAAATTGCAATGAATGCCTCTGCTGCAGGGTTTATTGATCCACAATTGTGGGATAACGGCTTGCCGATGATTTTCAGCAATTATTATTTTAATGGTGCGCAAAATTGGCAAGACAATAGCAATGAAAATGATAAGTATATCAGTCTGAGTAATGGTGCAAATCTGGGGCCATGGCGGTTACGTAATGACCTCAATTATAGCGATGGACACTGGAAAAATGTTGACACTTATCTGTGGCGTAATATTACCGCATTAACCAGCAAACTCACTTTGGGTGATAGCTGGACAGGTTCTGATGTATTTGACAGCTTTCAGTTTCGCGGCATAAAACTGGAAAGTAACGACAATATGTTGCCTTACAGTATGCGTGGATTTGCCCCAGTCATTCGTGGCGTCGCCCGAACTAACGCGCAAGTCACAATTCGTCAGAATAATTATGTCATCTATCAGAGTTATGTTTCACCAGGTCCTTTTGAACTACACGATGTTAGTCCAATCACCTCCGGAGGTGATATGGAGGTCACCGTCAAAGAATCTGACGGTAGCGAGCAAACTTATATTCAAGCGTCGGCCTCTGTACCTGTAATGCGTCGCCAGGGCTCAATATCCTACAGTCTGGTCGGCGGAAAATATCACGCCTCAGATAGAAACGCAGATGAACCAGAATTTGCTCAAGGCACCCTTATCTACGGCTTACCGTGGGGAATTACGCTATATGGTGGGGCGACAGGAGCCAGGAGTTACCGTTCGGGTGCTTTAGGTACTGGGTTGGATCTCAAGCAGCTAGGATCACTCTCCACCGACGTCACTTGGTCACAAACCAATATGGTCGATGAGGAAAATCAGTCAGGCCAGTCATATCGAGTACAATATTCTAAAAATTTTACTCCTACAGACACTAATCTGACGCTTGCGGGATACCGCTATTCAACACGCAACTACTACACATTCAACGAAGCATTGAATCAACAGCAGGACGATGATGATGATGATGATGATGATCTTTTTTCATATCGCTACAACTATGCTCGCCATCGTCGTTTGCAAATTACCATCAGCCAGACCATGGCCTCGTTTGGTCAACTCAACTTATCAGGATACCAGCAGGATTACTGGGGGCTTGGAGGGAAAGAACGCAGCCTGAACGTAGGGTATAGCTATACATGGAAGAACATTAGCTTTAATGCCAGCTATCTGCTGACAAAAATGCCCGATAACACGGGCAGCGATCAACAATTCTCATTGTCCATGAGCATACCGCTGGACAAATGGTTACCTGGAGCACATGTCAGTTATAGCAATAACAACAGTAATGACGGTCGTTCTTTGAATAGTGTGGCGCTTAACGGTACGGCTCTGAAAGATAATAATCTCAGCTATAACCTGCAACAAAGTCACGGTAATCAGGGGCAAGGCTATGGTGGAAATGCCTCTATGAGCTACCGCACCAGCAAAGGAACGATCAATGGGGGTTGGAGCTACGGTCATGACTATCAACGATTGAACTATGGTATTCAAGGAGCAATGGTTCTTCACCCTTATGGGGTGACGCTTGCACAATCGCTTGGTGATGCTTCAATTCTGATTCGCGCGCCCGAGACTGAAGGACTTGGTGTAAACCGTGGCAACGCTATTTACACCGACTGGCGGGGTTATTCCATCGTACCTTATGCTTCAGCGTTTCAACGCAACCGGGTAGCGATCAATCCACAAACGTTACCGGCAGATGCTGAAATCCAGGATCCCGTACAGGAAGTGATCCCCACTGAAGGCGCGATGGTCGTCGCTAATTTTTCCCCGCGCCTCGGTCAAAGAATGCTACTGACGCTAACACATGCGGGCAAAGACATACCCTTTGGGGCGGTTGTCACCTCCGATGATGGTCAATTTTCTACGCTAGTTGGACAACATGGACAGGCTTATCTCTCCGGTACACAGGCTAATCAAACCTGGCTGGTTAAATGGGGTAAATCCGCTAATCAATCCTGTCGAATTGTTTTATTGCCGACGCTTTTTCACGATGTGAAAAACGCGACTCAACTATTAATTACATCTCTCAATTGCGATTAACATTATGAAAATACCAAGACAAACCAACATGCGCCGAAAAATATTACTTCTTTTATTTTTAGCCAGTATTTTCCCTTGGTCACTTTGCCATGCTGAATGTAACTTCAGTAACGGTGGACCCGCAACAGTTGCATTCGAGAATTTAACTCTGGGAACATCACTTGATAAAAATACTCCTGTTAATACCATTCTGTATGATAATTATCAACACTCTACAATCTCAGGCAATATAGTTTGTGATTCTGACACTCAGAACTATAGCGAAGGATTTGCGACACTCCCTGCCCCTCAGGTGGGTGGCGATGTTTGTTTGTATAAATTACTACTCACTGATGGCTCAGACTCTGGCTTAGGAATTAAAATCTACTACGATCTAAAATCGTCTTATAATAAACCAAGCACCTACTGTTTAGAATACCCGAAAAGACGAAGCATTGCACATGCAGGGAATAGTTTCACTACACAGGGAAACTTCAGAATTATTGTGCAAGTTATCGGTGAACTACATAGTGGTACTATTGACTTTTCACGCTTTAGTGATGTGGGGATCTCGTGGGATGATCTCCTTGGATTTTCTATGGTTTTTAGTAATACGTTTCTGGATATAAAGGCACTTACGTGTAATATTAATACACCTGATATTCCTGTCTCCTTATCTCCAGCTTCTGGTATCAATGCAGAAACCACCTTTAAAGGAATTAACTCCACCTCTACCCCCGTAGATTTTAATATTGACCTCACCTGTGATGAAGGGACTAGCGTAGCATTACGTTTCGAAGGTAATACGCAAAATGGGAGTAGTAAAGTATTAAAATTGACAGATCAAGATAATTCAGCAACAGGATTAGGGGTCCAGATACTTGATAAAAATAAGAATGCCATAACATTTAACCAACCTGATTACACGCTACAGGTGAGTGATGTGCAACAATCCCAGGTATCCCTTCCGTTTAGCGCACAGTATATTCAGACTGAAAATGAAGTAACTGGTGGTAAAGCCGACGCAGAAGCCACTTTTTATCTGTCATTTCCATAATTGTAGAGGTGGCAAATCTGCCTCAGGTTATGGGATGGTATTGCTCGGTAAACAATGAAACACACAGACTAACGTGACGAAGGCGAGACGCTGGTGTTCGAAATGTCAATTATCTGAAGACAACAAGCAGGTGCGTTCTGGATGAGTTCCCCTCAAACAGGAAGGGCTCCCTTTTGGAAGCCCTTTTACACAGCAAGCGCCGTTTTACTTAGCTCTCACTGACACTCTCTTTTTGCAATATTTTGAGCAGATCTTCCTTCAGGTGGAGTTTCTGTTTCTTAAGGCGAACAATGTCCAAACTATACCCCCGACCATCCGAACCTTCCAGTCTGGAGATCTCATGATCAAGGCTGTTGTGTTTTTCGAATAAGGACAGAAAGCGAGGGTTCTCGGATTTCAGTCGGGAAATAAGGTCTCTGTATTCTGGAAACATACTTTCTCCCTGTTAGTGGAAAAGGACGTGTATAAGAAATACACACCTCCAGAGTACCCACTTGACTTACAGAAAAATGCGAACGGGATCGAGTAAATAGTGTACAGAATGGTTGTGAAGAGGATTACAGATACGGCTCCCCATTCGGAGAGCCGTAAAGGGAGTGATTAACGCATCTCGCGGTCGTCAACGTACTGACGTTTATCCGGCGCTGGCGGGAAGTACTGATACAGCCAGGTTTCACTGATGGCGTCGCCCTGACAACGCAGGAACATACGCATATCTACCGGATCGGTTGAGTCAGTGGTCGGATACCAGTCAAACTGAATGCGATAACCGTCGATAGGTTCCACGTAAAGGATCTCAATCTGTTTCGCTTCACCGCTGGAGAGCGTAATCACCGGTTCAATACCCTTCGGCGCGGCGGCTTTTAGATCGCCACCGACGAAATCAACAGCAAAACGTCGCGCCCATTTTTCCGGGTAGTGCTCGCCCGGCGCCCATCCTTCCGGGAAGCCGCCCATGCCTGTTCGGGTCGCCATCACGCGAGCCAGCGGTGAACGCACCGGCGGCTGTGCGCTCCAGTACAGGCGATATTTGAATTCCAGATCATCGCCCGCTTTGATCGACCTTTCAGGCTGCCAGAAGCAGACGACGTTATCCAGCGTTTCGCCGGTCGTCGGGATCTCCATCAGGCCGATAGTCCCCTTGCCCCACTGGTTACGCGGTTCGACCCACAGGCTCGGACGCTTGTTGTACCAGCCCATGATATCCTGGTAATGGGAGAAGTCGCGATCGAGCTGCAGCAAGCCAAACCCTTTCGGGTTGTTATCGGTATAGGCGTTGAACTGCAGTTTTTGCGGGTTATTCAGCGGGCGGCAGATCCACTCGCCATTGCCCCGCCACATCGCCAGACGGTCGGAATCATGAATTTGCGGGTGAATGGTGTCACACATCCGACGTTCGTTGTTGCCGCAGCTAAACATGCTGGTCATCGGTGCAATACCGAGCTGCTTGATGTCTTTGCGCGCATAGATGTGGTTTTGTACATCCATGATCACCTGCGTTTTCTCGCAGTGGATCACGAACTTAAATGCACCGGTTACGCTGGGGCTATCGAGAAGCGCATACACGGTAAAGGAGGTTGCGCCCGGTTTGACCGTTTCGAACCAGAAAGAGGTGAAATCAGGAAACTCTTCTTTGCTGTCGGTGTAGGTATCTACCGCCAGACCGCGGGCCGATAAACCGTACTGATAGGTGTCATCCACGGCGCGGAAATAGCTGGCGCCCAGGAAAGAAACGATATCGCGACGGGCTAATTCTGGCGCTTTAAACACGCGGAACCCGGCGAACCCGAGGTCAGTCTGCCCTTCCAGCTGTTTGGTATCCACACCCGCATCATTGTATTTAAACAGTTCCGGGCGGAAGTGGATTTCGCGCGCCATATGCGTGCTGCCATCAACCGAGAACATGCGTACACGGCGACGAAAGCCCATCCCCACGTGGAAGAACTGCGCATCAAGCTGACGATTTTCAACATTGTTCCACAGAGACTGCTCTGCGTCATATTGAATGCTGTTGTAGGCCTGAGGCGTCAGTTTGGCCAGCGTGTCAGGTAACGCGCGCGGTGCGCCGCCCCAGGGCTTCTGTGCTAAGTCATGGGCCATCGATTGCAGAACGGAAAAATCAAAACGTACGGTTTTTCCGTCTGCAATGTCAGACTCTGCCGCAAAGGCGGCGCTGGAAAAGAGTGATGCAATACCACTGGTTCCGCACACGGCGGCCATTGCCATTGAACCTTTAATAAATCGTCTGCGATTCATGCCTGAAAGTAAGTCCTTCTGGTCGTGTAAATGGTCCCGCGCCGGCCATAATCAGCGGCAAGAGAGTGCACATTTCTGACCGCTCACTCTAGACAAAATTCATTAATAATCCAATTGTTGGTCGCCGATTATCTGTACAAAATCGAAAATATTTTATGTCGATGGGAACAGACCGAATCCCATGTAAATTCAATTAAAGTAAACCACACCGCCGTTTACTGCGATCTTGCGCCTCCTGATACAGCGCAAACTCATCATAAACCGCACAACCCAGCGCCTGTTCAAACGCGTCGCGGCTGGAATTACCGTGGCTACGGGCCTGAGTTTCATTCCCCAGATTAGACTGGAAAATCCCCGCGGCGCTCACCGGTAAAAAATCTTCGTAGGTAATGGGTTGAGCAACCAGCCAGCCCCGCTCAATGAGCGGCTGCGGGTCGTCATCCGGGCGAATCGCCTGTCGATGCGCCTCGCCCGACGGCGTCAGCCGGTAGCGGAACCAGGCAAGCCCCTGCTGGCGCAGCAGAAATTCGCTGTCCGGGAATGCTTTGAACACCTCCTGCAAATGCAGCTGATGTGTCAGGTTGTCTTTTCCCGTTCCCGCTTTATTCAGCAATTCGTCGTACAATGCTCTGCCTTTCGGCGTCAGGGCCACGCCGCGCTGTTCGATTTCACCAAAACGCGCCGTGTGAGTGCCACGCATTTCACCGGCAAATAACACCGGCTCTTCCAGCGCTTTAAAACTGGTCTGACGCAATAAAATGGGCACCTCGCGGCGCGGTGGCCCTTCAATCAGTATTTTGGGTTCAATGCCGCACTCCGGCATCATCGACTGAACCCGGTCGATATCCAGCGTACGCGGCGTCAGATGGTTGATATGACACCCAGGGAAACACACCACATCAGCAATCAGCCGGTGCTCATTGTGCAATGCGTGATAGGTCGCCTCATCGACCGTGGCATGCTGATGCCAGCGGAAAGTTTCCAGCGCTTCTTGCACAAACTCCTGCGCCTGCTCAGGCGTAAAACTGCCCTGCACATCAAACTCATCCAGCAGTTCGTGACAACGACGGGTGAAAATATCGCGTTTCGCGAGGATCTCCGCGGCTTTTTGCCGTAGCGCGGCGTTTTCGATTAATTCGAGCCGCAATAACGAGGTGAATACCCGAAACGGGTTGCGCGAAAGCGACGCATCGTCAATGGGACGAAACGCGGTGGAATGCACGGGAACACCGGCCTGGGAGAGATCGTAATAACTCACCGGATACATGCCCATAATGGCAAACATCCGGCGTAGCGTAGAAAGCTCCTGCGCAGTGCCCACCCGAATGGCGCCGTGGCGCTCAACGTTTAGCCGGGCCAGCTCATCTGCATTCGCCAGTTTTTCATGCAGCGTAGGATTATTTTCCAGTACCGCCAGATTCACATCAGCGACAAGTTCCAGCAACGTGCCATATTGCGGGACTTCCTGCTGGTACATTGCTGACATTGCCTGCGAAAATTGTTCCCGAATCTCATCTGCCGTGATGGTGTTCGCCATAATGTCATGCCTCCAGTGAATATTACCTGGAGTGTAGAAAACGCCGCTGACTCCGGTGGGAAGAATTTACAAAGTGTGACCCCGCGTAAATTTCCCACCCCTACAGACGGTGAACAGAATCTACTGGCGTGGTTTTAAATGACTTTCCAGCCAGGGCAACATCTGTTTTTTACGGCTGAGCATCCCCTCCACCTTACAGGGCTGCGGGATGTCTGACAGCGCTGGACCGGCAAACCACAGGCTGGTGTCGCCCAGATTGATATCGGTGAGCATCAGTACAACCAGAGCGGCATTCTTTTCCTCTGCATAGCGCGCCATTTCCAGACGGAGATCGTCCAGCACCGCATCCACCTGTTGCAGCGCATACAGTTCAAGCTGCGCCACACAAACCGAATGTCCATGAATGGTGAAGGTTTTAATGTCTTTCTGCAGAAGCTCGCGAGCGCTCATGCCTTCCACGCTTGTTTTAGCAGACAGCAGGTCGCGACTAAACGCCTCGAGATCCACACCGGTTTTTTGGGCCAGGGCCTCCACCGCCAGGCGATCGTCAGAGGTGGTCGTTGGCGAACGAAGCGTGACAGTGTCACTCAATGCGGCACCCAGCAATAAAACGGCCTCAGCGGCAGACAACTGGCTGCGCTCCTCTTCCGTCATCAGTTGCCATAACAGCGTCGCGCTACTGCCGACTGGCTTCACCCATACTTCAGGTGGCAGACGAGTGACTAATCCACCGAGTCGGTGATGATCGATAATTCCCACGACGTTACTTTCAGCCAGCGATGCCGGCCCCTGGGCAGGCTCGGTGAAATCGACCAGCCACACATCACGATCGGTCAGTTCAAACGTCAGCCGTTCGGGCATCGTCAGTCCCGCATGCTCAAAGATAAATTGCGTTTCGCGGTTAGGTTCGCCCAGACGCCATGCCGTCGCCTGCTGGCCACGTAAAGTAAGCCAACGCGCCGTCATGGCGGCGGTACAAATGGCATCGCTATCGGGGTTAAGGTGCCCTATTACATCTATCATTAATCAGTGCCTTGTGAAGAGAATGGTTCAAAAGCAAACAATAACGAAAGTATATCGACTGGACGGATTCTTTCCATGATCCCACCACCCGGTGGCGCTGTACAAAACATAAGCAAAATAAATCAGTTGTAAGTAAAATAGGATAAATGTTAATAATATTTTGCTATCAAGTTATCAAAATCAAACAACTTCACTTGTCACCGATACAACTCTGTTTTTAACATCGCTTATGGAAAAAAATGTTCTGTTCAATCAGCGCATTCGCTTGCGCCACCTTCATACTTTTGTCGCCGTTGCACAGCAGGGAACGTTGGGCCGCGCGGCTGAGACCCTTAACCTGAGCCAACCAGCCCTCTCCAAAACGCTGAATGAACTGGAGCAACTGACCGGTACCCGGCTCTTTGAGCGTGGTCGCCTTGGCGCACAATTAACGCTGCCCGGAGAACAGTTTCTTACCCACGCAGTCAGAGTGCTGGATGCGCTCAACACCGCCGGACAAGCCTTAAACCAGCGCGAAGAGTCACAGACGGATGTCGTACGGATTGGCGCCTTACCCACCGCGGCCCTGGGCATTCTGCCGGCGGTCATTGGCCCGTTCCATAAGCAGCAAATGGAGACCACGCTGCAGGTTGCCACCATGAGCAATCCCATGATCCTGGCGGGTTTAAAGTCAGGGGAAATTGATCTCGGCATTGGCCGTATGGCCGATCCGGAATTGATGGTTGGTCTGAACTACGAGCTGTTATTTCTGGAATCGCTCAAACTGGTCGTGCGCCCTAACCACCCGTTGTTGCAGGAAACCATCACGCTGAGTCGGGTGATGGAGTGGCCGGTGGTGGTTTCACCAAAAGGAACCGCCCCTCGCCAGCACGCAGAGGCGTTGTTGCAAAGTCAGGGCTGCAAAATGCCGCCGGGCTGTATTGAAACGCTGTCAGCATCGCTCTCCCGCCAACTGACGGTCGATTATGACTATGTGTGGTTTGTCCCTTCAGGCGCGGTTAGAGAAGATTTACGCCAGGCGACGCTGGTGTCGTTGCCGATACCCACCCACGGTGCGGGTGAACCCATCGGCATTCTTACCCGTGTCGATGTGCAGCTCTCTCAGGCCGCACAGATCCTGATCGCCGCAATACGCAAAACCGTGCCGTTTTGATGCCAAAAATTAAGGGACCATCAGGTCCCTTAATTGATTTTATTGTTAAAACGTTTCCCAGTTATCGCCACTGGCAGTTGCCGCCTGCGGGCGTGAATGGTCAGGCTTTGTCGTCACCGGCGCGCGTTTAATAGCACTTGTCCCTGTTAAACGGAATGTGCCAACAGCTTCCGTTAAGCGCGCCGCCTGCTCTTCCAGCGATGCCGCAGCGGCAGAGGCTTCTTCAACCAGCGAAGCATTTTGCTGCGTTACCTTATCCATTTCTGAAATTGCCTGACTCACCTGGACGATACCCCGGCTCTGCTCATCAGAGGCCGCTGCAATTTCCAGCATAATGTCGGTGACGCGTTTTACCGCATCGACAATATCCGTCATCGTATTGCCCGCGGCGACCACTTCTCCGGAGCCCTGGTCAATCAGTCGGACTGATTCGCTGATCAATCCCTCAATCTCTTTTGCCGCCTGAGCGCTGCGGCTTGCCAGCGTGCGCACCTCACTGGCAACCACGGCAAACCCACGGCCCTGCTCTCCTGCCCGCGCCGCTTCAACCGCTGCGTTCAGCGCCAGAATATTGGTCTGAAAAGCAATGCTGTTAATAACGGCTGTGATTTCGGAGATTTTCTTTGAACTCGTTGAGATATTGCCCATGGTTTTGACCACGCCAGAAACCATCTGACCGCCCCGACTGGCCTTACCTGAGGCATCTTCTGCCAGCTTGCTCGCATGATGCGCGTTGTCGGCGTTTTGCTTCACCGTCGCCGTCAACTCTTCCATGCTGGCCGCCGTTTGTTCAATCGCCGCAGCCTGTTGTTCGGTACGTGAAGACAGATCGGTGTTCCCCGCCGAAATCTCACTGGTACCGCGATAAATCTCTTCCGCGCCCTGACGCACCGTGCCTACCGTTTTCCCCAGCGAACGTTGCATTGTTTGCAGATGGCGGCTCAGGCGACCAATTTCGCTGCGCCCGGTCGGTTCCTCCGGCATGGTCAGATCCCCCGCTGAAATTTGCTCAATGCGCTGGGCGGCACGCAACAGAGGATGAATGACGGTACGGCGCAGAACAATGAACGTCATCACGGTCAGCGCCAGCGCAAGAACAAATGCGCCCAGCATAAAAGCCATACCAAGCTGTGTACGCTGATGCGCCTGTTCGCTTAACTGATTCGCCCTGGTGGTACGAATGTCGATCGCCTTTAACAGCACCTTGTTGTACGCAGAGTCCAGCGGTCTGGCCTGTTCATTTTCATGGTTGATGATCGCTTCAAACATGCCGTTTTTAGCGTACTTCAGCATCGGCTGTAAGCCGTCGGTATAGGCTTTGAAGCTGGCGCTCAGTTCAGCGTCTAACGCTTCATCGGCAGACGTTTTTACCGCGCGTGACATATAAGCATTGAAACCGTCCTGCGACTGCTTAATCCGTTTTTCTGCCTCGGCGATATTGGCCTTCATGTCATCCATTTCGGCAATACGGCTCGCCGCGCCGGCGTGGATCATGTTGATACGCGCGGTACGCAAGTGGTTAGAGCTGTTAGATAACCCCATCCTGACCTGAATCTCATCGGTCACGTCACGCTGATCGCGATCGGCCTGCATAAGAAAATAGCTTGCCAGCCCGGAACTTAAGGCGAACAGCAGAAGGATGCCACCGAGAATGGAGGAAAACAGCGGAACCAGCCGGATTTGATGCAGAAAGCCCAGTTTATGCTGGGCTTGCATCGATGTAGTGTTGTCCATGACCGTCGACTCTCTTGTAGGGTTTATGCGTGAAAACACGCCCGTTAGATAGTCATCGGCAATCCGGGAAGTTTACTTACCGTGAAAAGCGCCGGATTCGTCACACTTTCACAACATAATTCTAAAAAATTCAGGAAAGTGCCAGCGGTGAAATCCGCTGGCCAATGAATCAGTTATCGCCAAAGTGGATAACGGTACGGATGGATTTACCCTGATGCATTAAATCGAACGCGTCGTTAATCTGCTCCAGCGGTAAACGGTGGGTAATAAACGGATCCAACTGAATTTTCCCGCTCATCGCATCTTCAACCATACCAGGAAGCTGAGTACGCCCCTTCACGCCGCCAAACGCGGAACCGCGCCAGACACGCCCGGTAACTAACTGGAACGGGCGTGTTTTGATCTCTTGTCCGGCTCCTGCCACGCCAATAATGATGCTTTCGCCCCATCCTTTATGGCAGCATTCCAGCGCCGCGCGCATCACGTTAACGTTACCGATACATTCGAAACTAAAGTCCACGCCGCCATCGGTAAGCTCGACAATCACATCCTGAATCGGTTTGTCGTAATCCTTCGGATTGATGAAATCGGTCGCGCCCATTTCACCTGCCAGCGTAAATTTTTCCGGATTGGTATCAACGGCCAGAATACGCCCGGCTTTCGCCTGCGCCGCGCCCTGAATCACCGCCAGGCCAATGCCGCCCAGACCAAATACGGCGACGGTATCACCTTCTTTCACTTTTGCGGTGTTATGGACCGCTCCGATACCGGTGGTCACGCCACACCCCAGCAGACACACTTTGTCCAGCGGAGCCTGCGGGTTAACCTTCGCCAGAGAGATCTCCGCGCAAACGGTGTATTCGCTGAAGGTGCTGGTGCCCATATAGTGATAAATCGGCTCGCCGTTATACGAGAAACGGGTGGTGCCATCCGGCATCAGACCTTTGCCCTGGGTCGCACGTACGGCCTGACACAGGTTAGTTTTACCCGATTTACAGAACTTACACTCGCCACATTCTGCGGTGTATAGCGGGATCACATGATCGCCCGGTTTCAGGCTGGTAACGCCTTCACCCACTTCAACCACAATGCCGCCACCTTCATGGCCGAGCACCGCCGGGAAAACCCCTTCCGGATCGTCGCCTGAGAGCGTAAAAGCATCAGTATGGCACACGCCGGTGTGGGTAATTTTAACCAGCACTTCACCTTTCTTTGGCGGTGCGACATCGATTTCGACAATTTTTAACGGTTGGCCAGGGCCGAATGCAACTGCTGCACGTGATTTCATTTGTCTCTTCCCATTATTGCGAGGTGATGGTGTTATTTTAGATAAGCACGCAGAAGATGGCCGATTTCAGCCATGCGCACGGCACGCTGGTCTGGGGTTGTTTCCCCGCTGACCAGTTCGTCTTTCAGGTGGATCTCAACCATTTCGCCCATCAGGCCATTGGATGCGCCGCGCACGGCGGCAATTTGTTGCAGGATAGCCAAACACGGCTCGCCGGACTCCAGCGCGCGCTCAAGCGCATCAACCTGACCGCGAATACGGCGTACACGGGTGAGAATGCGTTTTTTATCTTCGGGTGAATGCGGCATACGCCCTCCAAATACTATAGGGGGGTATACTATCAGTCTTTTTAACTAATTGTAAAATAAATAACTTGTTATTCTTTAATACGTTGCACAAACAGCACATTTAGACATATCACCGTGTAAAGCGGTTTTAGAGCCGCAACACCGAGCGCTTTGTCGATGGATTCTGCATCGCTGAACAGTCCGGATTTTTTCTGGAGCAGCGTAACTGGATTGTCACTCGCAAAGAACAGGCAATTGAAAGACTCATGTAATTATGATCAATACGAATACCCCCGACTACAAACCGGGGGTTTCTATTTTTTAATACGCTATATATATAATAATTAGTTACTTATTCCGTAACTGCACACTCTGGCACGCGAATTTCCTTAATGAGTCTGGAAAAACTTTTTAACGAACACATTCCCTGACTATTTTTCTCTTCACATGCAATTAATTTTAAATCAACTTTGCCGGCAGGTTTTTCTAACGACAACGGTTGTATATCCCTCATATCTCTCAGCGTCTGATAAACAAATGAAACCTGAACCCAATCCGTATTATCACTGGTTCTTTTCCACTTTTCGAATACAAGCTCCCCACCAGGAGGGGTATTATCGGGTTGACCGGGCAGCGACCAGTTAAGATCTAAAGCCCCGCTTAAATTTGCAAGATTGGTATCATGACCAGCAATAAACAACAGAGATACGGGTAATTTTATACCATACCTGTTTTCTGTCGTACCATTTGTCAATAATGCAGTGTCTATCATATCGAGTAATGGTGTGGCTCTACTACGGGCAACTTCTGGAGTTCTTTGCAAAAGATCAAACTGAGCGTTATGCAGACTTAACAAATCTCTCCATTCTTTTTCTCCCGTAATACGCCCCCAGGCTACCTGTGGCATTCCCTGGGCCTCTTGCAACAGAAATATCTCAGTCAGCGTGGAAGAAAGACTCCAGACACCAGGTAATGATACATTGTCAGGAGTTACCTTAAGTTCAGACGGTAAAGCCTCTGGTAATGTGCATTTCGTAGACTTCTCTGTAGTCTTACATGTCTCCGATTGTGAGAAATTTAAAACATTTTCCAGGGTCCGAAACGAAGATTGATAGCGTTGGGTATACAGTTCAATATTTCCTCCGGCCCGTTCCAGAATAGCGTTTTTAACCTTCAATGTGTTAAACGAACATTTCCCCATTTTTACCGGATTAAAAAGAGGATCAGTTTTTTCTTCATCCTTCTGATAATGCACTTGAATTTGACATTTTGGTGCTAACCCAGCCAGAAACGCCTCACCCGTTTTACGGGTGCGTTGATCCGTGTCTGCAATAACAGCAACCTGCCCTGGAGATGGGCACGTTTGATTATTCAACAGACCTTTGCTCGTGAACCATAAACGTTGATACTGACCTAATTCAGAAACAAGTTCTCCCCCACGAGGCGTTAGCCATCCTAACGGCACATCCCATTGTGGCCATTGATCGGGTGTAACATCTTTCATTATTGGAGTGAACTTCGTAGGTGCTCTTACTCCATGACGACTCACTATCACAACCCGCTCAAGTTTCATACCGTTCTGCTCTTCAGCATGTATTGAGAAAGAACCGCATAAGAGAGAAAAAAATAATAAACGAATGATGAATGTACTCATTACCAGCACCACCTTTTCGTAAGTGAAAAACAAACAACTCGTATAAGCCAGTTCGATAACTGGTTCTATCAGATAGAAATAATCCTACTCCTGAGTTCACAACAATCCAACTTTTTGAATATCAACTTTGTCTCTTATCGAAGTATTAAAGGAGCGCTAATTTAGCCGCACTGGAAAGGTATCCAAGGTTATGGAATCGTTGGCAATTTACAACGTCCTGTCATTGAAAGGATAATTGATCCGGTATAAATAAGGTGGGCGGAAGCCTTGTTTGGCTATCAATTTACCCGCAGCAAATCACTGTATCTCGTTGTATAACGTGGTGAAAGCATGTCTCGCTTCATCGCCCACGGCTGCTGTATCCCTTGCCCGGCAAAGTAGAGCGTTCCTTTCCCCTTTTCAGCATTAAGAGTATCCAGTAGGTCCATCAATTTATCGCTGTTACGCCGCGGGGCGTTATTATCAAAAAGATTCAGCTGTGCAACGCCAGAGCTAAAAAAATCCCCCAGCATAACGCCCGCTTTTTGATAACGTAGCCCCTCTCGCCAAACGGCGTCCAGGCTGCGCGTGGCTGCTGTAATAATGTCCCGGCTATCCTGAGTTGGCGTCAGCAGTTTTATCGATGCGCTGTTACCATAATAAGGTTCATTCAGGGCAAACGGACTGGTTTTGATAAACGTAGAGATAAACCGGCAGTACTGGTGTTCTCTGCGCAGCTTTTCCGCAGCACGTGAAGCATAGGTGCAAATGGCCTCTCTCATGGCGTTGTAATCCGTGAGTTTTTCACCAAACGATCTTGAGCAGATAATTTCCTGCTTATCCGGCGCAAATTCTTCCAGCGCCAGACAAGGCTCACCGCGCAATTCCCGGACGGTTCGCTCAAGCACGACGCTGAAATGTTTACGAATGAAGCGAATATCGGTATCCGCCAGGTCGAGAACCGTTTTAATGCCCATGACGTCCAGTTTCTTGCCGATACGGCGTCCGATGCCCCAGACTTCATCAACCGGGAGTGCTGCCATCAGCTTACGCTGGCGTTCAATATTTGAGAGATCCACGACTCCGCCCGTCTGTTCCTGCCACTTTTTGGCCGCATGGTTTGCCAGTTTGGCCAGGGTTTTGGTCTGAGCGATACCGACCCCAACCGTGAGACGTGTTTTCTGCAAAATGGTTGCTCTGATTTCCTGACCAAAATCCGTAAGATCCCTGCAGTTTCGCACGCCCGTTAAATCACAAAAGGCTTCATCAATACTGTATATCTCCACGCGTGGCGATAACTCCTCCAGAATCGACATCACCCTGCTGCTCATATCCGCATACAGCTCGTAGTTCGAACTAAAACAGAACACGCCATAGCGCCTGAACAGATCTTTCTGTTTGAAGTACGGAGCGCCCATATTAACGCCAAGCGCCTTTGCCTCTACGCTGCTGGCAATAACGCAGCCATCGTTGTTTGAAAGAACGACAACGGGCTTCCCTTTCAGATCAGGCCGGAATGCCGACTCACAGCTGGCATAAAACGCGTTAACATCCACCAGTGCAAACATCATCAGCCCGCTGCTTTAATGATAAATGTCACCACGCCAAATATATCCAGCGTGTCCTCGCTGCTAATCATGATCGGCGCGTAGGCGCTGTTCTCTGGCTTCAGCATCACAACCGGATGTAATTGCAGGCGTTTAACGGTGAATTCGCCCTCAACGGCGGCAATAACAATGTCTCCATGGGCAGGTTTTCTGGCGCTGTCGACAATCAGTAAATCGCCCTCGCCGATCCCTGCCCCCCTCATAGAGTCGCCAGATGATTTAACAAAATAGGTTGCGCTGGGATGCCGTACCAGCAGGTCATTGAGGTCGATACGTTTCTCAACGTAGTCCTGTGCAGGAGATGGAAAACCGCAGGGCACAAGATCGCTAAATAACGGAAAGTGTTTAATTTCGCGGCGTTCCGCAGGCTGGAAAAACAACATAATAATCTGCCTCTCATTCACTGTATTTATATACAGTAGTTTTAATAAGAGCAGCAATCAAGTAGCGAGTGTGATGAACTGGACGTTGTTTAACCATCTTGTCGGTAAGTTTTTATGATGTCTGGAAAAATAATCGGCTAAAAAAATACCCCGCATTTGCGGGGCATTACATCAGGAGCGTTTTCGCGGCATCATGCGCAGCAGCGTATTGTCCTTCCAGAAATAGTGGTGCATCAGGGCCGCAGCGGCATGCAGAGCAATAACAAAATAGCCCAGATTTGCCAGCGTCACGTGCCAGGACTTCAGCATATCCACTACATCAAAATTGGCCTCTGCCGCATGCGGCATAACGATGCCGAATGCAATCCACGGGTTACCCCGGTTGTACATCATCACCAGTCCAATAATCGGCAGAACAATAAACAGCAGATAGATAACCAGATGCCCCAGATGCGCCATTCCGGTCATCATCGGCTTCGGTTTTGGCACAATCGGCGGTGCCGGATATTTTAGCCTGACCAGCAGACGCGCCACCATCAGCGTTAAAATAGTGATGCCACAGGATACGTGCACCATGTTAAATAAGGGACGATAGCTGCGCGGGAAAAATCCGCGAAACTCCATAGCGCTGTAGGCCACAATGACCAACAAAAAGACCAGCCAGTGAATGCCAATTTGCAGGCCAGAATACTTATTCCCCATACCACTTCCTGAATAAAAACAATAATGCGTCACCATAACGGGCTTTTGTTAAAAATTCATTAACTTTTGCTCACCCGGCTTATTCGTACGCGGGATAAATTTATCAGGCTCTCGCCTTCCGGCGGAGATTCGCCTCCACCGTCTTTCATTTCCCGCGAATTCAATACGTCGTGAGTCTCTCCCCGTTTTCAATTCATTAACTATGTTATAGCTAACCTTTGCCACTGAGGGAGCATAGTAATGGAAGCACTGAGTCGTGAAGCGTTAGAAAACATGATGGAGCAAGCCGTTGCCCACGCGGCCACCTTCTCATGCTGGCCGCAGGGTGAAGCCCCCGGAGCAAAAAACAGCGATGCGGTATTCACGCCTGAACCCCGGCATACCGGAACGTCTGCTTATGATCGTGCGGTAACCGGCATTCGTGCACCAGAAATTACCGTTTACGCCCCTGCAAAACCTAACGGCACAGGGATCCTTGTTACCCCTGGCGGCTCTTATCGTCGCGTGGTGATGGATAAAGAAGGCAGCGCACTGGCACCGTTCTTTAACGCTCACGGTTATACCCTGTTTGTGATGACCTACCGCATGCCGGGCGATGGTCACGAGGAAGGCGCAAATGCGCCGCTGGCCGATGCCCAACGCGCCATGCGCTACATTCGCGCCAACGCTCATGAATGGAAAATCAACCCTGACCGTATCGGCGTGTTGGGCTTCTCCTCCGGGGGACACGTGGCCGCCAGTCTGGGAACCCGGTTTGACGAATCGGTTTATACGCCGATTGATAGCATAGACGAACAATCTGCGCGCCCTGCTTTTATGGCGCTGGTGTACCCGGTGATCACCCTGCGCGAAGATATCGGTCACCCAGGCTCTCGCCTTGAGCTGGTTGGCGCAACGCCCGAAAAGGAAGACCTGCAGCGCTATTCTCTTGAAGAGCGAGTGGATAACACAACGCCGCCGACGTTCTTGCTACACGCCATTGACGATCCGGCGGTGAAGGTGGAAAACAGCCTGGTCTTCTTTAATGCGCTACGTAGGCCAGGGGTTTCGGTCGAAATGCATCTGTTTGAACGCGGTAAGCACGGATTTGGTATTCGCGATGCGCAGGGATTGCCGCTGGCCATCTGGCCGGAATTGATGATGAACTGGATCGCCAGCAAAGTGTGAGAATTGCGCCGGGTGGCGTACAGGCTCACCCGGCGAAAACTTAGGACTGCAGATACACCACCTGCGTTTGCAGATATTCGTTCAGACCGTGTTTACCGTCAGCCCCGCCAATCCCGGACTTGCGCCAGCCAGCATGAAAGCCCTGCATCGCCTCGAAGTTTTCACGATTAATATAGGTTTCGCCAAACTTCAGCCCTTTGATCGCCTTCATCGCCGTATTCAGATTCTGCGTATAGATCGATGAGGTCAGACCGTAATCGCTGTCATTGGCCATCGTCAGCGCCTGTTCCAGCGTATCAAACGCTACCACCGGTAGCACCGGACCAAACGTCTCCTCGTGCATAATCGCCATCTCCTGGCGCACGTCTAACAGTAACGTCGGTGGATAGTAATACCCTTTGCCGGAAACGGCCTTACCGCCCAGCACCACTCTGGCGCCTTCCTGCACCGCTCGTGCAACTTTCTGCTCTACACGCTCCAGCGCAGAGGCGTTAATCAGCGGCCCCATTGCAATATCATTGCGCTCAGCCGGATTGCCAAACTGCACGGCTTTCATCGCCTCTCCCAGACGATTGACGAATTGGTCATAAATACCTTTCTGAACGTACACGCGCTCGGCACAGTTGCATACCTGTCCGGTGTTGATCACCCGCGAGTCAACAATTGCCTTTACGGCCAGTTCAAGATCGGCATCATCCATCACGATAGCCGGGGCCTTACCGCCCAACTCCAGACAAACTTTGGTGATATTTTTAGCCGCCGCAGCCATAATTTTCTCACCCGCCCCGACGCTACCGGTCATGCTCACCATGGCCACCTTCGGGTTTGCGGCCAGCGCCTGACCGACCGTTTCACCACGTCCCAGCACCAGATTAAATACGCCGCGCGGCAAGCCAATATCATCAACAATTTTGGCAAAGGCGATGGCGTTATTCGGTGTAAATTCACTCGGCTTAATGACAATGGTATTACCCGTCAACAGTGCGGGAGCCAGTTTGCGGGCAATCAGGAAAAACGGAAAGTTCCACGGCAGAATGCCCGTAGTCACGCCCAAAGCGCGCTTAAACAGCAGAATATTCTCGCCCGGACGATCGCTTTGCAGGATCTCGCCTTCATAGCGACGCGCCCACTCCGCCATGTAATCGATATAGTCGGCGGTAAACGAGACTTCGACCTCAGCCAGTTGCTGTATTTTTCCACCCTCCGCCACAATCAGCGCACTGATTTCACTGGCTCGCTGACGGATACCCGCAGAAATTTTGCGTAACCAGTTCGCCCGTTCAATGGCGGGCAGCGCTTCCCATTGCGGCTGAGCGCGCTGTGCGGCATCGATCGCTTTACACGCATCCTCGGCACGTCCATCGGGAATACGCGAGATCACCTCTTCCGTGGCAGGATTGACGACATCAATCCAGGCATCATCGTGCCAGGTCACAAACTGCCCATCGATATACATAGGATGTTGTACGGGTACTGACATGCGGCTCTCCTGTGATTAATTTGTTTTTAACAAGTAAAACTATTGTTAATTAATATCAATCATGCAGGTCGTATTATGGCTGGAGTGGCTGTTCTGTGAGCGGCTTCATAAAAGCGTCTGGCAAAGTGATGATGAAGGGAAAAAACAGGTGTGATTTTTGCCCGTTTGCCGCAAAACGCCGACAAACGGGCAACAGGAATTACAGAGAGCGGCTCTCCAGTAAGTCAGTCAGCACGATGTCATTTTGCAACTGCTGCCAGGCTTGCTCAACGTTCTGAGGAATATCAACATGGGCAATAAAATCGCGGCCACACGGCCCATAACCGGTGGCATCATCACGCAGGCGAGGAAGCTCACCGGTAATGAGAGACAGATAGCGATCCACTGACCACAAACCTTCTGCTGCTGGCACAAAATCCACGCCGTCTTGCTGTGGGGCCAGCTCAGGGATGAATCCAGGGAAACTCAACCAGCGCGGCGCATGCGGCTCATCGCGGGTTACGCGCTGAAAGGTTGCCATCGTACGACGTTGCATAGTGGGATCCTGTACCACAATGACGGTATGAATACTTTCCGTCGCCTGATTCAATAATGCACAGCTAAAACGGGCATTCTCACCGCAGTTTGTTGACTGGTCTTCCACCCAAATCTTCTCCCCCGGGATTTGCCAGAACTGATGTGCGATATTGGCAAGGATCGCCGCTTCCGCGCGCCCGGTGGTACGAATGATGTTGTAACGAGGATGCTCTGCAATCGCGTCATACAGAAATCGTGTGGAGTGACCGATGCCACCGCTAATCAACAAGGGAACCTGTTGCTCTTTCGCGATCCGGCAGGCGGCGTCGATGGTCGGAATAACCGCGTTCCCTGCCAGAATCACGCAATCTGACTGAACGGTGATATTCCCCGTAAAATCATTCTGCGCCAACCATCGCCCTACGGTATTGATCGCCGCAAGCGTGGTTGCGGAAAGTGTCGGAAACTGGCTCATACTCATGACTCCTGATCTTAATACTTTATCGGGTTGCATACCGGGCGGTGACGTCACCTTACCCGGTATGCTGTCTGGTACCGATTTATCCCGAAATCTGCTCCATCGCCTGCAAAATACGTTTATCGGAAATCGGATACGGCGTACCAAGCTGCTGGGCAAAATAGCTGACGCGCAGCTCTTCTATCATCCAGCGGATCTCTTTGACATCGTCATCTTCACGGCGCGCGGGAGGCAGTTTATTGAACCACTGCTGCCAGGCCTGCTGCACGCTATCCACTTTCAGCATCTGCGCACGGTCACGATGCGGGTCGATAGCCAGTTTTTCCAGACGCTTTTCGATAGCCTGCAAATAACGCAGCGTATCGCCCAGACGCTTGAAACCATTGCCGGTAACAAATCCACGGTACACCAGCCCGCCCATCTGCGATTTGATATCCGCAAGCCCCAGCGCCATGGTCATATCCACGCGCCCTTTCAGACGTTTGTTGATATTAAACACCGCGGTCAGAATTTGTTCGACCTGCTTAGCAATATCCACCACCGTATCGTTCAGTTCAGCCCGCACTTTTTCATGCAGCGCCGCAAAGCCTTCTTCGGTCCACACCGGACCACCGTTGGCGTCGATCAGTTGATCCACACCACAGGATATACAGTCGTCAATCAAATCCAGCACTTTACCGTACGGGTTAAAATACAGCCCCAGCTTGGCTTTGTTGGGCAGTTTCTCATGCAAATATTTGATTGGTGAAGGAATATTCAGCAACAACAGGCGGCGTAAACCGCACCACATCGCCTGCTGTTGCTCCAGCGGATTATCAAACAGTTTGATGGCAACGCTGTCACGCTCATCCACCAGCGCTGGCCAGGCTTTGACCTTATAGTTGCCGCGTTTTTGCTCGTAACTCTCCGGAAGCTGACCGAAGCTCCAGATGTGCAACCCGCTCTGTTCGATACCGTCATCCGCCACCGCAGACAATGTTTCCTGCACTTTACCCTTCAATGCGTCTTTCAGATCCTGCAGCGAACGTCCTTCCTGCAGCTTTTTGTTCTTATCATCCACTACCCGGAAGGTGATTTTTAGGTGATCGGGCACCTGATCCCAATGCCAGTCTTCACGGTCAACGGTCACGCCGGTCATGCGGCGCAGTTCACGCTCCAGCGAGTCCAGCAGCGGCAGTTCCAGCGGCGTGACGCGGCCTAAAAACGCTTCCGCATAGTTTGGCGCGGGCACAAAGTTGCGTCGTACCGGTTTCGGCAGAGACTTAATCAGGGCGATAACCAGTTCACGGCGCAGCCCCGGAATTTGCCATTCAAAACCGCTCTCTTCGATCTGATTGAGCAGCGGGAGCGGAATATGTACGGTCACACCGTCCGCATCGGCTCCAGGTTCGAACTGGTAACTTAACCGTAGTTTGAGATTGCCCTGATGCCAGAAGTTCGGGTAATCCAGCTTACTGATTTTTTCCGCGCCCTCTTTGATGAGCATGCTCTTTTCAAAGTTGAGCAGATCCGGCGTTTCACGGCTGATCTTTTTCCACCAGCTGTCAAAGTGACGCGCGGAGACCACATCATGGCTAATGCGTTGGTCGTAAAACTCAAATAGCGTCTCATCATCAACCAGAATGTCGCGACGGCGCGATTTGTGCTCTAACTCTTCCACCTCAGCGCGTAACTTCAAATTGTCACGGAAAAATGCATGGCGCGTTTGCCAGTCGCCTTCCACCAGCGCATGGCGGATGAACAGTTCACGCGACAACGCGGGATCGATCTGGCTGTAGTTCACCTTACGGGCTGCAACAATCGGTAAACCGTAGACGGTAACCTTTTCTGTTGCCATCACCGCGCCCTGCGCACGTTCCCAGTGCGGTTCACTGTATGAACGTTTGATCAGATGCAGGGCAACCGGTTCGACCCACTCAGGATCGATGCGTGCAGCAATACGTCCCCACAGGCGGCTGGTTTCCACCAGCTCCGCTACCATCGTCCACTTCGGCGGTTTTTTAAATAGACCAGAGCCTGGGAAGATCGAGAAGCGAGCGTTACGCGCCCCGGTAAATTCCTGTTTATCGGCATCTTTCATCCCGATATGTGACAGTAAACCGGTCAGCAACGCGACGTGGATCTCTCTGTATTCAGCGGGTTCGCTGTTAACAGGAATCCCTAACTCTTTCACCACCTGGCGCAGTTGCGTGTAGATATCCTGCCATTCACGCACGCGCAGGTAGTTCAGAAAATCAAGTTTGCACTGACGACGGAACTGGTTTGACGACAGCGCTTTCTGCTGCTCGCCGAGATAGTTCCACAGATTCACAAATGCGAGGAAATCAGACTCTTTGTCGTGGAAACGGCGATGCTTCTCGTCGGAGGCCTGCTGCTTGTCCATCGGGCGCTCGCGCGGATCCTGAATAGACAGCGCCGAGGTGATAATCATCGCCTCACGTACGCAGCCATGTTTTTGCGCTTCCAGCACCATGCGCGCCAGGCGTGGATCCACCGGCAGTTGCGAGAGCTGACGACCCAATGGCGTCAGTTTGTAAGCGGTTGCCTGTTCGTCGGTGGTTATCGCCCCCAGTTCTTCGAGCAGGCGTACACCGTCCTGAATGTTACGTTTATCCGGCGCTTCAACAAACGGAAACGCCGCGATATCGCCCAGCCCCAAGGCGGTCATCTGCAAAATAACGGACGCCAGGTTGGTACGCAGGATCTCCGGGTCGGTAAACTCCGGGCGCGACAGGAAATCGTCTTCGGAATACAGACGAATACAGATCCCCTCCGAAACACGACCGCAACGGCCTTTACGCTGGTTGGCAGAGGCCTGCGACACCGGTTCAATCGGCAAGCGCTGAACTTTGGTGCGGTAACTGTAACGGCTGATACGCGCAGTACCCGGATCAATCACATACTTGATCCCCGGAACGGTCAGCGAGGTTTCCGCCACGTTGGTCGCCAGCACGATACGGCGACCGCTGTGCGACTGGAACACACGATTCTGCTCGCTGTTGGAAAGACGCGCATACAGCGGTAGCACTTCGGTATGGCGCAAATCCAGCTTATTCAGCGCATCGGCGGTATCGCGGATTTCGCGCTCGCCGCTCATGAAGATCAAAATGTCGCCCTGACTTTCACGGCCTAACTCATCTACGGCATCAAAAATTGCCTGCAATTGGTCACGCTCGGTGTCATCTGCGTCTTCAACAATTGGACGATAGCGAACTTCCACCGGATAGGTTCGACCAGAGACTTCGATAATCGGTGCATTATTGAAATGCTTTGAAAAACGCTCCGGATCGATGGTCGCCGAAGTGATGATAATTTTTAGATCCGGACGGCGCGGCAGAAGCTCTTTCAGATAGCCGAGCAGAAAATCGATATTCAGGCTGCGCTCATGCGCTTCATCGATGATGATGGTGTCGTACTGCATCAGCAGCCGATCCTGCTGGATTTCCGCCAGCAAGATACCGTCCGTCATCAGCTTAACCATGGTGTTGTCGCTGACATGATCGCTAAAACGGACTTTATAACCGATACAACCGCCCGGCTCGGTTTGCAGCTCTTCTGCAATACGGTTCGCCACGGTACGCGCCGCCAGACGACGCGGCTGGGTATGGCCGATCAGCCCTTTTACCCCGCGCCCGAGCTCCATACAGATTTTGGGTAACTGAGTGGTTTTCCCTGACCCCGTTTCCCCGGCGACAATCACCACCTGGTTATCGCGTATCGCTTCCAGAATATCCTGTTTTTTCTGACTGACGGGCAGGTTTTCCGGGTAGCTGATGACCGGACGCGCAGCTTCACGCAGCACAACTTTACCTGCAGCGTGATCAATCTCTTTTGCCATCTCCTGGTAAATGGCCTGTTGTGCATCAGGATTTTTAACCTTCTTCACGCCCTGCAGGCGGCGGGCAAAACGCTGTCTGTCACGCAGCATCAGTGAATCCAGCTGTTGCTGCAACATGTTGAAGGTTAATTTTTGTTGTTCTGTCATAGCGTTAAAAGGCAGTGCTCTGCCGGGTTAAATCTCTTTTAGATGATAGGTATAGAGTACCACATCAGCGCTTTTCATGTGTTGTTCAATAATTTCGAACATAGGATTCGATATATTGCGCTATCACTGCGACAGGATTGTGAATAAAGTGTCAACAAGCAACGGGGCACTCCCCCTTCAAACACATAAAAGGAAACACCCATGAGCAAGGTATTAGTTCTTAAATCCAGTATTCTGGCAGGGTACTCTCAGTCTGGTCAGTTGTCTGATTATTTTGTTGAACAGTGGCGTGAAAAGCACTCCGCTGATGAAATCACCGTCCGTGACCTGGCTGCAAATCCTGTTCCGGTACTGGATGGCGAACTGGTGGGTGCGCTGCGCCCGAGCGATGCGCCGCTGACACCGCGTCAGCAGGAAGCGCTGGCGTTGTCCGATGAGCTGATTGCTGAGCTGAAAGCGCATGATGTGATTGTTATCGCCGCGCCGATGTATAACTTCAACATCCCAACCCAGCTGAAAAACTATTTCGATCTGATTGCCCGTGCAGGTGTGACTTTCCGTTATACCGAGAAAGGTCCGGAAGGTCTGGTGACGGGTAAACGCGCAGTCGTGTTGACCAGCCGTGGTGGTATCCATAAAGATACGCCGACTGACCTGATCACGCCGTATCTGAACGTATTCCTGGGCTTTATCGGCATCACCGACGTGAACGTCGTCTTTGCTGAAGGCATTGCGTACGGCCCGGAAGTGGCGTCCAAAGCGCAGTCCGATGCGAAAGCCGCTATCGACAGCGTCGTCGCTGCCTGATAATTCACCCTCTCACCATACGGTGGGAGGGTTTCTCCAGCATTTACTTCTTTACCTGCACCTGTTTGCCGTGAATGCGGTTAATATCACGCCAGATGGTTGCATAATCTCTGCACTTCGCCAGATTCTCTTCCCAGCAATGCAGCAAAAATTGTTCTGGCTCGGCAACATCCCGGCTTAACAGCTTGAATATCCAACGATTCCAGACATACCACTTGAAAAGCCACATGATTTAACTCCGCAACGCGACCGGTGTTGAACTATATCAGCCTCAGTTTGATGCCGTGTGGCAACTATTGCGATGTCGATGAATAAGTCAGATGAATACTACAGTAGCAGCACCAGCCAGAAAGCCCACAGAACTGTAACAAGACAGAGCGTTTTTCGACATTGTCGCAATGCACCTGACTGGCGTTCAGCCAGCGTCAGGGCTTTCAGCCGTTCGCGTCGCCAGATAAAGTACAACGCGTTTCCGGCCTGCTTGTTGTTTTGCTTATTAATCAGCGAAAAATAGCGCTGGTCGAGCCACAGTCGCCAACAACCAAACCAGACCACAGCGCACAGCAATGCAATGACGGCGCGCACGACACCTGGTGAAGCAACAAACAGCGCCCACACCATCGGCGGGAGGGAAAAAAGCAGAATGAAGCGCCAGCTTGCCAGCGTGTGCCGTAGCAAAGCGTGCTGAAGCACCTCAGCATCTGTTACATTGTCACTTTCCGTTGCCATTGTTGCAGCATCTCCAGATGTTTATCAGTCAGCACCACATGTGGTCGACTTGCTCGAATTTGCACCACGGCATGCTCTACCGTCGGCGCATGGCCATAACGCAACAGCCACGCTGCGACCACCATTGCACTGCGCGACAATCCTAAGGCACAGTGCACCAGCACAGTTCCCTGCCGCACACGCAGAGTTTCCAGACTGTCCACCGCCTGCTGTAGCTCGGCTTCATGTGGGATCACTAAATCCAGCATCGGTACACAATGATAAGTGTGCGAGGCTGTCGCCCGTCCACGCGAAAACTCAAAGGTTAAGTCGAGCACCGCCTTTTGCGCAGGCGCGCAGCGCGGAAAACTGCCGAGATATACGCCAGCCGCAATCGGACTTACTGCCGGTATACGGCGGGTGAACCAGAGCATCGACAGCCACATTCCTGAACGCCACGGTAATGATAGCCAGTAAACAGAGGGAGGCAGTCGACCCTGTAAATCTTTCGCCGTCACCACCGCGCCGAATCCAGCGTAACCGCAGCCGACCATCAACAAGCCCAGCGCTGGCCATAACAACCATGGCGTCAGCAACACAGCGGTAATAAAACATAATGCCGAGCCCAGCAGGTAGCGGCGCATCAGCCTCAGACAGGCTGCATCCGGTTTGCTCCAGCGCCAGCGGCATTGTTCCGGTACCATCCAGTCAATCAGCATGCCTGCCACCAGCCCGGTAATAATATCGATAAAGTGATGCTGCCAGGTGGTCAACACCGATAGCGCGATCAGTAATGACCAGCCATCGCACAGTCTGCGCCAGCCGCCGGACAGATGGCGACTGAAATGCCGCCACAGCAGCCAGCAGAGAATGATATGCAGCGACGGCGACTGGTTATAGGGCAGATCGAACTGTTCGAGCTGTGCAAACAGCCAACCCGCCGCGCCCGTCACTTCGGGGCGGGTAAAGCTAAACTGTAACGGGAACAGTAAAAAACCGCCGCAGGCAATCAACGATGCCAGTACCAGTCTGAGCACCAACCGACGCTGCTCGAAACGCGTGGTGCAAACAAACAGGGATAACCCGTAAAACAGATCCAGACTCCAGTACGGGATGATGGTCCACGGAATAAAAGGAATAGCAGATTCCCAACCAAAGACGATGCTACCAACGTTCTGATACTGAGCATCTTGCCAGGCGGTAAACTGATTCACCTTGCCGTACGTAAGGAAAAAAAATGGTGCCAGCAGCAGTAACCAGCCCACCGCCTGCACCGTAACTTTACGCTGTTCAGGAAGCACGGCGTACCGCCATAGAAACGGTGAAAATCCCCCATTCATCAATCAGTTGGGTGCACTTCTCAAAGCCCGCCTCGCGAATCAGCGCATCCATTTCACCCTGCGTACGCACGCGCATAACCCATGCTTTGCCGTCTTTATGACTGGTCAGCGACCAGGCTATCGTTTTAAGCTGTGGATGCCACGGCTGCCCGGTGTATATCAATAGGCCCCCTGGCGCTATCGCATCCGCAAGCCCGGCCAGAGAGTTTTTGACCAGCAAATTCTCTGGAAACAGCTCGTACAAACCAGAGACAATCCCCAGAGTAGGACGAGGTTCCAATGCCGCCAGTTCTTCACGGTTGAAGGCATCGCCTTGTTCAAAGCGTGCAATGTCAGTCAGACCTCTGCTGGCGATCATTTCCCGACCTATATTCACATTCAATGTACTGTAATCGCGCAGTAAAATTGAGCGTACCGCCGATTCGCCAGCCAACGCATCGAACACATAACGCCCGTGTCCGGCAGCAATATCCACCACATGTACCGGCGTGCCCTGCTCCGCCAGTTGTGCAACCGCCTGGCTAATCAACATCTGCAGATGAATCTTACGTTGACGGATCCCTTTCCAGCCCACGCTGTTGAGGTAGTTTTTGTCAATCAAACGCCCCAGCGCGCTGCTGCCCTGCGGCTGATTGCGATAGACGTAATCCAGCGTACTCCCCGAATCAAAGCCGGTTTCAAATCCCAAACGAACGCCTGTCGATTGTGTCCCGAGAAGCTTCATGCCATAGCGCAGGCCACGATACGCAATGTCGTCGAGAGAATATGGCGCGGGTCCCCCGCTGAGCATCCGCCAGGTATCAGCGCCAGGGCTCCAGCGATCTTCGTTGCTGTAATCAAAACGCTGCAGTGGCATAGCATATAAGGTGGTAATGAAATTACGCATTTTGTCGAACGCAAGATGCCGGTCTTTCTCCCCCAGCGTATCGTGATAAAACCCCGGCAACACGTGCAGCTCCTTGAGAGGATTTCTCAGGCGCTGATAAAAATCAATTTGCGGCTGGCGATGCACGACAAAATCATCCCCGGACACCAGCAATTGCACAGGCATCGTAATGGCGGCAGCATCACTGACAATGCGTTCTGCCGTTTTGTAGAGATCCAGCAGAATGTTCACCGCAATGGCACGGGTGATCTGGGTATCAAGATTAAAGCTCGCTACACGATCGACATCGTGCGTCAGGTATTTTCCTTTAACATAAGAGTTAACGAAAAACAGACCGCGCAGTCGTTGCATCAGCGCCAGTCCTGGACGGGCAAACGGCACATACAATTTAACTTTGAAAGCCGGTGATGCCAGTACTAATCCACGAATAGCGGGGGCATAGTCATGAGCCCAGGTTGCGGCCAATACCGCGCCAACGCTCTGAGCCACGACCACCACATCTTCCATTGCGGCATTACTGTCAGCGGCAGCGAAACGCACAAACTCTTCAACATCTTGTACCGAACGCGCCAGAGAAGGGCTATAACCGCGCTGGCCTGGAGAGTGGCCGTGACCACGAGCATCCCAGGCATAGAATGCGGTGTCCGGCATCGCCAGCTCATCCACAATATGCTGCAACCGTCCGGAATGTTCGTGACCGCGATGGAACATGACGATCACTTTCGTCGTCGCACCCGGCGCCGTAGCCGGCCAGTGGCGGAAAAACAGTTCAGTGTTGTCGCTGGTCACAAAATGTCGTTCGTCAGGTATTCGTGTATTAGTCATGCGAATGTAATCCTTTAGTTTGTTGCTCCAACAGCAACAGTTGCTGTCTGAGTCCGTTCATAAAGAGGTGTTTATCCCCATGAAAATGCAACGTTCTGCCAATATTGACGTCAATAAACAGCGGCAGCGGTATACGGTTCCCTTTCGCCATCACAGATTCTGTGCCACGTAGCCAGACGGGAATGATCGGTACCTCCGGTACATGCTGGCTCAGATGCCACAATCCAGATTTCAACGATGACAATTTTCCAGGTTCACCCCGCGTACCTTCCGGAAAGAGGATCAGAATCTTTCCGTCGCGTAATGCCTGTTCACACTGCGCTAACGGATTAGTTTCTCCGCCTTTTCGCGAAATGGGAATAATGTTGAGAATATTAAGCGCAAACCAGGCCATTGCTTTATTACGCAGGAAATAGTCAGCGGCAGCCACCGGATGGACCGACGACTGGCGGCGCAGCGGAAAGAGCGAAAGCAGCGCAAAAACATCCATATGGCTGTTGTGATTGGCAACGATAATTGCCGGACCGCATGCAGGTAAACGTTCCCGGTGCTTGATACGTAACCCCAGCCACAGCCAAATCACCGGCCAGACAATACACAGCGTAAACAGCGTTCGCAGAATTGAACTCAGCATAAGTTAGTAGCAAAAGTAACGAATGAAATGGAAAAACACCGGCGCGGTGAAGATCAGAGAATCCAGCCGGTCAAGGAGCCCACCATGACCCGGCAGCAATGTTCCGCTGTCCTTCACGCCGATATCGCGTTTGATTGCTGACATCACCACATCTCCACAAAAACCACTGATGCCGATAATAAAACCCGCCAACAATGACAATGGAATGCTTAACGGCGTCATCAGTGGCCCAAGCAGCGCCGCCATTAGCGTGGTGGTCGCTACGCCGCCGACCAGTCCCGCCAGCGTCTTATTAGGACTGACTTTGGGCATGACTTTGATGCGCCCAATTGATTTACCCCAAAGGTACTGCGCAATATCGTTGAATTCCGTTAAGCCAACCAGGAACAGTACCAGCAATGCACCGGTTTGTTTGCCGTCATCAGGCAAAACCAGCAAAAAAGCGACATGGCTGAAGGCAAACACGGTAGTCATCAGGCTCCAGTGATGCTGCGAGGCGTAGCGCAAGAAGCCATGAGTATCGCCCGCAATGACCATCCGCACGGGTAAGAATAAAAAAGCGTAGACCGGGATAAACACCACAAACATACCGTACCAGTTAATGCCAATCAGCCAGTAGTTAATCGGAATAGCAATGAACATCCACAGCAACGGCATGCGATCGGTCTGACGCGACGGCACCAGCGTTAAAAACTCCTTTAACGCCATGAAGCTGACCAGCGCGAAAAAGATCAGTGCCAACCAGTGTGGGCTTAAAATCGCCAGAGAAAACAGGATGATGATTAGCCACCAGGTGCGAATACGTAACGTCAGTTCCCGCCAGTCTTTATCCGGCCGTCGCCACACCAGTAAGCCATTCACCACCGTTGCAACCAGCAGCAGTGCAAAAATGACCGCAAGTGACTGCTCCAGCAGCATCATTTCGTCCCCTCTTCGCATAATGCGCTCTTACAGCGATTAACCACCGTCCATATCAGCAGGAGGGTAGCAATACCCCACAACACATTGTTCCACTGTACAAGCTGCGGCCACAGAGTCAGTGCCAGGCCCCATGCGCCAAATACCAGCGCCCGGTCACTTTTGCCCAGCGGTCCGGCATAGCAGCGAACACCATTAATCGTTTGCGCCAGAACGCCGCAAAACTCCGTCATTACCGCACAAAACAGCATCACCATAACCAGTATTACGTTACTGTCAGGGAGAAGCATAAACGGCAGATAAAGCGCTATATCAGAAAGAATATCCCCGCTTTCGTTTAGAATAGCCCCAAGGCGCGATTGTTGGTGACATTCACGCGCCAGCATGCCGTCGAGCGCATTAAGCGCCATTCGGATAAACAGCACGATGGGCAGAACAACAAAATATTCGGGTTGGGGGAAAATCACCAGTACGCCGCCGGTCACAAAAGAAAGCGCCATTGCGGCGAGAGTTACGTGATTCGCCGTGACGCCATTCTTATGTAGCCAAAACATCAATGGGCGTAAAAGTGTCTGAAAGGCGGGCTTGATCTGATAAAGCGTCATCATCACTCCTTGATAATTTACGGTCTTGACTATAGTGAATTAATTATCAATACCCGCCTAATACTTTCCTTTGGTGTAAAAACAAATCGGATTCTATCTACAACTTCGTCATTATTTTCTCAACCACTTACCATTGATGCCCTGGACGTACTCCCCTGGTTTAGCCCGAGCGACCAGCTTTTGTCCGGCCATTTTCGCCACTTCATCTGGAGGAATGTTATTTCTCTCAGCCAGTTGCTGATAGCTGGCGCTGCGTGCTTTATTAATCTCACTCACCAGCGCCTGCGTTTCGGCGTCGGTTTGCAATGCCACCAGATAACCATTAAGCGTTTCGCCCACCCGTCCCTGGGATCTGGCTTCATTCAAGGTCAATGCCCACCCATTGCCACTGAATAAACTCAATGCCATCAGGATCACTGCAAGCTGTTTTTTCATCGTGACCTCAGAACAAATCGCTGCGCGATTTTAATAAGCTCTCAACGTCTTTATCGACTTTGATATGGATCTCATGCTCGATTTTGACGTTCATATTAATAGTGATCGGCTCTTTAGGCGCAGCCACTTCGATTCTGGGTGTGCAGCCGATCAGCAGAGATGAAGCCAGCAGACCCAGCATGGCAGCTATCGTTTTCATTGTTGTTCCTCACATTCCTTGCCTTCCGGGCAATGGGATTCCGGCAGCGCTGCATTTTGTTCAAGCCATGTCTGTAAATTGTCGCCAAAACGCAAACTACGCCATAGCGTAAAGACGTTTTCCTCATGGGTGTAATTCAAATTAACCGTCCCCACTTTGCCATCCACCCGGCTATTGCCAGTTACGGTTGCCTGCATGGTTAAGACACCGAGATTATCCAAATTTATTTTCGTCCAGGAATGGCTTATTTCCATATAACGCAGCCAGTTAATGGCCGCACCGGCTGCCATATTATCTTTGACGACGGCATCCGCCGTGTCTTTATCAATACGCAGCGTCATAGGCCCCGGGTTGGTCAGCCAGCCGTCTTTAATGATCCACTTTTCGTTATCCAGCCATAACGGCAACGCACCGCTGACCGGGCCAGACATGGCGAATTGCTTGGGATTAACCGCGCTGATAAGCTCGCTGGAAGAGATATTCTGCACCCGTAATAATGCCGGATCGTGCTGCGGCATCCGCAGTTGTTGCATGATGACTTTGCCCCCCAGCAGTTCGGCGCTGACATCGCTTAACAGTAACGGATTGTCTTCACTCCAGGGATACGCCCCCTGTAGATCGGCGGCGATATTTTTCACCGTCACCTGATTCACCACTTCCGCAATACGCAGTGAAATAGGTCCACGCGTACCCAGTTGCCATGCGCCTTCACTAAACCGGAAAGGCAACACAAAATCGACGCCATTAATTTGGTTATCGGGCATCCAGGCGCTACCGCCTTTTAATACCCCATGACCGCCCGCTTCAAAGCCCTGTTCCGGGGCAGCGGAAAACGCAACCTGCGCATACAGTTCACCTTCACGTAGCTTCATTTTCCAGTCTGGTGGGATGAGCGGTTGGAATACGGTGAGCGATTGTTTTGGCCACCAGGCCTGTCCGCGCAGGCGGATCCCGTCCCAACGGCCATTTACCTGTACGGGACCTATCGCGCCCGCGTGAAGCTGGCCTTTAAACTGGAAAATCGTCGGGTCGGTGCCTTCCACGCTGAACTTCAGGGTTGACGGCGGTAACACGCTCCCCCCGGTAAAGGTGGTGTTCCCTGCGTCCAGCGACAGCGCGCCGCTAAAAGTCGGTTTGTTGGCATCCCGTACCCAGATGATCGGCTCGTCCATCACCAGGCGTGGGGTTTCTACCTTCATGGTGCCGTATTGCAGGTGGTCAAATCCGGTGGAGAGATCAAAAAGCTTCAGGGTGTTGTCATGCCATTCGCCCTTACCCGCCACGTCCCAACGCGCATGCATTGGCGTAAAGCTGCCTTTGCCCCAGTACCGCCACTGCCAGCGACCCGCGTCAGGGAGAAAATCATTTGCCAGACCATCCAGATGCAATTCAAAACCGCCCATCTGGTTTTCATGCGCGCGCAATATAGCCTGCAGACGGCCATCTACGCCGCGCTGCGTTACTTTTACGCCCGCCAGCGGCCAGCGAATTTCGTCAATATCCAGCGAGTCAATCACCCGTCCACGCGAACGCAGCAGCGCTCCTGGCTCGAAAGCCAGCTGCGGGTCGTTCAGGCTTCCGGTGAGTCTGGCGGGTAATTTGGCGTAGAAGATCAGGTCACCCTGTTTCGCCTCGCCTATCAACTGTAACGGCATGTCGCTACTATCCACACCCAGCTTACCCGGCCCCAGCGTTAATACGGCGTTTCCTTTACCTGCATCGCCTTGGGTCAGTATGTTCAGACGCCCGCTCACCACCGCATTTTCCAGCCCGGCCTGCCAGTTTTCAACTTTCATGCCCAACCGCCCGCTGAGCGGGAATCCCTGATAAGGCCAGTTCCAGCGACCGTCGCTGATGGTTAATTGCTGACGGGTTATTTCCCACGGAAGATCGAGCAACGGATCGGCATTGTCCCGCGCCATAACGATCAGTTGTCCGCTGTTTTCTTGCCACTCCAGTTCTGCGTCCACCAGTGAGGGCTCCTGCGGCAAGCTCAGAGTAGCAACCGCATGACCGCTCACCGGTAGTCCATCAGGAACCAGCGGCATGGTAAATTCACCGACCAGTTTTACCGGCGGTTGCCCTTCAAACGCGGCTATATCCAGCTCATTTACCGTGAGATTTTGCCCGTGCAGACGCCCCTGGAATTTCACTTTTTCACCCTGGTAGCGCAGTTGCTGGGTCGATGGCGTTAGCGAAAGAGACAGTTTTCCCTGCCACTCCTGCCAGGGGGAGAGAATAACTTTGTCGATGTTAATCCAGGTATTGGGCAGCATCGATTGCCATTCAGCCAGCGTTTTGGGCGCTGCCGGAGACGCTTCTGTCTGCGGTAATTTAGCCAGGCAAGCGGAATCCAGCTCAATTGTCCCGACATTAAGCAACCAGCGGCTGGGATGGGAAAGATCGGCCTGAGTAATGCGCGCTAGCGGGCAATCATCGACCAGATAGCGGAGTTCCGGGATATGCAGCCCATGCCGTGTCAGCCGTGGGCTCTCATCTAGCGCGATGCGCGTGCCAACAGGTAACCAGACGCCCACCAGCGTAGGAACCCACAGGCCAAGCGTCATCACCAACGTCAGCGGCACGAGAATCAATAATAAGAGAAGTGCCAGAGCGGCTTTATATTTACCCTTCATGGGTAGTTAATATCCTGATTTAGCGAAAATTTAAGCCGGTTTAGGCCAGTATTGTGGCATGTTTAACAGGATATGCCCACATTAAGAATAAATTCCCATGAAGTATATGCACTATTTATCAATCAACGAGAATTAATAAAATAATAGTTAATTCAATTAGATAACGCATGATTTTATATGGCACGCTGTTACACGTGCCGTCGGGAATATAAAGAACTCAGACTCAATGAGGCCTCAGTTCTCCATCGCTATGTTTAGGTCCTAAACGACCAGCTTCTATCAGAATTTCCTCAATGAGCTCTTCGAGGCACTCCCTACCATGATGATCGCAGACCAGATGTACCTGCCGGGAAATCTCCTCAGGTTTCATACCATCACATAATGCCGCCTTAAGCATTAAGGTGGCCCATCGCTTTGCTTCAGAGTGAGTTAACATGACCCCTCCCGATATTTGCTACCTGTATAAGCGTAGCTGTCTGGATGTGATTCGGCTGGCTTTTTACCTGCATCGATTACGGGTATTGAGTTGGACGGAAAAATATCCAGTTGTTGAAATTGAGTAACCTGCCCACACTAACAACAGATGCGCTGAAATTATTCATTACGCCTATGACTATCAATAACTTTTTAGATTTTGTAAAATAATTTGAATTGGATTAATGTGACGTCAAAATCACTGGAGAAAGTCTTATGAAACTCGCCATCTATAGTACAAAACAGTACGACAAGAAGTATCTGCAGCAGGTTAACGAGGCTTTTGGTTTTGAACTTGAATTCTTTGACTTTCTGCTGACGGAGAAAACAGCCAAAACAGCCCATGGCTGTGAAGCCGTCTGTATCTTCGTCAACGACGATGGCAGCCGCCCGGTTCTGGAAGAGCTGAAAAAGCATGGCGTGAAATATATTGCGCTGCGTTGCGCCGGCTTCAATAACGTCGATCTCGACGCGGCAAAAGAGCTCGGCCTGCAGGTCGTCCGTGTGCCAGCCTATTCACCCGAAGCCGTCGCTGAACATGCGATTGGCATGATGATGACGTTGAATCGCCGTATTCACCGCGCCTATCAGCGTACTCGTGATGCCAACTTCTCTCTTGAGGGGCTGACCGGCTTTACCATGTATGGCAAAACGGCTGGGGTGATCGGTACCGGTAAGATTGGGATTGCGGCACTGCGGATCCTGAAAGGTTTTGGGATGCGCCTGCTGGCGTTTGATCCCTACCCAAGCGCTGCCGCACTGGAGTTAGGCGTTGAATATGTCGATCTTAAAACGCTGTTCGCGGAGTCCGATGTCATCTCCCTGCACTGTCCGTTAACGCCGGAGAATTATCACCTGCTCAATCACGAAGCCTTTGAGCAAATGAAAAATGGCGTGATGGTTATTAACACCAGCCGCGGGGCATTGATCGATTCACAAGCCGCTATCGATGCGCTGAAAAACCAGAAAATTGGTTCTCTGGGTATGGACGTGTATGAAAACGAACGCGACCTGTTCTTTGAAGATAAATCCAATGACGTGATTCAGGATGATGTGTTCCGCCGCCTGTCGGCCTGTCATAACGTGCTGTTCACCGGTCACCAGGCGTTCCTGACGGCCGAAGCATTGACCAGCATTTCTGAGACCACGCTGCAAAATCTGGCACAGATCTCTAAAGGCGAAACCTGTCCAAACGCCCTCTTCTAATCCCTGTGCTCCCCTGGATTCAGGGGGGCATTTTCAGATAATCACCGATGCTAAAATCTTCAGTATCATTATTATATTGAATGTATTCCCGTCACAAACGTAGAGAAATTGAATGAAAAAAGTTGTCACGTTGATTGCGCTCAGCATGCTAATGGCTGGCTGTGTGAGCAATGGAAAAGTTTCCGTCAATCGCGAACAGTTGCAGCATCACCGCTTCGTTTTGCAAAGCGTGAATGGTAAAGCCGTCACCGTCGCCAATAACCCACCCGAATTGAGTTTTGGCGAAAACATGACGGTATCGGGAAAGATGTGTAATCAATTCCACGGTCAGGGCAAACTGTCCGACGGCGAGTTGAAGGTTAAAGATATGGCGATGACCCGCATGATGTGCGCCGATCCACAGCTTAACGCGCTCGACGGGATCGTCAGCGACATGTTTAAGCAAGGCGCACAGGTCGATCTGACTGCTGACCAGTTAACACTGGCGACAGCAGAACAAACGCTGACGTATAAACTCGCGGATTTAATGTAGGAAACACGGTGGCTTAATAGTTGCCACAGCTTCCGGCGGCAAGCGACTGCTCACTACAGCGTTTGCCGTTGGGTAACGCACACATTCCGATAGCTGAACCATCCAGCTGACGGGCAACGGAGAGCGAACCACCAATCATGGCGCAATTAGCTTCTCCAGAACTGGACATTGCGGCCTTCATCCCCGGTGCGACATGCGCGGCGGTTGCCTGCTGAACAGGTTCACTACTACAAGCCGATAATAATAACGCGGCACACCCTACCCAAAACGCTGCACGCATCTTACTCCCCTCTGAATATTAACCAAACGACACAGCCATAAATAATAGGCAGCGGAAACACCGCCGTCGAGAGGCAATATGCGCATTTATGCGCACTGTTTACATTTTCTGGCAATTTTTTGGCTGCTCCTTTGATCAAACCATTCATTCTGTTTATTCGAGGGACACAAAAGCGAAAATCTGTCTTTAGCGCTTTTGCTAAACTAAAAGGATAACTACAGGATTCGCCGCTGTTACGCGTGTCCCTTTTTTTGCGCAATGTAAGGGTGTCAGTATGATCACAATTGACGGTAATGGTGCGGTTGCTTCGGTCGCATTTCGTACCAGCGAGGTTATCGCCATCTACCCGATTACGCCCAGTTCGACGATGGCTGAACAGGCAGATGCCTGGGCCGGGAACGGGCTTAAAAACGTGTGGGGGGATACCCCTCGTGTCGTAGAAATGCAGTCGGAAGGCGGTGCGATAGCGACCGTTCACGGCGCGTTGCATACCGGTGCGCTCTCTACGTCGTTTACTTCATCGCAGGGCCTGTTGCTGATGATCCCGACGCTGTACAAACTGGCCGGTCAGTTGACTCCGTTTGTGCTGCACGTTGCGGCGCGTACGATTGCCACTCACGCATTATCCATCTTTGGCGATCATTCCGACGTGATGGCGGTGCGCCAAACGGGATGCGCAATGCTGTGCGCCAGCAGCGTTCAGGAAGCTCAGGACTTTGCGCTAATTTCGCAAATGGCCACCCTGAAAAGCCGGGTCCCGTTTATTCATTTCTTTGATGGTTTTCGCACATCGCATGAAATTAATAAAATAGTGCCGCTGGCCGATGACACAATCCTCGGGCTGATGCCGCAGGCAGAAATCGATGCTCATCGCGCGCGCGCGCTCAACCCGGAGCATCCGGTTATTCGCGGTACGTCTGCGAACCCGGACACCTACTTCCAGTCACGCGAAGCAACAAACCCGTGGTACAACGCGGTTTACGATCACGTAGAACAGGCGATGAACGATTTCTCTGCTGCGACGGGCCGTCAGTACCAGCCATTTGAATACTACGGTCATCCGCAGGCAGAACGCGTCATTATTTTGATGGGCTCGGCGATTGGAACCAGTGAAGAAGTCGTCGAAGAGCTGCTGGCACGCGGCGAGAAAGTTGGCGTTCTGAAAGTGCGTCTGTTCCGCCCATTCTCTGCCAAACATTTACTGCGCGCCCTGCCGGAAACGGTACGGAGCATCGCCGTCCTGGATCGCACCAAAGAGCCCGGCGCGCAAGCTGAACCGTTGTATCTGGATGTAATGACCGCGCTGGCGGAAGCCTTTAACTGCGGCGAACGAGAAACGCTACCGCGGGTGATTGGCGGGCGTTATGGCCTTTCTTCCAAAGAGTTTGGCCCGGACTGCGTCATGGCGGTCTTTAATGAGCTGAGTAGCGCGAAGCCGAAATCTCGCTTTACGGTCGGTATCTATGATGATGTCACCAACTTGTCGCTACCGTTACCGGAAAACACCCTGCCCGGTACCGCGAAGCTCGAGGCACTGTTTTACGGGCTGGGCAGTGACGGTAGCGTGTCGGCCACCAAAAACAACATCAAGATTATCGGTAACTCCACGCCGTGGTATGCGCAGGGTTATTTCGTCTATGACTCGAAAAAAGCAGGCGGTCTGACGGTTTCTCACCTGCGCGTTAGTGAACAACCTATTCGCTCAGCGTATCTGGTGTCGCAAGCCGATTTTGTTGGTTGTCACCAGTTGCAATTTATCGATAAGTATCAGATGGCTGAGCGCCTGAAACCTGGCGGTATATTCCTGCTTAATACCCCGTACAGTGTGGATGAAGTCTGGACACGTCTGCCGCAGGAAGTTCAGGCTGTTCTGAATCAGAAGAAAGCGCGTTTCTACGTGATTAATGCGGCCAAAATCGCCCGCGAGTGCGGTCTGGCTGCACGTATTAACACCGTTATGCAGATGGCGTTCTTCCATCTGACGCAAATCTTACCAGGCGACAGCGCTCTGGCTGAATTGCAGGGTGCGATTGCGAAAAGCTATAGCAGCAAAGGGCAGGATCTGGTTGAACGTAACTGGCAGGCGCTGGCCCTGGCGCGTGAATCCGTCGCCGAAGTGGCGCTTCAGCCGGTTGATCCACATAGCGCTAATCGCCCACCGGTGGTTTCTGATGCCGCACCTGATTTCGTGAAAACCGTCACCGCGGCAATGCTCGCCGGTCTGGGCGATGCCCTCCCCGTTTCAGCGCTGCCGCCAGACGGCACCTGGCCGATGGGCACCACGCGTTGGGAAAAACGCAATATCGCTGAAGAGATCCCCATCTGGAAAGAAGAGCTGTGTACCCAGTGCAACCACTGCGTAGCCGCCTGCCCGCACTCGGCTATCCGCGCCAAAGTGGTTTCACCAGAAGCGATGGAAAATGCCCCTGCCAGCCTGCATTCTCTGGATGTGAAATCACGCGATATGCGCGGTCAGAAATATGTCCTGCAGGTTGCGCCAGAGGATTGCACCGGGTGTAATCTGTGCGTTGAAGTATGCCCGGCGAAAGATCGCCAGAACCCGGAGATCAAGGCCATCAATATGATGTCGCGCCTTGAGCACGTGGAAGAAGAAAAAGTTAACTATGACTACTTCCTCAATCTGCCGGAAATCGATCGCACTAAACTGGAACGCATTGATATTCGTACCTCGCAGTTGATAACACCGCTGTTTGAGTACTCTGGGGCCTGCTCTGGCTGTGGTGAAACGCCGTATATCAAATTGCTTACGCAGTTGTACGGCGACCGTATGCTGATCGCCAATGCGACCGGCTGTTCATCAATTTATGGCGGTAACCTGCCCTCAACGCCTTATACCACCGACGCCAATGGTCGCGGGCCTGCGTGGGCAAACTCCCTGTTTGAGGATAACGCCGAGTTTGGGCTGGGCTTCCGCCTGACGGTGGATCAGCACCGTGTACGCGTCATGCGTTTAGTGGAACAGTTTGCCGATAACATTCCGGCTGAACTGAATGACGCCCTGCACGCTGAAGCTACGCCAGAGGTGCGCCGTGAGCAAGTTGCAGCACTGCGCCAGCACCTGAAAGATGTCGAAGGCGCACAGCAGTTGTTAACCGATGCCGATGCGCTGGTCGAGAAATCTATCTGGCTGATTGGCGGTGATGGTTGGGCTTACGATATTGGTTTTGGGGGACTGGATCACGTCCTGAGCCTGACCGAGAACGTCAATATTCTGGTACTGGATACCCAGTGTTACTCCAATACAGGCGGACAAGCGTCGAAAGCTACGCCGCTTGGGGCCGTCACTAAATTTGGTGAGCATGGCAAGCGCAAAGCTCGCAAAGATCTTGGCGTCAGTATGATGATGTACGGGCACGTGTATGTTGCACAAATATCTCTGGGCGCGCAGTTGAACCAGACGGTGAAAGCTATCCAGGAAGCGGAGGCCTATCCAGGTCCGTCGCTGATTATCGCCTATAGCCCATGTGAAGAGCATGGTTACGATCTCGCACTAAGCCATGATCAGATGCGTCAGCTCACGGCAACCGGGTTCTGGCCGCTGTACCGCTTTGATCCACGTCGAGCAGATGAAGGTAAGCTGCCGCTGGCGCTGGACTCTCGGCCACCGTCAGACGCCCTGGCCGAAACATTGCTTAACGAGCAGCGCTTCCGTCGCCTGAATGCCCAACAGCCAGAAGTCGCAGAACAGCTCTGGAAAGACGCCGCAGCCGATCTGCAAAAACGCTACGACTTCCTTGCGCAGTTGGCTGGAAAAGCGGAAAAGAGCGGTACCGAGTAATGCGTTTATCTCAGTATTAACCTGGAACCCAAAAAAAAGCCCGAACAGTTGTTCGGGCTTGTCAATTTATTCGCTGGCTAATTAATAATAGCTATCAATACGTCAACGAAAAATAAAACGTGACAATAAAGGCATATAACAGGCGCAGAATAGCCCAACACACTTCACTTGTATAATTTTTATTTTATATATTTACCATCCATACATTCACCACAATTATCATCATTTCCGTAGAATTATTTCTTTAAGGTTTTACTTAAGGCGTAACAATTCATATTTATCCCTTTACGGAACTTCTCCTTTAGCATGCTTTTACTCCCTACATGGGTAGTCACAGGTTAATAAAAAAACTAAAGGATTATTTCAATGAACAGAAAAGTACTGGCTCTCGTAATTCCTGCCCTGCTGGCTGCAGGCGCTGCTCACGCTGCTGAAGTTTATAATAAAGACGGCAACAAATTAGATCTCTATGGCAAAGTAGACGGCCTGCATTATTTCTCTGATGACGCTAACAGTGATGGCGATCAGACTTATATGCGTATGGGCTTCAAAGGCGAAACTCAGGTTAACGATATGATCACCGGTTACGGCCAGTGGGAATATCAGGTTCAGGCTAACGGCACCGAAGGTGATAAAGGCGACTCCTGGACTCGTCTGGCATTCGCAGGTATTAAAGTCGGCGACTACGGCTCATTCGACTACGGCCGTAACTACGGCGTAATGTACGACGTTGAAGGCTGGACCGATATGCTGCCGGAATTCGGTGGCGACTCTTACACCAAAGCAGACAACTTCATGACCGGTCGTGCGAACGGCGTGGCGACCTACCGTAATACCGACTTCTTTGGTCTGGTTGACGGTCTGAACGTGGCGTTGCAGTACCAGGGCGCGAACGAAAATCAGTCACCAGAGCAGGAAGGCACCAATAACGGTGGCGACGATCGTAACATGAAGAACTCTAACGGTGACGGCTTCGGTATCTCCTCGACCTACGATTTGGGTATGGGTGTAAGCTTCGGTGCAGCATACACCTCTTCTGACCGTACTAACGAGCAGGTTAACGATTCTACCGCGGGCGGTGATAAAGCTGACGCGTGGACAGTCGGTCTGAAATACGACGCGAACAACATCTATCTGGCAACCATGTACTCCGAAACCCGCAACATGACCCCTTATGGTGGCTCAAACGGTAGTGATAATACGATTGCCAACAAAACTCAGAACTTTGAAGTGACTGCGCAATACCAGTTCGACTTCGGTCTGCGTCCGGAAGTTTCTTTCCTGATGTCTAAAGGTAAGGATCTGGGTGTAAACGGATCTGATGGCGACCAGGATCTGGTGAAATATGCATCCGTTGGCGCTACTTACTACTTCAACAAAAACTTCTCCACCTACGTTGATTACAAAATCAACCTGCTGGATGAAGATAAAAACTTCTACAGCCAAAACGACATCTCTACCGATGACGTAGTAGCACTGGGTATGGTTTACCAGTTCTAATCCGTCAGCCCGCTGGCAACAGCGGGCTCTCTTTATGTTCTAACAATTCTGTTTTATCCAGATCAAAACATTATATCTGTTGCGCTAAAACACATCTTTGATAGATGATATCTTGCATTAAGACCTGTAGTAGAGGATACCTGCAATGAATCATCATCCTGTAAAATCATCCCGTATTGCATCCGTCGGCTATGACGAATCCTCCCGCACGCTAGAAATTCGCTTTCACCAGTTGTCTACTCTGCAATATCAGCATGTCCCTGCTCGTATTTTTCGTGATTTCCTGAGCGTCGTTTCTAAAGGTCGATTTTACGATGGAGTAATAAAAGGAAAGTTTCCTGAAATAAAAATAAAGTGATGCCAAAATGTGATCTTTGTCATTGTACATAAAGTGCCATTACGCGGTAAGCTTTGGGTGGATACTTAAACAGGAGGTTTTATGAACAGAACGATTCTTGTACCCATCGATATTTCAGACTCAGAATTAACTCAACGTGTTATTGCCCATGTTGAAGCAGAGGCAAAAATTGACGATGCACAGGTTCATTTTTTGACCGTAATTCCGTCACTGCCCTATTATGCTTCCCTGGGATTGGCCTACTCGGCAGAGTTACCGGCCATGGAAGATCTGAAAGCCGAAGCAAAATCTCAACTGGAAGAGATTATCAAGAAGTTCAATATCCCAACGGACAGAGTGCACGTTCATGTCACAGAAGGTGCGCCAAAAGATAAGATTCTGGAGATGGCCAAAAAATTACCGGCTGATATGGTCATTATTGCCTCACATCGACCTGACATCACCACCTACCTGCTGGGGTCTAACGCCGCAGCCGTGGTGCGTCATGCGGAGTGTTCGGTACTGGTAGTCCGCTAAGCTGTCTGGCCCGCACATCGCTGCGGGCTTTTTGTTTCTACCTCTTATACCCCACGATTCCTGTCCTAAATGTGCTGACATTTTTCCCGCTTATCCGTACCATACACGCCACAGTTTTTATATCAGACTTCTTTTGCCGGACTATCCGGCGTGATGCATACTCTTCTGATGCCACACTATGAATTGAGCCTCTATTAAATGTCGCAAAATCAAGATATTAGCAAGAAAGAACAATACAACCTGAACAAATTGCAAAAACGTCTGCGCCGTAACGTGGGCGAAGCGATTGCCGACTTCAATATGATCGAAGACGGCGATCGCATTATGGTGTGCCTTTCCGGGGGGAAAGACAGCTATACCATGCTGGAGATCCTGCGTAATTTGCAGCAAAGCGCCCCGATCAGTTTTTCCTTAGTTGCGGTTAACCTCGATCAGAAACAACCAGGCTTCCCGGAGCATATTCTGCCGGAATATCTGGAACAACTGGGCGTGGAGTATAAGATTGTCGAAGAAAACACCTACGGGATCGTCAAAGATAAAATCCCTGAAGGCAAAACGACCTGCTCGCTCTGTTCTCGCCTGCGTCGCGGCATTCTGTACCGCACGGCAACTGAGTTAGGCATCACCAAGATTGCGCTCGGTCACCATCGCGACGACATCCTGCAAACGCTGTTCTTAAACATGTTCTACGGCGGGAAGATGAAAGGTATGCCGCCGAAGCTGATGAGCGATGACGGTAAACATATCGTTATCCGTCCGCTGGCTTACTGCCGTGAGAAAGATATCGAGCGTTTCTCCGAAGCGAAAGGTTTCCCGATTATTCCATGTAATCTGTGCGGCTCACAGCCTAACCTGCAGCGCCAGGTCATTGCCGATATGCTGCGCGACTGGGACAAACGCTATCCAGGGCGTATTGAAACCATGTTCAGCGCAATGCAGAACGTTGTACCTTCACATCTGAGCGATATCAATCTGTTCGATTTTAAAGGCATCAGGCACGGTTCAGAGGTTGTGGACGGCGGTGATTTAGCGTTCGATCGTGAAGAGATCCCGTTGCAGCCTGCGGGGTGGCAGCCAGAAGAAGATGATGCTCAACTGGATGAGCTGCGCCTGAACGTCGTGGAAGTGAAGTAAGTCGATAGTGCCGGATAAGCGGAGCGCCATCAGGCGCTCCGACGAGTGGTTATTTCAATAACCGAACCCGGCAAGTCTTGCCTTTTATCTTACCGTTTTGCAATTGCTTCCATGCCTTATGCGCTACAGTCTGGCGAACAGCGACATAGACATGCGCCGGATGAACGGCAATTTTGCCGATATCGGCGCCTTCCAGACCAATATCACCGGTCAGCGCGCCGAGAACATCGCCGGGACGCATTTTAGCCTTTTTACCGCCATCAATGCATAACGTCGCCATCTCAGCTTCCAGCGGCAGGATTGGGCCGTTAGCTGGGGCTGGCAGCCAGTTCAGCTTCAGTTGCAGCATTTCAGAAAGAATATTGGCCCGCTGCGCTTCTTCCGGTGCACAGAAGCTAATCGCCAGACCACTGTTGCCGGCACGCGCGGTACGTCCGATACGATGGACGTGGACTTCCGGATCCCACGCCAGTTCGAAGTTAACCACCAGCTCAAGTGATTTAATATCCAGACCACGCGCGGCCACATCGGTAGCAACCAGAATGCGCGCGCTGCCGTTGGCAAAACGTACCAGCGTCTGATCGCGATCGCGCTGCTCAAGATCGCCATGCAGTGAGAGCGCGCTTTGCCCCGCCGCATTCAGTGCGTCACACACGGCCTGACAATCTTTTTTGGTATTACAAAAAACTACGCATGATGCAGGTTGATGCTGACTGAGCAATTTTTGCAGCAGCGGAATTTTGCCGTGGCTGGAAGTTTCGAAAAACTGCTGCTCAATCGCCGGCAGCGCGTCAACGGTATCAATTTCGATCGTTAATGGATTTTGTTGCACCCGGCCACTAATGGCGGCAATGGCTTCCGGCCAGGTCGCAGAAAACAGTAAGGTCTGACGCGAAGCTGGCGCAAAGCGAATGACATCATCAATCGCATCGCTAAAGCCCATATCCAGCATGCGATCGGCTTCATCCATCACCAGCGTATTCAGGGCATCCAGAGAAACAGTGCCTTTTTGCAGATGGTCGAGTAAACGCCCCGGCGTGGCGACAATAATATGTGGCGCATGCTGCAGGGAGTCACGTTGTGCGCCAAAGGGCTGCCCACCGCACAACGTTAAGATCTTGGTGTTAGGCAGAAAGCGCGCTAAGCGACGCAGCTCACCCGCCACCTGGTCAGCAAGCTCGCGCGTTGGGCACAGCACCAGGGACTGCGTCTGAAACAGCGCGACATCAACATGCTGTAATAATCCAAGACCAAAAGCCGCCGTTTTGCCACTGCCGGTTTTAGCCTGCACGCGAACATCTTTCCCCGCCAGAATTGCCGGTAACGCAGCAGCCTGAACAGGCGTCATTTCAAGATAACCCAGCTCGTTAAGATTCTCGAGTTGGGCAGCAGGTAAAACATTCAGGGTTGAAAAAGCGGTCACAATTTAATCTCGCGGTAAAAACTCACAATCAGCAGGCGCGTATCCTCGCAGATCTGCGCCCGCGATGCGACAATTTAATCGGCTCTTCATCCGGTGGCGGATCCGGCATTGGCTGCGGACGAGGTATGGGATCGGGAATGGGAACCGGGTCGGTCGGTAGCGAATCAGTGTGCGGCGTTGCAATCAGACAGTTCATATACCCCTCCAGTTATGCAGGTTGGCTCTTTTAGGGTAGACGCTGATTTCCTGCAGGCAAAAAAAAGCCGACTAATCTAAGTCGGCGTCGTACGAATCAATTGTGCTATGCAGTAATTCAAAAAAGGAAGTAAGACAATATGGAGCGCAACGCCCATCGCTTGACGTTGCATTCACCTGCGAGAGAGATATTGCCCCGAATAGGTAGATGGTTTATTGACTTCGCTCAAAAACCAGGACGTTTTCATGCGCAAAAGTCACTAAAAAACGTTGTTGTTACAACCATTTACTACGATGCAACCATAAAGTAACACCACCAATCAGGACCACTAACAGAATACAAAAAAGTGAGAAGCCAAACTGCCAGCCACCGCCAGGGATACCGCCGAGGTTAACGCCAAACAGCCCGGTTAAAAATGTGCTGGGAAGAAAAACCATTGCCATCAATGACATTGTATACGTTCGGCGAGCCAGAGACTCCTGCATAACCTGCGCAATTTCATCCGCCATAATACCGGTCCTGGCAATACAGGCATCTATTTCATCCAGCCCTCTCCCTAGCCTGTCAGCGATATCCTGCATCCGCCGCCGATGGTCGTCGGTCATCCAGGAAAAACGTTCGCTCGCCAGCCGGGAATAGACATCGCGTTGAGGCGCCATATAGCGGCGCATCACAATTAACTGCTTACGCAGCAATGCAAGGAAACCACGCGGCGGAATCTGCTGATCGAGCAGGTTATCTTCCAGATCGATAATCTTATCGTGCAGTTGTTCGATAAACTCACTGGCATGATCGGTTAGTGCATCGCAAACATCCACCAGCCAACTACCACAATCAGCCGCTCCCGTGCCTTCCTGGAGATCGCTGACCACATCATCCAGCGCCAAGACTTTACGCTGACGCGTTGAGACAATCAGACGTTCATCCATATATAAGCGCATCGCAACCAGTTGGTCAGGTCGCTCGTCGGTGCTGCCGTTAATACAGCGCAGCGTAATCAACGTACCTTCCCCTACCCGGCTTACGCGTGGGCGCGTGCTTTCACCCGCCAGCGCATCACGCACGTTATTGGGAAGTAAAGGCGTTGTCGCCAGCCATTGCGCGCTTTCAGGATGGGTATAATTAAGATGCAGCCAGCAGGGATGTTGACTGTCGATAACATCGTTATCTTCCAGTGGTTTCACCCCACCACGGCCATCCAACAGCCAGGCAAACACGGCATCCGGCACATTAACATCCGTTCCCTTAATGGCTTCCACAGCGCCTCCACAAACATTCAGCTTTTTTCGTTAGTCTAGCTGTCAGAATATGTTAAGCAATATCTCATTGTCCCATTGTGCTGAAATGATTCATAAAAAGTATCTGATAATAAGAAAAGCGCCGACGAATGCGGCGCTGGTTACGAGATGCCCCTCTCAGGCCCGCTGGCGTCTCTCTGATTCAAGCGTATGACTTAAGCGAAATTTATGCGTTCGCGATTGAAGGTCAATCACCTGGTTTTTCAGGATACCTGAGGAGTCAGAAAGCTCATCAACCATAATGGCATTACTTTGAGTGACGTTCTCCAGTTCGGCCAGAGCATGGGTAATTCTGATAATCCCTTTCTCCTGCTCCTGCGTAGTGGTTAATATCTCGCCCATCAGTTGGTTTAATTGCCCTGCCCCCCCGACAATATCATGCATGTTTTTTTCAGCTTCACGCACAATAGCAGCGCCTTGCTGAACATTTTGATGGGTTTGGGCAATCAGTTGCTTAATATTCTTAGCGGCATCTGCACTGCGGTGTGCAAGCATTCTTACCTCACCGGCCACCACAGAAAAACCTTTGCCATGTTCACCGGCCCTTGCAGCTTCCACAGCAGCATTCAATGCCAGAATATTTGTCTGGAATGCAATACCATCTATCAGCGTAATAATTTCTGTCATTTGCTGTGCGCATTCGGTGATTGAACGCATATTTGTCGCAACCTGCACCATTAATTCGCCACCCTGACGGGCGCATTGCGTGGCAATTGTTGCCTGGGCGCTGGCTATTTGCGTGTTATCAGCATTATTCCGTGTATTAACCGCTATTTCATCCATGTTGGCAGCCGTCTGCATTAATGCTCCGGATTGCTGTTCTGTTTTCACTGAAAGCTCGGCGCTGCGTTCCGCCAGCTGTTCAGAAAGCGCCATCGCCGTTTGCGAGGATGTTCTGATCTCATTAACGAGTGCTGAAATATTACTTGATAAACTATTGATGCCAGGAATTAGTCTACCCGCACAGTTATTACCAAATTCTGGAATACTGATTGCCAGATTCCCGGATGTTACTTCTTCAATGCTTCTTTTAACCGTATTAATCGGCATGACCAGATATTTCGTCATGTACCACCACAAACATAATATAGAAATAATGCTTACCGCATTAGTACCAATAATAATTTCTGGGGTAGCCGAAAAAATCATTTCAACAACATTGAGCGCAACCGCCGTAATGAGCAGAAATAAAATAATAAAGGTTCTGACGCTAATATCATTTAACATTTTAACCCTGTGCACCAAGAAATAACGTAGATGTTATTTTTATAGCATCTGCAATACAGATTTCCATTGCTCTGTGACGAAAGCTGAACTTTCAATGAGAGCCAGAAGACCTTTTACTTAAGTCAATAAATTACACTAGTCATTCATAATAGGTCAGCACTTTATCCCGCCAATGGCTGTAATGTTCCCCACCATCAGATTATTGTGATGGCGAGCACGTGACGAGCATAAAACACACAGAAACATAATTTTTATGAATGTTTATATAAGTAATGGCTTGTCATTTTCAATATCTTGCCCTTCGCTCTAATACTCATTGCAAAAACACAAGAACATTCCTGGTTTTATCAGGTTAACTGGACAAAACCTGCTAGATTTATCATCACGGCTTTTTTTCGATAGGTAGTAAGATGTTGCACGTGTCGTGGGACCCTGTATTGATTGGGATTTCCTTTGTTGTCGCATTTATTGCCTCCTTTATTGCCCTCGACAGCGCGGGTAAGGTAGCAATCTCCAGCAAACGTGAATCTACCTTCTGGCGGCTATCTGGCGGCGCTACGCTGGGTATGGGGATCTGGTCGATGCATTTTATCGGTATGCTGGCCATGAAAATGACTATGCCGATCAATTATCACCTATCACTCACCGCGTTTTCGTTCTTTATTGCGCTCATTTCTGCAACCCTCGCCATCAATATCGCTATTTCCGGTAATACGCTATCAACAAAACGACTGGTCATTGCCACCAGCATATTGAGTGCCGGCGTTGTCACGATGCACTACGTTGGCATGTATGCCATTATCGAACATGTGGCCATCTCATGGGATCTCTCGCTGATTTTGCTCTCTGTAATTATTGCCGTCGTTGCGTCTGGCGTAGGTTTATGGCTGGCCTTCCATTTACGCCAAAACACCCGTCGCGTGCTGATTAACCGACTTATTGCTGCCCTTATTATGGCGCTGGCAATTGCTTCTATGCATTACACCGGTATGGGAGCGGCAACGTTCACCCATTTTGGACACACTGCGCACGATGGGCTCAGTACGCTGGAACTCTCTGTCTGGGTCTGCGCCGTCACGCTGATTATTTTGGGTATCATGCTGGTCGTCTCGATGGTGGATTCACAACTGCGCACTTCCCGACTGGCTGACAACCTGTATCAGTTGAACTGCCAGCTTGAACATCAGGTCCACTTCGACGCGCTGACTGGACTTGCTAATCGAACGCAAATAGATACCCGCTTACAGGCCTGCCTGCGGCATTCCAAATTGCATCAACAGCATTTCGCGTTGGTATTTATCGACCTCGATCGTTTTAAAGTCGTTAACGATACCTGGGGGCATCACATCGGTGATCAACTGCTGATTGCCAGTACACAGCGTATCTACAGTTGCCTTGATGATTCAATGACGCTGGCAAGACTGGGGGGAGATGAATTTATCTTGCTGGTTCCAGACTGCAACCCGCAGGCTATCTCCGCCTTGCTTACGCGAATTTCAGATGCGATCGGTGACCCCTTTACCTTATTCGGTCATACGATTCGGGTTTCGTTAAGTGCGGGGAGCAGTATTTATCCCGAACATGGTTCGACTCTGCATGAGCTAAAAGTGAAGGCCGATATGGCGATGTATCATGTCAAACAGGCGGGCAGAAACGGCTGGGCTATTTATAGTCCCCAGATGGAAGCTATCGCTGATACGCCGCCGACATTTCTACAGGAACTTTCACAAGCGCTTGAACGCAACCAGTTTGAGCTATGGTATCAGCCTAAATATACCGCCGGAGATCATTCCCTGACTGGTTTTGAGGCGTTATTACGCTGGCATCATCCGGAGCGCGGCATGCTGCTACCGGCTGAATTTCTGCCTGCGCTGGAAGAAACGGGCCTGATTATTCCCGTCGGCAAATGGGTTATCCAACAGGCATGTTTGCAGTTGCATCAGTGGACATTACAAGGGAATACAGAATGGACGCTCGCCGTTAACCTCTCACCCGCCCAGTTTGAACAGCATGATATTATTGATGTTGTTTGCAACGCCCTGGCGCAATACCAACTTTCACCGGCCTGTCTCACGCTGGAGCTCACGGAGAGCACTGCACTTAAAAATTTAAAACGCAGTATTGAAATCCTGAATGCTTTTTCGGCTTTGGGGATCACCGTTTCTATTGATGATTTCGGCACTGGTTATTCAAATATATTGATGTTGAAGTCACTGCCGGCACGGGAATTAAAAATCGACAGGATATTTGTCAAAGATATTAGCGAGAACAGTAAAAATACAAAAATTGTGTCTACCATTATTGACATAGCTCACTCCATGAATATGCGCGTGGTGGCTGAAGGAATAGAAACCCAGGAGCAGGAAATACTTCTTACCCAGATGGGGTGTAGCATGCTGCAAGGTTTCCTGTTTGCAAAACCGCTGCCAGCGCATAAGATTCATGAACTGATCCAATCAGAAAACAGCATCAAACAAAAGCCAGTCGTACAACCCTTGTCTCACCGACAATCAATAACTTTGTGAGACTGTAATATCTAAAATATTCGCCATTAAACGGGCAACACAGCAGATAAAGATAACGGGATTATCGATGAGCACAACCGAGCTGCATTCACTGGATTTGTTAACCTTTCCGGTGTGGATTGTTTCGCCACAAACCGAAGAACTGGTGTTCGCTAATATCGTTGCACGTGAGTTAATGCGGGATCTCTGTTTTTCCCCACTGCGCAAGGGCATATTCTCAACGCATTCTCAAAATGATTTAACCATGTATCTCAGTGACTTGAGCAATCATCATCACGTTGTTGAGATCCTCACGGTTTACCGCGATGGTGAGGAAATCGCGTTGGCCAGCCGCCTGTCCATTAAATCTCTGCCGGGCGTGGGGGATGTTATCCTTTTCGAAGGCATTGAAACGCCTACTGCGCAAGGTCTGAAAGCCAGCCGTTCAGCAACTTATCAACGAAAAAAACAGGGCTTTTATGCGCGTTTTTTCCAGACAAACTCCGCGCCAATGTTACTGATTGATCCGTCCCGCGATGGCCTGATCGTTGATGCAAACCTCAGTGCCCTGAATTTTTATGGTTACAAGCTTGATGTGATGTGCCAGAAACATACCTGGGAGATCAACATGCTGGGCCGCCATATATTGCCGGTGATGCATGAAATCGCCCATCTGCCCGGCGGCCATAAGCCTTTGCACTTTGTCCATAAACTGGCAGACGGCACCTCACGTCATGTGCAAACCTACGCCGGACCGATTGAAATTTACGGTAATAAACTCATGTTGTGCATTATTCATGACATTACCGAACAAAAACGGCTGGAACAGGAACTTGAGCATGCCGCTCTGCGTGACCCTTTAACGGGATTACTTAATCGCCGACATTTTTATCAGGTAACCGAGCCGGAGCAGACGCATGCGGTGTCATTGACGCAGGACTACAGCCTGTTGTTGATCGACACCGATCGTTTTAAAAGCATTAACGATCTCTTCGGTCATTTAAAAGGCGATGAAGTGCTTTGCGCTCTGGCCCGCACACTGGAATCCTGTGCACGAAAAGACGATCTTATTTTTCGCTGGGGTGGTGAAGAATTTGTGCTGCTGCTACCGCGAACCTCGCTGGATGTCGCCCTCAATCTTGCAGAAGTGATCCGCGCGACGGTAGCCAAGGTTACTCTCCCTGGTCTTCCCCGCTTTACCGTCAGCATTGGCGTTGCGCGGCACGAAACGAACGAAAGTATTGATGAATTATTCAAACGCGTGGACGACGCGTTGTACAAAGCCAAGCACGAAGGCAGGAACAGAGTATTGGCCGCCTGATGAATACGTGGCTCAACGGCTGCGCTTAGCGTGACGCTCCCAGTTTTCCTGTTTTGCCTGCGCGGTTTTACGTAATGCCACATAGCATGCCCCGCTGCCGCCGTGATGCGGCAAAGCGGCGCAGTAGGCCTGGACGTCATCAAATTCTGTCAGCCAGCGCGCCACATAGCTGCGAACAATATTGGCATGAGCGTTATCGTCACGCCCCTTACCGTGTATCACCAGCACGTTACGTAATCCATCTTGCTGTGCCTGTAGAATAAAACTGAATAGCATCTGGCGGCATGTTTCTACGGGCTGGCGGATGAGATTAAGGCTCGCCTGCTGCGGATATTTTCCGGTTCGCAGTTTGTCAGTCACGCCGTGCTGTAAACCTTCGCGACGAAACTCCAGCGGCTCGTTCAACGGGATAATATCGAGAAACCCCGTCGTGAGAAAGTTATCCAGTTGAAGCGTATCGATACGCGCCGGAGTGCGGATATTACGCGTTGGCTGCCAATGTACATCGGCGCAGCCCTTCAGCGGTTGGACATCCCCCATAGCATCCAGAAACAGCGAAGCATCATCAAGATTCATGTTTCTTCCTCCAGCGAATTACGACGAGCATTATCATAACCGCGCACTATTATACCGACAACGGTTTACGATTATTTCCAATAATTCACCCGGCTCGCTCCGCTGAAAAGATCTACTAACGACATACAGATATCCGTTTTTAGGGGTATAGCTGCGACTGTCGCTGGCGTGATAATGTGTAACCTCGCCTGAACGCTGTAATGAGAGAAACGGATGCTGAACTTACTGGAAGATACCATCGACACGCCGCTGGGCCCGCTGTGGGTTATTTGTGATGAGCAATTTCGCCTGCGCGCGGTGGAATGGGATCAGCACCGCGATCGCATGGAACAATTGCTGGATATTCATTACCGCACAGAAGGTTATCAGCGTATTACAGCTAAAAACCCAGGCGGATTAAGCGATAAACTGTCGGAGTATTTTGCCGGGAATCTCAGCATTATTGACACGCTGGAAACGGCAACGGCTGGCACGCCTTTCCAGCGTGAAGTCTGGCAAGCATTACGCACTATCCCGTGTGGGCAGGTCATGCACTATGGTCAACTGGCCGAACAGTTAGGGCGCGCCGGTGCTGCAAGAGCCGTCGGTGCGGCCAATGGCGCCAACCCGGTAAGCATTGTGGTCCCCTGCCATCGCGTCATTGGGCGTAACGGCACCATGACTGGATATGCTGGCGGGGTACAGCGAAAAGAGTGGTTATTGCGTCACGAAGGCTATTTGCTACTCTAGATTCCAGGCAATTAATGCCTTATTCGTCACACTTTCGCATAATGTGACCACAAATTTAATGCGGTTAATCAAGGAGATACAAACATTCATTCCGGTTATACCTGAATTATTCTCTATTGGGAGTAGCTCAGGCTTACGTGCTCACCAAAAAGATGTTAAAATTGACAAATATCAATTACGGCTTGAGCAGACCTATGATCCCGGAAAAGCGAATTATACGGCGCATTCAGTCTGGCGGTTGTGCTATCCATTGCCAGGATTGCAGCATCAGCCAGCTTTGCATCCCGTTCACACTTAACGAGCATGAGCTTGACCAGCTCGATAACATCATCGAGCGCAAAAAGCCTATCCAAAAGGGGCAAACGCTCTTTAAAGCAGGTGATGAACTTAAATCACTCTACGCTATCCGCTCCGGAACGATTAAAAGCTATACCATTACCGAACAAGGCGATGAGCAAATTACCGGCTTCCATCTGGCGGGTGATCTGGTCGGTTTTGACGCGATTGGCAGCGGACATCACCCGAGCTTTGCCCAGGCGCTGGAAACCTCAATGGTTTGCGAAATTCCTTTCGAAACCCTTGATGACCTGTCCGGAAAAATGCCGAATCTGCGTCAGCAGATGATGCGTCTGATGAGTGGCGAAATCAAAGGCGACCAGGATATGATCCTGCTGTTGTCGAAGAAAAATGCAGAAGAGCGCCTGGCGGCCTTTATCTACAACTTGTCTCGCCGCTTTGCCCAGCGCGGATTCTCGCCTCGTGAGTTCCGTCTGACCATGACCCGCGGCGACATCGGTAACTACCTGGGTCTGACGGTTGAAACCATCAGCCGCCTGTTGGGTCGTTTCCAGAAAAGCGGCATGCTGGCAGTGAAAGGCAAATACATAACTATTGAGAATAGCGACGCGCTGGCAGTTCTTGCTGGCCACACGCGTAACGTTGCGTAATCTTTCCGCAAGCATTTCTGTTATCCTTCTGTCAAATCGCTAAATTTTCCCGATTTATTGATCTGGCAGAAGGTTTTCTCCTGTTTCAATGATTTACCTGTATTTCATACACATACAGAACAGTGGGTTCTGACAATAGCGGCTATTTTTTTGCCCCAAAACCTGCCCCTGAGACCCAAATTTGCCCTAACAATCCCTCTCAGCTATCTGTTATGGCCATCCCAATGGCATAACGTACTTAACATCCATTTAGAAATTCATCAATTACGAAAGCCATGGATTCAATTTACTTTACGGGCTTTTCTGAAAATCCCGCAGATTGGGTTTAACGATCAAGCTCGAAAGTTGATGGTTAACTAAGGGATTTTCGGAATAAATATCCTCCGGCATAGCCGGAGGTTTTTCGGATGCGCCTATAAGGCTCTGTTACCAGCCGCGCCCTAACAGGCGCATACGATCTGACATTTGCATCAGACTTCGTTACTTACGGCCCGTAAACGGGCTACCCGGATAAGCGATCGATAACTGCTCACCCATTTTATCTTCTGCAAGCTGGTGCTTTATGTATTCCTGTATCTTCACCGTGTTCTTACCCACCGTATCTACGTAGTATCCCCGGCACCAGAACTCTCTATTCCTGTACTTGAATTTCATATCCCCAAACTGTTCATACAGCATCAGACTGCTTTTCCCTTTCAGATACCCCATAAAGCCGGATACGCTCATTTTGGGTGGGATTTCCACAAGCATATGGATATGATCCGCACGTTTTTCCACTCACACAGCTTTCTTAAGATGCTGTCTATCGCCCTGCGTTTCTCACCGTAGAATGCTTGTCTCCGGTATTTGGGCGCAAAAACTATGTGATATTTACAGTTCCATCGGGTGTGCGCTAAGCTCTTTTCGTCCCCCATTGGGACCCCCTTTTGATTTCTTGTTAAACATTTGCAGTTGCCAGACCGCAATGTGTTTTAACAAATCAAAAGGGGTTTTAATAACTGGCCCAAAGCTGAAAGCTTTCCGGAACCCCCAGCCTAGCTGGGGGTTTTCTGTGCACAAGAAAAAGCCCACCACGCAGGTAGGCTTAATTGGTTAAGACACGTCTAACTAGCTAAGATTTCTGGTATTACACGGTATTCTTCCAGAACACCATCGTTACTCTCACCCATATTCGGTGGAGTATCAGTTACCTGAACTGATACTTCAAACGCAGCATCAATTGTATATTGAGCAGTACCAACAAACTGAACTTTCTTTTCAGCCGGTATTAATTTAAATTTTGGGTATTCACTAACCTTGCTCATTTCATCAATAATATTATAAATCGAGCCATTTTTAGATATTTTTTCGCCTTTCCAGTTAACACCACTCGATCTGTATGCACCTTCAGTTTTAACTAATAAATCAACTGCACCCACTGCATTCCCTTTGACTAAATAACAAGATATATAACGAACACTTCGGGGCGGGACAGTAATAGATTGTCCCGGTAATTTATATCTCAGTGTCTCAGAACCTGACCGGGTTTTTGCTTCAGAATGGCTAAACTCAAGATGAAATTCCACTCTAATTTCAGAACGAAACCACCTTGGCCCTATGCAAGCCTTATACTCTAACTCCCCGCCAAAAGTTCTTGTGTCTGTGGCTGTAGTTGACCATGAGCTAGTAATTTCCTTCTCAAACTCTCCTGAAGTCAGTACTTGAGGTTCATTTGTATCATTCCGAAGAGTTGCACAGCCCATCAGTTCCATTTTGCCATTTGTAATTTCCGGCCTTCCCTTTTCCTGAACTGATAAGTCATTCACACCTATTGGGCGTATTTGTGCCATAAACGAGTCTTCATTTGTCATTCCGACTTCGCGCCTGTAAGAGTCATAAACAACTTTATATACCGGATACACCCATGATTTTTTATCTAGCATATTACTCCCTCCATGCACCAAGAAATTTCATTTATTAACGCATTGCCATCATTATTAATACTCTCACTACAATATTGAATATTGACAAATATCAACAAAAATATTTTATATTAAAAATGAATCATTAAAATCACACTCATTATAATTATGGATATATTATCTATTGCGACATAGGTGAATAATCCGCCCAGCGCAGTTATCCTGAAATGGTCGATGCTTTATTAGCATAGTGCTGTAAATAATTTCTTTCATATCTGGCACTCTGAGTGACAGTAATAGTTGGGAATAAAAATAAGCAGAAAACATACAATATGAATGAAAAAGCCTCAGCAGAGGAGTCGGGGCTAATGGAGTATGGTGCCGGGTGCCTCCCGGTGAGTCTTTAGACAGCCTCCGTGACTCGTACTTTGTTGAACCATGTAAACAAAGGCACTCAGTAAGTTAGCTGTACGAAGCGGATAACAACGTTCAAAGAGTTATACGATCTATTTACTGAAATCTATTTACTGAATCTAAGGCGCTTGAGGTATCCGCAGCATCCTTCATCACCATAAAATCCGGCATTAATACCCTTCAGGGGCTCGTGGGTGGCAGTACCCTCATAGAGAACATTCAGCATGCATCACAGAAAGCACGGGAAAACTGAGCAGCAGGCAATCAGGTTTGTTTTTGTCCCAAGATCTAACTCCAAAAAAGAACGGCTATTTTTGTAAAGCATCGATTTCTTATGGATGGCGCCGTGGCATCAGGCTCGCTCATAGATGAAACCGGCACGCCTATCAGTCCCGACACACTTATGCCTGCTGCGAACTCTCCGCTGGGGCAAATCCTTCGTTTATTGCCAGTCAGATGGGACACGAAGATGCGCGTATGGTTTACGAAGTCTATTCAAAATGGATTGGTGATATGAACCAGGATCAGATCAGTATGCTAAATAACCGCATGCCGACAGCGTTGCCCCCAGGGGTTCCCAAAGGGGCACAAATAATGAGAAAAGTCGTTTAGTTTTAGCGAGATGTGAACGAAATCTATAGATTTTCCCGATTTATTGATCTGGCAGGAGGTTCTCCCCTGTTTCAATCCACATTATTGGGTTACTCTTTTAATTACAAACTGCGATGACAGTTGTAAGGAGACCCTGTATGGCTATGTATAAAAATATGCTGGTCGTCATCGATCCAAACCAGGACGATCAACCAGCATTACGGCGAGCTGTTTATTTGCATCAACGGATTGGTGGCAAAATTAAAGCCTTTTTGCCAATCTATGACTTTTCCTACGAGATGACTACCCTGCTGTCGCCCGATGAGCGTACGGCAATGCGTCAGGGGGTCATCAGCCAGCGAACAGCATGGATCCGTGAACAAGCAAAATACTACATCGAAGCAGGGATCCCTCTTGAAATTAAAGTGGTATGGCATAACCGTCCCTTTGAAGCCATCATCCAGGAAGTCATTAGCGCTCAGCATGACCTGGTCCTCAAAATGGCACACCAACACGACCGCCTCGAAGCCGTAATTTTCACGCCTACCGACTGGCATTTATTGCGCAAATGTCCAAGCCCGGTATGGATGGTTAAAGACCAGCCATGGCCTGAAGAGGGTAAAGCGCTGGTTGCGGTGAACCTCGCCAGTGAAGAGCCTTATCACAACGCGCTCAATGAAAAACTGGTCAAAGAGACGCTGCAACTGGCAGAACAGGTTAACCATACTGAAGTGCATCTGGTTGGCGCCTACCCTGTTACGCCAATCAATATCGCAATTGAACTACCTGAGTTTGACCCCAGCGTTTATAACGACGCGATCCGTGGACAGCATCTGCTGGCCATGAAGGCGTTGCGCCAGAAATTCAGTATCGATGAGAAAGTGACGCACGTTGAAAAAGGATTACCTGAAGAGGTCATTCCTGATTTAGCCGAGCACTTGCAGGCGGGTATTGTGGTACTGGGTACCGTCGGTCGTACCGGTATTTCTGCCGCGTTTCTTGGTAACACCGCTGAACAGGTTATCGATCACCTACGCTGCGACCTGCTGGTCATCAAGCCGGATGAATATCAGACGCCAGTTGAACTGGATGATGAAGAAGACGATTAACCACACAACTCAATGCCGGATGGCGATCTCATCCGGCATAACAAACGCTTAGTGTTGCTCCTCGCCGCCGAGGAAATAGATTCCCAGCGGGATAGCCAACAGAATCGTAAACACCATGCTGTAGACACAAATCATTGCCGATTGAATGGCGTACATTGAAGCGGTCCAGTCGGATAGCGGAATGTCATACTGTTCAATCACACCACCGATCGTCGCTCGCGTCACGACCGACGCTGCGATAATAAACACCCCAAGCAGGCACAACAGAAACTTCCGTCCCTTCGCTGTCTTCAGCTTAGCCATGATCATAGTACTGTCCTTTTGCAGATGAAAACCTTGTTACTTTGCGCTAACAATACCATGACATCAACTGACTGTCTGCTACATAAACCGCTTTCAGGGTCGATACCAGCGCTATTTCGCCGAAAATAGCGCTAATTGCATTATATATCTCCCCTATGGATTAATGATCTGACCGCCAGAACTGAGTAAAATATTCGAGGATTAGGATATCAGAAGATATTTCACTACCACGGAGCTGTTGGAAGAATCATGATCGCTGAACTGTTTATAAATAATGCGTTTAATTTGACGGTAATTCTCAGCTGCTGTGCCGCGCTGGTTCTGATGAGCGTCTGGTATCATCGTGGAGAGCGTCGCTGCAAAGGATTTATATTTCATGCCGCGCAATTTTTTGTCTATGCCATTATCATCGGGACGTTAGGCAGTATTGCTAATAACGTTATCGAAAATTACAGCCTGAAATTTATCTCATCCAGCGTGGTCGACTTTATCTGCACCTCGTTGATTGCGCTGATCCTTACCATCAAACTTTTTCTGGTAATTAATCAGTTTGAAAAGACGCAGATTAATAAAGGCAGAGATATCACCAGCGCGAGGATCCTGTCGCGAATCATCAAGATTACCATCGTGGTTGCCATCATTTTGCTGTATGGCGAACATTTCGGAATGAGCTTATCCGGCCTGTTAACCTTCGGCGGCATCGGCGGTATCGCTGTAGGTATGGCAGGCAAAGACATTCTGAGCAACTTTTTCTCAGGGATTATGCTCTACTTCGACAGACCCTTTAGCATCGGCGACTGGATCCGCTCCCCGGACCGCAATATTGAAGGTACAGTTACGGAAATCGGCTGGCGAATGACCAAAATAAACACCTTCGATCATCGTCCGTTATATGTCCCAAACTCGATTTTCTCCTCTATCAGCGTAGAAAACCCAGGAAGGATGACGAATCGCCGCATCAAAACGGTGATCGGGTTACGATATGAAGATGCTGATAAAGTCAGTGCCGTTGTCGAGTCGGTCAGAGAAATGCTGCAAAACCATCCGGGAATAGACCAGAAACAAACCCTGCTGGTTTATTTTAATGAATTCGCCGATTCATCGCTGAATATCATGGTGTATTGCTTCACGAAAACCACCGTGTGGCAGGAATGGCTTGCGGTACAGCAGGACGTTTATTTAAAGATTATTTCGATAGTCAAGGCAAACGACGCCGACTTTGCGTTCCCCAGCCAGACGCTGTATATGGATAATCCTGAAGCATCGCCATCGACACACTAACAAAAGAAAAGGCGCGGAAATCCGCGTCTTTTTTCTGCACTTATTTCAATGAGGCAATATCAATGACAAAGCAGTACCAGCGTCAGCGTTGGAATATACGGATTCAGGTCATGTAGATACGGGACTGTATCAATAATCAGCTCAAACTGATTCACTTCGGGCTTTACTTGCAGAACGCGTGCCCCGCACAGCTCAGGGGAGCAGGTTGTACTCAGCGTCGCTTACCGGTTCAAGCCACTCGTTCGATGCGCCAGCTGCCGGGATTTCCACAGCGATATGGGCAAACCAGCTATCACGCGCGGCACCGTGCCAGTGTTTCATTCCCGCCGGGATGTGTACGACGTCACCGGTTTTCAGTTCACGCGCCGGTTGATTCCACGCCTGATACCAGCCTCTGCCGCCGGTCACCAGCAAGATTTGTCCCCCTTGATGATGGATATGCCAGAAGTTACGACAGCCCGGCTCAAATGCTACGTTACCAATCACCACGCCTTCCATGGAGAGCATGGTCAGATAGCTGTCGCCAGTGAAATATTTCGCATACGCTTCATTTTTCTCTCCGCGAGGAAAGACGCTGTTACCATCAAATTGTTGATTCATAATCTCCGCGCCGGCGCTGGAGACGGTATTCCGTTGATTTTGCATTTCGACTCTCCAAAACGGTGGCAGCACGCGCCACCGGATGCTGAAAACTATAAAAATTATAGAGACTCGACAGGCGGGTGATTAGAGGTGAAAAGAAGGACAACCTTATGAATCATGCTCATCAATAGTCGGTAACAGATACGACGTTTCTACTGGAGATGGCGTGAAGCCTTAGGCCACAATTTCAATCAAATTGCCGTCAGGATCGCGTATCACCGCTTCGTAATAGCCATCACCGGTGGTGCGCGGGCCAGAAACTAATATTCCCTGTCCTTTTGCTCGCATCGCCATGGCATCAACGTTTTCACTGCCGCCAACTGAAATGGCGAGATGCACCCAGCCTGAGGTGTTATTGTCGGGAGCATGTTTTGTCAGTCCAGGCTTAGTCATTAACTCAATCGCGATATCCTCACCAATTTTGACAAAATAGGATTCAAACCCTGGATTGGTTTTACTGCAGTATTTTTCGTTGATCTTTGCGTCAAAAAACGTGACCCAGAATTGAGCTTGTTGCTCGAGCTCCCGTGTCCATAACGCCATATGCGCAACCTTCATAGCTAACCTCTTCTTGTTGTATCCAAACAATAGGTTCCCTAAAGGGATGTTGACATCGAGAACCATAATGCACAATTATGCTTGTTATTGCTCGATGTTTATTTCACTGGAGTATTGATGCTCGATTACGCAGCATTCCCTGAACAGCGCCAGGCGCTTATCTATCAGATCCTGCAGGAAAACGGCAGAGTCATCTGTTCCGAACTCGCCAGCAGGTTAGGCGTTTCGGAACATACAATCCGCCGCGACCTGCATGAACTGAGTAAAGATGGCGTGTGTAAAAAAGTCTATGGCGGCGCGGTCATTGCACTCCCTGAATCCGAAGACATCACCGTGCGCAAGAGTATTAATGTGGCGAAAAAGAGCAACATCGCGCAGAGATGCGCCCGGATGGTCAAATCCGGAAGCTGCATTTTTATCGACACGGGCAGTACTAATCTGGCGATGGCTGAAGCCCTACCCGCCGAGCTGGCGTTAACCGTGGTAACAAATTCCCCGGAGATTGCCGCCGTTTTACTAAAAAAACCACTGTTTGACGTCATTATGCTGGGCGGCGCGGTGCAACGATCTTCTGGAGGGTGTGTGGGTGCCACCGCTATCTCGCAGGTGCAGGACATTTTATTCGATCAGGGATTTATTGGCGGCTGCGCGATGTCGCCTGAATCCGGCTTAACCGGATTTGATTACGCGGATTGTGAGTTCAAAAAAGCGGTGATCAAACAGTGTAATGAAACTATTGTCGCGCTGACGGCTGAAAAGATCCCGGCCGTCGCCCGTTATGTTGTTACCGAAAGCAGCAATATCGATGTAATTGTCGTCGAGGAAAATATCAGCAAAGAGTATGCCACGGCGTTTCAGGCGCACGACATTCGTATTTATACAGTGTAACCCATTCTATTGGGTGATACTTTTCCATTGCTTTTATGAGCCACCTTCTCCACAGCCTTGTCTGTTCGGGAAATCGCCAATGCAACGTCCCGAACATGCCAGCGATATCAGTGCTTCACAATATACATTGTACGACTATAAGCCACATCTTCAGGGTTAGTAATTGGATACCCTTTCAGCCACGGTTTAATTAAACGCCCGTTGGTGTACTGATAAATCGGCGCAATGGGAGCCTGTTCCATCAGAATGTTCTCCGCGGCGTTATAATCAGCATTGCGCGCTTTCTGCGTATTCTCCAGGGTTGCCTGGGTCAACACTTTATCGTACGCCGGATTATTAAAGCGGGAGATATTGCCCGTATGGGTTGATGTTAATAGCGACAGGAACGTAGATGGTTCATTGTAATCGCCCACCCACGAGGCGCGGATCACATCAAAATTGCCGGTATTGCGGCTATCGATATAAGTTTTCCACTCCTGGTTTTGCAGTTTCACGTCAACGCCGAGATTTTTCTTCCACATAGACGCGACAGCAATAGCAATCTTCTGATGATTTTCAGAGGTGTTATACAGCAGCGTCAGTTTAAGTGGTTTCTGTGGACCATAGCCCGCCGCACGCAGCAGCGTTTTCGCCTGCGCGTTCAGCTCTTCCTGACTCATTTGCTCAAACGGTGAAGGTTCCGGCACAAACCCTGCCGTTACATCCGGCGTAAAATGCCATGCGGGCTTTTCGCCGGTACCCAGAACTTTCTCCGCCATCAGGCGACGATCGATAGTCATGCTGAGCGCCAGGCGCACGCGTGAGTCGGCAGTCGGTCCCTTCTGGGTATTAAAGGCATAGTAGTAAGTGCCAAGCTGCGGCGGGGTATAAACCTGACCCGGGATGTCCTTCAACAGTTTCTGATACATGTTTTTCGGGAACGACTCGGTAATATCGATATCACCAGCAAGATAGCGCTTGGTCGCTGCCGATTCCTGGTTAATAGGCAGGAAGGTGACTTTTTGCAGCACCGTTTTGGCGTTGTCCCAATAATGCGTGTTCGGCACAACGTCCAGTTTTTCGTTCACCACACGATCTTTGAGCACATAGGCGCCGTTACCAATTAGATTACCCGGTTTGGTCCAATCTTTACCGCTCTCAACGTTAGCTTTTTGTACCGGATAGAAAGCAAAACTCGCCGTCAGATTGGCAAACCATGGCAGCGGTTTATTCAGTTGGACCTTCAATGTACGCGCATCGATCGCGCTAACGCCGAGCTTATCTGGCGAGGCTTTTCCATCGATAATCGCCTGTGCGTTGTTAATACCCGCCAGCGCAGCAAACCAGGCAAACGGCGACAGCGTTTTCGGGTCAACCAGACGCTGCCAGCTATAGACAAAATCCTGTGCCGTTACCGGCGTACCATCTGCCCATTGCGCATTGTCGCGCAGCGTAAACGTCCAGATACGGTTATCGTTGCTTTTCCACTGAGTGGCAACACCGGGCACAATCTCGCCCTTCTCATTCTGGTTGACCAGCCCTTCAAATAAATCACGAATAACCTGAATTTCAGGAAGCCCGACGGCCTTTGCCGGATCCAATGACGCCGGTTCGTCTTTGATATGACGCACCAGTTCTTGCTTTTCTGCCAGTACCGTTCCGCTGGGAACATCAGCAGCCCAGGATAATGAAATGCTGCTTACCAATAGCGCACAACAGGTTACTGAAACAGAATGCTGCATAAAATACCCTCAATTCCGGCTACTAAGTGAATGTGTAATTATTTGTATCGCCAGCAGGAAATGCAATTAACTTTCGACAAGGAAATAATATTACATCTGAAAAGATAAGTGTGTGAAAACGATTTGATTATCCATACATTTTGCACAACACTGCGAGTAACAATCCACGCATTCAGAGATGACTATGACCGTTACCCGACCCCGTGCCGAGCGCGGCGCATTCCCACCTGGAACCGAACATTACGGACGTTCATTATTAGGCGCGCCGCTAATCTGGTTTCCCGCAATGGCGGCCGATCGTGAAAGCGGTCTGATACTGGCAGGAACGCACGGCGACGAAAACGCATCGGTTGTCACCCTTTCCTGCGCATTGCGTACGCTTAATCCTTCCTTACGTCGTCACCATGTGGTGCTGGCGGTTAACCCTGACGGTTGCCAGCTCGGGCTGCGCGCAAATGCGAACGGAGTGGATCTAAACCGTAACTTTCCCGCTGCCAACTGGAAAGCGGGTGAAACGGTGTATCGCTGGAACAGCAGCGCAGAAGAACGCGATGTGGTGTTGTTGACCGGCGAAAATCCGGGCTCAGAACCAGAAACCCAGGCGCTGTGCCAGCTTATTCACCGAATTCATCCTGCGTGGGTGGTCTCTTTTCACGATCCGCTGGCCTGTATTGAAGATCCCAGACGCAGCGAATTAGGCGCGTGGCTGGCGCAGTCGTTTGAATTACCCCTCGTCACCAGCGTAGGTTATGAAACGCCCGGCTCATTTGGAAGCTGGTGCGCAGACCTGAACTTACACTGTATAACCGCCGAATTTCCGCCCATCTCTTCAGATGAAGCGAGCGAGAAATACCTGCTGGCCATGTCCAATCTCCTGCGCTGGCACCCTAGAGATGAAGTTGTCCGGTCGTAAAATGCAGGGCCGGCTCCGCGTCGCTGGCAAGCCAGGTCGGGCCATCAAGATCGGCAAATTTAACCTGCGGCGTAAGGGGTAACGCCGCGCCAATCGCCCGGGAAGTACACAACATGCAGCCCAGCATTAGCGTAAATCCCTGCTCGCGGGCTTCGGTTGCCAGCGCCAGCGCCTCCGTCAGGCCGCCTGTTTTATCCAGTTTGATATTGACCATTTCATAGCGCCCGTGCAGCGCTTTCAGGCTGCTGCGGGTGTGGCAGCTTTCATCTGCGCAGATCGGCAGCGGATGCACAAAATTTTCCAATGCGGCATCGTCCTGCGCTGGCAGCGGCTGCTCCAGCATCGCCACCCCTAAATCAGCCAGCAGCTGGCAGCGCGCCGCCAGACCTTCTGCCCGCCAGGATTCATTGGCGTCGACAATAATCGTTGCATCAGGGACTGCGGCACGAATAGCAACCATCCGCTCGCTAATCAAGCGCGCATCCAGTTTAACTTTTAGCAGTTTCGCGCCATTTTCCCACAGTGCAGCCGCACTCACCGCCATTTGTTCCGGCGTGCCAATCACCACGGTTTGCGCCGTCGTCACCACTTCCGCCAGCTCACTTCCCACCAACTCTGCCAGTGACAATTGCTGTTGACGCGCACTCAGATCCCACAACGCGCAGTCCACAGCATTACGCGCGGCTCCCGCTGGCAGCAGCTTTTGCAGCTCTTCACGCGTCAGTCCATTTTCCAGTTGTGGGGCAATGCTCATAATTTGCGCCAGCACTGAGGCATCGCTTTCACCATAGCGCGGATACGGTGTGCACTCGCCGATACCCGTGACGCCGTTTTCTGCCACTTCAACCACTACCACATGCGCTTCGGTTCTGCTCCCACGGGCAATAACAAAGGGAGTGTGCAGCGGCCAGGCTTCCTCATACACCTTAACTGTTCTCATTTGCTTTCCTTAATGCAGTCCCTGAAGCGGATATCCGCAAATAGCGTTTGCCGTGTTAACTGCTGATGGCATAAACTAGCCTCGACGTTAACTATATGTAAACAGGAAGATAACCATGTCACAAACCGTTCATTTCCAGGGCAACCCGGTTACAGTTGCCGGCTCAATTCCTCAGGCTGGAAGCAAAGCTCAGGCTTTTACCCTTGTGGCTAAAGACCTGTCTGACGTTACGCTGGGCCAGTTCGCAGGCAAGCGCAAAGTGCTGAATATTTTCCCAAGCATCGATACCGGCGTTTGTGCGGCATCGGTACGTAAGTTTAACCAACTGGCGACAGAAATCGACAATACCGTCGTACTGTGCATTTCGGCCGACCTGCCATTCGCCCATTCACGTTTTTGCGGCGCGGAAGGTCTGAGCAACGTTATCACGCTGTCCACCCTGCGCAACGCAGAATTTCTGAAAAACTACGGCGTAGAAATCGCTGAAGGCCCACTGAAAGGTCTGGCCGCACGTGCCGTGGTCGTTATTGATGAAAATGACAACGTCGTTTTCAGCCAACTGGTCAATGAAATCACCAACGAGCCAGACTACACTGCTGCGCTGGACGTACTGAAAGCTTAAGCCACGTCTGCATACAAAAATGCCTCCGCAGGGAGGCATTTTCATTTACCGCGTTACTCTTCGCTTTTTTTCTGCTGGCTCAGGCCGTATTCACGCAATTTGTTGGCAATCGCGGTGTGCGAAACGCCGAGGCGCTTGGCCAGTTTGCGCGTGCTGGGATAATTCATATAAAGCTGCGTCAGCACAGAGCGTTCAAAGCGGCTGGTAATTTCATCCAGCGATCCTTCCATCACCTCTTCTCCGACCGCAACCGTTGCCGCATCGTAATCCGGCAGTAAAATATCCTGCGGCCGCAGCTCATAACCTTCAAGCTGGGTCAGCGCCCGGTAGATGGCATTTTTAAGCTGACGCACGTTGCCCGGCCAACCGTAACGGGTTAACACCGTGCTGAGATCGGCAGACAACTTCGGACGCGGCACGCCCTGCTCGTCGGCGAAGCGCGCCACAAACAGTTCGGTAAGCGGCATAATATCCTGCGGGCAATCGCGTAGCGGCGGCAGATTTAGCGTCAGTACATTCAGACGATAATAGAGATCTTCACGGAAAAGCCCTTTCTGCACCATTTCCACAAGGTTCTTTTGCGTCGCGCAAATCACGCGGACATCAACATGAACTTCGTGATCTTCTCCCACGCGGCGGAACGTGCCGTCATTGAGAAAACGCAGCAATTTGGTCTGCATACGCGGCGACATTTCACCAATTTCATCTAACAGAACCGAGCCGCCATTCGCCTGCTCAAAGAAGCCTTTTTTGCCTTCCGGGGCATGGCCAAACAACTCACTTTCGACTGCATCTTCAGGAATTGACGCGCAGTTCAGCGCCAGATACGGCTTCGACGCACGCGGGCTTGCCAGGTGGCAGGCATGGGCAAAGAGATCTTTGCCGGTGCCGGTATTACCAGTAATCAGCAGCGGCGCACTCAGTGTCGCCAGCTTACGCGCCTGTTCCACTACGTGTTTCATTTTGGCGCTGACGGCAATAATCTGGCTAAACGCGCTCAGATCCTGCGTAGTCATATTTTGCAGCTGACGCCCCATCCGGATGGTGGAGCGCAGCATGACAACAGCACCGGTCAGCATCTGCTCCTGATTTTCACCCTGCAAATGGACAGGCGTAATCTCCATCAGGAAGTTCTGTCCGTTAATTACGACATGCTCGCTATGAGAATCCTGCGGATTGCTTTCGAGCCAGCGCTGGAAGTTAAACCCATTGATTAACTGGGCGGCGGTATGATTGCGCATCCGATCCTGAGTGTGCGCGAAAAGCTGACAGCTCGCAGGGTTCGCCATCTCGATTTTGCTTTTCATATCCAGAGAAAGGACCGGTTCTGGTAACGCCTCAAGCAGCGCACTCAACGCAAGATGTTCTCGTTCGGAAGGCATCCAGGGCACGGTACGCACATCCGTAACCCCTGAAATACGGCGGATTTCAGCCATCAGGCTACTGAAGTTGGTGAACTCCAGTTCCGCAAAATTGAGGTAAATCCGCCCGATGGGGTCAATCTCGATACCGCGTAAATCAATGCTTCTCAGCACCAGTAAATCGAGCAGTTCGCGGGTCAGACCAAGTCGGTCTTCACAAAAGACTTCCAAACGCATAGGAACCTTCACCTGGACAAGGGATTATGTATTAAATGATAAGACAGTATTGGGTTTGCAGGAAGAACTCTGTCAACAAATATTGACAGCTCGCTGGAAAATCAGGCGCCGGGACGTAAAGTTAAACGACTGGCGCCCAATTTTTAGCTAACTTTCGCGCGGCGATTTGTTCTTTTGTAAGGTTTCTTTCACCTGACCAATCAGTTGACGGCGAAAATCGCCCAGTCGTGGCTTATCGTCATCGATCCACGGTAGCGGTCGGCAAAGTTCCATGGCTTTAATACCCAGACGCGCCGTTAATAACCCCGCGCCAATACCCTGCGCGGCACGCGTCGATAAGCGGGCGGCTAAATCCTGCGACATCCAGTCCATTCCCACTTCCCGCACCAGCTCACTGGCCCCGGCAAAAGCGATATTTAGCAGCACCAGGCGGAACAAACGCAGGCGGCTGTAATAACCGAGTTCAATGCCATACAGCGAGGCGATGCGATTAATCAGCCGCAGGTTTCGCCAGGCAATAAACGCCATATCCACCAATGCCAGCGGACTGACGGCAATCATCAGCGTGGACTCCGCCGCTGAACGGCTAATCTCACGTCGGGCCTGCGCGTCCAGCACCGGCTGCACAAGATGGGCATACAGGCTGACGACTTCGCGATCGTTCTGCGTTTCATGAATTGAGGCATACCAGCGCTGTAGCGCCGGATGGGACTGATCGATACCCGCCTGCTGCGCCAGCTTTTCACAAAATGCACGACCTTTTCCGGTTCCATGGCTGTGGAGCAGATCACGCGCTTCATCGCGCTCGTGCGCACGCTGGCGCAAACGCCATAGCCGACGCCACTCGGTCGCAACCGATCCGACACCTGCGCCGATAATCAATGCGCCAGCGGCACATCCTCCCAGCGCAACCCAGTCCTGAGTCTGCCAGGCGTTCATGGTCCATTGTACGCCCTGAGCGACAACGCTCGCGCCAAACAGCGCCAACCCGCCCATCACCATTTTGCGCCACAAACTACGTTTGGGGCGTAGGGCCGCATCAATGACGGCTTCTGCCTGACCTTCGTCTTGCAGAGGTTCATCCACTGTCGCCGGAGAAAAAGTCTGCGCCTCCGTTTCGTTGAACATCTGCTGCGCTTTAAACGCCGCGTTTTGTTCCACGTCCAGCGGACCTGAGAAATCGATACGCGGTTTTAACGGCTCGCTCATCGCAATTTATCTCCTATTAAAAACTCCATCGCGGCATCAAGACGAATATGCGGTAAGGGTTTATCAACATCCATAACCTGCGGGCGAAACGCCTCAAACTGAAAGCCCTGGCTGTCCCAGAATGCTTGTCCAGGTAAACGCGCGGGCACTTCCCCCGGATAAACGGTTAGCGGTTCACCATCGCTCAGACGATGACCACGCAGCGCCGGGATCTTTTCGCCTTTCACATCGATCAGGCCGCTGGTGGTTGCCTGTACTGATGCCAGTCCCAGACAATCCATGCTGATACCTTCGAACGCAGCGTTTTGCCAGGCGTCCTGGATCAACTGCTGCAATAACGACACCATATTGGCGTGCTGATCGACCGTTACATGGTCGGCTTTGGTGGCGGCAAACAGCAGTTTGTCGATAACCGGAGAAAACAGCCGACGAAACAGCGTACGCTGTCCGTAATGGAAGCTTTGCATCAGTTGGGTGAGCGCCAGACGCATGTCGTTAAACGCCTGTGGCCCGCTGTTGAGCGGTTGCAGACAATCGACCAGCACAATCTGACGGTCAAAGCGCAGGAAGTGATTCTTATAAAATCCCTTCACGACTTTTTCACAGTAATAATTAAACCTGTCGCGCAGCATGCCCGCATTGGTGTGTTTGTCTGCCTGCGCCAGCTTCGATTCCCCCCAGGCATCAACGTCCGGCCACGGGAAGAACTGCAGCGCAGGCGCGCCCGCCATATCTCCGGGCAGAACAAAACGGCCCGGCTGAATAAAATGCAGTCCCTGCTGCTTGCACTGGTGCAGATACTCCGTCCAGGCGGCAGCGATTTCCGCCAGACGGTTTTCATCAGCAGGCGCCAGCGGATCCAACCCCTGGCATAACTGCCGCCATCTTGCCGACCATTCGCCCCGCTGTCCCTGTAATAATCCGGTCATTTGCCGCGACCAGCTGAGATAATCCTGGGCCAGCATCGGTAAATCGAGCAGCCACTCCCCCGGATAATCGACGATTTCCAGGTACAGCGTGGAGGTGTCTTTAAAGTGGCGCAGTAATGAATCATTGGATTTGTAGCGCAGCGCGAGGCGTATTTCACTCACACCGCGCGTAGGTGTCGGCCAGGTCGGTGGAGAGCCATACAACTGCGCCAGTCCCTCATCATAGGTAAAGCGCGGAATACCAAAATCGCGTTGTGGAACCCGTTTAACGCCGAGCAGACGCTCTTCGCGCACGCAACTGAGCAACGGCAGACGCGCACCGGCATGAATATTGAGTAACTGGTTTACCATCGCGGTGATAAACGCCGTCTTACCGCTACGGCTAAGTCCGGTGACAGCCAGGCGCAAATGCCGGTCTACGCCGCGATTAACCAGCGAATTGAGTTCATTTTTAAGTCGCTTCATCGCCATCCCGTTTTGCTGAAGGAACCGAAGAAATTATAACAAACAGGAAGTAAAGATAGGGGTCAATTCTTACTTATCAACTACCTGAGCTGTAACAGGCGGCATTATTCTTACCGCCTGGAGCAGAAGGAATGCGGGCGGTTTATTGATTCTCTACTTTAGGAAGCGCTATCTGATTGATGCCACCTTCGTTGGTCACCTGCGTGTAGCCCATTTCCGTCAACATATCCTTCGCCTGCCCCGATTGACGCCCGGAGTTGCAGTACAGCTTCACGGTGTCGGTCTTATCAGGAACTTCAGCAGCAATACGCGCCTTCATCTCTTTTAATGGAATGTTGACCGCTCCCTGAATATGCTGCTGTTGATACTGTTCAGGAACGCGAACATCAATCCAGTGCTCGGCTGCAAAAACCGGCATGCCGATGACCAGTGCCAACGCTAATACGCCTTTTTTCAACATAATATCTTCCTGACTGATAGTTGGATTTAACCAACACACTATACGCCAGTTCTTAAGAAAATATTGCGATCGCATTATCACCCTCTGCACCCGTGGACGAGACTTCCTCTGGTTGCGCATACTGCGGTTAGTTTTTTGATTTTTCTGCCCGCATTCCGATATTGTTGTCATTCGCCAATTAACTCCATAATATGTTCGCCATTGACTCTCGGACGGAGCTTGGGATCTATGTCTCCTACCATTTATGATATTGCACGAGCCGCTGGCGTATCAAAATCCACGGTATCGCGCGTGCTTAATAAGCAAACCAATATCTCGCCTGAAGCGCTTGAAAAAGTGCTGCGTGCTATTGATGAGTTACAGTATCAGCCCAATAAACTTGCTCGCGCACTCACCTCTTCCGGGTTTGATGCAATAATGGTGATATCTACCCGTTCAGCAAAAACAACCGCCGGTAATCCGTTTTTCTCTGAAGTGCTGCATGCTATTACTGCCAAGGCTGAAGAGGTCGGTTTTGATGTCATATTACAGACGTCGCGAAGCACTGAAGATGATTTACAAAAATGTGAGAGCAAAATTAAGCAGAAATTGATCAAAGGTATCATTATGCTGAGCTCTCCCGCCGATGAATCTTTTTTTGCGAGGCTGGATAAATACAACGTACCGGTCGTGGTTATTGGAAAGGTTGAAGGCGACTACGCCAATGTCTATTCTGTAGACACAGATAATTATCGCGACAGCATTACGCTAACTGATGCGCTGATTGAGAGTGGACACCGTAATATAGCCTGTTTGCACGCGCCGCTTGATGTTCATGTTTCTATCGATCGCGTTAACGGATATAAAGCCAGCCTTCAGGCGCATAATATTAAAATGCGCGATGAATGGATTGTTGACGGGGGCTATACCCATGAAACAGCCCTGCTTGCTTCACGAAAATTACTGAGTCAGCAGCCGTTACCCGATGCCGTATTTGCCACCGACAGCTTGAAATTAATGAGCTTATATCGCGTGGCGGCTGAGAAAAATATAACCATCCCGCAACAACTTGCCGTTGTGGGCTACAGTAATGAGCTGTTGTCTTTTATGCTCACGCCCGTTCCTGGGGGAATTGATGTGCCTACCCAGCAGTTGGGTGAACAAAGCTGTAATTTATTATTTAACCTGATTGCGGGCGAGAAAGGATTACAAAATATCACGGTGAGCACGCAAATATCGCTGGCCGACTCACTGGTGTAAAAACTGGGGCATAAATGCCCCAGTATATTTTAGAATGCGTAGTTCACGCCTATACCAGCATAATGGAATCTGTCGCTTTCGCCTTCGTCGTGATCTTCCCACTCATAGGCATACTCCAGTGACATTGATAAACCATTCTGGAAATCATATGCATACAGTAAACCGAGACGATTGAAATTATGGCCTTCACGTTCCGGATCATCTCGCCAGTCCCAGTTTGACCAGCGATCAAGCCCCAGACGGGTATACGGCGTCAGGGTGGTATTGCCTAAAGACAACGGTAAATATGCACGAATTTCCTGGGTTGAGAACTCACCATTATTGCGCGAATCAGCCAGATTAAAGCCGCGTTCAAGGTAATAGTTGACCGTTAAGCCCACCGTTTCGTTAAACCTGTAATTCAGACCGGTCTCGCTTTCGACACGACTATCGGAGTAGCCAGTAGTATTCAAATCATTAACGAATTGATACATCGACAGCCAACCGCTAAAGCGCAGGTCGTCGGTCAGTTTAACATCCCAGTCCGGCTGAACTTTCCAACGCTGCATATTAGCGGTGTCGTTTCCTGGTTCATTGACAGAGTGATAACCGTAATTACGGAAGCCACCGGTCAAACCGAAATTAACATCCTCACTTTCCAGAAATTGATAGCGAATTTCCAGTTCCGGACGATCAAACCAGGTACCACGCTTACCTTCGCTGTAATCAACCGGTCCTTCCTGATAATAGGCCAGCGATATTTTCCATGGCCCATTAGAGGCGTTGAAATAGACGGACGGCTCAGCCAGTCCATCCATATCTTCGCCCTGACCTTCAACGTTTTCTATTTCGTACATAGCACCAATATTAAAGTGCCAGTCATTATTTTCAGCAGCCTGCGCGCAGGCCATTCCTGCGCTCATAATCAGCGCAGTAGCGGACAGTAGGGTTTTCATTATTATTCCTTGTTAAAATACTCGCAAAAATGCCCCAAGGCTTGGGGGGATTTATCCCCCCGGAATTTTATTGAATAGCCACTTCAGTTTCAGCATCAAAGAAATGGCATTTCGCCATATCAAAATGAATAGTGATATTTTCTCCTGCATGATAATCATTCACTGCCCCAGCACGGACCACCAACTCATGCCCCCCAACAATGGTATAAAGCATAAATTCAGCGCCGGTTAATTCTGCAACGCTAATTTTTGCCGATATACTATTTTCGTTATTAAGCTGCGGGTGTATATCTTCAGGACGAATTCCCAGAGTGACCGCCTGATGTTCATAACCCTGCGCTTTTAATTGTGCTAATTTATTTTGTGGAATCGTTAATTTCAGTGTTTCAGTAACAAACTTATCACCATCAATCGCGCCACGAATAAAGTTCATGGCCGGTGAGCCAATAAATCCGGCGACAAACATATTAGCCGGGTGGTTATAAACCGTTTTCGGCGCACCAACCTGCTGAACGATGCCATCTTTCATAATCACAATACGCGTCGCCATAGTCATGGCTTCGGTTTGGTCGTGGGTAACATAGATCATGGTGGTATTGAGTTTCTGATGCAGTTTGCTAATTTCAGCCCGCATCTGAACGCGAAGTTTGGCATCGAGATTCGATAAGGGTTCATCCATCAGGAAGACCCCCGCTTCGCGTACAATCGCACGCCCCAGCGCCACACGCTGACGCTGACCACCGGATAACGCGCCGGGTTTACGCTGCAGATAATCGCGCAGACCAAGGATCTGCGCCGCCCAGTTGACGCGCTCCTCAATCACAGCAGGCGCTATTTTCTGCATTTTCAGACCAAACGCCATGTTGTCATAGACGGTCATGTGTGGGTACAACGCGTAGTTCTGAAAAACCATCGCAATGTTGCGTGATTTCGCCGGCACATCGTTCATCCGTTTACCGTCAATCAGCAAATCGCCGCCGCTGATCTCCTCCAGACCGGCGATCATGCGTAACGTAGTTGACTTCCCGCAGCCGGAAGGTCCAACAAAAACAATAAACTCTTTATCTTCAATTTCCAGATTGAAGTCTTTAACGACGTGTACCTGGTTGTCGTAAATTTTTTGAATGTGTTGCAACGAAAGCTGTGCCATGTTGAATCCTTTACTTGTCGTGTTGCCAGAAAGCCGATAAGCACGGCCACGTCAGAAATTCGGTTGCCGGAAGCAGCAAGTCTGCCCCATTCAGCCCTTTACCGATGCCGACAGAAAGCATGCCGCAGGCGTTGATTGCATCAATTCCCGCTTGTGCATCTTCTATGCCAATACATTGTTGCGGGTCAACGCCAAGACCCGCGCAGGCTGCCAGGAAAATTTCCGGATCCGGTTTCGAGCGGGTGAGCAATGCCGCATCCGCACAAAAATCAAAGCAAGAGCTAAGATTAAGCGCCTGTAAAATAGCCGGGGCATTGCGCGACACAGAGGCCAACCCCACCGGAATCCGTTCTTCCCGCAACGTCATCAACAGCTCACGTATTCCCGGTAATACCGAGTTAACCGTCAGTTGGCGCAAAGAATGGACATACAGTCTGTTTTTTCTCTCGGCCAATTCTGCGCAGGCCTCGGGAGAAAACGCCCCCGCCTTCCCACCATGGTGCAAAATACGCTGTAGTGATTCGCCGCGACTAATCCCTTTCAGGCTGTCATTAAATGCTTCGTCGATCACAATCCCTATTTCATCGGCTACCTGCCGCCAGGCCAGAAAATGCAGATGCGCGGTATCGGTAATCACGCCATCCAAATCAAAAATGATGGCCTGTGGTTTGAGTATCATTCATCGCCCCTTTCTGTGGTAGCGGTCCCATAAGTGGGCGAAATAATGGCGTCATTGCGGATTACGGTTTCCCCCTGCACGGAGACCTTTTCACCATTGACCCAAAGGACAATCTGCTCAGTGCTGTTAATACGGATTTCAGCCGCATTAATGATTACCTGCATATCGATGCCCTGCCAGCGCAGCGGGAAAGACAGCGTTTGCCAATGAGCCGGTAAGGCAGGAGCAAGGTGTAACTCTCCGCGGCGAATATTCACGCCGGCAAATCCCTGGATTGCGCCCAGCCAGATGGCACCCGTTGCCGCTGCATGAATGCCGTCATCGCAGCTATGTGGGTCCTCCCCGAGATCAATAAGCGATCCTTCACGCCAGAACCGATAGCCCTGAGCCGGATCACCGCAACGCGCTGCCACAATCCCGTGGATCGCTTTACTCAACGAGGAGTCATGAATTGTGCGCGGCTCGTAAAAGCGCAGGTTTGCCAGACAGGTTTGCGGGCAAAATTGTTCCGGTAACATGTAGGTCAGCATCACCACATCGGCCTGTTTGAGAATTTGCATCTCATTGACTTCTGCACGGGAGTAATCGAGCAAAATCGTCTGCTTGCCCGCTTTGGCTTTGTACTGTGACAGATCGATAGTCGGTTTGCTCAGGAAGGTATCATCCTGAGGTAGCACGCCATCGGGCTGAATTTCCGGTCGCCAGAGATGCTGTAAAAAATACTCTGCGCGGTGAATAAACGTCTCATCACCGCAGCCCAACCGACGGGCAAAGCCCAGCGCCTGTTCCACGTTGTACCAGGCCATGTAGTTGGTGAACGCGTTGTTGTTCACATGCTCAGTGTATTCATCCGGGCCAATCACATCGTGGATCTCTAAACGATCATTAACCATGACCGCCCTGCTGATCCAGAACTTCGCCGTTTCCAGCAGCAACGTCATTCCCTCACGGGACATGAAGTTTAGATCCCCTGAGGCATGCCAGTAATTGATTACCGCCCAGGCAATATCCGCCACGAGGTGATGTTCAGCCTGCGCGGAGGCCACTTTCTGACGCAGTCCGGTACGGATGTTGATCGCCGCAAATTCAGGCGTTTCCTCATCACCGCTGCGAGCGCTTTCCCAAGGGAAAAGCGCTCCCTGCCAACCGTTACGGCGGGCTTTCTCACGCGCCCCCGACAGATTATGCCAGCGGTAACGCAACAAACTTCTCGCGGTTTTCGGCTCGGTAAAGAGATGAAACGGTAACAGAAAGACCTCGGTATCCCAGAATATGTGGCCTTTATACCCTTCCCCCGTCAAACCTTTGGCCGCAATACTGCTGCGCTCATCGTGGTCAGGAGTCATCACACGCAGATGATAGAGCGCATAGTCCAGCGCTCGCTGATCGCTGGCATCAGTGCTGGTGACCTGAACGCGACGATTTTGCCACCAGGCATGCCAGTTAGCAGCCGACTCCGCCAGCAGAGCGTCATAACCCTGCTGCGCGCACGCTTCCAGGTTGCGCAGCGACTGGCGTCCCCAGGTTTCAAGCGACAGGCTGCGTTCGCTCGCCCAGTCTACCCAGCTAATTTTTGTCAGCGTGACGCGCTGTCCGGCTTTCGCCTGCACGCTGTTGTGTTGTAACAACCGACGTTCTTTCGCCGTGAAGCAGCGCTGCGCTGCACCATCTACATCGCAATACGTGGTGATAGCGATATCATTACGATTGTCCTGGGTGGTGTAAATCCCTTGCATAAGATGCTGGCCAAAGACCCGGACCTGCGTTTCATCCAAATGCTGACGACCATGATTGGTCATCGTGGCGTCAATTCCGGTCGAGATACCAATGCTGGCATCGCCGTCCAGTGGCGTGACGACAACTTCCATAGCAAACAGCGGCAGTTTTTGTGCCGAGACAAATCGCCGGCTCTCAATGGCAAAACGCGCCCCGCCAGACGCACGCCAGGTAAGCGCACGGCGTAATTCCCCACTGGCAAAATCCAGTTCACGTTGCCAGCTTTCGATAACGCCGCTGGTGAGCGAGAAAATCTCACCATTGAGTGAAATCTCCACCCCCACCACATCAGGCAGATTAACCAGTTCATTAATCTCGCCTTTCCCTGCCCGGTGATACAGTCCTGCAAGGTACATGCCGCGAGTTTGTAAGGTGTAGGCTTCCTCGTGGCTGGCGCGAATCCCCATATAACCGTTACCGGTCGTCATGAGGGACGCATATTTATTCAGGTTGTGTGGGCAAAAAGCCGGTTCAGTTAGCATTACTGGCCTCGTCATAAGTCTACGTAGGTCCCTGTTTCAGCCGATTGATACAGTGCGGCAACCAGTTGTTGAATAACGACGCCTTGCTCTGCGTCGGCAATAGTGACAGGCTCGCCCTGGACATGATTCACAAAAGCTTCCATGCTGCGATAATGACGATTGTCATCGGCCATTTCGCGCTGAAGCAGTACGTCAAGCGTACCCTCACGATCGGTATAAACCTGAGCCGGGAATAACGTCGCCCCTGCCAGATCGCCGCAGAAATTAACGTTCATAATCGATTGTTCCGGGATATTCAGCGCAAAAGACGTTTCCAGTCGCAGGATACCGCCGTTATGAAATTCAATCGTCCCGAACAGAGAATCCTCCACGGTATACGTCTCGGGATCCCATTTCCCAAACTGGCCGCTGTTTTTACGCGTGCCAATGCGTTGATAACTGTGTGCGTTAACGCGCTTTACTGCCGGAAACCCCAGCACATACATGGCGGCATCAAGCATATGGATGCCGAGATCAATCAGCGGCCCGCCGCCCTGCAGTTCTTTGTTGGTAAATACCCCCCAGCCGGGCACGCCGCAGCGGCGCAAAGCGCGGACATTGGTGACATAGATTTCACCCAGCACGCCGGCCATCACCTGCTCACGAAGCAGCTGCGTATCCAGTGCGAAACGATGATGAAAATCATAAGCCAGAACTTTCCCCCTTCGACGCGCCGTGTTACACATTTCCAGCGCCTCGGCTGGCGTCATCGCCGGAGGTTTCTCACACATCACATGGCATCCGGCGTTCAGCGCCAACATGGTGTGTTCATAATGAAAACGATTGGGTGAACAGATGCTGACGATATCTGGCTTAGCCTCGCGTAGCATCGTCTGAGGATCGTCCCAAACCTGCGGATTGCCGTATTTCTCTGCCAACGCCTGCGCCTGTGACAGGCGGCTGTCACAGACAGCCACCAGTTCCAGATCGTTGCGGGTGCAGTAGTACGAAGCATGAACTTTATCCGCCACCTGCCCGGCGCCGATAATGGCGATGCGTAGCGGAGAGCTTGTCAGTGCACTTTTCACAGAAATCCTCTTAGCAGGTACGCAGCCAGGCCAGTGACTGACGGTACGCTTCCGGCAGGTTCTCTGCCCGTACACGCCCTTCGTACACGACGTAACCCTGATAATTATCTTCACGCAACTGATCAAACAGCGCAGTGAAATCCAGCGTACCGCTCCCCGGCTGATAACGGTGGTTATCCGCAATATGGACGTGTCCCAGCAGATCGCGATTGTCATGCAGCGCCTGAGCCATATCGTCTTCTTCGATATTCATATGGTAAAAATCACCAATGATTTGCACATGCTTCAGGTTGTTTTCCACGATATAGCGACGGGCATCCGCCAGGGTGTTGATCATATGATCCTGATAGCGATTAAGCGGCTCCAGATACACCACCGTCCCCGTACGCTCGGCAACTTTATCGAGATAAATCAATGAATCACTTACTGCTTTACGATCACCCGCCAGGCTGCGCGGAGAGGTCATCGGCGGTAAGCGGAAGGTAAACATGCCCCATGCAGCGGGTACAATAATGCCCTGCCCACCGACTTCGGCCAGCGCTTCGAGAATGCGGGTAATCTGCTGTAAGCCATTCAAACGACGCTCTTCGATAAAATCACCGATCCAACCGTCATATCCTCCACAGGCGGTGGTGACGGGCAGGCCTGTTTCTTTGATTGCTGCTTTCACTTCTGCCAGGTTGTTAACCAGCAGCTTGCCGTCAATTTCAAAACCGTCAAACCCCATCTCTTTGATGTAACGGAATTTCTCGAGAATATTTTCCGGAAAAAAAGCCTGGTTCTGTGTTCCAATTTTCATCTTCTGCATTCCTTAATTAAAACGTCACGCCCATTTTGATGCTCTTTTCCGGATGGCGATCGACATACTGCATATAGCTTTCCGGGCTGCTGGCAAATGTTACTACCGGGTCAATAAGTTCTTCACAGTTCAGGTAACCGTTCATCAACAGTTCCCAACAGGTCTCCTCAATACGCTTGCGGCTCCAGCGCGGATAATCCGGATTTGGCTCACTGCAGGCACGAGAGAAGACAATTTTGGCGTTGTTGAAGTGCGCTTCACGCCCCAGGTTGAAGCCTTCAGCAAAAGGTTTCGCGAAAGCAACATAGGAGATGGTTCCACCATAGGCCAGACCGCGTAACGCCGATTGCAACGCATCCGCATAGCCGCTGGTTTCGATAATCACATCCGCGCCCTGCTTGCCGGTCAGCTTCTTAATTTCCATGCCGACATCGGTGCCAATAGGATTCAGACAGAAATCCGCGCCATGACGACGCGCGATATCGCAACGATGGGCAATCGGATCCACGCCAATGACCACCGAGGCTCCCGCTTTCTTAGCCAGTTGGACGGCAATCTGGCCAATCGCCCCTAAGCCGACGATGACAACAAAATCGCCGACACGCACATTGGCGTCGCGCACGCCACTCATGGCGAACTGTGCCGGGTCATAGCACACGGCATTTTTCCACGAACTACCTTCCGGCATTTTGCGCAGTTTGTAGTTGTTTACCGCATTAAAGAAAACCGTTTCTGCCAGTGGGCCGTAGCCGCAAACTGAATCGCCAACGGCGTATTCGGTCACATCGCTGCCACACTCAATAACATCGCCCACCACCATGTTGCCAAGCTGGAACTTGCCGAATTCAATCCCGCGCGGCGCCCCTTCCGGACGCGGCATGAACATTTGCCATTCGCCGTTGAAATCTTCGTCAATAAACGGACTGGCAGCGCGAAAATCGACCACTTCCGTGCCATGTTTTGGCGCACCAAAGCGAACGCGAACTTTCACTTCATTGGCGGATACAGCTCTGTCTTCATATTCCACCAGCGCCGCAACACGCGGTTCTGTGGCAACTAACTTCTTCATTTACAACTCCTTAATTAAACTGGCCGCTTAGCCTTTCACGCCGCCTGCGGTCAAACCACTTTTAATAAAACGTTCGGAAAGCGCATACATAATGACAACCGGCAATGCGGTGACTAACGATGCCGCCATCATGCGTCCCCAGATATAGTCAGGCGTACTGAACAGCGCGTTCAGACCGACCGGTAAGGTAAAATTGCTGGCGCTGGAGAGGAAAATCGAGGCAAACAGATAGTCATTCCACGCCACCATAAAGCAGTACACAAAGACCGAAACCAGACCGGACATCGCCAACGGCACGGTAATGCGAAAGATGATCTGCAGACGGTTCAATCCATCCATCATCGCGGCTTCTTCTATTTCATCCGGAATGGTGTCGAAGTAGCTTTTCAGCATGAACACCGCGGTCGGCAGCGTCTGGGTGACCATGGTGATAATCAACGCCATTTCGGTGTCATAGATGCCAAGTGCCGTAATGATTTTGAATAGCGGCACCACCAGCAGGATCCCCGAAAACATGTACACCGTGTAAAAGCTGGCATTGATGGTCATTCGCCCTTTAAAACGCAGGCGGGAAAGCGCATACGCTCCGAGCACGCCGAGAAACACCGCCACCACCGAAGAAGTGACCGATACCACCAGGCTATTACGGAAGTAGTCAACAAACGGGAAAATCATCGGGTTGAAGATGTCGATGTAATGTTCCAGCGTCCATTGCTGCGGTAACAGCGTCGGATGTAGCGAGATCGCCTCTTTGGCGCTTTTAAATGAGGTCATCAGCATCACAAAAAATGGGAATAGCGTGATGCCCAGGAAGACAATTAATCCACAGTAAAAGCCGATGCGGCCAAGTGTGCGCTTATTTGTTGCCATTGAGGTTCACCCGTTTTCTGGTCAGCAGGATAACAGCGAAAATAATGACGAAGAGGACGACAGAAATAGCGGCCGCTTTGCCTAAGTCGTTAAATGCAAACGCTGTTTTATAGAGATAGACCCCGAGAATATCGACTTTAGTGGTCAGCAGATAAACATCGGCGAACATGTAAAACATCCAGATCGTGCGCAGCGTGACCACGGTTGCCAGCACCGGCATAATCGCTGGCAGCGTGACGATACGAAACCGTTGCCAGGCATTCGCGCCATCCATTTCTGCCGCCTCATACAACGATTTATCAATCGTCTGTAAAATCGCCAGAAACGAGATAAAGGCATACGGGAAGTAGCGCCAGATGGCGAACAGCACGACCAGCGCGAAGCTACTGCCGGGATTGTCGAACCACAGCGGCGCCTGATCGTAGAGATGCAACAGATCCACGCCGAGGTAGTTCACAATGCCGTAGCCGTTGTTGAACATGTATTTCCAGGCAAACACCAGCGAAATTGATGGCGTCACGTAAGAGAGGATGACCAGTGAGCGCGCCGTTTTCCGCAGACGAAACTCACGGTTAAAAAACATCGCTACGCCCAGCCCCAGTACCGTGCTTCCTGCCACAACCAGCGCGGTATACCAGACCGTCATCCACAGCGAATGCCAGAATCCGGGATCGGATAAGATACGGATATAGTTGCTCAGCCCGACAAACGTAGACTCAATTTGCGGATTCAGCGGCAGTCGCATAAAGCTGATTTCGATGTTAGATATCATCGGCCACGCCACTAAACCGCCCAGCAACAGCAAGCTGGGCGCCAGCAGCAGCATGGCGAATGGCATATCAGATCGACCTGAAAAGAACTTATTCATCACGGCTTTCCATTTCCCCATTAGCGCTGTTCAACGAGGTCATCCAGTTTTTTCTGGCTCGCTTCAATCGTGGTGACGAGGTCGGCTTTGCCTACCGTCACGTTGTGCACCATTGAGCTCACAACACCGGAGCCTGTGACGTCGCCCATGCGGGTGAAGTTCTTATCGCCGACGGCGCCAAACACCTGGATATTCGGCAGTTCGGCAATCAGTTGATCGGGTAATTCACCCAGCGCTTTGATGACCGTGTTATCTTTCCACGTCGGGGTATTCACCACCGCTTTGTTGACCGGCAGCGCCGCCCCTGGCGACATCATGACCCAGTCCGCGATGTTGTCGGCCTGCTCCATAAAGGTGACAAATTTCTCTGCCGCTTCTGTCTCTTCAGACTTTTGACCCGCGGTAATGGTTAACGACGTCAGCATGCCGTAAACAGCAGAGTTTTTTTCCGTCGGCACCATAAAGCCCACATTTTTAGGATCGCCCTCTTTAATCACCGCCGGGAGGATATAGGTGGAATAAATCGCCATCGGCGCCGTGCCATTCATGAACGCGTCTTTGACTTCCATGATGTCGTTTGAGCCCGGCATGGTGTTCATTGCCAATTGGCGGTAATACTGCAGCGCCTGCGCCATTTCAGGTGTGTTGAGCGTTATCTTTCCTTGCGCATCAAAAACGTTGGCCTGGTTTGAGAGCGCGAACTGGGAAAATGACTGTTCAGTCAAAACGCTTTCCGCCGTGGGCAGCGCAATACCATATTTCTTACTACCAGGATTGTTTAGCTTCTGCGCCACGCTCAGCAGTTGTTGCCAGTCTTTTGGCTCTTCCAGCCTAGCTTTTGCCAGCACATCTTTGCGATACCAGATCCCGCCAATCCAGGCGCTAACCGGAACCCCGGTCCAGGCGGTACCGTCTTCAGTGCGCACAATACGCAGCACGCCATCATAAAAAGTACCTTCACCTACAGCGTTGATGACCTGCGCTACGGCTTTACGATCGATAAGTGATTCTTTATCCATAACTTTCGCGTAGTCATGGCTGGTTTCAATGACTTCAGGCAGTGAACCGCTCCGCGCCAAGGTAATGACCTTGGTGTTGTACGCATCTTCTTCTACAGGAACCTGTTTGACACTGATCCCCGGGTTCTCTTTTTCAAAACGCTCAATCAGTTTTGCAATAACCGCCTGCCGCTCCTGTTCAACAGAAGAGTGCATAAATTCAATCGCAACAGAGGACGTTTTATCATCCTTACACCCGGAAACCAGGGCGCAGGAAACCAGTGCTGAAATCAGCACAATTTTAGTTTTAAGCATGAAATGTTCCTTTTTATTACTTAACCCACATGACCTGCCAGGCGTTCAACGTTAATTCTTTACCTGAAATAGTTTCACCGCTAATCAAATCAAATCCATTTTCAACATCAATACTAATGGTTTGCGTATGACCGCTGACATTAAATAATCCGGTAATTTTTTCGCCTGTTTCCGCCGTACGTTTAATTTGCATTACAGCCGGTGTAACACTGCTAATCTGAAAATCACTATCAGGGTGAAATGCTTTATTACTACGACGTATTACAATTAATCGGGATAATTCATGATAAATAGCGTGGCGCAAACTGGTTTCATCTGCCAGCTCCGTTTCGATTTGGCTTATTTGATATTTTTTGCGGTTGATCGCGCGATTATAACCTAACGACTCAACACCTTTATAATCATTGCGTGACCCAAGAATGCTTTGAATGTAAACCGCAGGTACCCCCGGAAAACTCAGCAAAATGGCATGTGCGAGAATAAAGCGGGAAAAACGTTCGGCATCACTACAATTGCCTGGCGTTAGTGCGTCCATATATGTCACGTTAATTTCATACGGACTGCGACTACCATCAGGGTTATTTTTCCAGTTAACCAGCGCGCCTTCCTGTTGTAATTCCGTCACCAGGCGCACGATCTCGTCTTCAGGTAACAAACCACGTAATGGGTTGAGACCAATACCGTCATGCGATGCGAGGAAATTAAACCAGGTGGTCTCACTGGACGGCAGTTCCAGTGATTGCGCCCACTGGCACAAGGTTGAGGTATCCTGGCGTTGTACCGCATGCAGCACCAGCGGAGGTAACGAGAACTGGTACACCATATGCGCTTCATCACGGCCATTTCCGTAGTAGGACACATTATCCTTATGCGGAACGTTTGTTTCAGTAATAATCGCCGTACCAGGCGCCACGCAGTCAGCAATAGCGCGAAATAGTTTGATAAGCTGATGCGTTTTTTCCAGGTGAATACAGGTCGTTCCTGGCTCTTTCCACATAAAGCCAACCGCATCCAGGCGGACATAATCAGCGCCCTGCTCAAGATAACTCAATAGCACATCGACCATCGCCAGTAACACTATCGGGTTGGCATAGTTGAGATCGATCTGGTCGTCGCTGAACGTCGTCCATAAATAGCGTACGGTGTTATCTTTCAGCGTAAAAGGCGTCAGTAACGGTAATGCGCGTGGACGCGTTACGTTGCTCAGGTCCGTATCAGGATCCATCGCAATAAAGAAATCTTCATAACCGTCAAGCTGTTGCAAATAGTTATTAAACCATTCGCTTTTCGCTGACATATGGTTACAAACAAAATCAAACATCAGTCGACTGGATTTACCCAATTGCTTAATATCATTCCAGTCACCGGTTTCTTCAGCAACCTGATGGTAATTAATTACGGAAAAACCATCATCCGATGACCACGGATAAAACGGCAACAGATGCACATGAGAAAATGTCGACTTAAGCCATTCATTATAAAACTGATTAAACATCGGCAGTGGTTTTTTGCCTGCCCCGTGGAATTGATCGGCGTAGGTAATAAGAACTACATCGCCCTCGTCCCAATGCGCTTTACGGATTTTTTTAATTAATCCCTGTGATTTCTCTAAACGTGCAATCAGCGCTTCATAGTGGCATGAAGTAAACGTATCACCATAAACTTCTGCCAGGCATTTTTGGATTTTTTGGTTCACCTTCAATTCTCGTGGTAGCGGTCCCATGAATCAAGAGACTACTCTGCGGGAAATAAGCTGTCAATCGGCTGAGGTGGCCAGGAGGGGGATAATAAAAGAATTTTGGCAGCCAAAAAATCGTATTTGTGAGCTGCCGCAAATTAACAGTGGGAATGTTGATTAATTGTTGCTTGCTTTTGCTGAATCGGATATCAGCGTTGATTACCTGAATAGCGTTTCGATAATTTTGCCGCTGCCCGACTCAAAACCGGCTCCAGGACCAACGCCAGCAGCATTTTAAGCGGGCGTCGGGCGACGGACTTCACCGCCCACCCTGCTACCCCCGCCGGGCCGTAACGAAGCGCAGTTAAAAGCACCAGCTTACCTGCTATTTTAAAGCCCGGCTTAACCCTTTGCCCGGCACGTTGCCAGCGATTGTTCATTTCTATCCTCACAATTGGCGGAAACGGCTGCGCAATGAAAAGGTATCAGAGGTGACATAACGCTCCATTTCACGCAAACGCTTTTCACTTGCCGCCAGCTCGCGATCGACGGCATCCAACAGCTCGCCGCTTGATGGCTGCTGCTCACCGGAAACCACATTGTCCGGCATCGGGTCCAACACAAACGTCAGCACGATGTAAGCGACGAAGGTGAAAAAGGCCAGACCAAAAAAGACGGACAACACCACCAGGATCCGCACCAGCTTCACAGGCACATCGAGATAATGCGCTATACCTGCGCAAACCCCCTTCACCATGCCCTGTTGCGGAATACGCCACAGTTTTTTGTTCAGATTAACGCCTCCCATTAGCGGTCCCTCCAGTTTGGATGTTCAGCATCAAGGATGTCTTCCAGCGCCTGAATGCGCTCGCGCATCCGCTGTGCGTCATCGTTGAGTTCTACCAGACGTTGCTGTTCACTTTGCGCCAGTTCGCCACGACTGGAACGGTTGCTGTAATGCAGCCAGAGCCAAATCGGTAAAACGAACAACACAAAGATGGTTAATGGGATAGCCAGAAATAGCGCGCTCATGAGTACTCCTTACAGGTGATGAGCGGCGGCGCGTTCGGGCGCCGCCAGATGTTATTATTGCTTATCTTGCTGCATTTTGGCTTTAAGTTGCGCCAGCTGCTCGCTGATTTCATCATCTGCTTTCAGGTCAGCAAATTGCTGATCCAGAGACTGCTGTTTACCGAAGTTATGGCTTTCGGCCTCAGCTTCCATCTGATCGATACGACGCTCGAAAGATTCAAAGCGTGCCATCGCTTCATCCAGCTTACCGCTGTCCAGTTGACGACGAACATCACGCGAAGAGCTCGCAGCCTGATGGCGCAGCATCAATGCCTGCTGACGAGCACGGGTTTCACTGAGTTTATTTTCCAGCTCACCGATCTCTTTTTTCATTCGCGCCAGCGTATCGTCAACCAGCGTCACCTCATGCTCCAGAGAAGCAATCAGGTCAGTCAGTTTCTGTTTTTCGATTAAGGCAGAACGCGCCAAATCTTCTTTCTCTTTACGCAGCGCCAGCTCGGCTTTTTCTTGCCACTCTGCCTGTTGTGCGCTGGCCAGTTCGATACGGCGAGATAATTGTTTCTTTTCTGCCAGAGCGCGTGCGGAGTTTGAGCGCACCTCAACCAGCGTATCTTCCATTTCCTGGATCATTAACCGCACCAGCTTCTGCGGATCTTCAGCCTTTTCCAGCAACGCATTAATGTTGGCGTTCACGATGTCGGCAAAACGAGAAAAAATACCCATAATGTAATCCTCACTTACTGTTCTGATATCGGGCTATGCCCTGCTGTTTTCGTAATGCACTTGGCGTGCCAACTTTTTAACTAATTGATTTTAATATAAATATCTAATTTTACCTGACGGGAGAATTAGGGTAAATTGGTGAATAACACTAACAAGTGGTGAATTTCATCATGGCAGGATACAAAGACAATATTCTGGGCGAAGCGAACAGCTTTATTGAAGTGCTGGAACAGGTTTCTCATCTGGCGCCGCTGGATAAACCTGTACTGGTTATCGGTGAGCGAGGTACGGGGAAAGAGCTTATTGCCAACCGCCTGCACTACCTCTCCAGCCGTTGGCAGGGCCCATTTATTTCGCTTAACTGCGCGGCCCTCAACGAGAACTTACTTGATTCCGAACTGTTTGGTCACGAAGCCGGTGCGTTTACCGGTGCGCAAAAACGCCATCCGGGACGTTTCGAACGCGCCGACGGCGGCACGCTGTTTCTTGATGAACTGGCGACCGCGCCAATGTTGGTACAGGAAAAACTGCTGCGCGTAATTGAGTATGGCGAGCTGGAACGCGTCGGCGGCAGCCAGCCCTTGCAGGTTAACGTGCGACTGGTCTGCGCGACCAATGCCGACCTGCCACGTATGGTCAGCGAAGGCACTTTCCGCGCGGACCTGCTGGATCGTCTGGCCTTTGACGTGGTGCAACTTCCCCCACTACGCGAGCGTCAAAGCGACATCAAGTTAATGGCCGAACACTTTGCCATTCAGATGTGCCGCGAGATCGGGTTACCGCTTTTTCCGGGATTTAGCGCCGAGGCCAGAGAAACCCTCCTCCATTACCGTTGGCCGGGTAATATTCGTGAACTGAAAAACGTCGTGGAGCGCTCCGTTTACCGGCATGGTACCAGCGATTACCCGCTGGATGAGATCATCATTGACCCCTTCCGCCGCCACGTTGCGCAGCCACAGGCAGCACCACCAAAGCAGACATCTGTAGCATTACCGCTGGATCTGCGTGAATTCCAGCAGCAACAAGAGAAAGACTTTCTACAAACCAGCTTGCAGCAGGCGAAATTTAATCAGAAAAAAGCCGCTGAATTACTGGGTCTGACTTACCATCAGCTACGCGCGTTGCTTAAGAAACACCAGATTTAGCGCGCCTCTGCCAACGTTATATTGGAGGGTTTGACGCTTTATTGACCGCACTAGCCCATTAAAGTCACTTTCCCCTCTGACTTTTCGACTCACGGAGCATAAACGTCAGAGGGTTCCAGTCCCCCCATCAGAGCACCAGACCTGGCCGGATGTATAGCTGTTCTCTTCAGCGGCCAAAGTGACATAAAGCGGCGCAATTTCCACCGGTTGGCCCGGACGGCCCAGCGGTGCATTTGCCCCAAATTTCTCCACTTTTTCCTGTGGTTGACCGCCACAGCATTGCAGTACAGTCCAGTATGGGCCTGGCGCTACGGCATTAACCCGTATTCCTTTCGGTGCCAGCTGTTTCGCCAGCGATTTAGTAAATGCCACGATCGCCGCTTTGGTCTGAGCATAGTCAAGCAGGATTTCACTAGGCTCATAAGCCTGTACCGAGGAGGTATTAATTATCACGCTGTCTCGTGAAAGATGGGGGATAGCCGCTTTGGTTATCCAAAACATAGCGTAGACATTAGTCTTGAATGTGGCATCGAAATCTTCTGTGGTGAGCGCCTCAATAGACTCGCAAAATTGCTGACGACCCGCATTATTGACGAGGATATCCAACCCACCCAACCCTTTTACCGCCTGTTTAACCAGTTGGCCGCAAAAAGTTTCATCTCGAATATCTCCGGGGATAGCCACGACATTTCTGCCTGCTTTTTTTATCAAGTCGACCACTTCACGCGCATCGTCTTCTTCATCAGGTAAATAGTTGATCGCAACATCAGCGCCTTCACGGGCATAGGCGATGGCAACAGCACGGCCAATCCCTGAATCCCCCCCGGTAATTAATACCTTGCGCCCATTCAATCGACCGCTTCCCTGATAGCTCTCCTCCCCATGATCGGGACGCGGTTGCATTTTTCCGGCCAGCCCTGGGAAGGGTTGCTTCTGCTGTGGAAAAGGCGGTGCCGGAAAACGCGCAGAATGAGTTTTATTGATGGTCTTTTTTTCATTGTTTAAGTCAGCCATTTAAATACCTCTCATTTTTTATCACAAAGATTATTAAGCGTAGACCAAAATGAGTGGCATGACCTTTATAATTCACCGCAATTTAATATTTCGCGTAATATCACCTCTACCGATAAACTAATCACCGCATCGCGCTTTCGAGTATTTCATGAGATTAATACCCGCTTAACTCATGGCACTTAAATCCATATATATCAATGATCTATATAAAGAAAACCTTAACAGACCAGACAATTTTATTGAGTAACGAGATACCACTCAGAAGCGAGAGGTTAATAAATCCCTATGCAACTGTTTTTCCTGCATTCATCTACCTACGTCGCCTCGCTTATATTTTACCAACGCTATGATTCATTAAACCGTTATCATTTAAGAATTATCTAACGCTCAGCATGAATAAATAGCAACCAAACTTAACATCTCAACCCTATCGAAATGGAGAACGAATGAAATTATCTATAGCGCCATTATGAGGTTATTTTTATATTTCATTCTCCCCGCGATATTGCTGATGCTCTCTCCTGGCGGTCATGGTCATTTTCCCCCACGTCCCCTCACATTTTTCTGTCAGCCAGCGAATCCCGCGTTTTAGCGAGTCAGATGGGTCATGAAAATGCTAAGATAGTTAACAGAGTACATTCAAAGTGGATAGCGGGTATGAAGGGTGACCCTGTCGCGATGTTGAATTCGCGGTTATCACCTGTGCGGCCCCCAAACACAAACGGTAATGGCAAATGTCATTAAATATTAGTAAGATAGCCTCTTTATTTATAATCCTTTAAAATTATGCGCCTGGTTTTATCATCTCTGATCGTGATGGCTGGATTTCTGAGTGGTCAGGCTGCTGCCGCGCCTGAACAGGCTTCGCATGCTGATATTCGTGACAGCGGCTTTGTCTATTGCGTTAGCGGGCAGGTCAATACGTTCAACCCGCAAAAAGCGAGCAGCGGTCTTATCGTCGACACCCTGGCAGCCCAGCTGTATGACCGACTGCTCGATGTCGATCCGTACACCTATCGACTGGTGCCTGAGCTGGCTGAAAGCTGGGAGGTGCTGGATAACGGCGCAACCTACCGCTTCCATCTGCGTCGTGACGTCCAGTTTCAGAAGACGGCCTGGTTCACCCCCACCCGCAAACTGAATGCGGACGACGTGGTGTTTACCTTCGAGCGCATCTTTGATCGCCGGCATCCGTGGCACAATGTAAACGGTAGCAGTTTCCCCTACTTCGACAGCCTTCAGTTCGCCGATAACGTCCAAAGCGTACGCAAGCTGGACAACAACACCGTTGAGTTCCGCTTAACTCAGCCCGACGCCTCCTTCATGTGGCACCTTGCCACGCACTATGCCTCCGTGATGTCAGCAGAATATGCGGCTAAATTGGCAAAACAGGATCGTCAGGAGCTGCTCGACAGACAACCCGTCGGTACCGGACCGTACCAGCTTTCGGAGAATCGCGCAGGGCAATATGTTCGACTGCAGCGCCATGAAAAATTCTGGCGTGGTACTCCTCTGATGCCGCAGGTGGTTGTGGACCTCGGTTCTGGCGGCACCGGACGTCTATCGAAACTCCTGACCGGTGAGTGTGATGTTCTGGCCTGGCCTGCCGCCAGTCAGCTCAGCATTTTGCGTGATGACCCGCGCCTGCGTCTGACCCTGCGCCCGGGGATGAACATCGCCTATCTGGCATTCAACACCAATAAACCACCGATGGATAATCCCGCCGTGCGGCATGCGCTGGCGCTGGCCATCAATAACCAACGGCTGATGCAGTCCATCTACTACGGGACGGCGGAAACCGCAGCATCTATTTTGCCTCGCGCCTCGTGGGCTTATGACAACGAAGCTAAAATTACAGAGTACAATCCGGCAAAATCGCGCGAGCAGTTAAAAGCACTGGGGCTGGAGAACCTGACATTACAGCTTTGGGTACCCACCAGTTCTCAGGCCTGGAACCCCAGTCCACTGAAAACCGCCGAGCTGATTCAGGCTGACATGGCTCAGGTGGGTGTGAAAGTTAAAATCATTCCGGTAGAAGGTCGTTTTCAGGAGGCGCGATTAATGGATATGAACCATGATCTAACGTTATCCGGTTGGGCGACGGACAGTAACGATCCTGACAGTTTTTTCCGACCGTTGCTAAGCTGCGCCGCCATCAACTCGCAGACTAACTTCGCCCACTGGTGTAATCCGGAATTTGACAGCGTTCTGCGCAAGGCCCTCTCTTCGCAGCAACTCTCATCGCGAATTGATGCCTATGACGAAGCGCAAAATATTCTCGCGAAAGAGTTACCGATCCTGCCGCTGGCCTCTTCACTGCGTCTGCAGGCTTATCGTTACGATATCAAAGGACTGGTGCTGAGTCCGTTCGGCAATGCATCTTTTGCCGGGGTTTCCAGGGAAAAGAAAGATGAGGTGAAAAAGCCATGATTATCTTCACCCTGCGTCGTTTTTTATTGCTGCTGGTCACCCTCTTCTTCCTGACCTTTATTGGATTCAGCCTGAGCTACTTCACGCCTCATGCGCCGTTACAGGGTGCATCGCTGTGGAACGCCTGGGTATTCTGGTTCAATGGCCTCATTCACTGGGATTTTGGTGTATCCAGTATTAACGGCCAGTTGATTTCAGAACAGTTGAAGGAGGTGTTCCCGGCGACGATGGAACTGTGCATTCTGGCCTTTGGTTTTGCGCTGATGGTTGGGATCCCCGTTGGTATGCTGGCAGGGATCACGCGGAACAAATGGCAGGACCGCTGCATCAGCGCCTTAGCGTTGATGGGCTTTTCCATTCCGGTTTTTTGGCTGGCGCTGTTACTGACGTTGCTCTTCTCATTGACTCTCGGCTGGCTTCCCGTTTCGGGACGCTTTGATCTTCTCTATGAAGTGAAGCCCGTTACCGGATTTGCCATTATTGATGCGTGGATCTCCGACTCGCCCTGGCGCGATGAAATGCTGGTCAGCGCAATCCGTCACATGGTGCTTCCGGTGTTGACGCTTTCCGTCGCCCCTACCACGGAAGTTATTCGCCTGATGCGAATCAGCACCATTGAGGTCTTTGATCAAAACTATGTTAAAGCGGCCGCCACGCGCGGTCTGTCACGCTTAACCATTCTGCGCCGTCACGTTCTGCACAACGCCCTTCCGCCGGTAATCCCGCGTCTGGGCTTACAGTTTTCCACCATGCTGACGCTGGCGATGATCACCGAGATGGTCTTTAGCTGGCCAGGTCTTGGCCGTTGGCTGATTAACGCAATTCGCCAGCAGGATTACGCGGCAATTTCGGCGGGCGTCATGGTGATTGGCTCACTGGTTATCATCGTTAACGTCATCTCAGATATTTTGGGTGCTATGGCTAACCCTCTGAAACATAAGGAATGGTATGCCTTACGATAGCGTCTACAGCGAAAAGCGACCGCCTGGTACGCTGCGCACCGCATGGCGTAATTTTTACGGCGATGCGACTGCGATGATCGGCCTGTATGGCTGCGCAGGATTGGCGATTCTGTGTATTTTTGGTGGTTGGTTTGCCCCTTATGGCATCGACCAGCAATTTCTCGGCTATCAGCTTTTACCGCCGTCATGGTCGCGCTATGGCGAAGTCTCATTTTTCCTCGGAACTGACGATCTCGGGCGTGACGTGTTAAGTCGCCTGCTCAGCGGCGCGGCCCCGACCGTTGGCGGCGCGTTTGTCGTCACCCTCGCCGCCACACTATGTGGACTGTTGCTGGGCGTGGTTGCCGGCGCAACACATGGTTTGCGCTCCGCGGTGCTGAACCATATTCTGGACACACTGCTCTCGATCCCTTCGCTGCTGCTGGCAATTATTGTGGTGGCCTTTGCCGGACCGCATCTGACACACGCGATGTTTGCCGTCTGGCTGGCGCTGCTGCCGCGCATGGTACGCTCCGTCTACAGCATGGTGCATGACGAGCTGGAAAAAGAGTACGTTATCGCCGCTCGCCTGGACGGCGCAACCACGCTCAATATCCTGTGGTTTGCCGTTCTGCCCAATATTACCGCCGGACTTATCACTGAAATCACCCGTGCGCTGTCGATGGCGATTCTGGACATCGCTGCGCTGGGTTTTCTCGACCTTGGCGCACAGTTGCCGTCACCAGAATGGGGAGCCATGCTTGGCGACGCGCTGGAGCTGATTTATGTCGCACCGTGGACGGTTATGCTGCCAGGTGCGGCGATTATGATAAGCGTGCTGCTGGTTAACCTGCTGGGTGATGGCGTGCGCCGGGCAATTATTGCGGGGGTGGAATAATGCCATTACTGGATATCCGCAACCTGACCATTGAATTCAGAACCGGCGACGACTGGGTGAAGGCGGTTGACCGCGTCAGCATGACCCTCAATGAAGGTGAAATCCGCGGACTGGTTGGTGAATCTGGATCGGGCAAGAGCCTGATCGCCAAGGCCATTTGCGGCGTCGCGAAAGATAACTGGCGCGTAACCGCAGACCGCATGCGCTTTGATGATATCGATCTGTTGCGCCTTTCCGCGCGTGAACGACGCAAGCTGGTCGGCCATAACGTTTCCATGATCTTTCAGGAACCGCAATCGTGTCTCGATCCGTCTGAGCGCATTGGACGACAACTGATGCAAAATATTCCGGCATGGACTTATAAAGGCCGCTGGTGGCAGCGTATCGGCTGGCGTAAACGCCGCGCGATTGAACTCCTGCACCGCGTCGGGATAAAAGATCATAAAGATGCGATGCGCAGCTTCCCGTATGAGCTGACCGACGGCGAATGCCAGAAGGTGATGATCGCAATCGCCCTGGCTAATCAGCCGCGTTTACTGATTGCCGACGAACCAACGAACGCGATGGAGCCAACCACTCAGGCGCAAATTTTCCGCCTGCTGACCCGGCTGAACCAAAACAGCAATACCACCATTTTGTTGATCAGCCATGACCTGCAAATGCTCAGCCAGTGGGCTGACAAAATTAACGTGATGTACTGTGGGCAAACGGTGGAAACTGCGCCCAGTAAAGAGTTGGTGACTATTCCGCATCATCCTTATACCCAAGCGTTGATTCGCGCCATTCCTGATTTTGGTAGCGCAATGCCGCACAAAAGCCGCCTGAATACCATGCCAGGAGCCATTCCATTGCTGGAACAATTACCTATCGGCTGTCGTCTGGGGCCGCGCTGCCCTTATGCTCAGCGCGAATGTATCGAAACCCCAAGACTGACCGGAGCAAAGAATCATCTCTACGCCTGTCATTTCCCGCTGAACATGGAGAGAGAGTGAGATGGTAGAAACCCTGCTCGAAGTTCGTAATCTGAGCAAAACCTTTCGCTACCGGACGGGCTTATTCCGCCGTCAGACCGTTGAGGCCGTTAAGCCCCTGAGCTTTACCCTGCGCGAGCGTCAGACGCTCGCCGTCATAGGTGAAAATGGTTCCGGTAAATCTACGCTGGCGAAGATGCTGGCCGGTATGATTGAGCCCACCAGCGGTGAGCTGCTGATCGACGATCACCCGTTAAAATATGGTGATTATTCATTCCGTAGTCAGCGTATCCGTATGATTTTCCAGGATCCATCAACGTCGCTTAACCCACGGCAACGTATTTCGCAGATCCTCGATTTTCCGCTACGTCTGAACACCGACCTCGAGCCTGAACAGCGCCGCAAACAGATCATCGAGACCATGCGCATGGTCGGTCTGTTGCCTGACCATGTGAGTTATTACCCGCATATGCTGGCTCCGGGACAAAAACAGCGTCTGGGTCTTGCCCGAGCGCTCATTTTGCGACCCAAAGTCATTATCGCCGACGAAGCCCTCGCCTCTCTGGACATGTCGATGCGTTCGCAGCTCATCAATCTGATGCTGGAATTACAGGAAAAACAGGGGATTTCATATATCTATGTGACTCAGCACATCGGCATGATGAAGCACATCAGCGATCAGGTATTAGTCATGCACCAGGGTGAAGTGGTTGAACGCGGCAGTACAGCAGATGTTTTGGCCTCGCCGTTGCATGAGCTGACCCGTCGCCTGATTGCCGGCCATTTCGGCGAAGCGCTAACCGCTGACGCGTGGCGTAAAGATCGCTAGCAGATGCAGCCCTCCTCAACCGGAGGGCAATTTTGCAATCAGTGACAAACATTTGGTAAGAGCAGTGTATCAACCTCGCTAAACGCGACCGAAGGGAAAAGGGATCCCTGCATCACCCAAACACCAGCCGCGCCTACTTCGTCGATAAGCTGTTTGGTTTCCACGCCCTCCACCGCAATGCGGTCGCAATATTCGCGGATGTTTTTAATTAGCACCGGGAACATCGGTTTTTCAGCCTGATCCAGGAAAAAACCACGATCCAACTTCACAACATCAAAACGACCGCAAACCAGCGGACTGGCCCCAATGCTGCCGGAGCCCAGATCGCCCAGCCATAATGCGTTTGGACCGTCGCAAAGTGAATTAATCAGCAGATTATTCAGACATACGGTATTCGTCAGAAAACGCTCTGAAAGTTCTAGTGCGACAAAAGGCATGGCATGTAGCGCCGATTTGACGCTCGGGTCGCCAATTGCCAGCAGCGCCATTTCATCAATGAGGTTCAGAGTACAGAAAAGGTTGTGGCTCTCAAACCAATTACGCTTTTCGGCAATTAATCGAATTTGCTCGAGCATGAAATTACGTTTTTGCTCGCTATTCCACGCTGAAATGATGAACTCTGGATGTATCGGCGAAACCGTATCTGAAGCAAACCGGACGCTCATCTCAACACCCAGTAACGTATCAGTTGTGTCTCTCATCGGTTCCGCGATGAAATGATAGTGCATAAGACCACTCCAATTGATCATAACTTCCTGATAATGCACTTTTAATCACAATCAATCAATAATAACGATCAATGTGTCAATATTGATCGATAAAAACAATATATCATAACGAACTGAATACGGTCATATTTTTTGTTTTAAGAAAGTTCCTACATTGCTATGTTTTAAAACATAAGCTAGCAGTTAATAATACCATTGAGATGCCTTTAAAGCCTTGTATTTTCTCCATCCCCCGCGCTTCGCAGAATGAATGAGACTTAACCAGGGAAAGTGTTATAACCCTCATGTGTAATGAAAAGTGATTATCAGTAAGGGATGATAACTATTCTACAAGGCACAAAGAGTGGGATATAATTGCTGCCCCATTTCGAAACACCTTCAAATTGTGATCATAACTCATTGATTGCTAAAAATAAGCAATGACCATAAGGATTAAAGCTATGGGTTTTCTTTCCGGTAAGCGCATTCTGGTAACGGGTCTTGCCAGCAAACTGTCCATCGCCTGGGGTATCGCTCAGGCCATGCATCGCGAAGGGGCTGAACTGGCGTTCACCTACCAGAATGACAAACTAAAAGGCCGCGTCGAAGAATTTGCAGCTCAACTGGGTTCCAGCATCGTACTACAGTGTGATGTGGCGGAAGACGCCAGCATTGATGCACTGTTTACCGAACTGGGCAAAGCCTGGCCGAAATTCGACGGTTTCGTGCACTCCATTGGTTTCGCGCCCGCAGACCAACTGGATGGCGACTATGTGAATGCAGTCACCCGCGAAGGCTTCAAAATTGCTCATGACATCAGCGCTTACAGCTTTGTGGCGATGGCAAAAGCCTGCCGTTCCATGCTGAACCCAGGCTCAGCGCTGCTGACGCTATCCTATCTGGGCGCAGAGCGCGCCATCCCTAACTACAACGTGATGGGCCTGGCAAAAGCCTCACTGGAAGCGAACGTCCGCTATATGGCTAATGCGATGGGTCCTGAAGGCGTGCGTGTGAACGCTATTTCCGCCGGTCCAATCCGTACACTCGCCGCTTCCGGCATTAAAGATTTCCGTAAAATGCTGGCGCATTGTGAAGCGGTTACGCCGATTCGCCGCACTGTAACCATTGAAGATGTGGGTAACTCCGCAGCATTTTTGTGCTCCGATCTTGCTGCCGGCATCTCTGGTGAAGTCGTTCACGTCGATGGTGGCTTCAGTATCGCGGCAATGAACGAACTGGAACTGAAATAATCGTAAGTCTTCTATGGGCGGTCTTGCCCCGCCCATGACTCTCCTCTGCCTGCCGCCATATATGCTTTTCTGATATTTATTATCACGGAACAATCTTTCATCCCCTCTTCTGCTTACGTCAGGATATTGCAGCGCAAACGATCCGGCGTAGTAGTAGACGACGTGTCCGGGTCGCCACTTTTTAGACCAAGGACCGCCCATGGAACAACGCCGAATTGAAGGCAAAAGCCACTGGTATCATGAGACGCAATCCAGCAAGCATCCACAAGATATTCTGCCGCTGGTGCCGGAAGCTGCTCATGTCGACGACAGCTTTTTACTGGATCTGGCGATACCTGATGACGCCCTTTTGCCTTTTCAATCCTGGTTAACCCCTGCCCGTAAACTTGCCCAGGTTCTCTTCCCGGTTCACGTAAACCTGAATCAGATGCACACATTCAGCGCCTATGAGCGGATGAGTACGGCGCTAACCGTCGCTCAGGTGTATGGCGTCCAGCGATTGTGCAATCACTATGCCGCGCGGTTAACACCGCTTCCTGGACCTGACTCGTCACGGGAAAGTAACCATCGGCTGGCGCAAATCACCCAATATGCTCGCCAACTTGCCAGCTCTCCTGATGTGATAGGCGCACGCGATCGCCAGCATCTGGATGCGGTCGGGCTGACCACCAGCGATAGTATTTTGATGAATCAAATCATCGGCTTCGTCGGTTTTCAGGCCCGGACCGTGGCCCTGTTTCAGGCCTGGTTTGGACATCCGGTACGCCGAATACCGGGGCTGGATATACAGCAATTCGCTCACGCTTCGCCATTTAGTGCAACAAACGCTACCTGGCACGCTGCGCCATTCCCAATCGAAAAATATCATTCTCAGGACGAGACGACGGCCAGACATTTTCCCGATGAACTGCAAGCGTTGGTGCCATTACTGATTCATTCACCGGTCATTTTAGATTTATTCACGACACTGATTTCCAGTACCCGGCGCAGCGCAGTACATGCGCAGGCATTTTCACTGGCGGCGCTAATGACCTCACGGATTAACGGCAGCGTGGCCTGCTTTAATGAACAGGCACATACAGCCAATGAATTAGCCAACGTTATCGCCCTGCTTCGCCAGGAGGAACGTGAATTACAGCGTTGGGAACAGCGACATCCGGTTGAGCGCGTCACCCTGCAGGCGGTACAATGGCTAACCCGAGCGCCCGACCGTTTTAGCGCCGCGCTGTTAACCCCTTTGTTCGATCAGGGCATCTCTTCTGAACAAGCGATTAACCTGCTGGCCTGGAGCGGATTGTGCGGATGGTTGAATCGCTTGAAAATCGCGCTGGGCGAGACTTATTAACCGATCCACTTACTGAAAGAGCGCTTGCCGCAACTGAGAGAATCGCGTAAAACTGTCAGCCGCTCTTTTAGCCACGAAAATAGACAATTATGCTTCAGGACAACCCGCTGCTAGCGCAGCTTAAACAGCAACTGCATTCCCAGACGCCACGTGCTGAAGGGGTGGTAAAAGCCACGGAAAAAGGCTTTGGCTTCCTGGAAGTCGATGCACAAAAAAGCTATTTCATTCCACCGCCGCAGATGAAAAAAGTGATGCATGGCGACCGCATTGTTGCGGTTATCCATACAGAAAAAGATCGTGAATCTGCCGAGCCGGAAGAACTGATCGAACCCTTCCTGACGCGCTTCGTGGGTAAAGTTCAGGGCAAAAATGATCGTCTGTCCATTGTGCCGGATCATCCGTTACTGAAAGAAGCGATCCCTTGCCGTGCCGCCCGCGGCGTTGAGCACGACTTTAAAGAAGGTGACTGGGCCGTCGCTGAAATGCGCCGCCACCCGCTGAAAGGCGATCGCACCTTCTATGCTGAGTTAACCCAATTTATCACTTTTGCTGATGACCACTTTGTCCCGTGGTGGGTCACGCTGGCACGCCATAATCTCGAAAAAGAAGCGCCGGACGGTGTGGCAACTGAGATGCTGGATGAAGGTCTGGTTCGTCAGGACTTAACCGCCCTCAACTTTGTCACCATCGACAGCGCCAGCACCGAAGATATGGACGATGCGCTGTATGCTGAAGATCTGGCCGACGGCAAACTACAATTAACTGTCGCCATTGCCGACCCTACGGCCTGGATTGCAGAAGGCAGCAAGCTGGATAAAACGGCAAAAATTCGCGCGTTTACTAACTATCTGCCGGGGTTCAATATCCCGATGCTACCACGCGAACTGTCTGACGATCTGTGCTCTTTACGCGCGAACGAAGTGCGTCCGGTTCTGGCTTGTCGTATGACCATCACCGCGGATGGCGCGATTGAAGACAACATCACCTTCTTCGCAGCGACGATTGAGTCGAAAGCGAAGCTGGTCTACGACAACGTCTCCGACTGGCTGGAAGATACCGGTGACTGGCAGCCTGCAAACGACGCGATTGCTGAACAAATCCGTCTGCTACACCGTATTTGCCTGAGCCGCGGTGAATGGCGTCATAACCATGCTCTGGTATTTAAAGATCGCCCGGATTACCGTTTTGTTCTTGGTGAAAAAGGTGAAGTCCTGGACATCGTCGCTGAGCCGCGCCGCATCGCAAACCGTATCGTGGAAGAATCCATGATTGCGGCAAACATTTGCGCCGCCCGCGTGCTTCGCGACAAGCTGGGCTTCGGGATTTATAACGTCCATATGGGATTCGACCCGGCCAACGCCGACGCTCTGGCCGCGCTGCTAAAAACCCATGGTATGCACGTTGATGCCGAGGAAGTCCTGACGCTGGAAGGTTTCTGCAAACTGCGCCGCGAGCTGGATGCGCAGCCTTCTGGTTTCCTCGACAGCCGAATTCGCCGCTTCCAGTCTTACGCTGAAATCAGTATCGAGCCAGGGCCGCACTTTGGGCTGGGTCTGGAGGCTTATGCCACCTGGACCTCTCCTATTCGTAAATATGGCGATATGATTAACCACCGCCTGCTTAAGGCCGTCATCAAAGGTGAAACCATCGCCCGCCCTGGGGATGATACCACGGTGCAAATGGCGGAACGTCGTCGCCTGAACCGGATGGCTGAGCGTGATGTGGGCGACTGGTTATACGCCCGTTTCCTGAGTGACAAAGCCGGGACCGATACCCGCTTTGCGGCCGAGATAATTGACGTCAGCCGCGGCGGTATGCGCGTACGTTTAGTTGATAATGGCGCAGTCGCATTTATTCCTGCCCCATTCCTGCACGCCGTTCGGGACGAGCTGGTATGCAGCCAGGAAAGCGGCACGGTGCAAATTAAAGGTGAAGTGGTTTACAAAGTCACGGATGTGATTGACGTAACCATCGCCGAAGTTCGCATGGAAACCCGCAGCGTTATCGCGCGTCCAGCCGCGTAACACGTATCAATCCAGCGACCTTTCTCATTTTGTGAAAGGTCGTTTCTTTTTACCGCCCAAATTCCCACCACCGCACTACACTTCTTTCATTCGGTCAATTTTATTTTTTTACTTTTTTCAGTTCCGCTGGCTTTGCTTTTTACGGATTCTGGATTAAACATAAATATATAAAAAAAACAATACGTTCAGCCATAATCACCACGAATGAATCATGGCTACCCATACTTTTGAGGCTCTATGCGCTTTAAACGGGATAGTACACATGATGAAAGACGTCCGGGAGCTGGTTACGTTGTATAGCTATGTGGGCACTCATAACCCCTACTGGCGTTTGTCAGAGGATTGCAACATCCTGCATTTCTCTATCGACGAAGCGTCAGAAGCTGATCAGACCATCGAATTATTACCTGAACAAGCCGATCGCATTCGCGAGATGACGGTGATCACGTCAAGTCTGCTAATGACGTTGCCCATTGAAGATGACGACATTCCCGTGCATCTGGTCGGTCGAAAAATCAATAAGCGCGAATGGGCCGGTAGCGCATCAGCCTGGGATGACACCCCTTCCGTCGCCCGCGATCTGGCCCACGGCCTCTCTTTTGCCGAACAAGTCGTTTCCGAAGCCAATTCCGTTATTGTCATTCTTGACCGCATGGGCAACATTCAGCGGTTTAACCGCCTGTGCGAAGAGTACACCGGCCTCAAAGAACGTGAAGTCATTGGTCAAAGTGTATTCACATTATTTATGAGCCGTCGTGAAGCAGCGGCTTCACGGCGCAATATTGAGGTCTTTTTTCGCGAAGGTAACTCGTATGAGGTTGAACGCTGGGTCAAGACCTGCAAAGGCCAGCGTCTGTTTCTGTTTCGCAATAAATTTGTGCATAACGGTAGCGGCAAGAACGAAATTTTTCTGATCTGTTCCGGGACCGATATCACTGAAGAACGCCGCGCGCAGGAACGACTGCGGGTATTGGCGAATACCGACTCCATCACTGGATTACCAAACCGCAACGCAATTCATGAACTGATCAGTAATGCGATTGAGAACGCGGGCGATACGCAGGTCGGTATTGCGTACCTCGATCTGGATAACTTCAAAAAGGTAAACGATGCCTACGGGCATATGTTTGGCGATCAGCTACTACAAAGCGTGTCGCTGGCAATCCTCAGTTGCCTCGAAGACAACCAGATCCTGGCGCGGTTTGGCGGCGATGAATTCATTGTTCTTGCCACCGAAACATCCCAGGGCACACTGGAAGCCACCGCATCGCGCATTCTGACACGCCTGCGCCAGCCCTTCCGCATCGGTCTGATTGAAGTCTATACCGGATGCTCTATTGGTATATCCCTCGCACCTCAGCATGGTCAGGACTGCGAGAGCGTCATTCGTAACGCGGATACAGCCATGTACACCGCGAAAGAAGGCGGCCGTGGGCAGTTTTGTGTTTTTTCTCCGGAAATGAATCAGCGGGTATTTGAATATCTGTGGCTGGATACTAATCTGCGTAAGGCACTGGATAACGATCAACTGGTTATCCATTATCAGCCAAAGATAACCTGGCGCGGTGAAGTGCGCAGCCTGGAGGCGCTGGTTCGCTGGCAATCTCCGGAACGCGGCCTCATTCCACCGCTGGAGTTTATATCCTACGCCGAAGAATCGGGGCTCATCGTCCCGCTGGGGCGTTGGGTTATTCTCGACGTTGTGCGCCAGGTCGCGAAATGGCGCGACAAGGGAATAAACCTGCGCGTGGCGGTAAACGTTTCTGCCCGCCAGCTCGCCGACCAGACGCTGTTTACCGCACTTAAGCAGGTACTTCACGAGCTCAACTTTGAGTATTGCCCCATCGATGTTGAATTAACGGAAAGCAGTTTGATAGAAAATGAGCAACTGGCGTTGTCAGTCATTCAGCAGTTTAGCCAGTTAGGAGCGCAAATCCATTTGGATGATTTTGGTACCGGTTATTCGTCGCTGTCTCAACTGGCCCGCTTCCCGCTAGATGCCATTAAACTGGATCAGACCTTTGTCAGAGAGATCCACAAACAACCTATTTCACAATCGCTGGTACGGGCCATAGTTGCGGTAGCACAGGCGCTCAACCTGCAGGTCATCGCCGAAGGCGTGGAAAGCGCGAAAGAGGATGCGTTTCTGACCAAAAATGGCGTCAATGAACGTCAGGGGTTTTTATTCGCCAAACCAATGCCAGCCGCCGCATTTGAACGTTGGTATCGCCGCCATCTGAGTAAAAAAATGCGCTAATGCAGAGAGAATGAAGGTGATAAATAGCCATAAATGGACATTACATGACGACGCTATCCGCATGTAATCACAGAATATATAATATTCTTCAATCGTTCAGGTTAATACTATTTTTCCCTTCTCTTTTGCCATGAAATTCTGCATCATGAAATTCAAACTCTATTGCCATTAGGATGACGACCATGTCTGATATCGACGCTCAGCGTCTGGCCGAACGTATTGATACCGTGCTGGATATCCTCGTTGCAGGTGATTACCACTCAGCCATCCACAATCTTGAAATTTTGAAAGCTGAACTGTTAAACACGGTCAAAGAAGATGCCGAATCTTTGGCGAAAAAGCAGAAGGCGCCATGGGAGATCTGATGACAGTGATCTTTTGATGTCGCTGCTATCAGCAAACTGCAGATAATGCAGTTTCCGTTTAATTTCCGATACGATATCGCAATAAAATTAATACTATGAATTCCCGACAACAATCTATTTTGCAGATGGTGACCGATAAAGGTCAGATGAGCGTCGCCGATCTGGCAAAAGTCACCGGTGTCTCCGAAGTGACGATTCGACAGGATCTGAACACGCTGGAAAAACAGAGTTACTTACGCCGAGCCCACGGTTTTGCTGTTTCATTGAACAGCGATGATGTTGAAACGCGCATGATGACCAATTTCACTCTGAAACGTGAACTGGCTGAATTCGCTGCATCTCTGGTCAGTCCAGGCGAATCCGTATTCATTGAGAATGGCAGCAGCAATGCACTTCTGGCCAGAACGCTGGCAGAGCAAAAAGATGTCACCATCATCACCGTGAGCAGCTACATTGCTCATCTGCTCAAAGAAACGCCCTGTGAAGTGATACTTCTCGGTGGAATTTACCAGAAAAAAAGTGAGAGCATGGTCGGCCCCTTAACTCGCCAGTTTATCCAGCAGGTACACTTCAGTAAGGCCTTTATCGGCATTGACGGCTGGCAGGCTGATACCGGTTTTACCGGACGCGATATGATGCGTTCTGACGTGGTTAACGCGGTGCTGGAAAAAGGCGCAGAAGTTATTGTGTTGACCGACAGCTCAAAATTCGACGCCATTCACCCTTACACGCTGGGTCCATTAGAGCGATTCAGCCGCGTAGTAACGGACTCCAGACTCAGCGCCAGCGTACAAATGCAGCTCGAACATTCAGGATTAATCGTCAATATCATTGATGCCCACGCATAAAATCTTCAGTAGATGGTTTGTCAGCAGACAAATCATCTGCTCTCTGAGAGTTATCTGACAATCCAATTAAGACTTTTTACCTGTCGTTAACAGGATAAAGTCGTAAAATTAATGTTAGCGATATAACAGGAACGAACCTCCAACTTCAGGATAGTGTTTGTAATGCCTTCGCTAAACGGTTTCACGGAAATATCTTCGATAGTCTTAATTTGACGCTATCCTTAAAGAACACTGGATTCCGTGAATCAATAATTCAGGAGAAAGTATTATGTTAGTAACGAGCAAAAAAATGACCGCTGCCATTCTGGCGATTACTCTGGCAATGTCGCTGAGTGCCTGCTCTAACTGGTCCAAACGAGATCGTAACACCGCAATCGGTGCTGGTGCAGGTGCAATAGGTGGTGCAGTCCTGACTGACGGCAGCACGCTGGGTACGCTGGGTGGTGCTGCAGTAGGTGGTATTATCGGCCACCAGGTGGGTAAATAATCTACGGTTAAACGGCTCGATATAATAATACGTTTACTTTTTCAGGTCTGTATTATTAAAAAGCCACGGAAAATTTCCGTGGCTTTTTTATTAACCGCCAGCCAGTTTAACTTTCATTCCTTTAGCTTCCAACAGCGATTTAATCAGGTCGCGTTTATCCCCCTGAATTTCAATCACGCCATCTTTCACTGCTCCACCGCAACCACACTTTTTCTTCAGTTCTGCGGCTAATTTGGTCAGTTCGGCATCGTCTTGATCAATACCGGTAATCAGGCACACGCCCTTCCCTTTGCGACCACTGGTCTGGCGCTGGATACGAACAATGCCATCGCCTTTTGGACGCTCAGGCGCTGTTTTCGGTTCATCAATACGCCCGGAGTCGGTAGAGTAGACCAGACGAGAGTTTGAGTCGTTCATTTACGCACCTCGTTTCAGGGAAGCATTGATCATCTTCAGCGTCTGCGCGGGATCGGCCGACTGGGTGACCGGACGACCAATCACCATGTAATCCACACCTGCTAATTGCGCCTGTTCCGGTGTCATAATACGACGCTGATCGCCCGCCTCGCTGCCTTCTGGACGAATCCCCGGCGTCACCAGCTTAAATGCCTGGCCCAACGCCTGCTTGAATCGCACCGCTTCCTGAGCTGAGCATACGACACCGTCCAGACCACAATTCTGGGTTAAGCGCGCCAGTCTTTCAGCATAATCTGCAGGTGACAACGTCACGCCGAGATCGGCGAGGTCGCTGGCTTCCATACTGGTCAGAACCGTCACGGCAATCAGTAGCGGCGCGTCCTGGCCAAAAGGCACTAAGGCTTCACGGGCTGCAGTCATCATACGCGCCCCGCCAGAAGCGTGAACGTTAACCATCCAGACACCAAGTTCGGCAGCAGCGGCAACTGCATGTGCGGTGGTATTGGGAATATCATGAAATTTCAAATCAAGAAAGATGTCAAAACCACGCTGTTGTAGATCGCGAACCAACTGAGGTCCAAAAAGCGTGAACATCTCTTTGCCCACTTTCAAACGGCAATCACGAGGATCAATTCTGTCGACAAAAGCTAATGCTTTATCACGATTAGAATAATCGAGAGCGACAACGACAGGAGAATCGGTAACAGCACGAGAAGAAGATGAAGCAGTAAACGTCATGACCAGACCTTCTTGAGGATGGGCGCCCACGGCGGCGCGAAATGGGTAAACGGCGTGCATTCTACCTGCGGTAATAGAAAATTAACAGGCGCGATTACATTTCTGCCAGGCGAACCGGCAGCGGAGGTTGTGGATGGATCGATTACACACCAACAGTATGTTGTAACTAAAATGAGGTTTTTTTAAAAATTACAGCCCATCAAGTCCGCGAATGGGCTTAATGGTTGACCATGAACGGCAGGATGGACAGTGCCAGTACAGCGTATACGCCGTAAAACCGCACTTCTGGCAGCTGTAACGCGGTTTACTACGTACCTGCTCTCCGACCATATCGCGCAGAACCATCAGGCTCTCTTTGGCACGCCCTTCTTCTGCTTCGTGGAGATGATAATCCATCAGCTTGTGGAACACGCGCATCGTAGGATGACGTTGCAGCTGACGAGTGATATAGACCTGAGCGGTATCAGCCCCCTCACGCGCCTCAAGAATATCCGCCAGCATCAGTTCGGCGGCGGCACCTGTATTTTCCTCAACGGCCCGACGTAAAAACTCCGCCCACTCATCGTTTTTCCCCAGATGCTGGTAGCAGCTTTGCAGCATTTCCAGCGTTTCGCTGACCAGCTCTTTATCCTGGGAAATGACCCGTTGCAGGCTTTCAACCGCCTTCGCGTAATCACCTTTTTCCATGTACACGCGACCCATCATGATGGATACCCGTGCACTGTTTTTATCTGCCGCGGCGCCTTTTTTCAACAGCGTCATGGCGCGATCCATATCGTCGCTACCCATTTGCTGTAAGGCCAGTTCGCAGTAGAAGTGGGCTATCTCATTACGCTGTTTGTCTTTGCCGAGTTTTACCAGACGCTCTGCTACATCAATGGCTTTTTGCCATTCGCTGGTGGCCTGATAAATTTGCAACAGTTGCTGTAATGCGCCAACCCGAAAATCAGTTTCATCGGTAAGCTGATTGAACATGTCTTCCGCGCGGTCGTACAGTCCCGCGGCCATGTAGTCGCGCCCCAGTTGTTGCACGGCCAGCAAACGCTGCTCGTAGGTCAGCGAGGCACTTTCCATTAACGTTTGATGGATGCGGATTGCGCGATCGACTTCACCGCGAGAGCGGAACAGGTTTCCGAGGGTGAGATGAGCCTCAACGGTGCCTGTGTCCTCTTTTAGCATATCAAGGAACAGATCCACCGCTTTATCTTGTTGATTGCTCAGGAGGAAGTTAACCCCGGCGACATAGTCACGAGAAAGACGGTTAGCTTCATCCTGCTTGGTTTGTTGCGCACTTCTGCGACCCATATACCACCCATAGGCAGCGGCTACAGGTAAAAGCAGAAACAACAACTCCAACATAAATAATTATTCCTTCACAACCGACGAATCGGCAGATACCGCAACGTCGGTCGCAGGCGCAAGCTGGTTTTCCAGTCGTTTGATTTTACGTTCGGCGCGCGCAAGAGACACACGAACCTTCAGCCAGAAAAGGCCGCAAATTAGCCAACCAATCGCAAACCCTGCGGCAAACAATACAGCAAGCAGCGTAGAGATACGATACTCACCCTGAGCCAGCAGGTAATTAAACGTAACCTGTTGATCGTTTTGCGCACCCAATGTCACCGAAATAACAAAAATCGCCAACACCAGTAAGAAAATGAGTAAATATTTCACATTACTTCCCGTTATGTGGTTTGAGCGAATAAATCGTGTCCAACTTACCGCGTTGAGCCCTTTAAATTACCATTTTCACAACGAGTGCGAAACGGAAAAGCGCTTTCCACTTTATGATTTAAGGGCAAAATTTGAAAAATCAATCATCGCTAGCTTTCTTGTTCTCGCTGCGCGATTTCTTTTTCCTCCTGCACTGGTGGGGTTAATGGTCCGCATACCCGCTGTGCAAGCCAGGTTGCCAGCGTCACCAACAGCCACGAAATCAGCGTTGCCACCACCAAATCACGGGGCCAGTGCATGCCTAACAGCAAGCGGCTGCCCATCACGCCGGTCGCCCAGATCAGCAAAAACACAATCGTCAGCGTACGTCTGCGCGGCCATAACAGCCCTACGCCCAGTAAAGCCCAACTGGCGGCAAACATCGTATGTCCGGACGGAAAGGCAAACCCCGTTTCTTTTTGCCAGTGCTTGCGTAAAAACGTTGGAATATCCTGCTGTTCGGCCAATTGTTCTTTGACTAAATGCCCACGATCTTTACGTTTTAAAGTGTAGAACTCATCAACCGGAATATGGTGCGTTTTTTCCAGCCACACGACAAAAGGTCGCGGTTCTTGCACCCTGTCTTTTACCCAGGACTTCACGCCCTGTCCCACTAAAATCGCCGCTGCCAGAATAGCAAACAGCATTACCGCGGCTTTAAGTCGAAAACGCAAGCACCACAGAAACCATGCACAAAGCGCAACGTGAGTGATAATTCCCCACGGCTGCGTCACCGTTTCCGTTACCCAGTACAAGGACTTTAACCACCAGACATTGTGCCCCGGCTGCCAGCTCCAGCCTGATACCCATACGGCAACCGGCATGATAAGTAGCAGTCCGGTACCCACTGCGGTGCGCTTTGCAATAGACAGCATTGCCTCTCCTTTCGTCGATAAGTATCACAATCATAACTGAAAAATTCACACGTCGGGAAAATTGACAATTTTGTGCCATTCCAAAAGCGAATCCGTGGTCGCGATTAGGTGAACGTCGTTGCCTTATGGCAAAATAGTGTAATACAGAACAGAAGCCGACAGGCGAAGGCACGACGAGTGCCAGCATAATCTGGAGAATTACATGCAGCTTAAACGTGTGGCAGAAGCCAAACTGCCAACCCCCTGGGGTGATTTCCTGATGGTGGGATTTGAAGAACTGGCAACCGGACACGATCATGTCGCACTGGTTTTTGGCGATATCACAGGCCAAACACCTGTCCTGGCACGCGTCCACTCCGAATGTCTGACTGGCGATGCGCTGTTTAGCCTGCGTTGCGATTGCGGTTTCCAGCTTGAAGCGGCCCTCACCCACATTGCTGAAGAAGGGCGTGGTATTCTGCTTTATCACCGTCAGGAAGGACGCAACATTGGCCTGCTCAACAAAATCCGCGCTTACGCGTTGCAGGACCAGGGTTATGATACCGTTGAAGCGAATCATCAGTTGGGATTTGCGGCAGACGAGCGCGATTTCACGCTGTGTGCCGATATGTTCAAGCTGCTGGGCGTGGATGCGGTACGTTTGCTGACCAATAACCCGAAGAAAGTAGAAATCCTGACCGAAGCGGGAATCAATATTGTTGAACGCGTGCCGCTGATCGTGGGCCGTAATCCAAAAAATGAACATTATCTGGACACCAAAGCCGCCAAGATGGGACATTTGCTGGGCAAATAATCGTTGTCACCGCCTATCAAAAAGCCTGCTCTCGCAGGCTTTTTTGCATTTTAATTCAACATATTACGAATCACGTAGTGCAGAATGCCGTCGTTTTGGTAATACGTTAGCTCCGTCGCGGTATCAATGCGACAGCGGCATAGAATCACCTCTTTACGCCCATCTGCGCGGACCATACTCACCGGAACTGTCGCCCCCGGTTTAATGTTTTGTAGGTCCGTAATATCGATCGCCTCCTCACCGGTTAATCCCAGCGTTTTACGCGTGACGCCCTGCGGGAACTCCAGCGGTAAAATGCCCATGCCAATCAGGTTAGAACGGTGAATTCGCTCAAAAGACTCTGCGATAACCACGCGAACGCCCAGCAAACGTGGGCCTTTCGCCGCCCAGTCGCGGCTGGATCCGGATCCATATTCTTTCCCGGCAATCACCGCCAGAGGCACGTTCTCCTGCTGGTATTGCATGGCCGCATCATAAATAGCCACCACTTCGGTTCCCGGCAAATGACGCGTCATGCCACCTTCCACGCCAGGTACCATCTCATTGCGAATACGAATATTGGCAAAGGTACCACGCATCATCACTTCATGATTCCCGCGTCGTGAACCGTAGGAGTTAAAATCTTTACGCTCAACGCCATGGCTTTGCAGATAACGCCCCGCCGGGCTGTCTGGCTTAATACTGCCGGCAGGAGAAATATGGTCGGTGGTAACAGAATCTCCGAGCATCGCCAGAATACGCGCACCGTGAATGTCCTGAACCGGATCCGGCGTAGCCTGCATACCATCGAAGAACGGTGACAAACGGATATAGGTCGAGTCAGACTGCCAGCCATAGGTATCAGCGCGATCAACCTGGATTGCTTTCCATTCTGGCGTGCCTTCAAAGACTTCAGCATACTCTTTATGGAACATGGCGGTAGAGACCTGCTCAACGGCGCGGGCAATTTCCTTGGCTGTCGGCCAAATATCTTTCAGATAAACAGGATCGCCTTTTCTGTCATGGCCTAACGGATCTTTCGTCAGATTGATATTCATATTCCCCGCCAGCGCGTAGGCCACCACCAGCGGCGGAGACGCCAGCCAGTTGGTCTTCACGAGCGGATGGATACGACCTTCAAAGTTACGGTTTCCAGAAAGCACTGCCCCAACCGTAAGATCGCCTTTTTTGATGGCTGTTTCGATAGGATCGGGTAAGGGTCCAGAGTTGCCAATACAGGTGGTACAGCCATAACCCACAAGATTAAATCCCAGCTCATCAAGGTACGGAGTGAACCCAGCCTTTGCCAGATAATCGGAAACCACCTTCGATCCTGGCGCCAACGAGGCTTTCACCCATGGCTGGCGTTTCAAACCAAGCGTTACGGCTTTTTTCGCCAGCAGCCCCGCCGCCATCAATACGCTTGGGTTTGAGGTGTTGGTACAAGAGGTGATAGCGGCTATCACCACCGCGCCGTCCGGCAGCTTATACTGCTGACCGCTCATGGTATAGTCCACTGGCTGACGGTCTTTCAGCGAGCTATTCACCTCGAGTTCATTACTCGCCGAAAAGGCTTTCGGCACATCAGCCAGCGCCACCCGATCCTGCGGACGCTTCGGTCCAGCAAGGCTTGCCTCTACGCTGCCCATATCCAGCTCCAACGAACTGGTAAACACCGGTTCATCCCCTGGGTTACGCCACATTCCCTGCGCTTTGGCATAGGCATTGACCAACTCAACCTGTTCCTCACTGCGCCCGCTCAGACGCATATACTCAAGGGTAATGTCATCGATCGGGAAGAAACCGCAGGTTGCGCCGTATTCCGGTGCCATGTTCGCAATGGTTGCTCGATCGGCCAGAGGTAAGGTGTCCAGCCCATCACCGTAGAATTCAACGAATTTACCGACTACACCGTGCTTACGCAGCATCTGGGTGACGGTCAGAACCAGGTCGGTGGCGGTGATGCCTTCCCGCAGTTTACCCACCAGTTTAAAGCCCACAACATCCGGGATCAGCATTGAGACCGCTTGACCCAGCATTGCCGCTTCAGCTTCAATGCCTCCAACGCCCCAGCCCAGCACACCGAGACCATTAATCATCGTGGTATGGGAATCGGTACCGACCAGTGTATCGGGATAAGCCACCCACTCACCGTCCTGTAACTCGCTCCAGACTGCTTTGCCAAGATATTCAAGGTTAACCTGGTGGCAAATCCCCGTACCCGGCGGTACAACGCTGAAGCGACTAAATGCCTGCTGTCCCCATTTCAGGAACACATAACGTTCATGGTTACGTTCCATTTCCAGGCGCACGTTTTCTTCGAAAGCATCATCATCACCGAAACGATCCACCGTTACCGAGTGGTCAATGACAAGATCCACTGGCGAAAGCGGATTCACTTTTGCCGTATCCCCACCCAGACGTTTCACCGCTTCGCGCATGGCGGCGAGATCGACCACCGCCGGCACGCCGGTAAAATCCTGCATCAGAACACGAGCAGGTCGATAGGCAATTTCTCGATCGGCATGAGCGGTCTTCAGCCAATGCGCAAGCGCATGAATATCATCTTCGGTAACGGAATTACCGTCCTGCCAGCGAAGCAGGTTTTCCAGCAAAACTTTTAGCGATTTCGGTAAACGGGTGATATCACCCAGTGATTTAGCGGCCAGCGGCAGACTGTAGTAACGGTAGGTTTTATCTTTAACCTGCAATGTGTCCTTACTGGCTTCTCGTAGGGTCGACGACATAGCTCCTCCTTAATGACAGGGTTGGATCCCCTGATTTTCCTCAGGGTTAGTATTAAAGATAACACAAACAAAATGTAACGCTTTGATAACAACTCAAATTGATAAAAGTGGAGGGCTACAAAAGGGGCAACTGAAGTATCTGGCGAGGAGAAAGGTTTAAGCGGTCAAGGTTAATACGGTGATAAGCATGGCTCATCACGATTGCCCGGAATAAAATATTTGCAGTACAAGACAACGGACTAATAATAATTATAAAATTCGTATCAATTATTGTTTCTGTTCATCATCATCCGCAAACAGATCGATAAACGCCTGTTGTTCAGGAGAGAGTTTCCAGGTCGCTGGAATATTCGGCTTATTCTCTGCGCTGCGTTGACTCTCTTGTTCAGGGTCATCCGGAGATGGCATCACGGTGGAGCGTTGTTCCAGTGTGGACATGACCTACCCCCACACATTCCAGGCCACGAGCGCGACAATAATCCAGAACACGGCAGAACCAAGAAACACAGCGAACCAGGCTTTACGTTTCATGACGGGATCCCGGCGTGCTGGCTGGTTTCCTGAAGGCATCGCTAACCTCATACTATCGAAATCACTTATCATTTAAGCACCAAACAATCGGTACAATTAATCATCAGATAGGAGGAATCCTAATAAAAAAGGTCAAAAAAAGCCAGTTAATTTTCATACTCGACCTGATAAATAAATTAATTATTTGATCGGTTATAAATATTTGAGAGGGATTTTTGGCGACCTTACTAATTTGAAACTACTTTAGCAAGTGTTTACCATAAACAATATATGGTTAATATATAGAGGAAAAATATTGAATAGATTCAGACTCTGCCGTCGGTATCGCTTTATGTTTGAGGATACCGACGAGGTAACAGCCGTTATTATTTCTCGGGCAATTTAATATCTTTAAACATGGCTTCAATATCGTCGTTGGAACGTAGCGCCACCGCCGTATCCACCACATCACGCGTCAGATGCGGCGCGAAACGTTGAATAAAATCATACATGTAACTGCGTAAAAAAGTGCTGCGACGAAAACCAATCTTGGTGGTGCTATGGCTGAAGATATCATGGGCATCAACGCGCACCAGGTCAGGGTCGGAGACAGGATCAACCGCCATACTGGCAATTACCCCCACGCCGAGGCCCAGGCGTACATAGGTCTTAATGACATCGGCATCGGTCGCGGTAAAAACTATACGCGGCTCAAGCCCCGCACGGTTGAACGCGGTGTCCAGTTCCGAACGTCCGGTAAATCCAAACGTGTAGGTCACCAGCGGATACTGCGCCAGTTCTTCAATGGATACGGCGGATTTGCCCGCCAACGGATGGTCTGGCGTAACGACAATCGAACGGTTCCAGTGGTAGCAAGGCAGCATCACCAGATCGTCATACAGGTGCAGGGCTTCGGTCGCGATAGCAAAATCTGCATTCCCTTTCGAGACGGCTTCGGCGATTTGCGTCGGCGACCCCTGGTGCATATGCAATGAGACGCGAGGATAACGCTCAATAAAGCCTTTAATGACGTTCGGCAAAGCGTAACGCGCCTGAGTGTGCGTGGTGGCGATATACAGTGAGCCTTTGTCCGGCCAGGTATGTTCGCCAGCAACGGACTTAATGGCGTCCACCTTCGACAAAACTTCTCGCGCGATTCGAATGACTTCCTGCCCCGCTGGCGTAACCTGGGTCAGGTGCTTACCGCTACGGGCAAAAATCTGGATGCCAAGTTCATCTTCCAGCATACGAACTTGCTTACTGATACCTGGCTGCGAGGTATAAAGCCCTTCCGCCGTTGAGGAGACATTAAGGTTGTGGTTCACCACCTCAACAATGTAGCGAAGCTGCTGTAATTTCATGTTAAGCCATCCCGATTTGCGCCATCAAATCATCGTTTCAGAGCAGGCTCGTTGGCGCTGCTAATACGATTTAATAATAAAAAGTGTGTTAACTATAACCACTATATCATTTCTATGTGAGCTGTATAGGGATGACAAAAAATAATACGCCAGAAATAAATATCCTCCGGCATAGCCGGAGGTTTTTCGGATGCGCCTATAAGGCTCTGTTACCAGCCGCGCCCTAACAGGCGCATACGATCTGACATTTGCATCAGACTTCGTTACTTACGGCCCGTAAACGGGCTACCCGGATAAGCGATCGATAACTGCTCACCCATTTTATCTTCTGCAAGCTGGTGCTTTATGTATTCCTGTATCTTCACCGTGTTCTTACCCACCGTATCTACGTAGTATCCCCGGCACCAGAACTCTCTATTCCTGTACTTGAATTTCATATCCCCAAACTGTTCATACAGCATCAGACTGCTTTTCCCTTTCAGATACCCCATAAAGCCGGATACGCTCATTTTGGGTGGGATTTCCACAAGCATATGGATATGATCCGCACAGCATTCCGCTTCCAGGATCCGCACGTTTTTCCACTCACACAGCTTTCTTAAAATGCTGCCTATCGCCCTGCGTTTCTCCCCGTAGAATGCTTGTCTTCGGTATTTGGGCGCAAAAACTATGTGATATTTACAGTTCCATCGGGTGTGCGCTAAGCTCTTTTCGTCCCCCATTGGGACCCCCTTTTGATTTCTTGTTAAACATTTGCAGTTGCCAGACCGCAATGTGTTTTAACAAATCAAAAGGGGTTTTAATAACTGGCCCAAAGCTGAAAGCTTTCCGGAACCCCCAGCCTAGCTGGGGGTTTTCTGTGCACAACAAAAAGGGCCGCTTACGCGACCCTTTGAGGAGAAATTCAGCCGGAATGCTGTTATTTCTTCCCTTCTACCCATTTACCGTCAACGAAGAACGCGGACCAGCCGGTCGCCTTACCGTCTTTCTCCGCAGCAACGTATTGCTGCTTGGTTTTACGGCTGAAACGAACCATGGACTTGTTGCCGTCCGGGTCAGTCTGCGGCGCATCTGCCAGATAGCGCAGTTTTTCCGGCAGACGATCGCGGAAGCGGTACAACTCTTCAACCAGCGGCGCACGTGTCTCACGTGATTTCGGGAACGTATTTGCCGCCAGGAAGATACCTGCAGCACCATCACGTAACACGAAATACGCATCAGATTTTTCACACGGCAGTTCTGGCAACGGAACCGGATCCTCTTTCGGTGGAGCAACTTCACCGTTACGCAGGATCTTACGGGTATTTTTGCACTCGTCGTTGGTACACGCCATGTACTTGCCGAAACGTCCCATTTTCAGGTGCATTTCAGAGCCACATTTCTCGCACTCAACGATAGGACCGTCATAACCCTTGATGCGGAATTCGCCTTCTTCGATCTCATAGCCGTCGCAGGTAGGGTTATTACCGCATACATGCAGCTTGCGCTTAGGATCGATAAGGTAGCTGTCCATCGCCGTGCCGCACTTCTGGCAGCGACGTTTGGCGCGCAAAGCGTTGGTTTCCGCATCGTCGCCTTCCAGCACGTTCAGCACTTCATTTTCCGGCACCAGGTTAATGGTGGTTTTGCAACGCTCTTTCGGGGAAAGCGCATAGCCAGAACAACCCAGGAAAACGCCAGTGCTGGCGGTACGAATACCCATCTTGCGTCCGCAGGTTGGGCAATCAATGCTGGTCAGCACCATCTGGTTCGGACGCATACCGCCCTCTTCAGGATCTTTCTCGGCTTTATCCAGTTGCTGAGTAAAATCAGTGAAGAAGTTGTCGAGTACGCCCTTCCATTCGGCTTCGTGATTTGCCACCTGGTCGAGACTGTCTTCCATCTGCGCGGTAAAGTCGTAGTTCATCAGTTCGCGGAAGTTTTCTTCCAGACGATCGGTGACGATTTCACCCATTTTTTCAGCGTAGAAGCGACGGTTCTCAACGCGAACATAACCGCGATCCTGAATCGTAGAAATGATCGACGCGTACGTGGATGGGCGACCAATACCACGTTTTTCAAGCTCTTTCACCAGCGAAGCTTCACTGAATCGCGCAGGCGGTTTGGTAAAGTGTTGCGCAGGTGTCAGTTCAATGAGCGTCAACGTATCGCCTTTATCCACCGCAGGTAAAATGCGGTCTTCATCGCCCTTACGCAGCGCAGGCATCACTTTCGTCCAGCCATCGAAGCGCAGAATACGACCACGCGCCTTCAGACGGAAATCACCCGCGCCCACCGTCAGCGTGGTGGAATCATATTTAGCAGGCGTCATCTGACAGGCAACAAACTGGCGCCAGATCAGCTGATACAGTTTTTGCGCATCGGCTTCCATATCTTTCAGCGATTCCGCCTGAACGGCGACATCGGAAGGACGGATAGCTTCGTGCGCTTCCTGCGAGTTCTCTTTGCTGGCGTACTGGTTCGCGCTCTCCGGCAGATACTTTTTGCCGAAATTATCGCTGATGTAATCGCGAACCATGTTCACCGCATCCTGGCTCAGGTTGGTTGAGTCAGTACGCATATAAGTGATGTAGCCCGCTTCATACAAGCGCTGCGCCATCATCATGGTTTTCTTCACGCCGAAGCCCAGACGCGTGCTGGCGGCCTGCTGTAGCGTGGAGGTGATGAACGGCGCGCCCGGCTTGCTGCTGGTCGGCTTATCTTCGCGTTCCAGAACGCTGTAGCGCGCTTTTTCCAACAGGCTAACGGCGGCAAGCGTTTGTTCCCGGTTGACCGGACGGAACGGTTTATCATTCTGATGCGTCACCTCAAGCGGTAACGCGTCACCGCCTGGCGTGGTCGTGTTAGCATCAATTTCCCAGAACTCTTCAGGAACGAATGCTTTGATTTCGCGTTCACGCTCAACCACCAGACGCACGGCAACCGACTGTACGCGGCCTGCTGACAGGCCTCGCGCAATTTTTTTCCACAGCAGCGGCGACACCATATAGCCCACAACACGGTCCATAAAGCGGCGCGCCTGTTGCGCATTGACGCGGTCGATGTTCAGTTCGCCCGGTTTTTCAAACGCCTGACGAATAGCGTTTTTGGTAATTTCGTTAAACACCACGCGACTGTAGCGGGTGTCGTCGCCACCGATCACTTCCCGCAGGTGCCACGCAATGGCTTCCCCTTCGCGGTCAAGGTCGGTTGCGAGATAGATGTGGTCGGCTTTTTCAGCCAGTTGCTTCAGTTCAGAAACAACTTTTTCTTTACCGGGCAGCACTTCATAGCGCGCATCCCAGTTGTGCCACGGGTCAACACCCATACGATTGACGAGAGCGCCACGTTCATCCTTTTTGGGCTTTTTAGCCGTTTTGGTGGAGGTTGAGTCGGCGCTCTTTTTAGTTGCTGAGCCACTGGTCGGCAAATCACGGATATGACCGACGCTGGATTTCACCACGTAGTCATTACCCAGATACTTGTTGATCGTTTTGGCTTTTGCCGGGGACTCAACGATGACAAGAGCTTTACCCATATTCACCTTTACCTAATTTGATTCTTCCAGAATGCGTCGCACGTTGATTCACCTTCCACTGGCGACGAGACATCGATATGGTCTCTGCGTCGGCGGATATCAACCCTTAAACTAATTCGCGCTTGTAATGTAACTCTCATGTAACTGAGTTAACAGGCTTTTTCGCTCACAAACGCTATAGCACGACGGAGTATTGGTCGAATGTCAAGCAAATCTGTTGCCAGATTGACGAAAGCGTCACACTGTACCTGATAAAATGCGTTACGCAACTTTATTAGCATGCAAAAACAAATCTCGCCACTTGCAACACTGTCGTAAGACCTTCATTTAAGTCAGGGAATATTTGCCCATAAGCCGGGCTCGGCGTAGACTAATGTCCTTGTTTAAGGAGTAAATAATGCATAAAGACACTCAACCCATCGATCGCGAAACACTGCTGATTGAAGCCAACAAAATCATTCGTGAGCATGAGGACACGCTGGCGGGGATTGTCGCCACCGGCGTAACGCAGCGAAATGGCGTGCTGGTTTTCAGCGGAGATTACTTTTTAGACGAGCAAGGGCTACCGACGCCCAAAAGTACGGCGGTGTTTAATATGTTTAAACATCTGGCGCACGTACTTTCTGAAAAGTATCACTTGATCGATTAACACGAGAAATGATTTGCCGGATGACGGCTGCGCCTCATCCGGCAATTAAAATTTTACATCAGCGGTTTTTGTCCTCGCTGCCACCAACGCATCAGTAAACGATCGGCGCTCTCGGCGGCACTGCCGGTAAAACGGTCCATCAGTTTTTTACGCTGCAGATAACGTACGTTTAATACGTCACGACCGTCCATCAGTCCGAGGATCACCTCATCACTGGTATTGATCTCATCCACCAGCCCGTTGGCCAGCGCCTGTTGACCAAACCAGTGTTCACCCGTGGCAACCTGCTCAATGTCCAGAGTCGGACGCATGCGCTGTACAAAATCTTTAAACAGATGATGGGTTTCGTTCAGGTCTTCGCGGAATTTCTGCCGCCCTTCTTCCGTGTTTTCACCAAGTAAGGTCAGCGTACGCTTATACTGTCCGGCGGTGTGCAGTTCGATATCAATATCTTTCCCTTTCAGGAAGCGGTGAAAGTTCGGGATCTGTGCCACAACGCCAATAGAGCCGACAATAGCAAACGGCGCCGAGACAATTTTATCCGCCACGCAAGCCATCATATATCCGCCGCTCGCAGCGACTTTATCTACCGTAACGGTCAGCGGGATCTGCTTATCGCGCAGACGTTGTAACTGGGACGCGGCCAGGCCATAGCCGTGTACTACGCCGCCCGGACTTTCCAGACGAACCACGACCTGATCCTGGGGTTTAACGACCGCCAGCACTGCCGTCACCTCTTCGCGTAATGCGCTGACCTCATGGGCATCCATACTGCCTTTAAAATCAAGTACCCATACCCGTGGTTTATCAGATGACGTACTGTCTCCCAGTTTCGCTTTTGCCTTAGCGGCCTTCGCCTCAAGTTTGTGTTTCTTTTTCTGCGCCTTATGCCAGAATTTTTGCTGATGCCCATCCAATAAAGCCAGCGACAGGTCTTCTTTCATCTCTTTATATTGTTCGCTGAGATTAATAACCCGCAATTCCCCACGCTGACGTTTGCGTTGTGTCGCGTTTACGATCAGCATAACTACCACCGCAATAGCCACCACGACAGTGACAATTTTTGCCAAAAACAACCCATATTCAGACAACAATTCCACGTGACCCACCTTGGTTAAACAACGCTACTTTCGCTCAGTGTACAACAGCCTTGTTAACCCGTCTTGCTTCATCCATTCAGTAAAAAGCATGACAACGCGTTCATTTTGCGGTGTTATTGCCTTTGGCTGATTGAAAAAGAACAGGGTTTAAGGCATAAAGCCCAAAAGTTATCGCGAACGAGATGGCCAGGACGTCGCCGAGGAGTAGCCGTGCATTATCAACCGAAACAAGATCTTCTACAGGACCGCATTATTCTGGTCACCGGTGCCAGCGATGGTATCGGGCGTGAAGCCGCACAGACCTACGCGCGTTACGGCGCGACCGTGATTCTGTTAGGGCGTAACGAAGAAAAACTGCGTCAGGTTGCCCGCTCCATCGCCGAAGAAAAAGGTACGCAACCACACTGGTTCACGCTGGATCTGCTCACCTGTACGTCTGACGAATGCCACCAGCTCGCACAGCGCATTGCCGCGCATTTCCCGCGTCTGGATGGCGTACTACATAATGCCGGATTGCTCGGTGACATTTGCCCGATGAGCGAGCAAAACCCGCAGGTATGGCAGGACGTGATGCAGGTAAACGTGAACGCCACCTTTATGCTGACTCAGGCATTGCTGCCGTTGTTGCTCAAATCAGATGCCGGATCGCTGGTCTTTACCTCCTCCAGCGTCGGTCGCCAGGGGCGCGCCAACTGGGGGGCATACGCCACCTCCAAATTTGCTACCGAAGGAATGATGCAGGTTCTGGCTGATGAATATCAGAACCGCCACCTGCGCGTAAACTGTATCAATCCTGGTGGAACGCGTACCGGCATGCGAGCCAGCGCGTTCCCGACGGAAGATCCGCAAAAATTGAAAACCCCCGCCGATATTATGCCGCTCTACCTGTGGCTGATGGGCGATGACAGCCGCCGTAAAACCGGTATGACTTTCGATGCCCAGCCGGGCCGTAAACCAGGAATCGCCCAATGAGTGAAGAACGCTATCAGCAGCGCCAGCAGCGCGTAAAAGACCGGGTTGACGCCCGTGTTGCCGCCGCCAGAGACGAGCGCGGGATTATTATTGTGTTCACCGGAAATGGTAAGGGTAAAACCACCGCCGCGTTCGGTACCGCCACGCGCGCAGTAGGCCACGGTAAAAAAGTCGGCGTAGTGCAATTTATTAAGGGGACGTGGCCAAACGGTGAACGTAACTTACTCGAACCCCACGGCGTTGAGTTTCAGGTCATGGCGACAGGATTTACCTGGGAAACGCAGAACCGCGAGTCCGACACCGCAGCCTGCATGGCCGTATGGGAACACGGCAAGCGGATGCTGGCCGACGCTGAGATGGATATGGTGATACTGGACGAGCTGACCTACATGGTTGCATACGACTATCTGCCGCTCGACGAGGTCATCAATGCCCTAAACGCGCGCCCTGCCCATCAAACGGTCATTATCACCGGTCGTGGATGTCATCGCGATATTCTGGAGTTAGCGGATACGGTTAGCGAACTGCGGCCGGTTAAGCACGCCTTTGAAGCGGGCGTGAAAGCCCAGATGGGGATCGATTACTGACAGTAGGCCGGATAAGGCGCTTACGCCGCATCCGGCTCCACGCTAACGCCTGATGGCGCGTTGCTTATCAGGCCTACTCATGATTAACCGTTGTTGCTGCGACCGCCCGGACGACGGCTGCCGCCAACCTGAGAGTGGCGCTTCACCGCACGGCGGATCTGGTTTGCCTTCATACGGCGACGATCTTTCTCGACGGCAACTTTAGAGGTGGTTTCCGGCTTCAGTTCCACCAGTTCACGCAAATAGTTGGTCTGCGCGAGGTCAAGTTCCGTCCAGCCGCCACGCGGCAGGCCCTTCGGCAGTGGGATATCACCGTAACGTACACGGATAAGACGACTTACCTGCACGCCCACGGCTTCCCACAGGCGACGGACTTCACGGTTACGCCCTTCGGTCAACGTGACGTTATACCACTGGTTGATCCCTTCACCGCCGCTGAACTTGATCGTTTTAAATGCGGCCGGACCATCTTCCAGCTGCACGCCACGACTCAGATCGCGCAGTTTTGCGTCATCAACCTGACCAAACACACGCACCGCATATTCACGTTCAACTTCGCGGCTTGGGTGCATCAGACGGTTCGCCAGTTCGCCATCGGTGGTAAACAGCAGTAAACCACAGGTATTCACGTCCAGACGTCCCACGGCAATCCAGCGCGCATCGCGCAGTTTTGGCAGACGATCAAACACGGTCGGACGACCTTCCGGGTCGTTACGGGTACACAGTTCACCTTCTGGCTTGTAATAAGCCAGAACACGGCAGATTTGCTCCGCAGATTCTTTCACCGAAATCAGATGACCGTCGATACGGATTTTCAGACCCGGCGTAACTTCAACGCGATCGCCGAGCGTGGCAATTTTGCCATCAACGCTCACGCGACCCGCGGCAATTATGGATTCAATTTCACGGCGAGAACCGTGGCCAGCGCGCGCCAGCACTTTTTGTAACTTTTCGCTCATAGAGCTTCCTTTAGATGTCGCCTTCACAGGCGTCGAACAGGAGAATCAACGGCGCCAGTCAGCGCCATTTTAAGGCCGCGTAGTATAGCGGTTCGCGCCCTTATAAGAAAGGTTTAACGTCGCCGACGCCTTCGCGCAATACCACCGGGGAATCATCGGTTAAATCGATAACCGTGGTTGGCTGCTGGCCGAGATATCCACCGTGGATAATCAAATCCACCACTTTCTCCAGACGATCTTTGATTTCTTCCGGATCTGACTCGGTAAATTCGCTGCCCGGCAGCATCAGTGATGTAGAGAGCATAGGCTCGCCCAGCGCTTCCAGCAGCGCCAGCGCAATCGGATTCGAGGGTACACGCAAGCCGATGGTCTTACGTTTTTCCTGCAACAGTCGGCGTGGTACTTCTTTCGTCCCCTTCAGGATGAACGTGTAGTTACCCGGCGTGTTGTTTTTAATTAAACGGAAAGCCACGTTGTCGACAAACGAATAGGTCGACAGTTCGGACAGGTCACGACACATCAGCGTAAAGTTGTGCCCGTCCGGCAGGTGACGGATGCGACAAATGCGCTCCATTGCGCCTTTATCTTCAATTTTGCAACCCAACGCATAGCCGGAATCAGTTGGATAGACGATCACCCCTCCTTTACGCACGATTTCAACGGCCTGATTGATCAGGCGCTGCTGTGGGTTTTCGGGATGAATATAAAAAAACTGGCTCATACTTTCCTCTCTGTGGTCTCGGGCTGTTCCCAAAGTTGCCAGACGCCTTCTACGCCTGCGGGCAACCAGAGTTTACGACCCAGCTCAATCCATGGGCAGGGTAGATGAAAATCAGACCCTTGCGATGCCCACAGTTGATGCTGACGCGCAAGCGTCGCCAGATGGGTGCGTTCATTGGGAGACTGCTGGCACTGTGCCACTTCCATCGCGTCGCCGTGATGTTCAGCAAAATGCGCAACCAGTCTTTTCAGCCACTTAGCGCTAAGATCGTACCGCCCAGGATGAGCCAGAACTGCCTTACCGCCAGAATGATGAATGACATCAATAGCTTGTTCTATTGTACACCACTGTGGCGGAACGTAACCGGTTTTCCCACGAGCAAGATATTTTTTAAAGACATCCGCCATGGTTGTGGCTTTTCCGCACTCCACCAGGAAACGCGCGAAATGCCCCCGAGTGATCGCCCCGCCATCAGCCAGGCGTAATGCCCCTTCCCACGCGCCGGGAATATGCGCTTTGTCGAGTCGTTCAGCAATCAGGCGCGCGCGCTGCTGACGACGTTCCGTTTGCTGCGCCAGAAATTCGCACATCATTGGATGGGCGATATCAATGTTCAGACCCACGATATGGATCTCATGGTTTTCCCAGACTGTTGATATCTCGACGCCAGGGATCAAATTTAACGCTAAACCCGCACGTGAAATTTCTTCTCTTGCCGCCGCAATACCCGCCGTGGTGTCATGATCGGTGATCGCCAGTGTACCGACTCGCATCTCTACCGCACGGTGTACTAAGGCTTCTGGCGTTAATCGCCCATCGGAGGCTGTAGTATGACTGTGCAGGTCATAAATCACTGCGTAATTCGTGTCGCTCAATGCGGCTCCCGTTTCACTAAATGTCTTAACACGCTCATCATAGCGGTTTAGACAAATATACTGAAATCAGGTGTTGACTTTATTCCATTGAACTAGTTAACTAGTACGCAAGTTCACATGAAGAAGGTATCTGAGATGAAAGCAACATTTGTTCTGCACGGTTGGTGGCGCACTTCCTGATTTCGGGCAGTGTCTTACGTCTGCAATATGCAACCAGATACCCGGCCCGCCAAATGAGCGGGCTTTTTTTTGAACAAAATTAATGAGAATAACGATGCAAACACAAAAACCGACACTCGAACTGCTTGCCTGCGATGCCGCCTACCGTGAAAATCCGACGGCGCTGTTTCATCAGGTGTGTGGCGCACGTCCGGCAACGCTGCTGCTGGAATCTGCCGATATCGACAGCAAAGACGATCTGAAGAGCTTGCTGCTGGTCGACAGTGCATTACGCATTACCGCCATCGGTGACACTGTCACCATTCAGGCATTATCCGCTAACGGCGCATCGCTGCTGCCGCTGCTGGATGCTGCCCTGCCAGCGGGTGTTGAGAACAAACAACAACCGAATGGTCGCCATCTGCGATTCCCTGCCGTTAGCCCGCTGCTGGATGAAGATGCCCGCTTATGTTCCCTGTCCGTATTTGATGCCTTCCGTTTATTGCAGGAGCTGGTTAATGTTCCTGCGCAAGAACGTGAAGCGATGTTCTTCGGCGGTCTGTTTTCCTACGACCTGGTTGCCGGTTTTGAAGATTTACCTCAGCTTGAAGCGGGCAACCGTTGCCCTGACTACTGCTTCTATCTGGCAGAAACGCTCATGGTCATCGACCATCAGAAGAAAAGCACCCGCATTCAGGCCAGCATATTTACCCCCAGCGATGCAGAAAAACAGCGTCTTAATGCCCGTCTGGCGCAACTGAGCCAGCAGCTTACCGAACCTGCGCCGCCGCTGCCCGTCACTGAAGTTCCGCACATGCGCTGCGAATGCAATCAGAGCGATGAAGAGTTTGCCGCCGTGGTTCGTGGTATGCAAAAAGCCATTCGCGCTGGCGAAATTTTCCAGGTGGTTCCATCCCGTCGTTTCTCGCTGCCCTGCCCGTCACCGCTGGCGGCCTACTATGTGCTGAAGAAAAGTAACCCCAGCCCGTACATGTTTTTTATGCAGGACAACGATTTCACCCTGTTCGGCGCCTCTCCGGAAAGCTCGCTGAAATACGATGCCACCAGCCGGCAGATTGAAATCTACCCGATTGCCGGGACCCGCCCACGCGGTCGTCGTGCGGACGGTTCACTGGATCGCGATCTCGACAGCCGTATTGAGCTGGAGATGCGTACCGATCATAAAGAGCTTTCCGAGCACCTGATGCTGGTAGACCTGGCGCGTAACGACCTGGCGCGCATCTGTACGCCCGGCAGCCGCTACGTTGCTGACCTCACCAAAGTGGATCGTTATTCCTTCGTTATGCACCTGGTTTCCCGCGTAGTCGGCGAGCTGCGTAGCGATCTGGATGTTCTGCATGCTTACCGCGCCTGTATGAACATGGGTACGCTAAGCGGAGCGCCGAAAGTTCGCGCCATGCAGCTTATCGCCGAGGCCGAGGGCCGTCGTCGCGGCAGCTATGGCGGCGCAGTAGGTTACTTCACGGCCCATGGCGATCTGGATACCTGTATTGTGATTCGTTCCGCCCTCGTGGAAGACGGTATTGCCACCGTACAGGCTGGTGCCGGAATTGTTCTGGATTCCGTTGGGCAGTCAGAAGCCGATGAAACCCGTAATAAAGCGCGTGCGGTTCTGCGTGCTATCGCCACCGCACACCACGCACAGGAGACCTTCTAATGGCTGACATTCTGCTGCTCGATAATATCGACTCTTTTACCTATAACCTAGCAGATCAGCTGCGTACTAACGGTCATAACGTGGTGATTTACCGCAACCATATTCCGGCCCAGACATTAATAGACCGCTTAGCGACCATGAAAAATCCGGTGCTGATGCTCTCTCCAGGTCCAGGTGCGCCAAGCGAAGCGGGCTGCATGCCGGAGCTGTTAACCCGCCTGCGCGGCAAGCTGCCAATCATCGGCATTTGTCTGGGGCATCAGGCCATTGTCGAGGCCTATGGTGGATACGTGGGACAGGCTGGGGAAATCCTGCACGGCAAAGCGTCCAGCATTGAACACGACGGTCAGGCAATGTTCGCCGGTCTGGCAAATCCGCTGCCGGTGGCGCGCTATCACTCGCTGGTTGGCAGCAACGTTCCAGCCGGATTGACCATCAACGCCCACTTTAACGGCATGGTGATGGCGGTACGTCACGATACCGATCGCGTATGTGGCTTCCAGTTCCATCCAGAATCCATTCTGACCACCCAGGGCGCACGTCTGCTGGAGCAAACGCTGGCCTGGGCGCAACTGAAACTCGAACAGACCAATACCCTGCAACCTATTCTGGAGAAACTGTATCAGGCCCAGACGCTGTCTCAGCAGGAAAGCCACCAGCTGTTCTCCGCCGTGGTACGCGGTGAACTGAAGCCGGAACAACTGGCTGCGGCGCTGGTGAGCATGAAAATTCGCGGCGAGCACCCGAATGAAATTGCCGGTGCGGCAACCGCGCTGCTGGAAAACGCCGCCCCGTTCCCGCGACCTGATTATCTGTTTGCCGATATTGTCGGTACCGGTGGTGACGGCAGCAACAGTATCAATATTTCCACCGCCAGCGCCTTTGTGGCGGCCGCTTGCGGACTGAAAGTCGCCAAACACGGCAACCGCAGCGTCTCCAGCAAGTCGGGCTCTTCGGATCTGTTAGCGGCTTTTGGCATCAATCTGGATATGAACGCCGATAAATCCCGTCAGGCACTTGACGACCTCGGTGTGTGTTTCTTGTTTGCGCCGAAATACCACACCGGTTTTCGCCATGCTATGCCGGTACGCCAACAGTTGAAAACCCGTACGCTGTTTAACGTCCTCGGCCCGTTGATTAACCCGGCACATCCGCCGCTGGCGCTGATCGGCGTTTACAGTCCGGAACTGGTGCTGCCGATTGCCGAAACGCTGCGCGTGTTGGGGTATCAGCGGGCAGCCGTGGTGCACAGCGGAGGCATGGATGAAGTTTCCCTGCATGCACCGACCATTGTGGCAGAGTTGCATGATGGCGAAATCAAGAGCTATCAACTGACGGCGGAAGACTTTGGCCTGACGCCTTACCACCAGGAACAGCTGGCTGGCGGCACGCCGGAAGAAAACCGTGACATTCTTAGTCGCTTGTTACAAGGTAAAGGTGAAGCCGCTCATGAAGCTGCTGTTGCCGCGAATGTCGCCATGTTAATGCGCCTGCACGGTGAAGAAGATTTAAAAGCCAATGCGCAAACCGTGATTAATGTACTGCGCAGCGGTGCGGCCTATGACCGTGTCACTGCACTGGCAGCAAGAGGGTAAATGATGCAAACCGTTTTAGCGAAAATTGTCGCAGACAAGGCGATTTGGGTAGAAGCCCGCAAACAGCAACAACCGCTGGCCAGCTTTCAGAATGATGTTCAACCCAGCTCTCGTGATTTCTACGATGCGCTGCAAGGTGCACGCACCGCCTTTATTCTGGAGTGCAAAAAAGCGTCTCCGTCAAAAGGCGTGATCCGTGATGACTTCGACCCGGCACAGATTGCGGGCGTATATAAACAATATGCTTCCGCGATTTCCGTACTGACCGATGAGAAATATTTCCAGGGGAGCTTTGATTTCCTGCCCATCGTCAGCCGCATCGCACCGCAACCGATTCTGTGTAAGGACTTTATTATCGATCCTTACCAGATTTACCTGGCGCGCTTCTATCAGGCGGACGCCTGTCTGCTGATGCTGTCGGTGCTTGATGATGAGCAATATCGTCAACTCGCCGCCGTCGCCCACAGTTTGAAAATGGGCGTACTGACCGAAGTCAGTAACGATGAAGAGCTGGAGCGTGCTATCGCACTGGGTGCCAAAGTCGTCGGTATCAACAACCGTGATTTACGCGACCTGTCGATTGATCTGAATCGCACCCGCCAACTGGCGCCGCGACTAGGTCATGGCGTAACCGTCATCAGCGAGTCGGGTATCAATACCTATGGTCAAGTGCGAGAACTCAGCCACTTCGCCAACGGTTTTCTGATTGGCTCTGCGTTGATGTCGCATGATGATCTGCATGCTGCCGTGCGTCGAGTTCTGCTCGGCGAAAATAAAGTCTGCGGTTTAACCCGGCCTCAGGATGCAAACGCGGCATACGAAGCGGGTGCCATATACGGCGGGTTGATTTTTGTGTCCACATCGCCACGCGCGGTCAGCGTTGAACACGCGCGCGAGGTCATGACCGGCGCACCGCTGCAATATGTCGGGGTGTTTCGCAACGCAGAGATCACCGACGTGCGTGAAACAGCGGTGGCTCTGGGGCTAACAGCCGTGCAATTGCATGGTAGCGAAGACCAGGCCTATGTTGACGCCCTGCGCGACGCGCTACCCGAACAGGTGCAAATCTGGAAGGCGTTAAGCGTCAGCGAAACGTTGCCAGCTCGTGATTATCAGCACGTCGATAAATACGTATTCGACAATGGTCAGGGCGGCAGCGGTCAACGCTTCGACTGGTCACTTTTAGGCGGACAATCGCTGGATAACGTTTTACTGGCTGGCGGACTCGGCGCTGATAACTGCGTTGACGCGGCAAAAACCGGCTGTGCCGGTCTCGATTTCAATTCTGGCGTAGAGTCACAGCCGGGCATCAAGGATGCACGTCTTTTGGCTTCGGTCTTTCAGACGCTGCGCGCATATTAAGGAAAAGGACATGACAACATTACTCAATCCGTATTTTGGTGAATTTGGCGGTATGTATGTGCCACAGATTCTGATGCCTGCCCTGCGCCAGCTGGAAGAAGCTTTTGTCAGCGCGCAAAAGGATCCTGAATTTCAGGCGCAGTTTACAGACCTGCTGAAAAACTATGCTGGTCGTCCAACTGCCCTGACCAAATGCCAGAACATTACTCAAGGCACCAACACTACGCTGTATCTCAAACGTGAAGATTTGCTGCACGGCGGCGCGCACAAAACCAACCAGGTGTTGGGCCAGGCGTTGCTGGCGAAGCGTATGGGGAAAACGGAGATCATCGCCGAAACCGGCGCGGGCCAGCACGGTGTTGCATCAGCTCTCGCCAGCGCACTGCTGGGGCTGAAATGCCGTATTTATATGGGTGCAAAAGACGTTGAACGCCAGTCGCCAAACGTTTTCCGTATGCGTCTGATGGGGGCTGAAGTTATCCCGGTTCACAGCGGTTCTGCAACCCTGAAAGATGCCTGTAACGAAGCGCTGCGCGACTGGTCTGGCAGCTACGATACCGCGCACTATATGCTCGGTACGGCGGCGGGTCCACATCCCTTCCCGACCATTGTTCGTGAATTTCAGCGCATGATCGGCGAGGAAACTAAAGCGCAGATCCTTGAAAAAGAAGGTCGCCTGCCGGACGCGGTTATCGCCTGCGTGGGCGGAGGTTCTAACGCCATCGGTATGTTCGCGGACTTTATTAATGAAACCAGCGTCGGTCTGATTGGCGTCGAGCCTGGCGGTCATGGGATTGAGTCAGGGGAACATGGCGCACCGTTGAAGCATGGTCGTGTCGGGATTTACTTCGGCATGAAATCCCCGATGATGCAGACCGAAGAAGGACAGATTGAAGAGTCTTACTCTATTTCCGCGGGGCTGGATTTCCCGTCTGTCGGGCCGCAGCATGCGTATCTGAACAGCATTGGTCGCGCCGATTATGTTTCGATCACCGACGACGAAGCGCTTGAGGCCTTCAAAACGCTGTGTCTGCACGAGGGGATTATTCCGGCGCTGGAGTCCTCCCATGCCCTGGCACACGCATTGAAAATGATGCGTGAAAACCCGGAAAAAGAGCAGTTACTGGTGGTTAATCTCTCCGGTCGCGGCGACAAAGACATTTTCACCGTACACGATATTCTGAAAGCGCGAGGGGAAATCTGATGGAACGTTACGAAAACCTGTTTGCACAACTGAAGGACCGCAAAGAAGGTGCTTTTGTCCCCTTCGTAACCCTGGGCGATCCGTCTGTTGAGCAGTCACTGAAAATCATTGATACGCTGATTGAAGCCGGTGCCGATGCCCTTGAGCTCGGTATTCCGTTCTCCGATCCGCTGGCTGACGGTCCAACCATTCAGGAAGCCACCTTGCGTGCGTTTGCCGCCGGCGTCACGCCGTCGCAATGCTTTGAAATGCTGGCGCTGATTCGCCAGAAGCACCCTACGATTCCCATTGGCTTGCTGATGTATGCCAACCTGGTGTTTAGCAAGGGCATTGACGAGTTTTACGCCCAGTGTGAAAAAGTTGGCGTGGATTCCGTGTTAGTAGCCGATGTTCCCGTTGAAGAGTCCGCGCCATTCAGAGCTGCGGCGCTCCGCCACAACATTGCGCCAATTTTTATCTGCCCACCGAACGCTGATGAAGAACTGCTGCGCCAGATAGCCTCTCATGGCCGCGGCTATACCTATTTGCTTTCGCGTGCGGGCGTGACCGGTGCAGAAAATCGAGCGGCATTACCGCTGCATCACCTGGTCGAAAAGTTGAAAGCATATGATGCTCCGCCTTCTTTACAGGGATTTGGTATCTCTGCGCCTGAACAGGTAACCGGCGCGATTGACGCTGGCGCTGCTGGCGCTATTTCCGGCTCGGCAATAGTGAAAATCATTGAGAAAAATGTTGCGATACCGGAACAGATGCTGGCTGAGCTGAAAGCTTTTGTCAGCGCGATGAAAGCCGCCACCCGGCAGTAAGCTAAATCAACCGCCAGAGACTTCTGGCGGTTTTACGCTTCTTTCGTGTGCTTCATTTTATACATGGCGCTATCTGCATTCTGAATAGCCACATCCAGTTCACCGTTCACCTCTGCAATCCCCCACGATACTGACAATGGCACAGTATGACCGTCCACTACAAACACATGGCTGGTCACCTGCCCGCTGATACGTTGAGCGATTGCGATGGCATCAGTTGCCTGCGAGCGAAACAGCAGGATCATAAATTCATCCCCGCCGGTACGAATCACAATATCGTGACTGGTGCGGGTGTTTGATAACATCCTGTTGGCGATAATTTGCAGCGCACGATCGCCTGCCGCGTGACCCCAGGTATCATTGACGGCCTTGAACTTATTGCAGTCCAGTAGCACCACCGAACAGTGTGATAAATCTCGGCGCTTGATGATGTCGAGTATTCGGCGATTAAAGCAACCGGTCAGGGTGTCTATATAAACCTTCAGGTCGCTTTCGTTCAGCCATGATTTTAGCGAGAAACTAATCATGATGAAAAAGAACGGCGCCAGCAGGATCACGATCCCGGCATGGGTATCGCGCGTCATAAAACGGCCTAATGAAAGCGAATAGTGCAGCGCATATTTCTCCGAAAAATTGCGCACTAAAAAACGGGATTGACCTGTACATTTACCGGATAAACAGAGACTTTCATTGTTGGTCAAATTTACCAATTCCACATTCAGCTCAGGTGGGAGCTGGTAGTCAAATGCTTGAGCCAACGCTTCCTGCAATTCGGGCTTTGAATGGTCATAAACCAGATAGGCCACGATTTGGTCTGATATCTCTTTGCCAGACAGATCGTAGATATAGCTCACCACGCTGTAAGCTTTTTCACCGGTAATTTTATCGGTATAGAAGTTCGTTGAACTAAGGGCTTTGTTTTTGACGTTTTTTTGCAACAGTCGGGTATAGAAATCGACCGGCGGATAGAAAAAGTTGGTGAGATCCCGCGCCATTTCAGAATTTGAGAAACTGAAGTTGCGCGAATCGGAAGCCATAAACCAGTAAAAATAATCTGAATTTTTGGCGATAATATAACGATGTGCATCGAAGCTGCCCGGATTTAGCTCATTAACCATACCGCGAATAAACTCCGCCGCCGTATACATACACAGCGCGTTGTGGCTGGCTTGCTGGGCAATAATTGTCCCCGTTACCGAATGCAGACGCTTTGGGTCAGCGTTAATTCCCCATTCAATCTCATTGCGGGGAACAAATTGTGAAATATCGCCACATTGCTCACCCGATTTAATATGGTGATAGCGCTCACCAATCGCATCGGCGATCAGCTCGTTATCGTTAAAAATGTCCATCATGCGCGCTTGCATGCGGTTAACACCGTCACTGACTGCAGCCATCCGCTGCTCATAAATTATAAACAGAAACAACGACGTAAATATCAACGTAATGAGCCCTGATACCAGCAGTGCCTGCCTGTTTCTGAGCTTGTCCTGCACAATCTTCACGAGTTCACCCTGATAGTTAACATATTGCCAAACCGGTTACCCGTTTCTGTCGTTGCATAACTGCGCTGTATGTTGATTGAGAATGTTAACCGTCCCTTAGCTGATGCCTTAGAAGCCCGCCATTGTGTGCGCTAAAGTTACAGACTTATACAATAAAAGCACATTTTTGTTAACATAAATGCAAACTAATCATCACCCTCAATCGGATACCCTGCCCGACGAATGGCCTCACGACAATCGCTCACGCCTGCGGCATAGCCCGCTTCAATCTCACAAACAGGACTGGCGCTGCAATAAGGTAGTTTAACCGGAGTCGCAATGCGTTTCTCCAGCACTTCAATTTTATCCATAAAATTCAATAAATCACGCGCGGCACTCACGGCGAACTCTGCCGTTTCATCTCCGGTGAAAGGTTCCAAAAGTGTGATTTTTTGTTGTAGCAGGTGGCGAGTCAACATCATCGTCAATACCCTCAAAGCCAGTTTGCTTAAAGAGTAGCATTACATCGACGGGGAGAAAGGCAGGAAGAAATAAACTGGTAATAAAAAAGCTGACCGTGGAACGATCAGCTTTTCAGTATTTTAATCACGGACTTAGAAGCGATAACCCGCGGAGAACATAAACACCCACGGATCGAGGCGGACGCTGTCATGCTGCTGCGCGCCAGCCAGTTTGTAGCTCGCGGTGGTGTCGATATCCATGTACCAGACCGACATGTTAATCAGCCAGTCGCGGTTAATCAGATAGTCCATACCCACTTGCCCTGCTGCGCCCCAGGAGTCTTTCAGGCTCAGGTCAGATAAACCGGTTTCTTTGCCGTTATTGTTAAAGCCTTCGTCAAAGAAGGTGGTGTAGTTCACACCGACACCAACGTACGGACGCAGTTTGCTGCTGGAATCGCCGAAATACCACTGCGCCATTAAGGTCGGCGGTAAATGGTGAACGGTCGCAATATCACCTGTTGTGGCAGTGCCAATTTTATGGCGGAACGGCGTGGCTGCCAGTAATTCAACACCGATATTGTCGGTTGCCATGTAGGTAAATGTCAGACCCAACTGCGTGTTATTGCTGACATCAAAGCCACCCAAGCTTCCCAGCGTACCACCCGCGCCTTCCGTCGGTCTGACGGTGGCAGAACCTGCACGAATAAAGAATTCTCCGGCCTCATGCGCAAATACGTTACCAGAGAGAAGAGTTGTTAAAGCCACTGCTGCAACTGTTAATTTTTTCATGTCCGCTCCATCGTTATGGTTATAAAAGCGGAACGAATATACCCACATTGGAGTAATAAGTGATCTAACCTGGATCACATTGACTTTGATAATTTAACATTTATTGATCCAGATTAAGTTAGAACTTGCATTCAAAATCCTGGTTAACCTAATTCAGATCAATTTTGATATATTTTCGCCACGCAAGTACCTGACCTCCGTTGCAGAATAGCGATGGTTATTTGTTCGTGATGCGCAGAGAACAACCAACGTTCTTGCATGACGCTGAAGTCATAGTCAAAAATTACCGGGGCTTTACAAAGATATGCTTTTCCATACACCGCGCGATGCTGCCACTGTAGAGTTATCCAGGGTACAATTGCCCACAAATGAACACCTGCAAAACTCAAGGAGAGTGCATGTCTATCACGGCGAAATCCGTTTACCGTGACACGGGAAACTTTTTCCGTAATCAATTCATTACCATCTTGCTGGTATCGTTGTTGTGCGCGTTTATCACAGTGGTGTTAGGGCATGCCTTTTCTCCCACCGACGCACAAATTGCGCAACTCAGTGAAGGCGATCAGTTAACCAGCAGCGTGGGATTGTTCGATCTGGTGCAAAACATGACCCCGGAGCAACAGCAAATTTTGCTACGCGCTTCCGCGGCGTCGACGTTTTCCGGTCTGATTGGTAATGCCATCCTCGCCGGGGGTATTATCCTGATGATTCAGCTGATTTCAGCCGGTCATCGGGTCAGCGCGTTACGCGCCATCGGTGCCAGCGCGCCGGTTTTGCCGAAGCTGTTTATTCTGATTTTTCTGACTACTCTGCTGGTGCAAATCGGTATTATGCTGGTTGTGGTACCCGGTATTCTGCTGGCTATCCTGCTGGCACTTGCACCGGTGATGTTAGTACAGGACAAAATGGGTGTCTTTGCCGCGATGCGCAACAGTATGCGTCTGGCGTGGTCGAATATGCGCCTGGTTGCACCAGCAGTGATCGGTTGGCTGCTGGCAAAAACGTTGTTGTTGCTTTTTGCGCCAAGTTTTGCGGTACTTACGCCAAATGTCGGCGCGGTATTGGCGAATACGCTGAGCAATATGATCTCCGCCGTATTGCTGATCTATTTGTTCCGCCTGTACATGCTAATTCGCCAATAAACCCTGAACGCATTCCGGGCTAGTCCCCGGTGCTTTTGATGACGGAATCGAAGAATGAAGCAGTTTCTTGATTTTTTACCGCTGGTTGTCTTTTTTGCTTTTTATAAGCTCTATGACATCTACGCGGCGACCTCGGCGCTGATTGTTGCGACGGCTGTGGTTTTGATTTACAGCTGGGTCCGCTATCGCAAGGTCGAGAAGATGGCATTGATCACTTTTGTTCTGGTAGCCGTGTTCGGTGGCCTGACCATCTTCTTCCACAATGATGAATTCATTAAGTGGAAAGTAACGGTGATTTACGGGCTGTTTGCCGGTGCGCTGCTGGTTAGCCAATGGGTAATGAAAAAGCCGCTGATTCAGCGCATGTTAGGTAAAGAGCTGAGCTTGCCACAGCCGGTTTGGACAAAACTTAACTTCGCCTGGGCCGTCTTCTTTATCCTGTGCGGTCTGGCGAATATCTATATCGCGTTTTGGCTACCGCAGAATATTTGGGTCAACTTTAAAGTGTTCGGCCTGACCGCCCTGACTTTACTATTTACGTTACTGAGCGGAGTCTATATTTACCGCCACCTTCCGCAGGAAGATAAATCGTAATAAATGCTCGCCAGATCTCCGGATCTGGCGAATTTTTATCCCTTCGCGTTCCTTGTTGCCATCAACCTGGCTTACTTCCGCCTCGCAGGCCGCATCCCCTCTGTTCTCAGCGCGTAAATTCTAGTAGCATCGCGCCTGTAATCTTTCTCTATAGTCGGTTCTACAATGACAACAACGAATAACACTCCCCAGGGCGAACTGGTTTTACGCACTCTGGCTATGCCTGCCGATACCAACGCGAACGGTGATATTTTTGGTGGCTGGCTGATGTCACAAATGGATATAGGTGGCGCTATTCAGGCCAAAGAGATCGCACATGGTCGCGTGGTAACGGTGCGGGTTGAAGGAATGAGCTTTTTGCGCCCGGTTGCCGTGGGCGATGTGGTTTGTTGCTATGCGCGCTGCGTGAAACGCGGGACGACCTCGATCAGCATTAATATTGAAGTCTGGGTGAAGAAAGTCGCTTCAGAACCTATCGGTCAGCGTTATAAAGCTACCGAAGCCCTGTTTATCTACGTTGCCGTTGATAAAGACGGTAAACCGCGGCCGATTCCCTCCCTGGCCTGATAGCACGCGCAAGCATCGCCATCCGGCAATCATTCTGCCGGATTTGGCGGCGTAACGCCAAATCCGGCCTGATGCTTACTCGATCTGTGTTGTGCCGTTCAGGCGGAAAACAATATTCACCACCAGCCCGGAGCCTGGCTTACCGGCTTCATAACGCCATCTGCGCATCGCATTTTTCACTTCACGCTCAAACATATTCGCAGGCTGTGCGGACAGAACTTCCACATTTTCAACCCGGCCATCCGAGGTCACGTCAAATTTGACCTTCACACGGCCTTCAATGCGTAATGCCTGTGCACGTGCCGGATATTGAGGCTGATTACGACTTAAGGCTCGCGGACCCGATGGTACGCTCACCGCCGGTTTAGTGGTTGCCGGAGCGGTACTGGTTGTTGGACGCGCAGGCGCCGTATTTTCAAACGGGGACGTCGGACGCGGCTCTGCTGGTTTAACATCACGCTTCGGCTGCTCTTCCACCTTTTTCACCGGTTTTGGCTTCGGCTTAGGTTTCGGCTTCGGTTTCTCAATCACTACCGGCGCTTCTTTTGGCGGTTCGGGGATCGGTTCTGGCTCCGGTTCAGGCTCGACGACGGGTTCCGGCGGCGGCTGAACGGCCTGAGGCGGTTCAAGATCGGCAGGCGCAACCATCGTAACGGAGATCGGCTGCGCTGGCGCAGGCAGTTCAATAACCTGATGTACCGAGGTATACAGCAAACCTGCCACTACAGCACCATGAATGCCGACAGAAAGTAACGTAGGCCAGGGAAAGCGACGAGGTAAATCAAGGGTCATTGAAGTCATAATCGTTTCAGTAAAAAAACCAGGCCCTGATTTTAAATGCAAATAGCAATCATATTCAATAAGACCGTGAAGCTAACTGGCATTTAAAACGCGATTTTATGATAAAAAACCATTTTCAAAGTATGGCCTTAACATATTAGTTATCTTTCCGTTGCAGTTACCAGGCCTTTCCAATAACGTAAATATGACCTTTTACCGTTCAAGGAGCTCTACCCGTGCTGTACGTTATTTACGCTCAAGATATCGCAGACTCTCTCGAAAAACGTCTTTCCGTACGCCCTGCTCATCTGGCTCGTCTGCAACTCCTTCATGACGAAGGCCGTTTGCTCACGGCGGGTCCTATGCCAGCGGTTGACAGTAACGATCCGGGCGCCGCAGGCTTTACCGGCTCAACGGTGATTGCAGAATTTGAATCTTTAGAAGCCGCGCAGGCGTGGGCGGAAGCCGATCCCTACGTGGCGGCAGGTGTTTACGCGCAGGTTTCAGTAAAACCGTACAAAAAAGTATTTTAAAAACAAAACGAAAAGCAGACATTGGGCACCGACAGCGGTGCCCTTTTGAGATCAGATGTTGTGGATCGCAAACAGCAACGAGTTACGTTGATGGTTGAGAATACACTTTCTGATGGTATGGATACGCATATTACGGCGCGATTGTCCTTCAAGCCAACGTGCTTTACGGCGGCTAGCCTGACGCAGCATCCGCCAGCGTCCCACTTCCGTTCTACTACGCTTCATGTTTACTACTCTTTCAGTCACTGAGCGGCCATTATAACGCCACACCGAATGCAGACCAGTGGTTTTCCCGTGTTTTTATTTGCCAGATTAATCCTGATGCGTAAACTCTTAACAATACGCTTTCAAAAGGATTTTTAAATTTATGACAACCTTCTACACCGTGGTGAGTTGGCTGGTCATTCTGGGTTACTGGGTACTCATTGCTGGCGTAACATTACGCATTCTAATGAAACGACGCGCAGTGCCCTCCGCAATGGCCTGGCTTTTGATCATCTATATTCTGCCATTGGTAGGGATCATTGCTTATCTTTCCTTCGGTGAGCTCCACCTGGGTAAACGTCGCGCCGAACGCGCCCGGGCAATGTGGCCGTCAACGGCCAAGTGGCTGAACGATCTTAAAGCCTGTAAGCATATTTTTGCGCAGGAAAACAGCAGCGTCGCGTCATCCTTATTTAAGCTGTGCGAGCGTCGTCAGGGAATCGCTGGCGTTAAAGGGAATCAATTGCAGTTGCTCACCAGTTCAGAGGACGTGATGCAGGCATTGATCCGTGATATTCAACTGGCGCGTCACAACATCGAGATGGTGTTCTACATCTGGCAACCGGGCGGTATGGCCGATCAGGTCGCTGAGTCATTAATGGCTGCCGCAAGGCGTGGAATTCACTGTCGCCTGATGCTGGACTCCGCGGGTAGCGTGGCGTTCTTTCGCAGCCCATGGGCGGCGATGATGCGTAACGCGGGTATCGAGGTTGTTGAAGCGCTGAAAGTAAACCTGATGCGTGTATTTTTACGCCGTATGGACCTGCGTCAGCACCGCAAAATGATCATGATCGATAACTATATTGCTTATACCGGCAGCATGAACATGGTCGATCCCCGTTTCTTCAAACAAGATGCCGGCGTCGGGCAATGGGTGGATTTGATGGCGAGAATGGAAGGCCCGGTAGCCACCGCTATGGGTATTGTCTATTCCTGCGACTGGGAAATTGAGACCGGCAAGCGCATTCTGCCCCCGCCGCCAGACGTCAATATCATGCCGTTTGAGCAGGCCAGCGGCCACACCATTCACACAATCGCTTCGGGACCTGGTTTCCCTGAAGATTTGATTCATCAGGCGCTGTTAACCGCAGCTTATTCGGCGCGTGAATATTTAATTATGACCACGCCCTACTTCGTTCCCAGCGACGATCTGCTGCACGCGATCTGTACAGCGGCGCAGCGCGGGGTCGACGTCAGTATTATTCTTCCACGCAAGAATGATTCCCTGCTGGTTGGCTGGGCAAGCCGGGCCTTTTTCACTGAGTTGCTGGCGGCTGGCGTTAAAATCTATCAGTTCGAAGGTGGCTTACTGCACACCAAGAGCGTACTGGTCGATGGCGAGCTGAGCCTGGTCGGTACCGTTAACCTGGATATGCGCAGTCTGTGGCTCAATTTTGAAATCACGCTGGTCATTGATGATGCCGGATTCGGTGGCGATCTCGCGGCAGTACAGGATGATTATATTTCGCGTTCCCGTCTGCTTGATGCCCGTTTGTGGGTAAAACGACCACTCTGGCAGCGGATCGCTGAGCGACTGTTTTACTTCTTTAGTCCGTTGCTGTAAAACGTGCCCATCAGACAGTAAACAGGTAGTCATTATGGATATGGATTTGAACAATCGCCTGACTGAAGACGAAACGCTTGAGCAGGCTTACGATATTTTTCTCGAACTGGCTGCGGACAACCTGGATCCAGCCGACATCATTCTGTTCAATTTACAGTTTGAAGAGCGCGGTGGTGCCGAGTTATTCGACCCGGCAGAAGACTGGCAGGAGCATGTTGATTTTGACCTGAACCCTGACTTCTTTGCCGAAGTAGTGATTGGTCTGGCAGATACAGAAGACGGCGAGATTAACGATATTTTTGCGCGCGTTTTATTATGTCGCGAAAAAGATCACAAACTCTGCCATATTCTCTGGCGCGAGTAACAAACAAAAAAGCTGCTCTCGCAGCTTTTTTCATTTTTATCCCGGCAGTTTACTTCCGCAGCGGTTACAAAACTGCGCACTATGTTCATGCTGCGCCTGCTGACACTGCGGGCATCTACGCTGATATCCTCGCTGTTGGAACGCACTGCTCATGTGTGTGGTTATCAATCCGGTCGGTATCGCAATCACAGAGTATCCAATCAGGATAAGCACTGACGCCACCATGCGTCCCAACGGCGTGTGCGGTGTAATGTCACCGTAGCCGACAGTGGTGACCGTAACAATTGCCCAATACACAGACGCATTCAGCGTAGTAAAGCCATATTTGGGCCCTTCTATCAGATACATCATCGCGCCGAAAACAACCATCAGAATGGCAATAAAGGAATAGAACAACATCAGTTGATGACGGGCGCTTTTTAACGCATTCCAGAACACTCGCAGAGAAGGCATAAAACGCAGCAGCTTGAGAATACGCAAGACGCGCAGGACACGCATCGCTCGCCAGGCGAAGACATAGCTCAAACTGATTTCAGGCCATAGCCACATCACGTACAGCGGTAGAATGGTGGCCAGATCGATAATCCCCCAGAAGCTAAACACATATTTAGCGGGATTGGCCCAACTGCATAAGCGAAGAAAATATTCGAGGGTAAAGACCAGAGTAATAAAGATCTCCAGCCAGACAAAAATGCGCCATTCCTCAAAGGTTAAATGGTATTGCGTCCCGACGCCGGACTCAATGAAGATAACAATAACGCTGAGCAAGGCGAACAGCGCGCACATACCTTCAAAGCGACGCCCTGAACGGGTGTTTAAATCGAATAATTTGCGATAGAGCGCGCGGCGGACAGAAGAGACTAAACCTGACACATATACCTCACCAAAAAGAAGGGCTGACCTTTGTCAGCCCTCAGGATTATAGCGGGTCTACTTTCAGGCAGGAAACTGCGTGGCGGAAACTTCCTTCGAGAACCGGGCGGGTTTTTGCGCATTCCGGTCCGGCAATCGGGCAGCGCGTACGGAACACGCAGCCGGAAGGAGGATTAATCGGCGACGGCAATTCGCCTTCCAGCAACTGGATAACCTTGTTCCTTTCCTGATCCGGGTCGGGAATCGGCACTGCAGACATCAACGCTTTGGTATAAGGGTGCAGCGGATTATGGTACACCTCATCATAAGTCCCTAATTCCACCGCGTGTCCGAGATACATGACCAGCACGCGATCGGAGATATGTTTCACCACCGCCAGGTCGTGAGCAATAAAGATTAACGATAATCCCATTTCACGCTGGAGCTGTTGTAACAGGTTCACCACCTGGGCCTGAATGGATACGTCCAGCGCCGAAACCGGTTCATCGCAAATAATCAGCTTCGGCTCGAGGATCAGCGCACGGGCAATACCAATACGCTGACACTGACCGCCTGAAAATTCATGCGGGTAGCGGTTAATCAGATTTGGCAGCAACCCCACCTTCATCATCATCGCCTTCACACGGTCGCGGACTTCCTGACCAGACAGGTTCGGATGATAAGTCCGCAGCGGTTCGGCAATGATTTCACCGATGGTCATGCGCGGATTCAGTGATGCCAGCGGATCCTGGAAAATCATCTGAATATCGCTACGCACTTCCCGCCACTCATCGGGTTTCATGCCCAGTAAATCTTTACCCAGCCAGGCGACTTTTCCATCGGTGGCTTTCACCAGGCCAATAATCGCACGGGCAAAAGTCGATTTTCCACAGCCTGATTCGCCGACCACGCCCAGGGTTTCACCTTCATACAGTCGCAGAGTCACGCCATCAACCGCTTTCAGGGTTTTAGACGGCTGCCAGAACCACTGCTTGCCGTCTTTAATGTCGAAATGGACTTTAAGATCGGCAATTTCAAGGAGCACTTTTCGTTGTTCGGTGACCGCATTCATACCAGTTCCTCCACCGGTTTAAAGCAGGCGCGCAGGCGGCCCGGACTAAACTCTTCCAGTGGCGGAGCACTGCTACAGATTTCCATCGCATGCGGGCAACGCGGCTGGAATGGACAGCCTTTTGGTAGACGCAACAGGTTCGGCGGGTTGCCCGGGATAGTCAGCATCTCTTCCCCTTCGGCATCCAGACGAGGTACGGCATTCAGCAAACCAATCGAATACGGATGAACGGGCTTATAAAAGACATCTCGTGCACTGCCATATTCCATGGTACGTCCGGCGTACATCACCAAAACTTTATCGCAAATACCGGCAACTACTCCCAGATCGTGGGTGATCATGATAATCGCAGTGTTGAATTCGCTTTTCAGTTCATTCAGCAGGGTCATGATTTGCGCCTGTACCGTAACATCGAGCGCGGTAGTCGGCTCATCGGCTATCAGTAATTTAGGCCTGCACAACAGCGCCATGGCGATCATCACGCGCTGACGCATCCCGCCGGAGAATTCATGCGGATACATTTTCATACGCTTACGCGCTTCCGGCATTTTCACCGCATCCAGCATTCTGACCGATTCTTCAAAGGCTTCCGCTTTGCTCATGCCTTTATGCAGCATGAGAACTTCCATCAACTGCTCGCCGACTCGCATGTACGGATTGAGAGAGGTCATCGGGTCCTGGAAAATCATCGAGATTTGCTCGGCGCGCAGTTTGTTCAACTCTCGTTCCGGTAAATTCAGAATTTCACGTCCGTTGAAAGTTGCAGAACCTCCGATACGGCCATTTGCTGCCAGCAGGCCCATCAGGGCAAAGGCCGTTTGCGATTTACCTGAACCGGATTCCCCAACAATACCCAGCGTTTCTCCAGCTCGCAGAGAAAAGTTTAAATCGTTTACCGCAGTCACATCGCCGTCGGGGGTGGCAAACGTCACGCGCAGATCTTTAACGTTCAGCAGTGCGTTAGCCTGTTGTTGCGCGAGCGGCGCGGTTGAGGTTTCAATTACGCTCATGGCTGCACTCCTTAACGGTCTTTCGGGTCGAGGGCATCACGCAGGCCATCGCCAATAAAGTTAAAACAGAACAAAGTGACCACCAGGAATCCTGCCGGGAACAGCAGCAGCCATGGTGAGACTTCCATCGAGTTGGCACCATCACTCAGCAACGCCCCCCAGCTACTTAACGGCTCCTGCGTCCCTAATCCCAAAAAGCTCAGGAAGGATTCAAACAGGATCATGCTGGGCACCAGCAACGAAGCGTACACCACCACCACGCCCAGCACGTTCGGCACAATATGACGGATAACGATGCGCACGGTAGATACCCCACCCACTTGCGCTGCTTCAATAAACTCTTTGCGCTTAAGACTCAGCGTTTGCCCACGCACGATACGCGCCATATCCAGCCAGGATACCATCCCAATAGCGACAAAAATCAGCAGGATATTTTGCCCAAAGAAGGTGACCAGCAGAATCACGAAGAACATGAACGGGAAGGAGTTGAGGATTTCCAGCAGACGCATCATCACCGAGTCGATTTTACCGCCGAGGTAGCCCGACAGAGAACCGTATAGCGTGCCGACAACTACCGCGACCAACGCCGCGGCAATGCCGACCATCAACGAGATGCGACCGCCAATCGCCACACGAACCAGCAGGTCTCGACCTGACGAGTCGGTGCCGAAATAGTGTCCAGATTCTGTATCCGGCGCGCTGGACATCATGCCCCAGTCGGTATCGAAGTAGGTAAACTGCGACAGCATCGGCGCCAGCGTCACAAACAGCGCAATAATCACCAGCACGACCAGGCTTGCTACCGCCGCGCGGTTATGCATAAAGCGTCGACGCGCGTCCTGCCACAGACTGCGGCCCTCGACCTCCAGCTTTTCACTGAAATTTTCCAGCGCTTCGCTGTTTTTCTTACTTAACATCATAGCGAGCTCCAGTATCAGTAACGAATTTTCGGGTCGATAACGGCATACAGCACGTCAACAATCGCGTTAAACACGATGGTCAGCGTGCCTACCAGTATGGTGAGGCTCAGGACCAGCGAATAGTCGCGGTTTAACGCGCCATTGACGAACAGCTGGCCAATGCCCGGCAAACCATAGATGGTTTCAATAACCATCGAACCGGTAATAATGCCGACAAATGCTGGTCCCATATAGGACAGCACAGGCAACAGCGCAGGTTTTAACGCATGGCGGAAAATAATCCGCCGCATCGGCAACCCTTTAGCGCGCGCGGTACGAATAAAGTTAGAGTGCAGCACTTCAATCATCGAACCGCGGGTAATACGGGCGATACTGGCGATATAAGCCAGTGACAAGGCCACCATCGGCAGGATCATAAATTTCAACGCCCCGCCGTTCCAGCCGCCTCCGGGCAGCCATTTCAAGGTTATGGCAAATATCATGACCAATAAGGGAGCGACCACGAAACTGGGGATAACCACTCCGGTCATTGCCACCCCCATCACCGTGTAGTCCCAACGCGTATTTTGTTTCAGCGCGGCTATCACCCCAGCGCTAACGCCAACGAGGACCGCCAGAATAAAGGCCGCAGCTCCCAGCTTCGCAGAAACCGGAAAGCTCGAGGCCACGAGGTCGTTTACCGTATAGTCTTTATATTTAAAAGATGGCCCAAAATCGCCATGCGCCAGCTGCTTGAGGTAGCTGAAGTACTGCGTCGAGATAGGATCGTTAAGATGATATTTCGCTTCGATATTAGCCAGTACCTCTGGCGGTAACGCGCGTTCCCCGGTGAATGGACTTCCCGGCGCAAGGCGCATCATAAAGAATGAAATCGTAATAAGTATAAACAGCGTCGGAATCGCTTCCAGACAGCGACGTAATATAAATTTTAACATTGCCCGTACCTTCTGGCGTGTGCCTTTACACCTCTTCTACCCCGACGTTCAGGTAAAGCGGTGTTAATAGTTCGAAGAAAAAAGACACTGTGGGGCAAAATGATTGCCCCACGTCTTGCCATTAATGCTTGATAATATACAAGTCTTTAACGTGGATATTATCCATCGGGTCTTTACCGGAGTATCCGCCAACCCATGGTTTCACCAGGCGGGCGTTAACATAGTAATAAACCGGTACAATCGCAGAATCTTTATCCAGTTGCTGTTCCGCTTTCGAATACAGTTCGCTGCGCTGCGCTTCATCAGTCACTTTCAGCGTATCCGCAATCAGCTTATCAAACGCCGGGCTCTTATAGTGGACGGTGTTGTTGGAGCTGTCAGACAGTACCATATTCAGGAAGGATGTTGGTTCGTTGTAATCCGCACACCAGCCCGCACGCGAAACATCATAGTTACCCTGATGGCGCGTATCGAGGAACGTTTTCCATTCCTGGTTTTCCAGCTTCACGTTGGCGCCCAGATTTTTCTTCCAGATAGATGCCGCAGCGATGGCCAGCTTTTTATGCAGATCTGAGGTGTTATACAGCAGGTCAAAGGTCAACGGTTTTTCAGCGGTATACCCGGCTTCAGCCAGCAGTTTTTTCGCTTCTTCATTACGTTTTTCCTGAGACCATTTGAACCACTCAGGTTCAACCAGTTTCGCGCCATCGGTGTAAGGAGGGGTAAAGCTATACGCCGGCAGGTCCCCCTGGTTTTTAACTTTGTTGACGATAATGTCACGATCCAACGCCAGTTTCAGGGCGGTACGAACACGAACATCGTTGAACGGTGCTTTCTGGTTGTTGATTTCGTAATAATAGGTGCACAGATACGGGTCAACGTGAACTTCGTTCGGGATCTCTTTTTTCAGTTTCTGGAATAACTCGATCGGCATGTTGTTATAGGTCATGTCGATTTCGCCGCTGCGATAGCGGTTAACGTCAGTCACTTCAGAAGAAATTGGCAGGTAGGTAACCTGGTTAATAACCGTTTTGGCGTTGTCCCAGTAGTTGGTGTTACGCTCAAGTACAATGCGCTCGTTGACCACCCAGTCTTTCAGCTTATAGGCGCCGTTGGTAACGATGTTAGCGGGCTGGGTCCATTTCTCACCGTATTTTTCAACCGCTGCTTTAGGAACCGGAGAAACGGATGAGTGCACAAGCAATTTGTAGAAATAAGGAACAGGCTCGCTCAGGGTGACTTCAAATGTATGATCGTCGAGAGCTTTGACACCGAGATCGGTGATCGGCTTTTTGCCGGCGATAATATCGTCAATATTGACAATGTGACCGTACTGTAAATAACTGGCGTACGGTGACGCGGTATTTGGATTAGCCAGGCGTTGCCAGCTATACACGAAATCTTGCGCGGTAACAGGCGTGCCGTCAGACCATTTAGCGTCTTTACGCAGATGGAATGTCCACACCTTAAAGTCTTTATTTTCCCACTTTTCAGCCACGCCAGGCGATGGTTTGCCATCGACATCGCTGATTAATAAACCTTCAAACAGGTCACGGTTGATATTGGATTCAGGTACACCTTCGATTTTATGTGGATCGAGTGACTGAACTTCCGAACCGTTATTACGCACCAGAGTCTGCTTTTCAGCAAGCTGCACACCGGCTGGTACAACTGCCGCCGTAGCAACATTCCCAGCGATTAGCGCAGTTAGGATCCCCGCAGCTACTAAACTTTTTTTAGTGATGTTAGTCATTGTGTTTGTACTCCCTCATTATTATGGCTGGTTTTTTAACCAGACTGTTAATTCTGTCAGGATCCCTGTACGGCACCGGAGATTTTCTGCCGTCAGGTAGTTTCTTGTTTTACTGCTTGCTATCACCGACTTTATTTATTTCTGGCGATTCGTATGACCGCCTTGCGTCGATTGCCTACGTGCCTCCCCTGCCGGAAACACGTTATTACCCTGTTGAGAGAAATTAATTGAAAATGATTCTCATCAACGTGAATTCTTCTGCATAATACCTGGCCGGAAAGTATCAAATGCGTTTCTTAACCGCCAATACATTTTACAAATTTGTTAACCAATTCTCTTTTATTGGAAATAAATCTCACTAAAAAAGTCTTACGAATGAAAGATTGTGACAATAAAGCGATAAAAATCAATATATTGCACCACGCGCAGTGTTAACCCCCCAGTCCTGTGTCAACACCACGCCAAAATGCACATAAATTTAACAATTGGTTATTAATTAGCACATTCATCTAAAAAAAACGCTGAAATAACTAATAACATTTCGATAATCCTTCAGCAAGCCCCAGAGTATGATGTTAATAAAATAACAGTGACGTCGGGATCCCTCTGGTGGCCTACTGAGCGTTATATCTATAAAATCAATGAATAAATTAATGAATGGCCATCAGAATTTTTTATATTTCTATGCTGATTTTCAACTTTAGTGAGAAGTTTTACTAATAACGAAAGGAAACGGAGCCGAAAGAGGCTCCGTTGATGCCGAAGAGGAATATCAGGCAAGTAAACCGGGGAAAATGGACTTGATTCCAGTCACAATGAATTCGATCCCTAAGGCCATTAACAACAACCCCATAATACGCGTAATGACGTTGATACCGGTTTGGCCCAGCAGCCGTACCAGCCACGGTGCCATGCGGAACAGTCCCCAACAGCACAGGGCAAACAACGCAATCGCCACAAAAAAACCAAACAGGTTAATCGCACTGTGATAGCGCGTACCCCAAACAATAGTTGAGCTTATCGCCCCCGGCCCCGCCATTAACGGCAATGCCAGCGGCACTACGCCGATACTTTCGCGGATTGCTGTTTCTGATTTTTCCTGTTTGTTTTGCTTATCTTCGCCCAGTTTTCCGCTAATCATCGACATTGCGATAGTCACCACCAGAATGCCGCCGGCAATCCTGAACGAATCTATCGAGATACCGAAGAGCTGCAGAATACCGTCACCAAGGAACAGCGAGGTCCACAGGATGATGGCAACCGACAGGTTTGCCGTAAGGTTGGTTTTATTTCGCGCAGCAGCCGTTTGATAGCTGGTCATACTGATAAAGACTGGGATGATCCCGACCGGGTTAACCAATGCGAATAACCCAATGAAAAATTTAAAATAGACAGGAAAATCAAATAGCGTTTGGATCACGGTTAGCTCCGAAGCGTTAGCCGGATAAAATGAGTCATAAAAATTGATAAAATCCGCGCTGAAGATACGCCTTTTGTCAGCATACTTCACCTTCTATCTGTGTATATCTACGTAAATACACTTCCAATACTTGGTGTTATTAATATGTATTAAATATGCTAATGTTAATAGCATTCACCCCATCAATTCATTAACACTTACCGATAAACGCTAAAAGGGCCTGCTGAAAGGTGTCAGCTTTGCGAAATTTTGATCCAGATCACGCAATTACTACTCAGAAGTGAGTAATCTTGCTTACGCCACCTGGAGGTAGCGCGTTAGAATTAAGTGGCGCTAGCGTATAAGCTCTTTTAGTAAATCAAGGTAAAGTGGACGTTAATTAACCGTTTGATTTTCAAAACGTTACACAAATTTTCGTCGATCTGTCTATACTCTCGTATCGAGCAGATGATTTACTAAAAAAGTTTAACATTATCAGGAGAGCATTATGGCTGTTACTAATGTCGCTGAACTTAACGCACTTGTAGAGCGCGTAAAAAAAGCCCAGCGTGAATATGCCAGTTTCACTCAAGAACAGGTTGACAAAATCTTCCGTGCCGCCGCTCTGGCTGCCGCAGACGCTCGAATCCCTCTCGCGAAAATGGCCGTTGCCGAATCTGGCATGGGCATCGTCGAAGATAAAGTGATTAAAAACCACTTTGCTTCCGAATACATTTATAACGCATATAAAGACGAAAAAACCTGTGGTGTGCTGGCTGAAGACCACACTTTCGGTACCATTACCATCGCTGAACCGATTGGTATCATCTGCGGTATCGTTCCAACCACTAACCCGACTTCTACTGCAATCTTCAAATCACTGATCAGCCTGAAGACGCGTAACGCCATCATCTTCTCTCCGCATCCGCGTGCTAAAGATGCCACTAACAAAGCTGCTGATATCGTTCTGCAGGCAGCAATTGCTGCTGGCGCACCGAAAGATCTGATCGGCTGGATCGATCAACCTTCCGTAGAACTGTCAAACGCGCTGATGCACCACCCGGACATCAACCTGATCCTTGCGACCGGTGGTCCAGGCATGGTTAAAGCAGCATACAGCTCCGGTAAACCGGCAATCGGTGTAGGCGCAGGTAACACCCCTGTGGTTATCGATGAAACCGCTGATATCAAACGTGCTGTTGCATCTGTTCTGATGTCTAAAACCTTCGATAACGGCGTAATTTGTGCTTCTGAACAGTCCGTTGTCGTTGTTGACTCTGTATACGACGCAGTACGTGAGCGTTTCGCGACTCACGGTGGCTACATGCTGCAAGGCAAAGAGCTGAAAGCCGTTCAGGACGTTATCCTGAAAAATGGCGCGCTGAACGCGGCTATCGTTGGTCAGCCGGCATACAAAATTGCTGAACTGGCAGGCTTCTCCGTACCAGAAACCACTAAGATTCTGATCGGTGAAGTGACAGTTGTTGACGAAAGCGAACCGTTCGCTCACGAAAAATTGTCTCCTACGCTGGCAATGTACCGTGCGAAAGACTTCGAAGACGCCGTTATTAAAGCTGAAAAACTGGTTGCGATGGGTGGTATCGGTCATACCTCTTGCCTGTACACCGACCAGGACAACCAGCCAGAACGTGTTGCTTACTTCGGTCAGATGATGAAAACCGCACGTATCCTGATTAACACCCCAGCTTCTCAGGGTGGTATCGGTGACCTGTACAACTTTAAACTCGCGCCTTCCCTGACTCTGGGTTGTGGTTCCTGGGGTGGTAACTCCATCTCTGAAAACGTTGGTCCTAAGCACCTGATCAACAAGAAAACCGTTGCTAAGCGAGCTGAAAACATGTTGTGGCACAAACTTCCGAAATCTATCTACTTCCGTCGTGGCTCTCTGCCAATCGCACTGGATGAAGTGATTACCGATGGTCACAAACGTGCGCTGATCGTGACCGACCGCTTCCTGTTTAACAATGGCTATGCTGACCAGATCACCTCCGTGCTGAAAGCTGCTGGCGTTGAAACCGAAGTGTTCTTTGAAGTTGAAGCTGACCCAACTCTGACCGTTGTACGCAAAGGTGCTGAGCTGGCTAACTCCTTTAAACCAGACGTGATCATCGCGCTGGGTGGCGGTTCCCCGATGGACGCCGCGAAAATCATGTGGGTTATGTACGAACACCCAGAAACCCACTTCGAAGAACTGGCACTGCGCTTTATGGACATCCGTAAACGTATCTACAAGTTCCCGAAAATGGGCGTAAAAGCGAAGATGGTTGCCGTCACCACCACTTCTGGTACCGGTTCTGAAGTTACTCCGTTTGCGGTTGTTACTGACGATGCAACTGGTCAGAAATACCCGCTGGCAGACTATGCGCTGACTCCGGATATGGCGATTGTTGATGCCAACCTGGTGATGGATATGCCTAAGTCCCTGTGTGCGTTCGGTGGTCTGGATGCCGTCACTCACGCCCTGGAAGCTTACGTATCCGTGCTGGCTTCTGAGTTCTCCGACGGTCAGGCTCTGCAAGCGCTGAAACTGCTGAAAGAAAACCTGCCAGCGTCCTACCACGAAGGTTCTAAGAACCCGGTAGCGCGTGAGCGTGTACACAGTGCAGCAACCATCGCCGGTATTGCATTTGCTAACGCCTTCCTGGGTGTATGTCACTCAATGGCGCACAAGCTGGGTTCTCAGTTCCACATTCCTCACGGTCTGGCGAACGCCCTGCTGATCAGCAACGTTATTCGTTATAACGCGAACGACAACCCGACTAAACAGACTGCATTCAGCCAGTACGACCGTCCGCAGGCTCGTCGTCGCTACGCTGAAATCGCAGACCATCTGGGTCTGAGCGCACCGGGCGACCGTACTGCTGCAAAAATCCAGAAACTGCTGGGCTGGCTTGACGAAATCAAAGCTGAACTGGGTATTCCTAAGTCTATCCGTGAAGCTGGCGTTCAGGAAGCTGACTTCCTGGCACACGTGGACAAACTGTCTGAAGATGCGTTTGATGACCAGTGTACTGGTGCTAACCCGCGTTACCCGCTGATTTCTGAACTGAAACAGATCCTGATGGATACCTACTACGGTCGTGAATACAGCGAAGATCAAACCGCCGTTAAGACTGAAGCAGTAGCAGCGCCGAAAGCTGAGAAAAAAGCGAAGAAATCCGCTTAATTCATCCAGATAAGTTTTAGTTTCACCATAAACGGTCCCAAATTGGGGCCGTTTTTTTTTACATCTTTCGTTATCAGAATCGATACATGACCAATTCAGCGACGTGTAAAGGATGGACCTGTAAAAGGATGCTTAGGAGGATGCGAGAATAGCGTCAGGAGAGTGTCTTACAGGGTAGCGAACATTAGCGAATGTCTCAGCCTACCCTGTGCTAATAAGCGCCCAGAAGCGCGTAGAGTTAGTCGTGGTTGTGTCGTTCTTGTATCGCCGTCAGAGAGCCCTCAGACTGTGCTTGCTTATAATGTTTACGGCATACCGATACATAGCGTTCGTTCCCGCCAATCACCACCTGTTCGCCCTCGTTATAAGGTCGTCCTGCCTGATCAAGACGCAACACCATGCTGGCCTTACGCCCACAGAAACAAATGGTTTTTAATTCAACCAGTTTATCTGACCACGCCAACAGGTATTCGCTGCCGCCAAATAACTCACCACGAAAATCGGTACGCAAGCCGTAGCACAACACGGGAATATCCAGCTGATCGACAACTTCAGATAATTCATAAACCTGCTGTCGAGTCAGAAACTGCGACTCATCAACCAGTACACAGTGAATTCTTTGCTGCTCATTCTCAGCCCGAATCTCTTCGAACAATGATGAATTTTGGTTAAACAATTTTGCAGGTGACGACAGACCTATACGTGAACTTACTTTTCCAGCACCAAAGCGGTCATCAATTTCCGCTGTATATACCACGGCACGCATCCCACGTTCCTGATAATTGTACGAAGATTGCAGCAATGCAGTCGACTTACCGGCATTCATTGCAGAATAGTAAAAATATAGCTGTGCCATTGACCGTAGGCCCTCACCCGGGGAAATAAATATGGGCAGGATTGTAGCATATTTCACGAACGTGTCGGTGTAGCGTTGCCTGCATAGGCGTATAAATAGGCGTTCAGACTCGCTCAGTGTCGCCTAAATAACCGATCCTTTAAGTGACATGGGAGCGTGAGTACACTCCAGTCATAGCCCAGGTAGCCTGAAACTGGACTGGTATATACACACTCTTTCACAAATAGTGCTCATGAAATTTATCCATACCTCTTATCTTCTTACGGCAATAAAGAAACCCTTCCCTTATTGTTATTGAATCTACCCACTGTCGCCATGTATTAGCGAATTCATGTAAGCAAAACTAATACAAAAGGTTGAAATCACTGCAAAGAGATACTATTTGTACACCATAAAATGTGACCTGAATCTTGAATTTTTACTCTCAGCCGCTGAGAAGCCCCCTCACCAATAAGCCTTTTTTATGCCCAACATCGCGGTGAATTTAAGACAGATGAATTAATTCTGATACTAAATAAAGCGCAATTTTGAATTCCTTACATTCCTGGCTATTGCACAACTGAATTTATCGCTCTATTATTAGCTCAACAAACCACCCCCAATATAAGTTTGAGATTACTACAATGAGCGAAGCACTTAAAATTCTGAACAACATCCGTACTCTTCGTGCGCAGGCAAGAGAATGTACTCTGGAAACGCTTGAAGAAATGCTGGAAAAATTAGAAGTTGTTGTTAGCGAGCGCCGTGAAGAAGAAAGCGCTGCAGCTGCTGAAGTTGAAGAACGTACTCGTAAACTGCAACAATATCGTGAAATGCTGATCGCTGACGGCATTGACCCGAACGAACTGCTGAATAGCATGGCTGCTGTTAAATCTGGCACCAAAGCTAAACGCGCTGCACGTCCGGCTAAATATAGCTATGTTGACGAAAACGGTGAAACTAAAACCTGGACTGGTCAGGGTCGTACACCGGCAGTGATCAAAAAAGCGATGGAAGAACAAGGTAAACAACTGGACGATTTCTTAATCAAGGAATAATTCAGAAATAGTTTGCTTAAAATCCCGCCACTGGCGGGATTTTTTTTACCTGTACTTCGCACAGTCCCTACCCAGTTCAGGTATAAAAAAACGGTGCTGGATTAACAGCACCGTTCAGACCTGATAATACCAGCAGGTTACTTCTTAATACCCATCTCATCTTCCAGCCAGGCTTTAAATTCAGCGCCGAGAGTATTATGGCGAATACCATATTCAACGAACGCCTGCATATAGCCCAGCTTATTACCACAGTCATGGCTTTTGCCCTTCATGTGATAAGCTTCAACCGTTTCTTTTTCAATCAGCATATCGATAGCATCAGTCAGCTGAATTTCGTCACCGGCTCCCGGAGGCGTTTTTGCCAGCAAAGGCCAGATATCCGCGCTAAGGACGTAACGCCCCACGACGGCCAGATTAGATGGCGCCACATTCGCTTTCGGCTTTTCAACAACGCCAACCATCGGTACGCTTTCGCCCGGCGCTAATTCAACGCCTTTACAATCAACAACACCATAAGCGGTAACATCTTCTACCGGCTCAACCATAATCTGGCTGCTGCCTGTTTCATCGAAACGATGAATCATTTCGGCAAGGTTGTCGCGTGATAAATCAGATTCGTATTCGTCAAGAATGACGTCCGGCAAGATAACCGCAACGGGCTCATCGCCAACCACCGGGTGCGCGCACAATACCGCGTGGCCCAGACCTTTGGCCAGTCCCTGACGCACCTGCATAATAGTGACATGTGGCGGACAAATAGATTGCACTTCTTCCAGAAGCTGGCGTTTTACACGTTTTTCCAGCATAGCTTCAAGTTCAAAGCTGGTATCGAAGTGGTTTTCAATCGAATTTTTAGACGAGTGAGTTACAAGTACAATTTCAGTGATGCCCGCAGCAATACATTCGTTTACGACGTACTGAATTAATGGCTTATCAACCAACGGTAGCATCTCTTTCGGGATTGCTTTCGTAGCCGGTAACATCCTGGTTCCTAATCCCGCAACCGGGATAACGGCCTTTTTGACTTTTGAATTAAGGGCAGCCATTTAAAACTCTCCTGGACTGTTCATGTATTGAACGTGTTCATCAATCTGTATCGCATCCAAGTATATCAGTACCGCGACAAGCTTCTGGTCTGAAAAGGACGCGCGTCGGTATAATTAAGATAAATACGAATAAATCTGGCGCTGATAGTAGCACTCACAGCATGAGGGGGGTGAGCCAATTTCATTCTCACGCCACTCGGTTGTTCATTCTGCAGACAACATCAGGCGCAGCCGACCACCTGCCCCCCAAATTTGGCATTGCCAGGATTCGCAACGTTGGCTCAGTTGATTAAGATACGCATTCCCTAAGGTTCCCAACGGAACGCCATTGCTGATTTGTACATTGTGGGAACCTGTATTTAATGTCGCATTCAGCCCTGCTGATACCAGAATCAGGTTTTTTAATCCGCTGTGGTAATAACCCACCAGCAAAGGGAATTGTCCGGGCAAATTAGCCTGGCGCAATAAATGGTTAACCTGTTTCAATAACGCACCGAGCTCCGGCAATCGTTGATTTTGATGCGCGAGTTGTTCCTGCAGCAAACCGTTAAATAGCGCCCGCAGTAACAATGCTGCCAGAACGCCATTATCCCCTGCCCGCGTCACATCCAGACAATAAAACGCAAGGTCATGGTCCGATAGCGGTGCAATATCCAGTACCAACCCCGGTTGATCGGCGGCTACCAATTGACGATAGTTGATCCGACATCGTGAAATAACTTGCGACACAGGAGGCTGTAATTCTTGCAACAGCTTCGCTGCAGCGGCGGGATCACCAACCATCGCATCCCAGTCGCGAAACAGCCGCTCTTCTTCTTCCACGCGTGAATTAAACATATTCGGATACAGACACGCAAAGACGGTTTCGCGCAGGCGGTTCAGGTCCTTTACCGGCTTTAGCAGCACATCATCCACACCCAATCGCAGTGCTTTGGCTATATCAGACATGTTTTCCGTCGCTGATATCACCAGGATTGGAGTCTGATCGCCACGATTACGCAGATACTCTACTAGCTTAAGGCCGTTCATTCGTGGCATAGCCAGGTCGCAGATAATCAGGTCGGGGTTAAAGTGCCCGAGTAATTCAAGTGCTTCAAGTCCATCGCCAGCTACCGCCGTTGTCGCTCCCAAAGAGGAAAACCATGAGTCCATGAGTGAGCGAAATACCGGCTCATCCTCAACGATAAGAATCTGTTTTCCGACCAATGGCTGCGTCATATTCTCCCCCCTGACTGGCTTTAGTAAATAGTGGCATGCTATTGCTACTCACGCCTGTCAGAATTTGCTTAAGTGTTGATAAAAAATGCGTTAGATGTTGGTTTTCACCAGGGGTAGAAGCTCATCCATTTTCTTCTCGACCGCCAGTTGTCCAGCAGCAATTGCTGCGCTGGCGCGGTGAAAATCCAGCGTGGATATTTGCGGACAAAACGGCTGGATCAGGATATCTGGCGGGTCACCGGCCATGCGGTTACGTTTCAGACGGTTTTCCAGAACCTGAATAGAAGTCGTCATGATTTCCATCGCCGTCGGCGCGGTTACCGCACGCCTGGCCGTTATGTTGCTCAAGCGCTCTTTCAGTCGGGCACGCCATGAAAGCGCGTCAACATCATCACCCGTTTCGGCATCACTGCTGACGTTGAAGGAGAGTAAATCTTGCTGCATAAGATGCGCATCGTGTTGCAGATCGACGGCAATAACGATATCAGCGCCCAGCGCGCGAGTTAAGGATACAGGAACGGGATTCACCACCGCGCCATCGACCAGCCAGTAACCATTATGCGCTACAGGGGACATCAGACCAGGAATACTGCAGGAGGCCCGAACAGCCAGGTGCAAATCACCTTCCGTGAACCAGAGCTCCCGACCCGTACTCAGATTAGTAGCCACAGTTGCAAAACGGCGAGTGCATTGCTCAATTGCTTCTACCGGCATGACATTACGGTACTGATTGAATACCCGTTCACCACGCAGTAAACCGCCCCTGCGCCACGAGAGATCCATCAGACGTAAGACGTCCCAATAGCTGAAAGAACAAACCCATTGTTCGAGAGCAGGTAACTTATTGCATGCGTAGGCTGCACCAACCAGCGAACCAATGGAGCACCCTGCCACAATATCAACATCAATGCCCATATGCTTTAGGGCTTTAATAACGCCAATATGCGACCAACCTCGCGCCGCGCCGGAACCTAGCGCCAGCCCAATTTTTATTTTTCTCATTGTACGTACAAACTTCCCCTGGCTTGCAGACGTAGCAACATCGCTACCGCTCAGTTAACATAGTGCTACCCTGGCGTTTTTACGCCGTTTTTTTATTCCAGGGAGTACTTTGTGTCTCAGCTTTGTCCCTGTGGTAGCGCTGTCGAGTATAGCCTATGTTGCTACCGTTATGTGTCCGGCGCGCAAGTAGCACCTACGCCGTCACACCTCATGCGTTCTCGTTACTGTGCTTTTGTGATGAAAGACGCAGATTACCTTATCAAGACCTGGCATCCGGACTGTCATGCAGCCGAGTTTCGCGACGACATTATCGCAGGATTTAGCCACACCGAATGGCTCGGGCTGACCGTTTTTGAACAACAAACGGCAGACACAGAAAATATCGGCTATGTCAGCTTTGTTGCGCGATTTTCTGAACAAGGTAAAACAGGTGCAATTATCGAGCGCTCTCGTTTTTTAAAAGAAAACGGTCAGTGGTACTATATAGACGGTACACGCCCTCAAATTGGACGAAACGATACCTGCCCTTGTGGCTCCGGTAAAAAATTTAAAAAGTGCTGCGGCTAATCAACGCCCGACAGTATCAATTTTGCAAACATTCTCAACAGGATCACCGCTGCAAATGCATTCATTACAACGAAAAGTGCTGCGTACTATTTGCCCGGACCAAAAAGGTCTGATCGCGCGCATTACGAATATCTGTTACAAGCATGAACTGAACATCGTGCAGAACAATGAGTTCGTGGACCACCGTACCGGGCGCTTTTTTATGCGTACCGAACTGGAGGGTATTTTTAACGACGTCACGCTGCTTGCCGATCTGGATAGTGCCCTTCCAGATGGCTCCATTCGTGAATTAACACCAGCAGGACGCCGCCGTATCGTCATTTTGGTCACCAAGGAGGCACATTGTCTGGGTGACCTGTTAATGAAGGCCAATTATGGCGGGCTGGATGTTGAAATCGCCGCTGTGATCGGCAACCACGAGACGCTGCGACCTTTGGTTGAACGGTTTGATATCCCGTTTGAGCTGGTCAGCCACGAAGGTTTAACGCGTGACGAACATGACCTGAAAATGGCCGACGCTATCGACGCGCACCAACCTGACTATGTCGTGCTGGCAAAATACATGCGCGTTCTGACGCCAACATTTGTGTCACGCTTCCCGAATAAGATTATCAATATTCACCATTCATTCTTGCCAGCGTTTATTGGCGCTCGCCCTTACCATCAGGCTTATGAGCGCGGTGTGAAGATCATCGGTGCGACAGCCCACTACGTGAATGATAACCTCGATGAAGGCCCAATCATTATGCAGGACGTAATTCATGTGGATCACACCTACACCGCGGAAGACATGATGCGTGCGGGTCGCGACGTTGAGAAAAATGTATTAAGCCGCGCGCTGTATCAGGTTCTGGCTCAACGCGTCTTTGTTTACGGTAACCGAACGATTATTCTGTAATCGATTGATAATTGAATTGGTTACCTTTACATCTTTACGCGTAAAAATCAGGCAACCAGTTCTTTTTTATCAACGGAATACTTTACAGGGGCGCATCATTTGATATGATGCGCCCCGCTTCCAACGGAAGCAGGCCAGTAACTAGCATTACCCCGTGGTGGGGTTCCCGAGCGGCCAAAGGGAGCAGACTGTAAATCTGCCGTCATCGACTTCGAAGGTTCGAATCCTTCCCCCACCACCATTCATTCCGATTGATTCATAAAATTAGTATACCCCTGGTGGGGTTCCCGAGCGGCCAAAGGGAGCAGACTGTAAATCTGCCGTCATCGACTTCGAAGGTTCGAATCCTTCCCCCACCACCATCACCTCATAAAGCACCAGCATCCCATCCATCTGTAATGCCCCATCCCTTGCCCTCGATCAAGCCTCAATTCGGGTTGGTAATTTGCCTGATGCACAATGCTTATCCGCCAATTAGTCGTAAAAAAACCCCGCCGGAGCAGGGTTTTGTCTTACACAGATAACCGATTAATGACGCGCACGAACAATCTGGTATTTGCGCGTCAGATATTCGACCGGAACGCTCCAGATGTGCACCAGACGCGAGAACGGGAACAACAGGAACAGCGTCATACCCAGCACCAGGTGCATGCGGAAAATGAACGCAACGCCATCCAGATATTGAGACGCACCCCCCTGGAAGGTCACCACTGTCTGCGCCCAGTTCACCAGCTTCATCATCTCGCTGCCGTCCATATGCTGGGCGGAGAACGGAATGGTCAGCAGGCCCAGCGCGCACTGGATCACCAGCAGGGAGAGGATCAGAATGTCCGCTCCGGTAGTGGTCGCCCGCACACGTGGGCTGAACAGGCGGCGTTTCAGCAGCAGGACGCCACCAATCAAACACATCACACCACTGGCACCACCCGCGAACATCGCCATCTTTTGTTTCACTTCAAGCGGCAGCCACGCTTCATACATCCAGTGTGGTGTCAGCATGCCAAGGAAGTGCCCGGCAAAAATCCCCAGGATCCCGATGTGGAACAGGTTTGACGCCAGGTTCATCCCTTTGCGATCCAGCATCTGACTGGAAGCCGCGCGCCAGGTATACTGCCCATAGTCATAACGCAGCCAACTGCCAATCAGAAAGACAGAACCCGCGATGTACGGATAGATGTCAAAGAAGAACGTATTCAGGAAGTGCATTATTGCTGTCCTCCGGTGGTGATATTCAGATACTGCGGCGCAACGGCCCCGGCAAAACGACGCTGGTGAGCGGAAATTTCCGACTCACCACACCCCTGATCGGCGAAGAATTTCACCTGCTCTTCTTCCCAGACCGCATCCAGCGCTTGTGGGGTATCGTCACGCGCTTCATCTGCAATTTTTTCAGCCACTTTATCGCTGTCGATAACGGTATTTGCCAGTTTTAACAGCAGATCGAACAGCACCGCATAACGGCTTTCACGCTGTTGCAAGCGAGCACTGAGCAGCGCCAGAATCGGCGCGATATCCTGTAACCCCCCTAATGCTTCGCTTTTCGGCAACTGCGCAAGGTATTCCAGATACAGCGGCAGATGATCGGGAAGTTCGCGGCTGTCGAGCTGCAGACCGTGCTGTTCATACTGCGCCATCAGGTCAACCATAGCCTGACCACGATCGCGGGACTCGCCGTGTACATGTTCAAACAGCAGCAACGAGGTGGCGCGGCCACGGTCAAACAGTTCGCTATAGCTTGCCTGCACATCCAGCATGTCCTGCGCGGTGAGATCGCGCAGGAAAATGCCCAGAGTCTGGGCATCCTCTTTATCCAGGTTCTCAGATGACGCGAGTGCATCGAAAAGTTCCTGCTGATGCTGCCACAAGGCAGCATCCGGGTACTCGAGCAGACGCGAAACAATGACAAGTTCAATCATTGGTGCGGCTCCGTTTTGCTGGTCACATCGACAGCGTCGATGCGGCGGCTGTTGAACAGATTGAATTTAGTATCAGAACCGTGGCAACCGTCACCGAAGGTAAAGCCACAACCGCTTTTCTCCGGGAACGCGTCACGCGCCAGTTCACGATGGCTGCTCGGTACCACGAAACGATCTTCGTAGTTAGCAATCGCCAGATAACGATACATTTCCTGTGCCTGCGCTTCGCTTAAGCCCACCTCTTCCAGCGCACGGGTATCAACTTTACCGTCAACGGTTTCCGCACGTTTGTAGTGACGCATCGCCAGCATACGTTTCAGCGCCAACAGTACCGGCTGAGTGTCGCCTGCGGTCAACAGGTTCGCCAGGTACTGAACCGGGATACGCAGACTGTCAACGTCCGGCAGAATACCGTTGCTGCCCAGCTCGCCCGCATCGGCGGCAGACTGGATCGGTGACAAAGGCGGCACGTACCAGACCATCGGTAGCGTGCGGTATTCCGGATGCAGCGGCAGCGCCAGCTTCCAGTCCATCGCCATTTTGTAAACCGGCGACTGCTGTGCAGCATCAATGACGCTCAACGGAATACCATCTTTCAGCGCTTGTTCAATAACAGCCGGATCGTTTGGATCGAGGAACACGTCCAGTTGACGCTGATACAGATCTTTCTCGTGCTCCGTGCTTGCCGCACTTTCAATCGCATCTGCGTCATACAGCAGTACGCCGAGGTAACGAATACGGCCTACGCAGGTTTCGGAACAAACGGTCGGCTGACCGGCTTCGATACGCGGGTAGCAGAAAATGCACTTCTCAGATTTCCCGCTCTTCCAGTTGAAGTAGATCTTCTTATACGGGCAGCCAGTGATACACATACGCCAGCCGCGGCATTTGTCCTGGTCGATCAGCACGATGCCATCTTCTTCACGCTTGTAGATAGCGCCGCTTGGGCAGGTCGCCACGCACGCCGGGTTAAGGCAATGCTCACACAAACGCGGCAGATACATCATGAAGGTATTTTCGAACTGACCGTACATCGCCTTCTGCATGTTTTCGAAGTTCTGGTCTTTGGCGCGTTTTTCGAACTCGCCCCCCAGAATTTCTTCCCAGTTCGGACCGCTGGTGATTTTATCCATCCGCTGACCGGTGATCAGCGAGCGCGGACGGGCAATCGGCTGCGCCTTACTGTCTGCTGGGGCGTTGTGCAACGTTTGGTAGTCAAAATCAAACGGCTCATAGTAATCATCCATGCCCGGCAGATGCGGGTTAGCAAAGATTTTACCCAGCAGCAGTGCTTTGTTACCCATGCGCGGCTGCAGTTTGCCGTTGATTTTACGGATCCAACCGCCCTTCCATTTTTCCTGGTTTTCCCAGTCGTTCGGGAAGCCAACGCCAGGCTTACTTTCGACGTTATTGAACCAGGCGTACTCCATACCTTCACGGCTGGTCCAGACGTTTTTACAGGTCACTGAACAGGTGTGGCAGCCGATGCACTTATCGAGATTCAGCACCATGCCGACTTGTGAACGAATTTTCATTTTACGCTCTCCTGTACCTGGTCATTGCCTTCGCCATCCAACCAGTTAATGTTCTTCATCTTACGTACAACTACGAACTCATCGCGGTTTGAACCGACGGTACCGTAGTAGTTAAAGCCGTATGCCAGCTGCGCATAACCACCGATCATGTGAGTTGGTTTCGGCGTAATACGGGTTACCGAGTTGTGGATCCCGCCGCGCTGCTGGGTGATTTCAGAACCCGGCAGGTTAACGATACGTTCCTGCGCGTGGTACATCATGGTCATCCCGGCCGGCACACGCTGGCTGACAACTGCACGCGCCGTCAGCGCACCGTTGCTGTTGAAGACTTCGATCCAGTCGTTATCTTCGATACCCAGATCCTTCGCATCAACTTCGCTCATCCACACAATCGGACCACCGCGAGACAGCGTCAGCATCAGCAGGTTGTCGCTGTAGGTGGAGTGGATACCCCATTTCTGGTGCGGCGTCAGGAAGTTGAGCGCTTTTTCCGGGTTACCGTTAGATTTCTCGCCGATCACCGCTTTCACCGAACGGGTGTCGATTGGCGGACGATACACCAGCAGGCTCTCACCGAAGTCACGCATCCACTGGTGATCCTGATACAACTGCTGGCGACCAGACAGCGTACGCCATGGGATCAGCTCATGAACGTTGGTATAACCGGCGTTATAAGACACATGTTCATCTTCCAGACCTGACCAGGTCGGACTGGAGATAATTTTGCGCGGCTGCGCCTGGATGTCGCGGAAACGAATTTTTTCGTCTTCTTTATTCAGCGCCAGATGCGTATGGTCACGACCGGTAAATTCACTCAGAGCCGCCCAGGCTTTAACGGCAACCTGACCGTTAGTTTCCGGAGCCAGCGTCAGGATCATCTCAGCAGCATCAATTGCGGTATCCAGCATCGGTTGGCCTTTCGCCGGACCGTCAGCCTTGGTGTAGTTGAGCTTACGCAGCAGATCCATTTCGCTTTGGGTGTTCCAGGCAATCCCTTTACCGCCGTTACCAATTTTTTCCATCAGCGGACCGATGGAGGTGAAACGCTCGTAGGTTGCCGGATAATCACGCTCAACGGTCATGATGTGCGGCGCCGTAACACCTGGAATCAGGTCGCATTCCCCTTTTTTCCAGTCCTTCACGTCCAGCGGCTGCGCCAGTTCAGCGGCGGAGTCGTGCTGAATCGGCAGCGTAACGACGTCGGTTTCTTTACCGAGGTGGCCCACACAAACTTCAGAGAATTTCTTGGCGATGGCTTTATAGATTTCCCAGTCGCTCTTCGATTCCCAGGCCGGGTCAACGGCCGCAGACAGAGGATGAATAAACGGATGCATATCCGAGGTATTCATGTCGTCTTTTTCATACCAGGTAGCGGTCGGCAGCACGATATCGGAATACAGACAGGTACTCGACAGGCGGAAGTCCAGCGTAACGACCAGATCCAGTTTGCCGTCCAGTCCGTTATCCTGCCATTCCACTTCTTCTGGCTTCACGCCGCTCTGCTGGCCGAGATCTTTGCCCTGAATACCATGTTCAGTACCCAGCAGATACTTGAGCATATACTCGTGGCCTTTACCGGAAGAACCGAGCAGGTTTGAACGCCAGATAAACAGGTTACGCGGATGGTTTTTACCGTTTTCCGGCTGCTCTGCCGCAAAGCGAATAGAACCTTCTTTCAGGGATTTAACGGTGTAGTCCACCGGCGTCATACCTGCTTTCTGCGCTTCTTTCGCGATATACAGCGGGTTAGTCCCTAACTGCGGCGCAGACGGTAACCAGCCCATACGTTCAGCGCGAACGTTAAAGTCAATCAAATGACCGCTATAGCGGGATTTGTCTGCCATTGGGGACAGCAGTTCCTGCGCAGTCACCGTCTCATAGCGCCATTGGCTGGAGTGGTTATAGAAGTAGGAGGTGCTGTTCATATGACGAGGCGGACGCTGCCAGTCAAGCGCAAACGCCAGCGGCTGCCAGCCAGTTTGCGGACGCAGTTTTTCCTGCCCTACGTAGTGGGCCCAGCCGCCGCCGCTCTGGCCGATACAGCCACAGAACACCAGCATATTGATCAGGCCACGATAGTTCATATCGAGGTGGTACCAGTGGTTCAAACCGGCGCCGACGATAATCATCGAACGACCGTGCGTTTTATCTGCGTTATCCGCAAATTCACGGGCGATGCGTACAATCTGAGAACGTGATACGCCTGTAATTTTTTCTGCCCACGCTGGCGTGTACGCTTTCACGTCATCGTAGCTGGTCGCGCAGTTTTCATCGTTCAGACCACGTTCCAGGCCGTAGTTGGCCATCGTCAGATCGTAAACGGTGGTCACCAGCGCCGTAGAGCCATCGGCCAGTTGCAGGCGTTTAACGGGCAATTTATGCAGCAGAATGTTTTCCAGTTCGACTTTACTGAAGTGCTCGGTGCCTTCGCCACCAAAGTACGGGAAGCCCACTTCTGCGATATCATCCTGGCTACCCAGCAGGCTGAGCTGCAGTTCGGTTTCATCACCGGACGTGCCGTCGCGCTGCTCAAGGTTCCATTTGCCTTTTTCGCCCCAACGGAAACCAATTGAACCGTTTGGCGCAACCATTTCGCCGTTGCTGTTGATAGCGACAGTTTTCCATTCCGGGTTATTTTCCTGGCCCAGAGAGTCAACCAGATCCGCAGCACGCAGCATACGACCAGCAGCATAGTAGCCGTCGCGCTCTTCGAGCATCACCAGCATTGGCATGTCGGTATAACGACGAACGTAGTCGGTGAAATATTGGCTCGGGTTATCGAGGTGGAACTCGCGCAGCATGACATGACCCATCGCCATTGCCATCGCCGCATCGGTTCCCTGCTTCGGAGCCAGCCACAGGTCGCACAGTTTGGCGATTTCTGCGTAGTCCGGGGTAATTGCTACTGTTTTGGTGCCTTTATAACGAACTTCAGTAAAGAAGTGCGCATCCGGGGTACGGGTCTGCGGTACGTTAGAGCCCCATGCCAGAATGTAGCTGGAGTTATACCAGTCGGCAGATTCTGGTACGTCGGTCTGCTCGCCCCAGGTCTGCGGGGAAGCTGGCGGCAGGTCACAGTACCAGTCATAGAAGCTCAGGCAGGTCCCGCCAATCAGCGACATATAACGTGCGCCGGACGCATAAGAAACCATCGACATCGCTGGGATCGGCGAGAAGCCTGCGACGCGGTCAGGACCATAGGTTTTGATGGTGTAAACGTTAGATGCGGCAATCAGCTCATTCACTTCCTGCCAGGAAGAACGAACGAATCCACCACGACCACGCGCTTGTTTGAAGCTTTTTGCTTTATCGGCGTCTTCGATAATGGATGCCCATGCATCTACCGGATCGCTGTGCAGTCTTTTTGCTTCACGCCACATCTTCATCAGACGTTTGCGCATCAGCGGGTATTTCAGACGGTTAGCGCTGTAGAGATACCATGAATAGCTTGCACCACGCGGGCAGCCGCGAGGCTCGTGGTTGGGCATATCTGGACGAGTGCGTGGGTAGTCAGTTTGCTGGGTTTCCCAGGTCACCAGACCATTTTTCACATAGATTTTCCAGCTGCATGAGCCGGTGCAGTTTACACCGTGGGTTGAACGCACGATTTTGTCATGCTGCCAACGCTGGCGGTATCCATCCTCCCAGTCCCTGTTGGTATTGAGAAGCTGGCCGTGCCCATCGGCAAAGGTTTCGCCCTTCTGCTTGAAGTAGCGAAACCGGTCCAGGAATTTACTCATCGGTTTTCTCCTGTAGGAGCCTGACGGCTCTCTGATAAATCGACATTGCTTGATTGAGAGCGAAGGTAACGCTCTGAAAGGGCGTGAGAATTGATAACGATCAAGGCAGGCAGGGATGAAAATTAAGGGTCGATTTTCACATACCCCCTTAGTGGGATATCGATAAATCAATCAACATACTGAATTTTATTGAGTTTTTTAAACCCACTCATCATACAAATGTTAAATTCTTTATAAGTGGGTATTAAGGGGTATCCCCCTGTTTAGCATATTACGAGCACCGTTCTAACAGGCTGTTGTCGCGTCACAATATAAAAGTATGTTGTAACTAATAGCGGGCAAAAAAAAGCGCGGTCTAACACCGCGCAATGGATAATCAACAGTTACTACTTTTTTATTTTTTAGAATGACGTCCGTACACCGCCCAGGTGATAACCACACAGGCGACATAGAAGATCAGGAATACTTTCATCGCATCGACCGGGGAGCCAGTTAATGCCAGGGACGTACCGAATGCTTTCGGGATAAAGAAGCCGCCGATCGCACCAATAGCTGAAATAAAGCCCAGCGCTGCCGCGGTGTCGGTCGCTGCTTCGCGCATCGCTTTCTCTTCTGAACCGCCTTCAGCTTTCACTCTGTCCATCGTCAGCTTGCGAAAGATAACAGAGATCATCTGGAAGGTTGAACCACTCCCCAGACCAGCCGTCAGGAACAGCGCCAGGAACACCGCAAAGAAGGCGATAAAGTTGCCACCGACACCGTTTGATGGCAGCGTCAGGAACAGTAAGGCACTGAAAATAGCCATCAGCACGAAGTTCACCAGCGTTACGCGGGTCCCCCCCAGTCGGTCAGAGATTGCGCCGCCTGCTGAACGAGCCAGAGCGCCAATCAACGGTCCAAAGAAGGCGTAATGCAGGATCTGTACCTCAGGAAACTGCGTTTTTGACAGCATCGCGAAACCGGCAGAGAAACCGATAAATGAACCGAAGGTTGCCAGATACAGCAGGCTCATAATCCACAGGTGCCCGCGTTTCAGCACCGGCAGTTGCTCTTTCAGCGAAGCTTTTGAGGTTGCCAGTTCATTCATACCAAACCATGCGGCCAGCGTTAATACAGCCAGGAACGGTACCCAAATCCATGCGGCGTTTGCCAGATACAGCTGCGTACCATCCGGTTGTTCAACACCCTGGCTGCCAAATGCGGCAAAGATTGACAGTGAAACCACCAGCGGAGCGACCAACTGCATCACGCTGACGCCCATGTTACCCAGACCACCGTTCAGACCCAGCGCGCCGCCCTGCTTCTGTTTTGGAAAGAAGAAGCTGATGTTTGCCATGCTGGAGGCAAAGTTCGCGCCGGCAAAACCGCACAACAGCGAGATAATGATAAAGGTACTAAATGGCGTGGAGGTATCCTGCACCGCAAAACCTAACCATACGCAAGGAATGATCAGGATACCGGTGCTGAACGCCGTCCAGCGACGTCCACCAAACAGGGGGACCATAAAGGAGTACGGTACACGCAACAGCGCGCCGGACACCGAAGGTAATGCCGTCAGCATGAACAGTTGTTCAGTGGTGAAATCAAATCCGACTTTCGGTAAGTTCACCGCCACGGCGCTAAATAACATCCACACGCAAAACGCCAGCAACAAGCAAGGGACGGAAATCCACAGGTTACGGCTGGCGATTCGATGACCACGCTGCTGCCAGAAGGCGGGATCTTCCGGCCGCCATTCGGTAATTACAGCTCCAGATGCCCTTTCCGGGGCAGATGAGTGACTCATAGACACCTCTGATACTTGTTTCGATGCCTGCCACATTAGGGTTTACAGCTGGAGGTAAGTTGATATAAATCAAAGGAAAAGGTGTCATTATTGATGCCTGAAATTTATCATCATCCTAAATGAGTACATAACTTCGGTAAAAAAGATGTGGTTTTTCACGCTTCTGTCGTCCCCTACTCCCCCTCGTTTAGGATCTCTCCCTCTGGCGGCAATTAAGGGGTAGCCCGTTTGAGGTATGGGTATACTCCAGTGTATCGCCGAGAATAACGCCACTGCCTGCAGCAGAATCGTCATTCAATAAGGTTTTCGGTTTTACGAAAACCCGAAGGAACAAGTCACCATGTTTAAACGTTGTCTTTCCCCGCTTACGCTGGTCAACCAGGTGGCGCTGATTGTTTTATTGTCTACTGCCATCGGCGTGGCGGGTATGGCAGTCTCTGGCTGGCTGGTTCAGGGCGTTCAGGGTAGCGCGCATGCAATCAACAAAGCGGGATCGCTGCGCATGCAAAGCTATCGCCTGCTGGCGGCCATACCGCTGGACGCCAACGATCAACCACTACTGGATGAAATGGAGCAAACGGCGTTTAGCCCGGAATTGACGCGTGCCGCGCAGCGTGACGGACAACAGGCGCAGTTAAAAGCCTTACAGGATTACTGGCACACCAAACTGGCACCGGGGCTTGCGCATGCGCAAACGCCTGATGCGGTAGCGCAGGATGTCAGGCGCTTTGTGGGCGGACTGGATAAGCTGGTCACCGCCTTTGACCATACCACCGAGTTACGCATTGAACGCGTCGTCTTGCTGCATCGCCTGATGGCCGTATTTATGGCATTGCTGCTGGTCTTCACCATTATCTGGCTACGCGTGCGCCTGTTACAGCCGTGGAAACAACTGCTGGCGATGGCGCGAGCCGTCAGTCAACGTGATTTTACCCAACGCGCACATATCAGTGGGCGTAATGAAATGGCAGCGCTGGGCTCGGCGCTGAATAATATGTCGGAAGAACTGGCCGAAAGTTACGCGGTGCTGGAACAGCGGGTACAGGAGAAAACGGCGGGTCTGGAGCACAAAAATCAGATCCTCTCTTTCCTGTGGCAAGCCAACCGCCGTCTGCACTCTCAGGTGCCGTTGTGCGAACGCCTCTCTCCGGTACTGAACGGCCTGCAAAATTTGACCCTGCTGCATGATATTGAACTGCGGGTCTATGACCTGGAAGATGAAGATAATCATCAGGAATTTACCTGCCAGTCCAATGTCAGTTGTGATGAGAAAGGCTGCCATTTGTGTCCGCGCGGTACGCTACCCGCCATTGACGGCGGTATCACACTGAAATGGCGGCTAACCGATGCCCATACCCAGTATGGTATCCTGCTCGCGACTTTGCCGTACGGACGCCATCTCAGCCACGATCAGCAGCAACTGGTTGATACCCTGGTTGAGCAACTGACCGCAACGCTTGCACTCGACAGGCATCAGGAGCGTCAGCAGCAGTTGATCGTGATGGAAGAGCGTGCCACCATTGCGCGCGAACTTCATGATTCTATTGCACAATCGCTCTCCTGTATGAAGATGCAGGTGAGCTGTTTGCAGATGCAGGGCGATGCGCTTTCAGATAACTGCCGCGAGCTGCTCAGTCAGATTCGTAACGAGTTGAACGCCTCCTGGGCGCAACTGCGCGAGCTGTTAACGACATTCCGTTTACAGCTGACGGAACCTGGATTAAGACCGGCGCTGGAAGCCAGCTGTCAGGAATACAGCGCGCGTTTTGGTTTTACGGTTAAGCTGGATTATCAGCTGCCACCGCGTCTGGTCCCTTCGCATCAGGCGATTCACCTGCTACAAATTGCACGCGAAGCCCTGAGCAACGCCCTCAAACACTCTCAGGCCGATGAAGTAGTCGTGACGGTGGTGCAAAATGGTAAGCAGGTCAAACTTACAGTGCAAGATAACGGCTGCGGCGTACCGGAAAACGCCGAACGCAGTAACCACTACGGCATGATAATCATGCGCGACCGTGCGCAAAGCTTGCGCGGCGATTGCCGTGTACGCCGTCGCGAGACAGGCGGTACTGAAGTTGCTGTCACTTTTATTCCCGAAACAAACTTCACAGAAGTCCAAGGAGATACCCATGAGTAATCTGGAACCGGCAACCATCCTGTTGATCGACGATCATCCGATGCTGCGAACCGGTGTAAAACAGCTTGTCAGCATGGCGCCCGATATCACCGTTGTCGGCGAAGCCAGCAATGGTGAGCAGGGTATCGAGCTGGCAGAATCCCTTGATCCCGATCTGATCCTTCTTGATCTCAACATGCCTGGCATGAACGGTTTGGAAACACTCGACAAGCTGCGTGAGAAATCACTGTCAGGCCGTATCGTCGTGTTTAGCGTATCCAACCATGAAGAAGACGTGGTTACTGCACTGAAGCGCGGTGCCGACGGTTATCTGCTGAAAGATATGGAGCCGGAAGATTTGCTGAAAGCATTGCAGCAAGCGGCTGCCGGTGAAATGGTGCTGAGCGAAGCCTTAACGCCGGTTCTGGCCGCCAGCCTACGCGCCAATCGTGCAACGTCCGACCGTGATGTTACCCAACTGACGCCGCGCGAACGCGATATTCTTAAGCTCATCGCCCAGGGTCTGCCTAACAAGATGATCGCCCGCCGCCTGGACATCACCGAAAGCACGGTAAAAGTTCACGTGAAGCATATGCTGAAGAAAATGAAGCTCAAATCACGTGTTGAAGCCGCGGTATGGGTGCACCAGGAACGTATTTTCTGATAACGCGCGCATGCGTCATTGTTAACGAGGATCATTTTCCGAAACGGTAGTAAACGGTTCGGTCAGTGATAGCGTGATCTCATTGGAAGAGACACGCTGGCCCTGCTCATCTTCTACCACCACAGACAACCGCCAGCGGTTCGTCGCACCTTCTCTGCTGTCCCACTTCGGCATAATAATCGTCCAGCCCTGCGCGCTTCGGTTATTGCTGCCAGCCGTTAAGCTCAACGCCTGAGTATCGCCCTGCCACGTCAGGTGGCGGATCCCATGCAAACTACGCACCTGCAGCTTCAGCGCCACCGTCTCTCCCGGTTTGAGATCCCAGGGTGGCGTGGCCAAAAATACCGACAGCGTTTTACGCTGACGATACTCCAGCGTCGGCAAATTGTTACGCTGCGGATCATCATAACGACTGCCGCGCAGTGAACGGCTGTTCGCCACCTCACTGACCATCAACTGTTTTTTTAACGGCACGCCAAAACGGTAACTAAGGGTTAAGCCGAGGTTATTCTGGCTAATGCCGCTTTCCCCCTGCTTATGCTGCGCTGTCACCGTGATTAGCGGCACCGGTGTATAGCTCAGCCCGAGGTTCACCGCCACCGGATTGTGATACCCGGTTCCCGAATGAAATAGATCCACCCGGTCGCCAAAATACTGTTCCACGCTGACGCTGGTATTGAGGTGTTGATAGAACGGCATCCGCATTTGCGCGGTCAGATCGTAGCCGCGGGCCATCCGTTGTTGCTGGGTTGCAAAACGATCCTGCCAGGAAGACAACGGTTGATAATAGTTAGCGGATAAGCGCAAATATTCGCCCCACGCCTCTGCGCCGAGGCCTCCCCGGGGCAGATTTTCATCCAGTAAGTTGTCATAAAAGGTGTTGTAACCCAGTAACCAACCGTCGCGTACCCAACGTTGCCCAATCCCTGCATTACTGACTAAGCCGTCGTCCTGTTGCGTCACTCCTAGCTGGCTCCAGGTAAGATAACGTTGATTGTCCTGCCACGGCACAAACCAGCTTCCCCGACTCCCGGTAAAACTGCCTTCGTTATCCACCTGCAACCCGATGCTGGCGTTTCCCCAGGGAGAAAGCCAGGATTCCAGTTGCTGATTCACCTGTTCGCTGACCGTATCTCGCACCTGGCCAAACGCAAACTGCTTCGCCTGTTCACCGGTATCAAGCCCGTTATCAGTCATGCTGGCTTCACCAAACGCTTTGACCATTTCGGCAAAATGCTTTTCGCCTGCCCGCGACTCCGGGGCCATGCCAAGATCGGGCAAGCCATCACTATTGTTATCGAAAGGGTTTTCAGCCTGGTGCACAAAGGACGACTGCGCGTTAGCAGTACCGCCTGCCAGCGGCAAGAGTGCGAATATAGCAAGAGAAGAACAGATAATACGGCTCAAATCGTTAGTGGTTTCTTACATCAATTAGCCACAGTGGCATACTTATCTTAAACCATAACGTGTTCAGCGTTGATTTTCAGCCCCTCCCCCTTTTTTCGGCATTATCCTGGCATTGAGAAATAGGTGTAACATACGTGTCGGTTATTAACGCTTACATGCAGTAACAGGAGTAAAAATGCAAAAGATAGTGATCGTCGCGAACGGAGCGGCTTATGGAAGCGAATCGTTATTTAGCAGCCTGCGTCTGGCTATCGCCCTGCGCGAACAGGAAGCCGCTCTCGACCTGCGTCTGTTTTTAATGTCTGACGCCGTAACCGCAGGATTACGTGGTCAGAAACCCGCGGAGGGCTACAATATTCAGCAAATGCTGGAGATCCTGACAGCGCAAAATGTTCCGGTAAAACTGTGCAAAACCTGCACCGATGGTCGCGGGATCACGGCGCTGCCGTTAATTGATGGGGTGGCCGTCGGCACGCTGGTAGAACTGGCTCAATGGACGCTGGCTGCAGATAAAGTGTTGACCTTCTGATATACCGTTTTCAGGCAAGCGCACTGAAAGTGTCGATAATTTCCGGATTTAATATTTGATGGGTGCGGTTTCGTTGAACGTTAGCACGCCCGTTCAACCCTTTTTAGGTGTTTTGTCACTTTTGTTTAATCGTTATGCCATTTTTTGATCAAAATCAGCATCCTGTTGCTCCCCCTTTGGTGTTATGCAATGAGTGAAATGTGAACAACATCACGCAGCACTTTCGAGAGAAAGTACGTTGTTTTCAAGAACGGGGTGAAAAATGGCATTAGTGAAGGCAAGTTTAAAGTTATTTGGTGGCGATACGGTGGTTGTGCGCTGTTCCGAGCGCTGTCACATCCACCTGATGAGCGAAAAAAATCACGTCAAAGACACGCAGTCCGACATCTTAAGCGTGCAGGATCGTGATAACGCATGGTTGACCGTGCCCTATACCGGCGTCTGGAACGTGCTGATCGACAGCCACAGTCAGTCGCTTGAGCATTCGATAAGTTATATTGCAGCCTAAGCGTGACATGCCCGAAAAGCACCTTGCTTTCGGGCATACAATTCCACGCCGGGTTCAGGCAAACCCTGGCCGCATAACGCCTTCCGGCAGGTTCTCTCCCAACAATCGTTTGACCGTGATCACCAGATCATTAAGACAATCATCCTGCATCCCTAGCTTGACCAGCTCTTGTTCCAGCGAGAACAGATACTGGGCATTAGTGCCTAAAGGTCCGCTGGCCGCGGCAATAAGCGGCGCGATCACCTGCGCGCGCGTGTCTGACTCAAACAGCGGATGGCGCGGATCCATAATAAACACCAGCGCGTTCACCGTACGGCCGTCATCAAGCGCCAACTGGCACCAGGTCGGCAGATAGCATCCGGTGATCATTTCTCGCTTCCACAACAGAGAAAGCTCTTGTTCCAGCGACGCGTCCGGCAAACGGTAGGCCACACCGGTGGTGCGTCCGCCCTCTTTCAGGGCCAGCATGCGTCCTGGCTGACACGCCGTTCCTCGCCCCGCCGTCAGGCGCAGACAAAATGCACGGTGCCAGCCGACTAATGTGCCGGTACAGGACTCTTCAAACTCTAAGGCCGGGTTCCACATCAACGATCCATAACCGAAGATCCACACCGGTCCATCATCTGGTCGACAAGCGAGCGTGGCGGCCAGTGAGGCTGCACGTTGTTCCGCTGACCAGAGTAGTGATTCTTCAATAGCACCAAATGCCGTCTTACAGTCGGCATTCAATAAAAAATCACGCGTTAACACCATACACCTCCGCCACTGCTGCTTCCCTGCGACAACTTTTTTGACGCCTTCCGGGCTTTTTTACTGCTCATTTTGAAACCAATAGCTGGACAATAGGCAATTCACCGCTCGCTTGCAAGCCAGTAACCGCGCGGCGTAGCACGATTCGCTAACGCCTGATGCAAGCGAGTTTATAAAGGCATTATAATTGATACTGTTACGTCTTTTTATGCCATTTACCATCATCACCTTTTTGGTAATCATTTTTAACCGCGGCCCACGCCACCTTATGTGCAGTCTCTTCTCGGGTGGCATCGTCACGTCGGTCAGATTTGTCTTTATACTGTTCCCAGGCGCTGTTGAAAGCTTCTTTATAAATGTCCTGAGCATGGGCTGGCAGAACGTGCTGCACGCTGTCAGGCAGGTCGCTTTTAGATTTATAAGGCATTGTGAACTCCTCTTTTTAGGCTAAACCTTAAGTGTGGTTAACAATGCGGCGAGACGCCAATAATGGACATTTTTAGAAATTTTCTTTACCTAACCTTCTGTTAATTAAACAGTCTATAAACAAGAAATTGGTTTTTGGCCGCTTTGAGAGGGAAAACAGGTGATGTAGTAAAATTTCGTAAAATGTCACCTACAAAACCACGTTTTCTGTTATTTTTTACATTCTTTAATACTTTTTATAATTATAAATACCTGCAGAGATGGAGAATTAATGCAATGACACAAGCACATGAGGCGGTAAAAACCCGCCACAAGGAGACCTCTCTCGTCTTCCCGATTTTGGCGCTGGTAGTACTGTTCTTCTGGGGGAGCAGTCAGTCACTACCAGTGGTCATCGGTATTAATGCGCTGGCCCTTATTGGTATATTAAGCAGCGCATTCAGCGTTGTCCGTCATGCGGACGTATTAGCGCATCGACTTGGCGAACCCTATGGGTCGCTGATCCTCAGTTTGTCCGTTGTTATTCTTGAAGTCAGCTTAATCTCCGCATTAATGGCAACCGGCGATGCCGCACCTACGCTCATGCGCGATACGCTGTATTCAATCATTATGATCGTAACCGGGGGTCTGGTCGGTTTTTCATTACTGTTAGGTGGCCGTAAATTTGCCACTCAGTATATGAACCTATTTGGTATTAAGCAGTATTTAATCGCCCTGTTCCCACTGGCCATTATTGTACTGGTATTCCCGATGGCGTTGCCGGGGGCAAATTTCACTACCGCGCAGGCGCTGTTGGTGGCGTTAATTTCTGCGGCGATGTACGGCGTATTTTTGCTGATTCAAACTAAAACGCACCAAAGTCTGTTCATTTACGAGCATGAAGACGAGGGTGACGACGACGACCCGCATCACGGTAAGCCGTCAGCGCACAGCAATCTGTGGCACGCCGCCTGGCTTATCATTCATCTGATCGCTGTTATCGCCGTGACCAAGATGAACGCCAGCCCGCTTGAGACCTTGCTGACTGAACTGAATGCGCCAGTCGCATTTACGGGTTTCCTGGTCGCGTTACTGATCCTCTCGCCTGAAGGACTGGGCGCACTGAAAGCGGTTCTGAGCAATCAGGTACAGCGGGCAATGAATTTATTCTTCGGTTCGGTGTTAGCCACAATTTCGCTGACCGTACCGGTGGTGACGCTGATTGCATGGGCAACCGGGAATGATTTGATGTTTGCGCTGGGTGCGCCAGAGATGATTGTGATGGTTTCATCACTGGTTCTGTGTCAGATCTCTTTCTCCACCGGACGCACCAATGTGCTTAACGGTGCAGCGCATCTGGCACTGTTTATCGCCTATCTGATGACAATATTTGCCTGATTATTATTTTAGACGTACCGCACGGTCCTCTTCAGGGCCGTTTTCTTTTCTGCCGATATAACACAATCGATGGCGCGTCTGGTGCCTGACGGCGACCTTTATACCCTTTTCAAATAGCAGGCCGGAGGGAAATTCCGGCCTGTCACACTCTCTTAGTTCTCGGTATCCAGCTCGTCGAAGCTTTTCACCAGGTCATCAATCGCTTTAATCTGCGTCAGGAACTGTTCCAGCTTCGCCAGCGGCAGCGCGGATGGACCATCGCATTTCGCATTGGCTGGATCCGGATGCGCTTCAATAAACAGACCTGCCAGACCAACCGCCATACCGGCACGCGCCAGTTCGGTAACCTGCGCCCGACGACCACCGCTTGCTGCGCCAAACGGATCGCGGCACTGCAGCGCATGGGTAACGTCAAAAATCACCGGTGAGTTGCCGGAGACTTTCTTCATCACGCTGAAGCCCAGCATGTCCACAACCAGGTTGTCATAACCAAAGTTCGCACCACGGTCGCACAGAATAACCTTATCGTTGCCACCTTCATGGAATTTATCCACGATGTTGCCCATCTGAGCCGGGCTGATGAACTGCGGTTTCTTCACGTTGATAACGGCACCGGTTTTCGCCATTGCTTCCACCAGATCGGTCTGACGAGCAAGGAATGCCGGAAGCTGAATCACATCCACCACATCAGCAACAGGCTGTGCCTGGCTGGCTTCGTGAACGTCGGTGATCACTTTTACGCCAAAAGTCTGTTTCAGTTCCTGGAAGATTTTCATCCCTTCTTCAAGGCCCGGTCCACGGTAAGAGTGGATGGAAGAACGGTTGGCTTTATCAAAGGAGGCTTTAAACACGTAAGGGATACCCAGCTTTTGAGTAACGGTTACGTAGTGCTCACAAATGCGCATCGCCAGATCGCGGGATTCCAGCACGTTCATTCCGCCAAACAGCACGAACGGCAGGTCATTTGCCACGTTGATGTCGCCAATGCTAACCACTTTTTGTTTCATAGGATCGCCTTAAACGGTAGGTAAAGTGTGATTAATCAATGCAATACAATTTGTTTGTGCGAAATAGTATTAATTTGCGCACGAATCATTTCGCTGATCGGGTCTTCCGGACACTGTTCAACGAAATAACTTAAATCTGTCAGCGCAACATGTTCGCACTCGAGTTGCGCGTATATTAAACCACGATCGCGAATTTCATACGGATCTTCAGGATTAAACTGCAATAGTGCTTCACTGGCACGCAGCGCCAGCTCCATTTGCCGCTCTTCCATCAGTGATGATTTCAGCGTGTCGAGCAGTTTGCGGATCACTTCCGCGTTATCCGCTTCATCCAGGTCTTCGTTAAACAGCTCCGCGACCGGGCTGATATTCCCCTTCAACCACACTTCCAGCGTGTGCTCATTTAACGTTTCGCCATTGAATGGATTGATTAGCCACATTTCACCATCGAGCGACTCAATACGAAGGATCAGTTGCGTCGGGAAAATCACCGGTACCAGCGGCAGCTCCAGTCTGTTGGCAATCCACAATAAGATCGCCCCCAGAGACACGGCGCTGCCCTGCCGATTTTTCAGTACCTGGTCAAGCCAGAGTGCATCAGAAAGACGATAGACGCCGTGGGTATCCGTAAATCCCCATTCGCCGTAAAAAAGTGCCAGCAGTTTTTCCAGTTGCTCATCCTGAGACAGGAGCTGGCTAATTTCTTCTTGCGCCAGACTGACCAGACGTTCCAGTTCGTCGTAGACAGTTTGTGTTGGAAAATCCAGACGGATAGACTCCGACGCCAGGATCATCCCATCACACAATGGCGCTTTATTAAATTCGAAATCAGCTAACGACCTCATGCTTACCCCAGTAACGGTATTTTTGTGGTGGCGAGTTTAATGATGATGTACAGCACCACCAGCGCCAGCGGAAATGCGACTAATCGCGCCTGCTGACTGCGCGCCCGACGATAATCGAGCGCAATAAAACCCAAAACGATGTAAATGATAACCCCAAACAGCTTTTCAGTCAGCCATGTCCCGTGCTCAGTGAATGGCAGGATGTGCGCTTTAACCATTAACGCCACGCCGCTGAGTAATAAAACGGTATCCACAACCGGTGGCACAATGCGCGTCCAGCGTGCGCAGGCAAGACGCGAGTCGGTGTAACGCCACCAAAAACGCAACGTCAGCAAGCCAACGGAAAGCGCAATACTGATGAGATGAATGTTGAGTAACACACTGAAGGTACTCATGATGGGATGCGTCCAAGCGTAATTCGCTCGTTGCCGCCATAATCACGGCAGGTTGCAACCGCCTGGTAACCCGCACGAGTAAAGACGTCCCGGACGGCCTGCCCCTGCTGCCAGCCATGTTCCAGCAACAGATAGCCGCCGGGCGTTAACACGCGCTGAGACTGGTCAATGATATGCACAATATCCGCCAGTCCCCGATCGCCCGCCACCAGTGCCGACAGAGGTTCAAAGCGTACATCGCCTTGCGCCAGGTGCGGATCCTGTTCGTCGATATACGGCGGATTGCTGACAATCATGTCAAACTGCTGTCCCTGCAAAGCGCTGAACCAGTTGCTTTGCAGCACGCAAACATTGTCGATGCCCAAATGCTGTTTGTTGCGAGTGGCCAGCGCAACAGCATCCGGCATGCGGTCAACCGCCGTTACCGCGCAATCCGGACGTTCGGTTGCCAGTGCCAGCGCAATGGCGCCCGTGCCGGTTCCCAAGTCGAGAATGCGGCACGCTGAGGCCGGCAGGCGAGCCAGCGCCTGTTCCACCAGACACTCAGTATCCGGACGAGGGATAAGCGTAGCCGGAGACACAAACAGCGGCAGCGACCAGAACTCCCGCACGCCGGTTAAATGCGCCACCGGCTCACCCCGCTGACGGCGCTCCAGTAATGTGTCGAGCTGTTGACGCTGCGCCTCGGTTAATACCGTTTCACCGAAAGCCAAAATAAAGGTGCGTCCCTTACCGGTAACAAACTCGAGCAAAATCTCGGCGTCACGGCGCGGGCTTTCACTTGCCTGTAATTGGCTTATCGCTTCACGCAGCCAGTGCTGATAATCCATTAATCCTGCTCGGACAACGCCGCCAGTTGGTCGGCCTGGTATTCCTGGACAATCGGCTCAATGAGCATATCCAGTTTGCCTTCCATCGCTTCATCCAGACGGTAGAGCGTCAGGTTAATGCGGTGATCGGTCACGCGACCCTGCGGGAAGTTATAGGTACGGTTGCGATCGCTGCGATCGCCACTGCCCAACAGATTGCGACGCTCAGAGGCTTCTGCCTGTTGACGTCTTGCCACTTCGGCGGCACGAATTCGCGCCCCCAGCACCGACATCGCTTTCGCTTTGTTTTTATGCTGCGAACGTTCGTCCTGGCATTCCACTACGATACCAGTCGGCAAGTGGGTAATACGGATTGCGGAGTCGGTGGTGTTAACGTGCTGACCCCCTGCGCCTGATGAGCGGAAGGTATCAATACGCAGATCGGCCGGGTTGATGTCCGGCAGTTCGGCATCCGGCAGTTCCGGCATGACCGCGACCGTACAGGCCGAGGTGTGAATACGGCCCTGTGACTCCGTCGCAGGTACGCGCTGCACGCGATGCCCACCGGACTCAAATTTCAGTCGACCGTACACGCCTTCGCCGCTAATTTTAGCAATGACTTCTTTAAACCCGCCATGTTCGCCTTCGCTGGCGCTCATGATCTCTACCCGCCAGCGACGCGATTCAGCGTAACGGCTGTACATGCGGAACAGATCGCCGGCAAACAGCGCGGCCTCATCACCACCGGTTCCCGCACGCACTTCGAGGAAGGCGTTACGTTCGTCATCAGGATCTTTAGGCAACAGCAGAACCTGCAGATGTTGCTCCAGCTGCTCGCATTTATCTTTTGCTTCACGCAGTTCATCCTGCGCCATTTCACGCATTTCAGGATCGTCGAGCATCATCTGAGCCGTCTCGATATCTTCCTGAACCTGTTGCCAGTCCGTAAAACAGCGAGATACATCGCTTAATTGCGCATATTCGCGCGACAGTGCACGAAAGCGTTCCTGGTCTGCGATAGTACCCGCATCCCCGAGCAGCGCCTGAACTTCTTCATGGCGTTCATGCAGGGCTTCCAGTTTGGCAACGATAGAAGGCTTCATAGGCGTAAATGCACCCTGTAAAAAATAAGATTGGTGTGCTGCTACTCCAGCCCGAGGCTGTCGCGCAGAATATTCAGGCGCTCACTATCCCCGTCACGGGCGGCCTGTTGAAGTGATTTGGTTGGTGCATGGATCAAGCGGTTGGTCAGTTTCCAGGCCAGATCCTGCATAATGGCTTGCGCATCACCACCCTGTTGAAGAGCGGCCAACGCTTTGGCAGTCAGTTCATCACGGATCTGTTCTGACTGACTGCGATACTCGCGGATAGTTTCACTTGCGCCCTGAGCGCGTAGCCAGGCCATAAATTCGCTGGTTTCCTGCGCCACAATGGTTTCGGCTTCCACGGCCGCCGCTTTGCGCTGGGCCAGGTTATGCGAAATGATGCTTTGCAGGTCGTCAACGCTGTACAGATAGGCGTTGGACAACTTACCCACTTCCGGCTCGACATCGCGCGGTACGGCGATATCCACCAGCAGCATAGGTTGATTACGGCGATTTTTAAGCGCGCGCTCCACCATTCCTTTGCCGATAATCGGCAGCGGGCTGGCGGTAGAACTGATAATAATATCGGCATCCTGTAAACGCGCGTCGATATCACTCAGCGAAATCACTTCGGCGCCGACTTCATCCGCCAGCACCTGCGCCCGCTCGCGGGTACGGTTGGCGATGATCATCTTCTTCACTTGATGCTCACGCAGGTGTCGCGCCACCAGCTCAATGGTTTCGCCTGCGCCCACTAACAGCACGGTCACCGTGGAGAGCGATTCAAATATTTGCCGCGCCAGCGTACAGGCGGCAAAAGCCACGGACACGGCGCTGGCACCGATGTCTGTTTCTGTACGTACACGTTTAGCGACAGAGAATGATTTCTGGAACATGCGCTCCAGCGCACTGGCGTTCAGGTGACCTTTTTGCGAATCCGCAAAAGCTTTTTTCACCTGCCCCAGAATCTGCGGTTCACCAAGCACCAGCGAATCCAGACCGCTGGCAACACGCATCAAATGACTGACGGCGTCGTTGTCCTGGTGCCAGTACAAGCTATTGCGCAAGTCTTCTTCATTAAGATTATGGTAATCGCACAGCCAGCGAACCAGCGCTTCTTGCAGGTTATCCTGCTCTTCAACGCTGAGATACAGTTCTGTACGGTTACACGTCGACAGCACCACCCCGCCCTGCACCATTGGCTGCGCAAGCAGGCTGTCCAGCGCCTGATCGAGCGTATCCGGCGAAAACGTTACGCGTTCTCGCAGCGATACAGGTGCCGTTTTATGGTTAATACCAAGCGCTAAAAGGGTCATGTGTGCGGGAATAGTACCAGCGTTGATAAGGTTAGACTGGGTGCATCATACAGGATGCGTGCGGTCAATAAAAGAGACTGCCCCCTTTTGGAGTAATAGCTTAGTGCACAAATTTGAGCGATTTAAGATAACTTGAACGTAGACGATGTATGATGGCGGCGCTAGCATTAAGAGTTATAACTGCAACGTATCTCAAGGATTTGTCATCATTATGACCCTGCCTGATTTTCGCCTGATTCGCCTGCTGCCGTTGGCGGCCCTGGCTCTTACCGCCTGTACGCTCAACGCGCCGAAAGGTCCCGGCAAAAGCCCTGACTCTCCACAGTGGCGCCAGCACCAGCAGGAAGTACGCGCCCTGAACCAATATCAGACGCGCGGTGCGTTTGCGTATATTTCCGATCAACAGAAAGTCTATGCCCGCTTTTTCTGGCAACAAACCGGACAGGATCGCTATCGTCTCCTGCTGACCAATCCCCTGGGCAGCACTGAACTGGAACTCAATGCCCAGCCGGGCAACGTCGAACTTGTCGATAACAAAGGCAAGCACTACACCGCTGACGACGCCGAAGAGATGATTGGTAAACTGACCGGCATGCCTATTCCATTGAATAGCCTGCGCCAGTGGATCCTTGGCCTGCCGGGAGACGCCAGCGATTACAAACTCGACGATCAGTATCGTCTGAGTGAAGTGAACTACAGCAAAGACGGTAAAAACTGGAAAGTGGTCTATAGCGCCTACGACAGCAAAATTAAGCCTGCGATGCCGGCAAACATGGAACTGTCCGACGGCGATCAGCGTATTAAGCTGAAAATGGATAACTGGATTGTGAAATGATGACCCACTGGCCCTCTCCGGCAAAACTGAATCTGTTTTTATACATCACCGGGCAGCGTGCGGACGGTTATCACACTTTGCAAACGCTATTCCAGTTTCTTGATTATGGCGACACGTTAGGTATTGCGCTGCGTGGCGACGGCGAAATCCGCCTGTTAACGCCGGTGGAAGGCGTTGCACATGAAGACAATCTCATTGTCCGTGCGGCGCGCTTGCTGATGAAGGCGGCGTCTGAAAGCGATCGCCTTCCCAAAGGGAGCGGCGCCGACATCAGTATCGAAAAACGCCTGCCGATGGGCGGCGGTCTTGGCGGAGGTTCGTCGAATGCGGCTACCGTCCTGGTGGCGCTGAATCACCTTTGGCAGTGCGGACTTTCGGTTGATGAACTGGCAGGACTCGGCTTAACGCTGGGGGCGGACGTTCCCGTATTCGTGCGCGGCCATTCGGCCTTTGCCGAAGGCGTAGGTGAAATTCTGACGCCGGTCGAGCCAGAGGAAAAATGGTATCTGGTCGCCCACCCGGGAGTCAGTATTCCTACGCCGGTGATTTTTAAAGATCCCGACCTCCCGCGCAACACGCCAAAAAGGTCAATAAAAACGTTACTAAAATGTGAATTCAGCAATGATTGCGAGGTTATCGCAAGAAAACGTTTTCGCGAGGTTGATGCGGCGCTTTCCTGGCTGTTAGAATACGCGCCGTCGCGCCTGACTGGTACAGGGGCTTGTGTCTTTGCTGAATTTGACACTGAGTCTCGTGCTCGCCAGGTGCTTGAGCAAGCCCCGGAATGGCTCAAAGGCTTTGTGGCGAAAGGTGTCAACCTCTCCCCATTGCACAGAGCGTTACTCTAAATCATTCGGGTTTCAGGAAGATGGCGAAATATGCCAGCACACATGAAACGTGAAAGATGACGAGTAAGCCGGGCAAGCTGAGTTGCGGTGACAACGTCACCCTGTTCCAGACGTTGCATCGCGCTCTTTAATACACCGCATGGAGAGGATACTGCCTGGCCCGCACAGTTTTCGGCAGATTCTTTCCACCAATGGACGCATGCCTGAGGTTCTTCTCGTGCCTGATATGAAGCTTTTTGCTGGTAACGCCACCCCGGAACTAGCACAACGTATTGCCAACCGCCTGTACACTTCACTCGGCGACGCCGCTGTAGGTCGCTTTAGCGACGGCGAAGTCAGCGTACAAATTAATGAAAATGTACGCGGTGGTGATATTTTCATCATCCAGTCCACTTGTGCCCCTACTAACGACAACCTGATGGAATTGGTCGTTATGGTTGATGCGCTGCGCCGTGCTTCCGCAGGCCGTATCACCGCCGTTATTCCTTACTTCGGCTATGCACGTCAGGATCGTCGCGTACGTTCCGCTCGTGTACCGATTACTGCTAAAGTCGTCGCTGATTTCCTGTCCAGCGTTGGCGTTGACCGCGTCCTCACCGTTGACCTGCATGCTGAACAGATCCAGGGCTTCTTTGACGTACCGGTTGATAACGTATTCGGTAGCCCGATCCTGTTAGAAGACATGCTGCAGCTGAATCTGGACAACCCGATTGTGGTTTCTCCGGACATCGGTGGCGTCGTGCGTGCCCGCGCTATCGCTAAACTGCTGAACGATACCGACATGGCTATCATCGACAAACGACGCCCGCGCGCGAACGTTTCTCAGGTGATGCATATTATTGGTGACGTTGCAGGTCGTGACTGCGTGCTGGTTGATGATATGATCGATACTGGCGGTACGCTGTGTAAAGCAGCAGAAGCACTGAAAGAACGTGGTGCAAAACGCGTATTTGCTTACGCTACCCACCCGATCTTCTCAGGTAATGCGGCAAACAACCTGCGCAATTCAGTGATTGATGAAGTCGTTGTCTGTGACACTATTCCACTGACTGACGAAATCAAAGCACTGCCAAACGTGCGTACATTGACCCTGTCGGGTATGCTGGCCGAAGCGATTCGTCGTATCAGCAACGAAGAATCCATCTCTGCTATGTTCGAGCATTAATCGAGCCCGGCTCAAAAACCCGCTGCGGCGGGTTTTTTTATCTGCAACATCTATTTGTATGACTTATGCCTCCTTCACCTGCCATTTAGTTGACAGATGATGCGCTCATGGATGAAACATTATTGTGAACAGATTATTTTCCTCACATGTGATGCCTTTCCGCGCCCTCATCGACGCTTGTTGGAAAGAAAAATATACCGCTTCTCGCTTTACCCGCGACCTGATCGCCGGGATCACCGTTGGGATCATTGCCATTCCGCTGGCGATGGCCCTGGCAATAGGCAGTGGCGTTGCGCCGCAGTACGGCTTGTATACCTCAGCCGTGGCTGGGATTGTTATCGCCCTTACCGGTGGCTCACGTTTTAGCGTATCTGGACCAACTGCCGCCTTCGTGGTGATTCTGTATCCGGTGTCGCAACAGTTTGGGCTGGCAGGCCTGCTGGTCGCAACGCTAATGTCCGGGATATTCCTGATCCTTTTCGGCCTCGCCCGTTTTGGTCGCCTGATCGAATATATTCCGGTATCCGTTACGTTAGGTTTTACATCGGGTATTGGTATCACCATCGGTACCATGCAGATTAAAGATTTTCTCGGTCTGCAAATGGCCCATGTCCCGGAGCACTACCTGCAAAAGGTCGGCGCACTGTTTATGGCTCTGCCAACCCTCAACGTTGGCGATGCCGCAATTGGCGTGGTGACGCTGGGGATCCTGATTTTCTGGCCTCGTCTGGGGATCCGACTACCGGGCCACCTTCCTGCGCTGCTGGCAGGCTGTGCGGTAATGGGGATTGTGAACCTGACCGGTGGCCATGTCGCCACCATCGGTTCTCAGTTCCACTACATTCTGGCTGATGGCTCGCAGGGTAACGGTATCCCGCAGTTGCTCCCGCAACTGGTATTACCGTGGGACATGCCGGAGTCAAACTTTACCCTGAGCTGGAGTTCGTTACAGGCGCTGTTACCGGCCGCCTTCTCCATGGCGATGCTCGGGGCGATTGAATCTCTACTGTGCGCCGTCGTGCTCGATGGGATGACCGGCACCAAGCATAAAGCCAACAGTGAGCTGATTGGCCAGGGCCTGGGTAACATCGTGGCACCGTTCTTCGGTGGTATCACCGCCACGGCGGCAATTGCCCGTTCTGCGGCAAACGTCCGCGCCGGGGCGACCTCACCAATTTCAGCGGTCATCCACGCGATTCTGGTGATCCTCGCCCTGCTGGTGCTTGCGCCGCTGCTTTCCTGGTTACCGCTTTCCGCCATGGCCGCCCTGCTGCTAATGGTGGCATGGAACATGAGTGAAGCGCATAAAGTGGTGGATCTGCTGCGTCATGCGCCAAAAGACGACATCATCGTCATGCTTATGTGTATGTCGCTGACGGTGCTATTCGACATGGTGATCGCCATCAGCGTCGGTATCGTTCTCGCCTCCCTGCTGTTTATGCGTCGTATCGCGCGCATGACGCGTCTGGCGCCGGTCAACGTAGACGTACCTGACGATGTGCTGGTGCTGCGCGTTATTGGCCCACTTTTCTTTGCCGCTGCGGAGGGATTATTTACCGATCTCGAATCGCGTATTGCAGGTAAACGTATTGTGGTCTTAAAGTGGGACGCGGTCCCGGTACTGGATGCCGGTGGTCTGGACGCTTTCCAGCGTTTTGTAAAACGCCTCCCGGAAGGGTGTGAACTGCGGATCAGTAATCTGGAATTCCAGCCGTTACGTACCATGGCGCGCGCGGGCATTCAGCCGATTGCCGGACGCCTGACGTTCTTCCCGAATAAAGACGCCGCGCTGGCAGATATCAGCTGACGTGTAGCCCGGCCAGGCGAAGCGCCGCCAGACTACAAATGACAGGCAAAAAAATGGCTCCCGTGTGTGGGAGCCATTTTTATAATCAGCTTATTGCTTACGCGTTCAACAGTTGCTCAGCTGTCGCTTTCACGCTTGCCAGCAGGACTTTGACATCCTCCAGACACACCGTTGGGTTCAGCAGCGTCAGCTTCAGGCAGGTTACGCCATCTGCTTCGGTCACGCCAACGTTGGCGCTACCAGAAGCCAGCAGAACGTCGCCAATACGCTGGTTCAACAGCGCAACGAACGCCATGTCGCCACTGTGCGGACGGAAACGGAACAGCACGCTTGCCAGCTGCGGCTCCATCACCAGTTCCAGGTGTGGCTGAGTTTTCACAAACGCAGCCACATCACGCGCCAGCGTTACGCCGTTATCAATGATTTCGGCATACTGCTTTTTGCCCAGCGCTTCGAGCCCCATCCACAGCTTCAGCGCGTCAAAACGGCGCGTGGTCTGCAGCGATTTCGACACCAGATTCGGTACGCCCGCCTCTTCATCAAAATCAGAGTTCAGGTACGCCGCCTGGTAACGCATCAGCTCGTAATGACGCGCGTCTTTCAGCAGGAACGCGCCGCAGCTGATGGTCTGGAAGAACTGTTTGTGGAAGTCCAGCGTCACGGAATCCGCCAGTTCAAGGCCGTTCAGGAAGTGACGATACTGCTCAGAAAGCAGTAACGCCCCGCCCCATGCCGCATCCACATGCATCCAGATCTGGTGTTCTGCCGCCAGCGCCGCAATGTCCGCTAACGGGTCGATTGCACCCGCATCGGTAGTACCAGCAGTGGCGACAATCGCCATCACCTGTTCGCCGTTGGCTTTCGCCTGGGCCAGCTTGTCTTTCAGGTCAGCCAGATCCATGCGTGAGAACGCATCGGTCTTCACCTGGGTGACGGAACGGTAACCCAACCCCATCAGCGCCATGTTCTTCTGCACAGAGAAGTGCGCGCTTTCAGAGCAAAATACTTTGATTTTGCTCAGGTCGCCGGTCAGACCATTCTGCTGAATGGAATGCCCCTGGCGGGCAAAGAAGGCGTCGCGCGCCAGCATCAGGCCCATCAGGTTGCTCTGGGTGCCACCGCTAGTGAACACGCCCGCGTCGCCTGCCGCATAGCCCACCTGCTCACGCAACCATTCGATCAGTTTGATCTCAATGATGGTCGCCGACGGGCTCTGATCCCAGGAGTCCATACTCTGGTTGGTGGCGTTGATCAGCACTTCTGCCGCCTGGCTAATCACCAGGCTCGGGCAGTGCAGGTGCGCCACGCACTGCGCATGGTGAACCAACAAGCTGTCTTTCAGAAAGTATTCAACCGCACGCTCAATAGCGGCCTGGTTGCCCAGGCCCTGAGACGTAAAATTCAGGTTGATACGTTCGCGCAGTTGCTCAACGGTTTTGCCCTGATACATCTCAGGTTGCTTCAACCATTCAACGACCGCTTGCGTACTCTGCTCGATAGCGTCCTGGTAGGCAGCAATGCTTTGTGCCGAGCCGGACAGAATCGGATTTACGTCTGACATTCGATCCAACTCCGTTTAAACCGGCTTCACGCCAGCGCCCAGCAGGGCATTTTCGAATTTATCGAGGAAAATCTCCAGCTCTGCGTTGGTGATCAACAGAGACGGCAGCAGACGCAGTACGCAACCGTTACGGCCGCCACGCTCAAGAATCAGGCCGTTTTCGAAACATTTTTTCTGCAGCAGCGCGGAAAGCTCGCCATCGGCCGGGTAGCAGCCCATGTGATCCTGCGCTTCGTTCGGCTTAACGATTTCCAGACCAATCATCAGGCCCAGACCACGTACCTGGCCGATAACCGGGTAACGTTTCTGCAGGTCAGTCAGTTTGCCTTTCAGCCACTCGCCCTGGGCAGCAACTTTATCGGCAATCTTGTCGTCTTTGAGGATTTTCAGCGTTGTCAGACCGGTCGCCATCGCCAGTTGGTTGCCGCGGAAGGTGCCAGTGTGATGGCCCGGAGCCCACGCATCGAACTGCTTTTTAATACCCAGTACCGCCAGTGGCAGACCGCCGCCAACCGCTTTGGACATCACGATGATATCCGGCTCAATACCGGCGTGTTCGAAGGCGAACAGTTTACCCGTGCGCGCGAAGCCAGCCTGAACTTCATCGATAATCAGCAGAATGCCGTGTTCTTGGGTCACTTTACGAATACGCTGCAGCCACTCGATCGGAGCCGGGTTTACCCCGCCTTCGCCCTGCACCGCTTCGAGGATCACAGCAGCCGGTTTACGCACGCCGCTCTCAACGTCGTTGATCAGGTTTTCGAAGTAGTAGGTCAATGCTTTGACGCCAGCGTCGCCGCCGATACCCAGCGGGCAACGGTACTGGTGCGGATACGGCATAAACTGCACTTCCGCCATCATGTTGCTGACGGCTTCTTTCGGCGACAGGTTGCCGGTCACGGACAGCGCGCCGTGGGTCATCCCGTGGTAGCCACCGGAGAAGCTGATGATGCTGGAACGGCCGGTAACTTTCTTCGCCAGCTTCAGCGCCGCTTCAACGGCATCGGCACCGGACGGCCCGGTGAACTGCAGGCAATACTCTTTGCCCTGGCCCGGTAATAAAGAAAGTAAATACGATGAGAATTCATCTTTTAACGGTGTGGTAAGGTCAAGCGTATGTAACGGTAAGCCGCTTGTGATGACACTTTGAATGCTCTGCAGCACTTCAGGATGATTATGACCAAGCGCCAGGGTTCCGGCACCTGCCAGGCAATCAAGATATTGATTATTTTCTACGTCAGTAATCCAGACGCCCTGTGCTTTGGCAATCGCTAATGGCAGTTTACGTGGATAGCTGCGGACATTAGATTCAAACTCAGCCTGTCTTGCTAAAAAGGTATCATTGCTCTGTGGTAATGAATTAGCACTTAAAGTATCAATACGGACTTTATCCGTCATCATATCACTCCTACAACCAGGTGTAGATTAACGCCTGATTGAATAAATGGTTATAAGGGTTACCTGTAAAAAAGCGCGGCTAATATATGTTGTTTTAGCCCTGGACTCAATCATTTATTTTTCAACACATTTAGCGGGTGTTTTTTCTTTATAATTCAAAGTGTAACAGCCACCCTTCATTACGAAATCCTAAAGAAATATATCTATTTAATTAACAATTACCGTAGCCAATTGCAACGCATACGATGTTATAAAAACCATGTAATTTTCATGTTTTTATTATTTTTTTACACGTTTTTACCATTAATAATGTACGCGTTTTCTTGTTACGACATGATTTTTCACTTATTTGTCGATAAATCGAATAAAAAAGTCGATCCCTAAATATAAATCACTTAGTATGGCGCGCTTATTTGCAGGCTATGTAAATAAAATTAATGCGCAGCACCCGGTAACGCGTACAGGCGACACGCGTTTTCGACAACAGGTATTCCCTGGGTTGTCAGCAGAAATGTTCGCGGGCGGACATTTCGTAAGGCGAACACCGTTTCCCCTTATGCCGAGAATGAAAATTTTCTAGCCATACTTTTATGGCGCCCTGATATGAGATTGTTATGACTCGCATTTATCCACCATCCGTCGTTGCCAAATTTGGCGGCACCAGCGTCGCTGATTTTGATGCGATGAACCGAAGCGCCAGCATTGTCCTTGCTGATCAAGATGTCCGTTTAGTCGTACTGTCTGCTTCAGCAGGCGTTACAAACTTACTGGTCGAGCTTTCTGAAGGTCTGGAAACGCATCAACAATTAGATAAGCTTGAGACCTTACGCGCCATCCAATACAACATTATTTCCCGCCTGAACCAGCCGTCCGTTATCAGCACGGAAATCGATAATCTTCTCAACAACATCCGCCATCTTGCACAAACGGCGACCGTTTCACCGTCTGATGCGCTAAGCGATGAATTGGTCAGTCACGGCGAGCTGATGTCCTCTTTACTGTTTACTGAAGTCTTACGTGAACGGCATGCCGAGGCCGGGTGGTTTGACGCCCGCAGCGTGATGCGTACCAACTCCAGTTTCGGCTGCGCCGAACCCGAACTCAGTTCGTTGCACCACCTGGTGGAGACTCACCTGCGCCCTCGTCTTGAGCAAGCGATTATGGTGACCCAGGGGTTTATCGGCCGGGATGCCGCAGGGCATACCACTACGCTGGGACGCGGTGGTAGTGATTACACGGCGACGCTTCTCGGTGAGGCGCTTCACGCCGCACGCGTGGACATCTGGACCGATGTCGCAGGGATCTACACCACCGATCCGCGCATTGCGCCGCGGGCCAAACGGATTGACCACATCTCATTTTCCGAGGCCAGCGATATGGCCGCCTTTGGTGCGAAGGTCCTCCACCCGGCTACGCTGCTTCCGGCAATGCGTAAAAGCATTCCGGTCTTTGTTGGCTCAAGTAAGGATACGGCTGCCGGTGGTACGCTGGTGCATAACACCACCGACAACCCACCTCGCTATCGTGCGCTTGCCGTGCGCCGTAAACAGACGCTGTTGCGATTACATAGTCTGGAGACACAACCGTCCGGTTCTTTCCTGGCGCAGTCCTTCGCCATTTTAGCTCGCCACGCGGTCACGGTGGATTTGGTTACAACCTCAGAGAACAGTATTGCGCTGGCGCTGGACGCAACTCACGCTACCTCAGGTGAAGATCATATACTGACCAGCGCATTGTTTACCGCATTATCCTCCCACTGTCGTGTGGAAGTGGAAACCGGACTGGCATTGGTGACTTTGGTGGGGAATCGGCTGACTCAGGCGGCGGGGGTTTGCAAAGACGTTTTTGCCTGGCTTGAAGGGCATACGGTGCGAATGATTTGCCACGGCGCGTCAAATGACAACCTGTGTTTCCTGTTGCCCACTGAAGACGCGGATAGAGCGGTTAAAACGTTACATTATCGGTTATTCGAATAACGTTTCTTATATTCCGTAGCGAATATAAAAGTGCGTTCTATGCAAGGATAATGAACAAGCAGAGTCCTGGTTTTTCAACCAGGACTTTGTATTCAAACCGCAGCCCTCTCTGCCGGGAAACGATTTAGTTATGACGATGAGTGGTATCACCGCGACGACAGCGTTTGTCATAATGGCGTACCCACCAGTAACGGTCACTGATTTGCTCGTGCCCGCCCACTCTGGCTCCCGCCAACCACAGAACACCACCTACAAAAATACTGAGCACGGCACCATGTGCGAAAAACTGTGGCAGATTAAATTGCGGCAATTGGTTTAAAATAGAGTAACCAACACCCCCCACCATCACCACCAACCCTAAAGCCATGAGCACGTTACCGAGTAACGAAGCGTTTTTGCGTTTCATGTGTCACCTCCGGAACTTTGGGTTGCTACAGGGAATACCCCTAATCCTTATGTGTAAAGTATAGACAACACTGCCGTTCGCAAGTGCGGGAGCGATCACAATTACAAACACTCGCGCAACAAAACTTTACAAATAAGCTACTGAACACACTCAATTTCTAATAGTCCATTTGTGCAATTATTCAGTTTTTGGCGATTAGAACGCAGTTTTTTGTCAAGAGCAGCATCAGACAGTAAACTACACGTCGTTTATGGAAACACTCAGGACAAAACACGTGACGATTAAATTGATTGTCGGCCTGGCGAACCCCGGCGCAGAGTATGCGGCAACGCGACACAACGCAGGCGCATGGTATGTCGATTTACTGGCAGAGAGATTACGCGCGCCCCTGCGTGATGAGCCGAAATTCTTCGGCTACACCTCCAGAGTAACGCTCGAAGGGGAAGATGTCCGTTTGCTGGTACCGACTACATTTATGAATCTCAGCGGCAAGGCCGTGGGTGCGATGGCCAGTTTTTATCGTATCAACCCCGATGAAATTTTGGTCGCGCACGACGAATTAGACCTGCCGCCTGGCGTGGCAAAATTTAAGCTCGGTGGCGGTCATGGCGGACATAATGGCCTGAAAGACATCATCAGCAAGTTGGGCAATAACCCCAACTTTCATCGTTTACGCGTGGGAATTGGTCATCCGGGTGATAAAAACAAAGTTGTCGGATTTGTTTTAGGCAAACCGCCTGTTTCAGAACAGAAGTTAATTGATGAAGCAATTGACGAAGCGGCACGTTGTACCGAGATTTTATTCAAAGATGGTCTGACCAAGGCAACGAGCCGGTTACACACCTTTAAAGCGCAATAAGCAGCGATGTGCGGCATTTTTCTCGCGTGCTGTGTATAATAGGCAGAGTTATTTACTTTTCTACAATCTGTTTTCCATAACAGGTTGAATATCAAAAGATTAAGGTGATTTAAACATGGGATTCAAATGCGGTATCGTCGGTTTGCCAAACGTAGGCAAATCCACCCTGTTCAACGCGCTCACAAAAGCGGGTATTGAAGCGGCAAACTTCCCGTTCTGTACTATCGAGCCGAACACAGGTGTTGTCCCGATGCCCGATCCGCGTCTGGATCAGTTGGCCGAAATCGTCAAACCGCAGCGTATCCTGCCAACAACGATGGAATTCGTCGATATTGCCGGTCTGGTAAAAGGCGCGTCCAAAGGCGAAGGTCTGGGTAACCAGTTCCTGACGAACATCCGTGAAACCGAAGCTATCGGCCACGTGGTTCGCTGCTTTGAAAACGACAACATCATCCACGTTAATAACAAAGTGGATCCGGCTGACGACATTGAGGTTATCAATACCGAACTGGCGCTGTCTGACCTGGATACCTGTGAGCGCGCTATCCATCGCGTACAGAAGAAGGCCAAAGGCGGCGATAAAGACGCTAAAGCGGAACTGGCTGCACTGGAAAAATGCCTGCCACAACTGGAAAACGCTGGCATGCTGCGTGCGTTGAAAACGCTGACTGATGAAGACAAAGCGGCTATCAAATACCTGAGCTTCCTGACGCTGAAGCCAACCATGTATATCGCCAACGTCAACGAAGACGGTTTTGAAAACAACCCATACCTCGATAAAGTGCGTGAAATCGCCGCAGCTGAAGGCTCCGTGGTGGTTGCAGTTTGCGCTGCCGTTGAAGCTGACATCGCAGAACTCGATGATGCTGACCGTGAAGAATTCATGGCTGAAATGGGTCTGGAAGAGCCAGGTCTGAACCGCGTAATCCGCGCTGGTTACGAACTGCTGAACCTGCAGACCTACTTCACCGCTGGCGTGAAAGAAGTTCGTGCATGGACCATTCCTGTTGGCGCAACGGCTCCGCAGGCGGCGGGTAAAATTCATACTGACTTCGAGAAAGGCTTTATCCGCGCACAAACCATCGCGTTTGAAGATTTCATCACCTATAAAGGTGAACAAGGCGCGAAAGAAGCCGGTAAGATGCGTGCAGAAGGTAAAGATTACATCGTTAAAGATGGCGATGTGATGAACTTCCTGTTCAACGTCTAAATAAAATCTGCTGTCTCATGAGGTTTCACTGAATCTCATAACAACGGCAAAACCCTATAAAATCCACGCAGTTGCGTGGATTTTTCATTTCAGAGAGTATGCATCTGTCTCGTAACGAGACAGTCAAAAATGAGTACGTGGATGAGCACAACATTCTGCCATCTTCATTTTTAGTGGGTACGATAACGGTATAATAAACAAACAAGGCCCCGTTAGGTTCACTGATACGAATGCCGCACTGCCAAGCCGAAAGAAAAACTCTATCGACTTAATGATTTCAATGGTCTCTACCTCGAAGTGAAACCCAATGGTAAAAAGGCATGGCGCTATCGGTTTAAACTCAACGGTAAATCCAGCATGTTTGCGCTGGGTGAGTACCCGACGGTCAAACTTGCCGAAGCTCGCGAGAAATGCGAGCAAGCGCGTAAGCAAGTCGCAAATGGAATTAGCCCGACACAGGCTCATCAGTTAGATAAGATCCGTAAGGTCAATGACGCATCTAACACCTTTGAGCTGATCGCCAAAGAGTGGTTGCAGATGAAAGACTGGGCCGAAATCACCAAAACTCGCCGCCTTGATATGCTTGAGCGTGTAGTTTTCCCCGCCATCGGCAAACTTCCTATCAGGGAAATCACCCCGCACCACATTCTTAAAATTCTTCAGAAAACGGCTAAGCGCGGCGCTCCGACCGTTGCCGCTGAAGCCCGCCGCACCATTTCATCAGTTTTCGAGTTGGCAGTAGCGACACTTAGAGCTGATAGTGATCCTGTCTGGCCTGTGCGCAAGGCCCTTCCGACCAATAAGACACAGCACAAACAAGCACTGAATCCTCAGCGAATCGGAAAGTTATTAAACTGTTTTGACAATAGTCGTGGCTCGTACCAGGTTAACTACTGCATGTGGCTTATGTGGTGGACATTAGCGCGTCCTGCGGAAGCCACCGAAGCAGAATGGACAGAATTCGATCTTGATAACGCCCTGTGGACTATTCCAGCAGCACGGATGAAAGCACGAAGAGAACACGTTATTCCCCTGCCCTTCCAAGCTGTCAACATGCTCAGAACACTACAGGGATTAACCGGGCATCGGCAGAACCTTTTCCCGGGCAGAGATAATCCGCTAGGCCCAATGACATCGCACTCGCTGCGCCAGCTACTTAAATCCTAGGCTGGAGTGGCATTTATAGCCCCCATGCTACCAGAACTACAGGAAGTACGCGTTTAATCGAAATGGGCTATCGACCTGATGCTATTGAAGCTCAACTTGCTCATGCTGACATCAACAATGTTCGTCGCACATACAACCATGCAACTTATCTTGATGAGCGTAAAGTGATGATGCAGGAATGGGCTGATATGTTGGACAAATGGGTAGCAGGATTCGAGTAGAACTTGCTGCACTTAGTGAACCACGAGGATAGAACTCATTCCTCAGGGTCCACTTTGTGCCAATGGCAGACTGGCAACGAACGAATCAGAGAGCAGATGCCGTTCTTACTACAAAACAGTGGTCAAATTTCTTGACCAATCCCAGGAAAGAAATCTTCAGCAACTCTATTAAATTGCATTAGTCAATCCTGAAACTGAAAGCCTGCATCGATAATAGATCCATATAGAGTATTTACCAGCCCAAAAGCCCTAACGGCACAATATGGTTGTGGAATACCTCAGTGGGATGAAACAAAGGAAACAAAGCAATTCAATACCCGGCTAACCTCACGATTTTTAAGCCATATCATCATAGTATTGACATTACCAATGTGAGGAGTAATAGAGTGGCACCGTATGGGGAAGCTCGTTTCATACTGTTTGACGACGCTCTCAGGCAATAATGCAATGCCCATTCCGGCACTTACGCAACCAAGTATTGCCTGAAAAGAACCAAACTCCAGCGGGTCGTCATAATCGACATTTTGTAGCCGTAACCATTGCCCAAGCCGGGAACGATAATTACATCCTTTCACAAAGACGAGCGGCCTTGTTACCTCCAGATCGGCTCCCGTCACGACATCACCATGCTCTGCGGCCGTAACCAGAACCAGGGTTTCCTGACACAGCACCTGCGTTTGTAGCCTTGAATTGTCTACGTGCAACGCCTTGTGGTCAGCGACGAAGGCAATTTCAAGTTCACTATTCTGGATCTGACGAACTAACACATCTGTCGGTGACGTTTTTAAGTTTAATTCTACGGAGGGCATTTCACGGTGGAAGTTTGCCAGCAAAGCAGGAAGTCGGACGGCGGCAGTGGTTTCCATTGCGCCAATGCGCAGAGGGCCAGCCACTTTCGTTCCCTGCATAGACAACTCGGCTTCGTCTAAAAGCGCGAGGATTTTGTTAGCGTAACGCAGAAGCAGTTCACCTTCAGGGGTGATGTGAAGACGATTCTTCTCGCGAACAAACAACGAAACATCCAGGCTGGACTCCAGTTGCTTGAGCCGCGTCGTGACGTTTGAAGAAACGCAGTGCAGATTACGGGCTGCTGCGGTGATAGAGCCGGTTTCCGCGACGGTTTTAAACAAATTTAATGAGGTACTGTTCATCGTGTCTGTCACTCAAAGTGAAGGTTTTCGTCATTTTTATTAACTTTTTATTATCATTTCTTTATGTAACATAACAATCAAATCTGATTGACATATTGAGCCTGAAAAATGGATCTTGATCACAATGTTATTGGCCATCGCCAGTTGAGCACGGCTGTCTTCGGTATGATTGTTTTAACGCTGGGGATGGGAATTGGTCGGTTTTTATATACTCCGATGCTGCCGGTCATGTTGCATGAAGGCATTTTTAATTTTTCGCAATTATCGTTAATCGCAAGCGCGAATTACGCCGGATACCTGGTTGGCAGCCTCCTGTTCTCGTTTGGTATTTTTGGTGGCCTGAAGAATATCAAAACGATGTTAATTTGTGCTGCATTAGTCACCGGCCTGCTTATTTTTGCGATGGCAGTAGTCACGCACCCTGATATAGTAATTGTTATTCGATTTATCGCCGGTGTTGCCAGCGCAGGCATGATGATATTCGGGTCGATGCTTATGCTACAGCATACCCATAATCCGTTTGTCATTGCTTCTTTGTTTGCCGGCGTCGGGGTGGGTATTTTTATAGGCAATGAATATGTTATAGCCGGTATCGCATATGCATTAAATTCAAAGCTACTATGGATCGGCGCGTCAATCATTTCAGCTGTACTCTTCATCGCGCTGATTATCTTGCTGCCTGCAAATAAACACGTTCTACCTCCTCAGAAAAAAGCTTCGTCATCCGAGCCGAACATCCAGTGGTGGAATTTAGCATTGTTATATGGACTGGCAGGCTTCGGTTATATCATTGTAGCTACTTATCTCCCTTTAATGGCCCGGGGAGTGGGTAATGAATTTCTGGCCAACCATATCTGGTCTATTGTTGGCCTTGCCGTTATCCCAGGATGCTATGGTTGGTTATGGGCTGCACGCAAGTGGAGCATATTGTCCTGCCTGAGTGTTAACTTAATTGTGCAGGCGAGCTGCGTTGTGATGGCCTCGTTTATCCATTCCCCGCTTTTATTGACCTTGAGTTGTATTGGCTTTGGTGCAACTTTCATGGGAACCAGTTCTCTCGTTATGCCACTCGCGAAAAAGATTTCTGCACCACAGAAAATTAATCTTCTGGGTCTGGTGACGTTAACATATGGCATTGGGCAAATTGCCGGGCCATTAATCGTGAGTGCGTTTCAGAACAATAAAAACGGGATGACTATTTCAATATTATCTGGCGCTTGTGCGTTATTTATCGCAGCAGGGATTAGCTATGTTCAACACAGCAAAGTTAAATACTCTCAAAGTTGGAGCAAAGAATGAGAAAGACAACCGTTGCTATTATAGGAATGGGGCCTCGGGGGCTTAGTATTCTGGAAAGGATTTGTGCTCAGCATGCACAACGTAAACAGAATGAACATATTAATATTGTTATCGTTGATAAAAATGCGATGGGTGTAGGTGCGCACAGTTTATCGCAGCCCGACCATTTATTGGTTAACACCGTTGCTTGCCAGATAACATTATTTGGTGATGCGACGGTAAAAAATGCCGGATCTTTCCGTTCAGGGCCATGTTTTCATCAGTGGGCTAATGAGCAGGGCTATAAAAATGTTGATGACCGTTATTTAAAAGACGTGGCTGGCAAACCAATTGACGCCAACGATTATTTACCTCGTCGATTATTAGGTGAATACTTAAATTGGTTTTATCACGAAATTATCAAAAGTTTGCCTGACAATATCTCGGTTACACAGATAAATCAGCAGGCCAACAACATTCTGATTCAGGACGATGCGAAGTCTATTATTGTCTTGGAAGACAGTCAGCGTGTGGTGGCCGATTACGTCTATTTAACCACTGGTCACAGCGACAACGCCAAAACGTTTGACGATCATCTTGTTGAACGATTTATTGCCAATAATTATAAGAAAAATGAACGCCTGGACTACTATTCGACTCCTTATCCAATAAATAATTTGAATAAAATAACAGCGGAATCAAATGTGATTGTTCAGGGTATTGGTCTGACTGCCTATGATGTCATTTCGCAACTCACTATCGGCAGGGGTGGAAAATTTAGCCGGGAAGAGGGTGAGCTTCGCTATCATCCTTCCGGAAAAGAACCGGGTATTTTTATCTATTCACGTAAGGCTCTACCTTTTAGCAGTCGCGGCGCGAATCAAAAAGGCGTTTCTGGGCAGTACTCCCCACGCTTCTTAACGGCAATGGCTATCAGAGAATTGCGGTTGAAAAATGTGTTTGAGAAAGGATCTTCAAAAATCGATTTTCTTGAACAAGTTTTCCCCTTACTGCATAAAGAAATGTGTTATGCCTATCGTTCAACCCTAAATGGGCAGTGGTTAGATGCTGGCTCTTATGAACCGAGCGCTGAAGACATCGCGGTAATTGACAGTGTGCTTTATCCACATCAATCGCAGGAACATCTGAGTTTAAAGGATTATACTCAATGGTTTATGTATTTCCTGCGTAAAGATCTCCAGGAGTCTGAGGAGGGCAATGTCCATGGCCCGATCAAAGCGGCGACAGACATTATTCGTGATGTCAGGGATATTTTACGAGAAGCGATTGATAATTCAGGGCTTGAATCGCGGTCACATCAGTATTTCCTTGAGCATTTTAATCCTATTTTTAACCGCATTGCCGTTGGCCCGCCGAAGTTAAGAAATGAACAACTATTAGCATTAATGGAAGCGAATGTGGTGAGTCTGGCCGGTGGTAAAGATTCAAGGTTAGTATTGAACGACTGCGAAGGAAAATTCGAAGTTCACTCACCTTTTAAAGAAGAGAGTACTGAGATTCAGGCTGATGTTTTAATCAAGGCGAAAATTGCCAGTTTTTCGCCACTACATGACGCTTCACCGTTAATCAGAAATATGACAGCCAATGGTATTGTTCGTCCATTTATGAATGAGGGGTATCACCCGGGTGGGCTGGATATCGATCAATGCCAGCATCCTATTAATCGCATGGGGGAAGCGCAGACGGCTTTTTGGGTGCTGGGCAATCCTGCGGAAGGCGCGAATTTTTACACCTACGTCCTGCCACGTCCGCTGGTTAATTCAAGATTCCTGGTTGATGCAGGCCGTTGTGTCGCAGATATGTATCATCAAATGATGGTGCGGCAGGCTCAGCCAGAGGTAGCGATAAATGCAGACTGAGCAAATCCAGGCCCGTGGCAAGGCGTGGCAATCATTGCAACCTGCGTTAGCGATAACATCATTGCTGGTATTTCTGTTCGCTTGTGCGTTGACGGATAAACATGCGGCGATGTCGGCTATTGCGGGAGTTACCGCCGTGCTCTACTTCGCATCGACATTTGCTTTCTGGTCAAAAAAATCATCCGCCAGAAGTGGTGTGATTATTTTTCTCTGCTCGATGATGTTTCTTCTTGCTACAAACAACCTGAAAGGCATTGTGCTCCCTGCAATTTTTTCGCGATATTTTGATGTGATTTTACTGCTTGTTGGTATTGCCTTATTACGACAAGTCATGGCCTCTCTTAATTTTACAGCTGTTCTGGGAGGATATTTTTCGCGTAGAAAAACATCGAACATGACTTTTGGGGTTACGCTATTGACGGCGTTCTTAACATGGCCAATGAGTCTGGGGGCAATATCATTGCTGCTCGATGGCCTCAAGTCAGTTATTGGGCCAAGATTCAATCTGGCAAAGATTATTACGCGCACCGTATGCATTACGATGGTACTGATGCCAACCACCATCGGCGCTGCTGCCGTTTGGGCGGCAATGCCTGACGTACCGCATCTTAAGGCGATGCTGGTGGGTATCCCTCTCTTTTTATTCAGTATCTTGTTCAACCAAAGCGCAAAAGTGACGGTAATCGCTGAAAACGAGACGGTGACACCCAGCCGTGATGGGATGCGGTATATCCTGCTATGTGTAGGTCTGTTCTGGGGAGTATTCATTTTTTCATTAACGGTACTGAATCTTAATTCACTGCAAAGTATTGCCTTTACAGCAGTCGTGCTCTTTGTTGTCGATCATCTGGTTAAAAAGGATAAACCCTGGGCTGAGCAATTAACTGAATCAGCACAGAATATATCCGGTGAGGTATTGTTGCTTTTAAGCTGTAGTGTGTTGACCTCAGTTTGTTGGCTGCTTTTTTCCCATGTACCTGAGGGTATCACTGCTTATGTTGGCGGGCTGACAACGTTGCAGATCTACGCGATTATTTTGTTCATCGTACCGCTTTTTGGTTTATTAGGTATCCATCCACTGATTATCTTTAGTATCGCATGGTCGATATTTTCTGATTATCTTACGGGGGGGATGGTTGATTATCAGATGTGGATTTGCTTATTTATTGCAACTCAGCTTATTTCTCCCGTATCGATCAATGCTATTTTCGCCGCAAACAGTCTGAATGTATCACCCAGTAACACCAGCTTTAAAATGCACTACGGTTATGTTCTATCGTTTAATCTCTTTGCACTTGTTTATCTTGGTGCAATGTCAAAAATTATCTAATAAAAGGAGTTCATATGCCCTACGTAAATATTAAAATTACTAATGAAGGTGCTACCGATCAGCAAAAGAAAAAATTAATGGAGGGAGTGACACAACTATTGGTTGATGTCCTGAATAAAAACCCCAGCACAACCATCGTGGTCATTGATGAAGTGGAGACTGATAACTGGGGAATTGGTGGCGTGCCAGTGACGGAGTTACGTAAAAAAAGCAAGTAGAGTGATTTAAAAAGTAAGGAGCCTGCCTCCTTACTTTTGCCCATAGATTATCAGTATAAAAGAGTCTGCAATATTATTTATTGTTGGATATGCATTTCATATCTTATAAGTAGACTGCTCAAACTACCGTATTAAGGACGTTATCTATGCACGCCTATCATCATATTCGACTGGGGAAGACTTCAGCGAAAGTCAAAAATAGTTTTGATGAATTACTACCCGATCCATGGCTTAAGGCTGAAGATGGTATTTTTCGGTTCAGAAGTTACATGCAGGCCAGGGCCGGACGTGAAAAGTATTTTGATCTGTGCGCAGTGGGTGAGTTTTTTCAAGCGGAAAAACTGAACAATTACGCTGGCGGTATTGCAAGAAAATACCCAGAAATAAAACAAGACGTTGCTGAAGAAGTGATGAATCTGGTGTTTCGTAAGCTTTTGCCATTGCTTCCAGACACGACTTACAATATTGGCATTCATCAAATAAGAATAACGACAGATGACCGAAGGCCTGGATATCCCGCTCCAGAGGGTATTCATAAAGATGGTTTTAAGTACATTGCAATCTATTGCAGCGAAATTGAGAATGTGACTGGTGGAGAAACCACGCTTATTCCTAATCATGATGGGGGCAATGATGCCTCTACGTTCAAACTGCATGCGGGCGATGCAGTAATATTCAATGATGTGAATTATCAGCATTATACCGCGGCAGTGGTTCCTTTGTTGCCAGGAAAAGGTTATCGGGATGTATTTGTCATTACATTTGATATTGAATGAGAAAAACAATGAATATCTTGCTGTGTCCACCAAAAATTATTTTTCAGCACTCACGTGAAGAGTGGCAGTCATTGCAATCAGTGGCCCCGGTTCTGATTGCAACGTGCGCAAGCCAGATCGATAATATTCTTGATCATATGGGGGCAGGTTTTTCTTTCCTTTTTTATGAAAACTTTAATGATAATCCCTTCGTGGAAATGGATATTTACCACTACGCCCAGGACAATAAAGCAACGGGTATCTTTTACCTCGCCGAAATCGATGTTCTGAGGGCCGCGCGAATCAGCGATCGTCTGGGTTTGACACACGACCGTGAAAAAAAGGCCATGTTCTTCCGTGATAAATTTATGATGAAATCGCTTGTTCAGTCTCATCAGTTACCGGTTCCTGCTATGGCACGCGTCGACAGTGCGACTGCGATGGCGCGATTCATTGCCGAACAGGGATATCCCTGCGTCATCAAACCTAATGACGGGCGTGGATCACAGGGCGTGGTGGTTCTTAAAAATGAAGGCCAGCTTTATAAATATCTGGCGCAGGTTAAGCCGCCAGAGTATCACAATCTGCTCATTGAAAAATTTATCGAAGGCGAAGCTTATCAAATTAATGCGTTGTATTTAAAAGGAAAGGCGATATTTGTTTCTGCATCTCGTGCAACCGTCTCCTGCCTGGATTTTCTATCCGGGAAAACATTAGGTCTGGTTATGGAAGATGACACGCCGCTGCATCGTAAACTGATTGCCTACACCAAATATCTTGCTGAAGAGGTTTTTCCAACGGAAGAAAACGCATTGCTTCACCTTGAAGTTTTTGTTGATAAAGATAACAACATTATTTTTGGCGAGCTTGCTTGCCGATTAGGTGGCTGCTTTGTCAATGAAGAATTAGGGGCCGCTTTTGGTCTTGATCCTCGAATGACCTGGCTTAAAGCCAGTTTATGCGAAATCTATCCGCAGGATTTATCGCAAAGACAACCCGTTTTACGGGTTGGCCAATTAAATGTGCCGCCTGCACAGGGCACGCTCCTCTCTATTGCGGAAAAATGTCCATTGCCTTTTGTGGTTAAATATCGGGCAACAGGTGTCGTCGGCCGCCAATATGACGCGATGAAATTAACAAATGGCGAGATCGTGAGTGCTATTGTTCAAGCGGAGTCCAGCCGGGAAATACACGAACGTCTTGATGCATTGACCCAATGGGTCGCTGAAAATACCCTTTGGGTTAACGAAACCGTTCACTGAGTATTTAACACTCCCGGTAGCCAGGAGAAAGGTGTATGAAATTATTGTTAGGTTTTGCTCTTTGTATCCTGGCTGGGTTGGGTTTTACCTATTGCAACGTTCCGTTAGGTATGATGTTTGGCCCCCTTATTACCGTGCTGGTGTTAAAACGTACCGGTCTTTCTGTGCCAGTACTGCCGGGCAGCCTGACGGTGATTCAACTCTCTCTTGGTACGTCAATTGGTCTTTTATTTCGCGATTTTTCTTTTGGGGCGCAAGGAAATATCGCATTTTTACTGGTGTTGTTATTAGTATGCTTATCCCTGCAATTCACCGCATGCTACTTGTGGTGTATTCACCGATTACGCTGGAGTAAGGAAGAGGCGTTATTGGGCGCCGTTCCGGGGGCAATGGCAGCGGTATTAGCGCTAGCGTCCCATGTTAAAACGCCGCCGCAAAAAATTATCATTTCGCACTCGCTACGGCTCATCACATTGACCTTATTTGCCGGATATATTACCGGCGGTGCGCAAACCCATATGGCCATGCCGCCTGTATTGTTTGCAACGACTAATGTGCTCTGGCTATTGGGTATTGTCTTTGCGGGCTATGTGTTGGGCAAATGCCTTGAACGCTTCCACTTTCCTGCGCCCTTTATGATCACGTCGTTGCTTTGTGCAGCACTCCTGCACCCTTTGTCATCTCAGACTGTGTTTTTTCCCGATATTTTCAATCAGTTCAGTATGATCCTGATGGGCATATTACTGGGGCATCATTTTATTGCGTTTACGTTGACTGCATTTTTGCGTCATCTTTGGTCTTCAATACAGCTCATTGCTATTGGACTGGGTGTGACGGTCATGATGGCATTTACAGCGGCGCATCTTCTGGATTATCCATTTTATTTATTGATGCTCTCCTGGGTCCCCGGGAGCGTGGAATCAATGTCCTTTGCGGCACTGGCGCTTAACGCAAATGCGAGTTTTGTGATGGCAAGCCATATTATACGCATGTTGCTCATCCAAACGATCCCTGCAATAGTTATCTACCGCAAAAGAGAGGTTATAGAAGGTAATAGCGCTAAAACCAGTAAGCCGACGAGGCCGCTGTAGGGGGTTATGACCTCAGTTATGAGCATAACGTTCGTTGCGAATTTTATACAGCTCATCATGAACAGCCCGTAGGTGGACAGGGAGATCATTCCGCTGGAGAACGCAAGTGCCATTGCTTTTGGCAAACTAACTGGCGGGGTTTATCAAGATAAATTAAAGTCTCCATTTGGCTTAGAAGCGGAAATACTTACTGAAGGTCGAGAGTACAACTGAATTTCAAAACCGGCTCAAAGCGCGGTATTGCCTACGGCACATGAAAATTATTCCTTGATGCATAACTTCTGCAAAATCTGCCAATTCTGTCCATTTATCCCGCCATAACCTTGCAAATTAGATTACCTTGTAAGTTTGGAAGGTCCAATGTCCGCTGTTCGCTCATAAGGGACAACCATACTCAAATCTCCAACATTGCAGGAGATTTGAGTATGAACATGTCACCGTGGAACAAAGACCGTATCATAGGCCAAAAAAGACCACTTCAGATATCTCATATCTGGGGGATCCGAATCCGACTTGAACTGGAAGGTAAAACGCGTGATTTAGCTCTGTTCAACATGGCCTTAGACAGTAAGCTACGAGGCTGTGATCTGGTCAAACTCAAAGTATCTGATGTTGCATATGGTAGCTCTGTTTCAAGCAGAGCAACGGTGTTGCAACAGAAAACCGGTAGCCCTGTGCAATTTGAGATAACCAAAGGGACAAGAGAAGCTGTTGCTGCATTGATACAGCTTAGCAATTTGCACAGTAAAGACTTCTTGTTTCGGTCTAGGGTCGGAACTAACCGGCACATATCAACCCGGCAATACAGCCGAATTTTTCATGGGTGGGTAGAAAAGCTTGGTCTCGAAGCTTCGCTTTACAGCACACACTCCATGAGAAGAACAAAACCTTACCTGATCTACAAGAAAACCAAGAATCTTCGGGTGATCCAACTTCTGTTGGGCCATAGGAAACTGGAAAGCACAGTCCGTTATCTGGGCATTGAAGTCGATGATGCGTTAGAGATCTCTGAATCGATTGAAGTCTAAGGTTGTCAGGGCTGCAACAGCAGCCCTGTGCCAAAAGCGGAAGTTGCTCACACTTAGTTGCTTTAATAAGCGACGGGCAGGTCATTGCTGTCAACCTACCTATTATCAGTGACATTAACAAATTTTCATAGCATTTATCTGTGGTTAAGAGTTATATTATTGGGCGTCTCTTGTCGAATTTCATAACTTTCTAATTGAAAATTTAGGATTTCTGATGAAAATATCTCTTATTTTTGCCTTTCTCCCTATAGCTATCTCATTTTTTTCATTATGGGTGAGTTTTATTCATGGTAATAATAGGAATAAAACTGGCATTGTTGATACTCTTTCTAAAGAACTAAGTAATAAGAGAACAACTCCTTATATAATCCAAGTGTGTGTATCTAGAATACATAACAGCAGACCTATCCCATTCAATATTTTAAAAAAACTACTCCATTATAATAATGCATTGGAAATCATCCAGCTTTTTTCATTTGGTAGAAAATTACTTGATATTCTTAAATTCTCAGAGAGTAACAATCGTATTGTAGTGGGGTATTCAGACACATATAACACATTAACTAGTAGGTTAATTAGCATGCTCATTTGTTTTTCGTCTTTATCTATATGCTACTTTACATCTGTTTATCTTATGCTTGAAATGATGAAATCAATTGATAGGGCAAGTTCGATGGGAGGCGTAGGATTTATTGAATTCGGTGAGATAATTTTTAAAACAATAGGATTGATCTTTTTTATGTTTATGACATTTATATTTTCTTGGCAATTTATGATCATTTTTAGATCTGGAAAAAGAATAAGTAAAATCCAAAAATTAATTAATGATAACTATTCCATGCGCAATCATTGTAGAAACGGGTAGGCCGTAAATTATAAAATAGGCCAATATAGCTGTTAAGACCATTGAGTCCGCTTCCGCTCTACAGCTGACCTTTAGCCTAGTTAGCACGTCAGCTCTGTGCCAGAAGCGGACAGTGCTGGCATAACTATAAATCTCTCAACGCGGAGCAAGTCCGTAAGTTGGTAATAGGAGTGAGTTGTCAAAAGTTGTCTCCTGCTACCATCGTCATCGGAGATTCTTAAGTGTGCGCACTATAAGTCACAGTTGCTTCAATCTATAACTTATAGGATTAAAAGTTTGATCTTACACAAGTACCTTTGTAGTATAAGTATCTTTTATCTGATTTATTAAGATAAAATTTGGATTTTTATTCCCTATGGGATAAGAATGTATTCATAACATGATGCCCAAAAATTCCAGCGAGATAGTTTTTAATCGGCGAAGTTGCTTTTTTCTCAAAAATGTAACATCATATAAAAAACATACTGTCAAAAGAAATTTATGAATAAATTTACTGATTTTTTCAACATATTTTGGGAATGGCTTGAGCCATCTCTAACCTTTATTTCCACAAATCAAATCCTAAGTGGTGCTGTTGCTACTCTTATTGCGGCCGTATTGATTTTTATATTCAAAGAATATATTAAACCGCCACCAAATTTTTCGGGCGTCTTTGAAATTGAATGTAAAACACTAAAATCTGCGTATAATCCTTACTTGAATTTAAAAACGTTTTATACACTGACTTTAATATGTGACAACAATAATATTGAAGGGTTTATTGAGAAAACAAAAGACGTTGAAAACAATAATAATATAAGACCATACACTGGTAAGCATAGAAGTATTGGAGAGGTTCGAGGGGTGATTAAGAGAAATTACTTAAGGAAAAATCATGCCTCATTGAATATAAAAATGGAAGGTGAGTTAAGGAGTTATACCATTTTGCTGTATTTCCAAAAGGTGAATGTAGATGCTATGCATGGCAAATTTTGGTCCACCGCTGCAGATTCATCAGGAGACGTGAAATGGCAGCGAAGCGCTTTTTGATTACCTTACTGTCATTGCCATACTTGCTATTGGCAGAAATGGTTTTTAAATTCAGGGTTAAAAGTATTATGGAAGATTATTATAAATGTATTGATTATATAAGGCTTAATTCGATAAGTGAAAGATCTATATCTTTATCTTTAATTGATATATTAAGAGTGGCTGAGGATCATCGGCAACTATTACACAGGGGAGTTGATCCAGTTGCTATTTTAAGAACTATATATCTGAGATTATTTAAAAACATTCATCAAGGCGCAAGTACTATAGACCAACAGTTTGTTAGAACAATAACTAAGAGATATGAGAAAACAGTTCGAAGAAAAATAAGAGAGCAAATATTAGCCATTCTTATCAGGAAAGCAACAACAGCAGATGATATCTGCATAGCATATATATCCTGTTGCTACTTTGGCTATGGCACTTATGGGATAGCTAAACTTACCAAAGCTCATGCAAGCATTAGTGACTTTGACATAGCTGCACGGATTAAGTACCCATTCAGGAAAAACATTGATGACCTTACTGAAGGCAAATTTAATCGAAGGGCGTTATATCTTTCTCATCTATGTAAAGTAAACCCGGATAGGGCGTCGATTTTTTTACGAAAATAAATTAAAAATATCAGTCAATGAAAATTTTAAAATTATGTATTTTTGAAATGTGTTGTGTATTTTCGATATGCTTCTGCTGATGCACGTTATTTTCCTATGATTTTAAAACTACTTGCAGTGGTTAGATTCTGCCTGGTTTGAACTAGGGGAAATTATAGAGATGCATTTGAAATTGTCATCTAAGATGAATGTTTATAAATTTTCATTTTTCAGTCATTTAATGATTATGTTTTGTTTCTATTATCTCCTGACCGACCGCCATCCACTGGAAGTGGCAGCTAAAAATTGCTTTTTTGACAGATATGTACATGTCCGGTTTTCGCTCATAAGGGACAACCATACTCAAATCTCCCACATTGCAGGAGATTTGAGTATGAACACGTCACCGTGGAACAAGGGCCGTATCATCGGCCAAAAAAGGCCGCTTCAGATATCTCATATCTGGGGGATACGAATCCGGCTTGAACTGGAAGGTAAAACGCGTGATTTAGCTCTGTTCAATATTGCCCTGGACAGTAAGCTACGAGGCTGTGATCTGGTCAGACTCAAAGTATCTGATGTTGCATATGGTAGTTCTGTTTCAAGCAGAGCAACGGTGTTTCAACAGAAAACCGGTAGTCCTGTGCAATTTGAGATAACCAAAGGGACAAGAGAAGCTGTTGCTGTATTGATAAAGCTTGGCAATTTGCATAGTAAAGACTTCTTGTTTCGGTCTCGGGTCGGAACTAATCAACACATATCAACCCGGCAATACAACCGAATTTTTCATGAGTGGGTACGTCCCGGATGTACTGCCTATATTACACAGGGCGGACTGGCATTGCTCTGGATGCGACAACGAGTATCACGGTGAACGGTACTGCCGAAGGTGCCAGACCGGTGACCACAGTACAGAAATTATCAGCAGTGAGGGTGAATGATAATGAACGGTTTTTATACCTACAAGATACGGGACACCGCTCCAGCGCGTCAGCTTCACAGGACAGGAGTGCGGCAATGATACAGTTCAGCCCGGTTGAACATGCCATTACCGGAGATGGTGAGTGGGTGACCGTACAGGATGTTCCGCACCACTACCACGGACGGCTGCTGTGTGATTTCTGCCATACAGAAGTGTTTATCTAGAAAGATGCTTTAGGGAACGAGATATTTGTTCATGCCCGTCGTCGCCGGAGTGAGCAGATAAAAAACCAGAACTGCGGGTATGCCTTACGCTCATCCAGACAATCCCCGACAGCTATAATACGTCGCGGTAGCAATAATGCTCCGTCAGGCTACGCGGGTTTCAGGGGGCCACTGAACACCCAAACCGGAAACTGGCGCTGTACCCGGTGTGAACGCTCCTACTACGGCGGCAAGAAATGCCCCCATTGTTGCGATTGGGTATATACAATAGCGCAGTAGCAATATGCCAGAGGCCCGGCGAGTTGGTAGGGTCTGACCACGTCTACATATAGGAAATGGAGCAAGGCGAGTAACATCGCCCGCTCCAGCTTTCATCTAATGGATTCGTTTTCTTAAAAATACCGGTGACTAATACGTCGTCGGCTCAACCGGATGACTGTCTCCCGGAATATGCGGAGATTTAACAAAGACGCCTTTCCACGGCACCTCGCCTCTGTTCACCAGAAAATGTGCTTCACCGGGATCGCAGTGCAAAACATCCCCCGAGCCTAACGTGTAGGGCTCACCGTTCAGATATAACGTTACTTCGCCTGCCAGGGTATAAAAAATCTCGCAGGCTTCGATATGACGATGGTTGGGAAAAGACTGACCGGGCTGAAGCATGACGACGCCCATGTCACATTCCGGACCGCGAATGAGGTATTTCGGGCCACTATCACCAAAACGGTATTCATGATGCGCTTCATTCGATTTAATCATTACGATCTCCTGTTATAAACCCGGCGCTTTCCACAAAGAGGTCGTCAACCCGTGATCGACCAGACCTAACTGCTCCTGATATACCGCCTGCCATTTCTCACGTGATTCCCGATAAAGCTCATGCTTTTCTTTATCCGGCACATGCTCCCGTTCCCAGCGCACCAGTCGTTCACCGGTCTCGGCCATGGATGACCAGATCCCTGCCCCGACGCCGGCCGCGATGGCGCAGCCCAGCGCCGTTGCCTCTTTGACGACCGGCACGTTGACCGTCAGCCCTGAAACATCCGCCAGAATCTGACTCCAGAGTTTTCCCTTCGAGCCGCCACCAGCAAAAACAAGTGAAGTAGGATGGATCCCGGTAAAATCGGCGATTTGATGCAAATTACAGGTCGACACAATGGCCGCATTCTCTTCCAGAGCACGAAACAGCGTGGCTTTATTGCATTTTTCCGGATCGATGGACAGGTTGATGAACGAAGGAGCTGCGTGATACCAGCTCTTGAAGCGCATCCGATCGGAGAAAATCGGCATTATGCCCCATGCGCCAGCCGGTACTCGGGATGCCATATCTTCCAGAAGTGTGTAGGTGTCTACGCCCAGACGCTCAGCGATCAGCTTTTCTTCTGCACAGAAAGCGTCGCGGAACCAGCGCATCGTAAGACCGGTAAAAAAGCTGATGGATTCGGTCTGTACCATCCCCGGAATGACGTGCGGATTCACACGCACGTTCATTTCAGGATCAACAATCGGCGCGGGTAAATTCACCACCTGCTGCCAGAATGTTCCTCCAAGTACAGCAGTTTGCGCCGGGCGTACAACTCCAAGACCGAGACACCCCAACTGAACATCTCCACCACCCACTACCACCGGCGTGCCTACTTTCAACCCGCACATTGCAGCTGCCTGGGCGGTCACCCTCCCCAGCATCGTCCCGGTCTCTTTAACCGGTGAGAGAATATCCGATCGCAATCCAGCCATCTGCAGCAATGACGGCTTCCAGTCTCGTGTTTTGAGGTCCAACAGTCCCGTTGTTCCGGCATTGGAAGGATCCACCGCCAGCTCACCGCTGAGCATGTAGGCCATCCAGTCACTGATCATCGTCACCGTCGAGGCACGACGATAAATATCCGCACGATGGTGCGCAAGCCAGAGCAGACGTGGGATGGCACTCAGCGCCAACGTCTGACCCGTGCTGCGATAGACCTCACTTTCGAAGGTGCAGTCGTGGATCTCCTTAAGTTCGCTGACTTCCCGTGCCGCTCTGGCATCCACGTTTGCACAAGCCCAGACAGGCGTCCCCTCTGCGTCATAGACTACAATGCCTTCGCGCATCGAACAGGCTGAGACGGCTGTAATCGCTTCCGGTGCAATCCCGGCGATATGCAATGCCTGACGGATGCATTCACAGGCCAGTTGCCAGTTTTTTCCCAGATCAAACTCCATCGAACCGGGAACATCCGGTACGGCAAGGTGCCGCCATTCCGCTTGTCCCACCGCGATTTGTTTGCCTTCCAGGTCGAAAATCACGGCGCGAACGCTTCCGGTACCGGCGTCCAGAGCCATCAGGTAATGTGTTGATTCAGAGGGGGTACAGAGTCGGGCCATCGTTTTTGTCCTCGGCTTATTTTATTTGTCAGGTCGTCAATGCTTTCTCCACGGTACAAACGGAAATTCTGTTACTCCCCTGCCACGCGGCTGCACGGCAGATACGCATTACTGCCCGCTGACAATGGCGGCGGCAGTTTCCTGGTCAGTGACCAATGCGTTGATATAACCCCCTTTCATCGCCGCAGCGATCGCTTCCGCTTTATTCACGCCCCCGGCAACACCGATCACAGTCGGGATAGTCTTCAGGGTATTGAGGGTTAACCCGATAAGTTCATCGTGGATTTTCATATCCGGAATCACCTGCCCTTCGGCATCGAAGAAGTAGCCCAGAATGTCACCCACGGCTCCTTTGCGGCCAATCATCAGCTGCTCACCTTTAGTGATATAGCCTGATCGAATAATGGTGGCCTCATCTTTCTGGTTGATTGCGCCAATACCGACGATTGCCGCATCGGCAGCCTGGGCGGCCAGCAGAACATCCTGGACGCTGTTTTCATTTTTTAACGTCCGAGCAATCTCTGCTGAGGAGGCGCGCAGCGGCGCCGGAATAATACTAACCGGACAGGCTGCGTTGAGTTGCCCAATCCCGGTCATGTATGGCCCCACGCCCCCCGAGAGCGTTACCAGGCGAATTTGTTGAGCAGAGATAAATCCACTCAGCCGTTTTAAGGTATTCATGGTCGCTTCGCCGAAGCCCGCCGCCAAAATCTGCTGCGGCTGGAGTGACTCCATCAGCATATGCGCGGCGCCAATCCCCAGGCGAACACAGGCATCCGCTCCGGGAAGTCCTGGGATGACCCGTACATTGTTCAGGTCAAAGCGACGACGTAATTCAGTTTCATATTCCAGACAGCCTTCAAAGCGAGAATTAATCTGTACGCGAATAATCCCGGACTGATGCCCCTTCTCCAGCAGCCGCGACACCTTAAGCCGCGTCAGCCCCAGCCTGTTGCTGATGTCGCTCTGTGTCATACCATCGTGGTAATAGAACCACGCAATACGCGCCACCAGCTCTTCTTCACACATCCCTTGTTCGGAAATCATCGGGTCATTAATAGTCATCATTCTGTCTTCACTTTGAACATATCGAATTTCTGAACACAATTGTTCATTCATTGGTTGCTAATAACTGTGATTAAACACACATTTCAATGGCTTTTATTTGAACAAATTTAATTTTACAGATCATTTTAGCATAAAACGTGATCTATTCGTCGGTTTTGTGAGCAGTTAGGTCATAAGGTTATGAACAATTCGAATCGCACAATACATTTGTTCAACCTGATTCTACCCAGGCCGAACGGAGGTGGCACGTAAATGAGTCACGAAAAAATCGCTCCGCTACTCAGCACACAGTCTGTCTGTAAGCAGTACTCCGGCGTCAAGGTACTGAAAGGTATTAACTTTATTTTGCAAAAAGGCGAAGTCCATGCGCTCCTGGGAGGAAATGGCGCTGGGAAATCTACGCTGATGAAAATCATCGCCGGTATTACCCCGCCGGATAGCGGAAGCATTGAGATTGAAGGTTCCCGATGTACGAAACTGACGCCGATCCTGGCGCATCAGTTGGGAATCTACCTTGTGCCACAGGAGCCGCTACTCTTCCCCAGCCTGACGGTAAAAGAGAATGTCCTGTTTGGCCTGCCCAAACACCAAAGCTCGGCGCAAAAAATGAGCGCGATGCTCGCCGCGCTGGGCTGCCAGTTTGATATCAACAGCCAGGCCGGTTCACTGGATGTCGCCGACCGGCAAATGGTCGAAATCCTGCGCGGGCTGATGCGCGATTCGCGAATTTTGATCCTTGATGAACCCACAGCCTCACTCACTCCTGCAGAAACAGATCGGTTGTTCAGTCGTCTGCGTGAGTTGCTGAGTTCCGGCGTGGGGATCGTTTTCATCTCCCACAAGCTGCCTGAGATACGCCAGATTGCGGATTACATTAGCGTGATGCGGGACGGAACCATTGCGCTCTCCGGTAAAACGGCGGACCTGAGCACAGACGAAATTATCCAGGCCATTACGCCAGCATCACGCACTAACACGCTGAGCGCGACCCAGAAACTGTGGCTGGAATTGCCTGGCAACTGTCCGCAGCACGATACAGGCACACCGGTATTGAGCCTCGAAAATGTAACCGGAGAAGGATTCATGAACGTCAGTTTCGAGGTTCGTGCCGGGGAAATTTTAGGTCTGGCTGGCCTGGTCGGCGCCGGGCGCACCGAACTTGCAGAAACGCTTTACGGGCTACGACCTCTGAGGGCCGGACGCGTCGTACTCGGCGACAAGGATATATCCACGCTTTCCACACGCGAGCGTCTGCAGCATGGTCTGGTATATCTACCGGAGGATCGGCAATCATCAGGACTGAATCTGGATGCCTCGCTGGCGTGGAATGTTTGTGCATTAACCCATAACCACAGCGGTTTCTGGGCAAATCCGGCAAAAGACAGCGCCACGCTCGAACGTTATCGCCGCGCGCTCAATATCAAGCTGAACGATCCCGAACAACCTGCCCGTACGCTCTCCGGTGGTAATCAGCAAAAAATTTTGATCGCCAAATGCCTCGAAGCCTCGCCGCAAGTGCTGATTGTGGATGAGCCGACGCGCGGAGTGGACGTCTCTGCCCGTAACGACATCTACCAGTTGCTCCGCAGTATTGCGGCTCAGAATGTCGCGGTGCTGTTCATCTCGTCCGATCTGGAGGAGATCGAACAGATGGCCGATCGCGTTTACGTCATGCACCAAGGGGAAACAGGCAACGATGCCCTGCAGGGCGACGAGATTAACGTCGACACCATCATGCACGTTGCGTTTGGCGACCGCCCGTCAGGGACGACGCCATATACCGGGGAGGCGCCATGCTGAAATTTATCCAGAATAATCGTGAGGCAACCGCACTGTTGGCAGTGCTGTTGCTGTTCGTTCTGCCGGGAATGCTTGACAGCCAGTACCTCAGTGTTCAGACGCTGACGATGATCTTCAGCAGCGCCCAAATTCTCATGCTGCTGGCTATGGGGGCGACGCTGGTGATGCTGACCCGCAACATCGACGTATCGGTAGGCTCGATAACTGGGATGTGCGCCGTGCTACTGGGACTGCTGCTGAACGCGGGATATCCCCTGCCTGTGGCCTGCGTAGCGACGCTGCTACTGGGACTGCTGGCGGGGGTTATTAATGGCGTACTGGTCGCCTGGCTGAAAATCCCGGCAATTGTTGCCACGTTAGGAACGCTGGGTCTGTATCGCGGCGTCATGCTGCTCTGGACGGGCGGTAAATGGATTGAAGGACTGCCTGCACAGCTGAAGCAACTCTCCGCCCCGGTTTTCCTCGGGATCTCCGCCATCGGCTGGCTGACCCTACTCCTGATGCTGCTGATGGCCTGGCTACTGGCAAAAACCGCCTTTGGTCGCTGTTTTTATGCCACCGGGGATAATTTGCAGGGCGCACGGCAACTAGGTGTGCGTACCGAAGCCATCCGTATTCTGGCCTTCTCGCTCAACGGCTGCATGGCGGCGCTGGCTGGGATCGTCTTTGCTTCTCAGATTGGCTTCATCCCTAATCAGACCGGAACCGGGCTGGAAATGAAAGCCATTGCTGCCTGCGTACTGGGTGGAATCAGCCTGCTGGGCGGTTCCGGGACGATCATTGGCGCCGTGCTTGGTGCCTATTTCCTGACGCAAATCGACAGCGTACTGGTCCTGCTGCGCATTCCGGCGTGGTGGAATGACTTTATTGCCGGTCTGGTTCTGCTGGCGGTGCTGGTATTTGATGGCCGACTGCGCTGCGCGCTGGAACGTAATATCCGCCGACAAAAATATGCCCGCTTCACTCCGCAGCCTCAGCCGTGTCCGTCGGCAAAAAGCGCAGCGGATACTGTGCGCACTGCCAAAAAACGTGAGGTTGCCTGATGACTCGTTTACATCGTTACGGCTGGGAGCTGGCGCTCGCCGCGCTACTGGTGATTGAAATTCTGGGATTCGGCGCGCTGAACCCGCGCCTGCTGGATCTGAACGTACTGCTGTTCAGCACCAGCGACTTTATCTGCATTGGCATTGTCGCTCTCCCCTTAACCATGGTGATCGTCAGCGGCGGGATCGATATCTCCTTCGGTTCCACGATGGGGCTGTGCGCTATCGCGCTGGGTGTGATGTTCCAGGGGGGCGTACCGTTGCCGCTGGCCATTATCCTGACGCTCGCGCTGGGCGCGCTGTGCGGACTGATCAACGCCGGGCTGATTATCTACACGGGCGTGAATCCTCTGGTCATCACCCTGGGAACGTTGTACCTGTTTGGCGGCAGCGCATTGCTGCTTTCGGGGATGGCAGGAGCGACCGGTTATGAAGGTATCGGCGGCTTCCCGCAGGGCTTTACCGATTTTGCCAATCTCGATGTGCTGGGCCTGCCCGTACCACTGATCTTCTTTCTCGTCAGCGTGCTCTTTTTCTGGCTGCTGATGCACCGAACCCACGCCGGACGAAATGTCTTCCTGATTGGGCAAAGCCCTCGCGTGGCGCTGTATAGCGCTATCCCTGTGAATCGGACGCTGTACGCGCTGTACGCGATGACCGGCTTTGCCTCGGCGGTCGCGGCGATACTGCTGGTTTCTTACTTTGGCTCTGCGCGCTCCGATTTGGGGGCTTCCTTCCTGATGCCAGCCATTACGGCGGTCGTCTTGGGTGGCGCCAACATCTATGGCGGCTCCGGGTCAATTCTCGGCACAGCCATCGCCGCGCTGCTAGTGGGCTATCTGCAGCAGGGGTTGCAGATGGCTGGCGTGCCTAACCAGATATCCAGTGCCCTCTCTGGCGCATTACTTATTGTCGTTGTCGTAGGTCGTTCCGTCAGCCTGCATCGTCAGCAAATTAAAGACTGGATGGCACGTCGTCGCGCCATTCGGCAGGCCTGAAATCCATTGCCCTAAAGGAAAAGTACATGACTATTCAGAGCATTAAAAAAATTGCCGTAATCAGTACCCTTAGCCTGGCGGCGTTCACCCTCAACGCTTATGCCGCAGAGCGAATCGCATTTATCCCGAAACTGGTTGGGGTGGGATTCTTTACCAGTGGTGGTAACGGTGCCCTGGAGGCCGGCAAAGAGCTTGGCGTCGATGTTACCTATGACGGTCCGACGGAGCCCAGCGTGTCTGGTCAGGTTCAGCTCATCAATAACTTTGTTAACCAGGGGTATAACGCCATTGTGGTTTCCGCCGTTTCACCTGATGGGTTATGTCCGGCGTTAAAGCGCGCCATGCAACGCGGTGTGAAAGTCCTGACCTGGGATTCTGACACCAAACCGGAATGTCGCTCGTACTACATCAACCAGGGCACACCAGCCCAATTAGGCGGCATGCTGGTTGATATGGCCGCAAACCAGGTCAAAAAAGAGAAAGCCAAAGTGGCCTTCTTCTACTCCAGTCCGACCGTGACCGATCAGAACCAATGGGTGAAAGAGGCCAAAGACAAGATCACCAAAGATCATCCGGGCTGGGAAGTTGTCACCACCCAGTTTGGCTATAACGACGCTACCAAATCACTGCAAACCGCAGAAGGCATTATTAAAGCTTATGCCGATCTCGACGCCATCATTGCGCCGGACGCCAACGCCTTTCCTGCTGCCGCTCAGGCCGCTGAAAACCTGAAGAATACCAGCGTGGCGATTGTCGGTTTCAGTACACCAAACGTGATGCGTCCTTATGTTGAACGCGGCACGGTGAAAGAATTTGGCCTCTGGGATGTGGTCCAGCAGGGCAAGATTTCCGTTTACGTGGCTGATGCGTTGCTGAAAAAAGGCGACATGAATATTGGTGACAAACTGGACATTCCAGGTGTAGGGCAAGTTGAAGTTTCGCCGAACAGCGTACAGGGCTACAGCTACGAGGCGAAGGGAAATGGCATTGTGCTTCTGCCTGAACGCGTGGTGTTCACTAAAGACAACATCGACAAATACGATTTCTGAATTTCATTCCGTAACCGTGGAGTAAAAAATGGCTGATTTAGATGACATCAAAGATGGTAAGGATTTCCATACCGACACGCCGCAACGCAATACCCCGTTCACACTAAAGGGATGCGGCGCACTTGACTGGGGGATGCAGTCCCGACTGTCGCGCATTTTTAATCCTGAGACCGGAAGAACGGTCATGCTCGCGTTTGACCATGGCTATTTTCAGGGGCCAACAACAGGACTGGAGCGTATCGATATCAATATCGCTCCCCTGTTCTCGCTCGCTGATGTACTGATGTGCACACGCGGCATCCTGCGCAGTGTGGTACCACCCGCCACCAACAAACCGGTAGTCCTGCGCGCCTCGGGCGCTAACTCTATTCTCACCGAGTTAAGCAATGAAGCGGTCGCGCTCTCCATGGATGATGCCGTTCGTCTCAACAGTTGCGCCGTGGCGGCACAGGTGTATATCGGCAGTGAGAACGAGCACCAGTCGATCAAAAATATCATTCAGTTGATCGATGCCGGTATCAAAGTCGGCATGCCAACAATGGCGGTGACCGGCGTGGGAAAAGACATGGTTCGCGATCAGCGCTACTTCTCACTCGCCACCCGTATCGCCGCCGAGATGGGGGCGCAGATCATCAAGACCTACTATGTCGATAAAGGTTTTGAGCGCATTGCCGCGGGTTGTCCGGTCCCGATTGTTATCGCGGGTGGTAAAAAATTACCTGAACGTGAAGCGCTTGAGATGTGCTGGCAGGCCATCGATCAGGGCGCATCCGGTGTCGATATGGGGCGTAACATCTTCCAGTCCGATCATCCTGTCGCCATGATGAAGGCCGTCCACGCGGTGGTGCATCGTAATGAAACCGCTGAACGCGCGTACGAACTCTATCTGAGCGAAAAAAACTAAAAAGGGTATGGGCCTGCCCTGGTGGGCCCATGCGTTTTAAGGAGAAAAGTATGCATGTCACTCTGGTGGAAATTAACGTCCACGAAGATAAAGTCGACGAGTTTATCGAGGTATTTCGCCTCAATCATTTTGGGTCGGTGCGTGAAGAGGGGAATCTCCGCTTCGATGTGTTGCAGGATCCGGAAGTTGAGAGCCGCTTTTATATTTATGAAGCCTATAAGGATGAAGCCGCCGTTGCGTTCCATAAAACTACGCCCCACTACCTTGCCTGTGTGGAAAAACTGGAATCACTGATGAGCTGCCCACGAAAAAAACGCGTCTTCAATGGATTGATGCCATAAGGATCTAAAAATGAACCGTCCCTTTTCCGGTTTGAATCGCACAGAGTGCGTATCGTTAATGAAGCACTACCCGTTAAGCATCGGCATTCTTGCCGGTCAGTGGCTCAGACTCGGGGAGTATCAGCAAAATCTTCGCGCGCTTGAACAACCCGTTATTCACCTGGATCTGATGGACGGACATTTTTGCCCTCAGTTCACCGTTGGCCCCTGGGCTATCGCACAGTTGCCACAGCAGATGATTAAGGATGTCCACCTAATGGTGGATAATCCCTGGCCCGTTGTGCAGGCAAGCGTAAAGGCAGGAGCACACTGTGTCACGTTGCAGGTGGAAAACACGCAGCATCTACACCATATGCTTCATTGGCTTGGTGAGCAAAATGCTGAAGTTTCCGGTGGCACTATGCCGCTTTTGCGAGGGATTAGCCTGTGCCCTGCCACACCACTGGAATATATTCTACCGGTCATTGAAGACGTTGAAATAATACAAATTCTGGCGGTAAATCCTGGCTACGGTAGCAAACTCAGCAAGTCAGCTTTACTGAGACGCATCGCGCAGGTTGTCGCATTACTCAATGCAGCCGGCAAGCGAGACGCCATTCTGCTGGCAGTTGATGGTTCGCTAAACCTGGAAGAACTTCCAGAGATCATCGCCAGCGGTGTGGATCGTGTAGTATCCGGCAGCGCACTCTTCAGGAACGATGCTCTGGCGGATAACATCTCTCGCTGGCTCACTACAATTCATTCAGCGCAATAAGTACTGCTATGTTTTCTTTTATCACCAGGATACTAACGATTTACCACATGCCATTAAGTTCTACGCTCCCTTGGTAGAAAACCTGGATATAGACAGGCATAAAGAGGGAGCATCCTACAACAAAGTGGTGCGATAACAGTTACCGCGTTTTATTCATCCCCATTATTTCAACCATAAATACTGGTCTCTCCAGCCCGTAACTTTCACAAACGTTGAGCGTTTTTGTTCCACCCGGCTCACATTATTTTTTATTTGTGCAGATTTGCGCGCTTTCACGTGAGCGCTCTCACAATTATTCGACCAGTGAGCGCCTATAAAACGCTCAACGAGTGATTGTTTTACGTTCTACGGAGATAGCTATGTCATTTTCTGTGCAGGAAACCCTGTTCTCGCTTTTGCAGCATAATGCGATTTCAGGACACGAAAACGCAGTCGCTGACGTCATGCTGCGCGAATTCAGGCGTCATGCAAAAGAGGTCTGGCAAGACAGGCTTGGGAATATCGTCGCACGCTACGGTAGTGATAAACCCGATGCGCTGCGACTGATGATTTTTGCGCATATGGATGAGGTCGGTTTTATGGTGCGCAAAATAGAGCCGTCTGGATTTTTACGCTTTGAACGCGTAGGCGGTCCTGCGCAAGTCACTATGGCTGGTTCCGTCGTCACCCTCGCCGGGGACAAAGGCCCGGTGATGGGATGTATCGGTATTAAGTCATACCACTTTGCCAAAGGCGACGAGCGTACGCAGTCACCTTCCGTAGACAAACTGTGGATTGATATTGGTGCCAAAGACAAAGATGACGCCATACGGATGGGCATTCAGGTCGGTACGCCTGTCACTCTGTATAACCCGCCCCAACTCCTGGCAAACGATCTGGTGTGCAGTAAAGCACTAGACGATCGTCTGGGCTGTACTGCCCTGCTCGGTGTAGCGGATGCTATCAGTGCTGCAGAACTTGATATCGCCGTTTATCTGGTGGCTTCCGTACAGGAAGAATTTAATATCCGCGGCATTGTTCCCGTATTACGCCGTGTAAAACCTGACCTGGCGATTGGTATTGATATCACGCCATCGTGTGACACCCCTGATTTACACGATTATTCCGAGGTCAGGATTAATCAGGGCGTTGGGATCACCTGCCTGAACTACCATGGCCGGGGAACGCTGGCAGGATTAATCACGCCTCCACGCCTGATACGGATGTTGGAACAGACGGCTCTTGAACACAACATTCCGGTGCAGCGAGAAGTGGCTCCCGGCGTGATAACAGAAACCGGTTATATCCAGGTTGAGCAGGATGGTATTCCCTGCGCCAGTCTCTCTATTCCTTGTCGCTATACCCATTCTCCGGCGGAAGTTGCCAGCCTGCGTGATTTGGCTGACTGCATCCGCCTATTGACCGCTCTGGCAGGCATGCCAGCAGCACATTTCCCCGTTGAGCCTGATTCAGGCGCTACACAAGAGGCACATCCATTATGAAAAAGATCCTTGTGGCATGCGGTACCGGCATGTCGACTTCAACCATGATTGCACACAAGCTGCAAGAGTACCTGACTGAACAGGGTATTGCAGCCACCACCGCCCAGTGCTGTCTGAATGAGATCCCACTTAACTGTAACGGCATGGACCTTATTGTAACCTCCATGCGAACCAACAGTGACTACGGCATCCCTACGCTTAATGGTGCCGCCCTGCTCACAGGGATCAACGACGACGCATTAAAACAACAAATCAAGGCTCTGTTAACCCAATAAAAGGAGGCATTATGTTTGATTACATCCTGTCTCTCGGCGGTACCGTTTTCGTCCCTATCATCATGATCGTGATTGGCCTTATCTTCCGCATCCCCTGGCTGCAGGCGATTAAGGCAGGGGTAACGGTCGGGATCGGTTTTGTCGGTATGGGATTGGTGATCGTCATGGCGATCGACAGCCTCAGCCCTCCTATCAAAGTGATGATTGAACGCTTCGGCCTGACTCTGCATGTCTTTGACGTTGGCGCAGGCCCCGCCTCCGGCGTTGGTTATGCGACAGCCATTGGCGCCATGATTATCCCGGTTATTTTTCTTCTCAATGTCGCCATGCTGGTCACCCGTCTGACCAAAACGATGAACGTCGATATTTACAATTACTGGCACTACGCCATTACGGGTACGGTGGTCCAGCTTATGACCGGCAGCCTGATTTATGGTGTGTTGGGGGCAATCTGCCATGCGGCGCTATCGTTAAAAATGGCCGACTGGACGGCGAAACGGGTACAGAACATCGTCGGGCTGGAAGGTATTTCGATACCGCAAGGCTACGGTTCCAGTTCAGTACCGCTTTTCGTTCTACTTGATGCTATCTATGAAAAAATCCCTTTCATGAAGGGACGCAATATCGATGCTCAGGAGATCCAGAAACGCTATGGCATGGTCGGCGATCCGGTGATCATCGGCGTAGTGCTCGGTCTGATTTTTGGCCTCGCAGCTGGCGAAGGCTTTAAAGGTTGCGCCAGTCTGATGATAACCGTTGCGGCAATCATGGTGCTGTTCCCGCGCATGATCCGCCTGATTGTTGAGGGGTTAATGCCCATCTCCGACGGCGCAAGAAGGTTCTTCCAAAAGTATTTCAAAGGACGTGAAGTGTATATCGGTCTGGATACCGCTGTGACGCTGGGGCATCCAACTACCATTGCTGTCGGTCTGCTACTGATACCCATTATGTTGATTCTGGCCAGCATTTTACCGGGCAACAAAGTGTTACCCCTCGCAGACCTGCCGGTAGCGCCGTTCTTTATATGTATGGCTACGGTTATCCACCGCGGAGACCTGATCAGGACGTTGATAAGCGGGGTCATCGTGATGATTACCGTCCTTCTGATCGCTACCCAGTTCGCGCCTTACTTCACTGAAATGGCGCTAAAAGGCGGTTTCAGCTTTGCCGGTGAAAGTGCGCAAATCTCGGCGTTGTCCGTGGGCAATATGTTCGGTTGGTCGATTTCTGAACTGATGTCGCTTGGCATTATTGGCGTTGTCGTGGCAGTCGGTATTGTCTCCAGCGTCGTGCTGTTCTTACGTAAACGTGAACTATCGGAATAAGGAGTACTTTCAATGAGTTGGCTGAAAGAGGTTATTGGGACGGAAAAAGCGGTCATCGCCATGTGCCATCTACGTGCATTGCCCGGCGACCCGAGTTTTGATGCGCAACTGGGGATGAACTGGGTTATCGACAAAGCCAGGGACGATCTGATGGCGCTCCAAAATGGTGGAGTAGATGCAGTCATGTTCTCCAACGAGTTTAGCCTTCCCTATCTCACGAAGGTGCGTCCGGAAACGACTGCGGCAATGGCGCGAGTCATCGGGCAATTGATGAACGATATCCGCATCCCGTTTGGCGTGAATGTACTGTGGGATCCGGTCGCCTCATTCGACCTGGCGATGGCTACCGGCGCTAAGTTTATCCGCGAGATATTTACCGGAGCCTATGCCAGCGACTTTGGCGTCTGGGACACTAACGTCGGTGAGACCATCCGTCATCAACACCGGATTGGTGCAGGCGAAGTGAAAACCTTGTTCAATATCGTCCCTGAGGCCGCCGTGTATCTGGGCAATCGCGATATCTGTTCTATTGCTAAATCGACGGTATTTAACAACCATCCTGATGCGCTCTGTGTTTCTGGCCTGACCGCCGGGACGCGTACCGACAGTGCGCTATTAAAACGGGTTAAAGAAACGGTGCCTAACACCGTCGTGTTGGCCAACACGGGCGTCTGCCTGGAAAACGTGGAGGAACAACTCAGTATCGCCGATGGCTGTGTGACCGCAACCACCTTTAAAAAGGACGGCGTTTTTGCCAATTTCGTTGACCAGGCGCGAGTCAGTCAGTTTATGGAGAAAGTGCATCATATACGCCGATAAGATGGGGATAAGCAGAGCGCTTATCCCCGGCAGAGAGCAATAACCCTTCTGCGATCCCTGCCGCCTTCGTCAAAAGTATCGACGGGGATCGCTACCAGATTAACCAGAATCGGCATGGAGTCAACGACGGATGATTAACGATATTAAATGGGTACAGGCACAACGTGAAGCCACAGACTGGCGTCAGGCCGTGGAAATCGCCACCCGCCCGCTGGTAACCTATGGTGCCGCGCAACCCGCCTACGTTGATGGGATCATCGAAAATACCCTTAACTGGGGGCCTTATTATTTGATAGCCCCGGGTGTCGCGTTGCCTCACGCCCGACCAGAGCAAGGCGCAAACTACAATCAGGTCAGCATTACCACGTTACGCACCCCGGTCGCCTTTGGTAACGAGGAGTGCGACCCCGTCTGGCTGCTTCTCTGCGTCAGCGCCACGGATGCCAACGCACATATTTTGACCATTCAGCGCATCAGCCAGTTTATTGATTCGCCACAACGGTTAGCGGCAGTGCGAAATGCCAGCACCGACGATGCACTTTTTGCGCTGGTATCAGGTTAACGGAGGCGCTCATGATCCTGCACCCTTCTCTCGCCAGCGCAAATCCTCTGCATTATGGTCATGAGTTGACGGCATTAGACAACCTGGATTTTGGGTCCCTGCATCTGGATATTGAGGACAGCAGCTTCATTAACAACATTACGTTTGGGATGAAAACGGTGCAGGCTGTTGCCAGACAGACGCCTCATCCACTTTCCTTTCATTTCATGGTTGCCCGGCCACAGCTCTGGTTTAACGCGCTGGCTGAAATTAGACCCGCGTGGATCTTCGTTCATGCAGAAACGCTTGACTATCCCTCGGAAACATTAGCAGAGATCCACCATACCGGCGCACGAGCCGGGCTGGCATTTAATCCGGCAACCCCGATCGACGCCTGGCGATATCTGACGTCTGAGCTGGACGGGGTGATGGTGATGACCAGTGAGCCCGATGGGCAGGGACAGCGGTTTATTCCCTCCATGTGCGAGAAAATCCAAAAAGTACGCACGGTTTTTCCTCAGACCGAGTGCTGGGCCGACGGTGGAATTACGCTGGCGGCAGCACAGCAACTGGCTGCAGCTGGAGCGCAGCATATGGTGATTGGACGCGCCCTGTTCTCTTCATCTGACTATCGCGCGACCTTAGCCCAATTCGCCACCCTGTAAGAGGAGATTGTTTCTGATGAGCCAACAGAGACCTGACCGTATCAAACAGATGCTGCACTACCTGTGGCAACATCGCCATCTCTCCACACAGCAGGCCATGGAGCTTTTTGGCTATGCGGAAGCGACTGTTCGTCGTGATTTCCAGTATATCGCCAACCAGTATCCAGGCATGATCCGCGGTCACGGTTGTCTCGACTTCGACGACAGTACAGACGACAAAGAGTACGTCTTCGACGTGAAACGCACATTGCAATCTGTGGCGAAGAGAGAAATAGCCGCCCTTGCCCGAACAATGATCAAAGATGGCGACTGCTTTTTTCTCGACTCCGGGTCAACCTGCCTCGAACTGGCGAAATGCCTGGCCGATGCGCGGGTAAAGGTCATCTGCAACGACATTAAAATCGCCAATGAGCTGGGCTGTTTTCCCCATGTGGAAAGTTACATCATCGGAGGACTGATTCGCCCGGGTTATTTTTCGGTAGGAGAGAGTCTGGCGCTGGAGATGATCAATGCGTTTTCCGTAGAACGCGCGTATATCTCCTGCGATGCACTATCGTTGGAAACGGGGATCACCAATGCCACCATGTTTGAGGTCGGGGTGAAAACACGGATTATTCAACGCTCGCGTGAAGTTATTCTCATGGCCGATCACTCAAAATTTGATGCCGTTGAGCCGCATGCTGTAGCAACACTATCATGTATTAAAACGATCATTAGTGACAGCGGGTTATCAGAGACTATTGCACTGCGTTATCAGCGAGCCGGATGTCAGTTGTTTTTACCTCATTCAATAAAGTGATAAGTAAGTTCGTTCGAGAGGGATTTCAAGCAAAAATAATCAATGGCACCCGATAGAAAATATTGGCGATGCGCTCGAACGAATAAAGAAGCCCTATGCGCAATCCACACGCTACGATGTTGCAACAACACTCCATCTACTTTTTATTCTCATTCACTAAATGTGGCTGTTCTAGATTCATTATTCAAAGTGCGGACAAGATCACATTTAATCACTTCATTACGGTTCAGCATGCTGAACAAAGCATATTTTCCACTATGTAATGTCGATACCATTTATTCCATGAGCAAGGAGGAGCCATTATGGTTCGCAAAGGGTGTAATTCATTAGTCCGTGCTGAAAAAATATTAACCCACATTGCATGGGTTGGCATGGCAAGTTATATGGAGTTATTAAATAAATTCCAGTACCCAAAAAGCAGCCTGCTTAATTTATTGAATGTAATGGTGGAATGCGGTTTCTTAATTAAAAACAAAAACGGCTACTATTCACTGGGAATAAAAAACTACGAATTGGGTTGTCAGGCGTTACACCGTCAAAATATATTTGAGGTGACTAAGCGGCCAATGCAGGAGTTGTCGCTGAAAAGTGGACTGGTTTGTCATCTAGGGGCGATGGAGAGCATTTCGGCTATCTATCTCGACAAGATCGAAAGTCCGGACTCGGTACCGACGAGCAAAAGCTGGATTGGCAAAAAACTTGAATTGCATATTACTGCATTAGGTAAGGCGTTATTAGCCTGGAAGACACGAGAAGAACTGGATTATTTTTTAGAGGCACTCACGTTAACCCCGCATACGTGCAATACATTTACCGATAAAAAGTTGTTTCTGGAAGAATTACAAAAAACACGGCTTCGGGGGTGGGCCATAGACAACGAAGAATCAACCTATGGTGCGGTATGTTTAAGTATGCCGGTATTCAATATGTATAACAGGGTTAACTATGCAATCTCACTTTCTGGCGATCCAGTAGTTTATTCAGGAAATAAGATAGACAGCTATCTGGAATTGCTCCGGAAATGCGCCGGGCAAATATCATATGGGCTGGGATACAGAAACGAAAATGAGCATTTACGAAAAGGAAACTGAGGTAATGAAAAAATTCCGCGGCATTATTCCACCGGTATCCAGCACGTTTCATCGTGACGGAACCCTTGATAAAAAGGCAATGCGCGAAGTTGCCGACTTCCTGATTAATAAAGGGGTCGACGGACTGTTTTACCTGGGTACCGGTGGTGAATTTAGCCAGATGAATACAGCCCAGCGCATGGCGCTCGCCGAAGAAGCCGTGGCAGTTGTGGGTGGGCGAGTGCCGGTATTGATTGGCGTCGGTTCGCCCTCCACTGACGAAGCGGTCAAACTTGCGCAGCATGCACAAGCCTGCGGCGCTGATGGTATCGTCGCTATCAACCCCTACTACTGGAAAGTCGCACCACGCAATCTTGACGACTATTACCAGCAGATCGCCCGTAGTATCACCCTGCCGGTGATCCTGTACAACTTTCCGGATCTGACGGGTCAGGACTTAACCCCGGAGACCGTGACGCGGCTGGCTCTGCAAAACGAGAATATCGTTGGCATCAAAGACACCATCGACAGCGTTGGTCACTTGCGTACGATGATCAACACAGTTAAGTCGGTACGCCCGTCGTTTTCGGTATTCTGCGGTTATGATGACCATTTGCTGAATACAATGCTGCTGGGCGGCGACGGTGCGATAACCGCCAGCGCTAACTTTGCTCCGGAACTCTCCGTCGGCATCTACCGCGCCTGGCGTGAAGGCGATCTGACGACCGCCGCGACGCTGAATAAAAAACTACTACAACTGCCCGCTATTTACGCCCTGGAAACACCGTTTGTCTCACTGATCAAATACAGCATGCAGTGTGTCGGGCTGCCTGTAGAGACGTATTGCTTACCACCGATTCTTGAAGCATCAGAAGAAGCAAAAGATAAAGTCCACGCGTTACTTACCGCGCAGGGCATTTTACCAGTCTGAGGAGAAACTCATGTCTGTTCGCAATATTTTTGCTGACGAGAGCCACGATATCTACACCGTCAGAACGCACGCCGATGGCCCGGATGGCGAACTGCCATTAACCGCAGAGATGCTTATCAACCGCCCGAGCGGGGATCTGTTCGGTATGACCATGAATGCCGGAATGGGCTGGTCTCCGGACGAGCTGGATCGGGACGGTATTTTACTGCTCAGTACACTCGGTGGCTTACGCGGTGCAGACGGTAAACCCGTTGCGCTAGCGCTGCACCAAGGGCATTACGAACTGGATATCCAGATGAAAGCGGCGGCCGAGGTTATTAAAGCAAACCATGCCCTGCCCTATGCCGTGTATGTCTCCGATCCTTGTGACGGGCGTACTCAGGGTACAACGGGGATGTTTGATTCACTACCATACCGAAATGACGCCTCGATGGTGATGCGCCGCCTTATTCGCTCTCTGCCCGACGCGAAAGCAGTTATTGGTGTGGCGAGTTGCGACAAGGGGCTTCCGGCCACCATGATGGCACTCGCCGCGCAGCACAACATCGCAACCGTGCTGGTCCCCGGTGGCGCGACGCTGCCCGCAAAGGATGGAGAAGACAACGGCAAGGTGCAAACCATTGGCGCACGCTTCGCCAATGGCGAATTATCTCTACAGGACGCTCGCCGTGCGGGCTGTAAAGCCTGTGCCTCTTCCGGCGGCGGCTGTCAATTTTTGGGCACTGCCGGGACATCTCAGGTGGTGGCCGAAGGATTGGGGCTGGCAATCCCGCATTCAGCCCTGGCCCCTTCCGGCGAGCCTGTGTGGCAGGAGATCGCCAGAGCTTCCGCGCGAGCTGCGCTGAACCTGTGTCAAAAAGGCATCACCACCCGGGAAATTCTCACCGATAAAGCGATAGAGAATGCGATGACGGTCCATGCCGCGTTCGGTGGTTCAACAAACCTGCTGTTACACATCCCGGCAATTGCTCACCAGGCAGGTTGCCATATCCCGACCGTTGATGACTGGATCCGCATCAACAAGCGCGTGCCTCGACTGGTGAGCGTACTGCCTAATGGCCCGGTTTATCATCCAACGGTCAATGCCTTTATGGCAGGAGGTGTGCCGGAAGTAATGTTACATCTGCGCAGCCTCGGATTGTTGCATGAAGACGTTATGACGGTTACCGGCAGCACGCTGAAAGAAAACCTCGACTGGTGGGAGCACTCCGAACGGCGTCAGCAGTTCAAACAACTCCTGCTCGATCAGGAACAAATCAACGCTGACGAAGTGATCATGTCTCCGCAGCAAGCAAAAGCGCGCGGATTAACCTCAACTATCACCTTCCCGGTGGGCAATATTGCGCCAGAAGGTTCGGTGATCAAATCCACCGCCATTGACCCCTCGATGATTGATGATCAAGGTATCTATTACCATAAAGGTGTGGCGAAGGTTTATCTGTCCGAGAAAAGTGCGATTTACGATATCAAGCATGACAAGATCAAGGCGGGCGATATTCTGGTCATTATCGGCGTAGGACCTTCCGGTACCGGGATGGAAGAAACCTACCAGGTTACCAGTGCCCTGAAGCATCTGTCATACGGTAAGCATGTTTCGTTAATCACCGATGCACGTTTCTCGGGCGTTTCTACTGGCGCGTGCATCGGCCATGTGGGGCCAGAAGCGCTGGCCGGAGGTCCCATCGGTAAATTACGCACCGGGGATATCATTGAAATTAAAATTGATTGTCGCGAGCTTCACGGCGAAGTCAATTTCCTCGGAACCCGTAGCGATGAACAATTACCTTCACAGGAGGAGGCAACTGCAATATTAAATGCCAGACCCAGCCATCAGGATTTACTTCCCGATCCTGAATTGCCAGATGATACCCGGCTATGGGCAATGCTTCAGGCCGTGAGTGGCGGGACATGGACCGGTTGTATTTATGATGTAAACAAAATTGGCGCGGCTTTGCGCGATTTTATGAATAAAAACTGAAAGCATAAATAAAAACATCCAGACACCTGAATTATCCGGCTATGCATCATTCGTTATTTGCTCAGTCGGATAATGATGGGTCGCTACCCTGTTATGAGAGGACGTTATGCCACTAATTATCGTTGTGGCAGGGATTGCTTTACTCCTGCTTTTAACCATAAAAATTAAGCTTAATACGTTTGTTTCGTTAATTATTGTCTCGATTGCTGTCGCCATCGCCAGTGGTATGGATTTGAGTAAAGTTGTCACCTCAGTCGAATCCGGACTTGGCGGTACGCTGGGCCATATTGGTTTGATATTTGGCTTCGGTGTTATGCTCGGTCGCTTGCTGGCCGATGCGGGTGGTGCGCAGCGAATAGCGCTGACCATGCTGAATTACTTCGGGAAAAATAAACTTGACTGGGCAGTGGTCTGTTCGGCGTTTATTGTCGGTATCGCACTTTTTTTCGAAGTCGGTTTAATTCTTCTGGTACCTATTTTATTCGCTATTGCCCGTGAAGCAAAAATATCGCCGATGTTTATGTGTGTGCCGATGCTTTCCGGTTTGCTGGTCGCACACGGTTTTTTGCCGCCGCACCCCGGCCCGACAGTTATCGCCAGAGAATATGGTGCTGATGTAGGATTGGTACTGATATACGGTATCATAGTCGGCATTCCAACCTTTATTCTTTGCGGCCCGGTATTGAATAAATTCTGCCAGCGCATTATTCCGGACGCCTTTAAAAAAGAGGGGAATATAGCCTCTCTCGGCGCGACCCGCCGATTCAGCGAAAGCGAAATGCCTGGCTTTGGAATCAGTTTTCTCACGGCAATGCTGCCGGTGATCCTGATGGCGGTTGTCACCATCATCCAGATGACTCATGCCAAAAGTGCCGCAGATTCAGGCTTATTCTACAACGTGATACTGTTCTTAGGTAATTCGACGATCGCCATGCTGATTTCACTGCTGTTCGCGATCTATACCATGGGCCTGGGGCGCGGGAAAACAATCCCTGACCTGATGGATTCTTGCGGAAAAGCTATCGCGGGTATTGCCGGTCTGCTGCTGATTATCGGTGGTGGTGGTGCATTCAAGCAAGTTCTCATCGACTCTGGCGTTGGTCAGTATATTTCTACCCTGGTTTCGGGTATGGATATTAACCCGATCCTGATGGCCTGGGGCGTGGCCGCATTCCTGCGTATTTGTCTGGGTTCAGCCACCGTCGCGGCGATCTCTACCGCCGGTCTGGTCATCCCATTGTTGGCAGTACATCCCAATACCAACCTGGCCTTGATTACGCTGGCTACCGGCGCCGGATCCTGTATTTGTTCTCACGTTAACGATGCCAGTTTCTGGATGATTAAAGACTTTTTTGGCCTGACCACCAAAGAAACGCTGTTATCCTGGACGCTGATGTCCACACTCTTATCCATCAGTGGGCTGATTTTTATTCTGCTCGCCAGCTTAGTTTTATAATCGGGTTCTGACCAGTGAGCCAACCTGTCGTTCACTGTCCCCCATAATTTAGTGAGTGACGGCAACCGTCTACACGGTGACGAATCGCTGGCGATCTAAAAGGAGCGATATTGAACCGTTGATTATGCTGGAAGGGTGTACTCTCAGTAATACTGTAAAGCCGGAGCATGTCTCCGGCTTTACAGTATGGGGGAACAGAGGGCGATCGCTCAAATGGTATGCTGGTTTATTTCATGTAAAAGAATAAAATATCTGTATAAAATCATGCCACTGGCAATCTGCATCAACTCTCCGGGTAAACAGGGTTAAGATAAGCATTTCCCCGGTTTAATACAGGTATACAAAAGTGGATAGAGATCAAACAAACAGCAGCCTGTTCAATGATGATCCCGTACTTCATGCAACATGGCTGTACTATCAGGAAGGCAAAAGCCAGACTGAAGTTGCATCTATCATGGGGGTGTCCCGCGTCACGGTTGTCAAATACCTGCAAACAGCCAGGGAAAATGGACTGGTTCATATCAACCTGGATGTGAATGTCTTTGGATCTATCGACGCAGCTTTGCAAATTCGCGATAAATTCAATCTCCAGAGAGTGATCATCGTGCCTGATGGCGAACATGCCGGAAAACGTGATGATACAAAGCTGATGCGTACTCGTCTTTCACGTGCCGGTGGCATGTATCTGAATCAGGTAATTGAGAATGGTGATGTGCTGGGGGTTGCCTGGGGAAGAACAATCCATCAGATGAGCAAAACCATGACGCCGAAGTCATGTAAAAATGTCACCGTTATTCAGATGCTCGGTTCCATGCCCTCTCAACCAGACCTGACGATTATTGAATCCTCATCGCAAATCGCTTACAAGCTTTCAGGCCGCGTCGCTTCGCTTCATGTTCCTGCCGTGGTATCAAGTGCCAGACTGGCCATGGAATTACAGGCAGAGCCTATTATTCGATCGAATTTTGACGTTCTGACTCGCTGTACGAAAGCCTTTTTTGTCGTGGGTAACGCGCTTGATGAAAATCCCCTGATTCGGGTGGGCGTGCTGAATAAGAAGGAAATGCAGACGTATCGGGATTTAGGCGCAGTAGGTGTCATTTGTGGCCGCTTCTATGACAAGGAAGGGATGCCCGTCGTGGCTGATGTTGACCAGCGTATTCTGGGAATCAGTCTGGCTCAGTTAAGGCAGATTGAACGGAAGATCTTTCTTGCTGGTGGGGAAAGAGGCTATGACGCAACGTTGGGTGCCCTGCTGGGAGGATATGTCACGGACCTGATTGTTGATGAAGGAACGGCAGAGTTTTTGCTGGCGTGTGAATTACCACGCTAAAAGAATGAACAACTGCCCCATGTGGATATGGGGCAGGATTTTATTGATTAGCGGCGATAATAAGAACAATACCCACAATGTATGAAATAAACATGGTCAGCAGCAGTTTATTGGTTCCGGCTGGCGCACTGGCAAATTCTCTCCAGATGAAGACCCCCCAGATCACGGCAATCATCGTGGCACCCTGTCCCAGACCGTAGGAAATGGCATAACCCGCCTGACCAGACGCAATCAGACTGAATGCAAGACCGACACACCAAATCATACCGCCCAGCCAGCCGCAAACATGATCCCGTAAACTCCCGGAAAAATACATTTTCCCGTTGACAGGTTCTCCTGAAATAGGCTTTTTCATGACCAGCGTGTTAAGGATAAAGTTCGACAAAAACAGCCCTATGGCAAACAGGACAAGTGCTGAGTACGGCGTCATCAGACCGCTGGCAGGCTGACTGAAATTGTCAGACATGGAGTCAGCCAGGAAGCGGAAAAACCATCCCATGATGATACCCGCCAGAATGGCAGTGATGAGACCTTTATTACGACGGGATTTATCCGCCTCCTGCGTGACACGACCATAGGCTATCGCGGTAAAAATAATGGCGATCACAACACAGGCGACACCGAGGAACAGAATGAGCGGATCGCCCTGCGGGTTGCCGATATAGGTAGTGATTACACCCAGAGCCAGTGCCAGCCCCACACCCACAGGAAAAGCTACCGCCATACCGGCAAGATTAATAGAAGCTACCAGAAGGATATTGGAAATATTGAAAATAATCCCTGCCAGTATTGCCGACATCAGACTACTACTGCTCGCCTGCTGAATATCATGTATAAAGCTACGACCGGCTTCGCCCATAGAACCCAGCGAGAAGGCAAATAACAAAGAACACAGCAATAATCCAATTGAGTAATCCCAATAGAATAGAGGAAACTCCCATTTTTTATTGCTGACAAGTTTGGTTGTATTCGCCCATGAACCCCAGCAAATCATGGTAATAAAACACATTATTATGGCGACAGCATACGATTCCACGATAAACATAAATAACTCCTTGTGGTAGTTATAATCAATCGTTGTGGACAGAGGGGATAGCAGCCATTCCGCGAATGGCTGCTATATGTTATTAATTAAAATAAAGCTGTAATTACGCTTTCAAACCATACGTTTTGAATTTTTCAAGAACGATGGTCATTTCGGCTTCAGACAGAACGGGAACATCGTGATGTAATCCGCCACATTTGATGTATAAATCAGCCAGCGTCTCGGTTTCACCCGCCAGCCACAACGTCTTTTCCAGCGTGACGTCCATGGCCAGCATACCGTGGTGCTGCATCAGCAAGGACTTACTTTCTCTGATCCCTTTAGATACACCGTCGGCCAGTTCAGGGCTGCCAAAGGTATAATAGGGAATACAGGGAATATGATCCGTCCCCGATACCGCCACCATATAATGAATGGCCGGAATTGAATGATTATGTATTGCCACCGCCGTGGAATTCACCGCATGCGTATGTATGACAGCATTCAATTCTGGTCTGGCTTTATAACACGCCAGATGAAATAACCATTCACTTGATGGTATTTTACCCGCGTCAGGTACTCCCTTATCGTCTACAAAGACAATCATGTCCGGCGTCATCTTTGAATAAGCGATCCCACTCGGCGTAATCAACATGCCACCGGTATATCTGGCACTCACATTACCTGATGTTCCTTGATTAAGACCTGACGCATTCATTTCCCGACAAGTGGAAATGATATTTTCTGCTAATTTGATCCTTTCCATTCTTGCTCCTTAACAGCACTGGCCGTCGCTAGAGTGAGTTACTCTTAAGGTCAGCAAACATCCCCGACAGCGCTGACTCACTGGCGGCACAGACTCCCCGTTCAGTAATGAGGCCGGTGATATATTTGGCAGGCGTGACGTCGAAAGCATAGTTTCCGCAACGTGTTCCTTCAGGGGCAATATTCACCCAGCTCAACTCTCCATGAGGGTTTATCCCGTAGACATGGGACTGTTCCTTTCCGTCACGTTGTTCAATCGGAATGGTTTTTCCGTCTTCAATAGTCCAGTCAATGGTGGGTGAAGGTAAAGCGACGTAAAAGGGCACATGGTTATCATGGGCGGCCAGCGCTTTAAGATAGGTGCCTATTTTATTACAGACATCTCCTTTGGCCGTTGTTCGATCGGTCCCGACAATACAAAGATCAACGTCGCCGTGCTGCATCAGGTGACCTCCCGCATTGTCGGCAATCAGGGTGTGAGGAATGCCATGTGATCCCAGTTCAAATGCCGTGAGCCCTCCCTGATTGCGTGGCCGCGTTTCATCCACCCAGACATGAACGGAAATTCCGTTTTCATGCGCTTTATAGATGGGGGAAAGTGCCGTGCCCCAATCTACGGTCGCCAGCCATCCTGCGTTGCAGTGCGTCAGGATATTTACCACACTGCCTGCCGGTTTTTTCTGGGCTATTTCGCGAATGAGTTCTGCGCCATGTAATCCAATTTGTTCACACAACGCGACATCTTCCTCGGCAATTTCTGCCGCCAGCGCCCAGGCCACATCCTTGCGCTCTGATATACAGAGATTCTTCAGTGTGGCTATCATCCTGTCGAGAGCCCATTTGAGGTTAATTGCCGTTGGTCGGGTTTTGATAAGAAGGTCATAGTAACGCTGCAGACCCATGTCACTGGCATCGTGATTCATTCCCAGCGCGATACCATAGGCTGCAACGACACCAATAAGCGGAGCGCCACGAACCCACATCTCCTGAATAGCCGTAGCGGCCATTTCCGCAGAGGTAAGCGCCACCACCTCGAACTTAAAAGGCAACTTAGTCTGATCGATGATTTCTACCGCTTTTCCATCCCCGGAAACCCAGACCGTACGGTAGTGTTTACCTTTAATATTCATAATGACCTCTTACTTAACCTTCGCAGACTGGATGACGGAGTCCATATTTTTAAACTGGCGGGCATTGACGATAAGATCGCGCGCCATGGTCAAAGCGCGTCGTTCACATTCTGCGCGAAGCTCTGTATTTTCAATCTGTTTCAGCTCGGCAACGCCAGCAAAACCAATGATCCGGCGATTCATTTCCATGCCGGCATTCACCAGGGAATCTTCAAGTAGGGTGGCAAAAAACTGATCCTTTGCGTCCTCAAGAGCGGCCCTGTTCTGTTGATACATTTCTGTCGGCCACGCGTCGCCCTGTGTTTTGTTGTCCCAAAGCTGACGGAACTCCCGGGTGAAAACGGACCAGGTTTGGACAATCTGCTGAAGCAGCCATTCCTGATAGTCAGCGCGACGTTGCTCATTCGCATCCCACCCAGGGCGTGAGAAGAACGCCAGCAGAATGTTGCCAATATAATTGCCGATATCAAACGCCATTGGACCCATGAAACCGAATTCTGGATCTATCACTTTGGTATCCGTGTCGGTCACCATGATTGACCCTGAATGAAGGTCACCATGTAACAATGCCTGCGCTTCTGTCATAAATTTGTACTTATAACGCATGGCAACCTGGATCATCTCTACATCAGCCCAGGCCTTATGGACGGCATCGTCCAGTTCAGGAGAAGTCCAGTTATTCCGTTCAGCGTTGTAATAGGGCTCTGTGAAGATCAGATCTTCCGTAATTTTGCACAGCTCATGATTCAACGCGAACTCGGCAGTAAGCGCTTTTTTCTGTTCTGCTGACATGCCAATGTCAGACGTATTAAAGAGAGTCTGAGCTAAAAATCTGCCGATATCTTCTGCTAGCTTAGGGAATTTTTTACCGTTAATCAGTTCCTTACGCAGAATTACGTGAGGCGTCAGATACTCCATGGCAAACAGTGCCATTTCCGGGTCGTAAAAATAGACCTGCGGAATCAGTGAGTGACCCGCGTATTTTGCTTCTTGACATAAAACGTTGTACTCAAAGCCTGCTCGGCTCAGAGATAAAGGCCATCCTTCGCCTCCTGCACGAAGCCAAGGCAAAGCTTGTTTTACAATGATGGTTTTATGCGTCCCTTCAACGATAAACACCATGTTCAGGTTTCCGTCCCCCACTTCTGAAACTTTCCACTCTTCAGGTAACCCTCCCGGTTCGCATGAAGGGGTCAGTCTGGATGAGAGATAACCCGGCAGCGTGTCACATGTCAGCGGCTTGTAACCTGATGGAATTGAATCCGTCATAACAGTTCTCCTTGTCTACACAGAATGATAATCAACTTGTCATATGACAACTATACATTATCAAATGTAAATTTATTTGTGACGTATGTAGATTTTTTGAACTGGAGAAAATTAAAAATGATGTTGTATGGAGTCATGATCCTTACAGGAACCAGTAGAGGCAAGCATCCATCATTACGATATAATTCATGTTGTTATATCGCAGTAATAGTACTGCATGGGGAATTATTACGGGCAATCTTAGGCGAAAGGAAGTATTGAAGTGACAGAATAAAACCATACTTGTTTTTATACATATGTATTTTTCTTTTGTCTTTTGTTTTGACGACACATGGTATTTGTCATGCCGATGCTAATAGACAGATAGATTCTAGGGCCAACAGCCCCATCATCATGATGGAGCAACAGAGGTGAGTCTAACGTTCCCGCACTTCTTATCGATCGGCACTAACGATCAATATCGAGAAACTGATCTATCAAAACGATTATCTTTCTTGCAACCTGCCTGGTTACCCTTGCCTTACATTGCACGCAGAAAAGCCCTTTATTACGGTTAGTTATCTAGCTGAGGCTTGCTACGCCCATTTTCCATGTACCCCAAATCAAGAGGTCTGAATCACCACAGGTTTAACAGACACCTCGGACTCATTTGAAATGGCTTAAAGAGAGGTGCACATGAGCAGTAAGCGTTATCCTGAAGAGTTTAAAATTGAAGCAGTTAAACAGGTTGTTGATCGTGGCTATTCTGTTTCCAGTGTTGCAACACGTCTCGATATCACTACCCACAGTCTTTATGCCTGGATAAAGAAGTAGGGGCCGGACTCATCCACCAAAAAAGAGCAGTCAGATGCTCAGGCCGAGATCCGCCGACTCCAGAAGGAGCTGAAGCGGGTTACTGACGAACGGGACATATTAAAAAAAGCCGCGTACTTCGCAAAGCTGTCCGACTGAGGTACGCCTTTATCCGTGACAACTCCTGTTGCTGGCCTATTCGTCTGCTCTGTAGGGTGCTGGATGTTCATTCCAGTGGTTTTTACGCCTGGCTTCAGCAGCCGCATTCTCAGCGCCACCAGGCAGATCTGAGACTGACGGGACAGATCAAACAGTTCTGGCTGGAGTCCGGTTGTGTTTATGGCTATCGCAAGATCCATCTGGACCTGCGGGACAGCGGGCAACAGTGCGGAGTGAACAGAGTCTGGCGACTGATGAAGCGTGCCGGGATAAAGGCTCAGGTCGGGTATCGACCCCCATGAGCGCGTAAAGGTGAAGCCAGTATCGTGACACCCAACAGACTCCAGCGGCAGTTCAACCCGGAAGCACCGGATGAACGTTGGGTAATGGACATAACTTACATCCGAACCCACGAAGGCTGGCTGTATCTGGCCGTAGTTGTTGACCTGTTCTCGCGCAAAGTTATCGGCTGGTCAATGCGACCCCGGATGACAAAAGATATTGTTCTGAACGCACTGCTGATGGCTGTATGGCACGTAATCCCCAAAAACAGGTGCTGGTTCACTCAGACCAGGGCAGTCAATACACAAGTCATGAGTGGCAGTCGTTCCTGAAGTCACACGGGCTGGAAGGTAGCATGAGCCGTCGCGGTAACTGTCATGATAACGCGGTTGCAGAGAGCTTTTTCCAGCTACTGAAACGCGAACGGATAAAGAAATAGATCTACGGAACGCGTGAAGAAGCCCGTAGCGATATTTTTGATTACATCGAAATGTTTTATAACAGTAAGCGTCGGCATAGTTCAAGCGATCAGATGTTACCGACAGAATACGAAAACCAGTATTATCAACAGCTCGGAAGTGTCTAGATTATCCGTGGCGATTCACCGACGCTCCTATAAAAAAGTAAACCGCTACTATGCTAAATTCAGGTCCGCAGATAAAAAGTATGAGAAAGACGATCAGATAACCCCTCTTCAGGCCAGCGCCATCAAAAAGCGTGGTACCCGATATGCACGGACGTATGAAATATTTGTCGATCGCAACGGCAACTATCGTGTTTCAAAATTAAATAAAGAAAAGAGTCCACAGGATAATCGATGGCCAACATTATTATTTTTCTCATTGCTAAGTGGGGTTGGTATTATTACTTGTAGCTATTCCTTTAAAAAATGGCGAGCATAATTTTAAGCAAAAACTACAATTAAAAAGTAAGATTCAGCCCTTCCCCCATATCGTTACAGTAAACGTTTTTAATGCGGATTTGTCTCAGCATATTTATGCCTATCGCTAAAATAATGACAAAGGCATGAAAGAAAAAAGGAAATATTATGAGCGTAATGATAATCTCCCGAGACCATTTTTTTTCATTCGGACTCACTACCGTTTTACGCGAGGGGGGATTGTGTGTTTACCCCGTGTTATTTAAAAGCATTACAGATATTATAAAGACTGTTTTTATTAATAAAGGTGATGTTATTATTATCGATGTTGACAGTTTTTCAGATACTACATTTCTGCATCGTGACATCAATAAAAAATGTCACTTTATCTATATATTTGATTTACCGCTCCGTTTTCTTAAGATGAACCGCAGTTTTTTATCTAAAAAAGACCCATCCGGTTACATTATCAAGAGCCTGCAAAATGCAACCGAAATAAGCCATCCTGTCATCAACAGTCGAAATATGAGAAATCTGGAACTTTTTAACCAAGGGCACAGCATTCAAGGCATTGCTGATGAAATTAACATGTGTAAAAAAAGTGTCTACCGAATAAAAAATGAAGTTGTCATCAACAGTGGTTTTTTAAAATTCCATCCTGCTTTTACAATGTATACAATGATTATTTTACTGCAATTACTACCATGAGAAATCACGGCCAATAACCTTATATTTCATTTCAGGATATAGCGATAACTTTTATTGCCAGAATGAATTCTTGCAATCCATTTCCCGGCACATGAGGGTTGCCGGGTATTCTTCATGCCTGATACGGGCGTGATTTGATCAATGCTGGCCGTGTGAATCCCAGACATTACCCCGCCGTTCAGACTTGGCAAGAGTTTGAAATGGTACCGATAATGGAGTCGAACATACGACCTTCACATTACGAAAGCAAGCCAACTCCAAAATGAGTACGTGGATGAGCACAACATTCTGCCATCTTCATTTTTAGTGGGTACGATAACGGTATAATAAACAAACAAGGCCCCGTTAGGTTCACTGATACGCACTGCCAAGCCGAAAGAAAAACTCTATCGTCTCAATGACTTCAACTCGCTGAGCAGGCTGATGAACTGACCATCCTCCAGAAGGCCGCGACATACTTCGCGAAGCGCCTGAATGGCCTGAGGATGACCTGGATGTGCCTGCAGGCCTGAGGAAATTGCCCAATAAAATCATTGTTATCTCTTACACATCCGGTCCTTATGTGCTGTATGCGAAACAGTGAAAAACCACAAAGCCCCGCGTAGCCTGCGAGGCTTTGTTATCTGGTGCGTTACGTCATCTGACGGGCAATATACCCTGCCCCTTTGATCGCCAGTTGGGCGATCTCGTCTTTATCACAGATAAAATGGACCGGGTTCTCAAGTCCATATCGGCTGCGCCACAAAGAACGATACATTTCGCAGCGCTGCCGCTTGCCTGTCAGCACAATGTCGCCTTGCAGAGAAAAGCCTAAACGCTCGGCCTCATCAAAAAGTTTCATGTCATCCGCCGCCAGCGCCGCCTGACAAAAAAATGTTCTTTCGACTGCGGTGCACGGCAACGAGAACTCGATAAAACGCGTAAACAGCAGCGTACGCAGAAGGCCCGCATGATGCACGCTATCACAGGCATATTGCAGGATGTCCGCCGAGAAAAAATCGTCATCCTCTTCTTCCAGCATACTGGCGCCAATAAACGTCTCTTTTTTCACCGCCGCATAAACCTGCCCGCTCAGACTGGTAATACTGCCGGCGATTCTTCCCTGCGCGTCAATGTGGATAAGCTTGGTTGTTGAACCCAGTTCGATCATCGTCAGCGGCAGGTTCCTGTAAATCGACGTCATCAGCCCCACGGCCTGAGTCTCTTCCCCGCGCATCAGGTCGATATCCCGCAGGCTGGACCAGCTACGATCCGCCTGCGCATTTTTGATACCAGGGACAAAACGGATCTCCAAATCCAGAGGCAGTATTGCGGGATCTTTAACCTTCACCACCCGGGAGACAAGCTGCTCAAGGCTCACCGGAGCGGTGATATGCGGTATCTCCAGCAGCCCGAGGTTAGAGGTGATCATTCCCGAGGCAATCGCAAAACGCACATCACCAGTCGTCAATTGGTTAGCGCGCAGCAGTTCATTTATCCCTGCGGCAATGGCGTCTCTGAAATCCCCCTGAGAACGGGCCTTCCCGGAGTTAACGCCAACAGCGAGGAGATGTTCAGCAACGATCTCCTCTTCGCGTAACAAATAGAGCCGGGTCTGGGTTGATCCGCTGTCGATGATAATAATCATAAGCTTGCTCCTGAGGCGGTGACGTGGGTTTAGAGGCTTTGCTGATAAATGGCGCGAATCTCATCGGCGTCAGGCACGCGGGGATTATTCGCAAGCACGACACGCATCGTGGTAGTGGCATTGCCAATAAACCAGTCGAAATGTTCCTCTTTAACGCCCAGAGAGCTGAGCGACGGCAGCATATTGACGTAGCCCAGCAGCGAACGCACCGCATCAATACTGCTTCTCGCCGCTTCTTCTTCGGTCATATTGAGGGTATTCACGCCAAGCGCTTTGGCGATAGCGGCGAATTTTTGCGGCGCGCTTTGCCAGGTGAATTCCATAAAGGCCATGTAAATGGCGGCAATGCCTTCAGCATGTACGACATCAAGCAACCCGCCCATCGGGTGCTGCAACGCATGGGGCAATGTCGTCCCGGCACAATCAATCGCCATACCCGCCAGCGAACTGGCAAAAGTGACTTTTTCCCACGCCTCAATATTGGTGGCATCGTCATAAACCTGCGGTAAATATTTGCCAATCAGCTCAAGCGCCTGTAATGAAAGCATTTCACTCATCGGATGGGCATTTTTCGAAATAAATGACTCCAACGAATGAAACAGGACATCTGCTCCCGGACCGGCAATAACGCGCCGGGGTAACGTCAGCATTAATAAAGGATCAATAATTGCCGCCTTCGGATAAATCAGCGGATTCACCAGCCCTTTTTTGTCATTGGTTTGTGGATTCGTAAATACCGCCGTTTTATTCGCTTCGCTGCCCGTGCCTGCGGTAGTCGGAATTAACACTACCGGTAGCGCCGAATCAGCCGGAGTTTGTCCAAATACATAGTCCCAAATTCCTCCGCTATTACAGGCCATAAAGGCAATGCCTTTTGCCATATCCATCGCGCTTCCCCCGCCAATGCCGACAATCACATCGCATTGCTGTTCACGGGCGAACGCAGCCCCTTCATCGACAAGGGTTGAAAGCGGGTTCTGCATGAAACGGTCAAAACAGACGGACGTCACGCCCGCCTGCGTCAATACATCAACCAACGCCGCCAGCTGCCCCGTAGGCTTCGCACTATCTGAAGCAATGATCAGCGCCTTTTTGCCGTATTGCGCGGTAATTGTTCCCGCCTGTGCCAGTTTCCCCTGGCCAAAATAGAAATTAACCGGATTAACGAAATTAAATCCTGACATAATTTTTCCCTTATGGTGTGAATTCACGATGAAGTTAATGCGGCGCGCGATGCCCATTAATAATCAGCCATTCGCCTGAACGAGAAGCTACTCAATACGCATCACCGACAGTCCAAAATATATATTTCACCCTGAACCTCAATTGTGATTACTATCGCTTTATTCAGCCTAATAATCCCTATATATGAAACACGAGTTTATAATGTGGTATTATGTGAGCGAATTCATATTTCCAGTTAATTGACTATGGAAATATACCGCCATCAAATAAGCGACCAGGCGGAAATTATCATGATCTCCTCTCCTTCGACTGTGAACGGTGTACAAACGTTACTGCGCGGACTGGCTGCCATCGAAGCGGTTGCCGCAGGACATCATGATTTACGTGCAATCAGTCAGCACATTTCCGCACCGCGCAGTACAACGCATCGTCTGATCAGCGCCCTGGTCGCTCAACGATATTTGCGACAAATTTCCAGCCGGGGCTATTTTCTCGGGCCAAGACTGATTGAGCTGGGCGGCGCATCGCTTGCTGGTTATCCGCTACGCATCGCTGCCCGCCCGCTGCTCGAAGCGCTGGCTCAGCTCACTCAGGACACCGTCCATCTCGGCATTCGCGAGCAAGGCGACGTGTTGTATATCGATAAAATTCCCGGTACCCGCGGGCTGGAGATGCGCTCGCGCGTTGGGCACCGTATGCCGCTGTTTTCGACTGGCATTGGCAAAGCGCTGATGCTCGGCGCGACGATGGCGGAATGGCAGCACTTTTATCGACTGCATAATCCCGGCGCGGACGCTGGTTCCTTTATTCGCAGCATGCACCATTACGCTGAGCGCGGTTACACCCTGGATCTGGAAGAGAACGAGCTCGCCATCCGCTGCGTGGCGGCACCGATTCGGGATGCCGGAAATCATGTTGTCGCCGCTATTTCCGTCGCCAGCATCGCCCCCTACATGCCGGATGAACGCATGCAGGAGCTCAGCGGCATCGTAAAACGTTACGCTGAGGACATTTCCGCAGAGCTGGGCTGGGTGGCACATCGAACCTCTCTGATTTATCCCTTCGTCTCTACGCATGCAAAAGGATCCTGATATGACTGCATTGATCGCCCTGGATTGGGGAACCAGCGCGCTACGCGCCTACCGCTTAGCCGCAAACGGTACCGTGACTGCACGGCGGGAACTTCCCCACGGCATCATGAAATTACCCGACGCGCCCAATCGGCTGATGAGCTTTCGTCTGGCCTTCGACCTGGCCTGCGCAGACTGGCTGGCAGCCGATCCCGCCTGTCCGGTTATTGCCAGCGGCATGATTGGCAGCGCCCAGGGCTGGCAGCCCGCGCCCTATTTGCCTGCGCCCTGCGATGCTCGTCAGTTGGCGGAGCAGTTAACCCGCGTCGATGTCGATGACCAGCGCTGCTTCTATATCATTCCAGGCGTTCAGCAAACGAACCTTTTGCCGGAAGTGATGCGTGGAGAAGAAACCCAGGTGTTCGGCGCAATCGCGGGTGATGAACGCCTGCGTGATGTTCAGGCCAGCGGCAGAGAATCGCTGATTGCCCTGCCCGGTACACATTCAAAATGGGTGAGCGTCACGCAGGAGAAAATTGACCGCCTGCGTACGTTTATGTCGGGGGAACTTTACGATGTGCTGCGCCACCATTCGATACTGGGGCTGACGATGCAGCCCCCTGAAGCTCCTGACTGGCAGGCTTTTGCTGAAGGCATCCGCGTCGCCCGTCAGCAGCCAGGCAATTTGCTCGGCTCTCTCTTTTCGGTACGCACCCGGCTCCTTTGTCAGCAGCTATCGCCGCAACAACAGCCGGACTATCTCTCGGGTCTCCTGCTGGGCAATGAGCTTGCCATCGCGCTGGATGGGATCTCCGCCGATACCGACATCACCTTAATTGGTTCGCAGCCGTTGTGTCAGCGCTACCAGCGCGCCATGGCGATTTTTGAATGCCGCAATCCGGTGTATATCGCTCCCGGAGCGGCGGAACAGGGAATGTGGCAGGTAGCGCGTTACGCCAGTCTTGTGGCCTGATTTCCCGTTGACCTTTTTCTCGACCAACACCAGGAACTGACTATGGATTTTATCACCACGCTACGTCAAACCGGTCTGATTGCCATTCTGCGCGGTATACCGCCCGAACAGGCTGAAGCCGTCGGAGCCGCCCTGTATGAACAGGGATTCCGCATCATCGAAGTCCCGCTTAATTCGCCTGAACCCTTGCTGAGTATTTCACATCTGCGTCGTATTTTACCTTCGGACTGTTGGGTGGGCGCTGGAACGGTGATGACCGTGACTCAGCTGCATGACGTGGCGCAAAGCGGCGGCCAGCTGATTATCTCTCCCCATACCGATCCGGAATTAATTGAAGAGACAAAGCGCGCGGGATTGATAAGCCTCCCCGGGGCGGCGACGCCAGGCGAGGCTTTCAGCGCGCTGGCGAAGGGAGCGGATGCGGTGAAACAGTTTCCCGCTGAGGCGATCCCTCCCGTCGTGGTGAAAGCGTGGCGCGCCGTGATCCCCGCGGCGATCCCGCTGCTGCCCGTTGGTGGAATCACGCCGCAGACAATATTCGACTATCGCGCCGCCGGAGCCAGTGGATTCGGCCTTGGCGGCGCGCTTTACCAACCAGGTATGACAGCAGAGCAAGTGGCCAGTCGCGCCGCTGACTTCGTGACCGCCTGGAGAACGTCCTCGCCCCTTAATACATAAAAAGAACCAAACGGAGTTGACTATGAAAATTCAAAAATTTACCTCTGGATTATTAACCTCGCTGTTAGCCGCCAGTTCATTACTGCTGGCAAGCCCGACTCAGGCGGCGGATTATCCTACGCGCCAGATAGAGCTGATCGTCCCCTTCGCCGCTGGCGGCGGCACCGATCTGGTGGCGCGCGCATTTGCTGAAGCCTCTAAACCGCACTTTCCGGTAGGCGTTGGCGTCATTAATAAGCCTGGCGGAGGCGGCGCAATTGGTTTTAGCGAGCTTGCCGCATCGCGCCCTAACGGCTACAAGCTGGCGATGGGCACCGCCGAACTGACTATCCTGCCCTCTCTGGGAATGGTGAAGTTCAAAACGAAGGACTTTACTCCATTGGGTCTGTTCAATATGGAACCCAGCGCCGTGACCGTTAAAATCGACGCACCATGGAATACGCTGGAAGAGTTCCTCGCCTGGGCGAAAGAGAATCCGGGCCAGGTCAGGGTAGGCAACTCAGGAACGGGCGCAATCTGGCATCTGGCAGCCGCGTCGCTGGAAGATAAAACCGGCGTGACCTTCAACCACGTTCCTTTCGATGGCGCGACGCCCGCCGTCACCGCGCTTTTAGGCGGGCACATTGAAGCCGTTACGGTGAGCACTGCGGAAGTCCTCAACCAGGTTGAGGATGGCAAGCTGAAAACACTGGCCGTAATGAGCACTCAACGTGACGCCAACATGCCTGACGTCCCCACGCTTCAGGAAAAAAACATCGATCTGTCGATCGGCGCATGGCGTGGGCTGGTTATCTCCAGCAAAACCCCGCAAAACGTGATCGATTTTCTGACCACAGCTATCGCCGCCACTGCCGATGAACCCTCTTTCAAGGAAGCGTTAGCCAAAATGCGCCTCAACTATGTCTGGCTCGATCGTGCTGAATTCCAGGCATTGCTTGAAGAGCAGCAGCGCGATTTCTCCGTCACCATCGAAAAACTGGGCCTCGGTCAAAAATAACGGTGACGTCCGGCCAGCCCCCTCTGGCCGGATAGTCCTTATGGGAGTCGTTTATGGTTGAAAATCCGTTAACTCCGACAACGCCGCCGCCAGCGTCTACGGCAGAACGACAATGCTACATTTTGGTCGCTCTGCTGCTGTGTCTGATCGCCGTAGTGGTGCTGGCGATTGCCAAAAGCTTTCCTGCAACGTCCATTTCTACGGATATCGGGGCGGGCGCATTTCCTTCGGTTTATAGCTGGTTGCTGATTATTCTCTCGTTGATCTTAATTGCTGGTCAGTTTTCTGGTACCACGTTACGCCGGCTGATGGTTCTACCCACTCGCCCCACTCAGGGGTTTGGACGCTGGACGGGGCCGTTTTGTACCGTCGTCACCTGCGTGGCATACCTCTACGCCATGCAGCTTTTTGGCTACCTGGTCGCAACGGTGCTTTTTATGATACTGATTATGAAAATCTCCGGTATCCAACGCTGGTGGGTTAATGGGCTGCTGGCCATCGTGCTCTCCATTACGCTGTATATCCTCTTTTCGCTGGCGCTTAACGTTCCGCTGCCGGAAAGCAGCCTCCTGGAATCGCTGACTCTGGAGTAATTATGTCCCAATTTGATCTTATTCTCGGCGGCGTAAATAGCTTGCTGGCCCACCCGGAAGCCATTTTATTTTCAATGATTGGCGTCTGGCTTGGCATCCTGGTGGGCGCGTTACCGGGCCTGACTGTCACCATGAGCGTTGCCGTAATGCTGCCTTTTACCTACGGCATGGATCCGATTTCTGGCTTACTGATTATCTCCGGCGTCTTTTTTGGTGGCGTTTATGGTGGTTCGATTATTGCCATTCTGCTCCGGATCCCCGGCACGCCAGCCGCCGCGGCAACGGCGATTGATGGCTATGAACTGACGAAAAAAGGTCAGGCCGGTGTGGCGCTGGGCACGGCGACTTTCTCCTCTTTTTTCGGCGGCACCCTCAGCATAATCGTGCTGATGTTCCTCTCGCCGATTCTGGCCGAGGTGGCGCTAAAATTCAGCGCCGCAGAGACGTTTGCGCTGGCCGTTTTCGGCTTAAGTATTATTGCCAGTATTTCCGGTGAATCGCTGATTAAGGGACTGATCGCTGGCGTTGGTGGTTTGCTGGTCGCGACCATTGGCCTCGATCCGATGGGCGGATTTCCGCGTTTCACCGGCGGTTTTGTCGAGCTGATGAACGTGCCTTTTATCCCGGTGATGATTGGCCTGTTCGCCACTGCAGAAGTGCTTAAGTCGCTGGAAAAAGACGAGGTAGTGAGCAAGACGGTGCAGTACGCTATTGGTCGAATCATTCCGCCGTGGTCTACGTTCAAACGTCTTATTGTCACACTGCTGCGTTCCTCCGGTCTGGGGGTGTTTATTGGCATGATTCCCGGCGCGGGGGCGGATATTGCCGCTTTCGTTTCTTACAATGAAGCGAAGCGCTTTGCCAGGCCGGAAGATCAGTTTGGCAAGGGTGAACTCAAAGCGGTTTCGGCCTGTGAAGCAGGCGCTAATGGCTGCACGGGCGGCGCGCTGTTACCTATGCTGACGCTGGGAATTCCTGGTGACGCCACGACGGCGGTAATGCTGGGCGCGCTGACGCTACAGGGAATGCAGCCTGGGCCTCGACTATTTACCGAACACAGCGACACGGTGTATATGCTGTTTGTCGGAATGCTGTTTTGCTATCTGATGCTGCTTATTCTTGGCCTGGTTTCCGTTCGTTTCATCGCCAAAATGATCAACATTCCCAAGAGCGTCCTGACTCCGCTGATCCTCGCACTGTGTATCGTCGGCACCTATGCTCTGAACAACAGCATGTTTGACGTCGGCATTATGCTGGTCGCGGGCGTGATCGGCTATTTCATGCAAAAAGGCGGTTTCCCGGCATCTCCTGTCGTGCTGGCACTCATCATGGGGCCGATGGCGGAAAGTAACTTCCGTCGCGCGATGTCGCTGTCCAACGGGAGTTTTGATTTCATTTATACCCGTCCCATCACCGCCACGCTCCTGCTATTGGCGATGCTGACTCTGTTTGGCCCAATGGTACGCAAGGCCATAGCCGCAAGACGCGCACGTAAAAATCAATTGCTCTCCTGAGTGAGCAGAAACGGGCAGAAAATCCGTCACTGTTACACGGAATTTCTGCCCGCGGTGGCGAAATCACGGCGCGGTTACATTTTTATCGCACAGAATCGGTTATTGTTATCGTACTGATCTTAAACATGAATATGACCACTGTATCAGGGTGAATTATGGATGCTCAACCTACCGAAATTACGGGAGTACAAACCCTACTGCGCGGTCTTGCTGTTATTGATGCCGTCGCGTCAGGATGTCGGGATTTACGCAGCGTCGGCGAGTTTACCGGAACCAGTAAAAGCACGACCCATCGGCTGCTCAGCGCGCTGGTACAACAGCGTTTTCTTCGCTTCACTCACCACGATGGCTATGCGCTCGGCCCACGCTTAATTGAGCTCGGCACCCGTTCACTGGAAAATACGCCGCTTTATCCTCTGGCGCGCCCCTTCCTGCAACAGCTGGCGGATTTTACCCGCGACACGGTTCATCTGGGGCAACGGGAAGGCGCGGAAGTCCTGTATATCGATAAAATTCCAGGCCAGCAGGGACTGGAAATGCGCTCGCGTATTGGGCATCGCATGCCGCTGGTGCTGACCGGCATTGGCAAAGCGCTGTTACTCGACGCGGATGAATCCGAATGGCGTCAGCTTTTTTTAGCCCATGGCGAATTATGTCATCTCCCGGACTTCCTCGCCCGGATGCGCGGCTACGCCGACGCAGGCTTCGCGTTCGATCTTGAAGAAAATGAGCCGACGATTCGCTGCGTGGCGGCTCCGGTTTACGATGCCGGAAACCATGTGGTCGCGGCCATCTCCGTCGCCAGCACGGTCATCTATATGCCGGACGCACGCATGCAAGAACTCGTCCCTCACGTCAAAGAGTGCGCTAAAAAAATATCGCTGGAACTGGGCTGGCGCGCCCCTTCTTTTACCCCGTAATCCCACCGCTTAATGTCAACATCCTTGAATGTTAACGGGCGACATATCGATTGCAGCTATGTCGTCTGTTGCTGTCCCGCGAGTAGAGTGCCCCACTGCCGGGTTCTCCAACATGCAGGTTCGAAAACACACTCTTTTTCGTGCAAGTGAAGGATCGTTGCCAGCCGCGAATGTCCTTTTAGCCTCCTGACACTGACTTCTGGCTTCAGCCAGAGAAACATCGGGGTAAACGCCAATAGCGGACAGGAATAATGAATAATACCGATCGGCACGATCGACAGAATCGATTATGAACAAGCAAATGCTTTATCGTCGGACGTGGAAAACTAATCGAAAAAGAAGGACCAGACACAGCGGCAACGTGGAAAACGGTGTGTGTAGCAGCCTACAAGGCCTGGCGGTCAATCTATTTTTGACGCAAAGAAACTAAGGTGAACTATCAGAGCAGGTTATCATTCAGATAAGCAGAATAGATTTTTTGTTTATAATTTATTATGTTAGCTTAAATTAAGACGCGGGATCGTACTCATCCTGGCTGCAATTCTGGTCTTATCTAATAGCACCACGCGTGCGGGAGGAAAAAATGAGTCAACCTGTTTATCAGAATATCGCGCAGGAAACTAAAACCTCCCTGGATGAATGCTTTGCTCAGCGGGTGATTCCTCTGGAGCAGCAGTATCTCGCCGGGCTTCAGGCGCTGAGAACAACACTTTTCGGTCAGCAGGAAATGGCTGAGCTTTCACCCGCGCAGCGTGACGAGCTGACCGCCTGGGTTGACGAACTCGATCGTCGCATCATCACCTACCAAACATTGTGCACCAAATATCTGAACGCCCTTAACTCTGAGCAGCAGCGTGAATTAATGACCTTTATGCTCTTCGGCGATACCCGGACAGCACGGGCACAGAAGAATATCCAGGAACATATACAGCTGCGCAGCGAAGCCGTGAGCAGAATCAACGAGCGGCTGGCCGATCTGCACTCTCCTGAAGCGCTCGAACGTCAGCTTCAACAGCGGCTGGAAAAAGAAATCCACATCCGCCGTTTTCTTGACGAATCCACCCACTATCGCCCTGTGCGTAAAACAGGCTGAACGGTTGCTCAGCTTTTATTGCCGGATGTCGGCGTAAACACCTTATCAGGCCTACAGATGTGGAACCCGCAGGCCTGATAGCGCTGCGCCATCAGGCATTTTATCTCTGTCGTCAGCCCTCTTCGCTTTCTGATTCCCCGGCAGTAAAAACTGGTTCAATGCGCTTAATACCCGCGCTGTTAATAATGATGCGTGCCCGCTCCAGAAAACTCTCTTTGCCATCCGTCACCCGATGAATAAGGTTGATGTGATAGACCTTTTCCCCGTACAGCACCTGCTCATCATCCAGAGTCGGTAATTCATTCAGCAACTCATCGGTGTATTTCAAAAAAGGGGTGATATCCAGGCGCGTAATATCCATCACAGAACGATTCACGGCGGAAAACATCTGGTCCCCGCCGCGCAGATGAACGTGTTTGGAGTAGTGCAAAATGTCTTCGCTCAGATAATAGTTTTGAATATCCAGAATGTGCACCTTACGGCGCATCGTCCTGACGTCATCGGGTAGCTGACGCTCCCCCACAAAGACGAAAGATTCGTTGCACTTACCGACCGGAGAGCGCAGGTTTTTATAAATTATCTGCTGTCGGTCAGGTAACCAACGGCGAAATGTCGAAAACAATCGCGCCCGAAATCCCTCTTTCATTCTGTCTTTAAAGATATAGCCAATCACCATTGCGAGAAATAGTTGAAAGCTCAGCGCTCCGTATTTCCCCTGCCAAATAAACGCCACCGCCGTCGCGAAAATCATCGCAATTGCCGCGGCGATTCCGGCAATGGTATGCGCCAGAAAGGTCTCGCCTTTTTTACGCCGGATATCCAGATACATTGGACTGCTGATATATTTTTTCAGGGTATTAACGTGATAAATCACCAGTTCGTTATCCGAATTAGGTGACGGGAAAGTCCCCGGATGATTGGCTTTGCGATACAGCATCTGCTCGCGCCAGAAAATACGCAGAGTATCGTATCCCGGTGAAGGCGAAAGATCATTGAGCAATTTACGCCCATAGTGCGTCAGCATCAGTGAGAGGAATTCGTCACCATAGTCAATGATGCGTAACGCATTGACCTCAGCCACCTTTGACATTTTTATCCGCATCCGACGATAGTTATTGAGAATATCCTCTGCGGTGGCGGCGAAGCTCAGCAGCGCCTGCTCCTGTTTGTCTTCACTCAACTTGCCGATATAACGTACCTCTACGTGAAGCGCCCGTTTGAAGGTCAGGCAAAACATTTTGAGTCGGTATTCAAAACCCTGCGCAGAGGTATCTTTGCTCTGTTCGGTAATTAACCGTTCAATTGTCCCTAGCGTCTTCGGCACGCTGACGGACAATTTACGCAGCGACAGGGTGGGAGGACGCAGGCGAATATAGTTCTTCAGGTTTTGCTGAAAGGCCTGCGGCGGAAATGTCCAACGATTGATCTGCAAACTGGAAGGAAAGAATAGCCAGGTTTCAATATGGTAGTTTTCGCTTCGTAGAGGTTTGGTGCCGACTTTCTGCGGGAAAAAAATCCGCTGCTTAATTTCGATACAGCGTTTTCCTGATGCTTTTATCGTATCGCCTGGCATCTTTGCCTCCTGCAAATCAGGCGGTAATTTGAATTACCGCCTTCACATCAATGCTACCAGAGGGCGCTATTGAACCCCATCAGCGGCATGACATATTGAGTCCATAAAATCAGTAACACCCAAATAATAGCCATCTGGATAATACCATATTTGAAAGACTCACCGGTCGAGTAGTGATCGAGCAGGTAACTGATGTTTGCGGGTTTAGAGTTAAAGTAGAGCACGTAAACCTGGTTAATCAGGAATGCCATCGGCAGACAGAATCCCACCACGTCCCAGCCGAACTTTTTAGCGATACTGATAATGATCGGGAACATAATGATGGTACGTGCCGTTTTACTTTCGCTCACCAGCGTGGTGATGGCGAACACGCCGCTCAGTACGGCAAAGACCAACAGTTTGCCGCCACCTGAAGGGTCGATCTGCCATTTATCAAACAGGCTGTGAATATAGAGGCCGACGATATCTGTCTGATCGACCATTCCGCCAAGGACGTAAGCACCAAAGCTGAACATCAGCATATGCCAGGGAATGTCCGCGTCGTTCCACTTCATCACGCCCAGCGCCGGAAGTTTGCACACCGAAGGCATCAGAACAACGCAGGCACCCGCCACGGCGATAACTTCGGCACGCATACCGTGCACCCGGTCGGTTGCCCACAGCAACAGGACGATAATAAAGGTCAGCGCCGCGCGAACTTCACCCGCGCTAATCTTACCGAGCTGCGCCAATTCCCCTTTCAGGCGATCCATGCCGCCTTCAATTTTCGGCTTAGCATCTTCTTTCTTAATGGGGAAAATCCAGCGAGTTCCGGTGTACCAGGCAATGGCACACTGAATCAGCGCCAGTGGACACAGGGCAATGAACCAGTCGCCGTAATAGACTTTGAATCCCGCCTGCTCCATCATCGCGACCGCCAGCAGGTTAGCTGCGGAACCGGTGATAAAGGCGCTGGCCGACACGTTATTCGCCAGCAGGTTCAGCAGCACCATGTTGCGCCCGACGTTATTGCGTTTTTCCCCGCCGGTCGCACCGTAGATGGCGGCGATAACCATAAACAGCGGTAACAACAGCGCCGTTTTCGCTGAGGTCGCACTGATGAACGCCCCGAGAATCAGGTTGAGTAATATAAAGCACCAGAACAGCAACGAGATATTATTCCCCATGCGTACCAACAGCCAGAGCGACATACGCTTCGCCAACCCTGTCACCACCAGAGCGCTGGCCATGATGAAGCTGGCAATGTTCAGGATCATTACTGGCTCACCCAGCATGGCAAACGCAGGACGCATCTTCATTGTGCCGGTCAGGATCACCGTGACGACCACGATAAGCGAGGTGAGATAGTTCGGAATCGCCTCCGTCAACCACAGCACCAGCGAGGCAAGAAAAATTCCCGTTGCGCTGTAACAGTTGGCCGGAGGAACTTTGGTTTGGGTATCGAACATTTCGATAGGCCCGACCCACTGTAAATGAAAGAACAGGAACAGCAGGATAGCCAGCGGCATACCGATGAATTTGATCCGCTCCATCCAGATACCGGCTTTAATCTCCTTGAATTTCTCCAGAGAATAATTGCTCATATCCAGCGGATCGAAAACTTTCTTAGCGCCTTTGTCTGACATGGCCATGTCTCCTTATGCGCCTCCATGGGCAGCAAGCTACCCATGGAGGCGTGAATTTCACATGCCAACAACCTGTCTGGCGGCTTTCAGATAATTCGTGTTAGGCAGTTCGTCGAGCCCCAGCGCCGCAACCACTGCCTTAATTCCGGCATAATCTTCACTTTCGCAACAGGCGGTTTCGACCATCGCACCGTTAAACCATACCTGCGCGTATTCGCTGATGATGCCGTTAACGGAAAAACCGTAGCGCATTTTCTCTACCTTAACCGGTACTAAATCGCTACTGGCCCGCGCCATATTGGTAAATTCTTCCAGGGTATAGCTCTCTTTATCCAGCGCCATGTTGACATGGAGGTGCTGCAAAATGGTGGCTAACTCCTCACGCTGCACCGGGAATTGAAACTTGCCGCGCGGCTGGAAGATCTCATAGCCTTCCGGGGTTTCGCCGGTTTTCGTTTTGATATCCAGCAGACCGTCGCGGACTTTAACGTTAACCGTATCGGTATGTAGCGACAGAAAGTAGGTCTCTTCCGGCATCTTACGAGCCTTAAATAATGTGGCTTTGGCATCCCACATTTTTTCTTTTACCCGTTCGATAATGCCGTGGCCGAATACGCGGAACTCCGCGCGGGGGATGATTTTTTCAGCGTCGCTCGACGACGTGGCGGTATTCTTATCCATATGCGTAGCCATTGTAATTCTCCTGTTCCATTAAGAATGGTGAATGCCGCTATTTATCCCATTCGGTAAAAGGATGGGCGACCAGATTGGAGTTGAAGTAGCGCGGATCGCCGCTCACCTCTTCACCAATCCACTCGGGTTTATCGAACTGCTGCTCTTCACTTTTCAATTCCACTTCTGCGACGATCAGTCCGGCGTTAACCCCCATAAATTCGTCGATTTCCCACACCACATCACCCACCGGGATTTTGTAGCGTTTCTTTTCGATAATGGGACGCTCTGCCAGCTCATCCAGCATGGCACAGCAATCGGCATACGGAATTTCGTATTCATATTCAGTTCGCGTTGCAGAAACGGTAACTCCCTTGATGGTCAGGAACGCCTTATCGTTTATCGTCCGGATACGAACAGTTCTCTCTTTTATACTGCTGAGATATCCCTGACGATAAACGGTTCCCTCTGCAAGTGCGCGCCACTGCTCTGAGCACACCAGGAATTTCCTTTCAATTTCTTTAGCCATCTTAAGCCTCTCATTGTCGGAACATCTGTCGATAGTTATTCACTATCTCTCTTAATTGACTCCATATTAGGCAGGCTTCTGGAAGGATTAAAAATTGTAAATCAGTATCAGACCTATAAGCTCAGTTTATAGATTGATGTCGATCACATTTATTATTTTCTCATTAATTTTAGAGAGTTAAATTTGATAGGGGCGTAAGGAATGTGTTCGGCTTATAGGCTGTTTTTTCAGACATAAGCGTATGAGTCCTTGTTGTATCAAGGATAATGAACAATGCCACTTAGCGATGATTATGGAATATATTTTCCAGCAGCTCAGGAAAACTCCCCCACTCATTATCTGGAGTATCATCATAAAGCAGTGAAATAAAGCCGAGGGCGGCGCGGGACAGTGAGTGCTCCCCCTGGTAAACAAGGTAGTAATCTACCGCGAGATTAAAACCTTTGACATGAAGTTCAACCAGCTCACCGCTGTTCAGCTCATCGGATATCGCCAGATGAGGAATCACGGTTACGCCATAACCGCTGCCGATAAGCCGTTTAGTCGCCTCCAGATTAGAGAGCGTCACACAGTTTTGCGGAGCGGTGTTCGCTGAGTGACGTTTAAACCACGAATTTATTTTGGCTCTTATCCGCGTTCCTTTCTCACGCATAATGAAAGGTGATTGTAGCAATTCATCCGGACTCATATCCCCCTTGGCGCATGCCGCCAGGGGGGAGTTCTTGCCCACCACTACTTTGTAGTTTTCCCGATGCAGAAATACCTGTTGTAACGGAGAGCGAATTACGGAACGTCCGGCAAAACCGATCTCAACCTCGCCGCTGGCGACCAGTTCCGCAATGTGGTGCGAGTTACCGGTCAGAATTTCCAGTTCAATTCCCGGAAAGCGTTCGTGGAAACGCTGAATAAAACGCGTGAGATAGTAAGTGCCCATCACGCCCGTCGCCCCGATGGTCAGACGGCCTACCTGTAGTTTACTGATGTCCTGAAACACGCTCTGTACTTCATCAAAAAGATGAAAAATACGCTGTGTGTATTCAAACAGGACTTCGCCTTCTTTGGTTAAACTAATTTGCCGACGGGAACGATCGAATAATGACACCTTCAGATAGCTTTCCAGTGCCTGGATCTGCATGCTGATGGCGGGCTGAGATAAAAAGAGTGCCTGTGCGGCCTTAGTAAAACTGCCGCTGATAACAACCTGGTTGAACGTCTTAAAATGGTCAATATCCATATTTAGGTACCAGCGGTTAGAGGTGCGTTTAACGATTCTGAATATGAATATACCGAATTAGCACAGAAAAAGCAGGGGAGCATCCGTTCGTTTTACTGGATGACGTATTCCGGAAACCGCATGAGTAAAGGTGATAATGCCTCGCTGTCTCTAAAAGCCGAAGCGCATCCACGCAAACAGGGCGTTACCATTGTTATACGTACCTGTTCCGGGGTTATAGGGGAGGCTTTTGGCATTTTACACTGTCGTTCATCCCGCAGCTGCAACGGTGTAGTTCTGGCCAAGGACCAGTTTGAGCGGATTCGCGTTTAAACTCTGCGCTGAAATACCTTTTTTTCATTGGGACACCTGTATTGTTCTGAGATGAGCATATCACCTCTGCTCAGGTGGCCAAATTCAATAAACCACTACAGTAGAAATAAAAGGGATTTTGCGAATTTAGCTAAAGGTGGTTAAGTAATAAGTGAATTAGCTCAGTCATATTATCAGGTGATAATAACCATTATTTGCAAGTAAAGAGTTAAAGTCGAAATTGCAACTTTCTGCAGGTAGACCAATGATGCTTTCTTTTGGCATCCGAAATTTTTATATTTCCGATCCAGAGGGGAATCTGCTTGAAATAGGAAGCACGAACGAGAAGTTAGGGGGCACATGACGGAGCAGTTGCAGGCATACTGACCTCAGCCATACAGAGGTGTCATATATGGCGATAGCCAAAACGTCTGCAGTCCCCAACGAGTTTAGTGTTGGTCCGGATAACCGTGTATCAACAGTCGGGTGTTATGCCTCAAGTAATGACCCCCCTGTTAGCCTCCAAGCGGCGTAAATAACTCAATCAAGTTTTCCTCCGGATCGTACAGATGAACCACTCTCACACCCCATTCTGGCATATCCATTGGCTCGTTAATGAATTTAATCCCTTTTAACGAATAGGCCTCAAAGCTTTCATCTACATTATCAACCTCGAAACAAACCATTGATTTTTCGCGATATATTATCGTTTTTTCTCTGTCAGCATTTCCAATAATTGGGGCCATCAGATCAGAAGTAAAGATAGCAAGGCCCTCTATACCTTCGGCGACTTTGAAGCTGGCATAGCAATCTTCAATATCCCAGACAGCTTCTAAACCAAGCTTCTGGGTGTAGAAATTGAAACATTTGCGGTAATCTTTGACTAACAGTCTTACATTGTTGAATTTCATATATTTTCCCTTATATATTACATAAACCACAAAATGCAAGTTTGAGCATCTGAGCGTGACTATTAATTTGGCTTATCAGAGATAAGCCCTGTCAAAATTCAGATATATCATCCTGGTGCTCCTTTGTATTCCTGAAAGTGCGATTATTCCAGTTCTGTTCCTGTATATTCTCTCATTGAGCTTATAGTTTGCGTTGACGACATCAGATTATAGCTTTTCTTAGCAAGTTAAAAGGTGTGTATCTGACTAATAGCACAACCGTGTTTGCATTTTCCCGCTGTGACCGTCCTGCAAGTAACCTGAAAGGCGTCGGGTATTAGCACTTAATGCCTTAAGTATTATTTTAAAGTTTTTTCCGACGAACAAGTCGCCTGAAGAGGGAACGCCCGCCTCAAGAAGCTGCATGCCGAAGCCATGCTGGATAAGGAGGCACTCAATGCCGTAATGCTAAACCTAAAGTTGGCCTGTACCACGAAGTAAAACCTTACAGGCAAATAATAATCCTCAGATGTCCCTGCCGTTTTATGAATTTCATTCATAGCGGCTATTTAATGTGCGTAATTATCTTTCCTCCCGACTTCGTTAGTCTTGGTCACATGCGGACACACTCATTATGTCCTGATATGACCAGCCTGAGTGGCTGGCCAAAGGTATCGTCTGATAGGGGGTTAAATACTCTTATCGAAGAAGACGTCCAGCTTTTGCAAAGCCTTGTCGACGTACTCAGGAACCCAATACGTCTCGATATGGGTAGCGCCATCGATCAGGAAGAGTTCTTTGTCTTTTGTACCGGTGGCTTTCGCAAACGCATCATCCGTCATATAGAGCGTGTCGGCTTTTGTACCAGCAATCATCAGCAGCGGTTTATTGATGAGATTGATATGGTCCGTAACGTCAAAACTCATCAAATCTAACAGGCTACTTGTCGTGTATTTAAACGTAGAGTTCGGGTGCGCGTGAGTTTTCCAGTAGTACTCATAGCCCTGTCGATATAAGGCAAAAGGTAACTTAGCGATCTGTTCATCAGTCAGATTGGCATCACCGGAGTACAGGACTTCACCTCCGGAAGCTTCCTGAGCACGTGCGTCAGAAGCCTGCTGAAGACGCTGCTGAATAGTATCCAGCTGTGAGTCCTGAAAACCGTTGCGCCGCACCAGGCCTGAATTAAACATGCTGATGGTTGCGATCGATTTAAACCGTTGATCCGTTTCGGCCGCAACAAGTGAATAACCGCCACCTCCGCAAATACCCAGCAGACCGAGGCGGGAAGTATCCACTCCCGGATACTGGCTGATGTAGTCAGCCATGCCGTGGATATCCTCGATGCGATTAGCGGGTTTATCCACGCTGCGAGGCATCCCACCGCTCGCGCCCTGATAAGCCGCGTCGGCAGTAATCGTGATGTAGCCCTGTTCGGCGAGACGCTGGGCATACAATCCTGCGACCTGCTCTTTTACGCCGCCATTCGGATGTGCAACCACCACGGCAGGGTATTTTTTGGCGGGATCGTAGTTAGCAGGGGTATAGACATTCGCAGCTATCTGAATGCCATGCAGATCGTACTTCACCGGATGAATGTTGACCTTGCCTTTGACGTTCTCAGTGATGGCACCGTCATAGGCCAGGGTGAATGGATTTTTTTTGTAATCAGCCGCATTGACTGAGGTGGCCCCGGTTATTGCCGTGAGCAGTATTGCAGTTAACAGATTGAATTTCATGGTCTCTCCCGATGAGTTTCAGGCTTGCGGATTTAAATGTGCAGACTCAGGTTAGAGAGAGAGGCCTGTCAGCATCGTGACAGGTAAATAACATTTTTGTCAGCAAGCAGGCTGAGATGGCTTCATGTTTCTGACAATGCTGTCAGGTAAGCGTCAGCTTTATGTTGGCAATCAAGAGGCAGAATAAGTCCGATTGAACAGTTAAGAGGAAATCCCGTTATGCGCCTGTTGCTAGTCGAAGATGAAGAAAAAACGTCAACCTATCTCAACCGTGCGTTGAGTGAATCCGGATTTACGGTAGATGTCTCTGCAGATGGCGCTGAAGGTCTTCATTACGCGCTGGAGCTTGACTACGACGCGATAATCCTTGATGTGATGCTGCCGGGGATGGATGGCTACCGGGTACTTGAGGGGGTGCGAGCCGTCAAACAGACGCCGGTACTAATGCTCTCGGCCCGCGGTTCGGTCGACGAGCGCGTCAAAGGGCTTCGGCTTGGCGCGGATGATTATCTCCCTAAGCCCTTTTCACTGATTGAACTGGTGGCGCGTATTCAGGCACTGGTGCGTCGCCGCGCTACGGATGGCGCAGACATCACCCAGCTGCAAATTCACGATCTGCATCTCGACCTGCTGGCCCGCCGCGTATTTCGCGCCGGAACGCGACTGGAGTTGACCGCAAAAGAGTTTTCCCTGTTAAGTCTTCTCGCCCGGCATCAGGGGGAGATTCTGTCAAAAATGATGATTGCTGAGCAGATATGGGACATGAATTTTGACAGCGATGCCAATGTGGTTGAAGTCGCCATTAAACGTCTGCGAGCCAAAGTGGATGCCCCATTCGACGTCAAACTGTTACATACCGTTCGTGGCATGGGGTATGTCCTCGAAGTCCGGTCGGAATAAATGAAGAGGCTCAGCATGCCTAAACGTTCCATCTCTGTTCACCTGGCGCTGATGTTTGCCTTATCCGCGCTGCTGATTGTGTCTATTATCGGTATCCTGCTCAGAAGCTCCTTACATGACTCTTTGCAAAAGCAGATGCACAACGAACTGTTGTTCCGGGAATCATTAATGAGTCCGTGGATCGCCGCACGAACCTCGGCTGACGGCTGGTCGACGTTGGCTAATAAATTTACTGTGCTAACCAATTCTGAAGGTGAGCGCGTTCGCTACTGGATAGTGAGCGATAACCCGCGCTTTAGCATGGGGGGAATACCACCGGTGGGCGTTCAGTGGTCTTCTTTGCAGGAGGGATTTAATAAAGTGCCCGGCGCATCGGAAGGTGCATGCTCACTGTTCCTGTTAGTGAAAACCATCCCCGCCAACGGTGAAAGGCCTGAGCTGCGCTATGTGGTTGCCATCGACTCTACGCCGTATATGGGCACACTCGATGCGTTCACACGAACGCTGCTGATTATTGCCGCGCTGGGCGTACTGATTGTCGCCTTACTGGGATACGTTGTTTCACGGATTGGCCTGCGTCCGGTGGGCATGCTCAGTCAGCAGGCACAACACCTTGCACCAGGTGACCATGGCCAGCGCCTGAATACCTGCGCGTTGCCCGAAGAACTGCAGCAACTGGCATCATCATTTAACGGTGTGTTAGAGCGTCAGGAAATCGCCTGGCGACAGCTCGAGAGCTTTAATGCCGATGTTGCGCATGAACTTCGTACCCCGCTGACTAACCTGATCGGCCAGACGCAACTCGGGCTATCACGCCGACGTTCACAAGATGAACTGGAAGAGTTATTGGGTTCAAACCTTGAGGAACTTGAACGCATGACGTCGATAGTTAACGACATGCTGTTCCTGTCTCATGCGCACGCAGGTGAACATGCTTCCCAGCTTACGCAGGTGTCCCTGCGCGAAGAAACCCTGAAAACAGCGGAATATGTTGAACCCTCTTTTGCTGAAAAACAGCTTTCGCTGGAGGTTGAGGGCGACGTCACGGCGCATATCGACAGGCGGCTGTTTCACCGTTCACTGGCTAATTTGCTGGAAAATAGCGCCAGGCATTCCCCCTCCAATAGCACGGTTACGGTGCGCTTAAGCGAAAAAGGCAATCAAGCTTGTGTAGACGTTTCTAACCCTGGCGATCCGATAGCGCCAGAGCACTTGCACCGGCTTTTCGAACGGTTCTATCGTGTTGACACCTCCCGAGCCAGGAGTGATACCCATCATGGGCTGGGCCTGTCGATTGTCCGTGCCGTCGCCATTATGCACCGGGGAGATGTCTTTGCCCGTAGCGAGAACGGTATCAATACCTTTGGCCTGACGTTTGCTAAACAGCCTGACGCTATCCGAACCGGGAGACTGATTTCAGAGACAAAATCGGGATCTCCGCGCGCAAAGACTTCTGACAAAATTGTCAGAGAGTCGTCAGTCTGATGTCAGGCTATCTGCGCCAGAATCACTGCTGATACTCACCACGGCTGATTGAAGGAATGAAACAGTGAGAATGAAAAAGGTATTTAGCGGGTTTCTGGCGATGATGGTCATGGGGCTTCTGGGGCAGCCCGCGTTCGCATCAGAGGATTCATCCGCACACGCCCGCACGCTGATTATCTACTTTTCACAACCAGAGGAGATGAAACCTGGTGCCGTGGATGGTTTTTCCGGGGCCAGCGTATTACAAAAAAATACGCCGGAGACCGGCAGCACGCAGTTTATTGCGCAACTGATTCAGAAGCAGACTCACGGCGATCTGTTTCGCATTGAAACCGCCACTCCCTACCCTCGCCAGCATGATGCACTTTTGCGCGTTGCCGAAAAGGAACAGCAAACGAAAGCCAGACCCTCGCTAAAAACGCCGCTCCCTGACCTGAGCGATTACGACACCATTTACGTCGGCTACCCCATCTGGTGGTATACCATGCCAATGGTGATATACAGCCTCTTTGAGCAAAATGACTTTGCAGGCAAAACGGTCGTTCCCTTTACCACCCATGGTGGCAGCAGGTTAGCCGACTCCCTGCGAGAAATTGCTCGCATGCAGCCACAGGCCAAATTAATCACTCGTGCGCTCGCGATCTCGCGCAACGATATTTCAGCTCCTGACGTACCCGCGCAGGTTGAGCAATGGGTAAAACAAGTCCAGCCACAACGTTAATCCCTCGACATGAAGAAAATTTATATTTTCCAGGTCATGCAGGATGCGCTGATGACGTTACTTCTGTTGGTATTGATGGGATTTCACCTTCACGGTGAAATCGTGCATGAATGGGCGGGTATTATTTTTACGCTGCTCATCATGCTGCATTTATATCTTAACCGGCATCGCTTGTGGTCACTGTCGCCCAATATTCCGTTAACCATGCTGGTAGTTAACAGAATCATTAATGCAGTGACATTCGTTGTCATTCTGACCGCGATTGTCTCGGGCATGATGCTGTCCCGACATATCCTTCTGGACCAGGCGTTCCACAACCCGGCGAGCTGGGTCAGGAAAGTACACATGACGTCGGTCCACTGGGGAATGCTCATTCTGGCGCTGCATATCGGGTTGCACTGGAAAATGCTGGCGACCTTTTTCTGCCGGGTCCTGAACATCTCCAGAAATTCATTCTTTGCAAATGTCATGATGCCAGGAGTTTTTTCGCTAATCGCACTACTGGGATTGTACGAATTACTGAACCAGAACTATCTCGATTATTTGTTGATAAAGGTCGATTTTTCCTTTTTCGATTACGATGAATCTGCCCTACTTTTTTATCTACGCTACCTGGCCATTATTGTTTTATTTTCATTAATGACACGGTTTTCGCTTTGGGGCCTTATTTTTAGAAAAGACAAAGCAGCGTCACCATAATAAGGGTTAACTGACAGAATTGTCAGGCTGGCGTCAGTCTGACGACATCTCCCCCTGATTAGAATCATTGCAGACCCTCTCCATCATTGTAGATAAGGACGCTTTGCATGATCAGACATTTACGTTACCTCGGGCTGTTACTGCCCCTCTTTACGTTTTCATCCTGGGCGGCGGAGCAAAATCCCGCTGTCCATATCGCCACCGCCGGAAGCCAGAATGCGGTGTACGGGCCAGCAGAGAACTTTACCGGTCGCGTCCGGGTTGATCCTCTCTTCAAACCAGATAACGAAATTAGCGTTTCCGGGGCTTATGTCACCTTTGAGCCAGGTGCTCGTTCCGCCTGGCATACGCATCCGGCAGGCCAGCGGCTGATTGTGACCTCGGGAGTTGGGCTTACCCAACAAGAAGGCCAGCCGGTGCAGGTCATCCGCGCTGGCGACGTTGTCTCTTGCCCGGCGGGCGTCAAACACTGGCACGGGGCGGCACCCGGCAGCGCAATGACGCACCTGGCGATAACCGGGATTGTGGATGGCAAAAGCGTTAACTGGATGGAGAAAGTGACAGATGAACAATACCACGCCCATTAAGGCATTAACGGCAGCGGTACTGCTGACCTTTGGTTTGGGTCTCACGGCACATGCTGCGCCCGTCAATAAAGGAGCCTCAGAAATGAATCACGAACAAACGGTTTCAGATACGCTGTCAGCTCGCCAGCAAGCCATCCCATTGATTGCGGCATCAATGGCCAGCAGTCAGATGGATAAGCTGAATGCCGCACTGAATCAGGGGCTTGATGCAGGACTCACGATAAACGAGACCAAAGAGATTCTCGTTCAGCTCTATGCCTATACGGGATTTCCCCGTAGCCTGAACGCGCTGAATGAACTGATGAAAGTCGTCGAAGCACGTAAACAACGTGGCGTTGAAGACGTTGAAGGTAAAGAGCCGGTCGCCGCCATCCCTGTCGGAGATGAGCTTCGCCGTGTCGGTACCGCAAACCAGACTAAAATCTCCGGCGCTCCCGTCCAGGGACCTCTGTTCGATTTTGCCCCGGTTATTAATCAATTCCTACAAACGCATCTGTTCGGCGACATTTTCGCCCGCGATAACCTCGACTGGCAAAGCCGCGAGTTGGCAACGGTTGGCGCATTAGCCGCCACGCCGGGCGTTGAAGCTCAGCTGTTATCGCATACGCGAGCCAGCATGCGAGTCGGCCTGACGGCAGCGCAACTGCGCCAACTGGCACAAGTTCTGCGTGAACATGGCGAAGAAGATGCGGCTACGCGGGCGGAACAGGCGCTGCAACAGGCGTTAGCAAACAGTTAGGCGTTGGTTTGAGACGATACGGTGCTAATCCTCCGCATTCATGAGTCTGCCAAATAAGGGCAATCAAAGGTGCTAAATAATTCACGCTGACAACTCAGATATGATTGAACGGCAAACATAACAGAGGATGTAATCTTGAAAACTGTCTTAAAAACGCTGGCCATCTGCGCGATGGCGGGTGGCATGGTGGCTCAGTCGGTATACGCCGAGCCGCTGGTCATTCAGGAACAAGGAAGCTTTTCTGCTGGTGGCACTATCATCACCGCACCAGGGAAATTTGACGCGAAAACACCGCTGGACTCTGCGGGTCAAACCTGGCATGGCGATCATGCGTCTGTGTTCTACCAAATTCCGGAAAATCCGCATAAATACCCTATCGTCATGCTGCACGGCGCAGGTCAGTTCTCCCGCACCTGGGAAACCACGCCGGATGGTCGCGAAGGGTTCCAGAACATATTCCTGCGTCGTGGATTCTCAACTTATCTTGTCGATCAGCCCCGCCGGGGCAGCGCCGGGCGCACGACGGTAGAAGGTACGGTTACGCCTAAACCGGATGAACAGATGTGGTTTAACCAGTTCCGCGTTGGCGTGTGGCCGGAGTATTTTCAGGGCGTTCAGTTTTCTCACGACAAAGAAGCCCTGAATCAGTATTTCCGTCAGATGACCCCGAATACCGGGCCGTTTGATATCAATGTTATCTCTGATGCGATGTCCGCCGTCGTGGATAAATCCGGCCCGGCTATCCTTTTCACCCACTCTCAGGGTGGCGGACCAGGCTGGTACACGGCGATGAAAAACGACAAGGTCAAAGCGATTGTCGCCTTCGAGCCTGGTAGCAGCTTTGTCTTCCCGGAGAAAGAGCTCCCTGCCCCAATGCCAAGCGCGTTCGACACGCTGAAGGGTGAACCGGTGCCGATGGAGCAGTTTATGGCACTGACTAAAATTCCGATTCTGATTATTTACGGCGATAACATCCCGGATAAACCTGTCGCCATGCCCGCGCAGGACAGCTGGCGCGTGCGTCTGGCAATGGCTCGCGAGTGGCGTGACGTGGTGAACAAGCATGGCGGGGATGTCACTGTGACGCATCTGCCTGAGGAAGGAATCAAAGGGAATACCCACTTCCCGTTCTCGGATCTGAATAACGTGCAGATTGCTGATATGGTGAGTAAATTCCTGAAGGAGAAAGACCTGCAATAGAAAGAGATAATATTGAGCCTTCATTATTGAGGGCTCAATACAATCATCAGTTATATCAAAAAAATAAAATGGGGGCGTGACGGTCTGTTTTGCGCAAAAATGAAAAGACAACTTCCGAACTCGCAGTGTTCATTCAGGATTTTACAAACAAGCTCATTATTCCCACTGCCAGGGCGCTATAGAAAAGCAACTGATACAGATTCGTCGGCACGTCTGTCCATTTTCTAACGATGCCCAGCGCGACCACGACCAGCGCAGCCGGGTAAATGGCGCACAGCACGGGAACCGCCATTGCGGTGAGGGAATTCAGTCCCAGCACGGCAAGTGCTGCTGACACCATCAGGGAGAGCGTCACCAGCAGCCCATAAGACGCACCGGTCGTCTGGTTGAAATAGCGCGCCGTTCCGGTCGTCAGACCAATAGCCGTGACCAGACAGGCGAGGGTAATGATCGCCGCCAACAACACCCGGCCATAAACGCCAAAAACAGTCTCGACATAGGCGCTCATCACCTGCATACCGTTCGTTGCGCCCCGCACCGGGCTGTGGGACCCCATCGACAGATAGCAGATATAAATCACGGCCAGACCTGCAGCGGCGATAAGGGCTGCGGCGATGGAATGGGTGAAGATACCCCGCGGATGGTGGATCCCGCGCTGTTTAAGCGTGTGGGTGATAATGGCGCCGAAGCACAACGCACTGATCACATCCAGGGTCTGATAACCGTTGACGAACCCTGTATCGAACGCGCGAGTTTGATATGCGGTTGTGGCGGTCGTGAGCTCACCAATCGGATGTAACCAGGCACATATGCCGATAAAAATCAGGGCACTAATTTTAATGGGCGAAAGGAAGAAACCGACGATTTCCAGCAGTTTTCCGGGTTTAGCCAGCGTCGCGCCAGCAAGGCCAAAGAACGCGGCGGAAAATATAATCTTCTGCATCAGGGAACTAGCTGCGCCATCGGTGATGACTTCATAGCTAATCGTCGCGGTGCGTGGCGTACCAAATAAAACCCCCAGCGTTAAAAAGCAAATGCCAATAAAAATCAGGCTCGGCCATTTGCCTAAAGGTTTCGTTAATTCCGCGATATCACCGCCATTAATGGCAAGGGAAATAATCGCCAGTGCCGGGAACAGAACCGCTGTGATGATAAAGCCAAAGCCTGCATTAAAGGCGTTTGCGCCCGCCTGCATGCCGACCAGCGGCGGGAATATAATATTGCCAGCACCAAGAAAAAGAGCCAGCGTCATCCCCCCAAGAGCTATAGTCTCGGATAGAGGCAGTTTACAATTCTTTGTCATATTTTTTTAAAACGCTCAGGTTTTGTGCGATTCATTTAGTGGAGATAATATAGATTACAGGACAATTAGCCGAATTTAAGATTGTTTTGTGATTTTTATCACTGATTTATACTTTTCAGAGAATAATTATTAACCGTTTTGCTATCACCTCCAGTATTTTCTTCTAATCAATATTCCTAACTCCAGCGGTAACGAGTTAAATAAACATACGACAACATGACTTTCAACCAAAGGTAGATGCAAACAAGCATTTGTTTAATATTTATAGGGGAGTGTTGAGCAGTTAAAAATATATTCCTTGTTACGGTAATGTATATTTTTTGATGAATTAATAACTTGTTAACTTATTAACAATACAAACTACATCCGATTTTGGCATGGAACGGCTAAGCGGGCAGACCCAGAGGTCGCCACGAGTAACGCTGGCAGTAACACTTTTCGACACTTGTCATATCACTTGTAGTAATAGAGCCGCAAATTCCCCCAAGTCAGGGTGTAGTGTGTTTTAATACTTTTGGATTTCATCATTTCACAGCCAAACTATGCTAATCATCCTCAGTTTCATGCCAGGAAGTGGGAAAAGCACTATCGCTCAGGCATTAACAAAAAAGTTCAACGCTCTGTGCTTGAGAAGAACCCCAACGATTATTATCGTGGGGAGTTAGCAACAGCCGCTTCTGACAAAAAGTTGACCGTCAGCCCTCCTCAAAATTAATGAACACATCTAATAAACCCTAGCTAATTACCCCATCTAATCGAATAAATAACTTTGCGTTATGCTTTTCCTCGACAACAGCCAAAGGATAACGTCATGCAAACTGTAAAACTGAACAACGGTATTGAAATGCCCCTGCTGGGCTTTGGTGTGTTTCAAATGTCTGATGCCGCTGAATGCGAAAGAGCCGTTATTGATGCGATCGATACGGGATACCGCCTGATCGATACCGCCGCGTCTTACCAGAATGAAACCCAGGTCGGGAACGCTCTGAAACAAAGCGGTATCGACCGTAACGAACTCTTTGTAACGACCAAGCTGTGGCTGCAGGATACTAATTACGAAGGCGCTAAAGCCCAGTTCGAACGCTCCCTGAATCGTCTGCAACTTGATTATGTTGACCTGTATCTGATTCACCAGCCTTACGGTGATGTTCATGGGGCATGGCGTGCCATGGAAGAATTACAACAGGAAGGAAAAATTCGCGCCATTGGCGTCAGCAACTTCCATCCTGACAGACTGGCTGACCTTATCGCCTTCAACAACGTTGCCCCTGCGGTAAACCAGATTGAAGTTAACCCCTTCAACCAGCAGCTGCATGCCGTTCCTTGGAATCAAAGCCGTGGCATTCAGCCGGAAGCCTGGGCTCCGTTTGCTGAAGGGAAAAATGGTCTGTTCCAGCATCCCGTATTAACGGCAATTGGTCAGAAGTACGGCAAAAGCGTAGGCCAGGTTGTGCTGCGTTGGATCTTCCAGCGAGGCATCATTTCACTGGCGAAATCGGTGCGCAAAGAACGCATGGCAGAGAACATTAACATTCTCGATTTTGAACTCAGTTCTGAAGATATGCTGCAGATTGCTGCCCTCGACACTGCAACCAGCGCCTTCTTCTCTCACCGCGATCCGGCGATGGTGGAATGGCTGACCGGCCGCAAACTTGATGTTTAAGTCGCGATAAAAGAGGTATTCATTCAATGCAAAAACGTTATCTGGGTAAATCCCGACTCGAAGTATCCGCGCTTGGGCTCGGCTGCATGGGCTTAAGCCATGGCTACGGTCCGGCGACCGATACCCGTCAGGCTATCGAGCTCATTCGCGCTGCGGTTGAACGTGGCGTCACCTTCTTCGATACCGCTGAAGTGTATGGCCCCTTTCTTAATGAAGAGGTTGTAGGCGAAGCCTTAAAACCGTTTCGTGACCGTGTGGTTATTGCCACCAAGTTTGGTTTTACCTTCGGTGCGGACAACAAGCAGCAGATTTTAAACAGCCGTCCTGAACATATCCGTGAAGCTGTGGAAGGATCATTACGCCGCCTTAAGACTGATGTCATTGATCTGCTGTACCAACACCGTGTCGACCCGGATGTCCCTATTGAAGATGTTGCGGGAACGGTGAAAGACCTGATAGCGGAAGGCAAAGTCAAACATTTCGGTCTGTCCGAAGCGGGCGCACAAACCATTCGTCGTGCACATGCTGTTCAACCGGTTACTGCGCTGCAAAGCGAATACTCTCTGTGGTGGCGCGAACCTGAGCAGGAAATCCTGCCGTTACTGGAGGAACTGGGTATTGGTTTCGTTCCCTTCAGCCCATTAGGCAAAGGCTTCCTGACGGGATCGATTAAGCCAGGAACCACTTTTGGCAAGGATGATTATCGCAGCACCGTGCCGCGTTTCGCCGAGCAGGCGATTGAAGCCAATGAAAAGCTGGTCACCTTGCTGGGTGAACTGGCGGCAGAGAAAGGCGTGACGTCTGCGCAAATCGCGCTGGCATGGCTGCTGGCACAAAAGCCGTGGATTGTTCCTATCCCTGGTACCACCAAACTGCACCGGCTGGAGGAAAACCTGGGGGCTGCCGACATCATTCTTTCACAGAAGGATACGCAGCAGATAACCCAGGCGCTGGAAACGATTAACATCGTCGGTGAACGTTACTCTCCTGAGCACCAGGCCCGCGTAGGCCGTTAATATCCGAACGGGTCTACGGACCCGTTATTGGGCGTAGCGGAGTGCATCGATCATCAGCGCAAATGCGGGCGGGTGCTGCTTACGGCTCGGGTAGTAGAGATAATAGCCGGGAAAAGATGGACACCAGTCCTGCAGAACCTGAATAAGCTCCCCTGACTTTATATAATCCTGCACCCTGTCTTCAGGCATACAGGCAATGCCAAAACCGGATAAAGCAGCATCAATCCTTTCTGCCTGCTGATTAAACGTTACCTGCCCTTCCACTCTGACCCGTAACGGTTTCCCTTCCTTCTCAAACTCCCAGTGATAAAGCCCACCGGCAGTCGGCAGGCGCATATTGATGCACCGATGATTTTGTAGCTCGTGCGGCGTTTCAGGTGCAGGGTTTGCCGCGAAGTAAGACGGTGCTCCCACCACGGCCATGCGCATGTCCGGGCCAATTCTTACAGCAACCATATCCTTATCCACGCTTTCGCCCAGGCGGATCCCGGCATCAAAACGGCCCTCAACAATATCGACAAAGCCGTTATCAACCACCAGTTCGAGATTAATTTCCGGATATTCTTTGAGGAAAGGTTTTAACTTTGGCCATACCAGACTTCGCGCGGCATGCTCCCCAGCAGATAAGCGGATATTGCCGGAGGCAGTGCCGTTCAATTGAACCAGCGATTCCAGCTCCTGTTCAAGATCGGCAATACGCGGTTCAAGGCAGGCAATAATTCTCTCACCGGCTTCCGTAGGGGCAACGCTTCGGGTCGTACGGGTCAGAAGGCGGATATTGAGCCTTTCCTCCAGCGCCTTCATCGCATGGCTGAGTGCAGACTGAGAAACACCCAGTTTGCCCGCTGCTTTGGTAAAACTTCGCTCCCTTGCCACCACCAGAAAGATTTGCAGTTCGTTGAAGTTTTCTTTGAGCATCGGCGATTTCCTTATGGTGGCATTCCCTTCATCGCGCACTCATGAAGGGTGTTCATAGACACAATCATTTTAGCCCTATTACTGACAATAATGATAATTGATATTCTGGCTGTAGAGAAAATAAGTCTGAATTATCAGAAGGTTTATCATGAAAATACTCATTGCAGGCGCGACCGGAAGTATTGGTCTTCATGTCGTGAATACCGCTATCGAAATGGGTCATCAGCCCGTGGCGCTGGTCAGAAATAAACGGAAAGTAAAATTACTTCCGCGTGGAACGGATGTTTTTTACGGCGATGTTTCAATGCCTGAAACACTTACCGATTTGCCGAAAGATATTGATGCCATCATCTTCACGCTCGGTTCCGATGGCCAGGGGCGTATTGGCGCCAGAGCGATAGATTACGGCGGTGTGCGTAACATTTTACGACTCTTCAGGGATACACCTGTACGCATCGGTTTAATGACCACGATTGGCGTGACTGAACGACTCAGCACCTGGAATCAACGCACTGAGGTTCATGACTGGAAAAGACGTGCCGAACGTCTAGTCAGAGCGAGTGGTCACCCGTATACCATCGTCAGACCCGGCTGGTTTGATTACAACAATGATGATGAACACAGAATCGTTTTGCTTCAGGGGGATCGTCGCCATGCAGGAACACCAGAAGATGGTGTGATATCAAGGCAGCAAATCGCCCAGGTTCTGGTCAGTGCCCTGACTAACGAGGCGGCAAAAAATAAAACGTTTGAGCTGGTGGCCGAACGAGGCGAAGCACAGCCGGATCTTACTCCACTGTTTGCAGACCTGCAGGCTGATGATCCACAAAAAAATGATGGCGTTTTAGATATAGACAATATGCCTCTGTGTGAAGAACCTGAGTGCATTATTAACGAGCTGAACCGCACGGGGTTGCTGAAATCTATAAATAAATCATAAGCATCCCGACAAGGCTGTATCATCGCCCTCTTATAATGCGCGTTAATTTATTTTCAGAACAGAAGACATCATCGATGAGATAACCCGAGCGATTGATTTAAACGTACACAAATCGCTGAAGGTAAGTTTAGCGTATCGATGATCAGGCATGCTTCAGCCAGTTCCGGAATATTTGCGCTTGCAGTATTCCCTGAAAATCAATCAGCCCTGAGCAACCAAGTTTCTTGATCAGATTCTGCCTGGCCTGGTAAATGGTTTTTAAGTGTAGATTTAACATGGCAGATATCTCAAAAACAGTTCGCCCCTCCCCTAGCTGCGTTAAAATATATTTATCTCGCGCAGTCAAGGAGATATTGAGTTCCGATTGATGCTCGTGCTTACCACCAGCACGAGTAATATCAATAATAAATTGCTTGATTGAGGCAACATCGCTATCTACTGGCAGTCTGTAAAGTGAGATATCATTGAGATACTGATACAGATGACCATCAATCAGCAGCACCAGACGATACGTATTCAGATCGTAATTTTGCTTTTTTACCGCGTCAAAGTGATTAGCGGTGAAGAAAACAAGTCGCGCCTTGTCATCTTCAAAAACGATATCTTCAAGGATATTCTTTAACCCTTGCCTGATAAAGATATCATCAATCCATAAAACTGCGTTTCCAGCATGTTCCTGCACGATGTTCATCATTATGACCTCAACGAAAAATCACCATTGACCTCACCGGGCTGCGAAGTTTTATCGAGTTGAAGATGTGCCAGAATCTGTGAATAGAGATCGGTCAGTATCACATTCTTCTCATTCTTCAACTGCGTGCTGAATGCCTGAATAAGAACATCATTACTGATACAACCCTGTTTTAACATGACATTACGCTCTATATCCTTATACAAAGCGCAGCGGAAAATAAAATCTTCCGGAATTGAATTAACCATATCAACTCCATAATATGCAGTCATAAAAATAAGAGGATGCTATGTATAGTCTTAATCCAAAAAGCGAAGCGACAGAACTTACATCATACAATAATTGTGCTGTGTATTTATATTAATGTGTTATCTCATTAGACGTCATCAGCCGTATAACGTAACACTATTTCCAGGGTTTTTCTGATAATGTCTGCCTTGACAACGTCAGTTGTTGACTCCAGAGAACTAATCAGGCTTAAAATGATGTTTTTATTATTAACATTATCACCTGCCAGAATTACATTTGTTACCGCCTGCCCCAATACCACTGACTCATCTGCTAATAGTTCACCTGCATTATGGAAGTAACTTGATAAAGCTTTATCCGTCATTACACTGTGGACATTAATTTCATGAAGCATGGTAACCTCGCTTGTATAGTCTGGAGAATTATCTTTAATGTAATTTAGGGTTTTTGCTGGCACTGAAAGCACTCTCATCTCTCGTTTTTTCCGGTTTTCTGCTTATCTTCCCCGGATTAACATTTGTAAAATCATTGATAACGCTGTCAATTAATTGTTTACGTGTACCATCCATTTCACTGGCATGCATAAGCCGCAATTGCTTAATCAGTGCAGCTAACGAAACGTCTGTATGCATTCGCAAAATTTCTAGCACAGCCAAACCTGTAATTTCATGTTTCAAGCGTTCACTGTCAGGTTTCTTCATAACTCCTTCACTACTTACCCATTATCATAGTAGGGCTTTATTTTATTCGAAAAGCAGGCCGATTAACGCATTGTAATGTTTCTGTTCATTCTCACCTGATGCATTTTCAAGACGGTGCAGAAGTTTGGTACACAGTGATTTGCGACTGAGATTGCGCCCATCTTTTAGTATCTCAGTCACGATTTCGCCCAACGTTTCCTGTTGGGTTGGCAGATGCGCTTTAGCAAAGTAACGAGAAATCGCGCTTGCAGAATCAGTGCGAACAGTATGCTGCTGCATGGAGTGCTCCTGTAACAAAATGCTGGTGAATATTAAGTTTTATAACAGTAGCAAAGCTGTACCGAAAATGTGTACAACATAGCACGCTAATTTTTAGCAAAAAATGCTAAACTAATTAAATCATGCGGTTACGATGGTTAAGTTCTCCATGAAATTCAATTTCTTTGTACAAATCACTTTGTATTATCAATGATAATTGATCTGTATTAGCCCGATTACTTGTAAAGACAAAGTTAGAATTATGTATTAAAATCAGGGCGTAACCTGGTTTGTCTGATACTGACCAGACCTCTTCTCCTTCCTTGATCCCGGACTGTCCATGCTCACGACCATTATTTACCGTAGCCATCTACGTGAAGACGCCCCTCTCAAAGCGCTTGAGGATATGGTGACAGCCGCAAATATCAAAAACAGGCGATCAGATGTTACGGGGATCTTACTCTTTAACGGCCATCACTTTTTCCAACTGCTTGAAGGCCCAGAGGAGCAGGTAAAAGAGATCTATCGTTGTATTTGTAACGACCCCCGGCACCACAATATCGTTGAACTGATGTGTGATTACGCGCCTGCGAGAAGATTCGGAAATGTAGGGATGGAGTTATTTGATTTACAAAAACATGAACGGAATGACGTCCTGCAAGCTGTACTCAATAAGGGTACGTCCAAATTTCAGCTCACGTATGATGACAGAGCATTACAGTTTTTCCGCACATTTGTCCTCGCCACGGAAAAATCGAGCTATTTTGAAATACCTGCGCCTGATTACTGGAGTTTTATAACCGACAATACCTGTACCATCCTGGATGAAAGCACACTTCCGTCAGATACAGATTTCAGCTTTGCTTTTCAACCAATTATCGATCCTATGTCACAGCGCGTCATTGCGCTGGAAGCCCTTATTCGCGGTAAAGACGGTGAAACGCCCGCTACGTATTTTGACAAATTCAAACCTGAAGATGTGTATACCGCTGATCTGCAGAGCAAAAAGACTGCATTTGCAATGGCAAGCGCACTGGGACTTAATCACAAAATGCTGTCGGTTAATCTGTTACCCATGACCCTGGTAAACAGACCCGATGCAGTCAGCTTTCTTATAAACGAAATCGCGGCGCATGGACTGGTGCCTGAACAAATCATTGTAGAGTTTACCGAAAGTGAAGTTATTTCGCGTTTTGATACGTTCGCGCAGGCCGTGAAGTCACTCAAGGCAGCGGGTATATGTGTGGCGATAGATCATTTCGGGGCAGGTTTTGCCGGGCTTCAGCTTTTGTCTCGCTTTCAACCGGACCGAATTAAGATAAGCCGCGAGCTCATCACTGATGTGCATAAAAGTGGACCACGGCAGGCCATCATTCAGGCCATAATCAAATGCTGCGCTTCACTGGAGATTATGATTTCTGCGGTCGGCGTCGAAAAACCTGAAGAGTGGATGTGGCTTGAATCCGCGGGTATTGAGATCTTCCAGGGTAACCTGTTTGCAAGAGCCTGCCTGAATGGTACTCCGTCTGTCGCGTGGCCAGAGAAAAAATGATTTCTCAGCGTTATAATAATTAACGTATTGTTATTACACAATAATCCCGCCACCTCTTTTATGCTGAACATAAAAATTCAGCATTTACTCCCTACGTGATAGTAAAGTAAATCTTAATTTTGCTAGAATCCTATGTATGTTTTGTACAATTTGATGCATGTTGTACAAAGTAGCAGGAACCGCATATCGGTGACGGAGAATCATGAGTGTCTGGGGGAATTATGGCTTATTACAGCATTGGGGATGTCGCAGAACGTTGCGGGATAAATCCTGTCACCCTTCGGGCATGGCAACGACGTTACGGTTTACTCAAACCTCAACGCAGCGAAGGTGGCCACCGACTCTTTGATGAAGAGGATATTCAACGTATTGAAGAAATAAAACGTTGGATTAGCAGTGGCACACCCGTTGGCAAAGTTAAAGCATTGCTGGAAACCAGTACCCGTGAAACTGACGACGACTGGAATCAATTGCAAGAAGAGATGATGGGCATTCTTCGTATGGCGTATCCCCCGAAGCTGCGAGCCAAAATTATCGCACTCGGTCGCGCCTACCCCGTAGATGCGTTGATTGATCGCGTTTATCTTCCCGTGCGTCAGCGGTTGATACTTGACCATAATACATCCCGCATCATGAACAGTATGCTTGATGGCGCATTGATTGAATATGTAGCCACCCTGCTGTCTGAAACGCGCCGCAAATCAGGGAAAGATGCCATCCTGATGGCCTGGGATGTTGAAGACCGAACCCGTTTATGGCTCGAAGCCTGGCGTTTATCGCAATCGGGCTGGCATATTGCCGTGCTTGCTGAACCCATTGAATCGCCAAGACCTGAACTCTTCCCCGGGCAAACGCTTTTTGTCTGGACTGGTATTACGCCAACCCGCAGACAAAATGAACTTCTACAACACTGGAACGAACAAGGTTATAAAGTCATTTTTCACAGCCCGTAACCAACATGTATCGCAGTAATGAGCTGAGTAAGATAAATCTTACTAATTCTCATTTTTTGGGTGGTTATTTTGAATGCCATCCAATGAATCTGTGTTCCCTACCCGCCTGACTTAATACCCGCAGTAGCATAAAAACAAAACAATATACTCACCCGTGGGTATTATTTTTTTGCAAACGACATCACCTTTTTCCTAAGTAAAATTTATTAGATCAACTGGCGCACGCCTAATACTTATTCTAGGGTTAAACCATGTCTTCTTGTACCACATTATTGTTTTTCTAAAGTAATAAATGTGGTTATTTGAAAAAGGTAAAGGATATGGCTCTGGTCTTAGACAAACGCTTAATTCTTTGTTGCTGCGCCTTTTCCATTATTCCCGTGGCAAATGCAGCAACCGTTAACGGAACATTTCAGGTACTGATGACGATTCAAAAGGCCTGTACCGTAACTGCCGGTTCGGCTTCAAATATCACGCTTGGGCCGGTGAATACCACGGCAACAAATACCAATGCAAGCAACACGATTTCGATTAATTGCTCAAAAACTACGCCCTATTTTATCGGTCTGGCGCCGTCGGCCGCCAATGGGGGGACGACGACGGGCTCAGGCGCCATGTCCTCCGTGGCTAACGCAGCCACCAATACCGATAAAGTGCCCTACCAGCTAAATCGAACATCAGCAACAGGTCCGGTGTGGGGGAACACCGCCACCGACACCGCGCCTGGAAACGGCGTAGCGGCGACGGGGACCGGGCTGGTGCAAACGTTTACTGTTTATGCCACCGCACCGAGCGCCAACTTCACTCCTGACGACTATGCCGACACGGTAACGGTTAACGTTAACTACTAACTTCAGGAAGCCACATGAGAGTAAAACTGTCTGTTCAGCAGTGTGCCTGCGCATGCCTGTTAGGGATGGTTGCGAGCCTCAACCCTGCCGCCGCCAGCGGGCTGCAAATCGCCCCGGTCACATTAACTTTGCTCGCGACGCAAAATGCCGATGGTATCTGGCTTAGTAATGCGGGTGAAAATGTGCTCAATGCCCAGGTTCGGGTTTTTCGCTGGAGCCAGAGCGCTTACGGCGACAAACTTTCCCCCTCTCAGGGGCTGGTCATTAGCCCGCCGATGCTGGCATTAGCCCCCGGAGAACGTCAGTTGATTCGCGTTATTCGGACCGGCCCACCTTCGGCACATGCTGAAGACGCTTATCGGTTATCGATAGATGAGTTACCGCCTGCAAAAGTAGAAAAAAATAAGCTTCAGTTTGTGCTGCATTATTCCGTCCCCGTTTTCATTCAACCAACATCAGCGGCGCAAACGCAGGCAAAATTGCAATGGAAATTACAACAGCTTGATGGCAAAAAATTTATTGAAGTGAGTAACCAGGGAAATGGGCATGCACAATTATCTGCTGCAACATTTATAAGCCCTGACGGTGCTAAAAAAGTTATTACGCCCGGACTGTTAGGCTACGTTTTACCCGGCTCAACGATGCGCTGGATAGTCTCCCCGTCGGCCAGTAATACTCATGATGGCGGGAAAGTTGAAGTCACAATCAATGGCCAAAAAACAGTACAAGATCTGTAACAGATCCTGGCTTCTGGTGAAATATTGCTTTCTCAATGGAGTATTAATATCGGGAATGGTTTGCGCACAAACGCAGAATAATAACCAGAACGAAGATGGTGTTATTAATGGCGCAGCGCAGCTCGTGGGGATCAATTTGTATCTCGACGTCACCTTAAATGGGAATCCCGTTGGGCTGGTGCATTTGGGTTACGATAATGGAAAGCTCTATGCAGGGGCAGATACCCTGCGAAAAATGGGCTTTCACTTTGCGCCTGACGCCACTCACGCCGTCTGCCTGAACGATATCCCCGAGCTAACCATTGACTATAACGTTCAGTTGCAAACGCTTTCGCTTACTGCGCCACTCAGTTCACTCGATCTTGCGACCACGCAGCTTAACTCCCCCGTAGAGACCGCGCCGACGGCGACAACATCACGCGGAGCGCTGCTCAATTACGATATCTATACCCAACAGGGGGATGAAAGTGCAATAAATACCTTCAGCGAACTCCGCGCTTTCAATGCTGCAGGCGTGCTCAGCACCACCCAGTTGACGCAGTATTCCACCGAGGAAAATGCGGATAACAGCGTTGAGCGACTCGATACCAGCTGGCGTACGTCATTTCCCGAAACGATGCTGGCGGTAACCGTTGGCGATACCCTGACCAGTTCACTTATCTGGTCCCGGCCGACGCGTATCGGCGGCATTCAGATAGGAACCGATTTTGGTTTGCGGCCCTATATGCCAACCACCCCGCTCCCTGCATATCTTGGCTCCGCGACGTTGCCGTCAAACGTTGAGCTGTACGTCGACGGCGTCAGGTACTACAACGGAGAAGTCCCCGCGGGTAGCTTTCAGATCAACACAATGCCGAACATCAGCGGCGCGGGAACGGGTCAGGTAATGATGACGGATGCGCTGGGCAGAACGAGCGTACAAAATTTTTCGTTCTACAACGATCAGCAACTCCTGCGGGAAGGATTAACTGCCTGGTCTGCGGAATTGGGCACGGTACGCGAAAACTATGGTTACTCCTCTTTTGATTATGCCAGCGCACCGGTACTGAGCGGTACATGGCGTCGTGGGTTTAGCAATACGTTCACCGCCGGGACTCACGCTGAAACCAGCGATGGACTGATTAACGCAGGCTTCAGTAACGACTGGATCCCAGGCACCCGCAGCGGCACGTTTTCGACCTCAGTTGCCGCAAGTACCGACGCAGGAAAGAACGGTTTTCTGTACAGTTTTGGTTATCGTTGGTCCGGCGAACGGTTTAATTTCAGTACCAGTACGACAGCCACTTCCGGCGATTATCGCGATGTCGCCACCCATTATGGCGAGCCGCCACCGACGCTTAACAGCAATACGGTCATTGGCTATTCGCTGGAAGCTGCCGGTAATGTCAGCCTGAGTTACCTGCAGTTTCGTTATCCGCACGAAAATGCGGTGCGCTACGCCAACGCCAGCTGGTTCAAATCGATCACCGACAACATTTCACTGAATGCCGGATTCAACCAAAACATCGACGATAACCGCGATCGCAGTCTCTATCTGATGGTGACAATGACCACTGATAACAATCTCAGTGCCAGCAGCACCCTACAACGCACCAATGATGAAACCGGCTACCAGCTCAACGCCAGCCTGACGCCTCCTGCCGACGGCGGCTGGGGCTGGAATCTGGCCGCCAGTCAGCAGGCTTCCCGGCAAAGCGGTCAGGGAGAAGTGGGATATCTGGGGCGTTATGGTAAAGCGTACGCGGGATTCAGCCGTTTACCGGATAACCACTACGGCTACGCAGGCGCCACCGGATCGCTTGTTACCATGGGAGGCGGCCTGTTTGCAGCACGTGAAATCAACAATGGCTTTGCCGTCGTATCAACTGACGGCTTTCCTGACGTCCCGATTAAGTTACAAAATAACCTGATTGGTCGCAGCGACGACCAGGGGCTATTGCTGGTCACGCCACTGAACAGTTATCAAAAAAACCTGATCAGTATTGACCCAATGGATCTCCCCGCCAATATGCGGATCGCGCGCGTTGAGGCGAATGCAACGCCTGCCGATCGTTCCGGTACATTGGTTAGCTTTGGCATCACCCCCGTACGCGCTGCGCAGGTCATCCTCGTCGACAATCAGGGTAAACCCATTCCCGAAGGCAGCATGGCATACGCTATCAACGAAACAGGACAATCGTCTGTCGTTGGTTTTGATGGGATGACCTGGTTCGACATGCTGGAACAGCACAACGCGCTGCGCGTTGAGACAGACACCGGCAGTTGTCGCGTGCAATTTGACTATCCCACTTCTGCAAAGGGGATTGTGCAAATAGGTCCACTGGTTTGCCGGCCACACTAACAGGAGTGCGCTCATGAGGTTAAGGCATCTGTTACTCATCGCAGCCGTACTCTTTTGTCCGGCGATTAGCCATGCCGTAACCTGTTCGGTGAGCAATGTGCAACCCATAAATTTGGGCTCAGTCAATCCGCTGTCTGCGACAGGCGCAACGTCATCAATGACGTTCAACTACACCTGCACCAAAGAGCTTGGCGACGTGCTGGCAGGGATCAACCTCTGTTTTAATATTGGCGCCTCAGCCGTCAGTGGCCAGGTGACACCTCGAAATATGTCATTAAACGGAACACCTGCCAGAACGCTGGCATACCAGCTTTACCAGGATGCCGGACACACCAAAGTCTGGGGGAGTCAGTATCAGTCGGGAACAACTTTTCCAATGGTACAGCTTAACCTGCTGAACCTGACGCCAGTGACGGGCTCACTCACGGTATCAGCACAGATTGTCACGCCACAAACCTCAGCGGTCCCCGGAAGCTATCAGGATAGCTATACGGCGGCGACAGCCCTTGTCACCCTCAATCCTGGATTGCTTTTCCCGCCGACCACCTGTGGCGATACCGTTGCCGCCAGGCTTCCCTTCACCGTATCGGCGACGGTCAGCAAACAGTGCAATATCACCTCTGCAACCAATATTAGCTTTGCGCCCGCCGGGGCGACCGGGCGTAACCTAACGGCTTCAAATACCGTGGGCGTAGCATGTTCCAATAACACGCCTTACACCATCGGACTTCAGCCCTCTAACGGCAATACGGCAGGCAGCGGCGTGATGGCCGGCACGGGGTCAAATACGGACAAGGTCCCCTACCAGCTTAGCTCGACGCCGGGGCCGTCCGGTACGGTTTGGGGCAATTCATCGCTCAATACTGTCGCGGGCAACGGTACGGGAACCACCACCACCTACCCGGTTTATGCCACCGTTCCCAGCGCGAACTACACGCCTGACAACTATGCTGATACCGTTACCATCGCCGTGACCTACTGACCCCAGCTTAATCGCAATAAAGCAAATACATTTTATTATCATATTATTTACTTTTAGAGGTGCGTCATAAATCTGATAAATTGCGATTTTTATAAATCATGCATATTAAATTACCCAGCCAGCAAAATAACCGAAATATCCGCACAATCAAAGAATAATTATTCACTTCTCAGCTAAAGCCCACACGCTTCATGCCGATAAACCGTGTTAGCCGGACAGGCCATTCTATGAAATAAATGTTAAATTTAGGTTCATATGGTGTGATTCACTGTATACCACGGCCAAATTAAGAACATATTACTTTTATAACTAAGGTTTATCATGGATAAGTTATCTTACGCTTCAGATAGCAGCACATCTGCCTGGAATACCTACCTGCAACAAATCGAGCGTGTGGCCCCTTACCTGGGCGAACTTTCCCATTGGGTGGATACCCTGCGCCACCCAAAACGCGCGCTGATTGTCGATATCCCGGTGCAGATGGATGACGGTACTATCCGTCATTTTGAAGGGTATCGCGTGCAACATAACCTCTCCCGCGGGCCGGGCAAAGGCGGTGTGCGTTATCATCCTGATGTTGATCTTAATGAAGTGATGGCCCTGTCCGCATGGATGACCATCAAATGCGCAGCGTTGAACCTGCCGTACGGCGGTGCGAAAGGTGGCGTGCGCGTCGATCCGTTCTCGCTTTCCGAAGGTGAACTGGAGCGTTTAACCCGCCGTTATACCAGCGAAATCGGCATTATCATCGGGCCGCAGAAAGACATTCCTGCGCCGGATGTGGGGACTAACGGAAAAGTAATGGCCTGGATGATGGATACCTACTCCATGAACCACGGCACCACCGTGACCAGCGTGGTCACCGGTAAACCTATTCACCTCGGCGGCTCGTTAGGCCGTGATAAAGCCACCGGTCGTGGTGTTTTCGTCAGCGGTCTGGAAGTGGCGCGTCGTGCCAACATCGACGTTGAAGGCGCTCGCGTAGCGGTGCAAGGTTTTGGTAACGTCGGCAGCGAAGCCGCCCGCCTGTTCGCGGCAGCAGGAGCACGCTTGGTCGCGATTCAGGATCACACCGCAACGCTGTTTAACTCAACGGGTATCGACATGGCCGCGTTGTCTGCCTGGCAGCTGGAGCACAAACAGATTGCCGGTTTCCCGGGCGCTGAAACCATTGCCAGCGAAGCCTTCTGGAGCCTGGAGATGGATATTCTGATCCCGGCCGCGCTCGAAGGCCAGATCACCCGTCACCGCGCGGAAACGCTGACCTGTAAACTGGTACTCGAAGGCGCTAACGGCCCAACCTATCCGGACGCCGACGACGTTCTGGCAAGCCGCGGTATCGTGGTTGTCCCAGACGTTGTTTGTAACGCCGGCGGCGTAACCGTCAGCTACTTCGAATGGGTTCAGGACATGGCTAGCTTCTTCTGGAGCGAAGAAGAGATTAACAATCGCATGGACAAAATCATGACCGATGCGATGGTACACGTGTGGGAAAAAGCGGCAGAGAAATCCTGCTCACTGCGTACGGCAGCCTACATTGTTGCCTGCGAACGCATTCTGCTGGCACGTAAAGATCGCGGAATTTATCCGGGCTAACGCCGAAATCGACCATGCCGACAAACCACCTGCTCTGCAGGTGGTTTGTTTTCCCTAAACACCCGTGAATCAGCTTCCCGGCCAAATACGGCCCAACCTCTCATTTTCGCTGTTTTATGCACCATGACGTTCCAATACGGAACATTATTATGTTGCTACGTTTCGTATTGAAACGCCCATTACAGCAATTTTCTTTTGCCAACCCGTGTGCAAAATTACCTTATCGGCAGCGAGCAGTCGCCGTGGCGTTGTATAACCCGATACCCTACATCAGATGCCTGCCCGAATCTGGCAGCCATCCAGGACTGTCTGCGGAGCATAAATAATGAAAAAATTGATTAACCGTGTTGAAGACGTACTGACTGAACAACTCGCCGGACTGGCGAAAGCGTATCCTTCCCTGGCACTGCATCAGGATCCGGTATATGTCACCCGCGCAGATGCGCCGGTAATGGGCAAAGTGGCGCTGCTTTCCGGCGGTGGCAGCGGACACGAGCCTATGCACTGCGGCTACATTGGTCAGGGCATGCTCTCTGGTGCCTGCCCGGGTGAAATTTTTACCTCACCCACGCCGGATAAAATGTTCGAATGCGCCATGCAAATTGATGGCGGCGAAGGCGTACTGCTGATCATCAAAAATTACACCGGCGATATTCTTAATTTCGAAACCGCCACCGAGCTGTTGCATGAAAGCGGCGTCAAAGTCACCACCATGGTAGTGGATGACGACGTGGCGGTGAAAGACAGTCTGTATACCGCCGGTCGTCGTGGTGTGGCGAATACCGTATTGATCGAAAAACTGGTCGGCGCTGCCGCCGAACGCGGTGACTCACTGGAAGTTTGTGCGGCGCTGGGTCGTAAACTGAATAACCAGGGCCACTCCATTGGGATAGCCATTGGCGCCTGTACCGTTCCGGCCGCCGGACAACCGTCGTTCACGTTGCAGGATAACGAAATGGAGTTTGGCGTGGGTATCCACGGGGAACCGGGCATTGACCGCCGCACCTTCACTTCCCTCGATCAGACCGTTGATGAAATGTTCGATACCCTGCTGGAAAACGGCAACTACAGCCGTACGCTCCGCCACTGGGACAACGTTCAGGGCGCGTGGCAGGAAGGCAAAGAAAGCAAGCGCGCGTTGCAAAGCGGCGATCGCGTCATTGCGCTGGTCAATAATCTCGGTGCGACGCCGCTGTCAGAACTCTTCGGCGTGTATAACCGCCTCGAAAGCCGTTGCCAGGACGCCGGCATCGTCATTGAGCGCAACCTGATCGGTTCTTACTGTACCTCTCTGGATATGACCGGCTTCTCAATCACCCTGTTACAGGTGGATGACGACACGCTGAGCTTATGGGATGCACCGGTTCACACCCCTGCTCTCAACTGGGGTAAATAAGGAGATACATGATGTCCCTCAACAGAACACAAATTGTTAACTGGCTCTATCGCTGCGGTGAGATCTTCACCACCGAAAGTGATTTTCTCACCGGTCTTGATCGGGAAATTGGTGATGCCGACCACGGTCTGAACATGCACCGCGGCTTTAGCAAAGTCGTCGAAAAGCTGCCGTCCATCGCCGATAAAGACATTGGTTTTATTTTGAAAAACACCGGCATGGTGCTGCTCTCAAGCGTCGGGGGGGCCAGCGGTCCACTGTTTGGTACCTTTTTTATCCGTGCCGCCCAGGTGACCCAGGCTCATCAAAGCCTGACGCTTGAGGAGTTGTATCAAATGATTCGTGATGGCGCAGAAGGTGTGATTAGCCGCGGTAAAGCTGAACCTGGCGACAAAACCATGTGCGATGTCTGGCTGCCGGTAGTGGAATCTTTACGCCAATCCTGCGAGCAAAAGCTGAGCGTACAGGCGGCGCTGGAAGCGGCAAGCCAACAAGCGGAAGCAGCAGCGCAAAGCACCATCACCATGCAGGCCCGCAAAGGCCGCGCCAGCTATCTCGGTGAGCGCAGCATTGGGCATCAGGATCCCGGCGCAACGTCCGTAATGTTTATGATGCAAATGCTGGCTCAGGCATCCAGAGAGTAAGGATAAAGCGATGGTAAACCTGGTTATTGTTTCTCACAGCGCCCAGTTGGGCGAAGGCGTCGGCGCGCTAGCCCGGCAGATGTTAATGGGTGATGGATGCAAAATCGCTATTGCCGCAGGCATTGACGATCCTGAGAATCCGATTGGCACCGATCCTATCAAGGTGATGGAAGCCATTGAGTCCGTGGCCGATACGGATCACGTGCTGGTGATGATGGATATCGGTAGTGCGCTACTGAGTGCGGAAACCGCGCTGGAACTGCTCGATCCGGCCATTGCCGCCAAAGTACATTTGTGCGCCGCGCCGCTGGTCGAAGGTACGCTCGCCGCAACGGTTAGCGCTGCCGCAGGTGCTGACATTGAGCGGGTCATCTGTGATGCCATGAACGCCCTCGACGCCAAATGTGAGCAACTGGGTTTACCTTCGCCATCTGCAGCAAAGCCGACATCCGCCGAATTCGCGCCCGATGCAGATGCTCATTCAGTGGCCATTGTGGTGAAAAACCCAAACGGCATTCATGTGCGTCCGGCTTCACGGCTGGTTTCCGCGCTGTCTGGCTTTAACGCCGATATGTGGCTGGAGAAAAATGGCAAGTGCGTCGTCCCTGATAGCCTGAATCAGATTGCCCTGCTGCAGGTACGCTGTAACGACACGCTGCGCCTGATTGCCAAGGGCGAACAGGCAGAGGATGCGCTGGCCGCATTCAAACAGCTGGCGGCTGAGAATTTTGGTGAATCGCTCGAGCCCGCGCATGCTGATACCGTGGTGACGAAGGTTCCCTCACAGGTCACGGGGACGGCATTCTGTTACACACCGTTCTCACCGCAGGTAAGCCAACAGCCTATAGCCTCACTCCAGATTGAGCAGCAACGGTTACGGGTCGCTATCCAAAGCACGCTGAACGACTTAAGCGAGCTAACCGCGCTTGCAGAAGAGAGATATTCCGCAGATATCGCCGCTATTTTCTCCGGTCACCACACACTGTTGGACGATCCGGATCTGTTCGATATGGCCTGTGATCTAATGCGTGAAACGCAGAGCAGCGCGGCCTGGGCCTGGCATCAGGTGCTGAGCGATCTCAGCCAGCAGTATTTACAGCTCGACGATCCTTACCTGCAGGCGCGATACATCGATATTGAAGATTTGTTGTCTCGTTCACTGCAGTATTTAACGGGAGAGACTGCACAAATTCCCGCGTTCATCCGCCCCACTATTTTGGTCGCGGAGGTCATCTATCCTTCTACGGTGCTGCAACTCGATCCGAAGACCATCAAAGGCATCTGCCTGCGGGACGGGAGCGAAGCGTCCCACCCGGCGATTATCGCCCGTGCAATGGGGTTATGTTGGTTATGTCAGCAAGGCGAGGCCATCGAGAGTATCACGATGGGTGATACCCTGACCCTTGACAGCGTGGCCCAGCGGATAACCCGCGCGGGCTGATGTCGGTTGCACGCCCTTTCCCGACAAAGGGTGTGCATCTTTTCGATTCGCGTCGGGAAATGTCTGTTTATTCGCAAAATGGGGCGTCGATCACGCGCAACGGTCGATCCTGAACTAAGGTTTTCTCATGGTAAATGCCGCTGCTTCGGCACACCCTAAGGAGATTAACCGATGATAACGCCTGCAACTCGCCATCCAGGCCTGCTCTCTGTTGCAATAAAACTGACGCTCGCAAGCACCTTTTTTGCCCTTTCCTCTTTTGCCGTCAACGCCGAGGACGCACCAACCGCTACGCCTCAGCCGCCTGATATTTTGCTTGGCCCTCTGTTTAATGATGTACAAACGGCCAAACTGTTTCCTGACCAGAAAACCTTTGCTGACGCCGTTCCTAACAGCGATCCATTAATGATCCTTGCCGATTACCGGATGCAGAAAAATCAGTCCGGATTCGACTTACGTCATTTTGTGGAAGTGAATTTCACCTTGCCGAAAGCTGGCGAGAAATACGTCCCCCCAGCCGGGCAATCGCTGCGCGAGCATATTGACGGACTGTGGCCGGTACTCACCCGTTCGACAACCGACGCTGAAAAATGGGACTCTCTGCTGCCGCTCCCGGAACCGTATGTCGTGCCTGGCGGGCGTTTTCGCGAAATATATTATTGGGACAGCTATTTCACCATGCTGGGGCTTGCCGAGAGCAATCACTGGGATAAGGTCTCCGACATGGTGGCAAACTTCGCTTACGAGATTGATTCCTGGGGACACATTCCTAACGGCAACCGCACCTACTATCTGAGCCGTTCTCAACCGCCATTCTTTGCCTTTATGGTGGAACTGCTGGCGCAGCATGACGGGGATGACGCGCTGAAAAAATACCTCCCGCAGATGCTCAAAGAATACACCTACTGGATGGAAGGCGTCGAAACGCTCCAGCCCGGCCAGCAGAATAAGCGCGTGGTTAAACTGGATGACGGCACCATTTTGAATCGCTACTGGGATGACCGCGATACGCCGCGGCCAGAGTCCTGGGTGGAGGATATCGCCACAGCTAAAAGCAATCCGAACCGACCGGCCACAGAAATCTACCGCGACCTGCGTTCTGCCGCCGCGTCGGGTTGGGACTTTAGTTCCCGCTGGATGGATAACCCCAATCAACTAGGCACCCTGCGCACCACCAGCATCGTTCCGGTCGATCTCAATGCGTTGATGTACAAAATGGAAAAGATGATCGCCCTCGCCAGCAAGGCCGCCGGGGATAATGCCAAAGCTGCACAATATGAAGGCTTCGCTAATGCCCGACAAAAAGGGATCGAAAAGCACCTGTGGAACGACAAAGAAGGCTGGTATGCCGATTACGATCTGAAGAGCCACAAAGTACGTAACCAACTCACGGCCGCCGCCTTGTTCCCGTTGTATGTCAATGCAGCGGCAAAAGATCGCGCCAGTAAAGTGGCCGCGGCAACCCAGGCGCATTTGCTGCAACCCGGCGGCCTAGCCACCACGTCGGTGAAAAGCGGCCAGCAGTGGGATGCTCCCAACGGCTGGGCCCCGCTCCAGTGGGTCGCCGCATCGGGATTACAGAATTACGGTCAGGATAACGTCGCCATGGACGTGACCTGGCGATTCCTCACCAACGTGCAGCACACCTACGATCGTGAGAAAAAGCTGGTTGAAAAGTATGACGTGAGCAGCACAGGCACTGGCGGAGGCGGCGGCGAATATCCGTTGCAGGATGGTTTTGGCTGGACCAACGGCGTAACGCTAAAAATGCTCGACCTGATCTGCGCCAAAGAAAAGCCCTGTGACAGCGTGCCCGCTTCGCGCCCGGCCCCGGCAAGTACCACGCCAGTCGAGCCTAAAAAACAGGCTCAGCCGACGTCTTAACGCCGTTACCTGAAGCGTTTTACTCCCCGAATCCGCGCTGCGTCGCGGATTTTTTCTGGCTTATATTTCGCCATTCCTGTTGTCTCTACGCCATCTAGCCCTTATGGGGTATTCCGGGTTTTCATCCGTGAGAAATTGATTCGCAAGGGTACGGTGATAGTACCCTTAACACGTTCACAGGTCGTATTGCCTCAGAGAAGTGACAAACATAAGGTGAACGTAGCAATATGCCGGAGGCAACAGATTCGTTACCTCCGAATGTGCCACTCTCCGTTGTCGCTACGGCCACTCATCATTAACTGACAAGCATTACCCCGTCAGGGGCCGTTCGATTAATCTCGTCGTACAAGCCGAAAGACACCCAGCACAACAATCGCGCCGACCACGGCCACCAGGAAGCTGTGGAGATTAAACCCGCTGATATCGCCGCCGATACCGAACATCGTAGCCAGCCATCCACCGACCACAGCACCGATAATACCGAGAATGCAGGTCAGGATAAATCCACCGCCATCGCGCCCCGGCATAATCAGTTTGGCGATAACCCCCGCAATCAGACCAAAAATAATCCAGGTAATAATTCCCATTTCCAGGCCCTCTTTCCAGTGAACGCACGCGCAAGACATTCTTGCGCCAGCACGTTAAGTATAGGCAAGCCATCGCTACGTGCTTTTTCCCTCAGACTTAATTCATTGGGTTTGGTAAAAAATTTCATCCATTTGTATTAAGTTCCGTTGATTGATGCCGATAATCCAACGATAAACCAGGCATCCAGGAGTCATTAGGTGTGAGTAACTACAATGAGCAGTTCCTGAAGCAAAATCCGTTAGCGGTGTTAGGCGTACTCCGGGACTTAAATTCGCAGCAGGTTCCGCTGCGTATCTCCTGGTCTGGTGGCCAGTTCATCAGCAAAATACTGGCGGTCAGCCCGGACGAACTGATCATGGATTTTGGTAGTCAGGAATATGAAAACCAGGCCGTGCAGCGAGCCAATCAAATAACGATTATCGCCGAAACGCAGGGAGCCAAAGTGGAGTTCACCCTGCCACAGCTGAAAAAAGGCGAATACCAGCGGCTACCCGCATTTATCTCATCATTGCCGCCATCTCTGTGGTTCGTCCAGCGTCGGGAATATTTCCGTATCGGTGCTCCACTGCATCCCCCCTATCGCTGCACGGTAAAAATGCCGGATAACAGCATGCTATGTTTTCGCTTATTCGATTTGTCTCTTGGCGGTATGGGCGGGCTGTTAGAAACGGCAAAACCAGAGGGACTGGTAGAAGGCATGCGCTTTTCACAGGTTGAACTGAACATGGAGCAATGGGGAGTGTATCAGGTGGACGCCCAGCTAATTTCCATTAGCGAACGCAAAGTTATCGACGGGAAAAACGAAACAATTACCACTCCCCGCCTGAGCTTTCGTTTTCTCAACGTCGGCCCGGCGGTGGAGCGTAACCTACAGCGGATTATTTTTTCCCTCGAGCGCGAGGCCCGGGAAAAGTCGAATAAGGTGCGCGATTAGCATCACCTGAATTACATCACATCCAGCGCTTGTTGAAGCTTCCAGATATAGCGCGGAGCCTGCGGCGCCGGATGATTATCCGCAACATGTTCAATAAATTCATCCGGGCTGAGATCGTTTATCTTATTAATGGCTTTTTTCCTGTCGGAGGAGAACGTTCGCAGCAGCGCGCCCGCACCGTTGGCGTACGATACCACCAGCGCATATTGCATCACCTGCGGATCTTCGATCCCGGCCAGCGGCCCGGTCTCAAGAATGCTCAGGTATGCGGCCCCCATCGAGATATTGCGCTCAGGATTTTTCAGCTCGCTGGTCGACGGCTCGCCACTCCACCCCATGCGACGATAAACATCACGCCCTGACGTAGAGGCTTTTAACTGCATCAGGCCAATCGCATTAGACTTACTGACCGCATTCGGGTTTCCACCTGATTCAATGGCGATGATCGCGGTAATCAATTGTGGACTGACACCCCAGGCCGCACCGGCTTTTTCGCTGATCGGCATCCATTGCATTGCGCGTTTAACCGGAACTTCAGCATTCCACGGCGGATTTTTGTAATCCTGTTTTGAACTACAGCCCGCAAGTAATACAACCAAAAAAGCAAACCATCTCAATTTCACGTCATCTATCCTTATAGCCGGAACCTGTCGCTGAGGTGACAACGACATACCTACGCGGCATGATATACATTTGGTTTTAGTTGTAGCAAGGAAATGCCATGTCCCGGTTTCACTTAATTGCCCCGTCGGGCTACTGTATCAACCAGCAGGCTGCCTTACGCGGGCTGGCGCGTCTTACTGAGGCCGGTCATCAGGTCGACAATTCAGCGGTCATTGCGCGCCGCTGCCAGCGTTTTGCGGGTACAGAAGCAGAACGGCTTGCTGATGTGAACGCGCTCGTAAATCTGAACACGCCCGATACCATTGTGATGGCAGTACGCGGCGGCTATGGCGCGAGCCGTTTACTGGCAGATATTGACTGGCAGGCGCTGGCGAACCGTCAGCAACACAACCCACTGCTGCTGTGCGGACACAGCGATTTTACCGCGATCCAGTGTGGTCTGCTGGCGCAGGGGAATGTGATTAGCTTCAGCGGCCCGATGCTGGCGGCTAACTTTGGCGCCGAGGAGATGAACGCATTTACCGAGCACCATTTCTGGCAGGCTGTTCGCAATGCCCAATTTACCCTCGAGTGGCAAGGTAACGGTCCGGCATGTGCGACCGAAGGTACGCTATGGGGCGGAAATCTGGCGATGCTCATTTCTCTGATGGGCACGCCGTGGATGCCCGCTATCGAAAACGGCATTTTGGTGCTGGAAGACATTAACGAGCATCCTTTTCGCATTGAACGCATGCTGCTGCAACTGTATCACGCAGGAATACTGGCCCGACAAAACGCCATTATCCTCGGCAGTTTTAGCGGCAGCGCACCTAATGATTACGACGCGGGTTACAGTCTTGACTCAGTTTATGATTTTCTACGCGCCAGGTTATCGGTTCCGGTGATCGACGGCCTCGATTTTGGTCATGAACAACGCACCGTCACCTTGCCGTTGGGGGCCAGAGCGGTACTGAAAAATGATAAAAACGGCGCTCAGCTCACCTTAAGTGGGCATCCGGTACTTAAATCGTAAAAAAAGCGGTTAACAGGGCTAAGTAAAACGCTGTTTCTGTCGTTATTATGTTAGGGTTTATAAATACGAAACAGCGTAATTCAGGAGTAACCGAACGTTGGATGCCGCAGCAATAATTAGCCTTTTTATTTTGGGTTCCGTACTCGTCACCTGCAGTATCTTACTCAGTTCATTCTCATCACGTCTTGGTATCCCTATTCTGGTGATATTTCTCGCTATCGGTATGTTAGCGGGAGTCGACGGCGTGGGCGGTATTCCTTTCGATAACTACCCTTTCGCCTATATGGTGAGTAACCTGGCGCTGGCGGTTATCCTGCTCGACGGCGGGATGCGCACCCAGGCCAGCTCATTTCGTGTCGCGTTAGGCCCGGCGCTGTCGCTGGCGACCGTCGGGGTGCTGATTACCTCCGGACTCACCGGCATGATGGCCGCGTGGCTGTTTCATCTGGATCTTATCGAAGGACTCCTGATTGGCGCGATTGTCGGTTCAACCGATGCCGCGGCGGTTTTTTCCCTGCTCGGCGGCAAGGGGCTTAACGAACGTGTTGGCTCTACGCTGGAAATTGAATCCGGGAGTAATGACCCGATGGCGGTGTTTTTAACCATCACGCTTATCGCCATGATTCAAAATCACGAGACCGGTTTAAGCTGGATGTTTGCGGTGCATATTATCCAGCAGTTCGGCTTAGGGATCATACTGGGGCTCGGTGGGGGCTACCTGCTTCAGCAAATGATTAACCGCATTTCACTGCCTGCCGGGCTTTATCCGCTACTGGCCTTAAGCGGTGGGATCCTGATTTTTGCCCTGACCACTGCACTGGAAGGCAGCGGTATTCTGGCGGTCTATCTGTGTGGTTTCCTGCTGGGTAATCGCCCCATCCGCAACCGATTTGGCATTCTGCAAAACTTCGACGGTCTGGCATGGCTGGCGCAAATCGCCATGTTCCTGGTGCTGGGACTGCTGGTTACGCCGTCCGACCTGCTGCCTATCGCGATCCCTGCGCTGATTTTGTCTGCATGGATGATATTCATTGCCCGTCCGCTTTCGGTCTTCGCCGGACTGTTGCCGTTTCGTGGCTTCAATCTGCGCGAGCGCATTTTCATCAGTTGGGTGGGCCTGCGCGGTGCAGTCCCCATCATCCTCGCCGTGTTCCCAATGATGGCGGGTCTGGAGAATGCGCGCCTGTTCTTTAACGTCGCGTTCTTCGTGGTTCTGATCTCGCTGCTGTTTCAGGGAACGTCGCTTTCCTGGGCCGCCAAAAAAGCCAAAGTGGTGGTTCCTCCCGTCGGCTGGCCCGTTTCGCGCATTGGTCTGGATATTCATCCGGAAAACCCCTGGGAGCAGTTTGTTTATCAGCTCAGCGCGGATAAGTGGTGTGTAGGAGCCGCACTGCGCGACCTGCATATGCCGGAAGAGACGCGAATTGCCGCCCTGTTTCGTGACAACGTGCTGTTTCACCCATCCGGTAGCACGCGGCTGCGTGAAGGCGACGTTTTGTGCGTCATTGGCCGCGAGCGCGATCTCCCTGCTCTCGGCAAGCTGTTCAGCCAGTCGCCGCCGGTGTCTTTAGACCAGCGCTTCTTCGGTGATTTTATTCTCGAGGCCAGCGCAAAATACGCCGATGTGGCACTGATTTATGGCCTGGAAGATGGCACAGAGTATCGTGATAAACAGCAAACGCTGGGTGAAATTGTCCAGCATCTGCTTGGCGCCGCGCCGGTCGTCGGTGACCAGGTTGAATTTGCTGGCATGATCTGGACGGTTGCTGAGAAAGAAGATAATGCGGTGCTGAAGGTCGGTGTTCGCGTTGCTGAAGATGAAGATGAGGCGCGTTGATGCTTTTTGCCGGGCGGCGGCAGCGCTTTGCCCGGTTTGCGCTCTGCGTCGCATAAACGGTGTAGCCGGATGAAACACATCAGCGTCGACATCCGGCTTCAGATACGTTACACCGTCACAACCGGCACGCGCAGCGCCAGAGAACACATCAACTCGTAGCCCACCGTACCCGCTGCGCTGGCCACATCGTCAATTTTAATCTCTTTGCCCCACAGCTCTACCGGCGTCCCGATCCCCGCCTGCGGACACGGTGTCAGATCTACCGCCAGCATATCCATTGAGACCGTCCCTACCGTTGTAGTGCGTACGCCGTCCACCAGCACCGGCGTTCCGCTTGGCGCATGGCGCGGGTAACCGTCTGCATACCCGGTCGCCACAATGCCAATGCGCTGCTCGCCGCTGGCGGTATAGCGTCCCCCGTAGCCCACCCGATCTCCAGCTTTCAGCGTCTGTATGCCGATTATCTCGCTGCTCAGGGTCATGACCGGTTTCAGGCCGGTATTGGCGATGTCCCGCCACTGTCCCGAAGGTGATGCGCCATACAAAATAATGCCCGGGCGCACCCAGTCATAATGTGCTTCAGGGTGCCACAGTGTGGCGGCCGAATTGGACAGCGACCGTCTGCACTCCAGCCCTTCTGTCGCCTGTGCAATCCGCGCCATGGCGTCCTGAATACCTTCCGGGTGCTCCGCATCTGCAAAGTGGGACATCAGCGTCATTTCACCGACGTTGGGCATTGCCCGCAGCTGTTGCCAGACCGTTGATACTCTTTCCGGTAAGAAACCCAGTCGGTTCATGCCGCTGTTCACCTTCAGGTAAACATCCAGCGGCGCGTTGAGGCGCGCATTCTGCAGCGCTTTTAATTGCCAGTTACTGTGTACACAGGTGGTCAGACGATATTTGTCATACACCATCAGGTCTTCAGCGTGGAAAAATCCCTCCAGCATGAGTATCGGGCCTTTCCACCCGCGCTCACGCAGGGTTATCGCTTCTTCAAGATTGAGCATGGCAAAACCGTCGGTTGTACCCAGCGCATTCCAGACACGTTCAATGCCGTGTCCGTATGCATTGGCTTTCACCACCGACCAGACGCGGGCGTCCGGCGCGGCCTGGCGGGTAATGGTCAGGTTTTGTTTCAACGCCTGCAGGTCAATGCTGGCCAGTATCGGGCGAGTCATCTCACGTCCTTATCAGTTATGTGCGCCATGTAAATGCCGTGGACGAGATGGGGTAAACCCCGGGCTGTAACGCGCCACGCTCAGATCGTCGTAAGGAATGGCTGGTGTGCGGCCAGACAGAATGTCGCTCAGCAACTGACCCGAACCGCAGGCCATGGTCCAGCCCAGCGTGCCGTGGCCGGTATTAAGCAGTAGATTCTTAAAGCGCGTTCGCCCGATCACTGGCGTACCGTCCGGCGTCATCGGACGCAGCCCGGTCCAGAAGGTTGCCTGCTCCACATGCCCACCGCGCGGGAAGAGATCGCGAACGACCATCTCCAGCGTTTCACGGCGGGGTTGCAACAATTCCGTATTGAAGCCGACAATCTCCGCCATGCCGCCAACGCGAATACGGTTATCAAAGCGGGTAATGGCGATTTTGTAGGTTTCATCAAGGATCGTTGAAACCGGCGCGCCGTCATCTTGCGCCACCGGAATGGTCAATGAATAGCCTTTGAGCGGATAGACCGGAATATCAACGATCCCTTTTAGCATCGCCGTAGAGTACGAGCCGAACGCCATCACATAGGCATCGGCTTTGACTATCTCCTCGCCACACTGAACGCCATAAATCTGCTCACCATCGCTCAGCAGCTTATCGACCGGAGTATTAAAGCGAAATTTCACACCCGCCTGCTCCGCCATCAGCGCCAGACGCTGGGTAAACAGCTGGCAGTCACCCGTTTCGTCATTCGGTAAACGCAGACCGCCGGTCAGCTTGTGTGCCACTTCCGCCAGCGCCGGTTCAACTTCCGCCAGACGGCTTGCTTCCAGGAGCTGATACGGCACGCCGGCGTCTTCGAGGACGGCAATGTCGCGGGTCGCGTTCTCATACTGTTGAGCGGTACGGAACAGTTGCAACGTTCCGCCCTGGCGTCCTTCGTACTCGATACCGGTAGAGGCGCGTAGCGCTTTCAGGCAATCACGGCTGTATTCCGCCAGTCGCACCATCCGGCCCTTGTTTTCCATGTAATGGCTGGTGTCGCAGTTGCGTAGCATCTGCCACATCCATTTCAACTGGAACTGCGTCCCGTCGAGGCGAACGGCCAGCGGCGCATGGCGCTGAAACATCCATTTAATTGCTTTAAGCGGTACGCCTGGCGCCGCCCAGGGTGCTGCATAACCTGGAGAGATTTGCCCCGCGTTCGCCGCACTGGTTTCCAGTGCCGGACCGGGCTCACGATCAATGACGGTGACATCGTGTCCAGCCTGACTTAAGTACCAGGCGCTGGTCACGCCAACGACACCACTTCCCAGTATGACAACTCGCATAGCCACTCCGTTAACAGTAAAAGAACAATCATCTAATTACATCTTGATAACTCAGTTGAAAATATTATTCAACATATGGCTTTTTTATGGTGACTTATCTCACATATGGCGGTGATGGCGGGGAACTCCCTGCTTTGGTATCTCCTGCTGTGCGTTATTTTTATCCAGCATAAAATTTTGCGGCCATACCGTTTTTCGACGCCTCGCTAACAAGAAATCGCAAAGAAAAAAATTCAGCCGCAGCACGTTTTTTAACACCATGATCTATGCTTGAAATGAGGTACTCCAGACAGAGAGTGCCGCCAACAATGAGGGTGCGCGAATGGCTACGATTGATTCCATGAACAAGGACAGCACACGGTTAAGCGATGGACCCGACTGGACGTTTGATCTGCTGGATGTCTATCTGGCGGAAATAGACCGCGTGGCGAAACTCTACAGACTGGATACCTACCCGCACCAAATCGAGGTGATCACCTCCGAACAAATGATGGACGCTTACTCCAGCGTCGGGATGCCAATCAACTATCCGCACTGGTCGTTTGGTAAAAAATTTATTGAAACCGAGCGTTTGTATAAGCATGGTCAGCAGGGGCTGGCCTATGAGATTGTTATCAACTCCAATCCGTGTATCGCGTATCTGATGGAGGAAAACACCATCACCATGCAGGCGTTGGTGATGGCGCATGCCTGCTACGGACATAACTCCTTCTTTAAAAACAACTATTTGTTCCGTAGCTGGACGGATGCCAGCTCCATCGTCGATTACCTGATCTTCGCGCGAAACTATATTACCCAGTGTGAAGAGCGTTACGGCGTGGATGAAGTCGAAAAGCTCCTCGACTCCTGTCACGCGCTGATGAACTACGGCGTGGATCGTTACAAACGCCCGCAAAAAATCTCCCTACAGGAAGAGAAAGCCCGACAGAAAAGCCGTGAAGAGTATCTGCAAAGCCAGGTAAATATGTTGTGGCGTACGCTGCCGAAGAAAGAGGAAGAGAAAACCGTTGCAGAAGCCCGACGTTATCCTTCTGAACCGCAGGAGAACCTGCTGTACTTCATGGAGAAGAACGCCCCGCTGCTGGAATCCTGGCAACGCGAAGTGCTGCGCATTGTGCGCAAGGTCAGCCAGTATTTTTATCCGCAGAAACAGACCCAGGTGATGAACGAAGGGTGGGCCACTTTCTGGCATTACACCATCCTTAATCACCTTTATGACGAAGGTAAAGTCACCGAACGGTTTATGCTGGAGTTTTTACATAGCCATACCAACGTGGTATTCCAGCCGCCGTACAACAGCCCGTGGTATAGCGGGATAAATCCCTATGCTCTGGGTTTTGCCATGTTCCAGGATATTAAACGAATTTGTCAGTCGCCTACCGAAGAGGACAAATACTGGTTCCCGGATATAGCGGGTTCTGACTGGCTGGAAACCCTGCATTTCGCGATGCGCGATTTCAAAGATGAGAGCTTCATCAGCCAGTTTCTGTCACCGAAGGTTATGCGTGATTTTCGCCTGTTCACCGTGCTGGATGACGATCGTCATAATTATCTGGAGATTTCCGCGATTCACAACGAGGAAGGATATCGTGAGATCCGCAACAGGCTGTCGTCGCAATATAACCTGAGCAACCTTGAGCCGAATATTCAAATCTGGAATGTCGATCTGCGCGGCGACCGCTCGCTCACCTTGCGCTATATTCCGCATAACCGCGCTCCGCTGGATAAAGGACGCAAAGAGGTGCTCAAACATGTGCACCGGCTCTGGGGTTTTGACGTGATGCTGGAGCAGCAGAATGAAGACGGCAGTGTGGAACTGCTGGAGCGTTGCCCGCCGAGGATGAACGGTCTGTAAATCTTATTGCCGTATGGCGACGCGAAAACGTCTTATCCGGCCTACAATGCATTTCGTAGGCCGGATAAGCTGCGATTAGCGCCCCTGAATAGCTAAATCGCCCGGCAGGTTTTTCTGCATACGATGCCAAATTTCGCCGCTGTCGTGACCATAGCGACGCACCGTTTCATATACCTGCTCATGAGCACCCTGATCACAAAGTTCTGATAGCTTACGGTAAAAGCTCAGCGCCAGTGCGCGGGCTTCCGGATTGGCGAAATAATGGCGGCCAATGCGGGTATATAATCCCTTCATTCCATTGAGGATCAAACCGTAAATCGGATTGCCAGAGGCAAATGCCAGACCGCGGAAAATGTTATAGTCCAGATCGGCGAACGCATCAGCATGGTCGGCCACCTGATTTGCCGTTGCCAGAACCTCCTGCGCTTTATCAGGATGCTGGCGAAACGCGGTACGAACAAAGATCGTCGAGATGTTGGTACGCACGGACAGCAGATTATCAATAAGCTGTGGCACGCTCTCGTGATCGAGACGCGCCAGCGTTTCAAGGATATTTAGCCCGGAGGTTTCCCAGAAGTTATTCACCTTCGTCGGCTTGCCGTGTTGAATGGTCAACCAGCCGTCCCGCGCCAGACGCTGTAATACCTCGCGTAACGTGGTACGTGTCACTCCAATCAGTTCAGAGAGTTCACGTTCAGCAGGCAAAATAGTGCCAGGTGGGAAGCGGTTATTCCAGATACTTTCAATGATGTACTCTTCCGCGAACCCAGCCGGGCTTTGCGCCTTAATGACCATAGTGATAATTCCATTACACAGCAAAACATAGTTACAGTTATCATACCAGACGGGCTACATGGCTGATAGCTGACGCAATGAAGAAAAAGTGGATCAAGGCTTCATTTTCCAGATTACGCTGAAGCACAGCCAGCCTTGTCCGTCGCGTGAATAGCTTGCCTGTACTCCCTCCTCCCGCTAAGCTTTGCGGTCAAACATAAAAACATGATTTCATTTTTAAAGGTAGGGAAATCACCATGGAGCTATCATGGGGCCGCGCTATGTGGCGCAATTTTTTAGGTCAATCACCTGACTGGTACAAACTTGCACTACTCGTATTCTTAGTCGTTAACCCGGTTATATTTTTCATCAATCCCTTTATTGCGGGCTGGCTGTTGGTAGCCGAGTTCATTTTTACGCTGGCGATGGCGTTAAAATGTTACCCGCTGCTACCAGGCGGGCTGCTAGCCATCGAGGCGGTCATCATCGGCATGACCAGCGCCACACATGTGCGTGAAGAGGTTGCCGCTAACCTTGAGGTGCTATTGCTGCTGATGTTTATGGTGGCTGGCATCTACTTTATGAAGCAGTTGCTGCTGTTTATTTTCACCCGCCTACTGCTTACGATTCGCTCCAAGATGCTGCTGTCGCTGGCATTTTGCGTTGCCGCCGCCTTCCTTTCTGCATTCCTGGATGCGCTGACAGTCGTTGCCGTGGTAATCAGCGTAGCGGTTGGTTTTTATGGTATTTACCATCGCTTCGCCTCTTCCCGCACGGAAGACAACAATATGCTCGATGACAGCCATATCGATCAGCACAATAAGATCGTACTGGAGCAGTTCCGTGGTTTTCTGCGCAGCCTGATGATGCATGCGGGTGTCGGTACAGCGTTAGGCGGCGTAATGACTATGGTCGGCGAACCGCAAAACCTGATTATCGCCAAAGCGGCTGGCTGGCATTTTGGTGACTTTTTCCTGCGCATGTCGCCGGTTACCGTCCCGGTGCTGATTTGCGGCCTGTTAACCTGCATGCTGGTTGAGAAATTGCGCTGGTTTGGCTATGGCGAAACGCTGCCGGAGACCGTCCGCGATGTCCTGCAACAGTTTGACGATCAAAGCCGTCAGCAGCGTACTCGTCAGGAAAAAATCAAACTGATTATCCAGGCGATTATCGGTATCTGGCTGGTGGTTGCCCTGGCCCTGCATCTGGCGGAAGTCGGATTAATCGGTCTGTCCGTCATTATCCTGGCCACGTCGTTGACCGGCGTTACTGACGAACACGCGATTGGTAAAGCGTTTACCGAGTCGCTGCCTTTCACCGCCCTGCTAACCGTGTTCTTCTCTATCGTTGCGGTGATTATCGATCAACAGCTCTTTTCACCGATTATTCAGTTTGTTTTGCAGTCCTCTGAACATGCTCAACTGACGCTGTTCTATCTCTTTAACGGCCTGCTGTCTTCTATCTCTGATAACGTGTTTGTCGGCACCATCTACATTAACGAAGCCAAAGCCGCGTTGGAACATGGGACCATCAGCCTTAACCAATTTGAGCTGTTAGCGGTGGCGATCAATACCGGGACTAACCTGCCTTCCGTTGCTACGCCAAACGGCCAGGCGGCATTCCTGTTCCTGCTGACCTCCGCGCTGGCACCATTGATTCGACTCTCTTATGGTCGCATGGTGTGGATGGCTCTGCCTTATACTCTCGTCCTGACGCTGGTTGGTCTGCTTTGCGTCGAGTTCACGCTTGTACCGGTGACTGAGTGGATGACCCAGGCGGGCTGGTTAGCTACACTTTCATAACAATTTACCGGGCAAATCACTGCCCGGTTTGACTTTTTGCATGATAATTATCCGATTACTCAAATTTTCAATTCCTGCTAGTGGCGCATAAATTGAATTGGTTTAAACTGCGCTCTCTACGCATGTTGCAGGGAAATTATTATGTTGCGATTTTTAAACCAGTGCTCCCGAGGTCGTGGTGCATGGTTATTGTTGGCGTTAACCGCCTTTGCGCTGGAGCTTGTCGCGCTGTGGTTCCAGCACGTCATGCTGCTAAAACCTTGCGTGTTGTGTATTTACGAACGTAGCGCATTATTTGGCGTGATGGGCGCGGGGCTGGTGGGGGCTATCGCACCAAAAACGCCGCTGCGCTATGTGGCGATGATTATCTGGATTTACAGTGCCTGGCGCGGACTGCAGTTAGCGTATGAGCACACCATGATTCAGTTGCACCCATCACCGTTTATGACCTGTGATTTTGCCGCACGCTTCCCGAGCTGGCTGCCGCTGGACAAATGGCTGCCGCAGGTGTTTTTAGCATCCGGTGACTGTGCTGAACGCCAGTGGTCTTTTTTAACCCTGGAAATGCCACAGTGGCTGTTGGGGATCTTCGCCGCTTACCTGGTGGTCGCCGTGCTGGTAGTCCTAGCACAGCCGTTTAAACCGAAAAAACGTGACCTCTTCGGTCGCTAACAGAGACGCTCCTTCGGGAGCGTTTTTTTTGCCTTAAATTCATTGCCTGCTGGCATCTATAAGATGTATATTAGATACATCTTATAGATGCCACACCAAGGAGATGTCTGATGTCCCATTTACGCATCCCGGCAAACTGGAAAGTAAAACGCTCTACTCCCTTCTTTACCAAAGACAACGTCCCGGCAGCACTTCTTTCTCACCATAACACCGCAGCAGGCGTGTTTGGACAGCTCTGCGTGATGGAAGGTACGGTAACGTATTATGGCTTTGCCAATGAAGACGCAAAAGAACCTGAAGTAAAAGTGGTGATTAATGCCGGTCAGTTCGCAACCAGCCCACCGCAGTACTGGCATCGCGTTGAATTAAGCGACGATGCGCAATTCAACATTAACTTCTGGGTGGAAGATGACAACCACTCCGATGAGATGTATCAGGCGAAAAAGTCTTAACCCTTAACGCCTGCTAATCGATGGGCGGCTCAGTCCGCCCATGAAGGTTTGTTCAGGATATGATCCTGCCAGTCACGCACTTCCGACTCTTTCACCGCAATATGACGAACTGAGATACGTTCACCGTGCATCGCCGCTTTTGATCCTGTCAGCAACGGGTGCCACTCCGGCAGCCCTTTTCCTTCTGCGAGCAGACGATAAGCGCAGGTCATCGGCAACCATTCAAAAGTCGGCAGATTATCACGCGTCAGTTTGATGCAGTCAGGCTCGTACTCGAATCGACGTTCGTAATTACGACACTGGCAGGTTTTAATGTTGAGCTGACGACAGGCGACGTTGGTAAAGTAGATTTCGTCAGTGTCTTCATCCATCAGCTTATGCAGGCAGCATTGACCGCACCCGTCACATAATGACTCCCACTCGGCATCGGTCATTTCATCAAGGGTTTTACTTTGCCAGAAAGGTATGTCGCTCATCAGGGTTTCCGCTATTGCAATAAAGCTGCACCTTATAACCAGTCTGGCACGCTGATGCAAGTTTTGCCGCCCGAAAAGGCGGCAAGCAGAGATTACAGCACGCGGGTTGTTAGCGTTTGACCGTGAAAACTGATGGCCAGTTCGTCGCCGCTGCTTAAAGGTCCCACGCCTGCTGGCGTTCCCGTTAGCACCACATCGCCCGCTTTGAGGGTAAAGAAACGGCTCATATAAGCAATCAAGGGAACGATGTGATGGATCATGTCCGCCGTGGAGCCGTGCTGGCGAGTTTCACCGTTGACCGTTAATCCAAGCATCGTATCCTGCGGGTCGCCGTTAAACTCCGCCACCGGAATAAATCCAGACAGCGGGCAAGAATTATCAAAACCCTTCGCTTTTTCCCATGGCTGCCCCGCTTTCTTCATTTTGCCCTGAATATCGCGCAGGGTCAGATCCAGCGCGACACCATAACCGGCGATGGCTTTGCGCACATGATCTTCTGTCGCTTGCCGCAGGGTCGCGCCAATCAGCACAGCCAGCTCAACTTCATGGTGGACAGACCCCATATCAGATGGGATCACCAGCGGCTGGCGCAAATCGCACAGCGCGGTTTCCGGTTTAATAAACAGAACCGGTTCTTCCGGGGTGGTTCCGCCCATCTCTTTAATATGGTTGGCATAGTTACTCCCTACGCAAACCACCTTACTCACCGGATAATCCAGCAGAGCACCATGCCAGTTGTGATGTTGATACATTACTTTCCCCTAACGTAGTCATAGATTTCAGGTACTGCATCGATGGAACGTGCTGCTGCCGGATGCAGTTTAACGTTTAGCGTCTGGTGTATTTTGTTTTGCCGCTGCCAGATGCTGTTTAAGTAAATCTTCTGGCGGCGGGGGTATTTGTAAATAATAGCCCTGCTCGGTCATGGCCTGTTTTACTTTTTCAAGATCGGCATTAACTAATTTTTTTCGCCCATCAAGCGGTAACATCATTGCCAGCGTCGGCTGACCAAATCCTCTCATCAGTTCTTCAGGAACGCGCGAGAAATCGTCTTTTTTTTCGACATATAAATAGGTCTGGTCACGTTTGCTGCTTCGGTAGATCACACAAAACATATCTTTTACTCTGAATTCACGGAATGGTGGCTTGCCTCAATATAATACTGACTATAACATGCCTTATAGTCTTCGGAATATCACCCCGCGCTGGGGATGATAAATAGCAAATTGAGTAAGGCCAGGATGTCAAACACGCCAATCGAGCTTAAAGGCAGTAGCTTCACCTTATCAGTGGTTCATTTACATGAAGCAGAACCCGAGGTTATTCGTCAGGCGTTGGAAGACAAAATCGCGCAGGCACCGGCTTTTTTAAAACATGCTCCAGTGGTGGTTAACGTGAGTGGTCTTGAAAGCCCGGTAAACTGGTCAGCGCTGCAGAAAGTTGTCGCGTCTACCGGATTGCGCATTATTGGCGTTAGCGGATGCAAAGACGCCAGACTAAAGGCAGAAATCGACGAAATGGGTCTTCCTTTACTGACTGAAGGTAAAGAAAAAGCTATTCGCCCTGCGCCTGTTGAGGTCCCGGCTCCCGTCGCTTTGCCGCAAAACGTTACTCCCATCACAAAAACACGATTAATAAATGTGCCGGTTCGTTCCGGTCAGCGCATTTATGCTCCACAATGTGATCTGATTGTTACAAGCCACGTCAGTGCGGGCGCAGAGCTTATCGCTGATGGCAATATTCATGTTTATGGAATGATGAGAGGCCGTGCGCTGGCAGGTGCAAGCGGCGATCGTGAAGCGCAAATTTTTTGTACCCATCTGACGGCAGAACTGGTGTCTATCGCAGGTGTTTATTGGCTGAGTGATAAAATCCCAGCAGAATTTTATGGCAAAGCGGCCCGTCTGCAATTAGCAGAGAACGCTTTGACAGTTCAACCGTTGAATTGATCCCTTTTTAACAAGGAATTTCTATGGCACGCATTATTGTTGTTACTTCGGGTAAAGGGGGCGTTGGCAAAACCACCTCCAGCGCGGCCATCGCTACAGGTTTGGCCCAGAAGGGAAAGAAAACTGTCGTTATTGATTTTGATATCGGCCTGCGTAACCTCGATCTGATTATGGGTTGTGAACGCCGCGTCGTTTACGACTTCGTCAACGTTATTCAGGGCGATGCGTCGTTAAATCAGGCGTTAATCAAAGATAAGCGTACCGAAAATCTCTTTATTCTTCCGGCCTCACAGACTCGCGATAAAGACGCGCTGACGCGTGAAGGCGTCGCGAAAGTTCTGGACGACCTGAAAACGATGGAATTCGATTTCATCGTCTGCGACTCCCCAGCGGGTATTGAAACCGGCGCGCTGATGGCCCTGTATTTTGCCGATGAAGCGATTATCACCACTAACCCGGAAGTCTCCTCTGTACGTGACTCTGACCGTATTCTGGGTATTCTGGCGTCGAAATCTCGTCGTGCGGAAAACGGTGAAGATCCGATTAAAGAGCATTTGTTGCTGACGCGCTACAACCCCGGCCGCGTAAATAAAGGTGACATGCTGAGCATGGAAGACGTACTGGAAATTCTGCGAATCAAGCTGGTTGGCGTGATTCCTGAAGATCAGTCAGTCCTGCGCGCGTCTAACCAGGGTGAGCCGGTTATTCTCGACATCAATGCTGATGCCGGTAAAGCCTATGCTGATACCGTAGACCGTCTGTTGGGAGAAGAACGTCCTTTCCGCTTCATTGAAGAAGAGAAGAAAGGTTTCCTCAAACGCCTGTTCGGAGGATAAGTTATGGCATTACTGGATTTTTTTCTCTCGCGGAAAAAGAGCACAGCGAACATCGCTAAAGAGCGACTGCAGATTATTGTTGCGGAACGTCGTCGTAGTGACGCCGAGCCACATTATTTACCGCAACTGAGGAAAGATATTCTCGAGGTTATCTGCAAGTATGTACAAATTGATCCCGAAATGGTCACCGTACAGCTTGAACAAAAAGACGGCGATATTTCTATCCTCGAACTTAACGTGACATTACCTGAAGCTGAAGAGTCTAAATAACGGCTTTGCTCAGTGAGTTATAGTTGCAAAAAAGGCAGATTATTCTGCCTTTTTTATTTTCAGTTTCTTGCCAGCTGTTGCGGATTTATTCCAAAGTAAACTTTGGATAGTTTTCGGCAAAATAGCGGCGCAAATACTCAACCGTAATACGGATTTTTGCCGACGTCGCCAGCCGAGAAACATAAACCGCCCATATATTTGCTGGTTGATAATACTCGGGTAATACGTGTACCAGATGTCCACCGGCAATGTTGTCGCAAACGTCCCACCACGAACGCAGGGCAATTCCCTGCCCATCAAGACACCACTGATGTACCACTTCGCCATGATTAGACGACAGAGGCCCCGTAACTTTAATTGAGTGAGCGCCCTCTTTATTACGCATTTGCCAGATGCCAAACGGATGGTCGCGCTCTTTGATAACCAGACAAGGAAAAGTGGAGAGATCGTTGAGTTGCTTCGGCGTCCCGTGCTGCGCCACAAATTCCGGCGAGGCGCACAGAATACGGTAGTTAGTCGCCAGCTTGCGGGCAATCAGGTTCGGCGCGATATCATCCCCGATACGAATATCAAGATCGACGCCCTCATTCACCATATCCACCAGGCGGTCTTCAACATCGAACCTCAGTTCTAACTGCGGGTACGCTTTTGCCAGTGCAGACAGCGCCGGAGCCACCACCCGACGGCCAAAACCAAAGCTACTAATAATGCGTAGCATCCCCTGCGGGATCTGCCTGGCATCAGACAACTCGTCCATCATCTGATCGACATCCTGCAGGATCCGCTGCGCCCATTCGTAGATCCGCTCCCCCTCTTCCGTGATGGTTACACGCCGCGTTGTCCGGTGCAGCAGCACCACGTTCAGTGTCTGCTCCAGCAGGGCTACTCGCTTACTGATAAAAGCCGGTGATACACCCAGTTCCTCGGCAACGGCGGCAAATCCTGCCCGACGGGCAACCAGCATAAAGACGCGTAAATCATTTAGCAGCGGCAGATTATTCATGATCTGTGTTTTATGTTTCACCAGTTAGGGGGATTAACTATTAATCAGTCAATTATAGGATAAGGGGAAAGTCAATTTTGATGGCGTACAAGTGAGAGCTGCTATGAAGAAAACCTGTCGTATTGCCGCTATCCCCGGAGATGGCATTGGTAAAGAAGTGCTGCCTGAAGGCATTCATGTGTTACAGGCAGCCGCCGAGCGTTGGGGGTTGTCGCTCAGCTTTGAGCAAATGGAATGGGCGAGCTGCGAGTACTACACCCATCACGGTAAAATGATGCCGGATGACTGGCATGAGCAGTTGCAATCCTTTGATGCTATCTATTTTGGCGCCGTTGGCTGGCCGGACACCGTACCGGACCACATCTCTTTATGGGGCTCGCTGCTTAAGTTTCGCCGCGAATTCGACCAGTACGTCAACCTGCGTCCGGTACGCCTGTTTCCGGGAGTCCCTTGCCCACTGGCGGGCAAGCAGCCAGGCGACATTGATTTCTACGTCGTACGCGAGAACACCGAGGGAGAATACTCTTCTCTCGGCGGACGCGTGAGTGAAGGGACGGAACACGAGGTGGTTATCCAGGAGTCGGTCTTCACCCGTCGCGGCGTAGATCGTATATTGCGTTACGCCTTCGAGCTGGCGCAAAACCGCCCGCGCAAAACCCTGACCTCGGCGACCAAATCCAATGGTCTGGCCATCAGCATGCCTTACTGGGACGAGCGTGTTGAAGCAATGGCGGCTAACTATCCTGAGATCCGTTGGGATAAACAGCATATCGATATATTGTGCGCCCGCTTTGTGATGCAGCCGGAGCGCTTTGACGTTGTGGTTGCTTCCAACCTGTTCGGCGACATCCTCTCCGATCTGGGTCCGGCCTGTACCGGGACGATTGGCATCGCGCCTTCTGCCAACTTAAACCCGGAACGCACCTTCCCGTCCCTGTTCGAGCCGGTGCATGGTTCGGCCCCCGATATTTACGGAAAAAACATCGCCAACCCGATTGCCACTATCTGGGCTGGCGCCATGATGCTGGACTTCCTTGGCAAGGGTGATGCCAACTATAAGGCTGCCCACGACGGTATTCTGGCGGCAATTGAGCACGTTATTGCCAGTGGCCCGAAAACGCCGGATATGAAAGGCTGCGCCACCACGCAACAGATGGGAGAAGCCATCTGTCAGGCACTACGTTAGAGGTCAAACCACGAAATATGAGCCGCGTCACTGACGCGGCTTTTTTATGCGTTTTGTGGAGCCAATAACCTGCGCTAATTCACCTTTTATTATTTCCGTTCCGTGTTTTATTGCTTCACGCATCGGGCAATTGTTTAATTCATGTAAAGAACAAATAATAAAATTGTTAAATGCAAAGTAACTCATTCTACCCCTACAGCATGATAACAACGACAGGCTAATGCCATACGCGGGCAACTGTGCCCAGGAGATCCCATGTTGAGCAACGTCAAGAAAAAAGACATGCCGCTGATAGCCATCAGCCTGGTGGCTATTCTTTTCATCGCCGCCACACTTAGTCTCTTCCCTCAGCAGTCTGCACAAGTCGCAAATACCCTTTTTAACGGCGTTACCCGGATGCTGGGTTCCGCCGTGCAGATCCTCGTTCTGATGGCTATGGGTCTGGTCGTCTGGCTGGCTACCAGCAAATACGGCAACATCCGTCTGGGAGAAGGTAAAGCGGAATACAGCACGCTCTCCTGGCTGTTTATGTTTATATGCGCCGGATTAGGCTCCTCCACGCTCTACTGGGGCGTTGCTGAGTGGGCCTATTATTACCAGACCCCGGGTCTGAATATCGCGCCGCACTCGCAAAAAGCGCTGGAATACAGCCTGCCCTACTCCTTTTTCCATTGGGGGATCAGCGCATGGGCGACCTACACGTTGGCCTCATTAACCATGGCCTACCACTTCCATGTGCGTAAAAACAAAGGACTGAGCCTGTCCGGGATTATCGCCGCCATTACCGGCGTGCATCCGCAGGGCGTCTGGGGTCGCCTGGTTGACCTGATGTTCCTGATCGCGACAGTTGGCGCGTTAACCATCTCTCTGGTCGTCACCGCCGCCACCTTTACCCGCGGTTTGTCTGCCCTGACGGGGTTACCGGATAACTTCACGGTGCAGGCGTTTGTGATCCTGTTCTCTGGCGGCATTTTCTGCCTGAGCTCCTGGATTGGCATCAATAACGGTTTGCAACGTCTGAGCAAAATGGTCGGCTGGGGGGCATTTTTACTGCCGCTGCTGGTGCTGATCGTCGGCCCGACCGAGTTCATCACCAACAACATCATCAACGCCATCGGCCTGACGACACAAAATTTTTTGCAAATGAGCCTCTTCACCGACCCGCTTGGCAACGGTGAGTTCACCCGTAACTGGACGGTGTTCTACTGGCTGTGGTGGATCTCCTACACGCCGGGCGTGGCAATGTTTGTCACTCGCGTATCCCGTGGTCGCAAAATCAAAGAGGTTATCTGGGCATTAATCCTCGGTAGCACTGTTGGCTGCTGGTTCTTCTTTGGCGTGATGGAAAGCTACTCCATTCACCAGTTTGTGAACGGTGTGATCGACGTACCGCAGGTTATGGCGACGCTGGGTGGTGAGACAGCCGTACAGCAAGTGTTGATGTCGTTGCCTGCCGGGAAACTGTTTCTGGTGGCGTATCTGGCGATCATGATTATATTCCTCGCCTCACACATGGATGCTGTGGCCTACACCATGGCGGCCACCAGCACACGCAACCTGCAGGAAGGGGAAGATCCGCAGCGCAGTCTTCGTCTGTTCTGGTGCGTGGTTATCACCCTGATCCCATTATCGATTTTGTTCACCGGCGCGTCCCTGGAAACCATGAAGACCACGGTGGTTCTGACCGCTCTTCCATTCCTCGCCATCCTGTTGGTGAAGGTTGGCGGTTTTCTGCGCTGGGTACGGCAGGACTATGCCCACGTTCCTGCGCATCAAATTGAAAGTCATCTTCCCGAAGTGCCAGTTGACGTCCCGGTCGCGCCACCGGCCGGGACACTACTCAAAGGCGACAATTAAGCGCCAGTACAAAAATCCTCATACTCACAAATTAAAGGTATTCCAATGAGCAATCTGAGCCCTGAGTTTATTCTGCCGCAAAATTTCTGTGCCAACCCGCAGGATGCCTGGACTATCCCGGCCCGGTTTTATACCGACCATCAGGCTTTCGAACACGAACAAGAAAAGGTGTTCGCTAAAAGCTGGATTTGCGTCGCCCACAGTAGCGAACTGGCGAAACCCAATGATTATGTTACCCGAGAAGTGATTGGCGAGAATATCGTGCTGGTACGTGGTCGCGATAACGTGCTGCGGGCCTTCTACAACGTCTGCCCGCATCGCGGTCATCAGCTGTTGAGCGGCGAGGGGAAAGCGAAAAATGTGATTACCTGCCCTTACCACGCATGGGCGTTCAAACTTGACGGCAATCTGGCGCATGCGCGTAACTGCGAAAACGTCGCCAACTTCGACAGCGAAAAAGCGCACCTTACACCGGTACGCCTAGAAGAATATGCCGGATTCGTGTTTATAAACATGGATCCGAATGCGGGCAGCGTGGAAGAACAACTCCCTGGTCTTGCGGACAAAGTTATCGAAGCCTGCCCAGACGTGCATGACCTGAAACTTGCTGCGCGCTTTACGACTCGTACCCCAGCCAACTGGAAGAATATTGTCGATAACTATCTGGAGTGCTACCACTGCGGTCCGGCCCATCCAGGTTTTTCCGACTCGGTCCAGGTTGACCGTTACTGGCATACCATGCACGGTAACTGGACGCTGCAATACGGTTTCGCCAAACCTTCAGAGCAGTCATTTAAGTTCGAAGAAGGGGTTGATGCCGCTTTCCACGGTTTCTGGCTGTGGCCGTGCACCATGCTCAACGTGACGCCAATCAAAGGTATGATGACCGTTATCTACGAATTCCCGGTAGATGCGGAAACCACGCTGCAAAACTATGACATCTATTTCACCAACGAAGAGCTGACCGAAGAGCAGAAACAACTGATCGAATGGTATCGCAACGTCTTTCGTCCTGAAGATTTACGTCTGGTTGAAAGCGTACAAAAAGGGCTGAAATCGCGCGGGTATCGCGGCCAGGGACGCATTATGGCGGACACCAGCGGCAGCGGCATCTCCGAGCATGGCATTGCCCATTTTCATAATCTGGTCGCCCAGGTTTTTCAGGAATAACCCGGGGCTTTTACGACAGGTTCCGGCGCGTCGCTGAGCCGCGTCGGACAGATTTATTAGGGAGGCCGCAATGTCTGATTATCAAATGCAAGAAGTCCGGGTCAGCCGGATTGAGACGATTACCGCGCAGGTAAAATGCTTCACTTTAACGGCGACCTCAGGCCAGCCGTTGCCTGCGTTTCAGGGTGGCAGCCATATTATCGTGCAGATGCACGATGGCGAGAACCTGTACAGCAATGCGTACTCGCTGATGAGTTCACCACGCGATACGCGCGCCTATAAAATTGCCGTACGCCTGGAGGAAGCGTCCAAAGGCGGCTCACGATACCTGCATCAAAACGTGAAGCCCGGCGACACGCTCACGATCTCCACACCAAATAATCTCTTCGCCCTCGCCCCTCAGGCGCAAAAACATCTGTTGATTGCCGGAGGTATCGGCATCACACCGTTTTTATCGCAACTCCCGGAGCTGGAACAATCTCAGATGCAATGGCAACTGCACTATTGCTCTCCCAGCCAGGAGACCTGCGCGTTTCATGACGAACTCATGCAACACCCCAGCGCCGATCGCATTCATCTGCACCTGTCGAACGCAGGCACCCGCCTCGATTTAGCCCGTCTGCTGGCAGATGTTGAACCCGGCACGCATATCTATACCTGTGGCCCTGCGGTGCTCAACGATGCTGTCAGAGAAGCGGCTTCCCGCCTTGGGCTGGACAGCAATACGCTACATTTCGAACAATTTGCCGTGGAAGAGAAAGGCGGCGACGCCTTCACCCTGGTGCTGGCGCGTTCCGGGCGCGAGTTTGTGGTCCCGGAAGAGATGACCATTTTGCAGGTTATCGAAAATAACAAAGCCGCCCGGGTTGAGTGCCTGTGCCGGGAAGGTGTTTGCGGCACCTGCGAAACGACGATTCTCGAAGGGGAAGCGGATCACCGCGATCAGTATTTCAGCGACGACGAAAAAGCCAGCCAGCAAAGCATGCTCATCTGCTGCTCGCGCGCCAAAGGTAAGCGCCTGGTGCTCGATCTGTAGCGTTGCGCAGGCCGGGTCAGCAAACGCGCGACCCGGCGAGCCTGGTGACTTACTGCGGGTATTCCTGCAGCAGCGCGTTGAGGCGATCGGACATCAATTCGCCACGCCAGCCGGAAACCAGCTCTGGCAGGGATTGCTGCGGCTTTAATTTCCAGAGCCAGTTGAGCAACTGGTTGATCTGGCGACGCGAAGCAAGAAGTTCGACGCTGAGATTATGTTCCGCACTCACCTCGGCAACCAGCGCTTTGATGGCTTTGAACGCCTTGCGATACTCTGGCATATCCATCAAATTCAGCAGCGGCTGCGGCAGCGACTCTTCCGGTAAAGCCTGGGCCTTTTCTACCAGGGCGATCAGCGTTTTACCGTGGAAACGAATTTCACTCCCGGAAAGACCCAGGCTATCCAGTTCACCCAGGCTGCCCGGCATATAACGCGCCACCGCCCACAGGTGCTCTTCACGCACCACGAAGTTTACCGCCAGATCGCGCTCGCGTGCTTTACGCAGCCGCCAGTCGGCAAGCAGTTGCAGGCAGGCTAGCTGACGGGTGCGCAGTTGCCATGCGTTGGTGATGTCACGCCAGGCGTCTTCTGGCGCCAGAATCTCCTGGCGACGCTGCTGCATTAAGCGGCATTCGTCCAGCGCAGCTGGCAGCCAGCCGCTGGCTTCGGTTTCAGCCATCAGTTTTGTGGTGATCGGTAACAGATACCAGACGTCAGCCGCCGCGTATTCGCACTGACGCTCGGTCAGCGGTCTGGCCAGCCAGTCGGTACGCGATTCGCTTTTGTCGAGCGCCACCCCCGTAAACTCTTCCACCATCGAGGCGAAGCCCCACGACAGCGGACGACCGCAAAACGCAGCCAGGATTTGTGTGTCAATTAACGGCTGCGGAAGTTCGCCAAAAGCGTTGAGAAACACTTCCAGGTCTTCACTTCCCGCATGCAGGAATTTGGTGATGGCGGTATCACGCAGAATATCGCGCAGGGGCGACCAGTCGGTGATCCCTAGTGGATCAATCAGAGCAACGTGTTTGCCATCAAAGAGTTGGATCAGCCCCAACTGCGGATAATAGGTACGTGTGCGAACAAATTCGGTATCCAGGGCTATCGCCGGAAATTCACGGACGGCTTCGCACAGCGTGGCTAACGCGTCGTCCGTGGTGATCATTTGATAATTCAAATCGTGCTCTCTTAGGTTTGCGCCAAAAAAAACGCCGGTTTACCCGGCGTTTTCTGCTGGCTGACTTAACGCTCAGCCTTTATTGTCCACTTTGGCGCGCGCTTCGTCACGTAATTCTCGTCGCAAAATTTTACCGACGTTAGATTTCGGCAACTCGTCGCGAAACTCCACCAGCTTCGGTACTTTATAGCCCGTCAGGTGACGACGGCAGAAAGTGATAAGCACCTCATCAGTTAACGAGGCATCTTTCTTCACCACGAAAATTTTCACCGCTTCACCGCTGCTGCCCGACGGAACGCCGACCGCAGCCACTTCCTGTACGCCAGGATGTTGCATAACCACGTCTTCAATTTCATTTGGATAGACGTTGAAGCCGGACACCAGGATCATATCTTTCTTACGATCGACAATACGCAGGAAGCCTTCATCATCCATCACCGCAATATCGCCGGTGTGCAGCCAGCCGTCTTTAACGATTTCGTCGGTGGCGTCTGGTCGCTGCCAGTAGCCCAGCATCACTTGCGGACCTTTCACGCACAGTTCGCCCGGTTCTCCCGGCGGCACTTCGTTATCGTCGTCATCCACCAGTTTGACCTCGGTGGAAGGAACCGGTAACCCGATACTGCCGCTGTGGTAGTCGATATCATGAGGGTTGACGCTCACCAGAGGGGCACACTCCGTCAGGCCATAGCCTTCCAGCAGATACTGACCGGTCAGCTTTACCCAACGTTCAGCTACCGCCTGTTGAACCGGCATCCCGCCGCCAGCCGAAAGGTGCAGTGACGAGAAGTCCAGTTGTTGGAACTCTTTGTTATTCAGCAGCGCGTTAAACAGCGTGTTGACGCCGGTCATGGCGGTGAACGGATACTTCGCCAGCTCTTTTACCAGTCCCGGAATATCACGCGGGTTGGTAATCAGCAGGTTTTGACCGCCCAGCTCAATAAACAGCAGGCAGTTCATCGTCAGTGCAAAAATGTGATACAGCGGTAGGGCCGTCACCACCAGTTCTTTACCCGGATGCAGCAACGGGCCATAAGTGGCGTTAACCTGCTCAAGGTTAGCCAGCATGTTACGGTGCGTAAGCATCGCGCCCTTCGCCACACCGGTAGTCCCCCCGGTATATTGCAGGAACGCCAGATCTTCCGACACCACTTCGGGTTTCACATACTGCATGCGATAACCGTTTTGCAGCGCGCTACGAAAAGAGATGGCATCCGGCAGGTGATATTTCGGCACCAGACGCTTGATATACTTGACGACAAAGTTAACCAACGTCCCTTTGGCGGTCGACAGCTGATCGCCCATACGCGTCAGGATCACGTGTTGCACCGACGTTTTGTCGACGACTTTTTCCAGCGTGTGGGCAAAGTTAGACACGATGACAATCGCCGACGCGCCGCTGTCGTTGAGCTGATGTTCCAGCTCGCGAGGCGTGTACAGCGGGTTCACGTTCACGACGATCATGCCGGCACGTAAAATCCCAAACAGTGCGACCGGATATTGCAGCAGGTTCGGCATCATCAGCGCGACGCGATCGCCCTTCTTCAGCCCGAGTCCCTGTTGCAAATAGGCCGCAAATGCCCGGCTACGCTCTTCAAGCTTGCGGAAGGTCATCACCTCCCCCATGTTTACAAACGCGGGCTGATCGGCATACCGTCTTACTGAGTGTTCAAAGAGTTCCACCAGGGATTGATAACGGTCAGGATTGATCTCCGCAGGAACACCAGCGGGATAACGGTTAAGCCAAACCTTTTTCAATACATCACCTCTAAAATGCGTATTCGTCGTCATCACAACCCCAGGTAATAAACAAACTGTTAACATAATATTAACTCAGCGTACCAGTTTGTTTATTACACAACGACAAGGTTGCGAAGCACGTCACTATTTATTTTTCTTATATCCACGTTAATGCAGAAACAGCGGACGAGCCGCTGTTTCTTTTACTCATAAAACAAAGAGTTACTCAGTTACTATGGTCTGAACCTGTGCCGGGCCGGGATTGTACCATCCCCATCCGCCGTAGCCACCGTAAGGCCAGCCACGCGCACCGTAGAACCAGGGGTCGATCGGCTGAGGCGGCATAACAATTTGCTGAGTAATATGCCAGCGTTTATAGCCAGTTACCTGCATCAGCATGAATTTATACGGTGTATTACCGATTTTTCCATCCATAGTACCGCTAATCGGACCGACGACGGTAACCAGTTGACCGCGGAAGTCCACCGGGTCGAGGAAACCATTTACATCAGCATAAATTCGCCCGCGGGAGGCTTCGCCCAGCACCGGTCGCGCCCCACTATCAAGAGGAACAGTGGCAATTTCCAGACGGGATTTCCCCTGCTGGTTCTGAATATCCACAACTTTACCGCCGAAACGCGCTTCCTGTCCGACATACAGCTGCGGGGCATTCATAACCCGCACCAGATCCTGCTGCGGCGTAGGGCTCGAACCTTTAATCGCGTCCGGGATGGTGACACAACCGCTAAGCATTAACGCGAATGCGCCCGCCAACAGACCTTTCAATAACTGCTTTTGCACCGCCATATTGCGACTCCCTTTTCTTAGCTTCTGCCCCGACCAATTCACCATGCTGCGCACTGACGGCTGTGCGAATTAACCGGGGATGTACTACTAAGATTCATTCTTTACCGGGAAGTTTCTTCCATGCCACGGTGTTACGTAAATAAACCGGTTCCGCATGTTCAACCGCCACGGTCTTACCGGCAGCCAGCATTTGCGTGGCAACAGGCAGCATATCTTCAGCCGCCGGAAGCAAAACGTCGCCATCGCTCAGCGTCAGACCGCTGTCTTTACCGAGCTCAGGCCAGGCAGGCCAGCCTGTTCCGACCGTTACCCACTCGCCAGACAGTTGCAGTAAACGCGCATGCACCTGCTCGGGGGTTAGCACCGCTTCGGTTTCTTCACCGTGCCAGTTGCCGTGCTCATCACGCAGGTATTCGGCCCAATAGACTTCGCCCATTCGCGCGTCGATCGCAGCCAGTACGCGGGTCGCGCCCGACTTACGCCAGGCTCCCTGCGCCATTGTTGCCAGGGTGGAAACGCCGATCATCGGTAAATTCGCGCCTAACGCCAGCCCCTGAGCAATGCCAATCCCAATACGTACACCGGTGAAACTGCCAGGACCGCGACCAAACGCCAGAGCGTCGATATCGGTTAACGTGAGATCGCCAGCGGCCAGGATTTCCTCGACCATTGGTAAAATTCGTTGGGTGTGTTCTCGTGGGCAAAGCTCGAAATGAGCCTTGGTAGTACCGTCATTCCACAGGGCAACAGAGCACGCCTCTGTGGCGGTATCGATAGCCAGAATTCGCATGGGTGTTTGTGATCAGGTCAATAAATTTGGCGCGCATCTTACCACACTCCGTAACAAATTACTCAGTCGTTGGTATGGCAAGAAAACGAACAGCGCGAGCAATATCACGCGTCCGCGGCGCAGGCGGAAGGCTTGCCAGGAAAGTGGCACCATAAGGTCGCATCACCAGACGGTTGTCGCAAATCACCAGCACCCCGCGGTCGTCGGCGTCACGAATCAGACGCCCCACGCCCTGTTTCAGGGTGATTACCGCATCCGGCAACTGAACGTCTTCAAACGGATCGCCGCCGCGCAAACGGCAGTCCTCCATCCGCGCTTTTAACAGCGGATCGTCCGGCGAGGTGAACGGCAGTTTATCAATAATCACCAGCGACAACGTATCGCCACGCACGTCCACCCCTTCCCAGAAGCTGCTGGTGGCAACCAGTAACGCATTACCTGCGCTGACAAACTGCTGTAACAGTTGCCCTTTACTGGTTTCGCCCTGCAGCAGCACGGGAAGGGTCATGGTGGCGCGGAATTGTTCAGCCAGATCGCGCATCATCGCGTGCGAGGTACACAGCATAAAGCAGCGACCGTTGTTCGCTTCGATAATGGGACGCAGCATGGATGCCAGCTGACGCGCCGCTCCCGGTTGGTTGGTTTGCGGGAGATTACGCGGCACGCACAGCAGCGCCTGGCGGGTGAAATCAAATGGACTTGGCAGCAGCATCGACTCGGCATCTTCAATACCCAGCCGCGCGGTGAAATGATGAAGGTCATCGTTTACCGACAGCGTCGCGGAGGTAAAAATCCAGCAGCCCGGCTTCTGTTCCATCACTTCTTTGAATTTATCCGCCACCGTGAGCGGCGTCAGCGCAAGGGTGAAATGGCGCGAGGTGCATTCATACCAGTAGCTGAAACCTGGCTGGTTGATCTCTTTCAGGCGCTTCAGACGAGTACGGTAAAGCGTGGCACGTTCAAACGCGGCATCCAGCAAGGCGGAACGTCCGAGAGACAGTTTCGCCACGTCGTAACACAGCTCCAGCGTGTCATCGAGCAACAAAAACGCGCGCTGCACGCGCGGGTCGGCCAGCAGTTCCCGCAAGTTTCCTCGATAGCCCGGCTCGCCCAACTGCAGACGGAAGTCCTGCGCGCTTTGCGCCAGCCGGTCGGCGCATTTTTGAAGCTGCTGAGTGTCTTTCAGCTCGGTGCGATAGGCAATGGTGATGTCTTTCGCCAGATCCAGCAGTTGGCGACTGGAGAGCGATTGACCAAAATACTGGCTGGCGATATCCGGTAACTGATGCGCTTCATCGAAGATCATCACTTCAGCTTCCGGGATCAGCTCGCCAAACCCACTCTCTTTCACCACCATATCAGCGAGAAACAGATGGTGGTTTACCACGACGACATCCGCATCCATCGCCTTCTTGCGCGCTTTAACGACAAAGCACTCTTTGTACAGCGGGCAGTCGCTCCCAAGGCAATTATCATTTGTGCTCGTCACCAGCGGCCAGGCCTGAGAGTCTTCCGCCACGCTGACGCAGGTGCTGATGTCACCATCAAGGGTTTGATTTGACCAGGAGCGTAGCAGAATGACGTCACTTAAAGTCTGTACCGGCAGGTCACCGCCCGCCAGCGCCTGTTGTTCGAGACGCTCAAGACACAGATAGTTTGAACGCCCTTTCAGTAGCGCCAGTTTACCCGTGAATTCCAGAGCCTTCGCTACTGTGGGTAAATCGCGGCTGTATAGCTGATCCTGCAACGCCTTCGAGCCCGTGGAGACGATCACTTTCTTTCCGGCACGCAGCGCGGGGGCAAGATAAGCGTAGGTTTTACCTGTTCCTGTTCCGGCTTCGACAACAAGCGGCTGTGATTTTTCGATAGCATGGCTGACGGCGAAGGCCATCTGCCGCTGTGGTTCACGCGGTTTAAAACCGGGTATCGCTTTAGCCAACTGACCGTCTGCTGCAAAATCGTCCGTCACACTGCCCCCTGTTCATTTGAACAGGGATTATGTCAGGCCAGCGGCTCTTTCGCCAGTTGAAGAGGTGACGTGGACACAACATTATGGCAGTCTTGGCGCAACCCGAAGCCATTATGAAAAAACGTAAATGAGGAATGATTTATGACGATTGTGCGCATTGATGCCGAAGCGCGTTGGTCCGACGTGGTTATCCACAACAACACGTTGTATTACACCGGCGTACCGGAAAATCTGGATGCCGACGCCTTTGAGCAAACGGCAAATACGCTGGCGCAAATTGATGCGGTGCTGGAAAAACAGGGCAGCAGCAAGTCACGTATTCTTGATGCCACCCTGTTCCTGGCGGACAAAAATGATTTTGCCGCCATGAACAAAGCCTGGGACGCATGGGTTGTTGCTGGTCACGCGCCGGTACGTTGTACCGTTCAGGCCGGGTTAATGAACCCGAAATACAAAGTTGAAATTAAGATTATCGCTGCGGTATAAGCGGCGTTATTCGTCTTCATCTTCAAAACGCGCCACGATCCGCTCGCCGGTATGGCTGGCGCGTAATTCAGCAGCCACTTTCGTAATCGCCTCGCCACTGCTCATCCCCTGGGATATCAGTTCATGAATGCGTTCAACCGCCTGTTGCTGCTGATCGTGCGTGAGTGAAGGTAAACCTGCAATCATGGTGAACTCCTGCTAAATTATTAGCGCTAATTATTTCATGCTACCCGGCACATAGCCAGTGAAGTAGCAACGAGTCAGGACTGATGAAGACGTTATCTCCCGCTGTAATCACACTCCCCTGGCGTCTGGACGCCGCTGAGCACTATTTTGCCACATTAAGCCACCAGCCCTGGGCAATGCTTTTGCATTCGGGCCATGCCGACCATCCGCATAATCGCTTTGATATTCTGGTCGCCGACCCCATTACCACGCTGGTCACACATGCAGAAGAGACCGTTGTGCATGACCATCACGGCACTATGCAAACGGTTGATGATCCTATGACGGTTTTACGTTCGGCGCTGACATCGCTGACTATTCAGCCCGATTATAATCCCGATTTTCCCTTCCAGGGAGGCGCATTGGGTCTGTTCGGTTATGACTTAGGCCGTCGTTTTGAATCTCTGCCAACGGAAGCCGAACAGGATATCACGCTACCGGACATGGCGGTTGGCATTTACGATTGGGCGCTGATTGTCGATCATCAGTTGCAAAGGGTGTCGCTACTTAGCCACTCCGATGTACAGGCACGACGCCGTTGGCTGGAAAGTCAACAGATACCCGTGCGCGAACCGTTTTCGTTAACATCCTCGTGGCAGTCCAACATGACCCGCGAGCAGTATGGTGAAAGGTTCCGTCAGGTGCAGCGTTATCTGCACAGCGGCGATTGCTATCAGGTCAATCTTGCCCAGCGCTTTCAGGCGCATTATCAAGGAGATGAGTGGTTGGCGTTTGTACGTCTCAACCATGCGAACCGCGCCCCGTTCAGTGCGTTTATACGTCTTGAGGAGGGGGCGATTCTCAGCCTTTCACCTGAGCGTTTTATTCTGCTGGAAAACCAGCACATCCAGACGCGTCCGATTAAAGGCACGCTGCCCAGACTTGAAGATGCCGATGCCGATCGTCTGCAGGCTCAATCACTGGCGAACTCCCCAAAGGATCAGGCGGAAAACCTGATGATCGTCGATTTAATGCGTAATGATATCGGCCGCGTTGCCGAACCCGGTTCGGTACAGGTTCCGGAACTGTTCGTTGTCGAACCGTTCCCTGCCGTTCATCATTTGGTCAGCACCATTACCGCGCGTCTGCCAGAATCATTGCACGCCACTGACCTGCTGCGCGCCGCCTTCCCCGGCGGCTCTATTACCGGTGCGCCAAAAGTGCGGGCAATGGAAATTATTGACGAACTGGAACCGCAAAGACGCAACGCCTGGTGCGGTAGCATTGGCTATCTGAGCTTTTGCGGCAATATGGATACCAGCATCACCATTCGCACGCTGACAGCCACCAACGGACGCATTTATTGTTCCGCTGGCGGTGGCATTGTGGCGGACAGCCAGGAAGATGCGGAGTATCAGGAAACGTTTGATAAAGTGAATCGTATTTTGCACCAACTGGAGAACTGACACGTGGAATACAGCAGCCTGACGCTTGATGATTTTTTATCGCGCTTTCAACTCCTGCGCCCGCAGGTTAATCATACTGCGTTAAACCAGCGTCAGGCCGCCGTACTGATCCCCGTCGTGCGTCGTGCACAGCCGGGGTTGCTGTTAACTCAGCGATCAGTTCATCTGCGCAAGCATGCCGGACAGGTCGCCTTTCCCGGCGGCGCGGTGGATAGCAGCGATGCCTCGTTAATAGCCGCCGCCCTTCGCGAAGCGCAGGAAGAAGTGGCGATCCCACCATCCTGCGTTGAGGTGATTGGCGTTCTGCCGCCGGTCGACAGTGTGACCGGTTTCCAGGTCACTCCGGTGGTAGGCATTATCCCGCCAAATTTGCCGTATCGCGCAAGTGTTGATGAAGTTTCCGCCGTGTTTGAAATGCCGCTGGCACAAGCCCTGCATTTAGGTCGTTATCATCCGCTGGATATCTACCGTCGCGGCGATTCACATCGTGTATGGCTTTCCTGGTATGAGCAATATTTCGTCTGGGGAATGACCGCCGGAATAATTCGTGAGCTGGCGCTGCAAATTGGCGTCAAGCCCTGACTATACTTATCTTTACGCACACCATAGACAACTTGAAACTCAGGTCACAACATTAGTAAAACCGCGGTTATCTATTAGTTTAATTCATGTGAATAGTTAAGCCGATCGCCGCGTTCCCTCTTACACTATGCGCAGTTATAACATCGTTACTGGAAACCCCAGTCGCCCTGTAGGAGTATTATCGTGATTAGTCTATTCGACATGTTTAAGGTGGGGATTGGTCCCTCATCTTCCCATACCGTAGGGCCTATGAAGGCGGGTAAACAGTTCGTCGATGACCTGGTCGAAAAAGGATTACTGGACAGCGTTACTCGTGTCGCCGTCGACGTGTATGGTTCACTGTCGCTCACGGGTAAAGGTCACCATACCGATATCGCCATTATTATGGGTCTGGCGGGCAATGAGCCTGCTACCGTAGATATTGACAGCATCCCCGGATTTATCCGCGACGTGGAAACGCGTGGACGCCTGCTGCTTGCGCAGGGCCAACACGAAGTGGATTTCCCGCAGAATGACGGAATGCGTTTTCACAACGGCAACCTGCCGCTGCATGAAAACGGAATGCAGATCCACGCGTACAGTGGCGAAACCGTCATTTACAGCAAAACCTACTACTCTATCGGCGGTGGATTCATCGTTGATGAAGAACATTTTGGTCAGGATGCCGCGGGCGAGGTCAGTGTGCCTTATCCGTTCAAATCCGCCACTGAAATGCTGGAATACTGCAACAGCACCGGCCTGTCTCTCTCTGGCATGGCGATGCAGAACGAACTTGCTCTGCACAGTAAAAAAGAGATTGAAGAGTACTTTGGTAACGTCTGGCAAACCATGCAGGCTTGTATCGATCGTGGTATGAACACCGAAGGCGTGCTGCCGGGTCCGCTGCGCGTTCCTCGTCGTGCTTCAGCCCTGCGTCGTATGCTGGTTTCCAGCGATAAGCTGTCCAACGATCCGATGAACGTGATCGACTGGGTGAACATGTTCGCGCTGGCCGTTAACGAAGAAAACGCCGCGGGTGGTCGCGTAGTTACTGCGCCAACCAACGGTGCCTGCGGTATCGTGCCTGCGGTACTGGCCTATTACGATCATTTCATCGAGTCCGTTAGCCCGGATATCTATACCCGTTATTTCCTGGCGGCCGGCGCGATTGGCGCGTTGTATAAAATGAACGCGTCTATCTCTGGTGCAGAAGTGGGTTGTCAGGGTGAAGTGGGCGTAGCCTGTTCCATGGCTGCCGCGGGTCTGGCTGAACTGTTAGGCGCGAGCCCTGAGCAGGTGTGTGTTGCTGCTGAAATCGGCATGGAACATAACCTCGGCTTAACCTGCGATCCGGTGGCGGGACAGGTACAGGTTCCGTGCATCGAACGTAATGCCATTGCGTCAGTGAAGGCGATCAACGCTGCGCGTATGGCAATGCGCCGTACCAGCGCTCCGCGCGTCTCGCTGGATAAAGTCATTGAGACCATGTACGAAACAGGTAAAGACATGAACGCCAAGTACCGTGAAACGTCACGCGGTGGCCTGGCAATCAAAGTTCAATGTGACTAATACTTATTTTTCGCCCATCTGCGACGGATGGGCGAATTTGCCCCCTCTCCCTCGTCTGGCGTAATTTTCCCCACTACACTTGCTCTGTTGCTGTTGGCTACTGTGACCAACGGCTTATCGGGCGGCCCGCATGCAAACAGCGCAAAGGATCATCAAGAACTATCGCCGGAATCGCTTAATCGTCTGCACACTATGTGCACTACTGACGCTCATTCTCACATTAACTGTCCGATTTATTTCGGAGCGTAATTTAAATCATCGCAATACCGTTACCTTTGCCAACCACGCCGTTGAAGAGTTGGATGACGTGCTTTTGCCCCTACAGACCGGACGCGATGTACTGCTACCGCTGATTGGGCTTCCCTGCTCAGTCGCGCGTTTACCTCTGAGTAAGCATGCAGCCAGACTGCAAACGGTACGTTCTATCAACCTGATTCAGAGCGGGGTCCTTTATTGTTCCAGCATTTTTGGCTATCGCAATGTGCCTATTCGCCAACTGGAGCCTGAATTACCCAGTCGGGAGCCGCAATTGCTGCTGTCTACCGACCATTCGTTGATTAAGGGCAGTCCGATCCTGACGCAATGGTATCCAGCATCTGCCGATGGTTCAGATGGCGTGCTGGAAATCGTGAATATTGATTTATTATCGTCCATGTTGCTTGAACCCCAGCCACCGCAAATTACCCATGCCAGCTTAACCGTCGGTAATCGCCATTTGCTATATGGACAGGGTGTTGTCGATACGCTACCTGAACTGGATAATGAAAAACGCTACCAGCTCTCATCGCAACATTTCCCCTTTACTATCAGCGTCACCGGTCCGGGTGCCAGCGAACTGGCTATAAAACATCTACCAACACAACTGCCGCTGGCGGTGATCCTAAGTTTTTTAGTGGGCTACCTGGCATGGCTGGCGACCGCCAGCAGAATGAGCTTCTCCTGGGAGATAAATCTGGCCCTTGCTGCACGGGAATTCGAGCTGTTTTGCCAGCCGCTACTTAATGCGCAAACCCAGCAATGTATGGGAGTGGAAATCCTTTTACGCTGGAATAACCCGCGCCAGGGTTGGATCTCTCCCGAAGTGTTTATTCCCATCGCAGAGGAGCACAACCTGATTGTGCCGCTTACCCGTCATGTCATCGCAGAAACCATTCAGCAACGGCACGTATTCCCGATGAGCAGCCAGTTTCATATTGGGATAAATGTTGCCGCCAGCCATTTTCGTAACGGTACGCTGCTAAAAGATCTCAACCAGTACTGGTTCAGCCAGCACCCTATTCAGCAGTTGGTTATCGAACTCACCGAGCGCGATGCGTTACTGGATGTGGATTATCGGGTCGTGCGCGAGTTAAATCGGCTTGGCGTAAAGCTGGCAATTGACGATTTCGGCACCGGCAACAGCTCGCTCTCCTGGCTGGAAAAGCTTCGCCCGGATGTGCTGAAGATTGATAAATCATTTACCTCGGCAATCGGGACAGACGCCGTGAACTCAACCGTCACAGACATCATTATCGCTTTGGGGAAAAAACTGAATATAGAACTGGTGGCGGAAGGCGTTGAAACACAGGCGCAGGCACAGCATTTGCGCCGACACGGCGTACATTTATTGCAAGGCTTTTTGTATGCAAAGCCGATGCCGCTGCGCGATTTTCCCAAATGGCTGGCGGGCAGCACGCCGCCGCCCGCCCGGCATAACGGGCGACACAGTATGCACGTTATGCCGTTTCGCTAACCCCGCTTACTCGTCTTCGTCGTGAGCGGGTTGTTCTTTAACAATGCGAACTAAATCCACACGATAGTCATTGGCTTCGACAATCGTAATGCTCAACGGTGCAACATCGATAACATCACCTACGCGTGGAATATGGCCGTTAGCGGCAATGACTAAACCTGCCACCGTGGCGATGTCTTCATCTTCATTCACTAACGTATCCACGTCCAGCGCCTGTTGCAACGCATGCAGATCGGTACCACCTTTCACCAACCAACCGCCTGCATCAGCAATAATTTCAGGCGTTTCATCGGCATCCGGGAATTCACCGGCAATAGCTTCTAATACGTCCAACGGCGTGACCAGACCCTGGACTACACCAAACTCGTTAGTGACGATAACAAAGCTGCCGCGGGCGCGTCGCAGAACACCTAACAGATTGATAGGATCCAGCGTTTCCGGGACAATAATAGCCGGAGACGCAGAGGCAATGGCCGCCACATCCACACCGTCTTCCAGCGCGACCAGCAGCTCTTTAGCACGCACAATACCGATGATTTCATCCAGTTCGCCACGACACACCGGGAACAGGCTGTGTGGTGACGAGAGCAATTGCTCGCGAATTTCCTCCACGCTCAGGTCTGCATCAACCCAGCTAATTTCGCCACGAGGCGTCATAATGCCACGTAATGAACGCGACGCCAGAGACAGGACGCCGTTGATCATATAGCGTTCTTCTTCCACAAATGCGCCTTCCGGGACGGGAACCGGCACCGGGTTGTCGGATTCCATCTGCGCGCTGGCCTGACTTTTACCCCCCATCAGACGCAGGATTGCATCGGCAGTGCGCGCACGCAGCGGCAGCGTCGACTGGTGGCGAATAAAGTTCCGACGGGCAATCTGGTTAAACAACTCAATGATGATTGAGAAGCCAATCGCCGCATACAGATAGCCTTTCGGAATATGGAAGCCAAACCCTTCGGCAACCAGGCTCAGACCGATCATTAACAGGAAGCTCAGACACAGCACCACCACCGTCGGATGTTGGTTCACAAATCGTGTCAGCGGCTTAGAAGCCAGCAGCATCACGGCCATGGCAATCACGACCGCCGCCATCATCACCGGCAGATGGTTGACCATACCAACCGCCGTAATAACGGCATCCAGCGAGAACACCGCGTCGAGGATGACAATCTGCGTCACAACAACCCAAAAACTCGCATACCCTTTTGCCTGGCCGGTATCATGTTCACGGTTTTCCAGCCGCTCATGCAGCTCTGTCGTGGCCTTGAACAAGAGGAAAATCCCCCCCAGCAGCATGATCAGATCGCGCCCCGAGAACGAGTAGTCCATTACCGTAAATAGCGGCTTAGTTAGCGTCACCATCCACGAAATCACGGACAACAAGCCCAGGCGCATAACCAGTGCCAGTGACAAACCGATTAAACGCGCTTTATCTCGCTGTTTTGGCGGCAGCTTATCAGCCAGGATCGCAATGAAGACCAGGTTATCAATACCCAGAACAATTTCGAGAACGACAAGCGTGAGCAAACCCACCCAAATCTGCGGGTCCATTAATAATTCCATGACAAGCTCCTGCTTAAGGAATGACCAAACTGCGCGCTGAGGAACTCAGGCGTTGAAGCGATATGCAGAGAAAATTTGTGGCAAAAAGTGCCAATCTGACAGGCTTGATACGGCCTGATAGTGAAATGACGTCGGTGACGATCCATATGGTGAGCTACTGCCCTATACTCCTGAGTAATTAAACCGATGCTAAACATAACAGAGACAACTGTTTTTTAGCAAAGATTTACTTTCCTTTGCAATAAGTTGTTTCGGAGATATTTTACCCTTCGAAATTTCTTTTTATCGGAAGTTAAATTACGGATCTTCATCACATAAAATATTTTTTTCGATATCTAAAATAATTCACGAAAATCATAGGTTTTTCTTTGTAACCCTTATCTGAATCGATTCGATTGCGGACGACGATTCAAATACATCTTCACGTTGATGTGTTAACGATAATAAAGGAGGTAGCAAGTGACCATTGCTATTGTAATAGGCACACATGGTTGGGCTGCAGAGCAGTTACTTAAGACAGCAGAAATGCTGTTAGGCGAGCAGGAAAACGTCGGCTGGATCGATTTCGTTCCAGGCGAAAATGCCGAAACGCTGATTGAAAAGTACAACGCTCAGTTGGCAAAACTCGATACCAGTAAAGGCGTGCTGTTTCTCGTTGACACATGGGGAGGCAGCCCGTTTAACGCTGCGAGCCGCATTGTCGTCGATAAAGAGCATTACGAAGTCATCGCCGGTGTGAACATTCCCATGCTGGTTGAGACCTTCATGGCGCGTGATGACAACCCCAGCTTCGATGAATTAGTGGCACTGGCCGTTGAAACCGGTAGCGAAGGCGTGAAAGCGCTGAAAGCAAAACCGGTGGAGAAAGCCGCTCCAGCCCCAGTCGCGGCGCCAAAAGCAGCAGTTCCCGCCAAACCGATGGGGCCGAACGATTATATGCAGATCGGCCTGGCGCGTATTGATGACCGCTTAATCCATGGTCAGGTAGCAACTCGCTGGACCAAAGAAACCAACGTAACACGCATTATCGTCGTCAGTGATGAAGTTGCCGCCGATACCGTGCGTAAAACGCTGCTGACCCAGGTTGCACCTCCGGGTGTGACGGCGCATGTGGTTGATGTCGCGAAAATGATCCGCGTCTACAACAACCCGAAATATGCAGGTGAGCGTGTGATGCTGTTGTTTACCAACCCGACCGACGTAGAACGTATCGTTGAAGGTGGTGTGAAAATTGCCTCTGTAAACATTGGCGGTATGGCTTTCCGTCAGGGTAAAACGCAGGTAAACAACGCAATTTCTGTCGATGAAAAAGACATCGAAGCCTTCAAGAAACTCAACGAACGCGGTATTGAGCTCGAGGCTCGTAAGGTTTCTACCGATCAGAAACTGAAAATGATGGATTTGATTGCCAAGGTGAAATAACGCCCTGGCATTTACTTAGTTTTCACACTTAAGTCTGTATAGCAATAGGAGAAGTACAATGGAGATTACCACTCTTCAGATTGTGCTGGTGTTCATCGTCGCATGTATCGCGGGTATGGAGTCGGTACTCGATGAATTTCAGTTCCACCGTCCGTTGGTGGCCTGTACGCTGATTGGTGCCGTTCTCGGTGATATGAAAACCGGTATCATCATCGGTGGTACCCTGGAAATGATCGCCCTGGGCTGGATGAACATCGGTGCTGCGGTTGCACCTGATGCCGCATTGGCCTCAATTATCTCTACCGTTCTGGTTATCGCGGGTCACCAAAGCATTGGTGCAGGTATCGCGCTGGCTATCCCACTGGCAGCAGCAGGCCAGGTACTGACCATCATCGTTCGTACTATCACCGTAGCATTCCAGCACGCAGCGGATAAGGCGGCAGAAAACGGTAACCTGACGGCGATCTCCTGGCTGCACGTATCCTCCCTGTTCCTGCAGGCTATGCGTATCGCTATCCCGGCGGTAATCGTGGCGATTTCTGTTGGTACCAGTGAAGTTCAGAGCATGCTTAATGCCATTCCGGAAGTTGTGACCGGCGGTCTGAACATCGCAGGGGGTATGATCGTTGTGGTTGGTTATGCGATGGTCATCAACATGATGCGCGCAGGCTACCTGATGCCATTCTTCTACCTCGGCTTCGTCACCGCGGCATTTACTAACTTCAACCTGGTTGCTCTGGGTGTGATTGGCGCAGTAATGGCTATCCTCTACATTCAGCTGAGCCCGAAATATAACCGCGTAGCCGGTGCACCTGCTGCTGCGGCTGGCAATAATGATCTCGATAACGAACTGGACTAGCAGGTGAGCGAAATGGTTGATATGACTAAAACTACCACCGAGAAAAAACTCACTCCGAGTGACATTCGTGGCGTGTTCCTTCGTTCTAACCTGTTTCAGGGTTCCTGGAACTTCGAACGTATGCAGGCGCTGGGTTTCTGTTTCTCCATGGTGCCGGCTATCCGCCGCTTGTACCCGGAAAACAACGACGCTCGTAAGCAGGCTATTAAGCGTCACCTGGAATTCTTTAATACCCATCCGTACGTAGCGGCCCCCGTATTGGGCGTTACGCTGGCGATGGAAGAGCAGCGTGCAAACGGCGCAGAGATTGACGATGGTGCCATCAACGGTATCAAAGTTGGTCTGATGGGACCGCTTGCAGGCGTGGGCGACCCGATCTTCTGGGGTACCGTACGTCCGGTATTCGCCGCACTTGGCGCAGGTATCGCGATGAGCGGCAGTCTGCTTGGACCACTGCTGTTCTTCATCCTGTTTAACCTGGTTCGCCTGGCAACCCGTTACTACGGTGTGGCATACGGCTACCGTAAAGGTATCGATATCGTTAAAGATATGGGCGGCGGCTTCCTGCAGAAACTGACTGAGGGGGCGTCAATCCTCGGCCTGTTTGTCATGGGGGCATTGGTTAATAAGTGGACGCACGTAAACATCCCGTTGGTGGTTTCCACCATCACCGGTCAGGATGGTCAGACTCGCGTCACCACCGTGCAGACTATCCTTGACCAGCTGATGCCGGGTCTGGTTCCTCTGCTGTTGACTTTCGCCTGTATGTGGCTGCTGCGTAAAAAAGTGAACCCGCTGTGGATCATCGTTGGCTTCTTCGTCATCGGTATCGCGGGCTACGCTGTCGGACTGCTCGGCCTGTAAGACTGTTGTACACCGCCGGGGGCTTGCCCCCGGTTTTTCTATTTAGAGGGTTGAGGATTCATGACTATCACGGACCTGGTGCTGGTTCTTTTTATCTTTTCGCTGCTGGCGTATGCCATTTACGATCAGTTCATCATGCCCCGCCGTAATGGCCCTACTCTGCTGTCTGTCGCCCTGCTTCCTCGTAGCAGAGTCGACAGCGTTATCTTCCTTGGCTTGATTGCTATTCTTATCTACAACAACATCACCAGCCACGGCGCGCAATTTACCACATGGTTATTATGTGCACTGGTATTGATGGGACTGTATCTGTTTTGGATCCGTACGCCAAAAATCATCTTCAAACAGAAAGGCTTTTTTTTCGCCAATGTCTGGATTGAATATAACCGGATTAAAGAGATGAATTTATCTGAAGACGGTGTCCTGGTGATGCAATTAGAACATCGAAGATTACTGATTCGCGTACGTAATATAGACGATCTCGAAAACATATATAAACTTTTAATTTCAAATCAGTAAGTTACAAATATAGCCTGAACTATGTTTTTTATATATCCATTCAAAAATAAACATAGCTAAGGCTATATCCCACTGCTCATAATGTTATTTATTTTAACGTTTTATTTATAAATAAATCTAAATGAAAATCGTTTTCAATTAGAGGCCAAATATTATTTCTGCGTTTCTTGTTTTATATTCTCAAAATATGTTAAGGTTGCGCCCGTCGTTGGGGAGTAGCCGATTTCCAGACTCCGGAAATGTACGTGTCAACATACTCGTTGAAAAACGTGGCGCGTACGGACTGATCTTACAGGTTCAGTCAGGCGAGACCATAGGCACATCAACTGCAATGCATACCTGAATGGCGCTGTATTTAGTGATTCCAGCCTGTATGCATGGTTACTGGGGGCAGTGATGTGTGTTATGGATACCCCGGTCAGGACGCTGTTATGAATCTCACCGCTACTGTTCTTCTTGCTTTCGGCATGTCGATGGATGCTTTCGCTGCATCAATTGGCAAAGGCGCCACCCTGCATAAGCCCAAATTTTCTGAAGCACTGCGCACCGGCCTTATTTTCGGCGCCGTTGAAACGCTTACGCCGCTCATTGGCTGGGGCATGGGTATGCTCGCCAGCAAATTTGTACTGGAGTGGAACCATTGGATCGCCTTCATTCTGCTGATCTTTTTAGGCGGACGAATGATAATAGAAGGCTTTCGTGACGACGGGGATGAAGATGAAGAGCCACAGCGCCGCCATGGCTTCTGGCTGCTGGTCACCACCGCCATTGCAACCAGTCTCGACGCAATGGCCGTCGGGGTGGGTCTGGCTTTCCTGCAGGTCAACATTATTGCCACAGCGCTGGCCATCGGCTGCGCCACGTTGATTATGTCCACGCTCGGCATGATGATCGGTCGTTTCATTGGCCCGATGCTGGGCAAGCGAGCTGAAATTTTGGGCGGGGTGGTACTGATAGGTATTGGCGCCCAGATCCTCTGGGCACACTTCCACGGTTAATTCAGGCGCTGCCAGATATGAATACTAAAGTCTGTCTGGCAGTCAAACGTCGTTTTTCCGGCTAACGTTTCCCACACTTCCGGCTTTGCCCGCCAGGCGAACGGCGTCATTTGCAGTAACGCAACGGCCTCGCTACCTTTGAGCTGCATCTGATACCCCAGCGCAAGACTCTCTTGCAGAACAAAACCGTCCAGTTGCTCAGTGTGTGGCGCATGCAAACGCACCTCATCATAAATCAGCCCTTTCAGCTCCATTAAATGACGCGGACCCGGCGTGGCGGTAATAACCCAGCCCCCCGGTTTGACCACGCGAGCCAGCTCCGGCGCTTTACAGGGCGCATAGATCCGGATGATGGCATCCATTGACTCGTCGGCAAACGGCAGGCGATGACTGGAGGCAACGCAAAAGGTCACCTGCGGATAACGTCGGGCTGCGGCCTTAATCGCCACTTTAGAAACGTCAAGACCAAAGGTTGTACAGCCCGTCAGCGCATCGGCAAACGCATGGGTGTAATACCCTTCCCCACAGCCAATATCCAGGATCGCCGCATCTTCTGAACTCAACCTCTGGGTGAGCGCATCCACAATTGCATCGCGCAGCGGCTGATAGTGTCCGGCATCGAGAAATACCCGGCGCGCCTGCATCATCTCCGCGCTATCACCCGGATCGCGCGACCGTTTGTGCTGAACCGGCAGTAAGTTGACATACCCTTCTTTCGCCACGTCAAACTGGTGCCGCTCAGGGCAGACAAAACTGTTATTCGCTTGAGTAAGAGGCTGGTGGCAAAGAGGACAGGAAAACGACATGACAACTCCGGCAGGTGACTTAAGGGCGCAAGTGTAACGCGAATTGCGCCCTGGGAAAATAACTTACAGCGACGGCGAGGATACGTTGCTGCCGTGCATTACCAGAAGATGATCGGAGCCGGGAGGCATACCGTCCGGCTTTACGTTTTCCAGACGCAGGACATCGCCCATTATCTGGCTGAATACCGGCGCGGAGACTGCCCCCCCATAATAAGCACCGTTTTGCGGGTTATTTATAACCACAACCAGCGCGAACTTTGGGTCGCTTGCTGGTGCAACGCCCGCCGTATAGGCCACATATTTATCGACATATTTGCCGTCATCGCCAATTTTCTTTGCCGTTCCGGTCTTAACCGCGACGCGATAATCTCTGACCGCGGCCTTGGTTCCCCCGCCGCCGGGTAGCGCGACGCTTTCCATCATATGTTCAACCTGGTGAACCAGCGCCTCCGGCATCACCCGCGTACCTATTACCGGCGGATCGATACGTGTAATAGAAAGGGGTCGATAGATACCAAAACTGCCGATGGTGGCATAGACATGCGCCAACTGGAGCGGCGTCACCATTAATCCATAACCAAATGCGAAGGTTGCCCGGTCCAGATCGCTCCAGTAGCGGCGTTGAGGCATTAATCCGCGACTTTCCCCGGTTAAACCCAGTCCGGTTGGATCGCCAAAGCCAAAGCTTTTATAGGTATTCAGTAATTTCTGTACCGGCATCGCCAGCGAAAGGTGTGACACGCCGGTATCGCTCGATTTCTGCAAAATCCCGGTCAGCGATAGCTCCGGGTAAAATCCGACGTCGCGGATGCGATGCCCATCAACAATAAAAGGATGAGTATCAATCACGCTGTCAGGCTGTACTATCCCCTGCTGCAGAGCGGTCATAATCACCAGGGGTTTTACGGTTGAACCGGGTTCAAAGGTATCGCTAATTGCACGATTACGAAAATCATCCAGTACCGCGCCATCACGGTTATTGGGATTGAAATCGGGAAAGCTTGCCATGGAGAGTATTTCGCCGGTGGCAATGTTGACCAGCACTGCGGCCCCTGATTCCGCTTTATTCCATGTCACGGCATTGTCCAGCGCGTCTTCAGTAACCGTCTGCAAACGCTCATCAATGCTGAGCTGTAATTCATGCGCCGGCACCGGCATCACTTCCGTGATATTTTCGATGACATGGCCAAATTTGTCTTTCCTTACCAGGCGGGAGCCAGGTTTGCCCATCAACTGGCTATTGAAGCTTTTCTCCAGCCCTTCAATCCCCTGACCGTCAATGTTGGTGAAACCAATCAGATTGGCTGCAACATGTCCGGCGGGATAAAAGCGGCGCGACTCTTCACGCAGGTTGATTCCCGGCAGATCCAGTTTATCCACCCATTCTGCCTGCTGAGGAGAGATCTGGCGCGCCAGATAGATAAACCGCCCGGCGGGATTGCTGTTAACGCGTTCAGCCAGCGTGCTGAGCGAAATATGCAGCGTCTTCGCTAACGCCTGCCAACGTTCGTTATAGCCAACGCCACCCTTGCTGATAATCGTCTTCGGATCGGCCCAGACGGCGTTAACCGGAACGCTTACCGCCAGCGGTCGCCCTTCTCTGTCGGTTATCATTCCGCGTGGCGAAGCGATGGACACCTCGCGTAAGGAACGCATGTCTTCCTGTTTTACCAGATTCGTCGGCGTGACAATTTGCAACCACGCAACCCGCCCCAGCAGCAATCCAAGGCTCAATAATATTGCCACGCAAAGCAGGGCAAAACGTACGGGAGTAAAATTGCGCGCATCGCCGTCGTTTTTCTTTTTCACCCGATCTCCAACAAGATAGTTTTTCAGGTGTCTGATTTAACGGGAAATGCCGCAAGAAAGCGGGGAAAACTATGCTACGAACCTCACGCCTTTGCAACAAAGCGCTAATGGATGGGCATTCAGTAATATTTTGACGTAATTTGAATTAAAAAGCCCCGCATAAGCGAGGCTTTATATCTGAGATGGATGCGCAAAAGCGCTTCAAATCAGTGGTGTCGATCAGATAGCTGTTACGTTAACAGCAGCCGGACCTTTCTGGCCGTCCTGAATTTCGAACTCAACGTTCTGGCCTTCAGCCAGAGTTTTGAAGCCGTTACCCTGGATAGCGGAGAAGTGTACGAACACGTCTTTGCTGCCATCAGCCGGAGTAATGAAACCAAAACCTTTAGACTCGTTGAACCACTTAACTTGACCTTTAATCTTTGCCATTTGCAAAATTCCTTAGAGTATTTTCTTCGCCCGCGGGCATAACATAGATAAAACTGAGACATTACTGCTTGAGGCACTAATATAAGGTTCGGCAGAGAAGCGGTATTCAACGTCAACGTGTTTACTCAGGACTTCTTTACTGAAAATGCCACACATAAACAGAACTGTACCTCGTTTAACCCAAAACGTGTTATCACATACAACGTTAATAATGGCAAGCCATTTTTAAACGTGTCTCGATCGGTCGCACAAATCCCGTCGTCCATCAAACAGCAACTGCACAGTTATGCGCCAGATCGAGTAGAATTATATTCTCGCCTCTCTCCCCTATCCCCGCCTGACTTGCGCCATAGCCGGGATATTTCTACCATAGCTCAATAGCTTCAGTTGTTCCAGGTTATCTGTTACGGGTTCTGCCAGATATCATTTTTTATGCTTAGTAATGCATAAAATGTCACAAGCGTAAAAATGAGATCCGCCTTCTGGTTTTGCACCAAAATAATGAAAGAATGATGACAAGGCACAAAAAAAGTAAGAGAAACGTTTCGCTGTTAATAAAACGATCGTTATCACAAAAATGACATAATCATATTTTTTACGTATGGAAGATTATATTTATATCAGACTGGGGATAAGATATTAATTAGTCGGAGCATCTGAAAATACTGAGAATAGATGACTGCCCGGCCGCCAATTACACGACGGGGACAGAAGAAAATAATCTGACGCGCTGACGACAGGATGAAGCAACTGAGAACAACAACAGCCGTTCCTCATCCTGCCATACCTTTTTTACCGCTCAGCTACCAGGCGGATGATGTCATCGTCTTCATCCTTAATGGGCAGTGCAGTAGGCTCTGCTGCTTTCTCGGGTTCGTTAGCTTCGCAAAGGCGACGTAACAAAGCGTTCTGTCTTTTTTGCTGATCTAACAATGCCTCAAGCAGCTCAATCTGCTCGTTAGTACGCGAACTTGCCCGATTGATAAAAAACCAAAGAACAAGCCCAACAATCAGAACCACCACCGATACCGCTAAAGACGCAAAACTCAACGCGCCAGAATTCAAAACTTCGTTCATTTTACCACCTCAATGTAGACAGTGTAGTTTACCACTGCCGCACAAGAAGGTAATCAACTGTTGCGAAAATGCGCTTACCAGGGAATAAATTTATTGAAGGCACAAATACCGCTGAAAAATTGTACGTCCTGATCGCACATGATGTTGAACACCTGCGCCCACATCAGTATGCATACCAGTACAACAACAATCAGCACTACCCAGCGAATTTTTTTCACTCCAGCTCCACTCTTCAACTCCACATCTTATGTCTATAAATTACCATGCGTTACCTAAACCCAGCGTTAACTGTATAGGCATTCAATCTTTTTAGGAATGATTGACTTGTTTCATACCGTGTACAGGCTAATCTAATAACAATGAGAAAAGATAAGAGGTTGTAATGCGTCTGATTATCCGCGCTATTGTGTTGTTAGCTCTGGTTTGGATCGGTTTATTATTGAGCGGCTATGGAATTTTGATTGGAAGTAAGGAGAATGCTGCCGGTCTGGGTCTGCAATGCCAATATCTGACTGCCCGTGGAACCAGCACGGCACAGTACGTCCACACCAGTAGCGGTATCATTGGCCTATCGGATTGTCCCTTGTTAAGGAAAAGCACGGTCATTATCGATAACGGCTAATAATGCAACATTACATACGATACGTTATTTACGCCAGGTAAGGTTATGACTGTTCATAAAAAACCCCAGGTACAAAATACCTGGGGTTTTTAACATTCGCGATTACGTCAGATTAGAACGGATAGTCGTTATAACCCATTTGTTCTGAAATCTTGCGCGCTGCCGTATGCAGCATTGCCACATACTCGTGTAAACGCTCTTCTGAGAAACGCAGCGTTGGGAATGAAATACTCAACCCCGCAATAACCACGCCGAAACGGTCAAACACCGGTACGCCGATGCAGCGCAGGCCTTCTTCCTGTTCTTCGTTATCTTCGCCGTAACCCTGCTCACGTACTTTATCCAGCAGTAGCAGTAATTCATCAGTATTCGTAATGGTACGATCGGTGCTGCGTTTGTACTCAATGCCATCCAGAATCTGCTTCACTTCATCGCGGTCACGCCATGCCAGCAGAACTTTACCGATAGCCGTACTGTACAGCGGATTACGACGACCAACGCGGGAATACATGCGCAGATTGTACATAGAGTCGATTTTGTGAATGTAGACAATGCTGTCTTCATCCAACGCACCGAGGTGTACAGTCTCTTTAGTCAGGCGCGAAAGTTCGCGCATCTGAATGTCAGCGCTACGGATAAGATCGACGTTTTGCAACGCGCGCGCGCCCAGCTCGAATAATTTCAGGGTCAGTGAGTATTTCTCAGACTCCCCTTCCTGTGCCACATAACCCAGCGTTTTCATGGTCTGCAAAAAGCGATAAACGGTGCTTTTCGACATCATGACGCGTTGCGACAACTCGGTAATACCAATTTCGCGCTCTTCACCCAGCGCCTGCAGAATGCCAAAAACTTTCAGCACGGAAGATACAGAATCGGGTTGCTTATCCAGATCTGCGATTGCCATTTATCACCCCTTTCGAGTGTTTTATAAAAATCAGAACCGGTTTTTATTATAATTTCACGTACCAACCCTCGCAATCGCTCTTTGCTCACTTAGTTACAAATCTGCGACCTAACACCTGAATATCAATGCTAAAATTATTACTCTCATCATAAATTCCACAAATATCGACTTTCTATGGAAAAAATTCAGGCCGATGGTCTGCCATTGCCCCAGCGATATGGCGCAATTTTAACCATTGTTATTGGCATTTCTATGGCAGTACTCGACGGTGCAATAGCGAACGTGGCCCTGCCAACTATCGCCGCCGATCTTCAGGCCTCACCTGCCAGCTCAATCTGGATTGTGAACGCCTATCAAATCGCGATCGTCGTTTCGCTCCTGTCCCTCTCTTTTTTAGGCGATATGTTCGGTTACCGGCGCATTTATAAGTGTGGCCTGGTCGTGTTCCTGCTTGCATCGCTATTTTGTGCCTTGTCAGATTCGTTGCACATGCTGACGCTGGCTCGCGTCGCCCAGGGTTTTGGCGGTGCGGCGCTAATGAGCGTGAATACGGCATTGATCCGACTTATTTATCCCCAGCGTCAGCTCGGGCGAGGGATGGGGATTAACTCCTTTATCGTCGCAGTCTCCTCGGCTGCGGGTCCGACCATTGCCGCAGCAATTCTTTCTATTGCCTCCTGGAAATGGCTGTTTCTGATTAACGTCCCGCTGGGAATAGTCGCCCTGTTGCTGGCGATGCGTTTTCTGCCACCCAATGCGTCCCGCGGCACTAAACCACGCTTTGACCTGCCCAGTGCGGTAATGAATGCCTTAACGTTTGGCTTGTTAATTACGGCGCTCAGCGGCTTTGCACAAGGACAGTCGCTAAAACTGATTGGTGCCGAGCTTGTGGCGCTTATGGTGGTGGGTTTTTTCTTTATCCGACGCCAGCTCGCGCTGGAGGTGCCGTTACTGCCGGTTGACCTGTTACGCATTCCACTGTTTTCACTCTCGATTTGTACCTCGATATGTTCATTCTGCGCACAAATGCTGGCATTGGTTTCCCTGCCCTTCTTTATGCAAACGGTGCTCGGACGCAGCGAGGTCGAAACAGGCCTGCTGTTGACGCCATGGCCGCTGGCAACCATGGTGATGGCGCCGCTGGCGGGATATCTGATTGAACGCGTTCACGCCGGGCTGTTGGGCGCACTGGGCATGGCGTTGATGGCCAGCGGGTTGTTTTCGCTGGTGCTGCTGCCCGTTTCCCCCTCCGATTTTAATATCATCTGGCCGATGATTCTGTGCGGCGCAGGCTTTGGCTTGTTCCAGTCCCCAAATAATCACACCATCATCACCTCCGCGCCGCGTGAACGCAGCGGTGGGGCAAGCGGTATGCTGGGGACGGCGCGCTTACTGGGTCAGAGTACCGGGGCTGCACTGGTCGCGCTGATGCTAAACCAGTTTGGCGACAGTGGAACGCACGTCTCGCTGATAGCCGCAGGCATTCTGGCCTCGCTGGCAGCAATTGTGAGTGGTTTACGTATTACGCAACCGCGAGTTCAGGCATAAAAAAAACGGGAACCTCTCGGCTCCCGTTCTCACACAACCCAGAATCTGGATTACATGTTTTCGATGATCGCGTCACCAAACTCTGAACATTTCAGCAGCTTAGCGCCTTCCATCAGACGTTCAAAGTCATAGGTTACGGTCTTGGCGTTAATCGCGCCTTCCATACCTTTAACAATCAGGTCAGCCGCTTCAACCCAACCCATGTGGCGCAGCATCATTTCAGCGGACAGAATAATGGAACCTGGGTTCACTTTATCCTGACCTGCATACTTCGGTGCAGTACCGTGGGTTGCTTCGAACAGCGCACATTCGTCACCGATGTTCGCGCCCGGCGCGATACCAATACCACCAACTTGCGCGGCCAGCGCATCGGAGATGTAGTCGCCGTTCAGGTTCATACAGGCAATCACATCATATTCAGCCGGACGCAGCAGGATCTGTTGCAGGAACGCATCGGCGATAACATCCTTAACCACGATCTCTTTACCGGTTTTCGGGTTCTTGATTTTCACCCATGGACCGCCGTCGATCAGTTCACCACCGAATTCTTCACGCGCTAACTGGTAGCCCCAGTCTTTGAACGCGCCTTCGGTGAATTTCATGATGTTACCTTTGTGTACCAGGGTAACAGAATCACGATCGTTAGCGATGGCGTATTCGATCGCCGCACGAACCAGACGTTTAGTCCCTTCTTCAGAACACGGTTTGATACCAATACCGCAATGCTCCGGGAAGCGGATTTTCTTCACTCCCATTTCTTCGCGCAGGAATTTAATCACTTTCTCGGCATCTGCAGAGTCCGCTTTCCATTCGATACCTGCGTAGATATCTTCGGAGTTTTCACGGAAGATGACCATGTCGGTCAGTTCAGGGTGCTTAACCGGGCTAGGCGTGCCCTGGTAATAACGCACCGGGCGCAGGCAGACATACAGGTCAAGTTCCTGACGCAGGGCAACGTTCAGAGAGCGAATACCGCCGCCAACTGGGGTGGTCAGTGGGCCTTTGATGGCAACACGATATTCACGAATCAGATCAAGGGTTTCAGCAGGCAGCCAGACGTCCTGGCCATAAACCTGAGTGGATTTCTCGCCGGTGAAGATTTCCATCCAGGAGATTTTACGCTCGCCTTTATAGGCTTTCTCGACAGCAGCATCGACAACTTTGATCATCGGTGGGGTTACATCAACGCCGATACCGTCGCCTTCAATGAACGGGATAATCGGATTTTCAGGAACGTTGAGTTTGCCGTTTTGCAGGGTGATCTTCTTACCTTCCGCCGGAACAACTACTTTGCTTTCCATTCACCTCTCCTTCGAGCGCTTCTGGTTCTGCTCGTCTGTCATCGCGCTGCATGTGCGTTTGCGTCCTGCTGCACGAATGCGTTAGAGCAATTTTTTGTTAATGTTTTGTAATGAGCATGTCAATACTACCCTAATGTTCGTCGCCATGAAAGACACTCGTTCTTAGGCTATAATGCGGCAATTGATATAATCTGAAAATACCATGCAAAAAACTTCTTTTAGAAATCACCGGGTTGAGCGATTCAGCTCACGACAAGTCACCAGGCAGCGTAAAGAAAACCAGCCAAAACGCGTGGTTTTGTTCAATAAACCCTACGATGTTTTGCCACAATTTACTGACGAGGCGGGCAGAAGCACGTTAAAAGATTTTATTCCCGTGCCGGGAATTTATGCTGCGGGCCGACTCGACCGGGACAGCGAAGGACTTTTAGTGCTGACCAATGACGGCGCGCTGCAGGCGCGGTTAACGCAACCCGGCAAGCGTACGGGGAAAATCTATTACGTCCAGGTCGAAGGCGAGCCGACAGCAGAAGCGCTGGATGCGCTGCGTACCGGGGTGACGCTCAATGATGGTCCCACGCTGCCCGCAGGTATTGAAATAGTAGAGGAACCCACCTGGCTGTGGCCGAGAAATCCGCCTATTCGGGAACGGAAAAATATCCCCACCAGTTGGCTGAAAGTTACTTTATATGAAGGCCGTAACCGCCAGGTTCGTCGTATGACAGCACATGTTGGATTCCCGACGCTGCGCCTCATCCGCTATGCCATGGGAGATTACACGCTGGAAAATCTCGCCAACGGTCAATGGCGGGATGCAACTAACTGAATAAGGAACAGGTATGTTCAAACCGCACGTCACGGTCGCCTGCATTGTGCATGCAGAAGATAAGTTCTTAGTCGTTGAGGAAACAATCAATGGCAAAGCCCTGTGGAATCAACCTGCAGGACATCTGGAAGCGGATGAAACCCTGGTGCAAGCCGCCGCTCGCGAACTGTGGGAAGAGACGGGCATCAAAGCGCAGCCGCAACACTTCATCCGGATGCATCAATGGATTGCGCCGGACAAAACGCCCTTTTTACGTTTTCTGTTTTCTATCGAGCTTGCCAATATGTGCACTACTGAACCTCATGACAGCGATATAGATTGCTGTCGCTGGGTCAGCGCAGAAGAGGTTCTCTCAGCGCCAAATCTGCGTTCGCCGTTGGTTGCGGAGAGTATTCGTTGCTATCAGAGCGGACAGCGCTACCCGCTGGCGATGATCGGCGAATTTAACTGGCCGTTTACAGAGGGTGTCAAGTAAGGGGCTGCGTGCTAGAATATGCCGCCTTGAAGTTCAATGTCGTGAGTATTCCTATGTCTGAAAGCCCAAAAAAAGTGATCGTCGGCATGTCCGGCGGTGTCGATTCCTCCGTTTCTGCCTGGCTGTTGCAACAACAGGGTTATCAGGTAGAAGGCCTGTTCATGAAGAACTGGGAAGAGGACGATGGCGAGGAATATTGCACAGCGGCCGCCGATCTTGCGGATGCGCAGGCTGTCTGTGACAAACTCGGCATTGAACTGCATACCGTCAACTTTGCCGCAGAATACTGGGACAACGTCTTTGAACTGTTCCTTGAAGAGTACAAAGCGGGCCGTACGCCAAACCCCGATATTCTGTGCAATAAAGAAATCAAGTTTAAAGCCTTCCTCGAGTTTGCCGCCGAAGATTTAGGTGCCGATTATATCGCCACCGGTCACTACGTGCGCCGCGCCGACGTCGACGGCAAAAGCCGCCTGCTGCGTGGACTTGATGGCAATAAAGACCAGAGCTATTTCCTCTACACGCTCGGTCATGAACAAATCGCGCAGAGCCTGTTCCCGGTAGGCGAACTGGAAAAACCGCAGGTGCGTAAAATTGCCGAAGATCTCGGTCTGATTACGGCCAAGAAAAAAGACTCAACTGGTATCTGCTTCATCGGCGAACGTAAGTTCCGCGAGTTTCTCGGTCGTTACCTGCCCGCTCAGCCTGGCAAAATCATCACCGTTGATGGCGAAGAGATTGGCCAGCATCAGGGGCTGATGTACCACACGCTGGGTCAGCGTAAAGGTCTGGGCATTGGCGGGACGAAAGAAGGCACGGAAGATCCGTGGTACGTGGTGGATAAAGACGTCGAGAACAACATTCTGGTTGTTGCTCAGGGTCATGAACACCCGCGTCTGATGTCCGTTGGCCTGGTGGCGCAACAGCTGCACTGGGTCGATCGCGAACCGTTCACCGGCACAATGCGCTGCACGGTGAAAACCCGCTATCGTCAGACCGACATTCCGTGCACCGTTAAGGCGCTGGATGCTGAGCGTATTGAAGTCATTTTCGACGAGCCAGTCGCGGCGGTAACGCCGGGTCAGTCGGCTGTCTTTTACAATGGTGAAGTGTGCCTCGGCGGCGGCATTATCGAACAACGATTGCCTCTGCCGGTATAATTACTTACACATCTAATACAAGGAAGCAGTGAACGTGGCAAAGAATTATTATGACATCACCCTCGCTCTGGCAGGCATTTGTCAGTCGGCACGCCTGGTGCAGGAACTGGCGCACCAGGGGCATTGTGATGCCGATGCATTGCACGTTTCACTGAACAGTGTCATCGACATGAATCCCAGCTCTACGCTGGGCGTGTTTGGCGGTAGCGAGGCCAACCTGCGTTTAGGTCTGGAAACGATGCTCGGCGTGCTCAACGCCAGCAGTCGTCAGGGGCTGAACGCGGAACTCACCCGCTACACGTTAAGCCTGATGGTGCTGGAGCGTAAGCTGTCAGCCGCTAAAGGCGCGATGGACACGCTGGGAGACCGCATCAACGGCTTGCAGCGCCAACTGGACCATTTTGATTTGCAGTCAGAAACGTTGATGAGTGCGATGGCAGGCATTTATGTTGACGTCATCAGCCCACTCGGCCCACGTATTCAGGTTACGGGCTCCCCGGCCATCCTTCAGAGCCCACAGGTTCAGGCTAAAGTACGCGCTTCCCTGCTGGCTGGCATTCGCGCTGCCGTGCTCTGGCATCAGGTTGGTGGAGGCCGTCTGCAACTCATGTTTTCTCGTAATCGCCTGACGACTCAGGCTAAACAAATTCTTGCTCATTTAACCCCGGAGTTGTGATCTATGGAATTATCCTCACTGACCGCCGTTTCCCCTGTCGATGGACGCTACGGCGATAAAGTCAGCGCGCTGCGCGGGATTTTCAGCGAATACGGTTTGCTGAAATTCCGTGTACAAGTTGAAGTACGCTGGCTGCAAAAACTGGCCGCGCACGCAGCGATCAAGGAAGTTCCTGCTTTTGCTGCCGACGCAATCGGTTTCCTTGATGCGATTGTCGCTAACTTCAATGAAGAAGATGCTGCGCGTATCAAAACCATTGAGCGCACGACCAACCATGACGTGAAGGCAGTTGAGTATTTCCTGAAAGAGAAAGTGGCGGATATCCCGGAACTGCACGCTGTTTCCGAGTTCATCCACTTCGCGTGTACCTCAGAAGACATCAACAACCTGTCTCACGCGCTGATGCTGAAAACCGCCCGTGACGAAGTAGTTCTGCCGTACTGGCGCAAGCTTATCGACGCGGTGAAAGATCTTTCCGTCCAGTATCGCGATATTCCTCTGCTCTCCCGTACCCACGGTCAGCCAGCCACCCCGTCTACGCTGGGCAAAGAAATGGCTAACGTGGCTTACCGTATGGAGCGTCAGTACCGCCAGCTCAATCAGGTCGAAATTCTCGGCAAAATCAACGGTGCAGTCGGTAACTATAACGCCCACATCGCCGCTTATCCGGAAGTGGACTGGCATCAGTTCAGCGAAGAATTTGTCACCTCGCTGGGCATCCAGTGGAACCCGTACACCACGCAGATTGAGCCGCACGACTACATTGCCGAGCTGTTTGATTGCATCGCCCGTTTCAACACTATCCTGATCGACTTCGACCGCGATGTCTGGGGTTACGTGGCGCTGAACCATTTCAAACAGAAAACCATCGCGGGTGAAATTGGTTCCTCCACCATGCCGCACAAGGTGAACCCAATCGATTTCGAAAACTCCGAGGGTAACCTGGGCCTGTCTAACGCGGTTCTGCAGCATCTGGCGAGCAAACTGCCGGTCTCCCGCTGGCAGCGCGATCTGACGGACTCTACCGTTCTGCGTAACCTGGGCGTGGGGATTGGCTATGCGCTGATCGCTTATCAGTCCACGCTGAAAGGTGTGAGCAAACTGGAAGTGAACCGCGATCATCTGCTGGATGAACTGGATCATAACTGGGAAGTGCTGGCAGAGCCGATCCAGACCGTGATGCGTCGCTATGGCATTGAAAAACCATACGAGAAGCTGAAGGAACTGACCCGCGGCAAACGCGTTGACGCCGAAGGTATGAAGCAGTTTATCGACGGTCTGGCGCTGCCTGAAGACGAGAAAACGCGCCTGAAAGCAATGACGCCGGCCAATTACATTGGTCGCGCCGTCACCATGGTTGATGAACTGAAGTAATCTGTTTTACGCCTGTCAGGCCTGCATCATATCGTAGGCCTGCCAGGCGTAGCGCCATCAGGGATTATTGAGTCTTATGGCATTTCCGGCGGTGTAATGCCAAAGTGGTTCCACGCCCGCACCGTTGCCATACGTCCGCGCGGAGTTCGCTGCAGAAAACCTTGTTGAATCAGATACGGCTCCAGCACGTCCTCAATGGTTTCACGCTCTTCCCCAATCGCCGCCGCCAGGTTATCCAGTCCTACCGGTCCACCGAAGAACTTATCGATAACCGCCAGCAGCAGCTTACGGTCCATATAATCGAATCCTTCCGCATCCACATTGAGCATATCCAGTGCCTGAGCGGCGATATCTGCTGAAATTGTGCCGTCATGCTTCACTTCGGAGAAGTCGCGTACCCGGCGTAATAAACGGTTGGCGATACGCGGCGTACCACGGGCGCGGCGTGCCACTTCCAATGCGCCTTCATCGCTCATTTCCAGTCCCATAAAGCGGGCGCTGCGTCCAACAATGTGCTGCAGGTCTGCCACCTGATAGAATTCCAGGCGCTGTACAATACCGAAGCGGTCACGCAGCGGAGACGTTAACGAACCGGCGCGCGTCGTCGCCCCGATCAGGGTAAACGGCGGCAGATCGATCTTAATCGAACGTGCGGCTGGTCCTTCGCCAATCATGATATCCAGCTGATAATCTTCCATCGCCGGATACAGCACCTCTTCCACCACCGGCGACAGGCGATGGATTTCATCGATAAACAGCACATCGTGCGGTTCAAGGTTGGTGAGCATTGCCGCCAGATCGCCCGCTTTTTCCAGTACCGGACCGGAAGTGGTGCGCAAATTAACGCCCATTTCATTGGCAACTATATTGGCAAGCGTGGTTTTACCGAGACCTGGAGGACCGAAAATCAGCAGGTGATCGAGGGCTTCACCGCGCAGCTTCGCCGCCTGGATAAAAATCTCCATTTGCGAACGCACCTGAGGCTGGCCAATATACTCTTCCAGCAATTTGGGGCGGATCGCGCGATCCACCAGATCTTCAGGGGTCGTGCTGACAGCCGAAATCAGGCGATCTGCTTCAATCATCCTTTACCTCACAATGCCGCGCGAAGCGCTTCACGAATCAGGGTTTCACTGCTGGCATCAGGGCGAGCAATTTTGCTCACCATGCGGCTGGCTTCCTGTGGTTTATAGCCTAACGCCACCAGCGCAGCAACCGCTTCCTGCTCGGCGTCATCCGTTGCAGGACTGGCCGGAGAGGTCAGGACCAGATCCGCCGCCGGCGTGAAGAGATCGCCATGCAGGCCTTTAAAGCGGTCTTTCATTTCCACAATCAAACGCTCTGCGGTTTTCTTACCTATACCCGGTAATTTCACCAGCGCGCCAAGCTCTTCGCGCTCAACGGCATTAACGAACTGCTGTGCAGACATACCGGAGAGGATCGCCAGCGCCAGCTTCGGCCCCACGCCATTGGTTTTGATTAACTCTTTAAACAGCGTGCGTTCTTGTTTGTTGTTAAAACCATATAGCAGTTGAGCGTCTTCACGCACCACAAAATGGGTGAAGATAATCGCTTCCTGCCCGGCTTCCGGCAACTCGTAGAAACAGGTCATCGGCATATGGACTTCATAGCCTACTCCGCCGGTTTCCAGAAGGACCAGCGGGGGTTGTTTTTCAAGAATGATGCCTCTGAGTCTGCCTATCACGTGACGCTCCTGCGTTAAGGGCTAAAAGGTAATGCGCTATCATAAAAAAAGGCTGGATAGATATCCAGCCTCATTTGTCACTAACGTAACCGACCTCGCGCCAGATTCAGCCGCGACTCACTCATTTGCATGGCGTTCTGGCTGACGTGGCAATGGGTAATAGCAATCGCCAGCGCATCCGCGGCATCCGCCTGCGGATTTGCCGGGAGTTTTAGCAGCGTGCGTACCATATGCTGAACCTGGCTTTTTTCCGCGCTGCCGATACCCACCACGGTCTGTTTTACCTGGCGGGCCGCGTATTCAAAGACCGGAAGATCCTGATTGGTAGCCGCAACGATTGCCACGCCGCGCGCCTGCCCCAGCTTTAGCGCCGAGTCGGCATTCTTCGCCATAAAGACCTGCTCAATGGCAAAATAGTCGGGCTGGAACTGAGTGATGATTTCCGTCACGCCTGCATAAATCAACTTCAGACGTGATGGAAGATCGTCGACTTTGGTGCGAATGCAGCCGCTACCGAGGTAGGTCAGCTGTCTGCCGACCTGACGGATTACGCCATAACCGGTGATGCGCGACCCCGGGTCAATGCCGAGAATGATAGACATCACGCATCTCCTGTTAGTTTATGGCTTAACCACATCATTCGAGCGTTGCAGCAACCTCATCGGAGATTTCGCCGTTGTGGTAAACTTCCTGCACGTCGTCGCAGTCTTCCAGCATATCGATCAGACGCATCAGCTTCGGTGCCGTTTCTGCATCCATATCCGCTTTGGTGGAGGGGATCATAGACACTTCAGCCGCGTCCGCTTTCAGACCAGCCGCTTCCAGCGCATCACGCACTTTGCCCATCTCTTCCCACGCGGTGTAAACGTCAATCGCGCCGTCGTCGAAGGTCACAACGTCTTCAGCGCCCGCTTCCAGTGCCGCTTCCATAATGGCGTCTTCGTCGCCTTGTTCAAAAGAGATCACGCCTTTTTTGCTGAACAGGTAAGCTACGGAACCGTCGGTACCGAGGTTGCCGCCCGTTTTAGTGAATGCGTGACGCACTTCCGCAACGGTACGGTTACGGTTGTCAGACAGACACTCAATCATAACGGCTGTTCCGCCAGGACCGTAACCTTCATAGATGATGGTTTCCATGTTCGCATCATCGTCGCCACCAACACCACGCGCGATTGCACGGTTCAGGGTGTCACGGGTCATGTTGTTTGCCAGCGCTTTATCAACCGCGGCGCGCAGACGTGGGTTAGCATCCGGATCGCCGCCGCCCAGTTTGGCTGCCGTCACCAGTTCACGAATGATTTTGGTGAAAATTTTACCGCGTTTAGCATCCTGCGCTGCTTTACGATGTCTGGTGTTGGCCCATTTACTATGACCTGCCATAAATAATCTCTCCAAAAAGCGCGCCTTCTCAGGCGACGTTAATTACAAACTCTTCAATCGCCTGCCGGTTACTCCACGACTTGGTTAACTGCGCGGCTTCGTGCGCATTAACCCAACGGTAGGTCAGATGTTCGGTGAACACGATCTCTCGTTCAGAGGGAAGTGCCAGGCAAAACCAGGATTCAGTATTACGCTCAATTCCCGGCGCATAGCGATGACGTAAATGGCTAAAAATCTCAAATTCCACCGTGCGCTGACAGTCAATTAAGGTCAGTTGCTCAGTCGCAACATCAATGGCGACCTCTTCCTTTACTTCGCGCATCGCGGCTTGCGACGCGGTTTCACCCTCTTCAAGGCTGCCGGTGACCGACTGCCAGAAATCAGGATCGTCGCGTCGCTGTAACATCAGCACTCTCCCGGTGTCCTTTGCATAAATCACGACTAACACCGAGACAGGCTGTTTATATCTCATATCAGTTATTCTCGGCCTTCTTAACAACCTGAATGCTCAGCTCCGCCAGCGCGGCTTCATTGGCAAAGCTTGGCGCTTCAGTCATCAGACATGCTGCAGCCGTGGTTTTCGGGAAGGCAATAACGTCACGAATGTTGTCAGTACCGGTCAGCAGCATAGTCAAGCGATCCAGACCAAACGCCAGGCCCGCATGCGGCGGTGTACCGTATTTTAGCGCATCCAGCAGGAAGCCGAACTTCTCGCGCTGTTCTTGCTCGTTAATGCCCAGAATGCCGAATACGGTCTGCTGCATATCACCGTTGTGAATACGCACGGAACCACCGCCCACTTCATAGCCGTTGATGACCATATCGTAAGCGTTGGCAACCGCGTCTTCCGGCGCAGCTTTCAGCTCAGCGGCAGTCATGTCTTTTGGCGCGGTGAACGGGTGGTGCATCGCGGTCAGACCGCCTTCACCATCGTCTTCAAACATCGGGAAGTCGATAACCCACAGCGGCGCCCATTTGGCTTCGTCGGTAATGTTCAGGTCTTTGCCCAGTTTCAGACGCAGCGCGCCCATCGCGTCGGCAACCACTTTCTTGTTGTCGGCACCGAAGAAAATCATGTCGCCGTCTTGCGCACCGGTACGCTCCAGAATCGCGTCTACGATTTCTGCGTTCAGGAACTTAGCAACCGGGCTGGTGATGCCTTCCAGGCCTTTCGCACGCTCGGTGACTTTGATGTAAGCCAGACCTTTCGCGCCGTAAATCTTAATAAAGTTACCGTAATCGTCGATCTGCTTACGGCTTAAGCTCGCACCGCCCGGTACACGCAGGGCAGCTACGCGGCCTTTCGCATCATTCGCCGGACCAGAGAACACGGCGAACTCAACGCCTTTCACCAGATCGGCAACGTCAACCAGTTCCATCGGGTTACGCAGGTCTGGTTTATCAGAACCGTAACGACGCTCGGCTTCGGCAAAGGTCATGATCGGGAAATCACCCAGATCCACACCTTTAACTTCCAGCCACAGGTTACGCACCAGCGCTTCCATCACTTCACGCACCTGCGGCGCGGTCATGAAGGAAGTCTCAACGTCGATCTGAGTAAATTCAGGCTGACGGTCAGCACGTAAGTCTTCATCACGGAAGCATTTTACGATCTGATAGTAGCGGTCAAAACCGGACATCATCAGCAGCTGTTTAAACAGCTGAGGAGACTGCGGCAGCGCGTAGAACTTACCTTTATGAACACGAGAAGGAACCAGGTAATCGCGCGCGCCTTCCGGCGTAGCTTTGGTCAGCATCGGAGTTTCGATGTCGAGGAATCCGTGATCGTCCATAAAACGACGCACCAGGCTGGTAATTTTGGCACGCGTTTTCAGGCGCTGCGCCATTTCAGGGCGACGCAGATCCAGGTAGCGATACTTCAGTCGCGCTTCTTCAGTGTTTACATGGTTAGAGTCCAGCGGCAGCGAGTCTGAACGGTTGATGATGGTCAGATCGGAGGCCAGCACTTCAATTTCGCCAGTCGCCATATCGGCGTTGACGTTTTTCGCGTCACGCGCACGCACGGTGCCCGTAACCTGGATACAGAACTCATTACGCAGTTCGGAGGCCAGCTTTAACGCATCCGCACGGTCCGGATCGAAAAATACCTGCACGATACCTTCGCGGTCGCGCATATCGATAAAGATCAGGCTACCAAGATCACGACGACGGTTGACCCAACCACACAGAGTCACCTGCTGCCCCTCGTGGGACAGACGTAGCTGTCCGCAATATTCTGTACGCATGAGATATCCCTTAACTTTGCCGCAGGCGGATTGTCACCTGTCTCGCAGGTGACGAAGTCGCAGCTTTAGCTGAATGTCACAACTGAATGAAAAAAGGCGGCTATTATACTGGAAATTCTGCCGCACGATAAGTCCGGTACTGACTGTACGCCTGTTTCCTGGACGGGCATTGCGTAATCTCACAAAAAATAACAAAAATTGTCGTCCCTTTCACACTGATTCGCGATTAAGGTGTAACGGAATTCTTTTTTTACTGGAGTGATCATGCTGGAACTGAACGCAAAAACAACCGCTCTTGTTGTTATTGATCTACAGGAAGGTATCCTGCCTTTCGCTGGCGGCCCACACTCGGCAAACGACGTGGTTGCCCGCGCCGCGCAGTTGGCGGAAAAATTCCGTGCCCACGGTTCCCCGGTGGTAATGGTGCGCGTCGGCTGGTCTGACGATTATGCCGAAGCGCTGAAACAGCCAGTTGATGCTCACGCTCCGGCCAAAGCGTTACCCGAAAACTGGTGGAATTACCCGAGCGCTCTGGGTAAATGCGCCAGCGACCTCGAAGTGACCAAACGCCAGTGGGGAGCTTTCTACGGCACCGATCTGGAATTACAACTGCGTCGTCGGGGCATCGAGACCATCGTCCTGTGCGGCATCTCCACAAATATTGGCGTGGAGTCAACGGCGCGAAATGCGTGGGAGCTGGGTTTTAATCTGATTGTTGCAGAAAACGCCTGTAGTGCCGCCAGCGCTGAGCAACATCAGGGCAGCATGACGCATATTTTCCCGCGTATCGCACGCGTACGCAGCGTGGCCGAGATCCTGCAAGCGCTATGATTTATATCGGTTTACCCCAGTGGGCGCATCCCAAATGGGTGCGTCTGGGGATCTCCAGCCTTGAAGAGTATGCCCGCCACTTTAACTGTGTGGAGGGCAATACCACGCTGTACGCGCTGCCAAAAGCCGACATTGTGGCCCGCTGGCATGCGCAGACTACCGATGTGTTTCGATTTTGTTTTAAGTTTCCGGCCACCATTTCGCATCAGGCCGCGCTGCGTAATTGCGATGACCTGGTGCATGAGTTTTTCACGCGCATGTCGCCACTTGAATCACGCATTGGGCAATACTGGCTGCAATTACCCGCAACTTTTGGCCCGCACGACCTGCCTGCCTTGTGGCAGTTTCTTGATGCGCTCCCCAAATCCTTTACCTACGGTGTGGAAGTTCGCCATCCGGACTTTTTTGCCAAAGGCGAAACAGAGCAGCTATTCAATCGTGGCCTACATGAGCGCGGGGTAAATCGGGTGATTCTGGACAGTCGACCGGTACATGCCGCAATACCACATACTGAAGCGATACGCGACGCCCAGCGCAAGAAGCCAAAGGTTCCGGTGCATGCGGTGGTGACGGCAAACCATCCGATGGTACGCTTTATCGGCAGCGATAATATGGCACAAAACAGCGCGCTTTTTGCCGTCTGGCTGACCAAGCTGTCGCAATGGCAACAAACCACAACGCCGTATCTGTTTTTACATACCCCGGATATCGCGCAGGCCCCGGAGCTTGTCGATACGCTATGGGCAAATTTACGCAGCGCCCTGCCAGAGATCGGATCAGCTCCGTCTATTCCACAGCAATCTTCTCTTTTCTGAAAATGCCACCTATCATAGTCAATGCCATCAGCCATTTTAAAAGGGAGTTTGTATGGTAAGCGCGCTTTATGCCGTATTGGGTGCGTTATTGTTAATTAAGTTCTCCTTTGACGTCGTTCGCCTGCGCATGCAATACCGCGTTGCATATGGTGACGGAGGTTTTAGCGAACTACAAAGCGCTATCCGCATTCACGGTAATGCGGTGGAATATATTCCCGTCGCATTGGTGCTGCTGTTATTTATGGAAATGAACGGCGCTGAAACGTGGATGGTGCATATTTGCGGGCTGATTTTGATTGCCGGACGACTGATGCATTATTACGGATTCCATCACCGGCTTTTCCGCTGGCGCCGTTCAGGCATGAGCGCGACCTGGTGTTCGCTGTTGCTAATGGTGCTGGCGAATCTTTGGTATATGCCCTGGGAGTTGGTTTTCTCCCTGCATTAGCGCACAATACGCCACTTTATTTTTCCCGGATTTTTACGTTATGTCTCACCGCGACACGCTTTTTTCTGCGCCTATCGCCAGTCTGGGTGACTGGACCTTTGATGAACGGGTAGCTGAAGTCTTCCCGGATATGATCCAGCGATCCGTTCCTGGCTATTCCAATATCATTTCTATGATTGGGATGTTGGCCGAACGTTTCGTACAACCCAACACACAGGTCTACGATCTGGGCTGTTCTCTGGGCGCTGCGACGCTCTCGGTGCGTCGCAATATTCATCACGAGAATTGCAAAATTATTGCCGTTGATAACTCCCCGGCTATGGTTGAGCGCTGCCGCCGTCATATTGACGCCTATAAAGCGCCGACACCGGTTGACGTTGTCGAAGGCGATATTCGCAACATTACTATCGAAAACGCCTCGATGGTGGTGCTGAATTTTACCCTGCAATTCCTTGAGCCACCTGAGCGCCAGGCATTGTTGGATAAGATTTATCAGGGGCTGAACCCCGGCGGCGCGCTGGTACTGTCTGAAAAATTCAGTTTCGAAGACGCTAACGTTGGCGAGCTGCTGTTCAACATGCACCACGATTTCAAACGGGCAAATGGCTATAGCGAGCTGGAAATCAGTCAAAAGCGCAGCATGCTGGAGAACGTGATGCTGACCGACTCGGTCGAAACGCACAAAGCGAGACTGCATCAGGCGGGCTTTGAACACAGCGAATTGTGGTTCCAGTGCTTTAACTTTGGTTCTCTGGTGGCACTGAAAGCCGAGGTTAGCGCATGATCGACTTTGGTAACTTTTATCAACTGATTGCCAAAAATCACCTTTCCCATTGGCTGGAAACGCTCCCGGCGCAAATCGCGACCTGGCAGCGCGATCAGCACGGTTTGTTTAAGCAGTGGTCAAATGCGGTCGAGTTTCTGCCCGAGCTGACGCCGCATCGCCTGGACTTACTGCATAGCGTTACCGCCGAAAGCGATGAGCCGCTCAGCGACGGTCAGCTCAAACGTATCGACACCCTGATGCGTAACCTGATGCCATGGCGTAAAGGGCCGTACTCGTTGTACGGCGTCAATATAGATACCGAGTGGCGCTCGGACTGGAAATGGGATCGCGTTCTGCCGCACTTGTCTGACCTCACCGGGCGCACCATTCTTGATGTCGGCTGCGGGAGTGGATATCACATGTGGCGCATGATTGGCGCGGGGGCGCATCTGGCGGTTGGCATCGATCCTACCCAACTGTTTCTGTGCCAGTTCGAGGCAGTGCGTAAACTGCTGGGCAATGACCAACGCGCTCACCTGCTGCCGCTGGGTATTGAGCAGCTTCCGGCGCTCAACGCCTTTGATACCGTATTCTCCATGGGAGTGCTTTATCACCGCCGTTCACCGCTGGAACACCTGTGGCAGTTGAAGGATCAGTTGGTGAAAGATGGCGAACTGGTACTGGAAACGCTGGTCGTCGAAGGTGATGAAAATACCGTACTGGTACCGGGCGATCGCTACGCACAGATGCGTAACGTTTACTTTATTCCTTCTGCGCTGGCGTTAAAAAACTGGCTGGAAAAATGTGGGTTTGTTGATGTGCGCATCGCTGATGTCTGCGTCACCACCACCGAAGAGCAGCGCCGCACCGAGTGGATGATAACCGAATCCCTGGCCGACTTCCTCGACCCGAACGATCACAGCAAAACGGTGGAAGGCTACCCGGCCCCATTACGCGCGGTATTGATTGCACGTAAGCCGTAATCATTTTTGCCAGATAGCACTCTTTCTGCAAAATAGTTCAACTTGCAGCAAGGCAGACAACTCCGCTGCGGCTTGAAATATGCAGGATAAAAAAAGGCCCCTGTTGAAATTGCAGGGGCCTGGTACGAGCAAGCATCATATTGGGCGACATGATGCAACGGTAAAAATCAGCTGGCCTGGTGGTGTGCAATGATTGCTTTCATTTCCGCAACCGCCGCCCCGTCTACCGCATAGCGTGAATACTCATCCGCCTGTGCATCCGAAGACATCGACAACCCCGAATTGCGATAACGCATGGGGGAAGCCAACCATACTCCGGCAGAACTGTGGACTTCCTGCACTCCAGCATCAAGGAACAGGGACAAATTCGAGGCGCGAACCCCCGCTCCGGCCATAATGATTGGAGCATCCACCTGCGCAATAAGTTCCATTATTTTTGTTAAACCTTGCGCCGCATCTGATTTTTGCCCGGAAGTCAGCACTCTGGCGATGCCCAAATCAGCTAATTTTTTTAGCGCATTGAGTGGGTTAGCGCACATGTCAAAGGACCGATGAAAAGTGACGTGCAGCGGTCCCGCCGCGATCATTATTTTCTCCATGCGCGGCATATCGACATCACCCTCTGCATCTAAAATGCCGGTTACCAACCCTGAGAACCCCAGATCTCTTACCATCGCAATATCATCCAGCATTGCAGCGAATTCACCGTCGGTGTAACAAAAGTCGCCCCCGCGCGGGCGAATAATGGGATTGACCGGAATCGAGATATGCTGGCGAACCGAACGCAAGACGCCCAGGGACGGCGTTAAGCCCCCCTCTTTGGGCGCCGAGCAAAGCTCAATGCGATCCGCGCCGTTTTGCTGCGCCGTGCGTGCGCACTCCATGCTGTAACAGCAGATTTCCAGTAATGCCATACTCACTCCTGACGTTCGCTTGCCACAATGGCTTCAATCGACCACGGATGGAATTTTATCGTCACGCTGCCATCGCTGACCGCCAGCGTTGGATTCGGTAAACGTTCGCGCTCGCCTTTTGGCGAACTGGTTTTTACAAATATACCCGGCTGGCTCAGCCCGTGATCTGAAAGCAGCGCCAGCGCTCGTGCATTCAGCGTTTCCACCTCACCCGGCAGAACAATTTCAACATGCTCCCAGCCTTCATGCGGATAGCGCTTTTCGCCCGGCCACGGCAGTTCTACGATAGTAAATTGCCAGTGTTGCACACAAACTGGCTCATCGAGTTTGAACAAGCAAATCGGTCGGCCATTGATGATATTTTCTGACAGCAATTCGCCGCACTGTTCAAACCCACGACGCCAGCGCTCTGCGGTGGTATTTTGATGACAACGCAGAGAAATGTGATCGGCTTCAAGCGATGAGACATCCAGCCCAAGGCGAGTGGAAAGATCCGTTAACGCCTGAATGAAATGCGGTAAATCTGCGGAAATATCATGCAGTTCTGCAACTGTTTGCCAGTTCGCCATAATGAAAGCTCATATCCATATTCAAAGCCGCTAATTTACCCTGTTGCGCAGCCCCAACCAACTGCTGATTTTCTTAAGCGCAATATGAATAATTATACGTAATGACAATGTTTATATTTCAGGCTGCTGGCGATACTCGCAATGCTGACGGCAACGGGCATTTGCAGTATACTCCCGCCCTTAATTCTTAAACTGGTGCGGTGCATTTTAAGCCGCTTCATAAATGTAAGGTATTCCGGTGAATATTCAGGCTCTTCTCTCAGAAAAAGTCAGTCAGGCCATGATTGCTGCAGGCGCGCCTGCAGATTGCGAACCGCAGGTTCGTCAGTCAGCAAAAGTACAGTTCGGCGACTATCAGGCTAACGGCATGATGGCTGTCGCTAAAAAACTGGGTATGGCGCCGCGACAACTGGCTGAGCAGGTGCTGACTCATTTGGATCTCAACGGGATCGCCAGCAAAGTTGAAATTGCAGGCCCGGGCTTTATCAATATTTTTCTCGATCCGGCATTTCTGGCGCAGCACGTTCAGCAGGCGCTGGCTTCCGATCGTCTGGGCGTCACCCAACCGGCTAAACAAACCGTTGTGGTTGATTACTCCGCACCTAACGTAGCGAAAGAGATGCACGTTGGTCACCTGCGTTCCACCATCATCGGTGACGCTGCGGTGCGTACGCTGGAGTTCCTCGGCCACAATGTTATCCGCGCCAACCACGTCGGCGACTGGGGTACTCAGTTCGGTATGCTCATCGCATGGCTGGAAAAACAGCAGCAGGAAAATGCTGGCGAGATGGCGCTGGCTGACCTTGAAGGTTTCTACCGTGATGCGAAAAAACATTACGACGAAGATGAAGCCTTCGCGGAACGTGCCCGGAGTTATGTCGTGAAGCTGCAAGGCGGCGACGAGTACTTCCGTGAGATGTGGCGCAAACTGGTCGACATCACCATGTCGCAAAACCAGTTAACCTACGATCGCCTGAACGTCACCCTGACCCGTGACGACGTCATGGGTGAAAGCCTGTACAACCCGATGCTGCCTGGCATCGTGGCCGATCTCAAAGCTAAAGGCCTGGCTGTTGAAAGCGAAGGCGCTACCGTCGTATTCCTTGATGAGTATAAGAACAAGGAAGGTGAACCGATGGGCGTAATCATTCAGAAGAAAGATGGCGGCTATCTCTACACCACGACCGACATCGCCTGCGCCAAGTACCGTTATGAAACGCTGCATGCCGACCGCGTACTTTATTACATCGACTCCCGTCAGCATCAGCACTTAATGCAGGCCTGGACCATCGTGCGTAAAGCCGGTTATGTGCCGGACTCTGTGCCGCTGGAACACCACATGTTCGGTATGATGCTGGGTAAAGACGGCAAGCCGTTCAAAACCCGTGCGGGTGGCACGGTTAAACTGGCCGATCTGCTGGATGAAGCGCTGGAACGCGCACGCCGTCTGGTAGCGGAGAAGAACCCGGACATGCCTGCCGACGAGCTGGAAAAACTGGCGAATGCGGTCGGTATCGGCGCGGTGAAATATGCCGATCTGTCCAAAAACCGTACCACCGACTACATCTTCGACTGGGACAATATGCTGGCGTTCGAAGGGAACACTGCGCCGTATATGCAGTACGCCTACACCCGCGTACTGTCCGTGTTCCGTAAAGCGGATATCGACGAAAGCGCGCTGGCAAATGCGCAGGTGATTATCAGTGAAGATCGCGAGGCTCAGCTGGCTGCGCGTCTGCTGCAGTTTGAAGAAACGTTGACCGTTGTTGCACGTGAAGGTACGCCGCACGTGATGTGTGCTTACCTGTACGACGTTGCCGGTCTGTTCTCCGGCTTCTACGAGCACTGCCCAATCCTTAGCGCTGAAAACGAAGAGATTCGTAACAGCCGCCTGAAACTGGCACAGTTGACGGCGAAAACCCTGAAGCTGGGTCTGGATACGCTGGGTATCGAAACCGTAGAACGTATGTAAATCAGCTCACCTATCAGGCCTGACTCCGAAATTCGGACTCAGGCCTTTTTTATTTCTGTAACAGGCAATCTGTAACAACTCACAAGGAATGACACATTTCCGTAGAGATATGGAACATTTTTTGCCTGTCATCCCGTTTAAGCCTCCGTATCATGAGGCGGCGAATTAATCGGGTACGGGTCAATGACATTCAGAGATTTTGAGGCGGAGGAAAAACTCTTCCAGCGGCGTGTATTGGTGGCCTTTGGCCTGGTGGTCATCTGCTTTGGCATCCTGATTTACAATCTCTACAACTTACAAATCTGTCAGCACCAGTATTACACCACCCGCTCGAATGCAAACGACATCAAAATGCTGCCCGTGGCCCCGACGCGTGGCATGATTTACGATCGCAACGGCATCCCGCTGGTGCGCAACGTAACCTGGTACGACATTTCCGTTACACCTTATAAAATCAGTGATATGAATGCCCTGATCAGGCAGCTCACGCCTATCATTGACCTCACTCCTGATGACATTGACCAGTTTCGCCATGCGCTGAAAGCCAGCAGCCGCTATCGCCCGGTCGTGCTAAAAAATGCGCTGACCGATGTGGAAATCGCCCGCTTCTCGGTTAACCAGTTTCATTTCAGCGGCGTCAATATCAATAGCTATGAAGACCGCCAGTACCCTTATGGCGCAGCGCTGGCGCATGTCCTTGGCTATGTGTCAAAAATCAATGACAACGACCTGAAAGCGCTGGATCAAAAAGGCCTGACAGAGAACTACGCCGCCGATCACAACATCGGTAAGCAGGGTATTGAGCACTACTATGAAAATGAACTGCATGGGAAAACCGGTTATCAGGAGGTCGAAGTTGATAACCACGGACGCATCGTACGCCTGATCAAAGATGTGCCGCCCGTTGCCGGAAAAGATATCCATCTGACGCTGGACCTCCATTTACAGCAATATATTGAGAGTCTGTTGGTGGGCCAGCGGGCCGCCGTTTTGGTTGAGGATCCGCATGACGGTTCCGTGCTGGCAATGGTTTCGAACCCCAGCTATGACCCCAACCCGTTTGTCAAAGGTATTAGCTATCAGGACTATAACAAGCTGCTTCAGGATAAGGACCTGCCGTTAATCAACCGCGTCACGCAAGGGTTGTATCCTCCCGCCTCCACGGTCAAACCGTATATGGCGATGTCAGCATTACTGGACGGCGTGATCACGCCGCAGACCCGTTTCTTCGGCGCCCCCACCTGGACGCTCCCCGGCACGGAGCGACATTACCGTGACTGGAAAAAAACGGGCCACGGTATGCTGGATGTCACCAAAGCAATTGAAGAATCTGCCGACACGTTCTTTTATCAGGTGGCATATATGATGGGGATTGACCGTATTAACAGCATGCTCAGCCAGTTTGGCTATGGCAAACCGACCGGCATCGATCTTGGTGAGGAGTATAACGGCCTGCTCCCGAGCCGCGAATGGAAGCAGAAAGTGCATAAAAAAGCCTGGTATCAGGGAGATACCATTTCGGTTGGCATCGGCCAGGGCTACTGGATTGCCACGCCGATCCAGATGGTAAAAGCCATGGTCGCGCTGATTAACAATGGCAAGGTTATCGCCCCTCACCTGCTACGTGATGAAGAGAGCGGAAAAGTCATCACGCCGTACCAGGCTCCCGAAGCACCGTCACAAATTGCCTCTGCTTCGTCCCCCTACTGGGGACTGGTGCGTCAAGCGATGTTCGGCATGGCGAATGAGCCAAACGGTACCGGTTATAAGTTCTTTCACACCGCGCCTTACGGCATTGCAGCGAAAAGTGGCACATCACAGGTCTTTAGCCTGAAAGAAAATCAGACCTACGATGCGAAAATGATCCCCGTGCGTCTGCGCGACCACGTGTTCTATACCGCATTTGCGCCATATAAGAACCCAAAAGTCGCCATAGCGTTAATTCTGGAAAACGGCGGCAGCGATGGCGTCACCGCCGCACCAGTCATGCGTCAAATCATGGATCATCTGTTTGCTGCGCAGGACGACGACGCTCAAGCGGGTCCGATAGCCGCAACGCCATCGGACACCGATATCAAAAATACTTACGCAAGTATTCGGTAAGGCACAGCATCGCCATCGCCTGACCGTAAGGCATGGAGGTCCGGGGGATGTTGCGGTAGAAATCGAGATTGTGGCCCATCCCGGTACCAAACGAGGTATGCAGCAATTCACCTTCCGGCGAAATATGTTGCACAATGCCTCTGATCGCTTTTTCGGCTACAGCCGCATAGTCTTGTCCGACATAGCGTTTACGTACCGCTTTGAGGATCCCATAGGCAAATCCGGCGGTTGCCGAGGCTTCAAGATACGACTGCGGGTCGTCCAGCAAGGTGTGCCACAGTCCGCTTTCATCCTGGCACTTCGCCAGCGCCGCGATTTGCGCGTTCAAAACTTGCACCAGATAGCGGTGCACTGCATTGTTTTCCGGCAAATCAACTAATTCGAGGAAATCCGGGATGACTATAGTTAACCAGCTGTTGCCACGCGCCCAGCGAGCGTTGGCGAAGTTATGCTGTCCTTCATAGCTCCAGCCGTGGAACCACAGCCCCGTTTCTTTATCCATCAGGTTTTGCACGTGCAGCAGGAACTGATAGGTTGCCTCTTCAATATACTCGGGACGGTTGAGCAACTTGCCAATCTTCGCCAGCGGTAAGACCGTCATCATCAACGTGTCATCCCACATCTGCTGGTGATTTTCTTCCGCCAGCGTAATGTGCTGCATACCGCCGAATTGGGTACGCGGCATATCATGCATTGCCCACTCAGCCCAGCTGTCGAGCCACGGCAGATACGCGGGATTACGCGTCTCTTCATAGCGATATGCCAGCGTTAAAAACGGCGCCATGGTGTTGACGTTTTTGGTCGTTGCACCTTCCGCAAAGCGATCGGCAAACCAGCTGTCGATAATATCGCGCATCGTGGCATCGCCGGTTTGCTGATAATACTGATACATCCCGTACAAGCCGATGCCGTGCGTCCACTCCCATCCCGCCCAGCCTTTGGTATCAATAACGCGTCCGTCATCCAGACGTAGCAAGAACTCGCCGGTCTCATCATGAATATTGACCAGGTTATGCGTCACCTTTTTGATCAACGCTTTTAATTCATCCCTGGCAATAAAATGTTCTGGCTGGCGCAACAATGGACTGTGTTTAACCGGATAAACAATCATTTACTTAACCTCTGTCAATGTCGAATTCAATACAGCACCCTTTTCCAGTTTTGGTGCCGCTGGTTTATTACGATTCAGGTAACCAATATTGTTGTTACCCCAAAGTGATTCATAAGGCATGCCCGATAGCATCTCTACGGTCGCGCGTCCTTTAGCGGAAAGTCCTTCCAGCACGGGTTGCCCGGACTCACGCATTTTTGCTGTCTCTTCACGCAGGGTGCTGTGCGTTTGCAGGTTCAGTTTGAAGCGCAAGGAAACCAGGAAACCCAGCGCCAGAACAATCAGCGTTCCGCAGCTCAGAATTAACAGGATGGTATGGCTGACCGCCGCGGGTTGTGCGCTCTGACCGGAGACAAAACCAGACAACTGCATCACAATCCCCACCAGCATCACCGCTCCAGCCTGCGACGCTTTTCGCGTTAACGTCATAATGCCGGCGAAGATCCCTTCCCGACGCTGACCGGTAATCACTTCGTCAACGTCGGCAATATAGGTGTAGATATTCCAGGGAACGTAGTTGATACCACCGCGTCCTAAACCCGCAACGGCGGAAACCAATAGCAACAGAGAATAAACATCGCTTAATCCGGCGTAATACAGCCCCGCATAGGAGAGTGAACTGAGGCCAAACAGGACGACCACCATGCGATAAGACGGCGCAGGCCCGAAACGGATGCACAATGGGATCATGGCGATAACGGCAATAAACTGGAAGATAGCCATCGTACCCAGCAGGTTTGACGCCATCGATGCTTCCTGCATCAGCACAAACACCACATAGTAAGTAAAGACGGCGTTAAAGACGTCCTGGGCAATATAGCCGCCAAGATACATTCCTAAATGCTGGCGAAAGATACGGATGCGCAGTGTTGAACTCAGTTCCACAAATAAACGGTTCATACTCTGACTCAAGGTCAGGCTTTTCTTCTCTTCTTCGGCTCGCAGCGCCGCCTCAGTCCACTCTTCCCGTGGGCGTTCCCAGGTAAAGAACCAGACGAAGGTCAGCATCAGTGCACACAGCACAGAAAACACCAGGCTGGCGTAGAAAAAAGAGACGGGGTTGTCCTTGCCAAACAGCGTCAGCAGAACGCCAGGTAAGAATGAGGCCAGAATGGCAGACATTTGCGCCATCGAAATGCGCGCGCCGGAGAATTTGGTTTTCTGTTTAAAGTCATCGGTCATTTCGGGTACCAGCGTTTCGTATGGCACCAGAATCATGGTGTAGACCACGTCAAAAATCAGATAGGTGAGCAGGTAGTACCAGAACCCCATATCACCCACCCACATTAGTGAGTAGCTAAAGACACAGGGTATCCCCAACAGAATAAAAAACTTGCGTCGCCCAAAGCGTTTGCCGAGCCAGGTGGAGCCAAAGTTATCGGTTAAAAAACCCATTAATGGGCTAACAACGGCATCCAACACCCTGGCGGTAGCGAAGATAAAGGTTGCTTCGATTGGCGTCAGGCCACAGAACGTCGTGTAAAAATAGAGTAGCCAGGCCGCGGTTAACGCCGTGGTGCCTGCGCCTAAAAAATCCCCCGAACCGTAGGCAAAATAGTTAACCAACCCAATTTTACGTGTATTCATTGCCGTTACCCCTGCACATTATTGGGAGGCCCCGCAATCCTCGCTTTGACATTGGGCCTCCTTACAGGGCCACAGTAAAAGCTAACAGCAAGTGAAACCTTTCTATTTTTGCCAGGGGTATTCGTGAAATGGCAACAGCACAAAGAGTCCGGCAACGTATGTCACCTATTTTATAAAACAGCGTTTCTATTTAATCAAAGAGGCGGACTAGAATTGCGAAGCAGCCAGCAGTTTCTGCTGCTGGCCGGAATGAAGGGAGGCGTTAACGATAGTTCACAATCACCTGATTGCTCTGAACCTGTAAGGCGGGGATCAGGCGACCGCCACCGGGTACTTCCCAGACAAAATGCATCGGTTCGATGGCGGGAACATTATTGAATCCGTTGGTGGTCCCGCTTTGCCCGTCCAGCTCAACACAGCGGGACTGAGAACATAAACGCACCCGTAAACCCGCGGGCGTTGGGCCATTGAGCTCATAGCGCCAGGCCACCAGCGTCATCAACCCCGAGACCGGCTGGCTGGGCGTCAGAGGTGAAGACGAGGCTGACTGGCCGCGGTGATTTAAAGTAATCCCCATACCGCTGGCCTGCCAGGCGCCTTCTCCGGCAGCCTGCGCTACCAGAGGAAAAAACAACAACCACAGTAATTTACGCATTACTTACCTCCAATAGTCGCCGTCATACGGATATGGCGGTTGTCAGACAGCTCCATGTTCGATAACACCACCAGTTGCGGAATGCTGCGACGTAAAAAGCGTGCCAGTAACGGACGCAACGCGTGGTTGACCAGCAAGACCGGCGGCGCACCCAACATTTCCTGACGGGACAGCGCTTCCTGAGTCTGGGCCAGCAGTCGGTCTGCAAGACCCGGCTCCAGACCGCCGCCGCCCTGCAGCGCCTGCAGAAGCAAACGTTCGAGCGGGGTATCAAGGCCGATAACCTGAACCTCTTCATTACCCGGGAACCACTGCTGAGTGATGGCGCGTCCCAACGCAACACGTACCACCGCGGTAAGCTCATGCGGATCGTTTTGCAGCGGTGCATGTTCAGCCAGCGTTTCGAGAATGGTGCGCATATCGCGAATCGGTACTTTCTCATCCAGTAAGTTCTGCAGCACTTTATGCAGCGTAGTGAGCGTCACGACGCCCGGGACCAGGTCTTCCGTCAGTTTTGGCATCTCCTGCGAGACGCGATCCAGTAGCTGTTGCGCCTCCTGACGGCCAAACAGCTCAGCAGCGAACTGCCCAATCAGGTGATTAAGGTGCGTGGCGACAACGGTACTGGCTTCAACAACCGTAAAGCCCTGAATCTGCGCCTGTTCCTTCAATGCGCTTTCAATCCAGATAGCGTCCAGACCGAAAGCCGGATCGACCGTTTTCTCGCCCGGCAGTGACCCGGCGGCAGTACCAGGGTTAATGGCCAGCCAGCGTCCCGGATAGGCGTCACCGCTGCCAATTTCCACCCCTTTCATCAAAATACGATAGCGGGCCGGCTGCAGATCCATATTGTCGCGGATATGTACCACCGGCGGCAGAAAACCCATATCCTGGGCAAATTTCTTACGAATACTGCGAATTCGCCCCAGCAACTCGCCATCTTGCTGAAAGTCCACCATTGGGATCAGGCGGTAGCCTACCTCCATCCCCAGGGAATCCTCCAGCTGTACGTCATTCCATGTTGCTTCCACCACGGAGTTGTTTTCCGGCATTTTCACCGGCTGCGGCTCATCCGGGGCTTTTTGCTCACGACCACGCATCCACCAGGCCAGACCCAGTAACGCGGCGGTAAACATCAAAAACACCAGGTTCGGCATGCCCGGAACCAGACCCAAAAGACCAAGCACCGCCGCACTAAGCAGCATGACACTAGGATTACTGAACAGTTGGGTCACCATCTGTTCGCCTACGTCCTGGTCGGTACTCACGCGGGTCACGATAACCCCCGCCGCGGTGGAGATTACCAGCGCAGGAATTTGCGCCACCAGCCCGTCACCAATGGTCAGCAGGGTATAACTTTCCGCTGCGCTACCCATGCTCATACCATGCTGCAACACCCCGACTAACAGACCGCCGACCACGTTGATCACCATGATCAAAATACCGGCGATGGCATCTCCACGTACGAATTTACTCGCACCATCCATAGAGCCGTAGAAATCCGCTTCCTGCGTCACCTCCGAGCGTCGTTTTTTGGCTTCATCTTCGCCAATCAGACCCGCATTCAAATCCGCATCAATCGCCATCTGCTTGCCGGGCATACCATCCAGCACGAAGCGCGCGCCAACCTCGGCGATACGTCCGGCACCTTTGGTGATAACCATAAAGTTGATAATGACGAGAATAACGAAGACCACGATACCGATCGCAAAGTTACCGCCCACGAGGAAGTGACCAAAAGCTTCAACCACCTTTCCCGCCGCCGCCGCGCCGGTATGCCCTTCCATTAAAATGATACGCGTCGACGCAACGTTCAGGGCGAGGCGTAATAATGTGGTAAACAGCAAAATCGTCGGGAATGCGGCAAACTCCAGCGTACGCTGGGTGAACATCGCCACCAGCAGCACCATGATCGACAGCGCAATGTTAAACGTGAACAGCAAATCGAGGACGAAAGCCGGCAACGGCAACACCATCATCGACAGGATCAGCAGGATAAGGATCGGTCCGGCAAGGATTTGCAGTTGCGTGGATTTCAGGTTGCTGGGCAAACGCAACATCGCGACCAGATTAGCCATCAGTATTCTTCTCGTTCATGAAATCCAGTGCTTCAGGCACCGGAAGGTTTTCAGGTTGTGGTGGACGCTTGCCGCCGGCGAGACGCCAGCGTTTTAGCTGCCATACCCATGCCAGCACTTCGGCAACGGCGGCATATAATTGACCCGGTATTTGTTGACCAATCTCAGCATGACGGTATAGCGCACGCGCCAGCGGCGGCGCTTCTAACGTAGGGACTCGATGTTCAGCGCCAATCTCACGAATGCGCAGCGCCACCAGCCCCGCGCCTTTGGCAACAACTTTCGGCGCGCTCATTTTGTTCTCGTCATACTTCAACGCCACCGAATAGTGCGTGGGGTTGGTAACAATCACGTCCGCTTTCGGCACATCCGCCATCATGCGACGCTGCGCGGCCGCGCGCTGCATTTGGCGTATTTTGCCCTTAACGTGCGGGTCGCCTTCGCTTTGCTTAAATTCGTCACGGATATCCTGACGCGACATGCGCAGCTTTTTCAGATGGCTGTAAATCTGGAAAAAAACGTCGAACCCCACCATCGGAATAACGCCAAGCACCACCAACAGCGCGCACATGCCAACTAAATCCAGAGCGTTGCCCATCGCCGTAATCGGCGATTCCGCCATCAAACGCATCATCGCCGGCCAGTTATGCCAGAGATAAAATCCGGCCACGCTCCCCACCAGCGTGGACTTCAGTATCGCTTTGAGCAGTTCCGCCCCGGTTTGCGCTGAAAACATGCGTTTAATGCCCGGCAACGGATTCAGCTTAGAGAACTTGGGCTGCAGAGATTTACCGCTGAAAATCAAGCCGCCAAGCATCACCGGGGAGATTAATGCCACCAGAACGACGCCGGTAATCAACGGTAACAGCGCAATCATCGCGTCTTTAATCAGCAGGATGATTTGGCTGAGGATCAGGTTAGGGTCATTGACCATACTGTGGTCAAAACGTAATCCGGCCGACAGCATACCGGCCAGTCTGCGGGCAAGCGACTCCCCGCCAATCCAGATAATGCACACGCCCACCAGCAAAATAAGCAGTGAGGTCAGTTCTTTGGATCGGGGGACCTGCCCTTCTTCCCGTGCTTTTTCAAGTCGGTGGGGTGTGGGGGCTTCTGTTTTGTCGTCGTCGCTTTCTTCTGCCACGGCATTACTCTCGTCGTCACGGTCACGAGTATTATCGCGACCGCAACCATTGCCAATGCGTCGAATAGCGAAACGAAAACAGAGGAATTCGAGCGTTCGTTTGCCACGACAGCGCGAACGCTGCCGTGACAATAACGCGGTTAGCGCTGCCAGATAACGCGATAATGGCCCGATCCCACCTGCGCGCCATAGCCGCCGTCTACTGGCGCGAAGTCGAGGCCATCGGTATCGAGCAGCGTTTGTGCGCCATCGAGGATCACCATTGAGTGAGTATTCGGCGGAATATCTACCTCAAGAGTGATGGTCTGCAAGCCATCGCGCGCCGGTTCCTGCGTCCAGTAGACGGCAATATCACCATATACCGAGCCGTATCGCGCTTTCAGCCATGTCAGGCCACCGCCCGGAACAGGCCGCAGTACAGAAGATTTAAAGCCCGGCGCGTGTTCTTCGGTATTTATTCCCGCCGCCACGCGATACAGCCATTCACCGATCGCCCCGTAGGCATAATGGTTGAAAGAGTTCATGTCCGGGCTCCACATTGTGCCATCCGGTTTCACGCCATCCCAGTGTTCCCAAATCGTCGTCGCCCCGGCCTTTACCTGATACAACCAGCTTGGGAAGTCCTCTTCCATCAGCAATTGCCACGCCGCGTCGGCCTGCCCGTTTTCGCTCAATGCGTGACAGAAATAGGGGGTGCCGACAAACCCCGTCACCAGATGACCGTCATTTTCCGCCAGCAGTTCCAGCAGCGTTTGCACGGTGCGCTCGCGGTGCGCGTCCGGCACTAACTGGAAGTAAAGCGCCAGAATATGCGCCGTTTGCGTGCGTGCCGCCAGCCGCCCGGTGGCGGTAAAAAACTCATTGCGGAAGCTTTCGACAATCGCGGTATGCAGCGCCTGATAATGAGTGTGGTCAACGTCATTTCCCAGTGCTTTGGCTGATTTCGCCAGCAGCAGCGTGGACAACGCATAGTAGGCCATGCAGGTCAGTTCATTCGGCGTTGCGCCAAAATAGCTGCCCTCTTTGGCATCCAGCGCAACCCAATCGCCAAACTGCAGTTTCCACGACCACTGGTTCTCAACAGCGTTGTCATGCATAAACTCCACCCAGGCTTTCATGCTTTTGTACTGGCGGGCCAGCGTCTGTTTATCGCCGTACATCAGGTACAGCGTCCACGGGTTAATCACCGCCGCATCGGCCCAGGCTGCGGCGGAATGGGTGCGCCCGTGGGATAAAAAGCGGTCGTTGTCGCATTTGCCGGTGAGGATATCGGGAATGACGTGCGGCACACCGCCCTCCGGCGTTTGGTCATGCTGAAGATCGGTCAGCCATTTGGCAAAAAAAGTGCGCGTCTGCATCAGATAACTGGCGGTGCGGCAGAAAATTTGCGCATCGCCCGTCCATCCCAGACGTTCATCGCGCTGCGGGCAGTCGGTTGGGATATCGACGAAATTGCCCTTAAGCCCCCACATGATGTTGTGATGCAGTTGGTTGAGATCCGCGTTTGAGGTTTCAATGTGACCCGTCGGCGTCATCGCGGAATGCAGCACGACCGCGACAAAATCATCCCGCGTCGGCGTGCCAGGCCAACGTTCAATCAGCACATAACGGAAACCCTGAAAGGTAAAATGCGGGTGATAACATTCTTCGCCATCGCCGCGTAAGGTGTAATCAATGCACTGTTTGGCGGTGCGCAGGTTCGCCAGATAAACATTGCCTTCGGCATCCAGCACTTCAAAATGGCGCAGCACCACGCGCTCACCTGCCGCACCGCGCACCCGAAACTCCACCCAGCCGCTGAGGTTCTGGCCAAAATCAAGCACCGTCTCGCCTTTTGGCGTCGTGATGATTGAGCACGGCGCAAGCCGTTCTATTTCTTGTACCGGGCAGGCCGTTTGCGGTTGCAGCACCGAAGTCTCTGCCGCAAGCGTCGTCACCGCACGCCAATGCCCGGCGCTAAACGCTGGCTCGCTCCAGCCGCGCTGCTCCCGACGTGCGTCATACACTTCGCCATCATAAATTTCAGCAAACAAAATCGCGTCATCGCAGCCCTGCCAGTGTGCATCCGTGGCGATTATCCGCTGGCTACCATCGCGGAGCGTCACCACCATATGGCAAATAAACCCCGTCTGCTGGCCGTAATAGTTGCGATAGCGGTTGAAGCTCATATCCCCTTTATACCAACCCGCTCCCACCATCGCGCCAATCACGTTTTCGCCTTCTCGCAGGTGCTCGGTCACATCCCAGGTTTGATACAACAGATGGTGGTGGTAGCTCGTCCAGCCGGGCGATAACTCATCACGCCCGACTTTTTCGCCGTTGATCCACAGTTGGTACAGCCCCAGCGCGCTGGCGTGTACCACCGCCGAAACAATGTCATCACCGTCGGGCAAACTGAACGCATGGCGCAACAACGTGCCTTTTGAGTTGTCTTTATCCTGCGGCGTTTCAGCCGAGATAAACACCCCTTGCCACGCTTGCGCTGGCAGGCCGGTAATAAACGTTGCCGCCGGGCTCCAGCCGCTCTCTTCACCGTGGTTGTCGGTAATATGCACCCGCACAAAATAGCGCGTCGAGTGCTGGCAGGCGACGTCGGGCAATTCGATATTACTGGAGCGGTCATCGTGCATTTCGCCGCTGTCAAACAGGCATTGGGCAAAATCTTCTTGCGCCGACAGTTGCAAACGCCAGCTACGCTGCTGTACATCGCGCAAGGTACTGGTGATTATCCAGCCGAAAACCGGCAGCGTTTCGCAGCCCGTCAGCGTGGTTTCATAGTTGAGCGTAATCTTTTCTACTGCCAACATAATTTTTCCCTCAGTGGCTCATATTCAGGCTTTGGCCCGCAAAGTATCGTGCGACGCCTGTCCGTTATCAGGCGTCGCCACCATTTCTGTTTCTGCATTAAATTCATTACGTTGCTTGCCGTGGAAGCACAGCCAGCCGATAACCATGCCTATCGCCACAATCGCCGTCAGCAGGCAATAAAGAACCACCGGCCCCGCGCTCAACAGCACAGGAGTGACGAACGCCAACAAGCCGCAGGTCAGACGGGCGACACCGACAATCACTCCTTGCGCGGTGGCGCGTAGCATGGTGGGGAATGACTCTTGCGCCCACACTTTCATGATGCCTTCGAAGGCAAATCCTGTGCCGATATTGGTAAACAGCAGGCAGCAGAACCAGGAGAGTGGCGAGAAATTAAACAGCACCGGCACGAAATAACCACCGGACATCATCACCGCGCCAAAAATAAAGAATGGAACCCGTTTTGAGGTATCAACGACGCGCATAAACATCAACCCAGACGCCACGCTCACTGGCAGAATCAACAGCCCCCACAGCGAGTGCGTGCTGACCGAAATGCCCACCACATTTACCGCTACATAAGCCCCAAACTGCCCGCCGGTATTGGCCGCCAGATTGGTAAAGGTATAAAAGATACACAGCGAGATAAACGGCCACAGGTATTTGCCTTCGAGCAGATCGCGCCAGCCGGTTTTCTGCGCCCGCACGGTGGCGATGCCACGACGCAGTTCATCCTTTGCCGCCAACCACAGCGGCGACTCAGGGATAGACCAACGCAGGATCATCAGCACAACCGCCACCAGCCCAACGTGCATATACATGATTTGCGCGCCAATCACCCCCCAGTCGCCGACGATAGCGGAGATCCCCATCGTGGCGCCAATTCCCACCAGCCAGAGTAAATTGGACAAGCCGATAATCTTGCCGCGGTTTTCATCGTTCGCCGCTTCGGAGATAGTCGCCAGAGAGACGGGTAAATCAGCCCCTGTCGCCAGCCCCACCAAGAGTGTGCCCAGCACCAGGAACGGGAAGTTCAAACCAAAGGCCAGCGCCAGCGTGCCGATAAAAATCATCGCCATCGTAATAATAAAAACATTACGACGACCAATACGGTCTCCAAGACGACCGCCACCAAAAGCCCCAGCGGCAATACTCAGCGTTAATAATCCAGATAAAATGCCAATTTGTAGTGCAGTAATACCCATTGTTTTTTGATAAATGACTAAGGCTGTACCACTGGAAACAATAGCCGCCGAATCAATATATGATGCCATTCCAGACACCACTCCAATATACCAGGGGTTAGGTGTTTTATTTTTTGACATAACGATTCCCTTAAATTTACAGACAGTAAGGCGAGAAATAAGCGTATGGCCTACCCCCGTCACGATGGATGGTAGTAATAATTTTTTATTGTTATTAACCTAACAATTAAATCGCTATTAAAACTCGTGAATGAAGTTCACGTTCATGGCTTGGAGGATAATGAAAATACCGTCGGTACGATTCAGTCAACCTGATCGCATTCATAAAACCACAACGTGCCGCAATTTCACTGATGGTTTTATCCGTAGTGCGCAGTAATTCTTGAGCTTTTAATACACGATACAACATCTGGAATTTAACCGGAGTATAACCGGTCACTCGCTTAATTAAGCGATACATCGTGCGCCTGGCAACACCGTTATCATCACTCAACATATTCCAGTCCAAATGACGCAAGCTACTGGTCTTGAGCATACGGATCAGGTTGGCTCGCCCTCGCTCATCAGGACTAAGCGCCTCGGTTTGGCGGTCGCACTGGCAAAGCGTGTTGATGATGTTCAGCAAAGCGACTTCACACAATGAAAAATAGAGCACGTCATAGTTACTCTCGTTACGTGAGATTATCTCCTGGCTCAATACCTCAATACGCGCCAGCGCTCCCTGAGTTAACGCCAGCGCGGTAGGCTGTAGAAGTTTTTCTTTTATACAATCGAGCAAATTATCAATGTGCTGTAAAAAATGAAAACTGCGCGGGCGACGAATCAATATATTAATAACCGACAGATTATTAGTTGAAACATAACTATGGGTATCGTTAGCGGTCACTAAAAAAAAGTCACCCTGACAGATAAAACGAACCAAGTCATTAATAATATGAAACCCGCTACCGCTACGGACAATCACCAATTCATCAAAATCATGCCCGTGCACACCTTCCATTAATTGGTTATTCATCGAAAAAAGACAAAACGCATGTTGCTCTGAATGAAAAAAATCATTCTCACGTAAAATTCGCATATCTCCCCCGCCGCTATTCGAGTAAAAACACTCGGGATATCGATAAATAACCTACTGACATAATATATTGCCTTGCACCGATAACCATTTAACTGCAATTATTATGACAAGTCTATATATCGCACTGTCACTCAGGCGTAACCTGCTGTGACCTCAGCATCATTTCGGCAAATAACCGCCAAGTTATGGCATAAAAAAGAGGATATACGCCGTGCAGATGAACCCACTTCATCCAGGCATTCAACCGGTTCTCGTAGGCTATTAGTGAAGGGAATCTATATAGGTGAATCATTCTACGCGAACTGTTTACGCACCATAGGATTTACATTTATTATTTTATAATAAACGCACACCCCACACCATATTAAAAACAAATTAATAAACATTAACACATAAATATCACCAAACAATTAAAAATAGATCTTATGCGCTATTGATAAAAAAAGAAATCAAATTATAATCCGCAAAAATCAGCAAGGCTTATATCTAATAGCAGGGATTGATACACCGGTTACGCTATTCACTAAAAGATTATCAATCTCTTAAGTAGAATTACAGTGAATGGATTAATAATATTATTAACAGATGGAGTTTGTTAACATGAAGTTACGTTATAAATTAATATCCGCAGTCATTCTCACGATGGCGACCACCAGTAGTGCATTCGCTGATGAAGCCAATGCCGGAAAGATTCATTTCACCGGTGAACTGATAGAGCCAAGTTGTGTCATTGAGGGCGATACAGATACCGATAGCACCGTTCCTTTAGGGACTTATCCAACGTCGTTGTTTAACGAAGGCAACGTAGGTACCGAGTCGCCGTTGAAACCGTTTACTATTGTGCTGAAAAACTGCCCGGTTGCCACCACAGGTCTGCCACAAGTGCAACTCACCTTTCAAGGCACCCACGCGTTAACAGGCAGCTCCAGCTTACTGGATGTCAGCGCGATTACCGCCGCGGCTGAAAACCCTGGCGGCAGTAACCCAGTTGCCACCGGTGTGGGTATTGCCGTTTCACCTGCGGGTGCAGATACGACATTGTTAACGATGGACGCCACCGAAGGCCAGGTCTATATCGACCTGCCCGATACAGCGGGTGATGCCATTATTGCTGAGTTTAATGCCCGCTATAAATCCTTCGCAGCGGTCACTACCGCGGGTGCGGCAGACGCCGATATGACCGTGAATATTGTCTATCGTTAATCACACCGCAATACAGACCGTTGTTTAATATTAAACAGAGCCAGTCGCCATTGGCTCTGTTTAACGGGTTCTTTCGCTATTTCGCAGGGATTTGCGATGCGTAAAATAATTTCATCTGCTTTTTTGCTGCTGCCTCTTATCATTAGCACCGTGGCTCCCTGCGATGCAGCAGGTATTCGTATTGGTCGCACCCGTGTCGTTTACGATGCCAATAAAAAAGAGGTCGCATTATCGCTCGCTAACGAGGATAACGAATTACCGTGGCTGGTTCAGTCATGGACCGACACCGGCGACGGGAAAACCCGTGGCCCCTTTATTATTACCCCTCCGCTGTTTCGCCTTGACCCGCAAAAAGAGCAAAACCTGCGTATCGCCTGGTCAGGCGCAGCCGTCGCCCAGGACAAAGAGTCACTATTTTACATTAACGTCCGTACGATACCCGCCGTCGCCAAAGAAGATGGCAGTATCGACAAAAACGTCCTCCGGCTGATTTATAAAACCCGACTCAAACTGTTCTTTCGCCCCAAAGGTCTGGCAGGTTCGCCGGGCGAAAACTGCAAAAACCTGCGTTTTAGCCGTAACGGCAACGTCCTGCGCGTGGTCAACGAGGGAGCTTTCCACAGCATCTTCGACTCTGTGAAGCTGGGTGGCACACTGCTTAAAAAAGCCGACATGGTGACACCAAAAAGCAGCGCGGAGATCCCGCTACCGGCCAATGCCAACGGGCAATCGGTCACCTGGCGCTGTATTAGCGATTACGGCAACGCGACCCCTCCCTTTACTACCTCGCTGTCGAAGGGATAATTCGAATGGTAAAAACGTTGACACAGCCCCAGCCACACTGGCGGCTCAACCCGCTATTACAAGCGCTAGGTGCGGTTCTGCTTTTGTTCTCAACTCAGCCGTACGCCCGCGAATACTACTTTCCACCCACCGGGCTGGAAGGCGATGCGGCGCTGCACGAGGATGTTGATCTATCATTGTTTTCCAACAATAAAGCGCAGCTCCCCGGGGCTTACTCATCAACGATTGTGATTAACAAGCAGCGTTCAAAACAGCAGGATATCAACTACCTCAACGACGCCAGCGGCGAATTACAGCCGCAGATTACCCCCGCGATGCTGCGCGACTGGGGCGTACGCGTGGAGGCCTTTAGCGAACTGGCCGCACTGCCCACTGATAAACCACTGCCCAAAGCACTGGGGGAGTACATTACGGCAGCCACGGCGATCTTCGATTTTAACGCCATGATGCTGCGTATCAGTATGCCGCAGGCGGCGCTGGATGAACACAGCCGCGGCTCGGTAGATCCTTCGCGCTGGGACAACGGCGTGCCGGTTCTGTTTGCCAACTATGCATTTTCTGGCTCGCAAAATGACAGCGGCAATGGCGGCACTGACAAAAACCAATACCTGAACCTACAAAGTGGGCTAAATCTTGGCGGCTGGCGGTTGCGTAATTATGCCACCTGGGACAAAAACGACGATGAGCAGTCCTGGCAGTCGCTGCAAACTTATATTCAGCATGACGTACAATTTCTCAAGTCTCAGTTCACCGCTGGTGAAAACAGCACCCGTGGTGAGGTGTTCGACAGCGTGCAATATCAGGGCGTTAACCTCGCTTCCGACGAGAATATGCTGCCCTTTAGCCAGCGAGGCTTCGCGCCAACCATTCGCGGTATTGCCAACAGCAATGCTGAAGTCTCCGTGCGGCAAAATGGCTACCTGATTTATCAGGCTAACGTCGCGCCAGGGGCGTTTGAAATTAACGATATCTCGTCCACCTCTAACAGCGGTGACATGGAAGTAACGATTAAAGAAGCCGATGGCAGCGAGCGCCACTTTACCCAACCCTACTCCAGCGTGGCGGTCATGCTACGCCCTGGTCGGGTAAAATATGAAGTCACTGCCGCCCGTTATCGTGCCAATAACAACAGCGGCGACAAAGAGCCGATGTTTGTGCAGGGCAGCGCCATTTATGGTCTGAACAATATTTTCACGTTGTTTGGTGGGCTAACGGCTGCGGAGGATTATCAGGCTGGCGTTGGCGGCGTCGGCGTCGCGCTGGGCACTATTGGATCTGTTTCCGCAGATGTCACCTGGGCAAAAACCACGCTGGATAACGGTGAACAGCACGATGGGCAGTCTTACCGCTTGCTGTACAGCAAAAATATTGAAACTACCGACACCAACATCACACTGGCCAGTTATCGTTATTCCACCAGCGGCTATTACAGCTTTGCTGATGCCAATCAGAGAATAGATGATAATGGCGATGATGACTGGCGCTATCAGTACAATAAACGTAACCGCGTTCAGGCCAGCATCAGCCAAAGCATTTTCTCCAGCAGCCTGTATCTTAACGGCTACCAACAGGATTACTGGGGAACCTCACGCAAAGAACGTAATTTATCCGCAGGCTTTAGCACCACCGTCAACGGCATCAGCTACCATCTGGCCTATACCTACAGCAAAAATGACGATAGCGACAGCGATCGAATCGTCTCCTTCAGCCTTAGTGTGCCGCTGAGCCGCTGGCTGCCGAATAGCTGGGCGAGCTATAACATCAGCAACAGCCAACGCGGCGATACCAACCAGAATGTTGGGCTGGGCGGCACATTACTTGACGACCAGCGCTTGAGTTATTCACTACAGCAGAGCCACACCAACCATGACGGCACGGGTAACAGCAGCATTTACAGCACCTACCGCTCGCAGTACGCCAACTTAAGCGGCGGCTATTATTATGCGTCTGACGATTCCCGACAGATCAGCTACAGCGTCAGCGGCGCCGTAGTGGCGCATCCTCACGGCGTCACCCTGGCACAGCCGTTAAGTAGCGAATTTGCCATCGTCGATACCGATGAGGCTTCCGGCTTGCGCTTTCAGAATCAGCGTGGCGTGCAGAGCGATAGCTTTGGCAACGCGATCATTCCATCCCTTTCCGCCTATCAGGAAAATCGCATTGTGCTGGACACCACCACATTGCCGGATGATGTCGATACCAATGCCACCGTCGTCACCGTGGTTCCCACCCGCAACGCAGCCGTCACCGCCCATTTCAGCACCTGGGTTGGTTATCGTGTACTGGTCACCTTGCGGCGTGAAAGCGGCAGTCCCGTCCCCTTTGGCGCGTTTGCTAGTGTCGATGGGCAAACACAAACCGGTATTGTCGATGAAAACGGCGTGCTCTACCTGGCAGGTATCACCGATGGCATGACCATTACGGTGAAATGGGGCGATGGGCCAGAACAGCAGTGCCGTGCAACGCTGGCTCTGGCAACCGATTCTGATAGTAACAACCCAACGGGAATACGTAACACGCGCGCACAGTGTCTTCAGGAGAAAAAACATGCTCAGCCTTAACCAAAAGCGCGGGCTCGCCGGTCTGATACTCTTCAGCGCCGCAGGATCTTGCGCAGCTACGCCACTACAAAGCTGCTTTAGCTCGCCGGGCATCTATACGACCCATATCGAACAAGACGTCGTGGCGGCCAACAATCTTTCCGGAATGACACACAATGCGGGACACATTGTCTCTGCGGGTGGGCCTATCACCGCCAACTGTCGCTGCCCATCAAACATGCCAATCGACAGCGGGGCCACTGTTTATTCCATATCTTTTGCTGGTAGTCCATTACCGTCAGGGACTTCAAGAGAGGGCGTTGGTTTCCTCACCGAAAAGCTGGATGTTAAGCTGGCAGGATATCCTGATGCCATCAATCACCAGGATGGTAATAACATGGTCAATATCGACATTACCGATTACACCCCCAACCGGACCATGAAGAAATATGCCGACGCCAACACAAAATCCACGGAATCACAGCAATCCGTATGCAGTGATGAAACCCGGCCTGTCGGCGCCAGCACGGTAAAACGCCAGTTTCAGTGGAATGTCATTGCCGCCACTTTCTATCTTAAAAAACCGGTGTTTGGTGAAGAGATTTTCCAGCCACAAACCGTCGTGGAAAACTATGCCTGCCTGTACTACGGTTCCAGCAACAATCCTAACGGCTGTACCGTACCTGAGAAGGTGTCCGAGATTCGCCTCGGCGGCGTTCTCCGCGCCCCGCTCAGTTGCACCATTAACGCGGGGAGTCAGATTGAGGTTGAGTTTCCGGTTCTCACTACCAGCGCATTTACCACGCCAGGCGTTCCGCCTGCTAATGGCATTAAATCGGTCGATATCTCTTACCATTGTGACAATCCCGCCACAGATAATCAGGACAAAATCAAAATGACCCTAACCGCCGACCACGGGAATAGCGGCAGCGACGGCTACATTGCCAAAATGTTAGGCCGCGACGATATCGGCGTCAGGATGTATGACGACAACGATACAGCCGTCAAGCTCGATGGCTCGTTTGACTTCCCGATAACCCTGGATGAACAGGGCAACGGCGTAATTAAAATGACCGCCGCCCCAGTGAGCACCACCGAGAGGAAACCGGTAGCCGGTAAATATGAAGGCAACGTCACCGTAAAAATGGATATTAAGTAAAGAGAACGATAGGTATCTGTAGGCCGGATAACGCGCAAGCCGTTATCGGTTAGAATGCCCGGCGGCGAGCGCCTGCCGGGCCAGCAAATAAAAACGCTACGGATCAGAACCCGAGGCTATCCAGCAGGTCGTCAACCTGATCCTGACTTGCCACCACGCCGGCTTTTGAGGTGTCAACCTGCGGGCCGTTAAGCAAGCTTTCGTTTTCACGTTTTGGACGAGCGCCCTGCTCTGGAATGTTTTCCAGCAGAACCATCAGCAGCTGACGTTCAATCTCCTGGATAACATCCATCATGCGCTTGATGACCTGACCGGTGAGGTCCTGGAAATCCTGCGCCATCATGATGTCCAGCAGTTGAGCGTTAGTAAAGCTCGTATGCCCTGGCACATCACCCAGGAACTGGCGGGTATCGGTGACCAGTTCACGGGCGTCAGACAGCTCGATCGGATTTTCGAACCATTCATCCCAGCGTTTGGTCAGGTCTTTGGCCCCTTTTTCCATCGCGTCCTGGTGCGGCTGCGAAGCTTCCACACTGTTCAACGCGCGCTCTGCCGCCTGTGCGGTCATCTGCACAACGTAATCGAGACGATCGCGGGCATCGGGAATCGCTTCTGCCGCTTCGGCAATGGCCTGATCCAGCCCCAGTTCACGCAGGCTGTCGCGCAGCATTCGGGTCAAACTGCCGATGCGCGCGATGATGTCCCCGGCTGAATGTTCGTCAGCAGGTTTAATTTGTGGTTGCATCATCATTATCACACCCTCACATGCCCAGTTTCTCAAAGATTTTATTGAGTTTCTCTTCTAGCGTCGCCGCCGTGAACGGTTTCACGACATAGCCACTGGCGCCAGCCTGTGCCGCCGCAATGATATTCTCTTTCTTCGCTTCTGCCGTAACCATCAGCACCGGCAGGGCCGACATTCCGCCATCAGCGCGAATGGTTTTCAGCAGTTCCAGGCCATCCATGTTCGGCATATTCCAGTCGGAAATGACAAAACCAAATCCCCCAGCCTGCAGCTTATTCAGCGCGTCCACACCGTCTTCAGCCTCTTCAACATTGTTGAAACCCAGTTCTTTGAGCAGGTTACGCACGATGCGACGCATGGTGGAAAAGTCATCCACAACCAAAAACTTAAGCTCTTTATCCGCCATAAAAAATAAACTCCTGATTCAAATACGTATTGCCTGTCCGGCACTGATTTTCGCCAGCATTTGCTGGCTTACCTGGCTAAGATCGACCACTTCGCTTACGCCACCCATATTGATGGCCTCACGCGGCATGCCGAACACCACACAACTTGCTTCGTTTTGCGCAATGGTCCAGGCACCCGCCTGGTTCATCGCTAACATTCCGGCGGCGCCATCGTTGCCCATACCCGTCAGGATCACTCCCACGGCATTACGCCCCGCATGTTTTGCCACCGAATGGAACAGCACATCCACTGAAGGCCGATGCCGGTTAACCGGTGGACCATCATGAATTTTGATCTGGTAGTTCGCCCCGCTGCGCGCCAGTTCCATATGCTTGTCACCAGGGGCGATATACGCATGCCCTGGGAGCACGCGCTCCCCGTCTTCAGCCTCTTTCACGGTGATCTGACACAGTTTGTTCAGACGCTCGGCGAATGAGCGGGTAAATCCTGGCGGCATATGCTGGGTAATAAGAATACCGGGACTTGAAAGCGGCAATGGCTGGAGTACATGGCGAATTGCCTCTGTTCCTCCGGTTGAGGCGCCAATCGCTAGCAGTTTTTCAGAACTGAGTAACGGCCCCGCTTTCAAGGTCACCTGTGCCGTCATGGGTTTGTGGGCCGCCAGTTTTGCCCGCGACGCGGTGCGGATCTTCTCAGCGATCATTTCGCTGTAGGCCAACATCCCTTCACGGATCCCCAACTGTGGTTTGGTGACAAAATCAATCGCTCCCAACTCCAGCGCCCGCAGCGTGACCTCAGAACCTTTACCGGTCAGCGAAGAGACCATAACCACTGGCATCGGACGCAGACGCATCAGTTTCTCAAGAAAGTCGAGGCCGTCCATGCGCGGCATTTCCACATCCAGCGTCAGGACGTCGGGATTGAATTTTTTGATTAAATCCCGGGCAACCAACGGATCCGGCGCCGTCGCCACCATTTCCATATCACTGTGGCTGTTAATAATTTCGGTCATGATTTGACGCATCAGTGCAGAATCATCAACCGATAAAACCCTGATTTTACTCATGCTTTATCCTTACCTGGCGCATGCGCATACACCGTCTGTCCACGCAAGCTAAACTCGCGCACGAGGTTGCTAAAGTTTTCTGAATGACCTGCAAACAGCAGCCCATCTGGTTTAAGAAGTGGAACAAAACGGTGCAAAATGTCCTGCTGCGTCGTTTTGTCGAAATAGATCATTACGTTACGGCAAAATATGGCATCGAAGGGGCCTGGCACGTTGTACTGCTTATCCAGTAAATTCACGCTGGAAAATTCAACATGTCCCGCCAGTTCCTGCCGAACGCGTACCAGTCCTTCATGCGGTCCGGTGCCGCGCATGAAATAACGCTGTAGCTGCTGCGGTGACAGCGTCTTTAGCTCATCAAGGCGGTAGATGCCGCTTCTGGCTTTTTCCAGCACTTCGGTATCAATGTCGCTGGCAAAAACACGCCAGCGGCCCGGAGCCATACCTAAGGTATCGGCGAGCGTAATCGCAATGCTGTACGGCTCTTCTCCGGTTGACGCCGCCGCGCTCCAGACACGGTATTCACCGCTGCGCCGACGAGCATGATCTGACAGCACTGGAAAATGATGCCCTTCGCGAAAAAACGCGGTCAGATTGGTAGTCAGGGAGTTAATAAAAGCCTGCCACTCAGCACTGTTCTGGTTAGCTTCCAGCATGCTGAGATAGCGACCAAAGTCATCCAGTCCCAGGGTTCGCAGACGGCGGACCAGGCGGTTATAAACCATGTCCCGCTTATGGTCGGCCAGTACGATCCCCGCACGCTGGTAGATTAATTGACATATCCGACGAAAATGCGCGTCAGACAGCGCGAGGCGCTGTGTCATCTGTAACAATAATGACGTTTGCCCAGGGGGCAGAGATGATGTCATAGCGCCTTCTCAATCACATTCAGGATACAACTGGCACAACCTGCGGCTGCGCCAATTCTTGTTTTGCTACGGTTTGCTCTTCAAGCTTAAAAAATGCGACACAGGCAGAAAGATTATCGGCCTGCATGGCAAGTTGTCCGGTGGCGGATGCGGCTTCTTCCACCAGCCCGGCGTTTTGCTGCGTCACAGAGTCCATCTGGCTGACGGCCTGCGCCACCTGCTCGATGCCTCTGCGCTGTTCATCAGAAGCAGAGGCAATCTCGCCCATGATGTCGTTAACCCGGGTAACCGAGCTGACAATTTCCGTCATGGTGCGCGCTGCCATATCAACCAACTGCGAGCCCTGATGCACTCGGGTGACAGACTCCTCAATGAGCCCCTTAATTTCTTTCGCCGCCTGTGCGCTACGGCTTGCCAGATTGCGCACTTCGCCCGCAACCACGGCAAAACCACGCCCCTGCTCACCCGCGCGAGCGGCCTCAACCGCAGCATTCAGCGCGAGGATATTGGTCTGAAAGGCAATGCTGTCAATCACGCCGATGATGTCGCCAATTTTCTGCGAGCTCGCGGAAATCTCATGCATGGTGCTGGCGACCCGGGAGGTCTGTTCGCCGCCTTTATTCGCTGTATCTGCCGCACTTTTGGCAATTCCTGACGCCTGGCGCGCGTTATCCGCATTCTGTCCTACGGTGGCGGTCAGTTGTTCCATGCTGGCTGCCGTTTGCGCCAGCGCGGCCGCCTGCTGTTCAGTGCGCGAAGACAAATCGTTATTACCCATCGCGATTTCTGAAATACCGCTATGCATGGCTGAGCTGCCCTGGCGTACTTCGCTTACCGTTTCACGCAGTGCCTGCTGCATCTTCTTCAGACTGGCAAAAATGGCTGAGATCTCATTGCGCCCATAAACCGCTACTGGCCGGGCCAGATTACCCGCGGCAATGCTGTCGAAATGACTGCCCACGATAGCCAGCGGCTGGACAATCATCTTGCGCGACCAGTACAGCGCACCGCTGGTGAGCAGTGCCGCCAGTACCACCATGGTGGCGAAAATCACCCCCGACATATGGTAATTTCGCTGGCTCTGCTCTCCTGCCGTTTGCAACACGCGATCGATGTTGCTCTGCCACGCATTCACATTTGCATCAAAAGCATCCTGAGCAGCCTGCACCGGCGCGGTCAGAAAATCTGACAACTGATTGTTTTCAAGCCAGGTGGCCTGATGCGCAAGAGCGCTGTGCCATTGACTGAAACTTTTCTCCGTTGCGCCAAACAGCGCCTTTCCTTGTGCCGTCGTATCCGATGTCGCCATAAAGCGTTTAAACATCAATTCAGACTGCGCCAGGCTATCACGTGCGAGGGTCATCAGCGTGTTGATATCCTCTGGCGGATAGCTCAGGGCGGTTAGTGTCCCTGCCTTATTAAGGGCCGTACTGGCCTGTAATAACACAGCGCGGGTTTGGGCCAGCGCAGCGCGTTGCTGATTACTTCGTTCGACCTGATTCAGGTTCTGAAAACCGTCCCGAAATGCCCAGAAGGACAAGCCATTACTGCCAATCTGCAAAACACCGCAGAGGATTAAAATCAAAAACAGCGTGGTCGAAATTCGAATACGATTAAACATCAACGCTCCCATTGGGCGGCACTGGCCGCGGTTTAACTATCAGTCAAAATGTTTCCCAATTCGTATCTTGCTCATTGTTCTGGCGCGGATAGGATGCGGCCGCCGTTGCAGGTAATCGTGTATCGCGCGGCTTAGCCGACGCCGGACGTGACGCAAGGCGGAAAGTCGACACCGACTGCGTCAGGCGGCTGGCCTGTTCTTCAAGAGCAGCGGCAGCGGCAGCCGATTCCTGTACCAACGAGGCGTTCTGCTGCGTAACGCGATCCATCTCGGATACCGCGAGCGCTACCTGATCAATCCCCCGGCTTTGCTCGTCGGAGGCCGAGGCAATCTCGCCCATAATGTCGGTCACCCGCGTTACGGCATTTACGATGTCGTTCATCGTTTCGCCTGCGCTTTCTACCAATACGGACCCGGTATCCACTCGGGAAACCGAATCCTCAATCAACGCTTTGATCTCTTTCGCCGCCTGCGCACTGCGACTTGCCAGATTACGCACTTCGCCCGCAACCACAGCAAAGCCACGGCCTTGTTCACCGGCACGCGCCGCTTCAACCGCCGCGTTCAGTGCGAGAATGTTGGTCTGAAAAGCAATACCATCAATAACGCTGATGATGTCGGCGATTTTCTTCGAGCTATCGGCGATTTCGTGCATGGTGTTCACCACGCTATCAACCACTTTGCCGCCATGCTGTGCGGTATCGGAGGCGCTTTTCGCCAGTTGCGAAGCCTGACGCGCGTTGTCCGCATTTTGCTTCACGGTTGCGGTCAACTGTTCCATGCTGGCTGCGGTCTCTTCCAGCGCAGAGGCCTGCTGTTCAGTACGAGATGACAGGTCGGTGTTCCCGCTGGCAATTTCGCTGGTCCCGGAATAAATCGCATCAGAACCTTCACGTACCAGGGTGACGGTTTCCGTCAGCGAGCGCTGCATATGATCAACCGTACTGGCCAGCTCGCCGATTTCATTACGACCGCTGACGGCCAGGGTCGCGGTCAGGTTACCGCTGGCGATTTCCCGAATATGGGCAATGACGCGAGACAGAGGATTAAGCAGGGTATGGCGGATGCCGTACCACACCACCACCAGAATCAGCACCAGCACTACGGCCAGCACGCCAAGCTGCCATTGGGCGAAATGGTAATCCCGCGCGCTTTTATCGAATGCCTGAGCGTAAAGCTTTTCGCTAACGCTGGCGTACTTGCCCAGCGCCTCACCGAGCGCGTTTTGCATTCCCTGAGTCGGTTGCGCGAAATAGGCGTCCATATTGCCGTTCTCCAGAAACTGAACCAGTTCTGTTAAGGCCGCATGGTACTGCTGATATTTCTCCTCAACGTTGCCGCTGGCTTCTGCCATCTCGGGTAACGGTGTGATGTTCTTAAATTTTGCGTAATGTGTTTCGGCCTGCGCCAACGATGCTTTCGCATTCTTCAGCAGATCGTTTTTCGCGCTGCTTTGCTGGTTGGACGCGTCCATCATCATGCGTGCAGAAGAACGGCTTAAATTGATACGTGTTTGCAGCATCAGATCCCATGTTGAGGTGAGTTCACTTTGCTGCTGTCGAAGATCGTTAGAAATAACAAAACTTTGCTGATTCTGCTGCAATGAAGAAAACAACAGACCACCGGAAACAAGCTGTAGCAGTGCGAAAACCCCCAGCACCATCATCAGCATTGTGACAACGCGGATACGGTTAAACATAAGGCACCTTCCTGAAAACGAGTTATCAACGTTATCGGCAGTCGCTGAGATAACTTTACGTTTGCGAAAAGGAAATCCTGAAGGGACGTGAAGCCTCGCGGAAGGAGGGGAAGACGGGTGTACGGCAACCACAAATCATTCACATAAAAACGTCACAATTATCATGTGAATAACATTCAAATTTATCTGTGGACGCGGTCATATTGGATGAAATAGTCATTATTTCGTGACCAGGATCACAAATACATATCCTCTGCACCACAACAAAATGGATAAAAAATTAAAAAAAGTTGTATCAGCTGGCGCTTTAATTCAATTTATATGATGAATACTTAGTTACCAATTAATAAATATAAAAAATGAGTAACCGAACAATAAATGTTAAATCCTTACTGAGGGCTTTTTAGTGGCAAATGCAAACAAACTCACGTTGTTTATCGTGATCTTCATGTTGGCGGGGATCCTGTCAGGGGCGGTGATCCACTCTTATGCCGCCCCCGGCGTAGTGACCGCCTGGGCCGATAATATTACGCTTCTCACCGACATCTTTTTGCGCCTGATTAAAATGGTGATCGCACCTTTAGTATTCAGCACCCTGACCGTCGGTATTATGCGCCTGGGGGAAACGTCCACCATCGGGCGCGTAGGCGGCAAAGCGATGATCTGGTTTATCAGCTCTTCCATACTGTCTATTCTGGTCGGTCTGTTTGTGGTTTCTCTTGAGCAACCCGGCAGCGGCCTGAACCTGGCGATCCCGCTGGAAGCCACAGATACCGGCCTGGCCGTGAGCGGCATGAGCCTGAAAGGTTTCCTGACTCACACCATCCCAACCAGCATAGCCGAGGCGATGGCCAACAATGAGATCCTGCAAATTGTGGTGTTCTCGATGTTCTTCGGTATTGGTGGCGCATCCCTTGGTGAGAAGTTCAATGCCCCGCTGGTTGCCGCGCTGGATGTGGTCTCCCACATTATGCTTAAGGTGACTGGCTACGTGATGTACGTTGCGCCGCTGGCCATTTTCGCCGCCATTTCCTCCGTTATCTCCACCCAGGGTTTGGGGATCCTGCTTAACTATGCGTCGTTCATCGGCGGCTACTATGTGGCTATTTTGCTGACCTGTCTGGTTCTGCTGGCGGTGGGTTATGTCATGCTGAAAAAAGAAGTTTTTCGCCTGGTAAGCATGCTGAAAGATCCGGTTCTGGTCGCATTTACTACCAGCAGCTCGGAAGCCGCCTATCCGAAAACGCTGGAGCAATTAACCAAATTTGGTTGCTCGCCTAACATCGTGTCATTTGTATTGCCTATCGGTTATTCATTTAACCTGGTCGGCTCGATGGTTTACTGTTCATTTGCCTCGATGTTTATCGCGCAGGCCTATAACATTCACCTCTCCTTTGCAGAAATCACCGTCCTGATGCTGACGCTGATGCTGGCGTCAAAAGGGATTGCCGGCGTGCCGCGTTCTGCACTGGTGGTGCTGGCAGCAACCATTCCGAGCTTTAATATTCCGGTTGCCGGGATTCTGTTACTGATGGGTATTGACCACTTCCTGGATATGGGACGTTCAGCAATCAACGTATTAGGTAACGGGATTGCAACGGCGATGCTGGCACAAGATGAAGGTTTACTGGAAGAAGAACCGGAGCTGGTTGAGCGGGAAGCGTAAGGGGAAATCTGCCGGATGCGTTACGCGTATCCGGCCTACAACAGCAATCATTGTAGGCCAGATACGGTATAGCGGTTACGCGACGTGACTGGCGGCAATATCCAGCAGCGCCATTTCTTCGCTATTGAGCAGCTTCTCAATGTTAACCAGGATCAGCATCCGGTCACCCAGCGCCCCCAGTCCCGTCAGGTATTCCGTCGACAGCGTTACGGCAAATTCTGGCGCCGGACGGATTTGATCCGTTGTCAGCGACAGCACATCCGAGACGCCATCGACCACAATTCCGACCACCCGCTGGCCCAGATTCAACACAATCACCACGGTGTTTTCGTTGTAATCCACATCGCTCTGGCTAAACTTCACGCGCAGGTCAACAATCGGCACAATCACACCGCGCAGATTGGTGACACCTTTGATAAACGCAGGCGTGTTAGCAATACGCGTCACCTGATCGTACCCACGGATTTCCTGCACTTTCAGGATATCGATACCGTACTCTTCATCCCCCAGCGTAAACACGAGGAATTCCTGACCTGACGGTTCGCCGGCCAGTTTAGTTACATTACTCATACCGGTCATATTATTCCCTTCTCACTCAATCAGGCGGCTGTGATCGCCACACGTTGTTCGCGGTTTAATCCCTGCAATGCAGAGACATCAACAATCAGCGCGACGCTGCCGTCGCCGAGGATCGTTGCTGCAGAAATACCTGGCACTTTGCGGTAGTTGCTTTCCAGGTTTTTGACGACCACCTGGTGTTGACCAATTAACTGATCGACCAGCAGCGCGTAGCGACGCCCTGCACTTTGCAAAATCACCACAATACCTTGAGTCGCTTCGGTTTTTGCGCCTTCAACCTCAAAGACTTTCCACAGCTCAACCAGCGGTAAATATTCGCCACGCACTTCCAGCACGCGCTCTCCTCCGGCCAGCGGATGGAGATCTTCTTCGCGCGGTTGCAGTGATTCCATAACGGCATTCAGCGGCAGAATAAAGACTTCGTCGGCCACGCGCACGGACATGCCGTCGAGGATCGCCAGCGTCAGCGGCAGCAGAATTCGGATAGTCGTCCCCTGTCCCTGTTTGGACTGGATCTCAACATGGCCCCCCATCTCCTGGATATTTCGCTTCACCACATCCATACCCACGCCGCGGCCAGAGACATCCGTCACCTGTTCAGCGGTCGAGAAGCCCGGGGCGAAGATCAGCATACCGACTTCGTCATCGCTCATGTTTTCGTGGATCGGCATCCCCTGGGAGATAGCTTTGGCGAGGATTCGTTCACGGTTCAGACCGGCGCCATCATCGGTGACTTCAATACAGATATTCCCGCCCTGGTGCTCCGCGGAAAGCGTCAGATTCCCGATTGGGCTTTTCCCGGCTTCAAGGCGTTTTTCCGGCAGTTCAATACCGTGATCGAGGCTGTTACGCACCAGGTGCGTCAACGGATCGATGATGCGTTCAATCAGGCTCTTGTCGAGTTCGGTTGAGCTTCCCACCTGTGTCAGTTCGACCTGTTTACCCAGCTTACCGGCCAGGTCACGCACCAGACGCGGAAAACGACTGAACACATACTCCATGGGCATCATACGAATCGACATCACCGACTCTTGCAAGTCGCGGGCGTTACGTTGTAACTGACCCATACTGGTGATGAGATCGCCATGATTGACGGGATCCAGTTCGTTAGAACGTTGTGCCAGCATAGACTGGGTGATGACCAACTCACCGACCAGGTTAATGAGCTGATCGACCTTCTCAACCGCTACGCGGATGCTGGTTGACTCGCTGGCGCGGGCGGGTTTGTCGCGTTCCGCACGTCCGTTTGGCGCTTCGCTGGCGGCGGCTTTCGCCGCTGGCGCAACGGCAACCGGCTGCGGCTTCGCGACAACGGCTACCGTTTCTGCTTCTGCTTCAGCTTCAGCTTCAGTTTCAGTTTCAACGGCTACGGGCGCTGCGCTGACGGTTTCGAATTCAATCTGATCAGCTTCAATCACAAAGCACAGTACCGCGATGATGTCATCTTCTGCGAGGTTGCCATCAAGCGTTGCTGACAACGTGTCGCTCCCTTTCACCACATCGGTTAAGGTCGCCAGGTTCCCCAGCTCCTCTTCCAGTAAATCCACTTCATTGGCTTTCAGGCGCGTGAGAATAATGCGTTTCTTGCTCTCTTCGCTTGCGGACTCAGGCTGTGCAACCGCCTCTTCTTGCATTGCAGCGCTGTCAACAACGCTCAGTTTTGCGGTGTTGACGACTGCCGGTGCGGTTTCACCTTTCGCTTCGAGCGCTAACTGTCGTAACGCATTACAAATGTACTCAAAGCTGGCGGCATCCGGCTCCTCTGAGTTTTTATAGGCGTCGAGCTGTTCCTGCATAATATCTTTCGTTTCCAAAAACAGGTTGATAATGTCGGCATTGAGCTGCATCTCGCCACGCCGCGCTTCATCCAGCAGGTTTTCCATCAGATGGGTCGTTTCCTGCAAAATGGTAAAGCCGAAGGTGCCCGCCCCGCCTTTTATCGAGTGCGCAGCACGAAAAATTGCATTCAGCTGTTCGGAATCCGGGGCTTCAGGAACCAAATCAAGCAGGTGTTGCTCCATGTCAGCCAACAGTTCGTCAGCTTCATCAAAAAATGTTTGATAAAAATCGCTTATATCCATGCTCACGCTATCACCTCGGATTGGCTGGTGGCGATGTGGGAACGCTTGCCGGCGGGAGTTCCGCTGGCTGTTGTAAGACACTTACCGGCTCATTCTGGCTTTCAGCGTTTTCATGCAAAATGGCCTCTTCCGCCTGCTTATTGAGAACCAGCAGGCTAATACGGCGGTTGATAGCGTCTTCAGGACCGCGATCGCTCAGACGCATCGTGGCGGCCATACCTACCACACGTAATACTTTTCCATCATCCAGACCGCCGCTAACCAATTCGCGACGCGACGCATTAGCGCGATCGGCGGACAACTCCCAGTTGCTATACCCTTTTTCACCATTGGCGTAAGGGTAATCATCCGTATGGCCGGAAAGGCTGATTCGATTAGGAATGCCGTTAAGCACTGGCGCTATGGCTCGCAGGATATCGCGCATATACGGTTCCACCTCAGCGCTACCGGTTTTAAACATCGGGCGATTCTGACTGTCGATAATCTGTATCCGCAGCCCTTCCTGAACTAAATCAATTTTCAAATGCGGGCGCAGCGCACGCAGTTTGGGGTCAGATTCAATCAACTGATCGAGATCGCCGCGAAGTTTGCTCAAGCGGCTTTGTTCCATGCGTTTTCTCAGATCATCGATATTCGGCTGCTTGTTCACCTCTCCCTGCTGCTGGGTGTAATCATCCCCGCCGCCAGGAATTGGACTTTGGCTATTCGAAATACGATTTCCCCCGGTTACCGCAGTAGCCAGCGGCGTACGGAAATATTCGGCAATCTGGATCAATTCTTTAGGGCTAGAGATGGAAATGAGCCACATCACCAGAAAGAAGGCCATCATCGCGGTCATAAAATCGGCGTAGGCGATTTTCCACGAACCATGCGCCCCACCACCGTGACCTTTATGCTTGCGTCGCTTTACAACGATAATGGGATGGGCCTGATTTTTCATGCGTCCTCGGTCGTCTGCTGCGCAGTTGGATTTCTCACCGCACGAACATGCTCTTCCAGTTCGATAAACGATGGACGTTCGCTGGAATACAGAGTCTTACGACCAAATTCGACGGCAATTGGCGGCGCGTAACCATTCAGATTGGAGAGCAGAGTTATCTTCACACACTGCATCATTTTGGTGGTTTCAGCGCTTTTCTGGCGCAGAACGCTGGCAAGCGGAGAAATAAATCCATAGGCCAGTAAAATACCGAGGAATGTCCCTACCATGGCATGTGCAATCAGCGAACCCAGTTCAGCCGCCGGACGATCGGCAGAAGCCAGCGCATGGACAACCCCCATGACCGCCGCCACGATCCCGAACGCCGGTAATGAATCCCCCACCATCGCCAGACTGTTGGCCGGGACTTCGGCCTCACTTTCGTGCGTCTCAATCTCTTCATCCATCAGCGCTTCAATTTCAAACGTGTTCATGTTGCCGCTGATGATCAGTCGCAGATAATCGACAATGAAATCAAGCATCACGGCATCAGCAAGAATGCGCGGATAGCTGGCGAAAATTTCACTCTCTTTGGGGTTTTCGATATCGCGTTCAAGCGAGAACATGCCCTGTTGACGTGACTTGGCCATCAGGCGATACAACAGCGCCAGCAGATCCATATACATCGCTTTGGTGTATTTTGAACGACGAAAAAGCATCGGGATGGCTTTCATCGTCCCCTTAATGGCTTTCCCGTTATTGCCGACGATGAATGCCCCAATACCCGCGCCACCGATAATCACCAGCTCAGCCGGTTGATAGAGTGCCCCAAGGTGTCCGCCGGTCATCATGTAACCGCCGAAAACTGTACCAATAACAACCAGGTAACCTAATAAGATAAGCACGACATCATCCTTTCGCAATTGACTATGACAGGATGCGCAGTCGGGCAGTTAACTCGAGGTCAGGACAAAAAAAAGCAGCGGTAATCGCTTACCGCTGCTGGAGTGTTTGTCCACACCGTATCAGTTAAACAGCCTGTTCGATCTGTTCATCCAGCAGTTGTGGAATAATATCGGCAGCATTCTGGGAAAGTTTACGTCTTTTTACGGCGCGTGATGGCGGTTGGCATAAACTGCAGGCAAAGCTGCCTGCGGGTTGGTGAGCGTGGGTAATAAAATTCCCACCGCAGCAATTGCATCGGGACAACTCCAGCAATCCGCTGTCGACAAAACGCACCAACGTCCATGCGCGAGTTAACGCCAGCAGTGGCCCTTCTTCTGGCTGCGGGCACTGCTCAAGATATAAACGATACGCTTTGATCACGGCATCCACGCCGCTGCACAAACCAGTTTTGAGCAGGAATTGCCATGCGTTGCAAAACATCGAAGCATGAATGTTTTGTTCCCACGTCATAAACCAGTCGGTGGAGAAAGGCAGCATCCCTTTTGGCGGAGGGCTGCCGCGTAATTCTTTATACAGCTTGATAAGTCGGCCACGGCTTAATTGCGTTTCGCTTTCCAGCATTTGCAAACGGGCGCCCAATGTGATTAATTCCATCGCTAGCTGGATATCACGCGCTTCCTGAACAATGCTTTTTTCGCTCATCATCAAGCCCTTTTCTTGCGCGCTGCTTCATCGATGTCGCTTAACAGTCGCGTTGAAAGCATGATACCGGTATGAATTTGCTGAAGATCGTCAACGCGGGAGTCTTGCGTCAGGCGAGTAACGGTCTGGTGATCGTCGAAACGGAAATGACAGACCAGTTGGTTTGTTTCAGCCAGTTTGACCATTTGTGGAAGTGTTAATGTTGCCAACGTGTCCGCCATTTCTTCGCTGATACCAAGGCGAAACATCGCAGATGCTTTGTCCTGAACGATCAAACGCTGTGCAAGCAATAAATATGACAAATTGATGTCATAGATGTGTTTCAGCAACTCGGATGTATGCATTATTTGCATCCATAATAACCAACATTGTTTTCATGCGGTGAAACCGCACCCCGTGATGTCGCCGGGAAGGCCCGGTAAAAAAAAAGCAAAAGGTCAAATACATAGCAGCGTGACGGCACTTACGCGTTGTCTAAACATTCCCTTTTCAGAAAGCCGCGCCCCTTACAAGCTCACATCAATTCTTACAAATGTCTAAGATTTTTCCTAATTCGACGCAACTCTACCCGCCGCCCGTTACACATACAACGTAGCTATGCTGCGAATTTGAAGAATATGTGACATAGATCACATAAACTAGCTAAACACTTAACATAAATCCATCAGCACAGCTTTTACTTTGCTTATTTTTTAACCTCAAATTCGCCATTTCAATTCCTGACATACGAATATTCTTGCAATAAAAGCGAATAGTATTTTGTTCACAAACGTTAATATCACGTTATGAAATAGCGAGCTTGATCACATATTTAATGTAAAACACCATTTCAATTAAATCCTTTATAAACAACGACTTAAATATTAAGGGTGATTAATTAATACCGGGTAGTGATAACCCATTAAATGTTAACTTTTGTTAATTTTTAATTAACACATTGTTTTCATTAGCGGTGAGTTTTACTTAAGTAAGCTGAACGTATTTACAAGTTATATGACGCAATTATTCTATTTATAAGAATAATTAATGAATAAGCATGATGACATTCACACTATCCGGGAAGGAAACGTTGCAGTATGGAGTAAGCCGAGCAATGCTGAGAAACCCTCTCATAATTCTTGAAAAAAGGAGCGAGTTATGAGCTATACACACATTCTTGTGGCCGTTGCCGCCACCCCTGAAAGCCAGCAGTTGTTAGCCAAGGCGGTTTCCATCGCTCGCCCTGTCAACGCTCGTATTAGCCTGATAACCCTGGTCTCAGACCCTGAACTGTATAATCAGTTTGCAGCACCTATGCTGGAGGACCTGCGCGAAGTGATGCAAGAGGAGACTCAGGATTTTATCGACAAGCTCAGCAAAGAAGCACAGTACCCCATTGAGCATACCTTTATTACCTATGGGGCACTGAATGAACATATTCTGGATGTATGCCGTAAACACGCGGTCGATCTGGTCATTTATGGCAACCATAACCACAGCTTCTTTTCGCGCGCGTCCTGCTCAGCAAAAAGCGTGATCGGTGCCAGCCACGTGGATGTTCTGCTGGTTCCACTGGCTGGAGATTGACCTGCGTTTTCTGAGCGTTACGCCAGTTTAGTGCAGGGAGAAACGTTGTCTGGCAATGGCTGTTTACTCTGACGTGGGATGACTTTTTCCAGATCGCAAATGAACCTCGCCTGCCAGTTGTCGATATCGTTTTTAATGATAGTTTCGAGCATCTCAGCGTGGCGGGAGATACGCTCAGCAAGCGGCATCGTCAGAGCCTGGTTTAATGCGCCAGCCACTTCGTCGCGGTCATAAGGATTAACAATAAGCGCGGCAGTTAGCTCATTCGCGGCCCCGGCAAATTGCGATAACACCAGCACGCCGGGGTTGGCAGGATCCTGCGCGGCCACGAATTCTTTCGCAACCAGGTTCATACCATCTCGCAGCGGCGTCACCAGCCCTACATCAGAGTAGCGGAAGATTTTCATCAGCAATTTACGATCAAAGTACTGATTCAGATAATAGAGCGGCGTCCAGCCCAACTGCCCATATTTACCGTTAATCCTCCCCGCTTCAGTCTCCAGTTGGTGCCGAATATCCTGGTAGGCCTGCACCTCTTCACGCGAAGTTGGCGCTATCTGGGTGTAGCGAATTTTACCGTGGTGCTGCGGATAGTGTTCCAACAGAGCCTCATAGGCCTGAAAGCGCTCCGGCAAACCTTTAGAATAATCCAGACGCTCAACGGAGAAGATATTCTGCACATTTTTGAGTTCTGCTTTCAGTTGCGCCAGCTTCGGCGGCAAAGGTCCGGAAGCCTGGCGGGCGATCTCATCCGGCTCAATACCGATGGGATAGACCTGGGTACGAAACGCTTTTCCCCATGCACGGTGGTGCTGCTCGCTCTGAGTGGTTACCTGAGTCTGGGCTGCCAGACAATCCAGAAAAGCCTGACGATCGTTCTCGGTCTGGAAACCGAGTAAATCAAAATCACACATCTGCTCAAGTAGCATCTGATGTGGGGGTAAGGCATTAAAGATTTCCGGCGTCGGAAAAGGGATGTGCAGGAAAAAACCGATACGGTTATTCACGCCGCGTTTACGCAGTTCGCTGGCAAACGGCAACAGATGGTAATCATGAACCCAGATTATGTCGTCATCGTTGAGCAGCGGCAGCAGTTTATCTACCAGCAAGGCATTCACCCGCTGATAGCCCTCCCATGCAGGACGCTGAAACTGTACCAAATCAAGACGATAATGAAATGCAGGCCATAAAACCGCATTAGAAAACTGGCAGTAATACTCTTCGTAATCCTGTTCACTCAAATTAAACGAAGCCCAGGTAATGTTGCCACGCGTGACTTTTTTTAATGGTTTGTCCTCATTACCCGTGTCCCCACTCCAGCCAAACCACAGGCCACCAGCAGCCTTCAACGCGCCCAGCACACCGACGGCAAGCCCACCTGCGCTTCCTTTGTCATCGGGTGAGGCGATACGATTAGATACTACGACTAAACGACTCATAGCCACCTCTTCTGTTATTCGTTGCTTTCGATTCTTGCTGCGAAGAGTTAATTTGTTCCAGCCAGTGCCAGACATCACTCACGCCATCCAGACGCCATGTCGCCTGCGTCGTTCCATTCCCCACCTTCACGGAAATGCCCCCTGCGCGATTAACCACGCCAAATCCTGTTTCGTCCGTCAGATCGTCACCAAAAAAAACGGGGATCCGTCCGGCAAAAGGTGCCTCCTGCATAAATGCGGCAATTGCGTCGCCTTTGTTCGTACCCTTTGGTTTTATCTCCACAACGCATTTTCCGTGCTGTAAAGCCAACTGCGGCCATCTGTGCGTGATGCGCTCAGCCAGATTAATTAGCGCCGCTTCATGTTCCGGGGCCTGGCGATAGTGCAGTGCGAACGCCATCCCTTTTGCTTCAAGCGTTGTACCCGGCATCGTCGCCAAGGCGGTACTTAATAGCTCTCCTGCTTCGCGCTCTATTGCCGCAGCCAGGCGCACTATATGAGTTTGACCATTGATGTCACGGCGCTCTGCCCCATGCACTCCGGCGAGCGGAAAACGAAAGGGAGTGGTAAGCGCGTCAAGCTCAACCATCGAGCGCCCTGAAATCAATGCCAGCGCACCCGCATTATGCGTCGCCAACTGATGTAATAACTGCAGGATTGTCTGAGGGACAACAACCTGGTCTGGATAAGGTTTGATCTCAGCCAGTGTCCCATCGAGATCAAAAAAATAAGCACAGCTTGCAGATTGTTCAGGGGGTAAGATCAGTGATGCTGTCACCCGGTTATCCTCCTCATCATGGTCTGTACGCCGCGCGGATCGCGCCGTATATATGATGTATGACGGATATAAGTATAGACAGTGTGACCATGCTCGCCATTTGGAAAAACAATCGCCAGCCGGGTAGCGGCTGGCGATGAGCTAAAGCTAGACTAAAAAGTTGGGGTTTAAATCATCAAACAGTACGCTTCGCTTTTTGCTTGTAACGGTCGAAGATCACCGCCGCCAGCAGGATCAGACCACGTACGACATACTGTGCGAACGGAGAGATGTTCAGCAGGTTCATTGCATTCTCAACCGTTCCCAGAATCAACACCCCGGCTACCACATATGAGATTTTTCCGATGCCGCCTTTAAGCGAAACGCCCCCTAACACGCACGCGGAAATCACGATCAGCTCATAGCCGATTGAGGTCATTGGCTGGCCGCTGGTCATACGTGATGCGAGGATAATCCCGGCGATGGCGGATACCAGCCCGGACAGAATAAAGATAATAATTTTGGTACGAACGACCGGAACCCCAGCCAGACGTGCCGCCTCTTCATTCCCCCCAATGGCCAGCGTGTTACGACCAAACGTGGTTTTATTGAGCAGCAAGCCAAAAACGATGAAACAGACGACCGTGATCCAGATAGGTGCCGGCAGACCAAACCAGTTGGCGTAGCCGAGAGTGAAGAAGCGCTCGTCTTCAATCCCTACCGCCTTACCGTCGGAAATAATGTAGGCCAGACCACGCACAATCTGCATCGTCGCAAGGGTCGTGATCAGGGCGTTAATTTTCAGCCGCGCAATCACGAATCCATTCACCAGACCACATAGAATACCGAGCAGTAGCCCGGCAGCCACGCCAATCCACAGGCTTTCGGTCATATTAATGACCACGGCTGTAGTGACCCCGGCGCAGGCAATCACGGAGGCAACGGACAGGTCGAAGTCACCGGATGCCAGGCAAAACAGCATCCCACACGCGACCATACCCGACATCGATACCGCCAGCCCCAGCCCCTTCATGTTGATGAAAGAGGCAAAGTTAGGCACAAAGAGGGAACAAACCAGGAACAGCGCGGCGAACACGACCAGCATCCCGTATTGATCCCAAATGCGACCAAGATTTAGCGCCGACTTTGCAGCACCTGAACCCGATGTTGAAACGGAAGACATCATTCTCTCCTTATTCAGGCTACAGCCTGGCTAACTTTTGGCATAGCAAGGCTTAACGCCTGGCGCTCATCCGCCTGTTCATGAAGTAACTCACCGGCAATTTCGCCTTCTCTCATCACCACGATACGGTCGGCGACACCGAGCACTTCTGGCAGATCGCTGGAAGCAAACAGCACGGCCACGCCGCGCGCCGCGAGGGCATAAATCACGTTATAAATTTCATGCTTGGCGCCCACATCAATACCGCGTGTAGGTTCGTCCAGCAAAATCACTTTCATCTCTTCCGATAACCAACGGCCGAGAATAGCCTTCTGTTGATTACCGCCGGAGAGGTTCATAATCAGTTGCTCCGCGCCCGGCGTTTTAATATTGAGTGAGCGAATATGGTGATCGGCATTGGTCTCTTCCCAGCCGTTGTTGATCACGCATCCGCCCAGAACATGTTTACGACGGGCACTGATGTTGATGTTGTTACGCACCGAATGGACCGGAATGATCCCTTCAGCCTTGCGATCTTCCGGGCACAGCATCATCCCCGCTTCAATGGCGTGGCTCGGTTTACGGATATCAATAGGCTGTTCATCGATAAACACCTGGCCTGCCGTGATACGCGTGCCGCCAAACAGACCTTTCATTAATTCGCTACGTCCGGCGCCCACCAGTCCAAACAATCCGACAATTTCACCACTGCGCACCGATAAACTGATCGGGGTACGCACGCCAGGGGCTTTGACGTCATGCAAACGCAGGCGCTCTGCACCATAAGGTCTGGATTTCCAGCCATAAATATCACCGAGGTCGCGCCCGACCATCGCCTGCACCAGCGCGTCGTGATCGACCTGCTGCATATCCGTGAACGTTTTGACGTAATGACCATCTTTAAACACGGTGATGGCATCGCTAAGGGCAAAGATCTCCTCCATACGGTGCGAAACGTACAGAATGATGCGCCCTTCGTTGCGTAGCTCACGGATGACGCGAAACAGATTCTCAATCTCGCGCGCTGAAAGGGAGCTGGTCGGTTCATCAAACGCGATAATTTTGGCGTTGCGCGCCAGCGCTTTCGCAATCTCCACCATCTGCCATTGACCAATGGAGAGGTATTTCAACGGCGTATCGGGATCGATATCCATGCCCAGATGCTTGAGCTGGAGACCTGCTTCATAGTTCAGCAGCGAGCGGTTCACAATCCCGCCTTTGTGCGGCATCTGCCCTAAATAAATATTCTCGGCAACGGTCATTTCCGGGACGAGATGCAGCTCCTGGTAAATAATGGCAACACCGGCGTTCAGCGCGGCATTGGTGTCCGCAAACGAAATCTCTTGTCCACGGATCGCCAAAGATCCCGTCGTTGGCGCATAGTTGCCGCTGAGAATTTTTAATAGTGTTGATTTCCCGGCGCCATTTTCGCCCATCAGCGCATGCACCTGACCGGCATAGCAGTCGAAACTGATATCCGTGAGCGCTTTAACGCCGGGGAACGTTTTGCCAATGCCGCGAAATGAGAGATACGGGGTAGACTGTTGCATAACGTCTCCGTGAGTCAGATCTTTATGCCGGATAGCGGCTTTGCCTTATCCGGCCTACTGAGTACGCAATTTGTAGGCCGGATAAGACGCGTTGGCGTCGCATCCGGCATTTGTGTTATTTACCGCCTAAGCCTTTCTTCGCCAGTTCTTCTTTAAAGTTATCGCGGGTAATCAGCACCACATCCGTCACTTCAGTAAACGCCGGTGGCTCTGCACCTTTCGTTACCCAGTTGTAGAGCATCTCACTTGATTTGTAGCCGTGAACGTCCGGGCTTGGCAGGAGTGAACCGTAGAACCCGGTCGCTTCGCCTTTGGAGAGTTCGCTCACGGCATCAACGCCGTTGATGCCGATACCAATCACATTCGGCGCTTTGAAGCCCTGCCCTTCGGTCGCACGTACGCCGCCCAGCACGGTGTTGTCGTTCATGCCGACAATCAGCCAGTGTTTGACTTCAGGGTGCTGAACCAGCATGGAGTTAGCGGCATCGAATGCCCCGGGGATGTCATTCGATTTTGTGGGGACCTGGTAGATCTGTTTTTCCGGGAAGCCTGCGGCTTTAAGCGCTTCCATTGAACCCGATGTACGGCGACGCGCGGTATCGAGTTCATTCGCGGTAATGGCCATTACCGCTGTGGATTTCACATCCCAACCGCGCTTTTGCATCTCCTTATACAGCTCCTGGCCCTGGCGCTCACCAATTTTGGTTGCAGCCATCATCACCAGCGGCACGGTATCCATCGGCTTACCTTTGGCGTTAGCAAACTGGTCGTCGACGGCAATGACTTTCATATCGTAGCCACGCGCCTTGGCCATAATGGCAGGCCCGAGTTTGGGGTCCGGCGTACAAATCACAAACCCTTTTGCGCCACTTGCAGCCAGGCTGTCGATGGCGTTAAGGGTCTTCTCACCATCCGGGACGGCAATTTTAATCACCTCAAAGCCAAGGTCTTTACCGGCTTTATCGGCAAATTTCCATTCAGTCTGGAACCACGGTTCTTCCGGTTGTTTGACCAGGAAACCGAGCTTCATGGATTCAGCGATAGCGGATTGTGACATAATGGCAGCCAGACCGATGGCAGCCAGCGCTTTAGTGAATTTGTGCATGGTTAACTCCAGCTTTAACGTTCTTTTATGTAGGGTAAAATCAGACGATTTTTTGTAATTCGGACGTAAAACAAGGCATTACCTTTTAGTGAGAAGATCAATGCCAGTGCTGAGAGTAGTTTTAGCGGGAAATTGATTCTCCATAAGAGAGCGGCATCACACCACAGAATTACAGTAATTGCGTACATAAATTCAGCGGGAAATGACATAAAAAAACGCGGTTTTGTCGACGGGAAAAAAGAGGGATAGCAAATTAATCCATAACATCAGCCAACGAATCCTTGTTCCCGAATACCGAAGCATTCGGGAACATGATTACCATCGGTAATAAATGTGGTCAGCGTGATCGCGAACCGGAATGTCATCTCCCAACAGGCGCGCCGCAAGCGTCAATGCAAAATCGAAAATATGCCCTAATCCTTTGCCGCTAATCAGATTGCCATCTTCAACAACCGGCGCATCGATATATTCCCCGTCCGTGACGTTTTGCCACAGATCTCCTGAGCAAACATAGCGACGCCCCTTCAGCAGACCGTTGCCGCCCAACACGCGCGCGGCCGCAGAACATACCGGGCAAATGAGCTTTCCTGCCTGATCATGACGAGATACAAACTGGATGACCGCCTCACTGGCGGCAAGATTAACGCTGCCCTGCGGCCCGCCTGGCAATACGACGGCATCGTAGAGATATGTCTGGCGCGCGGCCAGCGTGCTATCCATCACCATCGGTACGTCATGATAACTCACCACCGCACGTGACTCTGCGCAGGCCAGGGTTTCGACTTCGATATTCAGGCGACGCAGAATATCCAGGGTAACAATCGCCTCCGCCTCTTCAAAACCGGGTGCCAGCAGCACCGCAACCTTCTTCATATGTAACTCCTTGCTTAATCCACATAAACGAAACAATTAATGATGACCAGTGCAGACTGTTAAATTTCTCAATTTGATTAAAACTGATCTGGCGCAAAAAATTAGCCATCAGATAATTTGTACTAATCCATCCCGATCGTGAAATTGCCTTTCAACTTGGGCAGATAATCATCAGATGCCAGACAATACCTTATTGTGGAATTTAATTTTGTGATATGAAACACCATTTCATTATCATGAAAACCATTTAATGACATAAATTTCAACCCCTTACATTCATGTCACCTATATGCCAAAACAGCAGAAGCATGAATACTGTTATGACAATATGTAAAAAAACATAAATACGCAGATTTAAGGATTTTCTTATACCAGGGCAAGCGTTATGCTGAATCTCGATCGGAGCGAATATAATTCGTGATCACTAAAGGACCGGCGGAACGGATTTATTCTGCTAACAGTTTTAATTGTACGTAGAGGTGAAGTGCAGCGGCAGCCCGCTGTACTGGCGTGAGTAACGTACATCCCCCTTTCTGGAAATAAGGATATTGATATGGCTGCAGTTGGAATTGTTCATAAACTCAATACACAAATGAATCTCGAGTTCTACGCCTCGAATCTTTACCTGCATCTCAGCGAATGGTGCTACGAGCATAGCCTGACAGGTACAGCCACGTTTCTACGCACGCAGGCGCAAGGTAACGTGACTCAAATGATGCGTATGTTCAATTTTATGAAAAGTGCTGGGGCTAATCCCATCGTCAAGGCCATGGATGTGCCGGGTGATGAACTGAGTTCCCTTGAAGAATTGTTTCAGAAAACGTTGGATGAATATCAACAGCGTTCGAGTAAACTCTCGCGTTTAACCAATGAAGCTGAAGCATTAAACGATGCGCCAACCATTGATTTTCTTCACGACCTGGAAAAAGAGCAGCAGCAGGATGGCGTGCTGTTACAGACGATTCTTGATGAAGTCCGCAGCGCCAAACGCGCGGGGTTGTGCATGGCGCAAACCGATAAGCACTTGCTCAACGTCGTTGACTACCAGCATCACTAATCTTCAGTTTTCATCGCGTTAATGCCGGATAGCGATGCAGCGCACCTTATCCGGTCAACCTCTGATTTTCCCTGGCACGCGCCTCCCATTCTCCGAGGCGCAAAAAAACCTTTCTAAAATCTGAAACAACGGTTTATTTTAGTGGGATTCATTCTGCGGCGTGAATTTCAACTCGATCAAGGCAACCGCTTTTTGTATTGCGCGCATAGTGACCGGATCGGCCCCTGCAGGATGGCTGGAAAAATCGATGTTTTTCAGTTGGCTGGACATTTTTTCCCGAACTTCTACCGGGGCAATAACATCAAGAACATCCAGAATTTGCTTGATAACCAGCTGACAGGCAACAACGTCCGAGAGCAGTTCCTGATCGGCATTCAATGTTTGGGACATAGTGAGCTCCTTATAGAAAGGTCGTCATAGTACCTATTCAGCGATCGAAACGATAGCCGCGCACACATTACAAATGCGCTGAAAATAAAAAAGGTCCAGTCAGTTTCTTTTGAGATGGCAAGCACAACATGAGTGAACAGTTAGCGGTTGAGAACCAACGCGGTCTTTCCCCGGCAGCATTACTTGTTGCCGGGGCTTTCTTTATGGAATTTATTGACGGCACGGTGATTGCCACAGCCCTACCCGACATGGCCAAAAGCTTTGGCGTACAGGCGGTAGACCTGAACATTGGTATCAGCGCCTACTTGATCACCCTCGCGGTGCTTATCCCCGCCAGCGGCTGGATTGCAGATCGCTTCGGTGCCCGAAAAGTGTTTGCCCTGGCACTGGCGATTTTTACTCTCGCTTCGGTTTTATGCGGTTTGTCCGAAAGCCTTGAGAGCTTTGTAGCAATGCGAATTTTACAGGGTGTGGGTGGCGCGCTAATGGTTCCTGTTGGCCGTCTCGCGGTACTGCGCACCACGCCTAAACATCAGTTGATCACCGCCATAGCGACCCTGACCTGGCCCGCGTTAGTCGCGCCTATCATCGGACCACCGCTTGGAGGATTCATTACCAGCTATGCTAACTGGCGTTGGATCTTCTTTATTAACGTACCGCTGGGAGTTTTGGCGATCGCGCTGGCGCTACGTTTTATCCCGGATATTCATGACGACGAGCGCCGTCCATTTGATATAGCGGGTTTTATCGCGACCTCAGTTGCGATGGTTAGCCTGGTGTATGCCATGGAGTTACTGGGAACCCAGCAGCCGCAGGGCTGGCTAACCGCCGGGCTGCTGGCGCTAGGAACCGTGACCTTTCTGTTTGCCCTGCATCATTTTCGTCGCACTACCTGGCCGATGATTCGTCTTGATGCCATGAGCGTCCCTACTTTTCGCGTCACCCTGTACGGCGGGTCACTATTTCGTGCATCTATTAGCGCTGTACCATTTCTGCTGCCGTTAATGTTCCAGGTCGGTTTTGGCATGAACGCTTTTCACGCGGGTTCGCTGGTTCTGGCGGTGTTTGTGGGCAATCTGACGATAAAACCTGCCACCACGCCGTTGATACGCTGGCTGGGCTTTAAGAAACTGCTGTTAATCAACGGTGCGTTAAACGTCCTGGCGCTGTTGGCCTGTGCATTAATTACGCCGCAGACCCCGGTGTGGGTTATTTTGTTGGTGTTGTATCTGGGCGGCGTGTTCCGCTCAATTCAGTTTACCGGCATCAGCACGCTTGCCTTTGCGGACGTCCCCGGGCCACAAATGAGCTACGCCAATACGCTGTTCAGTACGGCAACACAATTAGCGGTAGGCTTGGGCATTTCATTGGCCGCTATCGGGATCCGTATCGGCGAAGAGGTGAGTGAATGGCTGGGGTTAGGCAATATTCCGGGGATCAGTTTCCGGCTGGCCTTTGTCGCAATTGCGATTATTTGTCTGGTAGGTATGGTTGATACGCTGCGGCTTGCCCATGATGCTGGAAGCGCGGTTTCTAACAAGAACAAATAGCCCGGCAGGCGAACACCGCCGGGCCAACAGGATTTAGCCAACTATCTCGCGTACAAACGCTTCGATCGCTTTGACCTGGCAGTTTTCAAAAAAGCACTGCTGGAAGCGCGGACCAGATACGGCGGTTTTTACCAGTTCAGGATCGATAGCGCGCAGAGTGTCCAGATAGTTTTCTTTTACCACCGCCGCTTTCACCTGGTTCAGAATACCCGCGTTACGCACCTGCGGCTCTTTCCGCTCTGGTGGATAACCTTCGCCGTTACGACCAGTGAATGCTTTTTCAAACATATAGCGTACATTCAGCTCAGCACCCCAGCCAAAACCTTTGGCGAATGCCAGAGAAAGCGCATTCCCGTTGTTGATCTGAGAAAACAAGAATGCGTCTGCCGGATCGAGACAGTAACCACACACCACGCCCGGATGTATATTCAGTGACATCATTGCCCCCTGACCCGTACCGCAACCCGTAACCACAAAATCCACGGCTTTGGAATTGAGCAGGATGCTGGCCATAATCCCTAAATGGATGTAGGTCAGATGATGGTCATTTTCGTCGCTCATCCCGACGTTATACACTGGAAAACCTTTCTCATCCGCAACGGCTTTAAGCTCGTTATGAATGATGGCATTTTTGCTTGCCTGGCTGTTTTCCATCATCAATGCAATTTTCATTCTGTAATCTCCTGAATGCGCTGCGGAGGCCCGCTGAAAGTCATAACATTCAGGCCACATTACTATTTTGCAAACTCACTTTCAAATTTAATGAAATTTTGTTTTATAAAATAATGAGGTGCTCACATTTTTTCTGAGACAGCTCAGAATAGCCTCAATAAAATGACGTCGTTGCGATTAATCGCAGGTGATCTTCAGGCTATTCAAGCCATTGATGCACCACCACATATGCCATGATAGCCTATCTCCGAACTTTCAGAGCGATCACATGAAGACCTTTATCCTTGCCCTTTTGCCGCTCGTGCTGACAGGATGCACTATTACTAAACAGGCGCAGGTCAGCGAAGCCAGTGCCATCACCGGCGTCGTTCGCCTGACCTACAACCAGGCCATGCTACAAACGGCGCGTACCGATGATTACGTGACCCAAGGCACAGCCACCAAAGAGTGTCAGCGCCTGGGTTATGCCAACGCAATGGCGTTTGGTCAGCCGGTATCAACCTGTAGCGTATATGCCGGTTCTCTGTGCTTAAATACCAAAATCACGCTCGCCTGGCAGTGTCACGGCGTTGCGGTATCCCAATCGCCTGCCTTCAATTATTAATATTTTCGACCAGCACATTATTGCTGGTCTTCTGCCTTTTCATTATTTATATTCTCCGCTTAATAGCGTTAATGCGTTTTATTCCCATTCGCATTTTTAATAAATAAATTTATTATTTTACCTTTTGCAAATAATTAAATAACAAATTATAGTGACGCCACGCTAATATATAATAACGTTTGTGGAGCACAACCATGCTGAAAACAGAAATGATCGACCAACTGAATGAGCAAATGAACCTTGAATTATATTCATCTCTGCTCTACCAACAGATGAGCGCGTGGTGCAGCTATCACAGCTTTGAAGGCGCCGCCGCGTTCCTGCGCCGTCACGCCCAGGAAGAGATGACGCATATGCAGCGTCTGTTTGACTACCTGACCGATACCGGCAGCTTGCCGTGTATTAACACCGTCCCTTCCCCCTTTGCTGAATATGCGTCTCTGGACGAACTGTTCCGTGTTACTTACGAACACGAGCAGTTGATCACCCAGAAAATTAATGAACTGGCACACGCGGCAATGACCCACCAGGATTATCCGACGTTTAATTTCCTGCAATGGTATGTTGCCGAGCAGCATGAAGAAGAAAAATTATTTAAATCTGTCATTGATAAGTTATCGCTGGCAGGGAAAAGTGGCGAAGGTCTTTATTTCATCGATAAAGAACTGGCTACGCTTGATACACAGAATTAATGTTGTGGGGTAATGAAGGCAACCCGCCATCATTACCCGCTAAAATCAGTGACGGCAGATCTTGCTTTCGTGCGTAGAGAAGCCGTCTTCTTTTGCAATAAACTTTCCCTTCGCCGCTAAAAACGCCACCAGCTCAGCTGCCGACATATCCGCTGCAGAACAGGTGTGAAAACGAGCCTGCTCGCCAAACCGTGCCGTAATCGCCGCTTCAAGGCTGGCATTTGAATACTGCTCGCCAGATTCAATCATCATGTTGAGCACTTCGTGACCGTGAATAGATTCCATACTACCTCCTCAATAAAGTCCGTAGCCTAATGTGAACGGCACGGCCTTGCTTTGCGCTAACGCAGGTTTACCCGCAGATAAATATCATTTGTGATACATCTTAACGCGCCAAACATCGTAAAGATTAATGTACATTCATTGTAACGGTGATTTGACGAAAATAGCGTTTTGCCTTAACCTGCGCCGCAGATATAACCGTTGATTATCTCTGGGACAGAGGAAAGCGTGAAAAACAGAACCCTGGGTAGTATTTTTATCGTGGCGGGAACCACGATTGGTGCCGGTATGTTGGCAATGCCGCTGGCCGCGGCAGGCGTGGGGTTTAGCGTCACGCTGGTATTGTTAGTGAGTCTTTGGGCGCTAATGTGCTACACCGCGCTGTTGCTGCTTGAAGTGTATCAACACGTACCGGCAGACACCGGGTTGGGTACGCTGGCAAAACGTTATCTTGGTCGCTACGGACAATGGGTAACGGGCTTTAGCATGATGTTTTTAATGTACGCGCTGACGGCGGCGTATATCAGTGGCGCTGGTGAGTTGCTGGCTTCCAGCATTAGCGACTGGACCGGGACAACGCTCTCCCCGACAACAGGCGTACTGCTGTTCACCTTTGTTGCCGGTGGCGTGGTTTGCGTTGGCACATCTTTGGTCGATCTGTTCAACCGCCTGTTGTTCAGTGCCAAAATAATCTTTCTGGTGGTGATGCTGGCCCTGTTAATGCCGCATATCCATAAAGTAAACCTGCTTACGTTGCCGCTTCAGCAGGGGCTGGCACTGTCTGCTATCCCGGTTATCTTCACTTCGTTCGGTTTTCACGGCAGCGTCCCCAGTATCGTCAGCTATATGAACGGTAACATCCGTAAACTGCGTTGGGTGTTTATCACCGGTAGCGCCATTCCGCTAGTCGCCTATATCTTCTGGCAACTGGCTACGCTTGGCAGTATTAACTCCTCAACGTTCATGGGGCTGTTAGCCAACCACGCTGGTTTAAACGGTTTATTACAAGCATTACGTGAAGTCGTGGCTTCGCCGCACGTCGAACTGGCGGTGCATCTGTTTGCCGACCTTGCGCTGGCAACCTCTTTCCTCGGCGTCGCATTGGGATTATTTGACTACCTGGCCGACCTCTTCCAGCGCCGCAATACCGTAGCAGGAAGAATGCAAACCGGCGTGGTGACCTTCCTGCCGCCGCTGGCATTCGCGCTGTTCTATCCACGTGGTTTCGTCATGGCCCTGGGGTATGCGGGCGTTGCCCTGGCGGTGCTGGCGCTGCTCATTCCCTCGATGCTGGCATGGCAGAGCAGAAAACAGAATCCACAGGCTAACTACCGCGTGGCAGGGGGTGCTCCGGCGCTGGCGCTGGTATTTTTGTGCGGCATTGTGGTGATAGCCGTACAGTTTTCTATTGCAGCAGGATTACTACCGGAAGTGGGTTAAAACAAAAGGGGCTTAACGCCCCTTTTTCTTAATGCAAACAACACTGCTTATATTTTTTACCGCTACCGCACGGACAAGGGTCATTGCGCCCTACCTTGGCATCCACTTTGACCGGTGCTTTAATCGGCGTTTCCTGAGGATGCGCCATCCAGTAAGCATGCAGATCCAGCGCCGCCAGGCGGATGGCATCCACGCTCTCTTCGAACGCTTCTGGCGTCATTTTCTCAACGACCGCAAAGTTTTCTTCCGTACCGTGCAGCGCAATAGCCTCGAGCGCCGGTTTTAACGAGTCTGGTAACGCGGACCAGTCCGACAGCGCGACGCCGCGCATATAACCAAAACACCACTCTTCAACGATGGTCAGTTCATGCTCGTCAATTTCACGCAAACCAAACAGCGGCTCAAACTGCTCAGGATATTCATCCAGGCGATCGGCCGTATCCACCATATGTTGAAACGCCAGGTTCATGAAACGCGTCATTTCTTTTTCGGAGGACCAGCGAGGAACATACTGCGCGCCGCCCCAAATAGCGACCAGCCACTGCTCCGGTTCAATTTCATACGGTGAACTCAGTACCGCCGTCAGTAAACCATCCAGTTCTGACACATCCAGAATAGCCTTATCTGTATTGTACTTAGTCAGTACATCATCCAGCCATTCCAGTTCGCTCTCGTTTAATGGTCCCGTTTTCATAACGCTTTTCCTTAGTCAAAAAATCTTGCCTGTGATCATCCTACATGGCTGGAGGGATAACAGATATAAATGGGCATATGCGGCTTACAGCAGCCGCCTGTTCAGGTTAACAGGAAAAGAGGGGAATTCCGGTAGTTAACGCACAAAAGAGAACACTAAGCCGCCGGGCATCATACCGGGAAAACACAATAAAACCACCCGCAGGTGGTTTACTGTTGTTCAATACGGTTGAGCGTTGCGGTATAGCCCGTTTTCGCTACTGCGTTAAGTAGAGTATCGGTTGGGAAACCTTCTGGCACGATGGCTTCTGCCTGCCGGGTTTTGAGAGAGGATTTTGCTTTAATCACGCCGTCGGTTTCACGTAGCGCCTGATTGACCGAAATAACGCATAACGAGCAGGTCATATTTTGTATATCCAGCACCACTTTTTGATTGGCCGCCTGAGCCCACAGCGGCAACAGCAAGCATGCAACTAACGCGAAGATCTTCATTCAAATACCTCATAAAACCAGGCAACAAGCGTTGGGTAAAATAGCACCGGCAAAATCAATGCCAGCGCGCACCAGTAGAGAACGCGCGCTTGCTTCAGAGTTAACCACCCGGAGCACCACAACCGTTTGGAAAAATAGAGCCGCCAGAAGACACGCAGTAATAATCCCAGGGACAGCAGTACCAGAGGAGTTCGCAAAAACTCAAACCGGGTGAAAACGGCGAAGCTCGCCGCCGAAATACCAAACAGCAGGTAAAGTAGCGGTCCAACACAGCATAAGCCAGCGGTGACGGCGGCCGCAGCAGCCGTCAACAGGGTAAGCCCCGCACCTTTAGCGTTGTTCTGTGGCGACATAGCTGTAGGAAAACGCTTTTGGGTCATAGAAATTGATCGGGTCGCCATCGACTTCAGCGTAAGGATAACCAAAGTTATTCATGGCCCCCTGCTCCGTTGCCGGATACAACTCGAAATCACGCCCGTAGTTGAATCCAACCCAGTTCATTTCCCAGTTACCAAACAGGTAAGCGTTAACCGCCTGGACATCGGCATCCTGATGCGTTTTTTTCTCTGCCAGACGCATTTTGGTCACGTCAGCAGGATCGCACGGTAACCAACCGTAACCTGCCAGATAGAACTCAGCGCGGCAGTGTTGTCCGCCGCTCACATTGGCAACGCCTGCACTGTCGGCTGTGCCAAAAGCACTTTTCGAGTAACGTTCGAGCTTATTGGCCTTGCCCAGACGGATGCCAAACAGTTCGCGCGCCGGAATACCGCTGGCCCGCGCCAGAGCAACAAAAACGGAGCTCATGTCGGTGCATTTTCCTTTGAGCTTACCGCTTTTTAATATCTCCGCCACATCCCCCGTGCCGCAGCCAATAACGTCGTTGTCACGCTCCATATGGCTGCTGACCCATTCGTAAATCAGGCGCGCTTTTTTCAGCGGATCCTGCTCATTACCGGTGATTTTACGCGCGGTTTCCAGGACCAGTCCATCAACTGGGGTATGTGCCGTCGGCAACAGATACGGTTTTACATCCAGCGGATAAATAATCTGCTCAGGTGCCTGCCAGTTTTTCAGCGCGTCCTGCTTCAGCGGTTCCCAGTCGGCGGTTTCAATGTCGATATCAACGTTAACCAACAATTCACCCTGCGAGTCTGCCCAGGTGGCAAACAGCGTTTTCGCGCCATAGGTATTATTGGTGGTGACGTACGCCTGCTTATAGTTTCCGCTAAAGGCAAGCGCCGTCATTTGTTGAAACGCGGTATCCACCGGTAGCGGGATCCACAGTTTCACCACGCCGCTAGATCCCTTAGGAGGATTAAGTTTATACGTTTGAGATAAGACAAAGCGTCGACGAGCTACTGGCGCAGCGGATGGCTCAGCGGCACGTACCGTCTGGCTAATGACTGCAGGGCCGACTAATCCGGCGGCGGAAAGGAGAACGCTATTTTTGAGAAACTGACGACGTTGCATTGCTGTCTGTCCAAGTTGTAAGAGTTGAGCTACGGCTAAAGGGGAAACCGTACGCGATCATCACAGCAGACAGAGGCTGGCATAAAAAGGCGAGTCGATGGAGATTATTCATCAATAACAGACCTGTTAACTGTGAATGAAGTGAGAAACTGCAAGGTCGCTATTAAGCCATTTACAGCCAAAAAAGTACAGCAGCGGAGATACGTTCAGACTATATACACAGTCGTTGCCAGTTTGCGGGCTAACCCTCTTGCCCCCTCGCGCATGACCGTATTGTGATTCCAGCGAAATACAGGTGCTGCCAGCGGGGCGAGATAATTCATCCAGCGGATCGTGGTACGCACATTCCAGTCATATCTGACAATAGTCGCTGTACCATTGGCAGTAAAAGACCATACCCCTCGCCCTTCCACCGCGCCGCTGGCTTGTCCTTCAAGCAGTGTGCAAGGCCGTATTTTCAACACATTGATATCAAAGGTTAAGCGATAAGGAAGCGCCCCTTTCCAGGTATAACGATGCAACGCCCCAATACCCCGTAAATCCCCTTTCCTTATCTCAACGATGCGTTCCAGACTTCCCCACCATTCAGGCCACCTATCCGGATGGGAAAAAACATCCCATACCTCCTGAATTGAAGCCTCAACCCGCCAGACTGTGGAAAACTGATAGTCAGCCATAGTGCAGGCTCCCTCAAGGCGTGAAAAAATTGACGGGGAAACGGGTGTTGATAACCATAGCATCCAGAAGAACAGTTTCTAATCGCTGCCCATCTGGCGCATAGCTGATCACTTTGGCAGGGAGTCCGTGATAATTATCCAGCCAGATGTCGTAGCGGTGAACGCAACTCGCGGAGAAAATGAGACGCGCATAACCGCCCCCTGTATCGGTACTATCTGCAAACTGGAGTCATCAGCTGTCGACTGTTTTTATTATAGTTCTTAATTGCGCGGCTCTCTTCTCCCGCCCCCTCAGACTCCGTACAGGCAACAGGCTTAAATTGTTCATTTTCTATTCAGATGAGATGACAACATAAGACTATACTTTAATAACCGTACTTTTAATGAGCATTAATCATGAAACTGCCCCCGGTATTTTCATGCGCCGTCCTCGTATTCCTGCTGGCGTCATCGTCTGCCGCAGCCAGCGCGTTACAAAACCAGGCCGCAAGAGAGCAAGAGTTAAGCGCGGCACTTCTTGCAGGACATGGCGTCATCATCATTAGCGAGGCGGATGATTTCGCTTTCACATTCAGGGCACGTAACCGAATCCACAGACATTTGGCGATTCAGGATGGCATAGGCGATCCCATCATGATGAATGGTTTTCAGGACCACAACTATAATCCCGCCCGGGATGGCTTTATCAACAACCCAGCCCGGGGAAGGTTTATGTTTAATGCACCGATTCGTCGATAGATTGATTGGCAATGGGGGTGTGTAGCGGGCGGCTTAACGCTCTGGCAGGCTTACTTGACGCAAAATATCTATGGTTCGTTAAAAGCCGGCACAAAAAAACCACCCGTAGGTGGTTTCGCGACACTGCTTATTGCTTTGATTGTTCTATTCTTTCCCATGGTACCGGTGTGGGATTTGCCCACACAGCGCGAACGCCGAGCAGTTCAGGATATTTTTCAAGAAGTTAATATGTAACTCGCTTCTGCGTAAACACCTGTGTTAATCAGGTATGCGGGATCGGAAGTCCGGCAACAGAAAACTGGTGATTCGATTATTTTTAATCTGCGTGGTTAAGCTTGTTGCAGACCGTTCAAATCGTTAAGCATCCGCTTGAGACATTTGATTTTATTCTTATCGCGAACTGATTGCGAAAGCTTACTGAGTTGAAAAAACGTTTTGTCACCAAAACCGTCAATGACTTTGAAGCGATAATCCTGACGCTCGCTATCCCAGGCATAAACAATGTTTTTACAATGCAGGGAGTTAATAATGACTTTGGTGCTGACAAACCATGCTAAAAAAGCATTCAGCTTCTGCAATTTGCTGTCATCGAGTTCTTTTTTGAGAGCAAGCTGATAAAGAGTTTGAGCAATGTTGCCATGCTCATCGCACTCCTTCACAGTGATCTGCCCTAGACCTTTATTTGTTTCAACAAGACCTTCGATCTTTTGCATATAAAGAGAGTCTGTTTGATGACCAGGCTTGCATTCTTTGAGGTCCCGGAAGACTTCCCGTAACTTGCTTTTATAGTTCGCAATATCTGAAATAACGATTTTGATCAGCAGGTTACTATCCTGTGGATGCTGAAAGACGTAACGATCGTTACCTCGTGCAAGTAAGTCTTCATCTGTCAATACAAGCTCTTGTTTCATGATAGTTTTTGACTCTTACCCTAAGGGAAATGAAATTGCCTCAACTGACCTGCATCGGTAAGTTCTGCCAATCAAAAACTATTATGTATATATTTATTTCAATAATTGATAAACGAAATGCATTCGGAGTGAGACAAATGCCTCTTCTGGCAAGTGGGCAGGCTAATGAACCTGTTTTGATACCCCCGCAAATCAGCTTCTCCAGTCGTGAACGAGGGTTATCAGCGAAGAGCAGGCACCGGTATGAAGTCAACAGGCACCCGATAATATTAAGCGGAAAGATTACTTAACCCGTTTCCCTTTTTCGTCAATGACCTTTTCGCCATCCTCTTTGGTAAAAGAGCCTTTCTGAGCTTCAGGTAAAATATCCAGCACAATTTCTGAGGGACGACAAAGACGCGTGCCAAGCGGCGTCACAACAATCGGTCGATTAATCAGGATCGGATGCTGAATCATAAAATCGATCAACTGCTCATCAGAAAACTTATCCTCATCAAGACCCAATTGCTCATAAGGTTCAACGTTCTTGCGCAGCAATGCGCGTACTGAAATGCCCATATCTGAAATCAGTTTGGTCAGTTCATCACGAGTCGGGGGCGTATCGAGATAATAAATAATAGTTGGTTCGTTACCGCTGTTACGGATCATCTCCAGCGTGTTACGCGAGGTGCCACAGGCCGGGTTGTGATAGATGGTAATGTTGCTCATATCAGTATCTCATTACAAAGTGACAGAGAGCCGCCACGCCAGCGCGGCCAGCGTGACGAACAGCACGGGCAGAGTCATGATAATGCCGGTGCGGAAGTAATATCCCCAGGTGATGGTCATATTTTTCTGTGCCAACACATGAAGCCACAGCAGAGTTGCCAGACTGCCTATCGGGGTGATTTTAGGCCCTAAATCGCAGCCAATCACATTGGCATAAATCATCGCCTCTTTGACGACGCCGGTCGCAGCACTCCCGTCAATGGACAATGCACCAATCAGCACCGTCGGCATATTGTTCATCACAGACGACAGGAAGGCAGTCAGGAAGCCGGTACCGAACGTGGCAGCCCATAAACCTTTGTCTGCCAGCATATTGAGTACAGCAGAAAGATACTCGGTGAGTCCTGCATTACGCAGGCCGTAGACGACCATATACATACCCAGCGAGAAAATCACGATCTGCCAGGGCGCCCCGCGCAGCACTTTCCCGGTATTAATGGCGTGGCCACGCTTGGCTACCACGAACAGCACCGCAGCCCCAACTGCTGCTATCGCGCTTACTGGGATCCCCAGCGGTTCCAGAACAAAGAAACCGACCAGCAGGAACAGCAGAACAATCCAGCCCGCCCTGAACGTCGCCGGATCTTTAATCGCACTGGCAGGCATCTTGAGCAGTGAAACGTCATATCTGGCCGGGATATCGCGGCGGAAGAAGAGATGGAGCATGACCAGCGTGGCAGCAATGGCCGCCAGGTTTACAGGGACCATCACGGAGGCATACTGTGTAAAGCCCAGGCCGAAGAAATCCGCCGAGACAATATTGACCAGGTTAGAGACAATCAGCGGCAGGCTGGCAGTATCTGCGATAAACCCTGCAGCCATGACAAAGGCCAGCGTCGTCGCCTGGCTGAACCCCAGGGCGAGCAACATCGCAATCACAATCGGCGTCAGTATCAGTGCTGCACCGTCGTTAGCAAACAGCGCAGCAACAGCAGCGCCAAGCAGTATTATCCAGGTAAACAGCAGGCGACCACGCCCGTTACCCCAGCGGGAGACATGCAGCGCGGCCCATTCAAAGAAACCGGACTCATCAAGCAGCAGGCTGATGATAATCACCGCGATGAATGCCGCTGTTGCGTTCCAGACGATATTCCAGACTACGGGAATATCATCAATGTGGATGCCCCCCGTCCCCAGTGCCAGTAAGGCTCCGATACTTGCGCTCCAGCCAATGCTGAGACCTCTGGGCTGCCAGATGACCAGGACCAGCGTCAGTATAAAAATACTCCCTGCCAAAAGCATTTTAGATTCCTTTATATATGATTATGTGAATATGACAAATTCTCTCAACAGGATGTGCAGGCTGATTTTTTCAGCCATTCACCCACATCTTTCCTCAGACACTGCCAGGACGTCGTGATCGTCTCAGCGGCCCACGCTGGCATGTGGGGAGACAGACGGTAGTGAATCCATTTGCCTTCCCGGCGGTCAAGCACCAGCTCTGCTTCACGCAGAATAGCCATGTGGCGAGAAATTTTAGGCTGTGATTCAGAGGTCGCCGCGCATATATCGCATACGCACAGTTCGCCGGATTCCCGGAGAAGCATAACAATCGCGAGACGGGTTTCATCCGACAGGATTTTAAAAAGCTGAACAGGCTGTAGCATTTTTTACTCCGTTCCCTTTAGAATACACATATGATAAATCATATGTGTTGAATTTGAAATCACAGAACATTCCGGAGGAGTAAAAAATGGAACACTTTCCTGCACTGAATGCTGATTGCTTCGATCAGCAGATTGCTGAACGCCTGCAGCTCCAGGAGCCGCCACGCATACTGATCCTGTATGGCTCGGTAAGAGAGCGTTCTTACAGTCGTTTTGCCGCAGAAGAAGCAGGACGCCTGCTGACGGCGATGGGAGCGGAAGTAAGACTGTTTAACCCCTCAGGTTTACCCCTGCCGGATGATGCCCCAGATACGCACCCAAAAGTCACCGAGCTGCGCGAGCTGGTCAGATGGTGTGATGGGATGGTGTGGAGTTCCCCGGAGCGGCATGGGGCAATGAGTGCGGTGATGAAGGCACAGATCGACTGGATACCCTTAAGCGAAGGGGCCGTTCGCCCTTCACAGGGTAAAACACTGGCGGTGATGCAGGTCTGCGGCGGGTCGCAGTCTTTTAACGCCGTGAACCAGATGCGTATCCTTGGGCGCTGGATGAGGATGTTCACGATCCCTAACCAGTCCTCAGTAGCCAAAGCCTGGCAAGAATTCGATGAGAACGGGCGAATGAAACCTTCGTCCTGGTATGATCGTATCGTCGATGTCGCCGAGGAGTTGTTTAAAATCACGCTGCTGCTCAAGGGGCAAACCGATTACCTTGCTGATCGCTACAGCGAACGAAAAGAGAGCCATCAGGAGCTTTCATCCCGCGTCAATCAGGCGAAAATATAAAGTCCTTTTTTACTGAGCTCAAAAACGTCCGCTTTTTGCTGTGCGTTCAACCGCTGGATGCAACAATGTTAATTCTTTGCTGGCTGCGAACCGATAAGCCAGCTCCTTTTGGAAAATACTGTCTGAGCAATCTGTTCGTATTTTCATTAGAACCACGCAGCCAGGGAGATTGAGGATTACAGAAATAAATTTGGGAAGCCGCCCTTATCATCAGGCTCTTTGCGATACCTTTTCTTTATATTTACATATCCAAAACATCATAAAGTTAAGATTTTTTGGACAAGTTAGGGTATGGTTGAAGTTCATCCACTCAAGGAAAAGCCTATGTCAGAACGTAAAGACTCTAAATCACGCCGCAACTATCTTGTCAAATGCACCTGCCCAAACTGCACCCAACAATCTGAACACAGTTTTTCAAGAGTACAAAAAGGTTCTCTTTTAATCTGTCCTCATTGCAATAAAGTATTCCAGACAAACCAAAAAGAAGCAGCCTGAATCCGTTTTAGACTCTATTTCTGGAACAGAATCACCACCTCTGTATTTTAATATTTATCAAGCTACAGATAACAGAAAACCCGCTGGCTGCGGGTTTAGTATTTTCATATTTAAAAAATAAAAATTATGGTGATATCTGGGAAAAGCTATCCTCTTGCGTATGTTGTCGTGCAAAGCAAGTGGTTAGACTTTTCGTGCAGCGAACCTACACGTAATCACAATGGTCAGCATACTTTCTCATGCAAAAGAGAGATGAAATATGCTGACCATTGCCCTGAATGCCGGATCAGTAACATTTCATCTCTACTGACCCAACAATACATTCATTGCTTTTGTCAGTATGTCTACTCAGGCTTTAGCCTTCTTCGTTATCGCATACAGACAAAAAAAGGATTTACTCTGTAATAACTACATTGCCAGCAACCGGACCTTTAGTACCATTCTCAATGGAGTAAGAGACTTTTTGCCCTTCAAACAAGGTGCGGAAATTATCGCTCTGGATAGCAGAAAAATGTACAAATAAATCTTTACTACCGTCAACAGGAGAAATAAAACCGAATCCCTTATCGGCATTAAACCATTTTACTAAACCATTCATCTTTTTTGACATTTTGTATTCCTTCATTTGGCCTTCCGGCGAACATGGTTTTATTACAGAAACTACTTAGTGCTTAGTGGGGAGACTCAAAGAAGGGATAAATATAAAACACCTGAAATGAGAACTGCTTTAGTAAACTACTTTGTATTTTGTCTGTTCTTCAAACCGACGCGACCATTAACGCACGGGCGTATATAATAATCAATGTTTATTTTAGCTATCCAGATCTCACGATTGCTGAAAAATATTTCTGGCATTATCCAGGGGTATGTGTATAGTGCAACACGTTATTAGCTTTAAGGAATTTTTTTGTCTCGTAAAATGACAGGAATTGTCAAAGCCTTTGACTGCAAGAGCGGTAAAGGCCTTATCTCCCCCTCCGATGGTCGCAAAGATGTACAGCTTCACATTTCAGCCTTAAGTCTCCGTGACTCAGAAGTACTCATCCCCGGATTACGCGTTGAGTTTTGTCGAATAAATGGTCTTCGAGGCCCCTCGGCTGCGAACGTTTATCTCTCATGACCTGTAGCCGCCCCTCCTGACTTCTGAAATCATAAAAAAGAATTTCAAAACAGGGAGAGTTTCATATGTATCAGAAAATCTATCTCAACGACTGGCTGACAGGCCTTAAGAGCTCATGCTGCACGCTGATAGTGACTCTGCTTGTTTTCATCTAATCTGTTAGTTCACCGCATATTGATGGTGCAAATAGACCGGTAAGAGTTGCAATAGCGTTGGCGTATCTGTGTTGCGCCCGTCAGGGTGATATGCTGCGTTACACCCCAAATGCCTTTAATGCACAAAGGATGAAAGCCAGGGGATTTCTGATCTTGAAGGTTCGCTGCGCGAGAAGCAGGAAATTTCAGACACAAAAAAACCACCCGTAGGTGGTTTCACGACACTGCTTATTGCTTTGATTATTCTTTTCTTTCCCATGGTACCCGGAGTGGGACTTGAACCCACACAGCGCGAACGCCGAGGGATTTTAAATCCCTTGTGTCTACCGATTCCACCATCCGGGCTCGGGAAGAAATTGGAGGCGCGTTCCGGAGTCGAACCGGACTAGACGGATTTGCAATCCGCTACATAACCGCTTTGCTAACGCGCCGAAATCTTCTGGCTTTTCAGCCAACATCCGCTATTGCCGATGTCTTTAATTTGGAGCGGGAAACGAGACTCGAACTCGCGACCCCGACCTTGGCAAGGTCGTGCTCTACCAACTGAGCTATTCCCGCATCACCAAGTAACTTTGTTAATCACTTGATTTTGTTATCGTCTGGCAATCAGTGCTGCCGTTCGATGCGTTGCATTCTACTTACCTGACGCAATGAGTCAACGATATTTTTCACCACTGACGATCGTTTGCTGAAATTTGCGCCGAAACGATCACTGTTCAAGCAAATCTCCCCACGCAGCGCTCAAATACTGGAACATTGACCACAACGTCAGTATCGCGGCGACGAAGAAAAGTGCGATCCCGGCGTACTCTACCCAAATATTTGGACGCCACAGCAGCCATGCGAGCGCGGCCATTTGCGAAGTGGTTTTCACTTTGCCGATCCAGGACACCGCCACACTGCTACGTTTACCCAGTTCAGCCATCCACTCACGCAGCGCAGAGATAATAATTTCACGCGCGATCATCGTGGCGGCAGGAAGCGTTACCCACCAACTGTGATAGTGCTCGGTCACCAGCACCATCGCGATAGCCACCAGTACCTTATCAGCGACCGGATCGAGGAAGGCGCCAAAACGCGTGCTTTGGTTCCAGCGACGCGCCAGATAGCCGTCAAACCAGTCGGTGACCGCCGCAATACAGAAGATCAGCGCACAAACGAAGGGAGCCCAGGTGAATGGCAGATAAAAAGCCAATACAAAGAATGGGATCAGGATGACGCGAAACAGCGTGAGCAACGTAGGGATATTAAATTGCATATGACGGATAACTATCTGTTGTCAGTAAAATTACCCCTATGTTGCTACAGAGGGCCTAATGTTTCAACGAGTAGAAGATCTTTTCTGCCAGAGCTTGCGAAATACCCGGCACTTTTGCAATTTCTTCAATACTCGCGTTACGAAGACCTTGCAAACCGCCCATATATTTCAACAACATCTGCCGACGCTTCGGCCCGACACCTTCAATAGTCTCCAGCGTGCTGGTACTTTTCACCTTCGCCCGTTTTTTACGGTGCCCGCTAATCGCATGATCGTGAGATTCATCGCGGATATGCTGGATAAGGTGCAATGCAGGCGAATCCGGCGGAAGGCTAAAGCCCTCACCTTCCGGCTCAAAGAACAGCGTTTCCAGGCCAGCTTTACGATCGGCCCCTTTTGCCACACCCAACAAAAGCGGGTGCTGTTTGTCCCAGGGAACGTCCAGCTCAGCAAAAACGGCTTTCGCCTGCCCCAGTTGACCTTTCCCGCCATCGATCAATATGACGTCCGGAATCTTACTTTCTTCAATCGCCTTACCGTAGCGCCGACGGAGAACCTGATTCATTGCCGCATAATCATCACCCGGCGTAATACCCGTGATGTTATAGCGGCGATACTCGGCGCGCAGTGGTCCATTGGCATCGAATACCACGCAGGAGGCTACCGTCTGCTCGCCCATCGTGTGGCTGATATCAAAGCACTCCATGCGTTTCACTGCGGGTAACTTGAGTACTGATGCCAGCGCCGTCAGGCGTTGAGTAATGGTCGACTGCTGGGAAAGTTTTGTGGTTAACGCCACCGCCGCGTTGGTACGCGCCAGCTTCAGATACCGCGCGCGATCGCCTCGCGGTTTCGTCTGAACGTTGATCTTCCGCCCGGCCAGCTCAGACAGAGAGTCTGCCAGCAGGGTTTTATCGCTAAGATTAAAATCGAGCAGGATCTCACCGGGTAAGGTGCGCATCTGACTTCCCTGCAGATAAAACTGTCCGACAAAGGTTTCAACGACCTCGCCGAGTTCTGTTCCACCTGGTACTTTCGGGAAATAGCTACGACTGCCTAACACTTTACCCTGGCGAATAAACAGCACGTGCACACAGGCCATGCCAGCGTCAAACGCCACGCCGATGACGTCCAGATCGTCTCCGGTATTAGAGACAAACTGTTTTTCGGTCACGCGGCGTACGGCCTGAATTTGGTCACGAATGCGGGCAGCCTCTTCAAACTCGAGATTCTGGCTGGCTTTTTCCATCCGGGCGATCAGCTGCGTTAATACCTGATCGTCTTTCCCGGACAGGAACAGACGAACGTAATCAACCTGCTGCGCATACTCTTCCTCACTCACCAGGCCCGCCACACACGGACCGAGGCAGCGGCCAATCTGATATTGCAGACAGGGCCGCGAGCGATTGCGATAAACACTATTTTCGCACTGACGAATAGGGAAGATTTTCTGCAGCAACGCCAGCGTTTCGCGTACAGCGTAGCCGTTAGGAAACGGTCCAAAGTACTCGCCTTTGGCATGCTTGGCCCCACGATGCATTGCCAGGCGAGGATGGGTATCGCCGCTGAGGAAAATAAAAGGATAGGATTTATCGTCGCGCAGCAAAACGTTATAACGCGGCTGATACAGCTTGATGTAGTTGTGCTCAAGCAATAACGCCTCGGTTTCGGTGTGCGTTACCGTGACATCAATCTGCTGTATTTGCGCGACCAGTGCTTCGGTCTTACGCGATGCGAGGTTGCTACGGAAGTAGCTGGAAAGCCTTTTTTTCAGGTCTTTCGCTTTCCCGACGTAGATGACCGTCCCGGCGTCATCATACATACGATAAACGCCGGGCTGACTGGTCACGGTTTTCAGGAACGCTTTGGCATCAAACTGATCGGTCACTGGCTTGTTAATGTCTCCGCATTACACAGGCCATGGCGAATTGCCAGGTGAGTCAGCTCAACATCGCCGTGAATGTTTAATTTACTGAACATTCGATAGCGATAGCTGTTCACCGTTTTAGGACTAAGATTCAGTTGCTCTGAGATCTCATTGACCTTCTGACCTTTGGTGATCATCAGCATAATCTGCAACTCACGTTCAGACAAACTGGCAAACGGGGTTTCCGTTTTCTCAGGCTCAATCTGGCTAAGCGCCATCTGCTGAGCGATATCGGAGGCAATATAACGTTGGCCAGAATAAACCGAACGAATCGCACTCACGACCTCCTGGGGCGCAGCCCCCTTACTGAGATAGCCCGCGGCTCCCGCCTGCATGACTTTTGCAGGTAACGGGTTTTCGGTATGGACAGTCAGCATGATCACTTTAATGTCAGCCGTTGAACGCGCAATTTTACGCGTTGCCTCAAGGCCACCAATACCGGGCATATTCATGTCCATCAGCACAACGTCAACGGAATTTGAGCGGCACCATTTTACCGCATCTTCACCGCAGCACGCCTCGCCGACAACTTTAATGCCTTTTATATCTTCAAGAATGCGTCGTATCCCTGCGCGCACCAGTTCGTGGTCATCAACAAGAAAAACGTTGATCAAAGGAATATCTCCAGAATAGGGATAACGCTACCGATAGTTAATCGGTCCTATGTTAACGGGTTTTATCTCAACTTTGAAATGTAAAAATCGCCGTCTTTCGATTTTGCTCTCGTTTTTGGAAATTAGAAGGTACGACGAGTGGAAACTTTCTGTTATGGCAACCTTTTGCCACGGTTATATCTGCATAGCTGTTTCAGAATAGTGACAAAAAATTCATATTCGTCCGTTGAATGCAAAATAGGCAGCTAAAGTTGTAACAATAATTAACGAGTAAAATACTCGAAATAAACAACAGATGGAGAAAATATATGCAGTGCAACATGTTGTTTATTTTAATGTCCGCGGCTTATGTTTGCGCAGAAAACAACCGCTGATATTTTTAGCCTCGCTTATGGTATACTCCGGCGCCTTAAGATTTGACATCGCACTTTTTCATTGAAACATAACGAGGAAAATAAATGAGTACGCCTGACTTTTCCACTGCTGAGAATAACCAGGAACTGGCCAACGAAGTCACCTGCCTGAAAGCCATGTTAACGCTGATGCTGCAGGCAATGGGCCAAGCCGATGCAGGGCGCGTGATTCTTAAAATGGAAAAACAGATCGCGCTGATTGAAGATCAATCACAGGCTGCGGTATTTTCCAGCACTGTTAAGCAAATTAAACAGGCCTACCGCCAGTAATAAGAACCCGGCTGACAGCGATGCTCTCAGCCGGGTTTGCGTCTGACACTCAGAACGATAATTTACTCAGATCAGCCCGGTTGCCGCGGCATAACAGGCGATCTGCGTTTTGTTGGGTGCATTAAATTTCTTTTGCATATTTTTCTGGTGAAAGTTAACGGTATTTTCAGAAATCGACAGAATTATCGCTATCTCTGAAGAGGTTTTCCCCTCTGCCGTCCATTTCAATATCTCTTTTTCCCGCTTGCTAAAGCGCATCTCTGGCGCCATGACCATGTCATCTTGCAGCCGCGTCAGTACCGACAAGCTTTCCCGCACCAGCAGTTGCATCCTGAGCTCTACCTCATCGTTTGCAAAGCGACTATTACGGACACTCGCACGCGATACCGATAAAAAACCCAACGCCCGATTAGGCAACATTAAGCATTGCGTCATCCCTTTACGTAAACCGTGATTGCGCGCGGCATCCCACAGGGGCTGTGCATCGCGAAATAAGGTATCGTTCCAGGGTAAATGCCCCTGACTGAAGTTTTCAGGCTTCAGCACCGGATCAATAGCGAAATAATTCTCGGACTGATAATGCGCCACCCATGCTTTGGGATAGGTCGTGTGAAGCGACGTTTTAGGTCGGGTAAAAGGTACGGGATGACGAACACAGAGCGCGTAAAAATCGAACTCTAAATGCTGCGTCTGTTGTTGTAATTCATTATAGACATCCTCTGCCGTCGCCATTTCCTGAAAGCGTAACAGCATACTCCGTCGCCAGGTGAAGAAATCATGACCCTGCATACTAAGTGGTAATACCCCTGAGATTGATAATCATCCAAACATATGAAACAAGCTAACACATAAATGTATTTTATATATGCAAATTATCGGACAAATGGTCAATTACTTGAGCATTACTCAACGACGGCAGGAAGTAACAGTATTGGGAGTTAATAATAAAGCAATAATTATAAATAGTTATGCGAACAACACTCGTCAAAAAACAATTTCGACGAGTGCTGCATGCACTATTTATTGCATCAGAAACTTTTCAAGAAACTGACGGGTTCGCGGTTGCTGCGGATGCGTGAATAAGGATTTAGCGGGCCCCTGCTCCACTATCCGTCCTTGATCCATAAATATCGCCCGATCGGCAACGTCGCGCGCAAAGCTCATTTCATGCGTCACAATCACCATGGTGCGTTTTTCCTGCGCCAGTTGGCGGATGGTATTAAGTACCTCACCAACCAGTTCAGGATCAAGCGCGGAGGTCGGTTCATCAAAAAGAATAACCTCAGGTCGCATCGCCAATGCCCGGGCAATAGCCACGCGCTGCTGCTGCCCGCCGGACAAACGCCGCGGATAGCTAGTTTCTTTACCGGCCAACCCTACTTTCGCCAGCAGTTCGCGCGCTCGGGCTGTCGCTTCGGCTTTCGGTTCGCCTTTAACAATCACCGGACCTTCAATAATGTTTTCCAGCACCGTGCGATGCGGGAACAAATTAAAGTTCTGGAACACAAAGCCCACGTGCTGGCGCAACTGACGAATCAGACCTTTCTGCTGAGTTAACGAACGCGCGGTATCAATGGTAATCTCACCCACCTTAATGGTGCCCGCCTCGGGTTGCTCCAGCAAATTAATGCTGCGCAGCAGCGTCGTTTTGCCCGAACCGCTCGGCCCGATAATCGCCACAACTTCACCGGGTTTGACGTCAAGATCGATCCCATGCAGCACCGTTTGCCCATGGAATTTTTTGACCAGGTTTCTGACTTCGATAGCACTCATTTCGGCTCTCTCTCCTGGCGATTCAGTTGCTCTTCAAAATAGTTTTGCAGTGCAGAAAGCACCGTCGCCATCACCCAATAAATCAACGAGGCTGCCAGATACATCGTGAATACCTCCAGCGTACGCGAGGTAATCAACTGCGCCTGACGGAACAGTTCCGGTACCTGAATAGTCGCGGCCAGAGAGGTGTCTTTCACCAGGCTGATAAAGCTGTTACTCAGCGGTGGGAGCGCAACCCGCGCAGCCTGCGGCAGGATTGCCCGGCGCATGGTTTGCCACCGCGTCATACCAATACTGGCACCCGCTTCCCACTGCCCTTTGTCGATGGAGGAGATTGCCGCACGCAGCGTTTCCGCTGCGTAGGCCGCCGTATTAAGCGATAAGCCAATCATCGCCGCCGGAATAGGATCAAGCTCAATACCAAACTGCGGCAGACCGTAATAGATCATGAACAGCTGGGCAATCAACGGCGTTCCGCGAAAGATAGAGATATAAAAGCGCGCCAGCCAGCGCACAGGCAGCAGCGGCGACAGACGCATCAGCGCCAGGATAAACCCCAGCACGAGGCCAAAGAACATCCCACCGATACTCAGTTGCAGCGTAAACACTGCGCCCTTGAGCAGATACGGCAGAGAATCAATCACCAGTTGGATACTTTCATGCATTAGCGTTTTTCTACCTGGTCGTTACACGTGAGGATGGTAGGCAAACAGCGCAGGTGCCCCACCAGTATGAATAAAGAGAATTGGCCCTTCATCCTTGAAGCGTTTCTGGCTGATGCCATCAATCAGACCCGCCATCGCCTTGCCGGTATACACCGGATCCAACAAAATGCCTTCCAGACGCGCCAGCAGTTTTACCGCCTCCATGCCCTCTTCGTTTGGCGTACCGTAGCCCGGCGCATAATAATCGTCCCATAACACGATTTCCGCTGAGGCCGTCAGTTCCAGCTCCCTGGCAATATCCTGCTGCAATGCAACAACTTTGGGCTTTTGATCCGCCACGCTGCGTGAGACGGTCACGCCGATGAGTTCGACGTCTGGCATCAATTGCTCCAGGCCCACGGCCAGTCCGGCATGGGTTCCCGCACTGCCCGAGGCCACCACTACGGAAGAGAGCGAAACGGCCCCTTCACACTGTTGGGCAATTTCCAGCGCACTTTCCACATAGCCCAGCGCACCCAGTGCATTGGAACCCCCAACCGGGATCACATACGGGCGGAACCCTTGCGCTTCAATCCGCGTCGCCAGATCCTGCAGCTGTGCATTAGGGTCGGTAAGCGCATCGCACATTTCAATCTGCGTATTAAACAGGTCCAACAGCAGACGGTTGCCATTGGTGAGATAGTTTTCGGCAGTGGTGCCTATCGGATTTTCCAACAGCGCCACGCAGTGCAGGCCAAGCTTAGCGGCGACCGCCGCCGTCTGACGAACGTGGTTAGACTGAATCGCACCCGCGGTTATCAGCGTATCCGCGCCTTCACGCAGCGCGTCTGCGGCCAGAAACTCCAGCTTACGCAGCTTATTGCCGCCCATAGCCATCGGCGTGACGTCATCGCGTTTAATGAAAATATCACGCCCGAGATAATCTGAGAGGCGCGGAAGATATTCGAGTGGCGTTGGCGCGCCAATAAATTCCAGACGTGGAAAGCGCGTTAAATTATGCAGCGGCATACAGCCTCCGGTATTCGTTGTTGTGATGTTCTTTTATTATGCACGTTCAGGCGCAATGAAATAAAAAAAGGCGCTGTTAAAGGCGCCTTTTTTCATCAGATGACGATTATTTCGTCACATCTGCTCCAAACCATTTTTCAGACAGGGCTTTCAGCGAACCGTCTTTCTGCATTTCAGCAATGGCTGCATCCACCGCTTTCAGCAGATCTTCATTGCCTTTACGCAGCGCCACGCCGGACTCCTGGCGGGAGAATGCTTCACCGGTAACGGCCAGCGTATCCTTGGTTTTTTTCACCAGATCCAGCGCGGCCAGTCGGTCAACCAGGATGGCGTCGATACGACCTACACGCAGATCCTGATATTTGGTCGGGTCATCATCATAGGTACGAATATCCACGCCCTGCACGTTCTGGCGCAGCCACTCTTCATAGTTGGTTCCCAGACCCACGCCGACTTTTTTACCTTTCAGATCGGCAGCAGTCTTAATAACGCCTTCATTGCCTTTCTTCACCAGCGCCTGGATACCAGAGACCGTATACGGGGTAGAGAAATCGTATTTTTTCTTACGATCATCAGAGATAGTCACCTGGTTGATGACCACGTCAATGCGTTTGGAATCAAGAGAAGCCAGCATACCGTCCCATTTGGTCGGCTTCAGCGTGGCTTTCACTCCGAGATGCTTGGCCAGTTCCTCGGCAAACTCCACTTCGAAACCGGTCAGCTTGCCGTCATCGCCCTGAAAACTAAACGGGGGATAGGTCCCTTCCAGGCCCACCAGCAGCGTGCCGCGCTCTTTAACTTTATTTAACAGACCTTCATCTGCATAAGTCTTCACACTCATTCCGGCGACAAGTGCAACAGCCATTACACCCATCAGAGCCTGACGTCCCAGAAGTGCTAATTTCATAGTTACCCCAAATATTGTCATTAGTGACTATCATTTATGACTACAGTGTAAAGCGTTTGCCGTGATCCACAAACACGACTCTGTTACACCTTATTCGTTTTTAATATATATCAGAACTGGCTGTCCAGGAGGATTTCTGCATATGTCCCATATGCGTATGGGCTTTAAACTGCTCATACTTACGCAAGGCGATGCGGTAATTGTTGGTGCTGGTTTCCGGTAGCCACGGGGCAAGGTTTTCGTCGAGAAACCCTTCCTGCAGCAGATCGTGAGAGATATTTTGTTCGGTCAGATGATTCCCGAGGCGACGCAGGCGCACAACGTATTCGCGTACCGTGCCGTGACTCATTTCGGTCTGCTCGAATAAAAATTGCTTGAAGCCGATAATGTCAAAAAAGTCGCTCTGCTCTTTGCAGTGCAAATCACCACAAAAACGACACAGCGCCACCCACTCTTTTTTCTCCTGTTCCCACTCTGCTTCATTCAGCAACGTGTCCAGTCGGGCGATGGCGATTTTATTCACAATTTGCCCGCGGCGAACCAGCGTGATCCTGTCGAGCAACTTAAAGCAATGGGCGCAATGCGTCTGGCTGTGTTTGAAATCTTTGAGGTAGCGGCTTAGAGGCCGTCTTTTTGATTGCTGCACCGTCATGAGAACTCCTGGTAGTCAATTCGTAATGCGGCATTGTTCAGGGGTAATGATGTACCCCTATAGCTTACCCAGCTTGGTGCGTAGACGTTTGATGGCCTGACTGTGCAACTGGCTAACCCGTGACTCCCCCACTTCCAGTACCGCGCCAATCTCTTTCAGATTCAGCTCTTCCTGGTAGTACAGCGTTAACACCAGCTTTTCGCGTTCCGGCAACGCTTCGATCGCGTCCATCACGCGCTGGCGGAGGTTACCCTCAAGTAGCTGCTGTAACGGGTTTTCCTGCTGATGCTCTTCCGTCACCAGCTCAATACTATCGCCATGCTCTTCCCGCCACTCGTCGTAGGAGAAGAGTTGGCTATTATTGGTATCAAGCAACATCTGACGATACTCTTGCACAGGAATAGCCAGACGCTCCGCCACTTCGGTTTCCGTCGCGTTACGCCCTAATTCCTGCTCCAGTTGCCCCATCGCCTGTGCCACTTCGCGAGCATTGCGCCGAACGCTACGCGGCACCCAATCCCGGCTACGTAGTTCGTCCAGCATCGCTCCACGAATACGCTGCACTGCGTAAGTGGTAAATGCCGTTCCTTGCAAAGCGTCATATCGGTCGACTGCATTCAATAACCCGATGCCGCCCGCTTGTAGCAGGTCATCCAGTTCTACGCTCGCCGGCAAACGCACCTGAAGGCGCAATGCTTCGTGACGCACCAACGGTACATAACGCTGCCACAGCGAGTGTTTATCCATTACACCTTCAGCGGTATACAGTGAATTCACGATAAACAGCCCTGCGTTAAATGAGTTATCGGCATGATTATCCGTTTCTGCAGGGGTTTTAATCGGGTGAATAGTGGGTGAAATGAGGGGTTATTTGGGGGTTACGGGTAAAGCTGAATGTAAAAAACCCCGCCAGAGCGGGGTTTGCGCGATAAGTGTAAATTAACGCAGCAGAGACAAAACGTTCTGCGTGGTCTGGTTAGCTTGTGCTAGAACAGAAGTACCCGCCTGTTGCAGGATCTGAGCACGAGACATGTTAGACACTTCGGTCGCGTAGTCAGCATCTTCGATACGGCTACGTGCAGAAGACAGGTTGTTTACTGTGTTGCCCAGGTTAGTGATAGCAGAATCGAAACGGTTCTGCACCGCACCCAGAGAACTACGCAGTTTGTCAACTTTGGCCAGCGCTGAATCCAGTTTTTCCAGTGGATTAGAAGTACTGATAGATTTCAAATCACTTGCGGTCAATTCTTTCGTTTTATCAGTAGCTGCCGCCGTTGGAGCCCCCCCCAAAGCGCCTAAAGTGGTAGCGTATGTTTTATCGCCATCACGAACGATAGTTTTAGCACTTCCATCATTGCCTAATGCAAACTCAACATTTTTGCCATCAGCATCTTTGATTACAGAAGTGTTGCCAGTTGTTTTGTCCACATTGACGGCCAGGTATTTACCATCGGCGGTTTTGGCTGCATAGGTATCCGCAATAGCTTTACCATCTTTGTCCAGTACTTGACGGACTTCAAGGTTTTTCCCGTCCACATATACCGACATTGGAGAATCATTGAATGCCAAAGCTTTACCAACAGTTTTACTGGATACATCGACAGCAACAGCTTTACCTGCATCATTGGCAAATGCAGTAACACGCCCACCAAAGTTCGCTAACTGGACATCAGTATCAACACCATTAACTTTAGCCTGAACTTTTTTGTAGCCAGATCCATCTTGCTCTAACAGAGTATAACTTGCGGTCTTAGCATCAGCAGCTTGTGCTACGAAGTGAGTTTGGCCATCAACTTCAATTTTAAATACTTCAGATGCCCCACCTAGTGCATCTGTAGTATCACCTGTGGTTACCGCAGATTTGAAATAATCAGTAATCCCGCCAGTTGCAGCATCTTTAAAGTCGGCACCAAAACCAGCTCCAGCTACACCATTAACAGAACCATTTGTGGAGTTTACATCAGTAAATTTCGAAGCTGCTTCGCTTTTCAGTGCAACAGATGAGGAAGTCGGAACTTTACCCGGAGCCACGCTGAAGCTATCCAGACCTAAAGTCTTAGCATCAATTTTGTCCAGTTGGATTTCGATGGTTTCGCCATCGTTAGCACCAACCTGGATTTTCATAGTCTGGTCAGCGGCCAGTACTTTCACGCCGTTAAACTGAGTCTGACCGGATACGCGGTCAATTTCGCTCAGACGCTGGGTAATTTCATCCTGAATAGAGTTCAGGTCGGAATCTGAGTTAGTACCGTTAGTTGCCTGAACGGACAGCTCACGGATACGCTGCAGGTTGTTGTTGATTTCAGACAACGCGCCTTCAGTGGTCTGTGCAACGGAGATACCGTCGTTGGCGTTACGGGACGCCTGAGTCAGGCCTTTGATGTTAGAGGTGAAGCGGTTTGCAATCGCCTGACCAGCAGCATCGTCTTTCGCGCTGTTGATACGCAGACCAGAAGACAGACGCTCGATAGCGGAGCTCAGAGAAGACTGAGATTTGTTCAGGTTATTCTGGGTCAACAGCGACAGGCTGTTTGTATTGATGACTTGTGCCATGATCTTTTCCTTATCAATTACAACTTGATGTTATTGGGCTGTTGCCCACGGTTTCTCACCGTAACCCATGTATCGGCACCTTATTTTCGAACTTTAGAAAATTTTTACTTTCCGCCCTCTTTTTTCTTAGCCCCAGAAATACCCGCAATATGCCCCACTATTCTGCGCATTATTTTTGCAAAACTATCATTAAACTTTGCGCGAAGATTGCCGATAACCCGCTTAACTACTGTTTGCAATCAAAAGGAATTAGGCATGGCTTCATTTACTTCTCTGGGCGTCGGTTCAAATCTGCCGCTGGATACATTGCTAACGAATCTGACCATCGCTGAGAAAAAACGCTTAAACCCAATCACACAACAACAGAGCGACAATACATCTCGTCTGACAGCTTATGGCACATTAAAAAGCTCATTGGAAAAATTCCAGACAGCAAATACTGCACTTAATAAAGCCGAATTATTTAGAAGTACTACCGTTACCAGTAGCACTGAAGATCTAAAAGTTTCCACTGAGGCTGGGGCAGCGCCAGGTATATATACCATCAGCGTCACACAACTGGCTCAGGCGCAATCTTTGAGCACTGCTAACGTATCCTCTAGCAAAGATGCGCTGGGTAACGGTTCCGCTAGCCGAACCATAAAGATTGAACAACCTGGCCGTAAAGAACCGCTGGAGATTAAACTCTCGCAAGACAAGACCACACTTGACGATATCAGCAAAGCGATAAACGATACTGATAGTGGTATTTCAGCCAGTATTGTTAAAGTTAATGAAAAAGAGTTCCGTCTTGTACTGACCGCAGCCGAAGGTATGGACAGCAAGATGACCATCTCTGTTGAGGGCGACAGCAAGCTTAACGATATGCTGGCTTACGACAGCGCGACCGGTACAGGAAAAATGACCGAGCTGGTTCAGGCCCAGAACGCCAAGCTCACGATGAATGGTATTGATATTGAGCGTCAGAGCAACAAAGTCACCGATGCACCTCAGGGTGTTACGCTGGAACTAACCAAAAAAGTCACTGACGCACGTGTCACCGTAACGAAAAGTAATGAGAAAGCCACGGAAGCCATTAAAGGCTGGGTGGATGCATATAATTCTCTGCTTGATACCTTTAATACGCTGACCAAATACAAAGCCGTTGATCCTGGTGCAGAAGAACAGGATAAAAGTAATGGTGCACTCCTTGGCGACAGTGTCGTTCGCACCATTCAAACAGGTATCCGTGCACAATTTGCTAATGGTGCGAGTGAAGGCGCATTCAAAACGTTAAATGAAATCGGCATCAAGCAGGACGGCGCAACTGGCAAGCTGAAAATTGATGATGACAAGCTTAAAAAGGCGCTGAACGAAAATACAGCATCCGTACGTGAATTACTGGTCGGCGACGGCAAAGAAACCGGTATTACCACCAAAATTGCCACCGAAGTAAAAAGCTATTTAGCTGATGACGGCATCATTGACAGTGCACAAGACAGCATTAATGCCACGCTGAAAAAACTGACCAAACAGTATCTGTCGGTTAGTGCCAGTATTGAAGATACAGTAGCCCGTTACACGGCACAGTTTACGCAGTTAGACACCATGATGAGCAAGCTCAACAACACCAGTACCTATCTGAGCCAACAATTTACGGCGATGAGCAATTCCTGATAACACGAGGTAAGCATGTATACCGCGAGCGGTACCAAAGCCTATGCACAGGTCAGCATAGAGAGTGGCGTGATGAGCGCCAGTCCACATCAGCTGATTGAAATGTTGTTTGATGGTGCGAACAGCGCCCTGGTGCGCGCTCGCCTGTTTATGCAACAGGGTGATATCGTCGCCAAAGGTGAGGCGTTAAGTAAAGCCATTAATATTATCGACAATGGCCTGAAGGCAGGGCTTGATCAAGAGAATGGCGGCGAAATTGCCACCAATCTGTCTTCACTGTACGACTATATGATTCGCCGTTTACTGCAAGCTAACTTGCGTAATGATTGTCAGGCCATTGAAGAAGTCGAAGGGTTACTCGGCAACATTGCAGATGCCTGGAAACAGATCTCACCGAAAGCATCTTCCCAGGAGTCTCGTTAATGACCTCAGCCGTGGAGTTTATCAACCGTTGGCAGCGCATCGCGCTGCTCAGTCACTCACTGCTGGAACTGGCGCAGCGCGGTGAATGGGACCTTTTACTGGAACAGGAAGTTACCTATCTGCAAAGTATTGAAGTGGTCATGGAAGAGCAAACTCCACCAGGCATTACGCGAAGTATTCAGGATTTAGTGGCCGGGTACATTAAACAGACGCTGGATAACGAACAACTGCTCAAAACATTGTTGCAGCAGCGTCTGGATGAACTCAGCAATCTCATCGGTCAGTCGACGCGCCAAAAGACGCTAAATAACGCTTATGGCCGTCTTTCCGGCATGCTGTTAGTTCCCGACGCCCCCACTGCCCCACAATAATTTCCCGTCTCGTCTGAATAATCTTCCATACTCCAGAGGTCGGCCAAACGACTTCTGGAGCTCGGAAGATGAAAAATCCCACGTTATTGCAGTACTTTCACTGGTATTACCCCGAGGGCGGTCAACTCTGGCCCGAACTTGCCGAACGCGCAGGTGGACTCAATGACATCGGCATCAATATGGTGTGGTTACCTCCCGCTTATAAAGGCGCATCCGGCGGCTATTCCGTTGGCTACGACTCCTACGATCTGTTTGATCTGGGCGAATTCGACCAAAAGGGAACCATCGCTACCAAATATGGCGATAAAAACCAGCTGCTGGCGGCGATAGACGCGCTAAAACACAATGATATTGCCGTACTGCTCGACGTGGTGGTTAACCACAAGATGGGCGCAGATGAAAAAGAGAATATTCGTGTGCAGCGCGTTAACGCCGAGGATCGCACGCAAATAGACGATGAGATCGTCGAATGCGAAGGCTGGACGCGCTACACCTTCCCTGCCCGCGCAGGCCAGTACTCGCAATTCATTTGGGACTTTAAATGCTTCAGCGGTATTGACCATATCGAAAACCCAACCGAAGACGGCATTTTTAAAATCGTGAACGACTACACCGGCGAAGGCTGGAACGATCAGGTTGATGATGAGTTGGGTAATTTTGATTATCTGATGGGCGAAAACATCGATTTTCGCAATCACGCGGTCACCGAAGAGATCAAATACTGGGCGCGTTGGGTGATGGAGCAAACCCAGTGTGACGGCTTTCGTTTAGATGCCGTGAAACATATTCCGGCATGGTTTTATAAAGAGTGGATTGAGCACGTGCAGGAAGTCGCCCCCAAGCCACTGTTTATCGTCGCGGAATACTGGTCGCATGAAGTCGACAAGCTGCAAACCTACATTAATCAGGTGGAGGGGAAAACTATGCTATTCGACGCCCCTTTGCAGATGAAATTCCACGAAGCCTCTCGTCAGGGTCGCGATTACGACATGAGTCAGATTTTCACCGACACTCTGGTGGAAGCCGACCCGTTTCATGCCGTCACGCTGGTGGCCAACCACGACACTCAGCCCTTGCAGGCGCTGGAAGCCCCTGTCGAGCCATGGTTTAAGCCGCTGGCCTATGCGCTGATCCTGCTGCGCGAAAACGGCGTGCCGTCAGTGTTTTATCCTGACCTCTACGGGGCACATTACGAAGATACTGGCGGCGATGGCGAAACCTATCCTATCGACATGCCGATCATTGAACAGCTTGATGAACTGATCCTCGCGCGCCAGCGCTTCGCGCACGGCGTACAGACGCTCTTTTTCGATCACCCTAACTGTATCGCTTTTAGCCGCAGCGGAACGGACGAGGATCCCGGCTGTGTGGTTGTTCTTTCTAACGGCGATGACGGGGAAAAGACCATCAATCTCGGTGCGAATTACGGGAATAAAACCTGGCGCGACTATCTGGGAAATCGCGAAGAAAGCGTGGTCACCGATGAGAACGGTGAAGCGACGTTTTATTGTAACGGCGGTAGCGTCAGCGTGTGGGTGATTGAAGACGTGTTATAAAGCTCAACCCCGGTGGCCGTTGGCTACCGGGGCGTATAGCTTATGGCAATGGCGTTGCCAGCGGCGTTTTCTTTAACGCGTCAGCACATTCCTGCGTCGGGCGGTCGACCCGCTGCAGCGTCATACCATCATATTCCAGCGTATTGCCTTCACGCTCAATCTCATACAGCTCACGTTTCACCGTCACGTTGGTGAGATCGCCAGAGATCATCGTCAGTTTCCCCGGCAGCGCGATCACTCGCTGCCACTGGCGACAATCCAGCGTGTCGCCCTCTTTTGTTACCACCAGGCTGGCAATCGCTTCCGGGCTCACCAGACTGCGTTGCGGACCTTTTGACTGCCAGTATCCTTCCAGACCGGCTGGCGCTGGCGTTTTCACCACGTCGTTATAATTTTCTACTTCGGCGCATCCGGTAAGCGCCAGAAATACAGCAACGATTGCTAATTTTTTCATCATTCATCCTGCATGCGAAGAAAATGGGATTGTGGCATTAAAGGCCTGATGTCGCCAGCCTTTCGGCAGGGTTGAGAAAGATTGATCCAGACGGTGTTACCTCTTATTACTCATAGTCAAAAATTCTGATCGGTGTAGTATCCACACTTCTTGTTACATACCTTCTGAGTTCAGAGGCACAACGCATGTCATGGCAACACTTCAAACAGGCCTGGTTAATTAAATTTTGGGCCCCCGCCCCTGCGGTCATCGCAGCGGGTATTCTCTCTACCTACTATTTCGGCATTACGGGAACCTTCTGGGCCGTTACCGGCGAATTCACTCGCTGGGGTGGTCAAATCCTGCAACTGTTCGGCGTTCACGCCGAAGAATGGGGATACTACAAGCTGATCCATCTCGAAGGCTCACCCCTGACCCGCATTGACGGCATGATGATCCTCGGTATGTTCGGGGGCTGTTTTGCTGCCGCATTGTGGGCAAACAACGTCAAATTACGCATGCCGCGCAGTCGGGTGCGCATTATGCAGGCGATAGTCGGCGGAATGATTGCCGGATTCGGCGCCCGGCTGGCAATGGGCTGTAACCTGGCCGCATTCTTCACCGGTATTCCACAGTTCTCGCTACACGCCTGGTTTTTCGCCCTGGCAACGGCTATTGGCTCATGGTTTGGCGCACGCTTTACCCTGCTGCCGATGTTTCGTATTCCGGTTAAAATGCAGAAAGTCTCCGCTGCTTCTCCGTTAACGCAAAAGCCAGATCAGGCCCGTCGCCGTTTCCGCCTCGGCATGCTGGTGTTTATCGCCATGATCGGCTGGGCGCTACTCACTGCGATGGATAAGCCCAAACTTGGTTTGGCCATGCTGTTCGGCGTCGGGTTCGGGCTGCTGATTGAACGGGCGCAAATCTGCTTCACCTCCGCCTTCCGCGATCTGTGGATTTCCGGTCGCACCCATATGGCGAAAGCGATCATCTTCGGGATGGCGGTCAGCGCCATTGGTATCTTTAGCTACGTGCAACTGGGCGTCGAGCCTAAAATCATGTGGGCAGGTCCGAATGCGGTGATCGGCGGCTTGCTGTTCGGCTTCGGCATTGTTCTGGCGGGCGGGTGTGAAACGGGCTGGATGTACCGCGCCGTTGAAGGCCAGGTGCATTACTGGTGGGTGGGTCTGGGCAACGTTATTGGCTCGACCATTCTGGCCTACTATTGGGATGATTTTGCTCCCGCGCTTGCCACCAATTGGGACAAAGTGAATCTGCTCAACACCTTCGGCCCGCTCGGTGGCCTGCTGGTAACCTATCTGCTGTTATTTACCGCGCTGATGCTCATCATCGGCTGGGAAAAACGCTTCTTCCGTCGCGCTGGGCTGACGCCTGCCAAGGAGTCTGTATGAAAAATATCGTGCCTGATTATCGCCTCGATATGGTCGGCGAGCCGTGTCCGTACCCGGCTGTCGCCACACTGGAAGCGATGCCGCAATTGAAGAAAGGTGAGATTCTGGAAGTGGTGAGCGATTGCCCGCAGTCAATCAACAATATTCCACTGGATGCGCGTAATCACGGCTATACGGTGCTGGATATTCAGCAGGATGGTCCAACGATTCGTTATTTAATTCAGAAGTAATGCGATTCTCCCGTTGCCCGACGCAGCGGGAGAATGTTCGGCTTGCTACACCTGCATCGACATCACTTCCTGATACGCCGACACCAGTTTGTTGCGCACCTGGATCCCCATCTGCATCGATACCGACGCTTTTTGCATATCGGTCATCACATCGTTCAGCGCAATACCCGGTTCACCGAGGGTAAATTTCTCAGCCTGCACACGGGACGCGGTTTGTACATCGCTGATCCTGTCTAACGCCGCATGCAGTTGACCGGCAAAGCTCACGGTCGGTTGTGGCTGCATATCCTGCATTTTTGCTGACATCGCCGTGGTCTGTAGCTGGCTGATGACCCCTTCAATCCCCTGTATTGCCGACATTCTGATCCCCTGGATAATTTTTTACGTAGTTGAGATTACCAGTTAGTCAATAAGATAAAGGCGTTAAATAACGATAAAAAACCACGGTTTTTAACGCATAGAAAAATTCGAAACCGCAAATAATGAGACCGTCAATTTTTCGAGTTTGCTGACCCGGGAGTGAGTCTTGTTCCACTTTGCAAAAAACGCCGTCCACGATAAGCCACGAGGTGCGAGATGAGTGCGACAGCATCGACTGCAACCCAGCTTAAACCTCTCGAGTGGTTAAACCGCCTGCGCGCGAATCCCAGAATTCCTCTGATTGTGGCGGGAGCCGCTGCCGTCGCGATCATCGTGGCGATGGTCCTGTGGGCCAAAGCACCTGACTACCGCACGCTGTTCAGCAATCTTTCCGATCAGGATGGTGGCGCGATCGTCACCCAACTGACGCAGATGAACGTTCCCTACCGTTTTACTGAGGGAAGCGGCGCCATTGAAGTTCCTGCCGATAAAGTCCACGAACTGCGTTTACGCCTGGCGCAGCAAGGTCTGCCCAAAGGCGGCGCGGTGGGTTTTGAACTGCTGGATCAGGAAAAGTTTGGTATCAGCCAGTTTAGCGAGCAGGTCAACTACCAGCGCGCGCTGGAAGGTGAATTAGCCCGTACGATTGAAACGTTGGGACCGGTAAAACGCGCCCGCGTGCATCTGGCTATGCCGAAACCGTCGCTGTTTGTGCGTGAGCAAAAAGCGCCTTCAGCCTCCGTCACCGTCAACCTGGAACCGGGTCGCGCGCTGGATGAAGGTCAGATCAGTGCGGTCACGCATCTGGTTTCCAGCGCTGTTGCAGGCTTGCCGCCGGGCAACGTTACGCTGGTCGACCAGGCGGGTCATCTGTTAACCCAGTCAAATACCAGTAGCCGCGATCTTAACGATGCGCAGCTGAAATACGCCAGCGACGTCGAAGGCCGCGTTCAGCGTCGTATCGAATCAATTCTGTCGCCGATTGTCGGCAACGGTAACGTACATGCGCAGGTCACCGCGCAGCTGGATTTTGCCAACAAAGAGCAAACCGAAGAACAGTACCGTCCAAACGGTGATGAGTCCCAGGCCGTGCTGCGTTCTCGTCAGTTGAACGTCAGTGAGCAGGTCGGTAGCGGAGCACCAGGCGGCGTCCCGGGCGCGTTGTCAAATCAGCCCGCTCCGGCAAATACTGCGCCAATCGCCAACCCACCCGCTAATCAGCAAAACGCGCAAAATACGCAAAACGCACAGACGGCGAATAACAGTAATAATGCCGGCCCGCGCAATACTCAGCGCAATGAAACCAGCAACTATGAAGTTGACCGCACCATTCGCCATACCAAAATGAACGTTGGCGATGTGCAGCGTCTCTCGGTGGCTGTCGTGGTCAACTACAAAACGTTACCAGACGGCAAACCGTTGCCGTTAACCACCGAGCAGATGAAACAGATTGAGGATCTAACCCGCGAAGCGATGGGATTCTCCGACAAGCGTGGCGATACCCTGAACGTGGTGAACTCTCCCTTCACGGCGACCGACGATTCCATTGGCGAGCTACCGTTCTGGAAACAGCCGTTCTTTATTGATCAGTTAATGTCCGCAGGTCGTTGGTTGCTGGTTCTGTTGGTGGCGTGGATCCTGTGGCGGAAAGCCGTTCGTCCGCAGTTGGTCCGTCGCAGTGAAGAAGCGAAAGCCGTACAAGAACAAACGCGTGTCCGTCAGGAAACCGAAGAAGCGGTAGAAGTTCGCCTCAGCAAAGACGAACAAACCCAGCAGCGTCGTACTAATCAGCGTCTGGGAGCAGAAGTCATGAGTCAGCGTATTCGTGAAATGTCAGATAACGATCCGCGCGTCGTGGCGCTGGTCATTCGCCAGTGGATGAGTAACGATCATGAGTAATCTTACCGGTACCGATAAAAGCGTCATCCTGCTGATGACCATTGGCGAAGATCGCGCGGCGGAGGTGTTTAAGCACCTTTCCACGCGCGAAGTTCAGGCGCTCAGTACGGCGATGGCGAATGTACGCCAGATTTCCAACAAGCAGTTGACGGAAGTGCTGGCCGAATTTGAACAAGAAGCCGAACAGTTTGCCGCGCTGAATATCAACGCCAACGAATATCTGCGCTCCGTGCTGGTGAAAGCGCTGGGCGAGGAACGTGCCTCCAGTCTGCTGGAAGATATTCTGGAAACCCGCGATACCAGCAGCGGCATTGAAACGCTTAACTTTATGGAGCCGCAAAGCGCCGCCGACCTTATCCGCGACGAGCATCCGCAGATTATCGCCACCATTTTGGTGCACCTCAAGCGGGGCCAGGCTGCCGATATACTGGCACTGTTCGACGAGCGTTTACGTCACGACGTGATGCTGCGTATCGCCACTTTTGGCGGCGTACAGCCTGCCGCGCTGGCAGAACTGACCGAGGTACTCAACGGCCTGCTCGATGGCCAGAACCTCAAGCGCAGCAAAATGGGCGGCGTGAGAACGGCGGCAGAAATTATCAACCTGATGAAAACCCAGCAGGAAGAAGCGGTTATTACCGCCGTACGCGAATTCGACGGCGAGCTGGCGCAGAAAATTATCGACGAGATGTTCCTGTTCGAGAACCTGGTGGATGTCGACGATCGCAGTATCCAGCGCCTGCTGCAGGAAGTGGATTCCGAATCGTTGCTGATTGCCCTGAAAGGTGCCGAACAGCCGCTGCGCGAGAAGTTCCTGCGCAACATGTCGCAACGTGCTGCCGATATTCTGCGCGACGACCTCGCCAACCGAGGTCCGGTGCGTTTGTCGCAGGTGGAAAACGAACAGAAAGCCATTCTGCTTATTGTGCGTCGTCTGGCGGAAACCGGCGAGATGGTGATAGGCAGCGGCGAGGATACCTATGTCTAACGAACTGCCGTGGAAAGTCTGGACCCCGGACGACCTCGCCCCACCGATGGCGGAGTTCGTACTGGCTGACCACAGCGAAAACCCGCTGTCAGAAGAAACAGAAGAACCAGAGCTTTCCGCAGAGCAACAGCTTGAACAGCAGCTCGCACAGTTGCAACTGCAGGCCCATGAGCAAGGTTATAACGCGGGTCTGGCGGAAGGTCGACAAAAAGGCCACGAACAAGGTTATCAGGAAGGCCTGAGTCAGGGGCTGGAGCAAGGCCAGAACCAGGCGCGCGCTCAGCATGCGCCGATCCACGCCCGCATGCAGCAGCTGGTGAGCGAGTTTCAGAATACGCTGGACGCGCTGGACAGCGTCATTGCCTCGCGTCTGATGCAAATGGCGCTGGAAGCTGCGCGTCAGGTTATTGGTCAGACGCCTATTGTGGATAACGCTGCGCTGATTAAACAAATCCAACAGCTGTTGCAGCAAGAACCGCTGTTTAGCGGTAAACCGCAACTACGCGTACATCCGGACGATCTCCAGCGTGTAGAGGAGATGCTCGGTGCGACCCTCAGCCTGCACGGCTGGCGGCTGCGCGGCGATCCGACGCTGCATCACGGCGGCTGTAAAGTCTCAGCCGATGAAGGCGATCTGGATGCCAGCGTCGCTACGCGCTGGCAAGAACTCTGCCGTCTGGCAGCGCCGGGAGTCGTGTAATGACCACTCGCCTGACTCGCTGGCTCAACACGCTGGACAGCTTCGAAGAGAAAATGTCGCTGCTGCCTGCGGTGCGCCGTTACGGTCGCCTGACCCGCGCCACTGGGCTGGTGCTGGAGGCCACGGGATTACAGTTGCCGCTGGGTGCCACCTGCGTTATTGAACGCCAGGACGGCAACGAAACCCAGGAGGTCGAAAGTGAAGTCGTGGGCTTTAACGGTCAGCGTCTGTTTCTGATGCCCCTCGAAGAGGTTGAAGGCGTTCTGCCCGGCGCGCGCGTTTACGCGAAGAACATTGCCGGAGAAGGTCTGCAAAGCGGGAAGCAATTACCGCTTGGCCCTGCATTGCTGGGTCGTGTGCTTGACGGTAGCGGAAAACCGCTCGACGGTCTGCCCGCCCCGGATACCACCGAAACCGGGGCGCTGATTACGCCGCCGTTTAACCCGCTACAACGCACCGCGATTGAACACGTCCTGGATACCGGCGTACGCCCCATCAACGCGTTGTTAACCGTCGGTCGCGGTCAGCGTATGGGACTTTTCGCGGGCTCCGGTGTCGGTAAAAGCGTTCTGCTCGGCATGATGGCGCGCTATACCCAGGCCGATGTTATCGTCGTAGGTCTGATTGGCGAACGTGGCCGCGAAGTTAAAGATTTTATTGAAAATATCCTCGGTACCGACGGTCGTGCACGCTCGGTGGTGATTGCTGCTCCCGCAGATGTCTCGCCGCTGTTACGTATGCAAGGCGCGGCCTATGCCACGCGTATCGCCGAAGATTTTCGCGATCGTGGACAGCACGTATTGCTGATTATGGATTCCCTCACCCGCTACGCGATGGCACAACGTGAGATCGCGCTGGCGATCGGAGAGCCGCCGGCAACGAAAGGTTATCCCCCCTCAGTATTCGCCAAATTACCGGCGCTGGTCGAACGTGCCGGGAACGGTATTCACGGCGGCGGTTCCGTTACCGCGTTTTACACGGTACTGACCGAAGGTGACGACCAGCAGGACCCCATTGCGGATTCCGCGCGCGCAATTCTGGACGGCCACATTGTACTGTCCCGTCATCTGGCCGAAGCGGGTCACTATCCGGCCATCGATATTGAAGCTTCGATCAGCCGCGCCATGACCGCGCTTATTAGTGAACAACACTATGCGCGGGTACGTAACTTTAAACAGCTGCTATCCAGCTTCCAGCGCAACCGCGATCTGGTCAGCGTGGGGGCGTATGCCAAAGGCAGCGATCCCATGCTGGATAAAGCCATCGCCCTATGGCCACAACTGGAAGCATTCTTACAGCAAGGCATTTTTGAACGGGCGGACTGGGAAGATTCTCTGCACGCGTTAGAACTGATTTTCCCTGGTGTGTGAGTAAGCAGGAGAGCATAGGTCATGGCACAACATGGTGCATTAGCCACACTGAAAGACCTGGCTGAAAAAGAGGTAGATGACGCCGCTGTCTTATTGGGAGAGATGCGTCGTGGCTGTCAGCAGGCGGAAGAGCAGTTGAAAATGCTGATCGATTATCAGCATGAGTATCGCAACAATCTGAACAGTGACATGGGTCAGGGTATTACCAGTAATCGCTGGATCAATTACCAACAATTTATTCAGACGCTGGAAAAAGCGATTGAGCAACACCGCCAACAGCTCAATCAGTGGACGCAGAAAGTAGACCAGGCATTGAACAGTTGGCGCGACAAAAAACAACGTTTACAGGCGTGGCAGACTCTGCAGGACAGACAAACCTCGGCTGCTTTACTGGCCGAAAACCGCCTGGATCAGAAAAAAATGGATGAATTTGCTCAGCGCGCAGCTATGAGGAAACCCGAATGATTACTTTACCCCAACTGATTACCACCGACACCGACGTAGCCGCAGGTCTTCAGTCAGGCAAAGCGGTTGATTCACCCGAGGATTTTTTAGCGCTGCTGGCGGGTGCATTAGGTGCGGACAACGCGCAGGGTAAAGACGCCCCGCTGTCGTTTGCCGACTTACAGGCGGCCGGTAGCAAACTACAAAAAGGGTTATTGCAAAAAAATGGCGATTCAGCACCGTCGCTCAAGTTGACCGAACTACTGGCGCAAAAAGAGATGCACACTGATGCTTCTCTTGTCGACATGACAGACGCTCAGCAACTGTTGTCTGCCCTCACGCCCTCACTAAAAGTTAATGCCCTGACGACTCTGGGCAAAGTCGCTCAGCAGGATGAAAAAAACACCGCACTGAGCGATGAGGATCTCGCCAACCTGAGCGCGTTGTTCGCCATGCTGCCAGGACAACCGCAGACCACGCCTGCCGTCGACAGCGCGCCAGCCCCCGTTGATGCAACGCTTTCGGCGTTGTCACGAGGCTCGGTACACAGCGCTATCGCCGATAATGCTGGCGAATTGCTGCCAGGTGATGCCAAAAAAGGCAAAGCGGATATTGCAACGCCTGCCAGCAGCGTAGATCAGACAAACAATCCGACATTAACCCCGTTGACGGCAGCGGCGACGACCAGAGCGGAAATTGAAAGCTCCCCTTCGCCGACCAGCATTGGCATGACGACGGCGCCGTTAAGTGGCCCGCAGTCCCACGCTCAGCCGTTACCGACCGCCGCACCTGTGCTAAGCGCGCCATTGGGTAGCCAGGAATGGCAGCAATCACTGAGCCAGCACGTCACTCTGTTTACTCGCCAGGGCCAGCAAAGCGCAGAACTGCGTCTGCATCCACAGGATCTGGGCCAGGTGCACATTTCCCTCAAGCTGGATGACAACCTCGCGCAGTTGCAAATGGTATCGCCACACAGTCACGTGCGCGCTGCGCTGGAAGCTGCATTACCGATGCTGCGTACGCAGTTGGCTGAAAGCGGTATCCAGCTTGGACAAAGCAGTATCAGTAGTGAAAGCTTTGCCGGTAATCAGCAGTCTTCCGGGCAGCAACAGCAGGCGGGTCGCGCTCAGGGACAAGACATTTTTGCCGCTGAAGATGACGCCGTACTGGCAGCACCAGCCTCACTGCAAGCCGCAGCACGCGGTGATGGAGCAGTAGACATCTTCGCCTAACGCCAGAGGTAGCATGATTATCCGCGTCTTTTCCACGCTTTGTCGTGGACAGGACACGGGATAATCAGCCCATAAGCTGTACCGAAACAGGAAGCCCGTATCTGATGACTGACTCCGCGATTAACAAAAAAAGTAAACGCGCTATTTGGATCCCTCTGCTGGTATTGATTACCCTCGCCGCCTGCGCAACTGCGGGTTATAGCTACTGGCGCATGCAGCAGCAGCCGTCCGCCAGCGTCAAAGCGGAACCGGCTCCACCGCCAGCCCCGGTATTCTTTGCGCTGGATACCTTTACCGTCAATCTGGGTGATGCGGACCGTGTACTGTATATCGGTATCACGCTGCGCATGAAAGACGAGGCAACGCGTTCACGTCTTAACGAATATCTGCCGGAAGTGCGCAGCCGCTTGCTGCTGCTGTTCTCTCGTCAGAACGCGGCTACGCTCGCCACCGAAGAAGGTAAGCAACAGCTCATTGCCGCCATCAAAGAGACGCTCGCGACTCCGCTCGTTGTTGGGCAACCCAAACAGGTTGTCACCGACGTTCTTTATACAGCTTTTATTCTGCGGTAAAGACATGGGCGACAGTATTCTTTCTCAGGCTGAAATCGACGCATTGCTTAATGGCGATAGCGAAACTAAAGACGAACCCATTTCCGGTATCGCAAAAGAAAGCGATATTCGTCCTTACGATCCCAACACCCAGCGCCGCGTGGTACGTGAGCGTTTACAGGCGCTGGAGATCATTAACGAACGCTTCGCGCGCCAGTTCCGTATGGGATTATTTAACCTGTTGCGCCGTAGCCCGGATATTACCGTGGGTGCGATCCGTATCCAGCCATACCACGAGTTTGCGCGCAACTTACCGGTTCCGACCAACCTGAACTTAATCCACCTGAAGCCGCTGCGCGGTACGGGTCTGGTGGTGTTCTCACCGAGTCTGGTATTTATCGCCGTCGATAACCTGTTCGGCGGTGATGGCCGCTTCCCGACGAAAGTGGAAGGCCGCGAATTTACCCATACCGAACAGCGCGTTATCAACCGCATGCTGAAGCTGGCGCTGGAAAGCTACAGCGACGCGTGGAAGGCCATCAATCCGCTGGAAGTGGAATACGTTCGTTCCGAGATGCAGGTGAAATTTACCAATATCACCACGTCTCCTAACGACATCGTGGTCAATACCCCATTCCACGTTGAAATTGGCAACCTGACCGGTGAATTTAACATCTGTCTGCCATTCAGCATGATTGAACCGTTGCGTGAGCTGCTGGTGAACCCGCCGCTGGAAAACTCGCGTAATGAAGATCAGAACTGGCGCAATAATCTGGTGCGTCAGGTTCAGCATTCTGAGCTGGAGTTGGTGGCAAACTTTGCTGACATTCCGCTGCGGCTATCCCAGATTTTAAAACTGAAACCCGGCGATGTACTGCCGATTGAAAAACCCGACCGCATTATTGCTCATGTGGACGGCGTGCCTGTACTGACCAGCCAGTATGGCACGGTGAACGGTCAGTATGCGTTACGCGTAGAACATCTGATAAACCCGATTTTGAATTCGCTGAATGAGGAACAGCCCAAATGAGTGATATGAATAATCCGTCCGATGAGAACACTGGTGCATTGGACGATCTGTGGGCTGACGCGTTAAACGAGCAAAAAACCACGCCCACCAAAAGTGCGGCCGATGCGGTATTCCAGCAGTTAGGTGGCGGCGACGTCAGCGGTGCCTTGCAGGACATCGACCTGATCATGGACATTCCGGTCAAACTGACCGTCGAATTGGGCCGAACCCGCATGACCATCAAAGAGCTGCTGCGTCTGACGCAGGGTTCGGTCGTCGCGTTGGATGGTCTGGCGGGCGAGCCGCTGGATATCCTGATCAACGGTTACCTGATTGCCCAGGGTGAAGTGGTGGTTGTCGCAGACAAATACGGCGTACGTATCACCGACATTATTACCCCATCTGAACGCATGCGCCGTCTGAGCCGTTAATCATGAATACCCAGGCTACAGTTTCTCAGCCAGCCGCCGTACCCGGCTCACCGCTGGTTCAGGTAAGCGGCGCGCTGCTTGGGATCATCGTATTGATCCTGGCTGCAGCCTGGGTGATTAAGCGTATGGGGTTTGCCCCCAAAAGCGCCGGTACGCGCGGACTGAAAGTTGCGGCAAGTACCTCACTGGGTCCACGTGAGCGCGTGGTGATTGTTGAGGTTGAAGATGCGCGCCTGGTACTGGGCGTCACGGCCTCGCAAATTAACGTGCTGCACACCCTGCCCCCGGCGCCTGCTGATGCAGAAGAAAAACCGGCCTCCCCCGCGGATTTCCAGGCCATGATGAAGAGTTTGCTTAAGCGTCCCGGGAGATCCTGATGCGCCGTTTGTTATCCATCACGCTGGCAGGCTTATGGCTTTTCAGCCCAGTAGCCCTCGCCCAGCTCCCGGGTCTGGTTAGCCAGCCGCTGCCTGGCGGCGGACAAAGCTGGTCTTTACCCGTGCAAACGCTGGTGTTTATCACCTCGCTGACGTTCCTGCCCGCCATTTTATTGATGATGACCAGCTTCACCCGCATCATCATCGTTTTCGGTCTGTTACGAAATGCGCTGGGAACCCCTTCGGCCCCCCCGAACCAGGTGCTACTGGGCCTGGCGCTATTTTTGACCTTTTTCATCATGTCGCCGGTAATCGACAAAATCTACGTCGACGCATATCAGCCGTTCAGCGAAGAGAAAATCTCTATGCAGGAAGCCATGGAGAAAGGCGCACAGCCGCTGCGCGAGTTTATGTTGCGCCAGACCCGTGAAGCCGATCTGGCACTCTTCGCGCGCTTAGCAAACAGCGGTCCCCTACAGGGACCAGAAGCCGTACCGATGCGGATTTTGCTTCCAGCCTATGTCACCAGCGAGCTGAAAACGGCATTCCAGATAGGCTTTACCATTTTTATTCCGTTTCTGATTATCGACCTGGTCATCGCCAGCGTGCTGATGGCGCTCGGGATGATGATGGTCCCCCCGGCCACGATCGCGCTACCGTTCAAGCTGATGCTGTTTGTGTTGGTAGACGGTTGGCAGTTGCTTGTCGGCTCGCTAGCTCAAAGCTTTTACAGTTAGAGGCGCGAAATGACACCTGAATCGGTCATGATGATGGGCACAGAGGCGATGAAAGTCGCCCTGGCCCTTGCCGCGCCTTTGCTGTTGGTCGCCCTCGTCACAGGTCTTATCATCAGTATTTTGCAGGCGGCGACCCAGATAAACGAAATGACGCTGTCCTTCATTCCCAAAATTGTCGCGGTTTTTATTGCCATCATTGTTGCCGGCCCGTGGATGCTTAACCTGCTGCTCGACTACGTGCGTACGCTGTTCAGCAATATCCCCTACATCATCGGGTAGATGACATTATGCTGCAGGTGACCAGCGTTGAGTGGCTCCACTGGCTGAATCTTTACTTCTGGCCTTTGCTGCGCATCCTGGCGCTCATCTCAACGGCTCCAATTCTCAGCGAGCGCGCGATCCCCAAACGGGTAAAACTGGGGCTGGGGTTAATGATAACCGTCGTTATCGCTCCGTCGATTCCCCCGGTAGACGTCCCTATCTTTTCTATCGGGGCGCTATGGCAGGCAATGCAACAAATCCTGATCGGCATCGCTCTGGGCTTCACTATGCAGTTTGCCTTCGCGGCAGTACGTACCGCCGGGGAATTAATTGGTCTGCAAATGGGTCTCTCCTTCGCAACCTTCTTTGATCCCGGCAGCCGTCTGAATATGCCGGTACTGGCGAGACTGATCGACATGCTCGCCATGCTGTTATTCCTGACTTTTAACGGCCATTTGTGGCTTATTTCGCTGTTGGTGGATACATTTCATACCTTGCCAATCGGCGGCAATCCGGTGAACAGCAATGCGTTTCTCGCGCTGGCGCGGGCGGGTAGCCTGATTTTCCTCAACGGGCTAATGTTGGCCCTGCCGATAATGACGCTGCTACTCACCCTAAACCTCGCACTCGGTCTGTTGAATCGCATGGCTCCTCAACTGTCGATTTTCGTTATCGGTTTTCCACTCACCCTTGCCGTGGGTATTTCATTAATGGCGGCCCTGATGCCATTAATTGCGCCATTCTGCGAGCGATTATTCAGCGAAATTTTTAATTTGTTGGCTGATATTGTCAGCGAAATGCCCGGAAAATAATAACCCTTAATTTTTATCCTGTTTTACTAAGGATTGTCCTAAATTTAAAAAGCAACAACATCCACCAGGATATCTCTGTCGCGGTTTATTTATTATTGACTCACTCACATAACGCAACATTTACTTTACTTTAAGATGTTTCCTGGCAAATTATACGCAACTTTACGGGATAGTAATTTCGCCTGAAAAACAGCGAAAGCGTCATCTTGGGTCGTTATTATTCCGTTTAGTTGTGATGAAAATAATCAGGTAAGGGGAATTATCGTTACGCATTGAGTGAGGGTATGCCATGTCAACGATTATTATGGATTTGTGCAGTTACACCCGGCTAGGGTTGACCGGATATCTGGTAAGTCGGGGGGTGAAGAAAAGGGAAATCAACAACATTTCCAACGTTGAGGAGCTCAGTCTCGCCTGTGTCTCTCAACAGCCCGCTGTGGTGTTTATTAATGAGGACTGCTTTATCCACGATCCTGCTAATAGCCAGCAAATAAAGCAAATCATTAATCAGCATCCTGGCACATTATTTATTGTGTTTATGGCAATTGCCAACGTGCATTTTGATGAGTATCTATTAGTCAGAAAAAATTTATTGATTAGTTCTAAGTCGATTAAACCAGATTCACTGGATGAACTCCTTGGCGATATTCTGAAAAAAGAAGTAGATTTTGTCATTGATGTGAATCTGCCGACATTATCATTGAGCCGTACCGAGTCCAGCATGCTACGCATGTGGATGGAGGGTCAGGGCACAATACAGATATCCGACCAAATGAATATCAAAGCCAAGACCGTGTCATCCCATAAGGGGAATATAAAACGAAAGATAAAGACGCATAATAAGCAAGTTATCTATCACGTTGTGAGACTCACCGATAACGTTACCAATGGTATCTTTGTGAATACGCGCTAACACGTTCTGACTGGTGGCGAATCCACCAGTCAGGATTATGCAGCAAAACTCACCTTATTCTACTTTTTCCACGAAGATACCATCCTGATGACCTGACTCATTAAAGAACCAGATACCGAGCGGGTAGTCTTCCAGCGAAACCAGGTACATGGTGCCTTCACTAAACTCTTCGATAGCCAGTACCACGCCCGGTCGACGAGGACCGCCGTCCGTTTTGACTGTGACCCGATCATTCACCTTCATAGTTTTCCTCCTGTGGCTTTGTGCCAGTGTAGAACAATTTCCTTTTTCTGGCAGCGCCCGGCTCGCGCGATTGCGGGTTTTATCGACGGTCTATACTTAAGTTGTGCGTATCTGATGTTTGGATGCGCTCCCCCGGTATCCTTAACGGTTGAGAGGTATGAGGATGAAAACCGCGAAAGAGTACAGCGATACGGCCAAACGTGAAGTCAGCGTCGATGTGGACGCGCTACTGAAGGCAATCAACGAAATCTGCGAGAGTGAAATTCATCGCAGTCAGGATGACCCTGAACGCGTCAGCGTCGACGGACGTGATTACCACACGTGGCATGAACTGGCCGACGCGTTCGAGCTTGATATCCATGATTTTAGCGTGTCGGAGATCAATCGCTGACTGAGGGCGAAAAAAATCCCGGCCCTTATCGGGTCGGGATCAAGCTTGCTTATGCAAGAAGCACTTGAAAATTCGTTACACCAGGAAATCTGATGTGAAACAAACCTTATCTGCAATTTTTTTGCCTGACAAGTAAATAATTCTCACTAAAATGATAAATATAACTAATGATTGAAAGATCACCCGGTTACGCGCACCCCAGGTGTTCAGGCATCCTGGCAGAGCTTTCTTCGCTCGCCCGGCACCAGTTCATCTTCACGGAATGCTTCCCGTTTGACGCCAAAGCCGTCGTACCAGCGACACTCCACCATTCCGCTGGCATACCCGGTAACGATCATGCGTGGGCCACCCTCTTTGGAGGTGACTTCCTCACTGACAGAAAAGACCATACCTGCCTCCTGTATCAAGAGAAACCTTTACACCTTAGACGACAAAGAAGGGTTTTGCGTAATCAACCCTGCGACAATTAGTGCGAAACTCCGCGCACTCTGGCGACGGTTTTCACCAGCAGCACCACTATTGCGCCGATGATAAAACCGAGCACCAGATTCAGCAGGGTCGGAAGCATCAGCGCAATCAATGCACTTTGCTGTTGGGCAAAATGTTCAATCGCATGATGCAGCGGTGTTATTCCGTGCACCACAATTCCGCCGCCAACCAAAAACATCGCCAGCGTGCCGACCACGGAAAGTGTTTTCATAAGCCAGGGAGCAACGACCAGCAATCCTTTACCCAGCGACTGGGCCAGCGTACTGCGCTTTTCAGCCAGCCAGTATCCGATATCATCGAGCTTAACGATAATCCCGACCAGGCCGTAGACCCCCACTGTCACCACTAATGCGATGCCAGATAACACCAACACCTGATTCAACAATGGCGCATCCGCTACGATCCCCAGCGTAATCGCGACAATCTCAGCAGATAAAATAAAGTCGGTACGTATCGCCCCTTTGATTTTGTCTTTCTCAAAGGTGAGCGGATCCTGTGCTGCCAAAGATGTCAGACGCTGCTGACGCTCTTCCGGGGTTTCTTTGTGCTTACGCGCTTCCAGGGTATGGAGAACTTTTTCTACACCTTCAAAACAGAGGAACGCCCCGCCTACCATTAATAAGGGGGTGATCGCCCAGGGAATGAAGGCGCTTATCAATAGCGCCAACGGCACAAGGATAACTTTGTTAACAAACGATCCTTTCGCGACGCTCCAGACCACCGGGAGTTCGCGGTTCGCCCGCACACCCGACACCTGCTGCGCGTTAAGCGACAGATCATCGCCCAGCACACCCGCGGTTTTTTTCGCGGCCAGTTTTCCCATGACAGAGATATCATCCAGCAAAGTGGCGATATCATCGAGTAAGGTCAATAAGCTACTTCCTGCCAAAATTTTTACCCTCAATATTATTTTTTTGCAGTCATAAGTATGAAGTAAAACACGCAATGCTGAAACTGACCTTTCTGGTCAACAAATTTTTAACATCGGCACGTAATTATAAATCTCGCCAGCAAGATAGTTTTGACGTTTACTATGTTGCACCTTTTTATTTCCACCGTGAGGGATTATGCGTTTCAGGCAATTGCTACCGCTTTTCAGTGCGCTTTTCGCGCTGTACATCATTTGGGGTTCCACGTACTTCGTTATTCGCATTGGCGTTGAAAGCTGGCCGCCGTTGATGATGGCTGGCGTTCGTTTTCTCTCTGCGGGGATTTTATTAACAGCATTCTTACTTATCCGCGGACATAAGCTGCCGCCTCTGCGCGTGCTCCTGAACGCCGCGTTAATTGGTATCCTGCTGCTGGCTGTCGGTAACGGACTGGTCACCGTCGCAGAACATCAAAATGTGCCTTCCGGTATTGCCGCCGTAGTGGTCGCCACCGTCCCGCTGTTTACGCTGTGTTTTAGCCACTTTTTTGGCATCAAAACGCGCAAACTTGAATGGATGGGGATCGCAATTGGACTCGCGGGGATCATCATGCTGAACAGCGGTGGTAATTTGAGTGGTAATCCATGGGGAGCAATTTTAATCCTGATAGGTTCGATAAGCTGGGCGTTTGGCTCAGTGTACGGCTCGCGCATAACGTTACCCGTTGGCATGATGGCCGGAGCCATTGAAATGTTAGCCGCCGGTATTGTGCTGATGTGCGCCTCGCTGATTTCCGGGGAAACGTTGACCACTATGCCGACGTTTTCAGGCTTTATGGCGGTCGCCTATCTGGCCGTGTTTGGTTCTATTATTGCCATCAACGCGTATATGTACTTGATCCGCAACGTCAGCCCGGCATTAGCCACCAGCTATGCCTACGTTAATCCGGTTGTCGCTGTACTGTTAGGTACCGGCCTGGGAGGTGAAAGTCTGGCGCCCATCGAATGGCTGGCGCTTGGCGTGATTGTATTTGCGGTGGTACTGGTCACACTCGGTAAATACTTATTTCCCATTAAAGCGGACGCCGTTGCGACCCCGTCGGAAAAGACGTTACAGTAAATGGATACCGAGGGTGTCGATCTGCGCACTTGCGCCACCGCCGCAGATCCACTCGATGACGCGTTCGGACAACGCGTCATCCCCCAGCTTTTCGCGCCCACGCAGGGCGCACTCCCAGACAATCAGTACGCGCCAGCCCAAAGCCTGCAATTTTTCACAATCCCGCGCGTCACGCTGGACATTTTTGTCTATTTTTTCCAGCCAGAACGCTGTTCGTGTGGCGGGGACTTTGAATAGATAGCAGTTGTGATGATGCCAGAAACAGCCGTGGGTAAAAATCACACAACGATAATCATCCACCACGAAATCGGGACGACCGGGTAACGTCGCATCCTGCACGCGAAACGTTACCCCCTGCTCTGTCAGTACGCTGGCAAGGCGTTTTTCAATTGCGGTATCGCGGGTTGCTATCGCCCGCATATTTTTACTGCGCGTCGCTTTATCGTGAACGTCTGCCATGCAGTTTCTCTTTCTCGCGAATAGCAACCGCCTGTTTGATTTTTGGCTCCAGCAGTCTGGCAACCGCCGCAAATGCCGGGACGACCACCGAATTACCAAACTGACGATAAGCCTGTGTGTCCGACACCGGGATCCTGAACTGATAGCCCTGAGGTGATTCAAATCCCATCAGGCGCGCGCACTCTCTGGGCGTCAGCCTGCGCGGACGGTATCGCTGATTGTGCGGATCATCAAAATCCTTTTCACCCAGCGCCATATCCCAACCGCGGTCGATCAAGATCTCCGCCCCATCTTTATAGTAACGCGCCGATAATGTGCGCGTTACGCAATCGGGATTGCCGGGATACACCATGCCATAGCCAAATCCATTGCCCCGTGCCTGATGCTTTTTCGCATAACGATACAGATATTTCCACAGCACCGGCGTGAGCACATATTTGGCATCGACGGTCGGCTCAAGTAGCTCCGCCAGCGTCGTACGCCGCTGAGGATAGCGGGAGACAATATCGCGCAGCGTGAAGTCTGATTTCAGATTCAGATCGCGGCGAAAGCCGACGAGCACAATACGTTCGCGATGCTGGGGCAAAAAATGTTGCCCATCGATAATTTTCGGATCGTCCGGCCCGTTATCGTGTGCATCAGCCACGTCATAACCCAGCTCATCCAGCGTTTGCATAATGATGCGGAACGTTTTCCCCTGATCGTGACTCTTCAGGTTTTTGACGTTTTCGAGCACAAATATTGCCGGCCGACGCGCATCAATGATGCGCACCACGTCAAAAAAAAGTGTGCCTTGCGTATCGCAGGCGAAGCCATGAGCCCGCCCTAACGCGTTTTTCTTTGATACACCGGCCAGAGAGAATGGCTGACAAGGAAATCCCGCCAGCAGCACGTCATGTTGCGGAACATGCTGGCGAATATGTTCCGCCGCCTGCAGGTCACTCACCCCATCATGATGACTGAGGGTGATATCGCGAATATCTTCATTAAAATGGTGCTGGTGAGGATCGCAGTAGTGATTCGCTTTGTAGGTGCGCACCGCATGCTTGTTCCACTCACTGGTAAACACGCACTGCCCGCCAATCGCCTCAAAGCCGCGACGAATGCCGCCAATACCGGCAAAAAGATCGATAAAGCGAAAAGCATAATGTGGATGATGCGCAGGCGGCCTCGGCAGCAAGTCGTTCAGATGAGCCAACTCACCGTCGCTGAGGCGATGCCACGTTTCATTGGCAACCACACGTTTGAAGATGGCCGGACTCCAGCGGTTCTCGCCAACACCATTCAGATGAGCAACCAGCGTTTTCACGTCATATATTTCAAGCAACTTAGCCAAAATCACCTGTGCGGCGGCCTCGTTATCATCTGTCATCGGGTTCATGGAACCTGCTACTGAAAAATTATCCTGCATACATTTAACCGGCCGAAATGGATAGCTGACAGGTTAACATAAATTAGTGCGGTTGACGTTGCGGCTGTACTGGCGACTAACGCAGCTTAAAGGGTTGAATCGCGTCAAGATCCAGCATTTCATATTCTCCTTTTAACTCCGCACTCAGCTTCGCCATGTACGTCAGTAAGAAGTCAGCATTATGTTGCGCCAAATGCCGACCGTGTTCAGTTTGCATCGTCAGCGGCAGCGTCAACAATTTGGTCTGGAAGTGATCGAGTGCGTACTGTTTATCATCAAGGCTACGCTGTCGGGCAAACGGATCTTCCGCATCAAACAGCGCCACGCCTAACGCGCCGGACACGGCAAATACCCGAGCTAAACCAATTGCGCCCAACGCCTCAAGCCGGTCAGCATCCTGCACGATTTTGGCTTCAAGGGTTTCTGGTACGATTTTGGCGCTGAAACTGTGCGCCTCAATAACATGGCACACGGCAGGTAATCGTTGTTGTGGGAAATCAGGGAAATAACGCTTCAAAACGCGACGCGTTTCCTGGGCTGCCAGTACCGACGAACGATGACGATCGGGATGGTTCTTCGGCAAACTGACGAGATCGTGAAAGTAGCACGCCGTCAGCACCACCAGCCAGTCTACGGTCACATCCATGCTCAACTTTTGTGATGTCATCCAGACGCGACGAAAATGAAAGATGTCATGGGCAGCGTCGTGCCCGGAATGATTGTCACGTAACCAGGCTTCAAATTTCGACTGCCAGTACTGTAGTTCCATACTCTCGCTCTTCGCAGAAAGAAAACAACCTTAGCAACAATTCTCATGTCAGACTACCGTCGACGCTTTTTATCATCACAACATATCATTCCTTTAATAACCATCACCCTCACGAATATATAAACCCATTATTCAAAACAAGCAGTTCAATTATAATCTCGCATGCAAAATAAATAACAAATATCAATAATATACATTCAACAAGATAGAATAAAAGAAATCATAACTATATGATAAAAATACATTTATATGAATTATATTAATTCAAATGCCATGCAATTTTAATTATATAAAAGCAACAATGAAACATCTTGAAATATCTTAAATACATTTGTTACATGTTATATTTAAAATTAAATGAACTTCATAGATAGTATTCAAATGTAGTCTTTCAGATAGCGCTACATATTCATTTTAATTATTATATAAAGGGAATACATAATGAAAAGAAAAGTACTGGCACTGCTTCTCCCTGCCTTATTAGCTGCAAACGCAGCAAATGCGGCTGAAATTTATAATAAGAACGGCAATAAAATTGATTTTTACGGCAAGATGGTAGGCGAACGCATCTGGTCGAATACGGATAGCAGTAACAGTGAAAATGCTGACACCTCTTACGCCCGTTTTGGGGTGAAAGGTGAAACCCAGATCAGCAACGAGTTGACAGGTTTTGGTCAGTTTGAACACAACCTCGACGCCAGCAATGCGGAAGGATCTCAGGAGCAAAAAACCCGTCTGGCCTTCGCGGGCCTGAAATATGCGGATTACGGCTCATTTGATTATGGTCGTAACTATGGCGTAGCCTACGATGCGGCAGCCTACACCGATATGCTGGTTGAATGGGGTGGCGATTCCTGGTCTGCGACGGATAATTTCATGACCGGTCGTACCAACGGCGTGGCGACCTACCGCAACACAGACTTCTTCGGCATGGTTGAGGGTCTTAATTTCGCGCTGCAGTACCAGGGCAAGAATCACGATGACGATTACGCTAAAGCAAATGGCGACGGCTACAGCATGTCGGTGGACTATAACGTAGATGGCTTTGGTTTCGTCGCGGTATATGGTAAATCCGACCGTACGGACAAACAATCCATTGATGGCTATGGCAGCAACGCTGAAGTCTGGTCCCTGGCAGCAAAATATGACGCCAACAGCGTTTATGCGGCAGCGATGTATGGCGAAACGCGTAATATGACCCGAACCGGAACCGATCAGGGTTTTGCAAACAAAACGCAAAACGTTGAAGCAGTCGTTCAATATCAGTTCGACTTTGGTCTGCGTCCATCCCTGGGTTACGTTTACTCGCAGGGTAAAGACCTGGCCGGCGGTGTTAACGCTGACCGCGTGAATTACGTCGAGCTCGGCACCTGGTACTACTTCAATAAAAATATGAACGTCTACACAGCGTATAAATTTAACCTGCTGGATAAAGAAGACGGCGCAATTACTGGCAACGCAGTTGACGATCAGTTTGCCATGGGTATTGTGTACCAGTTCTAATCTCCACAAACTCAAAAGCCCGCGCTGCGGGCTTTTTTGTTCAACGAAGCGTATTTTTAATCACACAGGCATTATGTAAACATCCCGCATAATCGTGCCATTCACATTTAGAGATCATCCGGCATAATCAATCTGCCAACGAAGGAGATCGCTATGCGTAAAGCCCGTTTTACTGAGCATCAGATCATCGCAGTGATTAAGTCGGTTGAAGCCGGACGAACTGTTAAAGATGTCTGCCGGGAGGCTGGTATCTCTGAAGCCACCTACTACAACTGGAAGTCCAGATACGGCGGCATGGAGGCTTCTGATATTAAAAAGATCAAGGATCTTGAGAACGAGAACCGACGTCTCAAACAGATGTTTGCCGACCTGAGCCTTGAGAGCCGGGCGCTGAAAGACGTTATCGAAAAAAAGCTTTAAAACCAGCCTTTAAGCGTGAGCTGGTCACTCATCTGATAACGACATTTGGACTCAGTATCCGTCAGGCCTGCCGGAGTCTGAACCTGAGCAGAACGGTTTACCTTTACCGTCCGGATACCACGCGTGACGAACCCGTTATTGTCGCGTTGCAGGCAGTGGCAGAGCGATACCCACGATACGGTTTTCCGAAACTTTTTCAGGTTCTGAGGCGGCAGGGACACCCGTGGAATCACAAAAGGATCCACCGTATTTACTGTCTGCTGAAGCTGAACTTTCGTCGTAAGGGCAAACAGCGGTTGCCGGTGCGTAATCCCTCGCCACTGGCCACGCCGGAAGCGCTGAATCAGAGCTGGTCTGTCGATTTTATGCATGATGCCCTGGTCTGTGGCCGTCGTTTTCGCACGTTCAATGTTGTTGATGACTTTAACCGTGAGGCATTGTCGATTGAAATCGATCTGAATCTGCCAGCTCTGCGGATGGTCCGTGTACTCGACAGGATCGCCGCAAATCGCGGCTATCCTGTCATGCTACGCATTGAAAACGATCCGGAATTTATCTCACTGGCTCTGGCTGAATGGGCAGAGAAATATGCAGTAAAACTGGAATTTATCCAGCCGGGTAAGCCGACACAGAACGCTTTTATTGAGCGCTTTAACCGGACATACCGTACAGAAATACTCGATTTTTATCTTTTCAGAATGCTGAATGAAGTGCGGGAAATCACGGAGAAATGGTGTCAGAATATAACTGTGAACGTCCGCATGAATCACTGAACAATATGACACCGGAGGAATACCGACAGCACCATTATTTTCCGAGATCTCAAAAAACGCATGGAACTAAAACGGGTCTATTTACAAATTCATCAACATGATAATATGAACCGCCTTCATCTTCCCACTCATTTAACGAATGTAACCATTCATCTTGTGTCACGATTTTTCCTGTTACAGTACTACGCAAAAAAACAGTCATAACTATTTATCCAATAATTTTAGGCATCGATTCACTTTGATTCTAGGTTAGATATCACACAGCATTCCATATAGTTCTTGAATCTATATCATATGGAGTTCATTAGAACATTTTAATATATGTTAAATCATTACCAGCGATTTCCATGTATATTTATACTAACTGCTATACTTTATAGATAATTAATTATTGGAGATTTAGTTTATGTTTGGTACAAAAAAAGATAAAAACCATATTATTCATGGTGAACTAGAGGAAAGTTACGGTGAGGCTCTGGAGTCACCTGACCATAAATTTAATGATACTGCAAGAAAATACGCATCCAGAGCAAGTGATGCAGTGCGAACCAGTACAGATAACATCAAGAGTCAGATAGAGTCCAATCCAATAACTTGCGTCGCCGTAGCCGCGACTACCGCATTTATAATTGGCTTTTTGTTGGGCCGCCGTTAAAGCATAAATGGCTCATACCGAGCCATTTATAACGAAGAACACTTAACCAGCGAAAATAAAAACTCACAGTTTATATTTTTTAAATTCATTCACACGCAGTTCTCATCGATTTCTCATCACATAATAAACCGCCTAGATTACGACGGTTTATTATGATACATATCATTTAGGAGAATCCCTGTCAATTTCGGGATTCTCTGGCTCTGAGGGTTCTCCGTCATCTGGATAAATTGGTTTATCTTCTCCAGGGAAGGGTAAATCTTCAGGTATCGGTTCAACTATATCAGGACGGTCTGTCATAAAACCACCTTTAAATTACTAAGAAAACAACAAAGCATTATGTTTACTTTTGTGTTTTTTTAGTTTTATTCTTTTCCTCATCATCATTTTTTCTATCCTTGTTCTTAGATTGATCAGGAGATATGTTCATTGAGTAAAATTTCATGGAAAACTCCAATTTATTTTCCAGCACGTCGCTGTGGTTATAGTATAGTAAAAAAAACCATAAAGAATTAACGAGGCGGTTATTATCTCGGACAAACACGTTCATGTCATTAATTAATGAGAAATTAAAAAAACACACTTACAATTAATTTACATGATCCGATAGGGCGAGATTATTTTTATGCTTTCTAATTACCCGCATCGCTTCCAACCGGCCTCTGCCTTTTTATCTCTTCAATTTATCTAATCCCTGCAAGTTGGTTGTTTGCCTTCTCTATTGCTGCAAGAAGAGGTTTAATCCAGATTACGATCTCGCAGTACGTCAGCGCACTGGAGGTAATGGAGCTACCACCGGCTGGGTCAGCGTTCCCGGTATCGGGGTGTATTGCGCTGGTACGTAAACTGTTCGCATAGTTGTCTGATGTTCTTTCACTCAAATGGTCGCAAATAAGCGAGGAAGGCATTTTATTCAGCAAGGAAAGACCGGGACTACGCAAATAAAGGTCTGGACCGAACGGCTTCATAACGCCATCGAACTTGCAAAGACTTTGGACGGACGGGAAACGGTCATCTGTAGCAGGAAAAAAACCAGATAGAAAACTGCCGTGTACTTTTCATGATCTCAAAGCCAAAGGAATATCGGATTACGAAGGCTAGAGTAAGTAAAAGCAAGTATTCTCAGGTCACAAAACTGAAAGCCAGGTTGTGGTTTATGACAGAAAAGTGAAAATTTCTCCCACATTGGATCTTCCAGTATTGGGCAAATCAGAAGATGATGATGGCGAGTTTTATACCAAGTGAATATACCAACACTATACCAAGTGTGACATGAGTCGTTGAAAGGAAGTGTGCTAAGTGTTTGAATAGTGGCGGAGAGAGGGGGATTTGAACCCCCGGTAGAGTTACCCCTACTCCGGTTTTCGAGACCGGTCCATTCAGCCGCTCTGGCATCTCTCCGTTTTGGCGGTTGCCATGATGCCAGGTAATTTGGCATTTTAACAGACCCAGTTCCGTCAATTTCGTTCAAGTGACGAGTTTGCGAGCAAAACGATGATTAAGTGGCCCTGGAAAGAACAAGAAGCAACCCGGAGTGACGATTGGCCGTGGGACGACGCCCTGGCTATTCCCCTTTTGGTGAATCTCACCGAGCAAGAACAAGCCAGACTTATTGCCCTGGCCGAGCGCTTTTTACAACAAAAAAGAGTAGTCGCTCTTCAGGGGTTTGAGCTGGACCCACTAAAAAGTGCGCGCATTGCTCTGCTATTCTGTTTACCTGTTCTGGAAATGGGGATTGAGTGGCTCGACGGGTTTCATGAAGTTCTCATCTACCCTGCCCCATTTGTCGTAGACGATGAATGGGAAGACGATATTGGGCTGGTGCATAATCAACGCGTGGTACAGTCCGGGCAGAGTTGGCAACAAGGCCCGATAATCCTCAACTGGCTTGATATTCAGGATTCCTTTGATGCCTCCGGCTTTAATCTGATCATCCATGAAGTGGCGCACAAGCTTGATATGCGTAATGGCGATCGTGCCAGCGGTATTCCGGCGATTCCCCTGCGCGATATCGCCGGTTGGGAACACGACCTGCATGCTGCAATGAACAATATTCAGGATGAGATCGATCTGGTTGGAGAAACTGCGTGCAGTATAGATGCCTACGCAGCGACCGATCCTGCTGAATGCTTTGCCGTGCTATCCGAGTATTTTTTCAGTGCTCCTGAATTATTTGCTCCGCGTTTTCCTGCCTTATGGCAGCGTTTCATCCAGTTTTATCGCCAGAACCCCATGGAGCGGTTACGCGATACCCGGGGAGACGACGATTATCGCTCACCAAACACGCATTAACACTGAATTTGAAGATTAATTAACCAATTGAAATGACGCGCTAATTTTACTGTTGACACCTCATGATGAGGTCAGTAATATGCGCCTCGTTCACACGATTCCTCTGTAGTTCAGTCGGTAGAACGGCGGACTGTTAATCCGTATGTCACTGGTTCGAGTCCAGTCAGAGGAGCCAAATTTAAGAAGCCCGCTTAAGGAAACTTAAGCGGGCTTTTTGCTTTTCACGTCTGTGTAAAAGCTGCCTCTATAAGCGCTCAGTCTGCCATAACGCCCCATTCCATGCCGCATCACATCGTTGATTAAAGTTGTGTAAATGTAAATCGTTTAAACTTTGCAATTATTGTAAGTGCTAGTGATTATCATTTATTGTACGCGAGCCAAAAGAACGAGCCCCGACTCGGTTCACTGTATGTTCCAATTACTCTGGGATAAAAACGATGAATGCTCTGACTCGCACCGGATTGCGCCGTATCACGCTTGCCTCTGCCCTCCTCTTCTCTGTCAGCCTGCCGGCTTTCGCTCAGGAAACGATAACGCTTTACACCACCCGTGAACCGGGCCTGATCCAGCCTTTACTTGATAGCTGGACTAAAACCAGCGGTATCAAAGTAAGTACGGTCTATATCAAAGACGGTATGCTTGAGCGTGTTAAGGCTGAAGGCAAAAACTCCCCTGCCGACCTGCTGATGACCGTCGATGCCGGAAATCTCATCGATTTGGTTGAAGCTGGCGTCACCCAGCCGGTAGAGTCAGAAGCGCTGAAAGCCGCCATTCCGGCGAATCTGCGCGGCGCGGATAATCAGTGGTTTGCGCTTTCTATGCGCGCCCGCGTACTGTATGCCGAGAAGTCGCTGCCAATCGATAACTGGCATTACGAACAGCTCGCCAGCCCAGAATACAAAGGTAAAGTTTGTATTCGTTCCGGTCAGCACCCCTACAACACGGCGCTGATCGCCGCGATGATTGCCCATCATGGTGAAGCTAAAACCGAAGAATGGCTACGCGGCGTAAAGGCTAACCTGGCGCGTAAAGCCACCGGCGGCGATCGCGATGTTGCCCGCGATATCCTCGGTGGAATTTGTGATATTGGTCTGGCCAACTCCTATTATGTCGGCCATATGAAAAACGCCAAAGAAGGCAGCGATGCTCGTCAGTGGGGCGATGCCATTAAAGTCGTTAAACCAACCTTTGAAAATGGCGGTACGCACGTCAACATCAGCGGCGCTGCCGTTGCCCGCTATGCGCCAAATAAAGCCGATGCCGTTAAGCTGATGGAATATCTGGTTTCCGCGCCTGCCCAGCAGCAGTATGCGAAAGCGAACTTCGAATATCCGGTATTGAAAGGCGTAACGCTTGACCCGGTCATTAGCGCCACAATCGGTGAAATCGACGTCGATAAAACGCCGCTCACCGAGATCGTGAAGTATCGTAAACAAGCTAGTTTGCTGGTAGATAAAGTTGGATTCGATCAATAAATCGCTGCAGTTTCCGACGTTACGCGGCCTGGTTTCCGGGCCGCAGTCATTATTAACGCCGTTGCATCTTGGCGCGTTGTGCGTCGCGCTTGGCGTCCTGACCCCCATCGTTGCGCTGATCTGGCAGGCTACCCAGGCTGATTTATCCCACTGGGATAATCTTATGACATTTGTACTGCCTTCAGCGCTAAAAAACACCGTGCTGTTGCTAGCGGGTGTCGCGATAATGGTTGGCGTTATTGGCGTAGGCAGCGCATGGGCGGTAACGGCATGGGATTTCCCTGGGCGAAAAATTCTCAGTTGGGCGCTGCTGTTGCCGCTGGCAATGCCGACCTACATCGTTGCCTTTGCATGGCTCGATCTGCTGCATCCGATTGGCCCCCTGCAAACCTTTATCCGTTTCATACTGGGCTTTGACAGCCCGCGACAGTTCCGTCTGCCCGATTTACGTTCCCTTTCCGGCGCAATAATCTTGCTCGGATTAGTGCTTTATCCTTACGTGTACCTGACAACCCGCGCCATGTTTATCAGCCAGCCGGCCCATCTATTGGAAGCAGCGCGTACGCTGGGATGCAGCGCAACCGGGACCTTTTTTCGTGTTGCACTCCCCATGGCACGCCCGGCACTGGCCGTCGGGATCAGTCTGGCGCTGCTGGAGACGCTTAACGATATTGGCGCGTCGGAATTTCTCGGGGTACAAACGTTAACCGTTACCGTATACACCACGTGGATCTCTCGCTCTGATTTATCTGCCGCAGCGCAAATCGCCTGCATGATGCTGATGTTTATATTCTTTATTCTGACGCTGGAATTTTATGGCCGCAGAAAACAGGGATTCAGCAGCCGTAGCCTGCGGGAAATTCAACCCACCCGCGTGCAAGGCTGGCGTGGCTGGCTACTCGGTGTCGTTATTTCGCTGCCGGTTGTGCTGGGCTTTCTGGCCCCGGTGCTGTTTTTAATCTGGGAAAGCGCCAAACGTATAGGTGACGAGAGCCCTATATCCTCCTCGTTACTGGCTGCATTACAAAATACGTTATCACTGGCCGCGGGAACCACGTTGGTGGTGGTTTGCGTCAGTATGTTGGTGGCCTGGAGCGCGCGGCATAGCGCCGCAGACAACGCGATGCCAGGATTTCGCCGTGGTGTAATGCGTCTGGCTTCTTTAGGCTACGCGGTTCCCGGTACAATTCTGGCGATTGGTTTTTTAACCCCCGCCATGGCAGTCGACCGCTGGCTGGCAGATTTACTGGATGTTCGCGGCCTGCCGCTGATGTCCGCCGGGATCCTGCTGGTAATTTGTTGTGCCATGCGTTTCCAGGCGATTGCTATCGGCGCACTGGATTCCGGCCTGGGCCGCATTCCGCCTTCGCTGGAGCAGGCTTCTCGTCTGTTGGGTGAGAATGGTGCCGGCACATTTGCACGAGTTCATTTCCCATTGCTGCGCCCGGCGTTAGTGAGTAGCGCCCTGCTGGTTTTTGCCGATGCTATGAAAGAACTGCCAACAACGTTGCTGTTGCGCCCGGTAAACTTCGAAACGCTGGCAACGTTGCTGTATGCAGAAGCCGCCCGTGGAACCTATGAAGAAGGTGCTATCGCCGCGCTAATGATTGTTTTAGCTGGCACGCTACCGGTTATTTTGTTGGTGCGTCACCAGATGACTCGCCGTGGTTAAGAGAGTAACAATGTCAGAAATTGCATTACGACTCCAGGATGTGCATGTTGCCTACGGCAACAGCCAGCAATCGGTGCTGAGCGGTTTTTCAATGTCGGTACGTAAAGGAGAGATCGCCTGTCTACTGGGCGCTTCAGGTTGCGGAAAAACCACCGTGTTACGCGCAGTTGCCGGATTTGAACGGCTGAGAAGCGGAGAGATCTATGTGTCGCAGCGCCGCGTTGCCGGTTCCGGTGTTCATCTGCCGCCGGAAAAACGGCATGTCGGCATGGTCTTTCAGGAATATGCGTTATTCCCTCACCTGACGGCGCAACAAAATGTGGCCTTTGGGTTACGACGTATGCCGCGTGAGCAGCAGCAGGTCCGGGTGGCGGAACTGTTAAAAATGGTGGAGTTGCACAGTCATGCCAGCCGTTATCCGCATGAACTGTCCGGCGGTCAACAGCAGCGTATCGCTCTTGCGCGCGCGCTGGCGCCGCATCCGGAAATCCTGCTGCTCGATGAGCCTTTCTCCAGCCTTGATAAGCGCACGCGTGAGCGTCTTGGCAACGAGGTACGGGATATTTTGCGTGCCGCCGGGCAAACGGCACTGCTGGTTACACACAGCGAACACGAGGCGCAGCTAATGGCAGACCATATTGGCGTGGTAAAAAAGGGACAATATCAAATTAAAAAAGCGACCCACCCAGACTAAAGGTCACAGGGTCGCCTTGAAAATTAGTAATGGGTCTGAATCAGACTGATATTCACCGGCATGCCGGAGCGTCTTTCCAGTGCCTGATTTCCGCGACTCATATCCACGTCATTCCCGCTGATGAAGGTGCGCAGCGCGGGGGTGACTGGCAAGGGAACTTTTCTGTCAGACTCGTATTCCGACCGGTTTCGTGACAGTGGTTCATGCACTTCCACCCAGCGACTACCGTCCGGCTCTACGCTGTATTTCACCGGTCGGTCTATCAGTTGCACACGCGTCCCTACCGGTACGGTATCAAACAGATATTTAATGTCGTCATTACGCAAACGGATACACCCCTGACTTACCCGCAGACCAATACCGAAATTCGCATTTGTGCCATGAATGGCATAAAGCCTGCCGATATAAATCGCATACAGTCCCATCGGGTTATCTGGCCCGGCAGGAACAAACGCCGGCAGGCTTTCCCCACGTGCTGCGTATTCGCGCCGGGTATTCGGCGTAGGCGTCCAGCTTGGTGCTTCCTGCTTACGTTCTACCGCCGTCACCCAGTTACGCGGCGTTTCTCTGCCCGCCTGGCCAATGCCAATGGGTAAAACCTCAACCGTATTGCTGCCAGCGGGATAATAGTAAAGGCGCATTTCTGCGACGTTGATTACGATCCCCTCGCGTACAGTATCCGGTAATATCAGTTGCTGTGGCACAACCAGCGTAGAGCCAGACTTAGGCAGAAAAACATCCACGCCGGGATTGGCCTCCAGCATATTGCTCAACCCCTGTCCGTACTGCGCGGCAAAAGCTTCCAACGGCTGAGTGTTTCCTGAAGGTACCGTAATGGTCAAAGGGCTCCCCACCAGGCGACTGCCTTCAGGCGGGAGCGGATAACTCACCGCCTGCGCGCTCTGACTCACGAGCAGCATAATGAGTGAACAAAGCAGTTTTACACGACGCATTTTTTTCCTTTCCTTCGCCGCAGCAGATATCCGTTTATTATAGCTTTTATTATCTGTTTTAGTGGGTTACGACTAAAATCTGCATAAAAAACCCGCCATAAGGCGGGGTCAGGAACTCACGTAACTATGCTTCCTTACCATCCGGAAGCACAATGTTACTGGCGGCAAGCTGCCCCATGTTGTTGTACATTGCACAGGCGGCTTCAACAATCGGCATCGCCAGCGCGGCCCCGCTGCCTTCGCCCAAACGCATCCCCATATTGAGATACGGCTCCAGTTCAAGATGCGCCAGCGCGGTGCGAGCCCCCTTCTCGGCGGAGAAATGTGACGGGATCAGGTAAGGTTTAATCTGCGGCGCAATCTGGCAGGCCGCCAGCGCAGCGGAATAAGAGAGAAAACCGTCCAGCACGACCGGCAGGCCGCAGGAGGCCGCCCCCAACATAACACCCGCCATGCCAACCAGATCAAACCCGCCTACCTTAGCCAGCACATCGATACCGTCATTACGATCCGGTTGATTGACGGCAATTGCTCGCCGCACAACATCGACTTTATTGCCTACTCTTGAAAGCGGCAGGTTAGCGCCGATACCCACCACATCCTCGGCATCGCTGCCGGTCAGCACGCTGACGATTGCCGCCGCTGGTGTCGTATTTGCCATACCAAGTTCACCGACGCCAAACAGCGTTACGCCATCTTTGGCCAGCTCATGGGTATAGCGGATAACCTCCAGCAGCAGCTCCTCGGCCTGCGAACGACTCATCGCCGGGCCTTGTGCAATATTGCCGCAGCCGCGCGCCACGCGCATATTCACCACGCCAGGGATAAGCTCAGCATCGATGCCGACATCAATCACATGTACCTTTGCCCCCGCCTGAGCGGCCAGCACACAAACGCCTGTCGTGCCACGCGTCATATTAGCAGCCTGAATAGCCGTGACGATTTTAGGCGAAACGGCAACCCCTTCATCCCATACACCGTGATCGGCGCACATCACCAGCATCGCTTTGCCATTCACATGCGGTACGCCCTTCAGACCCGGCATTCCGGCCAGTTGCACGGCGAGCGACTCGAGTCGACCAAGACTTCCTGGCGGTTTAAGCAAGCCATCGACATGCTGCTGTGCACGCAGCATCGCAGCACTATCAGGTGAAGGGATTGCGTGGAGTAAAGAGGTTAAAGTCTGCATAAGGGTTCCAGTATGTTGGCTGACTCAGAGCAGAGCCAGCAGGAAAATCAACTCGCCAAGTTCAATGGCTGCGCCCAGCGTATCGCCGGTCTGCCCACCCAACGTGCGTTTTAATAACTGCCCAAGAATAAAAATCGCCACTATCGTGATAACCAGCGCCGCCACGCCGCGCATGCCAGGAAGAAGCACGGCAGCCAGGATCGCCGCAAATCCCAACGTGACGCAGGTTTGACGCCCGGTGACTTTACCGATAAAGACGTTGCCCAGCCCTTCTTCGCGGGCGTAGCGATGTCGATACATCAGTAAAACAGCGGTACCCCGCCCGGCGACACAAGCGGCTGCAAGCGCCGCCAGCATCGGCGTGCCCCGCAAAGCCAGTTCGCTCACCACCAGCACTTTCGCCAGCAACACGAAAATTAACGCCAGTCCACCGTGGGTCCCCAGGCGGCTGTCACGCATGATTTCCAGCATCCGCTCGCGTCGACGGGCCGAAAAAATACCGTCACAGGTATCCGCCAGACCGTCGAGATGAAATCCCCCGGTCAATAACGCCAGCGTGAGGACTGCAAACAGGGCCGCCAACGGCACCCCACACCAGGGCTGCAGCGCCATAAAGACCAGCCCCGTCAGCCCTCCCAGCACCACGCCAATTAGCGGGAACATCACAATGCCACGTGAATAGTGCTCGAAATCCAGTCCTTGCGACCAGCGAGCAGGAACGGGCAAGCGACTAATAAAAGAGAGCATTGCCCAGAACAACTTACTCATTTAATTTTGACTCCAATTCCTGATACCACCAGCCAGACCTCATCAGCCGCCGCCGCCAGTCGCTGGTTCACACGTCCTGCAATATCGCGAAAATGCCGTGCCAGACGGTTCTCCGGAACAATCCCCATTCCGACTTCGTTAGTGACCAGCACAACCTTCGCCGGACAACGCTGACAGGCCGCAATCAGCGAACGAATTTCATCCTCAATAGATTGCTCCATCGCCGCGTAATCCCAGCTATCCGGGTCGCTATCACCGCCCAGCGCAAACAGCAGGTTAGTCACCATCGTGGTGATGCACTCCAGCAGAATGGCTTCTTGTGGATCGTTTGCTGCCGTAATCAGTTCATCGAGATGTTGCCAGCGTTCGGCTGTCCGCCAGTGCGCAGGACGTCCGTCACGATGATGCTGAATTCGCGCAGCCATCTCCTCATCAAAAATCTGCGAAGTCGCGATATACAAAACGTTTGGAGAATCTGCGATCAGCGCTTCCGCATGCCGACTCTTGCCGCTTCGCGCGCCGCCAGTCACCAGAATCATCATACTGGCTCCCGGTGTTGCTGCATGATGGTATAAATTTTCTCAATATCGATGTGTTGCCGCATCGCATCCGCCAGCAGATCAAACTGCTGCGATTTATATTGCGCGTAATGGAAGGTGGAATCCAGCGGCGCTAACCCTTTACGTTCTCGCAGGCCATTAACCAGCGCACGGGTAAATTCATCGCTGTCGAACAGACCGTGAAGATAGGTGCCGAACGCCAGGCCATCGGCAGTGACCGCGCCATCAGCCACGTTGCCACCGTCTTTACGCAGCGTCATCACCGACCGGCATTCCTCGGTTAATGCCGTTTCGCCCATATGAATTTCATAACCGCGAACGGATAATCCCGCGGTACCCGCCAGCCAGTCCGGCAGCGAGGAGGACATTTGTCCCTCAACCAGGGTCGTGGTTTTGTGCTGGGCAAAATGCGTTACGGTATTGAGCAAGCCCAGACCCGGCAACGTACCGAGTCCTGACTCAACTTCATCAATGATGGTTTCGCCGAGCATTTGATAGCCACCGCAAATCCCCACCACGGGTACGTTATTACGATGTAATTGCACCACGCCATGCGCCATCCCGCTTTCACGCAGCCACACCAGATCGCCCAGGGTGTTTTTGCTGCCGGGCAGAATAACCAGATCGGCCCCCGCCAACTCTTCAGGCTGGCGAACATAGCGCACGCGCACATCCGGCTGTGCGGCAAGCGCATTGAAATCAGTAAAGTTAGAAATGTGTGGTATCTGAACAACGGCGATGTCGATGTCGCGTTTGTCTGTGCGCAAATATTTGCCCTTTTGCAGCGCAACGCCATCTTCATCTTCCAGGTCAACGTCCAGCCATGGCATGACGCCCAGGACCGGAACGCCGGTCAGCGCTTCAATTTGCTCAATCCCGGAATACAGCAACGTCACATCACCGCGAAACTTATTGATGATCACCCCTTTTACCCTGGCGCGTTCATGGTCGTGCAGTAGCGCCAGCGTGCCGTAAATGGAGGCGAACACCCCGCCGCGGTCGATATCCGCCACCAGAACGACAGGGCACTGCGCCATTTCTGCCATCCCCATATTGACGATATCGCGATCGCGCAGGTTAATCTCAGCCGGGCTTCCCGCCCCTTCCAGTACCAGCACATCGAACTCCTGCGCCAGACTGTTATAAACAGACAGGATTTGATCCCGTAGTTTCGGTTTGTACTCGTGGTAGCTCACCGCATCCATATCGGTTGCCACTTTGCCCATCAGCACAACCTGCGCTTTACGATCGCTGGTCGGCTTAAGCAGCACCGGATTCATACGCACATCTGGCGTAATACCGGCGGCCTCAGCCTGAAAAATTTGCGCGCGGCCCATCTCTTTGCCCTCTGGCGTAATGCCAGAGTTCAGCGCCATGTTCTGCGATTTGAACGGTGCGGTACGCAGTCCATCCTGATAAAAAATTCGACACAGACCGGCGACCAACACGCTTTTACCTACATCAGATGCCGTTCCCTGCAACATTATTGCCTGCGTCATGACGCCTCCTTCAGTGCGTTCTCTCGCATACAGCTAAAAAATTCAGCCTCTGTTTTACACAGCGGGAAGCCCAGCTCGGTATGCAGCTTCACCAGCCAGGGCTGAGTTAATCCCGCTTGTTCAATAAGATCCGTCCGGGCAAACACATCACCCGGCGAGCCGTGCGTTAGCACTTCACCCCGGCGTAAGACGTACACGGCATCGCTGACTTCATAGATAAGATCGATATCATGGCTGGAGATAACCACGTGGTTTCCTTGCGCTACGATGCGTTTGATTATCTCAATCATCTGCGTGCGACCTGATGGGTCAAGGCCCGCAGTAGGTTCATCCAGTAGCAAATACTGCGCCTGCAACACCAACGCCCCGGCAATCGCCACACGTTTTTTTTGCCCGTGACTTAAACACTGAATTGGCTGATGGCGAAAATGCTGGGCATCTACCAGCGTGAGCGCATCATCCACCCGGCGGGAGATTTCAGCTTCATCCACCCCAAGGTTGCGCAGGCTGAAGGCAATATCGCTGTCGATATCGGTATAAAAAATTTGCTGGTCGGGATCCTGAAATACGGTTGCCACCTGCTGACGCAGCGCCAGCAGGCCGCGCTTGCTGTAATCCAGCGGTTTGCCTTGCCACATCACCGCGCCTTCCTGCGGGCGCAGTAAACCACTCAGGTTCATAAACAGCGTGGATTTCCCGCAGCCATTAGCACCGACCAGCCCGGTGACGGCATGCGTTGAAAAGTCCAGCGTTAGCCCTTTGAGGATCGGGTCATCCTGATAGCGAAACCAAAGCGCTGAAGTGGCTAGCATACTTTTCCTTACAGGTGAAAATCACCCTGATACAGTTTGATATCCAGTGTGGTGGTCATTTGCTGGTAGCGGATCAACACGCGGGTAAACAGCAATCCCACCAGCATCGCCAGCGAGCGATAGCCCAACGGCAAGCTACGATAACCAAAACGTAGCGTTTGTGCGCGATGAATAGCCAGCGCCTCGTCTAACAGGATAAAAATAAAGCGCCAGGTTAGCAGGATCTGCTCAGTGAGCAGGCGAGGAACGTGCGCGCGTTTGAGTAAGATAATCAATTGCGGAAACGGCAGATTCAGTACCAGCCAGAACGTCGCCGCCAGCGCAGCCAGGCTGCGCCAGAAGGTTTCATTGGCGGTGACAAGCCCTGGCGCGCTAACGCCTAACCAATAGCTTCCAACGGGGATGCTGGCCAGCAGCGTCTGCGGATCGCGGCTAAAACTAAACAGAATGGTCACGACGCCGACCGTCAGAAAACCAAACGGTAATGCCATCCAGCGACACCAGCGCCAGAAGGAAATGCGCAGTAGCCAGCAGCTCAGCGCGGCAATCAGTAACAGCTCAATACCCTGCCCCAACGGGGGCAGAGTAAACGCCAGAATCATCATCATCAGCCAGAGCAAAAATTTCCGCACGGGTGAGACATGAAACCAGCGGCTTTGGTAGCTAAGCCTGTCAAACCCGGTCATCACGGCGTTGCCTGCCCTTGGTGTAACCCAGAATGTAGAAAATCACGGCTGCGCCCAGCGATCCCTGAAGCGTAAACAGCAGGCTTTCAATCTCACCGCTTGCCGGTTCATACAACGGCTGGAACCACGGCTCATAATGTGGGGCAATTGCCTGAATCTGACTCTCCGCCTCACCGTCTGAGCCACCGTACTCTCCACCATGGTTGATAAAGAACGGCAGGATCACCAGCGCCACTACCATCCCTAACAAAATCAGCGTCTTTTTCATCGTTAATGTCCTTGAGCGGTAATCAACTGCCGTTTGGTTAACTGGTCATAAATCATTACGGTGAGCAGACCTTCCGCTATCGCAATTGGGATCTGCGTCAGACAGAAAATCCCCATGAACTTGATGATTGAACCCGTAGCACCGGCGGATGGGTCCGGGAACGCCACGCCCAGTTGCACCGAGGTCACGAAATAGGTGACGAGATCCGCCAGCATCGCGCACAGGAAGACGCAAACATCACGACGCAACCCCGCACGGCAGGCCATTTTCCACACCATGTAACCCACCACCGGGCCAATCACCGCCATCGACATGCCGTTAGCGCCAAGCGTTGTCAAACCACCGTGCGCCAGTAACAGCGCCTGGAACAGCAGGACGATTGCCCCGAGGATTGCCACCACGCCCGGTCCAAACAGGATAACCGCCAGGCCTACCCCGGTAGGGTGCGAACAACTTCCGGTAACAGAAGGAATTTTCAGCGCCGACAGCACAAAAATAAACGCGCCGCACAGAGCCAGTAACACTTTTTGGTGACTATCTTCCTGCACGATTTGGCGCAGCCGCACCAGCCCGTACCACAGGCACGGCAAAAACAGCAGCCACCAGGCCAGCGCCCACATCGGCGGCAAGAAACCTTCCATTATGTGCATGGCGAACGCTTGTTCAGGAACAACCATCAGTAATAGCGCCGCAGCCAACCCGCTGAAAGACAGCTGTTTTAGCTGTTGTTCAAGCTTCATTGTGCATACTCCCACTGTTTATTGACCAGAATGGTCGAGAAATAAGGCAGCGGCTGATCGTCGCTCACCTCATCGAGATGACGCCAGCACTGTTCACCCGGCAGCGTGGCTTCAGACATCATCAATGCACAGCCCAACAAACCCTCTTGTTGCAGCAGCGCTTTGATGCGCGCAAAACGACCGTATACCTTCATCAGCACCAGACTGTCATGCTGCTTTAACGCCTGCTGGATTTCCGCTTCCGGCGCGGTACAGGAGACCACGGCCAGTGACTGTTGCTCCATGGCGAGCGGCGTTTTTGAGCGCGCGGCAATCGCAGCAAAAGAGGTCACGCCCGGGACGATTTCTAACCAGTCAGGACAGCCAATACGCTGGAGTAAAAAAACCCAGGTGCTGAACAGCATGGCGTCGCCAAGTGTAATAAAGCCCACCTGCTTACCCGCTTCGACTTCCTGAACCAGCGCGGCCGCAACGTCATCCCATACCGCCTCTTTTTCGGCGCTGTCAGCACTCATAGGAAAATGGCAGCAGCGAACTTCGGTCTGCTCGCCGATATATTCACGTACGATCGACAGCGCCAGACTGTCGCCACCTTTGCGCCCGGCGGGTGCATAGAGAATATCCAGCGTACCCAGCGTGCGTGCGGCCCGCACGGTGATAAGATCGGAAGCGCCAGGCCCGGTGCTTAATGCGTACAGTTTTCCGCTCATGCCGCTTCCTCCAGCGCCACATTAAGCGCCTGTTGTAAATGCGCCACGAACATAGCGCGAACCGCCGGATTCTCACCCAGACCACTGAGCCACGGCGTAGCCGGTATCCCGGCCGCATTGAACAATGTTTTCCAGGAATCCTCTTCGTCAGAGGCCATATCATTGATGGCATGATCGCCAGCAACTAACATCAGCGGCATCAGATGCACCGCCGTCACCCCTTCCTGAGACAAACTTTCAATCAGCACATCGACTTCCGGGTAGCTTTCCACCGCCCCAACCCGCGCCGGGTAGCGCTGTGCCGTCATCATATGGTCGAGGCAGGCATAGGCAGCAAAGGCATGATGGCTGGCACCGTGTCCCATAAACACCACTTTTTCATTTTCGCCAAGCACCGGCATTTGCTGTTGCAGCGCCAGCATCAGCTGGGCGTAATCGTCATGGCTGCTCAGCAGCGGAACCCCCAGCGTCAGGCGAGAAAAAAGCGGGCGCATGCTTTGCACTTCGCGGACAATTTTTTCGTATTCATCACCGTTGATAATGTGCAACGACTGAATAGCCACGTCCTGATACCCCTGCTCCGCCAGCTTTTGCAGTGCCTGCAGCGGCGTGTCGATCTCAATGCCGTCGCGCTGCTTGAGCTTGCGGATAATCATCCCGGAGGTAAACGCCCGAAACAGGTCGCGGTCAGGGCAACTGGCTGCGAGATCGCTCTCGCAAGCCACAATATTTTTCTCACAGGTGTCGTGATAGCTGGTGCCAAAGCTGACCACCAGAAGCGCCTTTTTCATCTCTAACTCCTTAAGCAGCGGCCAGCCAGCGCGTTAAACGCGCCCCAAAGGCGGCCTGACTTTCCAGTAACTCTTCTCCCGTCACCAACGGTGCCGGACGTGTAATCACGATGCAGGGGATACCAGCATCCAGACAGGGTTGAACTTTTTCCTGATAACCACCTTCCGCACCGGATGCCTTAGTGATCACCACATCAGCCTGACACTGGCGATAAAACGCAGCGTTGAACTCGGCGCTAAACGGCCCGCACAATGCAAAAATCTCACCGACGCCAAATCCCAGGTCCGCGCATTGCTGAATAACCTCGGGTACAGGTAGGACGCGCGCCAGCAGCGTTTTTTCAGGCAACCCTTCGCGCCAGATAGCCAGATCTTTACTGCCGGTCGTCAGCAGCACGCGGTCGCCGAAACGGCGCGCAACCTCGCAGGCTTGCTGAATACTCTGAACGGTATGAAGCTGCGGGTGAGTTAAACCGCTCAACTGCTCAGGACGTTGATAGCGGCTCAGCAGTACCCCCGCCGCTTCGCAGGCGTTCATGATGTTGCGGCTCACCACCTCGGCATACGGATGCGAGGCGTCTATCACCCAGCGCGTCCGATTTTCCTGTAGCCAGGCAATCATTTGTTCGCGCTCCAGACGCCCGCAGCGCACCTGACCTTTGATATCTCCCGCCAGCTGCTTCCCCGTTGGCGTCGCAACTGACAGGGTGTAGGCCACATTGGCTGCGTCCAGTTGCTGGCACAGCATGCGCGCATCGCTGGTACCGCCCATGACCAACACATCACCGTAATTCACAGCACATAACCTCGTGGCGTGATCATCAGACCGTCCTGAACATAGGTTGTTTTGTTGCCAACAATCACAAGGCTGGTCATATCAACCGGTTCAAAGTCCATTTCACCCAGGGTGGTCAACCATTTTTCCTGTTTTTTACGTCCGGCTGACTTCACAATACCCACCGGCGTTTGCGCGCTCTTGCTGGCAGAAAGCAGCTCAAATGCGCGCGCCAGATGTCCTTCGCGACCCCGACTGCGCGGGTTGTAGAAACAGATTACAAAGTCTGCTTCGCCGGCAGCCACTATGCGTTTTTCGATAACTGGCCACGGAGTTAACAGATCGCTCAAGCTGATGTGGCAGAAGTCGTGCATCAACGGCGCACCCAGCAAAGAGGCGGCGGCAATGCTGGCCGTCATTCCTGGGATCAGCCTGACCTCAACGTCTAGCTTTTGCTTGCTGACAAGCTCAAGCACCAGCCCGGCCATACCGTAAATCCCTGCATCACCGCTGCTGATCAGCGCCACATTGTGACCTGCCTGCGCCAGTTCGATCGCCGCCTGGCAGCGTTCAATCTCTTTGCACATCCCGGTTTTGATCACCTGCTTGTCGCCAGTGAACGCTTTTACCAGGTGGGTGTAGGTTTTATAGCCAACGATGATTTCCGCTGCCTGCAATGCTTCAACGGCTTCCATGGTCATCATTGCCTGCGAGCCAGGGCCAATTCCAATTACGCTTAACATCAGTGTGAAACTCCCAAAGTGATAGTGACGCCCTGTTCTCGCAGGGTCTCGCCTAACAGTTTTCCGTGGCTCAGCAGCCAGGCTGCAGGACCGGAAACGCTTCCTGTACCCACCGTTTTGCGAACAAACGATGAGGCCGGAAAACGGTGTTCATGCTCACGCAGCGCGTCAGCAGTAAAGGTTTCGAAAGGAACGCGACAGCACGAAGCCAGTTGGATAAGTCCCTGTTCATCTTTTTTCAGCGTGATACTGCCAATCGCTTTTAGCGCCAGCGGATCGAGCTGCTGGGCTTCGAGTTGCCTGGCAAGCAGCGCGGCCAGCAACGGGAACGGCGTGTCACGACGACAACCAATTCCGGCCACAACACGCTGCGGCACCAGCTTCCAGTGCGGAACCGGCAGATCGGGTAAGTTGGTGCGTAAGGTGATACACACCAGCGCATCCAGTTCAGGAAGCTGATTGAGATCGGTTACCGTGATAAATCCGCGCCGGTCGCAATGACTGACATCCTGCGTCAGTTCATCATCCCACCACAGCCCCACCCGCTTATTACTGACCAGCATCTGATTAACGATCTTCACCGCCGAACGGAAATCACTCATCCGGGCATTCAGTTGAAATGCCAGCGTATCCAGTGCCGCCATATCGTTGACATCCGTCGCCGTGGTGATCACCGGATCGGCGCCCAACATGCCCGCCAGATACCGCGCCAGCGCATTGGCACCGCCCGCGTGACCGGAGAGCAGGCTGATGACATGCTGGGCGCGTTCATCAATGACCACCACCGCCGGATCGCAAAATTTGTCGTTGACCAGCGGGGCCAGCACGCGCACCGCAATGCCGGTCGCACCGATAAAAATCAGCGCCGAGTAATTCGCAAACGCTTCGCGGGCGGTATTCGCAAAGCCGTTTTCGAAAGGAATGAATCCCTCCTCCAGCAGCTTTTCACTGGTAAAACAGGTGACCGGCAGCATGGCCGCCAGACGTTTTGCCAGCGTAACGCCTCCCGGGGTCAGGCAAAAAAGCGCAATTGACTCAGGCTTTACGGTATTCATGGCTAAAGTCCGCCGCATAGAGTTTGGAGTAGTGATACTCCGAGCCCAGGAAATTACCGACCAGAATAAGGGCCGTTTTACGGATGCCCGCATCACGAACCTTGTCGCCAATATCCGCCAGGGTACCGCGCACGGTCTGGCTTTCCGGCCAGGTTGCCTTGTAGATCACCGCCACGGGCGTGGTCGCCGGATAACCGCCTTCAATCAAACGCTCGGCCACACGATGAATACGCTGAACGGACAGATAAATCGCCATAGATGTCTGGTGACTGGCAAATGACTCCAGCTGTTCGCGCTCCGGCACCGGCGTGCGTCCTTCCAGGCGGGTAATGATCAGGCTCTGTGAGACCTCAGGCACGGTATACTCAACGCCCAACTCCGCCGCCGCACCAAGGAATGCGCTGACGCCGGGCACCACCTGCCAGTCAATCCCGCGTTTGGTCAGTTCCTCGCCCTGCTCGCGCACGGAACCGTACAGCGAAACATCGCCGGTTTGCAGACGCACCACGGTCTTACCCGCTTTCACTCCGGCTTCCATCAGATCAAGGATCTGCTCCAGATGCAGTTCAGCGCTGTCGTGGCATTCAGCACCAGCAGGACAATATTCCAGCAGTTCGGTGTTAATCAGCGATCCGGCGTAGATAACAACCTGCGCCTGCTGTAGCAACCGGTAACCTTTGAGGGTAATCAGCTCGCGATCGCCAGGACCTGCGCCAACAAACCACACGCTACGGGGATCAAAAATCTCAGACATGGTTTCCTTCCTTCTGACAGGCGATAACAAATACGGGGTTATTCGGTTTGAAATAGTGACCACTGCCAAGCGTGGTAAGCGAGGAAACCTGTAGCTGCAGGCAATCCACTCCCGGTACGCCAAGATGGTCCAGATGTGCCAGCGCGGTGTTGAGGTTTTCCTGGAGGATGAATGTCATCACCAGCCGCCCTGCGGGATGCAATTGACGCATTGACCAGTCAATCAGTTCAGTCAAATGGCCACCGCTGCCGCCCATGAAAATAGCATCGGCTTTTTCAGCGATGGTCATCGGCGCAACACCGGGAAAAATGTCGATGTTTGCACAGGCAAAATGCTGGCGGTTTTCATCCAATAACCTGAGCGCCGCCGGGTTACGCTCGATTGCCGTCACGCGCAATCCAGGGTATTGCAGCGCGGCTTCTATCGACACGCTGCCGGTTCCTGCGCCAATATCAATCAGGTGACTGGCGCGGTGTAATTCAAGTTTTGAGAGGGCAAGTGCACGTACCGCTTCTTTGGTCATCGGCACTTTCTCTCCACGTAAAAACAGCTCATCTTTCATCAAGGATCACCACTGCATTCATGTCATAGTCGGCGTTAACTTCGTTCACAGGCAGGAAATGGATCCGTTCGTTTTCCATTGCCAGGTTTTCGCCAATCACCATCCAGCGATGTCCCTTGCCTCGTGCAATGAGCTGCTGCGCAATTTCACGCGGGCCACACTGCGCATCTGTCACCATCGCCACCTTGTTATGTCGCGCCAGTTCATCGAAACAGACGCTGCGACCATGGCTACTGGTCAGCCACATATCGTTCATATCAATACCGGACTGCGCACACAGGTACTGCACCGCGCTAATACCGGGAATAATGCGCACATTTTCAATACCGAAATGCGCCACCATGCGCGTCCCGATGCCGTAAAACAGCGGATCGCCAGATGCCAGCACCACAACGCGTTGCTCCTGGTGCGCGCAAATCCAGTTCAAGAGTTCGAGAATATTGGCGCCGAGAACAAACTGTTCACCGGTAAAATCCGGGAATTGCTGCAAATGTCGCTTTCCACCGACCAGAACATCAGCCGTTGCGACCGCTTCACGCGCAGCAGGCGTCATCAAATGCAAACCGGCTGGTCCCATCCCTACAACGGTTAACATTGCATCTCCTCAGCAATCTCTGCGACCGGGCGATTACTTCCAAGCACCTGATTATCAAAAGAGAACATGATGGCGTCACAGGTCGGGGGATTTTTGGTAAAGCGCAACGTTTGCAGGACGCGCATACAGATGCGCTTAGCCAGATGGTTGTAAATGTGCTGAAAACCGTATGCTTCTATGTGTTCCATCGCCGCCTCGGTGGTATCGCAGTCGCTGACCAGCGTGAGCAGTTCCAGCGGCGCCCCCAGTAACGCGAGGTGGGCCACCAGCGTTTCCATGCGAGCATCGGCAATATGGCTGTGGGTATGAAAGATCCCCGCCGCAATTTTGACGAGCTTACCAGGGTGTCCCACCAGCACAATTTGTCGGAACCCCAGGCGTACGGCTTCTTCAATCATGTAGCCGACAAAATTGCTCATAGTGACCACAACCTGGGTGTCGATCCCCATCTGCTCACGCACAAAACGTTCGCCGTGGTTTCCTGGCACCAGTACGACACGCTCCAGCCCCGCCGCTCGCTTAATTTCCAGCTCCAGCGACAGTGAACGTTTCCAGCTTTCTTCTGACATCGGCGTGACGATCCCAGTCGTACCAATGATCGAAATGCCGCCCAGAATGCCAAGGCGGGAGTTGTAGGTTTTTTGTGCCCGCTCTTCGCCTTCCGGCGCGAAAATTTCAATTTGCGCCCCACGATTCGGACCAATCGCCTCACGAACCGCAGACTCAATGGTCTGGCGAGGTGTGCGATTAATCGCCGAACTGCCCACCGGCAGGCCGATCCCTTTGCGGGTTACCGTGCCGACGCCTTCCCCGCCCTGAAGGGTTATCTCTTTGCTATCGTTTAACGTCACGCGGGCAAAAATCAGCATGCCGTGGGTAGCATCCACATCATCGCCACCGTCTTTGCGGATGGCGGCTATCGCCTGCTGTCCTTCGATATGCGGTGACTCTACGTTCAGACACAGCGTCACACCTGATGGCGTCACGATAGAAACCTGATGGATCAGGTGCTGGCGCAATACCATCAGCGCCGCCACTTTTGCCGCCGCCGTCGCGCACGATCCCGTGGTATATCCTTTACGCAGCGCTTTTCCGTTGTGCCACACCGGCGTATCGAAGGACTCGCTCATCGCGCCCCCTGCATGTGATAAAGCATGGCGTTGACGATCGCGGCGGCGACGTTACTTCCCCCTTTACGACCTAACGCAGCAATGGCGGGCAGATTGCTTTGGGTCAGTGCATCTTTCGACTCTTCTGCACCGACGAACCCAACCGGTACGCCAACTACACCACTGACGGCCACATCATGCTCAAGCAGGCGGAACAGCGCTGTCGGCGCGTTGCCAAACACAAACAGCTTTTCACCCTCTTCCTTCACCGCAATGTCAACGGCCGCCATTGACCGGGTAATGCCCTGCTCTTTTGCCGTCCGCACGACCCGCGGGTCGCTGATGTAGCAGCGGCATTCGCCACCGAATTTTGCCAGCAGCGTTTTATTAATCCCGGAAAGGGCCATAGTGGTATCGGTATAAATCACGCTCGAACGGCTAAGCGCCGCACAGAACTGCTCCAGCACATCACTGGAAAACCACAGAATGTCCAGCCAGTCGAAATCCGCTGTCGTGTGAATAACCCGCTTGATAATGGCTTCATGTAACGGGCTGGCAAACTGATAGTCCGGGCGGGTTTCACGGATGATCTCGCCAATAATGTCGAAACTTTTGGCCTCAATCGCCTGGGGTTGCTGGATATATTGCATTGTGTTGTCCTCAGGCCACACCGACCAGCAGCCACCGCAGCGCAATAAACAGCGCCAGTGCCAGCATCGATGCCACCCACATCAATCGAATCGTATGGGAAATGTCGTCTACCGAAATGTCGCGTTGTGCATCACCGATCCACGGTTTCTCAACGCGCTCGCCAAAGTAGTCATTAGGACCACCCAGACGAATTCCTAATGCCCCGGCAACGGACGCTTCTGACCACGCGCAGTTTGGGCTGCTGTGGTTGTAGCGATCGCGCCAGCCAATCTGCAAAGCACGCGCGCCGTCCTGGCGACATAAAAATGCCGCTACGCCCAGCAGCAGCCAACTTAGTCTCGCGGGAATATAATTTGCGACATCGTCCAGACGAGCGCTGACCATACCGATAGCGCGGTATTTTTCATGTTTGTAGCCCACCATGGAGTCAAGGGTGTTTACCGCTTTGTAGGCCATCGCCAGAGGCGCACCGCCGAGGAGCAAGAAGAACAGCGGCGCGATGATGCCATCAACGGTGTTCTCAGCCACGGTTTCCACTACGCCGCGATTGATCTGCTGTGGCTGTAATTGCGAGGTATCACGTCCCACAATCCATGACAGCTTTTCCCGACTTGCAGCAAGGTTACCGGCACGTAGCGGACGCTCGACATCCTGCGCGGCGTTTGCCAGGCAGCGCCCGGCCAGCACGGTAAAGATCATCCAGACCTCCACCACCCAACCAAGCCAGGGATGAATAGAGTGCGCCAGCGCCAGTACTCCCCAGGACACAACCCAGGTCAGCCCCACCACCACAATCCACATCACCCCGCCACCGATGCGTAGCGCACGGTCGCTATGGCAGTAACGCCGAACAACCCGTTGCACCGCAGAAATCAGATTGCCAATCCAGCGTACCGGATGCGGCCAGTTCTGCGGATCGCCGATGATAAAATCAAGCAGCCAGGCAACACACCACGCGAGGATGGTCATAGTGCGCTCCTCGCGGCTGCCAGCCAGTGGTTAAGCATCTGCGGACGTTGAGCAAAATGAACGTGTAGATAGCTGGCGAAGGTATTTCCCACCTGCCAGCCGCCGGACCAGGCTTGCAGCGTTTTGCCATCGCGCACTTTGCGACAGTTCATCACCGCGGAGGTTTCAGGGGTAAAATCGGAGTAGTGGAATTCATGTCCGCGCAGCACTTCGCCTTCTGCAGCTAACAACGTTTGCTGCGCGGCCTGCGCTTCGCAGTAGCCAAATCGGGTCAGACGTTTTCCCATTTTGCTGTGACCGGGAATGATATCCGCCATCAGCCAGGTATCACCCTGACTGTCTTCCAGCGAACTGCCGAGATACATCAGCCCCCCGCACTCGGCATAAATCGCGACACCCTGCTGGTGCGCCGCCCGCAGTTGGTTAAGCATTGCAACATTACGGGCCAACGCCGCAGCATGTAACTCAGGATAGCCGCCCCCCAGCCAGATCATCTGACAGTCGGGTAAACAGGTGTCGTGCAACGGACTAAAACGGACAATTTTAAGCCCCGTGCGCTCCAGTAGCGCAATGTTGTCCGGGTAGTAGAAATTGAACGCTTCGTCATCGGCGATGGCAAGCGTTAGCCCTGCTCCGGCGTCTGCGGCGGGCAGCGCTGGCCATTCACCCGCAGGAAGCGTGTCTAACTGGCTTAATCTCAGCAGCGCGTCGATATCAAGGGTTTGCTCCAGCGTCGCGGCAAACGCCTGCCACGGCTTCTGGTTGATAACCGACTCACGCGCGGTAACCAAACCCAGATGACGCTCAGGAAGCGCAACGCCTTCCATACGGGGAACGTAGCCTAAGACGGGTACAGCGCAGTAACGCTCAATCGCCACTTTCAGGAGCTGGTAATGCGTTTCGCTGTTAACCCGGTTAACAATAACGCCGGCAATATTCAGGGTTGGATCAAAATGCTGAAACCCCATTACCGTCGCGGCGATCGAGGTGGAAACGGCTTTGCCATCAACCAGTAGGATAATCGGACAGTCTAACTGTTTGGCCATCGCGGCGGTGCTGCAGTAGTTTGGGTCGGTGCCGTATCCATCATACAACCCCATAACGCCTTCAATAACGGCGATATCCGCATGTTGCATGTGCTCGCGAAATAAAGCATTCAGGGTGGGGACGGGAAGCATGAAGCTATCAAGATTGCGGGAAGCAGTGCCGCATACCGAGGTATGCCAGCCGGTATCAAGGTAATCGGGGCCTACTTTGCAAGGCTGGACGCGTAAACCGCGTTTTTTCAACAAGCTCAACAAGCCCAGCGTCACCGTGGTTTTACCACAGCCGCTTCCGGTACCTGCAAGAACAAAAGCGTGAAAATTGGCCGCCATACCCTGATCCTGTTCAGGGTGGTAGGGGTGTAAAGATACCCAGTCTCTCGACTGTATGCATCTGAACCACCCACTTCCCACCGAAGTTGTTGGTAGTCACTGACAGGCAGGTCTTCTGGCTTAGCGTCATCCTCACCCGTCCTTCCCAATCTTGCGATCAGTGGTCAATACGGGGTCGTCAGCATCACAGCAGCGGGGGCTGCGGGGGATTCTCACCCCCTTCCCTACCACAAATGTGGCAAACCTGTCAGTTCAAGAGCCTGATTAATTAAGCTCTCTGTTATGAGGTAAATTCACGACCTCATGACAATAATTCAATTTAATATCTTGCCGGGTTCATTCAACCAATTACCTGGCATAAACCCACTTATTCATATGCTCGCATTCTGAATGAAAGTGCCAACAAAGAATAAAGAAAGTCATTCACAGAGACACTGTATCTCATCACAAAAATAAAAACTGGTGCAGTTTATCCCTCTAATACTATTATTTTGTTGCGCTATGACAATTTATTGACTGCTGTCGCTACTTTTCATTTTATAATGACTGGCATAGCGCCCTATATCAAAAATCGGCAATAGCAAAATATTGCCATTTAAGCGGATTCGCCACGTGAAATGACATTTATTTGCTGGCGAAATGCCTGCGGCGTGACCTGATACGTTTGACGAAAAACTTTGCAAAAATAACTGGTTTGCGAAAATCCTAAATTACGCGCAATGCTGGCTATGCTCCAGTCACTGTGGCAAAGCAGCTCTTTTGCACTGGCCATTCGCTGCTGGTTTACCCATGCGTTAAAACCGATACCATGATATTTTTTGAACAATTTGCTGAAATAGTAAGGGCTAAGGTAAACATGAGAGGCGACATCCTCCAGACGCAATTCGTCTGATAAATGCGCATCAATATAGCGCAGTGCTTTTTTCATTTTGCTGTCATGAGGATTGGTGCTGCGGTTAGCGCGTACTGGCTCTGACTGCTGCGGGTTATCTTTGATAACCACAAAATTAAGTTGTTTCTTAAGGCAATTTTCTACGATGAGCTTCAGCAGATCCGCTGAGGCGATGACTCGCGAATAGTCCATTTCCGGTACATTACGAAACTCGTTGACCAGTTCGGGATCGGCTTGCCAGCGGTCATCTACATTCAGAATATCAACCAAACCAACATCGTTACTTAAGCGTACCTGGCCACAAAGTACAAACCCTACCAGGTGCCCCGCAATGACCAGCGGAATTGAGAAATCGGTAAGTCCGGCGTGACAGCGATAGATGCAGGGTTGATCGGATTTAGAGGCTTCCAGCCCTCCACAGCGATCGCTCATACGACAACGGGTACTGTGCTGAGGATGCTGACGCATCAACTGGCAAAAAGGGGTGAAATTAAAAAGCTCAGAAATTTCATCACCGTGAATATTGACAACCACAACGGCCAGACTGGTGGCCTGCGCAAAATCCTGTGCGATTTTATTAATGAGTTCTGAGTTCAGGGCACTCGCAGAAATCATGATAAAACCTCTCAGTTAATTTATTGTTATAAATAAAACATATTATTCACATTCATTTTCACCCTGCCATCCTGAGCATTGATGAAAGTCGTAATTGAACATAACAAAAGTCTCCCATTCTTGGGAGACTTTTTGGGCAGTTCAGGATACCGGATCACGAAAACAGTTTTTACTTTTCAAAAATAAACTTCTTCTGTGAAGCTAGCTCTCATTTTCGTCCAGCTTACACGTATTACAGGGTAAATTTTTGCCAATCAAATAACGATAAATTGCTGCGCCCGCGCACGCGCCGATGATTGGGGCAACAATCGGTACAATGAAATAAGGGATATCACGCCCGCCGGTCATCGCAACCTCTCCCCACCCGGCCATCCAGGCAAACAATTTAGGACCAAAATCACGCGCCGGATTCATCGCAAATCCGGTTAGCGGACCGGTGGATGCGCCGATAACAGCAACCAGAATACCAATCAGCAATGGCGCCAACGGACCTTTAGGAACGCCGTTACCGTCGTCAGTCAGCGCCATGATCATCCCCATAAGAATGGAGGTAATCACCACTTCGACCAACGCTGCCTGCCAGACGCTGAGCGCCGCCGCAGGATAGGTACTAAAAATACTGGCAAGGTGCAGGCTTTCCAGACTGCCGCGCACCATCTGGTGGGCCGACTCATACTCGGTAAACAGACTGCCGTAGAGCAAATAAGCCAGCAAAGCGCCACCAAAGGCCCCCGCGACCTGCGCCACAGTGTAAGGTAATACTTTGCGCCCCGGAAAACAGGCAAACAGCCACAGTGCGATGGTGATAGCAGGGTTGAGATGCGCGCCAGAAATCCCGGCCGTCAGGTAGACTGCAAGCGAGATCCCCAGACCCCAAATGATGCAGATCTCCCACAATCCCAGGCTGGCACCTGCGACTTTCAGAGCGCTCAGGCAGCCAATACCAAAAAACAAAAACAGCCCGGTACCCAAAAACTCAGCAATGCATTGCGCTTTTAGTGAATCGTTCATTGTGACACCTTCTAAGCAGAGTTCGTGTCTTTACCAGCGGACTCCTTACTGGCAAGTAGAATACTTCGAGGCTTACTATAAAAGGCCGTATCAGCAAATTGTTGGCATTCTGCGGATAGCTTGCCCTTTAAAATCGTGGCGCAATAGCAAATTCTTGCTACGCACTTTATTAAAACATTAGAGACAATCGGGATTACGCGTATTACACGGACATTTTCAAAACAATAAAATATTGCTATTAGCAGAAATCCGTTTTCAAACCACCATCACAATTTCATTTTTTTCGCATAGCAAATGATATTTATAATGTCACCAGAAAAAGTGTAAATGTGGAACTGACATAACTAAATAATCATATCAATAAAATTTAATATATCCATTAAAAACAATAAGTTAAAATAATTAATAGCAATTTTATATCACCTTACCTCTATTATTTTTTCACTCTCAATTTCAAGTCAGCCATTCTTTTTCCTCGCTTCTTTTTATAGTCATGAACATCGGGACAACCCAGGCGAGGTCTTTATGCAACAAGAAGCGTTAGGAATGGTAGAAACCAAAGGCTTGACTGCAGCCATAGAGGCCGCAGATGCAATGGTGAAGTCAGCCAATGTAATGCTGGTCGGCTACGAAAAAATTGGTTCGGGGCTGGTAACAGTCATTGTCCGCGGCGATGTTGGCGCAGTCAAAGCAGCAACAGATGCAGGTGCCGCCGCAGCACGTAATGTGGGAGAAGTGAAAGCCGTACACGTCATCCCACGCCCTCATACCGATGTAGAAAAAATCTTACCGAAGGGAATTAGCTAATGAGCAGCAATGAGCTGGTTGATCAGATCATGGCGCAGGTGATTGCTCGCGTGGCAACGCCGGAACAGCAGGCTATCCCTGAAAATAATCCTCCAACACGAGAAACGGCTATGGCAGAGAAAAGCTGCAGTTTAACGGAGTTTGTCGGTACTGCGATTGGCGACACCGTCGGTCTGGTAATCGCCAACGTGGACAGCGCCCTACTGGACGCAATGAAACTTGAAAAACGGTATCGCTCCATTGGCATCCTTGGCGCGCGTACTGGTGCAGGCCCGCACATCATGGCCGCAGATGAAGCGGTAAAAGCCACCAATACTGAAGTCGTCAGTATTGAGTTGCCACGTGATACCAAAGGCGGCGCGGGTCACGGTTCGCTGATTATTCTCGGCGGCAACGATGTTTCCGACGTGAAACGCGGAATTGAGGTTGCGCTGAAAGAACTGGATCGCACCTTTGGCGATGTGTATGCCAACGAAGCCGGTCACATCGAGATGCAATACACCGCACGCGCCAGCTACGCGCTGGAAAAAGCCTTTGGTGCACCGATTGGCCGTGCCTGTGGCGTGATCGTCGGCGCCCCGGCATCCGTTGGTGTCCTGATGGCTGATACTGCGCTGAAATCCGCCAACGTGGAAGTTGTGGCCTACAGCTCCCCTGCCCATGGCACCAGCTTCAGTAACGAAGCCATTCTGGTCATTTCAGGCGATTCCGGCGCTGTACGTCAGGCCGTTATCTCCGCCCGCGAAATCGGTAAAACCGTACTCGGGACCCTCGGCTCAGAACCGAAAAACGATCGTCCGTCCTACATCTGATATCTGTGAGGCTGATTCATGAGATCGAAAAGATTTGAAGCACTGGCGAAGCGCCCTGTGAATCAGGATGGCTTCGTTAAGGAGTGGATCGAAGAAGGCTTCATTGCGATGGAAAGCCCGAACGACCCTAAACCGTCGATTAAAATCGTCAACGGTACAGTCACAGAACTGGACGGCAAATCCGCCAGTGAATTTGACTTAATTGACCATTTCATTGCCCGCTATGGCATTAACCTGGCGCGCGCTGAAGAAGTCATGGCGATGAACTCAGTAAAACTTGCCAATATGCTTTGCGACCCTAACGTGAAGCGCAAAGACATTGTGCCGCTGACCACCGCAATGACCCCGGCAAAAATTGTCGAAGTGGTGTCCCATATGAACGTCGTTGAGATGATGATGGCCATGCAGAAAATGCGTGCTCGTCGTACACCGTCTCAGCAGGCGCACGTCACTAACGTTAAAGATAATCCGGTGCAGATTGCCGCTGATGCGGCTGAAGGCGCCTGGCGCGGATTTGACGAACAAGAAACGACGGTTGCCGTTGCGCGTTATGCACCCTTTAACGCCATTGCGCTGTTAGTCGGCTCACAAGTTGGGCGCCCTGGCGTATTAACCCAGTGCTCGCTGGAAGAAGCGACCGAACTTAAACTCGGTATGTTAGGCCACACCTGTTACGCGGAAACCATCTCTGTCTATGGTACTGAACCCGTCTTTACCGACGGCGATGACACGCCATGGTCGAAAGGTTTCCTCGCCTCTTCCTACGCCTCACGCGGTCTGAAAATGCGCTTTACCTCCGGTTCTGGCTCAGAAGTTCAGATGGGTTACGCCGAAGGTAAATCGATGCTTTACCTTGAAGCCCGCTGTATTTACATCACCAAAGCCGCTGGCGTACAGGGTTTACAAAATGGCTCAGTAAGCTGCATCGGCGTGCCTTCCGCTGTGCCGTCAGGCATTCGTGCGGTGTTAGCTGAAAACCTGATCTGTTCCTCCCTGGATCTGGAGTGTGCCTCCAGCAACGACCAAACCTTTACCCACTCGGATATGCGTCGTACTGCCCGCCTGCTGATGCAGTTCCTGCCGGGTACTGACTTCATTTCTTCCGGTTATTCCGCTGTACCGAACTACGACAATATGTTTGCGGGTTCGAACGAGGATGCCGAAGATTTTGACGACTACAACGTTCTCCAGCGAGACCTCAAGGTAGATGGGGGTCTGCGTCCGGTTCGTGAAGAAGACGTTATCGCCATTCGTAATAAAGCGGCACGTGCACTGCAGGCCGTCTTTGCCGGGATGGGATTACCACCAATCACTGATGAAGAAGTGGAAGCGGCGACTTACGCCCACGGTTCGAAAGATATGCCGGAGCGAAACATCGTTGAAGATATCAAGTTTGCGCAAGAGATCATCAATAAAAACCGTAACGGTCTGGAAGTGGTGAAAGCCCTTGCTCAGGGCGGGTTTACCGATGTCGCTCAGGACATGCTCAACATCCAGAAAGCCAAGTTAACCGGGGATTATCTGCATACCTCCGCCATTATCGTTGGCGACGGACAGGTGCTATCCGCAGTAAATGACGTCAATGACTATGCCGGTCCGGCAACAGGTTATCGCCTACAAGGCGAACGCTGGGAAGAGATCAAAAACATCCCTGGCGCACTTGATCCCAACGAACTTGGCTAAGGGGTGAAAAATGGAAATCAATGAAAAGCTGCTGCGCCAGATAATTGAAGACGTACTGTCTGAAATGCAAACCAGCGACAAACCCGTCTCATTCCGCGCATCGACAGCGGCTAGCGCGCCACAGGCTGCAGCGGCGCAGGGCGACAGCTTTCTGACCGAGATTGGCGAAGCCAAACAAGGCCAGCAGCAAGACGAAGTGATTATTGCCGTAGGTCCCGCGTTTGGACTGTCGCAAACCGTCAATATCGTAGGGATCCCGCATAAGAACATTTTGCGCGAAGTGATTGCGGGTATTGAAGAAGAAGGCATTAAAGCGCGCGTTATCCGCTGCTTTAAATCCTCCGATGTGGCATTTGTCGCCGTGGAAGGTAACCGTCTGAGCGGTTCCGGGATCTCTATCGGCATCCAGTCAAAAGGCACCACGGTAATCCACCAGCAGGGGTTACCGCCGCTTTCTAACCTGGAGCTGTTCCCTCAGGCACCACTTCTGACGCTGGAAACCTATCGTCAGATCGGTAAAAACGCCGCGCGTTATGCCAAGCGTGAATCTCCGCAACCGGTCCCTACTCTGAATGACCAGATGGCTCGTCCTAAGTACCAGGCGAAATCGGCCATTCTGCACATTAAAGAGACCAAATACGTCGTGACGGGCAAAAACCCGCAGGAACTGCGCGTGGCGCTTTGATAAAGGATAACTCCATGAATACCGACGCAATTGAATCGATGGTTCGGGATGTGCTGAGCCGGATGAACAGCCTGCAAGACGAGCCCGTGACGCCGGCCGCGGCGAGTTCACCAGCACATACCGCGAAAGTCACGGATTACCCTCTCGCGAATAAACATCCTGAGTGGGTAAAAACCGCAACCAACAAAACTCTGGATGACTTCACGCTCGAAAATGTTCTGAGCAACAAAGTGACGGCGCAGGACATGCGCATCACCCCTGAAACGCTGCGCCTTCAGGCGGAAATCGCCAAAGATGCCGGACGTGACAGACTGGCGATGAACTTCGAGCGTGCCGCTGAGCTAACCGCTGTACCTGACGATCGCATTCTTGAGATCTACAACGCGCTGCGCCCATACCGCTCAACGAAAGACGAGCTGATGGCTATCGCTGACGATCTCGAAAATCGTTATCAGGCAAAGATCTGTGCAGCTTTCGTTCGTGAAGCGGCAGCGCTGTACGTTGAGCGTAAAAAACTCAAAGGCGACGACTAACTCAGGGACAGGATCATGCGATATATAGCTGGCATTGACATAGGCAACTCATCAACGGAAGTCGCTCTGGCTGCCCTCGATGAGTCTGGCGCACTGAGCATCACCGGCAGCGCGCTGGCAGAAACCACCGGAATTAAAGGCACATTACGTAATGTGTTTGGTATTCAGGAGGCACTTTCGCTGGCAGCAAAAAATGCCGGTATCAATGTCAGCGATATTTCGCTAATCCGTATTAACGAAGCCACCCCGGTCATTGGCGACGTCGCGATGGAAACGATAACCGAAACCATCATCACTGAATCCACCATGATCGGCCATAACCCTAAAACGCCGGGCGGCGTCGGATTAGGCGTTGGCGTCACTATTACGCCGGAAGACCTGCTCAGCCGTCCGGCGGATACGCCCTATATTCTGGTGGTGTCATCGGCCTTTGATTTCGCCGATGTCGCCACGATGATTAATGCCTCCGTCCGCGCCGGATACCAGTTAACTGGCGTTATTTTGCAGCAGGACGATGGCGTGTTGGTCAGTAATCGTCTGACCCACCCCCTGCCTATCGTCGATGAAGTCCTTCATATCGACCGCATCCCGTTAGGTATGCTGGCTGCCATTGAGGTCGCAATTCCAGGAAAAGTCATTGAAACGCTTTCTAACCCTTACGGGATTGCGACCGTTTTTGGCCTCAACGCCGACGAGACTAAAAACATTGTCCCGATGGCGCGGGCGCTGATTGGCAACCGTTCTGCCGTGGTCGTGAAAACGCCATCAGGTGATGTGAAAGCACGAGCCATTCCTGCCGGAAATCTGGAGCTACAGTCGCAGGGTCGTACCGTACGGGTCGACGTTGCAGCTGGCGCTGAAGCGATTATGAAAGCCGTTGGTGAATGCCCAAAACTGGATAACGTCACCGGAGAGGCTGGCACCAATATTGGCGGCATGCTGGAGCATGTGCGCCAGACAATGGCTGAATTAACTAACAAACCCAGCCACGAAATTTTTATTCAGGACCTGCTGGCAGCCGATACCTCGGTTCCCGTCAGCGTGACCGGCGGACTAGCCGGTGAGTTCTCGCTGGAACAGGCTGTCGGCATTGCTTCCATGGTGAAATCAGACCGCCTGCAAATGGCGATGATTGCTCAGGAAATCACGCAAAAGCTCAACATTGACGTCCAGGTTGGCGGCGCCGAAGCCGAAGCTGCCATTCTGGGGGCCTTAACCACCCCCGGCACGACGCGGCCACTGGCTATTCTGGACCTCGGTGCAGGATCGACCGACGCCTCCATCATCAACCCGAAAGGCGAAATTATTGCCACGCACCTGGCGGGTGCGGGCGATATGGTCACGATGATTATTGCCCGTGAACTGGGGCTGGAAGACCGTTATCTCGCTGAAGAGATCAAAAAGTACCCGCTGGCGAAAGTCGAGAGCTTGTTCCATCTTCGCCACGAAGATGGCAGCGTCCAGTTCTTCCCTACACCTCTCCCGCCAACGGTTTTTGCCCGCGTATGCGTAGTAAAACCCGATGAACTGGTGCCACTGCCAGGCGAACTGGCGCTGGAGAAAGTCCGGGCCATTCGCCGCAGCGCTAAGGAACGCGTTTTCGTCACCAACGCACTCAGAGCGCTACGTCAGGTGAGTCCGACCGGGAACATTCGGGATATTCCTTTTGTGGTGCTGGTTGGCGGCTCATCCCTGGACTTTGAAGTTCCGCAACTGGTCACCGATGCGCTGGCGCACTATCGCCTGGTTGCCGGGCGCGGCAACATTCGTGGCACCGAAGGTCCGCGCAACGCGGTCGCGACAGGGCTGATTCTCTCCTGGTACAAGGCATTCGCTCATGGAAAGTAATCTCACCACGCCAGCCATCGTTATCTTCGCCACTGCTGGATGCACTGACGTCTGGAGTGATGTGTTGCTGGGTATTGAAGAAGAAGGGATCCCCTTTGTGATTCAGGAGAGCCCGTCAACTGACGTTATCCACAACGCATGGCTGGCGGCTTGCCAATCGCCGCTGCTGGTTGGCATTGGCTGCAGTCGCGAAAAACTGGTCGTGCACTATAAAAACTTACCCACATCAGCGCCACTATTTACGCTGACGTATCAACAAGATAACCACGCCCGACGCAGCATTGGTAATAACGCTGCGCGGCTGGTTAAAGGCATTCCGTTTCGGGAATGCCACTCATAACCCACAGGAGAAAAGCAGTATGAATAACGCACTGGGACTGGTTGAAACAAAAGGGCTCGTCGGCGCTATTGAAGCCGCTGATGCCATGGTGAAATCCGCAAACGTGCAGTTGGTTGGTTACGAAAAAATCGGCTCAGGCCTTATCACCGTTATGGTTCGCGGCGATGTCGGCGCAGTGAAAGCTGCCGTAGATGCAGGAAGCGCTGCAGCAAGCGCCGTTGGCGAGGTGAAATCCTGCCACGTTATCCCACGTCCGCACAGCGACGTTGAAGCCATTTTACCTAAATCCGCATAAGTCGTTGCAACCAAGGAGCACAGCGTGAAGCAATCACTGGGATTACTTGAAGTTAGTGGTCTGGCATTAGCCATCAGTTGCGCGGACGTCATGGCGAAAGCCGCCTCCATCACGCTGGTGGGCCTCGAAAAAACCAACGGTTCAGGCTGGATGGTGATCAAGATAATCGGGGATGTGGCCTCCGTCCAGGCGGCCATTTCCACCGGTGTCAGTTTCGCTGACCAGCGAGATGGACTGGTGGCTCACAAAGTCATATCCAGACCAGGGGATGGCATTCTGTCACATAGCGTCACCCCGGAGTCTGAGCCAGCGCCCGCCCCGACACCGGTCGTACCACATGAAGAGATGCCTGAGGACCATGCAGCGCCCGAAGCGCCACAAGATGCAGAGTTGATTAGCTGCAATCTGTGTCTTGACCCTGCCTGCCCCCGTCAAAAGGGCGAGCCGCGCTCTCTTTGTCTGCACTCAGGCAAACGAGGTGAAGCGTGATGGATAAACAGCAACTGGAGACAACGGTCACCAAAGTTCTGGATGAAATGCGTGAGCGCCCTATTCCGCTAGGGATCTCTAATCGTCATATTCATCTATGCGCTGAAGATTACGACCGCTTGTTTCCCAATCACCCTATTAGTGAGAAAAAAGAGCTGCTGCAGCCCGGACAATATGCAGCAGACCAGACCGTCACGCTGGTGGGACCAAAAGGTCAGTTAAAAAATGTGCGCTTACTCGGCCCACTGCGTAGCACCAGTCAGGTCGAAATTTCTCGTACCGACGCTCGTACGTTGGGAATTGCTGCTCCACTACGGATGTCAGGCAGCATCGAGGGCACGCCAGGCGTTCGCCTTATCAGTCCATTTGCTGAACTGGACTTAGCATCCGGGGTAATCGTCGCCCAACGCCATATCCATATGTCGCCGCTCGATGCCCTAATCCTGCGCGTTTCCCATGGCGATAAAGTCTCTGTTGCTATTAATGGCGATGAACGTCGACTGATTTTCGATAACGTCGCCGTACGCGTTTCGCCGGATATGCGCCTTGAGATGCATATCGATACCGACGAAGCCAATGCTGCGGGCGCTGATAATCCGCAGGCATTTGCCACACTGGTGAGCCCACGATGAACAACGAACTGCTGCAACGCATTATCGAGGAGGTTGTTTCCCGATTAAAAAAACGCGCGGAAAGCACGCTCTCTCTTAGCGTCGCGCAGTTACGGGAAATCGAACCACGGACATTGTGCTGCCAGTACTCGTCGCTCCACCTCCTGCAGGCGGACCTGCCATTGCTGGAGCAAATTGCCGAGGGCTGCGCGGACAACATGTCGGTGGTAACGATCCACGAAGCGCTGGCATGCGGAGTCCGCGTGAAAATTTCACTACAACACCGATTGTTACCCGCAATCCCCGTTAGAAAACTCGCGCGTCTGCCGCTGGAGTTCAGTGACGAGCTGGGACGAATCATCGTTTTGCATCCTGACAAACTTCTCAGCTATGCCGACGTCGCCCAACTGAAGGGGGGCGTTCTGGTGCTACGTCGTCGATGTGTCGTGACGGCTCTGGCTCAGGACGCCGTCGGTACGCGAAATGTCCAATTAATTAAGCAGGAGTGAGCTATGCATCTGGCACGGGTTACAGGCGTTGTGGTTTCCACGCAAAAATCCCCATCACTGGTGGGGAAGAAACTGTTGCTGGTACGTCGGGTGAGTGCGGACGGAGAGCTTCCCGCGTCCCCTGTGAGTGGAGATGAAGTCGCGGTTGATTCTGTCGGCGCTGGAACTGGAGAACTGGTATTACTCAGCAGTGGCTCCAGCGCCAGATACGTTTTTTCCGGCCCTAATGAGGCCATCGATCTGGCTATCGTCGGCATTGTCGACACGCTTTCTCGTTAGGAGGAACTATGGCGATTTATACCCGCACTGGCGATGCCGGCACAACGGCCCTCTTTACCGGGCAACGCGTGAGCAAAACGCACCCGCGCGTCGAGGCTTACGGTACGCTGGACGAACTTAATGCGGCGCTTAGCCTGTGTGTTTGCGCAGCGAAAAACCCGCAGCACCGCCAGTTACTCGAAAACATTCAACTGCAGCTTTTTTGGTTCAGCGCCGAGCTGGCAAGCGAAAGCGAACAGCCAGCGCCAGAGCAGCGCTACATCAGCTCAGAAGAAATTGCCGCGCTGGAAGCCGCCATTGATACCGCGATGGGGAGAGTGCCCCCCCTACGCAGCTTTATTTTACCTGGCCGCAGCGAAGCCGCCAGCCGTCTGCACTTTGCCCGCACGCTGGCCCGCCGCGCAGAGAGGCGACTGGTCGAACTCTCCACCGAGATTTCCGTCAGACACGTGCTGATGCGTTATATCAATCGCCTGTCCGACTGCTTATATGCGCTTGCACGAGCAGAAGATCATGACGCCCATCAAAACAACATTATTCAGAAAGTGGCGGAGCGTTATCTCGCAGCCATCCGTACATCAGCTACCAGGGAGCCGGCTATGTCTCTGTCTTTTCAGGAACTCCACCAACTCACTCGCGCTGCGGTAACGAGAGCAGAAGAACTTCAGGTTCCGGTCGTCATCAGCATTGTTGATGCGAATGGGACCCAAACGGTGACCTGGCGCATGCCTGACGCATTACTCGTCAGTAGCGAACTGGCACCGAAAAAAGCCTGGACCGCCGTGGCAATGAAAACCGCCACGCATGAGCTGACATCGGCAGTGCAGCCAGGCGCCGCGCTTTACGGTCTGGAAAGCCATATGCAGGGAAAAGTCGTCACCTTCGGTGGCGGGTACGCATTATGGCGTGAGGGGTTACTCCTTGGGGGTCTTGGCATCAGCGGGGGAAGCGTTGAGCAGGATATGGACATTGCAGAAACGGCCATTGCGGCAATTAACGTGAGAACACATCAATGAACACTTCAGAACTTGAAACCCTTATTCGTAACATTTTGAGTGAGCAACTTGCACCGGCAAAAGCAGAAGTTAAGGGTAATGGAATTTTTCCGTCCGTTAGCGAAGCGATCGATGCCGCTCATCAGGCTTTTCTGCGTTATCAGCAATGTCCATTGAAAACCCGCAGCGCCATCATTAACGCCCTGCGAGAAGAACTGACGCCTCACCTTGCTTCATTGGCTGCTGAAAGCGCTGCCGAAACGGGAATGGGCAACAAAGAGGATAAGTTCCTTAAAAATAAAGCTGCGTTGGACAATACCCCGGGTATCGAAGATCTCACCACCACGGCGCTTACCGGCGACGGCGGCATGGTGTTATTCGAGTATTCACCCTTTGGCGTGATTGGTTCCGTCGCCCCCAGCACCAACCCGACGGAAACCATTATTAACAACAGCATCAGTATGCTGGCTGCGGGAAATAGCGTTTATTTTAGCCCACATCCAGGTGCAAAAGCGGTCTCACTGAAGCTGATTACCATGATTGAAGATATTGCTTTTCGCTGCTGCGGGATTCGGAATCTTGTCGTCACGGTCACAGAACCCACTTTTGAGGCTACCCAGCAGATGATGGCGCACCCTAAAATCGCAGTTCTGGCGATTACCGGTGGTCCAGGCATTGTTGCTATGGGCATGAAAAGCGGGAAAAAAGTCATTGGCGCAGGCGCAGGCAATCCTCCCTGCATTGTTGATGAAACAGCCGACCTGGTTAAGGCGGCGGAAGATATCATCAATGGCGCATCCTTTGATTACAACCTCCCCTGCATTGCTGAGAAGAGCCTGATTGTTGTTGATGCCGTTGCCGAACGACTGGTTCAACAAATGCAGTCTTTTGGCGCGATGCGACTCAATAGCGAAGAGATAGACAAACTGCGCGCAGTTTGTCTGCCAGAAGGAATAGCCAATAAACAACTGGTAGGGAAAAGCCCGGCAACCTTACTGGAAGCCGCGGGAATACCGGTTCCGGCAAAAGCACCTCGATTACTGATAGGTATCGTCAAGGCTGACGACCCATGGGTTACCAGCGAGCAACTGATGCCAATGCTCCCCATCGTAACGGTGAGCGATTTTGACAGCGCGTTAACGTTGGCCCTGAAGGTTGAAGAGGGATTGCATCACACCGCCATTATGCATTCGCAAAATGTGTCACGTCTGAACCTTGCCGCGCGCACGCTTCAGACCTCCATTTTTGTGAAAAATGGCCCCTCTTATGCTGGGATTGGCGTTGGTGGTGAAGGCTTTACCACCTTCACCATCGCAACGCCGACCGGTGAAGGAACGACATCTGCGCGCACTTTCGCACGCTCTCGTCGTTGCGTGCTGACAAACGGTTTTTCTATTCGCTAATGGGGCCGTTATGAAAAGCTTTTCACTGCAAACTCGATTGTACAGCGGCCAGGGAAGCCTGGATGTGCTTAAGCGCTTCACGAATAAGCATATCTGGATTATCTGCGATGGTTTTCTCGCGCGTTCTCCCCTGATTGAAAAGCTGCGCGACGCGCTGCCAGCGGATAACCGCATCAGCATTTTCAGCGATATCACCCCCGATCCCACCATTAGCACGGTAGTACAAGGGATTGCGCAAATGCAGTCCCTACGACCGGACGTCGTCATTGGTTTTGGCGGTGGATCTGCACTGGACGCCGCAAAAGCCATCGTCTGGTTCAGCCGACAGTTCGGTATTGAGATTGAAACCTGCGTTGCAATTCCCACCACCAGCGGCACGGGATCGGAGGTGACCAGCGCCTGCGTGATTAGCGATCCGGATAAAGGCATTAAGTATCCATTATTTAATAATGCGCTTTATCCGGACATGGCCATCCTTGATCCGACGCTGGTCGTCAGCGTTCCACCAGCCATAACAGCGAATACCGGCATGGACGTATTAACGCATGCGCTGGAGGCTTACGTATCCACGAAAGCCAGCGACTTCACCGATGCGCTGGCTGAAAAAGCGGCACAAATTGTCTTCCAGTACCTGCCTGTCGCCGTCAGCAAAGGCGACTGCCTGGCAACCAGAGGAAAAATGCACAACGCGTCAACGCTCGCGGGAATGGCATTCAGTCAGGCTGGTCTGGGTATCAATCATGCGATTGCCCATCAGTTGGGCGGCCAGTTTCATCTGCCCCACGGACTTGCCAATGCGCTGCTGCTGACCCATGTCATTCATTTTAATGCCCGCGATCCGCGGGCCGCGAAGCGCTACGCCCGTTTCGCTAAAGCCTGCCACCTATGCCCGGATAACGCGAACGATACGGCGGCACTGAATGCGCTAATTCGTCATATAGAGCTACTCAAAAAACAGTGTGCGTTACCTTCTTTTGCTGACGCGCTTAAAGACGGAAAGCAAGCCTGGTCACAACGTATACCGTCGATGGTTCAGGCCGCGCTGGCTGATGTCACGCTGCAAACCAATCCTCGTGTTGCCGACGCCAGCGCCATGCAGGAACTGCTTGAGGAATTATTATGAAGACAGCCATGACGGCAGAGTCCACGCTTTATGATGCGCAGACAATTCGCGAACGCGTTCGCGCAGCGGGTGTTGTCGGGGCCGGAGGCGCGGGCTTTCCAGCTCACGTAAAATTACAGGCGCAGGTCGATACGTTTCTGGTCAATGCGGCAGAATGTGAGCCGATGCTGAAAGTTGACCAGCAATTGATGGCCGTTCAGGCTGAGCGACTTATCCGCGGCGTTCAATATGCCATGACGGCTACCGGGGCCAGGGCCGGTATTATTGCGCTCAAAGAGAAATATCAAAAGGCTATCAATGCGTTAACGCCCCTTCTGCCTGCCGGGATCCGCTTACATATTTTGCCTGATGTCTACCCGGCTGGTGACGAGGTTTTGACCATCTGGATGGCGACGGGCCGGAGAGTTCCGCCTGCCGCGTTGCCGGTCAGCGTCGGCGTGGTGGTCAATAACGTCCAGACTGTACTCAACATCGCCAGAGCCGTTGAGCAGCAATACCCGGTTACGCGCCGTACCCTGACCGTTAATGGCGCGGTCGCCAGACCAATCACTCTTACCGTCCCTATCGGAATGTCTTTACATGAGGTTCTGGCGTTGGCCGGTGGTGCTACCGTTGACGATCCCGGTTTTATTAACGGTGGTCCGATGATGGGCGGCCTGATTACCTCACTGGATACCCCAGTCAGCAAGACCACCGGGGGACTGCTGGTTTTACCAAAGTCTCATGCGTTGATTCAGCGGCGGATGCAGGATGAACGCACCGTGCTTTCCGTCGCAAAAACCGTTTGCGAGCAGTGTCGTTTGTGTACGGATTTGTGCCCAAGACATTTGATCGGCCATAAATTATCACCGCACCTGCTGGTTCGCGCGGTTAATTATCAGCAGGCGGCCACACCGCAGTTACTGCTCACGGCCCTGACCTGTTCAGAATGCAATGTATGTGAAAGCGTAGCCTGTCCGGTTGGGATTTCACCGATGCGAATCAACCGCATGCTTAAACGCGAGCTACGGGCGCTCAACCATCGTTATGAAGGGCCGTTAAATCCTGAGGATGAAATGGCGAAGTATCGGCTTATTCCGGTGAAGCGCCTTATTACCAAACTGGGCCTTAGCGACTGGTATCACGATGCGCCACTGGCTGAGACTGATTATCCCACGGATAAAACGACGCTGTTGCTACGCCAGCATATTGGTGCCAGCGCGATCCCATGTGTACAGCAGGGCGAACACGTTGTTCGCGGTCAATGCGTTGCCGATGTGCCGTCCGGTGCATTAGGCGCACCTGTCCACGCCAGTATTGACGGTATTGTCAGCGAAATTACTGAGCAATCCATCACGGTAATAAGAGGTTAATCATGTCTCAGGCTATAGGGATTTTAGAACTCACCAGCATTGCCAAAGGAATGGAAGCTGGCGATGCCATGTTAAAAAGCGCGAATGTTAATTTACTGGTCAGCAAGACCATCTGCCCGGGTAAATTTCTGCTCATGCTCGGTGGTGACGTAGGCGCAGTACAACAGGCGATCGCCACCGGAACTTCTCTTGCTGGCGATATGCTCGTTGATAGTCTGGTACTACCCAACATTCACGCCAGCGTACTTCCTGCGATCAGTGGACTTAACAGCGTGGATAAGCGTCAGGCCGTGGGCATTGTTGAAACATGGAGCGTTGCGGCCTGCATCTGTGCCGCCGACCGTGCGGTTAAAGCCTCCAATGTCACGCTGGTACGCGTCCATATGGCATTTGGTATTGGCGGCAAGTGCTACATGGTTGTCGCTGGCGATGTGTCTGATGTGAATAACGCAGTGACAGTTGCCAGTGAAAGTGCAGGTGAAAAAGGTCTGTTGGTTTACCGTTCGGTCATCCCTCGTCCGCATGAAAGCATGTGGCGACAGATGGTGGAGGGATAATGGAAAGACAACCCACCACGGATCGTATGATTCAGGAATATGTTCCTGGCAAGCAGGTTACGCTGGCGCATCTTATCGCTAATCCGGGTAAAGATTTGTTCAAGAAACTGGGATTACCAGAGTCGGTTTCCGCAATCGGTATTCTGACGATTACCCCCAGCGAAGCCTCAATCATCGCCTGTGATATCGCCACGAAATCCGGGGCGGTAGAGATTGGTTTTCTCGACCGTTTTACCGGCGCAGTGGTGCTGACGGGCGATGTTTCCGCCGTTGAGTACGCGCTGAAACAGGTAACCCGGACGCTGGGCGAAATGATGCGTTTTACCGCCTGTCCCATCACCCGGACATAATCTCATGAAACGCATAATGCTAATTGGCCCCAGCCAGTGCGGTAAAACGTCACTCACGCAGTGCATGCGGGGAGAGGCGCTTCACTATCAGAAGACCCAGGCCATTGTCTGGTCTCCCACAACGATAGACACACCGGGTGAGTATCTCGAAAACCGCTGCCTGTACAGCGCGCTGCTGGCCAGCGCCTGTGAAGCAGACATCATCGCGCTGGTTCTCAATGCTGACGCGCCGTGGTCACCTTTTTCTCCAGGTTTTACTGGTCCGATGAACCGACCCGTTATCGGCCTCGTCACCAAAGCCGATTTAGCCAGCCCGCAGCGTATTTCTCTCGTGGAGAGTTGGCTAGTTCAGGCTGGCGCGCAACAAGTATTTGTCACCAGCGCGCTGGAGAATACCGGGGTCGATGAGATGTTCATTTTTCTGAATGCAAAGGAACCTTCATGTCTCACAAAATAATGGCCATTAATGCAGGCAGTTCCTCGCTTAAGTTTCAGCTTCTGGCGATGCCGCAGGGTGAAATGATTTGCCAGGGACTGATCGAACGTATCGGTATGTCTGATGCGCAGGTCACCCTAAAAGCACCAGCGCAAAAATGGCAGGAGACTTTGCCCGTAGCCGATCACCGTGAAGCAGTAACGCTGCTACTGGAAAAACTGCTCAGCCACAATATTATCAGCAGTCTGGAAGAGATCGACGGCGTTGGCCATCGCGTCGCACACGGTGGAGAATCCTTCAAAGATTCCGCACGAGTAACCGATGAAACGCTGGCGGAAATCGAACGCCTTGCGGAACTGGCACCGCTTCATAACCCGGTTAATGCGTTGGGGATTGCGGTATTTCGCCAGCTACTGCCGAAAACGCCAGCCGTTGCGGTTTTTGACACGGCTTTTCATCAGACCCTTGATGAGCCGTCTTTCATCTATCCCCTGCCCTGGCGCTACTACTCAGAGCTCGGTATTCGTCGTTATGGTTTTCATGGTACCAGCCACAAGTATGTCAGCGCTCAACTTGCTGAAAAGCTGGGCGTGCCGCTCAGCGCCCTGCGGGTTGTTTGTTGTCATCTGGGCAACGGCAGCAGCATCTGCGCTATCAAAGGCGGACACTCGGTAAATACCTCCATGGGTTTTACGCCGCAGTCTGGCGTAATGATGGGCACGCGAAGTGGCGATATTGATCCATCCATTCTGCCGTGGATTGCCCTGCGTGAAGGAAAAACCGCGCAGCAGCTCAACCAATTGCTCAACAATGAGTCCGGATTACTCGGAGTTTCTGGTGTTTCACCCGACTACCGGGATGTTGAACATGCCGCAGATACGGGCAATCACCAGGCAGCACTGGCATTGACGCTTTTTGCCGAGCGGATTCGCGCCACTATTGGCAGCTATATTATGCAGATGGGCGGTCTGGATGCGCTGGTGTTTACCGGGGGAATTGGTGAAAATTCAGCGCGTGCTCGCGCCGCGATTTGCCACAACCTGAATTTCTTAGGTCTGGCCGTTGATGAAGAAAAAAATCAGCGTAACGCCACCTTTATTCAGACGGAAAATGCGGTAGTTAAAGTGGCGGTGATTAATACCAATGAAGAGCTGATGATAGCCCAGGACGTTATGCGTTTAGCGATATCAGAAACTGTGACATTGGGCATTCCCGCCTGATATTGCCGCACCGCAAATTGCGGCAAATCATGGTAATAGCGCGATCGCCATGACACTATGCCCCGAGGATTGCTGAACACAAAGGTGAAGACGTGGCTGTTGCGCAATGTCCCGCATCGTGCGGAGAACTTATCCAGGGCTGGATTCTGGGCAGTGAGAAACTGGTCTCCTGCCCAGTCGAATGGTATAGCACCGTTGAGGTTACTTCAGGCTCACCGCTGACAGATGAACGTCCACTTTCTCGGGCAATGGTTGACAGGTTATTACAGCACTGGCAGTACCCGGCGCATCTCAGTCAGGATATCCGGATAGATGTTCAATCAACCATTCCCATCGCGAAAGGAATGGCCAGCAGCACTGCGGATATTGCCGCCACGGCCATCGCCGCGGCGCATTATCTGGGCCATCAGCTGGACGAGCCAACACTGGCACAGCTTTGCGTTTCGCTGGAGCCGACCGACAGCACCGTTTTTCGTAAGCTTACTCTTTTCGATCATAACAACGCCTCCACGCAAATTGGTTGTGAAGCTCAGCCTCAACTCGATCTGCTGGTTCTCGAAAGCCCTGAAACATTGCGTACCGCGGATTATCACCGTATTCCACGTCATTCCGGCTTGCAGGCGGGAGCTGCGGCCCTCCAACGGGCATGGGAAAAAGTACAGGAAGCCTGTATTAGCCAAAATCCTTACCGGTTGGGAGAAGCGGCTACGCTTAGCGCAATCGCCAGCCAACTGCTGTTACCAAAGCCAGATTTTGATTCACTATTAGCACTGGTGGAAGAATGTGATTTATACGGCGTCAACGTCGCGCACAGCGGCAGCGTAGTCGGACTGATGCTGGACAGAAATCGTCATGATGTGGATTACATTAAATGGATGCTGACGCAGAAAAAACTTACGATTCACTGGCCAGAACAGCATTTGTTACGCATGGTAACGGGCGGGGTCGAACTGCAATAAGGGTCGCCGCACGGCAGCGACCCGGACAAGCATAAAATCGTTACTCGGCTTTCGCTTCGCCGTTTTTCACTTCGCCCATGGCTTTCAGCTTTTTAGAGATATCGCGGCGTTCTTTAGAGATCTCGGCGTTTTTGATGATGTAGTCATCAACACGATCTTCATAATCGCTTTTCATGCTGGCAATGATGCCCTGAATCGCTTCCACGCTCATACCAGGCTTGATGTAGTCGCTCAGGTTGTCCAACAGCAGAACGCGTTTCTGGTTGTCACGGATCTTTTTCTCAACGTCCTGGATTTCACGTTGCAGTTTGTTTTTACGACGGAACAGACGAACAAATTCCAGCACGTCCTGGAAAGAAGGCTTGGTAGTTTCCATTTTTACACCCCTGATAATGTGAGATTCGGATTCGTTAAAACAACGGCTAAAGTGGGTCAACATTACTTTCATGCCCGCCATACTTCAAGTTGCATCTGCATCGACAATGCATGGTTGAAACCTGAGTTATCGAGGGTAAAGCCATTGCAGTTACCAATGGTTTTAGCCTTTTTCAGTATCATACCTCTAATCTTTGCTGAATCGAAGCAGCAGTAGAACCAATCCCCTCATCTGCTCTTTATTTGCGCAGTGCGCGACAGATTAAATGTGACAGTAACTCCAGCTGTCGAGCCATCTCCATGTTCAACCAAACGTAGCCGTGAATGGGCGTTTCTGCGACATTATCGCCTTTATGCTCAGCAATAAGCTGACGCAGCTCTGCCACGGTGTCATTGAGCTTTTCCGTATTGGCAAGCACCGGCTGCGGATTACCTTCATACAAGGCGTGGGTTATTGTCAGTAGTGCCTGCTGGGTCCTGAGCTGAGTTTCACGCAGCGTATGCGCATTCAACATGACAAAGTGGCTGGTACGGCTGGCCCACAGCGCATTAATTTGCAGCTCGAGCATGCAGACCAGATTGCGATTCACCGTCTGAATAGCCTCAAAGATCGATTTTTGAATACGGGTTTCCTTGCTGGCAGGAGCGATGAGCCCACGCATTTTGACAACGTCGCTCAACAGTTGTTGTAAATGCTTCTCCAGCCGCGGTTGCTCGAGCAGATTGGGGGATAGCGCGGCCTGATACACCCGATTGTACCCCGTGACACAATGCGCCAGTTGGATACGCCAGTGTATAAATGCCCGCTGCGGCCAGATGCCGGTAAACAGCATCGCCAATAACGACCCCAGAATAACATCACCGCCGCGCCATAACGCGGTATTCATATCTCCGGCAGGCGCACCCACGACCACGGCAAGCGTTATGCCAATCAGCAGCGCCTGATACGGCCTTTTACCCAGCGCCAGCCAGCCGCAGAGAAACATCGCTACCGCGCACCATATCAGCATTAACGGCAGCGAGAAGAGTTCCAGACGCAGGGCAACCAGTCCCAGGACCGAGCCCAGGATCGTGCCGCCTATACGTTCAAAGGCCCTGGGAACAACGTTACCCCAAAAAGATATTGGCCCCATGATCACCACCAGCGTGATCAGAGGCCATGTACCTTCGGGAATGTTTAACAGGCGTACCAACAGAAAAGTAAGGAGAAACGCCAGCGCAATGCGAATACCATGCACCACACGATAATGACGATACAAACGAATTTCAAAAGGACTCAGCGATTTGTCTGCACGCACTCATGCACTCCGTCAGGGAATAGCAAAGAAGCGAATTGTACCTGTTTTTAGCGTGAAAAGATCATCCTGATTTACACCCCAAACAGTTACTTCGTCTGCACTGGCACGTACATTTCAATGTCCCAGTAACCGTCCTCCATGCCATTGTTCATATAAACTTCAAAGCAGGGTTTAGCGGCTATCGCATAAGTCGTATCCTGCAACAGGCGCTCGAAGAACTGATACCAAGGCTTCGCAAAATCGTGATTCTCAACGCGCGCAACGGCGACAGCATAGTCGCCACCCGCCAGTTCGGTGAGGATCACCCCTTCGCTGTTTTCCTGGATTTCAAAACCTTCAGGCACAGAAACCACGGTATCACAGCGCAGTTTTTCCGCAGGAACAACATCAGGGTTGTCGTAATAAACAGCAATCCATTCCAACGGCACAATCTGTTTTCCGTCGACCCACTTCATTAATTGCTCAAACCCCTGCTTCACCGTTTGTTCCCACGGTCCAACCATATGGAAACCGGCAATCATGCGTTTATCGACCAGCTTTATCTCGTACTCCATACAACCTCCACCGTTACACTGTATTTATATACAGTGTAATTTCTGGCTATGTCGGCCACAAGGAAATAGTGATTATTATGTGAGCAGATTCGCACTCTTGCCAGTCAGACGCATCAGGAAAAACTACGCCTTGTGGTGGAAATAGTCGCTCAGGCGCGAGAAAACGCCGCCTTCGCCGACGGATTCCAGCGTAACCAGAGGCCAATGTGCCACCAGCTTATCCCGATCGTAGAGTTCAATCTCCCCCACACGTTGATGCGCAGCGATGGGAGCAACCAGCTCTTTCTTATCAAGGACATATTTTGCTTTGATGTTAGGGACTTCTGCTTTAGGCAGGGCCATCCAGAAATCCTGCTCGGTTCCGAGGCTGATTTTTTCTTTATCGCCATACCAGATCCGTTCAGTGCCAACCTGCTTACCGCTACGCAAAACCTGCACTGTATCGAAGTTGTGTTGCCCCCATTGCAGCAGTTTACGTGCCTGATCTTCGCGCCCTTTAGCACTCTCCGCGCCCATCACCACCGCAATCAGGCGGCGCTGACCATCGACGGCGGAAGCAATCAGGTTAAACCCGGCACCGGACGTATGCCCTGTCTTCAGGCCATCTACGTTCATGGTTTTATCCCACAACAAGCCGTTACGGTTTTGCTGTGTGATGCCGTTCCAGGTAAGGCTTTTCTCACTGTACATATGGTAGAAATCCGGTTCCCCGTGGATGATAGCGCGGGACAGCACGGCCAGGTCGTACGCGGAGCTATGCTGACCCGGCGCATCCAGACCATGTACCGTTTCAAAATGGGTGTCCTGCAGGTTCAGTTTTTGCGCATAGTTGTTCATCATCGCGACAAACTGCGGCTGCCCTCCGGCGATGTAATCCGCCAGTGCCACGCAGGCATCATTACCGGAATCAACAATTAACCCACGGCTGAGGTCACGTACCGAAACGCGATCCCCTTCTTTCAGGAACATCAAGGATGAACCGACAAATACCGGATTATCTTTTGCCCAGGCATCGCGCCCGACGGTCACAATATCTGTCGGACTAATACGCTTGCTGTCAATTGCGCGATCGACAACATAGCCAGTCATCAGTTTCGTCAGGCTGGCAGGATTGCGCTGCTGGTGTTCATTACCGGCTGTCAGGATTTGGCCCGTGGTGTAATCCATTAACACCCATGCCCCGGCAGTAATCGCAGGAGGTTGTGGGGCGAAGCTCACGGCATCGCTCGCCCAGGCGGGCGAAAAACTCATCGTTAATAGTGAAGCGGCAATAAACAAACGGCGTTTCAACAGCATGTCCTCAGGAAAGGGAGAAATAGCCGTTCTTTTTACGGAAGTTCTGTCGAAGAAACATGGATAAATTGCAAGAAAATGTGACATAAGGCACATTTTCTTGCTATTAGGAAAGGGTTTCAGAGACAAATCTCGCCGGAACTACCCTTTACGCGGCGCGGTCTCTGCGTGATGACTGCGATGGCGGTGATAACCATCGATCATACTGCGAAAAATTTGCCCTGGCGTGTCACCCAGCGTGCACAGGTAAATATGCGCGCAGATGAACAGTAAGCCCACAATCGCTAACGCCATATGCAGCACCAGCATCACCGGCCCCGCCCCTACCACCTGTGGGTAGAGACATAGCAACCCGGTGATGATCAGTAGTGGAACCAGTGCGTACATGATGGCCAGGTAGGCCAGCTGTTGCAGCGGGTTAAATTTGTCCTCTGCCGTTGCGGCAAACGGGTGCGGCTCACCTTTCATAATGCCATACAGATAAAAGCGTGTTTGCAGCAGGCAGCGTGATATCAACCCGCTAAATTTCACGCGATAATGGCAGCCGTTGCCGCTGGTTGCGTTTATTAACACAAAGCCAATCCAGAAGGCCAGCAATGCGAAGCCACACCAAGTATGTACCTGCACCATTAAGGCCACCGGTCCGACAGAAAAGTGGCCAAACAGGCCGCTCAGCAGAAGCAGGATAAAGAGCAGCGCATTACCCCAGTGCCAGCGGCGGACCGCCAGCGAATAGAGGTAGTCCCGATGCTCTTCCCCGGTTGCCGTTTTGGGCGCCAGCATCCGACGTAACAGCGCGTGCGTTACCAGGCCCGCAATCATCAGCACAATAATAACGCCTGCATAAATGAGCCACAGCGGCCAGTAGTCCGGCGCATAGTTAAGCTCTGCTCCCCAGATAGAATTCATACATTACCCTCCTGATGGATCTCTTTACGCCGATAGACACTTACCGGACCGCTACGCGTATCCTGCTGGCGATAAACCTCTTTTTGATTAATCCAGTGCTGAATTTCCGGGTCATCGCGACGTCCAAACTTCAGCGCATCCGTCGGACAAACGGAAACGCAGGCTGGCGATTGTCCGACCTCCAGGCGAGTATCGGCGCAGAAGTTACATTTGTCGGCAATCCCCGTTTGTGGGTTGAGGTAGCGGACATGGAACGGGCAAGCGGCGACGCAGTAGTCACAACCAATACAGCGAGACTTATCCACTTGCACAATGCCATTTTCGTCACGAAATGAAGCGCCGGTAGGACAGACGCTGACGCACGGCGCATCTTCACAATGCTGACAGGAAACGCGAACAAACTGGAAGTGGGACAGCACCTCGGGTTCATGTTCGGGTGAACGGATCTGCACTTGTAGGCGACTAAATCCCTCCGGCACGTCATTCAGTACCTTGCAGGCAACCGTACACGCCTGACAGCCAATACAGCGTTTCTCGTCATGCAGCATGACATAAGGGTTTGTTGATTGATTCATGATGTTCTCCTTTCTCATGCCCGACGAAGCGTGACGCCAGCGGTGTGCACCACCGTACCGGAAACCGGACTGGTAACATGCGGAAGCAAATTACCGCAGTGAATACCGTGCGTCGTCGCCGCGGTTTTGGCTCCCGCCTTGGCGCCAAATCCCATATAAACGAACAGCGTATCGGGTCGTATTCCGGCAGTAACCAGCGCTTTGCCTTTTTCCTTACCGGTCGCATTTTCCAGCCAAATCTCATCGCCGTTTTTGATGCCTTTTTCACGGGCCGTTTGTGGGTGGATCCACACCGCGTTATCCCACATCAGCTCACTCAGCAGCGGTACATATTGCGTCGCGCCGTTGGTATGCACCGCCACTTTTCCCTGAATAAAATAGAGTTCATTGTCGCCTTTGAGGGCAAAATTGCGGGCGCGCGGAATACCGTAGCCAGGCAAAAGTGCTTCCAGCTCTTCAGAGTAGAGTTCAATTTTTCCAGACGGGGATTTAAAGCGCAGTTGCTCGCCATAGGTACCGTCGCCGTCAACCGCCACCGCGCCCGGATAACGCGCCACAAACTGACGCACTGCTTCAGGTTCCCGCAGCAGAAGCGGAACACCCCACTCCCGATATCCTTTCTGACGCAGTTCAGCGGACAGCGCATGATCACCATTAAGCTGGTACAGCTGCCGCGTCTGCATATCCTGCCAGGGGTAGAACTGCCCAAGGCCTAACTGCACGGCCAGCTCTTTCCAGATTTGCCAGCTCGGACGCGCATCCCCAATCGGCTCTACAACCTGCTGGCGCAGGGCATAGGCCGGATTCAGGCCCGACATGTCAGAGACTTCTTCATCGCGTTCAAGGTAGGTGCATTCGGGTAACAGATAATCGGCATATGCCGCGCTTTCGCTTAAATAGACATCGCAACTGACCACCAGATCGAGTTGTTCGACGGTTTTGACCAGATCAGGCCGACAGGTCACGGTTTGGAAAGGATTGTGGCGGGACATAATCCATCCCTTCACCGGATACGGCGTCTGGTTTAACACGGCATCGATGATGCTTTGCACCACGCCGCCGCCCGCCGCGATGTACTTGAATTGTGGGGCAACCAAATCGATGCGCTGCGCCGTTGGCTTGGGCAATTTGGCATCAGGTTTTGCCAGCACCGGAGCGACCTTCTCTCCGGCCAGCTTATTGTAGGTCGCCGCGGCTTTTTTCTGGTACAAGCCGCCTTCACGCTCAATATTTCCCAGCAGCGCATTGAGGGTGAAAATCATACGCCGCATATCAATTTCTTCTTGCGAAAACGTCGCGCGATGGCCAGGGCTGACGATAGCATGAGGCGCACAGGCGGCCATTTCGCGGGTGACCCGAACAATAACATCGGCAGGCACATCAGCCTGCTTTTGCGCCCATTCCGGCGTGGTCTCTTGTACCGCTTCTGCCAGTTGGTCAAACCCTGTGGTGTAGCGCGCAACGAAGTCCGCGTCATACAGATGTTCATTAATCATGACGTGACACATGGCCATTAACACCGGCAAGTCGCCGCCCGGCTTGAGCGCATGCCATTCATCCGCCTTGCTGGAGAAAACTGACAAACGGGGATCGAAGCTGACCATTTTTGCGCCCTTTTCCTGCGCGGTCATCAGTTCATGCGTTTCGGCAACCTCAATACCTTCATAGAGATTGTGGCCAAAAGAGACCATATAACGGGTATTGGCGATATCCATAGCCAAATCGCCGCCCATCATCACTTTGGCGGCAATCGATTTTCCGGCAGGGCATGTCGACGCATGCGTAAAGGTGTTTGGCGATCCAAACGCCGTTGCCAGCTGAAATAAATGACCCGAAAGCGAACCGGATTTGGAAGAGAATACGACCCCCTGAGGGCCATGCTGCGCTTTTATTGCCGTCATTTTTTCGGCAATTTCTTTGTAAGCCTGTTCCCAACTAATAACCTGCCATTCTCCGCTCCCGCGAGGCCCTGTGCGTTTCATGGGTTTGACAATACGGTGCGGGTCGTTGACCAGGCTAACACCACTGCCTCCGCGCGCGCAGACACGCGTGCCTTGTTGAGGCGCATTAGGGTTCCCCTGAATAAAAACCGTCTTGTTATTAATTACCTGTGCCTGTATTGGACAACGATAAGAACACATTTCGCACAAGCTTGGCGTCAGAGATGTTTTCCCCTTAATGCTCTCTGGAGAATTTCGCGCCAGTGCGCCTGGCGGAAAACTGCCTATCGCACAGGCTGAGCAACCGATACCCACTCCTCGCAAAAAATTACGCCGACTAATGCTCATATAACCTCCTGTTATTAGATATATCCAATTATTATATGGTGTTTAAATTATTAATTTTTAACCTCACTCACATTTCATTAGAATATAGAGCAGCTAACCGCCAAAATAAAAACCCATTGTTTATAAAAGAATTTTAAAATTTCCAGAACACAACAAATCAGCACCAAATAACAATAATGGTTCTCATTTATATTATTTATCAGCTCATAGATTTCAGACAATTTATTCCAGTAATTTCCCTTAACAGTGCAAAATTTATTAATCAATTCTATTTAAGCCTGTTCATCTCAATTTTATTGCGTACATCATTCAGCATTGATAATCGCTTTGCTGATTACCTCGCTATTTTTTGGTATTCTTGGACGAGCGCTAAATTGATCCCGGACATAACTGAACAATGAATGACGGCAAGCAGCAACCTGGTTTTCTCTTTCACGATTACGAGACCTTTGGTACCCATCCGGCGCTGGACAGACCCGCGCAATTTGCGGCTATCCGCACAGATAGCGATTTCAACATTATCGGTGAACCTGAAGTCTTTTATTGCAAACCCGCAGACGACTATCTGCCGCAGCCTGAGGCGGTGCTGATAACCGGTATCACACCGCAGGAAGCGCGTGAAAAAGGAGAAAATGAAGCCGCCTTTGCTGCTCGCATCCACGCCCTGTTCACGGTGCCGAAAACCTGTATCCTGGGCTATAACAACGTGCGCTTCGATGATGAAGTGACGCGCAACATCCTGTATCGCAATTTCTACGATCCCTACGCCTGGAGCTGGCAGAACGATAATTCACGCTGGGATCTGCTGGATGTGATGCGCGCCTGCTATGCCCTGCGTCCTGAAGGAATTAACTGGCCGGAAAACGACGACGGCTTACCCAGCTTTCGCCTGGAGCATTTGACCAAAGCCAACGGTATTGAACATGCCAATGCCCACGATGCGATGGCCGATGTATACGCCACAATTGCGATGGCGCAATTAGTGAAGTCGCGCCAGCCGCGCCTGTTTGATTATCTCTACAGCCATCGCAATAAGCACAAGCTGGCCGCACTGATTGATGTCCCGCAAATGAAGCCGCTGGTCCATGTTTCGGGGATGTTCGGCGCATGGCGCGGCAACACCAGTTGGGTGGCGCCATTGGCCTGGCATCCTGAGAATCGCAACGCGGTGATTATGGTCGACTTAGCCGGTGATATTTCACCGCTGCTCGAACTGGACAGCGACGCGCTACGTGAGCGGCTCTACACTGCTAAAGCTGATCTGGGAGATAACCCAGCCGTGCCGGTTAAACTGGTGCACATCAACAAATGCCCGGTACTGGCACAGGCGAATACCTTGCGCCCGGAAGATGCCGATCGCCTTGGCATTAACCGCCAGCATTGTCTGGATAATCTCAAAATACTGCGCGAAAACCCGCAGGTTCGCGACAAAGTGGTGGCCATCTTCGCCGATGCGGAACCCTTTACGCCATCAGATAACGTAGACGCACAGTTATACAATGGTTTTTTCAGCGATGCCGACCGTGCCGCGATGAAAATCGTTCTGGAAACTGAGCCGCGCAATTTACCGGCGCTGGATATCTCCTTTGTCGATAAGCGCATTGAAAAGCTGCTGTTTAACTACCGCGCACGTAACTTCCCCGGAACGCTGGATGAAGCCGAACAGCAGCGCTGGCTGGACCATCGTCGTCAAATATTCACGCCTGAGTTTTTGCAAAATTACGCCAATGAATTGCAGATGCTGAGCCAGCAATATGCAGATAACAAAGAGAAACTGATGCTGCTGAAGTCACTCTGGCAGTATGCGCAAGAGATTGTATAACTCCCACGTATAAAAAAACCGGAGAACATGTCTCCGGTTTTTTTTATCTAAATACAGCTATTACGCGATATCTTCGTCGTACTGTGGCACCGGGTTACGGAAACTTTTGGTCACGCAAGCCAGGTAAATCAGACCAATAGCGGCCCAGATCAGACCCAGAACCATTGAGCTCTCTTCCAGGTTCACCCACAGCGCACCAACGGTCAGCGCACCGCACATTGGCAGGAACAGATACTGGAAGTGGTCTTTCAGCGTCTTGTTACGCTTCTCACGGATCCAGAACTGGGAGATCACCGACAGGTTAACGAAGGTAAACGCCACCAGCGCACCGAAGTTAATCAGCGCCGTCGCCATCACCAGGTCGAAGTTAATTGCCAGCAGAGCAATCGCACCAACCAGAATGATGTTCATGGACGGAGTACGCCATTTCGGGTGGACATAACCGAAGAAACTTTTCGGGAACACACCGTCACGCCCCATCACATACATCAGACGCGCTACGCCTGCATGCGCCGCCATACCTGACGCCAGTACGGTAATGGTAGAGAAAATCAGCGCGCCGACCTGGAAGAACTTACCAGCGACATACAACATGATTTCCGGCTGCGAAGCGTCCGGATCCTTGAAGCGCGAGATATCCGGGAAGTACAGCTGCAACAGATAGGTGGAGACGATAAAGATCAGGCCACCAATCAGCGCGGTCAGGAAAATCGCCCGCGGGATCACTCGTTCAGCGTCTTTGGTTTCTTCAGACAGGTTGCTGATACCGTCAAAACCGGTGAACGAGAAGCACAGGATAGTCGCTCCCGTGATCATCGGGATCACATGCGCATCACCTGACCAGAACGGACGGCTGCTCGCCAGCGTACCGGCACCTTCCCCTTCGAACACGCCATAAACGACCATGCCGAGGATCACTGCAATCAGCACCACCTGCAACAACACGATGACGGTGTTGAAATTTGCAACAGATTTCAGACTGCGCAGGTTAAAGGCGGTCATAAAGGCCACCAGCGCCACCACGAATATCCATGACGGTATCGACGGCACCAGAGCTTCAAAATAAATTTTCGCCAACAGAATGTTGATCATCGGTGCGAACAGGTAGTCCAGCAATGATGACCAACCCACCATAAAGCCAACGGTCGGGCTAATGGATTTCTGGGCGTAAGTGTAGGCAGAGCCTGCAGACGGATAGCGACGCACCAGTTTACCGTAGCTCAGTGCGGTAAAGAGGATGGCGATCAGTGCAAAGGCGTAAGCTGTCGGGACGTGACCATCGGTCATTCCTGATACGATACCGAATGTATCGAACAGCGTCATCGGCTGCATATAGGCAAGGCCCATCATGACAACCGGAACCAGCGTAAGCGTTTTACGTAATTCCACGCGAGAGGTGTTTGGAGTAGCGTTATGCGACATGGTTATCCCCCATTACGGCGAAAACCGTCGCGTAAGCAAAAAATTGCCCCATTTTTTGTTAATCCTCAGCGACAACAACTGTCGATTTTTAAGTAAGTATCTATCCGGTACGAAGCCCGGCCTCTTTTATGAATGATTGGTTTGATGCAAAAAAATAACCGACGCGTATTAAAACGTCGGTTAATGTCATTTTTTGCAAGCGGCGTATTTTGCACTAATTTGGAGAGAAATAACAAGAGATTGAAGCTACTACAAAAGAATATTTTTTCTTAACTGATTGATTTATCAGCAGCCGTTTTAACGTACACCCCCGCAATAGCACTATTTGCTAAAATCTCATCCCGCCACCAGGCACTGGCCAACCCGGCTGTCTGTTCATTCCAACCTATCCACACGGGTTCAAAGATAATTTGTGCGACCACCTTTTTCTCAATCAGAGCGCCGCTCTCCAGAAATCGCTGTGCCAGGTAGCGCGGAATATAGCCGCATCCCAGACCACTGATTTGCAGTTCCAGCTTGGTTTTGAAGTCAAAAACGGTGATGGCTTCCTGATCGTCGAGCACCTGAGAGCCCGAGACGTTGGCATGCTGTGCATTGTCGCCAACCACAATTGCGCGAAAACGCCGGATAGTGCGACGGTTTAACGGTTCCTGTTCCTGCGCCAGCGGATGATGCGACGCAACCACAAACACCTGCTCCAGAACCCCTAGCTGCGCAAAGCCAAATTCGCTCGCGGCAGGCGGCTCATGCGTGGCGCCGACAATAATATCCGCCCGCCCCTGAGTGAGGGCATCCCAGGAGCCGCCCAGCACGCCATTGATAAATTTCAGGCGCGTCACACTGTGGTGTTGATAGAAAGATTCGATGAGTGGGGCCAGCAGCGAAAAGGGAAACGTATCATCTACGCCAATAACCAGTTCATTCTCCCAGCCTTCGTGAAGTTTAATCGCCTGCTTTTCGAGTTCGCGGACGGTGTGCAACACCTCCCGCCCCTTTTCCAGCAGCATCTGCCCGGTACGGGTAAACTTAGCCCGATGTCCGCTGCGATCGAGTAGCTGAATATTAAGATCGCTTTCCAGCTTATGGACGGTGTAGCTAAGCGCAGACGGCGTCTTAAACAATTTTGCCGACGCCGCTGCGAAACTGCCCTCTTTTTCCAATGCATCGAGGATGATAAGAACGTCCAGCAGTGGTTTCATACTCGCCCCCTGGCGGTATCAGCGGCACTCTGCTGGTCTGTCACTCCATCGGCATCACCAGCGGGTCAGGATACTGGTACTCAAACCCAAGCTCGTTACAAATACGGTTGCCATCAATGACTTTACCTTTACCGTTATCCTCATTGCCACGAAATTCCGGCGGCTCCATCCCCAACTGGCGGGCCATCTGTGGATAGAACACATTGCGCGCCGGATGCATAGGCGCACATATATTATAGATGTGTCCCCCTTTTGGCGCTTGCAGCAGCAAAGAGATGGCGGCAACCACATCATCCAGATGCACCAGATTGACGCCATGGTGTCCATCTGGCGCCGTCTTGCCAGCGAAAAAACGACCGGGATGTCTTCCCGGGCCGACAAGTCCGGCCAGGCGCAAAATATCCACCGAAGTGCCGGGTAAATTGTGCAACCAGTCTTCAAGTTCTTTCAAAACGCGACCACTTGCCGTGACCGGGTTACGCGGAGTCCCTTCTTTCACGATGCCTTGTGCATCGCCATAGACCGACGTCGAACTGGTAAAAATAATCCGCGGGATACGGTACGCCAGCGCACTGTCGACCAGCTCCTGCATAGCCTGCAGGTAAAATGTCTCCCCCGGACCGCTACGGCGCGCAGGTAGCGTAATAACCAGCGCGTCGGCGTCCATCAGTGCGTCGAGATCGTCTGTCTCACAGACCAGTTCAGGCTCCAGGCGCAGCGAGTAGCTCTCTATACCACTCATGCGGGCCGCTTCCACCCCATCCAATGTGGTTTTGCTGCCGGTAACCTGCCAGCCTCTCGCCGCCAGCGACATAGCTAACGGCATGCCTAACCAACCTAAACCGACAATTGCGACCTTTTTCATGCCTTCTCTCCTGACTTTTGGCCTATAACGCAAGGCTACGCTAGCCCACAGTGGCTGACAATTCATAGTATCAATATGAAATGAATTAATGATCAAAAAAAGCCCTTGCTTTCCGTAGCTAAAGTGGTTTAGGTTAAAAGACATCAAATGAATAAACATTCATCGAGAAAATTTATGACACGCGCTCAATTCAAACACCATCATCACCATCATCCTGACTAGTCTTTCAGGCGATGTGTGCTGGGAGACATTTAAATCTTCCAGCGGTGCATGAGCGTATGAGAAAGCCCCCGGAAGATTTCTTCCGGGGGCTTTTTTTTGTGCGTGGCCCAAACTGATTCAGACAGGATAACGAGGAATAAAGAATGTTAGATAACACCCGTTTACGCATAGCTATGCAGAAATCAGGTCGTTTAAGCGATGATTCACGCGAATTGCTGGCCCGTTGCGGCATTAAAATTAATCTTCACACCCAGCGCTTGATCGCGATGGCTGAGAATATGCCGATCGATATTCTGCGCGTGCGTGATGACGATATCCCGGGTCTGGTGATGGACGGCGTCGTAGATCTCGGCATCATCGGGGAAAACGTTCTCGAAGAGGAACTGCTCAACCGCCGGGCCCAGGGTGAAGATCCGCGCTATTTTACCCTGCGTCGTCTGGACTTCGGCGGCTGCCGTCTTTCGCTGGCTACCCCGGTTGATGAAGCCTGGGATGGCCCGGCAGCGCTGAACGGTAAGCGTATCGCTACCTCTTACCCACACCTGCTTAAACGTTATCTTGATCAAAAAGGGGTGTCGTTTAAATCCTGTCTGTTAAACGGCTCTGTAGAAGTCGCTCCCCGCGCAGGTCTGGCTGATGCGATTTGCGATCTGGTGTCAACCGGAGCCACGCTTGAAGCCAACGGTCTGCGTGAAGTGGAAGTGATTTACCGCTCTAAAGCCTGCCTGATTCAGCGCGACGGCGAAATGGCCGAAGCCAAGCAACAACTGATCGACAAACTGCTGACCCGTATTCAGGGGGTTATTCAGGCTCGTGAATCAAAATACATCATGATGCACGCGCCGAGCGAACGTCTGGACGAAGTCATCGCCCTGCTGCCAGGCGCTGAGCGCCCTACCATTCTGCCACTGGCGGGTGACCAGCAGCGCGTAGCCATGCACATGGTCAGCAGCGAAACCCTGTTCTGGGAAACGATGGAAAAACTGAAAGCGCTCGGCGCCAGCTCAATTCTGGTGCTGCCGATTGAGAAGATGATGGAGTGATAGCCATGAGCTTCAATACCCTGATCGACTGGAATAGCCGTAGCCCCGAGCAGCAGCGCGAACTGCTGATGCGCCCGGCGATATCCGCCTCTGAAAGCATCAGCCGCACGGTGGCTGAGATTCTTGAGAACGTCAAAAATAACGGCGACCGGGCGCTGCGTGAATACAGTGCGAAGTTTGACAAAACCGAGGTCGGCGCGCTGCGCGTCACCGAAGAAGAAATTCAGCAAGCCAGTAGCCGCCTGAGCGACGAGCTGAAACAAGCCATGCGGGCGGCGGTACGTAATATTGATACGTTCCACACCGCGCAAATCCTGCCGCCGGTGGATATTGAAACTCAGCCTGGCGTGCGCTGCCAGCAGGTTACTCGCCCTATCGCCTCCGTGGGGCTGTATATTCCTGGAGGATCGGCACCGCTCTTCTCGACCGTATTAATGCTGGCGACCCCGGCGCGTATCGCTGGCTGCAAAAAAGTGGTGCTCTGCTCACCGCCGCCGATTGCCGATGAAATCCTCTACGCCGCGCAACTGTGTGGCGTAAAAGAGGTGTTCAACGTGGGCGGCGCGCAGGCCATTGCCGCGCTGGCGCTGGGTACCGAATCTATTCCTAAGGTCGATAAAATCTTCGGGCCAGGCAATGCGTATGTGACCGAAGCCAAACGTCAGGTCAGCCAACGTCTTGACGGCGCGGCTATCGACATGCCTGCGGGCCCGTCTGAAGTGCTGGTTATTGCCGACAGCGGCGCGACGCCTGACTTTGTTGCTTCCGACCTGCTTTCTCAGGCCGAACACGGCCCCGACTCGCAGGTTATCCTGCTGACGCCAGACGCTACGCTTGCCGAAGGCGTGGCCAAAGCCGTTGAACGCCAGCTCGCCGAGCTTTCCCGCGCCGACACCGCACGCCAGGCGCTCGCCGCCAGCCGACTGATCGTCGCCAGAGATCTTGAGCAATGCGTGGCCATCTCTAACGCCTACGGCCCGGAGCACCTGATTATTCAGACCCGTAACGCGCGTGAACTGGTTGACGATATCACCAGCGCTGGTTCGGTATTCCTGGGTGACTGGTCCCCTGAGTCGGCTGGTGACTATGCTTCCGGCACCAACCACGTTCTTCCGACCTACGGCTATACCGCAACCTGCTCAAGCCTTGGGCTGGCTGATTTCCAGAAACGGATGACGGTACAGGAATTAACTCCCCAAGGTTTCTCTACCCTGGCCTCCACCATTGAAACACTGGCCGCGGCTGAACGACTGACTGCCCACAAAAATGCCGTCACCCTGCGCGTTAACGCCCTGAAGGAGCAAGCATGAGCACTGACAACTTTCTCAGCGTCACTGATTTAGCCCGTAAGAATGTTCGCGAGTTAACGCCCTATCAGTCTGCCCGTCGTCTTGGCGGTAACGGGGACGTCTGGCTCAACGCGAATGAGTACCCAACCGCCGTTGAGTTCCAGCTACGCCAGCAGACGCTGAACCGCTATCCAGAGTGTCAGCCGAAAACCGTAATTGAGAATTACGCGCAGTATGCTGGCGTCAAACCAGAGCAGGTGCTGGTCAGCCGCGGTGCAGATGAAGGGATCGAACTGCTGGTGCGCGCTTTTTGCGAACCCGGTAAAGATGCAATTCTCTACTGTCCGCCGACTTACGGCATGTACAGCGTCAGCGCCGAAACGATTGGCGTTGAATGCCGCACCGTCCCGACCCTGGATAACTGGCAGCTGGATTTACAAGGCATCGCGGACAAGCTTGATGGCGTGAAAGTGGTCTACGTATGCAGCCCCAATAACCCAACCGGCCAGCTGATAAATCCGCAGGACCTACGTTCACTGCTCGAAATGACGCAGGGTAAAGCCATCGTGGTCGCTGATGAGGCCTATATTGAGTTTTGTCCGCAGGCTACGCTGGCAGGCTGGCTGTCTGAGTATCCGCATCTGGCAGTATTACGCACGCTGTCTAAAGCGTTTGCTCTCGCCGGTTTACGCTGCGGATTTACGCTGGCGAATGAAGAGGTTATCAATCTGCTGTTAAAGGTGATTGCCCCCTACCCGCTTTCTACCCCGGTAGCGGATATTGCCGCCCAGGCGCTGACGCCACAAGGGATTTCCGCCATGCGCCAACGCGTAGAGCAGATCCTGCAAGAGCGTCAGTATCTGGTGGAGAACCTGAAAACCATTCGCTGTGTAGAGCAGGTTTTCGACTCTGAAACCAACTATGTTCTGGCGCGCTTCACCGCATCAAGCAGCGTATTTAAATCTTTGTGGGATCAGGGCATTATCTTACGAGATCAGAATAAACAACCTTCATTAAGCGGCTGCCTGCGAATTACTGTCGGAACCCGCGAAGAGAGCCAGCGCGTCATTGACGCCTTACGTGCGGAGCAAGTATGAGCCAGAAGTATCTTTTTATTGACCGTGATGGAACCCTGATTTCCGAACCGCCAAGTGACTTTCAGGTCGATCGCTTTGACAAACTCGCCTTCGAGCCGGACGTCGTTCCCGTTTTGCTGAAGCTGCAAAAAGCCGGCTTTAAGCTGGTGATGATTACTAACCAGGATGGACTCGGTACGCAGAGCTTCCCACAGGCCGATTTTGACGGTCCGCATAACCTGATGATGCAAATTTTCACCTCTCAGGGTGTAGCATTCGATGAGGTGCTGATCTGCCCGCACCTGCCAGCGGACGCGTGTGATTGCCGTAAGCCAAAAATGAAACTGGTTGAGCAGTATCTGGTTGAACAGGCCATGGATGCGGCAAACAGCTACGTCATTGGCGACCGGGCGACCGATATTCAGCTCGCAGAAAACATGGGCATTAGCGGATTACGCTACCACCGCGACACCCTGAACTGGGCGATGATCGGCGAGCAGTTGACCAAGCGAGACCGCTACGCGCACGTTGAGCGCAATACCAAAGAGACGCAGATTGACGTCAAAGTCTGGCTGGACCGCGAAGGCCGTAGCAAAATCAATACCGGCGTTGGCTTCTTTGACCACATGCTGGATCAAATCGCCACCCACGGCGGTTTTCGCATGGAAATAGCCGTCAAAGGCGATCTGTATATTGACGATCACCACACCGTTGAAGATACCGGTCTGGCGCTGGGTGAAGCCTTAAAGCTGGCATTAGGCGATAAACGCGGTATCAACCGTTTTGGTTTTGTGCTGCCGATGGACGAGTGCCTGGCACGTTGCGCGCTGGATATCTCGGGGCGTCCGCACCTGGAATACCGCGCGGAGTTTACCTACCAGCGCGTTGGCGATCTGAGCACAGAGATGATTGAACACTTCTTCCGTTCACTCTCTTACACCATGGGTGTCACCTTGCACCTGAAAACCAAAGGGAAAAATGACCACCACCGAGTGGAAAGCCTGTTTAAAGCCTTTGGTCGTACGCTGCGTCAGGCTATTCGCGTAGAAGGCGATACGCTGCCCTCCTCAAAAGGAGTGCTGTAATGAACGTGGTGATCCTTGATACCGGCTGCGCCAACCTGCACTCGGTGAAATCCGCCGTCGCACGCCATGGATACGACCCGGTTGTCAGCCGTGACCCGGACGTGGTGCTGCGTGCCGATAAACTGTTTCTGCCGGGCGTCGGTACCGCCCAGGCGGCTATGGACCAGTTGCACGAGCGTGAACTGATTGAACTGATTAAAGCTTGTACGCAACCGGTACTGGGGATCTGCTTAGGCATGCAACTGCTTGGCCGCCGCAGCGAAGAGAGTAACGGTGTCTCTCTGCTGGGCATTATTGAGCAGGACGTTCCGAAGATGACCGATTTCGGTCTGCCGCTGCCGCATATGGGCTGGAATCGCGTCTATCCGCAGGCGGGAAATCGTCTGTTCCAGGGCATTGAAGATGGCGCGTATTTCTACTTTGTACACAGCTATGCTATGCCGGTGAACCCGTGGACCATCGCCCAGTGCCATTACGGCGAACCATTTACCGCGGCAGTACAAAAGGACAATTTCTTTGGCGTGCAGTTTCACCCTGAACGCTCAGGCGCGGCTGGGGCGCAGTTGCTGAAAAACTTTCTGGAGATGTAATGATTATTCCGGCATTAGATTTAATCGACGGCACGGTGGTGCGTCTTCATCAGGGCGATTACGCAACGCAACGTGATTATGGCAATGATCCTCTCCCCCGTTTACAGGATTACACAGCTCAGGGTGCCGAAGTACTGCACCTGGTTGATTTAACCGGCGCGAAAGACCCGGCGCAGCGGCAGATCCCGCTGATTAAAACGCTGGTCGCTGGAGTCAATGTTCCGGTACAGGTTGGCGGTGGCGTGCGGACTGAAGCGGACGTTGCGGCGCTGCTTGACGCAGGCGTGGCGCGCGTGGTGGTAGGTTCGACGGCAGTAAAATCCCCTGAGGTAGTCAAGAGCTGGTTTGCCCGTTTTGGCGCCGACGCGCTGGTACTGGCGCTGGACGTGCGTATTGACGAGCGCGGTAATAAACAGGTAGCGGTTAGCGGCTGGCAGGAAGATTCTGGGGTTTCTCTGGAAGAACTGGTTGAGACCTATTTACCCGTCGGCCTGAAGCACGTGCTGTGCACCGATATCTCCCGCGACGGCACGCTGGCTGGCTCAAACGTCGCGCTTTATGAAGAAGTGTGCGCCAAATATCCGCAGGTAGCATTCCAGTCATCTGGCGGCATTGGCGGGATCGAGGACGTAGCAGCCCTGCGTGGAACCGGCGTACGCGGCGTGATCGTCGGACGCGCCCTGCTGGAAGGTAAGTTCACCGTTGAGGAGGCCATTCAATGCTGGCAAAACGCATAATTCCTTGTCTGGACGTTCGTGATGGGCAGGTGGTAAAAGGCGTCCAGTTTCGCAATCACGAGATTATTGGCGACATTGTCCCGCTGGCAAAACGCTATGCCGATGAAGGCGCAGATGAACTGGTGTTCTACGATATCACCGCCTCCAGCGATGGCCGCGTAGTGGATAAAAGCTGGGTATCTCGCGTGGCAGAAGTGATCGATATTCCGTTCTGCGTTGCCGGTGGCATTAAATCCATCGACGATGCGGCGCGCATCCTCTCCTTCGGGGCGGATAAAATCTCTATCAACTCCCCGGCGCTGGCCGAACCGGAGCTTATCACTCGTCTGGCTGACCGCTTTGGCGTGCAGTGTATCGTGGTAGGCATTGATACCTGGTATGACGCCGAAACCGGCAAATATCATGTTAATCAATATACCGGGGATGAAAGCCGTACCCGCGTCACGCAGTGGGAAACGCTGGACTGGGTGCAGGAAGTACAAAAACGCGGCGCAGGCGAAATCGTCCTGAACATGATGAACCAGGACGGCGTGCGTAACGGTTATGACCTGGAGCAACTGAAAAAAGTGCGCGACGTTTGCCATGTACCGCTGATTGCCTCCGGCGGCGCGGGCACCATGGAACACTTCCTTGAAGCATTCCGGGACGCCGACGTTGACGGCGCGCTTGCCGCTTCCGTCTTTCACAAGCAAATTATTAATATTGGCGAATTAAAAGCGTTCCTGGCAACACAGGGCGTGGAGATCAGGATATGTTAACGAAGCAACAATGCCGCGAGCTGGACTGGGAAAAAACCGACGGACTGATGCCAGTCATCGTGCAGCATGCGGTTTCCGGTGAGGTACTAATGCTGGGTTATATGAACCCGGAAGCACTGGATAAAACGCTTGAAAGCGGCAAAGTGACCTTTTTCTCGCGGACCAAGCAGCGTCTGTGGACCAAAGGAGAAACCTCCGGTCACTTCCTGAACGTGGTGAGCATCGCGCCTGACTGCGACAACGACACCCTGCTGGTGCTGGTTAACCCGATTGGCCCGACCTGCCATAAAGGCACCTCAAGCTGCTTTGGCGATGCCAGCCACCAGTGGCTGTTCCTGTATCAACTGGAGCAACTACTGGCCGAACGTAAAACCGCTGACCCGGCAAGCTCCTACACCGCGAAACTGTATGCCAGCGGCACTAAACGTATTGCCCAGAAGGTAGGCGAAGAAGGCGTAGAGACCGCGCTGGCCGCAACCGTGAACGATCGTCTCGAACTGACCAATGAAGCCTCTGATCTGATGTATCACCTGCTGGTTCTGCTGCAGGATCAGGACCTCGACCTGACGACGGTGATTGAGAATTTACGCAAAAGACATCAGTAATCTGTAGACGTAAAAAAACCGGGCTCGCCCGGTTTTTTGTTGTCAGAATAAAACTGCTTTAGGATTACTGTGCTTTGGCTTTGTAACCGCGCAGCGCATTTTGCCCCAGCACGATCCCGGCACCAATCATCCCGCCGAGCAGAATCGCCAGCACCAGGGTGATTGCTTTTTTCGGACTGTCACGACGAATCGGTAACGTTGGTTTCAACACATAGCGGTAGGAGTGCAGTTTTGCCTTTTCAAGATTTAACGCCTCAATGTCCAGTAGGTTTTGCTTGGTCTGGTAGTAATTACCAGAGAAGATCAAGGGACGAGTCGCTTCGTGTTCAATCATTGATTTCAGTGCATCACTGCCCAGCAGTAGCATACTGTCCTGCGTGACATCCTGAGTTTGCTGAATTTGTGGCTTAATTACACCAGCCTGTTCTGCATAACGCAAAGCTTCCTGTATTTGCTTAATTCGCAAATCTTTTTGCTCCTGAGCAACCGCTTCCTGAGTTTTCAGAGAATCTTGCAGCGTAGCTGTTTGCAACTTGACATTATCAGCAAGATCAAGCTCCAGTTCTTTGGCAACCTTTTCATCTGTTTGTTGAATATATTCAGCAAGTTGACGCTGAGCATCTTCTGGGGAAGCACCAACATAAGAAACCGCTAACGGCAGTTGTTGGCCTTTTACAGACTGCTCAATCGACAGTTTTTCCGGTTTTTCCTGATTATCCAGCGTTTCCGCCAATGCAGAGAAAGAGGTACTGAAACGACCAATAACGTTTGTCTGAAGTTCAGTCACCTTAGGCGCGCTGGCACCATACAACACATTGAGTGCGTTGTTATACGTGGCAATCTGTCCAACATCCGGTTGAGTGATAATCGCTGTAGAGGTCCATTTCTCTTTAGCAACCGCTAAATAACCGACAGCACAGGCAATAGCAATAACGATAGCAACAATAATCGTCAATTTCCCACGCCACAGCTGCATCAATAAATCAATCAGATCAATCTGCTCCGGATCGTTACTGCGCCCGGATACGTTGTTATCACTCACAGACATAGATATCCTAAATGAGGAAAGACTAAAACTGGCATTAGTTTAGTCATAAATATGTTTAATGCCATAGGATTATTGATAAAAAAAACAGATTATTTAAGTGATTTTAATTGGCATTTTAATCACTACTGAAAAAAAGAAGTGGTTTACTAAAAGTGTCAATACTCTGGGTTCCTACTCTGAGCAAAATATCGAACGAAAGGTTAAATAGTAGTCAACGGGCATGCCTAACGCTTCCGTACGTTATTCACTCGCCCCCCGATGCATATGCAGACTCAAATCTCACAGGATTTCTAAACATACTGGGAGGTTGTCGCCATAACAAAATTCAGTATTCACTCTATGCATCCTCCTGTCCGATATATGGCCTGAATCGCAAAATGCCTTTATCTACGGCTGATTCCGTCGATCACCCCGTATCTCTGTATGCGGTAACCTAAAAAAGCCAACGAACTGATGGCCCATACTTATTCCCATTTGTATGGATTGCCCACCACCGGCCTAAGTTTCTTTACCGTGTACGGCCCTTGGGGTCGCCCGGATATGGCGCTGTTCAAGTTCACCAAAGCGATGCTGGAAGGGAAAAGTATTGACGTTTTTAACTACAACAAAATGAAGCGTGATTTCACCTATATTGATGATATCGCCGAAGCAGTCATTCGCCTGCAGGATGTCATTTCGCAAGCAGACGAGCAGTGGACCGTTGAAACAGGAACACCAGCGGCCAGCATTGCACCATATCGGGTTTACAATATCGGTAATAGCTCACCGGTTGAGTTAATGGACTACATCCAAGCCCTTGAAGATGCACTGGGCATTGAAGCTACGAAAAATATGCTACCGCTACAACCTGGCGATGTACTGGAAACCAGCGCAGAGACTAAAGCACAGTAGTGATATTATTGTTTTTGCGTCTGAAACAACAGTTAAAGTTGTGGTTAAGAACTTTGTTGACTGGCACCGTGATTGCTACAAAGTTTAATCACTGACCTGATTAAAACAAAAAGGCCTTTTATAAGGCCTTTTTTATGGAGATGAGATTAATCACTACCAAACAAATCGCGGGTATATACTTTATCGGCGACATCAGCTAATTCTGACACCATGCGGTTAGAAATAATAATATCTGCTTCATTTTTGAACGCATTAAGATCACGAACCACCCGAGAGTGGAAAAATTCATTTTCCTCGATGACGGGCTCATAAATAATTACGGTAACCCCCTTGGCTTTTATGCGCTTCATGATTCCCTGAATAGAGGATGCTCGGAAATTATCGGAGCCACTTTTCATGATCAAACGATACACGCCAACCACTTTAGGTTTACGCGCAAGAATAGAGTCTGCAATAAAGTCTTTGCGCGTGCGGTTGGCATCGACAATCGCGCCAATGATATTATTCGGCACAGAAGCATAGTTTGCCAGCAACTGCTTAGTATCTTTCGGCAGGCAATAGCCACCATAACCAAATGACGGGTTGTTGTAATGATTACCGATACGCGGATCCAGACACACCCCTTCGATAATCTGGCGTGAGTTCAGACCAAGGCTTTCTGCATAGCTATCCAGTTCATTAAAATAGGCCACGCGTAACGCCAGATAAGTATTAGCAAAAAGTTTGATTGCTTCCGCTTCAGTCGAGTCGGTAAATAACGTTGGGATGTCCTTTTTCACCGCGCCTTCCTGCAGCAACGCGGCAAAATGCTCGGCGCGTTCGGAACGTTCACCAATAACGATACGAGACGGATGCAGGTTGTCGTATAGCGCTTTACCCTCACGCAGGAATTCGGGGGAAAAGATGATATTGTCTGAGCTATATTTTTGACGCATTGATTGAGTAAAACCGACAGGAACTGTCGATTTTATTATCATTAAGGCATCTGGATTTATTTCAATAACATCCAGTATGACTGACTCGACGCTGCTAGTATCAAAGTAATTAGTTTTAGGATCGTAATCTGTTGGGGTTGCAATAATGACAAATTCTGCGCTCTGATAAGCGTAGTGTTTGTCTAGTGTAGCTTCGAATTTTATATCTTTTAATTGCAGAAACTGTTCAATTTCTTGATCAACTATCGGAGATATCCGATTATTTAGCATCTCGACACGTGAAGGAACAATGTCCAGAGCAATGACCTCATGATGTTGGGCGATAAGAAGACTATTTGACAGACCAACATACCCAGTACCAGAAATGGTAATTTTCATTTCATGCTCTCAGTATTATCTTAATATTTAATCATGATGTCGTACATCTTGATAAGAGGGTAATGTTTTAACGTTTTTTTGAATATTAGGTCAACGAAAGTTAAAACAATTCAGATTTTCTTTATCAGAGTACGCTAGAAATATTAAGTAAAGATTAAGCAATCAACTTAAATCAATAAAATTTGAGATAAAAAAAAGCCCGGTCAAAAAACCGGGCCAGTTCACGTCAGAAGACTTACTCCATCCATTCGGTGTGGAATACACCTTCTTTATCAGTGCGTTTATACGTATGTGCGCCAAAGTAGTCACGCTGGGCCTGGATCAGGTTAGCCGGCAGTACCGCAGAACGGTAGCTGTCATAGTACGCTACCGCTGCAGAGAAAGTCGGAACCGGAATACCGTTCTGCACAGCGTAAGCCACTACATCACGCAGCGCTTGCTGATATTCATCAGCGATATTTTTGAAGTACGGCGCCAATAGCAGGTTTGCGATACCTTTGTTTTCAGCATAGGCGTCGGTGATTTTCTGCAGGAACTGTGCACGAATGATACAGCCAGCACGGAAGATCTTCGCGATTTCACCGTAGTTCAGATCCCAGTTGTATTCGTCAGACGCGGCACGCAGTTGAGAGAAACCTTGTGCATAGGAGACGATTTTGCCCAGGTACAGCGCACGGCGCACTTTCTCAACGAACTCAGCTTTATCGCCCGCCAGCTTAGCCTGCGGACCAGAAAGTACTTTAGATGCCGCAACACGCTGGTCTTTCAGAGAAGAGATGTAACGCGCAAACACGGACTCAGTGATCAGAGACAGCGGTTCCCCCAGATCCAGAGAGCTCTGGCTGGTCCATTTACCGGTGCCTTTGTTCGCGGCTTCATCCAGAATCACATCAACCAGGTATTTACCCTCTTCATCTTTTTTGGTGAAGATGTCTTTGGTGATGTCAATCAGGTAGCTGCTCAACTCACCTTCATTCCACTCGGTAAAAGTAGTAGCCAGCTCTTCGTTAGACAGGTTCAGACCGCCTTTCAACAGGGAATAGGCTTCAGCAATCAGCTGCATATCGCCATATTCAATACCGTTGTGCACCATCTTCACGTAGTGACCTGCGCCGTCAGCACCAATATAGGTTACGCACGGTTCACCATCTTCAGCTACTGCAGCAATCTTAGTAAGGATCGGTGCAACCAACTCATACGCTTCTTTCTGGCCGCCAGGCATGATAGAAGGACCTTTCAAGGCACCCTCTTCACCGCCGGAAACACCAGTACCGATGAAGTTAAAGCCTTCGGCGGACAGTTCACGGTTACGACGGATAGTGTCCTGGAAGAAGGTGTTACCGCCATCAATGATGATGTCGCCTTTATCCAGATACGGCTTCAGGGAATCGATGGCAGCATCGGTGCCAGCACCCGCTTTCACCATTAACAGGATACGACGTGGGGTTTCAAGAGACTCGACGAACTCCTGTACCGTGTAGTACGGAACCAGTTTCTTACCCGAGTTCTCGGCAACAACTTCTTCAGTTTTCTCGCGGGAGCGGTTGAAGATGGAGACGGTATAACCACGGCTTTCGATGTTGAGCGCCAGGTTGCGCCCCATCACTGCCATACCGACGACGCCGATCTGTTGCTTGGACATTACATACTCCTGTCAGGTGTGGTCACCGCGCGACGTATGCACGGCTTGAATGATTTCTAAATATTAACGCATTCTTCCCTAAAACAATACGAGAAATATATGGTTTTATAATCTAAGCAGATATATACAGATAAAATGTTGTGCTTAAATAACCACATCAATCACTAAGTATTTCATAGAAGTCATGGGTTATTGCTCTTGCACCAAACCCCTCTTTTTGAGAGATTAATCCTTCATTTAAGACTAAGCCTTGTTCTTCATTTGATATTCCAAAATCAAAATATCGCATATCCACGTATCTATTTTTTACTAAATGATCTATTAAGCCATCGAGTGCGCCCATGCTGCGACCAAGTTCAGTGTTAAAAAGATACTGAGTATGTACAGTATTTTGAACTTCGAATATAACTGCACCAGCTAATATCACATTATTATAAATTGAACTATAGAATTTAATCGATGCTGGAAAATTATTCTTTAATTTTTCTATTTCGTCATAACTATGAACGGGCCTAACGCCATGCCTCTCAAATAAAACCATCTCTAAAATGGTCCAAAAACATTTAACATCAGATATTTCTTCATAAACCAAGCCATTTTCCTGCGTTTTTTTTACAATCCATTTTCTTCCCTTAGAGTACTTAATTTGATTTTTTAGATCTATTGCAGAACTGACATCTCTCCTTAATAACTTTGCATTTATTCTAAACAGCGCATATAAATCCTCGTCAGCAGGCATAGTATGATAGATGTATGGTATTCTTTTATAAATAACCTTATCTACCCCAATGTCTTTAATATAGTTTTTTAAGTATTTAAAAACATTAATAACATCAACTTGCTTTATTGATGGCTTTACCAGCAAACCGCCAAAAGTTAGCCCTTGATGAGAAAATAAAGTCTTACCTTCTATATTTGCTGGCAATAATGCAATCAATGTATTCTTATCATCATATATTAATAAAGAATGATCTGTAAATCTATCAGCATGATAATCCATATAATCACGGAGGAAAAAGAAATGGCCATTCTTGGCAAGTTTAACAAATTCATCCCACAATATTTTATCATCAAAAGAGTATTTTTTTATATTCATATCATAGTATCCTTAAAACCATTTCAATCGAATCTTCATTTTCTTTTTCAAGAATAAAACCTTCTCGATGATAAGCTCGAATTGCTCGTTTATTCCCTTTAATTACTTTCAAGTAAATATAATCTATTTCATTCTCTTTGGCTTTTTCTAAAATGTATAACTTCATTTCTTTAAATAAACCTTTGCCCCAATAGTCTTTATTCCCTATATAGCCAAAGTACTCCCCTTTTCCGTGCTTAATATTTTTTAATCCAAGCACACCTATCGGTAACTTATCGACCTCGACCCCCCAGATTAAATAATCCTTTCGGGGTAATGATTCGTAGAAAATTTGCTGCTGACTTTTGGTGAAAGGAGGGGTGTTTGTCAGAATTCTGATCTCTTCATCTTGCAACCATTCCCATGATTTATTCAGATAAATTTCATCAAAATCAACGAATTTAATTTCAGTCATATATAGAGTCTCTAAATAAATGACAAGATTTATCGATAAGATAATAAAAATCATGACGAATATAAATAATAATCTAATTCGATTCTGATAGAGATTTGTATAGTGATAACCAGTCTTCAGAAATTTTATCCAATGAAAAATTATCCAATATTTTTTTTCGTGATTTTTTACCAAGAGCTAAACGTTCAGTATCATTCAATGATAAAACACTTTTAAGGTTCTCTATATATCTAGCATTATCATCTATAGGTGATATATAGCCACAATCATCAATTATTTCCCTAACTCCGCCACAATCAGTAGATACAACTAATTTTTCGCAACTCATTGCTTCACATATAACTAAAGGCATTCCTTCCCATTTTGATGTCAACACGAAGACATCCGCTGCTGACATCCATTGTTTAATATCAAAAGAAGTTCCCAGCATAAATACAGAATCTTGAATATTTAAAGATTTTATTTGTAACTGTAAGTTCTCGCTTAATTCCCCTGCACCAATTATTGCTAATTTAGTGTTAGGAAATTCATTTTTAACAGCCGAAAAGCAATTCAATAGCATGGAATGATTCTTTGCTTCAGTAAGACGGCCGACTGATAGTAGCAATACATCCTCATTATGGATATTTAGCTTTTCTCTATAATCAACTCTATCTATAAGCGAGGGGGAAAAATTATCACAATTAATCCCATTATACTGTACTATCATTTTTTTATCATATGAAGCTTTTGATTTTAAAAAAGCTTCTACACTGGCCTTGCTTACATTTGTACTAATAGTTGCCAAAAAATCAGTAACTCTATACAAAGTCATCCAGAGGACATTACCCTCGTATGTATTATGCGCCGTTGATATCAATACTTTAATGTTAGTACTCAACCGCATTAATCTGCAAAAAATATTAGCATGAAGCATATGCGAATGTACAACATCAGGAGAAAACCGTTTAATTATCGATCTTACTTTCACATATGTTGTAAATAAAGAAAAAAAGTTCTTCTGCATATTAAAAGAATAAATTCTAATGTTATTGCTTATAGGTTTAATTTGAGAGGAACCTGTCAGACTAATTATAATTACTTCATTTTCTTTTTGTTCATATACATCAGCTAAATCGCAAACTTGCTTTTCAGCACCTCCAACACCCAAACCAGTAGTAACTAAACAAATTTTCATGTAATCACCGAGAACTTATTTTATATAAAATAACAAAAATAAATAAAAACAATATTGCAAAAGGGGAAAAAATAGAAACACCAGCGCTAGTTATGAAAGAGAAATTATAAACAGAAAAATACCCATAAAAAGCAAGGACAGTCGGTTCTTTTCTTTTTCGTAAGAAAAATATGTATGTAAATGCACCATAACCAGCAAGTAAAATCGTTACTAAAATCGTTCCAATCCACCCCCCAGCAGCCCAAGCATCCATTACATAAAGTCCATTAATATTTTTAACAACTCCAGCATTATATAAGTCTGTCAAATAATATTCCGCTAGTTGCTCTGCGATGATTTTTGATTGATCAATGCCAAATATTCCAGAGTAAATTCTTGGGAATATGTTGTACCCTAAGTCAAAAGGCTTATACTCGCCAAAATACTGGATGCTAAGAAAGACTCCTGATATCTGCTGTATAAAAATTCTATTAACTACATTTATAAGAGAGTCAATAGCATTTGACTGTTGATATAAAATAGAATACAACGCAACCAACAAAATCATAACAAATGTAAGCAGGAAAGCCAATTTAAATAAACCGATCTTTTTATTATTTTTAAGCATGGAAACAAAGAAAAGCGCTAATATTAGATATATTATGGGAGCCTTTTCAGTTTGAATAAAACAGAAAAGCAAACATATAAAGCATGCTATATATTTTTTTAATTTACTCTCATGCACAAAGAAATACAAGGCAACTATTATTGATGTTTCATAGAGGAATTTTTTAACAAAAAAAATGTAAGCACTTGAATTAAAAGCCTCAATTCGTGCTTCATATACCTCGCTAAAGTCTTTTCCGTGAATCAATAAAGCTAACGGAACACTTTTATTTATGAATAGGAAATATACCAAACCGCAAATGCACAGTACCAATAGACAATCAAAAAAAATCGTTATTTTTTTCTCATTTTTTGAAAAAGTGAATTTTTTCTCCTTGAAATGTTTATATATCAAGCCGTTTGCATTATTAAATAATGTTAAGAAAAATAACAAACATAAGCAATAGATTGTGAAATTTGTAGATATAACTAATAAAGCATATTCTTTTATTTCGCTATTAATATAATAGCTTGGTATATCGAAAAAATCATCAGACCAAGTTATTATAAAAGCTCCAACTATTGATAATATAAAATAGTAGAGATAAATATTAAAAGTTATGTTATTTATTTCATTTATGGATGGGGGGGCAAATTTGAATATAAATACCATACCTAAACAGCATAAAAGAAATGAAAGAAATATCATCACAATTCAACTTTTTTAATAATTGTTTTAATTATAGCTGGTTTAATTAATAGAATCACTGGATATATTAAATCTACCAACTTATTTCTTCTATTTTTAGCCAATTTAATAATGAAAAACATTAGCCGATACCAGAGTTGCTTCCTGATACGAACAAGTTTTCTCTTCTTCAATTTTGGAAATACAACTTCCTCTTCAAATTTCATGAGATCATTAAAATACTTTAAATTCACTATATTTTTTTTACTCCTGCTTATTGAATCATCCACTCTATAATAAACTGTAACATTATCCACAAAGTCCAATTTAACTCCGTTTTGTAAAAATTTTATCCACAAAGGGTAATCTTCAAGCATAGCATATCGTTCATCAACGAAGCCTATCTGTATTAATGCCTGTCTATTAATAAATGTAGTTGGTGCACCCGATATATTACTCTCGTACAGAGATTTCAGTTGATTGTCAAAATTGGAGCATAATACCTCAATATCGTATTTATTTGGTAATACACTGTTAGTTAAAATACCGTTTTTCATAATCTGCATTTTAGAAAAAAGGACGGAGCAGTCATTACTTATTGCATAATCAATATTATTTTTAATGCAATCCATATGCAATACATCGTCTGCTGCAATTGACTTTATCCATGCCCCAGTACATAACCTCCAAGCCTTATTGCAATTAATTGCAACGCCACGATTTTCGGTTAGAAAACTCAAAATAACTGAATGGAATGCATCACTATGTATTTCTATCCATTTATAGATTATATCTCTCGTACGATCCGTTGAAAAATCATCAGCAAATATAATTTCAATCTTAGAAAGATCATATGATTGATTAAGTATACTATTCAACGTTTCATGAATAGTAGTTTGTGAATTGTAACTTACTACAACTACACTAATTATCATAATATTCACAATCTATATAGAGTCTAATAAAAAATGGGAGTGTCATTTTTATTTCTGTTGAAGTAAATCAATAGAAAAGAAAATAAAAAATAAAAAAAGTAATTAAGTACATAAGCAAATGATGCACCGATGGTGCCATATTGTTTAACAAAAACAAATGCTAACAATACAAATAGTGCGCCGAATAAAATTTCTGAAAAGATAAATGTTTTTGTCATTCCTTTTGAGATCATAACATATGCGTAAACCCAACTTATTATTTTTAATATATCTCCTATTAATTGTACAGGAAAAAACATACGGGCGACTTGAAAATCTTTAGTAAATAATAATGAAATTATTGTATCTCTCAACAAAAAAATCATCAATGAACAACAACATACAATTGGGAATATCAGCAAAGCCGTTTTATTTACTTCATTAAATATTTCAACATTATTTTTTAATGTAGTAAGTCTGGGAAGAAAATACGTCCCAAGGGCTAATGTGATTACCAGGAGATAGGTTTCCGATATCTTCCAAACAGCCTGCCAATAACCAGCTTCGCTCCACCCTGAATAATGAATGATAATATTCCTAATAAGGATTAAAGATATTGGTGCAATCACCGCACTTGTGATGGCCATTAAGATGTACCCACCAATACCACGCATATAATACCGATGAGCTTTTCCCCATACATTTTTCCAGAAAAACCATTTTTGCTGATTTATAAAACCCGCCATAACCATTCCGACTATAGCGTATTGAATTGCAACAGCAACTAATGCTCCACTGATCCCTTTTAAAAAAATTAGAGCAACCATAACTAATGTTGATATAAAAGTTGATAGCAAACCTAAAAGCACATAAATCTTATATTTTTGGAATCCATTAAGGATCGATATAATAAATGTACCTAATGCACCGAACGGAAGTGCTAATGCTGTAACAATGATGATCCATGTATATTCTGAATTACCTAATATATTTTTCGCGAGATAAGGAGAAATAATTAGTACCATTGGGATCAAAATAGATATAAGTATGACTCCCCATCTTATACTAGCTCGCCACCACGGAATACAATCATCAATTCCATTATCTAAATTTTCAGCTGTATATCTGACCACTCCACTACCAACTGGAGCATTAACAATTCCATTAAGGCCAGTGACTATGCTTTGTATTTGCCCCAATAGAACCATGCCTGTAGGGCCAGTATATACAGCCACTATTTTTGCAATGATAAAACCAGCAATCATTTTAAACAACGTCAACACGCCAGTAAAAAATGTTACAGCTAACAGTCGTCTCATTTTTTAAAGCCATTAACAGACTTTATGACATAATCAATCTCGTCTTTACTCATCGTCGGATCCATGGGCAAAGACAAGATACTCTTATGAATTGCTTCTGAGATTGGCAATGACAAGCTATTTAATTCTTTATATGCGTTTTGTTTATGTATAGGTGTAGGGTAATGAATCAAAGTCTCTATATTTTTGTCAGATAAATATTGCTGTAACTCATTTCTAAATTCTGATTTTATAACATATAAATGCCATACATTTTCAGTTCTATTTTTATTCTCAGGTAATTGAATAAATTTGTTTTTTATTTCTCTATTGTAACGTTCGGCAATCATTTGTCTTAAAGCAATATCTTCATCAAGATATTTGAGCTTAACATTCAGCATAGCTGCTTGCATTTCATCCAATCGACTATTGACACCCTTAAAATCATGTTTGTATTTTTGTGATGAACCATAATTTCTAATAGCTGAAATACAAGCAGCTAATTCACTATCATTTGTAGTAATAGCACCTGCATCACCCAGTGCCCCTAAATTTTTCCCCGGATAAAAGCTAAATGCAGCAGCATCACCTAAAGCACCAGCTTTAATACCGTTGTAACTAACACCATGACCTTGTGCACAATCTTCTAAAACTAAAAGATGGTGTTCTTTCGCAAAATCATTAATTAACGACATTTCGGCCACACGTCCATACAAATGAACGGGTAATATAACCTTAGTTTTGTGAGTAATCGATTTTTTCAGGTTTTTTGGATCAAGGTTATTTGTTATTGGATCAGGCTCAACCAATATTGGAGTTAACCCGGCTTCCGTAATAGCTAGTACAGATGCAATAAAGGTATTAGCTGGTACAATAACCTCGTCACCAGCATTCAACTTCCCTAACTCTTTCCATGCTTTGAGAACTAAAACTAACGCATCCAATCCATTTGCAACGCCGATACAATGCTTGACACCACAATATTTAGCATATGAATTCTCAAAAGCATTTAATTCTTTTCCATTAATATACCAGCCAGAATCCAAAACAGATTTACAAGCATTAAATAAATCGGTTAAATATCTTTCATTAATTCTTTTCAGGTTCAAAAATTGAATATTCATTTTAGCCTACACTTTTATAGAGACGAAAAAAAACGAACGACAACACCATCATCAAATTTGGATTATTTTTTTAAACTCAAGATAATCGTTAATATAATCATCCTTATCATAAATATCACTTGCCAAGACTAATAACACACAATCTTTTGTAAAACTATGCATTTCTCGCCAGCAAATCGTATCAATTAATATTCCTTTATTAGGTGAATCTAAAACAATAACTTTCTTTCCATGACTATTTTCGAGAATTAGGGTCACTGCCCCGCTGAGTGCAATAATAACTTGTTTCAGCTTTTTATGGGCATGAAACCCTCTAGGCAAACTATCATTAGCACCATATATATAATATATTCGTTTAATTTCAAAAGGGATGTTTTTGTTACCTTCTAATGAAATCAAACTGCCTCGTTTATCGCCATTTATTTTAAACTCAATTAATTTCATTTTATCTACTGAACCACCAATTTCATTCCCCAATAAAAAATTACATTCATTTTTAATTATTAAGTTTCAGTAAATAATTTCCATAGGCATTTTTCCCCAATAGTTTACCTCTTCTCAATAATTCTGAATCAGAGAGCCAGCCATTTCTCCATGCGATCTCTTCAGGACACGCAACCATCATTCCTTGTCTTTTTTGCACTGTTTCAACGAAGCTGCCTGCTTCAATTAAGCTATCGTGTGTACCGGTATCAAGCCATGCAAAACCGCGACCTAAGAGCTCTACAGTCAAAGATTGGTTTTTGAGATATACTTCATTAACTGTTGTGATCTCAAGCTCACCTCTTGCTGAGGGCTTTATTGATTTAGCAATATTAATTACACTATTATCATAAAAATAAAGACCAGTTACAGCCCAATTTGATTTCGGATAAATTGGTTTCTCTTCTATACTTAATGCTTTAAATTTATCATCGAATTCCACCACTCCAAATCGTTCAGGGTCCATAACCTGATATCCAAAAACTGTAGCTCCTGATTTTCTTTCGGCTGCCGCTCGAAGTTTTGGAGTAAACCCCTGTCCAAAAAATATATTATCACCCAACACAAGGCAAACTGAATCCTGCCCAATAAATTGTTCACCAATGAAAAATGCCTGTGCCAAACCATCTGGACTTGGCTGTATAGCATAGGTAAGGTTGATACCAAACTGACCTCCATCTCCCAAAAGCCGGATAAATCCTTGTTGGTCTTCTGGCGTGGTAATAATTAAAATATCTTGTATCCCTGCTAGCATTAAAACTGATAAGGGATAGTAGATCATTGGCTTATCATATACAGGAAGCAGCTGTTTAGATATTCCCATCGTAATTGGGTATAATCGGGTTCCTGAACCACCGGCTAAAATAATACCTTTCATGTCATTCTAATCCTAAGCGTTCACGTTGGTAGCTACCATCCTGCACTCGGCGGCACCATTCAGTATTATTTAAATACCAATTAATAGTTTGACGAATACCAGTCTCAAAAGTTTCTAACGGTTTCCAACCCAGTTCACAGCTAATTTTGTCCGCATCAATCGCATAGCGGCGATCGTGTCCAGGACGGTCAGTCACATAAGTAATTAGCTCACGGTAAGAGACTTCTTTAGGTACGATCTCGTCAAGTAGGTCACAAATAGTGTGCACTACATCGAGGTTTTTCTTTTCGTTATATCCACCTATATTGTAGGTCTCACCTGTTTTACCCTGAGTGACAACCGTATAGAGTGCGCGAGCATGATCTTCAACATATAACCAGTCGCGAATCTGATCCCCCTTACCATAAATAGGTAAAGGTTTACCTTCCAGTGCATTAAGGATCACCAGCGGAATCAACTTTTCCGGGAAGTGATACGGGCCGTAGTTATTGGAGCAGTTCGTGACAATAATAGGAAGACCGTAAGTGCGTAACCACGCACGAACTAAATGATCGCTGGACGCTTTCGAGGCGGAATAAGGACTGCTAGGTTCATATGCCGTTTTCTCGGTAAACAACGGCAGCCCTTCGCTATTTTCTACTTCATCAGGATGTGGCAAATCACCATAGACCTCATCAGTCGAGATATGATGGAAGCGAAATACCTTTTTGGCGCTCTCGTCTAATTTGGACCAATAAATACGCGCTGCTTCCAGTAGGACATAAGTGCCTACAATGTTCGTCTCGATAAAAGCAGCAGGTCCAGTAATTGAGCGGTCTACATGGCTTTCTGCCGCAAGATGCATCACTGCATCAGGTTTATGCGTCGCAAAAATGCGATCCATTGTCGTTTGGTCGCAGATATCCGCATGCTCAAAATAATAGCGTTCGCAATCACTGACTTCGTGAAGAGACTCAAGATTACCAGCGTAAGTCAATTTATCTACGTTGATAACAATATCCTGAGTGTTTTTAATAATATGGCGAACTACAGCAGACCCGATAAATCCCGCACCACCAGTTACTAATATTTTCATTATTTAAATTTCTTTCTGTTGATGAGTTATGACTCTAATATTAGTTTCTTATAAGAATTAGAATAGCTATTGAAATCAAATTTATTCTTTTCTAGCTGGGCTGCAGCCAGGTAACTTTCATATTTATCAAAAATATCTAACAATCCTTTTTCAATTTCATCCATAACATTAGATACAACTATTCCATTTTTATCGATTAATTCTTTACATCCGCCAACATCGCTAATCAAAATAGGAATACCTGCAGTGTGGGCTTCTAAACCAGACATTGGTAATCCTTCGCTGTCAGATATTAGAGCAAAAAGATCATAATTTGCATAACTATCAAAGCTATTTATTTCACCAAGAAAGTTAATGTTAGCACATCCCTTAAAATTATCTTTTAATGCTTCTAAATAATCGCCACCACCAACAACATCCAATTTAATATCTGGATGTTTTCTTACAACCTCTGCCAGAAGTTCTGGTCTTTTAGGATGGGTTAACCTGCCAACAAATACAATTCTTTTATTATTAAAGTGATTATCTTTGCATTTCATTTTTGGGATTGAATTAGTCAATGTTACTATTTTATTTTGCCTAATCCCAATGATACCCCGAGCTTTTTCCTCATCGCTTTTTGATACACACCAAATTACATCAGTAAAGTGAGAAAGATATTTTTCAATTTTAATAAATAAAAATTTTAACACACCACCATTATATATGCATGACCATCCATGCGAAACATAAATACACCTAAACCCGGAAAATAACTTAGCCATTCTGGAATAAATTCCAGCATTTGCAGAACTGGCTATCATAACTTTTATTTTTTTATTTTTAATATATTTTAGAAGACTAAAATACCCTGTAAGGCTAAAATGTTTTTTTAACTGAGGAAGTATCAGGACTTTATCAAAATTTCCCTGTTCAGTTAGCCATCCTTCTTCCGACGTTATTAAGTGAACAGAACAATCGCTCCTCACTAATTTCATCATTTCGTTTGTCCAAGTCTGAGCCCCGCCGATCTCAGCTTTGGTCACAATAAATGCAACATTTTTCATAAGTTATTCAATTTTAGGGTTTTGAAGAGTTACAACGGCTGCGTGAATTGGCAACGTCTCAAGTTATCTCATTTTCTCATCTAAGAGAATGCTACCGCCCCTGGCTCAAAAGCTACCAGTGCACTACATTAGTCCCATATCTGTGTTAAGGCCAATTGGCCGCTTCAAATCTGACTGCTAATTGTCTTACCAAACGATGGCAGAAACAAGAGTAAACACCAAGCTATCATTACTATTTTTACTAGCATAACAGTTTGTTTTTTATATGAAAACCAAAAAACAAAACGGCAATGACATCTCAAATTATAGCCACTGCTACATTTCAAGGGTTCACTGCCGTGTTTAATTTATGAATAACCCTTTGGTCGAAGTTACAACTTATTCGCTCAGTAACTTCTCGATGCTCTTGCGAAACCTCGGCCCTTCTTTCAAGTTACGCAGGCCGTACTTAACAAACGCCTGCATATACCCCATCTTCTTCCCGCAGTCGTAGCTGTCGCCCGTCATCAGCATCGCATCAACAGACTGTTTTTTAGCCAATTCCGCAATAGCATCCGTCAACTGAATACGTCCCCAGGCACCTGGTTGGGTATGCTCTAATTCTGCCCAAATATCAGCAGACAGCACATAGCGGCCTACGGCCATCAGATCGGAATCAAGAGTCTGCGGTTGGTCAGGTTTTTCAATAAATTCAACGATGCGGCTGACTTTACCTTCGTTGTCCAAAGGCTCTTTGGTCTGAATAACAGAGTACTCAGAAAGATCGCCTTCCATACGCTTGGCCAGTACCTGGCTGCGCCCGGTTTCATTGAAACGAGCCACCATGGCAGCGAGGTTGTAACGCAGCGGATCTGCACTTGCAGTATCCAAAACGACGTCTGGTAATACCACAACAAACGGGTTGTCCCCAACAATTGGGCGAGCACAAAGAATGGAATGACCCAGACCCAGCAGCTGAGCCTGACGAACATTCATAATTGTCACGCCCGGAGGACAGATAGACTGCACCTCAGCTAATAACTGGCGCTTAACACGCTGCTCAAGCAACGATTCCAGTTCGTAAGAGGTGTCGAAGTGGTTCTCAACCGCGTTCTTAGACGCGTGAGTCACCAGAACGATTTCTTTGATACCTGCAGCTACAATTTCGTCGACAATGTATTGAATCATCGGCTTGTCTACGATCGGCAGCATCTCTTTAGGGATTGCCTTCGTGGCAGGCAACATATGCATCCCTAGCCCTGCTACCGGGATAACTGCTTTCAAATTAGTCATTCTCTCTCCTACCTCCAAACGGCTGATAAAGTATAGACTTTAGCCGTACGTTAGCCAGTATTGCTGGCTCCATCCTCAACACGAAATAACCCGGTTAAGGTAAACCGAATGCAAACTCTACACTTCACCAGCACCGAGGTGAACTCGGATTCCTCGGAAACAAACTCATCTCGTCAATTTTATAACATTTCCGAAAAATCGTAGTTAACTATGCCCCAGACAATCTACAAACACCAATCACTCAGAGACAAACGTAATGTCATCTTTCTTATCATGCAGAAACTCATATTTTAAAGTGCGATCCAGTCCCTGGGACAATGTGTAAGGAGCGACAAAACCAGAGGAATGGACTTTTGTTGCATCAAACTGTGTGGTGGCACAGAACTTCTTCACGCGCACAGAACTGACAGCATATTTTTTGCCTGTCACTTTTCCCAAAATATCAAAGCAATAGCCACCTAACATGCCTAAAGCGTAAGGTAAGTGTGCTGAGGGGATTTTTTTACTTAAGCTCTGTTCAACTTCTGTAACCAGTTGATTCATATTGAGATCAGGTTTATCAACGTAATTATAAACCTCATAACCAGCTGTCACATTCTTCAGTTTATACTTGATAAACTCAACAATATTGCCTACATAAGCCATTGATTTATAATTCGTACCAGCTCCAACCATCATAAACTTACCGCCAGCGATCTGCTTCAGCAGATTATAAACGTTGCCGCGGTTGCGTTCGCCAAAGATAACCGTCGGGCGGATAATGGTCAGCGAACGTTCATCTGGAGCTTTGGCATGCCATTCACGTAGAACTTCTTCTGCCTGCCACTTACTTTTACCGTAATGGTTGAAGGGATCGTGAGGATGATTTTCATCAGGGTTGGTTTTGTTCAGGCCATAAACCGCAACAGAACTGGTGAAAATGATGTTCTTTACATCATTTTTCTCCATAGCGGCCAATACATTGCGAGTCCCCTGAACATTCACATCATAGTAGAGTGAAGTAGGACTGACATCATCACGGTGTTCAGCCGCTAACAAAACGACGGTATCATAGCCTGAGAGCGCCTGATCCAGGGCTTGTTGGTCGCGAACATCGCCAATCTGCGTAATTTGTGGGTAGAAATGGCTCTGTTGTTTATCAAGATTCTTGATTTCAAAATCTGTAATCGCCGTTTCCAGGAGTCTGGTACCCACGAATCCGGATGCACCGATGAGCAAAACTTTATCGTTCATAAATCACTTTGTCTGTTCGTAACACAAGAAACATATGATAAAGATGAGCGTCTTCCCTGAGTAGTCAATGCTGCCCAGTCCCAGCTTTAACAGTAATTGTGTGATTATAATCTTTTAGCCAATGATATCCAGTAAGATTATAGTGAGGTTATCCCCCACGTCCCGGGAGTCGAAAATTCACCGCTTCGACATTCACCACCTGATGGTTTACCCGGTCGATGTCAACTGAGGTTTGCCCGGTTTCGTTTACCGCATGAACATTCGCCAGCGAGAGTAACGTGTCCTGTTTAGCCATAAACTTGCCGCGCACATCCTGACGGAGATCGAAGTGCATCTTGAGTGCGGGTCCCGTCGCGGATTGCTGCATAACCCTGATGTTACGTAAAAAAAGGTGCTGTGGTTGGTTATGCAACTCAAGCGTGGCATGCTTCATCTCCACGTTGGTGATCGCCACAAATGAAGTCGCATTACCAGAGGAGATCTGAATACCGCGCAATTTGTATTCACGTTTCGTATTATCCAGATGAATATTATTTAACTTAAAGTTTTGTGGAATGGATAAATAACGCCCTTTGATTACGCCGTAACCAATGAGCATACCTGCGCTATTCTCCATATTGATATTATCAATTACGAAATTATCACATCCGTAAATAGCGACCGTCGCATTATCAATGCCCGCTTTCTTACTATAATCCGGGGTGATATTCCGCGCGGTAATATTACGAATAATAAAGTGTTTGCCGTTCTCCACATGGACTAACTGTCGGCAGTCGCTACCGGTGATGTTCGCTACCACAAAGTTTTTTACCGCCAGTTCATCGGGATAGGTATTGTCATAGGTACTCCCCGCCAGACCGATGCCGATGCCCCAGTTCACGTTGCCGTTGGTACAGTTGATACGTTCAATGACATGGTCAGAAATGAGGATATTGCTGTCGTTTATCGCCACATTCCACTCGATAGCATCACCCTGTAAATCGCTAAAACGGCTGTTCGTGATCTTTACGCCGTCCATTCGATTATGAAAACCCTGACGCAAAATGCCATAGTTAGCACGCGTGACGGTAATATCATCGATAGTCAGATTACGCATCAGCCTCGAGGTTTTACCGCCGATATAGATTTGCGTCACCGGACCGAAACCGCTCATGGCAATCCCTTTTATCACACAGTCCGACCCCCGCACATCGAGGGTAACGTTCCTCAGGCTCCCGCCCTGCTCGCCCATCACCTTGCATCCATCCTGCAGAACAAAGCGCCCACGGCCATTGCCGCTTATTCGCCCTTGCAGGAATAGCGTTTTGCCTGGCGGGATAACGATGGCGGTATTGAGATCCTTACATTCCAGCCCTGTTGGTACGACGACCGTTTGTCCTTCTTTGAACGCCTGCCTGAAAGAGGCCACCCAATCCTGTGGGTTGTAATCCTGAATGTTGACGCTGCCCGGTGATTCTAGCGCCCGAACAACGGGAGAATGCAGCACGACAAGCGCAGAGCCTGCCGTCAGAAAAGTACGGCGTGAGAGTTTTTTCTCTGACATACAACCTCGATTTACATCGTTTGCAGCAGACTGGCTAACTGTTTATTGATCGCTAACTGATTAAATTCAGTTGCAATTTTTTCTCGCGCGCACTGCACAATCGGCTGCACCTGCTCACTGTCGAGCAGGCTAAATGCCGCTAATCGCTCGGCCAGCGCCTGCGCATCGTTTTCCGGTGCCAGCCAGCCAGACTTGCCCGACTCGACCAGTTCAGGGATCCCACTATGGACGGTGGAAATCACCGGGATCCCCACCGCCATCGCCTCCATCAGCGCCACCGGGATCCCCTCCATATCGCCATCCCTTCCGGTGATCGACGGCAGCAAAAAGACATCCGCCTGCTCAAGCATTTCCTTCACCTGATGGCTGGGTTTAAAGCCAGGCATCTCAATCACATCATCAAGTTGATATTGCTCAATTAGCGTACGCAGACGACGCTCCCAGGGGCCAATGCCAAGGATGCGATAACGGAATGCAACGCCCTGCTCTTTCAACTGACGACAGGCTTCGATGGCGACGTGCAGTCCTTTTTTCTCAGTTAACCTGGCGACAGAGATAATCTCCAGCGGTGCGGCTGGCGATTTCAACTGGCGGGGCGTAAAGCGCGTCATATCGATTCCCATGCGCGAGACCGCGATTTTCTGCGGCGGGCACCCCATATTTTTTAAACGTCCGGCCCAGAGGTTGCTGATGGGTAACATCAAATCCCCACGTTCAAACAGTTGCTGATATTCAGGGGTGTAGTGGGCAAGCACATCCCGATGCGAAACATCAATGCCGTGAAATACCGTGGCGATTTTGCCGCGGATCATCCCAAGCTCACGCAGTTTGGCGGCCGTTACACCTGCGGGTCCAAAATGAGCGATAAACACATCCGCTTCAAACGCCCGCGGGTTCGCGCCACAAATGGCCGCCAAAATCAGATTGCGCGCCTCATCGCCATAGCGTGAAACATTCAGAGCTTTCCAGGTGGCTGAGCGGGTAATACCGCGCAGGGCCGCCACTGCCCTATACTTAAGCTTCGCCAGTTTGCTGTTCGGCTCATTCAGTAACCAGCGCGTTTTTTCACCCAGACGGTAGGTATTAAATGAAGCATGGGTATTTTCAAGATCGCCCTTGTGCAACGCGACAATTTCCACGTCGTAGCCCATGTCGATAAATGCGGTAATCTGATTGAGTACAAAGGTCTCGGATGAGAGCGGAAATTTAAGCAGGAAAAAGCCAACCTTCATTTTTCCCCCTCAATACGCGTTAAAACCGATTGCACCATGTTCACCCCACGTTCACGCTCACGCCTAACCGCGTCGCCGAGACGTATGTTCAGCTCAGGTAGCTGTCCGAGAGCATCGGCGACCTTCCCTTCCAGGCTGCCATCGAGCAGATGGCGAATATCGACGGCCATCTCTGCTAACCCCAGTTGTTGCATGATCCCTGCCGATTTATGCTCATAATTAATGGCGATGGCTGGCGTCATAAAATTCATCGAGATGATGGCCGAGTGTAAACGAGTCCCCACCGTCAGATCGCATGCAGCCAAAATTTTCCCCATCTCCAGGTCGTTGAGTTCATCCATCACCACGTGATAACGGCCCGGGTCGTTAACATACTGGCTCAGGTTCAACGCCACCATACGGTCATCTTTGTTGTAACTATCAATACCGGTACAGGTTGACAGCGCTATCACCTGGTAACCTTCATCAAGGATGCGGTTCACTACCCCAGCAAAAGCTTGCTCATAGGCCTGCTGCGTTGTCCCCAGACGCTTATCAAAAGGAGTCAGCTCACGCAGAGTAATGGCAACGGTCTTCTGTTTTGCCGCCATGTGTAACCAGTGCTGTACGGCATAACCAGGCTCATAATCCTCATCATGGTTATTTACCAGCCAGGCGGTATCTACCCCGGTTTCGACTTTATCCGTGTTTATTGCACTGTGCTTCATCAGATCCAGACTGACGGATTCACGCAAAATCAACGCATTACAGTGTCCAAAAACGTAGTTCGCCAGTTGATTAAACTGTTCATCCTGGAATGGCCCCACGCTGTGGCCAATCATGTACAGCGGTTTTTTCGCCATAAACGTACACAGGGCATGTTCAAACTGCGGTACGCCATACAGATCGACAAAAAACGATCCGCCAACCTGGATAATGGCGTCGTAGCGCGACAGCAGACGAACAAAATCGGTAAACCCCTGGGCGATCGCGATATTGCGCAGATTACCGGAATCGGTGACACGCGAGAGTAGCACCTGATGCTGATAGCGACGACGCAGCACCTTCTTCACGCGTCCCATGACGCCCGCGACGTTATTGTGTTGCTTCATCTGCGAATACAGCGGATCGCCCATCACCGGGCGGTTCAGCAACCACGAAGAACTCACCGGATAACGGCTCATAACATCCACTTCAGTCTCAGGACGCAACGCGTTAATGGCATCCAGCAAACCGCGCAGAATCGCGCTATCCCCACGGTTCCCACAGGTATGGTTGCCTAAAATTAATAGTTTCATTATGACCTCTTAAAGCGTTGTTCTTATCCTGCACGAAGCAAGGTTTTCATTTTTTCACTGCGGCAGAGCTGGCGTTTTATTTCCACCACTAACGGATGGCGCGACACCACAATCATCGCCGCGAACGCCAGCGCTCCTGCCGCTACCTGGATCCCCAGCAACGCGCCTGGCGACAGTTGGCTGCGCAGCATTACGTCCAGCGCATAGCTCACCACAAGGGTAGGTAAAGAGAGATATAACGGCAGCCACAGACTGAGCATGTACTGGCGGTAGCTGGAGCCAAGAACAGGTTTGATCATCACAAAGTAACTGAGGATCGTGTTAATCACCTGGACCAGCAAAAAGCCCAGCGTCACGCCAATCGCCCCGGCCTGATGACCACCGATGAAAATGGCGGGAATAAACAGAAAGGTTTTGAACACATTGAATTTGAAGCTGATGTCGACCCGTGCTTTCGCCATCAGCAGTGAACCGATCGGATTCCCCACAGAGCGCAGCAGTCCAACAATGCACAGCAGTTGCAAGACGGGAATAATACCGTTCCACTTCTCGCCAAATACCAGCGGCACCACATTGTTCGACACCACCATCAATCCCAGTAGTACCGGGAAGTTGATGATCCCGACCACCGACAGCAGCTTGTAAAAATTCACCCGTAGCTTTTCACTATCGTCCTGAATTTTGGCAAACGCCGGAAACAGGACACGGGTAATAATCGGGTTCAGTTTGATCGGGGGAACAACCGCCACGTTCCAGGCGAGATTGAATCCGCCCGCCACGCCAGCGCCCAACGTTCTGGCTAAAACCAACGTGGAAAGGTTGGTATTGAGGTAATTGATAATGCTGTCTGCCGTCAGCCACGCGCCAAAACGCAGGTTCGACGAAACGGATGCCAGCGAAAAATGCAGCCCCGGACGGTAAATCCGGCGACCAAAATAGCCGAACAGCAGCGTTCGTAGCGTACTGTTCACCAGATACCCGAGAATGGCCGTCAGCGCGAGCGGCCAGAAATGGGCGCTGACCACGGTAAAGGTAAAACCGGCCAACACCGAACTGGTTTCAATCATGCCAATTTTGTTGAAGGCCAGCTCTTTTTGCATCAGCGCGCGAAACTGCTGCCCGTGCGGTATCACCACAAACGCCAGCGATAAGGTTTTGATGAGTGGCGCCAGTTCGGGATTATTGAGCACGCTGGCAATCGTCCCGCTAAGCAGAAACATCACCACACATACCACCATACCCAGCCCAACGTTGAGCCAGTACAGCGTAGTCAGCTCAAGATAACCGATGTCTTTGCGCTGAATAATTGAATTGGCGATACCGAAATCCGACAGCGTATCGGCCAGCGCAATAATCACCAGCGACACGGTTAGCAACCCAAACTGGTGGTTATCAATAATCCGCGCCAGGACGGTCATCTGGATAAGTCCCAGACCAATAATGATCACCGTAGCAATCGCCGACCACTTTGCGCCATTAAGCGTTTTTTCTCGTAAGCTCATGTTAATACGCCGCTTTGTTCACAAAGCCTTTGAATACCGTCAGAAAAACAATTTTGATATCGAACCACACGCTCCACTCGCGAATGTATTCGAGGTCAAACTCCACACGTTTTTCCATTTTTTCCAGCGTATCGGTTTCACCGCGCCAGCCGTTGATTTGCGCCCAGCCGGTAATGCCCGGTTTCACCTTATGGCGTAACATGTACCCCTCGATCAGTTGGCGGTACTGTTCGTTATGCGCCACCGCATGCGGACGTGGCCCGACGATAGACATCCCCCCGGTCAGGACGTTAATAAACTGCGGCAGTTCATCGAGCGATGTCCGGCGCAGGAAATTTCCCACAGGGGTAACGCGCGGATCGTTTTGCGTCGCCTGCGTTACCACCGCGTCGTTCTCCATCACTTTCATCGAGCGAAATTTCCAGACTTTGATCGGCTTCCCGTCCATGCCATAGCGGGTCTGGCGGAAAATCACCGGACCTTTGGAGGTCAGTTTTACCAGCAGCGCAATACCACACAGCACCGGGGAAATAAGCAGCAGGATCAGTGAAGCCAGCACGATATCTTCCGCGCGCTTTAACAGGCGATTAATCCCCGAGAGCGGCGTGTCATACAGCGGTACCACCGGAACGCCGTTCATCTCTTCAATCCGTGAATGCAGAATATTGAAGGTAAAGACATCAGGAATGAGGATCACCGAGCAGGTAGTGTCGGCCAACTCACGCACCAGTTTTTTTACGCTGGCGCCATCGCTCATCGACATGGCGATATAAACGTTATGAATGCGTGAAGCTTTGGCGTCGTCCACCAGTTGTTGCAGATTACCGGCCCAGTCGCGGGAGTTTTTTCCAGGGATTGGGTCGTGATAGACCCCCGCCACTTCAAATCCCAGCCACGATTCATGGCGAAAACTGTCCAGCAGCATTTGTCCGGCGGGCAGGTCGCCAGCCACCGCCACCCGGCGGGTGTTGTAACCACGATTACGCAGCCACCCCGCACCGTAGCGAATAAACGAACGGCTCAACACCAGGCCGACGCTTGAAAGCAGATACCATGCCAGCCAGACGGCGAGACGGTTATCAAAATCGTTATTAAAGGCGATCAGACCTGCGCTAAAAATCAGACTCAGCGTCCAGTTTTGTAGTAACAGCACCAGCTCAGTGGAAATTTTGACGCCGCGCCAGGAGCGATAAAAATCCGTTATGCCACCGAGCATCTGAAAAACGACCAGCGTGATCAGCGCCACCAGCAGGTGCATATACAGGAAAGGCAAACCGCTTAATTCGCAGATCACCCACAACCCGCCAAACATGATGGTGATATCTGAAAAGCGTTGCACCATCGAAATTAACGACGCATTGGTTTTGGCGCGTTCGCGCTTTTTTAGATGTGTCATCGTGGTTCCTGTTAGTCACCCTTTGCCCATAAGCGGGCAAAGGAAGCACCGGCATTACTGATTCAGTAACGCCAGAAGAGTGCGCGTTCGCGCTTCCATCAACGGAATATTTCCGCGCGATTCCACGTTCAGGCGCACCACCGGTTCGGTATTGGAAGAGCGTAAATTAAAGCGCCAGTCGACAAACGCCATGCTGATACCGTCCGTTCTGTCCACCGTCAGCGCCTCACGGGAAAAGTGCTGCTCCACACGCGCAATCGCTGCCGCCGGCTCTGCCAGCGTGCTGTTGATTTCCCCACTCGCCGGATAGGCCACCATCCGGTCACGGACCAGTTCACCCAGCGACTGCCCTTTCAGACTCAGCAGTTCCGCCACCAGCAGCCACGGGATCATTCCGCTGTCGCAGTAAGCAAAATCACGGAAATAGTGATGCGCGCTCATTTCACCGCCATAAATGGCATCTTCATGGCGCATGCGCTCTTTGATAAACGCGTGCCCGGTTTTTGACATCACCGGTTTACCGCCTGCCGCCGTCACCACGTCCACGGTATTCCAGGACAGGCGCGGGTCGTGGATAATTTTCGCCCCCGGATTCTTCTCCAGAAACGCTTCCGCCAGCAGGCCGACAATGTAGTAGCCCTCAATGAACTGACCTTTTTCATCGAACAGGAAGCAGCGGTCAAAATCACCGTCGAAGGCAATCCCCATATCCGCACCGTGTTCAATCACCGCATTGCGCGTGTCGGCCCGGCATTCCGGCAGCAGAGGATTGGGTATACCGTTGGGGAAGTTGCCATCCGGCGTATTGTGAATTTTGATGAACTCGACCGGCACACCCAGCGCCTGAAAACGGGCTTCAATGGCGTCAACCACTGGACCTGCCGCACCGTTGCCGGAGTTGAGCACCAGCTTCATCGGTTTCAGGCTGCCGGGATTGATGTAACCCAGCAGGTGGTCGATGTAGGCATCGCGGGTAGTAATACGCTGGTAGTGGCCACGTTTTGTCACATCAACCGCCGGGAAGTCGTTGGCTTCCGCCAGGCGCTGCACGTCGCGCAGACCGGTATCTCCGCTGATGGGCCGCGCCCCTTCCCGCACCAGCTTCATGCCGTTGTAATCCATCGGATTATGGCTGGCGGTCACTTCAATACCGCCGTCAATGCCAAGGTGGAAGGTGGCGAAGTAAATCTCTTCGGTGCCCGACATGCCAATATCCAGCACATTCACCCCCGCATCCTGCAGCCCTTTCGCCAGCGCCAGCTTCAGCGTCTCGCTGGTCAGACGCACATCGCCGCCCAGAACGATAGATTTTGGCTTCAGGAACTCGCCGTAAGCGCGGCCAATGCGCCACGCAATCTCTTCATTCAGCTCTTCGCCCAGCCTGCCGCGAATATCGTAGGCTTTGAAACAGGTTAATTTCGTCATGATTTCCCCTTCTTCAGGCAACAGTTAGCCCTCTCCTGACTGGAGATATTTTTCACAAAATGACTAGCCGTTAGTTTTTAGGCCGGATAAGGTGTTCACGCCGCCATCCGGCAACGATGATGTTGTGTTACGCGCGCCCGTAGCGATCCGCAAACCGCACCACATCATCCTCATCGAGGTAAGATCCGGAGCGCACTTCAATCAGATCGAGCGGGATTTTCCCGGGGTTCTCCAGACAATGGGTCGCCCCCAGCGGAATATAGACAGACTCGTTTTCAGCAAGCAGTTTGATATCATCATTGATTGTCACCTTCGCGGTACCGGCAACCACAACCCAGTGTTCAGCCCGGTGATGATGCATCTGCACAGACAATCCCTCACCAGGCTTGACGGTAATTCGCTTCACCTGGTAACGCTCCCCGGCATCAATTGAGTCGTACTTGCCCCACGGACGATAAACTTCGCGGTGAATATGATGCTCATGACGCCCGTCAGCCTTAATTTGCTCTACCACTTTTTTGACGTCCTGCACTGCGTTGCGATCGGCTATCAGCACCGCGTCTTTGGTCTGCACCACCACCAGATCTTTCACCCCGACGGTCGTCACCAGGCCGGATTCGGCATACACGTAACTGTTTTCCGTTTTGTGGCTTATGACATCGCCGTGATGCACATTGCCTTCAGCGGTATGGGCACTGATTTCCCACAGCGATGACCAGGAGCCAACATCGCTCCAGCCTGCGTTCATTGGCATCACCACCGCATCGGCTGTACGTTCCATTACCGCATAGTCCACAGACTCTTCCGGGCAGGCGAGAAACGCCTGTTCATCAACGCGGATAAAATCGAGATCGGGGTCGACCGTACTCATGGCGTTCTCACAGGCTTCAAGAATGTCGGGACGATACTTTTTCAGTTCTTCCAGGTAACGTCCGGCCCGGAACAAGAACATGCCGCTGTTCCAGTAGTAGTCGCCGCTCGTCACGTAAGCCTGCGCGGTTTCCAGATTAGGCTTTTCAACAAACTGTGCCACTTCAAAAGCCACGGCGTCGGTATTCGTCGACGAGACCTCCCCCCGGCGGATATAGCCATAGCCGGTTTCCGGCTGGTCCGGCACGATACCGAACGTCACCAGCTTACCCGCTCCGGCATAGGGCATCGCATTGCGAACCGCCTCGCGGAATGCCTCTTCGTCGGCAATCATGTGATCGGCCGCCAAGACCAGCAGCAGCGGATCCTCACCCGGACTTTGACGTTTTGCCGCCAGCGCGGCCAGCGCTATCGCCGGTGCCGTGTTACGCCCGGCAGGTTCGAGAATGATGTTCTCAGTCAGCTTGTGCAGTTGTCGTAACTGTTCCGCTACGATAAAACGGTGTTGTTCATTACAGATAACCACCGGGCTTTCGCACTCCACGCCATTCAGACGGCAAATCGTCGTCTGCAGCATGGTGAGATCGCCTTTCAGGCACAGGAACTGCTTTGGGTACAGCACGCGGGACAGTGGCCATAAACGGCTACCCGAGCCACCGGCCATCACCACCGGAAAGAGTTTGCTTTGACTCATCATGTACCCCGTATATCTGCAAGAAATTGACTCAGCACGTTTTCTTTATCCAGCGTGCGTTCGGCATAATCACGTGCCACCGTGTTTACTTTTGGCATCATCAATGCCCGTTTAATACCGCAAACCAGCGCGTTTACCGACTCCGGCTCCACGCACACCGCAATGCCAGGGTGAGCGTCACAAAGCTGACCCAGCTCGGTTTCAGGTTCGGCAGTAATAACTGCGTTACCACCAACAGCGAGGATATTGGTCAATTTGGAGGGCAGTACGGCATCAGCCGCACCACGCTTTTGCACGACCAGATGACAATCCGCAATCTTGAGCAACGCTGGCAGCGCGTCATATGATTGCAGCGGAAAGAACATCACGTTATTCAGGCCGCGTTCGCTGGCCATGCTCTCCAGCCGCGCTTTACCACCGCCCTGCCCGACAATCACAAACAGCCAGGGGTGTTCGCTCAACTCGACCGCTGCGTCTATTACGCTCTCCAGCCCCTGCTTTTCACCGATATTGCCTGAGTAAAGAACGATCTTTTGTTCGGCAGGCAATCCCAGTTGCTGGGACAACGCCAGGGCATCGGCGTCGCTCACATCACGAAAGCGCGTCACTTCTGACCAGTTCGGAAAGAAAATAACCTTGTGCGGCGCAACGCCTTTTTCCATGGCTTTGTGCATCATGGAACGGGAAATCGTCGAAATATGGTCCATATTCAACAGCCCACTGCGCTCAAAGGCGCTGGCCAGTTTTGCCACCATACCGCGCGTGCCTTTGCCCGCCATTCCTAGCCCCAACATGGCATCGACTTCGTAATCCTGAACGTGCAATAGCGTACGTGCGCCACAAAGCTTTGCCAGCAGGCGCATGCCTGGCGTGCAAAACAGCGTCGGCACCACGCCGATAATGCGATCTGGCTTCCAGCGACGTTGCGCCAGTAGCGGGAAAAAACTGCTCAGGGCGAAACTGCCCAAATGCAGCAGGCGCTTGAGCGTTGAGGGTTGCTCAGGCACATACAGCGGACAACGCCAGACGAGGGCGTCGCCCTCTTCGCGACGGTAGCGCCAGGATGAATAACTGCCGTTTACCTTCCACTGGGGATAATAAGGCGGCGCGGTGATCACCCGAACGTCATGCCCCTGCTGCGCCATCCACTCCACCATTTCACCGGTGTATTTGCCGATACCGGTCAACTCCGGCGAATAGTTGATGCCATACACGAGGATCTTCATAGCCCGGGTACTCCGGCCTGACTTGTTTTACAGAAGTAAGCCCGACTGTTGTCGTGTACGTGGTCACTGACCAGAATCTGTGTAGCCGCCATCCATCGGTACGCATCATGTTGGACATTGGGCAGTTGCAAGTCGTTTTCCGACACCCGCAGACGAAATCCCAGCACGATGTAATGCGTTGAGAAATCATCCCCAGAAAAGTTGTCGTCATAGAAGTGCTGCCAGACACCGTAAAACTCCGCAGCGGACAGCGGTAAACGTAACCCCAGCTCCGTTTCGGTAAGCCGCTCAAAGGCCACGTGCAGCGGTTCATCTTTTTGCACCCGACCGCCGGGCACAAACCAGTAACCCTGCGCCGGACGATTGAGACGCTTACCGAGCAGAAATTCACCGTGGGTGTTTTCCACGATCAAATCGATGGAAATCAGCGGAGTTGAACGTACTACGGTGGCAAAATCCTCATGACGTAAAAACATGCTTACCCCCGGTAGCGCTGCTGGTTTTCAAGGAACCACTGCCAGGTACTGGCAAGCCCCGCTTCCAGTGATATCTCGTGATACCAGCCCAACTGATGCAGACGCGTAACATCGAGCAATTTGCGCGGCGTTCCATCCGGTTTGCTGGCGTCGAACACCACGCGCCCCTTGTAACCCACGACCTGCGCGATGGTTTGCGCCAGTTCGCGGATGGTGCAGTCCACGCCGGTCCCCACGTTGATATGCGACAGCATCGGCTGGGTATATTCCTGCAAGACTTCCTGAGCCAGCTCCATCACGTGGATACTGGCCGCTGCCATATCGTCAACATGCAGAAATTCACGCATTGGCGTCCCGCTTCCCCACACCACCACATCCGGCGTATTGTGCTCGCGAGCGTCATGAAAGCGGCGCAGCAGCGCCGGGATCACATGCGAATTACTCGGGTGGAAGTTGTCATGCGGCCCATACAGATTGGTCGGCATCACCGAGCGATAATCGCGGCCATACTGGCGGTTATACGATTCGCACAGCTTGATCCCAGCAATTTTGGCAATCGCATACGGCTCATTGGTCGGTTCCAGCTGCCCCTGCAACAGCTCGCTTTCGGCTATTGGCTGGGTGGCTTGCTTTGGATAAATACAGGATGATCCGAGGAACAGCAGTTTATTCACGTTATGTAAATGCGCAGCATGAATAATGTTGCTCTCAATCATCATATTTTCATAAATAAAATCAGCAGGATAAGTATTATTCGCCACGATCCCGCCAACTTTAGCCGCTGCCAGATAAATCTGGTCAATACGTTCAGTGGCAAAGAACGCCTGCACCGCACTGGCGTCCAGCAGGTTAAGTTGGTCGCGGGTACGCAACACCAGCTCGACATTATCTCGCTGCGACAATTGTCTGACGATGGCGGACCCCACCATCCCGCGATGGCCCGCCACAAAAATACGTTGTGTCTTCATCCTCAGTACTCCAGCGCGATGGCTACCTCGTAACCGTGCGACTTCAGCAGGGAATGCTTCTTCGCTGCTTCAAGATCGTTGGCAACCATTTCCGAGATCATCTGGCGCAACGTGATTTCCGGCTTCCAGCCCAGTTTTTCATGCGCTTTGGCCGGATCGCCCAGCAGCGTTTCCACCTCTGCCGGACGGAAATAGCGCGGATCGACGGCAATCATGACATCCCCAGGTTTCACACCCGGCGCGTCGTGTCCGGTTACGGAAACCACAATGCCTTTCTCATTCACGCCCTCGCCTTCAAAGCGCAATTTAATCCCCAACTGAGCGGCGGCCATTTCCACAAACTGGCGCACGGAATACTGCACGCCGGTGGCAATCACGAAATCTTCCGGCTTGTCCTGCTGCAGCATCATCCACTGCATCCTGACGTAATCTTTGGCATGCCCCCAGTCACGCAGCGAATCCATATTGCCCAGGTACAGGCAAGACTCCAGCCCCTGCGCGATGTTGGCGATCGCACGCGTAATTTTGCGCGTGACAAAGGTTTCGCCGCGGCGCGGAGATTCGTGGTTAAACAGAATACCGTTACAGGCATACATACCGTAAGATTCGCGGTAGTTGACGGTTATCCAGTAGGCGTACAGCTTAGCAACGGCATACGGCGAGCGCGGGTAGAACGGCGTGCTCTCTTTCTGCGGGATTTCCTGTACCAGGCCGTACAGTTCAGAGGTGGAAGCCTGATAAAAACGGGTCTTCTTTTCCAGCCCGAGGAAGCGGATAGCTTCCAGCAAACGCAAGGTGCCGATAGCATCGACATCCGCGGTGTATTCCGGTGAATCAAACGACACCGCGACATGACTCATGGCGCCCAGGTTATAGACCTCATCCGGTTGCACTTCCTGTAAAATACGGGTCAGGTTGGAGGAGTCCGTCAAATCGCCATAGTGCAGATGGAATTTGGGATTGCCCGAATGCGGATCCTGATAGATGTGGTCCACACGTTCGGTGTTGAATGATGAAGCGCGGCGCTTAATACCGTGTACTTCATACCCTTTTTCCAGCAGGAACTCTGCCAGGTAAGAACCATCCTGCCCGGTTACGCCAGTGATGAGAGCGACTTTTGACATGTTATTACCTCTTAAATGATCCCCTCAGGGAGTAACTTTCTCGACGCGTTCGCGTGTAACTATTGCGGGATTTCCCCGACAAACGACATTGGCTGGCAGCGATTTAAATACACTGCTGCGTGCTCCGACGACGGTGCCATCGCCAATCGTCACGCCAGGCGCGACAAAGACATCTGTCGCCAGCCAGCATTTATCACCAACTACAATTGGTGTGGCGTTAATATCAAAATGTTGACTGGCGTAATCATGACTCCCGGTGCATAAATAACTTTTTTGCGAAATAACCGCGTGCGCACCAATCGTAATATCACCCAGCGTATATAAAACCGCGTCATCACCCACCCAGGAATAATCTCCCAGGGTTAATTTCCACGGATAAGTAATTTTTACTGAAGGTCGAATAACTACGTTTTTTCCTATTTTTGCGCCAAACATTCGCAATAAAAACGCACGCCAGCGATACATTACCTGCGGGGACCAGCGAAATAATGTGGCTTGCACTGCCCACCATAATTGCACTTTAATGGCACCGCCGCCGCGAAAACCTCCCGGCACGTTGAAGCCGCTTAAATCCTGCATAATGTACCCTTACGCTTTTCCATATAAGGTTTTTGTTTTACCGGTTGTGCGCAGACGTAAATATTCTGACAACCCAGTCCAAAAACCTGGCATGTGTAATATCTGGCGCTGTACCTTTTTTGCATCCCGGCACAATTCCAGATTATTCGTCGTTGACACCCCACCCATGGAAAACTCTGACACCAGCCCGCTCAGCTTTTTAAACGCGTAACCTGACTTGTATAATTTGGCTGCCAGCGCGTAATCAGACGATATCTTATATTGCAAATCATAGCGCCAGACATTCAGTCCAGAGAGAGGAAAGAAGATGGCCTGATGGCTGGCGGGAAGGCTGTGATAAATATACCAACCCGGCTTGGCCCGCCGCTTAATTTTGTTACCATTACCGAAATCCAGCAACGCATCGCCAATGACCATCGCTTTATCGCTCTGCGTTTTTAGCTGGCTGATAAAATGAGCAGCATCTGCATGCAGAATATCCCCGGAGTTGAGGAACAGCGCAAACCGCCCGCGCGCCATAGCGATACCTTTGTTCATTGCATCATAGATGCCCTTATCCGGCTCGCTGACAAACCGTAACCGGTGCTCTCCACTGAGCTCTTCAAGAAAGGCCGAGGTACCGTCAGAGGAGCCGCCATCAACAACAATCCACTCAAAACTGATATCACCCGCCTGCGCCAGATGAGCTAACGACGCGTGAGTTTTGACGATCCCTTCCAGATTACGAAAGGCGACGGTAATAATACTGAGCAGCATGCGTTCTACCTCGCTATATTCAGCGCCTTGCGCAAAATAAACGGACATACAATTAAAAATGCGTATTCCGGACTAAATACTGAACCTGTAAAAAACAGCGACAGCGGCGTAAAAAGATAAAGCTGCACCCGATAATTCTGATTATCACCAAACGCATTGATCATCATCTTCATGACTTTCCCCATGTACCACAGGGCTAATATCACCGCGAACCATGAGAAATAAATAATCAGCAGATACAAGCCATTGTCTATCGTTTTACCAACATCTGCACCGTTAAAAATTCCGAATGACGCAACATATTCATAAAGTGAGCCGAATCTCACTACCCCATCAACGTTAAGTAATGAATAACCGACCATTACTAATGGTCCCACGATACGATAATACGATGATGAGCCTTCAGTTCCTAAATCTCCAAGCCGTGTCGCGATGTACGGCAACGCAAATATCACACCAACAACAAACACGCTTAATGAGATTATCGCCAGCGGCAACTTCTTTTTTATCGCATCTTTATTCAGATACTGGAACGCCCACTCCAGGAGGTAAAACAAAATAAATGTCATTACCCCTGAAAACGATCCTGATAATATTATCCCTGCCAGAATCATAGCATCGGACTTAGGCGTTTTGATACCAAACTGTTTGATACTGAGCCAAATTGAGATTAACGCCAGAGCGAAGAATGCCGGTTCGAAATAGAGTGCAGTGGTACGCTTCCCACCAAACTTAATAAAGTTCAGAACATAGCTATTACTGTAAATAAGATATTTCGAAATAACTTCCATTAAACTGCTGCCGCCACTAAGAATTATCTGCGCCATTTCCACCGCAGCTAACCCCACCACCAGGCCCACAACCAGCCAGAAAAAACGCAAGATCTTAATGTAGTTATGCGGCGAAATGGTTTTGAAGCGAATACTCCACACCATACCGATAATCACCACGGTATAGACAAACAGCATTGCGGACGTCACGTACTTGCTGGCATCCAGTGATTGTCCGAACAGATAGTTAAACGCCGTCAGTCCGCCCCCCACGCCCAGCGCAATCATTAATTTTTTAATATTGATGCGCTCGACAAACAGCAACAGCAGAACGGGCAAGAACGTGACGATAGTTATCGGGAAGCTCTCGCCAAGCTGGGCGAGTTTGACGTTAACCAGCAGATAAAGCAGCGGTAGCACCAGATAGCTACAGATTCTGATAGAACGAGACATACTCCTCCAGCATCTGTTGCCCACTGTATGCCACCCGGCTGCGCTGGCTGAACGCGGCAAGCGACGTGTCAAATACCGCCTGCGCAATGTCTGATCTTTTCAGTTGCACCAGGTGCAAAACGTCCGCTTCGCTGAACGTTTTGCCGCCCGATTTCGCCAGCACTTCCTGCGCGGCATCGCTATGCGTAGCAATAACCGGTACGCCGATGGAAAGCGCTTCACACAGAATCAGCGGGTAGTTATCAACGCGCGAGCTGAACACCAGCCCATCCATCTCGTTAAGCGCGCTCATCAACGTGCGCTTATCGCTCTCAAACCCGTGATTGATGACGTTATCCCCGACAAACGGAGAAAATTTGCCGAAGGTATGCAGCTCAATTTTGTCTCCGAGCGCAATCATCGCTCGCACCAGTTGCTGACTGGTTTTTCCGTCATAGCGCAGGTCATGGGCCACCACGGCGATTTTCGGTCTGCCGCTTTCCTCATGCTTAGCGGGAAGTTCGGCAAGAATGGCTTCCGTTGCCACATCGATGCCGTTGTTAATAATGCGGCAACGACCGACGCCATACAGACTGTTGAATGCATCGGCCACATGCTGACTGGGCGAGATGAACTGGCAGCCCAGCGCCAGCATGGCGCGAAACATCTGCCGTTTACCAGGCAACTGTTGATGGGCTTTATCGATTTTTACCGGCGGATAGTTACTGAGCGTTGGACATTTCTGACAGCCCGTTTTCCAGCTTTCGCAACCATCGGTAAAGGCACAGCGCCCGGTCACGCTCCAGTGATCGTGCAGCGTCCAGACGAAGGTGATATCCGGTTTATGCGCCTTCACTTTTTGGCAAAAGGCGACCACCTCTTCCAGATTCAACCAGTAGCTGTGCAACACATGAAAATGCAGTACCAGCGGGCCGGAAGTGCGGGTTACCGTACGGTACAACTTGTCGAGATTGCCAAACATGTCGCGGTTCGCGAAACGAAACAGCGCAATGTTCGCCGCCGACGTCAGACGTGGCGTATGTTTGATAACCTGCGGGTAATTCGCATGGCTGACGCTTTTCTTACCGCCTTTGCCATAGCCGTAGACAAAATGCGATGACAGCCCTTTTTCCAGCGCCCTCAGATGCAAATCTAACGCCACACCTGCCGCCCCGCCTTCTGCGAGTCGCACATTAAACTGTAATATCTTCATTTTATTACCTTCACCCGTGCCTTCTCGCCCACGACCAGCGTATTGTCCGGGATGCTGTCCACTACGACGCTCCCGGCGCCAATCGTCACGTTATCGCCAATGGCAACGCCGCCAAGCAGAGTGACATTGGCCCCCAGCTCAACGCCGTTACCGATGACCGGACAGGACAGATCGTTGCCGCCAAGATTGCCGATGGTGACGCCGTGGCGCAGGGTGAAATCATCCCCCGCCACCACGTGTTTATTGATCACCACCCCATAGCCATGATGGATGGTGAAACGACGACCAATAGATGCAGCGGCCTGGATTTCATAGCCAAACACGCATTCAGTGATAAGGCGATACATCACCAGCACCGGCGCCGCCCACAGGTTGTTCAAGACATTTTTTTTACGCCAGACGGAGCAAAAATGGGCAATCCGATAGGCCACCACCATGCAGCAGGGTCGCAGACTCCAGCCGTTCGCGCGTAAATCTTCCAGCATACTTAGCGTCCTCGCAGTCCGTCGGCCAGGCGCTTACTATTGCGAACAGAAAGCAGCGTCAGCAACGTGCGCCAGTTCATCCGTTTATTGCGGATTTGGTAGAGGGTAAACAGCTGATATTTCTTGCTGGCCCGGTCAAATTTGCCTTTGTGCTTACGGTAGAACTGAAAGTAGCCAGAGAATTTATGCGGGGATGAGGTAATACGCATTTCACCGTGATTCACATGCAGGATCTGCGTTGCCTCTTTTACCTTCCACGGTTTGCCATACGCCACCACCATGCGCAGGAAAATGTCATAATCCTGCGCCGCTTTCAGCGTGGTATCGAACAGGCATGCTTTAAACCGCCAGGCCCAGGTAAACACCTGATTACCAATAATATTGCGCTTATAAAATTTACGGCGTGAATAAACGGCCTTCGGATAGAGCGGCAAACTGGTCGGCTGCGAATATACTTCGCCTTCACAGACATAGTCATTGGCATACAGAAACGCCCGCGTCACCAGATGATGGCGATAATTGAGAAATACGCTCAGGCGGTTCGGCGTCCATTCATCATCATCATCAATACCCGTAATATATTGCCCACTGGCCTGCATGATGGCCTGATTACGCACCGCACAGGCTCCGGAGTTAGTGGGATTACGCGTATACGACACACGCGGATCGTTGAGCTCTTCAACAAATTGCTGCAGTTGCTCATACGAGGAAGAGCAATCATCCACAATGATCATCTCCCAGTGAGGATAGTCCTGGCGCAGTACCGATTTAATCGCCCGGATGGCCAGTTGCTGACGGTTCCAGGTGGGCATATAAATTGAAATTAGCGGGTTGTCTATCGTCATTTTCGTTTCCCAGATATCCCCGTCATACTTCAAGTTGCATCTGCGTTGGCTTTCCTGCAACTCGAATTATTTAGGGTATAAATATGTTTTTGTGGGCCGCTATCCGGCAATGTTCGTAATCTATTTCGTATCCGAGGTGTACTCGTATTCGTAGTAACCGTAATCCTGATACCCGCTGGCACGGCGGAAGATCGAGTTCAGGATCACCCCTTTCACCTGAATGCCGTTTTGCTCGAAGCGACTCAGGCTGGTTTCCACCTCTTTCAGCGTGTTGACCGCGTAACGCGCCACCATCAGCGTGGTTCCAACGTGACGACCCACGATAGCCGCGTCGGTCACCGCCAGTATTGGCGGGGTATCGATCAGCACCAGGTCATAGTGCGAGCTGGCCCATGCAATCAGTTCGCCAAAGCGTTCACTCATCAGCAGTTCGGAGGGGTTGGGGGGAATTTGTCCGCGAGGGATCAGATCGAAATGTGGAATCGATGTCGGTTTCGCGCTGGATGAGATATCCCCCTTGCCGATGAGGATCTCAGACAGACCGTTAACGTTATTGGTCCCCAGCAGCTCGTGGGTATAACCTTTGCGCATGTCGCAGTCGATCAACAGCACGCGTTTGTTGGTCTGACTAACGACCGCCGCCAGGTTGGCGCAGACAAACGTTTTACCAATTGACGGGCTGACGCCGGTCAGCATCAAGACGTTGTTGCGCGCCTGCATCATGGCAAAGTGCAGGCTGGTACGCAGGCTGCGGACCGCTTCTATCGCAAGATCCGTCGGATTCCCCACCGCCAGCAACTGGCTTTGCTTGTAGCGTTTCACGCCTTTAATGGTTTGCACGTTATCGCGAGCTTTTTGCCATTCTGATAGCGGAATGCTGGCATACACGCTGATACCATGCTCTTCCAGCGCCTGTGGGCTTTCAATGCCGCGATTAAACAGGGAACGCAGCAGTACGCCCACCACTGAAAGCATCAAACCAAGAATGATGCTACCGAGAATAATCAGCGTCGTTTTCGGCTTCAGCACGCCTGGCTGGGCAATCGCGGGATCGACGATGCGCACATCTCCGACCGTACTGGCCTCGGTAATCTTCAGCTCCTGTTGCTTGTTCAGCAGCTGCATATAGACCTGCTGGCCGGACTCCACGTCACGCGTCAGGCGGACAATTTCCTGCTGCGTTTTCGGCATCGCCGTTACGCGCCCGTTCAGCTTGCTTTTCTCATCTTCCAGCGCCTGGCGTTTTTCCAGCAAGGTGCGGTACGCAGGGTGCGCTTTGGTGAACAGCTTGGAAATCTCCGCTTCTTTGAAGGTCAGCTCATTAAGCTGCGCATCAATATTCACCATGGAATCCAGCACCGCTTTGGCTTCCAGCGGCAAATCCACGGAGTCTTTGTCCTGACGAAAGGCATTCAGCTTGTTTTCGGCAACGTCCAGCCGGTTACGTACCTCGGGCAACTGCTTTGCCAGAAACGCCAGACTTTTGGCGGCCTCTTCAGATTTACGCTCCACGTTTTGTTGCAGGTAGTTGCGGGTAATACTGTCAAGGATCTGGCGGATTTGCTCGCGGTCTTCGCCGGTAAAGGTCAGGCTCAGTACGCCAGTGTCTTTGCCGGTTTCCGTCACCATCAGATTATTTTGCAGGGTGTTGATCATGCCCAGCGTGGAGAATTTGCTGACGGTAAATTGGCTCTCAGGGCTGGCATGGATAGCCTCGACCAGCATCGTCACGCCGTCATGTTTCAGCACCTGCCCAACCTGCCCCTGGGCGCTAAAACCTCCGTCACTCACCAGCTGATAACTTTTGTCATTCAGCACGCTTAGCGTGAAGGTCTGTTCATTCATTGCCTTTGGCAGCGTGAAAGTCGTCACGTTAACCGTTTCGTTCTGGCGCCCCATCAACCGATCCCAACCCGCGCCAAAAATGGGGAACGTATCTTTGGTAACCGCGATATCCAGGTTGAGATCGTCTACCGTTTTCCCCAATACCAGCCGTGACTGGATGAGCTGAATTTCCGCTTCAGAGGCCGGAGGTTTGTTCGACAACGCCGAGCCAATATCCTGCACCAGTGAATTTCCGGTATTTTGCTCAATTTGCACCAGCGCGTCCGCACTGTAGATCGGAGTGGCAAATAGCGTGTAAACCGCTGCGCATAATGCAAATGCCGCAGTAATACCAAGCACCCACCAGCGGGCTTCCACCACCGTTGCCACCAGACGGCCAATATCGATTTCATCATTGCCCGTTACCGGCGCAGCAGACTGTTTTACTTTTTCTGTCATTGTTTTCCCTGCTCTGCGTTCAGTGCCTGAGCCCATTGGCGTGCAGACCGTTCAAGTAATGCGTACACCGCGTCAAACGCATCACGGCTTTTACGATACGGATCGGGAATTTCGCGCTCGCTGTCCCAGTGACCAAACAACATCACTTTGCCGCGCATCTCCGGCACCATTTCACACAGGGCAGAGATATGGCGTTTTTCCATGGTCAGGATCAGGTCATACTCCCGGCACATTCGTCCCGAGATCTGCCGGGCACAATGATTCTCCAGTGACAGGTTGTGCGCCTGCGCCACGCTGATGGCGCACGGGTCCGCGCCTTTGCCTACCAACGCCCCAAGGCCGGCAGAAGAGACCGTCAGCGCCGGGTGAAATTGCCTTAACAAGCGCTCTGCCGTCGGAGAGCGGCAAATGTTCCCCACACAGACAACTAAGATTTTGTTAAACATGACGATTACCAGTTGTGAAGGTCGCTGGCCGTGTCCGTCATATAGCGAACACCGCTAATAGTCGGCAGCAACTGATTGATCAAACGGTTCCAGCGAGCAACCGGCGCGGTAGTGACGTACACCACATCGTATGGCTGGAGTCGGAATGACGTCGCCATCACCAGCGATGTCGCATCGGACATATCAAGCTGATAGATATTGGCAATCTTGCCGTTGTTCCCGCCCTCGCCTTTCAATGGACGAATAACGAAAATGCCGCTGGCGTTGGAGGTGGTCAGGTCGATACCTTCCGCGTTGCCGAGCGCTTCGGTGAGCGTCATACCGCTGAAGTCCATTTTGAGGGTGCTCTGTTTTTTCACTTCCCCCATCACGAAGACTTTCAAATCGTCATTACGCGGAACAAACAGGATGTCGCTAGGATAGAGCAGACGGTTCTGGCTCAGGTCGCCATTTTGCATTAGCGCTTGCAGTGAAATGCGTTGCTCCTGCCCTTTATGAGTCAGTACAACGTTGCGCCAGTCTGCCGCCTCGGTGAGACCGCCTGCGGCGTTAATGGCATCGAGAATGGTAAGCGGCACGTTGGTGATGGCCTGCTGGCCGGATTTGTTCACCTGCCCGGAGACATAGGCCTTCTGCGAACGGAAAGCGGCGATATTAACGTCCACCTGCGGGTCAGCAATGTACTTCGCTAAGCGCCCGGTAATATCACTACGAATTTCGGCCAACGTTTTCCCTGACACGCTAACTTTGCCGATGTAGGGGTAAAACATGGTGCCATCAGGCTGCACCCAGTTGCCGGCATCACTTGAGCTACGATACTGCCCGGCCGGCGTGGTGAGTTCAGGATGATCCCAGACGGTGACATTCAGGACATCGCCCGGGCCGACCCGGTACTGATACCCGGCAATCTCCTGGTCGAGAGACATATTAGGCTGCGCAACATTTGGTCGGGGACGTAATTGTTCGACCAGTCGTGGGGTGAGTGGATAAACATTCACCATGCGATCGATATCAAAATCAGCGTCCTGCTGTTTAATCACATCTTTGCCCATCGTAGACATATTGCTGCCCGGAAGCACGGTACAACCGTTTATCAAGATTACCGATACCAATACAGGCATCAATTTAAGTTTGGATTTCATCATTGATTATTTATCACTTTGGCAGAGTAATTATCACGTGCGATCTAAATAGCGACTTCGCCTGTACGCATTTACCTTGCCGTTAATTGAAAAGGAATTTAACTGGCATCTGTCCTAAAAAAAATGAATTCATCTGCGGTCTCTTGACAGAATAATTTAGGCTCGTCTCAGGCGACCAGACACGCTACCGCCCCTGGCTTCATTAGCTACCAATGCACTGATTAATTTAAATTTTTATCTTCCCCTTTATTTTCATCACATTCACAGCGGGAACGCATCAGGAATAGCGCCGCTGGTTGATAAGGAAATATTTATCTTTTGATTATTACCGGAGGAATTGTTGCAGCTAAGCGAATATCAGGCAAGGTAACAAGTTACCGACAACTTGCTTTTAAGATTAATATTAAGCGTTGAATTTGTATATTTTTAGGATTTTATTGATATTGACAACGTTAATATAGAAATATCCCACCTGCGATATTTCTTAAAGAGCTTTGAATTAATAATATTATTTCCTGTAGTTACATTAAGGCTAATATCCCGTACCTGGTTGTAATAGGCTACAGAGAAATCCCTCCTCGCCATTGCATTTTTCGCCAGTTTTACCCATGATCGAATTGTGACAATTGTCATACAACTATGGGTATAGCATTTACTATGGAATGGATTGCCGATCCGTCAATCTGGGCCGGACTCGTCACGCTAATCGTGATCGAACTTGTTCTTGGCATTGATAATCTTGTTTTTATTGCCATCCTCGCGGAGAAACTGCCTCCTGCCCAGCGGGATAAGGCGCGTATTACCGGGCTACTGCTGGCGATGGTCATGCGCCTGCTGCTGTTGGCATCAATATCATGGCTGGTAACGCTGACCACGCCGCTGTTCAGCATTCGCGGCCTGAGCTTCAGCGCGCGCGATCTGATCATGCTGTTCGGCGGTTTCTTCCTGCTGTTTAAAGCCACCATGGAGCTAAACGAACGGCTTGAAGGCAAAGACAGCGAGAACCCGACCCAGCGTAAAGGCGCTAAGTTCTGGGGCGTCGTCGCGCAAATAGTCGTGCTGGACGCCATCTTCTCCCTGGATTCCGTCATTACCGCCGTGGGGATGGTCGATCACCTGGCGGTAATGATGGCCGCGGTGATTATTGCCATCAGCCTGATGGTGCTTGCCAGCAAGTCGCTGACGCGCTTTGTCAACAGCCATCCCACTATCGTCATTCTGTGCCTGAGCTTCTTGCTGATGATTGGTTTCAGTCTGGTCGCCGATGGGTTTGGTTTCCATATTCCGAAAGGTTACCTGTACGCCGCCATCGGCTTCTCGGTCATGATAGAAGCATTGAACCAGTTAGCTATCTTTAACCGCCGTCGCTTCCTGTCAGCCAACCATACCCTGCGCCAGCGCACCGCCGAGGCGGTAATGCGACTGCTGAGCGGGCAAAAAGAAGACGCCGAACTGGATGCCGAAACCGCGGCAATGCTGGCAGACCATCATGAAGGCCAAATTTTTGCCCCTCAGGAACGGCGGATGATTGAACGTGTGCTGAACCTTAATCAGCGTACGGTCAGCAGCATCATGACCTCGCGCCATGATATTGAGCACATCGACCTCAATGCCCCGGAAACAGAAATCCGCGCTTTGCTGGAAAAAAACCAGCATACGCGTCTGGTAGTCACCGGCGAAGATGAGCAGGAAGACTTGCTGGGCGTGGTGCATGTCATCGACCTGCTACAGCAATCTCTTCGCGGCGAGCCGCTCGACTTACGCGTCTTGATTCGCCAGCCGTTGGTGTTCCCGGAAACTCTGCCGCTGCTTCCGGCGCTTGAGCAGTTCCGTAACGCCCGGACGCACTTCGCTTTTGTGGCCGATGAATTTGGGTCAGTTGAAGGGATTGTAACGCTCAGTGACGTGATGGAAACCATCGCCGGTAACCTGCCAAATGAGGTAGAGGAGATTGACGCCCGCCATGACATTCAGAAAAACGCAGATGGTTCATGGACCGCTAACGGACACATGCCGTTGGAAGATCTGGTGCAGTACGTGCCTATCCCGTTAGATGATAAGCGTGAATATCACACCATTGCCGGACTGTTAATGGAGTATTTGCAGCGCATCCCGAAAACCGGGGAGGAAGTTCAGGTCGGCGACTATCGACTAAAAACCCTGCAGGTGGAAAATCATCGCGTGCAAAAAGTCCAACTGATACCGCTGCACAGTGAAGAAGAGATGGATTACGAGGTGTAAATCACGAGCCGGAGGCGGCATCAACCGCCATCCGGCAATATGAATCAGAGTTTATCCAGCAACTTTTTAACATCTTTACCGTTGCGGGAGTCTTTATTGCGATCGGCCCAATCGTTAAGGCGACGTTTCGCTTCATCCTGCAAATGCTTACGCAAAATCTGGTCGACTTGCAGACTGTAGTTTAGCGCCTGCCACTGACCGTAGACTCTGAGAGGAACCGGGGTAGCCTTCAGGAAGTTAATCAGCTTACTTTCGCCATCCCAGCCACCCAGCACGCGAATGTTAAACAGCGTGTCGCAATTCAGCTTCACCAGATCCAGCGTTCCCTTGCCGGTCAGCGCCAGCATCGCCGACTCACCCGCCATGTTATCCAGCGTAACCTCGCCGTTATCCAGCGTCATATCGGTTACAAAATGATCCAACCGGGTCACGTTATCCAGGTTTTGCTGAGCTTTAACATCCCCACCGCTACGTTCGACGGCCTGTTGTATCATCTGCTGGAAGTTCATTCCTTCCATTCGCGTATCGCTCATTTCGACATGGGCCTGCCCTTGCCAGCTATGACGAAACGCCTGGGCATCAATATCTGAGCCAGAGAAATCCCCTGCCAGTGACAGCTTACCGGTGAGGGCGATGGGGTAGTCGAAGGCTTTCAGGATAGTACCAATTTCTACGCCTTCCAGGCGCGGATGGAAGACCGCTCGCGGCTGTCCTTTTCTGGCATCCAGCATACCAGGAAGCGACACCAGCCCGCCGTCACTTTTCCCCTGCAACTGCGTAACGTTCAACAAGCCGAACTGGTTGTCAATTTTTGCCGAGACATTGTCAAACGCCATTTTCCGCCACAGCACTTTGTCAGCTTGCAAAGCGATGTCTGCCGAAAATCCCTTCAGTCCCTGATACGAAACGGCATCAACCTGGGAAGCAATGACGGGGCGCGCCAGCGTTGACTGACTCTGACCTTGCTGAACCTCACCGTTCGTCGTCACAGCCTCACGTTGTACGAGCAGATTGTCCAGATTGAGCTGACCAAACCTCAGGTCGACGGCCCATTCTGGTTTATCCAACAATGTCACATGAACTTGCCCGGCGAGAGAGCTGTCGTTAGCGGTCAAATGAATCTGGCTAAACGCGAGCTGTTTTTTCTCTTCCAGCCACTGCGCCTGAAACTGTCCCTGGCCTTTGATCCCCTGCGCCGGTAGATCGGCCCCCTGCAATTGCCAGCTTAGCTGCTCAATATTCGCGGATAAGTTATGCGGATAGTCGGAGGCATCAACGCTGCCGTTGAAGGATAACGCGAGGTCACGCTGATCGCGGTTAACGCGCCCGGAGAAATCAAACGTGCCGCGGTGCTGGTTATCCTGTTCCATATCCAGACGAATATCGCGAACCGTGACCTGTTCATCGTCTTCATGCTGGAATACCAGAACGCTATCGGCAACACGCAGGCGGGCAATATCAAACGACCATCCTCTGTCTTCAGCCAGGTCGGGCAAGGTATTGTCTTTTGGGGCAACGGGCGCATCTTTGCCGCGCACCGCTTCAGTTTGCGGGGTCAGTTGAATCACCGCGCCTTTGAGCATCACCTGCTTCACGCTGAGCTGGTGACTCAACAGCGGCCACAACGCGACGTCAAGACGCATATTGTCGGCACGAATCAGGGGTTCGCTGGCGCCTTCAGCCGTTAACACCATGCGCCCCGAGAGGATACTCAGCTGAGGCCATACGTGCCAACGCAGAGGGCCATCCAACTGCAGCTGATATCCGCTACGCGCAGCAACCTGCTTGACCATATATGCGCGGAAATCATTCGGATTCACCAACAGTACTAACGCAGAAAAACCGGCCACCAGCACGACCAGTAGAATCATCAGCGTCGTCAGAAATCGTCTCATGCTATCCCCAATGGACTGAAAATACTCAGTCTTTATCGATCCGGCTGGCAACGGCGCCCTGCTGATCGCGATACTTTGCATCCTGACGACGGTTGTAAGGTCGCGCCGCCGGACCGGAAAGCGGTTCGAAGCTTAATGCGCCAATCGGCATGCCAGGACGCAGGGCCAGCGGTAGTTTTCCGGAGTTGTAAAACTCCAGTACGATGCAGCCAGACCAGCCCGGATCGATACGGTGTGCGGTGACGTGTACCATCAGTCCCAGACGCGCCAACGAAGAACGGCCATCTAACCAACCAACAAGATCGGAAGGCAGCGTCACGGATTCGAACGTCACTGCCAGCGCCAGTTCGCCCGGATGCAGGAAAAATGCCTCGCCGTCTTTGAGGACGATTTCATCACTCATCACGCGATCCAGCGCGGCGCTGACTTCATCTTTCGGTCCGCTCAGATCGATATACGCCGCCGTATGCCCGCGGAACGTACGGAATTTGTTGCCAAGGCGCACATCTACCGTGGCGCCGTTGATTCGCTCGACAGGAGGGCGTGGATTGATCGACAGACGACCTTGATCCAACCAGGCTTCAATATCTCGGTCACATAAACGCATGGCACTTTCTCCTTTCGTGCTTCAACCCCTTAATGCCAGGTGCATTAAGGGTGAACCAGGTTATCACTGAACGGTACACAATTCGCTGAACTTATTCAAAGAACTGACTGATTTTAGCCTTCAGAATATCGATGGCGATGCGGTTTTTACCCCCGCGCGGCACAATGATGTCGGCGTATTGTTTTGAAGGCTCAATAAATTGCAGGAACATCGGACGGACGGTTTTCTGATATTGCGCCATCACTGAATCCATTGAACGACCACGTTCGTTCACATCGCGCTTGATACGGCGCATCAGGCAAATATCCAGCGGGGTATCAACAAAAATAGAGAAGTTCATCTCATCACGCAAACGCGCATCCGTCAGCAGCAAAATGCCTTCCAGGATGATGACTTTCTTGGGTTCGATATGAATAGTGTCTTGCGTGCGCGTGTGCTCAACGTAGCTGTACACTGGCAGCTCAATGGCACTACCGCGTTTCAGCGTTTGCAGATGTTGGAACAGCAGGCTGTGATCCATCGCGTTCGGATGGTCGTAGTTGGTTTTTACACGCTCTTCCATCGATAGATGGCTTTGATCTTTGTAATAGCTGTCTTCGGGAATAACGCCAATATGTTCGTCACCGACTTGTTCACGCAATTCGCGATAAAGAGTACTGGCAATAAGACTCTTGCCGGAAGCCGATGCGCCGGCAATGCCGATAATGACGCACTGATGGGACTGATCAGTCATAAATTTAGCGACCTGATTAACCTGGATGTTAGGAAGGGCGGCGCCGAAACGCCAAACGCGGCAATTATAGGGATTTCAGCGGCGCGACGCCAGCCCAGGCTGCACCAATGCCTTCCCTGTCGCAAATTAAAACGGTCATATTTAAAGCATGCGCTACATTTATTCGCCAGCCTTAGTAATTAATAGCTTGAGAGTGTTAATTTATGAGCAGCTGGCGTATAAATTGTAAATTATTTGTACTAGCATAAACCCAGATTAAATGTGATGCGTCCGGCATCTCTACTGGGCGACAACGGCTATTTGGGTAGAGTGGTAATGAGTAAACAATCCCAACATGTTTTAGTTACCTTACCTCATCCTCTACTGCGCCTGGCCAGTTTAGGTCTGGTGGCTTTCATCTTTACGCTGTTCTCGCTGGAACTGTCTCGTTTCGGTGCGCAGCTGGCGCCGCTGTGGTTTCCGACCTCAATCATGATGGTGGCTTTTTACCGTCATGCGGGAAAAATGTGGCCGGGGATCGCGCTGGCGTGCTCATTGGGTAACATCGCGGGTTCTTTGCTCTTCTTCCCCGGCGAGTCACTTAGCTTTACCTACACGGCCATCAACATTATTGAGGCTGTCGTGGGGGCAATGTTATTGCGCAAACTGCTGCCCTGGTACAATCCTTTACAAAATCTCAACGACTGGGCGCGCCTGGCATTCGGCAGCGCAGTGGTCCCTCCGCTGCTGGGCGGCGTATTACTCTGGTTATTATTACCGCAAGAAACGTCGTTAAATACCTTCCTCATTTGGGTGCTGTCAGAATCCATCGGCGCGCTGGCGCTGGTACCATTAGGTTTACTGTTTAAGCCACATTATCTGCTGCGCCACCGCAATCCGCGATTACTGCTTGAAACTCTGATTACGCTTCTGGTGACGTTAACGTTCAGTTGGCTGTCGATGATGTTCATTCCATGGCCGTTTACCTGCGTTATTGTCCTGTTGATGTGGAGCGCTGTCCGTCTGCCGCGTATGGAGGCGTTTTTAATTTTCCTCAGCACCGTGATGATGGTTTCGCTGATGTTGGCCGCTGACCCTTCGCTGCTCTACACCCCCAAACAGAACATGATGACCAGCATACCGTGGCTGCCGTTTTTGATGATCCTGTTGCCAGCCAATATGATGACCATGGTGATGTACGCGTTTCGGGCAGAACGCAAGCACATCTCAGAAAGCGAAGCGCGCTTTCGCAATGCTATGGAATATTCCGCAATTGGCATGGCGCTGGTCGGGACCGAGGGGCAATGGCTACAGGCCAATAAAGCCTTGTGCCAGTTTCTGGGCTATAGCCAGGAGGAGCTACGTTCGCTCACCTTCCAGCAATTAACCTGGCCGGAAGATTTGAACAATGACCTCGAACAGTTAAACATGCTGGCGCGCGGGGAAATTAACAGCTATTCCATGGAGAAACGCTATTACACGCGCGCAGGCGAGGTGGTATGGGCCTTGCTGGCCGTTTCGCTGGTGCGCCATAGCGACACCACCCCACTCTACTTTATTGCGCAGATTGAGGACATTAACGATCTGAAGCACACCGAGTGGATGAACAAACGGCTGATGGAGCGCATTACGCTCGCTAATGAAGCCGGGGGGATCGGCATTTGGGAATGGGAACTGCAGCCTGATGTGATCAGTTGGGATAAGCGTATGTTCGATCTCTACGAAGTCCCGGCACATATCAAACCCAGTTGGCAAGTCTGGTATGAATGCGTTGTGCCTGAAGATCGCGAACACGCCGAAAATGTGATTCGCGATTCGCTGGCCGCACGAGCCCCGTTTAAGCTTGAGTTTCGTATCGCGGTAAAAGGTGGCATACGGCATATCCGCTCATTGGCCAACCGGGTACTGAATAAAGACGGTGAAGTTGAACGCTTACTTGGCATCAATATGGATATGACCGAGGTGAAGCAGCTCAACGAAGCGCTGTTCCAAGAAAAAGAGCGTTTGCATATTACGCTGGACTCCATCGGCGAGGCGGTGATTTGTATTGATGTCGACATGAATGTGACCTTTATGAATCCGGTCGCTGAGAAAATGAGCGGCTGGCAGCAGGAAAACGCAATTGGCATTCCGCTCCTGACGGTACTGCGTATTACTTTCGGCGATAACGGTCCGCTGATGGAAAATATCTACAGTGCCGACATGTCGCGTAAGGCAATGGAACAAGAAGTCGTCCTGCATTGTCGCAACGGCAACAGTTATGACATTCAGTACAGCATCACGCCCCTCAGCACCCTTGATGGCGGCAGCATTGGCTCAGTGCTGGTTATTCAGGATGTCACCGAGTCACGTAAGATGCTGCGCCAGCTTAGCTACAGCGCTTCGCATGACGACCTGACGCAGTTGGCCAATCGGGTCAGCTTTGAAAACCATCTCAAACAGTTGCTGCATACGGTGCACGACGCGCACCAAAGTCATGTGCTGGTTTTTATCGATCTTGATCGTTTTAAAGCGGTGAACGATAGCGCAGGTCATGCCGCAGGCGATGCCCTGCTGCGCGAACTCTCTTCACTGATGCTAAGCATGCTGCGGTCCAGCGATATGCTGGCGCGCCTTGGCGGCGACGAGTTTGGTCTGTTGCTGCCAGATTGTAATATCGAAAGCGCCCGCTTCATTTCAGGTCGCATCATCAGTGCTATTAACGATTACCACTTCATGTGGGATGGCCGCTTGCACCGCATTGGCGCCAGTGCGGGAATTACGCTGATTGATGACAAAAACCATATCGCGACTGACGTCATGTCTCAGGCGGATATCGCCTGCTACGCGGCGAAAAACAGCGGACGTGGGCGTGTCTGCGTCTATGAACCCCAGCAAAGCCAGGCGCATGCCGCGCGTAGCCAACTGTCATTGGACGAACAAAAGCATACCATTATGCATAGCCCCATGCTGATGATCGCCAGAGGCGTGGCTTCTCCACGTATACCTGAGACGTTTAGCTTCTGGCTTATATCGCTACGCTTAGGGACCGCTGAAGGCGAAGTGATTGAAGAGCAAACATTCCGTACCGGGCTGGTCGATCCCACATTGAATCAAGCGCTCGACCGTCGGGTATTCAGCGAATTCTTCCAGAATGCTGCCCCGGCAGTCGCCAGCAAGGGCCTCAGTGTTGCGCTCCCCCTTTCCGCCGCCGGGCTGCTCAATTCAGAACTTGTTGATGAGCTGCTGGAACAATTGCAACATAGCCCGTTACCGCCACGGCTGCTGCACCTGACCGTTCCGGCCAGCGTCATCAAAACGAATCCAACGCAGGCGATATCCGCCCTGCATCGGCTACGTCAGTTCGGTTGTCGAATTGTGTTAAGTCAGGTCGGTCGTGATTTAGAGCTTTTTGACAATCTGAAATACCACATTGTCGATTACCTGTTGCTTGACAGCGAGCTAAGCGCCAGCGCTCACGGAGACCTGATTGACGAGATGTGGGTGTCCATTATCCAGGGACATGCCCAGCGTCTGGACATTAAAAGCATCGCCGGTCCGGTGCAGTTGCCGCTTATCATGGATGCGCTTTCTGGCATCGGTATTGACATGATTTATGGCGACATTATTGCCAACGCCCAACCGTTGGATCTGCTACTGAATACCAGTAATTTCGCCATCAACTGACGGTTGCCAGCCATCCGTGTACCAGATATGCAAGAGTGCATAGGAGCGCCAGGGTTTCCAACGCTCTGCATACCGCCGGATCTGGGCTGGCGTCATGCCGGGAAAACGCTGTTTAATCAGATAATCATCCGGCAGAAAAACATCCTTCGCCTGCCAACCACGCAGCGCAAAATAGTTGGCGGTCCAGCGCCCTATTCCGGGAAACGTTTGTAGTTGCTTAACGCCTTGCTCAATATCGTCAGGCGCTACTGTCGCAAGCGTTCCTTCAAGCGTTGCACGCGCCAGGTGAATCAACGCTTCAGCGCGTTTGAGCGGCATCCCTAACGCTTTCAGGTGCAGCGGTTCGGCGTCAGCAAGCGCTTCAGGCATGGGAAAACAAACATAACCTGGCGCATCCTCCAGCGTGTCGCCATAAGCATGGGCGACTTTCGCCGTCAGTTTTGCCGCCATAGCCACGCTGACTAACTGCCCTAAAATCGCCCGTACCCCTTGCTCAAAAGCATCGACACATCCCGGCAGGCGCAGTCCCGGACGCGCCGCACCAAGGCTTCCCAGCGCGCTGACTATTTGCTGCGGGCAACAGGTAAGATCAAACAAGCGGGTTATTTTCGCCAGGCACTCGGGGGCGACGGGTTGTAATCCCGAACTTAACGTCACGTGTAGCACATTGGCGTGCAAATCCGGTACGACGCGCACCAGACCCCGATGCTCCCCTACGGACAGGCTTCTGGCATAACTCAGTTCCTCCACCGTTTCGACACCGTTAACCGCACGGGCGGCAAGAAATCCCAGCATCCAGGGCCAGTCATAAGGCGGTTGCCAGCTCAGCGTGAACATTCAGTTTTCCTTTTTATGCAAACCTACAGCATAAACGGTATTCAATCGATGCGCCTTGCTTTCATATTCCAGTTGTCGGAGCGTCAACATTTCGTTAAAGTCACGCCCCTTCTTCACTGGCATGGGGATTTTTACGGTGTTTATTGGTTTTGACTACGGTACGGCAAACTGTTCAGTGGCCGTTATGCGTGACGGGCAGCCTCACCTGCTCAAAATGGAAAATAACAGCACGCTTCTGCCTTCAATGCTGTGCGCGCCAACGCGCGAAGCGGTCAGCGAGTGGCTGTATCGCCATCACGACATCCCAACCACGGACGACGAAACGCAGGCGCTGCTTCGCCGCGCGATGCGCTATAACCGCGAAGAAGACATCGACGTTAACGCCAACAGCGTGCAGTTCGGTCTGGCATCGCTGGGTCAATATATTGAAGACCCGGAAGAGGTGTACTTCGTTAAATCGCCAAAATCATTTTTGGGTGCCAGCGGTCTGAAGCCGCAGCAGGTTGCGCTGTTTGAAGATCTGGTCTGCGCGATGATGCTGCACATACGCAACCAGGCACAAAATCAGTTGCCGGAAGCCATCACCCAGGCCGTTATTGGTCGTCCCATCAACTTCCAGGGGTTAGGGGGCGATGATGCCAACGCCCAGGCGCAGGGTATTCTTGAACGTGCGGCCAAACGCGCCGGTTTTCAGGATGTCGTCTTCCAGTACGAGCCGGTAGCGGCGGGTCTGGATTACGAAGCCACGCTGCAGGAAGAAAAACGCGTGCTGGTGGTGGATATTGGCGGGGGTACAACCGACTGTTCACTGCTGCTGATGGGGCCGCAATGGCATCAGCGCGCCGATCGCGAAAACAGCCTGCTGGGGCACAGCGGCTGCCGCGTTGGCGGGAACGATCTGGATATTGCGCTGGCGTTTAAACATCTGATGCCGCTGCTCGGTATGGGGGGAGAAACGGAAAAAGGGATCGCCTTACCTATTCTGCCCTGGTGGAACGCGGTCGCGATCAACGATGTTCCCGCGCAAAGTGACTTCTACAGTAGCGCCAACGGTCGCTTGCTCAACGATCTTGTCCGCGACGCGAAAGAAGCCGATAAAGTCGCCCTACTGCTTAAAGTCTGGCGCGAGCGTCTGAGCTATCGCCTGGTGCGCAGCGCAGAAGAGAGCAAAATCGCGCTTTCCGATCAGACCATTGTGACGGCGGCGATACCGTTTATCAGCAACACGCTGGCAACCGATATCAGTCAACACGGGCTGGAAGCTGCGCTCAATCAGCCCCTGGCGCGCATTCTGGAGCAGGTTCAACTGGCGCTGGAAAACGCGCAGGAAAAACCGGACGTGATTTACCTGACCGGCGGTAGCGCGCGTTCGCCGCTGATTAAAAAAGCCCTCGCCCAGCAACTTCCCGGGATTCCGATCGCGGGGGGCGATGATTTCGGTTCCGTTACTGCCGGACTGGCCCGCTGGGCTGACGTTGTTTTCCGCTAAGCGGCTCGCATGCTGAAAAGTACGCGTATTGACATCACCATTGCTGTGGCTTATTTACAGGAGTGAGGGTTAGGGAGAGCTTCTCCTCCCCCTGGTGTCTTAGTAAGCCGGTAAGCTAATCACTAAGAGTATCACCAGGATGATGACCTGCTTCATCATAACCCTTTCCCTATTTTGGCCCCTTCCTCGGGAGGGGCTTTTCCGTTCCAGCGTCCCGCTGAAATCTCTGGCTTTCCTCCTTTTTGCCTTGTCAGCACTCTTACGCACAATCACGTATTCGCTATCTTCACCACCGATTGTTGCGTAACGCTTCGCAAAGCCGCATCGGCATTCAGACGAATCCCGACAGTGTTTCATAATTCCTCCATTTTTCTCCCTTGTTCGCTGGCTAAACTAGTATCATTCCGCGAATCGTTTCAGGATGAGAAACTTATAACAATGAAAGGCAGTAAAAAATCCCGCTGGGTGATAGCAATCGCGATCGTTGTGGCCACCGTCGCCGCCATCTGGTTCTGGCAAAGCCGTAACGACGCCCAGGAAAACGCACCGGGCGCGACCAAACCAGCGCAGCACACGCCAGGTTCGGGACGGCGTGGAATGCGCTCCGGGCCGTTGGCTCCCGTTCAGGCTGCCACCGCCGCCATGGAAGCCGTTCCGCGTTACCTGACAGGACTGGGTACCATTACTGCCGCAAATACCGCCACGGTACGTAGCCGGGTGGATGGTCAGCTCATTGCCTTACACTTCGAGGAAGGACAGCAGGTAAAAGCCGGCGACCTGCTGGCAGAGATAGATCCCAGCCAGTTCAAAGTTGCTCTGGCTCAGGCGCAGGGCCAACTGGCCAAAGATAAAGCCACGCTGGCAAATGCCCGTCGCGATCTTGCCCGCTATCAACAGCTGGTGAAAACTAATCTGGTCTCCCGCCAGGAGCTGGATGCCCAGCAGGCGCTGGTAAATGAAACATTAGGGACAATCAAAGCCGATGAAGCCAGCGTCGCCAGCGCCCAATTGCAGCTTGACTGGAGCCGGATAACCGCGCCTGTAGAGGGGCGTGTCGGTCTGAAGCAGGTCGACGTCGGTAACCAAATTTCCAGCGGCGATACCACCGGAATCGTCGTCATTACGCAAACCCATCCTATCGACCTGATATTCACCTTGCCTGAAAACGACATTGCCACCGTGTTGCGGGCGCAAAAATCGGGGACTCCGTTAAAGGTCGAAGCCTGGGACCGAACCAATTCGCAAAAACTGAGCGAAGGCGTCCTGCTCAGTCTCGACAATCAGATTGATGCCACGACCGGAACCATCAAAGTTAAAGCCCGTTTTGACAATCAGGATGATGCTTTATTCCCTAACCAGTTCGTTAACGCCCGCATGCTGGTCGACACGGAACAAAACGCCGTGGTGATCCCAACGGCCGCCCTGCAGATGGGCAATGAGGGCCATTTTGTCTGGGTGCTGAACAGCGAGAATAAAGTGAGCAAACATCTGGTTAAACCAGGTATTCAGGATAGCCAAAAAGTAGTGATCGCCGCCGGGTTGTCCGCAGGTGATCGGGTCGTAACCGACGGTATTGACCGCCTGACGGAAGGCGCAAAAGTAGAAGTTGTAGAGGCGCATGACGCCTCAGCTCAGGACCAGAAAACTGCGCCCCGCGGATACGGCAAAAAAGGAGCTAACTCCTGATGCAGGTGTTACCTCCGCACAACACAGGCGGGCCATCACGCCTGTTTATTCTGCGACCTGTCGCCACCACGCTGCTGATGGTCGCGATTTTGCTTGCCGGTATTATCGGTTATCGTTTCCTGCCGATCGCTGCCTTACCGGAAGTCGATTACCCCACGATTCAGGTCGTTACGCTGTACCCTGGCGCCAGCCCGGACGTCATGACCTCGGCGGTAACCGCGCCGCTTGAGCGTCAGTTCGGACAGATGTCCGGCTTAAAACAGATGTCCTCGCAAAGTTCCGGCGGCGCATCGGTCGTCACGTTGCAGTTTCAACTGACACTCCCGCTGGATGTTGCCGAGCAGGAAGTTCAGGCGGCGATTAACGCCGCCACCAATTTATTACCGGGCGATCTGCCCAATCCGCCAGTCTACAGCAAGGTAAACCCGGCAGATCCACCGATCATGACGCTGGCGGTCACGTCCAGCGCCATGCCGATGACGCAGGTGGAAGATATGGTCGAAACCCGCGTCGCGCAGAAAATCTCTCAGGTTTCCGGTGTCGGTCTGGTAACACTTTCCGGCGGGCAACGACCGGCGGTCCGCGTGAAGCTTAACGCACAGGCTATTGCCGCACTCGGTCTGACCAGCGAAACCATCCGTACAGCCATTACCGGGGCTAACGTCAATTCGGCAAAAGGGAGTCTTGATGGCCCAACGCGTGCTGTCACCCTTTCCGCCAACGACCAGATGCAGTCCGCAGACGAATATCGCCAGCTCATCGTGGCCTATAAAAACGGTGCGCCGGTTCGTCTGGGCGATGTCGCCACCGTCGAACAAGGGGCAGAAAATAGTTGGCTGGGCGCATGGGCCAATAAGCAACAAGCCATTGTAATGAATGTTCAGCGCCAGCCTGGGGCGAACATCATCTCCACGGCAGACAGTATCCGTCAAATGCTGCCGCAGCTCACCGAAAGCCTGCCCAAATCAGTTAAGGTCAGCGTGCTTTCGGATCGTACGACCAATATTCGTGCGTCCGTTGCAGACACCCAGTTTGAGCTAATGCTGGCGATTGCGCTGGTGGTGATGATCATCTACCTGTTCCTGCGCAATATTCCGGCGACGATTATTCCTGCGGTCGCCGTTCCGCTGTCGCTCATCGGCACCTTCGCGGTGATGGTATTTCTTGATTTCTCCATCAATAACCTGACCCTAATGGCGCTAACCATCGCGACAGGATTCGTAGTGGATGACGCTATCGTGGTTATCGAGAATATTTCACGCTATATCGAAAAAGGCGAAAAACCGCTGACTGCCGCCCTGAAGGGGGCTGGTGAGATTGGTTTTACCATCATCTCTCTGACATTTTCGCTAATCGCCGTGCTGATCCCGCTGTTGTTTATGGGTGATATCGTTGGCCGATTATTCCGCGAGTTTGCCGTTACGCTGGCCGTGGCAATTCTGATTTCCGCCGTCGTCTCGCTCACCCTCACGCCGATGATGTGCGCGCGCATGCTTAATCAGGCCTCGTTGCGCAAGCAAAACCGCTTTTCCCGTGCCTCGGAGCGTATGTTCGATCGCGTCATTGCCGGGTACGGTCACTGGCTGGCAAAAGTGCTGAACCATCCGTGGCTCACGCTGGGCGTGGCGCTCGGCACGCTGGCACTGAGCGTTATGTTATGGGTCTTTATCCCCAAAGGATTCTTCCCGATCCAGGACAACGGCATCATCCAGGGTACGCTGCAGGCGCCGCAGTCCAGTTCATTTGCCAGCATGGCCCAGCGCCAGCGCCAGGTTTCCGATGTCATCCTTCAAGATCCGGCGGTAGAGAGCCTGACCGCTTTTGTCGGCGTGGATGGTACTAATCCGGCATTGAACAGCGCGCGTCTGCAAATCAACCTTAAGCCGCTGGACGATCGCGACGATCGCGTGCAGAAAGTGATCGCACGCCTACAGGACGCGGTTGACAGAGTACCCGGCGTTGATCTCTATCTTCAGCCCACCCAGGACCTGACGATTGATACCCAGGTCAGCCGGACGCAATATCAGTTTACGCTGCAAGCAACGTCCCTTGATGCCCTCAGCACCTGGGTTCCACAGCTGTTAGAAAAACTACACCAGCTACCGCAACTGTCCGATGTCAGTAGCGACTGGCAGGACAAAGGGCTGGTGGCGTATGTGAACGTCAATCGCGATAGCGCCAGCCGTTTAGGCATCAGCATGGCGGATGTCGATAACGCCCTGTACAACGCCTTCGGCCAGCGACTGATTTCAACCATCTACACCCAGGCCAACCAGTATCGCGTCGTATTGGAACATGACACCAACAGTACGCCGGGGCTTGCTGCACTGGACACTATCCGTCTGACCAGCAGCGACGGCGGCGTGGTTCCGCTTAGCGCAATCGCCAGCATTGAACAGCGTTTCGCTCCGCTGTCGATTAACCACCTCGATCAGTTCCCGGTCACCACCATCTCGTTCAACGTACCGGACGGTCATTCGCTGGGCGATGCGGTGCAGGCAATTCTGGATGCCGAAAAAACGCTCAATCTGCCAGCAAATATTACCACCCAGTTCCAGGGCAGTACGCTCGCTTTCCAGGCCGCACTGGGTAATACCATCTGGTTGATTGTGGCTGCGGTTGTCGCGATGTATATCGTCCTCGGCGTGCTGTATGAGAGCTTTATTCACCCGATTACCATTCTCTCCACGCTACCCACGGCGGGCGTCGGCGCCCTCCTGGCGTTAATGATTGCCGGCAGTGAACTGGACGTCATCGCGATTATCGGCATTATTTTGCTCATCGGTATCGTCAAGAAAAACGCCATCATGATGATCGACTTCGCCCTTGCCGCGGAGCGCGAACAGGGCATGACCCCACGCGACGCTATTTTCCAGGCCTGTCTGCTGCGTTTTCGCCCGATTCTGATGACTACGTTGGCGGCACTGCTCGGCGCGTTGCCGCTGATGTTAAGTACCGGCGTGGGGGCCGAATTACGTCGTCCATTAGGAATTGGTATGGTCGGTGGTCTGCTGGTAAGCCAGGTATTAACCCTGTTTACCACCCCGGTGATTTATCTGCTGTTTGACCGTCTGTCGCTGTACGTGAAAAGCCGCTTCCCGCGCCAGGAAGAGGAAGCGTAGATGAAATTTTTCGCGCTTTTCATTCATCGTCCGGTGGCGACCATTCTCATTTCGGTGGCCATCACCCTGTGCGGGATACTGGGCTTTCGTCTGCTGCCGGTAGCTCCGCTGCCGCAGGTGGATTTCCCGGTGATCATGGTCAGCGCATCATTACCCGGCGCTTCCCCTGAAACGATGGCGTCTTCGGTAGCCACCCCGCTGGAGCGCTCACTGGGGCGCATCGCGGGCGTGAACGAAATGACCTCGAGCAGTTCCCTTGGCAGTACGCGCATTATTCTTGAATTCAAATTCGACCGTGACATCAATGGCGCGGCGCGGGATGTTCAGGCCGCGATTAACGCAGCGCAAAGCCTGCTACCCAGCGGCATGCCAAGCCGCCCCACGTACCGCAAAGCCAACCCTTCCGATGCGCCAATCATGATCCTGACGCTCACGTCGGACACTTACTCGCAGGGTGAGCTGTACGATTTCGCATCAACCCAATTAGCACAGACCATCGCGCAAATCGACGGCGTGGGTGACGTCGACGTTGGGGGCAGCTCTCTGCCTGCCGTGCGCGTAGGGCTTAACCCGCAAGCGCTGTTTAATCAGGGCGTGTCGCTGGACGACGTGCGTAGCGCGATTGCTAACGCCAATGTGCGTAAGCCGCAGGGAGCCATCGAGAATGATACCCACCGCTGGCAGGTACAAACCAACGATGAGCTGAAAACCGCCGCCGAGTACCAGCCGATTATCATCCACTACAATAACGGCGCTGCGGTGCGGCTGGGCGATGTTGCGTCTGTGAGCGACTCGGTGCAGGACGTACGTAACGCGGGGATGACCAACGCTAAACCGGCTATCCTGCTGATGATCCGCAAGCTGCCAGAAGCCAATATTATTCAGACGGTAGACAGCATTCGGGCCAAATTACCGGAGTTACAAACGCTGGTCCCGGCCGCCATCGATCTGCAAATTGCCCAGGACCGTTCACCGACCATTCGCGCCTCGCTGGAGGAAGTCGAACAGACGCTGATTATCTCCGTTGCGCTGGTTATTCTGGTGGTCTTTGTTTTCCTGCGCTCCGGGCGCGCGACCCTGATCCCTGCGGTAGCGGTTCCGGTCTCGCTGATCGGTACCTTTGCCGCCATGTATCTGTGCGGATTCAGCCTGAACAACCTGTCATTAATGGCGTTGACCATTGCCACGGGATTTGTCGTTGATGACGCGATCGTGGTGCTGGAAAATATTGCCCGCCACCTGGAAGCGGGAATGAAGCCACTGCAGGCGGCGCTACAAGGTACGCGCGAAGTGGGATTCACGGTGCTCTCAATGAGCCTGTCGCTGGTAGCGGTGTTCCTCCCGCTGCTGTTAATGGGCGGATTGCCTGGGCGCTTGCTGCGCGAATTTGCCGTCACGCTGTCAGTTGCTATCGGTATCTCGCTGCTGGTGTCGCTGACATTAACGCCAATGATGTGTGGCTGGATGCTCAAATCCAGCGCCCCGCGTGAACAGTCTCGTAAACGAGGTTTTGGTCGTGTGCTGGTGGCACTGCAACAGAGTTACGGCACTTCGCTTAAGTGGGTGCTGCGCCATACGCGACTGGTGGGCGTGGTGTTACTTGGCACCATTGCGCTGAATATCTGGCTTTATATTTCCATCCCCAAAACCTTCTTCCCGGAGCAGGATACGGGCGTGTTGATGGGGGGGATTCAGGCCGACCAGAGCATCTCTTTCCAGGCGATGCGCGGCAAACTGCAGGACTTTATGAAGATCATCCGCGACGACCCGGCGGTGAATAACGTCACCGGATTTACCGGCGGTTCCCGGGTTAACAGCGGGATGATGTTTATCACCCTCAAGCCACGCGATGAGCGCGGTGAAACCGCTCAGCAGGTGATCGACCGCCTGCGCGTCGCGCTTGCAAAAGAGCCTGGCGCGAATCTGTTTCTGATGGCGGTGCAGGATATTCGCGTCGGCGGCCGCCAGGCCAATGCCAGCTATCAATACACATTGCTTTCCGACGATCTGGCGGCACTGCGCGAGTGGGAGCCGAAGATCCGTAAGGCGCTTGCCGCCCTGCCCCAACTGGCGGATGTCAACTCAGATCAGCAGGACAATGGCGCGGAAATGAACCTGGTCTACGATCGCGACACCATGTCTCGTCTGGGGATCGACGTTGCAGCCGCTAACAGCCTGTTGAACAACGCGTTTGGACAACGGCAAATTTCAACTATTTATCAACCGATGAACCAGTACAAAGTGGTGATGGAGGTCGATCGACGTTACACCCAGGATATCAGTGCGCTGGATAAAATGTTCGTCATCAACAATGACGGTAAGGCAATCCCGCTATCGTACTTTGCCAAATGGCAACCGGCGAATGCCCCGCTGTCGGTAAACCATCAGGGCTTGTCCGCTGCCTCAACCGTGTCGTTTAACCTGCCAACAGGTTCTTCACTGTCTGAGGCGACAGAGGCTATCAACAGAACCATGACCCAGCTCGGCGTCCCCTCCACGGTTCGCGGTAGCTTTGCCGGCACGGCACAGGTATTTCAGGACACCATGAACTCACAGGTGATCCTGATTATCGCCGCCATTGCCACGGTCTACATCGTTCTGGGTATGCTGTATGAAAGCTATGTTCATCCCCTGACCATTCTCTCCACGCTACCTTCAGCTGGCGTCGGGGCTTTGCTGGCGCTTGAGCTGTTCAATGCCCCGTTCAGCCTAATCGCCCTGATAGGGATAATGCTATTAATTGGCATTGTGAAGAAAAATGCCATCATGATGGTCGATTTTGCGCTGGAAGCGCAGAGAAACGGCAAGCTGCAGCCGGAAGAAGCCATTTTCCAGGCCTGCCTGCTGCGCTTTCGCCCAATCATGATGACCACGCTGGCGGCGTTGTTTGGCGCGCTGCCGCTGGTGTTATCCGCCGGGGATGGCTCCGAACTACGTCAACCTTTGGGGATAACCATTGTCGGCGGGCTGGTCGTGAGTCAACTCCTGACGCTGTACACCACGCCCGTGGTCTATCTCTTTTTCGACCGTCTGCGTCTGCGTTTTTCGCGTAAAAACAGCAAACCGGTAGCAGAGTTATGACAGAACTTCCCGACAGCACCCGCTGGCAGCTTTGGATTGTGGCATTCGGCTTTTTTATGCAGTCGCTGGATACCACCATCGTGAATACTGCGCTTCCCTCGATGGCGGCAAGCCTCGGGGAAAGCCCGTTACACATGCATATGGTCATTGTGTCATATGTTTTAACCGTTGCCGTGATGCTGCCCGCCAGCGGATGGCTGGCGGACAAAGTTGGCGTGCGTAATATCTTCTTCACCGCCATCATCCTGTTTACGCTTGGCTCGCTGTTTTGCGCCGGGTCTAGCACACTCAACGAGCTGGTGATAGCGCGCGTCTTACAAGGCATTGGCGGTGCGATGATGGTGCCGGTCGGCAGGCTAACGGTGATGAAAATCGTCCCGCGTGAGCAATATATGGCGGCGATGACGTTTGTCACATTGCCCGGTCAGATTGGCCCGCTACTGGGACCGGCATTAGGCGGTATTCTGGTTGAGTACGCCTCCTGGCACTGGATATTTTTGATTAACATTCCGGTTGGTATTGTCGGCGCGATAGCGACGTTAATGCTGATGCCCAACTACACCATGCAAACCCGACGCTTCGATCTCTCCGGATTTGCGATGCTGGCAGTCGGCATGGCGGTACTGACGCTGGCACTTGATGGCAGTAAAGGAACCGGCATCTCCAGTCTCTCGCTGGCAGCGTTGGTTATCTGCGGAGTGCTGGCTATTGCGCTGTATCTGAAACACGCCCATCGTAATCCACGCGCGCTGTTCAGCCTGAATCTGTTTCGCACACCGAGCTTCTCGCTGGGTCTTTTCGGCAGTTTTGCCGGACGCATCGGTAGCGGTATGCTGCCGTTTATGACGCCGGTGTTTTTACAAATAGGCCTCGGTTTTTCCCCCTTTCATGCCGGGCTGATGATGATCCCGATGGTGCTCGGCAGTATGGGCATGAAGCGCATTGTGGTGCAGGTCGTTAACCGCTTTGGCTACCGTCGCGTACTGGTCGCTACAACGCTTGGCCTGTCGCTGGTCAGTCTGCTGCTGATGACCACCGCGTTGCTCGGCTGGTATTACGCCCTGCCCTTCGTACTGTTCTTACAGGGAATGGTCAACTCAACGCGCTTTTCATCCATGAACACCCTGACGTTAAAAGACCTGCCTGACGATCTCGCCAGCAGTGGTAACAGCCTGCTGTCAATGATCATGCAGCTGTCGATGAGTATCGGGGTGACCATCGCGGGACTGCTGCTAGGTATGTTCGGTCAGCAGCATAGCGTCATCGACAGCGGAAGTACGCATACCGTCTTTATGTATACCTGGCTGTGCATCGCATTCATTATCGCGCTGCCCGCCATTATTTTTGCCCGCGTGCCGAACGACACGCAAACCAACGCGGTGATTTCACGGCGCAAGAGGAGCACCTGATGAAGTTCTGGCGGCCCGGTATCACCGGCAAACTGTTTCTGGCGATTTTCGCCACCTGCATCGTATTGCTGATCAGCATGCACTGGGCCGTACGCATAAGCTTCGAACGCGGTTTTATTGACTATATCAAGCACGGTAACGAACAGCGGCTGCAAATGCTCAGCGACGCATTAAGCGAGCAGTATGAACAGCACGGCAACTGGCGATTCTTACGCAATAACGATCGGTTTGTTTTTCAGATCCTGCGCTCTTTTGAACACGACAACGACGATGATAAACCCGGCCCCGGCATGCCGCCGCACGGCTGGCGTACGCAGTTTTGGGTTGTCGACCAAAATGCCCGCGTGCTGGTCGGTCCGCGTGCTCCGGTTCCCCGTGACGGTATGCGCCATCCGATCCGCGTCAACGGTAGCGAAGTCGGTGCCGTGATTGCCTCTCCCGTGGAACGCTTAACGCGCAATACGGATATCAATTTCGACATGCAGCAAAGGCGTTCCAGTTGGCTCATCGTCGCGCTCTCCACGATCCTGGCGGCGCTGGCAACGTTTACGCTGGCGCGCAGCCTGCTGGCCCCGGTCAAGCGGTTGGTAGAAGGCACGCACAAACTGGCGGCTGGCGATTTCACCACTCGCGTTGCGCCGACCAGTACGGATGAGCTGGGCAAGCTGGCGCAGGACTTCAACCAGCTTGCCAGTACGCTGGAAAAAAACCAGCAGATGCGTCGTGACTTTATGGCCGATATTTCTCACGAACTGCGTACGCCGTTAGCGGTGTTGCGCGGTGAACTGGAGGCCATTCAGGATGGCGTACGCCAGTTCACCCCTGACTCCGTTGCCTCTTTGCAGGCTGAAGTGGGTACGCTCACCAAGCTGGTGGACGATCTGCATCAGCTCTCCATGTCTGATGAAGGCGCGCTGGCCTACCAGAAAACATCGCTGGATCTCATCCCGCTGTTGGAAGTGGCAAGTGGCGCATTTCGTGAACGCTTTGCCAGCCGTGGACTGACGATACAACTTTCACTCCCGGACAGCATGACGGTATTTGGCGACAGGGATCGTCTGATGCAGTTGTTCAACAATCTGCTGGAAAACAGTCTGCGCTACACCGACAGCGGCGGCGGGCTGCACATCAGCGCCGAACAACGCGAGCGTATGGTTTTATTAACCTTCGCTGATTCCGCTCCCGGCGTAAGTGACGACCAGTTACAGAAGCTGTTTGAACGCTTTTATCGCACCGAAGGCTCGCGTAACCGTGCCAGCGGTGGTTCCGGGCTGGGGCTGGCAATTTGCGTCAATATCGTACAGGCGCATAATGGTCTGATTCGCGCCGCCCATTCGCCTTTTGGCGGGGTTAGCATTACAGTAACATTACCGCTGGAACGCGATTTACAGAGAGATGTATGACTGAGTTACCCATTGATGAAAACACGCCGCGTATTCTGATCGTGGAAGACGAGCCCAAGCTGGGGCAACTGCTTATCGACTATCTGCGTGCGGCAAGCTACGCTCCTACGCTCATCAGCCACGGCGATCTGGTTCTTCCTTACGTGCGTCAGACGCCGCCCGACCTGATCTTGTTGGATCTGATGCTGCCTGGTACCGACGGCCTGACTCTGTGCCGGGAAATCCGCCGATTCTCTGAAGTCCCCATCATGATGGTAACCGCCAAGATAGAAGAAATTGATCGCCTGCTGGGGCTGGAGATCGGTGCGGATGATTATATTTGCAAACCCTACAGCCCGCGTGAAGTTGTTGCTCGCGTGAAGACGATTCTGCGCCGTTGCAAGCCGCAGCGCGAACTGCAACAGATGGATGCTGACAGCCCGTTGATCGTCGATGAAGGTCGTTTTCAGGCGTCCTGGCGTGGGAAAATGCTCGACTTAACGCCTGCTGAATTTCGCTTACTCAAAACGTTGTCGCATGAACCGGGAAAAGTGTTCTCCCGTGAACAGTTGCTCAATCATCTCTATGACGATTACCGTGTCGTTACCGACCGAACCATCGACAGCCATATTAAGAACCTGCGACGCAAGCTGGAATCGCTGGATGCGGAGCAGTCGTTTATCCGCGCGGTCTATGGCGTAGGGTATCGCTGGGAAGCCGACGCCTGTCGAATTGCGTAAACACTCCCATCCTGCAGGACTCCGCGGCTTCGTGGAGTCCTGTTGACTAGCAACTCTCCAAATATCGCTCATACTCTTTGTGGCAACACTGTCGTCAATAACTGTTTGATATAAAACTTTAATCAAGGAGTTCATATGGCTGGTTGGTTTGAATTAAGCAAGAGTAGCGATGATCAGTACCGCTTTGTGCTTAAGGCTGGAAACGGGGAAACTATCCTTACCAGTGAGCTTTACACGACAAAAGGCGCGGCAGAAAAAGGGATCGCATCTGTCCAGGCTAACAGCCCTCTGGCCGAGCGTTATGAGAAAAAAACGGCAGCTAATGGCAAATTGCATTTCAATCTGAAAGCAGCAAACCACCAGATTATTGGTAGCAGTCAACTGTATGCGAATGAACAGTCGCGCGAGACCGGTATTGCTTCAGTTAAGGCCAATGGTGTAAGTCAGACGATAAAAGATAAAACCTGATAATGACTCGCTCAGCCGGGTAACGCCACGCTGTCGCCCGGCGTTTTTCTTTACCTGTCTTCCCCACAGCGCTACAATGCCCGCCCTTAATATGGGGGCACTCCCCTAACCGCCTCATTGAGTGAGGCGAGTCTGACCTGTCATCAGAACGAGATAATTATGTTTAAACCGGAACTCCTTTCCCCGGCGGGAACGCTGAAAAACATGCGTTACGCTTTCGCCTATGGCGCAGACGCTGTATATGCGGGCCAGCCGCGTTACTCACTGCGCGTACGCAACAACGAATTCAATCACGAAAACCTGCAGCTAGGCATTAATGAAGCCCATGAACTGGGTAAAAAATTCTATGTGGTGGTTAATATTGCCCCGCATAACGCCAAGCTGAAGACCTTCATTCGTGACCTGAAACCGGTGGTGGAAATGGGACCGGATGCACTGATCATGTCCGACCCCGGTCTGATTATGCTGGTGCGCGAAAACTTCCCTGACATGGACATTCACCTTTCAGTACAGGCTAACGCCGTAAACTGGGCGACGGTGAAATTCTGGAAGCAGATGGGATTGACCCGTGTGATCCTGTCCCGCGAACTGTCGTTAGAAGAAATTGAAGAGATCCGCACCCAGGTGCCGGATATGGAAATTGAGATCTTTGTTCACGGCGCACTGTGCATGGCTTACTCCGGCCGCTGCCTGCTCTCTGGCTACATCAACAAGCGTGACCCAAATCAGGGTACCTGTACCAATGCCTGCCGCTGGGAATACAACGTGCAGGAAGGCAAAGAAGACGTGGTGGGCAATATCGTGCATAAGTACGAGCCTATCCCGGTACAAAATGTTGAGCCAACGCTGGGTATTGGCGCGCCGACTGACAAAGTCTTTATGATCGAAGAAGCCCAGCGTCCGGGTGAGTACATGACCGCGTTTGAAGACGAACACGGCACTTACATCATGAACTCGAAGGATTTGCGTGCCATTGCCCACGTTGAGCGCCTGACTCAGATGGGCGTGCATTCGCTGAAAATTGAAGGCCGTACTAAATCATACTATTACTGTGCACGTACCGCGCAGGTTTATCGCAAGGCCATTGATGATGCCGCTGCCGGGAAACCGTTCGACCCGCAACTGCTGGAAACGCTGGAAGGTCTGGCGCATCGCGGTTACACCGAGGGGTTCCTGCGCCGCCATACGCATGACGACTATCAGAACTACGAATACGGCTTCTCTGTATCCGAGCGTCAGCAGTTTGTCGGCGAATTCACAGGCGAACGTAAAGGTGAACTGGCGGCTGTGCTGGTGAAAAATAAATTCACCGTCGGCGACAGCCTGGAGCTGATGACCCCACAGGGCAACATCAACTTTACCCTCGAACAGATGGAAAACGCGAAAGGCGAAGCGATGCCGGTTGCGCCGGGCGATGGTTACACAGTGTGGATGCCTGTACCGGAGGATATCGATCTGAATTATGCATTGTTGATGCGTAATTTTGCCGGTGAGTCCACGCGCAACCCACATGCTAAGTAGTTAATTACGGTTATTTTTCAGCGTTCGGAAGATTCTTAGAAATCGATCACATACCGCTTCGTTCATTAAGGGTATTATCCCATCCGCTGAAAAACATAACCCATAAATGCTAGCTGTACCAGGAACCACCTCCTTAGCCTGCGTAATCTCCCTTACGCAGGCTTATTTTTTGCCTGCCGTTTACCCCCCCCTATTCAAATCACGACTTTCAGGCGAAAAAAAACCGGGCATTACGCCCGGTTCATTAGGTGGTTAGATATTAATGCGCTGCTTCTGGCTTGTGCTTTTGCGCACTCTGGAAACCATAGGTCAGCTCATTTTTCTCTTTATCCAGCGCAACGGTCACCTGACCGCCATCCACAAGCGAGCCGAACAGCAGTTCGTTAGCCAATGGTTTTTTCAGGTTATCCTGGACAACGCGCGTCATCGGGCGTGCACCCATTGCGCGGTCATAGCCCTTCTCAGCCAGCCAGTCGCGGGCTTCCTGACTCACTTCCAGAGAGACACCTTTCTGATCCAACTGAACCTGAAGTTCGACGATAAACTTATCAACAACCTGATGAATCACCTCAGTAGAGAGATGATCGAACCAGATAATGTTGTCGAGACGGTTACGGAATTCCGGCGTAAACACTTTTTTGATTTCGCCCATCGCATCAGTACTGTTGTCCTGATGAATCAGCCCAATCGATTTACGCTCGGTTTCACGCACGCCGGCGTTGGTGGTCATGACCAGCACCACGTTGCGGAAATCCGCTTTACGCCCGTTATTGTCGGTCAGCGTACCGTTATCCATCACCTGCAGCAGCAGGTTAAAGACGTCCGGATGCGCTTTTTCGATTTCATCCAGCAGCAGTACCGCATGCGGATGCTTAATGACAGCATCCGTCAGCAAACCGCCCTGGTCGAAACCGACATATCCTGGAGGCGCACCAATCAGGCGGCTGACGGTGTGACGTTCCATATACTCGGACATATCAAACCGCAGCAGCTCAATACCCAGCGCTTTGGACAACTGCACCGTGACTTCGGTCTTACCAACGCCAGTCGGTCCGGCAAACAGGAACGAACCGACAGGTTTATGCTCGTGTCCCAGACCAGCACGGCTCATTTTGATCGCTTCAGTCAGCGCCTCAATGGCTTTATCCTGTCCGAATACCAGCATTTTCAGACGGTTGCCCAGGTTTTTCAGCGTATCGCGATCGCTCTGCGAAACGCTCTTCTCCGGGATCCGCGCAATGCGGGCCACGACGGACTCGATATCCGCCACGTTGACGGTTTTCTTGCGCTTGCTGACCGGCATCAGACGTGCCCGCGCGCCCGCCTCATCGATCACGTCAATCGCTTTGTCCGGCAGATGACGATCGTTAATGTATTTCACCGCCAGTTCGACCGCTGCACGCACCGCTTTGGCGGTGTAGCGAACGTCATGGTGCGCTTCGTATTTCGGCTTCAGACCGTTGATGATCTGCACGGTCTCTTCAACCGACGGCTCAGTGATATCGATTTTCTGGAAACGGCGTGCTAGCGCGCGGTCCTTTTCAAAGATATTGCTGAATTCCTGATAGGTTGTGGAGCCTATCACACGGATTTTACCGCTGGAGAGCAACGGCTTGATCAGGTTAGCTGCATCCACCTGGCCGCCCGATGCCGCACCCGCGCCGATAATGGTGTGGATCTCATCGATAAACAGAATGCTGTTAGTATCCTGTTCCAGTTGTTTCAGCAGCGCCTTAAAGCGTTTTTCAAAATCGCCACGGTATTTGGTACCCGCCAGCAGCGAGCCGATATCCAGAGAGTATAGGGTACAATCAGCCATCACTTCCGGCACGTCGCCCTGGACGATACGCCAGGCGAGGCCTTCCGCAATAGCGGTTTTACCGACGCCAGACTCACCTACCAGCAGCGGGTTGTTTTTTCGACGACGGCACAGTACCTGAATGGCGCGTTCCAGCTCTTTGTCCCGGCCAATGAGCGGATCAATTCCGCCCACACGGGCAAGCTGGTTAAGGTTAGTCGTGAAGTTCTCCATACGGTCCTCCCCGCCAGCTTGCTCTTCGTTATTCGGCTGATTACCAGAGTCAGAGGACTGACTTGGTTCGTCTTTGCGCGTGCCATGAGAAATAAAATTCACCACATCAAGGCGACTCACTTCATGCTTACGCAGCAGATAAGCCGCCTGAGATTCCTGCTCGCTGAAGATGGCGACCAGCACATTAGCACCGGTAACTTCATTGCGCCCGGAGGACTGAACATGAAAGACCGCGCGTTGCAACACACGCTGAAAACTCAACGTGGGCTGCGTGTCGCGCTCTTCTTCACTGGCAGGCAATACGGGTGTGGTTTGTTCAATGAAGGCTTCGAGTTCCTGACGCAGCGCCACCAGATCCACAGAACACGCTTCCAGCGCTTCGCGGGCCGATGGGTTACTGAGCAATGCCAGTAGCAAGTGCTCGACGGTCATAAACTCATGTCGGTGCTCGCGCGCTCTGGCGAAAGCCATGTTTAAACTGAGCTCCAGTTCTTGATTGAGCATAGGCACCTCCCCCAATATTTATGCCTGCATTTAGGCTTTTTCTAGCGTACACAGCAACGGATGCTCGTTCTCCCTCGCATACTTGTTCACCATCGCAACTTTGGTTTCAGCCACTTCGGCAGTGAATACGCCGCAAATCGCTTTACCTTGATAGTGAACGGCAAGCATCAGTTGCGTTGCACGTTCTACATCATAAGAAAAGAATTTTTGTAACACGTCAATAACAAACTCCATCGGAGTGTAATCATCATTGACTAATATCACTTTATACATAGATGGCGGTTTTAGCGCGTCGCGCAATTTATCTTCCGCCAGCAGATCGAAATCCAGCCAGTCGTTAGTCTTACCCATTGTCAGTCGTCATCTTCAGTTACGGTTTCCGGCAGAAAATCTTGCCGCTGACAAGCAGCCTATGCGCACAATCAATCTACCTCAAGTATTAGATAACTATCATCTATTAGTGCCATCCGCGACATCTGTCACATAACCGACAATAGCGTTAACTGCTTCAAATTTTGATGCATTTTTACCCTATTCCGTCAGCCTGGCGCTTGACGCCTCGCCTGATTTCTCTAAATTGTAGTTTCGAGAGTTGGCGAGGTTTTGAACAGCCCCCACTCCGCCACCGGTTCATTCCATCTTACTTATATAAGATTTACGAAGGATGTCGAAGCATGGAAACGGGTACTGTTAAGTGGTTCAACAACGCCAAAGGGTTTGGTTTCATCTGCCCCGAAGGCGGCGGCGAAGATATTTTCGCCCATTACTCCACCATTCAGATGGATGGTTACAGAACGCTAAAAGCCGGGCAGTCTGTCCAGTTTGATGTCCACCAGGGGCCAAAAGGCAATCATGCCAGCGTCATCGTGCCTGTCATTGAAGCAGAAGCTGTCGCATAGCTCTTCTGTTTCATTGTGTACATCCCGCAGTCAAAATGCCAGCCTTTGCGGCTGGCATTTTTATCTCGATGGTATTATTCCCGCGCCAGAGCATCTACCGGATCCAGCCGCGCCGCATTTCGCGCCGGTAGCCAGCCAAACAAAATCCCGGTCGCAGTCGAACACAGAAACGCCGTCAATAAGGCTACGGGTGAGAAACCTATTTCCCAGCCAGGCAGGAATAGCTGAAGCGTAAAGGCGATCAGCATCGACAAGCTAATGCCCAACGCGCCGCCAACCAGACACACCAGCACCGCTTCAATTAAGAACTGCTGCAGTACGTCACTGGCGCGGGCGCCAACCGCCATACGAATGCCAATCTCGCGCGTTCGTTCGGTTACCGAAACCAGCATAATATTCATCACACCAATCCCACCGACCACCAGCGAAATCACGGCCACCAGCGTCAGGAAGAGTTGTAATGTACGTGTGGTCTTTTCGGCGGTTTTCAAGACACCGTCCATATTCCAGGTGAAGAAATCCTTCTTACCGTGGCGTAACGTCAGTAGTCGGGTGAGCTGCTGCTCGGCCTGGGCACTATCAAAACCGTCTTTCACCCGCACGGTGATCGAGTTCAGCCACGACTGCCCCATAATTCGCCCGGACATGGTGCTGTAAGGCAGCCAGACCCGCAGGATCTTGCTACTGCCAAACATCGACTGTTTCTCTTCTGCAACACCAATCACCGTGGCAGGCATATTCCCCACCAGCACGACTTCGCCGACAACTTTCGCTTTGTTGGGGAACAATTGACGACGGGTATTGCTGTCGAGCACCACCACCTGAGCGCGCCCCGCCAGTTGTTCAGCGTTAAAAGTGGTCCCTTCGCTAAACGTCATGCCATAGACATTGAAATAGTCGCCGCTAACGCCATTAGCACTGGCGGCCACGTCGATATTGCCATAGCGTAGCCGCAGGTTTTTCGACACCGCAGGCGTCACCGAACTGACCCAGGGCTGCTTCTGTAACGCCGTTAAATCGTCATACTTCAGCGCCTGTTGATATTGTGGGTCGTCGTCGCCGAAATCTTTGCCAGGATAGATATCGATGGTATTGGTGCCAATAGCGCGAATATCTGCCAGTACCAGCTGTTTAGCCGCATCGCCTACCACCACAATCGACACCACCGAAGCAATACCGATGATGATCCCAAGCATGGTCAGTAGCGTTCGCATTTTATTCGCAGCCATTGCCAGCCAGGCCATAGTGAGCGCTTCGCGAAAACCGCTGACAAACTGCCCCCAGCCGGACGCCGTTTTCACCGTCGGCTCCGCGATATCGCGCCCGGTAGAGGGTTTGTGCGACGGCGGATTGCGCACAATCTCGCCGTCACGAATTTCAATGACGCGTTCGGCCTGCGCGGCGACCTGGCTGTCGTGAGTGACGATAATCACCGTATGCCCGCGATCGCGCAGCTGATGCAAAATCGCCATCACCTCTTCGCCTGAATGGCTGTCCAGCGCGCCGGTGGGTTCGTCGGCGAGGATAACCTGTCCCCCGTTCATCAGCGCACGCGCAATACTGACCCGCTGCTGCTGACCACCGGAAAGCTGGGAAGGCTGATAGTCGAATCTGTCGCCCAGCCCCAGTCGCTGCAGGAGTTCTTGCGCACGGGCCAGGCGCTGCTTACGTTCGGTACCAGCGTAGACTGCAGGCACCTCAACGTTTTGCGCGGCGGTTAAATGCGACAACAAATGATAACGCTGGAAGATAAAACCGAAATGTTCGCGACGCAGCTGGGCTAACGCATCGCTATCCAGCGTGGAGACATCGCGCCCGGCAACCCGATACGTACCGCTGGTGGGTTTGTCCAGACAGCCGAGAATATTCATCAGCGTCGATTTACCCGAGCCAGACGCCCCGACAATCGCTACCATTTCCCCGGCCTGAATGCTCAAGGATACGTCCTTCAATACCTCGACCTGACCTTCGCCTGACGGATAGCTGCGGCGGATATTGCTCAGTTCAAGCAATGCCGTCATTTTGGCGCTCCAGCGTTGCCCTCACCGGTGATGACTTCATCCCCCTCTTCCAGCCCTTTCACGATCTCCACATCGGTGTCATTACGCGCGCCGATAACCACTTCACGTTCACGGGTTTCACCGTTACGCAGCAGCCTGACGTTATAACGATTGTTGCCAATAGGATCGCCCAGCGCCGACAGCGGGATCGTCAGGACATTTTTCACATCGGTGAGCTGGATATGGACCTGCGCGGTCATATCCAGACGCAGGATCCCTTTCGGGTTGGGAACTTCGAAGCGAGCATAGTAGAAAATTGCATCATTCACTTTCTCTGGCGTCGGAAGAACATCTTTGAGCTTACCTTCGTAGCGCGTCTGAGGATCGCCCAGTACGGTAAACCAGGCCTTTTGCCCGGGATGCAGGTGAATCACATCCGCCTCGGAAACCTGCGCTTTCACCAGCATGGTGCTCATATCTGCCAATGTCAGAATGTTAGGCGCCTGCTGGGCAGCAATAACGGTTTGCCCCTGAAGGGTAGTAATTTGCGTGACTTCGCCTGCCATTGGCGCGACGATGCGGGTGTAATCAAGGTTGGTTTTTGCCGTATCGAGAGAGGCCTGATTACGCTTAATTTGCGCATCAATTGTGCCGATTTGCGCCTGTTTGACCGCCATCTGAGTAGCCGCCGTGTCGAGATCCTGCTGCGAGACAGCCTGGGTTTTCGCCAGCTGTTGCTGACGGGAAAGCGTTACCCGCGCCAGTTTCCACTCGGCTTCAGCCTGTAAACGCTGAGCGCGTAATTCCATCAGCGTCGCTTCAACCTCTTTAATCTGGTTTTGCGCCTGTTCAGGATCGATAACGCCAAGCAGTTGATCTTTTTTTACTTTGTCGCCAATCGCGACCGACAGCGTTTTTAACTGCCCGCTTACCTGCGCCCCGACGTCAACTTTACGCAACGCATCCAGTTTCCCGGTTGCCAGTACGCTTTGCTGCAGATCGCCCGGACGCACAATTAACGTTTGATACTGAGGTAAAGGCGCATTAAGCGTTCGCCAAAGTGCAATTATCGCCACAATAATGATGATGGCGAAGAGAAAATAGCGCTTTTTGATTTTTCCCTTGAGCTTCATAAATGTCCCAATTTCCCCCAATACGTCCACCAGAGTGGAGTGGTAAACATCAACGTTAAATAAATAGCCGTTGAAAAACGCAAGAATAACAGAGTTATTGATGAATGGTTAAGATCCGCTGTGTTGAAATTAGTACCAGAGTATCCATCGGATTGTTATTATGAGCCAGCTAACTGACAGCACTTTTCATTCTTCAAAACCCGCCACAAGTTTTAGCCTCTTTTGTAGCCTGATGACCGGACATTGGCGCCCTGGAAAATTTTGGCATCAGCGTAGCTTCCGTCGTAAGTTTTTGTTGCGCTCAGCGCTTATGCCACGATTAATGCATGAATGGATGACTGAACTGGCGCAATGGCCTGATCTCGATAGCGTACTGGCACGCCAGCCTCGTCTGCCGGTTCGCCTACATCGCGCCTATCTCGCACAAAACCTTGATCGGAAAATGAAACTGGATGCTGTGCGTTTTCATTACAATGCTATCCGCAGCTCTTTTTCAGCCACTGAATATAAAGCTTATTTAAGTGCGGATGGATTACAACTGGCACAAATTGAAGGCAAAAATAGCGAAATATTTAGCGTAATACTGGGCTCATTTATCTCACTGGATAAAGAAGGTGAAAGTACCATTCTGGTACGCAATAGCGCTGGCGAGACTTTAGCGGAAATGACGTTTACGCTGTGCAATTATCAAGGAAGCAGCACACTGTTTATTGGCGGGTTACAGGGAGGCAGTCGATTACTGCCACATGAAGAAATTCAAAAAGCGACCAAATCATGCTACGGGATTTTCCCTAAACGTATTGTGATGGAAGCCATTTGCTGCTTTGCAGAACAATTGAATATTAAACAAATTCTGGCTGTCAGCAATGAACAGCATATCTTTCGCAGCCCGCGTTACCACGATAAAAACAAGGTGATACTTTCCGACTACAACGCATTTTGGGAGTCGGTTGGCGGTGAGTGCGACAGTCACGGCTATTACCATATCCCACGCACAATGGCGCGAAAAAGCGAAGCGGACATTGCCAGCAAAAAACGCGCGGAATACCGCCGTCGCTACCAGCTACTGGACAGCATCCACTCGCAGCTGTCGTCGATGTTTCGCCGCTAATCCGCTCTGCCGCGTGCCAACCACAGCACGCGGGAAAACATTTTTCGCAGCAGCGTTGGCACCGCGTCAACGCCGCGCCGACCGGCTTCCATCGCCACCTCAATGGCTAAATCTGGTTTTGACGACCGGTGAATCGCCTTCGAGATAATTTTGCGCATATTCATGGGCACGTTTTCGGGGATTTGCGCCACCCTGTGAAAAACGTCAGCGAACCCCTGGCGATACATAAAGTGTTCCATGTCCAGCGCGGGAAGCATGGTTAAATGATCGCGTTCTTCTTCTCTGTCGTTATTCAACAAACTCCGCACCGTAGCAGCATACTTTTTCCCGGCTTCATCACCATCAACCAGCACATGCCACTCGATACCCATCCGGCGGGCGAACTTAACCAGCGGCTTAAGGCCGGACTGGGCAAACTCAATGACTTTGATACCTTCCGCATCAAAGTGGTGCCCACACTGGCGGGCCAGTTCGTTAATGACCCAGGTTTCCGTTTCGCCTTCCACCAGCAGCCAGCAGCGGGCAAACAACGACGATGCACGGTTAAAACGAATATGAAAGGCAATACGCCGACCATCTTCTGCGCTGATCCCACCTGGCCCAAGCCGCCAGGCGGCGACGCGGGAAGACTCACGCACCAGGCGGACAACATGTTCCACGGGGGTGAGGGACAGTAACTCACCTGAGTTGGTGGTCGCCACCCGTTGCAGTGGAAGCAAATTCAGCAGGTGCCAGGCAACCGACAGCATAATCGGATGTAAACGCGTTTCAGGATCTTCTACCAACAGTAACGGCCGGGCGTCTTTATCCAGCCTAAGCGTGCCTTTGGCCTGTAACAGCGTCGAAAACAGTCCCAACAGGATCACGCGGTGCGTGCGTCCGCCCGGTCTATCAATCATACGGTTGATAATATCCAGATAGCGCCAGCTACGTTGTTCGTTATTGGAACGTCGACGCATCAGACGATAGCGGGACTGACTGGAACCCTGCTCAGAAAAATAGTGTTCCAATAGCTGTACCATGGCCGATAACCCCTGACGTATCTGCCCATCTGTCAGGTTTTGCGGTCGGGTAGCCAGTTCACGTGCCAGAAAATCCAGTTGCCGCGCGGTCACTTCGACATCCGCCGAATCCGGCACCGTACCGTTACGGATCCGTCGCATAAAACGCGCGTCACGCAGGCGCAGTACTGGCATCAAACGCACGAGGTGCCGCGCCTGATCGTTAATGTCGTCGAGGGGAAGCTGATGGCCCTCGCCATCCAGAAAACTGCGTAACGTCAGAACGCTACCGTCGTCCGCACATTCACCTTCCAGCCGATAGAATATGCGGTGATAGCCATCCTGACACAGCGTCCAACTGGCTTCCAGAGGACGATACCTGCGCACGCGGTGACGACCTGGTTGAGACTCACGAAACGTCAGGATGATATGCAGATGATGTTCCCGGCCTTGTATATCGCCCGGCGGGAACCAGAAATCTTCGCGGTCAAAGTGGTATAAATCAATTTCCGGCGACAGCAACAGGGTTAAAGCATCCAACAGACTGGACTTACCCCACGCGTTCTCCCCAATCAGCACGTTGCTTTGCTCCAGCATCAACGACAAACGGTTAATACCACGAAATCCAACAATCTCAACGCGTTCGAGAATCATATAGCCTCCGGAAATGCTAACTTTTTCCTTCAAGTTATCAGGAGTATAACGGCAAGCGGGCGCTCAGGACACCCGATATGATCAGGAGGTTAGTCGCAGAAATCAAAAAATATAAGAATATTCTTCTTATGTTTTCCCCGGAATATTATTTCAGAACTCAATCATCGCCGTTTTGCTAATTGAACTATGCTTCATTCATCCAATATTCAAAAAGGAATCACAACATATTGCCTTAAATCAAATTTTTTCATCAATTTAACTGGCGAAGGGATGATGTTTTTTTCTAAAATACCGGCTCTTTCATCATCGTCCCTTTTAGCGATGAATTACCGGGTAAGGAACACGAACCCGGAACTTTTAATTGAGGTGGTTATGTTCAGGAAATTAGCAGCCGAATTCTTCGGTACGTTTTGGCTCGTCTTTGGTGGGTGCGGTAGCGCAGTTCTGGCCGCAGCATTCCCGGAGTTGGGTATTGGATTTGCCGGTGTCGCGCTGGCGTTTGGTTTGACCGTATTAACCATGGCATTCGCCGTAGGTCATATTTCCGGCGGACACTTTAACCCGGCGGTGACCTTCGGTTTATGGGCGGGCGGTCGCTTCCCGGCAAAAGACGTTATTGGTTATGTTATCGCTCAGGTTGTGGGCGGTATTGTTGCAGCAGCGGCACTGTATCTTATTGCCAGCGGTAAAGCTGGTTTTGACGCAACTGCCAGTGGTTTTGCCTCGAACGGCTTTGGTGAACATTCACCTGGCGGCTATTCAATGCTTTCTGCCGTCGTAATTGAAATTATTTTGACCGCTGGTTTCTTATTAGTGATCCACGGTGCGACCGATAAACATGCTCCGGCAGGTTTTGCACCTATTGCGATTGGTCTGGCGTTAACCCTGATCCACTTGATCAGTATTCCGGTTACCAACACCTCCGTTAACCCGGCACGTAGTACCGCTGTAGCCATCTTCCAGGGCGGCTGGGCATTACAGCAATTGTGGTTCTTCTGGGTTATGCCGATTATCGGTGGGGTCCTCGGCGGTCTTATTTACCGCACTTTGCTGGAAAAACGCGATTAATCGATAACAAAAAAGGCCTGGCGCAAGTCAGGTCTTTTTTTCCCCGCTATATTTCCTTTTATTTGCAACTTTACTCCCTTCTTTGCATTGAGTAGTGTGTGCTGGCGCATTTCGTCTTACTCTCAGCAAGGATCTGGTTTTCATGTTTTCAGGGCTGTTAATCATTCTGGTTCCCCTTATTGTGGGCTACCTTATTCCGCTTCGGCACAGGGCTGCATTAAAACTCATCAATCGCCTGTTGAGCTGGATCGTCTACCTTATTCTCTTTTTTATGGGTATCAGCCTGGCGTTTCTGGATAATCTCGCCAGCAACCTGTTAGCCATTCTTCATTATTCTGCGGTCAGCGTGACGGTCATTTTGCTGTGTAATATCGCGGCGCTGTTCTGGCTGGAGCGTTCGCTGCCCTGGCGACATAACCACAAGCAAGAAAAGCTACCCTCGCGAATTGCGATGGCGCTTGAGTCGCTCCAGCTTTGTGGCGTCGTCGTCGTGGGTTTTCTGCTCGGCCTCACCGGTCTTCCTATTCTGCAGCACGCCACCGAAGCCAGCGAATATACGTTAATCTTTTTACTGTTCCTGGTCGGGATTCAACTGCGCAACAGCGGTATGACCTTAAAGCAAATTGTGCTGAATCGCCGGGGGATGATTGTTGCGGTGGTCGTCGTCGCCAGTTCGATGCTGGCAGGGGTTATTAATGCGTTGATCCTCGGCTTACCGCTGAAAACCGCGCTGGCGATGGCATCAGGTTTTGGCTGGTATTCCCTGTCCGGTATTCTGTTAACCGAATCGTTCGGGCCAGTGATTGGTAGCGCCGCCTTCTTTAATGACCTGGCCCGCGAGCTGATTGCCATTATGTTGATTCCTGGAATGGTGGGCCGCAGCCGCTCAACCGCGCTGGGGCTATGTGGCGCGACATCAATGGATTTCACCTTACCGGTGCTCCAACGCAGCGGCGGTCTGGAGATGGTTCCGGCAGCCATCGTCCACGGCTTTATTCTGAGTCTGTTAGTGCCTTTGCTGATGGCGTTTTTCTCCGCCTGACGTCAGGACAAATACCTCTCTGGCGGTAGTCATCTACCGCCAAAATTGCGCTAAATCAATCTCCCTGCAAGTTGTAGCAGAAATCCCTTTTATCCCTTCGCGCACAGGCATAACCTTAAACATGTATATTAAATATAACTTTAAAAGGTGTGACCATGTTTTGTGTGCAATGTGAACAAACCATCCGTACTCCGGCAGGAAACGGCTGCTCTTACGCGCAGGGTATGTGCGGTAAAACGGCTGAAACCTCCGATTTGCAGGATCTGCTGATTGCTTCCCTACAAGGTCTGTCTGCATGGGCTGTTAAGGCACGTGAATACGGCATCATCGACCATGAGGTTGATAACTTTGCGCCGCGTGCATTCTTCTCCACGCTGACCAACGTTAACTTCGATTCCCCGCGTATTGTTGGCTATGCCCGTGAAGCTATCGCCATGCGCGACGCCCTGAAAGCGCAATGCCTGAACATCGACGCGAACGCAGCGGTCGCTAACCCGATGGCCGATCTGCAACTGGTCAGCGACGATCTGGGCGACCTGCAACGTCAGGCCGCTGAATTTACCCCGAACAAAGACAAAGCAGCCATTGGCGAGAACATTCTCGGCCTGCGTCTGCTGTGCCTGTACGGCCTGAAAGGTGCGGCAGCTTACATGGAGCACGCGCACGTTCTCGGTCAGTACGACAACGACATCTACGCTCAGTACCACAAAATCATGGCATGGCTGGGAACCTGGCCTTCCGATATGAACGCTCTGCTGGAGTGCTCAATGGAAATCGGCCAGATGAACTTCAAAGTGATGAGCATTCTGGATGCTGGCGAAACCACTAAATACGGCCACCCGACGCCAACTCAGGTCAACGTCAAAGCAACCGAAGGTAAGTGCATCCTGATCTCCGGTCACGACCTGAAAGATCTGTACAACCTGCTGGAGCAGACCGAAGGTACCGGCGTTAACGTCTATACCCACGGTGAAATGCTGCCGGCGCACGGCTACCCGGAACTGCGTAAGTTCAAACACCTGATCGGTAACTACGGCAGCGGCTGGCAGAATCAGCAGGTTGAATTTGCCCGCTTCCCGGGCCCAATCGTAATGACCTCTAACTGCATCATCGACCCAACCGTTGGCGCCTACGATGACCGTATCTGGACTCGTAGCATCGTCGGTTGGCCGGGTGTAAGCCACCTCGAAGGCGACAACTTCGCTCCGGTAATTGCTCAGGCTCAGCAGATGGCGGGCTTCCCGTACAGCGAAATTCCGCACCTGATCACCGTTGGTTTCGGTCGTCAGACTCTGCTGGGCGCGGCTGATACCCTGATCGACCTGGTAAGCCGCGAAAAACTGCGTCACATCTTCCTGGTTGGCGGTTGTGATGGCGCGCGTGGCGAACGTAACTACTTCACCGACTTCGCCACCAGCGTGCCGGACGACTGCCTGATCCTGACACTGGCGTGCGGTAAATACCGTTTCAACAAACTGGAGTTCGGCGATATCGAAGGCCTGCCGCGTCTGGTCGATGCAGGTCAGTGTAACGATGCATACTCTGCCATCATCCTGGCGGTAACCCTGGCTGAGAAACTGGGCTGTGGCGTGAACGATCTGCCGCTGTCTCTGGTGCTCTCCTGGTTCGAACAGAAAGCGATTGTCATTCTGCTGACCCTGCTGTCTCTGGGTGTGAAAAACATCGTCACTGGCCCGACTGCGCCTGGCTTCTTCACGCCGGACCTGCTGGCAGTTCTCAACGAGAAGTTCGGTCTGCGCTCCGTGACCACCGTTGAAGAAGATATGAAGCAACTGCTGAGCGCGTAAGGAGTAAAGAATGACAATGCCAACTCATCAGTGCCCATGGCGGATGCAGGTTCATCACATCCATCAGGAAACGCCGGATGTATGGACAATTTCGTTGCTGTGCCACGACTATTATCCGTACCGCGCCGGGCAGTATGCACTGGTCAGCGTACGTAATTCAGCGGACACGCTGCGGGCTTACACCCTCTCTTCAACGCCGGGCGTTAGCGAATACATCACGCTGACCATCCGCCGCATTGACGATGGCGCAGGCTCACAGTGGTTAACCCGCGACGTGAAGCGCGGCGACTATATCTGGCTGTCCGATGCAATGGGTGAATTCACCTGTGAAGATAAAGCGGAAGACAGGTTCCTGATGCTGGCCGCTGGCTGTGGCGTCACGCCAATCATGTCAATGCGTCGCTGGTTGGCAAAATACCGCCCACAAGCAGATGTGCAGGTGATCTTTAACGTTCGTTCACCGCAAGATGTCATTTTTGCCGACGAATGGCGCGAGTATCCGGTGACCTTAGTTGCTGAAAACAATGCCACTGACGGTTTTGTTTCCGGCCGACTGACCACCGAACTGCTGCAAAGCGTACCGGACCTGGCTTCGCGCACCGTGATGACCTGCGGCCCGGCGCCGTATATGGATCTGGTCGAGAAAGAAGTCAACGCGCTGGGCGTGACACGCTTCTTTAAAGAGCAGTTTTTCACGCCGGTAGCTGAAGCCGCCACCAGCGGTCTGAAGTTCACCAAACTGCAGCCGGCAAAAGAGTTTTATGCGCCGGTAGGCAGTACGCTGCTGGAAGCGCTGGAAAGCAATAAAGTGCCGGTTGTCGCCGCATGCCGTGCGGGCGTTTGCGGCTGCTGCAAAACCAAAGTGGTTGACGGTAACTACACGGTCAGCAGCACCATGACGCTGACCGACGCAGAAATTGCTGAAGGTTATGTGCTGGCTTGCTCCTGTCATCCGCAGGGTGATTTAGTGCTGGCGTAATTGACCGATATCTGATGTGCAAAAGGCTACCCGGTTATATCGGGTGGCCTTTTTTTATGTTGTCAGACGCTGCAAAATTCCGATTTTTTCACCCTCCCAGGCAAAATACCGTCCTCCTCCTGCGAATTATCGACCACACTTACCTGGCACAGGTTAAGCAAAACCCCGACTACCGCGTCGAACTTTCTACAAAGGATCCCCATGAAAAAAGTGGCCATCGTCGGCGTAGGTCCCACCGGAATTTATACGTTTCATGCCCTCGTTGAGCGCGGTGAACCGCTGGAGATACAGCTTTATGAGCAAGCTGAGGAAGCTGGCGTAGGCATGCCTTATAACAGCGACAACAACGCAGACCACATGCTGGCCAATATAGCCAGCATTGAGATCCCGCCGATTTATATCAGTTATCTGACGTGGCTACAGAATCAAAGCGATGAATACCTGGCGCAGTTTCGGCTTGAACGTACATCGTTGCATGAGCGGCAATTTTTGCCCCGGGTGATCCTCGGCGACTATTATCGCGATCGTTTTTTAGCCATCGTCGATAAAGCGCAAAGATCCGGGTTCACAATTCGCGTATATGAATCAAGTAAAGTCACCGACCTGCAAGCAAACCCGACTGGGGTCTCCCTGTGGATCAATCACGCGTCACAGCCCGTCGAAGTGGATTTCGCCGCTATCGCCAGCGGCCATCTGTGGCCAGAAACTGATGCTCAGGCACGCAAGTTTTTCCCCAGTCCGTGGACCGGCCTGATGGAGGCGCAGATTAGCGCTTGCAGGGTGGGTATTCTGGGCACCTCGCTAAGCGCTATCGACGCGGCGATGGCCGTGGTCAGTCAGCATGGTACCTTCACCACCAATACCGACCGTTCACTGCAGTTCACGCGTAAACCCGACAGCCAAAACCTGAAGCTGACCCTGATGTCGCGCAGCGGTGTGCTGCCTGAAGCGGATTTTTACTGCCCTCTTCCCTATGAACCGCTGAATATCGCGACGCAAGAAGCGATTGAAGACGCCATTGCCGAGGGCCAAAACGGATTACTGGACCGCATCTTCCGGCTTATTGTGCAACAACTGCAAGACGCGGCCCCAGGGTGGTGTCAACAGGTTGCACTTGCAACGCTTAACGCCGACACATTCCCCGAGGTCTATTTTGCCGACAGGCTCAAGCATGACCCTTTTGACTGGGCGAGGCGTAACCTGGTGGAGGTTGAACGCAACAAGCAGGAACAACATACCGTCGCCTGGCGCTATACCTTATTGCGCCTCCATGAGGTTATTGAAGAGATCGTTCCTCATCTTGATGCTCGCGACGAAAAACGTTTCAGGCACGGACTGGCGCGCGTCTTTATTGATAACTATGCGGCAATCCCGTCTGAATCTATCCGCCGATTGCTGGCTCTGCACGATGCCGGGCTGATTGAGATCCTCGCACTCGGCAAAGATTATGAGCGTACAAATGAGCAGGAAATGACGGTCATTTACCACCACGGTCAGCGCAGTGAATTTGATGTATTTATTGACGCCCGAGGACAACGGGCATTACAGAGCAAAGATATTCCGTTCCCAACGCTACGCGATCAACTGCTGGCCTGTGGCGATGAGATCCCGGATATCGGCGAAGATTACACGCTGCAAGCGCCGGAAAACGCCCGCAACCGCATCGCCTTTGGCGGACTGCCGTGGTTGATGCACGACCGTCCCTTTATTCAGGGGTTGGTGGTTAGCGCTGAAATAGGCACCGCGATGGCAAAGGCATTGACGCAACGTGCACTGAGACGTCGGCACAAACTGTGGAGCAGTGTCGACATGGATTAGCGGCCAGATTTAATGGCGAGGCGGAGATAGGTTAACGCATTCCCGCCTCTGTATTGATTCTCGGATGGCAAACTATCGCCAGGCCGAGTTTCCGGCAACGGAGAATCGCCCCGCGCCCAAAAATGCCACGGCCAGAGCGCCGATGAAGAAATACACCAGACTTTCAATTGCCCATGCGCCGGTTTTATCCAGTGACCAGGTTTCACCCATCCCGACCATCAGCCATGCCACCACCATCGTAAACGCCAGCCCCAACGCCGCCGGACGCGTCAGGATCCCAAGAATAATCAGACACGGTGCCACAACCTCTCCCAGCAGAACGCCATACGCAATAAAGCCGGGGAAACCTTTCGCTATCAGCATGCCACCGATGCCATCAATACCCGCGAACAGTTTATGCAGCCCATGAAACAGCATTAATCCCCCCACGGCAATACGTAACAAAAACTTGCCAAAATCTTCATGAGTCAGTACCCGGTTAACTGTATTTAATAGTTTTATAACCATTTGAATTTATTCCTTGTTTCACCATGTCCAATAACAAACTACGCTTAATACAGGCTTAATGAAACCTGCCGGAAATAAGAGGTAATGATAAGCATAACTATTATCTTCATCTAAACTTGTAACCGGTATCACATTAAAGGAGAAGGAAAACCATGAAACAAACGGTTGCCGCTTTTATTGCTAAAACACTTGAACAAGCTGGCGTTAAACGCATTTGGGGTGTGACGGGTGACTCGCTAAATGGCCTTAGTGACAGTCTGAATCGTATGGGAACGATTGACTGGATGCCAACCCGTCATGAAGAGGTTGCGGCCTTCGCCGCGGGCGCTGAAGCGCAGTTGACGGGAGAACTGGCCGTCTGCGCTGGCTCGTGTGGACCAGGCAACCTGCACCTGATTAACGGCCTGTTTGATTGCCACCGCAACCACGTCCCGGTACTGGCAATTGCCGCACACATTCCATCCAGTGAGATAGGCAGCGGTTATTTTCAGGAGACCCACCCGCAAGAGTTGTTTCGCGAATGTAGCCACTATTGCGAGCTGGTTTCCAGCCCTGAACAGATCCCACAGGTGCTGGCAATTGCCATGCGTAAAGCGGTGCTCAACCGCGGCGTCTCCGTGGTGGTATTACCCGGCGACGTTGCGCTGAAGCCAGCACCTGAAAGCGCCAGCACTCACTGGTATCATGCGCCGCTCCCGGTGGTCACTCCGGAAGAAGAAGAGCTCAGAAAACTAGCGCAACTGCTACGCTACTCCAGCAATATCGCCCTGATGTGCGGCAGTGGCTGCGCCGGTGCGCATAAAGAACTGGTTGAGTTTGCTGCTAAAATAAAAGCGCCGATTGTGCACGCCTTGCGTGGTAAAGAGCATGTGGAGTACGACAACCCTTACGACGTGGGCATGACCGGGCTGATCGGCTTTTCATCCGGCTTCCATACCATGATGAATGCCGACACGCTGATCCTGCTAGGTACCCAGTTCCCCTATCGCCCGTTCTACCCCACCGACGCCAAGATTATTCAGATTGATATCAATCCGGCGAGCATTGGCGCGCACAGTAAAGTAGATATGGCGCTGGTAGGCGATATTAAATCCACACTCCGCACCCTGCTGCCGCTGGTGGAAGAAAAAACCGATCGGCAGTTCCTGGATAAAGCGCTGGAACACTATCGTGAGGCGCGTAAAGGGCTGGATGATTTAGCCAAACCCAGCGATAAAGCCATTCATCCGCAGTATCTGGCGCAGCAGATCAGCCATTTTGCCGCTGACGACGCCATCTTCACCTGCGACGTTGGCACGCCAACGGTGTGGGCGGCACGTTATCTGAAAATGAACGGTAAACGCCGTCTGATCGGTTCGTTTAACCACGGGTCGATGGCCAATGCCATGCCGCAGGCGCTCGGCGCACAAGCAACCGAACCGGGACGCCAGGTTGTCGCAATGTGCGGTGACGGCGGTTTTAGCATGCTGATGGGCGACTTTCTGTCGGTTGTGCAAATGAAGCTGCCGGTGAAGATTATTGTCTTCAACAACAGCGTGTTGGGGTTTGTGGCGATGGAGATGAAAGCTGGCGGTTATCTGACCGACGGCACCGAACTGCACGATACAAATTTCGCACGGATTGCCGAGGCTTGCGGCATCACGGGCATTCGCGTGGAGAAATCCTCAGAGGTTGATGAAGCGCTGCAAAGGGCGATGTCGATTGACGGTCCGGTGCTGGTCGATGTGGTCGTCGCGAAAGAAGAACTGGCGATCCCGCCGCAGATCAAACTCGAACAAGCTAAAGGTTTTAGCCTGTATATGCTGCGCGCAATCATCAGCGGGCGCGGTGATGAAGTGATCGAACTGGCGAAAACTAACTGGCTCAGGTAAAACAGAGGGCATTACCTCACTTAAAAAGGAATGCCCGTGATTGATTTACGCAGTGATACCGTCACCCGGCCAAGTCGCGCCATGCTCGAAGAGATGATGGCCGCCCCGGTCGGGGACGACGTCTACGGTGATGACCCTACCGTTAATGCCCTCCAGCAATACGCAGCCGAGCTTGCTGGCAAAGAAGCCGCAATTTTCTTACCCACAGGCACTCAGGCGAACCTGGTGGCTCTCCTCAGCCATTGTCAGCGCGGCGAAGAGTATATCGCCGGTCAGGGCGCACATAACTATCTCTACGAAGCGGGTGGCGCAGCGGTGCTCGGCAGCATTCAACCGCAACCTATCGACGCCATGCCGGATGGCTCTTTGCCGCTGGACAAAGTGGCGGCAAAAATCAAAGCGGACGATATCCATTTTGCCCGCACGCGTCTGCTCAGCCTGGAAAACACCCACAACGGCAAAGTGCTACCACGCGAGTATCTGAAAGAGGCCTGGGAATTTACCCGTGAGCGCAATCTTGCGCTGCATGTCGACGGCGCACGTATTTTTAACGCCATCGTCGCCTATGGCTGTGAGTTAAAAGATGTCACGCAATACTGCGATTCGTTCACCATTTGTCTCTCCAAAGGTTTAGGAACGCCGGTAGGCTCACTGCTGGTCGGCAGCCACGAGTACATCAAGCGCGCCATTCGCTGGCGTAAAATGACCGGCGGCGGAATGCGTCAGGCCGGTATTCTGGCGGCGGCCGGACTGTATGCGCTGAAAAATAACGTGTCGCGTTTACAAGAAGACCATGACAACGCCGCCTGGATGGCGGAACAACTGCGCGAAGCAGGAGCGGACGTCATGCGCCACGACACCAACATGCTGTTTGTCCGCGTTGGCGAAGAACACGCTGCGGCGCTGGGCGAGTACATGAAAGCGCAAGGCGTGCTGATTAACGCCTCGCCGATTGTGCGTCTGGTGATGCATCTGGACGTATCGCGTGAACAGCTTGCTGAAGTCGTCGCCCACTGGCGCGCTTTTTTAACCCGCTAAGGAGATAGGCGTGCCGCAACGGATTTTGGTTCTTGGCGCCAGTGGCTACATTGGTCAGCATCTGGTACAGGCGCTCAGTCAGCAAGGGCATCAGGTGCTGGCTGCGGCACGCCGCATCGAGCGACTGGAAAAGCAGCAGTTGGCCAACGTCAGTTGCCATAAGGTCGATTTGAATTGGCCAGATAACCTAACGCCGCTGCTGACCGGCGTTGATACGGTCTATTACCTGGTCCATGGCATGGGAGAAGGCGGTGATTTTATCGCCCATGAGCGCCAGGTAGCAATGAACGTGCGCGATGCGCTACGTGATACGCCAGTCAAACAGCTTATTTTCCTGAGCTCATTACAGGCTCCCCGGCATGAACAATCCGATCATCTGCGTGCGCGACAGATAACCGCGGACACCCTGCGCGAATCAGGCGTGCCAATGACCGAATTGCGCGCTGGTATTATCGTAGGGGCAGGTTCTGCCGCCTTTGAAGTGATGCGCGACATGGTCTACAACCTGCCGGTACTCACCCCTCCGCGCTGGGTGCGCTCGCGTACCACACCTATCGCGCTGGAGAATTTAATGTACTACCTGGTGGCGTTGTTGGACCATCCTACACGCCAACACCGCGTGCTCGAAGCCGCCGGGCCGCAGGTATTGAGCTATCAGGAGCAGTTCGAGCATTTTATGGCGGTCAGCGGTAAACATCGCCTGCTCATCCCTGTCCCCTTTCCTACCCGCTGGATTTCGGTCTGGTTTTTGAACGTCATAACGTCAGTGCCGCCGACCACGGCCAAAGCGCTGATACAGGGTTTAAAACACGACCTGCTGGCCGATGACACCGAATTACGCACCCTGATCCCGCAAAAGCTGATTGCCTTTGATGACGCGGTGCGCAGCACGTTGAAAGAAGAAGAGAAGCTGGTTAATTCCAGCGACTGGGGTTACGACGCGCAGGCATTTGCCCGCTGGCGCCCCGAATATGGCTATTTCGCTAAACAAGCTGGCTTTAGCGTTGAAACCTCCGCCAGTCGGCAGGCGCTGTGGCAGGTGGTGAATCGCCTCGGCGGCAAAGAAGGCTATTTCTTTGGCAATATTTTATGGAAAACGCGCGCGGCGTTGGACCTGCTGGTCGGCCATAAGCTGGCGAAAGGCAGACCGCAACACTCTCTGTTGCAGGTTGGCGATACCGTTGATAGCTGGAAAGTGATCATCGTTGAGCCAGAAAAACAGCTGACGCTGCTGTTTGGGATGAAAGCGCCAGGATTGGGTCGACTGAGCTTCACGTTGGAAGATAAAGGCGACCACCGACGCATTGATGTCCGCGCCTGGTGGCATCCGCATGGCATGCCAGGCCTCTTCTATTGGCTGCTGATGATCCCGGCGCATCTGTTCATTTTCAGAGGGATGGCGAAGCGTATTGCTAAACTTGCAGAACAAATCACAGACTCATGATAAAAAGAGCCTGTATTCTTTCATGTTTCCCATTGCATACAGACGAAATTCACGGAAGAATGCGCACGACGTTTTTTAAACACAGTGGATTGATATGAAGGTACTGGTTACCGGAGCCACCAGCGGCTTAGGCCGAAACGCGGTTGAGTTTTTATGCAGCAAAGGCGTCAGCGTCAGAGCTACCGGTCGCAACGAAGCGATGGGCAAGCTGCTGGAGAAAATGGGCGCAGAGTTTGTGCATGCCGATTTGACCGAGCTGGTCTCTTCGCAGGCAAAAGTGATGCTCGCCGGTATCGATACGCTGTGGCACTGCTCCAGTTTTACCTCACCATGGGGAACTCAGGAAGCTTTCGATCTGGCCAACGTTCGCGCAACCCGCCGTCTGGGCGAGTGGGCCGTGGCCTGGGGCGTTCGTAACTTCATTCATATCTCATCACCGTCGCTCTATTTTGATTATCACCACCATCGGGATATCAAAGAGGACTTCCGCCCCCAACGCTTTGCCAATGAATTCGCCCGCAGTAAAGCGGCTGGCGAAGATGTGATTGCGTTGCTGACACAGGCCAACCCGCAGACCCGTTTTACGGTATTGCGTCCGCAAAGCTTGTTCGGACCACACGATAAAGTCTTTATCCCGCGCCTGGCCCATATGATGTACCACTACGGCAGCATCCTGTTGCCGCACGGCGGAAGTGCGCTGGTGGATATGACCTACTACGAGAATGCGGTGCACGCGATGTGGCTGGCAAGTCAGCAAGCCTGCGATAATCTGCCGTCGGGTCGCGCGTACAACATTACCAACGGCGAGCATCGCACCCTGCGCAGTATTGTGCAGAAACTCATCGACGAGCTAAATATTGATTGCCGCATCCGCTCCGTGCCCTACCCGATGCTGGACATGATTGCCCGCAGCATGGAGCGGCTAGGCAATAAATCCGCGAAAGAGCCAAAGCTTACGCATTACGGCGTCTCGAAGCTGAATTTTGACTTTACGCTGGATACCACCCGCGCTCAGGAAGAATTAGGTTATCAGCCCGTTGTGACGCTGGATGAAGGGATTGAGCGTACCGCGGCCTGGCTGCGTGACCACGGCAAGCTGCCGCGTTAACCCTGCCCGTATTTCTCCAGTAACGCTTCGGCAATCGCCTGAGTTTCTGCATCCGCCACGCCGTTCCACAACGTCGGGCGGAAGTGCATCTGGAAGGCCATAATCACCCGCCGCTGTTCACGCGGCGTCATTTCAGGTTTTACCTCATAACCATAGCGCGACAGCAGATCGAGCAATGATGAGGTTTCTACCGGTGCATCGGGCGCTCGTCCGGCAAGATAAAACGCCACCCGCTGAGCATCCGGCCACGCGCCAATTCCTTGCGCAGCCAGTTCTTCCCATGGAAACAGTGGACCTGGATCGTCCTTGCGCTGCGGTGCGACATCCGCATGCGCCACCACGTTCTGCGGTTTTATGTCATAGCGGGCAATAATATCTTTCGCCAAGGGGATTAACGCCTGAATTTGCGCGGGTTCAAACGGCGCAAAATACTTGCTGCCCGCCGATTTTTGCCAGCCGCGGTTTTCCAGCTCAATGCCGATCGAGGTATCGTTAATTCGCGTAGCGCCGCGCCAAAAGCTAATCCCCGCATGCCAGGCCAGATCTTTTTCCGGCACCAGTTGCCAGATACGCGGTTTGCCGTGGTAGAGCGGCGGCACTGCCGGGATCAGATAGTGCGAGCTGACGTTTTTATCGGTCAGCGTAGCCAGAGAAGAGTCGAAATCATCGGCCGTGTAATGGATAACCAGCACTTTAATGCGCGGGTAAGCAGCCTGCGCCTGACGACGGGTATCTAACTGATACCCGTCTTTGTCGACAATCCCTTTTTCGCCAGCACATCCTACCAGCAGCAGCGTTAATGCCAGCAGAGACAGCAGACGCTTCATCGGCGAGTTTTCACCGCGGTGCCGCTGACGCTCACCATCAGCATGCTACCGTCTTTGCCTACGGTTTCGTAATCGATATCGATACCGACTACCGCATCAGCACCTAGCGCTTTTGCCTGTTCACCAAGCTCCTGAAAAGCAATCTCACGCGCTTTACGCAGCTCTTTTTCATACGCGCCGGAGCGACCGCCGACGATATCGCGAATGCCGGCGAAGAAATCGCGGAAGATATTCGCGCCTAAAATGGCTTCGCCAGTCACAACACCGCAGTATTCCACGATGCTCTGCCCTTCCAGCGTAGGGGTAGTCGAAAACTGCATGGTTAATCTCCTTTTTGCGCTAAGAGCACGATCTCAAAAGCATTATCGAACCGATCCACTATCATTGAAAGGATATATTCTTTACACAAAATAATTCGAGTTGCAGGAAGGCGGCAAGAGAGTGAATCTCCAGGAGCATAGATAACTATGTGACTGGGGTGAACGCACGTAGCCAACGCACAAGCAACTTGAAGTATGACATGTAAATCAACGTAGAACACTAATAGTAGAAAGCTAATAAGGAAATCATTATGCGCTACTCGAAACTCTCTCTGCTGGTTCCATGTGCACTACTTCTCAGCGCCTGTACTACCGTAACGCCGGCCTACAAAGATAACGGCACGCGTAGCGGCTCATGCGTAGAAGGCGGGCCAGACAGCGTGGCTCAACAATTCTATGATTACCGTATTCAGCACCGAAACAATGACATTACCCCCCTTCGTCCGTACCTCAGCGACAACCTGGCGAAACTGCTGAACGATGCCAGCCGTGATAACGCGCATCGCGATCTGTTTAACAGCGATCCGTTCTCTAGTCGCGCTACGTTACCGGACAGTGCCAGCGTCGCCAGCGCATCGACCATTCCGAATAGTGATGCACGCAACATTCCGCTGCGCGTAGAGCTTAAACAGGGTGACCAAAGCTGGCGTGATGAAGTGCTGATGATCCGCGAAGGCCAGTGCTGGGTAGTTGACGATGTCCGCTATCTGGGCGGCAGCGTACACGCGCCAGCCGGGACGCTGCGCCAGTCTGTCGAAAACCGCTAACCGCCCCATTCACCCGCCTGAACCATAACCCCCATAAATTGTCTGGCATTCTGCATAGAATGCCGACAATTATTCTTGCCCACTGGTGGCCCCGCTATTTTGTGCTATGTTTAGATAAGAATGCGGTTTGCATTTAACTTTTAACGCATAAATATTGCATAACTATTCTGTCAAAGGTAGTATCTGCGGCTTCAATAGCTATCAGACTGCCAGTATCGAGTGTCAATGAGTATTCAATTAAACGGCATTAACTGCTTCTACGGCGCACATCAGGCGCTGTTCGATATCACGCTGGATTGCCCTCAGGGTGAAACACTGGTGTTACTTGGCCCAAGTGGAGCCGGGAAAAGCTCGCTGCTGCGCGTACTCAACCTGCTTGAGATGCCGCGCTCGGGCACGCTCTCTATTGCGGGTAACCGTTTCGACTTCACGAAGACCCCGTCAGACAAAGCCATTCGGGAGCTGCGTCAGAACGTGGGCATGGTCTTCCAGCAATACAACCTTTGGCCGCATCTCACGGTTGTGCAGAATCTGATTGAAGCGCCCTGCCGCGTACTGGGTCTGACAAAAGATCAAGCGCTGGCACGGGCCGAAAAATTGCTGGAACGTCTGCGCCTGAAGCCGTACAGCGATCGCTACCCACTGCATCTCTCCGGCGGCCAGCAACAGCGTGTGGCCATTGCCCGCGCGTTGATGATGGAGCCGCAGGTGCTGCTGTTTGATGAACCTACCGCAGCGCTTGATCCGGAAATTACTGCCCAAATCGTCAGCATCATTCGTGAACTGGCGGAAACCAACATTACTCAGGTGATCGTCACCCACGAAGTGGAAGTTGCACGTAAAACGGCCAGCCGTGTGGTGTATATGGAAAACGGTCATATCGTCGAGTTTGGGGATGCGAGCTGCTTTGCCAACCCGCAAACCGAAGCGTTTAAAAACTATCTCTCTCACTAAGATTCGGGACAATACAATGAAAAAAGTTCTGATTGCCGCGCTAATCGCAGGTTTTAGCCTTTCCGCTACCGCAGCCCAAACCATTCGTTTCGCCACCGAAGCGTCTTATCCTCCGTTTGAATCTATTGATGCGAATAACAAAATCGTAGGGTTTGACGTTGATCTGGCGAATGCGCTGTGTAAAGAGATTGACGCGACCTGTACCTTCACCAATCAGGCCTTCGACAGCCTGATCCCGAGCCTGAAATTCCGTCGTTTTGACGCGGTGATGGCCGGTATGGACATCACGCCAGAGCGTGAAAAACAGGTTCTGTTCACCACCCCGTATTACGACAACTCTGCCCTGTTTGTTGGCCAACAGGGTAAATACACCAGCATTGACCAGCTGAAAGGCAAAAAAGTCGGTGTACAAAACGGTACTACGCACCAGAAATTCATCATGGATAAACATCCGGAAGTGACCACCGTACCGTATGACAGCTACCAGAATGCCAAACTCGATCTGCAAAATGGTCGTATTGACGGCGTATTTGGTGATACCGCAGTGGTGACCGAATGGCTGAAAGACAATCCAAAGCTGGCCGCAGTTGGCGACAAAGTGACGGATAAAGATTACTTCGGTACGGGTCTGGGCATCGCTGTGCGCCAGGGCAATACCGAGCTGCAGCAGAAATTTAACGCTGCGCTGGAAAAAGTGAAGAAAGATGGGACTTACGAGACCATCTACAACAAATGGTTCCAGAAGTAATACTTGATGAATGAATTTTTTCCTTTAGCAAGCGCCGCCGGGATGACCGTCGGCCTTGCCGTTTGTGCGCTGATTATTGGCCTCGCGCTCGCCATGTTTTTTGCCGTCTGGGAGTCAGTAAAATGGCGTCCGGTGGCATGGACGGGCTCAGCTCTGGTCACCATCCTGCGTGGTCTGCCGGAAATTCTGGTGGTTCTGTTCATCTATTTCGGCTCTTCACAGCTGCTGCTGACGCTGGCCGATGGCTTTACGATCAATCTCGGGTTTGTACAAATCCCGGTTCAGATGCAGATCGAAAACTTCGACGTCAGCCCGTTCCTGTGCGGTGTAATTGCGCTGTCATTGCTGTATGCGGCTTACGCGTCGCAAACGCTGCGTGGCGCGCTGAAGGCCGTACCACTCGGACAATGGGAATCAGGTCAGGCGTTGGGTTTGTCTAAAGCCGCGATCTTCTTTCGCCTGGTGATGCCGCAGATGTGGCGTCACGCTCTGCCGGGACTGGGTAACCAGTGGCTGGTATTGCTGAAAGATACCGCGCTGGTCAGCCTTATCAGCGTGAACGATCTGATGCTGCAAACCAAGAGCATTGCCACCCGTACCCAGGAGCCGTTTACCTGGTACATTGTGGCGGCGGCTATTTACCTGGTGATTACGCTGGTGAGTCAGTACATTCTCAAACGCATTGACCTGCGCGCGACACGATTTGAGCGGAGACCAGGCTAATGCTTGAGTATTTACCTGAATTGTTAAAAGGGCTGCATACCAGCCTGACGCTGACGGTCGCCTCCATCGTGGTTGCTCTGGTGCTGGCGCTGGTTTTCACCGTCATCCTGACGCTAAAAACGCCGATTGTGGTCTGGTTGGTTCGCGCCTATATCACGTTGTTTACCGGTACTCCGCTGCTGGTGCAAATCTTCCTGATCTACTACGGGCCAGGGCAGTTCCCGACGCTACAGGAGTATCCGGTACTGTGGCACCTGCTCTCTGAACCGTGGCTGTGCGCCTTAATTGCGCTATCGTTAAATAGTGCGGCTTATACCACCCAGCTGTTCTACGGTGCTATCCGCGCAATCCCGGAAGGCCAGTGGCAGTCCTGTGGAGCGTTGGGGATGAGTAAGAAGGATACGCTGGCGATTCTGTTGCCGTACGCCTTTAAACGCGCCCTCTCCTCGTATTCCAACGAAGTGGTGCTGGTGTTTAAAAGTACCTCACTGGCATACACCATCACGCTGATGGAAGTCATGGGCTATAGTCAGCTGCTGTATGGTCGCACTTATGACGTCATGGTTTTCGGCGCGGCGGGTGTGATTTACCTGATCGTCAACGGTTTGCTGACGCTGATGATGCGCTTGATCGAACGTAAAGCGCTGGCGTTTGAACACCGGAATTAAATCGGTTTTTATGTCTGATGGCGCTACGCTTATCAGGCTACGATTCATCTTCCGTTGTACACTCTCCGGTGAATATGCATAAAGCCAAAATAAAAAAGACGGACAACAACCTAAATTGTCCGTCTTTTTTTATATCAGAAAAAATAGTTAATCATTTTTATTGCATATAAATTCATTAAATGGCATTGTTAATTCACGCCGCAGACACGGTAAATAATCATAAGATTGACAGACGGGAGTTCCACCATGAAAAAGTTAGTACTGGCCGCATTACTTGCTACTTTCGCCGCTGGCGCCTCAGCTGCTGATAAAATTAGTTTTGGTGTATCAGCTACTTATCCGCCATTTGAGTCACTGGATGCAAGCAATAAAATTGTCGGTTTTGACATCGACCTGGCAACGGCACTGTGTAAACAAATGCAGGCTGACTGTACTTTCACCAATCATGCTTTTGATAGCTTGATTCCCGCGCTGAAATTCAAAAAATATGATGCGGTGATTTCCGGAATGGACATCACGCCTGAGCGTAGCAAGCAGGTGGCATTTACTCAGCCTTACTATGCAAACTCCGCGCTGGTGATTGCGAAAAAAGACACCTATAAAACCTTTGCCGACCTGAAAGGGAAACGCATTGGCATGGAAAACGGTACCACGCACCAGAAATACCTGCAGGACAAACACCCTGAAGTGAAAACCGTGGCCTACGACAGCTATCAGAATGCGATTATCGACCTGAAAAATGGTCGTATTGATGGCGTATTTGGCGATACCGCCGTGGTTAACGAGTGGCTGAAAACCAACCCGCAGTTAGGCGTAGCCACTGACAAAGTGACCGACCCACAATACTTCGGTACTGGTCTTGGCATTGCGGTTCGCCCGGATAACAAAGCCCTGCTGGAAAAACTGAATAGCGCGCTGGCCGCAATCAAAGCTGACGGCACGTACCAAAAAATCAGCGATCAGTGGTTCCCACAGTAACGTCCACCCAATCTGAAAAGCCGCATTCTGCGTAATGCGGTTCAGTTAACGCCTCTGTATCAGAAAGCATCACCTGTGTTGGCAGAAGTTATGAATATGCTATCTCACGGTAAGGGTTCCGTTCACCTCATGTGCATCGTTTCTCTGAAACACCGGTTCCTGTGAACGTGTAAAGGGCGTTCTCCGCCACGCCCTTTACAATCCCGGCTCCCGGCGGGAAAATTGCCGCTCCGCGGTCCCCTCCGTTTATTCCTCCAGGCTACCGGGCCGGGCGCGAGGAAACTTCCCTGTAAAACGCGCCCTGAACCCGCATCCCTGCGAGTTCTCCCGGCCTTACGGAAACACGTCGGCAATTTTCAGCCGGACCAGCCCACACCTGACCCCCTGCGTTTTTTATCTGAACAGCAAAACAGATTTAACTGAAAGTCAGTGCGTTGCAGCGATGACCCCGTTCCGGCTGAAAATCGATGAGGCGTTGACGGCTGACCGGGTCTGCCCGCAGGGATGCGGGCAGAGGGGACGGCCTGCAGGGACGCAGGCCCGGCCCCGACCCGACAGGCAGACGGCATAAGACGAATGAATCGCGCAGCGACGATTTCCCCGCCGGGAGCCTGGGTTGCAAGGGAGGCGGCGGTGAGCCTCCCTTGCACGTTCACGGGTATCTGCGCTTCAGAGAATTGCTACCGCCGAGGTGAACGGAACCCTGAGCAAGAATCACATGTTCCCCATAATGCTTAACTGAACAGTATTGCGCATCCTGCGGCTTTTTTTATCTCTTCGCCTTCGCTTTCAGTCAGTTCTTACGCCATAAACCCATTCCTGGCGTACACTTGTTAAAACGAAAAAAAGTGAGGCAAACGGATGATAGCGTTCCCTGCCAGTTTACTGATCCTCAACGGAAAAAGTGCTGATAATCTCCCCCTGCGTGATGTCATTGCAGAGCTACGCGATGAAGGCGTGGAAATCCATGTTCGCGTTACCTGGGAAAAAGGCGACGCACAACGCTACGTTGATGAAGCTCGCCAGTTAGGCGTTGCAACGGTGATTGCCGGCGGCGGCGACGGCACAATTAACGAAGTCTCGACGGCGCTGATCCAGTCGCAGGGCGGCAATATCCCGGCGCTCGGTATTTTACCGTTGGGAACGGCGAATGATTTTGCAACCAGCGTAGGCATACCCGACGCCCTTGATAAGGCGTTAAAACTAGCTATCGCCGGAAATGCGACTGATATCGATATGGTTCAGGTCAATGATAAAACCTGTTTTATCAATATGGCGACCGGCGGCTTCGGCACACGCATCACCACCGAGACGCCAGAAAAACTCAAGGCCGCATTAGGTGGCGTATCGTACTTTATTCACGGATTAATGCGCATGGATACGCTCAAACCCGACATCTGCGACATTCGTGGGGAAGATTTTCACTGGCAGGGTAAGGCGCTGGTCATTGGTATCGGTAATGGTCGTCAGGCCGGTGGTGGGCAACAGCTTTGCCCGACGGCGCTGATCAACGATGGTCTGCTGCAACTGCGTATTTTTACCGGCGAAGAGCTGCTGCCAGGGCTACTTTCGGCGTTAACGCAATCCGAAGACAACCCTAACATCATCGAAGGCGCATCATCGTGGTTTGATATCCGCGCCCCGCACGAAATTACGTTTAATCTCGATGGCGAACCGCTTAGCGGACAAGAATTTCATATTGAAATCCTGCCCGCAGCGCTACGTTGCAGACTGCCGCCGGGTTGTCCGCTACTGCGTTAACACGACGACACTCCAACTGGGATCAGGCAATGGTGACTTTGCTGTCCAGATAAACATCCTGCACGGCGTTAATCAGCTTAACGCCGTCAGCCATGGTTTTCTTGAATGCTTTTCGTCCAAGAATCAGCCCCATGCCGCCAGCACGTTTGTTAATCACCGCCGTACGTACCGCATCGCTCAGATCGGTTTCGCCGCCAGCCGCACCGCCAGAGTTAATTAATCCGGCGCGCCCCATATAGCAGTTCGCCAACTGATAACGCACCAGATCGATTGGGTTGTCGCTGGTCAGCTTGCTGTAAACGCGATCGTCGGTGTAGCCAAAGTTGACTGCTTTATACCCGCCGTTATTTTCCGCCATTTTCTGCTTAACGATATCCGCCCCGATAGTGGCTGCCAGATGGTTAGCCTGCCCGGTGAGATCGGCGGAAACATGGTAATCCACGCCATCTTTTTTAAACGCGGAGTTACGCAGATACGCCCACAGCACGGTGACCATCCCCAGTTCATGAGCACGCTCGAACGCCGCAGAAATCTCTTCAATCTGGCGACGGGACTCCTCTGAACCGAAATAGATGGTTGCCCCTACCGCAACCGCGCCCATATTGAATGCCTGTTCTACGCTGGCATACAGCGTCTGGTCAAACGTATTGGGGTAGCTCAGCGTTTCGTTGTGGTTAATTTTTACAAGAAACGGAATGCGGTGCGCGTAGCGACGGGAGACGGAAGCCAGCACGCCATAGGTCGATGCCACGCAGTTACACCCTGCTTCGATAGCCAGTTCCACAATATTCTTCGGATCAAAGTACAGCGGGTTAGCCGCAAACGATGCCCCCGCGGAGTGTTCCACGCCCTGATCCACCGGTAGAATTGACAGATAACCTGTCCCAGCCAGTCGGCCCGTGTTATACAGCGTTTGCATATTACGCAGCACCGCTGGCGGACGGTTGTTATCCACCATCACGCGATCGACGTAATCATGTCCAGGCAGGTAAAGTTGGTCAGAAGGAATGGTCATACAACGATGCTGTAAAAGGTTGTCGGCATCTTTGCCAAGCAACTGCGCAATATCAGTCATAGCTATGCTCCCGTAAGTTCCGATTTGAAACCGGAATGTGGATTGTCCTGACCCGCTTTGTTGCGGGCAGCAATAAGCCTGGTACCGACTGCGTTTTTTTTCCATCTTTAGCGCACTTTTCAGCAACTTCTGCTGGCTCGATTCAGGAAGAAATAATGTTAAGGCGGTCAAATTTAGACCTCAAAGGTATTTTAAAGGTATTATCGAATGGTACTATCAGTGCGTACCTTACCTGTCATGAAGGATTTAAAGATGAAAACTACAGTTAAGCTGTCGTTCATGATGTTTGTAGAGTGGTTTATCTGGGGCGCCTGGTTTGTACCGCTGTGGCTGTGGCTGAGTAAAAGTGGCTTTAGCGCCGGGGAGATCGGCTGGTCCTATGCCTGTACCGCGATTGCTGCGATCCTGTCGCCCATCCTGGTCGGTTCTGTCACTGACCGTTTTTTCTCCGCGCAAAAAGTGCTGGCGGTGCTGATGTTCGTCGGCGCTATATTGATGTACTTCGCCGCCCAGCAAACCACCTTCAGCGGATTTTTCCCGCTGTTACTGGCCTATTCGTTGACCTATATGCCGACGATTGCGCTGACCAACAGTATCGCTTTTGCCAACGTCAGTGACGTTGAGCGTGATTTCCCGCGCATCCGTGTGATGGGGACCATTGGCTGGATCGCCTCTGGTTTGGCCTGCGGTTTCTTACCGCAAATGCTTGGCTATAGTGACATCTCCCCTACCAATATTCCTCTGCTTATCACTGCCGGAAGCTCCGCTCTGTTAGGCGTCTTTGCGTTCTATTTACCGGATACGCCGCCGAAAAGTACCGGCAAAATGGATTTCAAGGTCATGCTGGGTCTGGATGCGCTGATCCTGCTGCGGGATAAGAACTTCCTCGTCTTTTTCTTTTGCTCTTTTCTGTTCGCGATGCCGCTGGCGTTCTATTACATCTTTGCCAACGGTTATCTGACAGAAGTCGGGATGAAAAACGCCACCGGCTGGATGACGCTGGGCCAGTTCTCTGAAATCTTCTTTATGCTGGCGCTACCGTTTTTCACCAAACGCTTTGGCATTAAAAAGGTATTGCTGCTTGGTCTTATTACTGCGGCTATCCGCTACGGATTTTTCGTTTACGGCGGCGCGGAAGAATATTTCACTTACGCTCTGCTGTTTCTCGGCATTCTGCTGCACGGCGTCAGTTACGACTTCTACTACGTCACAGCCTACATTTATGTCGATAAAAAAGCGCCCGTACATATGCGCACCGCGGCGCAAGGGCTTATCACCCTCTGCTGTCAGGGATTCGGTAGCCTGCTCGGTTATCGTCTGGGCGGCGTGATGATGGAAAAAATGTTTGCTTATCAGGAACCGGTGAATGGTCTTACCTTTAACTGGGCTGGCATGTGGGGATTTGGCGCGGTCATGATCGCCGTCATTGCCGTAATGTTTATGATTTTCTTTCGCGAGTCAGATAAAGAAATCACCGCCATTAAGGTGGACGATCGCGATGTAGCGTTGAAACAAGGGGAAGTAAAATGAAAGCAGAACGTATTCTCGGTGCTCTTTATGGGCAGGCGTTAGGGGATGCGATGGGTATGCCGTCGGAACTGTGGCCAAGAACCCGGGTTAAAGCCCATTTCGGTTGGATCGACCGTTTTTTACCCGGCCCTGCGGAGAATAATGCCGCCTGCTATTTTAACCAGGCGGAGTTCACTGATGACACCTCCATGGCGCTGTGTCTGGCTGATGCCCTGCTTGAGTGCGACGGAGAGATTGTACCCGACGTTATTGGCCGCAATATTCTGGGCTGGGCTGAACGTTTTGATGCTTTTAATAAAAACGTGCTCGGCCCGACCTCAAAAATTGCGCTAAAAGCCATTCGCGACGGCAAACCTGTCGCCGAACTGGAAAATAACGGCGTTACCAACGGAGCGGCAATGCGCGTTTCACCGCTGGGATGCCTGCTCCCCGCGCGCGATCTCGATGCCTTTATCGATGATGTGGCATTAGCCTCCAGCCCGACACATAAATCGGATTTGGCTATCGCTGGCGCAGTGGTGGTCGCGTGGGCGGTATCACGCGCTATCGACGGCGGAAAATGGTCAGAGATTGTCGACGCGCTGCCAGCCATTGCCCGGCATGCGCAGCAAAAAAGGATCACTACCTTTAGCGCATCGCTCTCTGCACGCCTTGAACTGGCGCTGAAAATTGTCCGTAACGCTGACGGCATTGAGTCTGCCTGCGAGCAGTTGTATCAGGTTGTAGGGGCCGGAACCAGTACCATTGAATCCGTGCCATGCGCCATCGCTATGGTTGAGCTGGCGCAGACCGATCCTAACCGCTGCGCCATTCTGTGCGCGAACCTCGGGGGCGATACCGACACCATCGGGGCGATGGCAACTGCCATTTGTGGCGCGCTCCACGGCGTAAGTGCGATTAATCCGGCATTGAAACATGAGCTCGATGCGGTAAATCAGCTGGACTTTATCCGCTACGCCAGTGGATTGATGCGACTGCGCGAGCAGCGGGAGGCACTATGAGCACCACGCGTCTGCAACAACTTCTCCCGCAGTTACGCACACAGCGACCCGTTACGGTGGTGGGTGCGGCGGTGATTGATGTCATTGCCGATGCGTATGCCCTTCCCTGGCGCGGATGTGACATTGAACTCAAACAGCAAGGGGTGAACGTTGGCGGCTGTGCGCTCAATATTGCCGTAGCACTCAAGCGGTTAGGTATCGACGCCAGTAATGCTTTACCGCTGGGTCAGGGGGTGTGGGCCGATATTATCCGCAACCGGATGGCAAAAGAGGGACTGCACAGCCTGATCGATAACGCCGCAGGCGATAACGGCTGGTGTCTGGCTCTGGTCGAGCCGGATGGCGAACGTACCTTTATGTCCTTTAGTGGCGTCGAAAATCAGTGGAACGCTGACTGGCTGGCACAGCTGGAGATCCCACGTCACAGCCTGGTTTATCTCTCGGGCTATCAGTTAGCCTCTCCGTGTGGTGAGTTGCTGGTGCATTGGCTGGAAGGGCTGGAGGAAGTGACGCCGTTTATCGATTTTGGCCCACGCATCGGCGACATTCCCGAGCCCTTACTGGCAAGAATTATGGCCTGCCGTCCACTGGTATCGCTCAATCGGCAGGAGGCGGAAATTGCCGCCGAGCGGTTTGCATTAAGCCAGGATATAGAAGGTTTTGGCGCACAATGGGTGCAACGTTTCGCCACACCGGTGGTGGTACGCCACGATAAAGACGGTGCGTGGTATTTCAGCACCCAAACTTCCGGTTGCGTTCCGGCATTTGCGACAGCGGTCGTTGATACTATTGGCGCAGGTGACAGCCACGCTGGCGGCATGCTGGCCGGACTGGCGTCTGGCTGGTCGCTGGCTGACGCGGTACTGCTTGGAAACGCCGTGGCGTCCTGGGTAGTTGGGCATCGCGGCGGCGATTGCGCCCCTACGCGCGAGGCGTTACTCCTCGCACACAAACACGTATAGATCGCTTCGACAATAGCTGATGCTGTATTCAATGGGCCGTTGCTGCTGGTCAAGCGCTACCTGCTTGATCACCAGCACCGGCACTTTGCTGTCCATTTGAATGTGCGCCTGGAACTCTGCGTCAGGCATTCGGGCACTGACACGTGAGCGGGTGCGCTGCGGGAAAATATGCTGGCTGCGAAAATAGTCATACAGTGAAACGCCGATGGCATCCACGTCATGGATTAGATGGGCAGGAACCCATGACTCTTCAATAGAAACCGCATCTTCATCTACGTAGCGAATGCGCTTGAGCAGGAAGACGTCACTTCCCGTGGCAACAGCCAGCTGCTGCGCTACCTCTTCCGGGCAAGGCACAATCCGCTTGTTAACCCACAGCGTATCTGGTTTTTTACCGCGCAACACCACCTGCTGTGAAAAACCACGCGCTTCTTTTAGCGAATACTCGAAGATGTTGTTGATTTGCGTCCCGTAACCGCGGGCGCGCGTCACGACACCTTCTTCTTCCAGGGCCTGCATCGCCTTACGAACCGTAATTCGCGAAACGCCAGTCAACTGGCTGAGATCGCGCTCGCCGGGCAGGATGTTTCCATGCTCCAGAATCCCGCTACGCACAGCGTTTTTAACCGTTTGCGCAAATTTCATATACAGCGGCGTGTTATCTGCCGCGGAAATACGTTCATTCAGTTGCGCGATAAGCTGGGTATGCGCTTGTTCCATTTATCTTTTTCCTGCAGCCGTTTCTGCAGCCAGTATACTCATTACCACCACGCGTGGAAATGATGCACCGGACCAATTCCCTCACCGACTTCCAGGGTGTCGGCCTGCGCCAATGCCGCTGAAAGCCACAACTTAGCTTCCTGCACTGTCTGTGCCCAGTTGTCATGGCGCGGACGCAGCGCCGCCAGCGCCGCCGATAGCGTACAGCCAGTACCGTGGGTATTTTTGGTCATCACCCTTGGCGCGGTAAAACGCTGTTCGCCATCACGGGTAAAGAGCCAGTCGGGGCTTTGCGCATTCTCCAGATGACCGCCTTTCATCAACACCGCCTCGCAGCCCAGCGCCCGCAGCGCCCTTCCCTGTTCTAACATCTCCTGCTCAGTCTGCGCATGGGGAGCCCCGAGCAGCGCCGCTGCTTCGGGTAAATTTGGGGTGATAATCGAAACCTGCGGCAGCAAATGGGTACGCAGCGTTTCAACCGCCGAAGGAGACAGCAACGGATCGCCGCTTTTCGCCAGCATCACGGTATCCAGCACGACATTTTGCACCCGATGGCGACGCAAGCGTTCGGCGACCGCTTCAACAATATCCGTTTCCGCCAGCATACCGATTTTAGTGGTGTCGATACGCACATCACTGAACACCGAATCCAGTTGTGCGGCGACAAAGTCAGGTTCAATGCGATACACCGACTGCACCCCGCGCGTATTTTGCGCCACCAACGCCGTGATAACCGAGCAGCCGTAAGCGCCAAGCGCCGAGAACGTTTTTAAATCGGCCTGAATACCTGCGCCACCGCTTGGATCGGTTCCGGCAATGGTTAATGCGTTAATCCGTTTCATAGTTGCTCCTGCGCATTCAGGTTATAGAGGGCGTCGATAAATGCCGGGACAAAACTGCCCGGTCCGGTTGATTGTTGAGTGGCTATTTGTCCAGCCTGTTTCATCCAGCTACAGGCGGAGGCGACGTTATCAAGCCGGTCACCGTGAAGGGCGCAGCTGGCCGCAACGACCGCCGACAGCGCGCATCCGGTGCCCACCACGCGCGTCATCAACGGGTCCCCCCCGTTCACGCAGACGGTACGCTGACCATCGGTGACATAGTCAATTTCGCCGGTAACCACGACAATGGTCCCAACCTGACGAGCCAGTGCCTGCGCTGCGGGAAGCGCAGCGGCTGCCGTATCGGTCGTATCCACGCCGCGTCCCCCGCCGTTCATACCCGCCAGAGCCAGTATTTCCGAAGCGTTGCCGCGGATAGCCGCAGGCTGTAGCGCCAACAAATCCAGACAGAAGCGACGACGAAACTCCAGCGCCCCCACGGCAACGGGATCGAGCGTCCACGGGGTTTTAGCAAGTTGTGCCCGCTCAACTGCGGCGCGCATCGCCGTAGCCCGTTCCCGGGTTAAGGTGCCGACGTTAATCAGTAATGCACTGGCAATAGCCGCGAACTGACTGGCTTCCTCGGGCTCGATTACCATTGCAGGTGATGCGCCCAGCGCCAGCAGCGTATTGGCCGTAAAGCTTTGCACGACCTCGTTGGTCATGCAGTGTGTGAGAGGGGAAAGCGTTCTAAATTGGTGTAAGGTGTGAGCCGCGAGTGTGCGGCTGTGCAGGTCAGGCTGCATGGTTCAGCTCCTGCCCGCGCGAAGAAGGGACACGAGCAGTGTCAGACTTCCCTACGCTGGCATTATCCAGATCAGGTGGTACGGGTATTTCTCAGCCTTCACCAGGAAGGGCACCCCGAGTCATTTAGTTACATAAATTCCAATAATATTAACAGCGTAGAGGAAGTAGCTTGCTAAAGCAAGCCCCTGACCGGCGTCCTGTAAACATCCCGCATAATCGTGCCATTCACATCTAGAGATATCTTCCAGCATACTCAATCTGCCAACGAAGGAGATCGCTATGCGTAAAGCCCGTTTTACTGTGCATCAGATCATCACCGTGGTTATGTCGGTTGAAGGAGCCGTAGGTTCTTTCACATTAGAAATCATTCAAGTAAATTTTACTCACAACTATAGTTTCTGTTCAAAGGACAGAAGAAAAGAAGGGTTTTAATCAGTGAATAAAATAATTAACCTGAATCATTTCCAAGTTTGCATTTCACCCATGAAACCAATGAATATCATTTGAAGCATTCACAATCTAAATAATTGACCACGCATCGGCCGATGATAATATAAACTTTTTACTTCATGAAGGTTTTACATGAGAGAATTTAGGCTTATCCGGGCATGGGATGCCGGAAGGGAGCTAGCCCCTGAGGATTTTCAGCATATATTGATCCCTTTCAGAGCTTTCGATGAATCACGAATCTATTACGAATTAGACGCAGAAGAGTATCACTATACAAAAGTACCCTCTATTTATGATATACCAGAAAGGAAACGGAACATTGTTTATTATACTCATCCATATAAGAGGAAGCATCGAGCTATGGCTGATGAGGTATATGACAATACACAACGCAACATAGATGAAGGCTGGTTCATTGGGATTAATAAATCTCGTAATTAGAATTATTACTGGAATCATTTTTATTTTTGGGCTGTGCCAACTGGTTCAATTTATCTGCTAAATTAATTATTAGGAATTTAAATGAGTAATAATATTAGTGAAATCCTGAATGATTTGAAAAGCAAAATGACCAACTGGAATTATCCAATAGAAGAGCCTATCACAGACCAATACATTTTGAGTATAAATAAGCGAAAATCAACTTCTATCTTAAGTCCAACACTTGATAAGCTAGGTGATGAAGTTTACTTATTATTAGTAAATCAACCTGATTATGTTACATTTTTAGAAACAATGGATGGATTTGAATTTGATGGCTTAATCTTATTTAGCCTATCCATACCAGAGCCATTAGTAAGAAACTTGTTTATTATGAATGATTTTTATAGGGATAATGATGATTACATCAATCCTGATTTAAGTGAGCGATTATTGATTGGCAATGATAGTATCTCTATATTTACTTACGATAGTAAAACAAACCTTTTTGAAATTAGAGATAATGTAGGCACCGAAAATGTCTTTGGATCATTCCCTAACTTTACAGATTTCTTATCAGAAATATTAGATACAGTAGCTTAAATTATGGAGGGGCTATAACGCCCCTTTTTTCTTATTAATTTTTAGCTAAGGAGTCATTTTGTTAATTACAAAAAATGATCTAGATGAATTCGGTGAGTTAGCAAACCAATTCATTAGCAGTAGCGATCGTGCTTCATTAACTGCACTTCACTAAAAACGATTTATAATTCCCCCATCCTTTATATGAAATACATTATCTAATTAGTGTGAAATATCTGTTTCATCACTAGAAAATATTCTGCTCCGAATTATTTTAAATATCTTTAACTTTTCTGAATCTAAACTTTATGACTTTAATTATCCAACCGTTTACCGCTGCGATAAAATTAAAATCGTATAGTTAAATTTATATATATGTCCGTTACCCAACGTTCATCCGGTGCTTCCGGATTGAACTGCCGCTGGAGCCTGTTGGCGTCACGATACTGGCCTCCCCTTTACGCGCTCGTAGGCTTCGGTCCCCGACCTGAGCCTTTTCCCGGGACACTTCATCAGCCGCCAGACCCGATTAATCGCACACTGTTGTTCGCTATCTTGCAGTTCGTGATGGATCTTGCGCTCGAGATTGTCGTAATTCTGTACATTCATTTACACTTTTTACGAAATGACTGGCGTGAACACAAAAAAGTTCTTGTCAGATGCCCTATAAGCCAGGAATGATACACGACTGATGTTGATGACCCGAACAGGTAAAGAGGATGGGTATGAAGAATAAAATGTTGCTGGGTGCACTCCTGCTTGCAAGCAGCGTCGTCTGGGCCGCGCCGGCCGCAACAGCTGCTCCCACCGGAATTGATAAGTATGAGTTGAGCGGTTTCATCGCCGACTTTACCCATTTTAAACCTGGTGACACGGTCCCACCGCTGTACCGTACTGACGAATATGCGATTAAGCAATGGAACCAACGCAACCTGCCAGCCCCTACCGCCGGTACCCACTGGACCTACATGGGTGGTGCGTACGTGCTGATCAACGATGCTGACGGTAAGATCATTAAAGCCTACGACGGCGAGATTTTTTATCATCGTTAATAGAAAAAACACGTACTTTCAGCAAGAAAGTACGTGAAATACCCGCAAATCAATTAGTCATAAGATACTGCAAATATCACTTTACTTTGTACTTCACCAGGCAGTAATGATTCCCCTGTCACGCGAACATATTTCGCAGTGATAGGGAAAGTGTACTGATTACTGATTGCTTCCAGTTTGGTCATTCTGTTCATCAGATTATCCCCCTGTTTTAGGGGAGAAGTCGCGGTGCCATTATATATCTGGAACCCCACCCCTTTGGCGCCATTTGCTATCGTGTTTTTTAGTATTTTCCCGCTTTCATCCCAGTCACCGCGCACCACTTTAAAAGTGACGGGATTGGTGGTAACGTTATATATACTTTCGCAATTCAATACCAGATTTGTGGAACCCGATTTGGTATTATTAACCGTGAGCATCTCATTTAATGTTGTATCTGGCATTTTAATTTCGTATCGGGGTAATGAAAACTGACACGTGATGGGTTTATGCGTTACTGTAAAGCTTAAATTCTACTTACTGAAAAATCATTGCTGGTCCAGATGTCATATCTAGATTAATTGTCGTTAACCCATCATTTTTATCTGAAATATACACCCGGCATCAGCGCTACAGGTGGGTTCAGTTACCCAACCATTGATATTCAAGGTGGCAGTATCTGTGGCGAAAGCAGAAGCGCTCATTCCATAAGCCAAAGTAATAACTCCCAAGAATAATTTTTTTTCATTACGTTCATTATTCCTGTATCGGTTGGGAAACAGCACACAAGCCGTCTTTCCAGTAGATTATGGATTAACTGCCTCGCTAAGACTAATTGAGATTGTAGATTAATTCGACCAATTTGATCAATTTAAATGATGAATTGAGGGCGTTTATTCAGAAAAAGAGATGAATTATACAGTCCGGATAAATAATTGAGTGAGATTTTTCATCCAATATATTCACTGAATCAATTCATTATTGATTCAGTGAATATTTTTAACGCTATTAATTACACCGCGCGGAAGGCAATTTCACCCGGAATCACTTCCCCTTGCCAGTAGAGCTGGGCAGCGACACGTCCTGCCAGGTCGCGGTAAATGGCGGTAAATTCACTGTCAGGACGGCTGATGACCGTCGGCGTACCACGATCCAGGTCTTCACGCAGAGAAATATGCAGCGGCATCTGTCCCAGCAGTTGGGTGTGATACTGCTCAGCCAGTTTCTGCGCGCCACCGGTGCCGAAGATTGGCTCGTGATGACCGCAGTTGCTGCAAATATGCATACTCATATTCTCAACAATACCCAGCACTGGCACTTCGACTTTTTCGAACATCACGATGCCTTTTTTCGCATCGATCAGCGCGATGTCCTGCGGAGTGGTCACCACAACAGCACCCGTGACCGGAATGTTTTGCGCCAGCGTCAACTGGATATCACCCGTACCCGGCGGCATATCCAGTACCAGGTAATCAAGATCCGGCCATAAGGTTTCTTGCAGCATCTGCAGCAGGGCTTTGCTGGCCATCGGGCCACGCCACACCATCGCATTATCGTCAGTAACCAGATAACCAATAGAGTTTGTCGCCAGGCCGTGAGACATGATCGGCGCCATATGGGTACCGTCTGGAGAGGTTGGACGCTGGTTTTCCGCACCGAGCATCGTCGGGATTGACGGGCCATAAATATCGGCGTCCAGTATCCCTACCTTCGCCCCTTCGGCAGCCAGCGCCAGCGCCAGGTTCACGGCAGTAGAGGATTTACCCACGCCACCTTTACCCGAACTGACGGCGATGATGTTTTTTACACCATTAATGCCCGGCTGGTTTTTCACGCGTTTCAGCGTCGCAATGTTATGCGACAGTTTCCAGTCGATCGCTTTCGCACCAGTAATACGCAGCAGATCGGCGCTACATTGCTCTTTTAAGTCCTCAAACGCGCTCTGCCAGACAAACGGCATGACCAGCTCAACGTGCAACGTGTCATCCATCCAGGCGACGTGATGCAACGCTTTAAGCGTCGTCAGATTATGCTTCAGGGTTGAATGCTGAAAATTCGCCAGCGTCCCGGCAACCATCGCGCGCAGGGTCTCTGGTGATTTGGCCTGGGATTGTGCGTTCATCCCGACTCCTTTTTGTTGTTCTGAAAATACAATAGTCACCAGGTAGTTTACTCCAACCGCAACAATTATTCATTTACGGATAAATGCCCTTATCGCTTGGCGCAGTAATTACCATTTTGGTACTATCAAAGCCCTTTTCACTACAAAAGAAGTAATTGCCCACTATGACTCAAGTCGCGAAGAAAATTCTGGTAACGTGCGCGCTGCCGTACGCCAACGGCTCTATCCACCTCGGCCATATGCTGGAGCACATCCAGGCTGATGTCTGGGTCCGTTACCAGCGAATGCGCGGCCACCAGGTTAACTTCATCTGCGCGGACGACGCACACGGTACGCCAATCATGCTGAAAGCACAGCAGCTTGGGATCACGCCAGAGCAGATGATCGGTGAAATGAGTCAGGAGCATCAGACTGATTTTGCGGGTTTTGACATCAGCTATGACAACTACCACTCTACGCACAGCGAAGAGAACCGTGAGCTGTCTGAGCTGATTTATACGCGCCTGAAGGAGAACGGTTTTATTAAGAACCGTACTATCTCCCAGCTTTACGATCCGGAAAAAGGCATGTTCCTGCCGGACCGTTTCGTTAAAGGCACTTGCCCGAAATGTAAATCTCCGGATCAGTATGGCGATAACTGTGAAGTTTGCGGCGCAACCTACAGCCCGACCGAACTTATCGAGCCGAAATCCGTCGTTTCTGGCGCGACGCCGGTAATGCGCGACTCCGAACACTTCTTCTTTGACCTGCCGTCATTCAGCGAGATGCTGCAGGCCTGGACACGCAGCGGCGCGTTGCAGGAGCAGGTCGCCAACAAAATGCAGGAATGGTTCGAATCCGGCCTGCAGCAGTGGGATATTTCCCGCGATGCCCCATACTTCGGTTTTGAAATCCCGGATGCGCCAGGCAAGTACTTCTATGTCTGGCTGGATGCACCAATTGGCTATATGGGTTCGTTCAAAAACCTGTGCGATAAGCGCGGCGACACGACCAGTTTTGATGAGTATTGGAAGAAAGATTCCGACGCCGAGCTGTATCACTTCATCGGTAAAGACATCGTCTACTTCCATAGCCTGTTCTGGCCGGCGATGCTGGAAGGCAGCAACTTCCGTAAGCCGACCAACCTGTTCGTACACGGTTATGTGACAGTAAACGGTGCGAAGATGTCCAAATCTCGCGGTACCTTCATTAAGGCCAGCACCTGGCTGAAGCACTTTGACGCCGACAGCCTGCGTTACTACTACACAGCGAAGCTTTCTTCACGCATTGATGATATCGACCTGAACCTGGAAGACTTCGTTCAGCGTGTAAACGCCGATATCGTCAACAAAGTAGTCAACCTGGCATCACGTAACGCAGGCTTTATCAGCAAGCGTTTTGACGGCGTACTGGCTGCTGAACTGGCCGACCCGGCGTTGTATAAAACCTTCACTGACGCTGCTGCGGTGATTGGCGAAGCATGGGAAAGCCGTGAATTTGGTAAAGCTATCCGTGAAATCATGGCGCTGGCCGATGTGGCAAACCGCTACGTTGACGAACAGGCTCCGTGGGTCGTTGCTAAACAGGAAGGCCGCGATGCCGACCTGCAGGCGATCTGCTCCATGGGTATCAACCTGTTCCGCGTCCTGATGACTTACCTGAAACCGGTTCTGCCAACGCTTGCTGAACGTGTAGAAGCTTTCCTGAACAGCGAGCTGAGCTGGGATGCCATTAAGCAACCGCTGCTCGGTCACAAGGTCAACACCTTTAAGGCGCTCTACAATCGCATCGACATGAAACAGGTTGAAGCGCTGGTGGAAGCGTCGAAAGAAGAAGTGAAGGCCGCTGCCGCACCAGTAACCGGCCCGCTGGCGGATGACCCGATTCAGGAAACCATTACCTTTGACGATTTCGCCAAAGTTGACCTGCGTGTGGCATTGATTGAAAACGCCGAGTTTGTGGAAGGTTCTGACAAACTGCTGCGTCTGACGCTGGATCTCGGTGGCGAGAAGCGTAACGTCTTCTCTGGTATTCGTTCTGCCTATCCGGATCCGCAGACCCTGATTGGACGTCAGACCATTATGGTTGCTAACCTGGCACCTCGTAAGATGCGCTTCGGCATTTCTGAAGGGATGGTCATGGCGGCAGGTCCTGGCGGGAAAGATATCTTCCTGTTAAGCCCGGACGAAGGCGCAAAACCTGGCCAACAGGTGAAATAAATCAGACATCTCGAGCGCTGCAACTGCAGCGCTTTTTTTTTGCTGAGGGATTTACCTTTAATCTTAAACACACTCCCCCACTCCATTTTCGGACTGCTTAGCCATCGCTATTAGATTTATTCTATACTGCTCTGCTATTAAGGCCGCCCGGCCCCATCATATTCATTAGAATTATTATTTAGCATTCGATATTCATAAAATGGAGTTTTACATGACAGCGTTACAAAAATTAGTTTCTCTCGCCGCGGCATCGGTTGTGGTTTTTTCCCTGGCGGGTTGTGGTGAAAAAGAAGAGACGAAAACATTCAATGCCAATCTTAACGGTTCGGATATCACCGTCTCTTACACCTATAAAGGTGACAAAGTTCTGAAACAAAGCTCCGAAAGTAAAATCAGCTATGCGTCTGTCGGCGCCAGCAATAAAGAGGAAGCCGCAAAAGTATTCGACGCGTTAAGCGCTAAATATCAAAATATTGCAGGCGTAGAAGAAAAGCTCACCTATACAGATACCTACGCGCAGGAAAATGTCACTATCGATATGGAAAAAGTCGATATAAAAGCGTTACAGGCAATTTCCGGGATGAAGCTTTCTGAGAAAGCCGATAAAAATATCAGCATGAAGCAAATGCAAACGGTAATGGAATCGGCAGGTTTTAAAGAGGTGAAATAACATCCTGGCGACCCGAAATTCATCGCGGTCGCCAGCGTCGTTTTACGCTTTCGTTTTGTGCACTCGCGACGTCAAACCCCGCAGGAAATAACGCAGAAACTGATCGCCGCATTCGCGATAGTTCTTATGGTCCGGCGCGCGCATCATGGCGGTAATTTCCGGCATCGACACACGAAACTTCTGCTCGGTCATAATGGCCAGAATGTCATCGGTTTTCAGCGAAAAGGCGATACGCAGCTTTTTCAGCACCGTATTGTTGTTAACACGACGCTCAAGCGCCAGTTCCGGCGCAGACTCGTCTTTACCACGCAGATGATAAATCAGACCGTTTAAAAATCCGGAGAGAATGATATCCGGGCAACGAATAAACCCGGCTTCATCTTCTTTTGTCATCCAGGTATCAAAACCTGCGGAGGTGGATTCCATGTCAGCAAGCGCAAGAATACGCACCATGTCGTTATTGTTCGCTTTCAGGGTGTAGCGCAGGCTACGAAGAATATCGTTACTTAGCATAGAGCCTTCAACTGTCGGTGATGCAATGGCGCGCAGTGTATCAGTTTTACAGTCCAATCGCCTCTTTTAGACTTTTAAGATAACGGCGACTTACCGGAACTGTCAGCCCGTTGCGTAAAATCAGTTCGGCCTGACCGTTTTCTTCCAGACGGATCTCCCGCAATTGCGCCATATTCACCAGATACTGCCGATGGCAGCGCAGTAAAGGTGTACGGCTTTCCAGCGTTCTGAGCGTCAGTTCGGTGAAACCTTCTTTACCATCGCTGCTGGTCACATACACGCCGCTCATGCGGCTGCTGATAAACGCCACGTCATCCATTTGCAGCAGATAGATTCGGCTGTGGCCGCTGCACGGAATAAACTTCAGCGCCTGCTGATTCTCCGGCAGTAGCGATACATCCTGTTTTGTGCGCTCCTGACGCAAACGGCTCAGCGTTTTTTCCAGTCGCGCCTCTTCAATCGGTTTGAGAAGATAATCAAACGCGTGTTCTTCAAAAGCTTTCACCGCATATTCATCAAACGCAGTAAGGAAAACAATATACGGACGATGCTCAGGATCAAGCATGCCAACCATTTCCAGACCGCTGATACGCGGCATCTGAATATCAAGGAACAGGACATCCGGACGCAGTTTATGTACCGCGCCGATGGCTTCCACCGCATTCGAACATTCGCCGACGATCTCGATGTCGCTTTGCGCCTGCAACAGGATCCGCAGATTCTCCCGCGCTAACGGTTCGTCATCGACAATCAGCACTTTGATCATGCCAGTTCCTCCAGAGGAAGTCGTAAAGTGATTCGGGTAAAGCGGTCAGGTTCACACGCTACGCTGATGCCAAAATCGTCGCCAAACCGCTCGCGCAGTCGTTTATCAACCAGATTCATACCCAATCCGCTGGCCTCAGACGTTGGCTGATACAACCCGGCGTTATCTTCAATATCCAGCATCAGATACTGCCCTTCGCGGCGGGCGGTAATCGACACTTCGCCGGTATCCAGTAGCTGAGAGGTACCGTGCTTAATGGCATTCTCCACAATAGGTTGTAGGGTAAAGGCAGGTAATTGCTGATACGAAAGCGCATCTGGCACCGTTAAAGTCACCTGCAGGCGCGACTGAAATCGCGCCTTTTCAATTTGCAGATAGGCATTAACGTGCTCAATTTCATCAGCCAGCGTCACAATCTCCGACGGACGTTTTAAGTTTTTGCGAAAGAACGTCGACAGATACTGCACCAGTTGGCTGGCCTGCTCGCTATCACGTCGGATCACGGCTTTGATGGTGTTGAGCGCATTAAACAAAAAATGGGGGTTCACCTGTGCATGCAGGAGTTTGATTTCCGACTGCGTGAGCATCGCTTTTTGCCGCTCATACTGCCCGGCCAGAATCTGCGCCGAAAGCAACTGGGCGATCCCTTCCCCCAGCGTGCGGTTGATCGAGCTAAAGAGGCGGTTTTTGGCTTCATACAGTTTGATGGTTCCCATCACCCGCTGGTTTTCCCCCCGCAAAGGGATCACCAGCGTCGAGCCTAATTTGCATTGCGGGTGCAAAGAGCAGCGGTAAGGGACTTCATTCCCATCGGCATACACCACCTCTCCGGTTTCTATCGCCCGTTGGGTGTACGACGACGAAATAGGTTTTCCGGGTAGATGGTGATCGTCACCAATGCCGGTAAATGCCAGCAGCTTCTCGCGGTCGGTAATTGCCACAGCACCGATATCCAGCTCTTCATACAGCACCTGAGCGACCTTCATGCTGTTAACCTCGTTAAACCCCTGGCGCAAAATACCCTCCGTTGAGGCGGCAACTTTGAGCGCAGTGGCGGAAAAAGCAGAGGTATATTTTTCAAACATCGCCCGTTTATCGAGCAAAATACGCATAAATAAGGCTGCGCCCACGGTATTCGTCACCATCATCGGCGCGGCGATATTACTGACCAGCCGAAACGCATCGTCAAACGGCCGGGCGATTAACAAGATGATCAGCATCTGCACCAGTTCGGCGACAAAAGTAATGGCACCCGCGGTCAGTGGGCTAAAGACTTTATCGGTACGGCCACGACGGGTGAGCACGCTGTGCACCAGCCCGCCGAGCAAACCTTCGACAATGGTCGAAATCATGCAACTGAGCGCCGTCATTCCGCCCATTGAATAACGATGTAAGCCACCGGTTAGACCGACCAAACCGCCGACCACCGGGCCGCCAAGCAGCCCACCCATCACCGCGCCGATAGCTCGGGTATTAGCAATAGAATCATCAATGTGCAGCCCGAAATAGGTGCCCAAAATGCAGAAAATGGAAAAGGTAACGTAGCAAAGCAGCTTGTGCGGGAGCCGGATCGTGACCTGCATCAGCGGGATAAACAAACGCGTTTTGCTCATGAGCCACGCGATAACGAGAAACACACACATCTGCTGAAGCAGCAGCAACACCAGATTAAACTCGTACATACCTGCCAACCACACATCACTTAAAAGCGCGTAACATACATGGGCTGCGCGTAACTTTCTTTGAAGTGTTGCAAAAAAAAAGGAATTTGTGAGAACGATCACTCGAAAGCGCGAGCATGACTACAAACTCACCCATTTGTTGATCAAAAAACAGACAAAACTACCTGGTTCGCAAAAGAGCGTCTAAAGTAAAACTGGGACCTCGCGAGCATAAGTGAGACGACGATGGCGCTTTACACAATAGGTGAAGTGGCTTTGCTTTGTGATATCAACCCTGTCACTTTACGCGCGTGGCAGAGGCGTTACGGATTACTGAAACCGCAGCGAACAGACGGCGGGCATCGCCTGTTCAACGACGCGGATATTGACCGGATCCGTGAGATAAAACGCTGGATAAATAACGGCGTTCAGGTCAGTAAGGTAAAAATGTTGCTCAGCAATGAGAACATTGATGTGCATAACGGCTGGCGCGAACAGCAAGAGACGCTGTTGAGCTATTTGCAAAGTAATAATCTGCATAGCCTCAGGATGTGGATCAAAGAGCGCGGTCAGGATTATCCCGCACAAACGCTCAACACCCATTTGTTCATTCCGTTACGCCGCCGCCTGCAATGTCAGCAGCCGATCCTGCAGGCGTTACTGGGGATCCTCGACGGTGTCCTCATCAACTACATCGCGATTTGTCTGGCCTCGGCGCGCAAGAAACAGGGGAAAGATGCCCTGGTTGTCGGCTGGAACATTCATGATACCACCCGCTTATGGCTGGAGGGTTGGGTAGCCAGCCAGCAGGGATGGCGCGTTGACGTCCTCGCCCACTCGCTAAACCAATTGCGACCGGAACTGTTTGAAGGCCGAACCTTACTGGTCTGGTGCGGCGAAAGCCAAACGCCTGCTCAGCAGCAACAACTGAACGAATGGCGCGCGTTAGGTCACGATATTTATCCGCTCGGTATTTAAAGCCAACCAGGATCGGCTCTTAATATTCTGTTAACAAACGTGTACAATCCTTAGATTCACATAAGGAGTGCATAATGAGCGCAGCTAAAATCGGTGTCATTACCCTCTTCCTGCTGATGGCCATCGGCGGTATCGGCGGCGTCATGCTGGCAGGCTACACATTCATTTTACGTGCCGGGTAAGGTGGCTCGCTAATCGCTCAAACCCGCGGTCAACTATCACCGCAGCCAGCGCGACCAGCAGCGCCCCCTGAATCACATAGGCGGTATTGAACCCGCTCAGGCCGATGATAATCGGCGTGCCCAGCGTGTTCGCCCCGACAGTTGAGGCTATCGTAGCGGTGCCAATATTAATAATCACCGACGTGCGAATTCCCGCCAGAATAACCGGTGCCGCCAGCGGCAACTCCACTTTCCGCAGCCGCTGGCCCTGACTCATGCCCATTCCGCTGGCGATATCCATCACGCTGGGAGAAATTCCGCCGAGTCCCGCCAGAGTTGCCTGCAAGATTGGTAACACGCCATACAAAATCAGCGCGATAATCGCGGGTTCAAGCCCAAACCCCATCACCGGTACGGCGATCGCCAGCACGGCGACCGGAGGAAATGTCTGCCCCACGGCGGCAATCGTTTCCACCATCGGCCTGAATTCCGCGCCCCAGGGCCGGGTTACCGCTATTCCCGCTCCGGTGCCAATGATGACGGCAATAAGGCTTGAAATCCCCACCAACGCAAAATGGCTCAACGCCAACGCCGTAAAACTTTCCTGCTGATATACGGGACGCGGCAGCGTCGGAAATAGCGAACTAAACAGGGCCTGACTGTGAGGCAACCCCATCAACAGGATCAGAAACAGCGCAACAAGCCATAGCAATGGATCAGCAAGACGTTTCACGGGTCGGCGTCTCCGAAAGCAAATCGCGAAAATGAAGCGTCCCGCAGGGCAACCCCTGAGGCGTCACGACCGGCAAGACATCGCAGCCACGCGCCACGAACACCGACAATGCATCACGTAGCGTCATCTCATCCACCAGCGGCTCGCCGTCTGAGTGTTCGCCGCGACGGATAAAATCCCCTACCGTACGCAGCGACAACAGCCTTACGCCCAGTTCACTGCGGCCAAAAAAAGTTTGCACGAAATCATTCGCTGGCGCAGTGAGCATCGACAGCGGCGTGCCTTGCTTCACAACTTTTCCCGCATCCATCAAAATCAGATGCTCCGCCAGTCTCAGCGCCTCGTCGATATCATGCGTCACCAGCACAATGGTACGTCCCAATAAACGATGGATACGCGTCATCTCCTGCTGCAGCGCGCCGCGGGTGACCGGGTCCAGCGCGCCAAAAGGCTCATCCATCAGTAGCACCTGTGGATCTGCGGCCAACGCACGCGCAACTCCAACCCGCTGCTGTTGTCCGCCGGAAAGCTGATGCGGATAACGGTGACGTAAACTCGCCTCGAGGCCCAGCAGCGCCATTAGTTCATCTGTTCGGTCATCAATACGTGAACGTGACCACTTTTGCAGCTGCGGTACGGTGGCAATATTCTGCGCGACGGTCCAGTGGGGAAACAAACCAATAGACTGAATCGCGTACCCCATGCGCCGTCGTAACTCCAGCACCGGCAGGCTGCGGATCTCCTCCCCGGCGAAACGGATCTGCCCGCTGTCATGTTCAACCAGCCGGTTGATCATCTTTAGCGTGGTAGACTTGCCCGAACCTGACGTGCCAATTAATACCGAAAAGCTGCCCTCTCCTAACTGCAGGTTAAGGTCGTCGACAGCTTTTTGTTGGCCATAGGTTTTACTGACATGGCGAAATTCAATCATTATTCGATACCTTTAGCAGCGCGATCCCTAAATCAAACAGCGCATCAATCAACACAGCCAGCACAACGACCGGGATCACGCCCAACAGCACTAAATCAACGGCGCTACTGAGCAATCCCTGAAAGACCAGCGCGCCAAATCCCCCTGCACCAATCAGCGCGGCTATCACCGCCATCCCCACCGTCTGGACCATCACCACTCGCAAACTGCGCAAGAAGACCGGCAGCGCCAGTGGAAACTGCACCGAGATAAACCGCTGACGCGCGCTCATCCCCATCGCCCGGGCGCTTTCAAGTACATCGCGTGGAACCTGATTCAATCCAGCCACTACGCCGCGAACCAGCGGTAAAAGCGCATACAGCACCAACGCAATAAGCGCAGGCGTCAGACCGGTTCCCGCTACGCCAAGCGAACCCAGCAAGGGAAAGTGCTTCACCAGTCCGGCAAGCGGCGCAATTAACAGGCCAAACAGCGCGACGGAGGGAATAGTCTGGATGATGTTCAGTACCGCGAATACTGGCCCCTGACGGGAGACAGAAAAAGTACACCAGACGCCCAGCGGCACGCCAATGAGCAGCGCGGGCACCACGGTAGCGAACAGAATCGTCAGATGCTGCGCCAGCGCGTCGTTAAAGACATCCTGGCGATTGGCATATTCTTTAAGCAGAGAAAGATCGTTAAACGTACCGGAGAGCAGTAACACCAGCGGCAAAATGAATATTTGTGCGTGCAATAACCAACGCCACGACGCCCGTTCGGTGATGCGACGAATGGCGTCACTGGCTGCCAGCAGCATCAGTCCCAGCCCTAACCAGAACCCGCTGCCCAGGCTGGTTCTGGCCAGCGGGCTACCCGTCTGAGCCAGATACGTTGCCGTTGTGCCGGCGATGACCAGCGCCGCAATCACCAACAGTTGGCTAACGATAAGCGTCAATATATTGCCGGATTTTCCCGGTACAAAGCACAGAAGAAACAGCAGCACACAGGCCGCCGCTAATCCCCATGCCATGTCGGGTTGGATATCCCAGAGTTGACGCCCTTCACCGGAAACCAGGCGATTGGGAGCATAGCTGATGAAAGGAAGCGCTGCCGCCGCGATGGTAAGAAACACCAGCAGCAACAGCACCCGATTTACTGAAATATTCGACAAAACACCCACCTGCTGCAAACTCCGTTACTTCACCCATCCTTTTTGCTTCAGGTAGTCTGCTGCGACTTTTTTCGCATCCAGCCCCTCCACGGCGATACTGGCATTCAGCCGTTGCAGCGTTTTTTCATCCAGGCTGGCAAATACCGGTTGTAGCCATTCTGCCATTTGCGGGTAGTCCTGCAGCACCGATTCACGCACAACGGGCGCTGGCGCATAAATGGGCTGTACGCCTTGCGGATCGCTTAATGTTTGCAGACCAAGCGCCGCAACCGGACCGTCGGTACCGTAGGCCATCGCCGCATTGACCCCAGAGGTCTGCTGCGCCGCCGCTTTAATCGTCACCGCGGTATCCCCCCCCGCCAGCGACAACAGCTGATTCTGATTCAGTTTGAAATCATAGGCTTTTTCAAAGGCAGGCAGCGCGTCAGCCCGTTCAATAAATTCCGCAGAGGCGGCAAGTTTGAACGTCCCCCCGTCTTTCAGGTAACGGCCTAAATCGGCAAGAGACTCAAGCTTATTCTTTTGCGCGACATCCTGGCGAACCGCAATGGTCCAGGTGTTGTTGGCGGGCGCAGGCGTTAGCCAGATCAGCTTATTTTGCTCTGCGTCCAGCTTTTTCACTTTGTCATAACCGGCCTGCGCATTTTTCCATGCAGGATCATTCTCATCTTTAAAAAAGAATGCGCCATTGCCGGTATATTCCGGATAAATATCCAGTTCACCGGAGGTGATTGCCCCACGCACCACCGGAGTGGTACCCAGCTGTACTTTATTAACGGTTTTCACGCCGTGACTTTCGAGCACCTGCAAAATAATGTTGCCGAGCAGCGCCCCTTCGGTATCTATTTTTGAACCGACCGTGACGGGTGACGCGGCCTGTAAGGGCAAGCTGATCGCGGCTAACAACGCCAGCGAACCCACCCAAACTTTTGAAATTATCATGCTGCACTCCTCATTCTTTTACGGCCCTTTTCAGAGACTTGAGGAAAAAGCATAGTCGAAAAATCAAGCCTTAACCTGGCAATTGGGTAGTAACACTGAGAGTTACTCGCGGTAAGGCGATAATACAATAAAAAAAATCCGGCAAACCCAAAGTGAGTTTACCGGATGGTACGATTTCGCAGGCCTGATAAGCGTCACGCTATCAGGCATGATATCAATTACAGCAGTTCAAATTCGCCCTGCTTCACTCTGGCAGAATCCACGCCGATAAAGACGTTGAACTTGCCCGGTTCGGCATCGTATTGCATACGCTGGTTCCAGAATTTCAGCGCTTCAACATCAATTGGGAAGCTAACGGTTTGGGTTTCACCCGGCTTAAGATTCACCTTCTCAAAACCTTTCAGCTGTTTTACCGGACGACTCATTGAAGCGGTAACATCCTGCAAATACATCTGAATCACCGTCGCACCTTCGCGTTTGCCGGTGTTGGTCACCTGCACGCTGGCCGTCACGGTCCCGTCACGCTTCATCGTCGGAGAAGAGAGTTTCACATCAGAAACCGTGAATGTGGTGTAGCTCAGGCCATAGCCAAAGGGATACAACGGACCGTTCGCTTCGTCAAAGTAGCGCGACGTGTACTTATTCGGCTTATCGGCATTATACGGGCGACCGGTATTGAGATGGCTGTAATAGACCGGGATCTGTCCGACAGAGCGCGGGAAAGACATCGGCAACTTGCCTGACGGGTTGTAATCGCCAAACAGCACATCGGCGATGGCGTTACCGCCTTCCGTTCCGGCAAACCAGGTTTCGAGGATCGCATCGGCCTGTTGATCTTCCTTAACCAGCGCCAGCGGACGACCGTTCATCAGTACCAGAACCAGCGGTTTACCCGTGGCTTTCAGCGCGGTAATCAGGTCACGCTGACTCTGCGGAATGGTGATATCGGTGCGGCTGGAGGCTTCATGCGCCATTCCCTGCGCTTCACCAACTACCGCGACGACTACGTCAGACTGCTTCGCGGCGTTAACGGCTTCATCAATCATCGCCTGCGGCGAACGCGGGTCAACCTTCACCGCCTCTTCATACTGGTTGAGGAAGTCGACAATGCCTTTGTCGTTGGTGATGTTCGCCCCTTTGGCGTATACCACTTTGCCCTGCTCGCCGATGGCATTTTTAATCCCCGTCAGCACCGTTACCGACTGCTCGGCAACCCCGGCAGCAGACCAACTGCCCATCACATCACGCTTGCTGTCGGCCAGCGGACCGACAACCGCTACGGTGGCGGATTTTTTCAGCGGCAATGTTTCCAGACGGTTTTTCAGCAGCACCAGGCTTTCACGCGCCACTTCACGCGCCTCTTTGCGGTGCAAACGGCTTTCCGCGTTGGTGTCCTGCGGGTCAGATTCTTTAGCCCCCAGATGGCTGTACGGATCGTTAAACAGCCCCATATCATATTTCACGTTCAGCACATGACGCGCAGCGTCATCCAGCTCCGCCATCGTCACCTTACCTGACTTAATCAACCCCGGCAGGTATTTACTGTAATACTCATCGCTCATGCTCATGTTGATGCCGGACTTGATCGCCACACGCACCGCATCTTCAGGATCGGCGGCGGTACCGTGCTTAATCAGTTCCTTAATCGCGCCGTGATCGGAAACGGTAATGCCCTTAAAGCCCCACTCATCGCGCAGCACGTCTTTTAACAGCCATGCATCCGAAGTCGCCGGCGTGCCGTTCAGCGAATTAAGCCCCACCATCACCGCACCGCTACCGGCGTCCAGTCCGGCTTTGTACGGTGGCATATAGTCGTTGAACAAACGCTGCGGGCTCATATCGACAGTGTTGTATTCCTTGCCGCCTTCAACCGCGCCATAGGCGGCATAGTGCTTGACGCTGGTCATCACCGAATAGCGATCGGCCGGGCTTTTACCCTGCATCGCTTCCACCATGGTTTTGCCCATCGTGGCGGTCAAATACGTATCTTCGCCAAACCCTTCCGAGGCGCGGCCCCAGCGCGGATCGCGCGAGACATCGACCATCGGCGCCCAGGTCATATTCAGACCATCATCGGCGGCTTCATACGCAGACACTCGACCAACGGTTCTGACCGCATCAAGATTAAAGGAGGACGCCAGACCGAGGCTTATCGGGAATACGGTACGCTGACCGTGCAATACATCGTAGGCAAAAAAGAGAGGGATTTTCAGGCGGCTGAGATCCATCACCTGATCCTGCATTTTGCGGATATCCTGGCGCGTGACGGTGTTAAAAATTGCCCCAACCTGCCCGTCTTTGATCATCTCGCGGATGGCTTCTTTCGGGTTATCAGGCCCGACGCTTATCAAACGCAGTTGCCCAATCTTCTCATCTACGGTCATCTGCTTGAGTAAATCGGTAACGAAGGCATCCCGCGCCTCTGGCGTCAGTGGATGGTTACCAAACAGAGTGTCCGCCAACGCTGGTTGCAATGCCAGACTCACCGCGACACCTACAGAACATAGCCATTTCATGTTGATTCTCTCTTTATTTTTTCCCGACGAGGCAGCGAAAATATAACAAAAACCGCAGTTTGCCGTAAGACTAAACGGGAGCGATAAAGAAAGCTAAGGTTATTCTCCTAATTTTCGAAACCAGCGCGAATCAGTAAAAGACGAACCAGAGACAATATGAATGAGAAAGCGTATTGTCATACAAAGCGCTATGCTTGTTCCTGATATTGAGTCCCACCACAAGGAGTGGAGAATGTCTTCCATTACAACAGATAATAAAGCTTTCCTGAATGAACTGACCCGTCTGGTGGGTCATTCACACCTGCTGACAGAACCTGCTAAAACCGCCCGCTATCGCAAGGGATTCCGCTCCGGCCAGGGCGATGCGCTTGCCGTCGTGTTCCCCGGGTCGCTTTTAGAACTATGGCGCGTTTTGAGCGCCTGCGTCGCCGCGGATAAAATTATCCTGATGCAGGCCGCTAACACCGGCCTGACCGAAGGGTCTACGCCGAGTGGTAATGATTACGACCGCGAGATTGTCATTATCAGCACCCTGCGTCTTGATAAGCTGCACGTCATCGGCAAAGGTGAACAGGTGCTGGCCTATCCAGGAACCACGCTCTATTCGCTGGAAAAAGCGCTCAAACCGTTTGGCCGTGAACCGCATTCGGTAATCGGATCTTCCTGTATCGGCGCTTCGGTTATCGGTGGCATTTGCAACAACTCCGGCGGCTCGCTGGTACAGCGCGGCCCGGCATACACGGAGATGTCGCTGTTTGCGCGTATTGACGAACAGGGAAAATTACAGCTGGTTAACCATCTGGGTATCGAGCTGGGCCAGACCCCGGAGCAGATCCTGAGCAAACTGGATGACGAGCGTATTAGAGATGACGATGTTCGCCACGACGGGCGTCACGCGCACGATCACGACTACGTTACCCGTGTCAGAGATATCGACGCAGACACGCCCGCACGCTATAACGCTGACCCGGATCGCTTGTTTGAATCGTCCGGTTGTGCAGGCAAGCTCGCAGTCTTTGCCGTGCGTCTGGACACCTTCGAAGCCGAAAAAAACCAGCAGGTCTTTTACATCGGCACCAACCAGCCAGAGGTGCTGACGGAGATCCGCCGTCATATTCTGGCAAAATTCGAGCATCTGCCGGTCGCCGGTGAATATATGCACCGCGATATTTACGACATCGCTGAGCAATACGGCAAAGATACGTTTCTGATGATCGACAAGCTCGGCACCGACAAAATGCCGTTCTTCTTCACCCTGAAAGGTCGCACCGATGCGATGCTGGAAAAAGTGAAAATTTTCCGTCCTCACTTCACCGACCGGGCAATGCAGAAATTTGGTCATTTGTTCCCCAGCCACTTACCGGCGCGCATGAAAAGCTGGCGCGATAAGTACGAGCATCACCTGCTGTTAAAAATGGCCGGTGGCGGCGTGGCTGAAGCCCAAAACTGGCTAAGCGAGTATTTCAAAACCGCTGAAGGCGACTTCTTTGCCTGTACGGCGGAAGAAGGCAGCAAGGCGTTCTTGCACCGCTTCGCGGCGGCTGGTGCGGCTATTCGTTATCAGGCCGTACATGCGGATGAGGTGGAAGATATTCTGGCGCTGGATATCGCGCTGCGTCGTAACGACACCGAATGGTACGAGCATCTGCCTCCAGAGATCGACAGTCAACTGGTGCACAAACTCTATTACGGTCACTTTATGTGTTACGTTTTCCATCAGGATTACATCGTGAAAAAAGGCGTGGATGCGCATGCGCTCAAAGAGCAGATGCTGGAACTCCTTCGTGAGCGTGGGGCGCAGTATCCGGCAGAGCATAACGTCGGGCATCTGTATCAGGCACCGGAAACCTTGACCCGTTTTTACCGTGAGAATGACCCCACCAACAGTATGAATCCGGGTATTGGGAAAACGAGTAAGCAGAAGTTCTGGAAAGAATAGTAAACCTGAAAAAGATAAGCGCTACCGGGCATGTTGCCGGGGCGCTTCGCTTGCCCGGCCTACTGCTACATTCGCTATGCGTAGGCCGGATAAGACATCTTATTTAATCGTTCTGTGCGGTTTGCTCGCCCTTCGCCGAACCAGCCGCTGCCATCTGCGCAGCTTTTTGCTTTTTATAGCTCAGCGCCGCCGCCGGAACCGGCATCACCTTGCCCGTTTCAATCCAGGTACGTAAACGGCTGGCATCGGCAAAGTGAGTATATTTGCCAAAGGCATCCATCACCACCAGCGCCACCGGCTTGTTGTTAATCACCGTGCGCATCACCAGACAGTGGCCTGCCGCATTGGTAAAACCGGTTTTCGTTAACTGAATATTCCAGTTATCGCGGTATACCAGATGGTTGGTGTTACGAAACGGCAGCGTATACGCAGGGTTGGCAAACGTCGCCATATCTTCACGCGTGGTACTTAACTGGCCGATCAGCGGATACTGTTTGCTGGCGATCAGCAGCTTGGTTAAGTCACGGGCGGTCGAGACGTTATGAATCGACAAACCAGTGGGTTCCACAAAGCGTGTCTGAGACATGCCGAGCGCTTTCGCTTTGGCATTCATGGCTTTGATAAACGCGTTGTATCCGCCCGGGTAATGATGCGCCAGGCTCGCCGCCGCGCGGTTTTCTGATGACATCAGCGCCAGTAGTAACATGTCTTTACGGCTGATTTCACTGTTCAGTCGTACGCGAGAGTAAATGCCTTTCATCTCCGGCGTCTGGCTAATATCGACTTTCAGCTTTTCATTCAGCGGCAGTCGTGCATCAAGCACCACCATCGCCGTCATTAATTTGGTAATCGACGCAATCGGGCGCACAAGGTCCGGGTGGTTCGAATAGATAACTTTGTTGGTATTCAGATCAACGATCATCGCGCTACCGGACGCTATCTCAGGTTGAGAAGCCGCTGCGGTAGTTGCCGTTTTCGCCACGGCTTGGGGTGCAAAAGGAACGGCCAGCACCAGGGCAAGGCTTAATAATGAAACTCGGAATTTCAGCATGATGAGATTTCTGATAATGGTTCACGCACGTCACAACGCACACCGCCAGAGATTAAGTATTATCTCAAGCTAGCTCAGGCATCATAGCGATCCGGCAGGTTTGCTGCCACAGGAGAATCGTCTCGAAATGCTGCGTTGCTGACTTTTACGTCAACAACGCAGCGTAGACAGGTTTATTCGTCAGAATAACCGATAGCCGTAACCCCACAGGATTACCGTAATAGCCAGCAGAACCTCCAGTACCAGCACACCGATTGCCAGCGTCGAACTGGAAAAACTCAACCCTTCCTCACGAGTGATATTCAGGAACGTTGGAATACCGAGATAAAGTAAATAACCGGTGTAAAACAGCGCGAGAGTCCCGACTAATGCGCACAGCCAGACCAGCGGATAAAGTGCGACCAGCCCGCTTAAAAACAGCGGCGTCGCGACATATCCGGCAAAGACCATACAATGCGCCAGCGACGGACGCTGCGGGTAGTTACGCGCCATCCACCAGATAACCCGGCCCATGACGGCAACGCCCGCCAGCATCACCCCGTAAAACAGAATCGCCATTGCAAATCCAGTCAACAGGGATAATTTCAGGATATTGCCATCGCCAAAATCCCAGCCGATTTGTGTGGTACCGATGAACGCACAAACAACCGGGATTGCCGCCATCAGCAGTACATGGTGGGTATAGTGATGCGAAACGCTTTCGTTTTCGCTGTTGATCACATGCATTTCACGATCGGGATGGGAAAACAGCCCCCAGACATGGTTCATACCGCCCCCTTCTTGTCAGCTCCGGACCTCAACAGTTCAAGTATAATTCAGCTTTGGGTTAATTTTTGTACAACAACAAAAATGACGAACCGCTAATTCAGCGCTTTTAAACCCCACGATGATTCACAGGGTGTATGCTTAACGTCGGGAGGTCATCCAGACATATGGATATAAACAGTCTTATTGCACATTACGGTTACGCCGCATTGGTCATTGGCAGTTTGGCCGAAGGTGAAACCATTACCCTGCTGGGCGGCGTGGCGGCACATCAGGGATTACTTAAATTTCCTCTGGTGGTTATCTCTGTGGCCCTGGGCGGGATGATTGGCGATCAATTGCTGTATCTGCTTGGGCGTCGTTACGGTGGAAAAATTTTGCGTCGTTTCTCAAAACATCGCGACAAAATCCGCCGGGCGCAGAAAATGATCCAGCGCCGTCCTTATCTGTTCGTGATTGGCACCCGTTTTATGTATGGTTTTCGCGTGATCGGCCCGTTGCTGATTGGCGCAAGCCATTTGCCGCCTAAAATTTTCCTGCCGTTGAATATCCTGGGGGCGCTGGCGTGGGCGCTGATATTTACCACTCTGGGTTACGTGGGGGGAGAAGTCATTGCGCCGTGGCTACACAATCTCGACCAGCATATTAAGCACTGGATATGGCTGGCTCTGGTGATTGTGCTGGTGCCTGGCGTTCGGTGGTGGTTAAAAAAACGCAGCAGCAAAAGTACAGCCCGGTAGCGCGATGTCTACCGGGCGGGTGCGTTACGAAGCGTGGTAGCCGCCCCCCAGCGCACGGTTCAACTGGATTGAGGCATCCAGCCATTGCCCTTGTAAAAGCAGAGCGTTGCACTGTTCACGTAATGCCGGGATCTTTGCCTCACTTACCCGGGAGCCCGCAATAATTCCGGCATTGAAGCGCGCCTGCGCCAGACCCACTACGCGCAGTGCATCATGCTCAATCTGCTGCTGATGCTGATTCTTCTGCGCGAGGGTTTCTACCTGCGAAGCTGCACGCGCCACGTCATTCACCGCATCCACCACGGCTTTGTTGTAATTCGCCACCGTCAGGTTGCTTTGCGCTTGAGTAATGTCGAGATTCGCGTTCAGCCTGCCGCTATCAAAGATAGGCAGCGTCAGCCCGGCCGTTACGCCCATTTGCTGCGCGGAATGGCGAAACAAGTCGCTCAGATGTAACGCATCCTGTTGTAAAAATGCCATCAGATTTACATCGGGATAAAACGCCGCTTTCGCCGCATCAATGCTGCTCAGCGATGACTCAATGTACCAGTGCGCCGCCTGCAAATCCGGTCGGCGGGCCAGCAGCGAATAACCTAGCTGGGACGGGAGCTGGCTTTCCACCGCGGGCAGCGGGGTCGAATGGAGTTTCAGGGCTGTGGACTGCGAGTTGGTCAGCGCGCTCAACCGCGCTTCAATTACCTTCATTTTACCGCTGACATCGTTCAGCTGCTGCTCTGTTTTGCTGGAATCGATATCGGTTTCAACGCCTTCCACCGAAGAAGTAAGACCATTTTGATACAGTTGACGATCAACGTTAATGACGTTCTGCTGCTCGGTTTCGATTTGCGTCAACACGGTTTTCAGCCCGGCCTGCGTTTGCCATTCCCAGTAAAGACGAGCCACACCGCTCGCCAGCACCTGTTGCGTTTGCTCGCGCTCGGCTTCACGCGCCTTAACGGCCCCAATACGTGCCGTCACTTCGGCCCGATTTTTACCCCACAGATCCAGATTCCAGCCAGCAGTTAAACCAAAGGTGCCGTTGGTGTACCACGGCCCGGTCGTCCCGGCGGCCGGATCGGTAATGGCAAACGGACCCATCAGCCCTTCGGCTGACATTCTCTGACGCTCCACATCTGCAGAGAAATCGATCTCCGGGCCATCCTGCGCCTCCACAGCCTTAGCCTGCGCCTCCGCCAGTTGAATGCGCTGTTCCGCGACCTGCATATCAGGGGAGTTGCGTAACGTGCTGTCAATCAGCGCATTAAGCTGGGGGTCATGGTATGCCTTCCACCATTGGCTGTCCGGCCAGCCATTTTTTAACGCCGCAGGCAATGTGGTATCGACATTCGCAGCGGGGGTCTGCTGTGACAGAGACTGGCGGTCATCATGCATCGGCGCGCAACCTGACATCAAAATAAAAAGCGGCAACAATGCCGTCGTGACAAAAGCAGAATTACGATTCATGGAGAGACACAGGTAAGAAAAGATGTGCTGAGATTACGACTTGTCGCGTTTCCTTTTTTAGTTACGCGTGGCAATACACCTTTGGCAATAAAAATATATAATCGGAAAAATATACACCCAACAAATAATTTAGATTAATTAATTTCAATAATTTATGGATGGAGACATTATGTCACAGAATATCTATGACGATCCCGAGTTCTTTGCCGGATATGCCACGCTGGACCGTTCAGTAAAAGGGCTCGACGGTGCGCCAGAATGGCCGACAATACAAGCGATGCTCCCCGCTCTACAGGGAAAAAATATCCTCGATTTGGGTTGCGGATACGGCTGGTTTTGCCGCTACGCGCGCGATAACCAGGCGGCCAGCGTAGTGGGACTGGATATTTCACAAAAGATGTTAACCCAGGCGCACAGCATGACGCAGGGTAATGGCATCGTTTATCGCCGTGAAGATCTCGAAACGCTTTCCCTGTCGCCAAATTCCTTTGACCTGGTTTACAGCTCACTTGCCCTGCACTATTTGCGCGATATCGCGCGATTATTCGTAACGATTTACCAGTCGTTAACACCGGGAGGCATGTTGGTATTCTCTGCCGAGCATCCCATTTATACTGCACCGCTTAATCAGGGTTGGATAAAAGATAAAACCGGGCAACAGTCCTGGCCGGTCAATCACTATCAGCAGGAAGGCACACGCATCAGTAACTGGTTCGCGGAGGGTGTCAAAAAACAGCACCGTAAGCTGGCGACCTGGATTAATGCGCTGATAGCCGCCGGATTCGAAATCGTTTGTGTCGATGAATGGGGACCGTCCGCTGAACAGATTGCTGAAAACCCGGCGCTGGATGAAGAAAAAGAGCGGCCAATGGTGTTTCTGCTCAGCGCGCGTAAACCGGAGTAGGGTCATTACAGGAAGATTTTCACAGGCTTTCCTATACTTAACCTGAACTCACCAAAAAAGGAACGCTGATGAAAATCTTACTGTGGATTATTTTAGTTATTTTTCTGATTGGGTTATTGGTGGTAACTGGCGTGTTTAAGATGATTTTTTGAAACAAAGGCCACTCCGGTGGCCGATTAATGTGTTAATGCAATTTAGCGATATCAATGGCCTGAATCGCGCGCGCGATATCCGGTGAATTGTTTAATGCGCGAATTTCCTGAAACAGCGCGGTTGCCTCTGAGTATTCTTTACGCAAATATCCTAACCATTGTTTAATCCGCGCCACGTGGTACAGCCCGGTATCACCCTGCTTTTCAAGACGAGTATATTTTTGCAACAGCATCACGACATCAGGCCACGGCATACGCGGCTCGTTGTACTTCACCACACGGCTCAGGTTCGGAATATTTAATGCCCCACGGCCGATCATCACCGCATCGCATCCGCTGATAGCCATACAGTCCTGGGCGCTTTGCCAGTCCCAGATTTCGCCATTTGCGATAACCGGAATGGTAAGCCGCTGGCGGATCTCACCGATCGCCTGCCAGTTGATATGTTCGGCCTTATAGCCCTGTTCCTTGGTTCGGCCATGCACCGCCAGCTCGCTGGCGCCCGCCTGCTGAACGGCATCAGCAATTTCAAACTGCCTGTCGCTGTTGTCCCAGCCCAGACGCACTTTCACCGTCACGGGGAGATGATCCGGAACCGCCTCGCGCATGGCTTTTGCGCCCCGGTAGATGAGTTCAGGATCTTTTAATAACGTTGCGCCACCGCCGCTGCCGTTGACCAGCTTCGACGGGCAGCCACAGTTCAGATCGACACCAAACGAGCCCAGTTCTACCGCGCGCGCCGCGTTCTCCGCCAGCCACTGCGGATACTGCCCCAGCAACTGTATGCGCACCCGCGTGCCGGATGGCGTCCGGCTATTGTTATGCAGTTCCGGGCAGAGCCGATGGAATACTTTTGCCGGCAGGAGCTGATCTACCACGCGCACAAACTCGGTGATGCACAGATCGTAATCATTCACTTCAGTCAGCAGCTCGCGCACCAGTGAGTCGAGCACGCCTTCCATCGGCGCCAGTAAAACACGCATATCGTCACCCGCAAAAAAAGAGGCGCTATGGTAGCGCCTCCGTTCGGGAGATTAAAGAGGCTCAGCGCGGCAACAGGCAGTTATCTTCTTTCCAGCCGTACAGCCATTCCATACCACGATAAAATTCCGCCTGAGATTTGCCTTTCCACAGCAGATTACGCACCTGGCGCTCGACGCCTGCGGCGTGGTACACACGTCCCATTTCGCGCGTCGACCAGACGATGCGCGCAGTACGCGGAATACGCACCGACTCATACAAGGCAAAGGCATCAGCCGCATCGCCGTCACACTGCTGTAACGCCTTACCGAGAGTAACGGCATCTTCAAGCGCCATACAGGCGCCCTGCGCCATATATTGTGCCACCGGATGCGCAGCATCACCCACCAGCGTAATGCGGTCGGTCCCCCATTTCTCTACCGGTTCGCGGTCAGCGGTGGACCAACGACGCCATGAGGTCGGCTTATCCAGCATCTGACGCGGACGCGCATGAATACCGGCAAAATAGGAGAGCACTTCCTCTTTACTGCCATCCTTTACCCCCCACTCCTCCTGCTGACGACTGTGGAAGGTCACCACCAGGTTATACTGCTTGCCGCCGCGCAGTGGATAGTGCACCAGGTGGCAGTGCGGTCCGGCCCACAGCACCGGCGCGTTAATGCGCAAATCTTCCGGCATATCATCGCAATCAATCACCGCGCGATAGACCACGTGCCCGGTAACGCGTGGCGCATCGCCAATCAGAGACTGCCGCACAACCGACTTCACACCGTCACAGCCCACCAAAATATCCGCTGTCCAGCTGTTACCGTGCTCATCAAATACCGTCACATCATCTTCTGTCTGGCGAATATCAACCACGTTAGTTGAAGTGCGATACTCAACGTTGGGATGAACCAGTGCCGCTTCCCAGACAGAAGCATGAATATCAACCCGATGGATAACCGCATAAGGACCGCCAAAGTGATCGCGGAACGCCTGCCCGGTTTCAATATGTACAACCTCTTTCGCGTTTACCGCATCCATCATGGTGATGTGATCGGTAAAAACGGCGCGCTTGCGGGCGACGTCACCCACACCAAGGCTGTCCAGAGCAGAAAACGCGTTCGGCCCGAGCTGAATGCCCGCACCAATCTCACCAATCTCGTGCGCTTTCTCCAGCAACATCACTTTAATGCCTTGACGGGCCAGCGACAGCGCGGTCGCCGCGCCGCCAATCCCGCCACCCACGATAATTGCGCGTGTCACTTTAGCCATTGTCGTTCTCCTTATCAGGCTGGAATTTTGTCTTGTTGATTCTCGGGCGCGGCGGCGATAAACGCCGGAAGCTGGGTACAGGCATCGTATACCGCCTTACAGCGCGGATACCCGCTCAGATCACAGCCCATACGTAACGCGTTCGCCCACTGCGGGATCAGACAGCAATCCGCCAGCGTCGGCGCATCCCCCACGCAGAACGTCCCCGAGTGACTCTGGCGCAGCATCTGTTCCACCGCGCTTAACCCTTGCTGGATCCAGTGCGCATACCAGCGTTTTTTATCCTCTTCACTGACCTTTAGCTCTTCGCTCAGGTAGCGCAGTACCCGCATGTTATTCACAGGATGGATATCACAAGCGATGGCATAAACAATTTCCAGCACCCGGCTGCGCGTCGGGAAGTCGGCTGGCAGCAGCGGCGACTGCGGAAAGTGACCATCCAGCCAGTCGGTTATCGCCAGCGACTGCCCGAGTGATTCTCCCTCATCAGTGACCAGCGTCGGTACAAGCCCTACCGGGTTCATCCGCCGGTAAGCCAGCTCGTTCTGCTGACCGATGCGAATGTTGACACCCACCGTCTGGTAATCAAGCCCCTTCAGCGCCAGCGCAATGCGTACGCGATATGACGCTGAGCTGTTAAAGAAACTGTACAGCTTCATCATCCACCTCAGACAATCTTCACAGCGATGGGGGTTAAACCGTCTACATTGCCGGTGATCACATCTCCTTTCACCACTGCGCCCACGCCCTCTGGCGTGCCTGTGTAGATCAAATCGCCCGGCTGTAGTTCGAAAAAGCCGGACAGATAGCTAATGGTTTCATTAACGGACCAGATGAGGTGGCGAATATCGCTACGCTGATGATCGTCGCCGTTGACCTGCAACCAGATAGGCGCGTTGTTAACATCCGCACTTTCGCTGGCTTTATGCAGCGGCGCGATGGGGGCTGAGAGATCAAATGCTTTGCCGATTTCCCACGGACGCCCCATCTGGCGCATCTCCATCTGCCTGTCGCGGCGGGTCATATCCAGACCAGTGGCATAGCCCCAGATATATTCGTGCGCTTTTTCCAGGGGTATATCGCTGCCCTTTTTACCGATCGCCACCACCAGCTCTATCTCATAGTGATAGTTATCGGTCTGCGACGGGTATGGCAGCTCGAGGGTTTGACCGGCCGCCACCGGGACCACTGCATCGGCAGGTTTACAGAAGAAGAACGGCGGTTCGCGATCCGGATCAAAACCCATTTCACGCGCATGAGCGGCATAGTTGCGGCCCACGCAGTAAACGCGACGCACGGGAAACTGTTCATTACTGCCAACGACCGGAACGGTAACAGGCGCTTGTGGTTCGAATACGTATTGCGTCATTTTCTCTCTCCCAAATTAATAACGTGCTTCACGGAACAACCCCAGCGCTTCCTGAACCGGTCTGTCCGAAAAACTAAATAAGACGGCATCTTCGTGGGCCTGGAATGACACGCCGTGCCAGGTTGGCACCACGAAGATATCTTTTGGCGAAAAATTGAAGATCTCGGTGCCGATGGTGACCTGCCCGCTTCCTTCCACCACGTGATAGATAGTGCTGTCGGTGGTACGCGCCATCCGCGAGGAAAAGCCCTTCGGCAACAGTTGTAAAAAGGTCCCCATTGAAGGCATGGGATAACCACCGGTTACCGGGTTGACGTAACGCATCTTGTAACCGTCCCACTCATCGGCGTCGCCCATGCGGGTCAGGTCATGCAGCGCTTCACGGCTGCGATCGTAGCGATAGTTGAAAATTGGCGATGAGTTACCCTTCTGATGACGCAGCGGCAGCATATTGGCCGCGTAGCGTGGTAAGTAATCCCCTTCCTTGCGCGTGACCGGTTGCTGATCCTCCGGGTAATCTTCCGCAAAGCCGCAACCCAGCAGATTCACCAGTGGCAGATCCAGACCGTCCAGCCACACCACCGGTTCACTGCCTGGGTTGCCGTGGTCGTGCCAGCGCCACTGTGGCGTCAGAATAAAATCGCCTTCATGCATTTGGGTGCGCTCGCCATCCACCGCGGTAAATGCCCCTTTCCCTTCGACAATAAAGCGCAGCGCAGACTGATTATGCCGGTGACTCGGGGCAACCTCGCCCGGCATGATTAACTGCAATCCGGCGTACAGCGTTGGGGTGATTGAAGACTGTCCGCGCAGCATGGGGTTTTCCAGCACCAGTACGCGACGAATCGCCTCTTTCGCGCCAATCAGATCGCCGCTTTCCAGCAGCAGCGGGCGGATCTCCTGATAGTTCCAGTACGCAGGAGCACAATGTGCGTTCGGCGTTGGCGGTACCAGGCGGTGCAGCGACTCCCACAGCGGGGTCAGATTCTGCCCGGAAATATGCTGGTAAAACTGCTGACGGCTGTTCTTAACATCCTGATTAAGTTCTGACATAGAGATTCTCCTTATTTGTTCACGATGCCTACGCGTGACAACGCGTCAGGGACAGAGGCCGACTGGCGGATAACAACCGTCAGCAGCATAAGCATCACCGCGCTGATGGCCGCCGGAACGGCAATAATGAAAAACAGGTTATCGAATGAGAAATTCATCGCCATCATCACGCCGCCGGAGAGCGAGCCGACAATCGCGCCGCAGCGGCCAATCGCATTAGACCAGCTGACGCCCGTGGCCCGGCTCTGCGTCGGATAAAGCGTGGCGGTTAAGGCATTCAGGCCCACCTGCGAACCGCTGATGCCGATGCCGGTGCCAAAAATGGCCAGCGCCATCAGCCACAGGCCGTTCTCGCTCAGACCAATCATGACAATACACACCGCACCCAGCGCATAGCTCACTGCCAGCACGCGGAAAGGGTTGTATTTATCCATCAGCACTCCCAGCACCAGCGCACCGAGCGTACCGCCAATCTGAAAGGCGGCGGTCACCCATGAGGCATGCTGCAGGTCAATTCCGCGATGGTTAAGCAGCGTTGGCATCCAGCTGGAGAGCAGATAAATGATCAGCAGGCTCATAAAGAACACCACCCATAACATCAGGGTAATGGGCAACTGTTGCCCGACGAACAGCTGGCGAATGCTGCCTTTCGCAATCGCGGCGCCCTCGTTGAGATAAAATTGGGTATTGTCATAACGTTCCCGGGTGAAGGCGCTGACGGTTCTGGCAATCACGTTTTGCGGCAACTGACGACGAACCTGCCAGCGTGGGGATTCCGGCAGCGCAAACAGCAGAGCCACAAACAGCATCAGCGGTAGCACGCCTCCCAGCACCAGGATGCCGTGCCAGCCAATAACCGGCACCAGCTGTGCGCTGACAATCCCGCCCATCGCCGAGCCCAGGGTAAAACCGCAGAACATCATGGTGACCAGTGCACCACGTCGACGCGCTGGCAGGTATTCTGAGGTCATAGTGATAGTATTTGGCATCGCGCCGCCCAGGCCTAACCCGGTAAGGAAGCGCAAAAAAACCAGCGTTTGCAGATCGGGGGAAAAAGCCGAAATCAGGCTCAGTGCGCCGAACAGCGCCACGCAGAGTTCAATCACCCGTTTGCGGCCAAAACGATCCGATAGCGGACCGCAGAGCAGTGCGCCAGCGGTCAGACCCAGCAGGCCTGCGCCAAACAACGGCGCCAGATCTCCGGCCGTCAGTTGCCAGTGGGTGCGAATGTCGGGCGCGATAAAACCAATAGCCGCAGTATCAAAACCGTCGAGCATGACGACCAAAAAACAGCAAATGATAACGCGCCACTGGGTCTTACCGACGGGGGCGGAATCGATCAGTGCTTGTAGATCACGTTGTTGAGTCATAGTGAATGCCTCAGTGCAGGTAGAGTAGATGTCTGTTTTGTTTTAGGTATGTTGCGACTTTGTATGTTTGGAGATGAAATGTACAATGGCTTTTCATGCAGAGGCATAACCTGGAGGTTATAGCAAATGGCTAACTGGGCGCAGAAACTTAAGTTACACCACCTGCAAACGCTTATTGCGCTGGGCGAACAGGGGAATTTGACTCACGTCGCCCGAATGATGAATATCACCCAGCCAGCGTTGTCAAAATGGTTATCGCAGCTCGAAGATGAGATGGGTATCACACTCTTTGAACGTCATAGCAAAGGCTTACGCCCTTCAGAAGGCGGCAAGCTGCTACTGCAGCATGCCCAACGCCTGATCAATGATATGGAACGTTCACAGTATGAAATCGCCCGTTTTAAGCAGGGAGGCCTGGTAGGGAGTCTGAAGATTGGCTGCTCGCCGGTGGCGACGGACTGCGTTTCACAGGCGATACTGGGTTTGCTCACAGAGCTGCCGACCTTGCATCTTAATATTGAAGAGAAGGTGATGACCCCGCTGTTGCACGATCTGCTCGCGGGTTCGGTGGATGTGGTGGTCGGACGCGTCGGTGGCCGGGCGCTTCAGTTGCCGCTCAATTACCAGGTGCTGTATACCGAGCCGGTATGTTTCGTCGCGCGCCCCGACCATCCGCTGGCAAAATATCCCCTGCTCACCTGGCATGATCTGGCTAACTGGCGCTGGATTGTCTGGCCGACGGGAACGCCCATCCGGATAAGCATTGACAACGCGCTGGTAGATAACGGCGTCATGCTACCGGAAAACATCATTGAGTCGGCGTCGATAAACGTCAGCACCAACCTGCTGCAAAGTAGCGACATGATCTCTATTCTTTCTCTACGCCTGGCGCAGCGTTATGCCGCCCAGGGACAGCTGGCTATCCTGAATCTGCCGAAGATTGAACAAAAAGGCAGCGTAGGCGTGTTCTGGCGCAACAATGAAACACCCACGACCGCCCTGAATCGTTTTCTGTATTACCTGGCACAGGTTTAACGTGAACAGTTAGGGCCATCGCCCGATGTTCCAGATATCTATTTCTTCTATGCTTAGAATTCATGATGTGATCGGTAGCACGTTTTGAAGTTTAATTGTATGATGAATCAGTCTCGTCAAGGGTTTCAACTATGAGCAAAGCACTGAACATTATCTGGCAATATTTGCGCGCATTCGTCCTGATTTATGCCTGCCTCTATGCAGGTATTTTTCTTGCATCGCTACTCCCCATCACCATTCCGGGCAGCATTATCGGCATGCTGATTCTGTTTGTCTTACTGGCTTTGCAGGTGCTACCGGCAAAATGGGTTAACCCCGGCTGCTATGTGCTGATTCGCTATATGGCCCTGTTGTTTGTCCCGATTGGCGTGGGGATCATGCAGTACTTTGATCTGCTCCGTGCGCAATTTGGTCCGGTGGTGGTGTCCTGTACCATCAGTACGCTGGTCGTTTTCCTGGTGGTGAGCTGGAGTTCTCACATTGTGCACGGTGAGCGCAAAATCGTTGGGCAAAAAGGGTCTAAAGAATGATGTCGTATATCTGGTGGTCGTTACCCCTTACGCTGGCGGTATTTTTTGGCGCACGTAAGCTGGCTGCACGATTTAAAATGCCGCTATTGAACCCGCTACTGGTCGCCATGGTGGTGATCATTCCCATTCTGATGCTGACCGGAATTCCCTACGATCACTATTTCAAAGGCAGTGAGGTGCTGAACGATTTGCTGCAACCTGCCGTGGTCGCGCTGGCCTATCCGTTATACGAACAGCTGCACCAGATTCGCGCTCGCTGGAAATCAATTATTGCCATCTGCTTTGCGGGGAGCGTAGTGGCGATGGTTACAGGTACAACAATCGCCTTGTTGATGGGCGCATCGCCGCAAATTGCTGCGTCAATCATGCCGAAATCGGTAACCACGCCTATCGCTATGGCAGTGGGAGGAAGTATTGGTGGTATTCCGGCCATCAGCGCCGTGTGCGTCATTTTTGTTGGTATCCTCGGGGCTGTGTTTGGTCATACTTTGCTCAATGCGATGCGTATTCGCACCAAAGCCGCACGTGGACTGGCTATGGGTACCGCTTCGCACGCCCTGGGTACCGCACGCTGTGCAGAGCTGGACTATCAGGAAGGCGCGTTTAGCTCTCTGGCGCTGGTTATTTGCGGCATTATCACCTCGTTGGTCGCCCCATTCCTGTTCCCGATTATTCTGGCCCTGGTCGGTTAACCTTCAATTTTTGGCTAATTATTTGCGATGCGTTGCACATTTTTAATTTAAGTTTCATAAGTTGCATACACAATGAGATTTGGATCACATATAAAGCCGTAACAGGCCCGTAAACTACGATTCCATTACATTGTTATGAGGCATCGCCATGCATCCACGTTTTCAAACTGCTTTTGCCCAACTCGCGGATAACTTGCAATCAGCCCTGGCGCCTGTTCTGGCGGATGCGCATTTCCCCGCCATGCTGACTGCTGAGCAGGTCTCTTTGCTGAAACGCGAATCGGGACTGGACGAAGACGCGCTGGCATTCGCTCTTTTGCCGCTGGCTGCGGCCTGCGCGCGTACTCCGCTGTCCAACTTCAACGTTGGGGCAATTTCTCGCGGCATCAGCGGCACCTGGTACTTCGGTGGCAACATGGAGTTCCTGGGGGCGACCATGCAGCAAACCGTTCATGCCGAGCAAAGCGCCATTAGCCATGCCTGGCTGCGCGGTGAAAAAGGGCTCGCCGCCATCACCGTCAACTACACGCCGTGCGGCCACTGTCGCCAGTTTATGAACGAACTGAACAGCGGACTGGATTTACGTATTCATCTGCCGGGACGTGCGCCACACGTGCTGCGCGATTACCTGCCAGACGCCTTCGGACCGAAAGATCTGGAGATTAAAACGCTGCTGATGGACGATCAGGATCACGGCTTCGCGCTGCAGGGCGATGCGTTGACCCAAGCGGCTATCACCGCCGCTAACAGATGTCATATGCCGTACAGCAACTCCCCAAGCGGCGTGGCGCTGGAATGTAAAGATGGTCGAATTTTTAGCGGTAGCTATGCGGAAAATGCCGCCTTCAACCCGACCCTGCCGCCGCTGCAAGGCGCGTTAAACCTGTTGAACCTTAACGGTTATGACTACCCGGATATCCAGCGTGCTGTGCTGGCTGAAAAAGCCGATGCGCCGTTGATTCAGTGGGATGCGACCTCCGCTACCCTGAAAGCGCTGGGCTGCAATAATATTGAGCGCGTGCTGCTCGGTTAATTGCCTGGCGCTACGCTTATCTGGCCTGCAATCGCTCCAGGTTGTCGGCCAGATTTGCTGTTGCTACCATCCAACAGGGCCGTTTTGCTGAAAATCCCCTCAATCAGATTGCTGTTTCTTGCGCTACGTCTTCCGGTACAGTAGCCTGATTGAAATTCCATCCAAATAACGAGTTTTCTGCATGTTAAAGCGCGTGTTTTACAGCCTGTTAGTCCTGGTAGGCTTGCTGCTTTTGACTGTGCTTGGGCTCGACAGGTGGATGAGCTGGAAGACCGCTCCCTACATCTACGACGAATTGCAGGATTTACCCTACCGCCAGGTCGGTGTGGTCCTGGGCACGGCGAAATACTATCGCACCGGCGTCATCAACCAGTATTACCGCTACCGCATTCAGGGCGCATTGAACGCCTATAACAGCGGAAAGGTAAACTATCTGCTGCTGAGCGGCGACAACGCGCAGCAAAGCTACAACGAACCCATGACGATGCGTAAAGATCTGATTGCCGCCGGTGTCGATCCCGCTGATATCGTGCTTGATTACGCCGGGTTCCGGACGCTCGATTCGATTGTACGAACCCGCAAGGTGTTCGATACCAACGATTTCATCATTATTACTCAGCGATTCCACTGTGAGCGCGCCTTGTTTATTGCGCTGCATATGGGCATCCAGGCCCAGTGCTATGCGGTGCCCTCACCAAAAGATATGCTCACCGTGCGGGTACGTGAATTTGGCGCCCGCTTTGGCGCACTGGCCGATCTCTATATTTTCAAACGTGAACCCCGCTTTTTAGGCCCGCTGGTGCCCATCCCTACCATGCATCAGGTACCGGACGATGCACAGGGATATCCGGCGGTCACGCCTGAACAACTACTCGAATTACAAAAGAAACAAGGAAAATAAGCATGGATGTACAAACCCTTTTCGTCGTGTTGGCCTTTCTGCTCATTCCCGTATTTTGTTTTCGCGAAGCATGGAAAGGCTGGCGCTCTGGGGCCGTAGATAAAATTAAAAAGAATGCGCGCGAACCGGTTTACGCTTATCGCAATCAAGAACCCCTGCAATTTTGGTCTTATGTGCTGGTTTATGCCGGGTGCGGATGTTTATCCTTCGGGATGGTCATTTACTTAGTCTTTTATCGCTAAAGAATTTTCCTTTATATTAGCATTTGAGAATAGCTAATATTTTGATAATAGTTACCATTTCAATGTAAGGGATTAATGCTGCCCACCAGCATTTCCCTCAGACTATCTTCTATTTGTGAATCCTTTCACAGAATACTCTTCCTGCAGTGCTTAGCCTTAAGAATAGCCTTCACTTTTTATATTTTGTTATTAACGGTTTGCCTTAATTTACTCAAGCATTAAGGAAGAAAATATGCCACAACAAAATTATCTGGATGAGCTCACGCCTGCTTTTACCCCATTATTAGCAATAAAAGAGGCTTCTCGCTGTTTATTATGTCACGACGCCCCCTGTAGTCATGATTGCCCAGCGCAAACAGACCCAGGGAAATTTATTCGTTCTATTTATTTTCGTAATTTTAAAGGCGCTGCCGAAACTATCCGCGAAAATAATGCGCTCGGTGCGGTGTGCGCCCGGGTTTGCCCAACCGAAAAATTATGCCAGCGCGGATGTACGCGCTCAGGAATTGATAAACCTATCGATATTGCACGTCTGCAACGCTTTATTACCGATTTTGAACAGCAGACCGCAATGAAAATCTATCAGCCGGCAACAAAAACGCTCGGCAAAGTAGCTATCATCGGGGCGGGTCCGGCAGGGTTACAGGCCAGCGTAACGCTAAGTAATCTTGGTTATGATGTGACAATCTTCGAAAAACAGGCCCAGCCAGGTGGCTGGTTGCGTTATGGCATTCCAGAGTTTCGTCTGCCGCAAGCAGTTTTGGATCTTGAAATTGCCCGTATCGTTGAAATGGGCGTGACCATCAAGTGCAATTGTGAAGTCGGCAATGCCCTTTCCGTTGAGCAACTCAAAGCAGAATACCGCGCCGTACTGGTTACCGTTGGGATGTCTTACGGTTCAACATTACCTCTGTTTGAGAGGGCGAATCACGTCGAAATCGCCGTCGATTTTCTGCAACGAGCCCGGCAATCCAACGGCGATATTACCGTCGCACAAAGTGCATTAATCATCGGCGGTGGCGACGTGGCGATGGATGTCGCCAGTACGTTGAAGCTGCTGGGCTGCCCGTCAGTCACCTGTGTCGCGCGTGAAGAACTCGCCGACTTCCCGGCCAGCGACAAAGAATTCAGCAGCACACAGGCTTTAGGGGTGTCGATAATTGACGGCTTCACGCCCGTGGCGGTTAGCGGAAATCGAGTCACCTTTAAGCACGTACGTCAGCCTGGAGAACTCATGCTTGAAGCCGAACAGATTATTCTCGCCGTCGGCCAACATGCTCAGCTTGATAATTTCGCCGCGTTAAAACCACAGCGCAATCTTATCGATACGCACAATTATCAAACCGCCGATCCGGCTCTGTTTGCTGCGGGCGATATTGTTAAAGGCGATAAAACCGTTGTTTACGCCGTGAAAACAGGAAAAGAAGCCGCTCAGGCCATTCATCACTATTTAGAGGGAGCTTGCTCATGTTAACGAAAGATCTTTCTATTACTTTTTGCGGCGTCAAATTCCCCAACCCGTTCTGCCTCTCTTCCTCTCCGGTGGGCAACTGCTATGAAATGTGCGCCAAAGCCTATGATAGCGGCTGGGGTGGCATTGTTTTTAAAACGATCGGGTTCTTTATTGCTAATGAAGTCTCCCCACGCTTTGACCATCTCACCAAAGAAGATACCGGCTTTATTGGCTTCAAAAACATGGAACAAATTGCCGAGCATCCGCTGGAGGAGAATCTGGCCGCAATTCGTCGACTGAAACAGGACTACCCGGACAAAGTCCTGATTGCGTCGATTATGGGGGAAAATGAGCAGCAATGGCAGGAACTGGCTCGCCTGGTTGAAGACGCGGGTGCAGACATGATCGAGTGTAACTTCTCGTGCCCGCAAATGACCTCACATGCCATGGGTAGCGATGTAGGGCAAAGCCCTGAGCTGGTTGAAAAGTATTGTCGGGCCGTTAAACGCGGCTCATCCCTGCCGATGCTGGCGAAAATGACACCGAACATTGGTGATATGTGTGAGGTGGCTCTGGCAGCAAAACACGGAGGTGCCGACGGTATCGCGACCATCAATACGGTTAAATCCATCACGAATATCGATCTGAACCGAAAAATCGGGATGCCGATCGTCAACGGTAAATCCAGTATTTCCGGCTACTCCGGCAAGGCCGTTAAACCTATTGCTTTGCGATTTATCCAACAACTGCGCATGCACCCTGAACTGCGCGATTTCCCGATCAGCGGCATCGGGGGAATTGAGACCTGGGAAGATGCCGCCGAGTTTTTACTGTTAGGCGCGGCCACGCTGCAGGTGACCACCGGGATCATGCAGTATGGCTACCGGATTGTGGAGGACATGACCAGCGGGCTGTCACATTACCTCGCCGATCAAGGGTTTGACTCACTGGAGGAGATGGTTGGTCTTGCCAATGCCAATATCATCCCCGCGGAGGATCTTGACCGTAGCTACATCGTCTACCCGAACATTCATCTTGATAAATGCGTTGGCTGTGGCCGCTGCTACATCTCCTGTTATGACGGCGGACATCAGGCGATGGAATGGAATGAGGAAACCCGCACACCGCACTGCAACACAGAAAAATGTGTGGGATGCCTGCTGTGTGGTCACGTTTGCCCGGTAGCCTGTATTGAGCTGGGTGAGGTGAAATTTAAACCCGGTCAGAAAGAGCATGCGTTAACGTTGTAACGCTGACAAAAAAGCCCGGTACAGATTACGCTGCACCGGGCTTTTTGCGGTATACGATTACTTCTTACGCGCGTACTTCAGTGAGTCCAGCGCGACCGCGAAGATGATAATGCCGCCCTTGATAATGTACTGCCAGTAAGGGTTCACGCCGATGTAAGTCAGACCGTAGTTGATGACGGTGAAGATAATCACACCGGTCACCACACCAAACACGGTCCCGACCCCGCCGCTGAACGACACACCGCCAACCACGCACGCCGCAATCGCATCCAGCTCATACATAAAGCCGAGGTTGTTAGTCGCCGAGCCGATACGCCCGGCTTCGAGCAAACCACCAAAGGCATAAAACACGCCAGACAACGCATAGATGATCAGCAGGTTCAGCGCAACGTTGACCCCGGACACTTTCGCGGCTTCTGGGTTTCCGCCGATGGCGAAAATGTTTTTACCGAAGCGGGTTTTGTTCCACAGCACCCAGACAAACGCCACCGCAATCAGCGCATAGAAGGTGATGTAGGAGAGGCGGAAACTACCCAGCGCAATAAAGCCCTGCGCGAAGGTGGAGAATCCGCTGTCAAAGCCAGAAATTGGTGATGCGCCGACAAAGTCGTAGTACAGGGAGTTGATCCCGTAAACGATGATCATCGTACCCAGGGTGGTAATAAACGGTGTCACATTCAGATAAGCAATGATAATACCGTTCACCAGACCGATAATGGCGCCAATCACGCAAACAATCAGCACCACTACGATGATTGGCATTGTAGCCATTTCCGGGAACACCTTGTTGGCGTTCTCCATCGACTGTAGCAAGGTTGCCGCCACGACTGCCGCCAGGCCAACCTGACGTCCCGCCGACAGGTCTGTCCCTTGGGTAACAATCAGCCCGGCCACACCCAATGCGATAATAATACGCACCGAGGATTGCGTCAGAATATTACTCAGGTTCAGTAAGCTTAAGAAAGTGGGATCCTGGAAAATAATAATCGCCAGCAAAACCAAAAGAACAACGTAAATTCCGCCTTCTTTCAGATAAGTAAGAAAACTTTTCTTATTTAACGCACTCATGAGGAGCCCCTAATCTTAAAGGTGCAAAGACGCAAGACGGAGGATTTCGTTTTGCGTTGTTGTTTTAGTGTCAACAATTCCAGCAACGAGACCATTGCTCATCACCAGAATACGATCGGTAATTCCTAGCAGCTCCGGCATTTCAGAGGAAATAATAATAATCCCCTTATCCTTTTTCGCGAGTTCGGCAATCAGCTGATAAATTTCAAACTTCGCGCCAACATCGATACCACGCGTGGGTTCATCTAACATCAGGATTTCTGGCTGCGTTAATAACCAGCGACCAATAACCACCTTTTGCTGATTACCACCGGACAGTGAACCGATTTGTGTACGATGGCCCGGCGTTTTCACCCTCATTGAGTCAATTACCCACTGGGTATCACTCTTCATGCGGGAATTATCCAGCAGACCAACTTTATTTTTATAGTTTTGGATATTGGAGATTAACGAGTTAAAACCAATATCCAGATACGCGTAAATACCGGTTGAGCGGCGCTCTTCCGTGACCAGCGCAAAACCATGATTAATGGCCTCATTTGCGCTGTGGTTATTAATCTTTTTGCCGTGTAGCGTAATCGTACCCGATGATTTCTCTCGAATACCAAAAAGCGTTTCAACGATATCAGTACGTTTTGCGCCGACCAGCCCGGCAATCCCGAGAATTTCCCCTTTGTGCAAATCAAACGAGATATCACGAATCGACGGCTGACGCAGCGAGGTCAGGTTACGCACTTGCAGAATGACTTCACCGGGTTTGTTTTCTTTATCCGGAAAACGTTGGTTCAGTGAACGGCCGACCATCATGGAGATGATCTTATCCATATCCAGCCCTTCCAGCGGCTGGGTCGCAATCCACTGGCCATCGCGCAGCACGGTAATTTCATCGCATAGCTGGAAGATTTCTTCCATCTTGTGAGAAATATAAACAATACCGCATCCACGCTCTTTCAGCTTACGGATAATGGTAAACAGATGATTAACTTCTTTCTCGGTTAACGATGACGTTGGCTCATCCATGATGACGATTTTTGCGTCATAGGAGAACGCTTTCGCAATTTCAATCATCTGCATTTGAGAAACGGATAATGTACCAACGCGCGCACGCGGATCGATATCAATATCCAGCTCATCAAATATCGCTTTGGTATCGCGGTACATTTTGTCCTGATCGACAAACATGCCTTTGGTGGGATAGCGTCCCAGCCACATGTTATCCATCACAGAACGTTGTAATACCAGGTTTAATTCCTGGTGTACCATCGAAATACCATTCTCAAGCGCTTCTTTAGCAGAATGAAAATCGATTTCTTTACCCTGAAATAAAATACTACCGGAATCTTTTTGATAGATGCCGAAAAGACATTTCAATAATGTTGATTTCCCCGCGCCATTCTCCCCCATTAAGGCATGAATGGAATGTGGGCGGACTTTTAAATTGACATTATCAAGAGCCTTAACGCCGGGGAAGGACTTGTTGATGCCGGTCATTTCCAACAAGTATTCGCCTGACGACTGAGTATGTGTGCTGACCATAATTATACCTTGTTGGCCTTGCAGAGTGCGTTATTAAGGGCGCAATGACATTGCGCCCAAAGACGGAGTATTTACTTATTGGTAAACTCTGCCAGATTATCTTTATCGACACCTACGTAAGGAACGCGAACAATTTTGTTCTCAATTTTCCAGTTAGTGCCATCTGCCGCACCTTTACCGTCAGCCAGGTTTTTCGCCAGATCGAAGGTGGCTTTCGCCTGGTTGTTGGCGTCGTTCAGCACGGTACCAGCCATTGCGCCAGATTTCACCAGAGCCAGCGCTTCAGGCAGCGCATCCACACCAAATACCGGTACGCTGGTTTTGTTGTGCGCTTTCAGCGCTTCAACTGCGCCCATTGCCATCGCATCGTTGTTTGCGATAACCACTTCGATTTTGTTGGCGTTCGGACCGGACATCCACGCATCCATTTTATCTTTTGCCTGAGCGGTATCCCACATTGCAGTATCTAACTGCAGTTGCTCAGTTTTAATGCCTTTATCGTTCAGCTCTTTAATCACGTAAGTGGTACGTGCTTCAGCGTCCGGGTGTCCCGGTTCGCCTTTCAGCAGAACAAACTGAATTTTGCCGTCTTTGTTCAGGTCCCAGTTCGGATTCGCTGCCCAGTGTTTGGCGATCAAATCACCCTGAATAATACCGGACTCTTTAGAGTCGGTACCGACGTAAAACGCTTTGTCATAGCTGTCCAGCGCCTTACGAGAAGGTTCTTTGTTAAAGAACACGATCGGTACGTTCTGCCCGCGTGCTTTTTCAATGACCGTGCCTGCCGCTGCCGGGTCAACCAGGTTAATCGCCAGTGCTTTAACGCCTTTTGCCAGCAGCACGTCGATCTGGTCGTTTTGTTTGGACTGGTCGTTCTGCGAGTCATTCATCAGCAGTTGTACATCTGGCGCCGCTTTGGCATCTTTTTCAATAGCCTTACGTACTACAGACATAAAATTATCGTCATACTTATAGATAGTTACACCAATGCGGGTATCAGCAGCGTGCGCAGCCGCGCCGAATAACATGCTTGCCATTACAGCAGACAGGGTCAACACCTTCTTATTCATGGTATCTCCGGTTTTATTATGCAGGGTAGTACTTGAGATAAATGCTCGGCAGGCAGAACGTTACTGAAGTGTTACTGAACGCCGAAGCTCACTTTTAAAAAATATTTCTTCCGTGTCTGGCAACGCTCCAAAAACAGGCTTTAATTTTTGTTTAAGGCACCTTTACCTCGGTGAAAGTGATTATTCACCGTTACATAGTAGTTACAGCGCAACAAACAGTGTCATCATAGCTATCGCATTGTTAATATACTGTGAATTTACTCACATATTGAAAGCGGTTACATCGCGCAACATTATGAGTTAGTGATCGGTGCCGCATTCTGCCGTAGCGCCACTGAATGGCGACGCACCAGCGTCGGCATAAAGCAATGCGTCGCCTCCGGGTCTAACGTGCCTGCAGCCCCCTGTAGCGCAAGCTCCGTCGCCATTTTTGCCATGGAGGCAATGGGATAGCGTACGGTGGTCAGTTGCGGATCGGTGTAACGCGCGATAGGAATATCATCAAAGCCAATGATAGAAAGGTGTAATGGAATAGCGATGCCGTTGTCTTTTAGCGCGGTCAGCGCGCCGGCAGCCATATTGTCGTTATAGGCGAAAACCGCCGTCAGTTGTAAGTTACGTCCCAGCAGTTCTACCATCGCAGACTCTCCGCCTTGCATATCGGGCGAACCGGTGCCGACCCAACTTTCTGCCGCAACAATCCCCTGCTCTTTCAGGGCTGTTAACCACCCTTCTTTGCGCATGGTGTCATCTTCAATGCGATGGCTTGACGCCAGATAACCGATGCGTTGATGACCATTATTCAGCAGCATTCGGGTCGCCATTTTGGCACCGCTGATGTTATCCAGGCAGACGCAGCGGTGGGCGTAACCCGGCACCAGACGGTTGATCAGCACCATGCCGGGGATCTGATCCATAAACTCGGCGAGTTCCCGATCGCTCAGTGCTTTAGAGTGTACAATCAGTGCGTTACAGCGCTGACGAATCAACACCTCAATGGCATGACGTTCTTTTTCAGCCTCATGATAGCTGTTGCCAATCAGGACATACTTCTGATGCTGCTGGGCAACCATATCCACGGCTTTTACCAGCGCGCCAAAAAAGGCGTCTGATACATCCATGACCACAACACCAATCGTGTCGCTCACCTGCGTCGCCAGCGCTTGCGCGTTGGCATTAGGTCGATAGCCCAGCAGAGTAACTGCCTTCATTACCGCTTCACGCGTATCGGGACTCACCAGCGCACTGTTGTTCAGTACGCGGGAAACGGTGGCTACAGAAACGCCAGACTGTCGTGCCACATCACGTATGGTGATCATATTCACTGCCCTGTTTTAGATTGCGGTTGCCCGCAGACACCCCAGGCTGGGTATTTTGTCAGCACAACGAAACGCACTGCGTGAGAGATGTCACAGGAATGAAAGCGCTTACATCCGTTTTGTTAATGAATGTGATCCAGATCGTTATCTGGATGTACGCGGCAATGATGTCCCCGCAGCACGCAGGGTTAATTGACGCCACAGCCATTCCACCGGGCCCTGGCGGTAAAAACGTAGCCATATGACGGAGAAAAGTAGGTTAACGGCCCAAACCGGAATGACGAAATACAGCAGCTCCAGTCGGTCAAATTTCATAAATAAGCCGACCTGGTAAAACAGCGCGGTGCAGATTAAGGTTTGTAACAGATAGTTAGTTAATGCCATGCGCCCCACACAGGCGATGGCAATGACCCATTTTAAGCGGCTAAGCTGCGGCCAGAAGCCGAACATCAGCGCGGCGTAACCGATGGTTTGCAACGGCGCGCCCAGCTCTCGCGGGGCTTGTAGCAAGAAGGCACACCAGCGATATGCCCAGTTCAGATGCCACTGAGCGACGATAGCAGGCAGGTTAATCGCCATCCCGAGAATGACCAGCAGTACACCGGTGCGTCGGTAATGCTGTAAGCTGTACTGCCCTTTTAACCAACCGCTGCGCATCAATGCCGCGCCGAGCAGCATCATCCCCGCCAGTTGCCAGCCGTACTGTGCGCCCAGCGCCAGCAAGCTATTGGACATCATATCCACGCGATTGCTGACGGCTTCCATTCCACCGTTTATTTTCCAGTATTTTTCATACAGCAACGCTGAGGCATCCGGCGTCCAGGCACGACTGGTTTCACTCCCGGAGATTACCCCCAGCAGCAGCAATACGCCAACGCCCACCAGATAAAGCAGTACGCCGGTGTTAAATAAGCTTTTTACCGACGGCGCATCACGGATCAACCGCCAACAAATCAGGCCGATTAAGCCATATGCCAGCAGGATATCGCCATCCCAGAAGAGTAAACCGTGAATAAAACCCAATAGAACCAGCAGCGTAAGCCGCGACTGGATCCAGCGTTTGCCGCGCGGGAGCAGCATTTGCAGACCGGCACCGAACAGCAGCGCAAACAACGTGAGGAATTTTACCTGCGCAAAGAGATCGAGCAGCGCCCAGGTCCAGGCGTCGGATAAGGTGATGTTGCCATACCACGCGGGATTGAGGTATGCCGCCTTTGGCAAGCCAAAGGCGCTAATATTGAGAAGCAGGATACCAAGAATGGCGACGCCACGAATAAAATCCAGCGTGACATTACGCTCCATGGTCCCTGCCCTAATCAGTTGTGATGACGTACTGCGCGCAGGAATTCCTGACGCGTGTTCTGGCTGGACTTAAACAATCCGCCAAGAGAAGTGGTCGTGGTCGCACTGGTCGCATCGCGAATGCCACGCGCTTTCACACAGTAATGTACCGCATCAATCGACACCGCCACATTATTCGTCCCGAGCAGCGTTTGCAGCGCGGTGAGAATTTGCTGGGTGAGACGTTCCTGAACCTGCGGACGCTGTGCGAAAAACTGCACAATGCGGTTAATCTTCGACAGACCAATAACCGAATCTTTCGGGATATACGCCACCGTCGCTTTGCCATCGATAGTAACAAAGTGGTGTTCGCAGGTGCTGGTCAGCGTGATATCGCGGACCGTGACCATCTCGTCCACCTTCATTTTGTTTTCAATGACGGTAATTTTCGGGAAGTTGGCGTAGTCGAGGCCGGAGAAAATCTCATCTACATACATTTTCGCAATGCGATGCGGAGTTTCCATCAAACTGTCATCGCTCAAATCGAGATTGAGCAACTGCATAATCTCGGTCATATGGCCCGAGATAAGACGTTTGCGCGTTTCGTTATCCATCTCTTGCACGGGCGGGCGTAGTGGCGTTTCAAGACCACGCGCGACCAGCGCTTCATGAACCAGGGCCGCTTCTTTACTGAGTGATGACATTTCTTCTTCTCCTGCAGGTGGGGCGCCTCTGCCCTGCATGGGGCAAAGTTTTTAGGCTGTGTCACAGCCAGAACATTGTGCGTGAGGCGGCGCACATAATCCAGTATTCACCGCGATAATTATTGAAATTGGCACAGCCTTTCAGCGTAGCGATTTCACTTGTCGTTCTACCCGGCGACGTCGAGTGTTAATGTAAAGTTATATAGATGATGAAGTATGTTTGCTCAATGCGGAAGTGAAAGTTGCTCACAGTGCCATGAATAATCTGTATTATGGTGAGTTCGCAAACATATTCAGGTTCAACACAACAAGGAGCCCCGCATGGAAATGCTTGAAGAGCACCGCTGTTTTGAAGGCTGGCAGCAACGCTGGCGTCACGACTCCGCCACGTTAAATTGCACCATGACCTTCAGTATTTTTCTTCCTCCCCCGCGCGATAACACCCCGCCTCCGGTGCTGTACTGGCTGTCGGGTCTGACATGCAATGATGAAAACTTCACGACTAAAGCCGGCGCACAACGCATCGCGGCTGAGCTGGGCATTGTACTGGTGATGCCGGACACCAGTCCGCGCGGCGAGCAGGTTGCCAATGATGATGGCTACGATTTAGGCCAGGGGGCGGGATTTTACCTCAATGCTACCCAACAGCCATGGGCAACGCATTTTCGCATGTATGACTATCTGCGTGATGAGCTGCCGGCACTGATTCAATCGCAGTTTAACGTCAGCGATCGCTGCGCCATCAGTGGACACTCCATGGGCGGTCACGGCGCATTGATTATGGCGCTGAAAAATCCCGGGAAATACACCAGCATTTCCGCCTTTGCGCCGATCGTAAATCCTTGCCGCGTTCCGTGGGGGGAGAAGGCTTTTAGCGCGTATCTGGGTGAAGATAAATCACAGTGGGCCGAGTGGGACAGCTGCGAGTTAATGTTGGCCAGCAAGCCCGCAGACGCGATTCCGACGCTTATTGATCAGGGAGACAGCGATCAGTTTCTCGCCGATCAGCTGCAACCCGCGGTGCTGGCCGAAACGGCCCGTCAAACCGCATGGCCAATGACGCTACGCATCCAGCCCGGTTACGACCATAGCTATTACTTTATTGCGTCGTTTATTGAGGATCACCTGCGCTTCCACGCCCAGTATTTGTTGAAGTAACGCCTGAGTGAGGGCGCCAGCCCTCTTCATTTCTCCATCATTCCTTCACTTTTTCTCCTTTTTTCTTTCTCCACTATCCTATTGATTTAAAAAGCATTACCCTCAAAACGAGATCAAACACAAATGATTTCGATTATCATTTGTGTTTACAAACATTCATACTTTTGTACAATCCATTCGCTTCTTTACTGAAAAGAGTCCTTAAAAGACAAATACATACAATTGTCATGGCCTTTCACATGACGCGCTGATCGTTACCCTAAATAATTCGAGTTGTATGAACGCGCGTAGCCACGCATCTGCAACTTGAAGTATGCCGGGTAAATTCATTTAAATGGAATGATACAAATGACTATACCTCACGTTAAGGCTGTAGCTGCCGCAGTATGCGTCGCCAGTCTCCCATCACTCGGGCATGCCGCTGAACAAGACACCGTGGTGGTTACCGCCACCGGCTTCGAACAGAAAATTCAGGACGCTCCCGCTTCGATATCTGTTATTACCAAGCAGCAGATTGAGGACAAAGCCTATCGCGATGTTACCGATGCGCTAAAAGATGTCCCTGGCGTCGTCGTCTCCGGCGGGGGTAGCAGCAGCGATATCAGTATTCGTGGTATGGCTTCGCAATACACGCTCTTCCTGGTCAACGGTAAACGCATCAGCACACGCGGCACACGTCCTAACAGCGACAACTCAGGTATTGAGCAAGGTTGGCTGCCGCCGCTGGAATCCATCGAGCGTATCGAGGTAATCCGTGGCCCAATGTCATCTCTGTACGGCTCCGATGCGATGGGCGGCGTCATCAACGTCATCACCAAGAAAGTGTCGAATACCAAAGCCTGGACCGGCTCTCTGCACGGCGATGCCACTTTCCAGGAAGACAGAGACTCCGGCGATATTTATCAGACCAATGCCTATGCGTCTGGGCCCCTGATTGACGGATTACTCGGCGCAAAAGTGACCGGATTATTCTCTCATCGGGCGGAGGACAAAATCCTCAATGGCTACAATGAACAGCGTATGCGTAACGGGGGCTTAACCCTGAACTTTACGCCAGATGATAAAAATGACATCGACTTCGATTACGCACGTGAACTGCAGGATCGCGACAGTACGCCAGGCAAATCCATGGCCGAGGAAAGCTGCCGCAACGGAAGCTGCAAGCCCAACAGTAAAAGCGAAAACAAGTATGTGCACACAACGTATTCACTAACCCACAGCGGTTATTACGACGACTTCAACTCCACCAGCTATGTCCAGCAGGAAGAGACCGAAAACCCAGGTCGCCAGATGAAGTCCTACAACACGATTTTCAATAACCAGAACCAGGTCTTCCTTGGGGCGCACACCCTGACGTTGGGCGGGCAATACCGTTATGAAAAACTGAGTGATAACGGCAACCAGCTGCAAGCTGCTGATGGACTGAACAAACTGACCCGCTGGAGCTGGGCGCTGTTTGCTGAAGATGAGTGGGCCGTTACCGATACCTTCACGCTGACTGGCGGTCTGCGTATGGATAAAGATGAAAACTACGGCGACAACTGGACACCGCGCGGTTATGGCGTATGGCATCTGAGCGATCAATGGACCTTAAAAGGCGGCGTTTCAGCGGGCTATCGCGCACCGGATCTGCGCCAGTCGTCTGCCAGTTGGGGACAGGTCACCGGCGGCGGTAGACTGAACGGCATCATTGTCGGCAACCCGGACCTGAAGCCGGAGAAAAGCCTCAGCGAAGAGATCGGTTTACTGTGGGATAACGGCAACGATCTCAACGCGGGCGTCACGCTGTTCAATACTGACTTCAAAGACAAAATCACCGAAGTGCGCCGCTGTAACAGCAGCTCCGATCCGGCCTGTACCATCGGCAATACCCACTATGACTTCGTCAGCGATCGCGTTAACGTCGATAAAGCCAATATGCGCGGCGTAGAATCCACTTTCGGCTGGAAGATGACTTCCGACATCAACTGGACGGCGAACTACACTTACACGGAATCTGAACAGAAAAGCGGTCAGTTCTCCGGTCAGCCATTGAACAAAATGCCAAAGCATATGTTCAACACCACGCTGGACTGGCAGGCCACGCAGGATCTCGGTTTCTGGAGCCGTCTGAATCTGCGCGGGAAAACGTCTGAATACCTGAGCCGTACCTCCATGGCGCAGGGCACCCCGTCCTATACTCAGGTCGATGTTGGTTTGCGCTATTATGCAAACAAAGATCTGCTGATGACCGCTGGCGTGTATAACGTGCTGGATAAGCAAATCGATTACGATACCTACGACACTGTTCTCGATGGTCGTCGTTACACGGTTGGCCTGACTTACAGCTTCTAAGTCTGGCGCAATAAAAAAACCCCGGCACTCATCATGCCGGGGTTTTTGTTATGCTTTTTATACTGTTATTTCTTCACGCGATCCGGGAATTTCATTTCGCTGTAGCGAACAAAATGAGTTCCTTTCGCCAGCTTATAGCCAAACCAGATAATCAGGAACAGCGGGATACCGATATAGGTTGCCATCACGCCGCCCCAGTCAATGCTATCTTTCAGGAACGCTTCGTAGTTCTGGCCCAGAGTGATAATCAGGCACAGCACAAAGGCGAAGATCGGACCCAGTGGGAAGAAGCCAGAACGGTACGGCAGATCCTTCACATCGCGCCCCTGCAGCACATAACCGCGACGGAAACGATAGTGGCTAATAGCGATCCCCAGCCAGGCGATAAAGCCCGTCATCCCGGAGGTGTTCAGCAGCCAGAGGTACACGGTCTGGTTACCAAACATAGAGGTCAGGAAACACAGCCCCGCCACCACAGTCGTCGCATACAGCGCGTTACGCGGAACACCGCCACGAGACAGTTTGCCGAAAATACGCGGCGCTTTACCGTCGCATGCCAGGGTGTAAAGCATACGCGTGGAGGCATACATCCCGGAGTTACCCGCTGACAGTACCGCCGTCAGGATAACCGCGTTCATTACTGCTGCGGCTGACAGCAGACCCGCATGCTGGAATACCAACGTGAACGGGCTAACGCTGATGTCTTTCACATCGTTGCGCAGCAGGCTCGGATCGGTGTACGGGATAATCAGGCTGATAATCAAAATCGCGAACACATAGAACAGCAGGATTCGCCAAAACACCTGACGCACCGCACGTGGAATGTTCTTTTCAGGATCTTCAGATTCGCCTGCCGCGATACCGATCAGCTCAGTTCCCTGGAAAGAGAAGCCGACGATCATCGCCACGCCAATCATCGCGGCAAAACCCCCGGCAAACGGTGCATCACCGGTCGTCCAGTTGCTCCAGCCCACTGGCTGAGTGCCTTTGAAGATACCGAAAATCATCATCACGCCAACCACGATGAAGATAATTACAGTGGTAACTTTGATCAGCGAGAACCAGTATTCCGCTTCACCAAATCCGCGAACGGAAATGTAGTTCAGCAGGAAGATAACGCCGAGGAACAGTGCGCTCCAGATCCAGCCCGGCGTGTCCGGGAACCACCAGCTCATCACCAGCTGTGCGGCCACCAGGTCAACGGCAATCGTTACCGCCCAGTTGTACCAGTAGTTCCAGCCCAGCGCGAAGCCAAAGCCTTCTTCTACGTAGTTTTGACCGTAAGTGGAGAACGAGCCGGAAACCGGCATATAGGCAGCCAGTTCACCGAGGCTGGTCATCAGGAAGTACACCATCAGACCGATCAGGATATAAGAGAACAACGCGCCGCCAGGACCCGCCGCAGAAATAGTTGCACCAGATGCAACGAAAAGACCTGTACCGATGGAGCCTCCAATGGCAATCATCGTCAGGTGACGCGCCTTCAGTTCACGACGTAGCGTGGGCGCTTCTGTGGTTTTAGTTTCGGAAACCATGTGAAAATGCTATCCATCCAAAAAATGAGGCGCGATTGTAGCAGACGAAATGGCATTCTTCCGGCACAAATGCGCTGTTATAAGAGACCTTCATGACTGGCCGCGGATTATAAGTAAAGCAGAAAATGAGCAGCACAAGGCGGTTAAGACGTAACAGCCATTATGGATAGGGTGACCTGACGAGAGTTAGCGCGCTATTCGCCCTACTCAACCTGGTCGCTGTAATATAAAAAACGCGTAATGGCATTGGAGATATGTTTTTGCCGGTGATGAACGCGCCAGAGAGTGCGCACTAAACGCGGCAGTGGCACGGTAACTTCGCTCAGCGTCCCTGCCTGTAACTGCTCCGCAATGACCCGACGCGACAAACAGCTGATCCCGAGACCATGGCGCACCGCATGCTTAATGGCCTCGGAGTTCCCCAACTCCATCGCCATCTGAAATCTTGGCAGATGAGACAACAGCAGGTAATCCACCAGTTCACGCGTACCCGATCCTCGCTCACGCAGGATCCACGGCGAAGCAGCCAGCTGTTCCAGCGTAATGGGCCCCTTTGTGAGCGGTGACGACGGTGCGGCAAACACCACCAGTTCGTCCTCCAGCCACGGTTCAGAGATGATTTCCGTACTGTGACACGGCCCTTCTATCAGCCCGATGTCTACCCGAAAATCCAGCACCGCATTGATCACGTCCTGGCTGTTGCCCACGCTAAGTTCCAGCGGCAAATCGGGGAAGTCCTGGCGATAACGGGCGATCATGGCGGGCAGAATATAATTACCGATGGTGCTACTGGCATAGACCCGAATGGCGCCATTATCTTTGCGAAAAAGCTGTTCGATTTCGGTCGTTTGCTCAAGTAACGCCAGCGCGCGCGGATAAAGCAAGCGTCCGTGTTCGTTAACCACCAGCCGTTTGCCGACACGGTCAAACAGTTGTACGCCAAGTTGCCCTTCCAGATCGGTAAGCGCCGCACTCACCGCCGACTGCGACAATGCCAGCATGACAGATGCCTGGGTTGTTGAGCCGCTTTTTAGTACCTCAGCAAACACTTCAAGTTGTCGCAGGGTGATATGCATAGTCGTTTTCCACCGGATAGCCGTTACTTATACCCTAAATAATTCGAGTTGCAGGAAGGCGGCAAGAGAGAGCATCCCCCGGAGCGTACTTAAGTACGTGACTGGGGTGAACGAGCGCAGCCAACGCAAATGCAACTTGAAGTATGACGGGTATACCACTTATATAGATTAATTATAAATATATAATCAATTTTATTTTTAAACCACTTCGCCTTACTCTTTTACCCAGATAAAGGAGAAGGATATGACAGAACTCACCTTACAGACTCATCGTCGTACAGCGTGGCATTTTATTCCGGGGCTTGCCCTGAGTGCAGTTATCACTGGGGTCGCCTTATGGGGAGGATCCATTCCCGCCGTCGCAGGTGCCGGGTTCAGCGCCCTCACCTTAGCCATCTTATTGGGGATGATTCTCGGCAACACCGTCTATCCGCACATCTGGAAAAGCTGTGACGGCGGCGTGCTGTTCGCGAAACAACATTTATTACGTCTGGGGATTATCCTCTACGGTTTCCGCCTCACCTTCGCGCAAATTGCTGACGTCGGCGTCAGCGGTATCGTGATTGATGTGTTAACGCTAAGCAGCACCTTTATGATTGCCTGTTTCCTGGGGCAGAAAGTATTTGGTCTGGACCGTCACACCAGCTGGCTGATTGGCGCGGGTAGCAGCATTTGTGGTGCCGCCGCCGTGCTAGCAACCGAACCAGTGGTAAAAGCAGAAGCCAGTAAAGTGACCGTCGCTGTCGCCACCGTGGTTATCTTCGGTACTATCGCTATCTTCCTGTATCCGGCGATGTATCCGTTGCTTTCACACTGGTTTAGCCCAGAAACCTACGGCATTTACATTGGCTCCACCATGCATGAAGTTGCACAGGTTGTGGCTGCCGGGCACGCCATTAGCCCGGATGCGGAAAACGCCGCGGTTATTGCCAAAATGCTGCGCGTCATGATGCTGGCACCGTTCCTTATCCTCCTGGCCGCACGCGTTAAACAACTGTCTCCGGCCACGGGCGGTGAGAAGAGCAAAATAACCATTCCATGGTTTGCCATCCTGTTCATTGTGGTCGCAATTTTTAACTCGTTCCACCTGCTGCCACAGTCAGTAGTGAACATGCTGGTAACGCTGGACACCATTTTGCTGGCAATGGCGATGGCGGCCCTGGGGTTGACCACGCACGTTAGCGCGCTGAAAAAAGCCGGTGCCAAACCGTTACTGATGGCCCTGCTGCTGTTTGTCTGGCTGATTGTGGGTGGCGGTGCGATTAACGTCGCTATCCACGCGCTGATGGCATAAACGATCACGACTCACCTCTATTAACCCGCTATACTCTCCCTTTTTGTATTTGAGTATGGCGGGTTAAATTTATGAAATATATCGGAGCGCACGTAAGCGCCGCTGGCGGTCTGGCTAACGCCGCTATTCGAGCCGCAGAAATCGAAGCGACCGCATTCGCCCTGTTCACCAAAAATCAGCGCCAGTGGCGTGCCGCGCCGCTGACCACCGAAATCATTGATGATTTTAAATCTGCCTGCGAGAAGTATCACTATACTGCCGCCCAGATCCTGCCTCACGACAGTTACCTGATTAACCTCGGTCATCCGGTTAGCGATGCGCTGGAAAAATCACGTGATGCGTTTATAGATGAAATGCAGCGCTGTGAACTGCTGGGCTTATCCTTGCTGAACTTTCACCCGGGCAGCCATTTGATGCAGATCCCAGAAGATGAGTGTCTGGCGCGCATTGCCGAATCCATCAACATCGCCCTTGCTCAGACCCAGGGCGTTACGGCAGTTATCGAAAATACCGCCGGACAAGGCAGCAACCTTGGATTTAAGTTCGAGCACCTTGCCGCCATTATCGACGGCGTCGAAGACAAGTCCCGCGTCGGCGTCTGTATTGATACCTGCCATGCCTTCGCGGCCGGTTACGATTTGCGCTCCGTCGAGGAATGCGAAAAGACGTTTGCGGAATTTGAACGTATTGTCGGCTTCAGGTACCTACGCGGTATGCACCTGAACGACGCCAAGAGCGCATTTGGCAGTCGCGTTGACCGTCACCACAGCTTAGGTGAAGGCAATATTGGCCACGATGCCTTCCGTTGGATCATGCAGGACAATCGTTTTGACGGCATTCCGCTGGTGCTGGAAACGATTAATCCGGATATCTGGGCAGAAGAGATTGCCTGGCTGAAAGCCCAGCAAACAGAAAAAGCGGTGGCATAATCATGAACGACAGGGAAAAGCAGATCCTTAAGATCCTGCGTCGCAATCCGTTGATTCAGCAGAATGAAATCGCCGATATTTTGCAGATCAGCCGTTCACGCGTTGCTGCGCATATTATGGATTTGATGCGTAAAGGCATGATCAAAGGTAAAGGTTATATCCTTACCGAACAGGATTATTGCGTGGTTGTTGGGGCGATCAATATGGATATTCGTGGTGTTGCTGACATCCACTATCCTCAGGCTGCCTCTAACCCTGGTAGCATTCACTGCTCGGCAGGCGGCGTGGGACGTAACATCGCCCACAACCTGGCGCTGCTGGGCCGTGACGTCCACTTAATTTCCGCTGTTGGCAGTGATTTCTATGGCGAAACATTGCTGGAACAAACGCGTCAGGCCGGTGTTAACGTTTCCAGTTGCATACGCCTGCATGGACATAACACCTCAACTTACCTGTCGATCGCTAATCAGCAGGAAGAGACCGTACTGGCAATTAACGATACCCATATCCTGCAACAATTGACGCCGCAGTTACTGAACAGTTCGCGAGATTTGATCCGCCATTCCGGTGTCGTACTGGCTGATTGCAATCTGACTGCCGAAGCCATTGAGTGGGTCTTTACTATTGCTGATGATATTCCGGTATTCATTGACACCGTTTCAGAGTTCAAAGCGGCAAAAATGAAGACCTGGTTTACGCGTATTCATACGCTAAAACCAACGCAGAAAGAGCTGGCGATTTTGTGGGGTCAACCTATTCATTCAGATGCCGATCGCGTACTGGCCGTCAATAGTCTCCATCAGCAAGGGGTAAAACGAATCTTTGTTTGCCTGGAAGATGAATCCGTTTTTTGCAGCGAAAAGGACGGAGAACAGTTTTTACTGACGCCTCCTGAGCATACGGTTGTAGACAGTTTTGGCGCCGACGATGCTTTTATGGCGGGATTGCTGTACAGCTTTCTGGAAGGTAGTGAATTTCGTGAAAGCGCTCACTTTGCCATGGCCTGCGCGGCATTATCGCGAGCCAGCGTCAGCATCAACAACCCAACCCTCTCAGCAGATAACGCCTTGTATTTGCTGCAAACTGCTTAAATGTAATGCCGGATGGCGCTACGCGTATCCGGCATTATTTTCGCTATGCCAGCCCGATAAAGAAACCGGCTATAGTGGCGCTCATCAGGTTTGACAGCGTTGCTGCTGCCAGCGCGCGCATGCCAAGCTGCGCGATTTCCGGGGCACGCTGTGGCGCTATCGCCGAAAATGCCCCGACGACAACGCCAATCGAACCAAAGTTAGCGAAACCGCACAGCGCAAACGAGATAATCGCAATGGTCTTCACATCCAGCGTTCCACCCGTTTGCAGATACGGCGAGAAGTTGAGATAAGCGACAAACTCATTAATCGCCAGCTTCTGTCCGATCAGGCTGCCTGCCAGCGTCGCATCGCCCCAGTCCACACCCATAATCCACGCCAGCGGGGCTAGCGCATAGCCAAAGATCCCTTCCAGAGTGGCATGACCAAAGCCAAACCACCCACCAATTCCGCCAATAATGCCGTTAATCAGCGCGATAATGGCAACAAATGCCATTACGACCGTCGCCACGCCAGCAGCAATTTTCAGCCCGGTCATCGCTCCGCTCGCCGCTGCTTCGATGATGCTTTTCGGTGGCGTTTCAGTAAATGACAGGTTCTCAAAGGTGACGCGAGATTCTTCAGTAGCCGGACTCAGCATACGCGCGAACAAAATACCGCCAGGGATTGCCATCAACGATGCCGCCAGCAAATAGTCAATCGGAACGCCCATTCCGGCGTAACCAATCATCATTGAGCCAGCAATCGAGGCCATCCCGCTACAAATAGCGGTAAACAGCTCATTGCGATTCAGGCGGTCAATAAACGGCTTCACTATCGCCGGGATCTCGTTTTGCCCGAGGAAAATCGTCGTTACGGCGACAAATGACTCGATCTTACTGATGTTCAGCGCTTTCTGGAAAATACCGCCGAGGATGCGGATCAACAGCCCCATCACGCCAATGTAGTAGAGAAGACTGATCAGTGCGGTCACAAAAATGATGGCCGGAAGCACCCGAAAAGCGAAGATAAACCCGGCTCCGTCAAACAGCACATCCATTTTTGGCCCTACCAGGGAGCCAAAGATAAATGCGCTTCCCGCGTCACTGTATGACATTACCTTGTGGACACCGAGCGCAGCCTGTTCAACCAGCCATTTTCCTGGCGGGAAGTACAGCATAATGCCGCCGATTGCGATTTGCAGTACCAGTGCAGCCCCGACCGTGCGCAGACTGATACGTTTTTTATTTACTGACAGCAGAAACGCGATGGCCAGTAATACCACCATACCCACAACACTTCTCATTATATCCATAATGAAATTCCCTTCATGCCAGGAAACCCGGCGTTATCGCCAGGTTTTGGTAGGTTTGATATTCGCGGGCGACCGCATTCTGCCCGGGAAACTCTGTCAGACGAGGCGCTGATACTCCTTCGCAATTTCACAGGCCAGTACCGCATTGTTGAACACCAGCTGAATATTTGATTTCAGGCTGTCACCACCGGTCAGCTCTGCAACCCGCGCTAACAGGAACGGCGTACTCTCTTTGCCCACAACGCCCTGATCTTCCGCTTCTTTTACCGCCCGATCGATTGCCGCATTAATTTTCTCTTCGGCCATCGCAAACTGCTCTGGGATGGGGTTCGCAACAACCAGACCGCCGTCGAGACCCGTTTGCCATTTCACCGCCATGGCACGGGCAATCTCTTGCGCACTGTCCAGACGGATACTGACCTCAAACGGACTGGTACGGCAGAAAAATGCTGGCAACGCGTTGGTTTGATAACCAATTAACGGCACACCAAAGGTTTCTAAATATTCAGTAGTTAAGCCGAGATCAAGAATAGATTTCGCCCCGGCACAAATTACCGTGACATTGGTATGCGCCAGTTCTTGCAGATCCGCGGAAATATCAAAGGTATGTTCAGCACCACGATGAACCCCACCTATTCCCCCTGTCGCAAATACTTTAATTCCCGCCAGGGCGGCAATAATCATGGTTGAGGCAACAGTCGTTGCACCATTTTTTCCTGCCGCGACCACAAACGGCAAATCACGACGACTTACTTTCGTAACGCTATGACCTTCTCGCCCAAGCAGCTCAATTTCATTTTTGCTTAAACCAACTTTCATTATTCCGCCAATAATGGCAATGGTCGCAGGAACCGCACCGTGTTTACGAATAGTTTCTTCTACTTCAATCGCTGTCTGGGCATTCTGCGGAAATGGCATACCATGAGAAATAATGGTTGATTCAAGTGCAACAATCGGCTTCTTACTGTTTAATGCTTCCTGTACTTCTGGAGATATTTGTAATAATTCAGAGGAAAGAGTTAATTCAGACATTCTGTGTTCTCCACTAATGAGCTTACATTCGCAACAGACAAATCAGGGTTATTGGTATATTCACAGGCTAACGCCATTGATGAACAACCCTGCGCAAATCGAACCGAATCAATAAAGGGCATGCCGTCTACCCAGCAGGAAGCCAGTCCAGCCATCATCGCATCGCCAGCCCCGGTAACATTAATGACGTGAGTTTTAATCGGCAGCGACCAACCACGACTTCCCGCAATATCACTGTAATAAACACCGTCACCGCCCATGCTGAGCACCAGCCTATTTAAGCCGCGATCATGAAACCAGGCGGCGACTTTACCCACGTCATCACGCCCGGAAAGCGCAATACCGCTTAGCGTTTCGGCTTCAAGCCGGTTGGGTTTAAGAGTGTGAATTTGTCCAAGCCGCTCGCGAATTTTGACGCATTTCCATGCCGATACCGGGTCAACAAACACCGGAACCTCTCCGGCATTTTCCAGCACCCATGCCAGGGCATCTTCGCTGATATTGCAATCGGCGACGATGACTTTCGCCTGCCGAATAAAATCATGATGCTGTGATAAAAAATCTGCTGAAATATGTTCGGTAATGCTCATATCATTAATGGCAACCAACATTTCACCGGTGTTATCAAGCAATGATAAATAACTGGACGTATTCTCTCCGGGAACGATAAGACACTTATCAACATGAACTCCGGATTGATTGGTTTGCGCCAATAACGATTGTCCATAAAAATCATTACCAACCGCCGTCAGTAACCATGAATTTTTCCCCAGCAGCGCGAGATTATGTGCAATGTTACGTCCAACTCCGCCGGGGGTGAATTTTATCTTTCCTGGATTCGAATCCGCATAATTTAGAGAAGCATGCGAATACCCAGCAACATCCATATTGGCCGAGCCAATAGTTACTATGTATTCCTTTTCACGCATAGCACGTCCCCTGGCAATTAACTTGCCACAAATGAGTTCGTTAAAAATAACCAACGCCACACATCAGGTTATTAGAGCACATGTTCACTATCAAACATGTGTTCATAGTAAGCGTGTTTTTGACAAAGTAAATCCATATTCAAGATCTAAACTCAATAGATATGAACAGAATCACAATTTTTTATAGATACAGTCTGTAAAGGAAAGAGAAAATGAGAGGTAGTACACAATTCAAGCAGTCTAAAGAGTTTAACTCCGGCATAACCGGAGATTTTTCAGATGCGACAGGCGATCCGGTTCGTATCAACTGAGCGAAACAAGGTCCTCTGGCATATGGTTGTACAAAATCCGCCAGAAGTGCTCAGCCGTTTTATTCAACCGGGTATCCATTCGGTAAATGTAAGCCTGAATAGGCACCATCAGTTCCGGCGTCTGCAGACAAACCAGCCGCTTTTCGCGCAGTTCGTTTACGATTGTCCACGCCGGCAGCCAGGCGATACCATGCCCATCCAATGCCATATTTTTTAATAACTCACTCATTGAAGACATAAACAGCGTACGGGCTGAAATGCCACCTACTTCCGCCAGATGACGGTTTACCAATCTTCCCATGTAGGATGTGCTGGTATAGTTCAGAATCGGCGCCTGCGACTGATAGATATCAAACAACGCCTTACCCTGCGCATCAGCAGCACACACGGGGTACAGTTCAGACTCAAAAACCTTCAAGCCGCAGAAAGGTGACTGCATTAAGTCTTCATCCCGAAAGGAGATAATAAAATCGCTTTTACCCTCGCGCAGAGTATTCACCGCCTGAACAACATCAATAGCTTCAACGTGATAGACAAACTCCTCACCCCAGGCCGCCATTGAGTGCACCAATCTGGGCAACATCGTCAGCGACAGAGAATGTGCCGCCGCTATTTTGATATTGGGTACACCCAGTAAATTGTGGCCGCTTAGCTCATCCAGATTACATTCCAGCTGTTGCAACAAACTACGGGTTTGCGAATGAAATAGCTTGCCCTCCTCCGTGAGTTGCAGTGGGCTCGTTGTGCGATCAAAAAGCAGCACACCCACGGCTGATTCGAGCGCCTTGATCCGCCGACTAAATGCCGGTTGGGATATGTTGCGCTCCTCAGCCGCTTGGGAAAAATGACGGCATGCCTCCAACGTCAGAAAGTCATATAACCATTTTGTCTCAATATTTTTCATGCTTATCACGCGGATATTTAAATATGCCTATTAGCCTTAAAGCATCATGCCTGAATAGTTCCGAAGATGACATTCATCATTAGCGCCTGGTGATTCGTTTTTTGCATCAAGGCTTCATTTTTAACATTAACATACTTCTCTCCCTATCGGTTACGACCGCTTGTCCGCCGCGTAACGCGGAGCCTCTGGCCTAATACCGGCCTGCTGAGGTTACACAATAAACCACAGTCATGCGGTTTTTGCATTAAGCCATACATTATTGCATTTCTCCTCACGTCTCACTGCTGTTAAACATTATCAGCAGACACAACCCGGCTCTGAATATTAATCATCGGTGAATTGAGGTATATATCGTGAAAGGTTTAATTGGCGTGCTTGGTGGTATGGGACCTGCTGCAACGGTCGATCTGTTTAATAAATTCGTCACTTTTACCGCTGCGCAACGTGACCAGGAACATATCCCCTTAATTATTTCATCTATTCCTGACATTCCTGACCGAACCGACGCGTTAATGCATCATGGTCATTCCCCTCTTCCGGCAATGCGCGATTATATGCATAAACTCGAAGATGCTGGCGCCGAGTGTATTGTGATCCCCTGTAACACCGCCCACTTTTGGTTTAATGAATTAAAAGCGTGCTGCCATACAGAGTTGCTCAGTATCGTTGAAACGACCATCAATGAGGTTAAAAACTGCGGGAAATCGCAAGTCGGATTACTCGCCACCAACGCCACTTTATACATGGGCCTCTATCAAAAAGGCATAGAATCTCATGGGTTAACCTGCATCAGCCCTGACTCATCCAGTCAGGAAAAAGTGATGGAAAGCATTTATTGCTTAAAAGCTGGTGATGCTAAGCGGGCGCAAACGCTGATGAATGAACAGGCTGAAGCACTCTTCTCACGCGGGGCACAAGTCATCGTGCTCGGATGTACTGAAGTTCCTGTCATTCTTGCTGAAGCCGTCAAAAAGTCACCTGAAAAATATATTGATTCAACCGGTTCGTTGGTTCGTGCCGGTATTAAATGGTACGAGAAACGCGTGGGTAAAAATCACCTTTTGGCACAATGAATGTCCCTACCTGTTTAATTGTTGCATTAAATAAAAATCCATTTTAATTACAAATTACTCTCTGGCGGAGGCCATTATGATTTGGCTAGAAATTATCGTAGTGTTGGGCGCAATATTTTTCGGTATCCGCCTTGGCGGAATTGGTATTGGTTTATGTGGCGGGCTGGGGCTGGCTATTTTAACGCTGGGATTTGGGCTGCAAATTGGTTCACCACCCGTTGACGTTATTCTTATTATTATGACGGTGGTGGTGGCGGCATCGGCGCTACAGGCCGCCGGAGGCATGGATTATCTGGTTCGCATTGCCGGTAATTTTATGCGCCGTAACCCTAAATATATCAATATTATTGCGCCGATTATTACCTGGTCGATGACGATTATGGCGGGAACAGGGTTCATCGTCTTTTCTACTCTGCCAGTGATTGCCGAAGTTGCCAAAGAGTCAGGTATTCGCCCTTCTCGTACGCTCGCAGGCTCCGTAGTCGCTTCTCAGGTGGCGATATCCGGTTCGCCGATCAGTGCCGCAATGGCCGCTATGCTGACTATTATGGAAGGCAACGGTATCAGCTTTATTCAGGTCATGGCGGTTTGTCTGCCTGCCTCATTTGTCGCCGCGATGGTCGCCGCTTTTATCGCCTCACGTCAGGGATGTGAGCTACAGGATGATGAAGTCTATCTGGAACGCCTGCAAAAAGGACTGGTGCGTAAATATGCAGGGCAAAACAGCACAACGCCAGGTGCCAGACTGTCAGTCGCCCTGTTTATGCTGGCAACGGTGGTCATCGTTATTCTTGCCGCATGCCCTCAATTGCGCCCTGGATTCGATGCAGGTAACCCCATGAATACCCGGGATATTATCATTATCTGCATGCTAGCTGCCGCGTGTCTGATGGTGGTGCTATGTAAAACATCAACAGACGCGATTGTCCTGACATCCACGTTTCGGGCGGGTATGAGTTCGTTGGCAGTGATTCTGGGTATTGTTACGCTGGGCACAACTTTCATTGATGCCCACTTAACGGGGATAAAGGATATCGCGGGCGATATTCTACGGGCTTATCCGATGCTGTTGGCGCTGGTGCTGTTTGGTACCTGCGCGCTTCTCTATTCGCAGGGAGCCACCACGCCGCTGATTATCCCTCTTGCCGTCGCGCTCGGCGTACCCACATGGGCCATTCTGGCTTCCTATGTCGCAGTGACCGGCGTGTTTGTTCTGCCAACTTATCCGACTTCGCTGGCGGCAATGGAGTTCGACACCACCGGGACAACGCGCGTGGGTAAGTATGTCTTAAACCATCCGTTTATGTTGCCAGGGCTTGGCGGGATCATTGCTGGCGTTGCCTTTGGTTTTATCATCGCGCCAATGATTGCCTGAACCGGTTTAACACTACCAAGCAGATCTTATGGATAAAAAAAGGGGCAGAGAAATCTCTGCCCCGGATGTCAGCGTTAAATCAGGCCGCCTTTGCCACAACCTCTGCTTCCGGGCGTTTCAGCACCGCGTAGGAGAGACCGGCTACCAGCGTACCGGCAATAATGGCCAGCAGGTATCCAACCACCGGAGTGATTGCGCCAGGGATTAACAGCACGAACAGACCGCCGTGCGGCGCCATCAGCTTAGCCCCCACCGCCATCGAGATAGCCCCGGTAATCGCGCCGCCAACGATACAGCAAGGCAAAACGCGCATCGGGTCACGGGCAGCGAATGGGATAGCCCCTTCGGTAATAAAGCACAGGCCCAGTACCAGCGCAGCTTTACCGCCTTCCTGCTGCGCTTTGTCGAACTTACGACGCGCCACCAGCGTTGCCAGCCCCAGGGCCAGCGGAGGCACCATACCCGCCGCCATAATCGCCGCCATCGGCGCATAGGTTTGCGTACTAAGCAGGCCCACACCGAAAGCATACGCCGCTTTGTTAACCGGACCGCCCATATCGGTACACATCATGCCGCCAAGAATCGCTCCAAGCAGCACCGCGTTCGCGGTTCCCATGGTTTGCAGCCAGTGGGTCAGACCTTCCAGAATGCCCGCCACTGGTTTACCGATCAGGTAGATCATGGCCAGACCAACCACCAGGCTTGAGAGCAGCGGAATGATCAGGATCGGTTTTAGCGCTTCCATACTCTGCGGGAGTTTCAGCTTCGTGCTGATGAGCTTCGCCACATAACCGGCAAGGAAACCGGCAATAATCCCGCCAATAAAGCCGGAACCGGTGCTCACCGCCAGCATACCGCCGATAAGACCAGGCGTCAGACCCGGACGATCAGCGATGGAAAACGCAATGTAGCCCGCCAGAACCGGCACCATCAGCGCGAAAGCTGAACCACCGCCAATCTGCATCAGCGCGGCCGCCAGCGTACCCTGCTCCTTGAACGCTTCGATACCAAAAGCGAATGAGAGTGCAATACACAGACCGCCAGCAACCACCATCGGCAGCATGTAGGATACGCCCGTCAGCAGGTGACGATACGCGCCAGCGCTCTCTTTCTTACCTTCAGTGGTTGCAGACTGCGCTTTGCCGGCAGGCTGGTACGGCGTTGCTTCTTCCAGCGCTTTATCCAGCTCCTGCTTCGTTTTCTTCAGCGCAAGGCCAGTAGAAGTACGGTACATTGGTTTTCCGGCAAACTTCGCCAGATCAACTTCAATGTCAGCCGCCACAATCACCAGATCCGCCTGAGCCACCTCTTCCGGCGTAATGGCATTGCCTGCGCCAACAGAACCACGGGTTTCAACCTTCACCCACCAGCCACGTTTTTTCGCTTCCGTTTCAATAGCTTCAGCGGCCATAAACGTATGGGCAACACCAGTTGGACAAGCCGTCACCGCCACCACGCGTTTTGGACCACTACTGGCCACGGACGCTGTCGCAACCGGAGCGCTATAAGGTTTTGCGTGGCCTTTCGCTTCACTGAGGAAAAGTTCAGGATGCGCAACCGCACGACCAATATCGCCCAGCCAGACTTTTTTGCCGTTCAGCGAACTGTCGGCAGGAAGCGTGTCGCCCAGAACAATTGCCAGTTCGGCATCATTAGGATTATCAATAATTTCCAGATGTGCTTTCTGCGCCGCCGCTCCAAGCAGGGTTTTCGCCATATAAGCGCGAGCCTGGCCGAGATTAGCGTCAATAATCAGCAGCGTTTTCATTATGCCTCTCCTGCTGTCAGTTAAACGGTTTTAAGTCGACACGCGCCATCATTGCGGCCAACTGAGGACGATCGGTAATGCCCACATTGCTTTGGCTTACCGCCAGGGCGGCAACAGCGGTTGCCAGACGCAGGGTGTGTTCACTGGATTCACGCATCAGCAGGCCGTAAATCAGGCCGCCAACCATTGAATCACCCGCGCCTACGGTGCTTACCACCTCGACTGACGGCGGTTTAGCAATCCACTCACCCGAAGCGTTAACCCACAGCGCACCTTCCGCGCCAAGTGAAATCACCACGTGAGCAATACCCTGTTCGCGCAACGCATGTGCAGCTTCAATCACATCTTTCATTTCTGGCAGCTTACGGCCTGCCCAGATTTCCAGTTCACGACGGTTTGGTTTCACCAGCCACGGTGCCGCTTTCAGACCGGCCACTAATGCTTCACGACTACTATCAAAGATAATGCAAGGACACTGACTGCGCAGGCGCGTCATCCAGTCGGTGAATGCTTCCGGGCTAACGCCGGTCGGCAAACTGCCGCTGACGCACACCATGTCGAACTGGCCCAGCCAGCTCAGCGAGTCATTCACAAAGCGTTCCCAGTCAGCCGGGGTGACTTCAAAGCCGGAGAAATTGAAATCGGACACTTCGCCGTCTTTTTCGGTCAGCTTAACGTTGATACGCGTACGCCCCTGTACAACCTGAAAACGGTTGGCGATACCCAGCTCGCTGAACAACTGCTGAAAACCATCCTGGTTGTCTTTACCGAGGAAACCGCCCACCGTTACATCGATACCTAAATCTTTCAGAACCTTAGCGACGTTAATCCCTTTCCCTGCCGCATGCAGACCGGTCGTTTTAACCAGGTTCACTTCACCGCGTTCAATTTCCGGGCAGAAACCCACCAGATCGTAGGCTGGGTTAAGGGTGATAGTAGCAACACGTCTGCTCATTACGCGCCCTCCCCAAGACCCGCCGCGATGGCTTCGCCAATCGCTTTCAGCGCCTGTTCAGCATCTTCACCCTGGGCGGTAAAGCGCAGGTGATGTCCTTTCTTCACGCCTAATGCCACAACTTTCATCAGACTGCGTCCATTCGCCGGCTTGCCGGTTCCATCAAGATTTGTCACGGTAATTTCACTGTTAAATTGTTTAATCGTATTCACCAGCATGGTGCCCGGGCGGGCGTGTAAACCATGCTCATTGCGCACTATAAATTCGGCGCTCAGTACATCATCAGTTAAGGCATCATCGCTGGTCAGCAGCGCCAGCACCGTTGCCGCATCGGCTTTCAACAAACGGTCAGCTTTATTATTCAGCAGCAGATCGCCAAGGCGCTTCAGCACCGCAACCGGTTGTTCGTCATTCATGGCGACGGTCACCAGCAGGGCTGCCGCTTCGCCTTGTACATCGAACGCTGTTGCTGCGCGGCTGACCGCAACGGCGCTGCGCACATTGCCTTCAGCACAGTCATTCAGCCAGATCCCCTGACCGAGATTCATCGGTTGCTCATTAATGGCTCTGGCCACAAAGGTGGCGTCAACCGCGCCGACCTCTTTCAGCCGTGCGGCGTTGAGCGCCTGCAGCGTGACCAGCGAGTTGGCAACGACGTCCAGCGACAGCGTTTCGTTATCAAGCTTCAGCTGTTCGCTTTGCTTTTCCCCCATCAGCAACGCGCGCAACTCTTCCGCCGTGGTCGCAGATTTCAGCTGTTCAGCGACGGAGTCATCGCTCAGCACGTGCGTCAGCTGACGCAGTAAACCGAGGTGCTCATCAGAGCTGGCGGCGATGCCGATTGCCACATAAGCAACCTGCCCTTCACCCCAGATCACACCCTGCGGAAACTGAAACACCTGCACGCCGGTTTTCAGCACCCGATCGCGCGTGTCCGTCGTACCGTGAGGAATAGCAATACCGTTGCCGAGGAACGTGGACGTCTGTTGTTCACGCGCCAGCATGCCATCGACGTAGCCTTCCGCTACGTTACCTGCCAGCACTAAGGCAGCGGCAACCTGGCGAATAGCCTCTTCTTTATTCCCGGCCTGTTCGCCCGGGTGAATATCCTGAACAGATAACTGGAACATGGTTCTCCTCTCCCGCTGATTTGAAACGATTCAGCTAACATGAGAAAAAAGGCGTCACCTGACTCCATCAGTTATGGCGAGATGACGCTGAAACGTTTCAAGAAGTCTTGCTCTTTTTTCTTCAGCACACAAGTAAAGTTGACAAATTACTTGCTGAATTTAGAGATAACGCACATTTTTTCCGCGGAGGAGAAAAAATTGCTGACGCAAAAACGGCGTCAGCCTGTCAGATTCAGCAGCGTCAGCAAACTGCTTTCTCTGACTGAAATGCTATTTTGATTTTTGATGCCGATTTTGATTTGGCTCCCTGTTTATTTTCTGACAAGCAGCGTAAACTCCGCGTCTCTTCACATTATTGATATCAAAACATGCACAACACCCCCGTAGCCGCCACACCCAAGGCGTTTGATTTAACGTCTTCGGCGTTCCTGCTTGTCGCATTTCTGACGGGTATCGCCGGTGCGTTGCAGACGCCAACGCTCAGCCTTTTTCTGACGGATGAAGTCCATGCCCGTCCCGGCATGGTCGGGTTCTTTTTTACCGGTAGCGCCGTGATCGGCATTTTGGTGAGTCAGTTTCTGGCCGGACGTTCAGATAAAAAAGGCGATCGCAAAAACCTGATTGTGTTTTGCTGCGTGCTGGGGATGTTGGCCTGCGTGCTGTTCGCCTGGAACCGTAACTATTTTATTCTGCTGTTTGTCGGGGTATTCCTCAGCAGCTTCGGTTCGACCGCCAACCCGCAAATGTTTGCTCTCGCCCGCGAGCACGCCGACCGTACGGGTCGGGAAGCCGTCATGTTCAGTTCAATATTACGTGCGCAGGTTTCGCTGGCCTGGGTGATTGGCCCGCCGCTGGCCTACGCGCTCGCCATGGGGTTTAGCTTTACGGTGATGTACCTCAGCGCGGCGGTGGCGTTTGTTGTCTGCGGCGTAATGGTCTGGCTGTTCTTACCCTCGATGAGTAAAAACGTGCCTCTCGCGACAGGCGCGGTAGAAGCCCCGCGCCGCAATCGACGCGACACGCTGCTACTGTTTGTTATCTGCACATTAATGTGGGGGACTAACAGTCTCTATATCATTAATATGCCGTTGTTTATTATCAACGAACTGCATCTGCCGGAAAAGCTGGCGGGCATCATGATGGGAACTGCCGCGGGGTTGGAAATCCCAACCATGTTGATTGCCGGATACTTCGCGAAGCGTCTGGGCAAACGCCTGTTGATGAGAATCGCCGTTGTCGCCGGATTTTTCTTTTATGCCGGCATGCTGTTAGCCCACTCTCCGGCGATATTACTTGGCTTACAGCTGCTGAACGCGATTTATATCGGCATCCTCGGCGGGATTGGCATGCTTTATTTCCAGGATCTGATGCCGGGACAAGCGGGTTCAGCCACAACTCTCTATACAAATACCATTCGCGTGGGCTGGATTATTGCCGGATCGTTGGCGGGTATTGCCGCTGAAATCTGGAACTATCACGCGGTATTCTGGTTTGCGTTGGTGATGATCGTCGCCACCGTCGCGTGTCTGACGCGCATCAAAGACGTTTAAGGTGCGGTCAGCGCCTCGAGCTCGATGAGATAGACCATGGCCTGGTGCGTCGTCTGTCCGCACATTTCCGCACTGGGCTGTAAACCGGCGCACACTTTTGGCCGCAGAGGCGAAGCAAAAATTTTACAACGCAGGGATTCATCCAGCTGAACGCATGGCGTATTAGCGGGCTTGCCATCAGGCATGCCGGGGATGGGACTGGAAATTGAAGGCGCGGTGCAACATGCACCACAATCCGGACGGCATTCCATACAGTACTCTCTTTATCGTAAACCATCGGATTGTGCAGGAAGCGCACAGTAACACCTTTTGGGCACCAGCAAAAGCATCAATTCCGCTTGCCTGAATGCCCCGGCGCGAGTAGTTTTACGCGATATTTTAGACACTCCTCATTACAGGATTTTTTCGATGCCAAGAGCGAACGAAATTAAAAAAGGTATGGTACTGAATTACAACGGCAAACTGCTGATTGTAAAAGATATTGATATTCAATCACCAACCGCACGTGGCGCCGCCACGCTGTACAAAATGCGTTTTTCTGATGTTCGTACCGGTCTGAAAGTTGAAGAGCGCTTCAAAGGTGATGACATCGTTGATACCGTCACCCTGAGCCGTCGTGGCGTTGATTTCTCCTATGTCGATGGCAACGAATACGTCTTCATGGATAAAGAAGACTATACCCCGTATACCTTCACCAAAGACCAGATCGAAGAAGAATTGCTATTCATCCCGGAAGGCGGAATGCCGGATATGCAGGTACTGACCTGGGACGGCCAGCTGCTGGCGCTTGAACTGCCGCAAACGGTAGACCTGGAAATCGTTGAAACGGCACCAGGCATTAAAGGCGCGTCAGCAAGTGCGCGTAACAAACCAGCGACCATGAGCACCGGTCTGGTTATCCTGGTTCCTGAATATCTGAGTGCAGGCGAAAAAATCCGTATCCATATCGAAGAACGTCGCTACATGGGCCGCGCAGACTAATTTTTCTGCTGCGACAGCGGTGAAAAGGGACAGCATTTGCTGTCCCTTTGTTCTTTTCAGCCCTGGCTGCTGAGGTAAAAATCATCCATCAACAGAGATTCCAGATACAGCTCATCCTCACGCATAAAATGCGTTATGACGTTAACCGCCTGAGGATAAACCCCCTCTTCGTCCCGCTGTAAACAACTTTCCCGTAGCAGGGGTGCCCAGCACATAATGTGATGATGCAAAAAGTAATATTGCGCCGATAACGTCTCCTTTTTGGTAACCATTCTCGCCATCAGTGCCAGCTGTACAGCAATATGGTCGGCAGGCTCGTTGTCCTGCGGGGTCAGCCCATACTCGACTAACAGCACATTCATTTCCTTACGTTCTTCAGGCGCGGTCGTATGCGGATAATACCCCGCATAAGGTGAAACACCGCCAGGAAGTGCCAGCAAAAACAACGAGGCATAGTCCGCCGCCAGCTCCAGCTGTCGGCTTTCCCGGCGCAGCGCCCGAACGAGACTACGTTCCAGGTTTTTGACATCAACGGATAACCCAGGGATAGCCGTCAACGACGCCAGCCACTTTCGGCTTTCCCCACTTTCAAGGCGGATGAGTTGCTCCTCGTCCAGCTCGCGGAACAGCAGTTGCGAAAACCACTGGTACACCGCCGCCCGCTGTCGATGAATATGATTATGCTGCACTTGCCCCCTCCTCTTTCACAACCTCCGGCCCGCCAAAGCCTGTGACCTGCGGGGCATTCTCCTGGTACCGCTCCACCTCGACCAGCACCGTATGCGCCGAAGGCCCCTGCGCCAGTTGCGATGTACCGATATCCGCACTCAGCACGTTCGGATCGCCATAAGTGCATAATGTGCCCGCTTTCCCGCCTTCCTGCGGCGAATACCACGCGCCTTCATGAATCCGGACGACGCCAGGTGCGTAATCCGGACTGATCACCACCCCGGCCAGCACCTGGCCTCTGGCGTTAAACACGCGCGCAATATCCCCGGCTTTCAGGCCACGTGCGCGGGCATCCGACTCGCTCATGTACAGCGGCTCTCTTCCTGCCACCGCATAGGTGTTACGAAACGCCTCGCTTGAGCACAGCTGGGAGTGCAGACGTTTATCCGGATGACAGGACTGCAGATGCAGCGGATATTTATCTGTTTTGCTGCCATGGGTACGCTCAAAGGGTTCCATCCACACCGGATGCCCCGGGCAGTCCTCGTAGGCAAAGCCCGCGATGGTTTTGCTGTAAATTTCAATCAGACCAGAGGGTGTTCCTAACGGGTTGATATCCGGCTGTTCGCGAAATTCTCCATGACGCACCCACGGCTTCCCGGCAGGATATTCAATGTATCCTTCGCCCTGCCAGAAGCTCTCGAAGTTCGGCATACTCACGCCAAGGGACGCTCCCGTTTTCGCGCCCTCATCATAAATGGCTTTTATCCACTGCATTTCATCCCGCTTTTCGCGGTATGTCTCTTCCTGACCAAAGCGTTTGCACAGACCGGCAAAGACATCAAAGTCATGTCGCGCTTCAAACTGCGGTTTAACCACCTGATGTATCGCCATCAGCCCTTTATTCGAGTGTGTACCGAACTGCTCAATGTCATTACGCTCAAAGCGCGTGGTCACAGGCAGGACGATATCGGCAAAACGACAGGATGCTGTCCACTGATGATCCAGAACTACCACGGTTTCCAGCTTCTTCCACGCTTCGATCATGCGGTTACGATCCTGCTGCGCATGGAACGGATTGGCGGCGCTGAAAATCGCCATTTTGATATCAGGGAAAATTAATGTTTCACCGTTGAAAGCGATCTTTTTGCCTGGCGCCAGCAAACAATCAATCATTCGCGAGGTAGGAATATGCTCTGAAGCGCCGCGGAAATCCGCTTTGTATTTCGCGGCCGGGGGATTGTTGATGCTCCCGAGGCCGGACAGGACGGGACCGCCAGAGGTGACCGTCCCGCCGCCGTTATAGTGCCAGCCAAACCCTACTCCGCCGCCCGGCAAGCCAATTTGGCCAACCATGCTGGCCAGCACCACCAGCATCCACGGATACTGCTCGCCATGGTGCATACGCTGCACGCACCAGCCGCCCATAAACTGTGTCCGGCCTTTGACCAGCAGGCGGGCGAAGTCGCGGATCTGCTCCGCCGTCAGGCCGCAGATTTCCGCCGCCCATTCGGCATTTTTCGGCTGCTTGTCGCTTTCCCCAAGCAGATACGGCAAGAACTGTTCAAAGCCCACGGTATAATCGTTAATGAACGCCACGTCATACAGTTTTTCTTCGTACAGGGTATGCGCCAGCGCCAGCAATAATGCGACATCCGTTTGCGGTCGCAGCGCCAGCTGCTCACAGCCAAGATAGTTTTGCGACTTGCTACGCACCGGATCAACGCTGATAACGCGCATCTTACCCTGCGCAACCGCTTCTTTAATCTGCTGCCAATAGCCAAACGCATCGTGATCGGGAACCAGGAACTCGATCTGCAGATTCTTGATAGGATCGCAGCCCCACAGCACGATGGTTTGGGTATTTTCGATAACCAGCGGGAGTGACGTTTGCTGCTCATAAACTTCCAGCGAACCAATCACATGCGGCAAAATCACCTGCGCTGCGGCTGCCGAGTAGTCGCCGACGGTCGTTACATAGCTACCGTGCAAGCCGAGTCCCCGATCCATCGCGCCGCCGGCCTTATGATATTTGCCAACAATTTGCCAGTCCGCCAGCCCGGTAAAGACACCAGAAGATCCGTAGGTCTTTTGTACTCGTTCAAGCTCCTCATAGAACAGATCCAACGCCTGATCCCAGCTCACACGGACAAAGCGATTATCGCCGCGCTGGTTGCGATCTGACTTTTCACGCTTGCGCAGCCAGTCCAGCCGCACCATCGGGTAGCGCACGCGCGATGGGTTGTAGACCACCTCCCGAACGGCATTGAGCATATCGCAGGGGTATTTGTCATGTTTGAAGGGGCGGGTATCGACCCATTCACCGTTCACGACTTTGGCTTCAAAAGCGCCAAAGTGCGAGCCAGACTGGATCCATTGCTCCGGGTTTTCACCCGCTGCCCAGACCTTTGAGATCAGTGGATTTGGCCCTAAAGCGCTGACGGCACCGACTGCCAGCATTCCGCTTAAAAACCGTCGACGTGACGGATTAAAATCATGAATATCCATAAATTATCCTTTTGAATTGTTAGGTTGAGGTATATCGCTGGCGTGAGTCTGGAGATATTTCAACAACGTACGGTCTTCCACCGGACTAAGCCGGTAGTAGGTGGACATGGATTTCAGTCCGGCGATCCAGCCATTCGCGGAATAACGAGTCGGCGGCGGCGTGCTGTGGCAAGCGCTACAGGTGGATTGCAACATCTGATCGGCGTATTGCCAGAGGGGGTCAATATTGTCGGTAAACCCCTCCGCTGAACTCCAGGCCATCACGCTTACCTGCTGCCACTCCTGATGTGACTCCGGATCAACCTGTGTTTGCTCAACCTTCACATTGCTCATCAGCGAGGCATCTAATACGGCAGCAAAAACGCGTTTACCCATATACTGGGTAATCACCCGTCCCCGTCCTTTGCTTTCCCGCCAGCCGGTCAGCTCTATCTGAACGTTTTTCCCTTCTCTTTTCAGCACACGCACTTGCGTTGCCGGGTACAGCATGGCTTTACCTGCCGGGCTCTCTGCTGTCGCAGTCAGTGATTTTTCGCCTAACGAATACAGCGTCGTCGCCGTGGGTAACTGCTCTCCCTGACGCTGCAGCTGCTGGTAACGATCGCGAAAACCGCTGCTCATATCGGGTTTGTGATGGGCAATGCCTTTGTGACAATCGATACAGTTACTGTCTTTTGCCGCCGCCGCGGTCATTTGCGCCGCTGCATTTGCCGATTGCTTGCCGTGATCCATTGCCTCGTAGCTATGGCAGGATTTACACGCCGCAGAATTATTCGCGCTCATGCGCGCCCATTCTCGTTGGGCCAACTCCGCCCGCTTTGCGGCAAATTTTTCCGGGGTATCGATCGAAGGAGAGATAAAGGTGTGGTAGAGGTCGTTTAAGGCTTGCGTTTTACGAACCAGCGTTGGGACGATGCCTGGCGGAATATGACAATCCTTACACTCCGCACGCACACCTGAAGCATTGCGAAAATGCATGCTGGTTTTATACTCCTCGCCAGATATGCGCATCGAGTGACACGATAAACAAAACTCGGTAGAACTGGTGTAATGAACGCCTTGCCACGTTCCCCAAATAGCCAGGGCCATTGCTACCGCCCCGGCGAATGCGCACCATAGTGCGTTTTTTCTTATCCACGACATGCTTGCCTCCATTTTTTTAATAGCGACACGCTAAGGGATAATAAAAATCAAAAATAGAGACAGCGAAGGCAGATTATAGGAACAGCATCCACTCTATGAGGTTCGTCAAATAGTAAAGAGCAGAAGTCCGTAATATAATCACCATCTATAAATAAGGAATTTATCATGCTCAAACTGACTCTCGATAGAGAAAGCCGGACTCCGCTGCAGTTGCAGATATTTCAATTTTATTTACAGGCCATTCAGCGGGGTGATTTGCTGTGTGGAGATAAACTCCCCTCTATTCGCGAGCAGGCTCAGGCATTGAACAGTGCCAAAATAACGGTAGTGATGGCCTATGATAAGCTGATGGCGGCTGGATTAATTAAGAGCCGACACGGCATTGGCTATGAGGTGATATTCACCACGCCTGTACGTGTAACCCCAGCGCATGTGTCCGTACCCCAGGGCTCTCCGCCAGTAACACCAAAAGCGGCCGGGGTCTCTACCGATGTTTACGCAGAGCCTGGGCGGGAGTGCTACTGCCGGATGGGCGTCCCCGATCCCAATGCTTTTCCCTGGGCAAGCTGGCGAAAATGGAATAACGCGCCAAGCGTACTTAAAGAGCAATTGTTTACCCGATATCATTCATCAAATGGATTATTTTCACTGCGTGAGCAACTAGCCAGGTACCTTAATTTATCTCGCGGCATTAATACCCGGGCGGAGAATATCATCATTACCAATGGGATTCAGGAAGGATTGTCGCTGCTCAGTCAAATATTTATTGTTCATCATGCCGTCAGTCAGCAAAAAAAGTGCCACGTTGTGGCCGAATCCCCTTGCTATTCTGGCGCATGGCATCTGTTTAATTATTACGGTGCAGACATTACGTCAATTGCTGTAGATAACCACGGGCTGCAAACAGATAAATTACCCGAATATGAAACCCAGCTTTGCTATGTGACTCCGGCTCACCAGTATCCAATGGGAAGCGTCCTTTCGCTGGAGCGCCGTCAGTCATTATTGACGTGGGCGCAGCGCGTCGGCGCTTATATCCTTGAAGACGACTACGATGCTGTTTTTACCTATGGCGAGAACCCCCTTCCTGCCCTGAAAGCTATGGATTATCACAACCGGGTTATCTACATGGGGACATTTTCCAAAACGCTGGGGCCGGGAACGCGTCTTGGCTATCTCATTTGTCCTGATGAACTGCTCCCGGCAGTAAAGAATATGAAAGCGCTCAACAACAACGGCAGTCAGTGGCTATTGCAGCAATTTTTAGCCGAATTAATGCAAAATCAGGTGTTTTATTCGCACATCAGCAAGCTGGCCTGCAACTATGCGGCGCGCCTCAATCTGTTACGTGATGGCCTTTCTGTTCTGTTTCCGTCAGGGAAAATCGCTGGCGCAACGGCGGGTCTGCACCTCTCGTTACGCGTTGACAGACACCCAGATATGATAGCCAGGCTGCAACAGCGCTGCCTGCTGGCAGGGATCCGCTTTGACACTCTGCCAGATATTGAAAATGGCTCAGGAGCCGCATGGCGTAGGGAGAATAGCGATGCTGTTATGTTTTTCGGGTTTGGCGGATTGCAGATACAGCAGATCAAAAAGGTGCTGTCGGTACTGGAGCAGGCGCTAGCGCAGCCTTGATGAATTTCAGGGATCGCGCCTGCGGCACAATCCCTGTTGTTAACCTTACAGCAGATCGCGGAACTGCGTTTGTTTTAACGCCAGCTCAACGCCGCGAACTTCCGCCAGCCCTTTCAGGCGACCAATCGCGGAGTAGCCTGGGTTGGTTTTCTTGTGCAGGTCGTCAAGCATCTGGTGTCCGTGATCCGGACGCATCGGGATAGGACGCAAATCGCCCGCCTTTTTACGGCGCTGTTCTTCGCTCAGGATGGCAGCAACCACCGATACCATATCCACATCGCCTTGCAGGTGCGCACCTTCGTGGAAGGTTTTCGGGTTATCTTCACGGCAGGTGGAGCGCAAATGCGTGAAGTGGATTCGATCGCCAAAGGTTTCGATCATTTTCACCAGATCGTTATCGGCGCGCACGCCGTAGGAACCGGTGCACATGGTGAAACCGTTATTGATGCTGTCGACGGTTTCTTTCAGCCACTGCATATCTTCGATAGTCGAAACAATGCGCGGCAGGCCGAGGATCGGACGCGGCGGATCGTCAGGGTGGACAGCCAGACGCACGCCGACTTCTTCCGCCACAGGCACAATCGCCCGCAGGAATACCGCCATATTATCGCGCAGATCGTCTTTGCTGATGCCGTCATATTCAGCGAGGCGCGCACGGAACTGATCCAGCGTATAGCCCTCTTCCGCACCGGGCAGGCCGGCAATGATATTGCGGGTCAGCTTTTCGATATCGGCATCGCTCATAGCATTGAAGTAATTCAGCGCCTGGCGTTGTTCTTCTGCGGTGTAATCCGCTGCGGCGTCTGGGCGCTGAAGAATATGCAGTTCGAAGGCTGCAAAAGCAATCTGGTCAAAACGTAGCGCTTTGGAGCCGTCCGGCAACTGATATTCGAGATCGGTACGCGTCCAGTCGAGGATCGGCATGAAGTTATAGCACACGGTATCGATGCCGCAGGTCGCCAGATTACGGATACTCTGCTGATAATTGGCAATCCACGTTTGGTACTGGCCTGAACGCGTTTTGATATCTTCGTGGACAGGAATACTTTCCACCACCGACCAGGTCAGCCCTTTTTCAGCCAGAATAGCCTGACGCTGTTGAATCTCTTCTACCGGCCACACTTCACCGTTGGGAATGTGGTGCAAGGCGGTCACAACACCCGTTGCGCCAGCCTGACGCACATCATCAAGCGATACCGGATCGTTAGGTCCGTACCAACGCCAGGTTTGTTCCATTGTTTCACCTCACAAGTTGTTATACCAAATTAAACTACCTGAATGACGACTACCATACAGCCATCCCGGAGATGTTCAACAGATGGCCTATCATTGATTGATCCAGCTCACATTCCCCGGATAAATGAGGCACACCAATTCAATTTGCTGTCATATAACTTTATACTGCCATTGTTAATTAATGGTTAATCAGGTGTATTTAATGAAAACTATTGCCTCAGCGCCACTGGCGGAAAATGTCATGATGCCGCAGTACGACCGCCAACAATTAAAAACGCGGATTGTACATTTTGGTTTCGGTGCTTTTCACCGCGCCCATCAGGCGTTATTAACCGACAGGGTGCTGAATGCGCAGGGCGGAGACTGGGGAATTTGCGAGATCAGTCTGTTCAGTGGCGATCGGCTGATGCGTCAGCTTCGCGAACAGGATCATTTATTTACCGTGTTAGAAAAAGGGGCTAACGGCAACCAGCCTATTGTTATCGGTGCCGTTAACGAATGCCTGAACGCCACGCTGGATTCGCTGGCGGCCATTATTGAAAAATTCTGCGAGCCTCAGGTCGCGATTGTCTCGTTAACCATCACGGAAAAAGGCTACTGCATCGATCCGGCGACGGGTTCGTTAGATCTCTCTAATGCGCGTATTATTCACGATCTGCAGACACCGGCTGAACCGCACTCCGCCCCCGGTATTATCGTAGAAGCGCTGCACCGCCGACGTGAACGTGGGCTGCAGCCGTTTACCGTCCTTTCCTGCGATAACATCCCGGACAATGGTCATGTGGTAAAAAATGCCGTACTGGGGATGGCGGAAAAACGCTCTCCTGAGCTGGCGCACTGGATCCAGGAACACGTCAGTTTCCCGGGTACTATGGTGGATCGGATTGTTCCCGCCGCCACCGAAGAGTCGCTGGCTGAAATCGCCCACGAGCTTGGCATTGCCGATCCTTGCGCAATCAGCTGCGAGCCGTTTATTCAGTGGGTGATTGAAGACAACTTTGTATGTGGTCGTCCGCTATGGGAAACCGCGGGTGTCCAGATGGTTGAAAACGTCTTGCCGTGGGAACAAATGAAACTGCGGATGCTGAACGGCAGCCATTCGTTTCTCGCTTATCTCGGCTATCTGGCCGGATTCCAGCACATCAGCGACTGTATGCAGGATAGCGCATTTCGTGAAGCCGCTTACCGGCTGATGCTCACCGAACAGGCCCCCACGCTGCAAATTACCGATGTTGATTTAAACCAGTATGCCTTAAGCCTGCTGGACCGCTTTGCCAATCCGGCGCTGAAACACAAAACCTGGCAAATCGCGATGGATGGTAGCCAGAAATTACCCCAGCGAATGCTGGAAGGGATCCGCGTGCATTTAGCACGTCAAAGCGAGTGGCCGCTGTTGGCGCTCGGCATCGCAGGCTGGATGCGCTACGTGAGCGGTGTGGATGATTCAGGCGCTACGATTGATATTCGTGACCCGCTCAGTGAGAAAATTGCCGCTCTGGTGGCACAGAGCACTGAATCAGAACGCGTCAGCGCCCTGCTTTCGCTGCATGAGATTTTCGCCGCCGATCTCGTACAGAATCCGCAGTTTGTCGCGGCCATTCAACAGGCCTGGCAACGTATTACCCAATACGGTGCGCATCAGGCTGTCATTGAAACGTTAAAAAATTAACGATTTCTGCCATTAAACAGGACGAAGCACGTCTTCGTCCCCTCCCCCCTTCTCTTTTTCCCCATTTTTCGCCAGGATTGTTAAATGCCATTACGGTAATTTATGATTCTGGAGTAATTGTGACTAAAACCAATCTCATCACTGGTTTTCTCGGCAGTGGCAAAACCACCTCTATTCTTCATCTATTGGCGAACAAGGATCCCGCAGAGAAGTGGGCCGTGCTGGTCAATGAGTTTGGTGAAGTAGGTATTGATGGCGCCCTGTTAGCCGACAGCGGCGCATTGCTAAAAGAGATCCCCGGCGGCTGTATGTGCTGCGTTAACGGTCTACCGATGCAGGTTGGCCTCAATACGCTGCTGCGTCAGGGAAAACCCGATCGATTGCTGATTGAACCTACTGGCCTCGGACACCCTAAACAAATTCTGGATTTACTCACCGCACCGGTTTACGAACCGTGGATCGATCTGCGCGCGACCCTCTGTATTCTTGACCCCCGGCTGTTACTGGATGAAAAAAGCGTCGCCAATGACAATTTCCGCGATCAGCTGGCCGCCGCAGATATCATTGTTGCCAATAAAGCCGACCGCGCCACAGCGGAAAGCGAAAACGCCTTGCAAACCTGGTGGCAACACTACGGCGGCAATCGCCAGTTGGTTCATGCCGACCATGGGCAAATTGACGGGCAGTTACTGGATTTACCCCGACTAAACCTGGCAGAGCTTCCTGCAAGCGCAGAGCACGCCCATAGCCATGCAGACAAAAAGGGACTGGCGGCATTGAGTCTGCCGTCACAGCAGCGCTGGCGGCGCAGCCTGAACAGCGGCCAGGGCCATCAGGCCTGCGGTTGGATTTTTGACGCCGATACGGTGTTCGATACCATCGGTCTGCTGGAATGGTCCCGTCTTGCCCCCGTGGGGCGCGTGAAAGGTGTCATGCGTATAAAGGAAGGGCTGGTGCGCATTAACCGCCAGGGAGAGGACTGGCATATTGAGACGCAAAACGTCGCGCCACCGGATAGCCGTATTGAACTCATCGCCGATACTGAGACCGACTGGAATACGCTACAGAGTGCATTGTTGAGACTTCGTTTAGACGCTAACGCGTAAGGTTGCCTTCGTTTTTATAGCAATGGTAAACGATGATGAAAACCCGATACCCTCTTATTCTCCTACTCAATATTGCGGGGCTTGCGCTGTTTCTGTCCTGGTATCTTCCTGCCGGACATGGGATCTGGTCTTCATTGGATACGGGCGTTTTCCGCTTCTTTAACCAGAAACTGGTGGAAAGCCCGCAGTTCTTGTGGATTGTTGCTATTACCAATAACCGGGCATTTGATGGTTGCTCATTGCTGGCAATGGGCGCCTTGATGCTGCATTTTTGGCTGAAAGAGACGTCGGAAGGTCGCCGACGCATTGTCGCTATTGGCCTGGTTATGCTGCTCACCGCAGTGGTATTAAATCAGTTAGGCCAGGCGCTTATTCCCGTTAAACGCGCCAGCCCTACTCTGATGCTGGATAATATTTATCGCGTCAGCGAACTGCTGCATATTCCGACTAAAGATGCGTCCAGAGACAGTTTCCCCGGCGATCACGGTATGATGCTGCTTATTTTTTCCGCATTTATGCTGCGTTATTTCGGAAAAGTCGCCGGAATAATCGGCCTTATTATCGCTGTGGTTTTTGCCTTTCCACGCATAATGATTGGCGCTCACTGGCTCACCGATATCGTGATCGGTTCCATGACTGTCGTCTTGATTGGTCTGCCCTGGTGGCTAATGACACCGTTAAGCGACCGATTAGTCACTCTGTTTGCGAATTATCTGCCCGGTAAAAACAAACATTTTTTAAACAAATAACGCACAGTAATTAACATCATCAGGGAAAACTCTGATTCCCTGATGATGCTTGCCGATATTTCATCATTCTGGCTGTCATTCTCCCGTCATCTTATTCATCTTTAAAATGATTGGGTTGCGTCTTTTTTATCCCGATTGTTCTTAATTTAGGCAATGCCGGTTATTCACTTTCTGTATCAATTTTTCTTATAAGAAATCACGTAAATTCACTCGCAATGACCGGACCGATCGGGTAATCTCGAACTCGTTTTGCCTCGCGGGATAATTATTCTCTTCAGGAATAAATTTGTGCGTTCTGCCACAGATTTGACCTTAAAGAATTGTCTCATCGTGCGATGGTAATTAGTCTCGTCACGTTTGGCATTTTTTATAACGATATTTATCGTTAAGGACTTCAAGGGAAAACAAACAAAATGGTCAAATCTCAACCGATTTTGAGATATATCTTGCGGGGCATACCCGCGATAGCAGTTGCGGTTCTGCTTTCTGCATGTAGCACAACGAACACCGCCAGGAATATGCATTCTGAGACGCATGCTGTGGGCAATGGAGATAACTCTTCACTGCAAGCCTCTCAGGATGAATTTGAAAATATGGTCCGTAATATCGATGTTAAATCACGTATTATGGACCAGTATGCTGACTGGAAAGGCGTGCGTTACCGCCTTGGCGGCAGCACCAAAAAAGGTATTGATTGTTCAAGCTTCGTACAACGTACGTTCCGCGAGCAATTTGGTTTAGAGCTTCCTCGCTCAACCTACGAACAACAGGAAACGGGTAAATCCGTTTCGCGCACTAACCTGCGCACAGGCGATCTGGTTCTGTTCCGTGCTGGCTCCACTGGCCGTCACGTCGGTATTTATATCGGCAACAACCAGTTTGTACACGCCTCGACCAGCAGCGGCGTTATCATTTCCAGCATGAACGAACCTTACTGGAAAAAACGTTACAACGAAGCTCGCCGGGTCCTGAGCCGCAGTTAATTTCGTTTGGCAGCTATCCCTTGGCTATCCTGATGAGACATTTTGAAAAGCACTGCTTCGGCGGTGCTTTTTTTTTGCTTTGTCTTGTGACTAAGAAAAATCTCACAAGGTGAGTCATTTCAGGTTATATTCATACAGAATAAGCGGTTAACTCAGGTAAACATAAGGAACTATGTTTAAACGCTCCTCTTCATCCAATCAGAAAATCCTGCTTTCCTGTATGTTAACGGGGCTTATCGTCGCGCTCCTGGTGAGTACCCTGCAATTTTTCGTGACCTGGCATAAACGAGACATTAAGTACGACACGCTCCTTTCCGATATCCAGAATTATGTCAGCAGCTACTTCGCCGATCTCAAATCCACCACAGATGACCTTCAGCCACTGGTCGCCAACAGTTGTCAACAAGTCGCTGCTCAACTGACCTCCAGCGCAGCCTTTAGCCTCAACGTTCGCGCATTTTTACTGGTCAAAAACGGCATTGCTTTCTGCTCCTCCGCAACGGGAGCAATGTTCACCCCGATTTTAGATCTGGTCCCAAGCCTCGATATCAGCAGAAATATTGATGTGGAATTACTCCCCGGTACGCCCATGATGCCGAACAAGCCGGCGATAATGATTTGGCACCGGAACCCATCGTTCACTGATAGCGGCGTGTTTACCTCACTGAATATTAATCTGGCCCCTTACCTGCTTTATACCGCCCGACAGGATGATTTTAACGGTATTGCCATAGTCGTCGGTGATAACGCGATTTCAACATTTTCATCACGGATTATTGATGCCTCCGCTCTGCCCCACTCTCACTGGCGGCAGGCGACCCTGGAAGGTATTCCGCTACAGATTCGTTTATATGCCGATGAGTGGACCTATACCGATGTCTGGTATTCGATTATGTTGGGATGCATGGCGGGGATTATTGCTGCGCTTCTTCTCTGGTACTACATCTACACCATCCGTTTACGTCCGGGCAAAGATATCCTCAACGCTATCAAACATAACCAGTTTTATGTGGTGTACCAGCCCGTCGTAGAGGTGCAGACACTGGAGGTGAAAGGTGTAGAGGTGTTATTACGCTGGAATCATCCGACAACGGGTGAGATCCCACCGGATGCTTTTATTCACTACGCCGAATCCCAGAAAATGATTGTCCCGCTGACCCAGCATCTCTTTAAGTTGATAGCCCAGGACGCACCGATGCTGCAAAAAGTGTTACCCGCTGGTGCAAAATTGGGGATCAATATCGCGCCAACGCATCTGCACGGCGAGACGTTTAAAGACGACATTCATCACCTGCAGGCCTCGCTTCCCGCAAACCATTTCCAGATGGTGCTGGAGATCACCGAACGGGATATGCTTAATCAACACGAAGCCACAAAGCTTTTTGAATGGCTTCATTCCGCAGGTTTTGAAATTGCCATTGATGATTTTGGCACCGGTCATAGCGCGCTGATTTATCTGGAACGCTTTACCGTTGACTACCTGAAAATCGATCGCGGCTTTATTAACGCCATTGGAACAGAGACCCTGACCTCTCCGGTTCTGGACGCCGTGTTGACACTCTCTAAGCGTCTTAATATGCTGACGGTTGCTGAAGGGGTTGAAACGCCTGAGCAAGCCCGTTGGCTGCGCGATCGTGGAGTGCATTTTTTCCAGGGATACTGGATTAGCCGACCATTAAAACTTGCTGATTTCGTGCGTTGGATGGCGCAGCCCAATAAGCCGACGTGGTGATCGCAGTATGCGAATCATATACTCTCACTCGCCGCCACATCCCTTATCTTTCAGGCATGATGCCCGTCGGGTTGTGGCAGGAAAAGGAAATCGCTTTTAATGATCCCTCGCGTATTGCTGCTGTTTATCGCCCTCATCGGGTTTAGCGCCGAGGCGCAGTCCATCAAAGAAAGCTATGCTTTTGCCGTACTGGGCGAACCAAAGTACGCGTTTAACTTTAATCACTTTGATTACGTCAACCCTGCGGCCCCCAAAGGCGGGCAAATCACCCTCTCCGCCATCGGCACGTTCGATAACTTCAACCGCTATGCGATGCGCGGTAATCCCGGAGCACGTACCGAAACGCTTTACGATACGCTGTTTACTACCTCTGACGATGAACCTGGCAGCTATTATCCGCTCATCGCCGACAGCGCACGCTATGCTGATGACTATTCCTGGGTAGAAATCGCCATCAATCCGCGGGCGCGTTTTCACGATGGCTCCCCCATTACTGCCAGCGATGTCGCATTCACCTTCCACAAATTTATGACTGAAGGCGTGCCGCAATTTCGCCTGGTCTACAAGGGAACAACGGTAAAAGCGATCGCGCCATTAACCGTACGTATTGAATTAGCCAAACCGGGTAAAGAGGACATGCTCAGCCTGTTTTCATTACCCGTGATGCCAGAGAAGTACTGGAAAGATCATAAGCTCAGCGATCCCTTATCATCGCCTCCGCTCGCCAGCGGTCCTTATCGCATCACGAAATGGAAGATGGGTCAGTACATTGTCTATTCGCGCGTCAACGATTATTGGGCCGCTAATCTGCCCGTCAACCGTGGCCGCTGGAACTTTGATACCATCCGCTACGACTACTATCTGGATGACAACGTCGCCTTTGAAGCGTTTAAGGCCGGAGCGTTTGACCTGCGTCTTGAAAACGATGCCAAAAACTGGGCGACACGTTATACCGGTAAAAATTTCGCGAATCATTACATCATCAAAGATGAGCAAAAAAACGAATCCGCCCAGGATACGCGTTGGCTGGCGTTTAATATTCAGCGCCCGGTGTTCAGCGACCGACGGGTGCGAGAAGCCATCACCCTGGCCTTTGATTTTGAATGGATGAATAAAGCTCTGTTCTATAACGCCTGGAGTCGGACCAACAGCTATTTTCAGAATACCGAGTATGCCGCTAAAAATTACCCCGATGCGGATGAACTGGTGATACTTGCGCCCTTGAAAAAAGATCTCCCTCCTGAGGTCTTCAGCCAAATTTATCAGCCGCCGAAATCAAAAGGCGATGGCTACGATCGTGACAACCTGTTGAAAGCCGATGCCTTACTGGAGCAGGCCGGATGGGTACTTAAGGGACAACAGCGCGTAAACAGCGCCAACGGTAAACCCCTGAGCTTTGAACTGTTGCTCCCGGCGGGCAGTAACAGTCAGTGGGTGCTGCCGTTCCAGCACAACCTGCAGCGCTTAGGCATTACAATGAACATCCGCCAGGTTGATAACTCACAAATCACAAACCGGCTGCGCAGTCGTGACTATGACATGATGCCGAGATTGTATCGCGCAATGCCGTGGCCAAGTTCGGACCTGCAAATTCTCTGGGCCTCTGAATATATTGACTCCAGCTATAACGCCCCGGGCGTGCAAAGCCCGGTGATTGATAAACTGATCAACCAAATCATCGCGGCGCAGGGTGATAAAGCCAAACTAATCCCACTCGGTCGGGCACTGGACAGGGTATTAACCTGGAACTACTACATGTTGCCGATGTGGTTTATGGCAGAGGATCGCATCGCCTGGTGGGATAAGTTTTCGCATCCAGCTATTCGCCCCATTTATACCATTGGTCTCGACAACTGGTGGTACGACGTTAACAAAGCGGCGAAACTGCCAGCAGCCAGACGGCAGGGAGAATAAATGGGCGCTTATCTGATTCGACGCCTGCTACTGGTGATCCCAACGCTTTGGGCCATCATCACCATCAACTTTTTTATCGTGCAGATTGCCCCCGGTGGTCCGGTTGAGCAGGCCGTCGCCGCTATTGAGTTCGGACAAAGCGGGGCATTACCCGGCGCGGGTAGTGAAGGCATTCGCGCCAGCCACGCGCAAACCGGCGTCGGCAATATCAGCGACAGTAATTACCGAGGTGGCCGTGGTCTTGACCCGGAAGTGATCGCCGAAATCACTCGCCGTTACGGGTTCGATAAGCCCATTCATGAGCGTTATTTCAAAATGCTCTGGGACTATATTCGTTTCGATTTCGGCGACAGCCTGTTTCGTAGCGCCTCAGTGCTGACGCTTATCAAAGACAGCCTGCCTGTTTCCGTCACGCTGGGGCTATGGAGTACGCTCATTATCTATCTGGTGTCGATACCGCTTGGGATCCGCAAAGCCGTTCACAACGGCAGCCGATTTGATGTCTGGAGCAGCGCATTCATTATTATTGGCTATGCCATACCGGCTTTTTTGTTTGCGATTTTACTGATCGTCTTTTTTGCCGGGGGCAGCTATTACGACCTGTTCCCGCTTCGCGGACTGGTTTCCGCCAATTTTGATTCCCTGCCCTGGTATCAGAAAGTGACCGACTACCTTTGGCATATTACCCTGCCAGTGCTGGCGACGGTGGTTGGGGGTTTTGCCGCGCTAACCATGCTGACCAAAAACTCATTTCTGGATGAGGTACGCAAACAGTATGTCGTCACCGCGCGCGCCAAAGGGGTCAGCGAGAAAAACATTCTGTGGAAACATGTGTTTCGCAATGCCATGTTGCTGGTAATCGCTGGCTTCCCGGCAACGTTTATCAGCATGTTTTTTACCGGTTCGCTGCTGATTGAAGTGATGTTTTCGCTTAACGGTCTGGGACTACTGGGTTATGAATCCACCGTATCACGTGACTACCCGGTAATGTTTGGCACGCTCTATATCTTCACCCTGATCGGTCTGCTGCTGAATATCCTCAGCGACATCAGCTACACGCTGGTCGATCCCCGTATTGATTTTGAGGGACGCTAATGTCGCGATTAAGCCCCGTCAATCAGGCCCGCTGGGCGCGTTTTCGCCATAACCGTCGCGGCTATTGGTCGCTGTGGATTTTTCTACTGCTCTTCGGCCTTAGCCTGTGTTCAGAACTGATTGCCAATGATAAGCCGCTACTGGTGCGCTACGACAGTAGCTGGTATTTCCCCCTGTTCAAAAACTACAGTGAAAGCGACTTCGGCGGACCATTGGCGACCCAGGCTGATTATCAGGATCCGTGGTTACAGCAGCGCCTGGAAAACCGGGGCTGGATCCTGTGGGCGCCGATACGCTTTGGAGCCACCAGCATTAACTTTGCCACTGATAAGCCCTTCCCTTCCCCGCCTTCTGCACAAAACTGGCTGGGAACGGACGCCAACGGCGGTGATGTGCTGGCACGGATCCTCTACGGCACTCGTATTTCTGTCCTGTTTGGATTAATGCTAACCCTGTGCTCCAGCGTGATGGGGATCATGGCTGGCGCAATCCAGGGCTATTATGGCGGCAAGGTGGATCTGTGGGGGCAACGATTCATTGAGGTTTGGTCAGGTATGCCAACGCTGTTTTTGATCATACTGCTGTCGAGCGTGGTCCAGCCAAACTTCTGGTGGCTACTGGGCATTACCGTGCTGTTTGGCTGGATGAGCCTGGTTGGCGTGGTACGCGCGGAATTTTTACGTACCCGAAACTTTGATTACATTCGTGCCGCTCAGGCGCTTGGCGTGAGCGATCGCAGTATTATTCTGCGCCATATGCTGCCCAATGCGATGGTCGCCGCCCTGACCTTTTTACCGTTTATATTATGCGCCTCGATCACCACTCTGACCTCGCTGGATTTTCTTGGCTTCGGCTTACCGCTTGGCTCGCCATCGCTGGGAGAACTCCTGTTACAGGGTAAAAACAACCTGCAGGCACCGTGGCTTGGCATCACCGCGTTCATCTCCGTTGCCCTGCTATTATCGCTACTGATATTTATTGGTGAAGCGGTACGCGACGCGTTCGATCCCAACAAGGCGATTTAAGATGACACAACCGCTGTTAGCTATTGAAAATTTATCGGTAGGTTTTCGCCAACAGGAGACCGTGCGCACTGTGGTCAATACCCTCTCACTGAGGGTTGAAGCCGGGCAAACTCTGGCGCTGGTGGGCGAGTCCGGTTCGGGTAAAAGCGTGACCGCACTTTCTATTCTACGGTTATTACCGACCCCTCCCGCAGTCTACCTTTCCGGCGACATCCGTTTTCATGGTGAATCATTGCTTCATGCCGATGAGCAGACGCTTCGCGGCGTTCGCGGGAATAAAATCGCCATGATTTTCCAGGAGCCAATGGTGTCGCTAAACCCGCTTCACAACCTTGAAAAACAGCTGTATGAAGTGCTGTCGCTGCATCGGGGAATGCGTCGGGAGGCCGCGCGGGCAGAAATACTGACCTGTCTGGATCGCGTCGGCATCCGTCAGGCGGCCAAACGTCTCGCAGACTATCCGCACCAGCTATCCGGCGGTGAACGCCAGCGCGTGATGATCGCCATGGCGCTGCTTACGCGACCGGAGCTGCTTATTGCCGATGAACCGACCACCGCGCTGGATGTCTCCGTACAGGCGCAAATCCTGCAGCTGCTGCGGGAGCTACAGCGCGAGCTGAACATGGGATTACTGTTTATCACCCACAACCTCAGCATTGTGAAAAAACTCGCCGATACCGTTGCGGTGATGCAAAACGGCCAGTGCGTTGAGCAAAATCGAGCAGCACAGCTGCTCACTGCGCCAACACATCCCTACACGCAGAAATTGTTAAACAGCGAACCTTCCGGCGATCCGGTGCCTGTACCTGCTGGGCAAGCGCCATTGCTGGAAGTGGAAAAACTCTGCGTTGCCTTCCCCATCCGTAAAGGTATCCTGAAGCGCGTGGTGGACCATAACGTTGTGGTTAACAACGTCAGTTTTTCCCTCCGGCCCGGTGAAACGCTGGGGCTGGTCGGGGAGTCAGGATCGGGGAAAAGCACTACCGGGCTGGCGCTACTGAGGTTAATCACCTCACAGGGAAGCATTGTGTTCGATGGCCTGGCGCTGCATACCTTAAATCGCCGCCAGCTGTTACCGGTACGTCACCGCATTCAGGTTGTTTTTCAGGATCCCAACTCCTCGCTGAACCCGCGCCTGAGCGTGCTACAGATTATTGAGGAGGGACTGCGCGTTCATCAGCCAACCCTGTCAGCCGAGCAGCGCGAAGCGCAGGTGAAAGCGGTAATGGCGGAAGTGGGACTGGATAGCGAAACGCGGCATCGTTACCCGGCGGAGTTTTCCGGCGGTCAACGTCAACGCATAGCCATTGCCAGAGCCTTGATTCTCAAGCCTTCCCTGATCATTCTGGATGAACCAACATCGTCGCTCGACAGAACCGTACAGGCGCAAATCCTGACGTTGTTAAAGTCTTTACAGGAAAAGCATCGCCTGGCTTATATCTTTATCAGCCATGATTTGCACGTAGTACGCGCGTTATGCCATCAGGTTATTGTGCTAAGGCAGGGAGAGGTCGTGGAGCAAGGACAATGCGAGCACGTATTTAACGCGCCACAGCAGGCATATACGCGTCAGCTGCTCGCGCTAAGCTGACGCTCAAAACGGATTGTTATTTGAAAACGGCTCTGCGATGGCCACGCCGAAATTTTTCAGTCTGCAGGTCGCGGCAAATTCATCCTGGCGATTCACAAACAGGCACGGCTCTCCTTCGCATTCCAACACGGAACAAGGTACCTCAATGTCGCTGAGGGCCTGGCTGAGTTTATGCATGACTGACCACGCACTGTCGCCATCAGGGCTAAGCAATTTGAGCGCCACCAGGCTGTTCTCATTGCTCTGACCGTTTTGCGGAATCGGTTCAACCTTTGAACCTGCGAAACCCACCGACCAACGATAGCACTGTGGCAGACGATGAACGATTGAGAGTTGTAATGTCATCACTTTCTTTCCCTGGAAGTACAATCACTTCACAATTATTTTACATCAATATTAACACATCATTGACAATACGTCTTTAAACAGTTCGTAAACGTTTACACCCTGACTTTATGCCACTTTCCGAACCAAATATTTAAATTTATTCAACGGTTCTGGCATATTTCCGCGCTATATGTACTCGTTTCTGCGATCTAACTCAACCTTTTTAACTACAATGATGTGACTTTTTACATAAATTGATTTTACATAAAATAAACATAAGCGGGGAAATTGATAGATTTTCGGTTGATGTACATCAACTCTGGAGGCCCTATCGCCCCCAGGTTGTGTAATAGATCACCGTTTTTTGGCGCGGCTGGCGTAGAGATAGAAGAGAATTGAGCAGGTAGCGCAAAACGCTATCGACCAGATCATCGGCCAGGCCGAGTTAAAGGTCGCCAGTGACAGCAGCGCCCCAACGATGGCGCCAATGCCAAAACGGAACGTCCCTGCCAGCGATGACGCCGTTCCCGCCATATGTGGAAATTCATCCAGAATGACCGCCATGGCGTTGGATGACACCATCGACACGCAGCCAACAAACGCCGCAACACCCACCACCAGCGCCCAGAAACCAACCCCGAACAGCGCGCTAAAGACCATCCAGCCCGCCATCACGAACTGGATCCACAGGCCAGTACGGAACATATTCAACGCCCCAACCCGACGAACAAAGCGGCTGTTGATGATGGTCATCACGAACAGGAAAACAATGTTCAGCGCGAAGTAATAGCCGAAGTGCTGCGGTGAAACGTGGTTGATCTCAATGTAAACAAAAGGTCCGGCGCTCAGGAACGAGAACATCCCGGCAAAACTAAACCCACTGGCCAGCATATAGCTCAGTACACGCTTGTGGCGAAACAGCGAGGCAAAGTTGCCGAGAGTAGTACGCAAGCGAAACGGCTGGCGGCGGTCAACCGGCAAGGTCTCTTTGATCAGCGTAAAGATCATCACCGACGCCAGAATAGCCGCCACGGCGAGGATCCAAAAGATGTAGTGCCAGCTCAGCCATACCAATACCCAGCCGCCCACGATGGGTGCCAGTAAGGGTGCAATTGTCGTGACCAGCATGACAAATGACATCATGCGCGAAAACTCTTCCTTCGGATAGATATCGCGCATCAGGGCGTTGATAACCACGCTCGCCGCTGCCGCAGCCAGACCATGGAAGAAACGCATCACGATCAGTTGATCGATAGTTTGTGCCAGCGCACAGGCAACTGCCGCCGCCGCAAACACCAGCGTCCCGCCCAGAATCACCGGCTTGCGCCCAATGCTGTCAGCCATTGGACCATAGAGTAACTGCCCCACCGCGAACCCAAGAATATAGGTACTGAGGGTCATCTGCGCGCTACCTGCAGGCACACCAAACTGTTCAGAGATAACAGGTAGTGCCGGAAGATACATATCAATCGACAACGGCATCAGCATGGCTAACAAGCCAAGGATAAAGACAATGGCAATTGACGAGTTCTGCCGGGTGGTCACATTTAGCTCCTGAAATTAACGCGGGGTTAAGTTAACGCTGGCGATTTCTTCTTCGGTCAATGGACGGTATTCACCCGGCTCCAGATCCTCATCAAGCTTGATGTCACCAATCCGTTCACGGTGCAGTTCCACAACGTGGTTACCGACGGCGGCAAACATACGTTTAACCTGATGATAGCGCCCTTCGCTGATGGTCAATCGCACCTGAGTTGGCGTAATAACCTCCAGCACGGCCGGTTTGGTCAGGTCTTTCTCATTATGCAGTTGTACGCCATGGGCAAACTGTTCGGCGGTGTCACCTGCCACCGGCGACTCCAGCGTCACCAGATAGGTTTTCTCACAATGGTGACGTGGCGAAGTGATGCGATGCGACCACTGTCCGTCATCGGTCATCAGCACCAGTCCGGTGGTGTCGATATCCAGGCGCCCTGCCGCATGCAGTTTGTAGGCAACCGGCTCATCAAGGAAATAGAGCACTGTCGGGTGATCCGGGTCATCCGTTGAGCAAACATAGCCCTGAGGTTTATTCAGCATAAAATAGCGCGGGCCATTTTGTTGAATCAGGGAATTGCCGTCATATTCTACGTCGTGTTCTGGCAGCAGCTTAAAGGCACTGTTTTTGACGATTTCACCGTCGACGGTAACGCGGTTAGCACGGATCTCACGCCCGGCAATAGCGCGGCTGACGCCGAGTTGCTGAGCGATAAATTTATCAAGTCGCATGAGTGTGATTTTTGCCTGTAAAAAACAAGAAGCGGGATTGCGCCCGAAAAGTGGGACGATTATCCGCCCAGTATAGCGGCGTTACACCATCCCTCAAGGGAAATGATTCATGGCATACTATACATTGTTGCTGCTTACCTTAATGAGCCCATGATTTTTACTCTTCGCCCGTACCAAAAAGAAGCCGTGGATGCCACGCTCAACCATTTCCGCCACCATCGCACGCCAGCGGTTATCGTCCTGCCAACCGGTGCGGGAAAAAGCCTGGTGATTGCTGAACTGGCCCGCGTGGCGCGTGGTCGCGTACTGATACTGGCGCACGTTAAAGAACTGGTCGCGCAAAACCATGCCAAATATCGCGCGCTGGGGCTGGAAGCCGATATTTTTGCCGCAGGACTGAAGCGTAAAGAGAGCCACGGGAAAGTGGTATTTGGCAGCGTACAGTCGGTAGCGCGTAATCTTGACGCCTTTCAGGGAGAGTTCTCGCTGCTTATCGTCGATGAATGTCACCGTATTGGTGATGATGACGAGAGTCAATATCAGCAAATCCTCACTCACCTGACCAAAGTAAATCCCCACTTACGCCTGCTCGGGCTTACTGCCACTCCTTTTCGTTTGGGCAAAGGCTGGATTTATCACTTTCATTATCACGGTATGGTGCGCGGCGATGAAAAAGCGCTGTTTCGTGACTGCATTTATGAATTACCGTTGCGTTACATGATTAAACACGGCTACCTGACGCCGCCAGAACGCCTCGACATGCCGGTAGTGCAGTATGACTTCAGCCGCCTGCAGGCGCAGAGTAACGGCCTGTTTAGCGAAACAGATCTCAATCAGGAACTGAAAAAGCAGCAGCGAATAACGCCGCATATCATCAGCCAGATTGTCGAGTTTGCCCAGACGCGCAAAGGGGTGATGATTTTCGCCGCCACAGTGGAGCACGCCAAAGAAATTCTGGGCCTGCTGCCTGCTGACGATGCCGCGCTAATCACTGGAGACACGCCTGGCGCTGAGCGTGATGTACTGATTGAAGAGTTCAAAGCCCAGCGCTTTCGCTATCTGGTGAATGTGTCGGTCCTGACCACTGGCTTCGATGCCCCGCACGTCGACCTTATCGCCATTCTGCGCCCGACGGAGTCAGTTAGCCTTTACCAACAAATTGTCGGTCGCGGCCTGCGCCTGGCGCCGGGTAAAACCGACTGTCTGATCCTCGATTATGCCGGTAACCCGCACGATCTTTACGCGCCGGAAGTGGGGGCGCCGAAAGGGAAAAGCGATAACGTTCCGGTGCAGGTGTTCTGTCCCGCCTGCGGGTTTGCAAACACCTTCTGGGGCAAAACAACGGCAGACGGCACGCTGATTGAACACTTTGGCCGCCGCTGTCAGGGGTGGTTTGAAGATGATGGCGGCCATCGCGAACAATGCGATTTTCGTTTTCGATTTAAAAACTGCCCACAATGCAACGCGGAAAATGATATCGCCGCCCGCCGTTGTCGGGAGTGCGACACGGTGCTGGTTGACCCGGATGACATGCTGAAAGCCGCGCTCAGGCTCAAAGATGCGCTGGTCCTGCGCTGTAGCGGCATGGTGTTACAAAACGGCCAGGATGAAAAAGGCGAATGGCTAAAAATCACCTATTACGATGAAGATGGTGCCGATGTTAGCGAACGCTTTCGCCTGCAAACTCCCGCGCAACGTACGGCTTTCGAGCAACTGTTTATTCGCCCGCACACCCGAACGCCCGGCATTCCCTTACGCTGGATAACCGCCGCCGATATCCTCGCCCAGCAGGCGCTGTTACGTCATCCTGATTTCGTGGTGGCGCGCATGAAAGGTCAGTACTGGCAGGTCCGTGAAAAGGTCTTCGATTATGAAGGACGCTATCGTCGGGCACATGAATTACGCGGTTAATCGTACTTTTGATTGATGTACCAGCCGTTTAAGTATAGAATCTCGCCCGCTTTTGCATACGCAAAGCAGATCACTTACCTGTTGCTGGGTCGCCTGTAGCAGGAATTATTAAAGAGAGATTTAAATGTTTACTATCAACGCTGAAGTACGTAAAGAGCAGGGTAAGGGTGCGAGCCGCCGCCTGCGTGCCGCTAACAAGTTCCCGGCAATCATCTATGGTGGCGCAGAAGCCCCGGTTGCTATCGAACTGGATCACGATGCAGTTATGAACATGCAAGCTAAAGCTGAATTCTACAGCGAAGTTCTGACCATCGTTGTTGACGGTAAAGAAGTGAAAGTTAAAGCTCAGGCAGTACAGCGTCACCCGTTCAAGCCGAAGCTGGCACACATCGACTTCGTTCGCGCGTAATCGCTTACAAGTTGAAGAAAAACCCCGCCTCGGCGGGGTTTTTTTATGGGATTTTGTTGGCGGTAAAGATGAATCACACAGGCCGGATGGGGGCGTTAACGCCCCCATCCGGCAAACGGCTTTATTTCCCGCCCGAAGTACGACGCTGTAGCTGATCGCGCAGGTTCGGCGGCGTACCTTTGATGGTCAAAGTATCTGTGGCTGGATCCCAGAAAATACGCTCACCCAGTAACATGGCGTCGAAGTTGATGGTTAACCCGCCGCCGCTTCCGGCAAATTTGGTTAACTGGCGCAGCGTGCTGCGATCTGCCGGGAAGCTCTCTTCCAGTTCGTAGCCTTTATCAGCGGTAAATTCGCTGAAGCTGACTTCACTGACGCCGGAAAGCTCTTTGGACAGCGACTCCAACTCGATCTCTTCACCGGCCTGCAATTGCTCGTTGCAGTAGCTGTACACCTGCTGACGCACGTTCTGGCGTTCTGCTTTATCGAGTTGCGCCTCGGCGGTAAAGTCATCGACCGCCTGCAACAGGCCGCGGTTTTGCGCTTTGGCGTTAAGCCCCTCGCTGGCACCCAGGAAGTCCATAAAGAAATCGGCGACTTTGCGCCCTACCCGCCCTTTCAGGAACGTCAGATAGCGCGTGGACTCCGGGTTGGTTTCCCACTCGGTTAAATCAATACGCGCCACGATATCCGCATGATTGATATCCAGATAGTGCGTCGGGTTGATATCCAGATTTTCATTGACGCGCATACTGCTTAAATTGTTCAGCACGGCGACCAGCAGATACTCTACCGCCAGATAGCGGTAATGGCAGAACAGGACAATGCCGCCATCGGCAAAAGGATATTTCGCCAGTTCGTCCCGCAAGCGCCCTGTCGCTGCACGACTAAAGGCCAGAAAATCCTCTTCGCCCTGACGCTGTAACCGCAGCGTTTGCGCCAGTTCACTCTCTGCGCTAAACAGGCCATAAGCTTTATTCTTGGCGCTGTACACCCGATGCAACTCAGCCATCATATCGACAACGGTCGCTGTCGGTTCCAGTAATGAATCGCGCAAGACCAGCTCAAGGTTCTGCTCGTCACGTTTGATAAGCTGGTGCAGGGCAATCTGGTTGATATCCAGACTCATGATAAACTCTCCTTTTAGACCGGGCGGTATTCAACCACCTGCCGGGCAGTGACGCAATAGAAGATAAAAAAGCAGAAAAAAAACTGTCTGTACGGTAATATGTTGCCCTTTCATGAACAGACTGATTTCGATTTATGCCACAAATTTCCCGCTATAGTGACGAACACGTTGAACAACTGCTGAATGAGATGCTCAACGTACTGGAAAAACATAAGGCGCCGACCGACCTTTCCCTGATGGTACTGGGAAATATGGTGACTAACCTTATCAATACAAGCATCGCACCGGCCCAGCGCCAGGCGATTGCCAACTCTTTTGCCCGCGCATTGCAGTCTTCGGTAAACGACGACCAAGCGCATTAAGAGCCTGCTCCGGGGAAACGAACAACAGTTTATGGTAACTCATCGTCAACGCTACCGTGAGAAAGTCTCCCAGATGGTTAGCTGGGGGCACTGGTTTGCCTTGTTCAACATTCTGTTGGCCATGGTGCTCGGTAGCCGTTACCTGTTTGTCGCCGACTGGCCGACAACCCTTGCAGGTCGTGTTTATTCCTACCTGAGCGTTGTCGGGCATTTTAGCTTTCTGGTGTTCGCCACCTATCTGCTGATCCTGTTTCCCCTGACGTTTATCGTCATGTCCCAGAGGCTGATGCGATTCTTATCAGCTATTCTGGCGACGGCTGGCATGACGCTGTTGCTAATCGACAGCGAAGTTTTCACCCGCTTCCACCTGCATCTCAATCCAATCGTCTGGGAACTGGTCATCAACCCAGACCAGAATGAAGCGGCGCGTGACTGGCAGCTGATGTTTATCAGCGTACCGGTTATTCTGTTAATTGAAATGCTGTTTGCAACCTGGAGCTGGCAAAAGCTGCGCAGCCTGACGCGTCGTCGCCATTTTGCCAAACCGTTAGCAGCATTCTTCTTCGTTTCCTTTATCGCCTCGCACGTGGTGTATATCTGGGCGGATGCCAATTTCTATCGCCCGATTACCATGCAGCGCGCGAATCTGCCGCTCTCCTACCCGATGACGGCACGTAAATTCCTGGAAAAACATGGCCTGCTGGATGCGCAAGAGTATCAGCGACGCCTGATCGAACAGGGCAATCCGGAAGCGGTTTCCGTGCAGTACCCGCTCAGCGAACTGCGCTATCGCGATATGGGCACCGGTCAGAACGTGCTGCTGATTACCGTCGACGGTCTGAACTACTCACGCTTTGAAAAACAGATGCCTGCGCTGGCTGAATTCGCCGGGCAGAATATCTCGTTTACGCGTCACATGAGCTCAGGCAACACCACGGATAACGGCATCTTTGGCCTGTTCTATGGTGTCTCGCCAAGCTACATGGACGGCATTTTGTCGACCCGTACGCCTGCGGCGCTGATTACTGCACTGAACCAGCAGGGTTACCAGTTAGGGCTATTCTCCTCGGATGGCTTTACCAGCCCGCTGTATCGCCAGGCGCTGCTGTCAGACTTCTCCATGCCAAGCGTACAAACGCAATCTGACGAACAAACCGCAAGCCAGTGGATTAACTGGCTGGGGCGCTACGCGCAGGAAGATAACCGCTGGTTCTCGTGGGTCTCCTTTAACGGGACGAACCTTGATAACAGCAACCAGAAGAACTTTGCCAAACGCTATGCCAGCGCCGCTCAGGATGTGGATGCCAATATTAACCGTATTCTAAGTGCCCTGCGCGACTCCGGTAAACTGAACAACACGGTGGTGATTATTACCGCAGGTCGGGGCGTGCCGCTGACTCAGGAAGAGAACAATTTTGCCTGGTCGCGTGGTCATCTGCAGGTTCCTCTAGTTATTCACTGGCCGGGAACGCCTGCCCAACGCATCAATAGCCTGACCGATCATACAGACCTGATGACAACGCTTATGCAGCGCCTGCTGCACGTCAGCACGCCTGCTAACGAATACTCGCAGGGGCAGGATCTGTTCAATGCAAACCGCCGCCATTACTGGGTTACCGCCGCCGACGGCAGCACGATGGCCGTTACTACGCCAGAGATGACGCTGGTGCTGAACAACAACGGTAATTATCAGACCTATGATTTACGCGGCGAAAAAATAAAAGATCAGAAACCGCAGCTAAGCCTGCTGCTACAGGTTCTGACGGATGAGAAACGATTTATTGCTAACTGATTAATTATAAATCACTTAGCGATGCTTCCCCTTGCATTCGCAGCGGAAAGCAGTAGTATTAGCAGCCATAGCGTCGGCACGTAGCGCAGCCTGGTAGCGCACCGTCATGGGGTGTCGGGGGTCGGAGGTTCAAATCCTCTCGTGCCGACCAAAAATCCCAGAAAAACCAACCTTCATGGTTGGTGTTTTTATGCCCGCGATTCCACGTTCCTTATTATTACCCCGGCCTTTAGCACAGGTTTTACTACTTACCCATGCACAAATTGGGGTAAAATTTACCCTCTCATCAGCGCGATGAAACTAGACGAGTGATGCGCTGAAAACAATAATGATACTAATAAAAACTCAGGAGAATAGTATGCCTGAAGCAACGCCTTTTCGGGTGCTGATTGTCGACGACCACCCACTAATGCGGCGAGGAATTAGTCAATTATTGCAACTGGATCCCGCATTTAACGTAGTCGCGGAAGCAGGTGACGGTGCCAGCGCTATCGATCTGGCTAACCGTCTGGACCTGGATGTGATCCTGCTGGATCTCAATATGAAAGGCATGAGCGGACTGGACACCCTGAATGCGCTGCGCCGGGATGGCGTCACCGCGCAAATTATTATTCTTACCGTCTCGGATGCCGCCAGCGATGTGTACGCCTTAATTGATGCCGGCGCGGATGGTTATTTACTCAAAGACAGCGATCCTGAAGTCCTGCTGGAGGCCATTCGCAGCGGCGCCAAAGGCGGTAAAGCTTTTAGCACACGCGTCAGCGAATATCTGCGCGAACGCGATCTGTTCGGCGCACAAGAAGATCCCTTCAGCATTCTCACCGAACGTGAACTGGATGTATTGCATGAACTGGCTCAGGGGCTGTCGAACAAACAGATTGCGTCAGTGCTGAATATTTCCGAACAGACAGTGAAAGTGCATATTCGCAACCTGCTGCGCAAACTCAATGTGCGCTCTCGCGTTGCTGCCACCATCCTGTTTTTACAAACGCGCGGAATGCAGTAATCCATGAAGAGGCCGGATAGCCCCGATATGCTAAGCGCTATCGGGGCTATTCTGGATACTTATTTCTCCTGCGGCGTTAGCTGCTCCATCGCCTGCTTAATGCTCCGTTCTATTACCGCCCGACGGGTATCGTTGGCAGGTAATAGTTTCAGCATCATCTCCCACGCCGCAACCGCCTCGCCGAAGCGCTGCTGTTCAAAGGCGTTGAAAGCGTACATGCTGAGAACCCGCACGTTGGCATGTTCGCCACGCACCAGTTGGCGTAGCAGCTCCCCTCCCCGACGGTTATCATCAGGATCGGAAGAACGGGTCAGCGCTTCCGCATAGCCCAGCGCCGCATCGCTGTTTTTAGGATCCAGTCGATAGGCATTGGCATAGGCTTCAGTGGCCGTACTGGCGTTACCGAGAACCATGCCAATGCGTCCAAGCATGATCCAGCCTTCAACATTTGCGGGATCGGCTTGTAAACGTGTGCGCAGCCCCAGCGCCAGACGCGCCATATCTTCTTCATTGAGCGGTTCCGCTTTCGGATCCAACGCCCGTTCCAGCAGCGCCGGAGCCTGAGCAGTGGCCTGCTGCCAGACCTGAACCTGCTTATAGCTGCCGATTTGGTAATAGCTTACTGCGCCAACCACCAGCGCCACCACGATCCCAGGCACAAACAACCCGAATCCACCGCGCTTGCCATTCGGAATAACATCGTCAGGAAACTCTTCCTGTTTCACCCGGACGCGTCGGCGAGTACGGGCGAAAATAATCCAGCCCCCCAGACCAATCGCTACCACCGGCATCACCCACAGCAGCACGGTAAGCGGCGTTAACGGCGGATCGTACGTGACGAAGTTGCCGTAGCGCGCCACCATGTAATCGACAATTTCTTTCTGGCTTTTTCCTTCCTGCATCAGTTCGTACACTTTCTGACGCAGGTCGGTGGCAATCATCGAGTTAGAATCGGCAATGCTGTTGTTCTGGCATTTAGGACAACGCAGTTGTTCAGTAAGCTGGCGGAACTGCTGCTCCTGCGCTTCGTCCTTAAACTGCATCACGTCGATAGTCGCAAGCGCGGATCCCGAGATAACCAGCATTAGCAGGCCCAGTAAAAATCTCATTGCGCAGCCTCCTTACTGTACTTGTCCCATAACGGTTTGATCTCGCTCTCCCACACCCGGGCGTTCAGATCGCCGGCATGGCGATAGCGAATAATGCCTTTGCCGTCGATCAGGAACGTCTCCGGAGCACCGTACACGCCTAGATCCAGACCGAGCATACCGTCGCCGTCAAACAGACTTAATGAGTAAGGATTACCAAGCTCTTTCAGCCAGACAATGGCTTTCTGACGATCATCTTTATAGTTCAGACCCACTACCCGCACGCCTTGCGCAGACAGCTGATTCAGATACTGATGCTCGGCGCGACAGGTCGGGCACCAGGTCGCCCAGACGTTCAGCAATACCGGTTTGCCCTGCGTCAGCACATCGGCCTGATAGTGCTGACCCGGATTTTCCAGTGACTCCAGGCGGAATGTCGGAACAGGTTTGCCGATCAGCGCCGATTCCAGATTAGTGGGATCGTCCCCCTGAGCGTTACGCGCGAGCTGCCACAACAGCGCCGCCGCAATGATGAGAAAAATAATAAACGGAATTAACAGTGCGTTGCGCTTCATACAGCCTCCGACGCATTTTTTTGCACCGCGGCGCGAGGACGCGTCCGCTGGCGATAGCGTGGATCAAACAGGCAGAACAACCCGCCCAGCGCCATCAGCAATCCTCCGGCCCAAATCCAGCGAATAAACGGTTTGTAGTACAGGCGTACAGCCCATGCGCCATTATCCAGTTCTTCACCCAGCGCAGCGTACAGATCGCGCGTGAATCCGCCGTCAATTGCCGCTTCGGTCATCATCGAACTGGTGCTGTTATAGAAGCGTTTTTCCGCATGCAGCGTGGCTTCCGGCTTACCATCTCGGGTAACGCCAATAATGGCAACGCCGCCCCGGTAGTTTGGCCCGGTAATATCTTTCACTTCGCGGAAAGTGAACTGATAGTTATGGATACTAACGCTATCACCCGCTTTCATGCGCACATCGCGTTCAACGCTGTAGTTCTGGCTAAAGGCAATACCAACAATGGTAATCGCCAGCCCGACGTGACCCGATACCATGCCCCAGTAGCTTGGCGTTAGCTTTGTCCCACGGGAAATACGCAGGAACGCTTCGGACATCGCCAGTACGAATATCCAGCACGCCATCGCCAGCCCCACCACTGTCATGGCGGCAATGCGATCCTCAAGCAGCCACGGCAGCAGCAGCGACAGAACAAGGGTGGTGACAAACGCGATAAGCAATAGCGTTTTCAGTTTACGCGGTCGGTCACGGCCCCAGCGCACTAATGGCCCAATCCCCAACAACAGTGCGAACGGCGCCATCAGCCAGGTGAACATGGTGTTGAAAAACGGCTCGCCAATCGAAATGCTGCCCAGCCCCAGCTGTTTGTGCACCAGCGGCAGCAGCGTGCCCAGTAGCACCACCAGCATGGCGGCAATCAGCAGGACGTTATTCCCCAGCAGCAGTGATTCACGCGACCACAGCGCGTTGTTCACCCGTGAGCGAACCTTGTGACCGCGCACCGCAAACAGCAGCAGGGAGCCGCCAATTACCAGCACCATAAAGGCCAGAATAAACATCCCGCGCGACGGATCGGAGGCGAAAGCATGCACCGACACCAGTACGCCGGAGCGCACCAGGAAAGTACCTAACAGACAAAGTGAGAATGCGCAGATTGACAGCAACAGCGTCCAGGCTTTAAAGCTGGCGCGCTGTTCGGTTACCGACAACGAGTGCATCAGCGCCGTTCCCACCAGCCATGGCATAAACGAGGCGTTTTCAACCGGATCCCAGAACCACCAGCCGCCCCAGCCCAGCTCGTAATAGGCCCAGGCCGAACCGAGCACAATGCCCAGCGTCAGAAACACCCACGCCGCCAGCGTCCACGGACGCGAAAAACGGGCGAATGTGCTGTCCAGTCGTCCGCTCATCAGCGCAGCAATCGCAAACGCAAAGGCGACCGAGAAGCCGACATACCCCATGTACAGCAGCGGCGGATGGAAAATCAGCCCCGGATCCTGCAACAGCGGGTTCAGGTCACGTCCTTCAATCGGGAAGTTCGGCAACGTGCGGGCAAACGGGTTGGAGGTAAACAGAATAAACAGCAGGAAACCGACGCTGACCATTCCCATGACCGCCAGCACGCGGGCGACGATATCCAGCGGCATGCGCTGGCTGAACGCTGCAACGGCGAACGTCCAGCCGCTCAACAGCAGCACCCACAGCAGCAGCGAGCCTTCATGCGCCCCCCACGTCGCCGCCACCCGATACCAGACCGGAAGCTGGGTGTTGGAGTTGCTGGCGACGTAGGTCACGGTAAAGTCATTAACCACGAAGGCGTTGACCAGAATCAGGAACGCCCCCATCACACAGATAAACAGTACCCAGGCAAAGGGACGCGCGGAGGCCATCATCCGCACGTCGCCACGCGCTACGCCCCAAAGCGGATAGACCGACAGCAGTAATGCAACGCCAAGCGCAAGGCACAACAGCGCATTGCCAATTTCAGGCATCATGACGTTTTATCCTTATAAACACTTTCCGGGCGACGGTGGTTTTCCTGCATCGCTTTTTCGACTTCCGGCGGGGTGTAATTTTCATCATGTTTAGCAAGCACTTCTTTGGCCTGCACATGATTTCCCCCGTCCAGTTCGCCCTGAACGACGACGCCCTGCCCTTCGCGGAACAGATCCGGCAGAATGCCTTCATAGGTGACATCCACCACACCTTCGGCGTCATAGATGCTGAAATTCACCTTCAACGACTGCGGATCGCGCTTTACGCTGCCAGGCATTACCATACCGCCCACGCGCAGGCGCTGGCCGACTTCAGGCATTTGCTGCGTTTCGCGCTTACCGTAGAGTATCTCTCCCGGCGTATAGAACAGATCGATATTGGAACGCAGCGCGTAGAGCACCAGCGAAATGGTCAAAGCCAGACCTGCCAGGACCGCGCAGGCTATCCATAACCGATTTTTACGTCGAATATTCACGCCGCCTCCCGTTGCACTTGCGCCGCGCGCATGCGCGCTTCTCTCGCCCGCTGCTGCGCGACACCGCGTAAGATTGCACGATGCTGTAACGCAGAATGCAGCACCAGCGCCACCAGCGGGACAATGCTCATCGCCACAGCCAGCCAGACATACAAGGCGTAACCGCCCATCGCGAAAAAATCACTCCATGATGCAAATGCAGGGGTCATTGGCGGCCTCTTTTTAAGATCAGTTCGCTCACCCACGGGCGGCGTTTTTCCATCATCAAAATCAGGTTACGCATGCGCATCAGCGCCAGCGTGACAAACAGTAACAGGTAGCCGACGATCGCCAGACGCAGCGGCGCGCGCATTGCCGGATCGATACTCTGCTGCATACGGGTCGACCCCTGATGCAGCGTATTCCACCACTCGACCGAGTAGTGAATAATCGGCAAGTTGACCACGCCAATCAGCACCAGAATGCCGGCAGCGCGACCAGCCAGACGGCGGTCGTCAAAGGCATGCCACAGCGCAATGGCGCCAACGTAGAGAAACAGCAGCACCAGTTCAGAGGTGAGTCGGGCATCCCAGACCCACCAGGTGCCCCACATCGGTTTGCCCCATGCAGAGCCCGTCACCAGCGCAATAAAGGTAAACACGGCACCAATGGGCGCCATCGCGGCCAGCGCCAGATTGGCCATTTTCATCTGCCAGACCAGGCCAATAAACGCGGCAACGGCCATCGATGCATAAATACCCATCGACCAGATTGCTGCCGGAACGTGCAGATAAATAATGCGATAGCTCTGCCCCTGCTGATAATCCGCAGGCGCGAAGCCAAAGCCCCAGATCAATCCGGTTATCAGTACCACCGCGCTGGCAATCGCCAGCCACGGGATAAACCAGCCACAGATCTGATAGAGCCGAGGAGGCATCGCCAATTGATGAAGTGTTTTCCACATAGTTCAGTCACCAGACTCCGTAAATTAATATCCATTGTGCCGGAGCGCCTTGCCCGGCCTGCATATCTCAACTGCGCTACTGCACGCTTATCCGTAACGCCGCAGCTGTGGCAAACGGGCTTAGCGTGGCGCTGCCGACCAGCAACGCGCCCAGAATCGCCATGTACCCTTCAACCGGTAAGTGCATGGAAGCCGCATCCATCGCCGCGGTCGCAAAAATCAGTAAGGGTATGGTGAGCGGGAGTACCAGCACGCTTAACAGCACGCCGCCGCGCTTTAAGCCCACCGTCAACCCCACGCCCGGCGCGCCGAGGAAGCCCAGCGTCGGCGTCCCGAGTAACAAGGTCAGCGCCATAATTTTCCAGCCGTACATGTCCATGCCGAGCAGCAACGCCACCAGCGGCGAGAGGATCAGCAGCGGCAGGCCGGTCACGACCCAGTGCGCCATCACTTTCGCCAGCACCACTGCCGGCAGCGGCAGCGGCAACAGCATCAGTTGCTCAAGGCTGCCGTCCTGCAGATCATCACGAAACAGGCGCTCCAGCGCCAGCAACGACGCCAGCAGCGCCGCAACCCAGATGATGCCCGGTGCAATACGCGCCAGCAGTTGCGGCTCCGGCCCAATGCTCAGCGGGAACAGCGTAATAACAATCAGGAAGAACCATAAAGGATTGGCGATTTCCGCACTATGACGAAACGCAACTCGTAGTTCTAAACGGAAGATTCGCCACATCATTGCGTTGCCCTCTCGCTGGTCAGCGCAATACGTCGCACTTTATCGGTCTCGACATTGAGCGGTTGGTGGGTGGTGAGAATAACAATACCGCCCTGCTCCGTATGCTGCGCCATACGCTGAGTCAGTCGCTCAACGCCGTTCACATCAATGGCGGTAAAGGGTTCGTCGAGGATCCACAGCCGGGCGCGGGTCAGCCACAAACGGGCCAGCGCCACGCGCCGCTGTTGTCCGGCGGAGAGTTGATTCACCGGGATATCTTCATATCCGGCAAGCCCCGCCTGCGCCAGCGCAGCCAGACACTGTGCGACGTCGCCGTCATGGTGAAAGAAACGCAGGTTTTCCAACGCCGAAAGCCGGGTTTTTATCCCCGGCTGATGTCCGATCCACAGCAGTTGTTGATGGTAGCTGTCCCGCACGTGATGCAGCGGTTGCTCTTGCCAGCAAACCTCCCCTGCGTCGGGACGCGCCAGCCCGGTAAGTAACCGCAGCAAAGTGGTTTTCCCTGCGCCGTTGCTGCCGGTAATTTGTACCCATTCCCCTGCGTTGACGCGAAATGACAAATCGCTGAACAGTATTCTGTCATCCCGCTCGCAAAGTAATTCTCTGGCTTCAAGCATACCTGGTTATCTACATCCTGTTAAAATCCCGGTTTGACTTCGCGCATATCAGGCAGTTTGTGCGCTATCCCTTTATGACAGTCAATACAGGTTTGCCCGTCTTTCACGGCCTGGTCGTGCATTTTGGCCGCAACGCCTTTCTGGGCGGTTAAATCCATAAACTCGAAGTTGTGACAGTTTCGACACTCTTGCGAATTGTTATCTTTCATACGCCGCCACTCATTTTGCGCCATCGTTAAACGATGGTCTTCAAATTTCTGCGGTGTATCTATCAGCCCCAGTGCTTTCGCGTACAGCTCTTTACTGGCCTTGATCTTACGAATCATTTTCGGACCCCACTCATGTGGGACGTGGCAATCAGGGCAAGTCGCTCGCACACCACTACGGTTGTTGTAGTGTACGGTTTCCATGTATTCCTGGTACACCGTATTGCGCATTTCGTGACAGCTAATGCAGAACTCTTCTGTATTGGCCTTTTCCATACCGGTATTAAAGCCGCCCCAGAAAATAATGCCGCCCACAAAGCCGATTAACAACAGCGTGCCGAGCGCCAGACGGCTGGGGCGACGCCACCATTGCCAGACGCGCTTAATCCAGCCTGGTTTACGGTTAGAATTTTCCATAATGACCTCTTATTTCCCGTAACCTTTCGAGGGGGTGAAGGTATTTTCAACAATCGGCGCGGCGTCAGCCTGCGGCACGTGACATTGCAGGCAGAAATAACGACGCGGCGCGACTTCAGCCAATACCTTACCGTCGCTGTCCATAAAGTGCGTCGGACTGATGCGCGGCGCACCGGTGGTGCGATAGCTTTCCACACCGTGACATTGCAGGCAGCGGTTAGTATTAGTCGTCACCTGATACCCTTCAACGCTGTGCGGAACCATCGGCGGCTGATTCACATAGTTCAGCGGCATACGCACTTGCTCTTTCGGCATGCGAATCGCCCCTTCTTGTGTCCCTGAGACTTCCGGTGACTGACTCAGATCCACTCCGTTTGCAGCCCAAACGGCCCCACTGACTACCAGGGCCAGCGCAGCCGTCCATTGACTCAGCGCTTTAATCAGGTCATGGCTTTTCATGATTTCGCTCCCGAACTCCATCGTGTTGTTATTGTAAAAACATCCTCAGAACAGACATCCACACAGCGACCGCAGGCCATGCAATCGCGGCTGGTTACCTGCACCGGACTTTGCTCATCCAGCACCGGCGCACGTAGCACATGCGGTTCCGGGCAAACATGAAAACAATCCATACAGCGGTTACATCTGTTACGTTCTTTTGCCGAAACGGTTAATGCACCTTTACTCCCCACCACGCTATACAGCGCACCCAGTGGGCAAAGATGCCCGCACCAGCCATGCTCAACGACCAGTAGATCAAATAAAAACAGCGCGAGGATCAGCAGCGCCCCGCTGCCAAATCCCATGACCAGGCTCCGTCCGAGCAGAGAGACTGGGTTTATCCACTCCCACAGCAGCGTACCGGTCACGGCGGAACCGACCAGGATAACCACCAGCAGGACGTACCGTATATGGCGCGGCAGGGTTGCAGACTGATTCAGGTCAAACCTTCTGCGCAACCAACTGGCTAAATCGGTGACAGGGTTCATGGGACAAACCCAACTGCAAAACAGTCGCTTACCCGCCAGGGCATACAGCACCGTGATGATGACCGCCCCCATTAACGCAACCGTCGCCGGCAGGTGTCCGCTGGCCAGGCTTTGCAGGGTAATCAGCGGATCGGTGAACGGGATGGAGTCCAGCAACAGGCTGCTACTGTAATTGCCATGCAGGATCCAGACGCCAAGCCACGGGCCGCTAAGGAACATCGCCAGTATCAGAAACTGGCTCAGACGACGCAGCACCAGCCAGCGATGACTCTTCCACCATCCTTTTTTTGCCTGCGCTTCACGCCCGGCGTCACGTTTACGATTTGCCATTGTTCCCCTCCAGCCAACCGAAGCGGTAATGGTGTCCTAACTCCCCTTTCGCCAGCGACAGGGGTAGCACTTTTATTGCTGGCTGCTCCAGGACGCAGACTTTTTCGCATTTCCCGCAGCCGGTACAGGCATCGCTGTGTACGGTCGGAATAAACCGCGCATGCTTGCCGGTACGCATGTTGCGGTCCAGCTCCAGGGTGATAGCCTCATCGATTTTCGGGCATTCGCGATAGCAAACGTCGCAGCGTAATCCCTGATAGTTGAGGCAGTTTTCGTGATCCAGCAGTACCGCCAGCCCCATGCGTGAATCGTCAATAGATTCAATGTCCCTGTCCAACGCGCCGCTGGGGCAAACTTTGGCGCACGGAATGTCTTCACACATTTCGCAGGGAATATCACGCGCGACAAAATACGGCGTACCGGCAGCCAACCCTGAGGCCAGCGTCGCCAGCTTCAGCGTGTCATACGGGCAGGCCTGAACGCACTGACCACAGCGCACGCAGGCACTGGCGAATGCCTCCTCGCTCAGTGCGCCTGGCGGGCGCAGCCGCACGCCGGTTGCACGTGCGGTTTGCTGTTGCAACCCCAGCGCCACGCCAACGACGGCCAGTCCGCCCGCTGCGCGAACCATATCGCGCAGAAAGCGGCGGCGGCCATTTTGGGGTTTTGCTGACCGGGACATAACGCGTTACACCTTCGCCAGTTTCACAGCGCACTTCTTGAAATCCGTCTCTTTGGAGAGCGGATCCGTCGCATCCAGCGTCAGGTTGTTCACCAGCTGTGCGGCGTCGAAGAACGGCATGTAGACCAGCCCCTGCGGTGGACGGTTACGCCCGCGCGTTTCAACTATCGAGATAACTTCACCACGACGGGAAACCACTTTGACTTTGTCGCCACGGCGCAGATCGCGTGCTTTTGCATCCAGCGGATGGATAAACAGCACAGCTTCCGGGAAAGCACGGTGCAGCTCAGGTACGCGACGCGTCATGCTGCCGGTATGCCAGTGCTCCAGCACACGTCCGGTAGACAGCCACAGGTCGTACTCTTTATCCGGCGCTTCTGCGGCAGGTTCAAATGGCAGCGCGAAGATGACCGCTTTGCCGTCCGGCTTACCGTAGAACTTGTAGCTTTCACCCGCTTTCACGTAAGGGTCGTTGCCTTCGCTGTAGCGCCACTGGGTCTCTTTGCCCTCAACGACCGGCCAGCGTAAACCGCGCGCTTTGTGGTAATCGTCAAATGGCGCAAGGTCATGCCCGTGACCGCGGCCAAACCAGGCGTACTCTTCGAACAGCCCTTTTTGCAGATAGAAACCCAGCTCGCGGGATTCATCGTTCAGCTGATCTTCTGCCAGTTCAGCCACCGGGAATTTCGTCACTGCAGGCGTGGCAAACAGTACGTCATACAGCGTTTTGCCGCGCAGTTCCGGTTTCTGTGCCAACAGCGCTTCCGGCCACACTTCTTCTGTTTTGAAGCGACGAGAGAACTGCACCAGTTGCCACAGATCCGATTTCGATTCACCCGGCGCTTTAATCTGCTGACGCCAGAACTGTGTACGGCGTTCCGCATTACCGTAAGCACCTTCTTTCTCTACCCACATCGCGGTCGGCAGGATCAGGTCGGCCGACAGAGCGCTGACCGTCGGGTACGGATCGGAGACGATGATGAAGTTGCGCGGATCGCGCCAGCCCGGCATACGCTCTTCGTTGATGTTCGGACCGGCCTGCATGTTGTTGGTACACATCGCCCAGTAGACATTGAGCTTGCCATCTTTCAGCGCACGGTCTTGCGCCACGGCATGCAGACCGATTTTTGCCGGAATGGTCCCCGCCGGAATATTCCAGTGCTTCTCACAGATATCGCGGTGTTTTTCGTTCGTAACCACCATGTCCGCAGGCAGACGGTGGGAGAACGTACCGACTTCACGCGCGGTACCGCAGGCGGAAGGCTGACCGGTCAAAGAGAACGGACCGCAGCCTGGCTGGGAGATTTTACCGGTCAACAGGTGCAGGTTATAGACCAGGTTGTTGGCCCACACGCCGCGGGTATGCTGGTTGAAGCCCATCGTCCAGTAGGAGATGACTTTTTTCTTCGGATCGGCATACAGCTGCGCCAGCTGTTCCAGCTGATCTTTCGGTACGCCGGTCATTTCGGCGGTTTTATCCAGCGTGTACTCGGCAACAAAGGCTTTGTAATCCTCAAAGCTCATCGGCTCAGAGGCATCGGATCCCGGGTTTTTCGCCGCTTTTTCCAGCGGATGGGTTGGACGCAGACCGTAGCCAATGTCCGTCACGCCTTTACGCAGATTAACGTGCTTGCTAAAGAATTCCTGGTTGATCGCATTGTTTTGAATGATGTAGTTAGCGATGTAGTTGAGGATCACCAGATCGGTTTGCGGCGTGAAGACCATGCCGTTATCCGCCAGCTCAAAGCTGCGGTGCTGGAAGGTGGAGAGCACCGCGACATTAACATTGGGATCGGACAGACGACGGTTGGTGATGCGCGACCACAGGATCGGGTGCATCTCCGCCATATTCGCGCCCCACAGGACGAAAGCATCTGCATGCTCGATATCGTCATAGCAGCCCATCGGTTCATCCATACCGAAGGTACGCATAAAGCCGACTACCGCTGACGCCATGCAGTGACGCGCGTTCGGGTCGATGTTATTCGAACGGAAACCCGCTTTAAACAATTTGGCAGCGGCATAACCTTCCCAAATCGTCCACTGACCCGAGCCGAACATACCGATAGACTCCGGGCCTTTCTCTTTCAGGGACGTTTTGAATTTCTCTTCCATCACGTTAAAGGCCTGGTCCCAGCTAATCGGGGTGAACTCGCCTTCTTTGTGATACTTACCGTCCTTCATGCGCAGCATCGGCTGCGTTAAACGGTCTTTTCCGTACATGATTTTCGGCAGGAAGTAACCTTTGATGCAGTTAAGCCCACGGTTAACCGGCGCATCCGGATCGCCCTGGCATGCCACAACACGCCCTTGCTGCGTCCCGACCAATACGCCACAGCCCGTCCCGCAAAAACGGCACGGGGCTTTGTCCCATTTGATGGCTTCTTGCTGACCGACTACCGCACGGGCTACGCCCGGCACGCTTAACCCGGCAGCCGCCGCAGCGGCCGCAACGGCGTTAGCTTTCATAAAGCTACGACGACTGAGTTTCATGGTGTTTCCTCACCTTGCTCATCCTGCTGGTGATAAACCAGCGACACCGCCAGCACGCCCGCAACGTTGCGCACTGACTCAATAGTTTTCATTAACGTTTCGCTGTGCTCAGCTTCCACCACCACGATCAGTTGACCGCTTTCCACATCGCTGAGTGCAACTTCGCAACCGGGGAACGAACGCAACTGCGTGGCGATATCATTGATATGCTGACTTTTGGCCTGAACGACCAGGCTGCAGACCTGCCAGTTATTGTCCATGGTTGTACTCCGCGTTAATGGCTGATACCGGGCAGATAGCGACACATGCGCCACATCCGTTACAGTCCTGATTGTCGAGCTGCGGCTGATAAATGCCGGACAGCGTGGGACGAAAGGTTATGGCCATGGGTTCACAGCTATCCTGACAGCGATGACATTCAACGGACTGATGTGCGAGACAGTTTTCCCCAATCGTAAAATTCAGATCCCATGCCCTGGTGTGGCGCGGAAGAAAAAGGGATTCAGAACAGGCCTCTGCGCAGGCATAGCAAAAGCTACACTCGCCGCGTTTGAAATTTACGCTCGGGTAACCGCCCTGGCCTCGCTGCAGGATGTCGGTTTCACACGCCTGGATGCAGGCGTCACAACGAAGGCAATGGGCCAGAAAGTGAGAGTCTTCCTTGCTCCAGGGCGGACGGATCCCTGAGTTGGCGTTTCGCCAACTGCCTGTCAACATGCTTCGACGGGATAAATCAACCATGACATTGTCCTTCCATAATGACGCCCTTCCCTGGCGGGTTGAACGACATAAAAAACTGCACTATTTATGAGTAGTTATTTTTAGTCGTAAGATATTTCAGGATGTGTTAGAGGTGCATACCCCAATCGGGGTAAATGCTGTTGCCGGATCAAAGGAGTGTTGAGTTGGCGGGAAAAAATGCGCTTTTGCTCACATTTCAATGAGTTATATAACACTGTATATAACGAACCTCTCAAAAAGAGAATGATTTTATAATTAAGATTATTCTTAGAATATATCGCTAATCTGAAAGCAGACCTCTACCAAATACACTTAAAATATAAGTAAATCCAGATTAATCGATTATGTAAATATGTTAACCTGCCCCAGACTCGTTCATAAGACAGAAGAAAGGAAACACTGTGAACAATAAGATGAAAACAATTGTCCCTGCCGTACTTTTCGCCGCCTTTGCCAGCGCCTCTGCATGGGCTGCCAGTAACGATGCCGGCGCTCAGCCGCTGGAAAAAGTCGCCCCTTATCCTAAGGCGGAAAAGGGTATGAAGCGCCAGGTTATTCAGCTTACCCCTGAGAAAGATGAATCTACTCTTAAAGTAGAACTGCTGATCGGACAAACGCTGGAAGTTGACTGCAACCAACACCGCCTGGGCGGAGAACTGGACAGCAAAACGCTGGAAGGTTGGGGATATGACTACTATGTCTTCGACAAAGTGACGTCTCCGGTTTCAACCATGATGGCCTGCCCTGACGGTAAGAAAGAGAAGAAATTTATTACCGCGTATCTGGGTGATGACGGCATGCTGCGCTACAACAGCAAGTTACCGATTGTGGTCTATACGCCGGAGAACGTGGAAGTGAAATACCGTATCTGGAAAGCGGAAGAGAAGATTCAGGACGCAGTCGCGCGATAAGTAAGAATGTGCCGGAGGGCGGCGTACCGCCTTATCCGGCATTTTATTTACAGTGCGATATCCGCTACAGTTTTCTGCTCAGGCTGCGGTTGCGCCTGAGGTTTCGGCGCTTCATCAGCAGCCTGCGGCTTGTCATATTTCAGCCCCAGAACATCACTGGTGTATTGCAGCTCTTGTTCCGTAGCTTCAACGTTACCGTTCAGCTTGGTACCATAAGACGGAATAATGGTTTTCAGTTTCGCCTGCCATTCAGGGCTGGCCACTTTATCTTTAAACACTTTTTCCATCAGATGCAGCATAATCGGCGCCGCGGTTGATGCACCCGGAGAAGCGCCCAGCAGCGCGGCAATGGTGCCCTCTTTATCGCTGACGACTTCGGTACCCAGACGCAGCACACCGCCCTTCTCCGCATCACTTTTAATGATCTGCACACGCTGGCCCGCCTGCCATAAACGCCAGTCTTCTTTTTTCGCCTGCGGATAGTACTCTTGCAGCGCGGCAAAACGGTCGTCATCGCTGAGCATCACCTGGCTTACCAGATATTTCACCAGATCGAAGTTATCCAGACCCACGTTGACCATCGGCATAAAGTTCGAGGTGGTGGTCGAGCTGAGCAGATCCCACAATGAACCGTTTTTCAGGAACTTGGTGGAGAATGTCGCGAATGGCCCAAACAGCACGACGCGTTTGCCATCAAGGATACGGGTATCGATGTGCGGCACGGACATCGGCGGCGCGCCAACGGAGGCCTGGCCGTACACTTTCGCCAGGTGGCGATTCACCACGTCCGGATTATCCGCAACCAGGAACTGCCCGCCAACCGGGAATCCGGCATAACCTTTCGCTTCAGGAATGTCGGTTTCCTGCAACAGCTTCAGCGCAGCGCCACCGGCACCGATAAAGACAAACTTCGCCTTAATATCATGTTCCGCTTCGTTATTTTTCAGATCGGCGACCGTGACGGTCCAGCTATTGTCGGCATTGCGTTTAAAGCCACGCACTTCGGTACTCAGCTGCAGCGCAAAGTTGGGCTTTTTCTGCAACGAGGCAATCAGCTGGCGCGTGATTTCGCCGTAGTTTACGTCAGTACCAATCTCGGTACGCGTTGCCGCGACTTTCTGCTTCGGATCGCGGCCTTCCATGACCAGCGGCGCCCACTCTTTAATCTGCGCGTGATCTTCGGAATAACGCATGCCACGGAATAACGTGCTCTGCTGCAGTGCGGTGTAACGGGCACGCAGGAAGTTCACGTTCTCGTCACCCCAGACAAAACTCATGTGCGGAACGGTGGTGATAAATGAGCGTGGTTCATGCATTACGCCATTATTGACCTGATAGGCCCAAAACTGGCGGGAGATCTGGAAGGCTTCGTTGATTTCGACTGCCTTTTCAATGCTGATGCTACCGTCGGCCTTTTTAGGCGTGTAGTTCAGCTCCATCAGTGCGGAGTGGCCTGTTCCGGCGTTATTCCAGCCGTTTGAGCTTTCCTGCGCTACACCATCCAGTCGCTCAACCATGGTCATTGACCATTGCGGTTCCAGCTCCTGTAAATAGGTTCCCAGCGTGGCGCTCATGATGCCGCCGCCAATCAACAGTACATCCGTTTCCTGCTCTTCCGCCGCTTTCGCTTTTGCCGCCATCGAGACAACATTCAGCCCAACGGCCATGGTGAAGAGCATGGCAGTCACTTTTTTCATAATGTTAATGCCTTACTTTTAGTATCGCTTTTTTGCTTTTAATGCAGGTGAAAATCGAGCGGCATCAACGGTAACACTTAAGTAAAAATATTTAAATATTGTTTATAAATTATATTTAATTTTTAAAAATGTTATTAATACGTTGATAGTTTATACGGTTATTGACAATCATTTCTGGAAACCGGTCCGTCAGACAGGTACTATGCTGCGCTTTGCTATTCACCGCACGGATGCCTGTCGGTCTGCTGTATCGGGCCATTTTTGACCTAAGAGTAACGATGTCTGTCACTCAACCCTCCTCTGTCGCAGTAGCGGAGCACGCGACGCGCGCAGTGCTGCGCCAACCCCGTTTACTGGTTCGCGAAACGCTGGCCGGTGTGGTAACCGCCCTGGCGCTGATCCCGGAAGTGATCTCTTTTTCCGTTATCGCCGGCGTCGATCCTAAAGTCAGCCTGATAGCCTCAGTCGTACTGTGCCTGGCAATGTCATTTTTAGGTGGCCGTCCGGCAATGGTTACCGCAGCGGCAGGATCGGTCGCGCTGGTGATTGGCCCGATGGTGCATCAACACGGCGTCCAGTACATCCTGCCTGCGGTGGTGCTGGCCGGGATTATTCAGATCCTGTTTGGCGTATTGGGGATGGCGCGTCTGATGCGATTCATTCCTACAGCCGTCATGACCGGTTTTGTGAACGCGCTGGGTATTTTGATTTTCTTTGCCCAGGTCCCGCATTTCTGGGGTAAAAGCCCGCTAATCTGGGGGCTGTTTGTCCTGACCCTGTTGATTGTGCTGTGGGTTCCGCGGTTTATTAAAGCGATCCCCGCGCCGCTTATCGCCATCGTGCTGCTGACGGTGTTCACTGTCACCAGCGGACAACTATTACCGACCGTCGGTGACGAAGGTTCAATGCGCGGCGGCCTGCCGGGATTCACGCAGTTATTGGTACCGCTCAACCTGCAAACGCTGGCGATTATCTGGCCCTGCGCGCTGAGCATCGCTTTTGTCGGATTAATGGAGTCGCTGTTAACCGCCCGTCTGGTGGATGACCTGACGGTTACGCCGTCGAATAAGAATCGCGAGAGCGCCGGGTTGGGGATAGCCAATATTCTGGCCGGTTTTTATGGCGGCATCGCCGGGTGTGCGATGATTGGTCAAACCATCGTTAACGTCGAGATGGGCAAAGGACGCAGCCGCATCTCGACGGTCGCCGCCGGGCTGGTGCTGTTGTTGCTGGTCACCGCCTTAAGCGAAGTAATGGCGAAAATCCCCATGTCGGTGCTGGCGGGAATTATGGTGATTGTGGCGGTGAAAACCTTCAGTTGGCACAGCATCCAGCCCGCTACGCTGCGGCAACTCCCCGTTACTGAAACGCTGGTGATGCTGATGACCGTCGCGGCGACGGTGTCAACCGGCAACCTGGCGCTTGGCGTGGTTGCCGGGGTGATGACGATGCTCATTCTGCCGCGTATCGTCAGAGGCAAACGTGCGGCTACATCAGAAACAGCGTTGCCAGACCGAGAAAAATAAAGAAACCACCGGTATCGGTGATTGCCGTAATCATGACGCTCGAGCCGACCGCCGGGTCGCGCCCGAGCTTCACCATCGTCATCGGAATAATAACGCCCATCAACGCCGCCATCAGCAAATTGAGCATCATCGCCAGGGTCATTACGCCGCCGAGCGCCATGTCATCGTACAGCCACCAGGTAATGCCGCCCATAATTCCGCCCCACACGAGGCCATTAATCAACGCCACGCCCATTTCGCGCAGGATCAAAAACGTCAGGTTTCCCGGCTGAATATTTTGTAGCGCCAGCGCGCGAACAATCATGGTGATGGTTTGATTCCCGGTGTTGCCGCCGATCCCCGCCACAATCGGCATCAGCGAGGCCAGCGCGACCAGTTGCGAAATTGTATGTTCAAAGCCGTCGATCACTCGCGAAGCGATAAAGGCGGTACAAAGGTTAACGGCCAACCACGCCCAGCGGGTTTTAACCGCTTTCGTGACGGGGGCAAACACATCCTCTCCGGCACTTAAGCCGCCCATTCGACGCAGATCGGTATCGGTTTCTTCATAGACCACATCGACGATCTCATCGATGGTTAAACGGCCCATCAGTTTACCTGAAGAGTCAACGACCGCGGCACTGACCAGGTCGTCACGTTCAAAGGTTCGCGCGGCGTGTTCGGCGATATCTTCCGGAGAAAAGGTGAGCGGATCATCTTCCATCACCTCGCTGACTTTTCGCTGCACGTCATTGAGCAGAATACAGGTGAGCGTCAGTTCCCCGACCAGCACTTTATTGCGGTCGGTCACGAAGAGTTTATCGGTGTTCTCCGGCATTTTACCCAGCCGCCGCAGGTAGCGTTGCACCACTTCCAGCGTCACGTCCGGACGCACGGTGATAACTTCGAACTCCATAATCGCACCGACGCGATTCTTCTCGTAGTGCAGCACCTGGCGGACGCGCGCCCGCTCCTCGGCCGGTAACGTCGCCAACAGTCGACCCGTGAGGTTACGAGGGAGGTGCTGAACCAGATAAATCTGTTCGTCGATATCAAGGTATTGCAACGCATCCAGCAGCTCACGGTCGCTCATCTCATCGATCAGGTCGTCCCAGACGTTTTCAGACGCCTCAAGCAGGACGTTACCGCGCTTTTCACTTTCGACCAGTCGCCACAGGGCGTGACGCTCTTCAGAAGGTAATGCTTCGAGGGTATCCGCCAGATCGGGCGGCGGCAGGTGGGCGACCAGCGCCCCTACCTCAGCAATATCGTCGGCTAACGTGCCGACGTCATATTGCTCAGCCAGGGTAAGCTTGCCCAATAGCGTTGAAACAACGGCTTTATCAGTGGTCAGCAGCCAGATAAGACGCGCACGCTCTTCATCACGCAGTCTGGCGCTGTTTTTGTTTGTTACAGGCATTAATCATAAATCCATGATATGAAATATCATTAATCATGATGCCGATTTATGTAAATAACAATAAACAGTGCCGCCGGGTGGATAAAAAACCGGCGGCATGTGGGATCACGCAGTGCGGGCCACCGCGTCACGCGAGGCGGCATCACGCTCATCGCCCAGCAGTTCACTCAACTGTCCGTTACGCATTTCCAGCAGACGATCGGCGTGAATAAAATAGTGATCGTCATGGCTAATGGCGAAGATAGTTTTACCCATTTCTTGCATCAGCGGTAACAGGACCTGATAGAACTCACGACGGAAATGGGGATCCTGATCGGCAGCCCATTCATCCAGCAGAATGATGTCGCGCTCCTCCGCCAGAGCCAGCAGCAGCGCCACGCGTTTCTTCTGCCCTTTTGACAGCTTCAGATTGAGGATGCGGCCATCGTTCATCTCCAGCTTGTGACCCATCTTAAGATGTTCCAGCCACTTCGCTACCAGCTGCGGATTGGCTTCTTTACCTTCCGGCCCCAGCAGTTTGTCGAACAGCCAGACGTCGGTAAACACGGCGGAGAACAGCTTGCGATAATCTTCCGGCTTTTCAACGGCCACGGCCTTACCATCAAGCAAAATTTCACCTGACTGCGGCTGGTATAGCCCGGTCAGTAACATCGCCAGCGTAGATTTCCCGCTGCCGTTGCCGCCAATCAGGAAGATCAGTTCACCGCGATGAATCGTCAGATTGACCGGCCCTACGGAAAAGGCATTATCCTGATAGTGGAAAACCACGTTACGCAGTTCCAGCGTTTGCCAGTTTGGAAAAGCGGTTGGGCGCGGGAATTCGGCCTTAAAAGGTGCCAGTGCGAATTTATTCAGCTTGTTGAAAGCCACCTGCGCAGTGAGCAGGGTTGGTAGCGCGCCAACGGCAGAGAGCAGCGGTGTACGCAGGAATAACAGCGTCAGTGAGTAAGTCGCCGCCACGGCGGTATCCGCCCAGCCCAGACTATTCGCCATCCAGAACACCAGGCCAATGGCGCCCAGCATCATAATGTTTGACCAGTTGACCGCGCTCAGGTGGAAGGTATCGGCGCGAATAATATGGTGACGGTACTCTTTGGCATCCGGGACGTACATCTGATTAAAGATATGCTCGGCGCGCTCGCGGTTGAGCATCAGCTCTTTGCGCCCTTCCAGCACCGTCTGATAATCGTTGTACAACTTGTCTTCCGTTTCGCGCAGGGTAGCCATGTGCTTATACACCCGCGCCACCAGCACAAATCCCCCCCAGATGGTGATTGCCATCCAGATAGCCGTCACCAGCAGCATTTTGGTCGACAGCATCGCCAGATACGCCGCCGATCCGATGGTCAGGATAATCCCCTGCACCAGCTCAGGCAGACGAACAAAGGCGATGGTGATGTTGCGAATGTCGCTGGTTAAACCGGCCAGCAACGAGGCGCTGCCAAGCTGTTCAATACGCTCGACGTGGGTATCCAGAATACGTTTGATAAATTCGCTACGCAGGCGGTAGACAAAGTGGTGGCCGAGCGTGGTCAACGCCAGCTGAGAGCCGAGAGTAACAACCATCAATAGCAACAACAGGCCAAGAAACTCCGGCAGCACCATCAGCGTGGTGTCGACCGTTTCAATCAGACGCTGGTTGATAAACGCAATCAGCCCAATCCCCAACGCAGCGCTGGCGAGGCTGAGCGCCATGACGCTGATAAATGGCCAGCGATACTGCCGCCAGACAAGAAGTAAAAGTTCCATGCGAACAACCCGGACAAGTAATAACAGCCCGCAGTTTAAACATCTCTTCGCTGACAGCAATAATAATTCTTATTTTTATTCCTTTTTACCCGCCTGACGAAACGTCAGATTGTAGCGACAGTCTCCGGTCAACGGATGATACCCCGTCTTAAGCGGCTGGATCCCATGATAAAACAGCCGCGAAGTACCGCCCCACACCACTACATCGCCATGTTCCAGCAGCAAACGCTTTAAGGGGTCATTACGGCGCAAGCCGCCAAATTGAAAGATGGCCGGCAATCCTAGCGACACCGAGACAATCGGCGCCCGCAGGTCGGGCTCGTCTTTATCCTGATGTAAGGACAGTTTTGCCCCTGGCGTGTAGCGGTTAATCAGACAGGCATCGGGTTGAAAATCAGCATAGCCCGCCGCCGTCGCTGCCTGTTGGCACAGGTCAGCGAATGCATCCGGCAGCGGCGGCCAGTGCGCGCCGGTTAGCGGATCAAAAGGAGAATAAAGGTAACCATGTTGATCGGTCGTCCAACCCAGACGACCGCAGTTGGTCATTGCCACCGACATCGTGTAGCCGCCGGGCGTCACCATCTGGCGAAACGGCGACTGTCTGGCGATAGCCGCTATCGCCTGCAGCAGAGACGGTGCGCAGTCAAAAGCGAAGCGTCGCAGAATAACCGCGCCTGACGCCAGCGGCTCCTGCCAAGGTTTCGCATCCGCAAAGAGATCGAGCATTATGTTTCCTCGCCAGTCGTTTCACGTTGCAGTAACTGTGCTTTGCGCGCAATGCCCCACCGGTAGCCAGAAAGCGCGCCATCGCCGCGGATCACCCGGTGACACGGGATGACGATTGCCAGTTTATTCGCCCCACAGGCGCTGGCCACCGCACGCACCGCCTTCGGTTTGCCAATGGCGCTGGCCAGTTGCTGGTAGCTCATCGTTTCGCCGCACGGAATTGCGCGCAACGCCTGCCACACCTGCTGCTGAAATGCGGTTCCCCGGATATCCAGCGGCAGCGATAACGGCGCGTCACGCGCATTGATTGCGGCGATCACTTCGCGCACGCGCTGCTGAAAATCGGCATCTGCTGGCACATCCTGAGCGGCGGGAAACAGCTCATGCAGATCCGCAACCAACGTAGCGTCATCATCACCAAGTAAGATCGCGCAGATACCGCGTTCGCTTTCCGCCACCAGACAGCGACCCAGAGAGCAATCTGCCAGGGTATAGCGTACAGAAACGTTGTCGCCACCTTTACTAAATTGCTTTGCGGTCATGCCTAACGTCTGATCTGCTTTTCGGTAGTAGCTGCTGCTGTCGGGAAATCCGGCGTTGAGAATTGCCTGCGTTACCGGAACGCCTTTCGCCAGGGCATCGCGCAGACGGCGGGCGCGCCAGGACTGCTGCCACGCTTTGGGGGTCATGCCCGTTGTGGCTTTGAACAGGCGATGTAAGTGATACGGGGTCATCGCCACCTGCTGCGCCAGCTCGTCCAGCGTGAGGGGAGATTCCTGCTCCAGTAACTGGCAGGCGTGGGCTATTTTCTCCAGCCGATGCTGGTGGGCGCTGTCTTTATCCGGCTGACAACGTTTACAGGGACGAAAACCGGCGGCCAGCGCCTGCCGGGCATCGGCAAAGAAACTGACATTTTTGCGCAGCGCATGTTTCGCCCGACAGGACGGACGGCAGAAAATGCCGGTAGTCTGGACGGCGAAAACAAACTGACCGTCAGCGTCGGCGTCACGATCCACAACGGATTGCCAGCGGTCATCATCAGTTATGTGTAAACGATTTTTCATTATGGACTCCTTTGTTAAGCATAGCGCTTAGCCTCAGTGTGTCCCCATAGCCGGATACAAAAACCCGCAATCTTGCTTTTTAATTTTTTTCGCTGAGCAGGAAGCTTTTAAACTGCGGCGACATCCAGGTTTTAAACCCCTCGCCCTCTTTTATAATCATATAGACCGCGAGTCCTTCACGACGCACCACCTCTTTGGCCTTTTCCGGGCCGAGAACCATCAATCCGGTATCCCAGCCGTCAGCCTCCAGCGCCGTTGGTGCGATTACCGTTACAGATACCAGGTTGTGTTCAATCGGACGACCGGTTTGCGGATCAATAACATGGGAAAGGCGCTTACCATCCAGCTCATAATAGTTACGGTAGCTGCCGGAGGTGCTAATGCCATGCCCGTTAATGTCGACAATCGCCTGCACCGCGTTTTCGCGATCGGTCGGTTTCTGAATTGCGACTCGCCACGAAAGCCCGTCTGCATTCATACCGCGGCTGTTCAATGCTCCACCAACGGAAACCAGATAACGGGCGATCCCTTCCTGCTCCATTAATCGTGCCAGATGATCGGCGGCATAACCTTCGCCAACGGTCGAGAGATCCACGTACAGCTCGGGCAAATCTTTTTGCAGGTAGTTCCGATGCGCCTCATTAACAACCTTCAGATGTGAAAGCCCGGTTTGCGCCTTTGCGGCATCAATTTGCGCCTGCGTAGGAATATGCACCGGTTGCTGATCCGGGCCAAAGCCCCACAGATTGACCAACGGCCCCACGGTAATATCCATGGCCCCACCGGTTTTTGCGCCAATGCGTAGCGCCGAAGTCACGATATCGGCCATAGCATCGTTAACCGGCCATGGCGACAGGCTTTTCGACAGGTTAAAGCGCATTAACGCAGAATCATTTTTATAAGTAGAGAGAAGCTGATCGTCGGCATCCAGCTGAGCCTGGATCTTCGCCTGCAGTTCCCCGGCGCGTTTGGCATCTACGCCCACCGCACTAACCCGCCAGAAAGTGCCCATGGTTTTACCTTCCAGAACGGTGGCAGGTTGTGTGGTCTGGGCAGGTTTCGGGGCTTCATCGCACCCGACAAAAAAGATCGTCACAGCCAGTAGTGCTGCGCGATAGAAATTCACTTCCATACGTAATTATCCTCATGCGAACGGGCGCAAGAGTACACCAAAAATCGTTGTTTGTACGACGAAAAAACGGCATTAAAAAAGGCCCCGCAGGGCCTTTTAACGACATGAGCGCAGATTAGAACTGGTAAACCAGACCCAGCGCTACGATATCATCGGTAGCAATACCTGCTGCCTGGGTAAACGCATTGTCATCCAGCAGGTTGATTTTGTAATCAACATAGGTAGACATGTTTTTGTTGAAGTAGTAAGTCGCGCCAACATCAACATATTTCACGATATCCTGGTCACCGTAGTTGGTGAAGCCATTGCTGATGTCTTTGCCTTTTGACTGCAGGTAAGCCACGGAAGGACGCAGACCGAAATCGAACTGGTACTGTGCCACAACTTCAAAGTTCTGTGCTTTATCTGCGAAGCCATATGCAGCAGTCCGGTTGCTACCGTTAGAGGTACCGAAACGGGTTGCGTTATAGGACTGGGAGTACTGTGCAGCCAGGTAAACGTTGTTAGCGTCGTATTTCAGACCACCGGTATAAACCGTTGCACGGTCACCGTTACCGTACACGCCAAGAGCATTCTGATCAGCGGTACGTTTAGAGGTAGTGATCGCACCACCGATACCAAAGCCAGAGCCGAGATCGTAAGTCAGAGAGCCGCCGTAACCATCGCCATTCTGGGTCAGCAGGCTACGACCACCTTCGTTTTCACCGCTTACGCTGCCGTTTTTACCCTGGTACTGCAGGGCAAAGTTCAGACCATCAACCAGGCCAAAGAAATCTGTATTACGGTAGGTCGCATAACCGTTACCACGCTGCTGCATGAAGTTGTCCGCACCGTAGGTGTCACCGCCGAATTCTGGCAGGACGTCGGTCCAGGACGTTACATCATAAGTTACACCGTAGTTACGACCGTAGTCGAAAGAACCTGCATCAGCGAATTTCAGGCCTGCGAATGCCACACGCGTCCAGGCGTCGTTGCTGGATTCACTCTGGTTGCCTTGAATCTGGTATTCCCACTGGCCGTAACCGGTCAGTTGGTCGTTAACCTGGGTTTCGCCTTTGAAGCCAATACGCATGTAAGTCTTATCACCATCATCACCTTTGTTGTCGGAGAAATAGTGCAGACCGTCTACTTTACCGTACAGGTCTAATTTGTTGCCGTCTTTGTTATAAATTTCAGCCGCATTTGCTGCGCCTGCTACCAGCAGTGCTGGTACCAGGAGGGACAGTACTTTAACTTTCATGTTATTAACCCTCTGTTATATGCCTTTATTGCTTTTTTATGCCACTGCATACTGATTAAGGTCATTAACCAGTCGGCAACTTCATTCTCCGCAAAAACACAGAATAATCCAACACGAATATGATACTAAAACTTTTAAGGTGTTTCATTTATCGGCATAGATGTTTCAAAATATTAATACGAGGGAACTTTTTTAAAATCAAAAAACAGGCAAAATAAGCACAAATAATCAAGAACTGTTTTAATTAAATTTAAAATCAATAAGTTACATTGAAAATAATTATAGCACTGAATGACAAAACAAAATCTTCACTCGCAACTAAAATAGACCCGCTATCATCATTAACTTTATTTATTACCGTCATTCATTCATGAATGTCTGTTTACCCCTATTTCAACCGAATGCTTCGCGTTCGGTTTTTTTTTACCCTTCTTTACACAAAACTTACCGTTCTGTGCTACCGATGCAAAACTATAACAACTATTAACTATCTCATTGCGTCGTATTCAGATATAAATCTGATTAATAATTTCTTGTTATTTAATGCTAAATGTATACATTCCGTACAAATATTTGTACCCGCCTTTATCCACTGTACACCTTTGCATTGTGATGGCTGCAACAGAATGGAGCGTAAAAAATGCGGGCCATCCGGCGTGGTGTAAGTGTGGCAATTCATATATTACCCTTTATACTGCCCCATCATCTTTCGCGTCGTTTAACAGGTCATAAACACGAATGAGTCAGTCTGACACAACGGCTTCTACCCGATTCTCCCTGCTACCGGGAAGTATTACCCGTTTCTTCTTATTACTGATCGTTGTGCTGTTGGTGATGATGGGCGTTATGGTCCAGAGCGCCGTCAACACCTGGTTAAAGGATAAGAGCTATCAGATTGTCGATATCACCCATGCCATTCATAAAAGGGTCGATACCTGGCGATACGTGACCTGGCAAATCTATGACAATATTGCCGCCACGGCCAGTTCACCTGGTGCAGAAGGACTGCAGGAAACGCGTCTGAAACAAGACGTCTATTATCTTGAGAAACCGCGCAGAAAGACCGAGGCGTTGATTTTCGGTTCCCATGACAGTTCTACGCTGGAGATGACCCAACGCATCTCAACCTATCTTGATACGCTGTGGGGCGCGGAAAATGTTCCGTGGTCTATGTATTACCTGAATGGTCAGGACAATAGCCTGATCCTTATCTCAACGTTGCCGCTAAAAGATCTGACTTCCGGTTTTAAAGAGTCGACGATTGGTAATATTGTCGATTCACGGCGCGCGGAAATGTTACAACAGGCCAATGCGCTGGATGAACGTGAAAGCTTCTCTTCACTGCGCCGTCTGGCGTGGCAGAACGGGCATTACTTCACGCTACGCACGACCTTTAATCAGCCTGGACATCTGGCAACGGTTGTCGCCTTTGACCTGCCGATTAATGACTTGATCCCACCCGGCATGCCGCTGGACAGCTTCCATCTGGTTCCAGATGCCACGTCAACAACCGAGCATCTGAATGAAAAAGAGTCGCCTGACAGCGTCAGCATTAATTTCAACAACAGTAAAATTGAGATCTCTTCGGCGCTAAACTCAACGGATATGCGGCTGGTGTGGCAGGTTCCGTTTGGCTCATTGCTGCTCGACACCTTACAAAGCATTCTGCTGCCGCTGTTACTCAACATTGCTTTGTTGGCCCTGGCGCTGTTTGGCTATACCACCTTTCGCCACCTCCCTGCCCGTTCCACCGAAGTGGTACCAAACCTTGCGGCAAATAATGAACTGCGTGTTCTGCGCGCCATCAATGAAGAGATTGTGTCCCTGCTGCCTCTGGGCTTGCTGGTGCACGATCAAGAAGCAAACCGCACGGTTATCAGCAATAAAATTGCCGACCACCTGCTACCGCATTTAAATTTGCAAAACATTACCAGTATGGCGGAGCAGCATCAGGGGGTGATTCAGGCCACCATCAATAATGAGCTGTATGAGATCCGGCTGTTCCGCAGCCAGATCTCATCGAGAACGCAGATCTTTATTATTCGTGACCAGGACCGCGAAGTGCTGGTTAATAAGAAGCTGAAGCAAGCGCAGCGACTGTATGAGAAAAACCAGCAGGCCCGGGCGGCCTTTATGCAGAATATCGGCAGCGCACTGAAAGACCCGGCGAAAACACTTGCCGCTAATGCTGCCGCACTGAATAGCCCGGACAGCCAGAAACTGGCCAATCAGGCAGACGTTCTGGTGCGTATGGTAGATGAAATCCAGTTGGCCAACCTGCTGGAAAGCGACGCCTGGAAAAGTGAATCGACGCTGTTTTCCGTGCAGTCGTTAATTGATGACGTGGTTCCGGAGGTTCTGCCAGCCATTAAACGTAAAGGGCTGCAGCTACTGATTAAAAATCACCTTAGCGCCCATGATGAACGCCGCGGCGACCGCGATGCCCTGCGCCGTATTTTGCTGTTGCTGATCCAATATGCGGTAACCACCACGCAAATTGGCAAAATCACGCTGGAAGTCGACCAGGATGAGTCGGAGACTGAACGCCTGACCTTCCGCATTCTGGATACCGGGCAAGGTGTCACGTTGAATGAAGTTGATAACCTGCACTTCCCGTTCATCAATGACACCCAGGGCGATCGGTATAGCAAGGCCAACCCGCTGACGTTCTGGTTATGCGATCAGCTCGCCCGCAAGCTAGGTGGACATCTGAACATTAAAGCGCGGGAAGAACTTGGAACACGTTATATAGTCCATGTTAAAATGCCGCTGCACGATCAACATGCTGAAAGTGAAGAGCGTTTGTTAGATGACGTCTGCATAATGGTTGATGTCACCTCTAATGACGTACGCAGCATCGTATTACACCAACTGGAGAACTGGGGAGCAACCTGCATCACGCCTGATGAGCGGTTGAATAGTCAAGAATATGATCTCTTTTTAACAGATAATCCGTCTAATCTTACTGCCTCAGGCCTTCTTTTAAGCGATGATGAGTCTGGCGTGCGGAAAATTGGCCCTGGTCAGCTGCGCGTCAACTTTAATATGAGCAATGCTATGCAGGAAGCTGTCCTCGAGCTGATAGAAGAGCAGCTGGCACAAGAAGAGATCCAGGAACTCCCCCTCGGCGGAGATGAAAACGCCGAACTTCATGCCAGTGGTTACTATGCACTCTTTGTAGACACAGTACCGGATGATGTTAAGAGGTTGTATACTGAGGCAGCAACCAGCGATTTCGCTGCGTTAGCCCAAACGGCCCATCGCCTGAAAGGCGTGTTTGCCATGCTTAATCTGGTACCCGGCAAGCAGTTATGTGAAGCGCTGGAACATCTTATTCAAGAGAAAGATGCTCCAGGTATAGAAAAATACATCAGCGACATTGACGATTACGTCAAGAGCTTGCTGTAGCAAGGTAGCCCAATACATGAACACTATGAACGTAATTATTGCCGATGACCACCCGATTGTACTGTTCGGTATTCGTAAATCACTTGAGCAAATCGAGTGGGTAAACGTTGTCGGCGAATTTGAAGACTCCACTGCACTGATCAACAATTTGCCTAAGTTAGATGCTCATGTGTTGATTACCGACCTCTCCATGCCAGGAGATAAATACGGTGACGGGATCACGTTAATTAAGTATATCAAGCGCCATTTCCCGAGCCTGTCGATTATTGTTCTCACCATGAACAACAACCCGGCAATCCTGAGCGCGGTACTGGATCTCGATATTGAAGGAATTGTCCTGAAGCAAGGCGCGCCAACAGATCTGCCGAAAGCGCTTGCCGCGCTGCAGAAGGGTAAGAAATTCACCCCGGAAAGCGTTTCTCGTCTGCTGGAAAAAATCAGCGCCAGCGGCTACGGCGACAAACGTCTGTCACCGAAAGAGAGCGAAGTTCTGCGCCTGTTTGCCGAAGGTTTCCTGGTTACTGAAATCGCGAAAAAACTCAACCGCAGTATTAAAACCATCAGCAGCCAGAAAAAGTCGGCAATGATGAAACTCGGTGTGGAAAACGATATCGCCCTGTTGAATTACCTTTCTTCCGTCACGCTGAGTCCGTCAGACAAAGAGTAATTCTTTTAACATCGACGTGCCTGATGGCACGGCGTTTATCAGGCCTACGAATGACACGATGTTGTGCGTGTTCCGTAGGCCGGATAAGGCAAATGCCCCCATCCGGCCTCTTTTATTCCCGCGCCTTTCTCACTCTTTCCGCATAGACCGTCAGCGTTTGCTTCAATACATCTAACGTCACCGGCTTAGACAGACAGCTATCCATACCTGACTCCAGACAACGCTGCTTCTCTTCAGCCAGCGCGTTGGCCGTCACGCCGACAACCGGCAGGGTTAATCCTAACTGGCGAATACGCTGGGTCAGGCGATAACCATCCATGTTCGGCATGTTAACGTCGCTCAGCACGATGTCGATATGGTTTTTACTCAGTACATTGAGTGCGTCCACGCCGTCATTCGCGGTTTTACACTGATACCCCAACGATCCCAACTGATCGGCCAGTAAACGCCTGTTGATAGGATGATCGTCGACCACCAGAATCATCATGTCATCGTTAGTTGCAGCAACTTTATCCGGGGCTGGCAACGCCGTTGAAAGCTCTTCACTGCTCAGCTCAAGGCTGTAGATATGCGCCAACAGCGCGGGCAATTCGTGAGGCGATGCCACGCTGTGCACCCACTCCCCAAGCCCCCTTTCCAGCGGAATACCGATATGACGACGGCAGAAAATCACCGCGGCACGTCCTTGCCACGCCTGGTCCAGCACATCGTCGGCAATCAGCAGGTCATCCGCATCCGGTTGCTGTCCCTCATAGCACTGCACCGTCATCCCGTTACGCGCCAGACTGGATTCAATAAACTGGTACAGCGACGCGTTACGCACCGCCAGCCAGCAACGTTTGCCGACAAGCCCTTCGATACCTTTTTTCAGCGGGTACTGCGCGCCATAAAGCGGAATACGCAGCATAAACTGGCTACCCATTCCCGGTTCAGAATCGACGGAAATATCCCCATCCATCATGCTGATCAGTTTTTCACAGATAGCCAAACCAAGCCCGGTTCCCTGGAAATTACGCTGTACGCCGGTTCCCACCTGGAAGAAAGGATCGAACAAGCGGACGACCTCTTTGGCTGGGATCCCAACCCCGGTATCACGCACGCGAATACTGAGATAGTCTTCGTTGCACTGCACGTGCAGCACAATGCAGCCGGTATCGGTAAACTTGATAGCATTACTCAGCAGATTGGAAATCACCTGCTGCAAACGCATCGGATCACCATTGAGCGCCACCGGTACATTCGGGTCGATAAAGCAGTACAACCCCAGCTGTTTGCGAACCACCAGCGGCAAATAGTTAGCCGTAATATGATTCATTACTTCTCGCGGTGAAAACTCGCGCGGTTCAATCTTCAGCTGTTCAGATTCAATTTTCGAGAAATCGAGAATATCGCTGATAATTTTCAACAGCAGGCTGGAAGAGTTGTTCATCGCCGTCACCAGGCGATCCACTCCGTTGGGTAACTCTTTGGTTTGCAACAAATCAAGGTTACCGATAATGCCATACAGCGGCGTACGCAGCTCGTGGCTTACCGTCGCAAGGAACATCGATTTGGACTGGCTCGCCTGCTCCGCCGCCTGCGCCATCTCCTGCAACGACTCTTCCATTTTAACGCGCGCGCTGATGTCAACCAGCACACAAATTGCCACGTTTTCATTACGATAGCGCGAGTGCACAAAGCTGATTTGCAGATTGGTATTGTTGCTGGTCAGCACATCAACAAAATTGACCTGCTGGCCGCAGATAATTTGCGTTAACCGTTGCCGGTCTTCATGCGTCAGCATGTTGAGATAGGTGTGCGCCAGCTCATTACTCAGGATGTTAATGCCATCTATCGTACGCAGAATACAAATCCCAACCGGCGCAGAAGCCACGATTTTACGGTTAAACTGCTCGTGCTCTTCCAGACGCTGGGCATCGCTTTCCGCAGGAATAAAAATGCGCCGCTCATACATGCGCGTGAGCATAAATAACGCCGCGCCAACCAGCACATTCAGCAGAATAGCGTTCAGGATCATCATGCGGATCCGCTCCAGCACCAGGTCAACCGGTACGGAGTACACAATGCTTAGCGATGACGGGGGCAGGTTTTTCTTCAGCACCAGTTCGTGAAAACCCGACGTATAGCCAAACCAGGAGCGCTCCTGCATCCAGCGAGGTTCAGCCTTAATATTCCCCTCGGGGCCGGTGAGCGAAATCAGCGCATGACCATTTTCATCAAGGATGGTCACTCCCATCGGCAAACTGCCAGGCGTGAAAAAGTTCTCCATGCGGATAGGCTGTTCCACACCCAACAGCGCCTGCAGGCGATTAGCGAGATAAACCGGCGTCAGCGCATAGAAATAGCCTATCCCCGGCCGCGGCCCCTGGCTAATCCAGAACAGGTTATTACCGTTTTCGTCCTGCGGTGCATTGCGATACTTAATAATGCGCTCATGCAGCGCCTTCAACGCCCCGTCACGTTCGACAGGCATATCACGCAGACCGAAATTGGCCATGCAAAGGTTATCGCTGCCGATCAGGAACACACGATTCAAATCATAGGCCGCGGAAAAGTTATCCCGCCAGTAGCGCATAAACCACGCCAGCGATTCCAGCGAACCTCGCCAGGCGTTGCCCATCACCGAGCAGTCGGAGTCGGCAAACAGCGGCTCGAAGTTTGGCACGGCGGTTTTATCATCCCGCGCGCGCAACGACATCACGCCGTTTTCCGCCGTTAAGCGATTCTCCGCGATATATTTCAGCTCTTTAATCACATCAGAGGTGCGCTGAATGTAACGTTGGGCCTGATCGGAACTGAGGTTAAGCTCCTGGTGAATCTCGGACTCTCTCTGGTGCAGCGCATTCACGATGTAGAAAACGGAGGCAAATGCGATTAGCCCCCAGATCAGGAGCGCCAACGCCCTGAACAGATAGCGTGAGACTTTTAGCGTTGAATGAACGGAAGCAAGGTATTTCAAAGGGGCGAAGCTCCGCTTCAGGGCATTAATAGAGTGTGGTTAAGGTAGCGGTAAATGTCCGGCGTCGCAATGCCCTCTCTTTACGGGAATATGATACACCGCTCTGAAACCATTGTCTTAACCCGTGATAATCGTCGTTTGCCTGAAAAACACTGCACGGATGTCAGAATGCGCGACCTGAGATGGCTGGCTCGTCGGTTATACCCACGACGATTACGCAACCAAATGATCATGATGGCCATCCTGATGGTCATCATTCCGACGATATCTATAGGTTATATCGTAGAAACTGAAGGCCGTTCAGCAGTCTTATCTGAAAAAGAGAAAAAACTGTCATCGGTGCTAACCCTGCTAAACGATGCGCTGGGCGACCGCTTTAGTCACTACCCAAATTTGCCGCGTGAAGCACGCATTCGCGCGCTTAATCAAGAGTTGGCCCCCATCACCGAGCGCATTACGCAAGCGTTTCCCGGCATTGGCGCCGGGTATTATCACAAAGCGCTGGATGCCATTATCACCTACGCCCCCTCCGCGCTTTACCAAGGCAACGTAGGTATCACCATCACCGAGGATCATCCCGGACGCGAAGTGATGAGTAGCAACGCGCCTGTGGTCTATTCCGGGCGACAGGTTCGCGGCGACATACTCAATTCGATGATCCCAATAGCGCGCCAGGGAGAGGTTATTGGGTATATCTGGGCCAATGAGCTCACCGAAGATATCCGCCAGCAGGCCTGGAGAATGGACGTCAGGATTATTGCCGTACTGGTTGCCGGGCTCATCTGTAGCCTGCTGCTCATCGTGCACTTCTCACGTCGACTCAGTGCGAATATCGACATCATCACCGATGGGCTTTCCACGCTGGCACAAAAAACCCCTACCCGATTGCCTGAACTCCCCGGCGAGTTGGGACAAATCAGCCGTAGCGTCAATGCGCTGGCACAAACGCTACGGGAAACCAAAACCCTTAACGATCTGATCATTGAAAATGCCGCAGATGGCGTGATCGCCATCGACAGGCAAGGCGACGTTACCACCATGAACCCGGCGGCAGAACAGATAACAGGCTACACGCTGCATGAGCTGGTCGGACAGCCCTATGCGACGCTCTTTGCCAATACGCAGTTTTATAGCCCGGTACTGGACACCCTTGAGCACGGTACTGAACATGTGGCCCAGGAGATTAGCTTTCCAGGACGAGAACGCACCATTGAGATCAGTGTAACCACCAGTCGGATCCATAACGCACACGGCGAGCTGATTGGCGCGCTGGTTATTTTCTCCGATTTAACCGCCCGTAAAGAGACCCAGCGTCGACTGGCGCAAACCGAAAGGCTTGCCACCCTGGGTGAGCTGATGGCCGGCGTCGCGCATGAAGTGCGAAACCCGCTGACCGCAATTCGTGGCTACGTCCAGATCATCCGCCAGCAAACCTCGCTGCCGGAACATCAGGAATATTTATCTGTTGTGCTGAATGAAATTGATTCCATCAATAAAGTTATTCAACAACTGTTAGATTTCTCACGCCCACGACAAAGTCAGTGGCAACAGATTCGGCTCAATGCGCTCATTGAAGAGACGCTAATCCTGGTGCAAACCGCTGGCCTGCAGGCACGGATCGCCTTTACAACGGAATTAGATCCCAGCCTGCCGCCGATCGTCGCCGATCGCGAACTCATCAAACAGGTGATCCTCAATATTTTAATCAATGCGGTGCAGGCGATCGCTGCGCGAGGCGAAATTCGCATCCGTACCTGGCAATACTCGGCCTCGCAACAGGCCGTGATGATTGAAGATAATGGCAACGGTATCGATCTCGCCATACAGAAGAAAATATTCGATCCCTTTTTTACGACAAAAGCATCAGGCACCGGTCTTGGACTGGCGCTGAGCCAGCGCATCATCAACGCGCATCAGGGGGATATCCACGTAACCAGCCAGCCTGGCTGCGGGGCGATATTCACTCTGATTTTACCTCTTAACCCGCAGGGAAATCCGTCAGAATGAAAACGACCTATCGTATTCTCATCGTTGATGATGAAGAAAATGTTCGCCGTATGCTTGCCACCGCATTTTCCCTGCAAGGGCATGAGACACATTGCGCCAGCGACGGGAAAGCCGCACTGAGCCTGTTTAGCGAAACGCAGCCAGACGTGGTGCTGATGGACATTCGCATGCCGGAGATGGACGGTATCGACGCGCTGAAAGTTATGCGCACGCAGCAACCACGGATCCCCGTCATACTGATGACCGCTTACGCTGAAGTAGAAACCGCAGTAGAAGCTTTACGTAGCGGCGCATTCGACTACGTGATTAAGCCCTTTGATCTCGACGAGCTAAGCATGGTGATTCAACGCGCATTGCAACTGCAGGAGATGAAACAGGAAATCCGCAATCTGCATAAAGCGTTGACCACCAGCTGGCAGTGGGGACACATTCTGACCACCAGCCCGCGTATGATGGATATCTGTAAAGATACGGCGAAAATCGCCCTCTCCCAGGCAAACGTGTTGATTAGCGGTGAAAGCGGCACAGGAAAAGAGCTGATCGCCCGCGCCATTCACTACAACAGCAAACGCGCCAATGGCCCCTTTATCAAAATTAACTGCGCGGCCCTGCCGGAGTCGTTGTTGGAAAGCGAGCTATTTGGTCACGAAAAAGGCGCGTTTACCGGGGCACAGACGTTGCGCCAGGGATTGTTCGAACGCGCTCATCAGGGAACTTTATTGCTTGATGAAATTGGCGAGATGCCGCTGGTGCTGCAGGCCAAGCTGCTGCGCATTTTGCAGGAGAGGGAGTTTGAACGCATCGGCGGGCACCAGACCATTCGCGTTGACATTCGAATCGTCGCCGCCACCAACCGCTGTCTGCAAACGATGGTGAAGGAAGGAACGTTTCGCGAAGACCTGTTTTACCGGCTCAACGTTATCCATCTGACTTTGCCGCCCTTACGCGAGCGTCGTGAAGATATTGCCTTATTAGCAAACCACTTTTTACAAAAATTCAGCTCTGAAAATCAGCGGGATATTATCGAGATCGACCCGACGGCGATGTCGATCCTCACCGCCTGGCCCTGGCCCGGTAACATTCGCGAACTGTCAAACGTCATCGAACGTGCAGTCGTTATGAATACCGGCGCGGTGATCTTTGCCGACGATCTCCCCGATCCGTTGCGCAACCCGGTGAGCTCCACAACAGAGGCAAAACCGACTTACTCCGGGGAACGCAATCTGAAAGAAGAGATTAAGCGTGAGGAAAAACGAATTATCCTCGAAGTCCTCGACAATCAGGACGGCAATCGCACCCGCACGGCGCTGATGCTGGGAATTAGCCGTCGCGCTCTGATGTATAAATTACAAGAGTACGGCATCGACCCATCGGGTTCCTGATACGCAAATTTGCTATGCAGAATTTTGCACACTGCGCAAAATTCTGCATAACCCCTCGTGGTCTCCTTTCACCAGGACCATAAAAATAAACCAATAAATTCAATCAACTAAACATTAATACGTTTCTTTAGTCATTCTGGCACCCTGCTTGCAATTCCCTGAGCGTACCCAAAATGGAGTATGCAAAAAGGGAAACATAATGAAAACAAAACTGATTACCTTACAAGACGCTGCGGGCTTCTTTCGTGACGGCATGACCATCATGGTCGGTGGTTTTATGGGCGTTGGCACACCACCTCGTCTGGTTGAAGCCCTGCTGGAGTCCGGCGTCAGAGATCTGACGCTGATTGCTAACGATACCGCCTTTGTCGATACCGGTATCGGCCCCCTGATCGTCAATGGGCGGGTGAGCAAAGTGATTGCCTCGCACATTGGTACAAACCCGGAAACCGGTCGTCGCATGATTGCCGGCGAGATGGATGTACAGCTGGTTCCGCAAGGTACCCTGATCGAACAGATTCGCTGCGGCGGCGCGGGTCTTGGCGGCTTTCTCACCCCCACGGGCGTTGGCACCATCGTGGAAGAAGGTAAGCAAACCATGACGCTTGAGGGTAAAACCTGGCTGCTTGAACGCCCTTTACGCGCCGATTTAGCGCTTATTCGCGCCCACCGTTCTGACATGCTTGGCAACCTCACCTACCAGCTCAGCGCCCGTAACTTTAACCCTCTGATTGCCCTCGCCGCTGATATCACGCTGGTCGAACCGGACGAAATGGTTGAAACAGGGGAGCTACAGCCTGACCAGATTGTGACCCCCGGCGCCGTTATCGACCATATCGTCATTCCACAGGAGAGCTAATCATGGATGCTAAACAACGTATTGCGCGCCGGGTGGCGCAAGAACTTCGCGATGGCGATATCGTCAACTTAGGTATCGGCCTGCCAACGATGGTAGCCAACTACTTACCTGCTGATATTCACATTACGCTGCAATCTGAGAACGGTTTTCTGGGACTGGGCCCAGTCACCACCGCCCATCCTGATCTGGTGAACGCGGGCGGCCAACCGTGCGGTATTTTGCCGGGCGCGGCAATGTTTGATAGCGCCATGTCGTTCGCGTTGATTCGCGGCGGTCATGTTGATGCCTGTGTGCTTGGCGGGTTGCAGGTCGATGAGCAGGCAAACCTCGCCAACTGGGTGGTTCCCGGCAAGATGGTGCCCGGCATGGGTGGCGCAATGGATCTGGTGACCGGTGCGCGTAAAGTCATTATCGCCATGGAGCATTGCGCAAAAGACGGCTCCGCAAAAATCCTGCGTCAATGCACCATGCCGCTCACTGCACAGCATGCTGTGCATATGCTGGTCACCGAGCTGGCTGTATTCCGCTTTATAGATGGCAAGATGTGGCTGACTGAAATCGTCGAAGGATGCGACATCGCAACGCTATGTGAAAAAACCGAAGCACAGTTTGAAATTGCCGACGATCTGCGCATCCTGCGAGGTGACGCATGATTGGCCGCATCGCTCGCTTTATGACACGGGTAGTCAGCCGCTGGCTGCCCGACCCACTGATTTTCGCCATGTTATTAACGTTGCTGACCTTTGGTATCGCGCTGTGGTTAACGCCGCAGACCCCCATCAGCATGGTGAAATTCTGGGGTGACGGTTTCTGGAACCTGCTGGCGTTTGGTATGCAGATGGCGCTGATCATCGTAACCGGCCATGCGTTAGCCAGTTCCGGGCCGGTGAAAAGCCTGCTGCGTACGGCGGCATCAGCCGCCAAAACCCCCGCTCAGGGCGTCATGCTGGTGACGTTTTTTGGTTCAGTTGCCTGCGTTATTAACTGGGGATTTGGTCTGGTGGTCGGGGCGATGTTCGCCCGCGAAGTTGCTCGTCGGGTACCGGGTTCCGATTATCCGTTACTGATTGCCTGCGCCTACATCGGGTTCCTGACCTGGGGCGGCGGCTTCTCCGGCTCAATGCCTTTGCTGGCGGCAACGCCTGGCAACCCGGTCGAGCACGTAGCGGGCCTCATTCCTGTCGCGGATACCCTGTTCACCGGCTTCAATATTTTCATCACGCTCGGCCTGATTGTGGTGATGCCGTTTATCACCCGGATGATGACGCCAAAACCTTCAGATGTGGTGAGCATCGATCCAAAACTTTTATTGGAAGAAGCTGATTTTCAAAAGAAACTGCCGCCGGATGCGCCGCCATCTGAAAAACTGGAAGAGAGCCGCATTCTGGCGCTGCTCATCGGTGCATTAGGGATTGCCTATCTGGGTATCTACTTTGCCGAGAAAGGTTTCAACATCACCATCAACACCGTCAACCTGATGTTTATGATTGCCGGTCTGCTGCTGCACAAAACGCCGATGGCCTATATGCGTGCCGTTAGTGCTGCCGCACGGAGTACCGCCGGGATTCTGGTGCAATTCCCCTTCTATGCCGGTATTCAGTTGATGATGGAGCACTCCGGCCTCGGTGGGCTCATTACTGAATTTTTCATCAACGTTGCCAACAAAGATACCTTCCCACTGATGACTTTCTTCAGTTCAGCCCTGATTAACTTTGCCGTGCCATCCGGCGGTGGCCATTGGGTTATTCAGGGACCGTTCGTCATGCCTGCCGCTCAGGCGCTGGGTGCCGATCTTGGCAAATCAGTCATGGCCATCGCCTACGGTGAGCAGTGGATGAACATGGCACAACCGTTCTGGGCGCTACCCGCGCTGGCCATCGCCGGTCTCGGAGTACGCGACATTATGGGCTACTGCATCACCGCCCTGCTCTTCTCCGGCGTCATTTTTGTTATTGGATTGACCTTGTTCTGACGGCAACAACTTAATTAAAGGAACTGAAAAATGAAAAACTGTGTCATCGTCAGCGCGGCACGTACCGCAATCGGCAGTTTTAACGGCGCACTGGCAACTACGGGTGCCGTCGAGCTTGGATCAATCGTCATTAGAGCCGCTCTTGAACGCGCGCACCTTGACCCACAGCGCGTGGACGAGGTGATTATGGGCAACGTGCTGCAGTCAGGACTCGGGCAAAACCCAGCGCGTCAGGCATTATTAAAAAGCGGCCTGTCCGACACCGTTTGCGGCTTTACCGTCAACAAAGTGTGCGGCTCTGGCCTGAAAAGCGTGGCGCTTGCCGCCCTCGCTATCAAGGCCGGACAAGCCCAGGCGATCGTCGCGGGTGGGATGGAAAACATGAGCCTGGCCCCCTACCTGTTAGACGCAAAAGCCCGCTGGGGCTATCGCCTCGGTGATGGGCAATTGTCCGACGTGATTCTGCGCGATGGCCTGATCTGCGCCGAGCATGGTTACCACATGGGGATCACTGCAGAAAATGTTGCCAAAGAGTATGGCATCAGCCGCGAAATGCAGGATGAACTGGCTCTACAGTCGCAGCGTAAAGCCGTTGCCGCAATCGAGTCTGGCGCATTTGAGGCTGAAATCGTGCCCGTCAGCGTGTCATCACGGAAGAAAACCATCATCTTTGAGCGTGACGAATTCCCCAAAGCAGACTCGACGGCCGAAGGCCTCGCCGCATTGCGTCCAGCCTTTGATAAAGCAGGAACCGTCACCGCAGGTAACGCCTCGGGGATCAACGACGGTGCAGCGGCATTAGTGGTAATGGAAGAGTCCGCAGCACTGGAGGCTGGGCTGAAGCCATTGGCGCGGATCAAAGCCTGGGCCAGTGGCGGCGTAGCTCCGGCTATGATGGGGATGGGGCCGGTTCCCGCCACGCTGAAGGCACTGCAACTGAGCGGCTTACAGCTTTCTGATATCGATCTGATCGAAGCTAACGAGGCATTTGCTGCTCAGTTTCTTGCCGTTGGTAAAACGCTGGGGTTTGATCCGCAAAAGGTTAACGTCAACGGTGGGGCAATTGCGCTGGGACACCCTATCGGCGCCAGCGGCGCGCGAATACTGGTGACGCTGCTGCATGCGCTACAGGCACGGGATCAAACGCTTGGACTGGCCACGTTGTGCATCGGCGGCGGTCAGGGCATTGCGATGATAGTAGAGCGAATGAATTAAAAAAAAGGGCCGGATATTTCCGGCCCTTTTTATCACGTCTTAATTACTCTTCAGCGTCGTCCGCTGCATCGTCATCGCTTTCCGCTTCAGGCGCGATATCCTCGTCCCCTTCAGCAGCGCTACCGTCGATGGAGTCGAGCTCTTCATCATCAACCGGTTCAGCAACGCGTTGCAGACCCACAACGTTTTCATCTTCCGCAGTACGGATGAGGATAACGCCCTGGGTGTTACGCCCTACCACGCTGATTTCCGACACGCGAGTACGCACCAGCGTACCTGCATCGGTGATCATCATGATCTGGTCGGTATCTTCAACTTGCACTGCGCCGACAACGGAACCGTTGCGCTCGGTGACTTTGATGGAGATAACGCCCTGGGTCGCACGAGACTTGGTCGGATACTCTTCCGCCGCCGTACGCTTACCGTAGCCGTTCTGGGTAACGGTGAGGATAGCACCTTCACCGCGCGGAACGATCAGCGATACCACGCTGTCGCTTTCCGCCAGTTTGATACCGCGTACGCCGGTCGCGGTACGTCCCATCGGACGAACAGCCCCCTCTTTGAAGCGCACCACTTTACCGGCAGCAGAGAACAGCATAACTTCGTCACTACCAGACGTCAGGTCAACGCCAATCAGCTCATCGCCTTCGTTCAGGTTAACCGCAATGATACCGGCTGAACGCGGACGGCTGAACTCGGTCAGCGCTGTTTTCTTCACGGTACCGCTGGCGGTTGCCATGAAGACGTTGACGCCTTCTTCGTACTCACGTACTGGCAGAATTGCGGTGATACGTTCGTTAGCTTCCAGTGGCAGCAGGTTGACGATAGGACGTCCACGCGCACCACGGCTTGCTTCCGGCAACTGATAAACCTTCATCCAGTACAAACGACCGCGGCTGGAGAAGCAGAGGATCGTGTCATGGGTGTTGGCCACCAGCAGGCGGTCGATAAAGTCTTCTTCTTTAATTCGTGCTGCAGATTTGCCTTTACCGCCACGACGCTGCGCTTCGTAATCGGTTAACGGCTGATATTTCACGTAGCCCTGATGAGACAAGGTCACGACAACATCTTCCTGGCTAATCAGATCTTCGATGTTGATGTCAGCGCTGTTCGCGGTGATTTCGGTCCGACGTGCGTCGCCGAACTGTTCACGAATCAGCTCCATCTCTTCACGGATGACTTCCATCAGACGATCGGCGCTGCCCAGAATGTGCAGCAGTTCAGCGATCTGCTCCAGCAGCTCTTTGTATTCGTCGAGCAGTTTTTCGTGCTCAAGGCCAGTCAGTTTCTGCAAACGCAGATCCAGAATGGCCTGGGCCTGCTGTTCAGTCAGGTAGTACTGACCGTCACGCACGCCAAATTCCGGCTCCAGCCATTCAGGACGCGCGGCATCATCGCCGGCACGTTCCAGCATGGCAGAAACGTTACCCAGCTCCCACGAACGCGCGACCAGCGCTGCTTTCGCTTCTGCCGGGGTCGGCGCACGGCGGATCAGTTCGATGATCGGATCGATGTTCGCCAGCGCAATCGCCAGTGCTTCAAGGATGTGCGCACGGTCGCGGGCTTTACGCAGTTCAAAGATAGTACGGCGGGTTACGACTTCACGGCGGTGACGTACAAACGCAGCAATAATATCTTTCAGGTTCATGATTTTCGGCTGTCCATGGTGCAACGCAACCATGTTGATACCGAAAGAAACCTGCAGTTGGGTCTGGGAGTAGAGGTTATTCAGAACCACTTCCCCGACTGCGTCGCGTTTCACTTCAATCACGATGCGCATACCGTCTTTGTCAGACTCGTCACGCAGCGCGCTGATACCTTCAACGCGTTTGTCTTTTACCAGCTCGGCGATTTTCTCGATCAGGCGCGCTTTGTTCACCTGATACGGAATTTCATGGACGATGATGGTTTCACGGCCAGTTTTGGCATCCGCTTCGACTTCCGCGCGCGCGCGAATGTACACCTTGCCACGGCCGGTACGGTAGGCTTCTTCAATACCACGACGACCGTTGATGATCGCGGCGGTCGGGAAGTCCGGACCCGGAATATGTTCCATCAGCCCTTCAATGCTGATGTCTTCATCGTCAATGTATGCCAGGCAGCCGTTGATCACTTCCGTCAGGTTGTGCGGCGGAATGTTGGTTGCCATACCTACCGCGATACCGGACGAGCCGTTCACCAGCAGGTTAGGAATTTTGGTTGGCATGACGTCAGGAATTTGTTCGGTGCCGTCGTAGTTATCGACGAAATCCACCGTTTCTTTTTCCAGGTCAGCCATCAGCTCATGGGCGATTTTCGACATACGGATTTCCGTATAACGCATCGCCGCTGCGGAGTCGCCATCGACAGAACCAAAGTTACCCTGACCATCTACCAGCATGTAACGCAAGGAGAATGGCTGCGCCATACGAACAATGGTGTCGTAAACGGCGGTATCACCATGAGGGTGGTATTTACCGATTACGTCACCAACGACACGGGCAGATTTTTTATAGGCTTTATTCCAGTCGTTGCCCAATACGTTCATGGCGTAAAGTACGCGACGGTGAACCGGCTTCAGGCCATCTCGGACGTCCGGCAGCGCACGGCCAACAATGACCGACATCGCATAATCCAGATAGGAGCTCTTCAGCTCTTCCTCAATGTTGACCGGTGTAATTTCTCTCGCAAGGTCGCTCATCTAACCGCTATCCCTCTACTGTATCCCGGATTCAAAGGTCGCAAATTATAACACATCCGTGCAGATTCAGGTAAATGGATTCCCCCCTGACAGAGGCTTTATTCATCCCGTCAGGCTGATATACTCATTTGCATCGCAAATTTAGGAGTAGAAGCCCCAATGAATGCCGAAAAACCTCCGGTAACTCACAACGTTGATCAGGAAGAAATTGCCAAGTTTGAAGCAGTCGCGTCACGCTGGTGGGATCTTGAGGGTGAATTTAAGCCACTGCACCGTATTAACCCGCTGCGCCTGGGCTATATCACGGAGCGCTCAGGCGGCCTGTTTGGTAAAAAGGTACTCGACGTCGGCTGCGGCGGCGGCATTCTGGCAGAAAGCATGGCGCGCGAAGGCGCAACCGTCACCGGTCTGGACATGGGCTTTGAACCGTTACAGGTAGCAAAACTGCATGCGCTGGAGAGTGGTATCCAGGTGGAATACGTTCAAGAAACGGTTGAAGAACATGCGGAAAAACATGCGCATCAGTATGACGTTGTGACCTGCATGGAAATGCTGGAGCACGTACCGGACCCGCAGTCGGTGGTCAGGGCCTGCGCCAGACTGGTCAAACCGGGCGGCGAAGTGTTTTTCTCCACGCTTAATCGCAACGGCAAATCCTGGCTAATGGCGGTGGTCGGCGCGGAATATATTTTGCGTATGGTGCCGAAAGGCACGCATGATGTGAAAAAATTCATTAAGCCGGCTGAACTGTTAGAGTGGGTTGACCAGACCGTGCTGAAAGAGCGTCATATGACCGGCCTGCACTACAACCCGATCACCAACAGTTTTAAACTCGGCCCCGGCGTTGATGTGAACTATATGCTACACACTACCGCGCAAGCAGATTAACCCCCTCCACCCGGCCGGATAAGGCGTGCAACGCCGCAATCCGGCACAGTGCCTGATAGTGCGCAGCTTTCGGGCCTGCGCATCGCCTACCAATCCTGAGTAGGATCGTCAGGGCAATTTTTGCGCCAGGTCATAAGAACTTACCTTGCCTTAGATGAAGAAATCAGCACTCGATCAAATTTTCTATTTTTTTTCTCAATTATTGACATCCTCGCCAGGCCTTATAAGACGCGCACTTAGCGATTATTACCCTTTTGCAACCTCAATTTAACCTCAAAATCAACTCTTGTACTGAAAAGAATCCCTACTAGAATACTCACCATATAGCGTCTACTTTATCAAACAACCCCTACATATAGTATTTATCCACAGACTTAGTCACAACATGACTTTGTGGATAATATGGGGGATATTTTTTCTTTCACGGACAGGTAAAAAACCACATGAATCAGAGTCTGCTGGTGACAAAGCGTGATGGTAGTACAGAGCGCATCAATCTCGACAAAATCCACCGAGTTCTGGATTGGGCGGCAGAAGGACTGAATAACGTATCGATTTCTCAGGTCGAGTTGCGCTCCCACATTCAGTTTTATGACGGTATCAAGACATCCGATATCCATGAAACAATCATCAAAGCTGCCGCCGACCTGATCTCGCGCGAGGCACCGGATTATCAGTACCTGGCTGCTCGCCTGGCGATTTTCCATCTGCGCAAAAAAGCCTACGGCGAGTTTGAACCGCCGAAACTGTTCGACCATGTCGTGAAAATGGTTGAAATGGGCAAATACGACAATCATCTGCTGGAAGACTACACGGAAGAAGAGTTCAAGCAGATGGACTCGTTCATCGTACACGACCGTGATATGACCTTCTCCTACGCTGCGGTGAAGCAGTTAGAAGGTAAATACCTGGTACAAAACCGTGTTACCGGTGAGATTTATGAAAGCGCGCAGTTCCTCTACATTCTGGTAGCGGCCTGCCTGTTCTCTAACTATCCGCGTGAAACGCGTCTGCAATACGTAAAACGTTTCTACGACGCCGTTTCTACGTTTAAAATTTCGCTGCCGACGCCGATTATGTCTGGCGTGCGTACCCCTACCCGTCAGTTCAGCTCCTGCGTACTGATCGAGTGCGGCGACAGCCTGGACTCCATCAACGCCACCTCCAGCGCGATTGTGAAATACGTTTCCCAGCGCGCCGGCATCGGTATCAACGCCGGTCGCATCCGTGCGCTGGGTAGCCCGATCCGCGGCGGAGAAGCGTTCCACACCGGTTGTATTCCGTTCTACAAGCACTTCCAGACCGCGGTAAAATCCTGCTCCCAGGGCGGCGTACGCGGCGGTGCTGCAACGCTGTTCTACCCAATGTGGCACCTGGAAGTTGAAAGCCTGCTGGTCCTGAAAAACAACCGTGGCGTCGAAGGCAACCGCGTGCGTCACATGGACTACGGCGTACAGATCAACAAACTGATGTACACCCGTCTGCTGAAGGGCGGCGACATCACGCTGTTCAGCCCGTCCGACGTCCCGGGCCTGTATGATGCGTTCTTCGCTGACCAGGACGAATTCGAACGTCTGTACACCAAATATGAAAACGACGACAGTATCCGCAAGCAACGCGTGAAAGCCGTTGAACTGTTCTCTCTGATGATGCAGGAACGTGCCTCTACCGGGCGTATCTATATTCAGAACGTTGACCACTGCAACACCCATAGCCCGTTTGATCCAATTGTCGCTCCGGTGCGCCAGTCTAACCTGTGCCTGGAAATCGCCCTGCCGACCAAACCGCTGACCGACGTTAACGACGAAAACGGCGAAATTGCGCTGTGTACGCTGTCCGCATTTAACCTCGGTGCTATCAACAGCCTGGACGAGCTGGAAGAGCTGGCCGAATTGGCGGTGCGCGCGCTGGATGCGCTGCTCGATTATCAGGATTATCCGATTCCTGCCGCCAAACGCGGCGCGATGGGTCGCCGTACGCTGGGTATTGGCGTGATCAACTACGCCTACTGGCTGGCGAAAAACGGTAAGCGTTATTCTGACGGCAGCGCGAACAACCTGACTCACAAAACCTTTGAAGCCATTCAGTATTACCTGATGAAAGCCTCTAACGAGCTGGCGAAAGAGCAAGGCGCGTGCCCGTGGTTTAACGAAACGACCTACTCCAAAGGTATTCTGCCGATCGATACCTATAAAAAAGATCTCGATGCTATTGTCAACGAGCCGCTGCATCTGGACTGGGAACAACTGCGCGAATCCATCAAAACGCACGGTCTGCGTAACTCCACGCTGTCAGCCCTGATGCCATCGGAGACCTCTTCGCAGATCTCTAACGCCACCAACGGTATTGAACCACCGCGCGGCTATGTGAGCATCAAAGCGTCGAAAGACGGTATTCTGCGCCAGGTCGTGCCGGACTACGAACACCTGCACGACGCGTACGAACTGCTGTGGGAAATGCCGAACAACGATGGCTATTTGCAGCTGGTAGGTATCATGCAGAAATTTATCGATCAGTCGATTTCCGCCAACACCAACTATGATCCGTCGCGCTTCCCATCCGGAAAAGTACCGATGCAGCAGTTACTGAAAGACCTGCTCACCGCCTACAAATTTGGTGTCAAAACGCTGTATTATCAAAACACCCGTGACGGTGCGGAAGATTCTCAGGACGATCTGGTGCCGTCCATTCAGGACGATGGCTGCGAAAGCGGCGCATGTAAGATCTGATGAACGATGCCGGGTGGCACCAGGCTCACCCGGCCTACAGTAGCTTGGTTTGTAGGCCGGAAAGGGTGCTTGTAACGCCATCCGGCACTCATCCCACAAAGGATTCACATCAATGGCATACACCACTTTTTCACAGACGAAAAATAACCAACTTCTGGAACCGATGTTCTTCGGCCAGCCGGTGAACGTCGCCCGCTACGATCAGCAAAAATATGACATCTTCGAAAAACTGATCGAAAAGCAGCTCTCTTTCTTCTGGCGTCCGGAAGAAGTTGATGTTTCTCGCGATCGCATCGACTTCCAGGCGCTGCCGGAACATGAAAAGCATATCTTCATCAGCAACCTGAAGTATCAAACGCTGCTGGACTCCATTCAGGGACGTAGCCCGAACGTGGCGCTGCTGCCGTTAATCTCGATCCCTGAGCTGGAAACCTGGGTGGAAACATGGGCGTTTTCAGAAACGATCCACTCCCGTTCCTACACCCACATCATTCGTAACATCGTGAACGATCCGGCGGTGGTGTTTGATGACATCGTCACCAACGAGCAGATCCAGAAACGCGCGGAAGGCATTTCCAGCTATTACGACGAATTGATTGAGATGACCAGCTACTGGCATTTGCTGGGCGAAGGCACGCATACCGTTAACGGTAAAACGGTTGTCGTAAGCCTGCGTGAACTGAAGAAGAAGCTGTATCTGTGCCTGATGAGCGTGAACGCGCTGGAAGCGATCCGCTTCTACGTCAGCTTCGCCTGCTCCTTCGCCTTCGCCGAACGCGAACTGATGGAAGGCAACGCGAAAATTATTCGCCTGATCGCCCGCGATGAAGCCCTGCATTTGACCGGGACCCAGCATATGCTGAATCTACTGCGCAGCGGTGTGGACGATCCGGAAATGGCGGAAATCGCCGAAGAGTGTAAACAAGAATGTTACGACCTGTTCGTACAGGCCGCGCTGCAGGAAAAAGAGTGGGCGGATTATCTGTTCCGTGACGGCTCAATGATTGGCCTGAACAAAGATATTCTGTGCCAGTACGTTGAGTACATCACCAACATCCGTATGCAGGCTGTCGGACTCGACTTGCCGTTCCAGACCCGCTCTAACCCAATCCCATGGATCAACACCTGGCTGGTGTCTGATAACGTGCAGGTTGCGCCGCAGGAAGTGGAAGTCAGCTCTTACCTGGTCGGCCAGATCGATTCGGAAGTCGATACCGACGACCTGAGTAACTTCCAGCTCTGATGGGCCGCGTTACTCTGCGCATCTCTGGCACACAACTGCTGTGCCAGGATGAACACCCTTCCCTGCTTGCCGCGCTCGAATCGCACAATGTTGAAGTTGAATACCAGTGCCGCGCAGGTTATTGCGGCTCCTGCCGTACCCGTCTGGTAGCGGGACAGGTCGACTGGATTGCCGAACCTCTGGCCTTCATTCAGCCAGGTGAAATTTTGCCCTGCTGCTGTCGGGCAAAAGGCGATATTGAAATAGAGCTGTAACGCGTGGCGGGATAAAAATTACGACTAAAAAAGAGCCGCCGATGGACGGCAGCTCTTTATTTCTCCTGGAGGCAGGTATGGCCACGTTGACGGCAGACGGCCTTATCTAGCCGTTAATAACGTTTGATCCAACCAGGCCTGTGACCGGAGGTGCATCACAGACCTTGTGCCATTACTCTTTATTCAGGAATGTCACTGCTTTGTCGGGGAAGTCGGTGAACAGCCCGTCAACGCCCGCCTTGTTATACAGAATGTCATACAGCTGGTTTACGTCAGTGGTGTAATCCGGCAGTTGATCGGCACGAACGGTATAAGGATGCACCACCATCTTATTCTGATGCGCGTCCTGTACCATGCCCGTTAACGAGATATTGCCTTTCTTCGACTTCTCATCAATCAGCATGTGATAGTCCGGCCCAATGCCGTCCGCATACTGCGCAACCTGCTTCATGGCACCCGGTTTAAACATCCAGTCGTAGTTGTAATTAACCCAACTACCGTCCGGCTTTTTCTCCTGAGTTTCATTCCAGTCAGTGTACGCAATCAACTGTACCAGATTGAGATCCATCCCCATCTTCGGTTCCAGTTCATTCTTAATGCGCTTTAACTCTGCGACATCAAAACACTGTAGATAAACCTTGTCATTCTTGTCGGTGTACCCGTACTTTTTCAGCACTTCCAGCGTTTTAGCCGCAATGTCCTTCCCTTCCTGATGATGGAACCACGGCGCTTTCATTTCCGGGTAAATGCCAATGTTTTTACCGGTTGAATGATTTAATCCCTGAACGAACTCAATCTCTTCTTCGAAAGTGTGCACACGGAAATCAGATTTACCCATCGGGAAACGCCCTGGGTAGGTCTGGACCTTTTTGCCATTTTCGATATCAAAGCCTTCGGTAAATTTCAGCGATTTAATCTCATCCAGCGTAAAGTCGATAGCGTAGTAGCGCCCATCTTTACGCGCACGATCCGGGAAACGCTCGGCAACATCGGTGACGCGGTCAAGGTAGTGGTCATGCAGGACAACCAGATGGTCGTCCTTGGTCATCACCAAATCCTGTTCCAGGTAATCAGCCCCCTGAGCATAAGCCATCGCTTTTGCTGGCAGCGTATGCTCCGGTAGATAACCGCTGGCGCCACGGTGCGCAATCACGATTTTTTCTGCGGCAACCGCCGCGCTGCTCACCACAATACCTGTCAGCATTAGCGCCACGCTGAGACTTTTCAATGTGGTTTTCATCTATTAGCCCCCGTTACGCTTCAGTGCGATCTCTTCGTGATGGCGTTTTTCGCCAATCATGACGACCACCAGCAGAATAACCGCCAGCACGCTACCGCCAATCATCACCATAAAGCCGCCGTCCCAACCGAAGAAGTCAACGGTATAGCCAACAATGGCGCTCGCCGCTACGGAACCGCCGAGATAACCAAACAGACCGGTAAAGCCAGCCGCCGTACCCGCCGCTTTTTTCGGTGCCAGTTCCAGCGCATGCAGACCAATCAACATTACCGGACCGTAGATCAGGAAGCCGATGATAATCATACAAGCCATATCCACGTTCGGGTTGCCTGCCGGGTTCATCCAGTAGACGATAGTCGCGATAGTCACCAGCGTCATAAAGAACACGCCGGTCGCACCACGGTTGCCACGGAAGACTTTATCCGACATCCAGCCGCACAGCAGCGTGCCCGGAATACCCGCATACTCATACAGGAAGTAGGCCCAGGATGATTTATCCAGCGCGAAATGTTTCACTTCTTTCAGATAGGTCGGGGACCAGTCCAGGATGCCGTAGCGCAGCAGATAAACAAACACGTTGGCGATAGCGATGTACCACAACAGTTTGTTCGGCAGTACGTATTGCATGAAGATCTGCTTCGCAGTCAGCTCTTCTTCCGCTTTCTCGTTGTAATCGTCCGGGTAGTCGTTCTTGTACTCTTCGATAGGCGGCAGGCCACAAGACTGCGGCGTATCACGCATCAGAGCAAAAGCAAACAGCGCGACGACGATCGCACCGAAAGCAGGCATGTACAGCGCCGCTTTCCAGTCATTGAACCAGGCCATACCCAGCAGGAACAACAGAGGAGGCAGACCACCGCCCACGTTGTGCGCACAGTTCCAGACGGAGACAATGCCCCCACGCTCTTTCTGCGACCACCAGTGCACCATGGTACGACCACACGGCGGCCACCCCATTCCCTGGAACCATCCGCAGAGGAACAGCAGCACAAACATAACCGCAATGCTCGAAGTCGCCCACGGCACAAAGCCCATGAACAACATGACTGCGGCGGCCAGAATCAGACCCGCTGGCAGGAAAACGCGCGGATTCGAGCGATCCGAAACGGACCCCATGATGAATTTCGAAAATCCGTAAGCAATGGAGATACCGGATAACGCAAAACCCAGATCGCCACGCGAGAAACCTTGCTCAACCAGATACGGCATCGCAAGGGCAAAGTTCTTACGTACCAGATAGTACGCGGCATAGCCAAAGAATATCCCCAGAAAGATCTGCCAACGTAATCGACGATATGTCGGGTCGATCTCCGCTGCAGGCAAACGCGCCGTGTGTGACGCTGGTTTAAAAATGCTCAACATAGTGTAGCCTCCGTGGCCGTCTTTCATTCGAAGTAAACACTGCAGTTCGTCATTACTACCCTACCGCTCCCAGTGTGGCCGCGATGTTAAGGAAAGATACATAACAAAAATGTGAAACGCTGCACATATTGTTACAGATTTATGACAAATGTTCATAAAGGCGCACGAAATCACGTTTCATTTTCGAATAATGAGCGATTATGCGCGAAATCAAACAATCCATGTTTTTTATGTGGCTAAATGATAAAAAACGAACTGTGAGGAAAAACAATGAAAATTCGCGACTCGCAAACAAGTGACGTGATTATCATTGGTGGAGGAGCAACAGGTGCAGGGATCGCACGCGATTGTGCGCTGCGCGGGTTGCGCGTCATCTTAGTGGAACGCCACGATATCGCCACAGGGGCGACCGGACGTAACCACGGTCTGCTGCACAGCGGTGCACGCTACGCCGTCACCGACGCTGAATCTGCCCGGGAGTGCATCAGCGAAAACCAAATTCTCAAACGTATCGCCCGTCATTGCGTTGAGCCGACGGACGGTCTGTTTATTACCCTGCCGGAAGATGAACTCTCCTTCCAGGCAACCTTTATTCGCGCCTGTGAAGAGGCCGGTATTCGCGCAGAAGCAATTGACCCTAAGCAGGCGCGCATTATCGAACCTTCCGTCAACCCACAGCTGATTGGCGCGGTAAAAGTGCCGGACGGCACGGTTGATCCTTTCCGCTTAACCGCCGCCAACATGCTGGATGCGCGTGAGCATGGCGCAGTAATCTTAACGGCGCATGAAGTGACGGGACTGATTCGTGAAGGGGCAACGGTTTGCGGCGTGAACGTACGCAATCATCTGACGGGTGAGATGCAGTCTCTGCATGCACCGGTAGTCGTCAACGCCGCCGGGATCTGGGGCCAGCGCATTGCGGAATATGCCGATCTGAGCATCCGTATGTTCCCGGCCAAAGGTTCGCTGCTGATTATGGATCACCGCATTAACCAGCATGTCATCAACCGCTGTCGTAAGCCGTCTGACGCCGATATCCTGGTGCCCGGTGATACCATTTCGCTGATTGGCACCACCTCACAGCACATTGATTACGATGATATCGACAGCAACCGCGTCACCGCAGAAGAGGTCGATATACTGCTGCGTGAAGGCGAAAAACTGGCGCCGATTATGGCGAAAACGCGCATTTTACGCGCCTACTCCGGCGTGCGTCCTCTGGTAGCCAGCGACGACGATCCAAGTGGACGTAACGTCAGCCGTGGGATTGTACTGTTCGATCACGCCCAGCGTGACGGACTGGACGGGTTTATCACCATTACCGGCGGCAAATTGATGACCTACCGCCTGATGGCAGAGTGGGCCACCGATGCCGTTTGCCGTAAACTGGGCAATACCCAACCTTGCACAACGGCAGACACGGCGCTGCCTGGCTCACAAGAATCGACCGAGCATACGCTCAAACGCGTGATCTCGTTGCCCGCGCCACTGCGCGGCTCAGCGGTCTACCGTCACGGCGATCGCACCCCTGCGTGGCTTAGCGAAGGTCGTCAGCACCGCAGCCTGGTCTGTGAATGCGAAGCGGTCACTGCAGGTGAAGTGCAGTACGCCGTCGAGAATTTGACCGTCAACAGCCTGCTGGATTTGCGTCGCCGTACCCGTGTTGGAATGGGGACCTGCCAGGGCGAATTGTGTGCCTGCCGCGCCGCAGGTTTGCTGCAACGTTTTAATGTCACCACCGCCGCGCAATCTATCACTCAGCTTTCCGATTTCCTCAATGAACGCTGGAAAGGCGTGCAGCCTATCGCCTGGGGAGATGCGCTGCGCGAAAGCGAATTCACACGCTGGGTCTATCAGGGATTGTGCGGTCTGGAAAAGGAGCACCAGGATGAAATTTGATACCGTCATTATCGGCGGCGGCCTGGCCGGACTACTGTGCGGCCTGCAACTGCAAAAAAGCGGTTTACGCTGCACGATTGTCACTCGCGGCCAAAGCGCCCTGCATTTCTCCTCCGGCTCACTGGATTTGCTCAGCAACTTACCCGATGGCCAACCGGTGACGGATATAGAAGCAGGCCTGAATGCGCTGCGCACTCAGGCACCCGCGCACCCGTACAGCACCATCGGAACGCACAACGTCCTGGAGCTGGCCCAGCAGGCGCAAAATCTGCTGGAAGAATGCGGAACGCATTTGCAAGGCAAGGTACATCAGTCACATCAACGCATCACCCCGCTGGGAACGCTGCGCTCAACCTGGTTAAGTTCCCCGGAAGTTCCGGTCTGGCCGCTGTCCGCGCAGCGTATCTGCGTTGTAGGTATTAGCGGTTTACTGGATTTTCAGGCACATCTCGCCGCGGCGTCGCTGCGTCAACGCAATCTCAGCGTCGAGACGGCAGAAATCGATCTGCCTGAGCTGGATGTCCTGCGTGATAACCCGACCGAGTTTCGCGCCGTCAATATTGCGCGCCTGCTGGATAACGAAGATAAATGGTCGCTGCTCTATGACGCTTTACTGCCAGTAGCAAAAACCTGCGACATGATAATTATGCCGGCCTGCTTCGGTCTGGCGGATGAACAGCTCTGGCAATGGCTTAACGAGCGCCTCCCCTGCTCGCTGACGCTGTTACCGACCCTACCGCCTTCGGTACTGGGTATGCGTTTGCATAACAAATTGCAGCGCCAGTTTGTGCGCCAGGGCGGCGTCTGGATGCCGGGTGATGAAGTGAAGAAAATCACCTGTCAGGACGGCGTGGTCAGCGAAATCTGGACCCGTAATCATGCCGATATTCCTTTGCGGCCACGTTTCGCCGTGCTCGCCAGCGGCAGCTTCTTCAGCAGCGGGCTGGTCGCCACGCGTGAGGCCATCTACGAACCTATCCTGGGGCTGGATGTACAGCAAACCGCCACGCGCGCCGAGTGGTATGAGCGTGACGTCTTCGACCCACAACCGTGGCAGCAATTTGGCGTTACGACCGATGCCGGGCTGCGCCCGTCGCTGGCGGGACAAACGATAGAGAACATGTATGCCATCGGTTCCGTTCTCGGCGGATTCGACCCTATCGCCCAGGGTTGCGGAGGCGGCGTGTGCGCTGTTAGCGCCTTACACGCCGCACATCATATTGCGAAACGTGCAGGAGGCCAGCAATGAGCGACACACGTTTTGAAAGTTGTATCAAATGCACGGTGTGCACCACGGCCTGCCCGGTAAGTCGCGTCAATCCGAACTACCCTGGTCCTAAACAGGCCGGACCGGACGGTGAGCGTCTGCGCCTGAAAGATGGCGCGTTATATGACGATGCGCTGAAATACTGCATCAACTGTAAGCGCTGCGAAGTGGCCTGTCCGTCAGATGTGAAGATTGGCGATATCATCCAACGCGCGCGCGCCAAATACGACACTACGCGTCCGTCGCTGCGTAACTTCGTCTTAAGCCATACCGATTTGATGGGTAGCGTGTCCACACCGTTCGCCCCGATAGTGAATACCGCCACCTCACTCAAACCGGTGCGTCAGTTGCTGGATTACGCGCTAAAAATCGACCATCGCCGTACGCTGCCGAAGTACTCTTTCGGTACCTTCCGCCGCTGGTATCGCAGCGTTGCCGCACAGCAAGCGCAATATCAGGATCAGGTTGCCTTTTTCCACGGCTGTTTTGTGAATTATAACCATCCGCAGCTCGGCAAAGACCTGATCAAAGTGTTGAATGCGATGGGAACCGGGGTGCAACTGCTGAGCAAAGAGAAATGCTGCGGCGTACCGCTGATTGCCAACGGCTTTACCGATAAAGCGCGTAAGCAGGCGGTGAGCAACGTGGCCTCCCTCAGAGAAGCAATTGACGGCAAAGGCATTCCGGTGATCGCCACCTCATCAACCTGCACCTTTGCGCTGCGTGATGAATATCCGGAAGTGCTGGACGTCGACAACTCAGGTCTACGCGAACACATTGAACTGGCAACCCGCTGGCTGTGGCGCAAGCTGGATGAAGGCAAAACGCTGCCGCTGAAAACGCTGCCGCTGAAAGTGGTCTACCACACGCCATGCCACATGGAGAAAATGGGCTGGACGCTCTACACGCTGGAACTGCTACGACAAATTCCAGGGCTGGAGCTAACGGTGCTGGACTCGCAATGCTGCGGGATTGCCGGGACATACGGCTTTAAAAAGGAAAACTACCCGACATCGCAGTCCATTGGCGCACCGCTGTTCCGCCAGATTGAAGACAGCGGCGCTGATATCGTCGTCACCGACTGCGAAACCTGTAAATGGCAGATTGAGATGTCGACAAGCAAACGCTGCGAACACCCCATCACCCTGCTTGCCAAAGCGTTAGGTTAATTCTGTTGCCCGGTGGCGTTGGCTACCGGGCATTTTTGCGAATGCCGTTGTACATAACTGAATACGTTGCAACCGGACGTATTTATCTCTGACTCCTCCACGCAAAGAATCAATTCCACGAATGCAGCCCGCGTCATCCGTGGGTACCGTCACGCCATCTTCTTCCTCTGGTGACGGACTACCATGGCTAAATCAGCAACATCAACACCGCATGATGCGGTTTTTAAAAAGATAATTTCTTATCCTGAGATGGCTCGCGATTTTCTTGAAATTCACCTTCCCGTCGCATTACGCGAGATATGTGACCTGCAAACGCTGAAGCTGGAGCCTACCAGTTTTATCGAAAAGGATCTCCGTGCTTACTATTCCGACGTATTGTGGTCGTTAAAAACCCGCGAAGGTGAAGGCTACATCTACTGCGTTATCGAACATCAGAGTACAGCGGTACAACACATGGCATTTCGCCTGATGCGTTATGCCACTGCCGCCATGCAATATCACCTGGATGCCGGATACAGAACGCTACCTCTGGTTATCCCCATGCTTTTTTATCACGGGCAACAGAGCCCGTATCCGTGGTCGCTCAACTGGCTGGACGAATTTGATTACCCACAACTGGCGCGCAAGCTTTACTCAGAAGCATTTCCGCTAGTGGACATCACTGTGGTATCTGACGACGAGATTATGCAGCATCGGCGTATCGCTCTACTTGAACTGATGCAAAAACATATCCGCGATCGCGATGTGATGGGACTGGTGGACAGGCTGGTCGCGCTTTTAGTTACTCGTACCGTTAATGACAGCCAGTTGCAAACGCTGTTTAATTATCTGCTACAGCGCGGTGAGGCTTCTCATGTCAGCGAATTTATCCGTGAAATTGCCGGGCGCTCACCCCATAACAAGGAGAAATTGATGACGATCGCAGAGAAACTACGCCAGGAAGGCCATCACAATGGATTGCAGGAAGGCTGGCTAAAAGGAACACGAGAAGAAGCATTACGTATTGCCCGCATGATGCTGGAGCGAGGCATCGATCATGAGACAGTCCTGACCATTACCGGATTTTCTGCTGACGACGTGACAGAGCATCACCATTAGGAGCTATTTCAGGCCCGATGGCGCTACACCACCGGGCCCGATATTAATAACTACTTTTCAACGTTTGCTTACTCTGGTCTGGCTTAAACATTGCCAGCCTGCGATCCAGCGCTTCGGTATAAAGCATGGTATCCACGCCTACCGCGACAAAATTTGCTCCCCATTGCAGACATTTCTGCGCCATTGCTGGGTCAACAGCGAGGAAACCGGCTGCTTTTCCGGCTGCGCGAATACGGCGAATGCTTTGCTCAATGATCCGCTGCACCTCCGGGTGTCCGGCATTATCCGGATAGCCCAACGACGCAGAAAGATCCGCCGGGCCAATAAAGACACCGTCAATACCGTCAACGTCCAGAATGGCATCCAGATTATCCAGTGCCGCTTTGCTTTCGACCTGTACCAGCAGGCAGAGTGATTCATTAGCCTGGGCCATATAATTGTCGATACGCCCCCAGCGCGCCGCCCGTGCCACGCTGGCGCCGACACCACGCTCGCCGAGCGGTGGATAACGAGTCGCGGAAACCACCTGAAGCGCCTGCTCTGCGCTGTCGACCATCGGGACAAGCAGCGTCTGCGCGCCAATATCCAGCACCTGCTTGATCAACGCTTTACTGCCCTCCACCGGGCGAACCACAGGCTGGCTGGCATAAGGCGCAATCGCCTGCAACTGATGGTAAAGATCCTGCACCGTGTTCGGCGCGTGTTCTCCATCAATCAGCAGCCAGTCATAGCCCGACGTCGCGGCAATCTCCGCCATGTAAGAGGTGGTCGAACTAAGCCACAGGCCGACCTGGACTTCCCCTTTGCGTAATCCTTCTTTGAAGGGATTTGATAACAATGCGTTCATAACGATCCTTACAACGTAGATAAGATTAATGATGCGCAGCGCCTGCTTGTGAAACTGAACGGTTCACACTCAGCGTAAAGATGATTAGCGAGCCAATAATCGCGACGCCCGCGAGGACCAGCAGACCCGCCGCATCGCTGGCAAACACCGTTTCGGCTTTGACGCGCAGAATGGGAGCAATAAAGCCGCCGACGGCACCAAACAGGTTGACGAAGCCGATCCCCGCCGCCAGAGCTGTCCCGGAAAGAAGTTGCGTTGGCATCGTCCAGAACACCGGCTGTACCGCAATGAAACCGACCGCCGCGACGCAGAGCGCCACAATCGCCAGTACCGGTGAAACCAGCCCGGAAAGGCCAATGCCGATTCCTGCCGCCAGCAGCGTCAGCGCGGCAACATTACGCCGGTCGCCGGTGCGATCGGAGTAGCGAGGAATAAGCCATGTACCAAACAGCGCCGCCACCCACGGTATTGCCGCCACGACCGAAGCCGTAAAGCCCACTTTTGTCCCTAACAACGCAGCAACCTGAGTTGGCAGGAAGAAGATCAGGCCATACACCGCCACCTGGATCGTCAGATAGATAATCGCCAGTTGCCAGACACGGCCATTACGCAGCGCATCCGACAGGCGTGAAGTGACCTTTTTTTCCTCTTCACTTGTCAACTGGCTAATGAGCATCGCCTTTTCCTCCGCGCTCAGGAAACGCGCCTGCTGCGGGGTATCATCCAGCCAGAAGAAGGTGAAAACACCCGCGCCTACCGCCAGTAAACCTTCGATAACGAACATCCAGAACCATCCCGGATGCCCCATAAACCCGTGCATCTCCAACAGCGCACCGGAAAGCGGCGATCCCAGGGTTAACGCCAGCGGCGCCCCCATGTAGAACAGCCCCATGATGCTGGCGCGGTTACGCTGGGGGAACCACTGGGACGTCAGGTAGATCATACCGGGGAAGAAGCCCGCCTCTGCCGCCCCCAGCAGAGTACGGATAATCAGGAATTTCGATTCAGTATCCGCCCATGCCATCGCCGCAGAGAGGAATCCCCACAGCAACGTGGTGGTACCAATCCAGGTTCTGGCACCAAATTTACGCATCAACAGGTTGGCAGGAACCCCCAGAAAGGCGTAAACCACAAAGAAAATCCCCGCGCCCAACGCATAAGCTTCGTTGCTCAGACCGGTATCAATCTGATAGGTCTCTTTGGCAAAACCGATGTTCGAGCGGTCAAGAAACGCCAGCACATACAGCGCCAGCATAAAGGGAATCAAACGGGCGCGGTTTTTCTTCACCACACCATCAAGTAACGTGGTACTCATAGCAAGATCCTCAAAGAAATGAGGGCGTTGCCGTGGCATTGGCAACGCACTGGTCATTAGTGGCTATAAGGGCGCTTCAGATTGCAGTCGCGGTTAAGCTCGACGCCAAATCCTGGTTTGTCGAGCACCGACTTATGAATGCGGCCATTGACGGGTACCGGTTCGTCCAGAAGGATCGGATCAAACTGTGGACGCATCGTTGAACAATCCGGGCTGGTCATCAAAAACTCGCTGAACGGGGTATTGGTGAACGTGATTACCGCGTGGTGCGAGTAAACCGAGGAACCATGCGGCACCACCAGCTGTCCGCGCGATTTAGCAATAGCGGCAATTTCCACCAGCGTGGTTAACCCACCGCACCAGCCCACATCAGGCTGCATGATATCGATGCCGGTTTCTGAGAGTGTGCGGAAGGACTGCAGCGTCCCGTGGTGTTCACCGCTGGTGACCATCATCCCCGCCGGGGCGTTACGTTTCAGCTCGCGATAGCCTTCATACTGCTGCGGCGGCAGACACTCTTCGATCCACTTCAGATTAGACGGTGCGCAGGCATGGGCCAGTTTGGTGGCATAGTTCACGTCCTGACTCATCCAGCAATCGAGCATCAACCAGAAATCCGGACCGCATTTCTCACGCATGTCGGCTACCATTGCCGCATCTTTGCGGATCCCTGCATCCCCGTCGTGCGGCCCCCAATGGGTTGGCATTTTGCCGCCAATAAAGCCCATCTCTTTCGCCAGATCAGGGCGCGCACCGGTCGCGTAGAATTGAATTTCGTCGCGTACCGCGCCACCCAATAGTTTGTAGACCGGTAAACCCACCACCTTGCCAAACAGATCCCACAGCGCCAGATCCACGCACGAGATGGTGTTCATCACCAGACCGCCGGAGCCGGAGTAGTACATCGTTGCGCCCAGCATCTGGTCGTGAATGAGTTTGATATCACTGACGCATTTCCCTTCAATAAAACGATTGAGATGCTTTTCCACAATAAAGCACCCCATCTCCCCTGCCGTGGAAACAGCAAAACCGGTCTGTCCGTTTTCAGCTTCCACTTCAACAATCAGTGTTCCTAATACGTTGATGCCAAAGGACTGGCGCGATTGCTCATATTCACGATATTTGCTCATTGGCGTGGCGATATGATCGTCAATCCAGTGGTTAGCGCCCTGATCGTGATAGTCGCCGCCGCCAGCGCCTTTATCCGCCGTAGCACCACCGGTAAACCAGGCACGAACGTGTTTAATTTTAGGTAGGGTCATGGTGTTCTCCTTTTTATGAAGCGAGTGAGTCGAAGGGACTTTTCCATCCCAACAGGCGTGAAATATCCCTGGCGCAGGCAATCGCTTTACCGGCCAGATAATCACGGTTCTCTTCGTTAATTTGCAGACGAGTGCCGACGACTGAAATCGCGGCGGTCAGTTCATTGTTAGCGTTAAAAACAGGCGCTGCAACGCAGCGAACATCGGGATAATCTTCGCCATTATCAAAGCTCCATCCACGCTGTCGAATACGCTCCAGCTCGTCATTCAACTGCTGTGGCCTGGTGATAGTGGTCGGCGTTGCCTGTTCCCATATCAGCTGTTCAATAATGGCTTTTCGTGCGGCTGCCGGTTGCCAGGCCAGCAGGCATTTGCCGATACCCGAGCGATAGAGCGAAAGACTTTTCCCTTCGTGGGAGCGCACGCTGATAGTGGATGACGATTCCACTTTCAGAATGTAATACGCGCTTTCGTGGTCGATGATCCCGAGATGGCAAAGTAACCCTGTCTCATCCATCAGCTGTGTCAGCCGGGGACGCGCCAGTTCACGTAAATCCATCTTGCTCAGCGCATGCCCGGACAACTCAACCAGCTTGGTCCACAGGCAGTAATTTTCCTGATGATCAATGCTGATAAAGCGCTGACGCTTCAGTTCGTTAAGTAACAGGTACGCGGTGCTTTTTGGAATACCCAGCGCCTCTATGATGGTGGCGGCGCTACATGGGCCGATACGCGCAATGAGATTGAGTATTTCGATCGCCCTGGTGAGCGCGGGAACTTTGCTTGATTCCAACATACTGGACTCCAGTCTTAGATACTGGAATCAGTGTGGTAGGTTAAGGGGGTTAAAATTGTGAAGCGCATCAAATCCTCTCGTTCTTCCAGCTGGCTGGAGAAAAAACGAGCATAATTGTGAACTAACGCACGGATTTTTTTACAGAGAGTACAACAGGTTGGACTGATAACGGGAAGGCCAGAATGCCTTCCCATAACAAGCGCGTGAGACAGTGCAAGTCAGGAAGGCAGCGTCAGGGATTCAACCACTTCTATCCAACCGTGTTCGGTGGCAATATCCTGCCCGTTGAGCCAACGGCGCAGCATATTGAGCGCCATCATTGCGCACACTTCCTGACGCACCGACAAACTATAACGATTAGCGTTCAGCCGTACGCGTAAGGCATGCGTTCCATCAGGCGTTGCCAGCGCAAAGTTAATATGTTCGTTTTCGAAAGCCGATACCGCCAGCGCCAGCCCGGCATAATGGTTGCCGCGTCGTTCGGTTATCCAGTGTGCCGTTTGCGCCAGCGTTTCTTCCTGGGGCGGAACCACTTCGCTCGCCAACAGCGGAGCATTCGCGCGCGAAAGCTGCAGCGCCACCAGACCACCGGTAAATTGTTCGCTTAGCGTCAGGCTGTATTGCCGTTCCTGCAACGTACGGGCGATTTGCGCGGGTAAACCTTCCGTACCTTCGAAAATCATATTCTGCCCGGCAACCCGCTTAACTTCTGGCCACAGCGCCAGCATAGCTTCCCGTTGGGAATCCGGCCCGGTCAGCTTTAGTTCGATAATCGGCATTGACGAGCGGTAGCCCATTGTCACTCCCGGAGGCAATTGCAGCGGATCCAGGCTCTGCGCCAGCTCGCTTTCAGAACGACCAAAGGTGGTTAATCGCAGGCATAGCGGGGGTTGAGACAGCGAAAAACGCTCACGCAAACGCGGCAGGATCTCATGCTCAACCATGACTTTAAATTCTGATGGCACTCCCGGGGTAAAGAACATCAGGCAGCGGTTAAGCTTCAGGGCAAACCCACACGCGGTTCCTACCGGATTATTGATGAATTCCGCACTGGCAGGTAGCTCAGCCTGTTTGCGGTTACTCGGTGCCATCACGCGTCCACGATCGCGGAAATAACGCGTCATCTCGGCGAGCCATGCTTCATGCAGCACCAGCCCTTCACCTTTTGCCGTGGCCGCCGCCAGCGCGCTCAAATCATCGCTGGTTGGTCCCAGACCGCCGTTAACGATCAGTACATCGGCATGTTCGCTACGCTCACGCAAAACGGCGACCAAATCATCAAGATTGTCACCTACCGTGTTGCGACGGGTTAGTGGTAACCCCTGATTAAAGAAAAAATCGGCCAGCCAGGCGGCATTCGTGTCGACGATTTGTCCGTGCAACACTTCATCCCCGGTGGATAGCATCTCCACGTTTAACATCGTGTTCTCCTGCTTTTATGATGAAAACACTATAACGCATGGAGGGGGGAAGGCGCGACTGAACGCCGCGCCGGAAAAATCAGAAACTCGCGTTAACCCCAACGTACGGGCCGTCAGCAATCGCGTTATCGCGGTTACCGTCTTTGCCTGCCAGGTTCAGGTAGCGATAACCGGCTTCAATGCTCAGCGGACGCATAATGGTCAGACGCGCACCTGCATTCGCTTCTTCATAGCTGTCGATACCGCTGGAAAGAGAATCGGGAGAGTAATAATACTCACCAAACAGGCGGAGGCTGTCGCCAATCGGCCACTGCAAACCGCCACCGACCGCCGCCGCGTAACCCTCGTCACCATCATTCGGGTTAGTATAAATGCCTTTCCCACCGACCGTTGCCAGCAGCGGACCGAGAGGAATATTCAGACCCAGTCCCAGCCCGGCCGCATCGCCGTCGTCATCGTTATGCATCCAGTTACCGCTGACGGCCAAACCGGTGGTCTCAGTACCCATACCGAACCCCAGGTTGGTGTAGTCTTCGCCAGCCTGGCCGCTGATGCTAATCGCGCTCGCCGACGCGGAAACAAACAGCATTCCGGCAAAACCCAACATTAAACTTTTTTTCATTTTCTATCCTTTCCAGCAAGAATCAAAACATAGCCCCAAAACCGGTGAATTGTACTGTTAGATCACGAGGAATCAATGCACTAAAAAAGCGATGCAATAACATATTGTAAGCAAATACTACTCACAAGATTTAGATAAGGTTAAATTCTTGTAGCAATTACACCGCTGAGGGCAGCAGAACGCCATTTTCAACAAACATCCTGTTTTCCCTGGCAAAGCGGCGTTATTCGTCGATGAAGCGTTTTTTCTACCGTCAGCAAAAGGTAAGATGCGTGCACGATGGAATTTTCTATACCTCCCCCTACAAGGATTCGACTTATGCGCCAAAGAACAATTGTTTGCCCATTAATTCAAAACGATGGCTGTTATTTACTGTGCAAAATGGCTGACGACCGCGGTGTGTTCCCCGGTCAGTGGGCGCTTTCTGGCGGCGGCGTTGAACCGGGTGAACGTATTGAAGAAGCTTTGCGCCGTGAAGTAAGAGAAGAGCTGGGCGAACAACTGGTGTTATCAGATATTACGCCATGGACCTTCAGTGACGATGTTCGCACCAAAACGTACGCCGATGGCAGTCAGGAAGAGATTTATATGATTTATCTCATCTTCGATTGTGTGGCGGCTAATCGTGAAGTGAAGATTAACGAAGAATTCCAGGCATTCGCCTGGGTTAAAGCGGAAGATCTCGGCTCTTACGATTTAAATATCGCCACGCGTAAAACGTTAACCTTGAAAGGATTACTGTAAATTATCATTTTAATAACGGCATATAATTAGCATTCTTAATAGCGGCATTGCGCTCATCAGTCTGCAGATAACAGCAATGTCGTCCAAACTACTCAAGAACCTACATGATCTTTTTTTCATTAAGATAAATAAAAAATACGCTATTCCTCTCTCTTTCCCAAACCTTAAACTCTTAAGGATAAATTAACCTTCCGTCATTACCCTTTGAAGCCTGATGAAATAATTAACGACGCCCCTGTTTATCACTAAAAATAAAATGTCGGTGGCGTTAAATGGCTTGAAGGAATAATGATGTCTGACTTTTTGCCTTTCTCTCGCCCGGCAATGGGGGCAGAAGAACTTGCTGCTGTGAAGACGGTTCTGGACTCTGGATGGATAACCACCGGCCCGAAAAATCAACAGCTGGAAGAAGCCTTCTGCCAGCTCACGGGAAATCAACACGCCGTCGCCGTCTGCTCCGCTACGGCAGGAATGCACATCACGCTGATGGCGCTGGACATCGGTGCAGGCGATGAGATCATTACACCGTCAATGACGTGGGTTTCTACCCTCAACATGATTGTCCTGTTGGGTGCGACGCCAGTCATGATCGACGTCGACCGCGATACGCTCATGGTCACACCGGAGCAAATTGAGGCCGCCATCACCCCGCGAACCAAAGCCATTATTCCGGTACATTACGCAGGCGCCCCCGCCGACCTGGACGCGATTTATGCCATTGGCGAACGCTATGGCATTCCGATTATAGAAGATGCGGCCCACGCCGTAGGGACGTTGTATAAAGGTCGTCATGTCGGCGCGCGCGGCACGGCAATATTCTCGTTTCACGCCATCAAAAATATTACCTGCGCCGAAGGCGGGTTGATCGTTACCGACGACAGCCAGCTTGCCCAACGGCTTCGCAGCCTGAAGTTTCACGGTCTGGGCGTTGATGCCTTTGATCGACAAACCTATGGCCGGGCGCCGCAGGCCGAAGTGCTTGCGCCAGGGTACAAGTACAACCTCACGGATATCAATGCCGCCATTGCGTTGGTACAGCTAAATAAACTGGAACACCTGAACTCACGCCGGGCGCAAATTGCCCGCGAGTATCAACAGGCGCTGGCCGATACGCCATTTCAACCACTGAGTCTGCCCCAGTGGGCGCACGTTCACGCCTGGCACCTGTTCATCATCCGCGTTGACGAAGCCCGCTGCGGTCTGAGCAGAGATGCCTTAATGGAGGCGTTAAAGGCCAAAAATATCGGCACCGGTCTGCATTTTCGTGCGGCCCATACGCAAAAATATTACCGCGAACGCTTCACTACCCTTTCGCTCCCCAATACAGAATGGAATAGTGCGCGCATTTGCTCACTGCCGTTATTCCCCGATATGACCGCCGATGACACCCAGCGGGTAATTACGGCACTTCACGAGATTGCAGGACAATAACCATGTTTGAAGCAGCACCGATCAAAAAAGTCTCGGTGGTCATTCCCGTTTTTAATGAGCAGGAAAGCTTACCGGAGTTAATCAGACGTACCAGCGCTGCCTGCGAAAAATTGGGCAAAGACTATGAAATTTTGCTAATTGATGACGGCAGCAGCGACCATTCCGCACAGCTGATGATGGACGCTTCCCAGGCACCGAACAGCCACATTGTTTCTATTTTATTGAATCGCAATTACGGGCAACACTCGGCGATTATGGCCGGTTTCAGTCATGTCACCGGCGACGTGATCATCACACTGGATGCCGATTTGCAAAACCCGCCGGAGGAGATCCCACGGCTGGTCGCCACCGCAGATGAAGGCTTCGATGTGGTCGGCACGGTACGTCAGAACCGTCAGGACAGCGTATTTCGTAAGACCGCATCGCGAATGATTAACCATCTGATTCAGCGCACCACCGGTAAAGCGATGGGCGACTACGGTTGCATGTTACGCGCTTATCGCCGCCACATTGTCGATGCCATGCTGCATTGCCAGGAGCGCAGCACCTTTATCCCGATTCTGGCCAACATTTTTGCCCGGCGCGCTACGGAAATCCCGGTACACCATGCAGAGCGAGAATTTGGTGACTCCAAATACAGCTTTATGCGTCTGATCAACCTGATGTATGACCTGGTGACCTGTCTGACCACAACGCCACTTCGTATGTTGAGCCTGTTGGGTAGCGTAATCGCCGCCACTGGCTTTACCTTGTCTATCCTGCTTGTGGTTCTGCGTCTGACGCTCGGTCCACAGTGGGCCGCGGAAGGGGTATTCATGCTGTTTGCCGTCCTGTTTACCTTTATCGGCGCACAGTTTATTGGCATGGGTTTACTCGGCGAATATATCGGTCGCATCTATAACGATGTCCGCGCCCGCCCCCGCTATTTTGTTCAACACGTTATCCGCCCACAAACCACGCAGCCAACCGAGGAAAACCGCGCATGAAAGCCATCGTATTTGCCTATCACGATATGGGATGTCAGGGTGTCCAGGCTTTGTTGGATGCAGGTTATGAAATCGCTGCCATTTTCACGCACACCGATAATCCGGGCGAAAAAGCATTTTTTGGATCGGTTTCCCGCCTTGCCGCCAGCGCCGGAATTCCGGTTTACGCCCCGGACGAGGTCAATCATCCCTTATGGATTGAACGCATTAGCCAACTGGCGCCGGATGTTATCTTCTCGTTCTACTATCGTCATTTACTGAGTGATGAGATCCTCAGTCTTGCGCCTGCCGGGGCTTTTAATCTGCATGGTTCGTTGCTGCCGAAATACCGTGGTCGCGCGCCGCTGAACTGGGTATTGGTCAATGGCGAAACCGAAACCGGCGTCACGCTTCACCGCATGGTCAAACGCGCGGATGCTGGCGCCATTATTGCCCAGCAGCGCGTCGCTATTTCGCCAGATGACGTGGCGTTAACGCTGCACCATAAATTGTGCCAGGCTGCGCGTCACCTGCTGGAACAGGCACTGCCCGCGATTAAAACCGGGGATTATGCAGAACGCCCCCAACAGGAAGCAGATGCTACCTGTTTTGGTCGCCGTACACCGGAAGATAGCTTCCTCGACTGGAACACACCTGCCGCGGAGTTGCATAACCAGGTCCGCGCCGTCAGCGATCCGTGGCCGGGCGCATATAGCTATGTCGGCACACAAAAGTTCACCGTCTGGTCATCGCGCGTTTGCGTAAATGACTCAGCGGCCCAACCGGGTACCGTCATCTCCGTTTCTCCTTTGCTGATCGCCTGCGGCGATGGCGCCCTGGAAATTATTACCGGACAAGCTGGCGATGGTATTGCAATGCAAGGGTCGCAACTGGCGCAGGTTCTGGGCCTGGTACCAGGTTCTCGCCTGAACAGCCAGTCGGTTGCCACCAGCAAATGCCGTACCCGTGTGCTGATCCTCGGCGTTAATGGCTTCATTGGTAACCATCTGACCGAACGCCTGCTGCAAGAAGATCATTACGAAGTGTATGGGCTCGATATTGGCAGTGACGCCATTGGACGTTTTCTGCAGCATCCGCGATTCCACTTCGTCGAAGGCGACATCAGCATTCACTCCGAATGGATTGAATACCATGTTAAAAAATGCGACGTCGTGCTGCCGCTGGTGGCGATCGCAACGCCAATCGAATATACCCGCAACCCGCTGCGCGTATTTGAGCTCGATTTTGAAGAGAACCTGAAAATCATTCGCTACTGCGTGAAATACCGTAAGCGCATCATTTTCCCGTCAACGTCCGAAGTCTACGGCATGTGTACCGACAAAGTCTTCGATGAGGACAGCTCGAATCTGATCGTCGGTCCGGTGAATAAACCACGCTGGATCTACTCCGTTTCCAAGCAGTTGTTGGACCGCGTAATCTGGGCGTACGGCGAAAAAGAGGGATTGCGCTTCACCCTGTTCCGCCCGTTTAACTGGATGGGGCCGCGTCTGGACAGCCTTAACGCCGCGCGTATCGGCAGCTCACGCGCCATTACCCAACTGATCCTCAATCTGGTGGAAGGTTCACCGATTAAGCTGATTGAAGGCGGCAAGCAAAAACGCTGCTTTACCGACATTCGGGATGGTATCGAAGCCCTGTACCGCATCATTGAAAACGAAGGCGGACGCTGCGACGGTGAGATTATCAACATCGGTAATCCGCAGAACGAAGCGAGTATTCAGGAACTGGCAGAAATGCTGCTTACCTGCTTTGAAAAACATCCATTGCGTAGCCACTTCCCGCCGTTTGCCGGTTTCCGTGACGTCGAAAGCAGCAGCTACTATGGTAAAGGTTATCAAGACGTTGAACATCGTAAGCCCAACATCCGCAATGCGAAACGCTGCCTGAACTGGGAGCCCACCATTGAGATGCAGGAAACGGTAGAAGAGACGCTGGACTTCTTCTTACGCAGTGTGAATATCACGGAACACACATCATGACCCAAGTCGGCTTGCGCATAGATGTCGATACTTTCAGGGGGACGCGCGAAGGCGTACCCCGCCTGCTGGAGACATTGAACCGACATAACGTGCGGGCAAGTTTTTTCTTTAGCGTTGGGCCGGACAACATGGGACGCCATCTCTGGCGTCTTGTGAAACCACAATTTCTGTGGAAGATGCTGCGCTCAAACGCCGCATCACTTTACGGATGGGATATATTGCTGGCGGGAACCGCCTGGCCGGGAAAAGAGATCGGCCAGGCCAACGCGGCGATCATTGCGCAAACCGCCCTGCTTCATGAAACCGGTCTGCATGCCTGGGATCACCATGCCTGGCAGGCGCGAAGCGGAAACTGGAATGACAAACAGCTGATTGATGATATTTCACGAGGCATCACGGCCCTTGAAACTCTTATCGGACAACCCGTCACTTGTTCTGCCGTTGCCGGATGGCGTGCCGACGATCGCGTCGTCCACGCCAAAGAAACGTTCCATCTGCGTTATAACAGCGACTGTCGGGGAACGTCGTTATTCCGTCCGGTGCTGACATCCGGGAAAACAGGTACGCCGCAAATTCCCGTCACGCTACCCACCTGGGATGAAGTGGTTGGTCAGGAAGTCCAGGCGGTGGACTTCAACGCTCACATTCTCTCCCACATCCAGATGAGCAGAGGAACACCGGTGTATACCATTCATGCGGAAGTTGAAGGCATCGCCTTTCAGCAGAATTTTGACGAGCTGCTTACTCGCGCCGCAGACATGGGGATAACATTTTGCCCGCTCGGCGACCTGTTACCGGACGATGTCAGTTCGCTGCCAACAGGGCAGATCGTGCGTGGCAAAATACCCGGCAGAGAGGGATGGGTCGGCCGCCAACAACCAGTGAGTGTGACAAGATGAAACTTACTGTCCGCTACACCCTGGCATTTATCGCTTTTATTGCGCTGTATTTTATTCTCCCCATCAACAGTCGCCTGCTGTGGCAACCTGATGAAACGCGCTATGCCGAAATCAGTCGGGAAATGCTGACCTCTGGCGACGGGATCGTTCCGCACTTTTTAGGGCTGCGGTATTTTGAAAAACCGATTGCCGGATACTGGTTAAACAGCATCGGGCAATGGCTGTTTGGCGCCAATAATTTCGGCGTCAGAGCAGGAGCCATTTTTGCCACTTTGCTGACGGCGCTAATGGTTGCCTGGCTTGCCATGCGGTTGTGGCGGGATAAGCGCACCGCCGTACTCTCTTCGGTTATCTTTTTAACGTTTTTTTCGGTTTACAGCATCGGCACCTACGCGGTACTTGATCCCATCATTGCGCTCTGGCTAATGGCGGGCATGTGCTGCTTTTGGGAAGGGATGCAAGCCACCAGCAGAACGCGCAAAATTACCGCCTTTCTGCTGTTAGGGTTAACCTGCGGCATGGGCGTGATGACCAAGGGTTTCCTGGCACTCGCCGTTCCTGTACTCAGCGTACTGCCGTGGGTTTTCGTACAAAAGCGCTGGAAAGATCTCATTATCTACGGTCTGCTGGCAGTACTCGGTTGCATCGTGACTGTGCTGCCTTGGGGAATAGCGATTGCCCGGCGTGAGCCGGATTTCTGGCATTACTTCTTCTGGGTTGAACATATTCAACGCTTCGCGCAGGAGGATGCCCAACATAAGGCCCCCGTCTGGTACTACGTTCCGGTATTGGTGGCAGGCGCATTACCGTGGCTCGGGCTGCTCCCCGGCGCGCTGCGTACGGGCTGGCGTGAACGGGATGTTCCGCGCAGCGCACTGTACCTGCTGAGCTGGATTATCATGCCAATCCTGTTTTTCAGCATCGCGAAAGGAAAACTGCCGACCTATATTCTTTCCTGCTTCGCGCCGCTGGCAATATTGACGGCGCGGTTCGGCCTGCAGGCCGCGCAAAAAGGTGCAACCGCGCTGCGCGTGAATGGCTGGATCAACGTTCTGTTCGGTGTAACCGGCATTGTCGCCACGTTTATTGTTTCTACACTGGGTCCATTAAAGACGCCGGTCTGGTCGCATATCGAAACCTATAAGGTGTTTTGTGCGTGGGGCATTTTTATCATCTGGACGCTCTTTGGCTGCTATACGCTAAATAACCGCGAGAAGAACTGGACGTTCGCAGCGCTGTGTCCATTAGGCCTGGCACTGTTGTTTGGCTTCTCCATTCCTGACCGGGTGATGGAATCTAAACAGCCACAATTTTTTGTCGAGATGACCAAAGAGTCGCTGGAGTCGAGTCGTTATATTCTCACCGACAGCGTTGGCGTCGCCGCGGGGCTGGCCTGGAGCCTGAAGCGTGACGACATCATAATGTACGGACAAACGGGCGAGTTAAAATATGGCCTTAACTACCCGGATGCCCAGGGGCGTTTTGTCGGGCGGGGGAACTTTGCCGAGTGGTTAGCGCAACATCGTCAGCAAGGAAACATTACGCTCGTGCTTTCAGTCGATAAGGATGAAGATATTAATCGACTTGCTATCCCTCCCGCTGACTATATCGATAATCAGGGGCGTCTGGTCCTGATTCAGTATCGGCCGAAATGATCTGGATAGCCTTAGTTCTCGCCAGCCTGCTCAGCGTCTGCGGTCAATTATGCCAGAAGCAGGCGTCGCGACCCGTTCCCGTTCGAGCGCGAAAACGCCACATTACGCTATGGATTGGGCTTGCTCTGGCAAGTCTCGGTCTGGCTATGCTGCTATGGCTGGCAGTGCTGCAGAACATTCCGGTCGGCATCGCCTACCCCATGCTGAGTCTTAATTTTGTATGGGTGACTCTGGCTGCCTGGAAAATCTGGCGCGAACCCGTCACCCCGCGCCACTGGCTGGGAGTGGGGTTAATCATCACCGGCATCTTTATTCTTGGGAGTGCGGTGTAATGGGCATCTTTTGGGGATTATGCAGCGTTATTATCACTTCAGCCGCCCAGTTGAGTCTCGGCTTTGCGATGGATAATCTGCCGCCAATGCTGCAGCCGCAGCAATTCATTTCTGCCGTATTCTCTCTTAGCGTTGGCGCGTTTGCTCTGTATGCCGGACTGGCAGGGTATTTACTGTCGGTGATTTGCTGGCATAAAGCGCTGCACCAGCTCGCACTGAGCAAAGCGTATGCCCTGCTCAGCCTGAGCTATGTACTGGTGTGGGTTGCATCAATGATCCTGCCCGGCTGGCAGGGAATATTTTCAGCGAAAGCGCTCGCCGGAGTGCTGTGCATCATGGCAGGGCTACTGACGATTTTTTTACCTTCACACCAGCGCCAACCCTGAGATTATTTATCTTCAGACAGTGGTAACAGGCGTTCCCATTCGTCGCACATGTACTGTCTGGCATCAATTATTTTGATTAACCGTGAGGTATCGCGATTAATGCAATACAGTGCATCTTTCAGCGGTGAAAGGAGGTCTCCGGGCTTAACCCACTCGGAAGATTGAGCCTCAGCCAGCATCTTTAGCGAACCGCCGCCATCACAAAGTACGATATAGAGCCTGCCTGCTTTTTTGTGACAGCAAGACTTCTTCACATGCCATTCCATAGCGCACCTTTTGTTAAAAAATTTCACAACAGGTTACACATTAGCAGATAAACAAAATGACAATAGCGACTCAATAGCGAAAGTGAGAAATGTAATTACTGTTTGCTTAATTTTAAGAATGAAGCACTTACCCAATCTGACAGCGCACGACGAGAGATTTTAATCCCTCCGGATTTTAGTTCGGGTGGCAATGTCAGCCAGCATACCGGTTGCTGAAAGCGGGCCAGCTTATCTTTCACCCACTCTGCCAGATTGGTGTCACCCGCATTGGTGTCATACTCAACGACCGCCACCGGGCGATGACCAAACTCTTTGTCTTCTATCGGCACAATGAAGGCTTGCAGAACATGCGGATGCGCAGCAATCACGCGTTCCACCTCTTCCGGCTGTATGCCTTCCCCGCCGCTAAAGAACAGATTGTCCATCCGACCGACAATGGTTAACTTGCCGTCCTTCAACACCCCGCGATCGCGGGTGGCAAACCAGCCTTCCGCGTTTACTAAAGGAATCAGCTGCCCGTTACGCCAGTAACCTTGTGCCATGCTGGCGGCACGCAGCCAGACTTCACCACCAACGATTCTGACTTCTCTGCCTGCCAGGGGCGACCCCACATCCGCCAGGCCATCCGCTTCTTTCGCACAGACCGTAGAAGCAAACTCCGTTAAACCGTAACCGCACCAGCAGCGAATCCTTTGCTCGCGCGCCTGTTCCGTCAATTCAACAGGAATTGCCGCGCCCCCCAGGAGCACTGCTTTGAGCGTTACCGCCGTTTTGTTGACCAGCAGGCGCCACAGCTGCGTGGGCACCAGCGAAGCATGAGTGCATCCAGCCAGCATTTGCTCCAACGGCTGCTTATCGCGTACGGTCATTCGTGCCCCGGCAAACAACCAACGCCACAAAATACCCTGGCCGGAAACATGAAACAGCGGCAGCGAGAGCAGCCAGTCATCTTCAGCGTCAAACGGCATTAATGACAGCACGCCCTGCGCGCTTGCCAGATGAGCCTGACAGGTATGCACCGCTGCCTTTGGCAATCCGGTAGAACCTGAGGTTAACGTCATCGTACTCAAACGCTGGGGTAACCACGCGGCGGCATGCTTGCCTGGCACTGCCTGCATCTGCAACGGATGGAGTCCCGCGAGAACATTAGCTGCCTCAAGATCCAGCGCAAAACGCAGCGTTAAGTCCGGGACCAGCGCGTCAAGCAGCGATTGAGGCAGCTGTGGGTTCATAGGTAAAACCCGCGCCCCACATTGCAGCAATGCCAGCCAGGCCAGCAAAGCACGTGGATGATTCCAGGCGCGAAGCAGGACGCCATCGCCCTCTTCCACGCCCTGAGCGGCAAAACCGCTGGCCAGATGGTCAACGCGCGTGCAAAGCTCGCTCCAGCTTAATACTTCATCGTTGAGGCGTAGAGCAGGCACCTCTGCACGAACCTGTCGCCAGTGACGCCACGGCCAGTCATCGGGTTGTACCAGGCCCGATATGCTTACGCTATCGGGCATTTCCCGCTGGGTCATAGCAGGCGTTCCAGCGCATCAACATCGATACACGGCAATGCGCTACCCGGCCAGGTGCGTACCTGCTGGCACTGCATCAGGCTCAAGGTATCCAGCCCCGGAATGGTCTGCGGCGTCAGCCAGGCCGCAATTCGCGCCAGTTGGGTTAAGCCCAGGCTCGACTCGATCGACGAACTAATAACAGCGGTGAGACCAAGCGCATGCGCCGCTGCTACCTGTTCGCGCACTTTTTCGAGACTGCCCGTCAGCGTAGGTTTGATAACCACTGCCTTGACGCCCTCTTCGGCTTCGAAGATGAAATCCGCTTCACGCAGGCTTTCATCCCAGGCAATGGCAATGCCGGTTTCACGCGCAAAAGCACGAGAGTCATCGCGGGTTTTGCATGGCTCTTCGAGAAAAGCAATGCGCCCGCGGTACTCTGGATTAACGTACTTCGCGAACTGCTGGGCTTTCAACGGCGTCCAGGCTCGGTTGGCGTCAAGTCGCAAATGCAGCTCCGGGATAGCCTCAAGCAGCAGGTTGGCGACCATACCGTCGCGAACCGCTTCATACAGTCCGACCTTGATCTTCGCTACTTTTTCACCCGGCATGTCCGCCAGTTGCAGTACCAGATCATCAGGATCGCCCGTACACAGCGGCGCAGCACGGTAGTCTGCGTCCTCTGGCAATACGCCAGCCAGTTCGGCCAGCGCGCAGCTTGTGCCAAAGGCGACCGAAGGCAGCTGCGGTAAGGAAGAATCCCCCTGTAGCCAGCCGTTGACCCAGGCCAGCAGCTCGGTTTGCGCCTCTTCCCAGCTCTCCTGACTGAAGCCCGGCAGCGGGGAGATCTCTCCCCACCCTTCGCGCTCGCCGTCACAAAGGCGAACGTACAGCCCGTCACGCGTTTTTAACCGCCTGTCGCGCAGAATCACCCCCGCGTCCATGGGGATCTGCCAGCGGTATACCTGCGCGCTACGCATTACGGATTCCGTTTAAATTTGCTGAAATCCGGCTGACGTTTCTGGTTAAAGGCGTTACGGCCTTCCTGACCTTCTTCCGTCATGTAGAACAGCATGGTGGCGTTACCCGCCAGCTCTTGCAGACCAGCCTGACCATCGCAGTCGGCGTTCAGTGCAGCTTTCAGGCAGCGCAACGCCATCGGGCTGTTTTGCAGCATTTCACGACACCAGCGTACGGTCTCTTTTTCCAGATCGGCCAGCGGAACCACGGTGTTTACCAGGCCCATATCCAACGCTTGCTTCGCATCGTACTGACGGCACAGGAACCAGATTTCACGCGCTTTTTTCTGACCGACAATACGCGCCATGTAAGAGGCCCCCCAACCGCCATCGAAGGAACCAACTTTCGGACCGGTCTGGCCGAAGATGGCGTTTTCAGCCGCAATGGTCAGGTCACACATCATGTGCAGCACATGGCCGCCGCCGATGGAAAAGCCTGCAACCATCGCCACTACCGGCTTCGGACAGGTACGAATCTGGCGCTGGAAGTCCAGTACGTTCAGGTGATGCACACCGGAATCATCCTGGTATCCGCCGTAGTCACCGCGCACTTTCTGATCGCCACCTGCGCAGAACGCTTTGTCGCCAGCACCGGTCAGAATAATCACGCCAATGTTGTCATCATAGCGAGCATCCGCCAGCGCCTGGATCATCTCTTTCACGGTGACCGGACGGAAGGCATTGCGTACCTGCGGACGATTAATGGTGATTTTTGCGATACCATCGGTGGATTTCTCGTAGAGAATGTCGGTGTAGCCTTCAGAGCAATCGTGCCATTCTACCGGTGCGTAAAGCATTGTTTCATCAGGATAGATCATAAAATGTCCTATAGTCAGCGATGCAGAATCTGAGCCAGACAGTCCACCACGCCAGCGGGATTGTCCCGATGCGCGTTGTGTCCGGCATTACGAATCACATGGCTTGGTACGGATATTTCCGCCGCCAGAGCACGGAATTTATCGTCACGTTCACCACATAAATAATAAAACGGAAATGTGCGCGTAGTGAGTTGCGCACGTAAATCAGGTTGTACCGCTAGCGAGGTGGCCTCCAGCATCGCTGCCAGCGTATGCCCGTTATTCTGGCTACGCAGTGCGACCAGCGCTTCTCTTTGCGCCGCATTCAGCGAGGAAAAAACCGGCTGTTGATACCAGTCAATAAACACCTCGCACAACGGCTCAGCGCGAAAACGCGCAGCCCAGCGACCATCAGCGAGGCGACGCTGAACGCGCGCCTCCTCACTTTGCAAGCCTGGATGTCCACCTTCAACCACCAGACCGCACAGTCCTGGCATCTCCTGACAAGCCGCCATCATCGCGACTCTGCCGCCAAGAGAGTAACCTACCAACCAGTATTTAAGTATGTTGTAACTAAGCAACGTGTTACGCAGCAAAGCGCTTACGTCGTCGAATCCGCTCACGCTGATGTCAGCGGAGCCACCGTGTCCCGGCAGGTCGATATACAGCCGCGAATAATTCTTAAACGCTTCGCCAACCCTCTGCCATTCCCGACAATCACCGGAAAAACCGTGCAGGAAAACCAGCCAGGGAAATCCCGTCTGGCCCACTTTCGCCTGCGCGTGCAGGATCATAGATGGCTTACCTGCGCCAGCAGTTGCTGCAGGGTTTGCGCCCCATCAGTTTCGTTTACCACCAGCTCAATCACCGTTGCCGCCGGAGTACGCCAGGCGTTAGTCAGCGCGCTCTCCAGTTGCTCCCAATTTTCCGGGCGCTGGTATTTAAGGTTAAACATGGCGGCAGCATGCTCAAAATGCACGTTCTGCGGCATCAGGTAGAACCGTTCGCGTTCGCTTGCTGGCGTCGGCAACAGGGAAAAAATTTGCCCGCCGTTATTATTGACCACTATCAGGACAAACGGCGCGGAAACCTGGCGCAATAACGCCAGCGCATTGAGGTCATACAGCGCAGATAAATCGCCGACGATAGCCAGCGTCGATTTCGCACTGGCACGCTGTACGCCTGCTGCCGTTGACAGCAGGCCGTCAATGCCGCTCGCGCCACGGTTGCTATAGACCGGGTAACCCGCCGGAAGCTGCGACAGCGCATCAATCAGGCGCACTACCAGACTGTTGCCTACGAACAGTTGCCCCTGCTCCGGCAAGTATTCGCGGATACGGTGGGCTAATTGCGCTTCACCAAACGCGTCGCGACGGGCTTCTACCGCCTGCCAGGCCAGTTGCGCCAGGCGTGGGATCTCCACGCACCAGGGCTGACGTTTCTCCGCCGGATGCAGCTCCAGCCAGTCGCCAACCGCCGCTACCAGTCTGCGCCCACGATGGTGAGCCGGATCGAGGCGGCCTTCGATATTATCGACAATCCAGTATTCCTGCGGATCACAGCTGGCCTGCCATTGCAGGAGCCGTTTTCCGGTCAGGCTACTGCCAAGCTGCACCACAATCTGCGCCTGCTGTAATTCAGTGACCGCTTTCGCATTTCCCAGCCACAGATCGGCGCACGGCAAAGGTTGTCCGGTTTGCGACAGAACATCGCCAATCAGCGGCCAGCCTAGCATCTGCGCCCACTGCGCAACCTTTTTGCCCTCTTCCGCGCTCATGCGGCCTGCAACAACAACGCCGCGTTTTTGTCGCCAGAAAAACCAGTCACGCTGTTTGTCGCTTTCCAGCCGACGCGACTCACGCAGCCAGGGTTTATCATCCTGCCACCAGTCGCCAAGGCGCTGCTGCCAGTCAATCCCCGTTTCGTCCATGTCGCCATACAGCGGTTCTGCAAATGGGCAATTGATATGAACCGCCCCGCTATGCAGCGCAGCTAAGGCGTTATCAATGGTGGATACCAGCCAACTAGCCGGAATGTTCTGGGTCGGGCGCGGTAAAGAGAGCGTTTGCGATGGATGCGAGGCAAACATTCCGGCCTGACGAATCGCCTGGTTAGCGCCGCAGTCGATAAGCTCAGGAGGTCTGTCAGCCGTGAGTAGAATCAGCTTTTCACCGGTCAGGCCCGCTTCAATCAACGCGGGATACAAATTTGCCACCGCCGTACCGGACGTCACAATCACAGCGACAGGCTGCCGGCTGACTTTTGCCAGACCTAAGGCCAGATGCCCAAGGCCACGCTCATCAAAATGAGTATGGTGAATAAAAGCGGGGTTTTCCGCAGCCGCCAGAGTCAACGGTGTAGAACGAGAGCCAGGGGCAATGCAGACATGCCTGACGCCGTGGCGAGTGAGTGCTTCCAGAATGACCGCCGCCCAGCGTCGGTTAAATGCGCTTACTGACATGAGATTGTCCGGTATCAATATTGCGACACAGTATAAAGAATCGAATAAATGGATTTTTGATATGAGTCGGTAATATACAACTCATTACCCTTCCATCTGTAATAAAGTGCGCAGTCCTGCCGCTTTATTGTCTATTTCTTGCCATTCCTGTTCAGGATCTGAACCACGCACGATCCCTGCCCCGGCATACAGGCGTACCACATTTTCACTAATTTTCGCCGACCGTAATGACACGCAAAACTCGCTTTGGCGCAGAGAAAGGTAACCCGCAGAACCGGCATACCACTCGCGTTCAAACGGTTCATTATGTTGGATAAATTCACGCGCCAGCTCACGCGGAATACCTGCGACTGCCGCCGTGGGCTGGAGCTGCATCAGACAAAGCGTATCATCAGCCTGATTCAGTTCCGTCCAGATACAGCGGCGCAGGTGCTGCACTTTGCGCAGTCTGAGCACCTGCGGCGGCAGCACATCAAGAGTTTGCGTACAGCCTTGCAGACGCTGGCAAATATCTTCGACCACCAGCATATTCTCGCGCTGGTTTTTATCATCTTTCATTAGCCATTCCCCCAACTGCCAGGCCCGATGATCCTCAGGGTGGTTGGCAACGGTTCCCGCCAGCGCCTCGGTGCGCAGCGCCGTGTCACGCCGCCGATACAAACGTTCAGGGGAAGAACCAAGAAACGCACACTTTGCGGAGAACGCCATAAAGAAATGGTAGCAGTTCAGGTTTAGACGACGACTGGAAGCCATCACGGCCGCGGCGTTAACCGACTGAGAAAACTGTAAATCGGTCGCCCGCGCCAGCACGACCTTATCGAGTTGTTCCCCATTGATCGTTTGCGTGGCGAGTTTTATCAGGTCTGTCCAGCCAGTTTTATCCGGCCAGTTCTGTTCTCCCGTCAAACGCAGACGCAATGCGGGCAGCGGCTTTACGTTAGCGAGCGATGAGATAAACGCCACCGCCTGCGCGGCGTCTTCACGCAGCGACACGTCGCTAAAGAGATGTAAGCGTAAGCTCGCCACCCCGGCGCAACGTCGCCACTCCAGCCGTGGCAATAACAAATGGCCGCGCTGAGGCTCAAAGGCATTCAGGCCCCAGATACGCAGTTCAGGATTATCATCATGCTGGTGTAAAAAATGCTGGGCTAATTCGAGCGAGGAAAATGTGGCAACAGCGCCCAGTACGGCGGCTTCTTCATCGCCATTACGCTGTTGCCAGTAAAACTGGGGCCAGACAGGTTGACTGGCCAGCCATCCTAAAGCGTCAAACGCATCATTCAGTGGGAAAGGGATATCGTAAATACGAATTCCAGGTGCTGCTGGTATCTCTTGCGACAAATGACGCATCAGACTTTCCAGCGCAGTAGTGATTGAATGCACGCGGACCTCTCCCTGTTAAAAACCTCACATTATACGGGGTACTGAGCAGAAAAAGCAGTACCCCCAGTTAGGGAGTACGTACAAATGCGCTGACGGAATGGAATTTATCGCCGTGCTAACAATAATCCCATCACTAAACCGACCGTGGCACCAACGCCGATTCCGCGCCAGGGTTTTTCATGCACATAATCATCCGCCCGGCAAACGGCTTTCTTCGCGCGGTAATAGTAGCTGTCAGAGGCATGGCTGACGCGATTTCTCACCTCTTCTAACGCCCGCTCTGCCCGCGCTTTTAACTCAAGGTATTTTTGATCGGCTGGATCGCCGGAAGAACGCAGCACCTCCTCCAGCGTTTCACTCAATAATTCCAGATCGTCATCGATATGTGATTCATAAGAATGAAAAGACATTTTATTCTCCCTTTCTATTGACGTACCCGCTAACTATAGACAATCAGGCGTGTTTGCGCCTGTTTACGCCTGATGTGCTTCCCGCGCCATTCCGACGTGTGGAATACCGTCTTCGTCATAGATATCCGTGACCGGCACAAAGCCAAAGCGCGCATAGAATGATTGCAAATGTGCCTGCGCCCCCAGATACAGCGCCTTGTGCGGCCAATGCTGCGTACAGGAGGCCAGCGTCTGAGTCATTAGCTGTTGCCCCAATTTTTCACCCCGCAGCGCTTCGCTTACGATCACCCGCCCAATGACGACCGGCTCAAGCTCATCATCGCTTTTCAGAATCCTCGCATACGCCACCAGTTCATCGTTATGCCAACCCAGAATGTGCCGGTTTTCACCACTCAGGTCATCACCATCCACATCCTGATACGGACACCGTTGCTCAACAACAAATACCGCACAGCGAAGCTCAAGAATGGCGTACAACTGCTGTGTATTGAGCTTTGCATGGTGGAGATCTTGCCAGTGAATCATAGTCTGCCCCTTTGTTGTGATAACCTGAACACCCTGCCTTATTGATGGCGAAAAGTGTAACGCGAAGATGGAATTACTATTTTTAGGCACGTCTGCGGGAGTCCCCACGCGCTCACGCAATGTAACGGCAATTTTACTGAATCTGCAACACCCGACTCAGGCGGGGCTGTGGCTTTTCGATTGTGGTGAAGGAACGCAGCATCAGATGCTGACCACGCCATTTAACCCTGGAAAACTCGAGCGTATTTTTATCAGCCATCTACACGGCGATCACCTGTTTGGTTTACCGGGGCTGCTGTGCAGTCGCTCAATGGCCGGGAACGTCCAGCCACTGACGCTTTACGGACCAAAGGGATTGCGAGAGTTTACCGAAACGGCTTTGCGTTTGAGCGGCTCCTGGACCGATTATCCGCTGGATATTGTCGAAATCACCGCGGGTGAAATTGTCGATGACGGCCTGCGTAAAGTAACGGCGTACCCGCTGGAGCATCCGCTGGAGTGCTACGGTTTTCGTGTTGAAGAGCACGACAAACCGGGGGCACTTGACGCCAGCGCCTTGAAGGCGGCTGGTGTTAAAGCGGGCCCGTGGTTCCAGGATTTGAAAGCCGGGAAAACCATCGTGCTGGAGGATGGTCGAGCGATTAACGGCGCCGATTTTCTCGCCCCTGCCACCAGAGGAAAATCTGTGGCTATTTTCGGCGACACAGGACCTTGCGCGTCCGCCATTGAACTGGCACGCGGTGTGGATGTGATGGTACATGAAACCACACTGGACTCCTCAATGGAGGAAAAAGCCAACAGCCGCGGTCACAGCTCGACCCGACAAGCCGCCCAGCTGGCGCTTGAGGCCGGAGTGGGACGCCTAATCATGACCCACGTTAGCTCACGCTACGATGAAAAAGGCTGTCAGCGGTTACTCGAAGAGTGCAAAGCGATATTTCCAGACACTGAACTGGCTCACGATTTCGCCATTTTCACCGTTTAATGCTCCATTTTTCCGCCTCAGTGCCGATAACAGTGGAAAGGCTGGCTTTCACACTGAGGACAGGATGAACAATTTCCAGAAAGATATTGATGACAGGACAAACCTAACCCTGTCTAACCGTTTTGAACTGCTGCTGTTTCGCCTTGGCAAATCCGTCGAGGAGCAGAAATCAGAACTGTTTGGCATCAACGTATTCAAACTGCGTGAAATCGTACCGATGCCGACCTTTACGCGTCCCGCAGGTATGAAAGCCCCGTTGCTGGGTATGGTTAACATTCGCGATCAGGTGATCCCGGTGATTGATCTGCCTGCCGTCGCGGGCTGTAAGCCAGAGACCGGACTCAACATCCTGTTGATCACGGAATATGCCCGCAGCGTTCAGGCGTTTGCGGTGGAGTCGGTAGAAAACATTATGCGTCTGGACTGGCAACAGGTGCATACCGCCGAAAAAGCCGTCAATGGTCGCTACATTACCAGTATCGCCTGTCTGGACGACAACAAAGAGACTAACAATCTGGCGCTGGTGCTCGATGTCGAACAGATCCTGTACGACATCGTACCGTCGAACCACGACCTGCGCGCAACAGAGCTGAAAACCAATAAGTTCAACATTACGCCGGGTGCGGTGGCGATTGTGGCTGATGATTCCAAAGTGGCTCGCGCGATGCTGGAAAAAGGGCTTAACGCCATGGAGATCCCACACTTGATGCATGTGACAGGCCAGGATGCGTGGGAAAAGATACAACAGCTATCTGAAGAAGCAGAAGCGGAAGGTAAACCAATCAGCGAGAAGATTGCGCTGGTGCTCACCGATCTGGAAATGCCGGAGATGGACGGTTTTACGCTTACCCGTAAGATAAAAACCGACGAACGCCTGAAGAAGATCCCGGTCGTTATCCACTCCTCACTTTCCGGTAGCGCCAATGAAGATCACGTACGCCGAGTGAAAGCAGATGGTTACGTGGCCAAATTCGAAGTCAATGAGCTGTCTTCAGTAATTCAGGAAGTGATGGATCGCACAGCGAAAGGCATCAGCGGCCCGCTGGTGAGCCGTCAACTTTCGGCCTGACACCCCAGCAACTTGAAGTATGACGAGTATAGACAGGTAAAAAAAAGAGTCTGGACATTGTCCAGACTCTTTTTCGATCACAGCATGACGAATTACATCAGCGGAGCCGCTAACTGCACGATGCTGATCAACGGTTGCGGGTACATACCCAGCACCAGTACCAGCAGGGCAGAAATCAACACCACGATACCGCCCGCGCTGTACTGCCAGTTGGACGGCGCATCGCGATTCAGCTGCTGCGGTGCGCTCAGGTACAGGCTCACGGCAACGCGCAGGTAGTAGTACAAACCAATCGCGGAACCCACCACCACGGCGGCAACCAGCCACCACAGATTAGCCTGCACACCCACCGCCAGTACGTAGAACTTACCGATAAAGCCCAGCGTCATCGGAATACCCGCCAGAGACAGCATCATCACCGTCATCACCGCCGCAAGGATTGGGCGATGCCAGAACAGACCACGGTAGGAGAACAGAGAGTCTGCATCCGGGCCGCGGTACGGGCTGGACATCAGGCTGACCACACCGAACGCGCCGAGGCTGCTGAACAGATAACCGGCCAGGTAAACGCCAACCGCTTCCATCGACATCTCGCCGCTCTGCAGGGCAATCAGCGCCACCAGCAGGTAACCGAGGTGAGAGATAGAAGAGTAACCAAGCAGACGTTTGATGTTGGTCTGGCTCAGCGCCATCAGGTTACCGAAGATAATGGAAGCAAAGGCAATCACACCCAGCACGATCCGTACCGCTTCGCTATCACCTACCGGTGCGTACAGGAACAGACGCATCACCACGCCGAAGATAGCGATTTTGCTCGCCGTCGCCAGGAAGGTGGAAACCGGAGCCGGAGCGCCCTGGTATACGTCTGGCGTCCACAGGTGGAATGGAACCAGTGAGAGTTTAAAGCCGAGGCCAACAATCATCAGACCGAAGCCCGCCAGCAGCAGCGGTTCTTGCAGCATACCGTCGCCGAGGCTCTTACCGAGCGCGACAAACGACAGGTTGCCAGACTGCGCGTACACCAGCGCCATACCAAACAGCAGGAAGGAAGACGCTGCGGCAGACAGAATGGTGTATTTGATACTGGCTTCCAGCGAACGTTTCTGACGGAACGCATAGCCAACCAGACCAAACAGCGGCAGAGAGATAAGCTCAATACCAAGGAACAGCGCCGCCAGATGGTTAGCGTTAGCCAGCAGAATACCGCCGAGCGCGGCAATCAGCACCAGCAGATAGAACTCTTCCCGGTTGTCGTCGTAGCCTTCCAGCCACGGGTAAGCGAAGGTACAGGTGGCAAGACTCGCCAGCAGCACCAGCCCGGTGTAGAGCATGGCGAAACCGTCAACCCGCATCAGCGGGGTGACGTCCATAGCGCCCGCCTGGCCAACAAACCAGAGCGAAACCAGTGCGGCGTTAAGCCCAATGACCGACAGCGTGGCATTGAGGAAGTGATTGCGTCGCCACGCAATGGAGAGCATCACAACCACCACCGTCAAGCCGACGATCAGCAGCGGTAGCAGCGCAATCAGGTGTTGTGGAGTTATTGTCATGGCGATTTACGGCCTTGTAGTAGTAACGGAATTAACAAACCACTGCTGGATGTTGCTCATCGCAGAATGCGAGGTATCCAGAATCGGCTGCGGATAGAAGCCAAGCAGTACCAGAAGCACGACCAGCAACAGGATGATAAACAGCTCACGCAGCGACATCCCTGGCAGTTCAACACTGGCAATCTGGCTCTTCGCCTTACCGAAGTAAGCGCGATGCAGCATCGCCAGCGAGTAAACAGAAGCAAACACCAGACCAAATGTCGAGATCACGGTAATAACCGGAACCACCTGGTAGCTGCCGAACAGAATCATAAATTCGCCAACGAAGTTACCTGTACCCGGCATACCCAGCGTACACACTGCGAAGAACATTGACAGTGCAGGCAACCATTTCATTTTGCCCCACAGGCCGCCCATCATACGCATATCACGCGTGTGCAGACGTTCGTACAACTGACCACACAGGATGAACAGACCAGCTGCGGACAGGCCGTGCGCGATCATCTGAATCACCGCACCCTGGTATGCCAGCTGGCTGCCGGTGTAGATAGCAATCAGTACGAAGCCCATGTGGGATACGGAGGTGTAAGCAATCAGACGTTTGATGTCGTACTGATTAAAGGCCATCCACGCGCCGTAGAAGATGCCGATGACGCCAAGCCACATTGCGATAGGTGCAAACTCCGCTGACGCATTCGGGAACAGCGGCAGGGAGAAGCGCAGCAGACCGTAGGCTGCGGTTTTCAGCAAGATACCTGCCAGGTCAACGGAACCTGCGGTCGGTGCCTGGGAGTGAGCATCCGGCAACCAGCCGTGCAGCGGAACCACCGGCATTTTCACCGCGAAAGCGATGAAGAAGCCCAGCATCAGCAGGTATTCCACGCCGTGGGACATCGGAGTATTCAGCAATTCTTCATAGTTGAAAGTCCACACGCCGGTCGCTTTGTAGTGCACAAACACCAGCGCCAGGATGGCAATCAACATCACCAGACCACTCGCCTGGGTATAAATGAAGAACTTGGTTGCTGCCGTGATACGCGTTTTACCGTCAGAGGCTTTATGCCCCCAAAGCGCGATCAGGAAGTACATCGGCACCAGCATCATTTCCCAGAAGAAGAAGAACAGGAACATGTCGATGGCAAGGAACACGCCGATTACGCCGCCTAAGATCCACATCAGGTTCAGGTGGAAAAAGCCCTGGTATTTTTCGATTTCATTCCAGGAGCAAAGTACCGCCAGAACACCGAGCAGGCCGGTCAGCACCACCATCAGCAGCGACAGACCGTCGATAGCAAGATGAATCGAGATGCCAAAGCGTGGGATCCACGGCAGGACAAACTCAGACTGCCACTGCGGAATGCCAGTGGATTGCGTCAGTGAATAGCCGCCCTGCAACCAAAGTTGCAGGCCAAGCGCCAGCGTCAGTCCCATGGTAATCAGCGCGATCCAACGCGGCACCTTCACGCCAAAGCGTTCGGTCTGCCAGCACAGGAAGCCACCGATAAAGGGAATCAATATTAGCCAGGGTAGTAACATGGCGATTTTTATTCCTTTTTAAGGCCCCTAATAGAGGCCTGATTTTCAACGAATTTGGATAAAATTCACTTTACGATCAACGCAGTACCATCAACAGAGCCAGCACAACGACGGCACCGATGCTCATTGATGCTACATACCAACGCAGATAGCCGTTCTCGCTTAACAACAGGCCTTTACCTGCAAAGCGGGAAAGGATCGCCGGAATGTTCATCATTGCGTTCAGCGGATCGCGTTTCAGCAGCCATGCAACGCCCAGGAACGGCTTGACGAACACTTTGTCGTACAGCCAGTCGAAGCCCCAGGCGTTATACCACCAGGTACCCAGCAGACGGCCTGGCGCACTGTTGGCAATCGACGTCACCAGCGTACGTTTACCCAGCCACAGCCATGCAGCGATCAGAATGCCTGCAATCGCGACGATACCGGAGGTAATTTCCAGGGTCATCACGCGACCATGCTCAAGCTCGGTCGTCGCAGGCAGTACACCCTGCAGCGGTGGCACAATCAGTGCGCCAACGAAGGTGGACAGGATCATCAGCACAATCAGCGGCAGATGATGTGTAATCCCCTTCCCTGCGTGAGCGTGAATTTGCTCTTTACCGTGGAACACGATGAAAATCATACGGAAGGTGTACAGAGAGGTCATGAACGCACCAACCAGACCTGCAACCATCAGATTGATATGACCGTTCGCCATCGCACCGGCCAGAATCTCATCCTTACTGAAGAAGCCTGCGGTAATCAGCGGCAGAGCCGACAGCGCCGCGCCACCGATCAGGAAGCAGAGATACACCAGCGGAATAGACTTACGCAGACCGCCCATCTTGAAGATGTTCTGTTCGTGGTGACAGGCCAGGATAACCGAGCCGGATGCCAGGAACAGCAGCGCTTTAAAGAAGGCGTGCGTCATCAGGTGGAAAATCGCCGCGTCCCACGCCTGAACCCCGAGAGCCAGGAACATATAACCAATCTGGCTCATGGTGGAGTATGCGAGAACGCGTTTGATGTCGGTCTGTACCAGCGCGGCGAAACCAGCCAGTACCAGAGTGATAGCCCCGATAATCCCCACCAGATGCAGGATTTCCGGCGTCATCAGGAACAGGCCGTGAGTACGTGCAATCAGGTAGACACCGGCGGTAACCATCGTCGCGGCGTGGATCAGCGCGGAGACAGGCGTCGGACCTGCCATCGCGTCAGCAAGCCATGTCTGCAACGGCAGCTGCGCGGATTTACCCACCGCACCGCCCAGCAGCATCAGGGTTGCCCACATCAGCATGTTGTTACCATCGGCAAAGTGAGCAGGTGCCAGTTCCACCATTTCGCGGAAGTTCAGCGTGCCCAGCTCGTTGTAGAGGATAAACAATGCGAAGGCGAGGAACACGTCACCCACACGGGTCACGACGAAGGCTTTCATTGCCGCAGCGCCATTCTTCGGATCGGTGTAATAGAAACCGATCAGCAGATAGGAGCACAGGCCCACGCCTTCCCAGCCGAGGTACATCAGCAGCAGGTTATCCGCCAGTACCAGAACCACCATGCTGGCGATAAACAGGTTGGTGTAGGCGAAGAAACGGGAGTATCCCTCTTCACCGCGCATATACCAGGAGGCGAACATGTGGATCAGGAAACCCACACCGGTCACCACACTGAGCATGGTCAGCGACAGGCCGTCCAGCACCAGGTTAAAACCGATATTGAAGTCACCGACAGACATCCACGTCCACAGCGGCTGGCTGTAGGCCTGTTGACCATTAGCAAAGAAGTCAACGCCAACAAACGCGGTCACCAGCGCCGCCAGGCCAATCGACCCGACACCCACGGTCGCGGACAGATTTTCTGACCAACGACCGCGAGAGAACGCCAGTAATACAAAGCCAATAAATGGCAGAATAATGGTTAAGGCAAGCATGTTCATCCACGCATCTCACTTACTGAATCGATGTTCAGGTTCTGGCGACGGCGATGAAGTTGCAGCAACAGCGCAAGTCCAATGCTCGCTTCCGCAGCCGCAAGGCTGATGGCGAGAATATACATCACCTGACCATCGGTCTGGCCCCAGTAGCTTCCGGCGACCACGAAGGCCAGCGCGGAGGCGTTAATCATGATTTCCAGCCCGATCAGCATAAACAGCAGATTGCGGCGGATAACCAGACCGGTTAAGCCCAGTACGAATAAGACAGCCGCGAGGATCAGTCCATGTTGTAAGGGGATCATGCGTGCTCCTCCGTTTTTCTTTTCGCGCGGTCATCGGTGCGATTGCTCAGCACTTCACCAGAACGCTCTTCGCGCCCTACGTGGAAGGCCACAACCAGACCTGCCAGCAGCAGCATCGAAGCCAGCTCGACCGCCAGTACATACGGTCCGAACAGGGAAATACCGACAGCTTTCGCGCTAATTGGCGTCCCGTCGATGCCCTGATCGTTAACACCCAGAATGGCATAAACAATAACCGCCAGCATGATGGCCGACAGAATCGCCGGTCCAATCCACACCTGCGGTTTCAGCCACTGGCGTTCCTGTTCAATTTCAGAACCACCGAGGTTGAGCATCATGACCACGAACACGAACAACACCATGATGGCGCCCGCGTAGACGATTATTTCCAGCGCCCCCGCGAAGTAAGCACCTAACGAGAAGAACACCCCGGAAATCGCCAGCAGCGAAATAATCAGGTACAGCAGTGCGTGTACCGGATTGGTGTGGGTGATCACCCGCAAGGTTGCGAGAATGGCTATCAGGCCACAGATATAAAAAGCGAACTCCATTGCCCCTCTCCTTACGGTAACAGGCTCTTGACGTCGATAGGCTTGGCTTCGTTCTCTGCTTCGCCCTTATCTTTGCCGTCGATTGCCATACCTGCCATCCGGTAGAAGTTATATTCCGGGTATTTACCCGGACCGGAGATCAGCAGATCCTCTTTCTCGTAAACCAGGTCCTGGCGCTTGTACTCACCCAGCTCGAAATCTGGAGTAAGCTGAATAGCCGTTGTCGGACAGGCTTCTTCGCACAGGCCGCAGAAAATGCAGCGTGAGAAGTTAATGCGGAAAAACTCCGGATACCAGCGGCCGTCTTTGGTCTCTGCTTTTTGCAAAGAGATACAGCCTACCGGACACGCTACCGCACACAGGTTGCAGGCAACGCAGCGCTCTTCGCCGTCTGGGTCACGGGTCAGAACGATACGACCACGAAAACGGGGCGGTAGATAGACCGGCTCTTCCGGGTACATCTGCGTTTCGCGTTTCGCGAACGCATGCAGGCCGATCATCCAGATACTGCGTACCTGGGTGCCGAAACCTACTAACAATTCTTTTAAGGTCATGGTCTTTGTGTCCCTTATTGCGCCTGCCAGAGAATGACAGCCGCCGTTACCAGCAAGTTGACGAGCGTCAGCGGCAGACAGACTTTCCAGCCGAAGGACATTACCTGGTCATAACGAGGACGCGGTAACGACGCACGAATCAAAATGAACATCATCATGAAGAACGCGGTTTTCAGCGCGAACCAGACGAATGGCGGTAAGAACGGACCATGCCAGCCACCGAAGAACAGGGTAACCATCAGTGCAGAAATGGTGACGATGCCGATGTACTCACCCACGAAGAACAGACCGAATTTCATACCGGAGTATTCAATGTGGTAACCGTCGGCCAGTTCCTGCTCGGCTTCTGGCTGGTCAAACGGGTGACGGTGACACACCGCCACGCCCGCGATGGCAAAGGTGACAAAACCAAAGAACTGCGGAATAACGTTCCAGATATCAGCCTGGTTGTTGACGATGTCGGTCATGTTAAATGAACCGGCCTGCGCCACCACGCCCATCAGGGAAAGTCCGAGGAATACTTCGTAGCTCAGCGTCTGCGCAGACGCGCGCATCGCACCGAGCAGCGAGTATTTGTTGTTACTGGACCAGCCTGCGAACAACACCGCGTATACCGCGAGGCCTGCCATCATCAGGAAGAACAGGATCCCGATGTTCAGGTCAGCAACCACCCAGTTCGGGCTCACCGGCACGATGGCGAAAGCCAGCAGCAGCGAGGTGAAGGCGATCATCGGTGCCAGGGTAAAGATGACGCGATCCGAGAATTTCGGGATCCAGTCTTCTTTAAAGAACATCTTGATCATGTCCGCAACCAGCTGGAGCGAACCGCCCCAGCCAACACGGTTCGGTCCGTAACGGTTCTGGAACAGACCGAGCAGACGACGTTCGCCAAAGCTCATGAATGCCCCGCAGGTGACCACCACCAGCAGAATCACGACCGCTTTGAGAACGCTCAGCAGGATCTCAATCAGATCGGGTGTAATCCAACTCATTGTTGTGCCTCCTGCAGATCCTCAAGACGTGCACCAGCCAGAACTGGCGCGATGCCAGGCATACCCATTGGCAAACCAACCTGCCCTGCCGTTAATCCTTCAGCGATTTCAACCGGCAGCGTAACCGTGTTGCCATCGTAGCTGAAAGAAACGCGCGTACCGGCATTCACACCCAACTTCGCGGCATCAGCCGGGTTGAGTTTGATGTACGGCTGCGGCATACGGGTCTGGAAGACAGGCGCACGCTGGGACATTTCGTCACTACCAAACAGATGATAGTAAGGCGCGACACGCCACTGACCATCCTGAGCCTGGAAGCTCGCCGGAACGGTTGTGAAGTAATCCAGACCATCTGCCGAAGCTTCGATCAGACGCACGCCCGGATCGCCATGACGCAGTTTACCGCCCACTTCATCCTGGAACTTGTTCCACGCCTGTGGGGAGTTCCAGCCCGGAGCCCAGGCAAACGGAATTTGCGAACGCGGCGCAGACGGTTGGTTGTTCCCTTCCATAGAGAAAGCGAACATGGTGTCTTTGTCCTGCGGCTGGCGTGGTTCGTGAACGCTGATGTTGGCGCGCATTGCGGTACGACCACTGTAGCGGTGCGGTTCACGTGCCAGTTTCTGTCCACGGATACGGAAGCTTGCATCCGGCGCGGCATCTTTAATACCCGCCAACTGCGGTAACTTCTCAACGACCGCGTCGATAACATGGTCGAGCTGCGTCCAGTCCACTTCACGACTCTGCACGGTACTGTGCAGCGAGTGCAGCCAGCGCCAGCTTTCCAGCATTACGGTGTTGCTGTCGTAGTAGGATGGGTCATAGACCTGGAAGAAACGCTGGGCGCGACCTTCGTTGTTAATTACCGTACCATCGCTTTCGGCGAAGCTAGCGGCGGAAAGCACCAGATGGGCGTTTTCCATAATAGCCGTGCGCTGATGGTCAACAACCAGTACCAGCGGCGCTTTCGCCAGCGCGGCGTTCACACGCGTTGCTGAAGCATGGCGATGCAGGTCATTTTCCAACACCACAACGGCGTCAGCACGACCTGTTTCCAGCTCGGTCAGCGCGTCGTCGAGGGAACCACCGCCAATCATACCCAGCCCCATGCTGTTAACAGAGCGAGCAATCATGGTGATCCCGACGTCTGCGCCACGGCCTTTCAGCGCCTTCGCCACGTTGGCAGCAGCCTGAATCACGTCGGCGCTACCGGCGTTGGTACCGGAAATAATCAGTGGTTTCTTCGCCCCGGCCAGAGCCTGAACGATGACGTCAATTTTGTTCTGCAGGTCACGGTCGATACCGTCAACCGCCGGGGCGTTGTTATCCAGCGCATGGGCGATCGCGAAACCTAAACGCGCCTGATCTTCAACCGGCGCACGGTAGGTCCATGCCGCGATATCATCCAGACGGGTGTTATCGACGTTGGTAACGAACAGCGGGTGCTTGGCGCGCTGGCCGATGTTGAGGATTGCCGCAATCTGCCAGTCGGCCACTTTCTGCGCCGCCGCCATTTCACGCGCTTTACCTTTCACCGCCTGACGTACTGCCAGCGCAACGCGCGCGCCGGTTTGGGTGACATCTTCGCCCAGGACCAGAACCGCATCGTATGACTCGATTTCGCGCAGTGCCGGGGTATGAATACCGCCGTCACGCAGCACGCTCAGAGCCAGTTGCAGACGTTCCTGCTCGCCCTGGGCAATACCGGTATAGAAGTTATCCGCACCGACCAGTTCACGCAGCGCGAAGTTACTTTCAACGCTGGCACGCGGAGAGCCGATACCAATCACTTTCTTCGACTGACGCAGAATATCTGCCGCGCCCTGCATCGCCTGTTCGGCGTTCAGCGTGATCAGGTCATCGCCACGACGCTGTACCGGCTGACGCGGACGGTCTTTCAGGTTCACGTAACCATAGCCAAAACGACCACGGTCGCAGAGGAAGTAGTGGTTAACGGTACCGTTGTAGCGGTTTTCGATACGACGCAGTTCACCGTAGCGCTCGCCCGGGCTGATGTTACAACCGATAGAACACTGCTGGCAGATGCTCGGCGCAAACTGCATGTCCCATTTACGGTTATAACGCTCGGAGTGCGTTTTATCGGTGAAGACGCCGGTCGGGCAAATTTCCACCAGGTTACCGGAGAATTCGCTTTCGAGCGTACCGTCTTCCGGACGACCAAAGTAGACGTTGTCATGTGCGCCATAGACGCCCAGATCCGCACCATCGGCGTAATCTTTGTAGTAACGTACGCAGCGATAGCAGGCGATGCAGCGGTTCATTTCGTGAGAGATGAACGGCCCCAGGTCCTGGTTGCGGTGAGTACGCTTCGTGAAGCGGTAGCGACGGAAGCTATGACCGGTCATGACGGTCATATCCTGAAGGTGGCAGTTACCGCCCTCTTCACAGACCGGACAGTCGTGCGGGTGGTTAGTCATCAACCACTCCACTACGCTTTCGCGAAACTGCTTCGCTTCTTCGTCATCAATTGAAATAAAGGTGCCTTCGGTGGCCGGTGTCATACAAGACATCACCAGGCGACCACGCGTGTCTTCCGCGTTTTGATATTGCTTCACCGCACACTGGCGGCAAGCACCGACGCTTCCCAGCGCCGGGTGCCAGCAAAAGTACGGAATATCAAGGCCGAGAGACAGACAAGCTTCCAGCAGGTTGTCCGCTCCGTTGACCTCATATTCTTTGCCGTCTACATGAATCGTAGCCATAGTCAGCATGCTTCCAGTTGGCTCGGTCTAAAACCGAGCGTTAATCGAATTTCTGATCGCGATTCAGGGTTACCCTGCTATTACCAGCGCTCTTTCAGCAGGTTCGGCTGAATACCACCAATCTGATGGGTATTGCTGAAGGACTGCTTGATGCCAGCTTCGAATTCTTCGCGGAAATATTTAATGGCGCTCTGCAGCGGCTCCACCGCACCCGGGGCGTGTGCACAGAAGGTTTTACCCGGGCCGAGGAAACGACACAGTTGCTCAAGCGTCTCGATATCCCCAGGCTGGCCTTCGCCACGCTCCAGCGCGCGCAGAATTTTCACACTCCACGGCAGACCGTCACGGCACGGCGTACACCAGCCGCAGGACTCGCGGGCAAAGAACTCTTCCAGGTTACGCACCAGAGGAACCATGCCAATCTCGTGATCGACGGCCATTGCCAGCGCGGTGCCCAAACGGCTACCGGCTTTACCAATGCTTTCGAATTCCATCGGCAGATCGAGGTGCGCTTCAGTCAGGAAGTCCGTACCCGCGCCGCCCGGCTGCCAGGCTTTGAATTTCAGGCCATCGCGCATGCCGCCCGCGTAATCTTCGAGGATCTCGCGCGCGGTAGTACCGAAAGGCAGTTCCCACAGGCCAGGGTTCTTCACGCGACCGGAGAAGCCCATCAGCTTGGTGCCCGCGTCTTTGCTCTGCGAAATGTTCTGGTACCACTCCACGCCGTTCGCGAGGATAGCCGGTACGTTACACAGGGTTTCGACGTTGTTAACGCAGGTCGGCTTACCCCAAGCGCCAGAGCTTGCCGGGAACGGCGGCTTAGAGCGTGGGTTAGCACGACGACCTTCAAGGGAGTTAATCAGCGCCGTCTCTTCACCGCAGATATAGCGTCCTGCCCCGGTGTGGACAAACAGTTCGAAGTCGAAACCGGTGCCCATGATGTTTTTGCCAAGCAAGCCGGCTTCGGTTGCTTCGGCAATCGCGCGACGCAGATGCACAGCCGCTTCGATATATTCACCACGCAGGAAGATGTAACCACGGTACGCTTTCAGCGCAAACGCGGAGATCAGCATGCCTTCCACCAGCAGGTGCGGCAGCTGTTCCATCAGCAGACGGTCTTTATAGGTACCCGGCTCCATTTCATCGGCGTTACACAGCAGGTAACGGATGTTCATGGATTCGTCTTTCGGCATCAGGCTCCACTTCAGACCGGTGGAAAAGCCCGCACCGCCGCGCCCTTTCAGGCCAGCGTCTTTTACCTGATTAACGATTTCGTCCGGTGACAGCCCGGTCAGGGCCTTACGTGCACCTTCGTAGCCGTTCTTGCTACGGTATTCGTCCAGCCAGACCGGCTGTTTGTCATCACGCAGACGCCAGGTCAGCGGATGCGTTTCGGGAGTACGGATAATGTCTTTCATTTATACCGCTCCAGCAGTTCGGGAATGCCTTCCGGGGTCAGGTGAGCATGAGTATCCTCATCGATCATCATGTTCGGCCCTTTATCGCAGTTCCCCAGGCAACAGGTCGGGAGCAGCGTAAAACGACCGTCAAAGGTCGTCTGCCCCGGCTTGATGTTGAGTTTTTTCTCAAGCGCAGCCTGGATCCCCTGATAGCCGTTGATATGGCACACCACGCTGTCGCAGTAGCGGATCACGTGGCGACCTACCGGCTGACGGAAGATCTGGCTATAGAACGTGGCAACACCTTCTACGTCGCTTGCCGGGATCCCCAGCACATCAGCGATCGCATAGATCGCCCCATCCGGCACCCAGCCACGCTGTTTCTGAACGATTTTCAGCGCTTCAATGGACGCCGCACGCGGGTCTTCGTAGTGGTGCTTCTCGTGCTCAATCGCTTCACGCTCAGCCGCACTCAGCTCAAAAGCCTCGGTTTGTGGTTGTTGATTCTCGTGCATAATTAGCGGTCCACATCTGACATAACAAAATCGATACTACCCAGGTGGACGATAAGGTCGGACACCAGGCTGCCACGTACCGCTACCGGGATCTGCTGCAGGTGCGCATAGCTCGGGGTACGGATACGGGTACGGTAACTCATGGTGCTGCCATCGCTGGTCAGGTAGTAACTGTTAATACCCTTGGTCGCTTCCACCATCTGGAAGGACTCGTTTGCCGGCATAACCGGTCCCCACGAAACTTGCAGGAAGTGGGTGATCAGGGTTTCGATATGTTGCAACGTGCGCTCTTTCGGCGGCGGCGTAGTCAGCGGGTGATCCGCTTTGAACGGGCCTTCCGGCATGTTATTGAGGCACTGCTCAAGGATGCGCAGACTCTGGCGCAGCTCTTCAACTTTCAGCATCACGCGGGTATAGCAGTCGGACACGCCGCCGCCAACCGGGACTTCAAAGTCAAAGTTTTCGTAGCCAGAGTATGGACGCGCTTTACGCACGTCAAAATCAATACCGGTCGCACGCAGCGCAGCACCGGTACAACCCCAGTCCAGCGCTTCTTTCTTACCGTAAGCGGCAACGCCTTGCGAACGGCCTTTCAGGATGGTGTTACGCAGTGCGGCTTTCTCGTAGGAATCCAGACGTTTTGGCATCCAGTCGAGGAAGTCACGCAGCAGTTTGTCCCAACCGCGCGGCAGATCGTGTGCCACACCGCCGATACGGAACCAGGCCGGGTGCATACGGAAACCGGTGATCGCTTCCACTACGTCATAGATTTTCTGACGGTCGGTAAAGGCGAAGAAGACCGGCGTCATCGCACCGACGTCCTGGATGAACGTGGAGATGTACAGCAAGTGGCTGTTGATACGGAACAGTTCAGACAACATAACGCGAATCACGTTGACGCGATCCGGCGTGGTGATGCCAGCCAGTTTCTCAACGGCCAGTACGTAAGGCATTTCGTTAACGCAGCCGCCGAGGTACTCGATACGGTCGGTGTACGGAATGTAGCTATGCCAGGACTGACGTTCACCCATCTTTTCAGCGCCACGGTGGTGGTAGCCGATGTCAGGCACGCAGTCGACGATTTCTTCGCCATCAAGCTGCAGCACAATACGGAACGCACCGTGAGAAGACGGGTGGTTAGGACCGAGGTTGAGGAACATGAAGTCCTCGTTTTCGGAACTACGCTTCATGCCCCATTCTTCTGGTTTGAAGGTCAGTGATTCCATTTCCAGATCCTGTTTGGCTTTAGTCAGCTCAAACGGATCGAATTCGGTCGCACGCGCCGGGTAGTCTTTACGCAGCGGATGACCTTCCCAGGTATGCGGCATCAGCAGACGCGTCAGGTGCGGGTGACCTTCGATGTCGATGCCAAACATTTCCCAGGTTTCACGCTCATACCAGTTGGCGTTCGGGAACAGTTTGGTGAACGTCGGTACGCGCAGGTCGTTTTCAGACAATGCCACCTTGAGCATGATATCGCGATTGCGTTCAATGGAGATCAGGTGATAGAAAACGGAAAAATCCGCGGCAGGTAACCCTTCGCGGTGCGTACGCAGACGTTCGTCCATGCCGTGTAAGTCAAACAGCATGACGTAAGGTTTCGGCAGTCTCTTTAAGAAATCGCCAACTTCCAGTAATTGTTCACGCTTGACCCAAACAACAGGTACCCCGGTGCGAGTCGCCTGAACGGTAAAGGCATCCGGCCCAAAACGGTTGCGCAGTTCGCCAATGACCGGGTCATCAAGGTGATCCCGTGTTTGCCATACAGCGTCTTGCGCGGTTAAGTCGGTCATATTGTTCACCATTGCAAATGGTCCGTGGTGGTCGGCAGTGCTTCGCGCTATTTATGTAGTGATAAGCGAAGGAAGTGCTGCTGCCGACAGGCGCAAATTAAATCTCGTCTGGTGTACGAAGATTCGTTACAGCAATACGTTCGCCGCGTTTACGCTCGCGTTCTGACTGCATATTGGCGCGATAAACGCCCTGATCGCCAACCACCCAGGAGAGCGGACGGCGTTCTTTGCCAATGGAATCTTGCAGCAGCATCAGAGCCTGCATATACGCTTCCGGACGCGGCGGGCATCCCGGGATGTACACATCGACCGGAATAAATTTATCAACGCCCTGCACCACAGAATAGATGTCGTACATACCGCCGGAGTTGGCGCATGCGCCCATGGAAATAACCCATTTCGGTTCCAGCATCTGATCGTAGAGGCGCTGAATAACCGGCGCCATTTTGGTAAAGCAGGTTCCGGCTACGACCATCAGGTCAGCCTGACGCGGCGATGCACGCAGTACTTCCGCACCAAAACGGGCCACATCGTGCACGGCGGTAAACGAGGTCACCATCTCAACGTAGCAGCAGGAAAGGCCAAAGTTATATGGCCAAATTGAGTTTTTACGGCCCCAGTTAACCATGTCATGCAGCTTGCCCATGAACACGTTTTTGTTAACTTCTTGCTCCAGGGGGTCGGTTACGATCTCCTGTTTTTGCAGGGGGTAACGGTCGTTCTCACCGTTAGGATCTATGCGGGTGAGCGTATAATCCATCTTAATGCCTCGCGGTTAGCGTTGACGATTAGCGATACTGTTCGTTTCCGGGTTCATACGCTCGCGGCGTGAACGCGCGGGCGTCCAGTCCAGCGCGCCAATACGCACCAGATAAACCAGACCTGCCAGTAACACAAAAATAAAAATTGCAGCTTCCACAAAGCCAATCCAGCCGCTTTCACGGATAGAAGTTGACCATGCGAACAGATACAGCGCTTCAACGTCGAAGATAACGAAGAACATGGCTACCAGATAAAACTTGGCAGACAGGCGCAAGCGGGCGGTGCCGACCGAGTCGATACCTGATTCAAACGGCACGTTTTTAGATCTCGCGCGCGCGCGACCACCTAAAAACCAGCCGCCGACGAGCATCAGGCAGCACAGGCCAATGGCAACAATAAGAAAGATAGCGAATGCCCAGTGATGAGCGATGATTTCAGTGGATGTTGACATACTCATTGCTTACTCATCAAAAGTAGCGCCAAATTCTCTGCTCTTTTCGGCAGATGAACGCCACATCGATTCATGGGGAGGAATAAAAAAAACCTTACAATCACTGTGAAAAACCATTTTATACAGCTAATTGATGGGGTTTTTTACTCCTTTCTATAACCTTTTGTCAACTTTAACAAAAGTTTCCTCACATTATTTTACACCGCTCCAACTTCATTAACATAAAGTGCTATTTAGACCAATTTCGATCGCATCATCGGTCATTTTTAATGTTGTTGAATCGTGTCCGTAGTGAAGTAAAAAAGATAATACTCGCCTATTTTGACAGGAATTCACCCAGATGCCTCCCCCTAAATGGGAGTATTTTCTTGATCTGTGACACGCTTTTGTTAATTCACCATAAAAAACAGCAACAATTTCTCTAGTTTTTTAACATGGAAACAATTAGTAACGCTGCTGCTTATTTTTCAGCCAGGTGTCAGGCCGTTTTTTTACCTTCTGATTTTGTTAAGTTTTAGTATAGCAAATGACATAAAGCGGCAATATTTACATAAAAAAAGAGCCGCTGGATGTTTTTTCATCACCAGAGGCTCTTTTTTACACTAACATTTTAAAACGATTTTATGTGACGGATTACTCAAAGTCGCCTTCAACAATCAGCGAGTCATCTCCCCCTTCAGGGGTAAACTGATTGTATTGCCAAGGATTTTGATACGTTTGCATCGACTTAAAGATAACTTCTGCCAACTCATTTTGCGTGGACGGATCGCAGCACAACAGATACTCAGTATCAGGCAATGGCGGTAATCCGTCGGCGGCGCCCAGTACGCGTAAATCTGGACTCATCATTTCAACAGGCCGCGCAGTGACGCCGAGCCCTGCTTTTACCGCCGCGCGAACCGCAGGTAATGTTGAAGCAACATAAGCCAGACGCCACGGGATCTGAGCAGCATTTAATGTCGCCAGCACGATATCGCGAAACGGGCTCGGATCGTCCAGCAGAACCAACGGTACTGGCTCACCTTTTTGCAGAATATATTCGGCAGCACAGTACCAATGCGTTGGCGAGGTACGCAGATTCAGACATTCAAAATCGCCAGGACGGTTGGTAGTCACAACCAAGTCCACTTCTTGCGACTTCAGCATATCCACCATGTAGGCGTTACGCTTGACCCTCACATCCAGCGCAAGCTTCGGATAAACCGAACTTATTCGGTTGAGCAGGAAAGGCAGTATGGTATCGGCTGATTCATCAGAAGCACCGATAGTTAACACTCCCTGAAGATTATTAAACATTAATGATGAGCATGCCTCATCATTAAAGCGCAGTATTTTTCTGGCGTAACCCAACAGTTGTATACCATGTTCGGTCAGTAGTTTGTTGCGTCCATGGCGCGCGAACAACTCTTTCCCCACGAGTTGCTCAAGACGCTGCATTTGCTGACTCACCGCAGACTGAGTTCGACATACCGCAGCTGCCGCAGCCGCAAAGGTATTCAGGTCGGCAACAGCAACGAAGGTTCTCAGCAGATCGAGGTCGAGGTTAATTATCGGACGATTTGCATTTATCATAGTTTTTCACTTACTCGCGGGTCATACCGGGTTAATGCTGTGCATTTGGAATCAAACAACTCCATTTGTAATGTGCCTCCCTCGCAGTTTCGCTTAGTGTAACCAAGTGAAAATAAGGATGTATTTGGTTTAACAAACGAAACAATTCTCTTTCCTGGCTATTTTAATTCCCGTGATATTCATCGGAATATAGCAACGAGAAAGAGCCGAATTTTTAGCTGCTGGATGATTCTGACTTAGGGAAAACATGTAAATTTTGTAAATTTAAAAAAAAGTTAACGAACAATAATTTACACATTAAAAACTAACTTTTCAGTGTGTTAGGAACAACCAACAAACATTTGAATTATCTTAAAATTCAGACTACTTACCATTTCATGAGACTTATCTTAACCTAAAACCACTATATTTATAAGTGTTATCGTGAATAATTCCAGGCTACCAGGTGTTATGTCAGAGCAGCGGTTTTGCTATTATTGGCCCATTCAATTTAATGTCGTTTAAATATTAAATAATAATTAATTAAGAATTCTTCAATTCATTAATTCTGCTTAACAATGAATTCACACCGTATCACGTACGGATCAGGCCGATAACAGGTCCCGCAGTTAAAACCTCAGTATTTTCGAATTACCTCATCCAGCTTAGACACCCGTGACATTTCGCTTTACAGGCTTAACTTTTTTTGACCAAACAAATCACCACAACCAAACCAATAAAACAAAACATACTACCAACAAAACGCATCTAGATAGATTATTATCTCATGATATTTACATTATTTAGTTGTTAACAGTTAATTATCACTTCATAGCTTTTCAAAATCTTCTACTAAAGACCCTTCAAAACTCACCGCCGTGGGAGTACATTGTGCTGGGCTGACTTCCATGGCAGGGAGTGGCATTCACAGCTAAAAAGGTCAACGTTCATGTCCCCCATTGAAAAATCCAGCAAATTAGAAAACGTCTGTTATGACATTCGCGGCCCGGTTCTGAAGGAAGCAAAGCGCCTGGAAGAAGAAGGCAATAAAGTTCTGAAACTGAACATCGGCAACCCGGCGCCATTCGGGTTTGAAGCGCCAGATGAAATACTGGTGGATGTGATCCGCAATTTGCCAACAGCGCAAGGATATTGCGACTCAAAAGGCCTTTATTCCGCCCGTAAAGCGATTATGCAGCATTACCAGGCCCGTGGTATGCGCGACGTAACCGTGGAAGATATTTATATCGGCAACGGCGTTTCTGAATTAATTGTGCAGGCTATGCAGGCATTGCTGAACAGTGGGGACGAAATGCTGGTTCCTGCTCCTGATTATCCGCTGTGGACGGCGGCTGTATCGCTCTCCGGCGGTAATGCCGTGCACTACCTGTGTGACGAATCATCAGACTGGTTCCCGGACCTGGATGATATCCGCGCCAAAATCACTCCGCGTACGCGTGGGATCGTCATCATCAACCCAAACAACCCAACCGGCGCTGTTTACTCTAAAGAGCTGCTGATGGAGATTGTTGAGATTGCTCGCCAGAACAACCTCATCATCTTTGCGGATGAGATTTACGACAAAATTCTCTACGACGACGCTGAACACCACTCCATTGCTGCAATGGCGCCGGATCTGCTGACCATCACCTTCAATGGCCTGTCAAAAACCTATCGCGTTGCCGGTTTCCGTCAGGGCTGGATGGTGCTGAACGGGCCGAAGAAACATGCTAAAGGATATATTGAAGGTCTTGAGATGCTGGCCTCTATGCGCCTGTGTGCCAACGTTCCGGCGCAACATGCCATTCAGACCGCACTGGGCGGATACCAGAGCATCAGCGAATTTATCATGCCTGGTGGGCGTTTGTATGAACAACGCAACCGCGCCTGGGAACTGCTCAATGACATTCCTGGTGTCTCCTGCGTAAAACCGCGCGGCGCGCTGTATATGTTCCCGAAAATTGATGCTAAACGCTTCAACATTCATGACGACCAGAAGATGGTGCTCGACTTCCTGCTGCAGGAAAAAGTACTGCTGGTTCAGGGAACAGCGTTCAACTGGCCGTGGCCGGATCATTTCCGCATCGTCACGCTGCCGCGTATTGACGATATTGAAATGTCGCTGAGTAAATTTGAGCGTTTCCTGTCAGGGTATCACCAGCTGTAATTAAACAAAGGCTGTCGGATGAATGACGAGTATTTGCATCTGACAGCCTTCTCTGCGCAAAATGACTCTTAGGTTGCCATCATATAAGGGTCGTTATGAAGCAGAGCCATTTTTTTGCCCACCTCTCCCGTCTGAAGCTCATTAATCGCTGGCCGCTGATGCGCAACGTGCGCACCGAAAACGTGTCTGAACACAGTCTGCAGGTTGCCATGGTTGCCCATGCGCTGGCCGCGATCAAAAACCGCAAATTTGGTGGTCAGGTTAATGCTGAGCGTATTGCTCTGTTGGCGATGTATCACGATGCGTCAGAAGTGCTGACCGGTGATCTCCCTACCCCGGTGAAATATTTCAACTCGCAGATTGCGCAGGAATATAAAGCGATAGAGAAAATTGCTCAGCAAAAGCTGGTCGATATGGTACCTGATGAACTGCGCGATATTTTTGCGCCGCTCATTGATGAACATGCCTTAAGTGAAGAAGAGAGATCGATTGTTAAACAGGCCGATGCCCTGTGCGCGTATCTGAAGTGTCTGGAGGAACTCTCTGCCGGTAATAACGAATTCCTGCTTGCCAAGACGCGTCTGGAAAAAACGCTGGAGTCGCGACGCAGCGAAGAGATGGACTACTTTATGGACGTGTTTGTCCCGAGTTTTCACCTCTCATTAGATGAAATCAGCCAGGATTCTCCGCTATAAACGCATGACCCGGTGGCGGCGAAGATATCCCCGTCGCCATCCGCCAACAAAATCAAAACGGAAACAGCATCGGGATCATCACCACGCACACCGCCATCACAATGATGGTAAACGGTACGCCAATCTTCACGAAATCGCTAAAGCTGTAGTTGCCAGGTCCGAGCACCAGAGTGTTTACCGGCGAAGAGACCGGTGTCATAAAGGCTGCGGATGCTGCCATCGCAATCCCCATCGCAAAAGGATACGGTGAAACGCCCATCGACTTTGCAGCCGCCAGCGCGATTGGCGCCATCAGCACCGCCGTCGCGGTGTTGGAGATAAATAACCCGATAGTCGCACACAGCACGAACAGGCAGCCCAACATCATATACGGGCCATACCCGCCACCGACATCCATCAGCCCTTTCACCACCAAGTCGACACCGCCGGTTTTTTGTAAAGCCAGCGCGAAGGGCATCATCCCGACAATCAAAATAATGCTTGGCCAGTGAATCGCTTTATAGGCACTTTCGGCATCAATACAGCGAAATTTCCCCATCAGTAGACAAGCGATGATCGCAGCCACCGTATTGGGAATTTCATCAGTGAGCATCAGAGCAACCATCAGCACCAGACAGAAAATCGCATGCGGTGCCTGGCTGTGCGCCGGAGAAGCTTCACTGACTTCCTCGGGCATATTCAGCACGACAAAATCACGCCCTTTTTGTCCCAACAGTGTGATGAGCTTCCAGTTGCCCACCACTAATATGATATCGCCCATCAGCAATGGCTCATCCACCACCGCTCCAGCCAGAGCCGCGCCATCGCGCTTCAGCCCAACGACATTCAGCCCGTAACGGGTACGAAAAGCGATTTCCCGTACCGTTTTGCCGATCAATTCCGATTCAGGGATCAGAGAGATCTCGGCCATCCCCACATCAAGCGCCTGCTCCGAGAAGTATTCGCCGCGCAGTACCATCGGTTCCAGAAACTGTTCACTGCAAAATTCACGCAGGTCGACATCGGCCGCGGACATATCAATCAGCAATACGTCACGGGCGCGAAACTCAGAAACCCCGTTAACGTCGACTATTACGCGACGAAAGCGACGCCAGCGTTCCACGCCAATCACGTTTGCCCCGTAGCACTCACGCAGCTTCAGATCATCCAGACGCTGGCCAATCATAGGAGAACCGGGACGAATCGCCAGGCGACGCGCGCGCCCGGTCAGGCGATATTCTTTAATCAGATCGCGAAAGGTCCGGCGTTTCCAGCCGTCTCCCGGCTGCCTGGAATCTTCTCCCTTGAGCATAAAGCGCATCAGCAGCATATAAATTATGCCGAGTACCAGAACCACCAGCCCCAGCGGGGTAACGCTAAAAAAGCTGAACCCGTTGAGTCCTTCACGTAACAGTTCACTGTTGACGACCAGGTTAGGCGGCGTCGCCACCAGCGTCATCATGCCGCTTATCAAGCCGGCAAAGCTCAGCGGCATCATCAGGCGTGAAGGGGAAATTTCCATGCGCATGGAAACGCTTAAGACCACCGGGATAAAGATGGCGACCACGCCGGTCGAACTCATAAACGCCCCGAGCCCGGCAACGGTAATCATCAGCAACACCAGCATTTTGACTTCACTGCTGCCAGCCACCTTCACCAGCCAGGCACCCATTACCGTCGCCACCCCGGTACGCACCAGGCCGTCGCCGATAATGAATAATGCCGCTATCAAAATAACGTTAGGATCGCTGAATCCGGAAAAGGCTTCTGTGATGCTCAATGTTCCGCTCAGAACAAAGGCAATGATGACCAGCAAAGCGACCGCGTCCATACGCACTCTGCCAGTGACAAACAAGACGACGGCAATCGCCAGCAATGAGAGAACCCATGTCAATTCACCGTTCACAACATATCCTTGTTAAATGAGAGGGATGGATCGATTCTGCCATAAAAAAGCCCCAACAATCTGGGGCTAAATCATGTTCAGGTATTTCTTACCACGACCACATTTCCGTTAGGCTGTTTGGTCACAGAAATATGTTCCAGACTGGTCAGCGAAAAATCGACCTCATCCAGACGCGGCGTGTCCACAGGCGCGTTGACCGCTATCACATGACACCCTGCAGCCAGTCCTGAAAGCACCCCAGCGGGCGCATCTTCCACCACCGCGCATTCCTGTGGCGCAAGACCCAGAAGCTGGGCGCCTAACAGATAGGCGTCTGGCTCGGGTTTGCCTCTTTTTACCCGCTCGGCGGTGACAAACACTTCAGGAGAAGGCAGCCCCGCGACACGATGACGCGCTCGTGCGACCGGCATGGATCCGGAGGTCACAATCGCCCATGGAATACCCGCTTTATTGAGGTGGTTGAGTAAATCAACCGCTCCCGGCAGCGCAGTGATCCCCGCGGTTTCCGTCGCTTCGATCTGCTCCAGGCGGGTGAATTCCGCGGCGATCTCAGCCTCAGATTTGCCCACCATAAAGTGTCGCAGGGAGGTAATGGCCTGCTTGCCATGAATAAAGCCGAGCACCTCGGCGTGATCGAGGCCAAAACGATCGGCCCAGTTGCACCACGCGCGTTCTACTGCGGGTAAGGAATCGACCAGCGTTCCATCCAGATCAAACAGAAAACCTTTGCACTGCACGCTCGCCCCCTCAGGCATTAATGATTTGGTTAATTTCATTCGCACTCAGGTGATACTGGCGCGGGCAAGAGTGCCAGACATTCAGCATACGCTGATATTTTTCCCACATCGGGGTCTGGGCGTTGAAGCCATGCGTACCCGCATCAAAGTGGGTATAACGACCTTCCACATTAACCATAAAACGTACGTACCCGAGGTAACGGGCTTCCGTTGCGGCGTCAAAGCCAAGGAAGGTCACGCGGCGCTCATCAATAGCCTGCGCGTCCTTAAGATTAGTCCAGGACACATGTAATGCGTGATACATCTCCATAATATCGATAATCGTACGACAGGTTTCTTCCGTCAGCTCACCAAACTCACGATCCAGCTCGCGCATCTGCAAGCCGTAACCGCGTTCAATAATCGTCTGCAAACGACGATAACGCTCGGCGTTAGTGGGATCGAGCATAGTCATCATTTTGTACTGATTAGACAAAATCAGACGTTGAGCGTTGGTCATTTCCATTTGGGACTCCTGTATCACTACTACTGCGATGAAAAAAAAGAAGGCATCTTGTGCCTTCTTTTATATGCGTAATCAGGGGTCAATTACAAATCATCAAGGAAAGTTTTATCCAGTTGTTTGAAGGCGCGCTTAAGCGTGTCAGCCAGCGCCTGATAATCAGGCTTTCCTTCTACCGGAGTGAGCGCCTGCCCGGCTTCTTGCAATTTACCCCGAACTTCGTAGAACCAGTTGAGTATTGAAGGCGGCAGCGGCGTTACAGAACGTTTACCCAGCCACCACATGCCCTGCATCGGCAGGCTGAGCGCAAACAGCGCAGTCGCCACGGCCGGTCCCAACTGCCCACCTAACGCAATTTGCCAGCATAAGGTGAAGACGGCGATAGGCGGCATAAAACGGATCGCGTAACGCGTCATGCGGATCACGCGGTTCTCTACAAACACAGGTGCGAGGCGCTTTTCCATTGGCCACGTCTTCGCATAGTGCTGCCCCCGGCGAAACAAGCTAAAAAAATTGACGGAACGATTATCCGGTGTCGACATGGCGGTTACCTCAACTTCACATATAAAAATTAAAAAATTTGTGCAAAACAACAACTACAAAGGACATCGTTCAAAACATTTTGTCTTTAATACCCACATTCAGGTATCCTGTGCCGGCCTGTAAGGCCTTTAGTCCAAAATCATTGAGTCGTCAAATTGACACATAGTATGCCATTGGCTGAAAAATACGCAAAATGACATAGACTCAAAGGTATTTATTCCATCGTGCCCAAAAAGACTATGGCGCATGATGTTAATCATAAACGTCGGTGTCATCATGCGCTACGCTCTATGACTTCCTGACGTTTTTTTAGCCACGTATCATAAATAGGTACTTCCATGTCGAGTAAGTTAGTACTGGTTCTGAACTGCGGTAGCTCCTCACTGAAATTTGCCATCATCGATGCAGTAAACGGTGAAGAATACCTCTCTGGTTTAGCCGAATGTTTCCATCTCCCAGAAGCACGTATCAAGTGGAAAATGGACGGCGGTAAACAAGAAGCGGCTTTAGGTGCAGGCGCCGCTCACAGTGAAGCGCTGAATTTTATCGTTAATACTATTCTGGCACAAAAACCAGAACTGTCTGCTCAGCTGACTGCGATTGGTCACCGTGTTGTTCACGGCGGCGAGAAATACACCGGCTCTGTGGTTATCGACGATTCTGTTATTCAGGGTATCAAAGACGCAGCCTCTTTTGCACCGCTGCATAACCCTGCACACCTGATCGGTATCGCAGAAGCGCTGAAATCCTTCCCGAATCTGAAAGACAAAAACGTGGCTGTGTTCGACACCGCGTTCCATCAGACCATGCCGGAAGAGTCTTACCTCTATGCTCTGCCATACAGCCTGTACAAAGAACACGGTGTTCGTCGTTACGGCGCGCACGGTACCAGCCACTTCTTCGTGACTCAGGAAGCGGCAAAAATTCTGAACAAACCGGTTGATGAGCTCAACATCATCACTTGCCACCTGGGCAACGGCGGTTCTGTATCTGCTATCCGTAACGGTAAATGTGTTGATACCTCCATGGGTCTGACCCCGCTGGAAGGTCTGGTGATGGGTACGCGTTCCGGTGACATCGACCCGGCGATCATCTTCCACCTGCACGACACCCTGGGCATGAGCGTTGACCAGATCAACAAAATGCTGACCAAAGAGTCCGGCCTGCTGGGTCTGACCGAAGTCACCAGCGACTGCCGTTATGTTGAAGATAACTACGCGACTAAAGAAGACGCTAAACGTGCAATGGACGTTTACTGTCACCGTCTGGCGAAATACATCGGTTCTTACACTGCGCTGATGGATGGTCGTCTGGATGCAGTTGTCTTCACCGGTGGTATTGGTGAAAACGCAGCGATGGTTCGTGAACTGTCTCTGGGCAAACTGGGCGTTCTGGGCTTTGAAGTTGACCACGAACGTAACCTGGCCGCACGTTTCGGCAAATCTGGTTTCATCAACAAAGAAGGTACCCGTCCTGCGGTGGTTATCCCAACCAACGAAGAACTGGTTATCGCGCAAGACGCGAGCCGTCTGACTGCCTGATTTCACACCGCCAGCCTAGCTGGCGGTGCTGTTTTGTAACCCGTCTACATCGACGGTAACGAAAGAGGATAAACCGTGTCCCGTATTATTATGCTGATCCCTACCGGAACCAGCGTCGGTCTGACCAGCGTCAGCCTTGGCGTGATCCGCGCAATGGAACGCAAAGGCGTTCGTCTGAGCGTCTTCAAGCCGATCTCTCAACCGCGTGCCGGTGGCGATGCGCCAGACCAGACTACCAGCATCGTCCGTGCTAACTCTTCTCTGCCAGCCGCTGAGCCGCTGAAGATGAGCCACGTTGAATCTCTGTTGTCCAGCAATCAGAAAGATGTGCTGATGGAAGAGATCATCGCGAACTACCACGCGAACACTAAAGACGCTGAAGTTGTACTGGTTGAAGGCCTGGTCCCAACCCGCAAACATCAGTTCGCGCAGTCTCTGAACTACGAAATCGCGAAAACGCTGAACGCAGAAATCGTCTTCGTAATGTCTCAGGGTACCGATACCCCGGAACAGCTGAACGAGCGTATTGAACTGACTCGCAGCAGCTTCGGCGGCGCGAAAAACACCAACATCACCGGCGTAATCGTTAACAAACTGAACGCACCGGTTGATGAGCAGGGCCGTACTCGCCCGGATCTGTCCGAGATTTTCGACGACTCTTCCAAAGCAAAAGTGATCAAAGTTGATCCGGCTAAACTGCAAGAATCCAGCCCGCTGCCGGTTCTGGGCGCGGTGCCATGGAGCTTCGATCTGATCGCAACGCGTGCAATCGATATGGCGCGTCATCTGAACGCCACTATCGTTAACGAAGGTGATATCAATACCCGTCGCGTGAAGTCTGTGACTTTCTGCGCACGCAGCATTCCGCACATGCTGGAGCACTTCCGTGCCGGTTCTCTGCTGGTGACTTCCGCCGATCGTCCTGACGTGCTGGTTGCAGCATGCCTGGCAGCCATGAACGGCGTGGAAATCGGTGCCCTGCTGCTGACTGGCGGCTACGAAATGGACGCGCGTATCACTAAACTGTGCGAACGTGCATTTGAAACCGGCCTGCCGGTATTCATGGTGAACACCAACACCTGGCAGACCTCTCTGAGCCTGCAGAGCTTCAACCTGGAAGTTCCGGTTGACGATCACGAACGTATTGAGAAAGTTCAGGAATACGTTGCTAACTACATCAACGCTGACTGGATTGAATCCCTGACCGCGACCTCTGAGCGCAGCCGTCGTCTGTCTCCGCCAGCGTTCCGTTATCAGCTGACCGAGCTGGCACGTAAAGCCGGCAAGCGTGTTGTTCTGCCGGAAGGTGACGAGCCGCGTACCGTTAAAGCAGCGGCTATCTGTGCTGAACGCGGTATCGCAACCTGCGTACTGCTGGGCAACCCGGATGAGATCACCCGCGTTGCGGCCTCTCAGGGCGTTGAGCTGGGCGCTGGCGTAGAAATCGTTGATCCAGATGTGGTTCGCGAAAGCTACGTTGCTCGCCTGGTCGAACTGCGTAAAAACAAAGGTATGACCGAAACCGTTGCCCGCGAACAGCTGGAAGACAACGTGGTTCTCGGTACCCTAATGCTGGAACAGGACGACGTTGACGGTCTGGTTTCTGGTGCAGTTCATACCACCGCGAACACCATCCGTCCGCCGCTGCAGCTGATCAAAACTGCACCGGGTAGTTCCCTGGTGTCTTCCGTGTTCTTCATGCTGCTGCCGGATCAGGTTTACGTATACGGCGACTGCGCGATCAACCCGGATCCGACTGCAGAGCAACTGGCAGAAATCGCGATTCAGTCCGCTGAATCCGCCATTGCCTTCGGTATCGAACCGCGCGTAGCAATGCTCTCCTACTCCACCGGTACTTCTGGTGCAGGTAGCGACGTAGAAAAAGTTCGTGAAGCCACGCGTCTGGCGCAGGAAAAACGTCCTGACCTGATGATCGACGGTCCGCTGCAGTATGACGCCGCCGTTATGGCTGACGTAGCAAAATCCAAAGCGCCGAACTCTCCGGTTGCAGGTCGTGCTACCGTGTTCATCTTCCCGGATCTGAACACCGGCAACACCACCTACAAAGCGGTACAGCGTTCTGCCGACCTGATCTCCATCGGGCCGATGCTGCAGGGTATGCGCAAGCCTGTGAACGACCTGTCTCGTGGCGCGCTGGTTGACGACATCGTCTACACCATCGCTCTGACCGCGATCCAGTCTTCCCAACAGCAGCAGTAATCTGTCGAGTGTGCCGGATGTCTTATCCGGCAACACTTCTGCTTATTAAACCGGAAATAGCTTATATTTCCGGTTTTTTTATACCTGTTTTTCTCGTTGGCATATTCTGAAACATTTGCCAGGATGCGCTGCATCAATGAATAACTATTCTCCTGTTTGCATACTTATCCTCTTTTGCATTGCAACAGGGATAGTCTTTCATGTCAGCAGTAACAGAAACACAGCCAGCTAAAAAATGGGCGATGCCCGATACGTTGGTGATTATTTTTTTCGTTGCCATTTTAACCAGTCTGGCGACATGGGTTGTTCCCGTCGGGATGTTCGACAGTCAGGAAGTGCAGTATCAGGTTGATGGACAAACCAAAACCCGTAAGGTGGTCGACCCCCACTCTTTTCGAATTCTGACCAACGACGCGGGCGAAGAGCAGTATCACCGGGTGCAGTTTTTCACCACCGGTGATGAGCGCCCGGGCTTGATGAATTTTCCGTTTGAAGGGTTAACCTCCGGCTCTAAATTCGGCACTGCCGTCGGCATTATTATGTTTATGCTGGTGATTGGCGGCGCATTCGGCATCGTTATGCGTACCGGAACCATCGATAACGGCATCCTGGCGCTCATCCGCCATACGCGAGGAAACGAAGTCCTGTTTATCCCGGTGCTGTTTGTTCTCTTCTCATTAGGCGGCGCGGTGTTTGGCATGGGAGAAGAGGCGGTCGCCTTTGCCATTATTATCGCACCGTTAATGGTACGGTTAGGTTACGACAGTATCACCACCGTTCTGGTCACCTATATTGCGACTCAAATTGGATTCGCCAGCTCATGGATGAACCCGTTTTGCGTGGTCGTCGCGCAGGGGATTGCGGGCGTGCCGGTACTCTCTGGTTCCGGCCTGCGTATCATTGTGTGGGTGGTTGCGACCCTGATAGGGCTGACCTTCACGCTGGCCTATGCGGCACGCATCAAAAAGAATCCGCTTTTGTCCCGGGTACATGAATCCGACCGTTTCTTTCGCGAACAGCAGGACGACGTTGTGGAACGACGCTTCACGCTGGGCGACTGGCTGGTGCTGCTGGTGCTGACTGCGGTAATGATTTGGGTTGTCTGGGGCGTGATCGTCAACGCGTGGTTTATTCCTGAGATAGCCAGCCAGTTCTTCACCATGGGCCTGGTAATTGGCATTATCGGCGTGGTCTTTCGTCTCAACGGCATGACGGTCAACATCATGGCCTCCTCATTCACTGAAGGCGCGCGAATGATGATTGCCCCTGCCCTGCTGGTCGGTTTTGCCAAGGGCATATTACTGCTGGTCGGTAATGGAGAAGCGGGGGAAGCCAGCGTGTTGAACACGCTGCTGCACAGCATTGCCAACGGCATCAGCGGGCTGGATAACGCCATCGCGGCGTGGTTTATGCTGCTGTTCCAGGCGGTGTTTAATTTCTTCGTTACTTCTGGCTCTGGTCAGGCTGCATTGACCATGCCGTTATTAGCACCCTTAGGCGATCTGGTTGGCGTAAACCGTCAGGTCACCGTACTGGCCTTCCAGTTTGGCGACGGATTCAGTCATATTATCTATCCTACGTCGGCATCGCTGATGGCAACGTTAGGCGTGTGTCGGGTGGATTTTCGTAACTGGCTGAAGGTAGGCGCCACGCTGTTGGGACTGCTGTTTATTATGTCCAGCGTGGTGGTGATTGGCGCGCAGATAATGGGTTACCATTAACAAACGATTGCCCGGCCTACACGACTTCTCGACGCTGTAGGCCGGATGAGCAGATTTTACTCAGCTTCTTCCTGCTTTTCGGCTTTCGCCCCTTCATTCTTAGCGTTGCGGGTCATCCACAGCGCCAGGGCTTTCAGTGAGTCCGGCGTAAATTCGTCGCAGCGCGCGGTAATTTCTTCCGGCGTCAGCCAGCAAACTTCACTAACCTCTTCTTCCTGAAGCGCAAACGGTCCGTGGGAAACACAGCTAAACAGCCCGCCCCAGACGCGACAGTTCTGGTCTTCAAAATAAAACTGCCCATGCTCGGCAAACGGTACGCCCGCAATCCCCAGTTCCTCTTCCGCTTCACGGCGCGCTGAATCCAGTAGTTGCTCGTCAGCCTGCACAACACCGCCAGCGGTGGCATCCAGCATGCCGGGCAAAAAATCTTTTGTCTCAGTACGACGCTGAACCAGAATTTTGCCCATACCATCATGCACGACGATATACGTTGCACGATGGCGTAAGCGTTGCGCCCGCATTTGTTCCCGGCTGGATTGTGCAATGACTTCGTTGTCTTCATTCACAATATCCACCCATTCCGTACTTGCCAAACGACGCTGTTCCACCATCAGGAAACCTTCTTTTTTCTTGCGCTCTTACGGCGCGTTTATGTTTGTGGGGTAAATTACGGATTAATCTCGACCTGTGCAATAACACTTTGATCATTGAGTGCCATTACGCTGAGAACATTATCATCCAGAATCCCGTAACTTGCCGCAAAGCCCCCTTTCGGGATGCTTACCGAGCCGGGATTGAAGTGGTAAACATCCCCTTGACGCTCAGCGACGGGCAAATGTGTATGCCCATAAACCAGCACATCTCCCACGTTGAGCGCCGGCATATTTTGCGGGCCAAAAAGATGCCCGTGCGTCAAAAAGAGTCGCTGGTTTTCTGTCAGAATTTGCTGCCACGGCGCGGTCATCGGAAAATGCAGAAGCATCTGATCCACTTCGCTGTCACAATTGCCACGCACCGCGATAATCCGCGCTGCCAGCGCATTCAACCGCTCAGCAACCTGCGCAGGCGCATAGCCTTCCGGGAGCGCATTACGCGGTCCGTGGTTTAAAACATCACCCAATATCACCAGCCATTGCGCACCGCTTGCGGCAAACCGTTCAAGTACGCGTTCCGTGGCTGGCAACGAACCATGAATGTCCGATGCGAACATCAGTTTCATCACTCACTCCTCGTTGAAAAGTACCCTGTAATGATACTGGATTACGCCCCGTTTTTCAGCAGGAACGCTTCGCTGAAAGCGCGATAAAACGCTGGACTGAAGCGCGCTGCCACTGGAAGGCGGCATATTCTGCAAGCGCTTCGGGAACCTCATCGCCGTTAAGGACCAGACGATTCAGCATTAGCGCTAAATCGCAGTCGGCAATACACCATTCGCCAAATAAATTCTGCTTCCCGTGGCTCAATAAATGGCTCGCAGTGGCGAACAATTTCTCCGCACTGACTTTTCCCGCTTCGCTTAACGGACCTTTCTTCACGCCAGCAAAAACTACGTCCGTTGAGCGTTCTTCACGGATAGGCATCAGATCGCTGCGGATCCACGCCTGAACCTGGCGCGCCCGCGCGCGCTTTTGCACATCGTGTGGGTAGATACGTTCCCACTGCGGTGGTGCAAAGCTCTCTTCCAGGAACTCGGTAATCGCTGATGATTCGCTCAGCTCGAAAACGTCGATTTCAAGCACCGGTACGCGCCGCGTTAACGCATACCCTTGCCATGAAGGTTGCAAGTGTTCGCCGCTGTTGAGATCAACGGTTTTCAGCGTAAAAGGCAGTCCTTTCTCTTGCAGAGCGACATAAACAGACAGCACGTAAGGGGAAAAAAAATTGGCATCTGACCACAGCGTAATTGCAGATTTGCTCATAATGTCCTCTGAAATGTATTGGCTTGCCTTCAAAATATAGAGTCTTTCTCTCACTGTCACTTGATGAAAACTCACGCACGCCAACAGGCTCTATACTTGTTATGACCCGGTTCATGACAAAACGGACGCTGAAAATGATCGATCTCTATTACACTCCATCGCCAAACGGTCACAAAATCACGCTGTTTCTTGAAGAGGCACAACTGCAATACCGTCTGATTCATGTCGATATCAGCAAAGGTAGCCAGTTTCACCCTGATTTTCTGCAAATCTCACCAAACAATAAAATCCCGGCCATTATCGACAGTGTCCCGGTAGACGGCGGAAAGCCCATCAGCCTGTTTGAGTCCGGAGAAATTTTACTCTATCTGGCAGAAAAGAGCGGTAAGCTGCTGAGCGGTGAGTTACGTGAACGCCACACTACACTGCAGTGGTTGTTCTGGCAGGTCAGCGGCCTCGGACCCATGCTGGGTCAGAATCATCATTTTAGCCACTACGCCCCACAAACGATTCCCTACGCCATTGAAAGATACCAGGTTGAAACCCAGCGCCTGTACAACGTGATGAATAAACGTCTGGAAACGTCCCCCTGGCTGGGAGGCGATCACTACAGCATTGCCGACATTGCCTGCTGGCCGTGGATCCACGCCCATCAGCGTCAGCGCATCGACCTCGACAACTACCCGGCGGTCAATAACTGGCATGAACGCATCCGTACGCGTCCCGCAACGGAACGCGCCATGCAACAAGCACAAAGTGAGAAGCGGTGACGCGATTCGGTTCTCGTGTATCATGCAAAGGTTCATACATGGAGGAAACCTGCAATGTCACAACCTGACGCAATTATTCGTATAAAAAACCTTCGTCTGCGCACTTTTATCGGCATCAAAGAAGAGGAGATCCTTAACCGCCAGGATATCGTCATCAACATTGCCATTCACTACCCGGCAGACAAAGCCCGTACCAGCGAAGATATCAACGACGCGCTGAATTATCGCACTATCACCAAGAGCATCATTGCCCACGTGGAGGGTAACCGCTTCTCATTGTTAGAAAAATTAACTCAAGATGTGCTCGACATCGCACGCGAACATCACTGGGTCACTTATGCTCAAGTAGAGATAGATAAACTTCACGCATTACGTTACGCCGACTCAGTCTCTATGACGCTGAGCTGGCAGCGCTAAACATAACCCGGGAGGCGACATGCAGATTCTGATTACCGGCGGTACTGGCCTGATTGGACGTCATCTGATCCCCCGCTTGCTGGAGCTGGGGCATCAGATAACCGTAGTGACCCGTTCTCCTGATAAGGCGCGTCAGATTCTCGACTCCCGGGTTACGCTGTCCAAAGGGCTGGAAGAGCGGCAAAATCTCAATGACATTGATGCCGTCATTAACCTTGCCGGAGAGCCGATTGCGGACAAGCGCTGGAGTGCCCAGCAAAAGGAACGCCTGTGTCAGAGCCGCTGGGTCATCACGCAGAAGCTGGTCGATTTAATCAATGCCAGCGAGACACCGCCCGCAGTGCTAATCTCCGGTTCCGCTACCGGTTACTACGGCGATTTAGGCGAAGTGGTGGTCACAGAAGAAGAGCCGCCGCATAACGAATTTACCCATAAGCTGTGCGCCCGCTGGGAGCAAATTGCCAGCACCGCGCAAAGCGACAAAACCCGCGTGTGTATGCTGCGCACCGGCGTGGTACTGGCCTCTGCTGGCGGCATTCTGGCGAAAATGGTCCCGCCGTTTCGTCTTGGCTTAGGCGGACCAATTGGCAACGGACGCCAGTATATGGCCTGGATCCATATTGATGATATGGTCAACGGAATTCTCTGGCTGCTGGATAACGATCTGCGCGGTCCCTTCAATATGGTTTCACCGTACCCGGTGCACAATGAGCAGTTTGCCCACGCGCTGGGCCACGCCCTGAACCGTCCTGCCATTCTGCGCGTTCCCGCCACCGCAATGCGGTTGCTGATGGGCGAATCTTCAGTGCTGGTTCTCGGCGGGCAGCGAGCGTTGCCAAAACGCCTGGAAGCCTCCGGTTTCGCGTTTCGCTGGTACGATTTAGAAGAAGCGCTGGCGGATGTCATCCGATAACCCCTAAGCGCTATTCACGGTCGCCGTTGTGGTGGTAAGGTTATAGGCCAGATTTCTGCAATGGCGACGTTATGGCGATAATTTCGACTCCCCGACTTACCCTCTCTTTGTTTCAGTTTTCTGACTGGTCATTTTTCCAGAAACTACGTGAATGTCCTGAAGTCATGCGCTATATGGGCAACATCGCCCCGGCGAAAGATACGCGTCTGTTATTCGCCAGACGCCTTGCCGCACAGCACACTTTTGTCATCCGCGAGCACAACAACCCGACGCCGCTCGGCGATATTGGTCTGCAAATCAGCCATCTCTACCCGCACGAAGCCGACCTCGGCTACGCCATCATGCCACAGGCGCAGGGGAAAGGTATTGCCAGCGAAGCCGTACGCGCGGTGTGCCAGTACGCCTTCGAGCACGCGGCGGTCACAGCGATAAATGCTTACGCACTGGCGGATAATAAGGGCTCAATACGGATTCTGGAAAAAACGGGGTTCGTGCGTACGCAGGTGCTGGAAAAGGCGTATGAGATTGATGGTATCGCCTACGACGACTGGGTTTATCGTCTGGAGTGCGACGCGCTAAAATCCCAGGCCCGGAAAGCGTAGCGCCTCCGGGCAGGTGACTTACTTCAACGAACCTTTGAGGAACTGCTGCAAACGCGGACTTTGCGGATTACCAAATACCTGCTCCGGATCGCCCTCTTCTTCAATCTTCCCTTGATGCAGGAAAATCACGTGCGTGGAGACATGACGGGCAAACCCCATTTCGTGGGTCACGACCACCATGGTTTTTCCCTCTTCGGCCAGTTGTTGCATAATGCGCAGCACTTCGCCCACCAGCTCCGGGTCAAGCGCCGACGTGGGTTCATCAAACAGTAACACTTCCGGTTCCATCGCCAGCGCACGAGCAATGGAGACACGCTGCTGCTGACCACCGGACAGATGCACCGGATATTTGCCCTGAGCGCGCTCATCAATACCCACTTTCGCCAGATACTTCACCGCACGTTCGCGAGCGTCCTGCTTGCTCAGCCCCAACACCTGGATCGGCGCTTCCATCACGTTTTCCAGCACCGTCATGTGGCTCCACAGATTAAAGTGCTGAAAGACCATCGTCAGTCGCGTGCGCAGCAAGCGCAGCTGATTTTTGTCTGCAACCTTAAGCTGGCCGTCTTTGTCGCGTACCAGACCAATGTTCTGACCACTCACCACAATCGACCCGGCGCTCGGTTTCTCGAGAAAGTTAATGCAGCGCAGGAAGGTACTTTTACCGGAACCTGACGAGCCAATAATACTGATAACATCACCCGCATTGGCCTGCAGCGATACCCCTTTCAGCACTTCATGTTCGCCGTAGTGCTTATGTAAATCGATAACGTTTAATTTATTTTCAGACATCGTGTTACTCGAATCATTTAGAGGATACATGCTGCAACCAGCGTTTTTCCGCTTTACGGAACAGACTGATCAGGACATACGAAATAATCAAATACAGAACAGCGGCAATACCGAAGGCGGTAAACGGCTGATACGTTGCCGAGTTGATATCGCGGGCGATTTTCAACAAATCAGGCACCGTTGCGGTAAACGCCAGCGCCGTGGAGTGCAGCATTAAAATAACTTCATTGCTGTAAGCCGGCAGCGCAATACGCAGCGCGGAAGGCAAAATAATGCAGCGATACAGTTTAAACGACGAGAAACCGTAAGCGCGCGCGGCTTCAATCTCACCATGGGGTACGGAACGAATAGCCCCGGCGAAAATCTCCGTGGTATAGGCGCAGGTATTCAGCGTCAGCGCCAGCACGGTGCAATTTAGCCCACTGCGGAAAAACGCGTTGAGGAAGTCCGTGCCTTTGACTATCTCCAGCGTATACATCCCGGAATAAAACACCAGCAACTGGACGTACAGCGGCGTCCCACGAAAAATATAGGTGAACAGCCAGATGGGAAACTGGATAAATTTATTACTGGAAACACGACCAATTGCCAAAAACAGCGCCAGTATCCCGCCCATCACCACCGATGAAATCAGAAGCCACAGGGTGATAGCCACGCCGGTGTAGCGATACCCGTCGGTCCACAGCAGGGACTTCCAGTATTCCTGAATAATCTCAATCACAGGTCAGCCCTCTTCACACCCACGGAATAGCGGCGCTCAAGGTACAGCAGCACACCATTAGAAACTGTGGTAAACACCAGATAGATGACCCCGCACACTACGGCAAAATAGAACGGCTCCCAGGTACTTTTTCCGGCAAGCTGAGTGGCTTTCACCACGTCTTCCAGGCCGAGCAACGATACCAGCGCCGTGGCCTTAAGAATGACCTGCCAGTTGTTGCCAATTCCCGGTAAGGCATAGCGCATCATCGCCGGGAACATAATGCGGCGAAATATTTGTGAACTGGTAAAACCGAATGCCGTCGCGGCTTCAATATGGCCTTTTGGCACGGCCATAAATGCGCCACGAAATGTTTCGGTAAAATAGGCTCCGTAGATAAACCCGAGCGTAATAATACCCGCGACCATCGGATCGATATCAATCTGGCTGATACCAATTGCATCGGTAAGGGTATTCAGCGCGATTTGTAATCCGTAAAAGATGAGCAGCATTAAGACCAGATCGGGCACGCCGCGGATAAGCGTTGTGTACCCTTCGAAAATAAGCGCCAGCGCCCGGCTTTGCGACAGCTTTGCTGCCGCGCCGACAAGGCCTATCAGAACCGCCAGTACCACCGAGCTAAGTGCCAGCTCCAGCGTAACAATTGCGCCCTGTAAAATAACACCTGAAAAGCCATACAACATGCTGCCTGTCCTGTCGTGTGTGGTGGAGTAATAAGCCTCTTTTGATTTCAGACAAACTGTTAAATGCGGGATGGCGACTTTGCCTTATCCGGCCTACAAAATCGCTGTAGACCGGATACGCACAGCGCCATCAGGCATAAATTCAACACGTCAAAAATCTACGGGCTTTATCAGCACCTGCGGTGATTAACCGCCGTAAACATCAAAATCGAAGTACTTTTTCGCCAGCTTCTCGTAAGTACCGTCAGCTCGCATCTCGGCAAAGGCTTTGTTCAGTGCTTCGCGCAGTTCGTTATCATCTTTGCGCAGCCCCATACCGGTACCCACGCCGAATAACTTCTCATCTTTTACAGATGGGCCGCCGAATTTGTAATCTTTACCGACCGGCTGTTTCAGGAAGCCTTCGCTGGCTGCGACTTCATCCTGGAAAGCAGCATCAATACGCCCAGCAGTCAGGTCAGAATAGATATTGTCTTGCCCCTGATAAGAGACAATTTCAATGCCTTTTGGCGCCCAGTGCTCGTTGCCGAAGGTTTCCTGAGTCGTGCCCTGCAGCACGCCAACACGTTTACCTTTCAGCGACTCAATGGTTGGCTGAATAGCAGAATCTTTAGCGACAACCAGACGCGAGTCGGCTGCATAAAGCTTGTCGGTAAAGGCGATTTCCTGCTGACGTTTTTCAGTGATGGAAAGCGAGGACATAATCGCATCGATTTTCTTCGCTTTTAACGAAGGGATAAGCGCGTCCAGCGGGTTTTCCACGAAGGTACATTGTGTATTGATACGTTTGCACAGCTCTTTAGCCAGATCGATATCAAAACCGACTAATTCACCCTGTGCATTTTTCGATTCGAACGGCGCATAAGTAGGATCGGTACCGATACGAATTTTTTGCGGAATGGCTGCAAATGCTGCGGTAGCACTGGAGAAAGCCAGGACCAGAGAAAGAGACAACACCAGTTTTTTCATAACTATCCTCAACAGACTGTCTTTTATAGGGGATCTTTACAGGACCAGGTGCAGTTATCGTGCCATTAATCGGGCCGACAAGGCAAAGCATTCTACCCTGTCGACGGTATTTATTTGCATGAAAAGCGCTTAAGTATGCACTCATGCTTATTAAGACAGCGACAAAAGCACCAAAACAGTGCACTGAATTTATTATGCACCGTAATGGTTACCCGCAATGGTGCAGTCCATTCCCCGCTGCGGCGTATTAATCGCCGTAGACATTGAAGTTAAAATACTTGCTCGCCATTTTGTCGTAGGTGCCGTCTTTGCGCAGTTCGCCCAGCGCTTTATCGAAAGCAGCTTTCAGCTCTGCATCATCTTTGCGCAAGCCAATCCCTGTGCCGTCACCAAAGTATTTTTTATCTTTCACCGACGGACCAGCAAAAGCGTAGTCCTTACCGGCAGGCTGCTTCAGGAAGCCTTCGCTGGCCGCGACTTCATCCTGCAACGCCGCGTCCAGACGACCCGCTGTCAGGTCAGAATAGATAAGGTCCTGGTTCGCATAGGCCACCACATCTACGCCTTTGCTGCGCCAGTTGTCATTAGCATAGGCTTCCTGAGTCGAGCCTTGCAGTACGCCAACATGTTTACCTTTAAGGGAATCAAGAGTCGGTTGAATTGGGGAACCTTTCGCAGCGATCAGACGTGAGTCTGCTGCGTAAAGCTTGTCTGAGAACGCAATCTCTTGCTGACGCTTCTCAGTGATTGAAAGCGAGGAGATGATGGCATCAATTTTTTTCGCTTTCAGCGACGGGATCAGCGCGTCAAAGTCGCTGGCTACCCAGGTACATTTAATCTGCATGCGCTTACACATCTCATTTCCCAGATCGATATCAAAGCCGACAAAGTCGCCTTTGGCATCTTTAGAGGAAAAAGGTGCGTACGTTGTATCTGTACCAATACGAACCGTCTGCGGAAGTGCTGCGTAGCTGGCCGCGGTGGCGGAGAGTCCTACCAGCAAAGACAAAGCAAGAACCGTCTTCTTCATACATAACCCTCAAGTGGCGTAATTTTATTATGTTTTACGTTGTGTTGTGTGTTTGCAGACTTTTTCATGCAGGTCTTATGCCATTTTCGCGTCGATGAGGATATTCGACGTTAAATATGTTAATAAAACGTTGCAATAATGTCCTGATTTTGAAGATAGCAGGTCTGACGGTTGAACCGCAGCGTTTCGTGGAGTTTTAACGAATTAAATGTTGAGGATATGATCGCGGTTACAAAATTGCCCTGAAACAGGGCAACGGATGTTTCTTTGCACGCTGATGGAACGGTTTTACGCCCCTTGCCAGCGGGTGAACAGATCCTGTGGAAGGGAGATATCAAACTGGTCGAGTACGCGGTTAACTGTTTGATTAATCACATCATCTAGCGTTTGCGGGCGATGATAGAATGCCGGGACTGGCGGCATAATCACCGCGCCAATTTCTGCCGCCTGCGTCATCAGCCGCAGATGCCCCAGATGCAGCGGCGTTTCACGCACGCACAGCACCAGCGGGCGGCGTTCTTTCAACACCACGTCTGCCGCACGGGTAAGCAGTCCATCGGTGTAACTGTGGACGATGCCTGAAAGCGTTTTGATTGAACAAGGTAATATTACCATTCCGGCGGTCTGAAAAGAGCCGGAAGAGATACTGGCGGCGATATCGCGCGTATCGTGATTTACATTCGCCAGTGCCTGCACGTCGCGTACAGAGAGGTCAGTTTCCAGCGCCAGCGTCTGTCGGGCAGCAGCACTCATCACCAGATGGGTTTCCACATCAGTAACGTCACGCAAAACCTGCAGCAGGCGCACGCCATAAATCGCGCCACTGGCACCGCTAATCCCTACAATGAGTCGTTTCATTTTTTCGCCCTTACTTGCTTCAGGGCTGACTTTGCAGGTTTTTATGCGCAGTTGCAAGTCAGTCCACTCTATGTGTCCTGACCTGCAACAGAACATTACCCTTCGTTATGCATCTCGAGGTTTTCCGCTTCGTTCTGACGCAAAATTGCTTTGGCATCGTCATTACGCAGGGAGTCAAGGAAATCGAGATATTGCTGGTCGACGTCTTTGGTGACGTACACGCCGTTAAACACTGAACATTCAAACTGCTGAATATCCGGGTTCTCAGCGCGGACCGCTTCAATCAGATCGTTCAGATCCTGGAAGATAAGACCGTCTGCACCGATTATCTGGCGAATCTCGTCCACTTCGCGACCATGAGCAATCAGCTCCGTCGCCGTAGGCATATCGATACCATAAACGTTCGGGAAGCGAATTTCCGGGGCCGCAGAGGCCAGATACACTTTCTTCGCTCCGGCTTCACGCGCCATCTCGATAATCTGTTCCGAGGTGGTACCGCGCACGATGGAGTCATCCACCAGCAGCACGTTTTTATCACGGAATTCCGCACGGTTGGCGTTCAGCTTACGGCGCACGGATTTACGGCGCAGCTGCTGGCCGGGCATGATAAAGGTACGGCCCACGTAGCGGTTTTTCACAAAACCCTGACGGTACGGCTTACCGAGAATACGGGCAATTTCCAGCGCGATATCGCAGGAGGTTTCCGGAATCGGGATCACCACGTCAATATCCAGATCTTCCCACTCGCGAGCAATTTTTTCGCCAAGCTTGGTCCCCATATTTACACGGGCGCTGTAAACGGAAATCTTGTCGATAAAGGAGTCAGGACGTGCGAAGTAAACGTATTCAAACAGGCACGGATTGCTGACTGGGTTATCAGCACACTGGCGAGTAAACAGCTGACCTTTTTCGGTGATATACACCGCTTCGCCAGGTGCCACATCGCGCAGGAATTCAAAGCCCAGCGTATCCAGCGCCACGCTCTCGGAGGCCACCATATACTCGGTACGACCATCCCCGATATCGCGTTTACCCAGTACCAGCGGACGGATACCGTTAGGATCGCGGAAGGCAACCATACCGTGGCCAATAATCATCGCCACGCAGGCATAGGCGCCGCGGATCTGGCGGTTGGTTGCCGCAATAGCAGCAAAAATATTATCGGCTTCCAGCGGATAATGGCGGAAGTTATCCAGCTCGCTGGCGAAAATATTCAGCAAAATTTCAGAGTCTGAAGTGGTATTGATGTGGCGGCGCTTTTCTTCAAACAGCTTTTTACGCAGCTCATGCGCATTGGTCAGGTTGCCATTATGGGCAAGCGTGATGCCATACGGTGAGTTGACGTAAAAAGGTTGAGCTTCGGAGGCGCTGGAGCTGCCAGCCGTTGGGTAACGCACATGACCGATGCCCATATTGCCCTGCAAACGCTGCATATGGCGCGCTTCAAAAATATCGCTCACCATTCCGTTTGCTTTACGCAAGCGGAAGCAGTTGTTGGCATCAATGGTGATGATGCCTGCGGCATCCTGACCACGATGCTGGAGCACCGTTAACGCGTCATAAATCGACTGGTTTACCGGCATAACACCGGCGATACCGACAATACCGCACATACGTCTTTTCCTCGTTCAGCAACAACCCAAAGTTTATACTTTGGGCAAGAAACTTGACGAGCTTTGCAGATAGTCAAAGAACCATCTGATGATGAAACTGAACTGCGGGATCAGCTGCGACTTGCTCCAGTCTTCACTTTTCGACAGACCGGTAAAGGTATCGAGAAAGAACAGTATGGCGGCGACGATCAGCGCTCCTCGCAGAGCACCAAAGCAGATCCCCAACACCCTGTCGGTACCCGACAGGCCTGTTTTCTCTACCAGTTGGCCTATCACAAAGTTAACGATAGCGCCGACGATAAGTGTCGCGATAAACAGTATCGCGATAGCAATCCCATTTCGAACGAGTTCGTCTTCAAAGCCCGTAAACCAGACAGACAGGTAAGTGTAGTAATGGCTGGCGACAAAGAAAGCACAACCCCAAGTCACCAACGATAATGCTTCACGAACAAAGCCACGGATCAGGCTAACCAGACAGGAAAAACCAATCACCGCGATAATGGCGTAATCAATCCAGACCATAAGTGTCCCACGATTTAACGCCCTGTCGTCCTGTTCGGGGCGCATTCTAACAGAAAAAGAAAACGTTTGCGTAGGGATTTCCTTTCCACGCGTAAATAAAAATGGCGCTGAAAAAATCTTCAACGCCATACCGTTTTATGCCTCTTCGGGCACTGCCGGATAGCGGTATAAACGCCCTATCCGGCCTGAATTAAGAGCAGCGCCGTGAACAGCGCAATCCCTTAATTAGGGGTGTACCCCATCACTACGCCACTCAGACCGGAGATCTTCTGCAGCTCGCCCAGCGAGTTCTTCAGCTTATCTTTGGAGGCGTCAGGTCCTACGAGAATACGGGTTATTTTACCCTGCACCGGCGTTGACGGGGAAGTATATACCCGGAAGCCCGCGCCACGAAGTTTACCCACGATCTCATTGACCTTATCCGCATTTTTCAGCGCACCGAGCTGTACAACGTACGCTTTGCCGGTTGGCGCTGGCGGTTCCACCGCGGCCGGTTTCGGCGCTGGAGCCGGTGCTGGCGTCGGAGCGACGGCAACCGGCTGCGGCTTCGGTTTGGGTTTCGGCTGTTCTACAGGCGCGGGGACAGGATCTAACTCCGCGCTGTTTGCCGTCGTCAAACGTGACGGATCCAACGATGGCGCGGCAGCATCGCCCGCGCGCACCTCTTCTGCCGCCCCTTCCGGCGGCTGCGTCGGCAGCGCCTGCGTTGCTGCAGGCATCATGTCTGGTTCATCGCGATCGCCGGGTTTCGGCACCAGCGGGATCGCCGCAAACTCATCCTGATAATGCTTTTTCTGCCCGTCAAGCAGCCCGGGGAGCACAATCACCCCCAGCGCGACCAGCACAATTGTGCCGACTAATCGATTCTGAAACTTACTCGCCACCGCTTCTCCCCACGTCTATCACTTCCATGACATGTGCGACAGTGTGAAACGATCCACACACCAACACGGTATCTTCTGGCTTCGCCTCAGCTAGCGCCGCAGACCATGCCTGCGCCACGCTGTCATAGGCGTAGCCTTTGCCCAGATGCTCCAGCAGTTGTTCTGCAGTAGCACCACGCGGCCCTTCCAGGGGCGCACAGTACCAGGCGTCAACCACGCTTTTTAACCAGGCTAACGTACCGGCAATATCTTTATCATGTAGCATACCGATAACCGCAAGTACACGCCCGCTTTTCACTAATTTTTTCAGACGGCCGGTCAGATACTCCGCCGCATGCGGGTTATGGGCAACATCAAAAATCACCCGCGGCGACTCGCTCACAATCTGGAAGCGCCCCGGTAAAATCGCCTGTTCAATACCATCACGAATGGCCTGCTCGCTGACGTTAAGCCCGCTTGCGCGCAGTGCTGCCAGTGCGGTCGCGGCGTTAGGTTGTGGGACCTGCGGCAACGGCAGGTGCGCCAACGTGCCGTGATCGTCCGTAAAGGACCAGTCGTTCTCCGTGACCGCATAGCGCCAGTCCACGCCGCAGCGTTGCAAAATCGCCCCGCTCTCTTGTGCAACATCGGCAATGGTGTAAGGCATTTCCGGCTCGCCGACGATAGCCGGTTTCTCTGCACGGAAAATTCCCGCCTTCTCACGACCAATGCTTTCGCGATCCGGGCCCAGCCAGTCAGTATGGTCAAGCGCAATGCTGGTGACCACCGCAACATCGGCATCCACGATATTGGTCGCGTCAAGGCGACCGCCTAACCCAACTTCCAGGATGACGACATCCAGTTGGGCCTGTTTAAACAACCAGAGCGCCGATAACGTACCGTATTCAAAGTAGGTCAGGGAAATGTCGCCACGCGCATCTTCAATCTCAGCAAACGAGGCTGTATGCGCTGATTCCGGCAGTTCACGTCCCTGCACGCGTACGCGTTCCGTGTAGCGCACCAGATGCGGCGAACTGTAAACGCCAACTTTATAACCTGCTGCGGTCAGCACAGATTCCAGCGTACGGCAGGTTGTGCCTTTCCCGTTGGTTCCCGCCACCGTAAAAACAAATGGCGCGGGTTTCAACACACCCAGTTTGCGCGCCACCTGACTTACGCGTTCCAGGCCGAGATCGATGGTTTTACTGTGCAGGTTTTCCAGATAAGAAAGCCACGATGCCAGGGGCGACGCGGCTTGAGGAATACGTTTATTGTCCATGATGGCTGTAGATTCTTTACGTTGAGAAAAGCAAAAGGGCAGCACCAACCGGCCTGCCCTTTTTTACACGTTGTTTTTCACGTTGCAGATGCGTTGGCTGTGCTCGCTCACCCGAATCACTTACCTGTGTAAGCTCATCGGGATCAACTCTCTTATCGCCTGCCTGCAACCCGAAACCCATAGAGTAAACTATCAGGCCTCTGATTCCTGATCGGGAACCGGAGGTACCACCTCGCCTTCACGCGGCTCATCCGGATTCGGCGTAGGAAGATTCATCAGCTTCGCCAGAATGCTTGCCAGTTTCAGGCGCATTTCAGGACGGCGGACGATCATATCGATAGCGCCTTTTTCAATCAGGAACTCGCTACGCTGGAATCCCGGCGGCAGTTTCTCACGTACGGTTTGCTCGATAACACGCGGACCAGCAAAGCCGATCAGTGCTTTCGGTTCTGCAATGTTGAGATCGCCCAGCATCGCGAAGCTAGCAGAAACACCGCCCATTGTTGGGTCGGTCAGTACAGAAATATACGGTAAACCGCGTTCCTGCATTTTCGCCAGCGCAGCAGAGGTTTTCGCCATCTGCATCAGAGACATCAGCGCTTCCTGCATACGCGCCCCGCCAGAAGCGGAGAAGCAGATCAGCGGACAGTTATCTTCCAGCGCCTGCTCAACGGCACGGACAAAACGCGCGCCGACCACAGAGCCCATGGAGCCGCCCATAAACGCGAACTCGAATGCAGCAGCAACGACCGGCATACCGTGCAGCGTGCCTTTCATTACCACCAGCGCATCTTTCTCGCCAGTTTCTTTCTGCGCAGAAGCCAGTCTGTCTTTGTACTTTTTGGAGTCACGAAACTTCAGCACATCTTTCGGCTCAAGCTCGCTACCCAGTTCCACAAGAGAACCTTCATCTAACAGGCTATGCAGGCGATTGCGCGCCGACATGCGCATATGATGGTCACACTTCGGACAGACCTCAAGATTACGTTCCAGCTCAGCACGGTATAAAACCTGACCGCAGCTATCACACTTGGTCCACACCCCTTCAGGAATGCTTGCCTTGCGGGTGGGAGTAATGTTGCTTTTAATTCGTTCAATCCAGCTCATTGGTGACCTTTCTGCCTGAACCCTAGTCAGCTTTGTTATAAGGGGCGCATAATGCCATTTTTGCCCCTAACAGACCATGAATGTTGCACATTAAAACATAACAGCCCGAAACTTTGGATAAAAAAGTGGTCGAACCGCTGAGTTACTTTCTATTTTGCAGCCCGTGACGCAGCGCGTTTATGGCGAATCACTTCAATTATGCCCGGCAATACGGAAAGGACGATGATCGCCACAATCAGTAATTTCAGGTTTTCCTGAACGATCGGTAGATCGCCGAACAGATAGCCTGCATAGGTGAACAGCAATACCCACAGCAGCGCGCCTGCGACGTTATACATCGCAAAATGACGGTAGGACATGTGTCCCATACCGGCAACAAACGGTGCAAATGTACGTACAATAGGTACGAAACGCGCGAGGATAATCGTTTTGCCGCCATGACGCTCGTAGAACGCATGGGTTTTATCCAGGTAACTGCGACGGAAAATTTTAGAGTTCGGGTTACTGAAGAGTTTTTCACCGAACAAACGGCCAATCGTGTAGTTCACCGCATCGCCGATAATCGCCGCCACAATCATCAACATCACCATCAGATGAACATTGAGATCGTTAGTTGGCAGCGCAGAAAGCGCGCCAGCGACAAACAGCAGCGAGTCTCCCGGCAGGAACGGCGTCACCACCAGCCCGGTTTCGCAGAACAGGATCAGAAACAGAATCGCGTATACCCAGATACCGTATTCCGCAACCAGCTCCGCCAGATGCACATCAATGTGCAGGATAAAATCGATAAGAAAGTAAATCAGGTCCATAGTTTTGCCTTTATACGACTCAAATTAGTCCGCCAGAAATAGCGGGCCCATAGGCGGTTTTGGCAGGTCGAACCGTTCCGGGTAATCTACTGCAACCAGATACAGTCCTTCCGCTTTCGCCGTTGCCGCTGCCAGCGTTCTGTCCTTCGCCGCTAGCAGTTCTGCTATCCAGCTCTCCGGCTGGTTGTTGGCGCCTACTTCCATCAGGCTGCCGACAATATTCCTGACCATATGATGTACAAAGGCATTCGCTTTAATATCCACCACCACATATGCACCAAAACGTTCAACGTTAATGTGCATCACGTTACGCCACGGTGTGCGCGACTGACACTGCACCGCCCGAAACGAGGTAAAATCATTTTCACCAATCAAACACTGGGCCGCACGATGCATACGCTCAGCGTCCAGCGGTTCATAGTAATGGGTTACCCCTTTACCTAAAACCGCAGGGCGCAACCGATGATTGTAGATGATGTAGCGATAACGGCGAGCCGTGGCGCTAAATCGGGCATGGAAATCATCGGGTACAGCTTTCACCCAGCGCACAGCGATGTCACCAGGTAAATTCGCATTTACCCCCAGTGTCCAGGCTGCATCTTTACGCTGGGCAGTCGTTTCAAAGTGCACGACCTGCCCTGTGCCATGAACGCCCGCATCCGTGCGTCCCGCACAAAAGACAGTGATGCGTTCATTCGCCACCTGAGAGAGCGCTTTTTCCAGTTTTTCCTGAACGCTACGCACTTCGTTCTGGCGCTGCCAGCCATAATATTTGCTGCCGTCATACTCAATGCCCAGCGCAATTTTATGGGTTGACGGCTGTTGCAGGTCAGACATTAGTACAGGTACTCCTGCACCAGTTTTTCCGCAATTTTTACCGCCATCAACGCGCCGCCAAAGCGTACGTTGTCTGCCACAGACCAGAACTGAACCTGTTCCGGCATCCCGTAATCGTTATGCACACAGCCAACTGAAAGGTGCGGAGTACCTGACGCATCGCCAACCTGCGTCGGGATATAGGTCTCTTCTGACAACACTACGTCCTCACCGCGTGAAAACGCATCGCGTGCTTCTTCCGCCGCCAACGGACGCAGAGCTTCAAAATTCACCATCTGTGCGTGGCCATAAAATACCGGCGACTGCACGATGCTGGCGGAGATAAGTAGCCCGTCGTCCTGCATAATTTTGCGCACTTCATCGACGATACGACGCTCTTCGCGCACACTACCTTCGCGATCCGGCAGCAGCGGCAGCATGTTGAACGCCAGCTGACGACCAAAGAAATCGTCATCGTCAATCGGGATGCCGTTCAGTAGTTTCGCGCTCTGTCCGGCAAGCGCATCTACGGCTTTTTTACCGTGAGCGGAAGCAGAAATAATATTGGTCACCGTAATACGTGACAGCCCGCCGTCATCAATTAGCGGCTTCAGCGCAGACAGCAGTTGGCTGGTCAGGCTGGAAGGGACCGCAATCACATTGCGGTTGCGGTAATCGGCCAGTACGAACGGGTTAACGTCCGGAACCACCAGCGGAACGTCCGGCTCAAGCGCGAACAGGCCACTGCTGTCGATAACCAGGCAACCGGCATTGGTCGCTTCTTCCACCCATGCGGCGGTGGCTTCAGCGCCCGCAACAAAAAATGCCAGTTGCGCCTGCGTCCAGTCAAAGTCTACAACGTCCTGAACAAGGACCGATTTACCGTTAAAACGCAGATGCTCACCCGCGCTTTCATTACGCGCCAGCGCATAAATTTCACCGACCGGGAACTGGCGTTCAGCCAGCGTATCGAGCAGGGCTTCGCCTACGGCGCCCGTTGCGCCCAGAATGGCAATATTCCAGCCTTCAGACATGGTGATTTACTCCAGAAATACGTAAGCGTCCCTGTCGCATTATTCGACAGGGAGCATTAAGAAGACATTAATGTGCCGGGTGATAAACAGCGTTAAAACCCAGCTTACACAGCAAGGCAGCAGCCGTTGCGTCGTCACACATCACGTATAAAGACGACCATTCACGGCGCTCAAGATAATTTTTACGCAGCTTATCAAACTCACCCGGAATTCCAGCGACTTTACGCAGCGGCGCATCATCGCGGCGCACATCATACACTAAATGCACCAGCCTTTTCAGCGTTGGCTGATCTAACGGGCCATGCAGAGTGATACGACCAAATTCCGGCGCAGGTAACAGGGTATTGAGCGCAACGTGTTGTTCGCGACCAATAAACTTGCTAAAAGCCTCAAAGACCTGCGTGGTGCCGCGCGCTTTTCCTTCCAGGGTATACCCGGCAATGTGCGCCGTGCCGATATCGGCTTTCTCCAGCAATGCCACATTGAGATCCGGCTCCCCTTCCCAGACATCCAGCACGACGCTCAGCGACTGCCCGGCATTCAATCGGTTCAGCAATGCCGTATTGTCGATGACTGGCCCGCGGCAGGCGTTGATCACAATGGTGCCCGGCTTCAGCCGGCTAATCAGCGCATCATCTGCCAGGTGCAGCGTTTTGTACGGTCCGTCTTTAAACAGCGGCGTATGGAAAGTCAACACATCGGCTTGCTCTACCAGTTCGTCCAGCGAGCGGAAATCTCCCTCATCACCGCGATCGGCTCGCGGCGGATCGCACAGCAGCGTGCGGATCCCCAGTGCTTCCAGACGTGCCTGCAAACGTCCGCCCACATTGCCCACGCCTACGATGCCTACAGTACGATCGCGTAACGCAAACCCGTCGCGCTCCGCCAGCATCAGCAACGCTGAAAAAACATATTCTACGACCGCAATCGCGTTACAGCCGGGCGCTGCGGAAAAGCCGATCTTCGACTGCGCAAGCCAAGCTTCATCCACATGGTCCGTGCCTGCGGTTGCCGTGCCGACAAATTGAACCGGTTTTCCGCTAAGCAGTGATTCATTTACTTTCGTCACCGAGCGCACCATTAAGGCATCCGCATCATCCAGTTCGGCAACGGGAATCGGGCGACCGGGAACCGCTTTGACCTCCCCCAAACGACTGAACAGTTCGCGGGCATAGGGCATATTTTCATCAACGAGGATTTTCACGTCTTTCGCACCTGTTTGAGAACGAGAGTTAACCGGGCAAGTGTGCCATAATCTCGCCGCCAGGCATACTGCGAGACCTGGTCAGCACAGATTTAAGGAACAGAGATGATGCAGCCCATTTCAGGTACACCCGCACGCCCTCCCGGCGAAGGCCAAAATGCCCCTTCTGCTGCGGGTGAACAACCGTTATCCACACAACAACGTACCGTGCTGGAACGACTGATTACCCGTCTGATTTCACTCACCCAACAGCAAAGCGCCGAGGTGTGGGCCGGAATGAAGCACGATCTGGGCGTCAAAAGTGATACGCCGCTGCAATCACGTCACTTTCCTGCCGCGGAGCAAAACCTGAATCAGCGGCTGGGTGTTGCTCAGCAAAATCATGCTAATCGTCAGGTTCTCTCACAGCTCACTGAATTACTGAGTCAGGGAAATAACCGTCAGGCGGTAAGTGATTTTATCCGTCAGCAGTATGGGCAAACGGCGCTCAGCCAGCTCACGCCTGAGCAGTTGAAGAACGTGCTCACGCTGCTGCAACAAGGGCAGCTTTCTATACCGCAACCGCAACAGCGCCCGGCCACCGATCGTCCGTTATTACCCGCAGAGCACAATACGCTGAACCAGTTGGTTACCAAACTGGCGGCGGCCACGGGAGAGTCAGGTAAGATGATCTGGCAGTCAATGTTAGAGCTGTCTGGCGTAAAAAGCGGTGAGCTGATCCCCGCCAAACAGTTTACTCATCTGGTCACCTGGCTGCAGGCGCGCCAGACCCTCAGCCTGCAAAGCGCCCCGACGCTACAAACGCTCCAGGCGGCGCTGAAGCTGCCATTAGAGCCGAATGAGCTGACGGCAATAAAAGAGTACGCGCAGCAGACGTATCAGATCCAACCACAAACGATTCTGACCACGGTGCAGGTACAGGACTTGCTGAATCAAATCTTCCTGCGCCGCGTAGAACGGGAACGCGAGCTAAACGATCCGCGCCATCTTCAGCCTATTTACAGCCCGTTCGCGCCGATGATTGAAACGGTAAAATCTCTGTCGGCACGACCGGGACTGCTGTTTGTCGCGTTAATGATCGCATTAGCCATTTTCTGGCTGGTCGCTTAACCTTTGCGCAGCGTAAGCAGCGTCACGACAATCCCCACCACGGCGGATATCGCTCCGGCAAGGAATACCGAGGGATAACCGTACGCGGTGGCCAGCACCCCGGCGACCGGGCCGCTTATGCCGTAGGAGATATCCTGAAACGCGGCGTAACCGCCCAGCGCCGTACCGCGAACCTGCGCGGGCACTCGCTTCACAACCTCTACGCCCAATGCCGGGAAGATAAGCGAACACCCTGCCCCGGTTAATGCCGCCCCGAGCAGCGCAATCCATGCTGATGGGGCCTGCCACAGCAGAATCAGCCCCGCGGTTTCAACCAGTAAGGAGACAACGGCTACCTTCACGCCTCCGAACCGATCCGGCATCCAGCCAAACAGAATGCGCATCAGCACAAACGCCCCGCCAAACGCGGTCAGGGTGAACCCCGCCATCGTCCAGCCATTGCTGACAAAATAGAGTGAAATAAACGTACCGATCACCGCAAAGCCAACGCCCTGCAGCGCCAGGCCCAGGCCCGGTTTCCAGATAAGCCCTACCACGCTCCATAACGAAGGGCGTTCTCCTGCATGAGCAGGCACTTTGCGAACGGTGCCGTTGAATGCCCATGCCAGCAGCGGTAATACCATTGTCGTTCCCGCCAGCGCCGCAAAGCCAAAGTGGCTATGGATCAGCAAGCCCAGCGGTGCACCGGCGGCCAGCGCACCGTAAATCGCCATCCCGTTCCACGACATCACCTTACCCGAGCGTGTTGGACCGACCAGCCCAAGCCCCCAGGTCAGCGTTCCGGTGAGCAGTTGGCTTTCGCCAAAACCGAGGATCAAACGCCCGACGATTAACAATGCAAATTTTACAGGGACAGAAACAGGCAATAGCGCGGCTAACAGCCACGCCGCACCCGCCAATCCACAGGCAAACATCCCCTGTAGCGCCGAACGTTTGGCGCCATATTGATCGGCTAAGCGCCCGGCGTAGCCGCGCGTTAATACCGTTGCCAGAAACTGTACGCCTACGGCGATACCAACCATGGTGTTGCCATAGCCCAGCTCCTGATGCACAAACAGAGGAATAACGGGCAAAGGTAGACCGACCGTCATATAGGTCAGGAAAACTGCAAAAGCGATACGAAACAGCGAAAAGTTCGCCGAAGGTGTTTTTTCTTGTTGGGTTACAGCTGTCATGCGTTACTCCAAAATGCAGAGTAAGGCGAGGAATGTCCACGCCCCCTCTACCTGACTTTCAGGATTAAGGTGCGTTGGATAACGTTAAACGCTTACGCATTATCAGATAGATAATGTTGAGTGCGAAGTCTGCCTGTGAGCCACTAAATTTGTCAACCCTGAAATCTCACCAGGTTGGTTCACGGTAAAGACGACTTTTCGTCGAATAAAAAAGGAAATACAGCATCAATTCCTTTTGTGCCAAACAGTCCGGTCACCTGCTTGCGCTGCCCCGGCGTCAGCAGTCTGAACATCATATCCCAAATCTCTTTCGGTTCTGCTTCCTGTACGCAACGGCTCTCTAAGGCCAGCACCTTTTCAGTTTCTTTCAGGTAAGGACGGACATACAAAGGGAAAATGGAGATATGGAACTCCTCAGCCTTTGATTTAACACGTTTGCGCTTCACGCCCTCTTTGCCTTCACTGTACATGTTTAAACGGGAACGAACCGCAGGCGCGCTTCCTGGAAACCCCGGCAATTCAAGACATTCCTTTACCGTGAACCACTCTTTTGCCATTAGTTTCTTTCCTTTCTGCCTGTGGAATAAAAAATATTTTTTCTTTTGCGCGAAATTTCAGTTTTATTCTGGCAATATTCCAGTGACCAAAAAGAAAGTTACATTCTTTTGTTTCTCTGGTTTATACCCTGAAAAATATCGGCGCCGATAACACATTTCCTTAGGATTACAGAATGGAACACAAAAGCCAAGACTGGCATCGTGCAGATATTAAAAGTGCACTGGAAAAAAAAGGAATCACGCTCAGAGATCTTTCTCGTGCGGCTGGATTATCACCCGATTCACTGCGCAATGTATTTACCCGAAGCTGGCCCAGAGCGGAACAGATCATTGCGCAGGCGCTCGAAACCTCGCCAGACGTGATTTGGCCGTCACGCTATCCACGCCAGCAGCCAGAGGATAAAACAAGTAATACTTAATATTAAATAGATCACTCGTAATTTATCGAGCATATAAATTAATAAATATCCCAGCTTAATATATTGAGAATATTAATAGCACTATTTGCCATTTCCAATTGCGTAAATACTGTTAAAGCATCACGTAATTGCTATTACGTATGTTATTAACAGGAGTCGTTATGAGTTGGGATAAAAAGGTGGCGGTCAATTACGCCAAATCGCACGCGAGTTCACATTCACAAGGGCGCTGTGCGGAATATACCCGCAAAGCTGTTCAGGCAGGCGGCGTTACTCTTGGGCGCACTTACCATGCCAAAGATTATGGTCCGATGCTGAAAAACGCCGGTTTCAGCGCCATTGGCGCGCTTGAAGAGCCGCGCGAAGGGGATGTCATCATCATTCAACCTTATGCTAATGGAAACCCGAGCGGTCACATGGCGATATATGACGGTCATGACTGGTATTCCGACTTCAAACAGCGAGACATGTGGGCCGGTCCAGGTTATCGGACCGCAAAGCCGTCATACACCATTTACAGGAAGAAGTAATGAAAGCTTTTCTACTGATTGTTCTCATCCTGCTGATTTGTGGCTGTACCCCTTCTCACCGTGACAGCACGCAGGATGTGAAACAGTTCTATCTTTCGTGGATGAAGAACTACACTCAGGATCCGGATGCGCCCCGCGAAACATCAGCATTACTGCAACGCTATGTCGCAAAAGAGGTTATCGGGCGTCTGGCGCTAATTGATACGCTTTATGAGCAGGAGATCGTGCAAGCGGACTACTTTATGTATGTGCAGGATTACGCACCGGCATGGATCCCGCTGTTGCGGGTTGGACAGGCGCAGCCATTCCTCGGCGGTGAAAAACTGAACCTGCAGTTAGGCACTGAGTCAGCCCCTATTCAACTGGAGGTTTATACCCGTTGGGAGGAAGGACGGTGGAAAATTTATCGTGTCCGGGACATGGGTCGTCATTACGAGCAGCCCATTTACAATGCCGGAGAGATTACGCGAGCCAGAGCATGGTCGGCTGAGATCGCGCCGGAATACGAAAAAATGCCGAAGTAAACACGGTAAAAAGGGAGCCTGTTGGCTCCCTTTTTTAGTATTCAATCTTAGACTTACGCCTTCAGCTTACGCATAACCAGCGTAGCGTTGGTGCCGCCAAAGCCGAAGCTGTTGGACATCACGGTGGTCAGCGCCTGCTCGGTCGGTTTGGTCACGATGTTCAGACCTGCCGCCTGCTCATCCAGCTCTTCAATGTTGATGCTTGGCGCGATAAAGCCATGTTCCAGCATCAGCAGAGAGTAGATAGCTTCCTGCACGCCAGCCGCGCCCAGTGAATGACCTGTCATCGCTTTGGTTGCGGAGATTGCCGGGCTGTTGTTGCCAAACACTTCGCGGATTGCGCCCAGTTCTTTCACGTCGCCTACCGGAGTTGAGGTACCGTGAGAGTTCAGGTAGTCGATCGGCGTGTCTACACCGTGCATCGCCATCTGCATGCAACGTACTGCGCCTTCGCCAGACGGAGCAACCATGTCTGCGCCATCGGACGTTGCGCCGTAACCGACGATTTCCGCATAGATGTGCGCGCCACGTGCCAGAGCGTGCTCCATTTCTTCAACCACGACCATACCGCCGCCGCCAGCAATAACGAAACCGTCGCGGTTTGCGTCATAGGTACGGGAAGCTTTTGACGGATCGTCGTTGTATTTGGTAGACAGCGCGCCCATTGCATCGAATTCACACGCCATTTCCCAGCACAGCTCTTCGCCGCCGCCAGCAAAAACGATATCCTGTTTGCCCAACTGAATTTGTTCTACCGCGTTACCGATGCAGTGCGCAGATGTCGCACAGGCAGAACTGATGGAGTAGTTTACGCCGTGGATTTTGAACGGCGTTGCGAGGCAGGCAGAAACGCCGGACGCCATCGCTTTGGTGACCACATACGGGCCAACCGCTTTCAGACCACGTGGGCTACGCATTGCGTCAGCGCCGAACACCTGAAAACGTGGGGAGCCGCCGCCGGAACCTGCAATCAGGCCAACGCGCGGGTTGTTCTGGTAATCTTCTGCAGCCAGGCCGGCATCAGCCACTGCCTGCTCCATTGATAGGAATGCATAGATGGATGCGTCGCTCATGAAGCGCACTACTTTGCGGTCAATGAGGCCAGTGGTATCCAGTTTTACGTTGCCCCAAACGTGGCTACGCATGCCGGAGTCCTTCAGCTCCTGAGAGAAAGTGATCCCTGAACGTCCTTCACGCAGAGATGCCAGGACTTCCTGCTGGTTATTACCGATGCTGGAAACGATGCCCAAGCCAGTAATCACTGCACGTTTCATTCAATACCTCTGTAAGTCGCACTATTTTAAAGTTTCGAATGGCACAATAGCGTACACTTGTACGCCGAACAAGTCCGATCAGCCATTTTATGTGGAAATTTGCGCAGCCAGGCACTCATCGCTAAGATCGGGGCACAGCCTGTCAGACGAGTAACTTACGTGAAACAATACGCTATACAACCTGCCAACCTTGAATTCAACGCTGAGGGTACACCTGTTTCCCGAGATTTTGACGATGTCTATTTTTCTAATGATAACGGGCTGGAAGAGACACGTTACGTCTTTCTCGGCGGTAACCATCTCGCACAACGATTCCCTGCGCATTCACGTCCCCTCTTCGTGGTGGCAGAAAGCGGGTTTGGCACCGGACTTAACTTCCTCACGCTCTGGCAGGCATTTGCCGATTTTCGCGATACCCACCCAGAAGCTACCCTGGAAAGATTACATTTCATCAGCTTTGAAAAATATCCGCTGACGCGTGAAGATCTCACCTTAGCCCACCAGCACTGGCCAGAACTTGCCCCGTGGGCCACGGCACTGCAAGAACAATGGCCGCTGCCGCTGGCGGGATGTCATCGCCTGCTGCTTGATGATGGGCGCGTCACGCTGGATCTGTGGTTTGGCGATATTAACGAACTGACCAGTACGCTGGATGACTCTCTGAATCAAAAGGTGGACGCCTGGTTCTTGGACGGTTTCGCACCGGCAAAAAACCCGGATATGTGGACGCCAACGCTGTTTAACGCGATGGCCCGACTGGCTCGTCCCGGCGGGACGCTGGCAACCTTTACCTCGGCAGGCTTTGTACGTCGGGGGTTGCAGGAAGCCGGGTTTACAATGCAAAAATGTAAAGGCTTTGGGCGCAAACGCGAAATGCTCTGTGGCGTGATGGAACAGACTCAGGCGCTCACGTCCTCGGCGCCATGGTTTGCGCGTACGGGAACAGATAAGCGCGAAGCCGCCATTATTGGTGGAGGAATTGCCAGCGCATTGCTGTCACTGGCGTTATTGCGCCGCGGCTGGCAGGTCACGCTGTATTGCGCCGACGATAAACCTGCCGGGGGCGCCTCCGGTAATCGCCAAGGGGCGCTCTACCCCCTACTTAGCAAACATGACGCGGCCATTAATCTCTTTTTCCCCACTGCGTTTACCTTCGCCCGTCGACTGTATGACACCCTCCCCGTTGAGTTCGCGCATGACTGGTGCGGCGTGACGCAACTCGCGTGGGATGAGAAAAGCCAGCAAAAAATCACCCAGATGCTGTCCCTTGAACTGCCCGCTGCGCTCGCCGTCGGGGTTGACGCACAGCAGGTTTTACATACAACAGGTGTGGAAACCGGATGCGGCGGGATTCAGTATCCGGCCGGAGGATGGCTGTACCCGGCGCAGTTAACCGCCGCGGTACTGGACTATGCAACAACCCTGGGATTACGCACCCGCTACCACCATACGCTGACCTCACTGACTCGCCAGACAGCAAGCTGGCAATTGCAGTTTTCCAGTGGAGAAACCGCCTCTCACGCAGCAGTCGTTCTGGCTAACGGCCATCTCATTAGCAGCTTTGAGCAAACGCAGCCGCTACCGGTGTACTCCGTGGGCGGTCAGGTGAGTCATATTCCCACCACACCTGCACTTTCAGCGCTACGTCAGGTGCTGTGCTATGACGGCTACCTCACGCCGCACAACCCGCAAAATCAGCAGCACTGCATTGGCGCCAGCTATCATCGTGGGAGTGAAGAGACAGCGTATCGCGAGGACGATCAGCAACAAAACCGTCAACGCTTAATCGACTGCTTCCCGAACGCTGTGTGGGCAAAAGAGGTAGACGTTAGTGACAATGCCGCCCGCTGCGGGGTGCGCTGCGCCACGCGCGATCACATGCCAATGGTCGGCAACGTCGCGGACTATGACGCCACGCTCAGCCAGTACACCACACTTGCTGCAGACAAAGAGCACGCCGTAAGCGCGCCAGTTTATTCCGATTTATTTATGCTGGGCGCGCTGGGATCGCGCGGGCTGTGTACTGCCCCGCTGTGTGCAGAAATTCTGGCTTCGCAAATGAGCAATGAACCGATTCCCATGGATGCCAGCACGCTGGCGGCGCTAAATCCAAATCGTCTGTGGGTCAGGAAGTTATTGAAGGGTAAAGCTGTGAAATAAAAGAATGGGGTGCCCTCTCGTCATGGCCTGATGACGCTACGCTTATCAGGCCTACCCCCCCCCAACAAGGTAGGCCGGATAAGACACCAGAGCATCGCCATCCGGCACAATTTACCGCAATTATTGTGCAGTAGCCTTCTGGAACAGAGTGTCCCACATTTCTTTCACCAACGCCTGGTCACGCGGCGATAGTTCGCCTGCGCTGATGGCTTTTTCCAGGCTGCTGGTCACATTGGCGTACAATGCCTCAGCGGAATGGTCCTCGCCAGCGTCCAGTTCGGCCACGGCCAGCGTCAGGTGTCCACGCAAATAGCCACTGGCAAACAACTCATCATCGCTGGCGTGCTCTACCATATCGTCGATTAATGCCAGAATGCGTGATTCAAACTCCGCGATCATCTTCTTTCCTCATTGTAAACGTGGCAGCGACTTCAGTTGAGCGCTTCGGGCCACGGGAATTGTTCCGCCTTAAGTTCAGGCGTGTGATAATAATTCTGTAACGCGTTAATGAAGCGCGCCGGACGTTCAGGGATCCCCTTTTCCAGGTACTCCATCACCTGAGCATGGACACGGCGCTGGAATACCACGCGATCCGGTTCAAAGTCCCCTTCAAGGTTGTCGCAACTGACGTTAAACGGGTAGCCCGCCGCCATGCAAAACAGCCAGTCAAACGCCTGCGGCTTCACTTCCACGTCTTCAAACTTGCATTGCGTCTTCGCGTCGCGTCCGTCCGGACAATACCAGTAACCGAAGTCGACCAGTTCACGCCGCGCCTTACCGGCGATGCACCAGTGTGAAATTTCGTGTAACGCGCTGGCGTAATAGCCATGCGCAAAAACGATACGGTGATACGGTAATTCCGCATCCGCAGGAAGATAGATCGGTTCGTCATCGCCTTTAATCAGACGGGTATTAAATTCATCGGCAAAGCAGCCGTTAAAAATCTCAATTAACTGTTCGTAGTGATGGGTATTATTCATTAGTTCATCCCCAGCCAGTGGAGAATCTCCTGTCCATGATTATCATAAAGTAGCTTGGCGCTCATCACGGCGGAGACAATGACGATCATTGGCCGAATGAGTTTTTGTCCTTTACTGAGCACCAGCCGTGAGCCCATCCGTGCGCCAATAAACTGGCCAATGAGCATCACAAATCCGGTCGCCCAAATCACTTTGCCGCCGAGGGCAAACAGCAACAGCCCGCCGATATTCGATGTGGCATTTAATACTTTGGCGTGGGCCGTCGATTTCGCCAGGTTGTAGCCGCACAGCATGACAAAGGCCAGCGCGTAGAACGACCCCGCAGCCGGACCAAAAAAGCCATCATAAAAGCCGACGCAGCCCCCGGCCACCAGCGCGAAAGGCAACCCATGCAACCGACGCTGTCGGTCCTCCTCCCCCACTTTCGGCATCAACAGAAAGTAAAGGCCAATACAGATAACCAGAACCGGCAGGATCTGGCGCAGAATATCTGACTGCACGTGCTGAACCAACAGCGCGCCGCTCATTGAACCGATAAAAGTCATGAAGATATTGAGCTTCTGATCCGCCAGATTAACCACGCCCCGGCGAATAAAATAGAGGGAGGAAGAGATAGATCCTCCACAGGCCTGCAGCTTATTGGTGGCCAGCGCTTGCGCGGGTGGCATTCCGGCCGCCATCAATGCCGGGATAGTGAGTAAACCACCGCCTCCGGCCAGAGAATCAATAAAACCTGCCAGCATCGCCACGAAAAAAAGCACACCTAACAGCAGTGGCGACACCATAAACAGAGAGGCAAAATGATCCATTAGAGTACATGCTCGTCCAGTAGCGCCTGGCAGGAAGGCGGCAACGGCGGCGGTGTCTTCTTCTCAGGCTTGGTGGTTCCAGGTTTCGGAGGTTCGAACCAGCTTTGCAGCTCCGCGCCGCAGCCGTCACCCGGTGGTGGTAACGGTTGATCTTCGCACTCAAGACTGTCGGCAGGACAACGTAACCGTACGTGCATATGCGCACGATGCTGGAACCATGGCCGCACTTTACGCAACCAGTCCCTGTCGGTCCCTGCATCCAGACAAAGTTGCTGCTTAATCGCCGGATTCACGAAAATACGCGTGACTTCATTATCTTTTGCCGCCAGCCTGATCAGGCTGAAAATCTCCGGCTTCCAGAGTGACGGCACGACACGTTTGCCATCCTGTGAGACCAGATCTAACGCCTGCGGCCGCAGCAGTTGCGACTGGGTCCAGCGGGTTTTCGGCAGTTGCAGGAAAATATCTACATCCAGTCCCGTCTGGTGGCTGGCGTGACCGCCATTGAATCGCCCACCGGCCGGCATGCCCATATCGCCGATTAACACCGTACCCAGCCCCAGATTGTTGGCCTGATTACTCAGACGCTGGATAAACATCACCAGATCCGGATGGCCAAAGTAACGGCGCTGATCGGTGCGCATCACCTGATAGTGTTCTGACTGTACAGGCAGCGTATCTGCGCCAACAATACAGCCATTGGAGAATGCGCCGATAGACTGCGCGCTGCCTGCAACCGGATGGGTAATTTTCTGCCAGGGCGTCGCCGCCAGACAGGCGGTGCTGGCAAACAGAGCCAGCGCCGCAAGTGCCGTTTTTTTCATCTCTTACCAGCGTGGAATATCGGTCTTCACGTCCGCATTTTGCGCCCGCTGACGCAGCAGGTGATCCATCAACACGATCGCCAGCATCGCTTCGGCGATTGGCACGGCGCGGATCCCAACACACGGATCGTGACGACCTTTGGTGATCATTTCGACTTCTTCACCAAAGCGATTAATAGTGCGCCCTGGAACGGTAATGCTCGAGGTCGGTTTCAGCGCCATATGAGCAATGATTTGTTGCCCACTGCTGATCCCACCAAGAATGCCGCCCGCATGATTACTCTGGAAACCTTCTTTGGTGATTTCATCACGGTTCTGGCTGCCGCGCAGTGCAACAACGTCAAAACCGTCGCCAATCTCAACGCCTTTAACGGCGTTAATGCTCATCAGCGCGTGAGCGACATCAGCATCCAGGCGGTCAAATACAGGTTCGCCGAGACCCGCTGGTACGCCGCTTGCAACAACGGTCACCTTCGCCCCGATGGAGTCGCCCTCTTTCTTCAGCCCACGCATCAGTTCGTCCAGCGCTTCGAGTTTATCCGGGTCTGGACAAAAGAACGGGTTAAGTTCCACCTGGGACCAGTCTTTGATCTCCAGCGGAATATCACCCATCTGCGTCAGACAGCCGCGAATTTCAACGCCGAATTTTTCCGCCAGATATTTTTTGGCAATCGCTCCGGCCGCAACGCGCATCGCCGTTTCACGTGCGGATGAGCGTCCGCCGCCACGGTAGTCACGCAGGCCATACTTCTGCTCATAGGTATAGTCGGCGTGTCCTGGACGAAAAACGTCCTTAATCGCGCCGTAATCCTGTGAACGCTGATCGGTATTTTCGATCAACAGGCCAATGCTGGTGCCGGTGGTAACGCCCTCGAACACGCCGGAGAGGATTTTCACCTGATCCGGCTCACGACGCTGCGTAGTGTAGCGCGATGTACCCGGACGGCGTCTGTCGAGATCGTGCTGCAGGTCAGCTTCTGTCAGAGAAATGCCCGGCGGAACACCATCGACAATACAACCGAGCGCCAGCCCGTGTGATTCACCGAAAGTGGTTACGCGAAAGAGTTGCCCAATTGTGTTTCCTGCCATCACGGCTCCGTTATGAGTGTTGTGTATGTGCGCGTGTATTTAGTCTTTATAAATGCTGAAGTGCTCGCGATCAGCAACTAACTGCTCTTTGGTCAGCATGAATACACCGTCACCGCCGTTGTCGAACTCCAGCCAGGTGAACGGTACATCCGGGTATTGCTCTATCAGATGTACCATGCTGTTTCCGACTTCACAAATCAGAATACCGTTATCTGACAGGTAGTCCGGAGCGTTACCCAGAATGCGGCGGGTAAGTTTCAGTCCATCACTGCCAGACGCCAGACCCAGCTCAGGTTCATGACGATATTCGTTTGGCAGATCGGACATATCTTCCGCATCGACATACGGCGGATTGGTCACAATCAGGTCATACTGGACTTTCAGCAGATCGCGGAACAGATCGGAACGGATCGGCGTAACATGATGGATCATGCCGTGCTCTTCAATATTGTGTTCGGTCACCGCCAGCGCGTCGGTGGAAATATCCACCGCATCCACTTCGGCCTCCGGGAAAGCATAGGCGCAGGCAATGGCAATACAGCCGCTGCCGGTACACATATCAAGGATATGCTGTGGCTGCTCATTAATAAGGCCCGCAAAGCGGTTATTAATAAGCTCGCCAATCGGCGAACGTGGTACCAGCACGCGTTCATCAACATAAAACTCATGCCCGCAGAACCAGGCTTTGTTGGTCAAATAAGCGACCGGAATGCGCTCGTTGACGCGGCGAATCACGCGTTCAACAATGCGATGGCGCTCGCTGGAAGTCAGACGCGCGGTACGCATATCTTCTGGAATATCCAGCGGCAGATAAAGTGACGGCAGCACCAGTTGTACGGCCTCGTCCCATGGGTTATCCGTGCCATGGCCATACCAGATGTTCGCCGCGCTAAAACGGCTGACCGCCCAACGCAACATGTCCTGAATGGTATGCAGTTCACTCACTGCTTCATCGACGAAAATTTTATCCACGTATTCCTCCAGGGCATGCTCGTATTAATTTCGGCGGCTAGTTTGCCACGAAGACGGCGATAAATCAGCATTCACACAGGGCCTGAGCGCGAAAATTGCGTTTTAAGCGATCGGATGCCCGCCGAGTCGGGTTAAACTAACGAAAAATAAAAGATGAGACTCTCGAATGAAAAAGAAAACATCGCTCAGCGAGGAGGATCAGACGCTGTTTCGCCAGCTGATGACCGGCACGCGTAAAATTAAACAGGACACCATTGTTCACCGACCGCTACGTAAAAAAATTACCGAGGTTCCGGTTAAAAGGCTGCTGCAGGAACAAGCTGATGCCAGTCACTATTTCTCGGACGAGTTTCAGCCGCTGCTGAATACGGACGGCCCGGTAAGATATCTGCGTGCCGACGTCAGCCATTTCGAACTGAAGAAAATGCGCCGTGGCGATTACTCCCCGGAGCTGTTTCTCGATCTGCACGGGCTGACCCAGCAGCAGGCCAAACAGGAGTTAGGCGCGCTGATTGCCGCCTGTCGTCGTGAGCATGTGTTTTGCGCTTGCGTAATGCATGGTCACGGAAAACATATTCTTAAGCAGCAAACGCCGCTCTGGCTGGCGCAGCATCCGCACGTGATGGCCTTTCATCAAGCGCCAAAAGAGTACGGTGGCGACGCCGCGCTGCTGCTGCTGATTGAAGTGGAAGAGTGGCAACCGCCCGAACTTCCCTGATGCAGAAAAACAGAAAGAGCCGCATTTGCGGCTCTTTGATTTTCCGGATGACGGCTGTGCCTTATCCGATTCCAGGCTTTTTAAATCGCTTTTGCCATTTTTAGGTTACACGGGCTCATCTGCCAGTTAAAAGTACCCTTCCCGCTCTCATCAAGCGTTACGCTGGCAATCGCTGATGTGGTAAACATCGGCGGTGTTTCGCCAGGGCAAAGTTCAGACACCAGATACCCCACTAAAGGTAAGTGAGAGATGACCAGCGCCGTGGCGATACCTTCATTGGCCAGAGCCTGTAAATAGGCGCTGACCAGACCGACATCGCCGCAGGGAGTCAGCTCCGGCAAAACATCCACACCGGTTGGCAGGTTCATACACTCCCCCACCACATCCAGCGTTTGTTCGGCTCGTAGGAACGGGCTCACCAGAACACGTTCGATATCCACTTTTTGACCTTTCAGCCAGTTCGCCATCAGGCGAGATTCGTCACAACCACAGGAGGTTAAAGGACGAACCGAATCACTGGCGGCATCGAGGGCTGCGTCGCCGTGACGCATGATAAAAACTTGCATATTGCACCGCTTTTGTTAACCAGAATCACCGACACCTTTATCCACAGCCCCTATTGACCGTGGTAACGATGTGGTGGCCGGCATTGTGCCTTATCCATTCACCGAATGAAACGCTGTTTTTTACCTCAACGGCGTAAGTATAGTCAATCTCTGTTTACATTTTGAGCGCGACCCATACATTCAGTGCGGATTCATCCTACCTTTGACCTCATGAATTCAGGTCAGTTTCCCCATTACTCCAGAATCTTTCACCGCGTTCCGCCATCTGCAATAACTGCTCACACGGCGTAAACCGCGAGCCGTATTGCGTGGTCAGTCGTTGCAGAGCAGCAACCACTTCACCCGCGCCGAGCGAATCCATATACCGGAACGGGCCGCCGAGGAAGGGCGGAAAACCAATACCAAATACAGCGCCGATATCACCATCACGCGCGCTGCGGATAATCTTCTCATCGAAACAGCGTGCTGCTTCATTGAGCATTAACATGACACACCGCTCAGCGATCTGCGCGGCGGTGAGTCGGCCCTGCCCCTGGACGCCAATAAGCGTATAAATTGCAGGGTCGACCTGTTTTTTGCTTTTACGCCCTTTCGCTCCATAAAGATAGAAACCCCGACCATTTTTTCTACCTTTGCGATCGTCATTCAAAATTGAAGCAACAACATTTGCAGGCGCGCTAAAACGTTCTCCATATGCAGCTTCAAGCACTGGTATAATTTTAGTGCCCGTATCAATTCCGACCTCATCCAAAAGTTGGATTGGCCCGACCGGAAAACCAAACTTAACCAGCGCAGCGTCAATGGCTTCAACCCGCTCGCCTTCGGTCAGCATACGAATAGCTTCGTTAATGTATGGCGCTAAAATGCGGTTAACATAAAATCCGGCCTTATCTCTGACCACTATCGGTGTTTTGCTCTGCTTTTTCGCCAGTTTAACGGTTGTGGCAATTGTCTGCTCAGAAGTCGTGGCATGCGGGATAACCTCGACCAGCGGCATTTTTTCCACCGGGCTAAAGAAGTGCAAACCAATTACTTGTTGAGGCCTGGCAGCGTTCGCCGCAATATCGCCAATCGGCAAAGATGAGGTGTTAGAGGCAAAAATGGTATGAGATGCGCAATTTTGCTCAACTTCTGCCACCATCTGTTGTTTTAACGCCAGATCTTCAAATACGGCTTCAATAACTAGGTCGCGATGAGCGAAGCCACGGTAATCGGTTGATCCCGAAATCAGCGCCAGCTGTTTATCACGCTCGCTGGCTTTGATATGACGGCGGCGAACCTTCGTTTCAAGCTGATCCCAGCTGTACTTCAGCGCGTGGTTGATTCCCTTGGCATTTATATCTTTGATACGCACTGGCAAGCCGCCTTTACAGGCCGTCACATAGGCAATACCGCCCCCCATCAGACCGCCGCCCAAAATGCCTACACTGTTTAGCGGGCCGGGCTTCACATCACTTCCGGGATCCTTTTTCACATCGGTGTTGGCAAAAAAGATGTGCCGCAGCGCCTGAGACTGAGATGTCATCGCCAGTTCGCCAAACGCGCGGGCTTCGGCGTCGTAACCGCTGCTGCTGCCTTGCGCCAGGCCGGTTTCGATGACCTCAAGGATACGTTCTGTTGCAGGGTAGTTGCCCTGCGTTTTTTGCGCCGTCTTTTTACTGGCCATGCGGAACAACAGCGCCCGCCCCAGCGGCCCCGCTAGCACACGCTCTCGCACCGGCAGAGTACGGTGTGCGGGACTGTCCTTTTTGGCCAGTTCTACGGCCGCTTCCAGCAAAATGGTATGCGGTACAACTTCATCCACTAAACCCACTTTCAGCGCCTGTTTTGCGCGTAGTTGTTTTCCGGTGAGGATCATATCCAGCGCGGTACTGACGCCAATCAGACGGGGCAACCGCTGGGTACCGCCAGAGCCAGGCAGCAGACCAAGCTGCACTTCCGGTAAACCCAGTACGGTTTTAGCATCATCGGTACAAATACGATTGTGGCACGCCAGCGCCATCTCCAGGCCACCGCCGAGACAGGCGCCATGAATTGCGGCGATAACGGGGATCGGCAAGGCATTAATTTCCGCCATAATCTGCTGCCCCTGGCGTGCCAGCGTTTCAGCTTCCTGCGCGCTGCGACAGCGACCAATCATGTTGATATCCGCCCCGGCAATGAAGTTATCGGGTTTCGCCGAAATGAACACCACGCCGCGTAATGCTTTGTTATCGCGAATTTGTTTCAGAATGACCCGAACCTGGGAGGCAAATTCCGCCTTCAGGGTATTCATTTTCTCTCCGGGCACATCAATGGTGACAACAGCGACGTTATCCAGACGTACGTTTAGTGTAAAAGCCGATGTCATTTCCATTATTCCGCCTCCAGAACCATTGCCGCACCCAGACCACCTGCAGCACAGGCTGTCACTAAACCAAAACCACCGCCACGGCGTCGTAACTCATGGAGGGTTTGGGTGATCATGCGAGCACCGGTGGCGGCGAAGGGGTGTCCATAGGCAATCGATCCGCCCAGCACATTAAATTTACTGTCATCGACCTCGCCCGTGGCATGCGCCCTGCCCAGCACTTCGCGGGCAAAACGTTCGCTACCCAGCAGTTGAAGATTCGCCAGCGTTTGTGCGGCAAATGCTTCATGCATATCGATCAGGGTTAAATCAGCCATGGTCAGACCCGCTCTCTCCAGGGCAAGCGGCGTTGACCACGCCGGCCCCAACAGCATGTCCTGCCAGACATCGATGGCGGTAAAGGCAAAACTACGCAGGTATCCCAGCGGCACCAGCCCCAACTCTTTCGCACGCGATTCCGTCATCATAATCACGGCGGCTGCGCCGTCGGTTAGCGGGGTACTGTTCGCCGCGGTAACGGTGCCGTGCTTTCGGTCAAAGGCCGGACGCAGTTTGGCGTAATCGGCCAGCGTAGAGTTACCGCGAATATTGTTATCTTCTGAAAAAGGATCTTTGAAAGGTGGCGCGTAGGTGGTCATCACCTCATCTGCCAGTTTTCCTTCAGACCACGCCTGAGCGGCGCGCTGATGAGAACGGTGCGCCAGGGCATCCTGTTGCTCTCGCGTAATCCCATAAGTTTTGGCCATTTGCTCGGCCGTATCCCCCATGCGTAAACCGGTGGAATACTCGGCGACGGCTGGCGGTACGGGCATCAGGTCACGTAAGCGCAGTCGGGAGAAAAGTTTAAGACGCTGACCGGTGGTCCGGGCCTTATTGACATCCACCAGCACCCGCGCCAACTTTTTGCTAACGCCAATAGGCAGAACTGACGAGGAGTCCGCACCGCCGGCAATTCCTGCGCGAATAGTCCCCGCCATCAGGCTTTCCGCGACATTCGCCACCGCCTGGAAACTGGTGGCGCAGGCTCGGCTTACGCTGTAGGCATCGGTGTGCACATTCATCCCGGTTCCCAGCACGATTTCACGAGCAATATTTGGGGCTTCGGGCATTTGCACCACCTGGCCAAAGACCAGTTGCTCAATCACATCAGCAGAAATTTCGCTGCGCGCCAGCAGCTCGCCAACGACCATTTTCCCCAAATCTACGGCGGGAATGCCATGAAACGCGGTTGCCTGGCGGGCAAATGGCGTACGCAATCCGCTTACGATGGCGATGCGATCGCCCTGGCGGGTAACCAGCGGTAAAGCCTGACTCATAACACTCCCCTGTAAAAAATAAAAATAAGTGGTCTGACCTGATCACAGTCTTAACCAATTTTTTACATTTAGCCAAGCAGGGAGAAAAGAAAGTGGGAGCTATGACACAGTGAATAATCACTGACAGTGACGAAAAAGCCCTTGCTACCGGGTAACAAGGGCTTTTAAAGAAGGGATTAACGCAGGCCCAGCTGGAAGATCAGCGTTTCAGCTTCACAGGCAAAAACAAAGTCGATATCCAGACGCACACCTTCAGACTCTTCAGTAAAGGTCGAGGTGATTTGGCAAGGCTCAGATTCCACGCCACGCGCCTTCTCAGTCAGAGCGGCCAGCGTTTCTTCTGCCTCTGCACGATTCGCGAACACACGGCTGTATGACGCGGTGCAATCGGAGTTGTCCATGATGGTGCCAACATCCATACAGCAGCAAACCGGGGTTTCATCAGCACTGCATTTACTCATTGTAGATTTCCTCTGTATTCGCACCTGTGGTGCCAGATAAACGATGGGGATATTTTACGCTCCCATTATTCGCCTCTCCAGTCGTTAATTGTATGAAATGGGATAAGTGACCGAAATCACACTTAAAAATGATCTAAAACAAAAATCACCCAAACAGGTGAGTGTGCATACCCGCAATTTTGCCAGCTGGATCGCGTTTCCGAGATCAGAATTGAAAATATTTATAAACATACTTGCAACATTTCAGCTGGTCAGACCTATACTCTCGGCACTGGTCTGATTTCTAAGTTGTACCTCAGACCCTACACTTCGCGCTCCTGTTACGGTATGTAACATTGTTTGTATAAAAATAAATCAATGAGGTTATGGTCATGAGCCAGAAAACCCTGTTTACAAAGTCTGCTCTCGCAGTCGCAGTGGCAATTATCTCCACACAGGCCTGGTCTGCAGGCTTTCAGTTAAACGAATTTTCTTCCTCTGGCCTTGGCCGGGCATATTCGGGTGAAGGCGCTATTGCAGATGATGCAGGTAACGCCAGTCGTAACCCGGCGCTGATTATGATGTTTGACCGCCCTACTTTTTCAGCGGGTGCGGTGTATATCGATCCAGACGTGAATATTTCCGGTAAATCGCCATACACCGGTCGCAGCACCGATGCGGACAACATCGCGCCTACGGCGTGGGTTCCCAATGCTCACTTCGTGATGCCGATCAACGAACAGTTTGGTTGGGGGGCTTCTGTCACGTCAAACTATGGCCTGGCAACCGAATTTAACGATAACTACATCGTCGGCGAATACGGCGGGAAGACCGATCTTAAAACGGTCAACCTGAACCTGAGCGGTGCCTACCGTCTGAATGATAGCTGGAGCTTTGGCGTTGGTTTTAATGCCGTCTATGCCGATGCAAAAATTGAGCGTTATTCCGGTGAACAAACTGCTGCATTGCCAAAAGTCAGCCAGAAAATTGCCAGCCTGAAAGGTGACGAATGGGGTTACGGCTGGAACGCTGGTATTTTGTACGAGCTGGATAAAAATAACCGCTACGGTTTAACGTATCGTTCTGAAGTCAAAATCGACTTCGATGGCGATTACAAGAGCGGCATCCGCACCCAGGCCAACGCGTTACCTGGCGCAGGCACGGCGTTCCCTTGGGGAACCACCAACGCCACTGTCCCAGGTTCTCTGACGCTTAACCTACCGGAAATGTGGGAACTGTCGGGTTACAACCGCGTTGCACCACAGTGGGCTATTCACTACAGCATGGCTTACACCAGTTGGAGTCAGTTCCAGGAACTGAAAGCAACCGGCACCAACGGGCAGACGCTGTTCTATAAAGAAGAAGGGTTCAAAGATTCTTACCGCATCGCGCTGGGTACGACTTATTACATGGATAAAAGCTGGACCTTCCGTACCGGTATCGCCTATGACGATAGCCCGGTTCCTGCGAGCAAGCGTTCCATCTCCATTCCGGACCAGGACCGTCTGTGGCTGAGTGCGGGTACCACTTACGCCTTCAATGATGACGCGTCCATTGACGTAGGCGTTTCTTATATGCACGGCCAGAAAGTGACCGTCAAAGAAGGCCCGTATACTTTCGATTCTGAAGGTAAAGCCTGGCTGTTCGGTACCAACTTCAACTACGCATTCTGATTTTCTTCAGATATAAAAAAGGTGAGCTTTTTAGCTCACCTTTTTATTTTCATCCTTCCTTACTCGGAATCGATCTCTTTTAAATCGTCCTGAATATCTTTCGCGTTCGGGTTTTCTTCTGGTTTGAGTTTCCCACCGTTCGCAATAAAGTCATGACGCTGGAAGTAAGCTTCTCGCACCATGATGTAAGGGTCGGAAGACTGACGCAGCAGACCGTCGGAATCAAGCAGTTGCGCGCGGGTTTCAATCCCTTCAACCGTCCATTTACCTATCGACAACGGCCAGGTCAGCCAGGACAGTACCGGATACAGCGTATCCACCATGTCGCCGCCATCATCACGCAGCGTGAAGCTGCCGTAGAATGGAAGCTGCATATACGGTCCGTAACCAACGTCATAGTGGCCTAACGTACTACCAAAACGGTGTGGTTCAACGCGCTGTAACTTCGGATTAGCCATACCCGCCACGTCGATAAATCCGCCCATACCTAACAGGGTGTTCAGGAAGAAACGGGTGAAGTGCACCATCCCCTGATAGGGGTCGCCTTGCAGGAAGTAGTTGACCATAACGGCCGGCTCTTCAAGGTTGCCGGTAAAATTGCTCAAACCGTTACGCGCCGGCTGCGGGACATAATCACGCCAGGCAACTGCCACCGGTCGAACAACGTATGGATCTAAAACATTAAAGTTGAAGTTGTACATGGTGCGGTTGAACCCTTCAAATGGGTCCGAACGCCCCTGCTGTTCAGTACCAGAGCTCGCACACCCCACCAAAAGTGTGGTTCCCAGCGCAAGCGCCGACAGGCGAAGCTTCATAAGTGTCTCCCTGTGTATTATGGCTATCGCTGATTGCCATCCATGACGGAACGATGACGTATCCGCCTGTTTAGATGTGAGCGATTGTAACAGCACGTCAAATGATGTCTATATACCCTGTGTTACTGATTTGATCATAGCCTGGTAATGCGCACTCCGCGGCGGCTCTATTCTAGCTACCCCAATAAAAACTAACGTTACCATTTTTGCTATCTCAGACTTTCTCCCGCTGATTTTCGGACAAAAGCCGCTACGCTTTAGCAATACGTGCTAATTCAGGATTCGGCTATGAATGACATTGAGAACGAAAAGATTGATCGGCACAGCGACGAACTCCAGGTCGACAGTGACGAAAAGCTAGAGGGTAAAAAGATTGAGGTCGATGAGGATAGACTCCCCTCCCGCGCCATGGCGATCCATGAACATATCCGCCAGGATGGGGAGAAAGAAATGGAGCGCGACGCGATGGCGCTACTGTGGTCAGCCATCGCTGCGGGACTCTCGATGGGCGCCTCGCTACTGGCTAAAGGAATTTTTCATGTGCAACTGGAAGGTGTGCCTGGAGGATTTTTGCTGGAGAACCTCGGTTATACCTTCGGCTTTATAATTGTCATTATGGCCCGCCAGCAACTGTTTACCGAAAATACCGTCACCGCCGTCCTGCCGGTAATGCAAAACCCTACGCTCGGCAATTTTGGCCTGCTGATGCGCCTGTGGAGCGTGGTTCTGCTGGGTAATATTATTGGCACCGGGGTTGCCGCATGGGCGTTTGAGCATATGCCGATTTTTGATGAAGAAACCCGCGATGCTTTTGTCAAAATCGGCATGGATGTGATGAAAAACACGCCAACGGAGATGTTTTCCAACGCCATCATTTCTGGCTGGTTAATTGCCACAATGGTATGGATGTTTCCCGCCGCCGGGGCAGCAAAAATTGTGGTCATTATTCTGATGACCTGGCTGATTGCGCTGGGCGATACCACGCACATCGTCGTCGGCTCGGTGGAAATTCTCTACTTGGTCTTTAATGGTACGCTGCACTGGAGTGATTTCTTCTGGCCCTTTGCTCTCCCTACGCTCGCCGGGAATATCTGTGGCGGGACGTTTATCTTCGCGCTGATGAGCCACGCGCAGATCCGCAATGATATGAGCAATAAACGCAAAGAAGAAGCCAGGTTGCAAGCCAGGCGGAATGAGCAAAAGCAGAAAAACCAGAAAAAACAGGCTTGAATGGTGACGGTTTGAGCAGTTGGGCGGCCTGAGGCTTACCGTTGTGAGTAAAAAACGCTATACTCGTGCCGCTTCGTCCCCTTAGTTAAATGGATATAACGAGCCCCTCCTAAGGGCTAGTTGCAGGTTCGATTCCTGCAGGGGACACTTTTAATTAAATGCATCCGGCTAAAATCCTTTCATTTACCTGTCAGTTCATCCCTAAGCCAGGCGATAAAACGGTACATTCCTCACCGTTGCAGTAAGATTATCGGACACCATTGTCTGCTCTGTAGCTATCCGCATCCCTGATTTTCTCAGCCTCAGTACGTCAGCAGCAATACGTTGGCTGCCAAACCAGAAAAGCCCGTCCAAAGCAGTGACATCAAGGCCTGATTCCAGTGCCAGCTTCAGACGCTCACGCGGTGCTTTTACCGTTTTAGCAATTTGCTGATATGGCGCTTCGCTTGAACCTGCACGATTAATGCGTCGAATACGATGCGACAGGCGGTACTGAAATTCATCCGGTATCCCGCCGAGACTCGCTTTCAGGCTGTAAACACAACCAAAGCGTTTGCCGTTAAAGATTACGTTTTTCTGACTAAGCTGTAGCTCTTCACGAACGCTGGCAATCAGTTGCGGGGTACGGAGTAATAACAAACGGAAAGGCAGCTCAAAGCTGGTCACATAGTCCACATTCAATAAAGCAATACGCAGACGCTCTTCCGGACCCGCCTTCATTTCCCGACATTCAGCAATAACATCAGCCCACTGGCCAGCCAGACGGGAACTTTCAGTCGCCTCAGTAAAGCTGTATTTTTCAGTCTGATAATCAATACGTTCGGTCACTCGGAATTCCCTTCTGGCCACATCTCGGTATTGGTTGCTCACTTTACCAGCGACAGACTGCAACCGGAAGCCTGCGAGTATGGTCAGTGGAATGATAGAAACTTCTGCGGAAACGCTTCATTTTTTGATAAATCAATCATTAAAAATATATTTTGACTAAAATCAATTAACTAAAATTATGATTATTGAAGTATAGCCATGATTAATCTTTAGCCAGTTTGTCAGGAATAAGTTCTCCATAAACAGGCTGATTAATACCGGTAATGAGAAACATTATCGGAAATGATTCATCACTCAGAAAAAAGGAATTTATTCATATGATCAGAATCAAGACCAGTATCGCTACTTTGACCCTTTGTACCTTACTGACAGCTCCCGCATGGGGAGACGCGCAATCGCCGATAAGGCTGGTGATCCATGGTGGTGCCGGTACCATTACAAAAGATACCATCACACCAGAACAGGAAAAGCAGTATACAGAAAAACTCACTGAAGCTCTGAATGCAGGTTATGCGGTTCTGAATAAAGGCGGTAGCAGCCTGGAAGCCGTTCAGAAAGCGATTAATGTGATGGAAGATTCTCCTCTCTTCAATGCAGGTAAAGGTGCCGTGTTTACCCACGATGGCCGCAATGAACTGGATGCGTCCATTATGGATGGGAAAACCCGAAAAGCCGGTGCTGTTGCCGGTGTAACCACGGTTAAAAACCCAATTAATGCGGCGTATGCCGTTATGACTCAAAGCCCGCACGTCCTCATGGTCTCGACAGGCGCGGATACCTTTGCAAAAGAACAGGGACTCGCAACCGTTGATCCTGCTTATTTCAAAACAGATTTTCGCTGGCAGCAATTACAGAATGCAATCAAAAAAGAAAAAGTGCTCCTTGATCACGATGGAAAGAGCGCTGCCCTGTTCGCTGATCCAATGATGTATGACTATAAATATGGCACTGTCGGCGCTGTTGCTCTGGATAAAGACGGTAATCTCGCTGCCGGAACGTCTACAGGCGGAATGACCAACAAACGTTACGGACGTGTGGGGGATTCACCTATCATTGGCGCAGGAAATTATGCCGACAATGAAACCGTGGCGGTATCCGCAACCGGCTCAGGAGAAATGTTTATCCGCACGCTGACCGCGTATAACATTGCAGCCCAGGTGAAATACCGCAATACCCCTTTAAAAGACGCAGCGCAGAATGCTCTGGATGAAGTTAAGGCGCTGAATGGCAGCGGTGGAGTAATTGTGCTTGATAAAGCCGGTAATTACACCATGTCCTTCAACTCTGAAGGTATGTACCGGGGAACCATAGGCGATGACGGAAAACCCGTTGTAGCAATTTATCGTTAATACTATTTCCCCGCCAGGGGATGAACCGACCCGGTATGTTGTCCGGGTCGGTTAAACGGCGTCAGGTCAGACAACAAAACGATTGACCAGATCCTTCATGGTGACAGACAGATTGTCCAGGCGCTGGCTGTCGCTCGCGGCCTGAGAAACCAACGCCGCGTTTTGCTGCGTGACCTGCTCCATAGGTCGCAGTGCCAGGTTAATCTGAGTTACCCCTTGCGATTGTTCCGTCGCTACACGAGCGATATCCGCAATATATTGCTTCATGCTGGTGGTATTGTCCGCCGCGGCTTCTAGCGCGGTAGCGGACGCCGTAACCCGCTCAACACCCTCACTAATTTTTACCATATTCTGCGCGACCAGCTCGCGGATCTGATTAGCTTCTTTGGCACAACGCTGCGAAAGATTCCGCACTTCACTGGCGACAACCGCAAACCCCCTGCCCATCTCTCCTGCCCGTGCAGCTTCCACTGCCGCATTCAGCGCCAGCAAGTTAGTCTGAAACGAAATATCGTCTATCGAGGTCACAATATTCGAGATTTTCTCACTGGAAGAGCGAATATCCCCCATGCTTTGATTTGCCGCACTGGCGACGTTACTGGCCTGGCGGACCTCTTTTTCCAGCCTTATTGTCAGATGCTCCGCTTCGCGGGCATTGTCCGCCGTTTGCGTAATCGTCGTGGAGAGCTGTTCCATACTGGCCACCGCTTGTACTATTGATGCTGCCTGTTCATCCGTGCGTTGGGCAAGGTCCTGATTACCCGCCGTAATACTGCTGCTGGCATCAGATAAAACCACGGAGCCTTGTTTAATCTCCTGGACGATATGCTGAATACTTTCCAGCATCGTGTTATAGGCGCGATTAAGTGAGGAAAGCTCATCTTTCCCCGGGGTCGCCAGTCGTTGAGTCAGATCGCCGTTCATACCCGCAATCTTGCGGAGCGTGTCACTAAATTGACGATGCATATTGATAGCGATTGCCCCTGCGAACGCCAATGATGCCAGGAGCGATAACAAGCTGACAATCATATATATTTGCCAGTTTTTTCGTGCATCCTGCGCGAGTTTTTCCGCATTCGCTAACAGAAGATTCGCCGTCACATCTTCTATCTGCCGCATCACTTCAATACGCTGGGTTTGAACCTTGAACCAGACAGTAGGATCGACATCAAATCCACCGTTCGCGGCATGACTAAACGCGGTTTCGCGAAATGAGAGGGCTTTTGACGCTTCTGTGGACTGTAAGCGGCTTTCCAGCATGGCCGCCTGTTCCGGAGGGCTCAGACGCAACGATTGTGCCAGCCAGACGTTCTGTTTACTGACGACATCACTGAGTTGATGTAACTGCCCCTCGGCGAAATGACCGGAGGAAAAGATATTTGACAGCAGCGCGCGTTCAATACCTGCTTGTTCTTTCAAATTCAGCAAGTTGTAGTAGGCGGCGAATGCGTTCGCCATCTCGCCTGAATCCGTCAACTGTCCCAACCTGCCCACAAAACTCAGCACATCAGCAATGACATTAGTATAAAACTTAACGACATCGGAGGCCGGAAGCCCCAATCGCGTGACGTTTTCCCGGATGGTGGCAAGCGACAGAATGTTTTTCTTAAACGTGGTGACAGAATTGGCGGCATCCCCTTCTGGCAATGCAGTATCGGACAGTGAACGCACAAAGACCTCGATCTCGCGATCGGTTAAAGCCCGCTGCGCGGTTAACTCATCTTTGAACGTCTTCCCTTCTGCCCCCAGAAATCCGACGCTCATTCCCCGTTCTTTTTGCAGCTCATGCACCACATTTCCGGCACTACGCGCGAGCGCTGTCAGTTGAGCAATATTTTCCATCTGCCGTTCTGTCTCAATGCGCGTCAATATTCCTGAACCAGCAAACCAACATAACGCCAATAATAGTGGTTGTAGCGCGATTATTAACTTCATTTTCATCGGCATTCGATAAACCCACCACATGCCACTTCCCTCCATTGTCCATATTTTCATTATGGTTATCGGCGCAATGAGGCTGCACTTTAAATTTGATCAAGAGACAACTGATTGTTTTTTAGATTAAATACCTGCCAAAATAACTCTATTTGATTATGACAATCAGGATAAATCACTGGAATATTTGTATTTATGATATCTATTCTCAAGTTAGTTAAATCATTCAGCATATTATTTCTTATTAAAAAACGGGTTAACTATCAACACGATTCGGAAAAGGAGTAAGACACAGAACGGTGACGCCTACTGGAGATAACCGTCGTGGCACGGCCATTTTCTGGCATCCCGCCGAACGTTAAGGTTATAATCCTGACAACGATTTTATTGGATTAGAAGCGACGATGACAAAACTTACCCTACAAGAACAGATGCTTAAGGCAGGTCTGGTCAGCAGCAAAAAAATGGCCAAAGTGCAAAGAACGGCGAAGAAATCGCGCGTTCAGGCTCGCGAAGCCAGAGAAGCGGTTGAAGAGAATAAAAAAGCGCAAATTGAGCGCGACAAGCAGCTCAGCGAACAGCAGAAACAGGCCGCGCTGTCTAAAGAATATAAAGCCCAGATCAAGCAACTGATTGAAATGAATAAAATCACCATTACCCGTGGCGATATTGGTTACAACTTTACTGATAATAACCTGATCAAAAAAGTCTATGTTGATAAGGTGACTCAGTCTCAGCTGATCAAGGGCCGTCTGGCCATTGCCCGACTGACGGCTGAAAGCGGCAACGATAGCGAATACGCCATTATCCCGGCGGTCGTCGCCGACAAGATTGCGCAGCGCGATGCAAGTTATATTGTTTTAAATTGCGAGCTGAGCCAGGAAGCGAAGGACGAAGACGATCCGTATGCTGATTTTGTCATCCCTGATGATTTGATGTGGTAAGAAAAACAACCAGATAATCACCCGGACTTCCGTTGCCTATTTCGGTGAACGCCAACGCCGCCACCGAAATACTCTCGGCGTCCCTTCGCCCCCAATTCTGTCGACTAAAACTTATAGTGTTCTTTGCTCAGCCCGTATTTTCTCATGCGTAAATACAATTTTTTACGCGGGATTTGTAAATACTCCGCCACTTCGTTAATGCGCCCCTGATGAATATTTAGCGCTTCAGTAATGATCTGTCGCTCGTACTCTTCAACCCGCCGATCGAGCGGTGTTGGTTCAGGCAGATGCAGTTGCGGATTCGCGGTTTCAGCCAGCGGGAGTAGCCCAACGGCAAAAAGCTCGGCGGCATTCGCCAGTTCCCGGACATTACTTAACCACACGCGACGCCGCATGCCTTTCAGTAACTCCCCTTCAACCTCGGGCACGGGATGGTTCAGGCGCAGACAGGCTTTCTGCAGGTAATGACGAAACAGCGGCTCAATATCATCCGGACGCTGTGACAGCGGCTGACAACCGATTTGCGTCATCGCAAAACAGTAGTAGAGTTCGGCCACAATCTGGTTGGTTGCCGCCAGTTCCACTAACGATGTGTCACCAATGCCTATCAGACGAAACGGACGCCGCTCCTGGCTTTGCAGATGCACCAGATGGTGCTGCTGTTCACGCGTCAGGCATTCAATATGGCTCAGGACCAGCGTTCCTCCTTGCGCCTGTGCAATAAGGTCATTGAGTAGTCCCGCGTTCCCGGGCGTCAGTTCACCGCGGATAAACGGCCCATCAGCGCTGCGCCCAAGCTGATGCAAATACCGGGCTCCGGTCATACGTCCCGTTCCCGGCTCGCCATAAAACCAGACGGCAATATCCGTTTCCGCCAGGTGTTGCAGACGTTGACGATACTGATTGACCCAGTCACTGTAGCCGAGCAGTTCAACCTGAAGCTTTTGCTGGCAATAATGGCGACGGGCAATCACGGATTGTCTCTGACGCAGCGCATCCTCTACCAGCGACAGCAGTTTGCCGGGGTCGACCGGTTTTTGCAGAAAGTCCCATGCGCCTTTCTTTACTGCCTCCACCGCCATCGGGACATCGCCATGCCCGGTGATAAGCAGAATAGGGAGCTGATTATCATCCTGATGAAACAACGTCATCAGGTCTATTCCATTGCAGCCAGGCATACACACATCGCTCAGAACAATCCCCGGCCAGTCGGCTTGCAGCCAGTTTCGGGCATCAAAAGGGTTATTGCATGCATAGACACGGTACCCCTCTTGTTCAAGCAACAGAGTGTAAGCGTCGAGAACATCGGCATCATCATCAATCAGCAGAACAGAATAGTCATCACACAACATCGTTTACATCCGTCAGATTAAATTGCATAACGACGCAGGCATTACGCCCCGGTGTCGACGCCAGGCGCAGTTCGCCGTTCATTTGCCCCATTAACGATACACAAATCGATAAGCCAATACCGAGCCCCACATCCTTACTGGTGGTAAACGGCTTTAACAGTGATGGCAATAACGCCTCAGGCCAGCCGAGGCCGTTATCGCAGACAAAGACGCACAATCGGCTGCCCTCAGCCTGCCAGTGAACCTCTATTTGCGCGCCAGTCGGACTGGCATCCAGCGCATTTGCCAGTACGTTTACCAGCACCTGCTGAATACGCACTTCATCACCTGTCACCCATACACTCTGGGCTGGAAGCGTCAGCGTACCCTGCTGAGGCTTATGCCGCATGGCCAACAGTTCCCAGGCGGCGCTGAATGTTTGTCGCAGATCGACCGGATGCAAAGGCGCGCCCGGCTCGGCCCGACGTGCAAACTGACGCAGCGAACGGATAATGGCATCAATACGGGTAATCAGCCCCTCCGCTTTGGTTAACGTACTTCTGGCCTGAGCGGATTGTCCTTGTTCAATTGCCCTTCCCGCCGTAAACAGGTACATCGACAGCGCATTCAGCGGTTGGTTAATCTCGTGCGCCAGCGTGGTCATGGTCTGTCCAACCACTGCCAGTTTTGCCGTCTGGATCAGTTCATCCTGCGTTGCCCGGAGATCGGACTCTATCTCCTTGCGCTCTGTCACTTCCTGCTCCAGCTGATTTTTTTGCGCACTCAACTGGCCCAGAGTATGGCGCAGCAATCCTGCGATGCGCCCGAGCTCATCGCGCCCATAAACCGGGATGGTGGCATCCGTTTTGCCAAGACCAATTTGCACCACGGCCTGGTTGAGTGCGGTAAAACGCTTCACCAGACGCGAACGAATAAAGTAATGGTTGAGCCCCCAGGCGAGAAGTAGCGCCAGCAGCGTCGCCAGCAGAATAAGTCCACCGCTGACGCGAACAATTTGTTCCAGCCGCTGGTTAAACATCTGCATTTGCTGATGGCTACTCCCCAACTGCGCCTCAAGCAGTGTTCGAAAGCGCCCGAGCGTTGCCTCTCTGGCATGGTTAGCATCAACGAGCGCTTTTTGCGCGGCGACATAATCGCGCATGGTATCGGGCATTTTATTTTTCATCATCCCGATTTCCAGTAACTCATCAATGGTTTGCCGCAGGGTGATAGTACTGGGCCAGTCATCGAGGGTACGGATATTTTCATCCGCCGTTTTCTTCAGGTTCTCCAGATAGCGGATATGATTCTCCACCAGCATCCCGTCGTCGCTACCCGACTTCAGTTCATTGAGCCTGTCGCGTAAATCATCCACGATCTGATTTTCAATTCTTGCCAGGGTGTAGACCTGCTGCTGCTCGTTTTGTACCTCTCTGGCACGTTTGAGATACTGCGCTGCATCGCCGTTTTTGGCCTCAATTTGATCCAGCAACGTCCCCTGCTGCCAGGTAAAATCCTGCACCAGCGAATTCAGCTCGGTTGTAAAATCATCATGTAGCCAGTCGATGCGCGCGGAGAGTTCACTCACCTTTTCGCGCACGAGGAACATGTTGTAGAGCACCCGGTCCAGCTCCGCCATCAGCGCCCGACTGTCTTGCAAAATCACCGCCAACTGCTGCTGTTCTGCCGATTGTAATCCCCGGCTCAGCACCTCAATTTTGTCCAGATGAGAAATAATTTGATTGCGCAGTTGCAGCCTCACCGTGGTGTTAGGGGCCAACAGGAATTCATTAAGCTGATCCACAACCAGGTTGAGATTTCCTTCTATCAAAAAAGCGGAATGTACGCGCGGGAAGTAATCATCAAGTGAATAACGTATCTGCGAGCTCTGCTCATGCCAGGAGTACAAACTGACGCAGCTTACGCTCAACGTCAGTAATGCGCCCGTCAGAAACGCTCCCCGCAGGCTGCTGCTGATGCTGAGCTGGCGCAGGCGTTGCAGTATCGAACCACCTTTCATTTTAACTCTTCCAGTTTGGATATCGCCTGACGCTGATTTTTAAGAAACCAGAGCTGCCACTCCATCATCTGCTGTTCGGCTACGCTTTTATTCTCAAATTGCGCAAGCCAGGCCTCATCTTCACTACTTCTGGCGTCTATCGGGACGCTGGTCAGTAATGCTCTGATTTCGGGTAGCGGGCGTTTCAGGCGCGCTTCCGCACTGTATAGCGCCCGCCAGGCATCTTTCAGCTGCGCGAGTCGGAAACTGATGGCGGTATCAAACATCCGCTGCACCAACTGTTGCCGCTTAAGGATCAGCCGATAATTAAGCGCGGGCTGGCTCATCAAAATAGCCTGCTGAGCGGCGCGTGGGTTATCAGGCGCGAGCTGCGTGACCGGATATTTCCCCGTGTTCGCATCCGCAAGGATCCGCTGTCCTTCCGGGCTTAACAGATAGCGGATAAAGCGACGCGCTTCGTTGGGGTGCTGGCTATTCTTGAGTACGGCAACATAGGTGGGTGACACCGCCGAGCGAGGGAAATAGGTAAAAGTAAGGTGCGGATCGTTAAGCAACAGGTTGGCATAGTTATCAATAACCGGCCCCGCCACGCCCAGACCGCTCTTAATTTTGTCGGCCACGCCAAAACTGCGTGATGAAATCGTTACCAGATTACCGGCGCTGGCCAACAGCGTCGCCCAGCCCTCTTCCCACCCTTTCTGTTGCAGCAGCGACTCAACCATCAGGTGGTTGGTATCGGAACGCGACGGGCTACTCATCAACAGCGCGTTCTGATATTTAGGCTGCGTTAAATCCCCCCAGTCGGCAGGCGGCGGAAGATGCCGCGCCGCCAGCGCAGAACGGTTAATCAACAGGCCAAACCCTGATATCGCCACAGCCACGGAGGTCGAGCGAATCGAGTCTGGCACCAGCCGCTGGCTTTCAGGCAGCGCATTATCGAAAGGTGCCAGCTTCTGGTGCTCCTGAAGATGCTGCAACAGCATGGGTGATGAGGTCAAAATCAGATCGACGTTTTCTGCATTCGCAGTATCCAGCAACTGTTCCAGCGAACCGCTGGTCCGGTTTAACGTGCGAATCATCACTGACCCTGGCTCCGTCTGCCAGCGCTGGATAATCCAGGCCGTGGCCCCTGGGGAAAAGGTGGTCGCCATCACCAGCTCTTTACCCAGGACCTGGCAGCTCGCCGACAGCGACATAAAACAGAGCAAGAATGCCCAAAAACGCCCCCGGCCCAACAGTCTGTTTGTGATCCCGTTCATAAATACCAACATGTACAAAAAATAATATTGAGACAAAACTTACCCGTTTATCACCGCTGGGGGGAAGAATAAGGTTATTCGTAGAATAACCAAACGGAAAGTGACGACATCAGTAAAGAATACCCGAAAATGCAGTCTAAATTTGTTAATACCCGCACACGCCGATGATAAAAATGCCCGTGAAAGAATAGAATTGAAAATCCATTATTAAAAAAGAGTCAAAATCTGCCACGCCGCCCGCAAATTGAGTCAATAGTGACACATTTCATCAACTTGAGTTTCTTTGCCGTCTATTTCACTCTTCACTGCGAAAAATCCTGATATTCACATCAATAAAAAATTAGGTGATGATATGTTATCAATATTTAAGGCAGGACCAGCGGCGAATAAAGTCCCGGCGGAGAAAGTCCAGGCAACTTATGGCCGATACCGAATTCAGGCATTACTCAGCGTATTTCTTGGCTATCTTGCGTACTATATTGTGCGCAATAACTTCACGCTTTCGACTCCATATCTGAAGGAGCACCTGGATCTCAGCGCTACGCAGATTGGTTTACTCAGCAGCTGCATGCTTATTGCCTATGGGATCAGTAAAGGTATTATGAGCAGTCTGGCAGACAAGGCCAGCCCGAAAGTCTTCATGGCATGCGGCCTGATCCTGTGCGCTATCGTCAACGTAGGCCTGGGGTTCAGTACCGGATTCTGGATATTCGCCGCGTTGGTCGTTTTCAACGGTTTGTTTCAGGGGATGGGCGTTGGCCCTTCATTTATTACCATCGCTAACTGGTTTCCACGTAAAGAACGTGGACGCGTTGGCGCATTCTGGAATATCTCACACAACGTTGGCGGTGGTATTGTCGCCCCGATTGTTGGCGCCGCGTTTGCCATTTTGGGGAGTGAACACTGGCAAAGCGCCAGCTATATTGTTCCGGCCTGTGTTGCCGTACTGTTTGCTTTTATTGTGCTGATGCTGGGGAAAGGTTCACCACGCCAGGAGGGTTTACCGGCTCTGGAACAAATGATGCCGGAAGAAAAAGTCGTATTAAATTCCCGACACGCTGTCCAGGCGCCAGAAAATATGAGTGCCTTCCAGATCTTCTGCACCTATGTATTGCGTAATAAAAATGCCTGGTATGTTTCACTGGTAGACGTTTTTGTCTATATGGTGCGTTTTGGTATGATTAGCTGGCTGCCAATTTATTTATTAACCGAAAAACATTTCTCGAAAGAGCAAATGAGCATAGCTTTTCTGTTTTTCGAATGGGCGGCAATTCCTTCCACATTACTGGCGGGTTGGCTCACCGATAAACTGTTTAAAGGCCGTCGCATGCCGCTGGCCATGATCTGTATGGCGCTGATTTTCGTCTGCCTGATCGGTTACTGGAAAAGTGAATCGCTGCTGATGGTCACTATTTTTGCCGCCATCGTGGGTTGCCTGATTTATGTTCCGCAGTTCCTGGCCTCCGTGCAGACCATGGAAATCGTCCCCAGCTTCGCAGTAGGTTCTGCGGTAGGGTTACGCGGATTCATGAGCTACATTTTTGGCGCATCGCTGGGAACCAGCCTGTTTGGCGTGATGGTCGATAAAATGGGATGGCATGGCGGCTTCTATCTGTTGATGGGCGGGATTGTCTGCTGCATCCTGTTCTGCTACCTCTCTCATCGCGGCGCGCTGGAACTCGAACAACAGCGGAAAAACGCTCAGCAAGAGGAAGCGTCACTCCAGTTGGCTGATGCCCGGTAGCCGATTTCAGTCTCGCAAAAAGTGCCAGCGATGCTGGCACTTCAATACATTCAGATAAAGAATAAATAGCTCAACGTGATAATTTATTGCTTACCGTAACCCACCATAAAGCGGATGATCAAACCGCATGCTGGGGCAAGAAAAAGGAATAATCCGGTAACCATCTCGTTACCATTGGTCAACTGCATAGTAAAAACGTAAATTAATGCCGTGAGTATGGCCATGCCGATAAAAGCACTTATTGACGCCGCAGTCCCCATAACCTGCCAGATATAGCAACTGACGCTCAGAATGCTCAACGCGAGAAAGATCCAAAAATAGAACATAGCGATACCTCCTGTTTGCCGTAAAAATTTACGTAAGTCCTTACACTCCCTTGAGTTTATATTCTAAGACAATTCCCAATGGTTCGCAATTTAAGCAACATTTTCGTTACAAAAATCACTCAATCGCTGACTACTAATTTATTCGACAGCCGTTTATTTAATCGTCATAAAAACAACACATTATATATCGACTCATTTTTGACCTTAATCGCCGTAAAAACATTTACGAATCTTGAGTAATTATTTCTGGCTGACATTAATATTCGGGTGTACATTGAGCGTCCGATCATTCATGCCCCTTCCTGGTTTTGTCCTGACTCAGTTTTACACTCTTTACAGGAACCAATGTCGTTCATGGCGGCCTAACGATCAGTACAGACTGTAAAGCGGCAGACTAAAGAATCTTCGCGATACACCTATTTCGTATCAACAACAGGTGCTTATGTTCCCCCAATGTAAATTTTCACGCGCGTTTTTGCATCCGCGCTACTGGCTCACATGGTTTGGCGTCGGTGTGCTCTGGTTACTGGTACAGCTTCCCTATCCGGTATTGTGTTTTCTTGGTACCCGTACAGGCACGCTGGCTCGTCCATTTTTAAAGCGCCGTGAATCTATTGCTCATAAAAATCTCGAACTCTGTTTCCCAAATCTGTCGCAAGAAGAAAGAGACAAACTGGTCGATGAGAACTTCCGTTCACTCGGCATGGCCCTGCTTGAAACGGGTATGGCCTGGTTCTGGCCGGATCGCCGGGTACGCAAATGGTTTGATGTAGAAGGGCTGGACAACCTGAAACGCGCACAGATGCAAAACCGTGGCGTGATGGTGGTAGGCGTACACTTTATGTCACTCGAGTTGGGTGGTCGCGTAATGGGACTTTGCCAACCGATGATGGCAACCTATCGCCCGCACAACAATAAGTTGATGGAGTGGATCCAAACCCGCGGTCGTATGCGCTCCAACAAGGCCATGATCGGCAGAAATAATCTGCGCGGTATTGTCGGCGCCCTGAAAAAAGGGGAAGCGGTATGGTTTGCCCCCGATCAGGACTACGGTCGTAAAGGGAGTTCATTCGCCCCCTTCTTCGCAGTCAAAAACGTCGCGACCACCAACGGTACTTACGTGCTGTCACGGTTATCGGGCGCAGCGATGCTGACCGTAACCATGGTGAGAAAAGCAGATAACTCCGGTTACCGCCTGTTCATCACGCCAGAAATGGAAGGTTATCCAACAGATGAAAGCCAGGCAGCGGCGTATATGAACAAAATTATCGAAAAAGAGATCATGCGCGCGCCCGAGCAGTATCTCTGGATCCACCGTCGCTTCAAAACTCGCCCGATGGGTGAAGCCTCGTTGTACATCTAAAAAGAAAGGCCGAAAGGCCTTTCTTTTTTTCTGCGGCTGAATTACTTCACGCCCCACTTGTTCTGTAATTCAGCCATTCGCTCATTGTAGTTACGGGCTATACACGCTGGCTTATCCTGCTCTTTCCAGCATTCGTTACGCCCTTTCACCCAGCCGCGTTGCTCTGCTTTAAGAGTCGGGTTATTACTCGATTTCACCAGCGCCTGCTTGTAGGCCCCGTTCAATGCCAAATCCATGGCTGAGAGCGAAGGACTTTGACAGATAACCTCTTCGATACTGCCCTTTGCTACCGCAGAACAGGAAAAAGAAGGCCCGTTGCTGGTCGATTTCTTTGCCCCTGAAAAGTCGATATTGTCTTCAGGCAGGCAAATCCCGTGCTTACGATTAGGCCCGGTCCAGGAAACGTCCGGATTCCCGTCATCTTTACGGGAGATAGACACGGTATTGTTACCGCTTTTTGCTTCCCAGTAATTTTCATTGAAGGCCTTTACCGTCGCCTTAGTGCCATCAATCCAGATATTGCCTTTACCATCACTATTCACACCACCAATACTTGCGCAGCTGAAATTGAATGCCATCGGCGAGGCCGCCATCGACGTCACTGGCGTAAGAACGAGTGCTAACATCATTAATCTGGTCATTTTTAACCTTTTCATAATCTCATTCCGCGAAAAATTAACCGCATTAACATCATGGAGATATGAGAATTCTCCGAGTAAACATTCCGTCGCTCAATAGCAATTTATTACCGATAGAAATTAAACTGTCGCCGAATCACGACACTTGTAAGTTATTAAAATTAAATAAAAAAATGCCTCTTGTCTCACCTCATTTTTAGGCGTACATTAGCGCCGTCTGGAGCATAAAAGCTCAGAATTCTGAGGTGATGCAGACAAGCAAACGAAGGGAATTCTCCATTTCGTTTACGCGTGCATCAGCTCTCTGTCAGGTTAGCATATGTTCATTTAGACGTACCTCAGGTACGCGGAGAGATGAAAAGTGAAATATTTCTTTATGGGCATTTCTTTTATGGTCATCGTTTGGGCCGGTACTTTCGCCCTGATGATCTAAATTAAAAGACGCAGCAAAAAAACAGGAGCCTGATGGCTCCTGTTTGCTTTTGGGAAAACGTGTTGTTAGTCGGTACTTTCAGTGGCCGATTTTGCACTGGCAGGCAGTACGCCATCGGCGCGGAACATTGCTTTGATGCCACGGATCGCCTGGCGGGTACGGTCGCGGTTTTCAATTAACGCAAAGCGCACGTGCGTATCACCATAATCACCAAAACCAATCCCCGGCGAAACGCATACCTTCGCCTCGTTCAGCAGTTTCTTGGCAAATTCAAGTGAGCCCATCGCGGCGTATTGCTCTGGGATTTTCGCCCAAACGTACATCGAGGCCTTGGGCATCTCGACCATCCACCCGGCTTCATGCAGCCCCTTAACCAGCACATCTCGACGACGTTTATATTGCTCAGCAATATCCCGCACGCACTGCTGATCGCCTTCCAGCGCGGCGATTGCTGCAACCTGCAACGGAGTAAAGGTTCCGTAATCGTGATAGCTCTTAATTCGAGCCAGCGCGTTCACCAGCGTTTTGTTACCTACCATAAAACCGATACGCCAGCCCGCCATGTTGTAGCTTTTCGATAGGGTGAAAAACTCCACCGCGACATCACGAGCGCCCGGTACCTCCATAATCGACGGCGCTTTCCAGCCATCGTAGACGATATCGGCATAGGCCAGGTCATGAACCACCAGCACGTCATAGCGTTTAGCCAGGGCCACAACTTTTTCGAAGAACTCCAGCTCGACGCACTGCGCAGTCGGGTTGGAAGGAAAACCTAAGATCATCATCTTCGGTTTCGGGTAGCTTTCGCGAATCGCGCGCTCCAGCTCATTAAAGAAATCGACCCCTTCGACCAGCGGCACTGAACGTACCTGCGCGCCGGCAATCACCGCGCCATAAATATGGATCGGATAGCTCGGGTTCGGTACGAGGACCGTATCGCCGTGATCCAGCGTGGCCAGCATCAGGTGCGCCAATCCTTCTTTCGAGCCAATCGTCACAATCGCTTCGGATTCCGGATCGATCTCAACGTCATAGCGTTCCTGGTACCAACGGGAAATCGCCCGACGCAGACGCGGAATGCCGCGCGAGGTGGAGTAACCGTGCGTATCCGGGCGCTGCGCCACGGTACAGAGTTTTTCGACAATGTGAGGAGGCGTGGCCCCATCCGGGTTCCCCATGCTGAAATCGATAATATCTTCGCCGCGCCGACGCGCAGCCATCTTTAGCTCAGCAGTGATGTTAAAAACGTAAGGGGGAAGGCGATCAATACGCGTAAAGCGACGTTCAGGGCGGGAGTCAGCCATAATATCCTCAGATTAACGTTAGCGCCCGGACCGTCCGAGCGACGCTGCCACGATGGTGGCACGTTTAGAAAATAGCCTGAATAATTTCCTTCTGTCGAGAGGCAAAACAAAATATTTTTTATTGAGGTAAAAGAGGAATAGCCAGAAAAAATGAGGAAATAAAATTTTTCACACTCCGCTTAAAATTACCACCATTTAACATTTTATTGTTAAACATATTACTTTGCGCGCTCCGTTGACAGGACAGGCATTGTAAATACAACAACCATGCAACAATCCCCTTTTAATATTAAGGTTTTTCCCCATTAGCCACAGGCTGCGGGTGTGCTGGTCATCCAGCCTCAGGTTACCTATCATAGAGGTTTAACCCTTGCGCAAGAGTCACCCGTGCACGAAATATTCAATATGCTGCTGGCGGTATTCGACCGGGCAGCGCTGATGCTGTTCTGTCTGTTTTTCCTGATTCGTATCCGCCTGTTTCGCGAACTGTTGCACAAGTCAGCCCACTCCCCGAAAGAGCTGCTCGCCGTTACCGCGATTTTCTCAATGTTTGCCCTGTTCAGTACCTGGTCCGGCGTACCGGTTGAAGGCTCACTGGTTAACGTACGTATTATCGCCGTCATGTCAGGGGGAATTCTGTTCGGTCCCTGGGTCGGTATCATTACAGGCCTGATCGCGGGCACCCACCGCTACCTGATCGACATCGGCGGCGTAACCGCCCTGCCCTGCTTTATCACCAGCATTCTGGCAGGCTGCATTGCCGGCTGGATCAACCGTAGGATCCCCAAAGCGCAACACTGGCGTGCGGGTATTTTAGGCGGAATGCTGTGCGAATCTCTGACCATGATCCTCGTCGTCGCCTGGGCGCCCACCACCGAACTGGGGCTGGATATCGTTTCGAAAATCGGCATCCCAATGATTCTGGGTAGTGTCTGCATTGGTTTTATCGTCATGCTGGTGCAAAGCGTGGAAGGCGAGAAAGAAGCCAGCGCCGCGAAGCAGGCTAAGCTGGCTCTGGATATCGCCAACAAAACTCTGCCGCTTTTTCGCCAGGTCAATAGCGAATCGCTTCGCCAGGTGTGCGAAATTATTCGCCATGATATCCATGCTGATGCCGTCGCTATTACCAACACCCAGCACGTGCTGGCCTACGTTGGCGTGGGTGAACTTAACTACCGCGATAATGATGATTTCGTCAGTCCGACTACGCAACAGGCGATCAATTACGGAAAAATCATCATAAAAAACAATGATGAAGCGCACCGTACGCCGGAAATACACTCCATGCTGGTGATTCCGCTTTGGGAGAAAGGTGTTGTCACCGGTACGCTAAAAATCTACTACTGTCACGCCCACCAGATAACCTCCTCGCTACAAGAAATGGCCATCGGCCTGTCGCAAATTATCTCGACTCAGCTGGAAGTCTCCCGGGCGGAGCAGCTACGCGAAATGGCAAATAAGGCAGAGCTGCGTGCGCTACAAAGTAAAATAAATCCCCATTTCCTGTTTAACGCCCTGAACGCAATTTCATCGTCGGTGCGGCTGAATCCAGACACTGCGCGCCAGCTGATTTTTAATTTATCGCGCTATCTTCGCTATAATATTGAATTAAAAGACGATGAGCAGATCGACATCAAAAAAGAGCTATATCAAATCAAGGATTACATCGCCATCGAACAGGCCCGTTTTGGCGACAAGCTGACGGTTATTTATGATATCGATGAAGAGGTAAGCTGTTATATTCCCAGCCTGCTGATTCAGCCGCTGGTAGAGAACGCTATCGTCCATGGGATTCAACCCTGCAAAGGAAAAGGGGTGGTCACCATCAGCGTTGCGGAGTGCGGTAATCGGGTACGGATTGCCGTGCGGGATACGGGCCACGGCATCGATCCAAAAGTGATTGAACGGGTCGAATCCAATGAAATGCCGGGCAATAAAATTGGTCTGTTAAATGTGCATCATCGCGTTAAGCTGCTCTACGGCGAGGGCCTCCATATCCGCCGTCTGGAGCCAGGCACAGAGATTGCCTTTTATGTGCCTAATCAGCACTCGCCCGCAGCCGCACCGGCCACATTGTTGCTTTAACCAGGAGTGAAGTCGTGAAAGTCATCATTGTTGAAGATGAATTCCTGGCCCAACAGGAACTTAGCTGGCTGATAAAAGAGCACAGCCAGATGGAGATTGTCGGCACATTTGACGACGGTCTGGACGTGCTGAAATATCTCCAGCACAACCGCGTTGACGCCATTTTTCTGGATATCAATATTCCCTCGCTGGATGGCGTCCTGTTGGCGCAAAACATCAGCCAGTTCGCGCACAAGCCCTTTATTGTCTTTATTACCGCGTGGAAAGAGCACGCTGTTGAAGCCTTTGAACTGGAGGCTTTTGACTACATCCTGAAGCCGTATCAGGAATCACGCATCGTCGGCATGCTGCAAAAGCTGGAAGCAGCCTGGCAGCAACAGCAAACGGGAACCTCCCCTGCCAGTCCGGTGACCCGCGAAAACGATACGATCAATCTGATCAAAGATGAGCGGATCATCGTGACCCCGATCAACGACATCTACTACGCAGAAGCCCATGAAAAGATGACGTTTGTCTACACCCGGCGCGAATCGTACGTGATGCCGATGAACATCACTGAATTTTGCAGCAAATTGCCTGCTTCGCATTTCTTCCGCTGCCACCGCTCGTTCTGTGTGAATCTGAATAAAATCCGCGAGATCGAACCCTGGTTTAACAACACCTACATTTTGCGCTTAAAAGATCTGGAATTTGAAATCCCGGTGAGTCGGAGTAAAGTGAAAGAGTTCAGGCAGTTAATGCACTTATAGCGCAGAGAAAGAGTGATGAAAGAGCCTGGCCTCCCCGCAGACCAACAGTTTTTCGCCGATCTGTTCAGCGGCCTGGTATTGAACCCGCAGCGTCTTGGCCGCGTGTGGTTCGCGTCCCAGCCCAGCACGTTACCGTCCGGCAGTTTGTGTATTGACCTTCCGCGCCTCGATATCGTGCTGCGTGGCGAATACAGTAATCAACTGGAAAAACAGCAGTATAGTCTGCCTGAAGGCGACATGCTGTTTATCCCGGCGAAAGCAGCGAATTTGCCCGGCAGCGATAAACCCGTGATGCTACTGAGTCTGGTGTTTTCTCCGGCCTGGCTGGGGCTCTCTTTTTACGATAATCGAACGGCATCGCTGTTACGTCCGATCCGCCGTATTGAGTTACCACATCCGCAGCGCGGCGAAGGCGAGGCGATGCTCACCGCATTAACCCATTTAAGCCGCTCTTCTCAGGCCCAGGATATTATTCAGCCGCTGGTGCTTAGCCTGCTGCATCTGTGTCGTAGCGTGGTGAATACCCGCCCTGACACAGAGCGTCCGCGCGCTGAATTTCTCTATCACAGTATGTGTAACTGGGTGCAGGATAACTATGCCCAACCGCTGACCCGGGAAAGCGTAGCGCAGTTTTTTAATATCACGCCCAACCACCTGTCAAAAGTGTTTGCCCAGCACGGCACCATGGGGTTCGTCGAGTACCTGCGGTGGGTCAGAATGGCGAAGGCGCGCATCATCTTACAGAAATACCATCTGTCGATTAGCGAAGTCGCACAGCGGTGCGGGTATCAGGACAGTAATTATTTCTGCCGCCTGTTCCGGCGTCAGTTTGGCCTGACGCCGGGAGAGTACAGCGTACGTTTTCAGTCAGCACGTTAAGTGAGACAACACCAACAGGTTAGTAATATCCGTTTGCATCGTTGTAAAATAACGGCATGTAGCTCCCCCTGCAGGCTTACTCAATAAAGTGAATATGCGATGAAAAACAGACGTGCACTCTCCCTGATGTGTTTTCAGATGCTGGAATCAGGTGCGGATCGTCAGACCGTGAAAAGAGCCCTTACCTCCCGCCGTGTTAAAGCTCGCCAGGCGGTAGTTCTGCTCTGTAAGCAAGAAATGACGCTCTTAAGAGCCGGGAAACTGCCGGTGCCAAACGCGCCGCATTGATGATGTCGCTTTCCGGTCGCGTTCATCCAGCCTGCAACCAGATCGTCGCAGGCTGGAGAGCGCTCTTTCAGTGAAGCTTAAAACGTCAGTTCCGCCTCCAGCAACGCGAGAATACTGTCGGCATTTTCAGCGGCAAACAACGACTGGCGGAACGGCTTGTTCACCAGCTTACGCGCCAGCTGCGAGAAGACCTTCACGTGGTTAATGCCTTCATCAGCCCCCAGCGTCAGCATGATAACCAGTTCCACTTCGCCCATCTCTGACTGCCAGTCAACGGGATGAGCAAACCGGGCAATACTGATGCTGGAATGGCGGATCCACTGGGACTTAGTGTGAGGAATAGCCACACCAAAACCGACAGCAGTGGTGACTATCTCTTCGCGCTGCCAGATATCTTCCTCCAGCTCAAACGGATGTTCAGTTCGCCCATTAACACCCAGATTGCCGCACAGAAACTGAATCACCTGCTCTTTGTTACTCAGAGATTCACCAACAAAGATATTCTCCCGCGCCAGCAGCGGACGCACGTCTTTCTGCGGTGCAAACTGGTTGAGCAGATCTTCTATCTCTTGAGCGCTACGGCACTCACAGGCCCGTATGGCGAGTTCACGGCATGCCTGGCCCTCCAGTTGACGAAGCTGACTTTTCACCGCCGGAATACGTGGACTGCTCATGCTCAGCTCGTCGAGTCCTAAGCCCAGTAGCAGCGGTAAATAGCGTCCTTCGCCCCCCAGTTCGCCGCAAATGCCCACCCATTTACCGCGTTCGTGCGCCACGCGGACAATCTGCTGCAACATTCGCAGGAACGACGGCGTAATCGGGTTGTACAACGGCGAAACGCGCGGGTTATTACGATCGACGGCGTACAGGTACTGGGTCATGTCGTTTGAACCAATACTGAAGAAATCCACCTCATCGCAGAAATGGTCGATGATGTAACACACCGACGGCACTTCAACCATAATCCCCAATGAAATTGTCGGAGCATGGCGTAAACCGTCGGCTTTCAGTGCCACCAGCGCTTTTTGCAGTTCGCTTTTTACCCACAAAATCTGGTCAAGGCTGTGCACCATTGGGATCATCAGCTGCGCATTGCCGAAGGTTGCCGCACGTAAGATGGCGCGCAGCTGCGTGCGAAACAGTCCAGCAAACTCTGGATAAATTCGCACCGCGCGGTAGCCCAGGAACGGATTATCTTCCTGCGGAATATTGAGGTAACGGATATTTTTATCCCCCCCAATATCCATGGTGCGAAAGATAACCGGCTTGTCGCCCGCGGCCAATAAGACCTGCTGGTAGGCTTCAAACTGTTCCTGCTCGTCGGGAGCGCTGTCGCGGTCCATAAACAGCATTTCAGTACGAAACAGCCCAATCCCTTCCGCGCCATTGGCAAACGCCCCCGGCGCTTCCAGCGCGGTACCGATATTCGCTGCAACGTCAATACGCTGATTATCCTTGGTCAGCGCGGGCTGAGCGGCATCCAGCGCCTGCCGCCGCTGGCATTCATCGGCCAGCTTCTGCGCAATCGCGTAATAACCGCGAACCGCATCGTCTGGATTGATGGCCAGTACCCCACAGCGGGCATCCAGTACCGCATGCTGCCCTGCATAGCGGCTAATGGCCTCCAGCGGCAAGCCGCTAAGCACCGGTATAGTCGACGCGCGAGCGAGGATCAGGGTATGCGATGTGCGCCCTGTTTTCTCCAGGATCATGCCTGACAGATGCTGCAAATTGAGGCTTAAAAACTGGCTGGGTGTCAAATCCTCAGCGACCAGAATCGTCGGCTTATTCAGCACCAGCGCATTGCGCGGACGTCTTTCAGGCCAGGTGATGTGCAGCAGTTGTTCGCTGATATCACGGATATCGCTAACGCGCTCGCGCAGGTAATCGCTACCGGAGGCCGACAGCTTGTCGCACACCTGCTCCATATTGGCGATAATCGCCGCCCCTAACCCCAGATGCTGCTCCAGCATTAAGCGACGAATATTCCCGGCAAACTCGTCGTCCTGAATCAGAGACAGATGGGCGCTGAGGATGGTTTTACTCTCACCCTCACGCTCGCGCAGTTGCTGATTGAGCTGTTCGGCAAGCGTCGCCAGACTATGCTCCAGCTGGGTATTGTCTTCCGCACTCGGCGCAATCGCGCGATAGCTTTCCAGATTATCGCTCTGCCAAAGCGTGAGCGAACCTGCCCCTACGCCCCCTGCCAGCACGGTGCCATAAAGAAGGTCTGGGTTGAGGCGAATCAGCGAACGCGGCAACGGATGCGCCGCCAGTTCCGCCGGCGTCGGCTGAACGCTGTCGCTGTCAATAAACCGGTGCAGGAGGTACTCCTCCAGCGCTCGTCGGGCCTGTTCTTCATCGCGACCGGTGATGGTTAAGCTACAACTGTCATTAAACAGCGTCCCGGTGCCAATCAGCGCCAGCGAGCTTTTCGCATCTGCCCTGGCGTTCTGGCGATGGTTAAGAAATATCACCTCACTTTGCCACTGGCTGCATTGCTCTTTCAGCTCCCACGCCGGACGCGCATGCAGGCCATTGGGTAACGGGCAAAGAAATTGAATCGTTAGCATAACAACTCCTGTTTAGCGCGAAATCAGCACCTGAAATCCGTCAGATGAACCACGGTTTCGCACGTAAGATGTGAAAGAAGAGTCGACAACAACTGCTGCGTCTGGATGATGTCACGGCAGTCGGCAATCGACGCCGCGCAGTGTCCATGCCGCGTAGCTGGCCCCATGACAACCGTGGGGATCCCCGTGCCGCTTACGTGCACCGCCCCGCCGTCAGTGCCGCCGTTACTGAACATGTCAAGCTGCAGGGTAATACCCGCATCGGTGGCCACGCTTTCAACCCACGCCGTCAGCTTTGGCGAGGCAATCAGCGATTTATCGCTTAACACCAGCATCGGGCCATTACCAATCTGCCGATGGTTGGCCGCACCATGATCAAAGTTTTTGGCCCAGCAGGCGGTATCCAGCACGATCGCCACATCCGGGGCGACCGCACGTGCTGCTGTTTGTCCTCCGCGCAGTCCCACTTCTTCACTGGAACTGGCCACCAGCCAGACCTCGCATGGGAGAATGGCGTTATGCCATTCGCGCAGGAGCGCCACCAGCAAATAACATCCAAGTCGATCATCAAAGGCTTTGCCCATGACTCGCTGGTGCGGCAAAACCTGAAACGTCGTGTCAAAGGTGACGCGATCGCCAGGGCGTACGCCGGCCTGAAGTACCTCTTCATAAGACCGCGCGCCAATGTCCACCTGCAGCGCACTGACGTCATTACCGCTGCGCTCTCCGTCGAGCAGACCGGGAATTTTGCTCTCTTCACGGGTAGTGATCCGCACCGGCTGCAATTGCCTGGCCGCCATACGCACATTTCCCACCGGCAATACATCGATCGCTCCTTCGCTGGAAATACTGCGCACGATAAATCCCACTTCATCCATATGCGCGCAGATCATTACCTTCGGACCGGTTGATTCATTCAGACGGATCAGCACCGATCCCAGGCCGTCAAAGCGCACCTCTTTATCCAGACGATCCGCCTCTTCAAGCAGGATCTGCCGCACTTCCTGTTCTGAAGAGGCGATCGCGTCCGCCTCACTCAGCGCCTTCAGTAGCGATAAGTCCATTACGCTTCTCCCGTGTGTAACAATGTTTTCGCCATGGTGTAGAGCACCTCGCCGCCGTCTGGCGTAACCAGCACCACGTCCTCAATACGCACGCCTCCCTGCCCCGGCAGATAAATACCCGGCTCAACGGTGAGCAGCATGCCAGCCGCCAGAAGCGTCGCGTCGGTGGGGGAAAAACGGGGATTTTCATGCACCTCAATGCCGATAGCGTGTCCGGTATTGTGACCAAACTCATCACCATAGCCCGCCTGCGTAATGACCTGCCTGGCTGCGGCGTCAACCTCATGGCAACGCCGACCTGGTCGAATTGCTGCCACCGCCGCCCGCTGCGCCGCCAGGACAATCTGATACACGGAAAACAGCGGGCTTTCTTGCGCTGGCTGGTTTGCGTCTGGGATGCGAAAGGTTCTCGTCATATCCGAACAATAGCCCTGATACTGCGCACCAAAATCCAGCGTGATGAACTCACCCGCCTCGACACGCTTGTCGCTGGCTTTACCGTGCGGCAGCGCGCCGCGCCAGCCGCTGGCGACAATGGTGTCAAAAGAGGGTTTGTCTGCACCGAGCGTGCGCATGTACCACTCCAGTTCAGCGGCGATTTCGCGCTCACTGAGCCCAGGTTGAATAAAGCGGCGAATATGTTCAGCACTAAGGTCAGCTATCCGGCAGGCTTCGCGAATGCAGGCTATCTCCTGCGCCGTTTTTACCTGCCGGAGCACATCCGGCACGGCACTCACTAGTCGGGCACGCAGTTTGCCCGACCATCCATTCACCGTATTCCAGCTTACCTGCTCGCCTTCAAATCCCACCGTCTGCAGCTTTTCGTCAGCAATAATGTGATTCACCCGTGAATACAGCGTCTGCGCGCCATCAAGTAGATGGATCTGATAGCCCTGAGTACGCGTAGCAACATCGGTGTAGTAACGGGCGTCGACCAGAATATGCGCGCTTTGATGGCTGATAAACACAAACCCTGAACCGCTGGAGATCCCCATATGCGGCTGTTTATTCTGCCGCGATGACAGCAGCATCGCATCGAGATGTTGCGCCGTTAGCCAGTCACGCAGCGAGGCAAGTAAGCTCATGGTCACAATCCTTCTAATCAGAGGCTTTCAATCAGCAATTTGCCTTTGCGGTACATCATGTTGCGCAGGAACACCACCATCAGCGCCGTAATCACCGCACCTAACAGGATCCCCGCCATATAGACGCCGAGGTTAGTGACCAGCGGCCATGCCCAGATGGCCGATTCCGGGAACCACTGCACCGCCCCCAGCCAGACGGCAGCCGTCGATCCGACAATAGCGCCAACCATATAGGATGGAATTGCCGTGATGGGGCTTTCCAGTGCAAACGGGATCGCCCCTTCGCTGATGCCCATAAACGCGAGGAACATTGCCGTTTTCCCTTGCGGGTAGAGCTGTGCGTTGAACAGGCGTTTGCCAGTTAAGCGCCGATCGAGAAGCGTAGCCAACCCGAGGCCAATTGGAGGAATCACGATGGCAATAGAGCGTGCGGTTACCGGCAGAACGTGATCGGTAGTAAAGCTGAAGGCGACAAATCCTGCGGCTTTATTAATCGGACCGCCGAGGTCAATCGCCGTTGCCGCAGAAATCCCCATCGCGTACATCAGCGTGCCTTTCTCTCCAGCCGCCGTCAGCAGTGAACGAATTCCGCCGTTGATCCACCCGCCAAACGGCGTTATCACGTAATACATCGCCAACATGACGAAGATCGCGGAAAGAATGGGCAGTAAAAAGGTGGTTTTGAATGCCAGCAGGAAATCAGGCAACTGGATTTTTTGGTTCATCCACTTCACCAGATACCCGGCGACAATCGAGATAATCAGCGCGCCAATAAAGGTTGACGGGACGGGAGCACTGGTTGCCCATTGCAGCGTCGCTGGGTCAAAATTCAGTATCTGCGTGGGCTGAGTGGACATCAGTCCACCAATGAACCCCGCCGGAAACGCCAGCTTACCGCCGATAGAGTTGGCGACAAACGCGGCAAACATCGGAATAGCAAAACCAAACAGCACGCCGCCAAAAGATTGCGACAGCCAGGCAAACTTCAGTAATGAGAGATTAAAACCGCTGAATTTTCCGCTGTTCAGCGCATCCATGATGCCGGTGTCAGCAGGAATATCGAGCCAGCTATAGGCGATCAGTTGCGAGAAGGCGAGAATTACCCCGCCCATAATTAACGTCGGTACCATGCGCGAAATACCCGACATCACATGCTGCGGAAGTTCGCCCCAGAAGCTATTGCGGGAGGCCGGTGGATTTTTTATTGCCGCTGCCGCACCAGATGCGCCAGGCACAACGGTTGCACTGCGTTTTTTAATGGCCATACGTAATTCCCTGTCGATAATTATTGTTGTTCAGCGGCAACCATCTCTTCGATCTCTTTGATGATGCCGGCTGCATTTTTTATCGCGTCCTGTAACGTAATTTCATAGACGTCACGCGACTCAAAACGCTCGTTATCTTCCGGAGTAACGGCAACAGAATGGATGATCAACGTTGCCTCTGCGATATCCTGCGCCGTCAGGCGATTTTGAATTCCGTCCGCACCCTGGGTTTCAATTTTCACTTCATAACCCGCTTCAACCGCGGCTTCTTCCAGCGCCTGAGCCGCCATAAAGGTATGGGCCAGCCCCATTGGGCACGCGCAAACGGCAATCAGTTTTTTGCTCATAATCATTTCCTCGTAATAGTTAACGAGTGAAATTATGGTCCGGGGAAAGTAACGACCGTTATCAGACAAATAATGCTTTTACTGGACAAATAATCCCGCCATTCGGAAATGTGACGAAGGTCGGAAAGGCGGGCGGCAGGCATAAAAAAACCGCGTAATAAACGCGGTTTTGCGGGATATATGTAAGCCGGATAAGCGCTGTGCACCGTCCGGCGTTGGTCTTACAAAATATGGCCCAGCGTCTGGCGCAGATGCGCACCGGAACCAAGCAGGCCCGGGTTATCATGCACGATCAGATATACCGGAATATCCTGTACATAGGCTTTAAAACGCCCCTTATCTTCAAAACCACCACGGAAACCCGAAGCTTTAAAGAAGTCGAGGAAGCGCGGTACGATGCCGCCAGCGATGTACACACCGCCAAACGTGCCCAGCGTTAACGCCAGATCGCCGCCAAAACGCCCCATGATGACGCAGAACAGCGACAGCGCGCGACGACAGTCGATACAGGAATCAGCCAGCGCACGCCCGGTGATATCCTTCGGCTGCAGATTTTCCGGCAGGCGCCCGTCTGATTTGACGATGGCGCGATACAGATTAACCAGCCCCGGACCTGACAGTACGCGCTCTGCGGAAACGTGACCAATTTCCGCACGCAGGACCTCAAGGATAATCCCTTCTTCTTCGCTGTTAGGCGCAAAATCCACGTGACCGCCTTCACCAGGCAAGCTCACCCAGCGTTTATCTACATGCACCAAATGCGCCACGCCGAGTCCGGTACCTGCGCCATAGACAGCAATCGGTTTGCCTTCAACAGGTTCCGCACCGCCAAACTGGATCAAATGCTCTTTCTTCAGCATCGGGATCGCCATCGACACGGCGGTGAAATCATTGATGATTTCCAGATGGCTGAAGCCCAGATTTTTTTTCATCTCAGCAATAGAGAATGCCCAGGTATGGTTGGTCATTGCCACCCAGTCACCGGTTATCGGACAGGCAATGGCAATACAACCATCCTCAACGCTGACGCTATGCTCATCCAGGTATACGCGTACTACCGCCTCGAGGCTTGGGTAATCCAGCCCGGAATAGGTTTTTGCCTGCGAAATCTCGCCGCTGGCAATGTCGCACAGAGCAAGACGCGCGTTGGTGCCGCCAACATCACCTACTAAAGCATATTTTGTCATTCTTCCACTGCTCCGCTAAAGTCAGAATAAATCTTTGCCACACTGTAAATTCATGGGGGCATAACAACAACGCCCTGAAGGCTGATGCCCGTGGAAAATCGATCCAGATCACATAATTACTTTATCGTTTCAGCACCATTTGCAGCGATGCGGTTGCGCAGGCTGTGCAAACTATGTCTATGACTCTGTTTTAAGGAATAGAATATGCTTCATCCACGAGCCAGAACGATGCTCTTGCTATCAACTCCTGCGCTAATTATTGGTATTGCCTCCAGCCTGGTGTTGATCGTTGTGATGAAAGTGGCGTCCGTTTTACAGCAATTTTTGTGGGAACGCCTGCCCGTTAGCATCGGTATTGCCCAGGACTCTCCGCTGTGGATTATCGGCATGCTGACGCTCACGGGGATCATGGTCGGGTTAGTTATTCGCTACAGCCAGGGTCACGCGGGACCGGATCCTGCCTGTGAGCCGTTAATTGGAATGCCGGTCCCCACCTCAGCAATTCCGGGCTTGCTGGCAGCGCTCATCCTCGGCCTGGCGGGTGGCGTCAGTTTGGGTCCGGAACACCCGATCATGACCGTAAATATCGCACTGGCTGTGGCGCTCGGCAGCCGTATGTTTCCCCGCATTGCTAAGCTGGACTGGACCATCCTCGCCTCTGCCGGCACCATCGGCGCGCTATTTGGCACCCCCGTTGCCGCCGCGCTGGTCTTTTCACAAACGCTGAATAGCTCGGACAATGTTCCCTTATGGGATCGCCTGTTTGCACCGTTAATGGCCGCCGCCGCGGGCTCGCTGACCACCAGTCTGTTTTTTCACCCCCATTTTTCACTGCCCATCGCGCACTACACGCAGATGCACGTGATCGATATCCTCAGCGGTGCGGTCGTTGCCGCCATCGCCATTGCCGCCGGGATGGTGGCTGTCTGGTGTCTGCCGCGTTTACACCATTTAATGCATCGATTGAAACACCCGGTCCTGATTCTTGGGGCAGGCGGCTTAATCCTCGGCATTTTAGGCGTTATCGGCGGACCGCTTACCTTGTTTAAAGGTCTGGACGAAATGCAGCAAATGGCATTTAGCCAGACGCTGGGAGCATCGGATTATTTCATGCTCGCCGTGATCAAATTGGCGGCATTAGTGGTTGCAGCTGCGAGTGGTTTTCGCGGCGGGCGAATTTTCCCGGCAGTATTCGTTGGGGTCGCGCTTGGCCTGATGCTGCACGCCCACGTTGAAGCGGTGCCAGCGGCCATTACCGTCTCCTGCGCGATTCTTGGACTGGTGCTGGTCGTCACCCGTGACGCCTGGCTGAGCCTGTTTATGGCAGCAGTGGTGGTGCCAGATTCCACCCTGCTGCCGCTCCTGTGCATCGTCATGCTGCCCGCCTGGCTGCTGCTGGCGGGCAAACCGATGATGATCGCCGAGCGTACCGATAAGTAGTTAGCCTCCGTTACGCGTTTCCAGCGCACGGGTCACCGTGCGCAATAGCTCAGGAAGATCGGCTTTCGGTAGTACCACCTCAATTAACGACAATCGTTGCGGATGGGACAAACGGGCCAGCACTTCTTCCAGTTGTACCGCCTGCTCCACACGCCAGCACTCCGCCTGACATTCACGACGAAACGCCTGCGGCACCTGCGTCCAGTTCCAGGCGGCGATATCGTTATAGCGCTGATTTGCCCCATGTATAGCCCGCTCCACGGTATAGCCGTCATTATTTAGCAGCAAAATAACGGGAGATTGCCCGTCTCTGAGCATAGAGCCCAGTTCCTGAATGGTGAGCTGCGCCGCACCATCGCCAATAATCAGGATCACCCGGCGGTCCGGGCAGGCGGTTTGCGCGCCAAATGCAGCCGGGAGCGCGTAGCCGATAGACCCCCACAGCGGCTGAACCAGCACCTCCGCTTCACCGGGTAGCGTGAGCGCAGCCGCGCCAAATGCAGCGGTCCCCTGGTCGACGAGGATAATGTCATTGGGCGCCAGATACTGCTGCACCGTATGCCAGAAATTTTCCTGCGTCAGAGGTCCCTTCTCAACCTGAATACGTCTAACTGGCGGACGTTCTGGCGGCAGTGAAAAGGACATCTCCAGACACAGTTCCCGCAAGGTGGTTACCGCCTGCTCCATCGGGACGTTAAACCAACGGTTTCCAATCCGTGAGGCATGTGGCTGCACCTCAATCGTGCGCTCCTGTGGTAGCTGTTGCGTAAACCCGGCGGTCAGAGTGTCAACAAATTGTGTGCCAACACACACTATCGTGTCGGCATCTTCTATCGCCTGACGTACATAGTCGCTGCTGGCTCCAGCGCTGTAGGTGCCGACAAACGCCGGATGGCGCTCATCGAATAGCCCTTTGCCCATCAACAACGTGGCGTGGGCCATCGGCGTTTCCGCCATCCAGCGTTGCAATACCGGCTGCAGGCCAAAGCGTTGCGCGAGAACGTCTGCCAGAAGCGCTACGCGCGGGCTGTCCAGTAACCGCTCGCGGGCATGGTAGCGAAACGCTTCTGCCACGCTGCTTTCTGGCTCGCTCAGAGGAACAATCAGGATGTCATTCGGCGGCGTGGTCCGCTGTTTTGCCACATCAGCAGGTAACATCAGATAGCCCGGCCTGCGTTCGATGAGCATTGTTCGCAGCACGCGGTCAATTTCATAACAGGCGTTTTGTTCATCCAGCACTGCGCTGGCCGTCGTCACCGCCTGCTGCATACGATAAAAATGCTGAAAATCACCGTCCCCAAGGGTGTGATGCATCAACTCCCCGCGACGTTGAGCACCGCGACAGGGCGCGCCAACAATATGCAAAACAGGAACATATTCCGCATAGCTTCCCGCGATACCGTTAATCGCGCTTAACTCACCCACGCCAAACGTGGTGAGCAGCGCCCCCACCCCGGATACCCGGGCATAGCCATCCGCAGCATAAGCCGCATTCAACTCGTTCGCACACCCGACCCAACGTACGCTGGGATGTTCAATCACGTGGTCAAGAAACTGCAAATTATAATCGCCAGGCACACCAAAGAGATGACCAACACCACAGCCTGCCAGCCTGTCCAGCAGATAATCAGCAACGGAATACGGGGTTTGCATGACAGCTTTCCTTCTGACGGTAACCTCATGTTGAGTATCGAAGAACTGTGATGACTGTCCAGGAAAGTCGCTGTGAAGGGGGTGGAAAGCAAGATGTACAGTTTTCATCCCTAAATTTAATTGCAGCTGGCCTTGTGTAAACGTATACACTCAAAGTCACACCTTATCTGACAGGAGGCTATATGGCTTATCAGGCTGCTGAAAATCGTTATCAGACAATGGAGTACCGCCGCTGTGGTCAGAGCGGCCTCAAGCTCCCGATTGTATCACTGGGGTTGTGGCACAATTTTGGTGATACCACGCAGGTCGAGAACAGTCGGGCGCTGTTACAGCGTGCATTCGATCTGGGGATCACCCATTTTGATCTGGCGAATAACTATGGTCCACCGCCGGGTTCAGCGGAGCGAAATTTTGGTCGCATCCTGCAGGAAGATTTTTTACCGTGGCGAGATGAGCTGATCATCTCCACCAAAGCGGGTTACACCATGTGGGAAGGCCCTTACGGGGACTGGGGTTCACGCAAATACCTGATTGCCAGCCTCGATCAAAGCCTGAAGCGTCTGGGGCTGGAGTATGTCGATATCTTCTACCACCATCGCCCCGACCCTGAAACACCGCTCAGAGAAACCATGCGCGCACTGGATCATATCGTCCGTCAGGGCAAAGCGCTGTACGTAGGCCTCTCTAACTATCCGGCTGAACTTGCCAGACAAGCGATTGAAATACTCGACGATTTAGGTACGCCATGCCTTATTCATCAGCCCAAATATTCTATGTTTGAGCGTTGGGTCGAAGAGAGCCTGCTGTCGCTTTTACAGGAAAAAGGCGTCGGTAGTATCGCCTTCTCACCGCTGGCTGGCGGGCAGTTAACCGACCGCTATCTGAACGGTATTCCTGCGGATTCTCGCGCCGCAAGCACCAGCCGTTTTCTGAATCCGGACCAGATCACCCCACAAAAACTGGAAAAAGTTCGAGCGCTGAACGCACTGGCAGAGCGACGGGGACAAAAGCTGTCTCAGATGGCGCTCGCGTGGGTTCTTCGGGAAGACAAAGTTACGTCTGTGCTGATTGGCGCCAGTAAACCGGCGCAAATTGAAGATGCCGTCGGCATGCTGGCAAACCGTCACTTTACGCCTGAAGAGTGCGCGGAGATTGATGCCATTCTGAGTCGGTTGAAATAAAGACACATTTATTAACAAAAAGTGCTCTCACTTGCGATTTAAGAGTTGTGGCGATGAAACGGGGCTTTACTGCCCCGTAATATTACGTTAACAGGCCGGCTACGGCTCGATCGTGAAGGAGAGAAAACATGTTCAGGTCACTGATTCTGGCGGCAGTCTTAATGGCTTTTACACCGCTGGCCGCGAACGCTGGCGAAATCACCCTGCTGCCATCAATAAAATTGCAAATTGGCGATCGCGATAATTACGGTAACTACTGGGATGGCGGCCGCTGGCGCGACCGGGATTACTGGCACCATAACTATGAGTGGCGCAAAAATCGCTGGTGGCGTCATGACAACGGCTACCATCGTGGCTGGGATAAACGCAAAGCTTATGAACGCGGCTACCGAGAAGGCTGGAATGACCGTGACGACCATCGCGGTCGTGGGCGCGGCGGTCACGGGCATCGTCATTAAGAAAAGGAACCTGTGGTAACAGAGAATTTTTAACAATGGCAAAGGGTTCCGTTCACCGTATGTTCATTGTTTCTCTGAAACCCTCATTCCCGTAACGGGCAAGGGAGGCTCACCGTCTCCCTTGCCACCCAGGCTTCCGGCAGGAAAATCGTCACTTCGTGATCCATTCGCCTTATGTCGTCTTCCTTCGGATCGCTTCAGTACGCTGACTTTCAGTTCAATCCGTTTCGCTTTAATAAAAAATACCTTTGCGGCTAATCAATCCTTAAGTGACCAGCATTAGCCTGCAGGCTGCTTTTTTATGGTCAAATCCTGCGCTTTTTATTTTTCACTATTTGCCCTTGAGCAAAAATCTCCTGAACGTATCTTATCCTCAAGAGAATTCACGTCAGGATTAACTTATGAATGCTAATTTTAAGAATGAAATTCAGACATTCGGTCGATCGCTATTATTACCGATCGCCGTACTGGCGCCTGTGGGGATGGTCATGGGAATTAGCGCTGCGTTAGGGCAGAGCTATATGATTGATAAACTCCCCTTTCTGGGCAATGAAATTTTCAGAGCAATTCTCTCTTCTCTGGGATTAATCAGCAGCGTCGTTTTTAATAATATTCCTTTACTGTTCGCGATGGGTGTCGCCTACGGTATGTCTAAAAAAGAAAAAGGGATTGCTGTATTTGCATCCGTCGTGGCTTACCTGACTCTGCTTATCGCCATGCATGTGCATCTTAAGCTGGCGGGTACGCTAGCGAAAGAGGATATGGCTTTGGTCGGACAGGGAATGGTATTAGGTATTCAGACGCTGAAAATCGAAGCGCTGGGCGGCATTATTGCCGGGCTGCTGGCAGCTAAAATAACCGACCGTTTTTACCGGCTGCAATTACCTCTCGCTTTCGCCTTTTTCAGCGGTAAAAAATCCGTCGCGATCTTAGCCATTGCTTTTTCCATTCCCGTCGGCTTGATCATTCCTTTTATCTGGGATCTGTTTACCGCAGGTATGCGCGCCATATCAACAATAATGATGGCACCCAACATTGGTGCAGGTATCTATATGACGCTCAATCGCCTGCTGATCCCGTTTGGCCTGCACCACGTTCTCAGTTCCACCGTGCGTTTCACCGCGGCAGGCGGTACGTACCTGATTGACGGGCAGACCTATGTCGGTATTTTGCCCGCTATCAATAAAATCCTGTTTGAGCTTGGTCCCACCCATCCGGCCTGGAAAGAGTATATGCCGACGCTCACCAGCTATCTTGCCTCATCACAAATGCTCACGACGCTGTTCCGCGTTCCGGCGATTGGTCTGGCGATGTACCACATGGCCTATTTCAAGAATAAGAAATTTGCCAAAGGGATGATCCTGACCGTGGTGCTAACCGCCATGCTGGGGAATATTACCGAACCGCTGGAGTTCTCCTTCCTGTTTATCGCGCCAAAACTCTTTATTGTCTATGCGGTACTCTGTGGCTTATTGACCATTCCACTGCAATTACTGGAAGTCTCCATCGGCTATATTCGCGGCACCATTTTTGATTTTGGTATTTTCGGTTTGATGTATGAACACACCCAATGGATTAATTTAATTATCCTCGGCGTGATTAACTTTGTTGTCTTCTATTTCGTCTTCCGCTTCGCGATCGGTAAATTTGATATTAAGACCCCAGGCCGCGAGAGTGAAATCGCTGACAGCACCTTACTGAACAATAAAGAGTACGACAAAGTCGCCGAACTGGTGATTCAGGGGCTGGGCGGGACAGACAATATCAAGCGCGTTGAAAACTGCGTTTCACGGTTACGTATTGATTTGAAAGATCAGAAAAAAATGGACATGGCCATTCTTAAAGAATCTGGCTCGCTGGGAACCTTTATCCCCTCCAGCAACCATGTTCATGTGGTATTCGGCCCACACGTAGAATTTGTCCGTAACGCGGTAGACGACCGCCTCGTCGGTGCGAAATAAATTCAAGGAGATAGTAATGCGTGCACTGTATGATTCAAAAAGCAAAACGATCGACGATCGAGGAATGAAATCTCTGCTCGCGCAGCCAGCGCGGGTACAGTCATGGCTCGATGTTGAAGCCGCCCTGGCTCAGGCACAGGCCGGACACGGCATGATCCCCGCCAGCGCCGCAGTCAATATTACCGCTAACTGCCACGTGGATAAGATTGACCTGACGGAAATGGAACGCCTGCTGCGCGAGATTGGTCACGGCTTCGTTCCGGTCATCAAAGTGCTGGTCAAAGCCTGTGACAGTGAAAGCGGAAAATACGTGCATTACGGCGTCACCACGCAGAATATTCAGCAAACCGCACAGCTTTATCTGGCAAAGCAGTTCGATACCATCATGCAGGGTTTTGTGGACGATATTCTGCGTAACCTGGCAAAGATGGCATCTGACCATAAAGCAACGATTATGGCCGGACGTACCCACGGTAAGCACGCGCTGCCCATCACCTGGGGCTATAAAGCCGCCGTGTGGATTGATGAGTTACTGAGCGCCCAGCAGCGCATGCGGGAAGCGGAAAAACGCGTCTTTACCGTGATGATGGGGGGAGCCGTGGGCGCCTTCCACGCGACCGGTGAAACCGGCCGCCGGGTTCAGGATAGCGTTGCCCAAAAGCTGGGAATGCATTCAATGGCGATTCCCTCCCGCAACTCGCGCATTTACCGCACTGAATACATCAGTAATTTGTGCCTGCTGGCGACGACGTTACACAAAATAGCCGAAGAGGTTTATCAGACCTCAAGCGAAGAGTTTGCCGAAGTTTCAGAAGCCTTTACTAAAGGCACCGTTGGCAGCAGCACCATGCCGCAAAAAGTGAATCCTAAACTGGCGAAGGGGATCATCGCCAACGCGCAGAAATTGTACTCAGTAATGACCTCCTGCCTGTATGTCAGCCCACGTCCCTTCGAAGCAGACAGCTCCGCTTACTTTATCTTTGACGGTAATATTCAGGAGAGTATGGAGTTAATGGCTGAGATTGTGATGCGAGCCGAAGAGTTGACGCGAACGCTGGTCATCAATCCTGGGCGTATGCGCCAGAATGTGCAGTTAACGCATGGTCTTATTAATAGCGAAAAAATCATGATGCAGCTGGTGGAAAGGCTGGGCAAAGATGCCGCACATGAACGCGTCTACCAACTGGCAATGCGCAGCACGCATGAAGGCATCCCCTACGCTGATGTGCTGCGTGATGACCCTCTTATTCGCCAGCACTTTAGCGACTCAGAAATTAATACGCTGCTGGATCCTGCTCACTACATCGGCCTTTGCGCAGAAATCGCCGAGGAAACGGCCGCTCGCGTATGGGAGAAAGACAATGGCTGATCCCCTGCTTTCTCTGGCAAGTGAACGCATTGTCACCCCGAATGGAATCGAAAGCGGCTATCTGCATATTGAAAGCGGACGTATTTCTGGCCTCGACAGTACACCGCGAGGAAAAATCGTCGATTATCGCCATGCCATGCTGATGCCCGGTTTTGTGGATATTCACGTTCACGGCTGGGGGAGAGGGTCGTTTGCCTGGAGAGGTGAACGCCGTTCTTTGCAGGCGATGAGCCGGGATCTGGTTAACGCCGGGGTTACCGCGTGGCTTGCAACATCAGCCACCCAGCCGGAAACGTTCTTGCTGGAGAGTCTTTCCACCGCCGCAGACTGGATTGCAGACGCAAAAGCGGAAGATGGTGCCGAAGCGGTGGGTATTCATATGGAAGGCCCCTTTATTAACCCTGCATACAGCGGAATGCAGAGCAAGGACGCGATTCAACCACCCGGTATCGAAGGGTTCAAACGCTATCAGCACGCCGCGAGGGGAAATATCCGTCTGATGACGCTCGCCCCCGAACTGCCGGGCGCCCTGGCGCTAATCCGCTATTTACGCCAGTCAGGCGTCACCGTGTCAGCCGGTCATACCGACGCCACCTTTGATGAAACCACCCTCGCCATTGAAGCCGGTTTAACCCACTTTACCCATGCCTTTAGCGCCATGCGCGGGCTGCATCACCGGGAACCTGGCGTGGTGGGGGCGCTGATGTACCATCAGAATACGTATGCCGAGGTGGCAAAGCAGAGCGGGATTACGTTGCGACCAGAAGTGTTCGACATTCTCTATCGGTTGAAAAAAGATCGCCGGTTGGTCATGGTCAGCGATTGTCTGGGATATGTAGATTTTCCCGAAGGATCTGAATTCCACCATTACCTGCGCCAGGAGACGTTTCGCATTCACAATCATTGTCTTGAAATCACCGACCACAGCGGAAAGACCCGAACGGTTTCACCCACGGAGTGGTCCGAAGTGTGCAAACTGGAGATGAGCTTTCTGGACTCCGTGAAAAATGTGGTCGACAGGCTGGAAAAAGGCTGGGTTTCAGCCGCGCAGATTGCCTGCCTTAATCCGGCAATCCTGGCGGGTGTTGACGCGAGAAAAGGCAGCCTGACGTCAGGAAAAGATGCCGATATTCTCGTGTTGGGTGCAGAGTTAAACCTGGAAGCCGTCTGGTGTCGCGGCGTTTCGCAACCTCTGGCTAAATAAAAATATCACTGTAATGCGTATCAAGAAAAATTTTTAACGCCTCCTGGCTCATTCCCTGAACCTGCTGAATAAAGTCCTCAGCAGGTATTTTTTTGCGCGCGGAGGGAAGTCCATTTTCGCGTAATAACAGGAGATCGTCCTGCGTGAGCCAGAAATTCACTTTGACATAATCCAGCCCGGCGTAGCGGAGATGACTCGATATCTTGTTTGTGAAGGTAATCAGCAGGTCGAATTCGAGCTGCTGAAGCCGCGCAATCTCATTGATGTTGATGCAGGCGGGGATTTCAATATGGAAGCGGGAGAAAAGCATCTCTTTAAAATAGCCGACCTTACTCTCTGACGAGTTCGTCACAATAATGACCCGCTTTTTCTTATCGCCAACAACCCGATTTTTGAGCGCATACTTTTTGATAATCAGCACCAGGGTTGCCAGGTGAATAGCAGAAAAGGTCGTTTGCCAGTGATGTTCAATCTCCTTCACCGCATACTGGACATGATCCCATAGCTCAGGATAGCGTCGCTGGACATCATGGAGCTTTTTATCATCGAACCAGAGATGAAATTTATTCTGGATGATGGCGGCATAGATAAAATTATAAATCTCCGCAAACCAGGCGTGCTGATTGTGAATGGTGTTTTCCAGACATCCGGCTAAAGCGTGACAGGTGCGCTTAACGTAAGAGACCAGCCGGGCGTCGTATAATGTGAAGGGGCGATGAGTAAACGTCAGTGAAGCAATCAGCAGATCCAGACAGATATTTTCATCCGCATCAGGCAATACGGCATAAGGAAAGGTTGTCAAAAACTCAGCCGCCGAACTCTCCGTAATTCTGTGTCCCCTGCGGATACGGTGCAGAGCAAGGCTAAGATAGACCAGTAAGTATTTTCTGCCGTTATATCCCAGGGCGATGACCGGACTGATTTTATCTTCGTAATAGTCTGCCGCCTGGTTTATCTCTGCAGCACACTGATGAAGAAACTGTTCGGCAATTGAACGGCCTGTCGGCTCATTGGCCTGGTGGGCGATAAGTCGGTGATCCTCACCAATTTCGACCGTTTTTAGTATCGTCATGCACGCCGCCAGCCGCAGCTGGAACTCATCCCCCGCAAGCCGGGAGCCCTTACGCGGGATACTTTGCACAATCAGATCGCGTTCCTGCACCAGGCTCATCATGACGGGATTATCATTTTTTACCGTTCCCGCACTGACATAAAATTTTTTGTAATAATCATTTTTATTCACCACATCGTGCAAACAGAGCGCCACAAAGAGATCCTTCACCCTCTCTTCTGCCGTAGTGATATAGCGATTAAACTGGACGCGCGCTAAAAACTGTCGGTATTCGCTGTAGCCAATCCGGGTGGTAATAAACTGATTATCCTGATGTAGCTGGACATTCTCTGGCAGAAGTTCATTGAGCTCTTTCATTGTCCGTTTTAGCGTGGAGAGCGTTTTACCGAAACGCTCGACGGCCTCTTCAACGGGGAGCGGACTGTTGTCCTGGAGATATTTCAGGAAAGAGAGATCAAAATGATTCATGAACGCCTGCCAGTTAATTATGCAGGGCACATCATAGAGGAAAAGCTCAATTAAAACCGTGACCCGTCGCGAGTCACGGTTGATTATAGCCCCATCGCCGTGCCTGCCAGTAGCCAGAGATTGAGCGCCACGACCAGTATCACAATGACCCAGCCAATCTGTTTAACGCAACGACGATTGACCAGATCCCCCATCAGCTTACTGTCGCTGGTGAAGATCAGCAGCGGCACCAGCGCCAGCGCGATACCAAAACTGAGCAACACCTGACTCATCACCAGAATACGGGTCGGATCCAATCCCATCAGAATTACAATAAATGATGGCATCATGGTGACGGTACGGCGTATCCATAGCGGAATGTGAAAACGGATAAACCCTTGCATCACCACCTGCCCCGCCAGCGTACCGACCACGGTAGAAGAGAGTCCCGCAGCCACCAGGCTTAAACCAAACACCGTCGCTGCAGCGTGACTCAACAACGGTTCAAGGGTCAGATACGCCTGATCGAGATCGGCAATACCGGTATGCCCGCTAAAATGAAATGCAGCGGCAGCCGTCGCCATCATCGCCAGATTGACAAATCCGGCAATCGTCATGGCGATAGCCACATCCCATTTAGTGGCCGCATAGCGCTGTTGGCGTGTTCCGCCGTGCAAATGCTGAGTTAAGGAAGAGTGCAGATAAATGACGTGCGGCATGATAGTCGCACCGAGCACCCCAGCGGCCAGAAACACCGCTTCGGAATTAGGCAGGCTTGGGATCACCATTCCCTTACTAAGCTGCGCAAAGTTCGGTTGGGAAAAAACCAGCTCCACAATGTAAGCCGCGGCCACAAACAGCAGCAGGCCGCCAATCACCTTTTCCAGCGGTTTTTGACCGCGACGCTGCAGCATCAGAATTAAGAACGTCGCGATACCGGTGAGTACGGCCCCTTGCAATAAGGAAACGCCGAGGATCAGTTTGAAGCCAATCGCAGCGCCAATAAACTCAGCAAGGTCTGTTGCCATAGCGATAATTTCTGCCTGCACCCAGTAGAACCACACCACCGGGCGAGGATAGTGATCGCGAATTTGCTCCGCCAGGTTTTTACCCGTAGCAATGCCGAGTTTTGCCGACAGCACCTGAATCAGCATCGCCATCAGGTTTGCCCAGACCACCACCCACAGCAATTGATAACCAAAGCTGGCCCCTGCCTGGATATTGGTGGCGAAGTTACCCGGATCGATATAGCCGATCGCCGCAATGAACGCAGGTCCCATTAATGCGAGCTTCAACTTGCGCGCTGCCCGCCCACTGCTACTCTCAACGCGATCGTTAGTCATTTTAGTGCCTCAGAAACATAGCCTTTGCTATATTTCAAGCTACGCCTACTGAGAATGATTATCAAATTCATTTTAATGGGTGACGTTGATTTCTCTGATAGCGTTTGTCTATGGATCGATAAGGATTCTGGAAATACCGGCGAGATGTTTAATTATTGTTATGAGAATAGCACAATGACATAACTTTTCACTTCCATACTAAACATAACGGAAGTGTATCACCGATCACTAATTTTGAATCTCGTCACAGGTCCTTATTATAGTGTGTGTTTGATCTCGTTTTCTTTATGGTTGTTACATAGAATGTGCACGAAAACTAAACCTGCCTCATATTTGGAGCAAATATGGACCGCGTTCTTCATTTTGTCCTGGCCCTTGCCGTGGTTGCGGTACTCGCACTGCTGGTAAGCAGTGACCGTAAAAAAATCCGCATTCGTTATGTTATTCAATTGCTTGTTATCGAAGTGTTACTGGCATGGTTCTTCCTGAACTCTGATGTCGGTCTGGGCTTCGTGAGAGGCTTCTCCGAGATGTTTGAGAAACTGCTCGGGTTTGCTAATGAAGGGACAAACTTTGTCTTCGGTAGCATGAACGATAAAGGCCTGGCATTCTTCTTCCTGAAAGTGCTTTGCCCGATCGTCTTCATCTCCGCCCTGATCGGTATTTTGCAGCATATCCGCGTACTGCCGGTAATCATCCGCGCGATTGGTTTCCTGTTATCCAAAGTAAACGGTATGGGCAAACTGGAATCCTTCAACGCCGTCAGCTCTCTGATCCTGGGTCAGTCCGAGAACTTTATCGCCTATAAAGATATTCTCGGCAAAATGTCTCGTAACCGTATGTACACCATGGCAGCAACGGCGATGTCGACTGTTTCCATGTCTATCGTCGGCGCGTACATGACCATGCTGGAACCGAAGTATGTGGTTGCGGCGCTGGTTCTGAACATGTTCAGCACCTTTATCGTGCTGTCGCTGATCAACCCGTACCGCGTTGACGCCAGCGAAGAAAATATCCAGATGTCTAACCTGCACGAAGGCCAGAGTTTCTTCGAAATGCTGGGTGAATACATTCTGGCTGGTTTCAAAGTGGCAATTATCGTTGCGGCGATGCTGATTGGTTTCATCGCACTGATCGCTGCCCTGAACGCTCTGTTCGCCACCGTGACCGGTTGGTTTGGCTACAGCATCTCCTTCCAGGGCATCCTGGGTTACATCTTCTACCCGGTTGCATGGGTAATGGGTGTGCCGTCCAGCGAAGCGCTGCAGGTAGGCAGTATCATGGCAACTAAACTGGTTTCCAACGAATTCGTTGCGATGATGGATCTGCAGAAAATCGCCGCTACGCTCTCCCCGCGCGCAGAAGGCATCCTGTCCGTGTTCCTGGTTTCCTTCGCTAACTTCTCTTCCATCGGTATTATCGCCGGTGCGATTAAAGGCCTGAACGAAGAGCAAGGTAACGTGGTTTCTCGCTTTGGTCTGAAGCTGGTGTACGGCTCTACGCTGGTGAGCGTACTGTCCGCATCTATCGCCGCACTGGTGCTGTAAGCGTAAGACAACGTCGCAGTAATAAGACCGGGGAGATTCATATTCTCCCCGGTTTTTTTATGCCTGCGATTCAGCAAACCGAAGAGATAAAGAGTAAGAACTGGCAGGATGCAGAAACAAAAAACCCCCGCTTTTCAGCGAGGGTTTAAATTTTGGTGGAGCTAAGCGGGATCGAACCGCTGACCTCTTGCATGCCATGCAAGCGCTCTCCCAGCTGAGCTATAGCCCCACGATGCTTTTACGTACGTACCAAATTCATTGGGATTAAATTTGGTGGAGCTAAGCGGGATCGAACCGCTGACCTCTTGCATGCCATGCAAGCGCTCTCCCAGCTGAGCTATAGCCCCATTACGTAAAGCTTGTCGAGTTGACGGGCGGCATCATATGAATTCCCTTCGCGTGTGTCAACGGCAAAATTAACTCATAGAATTCAATCGCTGAAAAAGCAGTCAAATGAAGAACATTGCGTAACAACTCGCATTCAGTAGTTAAACGCGTCACGGTTTCTACTAAAATGGTGCTATAAAATGAACCACTAATTAACCCCACGACTATTCAGGGAATCGTTATGTTCAAGGAACGGATGACGCCAGAAGAACTTGCTAATCTGACCGGATACAGCCGACAGACCATCAATAAATGGGTACGCAAAGAAGGTTGGGCGACATCACCAAAACCAGGCGTTCAGGGCGGTAAAGCCCGGCTGGTTCACGTCACCGAACAAGTTCGTGAATACATTCGCAGCGCTGAGCGTTCAGCCGAAGGTTTGTCAGATAACTTATCGATATCCGGCGATACCTCTGTTGAAGCGCTGCTGATTAGGCTCGCCAAAGAAATGACGCCGACAGAACAGAAAATGTTTACCTCACTGATCCTGCGTGAAGGCATTACGGGTTTATTACAGCGTTTAGGGATCCGCGAAAACAAATAATATGAAAAAATTACGCAGCAAAATGACGACCGAAGAGCTGGCGGAATGTCTCGGGGTTGCCAAACAAACCGTCAATCGTTGGATCAGAGAACAAAACTGGACTACCGAAAAGTTTCCCGGCGTTAAAGGTGGTCGTGCAAGACTGATTCATATTGACTCCAGCGTCCGCGCGTTTCTGCTCAATATTCCCGCTTTTCGCAAAGTCCCTGAAGTTTATCAGGCTGAAGAACCGCTGGCAGAATACACCCACGTAGTACGCAGCCACGCGTGTCGCCAGATAATTAGCGCACTGGACAACATGTCCCCCACGGAACAAGAAAAGCTGGCGATGTATATTTCGCGCGAAGGTATTCGCACTTTTCTTACTCGTTTGGGTATTGATGAGTCTGAATAACAGGCAAAAAAAACGGCAGGATACGCTCCTGCCGTTGTTTCATCGGTCAATCAGTCTTATTGCTGGCTTTCACGCTCAGCAATAAACGCCAGCGCTTTATTAATACGCTCAATGCTGCGGGATTTACCAATCGCATGCACCGTAACGTCTAACGCTGGGGACTGACCCGCGCCGGTAACGGCTACGCGCAGCGGCATCCCGACTTTACCCATGCCAACTTCCAGTTCATCAGCCGTTGCCTGAATCGCATGGTGCACGTTTTCTGCCGTCCACTCGCTAATCGCAGCCAGCTTGTCGCGAACCACTTCCAGCGGCTGACGCGCAACCGGGCGCAGGTGTTTCTTCGCTGCATCAGCGTCGAACTCGGCAAAGTCTTCGTAGAAATAGCGGCAGCTCTGCGCCATCTCTTTCAGCGTTTTGCAGCGCTCACCGAGCAGTTTAACCAGCTCTGACAGCTGCGGGCCTATGCGGGTATCGATATTTTCCTGCTCAATGTGCCATTGCAGATGGGTTGCTACATATTCCGGCGCCAGCGCATTAATATAGTGATGGTTCAGCCACTGCAGTTTTTCAGTGTTAAACGCACTCGCAGACTTGCTCACCGCACCGAGGGAGAACAGTTTGATCATCTCTTCACGGGTGAAAATTTCCTGATCGCCACTGGACCAGCCCAGACGCACCAGATAGTTCAGCAGCGCTTCCGGCAGGTAACCGTCGTCGCGGTATTGCATAACGCTGACCGCACCGTGACGTTTGGAGAGTTTTTTACCATCGTCACCGTTGATCATTGATACGTGTGCGTACACTGGCACCGGCGCGTTCAGCGCTTTCAGGATATTGATCTGACGCGGAGTGTTGTTGATATGGTCTTCACCACGAATAACGTGGGTGATTTCCATATCCCAGTCGTCGACAACAACGCAGAAGTTGTAGGTCGGGGAACCGTCGGTACGGCGAATGATCAAATCATCCAGCTCCTGGTTGCTGAATTCGATCGGCCCACGGATCTGGTCGTCAAAAATAACGGAACCGTCCTGCGGGTTGGCAAAACGAACCACGCAAGGTTCATCAGCAGCGTGATGCTCGTGGCCGTGGCGGCAGCGGCCGTCGTAACGCGGCTTCTCACCGTTCGCCATCTGCTCTTCGCGCAGCGCGTCCAGACGCTCTTTAGAGCAGTAGCATTTATATGCGGTGCCTGCTTCCAGCATTTCATCAATCACCGCGTTGTAGCGATCAAAACGTTTGGTCTGGAAGTACGGGCCTTCATCCCATTCCAGATTCAGCCAGTTCATGCCATCCATAATGGCTTCAATAGCTTCCGGAGTGGAGCGTTCGAGATCGGTGTCTTCAATACGCAGCACAAACTCACCGCCATGGTTGCGTGCAAAAAGCCAGGAATAAAGAGCAGTACGCGCACCGCCGACGTGCAGGTAGCCTGTCGGGCTTGGCGCGAAGCGAGTTTTGATTTTCATGAAATGGCCTTACGTTTATAAAGATGCCGACAACCGGCAAATCCAGGGAAGATTATCAGGCTCGTATTCTATCACCGTGGTCTGATTCCTCAATGTTGTTCAGGTTGGAACATTACGCTTTGCCATTTTCGTATACAAATCATGCCGCACGGACTGTTTTGCGATCATTTTGTTTAAATTTACGACGAACGAACAATTTCTTTAGAAAATGCGTTGACTCATTTTCAACTCTCCCTATAATGCGACTCCACACAGCGGGGGTGATTAGCTCAGCTGGGAGAGCACCTCCCTTACAAGGAGGGGGTCGGCGGTTCGAACCCGTCATCACCCACCAACTACTTTATGTAGTCTCCGCCGTGTAAAACAAGAAATTGAGAAGTGGGTGATTAGCTCAGCTGGGAGAGCACCTCCCTTACAAGGAGGGGGTCGGCGGTTCGATCCCGTCATCACCCACCACTTTCTCGCCAGCTGGATTTCTTGTTAAAATGTGAAGTACCGAAGTGGGTGATTAGCTCAGCTGGGAGAGCACCTCCCTTACAAGGAGGGGGTCGGCGGTTCGATCCCGTCATCACCCACCACTTCGGGTCGTTAGCTCAGTTGGTAGAGCAGTTGACTTTTAATCAATTGGTCGCAGGTTCGAATCCTGCACGACCCACCAATGTAAAAAGGCGCCCTAAAGGCGCCTTTTTGCTATGCAGAGAAGAACCATTTCCCCTCTGATAACCACCAGTGTGAGCGTTATAACTGATACAACGGATCGCGGGCGCGGGCTGCGGTTAATTCACTGGCCTGCATACGCACCACATCCCACAGCGCCTGAGCAGCGGTTGATAAAGAGCGGTTTTTACGTCGGGCCAGCATCAGTTGCCGTTCAACAACCGGCGTCAGGCGCTTAACCTGCAAGTGACTGCCCTGCGGTAAGGGGAGCGCCAGCGCGGGCAGCACGCTGATGCCAATCCCCGCCTCAACCATCGGAAACAGCGTGGCGGGATGGCCAATCTCCTGAACGATATTGGCATCAATGGAAAAATGGGCCAGCGCAGCGTCGATCAGCGGTCGACTACCGGAAGCATAATCCTGTAGCACCAGGCGTTCGTGATACAAATCCTGCCAGTTCACCCACTCTCGTTGGGCTAACGGATGATCCTGGCGACACAGCAGCAGGAACGGTTCGGACAGCACGGCTTCACACTGCAAATCGGTGACTGCGCCGGGATCAATCACAATGCCAAAATCCACTTCTCCCTGGCGAATACTCTCCAGCACCCACTGCTGTGGCCGGTCGTGCAGCACAAAATCGATAGCCGGATAAAGCTGATTACTCTGGGCAATACACTGCGGAATAAGATGAGCAGAGATCGTCTGGCTGGCGGCAACCCGCACCGTGCCGGTTAACTGCGTTCCTACCTGTCCGGCTTCGCGCAGCGTGCTGTGCAATTCATCCAGAATACGTTCCAGCCGCGCCGCCAACTGGTGTCCGGCCTCCGTCAGTACCACTTCCCGCGTGGTTCTGTCCAATAACCGCACACCCGTCTGCCCTTCCAGCTCTTTTACACTATGGCTGACCGCCGACTGGCTTAAGCCGATGATATCCCCCGCCCGGCTAAAGCTTTTGGCCTGAGCGACGGTGACAAAGATACGCAACTGACGCAGAGAGTAATTCATCTATTCGATTCATATATGGATGCAATAAATCAATTTTATTTCTCAAACGGAAAAAAGCAAAATGTTACTACCGAATTTCAGGAGTCTTTATGAAACTTTTTCGTATTCTTGATCCGTTCACGATAACGCTGATTACCGTTGTTTTGCTGGCGTCCTTTTTCCCGGCCGAAGGTGGTTTTGTGCCTTTCTTTGAAGGCTTAACCACCGCCGCCATTGCCCTGCTGTTTTTTATGCACGGGGCGAAACTCTCGCGTGAAGCCATTATTGCCGGTGGTAGCCACTGGCGTTTGCATCTGTGGGTGATGTGCAGCACGTTTATTGTCTTCCCGGTTTTGGGCGTTCTGTTCGCCTGGTGGGCGCCGGTCAACGTTGACCCGATGCTGTACACCGGTTTCCTGTACCTGTGTATTTTGCCTGCCACTGTGCAGTCGGCCATCGCTTTTACGTCGCTTGCGGGCGGTAACGTTGCCGCCGCCGTTTGTTCTGCTTCGGCCTCCAGCCTGCTGGGTATTTTTCTCTCGCCGCTGCTGGTAGGGCTGGTGATGAATATGCACGGCGCAGAAGGTAGCCTGGAGCAGGTGGGAAAAATCATGTTGCAGCTGCTACTGCCGTTCGTACTAGGCCACCTTTCACGTCCGTGGATTGGAAACTGGGTTTCTCGACATAAAAAATGGATCGCGAAAACGGATCAATCATCCATTTTACTGGTGGTTTACTCCGCCTTCAGTGAAGCCGTCGTTAACGGGATCTGGCACAAAGTGGGGGTGGGTTCACTGCTGTTTATCGTGGTGGTCAGCATCATACTGCTGGCAATCGTGATTGGCATAAATGTCTTTGTTGCGCGCAAATGCGGCTTTAACAAAGCTGATGAAATCACCATTGTGTTCTGCGGTTCGAAAAAGAGCCTGGCGAACGGGATCCCAATGGCAAATATTTTGTTCCCGACTTCGGTGATTGGGATGATGGTGCTACCGTTGATGATCTTCCATCAAATACAGCTAATGGTGTGCGCCGTGCTGGCGCGTCGCTACAAGCAACAGACGGACGCATTGCAGGCGCAACAGAAAAGCCGCGCCGCGAAGGCTTAAAGAGGACGTTTCAGGGGCTGCACCAGTTGCGTCAGCCCCTCAGTTTTAATCAGCAGCGTGATTTGCATCTGCTCGCCAAGCTTGCCCGGCGGGAATTCATCCTTACGGGCAAACCACAGCAGATACTCTTCCGGGACATCAATCAATCGACGCCCTTTATATTTGCCAAAGGGCATCACAGTATTAGCGATGTCAACCAGCTGCTCTTTTTCCATCTCAGGCACCCAGTAAGCGGATCATTTCAGCTTCATCGATCACGGCAATACCCAGTTCCTGTGCTTTTGCCAGTTTCGAACCCGCCGCTTCACCGGCAATCACCAGATCGGTTTTCTTCGACACGCTACCGGCCACTTTTGCACCTAACTCGGTCAGTCTCGCTTTGGCGTCATCGCGCGACATCAGGCTCAGGCTCCCGGTCAGCACCACCGTTTTACCTGCGAAGGGGCTGTCGATTTCTTCAGCGTTAATGACCACCGGCGCTGGCCAGTGGATCCCCTGCGCCAGCAGTTGAACAATTACCTCGCGGTTGCTCTCTTCGGCGAAGAAATTAAACACGTGCGTCGCCACCACAATGCCGACATCCGGCACTTTTTGCAGCTCTTCAATAGAAGCGGCTTCCAGCGCGTCGAGCGTGCCAAAATACGCCGCCAGACCAGCAGCCGTGGCTTCGCCGACTTCACGAATGCCTAGCGCATAGAGGAAACGGGCAAACGTGGTTTCTTTCGCTTTTTCCAGCGCGTTGACCACGTTTTGCGCCGACTTCGGCCCCATACGATCAAGCCCCGTCAGTTTACCGGCGGTCAGGGTGAAAAGATCCGCCGGCGTGTGGACATACTCTTTCTCGACCAGTTGATCGATAATTTTGTCGCCCATACCGTCAACGTCGAGCGCGCGGCGGGAAACAAAGTGTTTCAGCGATTCCTTACGCTGTGCTCCACAGATTAAACCGCCGGTGCAGCGAGTGACCGCTTCGCCTTCCACACGTTCAACATCAGAGTTACAAACCGGACAATGCGCTGGAAACACAATTTCGCGGGTATCTTCCGGGCGTTCAGAAAGTACGACGTTCACCACCTGCGGGATGACATCGCCCGCACGGCGAATGACGACTTTATCGCCAATACGCAACCCCAGACGCTCGATTTCATCAGCGTTATGCAGCGTTGCGTTACTGACCAGCACCCCGGCAACCTGGACCGGCTCAAGGCGGGCGACGGGCGTAATCGCCCCGGTACGTCCAACCTGAAACTCAACATCGCGTACGAAAGTCATCTGCTCCTGTGCCGGGAACTTAAAGGCCACAGCCCAGCGCGGCGCGCGGGCAACAAAGCCCAATTGCTCCTGCAACGCCATAGAGTTGACTTTGATCACCACGCCATCGATATCAAATCCCAGCGTTGGTCGGTCTTCTTCAACCTTGTGATAGTAAGCAAGTACTTCCTCCGGGGAGTCGCAAAGCGCCACTCTATCGCTTACCGGCAGGCCCCACTCTTTAAATTGCAGCAGGCGGCCCAGATGGGTATCTGGCAGCACGCCGCCTTCCAACACACCAACGCCATAGCAAAAGAAAGTAAGCGGTCGCTTCGCTGTGATACGAGGATCGAGCTGGCGTAATGAACCGGCCGCCGCGTTACGCGGGTTAGCAAACACTTTGTTGCCAGTGCGGCGGGCCTCTTCGTTAATTTTTTCAAATCCGGCCTGTGGCAGGAACACTTCACCGCGCACTTCCAGACGTGAAGGGATGTTTTCGCCACGCAGTTTTAACGGGATTGCGCGAATGGTGCGCACGTTAGAGGTAATATCCTCACCCGTGGTGCCATCACCACGCGTTGCAGCGCTGACCAGCACACCGTTTTCATACAGGATACTCACCGCCAGGCCGTCCAGTTTCAGTTCACAGCACCAGGTCAGTTTATCGGTACTCTTTAGCCTGTCCTGCACGCGCTTGTTGAAAGCGAGAAAACTCTCTTCATCAAACACGTTATCCAGCGACAGCATCGGCACTTCATGGCGAATCTGGCTGAACGCGGTTAACGGCGCTGCGCCAACGCGTTGGGTTGGCGAGTCGGGGGTAACAAGGTCCGGATGCTGCGCTTCCAGCTCGCGCAGTTCGCGCATCAGGCGATCGTATTCCGCATCGGGAATTTCCGGCGCGTCCATCACATGGTAGAGATACTCATGATGGCGAAGCGTGGTTCGCAGTTCTGTCAGTTGTTGTTCGATTGATTCCATATCGCACCATCAATGATAAAAAACCCCCGACAGGCGGGGGTTTAGAAAGGAAATGTCACGCCAGAGGAAAATCAGGCGAGAGATTCTTTAACTTCGCGGATGCGGTCCTGATACTCGCGCAGTTTCTGCGGCGTCATCATGCGACGTTGATCGTCGAGCACCACACCCCCCACTTCATCGGCAATGTGCTGTGCGGACTGCAGCATCAGCTTAAAGTTTTGCAGCTCGTCCCCGTAGGACGGAACCTGCATAAAAATAGTCACGCCAGGGGTGCTGAAGTCGCCGGTCATTTCTGGGTCAAACGTTCCCGGATTAACCATATTAGCGAGGCTGAACAGCGACGGACCGCTGCCATCCGGGCTCAAATGACGATGGAAAATATTCATATCGCCAAATTTGAAACCGGCCTGCTGAATGCTGTTGAGCAGCACTTCCCCGTTGAGCTCGCTACCATGATGAGCAGCAACGTTCATAATGATGACCGCTTCTTTACGCTGCGGTTTTTCAGCAACAGGCGCTTCTTCTACTACCGGCTCGGGCTGCGGTTGATGTTCAACGACAGGCTCTGCTGGCTGGAAGGTCTGCGGCGCAGGTTGCGGTGCTTGCTGAGCAGGTTGCTGAACCTGCGGGGCAACAGGTTGCTGCACAGGTGGCTGCTGAACAGGCTGATGTTGCACCGGCTGCTGCGGCTGCTGAACATGCGGCGGCGGTACCGGCGCTTGTGCAGGCTGCTGCGCAGGCTGACGCGGCTGAGCAGACGCATAAGGCGGCTGGTACTGGTGTTGCGGCGACTGAGGAGGAACACCATGTTCCTGCGCATTACCGGGAGCATGATTCACACGATGAACGCGAACTTCGCCCACGCCTTCGTCTTCCTCGACGTTGTCGTCGAACGAATCCTCGTCTTCACGTTTAGACTTCATGCGTTTCAGTGGGCGATCGCGGAATATAGAAGACCGCTCTTTACGGCTAGTCCAAAAACCATGTACCAGTAAAGCGATTATGGCGATCGCGCCAACAATGATTAATATCAGACGCAAATCCTGCATCATTATATTCTCTGTTGTTCTAACACCTTGCCACCACGGCAAACATTTACTCACTAAGAGTATTTGTCGATTACGCCAAGTGCAAGTGTACTCTTGGCTTTCACGGCATAAAGATGAACAAAATTGTGCTTTTTGCTGTTTTTTCGAACATTTCCGAACAGCTTAACGCTCAACAACCCGGTAAGATACGCACAGTTTACCAGAGCTTATATAACAAGGAGTACGTCCTGACCATGGTTTCATCATCTGCAGTTGTACCTCGCAGCGGCCTTTATTACTTTTCTCAGGGATGGAAGCTCATTACCCAACCGGGCATTCGTCGTTTTGTTATTCTGCCTTTGCTGGTGAATATCCTGCTGATGGGCGGCGCATTCTGGTGGTTATTTACACAACTCGGTAACTGGGTTCCCGCGCTGATGAGTCACGTCCCTGACTGGCTTCAGTGGCTCAGCTATTTACTGTGGCCGATTGTGACCATTTCCGTGCTGTTGGTGTTCGGCTACCTGTTCTCCACTATCGCCAACTGGATCGCCGCACCGTTTAACGGTCTGCTGGCTGAACAGCTGGAAGCGCGCTTAACAGGCGCAACACCACCCGACACCGGCATTCTCGGCATTATGAAAGACGTTCCGCGCATTATGAAACGCGAATGGCAAAAGCTGGCGTGGTATCTCCCGCGCGCCTTCGTGTTGCTGATCCTCTATTTTATTCCAGGCATTGGGCAGACCGTCGCCCCGGTCCTGTGGTTCCTGTTCAGCGCGTGGATGCTGGCCATTCAGTACTGCGATTATCCTTTTGATAACCATAAGGTGCCTTTTAAGGAGATGCGCGTCGCGCTGCGCACGCGCAAGGTGACCAATATGCAGTTTGGCGCGTTGACCAGCCTGTTCACCATGATTCCGGTGCTCAATCTGTTCATCATGCCGGTAGCGGTTTGTGGTGCCACGGCGATGTGGGTAGACTGCTATCGTGCTAAACATGCGTTATGGAAGTAATGCAAAAATGTGTAAAAGCGGGCTGGCTTATGCCCGCTCTTATTCCATACTGCTACGCATTATTTCTCATCAGCATATAGATATGCGAATTCCTTACTTCCCCATACTTTCTCAACAGGTATGCTGAAGCGGTATCCCAATTTCATACAGTTAAGGACAGGCCATGAGTAAGATTTTTGAAGATAACTCGCTGACTATCGGTCATACGCCGCTGGTTCGACTGAACCGTATCGGTAACGGACGCATTCTGGCGAAGGTGGAATCACGCAACCCAAGCTTTAGCGTCAAATGCCGTATCGGTGCCAATATGATTTGGGATGCCGAAAAACGTGGTGTACTGAAACCTGGCGTTGAGCTGGTAGAACCGACCAGCGGCAACACGGGGATTGCGCTGGCCTACGTTGCCGCCGCCCGTGGTTACAAACTGACTCTGACCATGCCGGAAACCATGAGCATTGAGCGCCGCAAGCTCTTAAAAGCGCTGGGCGCGAACCTGGTGCTGACTGAAGGCGCAAAAGGTATGAAGGGCGCAATTCAGAAAGCGGAAGAAATCGTAGCCAGCGATCCGGAAAAATTCCTGCTGCTGCAGCAGTTCAGCAACCCGGCGAACCCGGAAATTCACGAAAAAACCACCGGCCCGGAAATCTGGGAAGATACCGATGGCCAGGTTGATGTCTTTATTTCCGGCGTCGGCACCGGCGGTACGCTAACTGGCGTGACCCGTTACATTAAAGGCACTAAAGGCAAAACCGATCTGATCACCGTCGCGGTAGAACCTACTGACTCCCCTGTTATCGCCCAGGCATTGGCGGGTGAAGAACTCAAACCTGGCCCGCATAAAATTCAGGGTATTGGCGCGGGCTTCATTCCTGGCAACCTTGATCTGAAGCTTATTGATAAAGTCGTTGCCATCACCAATGATGAAGCTATTTCTACCGCGCGCCGCCTGATGGAAGAAGAAGGTATTCTGGCGGGGATCTCTTCTGGCGCAGCCGTGGCTGCCGCGCTTAAGCTCCAGGAAGATGAATCCTTTACCAACAAGAATATTGTGGTTATCCTACCGTCATCGGGTGAGCGTTATCTGAGCACTGCACTGTTTGCCGATCTCTTCACAGAGAAAGAACTGCAACAGTAATGCCAGCATGTTAAAAACGCGTAAAAAAGCACCCTTTGGGGTGCTTTTTTGTGGCCTGCTTCAAATTTTCAACTCTCCTGGCATTGATTCAACCCGCCGGAACTGGTATTTAACCAAACTAATTATTTTGATGCGCGAAATTAATCGTTACAGGAAAAGCGCTAGCTGAATCGATTTTATGATTTGGTTCAACTCTTCCTTTCGCGGCATAATGTTTAATGACGAACGAAACGTCAGCGGCAAGAAGTTGCCAGCAACGGATTGCACCGAACTCCTTTTGTGTCGCGTCCAGTTTACGCCGATGCTAACAATACAGGCTAAAGTTGAACCGCCAGGCTAGACTTTAGTTCCACAACACTAAACCTATAAGTTGGGGAAATATAATGTTCCAGCAAGAAGTTACCATTACCGCTCCGAACGGTCTGCATACTCGCCCTGCTGCTCAGTTTGTTAAAGAAGCAAAAGGCTTTACTTCTGAAATTACTGTGACTTCCAACGGCAAAAGCGCTAGCGCCAAAAGCCTGTTTAAACTGCAGACTCTGGGCCTGACTCAGGGTACCGTTGTCACCCTGTCCGCAGAAGGTGAAGACGAGCAGAAAGCAGTTGAGCATCTGGTTAAACTGATGGCTGAACTCGAGTAAGTTCAACGAGTTCTTTTAAATATCAGTCACAAGTAAGGTAGGGTTATGATTTCAGGCATTTTAGCATCCCCGGGTATCGCTTTCGGTAAAGCATTGCTGCTGAAAGAAGACGAGATCGTCATTGACCGGAAAAAAATTTCTGCCGACAAGGTTGATCAGGAAGTTGAACGTTTTCTGAGCGGTCGTGCCAAGGCATCTGCGCAACTGGAAGCGATCAAAACCAAAGCTGGTGAAACGTTCGGTGAAGAAAAAGAAGCCATCTTTGAAGGGCATATCATGCTGCTCGAAGATGAGGAGCTGGAGCAGGAAATCATAGCCCTGATTAAAGATAAGCACATGACGGCTGATGCAGCTGCGCATGAAGTTATCGAAGGTCAGGCCACAGCCCTTGAAGAGCTGGATGATGAATACCTGAAAGAACGTGCGGCTGACGTACGTGACATCGGTAAACGCCTGCTGCGTAACATCCTGGGTCTGGCTATTATCGACCTGAGCGCTATTCAGGAAGAAGTTATCCTGGTAGCTGCAGACCTGACCCCGTCAGAAACCGCACAGCTGAACCTGAACAAGGTGCTGGGTTTCATCACCGACGCGGGCGGACGGACTTCCCATACTTCTATCATGGCGCGTTCTCTGGAACTGCCAGCCATCGTAGGTACGGGTAGCGTCACCTCTCAGGTTAAAAACGACGACTATCTGATTCTGGATGCCGTAAACAACCAGGTTTACGTCAATCCGACCAATGAAGTTATTGAGCAACTGCGCGCCGTTCAGGAGCAGGTTGCTACCGAAAAAGCGGAACTCGCTAAGCTGAAAGATCTCCCGGCTATCACGCTGGACGGACATCAGGTAGAAGTTTGCGCCAACATCGGTACCGTTCGTGACGTTGAAGGCGCTGAGCGTAATGGCGCCGAAGGTGTTGGTCTGTACCGCACCGAATTCCTGTTCATGGACCGTGAATCGCTGCCGACTGAAGAAGAACAGTTTGCCGCGTATAAAGCCGTTGCTGAAGCCTGTGGCTCTCAGGCGGTCATCGTCCGTACCATGGACATCGGCGGCGATAAAGAGCTGCCGTACATGAACTTCCCGAAAGAAGAGAACCCGTTCCTGGGCTGGCGTGCCGTACGTATCGCCATGGATCGTAAAGAGATCCTGCGGGATCAGGTTCGCGCAATCCTGCGCGCCTCTGCTTTCGGCAAACTGCGCATCATGTTCCCAATGATCATCTCTGTTGAAGAAGTGCGCGCACTACGCAAAGAGATCGAAATCTACAAACAGGAACTGCGCGATGAAGGTAAAGCATTTGACGAAAGCATTGAGATTGGCGTGATGGTGGAAACACCGGCAGCGGCAACAATTGCGCGTCATTTAGCCAAAGAAGTTGATTTCTTTAGTATCGGCACCAATGATTTAACGCAGTACACCCTGGCAGTTGACCGTGGTAATGATATGATTTCACACCTTTACCAACCGATGTCGCCATCTGTGCTGACGCTGATCAAGCAAGTTATTGATGCTTCTCATGCGGAAGGCAAATGGACTGGCATGTGTGGTGAGCTTGCAGGCGACGAACGTGCTACACTTCTGTTGCTGGGGATGGGTCTGGACGAATTCTCTATGAGCGCCATTTCTATCCCGCGCATTAAGAAGATTATCCGTAACACGAACTTCGAAGATGCGAAGGTGTTAGCAGAGCAGGCTCTTGCTCAACCGACAACGGACGAGTTAATGACGCTGGTTAACAAGTTCATTGAAGAAAAAACAATCTGCTAATCCACGAGATGCGGCCCAATTTACTGCTTAGGAGAAGATCATGGGTTTGTTCGATAAACTGAAATCTCTGGTTTCTGATGATAAGAAAGACACCGGAACTATTGAGATTGTTGCTCCGCTCTCTGGCGAGATCGTCAACATCGAAGACGTGCCGGATGTAGTTTTTGCTGAAAAAATCGTTGGTGATGGCATCGCTATCAAACCAACCGGTAACAAAATGGTCGCCCCTGTTGATGGCACCATCGGCAAAATCTTTGAAACCAACCACGCTTTCTCTATCGAATCCGACAGCGGCATTGAGCTGTTTGTTCACTTCGGTATTGATACCGTTGAACTGAAAGGCGAAGGCTTTAAGCGCATCGCTGAAGAAGGTCAGCGCGTTAAAGTGGGCGACCCGGTTATTGAATTCGATCTGCCGCTGCTGGAAGAAAAAGCCAAGTCTACCCTGACTCCGGTTGTTATCTCCAACATGGACGAAATCAAAGAGCTGATCAAACTGTCCGGTAGCGTGACAGTGGGTGAAACTCCGGTTATCCGCATCAAGAAGTAATTCTTGCTGCAGAGAAGAATGGCGCCTGATGGCGCCATTTTTTTATCTGGCAGACCTCAAAATCTGCCGGATAACGCTAAATTTGTGAGGTGACCGGTCGGTAACACGCCTCGCGCATCAGGATTTTCATCCCTTCCGGCCCGCTTTCCAGCATCCGTCGCTCCGAATCCGCCACTAACAGTTCACAATTGTAGCCACCCGCGATGCCAAACATGGCCCGCGCCACACAGATATCTTCCAGCGCCGTTGCCCCGCTGGTGTCAAAATGTCCAACCATACGCCCATTCTGGCGAACCACCAGCCGGTAACTCTTCATCGCGCCTCCCCTGCCGGTGGCAGAATTAACTCATCACAACCGCACAGATTGGTCCATTTCATCACTTCCAGTACGCGCTGTGCTGCATCGTGCGTCGCGGTTGTCAGCGCTTTACCCAGCACAATACCGCTCACCAGTTCAGCACAAAACAGATCGCCAGTTCCCTTCAGATCCGTTTTAACCCGTGGATGAGCGAACACCTCAACCGTTTCAGCCGTCACTACCGCCACGTTAATAATATCTTCGCTATCCCCCGGCGCGCTGGTGATCACCACCCATTTCAGCGTTTCGGTAAGCAGCGATTGCGCCGCCGTGATGGCTTCATCAAGCGTACGACACGGCTTTCCGCTCAGCATTTGCAGTTCAAACACGTTCGGCGTCAGTCCCTGAGCCAGCGGCAGCAGGTGCTGACGGTAGGCCTGCGGAATTTCAGCTTTTACATACATACCGCTGTCCGTATCCCCAATCACCGGGTCGACCAAAATGCACACTGTCGGATGCGTAGCCCGCACCGTTTTCAGCCACTGTGCTAACAGAGCGATTTGCTCTGCACTGCCCATATAGCCTGTCGTCACCGCCTTCAGCTCGCGCAAAGCATCACGCTCATTCAAGGCGCGGAGATACCCGCTAAACCAGTCGGCCGGAATAACGCCGCCGTAAAATGTTTCATAATGCGGGGTATTACTGAACAGCACCGTAGGCACTGCCGTCACGCGTAATCCCTGCGCTTTAATGGCCGGAACGGCGATGCTGTTGCCTACGCTGCCATAAACCACCTGTGACTGGACGGCGACGATATCGGTCTGTAACGCCCGATGCTTGTCGCCGAAGAGCACTGACTGAATATCACTCCCCTGCTCCATAAATTTCTCCTCTCGCTGGACAGCGGGCTTACGCCTCACTATTATCGTCATATGCTAAAATTCATTTTGTCATAGGTCAATAATGATCGACGGAAAAACCGCTAACGAAATTTTTGACAGTATTCGTCAACATGTCGCTACAGGCACGTTGGCAGCAGGAGAAACGTTGCCGCCGGTGCGTGAACTGGCAACAGCATTGAACGTTAACCGTAATACTGTCGCGGCGGCTTATAAACGCCTGGTCACCTCCGGGCTGGCACAAAGCCAGGGACGTAACGGCACGGTAATCAAGGGGATTTCAGCCCCCGTTGCGCTGGAAGGCGGCAATCCAGATACCGCGCTTATCGATCTTTCCGGCGGTAATCCAGCCCCCGCGCGTCTTCCCGACCTCAGCCGTTATTTCGCGCAAATAAATAAGAATCCTCGTTTGTACGGTGATGCCGCTGTATCACCCGGCCTTAAGGCGTGGGCCGCGCAATGGATGCAAGATGCGATGCCAGCCACGGGAGAAATTGATATCACCAGCGGCGCCATTGATGCCATTGAGCGCCTGCTGTGCGCCCATTTACTGCCTGGCGACAGCGTTGTGGTAGAAGATCCATGCTTTTTGAGCAGCATCAACATGCTGCGTTATGCCGGATTCTCCGCCAGTCCGGTCAACGTTGACAGCGAAGGCATGCAGCCAGACATGCTGGAAATCGCGCTACAGAAAGGCGCGCGGGCAGTGATTCTGACGCCGCGCGCCCATAATCCGACAGGATGCAGTCTGAGCGCATCCCGCGCGGCGCAATTGCAGGAAATCCTGGCCCGCTATCCCCAGACGCTGGTGATCGTCGACGACCACTTTGCGCTGCTGTCCGCATGCCGTTGGTATCCGGTGATTGCGAAGGAAACCACGCGCTGGGCGATTGTCCGCTCAATGTCGAAAACTTTAGGCCCGGATTTACGCCTGGCCATCGTTGCCAGCGATCCACTCACTTCCGCGAAACTGCGTTTACGGCTCAACGCCGGCAGTCAGTGGGTCAGCCATCTGCTGCAGGATCTGGCCTGCGCCTGCCTGAGTGACGAGACTTATCAACACACGCTGGCGCAAACTCAGCAGTTTTACGCCGCCCAGCAGCAAAAGCTGACAGCGGCTCTGCGGCTTCATGGCATTACGCTGCCCGACTGCGACGGTCTTAATCTGTGGCTGCCGCTAGAAGATAACAGCCAGGCGATCGCTTTTGCGTTGGCAAAGTCCGGCTGGCTGGTACGTGAAGGCGAAGTGTTTGGCGTCAATACGCCTGCGCATGGCTTGCGCATTACGCTGTCAACATTAGCAGACAGCGACATTGATAAGCTGGCGACTGATATCCATCAGGCGCTAAAGCGCTAACAGGAGAGGAAAAGTGCGAGTTCATTTTGTTATTCATGAGTCTTTCGAATCTGCTGGCGCGTACCTGCCGTGGGCCGAATCACGCGGCTATACCATCAGTTGGTCGCGCGTTTACGCCGGAGAAACTGTTCCCGCTAATGCCGATGGCTTCGATATGCTGGTGGTATTTGGTGGGCCGCAGTCACCCCGCACCACGCTCGCAGAGTGCCCATACTTTGACTCTCAGGCAGAGCAGCATCTGATAAATCAGGCGATTGCGGCACGAAAAATCGTGGTGGGGATCTGTTTGGGGTCGCAGTTAATCGGCGAAGCACTGGGCGCGAAGGTGTGCCAAAGCCCGGAAAAAGAGATTGGTCACTATCCGATCGCCCTGACCGAGGCAGGCCAACAGCATCCGTTGTTCAGCCATTTCGGCTCACCGCTCAACGTGGGTCACTGGCACAATGACATGCCGGGATTGACCGACCAGGCGACAATTCTTGCCACAAGCGAGGGATGTCCGCGACAAATCGTACAATACGGTAATTTCGTCTATGGTTTTCAGTGCCATATGGAGTTTACCGCCGAAGCGGTCGAAGGATTAATTCAGCACTCTGAGCAAGAACTGGCCGAAGCGAAAGGGAAACGCTTTATTCGCGCTGTTGAAGAGATGCGCACCTGGGATTACCAGCAGATGAATGAGACGCTGTGGCAATTCCTTGATAAGTTGGTAGAAAAACGTAACGATTGAACAGTGCGGGCCGGAGAAGACGCTTTGCGTCGTCATCCGGCGAGCGTGCCGTACAGTTGCCTGCTAGCGCTACGCTTATCAGGCCGACAAATTAAATACCTAATCCCTGGCTGAAATGCTCTTCGCCAAAGACCCCGGTGGAAAGGTAGCGATCGCCGCGATCGCAGATGATCGCCACCACCACCGCCCCCGGTGTCGCGCGCGCCACGCGTAACGCGCCCGCAACCGCGCCGCCAGAACTCACTCCGCAAAAAATCCCTTCGCGAACGGCCAGTTCACGCATGGTGTTTTCCGCATCGCTCTGATGAATATCCAGCACCTCATCCACCAGCGAGGCGTTGAAAATGCCCGGCATATATTCCGCCGGCCAGCGACGAATGCCCGGAATACTACTGCCTTCTTCCGGCTGCAGGCCAACGATGGTGACGGGTTTTTCCTGTTCACGCAGAAAACGCGACACGCCGGTAATGGTGCCTGTCGTCCCCATACTGGAGACGAAATGGGTAATACGGCCTGACGTCTGCTGCCAGATTTCGGGTCCGGTAGTCTTGTAGTGCGCATACGGGTTATCAGGATTATTAAACTGATCGAGAAGTTTACCTTCTCCGCGCTGCGCCATCTCAAGGGCTAAATCACGCGCCCCTTCCATCCCCTGCTCTTTGGTCACCAGAACCAGTTCAGCCCCGTAAGCACGCATCGCCGCACGTCGCTCCTGGCTCATGTTGTCTGGCATCAGGAGCTTCATGCGGTAGCCTTTCAGCGCGGCAATCATCGCCAGCGCAATACCCGTATTACCGCTGGTGGCCTCAATCAGCACGTCGCCAGGCTGAATTTCCCCGCGCTTTTCCGCTTCAACGATCATCGACAACGCCGCGCGGTCTTTCACTGAACCTGCGGGATTATTGCCTTCCAGCTTGACCCAAATTTCACTGCCGTTATCCGCCGTCAGACGTTGTAATTTTACCAGAGGCGTATTGCCAATTGTTTGTTCTAATGTGTTCACGTTTTCAGCTCAATAAAATACCGGATGGCGCTGCGCTTACCCGGCTTACAGGTCATGCACCACCCGTTAAGCCCGGTAAGCGCAGCGCCACCGGATGATAACTATACGAATTAACCTATCAGGCACTTTGCGCCAGGGCAAGTTCCTCTTCACGCGTTTCAATACGCTGGTCGCCATTATACAAACGCGCATTTTGCAGCCCAACAAACAGACGTTCGCCGCGGTTCGGGGAATCATCGCCCTGCATAATCACCGTCAGCGGTTCGTTATACCACCCCAAGGGTTGCACAACTAATTGGGTGTAGTGTCCTTTCGGGCTGGCTTCCAGCACCTGTACCGGCAACGGCGAATCCAGACTGGTACGACGGCTGACGTCCACTTCCCACGGACGCAGGAACAGATCCACCGGACCCTGATAGCCAGGCGTATAGCCCAGCGGCCAACGATGTGCGCCCACGTGGAATTGTCCACCGCGAATCGTCCCTTGCAGGCGGTTAACTTCACCCATAAATTCCAGGACAAAACGGGTAGCCGGTTCGCGCCATACCTGATCGGGCGCATCGGCCTGCTCGATATGACCCTGGCTCATCACCACCACGCGGTCTGCGACTTCCGTCGCTTCTTCCTGATCGTGGGTAACAAACACGCTGGTGAACTTCAGCTCTTCATGCAACTGACGCAGCCAGCGACGCAGTTCTTTACGCACCTGAGCATCGAGCGCGCCAAACGGCTCGTCGAGCAACAAGATCTGCGGCTCTACCGCCAGCGCACGCGCCAACGCCACGCGCTGCTTTTGCCCACCGGAAAGCTGTGCCGGGAAACGGTCCGCCAGATGAGCCAGTTGAACCATCTCCAGCAGTTTGGTCACTTTTGCTTTGATCGTCGCCGCATTCGGGCGCTCCCGCCGTGGCAGAACAGTCAGACCAAAAGCGATATTGTCGAAAACGGTCATATGACGAAACAGCGCATAGTGCTGAAACACGAACCCCACCTTACGGTCGCGGGCGTGCAAACGGCTGACGTCAGTGCCATGGAAACGGATATGCCCGCTGGACTGATGCTCCAGCCCGGCGATGATGCGCAGCAGCGTGGTTTTGCCCGATCCAGAAGGCCCCAACAGGGCGACCATCTGACCTGAAGGAATATCCAGCGAGATATCGTTCAGCACCTGGGTGCGACCAAAAGACTTCTTAATATTGGCAATCTCAATGCTCATGATTTTCCTCCTGCTGCGCGCGTTTCTCCTGGTTTTCCAGGCGCCATTGCAACATGCTCTTCAAAAACAGGGTAATAATCGCCATCAGCGTTAATAGCGCCGCGGCGGTAAAGGAGCCGACTGTGTTGTAGTCCTGCTCCAGTAATTCAATCTGTAACGGCAAAGACAAGGTTTCACCGCGAATCGAGCCAGAAACCACCGATACCGCACCGAACTCGCCAATCGCACGGGCGTTGGTCAGCACCACGCCGTACAGCAATGCCCAACGGATATTCGGCAGCGTAACGCGACGGAACATTTGCCAGCCGGATGCGCCAAGCAGAACCGCCGCCTCATCTTCATGGCTGCCCTGGCTTAACATCACCGGCACCAGTTCGCGCACCACAAACGGACAGGTCACGAACACCGTCACCAGCACCATTCCCGGCCAGGCAAACATAATTTGCAGGTTGTGTTCATCCAGCCATCCGCCAAGCGGGCCGTTAGAGCCGTAAAACAGCAGATAGACCAGGCCGGCGACCACCGGTGAAACGGCAAATGGAATATCCAGTAATGTGAGCAACAACTGGCGTCCAGGGAAGTTAAAGCGGGTCACCAGCCAGGCCAGTAACACGCCAAACACCAGGTTCACCGGCACCGCAATCAGCGCAATCAGCACCGTCAGCCAGATGGCGTGCAGCATGTCCGGATCAGCCAGGTTGTGTAATACCGGCATCAACCCCTTGCTGAACGCCTGCACGAAGATGTAAACCATCGGCACCAGCAAAATAAAGGCTGATACCAGCATGCCCGTGCCGATCAGAAACCATTTCCCCCAGTTGATGCGGGGTGCGCCATAACGTTTCAATTGGGTAATGTCTGCCATCAGTGACCTACCACGCGTCGACCAAAGCGACTTTGCAGGGTGTTAATTGAAAACAGCAGCAGCAACGAAGCCCCGAGGATCACAGATGCAATCGCGCTGGCGGCCGGGTAGTCAAACTCCTGCAAACGAACAAAAATCATCAGCGAGGTCACTTCCGTTTTCCATGCGATGTTTCCGGCGATAAAGATAACCGCGCCAAACTCACCGAGGCTGCGGGTAAACGAGAGCGCAACGCCCGCGACTAGCGCGGGAGACAGCTCCGGCAGTACCACTTTACGAAAGCTCTGCCAGCGCGTAGCGCCGAGCGTTTCCGCCGCTTCTTCATACTCCGGACCTAACTCTTCCAGCACCGGCTGCACGGTACGCACCACGAATGGAATGCTGGTAAAAGCCATCGCCACCGCAATGCCAAGCCAGGTGTAGGTCACTTTAATATCCAGCTTCGCCAGCCACTCGCCGTAGAAACCGTTGACCGAAAAAAGCGATGCCAGCGTCAGACCTGCTACCGCCGTAGGCAGCGCAAACGGCAGATCCATCAGCGCATCCAGCAGCGTACGGCCCGGAAAGCGATAGCGGGTTAAGATCCACGCCATCAGCAAACCAAACACGCCGTTAAAAATCGACGCCACAAACGCCGACAGCAGCGTCACTTTATAAGCCGCCACCACCTGCGGGTTGGTAATCACATCCCAGTATTGCGCCCAGCTCATTTGCGCCAATTGCATCACCAGCGCGCTAAGCGGCAGCAGCAAAATCAGGCAGACAAACAGTAAGCTGGTGCCCAAACTTAAGGTAAAGCCGGGCAGCACGCGTCGGGAAGAAACAGCAAACATTTACTTACGCCCCGCCGCCAACAGTTTGTCCAACTCACCGCCGCTGACAAAGTGCGTTTTCATTACCTCAGGCCACGAGCCAAACCTGTCTTCCACGCGGAAAAGTTCGGTCTGCGGGAATTTATCCTGCAGTTTGTCCATCACCTGCGGATTATTCACGCGGTAGTAGAAATCGGTAATGATGGCTTGCGCCTGCGGGCTGTACAGCCAGTTCAGGTACGCTTTTGCCGCTTTTTCAGTACCGTTAGCCTGCACATTTTTATCTACCCAGGCCACCGGGAACTCCGCCAGAATGTTGACCTTCGGCACCACCACTTCGAAGCCCTGGTCTTCATACTGTTTACGGATGTTGTTCACTTCTGATTCAAAGGTGATCAGCACATCGCCCAGGCCGCGTTCCACGAATGTGGTGGTTGCCCCGCGACCGCCGGTATCAAACACTTCCACGTTTTTCAGAAACTGGGTCATGAACTGTTCAGTTTTGGCTTTATCCCCACCATCCGCTTTATCTGCCGCACCCCACGCAGCCAGATAGGTATAACGCGCGTTACCGGAGGTTTTCGGATTCGGGAAAATCAGTTTCACGTCCGGGCGAACCAGGTCGTTCCATTCGTGGATATTCTTCGGGTTACCCTTACGCACCAAAAACGCCATGGTGGAATAGAATGGCGAACTGTTATTCGGCAGACGACTTTGCCAGTCGGCTGGGATCAGCTTGCCTTTGTCATGCAGGATCTGCACATCGGTCACCTGGTTATAGGTCACCACATCGGCTTTCAGCCCCTGCAGAATCGCCAGCGCCTGTTTTGATGACCCGGCATGAGATTGTTTAATCGTCAGTTTGTCACCGCCGTTATCCTTCGCCCATTGCTGTTCAAACGGCGGGTTAAGGGCGGCAAACAGCTCGCGAGAGACATCGTATGAACTGTTCAGCAGCTCCGTTGCCTGCGCCTGACCCACCAGCAACAGCATTGCTGCCAGCGTCAGGGTTCTTTTTTTCAGTAAGTTAACGGCCATTGCGCACCCTTATAAATTTAATGACTTTCTTATGGTCATCATATTTATAACCAGTGCTAAAGGAGTAACGGTTTTATATACCGTTTGATGATTTGAAAGTTGAAAAGAGAATAAGGGTACCTCCTCCCCAGCACACGGGGAGGAGACCGGCATCAATCAGACGCCGACGCTAACGCTTTCAGGCAGGGTGCTGCCGCCATCAATCACGTTTTGCGTGCCAGTCAAGTAACTGGACTCATCCGACGCCAGGAATGCCGCCAGTTCACCAACCTCAAGTGGGCAGGCCAAGCGGCGCATCGGGATCGCTTTTGCCATTTCGACTAATACGGATTCAGGATCCTCCGGATTAGACTGACGAGCGATATTTTCCGCCATCGGCGTACGAACGTAGCCCGGGCAAATAGCATTAACGCGAATGCCGGACTGCGCGTATTCCACCGCCAGAGATTTGGTCAAACCGATGATTGCGGCTTTCGACAGCGCGTAGGCCGTTTCGCCCGGATCGGCAACCATATCGCCGGTCACAGAGGACATCATTACGATGCGCCCGTCTTTGCGCGCAATCATCTCCGGCAGAACGGCTTTCGTCACGTTCCAGACGCCTTTAATGTTGATATCAATGTGGAAATCGCGATCTTCATCGCTCATATCAAGGAAGTTGCCGAGGCGACATACGCCCGCATTGTTGACCAGAATATCGATTTTGCCTTCAATCTTCTTCGCGCGTTTTACCGCTTCCGTGACCGACGCAAAATCTCTGACGTCAGCGTGTACGGCGGTGCAACGGTGCCCGCGCCCAGCCAACTCATCCGCCAGTTTTTCAATCTCATCGGAGATATCCAGCAGGATTAGGTTCGCGCCATGGCGGGCAAATGTTCTGGCGATCCCTTCGCCAATACCCTGAGATGCGCCCGTAATCAATGCTGTTTTGCCCGTGAGTTTTCCCATTTCAATATTCTCCTTTTGAATATGAAGCATTCGCTTCATTCACGCAGAAGATACAGCAATAACAAATAAGTGCTGAGGAATAGCTCACTAAATCAGGTTAATCTCAGGTAAAAAAAATCCCCGGCGTTGCGGGGACCCAACGGTAAACATGCTCTGACCAGATTAACAGAAGACTTACAGCCGTTTTTCCAGCAAATGTGCTCTCATCAACTCCGATGCCATCTGCGCATCCCCTTTTTTAATATGAAGCAGTATTTCCCTCTGTTTTGCCGCCGTATCAAGAAAATACTGACGATCGTTCGCAGGTAACGACTCCCTTGTTTTCTCAAAATAAGTAATGAGGACATCAGAGAAAACCTGCAGCACCCGGTTGCCACTCGCCTGTAGCAAGAGCAAATGAAAATCTCTATCGTGACGATCGGCCACCTGGGGGTTATCCGCATTCTCTTCAATAAGCCTTAGCTCATTTTCAAGTTTGGAGAGCATCGCCGGAAAAATTCTACGCGTTGCCAGAGGGATAATCGCGCACTCAATCAGGATCCTTGCCTCTGTAAATTCTGTGATATCAAACCCAGACAAATCAAACTGCATTAACAACTGGTGATTTATGTTGTGCTGTTCCAAATTCTTCAAGACGCTGCCACGACGAGGAGATCGTTCCAACATTCCCATCTGTACCAGTGTGCTAAGCGCCTGACGAACTTTATATCTTGATGTATTAAAACGAACGGCAAGCTCAGTTTCAGTTTCAATGCGACCATCAGCATTGCGGTTAGCATCATCAAGCAGATAATTTTTAATACTTTCAAACAGTTCGTTTTTGTTATCCATAAACACTCTCGGATTAAAGTGCTGCAAAACTGATGAGTATAAATAATCTAATAAGTTAGATTGCTTAATATACTGTTATGGTAAGATTATAGCCCCTATTATTCAAATTATACCAAGCCATTTGTTAATAAAAAGGAATTAATTATGGTGTTATTCGTAACTCAGTTTGCGATAGTACTTATATGTATCGGTATAGGTGGGCGTTTTGGTGGGATTGGCCTGGGGGCTGCTGGCGGGTTAGGACTCGCTATCCTGACTTTTGGTTTTGGACTCCCTCCCGACTCACCTCCTTTCACTGTTATTTCTATTATCCTTGCGGTTATCACTTGCATCACAATCCTCCAGGCGGCTGGCGGGCTTGATTTATTCGTTACGATGGCAGAACGGATCCTCAGAAAGTGGCCGGGCGCGATCACTTTCCTCGGCCCCGCAGTCGCTTACCTTTTTACTGCTATCTGCGGAACAGGATATGTTGCCTTTTCGGTTTATCCAGTCATTGCTGAAATTGCAGCAGATGCCAGGGTACGGCCAGAGAGAGCCATGTCGATGTCAGTAATCGCTGCCAATTTTGGGCTTATTGCCAGCCCGGTCAGTGCGGTCGTTACAGGGACAATTGCTGTCCTTGCTGGATTACATGTCTCTGCTTTAGATATCTTGTTAGTCACCGTTCCCGGAACGTTCCTTGGCTGCGTTGTCGGCTGCCTGTTCGTCTTTAAAAGAGGTCATGAGCTTAAAAATGATCCGGAATTCCAACGCAGGGTTGCTGAAGGTGAGTTTGAATCAGTAAAAGCTGAAGAGCGAACAGCCAATATAGTGACAAAAGAGGCGAAGAGAGGATTGCTGATTTTCCTTACCGGTATCATTCTGGTCGTACTTATGGGTTCAATTCCTGAATTACGTCCTGAGTGGAATAACGGTACCGGAATGGAGCGTATGAGTATCCCTACCACGCTGCAAATAGTTATGCTGACAACAGCATGTATTATTATGATGGTATGTCGAATTTCTCCGTCAAAACTCGATTCAGGTTCTGTCTTTAAAGCAGGTCTTGTAGGTGTTGTCGCCATATTTGGTCTGTCATGGATGATGAACTCCTTTTTTGAGGCATGGCACGAATTATTTAACACGGCTTTCCACGGTTTCCAGAATCCAGTCTTGTTCGGCATTATTGTTTTTGGTCTTTCAGCCGTAATTTATAGCCCCGCAGCGACTGCTGTAGCGCTACTCCCCGCTGGCGTGTTAATGGGATATCCGGCAGAAACCCTGGTCGCCCTGCTCCCGCTGACTTGTGGATCATTCATTATTCCAGGGGGGGCACAGATTGGCTGTGTGGCGTTTGATCGTACCGGGACAACTCGAATTGGCAAGTATGTGGTTAATCACAGCTACATGCTACCTGGTCTTGTTACCGTTGTAGCATCAACTCTTTTTTGCTTCCTTTTTTCCAAAATGCTGATGTAGTGAGAGAGCAATTTAATTGTGGTAAACCTTTTCTTCATGGCATCCCCCCTGAATGAATTCAGAGAGGATGCCTGGTACTCACTTCTGAATAGCACCACTGCAATTTTCCATAGAATGTACTTTACAGAACAACCTGAGCAATGAGATAAGCAAAAATTACCTGAGAGATAACCATCACAAAGCCCGGACGAATATAGCTATGGTTGACAACAAAGCGTCCAATCTTTGTGGTACCTGTTCGATCAAATGCAACACAGCCGATTTGATTTGCTCCCGGTATAATGAAGTCACCACAGGTACAAGCAAAAATAGCGATAAGAAACGGGGCTGGAATACCTAAGGTAACACCGAGTGGCATGATGGCAGCTACCGTCGCCGCCGGGCTCATAATGACCAGCGAGAACAAGAATACAACCACACCAAATAGCATTGGTGCATCATTGACAATGCCACCAAAAACTTTAATCAGTTCTGGCTGATAAGCATCAAAAAACGTTGCCGTCATCCATGAAACACCGAGTATTGCTACCACTCCCATCAAACCTGCACGGAAGACTGAGCCGCTATTCAAGGTACTACTTGGTACTTTACTGACAATCATAATAAACAAAGCGGCTGTCAACATGACCATCTGAATAACCATTGGGGTTGACAGTCTTTTTCCATCCCAGGAAGGGAGTAACTCAGTAAAAGAACCTAAAATAAGTACCAGTACCACACCAATCGCAAAGATAACGACACCTTTTTTAGCGCCAGCTGAAGCAACAAACTCTTTTTTTTGCTCAGTATGCATGAACTCATATTCGCCAGCAGCAACTCTCCTCTGGAATTCCGGATCATCCTCCAGCTCTTTTCCGCGTTTATAAACTGAAAAGCTGGTAACAATAGCTGCCATAAAGAATGATGGGAGAGCAATCGTCAGTATTTGCCCAAGGCTAATCCCGGCATATTCATGCAGAATAGCCAGCATCCCCGCGGTTGCCGCACTCATCGGACTGGCAGCAACCGCGACACTGGCCGCAATAACCGTTGCGGACAACGCTCGCTCCGGACGGACCTTTGCTTCAGCAGCTACTTCAGCGACAACCGGATACAAAGAGAAAGCAACGTAAGTAGTTCCACAGAATAGCGTAAATATGGAAGTTAATATGGGGGCAACAAAAGTAATTGCCTGTGGTTTTTTACGGAGTAATTTTTCAGCCACGCGCACAAGATAATCAAGCCCACCAGCGGCCTGTAATACGCTGACAGCGCCAATCACACAAATAATAATTAGCATTGCAGTAATAGATGGTGCGGAGGGTTTTAGTCCAAAACCCAGAACTAATATTGCAACACCGAGTCCTCCACCAGCACCCAGCCCCATTCCGCCATAACGCCCGCCTATACCAATACAGGCGAGTACAATAAATAATTGTATAAAAAATAAAGCATCCATTTTTCACCTCAAAGCGTCTCCCGGATATTGCACCCGGGAGATATTAATTACTATGCTCGGGATTAGTTTAAATATGATTTAGCAATTTCGATCTGTTTTTTAACAGCATCAGTCCCTGTGCCACCATAAGACATTCTTGATTTAATACATGCTTCGAGAGATATACTCTCATAAATATCATTTTCGATTTTATCATCAAATGTGTGGAATTCATCCAGAGTAAGCTCTTCCAACATTTTTCTATGTTTTATACAGTAATTAACAGCACTGCCAACAATATGGTGAGCTTCTCTAAAAGGAATGCCTTTACGAACCAGGTAGTCAGCCATATCGGTTGCGTTTGAAAATCCTCTTGCCGCTGCGCTGCGAGTATTATCTGAAAGAATAACCATTTTTTCGAGCATCGGCGCCATAATTTTCAGACTGGTCTGTAAGGTATCCATAGAGTCATAGACCTGCTCTTTATCCTCACTCATATCAGTATTATAGGCCAGAGGGATACCTTTCATAATGGTCAACATCGCCATTAGATTTCCGTACATACGCCCCCCTTTGCCGCGCATTTTTTCAGCCACGTCGGGGTTTTTCTTCTGTGGCATGATGCTGGAACCGGTACAGAAATCATCTGAAAGCTCAATAAATTTAAAATCCTGACTTGAGAATAAAACCAGTTCTTCTGACAAACGGGTAAGATGCATAAAGCACATAGCAGCGGCGGCAGTGAATTCAACCATATGGTCACGATCGCTGACAGAATCAATACTGTTTTCAGTCGGTTTGTCAAAGCCAAGCTCTTTAGCCGTGAAATCACGATCAATGGGGAAAGTAGTACCGGCAAGGGCTGCTGAACCTAAAGGGCATTCCCCCATGCGTTGATAAAGGTCTGCAAAACGAGTCCAGTCACGGCGTAACATCCAATAATATGCCATTATCCAGTGCGACAGAAGTATAGGCTGACCGGTCTGTAAATGAGTATAGCCAGGCATGATCGCATTAATGTTATTTTCAGCCTTGCTGATAATAACTTTTTGTAGATGAACGATATCCTGCTGAATTTCACGAATAGTCGATCTCATGTGCATTTTCGAATCGACAGTCGTCTGGTCATTACGACTGCGGCCGGTATGTAGCTTCCCGCCTACAGGACCAATTATTTCTGTCATACGTCTTTCTATCGCCATATGAATATCTTCATCAACGGTATCAAAAACGAATTGCCCGTCCTCAATCTCTTTATTAACTTGCCTTAACCCGCCAATAATCGCATTCGCTTCATCCTGCGTGATAATCCCCTGACGGCCCAGCATAGTGGCGTGAGCAATACTCCCCTGAATATCAAAAGGGCAGAGACGTTGTTCCAGCATAATTGTCGCATTATAAGATTCGACCAGTTTATTTGTAGGCATATCAAAACGCCCACCCCATAATTTTGTAGACATAAAACCTCCAATGACCCTTTGTTGCAAAATGGTTAAATATAAATTCCGTTATTTTTCGGTCATTTTCAGATTACAAGACAGTCATTTTAATTGTCAACAAATGAAGGCATTAAATCAATTTATAGCGAAATTAATTACACTTATTATTTATTTTGTTTTCATAAATTGCATTAAAAAACCTGATCTTCCTCACATTTAAATTGTGATTTAATTCAGATATATTCAGAATTTTTAAAGTAATAAATTGGTATTAATAGTTTATTAATTCCAAATAATTCCATTTAATACCGTTGTCATAACCGAGAAACTGGCAGGTAAATAATAATGAACGTGGGAGGTGATTTTTCAGGATGAGCGTCAACGCGAGTGCATCATCAGCATGGCGGACGTTGGGTGATTCGGGGGAGAGCTATATTGTGCCAGATGGCGGCATCAGCGCCATCTGGCATCAAAAAATTACAGGGCCAGCAAACGATCCAGCGATGGCGCGAAATAATAGCCGCCGGTCACCGGTTTAGTGAAACGCAGCATCGCATCGCGCTTGCCGTCAGTGTCGCCAAACATGCTCAGCAGTTGCTGCTCGATGTTGTGCAAACGGGCGCAATAGGCACAGAAATAGAGGCCGTGCGTACCGCTGGCGGTGCCGTATGGCAGGCTCTGGCGCACAATTTTCAGTCCTTTACCGTCTTCTTTGAGATCGACGCGGCTCAGGTGAGAAGTAACCGGACGGTCATCACCGTCGATCTCTTCGTTGGCTTCCTTGGTACGCCCAATCATCATTTCCTGGTCATGAATGCTCATGCGGTTAAGCTGCTTCAGGTTATGTTCCCAACGCTGCACAAACACATAGCTGCCACCAGCATCCACTCCATCTTTAATAACCGCGACTTCACGGCGCGTTTCAACGCCTGCCGGGTTTTCCGTTCCGTCAACAAAGCCGCTGAGATCGCGCTCTTCAACCCAACGGAAACCGTGGATCTCTTCTTTGACTTCAATACAGTCGCCAAACGCTTCCATTGCCGCCTGTGCAACGGAGAAATTCACGTCATGACGCAAAGAGAGAATATGAATCAGCACATCATACTGGGTGGCTGGGGCAAGACCTTTACCGTAAGGGATAAAGTCTTTTAACTCTTCTGCGCCAACGCCGCCGCTCAGTGTACGCCAGGTGTTGTTGCCAAAAGCAACAACCGCGCCCAGATGCGCATCCGGGAACTTCGCTTCAAAGGTCGCCAGCTTATCGGCGAAGGTTTTGCTGGCCCCACGCAGGGCCTCAACGTCGCCTGTAACATTGGCTTCAATCCAAATCGCCGCACGGCAATGTTCTGGCAAAATGCCACTCTGAACCTGAGACATTGTTCCTCCTGAAAAAAAAGATGCCACGACATCGTGGCATTGATGGGCGCTATTCTACCTGTTTTTTTAACAAGCCGATTTGTTCAGACGCAAATTAACGCCGCCAGATAATTTTGCTTACTTTCCATGCTTTCAACGTATCGTCAGACGGCATTAAGCCCTCAGGCCCGCTCCACTCACCGGAAAAGACGTAGCTAATATGTTGACTTCCTTCAGCTTTGCATTCAACGCCCGCGCTGTCATCGCCAGTCGCCTTCTGACAATTACCAAAGGCTTTAGTGTAAAGGTCGCTAAACGGTGTACCGATTTCGACACCCGCAGAAGAGGGAATATCGCTGTCGACTACATCAATACGGCTAATCGTTCCCTGATTGCCATTGATGACCATCGCCAGCTTGTCATCTTTCATCGCTTCATAAAAGCGCACCACATTACCGTTATCGGTCTTCATCCCGCTACGCAGGCGGTAATCACCGTCCAGCGCATCAGCAATGGTTTTTTCATCCAGCGGGGTTGCGCCAGTCAACGCTCCGACGCCCTGCTCAGTGACCTGCGTTGAAGAACCAAACCAGTTCCACGGATTGGCGGCAGACCAGTTCACCGATGACAACGTTGAACACCCGGTCAATAGCAGCGGCATCGCGCATAAAGTCAAACGCAGTGATTTCATTTCACTTCCTTCCTTATTTATCAACGTTGCTTGGAGTCCGGTTTCGCCAAAAAGTGCCGTTATTCTTTCTCGAGGGAAAAACAGGCGCGCAGACGTTGATTAGTTAACAGCCAGATCAGCGCAACGACATCCGCCACCAGCAGCGCCAGCCCGACGCCGTTGACCGGATCGCCTGCCAGCCACATCACCGGCTGCCAGCACAGTAGCACCAGTTGAGCGAGGATCAGTAACCCGCGCAGCCAGCGCCATACCACCGGAAACGCAAAGCGTCGCCCGCTGAGTAAAAATGCCAATACCGCAGGAACGCCGGGAAGCAAACCCAGCCAGAAAGCGTCGTGATCGGGATAAAACAGATTCAGCAGCGCGTTGCCCTGCTCACGGGAAGAACCGGCAATCACAAACAGAACCCAGGTGCGCGCCTGCAGCAGCAGCACGCACCAGAAGAGAAAAGGCAGGCGCAGACGCCCATGAGCGTCATAGTCGGCCGGATGAAACTCAGTACTCTTCATCTTCGATCAAACGCTTGCCCAGATTGAGTACATCCGCATGTTCATAACCCAGACGTTCATACATACCCTGTACGACGTCATTATCGTCACGCACCATGATTTGAATCTTCGGACAACCGCGGGCAATGAGCTTTTTCTCCAGCCGGTTGAGCAGCGCATTGGCAATGCCGCGACCGCGAAACTCAGGATGTACGCCCAGGTAATAGGCCGAGCCGCGATGCCCGTCATATCCGCCCATCACCGTACCGACCACCTCGCCATTCACTTCAGCGACCAGGAACAAGCTGACGTCATGATTGAGTTTACGCTCAATGTCCATTTCAGGGTCGTTCCATGGACGCAGCAGATCACAGCGCTCCCAGAGGGTGATCACCTCTTCGAAATCTTCCTGGCGAAAAACGCGTATTTCCATGGTATTGGTTACCTTTTCAGGACGTTAAAAAGCGATTATGGCGCGAACGGCTGATTTAGCCAATATCTGACGCGAAGCGGCGGAAAAAATGGCATAATACGCAATTGTCACGTATTGAAATGAAAAGTAAAACAATTCTTATCCCGATCCGTCGCAACGGACAACGCGATACGATATAACGTTTAGAACCTTTTTTTACAACTCAGGCCGTATGAGCACTTTTAAACCACTAAAAACACTCACATCGCGCCGCCAGGTGTTGAAAGCCGGGCTGGCCGCCCTAACGCTGTCAGGCATGTCGCAAGCCATCGCTAAAGAAGAAGCGCTTAAGACCAGCAATGGACACAGCAAACCGAAAGCGAAAAAAGCCGGCGCTAAGCGCGTTGTTGTCCTTGATCCGGGTCACGGAGGGATTGATACCGGCGCAATTGGTCGCAATGGGTCGAAGGAAAAGCACGTGGTACTGGCGATTGCCAAAAACGTGCGCTCGATTCTACGCAACCAGGGGATTGATGCGCGCCTGACGCGCTCCGGCGATACATTTATTCCGCTTTACGATCGCGTCGAGATCGCTCATAAGCATGGCGCTGACCTGTTCATGTCGATTCACGCCGACGGTTTTACCAATCCGAGCGCTGCAGGTGCGTCGGTCTTTGCGTTGTCCAATCGCGGTGCCAGTAGCGCCATGGCGAAGTATCTGTCCGATCGTGAAAACCGGGCCGATGAAGTGGCCGGGAAGAAGACCACCGATAAAGACCATTTGCTGCAGCAGGTGCTGTTCGATCTGGTGCAAACGGATACCATTAAAAACAGCCTGACGTTAGGCTCGCATATTCTCAAGAAGATCAAGCCGGTACATCGTCTTCACAGTCGCAGCACGGAACAAGCCGCCTTCGTGGTGCTAAAATCACCATCAATTCCGTCGGTACTGGTCGAAACCTCGTTCATTACCAACCCGGAAGAAGAACGTCTGCTGGGCACGGCGGCATTTCGCCAGAAAATCGCCACCGCTATCGCCAATGGCATCATCAGCTATTTCCACTGGTTTGATAACCAGAAAGCACACTCGAAGAAACGTTAACCATGAAGCCCGATGCACAGCGCGTAAAACAGTTCCTGCTCAGCCTGCAAGATGATATTTGCCAGCAGTTATCCGCCGTAGACGGCGCCGAGTTTGTTGAGGATAACTGGCAACGTGAAGCAGGCGGTGGCGGGCGCAGCCGGGTGCTGCGTAACGGCGGTATTTTCGAGCAAGCGGGCGTCAACTTCTCCCACGTTCACGGCGAGGCAATGCCGGCCTCGGCTACCGCCCATCGCCCCGAGCTTGCGGGACGCAGCTTTGAGGCCATGGGCGTCTCGCTGGTGGTACATCCGCAGAATCCCTACATTCCGACCAGTCATGCCAACGTGCGATTTTTTATCGCGGAAAAACCGGGCACTGACCCGGTCTGGTGGTTTGGCGGCGGCTTTGACTTAACGCCCTACTACGGCTTTGATGAGGATGCGGTTCACTGGCACCGCACGGCGCGAGATCTGTGCCAGCCGTTCGGCGAAGACGTTTATCCCCGTTACAAGAAGTGGTGCGATGACTACTTCTTCCTCAAGCATCGCAACGAACAGCGCGGCATTGGCGGGCTGTTTTTCGATGATTTGAATACGCCGGATTTCGACCACGGCTTCGCCTTTATGCAGGCGGTAGGTCAAGGCTATACCGAAGCGTATCTGCCCATCGTTGAGCGCCGCAAAGCAATGAGCTGGGGCGAACGTGAACGCAATTTTCAGCTTTACCGTCGCGGACGCTATGTGGAATTTAACCTGGTGTGGGATCGCGGCACGTTATTCGGTCTGCAGACCGGCGGCCGTACGGAATCGATTCTGATGTCGATGCCGCCGCTGGTGCGCTGGGAGTATGACTGGCAGCCGGAAGCGAACAGCCCGGAAGCCGCCCTTAGCGAGTTTATTCAGGTTCGCGACTGGGTGTAACCCCAGACAATACCAGCCCCCAGGCCGGATAAAACGCATTTGCGTCGCATCCGGCACATTCATCGCATCATGCCCACTGGCGCATGCGCTGATGCAGCGTCAATGAAGGTTTTTCCGCAAACAGCTGCTGGTAGTCGGTGGCAAATTGCCCTAAATGCCAGAATCCCCACTGCATGGCGGCGTCTTTCACCGTCGTACTCTGCGACCACGGGCTTATCAGCTCGCGACGTACGGCGTTCAGGCGAATGCGTTTTAACCAGGCATTCGGACCGATACCAAGGATCGCATGAAAGGCGTTTTGCAACGTCCGACGGCTGACGTGCAGTTGATTACACAGATCGAGCACGGTCAGCGGTTCTGACATATTTTCCAGCACATATTCCCGCGCACGCGACAGCAGGCGACGATAGCTCTGATGGCTGATGCTCTCAGCCGTGATAATCGGCTGCGCTTCTTCCAGCATAGTGCCCATCGCCAGCAGCAGGTTATCGCCCAGCACTTTGCGTACCGCAGGTTGATGGAGGTTTTCCGGATTTTCGCTAAACGTCGCCAGTGCCTGCTGCACAAAGCCCCATAACGCGGCTTTGTGTTGTTCTTTAACTTCCAGCGCCGACTGGTTGCGCAGCATATGCAGCACTCTTTCCGGGTTATGCAGGAAGTTGGCCTGACGGGCAATCGCCTCTTCCGAAATGACGACACCCAGAATGGTGTAATCATCCGGCGTACTCAGTTCAAACTCTGTCCCGCCAGGGCGGGTGGCAATTTCAGCGTTCCCCAGACACTGGGTGCCAATAAATCCCTGTTCGCCGCGCGTGGCCGGAATACCAAACCAGAAAGAGTTCGGCCAGACAAGACACGACTGACGCAACGCCAGTCCGGTGTATTCACGGAACACCTGAATATCATCGAGCAGGATTTCCGTGAACTCGCCATGAAATTTTCCCGGATGCAACTGGTCGTAGATCTGCTGCCATGCGGTAATCGTCAGCGCATGCTCATACACATCCGTTGTTCGCCGCTGGTGAACGTTGTCCACCTCCACTTTCGGCGTAAGTTTAACGTCTTCGGGTAATGCTTCATGATAAAGATGGTGCAGGTTTGCAGTACGGTTCTTTTTCATGATCTTTTAAGCCGGAAGCTTCAACGAAGCCCCCGGCCCTCCGACAGGTTAATTTTTTAAGCGATAGCGACTACTGCGTTTACGCAACGCTCCGTCAGAAAAGAGCTGTTCCAGCGCCTTTCTGGCTTCATCAAGTGACCAGCCAAAGTGGGCAGCCACTTCCCCTGCCGTCATTCCTTGACGGACCGATGCCAACAGCGTCAGAAGTTGATCAGAGGATTCAGGCGTCAACGGGGCGTCCTGCGTCTTCTGCGTTTTTACATCTGTTTTCACTTCTGGCTTCTGTTCTGGTTTCTTCGGCTGGCGCTTAAAACCGCCGATCAGCCACTGGGTATCATCGTCCGGTCGGCCGATTTCCTTACGGCTGATAACACGGCCTGTACGCGCAGCAGCGGCGCTACCGGCATCCAGCGCTGCGCGGCACGCCGCCAGATCGCCTTCCACCACCAGCGTCAACCGGCCAGGATCGAGCACTTCGTGGCTAAGCAGGCGCACGTTCGCGGCTTTCAGCATGGCATCCGCCGCATCCACGGCAGCGACCATGCCATCCACTTCCAGTAATCCCAGTGCATTGATCATCACAACCTCTCTTACGCGCGCTGGATTGGGTTACGGGCAATATCCAGAATGGCATCGGCAAAGGCGTTACATGCAGCTTTACAAGCGGCCTGGCTACCGGTCATAAACGCAGCCGAATAGTTGGTTTCTGACGGCGGCGGAACGTAAGTCACCAGTTGAACATCGGCCGATTTCAGCGCAGCATCAATACCAAATGTCGCTTCCAGCGGCGGCGCCACCAGATACGCCATCGGATCGCCAAGCCGGCATCCTGCGGTCGCCGAGAGATACGAACCGGTACGCGAAACCACATGCGCCAGGAAGGCGGTATCTTCTGCGTCATTCGCCCACTGAAACGCCGCGCCGCTTTCAATATTGGCTACCATCGCGTCCAGACCTGCGCGAACTTCTGCCGGGTTGGGTCCACCGAGCATAATCAGCACTTCACCCGAAGTTGGAGAGGGACTGTGCGCCGCGCCGGCATACAGCGAGCGGCCATAAACCACTTCCACCATTGCCTGTTTTGTCGCTTCGTCTGCGGCAATATACGCCACGTCATCAGAATCTGCTGTGATGAGTCCGAGGCTACGTATATGTGGCGGTAATTTAAGTTCACGGGCAAAACCGTCATTTACCGAGGCAATCACGCGCATTGCGGTGACTGAAGGTCTAATCAAATCTAATGCTGGCATGATGCCTCCTTAACGGGTCATATTGATGCCGGATGCTTTTTGCTCCAGCATGCGCTTGGCCAAATCCACAATGACCGCCGCCGCTTCAACCGGTGGCGTACCGCCCTGGTGAATGTTCGAGATACAGGTACGGTCAGCTTCAACGGTCGTCGCCACACGCGGCGAATAGACGGCGTAGCAAGAAAGGCTTTCCGACTGGCCCAGGCCCGGACGTTCCCCAACCAGCAGGATCACCGCTTTCGCGCCCAGCAGTTCGCCGATCTGATCTTCGATTTTCACGCGACCATAGCGAACAAAGAACGGCGTCCCGACCTTCAATCCGGCCTGTTTTAAGCCAGACAACAGCGGCGGCAGAATCTCTTCGTAGTTAGCGGTGATAGCGTCCGTAGACAGGCCATCAGAGATAATCACCTGCACATCCGGGTTCATTACACACTGTGATTTCAGCGCTTCAATGGCTTCCGCACTCAGACGGCGCCCCAGATCCGGACGCGTCAGATACAGGTTTTTGTCACTGATTTCCGAGCGCACTTCCAGCAGCCCCTGGGCTTTTACCCACTCTTCAGGCACTTCTTTCAATACCGTATCTTTCGAACGCGAGTGGTCGGCCAGGAAGCGCAGCAGCGCCTGGGTACGCGGACGTGGACCGGCTCGACCGGTACATACACGCGCCGCAGTGCTGCGACGCAGTTCAGTCAACACCTCTGCGCGGTGTGGATTCTCAACGCCAATCCACGCTTTAGCCTCGGCTGAGCCTAAATCCATCGCACAGCTTTCACCGGTCGGCGCGGCGCACTGGGTGGTGGTGCATTGCGCTTGTACTGCCGGCGCTTGAGCCTGCGGCTGCGACTCACCCATTGACGCCATCACGCTGCGTACAATTTCTTCAATCTGTTTTTGATCCATCGTGTGTCATCCCCGCGTCATCAGAAGAACAGTGACGGATCGCCCGCCCGTTTGGTCAGGCGACCGTTTGCCATAATGCCCATGGTTTCCAGCCAGCGTTCAAACTCCGGCGACGGACGCAGGTTCAGCAACTGGCGCACGGTCGCGGTGTCGTGGAAGGCGGTGGTCTGATAGTTGAGCATGATGTCGTCACCGAGCGGCATGCCCATGATGTAGTTGCAGCCAGCGGTGGCGAGCAGAATCATCAGGTTTTCGTTGAGGTTCTGGTCAGCATCAGCATGGTTGGTATAGCAGCAGTCGCAGCCCATTGAGATGCCGCTCAGCTTGCCCATAAAGTGATCTTCCAGACCCGCGCGAATAATCTGACGGTCGTTGTAGAGATACTCCGGCCCGATAAAGCCGACAACGGTGTTCACCAGGAACGGATCGTAGTGACGCGCCAGACCGTAGTTACGTGCTTCCATCGTCACCTGATCGGCGCCGAAGTTAGCGCCAGCGGAGAGCGCAGACCCTTGTCCGGTTTCGAAGTACAGGCAGTTTTCCCCGGCGATACGGTTAAACTCAGCGCCCACTGCACGCGCTTCATCCAGCATGGCCAGCTCAACGCCAAACTCTTTTAAGCCTTTCTCGCTGCCGCAGATACTCTGGAAAATCAGCCCGCCCGGCGCGCCGCGACGAATGGCTTCGATCTGGGTAGTAACGTGCGCCAGGACGCAGCCCTGGGTCGGGATATTGAATTTGTCGATGACGCCGTACACGGTATCAAGTACGCGGCTTAAGTTTTCCACGTCATCTGTTACCGGGTTAACGCCAATCACCGCATCGCCCGCCCCGAAGGACAGCCCTTCGTAGATTTGTGCCGCAATACTCTGCACGTCATCACGGGTGTCGTTCGGCTGTAAACGACAGCTGAAGGTGCCCGGCAGACCAATGGTGGTGTTGGCCTTTTTGATCACCGGCATTTTCTTACCGCCGTAGATCAGGTCCGCGTTAGAGCAGATTTTTGCAACCGCTGCGACCACTTCCGACGTTAATCCTTTGCGCGTAAACGCAATGTCATCAACGGAGGTTTCATCGCTCAGCACGTACTCGCGCAGCTCGCTGATACTCCAGTTTTTGATGCGGTTATAGGCCGTTTCGTTGACGTCGTCCTGAATCAGACGCGTCACGCAGTCCTCTTCATAGGAAATCACCGGGTTGTTGCGGATATCCGCTACCGTCATTTCCGACAGCACCTGTTTGGCCGCCACTCGCTCTTGCGAACTGGTTGCAGCTACCCCTGCCAGCACATCCCCCGAACGCAGTTCGTTGGCTTTTGCCAGCACCTCTTTAACATCCTTAAACTGATAAACATTGCCGAACAATGTGGTCTTTAGTTTCATAAGTCGTTCCCTCAGGAAGGAAATGCGAGTGATTTCACCGTCACCGGCACAACCGATCCGCCAAAAAGAGGCGTACCAATGTCGATATAGTCCCCCGCCCGGACAACCACCTCATCGATGACTGCCAGCGGGTGTTGCTGTAACTGTGGGCGTAACAGCATGCCCAGGGCTTTACCAAAATCCTGCTCGGCTACCACCAGCAGGGGATGCGGATTCGGATGGCGCGCGACAAAGGCCAGTAGCGCATCAATAACCATTAACAGCGCGGCGTAGCGCACAGGCAGCGAACCGGGTAGCGCCAGCACGTAAGCGTCTGTTTGCGGGTCCAGATCGAGCTGCATCAGCGCTTGTTGCCAGGCGGCCACCAAATCAGCCTCATCAACCGGAATCGCCACCGGCAGATTGCGCAGCGGAAGCGCCACACCTTCCAGCCAGATGGTGCTGCCCGAAAGCGACAGCGTATGCGCACCGGCGCCAATCACCGTGGCGCGCACGGTTTGCGCCGGGAACTGCACGTTCATCTCACGCAGACGCGGATGTTCATGCAGCGCCGTCGCTAACAGCGGCCCAATATCGGAAAAACAGAATGGATCGGCAGGCTGGTTGCGGTAGCACTCGCCCACCCCGCCGGACAACGTAATCACTTCCGGCTTCACACCCGTCGGCAACAGACCGGTTTGCATCAGCGCCTGCGCCAGCGGTGACAGCGTGCCGTCAATCACCTCAACGATCAGCGCCGCCATCCGTCGGGCCACCTGAACAAGCTGCGCCGCATTGAGGGTCCGGGCGTCGGTGCCTGGACCAAATACGTCATCAACAATCATCTGTCCTGGCTGATGCGCATGCACCACCCGCCCCTGACCGTCCGTTTCCAGCAGCCGTCCGCCGACGTTCAGGCAGGCCGAACCGCTGACTTTTCCGGCATCGAACAGGACGTAGTTCGACGTCCCGCCACCGATGTCGATATTCAGTACGCGGCACAACTTCTGCTCTGACAGGGTTTGAGCCCCTGCGCCGTGACCGGCAATCACTGATTCCAGATGCGGACCGGCGCTGGCAACCACGAAGTCCCCCAGCGACTGAGAGAGCGTCATCACCGCAGGTCGCGCGTTGCGGGTTTTGGCACTTTCTCCGGTAATGATGATCGCGCCGGAATCGACGGTCTCAGGCGCAATCCCCGCCGCCTGATACTGGGCGAGGATCAGCGCCTTAAGTTCGGCCTCTTTCAGCCCGCCCTGCTTATCAACGGGGGTAAAGAACACCGGGCTTTGCCAGCTAATTTCGCGTTTGATGAATTCGTAACGCGGCACCTGCGACACTGCCGCACGGTTGACCAGCTCAAGGCGTGAGAAGATCACCTGAGTGGTGGTGGTGCCGATATCGATACCGACGCTGAGTAGCTGGCGAGTATTCACGATTGCGCCTCCGGGTTGGTTTCTGCTGGTGCCGGAATATCTTCGTCTTTCGGTACCAACAGCATAGCCACACCAATCGCCGTCACGCCGCCAATCAGCTTGCCGACAATCATTGGGAAGATCATCGCGTTCATGTTGGCCGCGGCGAAACCTAAGTGGTCACCCAGAGCGAAGGCTGCGGAGACCGCAAAAGCGCAGTTGATCACTTTGCCGCGGGTATCCATATTCTTCATCATGCCGAACATTGGGATGTTGTTCGCCAACGTCGCCACCATGCCCGCAGCCGCAATATTATTGATTTTTAACAGGTTACCGACGCTCATCAGCGGCTTTTCAAACCAGCGGGTCAGCAGCAGTACCATTGGGTACGCACCCAGCAGCACGCAGGAGATAGAACCGATAACTTCGATGGCGCGCATCACTTCACCCGGCTTGTCACCTGGTGCCATGAAGATAGGATCAAGACCCGGAATCAGTTCCCAGCCGAGCAGGAATTTGATCACCGCTGCCGCCAGACCGATGGTGATCAGCGCCACCAGGAATTTCGCGAAAATCTGGAAGCCGTTGATCATTTTTTCCGGGATGAATTTCAGTCCCAGCGCCACCAGCACGGCAACGATCAGCACCGGGATCATGTTCATCAGGATCAGCGCGAAGGTGAACTCCACCGGCTGCCCGTTGATTTCGACACCGGAGTACATCGCGATCAAACCACCCGCAATACAGCCAATCGGAATGGTGACGATCCCAGCCAGCACGCCCAGCGCCAGATAACGACGGTCGGACGGCTCAATAATCCCCAGCGCAACCGGAATAGAGAAGACCAGCGTCGGCCCCATCATCGCCCCGAGGATCAGGCCAGAGTACAGCCACGCCGCAACGTCGCCGCCCGCCAGTTCTTTCGCCAGGAAGAAGCCGCCCATATCGCACGCCAGCAGCGTTCCGGCAAACATCGACGGGTTAGCACCTAACATTTCGTACAGTGGAATAATCACCGGCCCGAGCACATGCGCCAGTACCGGTGCCAGCGCGGTCATACCGACCATCGCCAGACCCAGCGCACCCATCGCCATAAAACCTTCTTCAAACTGGCCGCCCGATCCCTCAATACTCTTCCCGAACTTACCGAGGAAGCGTGCCGAACCGCCGAACTGCGACAGGATCCTGTCCACGGCGGCAATCAGCATAAAGAACATCATGATGTACATGATGATTTCGTTAATTCCCATAACCTTCACTCCCTGTCATATGTGTATTTATTGTGCCGCCGCATACAACGCGATAATGTCGGCCTGCGTGGCGGTGCGTGGGTTACTGCGAATACAAATATCTTCCAGCGCGGCGTGAGCCCATGCGCTGTAATGCTCGGGCTTCGCCCCAACGTCAGAGAGTCGTTTGGTCTGGCCCACTTCGCTAATCAACTCGCTGACGGCGTTGATGGCATCGCGATCGTCCGACTTCTTGTTGGTTAGCGCCCGTCCGATATGGCTGAAACGCTCACGACACACCATGCGGTTGAAACCCATTACTGTGGGCAGCAACATGGCGTTAGCCTGTCCATGTGGGATGTGCAGCGTCGCACCCGGCTGGTGCGCCATCGCGTGACACAGGCCCAGCCCCGCGCTGGAAAACGCCATCCCGGCCATACAGGAAGCCAGTAGCATGCTTTCTCGCGCCGCCAGATCCTGACCATAGCCAACGGCCTTCGGCAGCGATTTACCTATCATCGCAATCGCGCCAATCGCCAGACTGTCGGTAAACGGCGTCGCGTTCAGAGCGCTATACGCTTCAACGGCGTGCGTCAGCGCATCGATCCCGGTCATCGCCGTTACGTGTGCGGGCACACCTTCCGTCAGCGCAGCGTCAAGAATCGCCACATCCGGCATCAGGGTTGCATGGGCCAGCACTTTTTTAAGCCCGGTCGCAGCGTCGATAATCACCGTGACATTAGTGGTTTCTGAACCCGTTCCGGCGGTAGTCGGTACGGCAATCAGCGGCAGACGCGGGCGTAACGCGCTGCTCTCATCCATGTCTGCCAGCGTCTGGGTGGGATTGGTCACCAGCAACGCCACGGCTTTTGCGGCATCCAATACGGAACCGCCACCAAAGGCCACTACGCCATCGCACTTCGATTCACGCAGTTGCGCGACCGCCGCGCAGACGTCCGTAATGCACGGTTCGCCCACCGGACATGGCCACAGCGTCATCGCCACGCCTTTCATCGCCAGGCTGCGTTCCAGTGCGGCGGTCATCCCCGCCTGGTGCAGGAAACTGTCGACCATGACGAACATATGCGTCAGGCCGCGCGTTTGTGCTTCCTGTCCGCAGGTACTGAGCGCTCCCAGTCCACACAACGTAACCGGTGGAACGCTAAACGTTTTTACGCGTTGCAGATTCAGGGTATCGAATGCCTGAAAGAGCGCGGTCTGCAATTCAGCTTGCATAGATTCCTTCCGCTTTTTCTTTTCCGCTATTTGCAATCGCCAGCGGGGTCATAAACAGGCTGTGCTGGGGTAAATGCACCTGCAGTTCCGGGAAACGCTTACGAAACAGTTCATCAACGCCCGGCTGCATACAGGAACCACCGGCCAGCCATAAATCAGCCACGCCCTGTCCGGCAATATGGTGAGCCACAATTTCCGCCATTTTTTCGTAGACCGGCTTAACCACCGGCCAGATTTCTTTACCGTTGCTGCGTTTGTACTGCTCCGCCTCTTCCAACTGGATGCGACGGTTCCCGGCAAGCGTCAGAGAAATGTGGTGCCCGCCGGTCGCTTCATCGGCGGAGTAAGTCACCTTGCCTCGCTTCACAATCGCAATCCCGGTGGTACCGCCACCGATATCCACCACGCCAGCGTTATCAAGCTGCAACAGGTCCGCCACCGCGGTCGGTTCGTCGAGCACATGACTGACTTCAAGCCCGGCAGATTCCAGCACGTTGATCGAGATCCGTGGGTCAGTTCCCGGTGGAAACGAGGTTGCCGCGTGGGTAAAGCGGCAACCCAACTGTTGTTCGAGCGTATCGAGATGGCGACGAACGATGGTCACCGCACCGAAGAAATCCCAGACGATGCCATCGCGCACGACGTCGGCCCAGTCCAGGCAAACCGCAACCGGCTGTCCGTCACTGTCGACAACCATCGACACCACATCACACGTCCCCAAATCCACGCCCAGCCACAGCGGTGAATCGCTCTTTACGGGCGTCTGGTTACATAGCGTTGCCGCTTTTAGCAATCTGGGTGTCAGCCAACGTTGTTCGTCGTGCGCCATGTCGTTCACTCCTTATACAATTCTGAAGGCATCCACCAACACACAGCGACGCAGACGCACAAACGTGCGTGCGCTGGTCACCCCTTCCCCGGTTGGCGTGGTAATGGTCATCGTGGTCCAGCCTTCGCCGCCGAGTCCAAGACCGGCAATGCACGGTCCGTTCTTAACGAAAATGCTGGTATCAATGGCGTTGGCCATGCGGTTCATGTTGTCGATATTGCGCGAGTGCATCGCCGCCGTATGGTGACAGCCGCCTTCAAGCTTGACCGCCAGTTCAATGGCCTCATCGACGTTGGCGACCCGCACGACCGGCAGAACCGGCATCATCAGTTCGGTTACGGCAAACGGATGAGTCGCAGAGGTTTCGACGAACAACAGCCGGGTTTGCTCCGGTACGTTCAGACCAATCGCCGCAGCGATTTTTCCTGCGTCGCGGCCAACCCAGTCACGACTGACCGTGCCTTTACCGCGTTCATCGACATTTTTCAGCAGCACCGGTTGCAGCTGTTCGGCCTGAGCCGTGGTCAGCTTGACTGCATGCTGGCTTTCCATCAGACGCATCAGCTCATCAGCGACGCTATCGACCACGATCAGCACTTTTTCGTCGGCGCAGATAATGTTGTTGTCAAACGAAGCGCCTTTGACGATCGACTGGGCTGCGCGTGCCAGATCAGCCGTTTCATCAACCACCACCGGCGGATTTCCCGCACCGGCGGCAATCAGACGTTTGTTGGTGTGCTTACGCGCGGCGTCCACTACGGCTTCACCGCCGGTCACCACCAGCAGGCCGATGCCTGGGTACTTAAACAGACGCTGGGCGGTTTCGATATCTGGATTGGCCACGGTAACCAGCAGGTTTGCCGGTCCGCCTGCTGCAACTACCGCCTGGTTAAGCAGAGTGATAGCGCGCTGAGACACGCCCTTGGCAGCCGGATGCGGTGCGAAGACCACGCTGTTGCCAGCCGCAATCAGGCTGATGGCGTTGTTAATAACGGTCGCAGCCGGGTTGGTGGACGGTGTCACCGAGGCCACCACGCCCCACGGCGCGTTTTCAATCAGCGTCAGGCCGTTATCACCGGTCAGAACCTGTGGAGACAGGCATTCCACGCCCGGCGTGGCGCGTGCCTGCGCCACGTTTTTGGCAAATTTATCTTCAACGCGTCCCATGCCGGTTTCTGTGACGGCAAGTTCCGCTAATTCTCGGGCATGTTTTTCGCCCGCCTCACGTAGAGCCGTGATAGCCAGTTGGCGCATGGCAACGCTTTTCAGCCCTTGCTGGGCCAGTTTTGCTGCCGCCACTGCGTCATCCAGGGAGGCAAAAACGCCCATTTCTTGAACGGCACTGACGGGTTGGCTGCTGTCTTTCATTTTCAGCAGCACCGCTTTCACGACCTGTTCAATATCCTGTTGATTCATGATTTTCTGCCTTATTTATGGAAGATCACCTGACCACCTGCCACCACTTCATCAACAATGCCAATCACGCACAGATCGACAGGTGATGATTCGTTACGGTGCGCCTGACGGGCTGAGCTTCCGCTGACCAGCAGCACCCACTCTCCGGTTCCCGCCCCAATGCTGTCGATAGCAACAGCACATTGCCCGTCGGGATTTCCGCAGGCATCAATCATTTCCACCATCAGCAACTTGTCGTGCGCGAGCCCCTGATGGCGTACGGTACAAACAATTTGTCCTGTGACGATTGCCAGTTTCATACGCGCCTCCGTGGCATATTTCAGGTAAAACCTCCCCCTACCCTCCGCAGAAGGTAATGTGAAAAGGAGAGAGGGTGACGCCAGCAATGAAGTCTGTGGCGTCACATGGACGACTTACATGTCGTTGCTGTCGCCTTTAAAGCTGATCGGGAACACTTCTTCCAGATCGCCATGCGGACGCGGGATCACGTGTACGGAAACCAGCTCACCAATACGCTGTGCAGCAGCAGCACCAGCATCCGTTGCGGCTTTACATGCCGCCACGTCGCCACGGACCATTGCAGTAACCAGACCGCCGCCGATCTGCTTCACGCCGACCAGTTTCACGCGTGCCGCTTTAACCATTGCGTCAGAAGCCTCAATCAGTGCAACCAGGCCCCGGGTTTCAATCATTCCTAATGCTTCCATTGTGTTTTCCTCTCATTAAGGGGTCCAGAACGGGACCTAAACAACCAGTGTGTGTGAGGCGTTTTCACGACTCATGTCAGTCTGACGCGGCACTGCTGCCACCAACGCCAGTTCGATAATTTCCTGTACGCTACAGCCGCGAGAGAGGTCATGAAGCGGTGCGGCAAGCCCTTGGATCAACGGACCTACGGCACGATAACCTCCCAGACGCTGGGCGATTTTGTAGCCAATATTGCCTGCCTCCAGCGATGGGAAGACCATCACATTGGCATTGCCCTTTAACGGACTGGCGGGCGCTTTTTGCGCGGCGACATCCGGAACAAAGGCGGCATCAAATTGCAGTTCCCCATCCACGGTAAGCTGCGGGGCACGCTCACGAACGATCTCCGTAGCCTGCTGCACGTTAGCGACGTTGGGATGACGAGCGCTGCCTTGACTTGAAAACGACAGCATGGCCACGCGCGGTTCTTCACCGGTGATCGCCTGCCATGTCTGCGCGCTGGCAATCGCAATATCCGCCAGTTGTGCGGCTGTGGGCTGCGGCACGACGCTGCAATCGGCAAACCCTAATGCCGGCCCGAGGTACTGCGGCAGCATCAGGAAAATTGACGACAGCGTTTTACAGCCTGGCTGTAACCCAATAATGCGTAACCCAGCGCGCAGCACGTTTGCTGTCGACGACAAATTGCCCGCAATACAGACGTCAGCTTTACCCGCGCTAACCATGGCGGCGGCGAACATCAGCGGATCGTTGAGTTTTTCCAGCGCATCTGCAGGCGTTTTATCTCCCGCGCGGGCCAGCCAGCGCAGCGCAAACTCTTCACGCATGGACTGGTTGCTTTGCGGGTCGATAACCTGAATGCCATCCATCGCCACCCGATGGCTGAGGGCAAACTGGCGCAGCGCAAACGGACTGGCGACGAGAACAGGATGTGCCAGACCGTGCTGATGCAGGTAATTTGCCGCTTTCAACACCCGAACATCCAGCGCATCCGGGAACACCACCCGTGCAGGTGAGCGCTGGGCGAGTTGACGAGCACGTTCAATGATCATTGCTTCTCCCCCAGTCGCTGTTGAATTTGGCTAACCGTCAGTGGATGCTTCGCTACGCTCAGAATCATCATCACGTAGACCGTACTGGAAAGGCGATTGAGCGCCTGCATGATGTCCGGTCGCATCACGTCAAAACTACGGGTGATGAATACCTGGGCCGCCACCGTCTCCGTTTCACGGACTTTGGTACGCAGCAGATTAAGCAACGCGCAATCACGGCCATGACTGGCTTCAGGCACCAGATGGTCGTGGTCCAGATAGCGCAGCGGCTGATGCGAAAGCCGGTGTAAATCTTCGTCGCTTAAACCGACAATAGCTTGTGCTGCCAGCGGCTCGTCGATAGCGTCGGCGCGCATAATGTTGCCCAGACGCGAACGGATATCCGCCAGCCACGGCTGCCACGGTTCCGCCAGCTCTATCTGCAACCACACGGCCAGGGCGATGGTGCTGTCCAGCGCGGCGCGAAATCCCAGGCGCGGGTCACTTTTAGCGACCATCTTGTCCGCTGTCAGATGCGTCAGCGTGTCTGCTTTCTTCACCACCGGTTGATGACACAGTTCGCAACTGGCCTGTGGATGCGTATCGCTGCTGGTTAAACCATGCACCGGCTGCGGCTGCTGTTCTTCGTCATCAATAAACAGGCTGCCCTGCTCGTCGATAAACTTAATGCGCAGATGTCGGCTTTCCAGTAATTCCCGGGCAGATGGCGTCAGGCGAGCATCAGCGGGGAGATGAATTTCAGCCCCTTCGCTGAGCGTATGATTCGCTCTGAGCCATGCTTCGGTAATGAAATCCTTCATACATCCGCCTTAGCAGGACTGCCAGTTCGCAGGCCAGGCCACATACAGAAATTTCACCGTCGATGGCGTACCAAATTCGATGCTGGAGCCTTTCGGGATAAACATCACGTCCCCGGCTTTAGCAATCATGGTTTCGCCTTCGTGGCGAACGTGCAGCTCGCCTTCCAGAATCATGTCGATTTCGTCGTAGTTCAGCGTCCATGGGAAAAAAGCGTTATCCCACTGCATGAACCCGGCGGCCATGCTGCTACCGTCCTGGTCGGTCACCAGATCGGTTAAACCCACGCAGTGCGGCTGTGCGCCGTCAAAACGACCAAACTTCACGCTGCTGCCGTCGATGACTTTGACGCCGCCTTTGCCGGTCACCGAGTTAAAGCTCGGCTGCATTCCGCCCTGCTCCAGCGACTGTTTCTCCTTCATGACTTTGTCCATCAGTTGGGCGACCAGGCTTTCGGTAAACTGCCCTTCCGGTAACTGCGCAATGATGGTTTCGCGAATGCGCTGGCTTTCCGTTTTGCCATCATTCACCGCAGCCGGTGCAGCAGCAGCAGCGGTTGGCGCGGATTCATCGCATTCACTGATGGTGACGCCCAGCAGCTCCGCAACTTCGCGCGCCTCCGGGGTGATGATGCTGGCGCGCAGAACAACCGACATTTCCTGTTCGCCGCGTGCGTGGGCCGCACGAATATCGTTAGCTGTGATGAGTTTTTTCACCTGCCCTTTCCTCCTTTTGGCTGAGCTCAGTCAGATAATCCACCAGGTGCTGCACGCTGCGCGGGTCATGGCTGTTGAGTTCGAAAATCGGCTCCTGGAACCCTATCCCGCGAAGTAGTTGTCGCGTTGCGGCGACGTCGGCATCCGGCATGTCCGTTTTGCTGATAACGGCGATTTGTCGTTTACTGGCGCCGATATCCAACAGCCCGGCAGGTAAGCGACTTTCTTTATCATTTGCCGCGTGTATATAAATCAACGTATCAACATCCTGCAGCGTGGTAATTAAGGCGTGATACCAGCGCGGATGGCTAAAATATTCTCCTGGCGTGTCGATATCGCCATTTTCATTAAACTCCACGGCCTGTGTTTTTCTGGCGAGGGAATAATTTCCCTGTAGCGCATTAAAGAGCGTTGTTTTCCCCGCCCCCACCGTACCGACAAACGCAATACGTTTCATCGCCGCCTCTGATTAACTTTTTGTCAGGTTGCACAAAGTGAAATTTAATAACCGACCCAGACCGCTTACCGTCTGTAATAACGCTTCTTCTACCGCGCCTACCGAGCCGTAGATGACCAGCGCACCGCTAAATCGATCGAGAAAGCCGATATGTACATCTGCCGCCTTCATAGCTAAGTCACCGGCAATCATCGCGGTTTCGCCTGGCGTCAGCGTCATGATGCCGATGGCGCCCGCTTCGGGAACACCGATCTTTTTCGCCAGTTCCTCGCCGGGGTGCGCAATGAGATGCGCCAGCGTAACCTGTTTCCCCGGCACAAATTCCTGAATAATGCGTTCTTTTTCCATTGCTCACCGCCTCCTCTAAAACTGCCCTCATCGTGGCAATTTTTTGTCAGAGTAAATAACAAAATTCGGCAACCATGTTTAAAAGGTGAAGTGGATCACTAAGAAAGGAGAAATAAAAAGGCGCGGGAGAAACCCGCGCCGGAAATAAATTAAAGTGAAATTACAGCGGTTGAGTTTGGGCTTCTACGACCGCCAGCGCCACCATATTAACGATACGACGAACAGAAGCGATCGGCGTTAATACGTGAACCGGTTTCGCAACCCCCATCAGCACCGGGCCGACCGTTACGCCTTCAGAGCTGGAAACGCGTAGTAAGTTGTAACTAATACGGGCAGCTTCCATATTCGGCATCACCAGAATATTCGCTGAGCCTTTCAGCGGACTGTCCGGCATGCGGTCATGACGGATGCTTTCCACCAGCGCGGCATCGCCGTGCATTTCGCCATCAATCATCAACTCTGGCGCACGCGCCTTAATCAGCTCCAGCGCTTCGCGCATTTTGCTGGCCGACGGACAGTTAGATGAACCAAAGTTGGAGTGCGACAGCAGCGCTACCTTCGGTTCGATACCAAAGCGACGCACGGTTTCTGCCGCCATCACGGCAATTTCCGCCAGTTGCTCCGGCGTAGGATCGTCGTTAACGTAGGTATCGGCGATAAAGGTGTTACCGCTTGGCAGCAGCAAGGCGTTCATCGCCCCGGCAGTATGCACGCCATCGCGGTGACCAAACACCTCTTTCACCACGCTGAAGTGCTCATGGTAGTCGCCAATCGTACCGCAGATCATCGCATCCGCTTCGCCGCGCTGCACCATGATCGCACCGATCACCGTGGTGTTGGCAATTACCGCACGCTGCGCCTGCTCCTGGGTAATACCACGACGTTTCATAATCTGGTAGTACTCGCTCCAGTACTCTTTAAAGCGCGGATCTGACTCATTGTTGACGATCTCAAAATCGACGCCCGCTTTGATCTGCAGACCCAGTTTCTGGATACGCATTTCGATAACGCTCGGACGACCGATCAGGATCGGTTTCGCCAGACCTAAAGTGATTAGCTCCTGCGTGGCATGCAGTACACGCGCCTCTTCCCCTTCAGTCAGCACCACGCGCTTCGGCGCTTTGCGTGCCAGAGAGAAAATCGGTTTCATGAACAGGTTGGTTTTGTAGACGAATTCGGTCAGCTTATCGATGTAAGCATCAAAGTCGGCAATCGGACGCGTTGCCACACCGGAATCCATCGCCGCCTTCGCCACCGCAGGGGCAATTTTGACGATCAGACGCGGGTCGAACGGTTTCGGAATAATGTATTCCGGCCCGAAGCTCAGGTCCTGGTCGCCATAGGCGGAGGCCACCACTTCGCTCTGCTCGGCGTGCGCCAGCTCAGCAATGGCGTGTACCGCGGCCAGTTTCATCTCTTCGTTGATGGCAGTAGCGCCGACGTCCAGCGCGCCGCGGAAGATGAACGGGAAGCACAGGACGTTGTTAACCTGGTTCGGGTAGTCGGAACGGCCGGTGCAAATGATGGCGTCGGAACGCACCTCTTTCGCCAGCGGCGGCAGGATTTCCGGTTCCGGGTTGGCGAGGGCCAGGATCATTGGCGCACGCGCCATCTTCTTAACCATTTCCTGCGTCAGCACTTTCGGGCCAGAGCAACCGAGGAAAATATCTGCGCCGTCAATGACATCATCCAGCGTACGCTTACCGTCATCCACCACTGCGTAAGCCGCTTTGGTTTCCGCCATGTTTGGTTCACGATCTTTGTAAATCACCCCTTTGGAGTCGCAGACCACAATGTTGTGTTTCTGCATCCCCAGCGCCACCAGCAGGTTCATACAGGCAATCGCCGCCGCACCTGCGCCGGACACCACCATGCGCACATCAGAGATATTTTTCTCAACCACCCGCAGACCGTTAAGGATTGCGGCAGTACTGATGATTGCCGTACCGTGCTGGTCATCGTGGAATACCGGAATATTCATGCGCTCACGGAGTTTTTGCTCAATGTAGAAGCACTCCGGCGCTTTGATATCTTCGAGGTTAATGCCGCCAAACGTTGGTTCAAGCGCCGCTACCACGTTGATAAATTTATCCGGATCGAGTTCATCAACTTCGATATCGAACACGTCAATCCCGGCGAATTTCTTAAACAGAACGCCTTTACCTTCCATCACCGGTTTACCGGCCAGCGCGCCAATATTACCCAGGCCCAGAACCGCAGTACCGTTGGAAATAACCGCAACCAGGTTGCCGCGTGCGGTGTATTTGTAGGCTGCCAGCGGGTCCTTTTCAATTTCAAGACACGGTGCAGCCACGCCCGGCGAGTAGGCCAACGCGAGGTCGCGCTGGGTTGCCAGAGGCTTGGTCGGAGAAACCTGGATTTTACCGGGTACCGGAAATTCGTGGAAATCGAGGGCGCTTTGTTTTAACTGGTCATCCATCTTGTTGTTCCTTTCACGTATCTATCAAAAAAGTGGCGCGGGTAACCATTCTACTGAGCCGCACATTATCACCTCAGTCAACGGCACAAACTTTGAAGGTCCCCATACTCTCACCATTCAAAGAAAGAATTTGTTATCAATTTATAACATCTATGTTACCTGCTTAAGCCAGCAATACCATGCTTGTCTGCTATGCTTTTTGCTGACAACGCCCGCAATTATCTCAAAAGTGTGAATCACAACACGCATCTAACACTTTACTTTTCAAGGAGTATTTCCCATGACCCGTAAAGAGCTTGCCAATGCCATTCGTGCGCTAAGTATGGATGCCGTCCAAAAAGCTAACTCTGGCCACCCTGGAGCACCAATGGGGATGGCCGATATCGCCGAAGTACTGTGGAACGATTTCCTGCGCCATAACCCGTCCGATCCCACCTGGTACGATCGTGACCGGTTTATTTTATCCAATGGCCACGCCTCAATGCTGCTTTACAGCCTGCTGCATCTTTCCGGCTACAACCTGCCGCTCGAAGAGTTAAAGAACTTCCGCCAGCTCCATTCGAAGACGCCAGGACACCCGGAAATTGGCTATACGCCGGGCGTGGAGACCACCACCGGACCGTTGGGTCAGGGTTTAGCCAACGCTGTCGGAATGGCGATTGCAGAACGCACGCTGGCGGCGCAGTTTAACCAGCCAGACCACGAGATTGTTAATCACTATACCTGGGTCTTTATGGGCGACGGCTGTCTGATGGAGGGCATTTCTCACGAAGTGTGCTCGCTGGCGGGCACCCTGGGGCTTGGCAAACTCATCGGCTTTTACGATCACAACGGCATCTCAATTGATGGCGAAACCGACGGCTGGTTTACCGACGATACCGCGAAACGCTTTGAGGCCTATCACTGGCATGTGGTGCACGAGATTGACGGTCATGACCCTGAGGCGGTGAAAAAAGCGATTCAGGAAGCACAGGCCGTTACCGATAAACCGTCGCTGATTATCTGCCGCACGGTGATTGGTTTTGGTTCACCGAATAAAGCCGGGAAAGAGGAAGCGCACGGCGCTGCGCTGGGTGAAGAAGAAGTGGCGCTGACCCGACAGAAGTTGGGGTGGCATCATCCTGCCTTTGAAATCCCCAAAGAGATTTACCGGGCGTGGGACGCTCGTGAAAAAGGCGAGAAAGCCCAACAGAGCTGGAATGAGAAATTCGCCGCTTATCGACATGCGCATCCGGATCTGGCGGCAGAGTTTACCCGCCGGATGAGCGGTGGACTGCCGGAAGAGTGGGAAGAAACGACCCAGAAATATATCACCGAGCTGCAGGCCAATCCGGCCAAAATCGCCACCCGTAAGGCCTCGCAAAATACCCTGAACGCTTACGGGCCGATACTGCCTGAGCTGCTTGGCGGTTCGGCGGATCTGGCGCCCAGCAACCTGACCATCTGGAAAGGCTCCACTTCTCTTAAAGAGGATCATGCAGGAAACTACATCCACTACGGCGTGCGGGAATTTGGCATGACCGCGATTGCCAACGGTATCGCTCACCACGGGGGCTTCGTACCGTACACCGCAACGTTCCTGATGTTTGTCGAATATGCCCGTAATGCCGCACGCATGGCGGCGCTGATGAAAGCCCGACAAATCATGGTTTATACCCACGACTCGATTGGCCTTGGGGAAGATGGTCCCACGCACCAGGCCGTCGAACAGCTCGCCAGCCTGCGTCTGACGCCTAATTTCAGCACCTGGCGACCCTGCGATCAGGTTGAAGCGGCGGTAGGCTGGAAGCTGGCGGTCGAACGCCATGACGGGCCAACGGCGCTGATCCTCTCGCGGCAAAATCTGGCGCAGGTTGAGCGGACGCCTGAGCAAGTGCAGCAGATTGCCCGCGGCGGCTATGTGCTGAAGGATGGCGGCGGTAAGCCGGATGTTATCCTGATTGCTACCGGTTCAGAAATGGAAATCACACTGCTGGCGGCGGAAAAACTGACCGGTGAAGGTCGTAACGTGCGGGTGGTTTCTCTACCCTCAACCGATATCTTCGACGCCCAGGATGAAGCGTATCGGGAATCGGTCCTCCCCTCAAACGTCAGCGCGCGCGTGGCGGTAGAAGCAGGAATTGCCGACTACTGGTACAAATATGTTGGGCTGAAAGGGGCGATTGTCGGTATGACGGGTTATGGGGAGTCGGCTCCGGCAGACAAGCTGTTCCCGTTCTTCGGCTTTACGGTGGATAACATTGTCGACAAAGCGCATAAGGTGCTTAACGTGTGATCCACAGCGTGGGCCAGGCATCTGGCCCATGCCAGTTATCGCAGCTTGGCTCTTGGGCATAGCGCACCAGACGAAAACGCTGACCGTCGTAGCGCCAGCGAGTCTGGATACCGCAATCTGCCAACCCTCGTCCTTTAGCGAGGGTTACCAGCTCGCGCGACTTCTCATCAAACGTGGCGTTGGTCAGCTCCATATCGCGGCTTTCCGCATCCGTTTTAAAAGGCAGGCTTAGCCGTACCGCCCGTGACGTCAACGGGGTAGTACGTGAAACCACCCACGCCAGATCGATGGTGTTATATGCCCCGGCTTCACAGCCGATCATCAGCAGCGCTTTATCATCCGTTAAGGCCGTGACGCGCATCTCGCGACGCAGCGGATCGATCGAACAGCGAATACCGTTGATCCGCCAGTTACCGTAATCCAGCAATTCACTGCGCTCTTGTTGCGTGAGAGGCGTTGGCGTTGGGTTAATCACAGCCACGCCTTTTAAAGCGGGAGCGGGAGGAACGCTGAGCGGAGGCTCGTCGCCTTTTTCGATCCATGCGGTTTCGCTGCCGACCCGTTTTTGCTGGGCGTCGATAAAAAGCAGCGCGGCTTTTAGCCCGAGCAGGGACAGGTTTTGCGCCCCTTTTTGCAGGGTTATCGCCTTCGCGTCCTGTACGGTTGTTAAAAATGCGCTGATGGTGGCCGGATCATCGGTCATCAGTTGCCAGGGGGTAATACGCCAGTGTTCGCCGCGAAGCGGGAGCGGCGCGCCATCCAGTAGCAGACGTGGCGCAATATCGCTCTCTTTGGCTGTGGGCGATTCCAGCCCACCCAGTTCAATACGCAACACGGCGTCGGTATGTGCCCCGGCACTGCGGCTCAAGGTCATGACCAGGCCGTGATGTTCTCCGGTATTGCGCGCCACGCAAAAGTTTTGGTTATTGCACGTCACCTGCCAGTCAGAAAACGTCTGTTGCGCGGGCGCGGCCCACAGCAAACGGACGGGTAACAACCCGAGCAGGAAAAGTAAAATAACGCGATAGCGCATGGACGGTACAACCCCGAAGTCAAAACACACAGCCTAAGCGGTATCTTCCTTGCGCGACTGATGTGGCTCAATAAGAATCGTCGGATTGGCCGAAAATTTGTAAAGAAATATAAATCCCGCGCATTAGTCCATGAGATGCGACGATTGCAAATAGTTCAGCAATAGCACCGTCTTACCGTCACGGATCTCACCCGTTTTAATCATTTCCAGCGCCTGGGTGAACGGCAGCTCCAGAACCTCAATATCTTCATCTTCCACACCTCCGCCCGCATTTGCCCGCTGGCTGTCGCTGTATTGTGCAATAAAGAAATGAATTATCTCCGTCACGCCGCCCGGCGACATATAGAGCTCAAACAGCTTACGCACTTCCCCCACTTCAAAGCCGGTCTCTTCAATGGCCTCTTTCCGAATGCACGCTTCCGGTTCGTCGTTATCCAGCAGCCCGGCGCAGGTTTCAATCAGTTGACCGCTTTCATTACCATTGACCCAGGTGGCGACGCGAAACTGGCGGATGAGCACCACCGTTTTCTTCTCCGGGTTATACAGCAGGATAGTGGCGCCGTTGCCGCGATCGTAAACCTCGCGTTTGTGACGAATCACCTCACCATTGCTACGGGTCAGGTCATAGGTGATATTGCGCAGGATGAAGTAGTTATCGGAAAGGACTTTATCTTTGATGAGGGTAATTTTTTGCGACATACCGGCTCCACAGCAAGAAGTGAGAAATAATACTACGCCGTGAAACCGGGTTTGTCTTGGTGCAATGTCGGCCTGATAAGCGAAGCACCATCAGGCAATTATGCGGCACAGATCCGGATAGCAACGCTAACGCGCCTTATCCGGCCTTCTTAGCGACTTAGTGAGATTTGACTGATTTTACGCCCAACCAGTCGACGATCCCCTGGGCGGCATGCCGTCCTTCCGCCATGGCCGTAACCACCAGATCCGCACCGCGTACCGCATCACCACCGGCGAAGATTTTCGGGTTACTGGTTTGATAACGGTATGCGCTTTCAACATTGGCGGCTATGCGCCCCCAGTTATCGACCTTAACCCCATGCGTCTCCAGCCACGGCATGCCATGTGGGTGAAAACCAAACGCCATGATCACCGCATCTGCGGGCATGACAAACTCACTCCCGGCGAGGGGAACCGGGCGACGACGCCCCTGCGCGTCTGGCTCGCCAAGCTGGGTACGTAAAAAACGCACGCCGCTGACTCGCCCATCATCATGTAACACCAGCTCAACCGGCTGGACGTTAAACTCGAAGTTCGCCCCCTCTTCCCGGGCGTTCTTCACCTCTTTTTTCGAACCGGGCATGTTGGCTTCATCACGACGATAAGCGCAGGTCACCTGGCGTGCGCCGTGACGCAGCGCGGTACGCACGCAGTCCATTGCCGTATCGCCTCCGCCCAGTACAACCACGTTCAGTCCGGCGGTATCGATGAACGGCTCTTCAGGCAGTTCATCCAGCCCCATCACCTGCTTGGTGTTGGCAATCAGGAACGGTAACGCGTCATAAACGCCAGGCGCGTCTTCATTCGGCAGATCCGCCTTCATGGAACGATAGGTTCCTACGCCCACGAACACGGCATCGTAATCCTCCAGCAGCGCCGACAGCGCCACATCCTTACCCACTTCACAGTTAAGTTCGAAATGAATACCCATGGCGCTGAAGATTTCACGGCGGCGGGCCAGCAGCGATTTGTCCAGCTTGAAGGCCGGAATGCCGAACGTCAGCAAACCGCCGATTTCAGGGTGGCGATCGTATACGGTGGCGCTGACTCCGCTGCGCGCCAGCACATCCGCGCAGGCCAGACCCGCCGGACCCGCGCCGATGATAGCAACGCGCTTATCCACTTTCTGCACGTGGCTTAAGTCCGGTCGCCATCCTTTGCTCAGGGCCCGATCAGAGATGTAACGCTCAATATTTCCGATAGTGACCGCCCCATGCTCGCTACGCACCGTGCATGCCCCTTCGCAAAGTCGGTCCTGCGGACATACGCGCCCGGTCACTTCCGGCAGGCAGTTGGTCTGGTGAGAAAGCTCAACCGCCGCGTCGATATTCCCGGCTTTGACCAGTTCAATCCACTGCGGAATATGGTTATGCAATGGGCAGGTCCATTCGCAAATACTGTGGTCGCCGCATTTCAGGCAGCGGGACGCTTCCCGTTCCGCTTGCGCCGTACGAAACGGCAGATAGATCTCCTCAAAGCTGGTTTTACGGGCCTCAATTGCCAGCTTATCCGGCTCACCACGCGCAGGCGTCGCCTGCATTTGCTCACGTTTGGTAATTGCATGCGAAACGAAATCGGTGGCGTTGGCATGCCAGGGCTGGCTTTCCAGACTGGCGGTGCGTAGCCTGCGCGCTTTTGACAGACCAGTAAGCGAATTTTCCGTCACCAGTTGTAACGCTTGTGCCGGACAGTTCTCTACACAGGCAGGTCCTTGTTCGCGTCCCTGACACAAATCGCATTTGTGCGCAGTGGCTTTCACCTTCCCTTTAGCGACAGGAGTGAGTACGATCTGCATCGTGCCGAAAGGACAAGCAACGACGCACGATTTACAGCCAATACACTTTTTCGGGTTCACCTGAACGCTGTCGTTATCATGGCTGATTGCCCCGTTCGGGCAACTTCTGGCGCAGGGCGCATCTTCACAGTGATGGCAGGTTACCGCACTGCGCTGCTGCTGATGCTTGATGACGGTAATTCGGGGCTGGAAATGCCGTTGACTCAGGACATGCTGCTCGCCATTGTGAGCCATGACGCAGGCGACCTCACAGGCATGGCATCCCAGGCACTGCTGGCTATTAACCATAATAAAACGATTCATGGCTTCCTTCTTTTTTGGTTGCAAAAACCTTATTCTTTATATGAGTGTTGTTATTAACCGACACGGAAGGAAGCGGCAATGTTCATTTGCCCAGGAAGCACAACTATTTATCCAGAACCTGTGGCAGATCAATTTATTTCATCGCATATGAAATTGCGTTTCAGTTACCATCCAGTTTCATGGCGTTTTATTAACATTTATCAAATACACCGCATCGTTCGGGCTGTTTTAAGGCGCGACGTGTATTGTGTGAGGATGCACAAGTGACGGTAAAGCGTCCGGTCTCGGCCAGTCTGGCTAAAGCTTTTTTCTACATAGTGCTGTTGTCGATTCTCTCAACGGGTATTGCGCTGCTCACGCTGACCAGCAGCTTACGAGATGCCGAAGCCATCAACGTGGCTGGCTCATTGCGCATGCAAAGTTACCGTCTGGGTTACGATCTGCAAAGCCAAAGTCCGCAGCTTAACGCTCACCGCCAGCTTTTCCAGCAGGCGCTAAACTCGCCAGCACTACAGAACCTGAACGCGTGGTATGTGCCTCAAGCAGTAAAAAGTCGCTATGGGCGTCTACATACAAACTGGCTGGAAATGAACGCCCGTCTGATCGATGGCGATTTAAATTGGTACCAGAGCAATATCAATAACTATGTCGATCAAATCGATCTCTTCGTGCTGGCGCTGCAGCATTATGCCGAACGCAAAGTGATGCTGGTTTTTGGTATTTCACTGGCGGGCGGGATCGGCATTTTCACCCTCGTTTTCTTTACCTTACGGCGTATTCGCCAGCAGGTGGTGCGTCCGCTGAATAAGCTGGTGGTGGCCAGCCAGCACATTGAACACGGTCAGTTTGACATCCCGTCGCTGGATACTGATTTGCCCAACGAACTCGGGTTGTTGGGCAAGACCTTCAGCCAGATGTCGAGTGAATTACACAAGCTGTACCGCTCGCTGGAAGCGTCTGTCGCTGAGAAGACCCACGATCTCCACGAAGCTCATCGTCGTCTGGAAGTGTTGTATCAGTGCTCTCAGGCGTTAAATACCAGTCAGATTGATGTGTACTGCTTCCGCCATATTTTACAGATCGTCCGCGAGCATGACGCCGCCTATTTCCTGGAACTCACCGTCGGAGATAACTGGCGAATTAGCGAAGGCGCAAAAAGCCCCGAGCTGCCGATGCAGATCCTGCCGGTCACCATGCAGGAAACCGTCTACGGTGAACTGCACTGGCAAAGCCCGAACGTCAATGCTTCTACCCCTCTGCTCAACAGCGTCTCCTCGATGCTGGGTCGCGGGTTGTACTTCAACCAGGCGCAAAAACATTTTCAGCAGCTGTTGTTAATGGAGGAGCGGGCGACGATTGCGCGCGAGCTGCACGACTCGCTGGCGCAAGTGCTCTCTTATTTACGCATTCAGCTCACGCTGCTGAAGCGTTCGATTCCCGAAGATAACGCCCCAGCGCAAAGCATTATGGCGGATTTCTCTCAGGCGCTGAACGATGCCTACCGCCAGCTACGCGAACTGCTCACCACCTTCCGCCTGACTTTACAGCAGGCCGATCTCCCCTCCGCCCTGCATGAAATGCTGGAAACGCTGCAAAATCAGACATCGGCTAAACTGACGCTTGATTGCCGGTTACCGACCCTGGCGCTGGACGCGCAAATGCAGGTGCATCTGCTGCAGATCGTCCGTGAAGCGGTGCTGAACGCGATTAAACATGCCAGCGCAACCGAAATTGCCGTCAGTTGCGTGACCGCGCCGGATGGTAATCACACGGTTTATATTCGCGATAACGGCATCGGCATTGGCGAGCCGCATGAGCCTTCGGGGCACTATGGATTAAATATTATGCGCGAGCGGGCGGAAAGGCTGAGCGGCACGCTGACTTTCTCTCAACCCTCCGGAGGGGGAACGCTGGTGAGCATCAGTTTTCGTTCGGCAGAATCCGACGGAGAGCTAACGTAAAGAACCGCAAAGCGCCGTCGGTTCTCGATCCAGGCCTGACGGCGTTGGCACGAAAGGTATGCTGTAAACGGGCATGATAATTTACATTATCTTCTTTTTTTCTCCACGTTTGCCCCGTACCTTGCCGCTAAAGTGAAGCAATTCACACCCATAACGATACGCAGAAACACGAGGTCCCCTTTTAATGGCGAATTTTTTCATCGATCGCCCCATTTTTGCCTGGGTGTTAGCAATCCTGTTGTGCCTGACAGGAACCCTGGCTATTTTTTCGCTGCCCGTTGAGCAATACCCCGATCTGGCACCGCCAAACGTGCGGGTAACCGCGAACTACCCTGGCGCGTCCGCACAAACCCTGGAAAATACCGTCACCCAGGTTATCGAGCAGAACATGACCGGTCTCGATAATCTGATGTACATGTCGTCGCAGAGCAGCGGGACAGGCCAGGCGTCGGTTACGCTGAGCTTCCTCGCGGGAACCGATCCTGATGAAGCCGTCCAGCAGGTGCAAAACCAGCTGCAATCGGCAATGCGTAAGCTGCCGCAGGCGGTACAGAATCAAGGGGTCACGGTGCGAAAGACCGGGGACACCAATATTCTGACCATCGCCTTCGTCTCCACCGATGGCTCAATGGATAAGCAGGACATCGCCGACTACGTCGCCAGTAATATCCAGGATCCGCTCAGTCGTATAAACGGCGTGGGCGATATTGACGCCTACGGTTCACAATATTCCATGCGTATCTGGCTCGACCCGGTCAAACTTAACAGCTTCCAGATGACCGCCAAAGATGTGACCGATGCTATCGAGTCACAGAATGCGCAGATTGCCGTCGGGCAACTTGGCGGCACGCCTTCGGTGGACAAACAAGCGCTGAATGCGACGATCAACGCCCAGTCGCTGCTGCAGACTCCGGATGAATTTCGCGCGATTACGCTACGCGTCAACCAGGACGGCTCAGAAGTTAAACTGGGCGATGTGGCGACGGTCGAAATGGGTGCGGAAAAGTACGACTATCTCAGCCGCTTCAACGGCCACCCGGCTTCCGGTCTGGGGGTAAAACTGGCCTCCGGCGCCAATGAAATGGCAACGGCGGAGCTGGTTATCGACCGCCTGAACGAGCTCTCACAGTATTTTCCGCACGGGCTGGAATACAAGGTGGCGTATGAAACTACCTCCTTTGTCAAAGCCTCAATCATCGACGTGGTGAAAACACTGCTGGAAGCGATCGCGCTGGTATTCCTTGTCATGTACCTGTTCCTGCAAAACTTCCGCGCCACGCTGATTCCTACAATCGCCGTTCCCGTCGTCCTGATGGGTACTTTTTCCGTGCTCTACGCCTTTGGCTACAGCGTTAACACCCTGACGATGTTTGCGATGGTGCTGGCGATCGGCTTGCTGGTCGATGATGCCATTGTGGTGGTGGAAAACGTCGAGCGTATTATGAGTGAGGAAGGCCTCTCGCCGCGGGAAGCGACGCGGAAATCGATGGGGCAAATCCAGGGCGCGCTGGTCGGTATCGCCATGGTGCTGTCGGCGGTGTTTATCCCGATGGCCTTCTTCGGCGGCACTACCGGGGCTATTTACCGCCAGTTCTCGATTACCATCGTCTCCGCAATGGTTCTTTCAGTTCTGGTGGCGATGATCCTCACCCCTGCCCTGTGCGCCACTCTGCTCAAACCACTACATAAAGGCGAGCATCACGGGCAAACCGGTTTCTTTGGCTGGTTTAACCGGATGTTTAACCGCAACGCCGAACGCTACGAAAAAGGCGTCGCCAGGATCCTGCACCGCAGCCTGCGCTGGATACTGATTTACGGCCTGCTGCTCGGCGGTATGGTTTTCCTGTTCCTGCGCCTGCCAACCTCCTTCCTGCCGCTCGAAGACCGCGGCATGTTTACCACCTCGATACAGTTGCCCAGCGGCTCGACCCAGCAGCAAACATTGAAAGTAGTTGAGGAAGTGGAGAAGTATTACTTCACCCATGAGAAAGACAACATTACGTCGGTCTTTTCCACGGTCGGTTCTGGCCCTGGCGGGAACGGTCAAAACGTGGCGCGGATGTTTGTCCGCTTAAAAGACTGGGATGATCGTGACACCACCACCGGAACCTCTTTCGCCATCATCGAGCGCGCGACTAAAGCCTTTAATAAGATTAAAGAAGCCCGCGTCTTCGCCAGCAGCCCTCCGGCGATTAGCGGTCTCGGGAGCTCTGCCGGTTTCGATATGGAGCTGCAAGATCACGCCGGTGCGGGCCATGATGCGTTAATGGCCGCGCGCGACAAGCTGATTGAGCTGGCCGGGAAAGACGCGTCTCTGACCCGTGTTCGTCATAATGGTCTGGACGACAGCCCGCAGTTGCAAATTGATATCGATCAGCGCAAAGCCCAGGCACTGGGCGTTTCCATTGATGACATCAACGACACCTTGCAAACGGCCTGGGGCTCCAGCTACGTCAATGACTTTATGGACCGGGGTCGCGTGAAGAAGGTTTACGTGCAGGCGGCGGCAAAATATCGCATGCTCCCGGACGACATCAATCTGTGGTACGTCCGCAATAATAGCGGCGGCATGGTGCCTTTCTCGGCCTTTGCCACGTCGCGCTGGGAAACGGGTTCACCGCGTCTGGAACGCTATAACGGCTACTCCGCCGTCGAGATTGTTGGCGAAGCCGCCCCAGGCGTCAGTACCGGTACGGCGATGGACATTATGGAATCGCTGGTCCACCAGTTGCCGACCGGATTCGGCCTCGAATGGACCGCGATGTCTTACCAGGAACGACTGTCGGGCTCTCAGGCGCCAGCTCTGTACGCCATTTCTTTGCTGGTGGTGTTCCTGTGTCTGGCGGCTCTGTACGAAAGCTGGTCGGTTCCCTTCTCCGTCATGTTGGTTGTACCGCTGGGGGTCATTGGCGCGCTGCTCGCTACCTGGATGCGCGGTCTGGAAAACGACGTGTACTTTCAGGTCGGGTTACTCACCGTTATCGGGCTTTCGGCGAAGAACGCAATATTGATTGTTGAATTCGCCAATGAGATGAACGAGAAAGGTCACGACTTGCTCGACGCCACGCTGCATGCCTGTCGCCAACGCTTACGCCCAATTCTGATGACGTCACTGGCGTTTATCTTTGGGGTGTTGCCGATGACCATCAGCAGTGGCGCAGGTTCCGGCGGTCAGCATGCGGTAGGGACTGGCGTAATGGGCGGGATGATTTCAGCCACAGTCCTTGCGATTTACTTCGTTCCTCTGTTCTTTGTGCTGGTACGCAGACGTTTCCCGTTGAAGCCACGCCCAGAATAATCGGACACAAAAAAGGCGACTTACGTTGAGTCGCCTTTTATTATCCTTTGCAGGATATGAATTTCTTCCAGAAAATTATTTACGAAGCATCACTTCGATAAAGTCTTTCCAGTTCCCCAGTTCACGTTCAATCATAACAACCTCTCTTATTATTATGGGCATTCTACGAAATCATCATCATAAAAAGAAGATCATTTAACCAATGGTTGCGATTACATCCTCCATGTGTTCGGGGGTATATGTAATCACTATGCGCTAACCCCATAAATTTTATGTGACTTACTGCAATATTTTGAAATATTCATACATCATCTACGACTTTGGCAATTCTGATGGAAAAACAGGCTGATGCAAACAGGCAAAATCTGATTTTCAGTTCCCCGTGAATTTTGGAACTTTCAGGAATCATTATTCACCATTCAACAACAATGTTATATTTTTCTATAACGGTTCGATGACAATATGTATTATTCATGTTTATAGAACACGAGAATAAATATTCAAATTACGTCAATAAGGATTCAAATGATCACCCTCTACGGCATTAAGAATTGCGATACGATTAAAAAAGCCAGACGCTGGCTGGAAGACAATGGGGTCGACTACCGCTTCCATGATTATCGCGTCGACGGCCTGGACAACGCGTTATTACACGCCTTTATCAGCGAATTAGGTTGGGAGGCGCTGCTCAATACACGTGGAACCACCTGGCGCAAACTGGATGAAGCCACACGTAACCAAATCACCGATGCGTCCTCTGCTGCTGCATTGATGATTGAAATGCCTGCAATTATCAAACGCCCATTGCTCTGCGCGCCGGGTAAGCCTATGCTGCTTGGCTTTAGTGAATCCAGTTATACGCAGTTTTTTAATGAGGTATAGTCTATGTCGTGCCCGGTTATTGAGCTGACACAGCAGCTTATTCGCCGTCCTTCCCTGAGCCCGGATGATGCCGGGTGCCAGGCGTTAATGATTGAACGCCTGCGCGCGGTAGGTTTTACCGTTGAGCGTATGGATTTTGGTGACACACAGAATTTTTGGGCATGGCGCGGCAAAGGTGAGACTCTGGCATTTGCCGGTCACACTGACGTAGTGCCTGTCGGCGATGTCGATCGTTGGATTAATCCACCGTTCGAACCGACTATTCGCGATGGCATGTTGTTCGGGCGTGGCGCAGCCGATATGAAAGGCTCACTGGCGGCAATGGTCGTGGCCGCAGAACGTTTTGTCGCCCAGCATCCGAACCATCAGGGTCGTCTGGCGTTTTTGATAACCTCTGACGAAGAGGCCAGCGCCCAAAACGGCACCGTAAAAGTGGTTGAAGCACTTATGGCGCGCAATGAACGACTGGATTATTGTCTGGTTGGCGAGCCATCCAGCACGGAAATCGTTGGCGACGTGGTGAAAAATGGGCGTCGTGGTTCACTGACCTGCAATCTGACCATTCACGGCGTGCAGGGCCACGTAGCCTACCCGCATCTGGCCGATAACCCGGTACACCGCGCGGCGCCAATGCTCAATGAACTGGTGGCGATTGAGTGGGATCAGGGCAACGAATTCTTCCCGGCGACCAGCATGCAGATTGCCAATATTCAGGCAGGAACCGGCAGCAACAATGTTATTCCCGGCGAACTGTTTATCCAGTTCAACTTCCGTTTCAGCACCGAATTAAACGATGAAATGATTAAGTCCCGGGTGCTGGAGCTGCTGGAGAAACATCAGTTGCGTTATACCGTCGACTGGTGGCTTTCCGGTCAGCCGTTCCTGACCGCACGCGGTAAACTGGTGGATGCGGTGGTGAACGCCATTGAGCACTATAATGAGATTAAACCGCAGTTACTGACTACAGGCGGGACGTCCGACGGGCGTTTTATTGCCCGCATGGGGGCACAGGTAGTAGAACTGGGGCCGGTCAACGCGACCATTCATAAAATTAATGAATGTGTAAATGCCGCCGACCTGCAGCTGCTTGCCCGTATGTATCAACGTATCATGGAGCAACTCGTCGCCTGATGAGTGTTCCTGTAAGAGGAAATGAGCATGGACTGGCTGGCAAAATACTGGTGGATTCTAGTGTTGGTGTTTCTGGTAGGCGTATTGCTGAACGTGATTAAAGATCTCAAGCGCGTCGACCACAAGAAATTTCTTGCCAATAAGCCGGAGCTTCCCCCGCATCGTGATTTTAACGATAAATGGGATGACGACGACGATTGGCCAAACAAGGATCAACCGAAGAAATAAGCCAACGTAGGCCGAATGGCGGTTTCACATCGCCATCCGGCCTGCGGGTTAAATCATCTCAATCACATCATCATCGTGAGGCTTACCGCCGCTCAGCGCTTCATCAAAGTAGTGCTTCGGTACGGTAACACGCAGGTGGTCGAGCGCAAACTGCATACTGCGTTCATCAATGGCGTGCCCCAGATTTTCGACGATATCCAGCGTCACATCCCCACCGGCGCGTATTAACGCCTCCTGCGCGGCAACGGCATGAGATAACTCAATCACCCGGTCTTCACCGCCGTGAATCAAATGCACCGTCGTCGCGGTGGTTGCAACCTCCGGCAACGTGGCATAGCGACCATTAAAGGCGATGACCCGCGACGCCAGCCCTGGCTCAGCTTTAATACTCTCAAGCGACATAATCGAGCCCTGAGAAAAACCAATCAGCGCGGTCGCCTGAGGCGAAACGCCGCTTTGCTTCTGCCAGTAGCGAACGGTTTCGATAAAGACCGGCATAATCGCGTCAATACGCGCCTGGCGGTTCTCTTCCGTTATCCCCTGTACAGAAAACCACTGACGCCCGGAAGTCGTACCATAAGGCTCTGCCCCGCCAATGCTGACGATTAGCGCATCCGGAAACAGCGGCGCAAACCAGGAGCCAATTTCGCCCATGGCAACCGGGTTATCGCCGACGCCATGAAACAGCAACAAGAGCTGTTGAGCGGGTTTATCGGGACTTTGAACAACAAAATGGTCATGTTTCATGGCGATCTCCTTAACTGATGAGAATCATTCTACGCCGCTTAACCGCAATGACCATGCCAGGAAATTGAAGAAGTTAGTGAAAAAATTGCCATTGCATAATGCGATTATGTAGCCGTTGTTCACGCTCAGCATCCAGCTGTTTTAAGGCCTGCGCCGCCTCGGCGCGCTGAACTGCCAACAGCGCTTTGCGACCCGATATTTTCAACTGTTGGCACAATTCAGCATCGCTGCGTTGAGCCTGTATACGCCCGCGCAATGCCGGAAGAGGCAACTCGCTGCGCTCAAGCAAACGACTCAGACAACCTAATGATGTCAGTAATGGTCGATGCGCGAAGGCAAACCCAGCCAGCTCACCCCAGTCATCCTCATTAAGCGTAGTCTCTTTCAGTGGTACCAGCGGAATGCGCTCTGCGTTCCACTGCGCAAGAATCTCCGCATCCCGTCGCAGGCGCTGGTGCGCCCGCCAGGCAAGGCATTTTCCCGCTTCGCTGATGGGCAGCACCGCCATAGCGGTATAACAGCCGCTGCTGGCTTCCCGATGATTGCCCATCCGTACCAGGACAAAACCGCAACGCTGCCAGAAACGCCATAATTCAGCCGTATAACCAAAGCTGACGGACAGATAGTCGCACTGCGTGCAATAGTGCCGGGCCTGCAGAATCAGCTGTTGCCCAATACCTTCTCTTTGACGTGCGGGATGAACCGCAATTCGACTGACCCGCCGCCCGACGAGCGTCGCTGCCAATGGGTCTCCGCCGTGCGCCGCCAGTGACTGCGCAACCAGATTTCCTCTTGGTCGGCGATATCCGGCCCAGACGGCCTGGCTTAATTCTGCGGATAATCCCCCCTCGTCGACCAGCCAGACGGCTCCCGCCACCGAGTTAGCAGCCGAAGCCTGAAGAAAATGCTGACCCGGCGCGTCCATCATTCGCCGCAGATCCAGTGGCGAGGTGCGATAATGCGCACCGGAAAGTAGCTGATATACCGCTAACGGCAGCGCCGGGTTTGTCTGCCATGAGAGTTGATCAAATGCCGAGAAGTTAAGCTCCCCTAAGGGGGCATGCGTAAAGGTTTCGTCGTCAAACACCAGCACATCGCTGACGATTTTCTCCAGCGGACATCCCTGCGCCCAGCGCACGGGTTGTTGCAACTCATAGCGTCGAAGATGGGGAAAGCGGGCGCAGAATTTCAACAAAAAGCCTCTGCCAGTTCCCTCATAGCCCTGTACGGTGGTGGTTAACAGCGTACGAGGGAAACGCGCAACCAGTTGGTGCAGCAGCGGCGCGGGGATCGCGGCGGCTTCATCCACAACCAGCCAGTCTGCGGTTGCAGAACTGCTTAACAGCGCATCCGGGGCCATAAAGCGGTAACCCTCTGCGGCAAATTGCGCCAGCACATCCGTTGCCGCTTTAGCAGGCGCGGTGACAATCGCGGTCCCGTTGATACGTGCTATCAGTTGCCCTGCCAGAGCCGATTTGCCCCGGCCACGTGCAGCTGTGACCGCAGCCACGCCGGGAGGCATATCCAGCAACTGGGTTAAAATCATCGCCTGTTCAGGCTGAGGATCACCGGTTGCCGCGTGCCAGACTGCACGAACAGGAAAACGCGGGCTGGAAACTGCGTGATGCTGCTGCCAGTGTAGCGCCTGTCCGTCACGGGAAATCACCCGTTTGACATGTTCAACAAAGTGCGGCGTTGGGATAGGTTCAGCACAGTCGCTCCAGCGCAGTGAATCCACGTCCGGATGCGTGTGCCAGGTATGCCAGGGGGGGGTCAGCAAAACCAGCCAGCTCCCGGCGATCAGCGTTCCGCTTAAGGCGGCAAATGCCGCAGCGTCAAATCCCTGCCCGGCGTCAAAAACCGCATGACGAAACTCGCGGCCTAATAACGTTTGCAGCGCCTGTGGCGTACAGTTCGGCTCAGCAGGGGCTTGTGCGCCCACCCATAACCAATCGCCGGGTAACGTGTCGCGTAGCGCTAAAGCCCGCTCCTGACACCAGTTCCCCTCACCACTGATAATCAGCAGACGACGGATCCCTTCGTGGGCCATCTGTTCGGTTAACGCGCTCAGCGCCGTATTATCAGACATCCCTGCCTCAGTAGCTTAAATGCCTTTACCAAAAGTATTACATTGTCCCGGATCGCCGCTGTCAAAACCGCGTTTGAACCAGCTAAGCCGCTGCTCAGAAGTGCCGTGGGTAAAGCTGTCCGGCACAACGCGTCCTTGTCCCTGCTGCTGCAGGCGATCGTCGCCAATAGCCTGAGCGGCGTTCAGCGCTTCAGCCAGGTCGCCGGACTCCAGCACGCCCTGCTGCTGCATACTGTTGCCCCAGACGCCGGCAAAGCAGTCCGCCTGCAGTTCCATACGTACGGAAAGACGGTTTACCTCAGCCTGTGAGGCATTCTGCTGCATCTGGCGAACTTTCGGTTCAATACCCAGCAGTTTCTGCACGTGGTGACCCACTTCATGGGCGATAACATAGCCCTGAGCAAAATCGCCATCGGCGCCCAGCTTGTTTTTCATGTCATCATAAAATGAGAGGTCGATATACACCGTACCATCCGCCGGGCAGTAAAACGGCCCCATCACCGACTGACCTGCGCCACAGCCGGTACGCGTCGCTCCGCGATACATTACCAGCTTCGGCTGTTGGTAGGTCCGGCCCATTTTTTCAAACTGCTGCCCCCAGGTATCTTCCGTGGTGGCCAGAATCACCGAGGTAAATTTTGCTGCTTCATCATCATTTGGGCTGATGGAGTGTGATGATTGCTGTTGGGAAACTGGCTGGCCGGTCATTAATCCGGTGAGATCCACGCCATAATATCCCGCCACCAGCACCACAATCAGCAGGATGATGCCGCCTTTACCACTGGGCAAACGAAAACCAGGGCCGCCTATAGAAGGGCCGCCACCGGAGCTATTTCGTCTGTCTTCCACATTGTCACTTTCACGACGCCCTTGCCAGCGCATAATCACCTCAACTTTTTATTCATTATGATGATGATCGTAGGCGGTTCGGAACAGGATTACCATAAGAAACAGTAATCAAAATCGGCGGGATTGATGAGCCGGAGAGCGATCGCCGGCTCAGGGGAGGATTAGTCTAACTTCACACCCAGACGATGCGCGACGGCTTCATAGGCTTCGATCAGGCCGCCCAGGCTCTGGCGGAAGCGATCTTTGTCCATTTTATCCAGCGTTTCTTTGTCCCACAGACGGCTGCCGTCCGGTGAGAACTCATCGCCCAAGACCACTTCACCTTTATACAAACCAAATTCAAGTTTGAAGTCGACCAGAATCAGACCGGCATCATCAAACATCTTTTTCAGCACGTCGTTGGCTTTGTAGGTCAGCTCTTTCATACGCGCCAGATTCTCTTTGCTCACCCAACCAAAAGTTTCGCAATAGGAATCGTTAATCATTGGATCGTGCATAGCATCGTTTTTCAGGAACAGATCAAACAGCGGCGGATTCAGTTCAATACCTTCCTCAACGCCTAAACGCTTAACCAGGGAGCCTGCTGCGCGGTTACGAACCACACATTCAACCGGTACCATCTCCAGTTTTTTCACCAGACATTCAGTATCGGAAAGCAGTCGCTCCATCTGGGTAGGAATGCCCGCTTCTTGCAGTTTAGTCATAATGAAATGGTTGAACTTGTTGTTCACCATGCCTTTACGATCAAACTGTTCAATGCGCGCGCCATCCCCTGCTGACGTATCATTGCGGAATTCGAGCACCAACAGGTCCGGGTTTTCCGTGCTGTATACGGTCTTCGCTTTACCACGATACAACTCAGCTTGCTTTTGCATCTTTATTACTCCTGGGTGTGAATTAACGATAAATATTGCGTTTTTCTGCCGACGCACACGTTTGCGTATCATATCAGAAAAAAAGGGCTGGAGTTATCCAGCCCTTTATTTTTACTTACTGAACGCTGCCTGGAAGACGGCGACCAGCGCGTCGTTCTGGCTTTGCGTCAGGGTATGCCCCTTCGGATCGATAAACTGCAAACTACTGCGGTTGTCTAAATCACCGACCTGCAGTTTATAGTCGCCGGATACCAGACCCGGATCGCTTGCGCCCAGCTCCTGCCAGTTGCTATCAGACAGTGGTTTGTAGGTCACGGCGATGCTGCCCTGAGAACGGGTGCTGTCGGTCACTTTCATCCCCACTTTCTCAAGCGCTGCCGGCAGACGCTGCCATACCACGTTGAACGGTCCACGTACCACCAGCATCGGTAAACCGGTGTCATCGGCAGCACTCTGAACATCCATGGTGGCGGCAGAGCGGTTCTGCGCGGCATTCGCGGCGTCAGTGGCGTTCTTATCCAGACCTGCGGAGATAACGTTCATCATCTCAGCGCTGTAACGCTGCATTGATGCTGGATCAGCTACGGGTTTACCCGCCTGCTCGAGGTTAATCAGTTTCACCGTTACCGCCTGCTGATAGCCCTGCGGTTTAACCGAGATTTGATAACGTCCACGGTACTGCTCGTCTTCATCCAGACGGTTCCAGTTAACCCAGTCGGTGGTCAACGTCTGGCTGGCATCATCACGTTTGGTGATCGTGTAGTTTTTAGACTGAATGACGCTAACGACCTGTGGCCACAGCGTGTTGCCACGACCATTTTCCACCAGCAATGTCGACGTATCACCCGCGATCTGAGTGCGAGCACCGGTGACTAATGCTAACGGCTGAGCCGGCGGGCGAATGTCCAGCGCTTTACCAACGGCACCGCTGCCGTTGGTGACCGGGATATTATAGTCACCCGACATAACCGGCAGAATCATCCCAGCTGGAGCGTGAAGCTCAGCAAGCGGTGCGGCCTCCAGATAGGATTCATCACCGCTCACCTGGCGCTTATAACGCGAGTCAGAACTACAGGCCGCGAGCAACATAACAAGCGAAACACCCGCAACCTTGGCCAGGCGCGACTTTTGTACTGAGTAAGCCATCAAATCTCCCTAAACTTTACAGCAAACCGGCATGCTTAAGCGCCGCTTTGACGATTTCACGAGCATTATCCGTGATTGGCGTCATCGGCAGACGTAGCGTATCGGTCGCCACAAGTCCCAACTCCTTACACGCCCATTTCACTGGGATAGGATTGGGTTCGACAAATAGTTTGTTGTGTAACGGCATCAGACGCTGGTTAATCACCCGCGCCTCGGCAAAGTTCCCGGCTGCCGCCAGTTTGCACATTTCGGCCATATCGCGTGCCGCAACGTTAGACGTCACGGAAATCACACCATGACCACCGAGCTGCATAAAATCCAGTCCGGTCGCGTCATCACCGCTGAGCAGAATAAAGTCGTCTGAAACCAGCTCTTTGATCTGGTGAACGCGACTTAAGTTCCCCGTGGCCTCTTTAATAGCGATAATATTTTTTACTTTCGCCAGGCGACCAACGGTTTCCGGCAACATATCGCAGCCGGTACGGGACGGTACATTATACAGAATTTGCGGCAGGTCAGTATGTTCAGCGATGGCTTTGAAATGCTGGAACAAACCTTCCTGGGTTGGGCGGTTGTAGTAAGGCGTCACCGTCAGGCAGCCGACAACACCACTGTCGTTGAAACGCTGCGTCAGACTAATGGCTTCAGCGGTCGCATTAGCGCCAGTTCCGGCAATCACCGGAATACGCCCGTCGGCCAGCTCCAGGGTCATCATCACCACATCGCCATGCTCATCATGACTCAGGGTGGCAGACTCACCGGTGGTGCCAACCGAAACGATCGCCGAGGTGCCGCTGGCGACATGATAATCAATCAGTTTTTTCAGGCTCGACCGGCAGACTTTACCTTTCTCATCCATCGGCGTAACAAGCGCGACAATACTTCCCGTGAACATGGGCCATCCTCTGTGCAAACAAGTGTCTCAATGGTACGTTTGGTACGACAATAAAAGCAAGCGACCAGAGCCGTTCTGATTGTTGTATGCATGTTTTTTTTATGCTTTCCTTATGATTACCTCACCGCTCAAAGGAAGAACAGGTTTGACATCGTCATCGCAACACTATCTGGTCATTACTGCGCTGGGTGCTGACCGCCCGGGAATTGTGAACACCATCACACGTCATGTCAGCAGTTGCGGCTGTAATATCGAAGACAGCCGACTGGCCATGCTGGGTGACGAGTTCACGTTTATCATGTTGCTGTCGGGCACCTGGAATGCCATTACCCTAATTGAATCAACCTTGCCGTTGAAAGGTGCAGAGCTGGATTTACTGATTGTGATGAAGCGCACGACCGCACGCCCCCGTCCGGCGATGCCCGCTACGGTATGGGTGCAGGTCGATGTTCCTGATTCTCCGCATTTGATTGAACGCTTTACCGCCCTGTTTGACAGCCACCAAATGAATATTGCGGAACTGGTTTCACGCACGCAACCGGCTGAGAACGAAAAGGCGGCACAGCTGTTTATTCAAATTACCGCACATAGTCCTGCGTCACATGATTCGGCAAATATTGAAGATGCGTTTAAAGCACTCTGTACAGAACTCAATGCGCAAGGCAGTATTAACGTCGTCAATTACTCACAGCATGATGAACAGGATGGAGTTAAGTAATGAACCCACTGAAAGCCGGTGATATCGCACCGAAATTTAGCTTGCCGGATCAAGACGGAGAACAAGTAAATTTAACCGACTTCCAGGGACAGCGTGTTCTGGTTTATTTTTACCCGAAAGCCATGACACCCGGCTGTACCGTTCAGGCCTGCGGCCTGCGCGATAACATGGATGAGTTAAAAAAAGCAGGTGTTGAAGTGCTGGGAATCAGCACCGATAAACCAGAGAAGCTTTCCCGATTCGCGGAGAAAGAAGTCCTTAACTTCACCCTCCTGTCCGACGAAGATCACCAGGTTTGCGAGCAGTTCGGCGTCTGGGGTGAGAAGTCATTTATGGGCAAAACCTATGATGGCATCCACCGCATCAGCTTCCTGATTGATGCTGAAGGGAAAATTGAGCATGTGTTTGATGACTTCAAAACCAGCAACCACCACGACGTAGTAATGAACTGGCTGAAAGAGAACGCCTGATTTACATTTTGCCGGATAGCGCCTGATGGTGACGCCACGCGTCTTATCAGGCCACCATCCGCATAACTCCGTAGCCGGATAAGGCGTTTACGCCGCCATCCGGCATCAACGTCGTTTATTCAAACGTCCCTTTTACACAGGCTTTTTTCTCTCTGACGACGGCTTTGCCCTTCGCCCACAGATGATGAACTTCAAGCGCATCATTGAGCACCAAAATGTCGGCATCGCATCCTACCGCCAGACGCCCTTTATGTTCCAGTCCCAAAAATTCTGCGACCGTTCGCGTCAGCGGACACAGCGCCAGTTCCAGCGGTATGGCATGAACCTTCACCAACTGGCGCACTGTTTCAGCCAGTGATTCAAAGCCTGCGACACCGATGCCGGTAAGATTACCGTAGTCATCAAATTCCGGCTGGCTACCGTTGCCGTCTGAACTCAAGGTAATACGCGACAGCGGCACGTTCTGGCGTAGCGCCGTGGCGATAGCCGTGGCCGGGTCGACGGGTTCATCAATGCTGCTGGTAATGTCGATATAACCGCCTTTGCGGGCATACTCCAGCGCCGACTGAAACAGCAGTTCCGCACGATTGACGTGTGTGGGCAGCAGCTTGGTAATCGGTACATCGCAACTGTCGAGGATCTGGTACAACGGCTCCAGCATGCGCGGGCTGTCGCCCATATGGAAGACGCTAATCCCCGGCTTGCGCCCTAACAATCCGCCAACGCGCGACTGCGCCGCCATGTTTGCCAGCACCGAGGTGTCCGGGGCTGAAGAACGATGGTCCGAAACAGCACATTTCACGCCAATGATTTTATCGATCAGCGCCACATCGCGATCGATACTGCCGGTGATGGTCGGAGAAGGCAGAGAATACGCCCCGGTCAGCATCCATGCGCTGATGCCTTCAAATTCCAGCGCGCGGGTTTTCGCCAGCAGCGATTCAGGGTGACGGGTAATACCATCTGTCCCCAGTAATCCCACCACCGAGGTGACACCAGCTTCAACCAGCCGCGACAAGCGCACTTCCGGCGTGCGGGTGTGCGGCCCTGCTTCTCCGCCGCCGCCAATCAGATGGACGTGTTGATCGATAAATCCTGGGCACACAATCGCACCGTCAAGATTGATACACTCGCAGCCAGGAAAATCGTCAGGGGAAATCGACGGCGCGATGGCAACAATTTTGCTGTCAGACACCAGTATATCCTGGCGCCCTAAGTCTTCCGGCGCGTACACGTGTCCCTGCTGGAACAACGTCAAATTAAGAATGGAACAGTTCATAACCTTCCTTGTCAGGCAATAACCTGCATAACCCAAATAGAGAGCAGCGCATTAATTACGCATACCGCAATAATAAGCGGGTAATAACGGGGATGGACCCCCGCGGTACCCAGACAGCGTCCCACATTTTGCACCGGATTGCCCATCAGGTAGATAGCCGGTAACAGCACCGTAGCATCATGTCCCGAAAGCGTACCGGCGACAACCAGGCTGGCGCAAACACCGACGCCGCCTCCCATACTCATCACCGCCGCCAGCAGTACGGTAGCAGATTCCCCCGGCAGTCCCCACAGCGCCATTACCGGCTCACATACCCGCCCGACAATCTCGAGCAGTCCCGTCACCTTCAGCGCCTGAATAATCACAAACGCCATTACCACGTTAGGCAACAGGCTGGTTGTTGCAATAGTGAATCCGCGCCGTGCGCCATCGATAAACATATCCATGACGTTTTTACGTACTTGCGTTGTCATCTCACGCCTCCTGCTGCGTACGGCGATTTTCCAGCTGCGCAATCCACAAACGCAGCAGGTTCGCACCCACAAATTTGAAGACAAGGATCACCGCCAGCGGCGTAATCACCGGAACGGTAACCATCGTAAACAACGCGGCACCCGAGGAAAAATAGTTGGTAATACACGCACTGCCGCTGGTTTGCCAGCAGGCAAAAATGGCACGTTCCTGTTCAGTGATAATGCCCTCTTCCGCCATTTCTTTAGTCATCCCTGCCGCAGCATCGGTATTTTGCAAATTCGCAATCAGCGCCAGCGAACAAATACCTGGAATACCGAGTAACGGGCGCAGTACTGGCGTCATCAGTTGCTGTGCCGCACGCAACCCTCCCAGCCCTTCGGTGACGGAAATTATCCCGAGTGAAAGAATGACGGAAGGCGCCAGCTCAAGCGCGAATAAGAAGCCGTCTTTTGCGCCCATACCGCCCGTGCCGCGAAAAGAGACCGCCGTGTCCCCCGCCGCATTAATCTGCCCAAACGCACCGTTGAGAACGGTGAAATCAAAGACTCGCCACCATTCGATACTTTTCGCAAACATGCCGGAAAAAAGAATAATCGTAATAAAAAAAGCGAGATAACCGCCCCATCCCACCTTCTGCTGCGTGTGTGTGTTGTGACCCATTTTGTTCTCCTGTTGGCCTTATTCCTTGCGTGACTTAAAGACATCACGCGGGTCAAGTTAAAGACAAACGCAGAGAAAAACGACACCAGAGGAGATTATTCAGAATGTGTGGATAGAGGTCAGACAAGTTCGGCTCCGGCGACATTGCATCGCCGGAGCAAACAGATTAGGGTTCATCAACGACCTGACCATCCGGCCAGGCATGCATTACCGCTTTGATTAACGTCGCCAGAGGAATCGCAAAGAATACGCCCCAGAATCCCCACAGGCCGCCGAATATCACTACTGAGAGAATAATCACCAGCGGATGCAGATTTACCGCCTCGGAGAACAGCACCGGCACCAGCAAATTACCGTCCAGCGCCTGGATTATCAGGTATACGGCAAAACAGCTCCAGAACTCGGTGCCAAGCCCGAACTGGAACAATGCCACACCGACCACCGGAATAGTGACCACGAAAGCGCCGATATACGGGATCAGTACGGAGAAGCCTACCAGCACCGCCAGCAGCAGCGAATAGTTGAGGCCAAACAGCAGGAAGCCGAGCCAGGTCGCCACGCCGACCACCACCATTTCCAGCACCTTGCCGCGGATATAGTTGGTGATTTGCTGGTTCATCTCTTTCCACACCTGCCCCGCCAGTCCGCGATTACGCGGCAGCACCCGACGCACTGCGTTCAGCATTTGTCCTTTATCTTTGATCAGGAAGAACACCATCAACGGGACGAGAATCAGATACACCGCCAGCGTCAGCAATCCGACCAGTGAAGCCAGCGAATATTTCACCACCGAATCGCCCATGGTGAGCATTCGCGAGCGCATATTCTCCGCCATCGCATCAATAATGCCCGCATCCATCAGCGCCGGATAACGCCGCGGTAAGGTGGCGGCAAAATCAGACAATTTATTGAGCATGCCGGGCATATCGCGGATCAGGTAGATCCCCTGTTGCCATGCAACGGGCATTACCACAAACGCCATCAGCAGCAAAATACCGACAAACACCACCAACACAATCGATGTCGCCCAACGCCGTGAACAACCAATATGTTCCAGCCGTACTGTCGGCCATTCGAGCAGGTACGCCAGCACAATGGCGACCAGCAGCGGCGCCAGAAGACCGCTAAAAAAGAACAGGATGCCAAAACCGGCAACCAGAATAATCAGCAAGGCGATGGCTTCGGGGTCGCTAAAGCGGCGGCGATACCATTGCATCAACATTTCGAGCATAAAACCCTTCCATGAATCCAATAGCGGGATTGCGATCCCGAATTGTATCGAAATGTCACAAAAAAGACTTCGCTTTTTATAGCGGATTACGCAAAGTGAAAAGACATTTTTCCTGGGTGTTCATCGTCAGGTTTCGCAGTTACACTCCCTAAGCTTGCGGAGTGTGAACGATACTTCACGGCATTGGTCAAATGGCTATCTCAAAAAAGAATACAGGACAGAGGTTATGTTCAGGCAGTTGAAAAAAAACCTGGTTGCTACCCTCATTGCTGCACTGACCATCGGTCAGGTTGCGCCCGCATTTGCAGAAACCGCGGACACCCTGCCTGATATGGGAACCTCGGCAGGGAGTACGCTTTCCATAGGACAGGAAATGCAGATGGGCGATTATTATGTACGCCAGCTGCGCGGCAGTGCGCCATTAATTAACGATCCGTTGCTGACGCAATACATTAATGCGCTGGGGATGCGTCTGGTCTCGCACGCCGACTCGGTAAAAACGCCCTTCACCTTCTTTTTGATTAACAACGATGAAATCAACGCCTTTGCTTTCTTTGGCGGCAACGTTGTTTTGCACTCCGCACTGTTCCGCTATTCCGATAACGAAAGCCAACTGGCATCGGTTATGGCGCACGAAATTTCCCACGTTACGCAGCGTCACCTGGCGCGCGCAATGGAAGATCAGAAACGCAGCGCGCCGCTAACGTGGGTGGGTGCGTTAGGGTCAATTTTATTGGCGATGGCCAGCCCGCAGGCGGGTATGGCGGCGCTGACCGGTACGCTGGCGGGTACACGCCAGGGGATGATTAGCTTTACGCAGCAAAACGAACAGGAAGCAGACCGCATCGGTATTCAGGTACTGCAACGCTCGGGATTCGATCCCCAGGCCATGCCGACGTTTCTGGAAAAATTGCTCGATCAGGCCCGTTACTCTTCGCGTCCACCAGAAATTTTGCTGACTCACCCCCTGCCAGAAAGCCGTCTGTCGGATGCCCGTAACCGCGCCAACCAAATGCGTCCGGCTGTCGTCCAGTCTTCAGAAGATTTTTATCTGGCCAAGGCACGCACCTTAGGCATGTACAACTCTGGTCGCAACCAGCTGACCGATGACCTGCTGAGTAACTGGTCGAAAGGCAACATACGTGAGCAACGTGCGGCGCAGTATGGCCGGGCATTGCAGGCAATGGAGGCCAGTAAATATGACGAGGCACGTAAAGCACTGCAACCGCTGCTGGCGGCAGATGCTAACAATGCCTGGTATCTCGACCTGGCAACGGATATCGATCTCGGCCAGAAGAAAACCAGCGATGCCATTAATCGGTTGAAAAACGCCCGCGACCTGCGCACCAACCCGGTACTGCAGCTCAACCTGGCAAATGCGTATTTACAGGCCGGGCAAGCCAAAGAGGCGGCGACCATCCTGAATCGCTATACGTTTAACCATAAGAACGACCCTAACGGCTGGGATCTGTTAGCGCAAACGGAAGCCAACCTGAACAACCGCGATCAGGAACTGGCGGCTCGCGCGGAAGGGTATGCCCTCGCAGGACGTCTGGATCAGGCGATTTCGATGCTCAGCAGCGCAAGCTCACAGGTCAAGCTGGGTAGCCAGCAGCAGGCCAGATACGATGCCCGTATCGACCAGCTACGCCAACTGCAAGAGCGCTTTAAACCGTATACGAAAATGTAATTATCGAACCCTTGCCGGATGGCGATATGTAGGCCAGATAAGGTCTTTTGGTCGCCATCCGGCAGGATTGTTATGCAAGGAGAAGTCATGTCAGACGCGATTAAAATCTACCATAACCCACGCTGCTCCAAGAGCCGTGAAACGCTGGAGTTACTGAAGTCTAACGGTGTGGACCCGGAAGTGGTGTTGTATCTGGAAACCCCGGCTGACGCCACAACCCTGCGTGAATTGCTGCAGATGCTGGGCATGTCCAGCGCGCGCGAGCTGATGCGCCAGAAAGAAGATCTCTATAAGTCACTTAATCTGGCGGACGTAAATCTGAGTGAAGATGCGCTGATTCAGGCAATGGTGGAAAACCCGAAATTGATGGAGCGCCCGATTGTGGTTGCCAAAGGCCAGGCGCGAATTGGACGCCCGCCGGAGCAGGTACTGGAAATCATCGGTTAACCTGAACCTGCCGCAGTTTTTTCGGCTGCGGCGCTTACAGCTTCAGTATCTCTTTTACGAATGGAATGGTCAGCTTACGCTGGGCGGTGATCGAAGCATGATCAAGCTGATCCAACGTCATAAACAGCGTACGCATTTCTCGATCCAGACGCTTGAGCAGGAAGCGTCCCACATCTTCCGGCAGTTCAAACCCACGAAGTCTGGCGCGTAATTGCAACGCCTGCAGCTTATCTTCATCGGAAAGCGGCTGCAGCTTGTAGATTTGTCCCCAGTCCAGGCGCGAGGCGAGATCCGGCAACCCCAGATTCAACTGTCTTGGCGGGCGATCGCCTGTGATCAGCAGACGCGTTTTCCCCGACTCCAGGATGCGGTTGTAGAGATCAAAGATCGCCATTTCCCACAGCGAATCCCCGGCCACACATTCGATGTTATCGATGCATACCAGCGATAAATGCTCCATACCGTCGAGCACCTCGGGGACGAACCAGGTACGCTTGTCGAGCGGCACATAGCCTACCGCATCGCCGCGCGCGGACAGTTCCGCACAAGCTGCATGCAGCAAATGACTACGGCCAGCGCCTTCACGCGACCAGAGATAAATATACCCGCTATGGTCCTGACGCAGCACGTTTTGCAGTGCAGCCAGTAAAGAGGAGTTATCCCCCGGCCAGAAACTTGCGAAAGTTTCGTCGTCAGGAAGATAAAGTGGCAAAGAGAGCTGTGCCGGTGTGTTCAGAGATACCTCAACCCAGGATTTCATAAAATCGCGTTGAGTTTAACACAGAAATACGTCGTGATAGAACCGGGCAGCATCGCCACCCGGTAAGAGATTTACTGTTGCGGACTGTCGGCATCTTCCGCGTCAAGCACGACTTCTTCCGGACGCAGCAGGCTGATAACTTTGAAAATCAGGCTCAGACAAACGCCAACAATGGTCGCCAGCGCCATGCCTTTCAGCTCAGCGGCGCCAATGTGAACTTTCGCACCACTCACGCCGATGATCAAAATAACCGAGGTCAGGATCAGGTTTTGCGCTTTGTTGTAGTCAACTTTTGACTCGATCAGTACGCGAATACCAGAAGCACCAATCACGCCGTACAGCAGCAGCGATACGCCACCCATGACCGGCAGTGGAATGATTTGGATCGCCGCAGCCAGTTTGCCCACACAGGAGAGCAGAATGGCAAAAATTGCCGCGCCGCCGATAACCCAGGTACTGTAAACACGGGTAATCGCCATTACGCCAATGTTTTCGCCGTACGTGGTGTTCGGCGTAGAGCCGAAGAAACCAGAGATAACCGTAGACAGGCCGTTGGCAAACATAGAACGATGCAGGCCAGGATCGCGAATCAAATCTTTTTTCACGATATTCGCCGTTACCACCAGGTGTCCAACGTGTTCAGCGATGACCACCAGCGCCGCCGGCAGGATGGTCAGAATGGCAACCCATTCAAAGCGCGGCGTGTAGAACGTTGGCAGAGCAAACCAGTGGGCCTGCGCAATCGGCGTGGTGTCCACGACCCCCATCACGAAGGAGAGCGCGTAGCCGGCCAGCACCCCAATCAGAATCGGGATAATCGCCATAAAACCGCGGAACAGTACAGAGCCAAATACCGTAACCGCCAGCGTCACCATTGAGATGATGATGGTTTTTGAATCCGGTAATTGCCCCTCTGCTGGCAGTAACCCCGCCATGCCCGCAGCGACGCCAGCCAGCTCCAGACCGATGACGGCAACGATTGCGCCCATCGCCGCAGGAGGGAACATGACATCCAGCCAGCCGGTTCCTGCTTTCTTAACGATGAAAGAAACCAGACAGAACAGAACGCCGCACATAATGAAACCACCCAGCGCCACTTCATACCCTAACGGCAGCAACAGCAGTACCGGGGAAATAAATGCGAAGCTGGAACCCAGATACGCGGGAATTTTACCTTTACAGATAAAGAGATACAGCAATGTACCAATGCCGTTAAACAGCAGAACGGTAGCCGGGTTGATGTGGAACAGGACTGGCACCAGTACCGTTGCGCCAAACATGGCGAACAGGTGCTGCAAACTAAGCGGGATTGTCTGTAAAAGCGGCGGTCTTTCACTCACCCCGATAGCACGGCGCGTCATAGTGTTTTCCTCTGAGTGTTGTTTGTTATTAGCCTTGGGTTGTTATATTCAAAAAAAAGCCGACTCTTAAAGTCGGCTTCTTTTCACTTATTCGTTTACTTGGTACCAAAAATCTTATCGCCGGCATCGCCGAGCCCCGGAATAATGTATCCGTGCTCGTTCAACCCCTGATCGATGGAGGCCGTGTACAGCTCAACATCCGGGTGCGCTTTTTCCAGTGCCGCGATACCTTCCGGTGCCGCAACCAGGACCAGCACTTTAATGCTGGTGCAGCCTGCATTTTTCAGCAGGTCGATGGTGGCGATAACGGAACCGCCGGTTGCCAGCATCGGGTCAACGATCAGCGCCATACGCTCATCGATGTTAGATACCAGCTTCTGGAAGTACGGAACCGGCTCCAGCGTTTCTTCGTTACGGTACATACCAACCACGCTGATACGCGCGCTCGGAACGTTTTCCAGTACGCCTTCCATCATGCCCAGGCCCGCACGCAGGATTGGCACAACGGTGATTTTTTTACCTTTGATTTGGTCAACTTCAACTGGACCGTTCCAGCCTTCAATGGTCACCTTTTCGGTTTCCAGACCAGCGGTTGCTTCATAAGTCAGCAGGCTGCCAACTTCCGAGGCGAGTTCACGAAAGCGTTTAGTGCTGATGTCGTTTTCACGCATCAGTCCCAGCTTGTGTTTGACGAGTGGGTGTTTGACTTCCACGATCTTCATACTCTTCTCCTTTCCTCAGACGAGTGGCAACCACAAAAAAATCGCCGGATTATACCGCTTTTCGTCTCTGGCGCAACACTGGATACGCTTGATATGGATCAACCAAAGTCGTTTGCGTCTGGATGATGAGTATAAAACAAGCCCCGCATTATTGGCGGGGCTGGCTGTCAATACTATGAATTTTATAGATATTCAGCATTGGTCTGGATAACGTTTTGATACCATGAAAAAGATTTCTTCGGCGAGCGTGCTAACGTTCCGCTTCCGTCATTATTTTTATCAACATAGATAAAGCCGTAGCGTTTTTTCATCTCCCCCGTCCCGGCCGAGACTAAATCAATACAGCCCCACGGGGTATAGCCCATCAGGTCCACGCCATCTTCCACTACCGCTTTTTTCATTTCGCTGATATGTGCGGCCATATAGTCAATACGATAGGAATCATCTACCGAGCCGTCGGCCTGCTGCACGTCAATCGCACCAAAGCCGTTTTCGACGATAAACAGCGGCAGTTGGTAATGATCCCAGAACCAGTTCAGCGAATAGCGCAGACCGACGGGATCAATCTGCCAGCCCCAGTCCGATTTATGCACGTACGGGTTGGAAACCAGACTTTTCGACTCGTCGTAGTCCAGCTGTGGGTTGTCTGCCGTGGCCTGCGTTGCGAAAGACATATAGTAGCTAAAGCCGATGTAATCGACACAACCCTCAGTCAGCGCCTGACGGTCTTCCTCAGTGATATCAAGATCAAAGCCACGCCGGGCAAAGTAGTTGAGAAGATGCCGTGGGTATTTGCCGCGCACATGGACATCGGTAAACCAGTAACGCCGGTGCATGGCGTTCATCGCCATCATCATATCGTCCGGCGCGCAGGTCAGTGGATAGATAGGACACATGGCAATCATGCACCCTATATGCAATGCCGGGTTAATCTCACGCGCAGCCTTTACCGCCAGCGCGCTTGCCACCAGTTCATAGTGCGCCGCCTGGTACATAACCGGCTCGCGGTCTTCACCGGGCTGATATTTCAGGCCAGAGTTAGTAAAAGGCGCGAAGTCTTCGTGATAATTTGCCTGGTTGTTAATTTCATTAAACGTCATCCAGTACTTCACTTTGTGCTGGTAACGGGTAAAAACCACTGCGGCAAAACGGACAAAGAAATCGATAAGTTTGCGGTTACGCCAGCCGCCATATTCCGTCACCAGATGGTATGGCATCTCGAAATGCGACAACGTAATCACCGGTTCAATGCCATATTTCAGGCATTCGTCAAACAGGTCATCATAGAACTGCAGGCCAGCCTCATTGGGTTGCGCTTCGTCGCCTAAAGGGAAAATACGCGTCCAGGCAATCGAAGTGCGAAAACATTTAAACCCCATTTCGGCAAACAGCTTAATGTCGTCTTTATAGCGGTGATAAAAATCGATGGCGTCGTGGTTAGGGTAGTTTTTACCGGCAATCACACCGTCAGTGATTTCACGCGCCACGCCATGCGCCCCCGCCGTCATGACATCGGCAACGCTAATTCCTTTTCCACCTTCCTGCCAGCCACCTTCCAGTTGATGAGCGGCTACGGCACCACCCCACATGAAATCTGCTTTAAATCCTGACATACCCTTCCCCTATCGTGATTACTCTGTGTAAAACGCTGTTGATGAGGTCCGCAACAGAAAACAGAAACCGGTTTCAGTACGATACTGTGTATTCAGCAGACAGGTTTCAAGCACAAGACTGTACCCGGTTTCATTTTCGTGGCGCAGTTCAAACAAATAGATAAATGATTGTAAAATGCTGAAAAAATCAGCACATAAAACTTGATGCAGAGCAGGCTCGCAAACGTTTGCTTTCCCTGTTAGAATTGCGCCGAATTTAACTTTTACTGCAAGTAAACATGTGGGGAAGCAGGCAGTGACCGATAAAACCTCTCTTAGCTACAAAGATGCCGGTGTTGATATTGATGCAGGTAATGCTCTGGTTGATCGAATCAAAGGCGTAGTAAAGAAAACTCGTCGTCCGGAAGTTATGGGTGGTCTGGGTGGCTTCGGTGCGCTGTGCGCATTGCCGCAAAAATATCGTGAACCGGTACTGGTTTCCGGCACTGATGGCGTCGGCACAAAACTGCGTCTGGCGATGGATCTGAAACGCCACGACACTATCGGCATTGACCTCGTCGCAATGTGCGTCAACGACCTCGTGGTTCAGGGCGCTGAGCCGCTGTTTTTCCTCGACTACTATGCTACCGGCAAACTGGATGTGGATACCGCAGCCAGCGTCATTAACGGTATTGCCGAAGGCTGTCTGCAGTCTGGCTGTGCGCTTGTCGGCGGTGAAACGGCTGAAATGCCGGGGATGTACCACGGCGAAGATTACGACGTGGCAGGCTTCTGCGTTGGCGTCGTCGAAAAATCTGAGATCATCGACGGTTCAAAAGTGGCTGACGGCGACGTACTGATTGCACTCGGCTCCAGCGGTCCGCACTCCAACGGCTACTCTCTGGTGCGCAAAATTGTTGAAGTCAGCGGTTGTGACCCGGAAACCACCGAGCTTGAAGGCAAGCCGCTGGCCGATCACTTACTGGCCCCGACCCGCATTTATGTCAAATCCATTCTGGAACTGATTGAGAAGGTTGATGTGCATGCCATTGCCCACCTGACCGGCGGTGGTTTCTGGGAAAATATTCCACGCGTTCTGCCAGACAACACGCAGGCTGTGATCGACGAATCTTCATGGCAGTGGCCAGCCGTCTTCAACTGGCTGCAAACGGCGGGTAACGTCAGCCAGCATGAGATGTATCGCACCTTTAACTGCGGCGTAGGCATGGTTATCGCCCTGCCAGCTTCTGAAGTGGACAAAGCCCTTGCTTTGCTCAATGAGAAAGGTGAAAACGCATGGAAAATCGGTATCATCAAAGCTTCTGATTCCGAACAGCGTGTGGTCATTGAATGAAAAACATTGTGGTGCTCATTTCCGGCAACGGAAGCAATTTGCAGGCGATAATGGATGCCTGCGAACAGAATAAAATCAATGGCACCATACGTGCAGTATTCAGTAACAAGGCCGATGCGTTCGGCCTTGAGCGCGCACGCGAAGCGAATATTCCTGCACACTCGCTGGAAGCCGCCCAGTTTGCCAGTCGCGAAGCATTCGACCAGCAACTGATACAAGAGATCGACGCTTATGCCCCCGATGTCGTGGTGCTGGCCGGTTATATGCGCATTCTAAGTCCGACGTTTGTTGCTCACTATTCGGAACGATTGCTGAATATCCACCCGTCTTTATTGCCGAAGTATCCTGGCCTGCACACGCACCGTCAGGTTCTGGAAAACGGCGATGAAGAGCATGGCACCTCCGTCCATTTCGTCACCGATGAACTGGACGGCGGACCGGTTATTCTCCAGACCAAGGTTCCGGTATTTGAAGGCGACAGCGAAGATGATGTCACGGCACGAGTCCAGGCCCAGGAACATACCATTTACCCGCTGGTGGTAAGCTGGTTTACTGATGGCCGACTGAAGATGCGTGATAACGCAGCATGGCTGGACGGCGTTCGTCTGCCGCCACAAGGCTACGCCGCCGACGAAGAATAAAATCAACCTGTAAACCGGATCTCACCATCCGGTTTACAGGCATAAATACCTTTTCCGGTTAACATCTCCGGTATTCATCTACGCTCCCCCTTTCTCTTTGCTATCAGACGGTTTATTGTCATATTTTTCTGGCACTGTTGGACATCTGAGAGCAATGCTCGCCATAATAAATCGGTAGTGTCCCGTGAATGAAACGGAGTAAAAGTGGTAATGGGTCAGGAAAAGCTATACATCGAGAAAGAACTCAGCTGGTTAGCGTTCAACGAACGTGTACTCCAGGAAGCTGCTGATAAGTCAAACCCGTTGATCGAACGGATGCGTTTCTTAGGCATCTATTCCAATAATCTCGACGAGTTTTATAAGGTTCGTTTTGCCGAACTGAAGCGCCGAATCATTATTAGCGAAGAACAGGGTTCAAACTCTCACTCCCGCCATCTGTTAGGTAAAATCCAGGCCCGCGTATTAAAAGCCGATCAGGAATTTGACGGCCTGTACAATGAGTTGCTGCTGGAGATGGCGCGCAACCAGATTTTCCTTATCAATGAACGTCAGTTGTCGGTCAATCAACAGAGCTGGTTACGCCATTACTTCAAACAATATCTCCGCCAGCACATTACACCGATCCTGATTAATCGCGAGACGGATTTAGTTCAGTTTCTGAAAGATGACTACACCTATCTGGCGGTGGAAATTATCCGCGGCGATACGATCCGCTATGCGCTGCTGGAAATCCCTTCCGACAAGGTTCCCCGTTTTGTGAATCTACCGCCGGAAACCCCGCGCCGTCGCAAACCGATGATCCTGCTGGACAACATTTTACGCTACTGCCTTGACGACATTTTCAAAGGGTTCTTTGATTACGATGCGCTGAACGCCTATTCGATGAAAATGACTCGCGACGCCGAATACGATTTGGTGCACGAGATGGAATCGAGCCTGATGGAGCTGATGTCGTCCAGCCTGAAACAGCGTCTGACCGCAGAGCCTGTACGTTTTGTCTATCAGCGCGACATGCCCAATGCGCTGGTCGAGGTACTGCGTGAAAAGCTGACGATTTCTCGCTACGACTCGATTGTTCCCGGCGGGCGTTACCATAACTTCAAAGACTTTATTAATTTCCCCAACGTTGGCAAAGCTAACCTGGTGAACAAACCGCTGCCGCGTTTGCGCCATATCTGGTTCGATAACGAGAAGTTTCGTAACGGCTTTGACGCCGTTCGCGAACGCGACGTGCTGCTATATTATCCGTATCACACTTTTGAGCACGTTCTTGAACTGTTGCGCCAGGCCTCTTTCGACCCGAGCGTGCTGGCGATTAAAATCAACATCTACCGTGTGGCCAAAGACTCACGCATCATTGATTCGATGATCCATGCTGCGCACAACGGTAAGAAAGTCACCGTGGTGGTGGAGTTGCAGGCTCGCTTTGATGAAGAAGCCAACATTCATTGGGCCAAGCGTCTTACCGAGGCTGGCGTTCACGTCATCTTCTCCGCGCCGGGCCTGAAAATTCACGCCAAATTGTTCCTTATCTCGCGTAAAGAAGGTGATGAAGTTGTGCGCTATGCGCATATCGGGACGGGGAACTTCAACGAAAAAACGGCGCGTCTCTATACCGACTACTCGTTACTTACCGCCGACTCACGCATTACCAACGAGGTTCGTCGGGTGTTTAACTTCATCGAGAACCCGTATCGTCCGGTGACGTTCGATTATCTGCTGGTTTCTCCGCAGAACTCGCGCCGTTTGCTGTACGCGATGATTGACAAAGAAATCGCCAACGCGCAGCAAGGACAGCCTTCCGGTATCACCCTAAAACTGAATAACCTGGTCGATAAAGGCCTGGTTGATCGTCTCTATGCGGCCTCAAGCTCAGGCGTGCCAGTCAATTTATTGATTCGCGGTATGTGCTCTTTGATTCCGAATCTGGAAGGCATTAGCGACAATATTCGCGTGATAAGCATAGTTGACCGCTACCTTGAACACGACCGGGTTTATATCTTCGAAAACGGTGGCGACAAGCAGGTATACCTCTCCTCCGCAGACTGGATGACCAGGAATATCGACTATCGCATCGAAGTCGCCACACCGCTGCTGGACCCGCGTCTTAAGCAACGGGTGCTGGATATTATCGATATCCTGTTCAGCGACACGGTGAAGGCTCGCTTCATCGATAAAGAACTCAGTAATCGCTACGTACCGCGCGGAAACCGCCGTAAGGTTCAGTCACAATTGGCGATATACGACTACATCAAATCACTCGAGCAACCTGACTAACGCTATGCCAATACACGACAAGACTCCACGACCGCAGGAATTTGCTGCGGTCGACCTTGGTTCAAACAGTTTCCATATGGTCATTGCCCGCGTGGTTGATGGCGCAATGCAGATTATCGGGCGACTGAAACAGCGCGTTCATCTGGCGGATGGCCTCGGCGAAGATAACAAGCTGAGCGAAGAGGCAATGGAGCGCGGATTAAGCTGCCTGTCGCTGTTCGCCGAACGTCTGCAGGGCTTTCCCCCATCAAGCGTATGCATCGTGGGAACCCATACTTTGCGTCAGGCGCTAAATGCGACCGAGTTTCTCAAGCGAGCAGAAAAAGTTATCCCCTACCCGATTGAGATTATTTCCGGTAATGAAGAAGCCCGACTGATTTTTATGGGCGTGGAGCACACCCAGCCGGAAAAGGGTCGTAAGCTGGTTATTGATATCGGCGGTGGTTCAACAGAACTGGTGATCGGCGAAGATTTCGAGCCCAAACTGGTGGAAAGCCGTCGTATGGGCTGCGTCAGTTTTGCTCAGATGTATTTCCCGGGCGGCGCTATTAGTCGGGAAAACTTCCAGCGTGCGCGCATGGCGGCAGCGCAAAAGCTTGAAACCTTAACCTGGCAGTTTCGCATTCAGGGCTGGAACGTTGCGCTGGGCGCATCGGGCACGATTAAAGCGGCACACGAAGTGCTGCTGGAGATGGGCGAGAAAGATGGTTTTATCACCCCCGAACGCCTGGACAAACTGCGATCCGAAGTGCTGAAGCATGCGTCATTCGATGCGCTCAGCCTGCCGGGGCTGTCTGAAGAGCGAAAAGCGGTGTTTGTGCCGGGACTCGCGATTCTGTGCGGCGTTTTTGACGCACTGGCTATCCGCGAACTACGCCTTTCTGATGGCGCACTACGCGAAGGCGTGCTGTATGAGATGGAAGGTCGTTTTCGCCACCAGGACGTTCGCAGCCGTACCGCGAGCAGCCTGGCGAACCAGTACAACATCGACAGCGAACAGGCCCGGCGCGTACTGGAAACGACGATGCAAATGTACGATCAGTGGCATACGCAGCAGCCAAAGCTGGCCAATCCACAACTGGAAGCGTTGCTGCGCTGGGCGGCGATGCTGCATGAGGTTGGGCTGAACATCAACCACAGCGGTTTACATCGCCACTCGGCGTATATCCTCCAAAACAGCGATTTACCGGGTTTCAATCAGGAACAACAGCTGATGATGGCAACCCTGGTTCGATATCATCGCAAAGCGGTGAAACTGGATGATTTGCCCCGCTTTACGCTGTTCAAGAAAAAACAGTTTCTGCCGTTAATTCAGCTGTTGCGCCTGGGCGTGCTGCTGAATAATCAGCGACAGGCGACCACCACGCCACCGACGCTGACCCTAATTACCGACGACAACCACTGGACCTTACGCTTTCCGCATGACTGGTTTAGCCAGAATGCGCTGGTGCTGCTCGATCTGGAAAAAGAGCAGCAATACTGGGATGCCGTTACCGGCTGGCGACTCAAAATTGAAGAAGAGAGTTCACCCGATATCGCCGCATAAGCTCTCAGCAGGTGCCAGTTCTTCTGGCACCTGTTCTTCCAGCATTTCATGCAACGGCTGCGGTTTACCAATCAGATACCCCTGCATGTAATCAATCCCCAGCGAAATTACCGCACTGCGTATTTCTTCGCTTTCGACGTACTCCGCTACCACCAGCATTCTTTTCATCCGCGCCAGATGGCAAATAGAGGCCACGATTTGATAGTCGAGGCTATTCGAAACGATGTTGCGAATAAAGCTGCCATCAATTTTCAGGATATCGGCATTCACATTCTTCAGCCGCGCATAGCTGGCATATCCGGTACCAAAATCATCAATCGCAATCTGACAGCCCAATGATTGCAGTTGCAGTAGCGTTGCCTGCGCCTGTTCCGCATTGGTTAAGGCATTGCTTTCCGTTACTTCAAAAATCAGCTGCCACGGTTCAACTTTGTACTTAATCAGCAACTGGTTGATGTCATGCGGAAGCCGGGCACGGCATACCGACGTGGGAGATAAGTTAATAGCAAACCGACGGGCGGGCATTTTTTCCCGATTCTGCGCCATAAACTTCAGCGTATTTTCAATCACCCACAGATCGATGCTGGATGACAATCCAAACTCATGCGCTACCGGTAAGAAGCTGTCAGGACCGATGGTTTTACCATCATCCCCCTCTAGCCGCAGCAGAATTTCGTGATAAACATCGCCGCGCACGCCTGAAATCGGCTGCGCCATCAGGAAAAAGCGATTGTGCTCCAGCGCCAGTTGCAGACGATTCATCATCGCAACCTTATCTTTCAGGTCACGTTGCAGGTGCATCACGCCTCGGCGCTGCAAATTCTCTGGCGCATTAGTCGCCAGAGAAAGCTCGGCGATGGTGCTTAACTCCCCCAGTAACAAGTAGATGTGGTTAACAGGAGAACGGACATAGCAAAAACTAATCCCCACCTGCGGCTGTAAAGGCATGCCATCCCAGATAAAACGAAACTGCTTGATATGCCTGTCCAGCGCTTCAATACGCTCCTGATGCGACTCGGTGTTAAAACGCAGAACTAAATCATTACCCGATAACTGATAGACATGCTCATCTTGTTTCAGCAATGGCTTTACCCACTGGGCAAGTTTTTGCTTGTACTGGATACGCAGCATAATGCCGTAATTTTTCACCAGCAGTTCCATACCCGGAACACTCAAAAAGCAAAGCACTGACCATGGCGCCTTTCTCAAATCCCGGTTCAAAGCGCGCAAATTCGGAATATGCACCATGGGGTCAAAGAAGGCCAGACGATGAGAATGTCTGGCAACAATTCTCTGGCGCGTTGCCAGTACGGCAATAAAATTCACGATGAAGGAGAAAACCAGGTAACTCGATGAGGTAATGGCAAGCTGCACATCGTAACCCGAATACCAGGGCATATAGCGTTGATAATAATGAATTGCTGTAATGAGTACGAGCATCCATATTAACGAAATAAATTTATAACCGTAACGCATTGCTCCCCATAGCATGACGGGCAGCAGCAGTGACAAGGTATAATTCGTGCTAAATATCGAGCTTTGCTCATCTAACGGCATACACAACAATGTCATTAGTATGGTCAATATAATCAGCCAGACCGCAAACTCTGTTTTGGTAACTTTGGTGTCAAACTGCTGCTTTAACTGAGATAAATAGCCTCTGATATACAAAGGATTACGAATCGTGCGAATGATAAAGTAGCACAGTGGAACCCCAACCAGATTCCCGGCCAGCATGGCCTGATAGTTGATCAACGTGCCGGTATTAAGGGGCATAACGCCCACCATGCCGGATTTGCTCTCATAGACGCCCACAAACGCGGCGAAATGGAAGAATAGCAGAAACAGCGTTGCCGGGCAGAAAACCTGCCAAAACATGTGCTGAAACATCAGGTGGGAGTCACCGTAAGAAACGTTATTACGCCGGGGAGCAAAAACTTTATACCCTCCCCAACTAAGCACTATCGTAACTATAAAGTGCGAAATTATTGAGAGCATTTCAAATAACCCAACCTGCGGATATTTGTACCAGATGATGGAAATGATAATTCCTGGTAATGCCGCCCAGCCGAAAAACAACATCAGGCTAACCATTAGCGCTAAAGGCAGGTAGAAAAGAATTACGTTCCCGGTACTAATATGGGCATAGGTGTTAGCAGTGCTCAATATAGGCAACAGCAAGGAAGGCAAGATGAGAGGTAACGCCCACCATCTATCTCTAATACCAATATAATTTTTATTGAGTTTCATAGATGCTCAGTAGAATCCCGCACATCCTGCAGGGGGTATTCGGACAGGCATCCCACCTGACGTTAAAACGATAAAGTTAAATACATTAAAATGACTCATCAATTCTAGTTGTCAGCAAAGGGTGATGCTTGATACATATCAATAAATAAGTCCCTCATTAATCAATTATTACTCTTTTCATGGTTTTTTATCGTTATCTCATTATTAATGCAAATAATAATATTAATTTCCATAACATAAATAGATAAAACAACTGAATCAATTTTACATAAGGAAAAATTGACCATTCCCTCACAGTATGCCTTAATGTGACTATCGCCCTCAGTTGGGTACACTACAAGGAACCTTTTGTGAGCCAGGTTACCAGCCTACGCAAACGACACCGATTTAACAGTCGCATGATCCGGATCGTACTGCTTATCAGCTTTCTTTTCTTCTTCGGACGCTTCGTCTACTCCGCCATAGGTGCGTGGCACCACCACCAGAACAAAAAAGAATCTCAGCAGATCACCCTGCCGCAACAGGCATCTCCTGCACAAACTGACGTACGCTGATCGCTCGCGCCGATGATACTACAGCATTAAGATTCCTTACCGGATGGCTAATCGCCTGACATTTAACCATCCGGTAAGGGATTTGAGTGATGAAACTTCACGCAGTCTTACCCACCCACACGTGCTGATATATCGGATAATCAACCGTGTTTTTCGCACAAATACACAATCTTTTAATCCCACTACACTGCGCTCAAATTGACGCTAATTAATATCTCCAGAAAATATCACTGACTAAAACATTCATATTTCACATGAAATTAAATGCTTATTTGAATTGTTACCATTATTAAATTCTACAGGGTAATACCATGAGTATTTTTCATTATTTCCGTAAATAAGAAGCGGTGTTGAATGGATCGCAGACATTAAGTGTGTGATTAACCCTACTATCGAGCAGGTCTGTCGCATCGATAAAATTCGCGCAATAAAAAGCCCTCTGTAAAAAGAGGGCTTTTACATACTACCGGTTCAGAAACCGCTAAACGGGAGGAATATTATTCCCACTCAATCGTAGCTGGCGGCTTACCGCTGATGTCATACACCACGCGGGAAATACCGTTAACTTCGTTGATAATGCGGTTAGAGACGCGGCCTAAGAAGTCATACGGCAGGTGCGCCCAGTGCGCGGTCATAAAGTCGATGGTTTCAACAGCACGCAGGGAAACAACCCAGTCGTACTTACGGCCATCGCCCATGACGCCAACGGAACGTACCGGCAGGAACACGGTGAACGCCTGGCTCACTTTGTTGTACAGGTCAGCGTTGTGCAGTTCCTCAATGAAGATAGCATCCGCACGGCGCAGCAGGTCGCAGTACTCTTTCTTCACTTCGCCCAGCACGCGTACGCCCAGACCCGGCCCCGGGAATGGGTGACGGTACAGCATGTCGTACGGCAGACCCAGTTCCAGACCAATCTTACGCACTTCGTCTTTGAACAGCTCACGCAGCGGTTCAACCAGACCCATCTTCATCTCTTTCGGCAAACCGCCCACGTTGTGGTGAGATTTGATGACGTGCGCTTTACCAGTGGCAGAAGCCGCGGATTCGATCACGTCCGGATAGATGGTTCCCTGCGCCAGCCACTTAACGTCTTCCAGCTTCAGCGCTTCTTCGTCGAAGACTTCCACGAACACGCGGCCGATGATTTTACGTTTAGCTTCCGGATCGTTCTCGCCTTTCAGCGCGTCCAGGAAACGCTTTTCACCTTCAACATGAATGATGTTCAGGCCGAAATGGTCGCCGAACATATCCATCACCTGCTGAGCTTCGTTGAGACGCAGCAGACCGTTGTCGACGAACACACAGGTCAGGTTTTTGCCAATCGCACGGTGCAGCAGCATCGCGGTGACGGAGGAGTCAACGCCGCCGGAGAGGCCGAGGATCACTTTATCAGTGCCAACCTGCTCACGAATGCGGGCAACGGCGTCATCGATAATTTTTGCCGGGGTCCACAGCGCTTCACACTGGCAGATGTCGCGCACAAAACGCTCCAGCATGCGCATCCCCTGACGGGTGTGGGTAACTTCCGGGTGGAACTGCACGCCGTAGAAACGTTTTTCCTCGTGCGCCATGATGGCGAACGGGCAGTTGTCGGTGCTGGCAACGGTCACGAAACCTTCCGGAATAGCGGTCACTTTGTCGCCGTGGCTCATCCACACGTCCAGCAGTGGTTTGCCGTCTGCGGTCAGAGAGTCTTCAATACCGCGGATCAGCGCGCTGTCGGTCTGAACTTCAACCTGCGCATAGCCGAATTCACGTTCGTTAGAACCTTCAACATGACCACCGAGCTGCATTGCCATAGTCTGCATGCCGTAGCACACGCCGAACACAGGCACGCCCGCAGTGAAAACGTATTCCGGCGCACGCGGGCTGTTTTCTTCAGTGGTGCTTTCCGGACCACCGGAAAGAATGATACCGCTTGGGTTGAATTCGCGAATTTGTGCTTCCGTAACATCCCACGCCCACAGTTCACAATAGACGCCCAGTTCACGTACGCGACGAGCAACCAACTGAGTGTACTGAGATCCGAAATCAAGGATGAGAATGCGATGTTTATGAATATTGTCTGTCATTGACGCTAATTCCGAGGCAAGTGAAACAAATTCGCCCGGCATATAGCCGGGCGCGGAAACTTATCAGGAGCCCATGCGGTAGTTAGGGGACTCTTTGGTGATGGTCACATCGTGAACGTGACTTTCCTGAATACCCGCACCGCTGATACGTACAAACTCTGCTTTTGTTCGCAGCGCGTCGATAGTACCACAGCCGGTCAGACCCATACAGGAGCGCAGGCCACCCATCTGCTGGTGAATGATCTCTTTCAGGCGACCTTTATACGCAACGCGACCTTCGATACCTTCCGGGACCAGTTTGTCAGCGGCGTTATCGCTTTGGAAATAACGGTCGGAAGAACCTTTGGACATCGCGCCCAAAGAGCCCATACCACGGTATGATTTGTAAGAACGGCCCTGATACAGTTCGATTTCGCCCGGAGATTCTTCAGTCCCCGCCAGCATAGAGCCAACCATCACTGCAGAAGCACCCGCAGCGATCGCTTTTGCGATGTCGCCGGAAAAACGAATACCGCCATCGGCAATAACCGGGATACCAGTGCCTTCCAGCGCTTCAACAGCGTCAGAAACGGCGGTGATCTGCGGTACACCTACGCCGGTAACGATACGGGTAGTACAGATGGAGCCTGGGCCGATACCGACTTTAACAGCGCTGCAGCCGGCTTCCGCCAGCGCGCGAGCGCCTGCACCAGTCGCAACGTTCCCCCCGATGATCTGCAGATCCGGGTATTTAGCACGAGTTTCACGGATACGCTGCAGTACGCCTTCTGAGTGACCGTGAGAGGAGTCAATCAGCAGTACATCAACGCCAGCGGCAACCAGCGCGTCAACACGCTCTTCATTACCCGCACCTGCGCCTACAGCAGCCCCAACGCGCAGACGACCATGCTCGTCTTTACAGGCGTTAGGTTTACGTTCCGCTTTCTGGAAATCTTTAACGGTGATCATGCCGAGCAGATGGAAGCTGTCGTCAACAACCAGCGCTTTCTCGACGCGTTTTTCGTGCATTTTGGCAAAGACAACATCGCGTGCTTCGCCTTCACGAACGGTCACCAGACGCTCTTTCGGCGTCATGTAGACGCTAACCGGCTGATTCAGATCAGTCACAAACCGTACGTCACGACCGGTGATGATGCCGACCAGTTCGTTATCTTCAGTCACTACCGGGTAGCCTGCGAAACCGTTACGCTCGGTCAGTTCTTTTACTTCGCGCAGAGTGGTGGTTGGCAGTACGGTTTGTGGGTCGGTCACGACGCCAGATTCGTGTTTCTTCACGCGACGAACTTCTTCCGCCTGGCGCTCAATAGACATGTTTTTGTGGATAAAACCAATGCCGCCTTCCTGGGCCAGGGCAATTGCCAGGCGCGCTTCCGTCACGGTGTCCATTGCTGCGGAGAGCATAGGAATGTTCAGGCGAATGGTTTTCGTCAACTGGGTGCTGAGATCAGCAGTATTCGGCAGAACGGTAGAATGAGCGGGAACGAGGAGGACGTCGTCAAACGTCAGGGCTTCTTTTGCGATACGTAGCATGGGCAATATCTCACCTGGGAGGTTATTAAATATTGCCGCGGCATTATACAGAGCGTAACCGATTGCATCCACACTTTTTTGCAAAAAAACCTTGCGCTCCTCTGTGAGCATGTTACTTTCGACTGAATAACTTGCTGATTTAGAATTTGATCCCGCTCACATGTTATCCTCTCAGACCACCTCAATTTTTACCGTAAGCCGCCTGAATCAGACGGTTCGTTTGCTGCTTGAGCAGGAAATGGGACAAGTGTGGATCAGCGGTGAAATTTCGAATTTCACTCAGCCGTCCTCCGGTCACTGGTATTTCACGCTCAAAGATGACACCGCTCAGGTACGCTGCGCGATGTTTCGCAACAGCAATCGCCGGGTAACGTTCCGACCACAGCACGGTCAGCAGGTACTGGTACGCGCCAACATTACATTGTACGAGCCGCGCGGCGACTATCAGATAATTGTTGAGAGCATGCAGCCAGCGGGCGAAGGTTTGCTGCAGCAAAAATATGAGCAACTCAAGGCCAAACTGCAGGCTGAAGGGCTATTCGATCAGCAGTTCAAAAAAACGCTGCCCTCACCGGCCCACTGCGTCGGGGTAATCACCTCTAAAACCGGCGCCGCGCTGCACGATATCCTCCACGTCCTGAAGCGTCGCGACCCTTCCCTGCCCGTTATTATCTACCCGACCGCAGTCCAGGGCGATGATGCGCCAGGGCAGATCGTTCGGGCCATTGAACTGGCGAACGCGCGGGGCGAGTGCGATGTGCTGATCGTCGGGCGCGGCGGCGGCTCGCTGGAAGATTTGTGGAGCTTTAACGACGAACGTGTAGCACGGGCGATCTTTGCCAGCCGCATTCCAGTTGTCAGCGCCGTCGGCCATGAAACCGATGTCACTATTGCCGATTTTATTGCAGATTTACGGGCACCTACGCCGTCGGCGGCAGCAGAAATTGTCAGCCGTAATCAGCTTGAACTGCTGCGTCAAATACAGCATGGTCAGCAGCGTCTGGAGATGGCGATGGACTACTACCTCGTCAATCGTACTCGTCGATTTACCCAGCTTCATCACCGCTTGCAACAGCAGCATCCGCAACTGCGTCTGGCCCGTCAGCAGACCGTGCTGGAACGACTGCGTCAGAGAATGAACTTCGCACTTGAGAATAAGATTAAACAGGCAAATCAGCGTCAGCAGCGCATGCTGCAGCGTCTGAATCAGCAAAACCCGCAGCCACGTATTTACCGTGCGCAAACACGCATTCAGCAACTGGAATACCGCCTGGCGGAAAATATCCGTGCGCGTTTAAGCGAACAGCGCGAGCGTTTTGGCAACGCGGTTACCCATCTTGAGGCAGTCAGCCCACTGGCCACGCTGGCGCGCGGTTATAGCGTGACGACCGCAAAAGAGGGTGAAGTGCTGAAACAGACTAAACAGGTTACAGCAGGTGATGTGCTCACCACCCGCCTGTCTGACGGATGGGTAGAAAGCGAAGTGAGAGCTGTCACGAAGACAAAGAAAACACGCAGGAAAAAGCAGGATTAAAGCGGCACAAACGCCACGCGTTTCTTCGAGATAAGGCCATGACCGTTCTGGCAGAAATAATCCACCGCGCCACAGGCTTTAAGCACCTGCAGCGGCTGATTGCACTCCGGGCAGTGCGCTTCTAACTGAATATCTTTATTACAGTTATCACAGTGCGCCATACCGTTTTGCGGCTCCAGCTCTGCATGACAATCCGGGCAAATAATAGACATAGCGACTCCAGTACAGGGATCCATTACTGCGCTGAGTTTAACACGATGCGTTTAATGCCGCCCGCGTAACTGCTGCTGTAACGTTAACAAGCACTCCACTTCCTCCAGCCTGCGCTGCGTCGTGCGGCTCACTTCCTGTGGACTGCGTTCAAACAGACTTTGCGCGCCCAGAATATGCTCCGCCAGACAATGGGCATATACACTACCAGGCAGACTCCAGCGTTGTACAACATCACCGTCAATCAATTCGAGCACATCCTCGACACCACGGCGATCATGGCTAATGACACGACCATCGCGCAGACAAAGGCGCAGGCCTTTTTGTCCGCCAGCCGGCCCCGCGTATTTATTCAGCCAGATATCCAGCGGAATGCCGCTAATCTGTCCCTGCAGATGCGCCTCTCCTTCTGCTGTGGTCAGGTCGCCCTCTACAATATTACGTCCCAGACGGTCTTTAGCGCTTTTCACCTGCAAGGTCATACTGTCATTACCGCCCAGGTAACGCACTGTTTCACGCAGCATTGCCAGTACATGTGTGCCAATGTCCAGAATCACACCGTCCGGATGACGAAGCTCACGGGTATCCGGCTCACCGGTGGCAAAGTTTAGCGCAATAGGTTCTCCAACAGCGTTAAACCCGCTCGGTTCCTGCAAAAAACCGTCGATTTTAGCAATGTGTGAAAAGTGAGAGACAAGTGCCTGTTGCGGATTATCGCCCTGCCACTGCGCTCCGAGTTTGCCCAACGCCAGCTGCATTGCGCCATTGCGTGCCATCCAATGGTCGAGTGCCAGCACGCGGTTGGCAGCATCCGGTTGAGCCAGCAGCGTTTTCAGTTTTTCAATTTGGGAAAGCGTGGCGACAATAGGCTTTTCGACCACGATACGAGCGATGGGAGCCGCCAGCGCCTGTTCAAGCACATCAAGGTGATGCAGGGATGCGGTGGTAATAAACAGGGTATCAAGCGGCATTGCAAGAAGTTCAGCGAGCGACGTACAGCGTGTCACGTCTGCGGGCTGCTTTGCGGGTTGAACATCAAATCCCACACAGCGTAGTGCATCACCGAACATATTACGTAATGCGGGCAAGTATGCCGTTTCAACGACTGCACCAAGCCCAACAAATCCTAACAGCATGCTCTTACCTCGTTAATTGAATAGCCGGGACATAACGTCTGCCCCGGCACAATCGAGGTGTTATCAGGCGCTAGTTGCCGGTTTAGTTTGCGTATTCTCCAGCATGCGACGAATCGGAACAATGAGGATGATCAGTACCGCAGCGCAGATCAGCAGCGCAATCGAGCAGCGTGCGAAGAGATCCGGCAGCATATCCAGTTGGTCAGCCTTCACATGACCGCCAATCAAACCTGCGGCCAGGTTGCCCAGCGCACTGGCGCAGAACCACAGGCCCATCATCTGCCCGCGCATTCTTTCCGGCGCCAGCAGCGTCATTGTCGCCAGACCGATCGGACTCAGGCACAGCTCGCCAAGCGTCAGCATCAGGATACTGCCCACCAGCCAGAATGGAGAAACGCCTGCCCCGCCGTTACTGAGAACGTTTTGCGCCGCCAGCATCATCAGACCGAAGCCTGCCGCCGCAAAGAGGATACCGATAACAAACTTGGTGATGCTACTCGGGCGAATATTCATGCTTGCCAGCTTCGGCCATGCCCAACTGAATACCGGTGCCAGCAGGATAATAAACAGCGCGTTTATCGACTGGAACCAGACCGCCGGGATTTCAAAATCACCGATCATACGGTTAGTGTAGTCGTTGGCGAACAGGTTGAACGAGGTTGGCTTCTGCTCAAACGCGGACCAGAAGAACGCGGCGGAAACCAGCAGGATAAAGCAGACCAGCAGTCTGGCGCGCTCTTTACGGTTCAGACCGGCAAAGATGAACAGGTAGATAAAGTAGAGCGCAACGGAGGCTGCAATCACGTACACCAGCATGCTGGCAACCGCGACCGGATTAATTACAATCACGCCTTGCGCTATCAGCGTAACGATAACCGCCGCACCGACGGCCAGCGCCAACAGCCACGCGCCCACGCCGTTACGTTTCACTACCGGGCTATTCCAGGTGGAGTCGAGCCCCACTTCGCTGTCGTAGCGTTTCATTGATGGCACGGCAAATACACGGAAAATGATCAACGCTACCAACATCCCGATACCACCGATGCCAAATCCCCAGTGCCAGCCGTGAGTTTTAATCAGCCAGCCGGAAATCAGCGGCGCGATAAACGACCCCATGTTGATGCCCATGTAGAACAGCGAGAAGCCGCCGTCGCGACGCGCATCGCCTTTTTTGTACAGCGTGCCAACCATGACCGAAATACAGGTCTTAAACAGACCGGAGCCGAGCACAATAAACATCAGACCAATAAAGAACAGGTTGTTCCCCATAATGGCGGAGAGCGCAATTGACAGATGGCCGAGGGCAATCAGGATGGAACCGTACCACACCGCTTTCTGTTGGCCGAGCCAGTTATCCGCCAGCCAGCCACCCGGCAGCGCAGCGAGGTACATCGTACCGGCAAAGATACCCACAATCGCCGAGGCATTTTCACGTGCCAGCCCCATGCCGCCGTCATAAACGGTAGCAGCCATAAACAGGATCAGTAACGGGCGAATGCCATAAAACGAGAAGCGCTCCCACATCTCTGTGAAGAACAGCGAGCCGAGCGGATAAGGATGGCCGAAGAAAGTTCGGCTTTCTTTTTGATTAACAGAGGATTGCATAATTCTCCCGAAAGTTATGTCGTCGTGTGTGTAAACACCGCGATGTACGCCAGCCAGTTACGTATCTGACCGATTTTTTACATGCGGCGAAAATTTATTTAACCATTTGATAACCTAAGGCTAGTTTTGTCTAGTACCAGCCCCCGGACTTTAAGATGAAAACTCGACAAATGTCTACTTTCTTAGATTTAAACTTGGTAAAAAATGAATAGTGATTGACATCGCACGGGCTGAGGCTGGCGATGAAACTTCGAAAAAAAACCCGCGACAAGCACGGGTTTTTATCAGCATCAGCAACGGTTACTTGCTTTTTTTGATGTGTTTTATCAAACGTTTACGTTTGCGCATCTGCGTCGGCGTCAGCGTATTACGCTTGTTCGCAAACGGGTTTTCCCCTTCTTTGAACTGAATGCGGATCGGCGTCCCCATCACATCCAAAGACTTACGGAAATAGTTCATCAGATAGCGCTTGTAGGAATCCGGCAGGTCTTTGACCTGGTTGCCGTGAATCACCACGATTGGTGGGTTATAACCACCGGCGTGGGCATATTTCAGCTTCACACGACGACCACGCACCAGCGGCGGCTGATGATCTTCTGCCGCCATAGTCATAATGCGCGTCAGCATCGCGGTGCTGACGCGACGGGTAGAGCTGTCATACGCTTCGCGGACCGATTCAAACAGATTACCCACGCCGCTGCCGTGCAGCGCAGAGATAAAGTGTACACGCGCAAAATCAATAAAGCCCAGACGGAAGTCCAAGGTCTCTTTGACCTGCTCTTTCACTTCCTGCGTCAGGCCATCCCACTTGTTGACCACAATAACAAGTGAACGCCCACTATTGAGGATAAAGCCCAGCAGCGACAGGTCCTGATCGGAAATACCTTCGCGCGCATCAATCACCAGCATCACCACGTTGGCATCTTCAATCGCCTGCAGCGTTTTGATAACTGAGAATTTTTCTACTGCTTCGGTAATTTTGCCGCGCTTACGCACGCCCGCGGTATCGATGAGCACATATTCGCGCTCATCGCGTTGCATCGGGATATAAATACTGTCACGCGTGGTCCCCGGCATGTCGTAAACCACTACTCGGTCTTCGCCGAGAATACGGTTAGTAAGCGTGGACTTACCTACGTTCGGGCGACCAACAATCGCCAGTTTGATCGGCAGGTCCTGCGGGTTGAAGTCATCTTCAGGCTCTTCTTCGCCGTTCTCTTCGGCTTCCAGTTGCGCCCAATATTCTGCATCTTCATCCACTTCTTCCTGAGGAGCAACGTCATCCATCCACGGCAGCAGAACATGCTCCAGCAGGCTGAGAACGCCACGACCATGGGATGCCGCGATCGGATAAATTTCACCCAGACCCAGCGAGTAGAAATCGACGACCGCCTGATCAGGATCGAGTCCGTCAGTTTTGTTGGCTACCAGGAACGTCGGTTTCTGGCGCGAACGCAGATGTTTCGCAATGGCTTCATCCGCAGGCATCAGGCCAGCACGCGCATCTACCATGAACAGCACAACGTCCGCTTCTTCGATCGCCAACAGCGACTGTTCCGCCATGCGGGTTTCTACACCGTCTTCGGTGCCATCAATACCGCCGGTATCAATACAGATAAACTCGCGGCCTTCAATTTCCGCACGACCGTACTTACGGTCACGAGTCAGACCCGGGAAATCCGCAACCAGCGCATCTCGGGTGCGAGTTAGACGGTTAAATAACGTGGATTTGCCAACGTTAGGGCGCCCGACAAGCGCGACCACAGGTACCATGTTTAAAGCCTCATTTAATAAATCATCAGACAACGGGCACATTTTTTGCGCCGTTGTTAAAAACAGTAAAACGGCCCCTGCACCAGGAGCCGTTTTTCAAAGCGAGCGGCCGGGACGATTAACGCGTAATAGAGTACAGCGTACCGTCTTTCGCCTGGATCAGCAGTTTACCATCAGCAGAGACCGGCTCGGTCAGGAAACCAGAGCTGTCAACTTTCTGCTGGGCGACAAAGCGGCCATCGTCAACGTTAATCCAGTGCAGGTAGCCTTCGCTATCACCCACGACCAGATTGCCGTTATACAATACCGGGGACGTCAGCAGACGGTGCAGCAGATCGCTTTGCGTCCACAGCGTCACACCGCCGTCGGTGGTCAGCGCCAGTACACGGTCGTTCTGGTCAACCAGGTAGATACGGTTACCGTCGACGATGAAATCATTCACTGAGCCCAGTTCACGTTTCCACATGATCTGGCCGCTGCGCAGATCCAGCGCCGTCAGGTTACCATTATAAGCCAGCGCGTAGACAACGCCATTGACGATAACCGGCGTGGTATCAACGTCGCTCAGACGATCGATTTCCGTTGGACCTGTCGCCTGAGAAATACGCTGCTGCCAAATCATCTGGCCCTGCTGCATCAGCACGGCGCTTACGCGGCCGTTATCACCGCCAACGATAGCTGCGCCAAAAGCGGTCGCTGGGGCAGATTCGCCGCGCAGAGACAGAGAAGGCATATCGAGGTTAACGGTCCATTTGATAGCGCCATCAGCTTCGTTCAAGGCCTGCAACTGACCGTTACTGGTGTGGATTAATACCACGCCATCGCTCACAACAGGACGAGACAGCGCTTCACCGGCAACTTTCGTCTGCCATGCGGTGGTACCATCGCTGGTGTTCAGCGCATAAACCTGCGCTTTTTCGCTGCCAATGTAAACATGGCCACCGGACACGGTTACACCGCCAGAAAGCTGTGCAGATGCGCGGGAGAACCAGCCGTCTTTCTCACCCAGATTAACAGACCAGACTTCTTTGCCGTCGTCCGCATTCAACGCCTTAACGATGCCGGCGCGATCGGCTGCATAGACAACGTTATCCGCCAGCGCAGGATGAAGATTGGAATAGAAATCACCAATACCGTTACCTACAGAGGTGCTCCAGTCCGTAGACGGAGTAAACTGGTTTTCAACCACCGGTAATGGGGACATCTTAACGACATCTTCTTCGCCACTAAACAGTGAACAGCCGCTCAATAGGGTAACGGAAAGCAGCCCTGGCAGAAGTAATTTACGCAATTGCATCGGGTCCCTCTCAGATGGACAAATTATTGATTTTCATCTGCATCATTTCGCTCAGAGCAGGAGAGGCATCGCTTTTCACGCCCGCTTCCCATGCGCTACGCGCACCTTGTTTGTCGCCTTTGCTCAGCAATGCTTCACCGCGCAGGTCGGCAACAATGGCCGTCCACCCTTCACCTTTAATGGTGTCGAGTGTTTTCAGCGCGGTATCAGCCTGTTTAAGCTGAACCTGAACACGAGCCAGACGCAGGTTAATCACCGCTTTGAGATTCTCATCGCTGGTCGCTGCTAAGCCTTGTTGCAGCTGGCTTGCGGCTTTCTCAAGTTCATTTTGGTCAACAAACTGCTGCGCCAGTTCCAGTGAAGCTAACGCGCCGTAGGTATTTTTGTTTTCTGCGGCAAATTTCTCTGCAGCAGGAAGGCTATCCGGTTTACCCGCGCTAACCGCAGTCACCGTATTTTGATATGCCAGAGAAGCAGAGCGTGCGGACTCCGTCTGATGGCTGGTCCAGTAACGCCAGCCAACCAGCGCGCCAACCCCTAAAATGACCCCAACAGCCAGCGCTTTGCCGTTTTCAGCAAAGAAGCGTTTTACTGCATCAATCTGGTCGTTTTCGTTCTCGTAAATTTCCACGCTGTCCTTCTCCTTAGCCCAGTAGAGTGCGCAAATGCGCGGCAACGCTATCCTGCGCTACTGCCGTTTGCTCACCAGAGCGCAAATCCTTCACTACAACAGTACCGTCAGCCACTTCGGACTCGCCCAGTACCAGTGCAACGCGGGCGCCCCACTTGTCGGCGCGGGCGAACTGTTTCTTAAAGTTGCCGCCACCGTGGTTTGTCATCAGTTTCACACCAGGAACTTCATCGCGCAGACGTTCTGCAAGCCGCATTGCCACCGACTGCGTGTCCGCCCCCGAAGCGACCAGGTATATATCGACAACAGGATCTGCGTTAAATTCCGGATTAACTGCCTGAACTAACAAAACAAGTCGTTCCAGACCCATGGCAAAGCCCACGGCCGGCGTTGCGCGACCGCCAAGTTGCTCTACCAGACCGTCGTAACGCCCGCCGGCACACACGGTACCCTGAGAGCCCAGGCTGCTGGTAACCCACTCAAATACGGTGCGGTTGTAATAATCAAGACCACGAACCAGACGCTGATTGACGGTGTAGGCAATACCTGCGGATTCCAGCAGTTTGCACAGGCCCGCAAAGTGCTCGCGAGAGTCGTCATCAAGATAGTCGCCCAGTGCAGGTGCGTCGTTGAGCAGCGCCTGTACTTCCGGGTTTTTGGAGTCGAGAACGCGCAGCGGGTTAGTGTACATACGGCGCTTGCAGTCTTCGTCCAGTTTCTCTTTGTGCTGTTCCAGGTAGGCGACCAGCGCATCACGGTAGTTAGCGCGGGCTTCAAGCGAACCAATTGAGTTCAGCTCAAGGCTGACATGTTGAGAAATACCCAGCGCGCGCCACCAGCGAGCGGTCAGCATAATCAGTTCAGCATCGATGTCCGGGCCTTGCAGGCCAAACACTTCGACACCCAGCTGATGGAATTGACGATAGCGCCCTTTTTGCGGACGTTCGTGGCGGAACATCGGCCCGATATACCACAGACGCTGTTCCTGATTGTACAGGAGACCATGTTCGATGCCGGCGCGTACGCAGCCCGCAGTCCCTTCAGGACGCAACGTCAGGCTGTCGCCATTACGGTCCTCAAAGGTATACATCTCTTTTTCAACCACGTCGGTGACTTCACCGATCGCGCGTTTGAATAACGGGGTCTGCTCTACAATCGGCAAGCGGATTTCACTGTAACCATAGCTGCCGAGCACGTTTTTGAGAGTGCCTTCAATGCGCTGCCAGATGGCGGTTTCGCCAGGCAGATAATCGTTCATGCCGCGAATGGCTTGAATGTTTTTTGCCACGTTTATTCTCTTTATGAATATAAAAATGAACCCTCAGCGCTAACCCGAACAATGCGGGCGCCATGCGGGTTCAATCATACACGGGAAGCACGCCGCTTCCCATCACGTTGTTATTTTTCAAGCTGCTGCACGTCAATACGACGCGCTTCGTCCAGGATACTCGCTTTGGCGCGAATGCGGGCTTCAAGCTGCGTAATCATATCGTCGTTATCGAGTCGATCCTTACGCACGCCGTCTTCATACAGACCGCTTTTCTTGTTACCGCCCGTGACGCCCAGCGTAGAAACCAGCGCTTCGCCAGGACCGTTCACCACGCAGCCGATGATCGAAACATCCATTGGCGTAATGATATCTTCCAGACGTTGTTCCAGCGCGTTCACCGTACCGATAACGTCGAACTCCTGACGCGAGCAGGTTGGGCAGGCGATAAAGTTGATCCCGCGCGCACGAATGCGCAGCGATTTCAGGATATCGAAGCCAACTTTGATCTCTTCCACCGGATCCGCCGCCAGAGAGACACGCAGCGTATCGCCGATCCCTTCGGACAACAGCAATCCTAAACCGATCGCTGATTTTACCGCCCCGCTGCGTGCGCCACCGGCTTCGGTGATCCCCAAATGCAGCGGTTGAACGATCTGTTTCGCCAGCAGGCGATAGGATTCTACGGCGAGGAAAACGTCAGACGCTTTAACGCTGACTTTGAATTGATCGAAGTTCAGACGATCGAGGTGATCCACATGGCGCATAGCGGATTCCAGCAGCGCCTGCGGCGTCGGTTCACCGTATTTTTCCTGCAGATCTTTTTCCAGCGATCCGGCGTTGACGCCGATACGGATAGGAATATTTTTATCACGAGCGCAGTCCACTACCATGCGAATACGCTCTTCATTACCGATATTGCCTGGGTTGATACGCAGGCAATCGACGCCGTATTCCGCCACCTTCAGCGCGATACGATAGTCGAAGTGAATATCGGCAACCAGCGGGACATTAACCTGCTGTTTGATAAGCTTGAACGCTTCTGCGGCATCCATTGTCGGTACAGAGACACGAACAATATCTGCGCCGACGCGTTCCAGCGCTTTGATCTGATTAACCGTCGCTTCCACATCTGTGGTACGCGTATTGGTCATAGACTGTACGGCGATGGGCGCGCCATCGCCGATCGGCACATTCCCAACGTAAATGCGTGTCGATTTTCTACGTTGAATTGGAGCCTGGTTATGCATTAAAAAATCTCCCGCATTGCCGTCTGTTACTGAGCCGGTGATTGTTCGGCATTAACGGTCAGACGCGCAACCTGGTTAGTTCTGATAAAACGACTCAGATCGACAGGTTTACCCTGGAACTGAATCTGCACTGCCGCCGGAGCGCCAATTTTCAGTTTGTACGGTGCCTGACCCGTCAGATTCAGATTGCCGTCCTTACGCTGCATACCACTGAACAGTTTTTTTCCGGTCGCATCGGTCACTTCCAGCCAGCAATCGGCAGTAAAGTTCATTACCAGTGCGTTAGGATCGGCGGCAGGGGTAGTGACACCCGCCTGGTCAGTCGGCAGCGGCGCCGCGGTAGCTGGCGCAGCAGTTGCGGTATCGACGTTAGCCTGAGAAGGTGCCACAACGGCATTCTGCTGCGCATCAGCGGCAGGTGCCGGGGTTGCAGCAACATCTGGCGTAGGCGCTGCGTCCGCCACCGCGCCATCGTCTGGAGCCGGGGTAGTATCCTGGCCCGCTGCGGCGCTGGTATCTAACGGTACGTTCTGCGCACCATCTTTACCGGCATTCAGCTCAGCGGAGGATTGATCGGCCATGGTGGTGATCTCTTCCTGCTGCGCCTTATGGTTCTGCCACCACCAGGCTCCCGTCAGTCCGACAACGACAAACAGCACCAGCCAGGTAAAGGTCATTAACCAGCCGTCACGTTTCTTACGACGCTTACCGAGCGAGAAGCTCTGCATCGGTGCGACTTTGGCTGGGCGAATCGGAGCCTGTTTTTCCAGCCCTGGCAACAGTTCTTCTTCAGGAATATGCACCAGACGCGCATAAGAACGGATATACCCGCGCAGGAATGTTGAAGCGAGATCGGCTGGTGCCTTATCTTCTTCAATATCACGTACCGTGGAGACCTTCAGGCAAAGTCGCTCCGCGACTGCCTGCTGGCTGAATCCGAGTTGTTCACGGGCATTGCGCAGACGAACGCCGGTGGATAGTGCTTCATTTTTGTCGTGCGTGGCTTCAGTATTCATTCGCTACAGCTGCGTAAATTTGGGTTCTGATGCCGGCGAGCCACAATGCTCACCCACACCGCGAAACATCTGGTCAGTTAACCTTCGTCAGACAGTATAAAACGGTCAGACTATCAAAGACAAAACAACGTAAACCTGAGGGCTAAAGGCTTGTTGCGCCGCTACATACTGCCTTAAAGTCGACAAAAACGCACCGTTATTATTGACCTCACGAAAACAACAAAGAACCTCATTTGGCTTACGTTGCACTACGGTACATGAATTATACCGTAGTGCACTCAACATCAAACGGTCTTGATATCGATAGCGTCGCCCTGCATACGCTTACGCAGAGTACGCTTGGTACGGTCGATAACGTCACCCGCCAGCTGACCGCAGGCTGCATCGATGTCATCGCCACGTGTTTTACGCACGATGGTAGTGAAACCATAGCTCATCAACACTTTGGAGAAACGATCGATACGGCTGTTAGAGCTACGGCCATACGGCGCGCCAGGGAACGGGTTCCACGGGATCAGGTTAATCTTACACGGCGTATCTTTCAGCAGCTCTGCCAACTGATGCGCGTGTTCAGTACCATCATTGATGTGATCTAACATCACATACTCAATGGTCACACGACCCTGGTTAGCGTTGGACTTCTCCAGATAACGACGAACCGCGCCAAGGAATGTTTCGATATTGTACTTTTTGTTGATAGGTACAATTTCGTCACGAATTTCATCGTTCGGCGCATGCAGAGAAATCGCCAGCGCGACATCAATCATATCGCCCAGCTTATCCAGCGCAGGGACAACGCCTGAGGTGGAGAGCGTGACGCGACGCTTTGACAGCCCAAAACCGAAGTCATCCAGCATGATTTCCATCGCTGGCACCACGTTGGTCAGGTTGAGCAGCGGCTCGCCCATCCCCATCATCACCACGTTAGTGATAGGACGCACGCCCGTTGCTTTCACCGCACCGACGATTTTCGCCGCACGCCAGACCTGACCAATGATTTCCGACACCCGCAGGTTACGGTTAAAGCCCTGTTGCGCCGTAGAGCAGAATTTACACTCTAATGCACAACCGACCTGTGAAGAAACACACAGGGTCGCGCGATCGTCTTCCGGGATATACACGGTTTCTACGCGCTGATCGCCAACCGCGATGGCCCATTTGATCGTACCGTCAGAAGAACGCTGCTCTTCCACCACTTCCGGGGCGCGAATTTCAGCCACTTCTTTCAGCTTGTTACGCAGCACCTTATTGATGTCAGTCATGTCATCAAAGTTGTCGCTGCAATAGTGGTACATCCACTTCATGACCTGATCGGCACGAAACGGTTTTTCACCCATATCTTTGAAGAATTCGCGCATTTGCTGACGGTTCAGATCCAGCAGGTTGATTTTTCCATTTTTATTTGGAACCGCAGGAATGACGACTTCAGAGGTGTTAACTAATTCAGACATAATTTTTTCCGGCCTCGTTGTTACACGTTGTGGCCCGTGGAGGGTTAAAAAGAAACGCCCCGGCAAGCGTTCTGCTCTTCCGGGGCGTTGCATTGTACAAAGTCTGGCGCAGGTATGCCACGTTTGCACGAAGCATTAGCGAAAATAATATGTAAATCGCTAATTCCTCTCCAAAGGATTTCGCATCGCAGGAAAGCGGCACGTTCGAGCCTCCCCGAAAGCATAGAAAACAATGCGATGTGAAAGACGCAGGAGATTAGCGCGTGCGCGGGCAAACCTCGCCTTCACCGAAGAAATAGGCGATTTCACGCGCAGCAGATTCAACGGAGTCGGAACCGTGAGTACCGTTCTCGGTGAAGCTATCAGCGTAGTCTGCACGCAGAGTACCCGCCAGCGCATTCGCCGGGTTGGTTGCACCCAGCAGATCACGGTGACGCTGTACGGCATTTTCGCTTTCCAGAACAGAAACAACGATCGGACCGGAGGTCATGAATTCAACCAGACCGTCAAAGAACGGCTTACCATCATGCTCTGCATAGAAGCCACGCGCCTGCTCAACGGTCAGGTGCAGCATTTTAGTACCGACAATTTTGAACCCTGCTGCTTCAAAGCGCGCAAAGATGCTCCCAATAACGTTTTTTGCCACCGCGTTTGGTTTGATGATGGAAAAAGTACGTTCAATAGCCATGATTACCTCTGAAAAAGATGTTTTGTTGTTGTTTACCTGGCGCGGATTATAAAGAGCATCCCGGCAATTGACTATTGACGAAGATAACATTTCTTTAAAATAAGATGAATTTTAGCAACAAAAGTCACCTGGTGGTCTACTGCAACGAAAATCTCACCGTCGCCACCTGTCCGGCGTCATCCATCACCAGCAGTTGATAATCCCCTTTGGTCGCCAGCAGTAGCGTAAGATGGCGTCCGCGTTCATCCAGCCGTTCACCGTTAAGAAACCACCAGCGATCGCCAGTCCCACCGCTGGTTTGTACCGGCAATGAGGCCAGCGCAGAACCGGGTAAACGCTTCACGATCGCGCCATCACGAACCCCTGTCAACTGCAACGGCAGCGAAGCATCCTGCCCCAGCGGCGGACACGTGGCAGAAACCGGCGGTAATCTCGCCCCACGGCGCTCTGACTCCGGCAGCCATGGCTCCAGCGGTAAAGGCCAGACGATTAACGTTTGTTCGCGCGCCTGCGGGCAATCCGCCGCCACACGTTTACCTTCATCGTCCAGCCAGACGGGGAAACGAATGCCACTCACGCCCTCCTGTTCGGGCAATAACAACGTGGGCGGCTGGCTGCCGTCCAGCAGCCAGGTTGCCAGACGGCGTCGACAGTTACTGTCTCCGGGCGCAAGTGACTGCCCGCCCGGCCAGCACACTACGCCGCGGCTAACGGATTCAGGGCGCGGATCCTCCGGCTGATTTGTCCCGCGAGAGAGCAAAAGATTATTGACCTGATTGAGCAGCGGCACGGCGCTGGCAAAACCAAACTGGCCCACCACCGGCGTACCGTCGGGTCTACCGGTCCAGATACCCATCACATAACGGGCGTTAACGCCAATCGCCCACGCATCGCGATAGCCATAACTGGTACCCGTTTTCCACGCCAGCGGAACCACTCTGCTCAGCGCGTTATCCGGCAGCGGTTGCGCTTCGTCAGCCATAATGCGGCGAATAATCCACGCCGCGCCCACCGACATCAACGGACGCTCCAGCAGTGGATCGTCTGGCTGCAGGCGCAGTTTTCCCGCTTTTCCCTGACGGGCAAAGGCACTGTACGCCGCCGCCATGTCTTCCAGTCTGGCCCCTGCCCCGCCCAAAATCAGCGACAGATTCGGTGCGGCACCTGCGGGCAGATACAGCGGTAAGCCAACGTTACGTAACGATGCGGCAAAACGCTTCGGGCCATAGGCTTCAAGTACCTGCACGGCGGGTAAATTCAGCGAGCGCACCAGCGCTTCGCTCATACTGACCGGGCCATGAAAACCACTGTCAAAATTCCCTGGTCGATAATCTCCGGTTCGACGCGGCACATCCTGCAACAATGAAGCAGGATGAATTAATCCTTCATCCAGCGCCAGACCATAGATAAACGGCTTCAGCACCGAGCCCGGCGAGCGGATCGCATTCACCATATCCACATGGCCAAAGCGGGAGTCGTCATTCATATCTACCGACCCCACCCAGCCACGCACGCTCATATCAGTGTGATCGACCACAATCATCGCCAGCGAACTGCGCGCAGGTAAGCGGCCCTTCCAGTTTTGCGCCAGCTCTTCCAGTTGGCGCTGCAATCCGGCGTCAAGGGTGGTCACGATTTTATCGCTCCGGCTTTTTCCCAGCATCATGCGCGAGAATAACGGCGCTAACTGCGGCATTTGTCTGGGCGCCAGCCAGACCGGTTCTTCGCGTGACTCCTGCACCTGTCTGGCAGGCCAAACGCCCTGCGTCGCCATGCGCTCAAGCACTTTATTGCGCGCCGCTTCAGCGCGATCCGGCCAGCGGTCCGGGCGCAGACGGCTCGGTGCCTGCGGCAACACGGCCAGCAGCGCGGCATCGGAATAACTCAACTGTGCGGGAGATTTACCAAGGTAGGCCCAGCTCGCAGCACCCACGCCCTGCAGCGTGCCGCCAAACGGCGCACGGTTAAGATATAGCGTCAGGATGTCGCGCTTAGAAAGATGCCATTCCAGCTGCAATGCGCGCCAGAGCTGGCGGAACTTGCCGCCGAAAGTTCGCGGGTGGGGATCGAGCAATCGTGCGACCTGCATGGTGAGCGTACTGCCGCCTGAAACGACGCGACCTGAGGAGAGGTCCTGCCATGCCGCGCGCAGCACTGAAAACGGATTGACGCCGGGATGTTTCCAGAACCAGCGGTCTTCGTAGTTGATTAACGCCTCAAGGTAACGGGGGGACACCTCATCAATAGTCACCGGATAACGCCAGATACCGTCCGCGTCGGCGAAGCGCCATAGCGGCGTACCATCGTAAGCCACCACGACACGTGCCGGATCGACTTCGTGAAGCGGCAGCGGCCAGATTTTATCTGCCGCCCAAACCCCCGCTACCAGCAATAGCGCAACGGCTGCCAGCCAGAGCCAGCAGCCGCGTTTCCCCAACCCGCGCATCATTTACGGTCTGACAATCAAAAGCCCCTCTGTCGCACCGGTCGCGCGCCACTGCGGAACATACATTGACTCCACCTGCGGCACAGGAACCTGATAGGTCCCCGGCGTTACCGCCCGCGCCAGATAGACCAGCGTCACCGGCTGTCCTTCGTTGACCGCTACCGCGGCGACAAAGCGATCGTCACGGAATTCAACGTGCTGGATATCCGCCTGCTGCATCTGATTGAGCAAATTCGCTACCTCGCTGCCGCTGTCCTGCAGGCTGGCGCTGCCGTTGGCCAGATTCTGGTTTTCCAGCTCCAAGCCGGCTGGCAGTAAGTCAACCACCAATGCATCCGGTACGTTCTGGCTGGCTTTCACCTCCAGCCAGACCAGTACCAGCTCGCCGCTGCGCAGAGAATCCAGCGCTTTGCTGTTCCCGTCGAGCCCCAGGATCTGACGCTCAATGTGCAGGACGTTGCTGGCAGGCGTCGGCGAGGTTTGCGGGTAACCACTCACATCCAGACGCAGCCACAGCGGCAGATTACCGGTATTGGTGACGTTCAGCGTAGACAGCGCGTCAGCATCCAGATTACGCGTTTGTGATTTCTCCCCGGCTAACGCCTGTTCAGAGAGTGACGTTTGCGCCTGCCACGAGCCAGGCAAGTCCTGTAACGTACGCGCGGCAAGGAACAGCGCATTGTTTTCCTGAGTAGAGAGCCAGCGCTGCCCAAAGGCCTGTTCTGACAAAGTGTTCAGCAGCGTATTCTGCACTTCAGGTTTAAGCTTGTTCTCTTCCAACAATGCCAGCATCAGCGCGTTGTCACGTAGCTGACTGCCGTAATCCGCCATCCACTGCTGCGCATCACGGCGTGGCGTATTCAGCGCCAGCGTCAACGCTTGTTCACTGCGGTTGGCGTCGCCCATGTTTTTCAGCGCTATCCCCAGTTGCAACAGCGGTAAACCGGAAGCCGCCTGTGCACGACGCTCCCAGATCTCACGCAGCGCGCCGAGCGGGGCTTTCTGCTGACGAGCCAGCACCAGCGCGGCGTAGGCCTGTACGGCAAACCGGCTTGCTGATGCGTCGTCGGTATAGCGAATCGACATCATGCCCGGATCCTGCAAATAGCGCAGCAGCCGCTCGTTACCCCGGTTAATCACCTCTGCCGGAACGCTATAGCCCTGTTCATTCGCGCGAACGAGGAAATCCATCACATACGCGGTCAGCCAGTACTCTTCCGACCCGTTCTTATCCCACAGCGCAAAACCGCCGTTATCACGCTGCATTTGCAGTAAACGAGAGATGCCAATCTCTACTGCCGCACGGCGTTTTTCATCGCTGTCGCCCGCGATACCTAACGCCTTCAACTGCGCGGCATTGGTGTATAAGGATGGGAACAACCCGCTCGCCGTTTGCTCGAGGCAACCGTAAGGGTAAGCTTTCAGTTCACGGATATAGCGCGCCAGATTCAGCGGTGGCTTACCGCTGAACAGCAGTTGTCCCTGCATCGTCACAGGAGAGAAATTCGTCAGTTCTTCGCCCGGAATCTGCCAGGTTGCGCCCGGCTGAAGTGCGACGCCGTAATTAACAGTTTGCGCCGGGAACGCCGGTCGCACGCCAATTTTCCACTGTTTATGCTGAACAGGCAGCGTTTCACCCGGTAGATTCAGACCGCTAATTTGCGCCTGAATTTCGCCATCGCCAAAGCCCTCCCGCGCACGCACCGGAATAAACAGCGTAGTCCGTACGCCTGGCGCCAGATTCACCGGGGCGGGATCTTGCCCCATCAGCTCCAGTAAACCGCTGGCCGCGAGATTAATAATCAGCGTTTGCGGTTTGTCAGTCAGATTGGTCACGTCCAGCGTCAGGCGCGAGGTATCGCCCCCCGCCAGAAAGCGCGGCATGTTCAGTTCAGAAATTACCGGCGCGGCGACAATCACTTTGCTTTCGCTACTGCCAAAATCATCCGCCGTCCAGGCTTGCGCCATTACCCGCAGCTCGCCGTTGAAATCACCAATTGGTAACGTCACCGTACCTTCGCCCTGCTCGTTAAGCGTCACTGGCAGCGCCTGTTGCGCCACGATATTGACGTGATTAACCGGTGGCTTGCCGCCGCGTTTTAACTCATCGCCATCACCACCAAAGCGCAGCGCCGCCAGACGTCCTTGCCCTTCGATCACCTGGCCGTAAATATCATAAATATCCGCGCCATAGCGTTTTTGCCCGAAAAACGCCTGCCACGGATCCGGCGTGGCGTAATCGGTAATGTTCAACACCCCGCTGTCAACGGCTGAGACCAGCACGTTAACCTGTTTTGGCACGTCGCCATTTTTAACGCTGGCTTTAATCTTGACGGTCAACGGCTGATTTGGACGCATTTTCGCCGGACTTTCCAGCGCCAGCGCCAGACGACGGTTTTCATCGCCTAACGGCAAATGCAGTAAGCCGACTGCCCGCTTTGGCGTTGCCGAACGAGACTTGTCGCCAGGACGAACCACCAGCGCGCTGAGATACAAGTCATGGCGATTCCAGGTTTTATCGACCGGGATGGAGATATCAAGACCATCCGTCGGTACGTCTATCTCTTGCCACCACAACGGGCCTTCGCTGGACTCCACCATCGCGTAACCTTTGCCAGCAGCGGGTGCGGCAATGTGTAGCCTCATGGTATCGCCGGGACGATAGCCGGGTTTATCCAGTTTCAGGGTCACGCGATCGGGACGCACTGCCCCGCTGCCGTCGCTGTTATCCTGCCAGCTATAACCAGCCCAGAAGCGCACGCTGCTCACCGCATCATTCGGAGCTTTCACTTCCAGGCGATAGGCACCCCACTCGACAGGGAAGCTGACTTTACCGGTCTCATCGGCCTTAAGATCCAGGGTCTGCTCACCCTCAACCAGATCTTTTTGATCGAACTGCGATTGCCAGCCCTCGCCTTCAGACCAGTTCCAGTAATAATCACGGCGTTCACGGATCAAACGCACCTGTAAACCGGACACCGCTTTTTTCTCACCTTGCGCATCGGCATACACAATATCAAAAGCGGCATTGCTGTTTTCATCAACGCCAGGCTGATTGACGGTAGTATCGGTGCGGTAGTCATAAACGGCTCTCGCCGCAAACTGCGGACGAATACCTGGCAGCGTATCCGTAGGCCAGATGGCTTGTTCAACCCGACGCGTCACCGGACGGCCACCCGACTCCAGCAGGCTGGCTTGCAGAATCACCTGTAACGGAGAATGCGTCTCCTGCCATTGGCTGTTGGTAGTCACTTCGCCGCGACCGTGATCATCCAGCGTCAACTGAACCTCATCGAGGCTGCGAGAAAGATTTTCTTCGGCAATATTACCAAACTGGAACCCCGGTAATGCCTGCACCGCTTCCCGCAACGGGCGCAGGAAAAGCTGCCCTTGCAGAGCATTGCCGTTGGCGGGCGCGCCGTACAGGTAGTAGCCCACCACCGAGAACTTCACTTCATCAGTTGGAGCCACCGGCATTTTATTGGCGGTGAGATTGAGCGCCATCCGCTCAGGCATGAAATCTTCGACGTGGAAATCCCACATCCGCGACTGGTTGTCGCCAGTATTGGCACGAATATGCCACATGCCGGTGGGCGCGCTGCTGTCCAGCGGCCAGCTAAAGCGATACAGACCGTTTTCCGGCTGGCTCACTACCGAGCGTAACACCTGTCCGTCGGGCTTAACGACCTCCAGCTTCACCGGCTGGTCAGGCAGCGTTTTGCCGTCGCTATCTCGCAGTAATCCGTTGAGGATCACCGTTTCGCCAGGGCGATAGAGGTCTCGGGGGCCAAACATAAAGAACTGCTTGCTGTATCCCGGCGCGCCGGCAATATCAAATTCAGCCAGATCCAACGCCGGGAGCTTCAGGTCCAGCAGCGTGGTTTGCCCGTCTTTGCGGGCCAGCAATAAGGCCGCGTCTTTATCGGTTTCCAGCTTGACGTGACCCTGCGCGTCACTGGTAGCCTGCGCCAGCGTCTGCCCTTTTTCGTTGAGTAACGTGACCTCAATACCCTGCTGCGCAGCGCCGTTTTCCAGACTCTGCGTAAAGACATCCAGTTGATTGTGGTAACGGTGCGCAGAGACACCAATGTCACTGAGCGTAAACAGCGTAGCAGCATTGCTGTAGTTATAGTGTCCGGCCTGATTCATCACCGCAATGTAAACGCCTGCTTGCTGCAACGGCTTGATATCGCTCAGTGGCAGTAGCAGCTTCTCTCGGGTGTTACGCTCAGGATTGAGGTCAAAGCGTCCGGTATAAACCAGCTCCGCCATTTTCAGCAGATTGTCTGACTCCCAGTTTGACAACGAATTACGGTATTCCCACTGGCTGACAAACGCACCGAGCGACTCAGGCTTCACGCGAAAGAAGTTCACATCCACGCTATTAACGTTAAGGGCCATCACCGGTAACCCTTCAATCACTTTTCCCGGCAGCAGCGAGCCGCGACTAGCGAACCCTACGCTTGGCTGGACGTCGCGGGTGGTAATGTTTTTTTCATAATCGATAGCGAACGTCGCTTTATTCAGCGCCAGTAAATCACGCTCAATGGTAACCACCAGTTCCCGATTAGGTTCGAGATGGCGTAAGCGTAGCTCTTTTAGATTTGGCGCCAGCTCCCAGGCACCATCCACTTTGCCGCTTTTTTTATCAACAACGTGCACTACGCGAGAAAAATCTTGTTCCGGATCGAGGGGAATGGAAAAGGTTAAAACGAGCGTTGCCGCGCCATCGAGCTGGACCTCGGAGGCATCAAGCAACGTCAGCGACTTGCCCTGGCTTTGCTGAATCAGCTTTTGTAATTGGGCCTTATCTTTTGCTGGCGCAGTCTGCGGTGCAGGCGCATCAGGCTTCGCAGCCGTCGGTGATTTTTCGTTATTATTATCGCACCCAACCAGTGCCAGCATCAGCATACAGGCCGCTACGCGTAAATGTTTCATTTTTCATCCCTGGCCGTAGTGGCCCGTTAGCTACGTAGAACAACTATTATGCGTCAGATTTTCGGCTGTGGAAGCCAGTAACTGTTCCAGGTTGTCCTATTTTTTCGTGATTAATGTGGATTCGCCTGACAAATCAGCCTCTTTTACTTGTCGCATTGCCCTAAACATCCGACAATTTGCCAAAACCTGGTAAAAATGGAGATGCCTATGACCACCGCCTTTTTTGTCGCTGCCGACTGGCTTGCCGAACACATTGACGACCCGGAAATACAAATTCTTGATGCCCGGATGGCACCTCCAGGACAGGAAGATCGCGATGTTGGCGAGGAGTATCGCGCGGGCCATATTCCTGGCGCAGTCTTTTTTGATATTGAAGCGCTTTCCGACCATACGTCACCGCTACCGCATATGATGCCGCGACCGGAAGCCTTTGCCGTAGCGATGCGCGAATTGGGCGTTCATCAGGATAAACACCTGGTTGTCTACGATGATGGCAACCTGTTTTCCGCGCCGCGCGCATGGTGGATGCTGCGGACATTTGGTGTCGAGAATGTCTCCATTCTGGCGGGCGGTCTGGCTGGCTGGCAGCGCGATGAGCTAATGCTCAAAGAAGGAAATGAGGATTTACCGGAAGGTGAATTTAACGTGGCATTTACGCCTGAAGCGGTTGTGCGCGTTACCGACGTACTGCTGGCCAGTCATGAAAAAACAGCGCAGATCGTCGATGCCCGACCGGCTGCGCGTTTTAATGCCGAAGTTGACGAGCCGCGTCCGGGCCTCAAGCGTGGCCATGTGCCTGGTGCGCTTAACGTACCGTGGACAGAGCTGGTTCGTGACGGTGAACTGAAAACTACCGACGAACTGGATGCTATTTTCTTCAGCCACGGCGTAAGCTTTGACCGCCCCATTATCGCCAGCTGCGGCTCAGGCGTCACGGCGGCGGTGGTTGTGCTGGCGCTTGCCACACTGGGCGTTTCTAACGTCGCATTGTATGACGGTGCATGGAGCGAATGGGGCGCGCGTAACGATTTACCGGTAGAACCGGCCGCCCATAATCCCTCTGCTTAACCCTCCCCCTGCTGTTACCCCGCTCACAACGCATAACGTTACATGTAACGTTATGCGTCATTTGTTTTTAAAACAAACAGATAGCTAGAATTCTCCCCTTTGACGCTGCTAACTTTGTCCTGTTTTCGCACTCTGATGTGCGGTTCATATAAGAGAGAACATGATGAAAAGAGCTGTCAATGCCCTACAAAATTTTGGCAAATCGCTCTATGGTCCGGTGCTCATTCTCCCGATCGTGGGCTTATTCATTGCCTTCGGTAACGTCCTTAGCAATGGCAATCTTGCGCAATATTTGCCTTTTCTCGCTCATCCCATTTTACAAAACAGTGGTCAGTTAATTGCGAAATCCGCCGTATCTGTACTGGCAAACCTGGCGCTGGTTTTCGCCGTCGGTATTCCCATTGGCCTTGCCACCCGTGATAAAGGTTATGCGGCCTTGACAGGTCTTGTCGCTTTTATTGTTTTTATCAACGCGATGAACGTCACGCTTCAGCTACGCGGCGATCTGGTTGCGACGGATCAGATGCGCGGTGCGGGTCAGAGTATGGTGCTTGGCGTGCAGGTGCTGGAGATGGGCGTTTTTGCCGGGATTTTGCTGGGCGTCGTGGCAGGTTATCTCTATAACCGCTATTCCGGCGTGCAGTTCAGCGGCGCGATGGCGATTTACTCAGGCCACTGTTTCGTCGCCATCATTATTCTGCCCACCTCAATGCTTCTCGGCGTAGCGATGAGCGAACTGTGGCCTTTCGGTCAGCATGGCATCAGTACCATGGCGTTGACCATTAAAGACGCTGGACCTTACGGCGTCGCTATTTACGGTTTTCTTGAACGCATTCTGGTGCCGACCGGACTACACCACCTGGTTTACACGCCGTTTCTGTATACCGAACTGGGCGGCACTGCCGAGGTTTGCGGTAATGTGTATCAGGGGGCGCGCAACATCTATTTCGCCGAGATGGCCTGTCCGACAGTGGCACAGCTCAGCAATACGGTGGTGTGGGACGCTCGCGGCATCAGTAAAATGTTTGGCCTGCCTGCCGCCGCGCTGGCTATGTATATGACGGCCACGCCACAGCGCAGGGCTGCCGCGAAGGCCATTCTGCTCCCCGCCGCGCTGACCTCATTACTGGTCGGCGTCACCGAGCCCATTGAGTTTTCCTTCCTGTTTGTCGCTCCGCTGCTGTTTGTGGTACACGCGGTGCTGACCGGCATCGGCATGATGCTGTTTTCTCTGCTGGATGTTCACGCCATCGGCGCCAACGGCGTCATTGACTTCATTCTCTACAACCTGCCGCTGGGCATCGAAAAGGCTAACTGGCCAATGTACATCGCGGTCGGGATGATGATGTTCGTTCTCTACTTCGTCATCTTTCGCTTTCTTATCCGCTATTTCGATATGAAAACGCCAGGTCGTGAGGAGGACGCGCGGGAGACACGTTTGTACAGCAAAAAAGATTATCAGGCAAAAGGCCGCGATGATTCTGGCGAAGCCATTATTGCCGGGCTGGGCGGTCGCGCCAATATTGAAGTGGTTGATAACTGTTACACCCGTCTGCGCGTCACCGTGAAAGATATCGCCATCATCAACGAGCCGCAGCTCAAAGCGACCGGCGCGAAAGGCGTCATTAAACAAGGTAATAACGTTCAGGTGGTCTACGGACTGCACGTTAAGAAAATGCGAGAAGCCGTAGAGGCGTTTCTCTGAAGGAGCCAATCATGTTTACCCCCCCTTTTATTTTATCCATTGCTGGCGGTGGAAGCACTTATACGCCCGGGATTGTCAAAAGTCTGATGGTGCGTCTTGCCGATTTTCCGCTGGCTGAAATTCGTCTGTATGACATTGACGAAGCACGTCAAAGCACCATTGCACCGGTGGTTGAAAAAGTGATCCGCGATCACAGCCAGTCAATTAAATTTACCGTAACCCGCGATGCGCAAACGGCCTTTCGCGGGGCGCATTTTATTTTCTCGCAGATGCGCGTAGGCCAGTACAAAATGCGCGAGCTGGACGAAAAAATCCCGTTAAAACACGGCGTCGTCGGCCAGGAGACCTGCGGCCCCGGTGGTTTAGCCTACGGGCTACGCACCATTCTGCCGATGGTGGAGCTAATCGATCTGGTCGAACGTTTTGCCGATAAAGCGGCGTGGATTGTCAATTACGCCAATCCGGCGGCGATTGTGGCAGAGGGGGTACGTCGCTTACGCCCGAACGCGCGGGTTCTCAATATTTGTGATATGCCGGTCGCTGCAATGCGTAACATGGGTGCGATTCTGGGCGTTGACCGTCATAAGCTGGAGGTGGACTACTTCGGCCTTAACCACTTTGGCTGGTTTACCCGCGTGCGGGTTGATGGCGAAGACCAGCTCCCGGCGTTACGGCGGCATATCGCTAAATTCGGCCTGCTGACAGAAGATGCCGCACAAACGGATCCGCAGCATGCCGATCCTTCATGGGTCAAAACATGGCGTAACATCAAGCCGATCATGGACAACTTCCCGGAATATCTGCCGAATCCGTATTTACAGTATTACCTGATGTCGGAACAGATCGTGGCCCATCAGGATCCAGACCACACCCGGGCCAACGAAGTGATGGAGGGGCGTGAGAAGAAATTATTCGCCGCGGCTCAGGAATACCAGAGCACGGGGATTTTGCCCGATGCGTTTCACGTCGGAGTTCACGGCGCGTTTATCGTTGATGTCGCCTGTAGCCTGGCTTTTGATTTACGCCAGCGTCACCTGGTGATTGTTGAAAACAGAGGCGCGATTGCCAATCTGCCCTATGACGCGATGGTCGAAGTACCTGCGTACATCACTTCACAGGGAGCTGAACCGGTTCGCATGGGGGCAGTACCGTTGTTTCACCAGACGCTGCTGATGCAACAGCTGGCCTCAGAGCAACTGCTGGTTGAGGCCGCCATTGAAGGCAGCTACGAGAAGGCACTACAGGCTTTCACGCTGAACCGGACGGTGCCAACCATGGTACATGCCAAAACCCTCCTTGATGAGATGATCGAGGCTAACCGGGACTACTGGCCAGCGCTGAAAAAAGCCTGGCAGGAGGGGGAATTGCGCTAAAGTCTGGTGCGGAAGACTTGTCGGTGTGGATGAAAACACCGACAATTCCGCGAATTGATGAAAACGGAGGCCCAATGACTATCCCATATTTCTCCCTTCCTGCCCGGCAAGTGAAACCGGCCTGATCATGGACAACCGGCTTGCCTCTCTGCTGACGCGCGGAGAACCGCTTACCCGCGCAGAGTACCGTGTGCTGGCGCACCTGACACAGCATCCGCTGCTGGTAGGTAACATCACGGTACGTGAGCTGGCCCAGGCGACTTTTGTTTCCACCGCCACCATTATGCGCTTGTGTCAGAAACTGGGCTTCAGCGGTTTCAGCGAGTTTATATGGCACTGCAAACAGCTGCTCTCCGATACGCCGCACATCGCAGCGCAGACCGCGGACAGCGGCGAGTTACCGGCGATGCTTAGCCGTTTCATCGCCAACTATCAGCTTACTTTTCAATGGAATACCCAGGAAAAACGTCGCCATTTTGTTGATTTATTACGGCAAAAGGAGAGTTTCTTTCTGTATGGCGCCGGATTTTCCTATCTGTTTGCGGAGTATCTGACCAAAAAATTGCAGGTTCTCGGTAAGACCGCTTTTATTTCCGGGCCAGGTGACAGCCGGAACATCTTTCTCAGTAATGCCGCCCGCTATCAGGTATTCGTCGCGGTGTCACGCAGCGGCGAAACGGAACAGGTTATTGATAAAGTCAGGATTGCGCAAAACGTTGGCATGACGATTGTGGCCTTTACCCGTGCGTCGGCCAATTCGCTGGCGGGCATGGCGGATTTGCACTTTGCGCTATATGACGAAGCGGTACACTTTGCCGCTGAGGCCGCCGGAGTGACCTCTTTTGAATCGAATCTGGTGCTACTCATGGATTTGTTGCTGCTGGAAGCAACGGGGTGAGCGCTCACCCCGAATGCCTCAGATAATCCGGTTCTGTTTGAAGTCGCGCAGGAAACCGCCCCAGCGGCGTTCGTAGAACGGTGCGATGTGCTCAGTGATAAAGTGACTCACGCCCTTCTCACCTTTCTTCACCTGGCAGATATCAATGGGTTCATCACCCGGCAACGTATCGGTCGCGACGCTTCCCGCAGCATGGATGATCTCTTCAATATCACCTTCAGCTTCAATACCAATCAGCAGATTCGGCTGGGCTTCCGCACTTTCTTTGATTGAACAGAGAAATGCGCGTTTTACCGGCTTAATGGTTTTAAACAGCGTGGTCAGTGAGTCAATCATCTGCGCCGGAGGTTCGGCGACTTCAGAAAGGATCAGCGATTCACCACCTTCCAGTACTTCCTGGGTGCTTAGCGGATTACCCTCTTCCCCCATCAGCAGGCTGATTTCACGCGGCATAAACTCTTTGCCGGTCGGCAGTTTAGCGTTGAGAAAGAGCGTTTCGCCAAGCGTCATTTCAAATAGCGTACGCACCGGCATAACGACAAATGCTTGCTCATCTTCAACCGCCTGTTGCAGGGCTTCCAGGGAGGTGAAGAACGGGATCACGGTCGTGCCGTCTTCTTTTTCCCAGTGTTGAAGGTCGAGGGCGCTGTCTTCTACCACCGCCTCGCCTTCTGCGGCAGTTCCCGGCACCCAGACGGTGGATTCCAGTAAAGTACGGAAAAATGCCGGACGATGCGCAGGCTCTGTCGCTGCTTGCTCCAGCAACGTTTCTAATTCATTTTTTGTTTCGGACATAAGTATCACAAATTGGATGAATACATGTAAGCCGGATAAGCGTAGCGCCATCCGGCAATACAGTCGTGAATTATGCGGTCAGCAGATTCGCGATGGTGCGCACACCCAGACCGGTTGCGCCCGCAGACCACTGCTCAACCGGCGCTTTGCGATAGGTTGCAGAGCAATCGATGTGCAGCCAGCCTTGCTGGTAATTTTCCACGAAATGGGACAGGAAGCCCGCCGCGGTGCTTGCACCCGCTGGGTAGGCCGCACTGCCGGTATTATTCAGCTCAGCAAAATTTGACGGCAGTTGGCTACGGTGGAACTCTGCCAACGGCAAACGCCAGAACGGCTCGTTTTCTTGCGCCGCACTTGCCAACAAACGCGCGGCCAGTTGGTCATCAAAGCTAAACAGCGCGTGGTAATCGTTGCCCAGTGCGGTTTTCGCCGCGCCGGTCAGCGTGGCGGCATCAATGATCAGTTCCGGTTTTTGCGCGCTGGCGTCGATTAAGCCATCGGCCAACACCAGACGCCCTTCAGCATCGGTATTCATCACTTCAACTTTTTTACCGTTGCGATAGTGAATGATATCGCCAAGCTTAAAGGCGTTGCCGCTGATCAGGTTATCCGCGCAGCACAGATACAACTTCACACGCTTGTTCAGGCCACGGGTGATGGCAAACGCCAGCGCGCCGGTGACCGTTGCCGCACCGCCCATATCGGACTTCATTGAGTCCATAAATGCGCTTTGCTTGATGCTGTATCCGCCGGAGTCAAAGGTAATTCCCTTGCCAACCAGGCAGGCATAAACTGGAGCTTCTTTGTCGCCAGTCGGGTTGTAATCCAGCGCCAGCAGCACCGGCGGGCGTTCAGAGCCTCGACCTACGGTATGCAGCCCCATGTAGTTCTGCTCGCGCAGATCTTCACCTTTGGTGATACGGTACGAGACGTTGTCGCAGGCCACGCCACACAGCAGATCTACCGCGCGTTGCGCCAGCTGTTCCGGGCCCAGCTCTTCTGCAGGTGCGTTAATGGTATCGCGCACCCAGTCAATAATCTTCAGACGGTTATCCAGCTCTTTGCGCTGCGCCTCGTCCAGAGCGGCCCACTCAACTTTGCGGGTGCCTTTTGGTCCTTTGTAACCCTGCCAGAACGCCCAGCTACGTTCGGTATCCCAGCCTTCACCATCCAGTTGGACATGTTTAATACCCAGGCCGTCAATTTTACGCGCGGCGCGCTGGATAAGGCTGAGATCATCTTTTCCGTTCAGGTGCAGGGTAATACCGTCATTATTAATGCTGTATGTCGCCTTTTCACCCCAGCGAGCGTCAGCGGGTTGCGTGGAAAGCGTAATTTTCATGGCTTCTGTCATTTTATTTATCCTTATTTCGCGCATACAGGAAAACGGGCCACCCGTGGGCAGCCCGTTGACTTATTCGGCTTCGTCCAGCCAGACCAGTAAAATGGCCTCAAGGATTTTTTCGTTCGATGCCTGTGGATCATCATCGAACTCTTCCAGGTCACAGATCCATTGGTGCAGATCGGTGAAACGAACGGTCTTGGGATCGAGATCGGGGAACGCGTCGTACAGCGCCTCGCCGATTTCGCGGCTATCGGTCCACTTCAGTCCCATACTACCCTCTGTTAATGCTCACGTGCATGATTGATTGTGTAACGTGGGATTTCGACCACTAAATCGTCCTCGGTTACCCGTGCCTGACAGCTTAAACGGCTCTCCGGCTCCAGTCCCCAGGCTTTATCCAGCATGTCGTCTTCTTCTTCTGTGCTTTCCGGCAAAGAATCAAAACCTTCACGTACGATGCAGTGGCAGGTCGTGCAGGCACAGGATTTTTCACAGGCGTGTTCAATCTCGATACCGTTACGCAGGGCAACGTCGAGAATGGTTTCGCCGGTCTCAGCTTCCAGAACTGCGCCATCGGGACAGAGATCCTGATGAGGCAAAATAACAATCTTTGGCATATTAAACCTCGTCCACGGAATGGCCTTTCAGCGCGCTACGGACGGATTTGTCCATACGGCGAGCGGCGAATTCCTGGGTTTGTTTGTCTACGTTTTTAATGGCTTGTTCTATCGCGTCAACATCGTCACCCTGTGCTACCTCGCTCAAGTGCGCGGCGGCGGTGTCGATAGCCTGACGTTCTGCGGCGCTTAACAGCGCGGCATCAGCGTTCAGCGCACCGGATAAACTCTCCAGTACGCGTGCCGCTTCGACTTTCTGTTCTGCCAGCATACGAGCTTTAACGTCCTGCTCGGCAAAACTCATCGAATCCTGAATCATGGAGGCGATTTCACTGTCGGTCAGACCGTAGGACGGTTTGACCTGAATCGAGGACTCAACGCCGGTGGATTTCTCCATAGCGGTGACGCTCAGCAGCCCATCAGCATCGACCTGGAAGGTCACGCGGATATGCGCGCCGCCTGCCGGCAACGCCGGGATACCGCGCAGCGCAAAACGCGCCAGTGAACGACAGTCCTGCACCAGCTCACGCTCGCCTTGCATCACGTGAATGGACATCGCGGTTTGGCCATCTTTAAACGTGGTGAAGTCCTGCGCGCGCGCCACCGGGATAGTGGTGTTACGCGGGATCACTTTCTCCACCAGACCGCCCATGGTTTCCAGTCCCAGAGACAGCGGGATAACGTCCAGCAGCAGCATTTCGCTGTCCGGTTTATTCCCGACCAGAATATCCGCCTGGATTGCCGCACCGATAGCGACCACTTTGTCCGGGTCGATAGAGGTCAGCGGCGTACGGCCAAAGAATTCACCGACGCGTTCACGTACCAGCGGCACGCGCGTTGAACCACCGACCATTACCACTTCCAGCACATCCTGCGGCTCAACGCCCGCATCTTTCAGCGCACGGCGGCAGGCCAGCAGCGTACGTTTAACCAGTGCGGAAATGAGTTCATTAAAGGTTTCACGGGTGATTTCACCCTGCCATCCCGCCACGTTAACCGTCACAGAATCGGCGTCGCTGAGTGCGATTTTCGCTGCAATCGCGGCATCCAGCAGTTCGCGCTGTACGCGGTTATCGCTGCGATCGGCAACGCCCGCCTGCTCGCGAATGTAATCGGCCAGCAGATGGTCAAAATCGTCGCCGCCGAGCGCGGAATCACCGCCGGTCGCCAGCACTTCAAACACGCCGCGACTCAGGCGCAGAATAGAAATATCAAAAGTACCGCCGCCAAGGTCATAGACCGCGATCACGCCTTCCTGACCGGAATCCAGGCCATAAGCGATCGCCGCAGCGGTCGGTTCGTTCAGCAGACGCAATACGTGCAGGCCCGCCAGACGCGCGGCGTCTTTCGTCCCCTGACGCTGTGCATCGTCAAAGTAAGCCGGAACGGTGATCACTACGCCATCCAGTTCGCCGGACAACGATTCGGTTGCCCGCGCGGCCAGCGCTTTCAGAATGTCAGCGGATACGCGCACCGGATTAAGCAAACCGGCAGCGGTTTCAATCATCGGCAGGCCGTTTTCGCTCGCCTGGAATGAATAAGGCAGATGCGGGTAACGCGCCTGGATATCCGCCAGGGAGCGGCCCATCATGCGTTTTACCGAGCTGACGGTGTTTGCCGTATCCAGCGCAGCATTGGCGCGGGCATCGTAACCGACCGAGTAGCCCTGCTGCTGATAGTGAACCACTGACGGCAACAGGTGGCGACCTTCATGATCTGCCAGCGTTTCGGCCTGGCCGCTGCGTACGGTCGCAACCAGGGAGTTGGTGGTGCCTAAATCGATACCGACCGCCAGACGACGCTGGTGCGGCGCGGCGCTCAGACCAGGCTCACTAATTTGTAATAAGGCCATTTTCGCTTCCGGAAATTAAAAATCGAGCAGTTTTTCTTCGAGTTGTTCTGCACTGCTTCGCAGTTTATCGAGAAAACGCAGCTTACGCACGGTATCTGCCGCTGCGTCCCACGTCTCGCTATCCAGCTGTTCCACCATCAGTTGATGGCGAACGTTGTACATTTCGCTGACGCGTTGCATAAACGCATCCAGCCGTTGATTGTCTTTTGCCTGTTCAATCTCGTCCAGCTCTTCGCGCAGCTCCAGCTGTTCCATCAGGAACGCGGTATCGCGCACCGTGTGCTGCTCGCTGCGGATATCAAAGCCGTGTAAAGACAACAAGTATTCGGCGCGCATCAAAGGATGACGCAGCGTTTGCCAGGCCTGGTTGATAGTGGCGGACTGCGAAACCGCAGCAAGTTGTTCCGCCTGAGAACCGCTGGCGAATTTATCAGGATGATACTGACGTTGCAGATCCTGAAAACGTAGGCTCAGCGCCTGAGTATCGAGCTGATAACGGGCCGGTAAGCCAAAGAGGGTGAAGTAGTCCATAACATTCTCAGGGCATCGATTCTCTGTTGTTCGATGAGGCAAAACCAGAGAGTCAGGTAAAACAAACCCCACGCGCAGGCGACCACGGTGGGGTTATCAGTAAGCGCGTTACACGTGGAAGCTTTCGCCGCATCCACATTCGTCTTTCACGTTCGGGTTAGTGAACTTAAACCCTTCGTTCAGACCTTCTTTGACGAAGTCTAACTGCGTACCGTCGAGGAATTGCAGGCTCTTACCGTCGATCACGACTTTTACGCCTTTGTCTTCAAACACGGTATCTTCAGCCGCCGGCTCGTCAACAAATTCCAGTACATAAGCCATACCTGAGCAGCCGGAGGTTCTCACGCCCAGACGCAGACCAAACCCTTTACCGCGGTTTGCCAGGAAGGTATTTACACGCGCTGCTGCACTGTCGCTTAAGGTAATCGACATAATAAAACCTCAACTCTTAATTATTTTGCTTCACGTTTGCTTTTGTAATCCGCAATCGCGGCTTTAATCGCGTCTTCAGCCAGAATAGAGCAGTGAATTTTCACTGGTGGCAGTTCAAGCTCGTCGGCGATATCGGTATTTTTGATCGCCTGTGCTTCGTCCAGAGATTTCCCTTTTACCCATTCGGTAACCAGAGAGCTGGAGGCAATAGCGGAACCGCAGCCGTAAGTCTTGAAACGCGCGTCTTCAATGATACCCTCATTGTTGACTTTGATCTGCAACTTCATCACGTCGCCACAGGCCGGTGCACCCACCATGCCGCTGCCCACGTTCTCGTCGCTGTTGTCAAAAGAGCCCACGTTACGTGGATTCTCGTAATGATCGATTACTTTTTCGCTGTAAGCCATGATGAATTCTCCTTATCGGTACCGATTAGTGATGTGACCATTCAATACTGTTCAAATCCACGCCCTGTTTGAACATTTCCCACAGCGGGGAAAGGTCGCGCAGGCGGCCAATGGAGTTGCGAACCAGATTGATGGCGTAGTCAATCTCTTCTTCGGTAGTGAAACGACCTAAAGAGAAACGAATTGAGCTATGTGCCAGCTCGTCGGTCATCCCCAGCGCGCGCAGCACGTAGGATGGCTCCAGGCTTGCAGAGGTACATGCAGAACCGGAGGACACAGCCAGGTCTTTCAGCGCCATAATCAGCGACTCGCCTTCAACAAAGTTGAAGCTGACGTTGAGAATGTTCGGTGCGCCCTGCTCGAGGTCACCATTGAGGTACACCTCTTCCATATCTTTCACGCCGTTCCACAGACGGTTACGCAGACTGCGCAGGCGCGCCATCTCGGTTTCCATCTCTTCTTTGGCGATACGGTAAGCTTCACCCATCCCAACGATTTGGTGCACAGGCAGCGTACCGGAACGCATACCGCGCTCGTGACCGCCGCCGTGCATCTGCGCTTCAATACGAATACGCGGTTTACGACGAACGTACAGCGCGCCGATACCTTTCGGGCCATAAATTTTGTGGCCGGAGAAGGACATCAGATCAACTTTCAGTTGGCTCAGATCGATAGGCAGTTTGCCCACGCTCTGGGTCGCATCAACGTGATAGATGATGCCGCGAGCACGGCACATTTCGCCGATGGTTGCGATATCCTGTACCACGCCGATTTCGTTGTTAACGTGCATGATGGAGACCAGAATGGTGTCGTCACGCATTGCCGCTTCAAGTTCTTTCAGGTCGATAATGCCATTACGCTGCGGGGCGAGGTAGGTCACTTCAAACCCTTCGCGCTCCAGCTGACGGCAGGTGTCCAGCACGGCTTTGTGTTCGGTTTTGCTGGTGATGATGTGCTTGCCTTTTTTCTGGTAAAAGTTGGCTGCACCTTTAATCGCCAGGTTATCGGATTCCGTCGCACCGGAAGTAAAGACGATTTCACGCGGATCGGCACCGACCAGATCAGCGATCTGATTGCGGGCGATATCTACCGCCTCTTCAGCTTGCCAGCCGAAACGGTGTGAACGGGAAGCTGGGTTACCAAAGTTTCCGTCCAGGGTCAGACACTGCATCATTTTCTCGGCAACACGCGGGTCCACCGGCGTGGTTGCGGAGTAGTCGAGATAGATCGGTAATTTCATTGCTCTATAAACTCCGTACATCGCTTCAATGCAAGGAACCAGGCAACCGGCTGGATGTACGACCGAGTTAACGGGGCGTCTGGCACCCCGGCCTGATTCTGAAATACTTTTTACGCTTCATCTTTCTGGCTGCCTTGATGCAACCAGAAGATATTGCGTAATTTTTATTAGGCACGCAGTTTGACGTCGATAGCGTCTTGCGTGCGGGTGCTGCGTGGAGCGTCATGTGTGTGCTGGCGACCAGACACATCCAGGACTTCCTGATTATTCACCAGTTCGCCCAACGTAATGTTGTTGAGGAAACCGGTCAGACGATCGCTCAGATCGCGCCACAGCGCGTGGGTCAGGCATTTATCGCCGCCCTGACAACCGCCTTTGCCCTGGCAACGGGTCGCGTCTACAGACTCGTCAACAGCGCTAATCACTTCACCTACTGCGATGCTGCCGGCATCTTTACCCAGCAGATACCCGCCGCCTGGTCCACGTACGCTGGAAACCAGACCGTTTTTACGCAAACGGGAAAACAGCTGCTCCAGATATGACAGGGAAATTCCCTGACGTTCAGAAATATCAGCCAACGGTACCGGGCCCGTTTCGGAGTTGAGCGCAACGTCCAACATTGCGGTCACGGCATAACGCCCTTTTGATGTCAGTCTCATGTCTTACTTAGCCTCAAACTCGCCCCTGCCCGGGGTTTTTTATTGTAAAATGGGGGTATTGCATAGCAGGGGCAAGTCTGACATTCCCGACTAAATCAGTCAACTATTTACTTGACTAATTTAGTCAGGTATTTAACCTTCAGTGCCATTTTCATTTACCGGATGGCGCTTCGCTAATCCGGCCTGGAAATCGTGCAGCCATCCGACATCAAGACGCTTACTTGCCTTTATTCTGCTGCTCTATAGAAGCTAAAATTCCGCGCAAAATGTTCAGCTCCTGGCTCTCAGGACGCGCACGAGTGAACAGACGGCGCAGCTTGTTCATCACCTGCCCCGGATGTCCTTCGCGGATAAACCCGGTCGACAGCAGCGTTTGTTCCAGATGACCGTAAAAACGCTCTAAATCATCGACCAGCGGATACTCAGCTTCTTCGTATTCTGCGGTCTTGTCGCTTTCCTGCGTTGCCAGCCAGGCCATGCGAACTTCATAAGAGATGACCTGCACCGCCATCGCCAGGTTGAGCGAGCTGTATTCCGGGTTTGCGGCAATGGCGACGTGATAATGGCACTTCTGCAGCTCTTCGTTGGTCAGGCCAACGCGTTCACGTCCAAACACCAGCGCCACCGGCGAGTTCGTTGCTTCAGAGACGCTTTTTAAACCGCATTCACGCGGATCCAGCATCGGCCACGGCAGCGTACGGGAGCGCGCGCTGGTACCCACCACCAGGCTGCAACCCGCCAGCGCTTCATCGAGAGTGTCGACGATCTGCGCGCTGCCGATCACATCGCTGGCACCTGCCGCCAGGGCGATGGCCTGGGAGTCCGGTTTAACCAGTGGATTTACCAGCCACAGATTAGTTAAACCCATGGTTTTCATTGCGCGGGCCACAGAGCCCATGTTGCCAGTGTGAGAGGTTTCCACCAGCACGATTCGAATATTTTGCAGCATTGTATTTCTTCGGCTAAAGATTATTCGGGCATATTATCATAAAACGAAGACATATTCCGAACTCGCTGCTATACTCTGCGCCGTTTTCCCGTTCTTTAACATCCAGTGAGAGAGACCGATGCATCCGATGCTGACCATCGCCGTGCGCGCAGCGCGCAAGGCGGGTAATGTAATTGCCAAACACTACGAAACGCCAGACTCTGTAGAAACCAGCCAGAAAGGCAGCAATGATTTCGTGACTAACGTCGATAAAGCCGCCGAAGCGATTATTATCGAAACAATTCGCAAATCTTACCCACAGCACACCATCATCACCGAAGAAAGCGGTGAGCATGTTGGTGAAGATCAGGATGTTCAATGGGTTATCGATCCACTGGATGGCACCACCAACTTCGTAAAACGTCTGCCGCACTTCGCGGTTTCCATCGCAGTACGCATTAAAGGCCGTACTGAAGTCGCCGTTGTTTACGATCCAATGCGTAACGAACTGTTCACCGCAACCCGCGGCCAGGGCGCACAGCTGAACGGCTACCGTCTGCGTGGCAGCACTGCACGCGATCTGGACGGCACCATCATCGCCACCGGTTTCCCGTTCAAAGCGAAACAGCACGCCGCGTCTTACATGAAAATTCTTGGCAAGATGTTTACCGAGTGCGCTGACTTCCGCCGCACAGGTTCTGCTGCGCTGGATCTGGCTTACGTTGCCGCTGCACGTGTTGACGGTTACTTCGAAATCGGTCTGAAACCATGGGATTTCGCCGCAGGTGAGCTGATTGCTCGTGAAGCAGGCGCACTGGTTTGCGACTTCACCGGCGGTCATAACTACATGGCGACTGGCAACATCGTTGCAGGTAATCCGCGCGTAGTGAAAGCCATGCTGGCTAACATGCGTGACGAACTGAGCGACGCGCTGAAGCGTTAATTCAGTACAGCCCGGTGGTGTCATGCTTACCGGGCTTACGTGTTGATACAGGCCGGATAAGGCGAAGCCGCCATCCGGCTTTGATTAAAACGGTCTAATCCCTCGCCCCATCGGCACCGCGCTCCCCCACATCACTATCGCAGCAGCAATCAGCACCGCACCACCGGCTAATGCCAGCGTCGTCCAGCCAATCTGTCGCCACAGCACCGGTGCTTTATGTCCGCTAAGTCTCACCGCCAGCGAGCGGAAACTGTGTACCAGCAAAGCCAGTGACGTAATGGTCAAAGAGGTTCCTGCCGCCATCGCCAGCGCCGACGCCATGCCCCAGCTAAAAACGCCAACCACTTTGCTAAACAGTAAAACCATAATTGCCCCGGAGCATGGCCGCATTCCCATAGACAAAACGATCATCAGCCGGGCGCGCCAGTCATCACCGCTTTGCAGCTGTTCAGGATCAGGCAAATGCTGATGCCCACAGCCACATCCCTCGTGATGCACATGGTGCGGCGTGAAGGCGATAAATTTCGGGCGACGCAGCAACTGGCGCAATTTCTTCAGCGCACGGACGCACAATAAAACGCCCAACACGCCAACCAGCGCATAACTCCCTTTCTCCAGCCAGAAACTACTCATATGTAGCTGTCGTGCAGGCAACTGCAAAATGGTGAGCACCACAACCACCAGCCCGATGGCGACCAGTCCCTGTAATAAAGATGAGGCCAGCGTCAGGCCAATACTCGACCTCAGCTTCGAGGGATGCGTTGCCAGCCAGGTGGTAATGACGACTTTTCCATGTCCTGGTCCCAACGCATGCAGCACACCATAAAGAAAACTAAACAACAGCAGCGATCCCCCGGCCTGGGCCGGATTGGCGGCAACGGCTTTCAGCAAACCGCTCATCTGCTGGTTAACGTCGCGCTGCCAGACGACACTCTTCATCATCACCTGCGGCCAGGCCTGCCATAGCCACAGTATGCCGACTGCAGCCAACAGTAAAAACACCGCCAGCGGCCATAGCGTGAGCCAGCGGCGTCTGGCGGCGCGTTGTTGATAAACTACGGACATTGCAGCGTCACCGTCTGTGCAAACTGTTTACCCAATTCCATATCCTCCGGCGGTGCGTCTTCTTTATCCAGCGACTGCGCAAAGCTCAGCATTTGTTCATTCGGCGTCGGCGTATGTACTGAAATACGGCATTGCTGACTTATGGCCTGCGCCAGCCAGGCATCGCTGTCTTTGTCATAGCTCATATCAACGTAGTAGGTGGGATCGAAGGTTGAAATGGTATATTTTTGACCGCTCAGCGGCTGAGCTTCTGCCAGCGGCAACACGAACGTCAGCACTGCCTGATGTTCTTCACGCTCCATGCCATATTCCGTCGGCCTGTTTTTAAACTTTACCTTTTTCCCGTCGTGCCACACTTCGGTGAAATAGTGCTGCCCGAGGACGTTGGCCATCACTTCTGCCGCCAGTTTTTTCCAGATCTCATCACCAGGCTTGGCATTTCCCGCATCGTAAAGCAGATCTGCCGAGGTGATTTCATCCATCGTCCAGCGCATTTTTAGCGCGACGAACTGGTCATTCTCGCTCACTATCTCGGTTTTCAAATGGATAAAGCTGTGGGGATGCGCACCTGCGCCAAAGGACAGGATCGCGAGAAACAACGTCATAATGATACGTTTAACGCCTTGCATGAGTTCTCCACGAGAAAAATCTACACCGCCACAAATAATGATGCTGTGTTTGGCGAAAGTGTGCTGAGGATACCATTGAACGAAAAAATGTTGAGCCCCCTTTTCCGGTATCGATTCAGTTCTCAATTTCAACAATTTCTTCTTCAGCAACATCCTCTCAAATACCTTTTCGTCGCCACAACTTAAGTAAAATGATAAAAATTTGTTAATTTATGGTTTCATTTTAATGTTTTGTTAACACTGAATTTAAATCCCTGAGTGTATTTCCGTGCAAATTTAACCAATATTTAACCGTTTATTTTCCATAAAATTACAATAATGGGCATAGATCACATTCACCAAACTTGTGATTCATTCCCTCTTCCATTCGTTGTTAACTTCACGCCGTGACATGTCCTGCCCCCTACGAAAGGTACAACTATGAAATTCAAACTCGCATTACTCAGTGCAACCCTGGTTTCTGCATGCATGTTGTCCGGCACGTCCTTTGCGGCGGAAAAATATGAAATTGCTGTGGTTGCCAAAGTCACCGGGATTCCGTGGTTTAACCGGATGGAAACCGGTGTTAATGAAGCAGCAAAAAAACTGGATGTGAATGCTTACCAGACCGGGCCTTCCACGCCGGATCCGGCACAGCAGGTCAAAGTGATTGAGGATCTGATCGCCAAAAACGTCAACGCCATCATCGTGGTACCGAATGACGCCAAGGTCCTTGAGCCAGTACTGAAAAAAGCGCGCGATAAAGGCATTGTCGTTCTGACGCACGAATCCCCGGATGAGCAAATTGGCCAATGGGATATCGAAACCATCGATAGTGAAAAATACGCGCAGGCTAACGTCGATGAGTTAGCAAAAAACATGGGCGGCAAAGGGGGTTACGCCATCTATGTCGGTTCACTAACTGTGCCGCTGCATAACGCGTGGGCGGATTATGCAATTAAGTACCAGAAAGAAAAATATCCGGAAATGTTTGAGGTCACTTCACGTCTGCCGGTCGCGGAAAGCATCGATAAATCCTACGCCACGACGCTGGACCTGATGAAAACCTATCCACAGATGAAGGGCATTATCGGTTTCGGCTCGCTGGGTCCAATCGGGGCGGGTCAGGCTGTGCAGAAAAAACGCGCCAAAGATAAAATCGCCGTTGTCGGGATTGCAATGCCAGCACAGGCTGCACCTTACCTGATGCGCGGTGATATCAAAAAAGCGCTGCTGTGGGATCCAAAAGACGCGGGTTACGCGCTGGTAACGGTTGCCGATCAGCTGTTGCAGGGCAAAGAAGTTAACGCCGACCTGAGTATCGATGGTTTAGGGAAAGCCGATATCGACACGGAGAAGAAAGTGATCCGCTTTAACAAGATCCTCGAAGTCACCAAAGACAACGCACAATCACTTGGTTTCTAAGGCTTTAGCCAACACCAGGGAACCTTAACGCCGGCCGTCTGGCCGGCGCTATCAACCAAACAAACACTCAGCGTCCATCCGGGCGCTCGCAGGGGTATTGTCCATGGCAGACACCACCGCATTTATCACTCTTGAGAATATCAGCAAACAATTCCCGGGCGTGCTGGCGCTGGATAACGTGAATCTGACGCTGAGAAAAGGCGAAGTTCACTGTCTGGCGGGTCAAAACGGCTGTGGTAAAAGTACCATTATTAAAGTGATCTCCGGAGTTTATCATCCGGAAAAAGGCGCGCAGATTTTACTCGATGGCAAATTGTTCCATCACCTGACGCCGCAGCTCTCTTCCCATTATGGCATTCAGGTTATTTATCAGGACCTGTCGTTGTTCCCTAACTTTAGCGTCGCGGAGAATATCGCGGTCAACCGCTATCTGCCCGGTGGCGATATCTGGGTACGTCGTGGCGCCATGAAGCAGCAGGCGCTGGCAGCCATGAAGCGCATCGGTGTGAACATCGATCCCGATAAAAAGGTTGAAAAACTCTCGATTGCCGACCGACAACTGGTCGCCATTTGCCGGGCGATTGCCGCCGACGCGCGTCTGGTGATTATGGACGAGCCCACCGCCTCACTAACCCGTCAGGAGGTTAATGGCCTGCTACGGGTCGTTAACGAACTAAAAGCTGCCGGAATTTGTGTAGTGTTTGTCAGCCACCGTCTGGATGAAGTGATGGAAGTGGCTGACCGCATCAGCGTGATGCGCGACGGCAAACTGGTGGGCACTTATCCTGCCAGCGAACTCGACAGCCACGAGCTGGCTTTCCTGATGACCGGACAACGCTTCCACTATAGCCCGCTGCCGGAAAGACCCGCTATTGAGCAAGAGCCCCTGCTGGAGCTGCGCAACCTCAGCCGCAGAGGCAAATACCAAAACATTAATCTGTCGCTGCACGGCGGCGAGATTGTCTCCATTGTGGGCCTGCTGGGCGCCGGACGCACCGAACTTTGTCTGAGCCTGTTTGGCATGACGCACCCAGAAAGCGGTGAGATTCGCATTAACGGCCAGCCGGTCACTCTTCGCAATAACCATGATGCCATCAAACATGGGATCGGCTACGTCTCAGAAGATCGCCTGACGCAGGGGCTGATCATGGAGCAGTCGATCTACGACAACACCATCGTCACGGTGTTTGATCAACTGCATACCGGCAGCGGCCTGCTCGATCATCGTAAAGCGCAAAAACTGGTCGCCGACTTGATCCGCGAGCTGAATATCAAAGTGTCCGATCCACACCTGCCGGTTAAAACCCTTTCCGGTGGTAATGCCCAGCGTATCGCCATTGCCAAATGGGTGGCGACTAATCCCCGCATCCTGATCCTCGACTCCCCTACCGTAGGCGTAGATATCGCCAACAAAGAGGGTATTTACCAGATAGCCCGCGATCTGGCGGAACAGGGTATGGCGGTGCTGATGATTTGCGATGAAATCCCGGAAGCGTATTACAACAGCCACCGCGTGCTGGTGATGCGTCGCGGCAGGCTGGTGGCGGAATTTAATCCTCATCAGTGCCGTGAAGAGGAGATTGCTGAAGTGGTCGAGGTAATCAATGAATAAGATGCATCTCTCCCGTTTAATCGGGCAACATGAATTTTGGCTGGGCCTGCTGGTTGTGGCCCTTGCCGTTGGGCTGAGCATCAGCACCGATGAGTTCTTGTCTTTGGGGAACCTGACGGATGTGGCTACCAGCTATGCGATTCTCGGCATCCTTGCCTGCGGGCTGTTTGTGGTACTGATTTCCGGCGGGATCGACATCTCATTTCCGGCGATGACCGCGATAGCCCAGTATGCGATGGCCAGTTGGGTTATCGGCCACGGCGGCAACTTCGCGCTGGCGTTAATCATCGCGATTGCGGTGGGCCTGTTGCTTGGACTTATTAATGGCTTCCTGGTCTACTGGCTGCGCGTTCCGGCCATCATCATTACCATCGCCACGTTGAACGTTTACTACGGTCTGCTGGTGTACGCCACCAAAGGCACCTGGCTGTACGGCTTTCCGGACTGGTTTATGAACGGCATCAATTGGTTCTCGTTCACCGCGGCGGATGGCTACGACTACGGCTTGACACTGCCCCTGTTGTGCCTGGCGGCTGTGATCATCTTTACCGCCGTGCTGATGAACTATACCCGTCTTGGCCGTCAGGTTTACGCCATGGGCGGTAATCGTGATGCGGCTTCGCGCCTGGGGCTGAATCTGCTGAAGCTGCATTTCTACGTGTATGGCTACATGGGTATTCTGGCAGGCGTTGCCGCCGTGGTTCAGGCGCAAATCACCCAGTCAGTTGCGCCCAATTCGCTGCTCGGCTTTGAGTTGACGGTGCTGGCGGCGGTCGTGCTCGGCGGAACCAGCATGAGCGGCGGACGCGGAACATTAACCGGAACCCTGCTCGGCGTGGTCCTGCTGGCCTTCTTACAAAATGGCCTGACGCTGCTCAGCGTCTCCTCTTACTGGCACACCGTGTTCAGCGGCGCCATTATCCTGGTCAGCATTAGCGCCACGGCCTGGAACGAAAAACGCAAACTGGCAAGGGAGCTTTGAGATGAAAACAATCGCCAGATTTTTACCCGGTGATGCCATCATTCGTCTGCAATGCGTCATTATTGTGGTCGTCGCCCTGGTCTTCTCGGCCCTGCTCGGCAGCCGTTTTTTCAGCGTCGCTAACTTCCAGTCGATTGGCTCGCAACTGCCGATCCTTGGCATGCTGGCCCTCGGGATGGGTATGACCATGCTGACCGGCGGCATAAACCTGTCGATAATTGCAGGAGCGAATGCCTGCTCGCTGGTAATGGCGGCGATTATCGTCACCCATCCGGATAACCCGCTGTTTCTGGTGCTGGCGCTGCTGGCAGGCGCTGCCGTGGCGGTCGCAATCGGTACGCTCAACGGCGCGCTGATTGCCTGGGTCGGGGTTTCGCCGATTCTCGCCACGCTCGGCACGATGACGCTTATCTCCGGGCTGAATATTCTGCTTTCCAATGGGACAGTGATTTCCGGTTTCCCGACCGCCATTCAATATCTTGGTAACGCCACGATTGCCGGTATTCCGGTAGCGCTGCTGCTCTTTTTCCTGGTGGCAATCCTGCTGTGGGTACTGCTGGAGCACACCACGCTTGGGCGCAGTCTGTATCTCGTGGGTTCCAATGAGCAGGCTACCCGCTACAGCGGCGTAAATACCGTCCGGGTACAAATTTCCGTGTACGTGATTTCTGCCCTGCTCGGCTGGGTCGCCGCCATTCTGATGATGGCGAAATTCAACTCGGCAAAAGCCGGATACGGTGAGTCCTACCTGCTGGTCACCATCCTTGCCTCCGTCCTCGGCGGCATCAACCCGGATGGCGGTTTCGGGCGCATTATCGGCCTGGTACTGGCGCTGATTGTGCTACAAATGCTGGAAAGCGGCCTTAACTTGCTGGGGGTCAGCAGCTATCTGACGATGGCGCTGTGGGGCGCGGTGCTGATCCTCTTTATCGCATTACAGAATCGTAAAGCCTGATTTCAGGAGAAAAAATTATGGCAAGTTACTTTATTGGTGTGGATGTCGGAACCGGAAGCGCCCGTGCCGGCGTGTTTGATCTCAACGGCAGAATGGTCGGCCAGGCCAGTCGGGCTATCGAGATTTACCGCCCGCAGGCCGATTTTGTTGAGCAGTCTTCCGATAACATCTGGCAGGCGGTGTGTAACGCGGTTCGCGATGCGATTAACCAGTCAGATATCAACCCAATCCAGGTGAAAGGTCTGGGCTTTGACGCTACCTGCTCACTGGTGGTGCTGGATAAAGAAGGTAAACCGCTGACCATCAGCCCGTCCGGGCGCAGCGAACAGAACATCATTGTGTGGATGGATCACCGCGCCATTACCCAGGCTGAACGCATTAACGCCCTGCATCATCGGGTGCTGGACTACGTTGGCGGCATTATCTCCCCGGAAATGCAAACGCCAAAGCTGCTGTGGCTGAAGCAGCATATGCCCAATACCTGGGCCAATGCAGGTTACTACTTTGATCTGCCTGATTTTCTGACCTGGCGCGCAACAGGCGATGACACACGCTCATTGTGTTCGACTGTGTGTAAATGGACCTATATGGGCCATGAAGACAAATGGGATGCCAGCTACTTCCGCCAGATTGGTCTGGAAGACCTGCTGGAACATGATGCTGCCAAAATTGGTCGCTACGTGAAAACCATGGGCGAACCGCTCGGTCACGGGCTGTCCGCGCGCGCCGCCAGCGAAATGGGACTGATTCCGGGGACCGCGGTCAGCGTCTCGATAATCGATGCCCACGCCGGCACACTCGGTACGCTCGGCGCAAGCGGTGTTTCCGGCGAGGTGGCGGATTTTGACCGTCGTGTCGCGCTAATTGGTGGCACCTCCACCGGACACATGGCAATTTCCAAAGAGCCGCGTTTTATCGGCGGCGTCTGGGGCCCTTACTACTCAGCCGTACTGCCGGAATACTGGCTCAATGAAGGCGGGCAGTCAGCAACCGGGGCGTTAATCGACCACGTTATTCAGTCGCACCCGTGTTACGAAACCCTGCTAACGCAGGCTAAGTCTCAGGGGCAAACCATTTATGAAGTGCTGAATGCGCTGCTGCGCAAAATGGCTGGTGAGCCGGAAGATATCGCCTTTTTGACCCGTGACATGCACATCCTGCCCTATTTCCACGGCAACCGCTCGCCGCGCGCTAACCCCACGCTCACGGGAGCAATAACCGGACTGAAGCTGTCCCGCACGCCGGAAGATATGGCGCTCCAGTACCTCGCAACCATCCAGGCCATTGCGCTGGGAACGCGCCATATCATTGAAACGATGAACCAAAGCGGCTACACCATCGATACGATTATGGCCAGCGGCGGCGGGACGAAAAACCCGATCTTCGTTCAGGAGCATGCCAACGCCACCGGTTGCGCCATGCTGCTGCCTGAAGAGAGCGAAGCCATGCTGCTGGGCGGCGCCATGATGGGGACTATCGCTGCAGGCGTGTTCGACACGTTCCCGGAAGCGATGTCGGCAATGAGCCGGATTGGTAAAACGGTGACCCCGCAGACCAATCGCATTAAGCAGTACTACGATCGCAAATATCGGGTATTCCACGAGATGTATCAGGATCATATGAAATACCGCCAACTGATGCAGGAGGACGCATGAGTGACTCCTGGTCTCAGGCCACCGGCGTATTTCAGCTCTATAGCGATGCCCTCGCAGGTCTGGGACAGCATCTGACTGAACCGGTCTGGCAGTCGCTAATGGCGGAGCTGCGCGGTTGCCAGGGGAAAATCGTCGTCACTGGCGTCGGTACATCCGGTATTGCGGCGCGTAAAGTTGCGCACATGCTCGCCTGCGTGGAACGTCCGGCGATTTACCTCAACGCGACGGATGCGGCGCATGGCGATCTCGGTTTTTTACGCGCCGACGACCTGGTCATTATGCTATCACGCGGGGGAAATTCGGATGAACTCACCCGACTGCTGCCCGGACTGGCTGCGAGAAATGTGCCCATCCTGAGCGTGACTGAAAACGCCGACTCAGCCATTGCTAAAGCGTCGAGGCTGGTGATTTCCACCGGCGTCCAGCGTGAGGCCGACCCGTTGAACATGTTGGCCACCACCTCAATTTTACTGGTCCTGGCTATCTTTGACGCCGCCTGCGCCTGTCTGATGAGCGAAAGCGGTTACTCAAAAGAGACGCTATTGTCTGTACATCCTGGCGGTGATGTGGGATTAACGCTGAGCCGCGAGCAGTAACACCAGACCGCGCATTTCCACTCGTCTTCTCAACCCGTCACCCTCAGGCGGGTTTTTTTATGTCTCAATAGAAGATAAAACAGTGAAAAAGCCAGTTAACGCGCTGCGTTCCACTCCTGCTATCTGTTCCGCACGTTAAAAATTCTGTGACGCTCTCCAGCATTCCTGGTGGAAAGCATTCCATTCTCCAAATCTATGAGCAAACTTTAGCTATTCTTATCAAACATACTTACGGGAGATCCTACAGATGATGTCAACGCTTGCTCCACCATCTGTACTTTCCGCTCCCCAGCGCCGTTGCCAGGTGCTGCTGACGCTTTTCCTGCCAGGGCAAATCGCTACAGCTCAAACCTTCAGTAGCCTCAATGGCGTTGATGATGCCACTGTTGAGGAAGATATTATTGGCGCAGGACTCGAAATCCAGCGCTATCACCGACTCGCGATTACCACCGCGCTGAATGGCGGCTATACGATCGAAGGGACCCCGCTAAATCAGCGCCTGTGTCTGTTGCAGTGGCTGCGCCGCGGTCTGCGGATCTGCCCGACTTTTATCGCCCAGCATTTCACACCCGCATTAAAAATGGCGCTGAAACAACAAGGTATCGCGCGTACGCTGTATGACGACACCAATCTGCATGCGCTCATTAATCTGTGCTCCCGGCGCTTGCAGAAGCCGTTTGAGTACCGTGACATCCAGTTCCTGCGCCTGTATTTACAGTATTGTCTGCTACAGCATCACGCGGGTGTCACCCCGGAATTTAATCCGCTCCAGCAACGCTGGGCGCAATCCTGCGCAGAGTATCCGCTCGCTGAGGAAATTGGCCGCCACTGGCAGCGCCACGTCATGCAGAGTGCGCCGCCGGGCGAATCGCTGTTTATGGCGTTGCTGTTCTCAATGCTCCGTATCCCCGACCCAGTGCGCGATAACCACCAGCAGGATCGTCGCCTGCGCCTTGCTATTGCACGGCTGGTGCTGCGTTTTCGCGAGTATGGCAATGTGCGCTTCAGCGATGAGCAAGGACTGAACGATCAGCTGTATATTCACCTTGCCCAGGCGCTTAACCGCAGCGTGTTTGCCATTGGCATTGATAACACGCTGCCGGAGGAGTTCAGCCGACTTTATCCCCGTCTGGTTCGTACTACCCGCGAGGCGATACATGGCTTCGAAGCGGAGTACGATGTGCAGTTTTCAGAAGAAGAGATCGGGCTGGTCGCCGTTATTTTCGGTGCCTGGCTGATGCAGGAGAAGGATTTGCACGAGAAGCAGATTATCCTGCTGACCGGCAACAATGAACAACTTGAAGCGCATATTGAGCAACAGCTGCGCGAACTGACGCTGCTGCCGCTCAACGTAAAACATATGCCGATGCAGGACTTTCAAAAACAGGGTTCGCCGCGCGGAGTCACTCTGATTATTACGCCGTATACCACGCCGCTGCCGCTGTTTTCACCGCCGTTGATTCATGCGGATCTGGCACTTACGCCGCATCAGCAGCAGCAGATCCGCAAAATCCTCGAATCATAACGTTGCAGGCTGCGCCACCACCTTCGGGCGCAGAAAGATTGCCGGTAGCGCCACCAGCGCCATCACCCAGAATACGCCGTTGCCCAGATTCTGGTACAGGTAGCCTGCGAATACGGTCATGATGGCGATGCTGCCGCCCATCGCCACCGCAGAATACACCGCCTGCAAACGTATCACTTCGCTGCCCTGGCGCGTCGCGATATAGCGCATTGCCGCCAGGTGGCAGACGGTAAAGGTTCCGCAATGGAGGATTTGCACCACAATCAGCCACGGTAGCTCAGTGCTCCAGCCCATCAAACCCCAACGTGCCACGCCGCAAACAGCGGAAAGCAGCAGCAAATCGCGCGCGCTAAAGCGGCGGAATAGCTTGTGACTGAGCGCAAAAATAATCACTTCCGCCACCACGCCTAATGACCACAAATAGCCCACCGCCGAAGCGGAATATCCGGCAGACTGCCAGTAGATGGCGCTGAACCCGTAATAAGCGGCATGCGCACCTTGCAACAGACTCACACAGGCCAGAAAACGCCAGCTTTGGGTTATCAACGCACGCCAGGCGGGCCATCCCGCGCTCTCCTGCTGACGGTTTTCCCCTGCTGGCTGCACGCTCGGGCGGATCATCATCCCCAATAGCATCGACGCGACGCCAAGCGACAGCAGGACCAGGATCACCCGATAGTCAAACAGGCTCACCAGCTTACCGGTCAGCGCGGAGCCAATCACAAAGGCAACGGATCCCCACAGCCTTACCCGACCGTAGTCCATGGTTATCTGTTTTTGCCAGGTGTTGGCCAGCGCGTCGGTCAACGGCACCAGCGGCGAGAAAAACAGGTTAAAGCCGACCATCACCACCATCAGCCACGCCACGTTGGTGCCCGCCCAGAAGGCCAGCGCAAACACCAGCGTCAACAGGGCCAGAATACGTAAAGCGGAGATCAGACGAGAGGGATCGCTTACGCGCGGCGCAATCAGCAAACTGCCGAGAAAACGGGCAATCAGCCCCGCGCCCAGCAGTAAACCGATGGTTTCCGGCGTCAGCCCCAGCCCTTCGAGCCAGACGCTCCAGAAAGGCAGAAAAATACCGTAGCTAAAGAAGTAGGTGAAATAACCGAGCGCCAGCCAGCGCGTGGAATGCAAAGCCATGAATCCCTCCCGTTTGGAGGCGATAGTCTGGCGACAAACGCAGGCTGGCGCAAGAGAGCATTAACAGGCAGATAACATGATTTTTGCCCTATTCGACGCAAATCTGCATCGCAAAATGGCAGCGTTCTCCCTGCGCTAAAACCTGCAATCCCGGCTGCCCCTGCATGTGGTGGGCATTCACCGGATGCGTTTGCGGCTCCAGGCACAAGAACTCCTCACCCGACATTCTGAACAGCATCAACCATGGAGTTTGCGCTAAAATCGTGACTTTCATCACATCTCGCTGAATAACGGCCCGCCCGCTCCAGCCAGAATATCCAACGTTCAGCCAGCTATCCTCGCCATATTGCGCGTACATGAAATCCGCCGCTGGAGGGATTTCACGTTGCCATTCCAGCGGCAGATGCTGTTCCCCCTCCGGCCAGTAGCCGCCGGTGGTGAATTGCGCCGTGCTGTGCTTATCAAAAGCGAAAAACGGATGGAACCCACAGCCATAAATCATCGGCTGTTCACCGCAATGGGTGAGCGTCAACGAGACGTGCAGGCTTGAGGTTTCCAGTTGATAGCAAATTTGCGCCGTATAGTCATAGCCACAGGGATGCCAACTGCGCAACTGCAGCAAACAACCGCTTTGGGTCACGGTGATAACCTGCCAGCGTTGCAGCCAGCCGTCACCGTGCAGGAAAAAGGTGTCATCTGCGCCATGTTGAGGTAACACCACCTCTTCACCGCGCAGCATAAAACGATTTCCCGCCACCCGATTCGCGACCGGCAGCATCGGGAACAGGCCGCAATCACCGGGCTGCTGACCATGACCTTCGCGTAAAATTGCCTGTTGATGTTGTAACGAAACCAGACTTAATAGCGAACCGCCCTGCGGATCTACGCACATCCGCAGATGTGCGTTTTGTAGCATCAGCAGACCATCCATTAGCGAGCGCTTCGTTGTTGGGCTGATGCGCCAACTTTCGTATGCTGCGCCGCCAGCTGCTCTTCCAGCGCTTCCAGCGTCACGCCTTTGGTTTCCGGAACATTACGCAGAACATACATGAATCCCATCGCGCAAATCACACCGTACAACAGGAAGCTTCCCGACGCGCCCAGACTCGCATTGAGCAGCGGGAAAGTATAGGTCAGCAGGAAGCAGGCAATCCACAGCGCTAGCGTACCGAGCGACATCGCCAGCCCGCGGACGCGGTTAGGGAAAATTTCAGACAGCAGCACCCAGGTCACCGGGGCCAGCGTCAGGGCATAAATAGCGATCGCCGCCAGCACCAGAACCAGAACCGGCCAGCCCATAATGCCCAACCCGTACGCCCCGGCAATCAGCATATAGATAACCGTTAATCCTGACGCCCCGAACAACATCAGTTTACGGCGACCAATTTTGTCTACTAACGGCAGAGCGGCAAGGGTAAAGACCAGATTGATGATCCCTGTCGCCACGATCGATTTTAACGTACCGTTGATGTCGAATCCGGCAGAGGCGAAGATCTCCTGCGCATAGTTGAAAATAACGTTGATCCCACACCACTGCTGGAACACTGCCAGCACCATTCCAATAATCACGATCGGTTTGATCTGCGGTTGTAACAGCGTTGACCACGCGACCTTGTGATTATCTTTTTGCAACGTATGTTCAATCTCTTTCAGCGTTTGACCAGCATATTCCGCGGAACCAATGCGCTGCAGCATGGTACGCGCACGATCGGCTTTGCCTGCTTTCACCAGCCAGCGCGGCGATTCAGGTACAAAGAACATCAGCACCAGGAAAATTATCGCGGGCACTAATTCAGCGCCAAACATCCAACGCCAGCCCGTCTGACCGTTCCAGCTTTCCACAATCGCCTGCTGCGTAGCGCCTGAGGCTACTGGTTCGGCAATCATCAGGTTGATAAGCTGCGCCGCCAGTACGCCAATCACGATAGTGAGCTGGTTAACGGCAACAAAGCGCCCACGCTTTTCAGCCGGGCTAACCTCGGCGATATACAACGGGCTTAGCGCAGACGCCAGACCAATCCCCACGCCTCCAACGATGCGATAAACAATAAACATGTCGAAATTACTGGCGACGGCAGTTCCCCAGGCGGAAGCGCTAAAGAGGATCGCCGAGAGAATCAGCGGCATCTTTCGGCCAAACTTATCGGCGCACCATCCGGAAATCAGCGCGCCAAAGATACAACCGACCAAAGCCGAACTCATCGCCCAGCCGGATTGCGCCGGATCGGTAATCGAGAAATAGGCTTCATAGAAGGGTTTTGCCCCACCGATCACCACCCAGTCATAGCCAAACAGTAAACCACCGCAGGCCGCAACCAGGCAGATAGTCCAGACGTAACCAATCTTTAAATGTGTCTGCGCGTTATTCATTATGATTCCTCTTTCAGGGAAACGCAGGGGACAGTAGGTTTCGGGTGAGGTTGCCCCCACCCATTTCGGGTGTTACTGGAAAAGCCTTACGTTAATGGCGTGACGCAGCAGTAATGCCTTGTCATGCGCCGGATTGAGCTGCAGGAGTGCGTCAAGATCGCGCTGGCAAGCAGCACTATTTCCCAACCCCAGATGCCCGAGCACACTGATAAACAGGCAGTGTTGCTGGTGTTTTGCTTGTGCTGAGGTATCCAGCACCACCAGATCGGGTAGCGATACGGCAAAGAAATCGACATCCGGGACATTGTCGCGATGCGATTCAACCCATTGCAGGAAGCTATTAAACAGAGCGTTCGCCTGAGCATCATCGCCAAGTTTTCTCTGCGCCATACCCTGCCAGAAGAGATAATCCACAGGCTGGTCGTTGTAGTAACGGCCGGCATCCAGTGTGCTACCGCCGCGCGTCGCACGGGAGAAGTAACGCTGGGATTCATCAAAACACCCCTGCTGCTGCGCGCAATGTCCCAGTAAATACCAGATATCGTTATCCGTTTGTCCGGGTAAACGCCCCTCCCCGAGGTTTTGCGGGTAGTGCAACGCCTGTTGCAACTGCGCGATGGCGGTTTGCGGGTCGCCGGACTGAATGGCAGCCAGCGCACGATGCATCTGATTCAGCAGATATTGCCCTGTGGCTTTGCCTTCACCACCTTCCCACGGATGGAACACGCGCTCACGTAATACTGCTGCGGCATCGTCGTAACGCCCTAATCCATTCCACAGACTGAGCAGTTCCACCGTCAGATCATCACGATGGAAGACAATCTCTTTGCTGGCTTCCAGTCGCTGCAGGCGCAGCTCAGCCGGTTGCGCCATCAGCTTCTTGAGATAGTCGAGTTCAAACAGGAAACGGGCATTTTGCGGCTCCAGTGCCACGGCCTGCGACAGATACTGCATCGCCTGCTGCGCATCATGCAGTTTGTTCCAGGCATAGATCCCCAGTAAGCGGTGTACAGGAGCGAAATCCGCTTCCTGCGCAAGGGTAAACTGCCAGCAGGATACCGCTTCGGCATAACGCCGTTTGCTGTACCAGAAACAGCCAAGTAAATAGCGGGCAAAAGCGCTCTGTTCGAGGGTTTGCAGCATCTGCACTTCATCCAGCGTATTGGGGAAACGAACGCGGTTTTGCAGGCATTCGCGGGCACGTTCGATGAAGGGTTGTGGGTTGTCACTTAGCGAGGCGCGCCACAGCATAGGCAGCGTTTCCTGGCTGTCGAGCAGTTCCAGCACGCCACGGGCAGCATCCTTTTGCCCCAATGAGATCAGCCAGCCTGCCAGTTCACACGCGTTGGTACCGCGCCGCCCGGTAATCGAGATCAGCGCTTGTGCCGTCGCCTCGTCCTGACAGATGGCCCAGCGCGCATAGTGCAGGGTGTAGCTCAGAGGATAATCAACCAGCTGTTGGCGAATGTAGTCCAGGGCTTGCGGAATGCGATCAAGTTTTGCCAGCGCCAGCGCTTTCAGTCCCATCGCCAGGTTATTACTGCCGTTAAAGCGCAGGCTCTGCTCGATTTTTTCCAACGCGCCAACGTAGTCCTGACGCTTCATCGCCAGACGCGCTAACGACCAGAAAGCCGCATCCCGACAGTTGCCGCTCCAACTGGCCTTATAATAATTATCCCAAGCGCTGTCATTGTCGCCCTGACGTTCCTGTGCGGCGGCCAGCAGCATGCTCGCCTCGCCATCACGCGGATTTTTATTGAGCTTATGCGCCCGTTCCAGCGCCTTACCCGCACAATGCGCCGCCAGCGCCCAGTCCGCGCGGTTTAGCGCCAGCGTCCCCAGGGCCACATTATTGCGGTAATCCAGCGGATCAACATCCAGCGCGCGGCGATAATAATCTTCAGCATAGCGGCTGGCATGGTTGTACTGCTCCAGATGCTGACCAATAAAATAGAGTTCATCGGTATTAGAGAGTGCTTCTGGCTGTGCTGGCGCGACGGCCGCCGAAGGCAGCGGTAACTCTTGCGCGATGTGCTCTTCGTACTGCAAAAGCGTAGCACCATCGGCGTTAGTGACGGTCATTGTCACCCGGGTATGGCCATTGTCTGACACATCAGCCAGCCAGCTCTGTCCCGGCTCCAGAGTGAGTGTATTTTCATAGAATGGCTGCCCGTGTGCGGCAAGCGTAACCTGAACATCGCGTAACGGCGCAATCGCATAAATGCCCACAGAAAGCTGGCGACTCTCACGCACCAGACGAAGCGCCAACTGCGTGCTGGCGTTTTGCACCATACCCAGTTCGCTGTAAGGCAGGAAGTTTTGCACGAAGACTTTCTCTTCGTACGGCGCAAGCCAGGTGAAATCCGGCTGGTTATCGGTAAAGACCCCGGTCATAAGTTCGATATACGGACCGTTGTCATCAGTGAGATTACGATCCCAGGCAACGCCAAAGTCGCCATAACCCCAAGTCCACTGTTTTTTCCCTGGCGAAACGTGGTGATCGGCCACATGCAGCAACCCACCGCGCTCGCCGTGATGCCAGGCACCAACAAAATCATAATCAGATTTTTCAGCCATATAGGAGGTCGGCACTGGTACGTTTTTGTAGCGCGAGATATCCACGCCAGCCGAATAGTCCACTTTGTAGTATGTGCCGGTGGCGATGGGAAACGCAGAAACATCGCGCTTACCGTGGTCGAATACCGCCGTCACATCCGGTGGAAACACGCTTTGGTGATCGTCGCCGCCCTTCACCGCCGGATTCGCCCACCATAAGAAGTGGCGCGGGGTAGCGTTACCGTTAAAAACCTTCCCGGTTATCTCGATCAACGCGCGATCCGGATACAGCGTGAATCCGGTCATGACCTGTAAACCACGCATGGGCTCTACCTCGCCCATCCAGACGGTGTATTCGCCCTGCTCACCCTGCTGTTGCGTAAAATCCACCGGCATAAAGGTGGTCGGGCGATGATGTTGCGGCCAGTTAAACTCAATGCCGCCAGAGATCCACGGCCCAAGCAGACCGACCAGCGCAGGTTTTACCACTTCGTTGTAGTAGACGAAGTCGCGCTGCTGCACTTTGTCATACGCTCGATGAATGCGTCCGCCTAACTCCGGCAGCAGCATGATGCGAATGAAGTCATTCTCCATCCATACCGCCTGATAGTCGCGCATTTCACGTTTGCCGGTCAGCGTATCAATCACGCCATAGGGATAAACCGCTCCTGAAGACCCCTGATAAACTCGCTTTTCCAGAAACATTGGGTTGGCGTCTTCTTCACCCGCTGTCCACGTGGGGAGGGTGATCGTTTCCTGCCAAACTTTTACTGAACCGTACATGCCGCGCTCCACTTAATAAACAAAAGTAAAAATTCAACTTGATGCTATTCTGCGGCAGTTAAGTGGCGTTAAAATGCGCAATGCTCACGCAATATAGTTAAGGGAGTTAAGTGAATGCAGCGTTCGGGGTTCAACAACGCCAGGGTACGTCAGGCGAATAAACAGATTTTTTTGTCACATCTGTGGCGAGAAAAGCAGCTCAGCAAGTCACAGCTGGCGCAGCTCACCAGCCTGTCGATCCCGGCGGTTAGCAATATCCTCGAAGAACTGATGGATGAAGGAAGAATCAGCCATTCACGAGAAACTTTAAGCCAGCGCGGTTTGAGCAGTGGCAGCTATCATTTGCCAGAAAAAGGTGCCTGGACGCTGTGTATCAACGTCACCCCCACCAGCATCACCAGTCAACTGGCGGATGCTCGGCTGGTTGCCGTCGGCGACTGGCAGCATGAAGTCATCAACCCCGAATCGCCAAAAGCGCTGCTGACAGCATTGGCGGCGCACTGGCGGGAATATCGTCGACAATTTCCCGAGGTCACGATTAATCTGGCGCTTGGCGTTCACGGTCAGGTTGATCCGATAACCGGCGCATCAAAAACCATGCCTCAGGCGCCGTGGAAAACACCGGTGGAAATAAAATATCTGCTGGAGGAGATGCTCGGCGTACAGGTCCGGCTGGATAATGACTGCGTGATGCTGGCGCTGGCGGAAAAATGGCAAAACCCGGCGGCTAACGGTGATTTTTGCGTGATTAACGTTGATTACGGTATTGGCTCATCGTTTGTGATTAACGATAACATCTGGCGCGGGAGTCTGTATGGCAGCGGTCAGATTGGACATACCATCATTCATCCCGATGGGATCGCCTGTGACTGTGGCCGTTATGGCTGTCTGGAAACAGTGGCGTCATTGAGCGCGTTGAAAAAGCAGGCCCGCGTGTGGATGAAATCGCAGCCGACATCCCTTTACGACCCGGAAACGCTCACCACCGACCAGCTTATTACTGCCTGGCAACACGGAGATGTTCGCATTCAGGCCTGGGCCGAACATGCCGCCAGCGCCATCGGCCTGAGTCTTTATAATTTTTTGAATATACTGAACATTAATCAAATATGGTTGTATGGTCGTAGCTGTGCATTTGGCGATAGCTGGCTCAATACGCTGGTACAGCAAACCGGGTTTAATCCGTTCGATCACGGCGATAACCCGCGTGCCAGAGCAACTCAGATAAGCTTCGGTCAGCTTAATCGCCCTCAGCAACTCATGGGAATTGGCTATCTTTATGTCGAATCACAGCTTAGCGAGCTGTAGTCATTACTCCGCCAGGCTCACGGCTAAACGTTCATGCACAGTGGCGATAAAATCGGTCAATGCCGGTTTGATTGGCCCTTTTTTCCACGCCATCAGCAGGGCAATGGTCGGAACATCGCCAACAATAGGCCGAAAAACCACCTGCCCGGTATTAAAATTATTCATATAACCGGGTATCAAAGTCACCCCCAGTCCCATGCCGACCAGATTCATGGTCACCAGAATATTGGTCGCTACCTGCACAATATTGGGCTGGCTTTTCTGCTGCTGAAACCAGTTTTTGACAATCATCGCTAGCGCCCCGGAATAAGCGGGATCGGTACTGACAAAATTTATGCCATGCAGATGTTCTGCGGAGATCGCTTGCTCATTGGCTAACGGATGATTCACCGGTAACACCACGACCAGCGGCTCATGAATCAGCTCCAGATAATCCAGCTCCGGGCTGTACACCGGGTGACGCATTAAGCCCACATCCAGTTCTCCGTTGAGGATCCTTTCTTCCTGTTCGGTGGTTATCAGGCTTACCAGCTCAATGTGCGTATCCGGTTGTTTTAAACGAAATAAGGGCAGCACTTTCGGGAGCAAATTCACCTCAGCGGAAGGGACAAAACCAATAGAGAAATGATTATCTTCCTGCCCCGTTTTACGGGCGCGAACTTTGGCATTTTCCGCCTGCTCAAGGATCGCCAGCGCGTCCTGTAAAAAGCACTCCCCGGCCGCCGTCAGCGCAACTTTTCGCTTGTCCCGCACCAGTAACGGAACGCCCACGCAGGTTTCCAGATCGCGGATCTGGCTGCTTAACGACGGCTGAGAGGTATGCAGCTTTTCTGCCGCCCGGGTGAAATTCAGCGCCTGCGCCACCGCCACAAAATAGCGTAAGTGCCTCAGTTCCATGCCCTTCTCCTTGTTATCGAAAAAATGTCTCAACTGGTAGAAATTTACTATTTCACAGATTGATAACTAACCAGCAACATCCTTATGGCACAAAAATAGAAGGTCAATACATCTTATCTTTCAGGATTAAAAAATATGACCACACCCTCAAATTTAGACATCTACCAACTGATCGACACGCAAAACGGTCGTGTAACCCCACGGATTTATACTGACCCAGAAATTTACCAACTAGAGCTGGAGCGCATCTTCGGGCGCTGCTGGCTATTTCTCGCCCACGAAAGCCAAATCCCCAAAGCCGGTGATTTTTTTAACACCTACATGGGCGAGGATGCGGTCGTGGTGGTTCGCCAGAAAGACGGCAGCATCAAAGCGTTTCTCAACCAGTGCCGCCACCGGGCGATGCGCGTCAGCTACGCCGACTGCGGGAACACTCGCGCCTTTACCTGCCCGTATCACGGCTGGTCGTACGGTATCAATGGCGAGCTGATCGACGTCCCGCTGGAGCCTCGCGCTTACCCGCAAGGGCTATGCAAATCGCACTGGGGACTGAACGAAGTTCCTGGCGTAGAGAGCTATAAAGGGCTGATTTTCGGCAACTGGGACTCCACCGCGCCCACGCTGCGCGATTATCTCGGCGACATCGCGTGGTATCTCGACGGTATGCTTGACCGCCGCGAAGGCGGCACAGAAATCGTCGGCGGCGTACAGAAGTGGACCATCGACTGTAACTGGAAATTCCCCGCCGAACAGTTTGCCAGCGATCAGTATCACGCATTGTTCAGCCACGCCTCCGCTGTGCAGGTGTTGGGGGCAAAAGACGACGGTAGCGATAAACGCCTCGGTGACGGACAAACCGCTCGCCCGGTGTGGGAAACCGACAAAGATGCACTACAGTTCGGCCAGGACGGGCACGGCAGCGGCTTCTTCTTTACCGAAAAGCCGGATGCCAACGTGTGGGTCGACGGCGAAGTCTCCAGCTACTACCGCGACACCTACGCGGAAGCTGAACAGCGTCTGGGTAAGGTTCGTGCTCTGCGTCTGGCCGGTCACAACAATATTTTTCCAACGCTTTCCTGGCTCAATGGTACCGCTACGTTGCGCGTCTGGCATCCGCGCGGTCCTGATCAGGTTGAAGTGTGGGCGTTCTGTATTACCGATAAAGCCGCCTCTGATGAAGTGAAAGCCGCATTTGAAAACAGCGCTACGCGCGCTTTTGGCCCCGCCGGATTCCTTGAGCAGGACGACTCGGAAAACTGGTGTGAAATTCAAAAACTTCTGAAGGGCCATCGGGCGCGTAATAGCAAACTGTGCCTGGAAATGGGGTTAGGTCAGGAGAAACGTCGTGAAGACGGCATTCCGGGGATCACCAACTACATCTTCTCAGAAACCGCCGCCCGCGGCATGTATCAGCGCTGGGCTGATTTACTCAGCAGCGAAAGCTGGCAGGAAGTGCAGGAAAAAACCGCCGCTTACCAGCAGGAGGTGATGAAATGAGCGCTTTAGTTTCCCTGGAACTGCATCACCGCATTACGCAGTTTCTCTACCATGAAGCCAGCCTGCTGGATGACTGGCAGTTTCGCGACTGGCTGGCGCAGCTGGATGACGACATTCGCTATACCATGCGCACAACGGTCAATGCCCAGACGCGCGATCGTCGCAAAGGCGTGCAGCCGCCAACCACCTGGATTTTTAACGACAACAAAGATCAGCTTGAACGCCGTATTGCGCGACTGGAAACCGGAATGGCCTGGGCAGAGGAGCCGCCGTCGCGTACCCGACACCTGATCAGCAACTGCCAGGTCAGTGAAACCGAAGTGCCGGATGTATTCGCCGTGCGCCTTAACTATCTGCTGTATCGCGCGCAAAAAGAGCGCGATGAAACCTTTTACGTCGGCATGCGCATGGACAAAGTGCGCCGTTTACCGGGCGATGAGTGGCGCTTACTGGAGCGTGAGATCGTGCTGGATCAAGCGGTGATCACCTCCCATAACCTGAGTGTATTGTTCTGATGAGTCGTATTTATGCCTGCCCCGTAGGGGATTTGCCGGAGGGTGAAGCGCTCCGGCTCGACACCTCGCCCGTCATCGCGCTGTTCAACGTTGGCGGCGAGTTTTATGCCATCAACGATCGCTGTAGCCACGGTAATGCCTCGATGTCGGAAGGTTATCTGGAAGACGACGCGACGGTGGAATGCCCGCTGCATGCCGCCAGTTTCTGCCTGAAAACCGGTAAGGCGTTGTGTTTACCTGCCACCGATCCGCTGACCACCTACGCGGTGTACGTGGAAGGTAGCGATGTGTTCGTTGATATTCCAGAGGACGCGAGATGAGCGATTTACGCGATAACGTGGTCTTTATCACCGGCGGCGGCTCCGGTCTTGGCCTGGCGCTGGTCGAGCGTTTCATTGAGGAAGGCGCGCGGGTCGCCACGCTGGAACTTTCGCCAGCCAAAGTCGCCAGCCTGCGCCAACGTTTTGGCGAACATGTGCTGGCAGTAGAAGGCAACGTCACCTGCTACGCCGACTATCAGCGCGCGGTGGATCAAATTCTGGCGCGCTACGGCACGCTGGACTGTTTGATCGGCAACGCCGGGATATGGGATCACAACGCCTCGCTGGTCAATACGCCAGCAGACGCGCTGGAGAGCGGCTTTCATGAGCTGTTTAACGTCAACGTGCTGGGCTATCTGCTGGGCGCAAAAGCCTGCGCCCCTGCGCTTATCGCCAGCGAAGGCAACATCATCTTTACCCTTTCCAACGCGGCGTGGTATCCCGGCGGCGGCGGTCCGTTGTATACCGCCTCTAAACATGCCGCCACCGGGTTGATTCGCCAGTTAGCCTACGAGCTGGCGCCAAAGGTGCGCGTCAACGGCGTCGGTCCGTGCGGTATGGCGACCGATCTGCGCGGCCCACAGGCGCTGGGCCAGGGCGATGCGTCGATTATGCAGTCGCTGACGCCGGAAAAAATCGCCGCCATTTTGCCGTTGCAGTTTTTTCCTGAGCCAGCGGATTTTACCGGCCCGTATGTGATGCTGGCGTCAAAGCGCAACAATCGCACATTGAGTGGCGTGATGATCAATGCCGATGCCGGTTTGGGCATTCGCGGTATTCGTCACGTTGCCGCCGGACTGGATCTCTGAGGAGGCGTTATGAGCCCTAAAATTATCGCTATCGTCGGCGGTGGTCAGGCTGCGGCAATGGCCGCCGTCGCACTGCGTCAGCAAGGATTTAACGGCGAATTGCATCTGTTTTCCGATGAGCCGTATCTACCCTATGAACGCCCTCCGCTCTCCAAAGCAATGCTGCTGGACGAAAATCCACAGCGACAGCCGATCCTGAACGCTGACTGGTGGCGGGAGAACAACGTACAGCTGCATCTCGGCGTCACGCTGCATCAGATTGACCGCACCTCGCGCACGCTGATGCTCGCCGATGGTCAGTCATACCGCTGGTCGCAGTTGCTGTTGGCGACCGGGGCCGCCGCCAGACCGCTGCCGCTGCTGGATAAACTGGGCGAACGTTGCTTTACCCTGCGTCACGCCAAAGATGCCGAGCGTCTGCGCGGTGCCTTGCTGCCGGGCAAGTCGATTGTGATTGTCGGTGCGGGCACCATTGGCCTGGAATTAGCGGCCAGCGCGATCCAACGCGGCTGTCGGGTGACGTTAGTGGAGCTGGTCTCAACGGTAATGGGTCGCAACGCCCCTGCTCCGGTGCGCGACTATCTGCTAAACCGCCACCGACAGGCAGGGGTGCGGGTACTGCTCAACAGCGCCATTGAGCACGCCGAAGCGGGAGAGTTTATCTCGCTTACCCTGCAAAACGGCGAGACGCTACAGGCCGATGCGCTGGTTTATGGCATCGGTATCGTGGCGAATGATGCGCTGGCTCGCGAAGCGGGGCTGGAGACGGCTAACGGTATTATCGTTGACTCCGCCTGCATCACCTCCGATCCCGCGATTTTTGCCGCTGGTGATGTGGCGATAACGCGCCAGCCCGACGGTTCGTTAGAACGGGTAGAAAGCTGGGAAAATGCCAATAACCAGGCACAGATTGCCGCTGCCGCAATGCTTAACCTGCCGTTGCCGGAGAAGGCGCCAGGCTGGTTCTGGACCGACCAATTTAATGACAATCTGCAGTTTGTTGGCGATATGCAAGGGCAAACATGGCTATGTCGTGGCAATCCGGATGATGGCAAGGCTATCTGGTTCCACCTGCGTGATGGGAAGCTAATTGGCGCAGTAGCGCTCAACAACGGACGCGAAGTGCGCGCACTGCGTAAGTTAATTCATTCAGGACGAGTGGTAAGCGAGGAAGCACTGTGCAATGAAAGCGTGCCGCTGAAGTCGTTGTGATAGCAGCCTGATAAGCGCAGCGCTATCAGGCATTAAAAAAGGCCGCATCAGCGGCCTTTCGTTTTGCGTAAAGCAGAATTACGCGTAAACCGGGAAGCGTGCGCAGATATCCAGAACTTTACCTTTGACGCGCTCGATAACGGCTTCGTCATTGATGTTGTCCAGAACGTCACACATCCAGCCAGCCAGCTCTTTCACTTCCGCTTCTTTAAAGCCACGGCGAGTTACAGCCGGAGAACCGATACGGATACCGGAAGTCACAAACGGGCTCTTCGGATCGTTCGGCACGCTGTTTTTGTTAACAGTGATGTTAGCGCGGCCCAGTGCGGCGTCAGCTTCTTTACCGGTCAGGTTTTTATCAACCAGATCCAGCAGGAACAGGTGGTTTTCAGTACCGCCAGAAACCACTTTGTAGCCACGGTTCAGGAACACTTCCACCATCGCTTTGGCGTTTTTGGCAACCTGCTGCTGGTAAACCTTAAACTCAGGCTCCATCGCTTCTTTCAGCGCCACGGCTTTCGCCGCGATCACGTGCATCAGCGGGCCGCCCTGCGCGCTTGGGAACACCGCGGAGTTCAGCTTTTTGTACAGCTCTTCGTCACCGCCTTTCGCCAGGATCAGGCCGCCGCGCGGACCCGCCAGGGTTTTGTGGGTGGTGGTGGTCACTACGTGCGCGTGTGGAACCGGGTTCGGGTAAACGCCTGCGGCGATCAGGCCCGCAACGTGCGCCATGTCAACGAACAGGTATGCGCCAATGCTGTCGGCGATTTCACGCATTTTTGCCCAATCAACAACGCCGGAGTAAGCAGAGAAGCCGCCGATGATCATCTTCGGCTTGTGCTCTTTGGCCTGCTTAGCCATATCTTCGTAGTCAATTTTACCGGACTCATCAATACCGTAAGGGATGATGTTGTACAGCTTGCCAGAGAAGTTAACCGGGGAACCGTGAGTCAGGTGGCCGCCTTGCGCCAGGTTCATACCCAGAACGGTATCACCCGGTTGCAGCAGAGCGGTGTAAACAGCGAAGTTAGCCTGGGAGCCGGAGTGCGGCTGTACGTTAGCGTAGTCAGCGCCAAACAGCTCTTTTGCACGATCGATAGCCAATTGCTCAACGATATCAACGTACTCACAACCGCCGTAGTAGCGCTTGCCCGGATAACCTTCAGCGTATTTGTTGGTCAGCTGAGAACCCTGCGCCTGCATAACACGCGGGCTGGTGTAGTTTTCGGAGGCGATCAGTTCGATGTGCTCTTCCTGACGTACTTTTTCCTGCTCCATAGCCTGCCACAGTTCGGCATCATAATCGGCAATGTTCATTTCACGCTTTAACATCCGCATCTCCTGACTCAGCTAACAATAGAATTTCGGCCTAAAAAGGCAGTCCCGTTGGACGACGGCGAACAGTATAACCGAATCATTCTTCGATAACAGGTCTTGACAAAGGATTTTACGCAAACGATTACCTTCACGGCACGCAAGGCTTTGGAGAACAAAGGTCTGCTGAATTTCAACGGATTTCTTTTCAGGTTTGTGATGCAGATTTTTCACGATGTAACCTTTACAACGCAAAGTGACAAAGAACCATTTACAATGCAGGGGTATTTTTTATAAGATGCATTTGACATACATCATTAAAATTTCAGATAAAGGAAGACCGTATGCTTGACGCACAAACCATCGCTACAGTGAAAGCCACCATTCCCCTGCTGGTTGAAACAGGCCCGAAGCTGACCGCCCATTTCTACGATCGCATGTTTACGCATAACCCAGAGCTGAAAGAAATCTTCAACATGAGTAACCAGCGTAATGGCGATCAGCGGGAAGCGCTGTTTAACGCTATTGCCGCGTATGCCAGCAATATCGAGAACCTGGCGGCGCTGTTGCCTGCCGTTGAGAAAATCGCGCAGAAGCATACCAGCTTCCAGATTAAACCGGAGCAGTACAACATCGTAGGTGGCCATTTGCTGGCAACGCTGGACGAGATGTTCAGCCCAGGCCAGGAAGTTCTGGATGCTTGGGGCAAAGCATACGGCGTGCTGGCGAACGTTTTCATCAACCGTGAAGCGCAGATCTACAGCGAAAATGCCAATAAAAATGGCGGCTGGAAAGGTACCCGTCCTTTCCGCATCGTGGCAAAAACCCCACGCAGTGCGCTTATCACCAGCTTTGAATTTGAACCTGTCGACGGTGGCGCAGTGGCTGAATATCATCCGGGGCAATACCTGGGCGTCTGGCTGAAGCCGGAAGGTTTCCCGCATCAGGAAATTCGTCAGTACTCACTGACCCGTAAACCCGATGGCAAAGGCTACCGTATTGCTGTGAAGCGTGAAGACGGTGGTCAGGTTTCCACCTGGCTGCACAACCATGCGAATGTGGGCGACGTCGTTCACTTAGCTGCACCTGCGGGCGATTTCTTTATGGACGTTGCGACCGATACCCCAGTGTCTCTGATTTCAGCAGGCGTAGGTCAGACCCCGATGCTGGCGATGCTGGATACGCTGGCAAAAGCGAATCATACGGCGCAGGTTAACTGGTTCCACGCGGCAGAAAATGGCGATGTACATGCCTTTGCCGATGAAGTGAATGAACTGAGCAAAACGCTGCCACGCTTTAGCGCACACACCTGGTATCGTGAGCCAACCGAAGCCGATCGCGCGAAAGGTGCGTTTGATAGCGTTGGTCTGATGGATTTGAACAAACTGGAAGGCGCAATCAGCGATCCGGCGATGCAGTTTTATCTGTGCGGTCCGGTTGGCTTTATGCAGTTTGCCGCGAAGCAGCTGGTCGATCTGGGCGTGAAAAACGAGAACATTCATTACGAATGCTTCGGCCCGCATAAAGTCTTGTAATTACTCATGCCTGATGGCGCTGCGCCATCAGGCAAGCACGGCGCGGCTTAGATTGCCGCGTCGTCTTCTTCACCGGTGCGAATACGAATCACGCGTGCCACGTCGAAGACAAAAATCTTACCGTCGCCGATTTTACCGGTCTGGGCAGTACGAATAATGGTGTCGACGCAGGTATCGACGATGTCGTCGGTGACCACAATTTCAATTTTTACCTTCGGCAGAAAATCCACCATATATTCCGCACCACGGTACAGCTCAGTATGGCCTTTCTGACGGCCAAACCCTTTCACTTCTGTTACAGTCATACCGGTAATGCCGACTTCAGCCAGCGCTTCGCGGACGTCGTCCAGCTTGAAGGGTTTAATAATCGCATCAATCTTTTTCATGCTATTCCTTGAAAAGGTCGCCTGTCTTTTGATCGAATAAAACTAACATAATCCGCAGATTTATTCTTTGAAATCGTTTGCATCCAGCTCATGGCGAGAGAGCAACTTGTAGAATTCGGTGCGGTTGCGCCCCGCCATTCGCGCCGCATGAGTCACATTGCCCTTGGTGATTTGCAACAGCTTACGCAGGTAGTTGAGTTCAAACTGGTTACGCGCTTCAACAAAGGTCGGCAGCGCGGTGTTCTCCCCTTCCAGCGCCTGCTCCACCAGCGCGTCGCTGATCACCGGCGAAGAGGTCAACGCCACGCACTGCTCAATCACGTTAACCAACTGACGCACGTTACCAGGCCAACTGGCGGTCATTAACCGTTTCATGGCATCGGTCGAAAAGGCGCGCACGAACGGTTTGTGTCGTTCAGCAGACTGGCGCAGCAGATGGTTTGCCAGCAGCGGAATATCTTCCGTACGCTCGGCCAGCGCCGGGATCTTCAGGCTTACCACGTTGAGGCGATAGTACAAATCTTCGCGAAATTCCCCCCGAGCCATCGCTTTGGGTAAATCACGGTGGGTCGCGGAAACGATCCGCACATCAATATCGATATCGCGGTTACTGCCCAGCGGCCTGACTTTTCGCTCCTGCAATACACGTAGCAATTTAACCTGCAACGGCGCGGGCATATCGCCAATCTCATCGAGAAACAGCGTCCCGCCTTCCGCGGCCTGAAACAGCCCTTCACGATTGCTCACCGCACCGGTAAAAGCGCCGCGCGCATGACCAAACAGTTCGGACTCCAGCAGTTGTTCCGGCAATGCGCCACAGTTAATGGCAATAAAAGGCTTGTGGCTGCGCGGGCTGGCGTTATGAATGGCCTGGGCAAAAACTTCTTTCCCGGTTCCGCTTTGGCCGTTGATCAATACGCTTACGTCCGATTGCGCCACCATGCGCGCCTGTTCCAGCAGGCGCAGCATCAGTGGGCTGCGGGTGACGATGGACTCACGCCAGCTGTCATCAGCGGCAGGCGCAGACTGTTCCAACGCCCCGTCGATCGCATGGTATAACGCGTCTTTATCCACCGGCTTAGTGAGAAAGCTGAACACCCCTTGCTGAGTCGCCGCAACGGCGTCGGGGATGGAACCGTGAGCGGTGAGGATAATAACCGGCATTCCCGGCTGCACTTTCTGGATTTCAGTAAACAGCTGCATGCCGTCCATTTCATCCATGCGCAGATCGCTAATAACCAGATCCACTTTTTCACGGTTCAGTACCCGTAACCCTTCCTGCCCGCTTTCTGCGGTTACGACGCTGTAGCCTTCGCTGGTCAGGCGCATTCCAAGTAATTTCAACAGGCCGGGATCGTCATCCACCAGCAGCAGATGCGCGGGCTTACGGCTTATCATGGCGTGACCTCATCGGCAGACGGCGCTGCGCCTTCCTCGTTATCAGGTAGGGTGACTTTTTCGTTCCCGTGCGGCGCATCAGGGTTGTAACTACCGGCAGGTTTGCGCGTGGAAAGCTGGCGTTCGATATCGGTCAGATTCTCCAGCTTGCGGGTCGTAAGATCGAGCTGAGACTGCAAATGTTGCTGCTGCTGACGTAGCGTATCAAGATCGCTGTCTGACGCCTGCTGAAGCTTGCTGTAGCGCATACGCTCTTCGGCCAGTTGCAACTGCAACGTCTGACTGCTGCGCCAGACCTGATAGAGCGGGCGTACCTGTGGCGGAATTTGCGGGCTTAATGCGTCGAGGCGCGTAACCGTCTCCCGCCTTTCAGGCGGCGTAATGTTGGCGTTATCAAGCAGGATCCCGCGCCTGAAAGCCCCCTGCCAGGTATCAGGCATCATCGTGCTGGCTTCACTACGCGCCTGTACCGGCATCAGGCGATTGGCGCAATCCATCGCCCGCAGCCAGTACAGCGGATTGGTCTCTGTGGGCTGACCAGACAGCGACCAGATATCGCTACAGTCGGTTGCAAGGTAGTCCGCCAGTTGATGAGGCGGAATTTTCTCCTGCGAGGGGTCGCCGATAATATGATTCACCGCGTTCGGGACGCAGCCTACCAGCGCCAGACACGGCAGGCTTGCGAGGATGACGCGACGGAAAAAATGTCGTTTAAGCATTCGGACAACAACGTATGGCATACTCACCAGACTTAGGTTTATTTTAGTGATTTTTCGCTGCAGATAGCGGCAGTTCTATGCGAAAACAAACGTTTTGCGCATGCTCATCAACCAGATACAGTTTGCCCCGCATACGGCGGATGCAATCTCTGGCAATGCTCAGCCCCAACCCGCTTCCTTTTACCGCCCCTTTTCGCTGATGGCTACCCTGGAAAAAAGGCTCGAAGATCATGGTCTGTTCTGCTTCTGGAATCGGTGTGCCGGTATTCATTACATCAATGTATACCATTGAGCCATGCAAACTGCTGCGGATCCAAATGTTACCGGATTCAGCGCCATAGTGCACCGCATTGGAATAAAGATTGTCCAGCACGCTCATCAATAGCATCGGTTCTGCCAGGCAGGCGTTCACCGCAAGCGCAACATCAGTATGTATCATTTTGGCGCGAGCGGGCAGGCTATGTGCAGAAACAACGCTTTCCACCAGCGGCGCGATTTCCACACGTTCAAGCTCAACCTCGTCATCCGCCAGCTTGCGGTTGTAATCGAGCAGTTGCTCAATCAGTTTTTGCAGGTTGCGGCTACTGTCATCGAGAATACCGACCACCTCTTTTTGCTCTGGCGTTAACGGCCCAACGACCTGATCGGCTAACAGCTCGGTACCTTCGCGCATACTCGCCAGAGGCGTTTTCAGCTCATGAGACAGGTGGCGTAAAAACTGATGTCGTTGCGACTCCAGCCAGGAGAGACGTTCGCTCAGCCAGATAATGCGCTGCCCCACGGAGCGCAGCTCCCGGGGTCCCGTAAATAATACGCTATCGCCCAGCGAGCGCCCTTCCCCCAGACGATTGATCATTTTTTCTATGCCCTTCACCGGACCGATTATCATGCGGGTAAACAGCAACACCATCGCCAGGCTGACAAGAAACAGCACCAGCGCCTGCCAGCCAAAGAACTGCCCACGTTCGGCTATTTCCTGCTGTAGCTGCTGCCCACGAGAAAAGACGACCGTGCGCGTCGCTTGTACCATTTCAGTATTGGCACTGGCGAAAGCGTCCAGCCGCGCCGCCGCCACGCTATCAGGACCACTGTTGGTGCACTGTAACTGCGCGAGATCGTTGAGGTCCTGACGCAGTGCCTGATAAAGCTTGGTATCCGGCAACACGCCCGCATGCGCATCCAGCATGTCGCTGTAGCGTTTACGTTGGCTCTGGTAAACCTTAGCCAGCGTCGGGTCATCAAGCACACAGTATTGCCGGTAGCTACGCTCCATCTCCAGCGCGGCATTGGTCATCGCTTCGCTGCGTCTGGCGTCAATCAGCGTGGTTTGGTTCGTCAGCGCCGCCTGCGCGCTCAGGGCATTCAGACTTTGCCACGCCTGCCAGGCCAAAACTAACAACGGCAGCAGGATAAGCAAAAATGCCAACGTAACCAATTGACGTAAAGATCGGGGGAAAACAGACCAGCGCTTCAAGGCGTTACTCTCAATGGACAGGAATAGGTTGATGCTAACTGAGGGGAACGTCAGATACAACAAAGCCGGGATTAACCCGGCTTTGTTATGGAATAAGGCGGTGCCTAACTCGACGTTTCGCCCGAAGGTTGATATGAGCGATGCTAATATCAGATGTTGGACGGCAGGCACCTTGTTGTGCGTCATTCGAAGTTTATGTAGCACGTCCCGAAGGGGCTGACATAAGAAGGTGAATGAGCCACTGGGCTATATTATGCAGCATCTGTGCCAATATTCAAAACACTTTATTAACACAATGATAAATATGGAAAATGTTCTTATTCATATGAAAAATGATTTTGGCTATTTTTCACCCTTACTGTCGCCAATCAGCAACACCCACAGCACTTAAAAACAAAGTCATTGTAAATCATATAATTAAATGTCTCTTTTTAGCGACAGCGTAACCCCGCCTATGTCGGGATTTCCCGACACTTAAACGCATTGTCGGATAGCGGCATACAAAATGACTGACAAAAAAAAGCCCCTCACGCAGAGGGGCTTAAAGGTTATCGAGCTGATTACCCGAGCTGTTTACGCGCGTTGCGGAAGATACGCATCCACGGGCTGTCCTCGCCCCAGTTTTCCGGGTGCCAGGAGTTGCTCACGGTACGGAATACGCGTTCCGGGTGCGGCATCATAATGGTGACGCGACCATTTTCAGTAGTAACGGCAGTAATTCCGTTCGGCGAGCCGTTCGGGTTAGCCGGGTAGGTCTCGGTCACCTTACCGAAGTTATCAACGTAGCGCAGCGCCACCAGCCCCTTACTCTCCAGCGCGGCCAGATGCGCGCCGTCACGCACTTCCACACGGCCTTCACCGTGAGAAACGGCAATCGGCATCATCGAACCAACCATATCGGCAAGCAGTAAAGACGGGCTTTGCGTCACTTCGACCAGGCTGAAGCGGGCTTCAAAACGATCGGAGTGGTTACGCACAAAGCGCGGCCACAGCTCGCTTCCCGGGATCAGTTCACGCAGGTTAGACATCATCTGGCAACCGTTACACACCCCGAGCGCCAGCGTTTGCGGGCGATGGAAGAAGGTTTCGAACTCATCACGGACGCGGTTGTTGAACAGAATCGACTTCGCCCAGCCTTCCCCTGCGCCGAGCACATCGCCATAAGAGAACCCGCCACAAGCGACCAGCGCCTGGAAGTTACCCAGACCGATGCGTCCGCCCAGCAGGTCGCTCATATGCACATCGATGGCGTCAAAGCCCGCACGGTGGAAGGCAGCCGCCATTTCGACGTGGGAGTTCACGCCCTGCTCGCGCAGCACGGCCACTTTTGGACGCGCGCCGGTAGCGATGTACGGGGCGGCAACATCTTCGTTGATATCAAACGACAGTTTAACGTTGAGGCCAGGATCGGCATCGTTGGTTTTCGCGTCGTGTTCCTGATCGGCACACTCCGGGTTGTCGCGCAGACGCTGCATCTGCCAGGTGGTTTCCGCCCACCACATGCGCAGCGTGGTGCGGCTTTCGCTGAACACCGGCTGACCGTTGGCGCTCAGGGTGAAACGGTCACCCGTTACCGCCTGGCCGAGATAGTGCACGCAATCTGCCAGGCCATGTTGTGCCAGCAACACCTCAACCGCTTCACGGTCAGCAGCGCGAACCTGGATCACTGCGCCCAGCTCTTCATTAAACAGCGCCGCCAGACGATCGTCACCCAGAGAGTGGATATCAGCGTCAATACCGCAGTGACCGGTGAAGGCCATTTCCGCCAGCGTAACCAGCAGTCCGCCGTCGGAACGGTCATGGTAGGCCAGCAGCTTACGCTGCGCGACCAGCGCCTGAATGGCGTCGTAGAAGCCTTTCAGTTGCTCAACGTTACGCACGTCGGCAGGCTTGTCGCCCAGTTGACGATAAACCTGTGCCAGCGCCGTCGCGCCCAGCGCGTTGTGACCAAGACCGAGGTCAATCAGCAGCAGGGCGTTGTCTTCAGTAGAGAGCTGTGGGGTTATCGTGTGGCGCACGTCTTCCACGCGGGCAAAGGCGGTGATCACCAGCGACAGCGGCGAAGTCATTTCACGCTGCTCATTACCTTCCTGCCAGCGGGTTTTCATCGACATAGAGTCTTTACCCACCGGAATAGTCAGGCCAAGCGCCGGACATAATTCTTCCCCAACGGCTTTTACCGCTTCGTACAGCCCGGCATCTTCACCGGGGTGACCCGCAGCAGCCATCCAGTTAGCCGACAGTTTAATGCGTTTGATATCGCCAATCTGCGTTGCCGCAATGTTAGTCAGCGCTTCACCTACCGCCAGACGCGCAGAAGCCGAGAAATCCAGTAGCGCAACTGGCGCACGCTCACCGATAGACATCGCTTCACCGTAGTAGCTATCCAGGCTTGCGGTGGTGACCGCGCAGTTGGCTACCGGGATCTGCCACGGACCAACCATCTGGTCACGCGCCACCATGCCGGTAACGGTACGGTCGCCGATCGTCACGAGGAACGTTTTCTCAGCGACAGTCGGCAGATGCAGCACGCGGTTAACCGCATCTGCAATCGAGATTTCGCCACGATTCAGGGCGTCGCCTTTGGCTTTCAGCGTCTGCACATCGCGGGTCATTTTCGGGGTTTTACCCAGCAGCACATCCAGCGGCATGTCGATCGGCTGGTTATCGAAGTGGCTGTCGCTCAGTGTGAGATGCTGTTCTTCAGTGGCCTCACCGATCACCGCATACGGCGCGCGCTCGCGCTTACACAGTTCGTCAAACAGCGGTAGCTGGTCAGCTGCAACCGCCAGCACATAGCGCTCCTGGGATTCGTTACACCAGATTTCCAGCGGGCTCATACCCGGCTCGTCGCTAAGAATATCGCGCAGCTGGAACTTACCGCCGCGACCGCCATCGCTTACCAACTCCGGCATGGCGTTAGACAGACCGCCCGCGCCAACGTCATGGATAAACAGGATCGGGTTCGCATCGCCCATCTGCCAGCAGCGGTCGATAACTTCCTGGCAACGACGTTCCATTTCCGGGTTGTCGCGCTGTACCGAAGCGAAATCAAGATCGGCATCAGACTGGCCGGAAGCCATAGAGGAGGCCGCCCCGCCGCCAAGCCCGATGTTCATCGCCGGGCCGCCGAGGACGATCAGTTTGGCGCCAACGACGATCTCACCTTTTTGCACGTGATCGGCACGGATGTTACCGATCCCGCCCGCCAGCATGATCGGTTTATGGTAACCGCGTAGCTCTTCGCCGTTGTGGCTGTTGACCTTTTCTTCGTAGGTTCGGAAGTAGCCGGTCAGCGCCGGACGACCGAATTCGTTGTTAAACGCCGCGCCGCCCAACGGACCTTCGGTCATGATATCGAGCGCGGTAACAATACGGTCCGGCTTACCAAAGTCTTCTTCCCACGGCTGTTCAAAGCCAGGAATACGCAGGTTGGAAACGGAGAAGCCCACCAGCCCGGCTTTCGGTTTTGCACCACGACCGGTTGCACCCTCGTCGCGGATTTCGCCGCCGGAGCCGGTAGCCGCGCCCGGCCACGGAGAGATAGCCGTCGGGTGGTTGTGGGTTTCAACCTTCATCAGGATGTGGGCTGGCTCCTGATGGAAATCGTAGCGGCCGGTTTTGTGGTCGGCAAAGTAGCGGCCCACTTCAGAACCTTCCATGACCGCGGCGTTGTCTTTATAGGCAGACAGCACGTGGTCCGGCGTGGTTTCGAAAGTGTTTTTGATCATCTTGAACAGCGACTTGGGCTGCTGTTTACCGTCGATAACCCAGTCGGCGTTAAAAATTTTGTGGCGGCAGTGCTCGGAGTTAGCCTGCGCAAACATGTACAGTTCAATGTCGTTCGGGTTGCGTCCCAGTTTGGTAAACGCATCCTGCAGATAGTCGATTTCGTCTTCCGCCAGCGCCAGACCGAGACGCAGGTTAGCGTCGATCAGCGCCTGTCGTCCCTCACCCAGCAGATCAACACTGGAGACCGGCGCAGGCTGGTGATGGACAAACAGTTTTTCGGCATCGTTCAGCGCAGAGAAAACCGTTTCCATCATGCGGTCGTGCAGTTCGTCGGCAACCATCTGCCACTGCTCAGCGGTCAGCGTAGAGGCTTCTACATACCAGGCAATGCCACGTTCCAGACGGCTAATCTGTTGCAGGCCGCAGTTGTGGGCAATATCAGTCGCTTTAGAAGACCACGGGGAGATGGTGCCAGGGCGAGGCGTAACCAGCAGCAGTTTGCCTTCAGGGGCATGGCTGTGAAGAGCAGGACCATATTTCAGCAGGCGTACAAGCTGGGCGTGCTCATCCTCATTCAACGGTGCATTCAGATCGGCAAAATGGACGTACTCGGCGTAAATATTGTGGACCTGGAGGTTGGCAGCCTGAAAACGTGCCAGCAGTTTGTTAATACGGAATGCAGACAGTGCAGGTGAACCACGCAGAATTTCCATCATAAGTCTCTCGTCTTCTAAGCTTTCGGTGTGCCCAAGTGGGGGAAACGGGCGTCATTATAAAGAATCTACCGCGCCGACGAAACCGTTTGCGTCGAAATAAAATCACGACCTTCGCTTATCATCAAATGCGGTCTGGTTTCTGAATAAGTTGCCAACTGACGCAAGTTTAAGCAAAATGCCGCTCATTAATGACGACTTCACTTCTTAATCATCACCACAGCAGGCAGAGACAACGTACGGTTCAGAGAATTAACTAATTGAAAAAATTAAAGATTAATTATCTGTTCATCGGCATATTAACGCTGTTGTTGGCAGCGGCCCTCTGGCCATCTATTCCCTGGTTCGGTAAAGCCGAAAATCGTATCGCCGCCATTCAGTCGCGGGGAGAACTGCGCGTCAGTACCCTCGACTCGCCGTTAACTTACGCGACCCTCAACGGTAAGAAATTCGGCCTGGATTATGAACTGACTCAGGCGTTCGCCAACTATCTGGGCGTGAAGTTAAAAGTCACCGTGCGCCAGAACATCAGCCAGCTTTTTGACGACCTGGATAACGGCCATGCCGATCTGTTAGCCGCAGGCCTGGTATATAACAGCGAGCGGGTGAAAAATTACCAGCCAGGTCCGACATACTATTCGGTTTCACAACAGTTGGTGTATCGGGTTGGGCAATACCGCCCGCGCACTCTTGCCACCGTGAACGAAAATCAACTGACCATCGCCCCGGGGCACGTGGTGGTTAACGATCTCCAGTTACTTAAAGAGAATAAATTTCCCGATCTGAGCTGGAAGGTGGATGACAAAAAGGGCACTACTGAACTGCTTGATGATGTTATCGCCGGGAAGCTGGATTACACCATTGCCGATTCCGTCGCCATCAGCTTATACCAACGCGTACATCCTGAACTGGCCGTAGCGCTGGACGTATCTGACGAACAGCCGGTGACCTGGTTTAGTCGCCTGGACGATGACAACACGCTGTCTGCCGCCCTGTTGGATTTTTTTAACACCATGAATGAAGACGGCTCTCTGGCGCGACTAGAAGAAAAGTATCTCGGACATGGCGATGATTTTGACTATGTTGATACCCGCACCTTTTTACGCGCCGTAGACAGCGTATTGCCGGACCTTAAGCCGCTGTTTGAGAAATATGCGCAGGAGATAGACTGGCGACTGCTCGCCGCAATCTCTTATCAAGAGTCACACTGGGACGCGCAGGCCACTTCCCCGACCGGCGTACGCGGGTTGATGATGCTGACCAAAAATACCGCTCAAAGTCTCGGACTGACTGACCGTACCGATGCCGAACAAAGCATCAGCGGCGGCGCACGGTATTTGCAGGATATGATGAGTAAAGTGCCCGATACCGTCCCCGAAGGGGAACGCATCTGGTTTGCGCTCGCAGCCTACAACATGGGTTATGCGCACATGCTGGATGCACGGGCGCTGACCGTGAAAACCAAAGGCAATCCGAACAGTTGGTCCGACGTAAAACAGCGTCTGCCGCTGCTCAGCCAAAAGCCGTATTACAACAAGCTGACCTATGGTTATGCACGTGGCCACGAAGCCTACGCTTATGTAGAAAATATCCGTAAGTACCAGATTAGCCTGGTGGGGTATCTGCAGGAGAAAGAAAAACGGGCGCTTGAAACGCAGCAACTGGCGCAGGATTACCCGGCGGTGACGCCGACAGAGCTAATAGGTAAAGATGAATTGCCGCTTTCGGCGTTTTTGTCTCAGACGTCGTCAAATTACCTGTCGCACTCCCCTTCCCTGCTGTTTTCACCGCAGAAAAAAGAGGACAAGTAGCCTCGTAGGCCTGATAAGCGCAGCGTCATCAGGCAATCAGACCGGCATTTACAAATTGGCGTTTTTTTTCAGCGCTTTGATTTCCTGACGACGCATGCGGAAGAAATCACTGAGCAACGTGGCGCATTCATCCCGTAGCACCCCTTCGGTCACCTCCACCCGATGATTCATTCCAGGGTGATGCAATACATCCATTAATGACCCGGCTGCCCCCGTTTTCGCATCGCGCGCGCCAAAAACGATCCGGCCGATACGGCTGTGCACCATCGCGCCTGCGCACATCACACACGGCTCCAGAGTGACATACAGCGTGGTATCCAACAGACGGTAGTTTTGCAGCACCAGGCCGCCCTGACGCAGCGCCATAATTTCAGCGTGGGCAGTCGGATCATGGTGACCAATCGGACGGTTCCAGCCTTCGCCAATCACGCGGTTGTTATGTACTAATACCGCGCCCACCGGGACTTCACGCTCATCCCAGGCGCGCTTAGCCAGCGTTAAAGCATGACGCATCCAGTATTCGTGGCTAAATTCAACTTCAGACAAAGGGGGTAACTCCAGTAATCAAAGCGGGCGCATTATACACAGACGCTATCGTTTACTCTATTCGAGTTGTTGTAGCTCTCCGCGCGGCGTGACGCGCCAGCGATGCTGGCAAAAAGAGAGCAGAGGATTGTCCTGATTACTGTCGCTGTAGCCACTGTAAAGCTGAAGCGGCGCACCAATGTGGCGTTCCAGTTGCGTCACTTTCTCATGGCCCAGACAGCGCAGAGGCAGCACCCACCCGCCGAATCCCCGCGCCATTTTACTGGCGATCAGATTGACTCGCGGTAGCCACGGCGTGTCGAAGTACACCTGCTCGACCAGCGACTGCGGGGAGCCAGTGATAAGCCAGATTTCGGCGTCAGAGCTTAACAGGTAGGTTGTCAGGCGCTGCTGCACGAGCGGAAAGGCCGTCACGTTACTGCGAAACCAGCGCACAAAGTCAGCCTGATGCCCTTTCAGACGCGCCTCGCTACGACCAAAAGTGCATCCCCACAACAGCAGGCTCATTGGCCAGCGGGCGGCGCGCCCTTGTATCAGCAGCGCCAGCGCAATCACCGGTAGCAGAGGCAGCACAAGCAACGCGTTCAGCGGCTGGCGACGCAGCAGATAACGTATAAAGCTACCGAACATATCCTGCTGGTGTAACGTGCCATCCAAATCAAAAAAAACAACGCGGCGCTGGTGATTGGTCAAACCTTATTCCTCTGGATCGTTGAACCCCAATAGCCAGGTAAACAGGAACCCGGCGATAACTGCTACCAGATAGCCTAACAGATAGAACATCACTTTTCCGGCAACAATCGTCAGTGCCAGCGGCAAACCGGAGATGCCAAAGGTGATAACCGTCGCCACCTTCCAGTAGCTAATCAGCGCCCCGCCTACCGCTCCGCCAAGACAGGCACCGATAAACGGTTTACCCAACGGCAGCGTGACGCCAAAAATAAGCGGCTCGCCAATGCCCAGCAGCCCGACCGGCAGCGCTCCTTTGATCACTTTCTTTAGCCGCGCATTGCGGGTTTTCATCAACACCGCTATCGCAGCCCCTACTTGTCCAACGCCTGCCATCGCCAGGATAGGAAAGAGCGCGTTATAACCGTGCGCCTGTACCAGCTCAACGTGGATGGGCACCAACCCTTGATGAAGTCCGGTGAGCACCAATGGCAGGAAAGTTCCCGCCAGTATGGCACCAACCAGGAAACCGCCGCGGTCGATAGCCCAGGATGCGCCGTGAGCGATAGATTCAGAAATCCAGCCTCCAAGTGGTTGCAGCGCCACAATCGCGATGGCCCCGGTAATGATGGTGGTCAGCAGCGGGTTAAGGATAAGCTCCAGCGATTCCGGCAACAGCTCGCGGAATTTGCGCTCGATCCAACACATCAGCGCAACCACCAGCAGCACTGCGATCACCCCGCCGCGCCCCGGCTGCAACGCTTCGCCAAACAGGGTAATCTGCGCCAGCTGCGGACTGGAGAGGATCCCCGCCATCACCCCACCCATCGCCAGAGAGCCGCCGAAGACTTTGGCGGTATTCACCCCAACCAGAATATTCATGATGGCAAACACGGCGCTACCAAATATGCCCATCAGCCCCAGCATATTCGGATAATGGGTCGCAAAATCCCCCACGATATCCGGTCGCTTAAGGATGTTAATAATGCCGGTAATCAAACCGGAGGCGATAAACGCCGGAATAAGAGGGATAAAGACGTTCGCCAGCTTGCGCAGCGCATCGCTCATTGGCGCTTTGTACTTCGCTTTGGCCTCTGATTTGGTGCGATCGATATTATTCACATCTGCACGCTCGCCGCCATCGGCAATCAGGGAGCGCATGGCATCCACCACCTTGGCAGCTTTACCGGGGCCGACGATTATCTGATGCTGCGCGCCCTGCTTCACGTAACCGCTAACACCGGGCAGTTGCCTGAGACGGGGAATATCAATCTGATCGTCATCCTGAACTTCCACCCTGACGCGGGTCATACAGTTTTCCAGGCGCAGAATATTTTGCTCTCCGCCTACGCCCAGCAGAATGTCGCTGGCCAGCACCGCCGTCTTATCCATATACACCTCTTAGTGTTCTAACGCCGCGCGTAAAAAACCCTGGTGAGCGGCAAGCTTTTCACGGGCGGCAGCGGCATCCAGGCCGGTGAGCGCCATTAAAATCGCTGGCTTAACGTCAAAATCAGTCTGCTTTAACAGCGCTTGCGCCTGTTCACGCGCAATGCCGGTGGCTTCAACCACCATACGGCACGCCCGATCGACCAGTTTGACGTTGGTTGCCTGCATATCCACCATCAGGTTCTGGTACACCTTGCCAAATTTCACCATCGCACCGGTGGAGATCATATTGAGCACCAGTTTTTGCGCGGTGCCGGATTTCAGTCGTGTTGACCCGGTCAACGCCTCCGGTCCCACCACCGGGGAGATCGCAATATCCGCTTCATGCGCGACAGGAGAATCCGGATTGCAGGAAATAGCCGCCGTCGTACAGCCCACCGAACGCGCATATTTCAGCCCGCCAATCACATACGGCGTGCGACCTGAAGCCGCCAGACCAACCACCAGATCCTGTGCGGTAAGGTTGAGTGCGCGCAGATCGTCTTCGCCTAACTGCGGGTTATCTTCCGCGCCTTCTACCGCCTTGAGCAGCGCGCCCGGCCCCCCGGCAATCAGCCCAACTACCAGACCATGCGGTACACCGAAGGTCGGTGGGCACTCAGACGCGTCCAGCACCCCAAGACGCCCGCTGGTACCTGCACCCATGTAAATAATGCGTCCACCGGCTTTTAGCGCGTTGGCTGCCGCATCGACCGCGCACGCAACTTGAGGCAGAGTTGCTTTTACTGCTTCCGCTACCAGCGTATCCTGTTGATTAAATCGATGAACCAACTCCAACGTTGAGAGCGCATCCAGATCCATGGTCTGTGGATTGCGGGTTTCTGAAACTAATGCACCGAGATTCATTTTTTGTTCCTTAGGAATTTTTAATTCATAATAATCTGTCATAATGGAATATTATATTCATCCAGGCGAGTGAAATTTTGTTTTGCAATCGCCATCACGTTTTCGCCAGGAGACAGCATGAACTGTTTAATTCGCATTCGTCAGCGTTACCCGGACCTCGCGCAAAGCGATAAAAAACTTGCGGATTATCTTCTTGCTCAGCCGGATACCGCGCGTCATCTCAGCTCACAGCAGCTGGCCTTTGAAGCAGGCGTCAGCCAGTCCAGCGTGGTGAAGTTCGCGCAAAAGATGGGCTTTAAAGGGTTTCCGGCGCTGAAACTGGCGATTAGCGAAGCGTTGGCCAGCAATCCCAACCCTCATTCCATTCCGGTGCATAATCAGATTCGCGGTGACGACCCCATGCGTATGGTGGGCGAAAAACTGATTAAAGAAAACGTGGCCGCGATGCATGCGACGCTGGACGTCAACAGCGAAGAGAAACTGATGGAGAGCGTCACGATGCTGCGCTCAGCCCGGCGCATTATCCTGACCGGGATTGGCGCATCGGGTCTGGTAGCGCAGAATTTTGCCTGGAAACTGCTAAAGATTGGGTTTAACGCGGTGGTTGAACGCGATATGCACGCCCTGCTGGCGGCGGTGCAGGCGCTTTCACCCAACGATCTGCTGCTGGCCATTTCGTATACCGGAGAACGCCGCGAACTCAACCTGGCTGCGGATGAAACGTTGCGCGCTGGGGCCAAAATTCTCGCCATCACCGGATTTACCCCTAACGCCCTGCAACAGCGCGCAACTCATTGTCTGTACACGATTGCTGAAGAACAGGCCACGCGCAGCGCAGCGATTTCCTCTACCCATGCGCAAATGATGCTCACTGATTTACTGTTTATGGCGCTGGTGCAGCAAGATCTGGAGCATGCCCCGGAACGCATTCGCCACAGCGAAGCACTGGTAAAAAAACTGGTCTGAGCAAAGAATGCGCGTATAATGCCCGCCCGATTTGTGATGTTTTGAGAGTTTCCTGATGGCCCTGTTAATCACTAAAAAGTGTATCAATTGCGATATGTGCGAGCCCGAATGCCCGAATGAGGCGATTTCGATGGGTGACAGCATTTACGAGATTAACAGCGACAAGTGTACTGAATGCGTAGGCCATTACGACACGCCAACCTGCCAGAAGGTGTGCCCGATCCCCAATACTATTTTGAAAGATCCGGCACATGTCGAAACGGAAGAGCAGCTGTGGGATAAGTTTGTACTGATGCACCACGCCGATAAGCTGTAACGTTGCCTGATGACGCGATGCTTATCAGGTCGACAAAACGTTAGCTCTCGATAATCACCGTGGCGCAGGCGTAGTGACGCTCATCGGCCAGCGTCACATGCATATGTGCGACGCCGAGTTTTTCCGCCAGTGTTAACGCCTCCCCCCATAACCGCAGACGCGGCTTACCGAGTTCGTCGTTAAAGACTTCAAACTGATTAAACGCCAGACCGTTGCGAATACCGGTACCAAAGGCTTTTGCTGCCGCCTCTTTGACCGCAAAACGCTTCGCCAGAAAGCGCACCGGTTGCTGATGCGTCTCCCAGATTGCCCATTCGTTGTCGCTGAGCACGCGTCTTGCCAGACGGTCGCCGGAACGGGAGATCACCGCTTCGATGCGGGCAATCTCCACGATATCCGTACCTAATCCCAGAATCGCCATTAGCCACGCGCTTCCAGCATCAGGCGCTTCATTTCGACTACTGCATCTTTCAGACCGCTCATCACCGCGCGGCCGATAATGGCATGGCCAATGTTCAACTCGTGCATTTCCGGGATCCGGGCGATGGCTTTAACGTTGTGGTACGTCAGGCCGTGCCCCGCATTCACCTTCAGACCAAGGCTGGCGGCAAAGGTCGCCGCTTTGGCGATACGCGCCAGTTCGCTGGCCTGTTCAGCGTCGGTTTTCGCATCGGCGTAACAGCCGGTGTGAATTTCGATGTAAGGCGCGCCGACTTCAGCAGCAGCCTTAATCTGTTCGTCATCAGCATCGATAAACAGCGAAACCAGAATGCCTGCGTCCGCCAGGCGTTTGCAGGCATCACGCATCTTGTCACGCTGACCGGCGACGTCCAGGCCACCTTCAGTCGTCACTTCCTGACGTTTTTCCGGCACCAGGCAGCAAAAATGCGGCTTAGTCTCAACGGCAATCGCCAGCATCTCTTCGGTTACCGCCATTTCCAGATTCATACGCGTATCCAGCGTCTGGCGCAAAATGCGCACGTCGCGATCGGTAATATGGCGACGGTCTTCACGCAGGTGCACGGTAATGCCATCTGCGCCCGCCTGCTCAACGATAAACGCCGCCTGAACCGGGTCAGGGTATGCGGTGCCGCGTGCATTACGTAAAGTGGCAATGTGGTCAATGTTGACGCCTAACAGTAATTCGGCCATGGCAATCCATCCTCGTTAATCATTTTTTGTTTTTACTGCGCGTTTTGGCATAAATTGCCGGAACAGTTCCCGGCTTTTTAACGGCTTACCACCAAGATACGGCTTTAACGCCATGCGGGTAAAGCGTTTCGCGGCGCGAAGCGTATCAGCATCCGGAAATTCCCGCGATTCGAGTGCTTTCAGATGGCGTCCGGTAAAGGTGGCGTTATCAATCACTACGCTTGCGATAAACCCTTTTTCTTCCCGGTAACGATAGGTCATGGTGTCGTCCACCGGCTCGCCACTACCCGCACAGTGGGTAAAATCGACGCCGTACCCCAGATGTCCAAGTAAGGCCAGCTCAAAGCGACGCAGCGCAGGCTCTGGCGAACCCGTCGCGCCAGCCAGCGCCTGAATACAGTTCAGGTAGTCGAAAAAGAGTTCAGAAAAGCGGGTCTCATACTCAAGTACGCGAGAGATAAGCTCGTTGATATACAAGCCGCTGTACAGTGTGATACCGCTAAGGGGGAGAGCCAGAGAAACGGCTTCGGCACTGCGTAAGGTTTTGACCTCACCACGTCCACCAAAGCGAAGCAACAACGGAGTAAAAGGCTGGAGCGCGCCTTTGAGATTAGAACGTTTGGATCGCGCGCCTTTAGCCACCAGGCGCACACGACCCGATTCTTCCGTGAAGACGTCCAGCACGAGACTGGTTTCGCTCCACGGGCGGCTATGCAGGACAAAAGCGCGTTGCCATCCTTCCATCATACCCGCCGTCTTTCAAGCTGCAGGTGTGTTGGCTGCGCCCACTCACCCCAGTCACTCACTTGAGTAAGCTCCCGAGGATCTGCGGTCTTGCCGCCTTCCTGCACCTCGAAAGCCATAACCTATGAAAAATTAGACGTCGTCGCCGTAACCGAGGCTACGCAGCGCGCGCTCGTCATCGGCCCAGCCGGATTTCACTTTCACCCACAGCTCGAGGTGAACGGGCGCTTCGAACATCTCCTGCATGTCTTTACGCGCTTCGATGCCGATGGTTTTAATTTTGGCCCCTTTGTTGCCAATAACCATCTTCTTCTGCCCTTCACGTTCAACGAGGATCAGACCGTTAATATCGTAACCACCGCGTTCGTTAGAGATAAAGCGCTCAATCTCCACGGTAACGGAGTACGGCAGTTCAGCCCCCAGAAAACGCATCAGCTTTTCACGGATGATTTCAGACGCCATAAAGCGCTGAGAACGGTCGGTGATGTAATCTTCCGGGAAGTGATGAATGGCTTCCGGCAGGTGCTTACGCACGATGCCCGCAACGGTATCAACATTCAGACCGGTTTCGGCAGAAATCGGGACAATATCAAGGAAGTTCATCTGGCTTGCCAGGAACTGCAGGTGCGGCAGTAAATCGGCTTTTTCCTGAACGTTGTCCACTTTGTTCACAGCCAGAATAACCGGGGCTTTACCGTCGCGCAGCTTGTTGAGCACCATTTCGTCGTCCGGCGTCCAGCGGGTGCCTTCCACAACGAAAATAACCAGTTCAACATCACCAATCGAGCTGCTTGCCGCTTTGTTCATCAGGCGGTTGATCGCCCGTTTTTCTTCCATATGCAGGCCCGGGGTATCAACATAAATCGCCTGATACGCACCTTCGGTATGGATGCCAACAATACGGTGACGTGTTGTCTGAGCCTTACGTGAGGTTATGGAAATCTTCTGCCCAAGCAGATTATTCAACAGGGTGGATTTGCCGACGTTCGGGCGACCGACGATGGCAATAAATCCGCAGTAAGTTTTCTCTTCGCTCATTCCAGCTCCAGTTTTTTCAACGCCTGTTCGGCGGCAGCCTGCTCAGCCTTACGACGGCTCGAACCTGTGCCAACCACCGGTTCACTCAGGCCGCTGACCTGGCAGTGGATAGTAAATTCTTGATCGTGTGCTTCACCACGAACCTGCACCACCAGATAGGACGGTAGCGGCAGGTGGCGACCCTGCAAATATTCCTGCAGGCGCGTTTTCGGATCTTTTTGTTTATCGCCTGGGCTAATTTCATCCAGACGAGTCTGATACCAGTTCAGGATCAGTTGTTCAACGGTTTGAATATCGCTGTCGAGGAAGACGCCGCCGATCAAGGCTTCAACGGTATCTGCCAGGATCGATTCACGACGGAAACCGCCGCTTTTCAGCTCGCCTGGCCCCAAACGTAAACATTCACCGAGGTCAAACTCACGGGCTAATTCAGCCAGCGTATTGCCGCGAACCAGCGTCGCGCGCATGCGACTCATATCACCTTCATCCACACGCGGAAAACGGTGATACAGCGCATTAGCGATAACAAAGCTCAGAATAGAGTCGCCTAAAAATTCTAAACGCTCGTTATGTTTGCTGCTGGCGCTACGGTGAGTTAATGCCTGCTGCAACAGCTCCTGATGATTAAAAGTGTAGCCCAGCTTCCGTTGAAGCCGATTAATTACGATGGGGTTCATGCGATACCAATAAATGAATGCGTCAACAATTCAGCACACGAAACAGACCTGATATACGCATTTCGCTTAGCCATCCCGCTTCGGCTGAATGCATTTATACACAAACCAACGCTGTTTCGTGTGCCGTGGCAACCTGTCGGTGCCAACCTCAAACTTCGGGGGAATATTCTATACACAACGACAAGGGATGTCGTTAGTCTGCGGGAATTTATCCGAGAAATAATTCACGTTGTCGCCATTATGACGACAACGTGAACGATTATCAGCGATTAGTGAATGCCACCAATACGGCTTAAACGCACACCGGTCGGCCATTCGCCTTCTTGCTTATCGAAACTCATCCAGATAGCGGTCGCTTTACCAACCAGATTCGCTTCCGGCACAAATCCCCAGTAACGGCTGTCCGCGCTATTGTCACGGTTATCACCCATCATGAAGTAGTGTCCCGGCGGGACGATCCAGGTTGCCAACTGCTGGCCTGGCTGACGGTAATACATCCCCACCTGATCCTGCGCGATTGGCACGGTCAGAATGCGGTGCGTTACCTCACCCAGCGTTTCTTTACGCTCGGAGAGGCGAATACCGTTATCTTTCGTTTCATTCAGCGGAACCTCAAAGAAACCGCTGGTCGCTTCACCGCCGTTACGACGCGCAAAGGTCTGCACAAAATCACTTGGCTGAACATCAGAGTACGTTACCGGCAGCGCGTTTTCACACGCCTGACCGGAACTGCATCCTGGCTGAATAGTTACCTCTTTCGCCACCGGATCGTACGTCACTTTGTCTCCCGGTAAACCGACAGCACGTTTGATGTAGTCCAGACGCGGATCTTCCGGGTATTTAAACACCACGATATCACCGCGTTTCGGATGGCCGGTTTCGATCAGCGTTTTCTGGTAAATCGGATCTTTAATCCCGTAGGCGAATTTCTCCACCAGGATAAAGTCACCGATAAGCAGTGTCGGCATCATCGAACCAGACGGGATCTGGAACGGCTCATAAATAAATGAACGCACCACCAGCACAATAGCTAAAACCGGGAAAACGGATGCCCCGGTTTCCAGCCAGCCTGGCTTAGGGGCCACTTTTTTCAGCGTTGCTTTATCCAGTGAATCACCTGCAGCAGCTTGCGCTGCTGCCTGACGCTCCCGGCGTTTAGGCGCGAAGATGAATTTATCTACGCACCATAAAATGCCCGTCACCAGTGTGGCAATCACCAGAATCAGGGCAAACATGTTCGCCATGCCAACTCCTTAAGATTATTTGCTGTCTTTACCGACATGCAGAATGGCGAGGAAGGCTTCCTGTGGCAGTTCGACGTTACCGATCTGCTTCATGCGCTTTTTACCCTCTTTCTGTTTTTGCAGCAGCTTTTTCTTACGGCTGATATCGCCACCGTAGCATTTCGCCAGAACGTTTTTACGCAGCTGCTTAACCGTTGAACGCGCGATGATGTGCGTACCAATGGCCGCCTGGATCGCGATATCAAACTGCTGGCGAGGGATCAGATCTTTCATCTTCTCGACCAGTTCACGACCACGGCTCTGGGAGTTGTCGCGGTGGGTAATCAGCGCCAGCGCATCGACACGTTCGTTGTTGATGAGAACATCAACGCGCACCATGTCAGACGCCTGGAAACGTTTGAAGTTATAGTCCAGCGACGCATAGCCGCGAGAAGTTGACTTCAGACGGTCGAAGAAGTCGAGTACCACTTCCGCCATCGGAATTTCATAGGTCAGCGCCACCTGGTTACCGTGGTAAACCATGTTGGTCTGTACGCCGCGCTTCTCGATACACAGCGTGATGACGTTACCGAGGTAAGCCTGCGGCAGCAGCATATGACACTCAGCAATCGGCTCACGCAGTTCGTAAATGTTGTTCAACGGCGGCAGCTTGGACGGGCTATCGACATAGATCGTCTCTTTCGCCGTGGTTTCGACTTCGTAGACTACGGTCGGCGCGGTAGTGATCAGATCCAGATCGTATTCACGCTCCAGACGTTCCTGAATGATCTCCATGTGCAGCAGACCGAGGAAGCCACAGCGGAAGCCGAAGCCCAGCGCGGTTGAGCTTTCCGGTTCATAGAACAGGGAGGCATCGTTGAGGCTCAGCTTGCCGAGCGCGTCACGGAAGTTTTCGTAGTCGTCAGAGCTCACCGGGAACAGACCGGCGTAAACCTGCGGCTTCACTTTTTTAAAGCCTGGCAGCGGCTTGTCCGCCGGGTTACGCGCCTGCGTCAGGGTATCGCCAACCGGTGCGCCCAGGATGTCTTTAATCGCACAAACCAACCAACCCACCTCGCCGCATTTCAGCTCGGTACGGTCAACCTGTTTTGGCGTGAAGATGCCCAGACGGTCAGCGTTATAGACCTGACCGGTGCTCATCACTTTAATTTTGTCGCCTTTACGCATGGTGCCGTTTTTAATACGCACCAGAGATACGACGCCCAGGTAGTTATCGAACCAGGAGTCGATGATCAGCGCCTGTAACGGACCTTCCGGGTCGCCTTCAGGCGGCGGGATGTCGCGCACCAGACGTTCAAGAACGTCAGTGACGCCAACGCCGGTTTTCGCCGAACAGCGAACGGCATCCGTCGCATCGATACCGACGATATCTTCGATCTCTTCCGCCACACGTTCAGGATCGGCGGCTGGCAGGTCAATTTTGTTCAGGACCGGCACCACTTCCAGATCCATTTCCATGGCGGTATAGCAGTTAGCCAGGGTCTGTGCTTCGACGCCCTGTCCGGCATCAACCACCAGCAGTGCGCCTTCACAGGCGGCAAGCGAGCGGGAAACTTCATACGAGAAGTCAACGTGGCCCGGGGTGTCGATAAAGTTAAGCTGATAGGTTTCACCATCAGATGCTTTGAAATCGAGCGTCACGCTCTGCGCTTTGATAGTAATACCGCGCTCACGCTCAAGATCCATCGAGTCGAGAACCTGCGCTTCCATTTCACGGTCAGACAGGCCACCGCAGATCTGGATAATACGGTCAGACAGCGTCGATTTACCGTGGTCGATGTGAGCTATGATTGAAAAGTTACGTATGTTCTTCATATAGTGTAATTATTGTGCCTTACGCCCGCCTGAGCAGGCTCTGAGAAGTCGCTGATCTGAGCTTAACGTCTGTTTAAGTGAAACGCCGCATTCTACACTACAACGCTGAGGCGAGGAAATGTTCATAGAGCAAGGATAGCGGGAACTGGAAACAACTTTGCAAAGTCGGTGAAACTTTTGCCGGATGGCGACACAAGCGCCATCAGGCAAAGCTATCACTGTTGGGTTTCGACGCGAATGAGATCGGGTGGAAGAGCAACGTTCAGAATGACCGGCTGCCAGGCTTCGCGCTCAGCAAGCTTACGAGAGTATCCACGGGCAATCAGGAATCCGCCCACGCCCCCCAGCACGGCTCCGCTTAATGCCGCAAGGTCGGAACCAAACAGCACCTGGAATAGCGCCGCGAAGAGAAAGAGCCCCGCCAACGGAGACATGTAGACCAACATCGCTGAACCCAGCAAGCTACCCTCGGCAATACCCAGTTCAACTTTTTGACCGGGCGCTAAGGGTTCGTCGCTGGGCACCACGATGGTATGCGTGGTCTGCGGCCCAAGTTTGTTCAGCACGCGGCTCCCGCATCCGGCCCGGGAAGCACAGCTGCTACATGATGCTTTAACATCACAGCTGACCGTCGCCAGACCATTTTGCCAGGAGACGACTGTCGCCCACTCTTTAATCATTGTGCAGCCCTGAACTTAATATTGTCCGCGATACGCTTCGCCGTTTGCGGTGGAAGCTCGCCCACAATCGTAATTTCCGCGTTATCACGCACGCTGGTACTAACCGTTCTACGCCCGGTTCGCAACAGCTGATCGGCGCTGTTTTGCATCGCACGGTTTACGTTCACGGAGAAACTGAACAGGCCATCAGAATATAGGCGCGATTCGATCGGCATGTTATCCATCGTCGGCAGCGGACGTCGACTGCTGGAAACTTCGCTGAAGCCTTGCGGCAACCACGACGGGCTCCAGTTGAAGTTGGTTTTCTCGCCCGCAGGAACTGACAGCAACGGCGGTAGATTGGCTTTCGCCAGCGCCTGCATGCTATCGCTAACGCCGTTGTTTACGGTAAAGGCGATAACACGGAACTGTTCCAGCGTCTCACCATCACGGTCGAGAAGATCGACGCGCATCGGCAGCTTAGTCTCCGTGTCCATCCAGACGATATAGCTGTAACGCGTACCGTCACGGGCGACAACGCGGATCACTTCACAGAGCCGATCGGCAATGCGGGTGCGACCTACTGAGATAAAGTCATAGTAGGGAGCAAGACGTTTGAAGTCGGTGTAAATCAGAGAGGGCAGAGAGTCAACGATATAGTCGCCGTTCAGCGTGAACGGTTCGAGACCAGGCTCAAAATAGCTGATTTCATTGCCACGCTGCACCACTTCCCGGCGCGGCCCATCCATTTGCAACAGTTGCGCTAGCGGACGGTTATCCAGGCGGGCATGGCGATAACGTAGGGATTCAACACCCTGCTTATTGATGCTGACAAATGACAGCTCATAGGTTAGCGACTGGCTGGCCAGATTCATCTGCTGCAACAACGCCCCGGACGCAGGATTGGCCGAGGCGTTTACAGAGAAAAACAGGCTACCAGCCACAAGTGACATGGCAAACCAAAGTTGCTTCATTACTGCGATTGCGTTCCTAAAGTTTGAATTCCTGGCACCTGCACAGCGGCTTGCTGTGTTTGGGCCTGCTCAAACTGAAGCTGTTCAGAGTGCAGTCGACGTTGCAGTTCGTAGTCCTGCAACATGGCATTAATACGACGACGCTGCTCCTGTACCTGCTGTTGCTGACCGCCGCTGGCCGTCGCGTCAGAGGGTACACCCAGGCTTACCGGACTGGCTTTACCCATCATCGGTAATGTATTAAATACCGGCGTTTCGGGCTGCTGGGACGTTTCAGATTGCCCATTATAGTGCTGGACGCCAACAATAACTGCAAGTGATACACACGCGGCCACACCCATTTGGGTAAGCTGCGCGGCCCACGGACGCATTTTCTTCCAGAATGGCATTCTCTGCCACTGGTGCGGTGCTGGCTGGGCCTCAGGAATCAATGGCACCGTCTGACGTACTGGCTCATCCTGGATGGCAGCCATTACACGGGCGGAAATATCGAAATGGAGAACGTCGGCGGTATCACCTCGCATAGAATCGCGAATCAGGTGATAACTCTCCCAGGTTTTTTGCATTTCCGGGTCATGAGCCAGCTCTTTGAGTAACTCAGTATCCAGCGTTTCGCCATCCATTAAAGCGGAAAGTTTTTCTTTCTGCATGCCTAATACCTTTTCCAGTATCCCGCTATCGTCAACGCCTGATAAGCGGTTGAACTTTATTATCAATAGCTTCCCTCGCTCGGAAGATACGTGAACGCACCGTACCTACCGGACAATCCATGATAGCGGCTATCTCTTCATAGCTCAGGCCATCCAGCTCCCGCAAGGTTATTGCCATGCGTAAATCTTCCGGGAGGGACTCAATAGTCCGGAAAACTATCTGTCTCAGTTCTTCTGACAACATTAAGTTCTCAGGGTTCGAAATTTCTTTCAGCGCACCGCCACTTTCGTAATTTTCTGCTTCAATCGCATCAATATCACTGGAAGGTGGACGACGCCCCTGAGCGACCAGGTAATTCTTCGCTGTATTGACTGCAATACGATACAGCCAGGTATAAAAAGCACTATCTCCCCGGAACGAGTCCAGCGCACGATAGGCCTTGATAAATGCTTCTTGTACTACATCGGGTACATCGCCCGACGGTACATAGCGAGAAACCAGACTCGCCACCTTATGCTGATAGCGCACTACCAGTAGGTTAAAGGCTTTCTGATCTCCCTTTTGGACCCGTTCTACCAGGACCTGGTCCGTTAACTGCTCGCTCATCCGAGGTAAAGTCTCCCCAAACCAAATTTCCACGCGCCTTCGAAACGCCACTCCATCAGCTTCACTATGAGCAAGCAAATGCTTAGAGTGCTCAAGTTTCGTAAAGTTCCGTTACGCATTGTTTTTTGTTTGTCATGTTGTAGACAGGTCTTATCTCTCATTATAAGTCTACATAATCCGATCGACGCACTATCTGTTTAGAAATGCCCATTTCACCGCTTGCAGAGTAACCCAACGGCCACTTTATTTCATCACATAATCTGGTGCTAACGGCCTGCTTCACAAAATATTTTTGCTCATTTCGCCCTCGTCATGCTTTTTTTTCATGTTTAGTCACTGCAACACATTTAAAAATAAAACGTGCAGTATCGCGCAATGTGGTGCTATGGTGACCAAACACTGTTTAGTAAATTAAACAAAAATCATGAATACGACTCCTGAATTATCCTGTGACGTGCTGATCATTGGCAGCGGGGCTGCCGGACTCTCACTGGCGCTGCGCCTGGCCGAAAAACATCAGGTTATTGTCCTGAGCAAAGGTCCGGTCAGCGAAGGCTCGACATTTTATGCCCAGGGCGGTATTGCCGCGGTGTTTGATGAAACCGACAGCATCGATTCCCACGTTGAAGATACTCTGATTGCCGGGGCCGGCCTGTGCGATCGCCATGCGGTTGAATTTGTCGCCAGCAATGCCCGCACCTGCGTTCAGTGGCTTATCGATCAGGGCGTCTTATTTGATACGCAGGTTCAGCCCAACGGTGAAGAAAGCTATCACCTGACCCGTGAAGGCGGTCATAGCCATCGACGCATTCTGCACTCTGCGGATGCCACCGGTAAAGAAGTCGAAACCACCCTCGTCAGCCAGGCACAAAATCACCCCAACATACGGGTTCTTGAGCGCAGTAATGCCGTCGATCTGATTGTCTCCGATAAAATCGGTCTGCCGGGAACGCGTCGGGTTGTCGGAGCCTGGATCTGGAACCGTAATAAAGAAGCCGTAGAAACCTGCCATGCCAAGTCAGTAGTGTTGGCCACCGGCGGCGCGTCAAAGGTGTACCAATACACCACCAATCCAGATATTTCCTCGGGTGACGGGATTGCGATGGCCTGGCGCGCGGGATGCCGTGTCGCCAACCTGGAATTTAACCAGTTTCACCCGACAGCGCTGTATCACCCGCAGGCGCGCAACTTTCTGCTAACCGAGGCGCTGCGTGGCGAAGGCGCACATCTGAAGCGCCCGGACGGTTCGCGCTTTATGCCCGATTTTGACGAGCGTGGCGAACTGGCTCCCCGCGATATTGTTGCCCGCGCCATCGACCACGAAATGAAGCGCCTGGGCGCTGACTGCATGTTTCTCGACATCAGCCATAAACCGGAAGAATTTGTTCGTCAGCATTTCCCGATGATTTATGAAAAATTGCTGGGACTGGGCATCGATTTGACCAAAGAGCCGGTTCCCATCGTTCCTGCCGCGCACTATACCTGCGGCGGCGTGATGGTGGATGACTTTGGCCGTACGGATGTCGACGGGCTGTATGCGATCGGCGAAGTGAGTTACACCGGCCTGCATGGAGCCAACCGGATGGCGTCAAACTCATTACTGGAGTGCCTGGTTTACGGCTGGTCCGCGGCTGAAGATATCGACAGGCGAATGCCTTATGCTCGCAGCGTCAGCACCCTCCCGGATTGGGATGAAAGCCGGGTAGAAAACCCGGATGAACTGGTTGTGATTCAGCATAACTGGCATGAGCTGCGGCTATTTATGTGGGATTACGTCGGTATCGTGCGCACAACTAAACGTCTGGAGCGCGCCCTGCGCCGTATCACCATGTTGCAACAGGAAATCGACGAGTATTACGCTCATTTCCGCGTGTCGAACAACTTGCTGGAACTGCGCAATCTGGTGCAGGTTGCTGAGCTGATTGTCCGCTGCGCGATGATGCGTAAAGAGAGTCGGGGCCTGCACTATACGCTGGATTATCCAGAACAGCTTCCAGAGGCGGGCCCGTCCATTCTCTCGCCGCTAAGTCATCACATGAACAGATAAAACGCCTGGGTCAGCGCCGTGTAACCTTCAGAGTAACGTTGGTCTGGCCCACGGATCACCAGCCTGTCACTAAAGCACTCCCCGGCCTGCGGGGAGAATGCCAGCAGTACCCGATTCGGTAGTCGGGCCTCGGTTTCTGCTACATCCGTGCGCAATCGCAGATGCCAGCCCATGCCCAGTGCCTGCTGGGAAAAGACGTTACCAATCTGTTCGGGCAGCACCACACAGAAAAAGCCTTCTTCCGTAATGCTGTCTGCCGCCAGCGTCAGCAATACTTGATGATCGAGCGTGGTGGTGTAGCGAGCCTGCTCGCGCTGCGGCGTGGCACATCCCACTCCCTGTTCATAATAGGGAGGGTTGCTGATGATCAAATCAAAGCGCACGGTCTGGCGCGGTACCCACTGCTGCACATCTTCGGTATGAACGTTCACGCGATGCATCCACGGAGATTGCGCGATGTTCTCCTGCGCCTGCTGCGCGGCATCAACATCAAGCTCCACAGCGTCAATGATGACGTTTTCATCTGTGCGCTGAGCCAGCATCAGCGCCAACAGGCCGCTCCCGGTACCAATATCCAGGATCCGCTTTACGCCAGCAACAGGGGCCCAGGCCCCCAATAAAATGCCGTCCGTTCCGACTTTCATTGCACAACGATCGTGTGCCACAAAAAACTGCTTAAAAGTAAATCCATTACGTCTAAGTACGGATGTAGACTGGGGCATGAAGAACAACCTTCCTGGAAAAAAAACGATAACATAGGATAAAAACAATACCTGAGAAGGTATATCCATACAAACAGATGAAGATTGCAGCCGTAACGTCTATAATCAGCGCCCCACTCAGAGGTAGAACATGACTGTAACGACTTTTTCCGAACTTGAACTCGATGAAAGCCTTCTGGATGCCCTCCAGGAAAAAGGTTTCACTCGCCCGACCGCCATTCAGGCTGCCGCCATTCCGCCTGCGCTCGATGGCCGTGATGTACTCGGTTCTGCGCCGACAGGCACCGGTAAAACGGCGGCATATTTGCTGCCAGCGTTGCAGCACCTGCTCGACTTCCCGCGCAAGAAATCTGGCCCGCCGCGCATTTTGATTTTGACCCCGACGCGCGAACTGGCGATGCAGGTTGCCGAACACGCCCGTGAACTGGCGAAGAATACGCATCTGGATATCGCCACGATTACCGGCGGCGTGGCTTACATGAACCACATGGAAGTCTTTAGCGAAAACCAGGACATCGTGGTCGCCACTACCGGTCGTCTGCTGCAGTACATTAAAGAAGAAAACTTCGACTGCCATGCGGTTGAGACACTAATCCTCGATGAAGCAGACCGCATGTTGGACATGGGCTTTGCCCAGGACATCGAGCATATCGCTGGAGAAACCCGCTGGCGTAAGCAAACTATGCTGTTCTCCGCCACGCTGGAAGGCGATGCGATCAAAGATTTTGCTGAGCGTCTGCTGGAGGATCCGGTCGAAGTTTCGGCGGATCCGTCTACGCGCGAACGCAAGAAAATTCATCAGTTTTACTACCGTGCCGATGACATCGAGCACAAAACGGCCCTGCTGATCCATTTGTTAAAACAGCCGGAAGCGACTCGCTCGATTGTCTTCGTACGTAAACGCGAGCGTGTGCACGAGCTGGCAGGCTGGCTGCGCCAGGCGGGCATTAATAACTGCTATCTCGAAGGCGAGATGGTGCAGAACAAACGTAATGAAGCGATCAAACGCCTGACCGATGGTCGTGTGAACGTGCTGGTAGCAACCGACGTTGCCGCTCGTGGGATCGATATTCCTGACGTCAGCCATGTGTTTAACTTCGACATGCCGCGCAGTGGCGATGCCTATCTGCACCGCATTGGCCGTACCGGTCGTGCAGGCCGTAAAGGTACTGCGATCTCTTTGGTTGAAGCCCACGACCATCTGCTGCTCGGCAAAGCGAGCCGCTACATTGACGAGCCACTGAAAGCACGCGTCATCGACGAACTGCGTCCAACCACGCGCGCGCCAAGTGAGAAATCTAACGGTAAGCCATCCAAGAAAGTGCTGGCGAAGCGCGCGGAGCAAAAAGCGAAAGAGAAAGAGAAACCGCGGGTGAAAAAACGTCACCGCGACGCCAAAAATGTCGGCAAACGCCGTAAGCCAAGCGGAGCTGCTTCCCAGCAGTCCGACAAAGAGTAAACCGAATGCCGGGCCGTTTAGCCCGGCATTTTTTGTGCACAAAAAAGCGGAAGATACGTTGGCATCTTCCGCTTTCAGATTCTCTGCCAGACGGGGTTATTCCCCGTGAGCCTTACAGGCTCTCAGTAAAGGTACGAGCAATAACGTCGCGCTGCTGTTCTGGCGTCAGAGAGTTGAAACGCACGGCATAACCAGAAACACGGATGGTCAGCTGCGGATATTTTTCCGGATGCTTAACCGCATCTTCCAGAGTTTCGCGGCGCAGAACGTTCACGTTCAGGTGCTGACCACCTTCCACACGGACTTCCGGCTGTACGTCTACCGGTACTTCACGGTATTCGATTTCACCCAGTTTGCTGACAGCAACGACTTCATCAGCATTGAAACCTGCTTTCGCAACGATGCAGCGTGCTTCGCCTTTTTCGCTGTCCAGCAGCCAGAAAGAGTTCAGCAGGTCGTCATTTGCAGCTTTAGTAATCTGGATACCTGTAATCATTTGATGCCTCCCCGGCAAAATTATTTGATCTCGGTTGGCCGTCATCCGGCCAATTGGTAAAACCATTGTTGCTTGAGTGTATATATACCCCTCACACACCCTTGAATCTTTGATTTAAATCAATAAAAACCACACATGAAAAGTGGTGATAGGTGGATTTTATTGTTTTACATCAACTTACGCCACATGCGCAGCTAAACTTTTTACATAAATTTTCAACTATCTTTAAGGGGTAGACCCTTGAGAAACGTACAGAATTTTGCGACGCCGAAAGAAGCAGTTAAGCTAGGGGGATTGAAAATTCGCAGGAGAGCGAGATGGCCACCGAATTAACCTGGCACGATGTGCTGGCAGAAGAGAAACAGCAGCCTTATTTTGTTAACACGCTGCATACTGTGGCGGGCGAGCGTCAGTCAGGTATGACAATTTATCCGCCACAAAAAGATGTATTCAACGCTTTTCGCTTTACCGAACTTGGCGACGTGAAAGTCGTCATCCTGGGGCAGGATCCATACCACGGTCCGGGCCAGGCACACGGTCTCGCGTTTTCTGTCCGCCCCGGTATTGCCACCCCGCCCTCGTTGCTGAACATGTACAAAGAGCTGGAAGCAACGATTCCTGGCTTCACACGCCCAACGCACGGATATCTGGAAAGCTGGGCACGCCAGGGTGTGCTGTTACTCAACACCGTGCTTACCGTCCGTGCCGGGCAGGCACATTCGCACGCCAGTCTGGGATGGGAAACATTTACCGATAAAGTCATCAGCCTGATTAACCAACATCGGGAAGGCGTGGTATTCCTGCTCTGGGGTTCACACGCACAAAAGAAAGGCGCGATTATTGATGCGCAGCGTCACCATGTATTGAAAGCGCCGCACCCATCACCGCTCTCTGCGCATCGCGGTTTCTTTGGCTGCAATCACTTTGTACTGGCTAATGAGTGGCTGGAACAGCGAGGTGAAAAGCCGATTGACTGGACGCCGGTATTACCCGCAGAAAGCGAGTAAAAAAATGCCAGCGAATCGCTGGCATTTTTATTATCAGGCTTTGTTCTGACGCCACCACTCCGCGAGCAGCACGCCGGTCGCGACAGAAACGTTGAGCGTTTCTACGTTGCCCGTACCGTCTATCGCCACGCACAGGTCGTCGGCTGAGCATGCTGCTTCTGGCAGAGCCTCACGCTCACGCCCTAATACCAGCACCATTTTTTCCGGCAACGTGGTAGTAAACAGCGGCTTGCCTTTCACGCTTGAGGTCATCACTACCGTGTAACCCGCTTTACGGAAGTCGTCCAGCACATCGACAATACTGTCACCGGTGATCGGCTGAACGTGCTCAGCTCCGCCTTCAGCGGTGCGGATAGCCGCACCTGATTCCAACAGCGCCGCATCCTGTACCACCACGCCTTTCACACCGAAGTGCGCGCAGCTACGCATCATGCCGCCCAGGTTGTGCGGGTTAGCAATGTCTTCCAGGGCCAGCACGCAATCCTGCGCCCCGGCCTGACCAACCCACTGCTTAACAGTGGTACCGTTACGTTTTTTGATCAGGAAACAGACGCCGCCATGGTGTTCAGTGCCGGAGGCTTTCGCCAGCTCGGCTTCGTCAACCACGTGGTAGGCTTTGCGGTTCGCCGCCATCCAGCGTAATGCTTCTTTAAAGCGTGGGGTTACGCTCTGAACAAACCAGGCGCGAACAATAGCGTCCGGACGACTCTGGAACAGAGCCTGACAGGCATTCTCACCGTAAACGCGGGTTTCTTCCGCGCGCTGACGACGTAATACTTCAGGATCGATAAAGCTTTTGCCGCTGATACCACCGTGATCGGCTTTGTCTGCTGCATCATCATTCGGTGCGCGGGACACGGTACGCCATGGTGAATCTTCACGTCCACGGTCGCGTTCTACATCGCGGCCACGACCACGTTCACGACCACGTTCGCTGTTCGGACCCTTTCTGTCATCACGGGCAGGGCGACGACCGCCTTCGGCTCGGGAAGTACCGGGGCGACCGCCGCCTTTACCAGTACGTGGATTTTGGGTGCGTTTGTCCGAGTCATCGTCACTGCGGACGTACATCACTTTGACCTTGCCGTTTTTATTCTTCAGTTCGTCGCTCATGTTTTTCTCCACCTGCTCTGCGCGAAGCGCGAAGATTACCCGATGTGCACGTCGTTAGCCATTATTTCATTTAAAAGCTAAGGACTATTGTACTCATTGAATAAAACGCATTGTTGTTTAGAACAGACTCCCCGATAATATGTAACATAATAGAAACATACTGGCGTTACTGCCGTGAAGTCCACTCCACTCATCCAGAGGTTAGTTATGAATACCGTTTGTACCAGCTGCCAGGCTATCAACCGCATCCCCGACGATCGTGTCCAGGAAGCGGCTAAATGCGGACGCTGTGGTCACGACCTGTTTGATGGGGAGGTGATCAATGCGACCGGTGAAACACTGGATAAACTGTTAAAAGACGATCTCCCGGTGGTGGTTGATTTTTGGGCCCCCTGGTGTGGTCCATGCCGTAACTTCGCCCCGATTTTTGAAGATGTCGCGGAAGAGCGTAGCGGTAAAGTGCGTTTTGTTAAAGTGAATACAGAAGCCGAGCGAGAACTCAGCGCCCGTTTCGGTATCCGCAGCATCCCGACCATTATGATCTTCAGAAAAGGTGAAATCGTCGACATGCTTAATGGCGCCGTACCTAAAGCCCCGTTTGATAGCTGGCTTAACGAATCATTATAATCTCTACGGGGCGCATCTTGTGCCCCGTTTTCACCTCTGCGACAATAGCGTTTTTCAACGTGTTCTCCCATGACCGATAACGCTGTTCTTCAGTTACGCGCTGAGCGCCTCGCGCGCGCCACGCGCCCTTTCCTTGCCCGAGGTAATCGCATTCGCCGCTGTCAGCGCTGCCTGCTGCCGCTGAAGCTCTGCTTGTGCGCAACGCTGGTGCCGTCTGAGGCCAAAAGCCGCTTTTGTCTGGTGATGTTTGATACCGAGCCGATGAAGCCCAGCAATACGGGACGTTTGATTGCCGATATTTTGCCCGATACCACGGCTTTTCAGTGGTCACGCACCGAACCGCCACAGGCGCTGCTCGAACTGGTGAAAAATCCGGATTATCAGCCGATGGTTGTATTCCCGGCATCCTATGCGGGCGAAGAGCGTGAAGTGATTTTCGCGCCACCAGCCGGTAAACCGCCGTTGTTTATCATGCTTGATGGTACCTGGCCTGAAGCGCGTAAAATGTTCCGCAAAAGCCCGTACCTTGATAACCTGCCGGTGATCTCCGTTGATTTATCGCGACTTTCCGCTTACCACCTGCGTGGCATTCACGCCGAAGGGCAATACTGTACTGCCGAAGTGGCCATCGCGTTGTTGGATCTGGCGGGCGATACGCAAGCCGCGGAGGGGTTGAGCGAACATTTCACTCGCTTTAAAACCCGCTACCTGGCAGGAAAAACTCAACATCAGGGAAGCGTCACAGCAGACTCGCCAGAAAGCGTTTAAAATCATTCGGTCACTGGTGTCATTAAGGAAGCCGATATGAGTCAGCGTGGTCTGGAAGCATTACTGCGACCGAAATCCATTGCGGTGATTGGGGCGTCAATGAAGCCTAATCGCGCAGGTTACCTGATGATGCGTAACCTGCTTGCCGGCGGTTTCAACGGACCTGTTTTACCAGTGACGCCAGCATGGAAAGCGGTGTTGGGCGTCCTGGCCTGGCCCAATATCAACAGCCTGCCTTTTAGCCCAGACCTTGCCGTGTTGTGCACCAATGCCAGCCGCAACCTGGCATTACTCGAAGCGCTTGGCGAGAAAGGCTGTAAAACCTGCATTATTCTTTCAGCTCCCGCATCGCAGCACCTGGAATTGTTGGCCTGCGCCGCACGCTACAACATACGTCTGCTAGGCCCCAACAGCCTGGGGCTTCTCGCGCCCTGGCAGGGGCTTAACGCCAGCTTTTCTCCCGTCCCCATCAAGCGCGGTAAGTTGGCATTTATTTCCCAGTCAGCGGCGATTTCCAACACCATTCTGGACTGGGCGCAGCAGCGCGACATGGGTTTTTCCTGGTTTATCGCGCTGGGCGACAGCCTGGATATCGACGTTGATGAACTGCTGGATTACCTGGCGCGCGACAGTAAAACCAGCGCGATATTACTGTATCTCGAACATTTAAGTGATGCCCGGCGCTTTGTCTCCGCCGCCCGCAGCGCCTCGCGCAATAAACCCATTCTGGTGATTAAGAGCGGTCGCAGTCCGGCGGCGCAGCGTTTACTGCATACCAGTGCAGGGATGGACCCTGCGTGGGACGCGGCTATCCAGCGCGCCGGTTTATTACGCGTACAAGACACTCACGAGCTCTTCTCTGCGGTAGAAACCCTAAGCCACATGCGTCCGCTGCGCGGCGACAGGCTGATGATCATCAGCAATGGGGCCGCGCCTGCCGCACTGGCATTAGATGAGCTGTGGTCAAAAAATGGCAAGTTGGCGACACTGAGTGAAGATACCTGCCAGAAATTACGCGATGCGTTACCTGAACATATTGATATCGCCAACCCGCTGGATCTGCGAGACGATGCCAGCAGCGAACACTACGTTAAGACGCTGGATATCTTGCTCGCCAGCCAGGATTTCGACGCACTGATGGTGATTCACTCACCCAGCGCAGCCGCCCCGGGAACAGAAAGCGCACAAGCGTTAATCGAAGCGGTAAAACGTCATCCCCGCGGTAAGTTCGTCTCGTTGCTGACCAACTGGTGCGGAGAGTTTTCCTCCCAGGAAGCCCGTAGACTGTTTAGCGAAGCCGGATTACCTACCTACCGCACGCCAGAAGGCACCATCACCGCGTTTATGCATATGGTGGAGTACCGGCGTAACCAGAAGCAACTGCGGGAAACCCCTGCGCTGCCCGACTACCTGACCACCAACACCGCCGAGGCGCATAATCTGTTACAGCAGGCGATTGCTGAAGGAGCAACGTCGCTGGATACCCATGAAGTGCAGCCGATTTTACAAGCCTATGGCTTACACACGCTGCCGACGTGGATCGCCAGCGACAGCGCTGAAGCCGTACACATCGCGGAGCAAATCGGTTACCCGGTGGCGCTAAAGCTACGTTCTCCTGATATCCCGCATAAATCAGAAGTTCAGGGGGTAATGCTCTACCTGCGAACGGCAACAGAGGTGCAGCAGGCAGCCAATGCGATTTTTGATCGGGTAAAAATGGCCTGGCCGCAGGCGCGCATTCACGGTTTATTAGTACAAAGTATGGCGAATCGCGCTGGCGCTCAGGAGCTGCGCGTCGTCGTTGAACATGACCCGGTATTTGGCCCGTTGATTATGCTTGGTGAAGGCGGAGTTGAGTGGCGACCAGAAGAGCAAGCCGTGGTGGCGTTGCCGCCATTGAACATGAATCTGGCGCGTTATCTGGTGATCCAGGGGATCAAAAATAAAAAGATCCGCGCTCGCAGCGCATTACGCCCATTGGATATCGCCGGGTTAAGTCAGCTTCTGGTGCAGGTCTCCAATCTGATCGTCGATTGTCCGGAAATTCAGCGTCTGGATATTCATCCGCTGTTGGCCTCCGCCGGTGAATTTACCGCGCTGGATGTCACGCTGGACATTGCCCCTTTCACGGGCGATAACGAAAGCAGGCTGGCTATACGTCCCTACCCCCATCAGCTTGAAGAATGGGTGGAGTTGAAGAACGGCGAGCGTTGCTTGTTCCGCCCTATTTTGCCCGAGGATGAACCTCATCTGCAGCAGTTCATTTCTCAGGTAACAAAAGAAGATCTTTATTATCGCTATTTCAGTGAGATCAACGAATTTACCCACGAAGATTTAGCCAATATGACGCAGATCGACTACGATCGGGAAATGGCCTTTGTTGCGGTACGCTGTAAAAACAATCAGCAAGAGATCCTCGGCGTAACGCGAGCAATCTCGGATCCTGATAACATTGACGCCGAGTTCGCCGTGCTGGTTCGTTCAGATCTCAAAGGGCTTGGACTGGGTCGCCGGTTGATGGAAAAATTAATTGCATATACCCGAGATCACGGACTTAGACGTTTGAATGGTATTACGATGCCAAACAATCGTGGGATGGTCGCCCTGGCCCGGAAACTCGGGTTCGCTGTTGACGTCCAACTCGAAGAGGGAATTGTTGGGCTAACGCTTAATCTGGCCCAATTTGAGGAATCGTGAGTAAGGTACTGGAAATGTTGACCACATTAATAGGTACTGGTGGTATCATTACCCGCTTATGTCGTCTGCATAGCACAGAGGACCCTTCAATGAACAGAGAAGAAATGCACTGTGATGTTGTCAAAATTTAAGCGTAATAAACATCAACAACACCTTGCCCAACTACCCAAGATTTCTCAGTCAGTTGATGATGTAGATTTCTTTTATGCTCCCGCTAATTTCAGGGAGACTCTGCTGGAAAAAATAGCCAGCGCGACGCGACGGATCTGCATTATTGCGCTGTACCTGGAACAGGATGACGGTGGCAAAGGCATACTCGACGCGCTCTATGCGGCAAAACGGCAGCGTCCTGAACTGGATGTCCGGGTGCTTGTCGACTGGCACCGAGCCCAGCGCGGACGTATTGGTGCTGCAGCATCGAATACCAACGCTGACTGGTATTGCCGAATGGCACAAGAAAACCCAGGTATTGATATTCCTGTCTACGGTGTTCCGATTAACACCCGAGAAGCGCTTGGCGTCCTGCATTTTAAAGGCTTTATCATCGATGACAGCGTCCTGTATAGCGGGGCCAGCCTGAATGATGTTTATCTGCATCAGCATGATAAATATCGCTATGACCGTTATCAGTTGATTCGCAATGCTCAAATGGCCGATATCATGTTCGATTGGGTCACGCAGAACCTGATGAACGGTCGCGGCGTTAATCGCCTTGATGATATTAATCGCCCTAAAAGCCCGGAAATTAAAAACGACATCCGCCTGTACCGTCAGGAACTGCGCGATGCGTCATTCCATTTTCAGGGTGATGCGGATAATGAACAGCTTTCGGTAACGCCTCTGGTAGGCCTTGGAAAATCCAGTCTGTTAAATAAGACCATTTTCCACCTTATGCCCTGCGCGGAGCACAAGCTCACAATCTGTACCCCTTATTTCAACCTGCCCGCTATACTGGTGCGCAATATCATTCAGCTGCTGCGTGAAGGCAAAAAGGTCGAGATCATTGTCGGTGATAAAACCGCCAACGACTTTTTCATTCCAGAAGATGAGCCATTTAAAATCATCGGCGCGCTGCCCTACCTGTATGAAATTAACCTGCGCCGTTTCCTGAGCAGACTGCAATATTACGTGAATACCGACCAACTGGTCGTGCGCTTATGGAAAGATGATGACAACACCTATCATCTGAAAGGCATGTGGGTTGATGATAAATGGATGCTGCTCACCGGCAACAACCTTAACCCTCGCGCCTGGCGTCTGGATCTGGAAAACGCCATCCTTATCCACGATCCGAAGCAAGAGCTGACTCCCCAGCGCGATAAAGAGCTGGAGCTTATTCGCACGCATACCACCGTCGTTAAGCACTATCGCGACCTGCAAAGCATTGCCGACTATCCAGTCAAAGTGCGTAAGCTCATCCGTCGACTACGCCGTATCCGTATCGACAGACTAATTAGCCGTATTCTGTAACCAAGACCCCGTCCAGTGACGGGGTTTTTCCTATGGAGGCAACGGTGCGCTTGTTTATTCTTTTCAGTATCCTGGCCATTTCTGGCTGCAGCCACATGGCAAACGACCGCTGGAGCGGACAAGACAAGGCTCAACACTTTATCGCCTCCGCTATGCTCTCCGCAGCTGGAAACGAATATACTCAACATCAGGGCAACAGCCGCGATCGCAGCGCGGCTATCGGCCTGATGTTCTCTGTCAGCCTGGGCGCGTCAAAAGAGTTATGGGACAGCCGTCCCGCTGGGAGCGGCTGGAGCTGGAAAGACTTCGCCTGGGATGTTGCAGGTGCGTCTACCGGCTATGCGGTCTGGCAACTGGCACATCACTAGAGGCGCAGACCTTTCCCCTTCCCATGCAGCATCAGCGATACCAAAAATGCGACTATTGCCAGTGCTGTAACGTACCAGAAGAATGTTGTTTCCATACCGACAGACTTCAGGGATAACGCAACATATTCGGCTGAGCCACCAAACAGAGCATTGGCCACTGCATAAGATAATCCAACCCCCAGAGCGCGCACCTGTGCCGGGAACATCTCGGCCTTCAGAATACCGCTGATTGACGTATAGAAACTCACAATCAGCAAGGCACACATCACCAGAGCAAACGCCATATACGGAGACGTCACGCTTTGCAACGCTGTCAGAATGGGGACGGTGAAAATCGCGGCCAACGCGCCAAAACACAGCATTGAAGTACGTCGGCCAATTTTATCTGACAAGGCACCGAACAACGGTTGCACCAGCATAAACACACACAGTGCCGCCGTCATAATCCCACTGGCTACGTTGGCATGCATACCGGCGGTATTAACCAGGTACTTCTGCATGTAGGTTGTGAACGTGTAAAAACACAGCGAGCCAGCAGCGGTAAAGCCAAGCACCATGATGAAGGCTTTGCGATTACGCCACAGACCTTTCAGAGAGCCAGCTTCTTTCAGCGCGCGAACGTCCTGTTTCGAGGTTTCATCCAACTGTCGACGTAGCCATAACGCAACAATAGCCAGTACGGCGCCCAACGCAAATGGAATACGCCAACCCCACGATCTTAGCGCTGAGTCTTCTAACGTTTGCTGTAATATGACCACAACCAGCAGTGCCAGTAACTGCCCGCCGATTAACGTCACGTACTGGAAGGAAGCATAAAAACCTTTCTTACCTTCAACGGCTACTTCACTCATATAGGTAGCGCTGGTCCCGTATTCACCACCCACAGACAGCCCCTGAAATAACCTAGCCAGCAGCAATAGAGCAGGAGCCCAGGTACCGATGGTTTCATATCCCGGAAGACAAGCGATCACCAGCGATCCCATACACATCATACAAACTGACAGCAGCATCGACTTTTTACGCCCGTGCTTATCCGCGATGCGACCAAACAGCCAGCCGCCAATCGGTCGCATCAGAAAGCCTGCAGCAAAAACTCCGGCTGTTTGTAAGAGTTGCGTGGTGGTGTTTCCTGATGGAAAAAAGATATGAGCAAAATAGAGAGAGCAGAAAGAATAGATATAGAAATCAAACCATTCGACCAGATTCCCTGATGATGCTCCGACAATCGCCCATATACGACGCCGAGTATCGCCGTCTGCCAGCGCCCCGTTCTCAGTTACACTGCTATCAGCCATTAGAATTGTACCCCTGCCAACGATTGCATTAATTTATCAATGGTGGTTGTGTCTTTTTTGGTGAAATAAATGTTATATAATTGTTATAATTTATTATGAGAGAAAGATCACGGTTTTCATTAGCAGAGAAAGGATTCAGATATGTTCGAGAAAGAGAACAATCGGTTTGAAATAGTGTGGGCTGGATAAAATGGTACGCTGCATCCGGCAGTTCTGACTGCCCTGCAGACGCAAAAAAGCCCATCCGGCAGGATGGGCTTTTTCACTTGTTTGATGCCTGGCAGTTCCCTACTCTCGCATGGGGAGACCCCACACTACCATCGGCGCTACGGCGTTTCACTTCTGAGTTCGGCATGGGGTCAGGTGGGACCACCGCGCTACAGCCGCCAGGCAAATTCTGTTTATCAACACGCTTCTCGCATGTCGATGTAATCTGTAATCAAGCTGAATTTCGATGTCTCTTTCGCCAAAACATCTTCGGCGTTGTAAGGTTAAGCCTCACGGTTCATTAGTATCGGTTAGCTCAACGTATCGCTACGCTTACACACCCGACCTATCAACGTCGTCGTCTTCAACGTTCCTTCAGGACCCTTAAAGGGTCAGGGAGAACTCATCTCGGGGCAAGTTTCGTGCTTAGATGCTTTCAGCACTTATCTCTTCCGTATTTAGCTACCGGGCAATGCCATTGGCATGACAACCCGAACACCAGTGATGCGTCCACTCCGGTCCTCTCGTACTAGGAGCAGCCCCCCGCAATCCACAAGCGACCACAGCAGATAGAGACCGAACTGTCTCAAGAAGTTCTAAACCCAGCTCGCGTCCCACTTGAGATGGCAAACAGCCATACCCTTGGGACCTGCTTCAGCCTGAGGATGTGATGAGCAGACGTTGAGGGGCAAAACACCGCCGTCGATATGGAGGCTTGGATGATATAAGCCTGTTAGCCCCGGAGTACCTTTGTTCCGTTGAGGGGTGGCCCTTCCATTCAGAACCACCGGATCACTAAGACCTGCTTTCGCACCTGCTCGAGCCGTCACTCTCGCAGTCAAGCTAGCTTATGCCTTTGCACTAACCTCCTGATGTCCGACCAGGATTAGCTAACCTTCGTGCTCCTCCGTTACTCTTTAGGAGGAGACCGCCCCAGTCAAACTACCCACCAGACACTGTCCGCAACCCGGATTACGGGTCTACGTTAGAACACCAGCCATTAAAGGGTGGTATTTCAAGGTTGGCTCCATGCAGACTGGCGTCCACACTTCAAAGCCTCCCACCTATCCTACACATCAAGGACCAGTGTTCAGTGTCAAGCTATAGTAAAGGTTCACGGGGTCTTTCCGTCTTGCCGCGGGTACACTGCATCTTCACAGCGAGTTCAATTTCACTGAGTCTCGGGTGGAGACAGCCTGGCCATCATTACGCCATTCGTGCAGGTCGGAACTTACCCGACAAGGAATTTCGCTACCTTAGGACCGTTATAGTTACGGCCGCCGTTTACCGGGGCTTCGATCAAGAGCTTCTCCTTACGGATAACCCCATCAATTAACCTTCCGGCACCGGGCAGGCGTCACACCGTATACGTCCACTTTCGTGTTTGCACAGTGCTGTGTTTTTAATAAACAGTTGCAGCCAGCTGGTATCTTCGACTGATTTCAGCTCCATGAGTAAATCACTTCACCTACATATCAGCGTGCCTTCTCCCGAAGTTACGGCACCATTTTGCCTAGTTCCTTCACCCGAGTTCTCTCAAGCGCCTTGGTATTCTCTACCTGACCACCTGTGTCGGTTTGGGGTACGATTTTGTGTTACCTGATGCTTAGAGGCTTTTCCTGGAAGCAGGGCATTTGTTACTTCAGCACCGTAGTGCCTCGTCATCACACCTCAGCGTTAACAAGACTCCGGATTTACCTGGAATCTCCGCCTACATGCTTAAACCGGGACAACCGTCGCCCGGCTAACATAGCCTTCTCCGTCCCCCCCTCGCAGTAACACCAAGTACAGGAATATTAACCTGTTTCCCATCGACTACGCCTTTCGGCCTCGCCTTAGGGGTCGACTCACCCTGCCCCGATTAACGTTGGACAGGAACCCTTGGTCTTCCGGCGTGCGGGTTTTTCACCCGCATTATCGTTACTTATGTCAGCATTCGCACTTCTGATACCTCCAGCATGCCTCACAGCACACCTTCAACGGCTTACAGAACGCTCCCCTACCCAACAACACATAGTGTCGCTGCCGCAGCTTCGGTGCATGGTTTAGCCCCGTTACATCTTCCGCGCAGGCCGACTCGACCAGTGAGCTATTACGCTTTCTTTAAATGATGGCTGCTTCTAAGCCAACATCCTGGCTGTCTGTGCCTTCCCACATCGTTTCCCACTTAACCATGACTTTGGGACCTTAGCTGGCGGTCTGGGTTGTTTCCCTCTTCACGACGGACGTTAGCACCCGCCGTGTGTCTCCCGTGATAACATTCTTCGGTATTCGCAGTTTGCATCGGGTTGGTAAGTCGGGATGACCCCCTAGCCGAAACAGTGCTCTACCCCCGAAGATGAATTCACGAGGCGCTACCTAAATAGCTTTCGGGGAGAACCAGCTATCTCCCGGTTTGATTGGCCTTTCACCCCCAGCCACAAGTCATCCGCTAATTTTTCAACATTAGTCGGTTCGGTCCTCCAGTTAGTGTTACCCAACCTTCAACCTGCCCATGGCTAGATCACCGGGTTTCGGGTCTATACCCTGCAACTTAACGCCCAGTTAAGACTCGGTTTCCCTTCGGCTCCCCTATTCGGTTAACCTTGCTACAGAATATAAGTCGCTGACCCATTATACAAAAGGTACGCAGTCACCCCATAAAGAGGCTCCCACTGCTTGTACGTACACGGTTTCAGGTTCTTTTTCACTCCCCTCGCCGGGGTTCTTTTCGCCTTTCCCTCACGGTACTGGTTCACTATCGGTCAGTCAGGAGTATTTAGCCTTGGAGGATGGTCCCCCCATATTCAGACAGGATACCACGTGTCCCGCCCTACTCTTCGAGTTCACAACACATGCACTTTTGTGTACGGGGCTATCACCCTGTATCGCCGGACTTTCCAGACCGTTCCACTACCACACATGCTGATTCAGACTCTGGGCTGCTCCCCGTTCGCTCGCCGCTACTGGGGGAATCTCGGTTGATTTCTTTTCCTCGGGGTACTTAGATGTTTCAGTTCCCCCGGTTCGCTTCATTACGCTATGTATTCACGCAATGATAGTGTGACGAATCACACTGGGTTTCCCCATTCGGAAATCGCCGGTTATAACGGTTCATATCACCTTACCGACGCTTATCGCAGATTAGCACGTCCTTCATCGCCTCTGACTGCCAGGGCATCCACCGTGTACGCTTAGTCGCTTAACCTCACAACCCGAAGATGTTTCGTAAAACACTTCAGTATTGCGAAAATTTGAGAGACTCGAACACACCGCTTTTCATTTCTTATTACGGAGAAATGAAACAGTGTGTCGTTTCAATTTTCAGCTTGATCCAGATTTTTAAAGAGCAAATATCTCAAACGAGACTCGGAAGTCTGTTTTGAGATACTTCGGTCGGCGACTTTCACTCACACATACCAGCAAGTGGCGTCCCCTAGGGGATTCGAACCCCTGTTACCGCCGTGAAAGGGCGGTGTCCTGGGCCTCTAGACGAAGGGGACACTGAAGTCTCAATCGCAAGACGCCTTGCTATTTACTTTTCATCAGACAATCTGTGTGAGCACTACAAAGGTCGGTTCTTTAAGGTAAGGAGGTGATCCAACCGCAGGTTCCCCTACGGTTACCTTGTTACGACTTCACCCCAGTCATGAATCACAAAGTGGTAAGCGCCCTCCCGAAGGTTAAGCTACCTACTTCTTTTGCAACCCACTCCCATGGTGTGACGGGCGGTGTGTACAAGGCCCGGGAACGTATTCACCGTGGCATTCTGATCCACGATTACTAGCGATTCCGACTTCATGGAGTCGAGTTGCAGACTCCAATCCGGACTACGACATACTTTATGAGGTCCGCTTGCTCTCGCGAGGTCGCTTCTCTTTGTATATGCCATTGTAGCACGTGTGTAGCCCTACTCGTAAGGGCCATGATGACTTGACGTCATCCCCACCTTCCTCCAGTTTATCACTGGCAGTCTCCTTTGAGTTCCCGGCCGAACCGCTGGCAACAAAGGATAAGGGTTGCGCTCGTTGCGGGACTTAACCCAACATTTCACAACACGAGCTGACGACAGCCATGCAGCACCTGTCTCAGAGTTCCCGAAGGCACCAAAGCATCTCTGCTAAGTTCTCTGGATGTCAAGAGTAGGTAAGGTTCTTCGCGTTGCATCGAATTAAACCACATGCTCCACCGCTTGTGCGGGCCCCCGTCAATTCATTTGAGTTTTAACCTTGCGGCCGTACTCCCCAGGCGGTCGACTTAACGCGTTAGCTCCGGAAGCCACGCCTCAAGGGCACAACCTCCAAGTCGACATCGTTTACGGCGTGGACTACCAGGGTATCTAATCCTGTTTGCTCCCCACGCTTTCGCACCTGAGCGTCAGTCTTTGTCCAGGGGGCCGCCTTCGCCACCGGTATTCCTCCAGATCTCTACGCATTTCACCGCTACACCTGGAATTCTACCCCCCTCTACAAGACTCTAGCCTGCCAGTTTCGGATGCAGTTCCCAGGTTGAGCCCGGGGATTTCACATCCGACTTGACAGACCGCCTGCGTGCGCTTTACGCCCAGTAATTCCGATTAACGCTTGCACCCTCCGTATTACCGCGGCTGCTGGCACGGAGTTAGCCGGTGCTTCTTCTGCGAGTAACGTCAATTGCTGCGGTTATTAACCACAACACCTTCCTCCTCGCTGAAAGTACTTTACAACCCGAAGGCCTTCTTCATACACGCGGCATGGCTGCATCAGGCTTGCGCCCATTGTGCAATATTCCCCACTGCTGCCTCCCGTAGGAGTCTGGACCGTGTCTCAGTTCCAGTGTGGCTGGTCATCCTCTCAGACCAGCTAGGGATCGTCGCCTAGGTGAGCCGTTACCCCACCTACTAGCTAGTCGTATCTGGGCACATCCGTTGGTAAGAGCCGCGAAGGTCCCCCTCTTTGGTCTTGCGACGTTATGCGGTATTAGCTACCGTTTCCAGTAGTTATCCCCCTCCATCGGGCAGTTTCCCAGACATTACTCACCCGTCCGCCACTCGTCACCCAAGGAGCAAGCTCCTCTGTGCTACCGTTCGACTTGCATGTGTTAGGCCTGCCGCCAGCGTTCAATCTGAGCCATGATCAAACTCTTCAATTTAAGTTTGATGCTCGTGAATTAAACTTCGTAATGAATTACGTGTTCACTCAGAGACTTGGTATTCATTTTTCGTCTTGCGACGTTAAGAATCCGTATCTTCGAGTGCCCACACAGATTGTCTGATAAATTGTTAAAGAGCAGTGCCGCTTCGCTTTTTCTCAGCGGCGCGGGGTGTGCATATTACGCCATCCCGCTACAGAGTCAAGCGTTTATTTTCGCTTTTCTCCGCTGACCCGGCGGTTTGTAATCCGTTGTTCCGTGTCAGTGGAGGCGCATTATAGGGAGTTATTTCAGGCTGACAAGTTAAAAATACAAAAAACTTATCAAGCGACTACTTTTCAACCACCACATTGATTTTTGCTTTGTTTTTAAACAAAAACGAGCCCCGCAGGGCTCGTTTATTGTCGTTTTGTGACTTACTGCACTGCCACAATGCGATCGTCATTCACTTCCAGCCGAATCGTTTTGCCAGGAATCAGCTCACCAGACAGAATTTGCTGCGCCAGCGGGTTTTCGATCTGTTGCTGGATAGCACGTTTGAGTGGACGTGCGCCATACACCGGATCGTAACCATTCGCACTCAGCAGTTTAAGCGCCTCGTCAGAGATATGGATTTCATAGCCACGCTCTTCCAGACGTTTGTACAGACGTTGCAGTTGGATCTGTGCAATAGAAGCAATGTGCTGCTCACCCAACGGATGGAATACAACAACTTCATCTATACGGTTGATGAATTCCGGGCGGAAATTATGGCTCACGACGCCCAGGACCATATCCTTCATGTGGCCGTAGTCCAGCTCACCGAAGCGTTCCTGAATCAGATCGGACCCCAGGTTCGAGGTCATGATGACAACCGTATTACGGAAGTCGACCGTTCTCCCCTGCCCGTCAGTCAGACGACCATCATCAAGCACCTGCAACAGAATATTGAACACATCCGGGTGCGCTTTCTCCACTTCATCCAGCAGGATGACAGAGTAAGGACGGCGACGTACCGCTTCTGTCAGATATCCACCTTCCTCATAGCCGACATATCCCGGAGGCGCCCCGACCAGACGAGACACCGAGTGTTTCTCCATAAACTCGGACATATCGATACGCACCATGGCATCGTCACTGTCGAACATAAAGTTTGCCAGCGCTTTGCACAGTTCAGTTTTACCGACACCGGTTGGGCCAAGGAACAAGAATGAACCAATCGGGCGATTTGGATCGGACAAGCCAGCACGGCTACGACGGATGGCGTTAGAAACGGCTTCCACCGCTTCGTTCTGGCCAATCACGCGGCTGTGCAACTGCTGCTCCATACGCAACAGTTTTTCCCGTTCGCCTTCCAGCATGCGAGCAACCGGGATCCCGGTCCAGCGCGCCAGCACTTCTGCAATTTCTGCATCCGTGACTTTATTACGCAGCAGACGCATGGTTTTGCCTTCAGACTGGGTGGCTGCTTCCAGCTGTTTTTCCAGTTCAGGAATTTTGCCGTACTGCAGTTCAGACATCCGCGCCAGGTCGCCGACACGACGCGCCTGTTCGATGGCGATTTTCGCCTGCTCCAGCTCAGCCTTGATAGTTTGCGTTCCCGAAAGGGATGCTTTTTCAGCTTTCCACTCTTCTTCTAATTCAGAATACTGGCGCTCTTTATCGTCCAGCTCTTCGTTGAGCATATCGAGACGTTTTTTACTCGCCTCATCAGACTCTTTCATTAATGCCTGCTGTTCCAGTTTGAGCTGGATAATACGGCGGTCGAGTCTGTCGAGTTCCTCCGGCTTGGAGTCAATCTGCATACGAATGCTGGATGCCGCCTCATCGATAAGGTCGATAGCTTTGTCCGGCAACTGACGATCGGCAATATAGCGGTGAGACAGCGTAGCTGCCGCAACAATCGCCGGGTCAGTGATCTGCACATGGTGGTGCAGCTCATAACGTTCTTTCAGGCCACGCAGAATCGCGATGGTGTCTTCTACTGAAGGTTCGGCTACAAATACTTTCTGGAAACGACGTTCCAGCGCCGCATCTTTTTCGATGTACTGGCGATATTCATCAAGCGTTGTTGCGCCTACACAGTGCAGTTCCCCGCGTGCCAGCGCCGGTTTCAGCATGTTCCCGGCGTCCATTGCGCCATCGGCTTTACCCGCCCCAACCATAGTATGCAGCTCATCAATAAACAGGATGACATTGCCTTCCTGTTTCGAGAGATCGTTCAGCACGCCTTTTAAGCGTTCTTCAAACTCACCACGATATTTGGCCCCAGCCACCAGCGCACCCATATCCAGCGCCAGCACACGGCGACCTTTTAAGCCTTCCGGCACTTCACCATTGATAATTCGTTGGGCCAGCCCTTCAACGATGGCCGTTTTACCAACACCTGGTTCGCCGATTAACACCGGGTTATTTTTAGTACGCCGCTGCAGTACCTGAATGGTACGGCGAATTTCTTCATCACGCCCGATAACCGGATCGAGTTTGCCCTGCTCGGCACGTTCGGTCAGGTCGACGGTATATTTTTTCAAGGCCTGACGTTGGTCTTCAGCCCCCTGGTCATTCACGCTTTCACCTCCACGCATTTGTTCAATTGCCTGAGTGATATTCGCGGTCGTCGCACCTGCTGATTTTAGTAAATCGGTCAGCGTACCGCGTGACTCAAGCGCCGCCAGTACGAACAGTTCTGACGAAATAAAGTTGTCCCCACGTTTTTGCGCCAGCTTGTCGCAAAGATTCAGTACACGCACCAGATCCTGAGAAGGCTGCACATCACCGCCGGTACCTTCTACCTGCGGCAACCGGCTCAACGCCTGGTCAATGGCTGTACGTAACTGGCCAGCATTAATGCCAGCAGACGTTAATAAAGGACGTACCGATCCCCCTTCCTGATTCAGCAAGGCGCTCATTAGATGAAGTGGTTCGATGAATTGATTGTCGTGCCCCAATGCGAGTGACTGGGCATCGGCAAGAGCAAGCTGGAATTTATTAGTAAGACGATCCAGACGCATAACTCCTCCCATAACAGGTCAAAATTGCTACTGGAGATTAAATGAGGTCATCCCTCAATTATTCAAGGTGAATGACCTGAATTATGTGAAAAGAAAATTACACGTACCGGATCGTCTTGATTCTTTAGGTTATATCAGCCAAATAAAACTTGCCATACGACCCGTGGTATTGTCGCGACGATAAGAGAAGAACATCTCACTTTTGCTGAAGGTGCAACGGTCGCCACCGTAGATGTTCTCTACTCCGATATTTGCCAGACGCTGACGCGCAAGCTGGTAAATATTCGCCAGATATTTATCACCATGCGGTACAAATGCGAGGTCCGCTTGCGGATCTTTCGCCATGAACGCTGCGCGAACTTCTGCTCCCACTTCAAACGCGTTCGGGCCAATCGCCGGGCCTAGCCAGGCAATAATGTTTTCAGGTTTGTCGGCAAAACACGCCACCGTCTCTTCCAGCACGCCGGCGCATAATCCGCGCCAACCCGCATGTGCCGCCGCGACTTCCGTTCCAGCGCGATTGCAAAACAGCACCGGCAGACAGTCGGCCGTCATCACTGCACACACGGTGCCCGGCGTATTGCTGTAAGAAGCATCCGCACGTTTGGAGGCGTAGGGCTCGCCGGTCAGTTTCAGGACATCCTTACCGTGGACCTGCTCCAGCCAGACTGGCTTTGACGGCAGATTGCCCGCAGCAAACAGCCGCTTGCGGTTCTCTTCAACATGCTCCGGGTTGTCCCCGCAATGGGCGCCCAGATTCAGCGAATCATAAGGCGGCATGCTAACACCGCCAATACGGGTAGAACTACACGCCACAACACTTTGCGGTATCGGCCACTGCGGGACAATTAGCTCACTCATAACCAGGCAATATCATCCTTATGTTCTTCGAAATCAGCGCGCATCACTTCAATCAATTGCACCATATCTTGTGGAATCGGTGCGTGCCATTCCATTTCGATACCTGAAATTGGGTGATATAAACGCAGCATAGTCGCGTGCAGCGCCTGACGATCGAACTTACGCAGAACGGAGATAAATTCGTCAGAAGCGCCTTTCGGTGGACGCGGACGACCGCCGTAGACCTGATCGCCCACCAGCGGATGGGTGATATGCGCCATGTGCACGCGGATCTGGTGCGTACGTCCGGTTTCCAGACGCAGCCGCAGACGCGTGTGCACACGGAAGTGTTCCATAATGCGATAGTGCGTCACCGCCGGTTTCCCCATCGGGTGTACCGCCATGTGCGTACGCTTGGTCGGGTGGCGGCTAATCGGTTCCTCAACGGTTCCGCCTGCCGTCATATGACCAATCGCCACGGCTTCGTACTCACGGGTAATTTCACGCAGCTGCAGCGACTCCACCAGACGCGTTTGCGCCGGAACGGTTTTTGCCACCACCATTAATCCGGTCGTGTCTTTATCCAGACGGTGCACGATACCAGCACGTGGAACATCCGCGATTGGCGGGTAGTAATGCAGTAATGCATTCAATACCGTGCCATCAGGATTACCGGCGCCCGGATGCACTACGAGGTCACGGGGTTTGTTGATGACAAGAATATCGTCATCTTCATAAACGATATCCAGTGGGATATCCTGAGGTTCAAAACGAACCTCTTCATCAATTTCTGCAATGATGGAGACGCGCTCTCCACCCAACACTTTTTCTTTCGGTTTATCGCAAAGATTGCCATTTACCAGTACGCGCTGGTCAAGGATCCATTCTTTTATGCGCGATCGCGAATAATCAGGGAACAATTCGGCCAAAGCCTGATCTAAGCGTTGACCGAGCTGGTTTTCGGAGACTGTTGCGGTGAGTTCTACTCGTTGTGCCATAAACTGCTTCTTCGTTTAACGTTGGGTTTTACGGCTTTGCCGTTTAATATAGTGTGCTATTGTAGCTGGTCTTAACCGGGAGCAGGAACAGAGAATCTCCCGTAAAACATTTTGAGGAAAGTCAAAACGTCATGACGCGCATGAAATATCTGGTGGCAGCAGCCACGTTGAGCCTGTTTTTGGCGGGTTGCTCTGGTTCAAAGGAAGAGGTGCCCGATAATCCGCCAAATGAAATCTACGCGACTGCTCAGCAAAAGCTGCAGGACGGTAACTGGAAACAGGCAATAACGCAATTAGAAGCGTTGGATAACCGTTATCCATTTGGACCGTATTCTCAGCAGGTGCAATTAGATCTCATCTACGCCTACTACAAAAACGCCGATCTGCCACTTGCTCAGGCTGCCATCGATCGTTTTATTCGTCTTAACCCGACACACCCTAACATTGATTATGTCATGTATATGCGTGGCCTGACCAATATGGCGCTGGATGATAGCGCACTGCAAGGATTCTTTGGTGTTGATCGCAGCGATCGCGATCCGCAACATGCCCGAGCTGCGTTTAATGACTTTTCCAAACTGGTACGTGGCTATCCGAACAGCCAGTACACCACTGACGCCACCAAACGTCTGGTATTCCTGAAAGACCGTCTGGCGAAGTATGAATATTCCGTTGTGGAATACTACACTGCCCGCGGTGCATGGGTTGCCGTGGTAAACCGTGTGGAAGGCATGCTGCGCGACTTCCCGGATACTCAGGCAACACGCAATGCCCTGCCGTTGATGGAAAATGCTTATCGCCAGATGCAGATGAATGCGCAGGCAGAAAAAGTAGCGAAAATCATTGCCGCTAACAGCAGCAATACCTGATTTATCTCAGAATGCAAACGGCAGCCCAAAGGCTGCCGTTTTTTTATCCGTAAACGTCACAACTGAAGCGGTTTAGCTACAACGCATCTCATCAAATATGGCCTGCTTTCAGGTATTCCTCAAGTAAAAAATCGCTTGTTCCTGCGGTGCCTCACAAAAAGGTTTTCTTGACAAAAAGCGACAAAAAAATGTGATTAATATCACACATTTTGACATTAGGAACGGTATGCTGGAATCACCAAGACGGGAAAGACAAGAGGTAAAATTTATGACAATGAACATTACCAGTAAACAAATGGAAATTACTCCGGCAATTCGCCAGCATGTCGCAGACCGTCTCGCCAAACTCGAAAAATGGCAAACTCATCTGATTAATCCACATATCATTCTGTCTAAGGAGCCGCAGGGTTTCATTGCTGATGCCACCATCAATACACCGAACGGACATCTGGTCGCCAGCGCAAAACACGAGGATATGTACACCGCAATTAACGATTTGATCAACAAGCTGGAACGGCAGCTCAATAAAGTGCAGCACAAAGGCGAAGCCCGTCGTGCAACAACTTCAGTCAAAGACGCCAACTTCGTCGAAGCAGAAGAAGAGTAGTCCCTTACATTGAGTGTATCGCCAACGCGCCTCCGGGCGCGTTTTTTGTTGACAGGGTGAAAACAGTACGGGTACTTTACTGACGTAGCCAAAGGAAAATTACATGAAACTTGTCCCGTTCTTCTTCGCATTCTTTTTTACCTTCCCCTGAATGGGAGGCGTTTCGTCGTGTGATAAAGAATGCGAAGACGAACAATAAGGCCTCCCACAACGGGGGGCCTTTTTTATTGATAACAAGAAAGGCAACACTATGACATCGGATAACCCATTGCTGGCGCTGCGCGATAAGATCAGCACGCTGGATGAAAAATTACTGGCCCTGCTGGCTGAGCGACGTGGACTGGCCGTAGAAGTTGGCAAAGCTAAGCTCCTTTCACATCGTCCAGTTCGTGATATCGACCGTGAGCGCGATCTGTTGGACCGACTGATTCAGCTTGGCAAAGCACATCATCTTGATGCTCACTACATCACTCGCCTGTTCCAGCTCATAATCGAAGACTCCGTCCTGACTCAGCAGGCACTGCTCCAGCAGCATCTGAACAAAATTAACCCGCACTCAGCACGCGTTGCTTTCCTTGGGCCAAAAGGGTCATATTCTCATCTTGCCGCACGCCAGTATGCTGCCCGCCATTTTGAACAATTTATAGAAAGCGGCTGCGCGAAATTTGCCGATATCTTTAATCAGGTCGAAACCGGACAAGCTGACTACGCAGTGGTTCCGATTGAAAACACCAGTTCCGGTGGGATTAACGACGTTTACGACCTGCTACAGCACACCAGCCTGTCTATCGTTGGCGAGATGACTATCACGATTGACCACTGCCTACTGGTGTCCGGCACGACAGATCTCGAGACCATTGAAACGGTATATAGCCATCCGCAGCCATTCCAGCAGTGCAGCAAATTCCTGAGTCGTTACCCACACTGGAAGATTGAGTACACCGAAAGCACCTCGGCGGCGATGGAAAAAGTTGCGCAGGCTAACTCACCGCGCGTGGCGGCTCTGGGGAGCGAAGCCGGAGGCGTACTATACGGTTTGCAGGTTCTCGAGCATATCGAAGCTAATCAGACGCAAAACATCACCCGCTTCGTGGTACTGGCGCGCAAGGCAATCAATGTTTCCGATCAAGTGCCAGCAAAAACCACGTTGCTGATGGCGACAGGACAACAAGCCGGTGCGCTGGTAGAAGCTCTGCTGGTACTGCGCAACCATAATCTGATTATGACTAAACTGGAGTCACGCCCGATTCACGGCAATCCGTGGGAAGAAATGTTTTATCTTGATATCCAGGCCAACCTGGAATCACCCCAGATGCAAAAAGCATTGAAGGAGTTAGGTGAGATTACGCGCTCGATGAAAGTACTTGGCTGCTATCCAAGTGAGAATGTGGTGCCGGTCGATCCAAGCTAACGTTTGACAATGCCGGATGGCGCTACGCTTATCCGGCATTCTTTAGCCGATCCTTGTATGACTGATACAACGCATCAGCGTTGCCATCAAGCAGCGTATTTATTGGCGACTATCGTTAGCCTGGCGCAACAAAGTACGGCTTTCGTTCTGGAAGCGTTTCGCATAATCACCAAACCAGTGCTCCACCTTACGGAAGCTGTCGATGAACGCTTGCTTATCGCCCTGCTCCAGTAAACCGATCGCCTCACCAAAACGTTGGTAGTAGCGTTTGATCAGCGCAAGGTTACTCTCAGACGACATAATGATATCGGCATAGAGCTGCGGATCCTGGGCAAACAGACGTCCGACCATCGCCAGTTCAAGGCGATAAATCGGCGAAGAGAGTGCCAGTAACTGCTCCAGTTGAACATTCTCTTCCGCTAAATGCAGACCGTAAGCAAAGGTCGCAAAGTGACGCAATGCCTGAATAAATGCCATGTTCTGGTCGTGTTCAACAGCACTGATCCGATGCAGTCGCGCACCCCACACCTGAATCTGTTCCAGAAACCACTGATAAGCTTCCGGCTGACGTCCGTCACACCAGACGACAACCTGCTTTGCCAGACTGCCGCTGTCCGGGCCAAACATGGGGTGTAATCCCACCACCGGGCCGTCGTGCGCCGCCAGCATCGCCTGCAAAGGACCATTTTTCACCGAAGCCAGATCCACCAGGATGCAGTCGGACGGCAGACGCGGTAATTTGGCGATCACCTGCTCAGTGACGTGGATCGGCACACTGACGATCACCATGCCAGCATCAGAGACGATCTCCGGCGCACGATCCCAGTCCTGCTGTTCCAGGATCCGTACCTGATAACCTGACAGGGTGAGCATTTTTTCGAACAGACGTCCCATCTGACCGCCGCCGCCGACAATCACCACCGGTCGCAGAGAAGGACAAAGCGTTTTAAATCCTTTGTCGTTCTCACTGGAGTAAGACTCGCGCATAACCCGGCGCAGCACATCTTCAATCAGGTCCGGCGGCACGCCAAGGGCTTCCGCTTCCGCCCGGCGGGAGGCCAGCATAGAGGCTTCCCGTTCCGGCACGTAGATAGGCAGCCCAAAGCGGCTTTTTACTTCACCGACTTCGGCCACCAGCTCCAGGCGACGTGCCAGTAAACCCAGCAGCGCCTTGTCGACTTCATCAATTTGATCGCGTAATGCGGTCAATTCAGCAACCATAACCAACCTCTTATGCTACACGCGCCGACAGCTGGCCGTTTAAATCCTGGCTAATTTCACGCAGTAGCGCATCCGTCATTTCCCAGCTAATGCAGGCATCAGTTACAGACACGCCGTATTTCATTTCGCTACGCGGCTGTTCAGAAGACTGGTTACCTTCGTGAATATTACTTTCAATCATCAAGCCAATGATCGAGCGATTGCCATCTTTGATTTGTGCAATCACGGATTCAGCCACGGCAGGCTGGCGGCGGTAATCTTTATTGGAGTTACCATGACTGCAATCTACCATCAGAGAAGGTCGTAGTCCCGCCTGCTCCATCTCTTTTTCGCACTGGGCGACATCTGCCGGGCTGTAGTTCGGCGCTTTACCACCGCGCAGGATCACGTGACCGTCCGGGTTACCCTGAGTTTGCAGCAGTGCAACCTGTCCAGCCTGGTTAATACCAACAAAGCGGTGCGACTGTGCCGCCGCGCGCATCGCGTTAATGGCGGTCGCCAGGCTACCGTCAGTACCGTTCTTAAAGCCGACCGGCATCGAAAGACCGGAAGCCATTTCGCGGTGAGTCTGCGATTCCGTGGTACGCGCACCGATTGCAGACCAGCTAAACAGATCGCCCAGGTATTGCGGGCTATTGGGATCCAGCGCTTCAGTTGCCAGCGGTAGTCCCATATTCACCAGTTCAAGCAGCAGCTGACGCGCAATTTTCAGGCCGGCTTCAACATCAAAAGAGCCATCCATATGAGGATCGTTAATTAACCCTTTCCAGCCGACGGTGGTACGGGGTTTTTCAAAATAGACGCGCATCACCAGGTAGAGGCTATCGCTGACCTCTGCGGCAAGGGCTTTAAACCGACGAGCGTACTCAATAGCCATTTCAGGATCGTGAATGGAACACGGGCCACATACCACCAGCAGGCGCGGATCGCGACCAGAGATAATATCTGAAATGGTTTTACGCGACTGGGAGATTTGCGCTTCTTGCGCCTGGCTCAGCGGGAATTCAGCTTTCAGCTGCTCCGGAGTCATCAGAACCTGTTCGTCGGTAATATGTACGTTGTTCAGCGCGTCTTTTTGCATGATGGTGATCCTGTTTAGCTCGTTTGCGATAGTTGATCCTCAGCGAGGAGGTGATAACGATAACACAACAGGTAAAGATTTCAATCCACAAACCGTAAATTTTAATTTACAACACGCACTTTAATGACAGAATACGCCCTCCATTGTGTACATTAAAATTTACATCATCCGGTATTGAGATCCACTATGCTTAAAAAAACGAGGGAGTACAGGCAATGAAGCAACTCATCAGCACCCTATTTCTATTACTTCTTAGCGGATGTCAGATAGATCCTTATACCCACGCCCCCACATGGACGGGAACCGCCTGGTACGACGCCGGAATACAAGATGCCATTTCGGGGTATGCCGTTAAAGATAATGAAACTCTTGCCGACAACTACAATGACCCCGAAGTCGATCGTACGGAATATCTTAAGGGTTATGCCGAGGGACAACGTAAAATCTGCCAGCCGGATTTTGTTTACGCCAGAGGTTTGACCGGGAAAACCTTTCCCCCAAGTTGTGATACGGTCGAAAATATTGACCAGTTACACAGTGCCTGGCAAAAAGGAGCAAATGAAGGTGCAGCCTCAATAAGATTAAATTAAACAATAGCTTATATTTTATAAATCACTAAGACTTAACTTAAATTACTAATAGCTTTCAACTTGGCATAATGACGGCTTAGTAAAATAATGTTATTTTGTCCTAAATAATCTTGAATGTATTTCGACGTTTTACGGCAAACGCTGGTAGGTAACTATTCATGAGCTATTCTTACCGACTCATACTTCTACTGGCACTGCTCCTGACCGGATTACCGCTGTACGCCCAAAGCGTTACGGAAGAAGCAAAATCTGTACGCGCTATGGTTTCCGGCATCGTCAGTTATACGCGCTGGCCTGCACTGTCCGGGCCCCCAAAACTGTGTATTTTCTCTTCATCGCGTTTTTCCAGTGTCCTGGGAGATACCAGTGCCGGAGCATTACCCTATCTTCCCGTCATCATTCGTACGGAACAAGAAATATTAATTTCGCAGTGTGACGGTTTTTATTTTGGAAAAGAATCCCCTACTTATCAGGTGGAATTAAAGAATAAATATCCGTCTAAGGCATTGCTATTAATTGCCGAACAGAACCCCGAATGCGTTATTGGCAGCGCCTTTTGCCTCATAATTAAAGATGAAGATGTGAGATTTTCCGTAAATATGGATTCCCTTTCACGCAGTGGCGTAAGGGTCAGTCCGGACGTATTAATGCTTGCACGGAATCAGAAGCATGGATAAGGGCCATTCTCCCATAACACGCCCGACGTTTAAGCGGACATTACGGCGTATCAGCATAATCAGCGTTCTGGTAACTATGACGCTGATCTGGCTGCTGCTCAGCATTTCTTCGGTGCTGGCATTGAGACAGTATGCGCAAAAGAACCTGGATCTGACCGCTGCAACCATGACCCGCACGCTTGAAGCAGCATTAGTTTTTTCTGATGGCGTCGCAGCAACTGAAACGCTGGCAGCACTGGGCCAGCAGGGGCAATTTTCCGTTGCAGAAGTTCGTAATAAAAACCAGAAGGTGATCGCCACCTGGCGCTATAACGCGCAGGATACCACTGAAAAAATCAGCGGACTTATCAGCCACTGGCTGTTTCCCCAACCGGTCACTCAACCTATTTTGCATAATGGCAACGTCATCGGCGAAGTACGATTGACTGCGCGCGATAGCGTTATCAGCCATTTCATCTATTTGTCGCTGGCCGTCCTTACCGGGTGCATTCTGTTGGCCTCTGGCATTGCATTAATGCTCACTCGTTATTTACATAATGGCGTCGTGGAAGCCCTGCAAAATATAACCGAGGTGGTACATGATGTTCGTACCAACCGTAACTTTTCACGACGCGTTTCAGAAGAGCGCATTGAAGAGTTTCACCTTTTTGCCCAGGACTTTAATAGTCTGCTGGACGAGATGGAGGAGTGGCAACTTAAACTGCAGGCAAAGAACGCCCAGCTTTTGCGTACGGCGCTACACGATCCGCTGACCGGCCTGGCGAATCGCGCCGCATTTCGCAGCAGCATTAACGCCCTGATGAATGACCATGCCGCCCACAGCAGCTCCGCACTGTTATTTCTTGATGGTGATAATTTTAAATTTATTAATGATACCTGGGGCCACGCAGCGGGGGATCGGGTCCTGATTGAAGTTGCAAACAGGCTGTCCGAGTTTGGTGGTAATCGACATCACCCCTACAGACTTGGCGGCGATGAGTTCGCTATGGTGCTGTACAGCGTTCACTCTGAATACGAAGTTCAGCGGATCTGCGCGGCACTGTCACACGAGTTTAACCGACCTTTTGACCTGCATAACGGTCATCAGGCAAGCATGACACTCAGCATTGGTTTTGCGCTGACGTGGGAACATGCCTCTGCCGAGAAATTACAAGAACTTGCCGATAAAAATATGTATCAGGCCAAAAATTTGCGTTCTGAACGCATTATTAAAAAATAAGGACTTACACATGCTAAAACGTCTATCATCCCCGTTTCTTCTGCTTTTACTGATTTTGGCAGGCTGTCAGGCACCTCAGGGAAAATTTACCCCGGAGCAAATTGCAGCCATGAAATCGTACGGATTTACCGAAGCTTCCGGAGACTGGTCTCTTGGTCTGTCTGACAACATCCTGTTTGACAAAAACGACTATAAGCTCCGCCCTGAAAGTGAAAAGCAGATCCAGGAAATGGCATCCAAACTGGCAGCTACCGGGTTAAACCATGCGCGTATGGATGGTCATACCGATAACTACGGCGAAGACAGCTACAACGAAGCGCTGTCGCTCAAACGCGCGAATGTGGTCGCCGATGCCTGGGCACAGGGCGCCAATATTCCCCGCTCTAACCTGACAACTCAGGGACTCGGGAAAAAATACCCGATCGCCAGTAATCAGACGTCAAAAGGTCGTGCTGAAAACCGCCGGGTTGCAGTCGTGATCGCTACGCCGTAAAAGTCCTCAACTGGCTGCGCGCCGCGCAGTCATCCAATTGCAATAAAACAAAAGAGCAAGGTCGGAATAAAAAAAGGGCCAGCCTTTCGGCCAGCCCTTTTCTAACAGGATGTCGCTTGCGCGAATCTTAGTTAAGACGCTCTTTGATACGAGCAGACTTACCAGTGCGCTCACGCAGGTAGTACAGTTTAGCTTTACGAACAGCACCACGACGTTTAACAGCAATGCTGTCAACTACCGGAGAGTGAGTCTGGAAGACACGCTCAACGCCTTCGCCGTTGGAAATTTTACGAACAGTGAATGCAGAGTGCAGACCGCGGTTACGAATAGCGATAACCACGCCCTCGAATGCCTGCAGACGTTTTTTGGAACCTTCAACAACCCATACTTTCACTTCCACGGTATCACCCGGACGGAAGGAAGGTACGTCCTGCTTCATCTGCTCTTGTTCAAGTTGCTTAATAATGTTGCTCATAATTTAATCTCTTATCCTGGGTAAACTGATATTTGGGGGTCTCAGACCAGCCCATCATGTTTATGCTGCTGTTGTGCGTGTTCCGTTTTGAACTCCGCCAGCAACCTTGCTTGCTCTTCAGTCAGAGCCAGGTTTTCCAGAAGTTCAGGTCTTCTAAGCCAGGTCCGGCCCAGCGACTGTTTTAAACGCCAGCGACGTATCTCAGCGTGGTTCCCCGACAGTAACACCGCCGGTACTTCCATCTGTTCTAACACTTCAGGTCGGGTATAGTGCGGGCAATCCAGCAACCCATCAGCAAACGAATCTTCGATTGCCGAAGCTTCATGACCCAGAACTCCCGGAATAAACCGAGAAACGGAGTCGATCAGCGTCATTGCCGGTAACTCACCACCGCTGAGAACGTAATCGCCGATTGACCATTCTTCGTCAATTTCGGTTTGAATCACGCGCTCATCTATTCCTTCATAGCGACCACACACCAGAATCAGTTTCTGATTCGTTGCCAGCTCGCTCACACCCGCTTGATCAAGCTTGCGTCCCTGAGGTGAAAGATAAATCACCTTCGCGCCTTCACCAGCCGCAGCTTTTGCTGCATGAATGGCGTCCCGTAAAGGTTGCACCATCATTAACATCCCCGGTCCGCCGCCGTAAGGACGATCGTCCACGGTACGGTGCCGGTCATGAGTAAAGTCACGAGGACTCCAGCTCTGGATGTTCAGCAGGCCATTTTTTACTGCCCGGCCAGTTACCCCGTAATCGGTAATTGCGCGGAACATTTCTGGAAACAGGCTAACGATACCTATAAACACAAGCCAATCCCCATAACGCCGACTTTTACCGTTTATCCGGTGGTTTAAAAACCAGGATCCCAATCTACTTCGATAGTACGAGTAGCGAGATCGACTTTCTTGATAACCTGCCCATCGAGGAACGGTACAAGACGTTCCTTGATACCAAACGCATCTTTCAGGTTTGCCTTAATGACAATGACGTCATTCGAACCGGTTTCCATCATATCGACGACTTTACCGAGATCGTAACCTTCAGTGGTCACTACCAGGCAGCCCATAAGGTCTTTCCAGTAGTAGGAACCATCTTCCAGCGCTGGCAACTGCGAGGAATCCACGACAATTTCGCAATTAGTCAGTAGATTCGCCGAATCACGATCGTCAACGCCTTTCAGCTTGATGATCAGATCCTGATTGTGGTGCTTCCAGCTTTCCAGCTGTACTTGCTGCCACTGACCCGCCTTCTGGATAAACCAGGGCTGATAGTCAAAAATGCTTTCGGCGTCTTCAGTGGAAGAAAACACTCTGAGCCAACCACGGATACCGTAAGAAGACCCCATTTTCCCCAAAACGATGGGTTCCACAGGAGCCTGCGCGGCGAGTTGCTTGCTCATCATGACCACCGTGACAGATTAAGCTGCTTTGTTTGCTGCTTTGATCAGCGTAGCTACGCGATCAGAAATAGTCGCGCCCTGGCCAACCCAGTGAGCGATGCGATCCAGATCCAGGCGAGTGCCTTCTTCTTTTTCGCTAGCGATTGGGTTAAAGAAGCCAACGCGCTCGATGAAGCGACCGTTGCGTGCATTACGGCTGTCGGTAACAACAACCTGGTAGAACGGACGCTTTTTAGCGCCGTGACGAGCTAAACGAATAGTAACCATAACATCCTCTTGTGTGAATAAAACACCCAGGCCCCATCGAGGAACGGAGCCCGGGTGTCATATTAAAAGCCCGAAAATTTTACTGATTTCTGGGAAAAAAGCAATCAACATGTGATGAGGCTTTATACCAGGGCGTTACCATTGCAGCCAGTTTGGCGTCGGTGTGTGCGCAGAAAGCGGAACGTACATGCAGTACGTGAGCATTTCGAGCCCACCCCAACGTCAAAAAGGCAAATTAGGTAGCCCGATATATTTATCTACCAGGGAAGCCTGGCGGCATCATACCCTTCATGCCACGCATCATCTTCGCCATACCGCCTTTCTTCATTTTCTTCATCATGCGCTGCATGTCGTCGAACTGTTTCAGAAGGCGGTTTACGTCCTGTACCTGCATACCGCAGCCGGCAGCAATACGGCGTTTACGGGAACCTTTGATGATTTCCGGCTTAGCGCGTTCTTTCATCGTCATCGAGTTGATGATGGCTTCCATACGCACCAGCACTTTATCGTCCATCTGCGATTTCACGTTGTCTGGGATCTGCCCCATGCCAGGCAGCTTGCCCATCAGGCTTGCCATGCCGCCCATGTTTTTCATCTGGTTGAGCTGCTCAAGGAAATCGTTGAGATCGAAGCCGTCGCCTTTTTTCAGCTTGCTGGCTAATTTCTCTGCCTGCGCGCGGTCAACCTTGCTTTCGATATCTTCGATCAGCGACAGCACGTCACCCATGCCGAGAATACGCGAAGCAATACGATCCGGGTGGAACGGCTCCAGCGCTTCGGTTTTCTCGCCGACGCCGAGGAATTTAATCGGCTTGCCGGTGATATGACGAATAGAGAGCGCCGCACCACCACGAGCATCACCATCAACTTTGGTCAGCACGACACCGGTTAACGGCAGCGCTTCGTTGAAGGCTTTTGCGGTATTCGCGGCATCCTGACCGGTCATGGCGTCGACCACAAACAGCGTTTCAACCGGCTTGATAGAAGCGTGGACCTGTTTGATTTCGTCCATCATCGCTTCATCAACGTGCAGGCGACCGGCGGTATCCACCAGCAGCACGTCGTAGAATTTGAGTTTGGCTTCTTTCAGCGCGGCGTTAACGATATCGACCGGCTTCTGGCCGACATCCGACGGGAAGAAGTCCACACCGACCTGCTCGGCCAGCGTTTCCAGCTGTTTTATCGCCGCCGGGCGATAAACGTCCGCGGAGACCACCAGCACTTTCTTCTTGTGCTTCTCACGCAGGAATTTCCCCAGCTTACCGACGCTGGTCGTTTTACCCGCCCCCTGCAGACCAGCCATCAGCACAACGGCTGGCGGCTGTGCAGCCAGATTCAGGGTCTGGTTTTCTTCGCCCATTGCCGCAACCAGTTCGTTACGGACAATCTTGACGAACTCCTGACCCGGCGTCAGGCTTTTGTTAACTTCATGACCAACCGCTTTCTCTTTTACGCGATTGATAAACTCACGCACTACCGGCAGCGCTACGTCAGCCTCCAGCAGCGCCATGCGCACTTCGCGCAGCGTCTCTTTAACGTTGTCTTCAGTAAGGCGTCCACGGCCACTGATATTGCGCAGCGTGCGCGACAAACGATCGGTTAAATTATCAAACATTGTCTCTCGCCTGGGGTGGAAACGGTCGGTCGCGACAGCGACACATCAACAGAAATTTGTCGCAGTATAACATGAAGCCGCCTTTGTTGTTATGCAACGGTTGGAGCAGCGGTCACGTAACGCTATACTGCTTTTCTTTATCACTGGCCAACTGTCGACACCTATATGCCCGTTTTTGCTCTGCTCGCCCTTGTCGCCTACTCAGTCAGCCTCGCGCTGATTATTCCCGCTCTGCTGCAAAAAAACAGCGGCTGGCGGCGTATGGCTATTCTCTCTGCGGTCGTCGCGCTGGTAAGTCATGCTATCGCCCTGGAAGCGCGAATTCTGCCCGGCGGTGAAAGCGGACAAAACCTGAGTCTGTTGAACGTCGGCTCGCTGGTTAGCCTGATGATCTGTACGGTAATGACTATCGTCGCTTCCCGCAATCGTGGCTGGCTATTGCTGCCCATTGTCTACGCCTTTGCGCTGATCAACCTGGCCTTCGCCACGTTTATGCCGAACGAGTTCATCACCCATCTCGAAGCTACGCCGGGCATGATGATTCACATCGGGCTATCGCTATTCGCTTACGCCACGCTGATTATCGCCGCACTCTATGCGCTGCAACTGGCATGGATCGACTACCAGTTGAAAAACAAAAAACTGGCCTTCAGCAATGAGATGCCGCCGCTAATGAGTATTGAGCGGAAAATGTTTCATATCACCCAAATTGGCGTAGTTCTGCTGACGCTCACCCTGTGTACTGGCCTGTTTTACATGCATAACCTGTTCAGTACCGAGAACATTGATAAAGCCGTTCTCTCTATCGTGGCATGGTTTGTCTATATCGTTCTGTTGTGGGGGCATTACCATGAAGGCTGGCGCGGACGTCGCGTCGTATGGTTTAACGTCGCAGGCGCAGGCATTCTAACGCTGGCCTATTTCGGCAGTCGTATCCTGCAGCAGTTCGTGAGTTAAATCTTTAAGGAACCCTACGTGGAACACATCTCCACCACCACGCTCATTGTCACGCTTCTCATCATGGTGGTCATTTCCGCCTATTTTTCCGGTTCTGAAACCGGAATGATGACCCTGAATCGCTATCGTCTACGTCATCGGGCCAAGCAGGGAAATCGTCAGGCAAAACGCGTTGAAAAGCTACTTCGTAAGCCGGACCGCCTGATAAGCCTGGTGCTCATCGGTAATAATCTGGTGAATATTCTGGCCTCCGCGCTCGGCACCATTGTCGGTATGCGCCTGTATGGCGATGCGGGTGTCGCCATTGCCACTGGGGTACTGACGTTTGTCGTGCTGGTTTTTGCCGAAGTACTGCCCAAGACTATTGCCGCGCTGTATCCGGAAAAAGTCGCCTATCCGAGCAGTGTACTGCTGGCTCCACTGCAGATTCTGATGATGCCGTTGGTGTGGCTACTCAACACCATCACGCGGCTACTTATGCGCATGATGGGCATCAAAACGGATATCGTGGTGAGCGGTTCGCTGAGTAAAGATGAACTGCGAACGCTGGTGAATGAATCGCGCTCGCAAATCTCACGCCGTAACCAGGATATGCTGCTGTCAGTGCTGGATCTGGAAAAAGTCAGCGTCGATGACATCATGATCCCGCGTAACGAAATCATCGGCATTGATATTAACGATGACTGGAAGTCAATCGTGCGTCAGCTTTCGCACTCTCCACACGGCCGTATTGTGCTGTACCGCGACTCGCTGGACGACGCCATCAGTATGCTGCGCGTACGTGAAGCCTGGCGATTGATGGCAGAGAAAAAAGAGTTCACCAAAGAGACCATGTTACGTGCCGCCGACGAAATTTATTACGTCCCGGAAGGTACGCCTCTCAGCACCCAGCTCATTAAGTTTCAGCGAAACAAGAAGAAAGTGGGTCTGGTTGTTAATGAATATGGCGATATTCAGGGGCTGGTCACGGTCGAAGATATTCTGGAAGAGATTGTCGGCGACTTCACCACCTCAATGTCACCCACGCTTGCCGAAGAGGTAACGCCGCAGAATGATGGCTCGGTGATCATTGACGGCAGCGCCAACGTTCGTGAAATCAATAAGGCGTTTAACTGGCACCTGCCGGAAGATGACGCACGTACCGTGAATGGTATTATTCTTGAAGCGCTGGAAGAGATCCCGGTTGCCGGCACGCGTGTGCGCATTGGACAGTACGATATCGATATTCTCGACGTGCAGGACAATATGATTAAACAGGTGCAGGTATTGCCGGTCAAACCGCTACGGGAAAGCGTGTCGGACCAGTGAGAGTAATTCAGGCCGGGTAGCGCGTGAGCATTACCCGGCCTGAAGGCTGATTAGCCTTTGGCTTTCGCCACAGAGACCATCGCGGCGCGGATGGTACGTCCGTTCAGGGTATAGCCTTTCTGCATTACCATCAGCACATTACCGGCAGCAACGTCGTCAGACTCTACCATTGCAATTGCCTGGTGCACGTTCGGGTCCATCGGCACATCGATATCCGCAACCACCTGTACACCAAACTTTGCCACGACATCCAGCATTGACTTACGGGTCAGCTCAATACCTTCAACCATCGCCGCCATAGCGTCATTATCTTTATCCGCCACTTCCAGCGCGCGGTCCAGGCTATCCAGCACCGGCAGCAGTTCGTTGACGAATTTTTCCAGCGCAAACTTATGCGCTTTTTCTACGTCCAGTTCGGTACGACGACGCAGGTTTTCCATTTCCGCTTTGATACGCAACACGCTGTCGCGCTCGCGAGTTTCGGCCTCAGCAAGCTGAGCTTCCAGATTCGCAATTTTTTCATCGCGCGGATCCACCTGCTCAGCAGAAGCGTCTGATTCAACCGCCTCAACTTCTTCGTGCTGATCCATGATAATTTCTTCCGGGGCTTGCCCCTCAGGCGTTTTCTGTTCTTTACTACTCATGAATTTCTCCGCGTTTTTTTCGCATTCATCTCGCTAACTTGGCTTATTATGGGGATCAGATTCAGGGATTCAAGGGAAGTACTCACATTGTCACTAATCTTCGTTACAAGGACCTCGAGAAAATGAACAAACATTTCAAGTGTATTGGCATTGTGGGGCATCCACGTCACCCCACTGCACTGACCACACATGAAATGCTCTACCGTTGGCTGTGCACCAAAGGTTATGAGGTTATCGTTGAGCAACAAATCGCCCACGAACTGCAGCTGAAAAATGTGAAAACCGGCACGCTCGCAGAAATTGGCCAACAGGCAGACCTCGCCGTGGTAGTCGGCGGCGACGGCAATATGCTGGGCGCCGCACGCACCCTGGCACGTTATGACATCAAGGTTATTGGCATTAACCGCGGCAACCTCGGTTTTTTGACCGACCTTGACCCAGACAATGCCCAGCAACAGTTAGCTGACGTGCTGGAAGGCCACTACATCAGCGAAAAGCGCTTTTTACTCGAAGCTCAGGTGTGTCAGCAGGATTGCCAGAAGCGCATTAGCACTGCCATCAATGAAGTTGTGCTGCACCCCGGGAAAGTGGCGCACATGATTGAATTTGAAGTCTATATCGATGAAATTTTTGCCTTCTCCCAACGTTCAGATGGGCTGATTATCTCGACGCCGACCGGCTCTACCGCCTACTCGCTCTCTGCCGGAGGCCCAATTCTGACGCCTTCTCTGGATGCCATTACGCTGGTACCCATGTTTCCGCATACGCTTTCCGCGCGACCGCTGGTGATCAACAGTAGCAGCACCATTCGCCTGCGCTTTTCTCATCGCCGTAACGATCTGGAGATCAGCTGTGACAGCCAAATCGCCCTACCTATACAGGAAGGTGAAGACGTATTGATTCGCCGCTGTGATTATCATCTGAACCTGATACATCCAAAAGATTACAGCTATTTCAACACATTAAGCACTAAGCTTGGTTGGTCAAAAAAATTATTCTAATTTAACGCTAACCTCTTTACTGTATAAAAAACCAGTTTATACTGTATGAAATCACAGTTATGGTTTTTCATACAGGAAAACAGCTATGTTGGCACAACTGACCATCAGCAATTTTGCTATCGTTCGTGAACTTGAGATCGATTTCCAGAACGGAATGACCGTTATCACCGGTGAGACCGGTGCGGGTAAGTCCATTGCCATTGATGCTCTCGGTTTGTGTCTGGGCGGACGCGCAGACGCAGACATGGTGCGTGCAGGCGCCATGCGAGCCGACCTCTGCGCCCGTTTTGCCTTAAAAGATACCCCCGCAGCCCTGCGCTGGCTGGAAGAGAACCAGCTTGAGGAAGGCCGTGAGTGTTTGCTGCGTCGCGTTATCAGCAGCGATGGCCGCTCCCGTGGGTTTATTAACGGAACCGCCGTTCCGTTATCGCAGTTGCGCGAGCTGGGCCAGTTACTTATTCAAATCCATGGCCAGCATGCGCATCAGCTCCTGACAAAATCAGAACACCAAAAATCCCTGCTTGATGGTTACGCCAATGAAGCGTCTCTGACCCAGGAAATGGCTGCGCGCTACCAACTATGGCACCAAAGTTGCCGTGACCTGGCGCATCATCAGCAACAAAGCCTGGAACGCGCAGCCCGGGCGGAATTGTTGCAATACCAGTTAAAGGAACTGAACGAATTCAATCCGCAGCCGGGTGAGTTTGAGCAAATTGATGAAGAGTACAAGCGCCTGGCTAACAGTGGGCAATTGCTCACCACCAGCCAACAGGCGCTGGCTATCCTGGCAGATGGTGAAGACATCAATCTGCAAAGCCAACTGTACACCGCAAAACACCTGGTCACTGAACTGGCAGGCATGGACGGCAAACTTTCAGGTATTCTGGATATGCTGGAAGAGGCCACCATCCAACTCAGCGAAGCCAGCGACGAGCTGCGCCACTATTGCGATCGTCTGGATTTAGACCCTAACCGCTTGTTCGAACTCGAACAGCGTATCTCCAGGCAAATCTCGTTGGCACGTAAGCATCATGTTGCCCCTGAAGTGCTGCCACAGTTTTATCAGTCGTTGCTGGATGAACAACAGCAACTGGACGATCAGGCCGACTCGCTCGAAACCTTAACCCTGGCGGTGAACAATCACCACCAGCAGGCGCTGGAAACGGCAAAAATGCTGCACCAACAGCGTCAGCATTATGCGCAGGAACTGGGGCAACTTATTACAGAGAGCATGCATGCTCTCTCGATGCCGCACGGTGTCTTTTGCATTGATGTGAAATTTGAGGAGCATCATCTGAGCGCAGACGGTGCCGATCGCGTGGAGTTTAAAGTAACCACTAACCCAGGTCAGCCGTTACAGCCAATTGCGAAAGTCGCTTCCGGCGGGGAACTGTCACGTATTGCGCTGGCTATTCAGGTCATTACAGCACGTAAGATGGAAACGCCTGCGCTAATTTTCGATGAGGTGGATGTTGGTATCAGCGGCCCGACGGCTGCGGTAGTGGGTAAAATGTTGCGACAGTTGGGCGAGTCAACGCAGGTAATGTGTGTTACTCACCTGCCGCAGGTTGCGGGCTGTGGTCATCAACATTTCTATGTCAGCAAAGAAACAGATGGCGCGATGACGGAAACACACATGCAGCCGCTTGATAAACGCGCTCGCCTGCAGGAATTAGCCCGTCTACTTGGCGGTAGCGAAGTGACGCGCAATACCCTCGCAAATGCAAAAGAACTGCTGGCGGCATAAACTTTTTTACCTTGTGAAGGTCTGAGTTCAACATAAAATCGCCGACCGACCCGACAGCAAAAGGTTTTAAAGTGGTGAAAGGTCTATTATCATCGGCATATTACATATGAGCCGCGTACTGCTCGGGCCCGAAAAGGAATCAAATCACTATGCGCTGTAAAACGCTGACTGCTGCTGCAGCAGTACTACTGATGTTGACTGCAGGCTGTTCCACTCTGGAGCGAGTGGTTTACCGCCCTGACATCAACCAGGGAAATTATCTGACACCTACCGATGTCGCTAAAGTGCGCACGGGTATGACGCAACAGCAGGTTGCTTATGCTCTGGGTACACCAATGATGTCCGATCCTTTTGGCACTAACACCTGGTTTTATGTGTTCCGTCAGCAACCTGGACATGAAGGCGTAACCCAGCAAACGCTGACGCTGACCTTTAACAGCAGCGGCGTATTGACCAACATTGATAACAAACCCGCTTTGACCGATAACAAGTAGGTTTGAGAGATCAAAAAAAGGTGCTCAATGAGCACCTTTTTTATTGTTTGTTACTTTTTAGCGGATTTCTCTGCTCGCTGTCTGCGCAGCTCTTTTGGGTCAGCAATCAGTGGCCGGTAAATTTCCACCCGATCGCCGTCATGCAGAACATCAGCAAGCTTTACCGGACGGCTGTAGATACCCACTTTATTTTTACTGAGATCGATATCGGTACGTAATTCCAGCAGCCCGGAAGCGCGGATAGCCTCTTCCACCGTTGCGCCCTGCTGCAGCGTTACGCGCTGTAAATACTGTTTCTCGGGTAGCGCGTACGCCACTTCAACGACAATTTTAGCCGACGCTGACACTGTAAACCTCTTTCGCGCGAACCGTGAAGGCCTGCACCATATTTGAAGCCAGTTCTTTAAAGATACGGCCAAACGCCAGCTCGATTAACTTATTGGTGAACTCAAAATCAAGGTGGAATTCAATACGACACGCTTCATGACTCAGTGGCGTAAACTTCCAGCCGCCAATCAGCTTCTTGAACGGCCCATCGACCAGATGCATCAGAATGCTCTGATTACTGGTCAGTTGATTGCGCGTGGTGAACGTTTTACTGATCCCTGCTTTCGAGACATCCACAGCGGCCGTCATTTGTCCCGGAGTCGACTCCAGTACGCGGCTACCGGTGCAACCCGGCAAAAACTGAGGATAGGACTTAACATCATTCACTAGCTGATACATCTGTTCCGCACTGTAGGGTACTAAAGCGGTCCGGCTAATCTGAGGCATAACAATTCCCATCAATATCAATCACACAAATAATACCATTTATCACCCGCTAAAAAAAACGCTATAGCCTAACTCGTGCTAAGATAGCGCCTTGCGCCCCGCTGGATGAAATGGGGTGTTTTTCGATTCCAGATTACCTATACTGAGCGGCATTATGACGAAGAAAAAAGCACACAAACCTGGCTCAGCCACAATCGCGCTAAACAAGCGCGCACGACACGAATACTTTATTGAAGAAGAGTTCGAAGCAGGACTCGCCCTGCAAGGTTGGGAAGTCAAATCCCTGCGCGCGGGTAAAGCCAACATCGGCGACAGCTATGTCATACTCAAAGACGGCGAAGCGTTCCTGTTTGGCGCCAACTTCACGCCGATGGCGGTGGCCTCAACACACGTGGTATGCGACCCCACCCGAACCCGTAAACTGTTGTTAAACCAGCGTGAACTCGACTCCCTGTATGGTCGTATGAATCGTGATGGTTATACCGTCGTTGCGCTTTCGTTGTACTGGAAGAATGCCTGGTGCAAAGTGAAAATTGGCGTTGCGAAAGGTAAGAAACAGCACGACAAGCGCTCTGATGTGAAAGAACGCGAATGGCAGTTAGATAAAGCGCGTATCATGAAAAATGCTGGCCGCTAAACGCTACTCCCCTGTGACCAGTCTCCCCTCCTGAGACTGGTTCTTATTTTTTAGTTATCGAAACCCACACAATACATTCACCTCGTTTATAGTTTATTTATGCTGAATCGTTCAGATATGAAATAAACCCCCTGTCATTACCGTTGCGGTCTATAGTCCAATAATATAAAAGTTCAAGACCATAGCATTCATATCTACATTTATTTAATAACACTATTATTACTGTTGTTTATTATATTAGTGTTCATTTCAATAAAAACAAACCCATTCAAATACAATTATTTACCATAAAAACAACCATTAAAAGCAAACTGGAAAGTATCCTTTTCAAATGACTAATTACTTTTTTAATATGGATAAGTTGCAGAATACTTTCTTTCTGACTATATCATCTAATACGAAAGAACTATTCAGCAGAAAGGGCCCGGACGTATTTAATCAATAAACTAACATCTATGTGACCTAATCAATGAAATTACATGTGTAAATTCATCTTTATGATGAACGGAGCCCCTGTCTGCTCATTTTCCCAGCGCGCTGTTGCGGATTAATACTCCCGGCATGCCATCAGGAGTGAACATATGCGTCTACTCGCCGTTGTATCAAAATTAACAGGCGTTTCCACAAATGTTGAAGCCTCTGAAGTTACGCTCAGTTCACCTTCTATCGTGAAACTGTCTGTGTCGCGTGAGGAGGTGAGTCAACTCACGCGCGTTAATCAGGATCTGGTTGTCACACTCCGCTCAGGTGAAACCATCACTATTAAAAATTTCTACCTCGGAAAAGGTGAAGCGCAAAACCAACTTGTTCTGGAGGACAGTAATGGCGCACTGTGGTGGGTTCAGGATACTGACGGAGCATTCCATTTCCAGCACCTGGACGATCTCACACCGCTGATGACGGCCGAAGGCAGTCATGAAGGCGGCGCCGTCTGGCCGTGGGTTCTTGGCGGGATCGCTGTCGCTGGCGGGATTGGCCTCGCTGCGGGTGGTGGCGGTGGCGGCGGTGGGAGCGATAATAACGCTGGGAACGGTAATGCCGGGAACGGGAACGGCAATGGTAGCGGCGGCAACGGCGAAGGTAACGGTAACGGTAACGGTAACGGTAACGGTAATGGTGACGGTAATGGTGACGGTGACGGTGATGGCGGCACACCGCCAACGACAACCCCTAACAGGCCTGACGTCCCCGTTATCACCAGCATAATCGATAACCAGGAGCTGATTACTGGCCCTGTCAATCAGCAGGAATCCACCAACGATAATACGCCGACACTCCAGGGCACCGGCCCCGCGAATGCCACATTACATATTTTTGATAACGGCGTCGAAATAGGCAAGGTCACAATCGATGCCAACGGCAACTGGTCGTTTACGCCATCCTCTCCTCTGGCAGACGGCACACACCAGTTTACCGTCAGCGCTTCAAACGGTGCTGGCAGCAGCGGCATGTCGAACAGTTGGGAAATTATTGTCGATTCGCTTGCCCCCGACGCCCCCGTGGTCACTCAGGAAACCGACAATGTCGGTTCCATTACCGGCTTTATCGCCAATAACGGCGTAACCGACGATGCCACGCCGACGCTCACTGGTACAGGCGAAGTAGGTAGTTTCATCAGCATTTCTGATAACGGCATTCTGATTGGCATGGCCCGGGTGGATGACAATGGGAACTGGACATTTACACCGGCCATTCCGCTCAGCGATGGTGTTCACAATCTGACGCTGACGCAAACTGACGCCGCGGGTAACGTGAGCGCGGAAACGCGCGTGCCGACATTCACCGTTGATACCACCCCGCCTGCAGCCGCAGTCATTTCCTCCGTTAATCCGGAAGGTACAACGGTAACCGGTAGCGCTGAGGCGGGAAGCCTGGTCATTATCATCGGCAGTAATAATCAGGTTTTGGGTTCAACAACGGTCGGTCAAACCGGCAATTTCGTCATCGCGATTTCGCCCTCACAGACGCACGGTGAAGCGCTGATCGCGAAAATTCAGGACCCAGCAGGCAACATCGGGCCAGATACCTCTTTCAATGCCACCAACTCTGGCTACCCAGGCGTGCCCGTTATCGTCAGCATAATGGATGATTTTGCACCCTCAACCGGACCATTGAGCAATAATCAGGCCACCAATGATAATACCCCCACGCTCTCTGGCACTGCCGACGCCAACAGCACGGTGACTATTTACGACAACGGCACAATTATCGACAGCGTACTGGCTGACGGTAACGGTAACTGGACATGGACTTCCAGCTCCCCGTTATCAGATGAGCTACACACCTTCAGCGCCACCGCGACAAACCAGTCAGGTACAGGAGGCATGTCACCAGCGTTCAATATCAACATCGACACCCAGCCACCGTCGCCACCTGATGATCTCAACGTATCTGCGGATGGGACTGTCGTCACCGGAACGACCGAACCAGGCAATACCGTGGTTATCACCGGCAGTGGCGGAACTCAGATCGGCAGCGGCGTCGCCGGAACGGACGGCTCATTTACCATCACCATTAACCCACCACAGACCAATGGTGAAACCGTTGAAGCCATCGCAACCGATCCGGCAGGAAACCCAAGCCTGCCAGAAACGGCGCTTGCACCAGACATTACCGCGCCACAGCCCCCAACAAACCTGCTAGTTAATGGCACTGGCGACCAGGTCACCGGCAAGGCCGAACCCAACAGTACGGTCAATATTCTGGATCCAGATGGCAATATCATTGGTACGGCAACTGCCGATACGGATGGGGATTTCACCGCAACGCTGGTTCCGCCGCAAACCAACGGCGAGACCCTTACGGCAAATGCGACCGACACCGCAGGCAACAAGGGCGACGACGCCTCTGTCACCGCACCGGACACCACGGCACCTGATGCGCCAACCGGCGTCACCGTCGCCGGAGACGGCGGTTCTGTAAGCGGACATGCTGAAGCAGGAAGCACCGTTACCGTAAAAGACAGCAACGGTAACCCGATAGGCATAGGCCAGGCTGACAGCGGCGGCAATTTCACCGTGTCTATCGCGCCGTCGCAAAAGAACGGCGAAACGGTAAAAGTCACCGCAACGGACAGTAGCAATAACGAGAGTCAGCCTACCTCCGCGTTGGCTCCGGATATCACTGCACCAAACCAGCCAGTTATTATTGCCGTTACTGATGATGTTGACGATTTCACTGGCCCCATCAATAACAATGCGTTAACCAACGACGATAAACCGAAAATTGAAGGCATCGCCGAAGCAGGTTCGCGGGTCAAAATTTATGATAATGGCACCCTGCTTGCGACCGTTAACGCTGATAACAACGGTAACTGGAACTATACGCCCACCGCAGCACTAAGCCAGGGCGCGCACGTATTTACGGTGACGGCAACAGACGCTGCCAACAACACCAGCAGCGCCGCCAGTTGGAAAATTATTGTCGATAGCATCGCCCCAACCGTTCCAGTAATAACGTTGGTTAACGATGATGTTGGCAGCATTACGGGCAACGTTGCAAATAACGGTTGGGTCACCAACGATAACACGCCAACCCTCTCGGGTACCGGTGAACCAGGTTCACTGGTGAGCCTGTACGATGGCAGTCTGTTGATGACGGTTATTCTTGTCGACAGTTCGGGCACCTGGAGCTATACCGTTCCGGGAAATCAGGTGCTCAGCGACCGCACTCATCAGTTTACGGTATCGGCAACCGATGCTGCCGGTAATGTCATCACCTCACCCACAGTGGTCAGCGTTACCGTAGATACTCAACCGCCAGGCGATCCTGTCATTTTGGCTGCCACCGACGACGTTGGGAATGCGCCGATCGATCTGCCTTCCGGAAGCCGTTCAAACGATACCTTACCAGAGCTGAAAGGAACCGGAATAGCCGGTTCTACAATTACCCTCTATGAGGGTTCCACGCCAATTGGCAGCACAACGGTTTTACCCGCCGGCACCTGGAGTATTCAACTCAGCCAACCGCTCAGTGAAGGCGCACACAATTTATCCGCTATCGCCACGGACGCTGCAGGCAACGCCAGCAATGCCGGGAACTTTACGCTGACGATTGATACCACCCCACCAGTTGCCCCGGTTATCAGCTCCGCAGAAGGTCTGATTGGGACAAATCTACAAACGCTGAGTAACGGCAGCAGTACCAAGAGCTCGAATCCCGAACTCTCCGGAACCGGCGAGCCCGGCGCGAAGATTACGATTTATGATAATGGCGGTTCTATTGGCACCGTCACCGTACAGCCAGACGGCACCTGGACATTTACCCCAACCTCACTCGCCGACGGGCCGCATAAATTTACCGCCACGGCGACTGACGTTGCAGGCAACACGGGGATCCCGTCGGCAAGCTTTACTCTGACAGTAGACAATACGCCTCCCGCACAACCAGCCGCGCCAATCATTACCGACGATGTGGCTCCGGTAACGGGTGTGGTCACTAATGGCAACACCAATGACACCACGCCAACCTTTAGCGGCACGGGGAACGTCGGGGATCTGATTACCCTCTATCTTGCCGGTACTCCCTCATTGCAGGGAACAACAACAGTAGGTGCAGACGGTACCTGGAGCTTCACTCCGTCAGCACCGGTTGCTCCTGGTAGTTATCAGGTAACTCTCACCGCAACCGATCCAGCAGGCAACGTCAGCCTGCCATCTAACGCCATAACACTGAACATCGACACGACGCCGTCTGCACCACCGGTGATCATCGCCGCCAACGATAATGTCGGTGATGTCACGGGCGACCTTGCGCCAGATGCCGTGACTGATGACACCACACCAACCATTCGCGGTACTGGCACAGACGGGGATACCATCACCCTGTATAACGGGGGGACGGTGATCGGTACTACAACGGTGGCTGGTGGAACCTGGAGTATTACGCCAGGGACTGCGCTGGCGAACGGAAGCTACACATTAAGCGCCACCGCAACCGATCCGGCAGGTAACATCAGCAACAATTCAAACAGCATTTCGTTTACGGTTAACAACACGAAGCTGACGTTGCCGCAGGTAACGGATATCCAGGATAACGTTGGAATCTTTACCGGTTCGCTAACCAGTGGCAGCGTCACGGACGATACCACCCCGACCATTAGCGGGACCGGCACACCGGGCAGTACAGTGTTAATTTTCGATGGCAATAATCCCGTCGCAATTGCTACGGCTACGGTTGCTGCTAACGGCACCTGGAGTGTGGATGTTCCCCTCACGCCGAACGTCACTCACACACTGACGTTCGGCGCCGTGGATGCTGCAGGTAACTCACTGGCTGCAGATAACCCGCTGACGTTGATTGTCGATACCCAGCCGCCTGCAACGCCTACGGTTACCAGCGTAGATCCTAACGGGACGCTGGTAAGCGGTACGGCCGACGCCGGCAGCACCGTGATTATTCGCAGCGGTAACACCATTCTCGGCCAAGGGGTGGCAGACGGTTCTGGTAACTTTGCTGTCACCATTTCGCCAGCGCAAACAACCGGTCAGGCGCTCAATGCCATCGCTCAGGACCCCGCCGGAAATCAAAGCGACCCTACAACGTTTAACGCCGCTACCTCCAGCGTTCCGCATCCACCGACTCTTGAGATCGTTGATGACATCGCGCCCATCATGGGGGTGATTGGCAACGGTAAAACCACCAACGACACCTTACCGCTGCTGCAAGGGACGGCCACTGCTGGGGCATCGGTGACTATCTATCAAAATGGCGCATCCATCGCCACGGTAACCGCCGATGCCGTGTCTGGCGCATGGAGTTATCAGCTACCCACTGCGCTGACTAACGGCATAACCTATAACTTCACGGTTTCACAAACAGTGGACGGTACCCCAAGTGGTCTGTCGCCCAACTACGCAATCACCATCGACACCACGCCCCCGCAGGTGCCAACTATCACCAGCATTATTGACGATATTGCCCCTGGCACCGGATCGTTGGATAAAGGGCAAATTACCAACGATTCACGCCCGACGTTTAACGGAACCGGCGAAGCGGGGGCAACCATCACCCTTTACGATAATGGCATCGCTTATGCCACTACCACGGTAAACAGCAACGGATTCTGGAGTTTTACCCCGACCGCTCCGCTGGGAGAAGGCGACCATATCTTTACCGCTCGCGCAACAGATGCCGCAGGCAACCAGGGAGATCCATCCGGTGATTTCCAGATCATTGTCGATACCCTGGTGCCGAATGCCCCCTCTATTGTGACAGTCACGGACAACGTTGGTGCGATTCAGACCCTGACCTCCGGGCAGTTGACCAACGATAATACTCCAACGCTTGCTGGCGTTACCGAGGCGGATTCGCTTGTTACCATCCGCGATAACGGGGCGGTCATCGGCACAACCATCAGCGATGAAAACGGCAACTGGAGCTTTACGCCTGCGCCTGCTCTCGGTGAAGGCAGTCACTCGCTGACTGCCACTGTCACAGATGGCGCGGGCAATATCAGCCCGGCAACGCCGCCGTTTGTGGTTGTCGTCGACACACTGCCGCCAGCGGCACCGACCATTACCTCCGTAATTGACGATCAGCCCGGCAATACAACACTGACCAACGGACAACTGACAAACGATGCGCAGCCTACGCTGAACGGCAAAGGCGAGATCGGTACCATCATCACGATCCGTGATAACGGCGTCGCCATCGGTACAGCGCAGGTGGACGAGTCAGGCAACTGGCGCTTCACACCGGATGCACCGCTGGGACAGGGACAACATATATTCACCACCGTTGCCACCGATCAGGCAGGTAACTCCGGCGGAGTATCATCATCGTTTACTATTGAGCTGGACTCAGTTGCCCCGTCAATCCCGGTCATCAGTTCAGTTCAGGACAGCACCGCACCGACAACAGGCCCGATAACCAACGGGCAGACCACGAATGAATCACGTCCGGCCCTGAGCGGCACCGGTGAAATTGGCGCGACCATTACCGTCCTGAGCGATGGTCAGCCCATCGGCACCACCACCGTTGGGGCTAACGGCACCTGGAGCTTAACCCCAACGGATGCACTCAGTAACGGCCCGCATACGCTGACCGTCACCGCCACCGACAGCGCCGGTAATACCAGCCAGCCATCCAATGGCTTCACGCTTATCGTGGATACCGTGTTGCCTGGTGCGCCAGCGATTACTCAGGTTGCAGATGATGTCGGCCCGCTGATCGGTAATCTGAACAACGGTCAGGCCACGAACGATCCACTCCCGACGCTTAGCGGCACGGCTGAAGCCAATGCCACGGTAAGAGTTTACGATAACGGATCGTTTATCGGCTTTACCTCAGCGGATGGCACGGGCGCCTGGAGCTTCACGCCAGGAACCGAGCTTGGCAACGGTAACCACGCGCTGACGGTGACAGCCACCGACGCTGCCGGAAACGTCAGCCTCACGTCCGCTGGATTTAACATCGTTGTTGATACCGCCGCCCCGCTTGCGCCAACGATTATCCAGGCTTTTGATGACGTGCTACCGGGAACCGGAACGCTGTCGAGCGGGGCCTTTACCAACGACACCCGTCCCGTACTCAACGGCTCGGCGGAAGCCGGTGCCCGAGTAGCCATCTACGATAATGGCACGCTGCTGGCAACGGTAACTGCGGCGATAGACGGCACCTGGGAATATCTGCCTGCCGCGCTGGGTAACGGTCAGCATGTGTTTACCGCTATCGCCACCGATGCGGCCGGAAACGTAAGTCCCACCTCCGGCGGGTTTATTATTAATGTCGACACCATTGCGCCATCCGCCCCGCTGCTGGTCTCAGTGGTGGATGATATCGCAGGCGGCGTGTTCAATGCGGCGCTCAACAACGGACAACTGACCAACGATGCGCGCCCGACGCTGAACGGTACCGCCGAGGCAGGCAGCACCGTCAGCATCTATGATGGAAGCACCCTGCTGGGTACGGCGCTGGTGCAAAGTAATAACAGTTGGTCGTTTACCCCAACTACGCCGCTGACGAATGGATCGCACACCTTCACCGTCACCGCGACAGATGCGGCGGGCAACACCAGCAGTGCGACGGCAGGCTTTAGCGTGGTGGTCGACACCACAGCGCCGACGCAGCCTTCAATCAGCAGCATTATTGACGACGTCGGGCCAAACACCGGGGCGATTGGCGCTAATCAGCCAACCAACGACGCACGCCCAACGTTAAACGGCACCACAGAAGCCAACGCGCGTGTCGATATTTACGATAACGGCAGCTTTGTCATCAGCGTGACGGCGGACGGCAGCGGCAACTGGAGTTACACCCCAACCACCGCGCTGGCACAAGGTACCCACTCCTTTACCATCACCGCAACGGACAGTGCGGGTAATACCAGTGGCATATCGTCTGCGGCAGCGATCGTGGTCGATACCGTCGCCCCGGGCATTCCTACAGGGCTGGCGGTAAACGCCAACGGTACCACGCTCACCGGCGTTGCCGAGCCAAACAGCACGGTCATTATTACCTCCAGCGGTGGAACGGTGCTCGGCACGGCAACCGCCAACGCCTCCGGTAATTTCACCTTCACGCTGAACCCACCGCAAATCAGTGGGCAAACGCTGCAGGTCAGCGCCCAGGATGCCGCAGGCAACATCGGCACGGCGGGTAACGTTCTGGCACCGTTTACTGGCGTACCGCCTGCGCCGGTTATTGCCACCGTTCTCGATGACGTCGGTACGATCACGGGGCCCGTCGCGGCGGGCAAAACCACCAATGATACGCTGCCAACGCTCAGCGGAACGGCGCAGGCTAACGCCATCGTCAGCCTGTACAACAACGGCGTGCTAATGGGCACCACGACCGCAGACGGTAACGGGATCTGGAGCTTTACCCCATCCGGGGCGCTCAGCGAAGGTAACCACGCGTTTACCGCCACTGCAACAAACGCCAACGGCGCAAGCGGGTTGTCCAGCTCGTTCAGCGTGATTGTGGACACCACGCCACCGACCGCGCCAACGATACTGATCAGCGCCGATGGCGGCACCGTCAGCGGCGTCGCCGAAGCGGGAAGCACGGTCACTATCTCCCTGCCCGGCGGCACCAGCGTGACGGCAATCGCCAACAGCAGCGGTGTCTACAGCGTCAACCTGCCGGTTCGCCAGATTGAAGGTCAGTCGCTGTCCGCCACAGCGACCGATGCGGCGGGCAATACCTCATCGCCGACAAGCGCTATCGCACCGGTATTACCGCTGCTGGCTGAAGACAATGTCACCAGTCTGCCGCTGCAAACCGATGTCATCGTCAGCACCGATCATCAAAGCGATTATGGTTTCCTGCTGGTTAATGCGTTGGGGAATGTCGCCAACGTGCTGGGGAACGATACGGCAAGCGTTAATTTCAGCATCGCTTCTGGCGGCAGCGGGTCCATTACGATCAATGCCGCCGCGACCGGCGTGGTGCTGTCGCTGTTAAACACGCTGGAGATCGTCATCCAACGCTTTGACACCGGGCTGAATGCCTGGGTAACGGTGGTGGATACCGGGAAACCAGACTTCGCCAGCCTGCTCACCTTGGGCGCCTCGGGCGTAACGCTCAATTACGGCGGGCTGACTGGCGGTGATTACCGCGTGGTCAGTTACAACACCAACCTGCTGGCGACCGGCGCATACACCAGCCTTGATGTCTCGGTGGTGAAAGCCAGCGCAGGGACCATCATCGGCGGTACCACGGAATCCGGGAACATCATCACGGATACCGATCCCGCCAATGGGCAGGATAATGCGCCTTCCGGCACGTTGGTCACCTCCATCACCGACGGTAACGGCAACGTCGTGAATATCCCGGCGGGCGGCATTGATGTGCAGGGGAAATACGGCATCCTGCATATCAATCAGAACGGTAGCTACACCTATACCCTGACCAATACGTCAATCTCGGTGTATGGGCGCTCCGAAAGCTTCACCTACACGCTGACGCATGGCAGCGATCACTCCTCGGCAAAACTGGTGGTAACGCTCGGTCAGGCTCCAACCACCAGCACGGTAACCGCGGCAGACGATGCAGCAGTGCTGACTTACGGAACGCAGGTCATCGCGGTTGACCACTTGCCATCACAACAAACCGGCTTCACGCTCGCCAGCGTCGGACTCGGCAATGTGCTGGACGTCAGTCTGGTCAACGGTCTGACTAACCCGATTAAGTTCAACGTTGACGATGGCGCAACCCGCACGCTGACCGTACAGGCGAATGTTCTCGGCGTGACGCTTGGCGGCTTCGATCTCTATGTTTATCGCTTCAACGAGTCAATTCAGCAGTATGAGCAGTACCGGGTACAGCCAAACTGGGTCACTGCCCTACTGGGCGGAAGTTCGTCAGCGTATACCATTACGCTACCGGGTGGCGATTATCTGTTCCTGCTTAACGCTTCCGGCGGCCTGACGCTGCTGACCAGCTATACCCTGAATATTCAGGCCGATCACACCTACGCCGTCGACAGCCTGAGTGCGACAACCAATGGCAATCTGCTGGTCAACGACTCGGCTCCGGCCAATACCGTTATCACCGAAGTAAACGGTATCGTCGTTAACGGGACGGGCACTACCACTATTAATGGGCAGTACGGCACGCTGACTATCGATGCGAAGGGGAACTACACCTACACGCTAAGAAGCGGACTGGGTGCAGACGGTATCAACACCCCGGACAGCTTCGTGTATAAGGTCAGAGCACCAAACGGCGATACCGGCAGCGCCTCGCTGAATATCAAACCAACGCCGCAGCCGCTGGACGCCGTAAATGACGTCAGCAGCACAATGGCGGTAAGTACCGTTCAGGATTCTGCTGCATACGGAAGCGGCGCGCTGGGAACAGCGACAATTCCGACGCTTGGGAACAAAGCAACCGGTACAGGTTCGTTTGATATCGCGACAAATGACGTACTGAAAAGCGCCACGCTCAACTTCAACATCGGCACGCTTATCACCGTCGGTACGCTGGGCATTGCCTGGACAATCACCGGTCCCGACGGATTCTCGCTTTCTGGCTCTGTACCCGCCAGTTCCATCAGCCTGTTAGGCAGTTCAATTGCCATCTCGCTGGGTAATGCCGAGCTGGCCGCAGGCCATTACAACATCAGCTTCACCGGAACAATGGGAGGACTAGCAGTTGGCAACGTCAGCATTACGCCAAACGTCACGGGCACGACATGGCACCTCAATACCTATGACGTTAACGCCACCACGGTGAATGGCAATATTTTTGATGGCAGTGATGCCGCCGGCGCGCACGATCAGCTCTCAACCGTCCATACCCAGCTCACCGTCACCGGCTTTAACGGCAGTACTGCCACCCTCAATCCGGCCAGCAGCGCCAGTAGCGCAATAATTCAGGGTCATTATGGATCACTGACCATGAACCTGGATGGCTCATACATCTACACGCTGAAGCCGGGTGCAACCGTAGCATCGATCACCAGCAAAGAGACCTTTACCTATACGCTTAACGACCAAAACGGGCATACGGACACCGCTACGCTGACCATCAATATGAATCCGCAGATGGTAAGCACCGCACAGCATGAGGTGATCACCGGATCGGTCTACGGCGATACGCTGATTTATCACCTGCTCAACGCCAACGACGCTACCGGCGGCAACATTAGCAATGGTGCTACCGACAACTGGACCAACTTCTCGCTGGCCCAGGGCGACAAAATCGATATCGGCGACCTGCTGGTGGGCTGGAACGGGCAGAACGCTACGCTCGGCAACTACCTCACCGTGACCACCAGCGGTAACAACACGGTGATTGCTATCGACCGCGACGGTACGGGCAACACTTATCACTCAACCAATCTCATAACGCTGGAGAACGTACACACCACGCTCGATGAGCTGGTGCAACAAAATCACATTGTGCCCTGAAGCTAACGCATAACGTTAAAGCGCCATAACTACAGCCCCGGATGCCATGACGTCCGGGGCAATAACAGTCGTCGCTGCCGTATTTTGTAAGGGATAAACCATGAGAAATGTCGCGCCTGTTGCCTTACTGCTGGCATTAACGCTCTGTACCCTGCGGGTGAATGCCGAAGATGAACCGCAAATTATTACGCCGGAAGGCCTGGCCACCAGCCAGATGCTGCCCTCGCTGGACGGCGCGGTTGCCGATCTGCCGCTGAGCGCCGCCGCCCCCGGCAGCCTGACGCTCAACGACGCAGTGAGTCGCGCCGTGAGCTGGCATCCTTCTATTCGTGAATCCATCGGCAAACTGCTCTCACAAAATGAGCAGATCGACGTGGCGAAATCAAAATATTACCCTCAGGTTTCTGCCGGGATGAACAACGGTTACAGCAATACTTACACCGATCACGGCTTTAGCCCGGCCCTGGTTATTTCAGTGTCGCAAATGCTGTACGACTTCGGCAAAGTGGCAAGCCAGGTCCGTGCTGAAACCGCCGGATCCGCACAACAGCAGGCGAATGTGTTACTCAGTATTGATACCATCGCCCACGCAACCGCCAACGCGATAGTCCAGGTGCAGACGTGGCAGCAAATGGTGGACGCCGCCGAAGAGCAGCTCAGCGCCTTGAACGGTATTGGTCGGCTGACCCGTCAACGCAATGATGAAGGGGCAACCTCCCTATCCGACGTGGTGCAAACCGATGCGCGTATCGAGTCTGCACGTTCTCAGTTGGCGCAGTATCAGGCCAATCTCGACAGCAGCAAGGCAACGCTGATGAGCTTCCTCGGCTGGAACTCGCTTAACGGCATCAGCAACGAATTTCCGGTCAAACTGGACAGCAGTTGTGATGTGGTCAAACCGGACGATAAGCTGGTTCCCGCGGTGCTGGCGGCATGGGCGCAGGCGAATGTGGCCCAGGCAAATCTCGATTACGCCAACGCGCAGATGACGCCCACTATCTCCCTGGAGCCGTCGGTTCAGCACTATCTCAACGACAAATACCCCAGCCATGAGGTGCTCGACAAAACCCAGTACTCCACGTGGGTAAAAGTCGAGATGCCGCTGTATCAGGGGGGCGGACTCACCGCCAGACGCAACGCCGCCAGTCACGCGGTAGAGTCTGCACAGTACTCCATCCAGCGTACCCGACTTGAAGTACGGCAGAAATTACTGGAATCCCGCAGCCAGGCAATGAGCCTCGCCACTGCCCTGCAGATCCTGCGTCGCCAGCAACGGCTGAGTGAACAAACGCGCGAGCTTTATCAACAGCAGTATCTGGACCTCGGGTCACGCCCACTGCTCGACGTGCTTAACGCCGAGCAGGAGGTATATCAGGCCCGTTTTGCTGAACTCCAGACTCAAAACCAGCTGCGCCAGCTCCAGTTGAACTGCCTCTATAACACCGGCTCGCTTCGCCAGGCGTTCGCCTTAAATAACCGCAGTATTCAATCGGTGGAGATAAAGCTATGAGCGACGTCGATACACATGCGGAAGATGCGATTGGCGAACACGCCCTGAGCCAGTGGGCGCTGGCGATGACGCATATTGCCAGCCACTATCGCGTTGCCTGTTCGCCCGGCGCAATCCAGGCCAACGCCCCGTGGTTTGCGGGAAAAAGCCGAGCTATGGCCCTGGCGCAGCTGGCGCGTCAGGCAGGGCTGTCATTTCATGCGCTGGATACCGCCACGCAGGCATTCGGCCAGTGGCGTCTGCCGGTGGTGGCGGAACTGCGCGACGGCCAACTGATGGTGATAGAACATTTCAACGGTGAAGATGCGTTGGATGTTTTTATCATCGCCGAAGAGGGCCAGCGTAACCGACTCACAGTTGCAGAACTTCTGCCGGAGATCGTGAGCATTACCGCGCTGCGCCCGCTGTCGGCGCTGAAGGACAGTCGGGTAGACCGCTATATTTCGCGCTTCAAGCCCGACTGGATGCGCGAACTGGTGTTACAGGACATCCGCCCTTACCTGCCGGTCATGGTTGCCGCCTTTCTGATTAACGTCCTGTCGCTCGCCGGGATTATCTTTTCGATGCAGGTCTATGATCGGGTGATCCCCGCCCAGTCTTATCCAACGCTGTATGTTCTCTCCACCGGCGTTCTGGTGGCGGTGCTGTTTGGCTTTTTGCTGCGCGAAGCGCGTACCCACATAATGGACCTGCTCGGCAAACGCGCTGATATGCGCATTTCCGATCGCGTGTTCAGCCACGCATTGCGGCTGCGCAACAGCGCCGTCCCCCGCTCGACGGGGAGCTTTATTTCTCAACTGCGCGAGCTGGAACAGGTTCGCGAGATGATCACCTCCTCGACCCTGTCGACGATTGTCGATCTACCGTTTTTCTTTTTGTTTATCGTGGTGCTGGCCTTTATCGCCCCGCCGCTGGCGTGGATAGCCCCCGTCGCGGCCCTGCTGATGATCCTGCCTGGTTTGCTGTTACAGAAGAAACTGGCGGTGCTCGCCAACCAGGCAGCGCATGAATCCACCCTGCGCAACGCGGTGCTGGTCGAGAGCGTTCAGGGGCTGGAAGATATCAAGCTGATGCAGGCGGAAAACCGCTTTTTACAACAGTGGAACAGCTACATCCGTATTACCGGAGAGTCCGGGCTGCGCACGCGCAAGCTGACTCAGGGGCTGATTGGCTGGGGCATGTCGGTACAAAGCCTGGTCTACGCCGCCATCATTATGTTCGGCGCGCCGATGGTCATTGAAGGCACAATGACCACCGGGGCGGTGGTGGCCGCGTCGATGCTCGGTTCCAGAATGATTGCCCCGATGGCGAACCTGTGCGGCGTGCTGGCCCGCTGGCAGCAGGTCAAGGCGGCGAAGATGGGGTTAGACAGCATCATGCAGCTTCCCACCGAAACGCAGTACGATGAAGACCGGGTGCATCAGGAGATTTTTCACGGCCATTATCTGTTTGAAAACGCGCACTTTCGCTACCACAGCGACGATCAACGCGTTCCGCTGCGCATCTCGCGTCTGGAGGTCATGCCCGGCGAACGGGTGGCGATCCTCGGGCGTAACGGCGCCGGGAAATCAACACTGCTACAGGCCATGGCGGGTGGCGTAGAGATTATCCAGGGCGATGTCCGACTCGATAACCTGAGCCTGGCGCAGATCGATATGGCCGATTTACGCCGAAATATCGGTTTTCTCAGTCAGAATGCGCGGCTGTTTTTCGGCACCCTGCGCGAGAACCTGACCCTCGGCGCACCGCATGCCAGCGACGCGCAGATCTTCGAAGCGCTGGAGGTGAGCGGCGCGGCGGCTTTCGTTAAACAACTCGCCAAAGGGCTGGCGCACCCCATTATGGAGGGCGGCAACGGTCTGTCCGGTGGACAACGGCAGTCGATCCTGCTGGCAAGAATGCTGCTGCGATCGCCCAATATCGTGCTGCTCGACGAACCCAGCGCCTCGCTGGATGAACATACCGAACGAGAGTTTATTCAGCGCCTGAACCAGTGGCTGGGCAACCGAACATTGATTGTCGCCACCCATCGCGTACCGGTTCTGGAGCTGGTCGAGCGCGTAGTGGTGTTAAAAGAAGGTCAACTGGTCATGGATGCCCCGAAAGCGCAGGCGCTGAATGCGAGCCGGGCACCAGCCCCTACTCACGGTCGGGAGTGGAAAAATGAAAACCAATCCGCATGACGCTGCCATGGACGACCTCGATATCCGCCGCGAGCACCGTTTCTCCGGGGCCAGCCGCATTATTCTGCTCAGCACGCTGCTGTTTGCCGTCCTGGGTATCTGGGCGTATTTCGGCAAGCTGGATGAAGTCTCGACCGGCAGCGGGAAGGTAATCCCCAGCTCGCGCGAGCAGGTCTTGCAGTCGCTGGATGGCGGCATTCTCGCCGAGCTCACGGTACGCGAGGGAGATAAAGTACAGGCTAATCAGATTGTCGCGCGCCTCGACCCCACTCGCTCTGAGTCCAACGTTGGGGAGAGCGCCGCCCGCTATCGCGCTTCACTGGCTTCCAGCGCAAGGCTCAATGCCGAAGTTAACGATCTGCCGCTCGTTTTTCCCGCTTCACTACGCGCCTGGCCGGATCTCATCGCCTCCGAAACGCGCTTGTATAAAAGTCGCCGCGCGCAGCTCGCTGATTCTATGGCAGAACTGCAGGATGCGCTGGTCTCGGTAAATAAAGAGCTGGCCATAACCCAACGGCTGGAAAAAAGTGGTGCCGCCAGCCACGTTGAAGTGCTGCGTCTGCAACGACAAAAAAGCGATTTGGGATTAAAAATCACCGATCTGCGCTCACAATACTTCGTGCAGGCGCGGGAAGCGCTGTCAAAAGCCAATGCCGAAGTGGATATGCTGGCGGCTATTTTGAAAGGACGCGAGGATTCCGTCACCCGCCTGACCGTGCGCGCGCCGATGCGCGGTATTGTGAAAAACATCCAGGTCACTACCATTGGCGGCGTTATCCCGCCCAATGGCGAGATGATGGAGATTGTACCGCTGGACGATCATCTGCTGATAGAAACCCGCCTGTCTCCGCGCGATATCGCGTTCATCCACCCCGGCCAACGGGCGCTGGTGAAAATAACCGCTTATGACTACGCGATTTATGGCGGTCTGGAAGGCGTAGTCGAAACTATTTCCCCGGATACTATTCAAGACAAAGTGAAACCGGAGATATTCTACTACCGCGTGTTTATCCGCACCCATCAGGACTTCTTACAGAACAAACTGGGACGCCATTTCTCCATCGTACCGGGAATGATTGCCACAGTGGATATAAAAACAGGTGAAAAAACCATCGTCGACTATTTAATCAAACCGTTTAATCGCGCAAAAGAAGCGCTGCGCGAGCGGTAAATCCTTGAGGATTAGGGGTTGCGGGGGCTGGTCACGCGTGTCACAAGTCTGTTATACTTGCTCTAACACATTGGGGCTGATTCTGGATTCGACGGGATTCGCGAAACCCAAGGTGCATGCCGAGGGGCGGTTGGCCTCGTAAAAAGCCGCAAAAAAATAGTCGCAAACGACGAAAACTACGCTTTAGCAGCTTAATAACCTGCTCTGAGCCCTCTCTCCCTAGCTTCCGCTCTTAAGACGGGGATCAAAGAGAGGTCAAACCCAAAAGAGATCGCGTGGAGGCCCTGCCTGGGGTTGAAGCGTTAAATCTAATCAGGCTAGTCTGGTAGTGGCGTGTCTGTCCGCAGGTGCCAGGCGAATGTAAAGACTGACTAAGCATGTAGTACCGAGGATGTAGGAATTTCGGACGCGGGTTCAACTCCCGCCAGCTCCACCAAAATTCTCCATCGGTGATTACCAGAGTCATCCGATGAAGTCCTAAGAGCCCGCACGGCGCAAGCCCTGCGGGCTTTTTTGTGCCCTCAATTTGTCCCGCGAAGTCCGAAGAGAACTAATTAAATCCGAACCTTTTAGGCCCATTGATAGGCCCAACGAAAAGCTCTATTGTTTTCGTTGGGCCTAAACGCATGGATACTTACACATACTTAATATATCCATGCTTAATAACGACAACTAATTATTATTTAACCTAACACTGAATGCGGCTTTTTGACCCACCACAAAATTACCGTATTGATCGCTCACAGCTGCACAAAATGGATAAATACCGTCATCAGCACTTACAGTTTTTTCCTAAAGCCAGCGCTTCGTTCGTGTGCCATGCTTAATCACGCTAATAACTTATAACGCTAAGCGAGGATATTATGAAAAAGACAATTATCGCATTATCTGCAATTCTGCTGGCTTCTCCCGTTATTGCCGCGACGACACACGCAACTGATAATGATGTAGCCGCCGCGCACGAAAATGCCAATACCGCAAAAGAAAAACTGCATCAGGCACAGAATCAGGGCGAAGAGCAAAAATTAAAAGCAAAACATGCTGCTGAAGGTAAACAAGATGACCTGAGCAGTAAAGTGAGTGAAGGCTCACAAAAAGCCTGGAATACAACCAAAGAAGGTACTGAAAAAGGTTGGAATGCAACAAAAGAAGGTACCGAGAAAGGCTGGAATAAGACCAAAGAAGGTGCTGCCTCCGTTGAGAAAAAAGTCAGCGAGTAATCTTCCAGCCATTCAATAATAAAAAGCCGCTTTCGCGGTTTTTTATTATTAGCAATCCTTATAATAAACGTAGAAACGCATTAAAGGGTATTGGTTTACTGAACAGATACCCCTGCCCAAAGCTAACGTTAATCCGTCGCAGCCTCTCCATCTGTTCTTCACTTTCTATTCCTTCCGCCACCAGTGGGATCCTGGCCAGTTCAGACAGGTGAACAATATTGCTGATGATAGTATCACTCACGCCGCCTTTACCCAGTGAGTCGATAAACATCTTATCAACTTTCAAGAACCGCGGCGAAATGCGTTGCAGCGCAGCATAGTTAGAATATCCGGTCCCAAAGTCATCCAGGGCTAGCGCAGCGCCTGCCTCTTTCAAGCGCCTCAGAACACTTTCACGGATCAGATTCTGCTGCCGTTCGGTGATTTCCAGCATTACGCCAATATGAAACAAGTTCATCCGCTGAATAAAGGCGATAGTGGCATCGGTAAATTCATGATCCTCCAGTGAAAGTGGAGGTACGTTAATACCGATATGAAATGGTATATCACACTGAGCCCTAAGGCACCGCATATCAACCTCTACCTGCGTCAACAATTTTAGCGTCAGCGCATTGATCAAGCCGCTATGTTCAGCCGTGTGGATAAATTCGTTAGGGGGAATAATTCCCTGCTCAGGGTGATTCCAGCGAACAAGGACTTCAGCCCCGACGATTTTTCCGCAAGCGAGTTCAACGACGGGCTGATAAAACGGAATAAATTCATCATTATTAATCGCACGCTGCAGTATTTTTATCGGTGATATCCGCTGCGCCCGGCGTAAGTGGAAATATAACAGCAAAGACAGAACCACAAATAAAATAAGAAGATAATGATTATCCCGCACATAATCCGCAATGCCATCCTGTGAATCCGTCACAATCCAGAAAGGATAGTTTTGCGAGGCCATCTGCACGAAAGGATGTTTTTCTGGATACAATAAAAAATGCACATCAATTTTTTCTTTACGGGCAAAATCCATAAGAATTTTTTCGATCGCCGCTTTATATACTGCAACAGCCACCACCTGCCCCTGAAACGGAAAATAGATTATATACATCTCCGTGTTCAGCCGATAAATCTGTTCAATCATCAGTGAGTGTGTAGTCGTTCCATTGGAAATAATCCCCGGCAATTCTCGGCCTTCAAGAGAAGAGCAGTTCCACTCACCGTTCCTGATGATACTGACTGAACGAATCTTCTCGCCAGACGCCGTAAGAAGACGCAATTTTCGTAGCAGATCGTCAGTGCAATTCTCTTGTATATGTGCGCTGGCTAACACAGCCAGTGTATTTACGTCGTCAAATATCGTATCGATTTCTTCGACCAGGCTATTTATCGCGTGTTCTCTGACAAGTTGTCCCTCTCTATCCCATTGCTGCCATGACGTCAGCACACCGGCCAGAAGAAAAAGCAACACCAGCATGATGGGTGTGATTTTCTTGGTTACAGACATGATTAACTCGTGTTGTTGAACAGAGCGCCCCGAAGGACGCTTTTTTGAGATTTTTTCAGGAGGAAATGGCCAGACTGACATGCGCCAGTCTGGCTGAACTTGCCCGGTAGAATCAGCTTAGAAGTTCCATTTCACACCTACCATCGCAGCGCTGTCGTTATACCCTTTGTCGCCAGCCTGAACCCCGATATTGCCCCACAGATTAAGACGAGGACTCACCTGTCCCTCCACACCCACTTTTACCTCGGCTATATTTTTCGCTCCATCCTGGCGCACATTCACGCCATCCATGGTCGTACTGAAATCGCGTGAATTGTGCAGCCAGTTCAGCTCGGCAAACGGCTGGAATTCACGCTCTTTAGCGTTATCCATCTGGTGATGGCTCTTAATCCAGGTTTTCAGGCCCAGTCTGGTCTGCACATTACCATTACCGTTGCTGGTGATACGGGTACCGTTACTTTCACGATGGTCGTTCGCCTTCACTCCCATCCAGACTGCCTGCGCCTGAGGTTGTATGTACCATTCGTTCAGCGTTCCGTGACTGCCGGCAAACTCGCCCATTTTTTGGGCATATCCCATTTCCAGCGAAGCGGTAACCCCTTTCGATTTGTACGATTCGCCTTGCAGGTCATCGCCTTTAACATTGTTATCAAACCAGCTGTACTGAGCCCAGCTGTCCAGCCAGGCGCCGTTATGCGACGCATCATTGGCATACCACGTGGCATAAACGCCGGTGCTGTAGCCATTCACTGAGCCTTTTGAACGATAGCCCGTGCGTGAAGACTGGGTATTGCTGTGATCGTTACCGTAGCCCGCCATCACGCCAAGGTGCCAGCGATCAAGCCCACTCTGGCTCCATTGCGCAATGTCGCCCCCCAGTTGCAATACGTAACGGTTGCTCTGGGTTTTCAACTGGCCGCTACCGTCACGCCAGTTGTTGTGCCCACCGACGTGGCGCATCCACATGCTGGTGACTTTCTGCTCGCCGGTCAGGGCATCGATATACTGCGTTTCGCCCAGACGATCGTGCAAACGGGTGACGAACATGTTGTTGGCTGCCGCCAGGTTAGCCGTGTAGCTGCCGCCTTCCGGACGCAGATCTTTATCGGGATCTGGATCCGGGTTTGGCTGCGGATCGGGGTTGGTTTTACCGCTGGTCAGATACCAGTTGCCGCTGTTTTCATCCTGACCACGTCCAAGGCTGTAGTCATATGCCCCCGCCACAATACGGCCAGCCTGAATAAACTCACCGTCCGATACGCCATCAACATGGATAACTTCGATACCATCAATCGTTGCGGCACCTTTCCCACCGGCGTTAGTGACGCTGACAGAAGTAGTGCCACTGGTATCACCTTTCACCACCAGCTTATCCGTAACGGAATTGTCATCCCCCAGCGAGGTGTTTAAGGAAAGATGACCATCATTACCCGTGTAATTGCCATTGACCACCAGTTGATTACCGGCCTGCTGACCATTCACACCGGTTGCGAGGATACCGCTGTTAACCAGGTCTCCCTCTACAGTGAACAGGAGGTTGTCACCGGTCCCGGTACCCACCTGCAGCACACCGGCGTTATTCACATTACCTGCGACGCCCCCTACACCCGAGAGCATCCCCGCCGTAGCTATGTTGACCTCGGTACTGGCAAGCGTGACGGGAGATGTGCCGTCACCCAGAACCAGGCCGCCCTGCTCAATATCCGTTTTCCCCGTCCAGGCGGCGTTATCACCGACGGTAATGGATCCGGCTCCCAGCTTGGTCACGTCGCCGCTACCATAAACGTCGTTATTAAGCTGCCAGTCGGTATGACTGTCCAGCACCAGTGAACCGCTATTGCGCACCTCTGCGCTGCCCAGATTTTCTGCGGTGAACGCGGTGAGCCGGGAATCCGCATCAATAGCAAATTGTCCCGTAAAGGCACTATTGTTGCCCACCAGCGCGACATCGCTTTCGGTAAGTTCAATCCGTCCGGCATCGCTGATGCTGTTGTAAAGCACACCTGCCGCCTTATTCATCGTCAGCGTTCCCGCCGCCACAATATCGCCCGTGCCGAGACCCAGCGTCGTGTTCATCAGCACGCGCGCACCTTCTGCAATGGTCGTTTTTGCCGTCAGCGTGCTGTTTTCACCGGTGATGGTCAGCGTATCGCCATTGATGTTTAGCGCGCCGCTTCCGGTCAATATTCCATCGGCTGTTCCGCCCTGCTCCAGGGTCAGGCTACCGCCATTGATGTTCAGCAGTGAGTCAGCCCCCGCCGTCAGCTTACCGACAGTCTGGCTATGACCATTCATGTCAAAACCGGTATCGGCGGCCAGACGTAGTTCACCGGTCTGTCCCAGAACATTATCGTTTTTCATCAGCAGGTTGCCGCTGCGCACATCGGTGATACCGGTGTAATCGTTATCCATATTCGATAGCGATACCGTCTGGCCTTTGGCGCTGTCAAACGCCAGATCGCCACTGCCAGTCACGCGAGCGCTCAGATCTGCGGCATTACCGGTTTTTCCGTTCGCATCCAGGACCAGTGCATTGTCTCCGGATGCGAGCAGTTCGACTTGTGTCAGACCATAGCTAATGTACAGTCCATCATCGTTATCCCCTCCGGTGAGGCGATAATCATAGGTTCCATTCGCAACAATCTCGCCATTTTGGCTGATGCCGGCTTCAACCCCATCGCTGATGATATTGCCATTGCTATCGGTCAGCGTCAGATTGCCCGCACCGCCGGTGACGGAAGAATCAGATGTTGCCAGTTGAATCAGGGACTGCGCATCGTCCTGCTCAAGAAGTGATAGCGTGGTATCAGCCAGCGGACGATCGTTCGTAATCGTGCCGGTATCAACCTGCACGGTTCCGCGTCCGGAGAGATCCATCGCGCCAGCATGAATTGTTCCTTCGGAACTGCTCTGCCCCGGCGTCACCCCGTCAAAGCTGACGGTGCCGCCGTTAAACGCCAGGCCTCCGATATTTTGCTCACCGGACCCCACGTGGGTGACGTTCCCCTCGCCTACATTTAATGTTGCCTGGCTCAGCGCCTGAGTATTTAATCCAGCCAGCTCAAAGGTGCTGTTCGTTAGCGCCAGCGTACCGTTGAATCCATCTGCCGCATTGTTGCTGGTAAAATCAAACGCATTACCGCTGGCATCAACGGCGACAGTTCCGGTTCCCGCCAGATGGCTATTAAAAGCCAGCGCAGCGTCAGAATTCAGCGACAAGGTGCTGGTCGTATCAATGTTGTAACCCGTACCGGTCGCATCGTTTTGGTTATCACCCAACGCAAAATCAACATTATTAACGGTAAATACTGAACCAGCAGTCAGATCGATATGCTCCATGCCGGTAATAGCATCAGCGTGATTGAGGATGTACTGTGCGTTATTCAACTGAAGTGTATCCTCCCCATCACCACCATTGAGGCTGGTAAACAGTGAGGTTTCTGTCTCTTTGACATCTTTCAGTAGGTACAGATCGTTACCACTGCCCGTCTTGATGTCGGTTGCGGTACTGCCAGACTCCAGCGTAACGGTGTTATCACCGCTCATCAGGTTAACCTGACCAACAATGCTGGCTCCCGCCGCGTTAGTAAACGCGATGCCTGCCCCCGAGAGCATTTCTACCGCTTTTTGCGACGCATCCAGCGCTTTAATAACGCCTTTATTGATAAACGTTTCCAGGGAACCGTTATCAACATTCACCACCGCGTGGCTGGTCGATTTCGATGTCAACTCACCAGCCTGTTCAACATTTTTGGTCGTGCCACCGACAATCAACGCTTCACCACCGTTAACGTCGAGTACGTTAACGCTGACGCCCGTTTTCAGGTCGGTTGACGCATTGGTGACGATCCCTTTACCCGCAGCCTGCTCAACATTGATAACCAGATCGCGCGAGTCAGACATATCCAGCGTTTGATTCGTTTCGCTGCCGTCGATATTTTCAAACAGGATCCCCGTACCGCTCCCCGTTACATTAATCGTTCCGGAGTTGGTCTGCGCCAGGGATGCTCCGGTATGAATACCGATTCCATTCCCCACACTGATAGTTGTATCTTTTAGCTGGATACCCGCAATGTTGGCGACGTTTTCAATCGCGCTTCCTTTACCCGTACTGTCCATCGTGATGATGGCTCCATCGACCAGCAGACCTTTCGCACCGGCGGCCAACAAGATACCGTGCGCGTCTCCCGATGCTTTGGTTTCTCCCGAACCCGTCAAACTTAATGACGCATCATTGCCCACGAGATAGGCTGCGGTGCCATCCGTCGCGGTAACCGTCGCATTGTTGTTCACAACGGAATCAGCGCCTTCGATGCTGACCGCCACGCCATTAACCTTGATGTCGCCGTCGTTATTCAACGTACCACCGGAAACCAGCACGCCTGTGCTGCCCGCCTGGTCAAAGTCGATGCTGCCTTTATGGTTGAGCGTACCGCCGTTGCGGGCGATGTAGCCGAAAGCACCATCCGCCGTATTACTGGTATTCAGCGTGGCGTAACTGGTCAGGATTGAGTCACCTTTCTGATTCTCATCGACATTCCCGGACAAGTCATAATAATTACCGTCCACAATCCCGGCGGTGGTGTCTTTACCGGAAAGTTTCACGATCACCGCGTCTTTGGTGATAACCCCATCCGCTCCGCCTTCAACCCGAATCCCGGTCGCGCCGTCCCCCGTGATACTCAGCGATTGCGAGCCGGAATCAAAATGGCTCCCCGTCCCGGTCACCTGCAGAATAGTGCTGTCGGTGCCTGATGCCGTCATTGTCGTACCAGACGACCCGCTGCCATCAAAAGTCGCCCCACCTTCTATGCGATATAATGTTGACCCTTCAGTCGAGACATCTTGCGTATTGGTAGAGGAGGCGTTTACTTTTGAACCTTCACCATAAATAAAATAGCCAATCTGGTTTTTGCCACTGGTAAATGAGACTTTGCCCGTATCGGTAATATCGATAACGCCGCCGTCACGAACGTGCAGACCAATGGCGTTATCAGCAGCAAGATTCACACTCCCACTCATCGTGAGTTGAGACCCGGTCCCCTCGACCCAGGCACCAATATTTTTTAATGTATTATCCGTGGTACTACCATTGGTGATATTTATCGTACCCGAGTGAAGCGCCTGACTCCCTCCCTGCAGTTCAATACCGCTGGCGCTGTACCCATTGAGGTTAATCGTGCCGCTGTTTACCAGCCCTTTTGCACCGTTAATCCCCATCAGGCCAATATTTTGCGCTGAGCCGATGCCATTGATGTCAATGACGCCGTCCTGGGTAACGTTGATTGCACCAGGAGACGCACTGCCGTTTGCCTGAATGGCAACAGCATTCTCGACTTTTTCTCCGATCGTGATGTTCCCGGTGTTATTGATGGTTCCACTCTTCACAAACATACCAATGGCCGGAAGAGTGACCTGGACTTCACTGGTCGCCTCATCTTTTACCGCTTGTGCAGTGCGTCCGATGTAGAGCGTCCCGTTATTAGTAGCCACTGCATTACGTTGAACAAACACACCGTAGGTATAGACACCATCGGAAGATTTCGCAGGCTCACCTCCGGTGGCAATATTCATTACTCCGTTATTAATAAAGGTCGCCGTGTCATTCATCAGCACGCCATAGGCGTTATAGATATCCTGATGCGAGGCAAGGTTGATGACGCCGTCGTTCTGTACCTTTGTCGTCCCGGTCGCGAGAATCCCGGTATGGGCGCCAACCCACGCATTTTTCACATCAAGACTGGTACCCGCATCAATAACTCCATTGTTATTTACGATGCTATCACGCGCTGAAACGACATAATCACCACCGGCTGCACCGGCGGCAACCCCCAGTGTGCCGTTGTTATTGAGGGTGGCTCCGTCGGTCAGCGTCACCACGGAGGTATCGCTAAAAACCGCCTGAATATTGGCATCAGCAGAAATATTGACGACAGAGCGCGCACCGGAAGCTTTAATAAAACTGTTCACATCACGATTCGCAGCCTGCAACACCGCATCGCCATCCGGGATATTGGTGTCGAAGTGAATGTTTTTCTGTTCCGTGGTATAGGCTTTATGAAGCTCAGCTTCGTAGTCCGTGGGCGAAAGTTGCCCAGCCTCTACGGCTTTCACCAGAGCATCATTGTAGTTTTTTAAATCATCAAGATTATTAACCGTATACTCGCCAAGCGCGCTGGAGAAGGTGCCGTTATAGGTTGCGGTATCAAAGTTATAATCTTTACCGGTATTTTTCGCGACATTACCAACGCTACCGCTTTGTACGATGGTTTTGGCGTTGTAATTCAGTACCGCGTCTTTAGTGTCACTGGCGCTGCTCTCAACGTTATAAACTCCAGAGACCTTGGTGACAGCATTGAAGATATTTGCCGAGTTCGATGCCCAGCCGCTTTCCGTTGAACCAACATTCACATCAAGCGTGCCGCCTGATGTCACTGTCGCCAGCTTCATATTCACATACTGCCCATCACCGACGCTGACCCCCAGATAAGTCGTCAGATCGCCAACGCTGGTAGAGGCAAAATTATCGCTGTCATACACCTGGACTGTACGCGAAGCCCCGGTGATGGGGTCAACGTATTGAATGCTGTGGGTACGACCACCTAAAGTCGTCTGCGTCAGATTTATATTTTCACTACCTGACGAAATATAACCATTATCCATTGCCTGCTGAATAGTCATCGTTTTAAAGCCCGATGCACCAGAGGCAATGCTGCCATATCCTTTAGTACCGGTGATAATATTCATGTTTTCACCGTCACCGACAACAAGTTGCCCTGCGCCATTAGCGTTAGTCGACGGTAAGTAATCAGGCAAGACGTAGTCAGCGGCAAAAGCATATATTGAATGCGTAGCCAGTACGGCACCTATTATACTTAGCGCAATTCTTGAAATATTAAATTTATGCGTTCCAGATTCAATGCGAGCAGAACTATTGGTTTCCACAGAAGCACCACAACGTTTTGCCAGTTCAGAAACAACAACCGCGCAAGAGTGCGAAACACTCCATACCACTTTAAAAATCTTGTTCATCATTACCATTCCGAATAATTCCACGAATACCCTTCCTGGGAAAAATTCGTGGTCACATAGCATTATGGGATGCTCATAATTACCCAGCGGTCAGATACCTCTTCTCTGGAGTTTTTTCCGCTGAAACATTGAGCGATCTGTACATGACGAATGGTATTACCGCATCAACAACCAATCTATTTATACTGATAAATTTTCAATTTATAGATGTTTTATCTAAAAAGATAAGTGATTATAGATTTAAGTATCGATGTCATCACAGGAACACATAAGCAACTGTTAATGAATTGCATAAACAATGTAATATGACGACCTAATTTTCTACACAATAAACAAACATTTCAAATTAAATAAAACGCATATTAATTTATTTCATACCCCGTAAAAAACATTTATAATCACAGCTCTAAAACAACAAACAACTTATAAGAGAAATCTTATTGCATGGGTTATATTGAAAAACATAACCCATTTGAGTTACTTAAATTATAACTGCGAGAAACAGGGGTTACATTCTGTCGAATACACACCTCGCGATAAGCAAGTTCCGCGGCATCTGTACCGCCAGGGGTTGAATGTAATAAGTAAAAAATATCAAAGCCTTTCTAATTGTTGTTTAAGACGCTTGATACCATACTATTTTTAGATTATTTTACTTAAGTAAATTTTCGTTTACTCATTATAAAAATGCCACTTACTAAAGTTACTGACAATTTGTAAATCAACCAGAGGCTCAGAACTACGCAGTTCTCAAACCGGCGAATGATTATAATGGTCTATCTGAAAATAGTAGCACTCTTATAATTTAATCAGCGTGAAGTAGGCATTTATACTTAAAATGAACAATTTCATAGTTTTTTATGCCAGAGGGGATATTTTACAATGCTAAAATGCCCCCCTCCTCCTGCATCGGCCCTGACACCTCTCACGATACTGTAGTGAAGAAGAAATACCACTATGGTTTATAATTACGTAATACCCTGTTAATGATGAAAAAATGAAATATCTAATTAACAATGAAGTTACATTTAGGACTGATGATGGCGTTTTGGCGAGCCTGAGCCCGTCGGACAACTCACTCACCCTGTCTATTACCGCAAACAGGATCTTCACCTATCTCCTCGAGCAGGAAGGGAAAGTAGTCTCGAGAGAAGAGATGTTTACGAATGTCTGGGACAAAAATGGTCTGCAAGCCTCAAACAACTCATTAAGCCAGTATATTTCTTTGATTCGTAAAGGATTACAGGAGCTCGGTTGTGAACACGAGATTATTCAAACAGTACCACGGGTCGGCTTTTTCATCGCTGAAGGATTGGTAACCACCATAGAGGAATCGCCTTTGGTTTCCGCGGCGTCCCTCACTCCCGCAAAAGCCACGCCTTCCCTGTCAAAACGCGTAAAAATGATGCTGCTTACAGCTGGGGGTGTCTCGTTATTCATGCTTCTTTACCCAGTCAACACATTGTTTAACAGCACTCAAAACAACCTTCCCGTCGTACAGTTGTATAAACTTGGCAATATCGACCTCTGTCCGGTCTATACCGTTTTTGAAAGCTCACGAGAAGTGGCAACTGCGAAACTTGAAAAAGCCAAAAAAATGGCTGATTTACACCTGAAGTGTCTGGCTGGCGCATTGTTTATTTTCCAGCCTGACGATCTGTACGTCTACGGTGAAAAAGGTCGCATATTTTTATCCCGCTGTACTTTCAATAATGCAGAAAAAACAAAGTTTGCTGGATGCAAGGACCTTTATATCCATGAATACTAAATATAAAACCAAGATATTACTTGCAGGAGCGGCCGTTCTGGTCGCTGTCAGCGCCTTGTTAAGCGCGAATGGAATCACCCTCATTCCAGTCAATCAGGGAATAAGCGTGCATTGCGTCTCCACACTTTCACTACCCGAACTGCCCGGGGGTGGGAAATACGATGGTAGCCTGATGATCCAGTTGCAAACAGATAACACTGGCGTCATTGATTTCTCAGGGATTATTACCACAACCCCACTGGCAGACAACCGCCCAGGACGTCGCCTTATCCTGCAACGCTCCGTCAGTTTTAATTATCGGATAAAAGATAAGGGCGTCGTTTTTCTGCAAGACGTGAAAATGAGTAAACACAGTCTGGATAACGTGTCGGATGAGATGTTTATCCATAATATCTATGACCCGTTCACACCCAGTAAGCGTGCGCAAATATATAAAATTGATAATGCCTACCTGTTAGGCAATACCTTTTCGCCAACGAACGTCTGCGTTAGTAAATCGTAGTAATAAGCCGTAATCCAGGATTGCCTACCCACCTGGCTAAACCAGGGCACGGTAACGCATTGGACCTCACTCCACGTGTGGCGACAGTAAATCGCTTTCCCTGTCGCCACACGCTTTCACCCTTATCCAGCGACCAGATAAAATACAGCCTGTTATTACCATAAGCTACAATAATATTAATTTTAGATAATCAACGGCACGTTTGCTGACAATAATGAGCAAAGGGTTACTATAGGCCTGTCTTTTTTTTAGCAGGAAAGTAAAATGAAAAAAACAAAAGGGTTGATAATTGTTGCCCTTGCTTTCACCCTGGCGTCATGCGCTTCAATTCCTGAGAATATCAAAGGTAATAATCAACCAGATATACAAAAAAACTTTATCTCCGTGCATAACCAACCGGGATTATATACCGATCAGCAGGCCCGCTTTGGGGGTAAAGTCATCAATGTGATTAACACCAAAACGGATACATTACTGGAAATCGCCGTTCTGCCACTGAACAACTATGCTAAACCGCAAATAGACGCGAGCTATCAGGGACGTATTCTGGCCCAGCAGAAAGGTTTTCTCGATCCGGTAAACTACAGAAACCATTTCGTTACTATTTTGGGGACAATTCAAGGAGATGAACCAGGATTCATCAACAAAATCCCGTACAACTTTGTTAAAGTTGATTTACAAGGCATTCAGGTTTGGCATTTAACGGAGTCAGTCAACACCACCTATAATATGTGGGATTACGGCTATGGCGCGTTCTGGCCTGAACCCATGTGGGGCGCCCCCTATTACGCTAATACAGTAACTCAGGTAACTCCGGAGCTAGTGAAATAATCTCTGTAGTAAGATGGCGCGAATATATACCGGAGTCGGGTACTGACAAACGCCCACCACATCACCCCGCGTTAGCCTTATTGCGCCATCCTGCTTTATGAGATCCTTCGCTTAGCACGCACTCTTCCTGTTACATATAATTTTACCCGCTAACACTTGAGCGAAAAAATGGGCTTTAGCCATCTCATTCCTGAGCATCTTTTGTTATTTACCGATAACTCTCCCACCCTGCCTGTAATAAAAGAAAATTGGTGTTTACGATTTATTCAGGGATTACTATGAACAGAAAATGCTTACTGTTGATACCATTATTTTTTAGTAGCGTCATCATCACCGCCTGCGATAATAAACCTGCAGTAAAAACCACCGCGATGGAGCCCGAGGTCGGCGTTGTTACCTTAGCGCCCTCTTCAGTGAATATTAAAAGTGAACTTCCAGGTCGCGCGGTTTCATTCGAGATCGCCGAAATCCGCCCTCAGGTTGGTGGGATCATCATAAAACGCAACTTTATTGAAGGTGATAAAGTCAGCAAAGGAGAGTCACTGTATCAAATTGATCCTGCCCCGCTGCAGGCACGACTGGATTCAGCCAAAGGCGCGCTGGCAAAGGCACTGGCGACGGCCAATAATGTGCGTCTGACATTAAATCGGCAGTCAGCGTTAATAAAATCCAATTACGTCAGCCGCCAGGACTACGACACGACACGCTCACAGCTTAATGAAGCAGAAGCCAATGTCGCCGTCGCCAAAGCGGATCTTGAGCAGGCCACCATCAACCTTCGTTACGCTAATGTCACCTCACCGATTGATGGCATCAGCGGTAAATCCTCCGTAACCGTGGGTGCCCTGGTCACCGCAAATCAGGAAAACGCGCTGGTCACCGTTCAGCGGCTGGATCCGATTTATGTTGATTTAACACAGTCAGTACAAGATTTCTTACGCCTGAAAGAAGAGAAAGCCAACGGCAAAATTGCCCAGCAACAAGGCAAAATTCCTGTTGAGCTGATGCTGGAAAACGGCAAACCCTATCGCCATACCGGTACGCTTGAGTTTTCCGATCCCGCCGTCGATGAGACCACCGGATCGGTGACTTTGCGCGCCGTGTTCCCCAATCCTGAAGGTGAAATTTTACCCGGCATGTATGTCACGGCGTTGCTGGACGAAGGCAGCCAGCAGAACGTTTTGATGGTCCCCCAACAAGGGATTACGCATAACGAACAAGGAAAAGCCACCGCGCTGATCCTTGACCAGCAAAACGTGGTGCAACTGCGCGAAATAAACGCCGTGAAGGCCGTTGGCAATCAATGGCTGGTGACAGCAGGATTACGCCCCGGCGATCGGGTCATTGTGTCCGGATTACAAAGAATTCGTCCGGGAATCAAAGCCCGGGTCCTCCCTTCAAAACTGACCACTCCTGACGCGGGAACTGAACAGTAATATTTCAGGTATTAAGGACACTTTCTTCATGGCCAACTTTTTTATTGAGCGCCCGGTTTTCGCCTGGGTGCTCGCCATTATCATGATGTTTACGGGCGGTATCGCGATAATGAACCTGCCGATCGCCCAGTATCCACAAATTGCTCCCCCAACCATTACCATCAGCGCTGCCTACCCAGGGGCAGACGCAAAGACCGTTGAAGACTCCGTGACTCAGGTGATTGAACAGAATATGAATGGTCTTGATGGCCTGATGTATATGTCATCCACCAGCGATGCGGCAGGTAATGCGTCGATTATCCTGACCTTCAAAACGGGCACGTCACCCGATATTGCGCAGGTTCAGGTACAGAATAAACTGCAGCTGGCGATGCCTTCTTTACCGCAGGAAGTACAGCAGCAAGGGATCAGTGTTGATAAATCCAGCAGCAATATTTTGATGGTCGCCGGCTTTATCTCTGATAATAACAGCCTGAGCCAATATGATATTGCCGACTATGTGGCCTCGAACATCAAAGACCCAATAAGCCGCACTGCCGGGGTGGGGAGCGTACAGTTATTCGGTTCGCAATACGCCATGCGTATCTGGTTGGATCCGCAAAAGCTCGACAAGTATAACCTCACACCTCAGGACGTCATTACCCAACTCAAAGTTCAGAACAACCAGATATCGGGCGGGCAGTTGGGAGGCATGCCTCAGTCAGCCGATCAGCAGCTAAATGCGTCGATAATCGTCCAGACGCGCCTGCAAACTACTGATGAATTTGGCAAGATCTTCCTTAAAGTTCAGCAAGATGGCTCCCAGGTTCTGCTGCGCGATGTCGCGCGAATTGAGCTGGGTGCGGAAAATTATGCAACGGTTGCACGCTACAACGGAAAACCCGCCGCCGGGATTGCAATTAAACTTGCCGCTGGCGCGAATGCCCTGGAAACATCCCAGGCAGTCAAACAAGAGCTGAACAGATTATCGGCCTGGTTTCCGGCCAGCATGAAAACCGTTTATCCCTATGACACCACTCCGTTTATCGAAATTTCGATTCAGGGGGTTTTTCATACTTTGATTGAGGCAATCATTCTGGTATTCCTCGTCATGTATCTGTTTTTGCAAAGTTTCCGCGCAACGCTTATTCCCACAATCGCCGTTCCGGTAGTTATCCTTGGCACCTTTGCGATACTCGACATCGCGGGTTTTTCGATTAATACGCTCACGATGTTTGGCATGGTGCTGGCGATAGGGTTGTTAGTCGATGATGCCATCGTGGTGGTTGAGAACGTAGAACGCATTATTGCCGAAGAACACTTGTCACCAAAAGCGGCGACCCACAAAGCGATGGGCCAGTTGCAGAGAGCGCTGGTCGGTATTGCCGTTGTGTTATCCGCCGTATTTATGCCGATGGCATTTATGAGCGGAGCAACCGGTGAAATTTTCCGTCAGTTTTCTATCACTTTAATCTCCTCCATGCTGCTGTCGGTGTTTGTGGCGATGAGCCTGACGCCAGCACTCTGCGCCATGCTGTTGAAATCCCACGAGGGAGAAAAAGCAAACACACATATTCTGTTTACCCGTTTCAATCACTTTATGGAGAAATGTACTCAGCACTACACGGACAGCACCCGTAAACTGCTACGTTGCACAGGCCGTTATATGGTCGTGTACTTAGTGATTGGCGCGGGCATGATTGTGCTGTTTCTACGTACCCCGACCTCCTTTTTGCCTGAAGAAGACCAGGGGGTGTTCATGACCACCGCGCAATTGCCTTCGGGCTCGACGATGGTGAACACCAGCAAAGTGCTCGGGGAAATAACGGATTACTACCTGACGAAAGAACAGAAAAATGTCGCTTCGGTTTTCACCGTAGGCGGATTTGGTTTTAGCGGCCAGGGGCAAAACAACGGTCTGGCGTTTATCAGCCTGAAACCGTGGTCAGAACGCGTTGGTGAAGAAAACTCAGTTACCGCCATTATTCGACGGGCGATGATGGCCTTAAGCACCATCAATAATGCCGTCGTTTATCCGTTTAATTTACCCGCTGTTGCAGAACTGGGAACGGCTTCAGGGTTTGACATGGAGCTGCTGGATAACGGTAACCTTGGGCATGAAAAAATGATGCAGGCCCGAAACGAGCTTCTGGCGCTGGCCAACCAGTCGTCCGGTGAGGTCGACGGGGTGCGCCCGAATGGTCTGGAAGATACACCGATGTTCCGCATTCATGTCAACGCCACGAAGGCAGAAGCCATGGGCGTTGCATTATCGGATATCAATCAGACCATCTCTACGGCGTTCGGTAGTCGCTATGTCAATGATTTCCTGAATCAGGGACGCGTTAAAAAAGTGTATGTCCAGGCCGATACGCCGTTCCGTATGTTGCCGGATAATATTAATCACTGGTACGTACGTAATGCCTCCGGCGCTATGACGCCGCTTTCGGCCTACTCATCCACCGAGTGGACCTACGGTTCTCCCCGCCTTGAACGCTACAACGGTCAGCCTGCAATGGAAATTCTGGGCCAGCCGGTCGAAGGGAAAAGCAGCGGCGATGCGATGAAATTTATGGCATCGCTGATAAATAAACTGCCTGCGGGCGTCGGCTATGCCTGGACCGGTCTGTCTTATCAGGAGGCGCTGTCCACAAACCAGGCACCAATGCTGTACGGCATTTCGCTGATCGTCGTGTTTCTGGCACTGGCGGCACTGTATGAAAGCTGGTCGATACCGTTCTCGGTAATGCTGGTTGTGCCAATCGGGGTGGTCGGCGCTTTGCTGGCGACCGACTTGCGCGGCCTGAGCAATGATGTTTACTTCCAGGTAGGCCTGCTCACCACCATGGGGCTCTCGGCTAAAAACGCCATTCTGATCGTCGAGTTCGCCGTCGAGATCATGCAAAAGGAAGGAAAAACGCCGCTTGAAGCCGCAGTAGAGGCCGCGCAAATGCGCTTACGCCCTATTTTGATGACGTCACTGGCCTTTATCTTAGGGGTTATCCCTCTGGCAATAAGCAACGGCGCGGGCTCTGGCGCGCAAAATGCCGTCGGTACGGGTGTTATTGGTGGGATGCTGGCCGCAACAGTGCTGGCGATCTACTTTGTTCCGCTGTTCTTTGTTCTCGTAGAAAACATGCTGGCGCGATTCAAAACACGGCGCTGATTCCCTGCCCTCGTACGTGATTATCCCTGGGATAAGTTTATTAAATCCCAGGGATTCTCAATGCTCTCTCAGAGAAAGGGTTCCGTTCACTTTAAGTTCTTCATTTCATTACAGTGACGATACTGTGACTACGTTAAGAGTGGCATTCTCCACCACACTTGAGTCCCTCTGCTCTGCGGGTAATCAATGCCCGGTGGCGCTTCGCTTATCAGGTCTACGGTTGTTAGCGGGCCCTGTTATCCAGCGAATTTCTCGTGGATAGCAGGGTAAACATTACGTGGATTTTTTCTTGTAGGGTAACAACTAAGGTAGGTACAGAGGTTGTCAATTCTGACTCATGCCAGGCTATCAAAACGGGTAATCAATAGTTCAGACCGGAGCCCTTCAGATTTACGGCCAGCTCGCCCAATTTAGTATCAGGGTGTCGATGACACATTTTAATCATCTTCGGTACAGCGACAGTTTCCACCTCGTGCAGGGGAACATAATCATCGCCTTTAAAATCCGAATTTTTATTAACAATCACAAAGGCAATTGCTGTCATGTATTGCCGACTCATATCAACGAATTCTTTACAGGTCATATCTTGTGGCGCCGCTTCCGTTGCCTGTGTAGCAAAAGCACGGCTCATCGGCGCCATAACAGAGGTCATAAGAATAGCTGCAGAGACAATCAATTTAATATTCACAATGCGCTCCAGAAGTAGCATTAATTTTTATCGGCGAGTTTTTCAGTTTGTACCAACGACGCATTTCTGCGCAGACTGATAAAAGCCAAAGAACTAAAGATCATCTCAACGCCTATAAAGATGGAGGTAAATACATAAGAACGGTCGGGATCCATATTCAGCCACACGGCTGCAATAAGCAGGTCAAAAATACCGATAAAAATATTCCATCCATAGCCCGGACTGCGGAACATTTTGACGCCGGAAGCAACACGAAAAATCCCGCCAAGAATAAACAGGCAACAAAAAACCATTGCCAATGAATTCATACCTATCACAGGATTTTCGAGGAAACAGTATCCCAGCAGCAACCATGCGATAGCAAAAAAGGCATAGGTAAATTTGGCTTTCAACTGCTTTTTACCCGAGGAAAACAGGCTGTAAATAGAATAGAAGCCGCACACCAGGAACATAAAACCTGTTGCATAGCTTAAGTAAACACCTGCAGCGATTGGATAGATTAAGCAGCAGATGCCGCAAACCAACAACAGCACGGCCATGATTGTGGCGTGTCTTTTATAATGAAATAGTGTTTTTTCATTAAATGCTTTCAGGCTACGCTGATTAAAAACAAACATACATCCTCCGTTACATAGAAACGCAATGTAACCTACTAATAAAAGAGTAATATTCACTTAATACATATCACTTACAATGGAATGATAAGGCTTTCACTCCGAATTCGTATATAAGAATAAAGGAATGTCATTATCCGCATAATCCTACACGCGTCAGACGTCTGACACCTGTAAGATTAAACGCTCATTATTCTATCCTGGCTCTGATTCCACTCTTCGAAGTTATTTAATATGCTTATTTCGTTTGGTGAGATATACCAAATTTATTCAGGAGAAAGTAATGAAAAAGATTATTCTTGCAGGTCTGCTTGCAACCATGATGGGCTCAGCCCCGGTACTGGCAGCTACCACTACCACGCCGGCACAAACTGCTACCGCCAATGTACAAAAAGAAGCTGCCGATATTATGCAGGTCGCAGTACAAGGTGCAAACGCGATGCGTGATATTCAGCTTGCCCGTCTGGCCCTGTTTCATGGACAGCCTGACAGTGCTAAAAAGTTAACCGATGACGCCGCTTCCCTGCTTGCGGGTGACAGCCACGACTGGGCGAAATTTGTAAAAGCTGCGCCTAAAGCCAAGATGATTGACGATCTGTACGTGATTATCAACGCTACGATTGCGCTGTCAGAAGACTATATTGCCACCCCAGCTAAAGAATCTGCTATCAATACAGCGAATGGCAAAATGGCTAAAGGCGACTGGAAAGGTGCTGTGGATACCTTGCAACTGGCGGGTATCAGCGTGCTTCAGACCCAATACCTGATGCCCCTGAATCAGACGCGTAAAGCCGTTGCCAGCGCTCAAAAACTGCTGTCTTCAGGTAAATACTATGAAGCAAACCTTGTGTTAAAGGGTGCTGAAGAAGGCATTGTGATCGATAGCGAGATGCTGGGCGCAGGCCAGTAATACTCAGCACTACGGAGTGTTGAACCAGGACTTTCTCTCCTGATCGGGTTGCTACGGCAACCCGATCAGGGGGGTTAATGGCTAATCAGACTGTTAATCTCAATCTCAATTTCCCGCATGACGGCAACAATCTTCTGTAATGCTTCCTGGCGTACTGCCAGAGGAAGATCGTCATGTCGCATCGATTCAAAAGGTTCGCATAGCGTCTGAAGAGCAGTAATGCCCAGAATTTGCGCCGAACCATGCAACCGGTGAAGGGCTCGCAAAAACAGCTGGGGTTCGTCTTGCTCAACGGCTTTCTCAGCCGCCTGTAAATCGCTAAACGTTGCCTCGCGGAATGTTTCGAGTATCTCGTTCATTAATGCGCGATCGCCGCCGGTATTTTCCGTCAAGACATTGAATTTCAAATGCCGGATTGCACAAGGAGACGAATAACCGGTTTCGATTTTGCTTAATTCATGCGTCAGTGTCTGAATCGACACGGGCTTAAACAGACACAAATTCATGCCGTTTTGCAGACACCTGTCACGTGACTGTGGGAGCGCGCTGGCCGTCAGTCCCCATATTTGTAAATGAGGCTGCTGACGACGTAACGAAGCCGCAAGATCAAACCCGTCCTTCTTCGGCATATTCACATCGGTAATCAACAGGTCGTATGATTTTTTAGCCAGTTTGGCTTCGGCTTCCTCACCATCACACGCTTCATCCACGCTGTAACCAATGGCGTTCAACTGTCGCTTAAGCAACAGGCGATTGGTCGGGTTGTCATCTGCTATCAAAATAGACAGACACGGCAGCGGCAACAGCGCCCCCGGCGTGTTGCTATCCGGTACAACTGACTGGCGGGCAGTCTCAACCGGCAGCGTTATGGTAAACGTAGTTCCTTGCGCCGGGACGCTCATCAACTCCAGCGTACCACCCATCAGCGTCACCAGCTCTTTGCAGATAAATAATCCCAGACCAGACCCCGTTTGTTGACGCCCACAGCGCCCCTGAGCGTAGCGACGAAACAGCCCGGCCTGCTCCTCTTCGCTAATCCCGCAACCGGTGTCGCTAATGGCGATGGTCAGGGTACCGTGATTCTCCCCGTCAGGGGTTAAACGGGCTGTCACATGAATGCTACCCTGCTCGGTAAACTTCAGCGCATTGCCCACCAGGTTGGTGAGAATTTGCCGCAAAGCTTGTTGATCGACAAACACCCGCTCGTTTGCCGGCAACTGGCTTACGCAAGCAAGCGTAACGCCTTTCTGTCTGGCTAAGGCATCAAAAGAGTGACACTGCAATTCAATGAGCTGCGAGAGATCCGTCCATTGAGGAACAACCTGATATTTACCAGACTCAATCTTATCAACGTCCAGAATCTTACCGATCAGCCCAAGCAATGACTGGGCTGTCGCTGCGGTAAGAGCAATCGCCTCTTTTCGTTGTGCCGGGCTGAGTTCTGAGCTCGACAGTAATTCCAGAAAGCCCACAATCGAGCTGACAGGGGTACGTAATTCATGGCTCATGCTCGCAAGAAAGCGACTTTTGGCCTTGGTTGCTTCAATCGCTTTATTTTTTTCGGTTTCCAGTTCTTGAGACAATGCCTCTTTGAGATGAAGCTGCTCTTCCAGCTGCCGCTGTGATTGTTTTCTTTTATTGACCTCACGGGAGAGTGAGATCCCCCAGATCAGGCTAATTGCTATCAGCAACAGCGCAAACACCACCAGTTGATAGAACTGTTTGCTATACCGACTCCAGAGATCGACCTGCGTATTAGAAATTTTCGACCACTTCTCCGTCATCTGCAAAATCTCACGCGGCGGTATCGCCTGCAGCGTTTTATCCATTACGGACTTCAACATGGGCTCGTGGGGAGAAACCGCAAAGCTCACCGACGCGCCAGGCATATCTGGTAGCCTAAAAAAGTGCATGTTTTTCTGGTAGTCATGATCGACCATGAACCTTGCCGACAATTCGGTAGCAATTGCCGCGTCAACCTTGCCATCCCTGAGCATAGTCATCGCGACGCTGCCAGTATCAGCATCCACCCAGGTGGCCTGCGGGTAGCGTTGTTTCAGGTCACTTTCCAAAACATGCCCGGCGGGCAACGCAATACGGATCGGTGTATTCAGTAACGAATCGGCCGTTTCATCACGGGAAGTGATAATCACAAATGCCACATTCATCAGCGGATCGCTAAAGGTCGAATTGTGCTGATTTTGATTTGTCAGGGTGATAGTGGGATACATATCCCATCGTTCGCCGCTTATTTGTTTGGTCTGTTCACTTTTGGTGTTGGCCAAAACCGGCTCAAAATCAATCCCCGTTTGCAGATGAATAATATTCAGCAAATCGCCAAGAATTCCACGTAACTCACCGCTGCGATCGACAAGCGTGTAAGGCGGATAATCTGGATTGATAAGAATGCGAATAGTATGTTTCTTCTTCAGCCACGCTTTTTCCTGATCGGTAAAAGGAATAGGCGCATTCAGAAAAGCAAGGTTACCGCGGTTCAGCCAGTTCTGCATGACCTGCATATGAATTTCATTACTGATTGACGTAATGAAACCATCAAGAATATTTCTTAATACTGGCTGGTCGTCCTTCACCACAAAATAATTATATTGCTCTTGTTTATCAAAGTAGTGCGTAATAACCAGTGATTGCGAAAAATATCGGGAGACACAATGACTGCTGGTGATATTGTTCCCAATATAATATTGGTTATCACCGTTCACTACCGATGCCATGGCCTGATACTCGTCGTCGAAAAATGAGACTTTAGCTTCAGGAAAAGCATCCTGGATAACATCAAGAAAAGGACAATCTCGCACACACGCGACGCTAACCGGATGCTCCGAGGTCAGCGGCAGCATGGTGTTTTTTAGCGAGGTCACAAGCGTCGGCCACGTCGTCAGTAATGCCGAAGTGCGCAATAAATGGCCGCCGACATCTTGTCGCCGGGACAGCTGAGTTATCAATGTATCTACATCGTTACTGGCAAGTGCGGTCAGCGCTTCTTGCTCATTATCATACTGCTTTATAACAATTTTTATATTGAGATTCTTTTGCATTAGCGCAAGATAATCCGCGTTGACGCCCCGATAATATTCACCGCTATTTTGATAAACAATGGGGGAGACTTCCGGTAACCAGGTGCCAACAACCAAGGTTTTTTTATGCGCTAACCAGTTTGTTTCTTCCCTGTTCAGGCCGATATGTTGTACTGAGGTATTATAGTTACTTTTTAGCTCAACTTGCCGGGCTGAGCTTACACCCGTAGAAAACCCGATGGTAAATATGACCATCAAAAAAATAAACAAGCGTTCCAGCATTACTCTATCCTATTTTATTTCTTTGCGCATAATCATAAATTTCCATTAATGACGAGCAATCTAACTTCTCCATCAAACGGCTTTTATAGGTGCTTACCGTTTTATTACTGATGTTCATTTTGCTGGCAATAGTGCTGTAATCCATACCGTTAAGAATATAACGCAACACTCTCATTTCCTGGGTCGACAACGTATCAAGCTTATCCTGTTCGCTGACAGATGAGCCAGTAAAATGCTCAAGGGAAAAGGGAAAATAGCTATACCCATTTTTTGCAGCTTCGATTGCGGCAAGAATATTATTCATACCCTCTTTTTTACTCACAAATCCATTGGCACCATATTCGGCGCTACGTTTGCCGTAAAAAAATTCATTTTTGGCTGAAATGATAATGATTACACCAGCATAGTGCCGCTTTCGCAGTTGCTCCAGCACTTCGATGCCGCTGATGCCCGGAATATCCACATCAATAATCAGTAGCTCCGGCTTAGTTTTTTCAACGGTTTGGACCACATGCTCTCCGCTGTCGAGCTCGGTGGTTACGGTAATACCATTAGTATCGAGTAAGTTGCGGATGGCTATGCGAGCTAATGGGTGATCATCAACGATTATCGCGTTCATTGCGTATAAGAATCCCGATAAATAAAGAGAGGCGATGGCTATCGAGCAGGTGAGCCTTAAGCATTATAATTTATAAAAATAAGGCGTTATCAGGTAAATCCTAACACATTCACACGTATATTTATTAGTTTTTTATAAAAACGAAGAATAAGGCATAAATGCAACACTGTATTTTACAAATTTTAAACCTTGAGCCTATCTAAATATCAAACCATTAACACAACCAAAAGGAATATTCCTACACGCGTAGGATAAATCTCTCATTTATTATGATTCATTCTTAATGGCCGGGGTCATATAACCAGGGGGAGTTTTCATCACAACGGCAAAGGTGTATATGCAGAATAGCTATCTAAGAATCATTTTTATACCAGGTCAAATCTGGAGAAAAAGATAATAAACCTGCTGATTTGATAGTAAAACGCCCTGTGGCTCAGGAAACAACAGAGCCACAGGAGTCAGTCATGAATCAGGCTTTACTGGGCAACGCCCCAATAGCATGGGAGCTTTTCACGGTCAGCGTAACGACGGCAGAACACAACAGCGCGGCAATCATAAAGATAAAGGCGCTGTTATAACTTCCACCACTGCTTTGAATCAGCCAGCCGATGATAGGTGCAGAAACGACTCCCGCCATCTGACCGCCAAAGTTAACGATCCCGGATGCCCGCCCCATGATGTTGCTGGGAATGGTGTCCATCAGAATGCCCCAGAATGTCGCCATGGCGAAGAACATGAACAGGGCTGAAATACACTGATAAACCACCGCCATATCTGCACTGCTCACGCTGAAGGTCAGATACAGGAAACCCGCGGCAATAACGGAGGTCACGACATACAACGTTTTACGCTGGGGTTTAAATTTATCTGAGCAATAGCCGCCTAACAACGTTCCGCCTGCGCCAAACAGGAAGGGAATGGCCGCCATGACGCCGGTTTTTGCCAGAGAAAACTCACGAACGGTGATCAGGTAGCTTGGCAGCCAGGTTGAAAAGCCCCAGAAGGTGATATCAAACAAAAACCAGATACTTGCCATTTGCCAGAGCACCGGCATTTTGAGGACGTCTTTAAACGCGATACCGCTGGTGTTTTGCAGGCTTCCCTGCTCGTCAGCAGCCAGTTCCGCCAGATCCTGCTGCGTAATTGCGGGGTGATCTTTCGGATTGTCACGGGTAAATAAGTAGATCCCCGCCGCGATAAACAGACCCGGAATACCTAGCACGATAAAGACCATGTGCCAGCCAAAGGCCCCGATTATGCTTGCGGCTACCACTACCGCCAGCGCCGGGCCTAAGGTGTTTACCGTTGACTGAATCGCCGTGGCGCGGCCACGCTCTTTCGACGGGAAATAGGTTGATATCATCTTCCAGGAAGCCGACGGGAAACAACCTTCACCAACACCAAAGAAGAAGCGAACGGCCAGCATTAGCGGCAGCGTCAACACGGCGCCGGTTAAGCTGGTGAAAACAGACCACCAGGCAATACCGATGGCCATGATTTTGCGCGAACCAAACTTATCCGCCAGTAAACCGCCGGGAATTTGAAATGCGGCATAACCAATAAAAAAGGCGCTAATAATTAACCCTTGTTGGGTCGTATCCAGATTTAAATCTTTGCCGATATAAGGGAGAGAAACGCTCATCACCATTCTGTCGAGAAAAGAGAGCAGCCACGCCAGCCAGATCAATGTCAGGACGGTATACCTTGCTTTCCAGGTCTTTGGTTTACCTGAAGGTAAAGACGTTTGTAGGTTCATTGTGATGTCCTTAGGGTGTAGTGATCTACCGCGGCCATAAATGGTCGCGATAAATCAATGCGTGTTTAGCGTTATTTATTAATATTGTTTTCTAATAACCGTACCGCTACAGGCATAACTTTCAGTGCCATTGATTAAGGCAATGCGCCCATTAACCATGACAATTTCAATCCCTTCCGGATATTGATTGGGTTCAACAAAAGTGCCCTTATCGGCAATGGTGTTAGGATCGAACATCACAATATCCGCCGCATAACCCACCTTCAGCAGCCCACGATCCTGCAGGCCTAATACCTCAGCGGGTTTGCCAGTCATCTTACGGATTGCCGCTTCCCAGCTCAGACATCCCTCTTCACGCACATATTTACCGAGCACACGAGGGAATGCGCCAAACACGCGCGGGTGCGGTTTGCCAGCCCCCATTAAACCGTCGGTACAGACGTTTTGCTCAGGACGGCAAAGGAACTTAATCACATGCTCTTCAGTACCGTAAAAGTCGACCATCCCAACGGCATTTTCTTCTTCAAACAGCAGATCGAAGGTGGCGTTGTACGGATCTTTTCCGCGTAGCTCGCCCAACTGAACGAGGTTCAGACCGACGGCATCCTGGTTTTTTGTCGTTTTCACGCTGGTGACAAAAATCTGGTCCAGCCCGGCAAAATCGATAAAGTTATCCCAGCCGGGAATGCCCTGCTGAATATCGTCGATCATTTTGGCGCGCAGTTCAGGCGAGGCCAGCCGCTCAAGTAATTTGTCAGTGCCACCGGAGTGGACCCACGGCGGCAGGATCACGCCGAGCATCGTGCTGCCCGCCACATACGGATACTGGTCGAAAGAGATACGAATCCCCTCTTCCTGCGCCTGTTCCAACATGCCCAGCATCTGGTCAATCAGCCCCCAGTTTTTCTTACCGCAAACCTTCATATGTGAAATATGCAGCCAGACACCGGTGGCGGTGGCGATATCAATCAGTTCCTGCGTTGAGTTGATAATATCGTCTGCTTCACTGCGCTGATGCACTACAAAGATCCCGTCATATTTCGCCGTCACTTTGCACAGTTCAATCATTTCGGCGGTATCGCCAAAGGCGCAAGGCATGTAGATGAGCCCAGTGGAAAGACCAAACGCCCCCGCTTGTAACTCCCGCTCAAGGATTTCGCACATCTTCGCCACATCCTCACGAGTAGAGGGGCGCCCATCCAGGCCCATGGCTTCCATGCGTACGTTGCCATGCGGAACTAAATACGCGAGGTTTGTCGCCGGATGACGCGATGCCAGCAGATTGAGGTAGCCGTCTGTGTTTTTATATTTCCAGTCTATTTTGTCGGTATCGCCATCCAGTCCGGCGATATTTTTACGCCAGGCCGGAATATATTCTTCAGGCAACGGCGCCAGGGCGACACCATCCTGCCCTAACAGCTCGGTGGTAATACCCTGACGAATTTTTGCCGACAGCGCGGGGTTAATAATGGCCGACAGGTCAGAGTGCGTATGGGTATCAATAAAACCAGGACAAATAATTTTTCCCGTTGCGTCAATAACCTGCTCATTAACGCCAACGTCAATTTGTCCGATTGCGACAATGCGTCCTTCGTCAACCATCACATCGGCAATTCTGCCTTCACTGCCCGTTCCATCGATTACATTTCCGTTTTTGAAAATGGTTTTCATCGTTATTCTCCATAGCGGTGTCGTTTCACGACACCACTTGTAAGGTAAGAGGTTGTTATCTTTATTTTTATTGGCGATAGAGTGTCTGAATGATGCTGTAATAGCCGCTGGCCGAGCCGGTTAACTGATCAATCTCGATATATTCATCGATGGTGTGGGCCAGGTTTTCGCGTGAAGGTCCGAAGCCGATAGTTTTAATTCCCGCTTCGCCCGCATAGTGGCTGCCGTTGGTGCAAAATGAGTACTGTGTGATGGTTGGATTAAACCCGGCCTCGCGAACGCCAGCCAGAGCGGCCTGCACGAATTCGTCAGACTCGTCATACACCCAGCCCGGGAAGAAGCGCTCGCCCTCAATCGTGGCACCGGTATAGCAAGACTCCTGACCTACCGCGTAGGAGACACGGGCCTTAAACTGCGGATCCTGTGCGGTAAGTTCCGCAAGCGCATTTTCCAGTGGGGCAATAACACTTTCTTTGGTTTCACCCACCAGCAAACGACGATCGTAGGTTGCGCGACAATAATCCGGCACTACCGAAGCTCCTGGGTATGGCGAAGATTTAATGTCGGTAAGCTCCAGAATGCCAGGCCCCAGTACCGGGTGCGTTGGCGGAGTAATTGTGCGAATTTTGTCGATCAATTGCGCCATTTTGTACACCGCGTTAATGCCTGCCTGCGGGTTGGCGGAGTGCGCGGGTTTACCAAATGTTTCGACCACAATTTCAGCGCGGCCACGCTGACCAATTTTCAGGTTTAACTCGGAAGCTTCACCGATGATCACGTAGTCCGGCTTATAGCGCTCGCTGACCAGCCGGGCAGCAATACCTTCAAAGCACTCCTCATGCACGATGCAGGCAACGTAGATTTTGCCGGCAAAATTACGCTGATTGTCCTGGCCGAAAAAACCCACGGCGGAAATCATCGCCGCCACGGCACCTTTCATATCGGTTGTACCGCGACCATAAATTTTGCCATCGTCGATATCGCCGCCGTACGGGTTGCGGCTCCACTTCTCTTCGTTGACCGGCACGGTATCGATATGTCCATCGAGAACCAGCGTTTTCCCCGGCTGATTGCCGACAATGCCGCCCACAATGTTGCCGTACTTATCAACGTGGATGTCATCGAACTGGTAATGCTGCATCATTTTTTTTATGGCATTAACCACTTCCCCTTCCTGACCGGAATAACTTTTTTGTTGGATCAGCGCCTGACAGTTTTTAATGACTTCATCAATACGTTTTGCAGATAACATGGGTTTCTCCGTTATTTCTCTCAATCAGGAAATGTGTTATTTGATGCCCGGGTACTGACCGCCCCAGACAATATCCAGATATTGTTGTGGGTCGGTGTCGCCTTCGGTACTGACCAACAGCACGCGGGAATGCGCATCCAGCCCCAGTTGTTCACGCGTTTGCGCCAGTTCAGGTGAGGTCATCAGCAGCGCCAGCAGACCGGAAGTGACCGCGCCGGACTCACCGGATACGATCTGCGGATCGCCCGCCAACGGATTACCCAGCATACGCATGCCCAGCGCTGCAACTTCATCAGGGCAGGAGGCAAATGCGTTGGCATAATCACGTAGCAGTTTCCAGCCGATGCTGTTCGCCTCACCGCAGGCGAGACCAGCCATCACGGTTTGCAAATCGCCGCCCACCGCAATTGCATCCCCCTCTTTAGAACGGGCAGAGCGGTAAAGACAATCGGCAATTAACGCTTCAGCGACGATCACTTTCGGGCGGTGTTCACCCCAGGCTGCCGCCACCATTCCCTGCACCATTCCGGCAAACGAGCCAACGCCTGCCTGAACAAAAATATGCGTCGGCGCAACCTGATGCAGCTGGTCTATCGCCTCCAGCATCAGCGTGCCGTAGCCCTGCATAATCCACTGCGGGATTTTTTCATACCCTTCCCAGGCGGTATCCTGCACCACAATCCAGCCATGCTTTTGTGCCTGTTCAGCGGTCATGCGAACCGCATCGTCATAGTTCATATCGACGATTTCAGCGGTAGCGCCTTCATTACGGATGGAGGTCAAACGCTGCTGCGAAGAGCCCTTCGGCATATAAACCACGGCGTTTTGCTTCAGCTGGCGCGCCATCCACGCCACACCGCGACCGTGGTTGCCATCGGTGGTGGTGGCAAACGTGACGGTTTGGAGATCGCGGCGCACCTCTTCGCTGGTCATCACGTCAAACGGCAGTTCACTGATATCCTTGCCGATTAATTCCGCGATATGGCACGCCATCGCATAGGAGCCGCCCAACGCTTTGAAGGCTTTCAGGCCAAAACGCTGAGACTCATCCTTGAGATAGATATTTTTAACACCCAGCTTTTTTGCAAGAGCCGGCAGCGTATATAACGGCGTCGGCGCATAACCCGGAATAGACCGATGAAAATTCAACGCTTTTACCAGTTCCTGGCGACTAAACGGTGCCAGCGGCGCGTTTGGATGTTCGGTAAACGGCGTCTGGTTGATAAAAAATGATAAGTTTTCCTGCATCATAAAACCTCATTGTTCTGGTATTTCACTCCCTGTAATAGACGTATACAGAGATATTTACGCTATCGGTATTGCCAATAGAGCAAAATGCTTACCAGTTTTTTATTAATCGAGTAAAACCTTATAAATATTTTAATAAAGTCTTTATTTTCAAATAATTAAAAAGAAAACGAGATGGGCACTGAAAAATACCACAGCGTTAGTTTATCGCCTCGTTTGATAAATTCTCACAATTGATAAATAGTGTGATCGCGGAAGATAAAATAAAAAAAACATCCAAAAACAGAGCAGTAGATTGATTTTTCGCAAATCATTTTTGCATTGCTTCGCATATTTATCATCTCCCTTGAGAAATGCCACTCGCTGCCGGAGAAGTACCATGATTTCAGTACTCAGCAATATCCAGGATGATATCTGCAATTATGCCGACGCTATTTCTGGCATAACCGGAACGGATGTTGAAATCATCGATGAATCCTTAATGCGCATCGCTGGCACCGGTAAATACCGACATATGCTCAATGAAAACGTGGCAAAAAATGGCTACATCTACCACCACGTTTTGCAGGTCCGAGAAACGGTTCTTATCAAAAACCCCGGCGAACATCCGCTGTGTCAGTTATGTGAAAAACACCACTACTGTTCTGAAATGCTGGATTTGAACGCACCAATTTTTCTCAACAATCGTGTGATTGGCGTGATCGGAATTATTTGCTCAACCCAGGCGCAGCGTGACGCGTTATTGAGCCAGATTGATAAATTTGTCACTTTTATTGAGCAAATCGCGGTAATGATCTCCAGTAAGGTCTTTGAATGTCTGGAGCGTTTACGCGCGCAGGAAACCCTCGGCGCATTTCGGCGTCTGATCGATGCCATGGACCGCGGCGTTGTAGCAATTGATGGCAATGGTCTTATCTGGCATGCCAATCATTCAGCCGATCGCATTCTCAACCGCGAAGTTCAGGGATTACCGCTGACCATTGAAACAACCGGGGACAGTTTGTATGGCGATGAAGAAGCATGGCTGACGCTTGAAGGCCAGAAACACCATGTACTGTGCAAACAAATTTCGCTCTCCTCGCTGGATAACGATCGCTTAACGATGGTCATCTTTCGTGATGCGCACGACTACCTGAGTAACCTTACTCCATCCCCTTATGAGTCTGACACGCAGGTGCGGCTGATTGGCCACTCTTCCTCAATGGAGCAGCTCAGAAGCACCATTAGCAAAATTGCCAACAGCTACGCCAGCGTGCTCATCACCGGGGAAAGCGGCTCGGGTAAAGAGGTCGTGGCATTTGCCATTCACCAAAACAGCCCCCGTAAAGCCGCCCCTTTCGTGACAATCAACTGCGCGGCAATCCCTGAGCAACTACTGGAAAGCGAACTGTTTGGCTATGTACGCGGTGCATTTAGCGGTGCAGATCCCAAAGGACGAATGGGGAAATTTGAACTGGCCAACGGCGGCAGCCTGTTTCTGGATGAGATCGGCGATATGCCGCTGCACCTGCAGGCCAAGCTGCTCAGGGTGTTGCAGGAAAAAGCGATCACCCGCGTGGGTTCTAATAACATCATTAATATTGATGTGCGCATTATTGCCGCGACCAACAAAAATATTAGCGCGATGGTGGAGAATAATCAGTTTCGCGAAGACCTTTTCTATCGCCTGAATGTCGTCCCTCTGGTGCTTCCTTCCCTGCGTGAACGCAGGGCTGATATCGCCGTCCTCGCACAATACTTTGCCGATGAGTTTTCGGTCAGTTACCAACGTGCACCGCAAAAACTGCCCGATGACGTTATTAATCGCCTTTATGCCTGGCACTGGCCGGGGAACATTCGTGAATTACGCAACGTCATCGAATACATTTTTGTGATGCGCGGAGAAGCCGCCGGGATCAACGCCAGCCATCTGCCTCCTTATTTACTCTCCCCGGCTGACAGCAGGAAAACCACGATGACCGCACAACCCCGACAGCTGGCGAACCAAGGAAAACAAGCGGAAAGGGACGCTATCGAAAATGCCATTCAGCGATTTGGTTCAAGCGTGGAGGGCAAAAAACAGGCTGCATCAGAACTGGGAGTCAGTATTGCCACGCTCTATCGAAAAATAAAACTGTATGGTTTGTGAGCCCCATTTTTTTAACAATTAAGCCCGCGTAGCGCGGGCTTTTGGTGGTTAAGTACAGGGATACTTAATCAAACACACCATTGATAACCGCGGTGACAATTGCCGTGCTCAGTGCAATCAACACCAGATTGTCGCCAACAACCTGCCATTCATAACCCGGGTAATATGGCAGTTGATTCAGCATCGAGGATGGGACACTTTTCTTAGCGATCCCCGGAGGAAGTGGTTTTCCTCGCGCCAGATTTTTGGCGATGCCCGGAGGCAGTGACTTATATCCCGTCAAACCATATCTGACGGCATATTGCCTGGCCACGTTATAGCTAATATCACTATCAACATGGTCCGGCTTGCCATAATTTTTACGCTGTTCCGATTGCGAGTTGTTTTTTGGGCCTGGGTTTCCTTTCTGGCTATGACTGCTATTACCCTTATTCCCACTATTACCATGGTTGCCGCTATTACCATTTCCGTTGCCATTACCGGGGTTAGCCGAAATGGGGATAGCGCACATCGACATCGCGGCAACGGCAACTAAAGCCGTTGCTAAAGTACGGAGCCTGGACATGATGATTCCTTAAGATATGGATACATACAAAATGTATGGTATTGCGTGAATATTGGCTATCGCTATGAATCCGATTTATTGGCAGAAAAACGCTGTCGCTTTGCAAAGTGAGCAGCTTTGATTGACCGTTTTTTAAATTAAAAACCGCCATTCCCGTTAACTCAGATCGGCAAGCGACAGGCACAGGATCTGAGCTTTTGGGAATAACTTCGCGAAAATGGAGAGAAAACGGCGTTTTTTTTCGGTTAAGCTATGTTCATGCTTTGGCGCTACCCATGGTCAGATTCACTATTCAGGAACCCACCCATAATGGCAAAAAGTACCCCGCAGCTGCCGCTCGACCCACATATGTGTCGCAGCTATGAAAAAAAGTCGCGAAGTCCGCTGGCGCTCTACTCAGAGTATCAGCGGATGGACGTCGAGCTGCGGGCTCCGCTGGCCATGACCTACAGCCACTGGCACGGTCAGGTTGAAGTGAATGTGCCGTTTGATGGCGATGTGGAGTACCTTTTCAATGACGAAGTGGTGAAAAGCAAACAGGGCTTTATCACGCTGTTCTGGGCCTGCACACCCCATCAGCTGACGGATGCCGGGCACTGTAAACAGATGGCCATCTTCAACTTACCGATGCATCTGTTTTTGTCCTGGCCGCTGGACAGGGAACTGATTAACCACGTGACGCATGGGATGGTGATTACGTCGCTTGCCTCGCAGCAGTTGAGTGCTTTTGAAGTGCAGCGCTGGCAGAGTGAACTCAACAGCGACAATGAGCAAATTCGTCAATTAGCCATTGATGAGATTGCCCTGATGCTCAAGCGATTTAGCCTCGCTGGCTGGCGGCCAGTGCTGGGTAACAAAACATCGCGCACCCAGAAAAACAGTATTTCACGGCATTCACAGTTTTACGTCAGCCAGATGCTGGAGTTTATTGCCGCAAACTGCGACAAACAGCTTACGGTCGATGCTATTGCCGAACACGTTAAGCTCAACCCAAATTATGCGATGGGCATTTTTCATCGCGTGATGCAACTAACAATGAAACAGTATATTACCGCAATGCGCATCAACCATGTGCGGGCTTTGCTCAGCGATACGGATAAAACAATTCTGGATATCGCTACAATTGCAGGTTTCCGATCCAGCAGCCGTTTTTATAGCTCATTTCATAAATACGTCGGCATGCCGCCGCAGCAGTATCGCAAACTGAGCCAACAGCGCCGAAATCATTCACCTTATGCCGAGGGGTAATTTATTCGTCAAACTCACTCTTACCTTACAACCAAAATATAAGCATCAGAATAGCAGGTCAAAATAGATAATCTGCAGCAGTTAATAAAATAGGGTTCAGCCATGAACTCTGGCAACTATGTTACTCAGTTATGGGTGACCTGTAGCAGGTATTTATTTGACGTGTTCAACCATTAACGATTGGGATGGAATTATGGAATTAAATAGCTGCACCGCCAACAACAGAAAGCCATTGTCTTTCTTTTGGTCAGTTTTACCCATGATAGTCATGCTGGGTGGAATTAGCATCGGATATTTTATCTTCAATATTCGAGCTGAACCCATGATCCTCATGGGAACCGCAACCGCCTCGTTTATCGCCATCGCTCACGGCTACACGTGGGATGACATTCTACAATCTATTTGCAATAAAATATCTGAAGCGCTTCCTGTCATATTAATCGTCGCCAGTATCGGTTTCTTAATTGGCGCATGGATGGTGTCAGGCACTATTCCAATGATGATTTATTATGGTCTGAAGTGGATTAACCCGCAGTATTTCTATATTTCAGCATTTATGCTGGGAGCGCTGATCTCAGTCTGTACCGGCACCTCCTGGGGATCTATCGGAACCGTCGGGATCGCCATGATTGGCGTAGCGATTGGTCTGAATGTTTCGCTGCCCATTGCTGCTGGCGCTATTGTCTCCGGCTGCTGGTTTGGTGATAAGCTTTCTCCGGTTTCTGACTCAACCAACATGGCGGCGCTGGCTGCCGGTGTAAACCTGTACTCGCATATCGGCCATCTGCTGTGGACCACCGGCCCGGGATTTATTATTTGCTGCGTCGTATACAGCTATATGGGCATGGGCATTGATGCCTCATCCAGCGCGCCAGCCAATATCACCAACTTGATGAACGCTATCGGCCAGATTTATCACTTTAACATTCTGCTACTGTTGCCACCGATCATCGTTTTGTATGGCTCACTGTCAAAAAGACCGCCAATCCCGATGCTCTTTTTATCCACAATAGTCTCGATGATTCTGGCATTAGCCTTTCAGCAATTTACCGCATCATCGGTTGGCGAATCCGTGGTTAGCGGTTTTAAGCTCGCGATGCTCACCGGAGATAACCTGCCAACACTGTCATCAGATGTTTCCCGCTTACTGGAACGAGGCGGCGCCATTTCAATGTTTAGCAGCTTCGTCACCGTCTTCAGCGCCTTCAGCTTTGCCGGCGCAATGAGTGCGACAGGCTCTTTGCACACCGTGATAAACGCGCTCACGAAAGGCGTTAAATCCACATTCCGCCTGGTGGCCACCACGATTGTGACGACGTTCACCATCTGTGCCTGTACGGCAAATGGAACCTTGCCACTGCTGCTGTGCGGCGATGCCTTTAAAGAAGAATATAAAAAACGAGGGCTTGCGACAAAGAACCTCTCGCGTACTACCGAAGATGCCGGAACCGTTGTCGAACCGATTATCCCTTGGTCTGCCTCGGGCGTTTATTGCGCCACGATGCTGGGCGTGGCGACGCTTGATTATTTGCCATGGGCAATCCTCTGCTACAGCGGCATCATCTTTGCCCTGCTGTGGGCGGCCACCGGTATTGGTATTGCTAAATATGAACCAAATGAAGCTACAGAGCATATGGTTGAGCAAAAATCATAGGCTAATAAATAGCTAAATATTGGCTACCACCAGGGTAAATTTAATATATCGATTAGATATACAGAAATATTCTTCACTGTTGCGTTGCTTAAACTATTTTTCAGAGACTGTCCAGGAGTCAGCAATGTCTTTGTTTGATGATATTGTCATAAGGGATGTTAATTGCCGTAAATACGGTCAATTACAACAGATGTACGGCACCACCGATGTATTACCGCTGTGGATTGCAGATATGGATTTTGTGACGCCAGAGCCAATCATGAGCACACTGCGTTCAGTGGTGTCGCAGCCGGTACAAGGCTACAACCTGGATTATCCGCAATGGAAAGAGTCCGTTATTCATTGGTATGCGCAACAGTATGATGTCGACATAAAGCCACACTGGTTGCATTTTATTCCCGGCGTCATAAAAACTATCGTGCTCTCTCTGATGGTGTTTACCCGACCAGGTGATAATATTTTAACCTGTACGCCAATATATGACCCCTACCCTAATCTGGTAAATACCAGCGGCAGGAATTTGATTCAAACGCGCCTCATTGAGAAAGAGGGTCATTACGAATTTGACTGGCATGATTTCAGCGAAAAACTCAAGCAGTGCAAAATGTTTCTTTTCCCTTCGCCGCATAATCCGGGCGGTATGGTGTGGTCGCGGGAAACGCTGGAAAAAGTAAGTCACTATTGTCAGCAAGCTGGCGTCATTATTCTCTCAGATGAAGTGCATAGTGATTTAACCCTGCCAGGCAAGCGCCATCTGCCGTTTTTTACTTTAGACGAAGCGACAGGGAGCCAGTCAATCGTGCTGACCTCAATCAGTAAAACCTTCAACACGGCGGCGATCCAGGGCGGAATTGCCATTATTAAAAATAATGAATTACGCCATCAGTTCTATGGTTTCCTGGATAACTGCTACCTTGCCGAGACACATTCATTACAGCAGGCGGCCATTTACAGCGCCTTTACCCATTGTGGCGACTGGCACCAAAAATTATTAGCCTACCTGGCCGACAATGTGGCGTTTGTTAAAAGTGAAATTGAAAAGCACTGTCCCTTAATCTCCATTGTGTATGGCGGAGCATCGTATCTTCTGTTTCTGAACGCGGAAAAAATGAATCTTAGCGATGAACAGCTAGGCGCATTTTTTGTGCAGGAAGCAAAACTGGGTCTGTCACCAGGCGCGCAATATGGCCCCGGTGGAGAGGGTCACATGAGACTCAACGTTGGGTGCCCGCGCTCGGTACTGGTAGAAGCGATGAACCGACTGAAAGCCGCGTACCAAAAACGACAGAACGCGTAGCGCGCATCACACTCTTTGCCCCGCCACGGTGGGGCAAAACTATACAAAGATGTTGCAGAACTGCTATAAAGTTTTTCCGTTCTGTCGGCTGGTGTTAAACTGGAAAGTGTGATCTTCATCATAACCTGCTTAAACAGAGAAAAGAGACACTGCTATGCAACATATCATTGAGGGCTTCCTCAACTTCCAAAAAGAGATTTTCCCTCAACGTAAGGAACTCTTTCGCAGCCTGGCATCCAGCCAGAATCCCAAAGCGCTTTTCATCTCCTGTTCCGATAGCCGCCTGGTGCCAGAACTCGTTACTCAGCAAGAGCCCGGACAGCTTTTCGTTATCCGCAACGCCGGTAATATCGTTCCGTCTTTTGGACCGGAACCCGGTGGCGTATCTGCTACGATTGAATACGCGGTTGTCGCACTTGGTGTGACGGATATCGTCATTTGCGGACACTCCAACTGCGGCGCGATGAAAGCCATTGCCGATAGCCAGCCTCTGGATCCGATGCCCGCGGTGGCTCACTGGTTGCACTATGCCGATGCCGCGAAAGCCGTGGTTGAGAAGAAAACCTGGGAAAACCCAATCGATAAAGTTAACGCCATGGTGGAAGAAAACGTTATCGCACAGCTCAATAATATTAAAACGCATCCTTGCGTCGCGGTTGGGCTGCGAAATAATGCGCTTCGTCTGCACGGCTGGGTATATGACATCGAAAGCGGTGAAATCCGTACCCTGGATAAAAACAGCAAAACCTACGTTTCCCTTGCTGATAACCCGCAGGTGCATTTCGAGTAAATCGTCCACTGGAGCAAGGATGCTCTGGAGAGCTTTTACCTACTTTTGTGCTATAGACAAAAAACATGCTTGCGACTAGTTTTAAAATAGCCACTGGTGTTCTCACATCAGTTTTCGCACATTCATACAACGTTGCGACAGGTCTCATGAACTGAGCCGCAAATAGCTGTTCATACATGATGCAGGCGATAAAAAGGAGCGGGTACGAATGCAAGCAAAAATAAAAAGAATAATAAATATGTTATTCTATCATGAGTCGTGGGATATCATGATTATTAAAGATCATGGTACACACTTATTTCCGAATAATACACTGGATATATTAAGTAAATCCGCTGCACAGCAGTTAAAAAAGAAATATACGTTTCAGGCCGATCCTTTTCTTATTGAAAAAGATGATAAACTGTATGTTTTTTATGAAGCTTTTAGCTTTCGCAACTCGAAAGGCACGCTCCGATGCCGTATTCTTGATCGTGAACTGGTTGAAATTGATGACGTGAAACTTGAAGGTTTTGACGACCTGATGTGTCATTTATCATTTCCGTTCCTGATTAATATTAACGATCAGCTCTTCATGATTCCTGAATCATCAGAAAGAAAAGAAGTGATACTGTTTCAGTCAGTAGAGTTTCCTACACGCTGGAAGAAAATTAAAGTTCTAATCTCTGATACCGAAGTGACAGATAACATTTTTCTTTCAATGAATGAGACCTGCTATCTTATGTCGACCACCATGGATAATAAAATAATTATTCATTCGGCAGAGCATCTCCACGGACAGTGGCAAAGAATTACTCCTGCATTGAAGGTGAGCAATCATCATCATCGGGGAGCGGGTGCGCCTTATCTTGCCGATAATAAAGTGTATTTCTTAACCCAGGAATGCACACCTGAAACATATGGAAAATCTATCTACATCAAAGAATTAGTCACACTGAATGACGCTACTTTTGATGAGAATCTGATCGAACAAATCAATTCGTCGATCAACCACAGTGATGGCGTTCACACGCTAAATTTCTCAAGTAACTATATTGCCTATGATACAAAAATAAATAAGTTCAGTCTGTTGGCAATCTTTAAAAAAATATCCTATAAGTGTATGATAAAATATAGAAACGTATACCTTTCCCGGCAAAATAACTGATCCACTGGATCCTTGGGTGGTATTGGTGGAAAATCGCTCGGGTTTTTAGCATTTTTCTGGAGTCTGTATGGCTATTCTTGTCACTGGTGGTGCAGGTTATATTGGTTCACATACTGTTTTAACGCTACTGGAAAGAGGCGATGATGTCGTTGTCATCGATAATCTGGCAAACGCCAGCCGTATCTCGCTGGACAGGGTCGCGGAACTCACAGGAAGGGAACCCATTGTCTATATCGCTGATGTTCTCGACAGGCAGGCATTAAAAAACATTTTCGCCAACCATAACATCACCGATGTCATTCATTTTGCGGGCCTCAAATCGGTTTCCGAGTCGATAAAAGAACCCCTTGCTTACTACGAAAACAACGTCACTGGAACGCTGGTTTTACTGGATGAGATGCTGGCCGCAGGCGTTAATCGATTCATTTTTAGCTCATCAGCTACGGTATACGGTAATCCGGAAAGCGTGCCGCTGAGCGAGCAATCGCGTACGGGGGGTACCACCAATCCGTACGGTACCTCTAAATTAATGGTCGAACAGATTCTGGCCGATTTCTCCCGCGCGCAGCCCGATTTCCGCATTACCTGCCTGCGCTATTTTAACCCAGTCGGCGCCCATCCATCGGGTCGGATTGGTGAGGATCCCAACGGTATCCCCAATAACCTGGTGCCGTACATCTCCCAGGTTGCGATTGGTAAGCTGAAAACCGTGTCGGTGTACGGTAATGACTATCCAACCCCCGACGGCACCGGCGTTCGTGATTATATCCACGTCATGGATTTGGCGACCGGCCATTTAGCCGCGCTGGATAGCCAGAACAAAGGCGCAGCCTACAAGGTGATTAATCTCGGTACCGGGGTCGGTTATTCCGTGATTAATCTGATTGAGGCGTTTGAAAAAGCGGCGCAGAAAAAAATAAGCTATCAGTTTGTCGACAGAAGGCCCGGCGACATTGCCGAATGTTGGTCTGACCCGTCACTGGCATACAAAGAGTTAGGCTGGAAGGCCATCTACAACCTTGATGAAATGATGCGTGACACCTGGAACTGGCAAAAAAACAACCCGAATGGTTATAACATCTGATGTACCCGGCAACGAGCCTGAGCCTCAGGCTCGTTGCCGTGACGGGTTAGCGTGCCGTTATCGTTGATACGCGATACCAGCCGCTGCTCTGCTTTCCTTCGTTGGCAAAGCTAATTCTTGCCGCCCCGGATTTATCCAGCATAGAAACCTCAATGGCGTATTGCCCTTTCGCCAGTCGACCCGGCATGGGCAATGCGTAGCTAACCTGATAAACGCCCGGGAGCCAACGTCGTATATCATCCGCCGCATTCCCCTGCGCCACTACCTTACTGGCGCTATCCACCACACGAAATGCCAGCGTGTAGGGCAGATAAATCGGTGCGATACCTTCGTTATACCAGGTACTGTTCAACCTCAACGTTTGTCCGCCGTCCCACACGGACTCATGGCTCAGAGACGCTAAGCGAAACCGATAGCCCAGTTTGGTCAGCGCGTCGTCAACAATCGGTCGATAATCGCTGGGTATCGCTCTCGATTTCAGGTTGATCGTGCTGGCGTGCTGCTTGACCGCCCAGTCAAAAATGCCCTGCACTTCGGCACGCGTATAGTGGAAGGTGTTCTTCCAGTCCTGCATATATGAACAGATTTCCAGACTGACCGGCGCACGTTTCCAGGCATCATTAAACCCCGTATAGCTCTGCTGTGCTGCCAGTAATCGCTGCGGGTAATCATCGGCCATATGGCTCCAGGAGTCCGAAAATACGCGCAGGTCACCCCAGCAATCCGCCCGCCATCCAGCCCCTCGCGCCACCGCATTCGCCAGGCTTTGCCCACCGCTCATCAACATTATTTTCGGCGTCGAAGGGAAGGCAGAAAAGTGCATTGCGACGTAGGGGTCTAACTGCGCGGTGGTGTACTGCTCCAACAGTGGTTTCAGATCAGGGAAATTGCTGTTATGCCATTCACCCCAGGCCCCCACCATGCCGATATCCACAAAAGCGAGATTCTCATTACCGTCGTAGCGTTTTCCGAATGCGTTCAGCAGACGCTGGCTGTACTCAATAAACAGTGGGTCGCTTAAATCCGGAATAAATGTTTTATTATCGGGCGTCCAGCCGCCTTTCACGCCTTTTTTAATCAGCCAATCGGGAATTTTTGTGCCATCCCCCGGATCGGCAAGCACCATAAACCGCAGCCCGACATTCATCGCGGGACGATGCGCTGCCGCGTATTTGAAGGCATCATCCACCAGCGCAAAATTATACTGACCTTCAACAGGCTCCAGCTCTCGCCAGTAAAATCGCTCGTATTCAAATCCGGTATTGGGATAGTCCGCCAGACCCAGCGTTTCACCGTACCCCTGATGGAAACTTGCCACGCCAATCCCCGGATTGGTTAGCGGGCCCGTTAATGCTTTGGGGGTTACGGTCGTTAATGCGGACATAACCGCCAACGGAAAGGACATCAACAACAGCGCAGAAACCCATTTACACTTCATCGCAGTGACGCCCTCCACAGGTTTGTTTACGCTAGCGGTTTTTCAGGCTTAACCACCAGTCCCATATACCCACATGAAAATTTTGGAACACATCAATACCTAATGCTGATTTGATCATATACAGCGTCAGCAACACGCAGCAGGTAACGAACAACACGGCAATCAGCAGCAAAAAAGTGAGCAATATTCTCGACAGGGTCGATTCCTGACGATGCTGCCGACGCAAATCTCTGCCAAACAAAAAAACCAGATAATAGCGTTTACTGAAAAAGGGAAAGCTTCGGCGAATATCGATCTGATGCCGCGAAGTCAGAGTCGAGGCCAGGATCGCTTTTTCCACCCCTTCTTTTTGTTCAGGGGTCAACCCTTGCGCAATCGGCTCGTCAAGATGAGCATAAAATCGTTCGATGACGGGAGGACGATTTTGAGGACTGGTCAAAATTAACCTATATCTTTATCAATTGAGTGATAGACGTTAATCGTCTTTTTGGCGATTTCATGCCAGTTGTAGTTTTGCAAATATACACGATAGTCCACGCTATTGGTTGCCGCCCACTCGGTTAATTTTTCGGCCAGGCTGGTCACATCCCCCACCTTAAAATAGGCCTCGGACGGCAGTTGAACTTCGAGGTTAGCCGGAATATCACTGACGACGGCAGGAAGAGAAAATGACATCGCTTCCAGCAGCGCAATGGGCAATCCTTCATGGTATGAAGGCATCACAAACATCTGGGCCTGCGAAAACACCGCCTGAAGCTCATCACCACGCAAGAACCCCGTCATCACAACGCCAGGCGTGTCCGCGGCAAGCTTTTTGAGGCGAATGCTGTATTCGGTCGGATGATCCGCATCGCCAATTAACACTAACGGCATAGTTAAACCGCTGCGCTGATAAGCGGCGATGGCATCATGCATCCCTTTTTCTTCCACAAATCGCCCAACCACCACGAGGTAGTTTTTCGGCTGCAGCCCAAAGCGGGAGAGCGTATTGTCGATGGTCAGCGCAGATAACGACCGCGGCTCGTTGACGCCATTGTGAATTAAATGCGCATCATAGCGAGCGTGTTTTTTCTGGATCAGTTGATTAATAACCTCAGAAATCACAATCACTTCGTTGGCATATCTCACTGCCCAACGCTCACCCAGCAGCAATATTTTTTTGGCAACGAATCCCCATTTTTGACGATCGTAATCAGGTCCATGGTGGGTGAACACCACCTTCTTCCCTAACATGCGTAATAATGGGATCACAAGCCCAGGCCCGATAGCATGGACATGCACAATATCCGAATGGTCGATACTTGTCCTAAATGCCGCTAAAACAGAATGGACAATCGCTTCCAGCGAGCGCTTTTTGGGTGCCCACAGCGCGTAGGTTTCAACTTTCTTATATAACGATCGTTTGTAATTTACATACGGCGAGCGTGCAATCACGCAAATATCAACGTCCAACTGCTGCTTAATGGCAGGATATAGATTCTGACAGTGTGTCTCCACCCCGCCCAATACATCGGGAATACCACGCGTACCAAAAACCGTTATTTTTTTACTCATACTATGGCCTGCTCAGCAGTTCTTTATAGAGCGCCAGTAGAGTATCCATATGTTTACTCAGCGCATATTTTTCACTCAATCGCGCACGACCCTGTAAGCCCATGACCCGCGCCTTCTCTGGCGAGTCGGCCAGTGCATCCAGCGCATTTGCTAACTCCTGCGCATTGCCAGGTTCGAATAAAATCCCTTCGATACCGTCACGAATTTGTTCCGGGATGCCGCCGATGCGCGATCCGATCACCGGCTTGCCTAAGGACATCGCCTCTAATATCGCCATAGAACAGTTTTCATAGCATTCTGAAGGAAGGATCACTGCCCGCGCATGCTTAATAAGGTTATCGAGAGCTTCCCCTTGTTGCACATAACCTAAAAACTCAACGTCCGGGTATTGGGCGACTAATTCATCGTGCAGGGGACCGTGCCCCACAATTTTCAGCGGCGCTTTGTTCTGCATTTTCTCATGCGCCGCCAATAACGTTGCCACGCCCTTTTCACGGCTCAGGCGACCGAAGTACAGCATATAGCCCGCATCGCTTACCTCACCCAGAGGACGGCTGTCATCAACGCCATTGACGATAACATCAATGCGCGAATTCGGCAGCGTACGCAACAATACGCCGCGTAAAAAGACGCTCGGCGAAACGATCACATCCAGCGCCTGGTAATTTTGCGCAATATACTGCCAGGTCGCCTCTAAAGAGAGCAGGAGGCTTTTTGAAGCGGAGCCTTCCTGGCAACGATACCTGAAGGCATTGAAAACCGTCCCGGTAATACAGGAATCACACACTTTACCGTCGCGCAGCATGGAATAGGCAGGACAGACGATCTTATAGTCATGCGCGGTCAGCACCGTTTTGCAGCCAAAATTGCGGGCCACTTTAATCAACGCCGGCGTTAACTGATGGTAAATGTTATGGAAGTGGACGATATCCGGACGCTCTTTTTGTAGTAGCGCCAGCATCTTTTTGCAGGCCTGCGAATTATGAATAAAGTTAACCGCCGTTTTGAGCCCGCCCAGCAGATTGCGCTCTTGGTGGTAGTCCACATTGCTGACGAAATAATCCGCATAGTCCGAAGGGAAATTGTTCTCATGCTGCATCGAGAAATCAATAACCTGTACTCCGGCCTGTTTCAGCATCTCGCGCTCTTGAAAATAAACGGTTTCCGCGCCGCCTTTAATGAAAAAAAACTTATTCACTAATAAAACTTTCATTGCGCCAGCCTTAGTTATTCATGAATGATTTTACTGTCAGGCGGAGTCAACGGATCGCGTACTGGTTTAGTCAACCCTTTAACAAGTCCCGCAGAAAGCACGGCCAGGTTCATTACGCTCTGCAATCCGTTCAATAACGATCGATTCTGCACGGTTTTCAAGATAATAAATGCAAGCAAGGGTAGAAATGCAATATCGAAAAGTTCGAGATTGAAGGTCACCGCCGCAATAAACAAGGCAATCAGATACACAGAAAAAATCGCCTCATTCTTAACCATTTTTAACGCTTTGCCGAAATAAGGTTTTCCCCACGCACAACGTAAAAGCTCGCCCGGTGCCTGATAGTATCCGCTTTTCCAGCGGTGCTTCAGCATCTGAAAGGTCGGCATGGTATGCGAAGTATGAATAAAATACGGAATATTCAGACGGCGTAGTTTATAACCCGCATCGAGCAAACGCAGGCCAAGTTCGGCTTCTTCATAAGCGTGCAAATTACGGTTGGTGAGATAACCAATTTTCTCAATCGCAGAGCGGCGATATAACCCACCACCGCCTAAATGGTCGCTATCTCCAAGCGGATAGATTTTACTAATACGCTGCTTACGCGATTTAAATTCATAGTTAACGGCATCGTCCATTTCAACGGTTCCCGCGACACCTGCATATTCCGGCTCAGCCTGCAAAAAAGCGACAGCCTGATCCACAAAGCCCTCTTCCAGCTCCATGTCGCCGTCCATCAGCAACAGATATTCCCCTTCACTATACAGATAACCTAACTGATGCCCGACGCCGCAGCAGCGATCGCCTGGGTCAGTTAAAGAGACCACGGTCACCCCTTTATCGATCGCAAGCTGTTGGGTGTTATCCGTTGACAGGCTATCTGCCACTATAATTTTATGTGGATAATCAACAAGCTGCCTGCGGATACTGTCTATCGTTTTCTCAATACATTCAGATTCATTGAGTGTTTTAATACTCACTGAAATAAACGGTTTTTGGTCCATACAATTACCCTACACAGCGAAGGACGGTTCGACGAATCACTAAACTTGATCCTAGTGATAAATAGAACAGGAATTGTAACATCGGTGTAATCATCAGTATCTGGCTGTAAGGTAAGCTAATTAAGCAACTGATAGCAAAAGCGTTAAACGCCGGTGCAAAGCTCAGCAACTGAAGATCCTGCTGGTCCAGTTGTTCAAGCGTCAGTAATGGCTTTGGCTGACAAACTTTCAGGATATAAATGAATAAGCTAATAAAAAGTAACGTGCCGATCACCCCGACTTCCCACAGCAGCATACTCAGGGAAGTCGAGTCGAGAATTAAGTTATAAATGATATTCAAAAAGCCCGGCGACACCGTACTCCCACTGTTTGTGGCGTTGAGCCCATAACCAAATAACGTTCCTGAAAGCCCCCACAGATCGTTATTTTTCAACCAGAACAGGAACGTCGTAAAGCGCCCTAACTCCCCGGTAGACATGATGTAGTTCGGGTCAAAGATATAGCTTAAGGAGTCGATGAAAATGCTTAACGAGCTTTTCGACGGATCGCCGCCAAACGCGGAAGAATAATAGTACGCGAGGATCACTATCGACAGGCTAATAAGCAGCAGCATGTCCGCCACAATAACCAACAGCGTTTTCAGATTAACCTTACTGACGTCTTTGACGTAGCTCGGTGAGATCCACACCCACGCGAGGAACAGAGGTGACAGCAGAATGACGAACTTCACTTCACCAATAATACATAGCCCGATCCCAAGAACAATGTGCAACGCCATGGACTTGAACGAGGTCAACCCGTGCTTATACTCAGAGACTTTTAACAACATAATCAACAGGCAAAACAGGCCCATCGCAGCAGTGTTACCGCCCCCCATGGGGTCACCGCCAAACGTACCAACCACGGAGTCCCATTTCTCATCTTCGCCACGCACCGCAACGCGCTGGGGAACGACCAGCAAAACCTGATAAATCATTACCGGGATTTGCGCGTAAAACACCCAGTACAGATAGCGCGTTGCACGGTAAACCTGCGACTCCCGGCAAAATCCCAGCAGCAAACAGATCATCACCAGTGACAATGCGATTTCATTTTTAAATGCCACAATCGCGACGGTGATCCCGCCCTGAATCAGCGTCGATGTTCCGGCCAGTATCAGGAACGAAAAATACAACGCCAGGACAATCGTCTCCTGCGCATCCAGCTGCAGCGAGCCATCACGCGTCTGCATCACCAATAATCCCACCATCAACAGGGTCAGGAAAAAGGGGATCCATAGCACCGACTGCATGCCGGTAAAGTATTGCACCAGGCCACACAGGATCAGCGTGACAAAGCTAAAAACCTGTAAATAGTATCCGGTATTCAGCGTCATAGTATCACCGGCTTGTCTTTCAGAAGATTGGCTCGCTTATTCATTTTCAGATAAATGAAGGCGTAGCGAATAAATGTCAGTGAAGAAAACAGGATAACCGACGTAGCATAATCTTTATGAAAATAGGGAATGACGACAAATGCGAATAACACAATCGCCAGCTGTTCCAGTTGGATACGCAGAAAATAGCGGTGGGAACCAAAAATAAGCTCAATCACCGTCAGAGGGCTTATCGCCAGCGCCGGGAATAAATAGGGCAACATGTAGCGCGACGTCTCAATGGAGTTAATCCAGTCTTCGCTAAAGCCCAGACGCATCACTATTGGATAGAAAATAAACACCCCGAGAGTACAGATAACCCCCAGAACCAACAGTAGCAACCGTACCCTGGTATATTCCTGATAATTAAAGGTGTTATTTCTGAAGTCGATAGACCACTTGGAAAAAATAGTATTGCGCACTGCATTGCCGATGATCACCACCGGCGCCAGGCAAAAGCGGCTAACCACGGAAAAATAACCTGCCGTCAGCGCCGAGAACCAAAAGTTAATCAACATAATCGGCAAATTGCTGCTGGCCATCGCCAGCACTTCCGCACTACCGACTTTGGTAATGTGATGGATATTTTGTTTGAAAAAATGCCAGTTACTGGCAGGTCGCAAATGTCTGGCCGCCACGGAACGAATATCAAATGAATGCAAAATACAGCTTATGGTCAGCACCATCGTCGCGCAGGCCCATGACCAATAAAACAGTTGCACCTGATGCGTAACCAGAACCGAAAGTAATACCACCACAGAGACAGAGATGCGCTGGAAAATCAGAAAACGAAAATTGGCCGTGCGCAGCGACAGGTTTTCCGAGATTAAAACCCACGCCGTCGCCAGCGTCAGCAAATAGAGGAACATGATGTTCTGGTGAAACAGCCACGCTGTCAGTACGGCGTACGGTAAGGCAATGATCGTGCTTTGGATCAGGCAAAAAACGACGTTCTGTACCAGTTCGTCGTCGTGCTGTTTTGGAATTAAAAGCTGCGATGCAAAGGTGCACACCTGCGCGCCCACCACGGCGATGCTGTAATTGAGCGCATAAAGCCCCACCTCAGCCATATCGTACTTGTGCGAAATCAACCAGATAGACAGCGCACCAATCAACTGCGAGATGACTGATGAACCGGCTATCGTGGAAGCGCTCTTCAGTAGACTCATACCCGGCCTGGCGTCGTCATCAGTTGATCGGTACTGAAGTTAAGTGAACGCAGACCCTCCTGGGTTTCAAGATCTTTTTCTTCAACCGCATTGAGTACCGCGCCAATCACCACGCCGTTATTTTCCTCAATCTTATCCAGCGCGCTGGCGATGTGTCCCGCCGACTCCACCCCGGCTTTCACAATGAAAACAACCCCATCGACGGCACGTTTGATCAGTTGAACATCCTGACTCTGATTCACAGCAGCCACATCAATAATGATGCGCTGATAATGCGATTTCAGTTCGCGCATTAAGGGTTCAACATGCTCCGACGACAACATCAGTAAAGAAGAGATGGTGCTCTTGCCGTGCGCAATAAAGTCGAGATTATCACTGAGCGTGATCCGCGCCTGTTCCAGCTGAGTCTCTCCGCGCAGCAGCTCAGCCAGGCCTGCGGATGTAGGTGATGCCAGTTCAGAAGAAAGCCCGCCCGTATTAAAGAAATCCGCATCAATAAGCAGCGTTTTCTGGTCAAAACTAAAGGAGTTCGCTAACAGATTCGCCAACAAAGAACGCCCATCACCGTGTTCCGTCGATGCCACGGCGAGCGTCTGTAATGGACGATTATCCAGCATAATCCGGGTACGGATACCGTGCACAATATCAGCATTCAGCGGGTTCTTCAGGATCATGTCCCGCACTTGCGCACGCCCTGAGGTTCCACTAAAACGACGGATTTCGCCCAGCGGGGTAACGTTGAGGCGCTTTTTCATGCGACTCAGGCTGGCGATTGAGTTATCCATCGCCGCTTTGACAATGAAATACATGATGCTGAACACGACCACCAGCATGACCACCATCACCAACAGCAGTGATTTATTCGGCTTCGCCGGTTTTAATGCGGGAACTGCGGGATCGTATAACACCGCATCGGCATTCACGCCGGACAGCGACAGCTCCTGAGTACGCTGATAGAGCGATTTATACAGGTCTTCCATTTTATCTAACGACAGTTTTTGGCCGTTCCAGGCATCCCGTTTTGACGCCATTTTCTGGAAGATCTCTTTCTGCTGTTCCACCTGTTGCTGATAGTTCTTTTCATCCGCCAGCGCCGCCAGATATTGCTGACGTAAGCCGACTTTCAGCTCACCCAACACCCGTCCTGTTTGGCTTTGGATCGACTGAACATCGGCCTCTGCTTTTAAAATGGCGGGGTTTTTTGGCCCATAAACTTTGCGCAGTTCAGACAACGTACGCTGCGCCTGAATCAACGCAATGCGCAGATCCTGAATCTGAGCATGGTTAGAGACCGAAGGCAGCGAGATAACGCTCTCGGCGGACTTCCCTGCTCCATTCACCTCGTTATAAACGGATTCAGCGGCAACACGACGTTGGGTCGCGTCGGCCAGACGATTGGTCACGATACTTAACTGCTCAGTTTCAAAACCATCGATACCGCGAAAGGTCAACAGCCCGGCATTTTTCAGATAGCTTTCCATCTCTTCTTTTTGCTTCGCTATCGACTTCTGAATCTCTTCCATTTTTTCATAATTCAGTTCGCGGGCTTTCTCTACTTTCTGACGCTTTTGCTCCAGCGTATAGTTGATGAAAGCCTGCGCGACGCCGTTGGCGATATCAGCCGCAACCTGGGGCGAAGTCGATTCATAGGTAATAGAGGCGAGGTTCGTTGTCCGAATACCGATGACATTCAGGTTTTTCGACAACGTTTTCAGCGCCAGCTCCATTCTCAGTTGCCGACTTTCACTGCTATCAGCGCCCTGAGCATCGGCTTTTTCCCCGGTAAATGCCGGGTTTTCATCCAGCTTCATATCGCGAACGGCTTGCTCGAGCACAATTCGTGAATGCATCAACGCATATTGCGTTTCGTAGTAACCACTGCGCGTTGAATCGAAACCATCAACCTGTGGGAACGGAGAAACGTTATCGGCCTGCGCCTTAATCAGCACCGTCGCCGTTGATACATACTTTGAGGACATCATGCTGATTAACGGATAAGCCACGACCCCGGCAACGATACCGGCCAGCGCGATTTTCCAGGCGTTCTTTTTCAGCGCTTTGGCAAAGCGGGAGAATTCAACAGTGCTTTCTCGTTTTTTGCCGTTTTCCACTATTGATAGTTTCATCGTCAGAAGAACCCCATGCCAATAATCACGACATCCCCAGGATGAACAGAGTGCGTTAAATCAACATTCTCAAGCAGCTGATTGCTACCTGACAGGCGAATGTTGATATCTTGACGGTCAGCACGATCTGTAAATCCCCCCGCCTGCGCAATAGATTTCTCGACGGTAAGTCCTGGCTCATAAGCGAATCCATTCGGACTTTTCACCTCGCCAGAAACATAGTATTTACGGAACTCCGCAATACTCACCGTCACCATCGGAGTAGTAAAATAATCTCCAGTCAGGCGTTGAGTTAATTCGTTAGTCACCTGCTCAACAGTTTTATCTTTTAATATAAGAGCACCAACAAACGGGAAATTAATCTCCCCACTCTTATCCAAAATAAACCGCATCGTCATATCGGGTTGACCATGAACAGCGATATTGACAGTATCCCCTGCCCCAAGTCGGTAATCCTGCTGAACAGTAGCAGGATCGTCCATTAATCTCGGGCTGGACGTTGTGCATCCGACCATCAGGATACTGAATAGCAAAACCGCGCACAGTTCTATTATTTTCATTTTAGATCTGAACCTTAGCTTTAAGCATAATCATAGAATTATCATAACCCAACGTTCTGATGACTTCCTGATTGTCGTTGGGACCGATATAAAACGAATCAGTATCCTTATTCGAATTCAACGTATCTACTTGATATTTAATCTCAAAATTGACCGACGGCGTGTAGTCATAGCTCATGGTTACGCTAAATACCCCATCTTTATCATGCCGATCTTTATTCTGTTTTTTATAGTCTTCTGAAGTGTATGAGTAATCCAGCAAGGTAGAAAAACGGTTGCCTAACCAGAAGTGCTGGTAAGAAAGACCATACTGGGTGACTAAAATATATCCCCCAACTTCCGATGGGTCTTTAATGCTTTGCGCTGAGTGCACCGTGAAAACAGACTGCTGTAACGGCTTCCACTCCCCTTTTATATCCCAGTTTAGACCATTAAAATCATGCGAGTTTGCGTTGTTTTCAAATGTCTTGTACAACCATGAAATATTCATGTCGACATTGGTTTTTCCCGTCAACTGCGACTTCAGGCCATACAGCAAATAATACTCATTAGTGTCTTTTTCTGAGTTGTTATCATAGTGACGCTGGTTAGTAATAAAGCTATAGCGAAAACGCGTTCTGGATGTGTATTGGTCAAAAATTTCTGCCACCAGGCTATTTTCGTGCCATTCCTGTTCCTGAATGTAATTGTAGAAATCTTCACTACTCTCCTGGGCGTCAGACGTATTGCCGAACGTCAGTTTTTTGTATAACAACGCCAGTTCCGCTTTCCCGCGCCCATCCGGCGCGCCAAAGCTGTAGCGCAATTCACTGTTAATAAAATTCGTCGTCAGCGGAGATTTAATCCCATACAGCTCGAATTGACCCGGTAGAAACCCCTCAGTGATCCCTCGACCGCGGGATTCGTGCCCAAGCGTATCCTCCAGATTGAGTGTTAAGCCGTGCTTGAGCCCATAGCGCCAGGCACCGTTAAAACGGAAAAAATGATCGTTATAGTTATCAGCGGAATCGCTTGAGTAGTTACGATAATCACCGGAGTACATCAGTAAATACTTATCCTGACCGCGCTCTCCGATCATACTCAAAACGGGCGCTGCGCTCTGAAACGAGGAACCGATAGCATCTCTGCTATGTGGCTGATAAGACACGTTATCATTATAACCATAGTCCACAGCGACCTTGCCCTGGAAGTCGATCCCCGCAAAGCCAATGTGTGATTTCGGTGTTAAATCAGCCCATACGGGCTGCGATATCACGATTCCGGTAATCACGAGTAATTTAGTATGCATTCTTACCGATAAATCCTTTGAAAATAGTTTTAATAATAATTTTTATATCCAACCATAAAGACCAGTTTTGAATGTACTCAATATCGTACTGAACCCTTTTTTCCATCTTATAAAGCGCATCGATTTCCCCGCGGAAACCGTTGATCTGCGCAAGCCCGGTGATCCCAGGCTTAACTTTATGGCGGATCATGTAATTTTCGACCTGTTTACGGTACTGCTCATTATGCGTAACCGCATGAGGTCTGGGACCGACAATCGACATACTTCCCTGCAATACATTGATAAATTGCGGCAGTTCATCCAGTGAGGTGCGGCGTAAGAAACTACCAAACTTGGTTACCCGCGGATCGTTTTTAGTGGCCTGAATAACCGTATCGGCGTTCTCCATAACGCGCATCGAGCGAAACTTCCAGACCTTAATTTTTTGCCCGCTAAGACCATACCGGTCTTGTTTGAAAAAGACTGGCCCGCGGGAAGTGAGTTTGATTCCAATGGCAATGGCCAACATCAGCGAAGAAATCATCACCATAATGATGCTACCAAGTACCAAATCTTCCGCCCGCTTGATAAACGACCCCGCCCCTTCAAACGGCGAACTAAAAATGCCAATAGTTTGCAGGTTGTGAATGGAGCGCAGCTTGGACATGTTGTTACTGTAGGTGTAGAAGTCAGGAACAATATACGTATCTACGGTAGTGTCTGACATCATCGCCAAAAAATGACGAATGCGTTGTAAAGCTACCATCGGTAAAGCGATGTAGATTTCGTCTATATTTCCCTGCCGGGCTTCCTCAACCAGATTGATCACCGGCCCACGAAAGGGGCTTTTTACCTTATCGACGATATCGCCACAGCGGGATAAGGCGCGCTCATCATAAAAAGCCAGATCTAATGTGATATTAGCGTATTCATCCATTAACGCGTTTTCTGCCGCCAGACCATTGTCAGTCAGACCAATAATCGCCACGCGCATACTCTTTTTCGTTGAATATTTAAAAATGAAAAAGCGAATGTAATAAAGAAAAGGTAATGGGATGAAGTACCAGTAAATAATCGCTGAATAAAAGGGGGAAGGCAGTTTGTCTAAGTAGCCGAGAGACTTGGGTTCAGCCACCGTCATGCTGACCAGTTCGTTCAGAAAAATTGCCAGTAGCGTACAAAAAACCAACCGTTTTTGATTACGTAAACCGATCGTCTTAATCTTTTGTTGATACATTTTAATGTATTCAGCAAACAGTAAGAAAAAGACTGAGAAGAGAATACTCAGAATGGCAATGGTGTTAAATGGTGCCAGACCTAACAGATGGGCGCTAAAAATTAACGTCGCATTGATTACAATGAAATCGACCAGTTTTAAAAAGACTGGATATCCCTGGCTGCTAATCTTTAGCGATTTTTTAAGCATATCTCAGCCCATTATTTATTGATCTTTAATTGTTTTTTTCTCATTTATGTTGCTAATTATATCACAAGTCTTAAAAACGCAATGGCACACTGTCAGTAAATGTAAAAAACAATGTAATACAATGTGATGGGTTTCGCACCATACAAATGCAACCTAATGATTTAGATGACTATTTATTGGTAATATTTTTTAATTTCATCCTTGAAAAACATGATTAATTGCAACATAAACGTCATTGACAGATCACAATTCATAAGCTACTAGTGGCTAGAATCACATGATGAGCGCCTGACAACGGGTTAACCTTACAAAAAGCAATACTTTGTCCAAACCTCGTTGCGCTACGGTCAGTGATGAGAGTCCTGGAGAGCGACAGAAGAAATCAATAAGTGTATTTATAATTCCCACCATAAAAATAACTTAGTAACACATTTACAAAGCAATGATTAGCAACCTTATTATAAATAAGGTACTTTACGAGGAGTATGGGATTGCTTTCATTTTCACGCTCAAAATTCAAAAAAAAACGAATAATAAAAAAAATTTAGTTTAAATAATTGTAGCAAATCCGAGGAGATGAAGCGGCAAGCATGACTTCAATTAAAACGATAGCCAATCATTGAGAAAATGCGTGTTACATATTACTAATGTCAACATTCTGCATGAACACACCTTTAGCATCAGAATTTTCAGCGCTTACCAACACATCGATTTAAAATAAAGAGAAGAGAATAAATGACAGCATTAAAATTTTGTTAAAAGCAGCGTAAATCGCCCCAACGAATTATTGATAACAATGTATACACTTTTGTTAAGATATATATAAAAACACCTTCCAAAGCCATTCAATGATGCCAAAAAATTTTGTTTACTTATTTTTCGCAAATAAATAATATCCGCGCCGGATTACTTGTTGAGCAATTTACGCACGTTAATCATTTCTTTCAAATGAAGTCCTACATCATTTTTTGACGTTGATGAACTCCAGCTGAATCTGTGCCTCTGACAAGTACTTTTCTGGGTAAATAATAAATTTAACGGAGTTATGATGATGAAAACTGCACTTACCAGCAGTGTACTGGTCGCTTTGTTTGCCGCTAATGCTGGCGCAGCAGCGAATTACGTTACCACTGCCGCAACAGGTTCTAAAGCCACCGCGACGGTCCATTTTACCGGTGAAATTGTTGCCAGTACCTGCGTGGTGAGCACAGCAAACCAGCCAGGTAAAACAGTGGCATTGCCACAAGTTACCAACCAGCTATTTAGCGGCGCGGGCTCTAGCACCGGCGATACTCCGTTTACGTTGCAGTTTAGCGGCTGTAGTGGGGTAACTGGAGGAAGCGGCTATGTGGTGGTCTTTACTGGTAAAACCCCTGGCAGTAACACAGCACTTCTGGAAGCGAAACGTGGCTCGGCTTCTGCCACCGATGTTGGCATCGAAGTGGATCAAGCGGGTCATGCCCTCGATTTCGCTTCCGGTAGTAATGAGGTGAGCTTAAAAGCAGATCAAAATGGCGATGCACAAATCGATCTGGTCGCCAAATATCAGCAAATTGGCGCAACGCTGCCTGCGGCTGGCACGATCACTGCGGATATGAATTACACCGTCATTTATAAATAACGGACGTTGATTGCTATGGATGGCACTCTTCCCTGAACCTGGAAAGTGCACCTGATGAATAAAATATTCTTTTACCTGTTGCTGTGTGTGGTTAGCACCGCTCACAGCGCAATTAATTTGGGTCAAACACGCGTTATTTATAATGAGAACGATAAAGCGGCGATGTTTGACGTCAACAATAATACAGACAAGCCATATATGGTACAGACGTGGCTGGATAATGGTAATCCGGATGAGACGCCAGCCAATCTGCCAATGTTAATTACGCCTCCGATCCTGAAACTTGACGGCCATAAATCAGCCGTGTTGCGAGCTATTTATCAGGGCAACGGCTTTCCTGAGGATGTTGAATCTGTAGTGTGGATTAATGTGCAGGAAATCCCCACCATCGAGAATGAAGAAAATACCTTACAGCTGGCGCAGCGTATTCGCATCAAACTATTTTATCGCCCTGTTGGGCTGAATATGACGCTACCTGAAGCCGTTGAGAAATTACAGTGGCAGTGCCACGGTCATACTCTGCGGGCGGTCAATGCGACGCCGTTACATATCTCCCTGACGCAATTACATATTAACGGCCAAAACATTGATGCCGACATGATTAATCCGCATGGCGAACGCACGTTTGCGTTGTCACAGCAAAAAGTCAGCCATATCGGTTTTAGCTGGGTAGATGATTACGGCGGCACTAACGCGGTTAATAACGTCCCGGTATCTTGCAATTAAGCTGGGGTTGCACATGATGAAAAAAAATAAGCACCCGCAACGGTACACCCTCTTTACGCTGTCAACGCTGGCCGTGTGCATACCTGCATACGCCAGCAGCACGCCGCAGTTTAATACCCGTTTTGTACATGGTACGCAAAATATTACCTCCGTAGTGCAAATAGCCCGTAATGACGGACTTAGCGAAGGCACGTTTGAATACGATATATATCTTGACCATAGCTTCGTCGAAACGCGCAATGTTGACTTTAAAAGACGTAAACCACAAGGCAAGCCGCAACCTTGCCTGAGCGCGGACGATCTGCGCAAATACGGGATTAAAATCCCGGAGGGTAACGCCGATACCTGCGTGGAGCTCACGGCTCTGATCGCAAACAGCCGCCTGACGGCAGATGCAAACTACCAGCGCATTGATATTTCAGTGCCGGAAGCGTTTCTGCTTTCGACTGCGCATGACGCCGTGCCTGAATCGGCCTATGACGATGGGATTAATGCCGCTTTTGTCGGCTACAACGCCAATACGACGCACCTGATTGAACAGGGCCAGGATCATGACTCTGTTTTTGCCAGTTTTGCCAACGGTATAAACCTGGCGGGATGGCATTTTCGTAACCAGTCTACTTTCAGCTATGCCAGCGGTTCAGGCCGTCAATGGCAGGCGGTTTCCACGTGGGTGGAACGTAATATTATTGCACTGCGTAGCCGCTTGCGCTTCGGGCAAACCTATACGGACGACGATGTATTTGACAGCATCCAGTTTACCGGGGCACAACTCACCAGCGATGAAAACATGTTGCCTGATAGCCAACGCGATTTTGCGCCAGTCGTTCGCGGCGTCGCCAATAGCAATGCCACAATCGAAATCCGTCAAAATGGCTATCTGATTTACAGTAAAAACGTCGCGCCGGGCGCATTTGACATCGACGATATTAACCCCAGCAACCAAAGCGGCGACCTGTACGTCAGCGTTATTGAAGCCGATGGCAGTCGGCGTAATTTCAGTGTGCCTTATTCAGCGGTCCCGAACATGCTGCGTGCAGGTAACAGCCGCTTTCAGTTTACGGCAGGGGAATACCGCGACGGTTACAGCGGCGGTTGGCGGCCCCGCTTTGTTCAAGGCACATTGAGTTATGGTCTCAGCTTTGGCTCCACGTTGTACGGTGGTTTCCTGACCGCAGAAAGCTATAATGCGATTGCCACCGGGATCGCTCAGGATCTGCACCAGTTCGGCGCGATCTCTTTCGATATCACTACCGCCAGAGCGCAGCTTGCCAGTGGAGATGCGTCCACAGGACAAAGTTACCGTTTCTTATACTCCAAATCGCTGAACCAGTACGGTACGGATTTCCGTCTGGTAGGCTACCGCTACAATACCTCCGGTTATTACAGCTTTAGCGACACCATTAACGAGCATAACAGCTGGTCCTCGGGCTATTACGACATCGCCTATGACGACCCGAATCAACAGCTGCGTTTTCCTGGCGAGGAGCACAACAAAAAGCATTACTACACCACTAACTACAATAATCGCCGCCAACGTTTTGAGGTCTCTGTTAACCAGCGTTTGTGGGATAACGCCTCTCTTTACGTCAGTGCCAGCCAGCAAAACTACTGGCACAACGGGAGTCACGACCGCACGATACAGCTGGGTTACAACGATACACTGGGGAAAATCAACTGGAGCGTTTATGTACAGGATACCCGTAACCAGTACGACTACCAGGATCACAGTATCAACCTGACGCTTTCCATTCCATTCGATTTCATGGATAGCCGCGGCTTTGTCTCCACCAACATCATGCATAGCCAGCAGAATGGCGACAGCTACTCCACCAGCTACAGCAATACAGCATTTGACGATCGTCTGAGCTGGGGCGTTCAGGGCAGTACCACCGATCGACAGGATTCCTCTGCCGGGGTTAACGCCGCCTGGCAAGGCGACAAGATGAATGTTCAGGGGGGCTACAGCGCAGGACGCAACTACCAGAATATGAATATGGGCATCAGCGGCGGGGCAATGCTGCACGCAGGCGGCGTGACGCTCATGCACTCTCCTGGCGACACCATGGTGTTGGTCGAAGCCAAAAATGCCAACGGTGTCCATATCCAGCAACAAAATGGCGTGGCAATTGACGGTAACGGCTATGCGGTCCTTACCGCCGCAGACGCATGGCATTACAACGTGGTGAGTCTGAATACTGCTGATATTGGTGCCGGGCTGGATATTCCGCAGGCACAGAAAAAAATTGTTCCAACAGAGAAAGCCATCGGCAAAGTGGTGTTTGAAACCTTCAGCGGCCGCAACTATCTGGTCAATGCCGTCATGCCCGGCAACATTGCCCCCCCGGTCGGCGCGAACGTACGAGATACCAAAGGTCGTAGCCACGGTCTGGTCGGTATGCATGGCGCACTGTATGCCAGCGGCGTGGAAGACAATTCTCGCCTGGAAGTGCGCTGGGGCTCCCATGCAAATGAACACTGCTTTATTCAAATGCCGGATAACCATAACCAGCCGGTGAAGAAAATCGGATATACACAAATTACCGCCCAGTGCGTCGGCTCGTAAGGTGCAATCAATGAATCCGTTAAAAATAGTTAAACTCGTGGTGCTGCTTTGTTTGCCGATATTCAGTAGTGCAAGCTATGCGGTTACCTGTACAGCAAACAGCGTCTCCGTACACGTTGATCCCATTAAAATCAGCCACAGTACCACCGCTGGGGACACCGTTTGGGTGTCCAATCCACAAACCGTTAGCGTCACTTGCCGCGACACAGACTATATGCCCCACGGCGAAGCCGCCAGAATCTACATCGACCCAGATCATGAGTTTGCGCATTTTCTGCAGGGAACCAATATGAAACTGGTGGTGAGCATTGATGGTCGCCCCTACGATCAAAGCGCCCAGGCCGTCACCACCCAATATCAGGCAACGTTGCCCCGAACACGTTCAGACAACTACTGCAGCAGTAATAACCACAGCCATACCAGTGACTGCCAGGCGCGCCCACAAACATTTTCTTTCACCTTTAACCTCAGTCTGGTCGCTACCGGAAAACTCCCGGATCCTTTGCCTGCGCTGGCCGGTCGCACCATCAACAAAGTTTTCGTCGTCGACGGTATTGGCAGCATTAACGCCTGCGGTTCGCATTGCTCCACCAGCAATCCGGCAAAAAACTTTGGCCCCGCGCTTAATGGCCTGAATAACATCAGTTATATCAACTGCGAACCGATCGTCTCTATCAGCTCTGACAAAGGAACGGATACCGTCGAGTTTGGCAGGATCAGCATTACCGAAGCAAAAGTGGGAAAAGATAACAGCCACAGTAAACAGTTTGCCGTTATTGCCGCAGAAGCCGCCGGGAAGCATGAATGTCGCGGCATCAACTACGCGGTAACGTTTACCGGCACCACAAGCAACAGCGGCGCAGTTTTTACCGGTCAGGGGACGCCAGATATCGGCGTTACGCTCCAGGATGCTGCACACCCCGGCTCCGGGGACATTATCAGCGGCAACCGTATCGATTTTGCCAGCAGCGCGTTTACCAACCAGAGCGACAGCCGACGCAAAGAGTTCATGGCAACCCTGTTCTGGCTGAAGAATCCTCCCCAACCCGGCACATTTAGTATCCCTGTCAATGCGACGGTGACCTTTAAATAACAGGCGCAGGACGATGCTGATCGTCCTGCGCGTCTCGCACCAGGCATAAAAACCGCAGTCGTACGCTTAACCCGCCTAATGTTTCACTCCGTGATAGCTGAGGGTGCGTGCGGTGCAGACGAGCAATGTCGTTGACCAGCGCCAGGCCTATCCCGGCGCCAGGGACATTACCGACGTTATCAAGGCGATGAAACGGTAGCAGCGCCTGGTGCACCATCTGCTCATCGATACCCGGCCCGCTATCTTCAACCACCAGCACCACCGCCTCTCCTTTTCGCAGCAGACGGGCGGTTACCACACCATGCGGCGGCGTATATTTCAGTGCGTTATCCAGCAGATTCCCGCACAGTTCGCCAAGCAGGACTTCATCGCCCTCAATCCACACCACATCCTGTTCCCCCTCATAGCCCAGATCGATCCCTTTACTGCGCGCCTGCGCCAGTCGCGTGAAACAACTGCTTTGCACCACCTCATACAAATTAACCGGCGAGAAGTGCCTTTCTCCTTGCTCTTTGCGCTTCACAGCCGACAGCTGTAACAGCCTTTCCGTCAGTTGAATGGTGTTGTCCAGCGTGGAGCTCATGGCTTGCAGACTCTCATACCATTGCTGCGGCTGCTGGCTGGCGAGGGCCACCGACGCCTGAGTTTTTAGCACCGCCAGCGGCGTTTTAAGCTGATGGGAAGCATCCGCGCTGAAGCGCTCCTGGCGAGAGATCAGGCCGCGAAGTCGTTCCAGATAACGGTTGAATGCCACAATCAACAGACGGGTTTCCGACCACGGCAGCAGCTCCGGCAGCGGCGTCAACAGCCCAGGCTCGCGACGCACCATCAGCGATGACAGCTGGCGCATCGGGCGTAACACCCGACGCAGCAGCCAGCCGACCAGCACCAGCGTGAGCAGCACCAGCAGCCCTTGCGAAACCCACGAGGAAAACAGCAGCTGTCGCGCCAGGTAACGTCGCGATTGCAGCGTTTCGGCGACATAAATCTCCGCCATGCCTATAATGCCGCCCTCGTTGACGGGCTGCAGCAGACGCGCCACGCGAATTGCCTCCCCGCGATATTCAGTGTGATAAAACCACGCCAGCGCCGGATAAAGCCGCGTACGCGATGTCGCAGGCGGCATCGCAGGTAAATCGTCATAACCTGAGATAACCTTCCCCGCCGGATCGACCACCTTGTAATACAACCTGTCGTTCATATTCAGCTCAAAGCTGTCCAGCACCACCCACGGCACATTCACTTCCAGCTGTTTGTTGTGCACCACCAGTCGCTCGGAGACGGTTCTGGCAGACGAGAGCAGCGTCCGGTCATACGCCTGCGTCGCCGCCTGTAGCGCGCTGACATAGCTGTTAAATGCCGACAACCCCCACAACAACATGAGCGGCAAACCCAGAAACATCAGCAGTTGCAGGTACAACGATTGGGGTTTAACCCACTTCATCGCTACGCTCCAGCACATAGCCCAGCCCGCGCAGCGTGGCGATGCGCACATCGCTTCCCTGTAGCTTTTTACGCAGACGATGGATGTAGAGCTCAATGCTTTCGGGGCTGACCTCATCGTTTAGACTGAAGACCTGTTCAAACAACTGCTGACGCGAAACCGGTCGCAATCGACGGTACATCAGCACCGTCAGCAATGCCTGTTCGCGCGGCGTGAGCGCCAGCGGCTGCCCCTGCAACAGAAAATAGCCCTCATCGTGAAACGCCAGTTCGCCCAGTTGCTGTATGCCCTGCACCTGCCCCGCGCTGCGGCGTAGCAAAGCCCTCAGCCGGGCATCCAGCTCCTCGATTTCAAACGGTTTTGCCAGATAATCATCGGCCCCAACGTTCAATCCTTTCACCCGATCGGCCACCGCGCTGCGCGCCGTCAACAGCAGCACAGGAAGCGTCTGCCCGCGTTTGCGCAGGCGCTGAACGACGTCAAGACCATCCAGTCCCGGCATATTGATATCCAGCACCGCCAGCGCGTACGTTTCGCTATGTAAAAGATGGTCGGCCGCCAGGCCATCAAAAACGCAGTCGACGGCAAAACCGTTTTGCACCAGCGCTTTCTCCAGCCAGTGAGCTAACTCACGGTTATCTTCCGCTAATAAGAGACGCATATCACATCCTGTAAAGTTTCTGCCGCATTGAAAGGGAATTGAAAGGTTAATGTTTTAACAATCATGCAACCGAACCGCTACACATCGGCTCACATAATCACAAAAATCTTCTTCCGTACCCGAAAATCCGGTTTTCCGGCGTGAGGATAAACAATGAAAAAACAGTTACTTCGTACCCTTACTGCAAGCATTTTACTGATGAGTACCTCTGTTCTGGCGGAACAAGCGCCATCGCGCACAGAATGTATCGCCCCTGCTAAACCTGGCGGTGGTTTCGATCTCACCTGTAAGTTGATTCAAGTGAGCATGATGGAAACCGGCGCTATCGAAAAACCGATGCGCGTAACCTACATGCCCGGCGGCGTTGGCGCCGTGGCCTATAACGCGATCGTCGCGCAACGTCCGGCTGAAGCGGGTACCGTAGTGGCATTCTCCGGCGGCTCGCTGCTTAACCTGTCACAAGGGAAGTTTGGTCGCTACGGCGTTGATGATGTCCGCTGGCTGGCAAGCGTCGGCACTGACTACGGCATGATTGCCGTACGCCAGGACTCACCCTGGAAAACGCTGAAAGATCTGCTGACGGCAATGGAGAAAGATCCTAACAGCGTGGTCATTGGCGCAGGCGCCTCTATCGGTAGTCAGGACTGGATGAAGTCGGCGCTGCTGGCGCAAAAAGCCAACGTCGATCCACACAAGATGCGCTATGTGGCCTTTGAGGGCGGCGGCGAACCGGTCACCGCGCTGATGGGGAATCACGTCCAGGTGGTTTCCGGCGATCTCAGCGAGATGGTGCCTTATCTTAGCGGCGACAAAATCCGCGTGCTCGCCGTGTTCTCTGATCAACGTCTGCCAGGCCAGTTAGCTAACGTACCAACCGCCAAAGAGCAGGGTTACGACCTCGTGTGGCCCATCATTCGTGGCTTCTACGTTGGACCAAAAGTCAGCGACGCCGAGTATCAGTGGTGGGTTGATGCCTTTAACAAACTCCAGCAGACCGATGAGTTTAAAAAGCAGCGCGATCTGCGCGGCCTGTTTGAATTCAACATGAGCGGTAAGCAGCTCGACGAATACGTGAAAAAGCAGGTCACGGATTACCGTGAGCAGGCGAAAGCCTTCGGTCTGGCGAAATAAGCGCAGAGGCAAAGATGATGAGCGATCGTATTTTTGCAGGTATCTGGCTGTTGCTCTGCATAGCCGGGCTGTTCGTGGCCTGGCAAATCACCAGCGAATACAGCTATGAGCCGGTTGGGCCGCGTCCCTTTCCGCTTGGCATTATCAGCCTGATGCTGGTATGCGCCGTGGCGCTGCTGTTGCGCCATCCCGACACCATCAGTTGGCCCCGCCGTCACGTGCTGCAAAAGCTGCTGACGATGGTGATTGTTCTGTTGATGTACGCCTGGGGTTTCGAATGGCTCGGTTTTCCCATCTCCACCGCCATTCTCACCGTGGTGATTGGCATGCTGTTCGGCGCAACGATTCCGGCTGCGGGGATTTCCGGCGCGGTACTCGGCATTCTGCTGTGGTATGCCTTTGACCGGCTGCTTGACGTCACCTTACCACTCGGCGCCTGGCTGGGTTAACGGAGAAACGATGGATACCTGGATTTATCTTTCTCAGGGTTTCGCGGTGGCCATGACGCCGGAAAACCTGGTCATCGCCCTGATTGGCTGTTTTGTCGGTACCATTGTCGGGCTGTTGCCTGGTCTTGGACCCATTAACGGCGTGGCGATCCTGCTGCCTCTGGCCTTCGCTTTGCATCTGCCAGCAGAATCTGCGCTGATCCTGCTGGCTACGGTCTACATAGGTTGTGAATACGGCGGACGTATCTCCTCCATCTTGCTGAATGTTCCCGGCGATGCGGCGGCGATTATGACCGCGCTGGATGGCTACCCGATGGCGCAGCAAGGCCGCGGCGGCGTTGCGCTCTCTATCTCGGCGGTCAGCTCTTTCATTGGTTCGCTTATCGCTATCGGCGGCATCATTCTGTTTGCCCCGGCGTTAGCCCAATGGTCGCTGGCCTTCGGTCCGGCGGAATACTTTGCCTTAATGGTTTTCGCCATTGCCTGCCTCGGCAGCATGATGGCGCAAAACCCGCTGAAATCATTTCTGGCAGCGCTTATCGGTCTCGGCCTTGCGACCGTCGGCGTAGACGCCAATACCGGGGTTTATCGCTTTACCTTTGACAGCGTTCATCTCTCCGACGGTGTGCAGTTTATCGTGGTAGTGATTGGGCTGTTCTCAGTCTCTGAAATACTGTTAATGCTGGAACATACCAGCAGTGGCCAGACGCTGGTGCGTAAAACGGGCCGCATGTTATTTAACGCCAAAGAAGGTGCGCAGTGCGTTGGCGCAACCCTGCGTTCATCGGTGATTGGCTTTTTCGTCGGCGTCCTTCCCGGCGCGGGCGCAACCATTGCCAGCGCTATCACCTACATGACCGAGAAAAAGCTCAGCGGCAATAGCGACAGCTTCGGCAAAGGGGATATACGCGGCGTGGCGGCCCCCGAAGCCGCCAACAACGCCTCGGCCTGTGGCTCCTTTATCCCGATGCTGACGCTCGGCGTACCGGGCTCCGGCACCACGGCGGTGATGATGGGCGCGCTGACGCTGTACAATATCACACCGGGTCCGGCCATGTTCACCGAACAGCCGGACATCGTCTGGGGGCTGATTGCGGCGCTGCTGATTGCTAACGTGATGCTGCTGGTGATGAACATCCCGTTGATCGGCCTGTTTACCCGTATGCTGACCATCCCCTTGTGGTTTTTGGTACCGGCTATCGCGGCAGTCTCCGCGGTGGGCGTGTATGCCGTCCACAGCACCACTTTCGATCTGGTGCTGATGGTTGCCCTCGGCGTGCTGGGCTACATATTGCGCAAAATGCACTTCCCGATGTCGCCGTTGATTTTAGGCTTCGTTCTCGGGGAAATGCTGGAGCAGAACCTGCGTCGGGCGCTGTCTATCAGTAACGGTAATATGGATATTCTGTGGGCCAGCGGCGTGGCGAAAGTGTTGCTGGTGATGGCGGTACTGGTTATCGTGGTCCCGCCAGTGCTACGCCTGATTCGTAAACGTAACAGCAAACCGCAGGTGGATATCAGCTAATAATATGCCGGATAGCGGCGCTGACGCGCCTTATCCGGCATTTTCATCTTAATTCCTGAACGGCACTGAGTACGTGCTCAACAAACCGCGTCAGCTTGGGCAGCGGACGCAAATCTTGTCGCCACAGTAGATGAATCGGCCGCGGCTGCGGCGTAAACTTTTCCAGTATCCGAATCAGTTTCCCGGTAGCCAACTCTTGCGCCAGCAGCACCTCCGGTTGCAATAACAGTCCGGCCCCCGCTACCGCCGCCATACGCAGGCCATGACCATCGTTACAGCGCAGGATCGCATCGCGCTTCCATCTAACTTCGCCCGTCACGCCAGGCAGTATCCATTCATTGCGAGCTGTCCACACGGTATGGGACAGGCACAGATGATCCACCAGATCCGCAGGCGTAAGGGGCGTGCCATGACGGGCAAGATAATCCTTTGATGCACAGATCGCCATACGGTAAGGGCACAGGTATTTCGCCACCACATCAGTCTGATGGATATCGCCAATACGGATCGCCAGGTCGACGCCTTCATTCACCAGATCAACCATCCGGTTGGTCAGATCCAACTCAATGCGCACCTCTGGCCAGGCCTGTAAAAACGCAGCGGCCAGCGGCGAGATAACGCAAGCGCCAAAAGAAGTAGGCGCGCTAATGCGCAGCGTCCCCGCAGGGGCCAGCCGCAGACGCTCTACCGAACGCTCGGCTATCGACACCTGCTCCAGCACGCGGCGGGCTTCTTCAAAATAGACACGCCCGGCATCGGTCAGGCTCTGGCGGCGAGTATTGCGCTCCAGCAGACGCGTGCCGAGCTGTGCTTCGAGTTGGGTGATATATTTTCCCACCATCACCGCAGACATCTCGAGTCTTGTTGCCGCGGAGGTAAAGCTTCCGCTCTCCACCACGGCGATAAACGTTTCCATGCCGCGCAGCTTATCCATATTACAAACCTCTGGTTAGTAATCATCTAACTTATAGCCAGTTTATCCGATTTCATTTTCATTAAAGAATAGTGGCTCACACTATTCTGGAGGTGGTTATGAAAATCGTCATTATTGGTGCCAGCGGTACAGTGGGGCGCGCAGTTACAGAAACGTTAAGCCGTAAACATGAGGTGATCCGCGTAGGTCGCACGCGGGGAGATTACCAGGTCGATATCACCTCGCAGGAGAGTGTCGGGGCATTGTTTGAAAAAGTCGGTCGGATAGATGCGATCGTTTCCGCCACCGGCAACCTGTTCTTTGGTCCGCTGTCGACAATGACCGACGAGGACTTTAATCAGGGATTACAGGATAAGCTATTAGGCCAGATACGTCTGGCATTAACCGGGCAACATTTCCTCAATGATGGCGGCTCGATTACGCTAATTAGCGGCATTATCGCCCATGAACCCATCACACAAGGGGCGAATGCAGCAACGATCAATGCCGGGCTGGAAGGATTTGTGCGCGCTGCTGCCTGTGAGCTAGGTCGTGGTCAGCGCATTAACCTGATAAGCCCAACCGTACTCAGTGAATCCGCCGAAGCATACGATGGTTTCTTCCCTGGCTTTGAAAGCGTCCCCGCCGCTACCGTTGCCAATGCCTATCGCCGCAGCGTGGAAGGCATCCAAACCGGGCGCATTTATAAAGTCGGTTACTGACTTTGCTGCTGCCGTTGAGTTACCCTCAGCGGCAGAATAATTAACTCTTTGTTTTAAAATAACATTACCTGTCCTCCCTTCTCCTCTCCGTACTTAACCTCACTTTTTATAATGTTAAATAATTGTTGTTTTTGATCACAAATAATAAACAAATAAACCCATTCTGTGCGCGTTTTTCAAAAATGTAGATATTTTTAATTTATGGCTACGAAACGAGCTGCGCCATATCTCCCTGACAATCTACTGAGAGGAACGATTTGATGAACGCACTGACTGCCGTAAAACCGAACGCTGATGATCCAGCCCAGCACTACAGCGGTTTCACGTTGAAACCATCAGCCCAGTCCCCACGCCTGCTGGAGCTGACTTTTTCCGCTGAGACCACTGAGCAATTTCTGAAAGCCGTAGCGCAGTGGCCGGTGCAGGCACTGGAATACAAATCCTTCCTGCGCTTCAAAGTGGGCAAGATCCTCGACGACCTGTGCGGCAATCAGTTGCAGCCTTTGCTGCTGAAAACGTTGCTCGATCGTGCCGAAGGCGCACTGCTGATCAACGCCGTTGGCGTGGATGATGTGGCACAGGCTGAAGAGATGGTCAAGCTGGCGACGGCGGTAGCGCATCTTATCGGGCGCTCCAATTTTGATGCGATGAGCGGTCAATACTATGCCCGTTTTGTGGTGAAAAACGTTGATAACTCAGACAGCTATCTGCGCCAGCCGCACCGTGTAATGGAACTGCATAACGACGGAACCTACCTCGAAGAAATCACCGACTATGTGCTGATGATGAAGATTGACGAGCAGAACATGACCGGCGGTAACTCGCTGCTGCTGCACCTCGACGACTGGGAACATCTGGATCAGTACTTTGCCCACCCGCTGGCGCGTCGCGCCATGCGCTTTGCCGCACCGCCAAGCAAAAACGTCAGCCAGGAAGTGTTCCATCCGGTGTTTGACGTTGACCAGCAGGGCCGCCCGGTGATGCGCTACATCGACCAGTTCGTCCAGCCAAAAGATTATGAAGAAGGCGTCTGGCTGAGCGATTTGTCCGATGCGTTGGAAACCAGCAAGGCCATTATTTCCGTTCCGGTTTCAGTCGGTAAATTCCTGCTAATCAACAACCTGTTCTGGTTGCACGGTCGCGATCGCTTCACCTCGCATCCTGACCTGCGCCGCGAGCTGATGCGCCAGCGTGGTTATTTCGCTTACGCGACAAACCACTACCAGACTCATCAGTAAGCGCGAAGGAATAAAGCGGATGTATGATTTTGTGATTATTGGCGGCGGCATTATCGGCATGTCGACCGCCATGCAGCTGATTGATGTCTATCCGGACGCCAGAATCGCGCTGCTGGAAAAAGAGTCCGGCCCGGCCTGTCATCAGACGGGCCACAACAGCGGCGTAATTCATGCCGGGGTCTATTACACCCCCGGCAGCCTGAAGGCGCAGTTTTGCCTGGCCGGAAATCGCGCCACAAAAGCCTTTTGCGACCAAAACGGCATCCGCTACGACGTCTGCGGAAAAATGCTGGTTGCCACCTCCGATCTGGAAATGGAGCGCATGCGCGCGCTGTGGGATCGCACCGCCGCTAACGGCCTTGAGCGCGAATGGCTGAATGCGCAGGAGCTTCGCGAGCGTGAACCCAACATCACCGGGCTGGGCGGTATTTTTGTTCCGTCGAGCGGGATCGTCAGCTACCGCGAAGTCACCGCTGCGATGGCGAAGATATTTCAGGCCAAAGGCGGTGAGATTATCTACAACGCTGAGGTCAGCGCGCTAAAAGAGCACGCTGCGGGCGTTGTCGTACATACCCGTCAGGGTCAGGAATTTGAGGGAGCGACGCTGATCAGCTGCTCTGGCCTGATGGCGGACCGACTAGTGAAAATGCTCGGCGTTGAACCCGGCTTTATCATCTGTCCGTTCCGTGGCGAATATTTCCGTCTGGCGTCAGAACATAACCAGATAGTCAACCATCTGATCTACCCCATCCCCGACCCGGCGATGCCGTTTCTCGGCGTTCATCTGACCCGGATGATTGACGGCAGCGTCACCGTGGGCCCCAACGCGGTACTGGCATTTAAACGTGAAGGCTACCGTAAACGCGACTTCTCGCTCAGCGATACGCTGGAGATCCTCAGCTCTTCCGGCATTCGTCGCGTGCTGCAAAACAACCTGCGCTCAGGACTTGGCGAAATGAAGAATTCGCTGTGCAAAAGCGGTTATCTGCGGCTGGTACAAAAGTACTGCCCGAGTCTGACGCTCAAGGATCTGCAGCCCTGGCCTGCAGGCGTGCGGGCACAGGCTGTGTCGCCGGACGGCAAGCTAATCGACGATTTCCTGTTTGTCACCACGCCACGCTCAATTCACACCTGTAACGCGCCTTCTCCGGCAGCAACGTCGGCGATCCCTATCGGCGCGCATATTGTCAGCAAAGTTCATGCGCTGCTGGAGAACCAGAGTAATCCCGGACGCACGCTGCGTGCGGCACGTAGCGTGGAAACATTACACGCCGCATTCACCCGTTAAAACGATTTAGACAGGACGCAATTATGCAACTTAACGATCCAACCTTATTTCGCCAGCAGGCACTGATCAACGGCAACTGGCGTGACGCCAACAGCGGCGAGACCATCGCGGTGACCAACCCCGCCAACGGTCAGCAATTAGGTAGCGTACCGAAAATGGGGGCGGATGAAACCCGCGAAGCGATTAACGCCGCTAACCGCGCTCTGCCTGCCTGGCGTGCGCTGACCGCCAAAGAGCGGGCCAACATCCTGCGCCGCTGGTTCAACCTGATGATTGAGCATCAGGACGATCTCGCCCGTCTGATGACCCTGGAACAGGGTAAACCGCTGGCAGAAGCCAAAGGTGAAATCACCTATGCCGCTTCCTTTATTGAGTGGTTTGCCGAAGAGGGCAAACGTATCTATGGCGATACGATCCCCGGCCACCAGGCCGACAAACGCCTAATCGTCATCAAACAGCCGATCGGCGTTACCGCCGCGATTACGCCGTGGAACTTCCCCGCGGCGATGATTACCCGCAAAGCCGGTCCGGCGCTGGCGGCTGGTTGCACAATGGTGCTTAAACCGGCCAGCCAGACCCCCTACTCCGCACTGGCGCTGGCAGAGCTTGCCAATCGCGCCGGGATCCCGGCAGGCGTTTTCAGCGTGGTGACCGGTTCAGCGAGCGCGGTCGGCAACGAGCTAACTGGCAACCCGCTGGTACGCAAGTTGTCATTTACCGGCTCAACCGAAATTGGCCGTCAGTTAATGCAGCAGTGCGCCAAAGACATCAAAAAAGTGTCGCTGGAGCTGGGCGGCAATGCGCCGTTTATCGTCTTTGACGATGCCGATCTCGATAAAGCCGTGGAAGGCGCACTGGCATCAAAGTTCCGTAACGCTGGCCAAACCTGTGTCTGCGCCAACCGCCTGTACGTGCAGGACGGCGTGTATGACCGTTTTGCCGAAAAACTCCAGCAGGCAGTGAGCAAACTGCACCTCGGTGATGGTCTGCAGCCTGACGTCACCACCGGGCCGCTGATCGACGAGAAAGCGGTAGCCAAAGTGCAGGAACACATCGCCGATGCTCTGGATAAAGGCGCGCGCATTATCGCGGGTGGCAAACCTCACGCACTCGGCGGCAACTTCTTCCAGCCCACCATTTTGGTGGATGTGCCTGATAACGCGAAGGTCGCCAAAGAAGAGACGTTCGGCCCGCTGGCTCCGCTGTTCCGGTTTAAGGACGAGGCTGACGTCATCGCTCAGGCCAATGACACCGAGTTTGGTCTGGCCGCCTATTTCTACGCCCGTGATTTGAGCCGCGTCTTTCGCGTTGGCGAAGCGCTGGAATACGGCATTGTCGGGATTAACACCGGCATTATCTCCAACGAAGTCGCCCCGTTTGGGGGAATCAAAGCCTCCGGTCTTGGCCGTGAAGGATCGAAATACGGCATCGAAGACTACTTAGAAATCAAATATATGTGCATCGGCCTTTAATAAAATAAATACTGGAGAACACCTGATGAGCACCAACAAAGAACTTATGCAACGCCGCAGCAACGCCGTTCCCCGTGGCGTAGGACAAATCCACCCTATTTTTGCCGAGCGTGCAGAAAACTGTCGAGTCTGGGACGTTGAAGGCCGTGAATTCCTCGATTTTGCTGGCGGTATTGCGGTGCTGAACACCGGCCACCTGCACCCGCAGATCGTCTCTGCGGTAGAAGCACAGTTGAAAAAGCTGTCCCATACCTGTTTTCAGGTGCTGGCCTATGAGCCGTACCTGGATCTGTGCGAAATCATGAATAAGAAAGTGCCGGGCGATTTCGCTAAAAAAACCCTGCTGGTGACAACCGGCTCGGAAGCGGTGGAAAACGCGGTGAAAATCGCCCGCGCTGCCACCAAACGAACCGGCACTATCGCCTTCAGCGGCGCTTACCACGGTCGAACCCACTACACCCTGTCGCTGACCGGGAAAGTAAACCCGTACTCTGCAGGAATGGGACTGATGCCGGGCCACGTGTACCGTGCGCTTTATCCTTGCCCGCTGCACGGCATCAGTGAAGACGATGCTATCGCCAGCATTCACCGTATCTTCAAAAATGATGCCGCTCCGGAAGATGTTGCCGCCATCGTGATTGAGCCCGTCCAGGGCGAAGGTGGTTTTTACGCCGCCTCTCCTGCTTTTATGCAACGTCTGCGCGCCATTTGTGACGAGCACGGCATCATGCTGATTGCCGATGAAGTACAGAGCGGCGCGGGCCGTACCGGTACGCTGTTCGCTATGGAGCAGATGGGCGTTGCGCCCGATCTCACCACCTTCGCCAAATCTATCGCCGGTGGCTTCCCGCTGGCGGGAGTGACCGGGCGCGCCGAAGTCATGGACGCTATCCCACCGGGCGGTCTGGGCGGTACCTATGCCGGTAACCCGATTGCCTGTGCCGCCGCACTGGCGGTACTGAATATTTTCGAACAGGAAAATCTGCTGCAAAAAGCCAACGACCTGGGGCAAACCCTGCGCGAAGGCCTGCTGGCTATCGCGGAAACCCACCGCGAGATTGGCGATGTACGCGGGCTGGGAGCGATGATCGCAATCGAACTGTTTGAAGACGGCGATCACACGAAACCAAACGCCAAACTGACCGCGGAAATCGTCGCGCGTGCGCGCGATAAAGGGCTGATCCTGCTCTCCTGCGGACCTTACTACAACGTACTGCGCATTCTTGTCCCACTGACCATTGAAGATGCCCAAATCCGCCAGGGGCTGGACATTATCGCTCAGTGTTTTGCCGAAGCGAAGCAGGGTTAACACCGCATTCGACCAATAAAAAACGCAATCCTCAGGCCGGATAAGGCGGAGCCGCCATCCGGCAGACAGGGTCAATAACAATAAATACGCGTGCCCCGGCGCGGGAATGCCGGGGTGCTCTCCCAAGTGAAATACTTTCGAGAGGTTTAAAAGATGGGGCAAGTGTCACAATCACATGATTTAGGGGGCGGGCTGAAATCACGCCACGTCACCATGCTGTCTATTGCCGGGGTTATCGGCGCAAGTTTGTTTGTGGGTTCAAGCGTGGCGATTGCAGAAGCCGGTCCCGCAGTATTACTGGCCTATCTGTTCGCCGGATTGCTGGTGGTGATGATTATGCGCATGCTGGCCGAAATGGCCGTTGCCACCCCGGATACCGGTTCCTTTTCCACCTACGCCGATAAGGCCATCGGGCCGTGGGCGGGTTATACCATCGGCTGGCTGTACTGGTGGTTCTGGGTGTTGGTTATCCCGCTGGAAGCGAATATCGCCGCCATCATTCTGCACTCCTGGGTTCCAGGCATTCCTATCTGGCTGTTTTCTCTGGTTATCACGTTGGCATTAACCGGCAGTAATTTGCTGAGCGTCAAAAATTACGGTGAGTTCGAGTTCTGGCTGGCGCTGTGCAAAGTGATTGCCATACTGGCGTTTATCACTCTCGGCGCGGTGGCGATTAGCGGTTTCTACCCCTATGCCGAGGTCAGCGGAGTTTCGCGCCTGTGGGATCAGGGCGGCTTCATGCCCAACGGCTTTGGCGCGGTGATCAGCGCGATGCTAATCACCATGTTCTCCTTTATGGGCGCAGAGATTGTTACCATCGCCGCCGCCGAGTCCGATACCCCGGATAAGCACATCGTCCGCGCCACCAACTCGGTTATCTGGCGTATCTCCATCTTCTATCTGTGCTCTATTTTCGTGGTCGTCGCGCTGATTCCGTGGAACATGCCGGGACTGAAAGAGGTGGGCTCTTACCGCTCGGTGCTGGAGTTACTGCATATCCCACACGCGAAGCTGATCATGGACTGTGTCATATTGCTGTCGGTAACCAGTTGTCTGAACTCCGCGCTGTATACGTCGTCGCGTATGCTTTACTCCCTGAGCCGTCGTGGCGATGCTCCCGCCTTTATGGGTAAAACGAACCGGAGTAAAACGCCTTATGTGGCGGTGTTGCTGTCTACGGGTGCCGCGTTCCTCACCGTGGTGGTCAACTATTACGCCCCGGCCAAGGTGTTCAAATTCCTGATCGACAGCTCCGGTGCCATCGCCCTGCTGGTTTATTTGGTGATTGCAATTTCCCAACTGCGGATGCGCAAAATCCTGCTGGCGCGAGGCGGTGAAATTAAACTGAAAATGTGGCTCTATCCGTGGCTTACCTGGCTGGTAATCGCCTTTATTATCTTTGTGTTGGTGGTGATGCTCTTTCGCCCGGCTCAACAACTGGAAGTTATCTCTACCGGGTTGTTAGCCATAGGAATTATTTGCACCGTGCCTATTATGTCACGCTGGAAAAAACTGCTATCGTGGCAAAAAGCACCGTTGCAAAATACGCATTAAACCTTTTCCCGGCGCAGGCCGGGAAAACCGTTCAGGAGTAAGACCATGACCGCCATTCCCCAACCGACGGCCATTGATGGATACCGCTGGCTGAAAAACGACATCATCCGCGGTGTGTATCAGCCTGATGAAAAACTGCGTATGAGCCTGCTGACCTCACGCTATGAGCTTGGCGTGGGACCGTTACGCGAAGCGCTTTCGCAGTTGGTTGCCGAGCGGCTGGTCACGGTGGTCAATCAGAAAGGGTATCGTGTCGCCCCAATGTCCGAACAGGAGTTACTCGATATTTTCGATGCCCGCGCCAATATGGAAGCCATGCTGGTCGCGCTGGCCATTGAACGCGGCGGCGACGCCTGGGAAGCTGAAATCCTGGCGCGGGCGCATATGCTCGGCAAGCTTGAAGCCGTTGACGCCAGTGAACAGATGCTCGACGAGTGGGATCAGCGCCATCAGGCTTTTCACTCGGCAATTGTCGCTGGCTGCGGTTCACAGTATCTGCTGCAAATGCGCGAACGGCTATTCGATTTGGCGGCGCGCTACCGGTTTATCTGGCTGCGAAAGACGGTGCTGTCGGTGGAGATGTTGGAAGATAAACACGATCAGCACCAAACGCTGACCGAAGCAATTCTGGCACGCGATGCCGCACGTGCCAGCGAATTAATGCGCCAGCACCTGCTGACGCCCATTCCGATTATTCAACAAGCGATGTCCGGCAAATTGCTGACGTAATAAGCCTGAACATTCTTATTGTTCTGGAATACGCAAAACCTGCCCTGGATAAATTTTATCCGGGCTTTTCAGCATCGGTTTATTCGCTTCAAATATCTGGTTATACAGGTTGGCGTTACCGTATACCTGTTTGGCAATAGCGCTCAGGGTATCCCCTGATTTTACGGTATAAAACTGGCTTTCACTCGCCGGCGCAGAAGTTTTTACCTGATCGTCGACGCTGGCAATACCAGAGATATTGCCAATCGCAATCAGAATTTTTTCTTTCGCTTCCTGACTTAATCCATCGCCAGAAACGGTGGCTTTACCTTCGTTAATTTGGACGTTCACTTTATCCGCATCCGGGATGCCCGTTTTGTTCAGGTGTTCCTGTACCTTTTTTGCCAGATCGGCAGTGTCATGGTTGCCAGTAACCGCATCCCACAGTTTTTCACCCGCATCTTTTACAAAATTAAAGAGTCCCATATCCACCTCAGTAGTTAACAATCAACACCAGGAAGTGTAGCAGAGGAGTAAGGAGCGCAAAGAAAACGGCGCCAAAGCGCCGTAGTAGAAAGGTAATTAGTTACGCGTTTGTATCCAGAAGGCGTGGATCAGACCCGGGATGTAGCCCAGCAGCGTCAGAACAATATTGAGGATAAATGCCCAGCCGAACCCCTTCCCCAGCAGCACGCCAAGCGGGGGCAGAATAATAGTAAAAACGATTCTCCAGAAACCCATACACACTCCATACAAGCAAAAAGTTACTCATTGTTTAAAAAGAGATTTTATCTCTAAGCATAGTCAGTGTACCTAACTCTGCCAGCCTTCCCCTGCTGTTTTACCCTCCTTTACGCTCTTTACGCTGGCGTACGTTGACCGTTTATTTTAGAATAATCTTAATTTAGAACATGCTTAAATACATATGACTGAACTTGAACAACTCCAGGCCAGCGCTGAGCAGGCTGCCGCCCTGCTAAAAGCGATGAGTAACCCGAAAAGGTTGCTGATTTTGTGCATGCTCTGCGGCTCACCCGGTACCAGCGCGGGCGAATTAGCCCGTGTTACCGGCCTGAGTCCTTCCGCCACTTCGCAGCATCTGGCGCGTATGCGCGAAGAGGGCCTGATAGACAGCCAACGCGATGCCCAGCGCATCCTGTACTCCATCAAAAATGCGGCCGTGAATTCACTGATCGCCACATTAAAAACACTGTATTGCCCATAAGGAGCCATCATGACCATTGGGACGATTTCCCCACGCGAGGCGCAGACGCTGGTCGCACAAGGCGCAAAACTGATTGATATCCGCGATGCTGACGAGTATCTGTACGAGCATATTCCGGAGGCACATCTGGCGCCATTACCTACGCTAGAGCAGGGATCGCTGCCTGCGAATTTACGCGCCGGGCAGGTGATTTTTCACTGCCAGTCAGGCAAACGTACACAAAACGCGGCGACAAAACTGAACGCTATTGCCGCGCCTGCGCAGGTCTGGTTGTTGGAAGGTGGCATTGACGGCTGGAAAGCCGCAGGTTTTCCGGTGGCAAAAGATCGTTCACAACCGTTACCGCTGATGCGCCAGGTGCAGATAGCCGCAGGCAGCCTTGCCTTACTCGGCGTCATTCTGGGCTACACCGTTAGCAGCGCCTTCTTCCTGCTGAGCGGTTTTGTGGGCGCCGGGCTAATACTCGCTGGCGTGACCGGCTTTTGCGGCATGGCGCGATTGCTGGATATCATGCCCTGGAACCGACGTACTCATTAAGCAGTAATCATTGAAACTGCGCTGTACCCGCTGATTGACGTGATCTATGGTGAGTTCTGCGATAAATAAAGGAGAGCAATATGTTTAAACCTGGCGATCTGGTTCAACCACGCATGGGTGGACCTAAACTGAAAGTTGTCGAAGTCAATGGCGATCACATTGTGGCGGTACACGCCAGTAATGAAAGCGGCGAAAAATTCACGCTAAAAGCAGCTGACGTGACGCGATATACCGAAGAGGGTGATTTTGGCGTTTGCTGAAAATAAGCGGTGAGGTCGCCCTCACCGCATTAATAATCAGATCAAAAAGTCATCAAGAGATTTACCGGCAGCCAGTGCCTGGGCAATTGGCTTCGGTGTGCGACCCTGTCCGGTCCATGTTTTTGTTTCACCATTGAGATCGGTAAAACGATATTTCGCCGGGCGCGGCTGACGTTTTTTAACTGAACCTGCCATCGCAGGCGTCATGCTCAGCAGTTCTTCCGGATTGATCCCGTCTGCCTGCATCAGCGCCAGCAAAGTATTAATTTTTTCCTGCTGTTCTGCACGTTGGCGCTGTAGTTGTTCTTCTTCATCGCGGCGTTCTTTGGTCACTACCCTGAATTTTTCAAGCATATCTTCCAGCACATCAACGGAAAATTCACGAGCCATTGCACGCAACGAGCGGATATTATTTAAGTTTTTTAACATTGAACTCATATTAACAAAACCTCTTTAACGTAAAACATAAAAACGGTATTACACTAAATATTGTATGCAACTGCTTATTATATTTCCAGTCTAATTTATTCGCATATTACTAATCAAAAAAGCTAATTCGTGTATTTATAGCATCCATTTTGATATCGCCTATGCGATATATTCTATTCCTCTGCTAGTCGCTATAAATATACCTGCAAGGAGTCTCAGGGTATCACTCGAGAAACAGGCCACAACATCGCGCGGAGCCGGTGCGTATACATATTGCACATTAGTCAACATTGAGAAAAGGAGCGCAAAAAATTCAGAAAAACAAATTTCCATAACCCATTGATCTAAAATGCCTTTAATTAAATCAGCAACGAAAATACCAAAACGAACAAAAAACAAACCATTGCAGAGCATTTTATCGACAAAAAGGTAATAAATAAAAATTTTAAGCTAGTTGCTAGTTATTATCCAGGCAGATATCCTATTCAAACGCGAAAGCAGCAAGACAAATCACTAGCAAGAAGGTATTCAAAACTTTTTTTTCCCTTTTTACAAGGAGCATTAACATGTTCTCTCCGCAGTCACGCTTGCGTCATGCAGTAGCAGACACGTTCGCGATGGTTGTTTATTGTTCTGTCGTGAACATGTTGATCGAAATATTCCTTTCAGGAATGAGCTTCGAACAGTCTCTGTACTCCAGACTGGTGGCTATCCCCGTCAACATCCTGATCGCGTGGCCATACGGCATGTATCGCGATTTGTTTATGCGCGCGGCGCGTAAAGCCACGCAAGCAGGATGGGGGAAAAACCTGGCGGACGTGCTGGCTTATGTTACCTTCCAGTCACCAGTGTATGTGATTATTCTTTTGACGGTTGGCGCCGACTGGCACCAGATTACGGCTGCAGTAAGTTCGAACATCGTGGTATCAATGCTAATGGGCGCGGTCTATGGCTACTTTCTTGATTATTGCCGCCGCCTGTTTAAGGTCAGCAGCTATCATCAGGCTAAAGCCTGACAGATCTCTTCGCGACTGGCCCTGCCAGTCGCATTATTAGTTTGAACTAACGTCGCCAAACAACCCACTCAGATAACGCTCAAGCGCAATTCGCGAACTGAAGCCGTGCGGAATACCATAATGTTCGTGAGTCTCTCCGGCTAAATATAGCGGGAATTGCTGGTAGTGATCGCAGGTTTTAATATCCGTCGCAGGTTCCGCCAGCGAAGAGCTGCGCTCTTTTAGCGTGGGATGGATAACTAATGCGGTACGTCCCATACGTGCTTCACGGTTAACGTACACATAATTTTCGCCACGACGATAGCCGTACGTTTTTTGCGTCACTACATCGACGGTAAAGCCCACTTTTTCAAGTACGCGCGCCACCTCATCAGGTCGTAAATACATATATTTTCCTCGTTATCTTTTTTACTGCGGGCTTACCTTACCTGATTCAGCATTAGCAACGCTTTCAGAAAAGTCCATAAACGAGTGGCGATGGTGGGACGAATATCTTAAGAACCGCGCAGAATTATGTCAGCGACATCCGCAGTTGATACGCCGCCTGCTGCGCCATTTCCACCGAGCTGATGTTGGTAAACGACAGCAATATTCCCCCCTTTCCTGCTGAAGTTATTCGCCAGCGGCTTAACGCCTGAACCGCCAGCCCGGCCTGATTCGCTTTGCGCACTAGCGCAACATCATCTCCGTCGACAGTTATCACCAACTGAATCCCTCCTTCCTGAGGAATGACGTTAAATCCTTGTTCGCTCAGCGCGTTTTCCATCCATTGACGTCGCAGGGCATAATTCTGGCGCATACGTTTTAAGTGGCGCCAGAAGTGGCCATCTTGCATAAAATCCGCCAGCGTTTGCTGCCATAAAACCGGAACGCTACAGGCCGTTAGCGCCGCCTGCTGACGAAAATGTTCGACCTGAGTCAGGGGTACCACCAGCCATGCCGTGCGCAAAGCCGGAAACATCGATTTGCTGAACGTTCCGGCATAAATCACCCGCTGGGGCGCATCCAGACTTTTTAGCGGCGGCAACGGTTTACCGTGATAGCGAAATTCACTGTCGTAATCATCTTCAATGATCCACGCCTGTGCCCGAGTCGCCCATTCAAGCAGTTGGTGGCGACGGTCTAATGACAGGGCGACGCCCAGCGGACTTTGGTGTGCGGGTGTGAGCAGCACAAAACGCGCCTGCGGGTAGTCACGGATCCCAGCGCAGACATCCAGGCCATCGGCATCAACTGCCACCGGCATCAGCTCAATGCGCTCCTGAGCCACCACGGGGTGAATCAACGGAAAGCCAGGATCTTCGACCCACATCCCCTCACCGGGTTGAGACAGAGCGCGCAGGATTAACGTCATTGATGCCGCGTAGCCTGAAGTAATAAAAATCTGCTCCGGCTGGCACTCAATACTGCGTGAGACGCGCAGGTAATCGACAATCGCCTGACGTAAAACCCGTTCGCCGCAAACATCGCCCACGGCCAGGTCAAAACGCGTTTGGGTGCGTAAACGCCGCCCCATCACCCGCGCCCAGACGTCCCGCGGGAAGAGATCGAGTGCGGGTAATCCCATCTGAAAAGGCTGCGGCCTGGGGTTTTCTCCGGCGAAGATGGCGGGAGACACAGGTGCGTTTTCCGGTCGCAGTTGCTCACTGACAAATGTTCCTGCCTGCCCGCGCCGCGTGAGCCAGCCCTGCGCCACCAGATCTGCATAGGCATTTTCCACCGTCGAACGTGATACCCCCAGCTCCTGGGCCCAGGTCCGACTGGAGGGCAATCTTGTGCCTGGCTTTAGTTCACCTTTCTCAATGGCGTTTTTTAACTGACGGGCGATTTGCTGATAGCGTGGCATTTATGGTCTGCTTTTTTGGCAACAATATGGCTCTCTGTAGCAGTCCATTATAGTGCTACATTGCGGGTCATCCAAACGAGGAGAAATACCATGACAATGTTACGCCAGCCCTATTATGAACTCAGTCCTGAAATCTATAACGCTTTGGTTCAGGCCAGCAAAGCGCTGGAAAACTGCGCGCTGGAACCTACGCTGACGGAACTGATTTACCTGCGAGTCTCGCAAATCAACGGCTGCGCCTTTTGCCTGGAAATGCACAGTAAGGCGCTGCGCAAATCCGGTGTTGCGCAGGCCAAACTGGACGCGCTGGCAGGCTGGCGGGTGAGTCATCACTTCAGCGAGCAGGAGCGTGCGGCGCTGGCGTGGGCCGAATCCGTCACCCATATAGCCAGCACCCATGCCGAAGATGACGTTTATCTGCCGCTGCTCGACCATTTTAACGCGAAAGAGATTAGCGATCTGACGTTTGCTATTAGCCTGATGAACTGCTTTAACCGTCTGGCGGTAGGGATGCGCATGTGATTCTGCGCTGCCGGATGGCGACATAAACGCCATCCGGCAACCTGCCATAGTTTCTATCACTTCCTCCGTCACGCTCATCACCCATGCCCTCATCAATCTAAAATTACCATATCTTGTATGGTTGAATCTTTTTAAAACTACATCTAGTATCTCCTCTATCAAGACACACGCAACCTGACGCCCTCTATCGCGTCATTCTTTTACTTTTAGATGGAAATACGAATCATGCGCATTGTCATTTACACTCGTAACAACTGTGTTCAGTGCCACGCCACTAAGCGGGCGATGGAAAGCCGCGGGTTTGACTTTGAGATGGTAAACGTCGATTTACACCCCGATATGGCTGATCGCCTGCGCGATCAAGGCTTTCGTCAGTTACCGGTCGTGGTCGCAGGGGAAACCAGTTGGTCAGGATTTCGCCCGGACATGATCAACCGTCTGCGCCCGGCTCCTCAAGTGGCCAGCGCATGAGTCAGCTCGTCTACTTTTCCAGCAGCTCCGAAAATACGCACCGCTTCATGCAGCGTCTGGGGCTGCCGGCCATCCGCATTCCGCTTAACGAACGCGAGCGGATCCGGGTAGACGAACCTTACATTTTAATCGTGCCCTCCTACGGTGGCGGCGGTACAGCTGGCGCGGTCCCGAGACAGGTGATCCGCTTTTTAAACGATACGCACAACCGGGCGTTAATCCGTGGAGTGATCGCCTCCGGCAATCGCAATTTCGGGGACGCCTACGGTCGCGCGGGTGATGTCATCTCACAAAAATGCGGCGTGCCGTGGCTCTATCGCTTTGAGCTGATGGGCACCCAAAGCGATATCGACAACGTGCAAAAAGGAGTGAGCGAATTTTGGCAACGACAACCGCAGAACGTGTAATACAGCAGACGCTGGATTATCACGCCCTGAACGCCATGCTGAATCTGTACGATAAGGCCGGGCGCATTCAGTTCGACAAAGACCATCAGGCGGTGGAGGCATTCTTTACCGCCCACGTCCGCCCCAACTCGGTGACGTTTGCCAGCCAGCAGGCGCGTCTGGACACGTTGGTGGATGAAGGCTATTACGATGCCAGCGTGTTAGCCCGCTACGATCGCGCGTTTGTGCTGAAGCTATTCGCCCACGCCCACGCCAGCGGATTCCGTTTCCAGACGTTCCTCGGCGCATGGAAGTTCTACACCAGCTATACGCTGAAAACGTTCGACGGGAAGCGCTATCTCGAAGACTTTGAGGATCGCGTAACGATGGTGGCGCTCACTCTGGCGCAGGGCGATGAAGCGCTCGCTCTGCAACTGACCGATGAAATGCTCTCCGGGCGTTTTCAACCCGCCACGCCAACCTTTTTAAACTGCGGTAAACAGCAACGCGGCGAGCTGGTTTCCTGCTTCCTGTTACGCATTGAAGACAACATGGAGTCAATTGGACGGGCGGTCAACTCGGCGCTGCAACTCTCCAAACGCGGCGGCGGCGTGGCATTTTTGCTCTCTAACCTGCGTGAGGCGGGTGCGCCCATTAAGCGCATTGAGAACCAGTCCTCTGGGGTGATCCCGGTAATGAAAATGCTGGAGGATGCGTTTTCTTATGCGAATCAATTAGGGGCGCGTCAGGGTGCGGGCGCGGTGTATCTGCACGCGCATCATCCGGATATTTTGCGTTTTCTCGATACCAAACGTGAAAACGCCGACGAGAAAATCCGTATCAAAACGCTCTCGCTTGGAGTGGTGATCCCGGATGTCACCTTCCAGTTAGCCAAAGAAAATGCCCAAATGGCGCTGTTTTCACCGTATGACGTGGAACGAATTTACGGCAAACCATTCGGTGATATCGCCGTAACTGAACGGTATGACGAACTGGTTGCCGACAAACGAGTGCGCAAAAAATACATTAACGCCCGCGATTTCTTCCAGCGGCTGGCCGAGATCCAGTTCGAGTCCGGCTACCCTTACATCATGTTTGAAGACACGGTGAATAGCGCCAATCCGATTGCCGGTCGAATCAATATGAGCAACCTGTGCTCGGAGATTTTGCAGGTTAATAGCGCTTCCACCTACGATGAAAACCTCAATTACGCACAAACAGGGCACGATATATCCTGCAACCTCGGCTCGTTGAATATCGCTCATACCATGGATTCGCCAGACTTTGGGCGCACCGTGGAAACGGCGGTTCGCGGCTTAACGGCCGTTTCGGACATGAGCCATATCCGCAGCGTACCCTCAATTGAGGCCGGGAACAGCGCATCGCACGCTATCGGTCTTGGGCAGATGAACCTGCACGGGTATCTGGCACGGGAAGGTATCGCCTACGGCTCACCTGAAGGGCTGGATTTCACCAATCTCTATTTCTACACCATCACCTGGCATGCGCTGAATACGTCGATGAAGCTCGCCCGGGAACGCGGCAAAACCTTTGCCGGATTCAGACAGTCCCGCTACGCCAGCGGTGAGTATTTTAACCAGTATCTGCAGGGCGACTGGCAGCCAAAAACTGCCAAGGTTCGCACACTGTTTGCCGCCAGCGGCATTACGCTGCCAACGCGCGAAATGTGGTCGCAGCTGCGTGAAGATGTCATGCGCTACGGCATTTATAACCAGAATTTACAAGCGGTTCCGCCAACGGGTTCTATCTCCTACATCAACCATGCGACATCAAGCATTCACCCGATCGTGTCAAAAGTGGAGATTCGCAAAGAGGGCAAAACCGGGCGCGTTTACTACCCTGCCCCGTTTATGACCAATGAGAATCTGGCCTTGTATCAGGATGCCTACGAGATTGGTCCACAAAAAATCATTGATACCTACGCTGAAGCAACGCGGCATGTCGATCAGGGGCTTTCACTGACGCTCTTTTTCCCCGATACCGCCACCACTCGCGATATCAACAAAGCGCAGATTTACGCCTGGCGTAAGGGCATCAAATCGCTGTATTACATCCGACTACGCCAGTTGGCGCTGGAAGGAACCGAAATCGAAGGTTGCGTGTCATGCGCGCTGTAAGGAGGACAACATGACATTATCCCGCGTGAGTGCCATCAACTGGAACAAGATTGAGGATGATAAAGATCTCGAGGTTTGGAATCGCCTGACCAGTAACTTCTGGCTACCGGAAAAGGTCCCGCTCTCCAACGATATCCCGGCCTGGCAAACGTTGAACGCCGCCGAACAGCAGCTGACTATCCGCGTTTTTACCGGGCTGACGCTGCTCGACACTATTCAGAACATAGCCGGTGCGCCAGCATTGATGGCCGATTCGTTAACGCCGCATGAAGAGGCGGTGCTATCGAATATCAGCTTTATGGAAGCGGTGCACGCCCGTTCGTACAGCTCAATTTTCTCCACTCTTTGCCAGACCAAAGACGTGGATGCGGCTTACGCGTGGAGTGAAGAAAATACCCCACTCCAGCGCAAGGCACAGATCGTTTTGACACATTACGCCAGCGACGAACCGTTGAAGAAAAAAATTGCCAGCGTGTTTCTGGAATCCTTCCTGTTCTATTCCGGCTTCTGGTTGCCAATGTATTTCTCCAGCCGCGGAAAACTGACCAATACCGCCGATCTCATTCGTCTGATCATTCGTGATGAAGCAGTTCACGGGTATTACATTGGTTATAAATATCAAAAAGGTCTGGAGCACATTTCTGAATCCGCACGCGAGGAGTTAAAGAATTTTGCCCTCGACCGGCTGATGGAATTGTATGATAACGAAGCTCGTTATACGGAAGAATTGTATGCAGAAACCGGCTGGGTGGATGACGTCAAAGCCTTCCTTTGCTACAACGCCAATAAGGCATTAATGAATTTGGGGTATGAGGCATTATTCCCGCCAGAAATGGCGGAGGTTAACCCGGCAATCCTTGCTGCGCTGTCGCCCAACGCTGACGAAAACCACGATTTCTTCTCGGGTTCCGGCTCATCATACGTGATGGGAAAAGCTGTCGAAACCGAAGACGACGACTGGAATTTCTAGCACTCATTTCCGCGGGAAATACCGTACATTTTTCGCGGAAATATTTTAACAGGATCACACTTTTGTCGTGCAAATATAATTGTGTGATCTACACTCAATATCAGACGCATTATTCGCCTGCATTTCAGCAATTCAGGCGACTTTTCATTGCCATTTACAAAAAATATTACCCCATTCACATTCGCGCTCAGCCCTTATATCACGGGAAGTCCCGCCACATGGCCTTCGGCAATATTCGTGCCACAAACAAATTCAGGGTTGTCTCAGATTCTCAGTATGTTAGGGTAGAAAAAGGTCACTATTTCCATCAGGTAATATATCGATATAAACAAATAACAGGAATCATTCTATTGCATGGCAATTAAATTAGAAGTTAAAAATCTCTATAAGATATTTGGAGAGCATCCGCAGAGAGCCTTCAAATATATTGAAAAAGGACTTTCAAAAGAGCAGATTCTGGATAAAACAGGGCTATCGCTTGGCGTTAAGAACGCCAGTCTGGCCATTGAAGAAGGCGAGATATTTGTCATCATGGGATTATCCGGTTCGGGTAAATCCACAATGGTACGCCTTCTCAATCGCCTGATTGAACCCACCCGCGGGCAAGTATTGATTGACGGCGTAGACATCGCCCGGATATCCGATGCTGAGCTTCGCGAGGTGCGCAGAAAAAAGATTGCGATGGTTTTCCAGTCCTTTGCCCTGATGCCGCACATGACGGTCCTGGACAATACGGCATTCGGCATGGAATTAGCCGGTGTTGGCGCGGATGAACGTCGTGAAAAAGCGTTAGATGCGCTGCGTCAGGTTGGTCTGGAGAATTATGCTCACGGATACCCGGATGAACTTTCCGGAGGGATGCGCCAGCGTGTGGGCCTCGCCCGTGCATTAGCCATTAACCCTGACATCTTATTAATGGATGAGGCCTTTTCTGCCCTCGATCCGTTAATTCGTACCGAGATGCAGGATGAACTGGTAAAACTACAGGCGAAACATCAACGTACCGTGGTCTTTATTTCCCACGATCTCGACGAAGCTATGCGTATTGGCGACAGAATTGCCATTATGCAAAACGGTGAAGTGGTCCAGGTCGGCACGCCAGATGAAATCCTGAATAATCCGGCCAATGATTATGTACGCACCTTCTTCCGCGGCGTTGATATTAGCCAGGTCTTTAGTGCCAAGGATATTTCACGTCGTAGCCCTGAAGGTTTAATTCGTAAAACGCCCGGGGTCGGTCCACGTTCAGCGCTGCAATTATTGCAGGACAAAGATCGCGAATATGGTTACGTGATCGAGCGCGGCAATAAATTCGTCGGCGTTGTCTCTATCGACTCTTTAAAAACAGCATTAAGTCAGGCGCAAGGTATTGAAGCGGCATTGATCGATGAGCCGCTAGCCGTGGATGCACAAACTCCTCTCAGCGAGTTGCTTTCTCATGTCGGCCAGGCCCCGTGCGCGGTGCCGGTTGTTGATGAGGAACAGCAGTATGTGGGCATTATTTCAAAACGCATGCTGTTACAGGCTTTAGATCGTGAGGGGGCAAACAATGGCTGATCAAACCAATCCGTGGGATACCACACCAGCGGCCGACAGTGCCGCACAAACCGCCGATGCCTGGAGTACGCCATCAGGCGCGCCAGCTGACGGCGGTGGCGCAGACTGGCTGACCAGCGCACCCGCGCCGGCGCCAGAGCATTTCAATATTATGGATCCGTTCCATAAAACGCTGATCCCGCTGGATAGCTGGGTCACAGAAGGGATCGACTGGGTCGTTACCCATTTCCGTCCGGTCTTCCAGGGCATTCGAGTCCCGGTGGATTATATTCTCAACGGCTTCCAGCAGCTTCTGTTGGGTATGCCAGCCCCGGTGGCGATTATCCTGTTCGCTCTGATTGCCTGGCAGATTTCCGGCGTTGGAATGGGCGTTGCTACGCTGATTTCATTGATTGCAATCGGGGCCATCGGCGCGTGGTCGCAGGCCATGATCACCCTGGCGCTGGTACTAACCGCGCTGCTGTTCTGCGTGGTGATCGGTCTACCCATGGGGATCTGGTTGGCGCGCAGTCCACGGGCGGCAAAAATTGTTCGTCCGCTGCTGGACGCCATGCAAACCACACCGGCGTTCGTCTATCTGGTGCCGATCGTCATGCTGTTTGGTATCGGCAACGTCCCGGGCGTGGTGGTGACGATTATCTTCGCCCTGCCGCCAATCGTGCGTCTGACCATTCTGGGGATTAACCAGGTGCCAGCCGACTTGATTGAAGCCTCGCGCTCATTTGGCGCCAGCCCGCGTCAGATGCTGTTTAAAGTCCAGCTCCCGCTGGCGATGCCTACCATTATGGCCGGGGTCAACCAGACGCTGATGCTGGCGCTCTCAATGGTCGTCATCGCGTCGATGATCGCCGTCGGCGGACTGGGTCAGATGGTTCTGCGCGGAATCGGTCGTCTGGATATGGGGCTTGCCACCGTCGGCGGGGTTGGGATCGTGATCCTCGCCATCATTCTCGACCGCCTGACGCAGGCTGTCGGTCGCGACGCCCGTAGCCGTGGTAACCGTCGCTGGTACACCACCGGTCCCGTTGGGCTTATCACTCGCCCATTCACGAAGTAATTCACCCGTTGCCCGGTGGCGCATTGCTTACCGGGCCTATACGTCCCTCCAATAATTAAGGAACAACGATGCGACAGAACGTCATTATTGCCACAGCGTTTGCCACCCTTGTCTCCACCAGCACTTTCGCTGCCGATCTGCCAGGCAAAGGCATCACTGTACAGCCAATCCAGAGCACTATCTCTGAAGAATCCTTCCAGACGCAACTGGTCGCCCGTGCGCTGGAGAAACTGGGTTATACCGTTAACAAAACAAGCGAAGTTGACTACAACGTCGGCTATACCTCCATTGCCTCTGGCGATGCAACTTTTACCGCTGTGAACTGGCAGCCTCTGCATGATGATATGTATGCCGCAGCGGGCGGAGACAAAAAGTTCTATCGCGAGGGGGTATTCGTTACGGGTGCCGCGCAAGGTTATCTGATCGATAAAAAAACCGCTGAGCAGTATAAAATCACCAACATTGCCCAGTTAAAAGATCCGAAGATCGCCAAAATCTTTGACACCAACGGCGACGGAAAAGCAGACATGATGGGCTGCTCGCCGGGCTGGGGCTGCGAAGCGGTGATCAACCACCAGAACAAAGCCTTCGATCTGGAAAAAACCGTCGAGGTCAGCCACGGTAACTATGCGGCGATGATGGCTGACACCATTACCCGCTTTAAAGAAGGCAAACCCATTCTTTACTACACCTGGACACCGTACTGGGTGAGCGACGTTATGAAACCGGGTAAAGATGTGGTCTGGCTGCAGGTGCCGTTCTCTTCCCTGCCAGGCGAGCAGAAAGACATTGATACCAAGCTGCCAAACGGCGCCAACTACGGCTTCCCGGTGAACACTATGCATATCGTCGCCAACAAAGCCTGGGCGGAGAAAAACCCGGCTGCGGCGAAACTGTTTGCCGTCATGAAGCTGCCGCTGGCGGATATCAACGCGCAGAACGCGATGATGCACGACGGGAAAGCATCTGAAGCCGACGTACAGGGTCACGTTGACGGCTGGATCAAAGCCCACCAGCAACAGTTTGATGGCTGGGTGAAAGAAGCGCTGGCTGCGCAGAAATAACCCCCTCGTAGGCCTGATAAGCGTAGCGCCATCACACCAATGCTGGATGGTGGCGCGATGCGCCTTATCCGGCCTACACGCCCTCCTCCCAACCACACAATCCATCACCCAACAAATCAGCAACATTTAATCACTTACGTTATGATTGTTTTCTGCAACCCATTTTTCAGTTGAAAACCATGACGAAAACCACTCAGGGACTTAGCCCTTCGCTGATCCTGTTAATGTCTATCGCCACCGGCCTCGCCGTCGCCAGTAACTATTACGCGCAGCCGCTGCTCGACACCATCGCACGTAACTTTTCGCTATCGGCCAGCACCGCTGGCTTTATCGTCACCGCGGCCCAGCTCGGCTATGCCGCCGGCCTGCTGTTTTTAGTACCGCTTGGCGATATGTTTGAACGTCGGATGCTGATCGTCTCCATGACGCTGTTAGCGGCAGGCGGCATGCTTATTACCGCCAGCAGCCAGTCGCTGGGCATGCTGATCCTCGGCACCGCCCTTACCGGATTGTTCTCGGTAGTGGCACAGATTCTGGTTCCGCTGGCGGCGACGCTTGCCACGCCGGATAAGCGCGGTAAAGTTGTCGGCACCATTATGAGCGGCCTGCTGCTGGGTATCCTGCTGGCGCGCACCGTGGCGGGATTACTGGCCAATCTTGGCGGCTGGCGCACCGTATTTTGGGTCGCATCGATATTAATGGCGCTGATGGCGATTGCGCTGTGGCGCGGTCTGCCGAAGATGAAATCAGATACTCATCTCAACTATCCGCAACTGTTAGGCTCCGTATTCAGCCTGTTTATCCATGATAAATTGCTGCGTACCCGCGCGATGTTGGGCTGCCTGACCTTTGCCAATTTCAGTATTCTCTGGACCTCTATGGCGTTTTTGCTCGCCGCGCCGCCGTTTAACTACTCCGAAGGAACGATCGGGCTGTTTGGCCTGGCAGGGGCCGCAGGGGCGTTAGGCGCGCGTCCGGCAGGTGGTTTTGCCGATAAGGGAAAATCACATCTCACCACGACCACAGGTCTGTTATTACTGCTGCTCTCCTGGTGGGCTATCTGGTTAGGGCATAGTTCCGTACCAATGCTGATTATCGGTATCCTGGTCCTGGACCTCACCGTTCAGGGTGTGCATATCACCAACCAGACGGTTATCTATCGCATTCATCCGGACGCGCGTAATCGCCTGACCGCCGGATACATGACCAGCTATTTTATTGGCGGGGCGGCAGGTTCGCTGATTTCGGCCTCCGCCTGGCAGCATGCCGGTTGGGCTGGCGTTTGTCTGGCCGGTACGACAGTTGCCCTACTCAACCTGTTGGTCTGGTGGCGAGGATATCACCGTCAGGAAGCCGTAAATTAAGCATATAGCGTATGTTTACCGCTGATTGGGCTCCGCAGGGTGTTAAGGAGCCCATCAGTCTGCTAAGGTTATAACTCATTGAACCAATTTATATTAATTTCGGTAATGAAACCTATAACCCTATGGAAAGCCCGATATCCCAGTCTGAACCCAGTTCTGCGACGCTAACTGAAGGATTCAAAGACAGCCTGCCAATAGTCATCAGCTATATTCCGGTCGCTTTTGCATTTGGTCTCAATGCCACTCGCCTTGGCTTTACTCCGGTTGAAAGCGTGTTTTTCTCCTGCATTATCTATGCGGGAGCCAGCCAGTTTGTCATCACCACAATGCTCGCCGCAGGCAGTTCTTTGTGGGTCGCCGCACTGACCGTCATGGCCATGGATGTACGCCATGTTTTGTACGGACCTTCCCTGCGTAGCCGAATCGCCCAGCGACTGAGCAAACCCAAAAGCGCGCTGTGGGCCTTTGGCCTCACCGATGAAGTCTTTGCCGCCGCCACGGCGAAGCTGGTACGGGATAACCGGCGCTGGAGTGAAAACTGGATGATCGGCATTGCGCTATGCTCCTGGGCCTCCTGGGTGTTTGGCACGGTGATCGGCGCGTTTTCCGGTAGTGGTTTACTCAAGGATTACCCGGCAGTTGAAGCGGCGTTGGGCTTCATGCTCCCGGCGCTGTTCATGAGCTTCCTGCTCGCCTCTTTCCAGCGTCAACAAGCACTTTGTGTAACTGCAGCACTGGCCGGCGCGCTGGCTGGCGTCATGCTGTTTTCCATTCCTGCCGCCATCCTTGCAGGCATTGTCTGCGGATGCCTGACGGCTCTTATCCAGTCATTTTGGCAGGGAGGTCCCGATGAGCTATGAGGTCTTGCTGCTTGGCCTGCTGGTCGGCTGCGTTAACTACTGTTTTCGTTATTTGCCGCTCCGTCTTGGAGTGGGGAATGTTCGCCCGACGAAGCGCGGCGCGACGGGCATATTACTCGACACCATTGGCATTGCATCAATTTGCGCCCTGTTGGTGGTGTCTACCGCGCCAGAAGTGATGCACGACTCTCGTCGGTTCGTGCCTACGCTGGTGGGGTTTGTCATACTGGGCGCAAGCTTCTATAAGACCCGCAGCATCATCATTCCAACCTTACTGAGTGCTCTGGGCTATGGATTAGCCTGGAAAATGCTGATTGTCTTATAGATAAAAACAATCATTTTAAATAAATAATACATTTACTTTATTTGTCACTGTCGTTACTATATCGGCTGAAATTAATGAGGTTATACCCAAATGGATAGTTCGTTTACGCCCATTGAACAAATGCTAAAATTTCGCGCCAGCCGCTACGAAGAGTTCCCTTATCAGGAAGTGCTTCTGACTCGTCTATGCATGCACATGCAGGGCAAGCTGCTGGAAAACCGCAATAAGATGCTGAAAGCTCAAGGGATTAACGAGACATTGTTTATGGCGTTGATTACGCTGGAGTCTCAGGAAAACCACAGTATTCAGCCTTCTGAACTGAGTTGCGCGCTTGGCTCGTCACGCACTAACGCAACCCGCATTGCGGATGAGTTAGAAAAACGTGGCTGGATCGAACGTCGCGAAAGCGATAACGATCGCCGCTGTCTGCATCTGCAATTGACCGAGAAAGGCCACGCATTTTTGCAAGAGGTGTTACCGCCTCAGCATAACTGCCTGCATCAGCTTTGGTCATCTCTCAGCACCACCGAAAAAGATCAGCTTGAGCAAATTACCCGTAAACTTCTGACCCGTCTTGACCAGATGGAGCAGGATGGCGCGGTATTAGAAGCGTTGCGCTAACGCGCCGACTCGCTCAGAAATCCAGATTTATAAATGAAAAAACCGACAGGCCAGCACGCATACTGCTGGCCTGTCTGATAAACAGGTCGGCTCAGCCGATGTGAAAAAAAAAGAAGATCGTGGAGAACAACATGAGCGCAAATGCGGAGACTCAAACCCCGCAGCAACCGGTCAAGAAGAATGGCAAACGTAAAAGTATGCTGCTCCTTCTGACCTTGCTCTTTATTATCATTGCCGTGGCATATGGGATTTATTGGTTTTTAGTACTGCGTCATGTCGAAGAGACAGACGATGCGTACGTGGCAGGGAACCAGGTTCAAATCATGGCGCAGGTATCAGGCAGCGTGACGAAAGTCTGGGCTGATAACACTGACTTTGTAAAACAAGGCGATGTGCTGGTCACCCTCGACCAGACGGACGCAAAGCAGGCATTTGAAAAAGCCAAAACTGCGCTGGCTTCCAGCGTGCGTCAGACGCACCAGTTGATGATCAACAGCAAGCAGTTGCAGGCAAGCATTGAAGTGCAGAGAACCGCGCTGGCGCAGGCACAAAGCGACTTTAATCGCCGTGTCCCGCTGGGCAACGCCAACCTGATTGGCCGCGAAGAGCTGCAACATGCGCGTGATGCCGTCGCCAGCGCTCAGGCTCAGCTTGATGTCGCTATCCAACAATATAATGCCAACCAGGCGATGATTCTCGGCAGTAAGCTGGAAGACCAGCCCGCCGTGCAACAGGCGGCCACTGAAGTGCGCAATGCCTGGCTGGCGCTGGAACGAACCAGAATCGTCAGCCCAATGACTGGCTATGTTTCCCGTCGTTCCGTGCAGCCGGGAGCGCAAATTAGCCCGACCACGCCGCTGATGGCGGTCGTTCCAGCCACTAACCTGTGGGTGGATGCCAACTTCAAAGAAACACAGCTCGCGCACATGCGTATCGGTCAACCGGCGACCGTTATCAGTGATATTTACGGCGATGACGTGAAATATACCGGTAAGGTTGTCGGCCTGGATATGGGTACGGGCAGCGCCTTTTCCCTGCTGCCAGCACAAAACGCGACGGGTAACTGGATCAAAGTCGTCCAGCGTCTACCAGTGCGTATTGAACTGGATGCACAGCAGTTGGCGCAGCATCCGCTGCGTATCGGTTTATCTACGCTGGTTACGGTAGATACCTCAAATCGTGACGGACAAATTCTGGCAAGCCAGGTTCGCACCACGCCGGTATCAGAAAGTAATGCACGGGAAATCAACCTTGCTCCGGTCAATAAGATGATCGAAGAGATCGTGCAGGCCAACGCGGGCTAATTCAAAGGTGCGTGTGATGCAACAGCAAAAACCGCTGGAAGGCGCGCAGCTCGTCATTATGACGATCGCGCTGTCCCTGGCGACATTCATGCAGGTGCTGGACTCCACCATTGCTAACGTGGCGATCCCCACTATCGCCGGGAACCTCGGCTCTTCACTGAGCCAGGGAACCTGGGTGATCACCTCATTCGGGGTGGCGAACGCTATCTCGATTCCGATCACCGGCTGGCTGGCAAAGCGTTTTGGCGAAGTAAGGCTATTCATGTGGTCAACTATCGCCTTCGTCATTGCGTCATGGGCATGCGGGATGTCCACCAGCCTGAGCATGCTGATTTTCTTCCGCGTAATCCAGGGGATTGTCGCCGGTCCATTAATTCCGCTGTCACAAAGCTTGTTGTTGAATAACTATCCTCCCGCCAAGCGTTCCATCGCCCTGGCGCTATGGTCGATGACGGTGATTGTTGCCCCGATATGTGGCCCTATTCTTGGGGGCTATATCAGCGACAACTATCACTGGGGCTGGATATTTTTCATCAACGTGCCAATCGGTGCTGCGGTGGTATTGATGACCCTGCAAACCCTGCGCGGTCGGGAAACCAAAACCGAGCAGCGGCGCATCGATGCCATTGGTCTGGCCCTGCTGGTCATTGGTATCGGCAGTTTGCAGATTATGCTCGACCGCGGCAAAGAGCTGGACTGGTTCGCCTCTCAGGAGATTATCATCCTGACGGTGGTCGCCGTTGTCGCCATCAGCTTCCTGATCGTCTGGGAGCTTACCGACGAGCACCCCATTGTCGACCTCTCACTGTTTAAGTCGCGCAACTTTACCATCGGCTGTCTGTGTATCAGTCTGGCCTATATGCTCTACTTCGGCGCAATCGTCCTGCTGCCGCAGCTGTTGCAGGAGGTATACGGCTATACGGCAACCTGGGCCGGTCTGGCGTCAGCGCCGGTTGGGGTGATTCCGGTGATCTTATCGCCGATTATCGGCCGCTTCGCGCACAAGCTTGATATGCGTCGGTTAGTTACGTTCAGTTTTATTATGTACGCCGTCTGTTTCTACTGGCGTGCGTGGACGTTCGAACCGGGTATGGACTTTGGCGCATCGGCCTGGCCACAGTTTATTCAGGGGTTCGCGGTAGCCTGCTTCTTTATGCCGCTGACGACTATCACGCTGTCCGGCTTACCGCCTGAGCGTCTGGCCGCGGCATCAAGTTTGTCGAACTTTACGCGAACGCTGGCCGGCTCTATTGGCACATCAATTACGACGACGATGTGGACTAACCGCGAGTCACTTCACCATGCGCAGTTAACGGAATCCGTTAATCCTTACAATCCAAACGCGCAGGCAATGTACGATAAGCTGCAGGATTTAGGGATGACGCACCAGCAGGCGTCAGGCTGGATAGCCCAGCAGATCACCAATCAGGGGCTGATTATTTCCGCCAACGAAATCTTCTGGATGTCGGCGGGGATCTTCCTGGTATTGCTTGGCCTGGTGTGGTTTGCCAAACCACCCTTCGGTGCGGGCGGCGGCGGCGGTGGCGCGCACTAAATATCTGATAAAAGGGATCTGCGGATCCCTTTTTTATTGCCCCGTAAACCACCTCCCAGGGAGATGGTTTACGGGAGGCAATAAAAAACCCCGGTTATAAGCCGAGGTTAATTTAAATACTGGAACAACTAATCAGTATGACTAAATATGCAGTTCCTGCAGTTTCTCTTTCGGCAGCGCCAGCTCTTCATTGCTGTTAACGCGTACATCATGCTCCAGAATATGACGTGCGATATCCTGTGCTTCGCTAAGAGAGTGCATCTGATACGTGCCACACTGGTAAACGTTCAGCTCCGGGATCTGGTTTTGATCCTGCACTTTCAGCACGTCCGCCATCGCCGCTTTCCACGCGTCGGCAACACGCTGCTCGTCTGGCGTACCAATCAGGCTCATGTAAAAGCCAGTGCGGCATCCCATCGGAGAGATATCGATAATCTCCACGCCGTTGCCGTTGAGATGGTTACGCATAAAACCTGCAAACAGGTGTTCCAGCGTGTGGATACCTTTCTCAGGCATCACTTCTTTGTTCGGAATGCAGAAACGCAGATCAAACACGGTGATTGCGTCGCCATGGGGGGTGTTCATCTTTTTTGCAACCCGGACCGCGGGAGCTTCCATCCGGGTGTGATCGACAGTAAAACTATCTAACAACGGCATTTAGCCACCTCCGATAAATTTTTTGAAAATAATCTGAACTCTTTGTTCCGGGGCGAGTCTGAGTATATGAAAGACGCGCATTTGTTATCATCATCCCTGTTTTCAGAGATGAAATTTTGGCCACTCCCGAGTGGCCTTTTTCTTTTGTATCAAGCGTGCTTTTCCAGCCACACGCTAAACGGCTCAGTATCAGCCGCTTCGATCTCCTGCTGACGACGCTTTGAAGCCTCGGTTTCAGCAATAAATTCCGCTTCCTGCAATATTTCTAACGGCTCTTCACGCAGCAGATTTCGGTAAGCCTCACCCAGCGCTTTACCCGTGCCGCCAATGCCTTCATCAATCATAGACCGTAGGATGCGGGCAGAGAAAGTCAGTTCTGGGTTGTCAAAACAGGCAACCAGTTCATCACAGACCTTTTGATACTCCTCTCCCCCATCGATGCTGTCCAGCGTTTGTGCCACGCGTTTTAGATCGCGGAACAGATCTTTCCCTACCTTAGGCAGCGGGAACTGGGCTGTTTCACAGCCAATACCTAACGTCAGCCCAGGCTTACGACCTTCAAGAATCACCCGATTCCAGTTTTTACGCGTACACAGCAATTCATCGCTGCTCATTTCCGGGGCATCGGCCAGCGCACACCAGACCATAAACAGATCGAGGAAACGCACCTGCTGCTCGTCCACGCCGATCGGTGAGAACGGGTTGATATCCAGTGAGCGAACTTCGATGTACTCAATACCGCCACGCAGAAGCGCGTCAGAAGGCGTTTCGCCACGACGAGTGACGCGTTTCGGGCGAATAGGCGCATACAGCTCATTTTCAATCTGCAGAACGTTGCTGTTGATTTGCAGACGCTTACCGTCCTTCTCCAGACCGATCGCCGCGTACTCCTCGGAAGGGGTTTTAATCGCGCGCTTTAATCCTGCCACATACTCATGCAAATCGTTAAACGTAATTCCGAGATTGCTTTGCGACTTATTGGTATAGCCCAAATCACTCAGACGCAGCGACGTCGCATACGGCAGGTAATACATCCCACAGTCGGTTTTTTCAAACGGCAGGGTTGTCGGTTTTCCTTGCAGGAAAGAGGAACAAATGGCCGGAGAGGCGCCAAACAGATACGGGATCACCCAACCAAAACGGTAGTAGTTGCGGATCAGACGGAAGTAACCCGCGGAGATCTTCTCTTTAGCATCTTCGCCGTCCGTTACGCCACATTTCGCCTGCCAGAAAGCCATCGGCAATGAGAAATTGTAGTGTACGCCGGAGATAGTCTGCATCAGCGCGCCGTAACGGTTTTTGAGGCCTTCACGGTACAGCGTTTTCAGACGACCGGTATTCGACGTACCGTACTGCGCCAGTTCGATATCCTGACCTTCGGCAATATAGCAAGGCATGCTCAACGGCCACATACGCTCGTCGCCCAGGTTCCTGGCGGTATACCGATGTAGGTCGCGCATGAACGTGAGCATTTTCTCAATGTCGTCGCCTGGAGGCGTAATAAACTCCAGCAGCGCTTCGGCAAAGTCAGTGGTTATCCATTTATGCGTTAGCGCTGAGCCTAACACCTCAGGATGGCCTGTCGTTGCTAATGACCCATCTGCATTAACGCGCAGCGTTTCGCGCTCCAGCCCACGTTGAATCCCCTTTAACGCCTGAGGATGGTTTTCCAGCCAGGCCAGCGCCTGTGATACGTCCGGGATCAAATTGACCTCCCGCCTGTCAAAATCGTTTTAATTAGCATAATGGTATTGGTTACCCTGAAGGCTATCTCACAACACAATTAGTGCCACCACATAATGCCTTGCGTCGTAACCGCTGCGACAACTACATAGCGCAGCGCCTTGCCAAGGCATAAGAAAAAAAGTACTGGACCCCACGAGATGCGCATCCATCCAGCTAACAGGCACAGTAAATCACCCACAACCGGCATCCAGCTTAATAATAGTGTGACAGCGCCATAGCGCCGCAGCCAGCCAGTGGCTTTTTCTTGCCAGCGCGATGTTTTACGCAATGGAAAGAAACGCCCAAGGATAACGTTAGTTAACCCTCCAAGGCTATTACCCATTGTTGCTGTTAAGACTAAGACCCAGGGATGACTTATCCCAGAGACCAGCAAAGCAACTAAAACAACTTCAGAATTGCCGGGTAATAGCGTAGCGCTGAGAAAACTGCTGGCAAACAGTGACAGGAGCGATAGTCCATCACTCACAATAACCGGACATCCACCGCGTCCATTCCTGCGGCACGCGCCGCCTGAAGCCCAAAATCGGCATCTTCAAATACGACACAGCGCGCCGGAGCAACACCCATACGTTCGGCACAGAGCAAAAACGTATCAGGAGCAGGTTTATGGTGTTGTACGTGATCGGCTGCGACTACAGCATCAAAATAGCGACGCAGCCCAAGGTGTGCGAGCAGAGCTTCCGCAATCGCGCTTTCACTCCCCGTACCTACCGACATAGGACGACGACCATGCCAGGCTTTCACGACGTCAACCAATGGCAAAGGCTGGACGCTATCCAGCAGCATGCTTCTCACCTTGTCGGTTTTTTCACGCGCCAATGCATGAGGGTCAAGATCGGCATGATTCAATTCAATTACCGACTGGGCAATACGCCACGTTGGGGAGCCATTGAGGGCGACCATGGCTTGTTCATCAAAACGTAACCCATAATGCCCCAATACCTCATGCCACGCCTTACGGTGCGTTGGCTCGGTATCCAGGATGGTGCCATCCATATCAAAAATCAAACCCGCATAACGTTCGTACATCGTCTTCTCACAAGCCGAATGACCAGACGTTATTTTATCGTAATTGATTGATTTTGTCGCTGACAGCGAATTAAGGGGTGTTCCGGGAGTATGTGGAAATGATTCAAAGGAGAGAAGATGGTGCATCCGGGAGGATTCGAACCTCCGACCGCTCGGTTCGTAGCCGAGTACTCTATCCAGCTGAGCTACGGATGCATCAGGGAAACTTGCTTTACTGCAGACTTGATGTCGCTGCTAAAGCGCTATCAAGTAAGATGGTGCATCCAGGAGGATTACTCGGCTGCGCCTCGCCCTGTGGGCCGTTGCTGAAGCAACGTTATCCTCCCTGGTGCTCGCGATTATCTCGCAGACCATGAAACAACAGTTTTGCTGTTATCTCGGAGAAGATGGTGCATCCGGGAGGATTCGAACCTCCGACCGCTCGGTTCGTAGCCGAGTACTCTATCCAGCTGAGCTACGGATGCATCGGGAAACTTGCTTTACTGCCGATATTGATATCGTAATGAGCGATATCAAGTAAGAGATGGTGCATCCGGGAGGATTACTCGGCTGCGCCTCGCCCTGTGGGCCGTTGCTGAAGCAACGTTATCCTCCCTGGTGCTCGCGATTATCTCGCAGACCATGAAACAACAGTTGTGCTGTTATCTCGGAGAAGATGGTGCATCCGGGAGGATTCGAACCTCCGACCGCTCGGTTCGTAGCCGAGTACTCTATCCAGCTGAGCTACGGATGCATCAGGGAAACTTACTTACTGCAGATTTGATATCACTGCTAAAGTGATATCGATTTTCTGTAACAACGCTAATGCGCTATTGCAGAGAAGATGGTGCATCCGGGAGGATTCGAACCTCCGACCGCTCGGTTCGTAGCCGAGTACTCTATCCAGCTGAGCTACGGATGCAAATGGCGGTGAGGCGGGGATTCGAACCCCGGATGCAGCTTTTGACCGCATACTCCCTTAGCAGGGGAGCGCCTTCAGCCTCTCGGCCACCTCACCAACACGCCTCTTGCGAGTGCTTCGAAGAACTTGTTTCTGCTCATCGTCGCTGCGTGGCGCACATATTACTTTCTGGGACTTATAAGTCAAACAATTTTTCCAGCGCTTTTATCGTTTGCACATTTCACGCGCAATTAGTCTGCAAAAACGGCAAAAAGAGTGTTTTATCAACAGATAAATTGGCAATTTCCTGAGGCAATGAACAAACGGAAAAATCGCAGGGAAAGGCAATACGCGGATGAGAATCGAAAAAATGAGGAAGACGAAGAAGAAAAGAGAAGAAAAGGGATAATTCAATCAGGTTGCGCCTCACCAGAAAGGTGAGACGCGAAAACCTTAGTAACTGGACTGCTGGGATTTTTCAGCCTGGATACGCTGGTAGATCTCTTCACGATGGACAGAAACTTCTTTCGGGGCGTTTACGCCAATGCGCACCTGGTTGCCCTTCACCCCTAAAACTGTCACGGTGACCTCATCGCCTATCATGAGGGTCTCACCAACTCGACGAGTCAGAATCAGCATTCTTTGCTCCTTGAAAGATTAAAAGAGTCGGGTCTCTCTGTATCCCGGCATTATCCATCATATAACGCCAAAAAGTAAGCGATGACAAACACCTAAGTGTAAGCAGTCACGGCATCACATTCTGTTAAACCTAAGTTTAGCCGATATACACAACTTCAACCTGACTTTATCGTTGTCGATAGCGTTGATACAAACGCTGCGGATTGAAGTCCGCAGCGTCGACTTACGCTTATAATTATTACAGTTTTGCGCTGACCCAGCCTTTCACACTGGCTAACGCTGCTGGCAGAGCCGCAGCATCCGTACCACCGGCTTGCGCCATGTCCGGACGACCACCACCCTTACCGCCTACCTGCTGAGCGACCATTCCAACCAGTTCCCCTGCTTTCACGCGATCTGTCACGTCCTTAGACACACCCGCAATCAGAGAAACCTTACCTTCCACTACCGTTGCCAGAACGATAACGGTAGACCCCAGTTGATTTTTCAGATCATCAACCATGGTACGCAACATTTTCGGCTCAACGTCCGCGAGTTCGCTGACCAGCAGCTTCACGCCATTGATATCAACCGCTTTGCTGGAGAGATTTGCACTCTCCTGCGCCGCAGCCTGTTCCTTCAATTGCTGCAATTCTTTTTCGAGTTGACGCGTACGCTCCAGCACGGAACGAACTTTGTCACCAATATTCTGGCTATCGCCTTTCAGCAGCTGCGCAATATCGCTTAAGCGATCGCTCTCAGCATGCACGGTTTGGATAGCGCCTTCACCGGTCACAGCTTCGATACGACGAACGCCCGCCGCAGTGCCTGACTCAGACACAATACGGAACAGACCGATATCACCCGTACGGCTGGCATGAGTACCACCACACAGTTCGGTAGAGAAATCACCCATGCTCAGAACACGCACGTGGTCGTCATATTTCTCGCCAAACAGCGCCATTGCGCCTTTGGCTTTCGCCGCTTCGAGATCCATGATGTTCGTTTCAATCGGCAGATTGCGACGAATTTGCGCATTCACTAGATCTTCAACGGCACGGATTTCAGCAGGCTTCATAGCTTCAGTATGAGAGAAGTCGAAGCGCAGCACTTTATCGTTAACCAACGAGCCTTTCTGTGCCACATGCGTGCCCAGTACCTGGCGCAGCGCCGCGTGCATCAGGTGCGTTGCGGAGTGGTTCAAGCGAATGCGCGCACGACGAGTTTCATCAACATCAGCCTGTACTGCATCGCCAATTTTCAGAGAACCCGCAGACAGCTTACCGATGTGACCAATGGCCTGGCCATATTTCTGCGTGTCGCTCACGGCAAACGCGAAGCCTGCGCCTTTCAGTTCACCCTTGTCGCCAACCTGACCACCAGATTCCGCATAGAACGGAGTCTGATCCAGTACGACAACTGCGTCCTGACCTGCGTTAATTGCGTCTACCGCTTTACCATCAACAAACAGCGCGGTCACTTTGCCGTTCAGTTCCAGGTGTTCGTAGCCTTTAAATTCAGAGGCGCCATCAACACGAATCATCGCATTGTAGTCTGCGCCAAAGCCGCTGGCTTCACGTGCGCGACGGCGCTGTTCTTCCATTGCGGCTTCAAAGCCCGCTTCGTCAACCTTAATGTTGCGCTCGCGGCAAACGTCCGCCGTCAGGTCAACCGGGAAACCGTAGGTGTCATACAGACGGAATGCGGTTTCGCCATCCAGTGTATCACCGGACAGTTTTGCCAGTTCTTCATCCAGCAGCGCCAGACCACGCTCCAGTGTACGCGCAAACTGCTCTTCTTCGGTTTTCAGAACTTGCTCAACCATAGCCTGCTGACGCTTCAGTTCTTCACCTGCGGAGCCCATGACGTCCACCAGCGGACCAACCAGCTTGTAGAAGAAGGTATCCTTCGCGCCCAGCATGTTGCCATGACGTACCGCGCGACGAATGATACGACGCAGCACATAACCACGGTTTTCATTCGACGGGACAACGCCATCGGCAATCAGGAATGCACAGGAGCGGATATGGTCAGCGATAACGCGAAGCGACTTGTTGCTCAGATCGGTCGCACCAGTGACTTTCGCCACGGACTCAATCAGTGAACGGAACAGGTCGATTTCATAGTTGGAGTTAACGTGTTGCAGCACGGCCGCAATACGCTCAAGGCCCATACCGGTATCCACGGACGGCTTCGGCAGCGGTTCCATGGTACCGTCAGCCTGACGGTTGAACTGCATGAAGACGATGTTCCAGATCTCAATGTAGCGATCGCCATCTTCTTCTGCGCTTCCCGGAGGGCCACCCCAAATGTGGTCGCCATGGTCGTAGAAAATTTCGGTGCACGGACCGCAAGGGCCGGTATCACCCATCTGCCAGAAGTTGTCGGAAGCATAAGCCGCGCCTTTGTTATCACCGATACGGATGATACGTTCGCGCGGAATGCCGACTTCTTTTTCCCAGATTTCATAGGCTTCATCGTCAGTTTCATAGACGGTGACCCACAGACGCTCTTTTGGCAGGGCAAACCAGTTTTCACCGGTCAGCAGTTCCCATGCGTATTGAATAGCATCATGTTTGAAATAATCGCCGAAGCTGAAGTTGCCCAGCATTTCGAAGAAAGTATGGTGACGTGCAGTGTAACCGACGTTTTCCAGGTCGTTGTGCTTACCGCCCGCACGCACGCAACGCTGCGAGGTGGTTGCGCGGGAATAATTACGCTTGTCGAGGCCAAGGAACACATCCTTGAACTGGTTCATCCCGGCGTTGGTAAACAACAAAGTAGGGTCATTGTTCGGTACCAGGGAGCTGCTGGCAACTACCTGATGTCCTTTACTATGGAAAAAATCGAGAAACGCCTGACGGATCTCAGCGGTGCTCTTGCTCATAATTATCCTGAAGAAATCAAGCTAACGAAATGTCATTACCAGCATCGGCACGTAAACTGCGCCTCTGGCAATCGAAAAGTGGGAATAAGATAAGTTTTCTTTACTGGGAAGTAAAATCCCGTATGCGCTCAATCGTCAAAATTTCGCCATATTGCCTGAATATCTTCCATCAGATAGCCACGGTAGAGCAAAAAGCGCTGGACCTTTACCTTATCTGAAAAATCTACAGGTAAAGGTTCTCCGTATTTACGAATGGCCTGCGCGCGCGCAAGCCCTGCCCAGTCAATTTCGCACTCGCGCATGGCCCGTTCAACGGCTTCCCGCGAAATCCCTTTTTGGTTTAATTCCTGACGCACACGCGCGGGTCCATAACCTTTACGGCTACGGCTGGAGATAAACTGCTGAACGAAGCGGTCATCATCCAGATAACGACTTTCAATACACCAGGCGATGACCTTGTCGTAATCCTCCGGCGTTGCATCAATGTCTTCCGGTCCATTTTTTCCCATCACCGGAGCGGCCAGCTTACGCCGCAGTTCCTGCTCGCTGTGATCGCGCATCGCCAGTATACGTACAGCGCGGTCAAGAAGTCGGGAATAAGCGGAGCGGCGGGAAGTTGCTTCTGTCATAGTGAGCCTTCAGAAATGGAAAAGGGCTGCATGGTATGCAGCCCTTCTATGTGCGATAACGTCAGATTATCAGAAATCTTCGTTCGTTTCTTTTACATCTTCACCGCTGTCATCAACAGAGAAGTCTGGTTTTGAATCCGGGTTATTGAGCAGTAACTCGCGTACTTTCTTCTCAATTTCCTTCGCAGTTGCCGGGTTTTCCTTCAGCCAGTTAGTGGCATTCGCTTTACCCTGACCAATTTTCTCACCGTTGTAGCTGTACCATGCACCGGCTTTTTCAATCAGCTTCTCTTTCACGCCCAAATCAACCAGTTCGCCGTAGAAGTTGATACCTTCACCGTAAAGAATCTGGAATTCAGCCTGTTTGAACGGCGCTGCAATTTTGTTTTTCACGACCTTAACACGGGTTTCGCTACCAACCACGTTGTCGCCTTCTTTCACCGCGCCAATACGACGGATATCCAGGCGAACAGAAGCATAGAATTTCAGGGCGTTACCACCGGTGGTGGTTTCCGGGTTACCGAACATAACGCCAATCTTCATACGGATCTGGTTGATGAAAATCAGTAGCGTGTTGGACTGCTTCAGGTTACCGGCCAGCTTACGCATGGCCTGGCTCATCATACGTGCCGCAAGGCCCATGTGAGAGTCACCAATCTCGCCTTCGATTTCTGCCTTCGGCGTCAATGCGGCAACGGAGTCGACAACGATAACATCAACCGCACCGGAGCGCGCCAGCGCATCACAGATTTCCAGCGCTTGTTCACCGGTATCAGGCTGAGAGCACAGCAGGTTGTCGATATCAACGCCAAGCTTGCGCGCATAGACGGGATCCAGTGCGTGTTCCGCATCGATGAACGCACAGGTTTTACCTTCGCGCTGGGCGGCAGCAATAACCTGCAGGGTCAGCGTCGTTTTACCGGAAGATTCAGGCCCGTAGATTTCAACGATACGGCCCATTGGCAAACCGCCCGCGCCCAATGCGATATCCAGAGAAAGCGAACCAGTGGAGATGGTTTCCACATCCATGGAACGGTCTTCACCCAGGCGCATGATGGAGCCTTTACCGAATTGCTTTTCGATCTGACCCAGCGCTGCCGCCAACGCTTTCTGTTTGTTTTCGTCGATAGCCATTAATTACTCCTGTCATGCCGCTTTCGGGTTAAACCGCGAAACGTGATAGATAATGTTCTGTTGGGGCAATTATACTGTATGCTCATACAGTATCAAGTGTTTTGTAGAAATTGTTGCCACAGGGTTTGTAACGCGTAGGCGGTCGCCTGTCGACGTACCGCATCGCGATCGCCGCTGAAGCATTCCCGGCGAGTAATCCCCTCGCCGCTCGCGCTGGCAAAAGCGAACCATACCGTCCCCACGGGCTTTTCTTCACTGCCGCCATCTGGCCCCGCAATGCCGCTAATCGAAACAGCGAAATGCGCGCGGGCCGCTTTTAGCGCGCCAATCGCCATCTCCACCACCACAGGTTCGCTCACCGCCCCATGCTGGACCAGCGTCTCTTCGCGCACGCCAATCATCTGCGCTTTGGCTTCATTGCTGTAGGTCACAAACCCGCGTTCAAACCAGGCGGAGCTGCCGGCAATATCCGTAATTGCTTTGGCTACCCAGCCGCCAGTGCAGGATTCTGCCGTCGTCACGGTTGCCCCGCGCGCTTTCAACGCCAGGCCAACCTGCTCGCTTAACTGCATCAGTTCACTGTCGGTCATTTCAGCCTCTGTCAGTTAAAAAAATATGCCGGACAAGATAGCACTTTCATAACCAAGATGGGGATGAGGAGACAATTTTACGAGGGGCATTCAGAAAATAGATAAACCGCATTCAAAAGAGTACCGGATAACGCACCAGGATAGCCTATTCGGTCTACAAGGGATTGCCCCTGTAGACCGATAACAAATGATTACTGCACGCGCGCCAGCGCGACCGCCTGACCCAATTGCCACACGGCCATTGCATAGTGGGTACTGTGGTTATAGCGGGTGATGGTGTAGAAGTTCGGCAGTCCATACCAATACTGATAACCGGTACCGATATCCAGTCGCAGCAGGCTGGCCTGCTGATGATTACCCAGAGACTGCTGCGGCGTCAGGCCTGCGGCGGCAAGCTGAGAAATGCTGTACTGGGTTTTAAAGCCGTTCGCCAGCCCAGGCGCCTGGCCATTCGCCGGAACCGCAACCATATCGCCTTTCACCCAACCGTGGCCTTTGAAATAGTTCGCCACGCTACCGATAGCATCAACCGGATCCCACAGGTTAATGTGACCATCGCCATTGAAATCAACGGCATATTGTTTATAGGAAGATGGCATAAATTGGCCGTAGCCCATCGCCCCTGCGAAAGAACCTTTCAAATCGAGCGGATCGTCGCTTTCATCTCGCGCCATCAGCAGGAAGGTTTCCAGTTCACCAGAGAAGTATTCCGCACGACGAGGATAGTTAAACGACAACGTCGCCAGCGCATCCAGAATCCGCGTTTTACCCATCACCCGGCCCCAGCGAGTCTCTACGCCAATAATGCCAACGATAATTTCCGGCGGTACGCCGTAGACCTGCCATGCACGGTTCAGCGCATCTTCATATTGGTTCCAGAAGGCCACACCGTTTTGCACGTTATCCGGAGTGATGAACTGTTTACGATACCGCAGCCATGCACCGTTAGGTCCGGCTGGCGGTTGAGTCGTCGGCGCCTGGCGGTCCATCAAACGCAATACTGAGTCCAGACGCTTGGCCTGCGACAGGATCTCCTGCAACTGCTGGCGGTCAAAGCCGTGCTTGTTCACCATTTTCTCGATGAACTGCTGCGCGTTTGGATTATTGGCAAAATCGCCGCCCGTTTGCATGACATTGTGCTGTGGCTCAAGCAGGAAGCCGCCGGATGGCGTACCCGTAGTCGTTTGAGTCTCTGAAGGTTTAGGTTTGCTGCTACAAGCAGCAAGCAATACAAAAAGGGGAAGTAACGCTACATAACGACGCTTGAACATGAGACATCCATTAAACAAATTCAGCCTGGGAGAAGTATGGTAAAGCATCCTCCGCCACACAAGGAAGCAGTAGTCGCTCTCCTTCACAGAATTTCCCCCCTCTTGCACTCCTGACCGGCACATTTGCGCGTTCTCACGCACAACCTTTCAAATTAAAATATTTATCTTTCATTTTGCGATCAAAATAACACTTTTAAATCTTTCAATCTGATTAAAATTAGTTACCGTTTGGCAAGATAACTAAAACCCCTACAGGAGTAGAATAATGATCGACACCATCACACTCGGTGCTGAGTGGTTTATCGGATTGTTCCAGAAAGGCGGAGAGGTGTTTACCGGCATGGTGACCGGTATTCTGCCTCTGCTGATCAGTCTGCTGGTCATCATGAATGCGCTGATTAACTTTATCGGTCAGCAACGTATTGAACGTTTTGCCCAGCGCTGCGCCGGAAACCCGCTGTCCCGCTATCTACTGCTGCCGTGCATCGGCACATTTGTGTTTTGTAATCCTATGACGCTGAGCCTGGGCCGCTTTATGCCGGAAAAGTTCAAGCCCAGCTACTACGCAGCCGCCTCTTACAGCTGCCATTCAATGAACGGCTTATTTCCCCACATCAACCCCGGTGAGCTGTTCGTCTATCTGGGGATCGCCAGCGGTCTGACCACGCTGGGTCTTCCGCTCGGCCCGCTGGCGGTAAGCTATTTGCTGGTCGGCCTGGTGACCAACTTCTTCCGCGGCTGGGTGACCGATTTCACCACCACCATCTTTGAGAAAAAAATGGGCATTCAACTTGAGCAGAAAGTACATCTGGCGGGAGCAGCATCATGACGCGTATTCGTATTGAAAAAGGCACCGGCGGCTGGGGCGGCCCGCTTGAACTGGATGCCGTGCCAGGCAAGAAAATTGTCTATATCACCGCAGGGACTCGCCCCGCAATAGTCGACAGGATAGCCAGCCTGACAGGTTGGCAGGCCGTTGATGGCTTCAAAGAAGGCGAGCCGCCAGAGAACGAAATTGGCGTGGCGATCATCGACTGCGGCGGCACGCTGCGCTGCGGGATCTATCCAAAACGTCGTATACCAACAGTGAATATTCACGCGACGGGTAAATCCGGTCCGCTGGCCCAATATATTATCGAAGATATCTATGTCTCTGGCGTGAAAGAAGAAAACATTACCGTTATCGGTGAAGCATCCGCTGCGCCAACGCCTGCAAACAGCACGATGGGTCGCGAGTACGACACCAGCAAGAAAATTACCGAACAAAGCGACGGTCTGTTGGCAAAAGTCGGCATGGGAATGGGTTCAGCCGTTGCGGTTCTGTTTCAGGCCGGGCGAGACACTATCGATACCGTCCTGAAAACCATTCTGCCGTTTATGGCGTTCGTCTCGGCGCTGATCGGCATCATTATGGCGTCTGGCCTGGGGGACTGGATTGCCCATGGACTCGCACCGCTGGCCAGCCATCCGCTGGGGCTGGTAACCCTGGCGCTGATCTGCTCTTTCCCGCTGCTGTCCCCTTTCCTCGGCCCTGGTGCGGTCATCGCCCAGGTTATCGGCGTCCTGATCGGCGTACAGATTGGTTTGGGGAACATTCCTCCGCATCTGGCGCTACCTGCCTTGTTCGCCATTAACGCTCAGGCGGCATGCGACTTTATTCCAGTCGGATTGTCGCTAGCCGAAGCGCGCCAGGACACGGTCCGCGTCGGTGTGCCATCCGTACTGGTGAGTCGTTTTCTGACCGGCGCACCGACCGTTCTCATCGCCTGGTTTGTTTCCGGCTTTATTTACCAATAAGAGGCACTCAAAAATGACCGTGATTTATGAAACCACCATCACCCGCATCGGCCAGAGCGCCCCGGATGCACTCTGCGACCAGATGCTAATTACCTTTCGTGAAGGCGCGCCTGCGGATATCGAAGAATTTTGCTTCATCCATTGCCATGGGGAGCTGAACGGCTCTTTGCAGGCTGGGATCCAATTTGAGCTAGGCCAGCATCACTACCCGGTCACAGCCGTTGGCAGCGTGGCGGAACAAAACTTACGTGAACTGGGGCATATCACTCTGCGTTTTGACGGACTGAGTGAAGCGGAATTTCCCGGCACCGTACACGTTGCGGGCCCCGTACCGGACGGTATCGCACCGGGCTGTATTTTGAAGTTTATTGCTTAAGATTGAAGGAGATAAAGATGAATCAGGTTGCCGTTGTCATTGGTGGAGGCCAGACCCTGGGGGCATTCCTTTGCCGTGGGCTTGCGACAGAAGGGTACCGCGTCGCGGTGGTGGATATCCAAAGCGATAAAGCCGCCAACGTCGCGCAGGAAATTAACGCCGAGTTTGGCGAAGGCACCGCCTACGGTTTTGGCGCTGATGCCACCAGCGAACAGAGTGTGCTGGCGCTGTCGCGCGGAGTGGATGAAATATTTGGCCGCGTCGATCTGCTGGTTTACAGCGCGGGTATCGCTAAAGCCGCGTTTATCAGCGACTTTCAGCTTGGGGATTTCGACCGCTCACTGCAGGTGAATCTGGTCGGCTACTTCCTCTGCGCACGTGAATTTTCACGCCTGATGATCCGCGATGGCGTCCAGGGACGCATTATCCAGATCAACTCCAAATCAGGGAAAGTGGGCAGTAAACACAACTCAGGCTATAGCGCGGCAAAATTTGGCGGTGTAGGTTTAACCCAGTCGCTGGCGCTAGATCTGGCGGAATACGGGATCACCGTGCATTCACTGATGCTCGGCAATCTGCTGAAATCACCGATGTTTCAGTCATTATTACCGCAATATGCGACCAAGCTTGGCCTTAAGCCAGACGAAGTCGAGCAGTACTACATTGATAAGGTTCCGCTTAAGCGCGGCTGCGATTATCAGGACGTGCTGAACATGCTGCTGTTTTACGCCAGCCCGAAAGCCTCTTACTGCACCGGTCAGTCCATTAACGTGACCGGTGGTCAGGTGATGTTCTAAGAAACATGATTGCCCGGTGGCGCTGCGCTTACCGGGCCTACACACACATGGTCGGATAAGGCACAGCCACCATCCGGCAAAATCAAAGGAGCACATTATGGTTTCCGCACTGATTACCGTCGCCGCTATCGCCTGGTGCCTGCAACTGGCGCTCGGTGGCTGGCAAATATCCCGCTTTAATCGGGCGTTTGATCAACTCTGCCAGCGGGGTCGGGTTGGCGTAGGTCGTTCCGGTGGACGGTTTAAACCCCGCGTGGTGGTCGCCATCGCGCTGGATGAACAGCAGCGGGTTACCGATTCGTTATTTATGAAAGGTCTTACTGTATTTGCCAGGCCCGGTAAAATTGCCACGATAATGGGCAAACATCTTGATGATTTACAGCCTGATGTGATCTTTCCCCATGATCCGTTAGCGCAGAATGCACTATCATTGGCGCTTAAACTGAAACATGGGTAATTTCGTTGTGAATGCTAATAGCTTGCGAAATTATCATTTTGCAACCTATACCCTAAATAATTCGAGTTGCAGGAAGGCGGCGACGCAGCGAATCCCCAGGAGCGTACATAAGTACGTGACTAGGGTGAGCGAGGAAAGCCAACACACATGCAGCTTGAAGTATGACGGGTATATATAAGTCAGGGTAATCACGCCTATGAAACCTCGTCAGCGACAGGCAGCCATACTGGAGCACCTGCAAAAGCAGGGGAAATGCTCGGTTGAAGAACTGGCCCACTACTTTGACACAACCGGCACGACCATTCGCAAAGACCTGGTCATTCTGGAGAATGCCGGAACCGTCATTCGTACCTATGGCGGCGTGGTATTAAATAAAGACGAATCCGACCCGCCAATCGATCACAAAACGCTAATCAATACGCATAAAAAAGAGCAGATTGCTGAAGCCGCCGTCCGTTTTATTCACGATGGCGACTCGATTATTCTGGATGCGGGCAGCACCGTATTGCAGATGGTGCCGATGCTCACCCGCTTTAGCAACATCACCGTCATGACCAACAGTCTGCACATTGTTAACGCCCTTTCAGAGCTGGACAACGAGCAAACTATCCTGATGCCCGGCGGGACCTTTCGCAAAAAATCTGCGTCATTTCACGGTCAGCTGGCAGAAAACGCCTTTGAGCAGTTCAGCTTTGATAAACTCTTCATGGGTACCGACGGCATTGACCTCAATGCCGGCGTGACCACCTTTAATGAGGTGTTTAGCGTCAGTAAAGCGATGTGCAATGCCGCTCGCGAAGTGATTCTGATGGCTGACTCGTCAAAATTTGGGCGCAAAAGCCCCAATGTTGTGTGCAGTCTGGAAAGCGTCGACAAGCTGATTACCGATGCGGGTATCAACCCAGCGTTTCGTCAGGCGCTGGAAGCAAAAGGGATTGAAGTGATCATAACCGGAGAAACCAATGAGTGATGCACTACTGAACGCGGGCCGTCAGACGTTAATGCTGGAGCTACAGGAAGCCAGCCGACTGCCTGAACGACTGGGCGATGATTTTGTCCGCGCCGCCAATACTATCATCCACTGCGAAGGCAAAGTGATTGTCTCCGGGATTGGCAAATCAGGCCATATTGGCAAAAAAATAGCAGCGACCCTCGCCAGTACCGGCACGCCCGCCTTTTTTGTGCATCCGGCTGAAGCGCTGCACGGCGACTTAGGGATGATTGAAAGCCGTGATGTCATGCTGTTTATTTCCTACTCCGGCGGCGCAAAAGAACTGGATCTCATCATTCCGCGCCTGGAAGACAAATCCGTCGCTCTGCTGGCAATGACCGGAAAACCGACCTCACCGCTGGGTCTGGCAGCCAAAGCCGTGCTGGATATTTCCGTTGAGCGTGAAGCCTGTCCGATGCGCCTGGCACCGACTTCCAGCACCGTGAACACTCTGATGATGGGCGACGCATTGGCAATCGCCGTGATGCAGGCGCGCGGCTTTAACGAAGAAGATTTTGCCCGCTCGCATCCGGCGGGTGCGCTGGGCGCTCGTCTGTTAAATAAAGTGCATCATCTGATGCGCCGTGACGATGCCATTCCGCAGGTGACGCTCACCACCAGCGTCATGGACGCGATGCTGGAACTAAGCCGTACGGGTCTTGGCCTGGTGGCAGTCTGCGACGACGAGTCGCTGGTGAAAGGCGTCTTTACCGACGGCGACCTGCGCCGCTGGCTGGTTGGCGGCGGAGCGCTCACCACTCAGGTTAGCGAAGCAATGACCCATAATGGCATTACGCTGCAGGCCCAGAGCCGCGCCATTGACGCCAAAGAGATCCTGATGAAGCGCAAAATCACTGCCGCACCGGTGGTAGATGAAAACGGTAAACTCACCGGTGCTATCAACCTGCAGGATTTCTATCAGGCAGGTATTCTCTAATCCTTCAGCCCCAGACGTTTCGCCAGCCGGTGCAGGTTGGCGACGTCTGTTTCCAGCGCCCGCGCACTTGCCGCCCAACTGAGATTATTTTGCGCCAACGCCCGGCGGATCATCTCCCGCTGGAATGACTCCGTTGCCTCACGCAGGTTGCGATGCTGCGGGATCTCCGCAACAACCTCTGCCTGGGGAGCCGGGGTTTCATCCTGCAGGGCAAAATGCTGCGCCTCAAGCACCACTTCATCCCCTGCCCTGGTGGCCCTTGCCAGAACAACCGCCCGGTGAATGGCATGTTCCAGCTCACGCACGTTCCCGGGCCAGCCGTAATTCAACAGATGACTACGCGCGCCGGGACTTAACACCACGCGGGAAAGTCCCAGCCGCAGCCGACATTGTTCGCAAAAATAACCGGCCAGCAGCACCACATCTTCGCCGCGTTCACGAAGGGGCGGTACGGAAAGGGGAAAGACGCTCAGACGGTGGAACAAATCCGCACGGAAATTCCCGGCCAGCACCTCTTCCCGTAAATCACGGTTCGTTGCCGCCAGCACCCGAACATCCACGCGCAGGCTGCGATCGTCACCCACACGCTGAATATCGCCGTACTGCAACACACGTAGCAACTTAGCCTGTAACGCCAGCGAGAGCTCGCCAATCTCATCGAGAAACAGCGTCCCATTGTCAGCCATTTCAAACTTACCGCTACGATTGCTGATAGCCCCGGTAAAGGCGCCTTTTACGTGACCAAACAGCTCACTTTCCGCTACGGTTTCCGGCAACGCCGCGCAGTTCAGATACACCAGCGGATTCACCGCGCGCGGCGAACCTTCATGGATAGCCTTAGCTACCAGCTCCTTCCCGGTCCCCGTTTCGCCGCTAATCAGTACGTTGAGATCGGATCCCGCCACAATCTCAATCTCTTTTTTCAACTGCAGCATATTGGGCGACAGGCCAATCATTTGGGTTTCAGTCACCTGCTCGAAGGCCGTCGACGAGCCCGGCAACATATTCTGGCTTTCCAGTTGTTCAATCAGCAGCGCATTGCTCAGCGCGCCCGCCGCCAGCGCGGCAATCAGCCTAAGTTCTTCATCGCTGAAAACGTCGAATTGATCGGGCTCCATGCCATCCAGCGTTAACGCGCCAATCAGATTTTGACCAGCGAACAGCGGTAAGCCAATGCAGGCGTGTACCTTCAGGCTCTCCTGGCCCGGAATCAGCCCATCGTAAGGGTCTGGCAAATCGCTGTCGGCAGGGAAACGAACCACGTCCCCGGCGCGGGCAATCGCCTCCAGACGAGGATGCCCTTCCAGGGTAAAGCGCCTGCCGAGAACGTCCTGCGCCAGCCCATCGATCGCCAGCGGAATAAACTGTCGCGACTCATAGCGCAGCAATGCCGACGCGTCGCACTCCAGCACCTGACGCAATGTGGTTATCAGGCGTTGAAAACGGTCCTGATGTCCAATACCGCTTTGTAATTCAATGGCGATACCCGCCAGCACGTCTACGGAAAAACTCATGACGACCTCATTGTCATTTTGACAATTCATATTGTCATATTGACAATAAAATGAATAGTCATTTTGACTACCACCTTATAGGCATTAAAAAACAAACCCTTTAAAATCAACAAAATAAAAAGTTGGCACGCAACCTGCAATAAGCAAAACATCTTTTTTAGAAAAACGCTGAATTAATTACTGAGGTTGCTATGTCTATTCTGGTTAAAAATAACATTCATTGGGTTGGCCAACGTGACTGGGAAGTTCGTGATTTCCACGGGACTGAATATAAAACGCTGCGCGGTAGCAGCTACAACAGCTATCTCATCCGTGAAGAAAAAAATGTCCTGATCGATACAGTAGACCACAAGTTTAGCCGTGAATTCGTGCAGAACCTGCGCAGTGAAATTGACCTGGCAGATATCGACTACATCATCATTAACCACGCGGAAGAGGACCATGCCGGTGCGCTGACTGAACTGATGTCCTGCATCCCGGACACGCCAATTTACTGCACAGCCAACGCTATTGACTCTATCAACGGGCACCACCACCACCCGGAGTGGAACTTCAACGTGGTGAAAACCGGCGACTCGCTGGACATTGGCAACGGTAAGCAGCTGATCTTCGTTGAAACACCGATGCTGCACTGGCCTGACAGCATGATGACCTACATGACCGGCGATGCGGTGCTGTTCAGTAACGATGCCTTCGGCCAGCACTACTGTGATGAACGTCTGTTTAACGACGAAGTTGACCAGACCGAACTGTTCGAACAGTGCCAGCGTTACTACGCCAACATCCTGACACCGTTCAGCCGTCTGGTTACACCGAAAATCACTGAGATTCTCGGCTTCAACCTGCCGGTGGATATGATTGCCACTTCCCACGGCGTGGTATGGCGCGACAACCCGACACAAATCGTTGAAATGTATCTGAAATGGGCGGCTGACTATCAGGAAGACCGTATCACCATTTTCTACGACACCATGTCCAACAACACCCGCATGATGGCGGACGCCATTGCCCAGGGCATCAACGAAGTTGACCCGAACGTGGCGGTGAAAATCTTTAACGTCGCCCGTAGCGACAAAAACGAAGTCCTGACTAACGTCTTCCGCTCTAAAGGCGTGCTGGTTGGTACTTCAACGATGAACAACGTAATGATGCCAAAAATCGCCGGTCTGGTAGAAGAGATGACCGGCCTGCGTTTTCGTAACAAACGCGCCAGCGCCTTTGGTTCACACGGCTGGAGCGGCGGTGCGGTAGACCGTTTGTCCACACGCTTGCAGGATGCCGGTTTCGAGATGTCGCTGAGTCTGAAAGCGAAATGGCGTCCGGATCTGGACGCGCTGGAACTGTGTCGCCAGCATGGCCGTGAAATCGCACGTCAGTGGGCGCTTGCTCCGCTGCCGGAAACAATCGTCAAAACGGCAACCAAAGAGGAAGAGTGCGCCTGTGCCGCTGCGGCTGCCGCTGATCTTGGTCCAAGCATGCAGTGCAGCGTATGCCAGTGGATTTACGACCCGGCAAAAGGTGAACCGCTGCAGGATGTCGCGCCGGGAACACCGTGGAGCGACGTGCCGGATAACTTCCTGTGCCCGGAATGTTCATTAGGTAAAGACGTCTTCGACGTACTGGCAACGGAGGCAAAATGAGCCGCGGAATTGTCATTATTGGTTCGGGCTTCGCCGCCCGCCAGTTAGTCAAAAATATCCGTAAGCAGGATGCAAATATCCCGCTGACCCTGATTGCTGCGGACAGTATGGATGAGTACAACAAGCCCGATCTCAGCCATGTTATCAGTCAGTCGCAACGTGCAGACGACCTCACCCGCCAGTCGGCGGGGGAGTTTGCCGAACAGTTTAATTTGCGCCTCTTTCCGCACACCTGGGTAACCGACATCGATGCCGATGCTCACGTAGTGAAAAGCCAGGAGCAACAGTGGCCATACGACAAACTGGTGCTGGCGACGGGAGCATCTGCCTTCGTACCGCCGATTACCGGACGTGAGTTAATGCTCACACTGAACAGCCAACAAGAGTATCGCGCCTGTGAAACACAACTGCGTGACGCCCAACGGGTGCTGATTGTCGGCGGCGGCTTGATTGGCAGCGAACTGGCGATGGATTTTTGTCGTGCTGGTAAAGTGGTGACGCTTATCGACAACGCCGCCAGCATTCTGGCTTCGCTGATGCCGCCAGAAGTAAGCAGTCGCTTACAGCATCGTCTGACCGATATGGGCGTACACCTGCTGCTGAAATCGCAGCTTCAGGGGCTGGAGAAAACGGAGTCGGGGATTCGCGCCACGCTCGATCGTAGCCGCAGCATAGAAGTCGATGCGGTGATCGCCGCTACGGGTCTGCGCCCTGAAACCGCGCTGGCGCGTCGCGCCGGATTGAACATCAATCGTGGCGTCTGCGTCGACAGTTACCTGCAAACCAGCCACCCGGACATTTATGCTCTCGGCGACTGTGCGGAAATTAACGGTCAGGTACTCCCGTTCCTGCAACCGATTCAGCTGAGCGCCATGTATCTGGCGAAAAACCTGCTCGGCGGCAATGCACCATTGAAGTTGCCTGCCATGCTGGTAAAAGTCAAAACGCCGGAATTACCTTTGCATCTGGCTGGGGAAACCCAGCGCCGCGATCTGAACTGGCATATTGCCGCCGAAGCGCAAGGGATGGTGGCCAGAGGGATGAACGACGCAGGCCAGCTATGTGCCTTTGTCGTCAGCGAAGACCGCATGAAAGAGGCCTTTGCGCTGCTGAAAACGCTGCCCGTGTAAGTACAGGATACCGTTGCTTGATTTATTAACCTCACGCACATGGATGTGCGTTGCCACTTGTCGGTATGCCCCGACCTGTTGTTCTTGCCCCGCCAGTCCCGGGGCTTTTTTTATTTTTGCGCCAACGCCCGCGCCGCGGCAATCACGCCCTGCCCCAACGACAACCCGCCGTCGCCCGCCGGTAAACGCTGTGGGAACAGTAAGGTAAAATCATGCAGATAAAACGCCAGCCGGGCTGACAATAAGCGGTTATGCATCACACCTCCGCTGAATACCAGCGTCTTAATCCCCCGCTCTTCGGCCTGCAAACGCATCAGGGTAGCAAACCCACGCGCCAGCGCGTCGTGAAACGCCCACGCTCTTTCGGCAGGTTTGGCCTGCCAGGTCAGCCATTGCTGCCAAAAAACCGCTAAGTCCAGCTGATTGCCATCAAGCGGCACCGTGACAGGGTGCTCAACGCCAGCACATTGCGATGCCATCGCCTCCAGCGCGCAGGCCGCCTCACCTTCATAACTCAGCGATTCCGGCGCACATTGAAGCGCGGCGGCAACGGCATCAAACAGCCGTCCGCACGATGACGCCAGCGGCGCGTTAATCCCCCGCCCAATGGCGCGCGCCAGCACGTTCCAGTTTTGATGTTGCAGCACCGATGTTTCCGGGTAGCGCTGCCAGTCAGGAACAAAGCGCAGGCACTGCGCGAGCAAATTGCGCCACGGCTGTTTTGCCGCCAGATCGCCCCCCGCCAGCGCTACCGCCGGTAAGCCGCCAAGGTGCTCGCATTCACGATAGTTGACCCGCAAACACTCTCCCCCCCACAGCGCGCCGTTTTCCCCCATGCCGATACCGTCTAACGTCAGGGCAATCACGTCACCACCGTCGAGCGACCAGCCGTGCTCGGCCAGACACGCAGCGGCATGCGCATGGTGATGCAGCACCGTTTCGGTTGGCAGATTCATTTCGCTGGCCCACTGGCTGGAAACATAACCAGGGTGTGCATCATGCACGATACGCTGCGGCGTAAAGTCATAAATGTTTTGGATCAGGCGCAGCGCATCACGCCACTGCTGCTGAATGCCGTCATCGCTGAGATCGCCCAAATGCTGGCTGATAACCGCCTGTTCACCACGCACCAGGCAGAAGGTATTTTTCAGATCTGCGCCCAGGCAAAGCATCGGCGGCACGTCGTGAAATCCTGGCGGCAGCGCCACCGCATCCGGCACGTAACCCCGTGAACGACGCAGCATCTCCCCACTGTCGCGTACCACAGAGTCATCCATCCGCTGCACAATTTCGCGGTTATGCAGCAGGAAACCATCGGCAATTTCGTGTAAATCTTCCAGCGCCTGCGCGTTGGTAATAGCGGGCGGTCTGCCGCTGAGATTGCCGGAGGTCATTACCAACGGACAATTCATCTCTTGTAAGAGCAAATGCTGCAACGGATTCGCTGGCAGCATGACGCCCACTTCCGTTAACCCTGGCGCAATGCCCTCGCTCAATGCTGCGATATAGCGTTTCTGCACCAACACGATCGGCGCGGCTGGGGTTGTCAGCAAACGACGAGCGGGTTCAGGCAGTCCGTCATCACCGGGCAGCATCACTGCCAGAGGTTTTGCCGGACGGTGTTTGCGCAGCCTGAGCAGCGCTACGGCGTCATCATTTCGTGCATCGCACACCAGATGAAACCCACCAATCCCTTTAACGGCCACAATACCGCCCGCTTTCAGGCGCGATACTGCCGCCTGCAACGCCTCTTCTTTCTCCGCCCGCTCACCCGCGCTAAACCATTCGAGGTGGGGACCGCATGCCGGACAGGCAACGGGCTGGGCATGGAAGCGACGGTCGTACGGATCACGATACTCTTTATCGCATTGCGCACAGAGTGGGAATGACGCCATCACGGTAAACGGGCGATCGTAGGGCATGGCGCGGATAATCGTAAAGCGCGGGCCACAGTGGGTGCAGTTGATAAAGGGATAACGATAGCGGCGTTCACCGGGGGTATTCATTTCAACCAGACATTCTGGACAGGTCGCGGCATCCGGAACGATTTGCGTATTCATCGTGCCGCCAGCACTTTGCCGAATCGAGAAATCGGCAGGCGGCTGCGTCCAGGCGAACGGTTCGCTCTCAACGCTGTCAATGCGCGCCAGCGGCGGGCAGTGTTGATGCAACTGCGCAATAAACTCTGCCGGATCTTCCTGTATACGCACAACCACACCGTCACCGTCGTTACACACATCGCCATGTAACTGTAACCGCTGCGCCAGTTGCCAGACGTAGGGGCGAAATCCGACGCCCTGTACCTTACCGCGAATACGCAGCTGTACGCCGGAGTGGTTGTTTATTGTCATGATGAATTCCCGCGGTATTGTATCCCTGAAATGTCCGTTTGCCGGATGGCGGCTTCGCCTTATCCGGCACGTATTTTACGCGGATTTTCAGATATCAGAACAGCAAAGATGCCGTGGAATCCAGCGCCGCGCGACGGCGTTTTTCAGCGCTCAGTTGCTCAAGCTTATTGCGATCCACATAAATTAGCGCGTGAGTCGGGCAGACTTCCATACAGGCAGGGCCGGCCTCACGATGGTGGCACAGGTCGCACTTATTGGCTTCGGCTTTTTCTGCCCGGACGTTCAGACCTGCCCCGCTGTTACGAACAACCGGACGCACGACCACTTCCATTGCGCCATAAGGGCAAGCCACAACGCAGGTTTTACACCCAATGCAGCGCTCCTGCATCACGTGGACAAAGCCTTTATCACGGCTGATTGCACCGTTCGGGCAGACGTTAGCGCACGGCGCGTCTTCACACTGGCGGCACAGCGTCGCCGTGGAGACATTAACGCCTTTGATGACGTGAATGCGGGGTAAAAAGGTTTCAGGGGTCAGCGATGCGCAGTCCTGGTTATCCTGATGGGATACCACGCAGGCCACTTCACAGGTACGGCAACCAATGCATTTATTGGCGTCTGCAATGATGAAACGGTTCATCAATTTCTCCAGCAATGACAGATTATCTGCCGAAGCATTCATAAATCGTGCCAGAATTTAATTGACTGTTATTAAAGGTTTTTTATTTTGCTGAATGCAGAGAAACCGTGTCATCGTCACTAGTGACGATGACAAATGACAGCCGTCAGCGCAAAACGAGCGGCGCAACAGAGTCGCGTTGAATGAGTTCACCGGTGAAGGTTTTTGGCGGGGTAAACGCCCCGTCATCCAGCATAAAGATCAGGCGGCCTATCGTTTCCTGAATCATTTCCGTTACCGGGATTTTGACGCTGGAAAGCGCCGGAATAGTGTATGGCGCGATAGCGATATCATCGAAGCCAATCACCGACACCTGAGCAGGGACGCGCACGCCATGCGCGTGCAACTGCTTCATCGCACCGATCGCCATATCATCATTGCTGGCCACCAGCGCGGTAAAATTGACCTTATGCGAAAGCAAAGTATCGACTCCCGCCGCGCCGCAGGCTGGCGTCCATTTCCCTTTAACAATCAAATCATTATTAAGCGGAATGCCATGATGTGCCAGCGCGTCTTTATAGCCTGAAAGTCGCTCCACGCCGGTTGGCGAATCCATCGAGCCAGTAATAAAACCAATCTCTTTGTGCCCGGCGGCAATGAGTTGAGTAACGGCGTTAAAACTGGTTTGCTTTTGATCGCACCACACGCAGTGGCTGGTATTTTTCCGCAGCCGCCGATTAAGCACCATAATCGGCTGGGCGTGGGCGTCGATGATATCGTCTATCTCATCCACGCTAAGAAAACGCGGATAGATCATAATCGCGTCACAGCGCAGGTCGAGCAGGTACTGGATCGCCTGACGCTCTTCCTCTGCGCTGTGCTTACCGTCAGCCAGCAACAACTGGCGTCCCTTATCTTCCGCCATCCGCGCGGTATGAAACAGCAGTTCGCTGAAATAGACGCCGTGATAAAGGGTGTTAGTTACCACCAGACCCAGCGTCTGCGTGGTTTTCGCTGCCAGACTGCGTGCCAGCAAGTTAGGGCGGTAACCACTCTCTTCAATGGCCTGAAACACGCGGTCTTTGGTTTCCTGGCTGACATAGCCATTCCCGGAAAGCACCCGGGAAACCGTCGCTTTTGACACCCCGGCACGCTTCGCCACCTCCAGCATCGTGGTCATATTACTCATCCCTTTTCTCTCAATGTGACGCAGTGTACTGCACCGTTTCGCCGCTGTCCTTGCTGCTAAATTGCAAACGCTGACATCTGGTGATCGGAGTCACAATTATAAAAAACGATCAAAATTAAACCTTGCCCATTACGTGTAATTTAAACATGATTTTGTGGAACCGGTTTCCTATCTGCGTTTCATCAACCCAGAAAAGCGACCAACGTGAACGGATAAAACATAACGTACTCTACTGATAAAACAGGATTAAATCCGATGTCCAAAAATTATGCAGCGCTGGCGCGCTCGGTTGTGACGGCTCTGGGAGGCGTGGACAACATCACAGCAGTGACCCACTGTATGACCCGTTTGCGTTTCGTTATCAAAGATGACTCGCAGGTCGACAGCACGACGCTGAAGACGCTCCCTGGCGTGCTCGGCGTGGTGCGCAGCGATAACCAGTGCCAGGTGATCATCGGCAACACCGTTTCGCAGGCGTATCGCGAGGTAGTCAGCCTGTTGCCTGCCAATATGCAACCTGCAGAGCCGCAAACCAAACCTCGGCTGACGCTGAAGCGGATTGGCGCGGGGATCCTCGACGCGCTGATCGGCACAATGTCCCCGTTGATCCCGGCTATTATCGGCGGATCAATGCTCAAGCTGCTGGCAATGATCCTCGAAATGACCGGCGTGCTGGTGAAAGGATCGTCCACGCTCACTATTCTGACCGTAATCGGCGACGGTGCCTTCTTCTTCCTGCCACTGATGGTCGCCGCCTCAGCAGCCATAAAATTCAAAACCAACATGTCGCTGGCAATCGCCATCGCTGGCGTACTGGTGCATCCCAGCTTCATCGAACTGATGGCGAAGGCCGCGCAGGGTGAGCACGTTGAGTTTGCCCTGATCCCGGTGACGGCGGTGAAATACACCTACACGGTGATCCCGGCGCTGGTCATGACCTGGTGTCTGTCCTACATCGAACGCTGGGTCGATCGCATCACTCCGGCGGTAACCAAAAACTTCCTTAAACCGATGCTAATCGTGCTGATCGCCGCCCCACTCGCCATCGTCATCATTGGCCCGATCGGTATCTGGATCGGTAGTGCAATTTCAGCGCTGGTTTATACCATTCACGGCTATCTCGGCTGGCTGTCGGTGGCCATTATGGGCGCATTGTGGCCGCTGCTGGTGATGACCGGTATGCACCGCGTCTTCACGCCAACCATTATTCAGACCATTGCCGAAACCGGAAAAGAAGGCATGGTGATGCCGTCAGAAATTGGCGCCAATTTGTCGCTGGGCGGTTCATCGCTGGCAGTGGCATGGAAAACCAAAAACCCGGAACTGCGTCAGACGGCGTTAGCGGCAGCCGCCTCGGCCATCATGGCAGGCATTTCCGAACCCGCGCTGTATGGCGTGGCGATCCGCCTGAAACGCCCACTGATTGCGAGTCTTATCAGCGGCTTTATCTGCGGTGCCGTTGCCGGAATGGCCGGACTGGCGAGCCACTCCATGGCGGCTCCAGGCTTGTTCACCAGCGTACAGTTTTTCGATCCAGCCAATCCGATGACCATCGTTTGGGTGTTTGGCGTGATGGCGCTGGCGGTCGTGCTTTCCTTTGTATTAACACTGCTCCTCGGCTTTGAAGATATTCCTGTCGAAGATGCAGCCGCGCAGGCCAGAAGCAACCAGGCCGCGCAACCAGGCAATATCAATAGAGCCAGCATTTGACTGGTATGAACTGAGGTTAACTATGTCTGTTTTTCCGCAAGGATTTTTATGGGGCGGCGCACTGGCCGCCAACCAGTCTGAAGGGGCATACCGGGAAGGCGGCAAAGGGCTGACCACCGTCGATATGATCCCCCACGGCACAAACCGCATGGCCGTCAAACTGGGTCAGGAAAAACGCTTTACGCTGCGGGATGGCGAATTTTATCCCAGCCATCAGGCAATCGACTTTTATCATCGCTATAAAGAAGATATCGCGCTGATGGCGGAAATGGGGTTTACGGTTTTTCGTACTTCCATTGCCTGGAGCCGTCTCTACCCCAACGGCGACGAGCTGACGCCTAATGAAGAGGGTATCGCGTTTTACCGGGCCGTGTTTGCCGAGTGTAAAAAATACGGTATTGAGCCGTTAGTTACGCTGTGTCACTTCGATGTGCCGATGCATCTGGTCAGCGAGTATGGCTCCTGGCGTAACCGCAAAATGGTAGAGTTCTTTACCCGCTACGCCCGTACCTGCTTCGAGGCCTTTGACGGTCTGGTGAAGTACTGGCTAACGTTCAACGAAATCAACATTATGCTGCACAGCCCTTTTTCTGGCGCCGGACTGGTGTTTGAAGAAGGTGAAAATCAGGATCAGGTGAAATATCAGTCCGCCCACCACGAACTGATTGCCAGCGCCCTGGCAACTAAAATTGCCCATGAAATTAATCCGCAAAACCAGGTCGGCTGTATGCTGGCGGGCGGTAATTTTTATCCTTATTCCTGTAAACCGGAAGATGTGTGGACCGCGCTGGAAAAAGACCGCGAAAACCTGTTCTTTATTGATGTGCAGGCGCGCGGGGCTTACCCCGCTTACTCTGCCCGTGTGTTTCGCGAAAAAGGCGTGGTGATAGAAAAAGCGGCGGGAGATGACGATATCCTGAAAAACACCGTCGATTTCGTCTCGTTTAGCTATTACGCATCGCGCTGCGCCTCCGCTGAAATGAATACTGGCAATACCAGCGCCGCTAACGTGGTGAAGTCGCTGCGTAATCCGTACATTGCCGCCAGCGAATGGGGCTGGGGTATCGATCCGCTCGGCCTGCGCATCACCATGAATATGATGTATGACCGCTACCAGAAGCCGTTGTTTCTGGTGGAAAACGGGCTGGGGGCGAAAGATGAAATCGATGCTAACGGCGAAATCAATGACGACTATCGCATTAGCTATTTACGCGAGCACATTCGCGCCATGGCAGATGCTATTGAAGATGGCGTGCCGCTGCTGGGCTACACCACCTGGGGCTGTATCGATCTGGTTTCAGCCTCAACCGGTGAGATGAGCAAACGCTACGGTTTTGTGTATGTGGACCGCGATGACGCGGGCAACGGCACGTTAGCGCGTAAACGCAAAAAATCGTTCTGGTGGTATAAGAAAGTGATTGCGAGCAACGGGACCGATCTGGAATAACAATATTGCCGGATGACGCCGCCATCCGGCAACACGTATTATTCAGAATATATATACCCGCTGTCTGTTATCATTTTTATTGTACAACTTTAGGATTTTGCAGCAGCGGCAAAGGCGCTTCGCCCAACGCGTGGACCTGACCAATAATTGTCGCGCTCCGGCCAATCTGTAATGACTCAACATTCGTACTATTATGGGAGCCAAACTGGAACTGAATCACGTTGTTCGTTTTATTATTTTCGTCTTTCAGGCTGACAAGATAAGAATAAGCATTGGAAATACCATTAATCTTACGAATATCAATGACCACGCCCCGCAGCTTCACCCATTCACCAAGATAGTCCTTATTGGCTTTAACAGGATTTAAGGTATAGGGCGCGACAAAATCAGCGACGGACAAGGTTGGCATTGACGCAGCTGATGACTCCCCCGGTTGAAATAATCGGTCTCCCGCAGAGAAGAACGCGTCAGCCGCCGTCTCGCACCCGCTAAGAAGAGAGGAAATAATAATTAAATTTACCAAACGAATACCTGAACGCATAAATAACTCCTGTATATTAACTTCCCATACATTCAAATTCTAAATAATTCGAGTATATAACCTCCCTGAACAACGCCGAAATATAATATAACTCCCGTATTAGTAAAAGAAGAGAATATTCTCCCCCCAGCTATTATCAACTTCTCATCTTTTTCATTATTTGCATTCTATTTTATGGATCTGCCTTCCAGTTTCGGGTTTGCCCTCCCGCCTTTTTACTGGCATTTTATTCAGTAGTTTTCCATCGTTTTATTCGTAACAAGGGAGTGTTTATGTCTGGTAAAAATGGTAATGCCGAAGCGGTTATCAACAAGCCATTACGTCATTTTAAAGTCAGCTATGTCAGAGTACGGCATGAAGATCGCAAAACCGGTTTTACACGACGTATAAGCCGCCATGCTTCACTCACGATGAACGGAGACTGGCTGGAACAGGCGGGGTTCCCAACGGGCACGTCGGTAAAAGTATCGGTTACGCAGGGGAAATTAATTATTGAACAAGCAGGTGAATAGTCTGTTTCGAGGGTGTCGACGTTATCCGGATGGTGGTAATGCGACACACCATCCGGTATTCAGTGCCCTCAGGCTCAGGCTTCCGGTGCCTCTAATTCAGCGAACCCTCCGTGTCCTTCCCACCCGGCTAATCGCTGATAAACGGTATCTACCGCATCTTTGATCGGCTGTGTCATCGGGTAGTAAAAACCGACAATATCCGGCTGAATGCCAAGGAAAATCACCTCGCCAACGTCGTCTTTCAGCTGATCGACCAGGTAGTTCAGCGGCATGTTGTGGGTGGTCATCATGAACATCTCGGCAATATCATCAGGATCGATAATGCGGATTTCACCAGGGTTTAGCCCCATGTCGGTGGCATCCACAATCAACAGACGCTGCGGATGCAACTCACGGATGGCGACGATGTCGTTTTCCGGCGCGCTACCGCCGTCGATGACAACCCATTGACCTTGAGGATTTGCAGCACACATTTCGGCTAACAGCGGCCCCGCGCCGTCATCGCCCATCATACTGTTACCCACACATAATAAAACGTCAGTCACGATGTCTCCTCACCATCAGATAGATGGCGCTTTCCTGGTGGATATCGTGAAGCATGCTAAGCATCAGCTTGCTCCACTCCTGCTGCTGCGGGGTCTGCACGGCACGCGCATCATCGAACGCGCGCGCCAGCATCTGCACATGGTTGAAATCGATGACGATCTCGCCGTACTTCGGCACGCCTTCCATTTTCCGGCGGGCTTCACTGCCTTCGGCAAGCGTGGCAATCCACGCCAGATATTCATCCCACGGACAGGTTAACGCCGCTTCCAGGCAATCGATGATCCCAAGGTGGTGACCAATCGCCAGGCTGTAATAGACAACCTGCTGCGCCTCAGCGGGCGTTGCATCGTTCTCATCAATAAACTTACGGCTCAGTTGACTGAACACCACCGTTTCACTCATCGGATACGCGCCTCTTCGACAACATGATTAAGATGCGTGACGATCTCGGTCAGACGCGGATCGTTTTCCGCTTCCAGCCAGCGCGCCACCTGATGCTCGCCCTGCCCTAACTGGGTCATATAGTCATCAGCAATCTGGCGACCGTAGCGGTAGCCCGCCAGACGGCGTGCTTCACGATCCACCTTCACGCGCAGCGGCTGAACCATATCCGGATGCAGAATTTCAGCCGGCTGTTCGTCCAGTTCACCTGGCGCACGCGCGTGAATTTTTTGTTCCAGCAGACCCAGCGCCATTGCAAAACCGTACAGCGTAGCCGCAGGCGTTGGCGGACAGCCAGGAATATACACATCCACCGGTACGATTTTATCCGTGCCGCCCCATACGCAGTATAAGTCGTGGAAGATACCGCCGCTGTTACCGCAGGCACCGTAAGAGATACAAATTTTCGGATCTGGCGCAGACTGCCAGGCGCGCAGCGCCGGAGAGCGCATGGCACGCGTTACCGCGCCGGTAAACAGCAGGATATCCGCATGGCGCGGTGATGGTACAACTTTGATCCCAAAACGTTCGGCATCAAACAGCGGAGAAAGCGTAGCGAAGATTTCGATTTCACAGCCGTTGCAGCCGCCGCAGTCCACACGGTAAACGTACGCTGAACGCTTGATGCTTTTAAGCAGCGACGCTTTCATGCTGGCAATGGATTCATCCACCGTCATCGGTACCGGAATACCGTTGGCGTCACGTGGGCCTAATAAATTGCTCATCAGCTGGCCTCTTTCATATGGCGAGTCAGTTCAATACGGTCAGACGGCACCAGGCATTTCTGGCGCTTACAATCCGGGCAGGTCTCAAAGCTTTCACGGTGGTTTTCCGCACGGCTGTCACCGTTGTGCTTAAGTAGCGCAATGGCGTAATCGATCTCTTTTTGTACCGCAAACGGGCGGTTACATACGCGACAATTACACAGCGCAAAGCGGGACTGCTGCAGGAAATCCTCTTTCTTCCACACCGCCAGTTCATACTCCTGCGACAGCTTGATTGCCGCCGTCGGGCAGACTTCTTCGCAGCGGGCGCAGAAGATGCAACGGCCGAGGTTGAACTGCCACGCCAGCTCATGGGTGACCAGATCGGTTTCTACCGTCAGCGCGTTCGACGGGCACGCATTCACACAGGCCGCACAGCCAATGCACTGCTGCGGATTGTGTTCCGGTTTGCCACGGAAGTTTTTATCGACCGCAATCGGCTCCAGCGGATACGACGATGTCGGCGCCCCGGTTTTGATGACTTTTTTGATAAAGGTAAACATGGCGATTCCTTATTTCAGCGGCGAGTTTTTACGCTCGATGCTGTAGCGCTCAAGTTCTTTGTACGGCACAACTTTGCTCTTCTTCTTACGCACATCGACCACGGTCATACGGTCGGTACAGGAGTAGCAAGGATCGAGGCTACCAATAATCAGCGGGGCATCGGAAACGGTGTTGCCACGCAGCATGTAGCGCAGCGTCGGCCAGTTGGCGTAAGTCGCCGCGCGACAGCGCCAGCGATACAGTTTCTGGTTGTCGCCAGTCATACTCCAGTGGATGTCATCCCCGCGCGGCGCTTCAGCAAAGCCCAGCGCAAAGCGGTGTGGAATGTAGGTGAAACCTTCCACAGCCAGCGGGCCGCCAGGCAGGTTGTCCAGACCAAAGTCGATCATATTCAGTGCGGTGTAGACTTCATTGATACGGACTTTCAGACGAGAAATAACGTCGCAACCCTGCTCACTGTGAACTTCCATCGGCAGCAGGCCATAGCCCACAAACGGGTGATCGGCGCGGGTGTCACGCGCATGGCCGCTGGCGCGTACCATCGGGCCGACGTTACTGAAGTCACGGGCAATCTCCGGATCCAGACGGCCAATACCTACGGTACGCTGTTCCATGTTCGGCGTGCTGAGCAGCATATCGACCAGTTCCTGCACGTCACGACGCATCTGCTGCGCCAGTTGACGGGTCTGGATCATATCCTCTTTCAGCAGATCACGACGAATACCGCCGATCAGGTTCAGACCGTAAGTTTTACGTGCCCCGGTGAGGATCTCCGCCATCTTCATGGAAGTTTCACGCACGCGGAAGAACTGCATAAAGCCGGAGTCAAAACCGGTAAAGTGACAGGCCAGGCCGAGGTTCAGCAGGTGCGAGTGCAGGCGTTCAACTTCCAGCAGAATGGCGCGGATCATCTGCGCACGTTCCGGCACGACGATGCCCATCGCGTTCTCGACGGAGGTGGTATAGGCGGTGCTGTGCGCAAAGCCGCAAATGCCGCACACGCGGTCGGACAAGAAGGTCACTTCGTTGTAACCCATGCGGGTTTCCGCCAGCTTCTCCATGCCGCGGTGGACATAGAACAGACGGTAGTCGGCGTCGATGATGTTCTCGCCGTCAACAAACAGACGGAAGTGACCGGGTTCATCAGAGGTGACGTGCAATGGGCCAATCGGCACCACGTTGTTTTTCTTGTCGCCCAGTTCGTTGATGAACTCGTAGGTTTCAGCATCGGTAGTCGGCGCGGGGCGCTGGCGATAATCCATGCTGTCTTTACGCAGCGGGTAGAGTTCGTCCGGCCAGTCATCCGGCAGTACCAGACGACGCTCATCGGGCAAACCAACCGGGATCAAACCGTACATATCGCGCACTTCGCGCTCGCCCCAGACCGCAGCAGGCACGCGCGGCGTGACGGACGGGAACTCCAGCTTATTGGCATCGACCTCAACGCGCACGGTAATCCAGCACTTGGTACCCTGCTCCATCGACAGCACGTAGTACACGGCATAATGACCACACAGCTGACGTTCGTCGTTACCAAACAGCACGGACAACCAGCCGCCCTGTTTGTAGTACAGGAACTCCACCACTTCCGGCAGGTAGTTCACCTTGACGGTGATCGTCAGCTGATCTTTGGTCTGCCAGGCTTCATCCAGCACGACGCCCGGGAAGGCCTGGTGCAGCGCCGCGAGATATTGTTGACCTAATTTTTCTTCAGACATGCTCAAACTCTCTTAAATCACGCCACCAGCAAGGAGACGAACGCTAAAAACGCAAACCCAAAACCGGCCCAGGTCACGCGTGAAGTGGCACAAAAACGCAGACGCGCCATGCTGTTTTCGAACAGGGCGATGACCAGCACGCCGAGAACCAGTTTGACGACGGCAATTACCAGTGCCAGCAGCAGCCCACCCGAGGTGAAGGTTTCCATCTGTCCCCACGGCAGGAACACGCCAACGAACATTTGCAGAACGACCAGTTGCTTAAGGCTAATGCCCCATTTCAGCACCGCAAAACCGCTGCCGCTGTATTCGGTCAATGGACCTTCCTGCAGCTCCTGCTCTGCCTCTGCCAGATCGAACGGCAGTTTGCCCATTTCGATAAAGGTGGCGAAAGCACAGGCGCACAGCGCCAGAATCAACGGAATGCTGCGTGCAGCAGGCCAGTGATAAATGGTATCGGCGATATTGCTGATATGCGTTGAGCCAGCAACCTGCGCCGCAACCCACAGACCCAGCAGCAGGATAGGTTCAACCAGCACGCCGAGCATCGCTTCGCGGCTGGCGCCAATAGCGGTAAACGGGCTACCGGTATCCAGGCCCGCGATAGAGAAGAAGAAGCGGGCGATGGCGAACAGGTAAATTAAGGTGATCAGATCGCCCAGTTGCGGCAGCGGTGAGCCAACGGTCACTACCGGCAACGCGGTGGCGATAGTCAGCATCACACCCACCATCACAAACGGCGTCAGGCGGAAAACCCAACTGGAGTCCGCAGGCGCAATGCTCTGACGGCCCAGCAGTTTGATAATGTCGCGGTATTCCTGCAAAACGCCCGGACCGCGGCGATTGTGCAAACGCGCACGTGCCACGCGGGTAATACCGGACAGCAGCGGCGCAACGGCAAACAGCACCAGCGCCTGAATTAACGGATATAGAACACTCATTCTCAGGCTCCTCGTGAAACCACAATCACCACCAGTACCGCCAGCTCAATCAGCGCCAGGCGACGGAACAGCACCGGTGCAGCCGCATTCTGCCAGCCCGGAACCAGTGATACCGGATTCAGCCATTTGCGCAGTTTGAGTACCGGCGCAAAGGCTTCTTTCACCGGCATGGCAAAACCGTGTGCGGTAATGACCATTGACTGCTCGTGATCGTAACCACACACCCATGCCGCACCGCGTGAACGCGATGGCAGACGGTTGCCTTTGAAAATCGCCATGATGATGAACGGCAACAGCGGACATGCGATCAGCAGCAGCGTGATCATTGGCTGAGAAACGGTGGTGTTCGCGGTTTCCAGCGGCAGCGGAACGGCAGCGGAGATCATCGGCAGCAGCCACGGCGCAGCAACGCCCCCAATCACGCAGCAGATAGCCAACGCGACTACGCTAACGCCCATCAGGATTGGCGCGCAGCAGGCATTTTCAGCTTCCTTCGTGCGCGGTGCGCCAAGGAACGTAACGCCATAGACTTTCGCCATACACATCACCGCCAGCGCGCCGGTAATCGCCAGTCCTACCGCCAGCAACGGTCCTAACAGACGACCGACAAAAGCACCGCTGTTGCCAAGCTTAAAGAAGGACTGGTAGATAACCCACTCACCGGCAAAACCGTTCAGCGGCGGCAGTGCGGCCATCGCCATCAGGCCAACCAGCATCGCCAGAGAGATAACCGGCATACGTTTACCGATACCGCCCAGTTTTTCGATATCACGATGACCGGTACGGAACCAGATGCTGCCTGCGCCCAGGAACAGAACGCTTTTGAACAGGCTGTGGTTTACCAGGTGGTACAGACCGCCGGTCAAACCCAGCGCAATCAGCGCAGGTTGATTCAGGGAAATTCCGGTTACGCCAGCGCCCAGCCCCAGCAGAATAATGCCGATGTTTTCCAGCGTGTGGTATGCCAGAAGACGCTGAATGTTGTGTTCCATCAGCGCATACAGACCGCCGACAAACGCGGTGATCATTCCCAGCACCAGCAGCGTAATGCCCCACCACAGCGGCGCATTACCGCCCAGCAGCGACAGGGAGAGAATACCCAGCAGCCCCACCTTCATGACGACGGTAGAGAACAGCGCCGCAGCCGGTGCGCTGGCATTGGCGTGTGCCTGTGGCACCCATCCGTGCAGCGGAATAATCCCGGCCAGCAGGCCAAAACCCGCCACGCCCAGCAGCCAGATATCAGACCCGAGCGGCAGCTCCTGAGTGCGCAGGTCAAGCAGGCGCAGCTCCAGGGTGCCGTAGCGTTGCCACACCAGGTAGCAGGCAATAGCCAGCAGTAGCGTGCCAACGCGGCCCAGCGCAAACCACAGTTTGCCCTCTTTGCTGCAGCCGGTGAGGAACACGGCACACAGCGCCATGATTTCCGCCATCACCACCAGCGTTCCGAGGTTGCTGGCAACCACCGCACATACCGCCGCGGCCATCAGCAGATTCACCAGCAGCCCGTTGGCTTTTACCTGCGGATGACGATGCCAGTCAATGTTGTACAGGCTGACAAACAGGCCGCACAGGCCCAATGTAATCAGCCAGATAGCGTTCAACGGGGTAATTTGCACACTGTGACCAATAAATGGCATCACACCGCTTACCGCCAGAGCATTAGTCAGTACGGTGAAACCCGCAGCCGCTGTACACAGGCTGCCAACCGCACCGCCAACCCCGGCAATCCAGCCGCTCAGCGGTTTATGAAATGAAAACAGAAATGCCAGAACCGCAGCCGCCGTAAACCAGGCTACGCCGCTGTTAATCAGTGAAATTGCGCTCATTTTGCATCCCCACTCTGAGCCTGCTGAAACAAGGTGAGATCGCCGAAGTCGGTATTGAAAGTCAGCTCACGCTTACGTTTGCTGGCGCGGGCAATATCCACGTTACTCACCAGGTGCAGGGCTTTGGTCGGGCACATGCGTACACAGGCCGGACCAAGCTCGTCAAAACTACACAGATCGCATTTCACCGCGATGGCACGAATACCCGGAACCCAGTCCAGCAACGTGCTCACGCGGGCAGGCGCTGGCGGAGCCGGAGGCGCTTTTGGCGTATTGGCGTTTGCCGGGATATGCAGCGGACGGCTACCGGAAAACTCAATCGCGCCAAACGGACAGGCGATCCCGCACAGTTTGCAGCTTACACACAGGCTTTCATTCAGCTGCACGGCACCATCAACGCGATTAATCGCATTAACCGGACAAACGGTGGCGCAAGGCGCATCTTCGCAATGGTGGCAAAGCTGCGGGGCGGATTCTTTTTCATTTAACATCACTTTCAGGCGCGGCATTGACTGCAGGCCATGCTGGCGATGTGTCTCTGAGCAGGCGGCTTCACAGGTGTGGCAGCCGATGCAAAGAGTGGAGTCAGCAATTACAAAACGATTCACCAGGCATTCCTCAGGTGATAGTCATTTTTGACGAAAACATGTCTGGAAAATGTCATTTCGACATTTTTCGACATGCCCATTCCCTAAACGTCGTGACGCAGTATGAAAGTGCATCATGACAAAAGTGGGCACACCCAAGGCTTAAGCCGGGCTATGTCCCTCAATCAGTTGGCTTAAATTCACCGGCATATTGTTTTCAACCGCGGTATAGAGGCTGTCGTAGACGGTGGCGATTTTTTCGAGATAGTGCTCCAGCACCTGCTCGCGATCGCGGTTGCTGATACGCTCATCAACCTTACCGTCGATGGTCAACTCAGCCTGTGCAATCAGTTGCTTATCATCACCGTCTTTCGTTTCAACGTAGTACTCGATGGTGTGGCTGTTAAAGCCGTCCGCCAGCGTGACGTAGATAGTGAAGTGTTCAAAAAGGACGAAGCAGAGATCCTTGTCCGGTGCGCAGCTCATTGCATGATGCAAACGCGCTTTTGACAGGGTGATCCCCTGAACCAGCGAGTTGCAGTAAATACGCCACTGGTCCTGTAGGCGACGATGCCGTTCAGCGATGTAATCGGCTTTTTCGCTTATTTCCCAAATAGTCATGTCAGGTTACCCGTTTAGCAGAGATGAACAGCTTTAAGCACATTTCATGCCAAAATTAAAAACCTTGATTTTCATATAGATAAAAAATCAAAGAGCGGTGACGACATGTCATTTCGTCATCGTCGTCATTGTCACGATCGAAAAAATTCAAGCTGGCATGTTTATTGCTTTTAATACGGCAACTTCACAGGAGGCGGTATGCACGAAATAACCCTCTGCCAACGGGCACTGGAATTGATTGAACAACAGGCCACGCAATACGGTGCTCAACGAGTAACTGGGGTCTGGCTCAAAATTGGCGCATTTTCTTGCGTAGAAACCAGCGCTCTCGCCTTTTGTTTTGATCTGGTATGCCGCGGGACCCTTGCAGAAGGTTGTAAACTCCACCTCGAAGAACAAGAAGCCGAATGTTGGTGCGAATCTTGTCAGCAATACGTCACCTTACTGACGCAACGCGTGCGCAGATGTCCGCAATGCAACAGCGATATGCTGAGAATTGTGGCCGATGACGGCTTACAGATTCGACGTATTGAAATAGATGAAACTCCAGCGCCGGATGCCGACGCCTAAGCGTCATCATCCGGCAACTGAAGTATCGCAAGTAATAAATCAGGAGTGAGCGATGTGTACGACATGTGGTTGCGCTGAAGGCAACCTTTATATAGAGGGTGATGAGCATAATCCCCACTCGGCGTTTCGCAGCGCGCCATTTGCCCCAGCGGCTCGTCCGGCGCTGAATATTACCGGGGTGAAGACCTCCAATTTCACACCGAGCCAGACTGAAGAAGGCGATTTGCATTACGGTCACGGTGAAGCAGGCACCCACGCACCAGGCATGAGTCAACGCCGGATGCTGGAAGTGGAAATTGACGTGCTGGATAAAAACAACCGTCTGGCTGAGCGCAACCGCGCCCGCTTTGCTGCCCGTCAACATCTGGTATTAAACCTTGTCTCAAGCCCAGGCTCCGGTAAAACCACGCTGCTGACCGAAACGCTGATGAAGCTCAAAGACAGCGTGCCTTGCGCCGTCATTGAAGGCGACCAGCAGACGGTTAACGATGCCGCCCGTATTCGCGCCACAGGTACGCCCGCCATCCAGGTCAACACCGGTAAAGGTTGCCACCTTGACGCACAAATGATTGCTGACGCCGCGCCACGTTTGCCGCTTGAAGACAACGGCATCCTGTTCATTGAAAACGTCGGGAACCTGGTTTGCCCGGCCAGCTTCGACCTCGGCGAACGCCATAAAGTGGCGGTGCTTTCCGTCACCGAAGGCGAAGACAAGCCGCTGAAATACCCGCATATGTTTGCCGCCGCGTCGCTGATGCTGCTCAACAAAGTAGACCTACTGCCGTACCTCAATTTTGACGTAGAAAAGTGCATCGCCAGCGCCCGGGAAGTGAACCCGGAAATTGAGATCATCCTGATTTCCGCCACCAGTGGCGAAGGCATGGACCAATGGCTCTCCTGGCTGGAGACGCAGCGATGTGCATAGGTGTTCCGGGTCAAATCCGCACCATTGATGGCAACCAGGCCAAAGTCGACGTTTGCGGTATTCAGCGCGACGTCGACCTGACGCTGGTCGGAAGCTGCGATGAACACGGCCAACCCCGTCTGGGTCAGTGGGTACTGGTCCACGTCGGCTTTGCCATGAGCATCATTAATGAAGCTGAAGCGCGCGACACGCTCGACGCGCTACAAAACATGTTTGACGTTGAGCCGGATGTCGGCGCGTTGTTGTATGGCGAGGAAAAATAATGCGTTTTGTTGACGAATACCGCGCACCAGAACAGGTGATGCAGTTGATAGAGCACCTGTGTGAACGTGCCGCACACCTCCCCTACACTGCTGAACGCCCGCTGCGCATCATGGAAGTGTGTGGTGGTCATACCCACGCTATCTTCAAGTTCGGTCTCGACCAATTGTTGCCCGACAACGTCGAGTTTATTCATGGCCCGGGCTGCCCGGTTTGCGTTCTGCCGATGGGCAGAATCGACAGCTGTGTGGAAATCGCCAGCCATCCTGAAGTGATTTTTTGCACCTTTGGCGATGCGATGCGCGTTCCGGGTAAACAAGGTTCTTTGCTACAAGCCAAAGCGCGCGGCGCGGATATCCGCATCGTCTATTCACCGATGGATGCGCTGAAGCTGGCGCAGGAAAACCCAACGCGTAAGGTTGTGTTCTTTGGCCTGGGTTTTGAAACCACAATGCCAACCACCGCCATCACCCTTCAGCAGGCAAAACAGCGTGACGTGCAGAACTTTTACTTTTTCTGCCAGCACATCACGCTTATCCCTACGCTGCGCAGCCTGCTGGAACAGCCGGACAACGGCATCGACGCCTTCTTAGCGCCGGGCCATGTCAGCATGGTGATTGGCACCGATGCCTATAATTTCATTGCTTCAGATTTCCATCGTCCGTTGGTGGTCGCCGGTTTCGAACCGCTCGATCTGTTGCAGGGCGTGGTGATGTTGATTGAACAGAAGATTGCCGCGCATAGCCAGGTTGAAAACCAGTATCGCCGGGTGGTGCCGGACGCCGGTAACCTGTTAGCGCAACAGGCCATCGCCGAAGTGTTCTGCGTCAATGGCGATAGCGAATGGCGCGGTCTGGGCGTCATTGAATCCTCTGGCGTTCACCTGACGCCAGACTATCAGCGCTTTGATGCCGAAGCGCATTTCCAGCCAGCGCCGCAGCAGGTGTATGACGATCCGCGCGCGCGTTGCGGCGAGGTATTGACCGGCAGATGCAAACCGCATCAGTGCCCGCTATTTGGCAAAACCTGTAACCCGGAGACCGCATTTGGCGCCCTGATGGTCTCCTCAGAAGGCGCATGTGCCGCCTGGTATCAGTATCGTCAGCAGGAGTGTGAAGCATGAACAGCGTACAACTCGCCCACGGTAGCGGCGGTCAGGCTATGCAGCAGTTGATCAACAGTCTGTTTATGGAGGCTTTTGCTAATCCGTGGCTGGCGGAACAAGAAGATCAGGCCCGTCTGGACCTGGCGCAACTGGTTGCAGAAGGCGATCGTCTGGCGTTTTCAACCGACAGCTATGTTATCGATCCGTTGTTCTTCCCGGGTGGCAATATCGGCAAGCTGGCCATCTGCGGTACGGCTAACGACGTGGCGGTCAGCGGCGCGATCCCTCGCTACCTCTCCTGCGGTTTTATCCTCGAAGAGGGTTTGCCGATGGAGACGTTGAAAACCGTCGTCAACAGTATGGCGGCGACCGCGCGTGAAGCAGGCATCGCCATCGTGACCGGCGATACCAAAGTCGTGCAGCGCGGCGCTGCAGACAAGCTGTTCATCAACACGGCCGGAATGGGGGCGATCCCCGCCAACATTCACTGGGGCGCACAGACCCTCGGCCCAGGCGATGTGCTGCTGGTCAGCGGTACGCTTGGCGATCACGGCGCAACTATCCTTAACCTGCGCGAACAGCTGGGTCTTGATGGCGAACTGGTCAGCGACTGCGCGGTATTGACACCGCTTATCCAGACGCTGCGTGATATTCCCGGCGTGAAGGCGCTGCGTGACGCGACCCGTGGCGGCGTAAATGCGGTAACGCATGAATTTGCCGCCTCATGCGGGTTTGGTATTGAGCTGTCTGAAGCGGCCCTGCCCGTGAAGCCCGCGGTGCGTGGCGTTTGCGAACTGCTGGGTCTGGATGCGCTTAACTTTGCTAACGAAGGCAAGCTGGTGATTGCCGTTGAGCGTCAGGCTGCTGAAACGGCGCTTGCCGCGCTGCGCGCACATCCGTTAGGACGCGATGCCGCAATGATTGGTGAAGTGGTAGAACGCAAAGGTGTGCGTCTTGCCGGACTCTACGGCGTGAAACGCACTCTCGATTTACCACACGCCGAACCATTACCTCGTATATGCTAACAGCCGGTTGGCAGCAAGCTGTAGGCCGGGTAAGACGCATTTGCGTCGACATCCGGCCTTTACGCTGCATTATCACCTGATGGCGTTTTGCCGATCGGGTCTACGGTTCGAGTAGCTGGACCAGTCCGGCAATAATTTACGACTTATACCTATAATTCATTTACCGTTTTCGCACCGTTCTGCGGTGCTTTTCCTGGAAAAGCAATATGTCGTATACACCGATGAGTGACCTCGGACAGCAAGGCCTGTTCGATATTACTCGTACATTATTACAGCAGCCCGACCTGCCGTCTCTCAGCGAGGCGCTTTCGCAACTGGTCAAGCGTTCAGCGCTGGCCGACTGCGCGGCTATTGTCTTATGGCAGGCACAAACGCAGCGTGCGCGTTATTTTGCGACGCGTGAAAATGGTAACCCCATCGATTATGAAGACGAAACGGTGCTGGCGCATGGCCCGGTACGCCGTATTTTGTCTCGCCCCGATGCGCTGCACTGCAACTATCACGAGTTTAACGAAACCTGGCCACAGCTGGCCTCTGGCGGGCTGTATTCTAAATTTGGTCACTACTGCCTGCTGCCGCTGGCGGCAGATGGACGAATCTTTGGCGGTTGCGAATTTATCCGTAACGAAGACCAACCGTGGAGTGAAAAAGAGTACAACCGGCTGCAGACCTTCACCCAAATAGTCGGCGTCGTTGCTGAACAAATTCAAAGCCGGGTCAGCAACAATGTCGATTACGATCTCCTGTGCCGTGAGCGTGATAACTTTCGCATCCTGGTCGCCATCACCAATGCTGTGCTCTCCCGCCTGGATATTGATGAGCTGGTCAGCGAAGTCGCCAAAGAGATCCATCACTACTTCGACATTGATGCCATCAGCATCGTGTTACGCAGCGATCGCAAAAACAAGCTCAGCATTTATTCCACTCACTATCTGGATGAACATCATCCGGCACACGAACAAAGTGAAGTGGACGAAGCCGGCACGCTCTCTGAACGGGTCTTCAAAAGCAAAGAGATGCTGCTGATTAACCTGAGCGAACGCGATACCCTGGCCCCTTACGAAAGAATGTTGTTCGAAACATGGGGTAACCAGCTACAGACTCTGTGCCTGCTGCCGCTGATGTCCGGCAATAATATGCTCGGCGTACTTAAGCTGGCGCAATGTGAAGAGAAAGTATTCACCACCGCCAATCTCAAACTGCTGCGCCAAATCGCAGAACGCGTGGCGATCGCCGTGGATAACGCCCTCGCCTACCAGGAGATCCACCGCCTGAAGGAGCGGCTGGTCGATGAAAACCTGGCGCTGACTGAACAACTCAACAACGTGGAGAGTGAGTTCGGAGAAATCATTGGCCGCAGCGAAGCGATGTACAGCGTACTCAAACAGGTCGAAATGGTGGCGCAAAGCGACAGCACTGTCCTGATTCTTGGTGAAACCGGGACGGGTAAGGAGCTGATTGCACGAGCAATTCACAACCTGAGCGGACGTAACGCCCGTCGGATGGTGAAAATGAACTGCGCGGCAATGCCTGCCGGATTGCTGGAAAGCGATCTGTTTGGCCATGAACGTGGCGCATTTACCGGGGCCAGCACGCAGCGGATTGGACGCTTTGAACTGGCGGACAAAAGTTCGTTATTTCTCGATGAAGTTGGCGACATGCCTCTGGAGCTTCAGCCCAAGCTGCTGCGCGTTCTGCAGGAGCAGGAGTTTGAACGTCTGGGCAGCAATAAACTGATCCAGACCGACGTTCGCTTGATCGCTGCCACTAACCGCGATCTGAAAAAGATGGTCGCCGATCGCGAGTTTCGTAACGATCTCTACTATCGACTGAACGTCTTCCCGATCCATCTGCCGCCGCTGCGCGAGCGCCCGGAAGATATTCCGCTGCTGGTGAAAGCCTTCACCTTCAAAATTGCCCGCCGGATGGGGCGCAATATCGACAGCATTCCCGCCGAAGCCCTGCGTACGCTGAGCAGCATGGAATGGCCGGGTAACGTGCGCGAACTGGAAAACGTCGTAGAACGCGCGGTTCTGCTCACCCGGGGCAACGTGCTGCAACTGTCCCTGCCGGATGTAATCGCTATGGCGCCGTCTACGCCGCCGGTGGCGACCGAAGTCGCGCAGGATGGCGAAGATGAATACCAGTTGATAATGCGCGTTCTGAAAGAAACCAATGGCGTCGTCGCCGGTCCTAAAGGCGCGGCACAAAGACTGGGGTTGAAACGCACAACGTTACTCTCGCGCATGAAGCGCCTGGGCATTGATAAGGATGCACTGGTTTAACGGATTATTGCCCGATAGCGTTACGCTTATCGGGCCTACGCCACTGGTGCGTTTGTCTTTGTCGGCCGGATAAGGCGCAGCCGCCATCCGGCATAGAATTGCTAAATCACTTCTTCCGCTGGTATTTCTCGGGTAACTCCGGCACCGGACGTTTGTCATCAATCAGATGACGCACGGTCAGAATCGGATGACGCCAGAGCATTCTGGGTCCAGCCCAACGCATAATTTGCTTCATCTCTTCGCGTTTAGCGGGCTGGTAACAGTGCACCGGACACTGTTTGCAGGCCGGTTTTTCCTCACCAAATACGCACTTATCCAGGCGCTTTTGCGCATAGGCAAACAACGCATCGTAATGCCCCGGTTCATCTGAAGCCTGCGGACACTGGCTCTCATACAGCGAGATCATTCTCTGGATCGTCATTTTCTCACGTGCAATACGTTTGCCGGACATGATGCCTCCACAATTAAGTTGCATAAATAATACACCTTAACTAAGCGCAGGACTATTACCTGGCGGTGATACATTCCTTAGCACCCTACGCAAATAAGAATTATTTTCATTTGTTTATGCCATGTGCTATATAACATAGCAAAGGCTATATTCGATGATAAATTAACCACTTTGTTGTGAGGGATACTATGCCGCATCTGCCCCATCTGAAGTCATTTCTCCTTGCCAGCGTGTTAACGGCGCTTACGCTGTCACCTGCCTGGGCGAAAGAAAAGTTCAAAGTGATAACCACCTTTACGGTGATTGCCGATATGGCAAGCAACGTGGCAGGTGACGCGGCGGACGTCAGTTCCATCACCAAACCCGGGGCAGAAATTCACGAATATCAACCCACACCGGGGGATATTAAACGGGCGCAAGGCGCACAGCTTATTCTCTCCAACGGCCTTAATCTCGAACTATGGTTTGCCCGCTTCTACCAAAATTTGTCCGGCGTACCGGAGGTCATGGTCTCAAATGGCGTGCAGCCAATGGGTATCAGCGAAGGGCCGTACAACGGCAAACCGAATCCGCATGCCTGGATGTCAGCGGAGAACGCGCTTATCTACGTGGATAACATTCGCGATGCGCTGATGAAATACGATCCCGACCATGCCGCAACCTACCAGAAAAATGCGGAGAATTATAAAGCGAAAATCCAGCAGACTCTGGCGCCACTGCATGCAGAACTGGCGAAGCTCCCTGCTGATAAACGCTGGCTGGTCACCAGCGAAGGCGCATTCTCTTACCTCGCGCGTGATAACGGCCTGAAAGAGCTGTATCTGTGGCCGATCAATGCCGATCAGCAAGGCACGCCCAAGCAGGTACGCAAAGTGATCGATGCGATCAGAAAACATCAAATCCCTACCGTATTTAGCGAAAGCACCGTGTCCGACAAACCTGCGCGTCAGGTCGCCCGCGAGTCTGGCGCGTATTACGGCGGCGTGCTGTATGTCGATTCGCTCAGCGCTGCCGATGGTCCGGTACCGACCTATCTGGATTTACTGCGCGTGACGACAGAAACCATCGTCAGCGGCATCAACGACGGGTTAAGGAGCCAAAAATGAGTCAATCTGCGATTACCGTGAATCAGGTTACGGTGACGTATCGCAACGGCCACACCGCGCTGCGGGATGCCACTTTTCAGGTTCCGGGCGGCTCAATTGCCGCTCTGGTCGGCGTAAACGGTTCGGGAAAATCAACGCTTTTTAAAGCGCTGATGGGCTTTGTCCGGTTGGCGAAAGGGGAAATATCGATTCTGCAACAACCGGTTAATAAGGCGCTCAAACAAAATCTGATCGCCTATGTCCCCCAGTCAGAAGAGGTGGACTGGTCGTTTCCGGTACTGGTGGAAGATGTAGTGATGATGGGCCGCTTTGGCCATATGGGGTGGCTGCGTCGACCAAAACAGATCGACCACGACTGCGTGGATGCGGCGCTGGCGCGGGTAGATATGCTGGACTATCGCCATCGCCAGATAGGTGAACTGTCCGGCGGGCAGAAAAAACGCGTTTTTCTGGCAAGAGCCATCGCACAGGACGGGCAGGTTATTTTACTGGATGAACCCTTCACCGGCGTGGATGTGAAAACCGAGGCCCGGATCATCGATCTGCTGCGTGAACTGCGTGATGAAGGCCGGACTATGCTGGTCTCTACCCATAATCTGGGATCCGTCACCGAATTTTGCGATTACACGGTGATGATTAAGGGCACGGTGCTGGCAAGTGGGCCAACCGAAACCACCTTTACCCACGAGAATCTCGAACTGGCATTCAGCGGCGTTCTGCGTCACGTCGCGCTAAGCGGCGGTGAACAACACGTGATTACCGATGATGAACGTCCGTTTATTTCGCGACGCGCGGCAAGCGAGGGGGAGTAATCATGAACTGGCTAACGGAGCCGTTTGGCTACCAGTACATGCTCAACGCCATGTGGGTTTCGGCGATGGTCGGCGGCCTGTGCGCATTTCTCTCCTGCTATCTGATGCTCAAAGGCTGGTCGCTGATTGGCGATGCGCTGTCGCACTCGATCGTTCCAGGCGTGGCCGGAGCCTATATGTTAGGGCTTCCCTTTGCGCTGGGCGCATTTCTTTCCGGTGGACTGGCGGCGGGCAGCATGCTGTTTCTCAATCAGCGTTCACGCCTGAAGGAAGATGCCATTATCGGGCTGATTTTTTCGTCCTTTTTCGGTATCGGGCTGTTTATGGTGTCGCTTAATCCGATGTCGGTGAACATCCAGACCATTATTCTGGGTAACATCCTGGCGATTGCGCCGGAAGATATCCTGCAACTGGCGATCATCGGCGTGGTTTCGCTGACCATTCTGTTTTTGAAGTGGAAAGATCTGATGGTGGTCTTTTTTGATGAAAACCACGCGCGGTCTATCGGGCTGAATCCGGGTCGGCTGAAACTGTTGTTTTTTACGTTGCTCTCCGTTTCCACGATCGCCGCACTGCAAACCGTCGGCGCCTTTCTGGTGATTTGCCTGGTGGTTACGCCCGGTGCGACGGCCTGGCTGCTGACCGATCGTTTTCCTCGCCTGCTCACCATCGCCGTGGCACTCGGCAGCCTGACCAGCTTTTTCGGCGCCTGGCTAAGCTACTGGCTGGACGGGGCAACCGGCGGAATTATCGTCGTTCTGCAAACGCTGCTGTTCCTGCTGGCATTTGTCTTCGCACCAAAACACGGTCTGCTGGCGAATCGCCGCCGCGCCCGTCTGGTGAACAAGGAGCAAGTATGATCTTAACAACGCTGCTGGAACCTTTTCAGTTTAGCTTTATGGTTAATGCGCTGGTCATCTCTACCATCGTCGCCGTGCCCTGCGCGCTGCTGTCGGTATTTTTAGTACTCAAAGGCTGGGCGTTGATGGGCGATGCCATGAGTCATGCGGTTTTCCCAGGGATTGTACTGGCGTGGATTGCGGGCATCCCGCTGGCAATTGGCGCGTTTATCGCCGGTCTGTTCTGCGCGGTGGCGACCGGATACCTCGACGATAACAGCCGCATCAAGCGCGACACCATCATGGGTATTGTTTTCTCCGGGATGTTTGGTGCGGGTCTGGTGCTGTACGTCTCTATCCAGTCAGAAGTCCATCTCGATCATATTCTGTTCGGCGACATGCTGGGCGTATCGTTAAGCGATATCATGCAAACCGCGGTTATTACTCTGGGGATCGCGCTTATCATCGGACTTAAATGGAAAGATTTGCTACTGCATGCGTTCGACCCACATCAGGCAAAGGCCAGTGGGCTTAACACCGCACTGCTGCATTACGGCCTGTTGTGCATGATCGCCCTGACGATTGTCGCCACGCTAAAATCGGTAGGGATTATTTTGTCAATTTCATTACTGATTGCACCTGGCGCCATCGCGATTTTAATGACGCGGAAATTTTCCCACGCCTTATGGCTGGCGGTGGCGATGTCGGTCATTACCTCATTTATGGGCGTGTACGTGTCATTTTTCATCGACAGCGCGCCGGCTCCCACCATCGTCGTACTATTTTCCCTGCTGTTTGTGATTACCTTTATTTATGCAACCCTGCGCGATAGGCGTTTAGAGAATCAGCTTCAGCTACAGGATCCGTAAATTATTGGTCAGCTAATGTTCTTGATATTAATATAGCCTCCGCCAGGAGGTTATATTATCGGCAGATTACAGCATCGTGATGATACGTTTAAATAAACGGATTATAGATTACTCTAACGTAAACAACGGTTGTGGCTTGCCAATGTGGTATCCCTGTAACCACCCGACATTCATGTGTTCCAGGTGCATCTGGATTTCGGCACTTTCAACAAACTCGGCGACAACCTGCATACCTTTCATTGCCGCAACCCGGCAGAAAGATTCGATGATATAGCGACTAACCTCACATTTTATAATCCCACGAACGAAAGACCCATCAATCTTCAAAATATCTGCTTCAATGTTCATCAGGCGTTCATAGCTTGCAAACCCGGCACCGAAGTCATCAATCGCGATCCGGCATCCCAATTGACGTAGTAAGCGTAGTGTATCTGCCGCGTGTTCTTTATCTGACAGGGTATCAGCCTCGGTTATCTCAAAAATAATCCGTTGCGGTATCACCACATATTCCTGCAACAACGCAGTTATCTTTGCAACGATACCTGAACGACATAGCGTCACTGGCGCAAGGTTAATGGAAAAACAACTCAGCGGATGGTAGCGCATGTACTTCAGGGTGTTCTCAATAACCCAAAGATCGATATCGGGTGCTAACCCTGTGTCGCGTGCAACCGACAGAAAATAGTCAGGGGAAATAAACTCCCCGTGCTCATTGAGCATGCGGATCAATATCTCATGATAGGATTCATCACCACGAGTACTGACGATAGGCTGGGCCAGCAGGACAAAGGTATTGTGATCTAACGCGTGTTGCAGTGCAGCGCGAACATCCGTTGTATCGGTAGTAGGGTTGCCAAACAGTCGGCTATGCTGTGCCTCAAGGTTTTCCGGCCTGCCGTTGGTCATTGGCGATATGACTTTTGTTATTATTGGAGGGAACATCATATTCATATCAAATTAATAAATAAATACTAATTTATAGATAAAAATGGACATTCCGCGTAGCTGGCATCAGCGGTGAAGAAAAAGACAAAAACCAACATACTGATAATTAACAAAAATCACAAACTCAGTTTTTGCATTATCATTCCAGCTGAGTGCAAAAAAAACACGTCAGATGCTTTTAATGTTAACTTTAACATACAAAAAAAGAGAGTTTCCCTCGCTTCATAATTATTTTTCCGTCACTCACTAACTCCTGCAATACTTTGTGGATAGCACTGCGTGAGATATGATTTCGAGCGAGAATGAATGTATACACAGATGTGTTTTCACGCATCTCAGGCTCCATCGACCAAATATACTTCAGGTGTTCAATAATCAATTCACGGATAGTGCGATGCGATTGCAATTTTTCTCGCTGAAAATAGCGTTGCAGATGTAGCGTTAAAATATCAAATGCATGTTTCCAAAGATTCTTTGCAGTGAACAAAAGTTCGGCATTGGGTGCACTCATCGCCCACATTTCACAATCGGTATCACAACGTAAATAGTGTCCGGCAACTTCCGTACGCATTTGTGGCAAGCCGAGGATGGCCGGTGCAGATATACTTACCATCACCAAATCATTTTCCACACGATGAACAGAGACGGCCCCTTTCTCCAGAAACAAGATATTTCCATCACTCTTCAGATCAATACGCTGGCGTTTTTTGCGTAAGGACAGCCAGGCATTATCTGACTTTTTCATTTCATCACCAACAAGCACTACAGCATTTTCAATATCTTTCTGGAACATGGGACTCTCTACCGCAAATTATGGCTTTGTCAAAACGAGGGTGGAATTTTACTCAACACGAAAAATAAATGTCAGCTCACCAACAAGCTGACATTTATTCCCATCTACATCTACCACCGGCATTCCCTGGTGCCGTTGACGCGTTCAGACTCATGCTGTTTTCGCGTGGTGGCGCCAGGCAGTATATGACGCTGTCCATAAAGAATTAATGGCAATCATCTTTGTCGTTGTTATTTCATCTTTCTGTTCTTTTCAATGTAGCCAAAAAGATACAATGCATTGATTTACATATAGTTTATTTTCATTAAAAAGTTATCCTTGTTGTTATATTATGATAAGAAATTGAAACACTTAGCGGTTCTCGCTGTAGGGTCGGGTCCATACTGGTGGTCTTTATGGGCTAAGTGGTATCATGACTCGCCAACCGCCTGGCGCACCAGCAAGAGTAGAAACATCATGTCTGAGACTGGCAATGTCAGTTATCTGATTGAAAAAATAATAATATTTACGCCAGCTACACAATCGCTGGCGCGGATAGATCAACCCAATCAGCGGATAAAACTCAAACACTCGGCGTCATTATGTCTTTTATTACTTATTCAACATCGTGGGCAAGTGGTTTCCCAAAACGAACTACTGGAATTCGGCTGGGGTAAAAATCACCGCCAGGTGAGCTTCAACGCCTTTTATCAAAGCATTCTCTCTTTGCGCAAAAGTTTGCTGCAGCTGGAACTGGAGCAACCGCTTATCACCACGCTCCCCCGCAAAGGGCTGATCATCCAGGAAGAGTTCAATATTCAGGTGATTGAAACTCCGGAGGAGAGCGTATCTTTTACAGCAGAACCCTTAGTGCCGGATGTCGCCATCGAAGAACTGTCAGATGACACAGCGCGCCAACCTTTGCTCACCACTGCTGAAATGGTAATACTTGCCATTACCCTGATAATTTGTGTGCTTATAATGTATCCGTGGCAAACCAGTGATAACTATTTCTCCGGCTATATCACCGCAGACAACGCCCCCACTGACTGTCAGTATTACTTTAATAATGATGCCAGTAATTTCTCCCGACATACGGCATTTATCAACAAAAATCCTGGGCTGTGTCAGAGCCATAAATTTATCTATATCACCACCTACCCTGAATCCAAGAAATTATCCGTGCTTGTATGTCGCTCACCGATGAAAAACAGGCAGGAAAACGCCTGTCAGTCGGTTTATTACCCACGGTATGATAGCTAATGAGTTTTTATTCCCGAACGCCCCGCATCCAGACAGGTATTATCCTGCTGCTTTGTTTTGCTGCGCTAATTGTTACCGCCGTCTACCGGTACAGTAAAAACAATGGTCAGTTACATAATCTGACCTGTCGGTCTGCCATCGAGATTGTACGCAATACAAGCTCATTCCGAGGGATCATTGATATCAAAACCGGCGGCAGCAAAGGTATTGTGAATATTGATGGCATTATCAAAGATGCCGAAAATAATGAGCAGACCGTGCAACGCATGGTACTTTTTACACAATCCAGCTACGGCTCAAGCCCGGTTTGGATTTCGCAGAAAATCCAAATATCCAATCGCGAAACAGCACCCGCCAGTCTCATTCAGGAACTCCTCCCTGACTTCTTCCTGACCAACACCAGCGTATCCAATGTCGATTTTTTTGCGCTGAATAGAGAGACGTATTTGATTACCAAAGAGGGGATCCCCTATCTGTACTGCCAGAATTATGCGTTGCCGGAAAATGAATAATCAATAAGCGAAGATTAAAAAAGAGCAAAAACGATTTGAAAGAGTCACTTGATACGGGCATCACGAACTACACGCCCAAGATGCCTTGGTGTGTTAATGCTGATTCATAAAGATTATTTTCTCTCATAATATAAAAACCCTATTCTAACCTACACTACCATAACTCGCTGATTATGCGAACATTGTTACCCTGCTCGTCCAGCGTTATAACTTTCTGGTTTTCCAATAATCCCTTCCCTCTCTGACCGCCAGTAATAAATGTCACCGACAGTTGTATATTGATGCAACGATGATTTTATAGCTCGGGCGACTTTTCAGGCGCAGAGTTAGTGGTGAAATTTGACGGTGTGCCAAGCTGATATTCTGCAATGCGGCACAATCATCCGGTCAGACAGGTATTGAGCATGTTCATAACCCGCTTGATTGCCCTGCCCGGGAGTCCACTTTAGCCCAGGGCCGACACAGTAATTGTATCTAACACGTTTATTTTATTAAGTTTTTGATAACAATTAGTTAATTAATTTATTCATTCGCCTATTCCGCTGTTCTGCAAAAACGTCATTTGCAGCTTTTGTCCATCATCTAACCAGTAATTACTTTCTTAACGCTAGCCTCTTCACCCCCTCGCTCATGATATAAATTTATAAACAACATTAAAAATAGCGTTTTAATCTTAAAAAAAAAATTTAATCGATATTTACATTTACCGAATATTCAAACAATGGTCTTATATTCCAACCTTACAGCGTGACGCGAAATGTTGTTCTGCAACCTAATGCGCCACTCCAGAGAAGGTGAAATGAATCATCAACATCTGTTCAGATGCCAGGGATGATGTAGCGCGAACCAGGGAGCAGGGAAAAAGTTTCACGCTACTGACAAAAGTAAATTTGATTATGAAAATGGGATATACACAAATGTTTAACAAAACATTCATCGTAGCGGCATTGATGGTTTCCGGCTCTGCATTTGCAGCTGAATCAACCGGCGTAGCGGGTGGCACTATTACCTTTAACGGTTCAGTGTCCGATACCACCTGTAACGTGGTGACCAATAACGGTTCAGACTTCACGGTAAACCTTTCCCCTATTGCTGTGGGTGATATGGGCACCACCGCCGGTGTTGTTAAAACCAACGCCAAAGACTTCACCATGAATCTGAAAAACTGCTCTGCGGCATCGGACGAAGCTAAAACGCTTAAAATCACTTTCAGCAGCAGCAACCTGTCGGATGACGCTAAATACCTGAAAAACTACAGCGACAATGGCGCCGAGGGTGTGGGTATTGCGCTAACCAAAGACGGTAACACTGCCGTACCGTTTGATACCGCTTTCGATACTGGTCTGAGTTCCGCTGACGCTGCCACCGAAGATGGCGTCACACTGACCATGTATGCCAACTACTACAACTACGGTGGCGCGGCCGTAACAACCGGTAAAGTAGTTACTGACGCAACTTATTCCTTCAGCTACGACTAACTCATTCAGCCGGGGTCTCCCCGGCTCTCCTCTACGACATTATGAAAACTCTGATATTTTTTCTTGCGGCTACGTTCATTTCCATGAATGCCAGCGCAAGCGTTGTGATCAACGAAACGCGTGTTATTTATCCGGCCAGCGCCAAATTTGTGTCGGTGCAACTGGTAAACGACAGCGAACAAACCCATCTGGTGCAGTCCTGGATTGACGAGGGCGATGCTTCCGCCGCGCCGGAGAAAGTCAAAGTGCCGTTTTCTCTGCTGCCTCCGGTCGTAAAAATGAGCGGACACGCCGGACAGGCTCTGAAAATCTCGGCGATGAACACCCATTCGCTGCCAAAAGACCGTGAAAGTGTGTTCTGGCTTAACGTTCTGGATGTCCCTCCTGTCCCTGAAGGGAGTGGAGATAGCTACCTACAAGTGGCCATTCGCAATCGTATAAAATTGTTCTATCGTCCGGATCAACTGAGCGATCTCGACAGCAGCGTGGCGGAGAAAATTACCGTTTCGACTTCTGGCGGTCAAACCTGCCTGAAGAATAATTCGCCATATTACATGACCATCCCTCAGGTCGTGACCTGGCAGGGGGGCGAGCTAAAGCAAAGCCGAAAAGATAATTTACTGGCTGAGACTGCGTTTATACCGCCGTTTGGCTGCGCGCTGGTATCCAGCAAAATTCAGTCCGGTGGGCAATATCGCCTTACCTGGCTTGATGATTATGGCGCAAAGAGATTCAGCACTATCCACTGATATCCCAGATAAATGACTCCAGGTTCAATTCTGATGAAAAACAGTTCTCTGTTTCGTATAAGTTTGCTAGTTCACTCTGTCAGCCTCGCGATATTTTCATACGGCGCGTTGGCGGAGGATTTTAATAGCAGCCTGCTGGTAGGTAATTCAGCAGATATGGACTGGAGTAATTCTCGGCTGGTTATGACGCCGGGGGCTTATGATTTGGATGTTTATGTGAATAACGTCTGGCGCGGGAAATTTAATATTTCCGTCGCTAATGACGATAAAGGTACTCTGCTTATTAATAAAGACGACGCATCTCTACTGGATATTCAGGGGCTGGATGATATTGTAAATAAAAGCACCGCTGAAAAGCTCGACGTTAATACCCTGCTACACGGAGGGAAAAGCGCCCTGATACCCGGCACACTGCGTCTGGATTTAGAAGTACCTCAGGCTTTCGTAAAAGAATATAGCCGTAACTGGGTGTCACCGCAAAAATGGGATCAGGGAATTAATGGCCTGTATACCAATTACAATTTCAACTATTACAATTTTCACGGCCTGCAGAATGGCTATAGTGACAGCGATAATCTGTATTTATCGCTGAACAGCGGACTAAACATGTATGGCTGGCATTTTCTCGATAGCTCATCGTGGATGCGCTACAGCGCAATGAACAAAGGTAGCTGGATAAATACCACGCGTTTTGTTGAAAAACCAATTGCGGCAATCGATTCGGTACTGCGCATTGGTCGAAGCTATACGACGTCTGATTATTTTGACACGGTCCGTTTTCGTGGGGTGACACTGAATAAAAGTCGTCAGATGTTACCGGACAGCGAAAACGTTTATATGCCAGTGATCGAAGGTGTTGCAACCAGTTCAGCGGTGGTCAGTATCTCCCAGGATGGTCATATCATCCACCAGATCAATGTCCCACCAGGCCCCTTTGCCATCCGCGATCTGATGCCTACCGGCTCACGCAGCGATTTATCCGTCGAGGTAAAAAACACCGGCGGCAACATTGAGCGCTTCATTGTGCCATTCTCCTCGATCCCGGATATGCAGCGCCCCGGCAGCAGCGACTATCAGATTAACGTCGGGGCGGTGGACATGCGCAACGTCGACGATAGCAGCCATTTTACCCAGGTGAGCTATTCACGTGGGGTGAATAACTACCTCACCGCGTCAGCGGGCGGGATCTGGAGCCAGAATTATCAGTCTCTGCTTCTGGGAGGAGCGGTTTCCATCCCCTACGCTGGGTCACTCTCGGCTTCCGTGGAGGAGTCGCAGTATCGTCTGCCTGGCGATAGCCGTCGCCACGGAGAAAAATACGCGCTGTCCTGGAGTAAATACTTCCCGACCCGCACCAATATTTCGCTGGCTTCGTATTATTACCGTACTCAGGATTACGCTTCTTTTAGCGATTATATCCTGACCAAATCCAATATTAAGGATTATGGCGGAACGGGCACCTCAACGATCAACAGCAAACAAGCCTTTAGCGCCAATATTAATCAGCCGCTGGGGGAACAATTTGGAAGACTGTCGCTTTCAGCCTACTGGCGCGATTACTGGCGCGGTCAGAAAAGTAGCCGTCAGTACAACCTGACCTGGAGCAATGCCAGTCACGGCGTCAACTACTCGGTTTCGCTGCGCCGCTCGGAGGTTACGCAGTCCTATTACGACTATGAAACCAATTATGAAGGCGACCTGGTGAGCGCGTTGCGTTCACGCGGTAAGACGGAAAACAACCTCTATTTTTCTGTCACGATACCGATGTCGATATTCGGCAGCGGCGGCAGCCTGTCTTCTCATGCCAGCGTGCAGAACGGCAAATATTCCTCTTCTGACGTCAGCATGAGCGGGAATATGCATGATGTTGACTACAGCCTGATGCTTAGCCACGACAGTGACAACGATTCGCGAGCAGCCGATCTCTACACCAGCTGGAAAAATGACTATACCAGCATGAACAGCGGCGCGACGCTGGCCCGTGAATATCGCCAGCTAAGCCTGGGTGCCAGCGGCAATCTGCTGGCATGGAAGGGTGGGCTGCTGGCGTCTCCTCATAACGGACGTAATTTTGTCATTATTGAAGCGCCAGGAGTGGTGAACGCGGTCGTTAACGGCGATACCTCCGCACACACCAACAGCAAAGGTATCGCCCTCATCACCAGCGCGACACCGTACCGACAGAATAATTTCCATCTGGAGCAGGATGGAACCCAAAAAAGCGACGTCGACCTTGAAGGTAATTTACTCAATGTGGCGCCGTACGAAGGCAGTATCAGCTGGCTGAAGTACAAAACTGACACGCGCAGACTCTTCACTTTTGATGTGCAAACCGCTGAAGGGGGTCAGTTGCCGTTTGGCGCGGTTGTCAGCGGTGCCGGGAATGAAGAAGTCGGCTATGTCGCACAGGGGAGTCAGATTTTTATTAAGTCAGAGACGCTTCCCGCCAGCCTGAAGGTGAATATCAGCAAAGGTAAGACTAAAAAATTCTGCACTATTTCCCAGCCTGCAGAGCATGCTGAAAATATTTGTCGCTAACTCAGTTTACTCAGCTAACAGAATCAATCATGAAAAAATTATTTTATTTTATGGTTACGGCCATAATACTGACCGCAATCCCAATATTATCTGCACAAGCACAGTCGCAGGCTCAGTCTCGCGGTGTAACAGGCGATACCTGCCGTAATTCCGGTATACTTTTTACCAGCGTCGCAGAATCGGATAAGTCGCTAAATCTTTCATCGGCTTTCGTGAATTCAAACGTCGTTGAATATTCCTATACCACCAGTTGGTCGGGTAGTATGACCTGTACTTACGGGAATATTGGGATCGGTGGTCTGGCGCAAGACCACTTATATTATTTTACCGGTTTCAACGGTTCTCCTGTTTATTTGAATTTCAACAGTGCGGATGGTGAAAGTAGCTACTGGATAAAATTAACGTCCACCATTAGTGGCGATACCAAAGTGACTGTCAGCGGTATCGTGGGCATTCACTCTCTGTCATATCAGACACAATATACGCTGCGAGCAGAATTAATGTCGGCTCCGCCTGTGGGCATGGAAAGCTATACCAAAACCACAACCAGCGGCGCACTGTCGGTCATACCTGCGGTGATGAGCGGTACCGGAAGCGGCTCCAGCTCACCGTTCCTTTCCAGCAAAACATATGCTTATCGCGCCTGGTCCAATATGATGTCTGAAACCGCACGCAAAAGCTGGAATACCGATTATTTTATTGCTTATGAGAAGCTGACGGTTCAGTTTGAGCCAAAAGAAACAACCTGCAATATGACGCGGGACATGAGCGTGAAATTACCCCCCGCTCCGTTTAGCGTCCTGAAAAAAAATGGAAAGGCAGCTGGTGCCGATTTCACGATCCCGCTGAAGTGCGGCAACCTGGCCGGAATTAAAACGTCTACCCGCAATGTTAAGGCCTGGTTATCCAGCAATGATTTAGTCAGTTCGGATACCAGCTACCAGATAATGGTCAACGATGAAACCACGGCGGGAGGGGTAGGTATTGCCATTCGTAGCCGGATGTTTATGGGTGACTATGATGAGGTGCAAATATCCAGTAGCAATAATATGGAACATGCCTCACAAATATTAGATATCGCTAAAGATGATGATATAAGCAATACGCAATACATTTATCTTCATGCTTATTACAAAGTTTATAACGCATCAGCATTATCAACCGGTAGCGTGGTGGCGACTGCGCAGATAATGTTTGGCTACGATTAACCCCCCTATTTTACTGTGGCCCAGACGGGCTACAGTAAGTTTTTAATTTAATTCTCTTAAAGGATTTTATGAAAATATCTGTTCAAACCGTGCTTGATCTTCTGCACAGCATTATGCACCCGCTTTCTCCTGAACTGGTGCATCATTTGCAACGCACGGGTCTCATTTGCTGGTATCTCGGGAATCGAGCCGGTTTTGACAGTGCAGCCATCAATAACGCCTGGCTTGCGGGTATGTTGCACAATATCGGGGCGCTGAGCAAAGTGCATCCCTTCAGTGGCGCCCATGGTAAAGCCTTTATTGAAGAGCATGGACGGCTTGGCGCCTCAATGATGTCCGGCGTACGTTTTTTACAGCCAGTGACCGCAATTCTTGAAACGCGCCACGCGGATGCCTTGGGTTACACGCAGAATACAATGCTGAATACCTGGCATCTGGTGCATCTGGCCGATGAGTTTGAGCTGTGGCTGCGCGGGATTGAAGGTGACTATGTGGCCCAACGGCATAATATTGTTTCCGGTTTTCTGGCCAGTAGCCCACTATGGCCATCGTGCCTGGTCGAGGCGCTACAGGATGCCAGCCATGAGGATGGCTTCTGGTTTCGCCTGAGTTCGCCCTCATTACAACAGGTGCTGCGTGTTATCAGCCCGCTCAATGATGTGGTGCTGGATCACCATGATTTTCTGGAGGTCTGCCTGCTGATTTCGAATATCGTCGATAAATACAGCAGCTTTACGCAGACTCACAGTACCAGCGTGGCTCACGTGGCGGCGAAGCTTGCGGAGCTGTACGGCTGCGATCGCTACACCCAGGATAAAATCCGCATCGCGGGGTACCTGCACGATATTGGCAAGCTGGGTATTCCACTGGAAATCCTCGAGAAGCAGGGAAAGCTGGAGCCGGACGAGTATGCGCAAATGAAGCGCCATAGCTATAAGACGCTGGAGATGCTACACCCTATTGAAGAGCTGGGTGAAATCGTACACTGGGCGGCAAGACATCATGAACGCCTCGACGGCAGCGGCTACCCTTTTCGTCTGGGTGCGGCTGCGCTGGATATCCCTTCGCGTATTATTGCTGTGGCTGATGTTTTCACCGCGATGACCGAGAACCGCCCCTATCGTCAGGGGATGTCCAGCGAAAAAGCATTGATTATTCTCGAGGAAGAGGCGTCAAATTTTCGTCTGGATCGGGACATTGTCGATCTGCTAAGCCATAATATTGCAGTGCTCAGACCTTTGGTTGCGATGTACTAAGCCAGGCATAACCCGAAATCGCAGCCGCGCAGAATGCATATTGTATAAATTTACCGAAAGAAAACGCGAATGAAATATTTGATAGCCAATAGAGTCATTTACGATAGCGAGAGCGGGGAACTTGTGGTCAAGGAACCCGGAAACGAGCAAAGTAAAAGGCTAACAAATACCGCTAACCGTATTCTTTCGTTACTGATTGCGTCGCCAGGCCGGGTACTTGAACGTGATTATCTTCTGGATAAAGTCTGGGAGGAAGCGGGCCATCCGGGTTCCAGTTCATCGCTGAGCCAGTACATTAGTATCCTCAGAAAAACATTAACATCCTTAATATTCATTGAGGAAATTATTGTAGCCGTACCCAAGGTGGGCTTTTACTTCTCACCGGAAATCGCCGTTGAACTGCAGAATGATGAAGAAATGGTGAGTACCACACCTCTTCCGGTATCCCTGCGTAAGGCGGCAACGAAGGATAAAAAAAACCTCTGGCTGATTGCGGCTATCGCGTTTTTGCTGCTGGCCAACCTTTGGATACTCAGCCAGAAACAGGGTTCACCGCGTTTTGCAGCCGAATACCGTATTGGTGAAATCGGGAACTGCAAATTTACTGCCTATGAAGATTTATCGGAGGAAGTTGACCCTCAGGTCATGAATATTATCCGTCAGCTACAGCCTGAACTTGAGCTAAAGTGCGCCCAGAAACCCGCGCAGATTATGGTTTATTTTCAACCCAGTGTTCTTTACGGTAGTCATGGTCGGTTTTTCTACTCTTATTGTCCAACAGATAAGGCAACAGCAAAAATTGTCTATTGTGAGAACTATTATGCTTTTAACTGGAAATTAAAATGAAGCTGATGACAACCTTAGTGCTGGCAGTGGTCGCGTTGATTTGTCTGTTAACATGGCAACTAAGCCTGCGATCGGGTGTTTATTTTGACAAACGCTGCTTTGCGAATATCACCTATGTTGACGCTTCAGATCACGCTCTCTTATTCAAAGGAAATATCACGTTTGAATTTAACAAGAACGAAACGGGCGTATTTAATCTTTCCGGCAACATTGACTATCAGGGGCGTCAATATCGATTGTCGCGTTATATAACATTTACCTATCATAACGTCAGTGGCAACCAGTATCGTATGAATACGACGACAAAAGATATCATGGCTCACGATAATGTGCCGGAAGACATTACCCTGCTGACAACAAAAATATTTGGGATGGAAGGGGAATACGTTATCTCCTTAGACAAAAAAGACAATAACTATATTACGATTGCAAATACCTTATCACCCTTAATGAACTGTGTGATTCAATAACAGGGATAGTGTTATACATTCACTATGAAAAGAAATAATTGTGTCAATTGTGAAGAGTGCGGTTTTGCAGAACTGTGCTCCGCCTATCTGTTCAGGCAGAAAGATCCATTGTTTATCCGCAATCTGGAGACAAAAAAGAAGATTGCCAGAGGTGAATATATTTATCGTCGGGGAGAGAAAATAGACGCGCTATATGCCCTACGTAGCGGGGCCGCTAAGGTTTACGATACGCGCGGGCAGCTGATGGGGATCGTTTTGCCAGGACAGGTGATGGGCGTGGAGGAGCTGCACATCGGTTACAGTCAGCAGGATATTCAAGCCGCAACGGAAATAGAAGTTTGCGTACTGAGAAGCGATCATTTCTACGAAATGAGCCAGCTGATGCCAGGATTTACAGATTTTATTGTCAGGATCCTGTCACGTTCGGCGCAGGAAAAACAGCAATTTATTTCAGTATTGACCAAAAGTGATACCTTGCAGAAGGTTCAATATTTCCTGCAACTGTTGTCTCGCACTTATAAAGAGTATGGCTTTGAGCATCTCAACCTTGAGTTACCGATCAGTAAGAAAGAACTGGCCCAGGTTCTGGGCATTTCGATATCCACCTTGTCGCGTGCCCTGGATAGCCTGAAGGATCAGGGGATTATTTCCATGCTAAATAAAAAAGAGATAACGCTAATGATGTCAGACAAAAAATAGCGTCTGAATGAGGATCTTCTTGTAATTTCTTAGTTTCATCTCAAAAAATCAGTAAATCATTTATTGTCCAGTGTATCCCTTTGAGGAAAGCACCGGACTCATTTTTCTTAAAAACAAAGAGTTAAGGTTTTTCCCAATGTCGTTTGTCGTATTCTCTGATGATATTTTTTTTACCCGGTCTGCGGGAGGGCTGATGCCAATAGATAGCCTGCGCGAAGAGAACTTATGTATTATTGATATTGAATCTTTCTTCAGCTTACATGATATTAAACATCGTATTTGCAATGAACTGACCGACAGCTATTCTATCATTTTTGTAAAAGGCCGTGGAATGTTATCAAAGGTGCTTTCATCACTGGAGGGTATCTCCAGAACCGCCTCTGTAACGGAGTTTATCCAGTATATTAATGAAGGCCGAAGATATACTGTCTATCATATACTCACCATAATTGATTCTTTGCGGGAGCTACGTAACCTTACCCATACCGAGATTTCCGTAGCCTGTGCGTTACGCCGACAAATAAATATTACTGCCACATCCCAACTTCTGCACTGCTCAACGAAAGCAGTGTATCAGCGGGTATCAGCCTTGGCTCAGAAAATGAACCTCAGATACGGTACCCAAATCCAGTATTTCTTGTACCGCGAATATACCATTGAGGAACTCCAGCAGATAAATTGCATGAAACATCGTCCTGATACCGGTGTATTCCAGAATAATGGATCGACCCCACATCTGTAAGCAGATTCGATCCTCACGACGAGGCCTGTCTAATGGCCTCCCGACTGAGGTATCGCCCCGGTTGTCGTACAGGTTGAATCACTACGGATTTAACAAACACCTCAGAGTCATTTATGGACTTATCTTTGTCGCCAGGCTTCATCATTTCTACCGCTTTAAACGAAAGTAGCTTTCCCTCTTGTTTTCCTGCCATAAAGACTCCGTTATCATGCACCTTATGCAGTCATGAACATCAAGGTAGGTTACTCTGTATATGCCCATATTTTACCCAGGTATAGGTTGGCAAGGCACACTTTAACCCACCTTTAAATGTAGGATTTCATGATATTCGATGAGACAACGTGAAACTTAATGATAACCAAAAAATCACTAACTCATTAAAAATTAAGAAAATGGACATCATAAACCAATGAGTACAATAGAAAACTTAGACTCCCACACCCCCATGATGCATTGGTGTTTTATTATTGATTAACATAGATATTTATTGAAATTTAATTAAAACCTACAATTCAACCTATAGTATATGCAAACAGTGCATACGAGATGCCCATAGTTTTCGGGATCTTTATTCATGGCGCATCGCCAGATACTTACGAGCCCTATAAGAACCCCCTGACCTGCCCCAAATGTTGCGACGTTCGTCGCGCCAGATGGTTGGCATACCCGTACATGCAAAGGTTGTCTGAGCACGAAGGCTTAAGAAGTCATAGAAAAAAACAGTCATAAACCGTTCAAACTGAGGACGCATGTCTCAAATCATCATGAATGAGAACGCGCTATGTAGATGGCACTGAATGCATTAAATGATTCAGAAATAGGTAGACTCCACCTCCACTGGATCTTTCAGTACAGAACCAGCATCTGTTCCCAAGAGTAACAGACATATCGTCCGAAGACGCCACCTCTCAGGCTTCGATGGCATTGGCACGTGATCACCCGAAGGCGCTTCTCTCAGATCACTCGGTACACACTGGTACTGAAGCATTGGCAGTTGTCCCATGAACAACGGTGTTACACAGGGATAGTAGATCAACGTTTATTATGAGATCAAAAATTACCTTACATTAACGGTAGTCCTTTTCGCTGACTGACAATTGCTGATAATATGACTAAAAAATGAGATAGGGATGAGCCCATAAATGGAAAATAAAGCAGACCACGCTCTTTCATTGATGATAAAGTTTTGCCTGTTTGAAGAAGATTGTTTTCCTGTTCTGAAGAACCATTTTGGCAATGACTGCTATAATAGTGCATTGAGCAATTATCAATCAAACTACAAAAGATACGTTCACCGGTATGTCGCCTTATCACATATTTATCACTCTTTAATAAACTGCTCATCGCTTTTTGATATGAACGTGAGATTGTATCTCAGGAAACAAATCACCGTCAGAGAAGAACAACTGGACAGATTTTCCAGAGCGATGCACGAAAGTTTTGTTCAACAGCTTTTCATTCAATATGCCAAACTTGCTGAAGCATTAATCGATGATATCCCTGACGATGGCAAGGACCCGGCTTCACACCACGACAAATATCGTGATTTAATTACCAGAAATAATCTTGAAGAAGTTTACTCACCGTTATTACGACTACTGAAAAAAATAAAAGACAGCAGCATTCAAACTTTACGCAATAAAATATTTGCTCACCCTTTTAAAGATACCAGGAAAGTTATTGCATTTTCATCACACATTGCCGTTGAAGAAATATACAAGACATTGAGGGTTCTTTGTGACGAAGACAAAAAAGACCAGTATGACAAAGAAGAAAGAAAAGTTCTTTTCTTTACAAACAGTCATATTATAAAAGGGGAGAAATCCAGAAAACACCTGTATATCATCTATGAATTTATGAAAGAGCTCAGAATGAATGCCTTTCTCAATATCGACCCATACATCAATCTGGAGCGTCAGGAAGCCATTGATATGATAAAAACATCACTGCTGATAAACACGCCGCTCATTGTACAACAAAAACAAAATACACTAAAACTCCAGTGAAATTCATTCAATATGATGCCGATGGTATCAACCCATCGGCATCACTATAACCAGTTGATGGAGATGGCACTCCACAATGGCTATCAGACCTTCTGCAAGGCGCCATTCTTTTTAATATAAACAGTGATATCCGGAAATTTTGATTTTACCTCTGTCAAATCAAAACGCTGATACCCCTGATCATCTGATATATGTTCATGAATGTTATCCAGACAGAATGCTGGCATCATAACCGGAATAGTTTTAATACCCATTTCATGTGCAATGAGGGATCTGTTTCGCCCCTGGTAAAACTGAACGGTGTGTTTCGCCAGACTTGATATCTGGGGAAAGTCAAATCGCGCCCCCGCCTGGTATCTGCCCCTCCATTCACTCTGTTTCACTAAACACTTATCCGGAACAGGCTCGCCTATTGCGTTTGACGCATGCTCCGCTAACCATGCCGTGTCCACAAACGCAATCACTGCTGTACCTTTAATAATTGTGGGCTGCATATCTCCCAGCAAGCCAATATCGATAAAGCAGTCATCCTTTCTCACGCACGTATATTCGAATGAACATTTGTACTTCACAACAGACTCCTCATATATTTCTGTAACCCCCGGCACAACCGGGCCAGTCAATTAACTTACCGCCCAGACCTGAATTCACGGCTCCCCGAAAACAGTACGACAGATTTAGCCCCTCTTGAGAGAGCCACATAAAGATTGCTGGCACTCATGCTGCCGGCATCCAGTATCAGGGCATGATCACACTCCAGCCCTTTCAGAAGGAGTGTCGAGCCAATAGATCTGTGAGTAATTCGTCTGTCTCCCTGGTACCTTCGCTGCTCCCGAACCACCGAGGCAGCCTCATAAATACTCATCTCAGGGGAACTGACAGACAAACTTAGCGCATCCTTCAGGGCCTGACAGGCTCCGGAGCGGAAAACACGTGTTCCCTCTTTTTCCTCCAGATGCTGTAGTGCAGAGCGAGTATTATGCCGGGAAGGCTCTCTGACAAGCGTAACCAGCGCATTTTCAAGCAAGGAGGCAGCGGTGCGATTTCTGCCCGCCAAAATGCGACTGACGCGACGTAACGTCAGGTTTACTTCCACATTCGTCATCATTTCAGTCGCAATACGCAGTATTCTATCCAGCATACCGGAGCCAGTATCTTCGCTATCCAGCCCCTGCGCCATTCTCATCACATCACTCAGATCGACGGGTTCAACCACATCAATTCCATTTATGCGCTGCGCAAACTGGTGTCTGGACGTGACTCTGCGGGAATCACCCAGCACCAGAAGTGAGTCATCAGGATATTGCCGCAACAGCGCGTAATATTCCTGTTGCTGGCGTACAAGGTTTGCATTCTGATCGCGCGTCAGTGAATGGAAACGGACAAAATCAGGACAGGACGCCAGGTCAATACTCTCATCGTTGAGCAGTTTTTCCCTTACATCCAGAATCCATTCACCCAGCGCAGGAGCATTCACATTATTCCAGCGCCATGGGGTATCTAAGGTTGTCAGAACCGGGAAGCTCACCTGAACCGTATCTCTCCAGTGAGGCATCGGGCCACTGAAGCTGAATATACACTGCATGGGATCGCCAAACACGACGGTGGGCAGAAGATGAGATAAGGCAACGGTCATCTCATGTTGCAGAACATTACAGTCCTGGTATTCATCGACCAGCAGACGTGAGTAGGAAGCTCTGACGGCTTCATTGATATTACCCCCCCGGAGCAGCGCAAGCACTGATCGCCGAAGCGAGGGGTAGAACTGGTTAGGCACTTCCGGCCCAACATCCACAGGACACAGGCCTGGAAAACTGCCTGCAATTCTTAGCGCCCACCCGTCAATGGTTGTCACAACATAGTTCTGTGAGGGGACAGAGAAGCGTTTAAGCCGTTTCTTCAGCGCGGTAACCCCGGCAGTGGTGTGTGTTAGCACAAGATAAGGCTTATGCTGGGCAACACTGAGCACTTCGGTTATCAGATGTGTTTTCCCACATCCGGCCGGGGCAACAACCAGACCTCTGCGGGCACCCAGCACGGCCTCAATGCTCATCCCTGATCTCCATGATTAGCCGCCCAGTTACGCAATCCCCTTATCTTGGCACGGAACGCCTCATCGAATAAGCGGATATGGGGTGCGATAATGTTTTCAGCAAGGATCTCAGCTTTTCCAATGGATTTAAACCAGCCATATTTACCTGCGGCTTTCGCCACCGGAATTCTCATTCCATCTTCAGGTGCATGGGTACAGTTCTCAAAACCATAAGCATTCTGAGAATAGTTCTTAATATTTTGGTCAACTCTTTCTTCACCATTAAGCTCAGCGGCAAGCATAACAATATCGCGTATCATTTCGACCGGACACCATCTCAGGAGAGCTCCTTCTGTTGAAAGTTCCTCCCCCCACTCGAAAACAGTGACTCCACTACGGCGGCAGGCTTCAGTCTGCTGCCTGTGCGCCTCTTCCGTAATATCAGAATCTTTAAGTAACGCGGTTCTGTAACCCAACTGAGCAAATACGCGGGCCCGCTTAAAATAATTGTCACCCCCACTGCCATCTACGGCAAAAACCCCCCGTTCCTGAAATCCAGGGTGTCTGTTACGCTGCCAGATGAGATCAATTCCACGAATGAACCCGACCTCTGTACTCCCTTCCCCCACGATGACCGCTTTACTGAAAAAGGCTTCTGCGCAGGCACGTAGCGTGGCCTGTTCCTGATCGTCGCCAGTTAACGTCAGAAATGCATGTGATGGGGCCGGAAAACCGGCGTCAGATTTACGCATAACGCAAAGTTGTGTTGCCTTCAGCTCACGAAGCACGTAGGGAGAGTGCGTGGTAATAAAGACTTGTGACAGAGGCTCAGCGTCACGGGACCCTAATTTATGCAGGAGCCGACTGATCCTGTATGGCTCAAGCCCATATTCAGCTTCATCAACCAGTATTATCCCGGGGTTACCCACCGCTTTTTGCAGGCCGGCAACAAGCAGCCGGGATGATCCGGTCCCCAGCATTCGTAATGGCGTGCTGTCACTGTTATGCAGGCTGATGGCGCTATTGGACAGTGAAACACCATTCACATCGAGAAGCGCCTTTAATTCACCGAGTGGAACACCGAGCTCATTCGCTATGGTCTGCACCTCACCCAGAATGCCCTCAAGCTGCGGCATCTCCTGTGCAGCAAAGTTTTGCCGGGTCTGACGAGAGAGTTCGGCCAGGGTTGAGCTGACATTGAAGGTCTCTTCAGAAAGTTTATGAAGCACCGAGCGGTTACCCCAGGCCAGATGATGATGGGCAACGGTTCCTAGGAGTGTAGGATGAAGGCATTCTCTGTGCTTCCACTGAAGTCTTTTCTCTATCCCCTCTTCCGCCGCCCGTTCAGAAAACAGAAACCAGTCAGGTTCAAGATCTTCGTTGACCATCAGCTTCAGCGTAATGACCATCTCATCATTTTGCTCAGGCTCGTCATGAATTTCGCGAGTGTTTAGATCAAACCCGCGAAGAAACCGGCCATAATGCTCCAGATTGAGTATGCCATCATCAAGCTTGCCGAGAGTGGCGCTGATAGAGATGGGATCACCGGTGTTCATCAGATGGAAATCAGCATCGCTAAATGAACAGGAACGTCTGGCCCCCAGCACCAGGTCAATAGCATCAAGAAATGTGGATTTCCCAGAATCCCCCGGGCCGATAAGACAATTAAAGCCCGGGCCGGGATACCACTCTGCCTGTCTTATTGACCTGAAATTTTCGATACTGATATGCCGGATCACTGCCATCTACTTTCTCCCTGCGCAGAAATGCTCGCGCTTTATAATCTCACATGGAAAATATCATGGCATAAGATGAGGGACATTTTTATGATACAAGTGGTTATCCGGGAAAAATGGGCAAAGGAGAATTTTTCGTTTGCCGCTAAGCGCTTAATGGAACGAGAGCCTTATTGTACTTTATGCTTTGGGGCCACGTTGGCTTCCCCACATCAGCTCACGTATTTCAATCTGTTCCGGGGTTATAGGGGAGGCTTTAGGTATTTTGCCCTGTCGTTCATCCCGCAACTGCTTTACCCATCGCGTCATGGTAGAAAGACCCACATCCATAGCACTGGCCGCAGCTGCAACGGCGTAGTTCTGATCAAGGACCAGTTGAGCGGATTCGCGTTTAAACTCTGCGCTGAAATTTCTTTGTTTCATTGAGGCACCTGTAATGTTCTGAGGTGAGCATATCACCTCTGTTCAGGTGGCCAAATTCAATAAACCACTACAAATGGCCCTTTAATGCTTTTTCTCTATCAAAAGATATGGATGGGACCAGTCAGTTACCTCTTCATAAGAAACAAACCCATCGTGTTCCAGTGCACAAACCCCATTATGGCTGGCAACATAAACGTATACAGCCTGACTTTCCAGACCCTGTAATATGTGCGACAACAGCTTTCGGCGCATCACATCTGACTTCCTGCGTTTACGCGCTGCCACATCTTTGTAGGTAATGTTGAAAGATTGCCCTACCGCGTTAGTAACGCATTTACCATAACGGTTGGTCAATGCTGTGCCTTCGTAATGATCCAGTAGTAAAGCCAAATCCCGCCTCAAGGGTTTAAGAAAGTGCTTCCAGCGTTTCAGTACTCGCTTTGCTTCTACCTTACCTAACTCATGGTTCAATAAGCGTCTGGTACTGGATTTTAGCGATAGCGTAACGAACCCGGCGTTGAATACGCTAGAAAACCTGAATTGTTTCACCAGTTCTTCAGCAATACGCAATACCCGGCAGATATATTGAGTTTCCAGCACCTCCAGCGACTTGGCCGAAATGCCAATACTCAACAGCTCATGTCGCAGTATCTCAAGCTGGCATCCCTTGATGTCATAGTTCACACCACGTGCCAGACACGCCCACTTCATTTTAGACGGTAGAGTCTGGAAGCCTGTACCAACCTCAAAGGATCTCCCGCCGATGCACGCTGTTTTATACGACTGCCTGTAAGAAACCGTTAGCGGTGATTCCTTCACCAAATCCACACCTGTTTCAGCCAGTCGCGACAGGAAGTTGAAAATGAATATTTTGTTCTTCTTCGTGGAATTCTCGTTATAGTAATCCAGCAATGCATCCAGATTGATTTCAAGCGGCTCAAGGTTGTCCCAAACTCTTACAACCAGTTCCCTGAAGGCTACGTTAGGGATATCGCGTTTAGACTGCTGATGTTTAGCATTCTGCCCTCGGTCGATCGCAACGCCGATCAATTCATCAAATGAGTAGCTTTTACGTTTGGTGAAAATGTCAGTCAGATAATGGTAGCGATCCTTACGGCTAAGGTATGCCTCGCGGTCGTTGCCAAACAACTTACGCAGAACACGTTGAGAAACCGCATATTCCCGGCATGAGCGTTGAGCATTTGAATACCCGGTTAGTTTAATGATTCCCGCGCTTGCCAGTGCCTCCATTGCACGTTCATAGGCTGGCCCACTTTTCTTAAATACACCGGGAAGTTTCTCTCGGCCTAATTCAAATGGTACTGGCACAGAATAAGACCATTTTTTACTCGCCTTAATCTTTGCTTTTTTCTTGTTTTTACGACTACAGGTCGACACACAAATAACATGCTGAAGAAATACTGCTATATTACGATAAAATGGACGCCGAAGACTTGGCACACCATTATAAGGAATACTGAAAACGACCGACTTGAAATAGGCCAGCGTTGAATCTGTCACAAGGATATTGTTATGCGTAATGTATGGTTCCATAATCCACCTGTATATAGAGATCAAAGCACCATGCCCTGACCCCATTTATTTACAACTGAATTACGCAAATCATATGTGAACCCAACAAGGTTCAGATGCTGGATAATGATCATAATATTGGAGGCTGGAGCCTCATGATAGCTGATACTGGATAATGGCTATAGTATGTAATGACATATATACAACAATATAGAGATAGAGTGTATACAGAGTATAATAGATACATCTATATACCTTGTAGACGTAAATAGCGATTAAATATCAGCTTGGTCAGAATGGGATTAGCGGATACGTAAAACGTTACCGGTTATTAAGCGGTGCAACTTCCTCCCAGTGATATTCAATAGCGGTTGTAGACACATGTTATTCTCTGGTTTTATTCTTTTGAAACCTCGAATTTGCTCAAAACCGCCGCTCCTTGCAACTGTCAGAATAAGGGGAAACTATCGCCGATTTCCCCCTACCATTGTACGAGATGCGAATCGGACACTAAACAGCAGCGGTAGTTCGCCGGTCTACCACGCCAAAATCCGGCAACGTTGGGCGGTTTAAAACCGTCATCTTTCAGGTCTCTGATTTAACATGTCCTCCATTTTCATGCTTTGAAGCAAACGGCATCCCTGCCCTACCACCATTACCCATGTGTCAGTCGCAACTGAAGCCACTTCTGGCGATGTTTAAACTGCCAGTATTGCGGTTGCGCGAGAATCCCAAGTTTTTCCACCACAAGCGGTAACATAGCCCATACAGCCTCTGAATCGAACAATTCTACACGGTAGCGCTCCATGAGTTTATCAACGCGCTTATTAGCAGCTTTTTTCGCTGAGCTGACCTGCTTACCATTCAGGGTTGCTGACGGCTGGTAATCCGCTCTGGCAACCGGATAAGGAACATACTCACGTAGCAGGCGAGAAAAATCAGGTTCAAGCTCAGAATCTACCAGCACGTTACGGTCATAAAATGCAAGTTTAGATACCAGATTCTCCATGTTTAGCATGTTGTTCAGCATGAGCTTTTTCTTGCCGGGTGATAAACGAAGTTCCAGTCGCAAAAAACGCCGGAACTGTTGCTCATCAAGCAGAAGGACAGCTTGTTCATACCTTCTTTCAGTTGCCAGACCCGGAACATCGGCCTTTTCATATATTGACGCGACGATAGTCGTAGACCCCAGCCGTAACCCTTCCTGCTCTCCATGCAAATCGTTAAAGTCGCCGCTCCTTGCACCAACCAGCCTGATTAAATAGTCGTGGAGCTTCATTCCCACCACGTCCAGCGCGTAATGGATAGTTGTTATCCAGGCATTACGTAATCCCCGATATAGATACTTGCCGATGCGTCCCTTCCGCCCCAGCCACACAAACAAATCCGTTATCTGTTTCGCAGAATAGTGCTGGGGACTAAGTTCCATTCGCTGAAATCCACGCTGACTACTGGTTGGGTCAAAATGGATTGCCAGTAATATGGGGTGTTTGCGCGATTTAGCTTTCAGTCGGATCTCGACTACATGACGATAGTGCCCGCCACACTCATACTTACCAGCTGGTCGAACTTTGATCAGGTAGCGCCCACCTGAAGCGAGGCCAAACAAACGCTGTCTGAGTATCTGATTTTCTTCCCGGACATGCATGTCCGTTACCCATGCTATTTTGTCTATACTTCCATGCGTAGACTGGCCTGCACCATTAACTCCAAGTGAGGTTTTGTCACGTAAGGATGTCACTCGTTCACGATTAAATTGTTGCGTCATATTCTGTTCCGATAGCGCATAGCAGCAACAGTGATCCCCTCTTTCATATGCAGGTATCATCACTGTTACTGGTTATATGGTTGTATGTCAGGGGTTGGATAAGGCTTACAGATCACTGCGTATTGCTAATCCCACGCGACTGAATCCAGTTTTGAATTTCATTTGATCCCCAGCCCACAGCCCGACCGCTATCACCAGTCAGTTTCTTAGATTTTGGAAAGTCTCCTTTAGCTATAAGTCGGTACAACGTCGCGGACGAGATCCCGGTCAGGTGAAGAACTTCTTTTTTGCGGAGAATACGGTTGGTGTTCATGCTTGTGCTCCTTTGAGCTGTTTCAGGAGCGCTGCTATTTACAACCACGCAAACCGCCTCTTTTCACGAAAATTAGACCGTTTATCGTGATAATCACGGCAAAAGATTAGATTTTGTGCATTGGCAATCGTGATTATCACGCGTAAAATTCGTCCACCGTGATAATCACGGAAATGATGGGAGTACCTAGCCCGTAGGTTGATTGTTCGATGCAAGGAAATGTACTCATGCCAAATGGCGATACGATTTTGCAGCCACTAATGCAGCAGAAGGCAGAAAGGGAAAGAAGCCTCAACAGGGCGAGACAACAAAAAAGAAAGGGGTTAGTTGCAGCGAGGTTTGGAAAGATCGTACCCATCCATATGCAGGAAGAGACCAAAGCCCGGCTGGAGATGATCGCTGAAAAAACAGCTATAAGTCGTAAGGAACAAAATGCAGCTGAGAAACGAAGTGCTGTGATAGCGGAACTGGTTAACCAGTACTACATAGATAATATCTTGTCTCGCAAGCATAAAAACTCAGAACTTGTATACAACGTTTATAACCAAATATGGCAAGCGAACTTTGACGGCAAACCCACTGACATGATAGCCAGGGAGCTTAATAATGCTGGTATAGATATACCGTATTTTGACAACCAAAGCGGTAAAATTGTTGTTGAGTCAGGAAAGTGGAAAAAAGTCGATATAGATACATTTTCTGACTCAGCTCTCGTTATAAAAATGATTGAGTCAAACGAGAAAAAGGTCAAAAAAAAAGCTAAGTAGGTTCAATATTTTCAGGCTCAATCACCAACAGACACCATCATGTTTACCAGCATCTAATCCGCTTGCTGGCACTGATTTTCATGCTCTCGCCACGACAGTCATAGCGCGTCGTCGTGGATATGTCGCTGTGGCCTGCCAATTGGCGTACGGTGTTGATATCCACACCCTGCTCCAGTAAGCGGGTAATGAAGGTCCGCCGCATGTCATGCGGGGTAAACCGCGCTATGCCTGATGCTTGCTGTAACTGTTCCAGAATCCCCGTTAACCCGGTCGTTGTCAGCGGCTGGCTGGCGACCTTACCGTTGCGCTGAATACGGCTGAACAGTGCGTTGTCAGTCTCGTCTGCGCTGACCTTTAGCCATGCGCGTATAGCCTTATCCACCACATCCGCCACGTGAATTTCGCGGTATTTGCGCCCCTTCCCTTGCCTGACGGTCAGGATACCGCTGTCGTAGTCCCGGCGCTCAAGTTTAACCAGTTCCCCGGCCCGTAGGCCCGCTCCACAAAGCATCAGCACAATAGCGGCATCACGGTAGCGCCGTACCGGTTGCGGATGCTGTTTTGCAGCCTGAATCAGTGCCCGGATTTCCTGCCTGCCCAGCGCCCTTCCCTTGCGCTGGACATCGCCGCTCACGCGCTTAACTGACCGGATACGCGCCAGCATTTCGGCATCCATGCAATTGAGGTTAAAGGCCGTCTGCGCCACACCCCGGAGTGCTGACAGCGCCATGTTGACTGATGACACGGCGTAACCGTCATCCAGCAGTGCCGCACGTACTTTAGCGACGGCGGCGTAGTTAAGTTGTTCCCATGGATAACCTGCTGCATCCACACCGCATTTAAGTATGCCAGCGCTGCGGTTTAACAGGCTGATGATGCCCCGCCGTCCCGAGGGGGCCAGACCGCCAATATACGCATCGAACACGGTGGTTTGTACCATAGGCACGACCTGACGCAACGCAACCCGGCTCATGCGCCTAACCCGCAATAACGTACATTAAACCAGGTAACTTTCAGCATCACACCAGCCCCCGTTCAGCCATCGACACCGTTTCAGCTCTTGCCACGATAAAGTGATCAAGCAACCGCACATCCAGCATTTCTAGCAGCTCCTGAAGCTTTTTGGTCAACCGGATATCGCAACGGCTGGGTTCAGGCTCACCGCTGGGGTGGTTGTGGACAAGAATGATTGCGGCAGCGTTATGTTTCAGTACAAGCTTTATAACTTCGCGAGGATGAACGCTGACCGAGTTTAACGTCCCCCTGAAGAGGATTTCGCGGTGCAGCAGCTGATTCTGATTATCGAGCAGGATGATGCCAAACTCTTCATGTTCAAGCGGTGCCAGCTCAACCATTACGCACCGTCGAACATCATCAGGGGAACAGAGCTGAACGCCACGCTGGTAGTACCGGCTGATAATGTCACGCGCCTGGTCAAGGATACGGGTTTCACGCTGGGTAAACATGGTCATGTCAGAACTCCCGTTCAATAAAGTAAATGGCACTGGGAAACAGCTGGCGGCGGGTTACACCAGTACGCAGGGAGAAGGCTTTACGGGGCATGGTGGTTCGCCCGTTGCTGTCGAAGAAGCAGAGCGTTTCCTCATCCATTTTGACCAGAAGAGACCAGTGAAACTGGTCGCTGAGCATAATCAGGCGGGAGTGGTCAGTGACGTCTAGAAACCGCTGCATTTCCCTAAAAAGCCGCCCATCTGTTAATCCCCGCTTCCCGGCAAAGGGTCTGGTGATTTGAACCGGGTACTGGTGGCTGTAATACCCTTTCTGCAACACCTGCGCTATCAGCCAGTCCAGGCGGTCCTCTTCAATCCCTTCAGTCAGCCATTCATGCAAAGGCCAGCGCTGCTGATAAACCTGAATAAGCCGATTCATTAACGGGCGTCGTTTCACCCTGCCGTCATACAGCCAGCTCAGCATGTTAACCACGCAATAAGCACCGCAAAGACAGTCCAGTTCGCCCTGTTGAGACGCACGTATCCCTCTGCTATCAATCACAGATAATTCTCCATAAAGTAGTGATGATTAGTGTGGTGGGATTAGCTTTCCCAGAGAACAGTGATGGTGTAGACGTTCATGGCGTGATACTGAATAAAGTTGGATTGCCAGAGTTCAAACAGCTCCTTTCCGACGTGAACAGGCAGGTCACCCACATGAGCAAGAAAGACATATTGCTGACTCCAGCTGATATCAATTTCCTTTTCCAGTTCAGGGTATACCGTCCCCATATAACTGAAGTCGGTAATGTAATCGAAATACCATTCATCATTGCGTGAAATAATCCGTATTTCGACGGGATGGTAACCGCCCTTTTCAGCGCTGTAACTCAGGTCTTTAAATAACAGACTGACGGCTGTAATTTTGGCTTTATGCGGCGGTGGATTTCCCGCTTCATTTATTATGATATTTATCAATTCCTGATCGACGGGCATAGCCAGCCCTTCCTGATGGATAACACTCATCGTTTTCATTCCGAAAAATATGCATTTGGATTGATGATACAAACCAATAATTGACCATTGCCCATACTGACTGTTTAGACGATAGACGTCCTCCCATCAGAATGGGATAATAAAATGAAATGCTAAGTTGGCAATTAGTTTGTATCAGCCACTGGACAATATGACACTATCCAGCAATGTTATTTTACCAGGGCTATGCTTTTAAAGCAAATAGTTTCACTCAGGAACTAATTTGGTTGTTATTTTATAAACTCATCTAAAAACATAATTAAGCTTTTTCTCTTAGTATTATCGAGCTTATTCCAGACTTGCTCGAGACGTTGTTTTAATTCAACGTCAAGCCCAGTGGCATAGTTAATCGGGATATCAGAAACATTTAAATCCTCCATACAATCAATAAAGAACCAGCTGATTGGAGTTTTTAAAGCAACGGCAATTTTGACTAAATGAGCAATATTGATCTTATTCGTTCCGCGTTCATAGCGGGAAAGTTGTTGTTGAGAGATATCGATAGTCTCTGCAAGATCGGCAGCAGTTAGCCCTGCTTCTTTACGTCTGGCCTGAATACGCTGTCCTACCAGCTTATCAGCTGAATCTGCCATCAGTTTAACCATCATTTTATCTCCAGAACGTCCATAAGAGGAATTCTGGGGCTTTTTTACTCTTGCATGAACATCACTAATGGACATAAAATTGATATTTACGTCTTTTATAGACAAAAACAACTACAGCCGATCAACCAGGCTGGATTGAAAGCCCCATCTGTTGAGCAGCAGAGCAAAGGTGGACAAAAAGGAGAACATTGTGGCAACCACCATTACTGAGATAACGGATTGCTTTGAGTACTTTTTCAGCTCTCTTTACCGGCGAGAATTTGTCAAAACACTGCGTCTGAATGAATGTAGCGAGCGGGAATTACTGCCTTTGGTACGTTGCTATTTGCTGGGTTGGTTTGCAGATAATGTCTCACCGGAAGTAAAAAGCAAACTGCCAGGAACTGTATCCGGGCACGGTTACATTGATTTTGTCATTGATGATGTAGCCGTTGAGTTTGCAGTACGTAAACCAACTGCGGCACGTTCCAATGTCTCCGCAACCGTCAACAGTACAGAAGTAAAGAAATTGATGAAGCACGAGGGCAAAGCCTTGCTTGTGCTGTTTGACTTCTCTGACACGCCCTACTCAGAAGAACAGATTGAGTCCTTCCGTAACTGGCCCACTCTTGGTCGAGGGAATCACCGCAAGTCCGCATTCAACGTCGTTTATTTCTTTGTGGAAAAACGCAGACCGTTGGCACTTAGGAAAATCACCAAAAACATCCGTATTACTTAACAGGGATTTAAATAATGAACAGAAAACTGTTGGTCTTATTAATGGTAGCCATAGCACTTCCAGCTGCGGCAGCGCAGTACGTAAAACCCGGAGCGGTTCTATCCCTGCATCCTGGAAAGGGCAATGCTGAATTCAACATTAATGCCTCAAAAGGAGATGGCTTGGGCGTATGCAATGTGGATGGTACGGCACAGCAAATAGCTGCTGGAGAAAGCCAGAAACGTCGCTGGGTCTGGAATGACAATGCCAGCCAGTGTGTTGCAGTAATTAGTGAACTGAAAAACGGTAAGGCCAGCGTTATGACTCGTGGTTGCGAAGGTTACTGCGGAGCCCCCGCAACAGGTGCAATGGATGGTCTGTTTAATAAGAAATAAAAGTATAGTTAATTAACGAAGGAACTATAGATGAAAAGAACAATGCTTCTGGTATTAATAGCAGCTGGTTTGCTGGCTGGTTGCGGCGAGAAAACCCAAAAATGTAGTAGTGACGATGCAAAAAATCTTGTCGTAGATATTGCCAGAAAGACAATCGAGAAAGGTATGACGCTGGATAAGGATGTGCGTATTTCTGTAGAAAATGTCAGAACAATTAGCTATGAATCAGGTCTGGATGTTTATCACTGCGCGGCTGATTTAACGTTCACAAAACCTGACCTGCAAAATTCCCTACCAATCACCTATCGGATTCAGAAAACTGATGAAGGTAAAGGTCAGTTCTATATAAACGTATCAGGCTTATAATCAAAAGACTTGTATAACCTGCTCGCACCATTATTTAATATGGCGCGGGCTTTAAAATTTTCTATAGAAATTGGAATATCAAATTATTCAAGCAATGTATGAAATTTCGATTTATCTCATCATGGAAACTGGAGCGCTTCTGCATCACAGCAAGCGGTCAAGAGCACACCGATTGACCATTAGTAATTCAAAGCTTGCCAAGTTCCTCCTCCAGCCGTGCGGCCTCGGGTACACCGAGCGCGACAAGTGATGCGACGAAGTTGTCGATGGCAGGCCGCAGCGGCGCGCTGTTACTGAAACTACAAGGGCTACGTCCCAGTATAGCCTCCATCACCAAGCACCATCGGCGGCCCACGCCGTAGTCAATCCATAGTTGTTGGAAATCAGGATAGACCTCAAGCCATACACTTACAGCCCCGACGAGCATATTCAGTTGTTCAGCCCGGGGCGCAACCTCAAGTAAGTTGAGTAACAACAATGCGACGAACGGTGACGGCCCTTTGCTGACTAATTTATCCAGAATAGGTAAAAACGGACCAATTCGATCCATTCCCTTCTCAAGTAGATAGCATTTCGATCCCTTCCCAAACATTTGGTCGTTGAAGAACAACACTGCGATTGCCGGGCCAAGGTGCATTTCGATTGACAAGTCCCTGCTCCGGTTGAGACGCCCCCATCCACGCGTGGTGAGCATATGGTCAACAAGTACTTTGCGAACATCTATGGCAATCTGCGTCGGAATACTATTGCCACCAAAGTAAACCACATCGAAGCTGCGCAAAAAATCGACGAGTACGTCGTAGAAATTCTGGTCTGGAAGAGTAATTATGTGCTGTACGACTAACTCAATGACTTCAGACGACGATAGCCCGACAACGCAACGCGCAGCCAAATCAAAGAATGTATTGTTCCATTCAGATGGAGGCTGATCCGTTTCATCTCCGTCGTCTAGGTTTGCTCCATTTGCGACGGTCGTCCACGGCATGTAGGATTTCACGACTTCGCTGAGCCAGGACAGCGCAGCATCCTCGGAGACAATATTCACTTGGCGTAGCCAGAGTGCCGCACTCTGATGATCTGCATGCACTTTTGGTGAGGTAATTGACACTTCTGGCTGCTTTGATGCAGCCATGCTAACTTCTCGCAAGCGTAGTCGCCTTCCCGGCCGTGCGGGCTCTTCTGGAAAAACTGGCCACAATGGCTCCGTCCCATCGCTGTTTAGCCATGAGATCTCGGCGGCAACGGCTGCCCGTGCTCGTTCGTGGCTGCGCGCTTTACGAGCTTCTACTTCTTCCTCCGACGCATCCCAAACCCGCTCCTCAACAACACAAGCGCTGAATGCACATCGGAGAATAGATCTCGGAAGACGACTATCGACGGCCGCGAGGACTGCGACGGACGTCCCTAAGCCGTGCGCGGCAGCGTGATTTCCCCTAGCAGCTACCTCAAGAAGTGACCGCACATCTTCTGTTGTTGATCGATGTCGCAAGGCGTGAATCAATCCAGCATAGGCGATTGCAGTCGGATTGAAGCGAAGGCCCCCTCGCATCTGACGCACAGGATGGTCGTCAAGCGCCACAAGCGTCTTGCCCAGTTGCGACCGAGCCCATTCTCCATGTTCAGCATACAAGGCATCATTACCATCCCGCATCACGATCATGGCGGCCGCCACAAACGCTTCCTCTTGCATCCAACGCTCGTCGTCATCGGCGTCGAATTCAATGTCTGTCGTAGCCATCGCCAAACGTCGTGCCCAAGCCACTGCCACTGTTCGACCTTCCGGCAGTAACTGAGATGGATCGTCGATCGCGAGTGTCAACACAGAGCATGTGGCGAAACCTAACTCTCGTTCGGTTGCGGCATCGCGCAAAGCCTGTAGATGGGTTTGCTCTGCCGGAGGTGATACGTACTCGCGCGCGGTGGTGGATGATCCGTCCCTGAGCGTCACTTTAACTTCTTGCCAATTTGCGGCATCTGATAGATTCAGCGCATACCGAACCATAAATTCCGGACTTCTCAGATTAGAGCTCGCGACGGGTTCGCCTAAACGAGCCGCCTCGCTCACCAGCAGCGTCCTCAGCGCGGTACGTTGATCCAAAGATGCTTGGAACGTGAAGGAACCGATCAGTTCGTCAAGAGAAGTCCGTCTGGATGAGCGACGCTGAAGATCAGCCGCAATCATATTACCTTTCGACTCGCTACGCGAAGTGTTGGGACCGAAGAATTCGGGTATTTCGACTCTATCATGCACCTGACGCATGCGATCTAAGCACAGCAGTTCGGGACAGCCGAGAAAGGCCGTGGCTATCCTAAGCGATTTAGGCCAATGCGAGATGATAAGATCAACTCCCACCAATAAGTACGCAGCGCATGAGCCTGGCGGACCAAGAACATCTGTTAGTACATCTTCAAATGCTTCACCTGCATCTACGCGGCGATGAGCCCACGCTTCAAGTGCCATAAGTGAGGATGTAACGGCGTAGAAATTACTGTTGCGTGACCAGAAGTAAGTCTGACTCCACGGGAACGTGCGCACACCCTTCGGCAAGACCAGCTTGAATCCATTTATCCCAGAATCGGCTCCTTGGCTCTCAAGTGCGACTGCATGTGTAACCAAGCGATGGATCAGGGCCAGGCCGTTCTTGGGTGAGTTAATCAATAAATCGAGAAATGGGCCTTGGGCCGGGGATACCGGAAGGAACACGTGATCGAAATAGGTAAACGCCTCTTCGCGTTCCGTGCCGAAGTGGCGCTTGCGTCGCCGGGGCCCCGAGATCAACGCCTGTGCGGTTAAATTGGCCAGTTCAGCTGGGGCTGCTTGTGCCAACGTGCCGCGCATCTTCAAGATACTGCGCACAATATATTCGTTGTGTTCGCTACTTCCCACTGCTGTCAGGTATTCGGCAGCCAATTCCGGTGTTGTACGTGCAAAAATGATGAACGCATCGCGAAGGTCAGATTTCAGGGACTGAGTACCATTCCGATCAAGGTGCCCCCTGAACAGAGGCTCTTCACCCGGCAAAAGCATCTCGTTTCTTGGCTCTAACAGCCGTAGCCAACCGTATATCTGTCGTGTTGTAAGGGCCGTGATATCGGTAATCCCAAGTGTACCAATGGAAAATGCTGTGTATAGCTGGACGATGTCGGGAATAGCTTCAATGGGAGCTCTTTCCGCAGTCTCCAACAGCCAGGTAATCAACGCTATCCATGCTGGACCACGTGGGATATTGACTGATGGGGGTATCAGTGCTGGGTCCACTCCCGCAGCAGCAAAGACTTTTGCAGCCGGAAGTACATCGACAGCCATGACGATTCGGATGAGTTCCCGCAACAATGCGGCCCTATTGGCAAGAAGCTCAGGTGATGCACGACTGAGAAGTGTTTCCGCAGCCTCTGACCGAGCTAATGCAAGCAACGCAGCTCGGCGCCAAGACCGATGCACTCCCACTTGGCTTAAACGCTCAACAATCGCGAGCCACTTCACACCATCAACCGCCCGCTCGACCGCCATACGAGCTGCCAACTCAATTCCACGAGCAAACATCGCAGTTGCCGGCCGATCTAGTTGTAAACAGTCAATAAGCCTTGGGTCAGAGTGAATGGCATTCGCGATCGCCCACTCTCGCAGTACATCATGGCGAAATGCGACGAGGTCGGTGCTTAGATTTCGCAGCGTGCCACTGGACACTAAGGCATCGATCGGGATAGCACTGTGACATTTTATATCGAGAAAGTCGGCACCAGACAAAATCTGAAAAGCCAAGTCCTGCAGTAGCCGAGAGCGATCACGCCAACCGGCATCACGTGTACCATCCGCATTAATCCACCATTGCTCGGCCATATCTACTTCGGTACGGGGCATCGGCTCAGATGCGGTCTGGCTTGCTAGACGTGAGAGGCGAAATAAGTTCCTCGCGACCTGACGTGCGGGATGACCTTCGGTGAGAAGGGGCGCAAGAGAAGGATCAATCGCTTTTAGCTGTTCGACCTCTGCCTTACTCAGCTCATCGATAATGATTGGTTCAGTTAGTCCCAAACGCGCTAGTGCATCGTTTGGTAGCCAATTGGGCTCATCGAGCCCAGACTCAAGCCGCGCTGTCGCTACAATGACCAAGCCTGGAACGATAGATGCTTCGCTGACAATATCTACAACGGTGAGCCTCTCTTCTGCATTGAAAAAATCGAGGTTATCGATATATATCGTGGCTCCACCGTCGTTTGCAAGCTCGGCAAGTAACTCACGTAGCGTACCGTCGAAGCCTAGCTGTGCACGCCATGCCACCCACCCACGGGGAACGCATCGCCCTGGGCTGAGTACAATGACCGGCCCCTCAGTTTGCATGGCTTCGGCCATCTGCCGTAGGATCCCTGATTTTCCGACCCCTGCATCTCCACGGATCTCTACATAGCGCCCAAGCCCCAGTGCTGCATGTATAGCGGCAACACGCTCCTGCCTAGCAAGGACTGCTTTACCAACTCGATTACGAATATCAGCAAGAGCCAAACGTGAAGACTCAGTCAATGCAGCACGGGCCGCCATGTGGCGTCGCTCACCTAAGAACCGATAGCCAAATTGTGCAAGTGTCACTAGTGCCGTGTCGCGGGTTTTGTCTCCACCGCTTTTTGCCACATCGATTGAAAGTTCAATAAGACTGCCCCAAAAGGCCCCAACACGCGATCCGTCATCAGCATGGAGGATACGAAGGGCCCGTTCCAGTGCCAAGTCATGCGATGCAGAGCCGGGTGCCGTAAAATCGAAGGTCAAAATTTGGATCCGACGCAGCAAAAACCAAACAGTTTCATTGTCGTCAGGCGAACCTTCATCAAGTAAATGGGTTTTGAACGTCTTGACGAATGAGCGCATATCGTCGTTCGCTACACCAGCCAGATCAATTTGTGCGGCGAACGTAGTTGCGTCGCTAATTTGGCGGGCTAGTGTGAGTACGTCTTGATATGCTCCATCTATCTTGCGAGACCCTTTAGTCGTCGCGATCGCTAACTCGTATCGCTGGGTTGAAAAATCAGGTCGTTGAGAAGCTTTGACGATTTGGCCCACGACTTTACGAAAGACCGGATCGGAAGCGGCGAAGGTGATAGACCGCTTAACCTGAACTTCGAGAACAGCCACTTTCCCGGAAATGTTGTCATGCCCGTGAATGATCACGTCATCAAGCGGATACCCCGCGTTGGCCTGTTGCAAGGCTACTCGATCTATTGACGCACCGGGAAGGCCACGTGCAGGGGCACCAGCGAGCATGGCTAGCATGTACGACGCCGCAACTTGGGCCTCAAAATGAGTACCTGCAGGCCCACTGGCAAGCGTGCTTGTCCCTGGGCTTTTATCCTCAGGTAACGTGTGCTGTTCTCTCATGCTTCTTCCTTTCGAAGCTGTCGCCCATTGTTTATCTTGCGCTGACCCAGCCTTTAACTATTGGCATACCTATCGACATTATATTTTTTTACCCAATCGATGTGCACTAAATTCTCTTCCAAACAAAGATTCAAACATCCTTAATGATCTTGCTAACCAGCTCTCCAAATCTTGGCTCTTGTAATATCGAAAATGGTCTCGTGCTCAAGGAGCACCGATAGCGATAGACACTCGTATACACGACCATATAGCAATCTTACTAGCTGAACCTTGGCATTCCATGCCACGGAATCCGGAAATCTAAGATCGGCTTAAACATTTCCACGATCGTGATAAAGTTCGATAAGCATGCCCCGTTTTCTTGAGCTGGCGACCATTGCTACGCTAGCTGCTATACGCAGGATGTGGAGTGCCCATGAGCTTGTAGGCAAATCAGCCCTAGAGTTGGACTGACCCCGCCCCGGTAGACGATCCTGCCCTATAGTTGGAGTCCACCCACGTGGTCTTCGTCATGTTTAGATGGCCCCAAATCCAAGTTGTAACAGGTCTGGCATACATCCACCCGATTGTGCATTGACGCTCATCTTTTAGACAGATATTGTGATGTCATATTAAAAATATGAGGTTTTGTAATGAATGAGCTCCTTTTACCAGAGCAAGTTAAAGCTGCAAGAGCTCTTCTCGCTTGGTCTCAACAAGAACTGGCCTCCAAAGCAAATGTGGCAACATCTACACTTGCGGATTTTGAGCGTGGCTTTCGTACTCCAGTAGCAAATAATGCCCAAGCTATCCGTGATGCCTTAGAAGCTGAAGGCTTGCAGTTTATAGCTGGTGGGGTAGTTGAAAGGGGTATGCTGCAGCCACCTGAAAATGTAAAACCTGGTTCTTTGATGCGCTGGATTAATGCAACTCACCTTTCACAGTGGGGTGAACGGAGAGATGGTCAGAGTGGTATTCCTGAATTATTACGACGTTTAATTTTTGCAACAGTAGGTCCTGCCGCAAAAGTTCATTTCCCATCAGATGAGAGTGTGCAATATCCTGGTTGGGATGGTGAGTGTAAAACGAGTTTGGGTTTGGGCTTCGTTCCTGAGGGTGATTCTGTTTGGGAAATTGGTGCTCAACGTACCTCTATCCGCGCTAAGGCAGAAGAAGATTTTAATAAAAGATCTGGGAATCCACTCGGGTATAGTCCAGATAAAACAACGTATGTATTCGTTACTCCACAACGCTTTCCTGGTAAAAATAAGTGGGTAGAGGAGAAAAAAGCTCTCAATATTTGGCTGAATGTCTGTGCCATTGATGCTGATGATCTTGTCCATTGGTTAGAAATTTATCCTGCGGTCGCTCAGTGGTTGTCAGTAAAAATAGGTCATCGGCCACAGGGATTACGTAATATTGAAGAGTCATGGAGCGAGTGGATTCACGCAACGAGAACACCTCTCACTCCCGATGTTATCTTGGCCGGACGTGATGAAGAACAAACAAAAGTCCTTAGGTGGTTAAGAGATTCACCGCAACAACTCTCGGTGCAAGCCGAAGCTCCCGATGAAGCACTAGCTTTTCTTTATGCATCTATAAGTCCTCTGCCTGAAGAGCATAAGCTCTTCTATTGGAGCAAATGTGTCGTAGTTGACAACGCAACAACAGCCCGGCAATTAGCTGATTTAGGCACGCCATTAATCATTGTTCTCACTATTTCAGAACCGGGGATTGCACAATCTCTTGTTAATAATGGTCACCATGTCTACGCTATCTATGGCTCAGATGTGTCTCATCTATCCGGTCATTCAATACGCCTCCCCCGCCCATGGAGATTTGAGCTAAAAATAGCATTAACTCATGCTGGATTAAATGAGGAGGATGCTCATCGTTATGCCCACGCATCAGGCCGCAGTATTACGGTATTAAGGCGCTTAATGCCCATAGCCCCAAACTATAAACCACAATGGGCTGAACATGTTTCATCTGAGCTTATTGCCGCAATGTTCGCGGGGAGCTGGGATGAAACCTCATCTCAAGATCAAAAAATTATTAGTGATTTAGCTGGTTGCTCTTATGAGCAGGTAGAAGAAATCTTGGCACCGTTAGCATCCACTTTTGGTGGTCCATTAATTCGCTCTGGTAATCTTTGGAAAGTAGTTTCATTACGAGATCTTTGGACTCAAGTAGGTAATCAGCTAAGTTCCCACCAACTAAAGCGCTTTGAGAATACATTCCATTCGGTGGTGAGCGCCATTGATCCCCATTTTGAGACTCAACCTAATGCCGATACCTTCTATGAAGATAATAGCGTAGGGAAACCATCAGGTAGCATCAGACGTGGCTTAACAGAATCGATGATTGCCTTGGCTGTTTTCCCAGAGGTAGCAACGCTTATTACGGATGTATCTTCTCATGTGAATAGTGCGGTGTATAAGTTGCTTAATAATGCAACTGAGCCACTTTGGTGGTCTTTGTCTCAGGATTTCCATAATCTTGCAGAAGCAGCCCCAACGGTATTTCTAGACGCCGTAGAAGCTGGGTTGGAAGGCGATTCACCTCAGATTTTGTCATTATTCCGAAGTGATGAAGGGATAATGCAACCCACAGAGTATCTTTCAAATTTGTTATGGGCATTAGAGATGTTAGCGCGTAGCCCGCGTTATCTAATGCAATCTGCACTTTTACTGGCTTGGTTAGATGATGTTGATCCCGGAGGTCGATGGGGAAACCGTCCAGCAGTTTCTTTAAGGCGGATTTTTGTTAGTTGGTCACCACAAACTTATGCTAATTCATCACAACGTATTAAGGTCATTGATCGGATCATATCGCTGCATCCAATTGCTGGTTGGAAGTTATTGCTCGCATTAGCACCTCGTTCACACGATACTTCAGAACCTTCTTCTATGCCAAATTGGCGTGATTTCACTCCTAATGAGCCGGAGTCGATTACCTGGTCCTCTGTTGCAACAGCAGCATGTGAAATCGGTGAAAGATTATTAATGCATATAAATGGGAGGTGCGAACGGTGGTTTGAACTTTTCCACCTTTGGGGGAATTTTGATTCAAACTGGAAATTTTCAGCAGCTAAGCAATTAGCTGATTACTCCCTTAACCTCACATCTTCTGATGAAAAAGAAAGGTTGTGGAATGAGTTACGGCATTTTTTACAGAGAAACCGTGGCTTCAAAGATGCTCCATGGGCTCTGTCTGAAGAAGAATTGGCACCGTTGGATGCTATATTTCTTTCACTAACACCAGAAAATGTCGAGGAGCGTTTTCGCTGGCTATTTTGTGCAGGGGCCAATGAGTTAGGCGAAAATTATGATTGGCAAACACAACGAAATAGGCTCGAAGAGAGACAATTGGAAGCAGTAGAGTTCTTACTTGCAGAACTTGAATTTGAACAAATATTTCATTTCTCTTCAACAATTACGCTGCACTACGATTTTGGTCTTGCTTTAGCGCGATCCTCAACAAAGTGTCGGCATAAACATTTTCTAATGAAAAAAGCTCTAATGTCTGGTGATTCAGATATAGCAAATATTGGTTTGGGGATTCTTTATGGACTCAAAGCCACGAAAGGCTCAGAAAGCGAAACTTGGGTTCAAGAAATATGGGAACAAGCTATAACTGATAATTGGGGGGAATTAGCGGAAGTACGCATTGCCCAAGTATTACCACCTGTAATGTCGCTTTGGCTGAAAATAGAATCGAGACCAGTTAATATTAGTACAATATATTGGCAGACGATCCCTACATTTAGGCTTTCTGCAGATTTAGAGCTTGAGTATGTCATTAATCATTTACTTCTGGCAGACCGAAGTCACGATGCTCTTGCGTGGCTTGCTAATAATATAAAAATAGAACCAGAGGGCTCAGTTATTATTAGAGTAATGCATACCGCTGCAAGCACTAAAGACTCTCCCAATAATGATAATACGATGTCGAGCTATTATATTGGTATTCTCCTAGATTACCTGGAGAGTGATGTAAAGACTTCAAAAGAAGAACTTGTGAGGCTCGAATGGATTTATTTTCAAGTTTTACGGCATTCACGACATCCAGCCAGAAACTTACATCAGGCTCTTGCTAAAGACCCTATATTTTTTACCTCACTAATGAAATTACTCTATCTACCTGAAGAAGATAGTGGTGTAGTTGAATCTGAACCAGCAAATCCTAAGCAGGCCCGTGATCTAGCAAGCCAGGCATATCAAGTTTTGCATGAATGGGCAATTGTACCCGGGACCGATGAGAACGGGACTATTGACTCTTATGTATTGATGTCGTGGGTCAAGCAAGCTCGTCAATTACTGAAGTCTGCAGGTCGTGGTGAAATAGGTGATGACACGATTGGCATGATTCTCTCTGCCGCAAAAAGAAAAAAAAATGAAACGTGGCCGCCAGAAGCAATTCGCGAAGTTCTTGAGTTTGCTAGAAGTCGAGCAATGGAGAGTGGTTTTGAAGTTGGTGTTTACAACCGCCGTGGCGTAACTGTACGCATGCCACATGATGGTGGGGGGCAAGAACGAATATTAGTAGAACGCTATAAACAAGATGCTGATGATCTTAGATTTGAATGGCCTCGAACCGCAGCTTGCTTAGACCGCATTGCTATAAGCTATCAACAAGATGCAATTAGAGAAGATCACAGTGCGGACCAAGGTGATTGGTTATAAACCCTTTTATCATAATTGTATTTATTGAGTTTTTTAAATATGCAAAGGAGATTACATGCAAAGAAATTTATTAAAATACTTAAAAGTCTCTACAGGCAAAATAAGGAAATGTCAAGAAGAAGCTGTGGGGAAATTTTTTAAATTTAAGAAAAGAAATATTCGTGATAAGGCATGCTTAATTAACTTGCCAACGGGAGCGGGTAAAACAGGTGTCATAAGTTTAATATCACATCTAAGTAAAGAGCGAAATATTTTAATTATCTGTCATAGGAGAGCAGTTAAGGAACAGCTCTATAGAGAAGTATCAAGTAGGTTTTTTAGAGTGACGTTAAACGATCCAGATATAAAATTAAAGAATACATTTAAAAACATTAATAATTTAAATGAAGAAGGTATATATATATCAACATTTCAAAAACTATCAATGTTATCACCAGAAGACCTAGATGAGACACAAAGTTTCTTCGATCTTATTATTATTGATGAAGGTCATTCTGAACCATCTCCTGTATGGCGAGAAATCGTACGACAATCAGATGCAATAAAAGTTGTAATAACGGCAACACCATATAGGAATGATCTTTTCGAATTAAACGTTGACTTAGATGATTATTTTATCTTTACATTTAAACAGGCTATTTCTGATAAAATAATTACTGAGCCAAATTTCATTCAAGTGAATTCAATGGAGAAAATGCTTCAAGAAGTACAGGTTTTTCTAGAAAAAAATGAAAATATAAAATGCATAATAAAATGTAAAGATGCCTATGATATATCTCGATACCACGAATCAATTTCTAAAAAATTCAAAACAGTAAGTATACATGAGACATTTAGAAATGATGAAGTTAGCGGTAAATTTAAATCAGTAAATTCCGCATTAAAATCTGACAACATAAGAGTTCTAATTCATCAACATAAACTTGATGAAGGTGTAGATTTGCCTGAAGCAAAATTACTAGTTTTAACCTATCAAGTTGGAAGTGGTAGAGAATTGGTTCAAACTATTGGGAGAGTTGTTAGGAATTACAATTCAATAGAACCGATGATAATAGATCTAGCTAGTTCATCCAATGAAAGAATGTGGCAAAGTTACCGCGTATTTGATGACTACATATCCACACCTAGCGGTTCAAAAGGATTTATAAAATCGCTAAGCACAACTAACCTAATAAAAGGATTTCTTGATAACTTCCCTGAATACAGCTACTTCTCTAGTCGTTTCAGAGAACGATTGGACTTGCAATCCATAAACGCCAATGATATTTCAATACCATTGGCATCCGTTTGCTTTATAGAAAAAGGGCCTAATTACTCAACTCCCCTTCTTTTGGATAAAATATATTGGGAACTGCATACACAAGGTTCACTCGTTAAAGAAATAAAAAATGACCATAATGTATTCATGTATCTATACATATCATTCAATAGCTCTAGGTATCTTTCTGATAAATTATTTTTTGAACCAAAGCTAGAAATAATAATAATTAAAGAGTTATCTAATAGCATAGCTATCTTTGACAGCGCTGGTGCCAAGTATGCAAATAGAATCGACTTAAATCTTGCAAAACCTATAAATATTAATAGATTAACAGCATTAGCTGCAGCCACTAAGGTCCGTGAAATAAAAGAAGCTCACTCAAGGGCTATAGGTACTGCAAAAAATAGACCGGAAGCGATGTCCTTAAAAGGTAAAAACCTAGAAAATATAAATAGCACTCAGCGCAATGCCATGTACACACTAACAACATTGAAAGTAGTTAATAAGGATGAACAAGGGAAAAATGACAGTAGTTTCTATATAGGGGCTAGGTCTGGTCGTGTCTCTGATCAAATGGAAAGGAATTTTAGTATAGAAGAACTATCTGAATGGATTGAGAAAATTGATTTAGGAACAGCAAAAGAAGCAACTAATAATGGCCGATTAATAAAGTCATTCTCGCAACCCATTAATGAAAAACCCAACTCCGATATAGTTTCAATTATTCTAGATTTATCAGATTTCGATACCGAAGTAATTTCCGAAAAGAATTTTCTACCGGACTATTATTACCTTCAATATTCAGAAAGTGAAGGTGCGGAGTTATTTGTTGGTTCAAAACCATTTAAAATACACATTCAGTATGAAGAAGAGAAACATAGTTACCTTTTGACAACCACTAACAATTATGATGATTTCAACAAAATAATTTCTTATTTAAATAATGACAATTTTAGAATTCTTTTCTTAGACGGAACAACATACAGTGCGTCGAAATTTTATAAATTTTCACTTCCTTTTGAAAAAGGTATTACTGCTGAGGAAAGTTGGGCGGGACGTTCACTCATAAGCCTTCCAGCACTGCTTTCAAAGGGTCTTAAAGAAAAAGGAAAGTATGATGAAAAAGATATGTATATTAATACTACAAGCACAAGCTTTGATAAGAATTCTATATTTTATTTAATTGATCAATTAAAAAACCACTCAAATAGAAATGCTACTCTTCCACAATTGGGCCCCTTTCATCCTTATATTCCAAATTGCGATCTCGTTCTTTGTACTGACATGGATACAGAACCATGTGATTTTATCGTATCATCACCGGATAAATTATGTTTCATTCATGTAAAATGTGGGAAATCATTCAGCTCTCCAAAATCCTCAGCAGGAGCGATAGCAGAGGTCGGAAGTCAAGCAATTAAAAACTTAACCTATCTGATTTCACACTCAGATGCTAATATCCCAGGAAACTACTCTATTTGGGATAAAGCATGGCCGTCCCATAAAGCCAAACATAAACTTGAGTCTCGTTTTAGATTAGCCTTTAACGAAATTGGAAAGATCCCTAATAAAGAAAATAAACTTAAGGAAAAAACCTGGGAGTTAATATCTAATAGAAGAAAATCACCACTGTGCAATAAAGAAATATGGATAGTAATGGGCAACTCTTTTTCGAAAAAACATTTCATTGAAGAGATGTCAAAAGATATTGACCAGCAATCTGAAACAATACAAGCTTTTCAACTAATCGAAGATTGGTTAAGTAGTGCTGATGAGATGGGTGTAGATATAAAAATATTCACATCATAACAAACTCAATTCCCCGACACATTTAAGTGTGTCGGGGAAGTCATGGATAACCAATTCAACTGATTATTTTTTTAATGACTAATAAATGCCATTTACTCTCTGACTCCACAACAATAAGGAAGGGATAATGTTTTGATTCATGTCCTGACATCGCGCTGGTTAGATCCGCTGCGGGATTGTATTCCGTACGGCTGGTAACTATGGCGTAATGAAAGACTTCACCGGAGCAATGGCGAACCTTCTTGGTTTCTCTGTCGCACCACGGCTTACCGGGATGCTTACACTTCATTAGGGGCATATCCCTGGACTGAACACAGATTGCCCCCCACTTATGCCCCCAACTGTGATATGAATCCAGTTGATACCAAAAGATAAGGTACGGGCTAGAAACTAGTCGTATACGGGCTTTGAGTTGGTTTCGGTAGACTTGGCAAAAGTTTGAAATGGTGCCGATTATGGAGTCGAACATACGAACTGTCCATTTCGAAAGCGAGCCAATTCCAAAATGAGTACAAGCATGAGTATAATGAAAGATAAGTAGAAATTAAAACAATAAATATCAATATAATACAATAAAGGTCACGGTTCAACGTCTTAAGGTAACTTCATTGCGTTTTCTCTTAATCCTCTGGAATCATTCTTAATGCTGCATCAAGTTCATCATTTAACATGCTGCCTACAAACAAACTTTGTGAGGCAAAGTATTTTACTCCCGGGCCAAGAGCACCAACACGCTTTAAAATACGTTGCCGCGCTGCATAAGCTGGCTTTATTCTACTATCAACATCTTTCCACCATTTGAGACCATACTTTCTAATTATCTTCCCCTTTACTCTTTTAAAATACTCCTTACTATCTTCACCCTTATAAGAGACTAATACACTAGCCCAGATCATTTTCTTGTGAATAGATAGTGGCCTATACTCCCGCTCAATTAAATCAATTCGAACATTAGGATGTAAAAGCAAACTACCATCAAGTAATTTACGTTTTATCCACAAACGTCTGGCACACTCGTAAAATTTTTTCTTCTCTTCTTTTTCAAGATGTCTGGTATAAGTTGCCCAAGCTTCTAGATCATCAACTAATGATAATTTCTCAATTAGAGTTTGCTGTTCGGTGTTGAAATCGCTAAGCATGAATAATCCCTTCTGTTGCAGCAACATAAATTAATAATACATCTGTATTTGTTATTTTATCAGGTCATCCAAATAATCCGCCCACACCTGCAACCACTTCCGGCACTCAGCATCATACTTATACAGATTATAAATACCTTCAACGCCGCCACGTGTATGCCCCAATACGGCCTCTGCTATCTCATTTGGACACTGCAAACGAGATAACCCCGTTCGTACTGTACGACGCAGATCGTGCGGCGTCCAATGAGGTATATCAAGCATTTGACCGCTTTCACGTAAACGCCATGAGTTTTCAGTTAGATACTTCTGCTGAATTGGCTTCTTTGTGGCTTGCGAAGGGAATAGATATTTGTCAGAGGTAAGCCGTAGTACTTTGAGAAAGTCGATTGCCTGATCAGATAACTGTACGTAGCGCTCTATCCCTGTTTTAGTTTCTCGCAGATGAATAGTGCCTTTTTCAAGATCAACATCCTTCCATGCCATATTGCAGACTTCACCAGTACGACACCCAGTCCAGAGAGTCAGACGTAACACGTTTTTGATCGTTGGTGTGTAAGCCGAACCCGGAAGCCATTTAAGGAATTTAGCAAGCTCGTCCTCGCTCAGTACTCGTGTTCCTCGTCCGTTTGTGAGCTTAATTCTGGTCTGTCGTAAGCTGGATTTTGCTAACAGCGCCGGATTCGCAAAATTATCATTAAAACGTCCAAGGCCAATTGCAAATTCATATGCGAGTGAAAGCTCCCTCAGAACATTTCCAGCCTGTACGGTTGCACCTCGGGCTACAATGCCATTAATTAAATTGATGACATCCTGACGCGTAATCTCAGCAGCATTTCGGGTTCCTAAGCTTTTAACAGCGTCACCATAGAGAGTACGACGAACCTCAGCCTGCCCTTTCGGCTTTCTGGCACCGGGAATGACCTTCCCATCCTTCGTTTTACGATCCTCAATACGTTCAGTAAGATACAGTTCAACTAATCCCTGTACGGTCAATTCAGGGGTCTTAGCTTGTTCAGCTTCAATCGCACGCTGGAGCTTATCTTTTTTGAGTTCAGTCGCAGGGCACCGACCTTCCTGTCGGAGGAGCTTTAATTCGTGGAGTTTAAGACGTGCAGCGGCGAGAGAAGTCTGCGGGAAGTTACCAATTTTAACCTGAGCTAGCTTGCCAGTCAGAGGACTTGTGTAACGATAGAAAAAAGACTTAACCCCAGTTGCACCACAAGAGACACGTAAGCCACGATTTTCGCCTACATCAGCCTTATCTTTGTCGCCTGGCTTCATCATTTCTACCGCTTTAAACGAAAGTGGCCTTCCCTCTTGTTTTCCTGCCATAAAGACTCCGTTATCATGCATCTTATGCAGTCATGAACATAAATGTAGGTTGCACTGTATGTGCCCATATTTTACCAGGCCATAGGCTGGCAAGCTACACTTTAGCCTACATTTAAATGTAGGATTTCATGATATTCGATGAGACAACGTGAAACTTAATGATAATCACAAAAATCACTAACTCATTAAAAATTAAGAAAATGGATATCACAAACTGATGAGCACAATAGAAAATTTAGACTCGCACACCCCAATGATGCAGCAGTATCTCAAGCTGAAGGCTCAGCACCCGGAAATACTGCTGTTTTACCGCATGGGCGACTTTTACGAACTGTTTTATGACGATGCGAAACGCGCCTCTCAACTGCTTGATATCTCCCTGACCAAACGCGGCGCATCTGCGGGCGAGCCAATCCCGATGGCAGGCATTCCTCATCATGCGGTAGAAAACTACCTCGCCAAGCTGGTCAATCAGGGTGAGTCCGTTGCTATTTGTGAACAGATCGGCGATCCGGCGACCAGCAAAGGCCCGGTTGAGCGCAAAGTGGTACGAATTGTCACACCAGGCACCATCAGTGATGAAGCGTTGTTGCAGGAACGCCAGGACAACCTGCTGGCCGCCATCTGGCAAGACAGTAAAGGGTACGGCTACGCTACGCTGGATATCAGCTCCGGGCGTTTTCGTGTCAGTGAACCCGCTGACCGCGAAACCATGGCCGCGGAATTGCAGCGCACCAACCCCGCTGAATTGCTGTATGCCGAGGATTTTGCCGAAACCTCGCTGATAGAGGGACGTCGCGGCCTGCGTCGTCGTCCGCTGTGGGAATTTGAAATTGATACCGCCCGTCAGCAGTTAAATCTGCAGTTCGGCACGCGGGATCTGATTGGCTTTGGCGTGGAAAACGCCCCACGCGGATTATGCGCTGCCGGCTGTCTGCTGCAATACGTAAAAGATACCCAACGCACCTCGCTGCCGCATATTCGTTCCATCACCATGGAGCGTCAGCAGGACAGCATCATTATGGACGCCGCCACACGCCGCAATCTGGAAATCACCCAGAACCTGGCGGGCGGGGTGGAAAACACGCTGGCTTCAGTACTCGACTGCACCGTGACACCGATGGGTAGCCGTATGCTCAAGCGCTGGCTGCATATGCCGGTCCGCGACACCAAAATCCTCATCGAGCGCCAACAGACCATCGGCGCGCTGCAGGATACCACCAGCGAATTACAACCCGTGCTGCGCCAGGTAGGCGATCTGGAACGTATTCTGGCGCGTCTGGCCCTGCGTACTGCGCGCCCGCGCGATCTGGCCCGTATGCGTCATGCCTTCCAGCAATTACCCGAACTGCGCGCGCAGCTGGAAAACGTAGACAGTGCCCCCGTGCAGATGCTGCGCGAGAAAATGGGTGAGTTTACTGAGCTGCGTGAACTGTTGGAACGTGCCGTCGTGGAAGCTCCGCCAGTGCTCGTACGTGACGGCGGCGTCATTGCCCCAGGCTACAATGAAGAGCTTGATGAGTGGCGAGCGCTGGCTGATGGCGCCACGGACTACCTCGACAGACTGGAAATCCGCGAACGCGAACGCACCGGTCTGGACACGCTGAAAGTAGGATTTAACGCCGTGCACGGCTACTACATTCAGATCAGCCGTGGGCAAAGTCATCTGGCGCCAATTAACTACGTACGCCGCCAGACATTGAAAAACGCCGAACGCTACATTATTCCGGAACTGAAAGAGTACGAAGACAAAGTTCTGACCTCAAAAGGCAAAGCGCTGGCGCTGGAAAAACAGCTGTATGACGAACTGTTCGACATGCTGCTGCCACACCTGGCTGATTTGCAACAGAGCGCCAGCGCGCTGGCGGAGTTGGACGTGCTGGTCAACCTCGCGGAGCGTGCTTATACCCTGAATTACACCTGTCCGATCTTCACCGATAAACCCGGTATTCGTATTACTGAGGGACGCCATCCGGTGGTTGAACAGGTGCTGACCGAGCCGTTTATCGCCAACCCGCTTAACCTCTCGCCTCAGCGACGGATGCTGATCATCACCGGCCCAAACATGGGGGGTAAAAGTACCTATATGCGCCAGACTGCGTTGATTGCGCTACTGGCCTATATCGGCAGCTACGTTCCGGCACAGAAAGTCGAGATCGGGCCTATCGATCGTATCTTTACCCGCGTGGGCGCGGCGGATGATCTGGCATCAGGTCGTTCCACCTTCATGGTAGAAATGACCGAAACCGCCAACATTCTGCATAACGCCACCGAGAACAGTCTGGTGCTGATGGATGAGATTGGACGCGGCACCTCCACCTACGACGGCCTGTCGCTGGCATGGGCATGCGCAGAAAATCTGGCGAATAAAATCAAAGCATTAACTTTATTTGCGACCCACTACTTCGAACTGACGCAGTTACCGGAGAAGATGGAGGGCGTCGCTAATGTGCATCTGGATGCGTTAGAGCACGGCGATACCATCGCCTTCATGCACAGCGTGCAGGATGGCGCGGCGAGCAAGAGCTATGGTCTGGCAGTCGCTGCCCTGGCTGGCGTACCGAAAGAGGTGATCAAACGCGCGCGGCAAAAACTGCGCGAACTGGAAAGCATCGCGCCAAATGTTGCCGCAACCCAGGTCGACGGTACGCAGATGTCGCTGCTGTCAGTACCGGAAGAAACGTCACCCGCCGTTGATGCGCTGGAAAACCTCGATCCGGATTCGCTAACGCCTCGCCAGGCGCTGGAGTGGATCTACCGGTTGAAAAGTCTGGTGTAGTAAAAAGAGCCCGATAGCGTTAGCCCTAAAGAAAAAGGCCAGTCTCAATGAGACTGGCCTTTCTTGATAGAACTTGTGCTTACTCGCGGAAAAGCGCTTCGATATTCAGTCCCTGAGTCTGCAGAATTTCACGCAGACGACGCAGACCTTCAACCTGAATCTGGCGAACACGTTCACGAGTGAGACCAATTTCACGGCCCACATCTTCCAGTGTCGCAGCTTCGTACCCCAGCAGACCAAAACGACGTGCCAGCACTTCACGCTGTTTGGCGTTCAGTTCGAACAGCCATTTGACGATGCTCTGTTTCATATCATCGTCTTGCGTGGTGTCTTCCGGACCGTTTTCCTTTTCATCGGCCAGAATATCCAGCAACGCTTTTTCGGAATCGCCACCCAGCGGGGTGTCTACCGAGGTAATACGCTCGTTGAGTCGGAGCATACGGCTGACGTCATCAACCGGTTTATCCAGTTGTTCAGCAATCTCTTCTGCACTCGGTTCGTGGTCCAGTTTATGCGACAACTCACGCGCGGTACGCAGATAGACGTTCAGCTCTTTTACAATGTGAATCGGCAGTCGTATCGTACGGGTTTGGTTCATAATCGCCCGTTCGATCGTCTGGCGGATCCACCAGGTTGCGTATGTTGAGAAGCGGAACCCACGTTCCGGGTCAAACTTCTCGACGGCACGGATAAGCCCTAAATTGCCCTCTTCAATCAGGTCCAGCAATGCCAGACCACGATTGCCATAACGACGAGCAATTTTCACCACCAGACGCAGGTTACTTTCAATCATGCGACGGCGAGATGCGACATCTCCACGCAGTGCGCGACGCGCAAAATAAACTTCTTCTTCGGCTGTTAACAGTGGTGAATAACCAATCTCACCAAGGTAAAGCTGAGTCGCGTCCAACACACGCTGTGTGGCCCCCTGCGATAACAGCTCTTCTTCAGCCAGGTCGTTATCACTGGGTTCCTCTTCACTCAAGGCTTTTTCATCAAAAGCCTCTACTCCGTTCTCATCAAATTCCGCATCTTCATTTAAATCATGAACTTTCAGCGTATTCTGACTCATAAAGGTGGCTCCTACCCGTGATCCCTAACGGAACTAGCACGTGAAAGCCTGGTTCCGCCTAATTATCGCTGCGGTAAATAGCGCAGCGGGTTTACGGATTTCCCCTTGTAACGAATTTCAAAATGCAAGCGTGTTGAACTGGTTCCGGTGCTACCCATGGTAGCTATTTTCTGCCCCGCCTTGATTTCTTGTTGTTCCCGGACCAGCATTGTATCGTTATGGGCGTAGGCGCTCAGGTAATCATCGTTGTGTTTGATGATAATAAGATTACCGTAACCACGCAGCGCGTTACCGGCATAGACGACGCGTCCATCTGCGGTCGCGACAATAGCCTGTCCTTTGCTGCCTGCAATGTCGATCCCTTTATTGCCACCTTCGGTAGCCGCAAAGTTTTCGATCACTTTGCCGTCAGTCGGCCAGCGCCAGGTAGAGATTGGCGAGCTAGTCGACGTTGAGCTTGCAGTTGATTCGGTTGTGCTAACTGCTGGAGCCGTTACAGGCGCTGTGACCACAGTCCCAGCAGGCTTGTTGTTCGGCAACATTTTGTTAGCACTTTGTTCACCTGAATCCTCAGAATACGTAATTGTTGGTTTCGAAGCAACAGCAACGGTGGAATTTTGTGCAGGGTTGGTCACAACTCCTTGCTGTGCTGCATCCGCCTGGGTGATGGCATTGCCACCGGTAATCGGTGCACCAGACGCGTTGCCCACTTGCAGAGTTTGACCGACATTCAGGCCATACGGGGCCGGAACGTTATTGCGTTGTGCGAGGTCACGGAAATCGTTCCCGGTGATCCAGGCAATATAGAAAAGGGTATCGCCTTTCTTAACAGTATAGGTACTGCCGCCCGTGTAGCTACCTTTCGGAATATTCCCATACTTACGATTGTATACAATACGACCGTTTTCCATCTGCACAGGCTGTTGAGCAACAGGCTGGATTTGCGTTGGCTGTGTGGTTGGTTGCTGCACCGACTGGATCTGTGGCGTCTGCTGTACTGTCGACGTCGAGCCCATTTTAGGTGGAGGCGTAATCAGCATGCCAGAACTGGTGTTCGTTGATGCACTACCGTTAACCGAGCTGACCGGCGCTGGTGGATTCGAGGTGTTTGAACAACCTGCCAGCCATAGTGAAACCAGTGACAATGCCGCAATGCGGCGAACGGTAAATTTGTGGCTTCCCGCGCTCATTTATCCCCCAGGAAAATTGGTTAAAACCAGTGACGTAATCACCGTGCAAGGCCCCGTCACAATACGCTTACTCTTTCGAGAATAACCAGGAAAACTCCAGGTATTCAGCAGCGCTATCTACGCAAGCTCCCCTTTTACTAAGGGAACGAAACGTACGGCCTCCACGGTATCGATAATAAATTCGCCTCCCCGACGACGCACCCGCTTCAGAAACTGGTGCTCATCGCCCACGGGTAAGACGAGAATGCCGCCCTCATCCAGTTGCATCATCAATGCGGTCGGGATCTCGGGCGGCGCTGCCGTTACAATGATAGCGTCAAACGGAGCTCGCGCCTGCCAGCCTTGCCATCCATCACCATGACGGGTCGAAACATTATGTAAATCAAGCTGCTTCAGGCGGCGACGCGCCTGCCATTGCAAACCTTTAATGCGCTCAACGGAGCACACATGATGCACCAGGTGCGCCAGAATCGCCGTCTGGTAGCCAGAGCCAGTACCAATTTCCAGCACTCGAGACTGCGGCGTTAGCTCAAGCAGTTCGGTCATTCGCGCAACCATATAGGGCTGCGAAATCGTCTGCCCCTGACCAATCGGCAGGGCAATATTGTCCCAGGCCTTATGTTCAAACGCCTCATCAATGAATTTTTCACGCGGCACGGCGGCGAGCGCATCGAGGACAAGCTCATCTCTGATGCCCTGCGCACGTAATTGTTCAAGAAGAGTGTGTACGCGTCTGCTTACCATTGCGTGTCGACTCCCACGCTGTCTAACCAGTCAGAAACCACTTCATGCGCGCCGTATGCGGTTAAATCGACATGCAGCGGCGTGATAGAAACATAGCCTTCATCGACGGCGGCAAAATCCGTATCCGGCCCGGCGTCGCACTTTTCGCCCGGTGGCCCGATCCAGTACAGCGTATTACCGCGTGGGTCCTGCTGTGGAATAACCTGATCCGCCGGATGGCGACTGCCGCAGCGCGTGACGCGAATACCTTTAATCTGATCCAGCGGTAAATCCGGCACGTTGATATTCAAAATGCGACCGGTGCGCAGCGGTTCACGACTCAGCGCCCGTAAGATACGACAGGTTACTGCGGCAGCAGTCTCGTAGTGTTTATGGCCATCGAGTGAAACAGCCAGCGCCGGGAATCCCAGATGACGGCCTTCCATTGCCGCCGCAACGGTACCGGAATAGATAACATCATCACCCAGATTAGGACCCGCGTTGATACCAGAAACGACAATGTCCGGACGCGGACGCATTAATGCGTTCACGCCCAGATAGACGCAGTCGGTGGGCGTACCCATTTGTACGGCGATATCGCCGTTATCATAGGTAAAGGTGCGAAGTGAGGATTCCAGCGTCAGCGAGTTAGACGCGCCACTGCGGTTACGATCCGGGGCAACCACCTGTACGTCAGCAAACTCACGCAGCGCTTTCGCCAGCGTTTGTATACCGGGTGCGTGGACCCCATCATCGTTACTCAGCAATATACGCATAATCACCCATTGTGTTAATAAGTTCCCTTACAACACTGGTGGCGAAGCTACCTGCCGGTAGCCAGAAGCGTAACTCGACGGTTACGTCATCCCACCAGTTCCAGCTTAATTGTTGTGGATACAGCAACATAGCGCGACGCGACGCGTCGACTTTCTCGCGCAATAACAGAGACTGCAGCGCGGTTTCATCAGCAACAGCGGCTTTTTCAAACGCCAGTGCGTCGCGCTGAGTTCCCCACTCACCGCTGCCCGGTAATGCCGCTGTGATCATCAATTCTTTCTCATCGACGCGACGCTGTAATTCTGTGTGTTCTTCCTGTGTGGCGACAAACCAGCTTCCGCGTCCGGATAATTGTAGCGCATCGCCGTCAACAACTTGATTAAAGTCTGTTTTTTTCAAGCGTTCACTGACTATCTGATTAAACAACGCGCTACGGGCCGCCGACAACCAAAAACTGCGTTTATTGCGATCGCGCACCGGCGCATCGCTTTGTGCCCAGCGCAGCGCCCCTTGCAGGTTGCTACCGCCGATACCAAAACGCTGAGCGCCAAAATAGTTCGGTACGCCGCGTTCGCTAATCGCCTGCAAACGCGCTTCAACGTCATTTCGCTCGCTCACTTCACGCAACACCAGCGTAAATTCGTTGCCTTTCAGCGCCCCTAAACGCAGCTTACGCTTGTGGCGCGCGTACTCCAGAACTTTACAGCCTTCGAGCTCAAATTTGCTTAGATCAGGCATTGCATTGCCCGGTACACGCGCGCACAGCCACTGTTCCGTGACCGCATGCTTATCTTTCTGCCCGGCAAAGCTCACTTCACGGGCGTGAATTTTCAGGAATTTCGCCAGCGCGTCAGCCACAAAACGGGTGTTACAACCGTTTTTCAGGATGCGCACCAAAACATGCTCGCCTTCGCCATCCGGTTCGAAGCCTAAATCTTCGACGACAACAAAGTCTTCCGGATTCGCTTTCAGGACGCCATGGCCCAGTGGTTTGCCATGGAGATACGTCAGATCGTCAAACACAGTCATTTCGGTGCCTTAATGAGTAACGCCACCGCTTCACAGGCAATCCCTTCCCCACGCCCGGTAAAACCGAGTTTTTCCGTGGTGGTCGCTTTCACGTTAACATCATCCATATGGCAGCCGAGATCTTCGGCAATAAACACGCGCATTTGCGGAATGTGCGGCAGCATCTTCGGCGCCTGAGCAATAATTGTCACATCCACATTACCAAGCGTATAGCCTTTGGCCTGAATACGCCGCCAGGCTTCTCGCAATAATTCACGACTATCGGCACCTTTAAAGGTCGGGTCGGTGTCAGGGAAGAGTTTACCGATATCCCCCAGCGCAGCCGCGCCCAGCAGAGCATCGGTTAGCGCGTGTAACGCCACATCGCCATCAGAATGCGCCAGCAATCCTTTTTCATACGGGATGCGCACACCACCAATGATAATTGGGCCTTCTCCGCCAAAAGCGTGTACGTCGAAACCGTGTCCAATTCGCATTATGTCTTCTCCTGGTGGGTAGTCCGGGTCAGATAAAATTCGGCCAACGCCAAATCCTCTGGACGCGTTACTTTAATATTATCAGCCCGTCCTTCAACGAGCTGAGGATGTAAGCCGCAATATTCCAGCGCCGAGGCCTCATCCGTAATGGTTGCGCCTTCGTGGAGCGCACGGGTCAGGCAATCGTGCAACAGCTCGCGAGGGAAAAACTGCGGCGTCAACGCGTGCCATAAATCGGTGCGATCGACCGTATGGGCAATGTCTGTTCGGCCCGGCTCCGCGCGCTTCATCGTGTCGCGTACTGGTGCCGCCAGGATCCCGCCGGTGCGGCTGGTCTCACTGATTGCCAGCAAACGGGCTAAATCATCCTGGTGCAGACACGGACGCGCGGCGTCATGCACCAGTACCCAACTGGCCTCACCTGCGGCTTGCAAACCGGCAAGGACAGAATCGGCACGCTCGTTGCCGCCATCCACTACGGTAATTTGCGGATGCGCGGCGAGTGGAAGTTGGGCAAAGCGGCTGTCGCCTGGGCTGATAGCGATAACGACTCGCGTCACCCGGGGATGAGCCAGCAGCGCATCAACCGAGTGTTCAAGAATGGTTTTATTGCCAATAGAGAGGTACTGCTTAGGACACTCTGTTTGCATTCGGCGGCCAAACCCGGCAGCCGGCACCACGGCGCAAACGTCCAATAAAGTGGCTGCCATGTTAAATCCCTGGACGGTTTATCGATTATTTTGCCCTGCAGTCTGAGCGCGTTTAGACGCGTCAGGCACCAGACGATAAAAAGTTTCGCCCGGCTTAGTCATACTGAGTTCGTTGCGCGCGCGCTCCTCAATAGCCTCTTGTCCGCCATTGAGATCGTCAATTTCGGCAAAGAGCTGATCGTTACGTGCTTTAAGTTTCGCGTTCGTAGCTTGCTGCGCAGCAACATCATCGTTGACGCGACTATAGTCATGTATGCCGTTCTTACCGAACCACAGCGAATACTGCAGCCAGACCAATAAAGCCAGCAACAGCAGCGTTAGTTTACCCATCCTGCCCCCTGAAAAACGGCATTAACATCCCATAACTTCCGCAGACAACTTTACATCAACGGTCGGGAATGCCGCGACAACGCGGGCAAATGTACCACATTTGCCCGTTGTTACGTATACCCCGTGTAAGGAGAACATAATCTCATTGTTGGTTACGGTTTGAATTATGACCAGAGAGTGAACAACATCAGCGATTGTTAAAAAAGGCGTTTGCCTAACCCAACAACCACAGAAATAGCGCGCCAAACATCGCCCCAACCACCAGTAGGGTGCAGGTAATGCTCAGCAGCAACAGCCCCTTCAATAGGGAGTGCAGCGCAATACCCGCGACAATCGCCACGGGCAGCAATGCGAGGAAAAAGGGCCAGGTATAAATGAAGAAAAAGAGTGTGTTAGGGCCATAAATCAGAAACGGAATCCCCAGCGCCAACAGCCACGCGATAAAACCGACCACGGCACCCGGTAGTGACCAGGTGGTTTCATCGTCGGCGGCGAAGGTATCTGACTCTGTAATAGTAATGTTATGGCTGTTACGCATATCTAATCCTGTGACCGTGACTGACCGGGCATACAAGCTCGGGTGTCTCAGGATCTGATAATATCTTCCTGCCTCAGCAGGTCTAATAATTGGGGTACCAAATTTGTTACCAATTGTTCACCATCAAGGTGAATCTCTGGCGATTCAGGCGCTTCGTATACCGAATCAATTCCGGTGAAATTGCGCAACTCACCCGCCCGCGCTTTTTTATACAGCCCTTTTGGATCGCGTAATTCGCACGTTGCCAGCGGCGTATCGACAAAAACCTCAATAAAACGCCCTTCGCCAACGCGTTCACGGACCATTTTGCGTTCGGCGCGATGCGGAGAGATAAAGGCGGTCAACACCACAAGGCCCGCGTCCACCATCAGGTTAGCCACCTCGCCAACCCGACGAATATTCTCCTTACGATCGGCATCGCTAAACCCAAGATCGCTGCACAGGCCGTGGCGCACGTTATCGCCATCCAACAAATAGGTACTCACTCCCAGCTTGTGCAACGCCTCTTCCAGCGCCCCTGCTACCGTGGATTTACCGGAACCAGACAGCCCGGTAAACCACAGCACAACACCACGATGACCGTGGCGTTGTTCCCGCTGTTGCGGTGTAACAGGATGGGCATGCCAGACGACGTTTTCGTCATGCAGCGCCATTATTTTCCTCCCAGCAGATCGCGCGCGCCCCAGTGCGGGAAATGGCGACGCACTAACGCATTAAGCTCCAGCTCAAACGCGCTGAACTGAGAAGCCGCGGTGTGCTCCTGGACGATTGGCTCACGTACCAGCCCCGCGCCAACGGTAACGTTGGTCAGGCGGTCAATGATAATCAGCCCGCCCGTAACCGGGTTCTGCTGATAGGTATCCAGCACCAGCGGCTCATCAAAGGTCAGATTAACCAGACCGATGCCGTTTAGCGGCAACGCTTCAACATCACGTTGGGTCAGGTTATTAATATCAATCTGGTACTGCACGTTATCAACGCGTGCGCGGGTCTTCTTACCGGCGACTTTGATGTCGTAGCTCTGCCCAGGCGACAACGGTTGTTCCGCCATCCACACCACATCAACGGCAGCGCTTTGTACCGCAGGTAACGCTTCACCGGCATCAAGTAGCAGGTCGCCCCGGCTGATATCGATCTCATCTTTCAATACCAGGGTGATCGCTTCACCCGCATGTGCTTCCTGTAAATCGCCATCAAAGGTTACGATCCGTGCCACGCTCGACTCAACGCCGGATGGCAGCACTTTGACGCGTTGCCCTACCTTCACACTACCGGAGGCCAGCGTCCCGGCATAACCACGAAAATCCAGATTCGGTCGGTTCACATACTGCACCGGGAAGCGCATCGGCTGAGTATCAACTATGCGTTGGATCTCAACGGTTTCCAGCACTTCCAGTAGCGTCGGACCGCTGTACCACGACATGCTGGCGCTTTGTGAAGCCACGTTGTCGCCTTCCAGCGCAGAGAGCGGCACAAACCGGATATCCAGGTTGCCCGGCAACTGTTCAGCAAAAGTAAGATAGTCTTCGCGAATGCGGTTAAATGTCTCTTCGCTAAAGTTCACCAGATCCATTTTGTTGATCGCCACCACCAGGTGTTTGATCCCAAGTAGCGTGGAGATAAAGCTGTGACGACGGGTCTGATCCAGCACGCCTTTACGCGCATCGATCAGCAGGATCGCCAGGTCGCAGGTCGACGCACCGGTCGCCATGTTGCGAGTGTACTGCTCATGGCCGGGAGTATCCGCAATAATAAATTTACGCTTCTCGGTAGAGAAATAACGGTAAGCCACGTCGATGGTGATGCCCTGCTCGCGCTCGGCTTGCAAGCCGTCAACCAATAACGCCAGATCGAGCTTTTCGCCCTGAGTACCGTGACGTTTACTGTCGTTGTGCAGCGATGAAAGCTGGTCTTCATAAATCTGACGCGTGTCGTGCAGCAGGCGACCAATCAGGGTGCTTTTCCCATCATCCACGCTACCGCAGGTTAAAAAACGCAGCAGGCTTTTGTGTTGCTGGGCGACCATCCAGGCTTCAACGCCGCCTTCATTAGCAATTTGTTGTGCAAGTGTCGTGTTCATGGCGGCTCCTTAGAAATACCCCTGACGTTTCTTCAGCTCCATGGAGCCCGCCTGGTCGCGGTCAATCACGCGGCCCTGACGTTCACTGGTGGTTGAGACCAGCATCTCTTCGATAATTTCCGGCAGAGTCTGCGCATTCGACTCCACCGCGCCTGTTAACGGCCAGCAGCCGAGCGTACGGAAACGCACCATACGTTTTTTAATCACTTCGCCCGGTTGCAGATCGATTCTGTCGTCATCAATCATCATCAGCATGCCGTCGCGTTCCAGCACCGGACGCTCCGCCGCCAGGTACAGCGGCACGATGTCGATATTTTCCAGCCAGATGTACTGCCAGATATCCTGTTCAGTCCAGTTGGAGAGCGGGAATACGCGAATGCTTTCGCCTTTGTTAATCTGTCCGTTGTAGTTATGCCACAGTTCCGGACGCTGATTTTTAGGGTCCCAGCGATGAAAACGATCGCGGAAAGAATAAATGCGCTCCTTGGCACGCGATTTCTCTTCGTCACGACGAGCGCCACCGAACGCGGCGTCGAAACCGTATTTGTTCAACGCCTGCTTCAACCCTTCGGTTTTCATAATATCGGTATGCTTGGCGCTACCGTGAACAAACGGGTTAATGCCCATCGCCACCCCTTCCGGGTTTTTATGCACCAGCAGTTCACAACCGTAGGCTTTCGCCGTGCGGTCACGAAACTCGTACATCTCGCTGAATTTCCAGCCGGTATCAACGTGCAGCAGAGGGAACGGCAACGTGCCAGGATAAAACGCTTTGCGCGCCAGATGCAGCATTACGCTGGAATCTTTGCCGATGGAATACATCATCACCGGATTCGAAAACTCGGCGGCCACCTCACGAATAATATGGATGCTTTCCGCTTCCAGTTGCCGCAGGTGGGTAAGTCGTTTTTGATCCATAACCGTTCCTATGTAATGCCGTTATTTTGCTAACGATGCTCAGATAACCTGACTATAGGGAGGGCAAGAGGGCGAATGAAATTACGAATTGGAATGAGTAGTTCCTCAAAGGAATAACGATCCGGAAAAGCAAATATCAAAAAGTGCTTAAGCTACCGAATTTAGGGCATTTAGGAGCAAATGAAATTGTTTTACCTCGATCACGGTTTCATACTAGCGGCTAAAAATTTCTGCTTGGTATTTAAGGACTCATTATGTTTTCCGCAACGCGCCCCCTTCTTGCAATCCTGGCGCTCGGCGCGTGCTTTATCCTTCCCGCACAGGCAACATCTTCCAAACCTGGAGATATCGCAAATACCCAGGCTCGATATATCGCAACGTTTTTCCCAGGCCGCGTAACGGGCTCTCCGGCAGAAATGTTGTCTGCTGATTATATTCGTCAGCAATTTCAGCAGATGGGCTACAGCAGTGATATTCGAACGTTTAATAGCCGTTATGTTTATACCGCCAAAAATAACCGTAAAAACTGGCATAACGTCACGGGAAGTACCGTTATTGCCGCACATGAGGGTAAAGCGCCACAGCAGATTATTATCATGGCGCACCTCGACACCTACGCCGCACAGAGCGACGCCGATTCCGATGCCAATCTGGGTGGATTGACCCTGCAAGGTATTGATGACAACGCCGCAGGACTTGGCGTGATGCTGGAACTGGCAGAAAAACTCAAAGACGTGCCGACGCAGTACGGCATTCGATTTATCGCCACCAGCGGCGAGGAAGAAGGCAAACTGGGCGCGGAGAACATCCTGAAGCGAATGAGCGCCGCCGAGAAGAAAAATACGCTGCTGGTTATCAACCTCGATAACCTGATCGTCGGCGATAAGCTCTATTTCAATAGCGGTAAGAAAACCCCGGAAGCGGTGCGAAAATTGACGCGCGACCGGGCGCTGGCCATCGCGCACAGCCGCGGTATCGTAGCCAGCACCAATCCGGGACTGAACAAAAACTATCCGAAAGGTACTGGATGTTGTAACGACGCAGAGGTCTTCGACGATGCGGGCATTGCCGTGCTCTCCGTTGAAGCAACCAACTGGAGTCTGGGCAAGAAAGATGGCTATCAACAGCGCGCCAAAAGCGCCTCGTTCCCGGCAGGCAACAGCTGGCACGATGTGCGACTGGATAACCAGCAGCATATCGATAAAGCCTTACCGGGCAGGATAGAGCACCGTAGCCGCGACGTGGTACGCATTATGCTCCCGCTGGTAAAAGAACTGGCAAAGGCGGGAAAATCCTGACGAAGAAGCCCGGTAATATGTAAACATTACCGGGCTTTTATCTTTTACCCTTCGTGCAATCCGCACTCGCGCTTCAATCCGAAGAACCGCGTCTCTTCTTCCGCCATACCCGGCTCCCATTTGCGGGTGGTATGGGTATCACCCACTGACAGATAGCCCTGATCCCACAGTGGATGGTATTTCAGGCCGTGCTTTTGCAGGTACTGGTAAACGGTACGGTTGTCCCAGTCGATGATCGGCAGCACTTTAAACACGCCGCGCTGGATAGCCAGCACCGGCAAATGCGCCCGGCTGCCCGACTGCTCGCGGCGCAGACCGGCAAACCAGGTTTGCGCATTGAGTTCTTTAAGCGCGCGGTTCATCGGCTCGACTTTGTTGATCTCATTGTATTTCTCAATGCCTTCAACGCCCTGCTCCCACAGTTTGCCGTAGCGCGCTTCCTGCCAGGCCGCGCTCTCCTTCGCCCGGTAGACTTGCAGATTAAGCTTGAGTTTGTCCGTTAACTCATCAATAAACTGGTAGGTTTCCGGGAACAAATAGCCGGTATCGGTGAGGATCACCGGGATATCTGAGTGAACCTGATTCACCAGGTGCAGGCTTACTGCCGCCTGGATACCAAAGCTTGATGACAGTACATATTCACCTGGCAGGTTTTCCAGCGCCCACGCCACGCGATCCTCTGCGCTCAATTTTTCCAGTTGGTCGTTGGTTTGCGCCAACGCCATAACGCGTTCAACTTTCGGCAGCGCGTTCAACGCGTTGAGATCGAGTTTGGACATAAATTCCTCGCTGTTTGCCTTGCCTGATGGCGCTGCGCTTATCAGGCCTACAGATTCAGCAGACCCGATAAGTCAATTTCACCTTATTCCCAGAAATCCCGGGCGGGATCGAGCACCGGGCGAATGATGCCCGCACGCACCGTAAAATCACCGAAGCCTTCACCCGCTTCGCGCTCTTTCGCCCAGCGCCCAACCAGTTCGTCAACGGAGTCGAGAATTTCCGATTCCGTAATATTTTCGCGATACATACGCGGAATGCGCGTGCCCATGCGGTTACCGCCAAGGTGTACGTTGTAGCGCCCCGGCGCTTTACCCACCAGGCCCAGTTCCGCCAGCATCGCGCGGCCGCAGCCGTTCGGGCAGCCTGTAACGCGCATCACGATATGCTCGTCAGGAATGCCGTGTTTTTCGAGAATAGCTTCCACTTTATCAGTGAACGATGGCAGGAAACGTTCGGCCTCCGCCATAGCCAGCGGACAGGTCGGGAACGACACGCAGGCCATCGAGTTTTCACGCTGCGGCTTCACCGCATTCATCAATCCGTGATCGCGCACCAGCTTCTCGATCTTCGCTTTTTGGCTTTCCGGCACACCAGCAATGATCAGGTTCTGGTTGGCGGTGATGCGGAAATCCCCTTTGTGGATCTTCGCGATCTCCAGCAGGCCGGTTTTCAGCGGACGGCCCGGATAATCCAGGATACGGCCGTTTTCAATAAACAGCGTCAGGTGCCAGTTATTGTCGATCCCTTTTACCCAACCAATACGATCGCCGCGACCGGTGAACTCGTACGGGCGGATCGGCTCAAATTTAATACCCGCGCGACGCTCCACTTCCTCTTTGAACGTGTCGATACCAACGCGTTCAAGCGTGTATTTGGTTTTGGCGTTTTTACGATCGGTACGATTACCCCAGTCGCGCTGCGTTGTCACCACAGCTTCCGCTACCGCCAGCGTGTGCTCCAGCGGCAGGAAGCCGAATTCGCTCGCCGTACGGGCATAGGTTTTCTTATTGCCGTGCTCAATCGACAAACCACCGCCGACCAGCAGGTTAAAGCCCACCAGCTTGCCATTTTCGGCAATCGCCACGAAGTTCATGTCGTTGGCGTGCAGATCGATGTCGTTCTGCGGCGGAATTACGACCGTGGTTTTAAACTTACGCGGCAGATAGGTCTGGCCGAGGATCGGCTCTTCGTCGGTGGTCGCTACCTTCTCCTGATCCAGCCAAATTTCTGCATAGGCGCGAGTACGCGGCAGCAGATGTTCGGAGATCTTCTTCGCCCATTCATAGGCTTGGGCGTGCAGCTCGGACTCGTACGGGTTAGAGGTACACAGAACGTTACGGTTCATGTCGTTGGCGGTCGCCAGCGCGTCCAGCCCGACCGAATGCAGCATCTGGTGTACCGGCTTAACGTTCTTCTTCAGAATGCCGTGAAACTGGAAGGTCTGACGGTTGGTCAGACGAATGCTGCCGTAAATCGTGTTGTCATGGGCGAACGTGTCGATCGCCTGCCACTGTTTGGTGGTGATCACCCCACCCGGCAGACGGCAGCGCAGCAGCATCGCGTGACGCGGTTCCAGCTTTTGCTCGGCTCGTTCGGCGCGGATATCGCGGTCATCCTGCTGGTACATACCGTGAAAACGGATCAGCAGGAAGTTGTCGCCTTTGAAGCCGCCGGTCAGGCCGTCGTTTAAATCTTCGGCAATAGTACCGCGCAGATAGTTGCTTTCCAGCTTCATACGCTCAGCGTCGGACAGCTTGCCTTCGACCACCAATGGTCCTGGGTATTTTTCGCTCATTAGTAGACATCTCGCTGATAACGGCGCTCAATGCGCAGCTCACTTAAAAATTCATCCGCCGCTTCGATATCCATAGCACCGAATTCGGCAATCACTTCCAACAAAGCCTGCTCAACGTCTTTCGCCATGCGATTGGCGTCGCCGCAGACATAAATGTGGGCACCGTCGTTTATCCAGCGCCACAGTTCCGCACCTTGTTGGCGCAGTTTATCTTGTACGTAGACTTTTTCTTTTTGATCGCGCGACCAGGCGAGATCGATGCGGCTCAGTACGCCCTCTTTGACGTAACGCTGCCATTCCACCTGGTACAGGAAATCTTCGGTAAAGTGTGGGTTGCCAAAAAACAGCCAGTTTTTGCCTTCGGCTCCGTCAGCCGCACGCTGCTGCATGAATGCACGGAACGGCGCAATCCCCGTGCCCGGTCCAATCATAATCACCGGTGTCTGCGGGTTAGCCGGCAGGCGGAAGTTATCGTTGTGTTCGATGAACACGCGCACTTCGCCCTCTTCTTCCACGCGATCGGCGAGGAAACTGGACGCACCACCAGCACGGGCCCGACCTTCAATGTCATAACGCACCACGCCCACGGTGACGTGCACTTCGCTTTCCACTTCCGCCTGGGAAGAGGCAATAGAATACAAACGCGGCGTCAGCGGGCGCAGAAGATCAACCAACGTTTGGGCGTCCAGTTGCGCCGGAGAGAAGCGCACCATATCGACGATTGGCGTGGTTGCGGCGTAATGCTGCAATTGCGCTTTGTCGCCCACCAGCGGCAGCAGAGAGTCGCTACGGGTTAAAGTGGCATAGTTCTCGACGATATTGCCGGTGTTAACCGTCAGCTCGAAATGCCACTGCAGCGCTTCGGTGAGCGACAGGGTTTTGCCGTCAACCGTGACCGACTCATCTCCTTTCAGCCACAGCAATTCAACCAGCTCTTTGACCAGCTCAGGATCGTTCTGATACCAGACTCCTAAGGCATCGCCCGGCTGGTAGCGCAGGCCGGAATCGCCGAGATCGATTTCGATATGGCGCACATCTTTTTCCGAGTCGCGACCGGTGATTTTCTGATTCACCGCAAGCGACGCCGTCAGCGGCGCTTCTTTGGTGTACGGACTGGTGTGTACTTCGTTTACCGCACCGCTCGCAGCAACTTGCACAGACGATGCCGCAGGGGCACGCGCTTTCAGGACATCAACCAGACGGGCACGCCATTCGGCTGCTGCGCCCTGGTATTCGACGTCGGCATCCACGCGGTCAAGCAAACGTTCACCGCCCAGCTCAGCCAGTTTTGCATCGAAGTCTTTTCCTGACTGACAGAAAAACTCGTAAGAAGTGTCACCAAGACCAAACACGGCAAAAGCGGTGTTATCAAGCTTCGGCGCTTTTTTCGAGAACAGGAATTTATGCAACGCTACGGCTTCTTCCGCCGGTTCACCTTCCCCTTGCGTCGACGCCACTACGATCAGCAATTTCTCATTGGCGATTTGTTTGAATTTATAGTCGCCAGCATTGATGAGAGTGACGTTGAGCTTTGCAGCGATCAGATCATCGCGCAGGGCTTCCGCCACACGACGCGCATTACCGGTTTGCGAGGCGGAGATAAGCGTAATGCCAGGCATTTCAGCAGCAGGCGCAGGAGTCGCCGCATTGCTGCCTGGCTGCTGATTCAGCACGCCCCAAAAATAGCCAGAAACCCACGCAAGCTGTGCGGGAGTGAAATCGGTCGTGGCCGCCTGAAGGCGTGCCAGTTGCTCCGGGTTTAGCGGTAGCAGAGCGGAAGGTGGGGCCTGTGTCGTCATGCGTTGTCATGTTCCAGTAAGCAAAGCGGATTTCAGCAATAAAACCCAAACTGAAGATAAGGTTAACGGCGGGGATAGTAACAATTAAAGAAGGGATAGAAATAACAAATAACCAAATGAACTAACCTGTTTTAGTTATAGTTATTAACAGCAAAACAGATTGGATAACTATATGATATATCAATAATTATTAAATATTACCATCATGAATCGGTCGTTCTGATACTCAGCGCCCTTTTAACTAATGATAAAATTCGCTCTTTACGGTACCCTACGGCGGTTTTTCGCATTCTTGAGAGTAAAAAATGTCCACCACCTTGTTTAAAGATTTCACCTTCGAAGCCGCTCACCGCCTGCCGCATGTACCGGAAGGGCATAAGTGTGGCCGCCTGCATGGTCACTCATTTATGGTGCGTCTTGAAATTACCGGTGAAGTGGATCCGCATACCGGTTGGATCATGGATTTTTCTGAGTTAAAAGCCGCGTTTAAGCCAACTTACAACAGACTCGATCACTACTATCTGAACGATATTCCTGGCTTAGAAAACCCAACCAGTGAAGTTCTGGCCAAATGGATTTGGGATCAGGTTAAACCAGTTGTCCCTCTGCTGAGTGCCGTAATGGTGAAAGAGACCTGCACAGCAGGCTGCGTGTATCGCGGGGAATGATTGTATCGTCTGTGGCGACGGTCAATTTTCCTTAACTAACACTCTGTTAGGGTTATGTGCTCTGGATATCTGGAGCACAACATGTCTGACGATTTCGATATTATTATTATCGGTGCAGGGATAGCGGGCACCGCTTGTGCTTTACGCTGCGTGCGAGCAGGACTGTCAGTTTTGCTTATTGAACGCGGCGAGCGTCCCGGCAGTAAAAACCTTTCCGGCGGGCGTCTGTATACTCACGCGCTCGGTGAACTTCTTCCCCACTTCCAACATTCAGCCCCACTTGAACGCCGAATTACCCAGGAAAATCTCTCGCTGTTAACTCGCGATGGCGCAACGACGTACTCCAGCCTGCAACCGGATGGAGACTCATGGAGCCTGCTGCGCGCCCGCTTCGACCCGTGGTTTGTCGCCCAGGCCGAGGACGAAGGCGTACAGTTTATCAGCGGTGTGACGGTCGAGGCGCTCCATATCGAAGAGGGCAGAGTCTGCGGCGTCATTGCCGATAACGAGACGCTGCGCGCCCGTTATGTGGTACTGGCGGAAGGGGCAAACAGCGTACTGGCCGAGCGCTACGGATTCCTGCCGCGTCCCTCGACAGCCGCAATGGCATTAGGCATTAAAGAGACTTTGGCGCTGGATAAATCGTTACTTGAGGAACGTTTCCGCTTATCCAATGACGAAGGCGCGGCAATGCTGTTTAGTGGCAATATTTGTGGCGAGCTTCCCGGCGGCGCGTTTCTCTATACCAATCAAGATACGCTCTCTCTGGGCGTGGTTTGTCCGCTCTCCTCTTTGGCACAGAGCGATGTCCCGGCGACTGAACTGCTGGAGCGGCTCAAGACGCATCCGGCGTTACATCCGCTGCTCAGGGGCAGTGAAACGCTGGAATATGGCGCACATCTGGTACCAGAAGGCGGCCTGCACAGCCTGCCCGTACAGTACGCCGGAGACGGCTGGCTGCTGGTGGGCGATGCGCTGCGCAGTTGTGTGAATACCGGTTTCTCCGTTCGCGGCATGGATATGGCGCTCATTGGCGCTCAGGCGGCGGCGCAAACATTGATTAACGCCTGCCGGAAACGCGAGCCGCAAAACCTGTTTCCGGCTTATCACCACGACATCCAGCACAGCCTGCTGTGGGACGTTCTACAACGTTACCGGGATGTTCCAGCGTTGCTCCAGCGCCCCGGATGGTATCGCCAATGGCCCATGCTGATGGAGTCGGTCTCGCGCGAAATCTGGCATCAGGGTAATCATCCGGTAGCCCCGCTGCGCCAGATTGTCTGGCGTCAGTTTCGTCGTCACGGCCTGCGTCATCTGGCAGGCGATATCATCAAGAGCTTACGATGTCTGTAGCCCGTAACGTCTGGCGTCCCGCCGACATTTCACATATTGTTCCTGCGACCGTTGTTGACAGCGAAACGGCACAACGGCTGATCGCATCCTGCCCCGCCGGACTGTTTTCTCTTACGGCGGAAGGTGAGCTACGGGTCAACTTTCGCGGCTGCCTGGAGTGCGGCACCTGTCGACTGCTGTGTGATGAAAAAACGCTGCAACAGTGGCGCTACCCCGCGTCCGGCTTTGGCATCACTTACCGATTTGGATAATTTAATAGGATAATTTATGCCCCTGTTACACCTGCTCCGCCAGAATCCGGTCATTGCCGCGGTGAAAGACAACGCCAGTCTGCAATTAGCCATCGATTCCGAATGCCAGTTCATCTCTGTTTTGTACGGCAATATCTGCACCATCAGCCATATCGTGAAGAAAATTAAAACTGCCGGTAAGTACGCATTTATCCACGTTGATCTGCTGGAGGGCGCGTCCAATAAAGAGGTGGTGATCCAGTTTCTGAAGCTGGTCACCGAGGCCGACGGCATCATCAGTACCAAAGCGTCGATGCTGAAAGCCGCGCGGGCGGAGGGCTTTTTCTGTATTCATCGCCTGTTTATCGTCGACTCTATCTCTTTTCACAACATTGATAAGCAGGTCGCACAGTCGAACCCGGACTGTATTGAGATACTACCGGGCTGTATGCCGAAAGTGCTGGGATGGGTGACGGAAAAAATACGCCAGCCGTTGATTGCCGGTGGTCTGGTTTGCGATGAAGAAGACGCCCGCAATGCGATGAAAGCCGGTGTGGCGGCGCTTTCAACTACCAACACCGACGTCTGGACGTTAGCGAAAAAGCTGCATTAACCCGAGGTGCCGGATAGCGGTGTAAACACCTGATCCGGCCTGCCCCTGAATTAATTTTCTGTGATAGCTGCCAACGCCTCCAACACCGGCAGCCAGTCATCCACAATGCCGACATCCGCCTGTGAAAAGACCGGCGCTCTGGCGTCACTGTTTATCGCCACCACAAACCGGCTCTGACGAACCCCGGCCATTAGCGCCGCCGCGCCGGACGCTCCCGCCACAATGCAGACATCCGGCGCAAGCAGATGACCTGAGATGCCAATCACGCGCTCAGCATCAAAGCCGCCATTCATCACCCGTGCACGGCTGTAGCCCACTTCGGCACCAAGCACCTTACCGAGAGCGGTAATTTTTTCGGCATCGGCGTCACCTCTTCCCTGCCCCACCACCAGCACACGCCCGGCCTGCAACAAAGGATGAGCTGTAACACGGTCGATGCTTTCTACGCTATCCAGCCAGCCCGGAGGTGTGGTGGGGGCAATTCGGCGTTCCACCATCACGGGAAGAACGTTGCCCGACGCGCTCGTTTCCGGTTGTCGTGCCAGTGACAGGCACCAGGGGCGCGCGGTGATTTGCAACGTAGCCGTCAGCGCATTCCCCCAGTGGGATTTCGTCACCAGCCCCTGTTGTGCATCCAGCGTCTGCACCTGGCAAACGCTGCCGCCATGCAGACGCCAGGCCTGCCGCGTCGCAAGCTCATCCCCTAGCGCACCCGCCGGGAAAATCAGGATGTCGGCTGGCGTCAGCAACCACTGCGCCGCCAGCGCGTCCAGCACCTGCTCCGCCACGTCCGGCATCGGGTCGAGAGTCCAGCGTTCCAGTTCTGCTGCGTTAAGCGCGTTTTCTGCAATCCAGCCTGCCAGTGCAGCGCATTCACCCGATTCCGTAATCACAACGATCTTCATGGCTGCATCCTCTGGCGCAAATAATCATTCCACAATATCCGGGCTTTTTCCTGCGCCGTCACGCCGTCGATATTCGTGGCGCTGCGCCGCTGCGCCGGTCGCACCAGCTTCTGACATTGCACGTTCGGGGGGACATCATGAGAGGCTGGCTGGCGCACAATCTCCGCTTTTGCCGCCGCCAGACGCTGACGCATTCCGGGGACGGGAAGCGCCACTTCACCACACTGCCTGACGGCAATCACCGCCGGAAGCCGCACCCGGCAGCGGCGTAATCCGGTCGCCGTTCGTTGCTCGACAACAACAAAAGGCGGCGTCAGCGTAAAACGCTCCACCTGGGTAAAGCAGGGCCAGGCCAACATTTCAGCCATCAGAAATGGCGTTTGCCCGTTCTGCCCTTCGCTACTCTGACAACCAGTGATAATCAAATCCGCGCCGTGATGACGCTGCCAGTCAGTTATTTGCCGGGCAATGAATTCCGGCGCAAAGCGCAGATCCGCCGTCGTTTCCAGCAACACCGGCTTATCAAAACCCAGCGCGGCAAAATAGCGCAACCAATGAATCGCACGCTCATCGCTAATGCTTAGCGCGGTTAACGTCATATCACAACCTTCACGACGTTGCGCCAGCAGTAATGCTGCAGCCGCCTGCTCATCGGCACTAGGAGAACAGCGCAGCAGCGCGGTGTCCGGGCCACGGGTATCTTCCGTCGCCGCCAGCCAGTCTTTTTCCGCCAACATGCCGGAGTCTGGTTCGGCCTTAAACGCGAACAGAATGTTCATGTGCTCCTCCCTGTCTTTTCTCCACACTTCCGGCCACCACCAGCGGCAATGCCTTCGTTTCCGGTGCCCATAGCCATGTCACCATAAATCCAATGAGGAGCACGCCAGCCAGCAGCAGCAACGTGACCTGCATCCCCCATTGCGCCAGCGTCCAGGGCAGAAGGCCGGTGCTGATTGCCGCGCCCAGCCTGCTCATCGACGTCGCAAAACCCACGCCCAGCGAGCGGATATCCGTCGGGAAGCTTTCAGCAGGCAGGATCCCTACCAGATTACTGACCGCAGAAATTGTGGTGCTGAACAGGACAAAAAGCAGCAGCGTCAACGAGCTACCAGATGGCAGAAAAGCCATCACCACCAGCGTGGCAGCCAACAGAAAAAAACTCCCAAGCAGAAACCGGCGGTGCGCCAGCAGATGTGTCAATACCAACCCCAGCAATGCGCCAACGATTAACAACGCATTCAGCAGCAGGCTGGCGGTGAGCGCATCCTCCAGGCCGAGGGTCCCGGCAATAGTGGGCAGCCAGGTGTAGATAACAAACCACGGGATCACCAGACAAACAAAAAACACGCTGTTAAACGCGGTTCGCCGCCAGTAGAGGGGGGAAAAGAGCGTTTTGATATGTTTCCCGGACGCCGCAGAAACCTCGTCGCCGAGCAATACGTGCGGCCCAAGATAGCGGTGAACAATGGCATGGGCTTCGGCGAAACGCCCCTGGCGCAGCAGCCAGCGGGGAGATTCCGGCGTCCCCCAGCGTAGCAGGGTAATCAATAGTGCGGGCAGCGCCGCCGACGCCAGCAGCCAGCGCCAGGCATCCGGGCTTTCGGTAATAAAATAGTGTCCCGCCAGGCTTGCCAGCACATAGCCGATGGTCCATACCACGCTGAACGCCCCCAGTAACACTCCCCGATGTCGTCGTGGAGAAAATTCGGCCAACAGAGTGTGCCCTACGGAATAATCGCCTCCCAGCCCAATCCCAATCAGAATACGTAACACAATGAGCTGCTCTGGCGAAGTGGCGAAAAGCTGTAAAAAAGAGGCGATAGTGATCAGCACAAAGCTGAAAGTGAAGATCTTCTGTCGACCAATGTGGTCTGAAATCCAGCCCAACACCAGACTACCGAGAAACAACCCGAGCAGCGCCGAGCCGCCAATCATCCCGGCCATAAACGGTGTGAGCTGCATGGCAGGTGTTAACTGAATAATGGCATAGCCGACAACGCCAAGAACATAGCCGTCGGTAAGGTGAGCACCAAAGGTCAAGGCGGCAATACGACAGTGAAAACCGTTAAGCGGTAAATCGTCCATTCGCACCGGTGAAGTGTTCATTTCTACCCCTGTCCGGTAAAATTGTGGCTTCCCGATCAGGAAGCCAGCTGATGTTTATTTCTCAATCGGGTAGATCGTTCCCGTGTTCATCATGCCGTTTGGATCAAACTGACGTTTCAGACCTTCCAGCAGCGGCCACGCGCTGCCATGTTCCAACTTGCTCCAGTGAACACGATGCTTGCCGATGCCGTGGTGATGCACCATTGAGCCGCCAAGACGGATCGTCTCTTCGCAAATAATCTTGTTAAGCGGGTTGTGGTACTTATCAATCTCCTCTTCCGGCTTGCAGTCCACCACGTTGTAGTCATACACAAAGTACATGTTGGTACCGTTGATATAACTATGGGAAGAGTGACCGCCCAGCATGGTGATGTCATCCGCGTGTGGGAACTCAGTGCGGATACGATGGATCACGTTTTCGTAAATTTGATAGATGCAGCTCCAACTGCCGGAAACTTCCGTCGTAAAGCCCATATTGCCGGTTTTCAGGATCTGCACGCGTTCAGCAGCCACTTTTTCCGGGCCCCAGTTCAGATGGTTAAACCAGTTCTCAATCAGCTTGCTGTCCACACGCTTACACTGTGGATAACGCGCGACGATCTCCGCAATGCCCTCGCCAGTGGCTTGCGCCATTCGCGGATTGCCCTCAGCCATGAAGATCAACACGCATTTCCCGTCAGCAAAATGAGTGAAGTGCTGGGTGCCATCCTCGGCGTCATACAGGCGTGCAATCGAAGGACGGTAGCCTTCCACCATCACTTCACGCAGGATGTCGAAACCGATATTCATATCGTCCAGAATGTAGCCGTAAAAAAGGTTATTTTCCGGCGTGAACTTGAAGATTTTCACCGTCACTTCAGTGATATAGCACAGCGCGCCTTCGTTCCCAATGATGATGTGGCGAATGTCCGGCCCGGCAGCCCGGCGTGGCACGTTCTTGATGCGGGTTACCGTGCCGTCCGGCAGCACCGCCTCCAGCCCCACGACCATATCTTCAATGGCACCGTAAAGAGTGGAGAACTGCCCGATGCTGCGGGTTGCAACCAGGCCGCCCATCTGCGCCAGCGGCTTAGACTGCGGCGAATGCCCGGTGGTATATCCTTTTTCGCGCAATGCATTTTCCAGAATCTCAAGCGGAACGCCGCATTGAGCGGTCGCCTGCATATTTTCAATATCAATGCTCAGGATCTGGTTCATCCCAGCCCCGTCCAGCACCACGGAGTCTTTAACCACCGTTTCCAGCCCCCCTTCCGTCGCGGATGCGCCGGTACGCGGAACCCCATTGATTTTATGTTGGTTCATAAACGCCAGAACGCGGGAAACCTGCTCTGTCGAACCGAGTTTTACCACTGCCGCCGGAATGGGTAGTGTATAAATACCGTGAATATCGGCATATTTACGAAAGCGGTCAATACTGTTTTTCTTTAATACCGTTTCATCGGTAATTACGCGTTCGGACCCAACAATTTCTTTTAACTGGTCAACAATCGCTTCGCGAGATAAAGGCATAACTATTCCTTCCTGATAATTAGCAGAACAATTAATAATACAGAAACTATAGGTAGAGATTAGCGAACTAAATAACCGCCATCGACGACCAGTAAATGACCGTTAACATAATTAGAAGCCTGACTGGCAAGGAATATCGCAGCCCCCATTAAATCCTGGGTATCGCCCCAACGATTAGCCGGGATATGATCCAATACGCGCTGATTCGTTTCCGGATTGCTGCGCGTAGCCAGCGTAATATCCGTTGCATAATATCCCGGTGCGATACCGTTAACCTGAATATTATATTGTCCCAGTTCATCGCAATACGCCTTGGTAAAACCGGCAAGCGCATGTTTTGTCGCTGAATAAGCCGGAGACCACTGTCCGCCAAGATAAGAGAACAAAGAACAGATATTTATAATTTTACCGCTGTTTTGCGGAATCATAATTTTTGCCGCTTCGTAGCTCAGTTCAAACGCAGCCGTCAGGTTGACGTCAATCATCGGATCCCAGTCCGCACGACCAAAGTCCAGTACCTTATTCAGCTTACAAATTCCGGCGTTGTTCACCAGAATATCAACGGTGCCAAAACGCTCGCAGCAGGCGGCAATAATCTTCTGCGGGGCACCTTTCTCGGTGAGATCCACCTGCATGAATTCAACTTCAACACCCTGTTTCTCAATGATTTCTTTCGTTTCACCGTTATCTTTTACAAAACTTGGGATAAACAGATTCGCCCCGGCTTTCGCCAGCGCCATCGCAAAAGCCTGACCCAGACCGCTGTTGCCACCCGTTACGATCGCCGTTTTCCCTTTCAGGGAGAAAAAATTCATTGAGAATGCATTGAGAGATTCGATTGACATAGCTGGCTCCAAATTCCTTTAGGCAAAAAAAAAGAAAGGCAACTTCCCCCGCTAGAGGGAAGTCACCTTTCTCATTATCTCTGGTAACTGGAATGAATTTTTAGCATAACGAGAAAATATCTAACGTGATCAAAATCACAGATGTTTTGTTCATTTTGTATTGATGACTAAAAACAAGAAGCGTGATTATTCTCACACTATAACCCACACTTCCATGTTATTTCTAAGCGCAATTACTAGAGACCTGAGAAAAGTAATCCACCTGAAAGGGCGGTTTACTTTTCTCTTTTTTTTGTCTGCATAAAATGAGAGTCCGATATGCAACAATCCTCATATCGCCGTTGGATAACACTCGCCATTATTAGTTTCAGCGGTGGCGTTAGTTTTGATTTAGCCTATTTACGTTATATCTATCAAATTCCCATGGCAAAATTCATGGGATTTAGCAATACCGAAATTGGATTAATAATGAGTACCTTTGGCGTTGCCGCTATTATTCTGTATGCGCCCAGCGGCGTTATTGCCGATAAATTCTCCCATCGCAAAATGATCACCTCAGCCATGATAATTACCGGCTTGCTCGGTCTGCTGATGATGACCTATCCACCGCTGTGGGTCATGCTCTGTATTCAGGTCGCCTTTGCCATCACGACAATCCTGATGCTGTGGTCGGTATCAATTAAAGCCGCCTCGCTGCTGGGGGATCACAGTGAACAAGGGAAAATCATGGGCTGGATGGAAGGCCTGCGCGGCGTCGGCGTCATGTCGCTGGCGGTATTTACCATGTGGGTCTTTTCTCGCTTCGCACCGGACGACAGCAACAGCCTGAAGGCCGTGATCCTGATTTATAGCGTGGTTTACATCCTGTTGGGAATTTTGTGCTGGTTCTTCGTGAACGATGGCAACAGCCGCAACCACGGTGCGAAGGAAGATAAGCAGGCGTTTCAGCTCAAAGATATCATCGCCGTGCTGCGTATCAGCACCACCTGGTATTGCAGCATGGTTATTTTTGGCGTCTTTACGATCTACGCCATTCTCAGCTACTCCACCAACTATCTGACTGAAATGTACGGCATGTCGCTGGTCGCGGCGAGCTACATGGGGATCGTCATCAACAAGATCTTCCGGGCTATCTGTGGGCCGCTGGGCGGCATCATCACCACCTACAGCAAAATTAAGTCGCCAACGCGCGTGGTACAACTGCTTTCAATTGTCGGCGCCGCTGCGCTGATTGCCCTGCTGGTGACGAACTCAAATCCGCAGTCCGTAGTTATGGGGATCGGCCTGATTCTGCTGCTGGGCTTCACCTGCTACGCCTCGCGCGGGCTTTACTGGGCTTGTCCCGGCGAGGCCAGAACCCCTTCTTACATCATGGGAACCACCGTAGGGATCTGCTCGGTGATCGGTTTTCTGCCCGACGTGTTCGTCTATCCGATTGTCGGCCACTGGCAGGATACGCTCCCGGCGGCACAAGCCTATCGCAATATGTGGCTGATGGGACTGGCGGCGCTGTGCATGGTCATCCTCTTCACATTCTTATTGTTTCGCAAAATTCGCACCAACAATGCCGCACCGGAAAAGATAACCTCACTGGCCGCAGAAACCTCCGGCGAGTGAAGATGGAAAATTAAAGGAGAATGACAATGTCAAAGAAATACATCATTGGAATTGATGGCGGAAGTCAGAGTACCAAGGTAGTGATGTACGATCTGGAAGGTAACGTGGTGTGTGAAGGAAAAGGTCTCCTGCAACCGATGTTTACTCCCGACGCCGATACGGCAGAGCATCCGGACGACGATTTATGGGCTTCATTGTGTTTTGCTGGCAAAGACTTAATGAGCCAGTTCGCGGGAGATCCAAAAGACATTGTCGGGATTGGTCTGGGCTCCATTCGCTGCTGTCGCGCATTGCTCAAAGCAGACGGCACGCCCGCTGCGCCATTGATCAGCTGGCAGGACGCGCGCGTCACCCGCCCCTATGAGCACGCCAATCCTGATGTGGCTTACGTCACCTCATTTTCAGGTTATTTGTCACATCGCTTAACCGGTGAATTTAAAGACAATATCGCCAACTACTTTGGTCAGTGGCCGGTGGATTACAAAACCTGGACATGGAGCGACGACCCGGAGGTGGTGAAGAAATTCAATATCCCGCGCAGGATGCTGTTCGAGGTGCAGATGCCGGGAACCGTGATCGGGCACTTGACCGACGCTGCCGCGAAGGCGACCAGCTTCCCTGCCGGATTACCGGTGGTTTGCACCACCAGCGACAAACCGGTAGAGGCCCTGGGCGCAGGATTGCTGGACGACGAAACCGCGGTTATCTCATTAGGCACCTATATCGCCCTGATGATGAACGGCAAAGCGCTGCCCAAAGATCCCGTCGCTTATTGGCCAATTATGTCTTCGATTCCGCAAACGCTGCTCTACGAAGGCTATGGCATTCGCAAAGGGATGTGGACGGTCAGTTGGCTGCGGGACATGTTGGGGGAATCACTAATCCAGGATGCGAAAGCGCAGGATCTGTCGCCGGAAGATTTGCTGAACAAGAAAGCGGCCAGCGTACCACCCGGTTGCAATGGCCTGATGACCGTCCTGGACTGGCTGACCAACCCGTGGGAACCGTTCAAGCGTGGGATCATGATTGGCTTTGACTCCAGCATGGACTACGCATGGATTTACCGCTCTATTCTGGAAAGCGTTGCGCTGACGCTGAAAAACAATTACGACAATATGTGTAACGAAATGAATCACTTCGCTAAACAAGTGATCATTACGGGCGGTGGTTCAAACAGCGATCTATTCATGCAAATCTTTGCCGACGTGTTCAATCTTCCAGCAAGACGGAATGCCATTAACGGTTGCGCCAGCCTGGGCGCGGCAATTAATACGGCGGTAGGGCTTGGTCTCTATCCGAACTATGAGACCGCGATAGAAAAAATGGTGCGGGTGAAAGATGTATTCACACCAATAGAAAGCAACGCCAGACGCTATGACGCGCTGAACAAAGGGATTTTCCGTGATTTAACCCAGCACACCGATGTGATCCTGAAAAAGTCGTATGAAGTGTTGCATGGCGGCCTGGATAACGTTAATTCGATTCAGAGCTGGTCTAACGCATAAGGTTGTCCGGCCTGCATGTAGCACTCAATGCAGGCCGATAAACCCATTATCATCAGGCAATATTCAGATATTTATGGGTCTGCATCGACAGACGCCAGTTACGCGCAATACAGGTATCAATACACAAACGCGTGGCATCTTCTTTCTGGCTGATTGGCTGTAAGGCGATGATACGCGGTTTGTCGTCGCTCAACGTAGCCAGCAATTCATCCAGCGCTTCAATATCGCGAACGCGACCAACCGGATGTTTGATTTCATTCGCACGCTCCAGCGCCTGCGACAGCACATCATAACCGCCGCGCATATTCACCTTCGGCGATACGGTCACCCAGGTATTCGGCGTACAGCGCACTTCGTGGGTACCGCTGGTTTCAATCTGGCAGCTAAAGCCGTTCTTTTCCAGCAGGTCTGTCAGCGGCATCAGGTCATGAATGCAGGGCTCGCCACCGGTTATCACCACGTGACGGGCGGTATAGCCCTGACGCACAATGACCGCCAGCAGATCCTCGCTGCTTGCCGCGCCCCATTTATCGCTCTCTTTGGTCTTAGCCAGGATGCTGTACAGGGAGACTTCCCGATCCTCAAGCTTATCCCAGGTGTGTTTGGTATCGCACCAGGCACAGCCAACCGGGCATCCCTGTAAACGAATAAAAATGGCGGGGACGCCGGTAAAGTAACCCTCACCTTGCAGGGTCTGGAACATCTCGTTAATCGGGTACTGCATAGTCATCTCTGTGAGGGGGATAAAGCATAAGTATCGCAGATTTCGGTCATCAGGTCATGTACGGGAGCCGCCGCGCCTCTGTGGCTTCAGGTGCTGTCGCCAGCGGTGATGATTTAATATTTTGAAGGTATGTTGTTTATCGCTCTGAGCAGGCCTTTTTCAGTCTCGATATAATTTCCAGTCTTCAGCTGAGCCAGTATCTTCATGATGCTGCTGCGTGACAGAAAGGTACGGCTTAAAATATAAGAAACAATGCTGACATTATTTCTCACTTCTTCTGTTTCATCCATCAGTTCATAGAGCTGATAGCATATAATCTCATAAGAAGATAATGCCGAGATCTTCGTGCAGTGATCGAACATTCTTGTCGCACTATAAATTAATAGCGCGGCTACGCCTTTCCACAGGTTACTCCTGTCGATAATCCGGTTAGCATCGGCAATAGAAAGCACGCTAATATCAGAAGTCTCATTCGTTCTGATATAGAAATAATCATGCTCCAGCAACTGCGTACTTAAGCCAAATATGTAGGGAGCTGATTCTGAATTTAAGGCAATACCGTCGGCATGGCGATAAAGCGTAATGTTACCGTGATGAAGTAAAAAACATTTATGTTCCCCTTCCACTCTAAAGTTAAGTGACTGCTTATTGGCGAGCGTCAACTTATTGGCTGAAGGTGTAAGGATGCTTATCAGTTGATTGATATCAGCCAGAGGCTTTTTGTGTCTGATGCTGTAACTTATTGAGGTAGCTCTTTTTTTATTATTCACAAATAAATCCCTCCATAGGCTTATGAACATCCCCCTAACGCACTCCCCTCACATAAACGATAATTATGATAATTGTTTTAGATTTTTAAAAGTTGTTTATGGGTGTAAAATTACACCCATAAACAACTTGCATAAATATCCATAATACTATTATGGGTACTGAATTCATTCTTCTTAAAAATCATCCAATTTGATATTACAGCCATTTTAGTAAAAGGAAATAAGTAATAAAACCATAAATTACTTATCAGAATTATTTTGTTATATAAACAAGATTAAATATTACTTTGAAGATATTGATTTAAAAAGAAATAAGATTAAGATCTATCGGATAATTCTGAGTCAAATTTTAAGTGAGCGTCAATCAACATGAGGAGTATGTTATGGATACCGAACATCCGGATCGCAGTCTGATCCTCTCCGCTACCGCCGAACTGCTGGAAAGCCTGGCTCCTCTGGCGACTTTTGCTATGTATCCTCCCAACACCCGGTTATATCTTTATAATAATGGCGTTGCGTACTGCTATCTGGTACGAAGCGGCGTGTGCAACGTCTATCATCAGACGAGTGAAATTCTGCTGGGCACGCTGTATGTGCCAGGGATCATGGGTCTCAGTGGAACACTTTACGCCGAGGCGGGGATGTTTATTCAGACCCACAGTACCTCTGAGATCGCCATTACCCGTACCGATAAGGTCAACCAGTTCGTCACCGAGCACAATCTCTGGAGGCTGCTGGCCTGCCATAGCCTCAGAGTCACCTCACGACTGTATACGATAAATACCAGGCTCATGGCCACCTGTGCCTATGAAATTGTCCGCGTTCAGTTACAGGAGTTGATGAGTGAACCAGCGGAATACAGACATGATGTTTCTGCCGCGCAGTATATCCAGCAGAAAACCAGCCTTTCACGTAGCAGCATTATGAAAATCCTCGCCCAGCTTAAAAAGGGGGGCTATATCAGCATTGAAAACGGCATCCTTTTGACAATCGAGCATCTTCCGTTAAAGTACTAACCTATTGTATCAACGAAGAAAAATAACGTACTCTCTTCGATGAAATGTTTACCCTTATAATATGTTCTTGTTTTGTTAACTGACAGTCGCTATTTTCCCAAGACTTACCACCCCTCTGGCATAACCCTTTTATCGCGGAAAACACACAGGGTGTAAAATTACACCCAAAAAAGTGTTGCCGGATATTTTGAAATGTACAAGAATAATCTCATACAAATTATAACGTTTGACAAACCCGTTTTAAATATAAAAGCAGGGAACTGTCATTCTTATTAATATTATCATTAGAGATCTGTGAGCCTGGAAACGGGACGATATTCTATTGATAAATTTCAAAAAGCTGCCGTTTGCCTGGCAATACATTAATACTAATAAATTGAATATACTCAAGGAATAGATCATGAAAAGCAAATTACTGCCTCTGGGAGCGCTGATTTCGTCTCTGGCTGGAGTTTCAGCGATGGCAGCTGATGGGGAGGTGAATTTTAACGGCGAGATTATTGATGCCGCCTGTAAAGTCACCAATAGTCCGGCCAGTCCGCTGACGGTGACATTAGGTCAGGTCAGTAAGAGCGCCTTTACCAACGCAGGCTCTACTGCTGCACCGACCAAATTCACGTTGCAGCTCACGGATTGCCCGGTAAGCGCAACCAAGGCGGCCGTGAAGTTTGACGGCTCCCCGGTGACAGGGAGTCCTGGCGTGCTGGCCCTGACCGCAGAAACTGGCGTGGCAGGCGGCGTGGGGATTCAATTATACGACGATGCCAATACCGCGATTCCGCTGTATAACGCATCCAAACAATACCCTCTGACGTCAGGTACCGGCGTGGTGAATAATCTGGATTTTATTGCGCGCTATATCGCCACATCGACAACGGTGACTGCAGGCAAGGCTAATTCAATGGCAAGTTTCACCATTGTTTATAATTAATAGCCCGTCATACCTGCATAACGAAATTGTTATTCGGACCGATGGATTATTGTCGGTCCGTCCTCACTCTTTTAATGAATGACTAATGATGAAACTTATTCCTCTCACCTTGCTGACTGCACTAATAATAACCTCCGGGTTAGCCCAGGCTGGCCTGATTGTGGGTGGCACCCGCTTAATTTACGATGGGAGTAAGAAAGAGTCTTCAATTAATGTGAGCAACCCGGACCATGCACCTTATCTGGTACAAAGCTGGGTCGAGCCCGAAATTAATCGCGCAGAGAAAACGCCGTTTGTGATCACCCCGCCGTTATTTCGTCTGGACGGCGGGCAGGAAAATGTCTTGCGCGTCGTGCGGGCGGGCGGGAATCTACCGCAGGATAGGGAATCGCTGTACTGGCTGAATATTAAGAGTATCCCCTCGATAGAAAAAGATCAGGGTAAAAACCTGCTGCAGATCGCGGTCAAGACGCGCATCAAACTGATCTATCGCCCTGAAGGTTTAACAGGCTCCGCGGAAGTGTTAACCCATAAGCTTTCCTGGCAGCGCCGCGGCAACCGGCTGGAGGTGAGTAACCCGACCTCATTTTATATGAATTTCCAGAGCGTTACCGTTGCAGGTAAAGAGCTGGAAGATGCCCGGTATATTGCGCCGCAGAGTAGCGCCATTTTTGAATTACCCAGCGGTGCGGGTAATAGCGTGAGCTGGAAAATTATTAATGATTACGGCGGAATCGGCGAGCTTCATCGTGCTTCGTTCTGATAAATAACAGCACAGGAATCCGGCGTTAATTATTTACCCTTCAGGGAAGGACTACACAGATGGGGAGCCCAAAAAACCTGCGCGAATATCCACAAACCAATAATATCCGCAGGCTGATTTATCTTTTTTCGACACCCTTTTTACTATTAAATTTAACGACTTTTGCCTCACACGCCAGGGAATATTTTAATCCGCTGATGCTGGAAATTGACAACCCGCATCAGGAAAAGACCGATCTTAGCGTATTTGAAGAGGAAAACGGCCAGGCGCCGGGCGTTTACCGGGTCGATATCTCTGTCAACAACCAGTTTCAGGAAACCCGGGAAGTGGAGTTCAGCATGCAGCCCGGCCCGGACGGGAAAGCGCTTCTGTCGCCATGCCTGAGCGTGAGCCAGCTTAGCGCGATGGGAGTCAAAACCGCCCTGTTCCCGGATCTGGGCGATGCCGCCGCGCCGTGCGCCAGGCTGGACGCGATCCCGCAGGCCAGCGCTGAGTTTCGCTTTAGCGCGCAGCAACTGCTGTTGAGCATTCCGCAGGCCGCCATTGCGATGAATCCACGCGATTACGTTCCTGAAACGCAGTGGGATGATGGGATCACCGCCCTGCTGCTTAATTACAGCGTGAACGGCGCCACTACCCTGGCGCGGGATCGTCGCGGCACAGACAGTACGACCCAGTACGCCAACCTGCGTCCCGGCATGAACATCGGTCCCTGGCGGCTGCGTAATTACACGACTTTTCAGCGGGATAATAACGGTCGCGACAGCTGGGACACCGTCTATACCTATTTGTCCCGTGATATTCGCGTCCTGAAGAGCCAGCTGATGCTGGGAGACAGCGCCTCCCCGTCCGATATCTTCGACAGCGTTCCCTTTCGCGGCGCGCAGCTGGCGTCCGACGAGGAGATGATCCCCGACAGCATGAAGGGCTATGCACCGGCGATCACAGGCATCGCGCGAACCAATGCGCAGGTGATTATCCGCCAGAACGGGTATGTTATTTATCAGAGCTATGTGGCGCCGGGCGCATTTGAAATCAACGACATGTACGCCACCGGCGGCAGCGGGGATCTCTATGTGACGATTAAAGAAGATAACGGCAGCGAACAGAATCTCATCGTACCGTTTGCCTCGCTGCCGGTGCTCCAGCGTGAACAGCGGCTGAAATATTCGCTGACCAGCGGCCTGTATCGTTCGTATGACCGCAGCGTGGAAAAGACGCCGTTTAGCCAGGCGACGCTGATCTACGGTCTGCCCCGGGGTTTTACCCTCTACGGCGGCGGCCAGTTCGCGGACCACTATCAGTCGCTGGCTCTGGGAGTCGGTAAAAATCTGGGGGAAATTGGCGCGATTTCGCTGGATGTCACCCAGGGCTGGTCGAAGATACAGAGCCAGCCGAAGGAGAAAGGCCAGTCATGGCGGATCCGCTACAGCAAAAATATTGTCGAAACCGGGACCAACTTCGCCATTGCCGGTTATCGCTACTCGACCGACGGCTATTACACGCTGGCAGAAGTCATGGATACCTGGCGCGGCGGGAGCACCCCGCCGTTTTTCGAGCGCAGGCGTAACCGTACTGAACTGTCGCTGAGCCAGAATTTGTGGGAAAGAGCGGGTTCGCTGTCGCTGAGCCTGATAAACGAAGACTACTGGAACAGCGGCCGGACCCTGCGGTCGATGAGCGCCGGTTACAACAATAGCTGGAACGGCATCAGCTACGGGCTTAATTACAGCTATAACATCAACTCGACGTCGCGCAGCGGGCGCTCCGGCAAAGAAAAGGTCTATGACCGCGACCAGGTGTTCTCACTGAACGTTAGCATTCCGCTGAGCCGCTGGTTGAGTAATGCCCACGCGTCGTGGAACGTCAGCAGCAGCCAGAAAGGAAGCACCAATCACACCGTGGGTCTCAATGGTACGACGCTTGAGGGCAATAACCTGAGCTGGAGTATACAGCAGGGTTACGGCAGCCAGGGGACGGGCAACAGCGGTAATCTGAACGCCGACTATCGCGGGACCTATGCTGAAGCCACCACAGGATATGCTTACGACAAAAACAGCCAGCGGCTGAACTACGGTCTACAGGGCGGCATCGTTGCGCACGCCAGCGGCGTCACCTTCGGCCAACCGCTGGGTGAAACCATCGTGCTGGTTCAGGCACCAGGTGCCTCTGGGGTTGGCGTGAGCAACCAGAGCGGGGTGAAAACCGACTGGCGCGGCTATACCATCGTGCCTTATACCTCGCCCTACCGTAAAAACCAGGTGCAGCTGAATACGCTGACGCTGCCCGATAACGTGGAGCTGACGCAGACCACCCGCAACGTGGTACCGACGCGGGGAGCCGTGGTGCAGGCCAGCTTTAACGCCAGCGTGGGCCAGCGCGTGATGATGACGCTATTGCTGCAGGGTGGAATGCCGGTGCCATTTGGCGCGATGGTCAGCGATACCGCGCAGAAAAGCGCCCAGGCGTTTATCGTTGGCGATGGCGGACAGGTGTATCTGACCGGTCTGGCCGACAGCGGCGCGCTAAGTGTGAAATGGGGGAAAGGCGCAGAGCAGCAGTGTCAGGTGAACTATTCCCTGGTGAAATCGAAGCCGGAAAATAGCGATATTCAGATCATTAGCCAGCGGTGTCATTAAGTAAATAACTTAGCCGTTCAAAGAAACTAAATTTTTATCTGATACCTGTTGCGTATTGAGGTATACCAATGAGCAAAATGAAATTTCAGAAAATTATCTGGATCGCTGCTTCTCTAATGTGCAGTTCATTTTCTGCGCTTGCCACCTGCAGAATCGAACAACAACAGGGGGTTATGGCATGGGATAATATAGATATTGGTACAATCTATGTACAACGTGATATTCCCGTCGGTCAGAAGATCGGTACGATAAAATTACCTGCGCCCTTTACTGGCCCATGGTTCGGTTGTCAGGGGGGAGAATTAATTTCAGTATCCATGTTTCGCGATGCAATTAGCGGTTTTCCCCATATCTATAGTACGGGGATCCCCGGCGTCGGGATAAAGGTCTATTATACGGCGTTCACGCAAGATACATTTGATAACCCACCCAGGACAGGAACAATGGGACAGGGTGCAATCCCTGTCGATGGCTCCGGGCTGGGTCAGGGCGTAACGGTGGAGCTATATAAGACGGGACCGATAACATCAAAAAATATTGATAGCGGATTGTATTTTCAAAAAACCTACGGTGACCTTGAGGTTGTCAGGGGAAGTATCGTCGCAGGTCAGGTTATTCAGTTAGCGTGTTCGCTAAACAGTTCAACTATTACCGTACCGTTGCCTGATGCTTTAGGCAGTGAGTTCACCGCAAGAGGTACAACCAAAGGCGAGCGAACCTTCACGATAGATCTTAACTGCGATGCAGGTGCCCGCATTAACGCATCGTTAAGCGGGACACAAAGTGCAGAGACCTCCAATGACAGTATCCTGGCGTTATCAGGGGCCGGAACGTCAGGGGTTGCGAAAGGGATCGGGATCCAGCTGCTTTATGACGGCACGCCCCTGAAGCTGAATAACAACATCGTGCTGAAAACCTCAGCAGGCGGTCAGGAATTCCCTCCGGGAACCTTCACCGCACGCTATTTTCAGACGAAAGACAACGTGACCGCGGGCAGCGCTAACGCCACAGCGACGCTCAATATTACTTATCAGTAGACGGCTCCGCCATCTGAGTTATAAAAAGGAGGGGACTAAATGAATATTCATAAAAGATTCATTCATCTGGCGCTGGCGGGGCTATATCTGGGAGCGGCAGTAAATATTGCCGAAGCAGAACCGGTCAATATTAATATTACCGGCAAAGTCGTCGCCTCACCTTGTACCGTTGACACCACCCAATCACAGCTCAATGTTAATTTGGGTGATAATATTCAGGCCACCGCCCTGGGACAGCCAGGTAACGTCACGGCATTCAAAATCTTTTATTTAATCTTAAAAGATTGTCCTTTTGGCACAACATCGGTAACGGCGGCCTTTTCCGGAACGCCAGCAGCGAACAACCCCGAGGATTATGCCAATACCGGGACGGCAACCAATGTTAACGTACAGCTTAAAGAGAGTCTGGGTTCCGGTAACGGTAAGTTTTTAGGTCCGGGAACCACATTAAAGCGTAATGTTGCAACCGACCGCACTGTCTCCTTCCCGATAGGCGCACGCGCCATTGCTGCAGCGGCAGACGTTATGCCCGGCACGATAGTGACTGTTTCACAAGTCACCTTCACCTATCAGTAAACCTGACTTCTCTGCTCAACGGGTGTTTATCATGCAGCAACAAATGAAATATGTTCTCCCGGCGCTTTGTCTGGCATGCCCTGCATATGCTGCGGAGATCAATATCGGTGGTCATGTTGTGGCTTCTCCCTGCGTAGTCGATATCGCCTCGCAAAACCAGAGCGTTAATTTCGGCCAGCTCCGCTTAAATGAAATGCGCGCCGACGGAAATGCTTCCGCGTGGAAATCGTTTGAGGTAAGGCTTTTCAAATGCCCGGCAGGAACGACATCGGTGGACGTGACGTTCAACGGACAACCGGCAGCAGAAGATCCCACGTTGTATGCCAATACGGGGACCGCCGCCAACGCCGCCGTGCAAATGGCCCGGGACACGAACAAGGCGCAGGTGCAGGGCAACGGCAGCAGCATGAGCGTCCCCGTTGACGCTCAGCGCAAGGCAACCTTTTTACTGGCTGGTCGGGTGATCGTCTCTGACACTACCCTCCCCGGTACGTTTAATTCCCTGGTACAAATGAATTTTACTTACCGATAAACAAAACTACCCTGCTCTAAATGGGTTACTGAGAATAGTCACCTGAAATAGCGGTGAGAGTATGCGTTATGTTACAGAAAAAGAAGAATTATATATTCACTTTGGTATTTGGGTTAACCAGTGCGTTTACTGCCCCTGTTGAAGCGGCCAGCTGTGTTAATTCCGGCGGATATTATACGTTCTCAGGAGCGCTAAATTATCAACGTGATGACGCCACCATGAATGTTTTCAGTGATAAATTTGGATCTATTGGCAGCGAAGTATGGGGGTTGGGTTGCTTTGGGGATCCTGACGCCGACAGAGATGTGTACTTGCGTTTACAGGTTAATTCAGCCCCTGTTGCAGGTTATACCGATGTCTATCCCACGAATATCGACGGAATTGGCGTTCGTTATAATTTTGCCCTGAATACAGGCTCATTGTCTTTTTGCCCGGTGCAGTTTGACGATCATATTTCAAACTCAACCCGGACTTACACCTGCCATATACTTAACAAGGACACGCAGGGTTTATCCATGGGAGCATCACTGCAATTTGTGAAAACAAAGCCCAATGTCGCCTCAGGAGCAATAACGACAATACCGTCTGTAACCTCAAGCTATTCGTTAAATAATCAAAGCGGGCAGTGGGATTTAAATCCCATCTGGTCAGGTGCGGGGTCAGTGGTGGTAACGGTCCAGGCCTGTGCAATAAATAACTCGAGTATCGCTGTTCCCCTGGATCCGGTATTAGCGGATAGTTTTACCGGAGCAGGAACCACCAAAGGCGATCGGACCTTCACGATAGACCTGAACTGTGATGCGGGCGCCCGCATTAACGCATCGTTAAGTGGGACGCAAAGTGCAGAGACCGCCAATGACAGTATCCTGGCGTTATCGGGAGCAGGAATGTCAGGAGTTGCGAGCGGAATCGGGATCCAACTGCTGTATGGCAATACGCCCCTGAAGCTGGATAACAACATCGTGCTGAAAACCTCAGCAGGCGGGCAGGAATTTCCTCCGGGAGCCTTTACCGCACGCTATTTTCAGACGAAAAACAACGTGACCGCAGGCAGCGCTAACGCCACTGCGACGCTCAATATTACTTATCAGTAGGCAACTTCGCCATCAGAGTTATACAAGGAGAGAATTAAAATGAATATTCATAAAAAGTACATTCATCTGGCGCTGGCAGGACTGTATCTGGGGACGACAATCAGTATTGCCGGGGCCGAACCCACCAATATTAATATTACCGGGAAAGTTATTGCGTCCCCGTGTGTCGTAGCCAGTGGCAGCAATATCAATGTTAATTTAGGAGACATCCCGGCTGCAGATATTGCAGTGGCAGGTACAACATCTACCCCGGTTAATTTTACCATTAACCTTGCCAGTTGCCCGGTGGGAACCACCAGCGTAGTCGTGACGTTTACCGGAACGGAAGATCCCGACTTTCCGGTACGCTATAAAAATACCGGAACGGCGAACGTTGCGATAGAACTGATCCAGGTCAGCACCGGTTACCTGAAAGGAAATAATACAAATATTACTCAATCAGTCCTCGCCGATCGTACCGTTACATACAATTTACGTGCCCGGACCTATTCCAAAGGTAATGTGATGCCGGGGACGATCTCTGGTATCGTTCAGGCCAACTTTACCTACAATTAAGTGACCCTTTTGCAATTCACAATGACTCATCAGTAAACCGAACTATTTCTGTGTAAAGGATATTTATCATGGTGCAACAAATGAATTATTCTATCCTGGCACTTTGTCCCCTGTGTCCAGCGACCTTTTTACTGGCAGGTATCTGCCCCCTTCCCAATACGTTTAACTCTTTGGTACAAATGAATTTTAATTAATAAAAAATACCCTTATTATTAATAAATGCCTCTGCTGGCTTCTGGTATATTAAATATGAAAATACTTATACAGGACCCTTACGAATTTTATTGCGATGGATTGAAACATTTTTTTATAGAGATATTCTTTGGAAGAACCGCCAATAACATCATTTTTTTAACATCTTACTCCCAACAAAACTTTGATAAGGCAGATATCGTCGTTATTTCTCTGGCTCCAGGAGAGCATCTCATGTGTTTTCCTGAACTGCAAAACAGGACAACAGGCATTATTATTGGCTTAACCGATGAGGTGATTGACTCCCCTTCCGATCTGCCCTTTTGCATTGCCCGGATCATTTTTATTCACCGACAGGACTCACTGTCGACAGTCAAAGAGAAAGTATTAACCGCCTGGCGGGAATCAAGAAAAAAGCAAATACAGCCGGGGAAAACATTATGTCTTCATTGTCCACATAAAGTCCTGACCAGGCAGCAAAGGCGTATTATGTCCTTTATCTATCAGGGGATAACGACATCTGAGATTGCCCACAACATGTCAATCTCAGAGAAAACGCTCTATGTGCATAAATACATCATCCGCAAAAAGTTTAATCTGCGAACGAATCATGCGCTATTTTGCTTCCTTCAGAAACTTGCCGATAAAAACAGCCAGCAGATTTATCTGCTTCAAGTTCCGCTGAACGCATAAAAAAACCCGCCGCAGCGGGTTTTTACGTTAAGAGTTAAAGAACAGGATTACGCCTGACCTTTGATCTCTTTACGACCGTTGTACGGCGCTTGTTCACCCAGAGCTTCTTCGATACGAATCAGCTGGTTGTACTTAGCAACGCGGTCAGAACGGCTCATAGAACCGGTTTTGATCTGGCCTGCAGCGGTACCCACAGCCAGGTCAGCGATGGTAGCGTCTTCAGTTTCGCCAGAACGGTGAGAGATGACAGCGGTGTAGCCAGCGTCTTTCGCCATTTTGATCGCAGCCAGAGTTTCGGTCAGAGAACCGATCTGGTTGAATTTGATCAGGATGGAGTTAACGATGCCTTTTTCGATGCCTTCTTTCAGGATCTTGGTGTTGGTTACGAACAGATCGTCACCAACCAGCTGGATTTTGTCGCCCAGAACTTTAGTCTGGTATGCGAAACCGTCCCAGTCAGACTCGTCCAGACCATCTTCGATGGACACGATCGGGTACTGTTTGGTCAGTTCTTCCAGGAAGTGAGTGAATTCTTCGGAGGTGAATGCTTTGTTGCCTTCGCCAGCCAGAACGTATTTACCGTCTTTGTAGAATTCAGAAGCTGCACAGTCCATCGCCAGGGTGATGTCTTTGCCCAGCTCGTAGCCAGCTGCTTTAACCGCTTCAGCGATTACAGCCAGAGCTTCAGCGTTGGAACCCAGGTTCGGCGCGTAGCCGCCTTCGTCACCCACTGCAGTGTTCATACCTTTAGCTTTCAGAACTTTAGCCAGGTTGTGGAACACTTCAGAACCCATACGTACGGCTTCTTTCAGGGTTTTAGCGCCAACCGGCTGAATCATGAACTCCTGGATGTCAACGTTGTTGTCAGCGTGCTCACCACCGTTGATGATGTTCATCATCGGAACCGGCATGGAGTATTTGCCCGGAGTACCGTTCAGTTCAGCGATGTGTGCATACAGCGGCAGGCCTTTAGCAGCAGCTGCTGCTTTGGCGTTCGCCAGGGACACAGCCAGGATGGCGTTTGCACCGAAGTTGGATTTGTTTTCAGTACCGTCCAGATCGATCATGATCTTGTCGATGCCAGCCTGATCTTTAGCATCTTTACCCAGCAGAGCCTGAGCAATTGGGCCGTTAACAGCTGCAACAGCTTTCAGTACGCCTTTACCCATGAAACGGGATTTGTCGCCGTCGCGCAGTTCCAGTGCTTCGCGGGAACCAGTAGAAGCACCTGACGGAGCTGCTGCCATACCAACGAAACCACCTTCCAGGTGTACTTCGGCTTCAACAGTCGGGTTACCACGGGAGTCGATGATTTCACGACCGATGATTTTAACGATTTTGGACATTAGATTTTCCTCAGTACAAGTTAAACTAAAACTCCAGACAAACAATGCACCCGGATGGGTGCATTGCCGTTCTAACTTTTTTACTTCTTACTTCGCCTGACGCTTCTGATGTTCACTGGCGGCTTTCACAAAGCCGGCAAACAGCGGGTGCCCATCACGTGGCGTGGAAGTAAATTCCGGGTGGAACTGACAGGCCACGAACCACGGATGATTCGGTACCTCAATGATCTCGACCAACTGATCATCACCGGAACGGCCTGCAATACGCAGACCCGCAGCTTCAATCTGTTTCAACAGCATATTGTTGACTTCGTAACGGTGGCGATGGCGTTCAACAATTGTCGGCGCGCCGTACAGCTGACGAACCAGGCTATCGTCGCTCAACTGACACTGCTGGGCGCCAAGGCGCATTGTGCCGCCCAGATCGCTCTTCTCGGTACGGACTTCAACGTTGCCGTCTTCATCGCGCCATTCGGTAATCAGGGCCACCACCGGGTACTTACAGTCTGGCACAAATTCCGTGGAGTTGGCGTTATCCATACCCACTACGTTACGTGCAAACTCAATCAACGCAACCTGCATACCCAGGCAAATACCCAGATAAGGAACATTGTTTTCACGCGCAAAGCGCGCTGTCGCGATCTTACCTTCAACACCACGGTAGCCGAAGCCGCCAGGGATCAGGATTGCATCAAGACCTTTCAGGATCTCAACGCCGCGCGTTTCGACATCTTGCGAATCGATCAGCTTAATGTTGACGGTGACACGATTCTTCAGACCACCGTGCTTCAATGCTTCGATAACTGACTTATAGGCATCCGGCAGTTCAATATACTTGCCGACCATACCGATAGTCACTTCGCCTGCCGGATTCGCTTCTTCGTAGATAACCTGTTCCCATTCTGACAGATTAGCTTCCGGACAGTTCAAGCTGAATCGTTTACAAATATAATCGTCAAGGCCCTGGGATTTCAACAGGCCTGGAATTTTATAGATGGAATCGACATCTTTCATTGAAATAACGGCTTTTTCTGGCACGTTACAGAACAATGCAATTTTTGCACGTTCGTTGGCCGGAACCGCGCGATCGGAACGACAGATCAGAATGTCAGGCTGGATACCGATAGACAGCAACTCTTTTACCGAGTGCTGAGTCGGTTTAGTTTTGACTTCACCGGCAGCGGCCAGGTAAGGAACCAGAGTCAGGTGCATGAACAGCGCGTGTTCACGACCGATATCTACCGCTAATTGGCGAATCGCTTCCAGGAATGGCAGGGATTCGATATCACCGACCGTACCGCCGATTTCAACCAGAACGACGTCATGACCTTCGCCACCGGCAAGGACACGCTCTTTAATCGCGTTGGTGATGTGCGGGATAACCTGTACGGTTGCACCCAGATAGTCGCCACGGCGCTCTTTGCGCAGGACATCGGAGTAAATTCGACCGGTAGTGAAGTTATTGCGGCGAGTCATTTTGGTACGAATGAAACGCTCATAGTGACCCAGGTCCAGGTCGGTTTCAGCGCCGTCTTCAGTAACGAACACTTCCCCGTGTTGGATTGGACTCATAGTACCTGGATCGACGTTGATATACGGATCCAGTTTCATCATGGTCACGTTGAGGCCACGAGCCTCAAGAATGGCTGCCAGGGAGGCTGCGGCAATGCCTTTACCCAGAGAGGATACGACCCCGCCGGTCACAAAAATATAGTTCGTTGTCATGCTGGACCTGAGAAGTTAGGGTGAAACGATGGAATTACCAAGACGGGAAAGTAGTATACCCGAACATGACGAGCGCCACAAACTTTCATTATTCCTCCTCTTCACCAGGCTCACATAAACATCGGGAGTGAGAAAATAGCCCCTTTGGGGTAAATGTTTTTGACGTAAATCAAGCGCTTGTTATTTAAAAAATCACACAAATCGCCCTTGACCGACGAAATCCCTTAGAGATCAATTTCCTGCCGTTTTACCTGTTGCCAGACTTCTTCCATAGTTTCCAGATCAACACCAGTCATTTCCAGACCCCGAGCCGCTACAATTCGCTCAACCTCACGAAAACGGCGCTCAAATTTCTCGTTCGCTTTTTGCAATGCGATCTCAGCTTTAGTGCCTAAATGCCGAGCCATATTGACCGTCGCAAACAGCAGGTCGCCCATTTCCTCCTCCAGTTTAGCCTGGTCGACAACAGCCTGCTTCGCCTCAAACATGACTTCATCAATCTCTTCGTAAACCTTGTCGACAACCGGTCCTAATGTTTTCCAGTCAAAGCCAACATTAGAGCAGCGTTTCTGGATTTTTTGGGCGCGCATTAACGCCGGTAAACTTCGGGGAATATCGTCGAGCGCGGAATGCTGCGCCTTCTGGGCGCGTTCTTCGCTTTTGATTTGCTCCCAGCGGGTCAACACCTCAGTGCTGTTACTGGCAGAAACATCAGCAAAAACATGTGGGTGGCGACGCTCAAGCTTATCGCTGATGGCGGCGCAAATATCATTGAAATCGAAACGTCCTTCTTCCTGCGCCATCTGGGCGTAAAACACCACCTGGAACAGCAAGTCACCCAGCTCTCCACGCAGGTCGTCGAAGTCTTCCCGCGCAATTGCGTCCAGCACTTCATAGGTTTCTTCGAGGGTGTAAGGGGCAATAGTGGCGAATGTCTGCTCTTTGTCCCAGGGACAACCGTTTTCCGGGTCGCGCAGGCGCTGCATAATACCGAGCAGTCGGTCGATTTGATTCATTGGAATATCCTGAAATTTCAATACGCGAGGCCAGATAAGACGACAGCCGATATCCGGCAACATGGCAATGCCTGATGGCAACGCTAACGCGCCTCACCAGGCATGCAAACTTATCTGGCCTATAAAATAATTAATTACCGTGCAGACGACGTGCGTCGATCACATCCGGCACCTGGTTCAGCTTGCCAAGCACGCGCCCGAGCACCTGCAGGTTATAGATTTCGATGGTCATATCGATGGTAGCCAGCTGCTGTTTGGTATCACTCCGGCTGGCAACCCCCAGCACGTTCACCTTCTCGTTGGCAAGAATCGTGGTGATATCACGTAATAAGCCGCTGCGATCGTTAGCCTGGACGCGAACCACCAGCGAATATCCTGCCGAGTAGCTTTCGCCCCAAACCGCATCAACAATACGTTCCGGCGCATGGGAGCGCAGCTCGGTCAACTGTTCGCAATCCGCCCGGTGCACGGAAATACCGCGGCCCTGAGTGATAAACCCGACAATTTCATCGCCTGGAATCGGCTGGCAGCAGCGCGCGATGTGGTGCATCAGGTTACCCACCCCTTCCACCACCACGCGACCGTCGTCTTTACGGCGACTCTGCGGCGCCTGCGTTTTCTGCTGAAGCTGTTTCAGCGCGGCGGCATCCTGTTCGGCTGCGCTTGGCTTATTAAACTGCGCCTGCAGGAAGTTCACCATCTGGTTGAGGCGAATGTCCCCCCCACCAATCGCCGCCAGCAGCTCATCCAGCTCATTGAAGCTGTAGCGCGGCAGCAGGTGCTTTTCCGCTTCTTTCAGGCTAATGCCTAAATGCGCCAGCTCATCGTCGAGGATCTGGCGGCCAGCAAGGATGTTTTTGTCGCGGTCCTGTTTACGGAACCAGGCGTGGATCTTCGAACGCCCCCGACTGGTGGTTACGTAACCGAGGTTAGGGTTCAGCCAGTCGCGGCTTGGGTTAGGCTGTTTCTGGGTGATAATTTCAATTTGATCGCCCATCTGCAGCTGGTAGGTAAACGGTACGATGCGCCCGCCAATTTTCGCGCCAATGCAACGATGCCCCACATCACTGTGAATATGATAAGCAAAATCGAGCGGTGTGGAGCCCGCAGGTAAGTCCACAACGTCGCCTTTTGGCGTAAAGACGTACACTCGGTCATCAAAGACCTGGCTACGGACTTCATCCAGCATTTCACCAGAGTCCGCCATCTCTTCCTGCCAGGCGATCAGCTTACGCAGCCATGCAATACGATCTTCATGACCAGAGCGCGCTACGCCTGAAGCGGTGCCCTCTTTGTACTTCCAGTGTGCCGCAACGCCCAGTTCGGCATCTTCGTGCATCTGTTTCGTACGGATCTGAATTTCAATGGTTTTGCCGCCCGGTCCCAGCACAACCGTATGAATTGACTGATAGCCGTTGGGTTTCGGGTTAGCGACATAGTCATCGAACTCATCCGGCAGATGGCGATAGTGAGTATGCACTATCCCGAGCGCGGCATAGCAGTCCTGTAAACGCTCCGCCACGATACGCACCGCGCGCACGTCGAAAAGTTCATCGAAGGCCAGCTGCTTTTTCTGCATTTTGCGCCAGATGCTGTAGATGTGTTTCGGACGTCCGTACACTTCGGCTTTGACGCCTTCCGTTTTCATCTCTGAGCGCAAATGACCGACGAACTCATCAATGTAATGCTCGCGATCGATGCGACGTTCGTGCAGCAGCTTGGCAATACGTTTGTATTCAGCCGGGTGCAGGTAACGGAAGCAGTAATCTTCCAGTTCCCATTTTAATTGCCCGATACCCAAACGGTTGGCCAGCGGCGCATAGATATTGGTGCACTCTTTTGCCGCCAGAACGCGTTCATCTTCTGGAGCGTCCTTCACTTCACGCAGATGTGCAATCCGCTCCGCCAGCTTGATGACCACACAGCGGAAATCATCCACCATAGCCAGCAGCATGCGGCGAACGTTATCGACCTGTTCGGATGAGACTGAATCGGTATGAGTGGCCTTAAGCTGGCGTATTGCCGCCATATCCCGCACGCCGTGGATAAGATGAACAATGGATTTGCCCACGCTCTCGCGCAGGATGTCTTCACTGACCACGTTGGCATCTGCCAGAGGGAACAGCATTGCTGCGCGCAGCGTGTCGATATCCATGCTCAACATGGAGAGTATTTCTACCATCTCTACGCCACGCCACAGCAGCAGTTCCGCATCCGGATGCCCCTGTGTCTGCTGCTGGCAGTACGCCCAGGTTTCGGCTAAGCGTTCACACGACTGCTGGCTGGAGATCCCCAGACTCGCGATCCATTTCTTTGGATCAAACTCACCAGCTTTATTTATATGTGCACTTCTTACCGCAACCATTGTCCTCTCCTTAAGGGGCCTGGCCTGTCGAAGTCGACAAGCCATACCCATTGTCTTTCGTCTTTCACGCTGCATTACCACCCGAAATCCAATGGGTACAAAATTTATTACATACGCTCAAACAGGACCATTGATTCCAGGTGTCCAGTGTGCGGGAACATATCGAGCATCGCCAGTCGCCGTATGACATATCCCGCGTTGAGCAAAGCGTCGCTGTCACGAGCCAGCGTTGCCGGGTTACAGGATACATAAACAACGCGTATAGGTTCTAATTTTATAATATGTTGCATCACACCTGCAGCCCCCGCACGCGCAGGATCGAGCAATACTTTGTCGAATCCGTTTTTCGCCCACGGCTGCCGGGTAACATCTTCCTCAAGGTTTTCATGAAAGAATGTCACATTGTGTAATCCGTTATTCAGCGCGTTTTCCCGGCCTTTTTCCACCAGCGCCGGTACCCCTTCCACCCCCACCACGTTTGCAGCCCGGGTTGCCAGCGGCAGGGTAAAATTACCCATTCCACAGAACAGATCGAGTACGCGATCTTCAGGTTGCACATCAAGCCATTCGAGCGCACGGGCCACCATTTGTTGGTTTACCCCTTCATTGACCTGAATAAAATCACGCGGGCTGAAGGTTAACCGTAGTCCATTTGAGTCATACCAGGGCGACTCTTCTGATATTGATTCCAGTATCTCGCTTTGCGGGGCCAGAAACAAAGACAGCCCCTGAGAATGCGAAAAGCATTCCAGTTTTTCTTTGTCCTGAACACTTAATGGCGCCGTGTGGCGCAAAATCATCAGGGTTCCGCTCCCCGCCTGCACCAGCTCGACATGACCAAGATGGCGTAACCCTTGCAGACTTTCCAGACACGCCCGGATGTGGGGCAAGAGCGCTTCAAGCTGGGGCACCAAAATAGGGCATTGTTTGACATCGATAATGTCGCTGGATGCGGATTTGCGAAACCCCATCTGCAATTTTTGTTCTTTTGGCCGATAGTTCAGGCTCAACCTGGCGCGACGACGATAGCCCCACGGGGTATCAGCTATAACATCCGACACTTCACATTTCATTAAACGCGACAACGCCGCGCTTTTGCTACGCTGCTGCAACAAGATGCTGGCATGCTGCTGCTGGCAGCCGCCGCACACGCCAAAATGCGGGCAACGTGGCACTTCACGCTGCGGACTGTCGTTTAAACGTCGTTTTACTTGCGCGCGGGCGAACTGTTTTTTATCTTCGGTAATCACCACCTCGGCGCTTTCCTGAGGTAGCAATTCCGGTATAAACAACGCCTTTCCGTTATGGCGAGCAACGCCCTGGCCGAAAGGATCAAGGTCATTGACGGTAACGGTTATGATCTGACGCGTCGTCACGCGTCGTTTTGCAGAGTAGAATTGCGCCATCGACGAGATATTTCTCTATTTAACAGTGTGACCCTAATTGTCCCATAACGGAACTCCATGACCAACTACAGCCTGCGCGCACGCATGATGATTCTGATCCTGGCACCGACCGTCCTGATTGGTTTGCTGCTCAGTATCTTTTTTGTTGTGCATCGCTATAACGACTTGCAGCGTCAACTGGAAGATGCTGGCGCCAGCATCATTGAGCCACTCGCGGTCTCCAGCGAATATGGCATGAATCTGCAAAACAGAGAATCCATCGGCCAACTTATCAGCGTGCTGCATCGTCGCCATTCCGATATCGTGCGGGCAATTTCTGTCTATGACGAGAATAATCGGCTGTTTGTCACATCCAATTTTCATCTCGATCCGTCTGAAATGCAGCTGGCAACCGGTTCACCATTTCCCCGAAAGCTGAGCGTCACCCGGCTCGGGGATATTATGATCCTGCGAACGCCAATTATATCGGAAAGCTATTCGCCGGATGAATCTGCCGTCAGCGACGCCAAAAATACGGAAAATATGCTGGGGTATGTGGCGCTTGAACTGGACCTTAAGTCAGTAAGATTGCAGCAGTATAAAGAGATCTTTATCTCCAGCGTAATGATGCTGTTTTGTATCGGTATTGCGTTAATTTTTGGCTGGCGTCTGATGCGCGACGTGACTGGCCCGATTCGCAATATGGTAAATACCGTTGACCGAATACGTAGAGGACAGCTCGACAGCCGCGTCGAAGGTTTCATGTTGGGCGAGCTGGATATGCTCAAAAATGGCATCAACTCGATGGCGATGTCACTTGCGGCCTACCATGAAGAGATGCAGCACAACATCGACCAGGCCACCTCTGACCTGCGCGAAACGTTGGAGCAGATGGAAATCCAGAACGTCGAACTGGATCTGGCGAAGAAACGCGCCCAGGAAGCGGCGCGTATTAAGTCTGAGTTTCTGGCTAACATGTCGCATGAGCTGCGTACGCCGCTGAATGGCGTGATTGGCTTCACCCGCCTGACGCTTAAAACCGAGCTCAACACGACGCAGCGCGATCACCTGAATACGATTGAACGCTCGGCCAACAATCTGTTGGCCATCATCAATGATGTGCTCGACTTCTCCAAACTTGAGGCGGGCAAACTGATTCTGGAAAGCATCCCATTCCCGCTGCGTAGCACGCTGGATGACGTCGTCACGCTGTTAGCGCACTCATCCCATGATAAAGGGCTTGAACTGACGCTAAATATTAAGAATGACGTGCCGGACAACGTCATCGGGGACCCGCTGCGCTTACAGCAGGTAATCACTAATCTGGTTGGCAATGCCATCAAATTTACCGAAGGCGGCAATATCGACATTCTGGTCGAGAAACGCGCCCTCAGTAACACGAAAGTGCAAATTGAAGTGCAAATCCGCGATACCGGAATTGGCATCCCTGAGCGCGATCAGTCACGCCTGTTCCAGGCCTTCCGCCAGGCCGATGCCAGTATTTCCCGCCGCCACGGCGGGACCGGACTGGGTCTGGTCATTACGCAAAAGCTGGTCAATGAAATGGGCGGAGATATCTCCTTCCACAGCCAGCCGAACCGGGGCTCCACGTTCTGGTTCCATATCAGCCTCGATCTCAACCCTAACGTTCTCGTGGATCGCTCAACCACGCACTGTCTGGCCGGAAAGCGGCTGGCCTACGTTGAACCTAACGCCACTGCCGCGCAATGCACGTTAGATATCTTGAGTGAAACACCGCTGGAAGTGATTTACAGCCCTTCATTCTCCGGGCTGCCGAAGGATCACTACGATATTCTGCTGCTTGGCATACCGGTCACTTTACGCGAACCGCTCACCATGCAGCATGAGCGGCTGGCAAGCGCAGCGGCGATGACCGACTTTTTGTTACTGGCTCTGCCTTGCCATGCGCAGATCAACGCCGAGAAATTAAAGCAGGGCGGCGCGGCGGCGTGCCTGTTGAAACCTCTTACCTCAACCCGCTTACTGCCAGCGTTGACAGAGTATTGTCAACTGAACCACAGCGCGGCTCCGCTACTGTTAGACGAGAGCAAAATTGCGATGACCGTCATGGCGGTGGACGACAACCCGGCGAACCTCAAGCTGATTGGCGCACTGCTGGAAGATAAAGTGCAGCACGTCGTGCTCTGCGACAGCGGACATCAGGCTGTAGATCGCGCCAAACAGATGCAGTTTGATCTCATCCTGATGGATATTCAGATGCCAGACATGGACGGTATTCGCGCCTGCGAACTGATCCACCAGCTTCCTCATCAACAACAGACGCCGGTCATTGCGGTCACCGCGCATGCCATGGCCGGGCAAAAAGAGAAGCTGCTCAGCGCCGGGATGAATGATTACCTGGCGAAGCCTATCGAAGAAGATAAGCTGCATAATCTGCTGTTACGCTACAAACCCGGCGCGAGCACATCGCTGAGGGCGCTCGCTGTTGAACCGGTCGTCAATCCGAATACCACACTCGACTGGCAACTGGCGTTAAGGCAAGCCGCCGGTAAAAACGATCTGGCGCGGGATATGCTGCAAATGCTGCTCGATTTTCTGCCCGAAGTGCGTAACAAAATTGAAGAACAGCTGGTCGGTGAAAACCCTGAAGGACTGGTGGATATGATCCATAAACTGCATGGCAGTTGCGGTTATAGCGGCGTTCCCCGCATGAAAAACCTGTGTCAGCTGATTGAGCAGCAATTACGTAGCGGGAGCAAAGAAGAAGAGCTGGAGCCTGAGTTTTTAGAGCTTCTGGATGAAATGGATAACGTTGCGCGCGAAGCGAAGAAGTTGTTAGGGTAAAGATCTGATTGCCGGATGACGACGCTCACGCGTCTTATCCGGCTTTCATGCCACATCATTCAACGTAATTGCTGACCCGCTTTCAGGGTCGCGGCCACGTTTCGCGCCGTCATTCGCACGTTCTCACTCGCGTTCTTCAGCGCCTCATCCAGTGTGCAAACGGTATAGATAACGCTAAAAACCGCATCCAGCCCATGCTCATGTACAACACCGACATCAGCCGTCAGGCTGCCGGCAATGCCAATAACCGGTTTGTTGTAACGCTTTGCCACCTTCGCCACGCCAACCGGAACCTTACCGTGAATGGTCTGGCTGTCGATACGTCCTTCACCCGTGACCACTAAATCCGCATCCGCAACGCAGTCGTCGAGGTGTAACGCATCCGTCACGACCTCAATACCGCAGCGTAACTGCGCACCGCAAAACGCATACAGTGCCGCCCCCATACCGCCAGCCGCGCCACCACCCGCCAATTCCAGCACGTTGACGTCCAGATCGCGGGCAATGAGTTGCGCATAATGCGTGAGCGCCCGATCAAGACGAAGAATCATCTCCGGCGTCGCCCCCTTTTGCGGACCGAAGACCGCAGAGGCCCCCTCTTCACCGGTCAACGGATTAGTCACATCGCAGGCCACTTCAATACGGCACGCGGCAAGACGCGGGTCTAGCTGAGAAATATCAATCCGGGCGAGTGATTCAAGGCCAGTCCCGCCATGAGCAATATCGTTATTTTGCGCATCCAGTAATTTTGCTCCCAGCGCTTGCACCATCCCGGCACCGCCATCATTGGTGGCGCTGCCGCCAATGCCGATAATGATATGTTCAACGCCCGCGTCCAGCGCATGACGGATTAGCTCCCCGGTTCCCCAGGAGGTCGTTTTCAGCGGATCGCGTAAACCTGCGGGAACCTGCTCCAGTCCGCTGGCGGCCGCCATTTCGATAAACGCCGAACGCTCATCCCCGGATAAACCATAAAATGCCTGAATCGTTTTACCCAGAGGGCCGGTAACATCAACATGCACAAGGTGGCCTTGCGTTGCGGCAACCATCGCTTCGACCGTTCCCTCACCGCCATCCGCGACCGGGATCTTCACGTAATTCGCCTCAGGCCAGATCTCACGAAATCCCAGCTCAATAGCCGTTGCCACTTCAAGCGCACTCAAACTTTCCTTATAGGAATCCGGTGCGATTACTATTTTCATAAAGCATCCTTACGCATGTTGACTGTGTTAAGCATACACCAGGAGAAAAACCGCCCCTTTGTGGGAGCGGTCCCAGTTCGCTTAGCGTACCATGCACGGACGCTTATTATCAAACGTCCAGTTCGGGATCAGATACTGCATTCCCATGGCATCATCGCGCGCTCCCAGTCCATGTTGCTGATACAGCTCATGAGCTTTCATAACCTGATCCATATCCAGCTCCACGCCCAGACCCGGCTTCGCCGGTACCTGCACCATGCCACCTTTGATTTCAAACGGCTCTTTGGTCAGGCGTTGATTGCCTTCCTGCCAAATCCAGTGGGTATCGATAGCGGTAATTTTGCCCGGCGCCGCCGCCGCAACATGAGTAAACATCGCCAGCGAAATATCAAAGTGGTTGTTAGAGTGCGAGCCCCAGGTCAGCCCAAACTCATGACACATCTGCGCAACGCGGACAGAACCCTGCATAGTCCAGAAGTGCGGATCCGCCAGCGGGATATCCACGGACTGCAACGACAGCGTATGTCCCATCTGACGCCAGTCGGTGGCAATCATGTTGGTGGCGGTCGGCAGGCCGGTAGCACGACGGAATTCCGCCATGACTTCACGGCCTGAGAACCCCTGCTCGGCGCCGCACGGATCTTCCGCATAAGCCAGCGATCCTTTCAGGTACTTACCAATTTTAATCGCTTCATTCAGCGACCACGCACCATTGGGATCGAGCGTGACGCGTGCCTGTGGAAAGCGTTTCGCCAGCGCCACAATAGATTCCGCTTCTTCTTCCCCGGCCAACACCCCGCCTTTCAGTTTGAAATCGTTGAAACCATATTTCTCATATGCGGCTTCCGCCAGGCGCACCACTGCATCCGGGGTCATCGCCTCTTCATGACGCAGGCGATACCAGTCGCATTTCTCATCCGGCTGGCTCTGATACGGCAGCGGCGTCGCGTTACGGTCACCGACGAAGAACAGATAACCCAGCATTTCAACTTCGCTACGCTGTTGACCGTCGCCCAGCAGAGATGCGACGTTAACGCCCAGATGCTGACCCAGCAGATCCAACATGGCCGCTTCGATCCCGGTAACCACATGAATAGTGGTACGTAAATCGAAGGTCTGCAAACCACGGCCACCGGCATCACGATCGGCAAAGGTATTGCGGACCGCATTCAGTACGTTTTTGTATTCACCTAACGTTTTGCCCACCACCAGCGGAATGGCATCTTCCAGGGTCTGACGAATTTTTTCGCCGCCGGGAATCTCACCCACGCCGGTATGACCGGAGTTATCTTTGATAATCACAATATTACGCGTGAAGAACGGGGCATGTGCGCCGCTCAGATTCATCAGCATGCTGTCATGGCCCGCAACCGGGATCACCTGCATCGCGGTTACGACTGGGGTAGTAAATTGTGCGCTCATAATTAAGTCCTTATTCAAAATTAGTGGCGGCCGAAAACGGGACGTTTACGGTCAAAAGTCCATCCAGGGATCAGATACTGCATCGGGCCTGCGTCATTACGCGCGCCGCCGGGCAGCGCCTTATAGGCTTCATGCGCTTTCTGTACCTGATCCCAGTCCAGTTCCACGCCCAGGCCGGGCGCGTCGGGTACCGCAATTTTTCCGTGTTTAATCTCCAGCGGATTTTTGGTCAGGCGGCAATCGCCCTCCTGCCAGATCCAGTGGGTGTCGATCGCCGTTGGGTTGCCCGGCGCAGCGGCACCGACGTGGGTGAACATCGCCAGGGAAATATCAAAATGATTGTTAGAGTGGCAGCCCCAGGTCAGTCCCCAGTCATCGCATAACTGTGCCACGCGTACCGCACCGGAAAGGGTCCAGAAGTGCGGATCGGCCAGTGGAATATCTACCGAGTTGAGCATCACCGCATGGCCCATCTCACGCCAGTTGGTAGCTATCATATTCGTTGCTACCGGCAGACCGGTTGCACGGCGGAACTCGGCCATCACTTCGCGACCAGAAAAACCCTGTTCTGCGCCGCACGGATCTTCGGCGTAGGTCAGAACATCGTTCAGCCCTTTACACAAGGAGATAGCTTCATCCAGCAGCCAGGCACCGTTAGGGTCGACCGTAATACGCGCATCCGGGAAACATTGTTTCAACGCGCGAGCGGTGTCGATTTCCTGCTCGCCAGGCAGCACACCGCCTTTGAGTTTGAAATCTTTAAAGCCGTAGCGATCCTGCGAAGCCTGAGCCAGACGCACCACCGCCTCACTGTTCATCGCCTGCTGGTGACGCAGGTGATACCACTCATGGTTACCCGGCGTGCTGTCCAGATACGGCAGATCGGTTTTGCTGCGATCTCCCACGTAGAACAGATAGCCGAGCACGGTGACCGCATCGCGCTGCTTGCCTGGCCCTAACAGTTCGCAGACCGGTACGTTCAGCGCCTTGCCCAGCAGGTCGAGCAGTGCGGCTTCCAGCGCGGCCACCGCATTTACCCGCAGTTCAAAGGTCCAGGCACCTTTACCAAAGGTGTCAAAATCAGCGGCCTGGTTGCCTTTATGCACCTGCTGAACCACCTTATTCAGGCGCGCGACTTCCTGGCCCAACACTTGTGGAATCGCGTCCACCAGCGTCTGATAAATCACTTCGCCGCCCGGCGCTTCACCGACGCCGGTATTTCCGGCGTTATCGGTGAGCACGACGATATTGCGGGTAAAGTATGCGTTATGCGCCCCGCCAATATTGAGCAGCATGCTGTCATGACCGGCCACCGGAATGACCTTCATATCGGTAATAATAGGACTCGATTGTGTTGTCATCATCATTGCCCTGCGACAGGTTTCAGTTCGATACGTTTAATATCACCCACCAACACCAGATAGCTCACTACAGCAATCAGCGCATGCACCCCGACGTAAATCAACGCACCGTTAAACGAGCCTGTAGTACCTACGATGTAGCCGATAGCAATTGGCGTAACGATACCGGAGATGTTGCCAAACATATTGAACAGACCGCCGCTCAAACCGCTGATCTCTTTTGGCGCAGTATCGGCCATCACCGCCCATCCCAACGCACCGATACCTTTGCCGAAGAAGGCCAGCGCCATAAAGCCGATGATCATCCACTCTACGTTGACGTAGTTACAGAACACCATCACCATCGACAACAGCATACCCAGTACGATTGGCGTTTTACGGGCGATATTCAGCGAACCGGTACGGCGCATCAGCCAGTCGGAAATAATGCCGCCGAGCACGCCGCCTGCGAATCCGCAAATGGCCGGGACAGAGGCAACAAAACCGGCTTTCAAAATCGACATACCGCGTGCCTGTACCAGATAAACCGGGAACCAGGTGATAAAGAAGTAGGTCAGTGCATTTATGCAGTATTGGCCGATATAAATACCGATCATCATTCGTGAGCCCAGCAGTTGCTTGATCTGCCCCCACTTCACGCTGAACGGCACTTTGGCTTTGGCTGCCGCCTGATCCATATTGATCAGCGCTCCGCCTTCGGCAATGTAGTCCAGCTCTTTTTGGTTTACGCCCGGATGCTGGTTCGGTTCATGAATCACCTTCAGCCAGATAAAGCTGATAACAATCCCGAGACCGCCCATAAAGAAGAACACATGCGACCAGCCCACTTCGTGGGTCAACCAGCCCATGATTGGCGCGAAGATCACGGTGGCAAAGTACTGCGCCGAGTTAAAAATAGCGACCGCCGTGCCCCTTTCCTGCGCCGGGAACCACGCCGCCACAATACGACTGTTGCCAGGGAAGGATGGCGCTTCGGCTAACCCTACGAGGAAGCGCAGGGTAAACAGCGCAACGATAATGCCGAAGCCGCTGAAGATATCGACGAAGCCCTGCAGCAGGGTAAACATGGACCAGATAAAAATGGACCAGAAGTAAACACGTTTTGAACCGAAGCGGTCGAGCAGCCAGCCGCCGGGGATCTGACCGATAACATAGGCCCATGAAAAAGCGGAGAATACATACCCCATCCCTACCGCATCCAGACCAATATCTTTGGCCATCTCCGAGCCGGCGATGGATAAGGTGGCGCGATCGCCGTAGTTGAAGGATGTGACGATAAACAGCATCACCACTATCCAGTAGCGAGCGTTAGTGCGTTTTTCCGCGCTGCTCGCCGCCTGACTTAATGAACTCATTGTTGCACTCCTGAATCTTGGCTTTCGCCAGTTCATTCTGTACAGCACCTGTAGGGTGATCAGAATGAGAGGTTAGTGTGTGGCAGTTTTGGTACAGCTCAGGGCCGTTTTATTCTGACTCGCTGCCTTTTCGGGAACTGACGGGAAAAGTATATGAAGGAGTGCCTCTTACCCTCACCGTGCAAAAACACAACATTGCGGGAGGTGAATGAGGTTGTTTATGGCATAAGCCTAAGGGAATGGAAGATGCTTCACGAAATTGGCGTTTGGTGGGCGATTTGTTGCCGGGTAGCGGCAACATCTAACCAGCGGTGCCCATCTGGGTTTAAGGCGCTACTACTTATGACGACTAACAGTTTAGGAAGCTGATCTCTTAGATTGCGCACCAACTCCTAACGTGACTCAATTGTTTTTTAGTGGGGTTATTACCTGCCGCTAATTATGGTGAGATTGTTGATCAGGAATATGGGACATTGAAATAAAAATAAAAATAAAAATAAAAATAAAAATAAAAATAAAAAAGGGACTCTAGTTTATTGGAGTCCCTATTAACATTCGATTTTTCAGAAAAAATAATAAAGGATCACCAAAAAAGCCAGAACAATAAACTCAACAAACCAGAACGCCGCTTCAACTTTAAACCCGGTGGTTAATTCTTTGGGTAAGGAACGAATAAAATGATATGCTTCAATACTCATATCATTATTAAAAACCCTGTTATAGGGAAAAATCAGACTAGACATAATGAAATCTATTTTTGCAAAGTAGATACCGGGAGTACCAATTAAGCTTGCTGTTCTCGCCAAACTTGCAGTGATAGGAAGACGACCAAACTCCTCCTCGTATAATATTACTATTTTTTTATACTTCTCATCATTTATCACATAAGAAATAAGTATTAAAATCAAAGTTATAATAACCAGCATTATGCCAAGGCTCATATTAATGACATCTAGATTATCTGTTAAAAATCTTTTCATATATTAGAATACCTGCTGCTTCATTAAATGAATCTGGGTCATACAGTTTAAGTTCTGGATTATCAATATCGTCATTCACTAATCCACCAAACCTATCACCTAGTTTCTCACCCATTTTTTCCAAAAATTTACCTCCTGCAATACTTGAAGCAATGCCACTTACCAAACATACACTTGCGCCAATACCTCCTGCTTCTGATGTAATCAATCCCAGAACCCATGTACACGCGGCTCTCCCCATAATTCCCCCGGCAGCTCCGCCAGCAAAACTTGCAGTTTGTTTGAAGCCGAATTTGCTGTACTCCGTTATCGCTGCTTTTCTACATTCGCTTTCACGTCCTTTTGCGCAAGCTTCATAAACGTTAGTTGTATAACTCGCAAAATCAAGACCAACACCTACATAGCCTGTTGTTCTCATTATTTTTATCAGTTTGGCTGACTTTTCTATGTAGCTTGCATATCCCTCAATATCCTTTACTCCTGTTTGATCCCACTTATGCATAATCGATTTGGTTGATAAACCTAATGCCTGCTTTATATCTTCATATTGTTTTAAATTTAGCCGTTCTTTTGAGAATTTATTCAAAATACCGTCTAATTTTTTAAATAGTCGTTCTCGTTGACCAAAAAACTCCTCTCCAGAAATACGACCAGAATTACTACTATATGTTTTCTTATAAAGCGACTGTATTTCATTGAGTGTTTTATTTATTTCTTCATAATACCCCCCACCGGTATCTTTTATGTAACCTAAGATATCCCCGCTTTGTCCTAAAGCATCGCTGTATAATTGTGAAGAAAAAATATCCACGGAAGCTCTATTTTTGTGTAACACACGGGCTTCTGGCAGTGTTAATGGTGCAAGCGCGTTATCAATTCGATCACGCGCTTTTTGCAATATTTCAATCTGTTGCTGATCTTGCTTTTCAGGATCAACGACAAGCAGAATTGAACCCGGTTGTTTTTTTATATCTGGATTGAGCTTGTGATATAACTCACGTGTACCATCCGGAGGATTAATAAAAAAGCTGGATTCGAAAGATGACGGTGTGGCCTCATAGGGCAGTACACAAAATCCTGCATCTACAGGTTCGCGAGACGGTTTATCCTCTTCAACCGGACATGAATGCCTTGGTACTACGGCAAGAGGTTTTAGTGTGGGTTCAAGATAACCTGGTGCGCCATACTCAATCTTTTGAGTGGGTCTGGTTTTTCTTCCCAGTCCCCTGTCGAGGGTTTCCTGATAAGCTCTCCTTACTCTCTCTGCGAAGATACTGTCGAATACATCAGGCATAAATGGTTCATAAACTAACTCCCCGTCCTGATCAAAATAAAAAGGATTTCTGTCCCAGGACCAATGCTCATCATAATCTATCGCTATTATCCAGCCCACGCTTAATTTGTGTTGTATCTCATCATAAATGCGATTACATCTACCAATAGAGGGCCTTTCATACGCACCAGAAGAATATCGGTTTACATTCCATTTTCTCTGTGGCAGGCCAAATATAGTTGAGCGCTGATTTTTATCATCATCAAGTTCATAATATATCCTTGCTAACCTAATACCTTCTTTAGGTGAAATTATTTTTTCGAAGTCTTCTAATCTGGCGCTTTGGCTAAAATCCCGTGAATTATACAAAGTAAACAAATTGCATCTCCTTAGCTTAATAATTTCCAATTATTATCATTCTATCTCATTTATTCACCTCATTAATTCATTCACAAAATCCAGATTTTGGGCCTGTTTTTATTAAAGCATGATAACCGGGTTATTTGTTTGTGCTTTTGATCTCATAAATAATAAAAAACCCGAATTTAATTTTTATAAATTCGGGTTACAAATAAAATTATGCGATTGTATTTATAATACAGATAAATTAAAGCAAATCTCCCTTAGTGATAATCAGATTGTTCTCTCCATGTCCATCATTTGTCACAGGCCCGTGCAAACAAAGCGCTGCCGGGCGCAAGGTTATTTAAGCAAGGTTCCCCAGTTTTCTACCCACGGATTGGATTCGCTTTCCGGTTCAGGATGCTCGCTGGCGTCAATCAGCAGCATTTCCCCAACACGGTGGGCGCTTTGTTCCTGCAACAGTGCATCGAACTGCTTGCCGCCATTGCAGAAATTAACATAGCTACTGTCACCCAGCGCAATTACCCCGTAATGCAGATTTGGCTGGAAACCGAGATTATCTTTGATCCCCTGAAACAGCGGCACGATGCTATCCGGCAGATCGCCCTGTCCGGTCGTTGAGGTCACCACCAGCACATATTTTTCCTGATATGCCTGCCAGTCGCTGAGCTCGGGATCTTCGAACACCGTGGCTTTATGACCCTGCGCCGTCAAAATAGCTTCGGCCTCTTCGGCAACCAGCAACGCGTTTCCGTACATCGTGCCGACAAAAATTCCAATTTCCGCCATAACCGTAATCTCCTGGGACTTAAGAATCTATCTGCTCATCCTGACCTGACAGCCCGTTGAACTCAACCCTTTCATTCTCAGGGAGAAGTCCACGCCAGCCAAACTGTGATAGCGCCTGCATCCAGACATCATCCAGCCCGGCGCGAATAACCAGCGGTTCGCCGGTAAAAGGATGAGTCAGCGCAAGCTGGCTGGCATGAAGCATCAAACGCTGACAGCCAAAGTGCTCAGCGGCGCTGCGGTTTTGCCGCAAATCACCGTGCTTACTGTCGCCGATAATTGGATGACGTAAGTGCGCCAGATGGCGTCTGAGCTGGTGTTTTCGACCGGTTTTAGGATCCAGTTCCACCAATCCGTAACGGGTCGTCGGATAACGCCCGGTCGCTACCGGCATCTCAACCGTCGCCAAACCGCGATAATGGGTGACGGCAGGCTGCGGGCCTTTATCATCACGGGCAAATTTATCGGCGATCTTATCCAGTTCTTCGACCAGCGGGTAATCCAGCACGGCATCATCCATCAGCCAGCCACGCACAATCGCATGATAGCGTTTCTGAATTTGATGATGTTCAAATTGCTGGGACAGCAGCCGCCCGGCTTCGCTGGACAGCCCCATCAGCAGTACTCCGGAAGTCGGTCTGTCGAGTCGGTGGGCGGTAAAAACGTGCTGGCCAATCTGGTCGCGTACCGTTTGCATCACCACCACTTTCTCATCCCGGTCGAGCCAACTGCGGTGAACCAACCAGCCCGAAGGTTTGTTAACTGCGACCAGCCATTCGTCCTGATACAGAATCTCCAGCATCAGGCGTTATCACTTGTAAACAGTGCATCCAACTCCTGCAATGCCGTCAGCAGAATTTCGCGTTGCGGGTGATCGGCTGCCAACGCCATTTCGTAATACGGTGCGACGGCAAAAGCCTGCGGAAGCGGTTGAGCGTTATCAATCAGCGTATGCATGCGGGGAATCAATACCCATTGCAGCCACTCAACCGGCTCCATGGTATCCATACAAAAAGGCTGCGTGCTGGTAAACAGATGCTCTGCAGGCTCATCCAACCGCCAGTGATTATGTTCACGCAGTAGCGCTTCAAGCGCGTGTAACTGCTGGCGCACACGGTCATGAGTCGTCATGAAATTAACCTCAATGATGAAAAATCTGGCGCGAAGAATAGCACTAGTGAAGGGAAATAAAAAAAGGGAGCACTGTAAAAACAGTGCTCCCGGTTCGTTTCGCAGCGTTCCAGCTACTTTTAGTGCTCCCTGCTCATCCGTGACAACTTTTCCTGTGGTCTTGCGACCTTGTTCATCCTGAACTTGTGCATCCTGCTCACATCACCCCGATGTGAAAACTTCATCCTGAAGTGTCCTGGCCATCCTGACCCGCCGAACATCCTGACCGGCTCTCATTCTCCATCCTGGAGGTGTCCCTTAACGCATCCAGCGCTTTCCGCTTTGCTTCATCCTGAAGCCTGTCCTTGTAACACCGTCCTGGTGTGTCCTGCCGAAGAGCCATCATCCTGATGTTCTCTTCGTTGTGCGACTCCTTGTCGACAGATATAGAATCGCCTGTTTCGCCTTGTCTTACAAGATGCTTACAGACACTCCCTTAAGATTATTTTCGTATGAAAGTTGACAATAAAACATTAAATTCATGAATAATAAGGAATAATTATTTTATCCGTTCATTAAGTCTTTACTTATCACCTGGCAATGTCCTACAGGGTTTGTAAGAGATCTCTCACAAGATTCAGGGCAATCTGGATTACAGAACTGGCTTAAGCTGAGTGAGAAATTCCGCAAGTGAGTCCGCCAGCACCGTTCGTTTACGGGTTCCCAGCGTTTCTTTGCACACTTCACCGGAGAGATTGCACACCGAAATGACGTCAAGCTCGTTGTCCTGGGTGGCAATAAAAAGCGTAGGCGACAGCTTGAGGCGCTTTTGCGTAACCAGGTGACCAATCAGGTTTTCCTGAACGCGCCTGAAGTCGTCTTCGCTCCAGGTTTGCAGCAGCGTTAGTTTTTCATCCGCAAACTGCGCGTGCATGTCCCCGGCAAACTGGGTGGTGTAAAAAGCGTGAACGGCTGGTTGTATCACGATATCAAAGGCGCGTTCAACCGCATTGAGGTTTTTTTCGCCGACAAAAGGCTGAGGTTGCCAGAATACCGCATCGTCTGTGGAAGAAATGATGCACGGAGAAGGTACGCCATACAGCTCTTCGCTGAGGGGCCAACTGTTGTTTTTTTCGTACCATGCGTCGCAATAACGTGTCGTAAAGGCTGTCAACGCCTGCGCTGTCAATTCGTCCACTGATTTCTCTCTTCACAAAAGCCAGGATACACTTGTCTCATAGTGTATCTGGTTTATGACGGTGAAACATGTCCTCTTATGAAAATCATCAGGCGCTTGACGGCCTGACTCTCGGTAAATCAACAGATTACCGTGACAATTACGATGCCAGCCTGCTGCAGGGCGTTCCACGCAGCCTGAACCGCGACCCGCTGGATTTACAGGCCGATAATCTGCCTTTTCACGGTGCCGATATCTGGACGCTATATGAACTGTCTTGGCTGAATGCCAACGGTTTACCGCAGGTAGCGGTCGGTCATGTAGAACTGGATTACACCAGCGTAAATCTGATCGAATCGAAAAGCTTTAAGCTTTACCTGAACAGTTTTAACCAGACGCGTTTTGATTCCTGGGATGCGGTACGCCAGACGCTGGAAAACGATCTGCGCGCTTGTGCTCAGGGTGATGTCAGCGTAGCGCTGTACCGTCTTGACGAACTGGAAGGACAACCGATAGCCCACTTTAACGGCACCTGTATCGACAATCAGGATATTGTCATCGATAACTACCAGTTCAGCACAGAGTATCTGGAAAATGCCGTTGGCGGTGAAAAAGCGGTGGAAGAGACGCTGGTCAGCCATCTGCTGAAGTCTAACTGCTTGATCACCCACCAGCCGGACTGGGGCTCCATACAGATTCAGTATCGCGGACGGAGAATCGATCGCGAGAAGCTGCTGCGTTATCTGGTCTCCTTCCGTCACCATAATGAGTTTCACGAGCAGTGCGTGGAGCGCATTTTCAATGACATTCTGCGCTTCTGCCAGCCGGAGAAACTGAGCGTTTACGCACGCTACACGCGACGTGGCGGCCTGGACATTAACCCATGGCGCACCAACACCGATTTCACCCCAGCAACGGGGCGTCTGGTACGTCAGTAATCTTTTTTCTCAATTTTGCGTGCCGGATTCCGCGCGCAAGGTTGTGAAAGGTCATAAGCCAGGGCTATTGTAATCAACAGGGAATGACGTGTTGCGTCCCATAAGGAGTTTACTTGATTACACATATTAGCCCGCTTGGCTCAATGGACATGTTGTCGCAGCTGGAAGTCGATATGCTTAAACGCACGGCCAGCAGCGACCTGTATCAACTGTTTCGTAACTGTTCGCTTGCCGTTCTGAACTCCGGCAGTTTGACCGACAACAGCAAAGAGCTGCTGTCACGCTTTGAAAGTTTCGACATTAACGTGCTGCGCCGCGAACGGGGCGTAAAGCTGGAACTGATCAACCCGCCTGAAGATGCGTTTGTTGATGGACGCATTATTCGCGCACTGCAGGCCAACCTGTTTGCTGTGCTGCGCGACATTCTGTTCGTCAATGGCCAGATCCATAACGCCGGTCGCTTTCAGCATCTGGATCTCGAAAGCTCGGTGCATATTACCAACCTGGTATTCTCGATCCTGCGCAATGCCCGGGCGCTACACGTGGGTGAAGCGCCGAACATGGTCGTCTGCTGGGGGGGTCACTCAATCAACGAAAATGAGTACCTGTACGCCCGTCGCGTTGGTACCCAGTTGGGCCTGCGCGAACTGAACATCTGTACCGGCTGTGGTCCGGGGGCGATGGAAGCGCCAATGAAAGGCGCTGCGGTCGGTCACGCCCAGCAACGATACAAAGACAGCCGCTTTATCGGTATGACCGAACCGTCAATCATTGCCGCTGAGCCGCCTAACCCGCTGGTTAACGAACTGATCATCATGCCGGACATTGAAAAACGTCTGGAAGCGTTCGTGCGTATCGCCCACGGTATAATCATCTTCCCAGGCGGCGTAGGGACAGCAGAAGAACTGCTGTATCTGCTGGGGATCCTGATGAACCCGGCCAACAAAGATCAGGTTTTACCGCTGATCCTGACTGGACCAAAAGAGAGCGCCGATTACTTCCGCGTGCTGGACGAATTTATCGTGCACACGCTGGGGGAAGATGCGCGTCGCCACTATCGCATTATCATAGACGATGCGGCAGAAGTGGCTCGTCTGATGAAAAAAGCGATGCCGCTGGTGAAAGAGAACCGCCGTGACACCGGTGATGCCTACAGCTTTAACTGGTCGATTCGTATCGCGCCTGATTTGCAGATGCCGTTCGAGCCGTCCCATGAAAACATGGCTAACCTGAAGCTGTACCCGGATCAACCCGTGGAAGTACTGGCGGCAGACCTGCGCCGTGCGTTCTCGGGGATTGTAGCCGGTAACGTGAAGGAAGTCGGGATCCGCGCCATTGAAGAGTTTGGCCCGTACAAAATCCACGGTGACCGCGAAATGATGCGCCGCATGGACGATCTCCTGCAGGGCTTTGTTGCACAGCATCGTATGAAGTTACCAGGCTCCGCGTATATCCCTTGCTACGAGATTTGCGCCTAACCTCCAACAGCCGCCAGCAGACGCTATCGCGGTGACAGTTTTGTCCATATCAAAGCCGGGTTTGGCGCATCAGCCTCCCGGCTTTTTTTAGTGATACCAGTCACATAGCTCAGACGATCATATAAATACCGATGATGTTTCATTAAAAATAACGCGCTGCGCAAACGATTACCTTTAAAACCCAACCGTGATTTATCTTAGGAAATTATTATTAGTCGCCAAAATCCTCTAAAAACAACAGTTTTTACAGCGTAACGCTCGTATCTTCGCGCCTTCGCTTTCATGATATATGTCGTTAATGTTAGCCTTCGCGCCCGTAAATTCGCTTTGACTATTTTTTAACAGATTAATGGTCCAAATTTATCCACATAAAAGGTGGATTATTGCATTTGGGATCGCGATCACTGATACATTCATTACTAAAATGTATCTTTCCGCCCGCAAATTATTACGGCGAAAAATTATATAAAAAATCGCTCAACGAATTTCGATTTACAGTCGGGTATTTTCTCATTGGATTGACCCCAAACCCGACTTTTTAAGCTTCCTCCAGGAGAAATAGATGGAAAACACTCAAACCAGCACTATCGTTACGGGCCAGACCCGCAGCGCATGGCGCAAGACAGATACCATGTGGATGCTGGGCCTTTACGGCACGGCGATTGGCGCGGGTGTATTGTTCCTGCCGATTAACGCAGGCGTAGGCGGTATGATTCCGCTGATCATCATGGCGATCCTTGCTTTCCCAATGACCTTCTTTGCACACCGCGGCCTGACTCGCTTCGTGCTGTCCGGTAAAAATCCGGGTGAAGACATTACTGAAGTTGTAGAAGAACACTTTGGTGTAGGCGCAGGAAAACTGATTACCCTGCTCTACTTCTTCGCTATCTACCCAATTCTGTTGGTCTACAGCGTAGCAATCACCAACACCGTCGAAAGCTTCCTGACCCACCAGCTGGCAATTACGCCGCCGCCGCGCGCAATCCTGTCTCTGATCCTGATTGTCGGCATGATGACCATCGTGCGTTTCGGTGAGCAGATGATCGTGAAGGCGATGAGCATCCTGGTATTCCCGTTTGTTGCCGCCCTGATGCTGCTGGCGCTGTACCTGATCCCTCAGTGGAGCGGTGCAGTTCTTGAAACCCTGTCCTTTGACTCTGCAGCAACCACCGGCAACGGACTGCTGTTGACCCTGTGGCTGGCAATTCCGGTAATGGTGTTCTCCTTCAACCACTCACCAATCATCTCCTCCTTCGCCGTGGCGAAGCGTGAAGAATACGGTGATGAAGCTGAGAAGAAATGCTCTAAGATTCTGGCATTCGCTCACATCATGATGGTGCTGACCGTTATGTTCTTCGTCTTCAGCTGCGTATTTAGCCTGACCCCAGCGGATCTGGCCGCAGCGAAAGAGCAGAACATCTCTATCCTGTCTTACCTGGCAAACCACTTTAACGCGCCGATCATTGCCTGGATGGCACCGATCATCGCGATTATCGCTATCACCAAATCCTTCCTCGGCCACTACCTGGGCGCACGTGAAGGTTTCAACGGTATGGTGATTAAGTCTCTGCGCGGCAAAGGCAAAACCATCGAAATCAACAAACTGAACAAAATCACTGCGCTGTTCATGCTGGTAACCACCTGGATTGTGGCGACGCTGAACCCAAGTATCCTCGGTATGATTGAAACCCTGGGTGGCCCTATCATCGCGATGATTCTGTTCCTGATGCCGATGTATGCAATTCAGAAAGTACCGGCAATGCGTAAATACAGCGGCCATATCAGCAACGTCTTCGTTGTGATTATGGGCCTGATCGCTATCTCCGCTATTTTCTACTCTCTGTTCAGTTAATTCCCCTGCGCCGCTCCTCGGGGCGGCGCACCTCGATACACAATGGACGCCTCATGATTAGCGTATTCGATATTTTCAAAATCGGCATTGGCCCTTCCAGCTCCCACACTGTTGGCCCGATGAAAGCAGGCAAACAATTCACGGATGACCTGATTGCACGCGGAATTCTCACTGACGTAACCCGCGTAGTGGTTGATGTCTATGGCTCTTTGTCTCTGACGGGGAAAGGTCACCATACCGACATCGCGATTATTATGGGCCTGGCGGGTAATCTGCCGGATACCGTAGACATTGATGCCATCCCGGCCTTTATCCAGGATGTGAATACTCATGGACGTTTGCTGCTGGCGGACGGTCAACATGAGGTCGAGTTCCCGGTCGACAAGTGCATGAATTTCCATGCGGACAATCTGTCCCTGCACGAAAACGGGATGCGTATTACCGCACTGGCGGGCGAAAAAGCCATTTACAGCCAGACTTACTATTCCATTGGCGGTGGATTCATCGTTGATGAAGAACATTTTGGTTTACCGAACAACTCTCCGGTAAACGTGCCGTATCCGTATAAATCTGCGGCTGATTTGCAACGTCATTGCCAGGAAACCGGCCTGTCACTTTCCGGTCTGATGATGCAAAACGAACTGGCGCTGCACAGCAAAGAAGAGCTGGAACAACACTTCGCCAACGTCTGGGACGTCATGCGCAGCGGGATTGAGCGCGGCATCACCACCGAAGGTGTATTGCCGGGCAAACTGCGCGTTCCACGTCGCGCGGCGGCGCTGCGTCGTATGCTGGTCAGCAGCGACAAAACCACCACTGATCCGATGGCGGTTGTTGACTGGATCAACATGTTCGCGCTGGCCGTGAACGAAGAAAACGCTGCCGGTGGACGCGTGGTTACGGCGCCAACTAATGGCGCATGCGGGATTGTTCCTGCCGTGCTGGCGTACTACGACAAGTTTATCCGCGAAGTGAACGCTAACTCGCTGGCACGCTACATGCTGGTCGCGAGCGCCATTGGTTCACTGTACAAAATGAACGCCTCTATCTCTGGCGCCGAAGTGGGCTGTCAGGGTGAAGTCGGCGTTGCCTGCTCCATGGCTGCGGCCGGTCTGGCTGAACTGCTGGGCGGTAGCCCAATGCAGGTGTGCATCGCGGCGGAAATCGGTATGGAACATAACCTGGGTCTGACCTGCGATCCGGTTGCCGGCCAGGTGCAGGTACCGTGCATTGAGCGTAACGCCATTGCTTCGGTTAAAGCAGTGAACGCCGCACGTATGGCGCTGCGCCGTACCAGCGAACCGCGCGTGTGCCTTGATAAAGTCATCGAGACCATGTACGAAACCGGTAAAGACATGAACGCCAAATACCGTGAAACATCTCGCGGCGGTCTGGCGATGAAGATTGTCACCTGCGATTAAGTCCCACCACGTTTCAGGATCTGTAGACCGGATGAGGCGCTCGCCGCCATCCGGTCTACAGATATCGCTATTTCGCAACACTCGCCTCCCCTCGCCGTGAATGTTACCCTACAAACTTATTTGTTAGGGAGAACACCGTGGCCGTCCACCTGCTCATTGTCGATGCACTGAACCTTATCCGCCGCATTCACGCCGTACAGGGCTCACCCTGCGTAGAGACGTGCCAGCACGCGCTCGATCAGCTGATTGTGCACAGTCAGCCTACGCACGCCGTGGCGGTATTCGATGATGAAGCGCGCAACAGCGGCTGGCGTCACCAACGGTTGCCTGACTACAAAGCAGGTCGCCCCCCGATGCCTGATGAATTGCACCAGGAAATGCCCGCCTTACGCGCCGCTTTTGAACAGCGCGGCGTCTGCTGTTGGGTCTCCAGCGGGAATGAAGCCGATGATTTAGCCGCAACCCTGGCGGTTAAAGTGAGCCAGGCGGGACATCAGGCTACCATCGTCTCAACCGATAAAGGCTATTGTCAGTTGCTCTCCCCGACGCTGCGTATTCGTGACTACTTCCAGAAGCGCTGGCTGGATGCACCGTTTATTGAGAAAGAGTTTGGCGTGCTGCCGCAGCAGTTGCCTGATTACTGGGGACTGGCCGGGATCAGCAGTTCGAAAGTTCCGGGGGTTGCAGGTATTGGTCCCAAAAGCGCCACGCAGCTGCTCGTACAGTTTCAACATCTGGAAGGCATTTACGCGCATCTTGATGAAGTACCGGACAAGTGGCGCAAGAAACTAGAGATGCACCAGGAGATGGCGTTTCTGTGTCGCGATATCGCACGGCTGCAAACGGACTTACATATCGACGGAAACCTGCAGCAATTACGGTTGGTGCGATAGGTCTGTTGCCGAATGGCGCTGTGCTTATCTGGCCTACACGTCGAACACCCCGGTAGGCCGGATAAGGCTTTCACGCCGTCACGCTGAAAAATTACCAGGCAGTGTGGTACAGCTCAACGATATCTCCAAGGTTCGCTTCACGCGGATTTCCCCCGGTACAAACATCGTCCAATGCCGCCTGCGCCAGCGCAGGAATATCCTCTTTACGTACGCCAACATCGCGTAAATGCAGCGGGATCCCTACATCGCGGTTAAGGGCGAAGACGGCATCTACTGCCGCTTTACGTGCCTCTGCCAGCGTCAGTCCTTCAACCTTAACTCCCATCACCCGGGCGATATCGCGGAATTTTTCCCCGGTGAATTCGGCGTTATAGCGCATCACGTGCGGCAGCAAAATGGCATTTGCTACGCCGTGCGGCGTGTTATAAAACGCGCCTAACGGGTGTGCCATTCCATGCACTAATCCCAGACCAACGTTGGAAAAGCCCATCCCGGCCACGTACTGGCCCAGCGCCATCGCTTCCCCGGCCTGGGTATCGCCCGCAACGGAACCACGTAATGCCCCGGCTATCATTTCAATAGCTTTAATGTGCAGCGCATCGGTAAGCGCCCACGCCGCCCGCGTAATGTACCCCTCAATAGCATGGGTCAGGGCATCCACTCCGGTGGCGGCTTTTAGCGCCGCTGGCATACCGTCCATCATGTCAGCATCAATGAACGCTACCTGTGGGATGTCATGGGGGTCGACACAAACAAACTTACGCCGATTTTCTTCGTCAGTGATCACGTAGTTAATGGTCACTTCCGCTGCCGTTCCCGCGGTGGTGGGGATAGCCATAACCGGCACACTCGGGCTGCGCGTTGGCGATAACCCTTCAAGGCTGCGTACATCCGCAAACTCAGGGTTATTATTGATAATGCCAATCGCTTTACAGGTATCCTGAGGGGAGCCTCCGCCGATGGCGATCAGATAGTCTGCGCCGCTTTGCTTAAAGACACCCAACCCTTCCTGCACCACCGCAATGGTTGGGTTAGGAATAACGCCTGAATAGATTTCCCATGCCAGACCAGCAGCATCCATTCGGGAAGTCACCTTATCGACAACGCCGCACTGCACCAGATTTTTATCAGTCACAATCAACGCCTTGCGATAACCACGACGGATGACTTCATCGGTTAATGCACCAACAGCTCCCCGGCCAAACCATGCCGTTTCGTTCAGAATCATTCTGTTCGCCATCGTATTTCTCCTTTTCGCTATGCGAAATTACTCTTCAATGCGTAATCCGTAAGATTTGAATTTCTCCAGCACAATGGCGATCTCCTCGTCATCCAGCACCGGCACGGGGTCAACAATCGCCAGCGTGCTCAGATAAAGGCGGGCCAGAACTTCCACTTCATGCGCCAACCACAGTGCTTTTTCCAAATTCGCTTCACAAGCAATCAACCCATGGTGCTGTAAAAGCGTTGCCTTACGGTTTTTCAGGGCGACGCTCACATGCTCTGACAGCTCTCGTGTACCAAACGTCGCATAAGGCGCACACGGAATAGAGTTCCCCCCTGCCGCCGCAATCATGTAGTGAATTGCCGGGATAGGGCGATTAAGAATAGAAACGGCCGTGCAATGTACGGCATGGTTATGGACAACCGCATTGGCATCGGGACGCGTCTGGTATGCCGCCAGGTGAAAACGCCATTCACTGGAGGGTAATTGTCCTTTATCATATTTCCCGTCGTTATCTACATACACGATCATATTTTCAGTAAGTCTTTCGTAAGGAATACCGCTGGGCGTGATCAGCATCCCATTTTCATAACGCGCACTCACATTTCCCGCCGTCCCCTGATTCAATCCAAGGCTGGTCATTTCAAGGCAGGTTTCAATGATTTCTCGCGACAAACGCATTCTTTCCATAATGATTCTCCGGGTACAGTTTCCCCTCGTCTTTATTGCGAAAAATGCAGCCGCAGAGTAAGACGGGTCAGGTTTCAGATACAGGCAGCCACTGAACGTATATATTCAGGTTCAGTAGGCCGATTTATTTATAGCGGCGTATTAAGGTTGTCTTACGCGCTTAATAAGTTTCATCTCAACTTTTACAGTTTCTTTAATTGGCTGGTCATCAATAGCACTCATCATCATATCGAACGCTTTTTCCGCCCAAACATTTTCATCCTGCTGCATTGACCAGACATTATTGGCGAGGAATCCCAGCATTGGGTGTTCATCGAATGTCCCAATATTAATTTCAGGTGGAATTGTGCCAAAACGATTACGAATAGCGTTAATGGCCCCCTCCAGTACGGGTAATGATGAGGCGATAAATGCCTGTGGGCAGCCCTGTTCGCCGATCAACTCATCCATCAGTCGATAACCCCCCTCGGGCGTGTTGTCCGGACCTTCGCGCACCCAATCGCTATGCAAAATACCATTATTGTTCAATGCATTAAGATAACCTTGTAAACGGTCGCCGATGCTGGGTAATCCGGTATCTCCCACCAAAAACCAGATCGGCGACTTTCCAGCGTCAAACAAACTTTGCGTCAATTTTTCGCCGCCCAAAATGTTATGGCTTTCTACCAGAGCGTTATCGGTATACTTAAAATCACGGTCAAGTAACACCATCGGTTTTCTGACCTGACGTAAATGGTGCTGCTGATTCTCTAATGTTGAGGGAACAATAAAAAGGCCATCGACATTGCGAGCTATTAACGCTTTGGTCAGTTTATTTTCGTAATCAACATCGTCATAGGTACAGCTAATCGTTAGCTGATAACCGGAACGACGACAGCGTTGCTCAAGTTTTTCTGCGAGTGTGGCAAAAAACACGTTGGAAATATTGGGCACAATCAATCCCAACGTATCCGTTTTATTCAATTTCAGGCTACGTGCTGAATGGTTAATGACGTAACCATAGCGCTCGACATATTCATTAATACGCGTTTGGGTTTTGACACTGATTCGATATTGCTCTGCTTTCCCGTTCAGCACCAGTCGTACGGTCGTAACCGATAAATTCAGATCGCTGGCTATCTGTTCTACTGTTTTAGCCATTTATATGCCCCAGTTCACATCCAAAAACGTCAATCTACAATCATAAAAGTATTTTAAACTTTTGTCTTACTGCATAAGTTGGTTAATCGCCTGCTGCTGATCCCACATCATCAGATAAGCCTGATATTTGCGGTCATAGAAGTTGCGCCGTGCCGGGTTAGCCTTAATCACCTCGCCTGATCGAACCATCGCCTGGCATGCAGATGGAATATTTTCCCACGCGCCGCAGGCAACCGCGCCGGTGATGGCTGCACCTAACGTCACCGCATCCTCTTCCTGCATCAGATGAATATCGCATCCGGTGGCATCGGCATATTCTCGCAACCACAGTGGATTATGCGTTGCGCCGCCGCACAGCGTCAGTCGGGAAATGGTGTGACCGTTTTCGCGCATCACTTCCATAATATGCCGCGTACCGCAGGCGATCGCCTGTAATGTCGCCAGGTACAGACGAGCAACCTGCATCTCGCCTCGCTCAAGAGTCAAACCGCAAACACTCCCCCGGGCATCGGGTCGCGCGCGCGGTGAACGATTGCCGTGGTGATCGGCCAGCACATGCAAATAACGACCAGGCTCTGGCTCCAGCGCCTCAAGTGCGGCAACCCATTCATTAACTAAAACGATGGGATGGCAACCCCGCGCCTCAGCCTTGTGAAATAGTGCCGCGCTGGCTCCTGACTCCTGAAGCGTCCAGTCGACTAACGCCCCAGCGGCACTTTGCCCCCCTTCTGTCAGCCAGTAGCCTGGCAGCATGGCTGACCAGTACGGCCCCCATACACCAGGTGTATGAATTTCCTGCTCGCTGCACAGCATATGGCAATTTGACGTTCCGCTGATCAACGCCAATGTCCCCTCAGGCTCAACACCAGCAAGCGCTACTCCGCCCGCATGGGCATCAATCATTCCGCTGGCGACGACCACTGCAGTCGTCAGCCCCAGCGCCTGGGCCGCATCGGTGCTAAGCGTTCCAACGGCAGCGCCTGGCGGCAGGATCCGCGACGGGATTTTGCCCAACAAATCCGTTAGCTCAACAGCGTCAAGCAGGGAGTGGCTAAAGCGTTGTTCATGTGCCAGATAGTTCCATTTACACGTCAGCGTGCACAGACCAGCAACATCACAGGCGGTAGCTTTAGAGACCAGAAAGTCCGCCAGATCGTAGAAGCGATACGCACTCTGCCAGGTGGCTGGAAAATGGTTTTTCAGCCACAGTACTTTAGGAAGCTCCATTTCGACGCTGACTTCACCGCCAACGTAGCGCAGAGCCGGATCCTGCGTGGCGTTTATACGTTGCGTCTCCTGCGCCGCACGATGATCCATCCACATGATGATGTTATGGTCTGATGGTTCGCCTGGTGAAACCGCCAGGCCCCGCCCCTGTTCATCCAGTGCCACCAATGAACAGGTGGCATCAAATCCCAATGCGCGGATCTCCTCAATGCGAACCCCGGATGACGACACCGCCTCCTTCACTGCATGGCAAACCTGCTGCCAGATTTCTACAGATGACTGCTCTACCCGCTCAGGACCGGGTCGAAACTGCGAGATGGCATATGTCGCAAAAGCCAGCCGTTTGCCACTGGCATCAAAGACACCAGCCCTGACGCTGGCGGAACCGACATCCACACCGAGGAAATATCCACTGCCCATAGTAACTCCCTGACGCTGGCGAATGATGGGGCGAGCACTTCGCCCCAACGGTGTTATTTTTTACCAAATGGGTGTAACAGCTTGTCAATTTCCGGGGTGTCAATGTTCTTCGCATTAACGAATTTAACCGGAATATCAATTTCTTTCGGTACAGACTGACCCGATACCGCTGCATTTAGTGTCTTGATACCCTGGTAGCCAATCTGATAAGCGTCCTGCACGACAAAGCCCTGAATGACCCCAGACTTCAGGAAAGCAATGATTGCCTCGGTGCTATCAAAACCAATCACTTTCACTTTGCCTTTCAGGTTTTGACTATCAATGGCGTTTGCTACGCCCAGCGTTGAGCCTTCATTGGTGCCATAAATCCCTGCAATATCAGGGTTGGCCTGGATCATATCGATGGTTTTATCCATCGCTTTTTGCGGATCGCCATCGCTGTACTGGACCGGTAGCACCTGGATTTCCGGGTATTTCTCCTTCATGCGGGCAATAAACCCTTCCGAACGCTCAATCGCTGAGGAGGTCCCCGCTACGTGCGCAATAATGCCCACTTTACCTTTGCTGCCCACTTCCGCAGCCAGTGCATCCGCCGCTTCAGCACCGGCTTTACGGTTATTCGTGGCGACAAAGCTCACTGGAATATCGGAATTCACGCCGGAGTCAAACGTCACAACTTTAATGCCGCGTGAATTTGCGGTCTCAACTAATGGCGCCAGCGCATTGGCATCTAACGCTGCCAGCAATAGCCCATTGGGTTTTTGCGCCATCGCGTTTTCAACTAGCTGAATCTGCTCGGCAATCTGAGTTTCATCCGCCGGGCCAACATAGCTGGTTTTATCACCCGACTCTTTTGCTGCCGCTTCCGTCCCCATTTTTACGGTTTGCCAGAATTCATGCTGGAAACCTTTACTGACCACCGGAAGGTTCATATCTTTAGCCAATACGCTGGATGTCATACAGGCCAGCAGGGATAACGCATAGACAAAATTCCTGGTTCTCATTGTTTTACTCCGTTCTGAGTGAGTCACCCTAAACGTCAGGGTTATGATGCCCCGTGACTTCCGGGAGCGTAAATCAACGAATTTTTTTGCGTAATGTATCGAGATAAACCGCAGCAATGACCACCACGCCCATGGCCACCATTTGCCAGAACTGGGAAACCCCCATCAGGTTCAGACCGTTTTTCAACACGCTCATAATGAATGCGCCGATGATAGTCCCGCCGATGGTGCCAATTCCTCCCATCAGGCTCGTACCGCCAATAACAACCGCCGCGATGGCTTCCAGTTCATAACCCACGCCAACCGTTGGCTGACCAGAGTTCAGACGTGAGGCCAGAATAACGCCGGCGATCCCGGTCAGCAGACCGCAAAAGGCGTAGACGAAAATTTTGACGCGTTGAACTTTAATACCGGAAAGGTGTGCGGCCACCTCATTGCTACCCACAGCGTAAACATAGCGACCAATCACCGTTTTCTTCAGGATGTAGGCGGCGATTAGCGCCACCACCACCAGGTAAAAAACGGGATAAGGCAACACATCGAACAAACGTCCCTGGGCCAGCATTTTAAAGGTGGGGTAATCAGCGAAATAAATCGCACGACCATCTGTCATCACCATATTGATGCCTCTGACGGACATCATCAGGCCCAGCGTGGCGATAAAAGGTGGGATAGTCATTTTGGTGACCAGCAGACCATTGATATAGCCGCATAATCCACCGGCCAGCACCCCGGCCAGAATACATACGGGCAGAGGCAATCCCAGCGTGGCGCTGATGCCCACCGCAACACCCGAAAAGGCCACCACTGAGCCAAGAGAAAGGTCGATTCCTGACGTGATAATGACGAAGGTAACGCCAATCGCCATAATGCCAATCACTGAAGTTTGCAGAGCGATTGTCATGATGTTTTCAGTGTTAAAGAAAAATGGCGAACCAAAGCTAAAAAATATTACTAAAATAATCAGACTCAAAAGCGGCGCAAGGCGCATTAAAAGTTCTTTGTTAATTTTTATTTTCTTATTATTGCTGTCTGAAGAGGTTACAGAGATAGTCATAAATTAGTCCTCTAACGTCGCATATTGCATGATTTTTTCTTGTGTGGCGTCATCAGAAGCTAACTCCCCGGTAATACGTCCATTACGCATCACTAAAATGCGATCGCACATACCCAGCACTTCCGGTAATTCAGAGGAGATCATTATAATTGACTTCCCTTTTGCCACCAGTCGATTCATTAATTCATAAATCTCAAGTTTGGCACCCACATCAATACCGCGAGTGGGTTCATCAAAGATGAGAATATCGGTGTCTTTACACACCCATCTGGCAATAATAATTTTCTGCTGATTACCACCACTTAAATTCAGAGCAGCCTGTTCTAAATGTGGTGTTTTAATGCGTAGGGCTTTCACCTGTTCTTCGCTGGTTTTCTGACAACGTTTGCTGTCCACGTTGCCATAACGATCGGAATACTCAGGATAATTGCCCAACATAATATTGCGCTCAACGGACAGTCCTAATGCCAGCCCCTCTTTTTTCCTGTCCTCGGTTAAATAGCTGATACCCTGTTTGATAGCATCAGGAATATCTTTAATTACCGTCACGCTACCGTTCAGCTTGAGGGTTCCGCCATCAATGGGATCCGCACCAAAAATCGCCCGCGCCAGCTCAGTACGTCCTGCCCCCATCAGACCGGCGAAGCCCAAAATTTCGCCCTGATACAGAGTGAAATCAATATTGTTCAATACGCCATTGCGTGTCAGACCGCTTACTTCCAACACCGGCTTGCGTTGAGCCAAAGGTTCGCGGCGAGGATAGATATTGCCAAGATCGCGCCCAACCATCATGGCAATCAGATCGCTAATTTTAACCGCATCATAATCCACAGTGGCAATAAACTGACCATCCCGCATCACCGTCGCGCGATCGGCGATCAGCGCCAGTTCCTCTAACCTGTGCGAGATATAAACAATGCCCGTTCCCTGTTCTTTCAGCAAACGAGTTACCTGAAATAAGCTGTCAATTTCCGTTTCAGTCAGTGCTGCCGTCGGTTCATCCATAATAAGAATCTTGGCATTCACCGATATCGCTTTAGCAATCTCAACCATTTGTTGTTGCGCGACGGTCAGATCGGCCACCAGCGTTTCTGGAGAGATATTCAGGTTTAATTTTTGCAAAATATCGATAGCTGCCTGTCGCTGTTGTTTTTCATCCAGACGCCAGCGATTATTTTTGCAAAACTCCCTGCCAATAAATATATTTTCTTCCACCGTGAGTTCAGGGAAAAGGTTAAACTCCTGGTGAATGATGGTGATACCTGCGCTTTGTGCACTCAACGGATTCGCAAAAGTAACAGGTTGTCCCTCAAAAATAATATCCCCTTCATCAGGCTGATAAACACCGGATAAAATCTTCATCAACGTAGACTTTCCTGCGCCATTCTCACCCAGCAGCGCATGAACCTCTCCTTTGCGTAAAGCAAAATCCACATTACTCAACGCTAATACGCCGGGAAAACGTTTCGTAATATGACTCATCTGTAAAAATGTTTCAGACATTGCTGCTTTCCTCAATATACAGAAACTGCAATCAGTGAATCAGGCGCAAAACGTTGCCAGGAAGCCATCGTCACCGTTAATGCGAATACTACCTATAAGTTCATATGCGTTTTATCAATTATGCTAACTCGAGTTAGCGAAGTGCCTTTTAAAGCTATTTTAGCTACTCAAAATAGCCAAATCATTTGGTTTAAAACTGTGACGCTGAACAGACAATTTATTACAACCAATTAATTTAAAAAGGTTTTATTGAAAATACCCGTCCTGGTTTATTTGACGCAGATCGAATTTTAACCACTTCTCGTGAAGCCTCTCACAGTTCCACAACAAAAAAGTTGTGCAAAAAACTCTCTAATACCTAAGCTAACTCGAGTTAGCAAAAATGGGTTATTCAGCCAACTGCGACGGTGGTGTTCAACATCCGCTTTTGCAGCACGGCATAAAGTGAGATGAGGAACCTCGAATGAACAAAAATAGCTTACCGAAAATTGGAATTCGTCCGGTGATTGATGGGCGCCGTATGGGTGTTCGTGAATCGCTCGAAGAGCAAACCATGAATATGGCCAAAGCCACTGCTGCGCTGATCACAGAGAAACTTCGTCACGCCTGTGGCGCACAAATTGAATGTGTGATTGCCGACACTTGCATTGCCGGGATGGCTGAATCTGCCGCCTGTGAAGAAAAATTCAGCAGCCTGAACGTAGGCGTGACGATTACTGTTACCCCATGCTGGTGCTACGGTAGCGAAACCATCGACATGGATCCGATGCGCCCAAAAGCTATCTGGGGCTTTAACGGAACAGAACGTCCCGGCGCAGTTTATCTGGCCGCAGCATTGGCTGCGCATAATCAAAAAGGACTTCCCGCCTTCTCTATTTACGGCCATGACGTACAGGATGCCGGCGACACCACGATCCCTGCCGATGTTGAAGAAAAATTGCTGCGCTTTGCCCGCGCGGGCCTGGCGGTTGCCAGTATGAAAGGCAAAAGCTACCTGTCCGTAGGCGGCGTTTCAATGGGCATTGCTGGCTCGATTGTCGATCATAACTTCTTTGAATCCTGGCTGGGAATGAAGGTTCAACCCGTTGATATGACCGAACTGCGTCGTCGCATCGACCAAAAAATCTATGACGAAGCTGAGCTGGAAATGGCGCTGGCGTGGGCGGATAAAAACTTCCGCTACGGTGAAGATCAGAACGCACAGCAATATAAGCGTAATGCAGAGCAGAGCCGTGCGGTGCTGAAAGAGAGCCTGCTGATGGCCATGTGCATTCGCGACATGATGCAGGGTAACCAGAAACTGGCAGACAAAGGTCGGGTTGAAGAGTCGCTGGGGTACAACGCGATTGCCGCAGGCTTCCAGGGCCAGCGTCACTGGACCGATCAATACCCGAATGGCGATACCGCCGAAGCACTGCTCAACAGCTCCTTTGACTGGAACGGCATTCGCGAACCGTTCGTTGTCGCCACCGAAAACGACAGCCTGAACGGCGTGGCGATGCTGTTTGGTCATCAACTCACCGGCACAGCGCAGGTCTTTGCCGATGTGCGAACCTACTGGTCGCCAGAGGCGGTTGAACGCGTCACGGGTAAACCGCTAACCGGCCTTGCTGAGCACGGTATTATTCACCTGATTAACTCCGGCTCGGCAGCACTGGATGGCTCCTGCAAACAGCGCGACGGCGAAGGGAAACCGACCATGAAGCCGCACTGGGAAATCTCACAGAAAGAGGCGGATGATTGCCTGGCGGCTACCGAATGGTGTCCGGCTATTCACGAATACTTCCGCGGCGGCGGCTATTCTTCTCGCTTCCTGACCGAGGGCGGCGTGCCGTTCACCATGACCCGCATCAACATCATCAAAGGCCTGGGCCCGGTGCTGCAAATCGCGGAAGGCTGGAGCGTGGAATTGCCGAAAGAGATGCACGACCAGCTTGATGCGCGCACCAACTCCACCTGGCCAACCACCTGGTTTGCCCCGCGCTTAACCGGTAAAGGCCCGTTCAGCGATGTCTATTCCGTCATGGCTAACTGGGGCGCAAACCACGGCGTACTGACGATTGGTCACGTGGGCGCGGACTTTATTACGCTCGCCGCCATGCTGCGTATCCCGGTTTGTATGCACAACGTGGAAGACGAAAAAATTTACCGCCCTTCAGCCTGGGCAGCCCATGGTATGGATATGGAAGGCCAGGATTATCGCGCCTGCCAGAACTACGGCCCGCTGTATAAGCGTTAATGCGACTCTGGCCCGGTGGCGCAAGCTTACCGGGCCTGCGCGGTGAATTTTGTAGGCCGGGTAAGCGCTGCGCCATCCGGCTACGTTTGGGGAGCGATTATGAAACAAGACGTTATCCTGGTTCTCGACTGTGGCGCGACCAACGTGCGGGCTATCGCCGTTGACCGACAGGGAAAGATTGTCGCCCGCGCAGCAACCCCGAACGCCAGTGACATCGCAACAGAAAACAGTACCTGGCATCAATGGTCGCTGGAGTCCATTCTGCAACGCTTCGCCGATTGCTGTCAGCGCCTCTGCACGCAACTAGCCGCCTGCCATGTCCGCGGGATCGCCGTCACCACTTTTGGCGTAGACGGCGCGCTGGTTGATAAGAACGGCAAGCAGCTGTATCCGGTGATTAGCTGGAAATGCCCACGCACCGCAGCGGTGATGGAGAATATTCACCGCTACATATCACCGCAGCAATTGCAGGAAATTTCCGGCGTCGGCGCATTTAGCTTCAACACGCTGTATAAACTGGTGTGGCTGAAAGAAAACCATCCGCAATTTCTGGAGCAGGCGCACGCCTGGTTGTTTATCTCGTCGCTTATCAACCACCGTTTAACCGGCGAGTTCACTACAGATATCACCATGGCGGGCACCAGTCAGCTGCTGGACATCCGGCAGCGCGATTTTAGTCATGACATTTTGCAGGCTACGGGCATACCGCGCCGTCTGTTCCCGCGCCTGGTTGAAGCAGGCGAACAGATTGGGGCTTTGCAACCAGAGGCTGCCAGCCTGCTCGGGCTTACGGCGGGAATTCCGGTCATCTCTGCCGGACACGACACGCAGTTTGCGCTATTTGGCGCTGGAGCCCAGCCAGATGAACCGGTGCTCTCTTCCGGCACATGGGAAATTCTGATGGTGCGCAGTGCGCAGGTGGATACCTCCCAGCTCAGCCAATATGCGGGTTCCACTTGTGAGCTGGATAGCCAGGCTGGACTGAATAACCCCGGCATGCAGTGGCTGGCTTCCGGTGTACTTGAGTGGGTGCGTAAGCTGTTGTGGACTGCCGACACCCCCTGGCAGACGTTGATTGACGAAGCCAGGGCCATCCCGGCAGGCGCCGAAGGAGTGAAGATGCACTGCGACCTGCTGGCCTGTCAGAATGCGGGCTGGCAAGGGGTTACGCTCAATACCACCCGTGGGCACTTTTATCGCGCCGCGCTGGAAGGACTGACAGAACAGCTGCAGCGAAACCTCCATACGCTGGAAAAAATCGGTCATTTCCAGGCCACAGAACTGCTATTGGTTGGTGGGGGAAGCCGTAACGCGTTGTGGAATCAGATCAAAGCGAATGTTCTCGGGATACCTGTCAAAGTGCTGGATGACGCCGAAACCACCGTGGCAGGTGCCGCAATGTTTGCGTGGTCGGGCATTGGGGAATTTGCCTCACCGGAACAGGCACGCGGGCAGGTACGCTACCAGTACCGTTACTTTTATCCGCAAACCGAATCCGAACTAACAGGAGTTGAGTAATATGCTCAAAACAATATCTCCCTTAATTTCGCCCGACCTGCTGAAGGTACTGGCTGAAATGGGGCACGGCGATGAGATTATATTTTCCGATGCCCACTTCCCGGCCCACAGCATGGGACCGCAGGTTATCCGCACCGACGGTCTGCTGGTCAGCGACCTGCTACAGGCGATTATTCCGCTCTTTGAACTGGACAGCTATGCCCCACCGCTGGTGATGATGGCGGCTGTTGAAGGCGATGCCCTCGATCCTGACGTCGAGGCCCGCTATCGTCAGGCGCTTTCACTGCAAACCCCCTGCCCGGACATCACGCGTATTGACCGCTATGCCTTCTATGAACGCGCGCAACAGGCGTTTGCGATCGTTATCACTGGAGAGCGGGCAAAGTACGGGAATATTCTATTAAAAAAAGGAGTAACCCCGTAATCTCTGGTCTGAATGCCCGTCAGCTACGGGCATTCATCATAAGATGAGGATCAGAACATGAAAGCGACGCGCCAGCAGGCGATCGTAGATCTGCTTACCAACCACAAAAATCTGACAACCGAAACCCTTGCTTTGCAACTTAAGGTCAGCAAAGAGACCATCCGCCGCGATCTCAGCGAGCTACAAGCCCAGGGAAAAGTGCTGCGCAATCACGGGCGGGCCAAAGTGATTCATCGGGAAAATCAGGACAGCGGCGACCCGTTTCATATGCGACTCAAAAGCCACTATGCCCACAAAGCGAATATTGCCCGCGAAGCGCTGGCATGGATCGAAGAAGGTATGGTGATAGCCCTGGACGCCAGCTCAACGTGCTGGTACCTGGCGCGACAGTTACCGGACATCAACATTCACGTCTTTACCAACAGCCAGCCCATTTGCCAGGAATTGGCTAAACGCGAACACCTTCAGCTCATCAGCTCCGGCGGTCGCCTTGAGCGTAAATACGGTTGCTATGTTAACCCCTCGCTCATCTCGCAGCTCAAACCACTCGAGATCGATCTGTTTATTTTTTCCTGCGTAGGGATCGACAGCGACGGCGCACTCTGGGACTCTAACGCGACCAATGCCGACTTCAAGTCCATTCTGCTTAAGCGCGCAGCGCAGTCATTATTGCTGATCGATAAAAGTAAATTTAATCGTTCGGGGGAGGCCCGGATTGGGCATCTGGATGATGTGACGCATATTATTTCAGATACGCCGCTAATTGAAACAATACAGGCCGGATGAGGCATTTACGCCTTCATCCGGCCTGCAATTTTACCTTATCGCTCGTCGCGACGACCACCAACAGCAGCCCACAGGCGACGGACGTGCACGGTGACTTCTTCACGGTCATGATACAGCTGACGCGCCTGAATCTGGGCATTTACGCCATGCTCGTCAAGCTGTGCCTGAATATAAGCCAGGTTTTGCGACACCTCTTCGTAGCGTTTTTTCATCGGCAGCTTGAGGTTGAAAATAGTCTCACGACACCAGCCGTTGACCAGCCACTGCGCCATCAGGGCGGCAACCTTCGCGGGCTTTTCCACCATGTCGCAAACCATCCACGAAATGTTATTGCGATTTGGCCGGTACTTAAATCCGTCTTCGCGCAGCCAGGTAACTTGTCCGGTATCCATCAGACTTTGCGCCATCGGACCATTATCCACGGAGTAAACCCACATGTTGCGTTTAACCAGTTGATAGGTCCAACCGCCCGGGCATGCCCCTAAATCCACCGCATACATTCCGTTAGCCAGACGTTCATCCCACTCATCGGCAGGAATAAACACGTGCAGCGCTTCTTCCAGCTTCAGTGTTGAACGGCTCGGCGCATCGGCCGGGAACTTCAGACGCGGAATGCCCATGTAGAACGGGGAGTTATTGTCAGGCCAGGAATAGCCGGTATAGCAGCAGCCAGGTGCGATAAAGAACACATGAACCACCGGACGTTTTGGCGTTTCATATTTTGCCAGCACGCCCGCTTCCCGCAGCGCCGCGCGCAGTGGTACGGTAAATTTACGGCAAAATTTAACCAACTCTTTGCTTTCATTGGTATCAGCAACTTCAACGCGCAGATCGCCGCCTTTCTCTACCACGCCCTGCAACATGCCGACAATCGGCGTAATGCGGTCTTCCGGCGGTAAATATTGCAGCAGTTCGCCCACCACAAACATTTGACGGGCAAAAATCAGCGAGCTAAACGGCAACTCTTTCACTAACTTTTCGGCATCGTCCTGCTGATAGCATTCGAAGATGACGTAACCCGCATTGTCTTTCACGCGGGCAAAACCGAAGATTTCCCGGCGTCCTGCTTTATCCGTAATTTCTGCGGCGCACTCTTTTTCAAAACCTGGGCGACACAACAATACAACCTTATTCATGACTAACGCCCTTACGTTTCAATCGAATAGCGCCCACTAACATCAGCGCCCAGCCCACAAGGAAGCTGAAACCGCCGACAGGGGTAACAAACGCCCACAGGCGTAAATGCGAGAGCGCGAGGCAATACAGGCTGCCGCTAAACAGCACCGTTCCTAATGCCAAAAACACGCTACTCCAGTAAAACCAAATGCTAATACGCCGCTGCATGGCGACGGCCAGGCCAAATATAGCCAGCGTATGGAACGCCTGATACTCGAGGCCAGTCTGGATCCACCCCATCTCAACGACACCGAGGGTTTTACTCAGAACATGTGCCCCAAAGGCGCCCAACGCCACAAAGATAAAGCCACTTACGGCGGCAAAAATCAGCATAAAACGGCTGGTCATGTGAATACCCTACGTAAATTATTGTTCATAACGAAAGCGGAATTTTTCTTGTTCCGTGGCCGCTTTCGCCAGAATCCACTGACGGAAGGCGGCTATTTTACCCAGTTCTGCCTGACTGTCATGACAAACCAGATAAAATGCGTTTTTGCTGACCAGAACATCATTAAACGGACAGACCAGACGTCCGGCTTCTATTTCGGATTGCGCCATGACGTTATTAGCCAACGCAATTCCCTGTCCATGGATAGCAGCCTGGAGCACCATGGCGCTATGGCTGAAGATGGGTCCCTGCTGTACGTTGATATGATTCAGGCCAAGCTGGCGCGTATAGGCTTGCCAGTCACGGCGCGACGCATCGTGCAATAATGTGTGTTTCGCCAGATCTTCGGGCGTCTTTAGCGGTTTATCACCGGTGAGTAATAGCGGCGAGCAGACCGGCAATAGATATTCTGCGTACAATTTTTCAACACGCAGACCCGGCCAGTTGCCACGTCCGTAGAAAATCGCCACATCAACGTCGTCAGCCAGTTTGTCTTCCTGACGGTCCACCGCCTGGATCCTGACATCGATTCCCGGATAAGCTGAGTTAAAGCTAGAGAGTCTGGGAACCATCCATTGGATTGCAAAACTGGGCAATAAACTCACGGTGAGCGCACCTTTTGCACTGCGTGCCTGAAGTTTACGCGTCGCGTCGGTTAATTGCGAAAAAATCTCTTTGATGTCGAGAAAGTAGCTTTGGCCTTCTTCCGTTAACAGCAAAGATCGATTGCGTCGACGAAACAGCTTCAGCCCCAGGAAATCCTCAAGTGACTTGATTTGATGACTTACTGCGGCCTGCGTCACAAAAAGCTCTTCTGCTGCGCGAGTAAAGCTCAAATGACGCGCTGCAGCATCAAAAACACGCAACGCATTTAGGGGTGGTAATCGTTTTGACATGACTTTTAGGCTTTGATGTTAAATGAATTTAACAATTAACCAACAGGTTGTAACCTATTAGTTTTTTTTATCTGAGCCATTATAAATTGTCCGTTGAGGTTCTACCAGCAAATACCTATAGTGGCGGCACTTCCTGAAGCCGGAACGAAAAGTTTTATCGGAATGCGTGTTCTGGTGGGCTTTTGGCTTACGGTTGTGATGTTGTGTTGTTGTGTTTGCAATTGGTCTGCGATTCAGACCATGGTAGCAAAGCTACCCTTTTTCACTTCCTGTACATTTACCCTGTCTGTCCATAGTGATTAATGTAGCACCGCCAAATTGCGGTGCTTTTTTTTGTCCGACTCTTTGTCGATGGACGACCGGTTAGTTATCCAGTTCTACCATCTCTTTCACATCGGTACGGTTAATCTGCTGTTTGTTGCCGTTAGCGTCTTTATACGAAATCATCCCCGTTTCATTGTCGGTCTGTGGCTTACCATCAGATACGATTGATCGACCATCATTGGTGTGCATCACGTAATTCGAACCAGAACAGGCGCTCAGGGCAAAAGTCAGCATACAAGCAGAGATAATTGCGGCAGTCTTTTTCATCTTTTTCTCCTTAAAGCGATTTATGCTATTAAAAACACACTCCGTAACAGGCTAAATTGCTCGCCTAACGGTATATAGCATAAGACACTGCGTGGACTTTGCCAGGATATCCAGAGTATTCCGATGGTTAGCCCCCCCCTTGTATCAGCGCCCTTTTTGCGCCACGATCGGTTTACTGAACTGAGGAATACCATGAACGCTTTTAACCCCGCGCAGTTTCGCGCGCAATTTCCCGCACTCAACGATGCTGGCGTCTATCTCGACAGCGCTGCTACCGCACTGAAGCCGCAGGCAGTGATTGAGGCCACCCATCAGTTTTATAGCCTGAGCGCCGGGAACGTCCATCGCAGCCAGTTTGCCGAAGCACAGCGCCTGACCGCACGCTATGAAGCCGCGCGGGAAAAAGTCGCAAGCCTGATTAATGCGCCGGATGACAAAACAATCGTCTGGACCCGCGGTACGACGGAAGCGATCAACATGGTTGCCCAAAGCTATGCGCGACCGCGCTTACAACCGGGTGATGAGATTATCGTTAGCGCAGCAGAGCATCATGCCAACCTCGTGCCCTGGCTGATGGTGGCGGAGCAAACGGGGGCGAAGGTCGTCAGGCTGCCGCTTAACGCCCATTTATTGCCAGACGTTGAATGCCTCACGCAACTCATCACTCCACGCAGCCGCATTCTGGCGCTTGGGCAGATGTCGAACGTTACCGGCGGTTGCCCGGATCTGGCCCGCGCCATTACGCTCGCCCATGCGGCTGGAATGGTGGTGATGGTGGATGGTGCCCAGGGGATTGTCCATTTCCCCGCCGACGTACAGCAATTAGACATTGATTTCTATGCGTTCTCGGGCCACAAGCTGTATGGCCCCACCGGCATTGGCGTGCTGTACGGTAAACCGGAACTGCTGGATGCCATGTCTCCCTGGCTCGGTGGGGGTAAAATGATTAGCGAAGTCAGTTTTGACGGTTTCACCACCCAGGCTGCTCCATGGAAGCTGGAGGCCGGTACGCCTAACGTTGCTGGCGTTATCGGGCTAAGCGCGGCGCTCGAATGGCTGGCGGACGTTGACGTGGTGCAGGCCGAAAACTGGAGCCGGGGTCTGGCGACGCTGGCAGAAGATGCACTGGCGAAACGCCCCGGCTTTCGCTCCTTCCGCTGCCAGGACTCCAGTCTGTTAGCCTTTGATTTCGCAGGTGTTCATCACAGCGACATGGTGACGTTGCTGGCCGAATATGGCATTGCACTGCGTGCAGGACAACACTGTGCGCAACCGCTGCTGGCAGAACTGGGCGTATCCGGGACGCTACGCGCCTCATTTGCACCTTATAATACGCAAAGTGATGTAGATGCGTTGGTCGCAGCCGTTGACCGCGCGCTGGAAATATTGGTGGATTAATGACAAGCCCTCTGTTCGCCGGACACCCGTTTGGCACAACCGTAACGGAAGAGACGTTACGCAATACCTTTACCTCGCTCACCCAGTGGGAAGATAAATATCGCCAGCTGATTCTGCTGGGTAAGCAGTTGCCAGCGCTTCCGGATTCGCTAAAGGCGCAGGCCAAAGAGATCGCGGGCTGCGAAAACCGCGTTTGGCTGGGGCATACCCTTCATGAGAATGGTACTTTGCATTTCTTCGGCGACAGCGAAGGTCGCATTGTTCGCGGGCTGCTGGCGGTATTACTCACGGCGGTCGAAGGTAAAACTGCAGCCGAGTTACTGGCGCATTCGCCTATGGCATTATTTGACGAGCTAGGTTTACGCGCGCAGCTCAGCGCCTCGCGTACCCAGGGGCTGCATGCTCTGAACGAGGCGATTCTTGAGGCTGCCCGACAGGTTTGATGGTTGCCGGATGGCGACGCGAACGCGTCTTATCCGGCACATCACACTCAACTCTGGCGCGCCGCTTTCGCCATCATCTTCTTCAGCGCGTGTGAGACGGCAACAAAGCCAAAGGTGGCGGTCACCATAGTGGCCGCGCCAAAACCGGATGCGCAATCCATTCGCTTCGGCCCTTCCGCCGTCGCTTTCATCGCACATACCGAGCCATCTGCCTGCGGGTAAACCAGCGCTTCGGTCGAGAACACACAGTCCACGCCCAACTTGCCTTTGCTGTTTTTCACCACGCCAAAATCGCTTTTCAGTCGCTCGCGTAGCTTGGCTGCCAGCGGATCCTGGATAGTTTTTGCCAAATCAACGACCTGTATCTGCGTCGGGTCGATCTGCCCTCCCGCACCACCGGTGGTCACCAGCGGAATTTTGTTACGCCGACACCAGGCGATCAGTGCCGCTTTTGGGCGCACGCTGTCAATCGCATCAATGACATACGAATAACCCGCACTCATATACTCAGCAACATTATCCGGCGTGACAAAATCATCGACCACGTTCACCCGGCACTCCGAGTTAATCTGACGGATACGTTCAGCCATCACTTCAGCTTTTGCCTGGCCGACGTTATCGCGCAGAGCATGGATCTGGCGGTTAGTATTGGTGACGCACACATCATCCATATCGATGAGCGTGATGGCACCAATACCGGTACGCGCCAGCGCTTCCGCCGCCCACGACCCTACCCCGCCAATCCCGACCACACAAACGTGCGATTGGGCAAACAACTGCAGCGCATTTTCGCCATACAGACGCGCCGTACCGCCAAAACGCTGGCGCCAGGCATCACTGATAACCACAGACATAACACCTCAAATTCATTAATATCGAGCGCCATCCGGCTATTAACCGCTGAACACGTTACCCGTACCCGGCGCTGTTTTCAGTACCCAGACGCGACCGTAGTGATTATACCACCCCGCACGGTGTCCGGCGTCAGCACCAATGCCCTGATAGATATCGAAGTGTTGCCCTTTAATAGCGCCACCCACATCTAACGCCACCATCAGGCGCAGTTCGTACTGGCCGGTAAACTTGCCGTTATTGTCCAGTAACGGGACTTCCGCCAGCAATGTTGTGCCCGCCGGAATGATACTGCGGTCAGAAGCCACAGATGCGCGGCCAATCAACGGTACCGCGCTGGCCCCTTTGACCGGTGCAAAAGATTGCGGTTTAAAGAAGACAAACGATGGGTTCTGCTCCAACAGCTCACGCACTTCGGCTTCGCTGTGCGTTTCACCCCAATGGCGAATAGCCTGCATCGACATATCTTCTTTTTTCACTTCGCCACGGTCGATAAGCACCTTACCGATGCTGCGATAGGCGTGGCCGTTTTTCCCGGAATAGCTAAAGAAGTTAAGCGGACTGCCATCGCCAAAATCGATGTAACCACTGCCCTGCACATCCATAATGAAGTTATCCATCAGGGAGTTGCTGTACGCCAGAATGTAGTTGTCGCTCAGCGCGCCCGCGTAAATCTCGGCACGGCTTGGTAAGCGCCCACGTTTTGGCGGCATGCGATAGATAGGATACTGAAACTCGCCCTGGCGCGTATGGCGCGCCTGAATAACCGGCGTGTAGTAACCGGTAAACTGGACGTTACCGTAGTTGTCCGCCCCTTCCATTTGCCAGGCATCAATACCAAACTGGCGCATACTGCGCGTATCACCGCCCGCACGTAACCACTGCTGGATAGCGTTGTAAACGTTGCTCTGGTTGCCGTACAAACGTGGCGAAGCGCTGCGAATTTGATTAACCTGCTCGGCGAAATCACCGGCATTGATTGGTGCGCCAACCGCATCAGGCTGGTTCACCAGTGAGAAAGGCTGGGTAAATTTCCCGTCTTTATACTGCTGCCCACGATCGGTGGGTTTTGAGGAACACGCGGCGAGCATCGCGACGACTGCTCCCGCAAGAAGATATTTTGCCCAACGTCCTTTCATTGTTCTCGTCTTATGTTGCCTGAATGCGAGACGAAGATAACAAACCCCCGAACCTAATGAAATGCGTATACATACCCGAACGCAAATTTTGAGCAAAAAACAATCCAGAATGCGTTGTTTTTGTTCATTTTCACCTTAAAAACGTGATCAAGGTGAAAAAAGGGTTGCATGAAAATGCGAGCAGAGTATAGTGCGCATCCACGGACGCGGGGTGGAGCAGCTTGGTAGCTCGTCGGGCTCATAACCCGAAGGTCGTCAGTTCAAATCTGGCCCCCGCAACCAATTAAAATTTGATGAAATAAAAGCAGTACGGTGACGCGGGGTGGAGCAGCCTGGTAGCTCGTCGGGCTCATAACCCGAAGGTCGTCGGTTCAAATCCGGCCCCCGCAACCAATCAAATTTGATAAAATATAAAGCAGTACGGTGACGCGGGGTGGAGCAGCCTGGTAGCTCGTCGGGCTCATAACCCGAAGGTCGTCGGTTCAAATCCGGCCCCCGCAACCAACATTATAAACACCCTAAAGGGTGTTTTTTTGTATCTGCGGTCCATAAAAAAAGCGCTTTTCAGCGCTTTTTTGTTATCCCCTTCTCGCCAGCGTCGCACCATCGGCAAAGTAGGCTTTGATCCCCGCCAGAATCGACTCGGCAACTTCCTGCTGGAAGGTCGCAGTTTTGAGCTTGCGCTCTTCCTCAACGTTACTGATAAATGCGGTTTCCACCAGAATAGACGGAATATCCGGCGCTTTAAGTACCGCAAACCCGGCTTGTTCAACCTGGTTCTTATGCAGATTGTTAACTTTACCGAGCTTATTCAATACCGCTTTACCAAACTTCAGGCTGTCGGCGATGGTCAGCGATTGCACCATGTCGAACATGGTATGGTCGACGTAGCGATCGCCGCTCTTGCTGACGCCGCCAATCAAATCCGAGGCGTTCTGAGTTTGCGCCAGATATTTCGCGGCGGTGCTGGTCGCCCCTTTAGTCGAGAGCGCAAATACCGACGAACCTCTGGGCTGTCGACTGGTAAATGCATCGGCGTGAATAGAGACAAACAGGTCTGCACGCTGCTTCTGCGCTTTCGCCACGCGGACTTTAAGCGGAATGAAGATATCTTCATTTCGCGTCATAAAGACCTTCATGTTGCCCTCTTTCTCTATGAGGGCTCGCAGACGTCGGGCAATCTGCAGCACCACATCTTTTTCACGCGTCTTGTATTTCCCCACCGCACCGGAGTCCTCTCCGCCATGCCCTGGGTCGAGCATAATGACAATGGGACGATCGCGCCCCGCTTTACCCGGCTGCGGGCCACTTTGCGCAGGCGGCACCTGTTTGTCCAGATCGCCCTTGTTGTATTCTTCCAGCAACGCCAGCAGCGGATCCTGAACATCCTGGGCATTCGCAGGATAGAGATCCATCACCAGACGTTCTTTAAAGCCCGCCACCGGAGCCAGCGCAAAAAGTTGCGGCTTCACATTCTGTTTCAGCTCGAACACCATCCGCACGGTCTGTGGGTCAAACTGCCCGACGCGCGCCGATTTAATATACGGATCGTCAGGACGGATCTGCGCACCCATGCCCTTGAGCACCGAGTTCAAATTAACGCCTTCAATATCCACAACCACACGCTCAGGATTACTCAGGGCAAACTGTTTGTATTTCAGCAGACGGTTTGATTCTACCGTGACGCGGGTGTAGCTGGACGCTGGCCAGACACGTACGGCAACGACCTGACTCATGGCAGCCAGACCAACCTGGCTGACGCTCAAAAGCCACATAGCACCCGCACCTTTCAGTAAACGGCGGCGACTGATTGCTGAATTGGATCCCGACATGCTTCTCCCGAGCAAAAAGAAATCTTTATTGAGGTAATACGTAAAACGTCTGAATTGACCGGAAACTTTAGCGAATGACGCATAATCTGTCATCTATAAAAGGGTAAACATTCTTTTTATATTCACGGCATTACTGAGAAAAATCTTCGGCATGGGTAAAAATTACGCTTGCGCACAGCGCCAAAACAGAATAAAAATACACAAATTACGAATAATCATGCAATGAGGGTGTGCCGTGGTGAAGGAGCGTAGAACCGAACTGGTACAGGGATTCCGCCATTCTGTTCCCTATATCAATACCCATCGGGGAAAGACGTTTGTCATTATGCTGGGCGGCGAAGCCATCGAGCATGAAAACTTTTCCAGTATCGTCAATGACATTGGCCTTCTTCATAGTCTCGGCATCCGCCTTGTCGTGGTCTATGGCGCACGGCCGCAGATTGATGCCAATCTTGCGGCGCATCATCATGAACCGGTGTACCACAAGAATACGCGCGTTACCGACGCTAAAACCCTGGAGCTGGTCAAGCAGGCGGCGGGGTTACTTCAGCTTGATATTACCGCCCGCCTGTCAATGAGCCTGAATAATACGCCATTGCAGGGGGCGCACATCAATGTGGTCAGCGGTAATTTTATTATCTCCCAGCCGCTGGGCGTTGATGACGGCGTGGATTACTGCCATAGCGGACGTATTCGTCGTATTGATGAAGATGCCATTCACCGTCAGTTAGACAGTGGCGCGATTGTGCTGATGGGTCCGGTCGCCGTTTCCGTCACCGGTGAGAGCTTTAACCTGACTTCAGAAGAGGTCGCCACACAGTTGGCTATCAAACTGAAGGCAGAGAAAATGATCGGCTTTTGCTCCTCTCAGGGCGTCACCAACGATGATGGCGATATTATTTCCGAGCTGTTTCCTAACGAAGCCCAGGCGCGCGTTGAGTTGCAGGAAGAGAAAGGCGATTACAGCTCCGGCACAGTGCGCTTCCTGCGTGGGGCAGTGAAAGCCTGTCGCAGTGGGGTACGGCGCTGCCATCTGATCAGCTATCAGGAAGATGGCGCATTGCTGCAGGAACTGTTCTCCCGTGACGGGATCGGTACGCAGATCGTAATGGAAAGCGCCGAGCAGATCCGCCGCGCTACCATTAACGATATCGGCGGGATTCTGGAGCTGATCCGTCCGCTGGAGCAACAAGGCATTCTGGTACGTCGCTCCCGCGAACAACTGGAAATGGAGATCGACAAATTCACGATTATTCAGCGCGATAACCTGACCATCGCCTGCGCCGCTCTGTACCCTTTCCCGGAGGAGAGAATTGGCGAAATGGCGTGCGTGGCGGTGCATCCGGACTACCGTAGCTCATCGCGCGGGGAAGTATTGCTGGAGCGGATCGCCGCGCAGGCCCGGCAAATGGGACTGAGCAAACTGTTCGTGCTGACCACGCGCAGCATTCACTGGTTCCAGGAACGTGGTTTCACGCCAGTGGATATCGACCTGCTGCCGGAAAGCAAGAAAGAGATGTACAACTATCAGCGGCGGTCAAAGGTGCTGATGGCGGATTTGGGGTAGTGGTCGTTGCCGGATGCGGTATAAATGCCTTATCCGGCAACGAATTTTATTGATTAAACAACGCCGACAATCCGCTGCGACGTTCGGTGCGGGTGGCAATGGCGTTACTTAATATCCGCTCATCGGCATACAGTGACAGACGCCGGCGCGCGCGGGTGACGGCGGTATAGACCAGCTCGCGGGTAACCACGGGTGAATGCTGGCTGGGTAAAATCAACGCCGCATGGTCAAACTCAGATCCCTGCGATTTGTGCACGGTCATCGCCCAGGTGGTTTCATGTTCAGGTAAGCGACTGGGCTGGACTGATTTGATAGAACCGTCCGGCAGCGCAAACCACACCCTCAGGCCCTGTCCACGATCGAGGGCAATGCCGATATCACCGTTAAATAATCCCAGCGAACTGTCATTGCGCGCGATCATCACCGGTCTTCCCTCATACCAGCGGCTATGCGTTGAACGATGAATTTTACGTTTTTGCGCCATCACCTGCTCAAGGCGTTCATTCAAACCACCCACGCCAAACGGACCTTCACGCAGGGCACACAACAACTGATACTCATTGAAGGCCTGAATGACGGCATCCGGCTCAGCGCCCTCTCGCAGTAAATCCAGATAGTGCCCATAACCCGCCAGCGCCTCATCCAACATCGCGGCGTAATCTTCGCTGCTATGTAGCGTGCGTTTTTCAATGTCGCTAAACCCCTGCTGGAAGACCGTTTTGAGCGCGGCTTTGTCACCACGATTAATCGCAGCAGCCAACTGACCGATTCCGGAATCGCTACCGAAACGGTAACTCTTTTGCAGCAGACACAAACTGTCGCGCAAAGCGGCGGCCTGAGTTCCCGGACCTGCCGGAATAGCGCTTCCGGTCAGACGACTGAGCTGGCGGGCGCGTTCCGGGGTAAACCCGTCACCGACGAAAGCACAGATATCCCCCAGCACCGCCCCCGCTTCGACGGAAGCGAGCTGGTCACGATCGCCAAGAAAAATCACCCGCCCGTGCGGCGGCAGCGCATCGATAAGGCGCGACATCATCGGCAAATCAATCATCGAGGCTTCATCCACCACCAGCACATCCAGATGCAGCGGGTTTCCCGCATGATGGCGCAGGCGCTGACTGCCTGGCTGAGCGCCTAATAATCGATGCAACGTACTGGCGTCATCGGGAATGCGTTTCTTTTGCTCTTCGGTTAACGGAAGTTCTCGTAGCGCTGCGCCCAGCGAGGCAGTCAGGCGCGCTGCCGCCTTTCCAGTAGGAGCCGCCAGGCGAATACGGCAGCGTTCTCCCTCCGCCATCTGAATCAACGCCGCCAAAAGCCTCGCAACTGTTGTCGTTTTTCCGGTCCCCGGCCCGCCGGAGATCACCGATATACGACGGGTCAACGCCACCGCAGCGGCCACTTTTTGCCAGTTAACACCTTCCGCTGGTGGAAACAACGCCGCCAGCGTGTGGGTCAGCCGTTGTTCATCCACCTCAATGGCGTGGTTAACTTCACTGAAAAAGCGAGCCACCGCCCGTTCGTTATGCCACATCCGGTTCAGATACAAGCGATCGCCGTGCAGCACCAGCGGCGTGGGTTGCTCACCACGGCTTACCGCCCCGGAGGCCAGCAGACATTCCGTCCAGTCTTCTGGCTCTCCCACTTCAGCGAGCCAGGCGCTTAAAAGGGGATGGGCATCCTCGCTCAGGGATAACCGTGAAAGTGGTAAGCAGACGTGCCCTTCTCCTGCTTCACGACTAAGCAACGCCGCCGCCAGCGCAACGGCAGGGTTGTCATTTCCGGCAACCGCCAGCGCAAACTGGGCATCCAGAGGCCGGAGCTGTTTTTGCTCCACAGCTTCCAGTAATCGTTTCTGGATTATCATGACATCTCCTCCAGTGGCGCACCGACAAACATCTCGTCCATCAAGGCGATTAACTCCCCGTCAGGTCGGGTCGCGTAAATTCCCTGTTGCGGATTTTCACTGTCAATGCCACGCAAGAAGAGATAAATAACGCCGCCAAAATGGCGTTCATAATCATAATCAGCAATGCGATGGCGCAAGTAGCGATGCAGCGCCAGGCTATAAAGTTGATACTGCAGGTCGTAGCGATGCGCCTGCATGGCAGAGGCCATCGCCTGCTGCGTATACGCTGAGCTGTCTTCCCCAAGCCAGTTCGATTTGTAATCGAGAAGGTAATAACGCCCCTGGTGGCGGAAAACCAGGTCAATAAATCCTTTCAGCATGCCGCGTACCTGCATAAATTCCAACGCAGGGCACCCCGCTGAGAGAGGATCGTATTGGCGAATTAACGCATCAAGTTGGCTGGCCATCAGCGGCTGCGAAATCGGCAGGTAAAACTCCATCTCCACCTGTTTTTCACCCGCGGAAAGATGGCTCAAACTCACGCCCGTCTCGTTGAGAGGCGCCTGCAAAATGGCATCCAGCCATTCGGTCAAAACCGGCGTCCAGTGCGCGTCATAACCGCCCAACGCCAGTTTTTCCTCGACCCAACTCGGATCTACCGGTTGAGTAAAGTCGAGATCTTCAAACAGGCTATGCAAGAATGTACCTGGCGAAGCGCCGCGCGGGAACTGATGCGGAGTAAGCCCTGACTCTTCAATAACCTCACCAACGCCTGCGGCATCAATATCCAGTCGCGGGATCAGATCCTGCGCGATTCCATGCCCACGCTGCTGCAGACCGGAATAACTGGTCACGCGCCAGCTATCGCCGGGCGTACGCTGCAGTATTTTCGCACTCAGTTCGCAGCTAACAGTCTGTGCAACCTGCCAGGGTTCACCGTCAGGCTGCGCAGGCGTCTGGCAGGCAATATCGTCGCTACACAGTGCTTCAATCGCACTACGCAGACCCGCGGCATCCATCAGCTCACCTTTTTGCAACAGGCGACCAAGGGCGCTGTGATGCACATCGGTATCCCCTTTTTTATCGCCCCGACGTCGCACCAACGGCGCCACGCCAAGGCTGCAGTGCCATACCGAACGGGTTAGCGCGACATAGAGCAAACGCAGGTCTTCCGCCAGACGCTCCGCTTCAGCCAGCTCAACGCTCTCCTCGGCATCGCTGAGATCCAGCACGGCTTCAAAAGAGCTGCGATCGTGGTAGAAAGCCTGATCCTCGACGCGGAAATTCGTGATAAACGGCAACCAGACCAGCGGATACTCCAGCCCTTTAGATTTATGGATAGTGACGATTTTGACCAGATGCTTGTCGCTTTCCAGCCTGAGCTGCTGGCTGGACGCGTTGCTGTCGGGTTCAAGAATATGCTGGGACAGCCAGCGCACCAGCGCATGCTCGCTTTCCAGCTGCGAGCCCGCTTCCTGCAACAGTTCGCTGATATGTAAAATATCGGTCAGGCGGCGTTCGCCCCCCGCCGTCGCCAGCAGGTTTTCCGCAATCTGGCGGGTTGTCATCAGCGCGCGCAGCATCGGCATCACGCCGCGTTTATGCCAGATCTGACGATAGCCATCAAACTCTTCGACCACCGCATCCCAGGCATTTTCGTCGTTATTTAAGGCTTCAAGATCCTGCGCATTCAGCCCCATCATTGAGGTCGCCAGCGCGCTACGCAGCGTGTTCTCACGTTCCGGCGTCATCACCGCCTGCAGCACCCACAGCAACTCCCGCGCTTCCAGCGTTTCAAATACGCTGTCACGGTTGGAAAGGTAGACGGAGGGAATTGCCAGCTGCGTCAGCGCATCACGGACCAGTGCCGCCTCCTGGCGGCTACGAACCAGTACGCTGATATCCGACGCGCGTACCGGACTGGATGTTTTACCACTGACCAGTTGCGCAGCGCCAGACTGCCCGGCCTTAAGCCAGTCGCGAATTTGCGTGGCGCACACCTGGGCCATGTAGTTCTGATAATCGCCTACGCCGCAGCTTTCCCCTTCCATCAGCCACATGCTCATGGCTGGCTGTGTCTCACCATGTAAAACAAACCGAAACGACTGGTTTTTTTCTGCAAATTTTACCGGGCTAAAGGGGATTTCGCGGAACATAAATGCGTCATCCATCTGGCTGAAAAGCGTATTTACGCTATTGACCATGCCGGGGGCCGAACGCCAGTTGGTATCGAGCGTATAGTGTGCGCTGACCTCGCTGCGCGCCTTCATATAGGTGAAGATATCCGCGCCGCGGAACGCGTAAATCGCCTGTTTTGGGTCGCCAATCAGCAGCAGTGCGGTATCCGGCTGATGCTGCCAGATCCGGCGAAAAATACGGTACTGCTGCGGATCGGTATCCTGAAATTCATCGATCATCGCGACCGGAAAACGGGTACGGATAGCCGTCGCCAGGGCATCGCCGCTTTCACTGCGCAACGCCGCATCCAGACGGCTGAGCATATCGTCAAAGCCTAGCTCACCGCGGCGTCGTTTCTCCTCGGCAACCGCCGAACGGATCTCCGCCAGCGCCCGGGTGATCACCAGATCGCGGAGAGTTAACGGTTCGCTAAGCAATTCATCAATAGCGACAAACAGCGGGTGCTGAGGGGTTATTCCGCCCGCTTTAGTGCGCTCTTCCAGAAAACGCTGTGAGAATTTCTCCAGCGCGTCAGGAAGCTGATAACTTTGGGTTTGTTCTTGCGCCCATGCGCTGATCTTTTCGATCCACTTACCCTGGTTACCACGGTTAAATTTACGCCGGTCGATCCCGGAGGCTTCCAGCAGGCCATCCAGCTCATCAACGGAATCACGCCATTGCTGCTTGATCTGGTTAATGCGCGTGAGAATTTGTTCGTGCCGGGAAGCCAGCGTTTCGTCATCAGACGGCGGAGCCTTGATGACCGGCGCTTCCCCCTGCAGATAGCGATCGATGTCTCTCAGCAGAGCCTGCGGTCCTTTCCACGTTTCAAAAATCACCTGCGCAATGTCGCGGGGTAGCGGATAGCAGTGCCGACGCCAGAAGTCCGCACAGGCCTGATAGCGCAGCAGCGATTCATCTTCTATCAGTTGCTGTTCGAACAGCATGCCTGATTCAAAGGCGTTGAGACTGAGCATACGCTGACAAAAGCCGTGGATGGTAAACACCGCCGCTTCATCCATCTGTCTTTCAGCCAATAGCAGCCAGTGAGCGGCCTGTTTTTTATCGGCGATTTCATCTAACAAACGGGCATTTAGCGGGTTGTCGGTCTTTTCACGCAGGCAGGCAATTCGCAGTTCATGAATGTTGCTACGAATTCGACCGCGCAACTCTTCGGTGGCTGCCTCGGTGAAGGTGACCACGAGCAGTTCTTCAACGGTCAGAGGACGAGGAAAGGCGGCAGAGCCGCCCAGTCCAAGCAGTAAACGTAAATACAGGGCGGCGATGGTAAAGGTTTTACCGGTGCCCGCAGAGGCTTCAATCAGGCGCTCGCCCGTCAGGGGCAAGCGCAGTGGATCAAGGGACTCAGCGGCATCATTCATTCTTATCACTCATCAGGGGTAAGGTTTGCTGCAACGCGCTGACGGTCTGCCACACTTTCCAGCCTTCCGGGTGCACATATTCTGCTTTCCCGTTCTGACTGCCGGAAACCTGTGACAGTATCGCCATGCCTTGCGGCTCAACCACCGCCTGATGGAAGAAGTCGGCAAGTTTTTGCGGCGTCAGCAGTTTAATCTGAGCCACTATTTTATCACGTGAATCGAAGCGCATATTGCCGCGATCAAAATCTTTGCTTAACTGTGAGGCTTCTTCCCCCAGCGTTTGCGGCGCCTGCAGCATTTGCGCAATAATCGCCTGCTGAATTTGCGCAAACTCTTCAGGTTTCATCGCCCGCAGCTTCGCTTCCGCCGTCGGGAAGAACGCTTTATAACGCTCCCAAAGGTAAGACGGCTGCTTATCATTGCTTTGCAGCAGGAACCCCATTCCCCACTGACGGCCAATACTCATTGGGAAAGCAAATACAGCGTAGCCTAACTGCTCTTCAGTACGCAGTTGATTGTAGAACCACGGCTGAACAATCTGCCCTAACATGGCGCTGTAGGCTGAACTAGCGTATTCATCGTATCCTGTTGGCACAAATACCGCCGCCAGCGCGGAGTCCGTGCTACTGCCTGCTTTTTCAAAGATGACGGACTGCTTCTTGTCCACAACCACATCTTTATTGCGACACCACTGTGACCCGTTAGCGCCAAGCTGTTGTTGGATATCCCGCGCCATGGTCGTCGCCTGAGCGGCGCTCATATTACCAATTACCAGGAATTCAGGCCGCGCACCGGTTTTTAAGGCGTCGCGGTACGCCATCACCTCTTTCAGGGTGATGGAAGGCAGTAGCTTACGGCGCTCATCGCGTGAGAAGTACGGCACCTGAGAAAGCATTTGCACTGGCATAATTGCCTGATCGTAGGCTTTACCCTTCTCTGCAGAATCCATCATCTGGGCATACCAGGATTTCGCCTGTTCCAGCTGTTCATCCGTTGAGGTGTAGCTGAAATAGCCGCTCAGCAGCGCCTGAAAAAGCTGCGGCAGACGTTGGGTATAGCCGTTGGCGTTAAGCATCAACCCATTGTTAGCGTTGGTAGAGAAACCAATTCCACCTACCGACGCCTGGTTGCTTAACTGATCGAGCGCAATCCCCGCCAGGTAATCGTTAAGTGCGAATAATACCTGGTTGCGAGCGCTGTCCATGGCCTTCGGGTTACGCAGGATCACGCTGACGTCAGCCTTCGGCTCACTGGCAAAATACTGGCTCGGCGCATACACCACGCGTAGATCCGGCTCATCAACGATCAGTTCCGGGTGCGCGTATTTTTTATCCGTTTTAATCAGCGTGAAATCATCCGGAATGTAGGGGTTCAACTCCGGTAACGACAGCGCAATGCCCTGCGCTTTTTGCTGCCAGTCGGCAAAGGTTTTGTCGCTGATTTTATCCACCTGGTAAGGCGCATCGACAAAATAAGCGGTTTTATTATGCGGTTCTTTCGCACTGATATACCAGATACGCGCATTCTGTGGCGTCATCATTGCCAGGCGTTGCTCAACGGCTTTCACATCGTACTGGTCGGCAATATTCACCGCATCCAGCGTATGTTCGACAGGAACGCGGATCATGGTATCAGCCAGCCATTCCACGTAGTCCATATCACGGGTGATGGAGGGATAACGGAAATCGAGATCCAGTACGTGCGCCAGTTCGTCAAAATAGCGTTTATCGACGCCTTTATCGCGTAACAGATTGAGATAACTGAAAATTGCCGCAACAACTTCATCGCGGTTCGCCAGCCCTTTGTCGGTTAACGTCGCGGAAATGGCTAACACGCCGCTGTTCCCATTGACCACCGGATCGGAATCCGCACGAATACCTTCAACCAGTCCCTGCTTTTGCAGCCAGTCAGACAACGTTCCAGGGCTACGATTACCAATCAGATAGGTCACCAGCTCATCGGTTTTACTGCGGAACTGCGCGCTGTTGTTATCGATACGAAACTCGACGCGCAGTACTTTACGCGGCATTGCCGGAACATAGTGGATGATGACGCCCTTTTGCGCGTCGGTGACTACCGGTACGGTAATTTCAGGCTTTGCGATATTTCTGTTCGGTACGCGTCCAAAGGTGTCAGCAGCTATCCGCGCCAGCTCTGGCAGCGGTTTATTGCTATAAATCACCGCCTTCATCAGGTTCGCGGAGTAGTACTTTTCATGAAATTTTTGTAATGCCTGCACCACCGGGTTTCCCGGTTTATCGCTTAATGTCTCGAGATTTCCGCCGGAGAAACGCGAGCCAGGGTGCGCCGGGTTGATGGTCTCAGCACTCACCTGCGCCATACGCATCCCGTCTCGGGTACGCGCCAGCGTCAGCTCGGAGTTAACCGCGTTACGCTCACGATCGGCATATTTTTTATCCAGCAACGGATCGGCAATAGCGTCCGCCAGGCGATCCACCGCCCCCACCAACGCGTCGTTTTCGACTTCAAGATAGAAGGCCGTACGGTAAGGCGCGGTGCTGGCATTGTGGCTGCCGCCGTGCATTTTCAGGAATTCAGCCAGACTGTCCGGCTGTGGGTATTTTTTCGAGCCCATCAGACACATGTGTTCGAGATAATGCGCCAGCCCCTGATGCTCGTCCGGATCTTCCAGCGAGCCCACGGGAACCACCAGTGCAGAAAGGGATTTCACGGCCTGAGGATCGGATACCAGCAACACGACCATGCCGTTATCAAGGCGCACGGCCTGATACTGGCGGGTGTCTTTATCGCTTTTACGGATGGTTTCAGCTAAAGGCTGCCAACCGGTATCTGCCTGACTTACGGGAACCCAAAGGGCGACGAACAACAGTAATGCGCTGAACCAGGTGCTGCGGGGCATTCACAAACCTCATCATTAACGTATTCACCTGTTCACAGCAAAGCACGCATAAATACGTGGTCTGAACAGGGCAAGACTATGTGCTGAACGAGCCAGCATCCTCTCTTTGTAAGAATCAGTCCGTGACAGAATGCGCATCATAGTGGAAGCCATCGAACTGCGCAATTTTTATACAATCATCATGACTGATTAAAGCGAAAAATCGGTAACAGGTAACGCTGAGACTGTAAAACAATGGTCTCCAGCGTAGCCGCATCCAGTTGACGCCAAAGACGCTGATACCAGATATCATCACCTTCACCCCGTACCATCATGTTGCCTTCATAGGCCTGCAGAAACTTACTGCGCGCTTTTTGTAACGTTGCATCGTCATCTAACATGGCATCATTTGCGGCGTCATAACAGGTTTTTATCCAGGCACCGCCGCTTTCGGGCAATACCAGTAATGGTGACGACATGCCTTCCCGATAACCGTCAATGAGCTGCGACAGGTACAGCAGCGCCTGCTCTGCATCCAGTGGCGGAAAACGCCATTCCCCGTCTTTACGCAGGAACAACCGGCTCTCTCCCGTACCGCCACTGGCACAATAGACAAGATGTTCCAGCCAAAGTTGCACCCCCTGCGCAATGCTTATTAAAGATGGGCGCCAGCGCAACAAACCGTCCTCTTGCACCTGTGGCAGCCAACCGGTGATTTGCATGCCGTTACAGTTAAGATCGATTTCCATACTCTGACAGGGCTGACGACAGGCGATAATGCGTTCAGCCAGCGACTGCATTTCCTGACGCTGCGTATCCCACAGAATTTCGCCAAATGGCCCATAGGGAAGCGTGCCCGCCGCACGAAAACGGCGAAACAGTTGTTCAGCATCCTTCTCTTCAACCAGCGTGTTAAGCAATTGCTGATTAAGCTGATAGCGGGTTAATCCTTCAAGAGTGAACGGTTCCGTTTCCGGGATCTCACTTTCTTCAGAGCGGAAGTTGACCCTCAGCCGCATCTGGAAAAAAGCCCTTACCGGATGAGCCCAAAATCGCTGCAGCGTTTCCAGCGTCAGCGTTTCAGGCATCTCAAAGGGAAGCGTCTGGACAAAATCCGTGTGCGCTTTTCCTGACAGGCTCGCCGCAGGCAGCCATTCCCGGGCATAGCTTTGCTGTTCGCCCGGCAGATAGTTTTGTGCATCAAAGGGCATACGGGTATGCAAACGAGTAATGTGTGCTTTTACCCGGGCCTCGCTTTGATCGCAGGTCAACGATTCATCGCCCGGCAGATAGTGGCTTTGCCCGATGTAGTCCATCAGTTCCTGCACCAGTACCGACGGGAAGCGCTCGCTGTTGTCCTGAATGGAGCGGCCAATGTAGCTGATGTAGAGCGTTTGCTGTGCTGAAATCAATGCTTCAAGAAACAGGTAGCGGTCATCATCGCGACGGCTGCGATCGCCCCTCATCGGTTTTTGACTCATCAAATCAAAGCCCAACGGCGCAAGCTGACGCGGATAAACGCCATCGTTCATACCCAGCAGGCACACCACCTTGAAAGGAATAGAGCGCATCGGCATCAGCGTACAAATGTTAACTGGCCCCGCCAGGAAGCGCTGGCTAATGCGCTCCTGGTCAAGACGCTGGGCCAGCTCATCACGCAATAGAGAAAGCGGTATGGCATCGCCATACTCAGCCCCCAGACCTTCAGTGATAATGGCCTGCCACTGCTGTTCAATCAGCGTCATCGCCGCTTCGGTATCTGCATCCGGCAGGAAGAAATCATTAAGCATGTCCCGACAAACGGGCAGCCACTCTTCCAGCGGGCGCTCCTGCGCTAACCCTCTACGCCAGAGATTGAGCTGCATCAGCAACGAGGCCAGATGCCCTACCAACTCGGCAATCAAACCGTTGGACTCATCGTATGGCAATACCGATTGCCACTCGCCCTGCGCGCTTTCCATCGCGTAGCCGAGCAGCATGCGCGTTAAACCAAATTGCCAGGTATGCTGACCTGTAGGCGGAAGTTCCAGTTCACGCACGTTATCGTCGTCAATTCCCCAGCGAATCCCGGATTCATTGACCCATAACCGAAGATAGCGCAGCCCTTCTTCATCGATATTGAAACGCGCCGCCAGCACGGGCACATCCAGTAATGCCAGCACATCCTCTGAGACAAAACGGCTATCCGGCAGCGACAGCAGGCTAATAAAGGCCTGTAAGACGGGATGAGACTGGCGCGCCCGACGGTCGGAAATCGCATAAGGTAAGTAACGCTCAGTTGGTGCGCTGCCAAAGACCGACTGAATAAATGGGCTGTAGCTGTCGATATCCGCCACCATCACAATAATATCGCGCGGCGTCAGCGTGGGATCCGCTTCCAGCATTGCCAGCAGGCGGTCATGAAGAATTTCTACCTCGCGCTGTGGGCTATGACAAACATGGAAAGTCACGCTGGTGTCGTTCAGCTCAAGCCGTCGTTTATTATCGCTACGCGAATACTCTTCCAGCGTAACACCCGCCACGGCATGGCTTTCAAGTTCCAGAATATCCGATTGAATATTATGCAAAAGATTGTCAGGCGTAATATCGACAAACGCATCCAGTTCCTGACTATTTTCCAGTTCTGAAAGCAAATAAATGTAATCGCGCCCCAGTTTGCCCCACGAGGCCAGCATCGGGTTGCCCACATCCTGTTCACCATCGCTGTTAAACAATCCTTCGGCTTTCTGACTATCGCGAAACAGCGGCAGATGGCGTTCTTCAAAGCTGTGCCGACGCTGACGCGCCATCAGCTTCGCCAGCCAGGCGGGATCTTTTATATCTCCCCAGTAGTAGCGGCAAGGGTTGGTAAACAGCAGATGAATATCAATGTGCTTGCCCAGCGCCTGCAATGCCTGCAAATAAACCGGCGGCAGCGCTGAAATGCCGCAAATAAAGACGCGAGAAGGCAGTCCCTGCGGGCACTCGGACGCACTTTCCAGAGTCTGAATAAATCGTTGGTATAAATTGGCGCGATGCCAGCGCGGCTGGCCCAATTCCTCGGTGTGTTCCACCAGCGCTTTCCACAACGGCGCCTGCCAGGCCTGAGATTCGCCGAGTCCCTCAACCAGTCGCCCGGCTTCCCACTGGGTCAACCACTCAGGGCGATAGACTAAATACTGGTCGAAGAGGTCAGCCGCGCGCGAGGAAAGCTGAAACAGCTTACGTTTATCGGTGTCGTCCGTCAGATAGTGGCGCAGCAATGCGAAGTCATCGCCATCCAACAATTGCGGCAACAGCGTCATCAACTTCCAGCTCATGCTCTGTTTGCTGAACGCGCTCTCTTTCGGGATATCCGGCAGCACGCGCACAAACATATCCCAGATAAAACTCGCGGGCAGCGGAAAATCGATGTTGGCGGCAATACTAAACTTCTGTGCAAGGGTCATTTGTAGCCACTGCGCCATACCGGTACTTTGAACCAGGATCATCTCAGGTTCAAAGGGGTCGTCCAGCCGCTCGCGCTCAACGATAAATTCCATTAACGCTTCCAGCACATCCAGACGATTGGAGTGGTAGACCCTTAACATAGCGACTCCTGACTACTGACGATTCGGGCAATGCAGACGCGTCATCTGACCCTGCCTGCCCAAGGGTGAAGAAATTTTAACGTTGATGCTGACACATCCCGCGCTCATTGTCTGCATTCGGCTAACCTGCCAGTTCAAAGGCGATGAAAACTGATACAGCTGGGTTTGCTGCCAGGCGTGACGCCAGAGTTGCTGATACTGGTTTCTGATGATAAAGCTGTTCATCAGCGCCCGCTGGTATCCTGACAGCGCGGTCACAATCATGATCATCAACACCATTGCCAGCATCACTTCCGGCAGGCTAAAGCCACGCTGTCTGTTCAGGGGATCTGACATAGTGCCTGCTCCTTTAGCGGACAAAAATCGCTCCAGCCATGCGCCGAATATTCGATATTGTCATCAATAATCGCCCCCTGCCGCCATAACGATACCCCTTCATAATGGACTATAAGCAGCACGAAATTATTAGTAAGCAGTCGCAGGCAAACCGCGGCATCCTGCGTGGTATAACGCCGACACTGTGCGGCGAGTTGTAAGCGCCAGGGCTGCATACGCCCCCATTCCATCGCAGATTGCACCACCGCCTGGCGCTGCAGAGCCTGACTTTGCGTGACCACTCGCGAAGCAAAACGGGACTCCTGCCTGCTAACGCCTTGCAGCAGAAGGCTACCGAGCACCAGCAGTAACAGGACCATCGCTAAAGATGAAACGCCCCGCTCACGGTTCACAGGTTGAATCCTGTCACGCTGTAGACTGCTTCAATAACCTTTTGTGGTTCGACATTGTTCACTCCGCGCAAACGCAGCGTAAGGAGCGGGGAATATCCGCTGATATTCAGACGTTCAACCTGAAATGCCTCAATCTGTATCGTGGCTGGATCGGACATTTTCTCCCACCCTTTTCCATTGCAGTCCGTTACTCCCCGCAGGGTCTCCAGTACCTTGTCCTGTAAACGAAATCCAATCGTATCGGCCTCTTTCGCGGGACTGCTCTCCCAAATGCCGTTGCTATTGGCATCCCAGCGCGCAATGACACAGTCGCCCTTAGCCGATATCTCCAGCCCTTCTCCGACACAGTTTCCGCGGCAATACCCTGCCCGCTGAAGATGCTTCGCCACGGTGTATACCCGCTGCCATATTTCATCTTCAAGCGCTAACTGGCGCGTGTTGCGCAGGATCTCTCGCTGCAGCGCGGGTAAAAATCGCGCTGAGCTAAGCAATAAAACGCTGCTAATCGCCATAGCAATCAGCACCTCCAGGAGTGAAAAGCCCCGTTCATTTACTGACATAACCTGGCCTCATCTTTCTCGCAAAGCCTGATTCGCCCCCAGCCAGACACCACCACGCGCCATTCCCCTGTCGTATTTTTCAGGCGAATATGTCCAGCCCATGCCGTATTGCGCAGACCAAAAAAGGCCAGTGAAGGCGTTATCTCTGCCATTTCGACATCGTCCCAGGGCGGTGTAAAAACCAAGGGCGAAACGGGTAGACACGTGGTTTGCACAGCAGCAGAGCTGACAAAACACCAGGATGTGCCATCCCGAATCACGCTGATGACGTGATCGCGGTTACGCCAGTTAGCATCTTCACGCAGTTGCAGCAGGTAATCTCGCACCTGAATGGCGGTTTGCCATAGCCGCTGTTGCTGCTGCCAGCGCTGCCAACCATACAGCCCCGAGGCGCCAAGCGCCGCGACGATCAGCATCGCAATCAGGGTTTCGAGAAGCGTGTAGCCGTGTTGTTTTTTCATGTCGCCAGTATGGCGTGAGGAAAATGAATAACGAGCGGGAAATTCGGTTTCTACGGCGAGCTACGAGGAATATTTGTCGCGTTGCAGGTCGTTGCAATATTTCAGGAACCCACGCCGAAGAACGCGATTTGAGACAAAAAAAAACCGACGCACACGGGCGTCGGTTGTGACAGCATGAAGCCGGTTAGATAGCCACTGGCGCTTTAATACCAGGATGCGGATCGTAGCCTTCAATTTCGAAATCTTCGAAGCGATAGTCAAAGATAGATTCAGGCTTACGTTTGATGACCAGCTTCGGCAGCGCGCGCGGTTCGCGGCTAAGCTGCAGATGCGTTTGATCCATATGATTGCTGTACAGGTGCGTGTCGCCACCGGTCCAGACAAAATCACCCACTTCCAGATCGCACTGCTGCGCCATCATGTGTACCAGCAAGGCGTAGCTGGCAATGTTAAACGGCAAACCGAGGAACACATCGCACGAACGCTGATACAGCTGGCAGGAGAGCTTGCCATCCGCCACGTAAAACTGGAAGAACGCGTGGCACGGCGCCAGCGCCATTTTATCCAGCTCACCGACGTTCCATGCAGAAACGATAATTCGGCGAGAGTCCGGGTCATTTTTGAGCTGGTTTAACACCGTGGTGATCTGGTCAATATGACGACCGTCTGGCGTAGGCCACGCACGCCACTGTTTGCCATAAACCGGGCCCAGATTACCGTTTTCATCCGCCCATTCGTCCCAGATTGAGACGTTGTTTTCATGCAGGTAGGCAACGTTGGTGTCGCCCTGCAAAAACCACAGCAGTTCATGAATGATCGAGCGTAAATGACAGCGTTTAGTCGTAACCAGCGGGAACCCTTCCTGCAGATTAAAACGCATCTGATGACCAAAAATGGAAAGCGTTCCGGTTCCGGTACGGTCGTTTTTCTGTGTGCCTTCATCCAGCACTTTTTGCATCAGTTCTAAATACTGTTTCATGGTTCCTCAGGAAACGTGTTGCTGTGGGCTGCGGCGGTACGCCCAAACCATCATAATAATGCCTGCGACAATCATCGGGATTGAGAGGATCTGTCCCATGCTGATGTACTGTACCCAGGTGCCGGTAAACTGCGCATCCGGCTGGCGGAAGAATTCAACGATAATACGAAACGCGCCATAACCAATCAGGAACAGACCGGATACCGAGCCCATCGGGCGCGGTTTACGAATGTACAGATTAAGAATGATAAACAGCACAACGCCTTCCAGCGCCATCTCATAAAGCTGTGAGGCATGGCGCGGCAGCGAGCCGTAGGTATCAAAAATAGACTGCCATTGCGGGTTAGTTTGCAGCAGTAAAATGTCTTCGGTACGGGAGCCCGGGAACAGCATGGCGTACTTGAAGTTCGGATCAACGCGTCCCCACAGCTCACCGTTGATAAAGTTGCCCAGACGCCCTGCGCCCAGACCAAACGGAATCAGCGGGGCAATGAAATCAGAAACCTGGAAGAACGAACGCTTGGTGCGTTTGGCGAAGATAATCATCACCAGGATCACACCAATCAGCCCACCGTGGAAGGACATCCCGCCGTCCCAAACGCGGAACAGATACAGCGGATTATCGAGGAATAACGGGAAGTTATAGAACAGTACGTAACCAATACGTCCTCCGAGGAAAACCCCGAGGAAGCCCGCATACAGTAGATTTTCTACTTCATTTTTGGTCCAGCCACTGCCCGGACGATTAGCACGGCGCGTCGCCAGCCACATCGCAAAAATAAACCCCACCAAATACATTAAGCCGTACCAGTGAAGCGCGACGGGTCCGATTGAGAAAATGACCGGATCGAAATCCGGAAAATGCAGATAGCTACTGGTCATCTGTCACCATAAGTTCTTGTTATTTCGCTGAAGTCAGACAGCAATTGATAAGCGCGCCTGCATAATGCAGGCGCTCCAAAGGTGCGAATGATAGCACATGGGGATCGCAGCGGATGCCGATTACAGTTAAAAGATATGTATACCTACTGTTACCAGCCCTCGATTCACAATCCCCCGCGAATCAGTCCCCCCATGCCACGGCGTTCCATAAAAGCCGCCACCTGATGGCGTACTTCTGTCGCCATCTGCGCTTCCAGACTGCGTTGCGCCAGCGTTTGCGCCTCATCAAAATCGATATGGCGCAGCAGATATTTAACGCGAGCCACGGAACGACCGTTCATCGACAAATGGCGAAAACCCAGGCCGATCAGAATGGCCACGCACATCGGGTCGCCCGCCATTTCACCGCACAATCGCAAATCGATACCGCTTCTTTCGGCTTCCTGCGCAATCATCGCCAGCACACGTAACATACCCGGATGCAGGCTGTCATAAATGCTGGCTACCCGCGTATTGTTACGATCGACAGCCAAAATGTACTGGGTGAGATCGTTGGTTCCGACCGAGATAAAGTCTATCCGGTTTATCAGATGCGGCAGCATAAACACCATCGACGGAACTTCCAGCATGATGCCAATGCGCGGTTTTGGGATCGCGTAGCCGATCATCTCTTCCACTTCGCGTCCGGCGCGTTCAATCAAACGTCGCGCTTCGTCCACTTCATCAATGCTGGTGACCATCGGCAGCAAAATGCTCAGGTTGCCGGTTGCCGCGTTGGCACGCAGCATGGCCCGAACCTGGATCAAAAAGATCTCCGGCTGATCGAGCGTTATGCGAATGCCACGCCAGCCAAGGCACGGGTTCTCTTCACTGATCGGCATGTAGGGCAGTTGTTTATCGGCGCCGACATCCAGCGTACGTAGGGTCACCGGCTTGTCGTTAAACATTTGCAGCATGCCCTGATACTGCGCAACCTGTTCTTCTTCCGAAGGAAAACCGCTTTGCAGCATGAACGGGATTTCGGTGCGATACAGGCCAATGCCGTCGATCCGGCTCCCCAGCTTCTCTTCATGCTCCGGGCTGAGGCCCGCATTGAGCATCACCTTCACGCGCTCGCCGCTTTTCAACTGTGCTGGCTGGTTGACGTCATCTTCCGCCAGGCGGCTCAGTTCTATTTCTTCACTGATAAGACGCTGGTATTCCTGGATCAATACCGGTTCTGGATCGACCAGCAGTTCACCGCGATAACCGTCCACTACCAGCGTACGGCGGTGTAACACCGATGGCTGGATATCGGCCCCCATGACGGTAGGGATACCCAGCGCACGAACCATAATAGCCGCATGAGAGTTGGCCGCGCCGTCCCGGACAACCACACCGACTAAGCGGTCCTGAGGAAGTTCCGCCAGCGTGGTGGCGGAAAGCTCATCCGCCACCAGCACAAAGCGTTCCGGCCAGGTATTCGGCCCCTGGATCGAGTCGTCAAGATGGAACAGCAGACGCTGGCCCAGCGCGCGTAAATCTCCGGCCCGCTCTTTGAGGTAGTTATCACTCAGCGCGGCAAACTGTTCGGCAAACTTTTCAATGATCGTTTTAACGGCCCACTCGGCCACCGAACCGTTATCCACTTCCGCAAACAGCTCACGGCGCAGACGAGTATCGGAAAGCAAGTGTGAATAGAGATCAAAAATCGCCGCCGTTTCTTTCTGCGCCCCGGCGGTAAAGCGTTTGCTGTAGCGGCGGAATTCATTCGCCGCCTCTTCCAGCGCACCGGTGAGCCGCTCGCGCTCAAGCGCCGGATCCAACGTTGAAGCCTGATAGACCTGCTCCATCAGCGGCAGCGTCGCATCCTGCCAGCCTTCGGCTATTGCCACGCCAGGCGCGGCGGGCAATGCGCGGATGCGCGTTTGCCGGTATTGGCCGAACAGCGCGTTTAGCTGCGACTGCGAAAGAATAGCCGCCATTTGCGTGGCGAGCGTGACGAGGAAAGACTCTTCACTTTCATCGTACTGGCGCAATTCGCGCTGCTGGACCACCAGCACACCTAACAGCTGACGGCGCTGAATAATCGGTACGCCTAAGAACGCACGAAAGCGCTCTTCTTTTACCGAAGGGATGTATTTAAAGCTGGGATGTTTTTGCGCATCGGCGAGGTTGATAGGTTCCGCCAGCCTGCCAACCAGGCCAACGATACCTTCATCAAACGCGAGTGCGACAGTACGACCACGCGGTTTCTTCAGTCCCCGGGTCGCCATGAGGTAATAACAACGTCGATCGTGATCGGCCAAATAAACCGAACAGACCTCTGTATCCATCGCAAGACAGATGTCGGTAACCAGAATATTCAGCGCTTCATTCAGACGCGGAGCACTGGCCACCTTTTCGACTATTTCGCGCAGGCGGGTGAGCATAATTTGCGTAGCTTAACCTCTTTTACGTCTGTACGCAGGTGCGCTTTGCGGCTTAGGAGTGCTCTCCTGAAGCGCCATGACAACACTTGCGAATTCTTTCATCACCCTGCGATAGACATCGCGTTTAAATGACACCACCTGTCGAACCGGATACCAGTAACTCACCCAGCGCCAGCCGTCGAACTCAGGTGTACTGCTGGTTTGCATATTGATTTCAGCATCGCTGCTGACCAATTGCAGAAGAAACCATTTTTGTTTCTGGCCGATACAAACCGGCTTCGTGTCCCAACGCACCAAACGTTTCGGTAACTTGTAACGCAACCAGTTACGAGTAGAAGCAAGGATCCGTACATCTTTACGACTGAGACCCACTTCTTCAAAGAGTTCCCGGTACATCGCCTGCTCTGCTGTCTCTCCTGCATTTATCCCACCTTGCGGGAATTGCCAGGAGTGCTGACCAAATCGCCGGGCCCACATGACCTGCCCCTGGCGGTTACAAATTACTATCCCTACATTCGGGCGGTAGCCATCGTCATCAATCACCGGACTACCTCAATATAAACCTTATATACAAACGATTGTTTCACACTCCAGAGAGGCGGTAAACCACTCTGTTAAGGGCGCGATACTCTAATAACAATTGAATAACTCACAGCTAAGGGCGGAGTTATAAACAGAAGAAGGGCAAGCAAGGCGATTTTATTCACCTTTTCTGTGGATATAGTTGTGAAGAAGTACGGAATTACTATGGGAAAACCCAGAACAGTCCGAATAAGACATTCGTCACATATCAAAAATAGTCTTCTATATTCATAAAGTTAAAACCGTTCAGCGCAAATAAACCCATAGAAATGTGACGTATATCACGCACACGATCTTCAGGCTGATGAAAGATCGACCAGCGTTGGTTTTATCCACAGATTATGCCAATAAGTTAGGCACAATTTGTGTGAAAATTCGATTTTCGTCGCACGTCAAGGCTGTAAATTGAAACAGTAGTGGGGGTTTTTCACAGTTATCCCATCTTTCTGTGGATAACATGGTGTAAGATCCTGTTCATTGTCAGTGACCAGAATTGGAAAACCCGCTTCGCTGTTGCGCAACTCTGCGTATGTGAATCTAAAAACCAATATAAATCATAGAATTGAATAAAGCATGTGGAAAAAGATAAACTCTGTCCACACGGTATAAAATCTTTGCTCATTTTTTCACCTAAGGGTTAACCCGATGTCAGAACTCCATCCGCTGCTTTCTCCCCCTGAATCTGAAGCCCAGTTGTTGAGTCAGGCACGGCTGCTTTCGGGCTACGCGCTAGGAGAGTTGGCGGCAATGGCGGGACTCGTCGCCCCCAAGGATCTCAAGCGCGATAAAGGCTGGATTGGCGTGCTACTGGAAATCTGGCTCGGCGCCAGTGCGGGCAGCAAACCGGAGCAGGATTTTGCGGCGCTGGGCGTGGAGCTGAAAACAATCCCAGTGGATAGCCTTGGCAGACCGCTGGAAACCACCTTTGTGTGCGTGGCACCGTTAACCGGCAATACCGGCGTTACCTGGGAAACCAGCCATGTGCGGCACAAACTTAAACGCGTTCTGTGGATCCCGGTAGAAGGCGAACGCAGCATCCCGCTGGCAGAGCGCCGCGTCGGCTCTCCCCTGCTGTGGAGCCCGAATGAAGAAGAAGACCGGCAATTGCGTCTGGACTGGGAAGAGTTGATGGACATGATAGTGTTAGGCCACGTCGAACGCATCACTGCCCGCCATGGGGAAGTGCTACAGCTGCGTCCTAAAGCCGCCAACGCCCGAGCGCTTACCGAGGCCATTGGCGCCCATGGCGAACCCATCCTGACCCTACCACGCGGTTTTTACTTGAAAAAGAACTTCACGCGCGCATTGCTTGAGCGACATTTCTTGTTCCAGGCGCAATAGGCACCGTCCGGTCTTTCACCCGCCGCGTTACGGGCCTATAATTACCGCTTCTTTTTTTTGGCAGGACTTTGTTCGATGTTATTTGCATGGATAACCGATCCTAACGCCTGGCTTGCGCTCGGTACGCTGACGCTGCTGGAGATCGTTCTTGGGATCGACAATATTATTTTCCTCTCTCTGGTTGTAGCCAAACTCCCGACAGCGCAACGCAATCATGCCCGACGTATTGGGCTTGCGGCGGCGATGATCATGCGTCTGGCACTGCTGGCCTCTATCGCCTGGGTAACGCGTCTGACAAACCCGCTATTCGAAGTGTTTGGCGAGGCAATATCAGCGCGCGACCTGATCCTTCTACTCGGGGGATTGTTCCTGATCTGGAAAGCCAGTAAGGAGATCCACGAATCCATTGAAGGTGAGGAAGAGGGGCTGAAAACCCGCGTTTCCTCTTTTCTGGGCGCGATTGTGCAGATCATGTTGTTAGACATTATCTTCAGCCTGGATTCCGTGATTACTGCGGTAGGCTTGTCCGATCATCTGTTTATCATGATGGCTGCAGTGGTGATTGCCGTGGGTGTGATGATGTTTGCTGCACGCCCGATTGGCGATTTTGTCGATCGCCATCCTTCGGTAAAAATGCTGGCACTCTCGTTCCTGATTCTGGTCGGTTTCACGCTAATTCTGGAAAGTTTCGACGTCCACGTTCCGAAAGGATATATCTATTTCGCCATGTTCTTCTCTATTGCGGTAGAGACCCTGAACCTGTGGCGTAATAAAAAAAATCCGCTCTGATGAAATCCATCGCTCCCCGCACGGGGAGCGAATGCGCGCCACACCTACCTCTTCTCACAGTTTAAGATTTTACTGCTTTCGCCATGCACAACTTCGCGTTATTACTAAACTATTGTCAGATGCAGGCCATGTGAGGATAAGCAGATGAAAAAATGGGCAGTTTTGATTTCCGCCGTAGGACTGGCTTTTGCCGTTTCCGGATGCAGCAGTGATTATGTTATGGCGACAAAAGATGGTCGAATGATCCTGACCGATGGAAAACCAGAAATTGACGATGATACCGGTCTGGTGAGCTATCACGACCAGCAAGGCAATGCGATGCAGATTAATCGCGATGATGTGTCTCAAATCATTGAACGCTGATGGTTGAGGTCAGCAGCGCGCTGGCCTTAACAATTTTACTTCCCTTTTTCTCTTCCCTCAGCCATTTTTATAATCCTTATGTCGTGATTATAAAAAGGAAACGGCTATGCAATATCACCGTATACCCCACAGCTCGCTTGAAGTCAGTACACTGGGGCTGGGCACAATGACGTTTGGTGAACAAAACAGCGAAGCCGACGCACATGCACAGCTCGATTATGCCGTAGAACAAGGCATAAATTTGATCGACGTTGCCGAGATGTATCCGGTACCGCCGCGTCCTGAAACCCAGGGTCTCACCGAAACCTACGTAGGTAACTGGCTCGCCAAACACGGCAGCCGTGAAAAGCTAATCGTTGCTTCTAAGGTCAGTGGGCCTTCACGTAACAACGACAGCGGTATTCGACCGAATCAGGCGCTGGACCGTAAAAATATCCGTGAAGCGCTGCACGACAGCCTGAAAAGACTGCAAACCGATTACCTGGATCTGTATCAGGTTCACTGGCCGCAGCGCCCGACTAACTGCTTTGGTAAGTTAGGCTACAGCTGGACGGACTCTGCGCCGGTCGTTTCGCTGCTGGATACGCTGGATGCGCTGGCAGAGTTTCAGCGCGCGGGGAAAATTCGCTACATCGGCGTGTCCAATGAAACCGCGTTTGGCGTGATGCGCTACCTGCACCTGGCGGACAAACACGATCTGCCGCGCATCGCCACCATCCAGAACCCCTACAGCCTGCTGAATCGCAGCTTTGAGGTTGGACTGGCGGAAGTGAGCCAGTATGAAGGCGTTGAACTGCTGGCCTACTCTTGCCTTGGCTTCGGTACATTAACCGGTAAATACCTGAACGGCGCGAAGCCTGCCGGTGCACGCAATACGCTGTTTAGCCGTTTCACGCGTTACAGCGGCGAGCAAACACAAAAAGCCGTTGCGGCCTATGTGGATATCGCGAAACGCCATAATCTGGATCCTGCGCAAATGGCGCTGGCATTCGTGCGTCGTCAGCCGTTTGTCGCCAGCACCCTGCTGGGAGCCACGACGATGGAGCAGCTAAAAACCAACGTTGAAAGCCTGCATCTGGAGTTGAGCGAAGAAGTACTGGCAGAGATTGAAGCGGTGCATCAGGTGTATACCTATCCTGCACCGTGACGGTTAGTGCCTGATGGCGCTACGCTTATCAGACCTACAAATTGCTGCTCTCTGTAGGCCAGATAAGGCGACGCTGCCATCCGGCACATTCATTGTTCATTCATCTCGTACCAGGCTGGCGGCGCTGCCAAATCCACAGCGCCGCAATCGCCAGCGCAAACAGCGCACCGAATCCAATACCAATCGCTACCGCCGGGATCCCCACCAGCACTGCCAGTGAGTAAATCCCAAGCATCAGCAGCATCGCGCTGTTTTCTCCCAGGTTTTGCACCGCGATCGCATTACCCGCACCGACGCTTTTCTTGCCCCGCTCCTGCAGCAACGCATTCAGCGGTACCACAAAGAAGCCACCTGACACGCCGATAAGCATCAGCAACGCGTAAGCCGGAAGCAGCGCATGCTGAAGTGAGAAAATCAGCACCACGACGCCAATCAGGATCCCCGCAGGCATACAGCGCGACACGGTTTCCAGCGTCACCAGCTTCGCTGCCGCCCCCGCGCCTACGACAATCCCAATCGCTACCATGGCATTGAGGTAGGTCGGCGTAGCGTTATCGGTGATGCCGAGCGCCACCGGAACCCACAGCACCAGCAGAAAACGCAGCGTGACGCCCGCGCCCCAAAAAAGGCTGGTTCCGACCAACGAAAAACGGGTTTCACCGTTGCGCCACAGCGAAGAAGCGGCGCAGAAGAAACTGCGCGTCATTTTCCCCAGATGCCAGGATTGGCCAGGACGAGCCGCGGCCAGTTTCGGGATGTACAGGTTAGCCACCACGGCGCCAGCATAGGCCAGCGCACAGGCAGAAAGCGCGGCAATCACATGCCAGTCGGCCAGAACGCCGCCGGCGACAGAACCGAGCAAAATCGCGGCGATAGTGGAGGCTTCCATCAGGCCGTTGGCTTTCACCAGTTTGTCACCGGTGGTCAATTCACCGAGAATGCCATACTTGGCCGGTGAGTACGCGGCCGCGCCAATCCCCACCAGCGTATACCCGAGAAACGGATTAATGCCGAAGCAAATACTCGCCGCGCCCAGCAGTTTCAGGGCGTTCGCGAACATCATCACTCTGCCTTTGGCAAAGCTATCCGCCACCTGTCCAACAAATGGTGCAAACAGGATGTAAGCGCCCACAAACACCATTTGCAGGATTGGCTGGCTCCAGTCCGGATAAAATTGTTCCTTCAGCAGCGCCAGCGTAGCGAACAGCAGTGCGTTATCGCCAAACGCCGACAGAAACTGCGCGGCGATGACGGACATCATCCCTTTGGACCAGATTGAAGTGTTAGTGTGCGCTGACTCAATCATGTTGTTTTTCCGGCTCATCGACCCAGCTTTTCAGCGTAACAAAATCCGGCTTACCGCTGCCGAGTAATGGGAGTTGCTTCAGCTGGCGAATATCACGCGGTACGGCAAGTTCAGGCACGCCATGCGCTCGCGCATACTGCTGTAGTTTTTCACGCGTGAGTTCGCTGTCGGTAGTGAACAGCACCAGCGCCTCACCTTTGCTGGCATCGCTCTTGATAGCCGTGGCGTGCATTTTGTCTGCAGATACCGCCAATGCCAGTTGCTCAACCATTTCCAGCGAGACCATCTCTCCGGCAATTTTAGCAAAACGCTTGGCGCGCCCCTGGATCTGTACAAAGCCGTTTTCATCAAAGCGGACGATGTCTCCGGTGTCATACCAGCCGCGCTCAATCTCACCCTGCGCATTTTCTGCCGTCGGCACTTCCAGCACGCCAGGTTTTTCGACGCGCAAATAGCCGCTCATAATATTCGGGCCTTTCAGTTGTAAACGCCCACCGTCCTCAATACCCGGAACAGCCAGCAGTCGGGCATCCATGCCAGGCAAGATGCGCCCTACCGTTCCTGATTTTGCCGCCATCGGTACATTGATCGACACAACCGGCGCACATTCCGTCACGCCATAGCCTTCAAGGACGCGCAGACCAAATTTCTCCTGCCATAGCTGCTTTGTGCTGTCTTGCAGTTTTTCCGCGCCTGCCACCACATAGCGCAGGCGGTGGAAATCGTACGGATGCGCGAAACGCGCATAGTTACCGAGGAACGTTGAAGTACCAAACAACACGGTGCAGTTCCGGTCGTATACCAGCTCCGGCACAATGCGGTAATGAAGTGGGCTGGGATAAAGAAACACTTCCGCACCGGTCAGTAGCGGCGTGAATAATCCCACCGTCAGGCCAAAGGAGTGGAACAGCGGCAGTGCCGACATAAAGCGGTCATCGGCGGTGAAATCGGCAATTGTTTTAATCTGCTCAACGTTCGCCAGAATACTCTTGTGGCTGTGGACCACGCCTTTCGGATGGCCTTCCGAACCAGACGTAAAGAGGATCACCGCAGCCTCTTCCGGCTGCTGTTTCACCTGCGCCAGATGCGGTGCCAGCAGATGTGAGAAAATCCACAGCTTATCGCTCAACGTCACATCGGCTTTTAAATCTTCCAGATAAACCCAGCGTACCTGGGTGAGCTGTTCCGGTAGATGCCAGAGTTTGCCTTTATCGAGAAACTGTCGGGAAGTGAAGATCGTTTTGATTTCAGACGCAGTAATGGCGCTGGTTAACCCTTTCACGCCCGCCGTGTAGTTCATCATGGCCGGAATGCGTCGACGCGCAATGGCACCAAAAATGACCGCCGCGCTGATCCCCGCATTTGGCAGCATCAGGCCGATTTTTTCACCTTCGGCGCTGTATTTTTCCAGAATACGGGCCACAAAGAGCGTCTTAGTCAGCAGTTTGCGGTAGCTGTCCGGCGTAAAGTTAACATCTTCAATGCAGTTTTTGCCCGCGCCAAAACGGTATTTTGCCGCCAGCAGCGACTCGTATAGCGTTTCACGCGGGCGTACCGCCATGCGAGCTTCCATCATAATTTGATGCAGCATTTCACCGGCGATTTTGCGGCGATCGCGCGCTCGCGGGGCTTCCGGCATTGGCATTTGAGTCGGCGGTAGAATGTGCAGTTGGATACGCGGGAAGAATCGCTGTTTAACCAGACCTTTCAGGCGGCTGAAGTGGGAAAGCTCTGCCCCCTCAATGCGGACAGGAACGACCGTCGCTCCCGACTTCGCGGCGACAAACCCGGCACCGTCATATATTTTCATCAACGAACCGGTGGTCGAAATGCGTCCTTCGGGAAAAATCACCACCGGACGGCCCTGCTCGACCAGACGGACCAGATGCTTAATCGACATCGGTTTGGTTGGGTCTAACGGCACAAAGTCAATCAGCGGGGTTAGCCAGCGCATATACCATTGCTGGCTGATCGAGGTGTAAACGGCGAAGACGGGACGAATCGGTAAAAATAGCGCCAGCAGGATGCCGTCTATAAATGAGACATGGTTGGGAGTGATTAGAACGCGTTCTCCCTGTAGCGCGCTGACATTGCCCGTGACGCGAACGCGGAAAAGCACGCGAAACAGATTACGAAAAAAGCCAAATAGCATCTCAACTCCCTGTGCCATTAATTATAGAAACATTAATGGTGGGAGAGTATACGAGTTGGGGAATGGGCGCGACAGGTAAACAGGTAAATACAGTCCGAAAAAAAACCTGCGCATCCGCGCAGGTCGGTGCAAGAGACAGGTACGAAGTGCGTACCGAATAATCTCACCAATCAATACCTCTGGGATCTTGATTGTGGTCGTCAGCAGCCAGATACGCCAGTACGAAAACGCAAAGGAATGAACCCAAATGCAACGAGTTGTGTAAATTATCGGTTACTGTTACAGATAGGCTGAAGGCAAAAAAAAACCTGCGCATCTGCGCAGGCTGGTGTAATTCTAGTGATCAACCCGAAAGTTGATTTCACCTATCAATACCTCTGGGATCCCAACTTTAGCAATCCGCTCAGTTCTCCCACCAGCGAACAATCGCAACAGCACATCGCAAAGTGTAAGCAAAAATTAGCATTTTCTATTTTCTGTCTTACTTCGCTCGCGCGCGCTCACATTTGCGAGGTCCTGACGGGCAATCTGCTTGAACAGCCAGCCATTTTCCGTAACACTGACGGAATGTAAGCGTTTACCCACAACAGGTACTATCATGGCGACCATAAAGGATGTAGCCCGACTAGCTGGTGTATCAGTCGCCACCGTTTCTCGAGTGATCAATGATTCCCCCAAAGCCAGCGAAGCATCGCGTCTGGCCGTAACGAGTGCAATGGAATCACTCAGCTACCACCCCAATGCGAATGCGCGTGCACTGGCGCAACAATCCACTGAAACCATCGGACTGGTCGTTGGTGATGTGTCCGATCCATTCTTTGGGGCAATGGTTAAAGCTGTCGAGCAGGTGGCCTATAACACCGGGAATTTTTTGCTGATTGGCAACGGCTACCATAATGAACAGAAGGAACGTCAGGCGATTGAACAGCTCATTCGCCACCGCTGCGCGGCCCTTGTTGTCCATGCCAAAATCATCCCGGATGCGGATTTGGCTTCATTAATGAAGCAAATCCCCGGCATGGTATTGATTAACCGAATTCTGCCGGGATTCGAACAACGCTGCGTTGCCCTTGATGACCGTTTCGGCGCGTGGCTCGCTACCCGACACCTTATTCAGCAGGGCCATACGCGCATTGGCTACCTGTGTTCCAATCACAGTATTTCTGATGCGGAAGATCGTCTGCAAGGCTATTACGACGCGCTGGCGGAGAGCAATATACCGGTAAGCGATCGACTGGTGACGTTCGGCGAACCGGATGAAAGCGGCGGTGAACAGGCCATGACCGAGTTACTTGGTCGTGGCAAAAACTTCACTGCGGTAGCCTGCTACAACGACTCAATGGCGGCTGGCGCCATGGGCGTATTGAATGATAACGGCATTGATGTGCCGGGAGAAATCTCGCTGATTGGCTTTGATGATGTGCTGATTTCCCGCTATGTGCGCCCACGTCTGACCACGGTACGCTATCCCATCGTGACGATGGCAACCCAGGCCGCTGAACTGGCGCTCGCGTTGGCGGAGAAGCGACCCGCACCTGAAATTACCCACGTCTTTAACCCAACTCTGGTGCGTCGCCATTCCGTTTCGGCGCTGACAGAGCCGGGGAACTCATCGTCAAACGATTAACCAGGATTGCGTCATGACTACGATGTTGGACGTTTCACGACACGCAGGCGTCTCAAAAGCGACCGTTTCGCGCGTACTAAATGGAACGGGTCAGGTAAAAGAGAGCACGCGCCAGAAAGTGTTCAAGGCCATGCAGGCACTCGATTATCGGCCCAACTTTTTAGCGCGCTCTTTGGCGAATCGCACCAGCAACAGCATTGGCCTGGTGGTTTCCACATTTGATGGATTCTACTTTGGCCGCCTGCTGCAACAGGCCTCGCGCCAGACGGAGTCTCACGGCAAGCAGTTGATCGTCACCGATGGTCACGACACGCCGGAGCGTGAGCAGGAAGCCGTGCAAATGCTGGCCGACAGGCAGTGCGACGCCATTATTCTTTATACCCGCTATATGAGTGAAAAGGCGATTATGTCGCTGATGAACAGCATTGCGATGCCCTTGCTGGTCATCAACCGTGATGTCAGTCAGGCCCGCGATCGCGCGATTTTCTTTGAGCAGGAAGACGCGGCGTATCAGGCGGTCAATTATCTGATCTCGCAGGGGCACAGCGATATTGCTTGCATCACCGTGCCAGGCCATACGCCTACCGGTAAATCCCGCCTGATGGGGTATCGTAAGGCTCTGGAAAAAAACAGTATTCCCTGGGATCCTGATAAGGTTAAATACGGCGACTCCACGATGACGCGAGGCTATGAAGCCTGTCGAGAACTGCTGGAGGAAGGGGTGAAATTCAGCGCCCTGTTCGCCTGTAACGATGACATGGCATTAGGTGCATCAAAAGCGTTACATCAGGCCGGACTGAGGATCCCGACGGACGTCTCGCTGTTTGGTTTTGATGATGCGCCCAGCGCCAAATGGCTGGAACCGGGGTTATCTACCGTTTATCTGCCGATTGATACCATGATAACCACGGCAATCGACCAGGCTATACGTCTGGCCAACGGTGAGAGCGTGGAGCCGATCCCTCCGTTTACCGGCAAACTGGTATTACGTGACTCAGTAACGCTCGGACCGTACTTTAAGTAATATGAAAAAGAGCCGGATGGCGACGCAAGCACCTTATCCGGCCAGCTTTACTCAGATTAATTCCAGCGCTAACAGCTCATCAATGGTCTGGCGACGACGAATCAGTCGCGCCACGCCGTTATCAAACAAGACCTCCGGCAGCAGCGGGCGGCTATTGTAGTTTGACGACATTGACGCTCCGTACGCCCCGGTATCATGCAAAACCAGATAATCACCCGGCACCACCGCAGGCAACAGACGGGTTTCCACATTTCCGCCTTCCTGCTGGGTAAACACGTCGCCTGATTCGCACAGCGGTCCGGCCACCACGGTTTCCCGTTGAGGAGTTTGTTGCAGAGAACGACCATCCCCCGCCAGCGCGGAGATATGGTGATAGCTACCGTACATGGCCGGGCGCATCAGATCGTTGAAGCCCGCATCGATCAGCACAAAGTGACGGCTGCCCATCTCTTTTACGCTGCGCACCTGCGCCACTAACACGCCGGCTTCCGCGACCAGGAAACGCCCTGGTTCGATCTCCAGTTTGACGGCATGACCCAGATGACGCGCAATACTATCGCGCGCGGCGTTCCACAATCCAAAATAGTGATCGGTGTCGATCGCCTCTTCACCTTCGCGATACGGGATTGATAAACCGCCGCCTGCGGAGATCGCCTCCAGATCCTGACCAAATTCCACCACCTGACGCACCATCGCGCCGCACACCTGCTCCAGATGCGCGTAGTCCACGCCAGAGCCGATATGCATATGAATACCTACCAGCTTCAGCTTATAGCGCTGAATTACCTCCAGCGCCGCCGGAAGATCGCTGTACCAGATGCCGTGCTTGCTGTTCTCACCCCCGGTATTGGTTTTCTGACTGTGTCCATGCCCAAAGCCAGGGTTTACGCGGAGCCACACGCGATGGCCCGGCGAGAGCTGGCCCAGTTGTTCCAGCATATCGACCGACCCGGCATTTACCGGAATGCTCAATTCATGCACCCGGGCGAGCGTCGCTTCATCAATCATATCGGCGGTAAAGACAATCTCATCTTTGCCCGGTACAAAACCTGCCGCCAACGCGCGTTCAATTTCGCCAAGCGAGACGGAATCGACCTTCACGCCCTGCTCGCGCATCAGGCGCAAAATATGAATATTCGAACATGCCTTCTGGGCAAAACGCACCACGTCAAACTGACTCAGTTTGGCAATCTGCGCGCGAATAATCTGCGCATCATAGACCCACACCGGGCAGCCGAATTCGGCAGGCAGGCGCAACAGGTTGTCGGCGGTCAGGTCAGTGTCTGTGTTGTTGAGTGGGCGTGGCATGGTGTGCTCCGGTATTGGCTTTTTTATGATTACGCCACAGCTCAAAAAGAATAAAAAATATCGTTTTATCTTGAGTCTATGCAAAAATGATATGGATTAGCTCATTTGAGGATTGCTTATGCCCGCGGTTAACCTGCGTCACATTGAAATTTTTCACGCCATCATGACCGCAGGCAATCTGACGGAAGCCGCGCGCATGCTACATACCTCGCAGCCCACCGTCAGCCGGGAACTGGCCCGATTCGAAAAAGTCCTGGGATTAACGCTGTTTGAACGCACGCGTGGCCGACTGCATCCAACCGTGCAAGGCTTACGTCTGTTTGAAGAGGTACAACGTTCGTGGTACGGCCTGGACAGAATTGTGAGCGCCGCCGAAAGCCTGCGCGAATTTCGTCAAGGTGAATTGTCGATTGTTTGCCTGCCGGTATTTTCGCAGTCCTTTTTACCGCCGCTGCTACAGCCATTTCTCGCGCGCTATCCGCAGGTCAACATTCAGATCGTGCCGCAGGAGTCACCACTGTTGGAAGAGTGGCTGTCGGCGCAGCGCCACGATCTGGGGTTAACGGAAACGCTGCATACGCCAGCCGGAACGAAACGCACCGAATTGCTGGCGCTGGATGAAGTGTGTGTACTGCCGCAGGGGCATCCGCTGACCGAGAAAGCGGTATTAACGCCGCAGGATTTTCAGGGAGAGAACTATATCAGCCTGTCGCGGACCGACAGTTACCGTCAGCTACTGGACACCCTGTTTAACGAACATCAGGTGAAGCGCCGCATGGTGATTGAAACCCACAGCGCCGCTTCAATTTGTGCAATGGTGCGGGCGGGCGTGGGGATCTCGGTGGTGAACCCACTGACCGCGCTGGATTATGCCAGCAGCGGAGTGGTTATCCGCCGCTTCAGCATTTCGGTACCCTTTACGGTCAGCCTGATCCACCCACTTCATCGCCCTGCCTCGGCGCTGGTCGATGCTTTTACAGCGCATCTGCAAGCCCATCTCCCGAGACTTATCGATCCGCTGGAGGCTATTTTGTATCCACAGACGAAAGCATAAACGCCACCGCATCTTGCGCATGGATTGCCGCGGTGTCGAAAACCGGTAATGGACTTAGCTCGGCTGGAACCAGCAAACCAATCTCGGTACAGCCAAAGATAACCCCTTGAGCGCCCTGTTTAGCCAACTGATCAATTACGCTCAGGTAGTAGTCGCGGGAGGCGTTGCTGAACTCACCGAGGCACAGCTCGTCGAAAATAATCTGGTTTATTTTCTGACGGTCATCAGCCTCAGGAATAAGCGTGCTAATACCAAATTCAGTCTGTAGACGTCCGCGGTAAAAATCCTGCTCCATGGTGTAGCGCGTACCCAATAGCGCCACGTTGCTCATCTGCTGTTTTTGTATGGCCCGACCCGTCGCATCGGCAATATGCAGGAACGGCACGTCACAGGCGGTTTCAATCGCCTCAGCAACTTTGTGCATGGTGTTGGTACACAGCACAATCCCTTCCGCTCCGGCTTGCTGAAGCCCTGCGGCGGCCTGCGCGAGGATCTCCCCAGCCCGCTGCCAGTCACCGCCAGACTGACAGGCTTCAATCTCGTGAAAATCTACGCTGTGCAACAGAATCTGTGCCGAGTGCAGGCCACCCAGACGCTGTTTTACCCCTTCATTAATGAGTCGATAATAAGGAATGGTGGATTCCCAGCTCATACCGCCTAACAGACCGATCGTTTTCATCATTTCCCCTGATTTGTTGTTATCTCTCCAGTGAACCAAAGATGTGATCAACTTTCCACATCTGTTGGCGTGCATTTCTTTTTTTAATTTTCTGATATAGGTTTAATGAAACATTGTTTTAATTACAGGAAGGCCGAATGTTTATTTTTCATAAAGAGACCACCCTTGAAGATCTGGGCAATGGCGTTACCCGACGCATTCTTGCTCACGACGGTAAAATGATGGCGGTTGAGGTGAACTTCGAGCAAGGCGCGATTGGTCCGATGCACAATCATCCGCATGAGCAGCTGACTTACGTTTTGTCTGGGGAGTTTGAATTTACCATCGGCGAAGAAATGCATGTCGTTAGGGCAGGCGATACCCTATATAAACAGCCCAACATTATGCATGGCTGCGTCTGTTTAAAACCGGGAACGCTACTGGATACCTTTACGCCCATGCGCGAAGATTTTCTGCCTGCGTAATTTTATCTGTTCGTAATCTGCCTGGCGGCATAATGTTGTTCCAGAGGGAATGAATATGTCGCCTCCGGTGTATTGCTACATTCACCTTATGTTTAACCGACAAACCCTGCCAAAGGGCAGGGTTTGTCAGTTCTGGAAAGCAGATTAACGCGCCAGCCAGCCGCCGTCTACCGCAACGGTATAGCCGTTGATATAGTCAGATGCGCTGGATGCCAGGAACACAATCGGCCCCATCAGGTCACTCGGCAGACCCCAACGACCCGCCGGGATACGATCGAGAATTTCTGCGCTACGCTGCTCATCAGCGCGCAGCTGTTGAGTATTGTTCGTCGCCATGTAACCCGGCGCAATTGCGTTGACGTTGATGTTATGTTTAGCCCACTCGTTCGCCATCAGGCGGGTGATGCCCATTACGCCGCTTTTAGACGCGGTGTAAGACGGCACGCGGATCCCGCCCTGGAAAGAAAGCATAGAGGCGATGTTGATAATTTTGCCGCCGTTACCCTGAGCTATAAAGTGCTTCGCCGCGGCCTGAGACATAAAGAACACGCTCTTAATGTTCAGGTTCATCACGTCGTCCCAGTCTTTTTCGCTGAAGTCGATCGCATCGTCACGACGGATAAGACCTGCGTTGTTGACCAGAATATCGATATGACCGAATTCTGCCACTGCGCGCTCCAGCAACGCCGGAATGCCGTCAATTTGACGCAGGTCGGCGGTCAGACTTAAAAAACGGCGCCCCAGCGCGGTCACGCGTTCGATAGTTTCCGTCGGTTCAACGATGTTGATCCCCACGATATCGCAGCCCGCTTCAGCCAAACCCAACGCCATACCCTGACCCAGGCCAGTGTCACAACCGGTCACAACGGCGACCTTACCTTCAAGAGAGAATGCATTCAAAATCATTGTAAATCCTTAATTTTTTATAATGCCCGCCGCAGCAGGCACGGCTATCGCCCGCAACTAGCGCAGATCTTTGACCGCTACATGGTCCATATCATCAAAGACCTGGTTTTCGCCGACCATGCCCCAAATGAACGTATAAGCTTTTGTGCCAACGCCGGAGTGAATTGACCAGCTCGGCGAAATCACCGCCTGCTCGTTGTGCATCACAATATGACGCGTTTCCTGAGGCTGCCCCATCATGTGGAAGACGCAGGTATCTTCTTCCATATTGAAATAGAAATAGACTTCCATACGACGTTCATGGGTATGACACGGCATGGTGTTCCACAGGTTACCCGGCGCCAGTTCGGTCAGACCCATGCTCAACTGGCAGGTTTCCAGCACATCCGGCACAAAATATTTGTTGATGGTACGACGGTTACTGGTGAGGTCATCGCCCAGCGTTACTGGCGCAACGTCTGCTGGCGTGACTTTTTTGGTGGGATAAGTCGTGTGGGCCGGCGCGCAGTTATAGTAAAACTTCGCTGGTTTCGCCGTATCGATGCTGGCGAATACCACTTCTTTGGCCCCTTTCCCGACGTACAGCGCGTCACGATGACCAATTTCATAGCACTGGCCGTCAACGGTAATCGTGCCCGGGCCACCGATGTTAATCACACCCAGCTCACGACGCTCGAGGAAGTAGGTTACGCCCAGCTGTTTGCCGACTTCGCCACCCACAGAGACGGTTTTGGCCACTGGCATAATGCCGCCAACAATGATGCGGTCAATGTGGCTGTAGACCATGGTGTATTCATCTGCGACAAACACTTCTTCGACCAAAAACTCATTACGCAGCTCCTGAGTATCCAGGGTTTTCGCATGCGCACTATGGATGCTTTGTCTTACGTCCACATTTACCTCCAGTGATAAATTGACCGTGAATGCTTAAACGAATAGCAAAACGCTGTTCCGTTTTATCTTATGCGCTCATGATATCCCTCCCGGAATGGGTTTTCAATTACAAATAAAACAACGTTTCACTTTTTCTGCATCTTATTATCAAAAGTGTAATTGCGATCACGCTAGCGCATATAAATCGCGGGAATGATTTAAATAAAATTATTTAAAACAATTAGATAGATAAAAACAAACACGAGTAGTTCATGAGGGGTAGGGATAAGACATTGAAAATACAGCCAGCCTCACATGTCGTTGACACACCTTTTCTAACAAAGTGCGCTGTTAATCACATGAAATGAAACGCCGTTTTGATACGTTAGCAGAGTTTAGAGTGTATGTTTCTGTAACTGGCCTTGCCCTCCTGTTGGAGGGCTTTTTATAGATGCAGGGGATATACAGCGGGAAAGGCGTTTAAGCAGAGAAAACTTCGGGGGGTTAATCTCGCTCGATAGCGAGCGCCACGCCCTGACCACCGCCGATACATAACGTTGCCAGGCCCTTGTGCGCCCGACGCTTCACCATTTCATGCACCAGTGAAACCAGAATACGGCAGCCAGATGCGCCAATCGGATGACCAAGCGCAATGGCTCCGCCGTTCACATTCACTCGCCGTTCATCCCACTCCAGCATTTTTCCAACGGACAATGCCTGTGCGGCAAAGGCTTCGTTGGCCTCGATAAGATCAACATCAGCCAGTTGCCAGCCCACACGCTCAAGGCAACGGCGCGTCGCATACACCGGCGCAATTCCCATGAGCGCGGGATCGACCCCGACGCTGGCAAAGGCGCGGATGCGGGCCAGCACCGGCAAATTCAGCTCCTGGGCCTTAGCCTCGCTCATCATCATCACCGCAGCGGCGCCATCATTGATGGATGACGCGTTGCCCGCGGTTACTGAACCGAGCCTGTCGAAGGTCGGATCCAGGCGCGCCAGCCCTTCTGCGCTGGCATCGGTGCGCGGCTGTTCGTCGGTATCCACCACGAACGATTGCCCATTACGCTGCGTTACCACCGGCACGATTTCATCTTTAAAGCGCCCGGCGTCAATTGCCATCCGCGCCTTGTGCTGCGAATGCAGTGCGTAGGCATCCTGCAGTTCACGGCTGATGCCATATTCCCGCGCCAGATTTTCCGCGGTAACGCCCATATGGTAATCGTTGAAAGCGTCCCACAGGCCGTCATGCACCAGGCTGTCGACCAGTTGACTGTTGCCCAACTGTGCGCCGGTACGGCTATCAGTAAGGACATGCGGCGCACGGCTCATATTCTCTTGTCCGCCCGCAATCACAATGTCGGCTTCGCCGCACTGGATAGCCTGGGTCGCCAGATGCAGCGCTTTCAGACCCGAGCCGCAGACATCGTTAATGGTGATGGCGGAGACGGTATTGGGTAGCCCACCATTGATGGCGGACTGACGCGCCGGATTTTGCCCGGCACCTGCGGTAAGCACCTGTCCGAGGATCACTTCATCCACAGCGTGAACGTCCACGCCCGTGCGCTCCAGTAACGCCCTGACTACCATGCTACCTAATTCAACGGCAGAGTGGCGCGCCAGCGTCCCCTGGAAGCAGCCGATTGGTGTCCGTAACGCCCCGACTATCACAACCTCTTTCATCACCACCTCAGCGCAAAATAACACCGCAATAGTAGATGATTGTTAAAAAGAGTTATCAAGGTTGTTTAAAAACGGTGATTTTTATCACAAAGGAAATTCGTATCATTTATTGGTCATCTGAACGCCACTCTGCTGTAAATGGTCGCGCAGCCAACTTCCCGCCACGCCAGGCGGTGATTTCTTATTCCACAGCAGATCGATAGAGATAGCCTTTGGCCAGCCGGGCAGCATCAATTGGACCAGCGGTTTTTCTGCCGCAAACTCCTCCACCAGCGCACAAGGGAGCGCGCACCAGCCGAATCCCTGCACCGCCATACTCAGCAGCAACAAATAGTTAGGCGCCGACCAGACGGGGCCGCGCGCCACGTTGGTGCCGCTTTCCAGATAGGTATTCAGCCGCAGCTCTCGCCAGGTATGTAGCTGTTCCCACTGCAGTTTTTCTTGAGTCGCCAGTGGATGTGATGCCGCAACGTATAATCCCATCCAGGTTTGCATCGGCAGACGCGTGACGCCCATGTCGGTCGGGTAATCCTCCCGCGCTTCGATCAACCCAACCTGAGCACGTCCTTTTTGCAGCAGATCGATCACGTCTTCATCTTCGCCAATCAGACATTCAAACTCGGTATGGGGAAACTTGTGGTCAAACTGCACCATCAATTCTTCCAGCACATCCGGGTGCAGCGTGTCAGACAAAACGAAGGTCAGACGCGCTTCCGTTTCACCCGACAGCGAAATTGCTGCCTCATCAAGACGTTCGCTGGCCGTCAAAATTGCCTGCACATAGCCCAGCACCCGCTTACCTTCTTCGGTTAGCGTCGGCTGACGTGATGAGCGGTCAAACAGCGCAAAACCGAGATCGGCTTCCAGATGCGCAATGGCCGTGCTGATGGTGGACTGACTTTTACGCAGCCGCCGGGCCGCAGCAGAAAATGAGCCGCAGGAAACGGTCTCCACAAATGCCGTTAACGCTTCAGGAGAGTAACGCATGAACTATCTACTTTATCGATGGATACTATCTTTTAGATATCACATAAAACGATAAAATTGCCACCATTCCGTTATCCGGGCATCAAAGAAGGTTTTAGATTATGCAACACGATACAGTCCAACGCCGCTCGTTACTGGAGCGAATTTTTCATGCCGTCTGCTTTGAAGGCATTGCCACCGCGATCCTCGCACCAACCACCGCATGGTTGATGCAGCGCTCGGTGCTGGAAATGGGCGGACTGACCATTCTTCTCGCCACGACGGCGATGATCTGGAATATCATTTATAACGCCCTGTTTGACCGACTGTGGCCGTCGCACCTGGTAAAACGTACGGCTAAAGTGCGGGCATTCCACGCCTTAGGCTTCGAGAGCGGTTTTATTGTCATCGGGGTGAGCATCGTGGCGTATGTGCTGAACGTCAGCCTGCTCCAGGCATTCACGCTGGAAATAGGTTTCTTCCTGTTCTTCCTGCCATACACCATGTTCTATAACTGGGCTTATGACACTTTACGCGAGCGCGTTATGAAGCGTCGCCAGCAGCGCGTTACTGCCTGATAATTCAAACAATAGCCGGAATCTTCTCGGTTCCGGCTTTTGATCCATTCACTCGCCCGCTTGTTGACACCTCCCCCAGCCCCTGCCATTTGTGGTAAATTGCGCTTCTTTTTGTTTATTTTATAGTTGATACGTTCAAATAATGTCGAAATTTTGGTCAAAAGAAGAGACTCTCTGGAGCTTCGCACTATATGGGACTGCCGTCGGCGCAGGAACCCTCTTCCTCCCCATACAGCTGGGTTCTGCAGGCGCAGTGGTACTGTTTATCACCGCACTCGTCGCCTGGCCTTTAACCTACTGGCCGCACAAGGCGCTGTGCCAGTTTATCCTGTCCTCAAAAACCTCGGCAGGTGAAGGGATCACTGGTGCAGTTACGCACTACTACGGCAAAAAGATAGGCAGCCTGATCACGACCCTCTATTTTATTGCCTTCTTTGTGGTGGTGCTGATCTACGCCGTGGCGATAACCAATTCACTCACCGAACAACTGGCAAAACATATCGCCATCGATCTGCGTGTTCGCATGCTGGTCAGTCTTGGCGTGGTGCTGGTGCTGAACCTGATTTTTCTGATGGGCCGACAAGCAACCATTCGGGTAATGGGCTTTCTGGTGTTCCCGCTCATCGCGTACTTTTTGTTCCTTTCGCTCTACCTGACCGGAAGCTGGCAGCCAACGCTACTCACCGGCCAGATGTCTTTCGATCAGCACACGCTTCATCAGGTTTGGATATCTATTCCCGTGATGGTTTTCGCTTTTAGCCATACGCCAATTATCTCGACGTTCGCCATCGACCGACGTGAGAAATATGGCGAGCAGGCCATGGGTAAATGCAAAAAAATCATGAAGGTAGCCTACGTCATCATCTGCCTGAGCGTGCTGTTTTTCGTCTTCAGCTGTTTGCTTTCGATTCCGACAAACTATATCGAGGACGCGAAAAATGAAGGGGTGACCATTCTGTCAGCGCTATCGATGATGCCAAACGCACCAGCATGGCTGTCGATTTCTGGGATCATTGTCGCCGTCGTGGCGATGTCAAAATCGTTCCTCGGCACCTACTTTGGCGTGATTGAAGGGGCAACCGAGGTGGTAAAAACATCGTTGCATCAGGTGGGAGTGAAGAAAAGCCGGGCCTTTAACCGCGCCCTGTCCATTATGCTGGTTTCGACCATTACGTTTATCATTTGCTGCATTAACCCTAATGCAATTTCAATGATTTACGCGATTAGCGGGCCGCTGATTGCCATGATTCTGTTTATCATGCCGACATTATCTACCTATCTGATCCCGGCGCTAAAGCCGTACCGTTCAGTGGGTAATCTGATCACCCTGATTGTCGGTCTGCTGTGCGTATCTGTGATGTTTTTTGGCTAGAACGTGTTTTTAACGGCTCATTCATCAGTATGTGGATGAGCCGTTAAACTGACTTATTTGATGTACGAATCGAGTACCTTCAAAACCACATCCAAATCTTCTTCGCGCTTAATTTCATCGCCCTGATGCACAATGTGCTCGGTCAGATGACCTTTAATCACCTCGCGCATTAACCCGTTTACCGCACCGCGGATCGCCGCTATTTGCTGCAATACCGCCGCGCATTCATGCGGTTCATCCAGCATGGTTTTCAACGCCGCTACCTGCCCCTGAATCTTACTGGCTCGGGCTTTCAGCTTTTGTTTGTCGCGGATCGTATGTGACATAGCAATACCTTTTCAACGTCTGGCTGGAGCGACAATACCATCGTCATTCTACTGGGGGGTAGTATTTAATACTGGGGGGGAGTAGAATCTGGCAAAATTAAACAACGAAGAATCATTCTCATGGGTGAGTTTTCTACGCTTCTTCAGCAAGGCAACGCCTGGTTTTTCATTCCCAGCGCGATTCTATTAGGAGTGTTACACGGTCTGGAACCGGGGCATTCCAAGACGATGATGGCGGCTTTTATTATTGCCATTAAGGGGACCATCAAACAGGCGGTGATGCTGGGGCTGGCGGCAACGTTGTCGCATACCGCAGTGGTATGGCTGATTGCGCTCGGCGGGATGTATATCAGCAAAGCGTTTACTGCCCAGGCCGTTGAGCCGTGGCTGCAGTTTGTCTCGGCGATTATTATTCTCGGGACCGCATTCTGGATGTTCTGGCGAACCTGGCAGGGAGAACAGAACTGGCTGACCCAGACGCATCATGACCACGATCATGATGACCATCACCACCATCATAACCACGGTGAAGCTCACCACCATCATCACGAACATGACCACGACCACGATCATAACCATGCTGCGTTAGCAGGGCTGAGCGAGGGTTCGAAAGAGTATCAGGACGCCCACGAGCGGGCACATGCTACCGATATTCAGCGCCGCTTTGCAGGCAAAGAGGTCACCAACGGCCAAATATTATTGTTTGGTCTGACCGGCGGGTTGATCCCCTGCCCTGCTGCCATTACGGTACTGCTGATTTGCATCCAGCTCAAAGCCTTCACGCTGGGTGCCACCATGGTGCTGTGCTTCAGCCTCGGGCTGGCGCTAACGCTGGTAACGGTGGGCGTGGGAGCGGCAATCAGCGTGCAGCAGGCGGCCAAACGCTGGAGCGGATTTAACACACTGGCACGCAAAGCGCCCTATTTTTCCAGCGCGCTCATCGCGATGGTCGGCTTATATATGGGGATTCACGGCTATATGGGGATCGTCGGTTAACGAGCAGAGAGCGCAGCAGCGATTGCCGCTGCGCATCAAACCTGGCTAGCTTGCGACGTTCCCCCACACCAGTTGGCCTTTATGGAAGGTCGCGGTGCGTGGGGAGATTCGCGCGACCGCTTCCGCTGAGCAGGAGGCATCCACCAGTACAAAGCTGGCTTCATCCTGCGCCTTCGGCCAGACGCGCTCACCTTTATCGTTAAGCGGCAGCACATCGCCGGTGGCGAGGAACAGCGCCCGCGACAGGTTGAGTTCATTGGGACGAATATACAGCTGCGCGTACAGATTCGCCTTCTCCAGCATGTCTCCAAGCCCGTACGGCGACCAGTGGTCAATCACACTGTCGGTCCCGGTAATCACTTCCACGCCTTTGTCACGCAGCTGCTTGAGCGGCATATGCAAGGTACCGATCGGCACCGTCGAGGCAATGGTAATCTGCTGCGCCGCCATGCGGCTCGCCAGCGCATCCACCTGTTGTTCGTTCAGGGTTGCCAGCGCAAATGCGTGACTGATGGTCAGTTTTCCCTTCAACTGCGGCGTTTTCTCCACCGTTTCCACCATGTAATTCACCGCCGCAACGCCCGCCGGGCTGGTTTCATGCAGATGGATATCCACGCCTTTATCGTAATCCAGCGCAATCTGGAACATGGTGTCGAGGGATTTTTCCATCGCCCCGTCCACGCTGGTTGGGTCCAGACCGCCGACGTAATGCGCCCCCGCCTGCATTGCTTCACGCATCAACGGTTCAGACTTCGATAACAGCAGGCCATGCTGCGGAAACGCCACGATTTCACAGGCAAAACCCGGCTGGCGACGCGCCAGTACCGCCTGCAGATTTTCCAGGTTTTTCAGCCCGGAAACCGGTTCAATATTGCAGTGGCTGCGGGCGATCGAGGTGCCTTTTGATTGCAGCAGATCGATGAGCTTTTCCGCGCGCTCCTGCGTGTAAGGCTGGAGTTCAGGCAGCAGCTTTTGCTCAAGGCGGATCATATCCTGAATGGTGGTGCCAGCCGGGCGATTCAGCGAACGCCAGGGACCGCCGTAAAAGGTTTTATCCAGATGGATGTGCATGTCGCGCATGGCGGGCAGCATCAGCTTTCCACCCGCATCGTAGTGCGGCAGCGTCGCATCCGGATGCTGCTTATTCTCACGCAATGCAACAATTTTCCCGTCCTGAATTTCAACGGTTTGCAGCGCGGTACGGGTATGCACCACCACCGAGTTTTCGTAATCAAAACCCGCTTCCAGCAGGACGTTATCCAGGTAATAGTGCTTATCGTTAATCGTCATTGTGCTCTTCGCCCCGCAGGTGTTCCCGACAGGATTAGCAGCATACGCGACTGGAGCCACTGCGCCAAACAGCGCGGCAGCGGTCACCATTTTTCCGCTCTGACTTAAAAATTCACGGCGGCTGTTACTTTCCTTCATTCACATTTCCTCTCAGGAATGGACAATATGGGTGCCCGTTTCGCCGCGCAGTGCGGCCGGCAGGCATTCCGGCGTGGTGATGATCACTCGCTTACCGCCACGCGCCAGGAACGCCAGACTGGCAACGATTTTGGGTAACATGCTCCCCGGCGGGAAATGTCCCTCCTGCATGTAACGGGTCATCGTTGCGACATCCACCGTATCCAGCGCCTGCTGGTTGGGTTTGCCAAAATGAATACAGACCTGCTCGACGCCGGTGGTGATCACCAGAATGTCAGCGCGGATCTCCTGCGCCAGCAGAGCCGTGGAGAGATCTTTATCAATCACCGCATCCACGCTCTGATAATCCCCCTGATCGCTACGCACCACCGGGATCCCACCGCCACCCGCGCCAATCACCACAAAGCCTTGCTGGGTCAGCGTTTTGATCGCCTCCGCCTCGACAATACGTTTCGGTTCCGGAGAGGCGACGACCCGGCGGTAGCCGCGTCCCGAATCTTCAACAAAGCGCCAGCCCGGATTGACCCGCTGCAGTTCATCGCGCTGCGCTTCGCTAAAGAACGCGCCGATAGGCTTGGTCGGGTTAGCGAAGCCCGGATCGTTTTTGTCGACCTCCACCTGCGTGACCACCGTAACCGCCTTCTGCTCACCGCGCCGCGCCAGGCGGTTGTTCAGCGCCTGTTGGATCAGATAGCCGATCCCGCCCTGCGTATCGGCGACGCAGTTTGCCAGCGGGGTGAGCGGCAACCCTTCACGCTCATGCGCGATTTCCGCACGCCGTAGATCCAGCCCCACCTGCGGCCCGTTTCCGTGCGTCAGCACAATGTTGTAGTCCGATGCCAACATCTCCAGCACCGTGTCCGCCACCGCTTTCACCGCTTCAGCCTGGTGCTCAATCGACTGGCTGGCGTTATCTTTGATAATGCTGTTGCCGCCAATGGCAACGACCACAAGTTCTTTCATAGTGTTATCTTCCGCTTACAGACGATTCAGGTCGTTTTCGTCGGTTCCTGCTCAGGCGCAGTCACCGCTTCACGGCTATCAAGAACATGCTTGAGGACAAACATGCCGCTCATCATCAGGTAGGCCACAACAAACATCATCGAACTGCCTTCTGCAAAGCCAACCGCCGGAGAGTGAATCACACCAAACAGCGATAACAGCGCGCCAAAAGCTGCGGCAATCGCCCCACGCAGCGGCTTATTCATAATGGCGAAGATAGCGACGCAGCCCCACAGCATACTGGCCAGCGGCGCGCCGCTTCCCAGATGCACCAGCCCATCGTAATAGACACCTTTGCTGTGCAGCAGGTCGCTGCCCAGTTTCCCCGCGGATGTTCCGGCGGCGCCCATCACGCTGTTGACGATGGTCAACGCCCAGTTAGCGATCCACGGGAACAAGCAGATAAAGATAACGGGAACCTCGACTTTGGGCGTCTCTCGCACCACCTGGTTGGCGGTCACCACGCCGATAAACACCAGAATCGGCACTATCGCAGTCATCGGAATAATCGCGAGCATAAACGCCCCCAGCCCAAACAGCGGTACCAGGAACATGGTGATGCCTGAAGCGAGGGTATAACCGATGCTGGCCCCCATCGCTTTCCAGCCCGCATGCCCAACATATACGGTCACCGGGAATGGGTTGCCCAGCATGCAGCCGAGCATGGAGGCAAAACCGTTCGCCATCATGACCTTACGGGTGTTGTACTCATCACCCGCCGCATGCGCACTTTCAATATTCTCAAGGTCAAAAATGTAGTTCGCCAGACCCAGAGGAACCGCAGAAGCCAGGTACGGCAGCGCGTGCGGCAAACCCTGCAGGAAGCTGTCGACATGGATTTCCGGCGGGTTGAAGCCAAAGGAAGACATCGAAGATTTAATGGCTTCCGGGCTTTGCAAACCGGAGATCCACGCCAACGCTGTACCGGCAATCAGCAGCAGCAAACCGGTGGGTATGCGGGCAAAAATCGGCTTCTTACCGAACCAGTTAATGAAGATCAACAACAAGACGATGAAAGAGACGGTCGGCGCTTCAAATGCCTGCAGCATCGGGTTCATCGCCAGCAGCAACAGTCCCAGACCGGACAGACAAGAAAGTAATACCGTACGCGGGATCATCTTGCGGATGGTCTCGCCCAGGAAGGAGCCGCCGACCAGGATCAACGCTTCTACAAAGCACCACACCAGAGCTATCTGGATAGCAAAGTTGGCATCTTTGGTTTGCTGATATACCGGCATTAGCACCAGGAAGGTCACGGTAAAAATTGACGGTGCGCTCGGCCCGGACGGCAGCGCCGTCACGTCTTTACGCCCGGTGTGCTTTGCCATCTGCAGGCCAAACCAGGCGTAGCAGACGCTGGCCACCAGCACCGCCAGACCAAAGGCAGGCGCAATGCGACCATAGACAATTTCGGTAGGGATCCCGACGACAAAAATGAGCAGCCCCATCATTGTCAGCAGGTTAGTCAGGTTGTTGGTCATCAGCCCAAAGTAAGCAGCCCAGTCACCACGTTTCCATTCTAGTTTTATGCTGTTCATGGAATATCCTTAACAGGTTAAGCATCGTTTGCGATCCCGGGGATCGCCCAGCCCTGCAGGTAAGCAACGTTTTTCGCTTCGCTACTGTGGGGCTAACAGCGTTAGCCCCGATTGTTGTTATTGGCAGTAGCGGTCGCGCCAGTTGAGGATCGCCTTTTCAAAACAGGCGAACGGCGGATGGACTATTCCGGCGCCGATCATGCCGATCCCCGCATCTTTGTGCGCAATTGCGGTGTTAATCACCGGCAGAATGCCGGTGCTACCCACGCGCGTAATGTCGATAGCGGTCGGTACGCCCATAAAACCAAGTAACGGAATAGTAACGTTGGGGTTTTCGCCGAGAGTGATTTCACGCATCTGGCGAGAGAAATCGACCGCCTCTTCAACCGTACCGCCCACCAGCGCCACGATGGCCGGTGCCGTGGCCATGGCAAAACCGCCGATGCCGTAGGTTTCGGTAATTGCGCTATCACCGATATCACGTCCGGAATCTTCGGGCTTATAGCCCGCAAACATTGGGCCAATCACCTGCTGCGCCGGACCGGTAAACCACTGACCCGGTAAGCCACTGATGCGCAGACCGAATTCAACGCCGTTACGCGCCATCGTCGTGACTACGGTGCTGTATTCGATCCCGTGTGCGGCGTCCATTGCGGCTTTACACATCGCCATCCAGGTCGGTCCGGAGAAGTAATCGCTGCTGAGGACGAACTCGAATACCTCACGCTGCTGCTCAACCGGATAGCCGGTCTGAATAATCCACGGCGTCAGTGCCTGTATCAGTAGCGCCGTCCCGGCGTTGTTGCGGTTATGGCACTCATCGCCCATGTGCAGCGCCTGCGCCAGCATCAGGCGCAGATCGATTTCGCCCGCCAGCTTCATGGCGTCGCGCAGCATCGGTCCCATCACATCGCGCATCCAGTTCAGGCGATCGATAACGCTCTGATCGTTCGCGCCCATGCGCAGGATCTTCGCCATCTGCTCGCTCATATTGGTGTATGCGCGGTTGCCGTAGGTTTTGTTCTCGACGATGTGCATAAACATCGACGCCGACGTTACACCCGCCATCGAACCGACACAGTCATGCTCGTGGCACGGTGAGAAGATGATTTCACCCGAGGCGGCCAGGTCGGCGGCTTCATCCAGATCTTTCGCCAGCCCTTCAAACACCAAAGCCCCGGTGACCGCGCCCTTCATTGCGCCGCACATTTTTTCCCAGCAGATTGGCGGTCCGGCGTGCAGGATGGTGTTGCGGGTCATGCCCGGCACGACGTTGATCGCCTGGTCATAGCCAATCAGCACCGGATGCGACTGGATAATGCGTTCCAGCGCCTGCTGGTTAGCGGCAGCGATTTTGTCAGCCAGCGGCGAATCGGCAATTTCGTCCAGTGCGGCCACGACCTGCATGTTGCCCTGGCCCGGCGGCGTCCAGTCGAGCTGGGTCACGGGAACATTCTGCTTTTTCAGGTCATCGCTGAACATCGCGATGCCGACGTTAATCACGTTCAGCGGCTGGTTAAACAGTGTCTGGCTCATCAGGCTTCCTCCCCTTTACAGATAAATTCACGCGCCAGCAATCCGGTATTGGTGCTACTGCTCGCCCAGATCACGCCTGCATCGGTCAGCATCTGGCACTGTTTTTCCAGCGACGGCGTATCGAGATCGGTTCCCAGCACGTAGCCGAGGATCTCAAGCGGACGCCCCTCTGCGGCGGCGATCGCTTTGGCTTCGACGATCGCCTCGATCATCACGCCAACCGGATCTTCATGTGATCCATATCCAAGAACGAAGTCCATAACGATCACGCCGACTTCAGGATCGCGTGCTTCCTGCAACAGACGACTAATGCGGTTGGTAGGATCGATCATCGGGTGCGGTTTACCGTTGGTAAAATCGTCATCTCCGAAATCAAGGAAGGTATGTCCCACGCTGCGGTTGAGATCTGTCAGGCGAAAAGCCGGATCCGGATGAATGTTGCTGTAAACTTCCGCATGTTTTTCCATGGCAGCAAACATCGCCTCATCGCACAGCGTGCCGCCACAGAACAAGCCGCGAATGTACTTTTGCTGCGGGGTCAGGCGGGCGCGGACCTCTTCAATCAGCGGCCAGTTGAGCGGATGCAGATCCAGACTCTCTTTTTTCACGCCAGTCAGCAGTACCGCTTTCAGCGCCGCCTCTTTAGTGCCGCGTGCAAACAGCAGACCGTTTTCATCCGCAGGCGCGGCTTCACGTCCGAGGAAACACACCACGACGGGCTTATGGCAGGCGCGCGCACGTTCCAGCACCTTGCGCGCCACTGTTGGCGCAGGAGGTTTGGAGATAAGCGCGATGATCTCGGTTTGCGGATCGGCCTCCAGCATACCAATCGCGTCAAGCATCATCAGGCCGCCAATCTTTTCGCTCAGATCGCGTCCACCGGTGCCAATCAGTTGGGAAATCCCGCCGCCAAACTCGTGAATGCGTACGCTCAGCTCCTGGCTACCGGTACCGGAGGCGCCAACAATTCCGATGTTGCCGCGACGCACCGCATTGCCAAAACACAGCGCCGCGCCGTTAATAATGGCGGTTCCGCAATCGGGCCCCATCATCAGCAGCCCTTTTTCATGCGCCAGTTGCTTGAGCGCCAGTTCGTCTTCAAGAGAGACGTTGTCAGAGAACAGCATCACGTTGAGGTTATTTTGCAGCGCCTGACGCGCTTCACGCGCGGCAAACAGACCATTGACCGAGATCACCGCCAGGTTGCTGTCAGGAACATGCTTCTTCGCACTGGCAAGCGTGGCATAGCGCGCTTCATGCTGCCCCCCCTGCTCTTTATGCGTAAACAAATCTTCAATCGCCACCAGCGTCTGATCGTTCGCCGCCTCGCTGGCGCCTTTAATGACAATCATCAGGTCGCCACTTTTCGCCTCTTCAAGTTCAGGCGTGAGCAGACCGAGATTCTTCAGTACGCCCTTATTCATTTCTGTCGCCATAGCCACGAACGCCTGCTCAACGCCATCGAGCTTATTTGCGCGTGTGGAGATAGACATCAGTGAGACAGAATCAAAATACGTGTTCTTTTTAACAACTATCCTGATCGACATAATTCCCTCCGGACCTGTGGCTCAGGGCGCAGGCATCCGCCATGCCATACAGCATGTCGCAGCCAGAACTTGAGCCGATATTTTTAATGTCAGTAATATATTGCGTAGAAACGGGTTGTTGCTCAGTAATAATATGGTTCAGCAGCCGTCCGACGCTTTCCCGATAACGTTGATGAAAGGCTTCCTCCAGCGTTATTTTGCTGAGTAGCGTGGTATTATTTCCGGCACGTTGTAAGGCTGCTAAAAAATCATCACGATATTTCCCCAGCGGATGTCCCGGAATAAATAAAATAGTGCTTAAGCCCACTAAATAATCATCAGATGAGGGCGTCAGACCAATCCCCAGACCAATTAAATGGCTGACCGCTGTAGAGATATTTTCTCCTGTATGCAATGCCGCCAGTAATGTTCGTCGGCGATTAAGTAATTGGCGGGTGATTTCCAGATAAAACGGGTTATCACCCTGGTACAGAAATAATGTGTCAGCGCTTCTTAGCTGTTGGCGGATAACCTCTTCCCAGCGCAGCCAGCGGATTGCAGCAAGGCTTATTGCATCAAGCCTCCACCGTGGTATGCGCCACGGCAGACAACCGGAAGTTTCTATCCATTTATCGTTGCCAACGGCTATCCCCGATTCGGTAAAACTGACTCTCTCACCGGGGTGAAACAGCTCTTCACAATGCGTCAGCGCCAGCCGACAGCTGTTAGGCGCGTTATCACAACCTTCACTCAGTAACGTCAGCAACCGCTGCTGTTCAGGTATCAACAGGTTTACCGCGCGGGAAAAAACCTGTTCAACCCGTCCCGTTCCCCGGAAAGCGAGAAACGCGCCGTCTGCGGTTAGCGCCCGTACGCATCGCCGTGATGGCGTAGCGATAGTGGCGCTCCTCTGTCAGGCTCCGGCCGCAATCAGCAGCTCGGCAATTTCGTGGTATCCTTTCTCCCGCGCCAGCTCCAGCGGGGTTTTACCGTATTTATCCGTCATGTGCGGGTTTGCGCCATGGTCGAGCAGCAGCTTGACGATTTCCTGCTGTTTCGCACCGCCGTCATTAAGCACGATGGCTTCCAGTAACGGCGTCCAGCCGACAAAGTTGGTATGATTAACATTGATATCGGTACGCAGCAGCAGTTCGCGCACGATCTCTACATGACCTTTTTCGCTGGCTGGCGTAATACCGACGCCGCCAAAACGGCTCAGGCAATTAAGATCGGGATTGGCCGGTAATACGGTACGCAGCAGCGTTAAATCGTTAGTCAGACAGCTAATCAGGAATGGATTAAAACAGGTTTGATCCTGTTTATTAATATCGGCACCGGCGGCAATCAATAAAGAAACACAGTCATAATGTTTATTCAAGCTGGTAATAATTATGGCAGTGCGCCCCTGGCGGTTAGTGGCATTAATATCCACATTTTTTGCCAGGCAGGATTTTAATCCATCGGCATCACCCTGCTCTGCCGCCAGCAGAAATTCAGTAATGAGTTCTTTCTCTGACATAATCGCTCTCCTGCAGTTTTTTAGAATTTTTAAATATCCGATAAGCTGAGAATAGCAACAGAGTGCAGAGAATAATATCCGCTTAAATTTCATTCATCGTAAGCGTGTCGATTATTGAATCAAATTTAACAATGAGAACAAAACGTGCTGTAGTGCAATCTTTTCCTTATGACAGAGCCGCTTTTAGCCATTAATCAGTTGTCAGGAAAATCAGGCGTGATGCTACACGGATAGCGGCCTGCAATTAATATACAGAAGTGTGATTGCCTTCAAATCAATTGTAAAACTAGTGTTAAATTCTGTTCAAAACTGATTGCTCTGCATAAGGATTACAAATACATTCAACAATCATCGCGTCGCGGATGCGCGTTTGTCGCCGGAGGGGAGGAAGATGAATTCAATTTTTACCGAGGAAAACCTGCTGGCATTTACGATGGCAGCCCGCTACAGCAGCTTCAGCAAGGCGGCTGAGGAACTTGGCTTAACCACATCAGCAATTAGTTACACCATTAAGCGCATGGAGCTGGGGCTCGACGTGGTGCTGTTTACCCGCAGTACCCGCAGCATTGAGCTGACTGAGTCCGGACGCTATCTGTTTCGCAAGGCGACCGACCTGCTCAACGATTTCCACGCCATCAAGCGCAGTATTGATACCATTGCTCAGGGCATTGAAGCCCGGGTACGCATCTGTATTAATCAACTGTTGTATACCCCTCAACATACGGCACGACTGCTGCAGGTACTCAAGAAACAGTTTCCAACCTGCCAGATAACCGTCACCACCGAGGTGTATAACGGCGTCTGGGATTCGATCATTAACAACCTCGCCAACATCGCTATTGGCGCGCCGGATACGTTACTGGACGGCGGGGGGATTGATTACACCGAGATCGGCGCGATCCGTTGGTCGTTTGCGATCGCCCCGGATCATCCGCTGGCTTTTATGCCTGAACCCATTTCTGAGAGCCAGCTGCGCCTGTACCCGAACATCATGGTGGAAGACACCGCGCACACCATCAACAAGAAGGTCGGCTGGCTGTTACACGGACAGGAGTCGATTCTGGTTCCTGATTTTAATACCAAATGCCAGTGCCAGATCCTGGGTGAGGGCATCGGTTTTCTACCGGACTATATGGTGCGCGAGGCGATGGAAAAGTCGTTGCTGGTCACGCGGCAGATCCACAACCCGCGTCAGGATTCACGGATGCTGCTGGCGACCCAGCATTCGGCCACCGGTCGTGTAACCCAATGGATTAAAAAAGAGTTTGGCCCACAAGGGGTATTGACGGGAATTTATCAGGATTTGCTGCATCGGGAGTGATGCGCCGGACGGCGGTCATGCCTTCCGGCGCACGTAAGATTATCAGGCGCGAATATCGTCGTACTCGCGGGTTTTATCAAACTCATGTTTGGCAAACGGGCACAGCGGAATAACTTTGCGGTTTTCGGCGCGCATTTTCTCCACCACCTTCGCCACCAGCAGTTTACCGACCCCCTGGCCTTTCAGGCTGGGGTCGACATCGGTATGTTCAATGATGCTCAGATGCTCACCCGTCGGCACGAAGACAATCTCGGCAACCTGATTGCCTTCGGCATCGTTAACATAATATTTGTTGTGGCCTGCAAGAATTTCCATGGTCCCCTCACTCATTTCTGGCGATATTTCAGCGCACCGCTCGGACAGGTATCAATCACTTTAATGACCGTCGCGACATCCACTTCATCCGGAATGATCCACGGTTTACGCTTCAGGTCAAAAAGCGCTGCGCTTCCCCGCACGCAGTTGCCCGAATGTTGACATATCGCCGTATTGAAGTAGACGTCAATCTTCTCGCCGGTATAGGCCCGGTAACCGGCATCCAGTAGTTCCTTATCCACGACATTGCCTCGCATTTTTTTATTGTCTGGGTCTAATCATAGACCTGTGCGAGGCTGAAGGAAGCAGCTGAAAGTAGAAATATCACTCAGGCCTTTTCTGCCACGACGGCTGCGGCTCTGGCGGCAAATACTCCAGCATCGCGGGCGTCGGCGGCGGTAGACGGTTATCGGCGATATCCCTGTCCACATCGATATGACTGATTTCACCACTTTCATGATGGTGAACCGTCAGCACCCGCGCTTTGTTCAGCTCTGTCACCAGTTCCCGGGTAATACGCAAACTTTCCGCCAGCTCATGATCTTCCAGTCCGGGTCTGCGGCTACGACGTTCCACCCGAAAACGAAACTGGTTGTACTTCGCCCAACCAATCAGCACCAGTCCGTTGACCAGCGCGACAAGGATGTAAAACGTGACCGTATCCAGCGTGGTGAAAAAGGGTCGCACGCCTATATAAGGTGAGTGCGCCAGAGCGGTGATCAGCCCTTTATAGATCAAATATAAAAAACCAACCCAGGCAAAAAGCGTTAACAACACGTCAATGATGCGCGGCAGCAAACGCTGCTCCGTAAAGATCAGCGGCTGACTCATGATTCGATCCTCCCAATTCCACGATCGGGACTCACCCAACGCGCCCTGCCGCGTTTGCGTTTAAGCATTACTTTCGGGAAAGCGACCAGCGTGGTGAACAGGCTTAGCATCCAGTACACCACCGGGAACCAGATAATCCAGAACAACGACGCGCCAATGCCTTTTTCATAGCGCCGCTCAATCATCAGACTCACCGCAAACTGCAGCAAGCACACCACGCCGAGGATTAGCCCAGTAAAGGCCGGCGGGAACAGATGTTGTACATACAGCGAGTCCGGCATCGGGATCATCAGCCCTAACAGGAACAGCACGATACTAATCGCATAGGCAAACGCCCAGGAGGTAGAAAAACAGAACTCAAAAAACAGCGGCCACATACGGCGATATTCCCATGACCACAGGCGGCGCATGTTCACGATAAACACCTCCGCGCCGCCTTGCGCCCAGCGCAGTCGCTGCTTCCATAACCCTCTTAACGTTTCAGGCATCAGGATCCAGCACAGTGCGCGCGGCTCAAAGAATATCGACCAGTGGCGCAATTGCAGCTTCCAACTGATATCGATGTCTTCAGTGATCATATCCGGGCTCCAGTAACCGACCTCGGCCAGCGCGCGACGACGAAACGCAGCAACCACACCGGAAACGGTAAAGATCTGCCCATAAACTCGCTGAGTACGCTTAATCAAGCCGATAATGGAAGAAAACTCCCCGACCTGCACCCGACCGATTAAGGTGGAGCGGGTTCGAATACGTGGGTTCCCGGTCACCGCACCGACGCGCGGGAACTGGATCAGCGGCGCCACAATATAGGCAACGGCATCACGGTCCAGTAACGCATCGCCATCAATACACACCAGGTAATCACTGCGCGCCGCTGCTGCCCCGGTCTTGAGCGCCAGCGCTTTGCCCTGGTTTTCAGCCAGATGAATCACCCGCAGACTGGGGTATTCCACCGCCAGTTGTTCCAGCACGTCGTGGGTGTCATCCGTTGAACCATCGTTGATGGCAATCACTTCAATATTTTTATATCGCTGCGCCAGCGCGGCCTCAATGGTTTCGCGCGCATTAATCCCTTCGTTAAAACAGGGGATCAGAATGGAAACCAGCGGATTCCCCTCCAGCGTCGGTGGCGGTGTGTCATCTCCCCATTTCCAGTGACGCTCACGGTAGAACCAGAAATAGACCCCGCCGCTTATCCACAAAGCAGACATAAACAAAGGCCAGAAGAAGACGAAGTTCAACATCACTTCACCTGTAAAGATGACCGCCACGCCAAACGGCAGGCTGAACATCAGGCAAAGTATCAGGAAAGCAATTATGCGATCGGTCATTTTTGCGGGTACCAGTATGAGGAGAACGTCGAGCGAATCTCTGACATCTCAGGTTTGTCGCTGATGAAATCATCCGGGTAATAGCCGTAGTTACCTGCACCGCTTAATTTCAGCTGGCGCATCCATTCGGCTATTTTTTTTCCGCTGATTTCAGCCTCGTCTCCGGATTTACGCCAGTCTCGTGCCTGTAGTTCAAACACGGTTTTGTCCAGCGCGCCGGGCGTTTGTGCAACGGCATTCACTAATCTGTCGAGCCAGGCGTTGGCATCATTAGCCGGGATCTGCTCCATGAAAGGCATCGCCATTGGTGCCGTCCAGTCATAGGTATTGAGGAAATCATTCAGGTTCTGCGCAAACCAGGCTTCACTCTCCGGCTCCAGTACCGGCATGGCGTAAATATTGCGCGCCGTCTGCACCTGCGGACCGCGAATATTACGCACCGCCTGGGTCAGTTGTTTGGTGAAGTCGATCAGCACCTTACTTTTCAGTCGCGTCCAGCGCTCGAACGCCTGTGGATTGCTACGGATTTGCTCAATGCTTCCGGGAAGCCCTGCGGCGCGGTAGGCAGCCAACGCCTCCGGTGACGCGTCTTCAAAGTCCGTCAGGAAAGCATCGTCATGGAACAAAATCCCTTTGAAGCTGGCGTGTTTGGCCAGGTCTTCATAGATTTCAGTGATGCGCTGACGCGCTTCGCTGCTCCAGGGGGACAGACGGACATAATTCTCGCGGTTGATCGCTGTACGTCCCGTTTTCGGATCCCAGGCGGTTACGCGTGGGATGGAAGCGTCGAGATCGAAAGCCAGAACCGGCATCCAGGCATACACCGTCACCCCTGCCCGCGTTTGTAACTGCCAGGAGATATAGTTAAAGAGGTCGGCACGCATCGGCAGCCAGCGGTTAGGGAAATAGAGCTCGCGAATATTTCCGTCACCCTGCGGATCGGCGTAGGCCTGCAGGAAGACATGAGAAATACGCATGTCATAAACGCGCTGGATAAGTTTGTCGATGTTTCGCTTCTGCTGAGCAGGGTCCTTGTCATACACGTAATCCAGATCGACATGCATCACGCGCATCGTCTGCGGTTCACGTACCTGAGCGACTTGGCTGGCAAAGCGCTTAAGAGAGGGGTTATCAGAGATTAGCACGCGCGGGATGTCATCAAGAAACGCGGCATTCGCCAACCCTTCGTTGAGCGTGAAGGCCATCTTATAGCCATGCTCTTTAGCCAGGTTTAACGTTGTGCCGTTAGCTGCCCCGTAAGGCCAGACCCACGCGCGCGGTGATTTCCCGGTCACCGATTTGATCTTGTTGGTGATGAGAGAGATATCCTCGTTTATACGGCGCGCGTACTGTTCATCCGTTTCATAAGTGCCGGTTTTCTTATCATACAGGCGGTTCGCCACTGCCGGTTCTTTACTTCCCTGCGGGTTGGCTTGTGCACCGAAATGCGAATTCCAGGTGTGTGCACCGACTTCCACCAACGGTGATTTACCCATCTCTTCGACCATTTTCCAGGTGGCGAATTTATCTCGCGCCGTCATTAAGCCGCCAAAATCGACTTTTTTGTTGGCGGGAGCATCAACCCAACTCCCTACCGGCGCCCAGAGCGCAGGCCAGTTATAGGCTTTCAGCAGCGGCCAGACGCGGGTATAAAAACTGCTATATCCGTCATCAAAGGTGAGTAATACCGCTTTTTCCGGCAACACGATTTTACCGTCATGGGCGTCCAGGATTTGCTGCACGCTGATCGGGTTATAGCCATTATCACGCAGCCAGGCCATTTGGTCGCTCAACGCGCTGGTGCGCACAGAAAGATAGCGTTGGTCGGCGGCACCATCCTCGACATCGTGGTAGCCGAGCACCAGGAAGCTATTTTTCGGCCACGGATGATCCGCCGTCAGCGGCGTTCTCTCTGCGGGAGGAACGTAGCGAGGCGTTGTATTGTGCGCACTACTGCACGCGGTAATCATCAACCAGCCAGCGATTAATGCGCTAAGCCACAGGCATCTTTTCAGCATGAACAATCCTTAAAACCTGACATTTAAATCGAAAGCGAGGGAGATATTCCGCTCACGTTTACCGTCGTAGGGGCGTTTATCCCAAATCAGCATCACCCCGCCATCTACAACGTTGTTCCATTTGAGCCGTTGTCCGTATCCCACCTGAACGATGGCACCAGCGTCCTGGCCTTGCTGCCAATAGCCACCTACGCCAGCCAGACCTTGCTGCGTCCACACGGTGTCATAATGGCGGTAAAGAACCTGCTCCGCGCTCAGACCCGGTACCACGGAAAAATCACTCTTCGGGTTGTAATACGGCACATTCTCTTTGGTGTTGGTGCTCCCGCCGATGCCCGGGGTAAAGTCCAGGGTGAAGCGCGGCGTTGTCCACATGCGCTCTTTTCCGCTGAGTCCGTATTCGATGCGATCGTTACCATCTGAGAAATGTGATGCGGCAAACGACAGTTGATATTCACGTCGTTCGTTTTGATACCAGCGAACAAACATATCGCCGCCGTTGGCATACACGCCGCTACGCAGCGCGCGCAGTGGCGTATTACGCGACAAGCGCTCGGCCGAACCGCCTACGCGCCAGTTGTCATTGAAGTCATGCCAGCCGGAAAGACGACCGCCAATTTTCTGACCATCGCCATAATTTCGGCCAGAGACTTCCATTTCTGCCCAGTAGTCGCGGGAAGTCCATTCCGCCCCTGCCGCCAGATCGCGGCTGATGCCTTTACCTTCCTCAAATTCGCCAGTAGCAAAGTTGAATCCAGTAAACAATCGCCAGTTGTCGTTAATTGGCGGACTGTAAATGGCAGTATTGATGTTGAAGTCATTCTTACCGCTGACCGGGCTATCGGACGAGATCCCTTGTGTGCCGCTAATGCGCACTTCCGACATTTTGTGGACATCACGAATACGCGCGAGGCGTAGCGTCGCTTCATCATCCGGGCTACGAGCAATGACATCATCCGTCAGTTCATCGGCCTGCCTCCATTCCTGGAGATCCAACGCAACATAAGCCTGCTGACGTTCCAGTTCCAGGTTACTTGGCTCAATCACTTCCGCCAGCTTCAGCTCTTTCTCCGCCGCATGCGGCAAGCCACGCGCTTCAAGAACGGAGGCATAAGATATGCGCAGCCCCTGGTTACCTGAACCTGTTCGCGCCAGATGCTCTGCGAGCTTTTCAGCCTCAGGTAGTTCATTGGCAGCAATATAATATTGCGTCAGCATCGACTGTCCGAGCAGCCAGTTATCGTTAGGCTGCGGCGTTGGCGAACCATAGATGCGTCTCAGGTACGGACTCTCTTTGATTAGGTTTTCGGCCTGTTTTTTAGCGGCATCAAAGTTTTCATTATCGATATGCGCGTAGAACAGATCCTGTTGATCCTCAGGACCAAGCGGCGTAACGGGAATCGGTCCATTCGGGTAGTAGATACTCATCAGCATCGCTTCGGTTTTTTCTGGCTGGCGTTCGCTTAACCATGCCGATGCTACCCAGCGTTTTGCGTAGTTTGGCACTTCGCCGCTCGCAGAAAGCGATTCGTATTCCTTAATCACTTCAGACGTTCGCTTACGAACCAGCAAAGCCCCCATGCGGTCAATTCTCGCCCGACGGACATCATTCTGCGCGGATGGCTCATCCTTCCAGGCAGCCAGCAACTGGTCATAACGGGCCAGCGCTTTATCCGCCACGATAAACCGCTCTTCTTCATTACGTGCAGACGTATAGGAGGAACGTACCATTTCGGCGGCCGCATCAAGCTCAAGGCGGCGCTTCACAGGATCTGCCGTAGGCACTACCTCCGCCATATTTAAGGCGGGTCCGGAAACACGGTTTGCTGACAGAGCAGACAGCAGCGTAGATTTTGCATTTTTGTTGCCAGGATCAACGTCATCCGCCTGGCTGGCAACCAACAGCGCGTCCCAGTTTTTCCCCTGAGAATGATATACGTAGGCAAGTAGTGCATCGGAGTCAGCCCCCGGATGTGCCTGTGCCCATTTATTCGCTTCAGTAAGGGCTTGCTGATTGTAGCGAGCATCTGCCAACGTCATTATCCAGCCGGTGCGTACGTCAACGTTGTCAGGCTCTTCCTGTAAAACGCTTTCCCATACCGCCAATGAATCATTCCAGTTTTTCTGGTTACGGTACGCACGTGCAGCGGCGACTTTGCCGCGTGCAGGCACATCCATCTGCCCACGATAGCGCTGCCAGATTTCAATAGTGGCTTTATCGTTGTTATCAACCCAACTGGAAACTTGCAGCCAGTCGGCAACCTGATTTGGCGTTAGCGCGCTTTGCTTTCCCTGATCCTCTAGATAACGCAATAACGGTGCACTATTACCACCCCGCGCTTCAATAACCAAAGCGTCATAATCTGATGTCGCTGCAGAGATTTGCATAGGGAAAAGAACGCTTGCCGTAAATAAACAGCTTAAAGACTTAAAACGTTTAATGAAGTTGGCATGTCGACGCATACTTAACATATCTGCCCTTATAACTTACATCAGAGTAAAAATAAGCGTTTTCAATATATTACAGTCAGTTACTTACGATACCCGACCATGTAAGATGCACTGCCGCTTATTTTGCAATAGGGTTATGAAGCAATTAATTCTTTCGTCTTATTGACTACCCGCGCCTCGCCCTCTAATCGTGGGAAAGCAGGCGTAAACTCGAAAATTTTATCACTCAGCGTAGTTCGTGGCTATGCGATACGAAAACTCTTAGACAAAAAAGTATTTTAGACTAAATAATCCTAATACTCTTGGGATTGAATTCTGGATTTAGATTAAGTTTGCATGACGAAACCTTGTGACGATGATAACTATTGCTGGCTAGCATAGCTACACCGCGCAACTGTTTGCATGGTAACTATTGTGTGCGGATAGAGAAAGTTCTGATAATAATGCCCCTGATAACAACAAAGCTCACAATGTAAATAATATAACCTAATTTTAAGTTTCGAACAGGGTCGATAAAATGAAATTAAAGGTACAGTCATAAGCAGAACTAAGTACAGTAAAAACTCAATAAAATCAAATGACTTCTTGAACCTATCATTGAAATCTACCAAAATTGGTATTTTGGTATCCGCCATAATACGTGCGCGAAGAATTGTGCATTGCTCAACTCGCTAAAGTGTTTAACACTCTTGCGTATTATTGACAGTATCAACCACAACCCCTTTACCCTTACAATTTGAAAGCTTATTTACATTGAAAATAATTTATATACCCTAAATAATTCGAGTTACATGAAGGCGGCAAGTGAGTAAATCCCCAGGAGCATAGCGAACTATGTGACTGAAGTGAGCTAGCGTATCTAACGCACATACAGCTAAAAGAATGACGGGTATAGACGCATAATTTTTTGCACTTACCTTCCCTCCAGCCTTTGAGGTAATTTGGACAAAGATGCCAATGGGAGCTGGTCAATGAAAATCGTTAACGCTGAAAAAAAACACATCCCCGCCATACGCGATATCTACGCCCATCATGTTATTCACGGTACCGGCAGCTTTGAAACTGACCCGCCGGATACCCGCGAGATGCAGGATCGTCTGGAAAAAATCCGCAGTCTGGAACTGCCGTGGGTTGTCGCATTGCAAGAAGATAAGGTCATCGGGTATTGCTATCTCACCCGCTACCGCGAGCGTTATGCCTATCGCTATACCCTCGAAGATTCGATTTATATTGACCCGACTGCACAGCGTCAGGGGTGGGAAAAGCGTTGCTACGCCATGTAATTGAGTGGGCTGAAACGCAGGGTTATCGGCAGTTGATCGCTATCGTCGGCGACAGCAATAATCAGGGATCGCTGAAAGTCCATCAGCAGGCTGGATTTACGAAAATAGGTACGCTGACGAACATTGGATTCAAGCATGGGCTCTGGCTTGATACGGTATTAATGCAACGCAGCCTGGGCACAGGTAACAGTACGCTACCAGCGGATTTCGATGCCGCTATTTAACATTGCTAAGGGATGACTTCAGGATACTGTCCTCTGGTAACCCTCAGACAAACAGAACCACATTCAGGTATAACGTAGCTATTATATAATTCTCCATTTTTCAGCTCGTTAGAACGCAAAAAGCACCCGAACGTTAATGAACGGATGCTTTCTAAATCGAATAACTCAGTTTTACTTAGCGGGCGGCCCCGCCTGGTGCGCCAAAGGCATCGCGGGGCAAACATCTTTTCAGCCCGAAGATGATTCATCCCTGCGCGTGATATTTCGCCAAATCCCCCCCGACAGTCTCAGATTTTCAGGCCCGCTATTCAGGATTTGGGTTACACATTTCAGGTAATTGTCTTTCCAGCGCTCAATAAAAGAAGACTGGCTTTCGAACCTCTGCGGATCGACCATTTTCTCCAAAACAAAATGGATGCGCCCGTCTCGCCACACCGGAACACCAAATACGGTGGGTAAGTGCATTTTCCAGGCAAGTCGAGAGCAAAAGGTGGAGTAGGTAATCTGCTGGCCAAAAAAGTCGATAGTCGGCGCGCTCAAATTCAACGCGCCGTCGATCGCCACAACAAGCGACTGCCCACTATGTAAGGCCTGTATGCAGGCCCTGACCACGTCCGCTTCGCTTTTGTCACTAACCGAAATCAACCGCTCGCCGTAGCCCCCTTTGAGCACGCCAGGCGTGGAAGCCACCCATTTGCTGTTCATTTCCAGCAAGGAGAGGATCATCGGCCCGGCATACATTGCGCCCATATGAGCCGATACAACAATGCAACCACGCTTATCGAGCTGCAGCCGTTGGAAAAACTGCTCGACATGCGATATATCGGCCAACCGATACATCGGTTCGTCGGCCTGCTCTCCACGGCATTCAAGCCAGTCGAGGAGATAATTATCGGCAAGATACCCCCACTTCGCCCGGCGTTCCCATTCATCGCGCTCGATACCGGACTGTCTGCCGGCAACTTCCCATGCCCAGTCAAGGCGCTCAGGCGGTAGATTAACGGCAGATATTTGCCCATCAAGCGCCAGCAGCCCCTCTTCGAATGACTGAGGCAGATGGCTTGCTCTGGCCTGAATATAGTGCTCAAAGACGCTTTCCGCTTCGCTTGTTTTCCCCGCCTGTAACAACGCCGCCGCGGCATAACGGTTCCATTTACTGGTCACCCCTTTTTCCCTTGCCAGTTGTACAAACTCATCGCTGGCAGCAGCGTATTGCCCAACCTGGCGCAGTGCTCGGGCATACATGGCTCTGACATAAGGAAGATCAGGATGAGTCGCGAGCGACTGCTGCAGTAACGGAATGGCTTTCTCATTCTGACCCGTTCTGATTAAGGCATCGGCATACAGGGTCACGATCCGTAAATTATCAGGGTTAAATTGCAGGGCATGACGCCAATGCTCAGCGGCCTGAAGCTTCGCTTCCCGGCTGCGACCAGATTGATAGTGGGCAAGCCCCAGGCTACGACGCAGCGCTGCACCATCCAACCCACGGGCTAATGCAGACTCCCCAGTCTGAATGGCTTCCTGATATTTACCGACAGCGCACAGCGTATCAACCGCCAGCCCCGCCGACTCCTGCTTTTCTAACGCGAAGAAAGGGAGCAATGCGCGGGCCAGGTCATGATCTTCTGGTAGGCGGCTTTTATTTAAGAAACGGAGGCAGGTCTCAATCATATCTCCCCGCGGGGGAACTTCCTGCGCCTGTGTTCTGGCCAACGAGATTGCCTGTAACTCTTTATCCACCAGCGTCAGGCTGCGCAGATGGAGGGCAAAAATTTTGCTATTGCCCGAAAAAGCGAGCCATGCCCGCTCGGCTAAGTCAGCAACAGTCGCATATTGTTTACTCTTAAGCAGCACGCTTGCGACCAGCAGGACATCCTCCGGCTGGCACACATTCACCGCCAGCAGTTTGTTAACCACCTGTAGTACAGCGTCCCGATGATGTGATGCCAGCGGCGAAATAACCCAGCGTCGCAATAAATCACGGCTATTCTTTGCCGTCAGCACACGGTCGGACAACAAAGTCAGCGCGGCATCTGTTTCATCTTTACGCAAACACGCGATAGCGAAGAGAATAATGTTTTGCTCATTTCCAGCACTATCTCGCACTTTTTCGGGATGCTGCCCGAAATAGTGACATAGCCCCTCCCAATCCTCTTGTTTGAGCAGGGTAGTTGGCGATTTTTTTTTACATGTAGAGTGCAAGCTCATCGTATTTCCTTACTCCGCCTTATTCACGCATCCGCCTGATAGTTATCAGGAGAGAAGTCACCAGGTACGCGATGCCCAGCAACACGAAGAACAGTAACCACTTTGTTCCATCGGCATAGCGAGTGGTGTCAGACACCACCATCGGTTGAGAAATGATCAGCAAATACCGTCTCTCACGTAACGCTTGAAGCTTCCCTTGCTGTAAGGTCTGTAAGGCAGATTCCCAGCGTGTTTTGGCGATCTCACTCTGCAGGCGAAGATCTTCAAACAGGGACAGGCTTTCTGAAGAGCCTTGCGACCCTAACTTATTTGACAGGCGGTTACGTTGTTCGCCGATCTGCTTTTCCAGGACCTTGATTTTGGCCGACAGGCGAGGAATAAGGGGGTTCTGATCCAAACCATTAGCCATTAATTGCGCGTATTCCGCTTTCGCCTCCGCCAACTGCGTTTCAAAGCCAGCAATTAATTGATAAATCGCGGTCACGGTTTCCTGCGGTTCAATATCTTTTTGTATATGCTGTATTTTTAGCAATTCAAGCCGAGCTGCCCCCAGATTTTCCTGGGCCGATTTAACATCGTTTTCCAGCCATAAAATTCGTTCCTGCTGCATCCGCGCTGAAACGGTATTAACGTGCTGTTCAGCAAAAGCCAGAATGCGCTGGGCAAAAAACTCAGCCTGTTTCGCACTCCGCGCCTTGACGTTTAAACGCAGCATGCCCTGTTGAATATCGACAGCAACCGAGACTTTCGATAAATAGTAACGATAAGGATCATCATTAATACCCAGCGGTGCATGGTAGCGGGAAAATAATGCGATATCGTCTTGCGCGAAATAAGATAAAAAACCGAGATCTTTTTCCATCCGCTCCATCATTTCTTTCGAAAGTATAAACTCGCGAACCTGAAAGCCCTCCGACATCTCATTGCCTGCACCAAAGAAAGCTGTTCCAGAAAAATTATCCTGGCTGGCATCAGTTTGCACAATAAAGGTGGCATCCGCGCTATAAAAACGCGAAGTTAATAGCCACGACATAAGCATAATAACCAGCAGCGGCAAAGCAATATAAAGAAAGAGCCGACGTAGCGATTGCTTGGCTTGCTGAACACGTCGCTCTTTAATAACCAATGACGCTCTACGGACGGAATCAGCATCCGTCGCGGACCAACCGGCGTCTGGGCGATGTTGACTTTTCGCATCGGCCGTTTTTTCTGTCTGGCGAAGGGCGCGTTCATCCTCTTTTTGTTTCAGTCGCAAGGCTCGGCTTTCTTCTGCTACCTTCGCCCTTTCCTCTTTCCATTTTTTAATACGTTCTGAATTTTCCACTCTCTATCCGTATATTTTCTATTTATATATCAAAGGAATAATTATCAGTTTGAAGCATCGCCTGATTTGACTGATATTGTTCAAAAAGCGCAGATGCCTGTGCTAAATCTTCACACATCGTAATTTTCCCATGCAGCAGTACGCCAAACGCATGACAGTGTTCTTTAATAAGCCGAGGGTTGCGCGTTAGCACAATCAACCCTTTCTGTTGCAGCTCATAAGCTAGCGCCGCCTGCATACGCAATTGTGAGGTATTATCCCCGGTGTACAGCTTGTCATCGGCAATATAAAGGCGACAGGGAAGCAGTAAATTAATGGCAAATGCCAGATGCGCTTTCATCGTGACAGAATATTCACTCACCCTGTCGGTATAGCGCTGTTCAAGCTGGGTCAATTGATAGCAGAAATGTGAAAATTCATCGCCATCCAGGCCATAAAGACTGGCCATCATGCGTGCATTCTCTTCGCCGGTTAACCCCGGCAGAACAAAAGCATTTGCCCCCAGTGGGAGCGCATCACCCCGTAGCCCAATAAAATCCCCTTCATCAGGAGCATCTATACCGCACAGCAATCGGGTTAGCGTCGTTTTGCCTGAACCAGGGGCCGCCAGAATACCGATATGCTCATGGTAATCCATGACAAAATCTGTTTTATCAAGGACCACCCGCGGGCCCTTATCAGACTCAAAATGGCGTGTACAACCTAATAAACCGAACACGAACGCGTCTCTCCTGAAGCTAAAGTCAGTGATTTTCAGTGTCACAAATCAGGTGAAAAATGATGCCCGCGAGGAATAACGTTGCGGAAAATGCCAGAGGGTAAAGAGGTTCAAGGTACAAGGAGTTATACCCCTCAAACATTCCTTCTCTGACTATCTCATTAGCATGAAGTAGAGGGTTCCAGCTGAATATGCTCAATAATGAATAGGGCAATTCATTCGCCGTATAAAAGACAGCTGAAATCAAAAACATCGGTCTTAGCACCACAGGAACGGCTTTGTAGACCAGCGGAAACCGTTCAGACAGTGCGTCACAAAAGTAACCAAACGATAACCCCAGAAGCCATGCGATAACCATCCCTTCAAAAATCAGGATCGGTTTCTGGGCTTCCCAGCGGGAGAAGATAAGAAAGTTAATTAATGAAACAATAATATAAATGATAACCGCATTAACAAATTCGACTGCGGCAAGAGCAAAAATCACATGTCTTTTCTTAACCTGCGAGACAACCGCCAACGATGTGGAGAATGAACGGGTGCGCATGGTTGCGGTAATGGTATAACGAAATAACAGATACGGTAATATACCTGCAATAACAAAGCTGATATCGTCAGTGAATATTGGCACGGTGCGATTTAAATATTGAAAAGAAATAACGGTAATGGTTATCCATACCAGTGGTACGGCCAGCACCATCATATAGTTTAGCAAATTACCGTTATAGCGTGTTTTGATATCGCGTGACATTAACAAAATGATTAACTCACAGACGGTAATGAGTTTCATAAAATAATAAGTATTATTTTTCAAAATATTCATATGGCGACGTTAGAAAGAATTAGAGCCGCGGATCAAAAAGCTATCGAATGCGGCTTTCACCTTAGCGAAATCAGTCAAAGAGGCGTTCGAGATATAGATAACATCGCCGTCTTCCACCCGCATGGCCTGTGCTAAAAACACCGAGTCAGGTTGGCTCATATCGACATGATAGATATTCAGCTTACGCATCTGCTGTTTCGCCTGTTCCGCTTCGTCATGCTTGTACAGAAAAACCGCCTGCGGATCGGCAAGATTGTCGTTTAATCCTTTCGCCAGCGCTAAAGCATCCACTACGCTGGAATGACGCTGAACCAGAGCATGTTTCCCCTGAACACCCGCCGCGCCGAGCACATTAACATACTCGGTCACTTGACGCAGAGTGATACGGTCATCCGGCTGTAAGACAATATCCAACCCGGGATACTGATAAATATCTGACAGTCGCGCATTGAAATAATGTTGCTGGCGCGTCACGTGAACTTCCATCATCTCTGCGCTGGTATTTTCTACTGCCGCCGCCGTTGCCAAAAAATGACTAAGACGATTCATACTCTGTTCGAGAGGGTAGCGACCCGTTTTCCCGCTGCCCTCGACCGTCACCATGGCTCCGGTGCGGGCGGTAAGCGTCACCAGCACCTGAGGATTCAGGACAACGCGCGAAAGTCGCTTTCTGATCTCTTCAGCCAGTTGTGTCACATCCAGCCCGGTAACCGGGATTATCCCGGCATAAGGCACCTGAACGATATTACCGTCAGTCACAAGAATATTTTCAAAATCCGCCCGGTCGCCGCTCGCGTTATTGGATAAATACCCCGCCCCGCCCGAGGATAAAATAGTGATATGCAGCACATCGCCTTTAGCCAAAGAGGTCCAGTGCCAGTTATTTTCGGCAAAGACCGGATCGACAATAGTTTTCGGCACAGTATCGGCATCACTCAGTTTTAATGTCGGTGTGACTTCAACCAGATGATAATGAGGATCGTCCTGATTAATCAGGCTGGATTTAAATACCGCCCTGGGAATAGTGCATCCCGAAAGCAGTAAAAACGTCGTTAATAATATAATAATTTTTTTCATAACTTATTTTATAAATGAAATAGCTGAAAAAATGCTGCCCATTAATTAACGAGGCTGAGAGGCAATGGTTTGTACAAACGTTCCCACCATATGTTCAACGGTGAAGCGTTCTTGTAAAAATGACTGCGTCTGTTGGCAAATACCGGTTCTGCTGCGCCATAAATTGACCAACTGTTCTGCATAGCGGCAAGCCTGGTCAAGATTGACCGTCTGTGCATCATCAAGAATGAAACCCGAAACACCCTCAATAAAGCATTCTGCCGATCCACCTGCAGGGGTTGAAATCACCGGCACCCCGACCATTTGTGCTTCAATGAGCACATTGGGTAGCCCTTCATAACGCGAAAACAAAATGAATACGTCCATTTTTTGCAGCCAATACCCCACGTCACGCGAGACGCCAACGAATAGTATTCTCTCCAGAATCCCCAACTGTTCGGCGCGTTTCTGCGCTTCAGCGCGCAAATCACCATCGCCTACCAGCACAAAGCGTGTGGCGGGGTGGTGCTGTAAATAGCGTGCTGCAAAATCAATCCATGCAAAAGGGTTCTTATCGCCTACAAAGCGGAAAACGCCACCAATAGTCGTGTCCGCATCCTGGGTTTTTTGCGTAAACTGCTGCCAGATTTTATGTGGCACCTCAGAAGAAGGTTCGGTAGATGGCGGTAAGACGCCGTTATATACAACCTGGAAGTGCTTCGCCTCCAACTTTAGCCAGTCGGCATAATGGCGGGTCACACAATGGTTGTTACTCATAAAATCAACGCCAGGCACGGCCGCCAGCGCCTGGTAAAGAGGCTCATATTCCGGCTTGAACAGACGCTTTCTCACCACCGGCGGTAAGCCACGTAATCCCAGTTGAATTCTGGGCACGCCAGCAATCAGCGCTGCAAGCGCAATCATCAGACAAGCGCCATCCTGCCAAACGGAGAGATAATCCGGCTTGCGCTCGCATAAGTGGGGGACCAGATGCTTGATGCCGTAGTTACACACCGGCGGCAGATGAGAGAGCAATAAGCGCAACTCCGGAGATTCTATTGTCGCATCGTCAAAGAAGTTTCCGGTAATCTTCGCGATTTCAAGCACCTCGACCTGTTCTTCCAGCACTTCTTTCAGGAAAAAGTCTTGCCTGAGTTCCGGTGCCAGGGAGCGAATAATGAGCTCTACCGGCTCTTCTACTTTCAGGCCGCCAATTTTCCCCTGTTGCCGATATTTTCTGGCGATCTCGATAGCCAGCCTGGAAATCTGACGCTCTGCACCGCCGCTACCTAGCGAGCCTGTACAGAGCGCAAGGCGACCAAAAGATCCGACGGGAAGCTGCCGCGGCTGACGATTTCGATAAAACAAGATGGCATGCTTCATTGCAATAATACGGGTGTTGGTCCCCACAGGGATCGCTTCCCCTTCAAGGCGTTCAAGCAAATCGCAGATCTTATTTATTTTGCCTAAATAATTGTTATATTTTTTCTGCACGCCAGTGCTAACCTTTTTAAGAATTTGCTGCGCATCTTTGGCTAGTCCCGTATTATATAAACGCCGCGCATACTCATAACGTGCTTCATCATTGTTTTGTGCAATCAGCGTTTCGTAGAGCGCGTATGCACGCGCCGTTTCATTGAAATCATGAAGAAATTCTGCTTTTTTTAGCATCGCTAATGAAGTTAAAGCCTCAGCCGGTAATTCACTGTCAATTAATGCAATAGCTTGCGCAAGCTTCCTCTCTTGTTTCAATGTTAAAAGCGTTTTCCCTAGCGCAGCTAACTTTTCTTCCTCCGTAATCATTACGACTTCCCTGATGTATTTTTTTGTAATGCGGTTATGCAGGTCGAGATCTGCCTTGTCACCGGATCCGTTGGCCCATTCACTTTCTCCAGTCGCTGCCAATACTGCAAAGCCTGGGTGTAGTCGCGTAAATGCATTGCATTTAATGCGGCATATTTCAAGGCATAGGCATTTTCGCTATCAAAAACGAGTAATTTTTTCGCATAATCCAGATGTTCATAAGACGCGATAGTGCTGCCGCCATCCTTCAGTGACTCATTAAATAATCTGATAATTTGCTTATATTCACGCATCAGGCGAGAAACATCAGGATCAATTCGTTTCAGGCTAATCAATACAGACAATGCTTCATCCAGACGCCCTTCAGTTTTCTTCTGGCGTACATATTTAAGGGCTCTGGTTGCAACATTGCGACACTCTTTCTCAAACAGCTCGTTCATCGAGGCATTCTGGAATGATGGAGAAATGCTCATGACGTTAGCAATCAAATCAATGAGGAACGGAATGTCGTTAATATGACGTATGCTGCGTAACATAATCGACTGCAGGCTGGTAATGTTCGAGTTACGAATCAAGGTCATGTGGGCCAACGTGCACGCGTCTTTCCAGGCACCAAGATTCACCAGCGTTCTTGCACAATATACTGTGCTAACAGGATCGAACTCCAGAAGTGGCCACACAATTTTCGCCCCTACCAGGATATTTTCATAATCCTCACGCTCATACATTTCTCTTAATTTCTCGCGCCATGCCGTTTTAACTTCATTATTAAAGCGAGAAATACGTGCATGGGGATAAACCATAAATGCAGAGAAGGTGTACACCAGCGAAGTACTCAGTGAGACAAAATCATCAACCGAATGTAGCGACAGCGCGGTATTGTTCCATGCCACAAAAACGTCGTGGAGTTTATCTTTATACGAGGTGCTAAGCGCCTGATGATAGCTCATATTCTTGATGCAGAAAGCTGCGTGGATGACTAGACCGGTATCATGAATCGTCGACAATACCGTCAGCGCAAATTCTGACTCATGGCGGAGTAACTGCTCAAGCGCATGCTTGAAAATCAATTCATCACTGAATTTGATTGCCAAAGATAACGCTGTTTCCATAAACGCATCATTTAGGCGCTGCGATTGAATGCCGGCATGGAAAGCTTCGGAGAATGCGTTGCCATCATTGAAATATTGCGTGCTGCTCAGGAAATTAACCCATCCGCTTTGGGTTTCAGGATTCAATAACAGTACACTTTTCCAGTATTGATATGACTTATCAAACAGCTGTAAAGCATCGGCTGAGCCGGCGGCAACGGTAAGGACTTCTTCATCTTCAATTTCATTGGAAAGCATCATCTCGGCCGTCGATAAGGCTTCCCGCCAACGCGCTAATCCATGCAGAGACCTCAGCCGACAACGTAATGTGCTGTCCGTCGTACCGATAATTTTCTCAACATCACTAATATCCTGATAAGCCTGTTCATAATAACCTAAACGGCTGAAGATTACGGACCGAAGTTGGATTAGAACGGGCTCTTGCTGCTGATTTCTTAATGCGGCAAAAAGTTGCTGTGATGCAGCAATAATGTCGCCATCGGCAAGCAGCTTAGTGATCGATAATGTAATCTCACGTATTTGGTCCTGTTTCTCTTGCCGCCTCTCATCAAGATGATGCTTAGTATTGTTGATCACTCCCTTAAAAATAGCCGCAACGATCGCATCACCAAACATGTCGGTATAATGAGTAAGATCGTCGCCATTTTTTTCCAGGGCTCGTTTCTGCCCCCACTTTTCCATCAAATTTGTCGGGTTAACGCAGGGAATATCCATCCTGGCGGCGATGGTCTCGACATTTTTAATCAACCGACTGCGGGACTGAATGACGGTTCCAGCACGAGTCACAGCATCAACATGGGTCATAAACATAACGCGATCGCGACCAAGAAGCTGAATGATTTCCATCATATCCTGTTCGATAGCATGCTCATCCATCTGCTCAACATTAATATTGCTTAATAAGGCACGATCGTCTTCCGACATTCCGGCAAAACAGGGATCGTCTTTGAGATAGGCCAGCAGTTTGTGTTGATTCCCTTGCGTGGCCAGCGACCAGTACACACGCGCTCGCTCTGTTTGGCTAAAGAACTCATAAAAATGACGAGTTATATAATTTTGTTGTAAGCACAACCCATAGGCCATAATCTTCTTCTGACTTGAAATCTCAACGATATAGAAATCAGAACGACTATGAACGTCGGTTTTTGAATAATTTACAGCAGTTCTAAAAATAAAAGGCCGGACCTTTTCAGGAATATCTATCAATCCCAAAATAAAACGGACCTGCTGTAATGCCTCGCTGCTCGTATGCGTAAATCCATATATTTTCTTAAAATTAGCCTTAAAATTAAAATAAGGCTGAGCTCTTTTTACCGGACTCGCGATACGGCAACTACCAATGGCGGTAAGCGTAAACATCTCTGACGATTTCATTAAATTCATCCACGTGAAAAGAAAGTGAGTAGTTATACTCAGGAATACAAAGCAGTCTGTTTATCGATATACCATTTTAGAGTCTGCTTAAGTCCTTCTTTGATATCAAACTCAGGCTCATATGAAAGAAATGTTTTTATTCTGGTAATATCTGCCTGACTATGCTTAACGTCACCGTCACGAAAATCTTTATAAATTGGTTCAGCACTAATTTGTTCGTCCCGCCATAAATTCAACCCATCGCGGATGAGATAATAAAGCTCATTTAGCGAAGTTCTGTCTCCAACAGCCACATTATAGACTTTATTTTTTGAGGCTAAATCATTAGTCGTTGCTGATAATAAATTTGCCTGAATCACATTTTCTATATAGCAAAAATCGCGGCTTGTTGAACCATCGCCATTGATATAAATTGGTTCATCTTTAAGAAGCGATAGTATCCAGCGAGGAATGACTGCAGAGTATGCTCCGTTAGGGTTTTGGCGGCGGCCAAATACATTAAAGTAGCGTAGGCCAATAGTGTTAAAATCATAGCTGCGAGCAAACACCTCGGCGTACAATTCATTGACGTATTTTGTAACCGCATACGGGCTTAATGGCCGGCCGATCCGTTCCTCAATTTTAGGTAAATCGGGATGGTCACCATAAGTACTACTGCTTGCGGCATAGGTGAAACCAGATACATGTGCATCTCTCGCCGCCGTCAACATATTTAAAAAACCATCAATGTTAGCGCTATTTGTCGTGATAGGATCCTGCAAGGAACGAGGTACGCTTCCCAGAGCGGCCTGATGTAAAACGTAATCGACATTCTCACAAACAGCCTGACAATCGGCAAACGACCGGATATCCCCATGAACAAAGGTAAACCGCGACCATTGTTCTTCACTGACAGCGGCACGCACATCCTCTAAATTATGTTGATAGCCAGTTGAAAAGTTATCCAACCCAATTACTGTTTGATTTAAATAGAGTAGTTCTTCTAATAATCCAGAGCCGATAAAACCTGCTACGCCAGTAATAAGCCAACGTTTTGGTTCAAGAACGAGTTGTATTTTTAATTCATCATAGGCTGTCATGATTATAACCTCACATCTGACTGCTCAGGCGAAAGGATATACTTCAAATCATAAAGCACATGTTTATCTTTTCCAAAGCCACGAATATCAGTACTCCCCATCTTCTTAAACTGCTCATGGCCAACGGCAACAATAATGGCATCATAAGAAGCCGCCTTGATTTCCGATACAGGTATAATCCCGTATTCCTCTTCGACTTCCTCAGCATCCACCCAAGGGTCAAAAATATCAACATTACAGCTGTAATTGCCCAACTCTTTTACAACATCGATAATGCGGGTATTCCTGATATCCGGGCAGTTTTCTTTAAAGGTGAACCCCAGAATCAGAACGTTAGAACCCTCAACATTAATCCCTTTTTTGATCATGGCTTTGATCAACTGTCCCGAAACATAGTTACCCATATTATCGTTCAGTCGACGACCCGCGAGGATAATTTCCGGATAGTAACCGATGCCCTGAGATTTATGAGTCAGATAATAGGGATCGACGCCAATGCAGTGACCACCAACCAGTCCAGGACGGAATGGCAGGAAGTTCCATTTACTTCCCGCTGCTCGCAGTACGGCTTCAGTGTCAATCTCTAATCGGTTAAAGATAATCGCCAATTCATTTACCAGCGCGATATTGAGATCGCGTTGGGTATTTTCAATCACCTTTGCCGCTTCCGCGATCTTAATGCTTTCCGTTTTGTACGTTCCTGCCGTGATGATCTGTCGATAGATCTCATCAACCAGACAGGCCGTTTCTGCAGTTGAACCAGAGGTGATTTTCTTGATAGTTGTCAGACGATATTTTTTATCGCCGGGATTGATGCGCTCTGGGCTATATCCGACAAAGAAGTCTTTGTTAAATGTCATTGCTGACATACGCTCAAGGATCGGCACGCATTCTTCTTCAGTACACCCTGGATATACCGTAGATTCATACACCACGATATCCCCCGGCCTCAGTACTTTGCCAACAGTTTCACTTGCCATAATCAAAGGGGTGAGATCTGGTTGCTTATAATCGTTGATCGGCGTCGGGACGGTAATGATGTAAAAATTGCATTCTCTGATTTCATCAATTGATGAGGTAAACGTCAGATGGCGAGCATCACGTAGCTCTTCTTCTGTGGTTTCGAGATTGACATCGATCCCTTCTTTTAGCTCGAGTATACGTTTATGATTAACATCAAAACCAACCACCTGACGAATTTTCCCAAATTCAGCAGCCAATGGTAAGCCAACATACCCGAGTCCAATAATGGCAATTTTTACATCATCTTTGCTGATCATTACTGATAAGTCCCTTATTTAATAATTATTAACTTTAAATAAATCCCAGATTTTTTCTGGAACGCTACCGCCCCTGACGTTCTTAGCCAGCGTATCTATTCTTATCGAAATCACGACAGTTTCTAGTCTAAGCAAGGCTAGAAATTTTATATTTCCTAATTTTAGTTAAATGGAGGTCGTATGCAGTATCCGTTCTAAAACAACAATTAAAGATCGGTTCTTTAATTGTAATTCTTAATGAGAAAACGCATAGCATTTTATTCTGGCAATAGAAGATATCGAGGGTCTCGCACGCCGAATTTAAGGGCGATCTCTTTTCTCCAACGATACAATGTTGACGGCGAGTTCATAAATCTATCCTGAAGCTCCTCCATACCGCTTTCGGTTAAGAAGTACTTCATCTTCATGATATCTTTGTTGCTAATCTTAAAGTTACATTCCCTTCGCCCTGCCGTTATCTTGTCACCATTTCGTCGATATAGGCTTATTTTCTTAATCATCTCCGACACAGATGTTGAGGTATCGAAAACAGCAATAACATTTTTGATATTATCCAACCAAAAAAGAGCCAAAGGCATCAACCGTGAGCTGGAAATGATGATTATGATTTTATTGATATTTTTATTCCGTGAGAAAAAAACCAAGGTGCTACGTAAGCTATATTGATTAAGATTCACGAATAAATAATTTCTTTCGTTTGTAATCAGTGACATTTCATCAATAACACTAGCGGCACCACCCCCAAAGTAAATATCATTAGGTGGCCAGAAATGTTGATACTTCATGAAGCCTCCATAACCTCAAAAAACTCTATTTCATCCATGGAAAGGTAAGTGTCTACTTTTAAGCACACCGACCCTCTAAAAAATACCTAACAATCGAGTAATTGATTTTATTAATATTGCTAAATACATGAGATGAACTTTTACACAACAAGGATGTGATATCAACCCCTCGCCATTCATAGCTAAAAGCTATCAATCACTCATTCTTAGATTTGAATTACTAATGGATATCGGCATTTTAATACGATTATTGGTTGTATTATTAGCACTACCTGTGAAACCGCACTTTCATCTTTTATTCAAAATGAGAAAATTCTCAAAACACAAGGAAACATTTTCTTACAAATTACCAGCATACATACTGGGGTTAAAGGTAGCCTGACTGAATTGTCACCCATGTCTCTACCTTTAAATTCTTAGCTATACCGTGTGAGATTTTAATCAGTACAACTGAAGTCTATCTAACTATATTTGCTATATTTTTCAACAACAATGACATAATATACACAAGGCTAACGAGCCCCCCGGCATAGCAAGCATTCAAAATGGTACAAAGTACTAAACTGACTCGTATATTTTTGTGTATCTACATAATTTCGTTACCGGATAATGAGAACAAAACTAGTCACCTTAAGAAATTATCAGCAGTAATTAAACTCCTGAAGATATTTTTAACAAAATAGATGTCACCATGTTTATCCAGGTAAAATCATACCAAGTCTAAACCATTTAAAACCTGTTACTGCCGATTAGAGAAAATTGAGCTACAAAAAGACTACATTACTTATTTATGAAGAATGACCAATCTTATATCGTGTTAAATAAAGATAACTTTGGAATTATAATCTAACAATTAAATACGTGACCTGTATTAACGTTGATATATTTTCAGACAGATAATCAAACATACTTCTTAAAATTTCTTAAATAAATTCAATTGATTGATAGTTGATTTTTTGTACCACGGGGGGGAAATGCGATATTTAAGACACCAGTATCGCGAATTGAAAGGATTAACCAACATATACAAGGCTCTACTATCCGAGAACGTCAAAGATTTCTCTTTGGCCCCTGTGGATAGTTAGTTTCATATGAGGTATCTCCCGCCAGGGGGGCTATCGTCTCCCACAATCGCTTTAGCCTGCATAGTCGTGCATTGAGTCTGTCTGACCGTTAAACAAAGAAACACATTGAGATTACGAAGGATAATTGAATCAGGAGAGTCAGTGAGAAGTAAGTCGTGGAGCGGGCGAAGGGAATCGAACCCTCGTATAGAGCTTGGGAAGCTCTCGTTCTACCATTGAACTACGCCCGCATTGGAGTGCGTAAGGGATTATAAACCTTACGCTCTTCTTGGCAAGGGACTAACTGACTAACTGGCGATTAATTCACCGTCAGCATTTTGGCTTACTGCCCTTTGGTGGCAAATAACGCAGCGGATCGATAGCCGTCGCCCGATAGCGGATCTGGAAATGCAGCCGCACCGTGGTCGCATCCGAGCTGCCCATCGTCGCGATCTTCTGCCCGGCTTTCACGTTTTGACCGTTGTTCACCAACATGGTGTCATTATGCGCATACGCAGTGATGTAGTCCTCACTGTGCTTAATCATAATGAGATTACCGTAACCCCGCAGCTGATTACCGACATAAACCACCTTTCCGGCTCCGGCGGCATAAATCGGCGTACCGCGCGCAGCTGAGATATCAATGCCTTTATTGCCGCCGTCCGCGGTTGAATAAGGCAGAATCACTTTACCGCTGGCAGGCCACTGCCAGCAACGCTGTCCGACCGGTGGCCAGGAGGACTGCGGTACGGACGAAGATGGTCTGACCGCCGCCGTTTTGGTTGAGGATTTCGTCGTTGTTTTGCCAGAGCCTGAACTGGTTTTCGCGCCGCCGCTGACCTTCAGCTTTTGCCCCACTTCAATGGTATAGGGCGGTGAAATATTATTCAGGCGTGCAAGCTCTTTTACGCTGGTCCCGGTGGCGCGCGAAATACGGTATAGCGTATCTCCCCGCTTCACGGTATACACGGAGCCGGAATAACTTCCTGTATCAGACGACTTGCTCCCGGAACAGCCAGCTAACAGCAGACCGACACACAGCAGCATCGCGATACTCAGGCCATTTTTCTTCAGGCGTCCTGCACTCAAAACAATACCTCGCAACATTTTCAGACGCTTTATCATAGCAGCCAGAAACCGGATGCCAAATCATATCGCGCAACGAAGCGTCGACTCTGGCATTTCACACCCTCTGTTAATCATTCTGACTTAATAAAGCATATAATGTGAATGCTTAAGATTGATGGTGGACGCTATGCGACAGGAACATGTCATTTTATTGAATGAGCAGGGCCAGCCCTGTGGAACACTGGAAAAGTATGCGGCGCATACCGCCACAACCCCCCTGCACTCTGCTTTCTCATGCTGGATATTTAACGAGCAGGGTCAACTGCTGGTCACCCGCCGTTCGCTGCACAAAAAAGCCTGGCCAGGCGTCTGGACCAACTCTGTCTGCGGTCACCCGCAATTGGGTGAAAGCACCGAAGCCGCTATTATCCGCCGGGCTAGCTTCGAGCTGGGTGCAGACATCGACTCGCTCAGCCCCGTGTATGCTGATTTTCGTTATTGCGCCACGGATCCGAGTGGAATAGTGGAAAACGAAGTATGCCCGGTTTATGCCGCACATATCGTCAGTGAGCTACAGCTAAACCCAGATGAAGTGATGGATTCCCAGTGGAGCAATCTTGAGGATGTTTTAAGCGGGATTGACGCGACGCCGTGGGCTTTTAGCCCGTGGATGGTAATGCAGGTTTCAGACGTTAAGGCGCGAGAGTTACTGCGCAAGTTTGCCAACGGGAATTGATTGCCTGACGGGGCTACGCCCATCAGGCCTACATAACGCATTGTAGGCCTGATAAGGCATCAGCCGCCATCCGGCATTTCACATCTTACTTAACCGGGCGCATTGCCGGGAACAGGATTACGTCGCGGATAGTATGGCTGTTTGTGAACAGCATAACCATACGGTCGATACCAATGCCCAGGCCCGCAGTCGGCGGCAGACCGTGTTCCAGAGCGGTAACATAGTCTTCGTCGTAGAACATCGCTTCGTCGTCACCTGCATCTTTGGCATTAACCTGATCCTGGAAACGCTGCGCCTGATCTTCTGCATCGTTCAGCTCGCTGAAGCCGTTACCGATTTCACGTCCGCCAATGAAGAATTCGAAGCGATCGGTGATTTCCGGATTTTCATCATTACGACGCGCCAGCGGAGAAACTTCTGCCGGGTACTCGGTAATGAAGGTCGGTTGAATCAGGTGCGCTTCTGCAACTTCTTCAAAGATTTCGGTCACGATACGGCCCAGACCCCAGCTCTTCTCAACTTTGATGCCGATAGATTCCGCAATCGCTTTTGCAGAATCGAAGTTATCCAGATCGGCCATGTTGGTTTCCGGACGGTATTTCTGAATCGCTTCGCGCATCGTCAGTTTTTCGAACGGCTTACCAAAGTCAAAGACTTCTTCGCCGTAAGGCACTTCAGTCGTTCCCAGAACGTTCTGCGCAAGCGTACGGAACAGTGATTCGGTCAGTTCGATCAGATCTTTGTAGTCCGCATAAGCCATGTAGAGTTCCATCATGGTGAACTCTGGATTATGGCGAACAGAGATGCCTTCGTTACGGAAGTTACGGTTAATTTCGAATACGCGTTCGAAGCCGCCAACCACCAAGCGCTTGAGGTACAGTTCCGGCGCGATACGCAGGTACATGTCCAGATCCAGCGCGTTATGATGGGTGATAAACGGACGCGCTGCTGCCCCACCAGGGATCACCTGCATCATCGGGGTTTCTACTTCCATAAAGCCACGACCAACCATGAACTGGCGGATACCCGCCATAATCTGTGAACGCACTTTAAAGGTATTGCGGGATTCATCGTTAGAGATGAGGTCCAGGTAGCGTTGACGATAGCGCGCTTCCTGATCCTGCAGACCGTGGAATTTATCCGGCAATGGGCGCAACGCTTTCGTCAGCAGACGTAGCTCGGTACAGTGGATGGACAGCTCACCGGTCTTGGTCTTGAACAACTTACCTTTCGCGCCGAGGATATCGCCCAGATCCCATTTTTTGAACTGCTCGTTGTAGACGCCTTCCGGCAGATCGTCGCGAGCAACGTACAGCTGAATGCGGCCGCCAACATCCTGCAGCGTAACGAATGATGCTTTACCCATAATACGGCGGGTCATCATACGGCCAGCAACGGAAACCTCAATGTTCAGCGCTTCCAGCTCTTCGTTTTCTTTTGCGTCGAAGTCAGCATGCAGTTGGTCTGAGGTATGATCGCGACGGAAATCGTTCGGGAAGGGGATCCCCTGCTCGCGCAGGCTCGCCAGCTTCTCACGGCGCGTTTTCAGTTCATTGTTAAGGTCGGCTACCGCGTCAGCGCCCTGTACGTGTTGTTCAGACATGTTGGTTCCTCATAACCCTGCTTTCAAACTTGCTTCGATAAATTGATCCAGGCTGCCATCCAGCACCGCCTGCGTGTTGCGGGTTTCAACCCCGGTACGCAGATCTTTAATGCGGGAGTCATCAAGGACATAAGAACGAATCTGGCTACCCCAGCCGATATCTGATTTAGTATCTTCCATCGCCTGTTTCTCGGCATTCTTCTTCTGCATTTCCAGTTCATAAAGCTTCGCTTTCATCTGCTTCATGGCCTGGTCTTTGTTCTTGTGCTGGGAACGGTCGTTCTGACACTGCGTCACAATCCCGGTCGGGATGTGGGTGATACGCACCGCAGATTCGGTACGGTTAACGTGCTGACCGCCCGCACCAGAAGCGCGATAAACGTCAATACGCAGGTCCGCCGGGTTGATATCGATATCAATATCATCGTCAACTTCCGGGTAGACAAACGCTGAACTGAACGACGTATGGCGACGACCGCCGGAGTCGAACGGGCTTTTACGCACCAGGCGATGTACACCGGTTTCAGTACGCAGCCAACCGTAAGCATATTCGCCAGCAATTCTGATGGTCACGGATTTAATACCCGCCACTTCACCTTCAGATTCTTCAATAATTTCAGTCTTAAAGCCACGCGCTTCAGCCCAACGCAGGTACATACGCATCAGCATGCTTGCCCAGTCCTGTGCTTCCGTACCGCCTGAGCCAGCCTGAATATCGAGATAGCAATCTGCGCTATCATATTCACCGGAGAACATACGACGGAATTCCAGCTGGGCCAGCTTATCTTCCAGCGTATCAAGTTCTGCTACGGCTTCGTTAAAGGTTTCTTCGTCGTCGGCTTCTACAGCCAGTTCCAGCAGGCCGGAGACATCTTCCAGGCCCTGGCTCATCTGATCAAGCGTATCAACGATGGCCTCAAGGGAGGAACGCTCTTTACCCAGCGCCTGCGCGCGTTCGGGTTCGTTCCATACGTCCGGCTGTTCCAGCTCGGCGTTTACTTCTTCCAGACGCTCTTTCTTGGCATCATAGTCAAAGATACCCCCTAAGAACGTTAGAGCGCTCCGTGAGGTCCTGAATGCGGTTATTTACCGGATTAATTTCAAACATTGTCTGATTTCTTTTATTGGACTAGTCAAAATGCGGTTATAAGAGCGGGATTGTAACTAATCCACACCCTTTTTTATAGCGAATATACACATCATCCTTCAAGCTGCCTCTTTGTTGGCTGCGCGATTTCGCCCCAGTCACGTACTGCTCGTACGCTTATGGAGACTCATCCACTTGCCGCCTCGATGCAGCTTGAATGATTTTGTGTAAAGTGACGCTAAAGTGGCCAGATATTATCGATTATAATCTGCAGGCTGCGGTTGCCGCGAAACTCATTAATATCCAGTTTGTAGGCAAGCTGAACTTCGCGAACACCGTTATCCGGCCAGCAGGTGGTATCAACGTTAAACGCAATACCGTCCAGCAACGGTCCACCACCGACGGGCTCCACCATCACCTTCAGATGACGCTCACCGACCAGACGCTGCTGGAGCAGACGGAAATGCCCGTCAAACAGTGGTTCCGGGAACATTTGTCCCCACGGTCCGGCATCACGCAGCATTTGCGCGACCTCCATGGTCATCTCCGCCGCGCTCAGAGCACCGTCAGACACCACTTCGCCCTGCAGTAAGGCGGGGTCCAGCCACTCGGTTACCAGTTCGCCGAAACGCTGCTGGAAACGCTCAAACTGCGCCTCTTCCAGCGACAAACCCGCCGCCATAGCGTGACCGCCAAACTTGAGGATCATACCTGGATGAAGAGTGTCCAGGCGCTCCAGCGCATCGCGCATGTGTAGCCCCTGAATCGAGCGCCCGGAGCCTTTCAGCGTACCGTCACCGGCCGGGGCAAACGCAATTACCGGACGGTGAAAGCGCTCTTTAATACGCGATGCCAGAATCCCCACCACTCCTTGATGCCACTCGGGATGGTACATCGCCAGACCGCCTGGTAGCGTATCGCTACTGCGTTCCAGCTTTTCACACAGAGTCAGCGCTTCCGCCTGCATACCCTGCTCGATCTCTTTACGCGTCTGGTTGAGTGCGTCCAGCTCATTGGCCAGCACGCGTGCTTCACCAATGTTGTCGCACAGCAACAGCGCCACGCCAACGGACATATCGTCCAGACGCCCCGCTGCATTCAGCCGTGGTCCGAGAGCAAAACCTAAATCACTGGCAGCCAATTTGAGTGGGTCGCGATTGGAAATCTCCAGCAGCGCTTTTATACCAGGGCGGCACTTTCCGGCACGAATACGGCTTAAGCCTTGCCACGTCAGAATGCGGTTATTGGCATCCAGCGGGACCACGTCGGCCACCGTGCCAAGCGCAACCAGATCGAGCAAATCCGCCAGGTTCGGCGGCGCAATTCCTCGTTCATCAAACCAGCCTTTGTCACGCAGGAAGGTGCGCAGCGCCAGCATCAGATAGAAGGCCACGCCAACGCCAGCAAGCGATTTAGACGGGAATTCACAATCGTGCAGGTTAGGATTGATGATCGCTTCAGCACCCGGCAGCGTGTCCCCTGGCAGATGGTGATCGGTCACAACGACCGGGATCCCCAGCGTTCTGGCATGTTCAACACCCGCGTGGGACGAGATGCCGTTGTCGACGGTGACAATCAGCTGAGCGCCCCGGGCATGGGCCTGATCAACGACTTCCGGGCTTAAGCCATAACCGTCTTCAAAACGATTAGGCACCAGGTAGTCCACGTTACTGCAGCCCAACGCGCGCATCGCCAGAATGCTGAGCGCGGTGCTGGTCGCGCCATCGGCGTCAAAATCGCCGACCACGATGATTCGGGTTCCTTCGCGAAAAGCGTTATAGAGGATTTCAACCGCTTTTTCGACACCGTTCAAATGCTGCCACGGCAGCATGCCTTTCACACTACGCTCAAGCTCCTGCGCGCTGCGCACGCCACGGCTGGCGTATAAACGGCGCAGCAATGGCGGCAAGTCGGCAGGTAGCTCGGCGGTCTCGTCGGCTTCACGCCGACGAAGTTGTATCTGTTGTTTCACGCGAATTATTTACCGCTGGTTTGTTTTGCATGGGCGTCGAGGAATTCTTTCATCTCTTTCGGGCCCTGATAGCCAGGCACTACAAAGCCATTGCTCAGCACAATCGCCGGCGTACCGCTGACGCCAAACTGTACGCCCAGCGCGTAGTGGTTAGCGATGTCCACATTACAGGTCGCAGGCTTCACATCTTTGCCAGCCATGGCGTCGTCAAAGGCTTTGTTTTTGTCCTTCGCACACCAGATAGATTTCATATCCTGCTCGGCCTGGCTTTCCAGTCCCTGACGAGGGAAGGCCAGATAGCGTACGGTAATCCCTAACGCATTGTAGTCTTTCATCTCTTCATGCAGCTTGTGGCAGTAGCCACAGGTGATGTCGGTGAAAACGGTAATGACGTGTTTTTCCTGCGGCGCTTTGTAGACGATCATCTCGTTTTCCAGCGCGTTCAAATGCTTCATCAGCAGTTGGTTGGTGACGTTTACCGGGCTTGCACCGCTCACGTCATACATCGGTCCCTGAATAATATGTTTACCGTCTTCGGTAACGTACAACACGCCGCTATTGGTCAGTACAGTTTTCATGCCCGCAACCGGAGCAGACTGAATCTCGGTACTCTGAACACCCAGCTTCGCTAATGACTGGCGAATCGCCGCATCGTCTGCATGTACCATGCCAGAAAACGCCGTCGCCAGCAGGGTGAACATCATAAAACGTTTTTTCATAACCTATCCTTTCCTGTCAGCACTCACGCTCGCGGGTGATGCTGTTGATGTAGTTGCCGCAAGCGCTCCGTTGCGACATGAGTATAAATCTGCGTTGTCGAGAGGTCGCTATGCCCCAGTAGCATCTGCACCACGCGCAGGTCAGCGCCATGATTGAGCAGATGCGTGGCAAACGCATGCCGCAGGACGTGCGGGGACAGCTTTTCGCTGTCGATTCCAGCCAACACAGCATAGTGTTTGATACGATGCCAGAAGGTTTGACGAGTCATCTGTTGCGCCCGCTGGCTGGGAAACAGCACATCTATTGATACACCGTTGAGCAACCACGGACGCCCATGCTCCAGGTACGTTTCCAGCCAGTACACCGCCTCCTCACCTAACGGGACAAGGCGCTCTTTATTACCTTTACCGATCACCCGAACCACGCCCTGACGCAGGCTGACGTCACTCATCGTCAGCCCCACCAGTTCAGACACGCGCAGGCCTGTGGCATACAATACTTCCAGCATGGCTTTGTCGCGAAGTTCCAGCGGTTGTTCTATCAGCGGCGCCTGCAGAAGTCGTTCGACCTGTGCTTCGCTGAGATCTTTGGGCAGACGCTGCGGAAGTTTAGGTGATGCAAGCGAGGCGCTGGGGTCATCTTCGCGATATTTTTCACGGTACAGATGCTGAAAAAAACGCCGCATTGCACTGAGCAAGCGTGCGGAACTGGTGGCTTTATATCCCCCATCCATCCGCTCAGCCAGCAATGCTTGCAGGTCATCACTCTGCGCGGTCGCAAGCGAGGCGCCGCGGTGATGTAGCCATTCAACAAGCATGGTCAGATCGCGACGATACGCACTTAGCGTGTTTTCCGCCAGATTTCGTTCCAGCCACAGGGCATCAAGAAACTGCTCGATGCGCGCCAGATCCTGTTCCACTCGCGCCCCTTATTTCACTCTCATTTTTGATGCATTATGCCTCATTGTGCCGAGAATGCGGCGATTCTGTTACACTACCCGCAACGCTACAGCAGAATTGAGATGTTTACGTCATGAACATGGGTCTTTTTTACGGTTCCAGCACCTGCTATACCGAAATGGCAGCAGAAAAAATCCGCGATATCCTGGGTCCCGAACTGGTGACACTGCACAACCTCAAAGATGATTCCCCGACCTTAATGGAGCAGTATGACGTGCTCATTTTAGGCATCCCAACCTGGGATTTCGGTGAAATCCAAGAGGACTGGGAAGCGGTCTGGGAGCAACTGGACGACCTCAACCTGGAAGGCAAAATTGTTGCGCTTTACGGTATGGGCGATCAGTTGGGATACGGTGAATGGTTCCTGGATGCGCTGGGTATGCTGCACGATAAACTGGTCACCAAAGGCGTAAAATTTGTTGGTTACTGGCCAACCGAAGGGTATGAATTTACCAGCGATAAGCCCGTCATTGCCGATGGACAGCTGTTTGTTGGCCTGGCACTGGATGAAACAAACCAGTACGATCTCAGCGATGAACGCATTCAGGCCTGGTGCGAGCAAATCCTTGGTGAAATGGCCGAACACTGGTCCTGATAACCATTTTGCCGGATGTAGGCGTAAACGCCATATCCGGCCTACATGTCGCACCGAACCGTAGACCTTAACGCTGCACGCCATCAGGCATTCATCAGCATTATCCCTGCTTCGCCTGTTGCAGTATTAACCGCCGCAAATCCCGCCACTCCGCGTCATCCATACTGTCTGCCGCCAGCCACAAATGCTGACGTTTTCCGGCATCGGAACGTAAACGCAGCATCATGCCTGTTTTGACCATCCAGGGTGCGCTAGCAATAGTCCACTCTTGCCCTTGCCAGCGCAGACGACCGTCCATCAACAGCCGAATCTCGCCCTGACAGGCATTGATTCGGCGCTGGCTACGGACGCTATCGAACACCACCAGAGAGAGCAGAACCAGCCATAATGGGGTGTAGCTCAATGGCCAGGGCATCAATAATATAAATACCGCCACCAGCCCATGAATGAGCAGCGAAAGCCATTGCGCGCGCCATGAAACGCGTAAATCAGATTGCCACTGGACCACGTTCCCGATTCCGTGTCTGGATAAGTCGCACCATCTGCTCTAGCTGAGCATCAGCCGGTTTCCCATGATTCATCAACCAGTTAAATAAGTCTGGATCATCACATTCTAGCAGACGGATAAAGATACGTTTTTCTTCATCACTTAAGCTGTCATATTCATGTTCGAAAAACGGCATGATCGAGATGTCCAGCTCACGCATACCGCGACGGCATGCCCAATGAATACGTGCTTTGTTGTTAATATCCATGTTCTTCTTCCTGTCTCGCGAAAACGAAGTATCCCGCTATTGTAACGTGTTTTTCCCTCATATTTACGGGAATATCAGTAAACGGAAGCGTGCTCGCTAAATAAAACCACATTAAGTCAAAGGATTCAGCATTTTTGGATGTCTCCTCGCAAAGCTTAATATATGGCACAAATAGCCTGTTTAAACCGCTTGCAATGGGCCATAGCTCTTTTACCATTAGTCATTATCACTGCGTTAAGCAAATCAGGACATTAATTATGGCTTTTATATCTTTTCCTCCTCGCCAGCCTTTCGCGTCAACGCGCTTGCCTCTGACGCTAATGACGCTCGATGAATGGGCGCTCGCCACCATCACCGGTGTCGACAGTGAGAAGTATATTCAGGGTCAGGTCACAGCGGATGTCAGCCAGATGACTGAGCATCAGCACGTGTTGGCAGCACATTGTGACGCCAAAGGTAAAATGTGGAGCAACCTGCGTCTGTTCCGCCAGGGTGACGGTTTTGCATGGCTTGAGCGCCGTAATCTGCGCGATGCGCAGCTCACCGAACTGAAAAAATATGCAGTCTTCTCGAAAGTGGCGATTGCCCCGGACGACGAGCGCGTACTGCTGGGCGTCGCGGGATTCCAGGCGCGTGCTGCGCTGGCCAATCTCTTTAGCGAATTACCAAACAGCGATAAGCAGGTCATTACTGAGGGTTCTTCCACCATATTGTGGTTCGAACATCCCGCTGAGCGTTTCCTGCTGATCGTTGATATTGCAACGGCGGAAACCCTGGTAGAGAAGCTGCGCGGTGAAGCGGAGTTAAATAACAGCCAACAATGGCTGGCGCTGGATATCGAAGCAGGTATTCCGGTGATTGATACTACCAACAGCGCACAGTTTATTCCGCAAGCCACCAATCTGCAGGCTCTGGGCGGGATCAGCTTTAAAAAAGGCTGTTATACCGGTCAGGAAATGGTTGCTCGCGCAAAATTCCGCGGAGCCAACAAACGTGCCATGTGGACGCTGGCAGGTGCGGCCAGTCGGGTACCGGAAGCAGGTGAAGACCTGGAGCTGAAAATGGGCGAGAACTGGCGTCGTACCGGCACCGTACTCGCCGCGGTGCAACTGGCGGATGGACAGGTACTGGTGCAGGTTGTGATGAATAACGACATGGAAGCCGACAGCGTGTTCCGCGTTCGTGACGACGCGAAAACGCTGCATATCGTACCGCTGCCGTATTCGCTGGAAGAGTAAATCGCCGGGTGGTGACTTTATCTTACCGGGTCACGAGTTTTAAAGACCCGGTAAGCACAGCACCGCTGGGTAATAATAATTACGCCTGCCCCACGTACAGGTAGATCGCCAGGAAATGGCAAACGCTGCCACCCAGCACAAAGCCGTGCCAGATCGCGTGGTTGTATGGAATGCGCTTACAGACGTAGAAAATAACGCCCAGCGAATACACCACACCACCAACTGCCAGCAACGTCACCCCCCCCACCGCCAGCTTAACCGCCAGTTGATACACCACAATCAGCGATAGCCAGCCCATCGCCAGGTAGGTTACCAGCGACAGAACCTTAAACCGGTGCGCAATGGTCAGTTTGAATAAAATACCGAGCAGCGCCAGGCTCCAGATAACAATCATCAGTCCACGTGCCAGCGGCGAATCCAGCCCCACCAGCAGAAATGGCGTGTAGGTCCCGGCAATCAGCAGATAAATCGCGCAGTGGTCGAACTTTTTCAGCCAGACTTTTGCTCTTTGATGGGGGATCGCGTGATATAAAGTTGAGGCGAGGAACAGCAGGATCATGCTGCCGCCATACAGGCTATAGCTGGTTATCGCCACGGCGCTGGCGTTGGTATCCACTGCCTGAACCAGCAACAATACCAGTCCGACAATCCCAAACACCAGCCCGATACCGTGACTGATGCTATTGGCTATTTCCTCTGCCAGCGAATATCCCTGCGCAATTAATGGCTTCTGAACCATATTTTACTCCCGAGAAACGAACACTATCGTGATTGCTCCTCTAGCGTAACTGAGAATGGTTCCAGTGAACACCTGTTAGCTAAAATATTTGCCAACTAAATAATAATCCATAAAAATCATGATATTATATTTTAATATTCAGCTAACAGGCGTACCTTTAAAATCAAAGGCATTTAAAATCAATCACATAAAATTGTGTTTGATCCGGGTAAATCTCGGCAATCACGTGTTTAAGTTCTTCTAGCGTCATATTTTCCTGGCGAGCATGTTTCTCCGTCAGCGTATCCAGCGTGACGGTTGAGGTGCCAACAACCTCAATCGTGCAGAAGTACCCCTCATCTTCGAAGCGCCCAACCCGTAGAATGTCACCGGCTTTGAAGTGTGATTCGGACTCGTCACGAATCGTAATGGTTTTGCGTCCGGCCAGAATGTCATCCTGGAAACGCTGAAAAAAAGTGATGTCATTTGGCTGCATGTTATTATTCCCTGTAGATGAAGTCTGATGAGTGAGTTTTGCCATTGTGAGTATGTTCTCCCACGCTGCCATCGCCAGTCTCAACAATCTTGAGATGCTGGTCTACAACTATGTCATCAAAAACCGTGACAAAGTCATGTACATGACCATTCGCGAACTGGCTGATGCCGTGGGCGTTTCCACCACCACCGTACTGCGCTTTTGCCGCAAGCTTAAGTGTGAAGGTTACTCAGAATTTCGCGTACGCTTCAAATTATATTTAGAGCAGAATGAACCGCAACAGGCTAATTTCGGTGCCAGCGAAATTATCAGCTTCTTTAAAGGCGTTAATAACGACGAGTTCGACAAACTACTCGATCAGGCTGTTGATATTATATTATCTTCCGAGCGTATTATATTCGTCGGGGCGGGAACATCCGGAGCCCTGGCAAAATATGGCGCACGTTTTTTCTCAAACGTCGGAAAATTCAGTAACCACATCGATGACCCTTATTTCCCGGTAACTAATGATATGGCCAGAAACGCGCTGGCGATCGTGCTTTCCGTTTCTGGAGAAACCGAAGAGATCCTACGCTTTGCCAGCCAGTTCAGTCTGCATAACTGTAAGGTTCTGTCGGTCACCAGCCATGAACATTCGCGCCTCGCGAAACTTGCCGACTTTAATCTCTCCTGGCACGTTCCACAGACACGCATTGCCGGGGTATACGATATAACCACGCAGATCCCCGTTATTTATATTCTGGAATCACTCGGTCGCAAGCTGGCGAAAAGAATAGCGTAAAAAAAACAATATGTTTTTTTGATGTAACAAATCACATTAACGCTATTTTGTTATATCGTGACATTTATCTTTCCTTTGTTAGACTCAAAATCAGATTGTATTAATTTGAGACTGAGCGCAGATGAAAAAACTTACCTTACCAAACGATTTTTTATGGGGCGGCGCGGTTGCGGCGCATCAGGTTGAAGGCGGCTGGAATAAAGGTGGCAAAGGGCCCAGCATTTGCGACGTACTGACCGGGGGGGCACACGGCGTTCCGCGAGAAATCACTCAGGACGTCGTGCCAGGTAAGTACTACCCCAACCACGAAGCCGTCGATTTTTACGGTCATTACAAAGAAGACATTAAGCTGTTTGCCGAGATGGGCTTCAAATGCTTCCGTACGTCAATTGCCTGGACCCGTATCTTCCCCAAAGGGGACGAAACCCAGCCAAACGAAGAAGGGCTAAAATTCTACGACGACATGTTTGATGAACTGCTGAAGTACAATATCGAACCGGTCATCACCCTTTCCCACTTCGAAATGCCGCTACACCTGGTTCAACAGTACGGTAGCTGGACCAATCGTAAAGTCGTCGATTTCTTTGTCCGTTTTGCTGAAGTGGTCTTTGAGCGCTACAAGCACAAGGTCAAATACTGGATGACCTTCAACGAGATCAACAACCAGCGTAACTGGCGTGCACCGCTGTTTGGCTATTGCTGCTCCGGCGTGGTGTATACCGAGCATGAAAACCCGGAAGAGACTATGTACCAGGTGCTGCACCACCAGTTTGTGGCCAGCGCTCTGGCGGTGAAAGCCGCACGTCGCATCAACCCTGAAATGAAAGTCGGCTGCATGCTGGCAATGGTCCCGCTATACCCGTACTCCTGTAAGCCTGAAGATGTGATGTTCGCGCAGGAATCGATGCGTGAACGCTATGTATTCACCGACGTTCAACTGCGCGGCTACTATCCATCTTATGTACTGAACGAGTGGGAGCGCCGCGAATTCAATATTCGAATGGAAGCTGGCGATGAACAAATCCTGCGTGAAGGCACCTGCGACTATCTCGGATTTAGTTACTACATGACCAACGCGGTAAAAGCGGAAGGTGGTAGCGGCGATGCTATTTCCGGTTTTGAGGGCAGCGTGCCGAACCCGCACGTCAAAGCATCCGACTGGGGCTGGCAGATTGATCCGGTTGGCCTGCGTTACGCCTTATGCGAACTGTACGAGCGTTATCAGAAGCCATTGTTTATCGTTGAAAACGGATTTGGCGCTTACGACAAAGTGGAAGAAGACGGCAGCATCCACGATGACTACCGCATCGACTATCTGCGCGCCCACGTCGAAGAGATGATGAAAGCGGTAACGTATGACGGCGTAGATCTGATGGGCTACACGCCGTGGGGCTGCATCGACTGCGTCTCGTTCACCACCGGCCAGTACAGCAAACGCTACGGTTTTATCTACGTGAACAAACACGACGACGGCACCGGCGATATGTCGCGTTCGCGTAAGAAAAGTTTTGAGTGGTATAAAGCAGTGATTGCCAGCAACGGCGAGAATCTGTAATTTTTTGCCGGATGGCGCTGCGCTTATCGGGTTTACGGGAACTGTACCTGTAGACCAGAGCAGACATTTACGCCGCCATCCGGCAAGCAACGCATTACTTCCCGCCGGCCAGCTCCAAAAAACTGCCCGTGACGTAAGACGCCTTCTCACTCAGCAGCCAGGTAATCGCCTGCGCGACCTCTTCCGGCTGTCCGCCGCGCTGCATAGGCAACATGGATTTCACGCGATCGACCCTTCCCGGCTCACCGCCTGACGCATGCATTTCCGTGTAGATAAGACCGGGTCGCACGCAGTTCACGCGTATCCCCTGCGCCGCAACCTCCAGCGCGAGGCCGGTGGTGAGCGTGTCCACCGCACCTTTTGAGGCTGCATAATCAACGTATTCGAACGGGGCGCCAAGCCGTGACGCCGCCGAAGAGACATTCACAATCGCCCCGCCCTGACCGCCGTGCTTAAACGACATGCGCTTTACCGCTTCCCGACAACACAGAAAATAGCCGGTAACATTCGTCGCCAGGACGCGATTAATACGCTCAGCGGTTAGACTTTCCACCGTGCTCTGTTCAAACAAAATCCCGGCATTGTTCACCAGAGCAGTCAGCGGCTCGCCCTCGCGGTCAATGGACTCAAACATCGCCCCGACCTGGCTTTCATCGCTGATATCTGCCCGCAGAGCAAACGCCTTTCCTCCCGCAGCGGCGATATTGTTCACCACCTCCGTTGCCGCACGAATATTGTGATGAAAGTTAACGGCGACCGTGTAACCCTCTAGCGCTAACTGCAGCGCGGTTGCCCGACCAATACCGCGACTGCCCCCCGTAACCAGTGCTATAGCCATCACTATTCTCCCCAAAAATAAAGGCGCCGAAGCGCCTTTAAAAGATAGCTGAATCAGTCAATTACTGATAATCGCTCAGCGGCACGCAGGAGCAGAACAGGTTACGGTCACCGTAAACGTCATCAAGGCGTTTCACGGTCGGCCAGTATTTGTTCGCTACGCCCGCCGGGAAGACGGCGATTTCGCGGCTGTAACCGTGATTCCACTCCGCGACCAGCTCATTTTGCGTGTGCGGGGAGTTAACCAGCGGGTTATCTGTAAGCGACCATTCACCGGCTTTCACGCGATCGATCTCTGCGCGGATTGCCAGCATCGCATTGATAAAGCGATCCAGTTCCACTTTGCTTTCCGATTCAGTCGGTTCCACCATCAGCGTACCCGCTACCGGGAACGACATGGTCGGCGCATGGAAACCGTAATCGATCAGACGCTTGGCAATATCCAGTTCGCTGATGCCGGTCTCTTCTTTCAGTGGGCGAATGTCGAGAATACATTCATGTGCCACGCGACCATCGCGACCGGTATACAGCACCGGATAGGCATCTTTCAGACGGCTGGCAATGTAGTTAGCGTTCAGGATCGCCACCTGGCTTGCCTGCTTCAGACCTTCTGCGCCCATCATACGGATGTACATCCAGCTGATCGGCAGAATGGATGCGCTACCGAACGGTGCCGCAGAAACCGCGCCCTGACGGGTGAGCATCCCTTCAATCTGTACTACGCTATGACCCGGCACGAACGGCGCCAGATGCGATTTAACACCGATTGGTCCCATACCTGGGCCACCGCCGCCGTGCGGAATGCAGAATGTTTTATGCAGGTTAAGGTGTGAGACATCGGCACCGATAAAGCCCGGTGTGGTGATCCCAACCTGAGCATTCATGTTCGCGCCATCAAGATAAACCTGGCCGCCAAACTGGTGCACAACGTCGCACACTTCACGGATCGTTTCTTCATACACGCCATGAGTAGAGGGATAGGTCACCATGATGCAGGAGAGGTTTTCACCCGCCTGCGCCGCTTTTTCACGCAGATCGCCAAGATCGATGTTGCCGTTCTTATCACAGGCGACAACCACTACCTGCATACCCGCCATCTGTGCGGAGGCCGGGTTGGTACCGTGGGCAGAGGCCGGGATCAGACAGATATCGCGATGGCCTTCGTTACGGCTTTCGTGATAATGGCGAATCGCCAGCAGACCCGCATACTCGCCCTGCGCGCCGGAGTTCGGCTGCATGCAGACTGCGTCATAACCGGTCAGTTTTACCAGCCATTCGGAAAGCTGGCCGATCATCTGGTGATAACCTTCTGCCTGCTCTGGCGGGCAGAACGGATGCAGTTCAGCGAATTCCGGCCAAGTGATAGGGATCATCTCGGCGGCAGCGTTCAGCTTCATGGTGCAAGATCCCAGCGGGATCATTGCCTGGTTCAGGGCCAGATCTTTGCGCTCCAGCGAGTGCATGTAACGCATCATCTCGGTTTCGCTGTGATAGCGATTAAACACCGGATGGCTGAGGATCGCATCATCACGCAGCATGCTGTCCTGAATGGAACGGCTGTCGAGCGCCACGTCTTTGTCCAGCGTATCGATGTTCAGACCGTGGCAGTCTCCCAGCAGAACATTGAACAACTGCACCACGTTTTCACGGGTGGTGGTTTCATCGAGCGTAATACCTACCGCGTTATGGATATCGCTACGCAGGTTGATTTCTGCCGCTTCAGCACGTGCCAGTACCGCAGCCTTATCGGCCACTTCAACACACAAAGTGTCAAAGTAGTGCGCATGACGCAGCTTCAATCCTTTCTGTTGCAGACCGGCTGCCAGAATATCGGTCAGACGATGGATGCGATTAGCGATGCGTTTCAGGCCAACCGGGCCATGATAAACGGCATACAGGCTGGCGATGTTGGCCAGCAGAACCTGCGAGGTACAAATGTTGGAGTTCGCTTTCTCGCGGCGGATATGCTGTTCGCGAGTCTGCATCGCCATGCGCAGGGCGGTATTACCCGCTGCATCTTTGGAGACGCCGATAATACGGCCTGGCATGGAGCGCTTGAATTCGTCTTTAGCGGCAAAGAATGCCGCGTGCGGGCCGCCGTAGCCCATCGGTACGCCGAAGCGTTGCGCAGAGCCGAAAACGATATCCGCGCCCTGTTTGCCCGGTGCAGTCAGCAGTACCAGCGCCATAAAGTCGGCAGCGACGCTGACCACTATTTTACGGGATTTCAGCTCAGCCATCAGGGCGCTGTAGTCGTGCACTTCACCGGTGGTGCCAACCTGCTGCAACAGCACGCCGAACACATCCTGATGATCCAATGCTTTTGCCGCGTCATCAACAATGACGTCAAAACCAAAAGTTTGCGCACGAGTACGCACTACGTCCAGCGTTTGCGGATGAACATCAGCCGCCACAAAGAAACGGTTGGCGTTTTTCAGTTTGCTGACGCGTTTGGCCATCGCCATGGCTTCAGCTGCAGCAGTAGCTTCATCCAGCAGAGAAGCGGAAGCCATGTCCAGGCCGGTCAGGTCCAGCGTCACCTGCTGGAAGTTCAGCAGTGCTTCCAGACGGCCCTGGGAGACTTCCGGTTGATACGGGGTGTAGGCGGTGTACCAACCCGGGTTTTCCAGCATGTTACGCAGGATAACCGGTGGCAGCTGCACGGCGGTGTAGCCCATGCCAATGTAGGACGTGAAGCGCTTGTTACGCCCGGCGATGGCTTTTAATTCAGCCAGCGCAGCGTATTCGGTCGCCGCCTCGCCCACCTGTGGCGGGGTTGCGAGCTGAATGTCTTTCGGCACAATCTGGCCGATCAGCGCGTTTAACGACTCTGCGCCAACCGCATTCAGCATCTCTTGCTGCTGCGCGGCGTCCGGTCCGATGTGGCGTTCAATGAAAGCGCCGCTATTTTCAAGCTGGCTTAACGTCTGTGTCATGGGCGATGGTTCCTGAAACGTGCAGTGAATCGTAGGTGTCTCTACTTACCTGAATACGCGAAAAATTCGCGTTGCAGGAAGGCGGCGACGCAGCACATCCCCAGGAGCTTACATCAGTAAGTAACTGAGGTGTGCAAGAAAGCCAACACACCTGCAACGTGAAGAATGAAGCGTATTTATTCGTCTTCTAACAAAGCTTCATATGCAGTCGCATCCAGCAGCGATTCAATTTCGCTTTCATCGCTGGCTTTGATTTTGAAGATCCAGCCCCCTGCATACGGCTCGCTGTTGACCAGTTCCGGGGAGTCGCTGAGCGCGTCGTTAACCGCAACAATCTCACCGCCTACTGGCGCATAAATATCGGATGCCGCTTTTACGGATTCCGCAACGGCGCAGTCATCGCCCGCGCTGACGGTTGCGCCAACTTCGGGCAGGTCAACGAAAACCATGTCACCTAACAGCTCCTGAGCATGTTCGGTGATCCCAACGGTGTAAGAGCCGTCAGCTTCTTTGCGCAGCCATTCGTGTTCTTTGCTGTATTTCAGTTCTGCAGGTACGTTGCTCATCAATCAATCTCCAAAAAAGGATGAATTACGCGACGGCTTTGCCGTTACGCACAAAAACAGGTTTAGTCACTTTTACCGGCATTTCGCGGTTACGGATCTGTACGATCGCATTCTCACCAATACCCGCAGGGACACGCGCCAGCGCGATGCTGTAACCCAGGGTTGGGGAGAATGTTCCGCTGGTGATAATGCCTTCCTGCTGATTGCCGGAAGCATCGGTGAAACGCACCGGCAGTTCATTACGCAGTACGCCTTTCTCGGTCATCACCAGTCCGACCAACTGTTCGTGGCCTTTTTCACGCTGCATTTCCAGCGCTTCCCGACCGATAAAGTCGCGGTCAGTCGGTTCCCACGCGATGGTCCAGCCCATGTTGGCCGCCAGCGGGGAAATGCCTTCGTCCATCTCCTGACCGTACAGGTTCATGCCGGCTTCCAGACGCAGCGTGTCGCGCGCGCCAAGACCGCAAGGTTTGACACCTGCTTGTACCAGCGCACGCCAGAAGTCTGCCGCCTTTTCACTCGGCATGGCAATTTCATAGCCTGCTTCGCCGGTATAACCGGTGGTTGCGATAAACAAATCACCCGCCTGAACGCCGAAGAACGGCTTCATGCCTTCTACCGCCTGGCGCTGCTCGTCAGTAAACAATGTGGCTGCTTTTTCCTGCGCGTTTGGGCCCTGCACCGCAATCAGCGACAGATCATCTCGAACGGTGATGTCGATGGCGTAAGGTTCAGCGTGTTGGGTAATCCAGGAGAGGTCTTTTTCGCGGGTGGCGGAGTTTACAACGAGGCGGAAGAAATCTTCAGTGAAGTAGTAGACAATCAGGTCATCTATCACGCCGCCCGACGCGTTGAGCATACCGGAGTAGAGGGCTTTACCCGTCTTCGTTAGCTTCGCGACGTCGTTTGCCAGCAGATAACGCAAGAACTCCCGGGTGCGGCTACCGCGCAGGTCGACGATGGTCATATGTGACACATCAAACATTCCGGCATCGGTGCGAACAGCATGGTGTTCATCAAGCTGAGAACCGTAATGCAGTGGCATCATCCAGCCATGGAAATCTACCATGCGCGCGCCACATAGCGTGTGTTGTTCGTACAAAGGAGTCTGTTGAGCCATCTTTTCCTCGTTGAATAAGCGGGGCTACCAACTCTTTCGCGGTGAAATTTTCGCCACGAAACCCAGCACCGCAGCCGCTCCAGGGGCCACGACGCAAACGTTCTCTTTGTCCTGAACTTACCACCGAAACAGACGCTAAACCATAAGGCAAAATTAACCATCACATTAGCTTATGGCCAAAAACAGCAAAATCACCGGCAGAACAAAACCCCATCCATACGGCAAATAATCAGAATAAAAAATAAATACAAGCTGGAATTAACAGCACCAACCAACATTAAATGTGGAAAAATTGTCAAAAATGGCGTTATGAAAAAAACGTAATATTAAAAAAACTAATGCGAAAAAAGGCGTGGAATTAGATTATTTCAAATGAGAGAAGCACCCCGGCGCGCAGGCCGGGAGTGGAAAGTGTGACGGGTCTCAAACTCTTAAGATTGTCCTTACGGACGCTAGCGTAACCACTCAGGAAGATCGTTCAGTCCCATCGCCTGGCGGATGAGCTGTGGTTTTACGCCTGGCAGGGTATCGGCCAGTTTCAGACCAATATCACGCAGCAGTTTTTTCGCCGGATTCTCGCCTGCAAACAGTTCACGAAATCCCTGCATACCGGCCAGCATCATCGCTGCGCTGTGCTTACGGCTACGCTCGTAGCGGCGCAAATAGAGATACTGACCAATATCTTTGCCCTGACGCTGTAGCCGCTTCAGCTCATCGATCAGCTCCGCCGCATCCATAAAGCCAAGGTTAACCCCCTGACCCGCCAGCGGGTGGATGGTATGCGCCGCATCCCCCACCAGCGCCAGACGATGAGCAGCGAACTGACGGGCATAGCGTCCCGTCAGCGGAAACGCCTGACGCTCGCTTTCAAGGCTGCACAGCCCCAGGCGATTATCAAAAGCGATATTCAGCGACTGATTAAACTCGTCAACGCTTGCCTGCTGCATGCGTTCTGCTTCCTGCGGCGAAAGCGACCAGACGATAGAGCACAGGTGCGGGTCACTGAGCGGCAGGAACGCCAGGATCCCCTCACCGTGAAACGCCTGCCGCGCAACCGCGCCGTGAGCTTCCTGCGTACGGATAGTCGCCACCAGCGCATGATGACGGTAATCCCAGAAAGTGAGCGGAATATCCGCTTTGTTGCGCAGCCAGGAGTTAGCGCCATCGGCGCCGACCACCAGGCGAGCGGTCAGCATTGCGCCATCTTTCAGGGACAGAAATGCCTCATTCTCACCCCAGGCTACCTGCTGTAACTCAGCGGGCGCCATCAGCGTAATGTCCGCTGAACGCTGCGCTTTTTGCCAGAGTGCGTAATGGATCTCTGAGTTTTCAACGATGTGGCCTAAATGGCTGTAGCCCATGCTCTGGTCATCAAACGCAATACGCCCAAAGCTGTCTTTGTCCCAGACTTCCATGCCGTGGTAGCAACAAGCGCGACGGGCAACAATGTCGGACCAGACGCCCAGTCGGCTAAGCAGTTTTTCACTGGCGGCATTAATGGCCGATACGCGAAGCTGAGGAGGTGCATCCGCCGCCAAAGGCTGCGGAACATGTTGTTCTAACACCGCAACGCGCAACCCGCTGCCCTGCAAGCCGCAGGCAACCGCCAGTCCCACCATGCCGCCACCAACAATTGCTACATCAACACTTTGCACTGTTTGCTCCTGAAAATAGGACAATCAAAAACCGTAGGCCGGATAAGGCAAAGCCGCCATCCGGCATTACTTCCGCGACATTGCCTGATGGCGCTGCGCTAATCAGGCCAGCTTCTTTAATTCGGCCTACAGGATATATCTATCGCGCAACCCAACCGAGGGTCCGCTCCGCCAGCGCATCGCGTGCAGGCGTGAATAATTCCATCGCCATCAGCCCGACATTACGCCCAACGATCAGCGGGGCCCAGCGATTGGCAAACAAATACACCAAATTGTTGGTCACACCAATCGTCGTTTCGCGATCGCGTTCGCGGCGCTGCTGATAGCGTGCCAGTACCGCATAATCACCGATATCTTCCGCGCAGTTTTGCGCCTGCGTCAACGTCTCAGCCAGGCTCATCACATCGCGCAGACCAAGGTTGAAACCTTGTCCGGCAATGGGATGCAGCGTCTGTGCTGCGTTCCCCACCAGCACAGTACGATGGGTAATGGCTTTTTGCGCCGAGGTTAACGAAAGCGGATAGGCGTTGCGTTTACCGGCCTGGGTAATACGCCCCAACCGCCAGCCAAACGCAGTTTGCAGTTCGCGGCAAAATTGTTCGTCGGACCAGGCCATAATCTCATCCCGCCGCTCCAGCGGATGGCACCACACCAGCGAGCAGCGACCATCAGACATCGGTAGCATTGCCAGCGGACCATATTGTGTGAAACGTTCAAACGCTCGCCCGTCATGCGCAACGGAGGTCGTGACGTTGGCAATCACCGCCAGTTGTTCATAGGGTTGTTGCTGCCAGCCAACGCCGCAGGCGGTAGCCAGCGCGGAGCGCGTGCCATCGGCGGCCACCAACAGGCGACCATTGATCATCTCGCCATTTTCCAGCGTAACCTCAACGCGTTCCTGCGTGCGTGACACGCTGGCTACACGGTCGGGGCAGTGCAGCGTGATGCCCGGCGCTTTACGCAACAGCGCAAACAAACGCAGCCCGACATCGTGCAGTTCTACCACCTGGCCCAGCGCCGGAATACGGTATTCCTGCGCATCCAGCGTCACAAATCCGGCATGGCCGCGATCGCTGACGTGAACCGTTTTGATCGCCGTTGCGCAATCGGCAATCGCCTGCCATACGCCAATTCGCGCCAGCTGTTGGCAGGTCCCTGCCGCCAGCGCGATCGCCCGGGCGTCAAACCCTGGATGGCGGTCAGTTTCAGGTTCGCTCGCTTCTATCAGGTGAACAGGCAGAGTCCCGTGGCTGAGCTGAGAAATGGCCAGCGCCAGCGTTGCACCGACCATACCACCGCCAACGATAATCACGCTCATTGCAGCCGCGCCGCAGCCATTAAGGCTTCAATGTCATCCGCTTTCTTCACCACGCTGGCGGTCAGGTTCTCATTGCCGTCCTCGGTGATGAGGATGTCATCTTCAATACGAATGCCGATACCACGATAAGCAGGCGGCACATCGGCGTCCGGCGCGATATACAGCCCCGGTTCGACGGTGAGCACCATTCCTGGCTCGAGAATACGTGAGCGGTCCTGACCATAAACGCCAACGTCGTGCACATCCAGTCCCAGCCAATGGCTAAGACCATGCATAAAGAATGGGCGATGCGCATTTTCGGTAATCAGTTGGTCGATCTCGCCGTGCAAAATGCCAAGCTTCACCAGACCCGTAATCATGATGCGCACCACTTCGCCGGTGACTTCCTGGATGGACGTCCCCGGGCGATACAGGCGCAGACTGGTCTCTAATGACTCCAGTACGATGTCGTAGATTTCACGCTGAGCAGGGGAAAATTTGCCGTTTACCGGGAAGGTACGCGTAATGTCGCCCGCATAACCTTTGTATTCACACCCGGCGTCAATCAACACCAGATCGCCATCGCGCATTTCACTTTCATTTTCGGTGTAATGGAGAATACAGCCGTTTTCGCCGCTGCCGACAATCGTGTTATAGGATGGGTAACGCGCGCCATGGCGAGTAAACTCGTGGTGAATCTCCCCTTCCAACTGGTATTCAAACATTCCCGGACGGCATTTTTCCATCGCGCGGGTATGCGCCAGCGCACTGATCTCTCCGGCACGGCGCATGACCGCAATTTCTTCTGCTGATTTGAACAGGCGCATTTCATGCACCATTGGACGCCAGTCGATGATCGCGGCGGGTGCGTGCAGATTTTGTCTGGAGCCTTTACGCAGTTTATCCAACGCCGTGCACACGATCTCATCTGCCCAGGCATATTCGCCCTGCGCGTGGTACACCGCGTCCAGGCCATTGAGCAACAGGTGCAGTTGTTGGTTGATTTCACTGAAGGCCAGCGCCCGGTCAACGCCGAGTTTTGCCGGTGCGGCATCCTGGCCCAGACGGCGGCCAAACCAGATCTCCGCCGTCAGATCGCGAACCCGATTAAACAAAACGCTGTGGTTATGAGTGTCATCACTTTTAATCAGCACCAGCACGGCTTCCGGTTCGTTAAAACCGGTGAAGTACCAGAAATCACTGCTTTGGCGGTACGGGTATTCACTGTCCGCGCTGCGCGTCGCTTCAGGCGCGGCAAAAATCAGCGCGGCGCTGCCAGGCTGCATTTGTGCCAGTAAAGCCTGGCGACGACGCTGGAATTCTTGCTGAGATATCTCGCTCATCACACTCTCCTTTGCGTTTCGTTCTTAGTGCAGAGTCGGTTTACGGACTTCCGGCGCGGTCGGCTGCTGACGCGTAAACGTGTCATGACACAGCAAGGCGGCTACGCGCACGTATTCGATAATCTCTTCGAGCGACATTTCCAGCTCTTCCTGATCTTCGTCTTCGTCATATCCCAACTGAGCGATATTGCGCAGGTCGTCAATTGCTTCACCGGTTTCACCGGTCACTTTGTCGAGCTTTGGCTGCGTAACGCCAAGGCCCAGCAAAAAGTGGTTTACCCACCCCGCCAGCGCATCGGCACGATCAAACACGCTAACATCGTCGCCTTCAGGCAGATAAAGCTGAAAAAGGAAACCGTCGTCCTCGAGGGCATCGCTGGTGGCAGAGTGCATTTTCATCAGTGCCTGAGCCAGCTCGTGACCGAAGGCCAGACCTTCGTTCGTCAGGTCGTGCAGCAGCGGCTGCCATGAGCTGTCGTTGTTGCCGCCGCAAATCATCCCGCTGATCAAGCCGTGCATTTCGGCCGGGGTTAATCCAGCCCCTTGTTGGTTCAAAAACTGGCTAACGTCGTTGTAGCCAGGCATTTCGTTCTGTATAGACATAAGCATTCGTCATCAAAGGGAGGAATATTCATGGTATGCTACCACTTTGGGCCCTGGTGGACCAGAAAAGGGCTTGTATCTTGATACCAGGGTAGCTATAGTGTCGCCCCTTCGCGGACCCAAGGTCTGGAGACGAAGGCAGCGCAGTCAATCAGCAGGAAGGTGGCATGTCTGCACAACCCGTCGATATCCAAATATTTGGCCGTTCACTGCGAGTGAATTGCCCGCCTGAACAAAGGGATGCGTTGAATCAGGCTGCGGACGATCTCAATCAGCGATTGCAAGATCTGAAAGTTCGCACTAGAGTCACAAATACTGAGCAGTTGGTTTTCATCGCCGCGTTGAACATCAGCTATGAATTAACTCAGGAAAAAGCGAAGACGCGTGAGTACGCGGCGAGCATGGAACAACGTATTCGGATGCTACAACAGACCATCGAACAGGCGTTGCTTGATCAGGGTCGCATAACCGAAAAAACGGGCCAAAACTTTGAATAACACTTTTCGGTTTACTGTGGTAGAGTGACCGTGAAGACAAAATTTCTCTGAGATGTTTGCAAGCGGGCCAGTCCCCTGAGCCGATATTTCATACCACAAGAATGTGGCGCTCCATGGTTGGTGAGCATGCTCGGCCCGTCCGAGAAGCCTTAAAACTGTGACGACGCATTCACCTTGAACCAAGGGTTCAAGGGTTACAGCCTGCGGCGGCATCTCGGAGATTCCCTTCTACCTGGCAACAGCCATGACACTACTTTCTGAACTCCCTTTATCACGGCAAGAAATTCGTCAACTGATTCGACAGCGTCGTCGCGCGCTGACCTCTGAACAGCAACGACACTACGGTCAGCAAGCCGCGACCCGAATGCTCAGTTTTCCCCCTGTTGTACTCGCGCATACTGTGGCGGTATTTCTCTCGTTCGATGGCGAACTCGATACCCAGCCGCTGATAGATCAGCTGTGGCGAGCGGGCAAGCGCGTTTACCTTCCGGTTCTTCATCCCTTCAGTCCCGGTAATTTACTGTTCCTGCACTATCATCCGCGCAGCGACCTGGTGACCAATCGCTTAAAGATCCAGGAACCACGGCTTGATGTACGCGACGTATTGCCGCTGTCAAAGCTGGACGTACTGATTACGCCGTTAGTGGCATTTGATGAGGACGGGCAACGCCTGGGCATGGGCGGCGGATTTTACGACCGCACGCTACAAAACTGGCAACAGCATAAGCTCCAACCCGTGGGCTACGCGCATGACTGCCAGTTAGTAGAAAAATTGCCGGTTGAAGAGTGGGATATCCCGCTGCCAGCGGTGGTGACGCCGTCCAAAATCTGGGAGTGGTAGCCGTTTTTTGCCGATTGACAGCGCCGTTTTTTTGACCTAAATTCCTCGGTGAAGGGTGAGGGAGGCGAACCTCCCTCCTGCGTACTCTCTGTTAATATGCTGGCCAAGCGATGATTAACAGGATCAGCAGCATGATGACGTATCTCATCATCGTCCCTTTCCTTTTTAGAGCCCCTGCTTCGGTAGGGGCTTTCCCGTTTCAGCGCTATGCTGCGCCCCTATCGTAAATTCCTTTTATTGCTGTACAACACGCAACGCTGCCTTTAGTTGCCAACTGCGGCAAAGCTCGAAAACAGAATGTATGCGTTACAGAAAGAGATTTTGAGGCAGGGAAATCAGAGGAAAGATGGGCAGGTCAACCGCCTGCCCATGTAGAGGAAATCAGTACAGCAGACGAGCGCGAATGGTTCCCGGAAGGGCTTTCATCGCCAGCAGCGCTTTCTCCGCCACATCTTCATCCGCTTCAATATCGATAACCACATAACCTACCTGCGCGGAAGTCTGCAGATACTGCGCGGCAATGTTGACGCCCTGCTCGGCAAAAATCTGGTTAAGTGCCGTCAGTACGCCCGGACGGTTTTCGTGAATGTGCATCAAACGACGACCACCGTGCAGCGGCAACGAAACTTCCGGGAAGTTTACCGCAGACAGCGTAGAGCCGTTGTCGGAATACTTGGTCAGTTTCCCAGCTACTTCCAGACCGATGTTTTCCTGCGCTTCCAGCGTTGAACCACCAATGTGCGGCGTCAGGATCACGTTATCGAAATCACACAGCGGCGAAGTGAAAGGATCGCTGTTAGTTGCCGGCTCGGTTGGGAATACGTCGATTGCAGCCCCCGCCAGATGTTTAGTCGCTAACGCGTCGCACAGCGCAGGAATATCAACAACCGTACCGCGTGCGGCGTTAATCAGCAGCGCCCCCGGTTTCATCAACGAAATCTCACGCGCGCCCATCAGGTTTTTGGTGGAGGCATTTTCCGGCACGTGCAGACTGACCACGTCGCTCATATTGAGCAGGTCGGAAAGATGCTGTACCTGCGTGGCATTGCCAAGCGGGAGTTTATTTTCAATATCATAGAAAAAGACATGCATCCCGAGCGATTCCGCCAGAATGCCCAACTGAGTACCAATGTGGCCGTAGCCGATGATCCCCAGTTTTTTACCACGCGCTTCAAAAGAGCCGGTAGCCAGTTTATTCCACACGCCGCGGTGCGCTTTGGCGTTCGCTTCGGGTACGCCACGTAGCAGTAGCAGCAGTTCGCCAATCACCAGCTCAGCAACGGAACGCGTGTTAGAGAATGGTGCGTTAAACACAGGGATCCCGCGCTTTGCCGCTGCACTTAGATCAACCTGGTTGGTGCCAATGCAGAAGCAGCCAATCGCGACCAGTTTCTCTGCGGCGTCAATCACATCTTCAGTCAGATGGGTACGGGATCGCAGGCCAATGAAGTGGGCATCACGGATGGACTCTTTCAGTTGTTCAGTGTCCAGAGCACCTTTGTGAAACTCGATGTTGGTATAACCTGCTGCACGAAGGCTTTCGAGTGCTTTTTGGTGCACGCCTTCAACCAGCAGAAATTTAATCTTATCTTTCTCCAGTGATACCTTTGCCATTTCCCCGACCCTGTCTTTTTTGTTCAAACTGATGTGTTGTGTGTGGGATTTTCATCCGTCTCTTCAACATATCAAAAAATAATATTGCGGCAATATGAACGTTTGCGTCGCCGTGCTGAAGAAATGTCATTCAACGGGAAATGTCAGAGGAAAATACTGGCGATAACTTTTTCTTTGGAGAGATCGGCAGGACAATATTATAAACGTGACACAAGTCACCAAATTTGCCCTGCCAAAATTTTTTTAACGGGAGAAGACGCTCCCGTCAGATCATTTTACGATAGTTTTCACGCCGTCAGGCGTACCGATCAGCGCGACATCCGCACCACGGTTGGCAAACAGGCCGACGGTTACCACACCTGGAATCGCATTGATGGCATTCTCCAGCGCGATGGCGTCGAGGATCTCCAGACCGTGCACATCGAGGATCACGTTGCCGTTGTCCGTCACGACGCCCTGACGGTATTCAGGACGACCGCCCAGCTTCACCAACTGGCGAGCCACAGCGCTGCGCGCCATTGGGATCACTTCGACCGGCAGCGGGAAGTTGCCGAGAATATCGACTTCTTTAGACGCATCCGCGATGCAGATAAATTTCTTCGCCACGGAAGCAATGATTTTTTCACGGGTCAACGCTGCGCCGCCGCCCTTGATCATCTGCATGTGACCGTTGATTTCATCCGCGCCGTCAACGTATACGCCGAGGCTATCCACTTCGTTAAGATCGAACACGTGGATGCCAAGGCTTTTGAGTTTTTCAGTCGATGCGTCCGAACTGGATACCGCACCTTCAATCTGACCTTTCATTGTGCCCAGCGCATCAATAAAGTGTGCGGCTGTTGAACCTGTACCTACGCCCACAATGGTGCCGGGCTGTACATACTGAAGTGCCGCCCATCCTACTGCTTTTTTCAGTTCATCCTGCGTCATGATCGTTTCGCCTGTGGTGTGAATATGGTGGGAAAATTCACGCGCATTATAGAACATTGTGCAGAAAAATGTCCCCACACCCGCTCGCAAGCGGCGGATTTCGTCTTTACCCAATCAAAAATTGTGTCATAGTGCAGAACAAGCAAAAATTTCAGGAGTGCGTCAAAGCAATGAAACGTCCGGACTACAGAACACTACAAGCACTGGATGCGGTTATTCGTGAACGAGGATTTGAGCGCGCGGCGCAAAAGCTGTGCATCACGCAATCCGCGGTTTCACAGCGCATAAAACAGCTTGAGAATATGTTCGGACAACCGCTGCTGGTGCGCACCGTACCGCCGCGCCCAACGGAACAGGGACAGAAACTACTGGCGCTTCTGCGCCAGGTTGAACTGCTGGAAGACGAGTGGCTGGGCGATGAACAAACCGGCTCGACGCCGCTTCTGCTTTCGCTGGCGGTGAACGCCGACAGTCTGGCGACCTGGTTACTTCCGGCGCTGGCCCCGGTACTGGCTAATTCACCGATTCGACTGAACCTGCAGGTTGAAGATGAAACCCGAACCCAGGAACGTCTGCGTCGGGGTGAAGTAGTCGGCGCGGTGAGTATTCAACATCAGGCGCTGCCAAGCTGTCTGGTGGATAAATTGGGCGCGCTGGACTACCTGTTTGTTGGCTCTAAACCTTTCGCCGAGCGTTATTTCCCAAACGGCGTCACCCGTTCCGCCCTGCTGAAAGCCCCGGCGGTCGCGTTTGACCATCTTGATGATATGCACCAGGCGTTCTTGCAACAAAACTTCGACCTACCGCCGGGCAGCGTACCGTGCCATATCGTTAACTCGTCTGAAGCCTTCGTCCAGTTAGCCCGTCAGGGAACAACCTGCTGCATGATCCCACACTTACAGATTGAGAAAGAGCTGGAAAGCGGTGAGCTTATCGACTTAACGCCAGGCCTGTTCCAGCGTCGGATGCTGTACTGGCACCGCTTTGCACCAGAAAGCCGCATGATGCGCAACGTCACCGACGCGCTGCTGGCCTATGGCCACAACGTACTGCGTCAGGATTAATTCCTCGAACAGAGGCCGGATAGCGGCGTAACGCTTTATCCGGCCTACAAGCCTTTCCCCTCATTTCATGCTATTCCCGCCACGTCTTTGAAATACATCACAAAATAAAACACGCCACACGGCAAAAAACGACGTCCTGTTGGCTATTTTTTGCTGGCGACAAGCCAAATGAAAAAGCACACCGTATTCGCAAAGATTCAACTTATTGCGTAATACGGAGCAAAAAATGGCAAACGTGCAGGAGTGGCAAACACTCGCCAATAAAGAACTCAGTCGACGGGAAAAAACCGTTGAGTCGCTGGAAAGACAGACGGCGGAAGGGATTGTCATCAAGCCGCTGTACACCGAAGCGGATCTCGATAATTTGGAAGTCACGGGCACCCTGCCCGGTCTGCCGCCTTACGTGCGTGGCCCGCGCGCCACAATGTATACCGCGCAGCCGTGGACGATTCGCCAATACGCCGGTTTCTCTACCGCCAAAGAGTCCAACGCCTTTTACCGCCGTAACCTCGCCGCTGGGCAAAAAGGGCTTTCCGTCGCCTTTGACCTTGCCACTCATCGTGGTTATGACTCAGACAACCCGCGCGTAGCGGGCGACGTCGGCAAAGCCGGCGTGGCGATCGATACCGTCGAAGATATGAAGGTGCTGTTCGACCAGATCCCGCTGGATAAGATGTCGGTATCGATGACCATGAACGGCGCGGTGCTGCCGGTGCTGGCGTTTTATATCGTCGCGGCGCAGGAGCAAGGCGTGACGCCGGAACAGCTCACCGGGACCATTCAGAACGATATTCTGAAAGAGTACCTGTGCCGCAACACCTACATTTATCCGCCAAAACCCTCCATGCGCATTATCGCCGACATCATCGCCTGGTGCTCAGGCAACATGCCGCGCTTTAACACCATCAGCATCAGCGGCTATCACATGGGTGAAGCCGGGGCAAACTGCGTACAGCAGGTGGCGTTTACGCTGGCAGACGGTATTGAATACATCAAGGCCGCGCTTTCCGCCGGACTGAAAATTGATGACTTCGCCCCGCGCCTGTCATTCTTCTTCGGCATCGGCATGGATCTGTTTATGAACGTCGCCATGCTGCGCGCTGCACGGTATCTGTGGAGCGAAGCGGTCAGCAGTTTTGGCGCGACCAACCCGAAATCTCTCGCTCTGCGTACCCACTGCCAGACCTCAGGCTGGAGCCTGACCGAGCAGGACCCGTACAACAACGTGGTACGAACCACCATTGAAGCGCTCGGCGCTACGCTTGGCGGCACCCAGTCTCTGCATACCAACGCTTTTGATGAAGCGCTCGGCCTGCCCACCGATTTCTCCGCCCGTATTGCGCGTAATACGCAGATCATCATTCAGGAAGAATCAGAGATCTGCCGCACCGTCGATCCGCTGGCCGGATCGTATTACGTCGAATCACTCACCGATCAAATCGTGAAGCAGGCGCGCACGATCATCAAGCAGATTGATGAGGCAGGCGGCATGGCGAAGGCGATTGAAGCCGGACTTCCTAAACGGATGATCGAAGAAGCGTCCGCGCGCGAACAGTCGCTGATCGACCAGGGTAAGCGCGTTATCGTCGGGGTGAACAAATACAAGCTGGATAAAGAAGACGACACGTCGGTGCTGGAGATCGACAACGTGAAGGTGCGCAACGAGCAGATTGCCTCACTGCAGCATATCCGCGCCACCCGCGACAATGATGCGGTTAAAGCCGCGCTATCCGCGCTGACCCACGCCGCGCAGCAGAATGAAAATCTGCTGGCAGCCGCCGTCAACGCCGCCCGCGTTCGCGCCACGCTCGGTGAAATCTCCGATGCGCTGGAGGCCGCCTTTGACCGTTATCTGGTTCCCAGCCAGTGTGTTACTGGGGTGATTGCGCAAAGCTATCACCAGTCCGACAAATCCGCCGATGAGTTCGATGCCATTGTTGCGCAAACTGAACAGTTCCTCGCAGAAAATGGCCGCCGCCCGCGTATTCTGATCGCCAAGATGGGTCAGGACGGCCACGATCGCGGCGCAAAAGTGATCGCCAGCGCCTACTCCGATCTCGGCTTCGATGTCGATCTCAGCCCGATGTTCTCCACACCGGAGGAAATTGCCCGTCTGGCGGTAGAAAACGATGTGCATGTCGTTGGCGCATCATCGCTGGCGGCGGGTCATAAGACATTGATCCCGGAGCTGGTCACCGCGCTCAAAGGCTGGGGACGCGAAGACATTTGCGTCGTCGCCGGCGGGGTTATTCCGCCACAGGATTACGCTTTTCTACACGAACATGGCGTGGCAGCCATTTATGGCCCAGGCACGCCGATGCTCGACAGCGTCCGCGATGTGTTAACCCGTATCAGTAAACATCATGATTAACGCCACCACGCTTGAGGATACCGTCCGCCGCTTGCGACTCGGTGAACGGGCTACGCTCGCCCAGGCGATGACGCTGGTCGAAAGCAATCACCCGCGCCACCAGCCGCTGAGTACGCAATTGCTGGACGCGATTATGCCGTTCACCGGTAACGCCCTGCGTCTGGGGATCACCGGCACGCCGGGCGCGGGTAAAAGCACCTTTCTGGAAGCATTCGGCATGCTGTTGATTCGCCGCGGGTTACGGGTAGCGGTGATCGCCGTCGATCCCAGCAGCCCGGTCAGCGGCGGCAGCATTCTTGGTGATAAAACCCGCATGACGGAACTGGCTCGCGCAGAATCTGCGTTTATACGTCCGGTTCCTTCCAGCGGTCATTTAGGCGGCGCCAGCCAGCGCGCCCGCGAATTAATGCTGCTGTGCGAGGCGGCTGGCTTCAACGTGGTGATTGTGGAAACCGTCGGCGTTGGGCAGTCGGAAACCGAAGTCGCAAGCATGGTGGATTGCTTTCTCTCACTGCAAATCGCCGGCGGTGGCGACGATTTGCAGGGCATCAAAAAAGGCCTGATGGAGATGGCGGATCTGGTCGTCATCAACAAGGACGACGGTGATAACCGTACCAGCGTTGCCATCGCCCGCCATATGTACGAATCCGCCCTGCATATTCTGCGCCGCAAATATGACGAGTGGCAGCCGCAGGTTCTGACCTGTAGCGCCCTGGAAAAACGCGGCATTGAGGAGGTTTGGCAGGCGATAACCGACTTTAAAACGTGCCTTACCGCCAGCGGTCGACTGGAAAAAGTCCGCCAGCAGCAGGCGGTGGAATGGCTACACAAGCAGGCTGAAGAAGAAGCCCTGCATCTGCTGTTTGCCCGGGCTGATTTCGACCAGTATTTCCAGCAGACGCTGCTGGCCGTCAAAAACAATGATCTTTCGCCGCGCACCGGCCTGCGGCACATCAGCGAATTTATTCAGCATCATTACTTTCAATAAAGAGAACATTATGTCTTATCAATACGTCAACGTGGTCATCATCCAGAAAGTCGCGGTCATTGAGTTCAATTACGCCCGCAAGCTCAATGCCCTGAGCAAAGTGTTTATTGACGATCTGATGCAGGCGCTGAGCGACCTCAATCGTCCGGACATTCGCTGCATCATTCTGCGCGCCCCGAGCGGGGCCAAAGTGTTCTCTGCCGGGCATGATATTCATGAGCTCCCCACCGGACGTCGCGATCCGCTCTCTTATGACGATCCGCTGCGTCAGATAACTCGCATGATCCAAAAATATCCGAAGCCGGTGATCTCCATGGTTGAAGGCAGCGTCTGGGGCGGCGCGTTTGAGATGATCATGAGTTCCGATCTGATCATCGCAGCCAGTACGTCTACCTTCTCCATGACCCCGGTCAACCTCGGCGTGCCCTATAACCTGGTGGGCATCCACAACCTGACCCGCGACGCTGGTTTTCACATCGTTAAGGAGCTGATTTTTACCGCCTCGCCCATCACCGCTCAACGCGCCATGGCGGTCGGGATCCTCAATCATGTCGTTCCAACCGAGGAACTGGAAGATTTCACCCTGCAAATGGCGCATCACATCTCGGAAAAAGCGCCGCTGGCAATCGCCGTCATCAAAGAAGAACTGCGCGTGTTGGGCGAAGCACACACCATGAACTCTGACGAATTCGAGCGCATTCAGGGCATGCGCCGCGCGGTGTACGACAGCGAGGATTATCAGGAAGGGATGAACGCGTTTATGGAAAAACGTAAACCTAATTTTGTTGGCCATTAATCACGCCCGACGAAGGAGACGGCCATGAAACGGATGAGCGCCGAACAGGCGGCAGAAATTATCCAGCACGATGATATGGTGGCGTTTAGCGGCTTTACCCCCGCGGGTTCGCCAAAAGCGTTACCCACCGCAATTGCCCAACGCGCCTGCGAACGGCATCAGGACGGGCAGCCTTTTCAGATCCGCCTGTTGACCGGGGCGTCAATTGGCGCCGCCGCTGATGATGCATTATCCGCGGCGGATGCCGTTTCCTGGCGTGCGCCTTATCAAACCTCCTCTGGCCTGCGCGAGAAAATTAACCAGGGCCAGGTGAGGTTTGTCGATCTCCATTTGAGCGAAGTCGCGCAGATGGTTAATTACGGCTTTTTTGGCGATATCGATGTTGCCGTCATTGAAGCTTCCGCCATTGCGCCGGATGGCCGGATTTGGCTTTCCAGCGGTATTGGCAATGCGCCTACCTGGCTGCTGCGGGCGAAAAAGGTGATTATCGAGTTGAATCATTACCATAATCCACGCGTGGCTGAGTTTGCCGACATCGTAATACCCGGCGCACCGCCGCGGCGTAACAGCGTGCCCATATTTCATACCATGGATCGCGTGGGCAGTCAGTGCGTGCAGATAGACCCCAGGAAAGTGGTCGCGGTAGTGGATACCGACCTGCCCGATGCCGGGAATGCGTCGGATAAAACCAATCCGGTCAGCCAACAAATTGCCGATAACGTCGTCACTTTCCTACTGGCAGAAATGGCGCACAAACGCATTCCAGCAGAGTTTCTGCCCTTACAAAGCGGCGTGGGCAATATCAATAACGCGGTAATGGCGAGACTGGGAGAGAATCCGGATATCCCGCCCTTTATGATGTATTCAGAGGTGTTACAGGAATCGGTGGTGCATCTGCTGGAAACGGGCAAGATCACCGGTGCCAGCGCCTCCAGCCTGACCATCTCAGCCCCGTCGCTACAGAAGATTTACGACAACATGGACTTCTTCGCCAGCCGAATTGTGCTGCGCCCGCAGGAGATCTCCAATAACCCGGAAATCATCCGTCGGCTGGGGGTCATTGCGCTCAACGTTGGGCTTGAGTTTGATATCTACGGCCATGCCAATTCCACGCACGTTGCGGGCGTGAACCTGATGAACGGGATCGGCGGCAGCGGGGATTTCGAGCGCAACGCCTACCTGTCTATCTTTATGGCGCCGTCGATTGCCAAAGGCGGGAAAATCTCAACCATCGTGCCGATGTGCAGCCATGTCGACCACAGCGAACATAGCGTTAAAGTGATCGTGACCGAACAAGGGATTGCCGATCTGCGTGGGTTATCTCCGATGCAGCGGGCGCACACGATTATCGATAACTGTGCGCATCCCCTTTACCGGGACTACCTGCACCGCTATCTGGAAAAAGCACCCGGCGGGCATATCCATCACGATCTCAGCCATGCGTTCGATCTGCATCGCAACCTTCTCGAGACAGGATCGATGCTCGGTTAACTTGCCGTACCGTCACGATCTTCAGCAATATGCTGGAGCATGGTGCCGGTATAGCGATGATTTTTCAGCGAATAGAGAAACTCCTGCATATACATGGGGTTGCCGGGCGCGTCGAAATACTTTAGCGTCGACGGATTCACCAGCCGCCAGGCAAAATGAGGAATCACCGTCAAAAACTGCCCGCGCTCCACCGCGCTAATCTTGGCCATAAAGCTGTACGGACGGTAGATAATTGTCGGATTGATCCCGCAGGGCCGCATATAAGCATCCAGCATCGCCTCAAAGTTGGCGCGATTCTGGAAGCGCATTTGCAGCCAGGGTAGCTCGCGCAGCAGATCCTGCGGCTGTTTCTCTTCGTAGCGCCGGGAAACGAGAAACCCCAGACGTAGCGGAGGCAGTTCGCTGATCGCCAGATTTTCCAACTCCTGTACGCGGGGGGAAACGTGCTGTGGCGAGATAATGAAATCCAGTTTGCGGTCGAACAGATTATCAATCACCCCATTCTCACTGAATTCAACGGCCTGGGCCGTCACGCCGTCATATTTATCGCCAAGGCTAATCAACTGGTCAAAAATAATCGTTGGATAAGTATTATCGATACCGATGACGATTTCCCGCGAGCGACAAGAGGCGTTATGGATTTCGTTATCAATGGCAGAGAGGCGCTGATAGACAGGAAACAGCTTCTGATACAGCTCCTGTCCGGCTTTATTCAGGCTGATGTTGTTATCTTTACGGGTAAACAGCGTATAGCCGATTTGATCTTCCAGTGCAGCAATGCTTTTACCGAAAGGCGATGCGGTCATATGTATTTTTTCTGCCGCTCTGGCGATGTTATTGGTTTGCGCCAGCAGAATGAAATTACGCATCTTTTTCGAGATAAAAATATCCATAGCGTCCCCTTAAAAATCGCTATGGCCTATCCTCATTACCACGAAAAAAAAGACTGAATGTGAGGTCTCATTTTTACAGTTGCTCACAGAAAAACCGGCTGGAATGTTTTGTCGGCCTGATGAGACGCGTAAGCATCGCCATCAGGCTAAAAACTTGCCGGATGGCGACTTACGCCTATATCAAGACTACTTATTGGTTACTGTAGGCTCAATCTGGAAGACGACATCAACCTGATCGTCAAACTGAATAACCGGCTGTTCGTAGGTTTCCTGAGCAGAGGTTGCAGGCGCTGCATCTGCTTTCATCATCCGTACCATCGGGCTCGGTTGATAATTGGAAACGTGGTAACGCACACTGTAAACGGGACCCAGTTTGCTATTAAAGCCCGCTGCCAGCTGTTCAGCCTGATGAACAGCATCATCAATCGCCGCTTTACGCGCTTTGTCTTTGTAAGCATCCGGCTGGGCAACGCCCAGCGATACCGAACGAATCTCATTCAGACCGGCCTTCAGCGCGCCATCAAGCAGAGCGTTGAGTTTGTCCAACTGACGCAGCGTGACTTCAACGGTGCGCACTGCACGATAACCTTTGAGGATGCTTTTGCCGTTCTGGTAGTCGTAGTCCGGCTGCGTACGCAAGTTTGCAGCGCTAATGTCTTTCTTCGCTATCTGGTTCTGTTCAAGGAAAGACAGATATTGCGCCACGCGCTCATCGGCCTGCTTCTTCGCGGAAGCCGCATCCTTTGCAGCAACGTTCACTTCAATCGCCAGGGTGGCGATGTCTGGTGTTGCATCTACGCTTGCCGTTCCGGAAGTCACGATGTGCGGTCCATTTGGCAACTCATTTGCCTGTACCGATAGTGCGCTGAATCCGACTAATGCCGCCAGGGCCATTATTTTGAACTTCACGGTCGTTCCTCCATGTTTCATTAATTACCCCAAAACTCAGGGCACATGCAGGCAAGCTTAGCCGATCTCGCTGCGTTGTCCATCAGACAACACTTAGTTGAACAGCGCATGAACGTGCGCAACACCTTCTTTTGCCAGCTGAAAAGCGATAAACCACATCACTAATCCTACCAGCGTATTGATGATGCGCTGTGCTTTCGCAGTTCGCAGACGCGGTGCCAGCCAGGCCGCCAGCAATGCCAGACCGAAGAACCACAGGAACGAAGCGCTGACGGTTCCCAGTGCAAACCAGCGTTTAGGCTCAACGTCCAGTTGTCCCCCCAGACTCCCGAGCACCACAAAGGTATCCAGGTAAACATGTGGGTTGAGCCATGTCACCGCCAGCATAGTGGCGATAATTTTCCAGCGCCCCTGCTTCATCACCTCGGCGCTGGCCAGTTCCAGATTACTGCTCATCGCCGTTTTTAGCGCACCGAATCCGTACCAGAGTAAAAATGCGACCCCGCCCCAGGTGACCAGCGCCATCAGCCATGGCGACTGCATCAGCAAGGCGCTACCGCCGAAGATCCCCGCGCAAATCAGCACTAAATCGCTGATGGCGCAGAGTAAAGCAATCATGATGTGATACTGACGACGGATCCCCTGATTCATCACGAAGGCATTTTGTGGACCAAGCGGAAGTATCATGGCTGCACCAAGCGCAAGCCCTTGAAAATAGTAGGATAACATGTAAAGCATCTCACATAATTGTCTTGTGGGCAGACTATACTGCGCGGGATTCATTAGAGGAAATGGATAATATTAATCAGTAATTAGCATTATTAATAATACCGCGCACACTCCCCTCCATATTCAGTCTCTGACAATAGCGATTGTGCGTTACCCGAGGTATGCTGAAAGATAAGTCTGTCTATACCAAAGGAATGGGTATGAAGCATAACGCGAACATTTTTCTCTTCTGTGCCTCGCTGGTAGTTACCAGTTTGTGGCCCACTGTCGCCAGCGCAGACAGAACGCTGCGCTATACCGATCACGAGCCGTATGGCAACATGCGTACCCGGCTCATAAAAGAGACTTTTTTTCGCGCAATCGAACAAGAGTCGCTTGGACGTTTGAAAATCGACGCTCACTGGAACGGCGAGCTGTCCACCAGCTATGACGCCTTAAAAACGATCGGCCAGGGCAGCGTGGCGGATATGGGGATCGTGGTCCCTGAGTACACGCCCGAACAACTGCCGCGACACCAGATTTTTAAGAGCTTCCCCCTCGGACCGGGTCGTGGTGAAGCGCAGGTTAACGCCTTTCAGCGGATTTTCCGCGAGTATCGCCAGTTTGGTCGCGAGCTGGAAAACAACAATCTGGTGAATCTTCAGTTTTTCCTCGGCTATCCGGTTGGATTTTTTACTACCAAACCGAACGTCGATTTGGCACAGCTGAATGCAAGCCAATGGCGGACCGCCAGCTTTTGGCATCAATCATTTTTACGCAACGCGGGCGGCGTGCCGGTCAGCATGCCATGGAATGAAAAAATTACCGATGCGCTTCAGACCGGACAGCTTGACGGCCTGATGGTTAACCTCGACAGCGGAGATGATATCCATGCCCAGCGGGCGGCCCCCTATATTCAGCTCTCCCCTTCGCTCTGGCTCGGACACGTTTATCTTCTGGTGATGAATAAAGACGTCTGGGATAGCCTGGACGTGAAAGATCGCGCAGCCATCAATCGGGCCGCCGCCATGACGCAAAAGCGTATTGGCGCAGTGCAGGACGCAAGCCTGACCGCAATGGCGAAAAAGATGGCAAAAGAGGGTGCACACGTTCATTACCTGACCAACAGCGATCTGAATGCGTGGCAAGCCGCTACCGGGTATCAGCACGTTCAGGCCGAATGGATTGCCCAACAGGAAAGTAAAGGAATAAACGATGTTGGCGAGCTGATGCAGGGTGTCAGCGCAATTCTTAACAAGACGAGATAAATCAACGCCCGCATCTCTCTGGCGGGCGTTTTTAGCTGAAGTTACTCGGTCGCGTTCTCTTTCACGCGTTTAAAGTTCACATCCATCTGCGGGTACGGGAAGCTGATACCGTTGGCATCAAACTCGCGCTTAATGCGCTCCAGTACATCCCAGTAGACGCTTTGCAGATCGCTGCTGTTGCTCCAGACGCGTACGACGAAATTAATCGAGGAAGCGCCCAGCTCATTCAGGCGTACCGTCATTTCACGGTCTTTTAGGATGCGATCTTCAGACTGGATGATATCAGTGAGGATTTTTTTCACCTGATCGATATCGGAGTCGTAGGCCACGCCGATAATAAATTCGTTACGACGGACCGGCTCGCGAGAGAAGTTAATGATGTTCCCGGCAATGATTTTACCGTTTGGGATCACCACAATCTTACCGTCTACGGTACGCATAGTTGTGGAGAAAATCTGCACGTTAAGCACGGTTCCCGCAACGCCGCCAAGGTCTACATATTCACCCGCGCGGAACGGACGGAACATCACCAGAAGCACGCCTGCGGCGAGGTTGGACAGCGACCCTTGCAGTGCCAGACCGACAGCTAAACCTGCGGCACCGAGAACGGCGATCACGGAGGCAGTTTGCACTCCAACGCGACCCAGCGCGGCAATCAGCGTGAAAGCGATAATACCGTAGCGCACCAGTGCAGAAAGAAAGTCGGCAACGGTGGCATCAATTTTACGCGCCAGCATCAGGCGGTTAACGGTGTTTGATACGATACGCGCCACGATCATACCGATAATGACAATCGCGAGAGCCGCAACGATGTTGACGGCATAGCTCAACAGTAGCTCCTGATTGCGGACCAGCCAGGTGCCCGCACCGTTTATGCTGTCGACAACATTCAAATCTTCCATTCAATATTCCTTTTTTGCTTACCCAAACGGGAGAAATAAAGCCGCCCTAACGGGACTGGCAACCTGACAAGGGTAAACAATAAACTCAGATTTTGCCAAACAGATCACAGAATTCTCTGTCAGCAGCACATTGAAATGGCAATAAAAAAGGCCCGCATTTGCGGGCCTCATGTCACGTTGGACGGCGTAAATTACAGAACGTCAACCGCGTTCAGTTCTTTGAAAGCCTGTTCCAGACGGGTGATCATGGTTGCCTGACCAGCACGCAGCCATACGCGCGGATCGTAGTATTTCTTGTTCGGCTGATCTTCGCCTTTCGGGTTGCCCAACTGACCCTGCAGGTAAGCTTCGTTTGCTTTGTAGTAGTTCAGAACGCCTTCCCAGGTAGCCCATTGGGTATCGGTGTCGATGTTCATTTTCACTACGCCGTAGCTTACGGAGTCTTTGATTTCCTGAGCAGTAGAACCGGAACCACCGTGGAAGACGAAGTTCAGGCTGTTATGCGGCAGGTTATGTTTCTTAGAAACATAGTCCTGAGAGTCGCGCAGGATGGTCGGGGTCAGAACTACGTTACCCGGCTTGTAAACGCCGTGTACGTTACCGAAGGACGCTGCGATAGTGAAACGCGGGCTGATTTTGCTCAGCTCGGTGTATGCGTAGTCAACGTCTTCCGGTTGGGTGTACAGTGCAGAAGCGTCCATGTGGCTGTTGTCCACGCCATCTTCTTCACCACCGGTGCAACCCAGTTCGATTTCCAGAGTCATGCCCATTTTGGACATGCGCGCCAGGTATTTGGAGCAGATTTCGATGTTCTCTTCCAGAGACTCTTCAGACAGGTCGATCATGTGAGAAGAGAACAGCGGTTTGCCAGTTGCTGCGAAGTGTTTTTCACCCGCGTCCAGCAGACCGTCGATCCACGGCAGCAGTTTCTTCGCGCAGTGGTCAGTGTGCAGGATAACCGGAACACCATAGTGTTCAGCCATCTGGTGAACGTGATGCGCACCAGAGATAGCACCCAGGATTGCAGCGCCCTGAGGAACGTCAGACTTCACGCCTTTACCCGCGATGAAAGAAGCACCACCGTTGGAGAACTGGACGATGACCGGCGCTTTAACTTTTGCAGCGGTTTCCAGAACGGCGTTGATGGAGTCGGTACCAACGCAGTTAACAGCTGGCAGAGCAAAGTTGTTTTCTTTAGCTACCTGGAAAACTTTCTGTACGTCATCACCAGTGATTACGCCTGGTTTTACGAAATCAAAAATTTTAGACATGTTGCGAGTCCTGTATCTTCGGCCTTGGAAAGGGGGCGCGCTCGACAGCGCGCTAATAATTGGGCAGGTTTCCCTGCCCATCAATGTCTTACTTTTTAGCACGCTCTTCGAGCATGGCTACTGCTGGCAGTACTTTGCCTTCCACGAATTCGAGGAATGCGCCGCCGCCAGTAGAGATGTAGGAGATTTTGTCAGCAATGCCGAACAGGTCGATTGCTGCCAGGGTGTCACCGCCGCCTGCGATAGAGAATGCTTCGCTGTCTGCGATAGCATTAGCAACGATTTCAGTACCTTTGCGGAAGTTCGGGAATTCGAACACGCCAACCGGGCCGTTCCACAGAATGGTTTTCGCATTCTTCAGGATGTCAGCCAGCTGCTGTGCAGAAGCGTCGCCGATATCCAGGATCTGCTCGTCTTCTTTTACATCGCTAACGGATTTAAGCGTAGCCGGTGCAGTTTCAGAGAATTCAGTCGCTACGCGAACGTCAGTCGGGACCGGGATATCGCAAGTCGTCAGCAGACGCTTAGCTTCATCAACCAGGTCAGCTTCGTACAGGGATTTGCCGACGTTGTGGCCTTGAGCAGCAACGAAGGTGTTCGCGATACCACCACCAACGATCAGCTGGTCAGCGATTTTTGACAGAGAGTCCAGAACGGTCAGTTTGGTAGAAACTTTAGAACCACCAACGATAGCCACCATCGGACGAGCAGGTTCTTTCAGCGCTTTACCCAGCGCATCCAGCTCAGCAGCCAGCAGCGGACCAGCGCAAGCTACGTCGGCGAATTTACCGATACCGTGGGTAGAAGCCTGTGCACGGTGAGCTGTACCGAAAGCGTCCATTACGAATACGTCGCACAGCGCAGCGTATTTTTTGGACAGCGCTTCGTCGTCTTTCTTCTCGCCTTTGTTGAAGCGAACGTTTTCCAGAACAACCAGTTCACCGGCAGCGACTTCAACGCCGTCCAGGTAATCTTTTACCAGGCGAACCGGAGCAGACAGTTTGTCTTTCAGGTAGTTAACAACCGGCAGCAGAGAGAATTCTTCGTTGTACTCGCCTTCGGTAGGACGACCCAGGTGGGAAGTTACCATCACTTTAGCACCCTGTTTCAGGGCCAGTTCGATGGTCGGCAGGGAAGCACGGATACGCGCATCGCTGGTTACTTTCCCTTCTTTAACTGGTACGTTCAGGTCCGCACGGATAAAAACGCGTTTACCAGCCAGATCCAGATCGGTCATCTTAATTACAGACATGGTGAATCCTCTCGTTGATTCATAAAGTTTTGTCGACGCTCAAGCGTCGAGCCTGAAACCAATAGCAGCCATCGCTAACGTTGTGTCGAGCATACGGTTAGCAAAGCCCCATTCATTATCACACCAGACCAGCGTTTTGATCAGGTGAGCGCCACTCACGCGCGTTTGCGTACCATCAACGATGGCGCTGTGCGGGTCGTGGTTAAAATCTACAGAGACCAACGGTAATTCCGTATAGTCAACTATACCATGAAATGCACCTTGTGCTGCTTTTTGCAGCAACTGGTTGACTTCACTGGCTTTTACTGGTTTTTTCACCGTCACGCTTAAGTCGATCGCCGTCACATTTATGGTCGGTACACGCACCGCAATCGCTTCAAAACGATCGTTAAACTGCGGGAAAATTCGCGTGATGCCCGCCGCCAGTTTGGTATCAACCGGAATAATAGACTGGCTGGCCGCTCGCGTGCGACGCAGGTCAGGATGATAGGCATCAATAACCTGCTGATCGTGCATCGCGGAGTGGATCGTGGTGACGGTACCAGACTCAATGCCGTAAGCATCATCCAGCAATTTAATGACGGGTATTATGCAATTCGTGGTGCAGGAGGCGTTGGAAACGATCCGGTGTTCAGCGCGCAGCTGATCCTGATTAACGCCATACACAACGGTTGCGTCGATGTCGTGACTACCAGGATGTGAAAAGAGCACTTTTTTTGCACCAGCGGCAATATGCGCCTCGCCGTGTTCGCGGTTGCCGAAAACCCCCGTACAGTCCAGCACAACATCGACACTCAGTTCGCGCCAGGGAAGCGCATCGAGCGTTCGCTCATGCAGAATGCGGATCGCGTCATCGCCAACGATGAGCTGGTCACGTTCCTGACGAACATCCCAGGCAAAACGTCCATGGCTGGTGTCATATTTCAACAAATGCGCCATGCCTGCAGCATCCGCCAGTTCGTTGATTGCCACCACGGTGATTTCCGCCCGACGCCCGGATTCATACAAAGCACGAACCACGTTGCGTCCGATGCGACCGAAACCATTAATCGCTACGCGTACGGTCATAGGTCTCCTGCAAGGATTTCTCAGAAACGATGTGGCAGACAGAGTAATGCAGCAAATCGCTCAGGGAAACCTTACCTGTCGCAAACTGCGACTAATTGGTTAATTGTCGAACATTTAATCGACTGAAACGCTTCAGCTAGAATAAGCGAAACGCGGAATAAAAGGAATGATTGTCCAGCCAAAGAAAACAGTTATCTGACGTACATCACACTTTTCCCGCTAAGACCGGGGGAAATTATTCCAGTAAGCCGTAATAATCATTACGGCTTAACAGGAATAATTGGCCTTCACGCAATCCGATATTCACCAGATTCCAGCATCTCCAGCGTCAGGTCACCAGGCAGACTCGCTTCCAGTACCCGATGAACATTCGGTCCGTCGGTACGCTCATAAAACGCCTCAGCGTCAGCTTGTGATAGTCCGCCCGCCAGTTTACGACCTACCAGTCGTGTACGGAGCGCGTTGGCAGGAGCACGAATAAACAGCGAGTAATCACAAAACTCAGCTAACGCCCGCCACCTTTCATCATCGCGTAATAACCAGTTTCCTTCCACAATCACAATCGGCGCGGTCACTGTTATGGCCGCTTCTACCGGATCGTGTTTTTGCCGGTCGTACTGTGGCCAGGTGCCCTCCCCTTCCCTTATCAGACGTAGATTCTGTGCAAGCTTATCCACATCAAAGGTTTCCGGCGCACCTTTGTATGCTCGCAGGTTATGAGCATCCAGCCAGGTGTTGTAGTGATGGAAGCCATCCATCGGCAGCGTCTGGATCTCCGGCAGGCCAGGATCCTGACGGGAGAGATATTCCCAGAAGGTGGTCAGCGTCGATTTACCCGTACCAGGCGGTGCGCTGAGAAAAATGATCGTTCGTCGCTGCGGGTGAGTGGCATGTATTTTTGCCAGCTGTTGTAATAACGGTTTGTGGACGTTCTCTATCTCATCATCACGGTAATGTGCTTCAACCTGTAGCCCATTCACCGTTAGTTTGATTTTCACGGCGTTAATTCCTTTAAAATCGCCGTCACTGCCAGCGTCATTGCCGTCTTGACCATTGCGCTAAAGCGCACTTCGGACCACGCAGCAAAGTCGGCAAATTTCATCGACTCCAGCGCACCGTAGAGCGTTGCGTTGCGGGTGATACTGTTCACGTTGCTGACAAAATCCCAGGTAATGTCATCGACAAAACCGGGGATATTATCCTGCTCGTTCAGGTACTGATAAAATTGAGAGAAATGGGTGATGTCGGCATAAAGCCATTTATCCATTTTTCCCAACGCATAAATCAGACGTAACGCAACGTCGATATCGTCAAGCGGTCCACTCTGGGCGAGTAACGGCTTCACTGCATATTCCACGATCTCTTCATCGTTATTAACGAACAGCGACGGTAGAAAGCGCTTAATGCCCTGGAGCAAAATGTTATGTGCCGTCGTCATAAACGAGAGTAAATTATTTTGAGCATCCAGTTGCTCAAGCACATCGTCTTCTGTCAGCGTCGTCATTCGTTTCTCGATAAATCACCATGAATGCAGAGAGTCTATTATATTACACGTTCGATCCGCGCCGCCGATCAGTAAAGTTTGCGTGCGCACACCATTCGTAACCTGTTGGATCCCTTTCACAAGATCGCCACCCGTGACCCCTGTCGCGCTAAAGAGGATCTTATTTCCCCCTACCAGTTCGTCCAGCGCGTAGATCCGGTTGATCTCAACGCCCATTTCCGCGCAGCGCTGATGTTCCTGTGCCGCAATCAGACGATTATCTGCGTTATTTCCTTTCGCTTCGCAAAAATCAATCAGTTCAGCCTGCATATCGCCCCCCAGCGCTTTAACCGCACAGGCTGAAATAACCCCTTCAGGCGCGCCGCCAATGGTATACATCAGATCATAAGGATTCTCCTGCTTACAGGCCAGCACGCTGGCGGCCACGTCGCCGTCGGGCAGAGCAAAGACCTTGACGCCAAGCCGTGTCGCCTCGGCAATCGCTGGTTGAAGGCGCGGCTTATCCAGCGTCACCATCCGCAGTCGCTTCAGCGGTTTACCCAACGCCTCTGCTACATTACGCAGATTATCTGCCAACGGCAGCGCCAGATTAATCGCCCCTTTCGCAAACCGATTAACAACCAGTTTTTTCATGTACATATCAGGAGCGTGTAACAAACTACCGCGAGGGGCAAACGCCATGACGGCCAGCGCATTGCTTTGCCCCATAGCCACCATTCGGGTTCCTTCGATAGGATCAACGGCGATATCTACCTCAGGTCCGCTGCCGGTTCCCACTTCCTCACCAATCCACAGCATCGGGGCTTGATCAATCTCCCCTTCGCCAATAACGATGCGTCCGCGAATGGCAATACTGTTCAATGCTTCCCGCATTGCCGTCACAGCCAGACCATCAATCTTGTTTTTATCGCCGCACCCGGTTTGCGGCCAGGCTGCCAGTGCAGCCTGCTCCGTGATACGAAATAGCGGCCATGCCAGCGACATCATATCGCCGCCTCCCCGATATCAACGCCAAAGTGTGCCAAAAGGTATTTTTCTGCCTTTTCATTCCAGATACCGTGCGTCTCCTCCACCAGCAGCGCCAGTTCTTTGAATAATGGGTCAGTTTTCCCTTTCTCGGCAAAATCAGCAATGGCGGTTAGTGGCATGGTAACGCCGTTATATATCAGCTTCTTACCGCCGGGGATCGCCGGTAAATTCAATACAGTTTCCGGAACTGCATCAAGGCCGCCAATGTGCGTCACCATAAACGACGGTTGCAGTTGGCCGGTTGCACTGAGCGCAATGGCCTCTTTCATATCATCCGTTGAACCACCAGATGTCCCGACAACGTGAGTGCTGTTGTAGTGCACGTTATAAAAATTAAACGGCACTTTGAAGTTACTGTCCGTAGGACCGGCAAAAAAATTCAGGCAACCATCTTCCGCGAGTAAATCATCAGCCATCTCAACAACTGCAGGCACTGCCGCATACACAAAGACATCATCAAAACCTGCGTCATGAGTTAACGCTCGCAGCATCGCTGTCGGAGAATCCATGCCAGTAGTATTCACATAGATGAGCTCAATCCCCTTTTCAGCCGCCAACTCAACGGGCAACAGTTTTTTAGCTTGCGCCAGTCGTGCTTCGTCAATGTCGACCACCACCACGCGCGACGGCTGAATATTCCCGTTAATGGCATAATCTATTGCACCAATACCCATCGGCCCGGCGCAGGCCAGAAGCGCAATGTTCCCCCCTGGCTTAATCCCCATGCGATGCTCATAAACGTAAGGCGTGGTGTGAAAATTCGCGTTATACGCGCCAATAATGCAGCACATCGGTTCTGCCAATGAGGCGGCAGCAAAATAAGAGCCGTGGTAAGGCAAAACGCATCCCAGGTTAATCGCCACTTCCGGGATAATCATATATGTCGCATTGCCGCCAAAATATTCATAGCTGTATCCTGCTGAATATCCACTTGGCAATCCCATCGCGGGTTGCAACACAAAACGCTGACCTTTCTTATATTTATCCGTCAGGTTTTTCCCCACCTCAACAATGATACCAGCACATTCATGTCCGGTAATAACCGGATGATTTTCCAGATCGTCCGGTACGCGTTTATGATCGCTCCCCAATGCTGCTGCTTTCCAGGTGGACAAACAAACGCTATCGGATATTACGCTTACTAACAATTCATTATCTGTAATTGCAGGCAGTTCAAATTCGCGGATACGAATATCCTGCTTGCCATATATGGCAGCAACTTTCGTTTTCATATTCACTCCAAAAATATAAGAAGGCTAGTTCGCAGTAATGCGTTTAAATAAATCATCCAACAATGGGTCACCAATATAGTTCTTAATCAGCACTAATGGCTTTTCACTTACACGTTTAACACGACCTTCAAGACTGGCATGGGTGACAATAATATCGGCATCTTGCGGAACGTTTTCGATAGCATAATGAGTCACAGTAATATTCAATCCCGCTTTCTCCAGACGCTTACGAAACGTGGTTGCCCCCATAGCACTGGAACCCATTCCTGCATCACAGACAAAAGCGACACGTTTAATGTTTTTATAAGAGAATTTCCCTTCCTGCTTCATCGCTTTGACGGTTCTGGCTGATTCAGCAAAGTCATCTTCACTTTCTGTTTCAACGTTCTTTTCTATTTTCAGGATGACAGAGGTAATAACAAAAGTAACAACGGTTCCCGCGGTGACTCCTGCAATGGTCGCGAGGAAAGAACCTTTCGGCGTTAATGCCAGATAGGCGAATATAGATCCTGGGCTTGGCCCCGCAACTAACCCACCGTCCAGCAGGTGGAATACCCACGTCCCGGTCATTCCCCCGGCAATCATCGCGATCAGGGTCAGAGGCTTCATCAGCACATACGGGAAATACAGTTCATGAATACCACCGAGGAAGTGGATAATCATGGCGCCTGGCGCAGACTTTTTACTCATCCCTTTGCCAAAGATAGCAAAGCCGAGTAACAAACCTAATCCCGGCCCTGGGTTAGATGCCACCATGAAGAAAATCGATTTTCCCGTTTCAGAAGCTTGCTGCATCCCCAGCGGATAATACACCCCCTGATCGATGGCATTGTTCAGAAAGAGGATTTTTGCCGGCTCATTGATTACGGATAGCAACGGCAGATAGCCCGCATGAACCAACGCTTCAATACACTCCTTCACGAAATTATTGGCAATGAGAACCGCTGGGCCGATAACTTCAAACCCCAGCAAGCATAAAAGCATTCCCGCAATACCAAGAGAGAAATTATTGATAACCATCTCGAAGCCTGCAGGAATGCGTTTTTCCAGCAGACGGTCGATATGCTTAATCACCCAACCGCCAAGCGGCCCCATTACCATCGCGCCAAGGAACATCGGGATATCCGCGCCCACAATAACGCCAATAGAACCAATGCCCCCCATTACCGCACCGCGTTTCCCGCCAACCAGATGCCCCCCAGTGGAGCCAATCATGACGGGCAGTAAATAGGTAATCATCGGACCGACAATTTTGGCGAAATGCTCATTCGGCATCCAACCAGTAGGAATAAATAATGCGGTAATAAAACCCCAGGCAATAAATGCGCCGATGTTGGGAATGACCATTGCAGTCAAAAACCCACCAAAAGCCTGGACTTTGGCACGAGCAGACTTGTTTTCCATAATAATGTCCTGAAAGGAAACCGTTAATTATGCTTGAGCGATAATATCCGCCAATTGTTTTTCTGATTTAGCCGCTAACAAAGCGGTTAGTGCTTCCTCTTCACATAATAATTCGCTTAAGGCCTGAATAGCGCCAATGTGTGAATCAGCATTAGCCGCCGACAATCCGATTAATAATCTGATACCTTCATCATCTTCGGCAAATTTCACTTCCTGTTTGAGAAGCGTTAATGACATACCGGTTTTTAACGCGCCACACTCCGGTCGAGCGTGCGGCATGGCGACGCCTGGCGCTAAAATATAATAAGGACCATTGTTAGTCGTTGAGTCTTTAATGGCCTGAATATAATCTGAATTGACATAATGATTGGCGAGTAAGGATGACATAGAAAAGTCAATTGCCTCCTGCCAGTTCTTTGCTGAATTTTTTATTGAGATAGATGATTCGGGAAAGTAATCAATCAGCCGCATACATTTTCCTTATTTTATTTTTAGGGTACGAGTTAGCGTTAAAAATAAAATACGCGCACGGCAAAATGAAATCAATCGAGGAGAAAACTACATACAGCGCAGAATGTTTTTTGGTGATGCCTTTAAAAACAATGGATTGAGAAAAGAAATATAAAAATCAATAGCAATAATGTGATTCAAGCTGCAAATATAAAACATCGCTAAATATCATATTTGTGATGCAAATCTACATTTTTGGGTTGCGAACGATCAAATAAATTTACTTACTTTAAAAAAACGGGCCGCATAAGCGACCCGTTTTCACCTGTAATCAAAATTACAGCAGTTCTTTTGCTTTCGCGACAACGTTGTCGACAGTGAAGCCAAACTCTTCAAACAGCAGCTCAGCCGGTGCAGACTCACCAAAGGTAGTCATACCAACGATAGCGCCGTTCAGGCCCACGTATTTGAACCAGTAGTCTGCGATACCCGCTTCCACTGCAACACGTGCGGAAACAGCTTTCGGCAGTACAGACTCGCGATAAGCGGCATCCTGTTTGTCAAACGCGTCGGTAGACGGCATGGAAACCACGCGCGCTTTAACGCCTTCAGCGGTCAGTTTGTCCCAGGCAGCCACAGCCAGCTCAACTTCAGAACCGGTAGCGATGAAGATCAGTTCCGGCTGACCGGCGCAATCTTTCAGCACGTAACCACCGCGCGCGATGTTCGCCAGCTGCTCTTCGGTACGTTCCTGCTGTGCCAGGTTCTGGCGGGAGAGGATCAGCGCGGTCGGACCGTCCTGACGCTCTACACCGTATTTCCATGCAACGGCAGATTCAACCTGGTCACACGGACGCCAGGTGCTCATGTTCGGGGTCACACGCAGCGAAGCTACCTGCTCTACCGGCTGGTGAGTCGGGCCATCTTCGCCCAGACCGATGGAGTCGTGGGTATAGACCATCACCTGACGCTGTTTCATCAGCGCAGCCATACGCACCGCGTTACGGGCATATTCCACAAACATCAGGAAGGTGGAGGTGTACGGCAGGAAGCCACCGTGCAGGGAGATACCGTTAGCGATAGCGGTCATACCGAATTCACGTACACCGTAATGGATGTAGTTACCGGCAGTATCTTCGTTGATAGCTTTAGAACCAGACCACAGAGTCAGGTTACTTGGTGCCAGGTCAGCGGAGCCGCCGAGGAATTCAGGCAGCAGAGGACCAAACGCTTCAATCGCGTTCTGAGACGCTTTACGGCTGGCGATTTTCGCCGGGTTAGCCTGCAGCTTAGCGATGAACTCGTTCGCTTTTGCGTCAAAGTCAGACGGCATTTCACCTTTCATACGACGGGTGAATTCAGCGGCTTCCTGCGGGAAGGCTTTCGCATAAGCAGCGAACTTCTCGTTCCATGCAGCTTCTTTTGCCTGGCCTGCTTCTTTCGCATCCCACTGCGCGTAGATTTCAGACGGAATTTCAAACGGCGCGTATTTCCAGCCCAGCTGTTCGCGGGTCAGTGCGATTTCTGCATCACCCAGCGGCGCACCGTGAGAGTCGTGGGTACCAGCTTTATTCGGGGAACCGAAACCGATGATGGTTTTGCACATCAGCAGGGACGGTTTGTCGGTCACAGCGCGAGCTTCTTCAACTGCGCGCTTAATCGCGTCAGCATCGTGACCATCAACGCCACGAACCACGTGCCAGCCGTAAGCTTCGAAACGTTTAGCGGTGTCATCGGTGAACCAGCCTTCAACGTGGCCATCGATAGAGATGCCGTTGTCATCGTAGAACGCTACCAGTTTACCCAGCTTCAGCGTACCGGCCAGGGAACATACCTCGTGAGAGATACCTTCCATCATGCAGCCGTCGCCCATGAAAGCATAGGTGAAGTGGTCAACGATGTCGTGACCAGGACGGTTAAACTGCGCCGCCAGCGTTTTTTCGGCGATAGCCATACCCACTGCATTCGCAATGCCCTGACCCAGAGGACCGGTAGTGGTTTCAACACCCGCGGTGTAACCCACTTCCGGGTGACCCGGCGTTTTGGAATGCAGCTGACGGAAGTTCTGCAGCTCGGACATCGGCAGATCGTAGCCGGTGAGGTGCAGCAGGCTGTAAATCAGCATGGAGCCGTGGCCGTTGGACAGCACGAAGCGGTCACGGTCAGCCCAGGACGGGTTAGTCGGGTTGTGGTTCAGGAAATCACGCCACAGGACTTCGGCAATGTCAGCCATACCCATCGGGGCACCCGGGTGACCGGATTTGGCTTTCTGTACTGCGTCCATGCTCAGCGCACGAATAGCATTGGCAAGCTCTTTACGTGAGGACATTTTGACTCCAGATCGGATAATGAAGGCTGAGCCCTTAACGACTTGACGACAGCGCGTTTTGGGCTACGCCGGAAAAAAGTGCCAACAATGTAACCCAAGCCGCGTGTCATGTACATGGAGCATCCTTTTACCGCTTCAGAAATCTCTGGATCATGCGCGCAAGTTGCGCAATCTTCTCGCCCGCTGAATGTTCTTTTCTTTATACTAAGGCCGAGCGTCGGTTTACCTGCAAACGACGCATTTTTTAGAAAAATCCTGACTTTGTGCGGAAGAGAAAAAATGAAAATTCGCGCTTTACTGCTTGCTACGAGCATGGCGGCGGCATTGACCGGCTGCCAGAACATGGACTCAAACGGACTGCTTTCTTCTGGCGCAGAGGCTTTTCAGGCCTATAGTCTGAGCGATACTCAGGTAAAAGCGCTGAGCGATCAGGCCTGTAAAGATATGGACAGCAAGGCTACTATCGCCCCTGCCAGCAGCGAGTACGCAACGCGTCTTGGCAAAATCGCCGCCGCGCTTGGCGACAACATTAACGGCCAGCCGGTGAACTACAAAGTCTATATGGCGAAAGATGTGAATGCCTTTGCCATGGCGAACGGTTGTATCCGCGTGTACAGCGGCCTGATGGACATGATGACCGATAACGAAGTCGAAGCGGTGATCGGCCACGAAATGGGCCACGTCGCGCTGGGTCACGTGAAAAAAGGCATGCAGGTCGCGCTGGGCACTAACGCCGTACGTGCAGCAGCGGCTTCCGCTGGCGGCATTGTCGGCAGCCTGTCGCAGTCGCAATTGGGCGATCTTGGCGAGAAACTGGTGAACTCGCAGTTCTCCCAGCGTCAGGAATCCGAAGCAGATGATTACTCGTATGATTTGTTGCGCAAACGTGGGATCAATCCGGCAGGACTGGCCACCAGCTTTGAGAAACTGGCTAAACTGGAAGCAGGACGCCAAAGCTCAATGTTTGACGATCACCCGGCATCTGCAGAACGTGCGCAACACATTCGCGATCGCATGAGCGCAGACGGGATAAAATAATCCTCGAACAGTGCCGGATGGCGGCGTGAGCGCCTTATCCGGCCTACAAATTCAGCAATAATGTAGGCCGGACTAGCGTCAGCGACATCCGGCAAAATAGTCCGAAACCCGTTATTCGCCTTTCTTCGCCGCCTGGATATACAGCATTTCCAGTGCCAGCGTAGCCGCCGCCAGCGCGGTGATCTCTGACTGATCGTAGGCCGGAGCTACTTCCACCACATCCATCCCGACGATATTCAGATCTTTCAGACCACGTACCAGCTTGATCGCGCGATCGGAAGTCAGACCGCCGATCACGGGCGTACCGGTTCCTGGAGCAAACGCCGGATCGAGGCAGTCGATATCAAAGGTCAGATACACCGGCATATCACCAACAATCTGCTTAACCTGGGCGATGATGTCATCTACGCCGCGATCGTTCACCTGACAAGCATCCAGCACGGTAAATCCGTTATCTTTGTCGAACTCGGTACGAATACCGATCTGCACAGAGTGATTCGGATCGATCAGACCTTCGTTCGGCGCAGTGTAGAACATGGTACCGTGGTCGAATTCACAGCCGTTAGCGTAGGTGTCGGTGTGGGCATCAAAGTGCACCAGCGCTATTTTACCAAAGTGTTTAGCATGCGCGCGCAGGAGCGGCAGCGTGACGAAGTGGTCACCGCCGAAAGAGAGCATGCGCTTACCGGCAGAAAGCAACTTCTCAGCATGCGCCTGCAGTTTTTCACTCATTTCACGGGCATCACCGAACGCATAAACCAGATCGCCGCAGTCCACCACGTTCAGGCGCTCGCGCATATCGAAGTCCCACGGGAAGCGATTGTGTTCCCACGCCAGGTTAGTGGAAACCTGACGGATCGCAGCCGGACCATGACGACCGCCCGCGCGGCCAGACGTTGCCATATCAAACGGTACGCCGGTGATCACCCAGTCGGCGTCGCTGTCGTACGGCATGAAGTTCATCGGCAGACGCAAAAAACCAAAGGCGTTAGAAACCAGGGAGTTGTCGTATTGATGACCTAAGGTGCTCATGGCAAAAACCTCATATTCGTCGGTATAAAAAAACCCTTCCGCGTCGTTAGGCCCGACGAGGAAGGGTTAGATTTTTTAAAACAGATTTTGTGTAATTATCGCCTTAAAACTTCCCCGCTTCAAGCAGCGCTTTTATTGACGACATGGCGGCGGGGCATAACCATTACTGTCCGCCGGGAATGCCTGCGCAGAGCAAGGCGAGAGCGTTTTAACGACCAGGCCCTGCAAAGCAAATGCGGCGAAACCAATCACTCCGATGTTGCGCCTGTCACCCTGCGCAGAGTTAGCGGCGTAGGAGTTTGAAGCATCAGAAAACCGAAATTCGGCTTCAGTATACTTATCTTTTCTGAACCCTTTGATTGCCAGCGAATCTCCCGCATTAACAATATAACCGCTGTTATTCAGCGAACCAGGTTTGCCGTTAAGTACATCAAGCCCATCTACAGTCGCGACGATTTCATAGTTCGTATCTCGACTGTGATTGCGCACATACAATTGATAATTTGTCCCCACCCTGGCTGGAAGACTATATTGCCATTGCCCAACAGAGGAGTTGTAAAGACGGGTAATAGGGATAGAATTAAAATTAGCATCGCGAACAGCATATTCCAAATCACTAATGCGTATGCTGTATACTCTATCGTAACCCGTCGAATACTTTGCAGAATAATTTATTAATATGACTTCGGCAGGGTCGCGCTCCGCACGTTCTACAGATACGCCCGTTACCGTTGAGTGCACGTCGCCGCCCCAGGCCGTTCCCACGCCTGGCGAAGGTGCACTGCTATAATATGCGGGCACGGAACAGCCACCAGCAAGTAAAAAAATTACGGCAAAAAACACGTTCCACTTAAATCCCTTCATCTCGATTCCTTTTCTGTTTCCGAGTTATTACATCGGCAACAGTAGAGTTCTAAAAAGATAAAAGAAAGAGTTGCCACCATATTTCAGATTTCATTAATAAAAAAAGAGCCGGTTTATATAAATAAGCCGGCTCTCAAGCAGATATATCTCAATTACTCGTCTTCGAGATAGGTATATCCGTACAGACCTGCCTCAAACTCTTCGAGGAACTGCTGCTGCAACTCGGTATCCAGATCGGTGTTTTTCACTTGATCACGGAACTGCGTTAGCAGGGTGTTCGGATCCAACTGCACATACTGCAGCATATCCGCCACGGTATCCCCTTCGTCAGACAGCTCAACTTCCACGCTGCCGTCAGGGAAGACGAACACGTCAACCGCTTCAGTATCACCGAACAGGTTGTGCATGTTGCCAAGGATCTCCTGGTACGCCCCCACCATAAAGAAGCCCAGCATCGGCGGGTTCTCCGGATCGTATTCCGGCATCGGCATGGTGGTCGCAATGCCGTCACCATCAACATAGTGGTCGATAGCGCCATCAGAGTCACAGGTGATATCCAGCAGCACCGCACGGCGCTCAGGAGCCTTGTTCAGCCCTTCCAGCGGCATCACCGGGAACAGCTGATCGATCCCCCACGCATCCGGCATCGACTGGAACAGCGAGAAGTTGACGTAAATCTTATCCGCCATACGCTCCTGCAACTCGTCGATAATCGGACGGTGCGCGCGGTTGCTCGGGTCGAGTTGTTTTTGCACATCGTGACACATGTTCAGATAGAGCTGTTCTGCCCACGCGCGTTCCTGCAGGCTAAAGGTGCCTGAAGAGTACCCAACGTGAATATCGTGCAGATCCATCTGGCTGTCGTGCAGCCATTCACGCAGCGAACGACGGGTTCCCGGCTCATGCATCTCTTGCCAGGTTTCCCACATGCTTTGCAGGGCACGCGGCGCATCGTCAGCCGGAGGCGTTGCTTCGGTATGCTCGCTACGCTCAACGCCGATAATATTAGACACCAGCACGGTATGATGCGCGGTAACAGCGCGACCGGATTCGGTAATTACCGTCGGGTGCGGCAGACCGTGCTCTTCACAGGCGTCGCCAATGGCCCAGATGATGTTGTTCGCGTATTCGTTCAGGCCGTAGTTTACGGAGCAGTCAGACTGCGAACGGGTACCTTCGTAGTCCACGCCCAGGCCACCGCCCACGTCGAAGCACTGGATATTTACGCCAAGCTTGTGCAGCTCAACGTAGAAACGCGCCGACTCACGTACGCCGGTGGCAATATCACGAATGTTCGCCATCTGTGAGCCGAGGTGGAAGTGCAGCAACTGAATACTGTCCAGACGACCGCGCTCGCGCAGCATTTCTACCAGTTGCAGCACCTGGTTTGCCGCCAGGCCGAATTTCGATTTCTCTCCGCCGGAAGACTGCCATTTGCCGGACCCTTGCGACGCCAGACGCGCACGCACGCCCAGACGCGGAACAACATTCAGTCGTTCAGCTTCATCCAGCACGATAGCGATTTCAGACATCTTCTCGATGACCAGATAGATCTTATGGCCCATCTTCTCGCCAATTAGCGCCAGGCGGATGTATTCGCGGTCTTTATAGCCGTTACACACGATCACGCTGCGGGTCATTCCGGCATGAGCCAGAACGGCCATCAGTTCAGCTTTAGAACCGGCTTCCAGCCCCAGCGGTTCGCCGGAGTGGATCAGCGATTCAATCACGCGACGGTGCTGGTTAACCTTGATCGGGTAAACGAGGAAATAGTCACCGTTGTAGCCGTAAGACTCACGGGCGCGCTTAAACGCGGCGTTAATCGAACGCAGACGGTGTTGCAGGATCTGCGGGAAGCAGAACAATGCAGGCAAACGCTGGCCCTGCGCTTCACGGGCTTTCACCAACTCAGCAAGGTCAACGCGCGCTTCTGGTACGTCGGGATCCGGGCACACGCTGATGTGGCCCAGTTCATTGACGTCATAATAGTTATTACCCCACCAGGCAATATTGTAAGTACGCAGCATCTTGCTGGCTTCCTGGGAACTCATTGCAACCTCCTGCATGGAGCGTAGTACACCGTATTCGCCTGCTGACGAAGGCGAACCCAAAGAAATGTCGTCAGACATAGCGAACCTCAAATTTTATTAACAAGTGTAAAACAGTTGACTACTATCGCAATCCGAAGACGCGATAACAACCCAAATACAGGCAGAATTTCCAGCAGATAGTGCTGACGCTCCGACTGTGCGACCGGTTTCTTTTTCATATCAATGTAAACACGTAACCGAACTTAATGCTGACGGTTCGGCGAAACCACGAGAAAACTCTTGTTTACCAAGAGCGCCCTTGTTCAGTTCTTAGTGACCGTTGCCGGCCCTGGAGTCCTGAGAAGCGCCGAGATGGGTATAACATCGGCAGGTATGCAAGATGCAGATTGCGGGGGACATATGTACACCAGAACGGTGCGACAGATTCAGCAGAATACAACGGTTCATTATCTCGTATCACCTCCACGGTTGCTCCTGACGGAACGAACCCACAAGCCAAAGCTAAAGTTTTAACCCGGCTGGAAGTGGCAACACGATGAAAACTTCGTGTGCTTTTTTGTCTATCCTCAATAAATCGAGTTGCGGGAAGGCGGCAACGCAGTGAATCCCCGGGCGCTTACAGGAGTAAGTGACTGGGCGAGTATTGCCAACGCACATGCAACTTGAAGTATGACGGATATGAGCCGCGCGCCGCGTTTTATACCGACAACAGTACGAAAAAGCAAAAGATAAATACGCGCATTGCCAGCACCGTCAGGAAAAATTTCCAGTTACATTTTCAGTACAATGCGAGCTCAATCAAAAAAAGCTGGAAATCAGGCGCAGAACCGCCTTAAAATAGCCGTCCAGATGTTAATCCATCTATACCGATTAACACTCAGACTGCCAGTGTCCGTCATCTGCAGACTCATGGTAGAATCTTCTACACATGGCTATTCCACTCGACAGTTTGAGCTAACTACATTCTCCTTAGGTGAAATTAAATATGGCAAAACACCTTTTTACGTCCGAGTCCGTATCAGAAGGGCATCCTGACAAAATCGCTGACCAAATCTCTGATGCCGTGCTGGATGCAATCCTGGAGCAGGATCCGAAAGCACGCGTTGCCTGCGAAACCTACGTCAAAACCGGCATGGTTTTAGTTGGCGGTGAGATCACCACCAGCGCATGGGTTGATATCGAAGAGATCACCCGTAACACGGTTCGCGAAATTGGCTATGTGCATTCCGACATGGGCTTTGATGCCAACTCTTGTGCGGTACTGAGCGCGATTGGTAAACAGTCTCCGGACATCAACCAGGGTGTTGACCGTGCGGATCCGCTGGAACAGGGCGCAGGCGACCAGGGTCTGATGTTTGGTTATGCAACCAACGAAACCGACGTGCTGATGCCAGCCCCGATTACCTATGCTCACCGTCTGGTGCAGCGTCAGGCTGAAGTGCGTAAAAACGGCACCTTATCCTGGCTGCGCCCGGATGCAAAAAGCCAAGTAACCTTCCAGTATGACGACGGTAAAATCGTCGGGATCGATGCGGTTGTTCTGTCGACTCAGCACTCTGAAGATATCGATCAGAAATCGCTGCAAGAAGCCGTTATGGAAGAGATCATCAAACCGGTACTGCCGACTGAATGGCTGACAGCTTCAACCAAGTTCTTCATCAACCCAACTGGTCGTTTCGTTATCGGCGGTCCAATGGGTGACTGCGGTCTGACGGGTCGTAAAATCATCGTTGATACCTACGGCGGCATGGCCCGTCACGGCGGCGGCGCATTCTCTGGTAAGGATCCGTCTAAAGTTGACCGTTCCGCAGCTTATGCAGCCCGCTACGTAGCGAAAAACATCGTTGCCGCTGGTCTGGCTGACCGTTGTGAGATTCAGGTTTCCTACGCAATCGGCGTGGCTGAACCGACCTCTATCATGGTGGAAACGTTCGGTACTGAAAAAGTGCCTTCAGAGCAGCTGACCCTGCTGGTGCGTGAGTTCTTCGACCTGCGCCCGTATGGCCTGATTCAGATGCTGGATCTGCTGCACCCGATTTACAAAGAAACCGCTGCTTACGGTCACTTTGGTCGCGAACATTTCCCATGGGAAAAAACCGACAAAGCCGCCCTGCTGCGTGAAGCTGCCGGTCTGAAGTAATTCCTCTACGGCTCAATGCTTATGAAGACCAGCCTCGCGCTGGTCTTTTTTTATGTCATTTGCTCTCCCATCCCCCATCGCTATAACCACGCTAATTTCATTTGCTTCAATAACAAATGAAAGCGATTACATAGCACGGTATTTCTATCTACCTTGAATTCACATCTCTTCGTTACCAGCATTGCATCACTGTTACATCATATTTCAGCATTGTCTTAAAATCAGCCAATCAACTTTACTCTATAATAATAAATAATGTTAACTTTCAACTCATTAAACAATAATCCACATGAATGCCAGTGTAACCGATTACACTAATGTGATGTGATTCGCATTTTTTTACCCCGTACTCACCTACCCTTAACATCAACAAAACTAGCTACCCAACGGAGGGCATCATGCCTGACAATAAAAAAACGGGGCATTCCAACAGAGCCATGACATTTTTTGTCTGCTTCCTGGCAGCCCTGGCTGGATTACTTTTTGGCCTGGATATCGGTGTTATTGCCGGTGCTTTACCATTCATCACCGACGAGTTCCAAATTACCCCACACACTCAGGAATGGGTGGTGAGTTCCATGATGTTTGGTGCGGCAGTGGGCGCCGTCGGCAGCGGTTGGCTCTCCTTCAAGCTGGGGCGTAAAAAAAGCCTGATGATCGGCGCAATCCTGTTTGTTGCCGGTTCGCTGTTCTCCGCCGCAGCGCCAAACGTTGAAGTGCTGCTGGTTTCCCGCGTGCTGCTCGGCCTGGCAGTCGGCGTTGCGTCTTATACCGCACCGTTGTACTTGTCCGAAATCGCCCCGGAAAAAATTCGCGGCAGCATGATTTCTATGTATCAGTTAATGATCACCATCGGTATTTTAGGTGCGTATCTTTCCGATACGGCGTTTAGCTACAGCGGTGCATGGCGCTGGATGCTGGGCGTGATCATCATCCCTGCCCTGTTACTGCTGGTTGGCGTCATCTTCCTGCCGGACAGCCCGCGTTGGTTTGCGGCTAAACGTCGTTTTGTCGATGCCGAACGCGTTCTGTTGCGTCTGCGTGACACCAGCGCTGAAGCTAAACGCGAGCTGGATGAAATTCGTGAAAGCCTGCAAGTGAAGCAGAGCGGCTGGGCGCTGTTTAAAGAAAACAGCAACTTCCGCCGCGCGGTATTCCTTGGCGTCCTGTTACAGGTGATGCAGCAGTTCACCGGGATGAACGTCATTATGTATTACGCGCCAAAAATCTTTGAGCTGGCGGGTTACACCAACACCACCGAACAGATGTGGGGGACCGTTATTGTCGGTCTGACCAACGTGCTGGCAACCTTTATCGCCATTGGCCTGGTTGACCGCTGGGGCCGTAAACCTACGCTGATCCTCGGCTTTATCGTCATGGCCGTCGGTATGGGCGTGCTGGGTACAATGATGCACGTGGGTATTCACTCGCCAGCCGCACAATACTTCGCTGTCCTGATGCTGCTAATGTTTATCGTTGGCTTTGCGATGAGCGCCGGTCCGCTGATTTGGGTACTGTGCTCTGAAATCCAGCCGCTGAAAGGTCGCGATTTCGGCATCACCTGCTCTACCGCAACTAACTGGATTGCCAACATGATTGTCGGCGCAACCTTCCTGACGATGCTGAACTCGCTGGGCAGCGCCAACACCTTCTGGGTCTACGGTGGCCTGAACGTACTGTTCATCTTCCTGACCCTGTGGCTGATCCCTGAAACTAAAAACGTCTCTCTGGAACACATTGAACGTAACCTGATGAAAGGTCGTAAACTGCGCGAAATTGGCGCACACGACTAATCTCGTTAGGCTTCCTCCCCCGTGGGAGGGAGCCTTCCTCTTGCAGTCCCTTCCCTGTCGCACTATCCTCTGGCGTTATGAAAACCTCCCGTCTCCCGATCGCCATCCAGCAAGCCGTTATGCGCAGCCTGCGGGAAAAACTCGCTCAGGCCAATCTCAAGCTCGAACGCCAATACCCGGAACCAAAGCTGGTTTACCAACAGCGCGGAACCGCCGCGGGTACCGCGTGGCTACAAACCTACGAAATTCGTCTTAATCCAGTTTTGCTGATGGAGAATGTTGACGCGTTCGTTAACGAAGTGGTGCCCCATGAACTGGCGCATCTACTGGTGTGGAAACACTTTGGCCGAGTACCGCCGCACGGGAAAGAGTGGAAATGGATGATGGAGAGCGTGCTGGGCGTACCGGCCCGGCGCACGCATCAGTTTGAGCTGCAATCCGTGCAGCGTAAGACCTTTACATACCGCTGTAAGTGTCAGGAACACCAACTGACCGTCCGCCGCCATAACCGCGTTGTACGCGGCGAAGCCACCTACCGCTGCGTTCACTGCGGTGAACCGTTGGTTGCAGAATAATCTTCAGAATTATCAGGAACTTTTCTGATCTAACTGATTGCATACAGGAATGACTTTCGCTACGTTGCGGGCTCGTTTTGACACGGAGTTCGTGATGTACCGTAATCTTTCTTTTGCTGCGGCCTTGTTAGCCGCTGCGTTTTCAGGCTCGGTTTTAGCCGAAGGCATCAACAGTTTTTCTCAGGCAAAAGCAGCAGGCGTTAAAGTTAACGCCGATGCGCCAGGCGATTTCTATTGCGGATGTAAAATTAACTGGCAAGGAAAAAAAGGGGTCGTTGACCTCGAATCCTGCGGCTATAAAGTGCGAAAAAATGAAAACCGCGCCAGTCGAATTGAATGGGAACACGTGGTCCCCGCCTGGCAATTTGGTCATCAGCGCCAGTGCTGGCAGGACGGAGGGCGTAAAAACTGCGCTAAAGATCCGGTCTATCGCAAAATGGAAAGCGATATGCATAACCTGCAGCCCGCGGTGGGTGAGGTCAATGGCGATCGCGCAAACTTTATGTACAGCCAGTGGAACGGTGGCGAAGGCCAATATGGACAATGCACCATGAAGGTTGACTTCAAAGAGAAAGTTGCCGAGCCGCCAGCCCGCGCCCGTGGCGCCATCGCGCGTACCTATTTTTACATGCGCGACCAATACAACCTGACGCTCTCCCGCCAGCAAACTCAGCTTTTTAATGCCTGGAATAAGCAGTATCCGGTCACCGATTGGGAGTGTGAGCGCGACGAACGCATTGCGAAGGTACAGGGGAACCATAACCCCTATGTGCAACGCGCTTGCCAGGCGCAAAAGAGCTAACCTACACTAGCAGCAATATTTTTTAACCATGCCCTGGCCTTTTGCAGCCCAGGGCCATGACGCGGATGTTTAACTATGCGCATTCCTCGCATTTATCACCCTGAGCCACTCACTTCCGGCAGCCAAATTTCACTGTGTGAAGATGCAGCCAACCATATCGGCCGCGTGCTGCGTATGGGGCCTGGCCAGGCGCTACAGCTGTTTGATGGCAGCAATCAGGTATTCGACGCCGAAATCACCCACGCCAGTAAGAAAAGCGTGGACGTGAAGGTGCTTAACGCTGAACTCGACGATCGAGAATCGCCGCTGCACATCCACCTGGGCCAGGTGATGTCGCGGGGTGAAAAAATGGAATTTACTATCCAAAAATCGATTGAACTGGGTGTAAGCCTCATTACGCCACTTTTTTCTGAGCGCTGCGGCGTTAAACTGGACAGCGAACGCCTGAACAAGAAGCTCCAGCAGTGGCAGAAAATCGCCATTGCCGCCTGCGAACAGTGCGGTCGTAATCGGGTGCCTGAAATTCGCCCGGCGATGGATCTGGAAGCGTGGTGCGCCGAACAGGATGAAGGTCTGAAACTGAACCTGCATCCCCGCGCCAGCGCCAGCATCAATACGCTGCCGCTCCCGGTGGAACGCATCCGCTTGCTGATTGGCCCCGAAGGTGGGCTGTCGGCAGATGAAATTGCCATGACCGCACGGTATCAGTTTACTGATATTCTGTTAGGACCTCGCGTTCTGCGTACTGAGACAACTGCGCTCACCGCCATCACCGCGCTACAGGTGCGTTTTGGCGATCTGGGCTAACGGAGAAGAACAATGATCAAGCTCGGCATCGTGATGGATCCCATCGCAAGCATCAACATCAAGAAAGATTCCAGCTTCGCTATGCTGCTGGAAGCGCAACGTCGCGGTTACGAAATTCATTATATGGAAATGGCCGATCTCTATCTGATCAACGGTGAAGCCCGCGCCCGTACGCGTACCCTGAGCGTAGAGCAGAACTACGACAAATGGTATGAGTTCAATAGCGAGCAGGATCTCCCGCTGGCAGATCTGGACGTCATTCTGATGCGTAAGGATCCGCCGTTTGATACCGAGTTCATCTACGCAACCTATATTCTGGAACGTGCAGAGGAGAAAGGGACGCTAATCGTCAACAAACCGCAGAGCCTGCGCGATTGTAACGAGAAGCTGTTCACCGCATGGTTTGCCGACCTGACGCCGGAAACGCTGGTCACGCGTAACAAAGCGCAGCTGAAAGCCTTCTGGCAAAAACACAGCGACATCATTCTCAAACCGCTGGACGGCATGGGCGGCGCATCTATTTTCCGCGTCAAGGAAGGCGATCCGAACCTTGGCGTTATTGCCGAAACGCTGACCGAGCACGGTACCCGTTATTGCATGGCGCAGAACTATCTGCCGGCAATTAAAGACGGCGATAAACGCGTGCTGGTGGTCGATGGCGAACCCGTTCCGTACTGCCTGGCGCGTATTCCACAAGGCGGCGAAACCCGTGGCAACCTGGCAGCCGGCGGTCGTGGCGAGCCGCGTCCATTAACCGACAGCGACTGGGAAATTGCACGTCGCATTGGGCCAACGCTGAAAGCAAAAGGTTTGATTTTTGTCGGTCTGGATATCATTGGCGACCGTCTGACGGAAATTAACGTCACCAGCCCAACCTGTATTCGTGAAATTGAAGCGGAGTTCCCGGTTTCGATTACCGGTATGCTGATGGACGCCATCGAGGCACGTTTGCAGAAATAAATAAGTTGCCGGATGGCGATGCCTTCGCGTCTTATCCGGCCTACATTTGCACCCCGTAGGCCGGATAAGGCGAAGCCGCCATCCGGCAAAGCTATCTTCAGAGGGTGACATCTTCGCGCTTTGCCCACATACTGGGCTCTGTTGCTTTTTTGAACCAGGAAACAGAACCTCTGACAATGAATTTACAGCATCACTTTCTAATTGCCATGCCTGCTCTCCAGGATCCGATTTTCCGCCGTTCCGTGGTGTATATCTGTGAACACAATGAGAACGGAGCAATGGGGATTATCGTCAATAAGCCTCTGGAAAACTTACAAATTGAAGGGATTCTGGAAAAGCTGAAGATTACTCCAGAAGCACGCGATCCTGCCATTCGTCTGGACAAACCGGTGATGCTCGGCGGCCCACTGGCGGAAGACCGTGGATTTATTCTACACACCCCGCCGTCACGCTTTGCCTCCAGTATTCGCATTTCAGATAACACTATCATCACCACCTCCCGCGATGTACTTGAAACCCTGGGTACGCAGGAGCAGCCATCTGAAGTGCTGGTTGCGCTGGGCTATTCATCATGGGAAAAAGGTCAACTGGAACAAGAGCTACTGGATAACGCCTGGCTCACTGCTCCCGCAGACCTCAACATCTTATTTAAAACGCCGATTGCCGACCGCTGGCGCGATGCGGCGAAGCTTATCGGGATTGATATTCAGACCATGCCTGGCGTGGCGGGACACGCCTGATGAGCGGAACATTACTCTCTTTTGATTTTGGTACGAAAAGTATCGGCGTCGCGGTTGGTCAACGCATTACCGGTACGGCGAGACCCTTGCCCGCCATCAAAGCACAGGACGGTACGCCAGACTGGAGTTTGATTGAACGCCTGCTAAAAGAGTGGCAGCCGGACGAAATCATTGTCGGCCTGCCGCTCAACATGGATGGCACCGAACAACCCCTTACTGCGCGCGCGCGCAAATTCGCTAACCGCATTCACGGTCGCTTTGGCGTAACCGTAACGCTGCACGATGAACGTTTGAGCACCGTCGAAGCCCGCTCAGGCCTGTTTGAGCAAGGCGGATACCGGGCGTTGAATAAAGGCAAAGTAGATTCCGCTTCTGCCGTTATTATCCTTGAAAGCTATTTCGAGCAGGGCTACTAAAGTCGCCCCTGCGCCTGGCGCTGCTGCTGACTTTGTGCAAACGTCTGCATACCTGTCTGCTGCCCGGTTTGAATCACACCGGGTAGCTGATGCGTTTTCCCTTCGCGGATCAAATTACCCACGGCGGGCGTGTTGACGAGCAGTTCGAATAGCGCCACGCGTCCTCCCTGCTTATCTTCCTCCAACTTTTGCGAAAGTACCGCCCGCAGGCTGTCTGCCAGCTGGTTACGCACCGGATCTTTCTCCTGAGCGGGAAAGGTGTCCACCAGCCGCGCGATGGCCTGCGCCGCCCCTCGCGTATGTAAGGTTGCCAACACCAGATGCCCGGTCTCCGCTGCCGTTAAGGCCAAACGAATAGTTTCCACGTCGCGCAGCTCGCCCAGCAAAATAACGTCGGGATCTTCGCGTAACGCGCCGCGCAAACCGGCAGCAAAAGAAGCGCAGTGTACGCCCACCTCCCGCTGTTGAATAAGACAACGTTGGCTGGTGTAGCGATATTCAATCGGATCTTCCAGCGTCAGAATGTGCCCCGCAATATGTTGATTAAGGTACTCCACCATCGCCGCCAGGGTAGTTGATTTACCGCTGCCGGTGGCTCCAGTGACCAGAACTAATCCATTTTCACCGTGCAGCAGTTTAGGTATGGCCTCGGGGGTCTGAAGATCGTCTAAACGAGGACATTCAAGCGGTAGCAATCTTAGCGCCAGCGAGGTTCCCTGCTGATGAGCAAATGCGCTGGCGCGTAGACGCCGGGAGTCCGCCAGCGTAAGGGCAAAATCAATCTGCCCCTGTTCCCGCCACTGTACCTGTTGTTGCTCACTGAGCCAGCACATCAGCAGATTCTCCACGTCAGGGGGAGTAAATGGTGCTATTTCGACTTTTCCACCTATGCGCCAGCGCGCAGGCCATGCATTGCACAGGTGTAGATCCGACACGTTATGCTTTACACTAAGGGCCACTATTTCTTCCATATTCATATGAACATCCTCGGAAAATGAACGATATCGCGCATAACCTGGCACATGTCCGGGACAAAATCTCAGCCGCCGCGACGCGTTGCGGGCGGTCTTCAGAAGAAGTTATGTTGCTTGCAGTCAGCAAAACCAAACCTGCGAGCGCCATCGAAGAAGCCATCGTCGCAGGATTATTTTCAATTGGTGAAAACAACGACTAATAGCGAGTAGTCACGCTCTTGATTTTCCATACACCTTTTTCTTCTACCATGCAGTCAATAACTTTTTGAGATGACTCACCTGTTCCAAATGTCAAATAGACATTGGTACAAATAGGATCAGCTATAATTAGATCAATACTAATATGCTTACTCCAGTCTTCATCGGCAAAATCCTGAACTTTTAGAAAATAATCCTCTTCAAGCTCATTGCTTCTATAAGCTTGCTTTAATTTATTCAATGTATCAATAATAACATAAGGCTCTAATGCCGTCGGATCATCTGCAACTGGGATGATATTATGAGCAATCTGCTTGATATACCAGGCATTGAATCTTAATGCCTGAGTATCAGCAGGTATTATTCCTGCCATAGCAAACGATGAGAATAGAAAAGTAAATAATATCAATCGTTTCATCAGTTATGCCTATAGAGTTTATACGAGGGCTGATTTTTACGATAACCAGGTCCGGGATACACGCCATGTTCCTGTTTGAAATCTGACCACCAGTAATGTCCATCAAAAATCGCCATGTGCCCTGCTGTATTTCCTCCAGTATATGGTTGAATTATAGCAACATCACCTTTAATAGGATTGCCATATACTTCACGAAAACCAGCCAATACTAAATATTTCCCCATATTTTTAGCATTATCATGATGCAAGGATACGCCTCCATGTTCGATTGCTGCTGTTACTGCCCTGGCACAATAACCTGTAGAGTGCGCATGAGCATTATTCCTAACAAAATTTACAGCGGCTTCTTTATTCCACATTTGCAAAACCTCATTTATAAACGAAGAGTATGAAATATCACAAAGCGAACCATCACCTTGAACATTAAATGCTTCCAACTCTATTTATTGACATCGCAAATATGCCCGTAATCTGTATTTTCGATGTGTATTACTGCTTAATAATAAATGAAGTTATAATATTTACCTTACCAATTATCTAATGTTTTTGCTTTATTAGAAATAAATATCATCCCAAATTTTATAACTGTAGAATATTTACACTGGCGCAAACTGGAGCTGAATAAAACGAATTGAAAATCCTGTCAGTTAAATCTGTTTACGTCCTCCTACAGACTCACATTTTTATACTCAGCCTATCTGCAGCCTTCCCAGGCGTAGTAAATGGTGCTATTTCGACTTTTCCACCTATGCGCCAGCGCGCGGGCCATGCATTGCACAGGTGTAGATCCGACACGTTATGCTTTACACTAAGGGCCACTATTTCTTCCATATTCATATGAACATCCTCGGAAAATGAACGATATCGCGCATAACCTGGCACATGTCCGGGACAAAATCTCAGCCGCCGCGACGCGTTGCGGGCGGTCTTCAGAAGAAGTTATGTTGCTTGCGGTCAGCAAAACCAAACCTGCGAGCGCCATCGAAGAAGCCATGACCGCAGGGCAGCGTGCCTTCGGTGAAAACTATGTCCAGGAAGGGGTGGATAAGATCCGCTACTTTCAGGAAAAAGGCGTTAACGATCTGCAGTGGCACTTTATCGGCCCGCTGCAGTCGAACAAAAGTCGTCTGGTCGCTGAACATTTTGACTGGTGCCATACAATTGATCGTCTGCGTATCGCTGCCCGTCTGAGCGAACAGCGCCCTGCGGAACTGCCGCCGCTCAATGTGTTGATTCAGATTAATATCAGCGATGAGAACAGTAAGTCAGGTATTCCGCTTGCAGAGCTTGATGCACTGGCCGCTGAAGTCGCCGCGCTGCCACGCATTACCCTGCGTGGTCTGATGGCGATTCCGGCGCCAGAGTCAGATTATGTAAGGCAGTTTGAAGTTGCACAGCAAATGGCGGTAGCATTTGCCGGGTTGAAAACACGTTACCCAAGTATCGACACGCTCTCACTGGGGATGTCTGATGATATGGATGCCGCCATTGCGGCGGGTAGCACGATGGTGCGCATCGGCACTGCCATTTTTGGTGCTCGTGATTACACTAAAAAATAAGGAAAACTAAGGAACACCATGAATACGTTGACCTTCCTGCTCTCAACGGTAATTGAGCTGTATACCATGGCGCTGCTGCTGCGCGTGTGGATGCAATGGTCTCGCTGCGATTTCTACAACCCGTTCTCGCAGTTTATTGTGAAAATCACTCAGCCCATTATTGGGCCGTTACGCCGTATCATTCCCCCGATGGGGCCAATTGACAGCGCATCGGCATTAGTTGCGCTCGTTCTGAGCTTTATCAAGGCCATCGTGCTGTTTAAGGTGGTTACGTTCCAGCCGATCATCTGGATCGCCGCCGTGCTGATTGTCCTGAAGACCATCGGACTGCTGATTTTCTGGGTTTTGCTGGTGATGGCGATTATGAGCTGGGTCAGCCAGGGCCGCAGCCCTGTGGAGTACGTGCTGATTCAACTGGCGGATCCGCTGTTGCGTCCTATTCGTCGCTTACTTCCAGGCATGGGCGGGATCGATTTCTCGCCAATGATCCTGGTTCTGCTGCTGTATGTCATTAACATGGGCATCGCAGAAGTGTTACAGGCGACAGGTAACATGCTGCTGCCGGGGCTGTGGATGGCGCTATGAGTGCCGTTACCCCCTGCGATGACGGTCTGGTTTTACGGCTCTACATTCAGCCTAAAGCCAGCCGTGACAGTATTGTAGGTTTACATGGCGACGAGCTAAAAGTCGCCATTACCGCCCCACCGGTTGATGGGCAAGCCAATAGCCATCTGGTGAAGTTTCTCGGCAAACAGTTCCGTGTGGCAAAAAGCCAGGTCGTCATTGAGAAGGGCGAGCTTGGTCGTCACAAACAGGTTAAAATCATTCATCCGCAACAGATCCCGCCCGAAATTGCGGCGCTAACTGATTAGGTATCCCATGCAAAAAGTTGTCCTCGCGACCGGCAACGCCGGTAAAGTGCGTGAACTCGCCTCTCTTCTGAGTGATTTCGGTCTTGATGTTGTTGCCCAAACGGATCTGGGTGTTGATTCTGCAGAAGAAACCGGGCTGACGTTTATTGAGAACGCCATTCTGAAGGCACGTCATGCCGCGCAAATTACCGGTTTACCCGCCATTGCTGATGACTCCGGTCTGGCGGTAAATGCCCTTGGCGGCGCGCCGGGCATCTATTCAGCCCGCTATTCCGGCGAAGATGCAACCGATCAGCAGAACCTGGAAAAACTGCTCCACACCCTGCAGGATGTTCCTGATGACAAGCGCCAGGCACAATTCCACTGCGTGCTGGTGTATATGCGCCATGCAGACGATCCAACACCTGTGGTTTGCCACGGACGCTGGCCGGGCGTTATTGCCCGTGAACCTGCCGGAAACGGTGGTTTTGGCTACGACCCAATCTTCTTTGTGCCGTCTGAAGGGAAAACCGCCGCCGAACTGACCCGCGAAGAAAAGAGCGCGATTTCTCACCGCGGACAAGCGCTGAAGCTGCTGCTGGATGCCCTGCGTAATGGTTAAGCTTCCGCCGTTAAGTCTTTACATTCACATCCCGTGGTGCGTGCAGAAATGCCCATACTGCGACTTCAACTCGCATGCGCTTAAAGGAGAAGTCCCTCATGACGACTATGTGCAGCATCTGCTGAGCGATCTGGATTCTGAGGTGGTCCACGCCCAGGGCCGCGAGGTAAAGACGATTTTTATCGGTGGTGGTACGCCGAGCCTGCTTTCTGGCCCGGCAATGCAAACGCTGCTCGACGGCGTGCGCGCACGGCTGAATCTCGCCGCAGATGCAGAAATCACGATGGAGGCGAATCCCGGTACGGTGGAAGCCGATCGCTTTGTGGATTATCAACGTGCTGGCGTAAACCGTATCTCCATTGGTGTACAGAGCTTTAGCTCCGCCAAACTCGAACGTCTGGGACGTATTCACGGGCCGGAAGAAGCCAAACGTGCAGCGCACCTGGCGAGCGGTCTGGGACTACGCAGCTTTAACCTCGACCTGATGCACGGTTTACCGGATCAGACGCTGGAAGAGGCGCTGAGCGATTTACAGCAGGCCATCGCGCTCAACCCGCCGCATCTTTCCTGGTATCAGTTGACCATCGAGCCGAATACGCTGTTCGGGTCCCGACCACCGGTATTACCGGACGACGACGCGCTGTGGGATATTTTTGAGCAAGGCCACCAGTTGCTGACCGCCGCGGGGTATCAGCAGTACGAAACCTCAGCCTACGCCAGACCGGGTTATCAGTGTCAGCACAACCTAAATTACTGGCGTTTTGGCGACTACTTAGGCATTGGTTGCGGCGCGCACGGCAAAGTCACTTTCCCAGACGGTCGCATCCTGCGCACGACCAAAACGCGACATCCGCGCGGATACATGCAAGGACGTTATCTGGAAAGCCAGCGAGATGTCGCCGAGGCCGATAAGCCGTTTGAGTTCTTTATGAACCGTTTCCGGCTGCTGGAAGCCGCGCCTCGCGCGGAGTTCACGCAATATACCGGGCTTACCGAAGACGTTATTCGTCGACAGATCGATGAGGCCATTGCCCAGGGCTATCTGAGTGAATGCGATGAATACTGGCAGATTACCCAACACGGTAAGCTATTTTTGAATTCTCTGCTGGAGCTGTTTCTGGCGGAGTAATCTCTGTGCGCCTGTCGGCGCATTTTCTTCTACAAATTCCTCTAAATATTGTACTCGGAAAAACCGAGTACAATACACGTCATTTATTGACAATAACCATATTAATTATTTTATTCATTTTAAATAGCCTCTTCACCAACATAAATATATTGAACACAGCGCACAAAATAAGATCAAACTGCTGCCATGCAAAAGGTATGTGATCTATATAGTGGATAGATGTCTGACAACTATATTAATTTATCATACAGAAAAAGGTGAAACATCATCAGATGTCAACCAATTACTGTACCTTAAAGCACGGAGCTTACTTATGAAAATCAAAACCTTTTCCCGCTCGCTAGTCTGTGCGTCCTTGTTGGCGCTACTTAGCACTGGCGCATATGCTGCTGAAAAAGTGACTCTCAAACTGGCACACAACCTTGAACGTAGCCATGTGGTTCACCAAGCTTTCGAAGAAATGGCCAAAGAGGTAAAACAACTCTCCGACGGTAAAATGATTGTACGTATATATCCCAGTAGCCAAATGGGTAATGCCCGAGAAACGATGGAGTTGTTACAAAATGGCGCGTTGGATATGACAAAAGGTTCTGCCAGTGATTTAGAGTCATTTGATAATATTTATGCCATTTATAATTTACCTTTCTTATTTAAAGATCAAAACCATTTCAATAACGTTGTATTTGGTGAGGTAGGTAAAGACATTATGGAATCCACAAAAGAAAAGGGATTCTTTGCGTTATCTGCTTACGTTGCCGGCACGCGTAGTTTTTATGCCAAAAAACCTATTACCAAACCAGAGGATCTGAAAGGTCTGAAAGTCCGCGTTCAACCCAGCCCCACAACCATTAAAATGGTTGAACTGATGGGCGGATCGCCGACCCCTATTTCCTTCGGTGAGGTTTATACCGCTATGCAACAAGGTGTAGTGGATGGCGCAGAGAATAACGTTCCATCGTGGGTGCAAACACGTCATATCGAAATAGCTAAAGTCTTCTCCGAAGATGAGCACGCCTCTATTCCAGATTTTCTCGTTATCTCAACCAAAACATGGAATAAGCTGACCCCGGAGCAACAACTGATCCTTCGTCAAGCGGCTAAAAATTCCGAGGCTTATCAACAAAAGTTGTGGGATAAAATCGATGCTGATACCCGCGCTCAAGCAAAAGCTATGGGTGGCGAGATTATCAAAGTTGATAAAGCCCCTTTCCGCGCCGCTGTTCAACCGCTGTTTGATGACTTCAAAAAAGACCCAAAACATGCAGCCCTGCTGGCGAAGTTTGAAGACGCAGTACAATAACCCTTTGGGCCATTGATTGGCCCTGTTTCACCAGGAAACTCACCATGATATTTAACCGCCTTAAGCTTGCGGTAGACCGCGTCATTGCCGCATTTTCGGTCATCGTAATGATTGCGCTGGTAGTGTGCGTAGTCTGGCAAGTTTTTAGCCGCTACGTGCTCAATCAGCCCAGCACCTTAACTGACGAACTGGCACGCTTCTTAATGATCTGGGTCGGATTATTAGGTGCAGCCTATACCGTAGGCGCCCAGCGCCACCTGTCTATCGATCTACTGTTCATGTCGATTAATAAACGTAAACAGGCGTTATTGAGCTTATTCATTAATCTGCTGATTTTTGGCTTTGCAGGTTCAGTCATCGTTACCGGCGGTATCAAGCTGATTAATAAAACGCTGGCAACGGTGCAAGTTTCTGCGGCCATGCAAATTCCAATGGGTTACGTGTATATCATCCTGCCGCTAAGCGGCGCAGTCATGATGTTCTATGCCCTGTGGTTTATTCACAAAAATATTCAGCAACTGAAACAATCTTCGCAGGGAGTAATTTGATGGAAGGCTATATCGCACTAACCCTGTTTGGCTGCTTCTTTGTCCTGGTGTTCATTGGCGTACCTATTTCGTTCTCTATCGGTATCGCCACTGTAGCCTCAATGCTGCTGATGTTTCCTTGGGATGTTGCCGTTATCACTGTCTCTCAACGTCTGGCAAACGGATTAGATAATTTTGCCCTATTGGCGATCCCGTTTTTCATTTTCGCAGGTACGCTGATGAACAGCGGTGGGATCGCCATCCGGCTAATTAACCTGGCGCAAGTGATGGTTGGGCGAGTTCCCGGCTCACTTGGTCATGTCAACGTGCTGGCAAACATGATGTTTGGTTCGATATCCGGCTCTGCCGTTGCCGCTGCTGCAGCCGTTGGCGGTACGCTTAATCCTATTCAGACAAAGCAAGGATACGACCCAACCTTCTCGACAGCCGTTAACGTTTCCTCCTGCATTACCGGGCTGTTAATTCCACCATCAAATGTGTTAATTGTATTTTCTCTTACTGCTGGCGGTGTTTCAGTTGCTTCGTTGTTTATGGCGGGTTATTTACCAGGGATCCTGATGGGGCTTTCGATCATGGTGGTATGCGCCATTATCGCCAAACGCCGTGGTTATCCCCTGTCGGAAAGACCAACCTGCGCACAGGCAGTAAAAGCACTTCTGGATGCGCTACCGAGTCTGTTACTGGTCATCATTGTGATGGGGGGTATTTTAGGTGGGATCTTTACCGCAACAGAAGCCTCAGCGATTGCGGTCGTCTACACCTTCATTCTCTCGGTGCTGATTTACCGGGAAGTAAAATGGCGCGATTTACCAAAGCTGATCCTGGAATCAGTCGTGATGACCTCTATCGTACTGTTACTGATCGGCTTCTCTGTCGGCATGTCCTGGGCGATGACCAATGCCGATATTCCCTACATGATCAGTGACACATTAATGGGTATTTCCGATAATCCACTGATCATCCTACTGTTAATCAATATTGTACTACTGGTTGTTGGGATCTTTATGGATATGACACCGGCAGTCCTGATCTTTACCCCCATTTTCTTGCCAATCGCTCAAGAGTTAGGTATGGATCCGGTACATTTCGGCATCATGATGGTCTCCAACCTGTGCATTGGTCTGCTGACACCGCCGGTAGGAAGTGCATTGTTTGTAGGCTGTTCGATTTCTGGCGTGAAGATCCAGCAATTGATCAAACCCCTGCTGCCGTTTTACGCCGCATTGCTGGTTGCACTGATGATGATCGTATACATTCCACAGATCTCTCTGTTTATTCCACAGATGCTGGGGTTGATGTAAATACGAAGAGTAACTGCTTCTGGAGAATGCCCCAACGCTACGGTAGGGGCATTTTTTATGCCATTAATACTGATTAAACATTTCCTGGATCTGCTTAGGATCCTTGGTTTGGGTCAGAGCCAGTTGCAGCAGAACACGCGCTTTTTGCGGGTTCAGAGAGCCTGACGCCACAAATCCGTATTTCGCATCATCAACTTCAGCATCCTGGGTGGTGGCGCCCGTTGGTACACGGGATGAACGCACCACAACGGTACCTTTATGCGCGGCAGTTGCCAGCGTATCGAAAATGGTTTTATACAGGTTACCGTTACCTACACCCGCACTGACGATCCCGGCGTAACCCGCGTCTACCAATGCTTTGGCTGGCAGATCGGAGGCGTTAGCGTAGTTGTAAACAATCCCAACTTTCGGCAGCTCGGTCAGCTTAGATACATCGAACGGCGTGGATGTGGTGTGTTTTCGCGCAGGCGTACGCTGGTAGTCGATTTTACCGTTATGGATATAACCCAGCGGACCATAGTTAACGGATTTGAAAGTAGCGACATCCGTTGTGTTAGTTTTGGTCACGTCGCGACCATCCATAACGGTGTCGTTCATCACCACCAGCACACCACGGTTGGCAGAGGCTTTGTCTGCGGCGGTTACCACGGCGTTATACAGGTTGAACGGGCCATCAGCGCTCATACCTGTAGACGGACGCATTGCGCCGACCAGCACCACCGGCTTGTTGCACTTGACGGTGAGATCGAGGAAATAGGCGGTTTCTTCCATGGTATCCGTACCATGTGTTACCACGAAGCCGTCAGTTTTATCACACTCGGTATTAATCTTTTTCGCCAGCGTTAGCCAGACTTCGTCATTCATATCCTGGGAGCCGATGTTTACCACCTGCTCGCCTTTCACAACGGCGATATCTTTCAACTGAGGTACGGCATCAACCAAATTTTCAACGCCGACTTTGCCTGCCGTGTAGTTAGATTTTGTTGCGGAGTCACCACCGCCGGCAATCGTCCCGCCGGTAGCTAAAATAGTGATGTTTGGCAGTGCAAGCGCCGCGCCGCTGAAACCCATAACCAGTGCGGCAAGTGCCGTTCTCTTGAAAAACTCCATGTTATTTCTCCAGTTACTTGAATTTGCAGCATTATGTCTATCTTACAGATGAATAATGTGACGCCATCCAATTAACCAGATTTATATCTCCATCAAATTGTTATTCTTAGAGATGGATATCAAAAAAACAGAAAAATACAAAATAAAACGGCACAGAATGTTTCTGTGCCGTTAAAAAGAGGTGAAGATTATTTCAGATTGCTAACCAGCGTCTTACGATCATTTTCCAGCGTCACGACGCGGGCGCAGACATCTTTGCCAAACTGCTGGAAGTCTTGTTCCTGATTCTTCCATTCGTTCTGAATTGAGGTTTGCAAACCTCCGAGGCTTCCGAGCACGCCCTGCAGCGGATTACCACCGCCCTTGAGCACGGCTTTCGCCCCCATCTCGTTGATGCTGTCCTGCAAAATACCGCCCATCGCCTGATTGACCAGCTGTTGTCCATCCGCGCGAACCTGATCAATCGCCTTATAATGGAAGGTCAGGCCGTCAGTGCGATGCTCAATAATGCGGTTCATCTGCTCTTTCAATTGCGCATCCAGCTTAGTTAAGCGGCCACGCATGTTGCTGCTTTCGCCGACCTCTTTGGCGATGATTTTATCCAGCGCCACGCGACCTTTCTCCACGCGCGCTCTGGCACCTTCGTCAATCCACGGCAGGCTGCTACGCAACGCCGCCTGATAATCTTTAGCCTGCTCACGCTGCGCGGCGTTCAGGTTGTACTGTTTACCGTTAAAGGTGACATCACCGGCCTGGGTAATGACCAGGTTGCCGTTCTCACCCTTCACCTGTACCGTTTGTGGACTCAAAATCACATCGTCACGCGGGGTGACGCTGCACTGATAATCAGCATGTGCGGCCATCGCCGTGAACGTTAGGACTGCCGCCAGCAGCGTTTTGCGCATCATATCTTTCCCTCAATACAAATTGGGCCGGCATTTGCCGACCCTTTGCTACTTAGTCCCACCAAATATCGAAAAGTTCGCTGGTGCGCACTTCTTCGAGTTTGCGCTCTTCCAGCCACTTACGCACGATAGCCTGATGTTCTTCGGTGCATTTGCCGATTTCCTGCAGACAGATCAGACCTTCCCAGGCCAGATAGCCGCTGCCGTCAAAGGCCAGCTTGTTCGGTTCGATAACTTCATTGATAAAATCATCAACGATTTGATCGACCTGCTCTCCAGATGTACCTTCCGGGAAACGCCATGCAACCGAAAATCCTACTTCCTGGAATTCGTCGATGTGCATTTTTTTACGCAGACGACGGCTACGGTTCTTTGCCATTATTTCACCCTCTCGAACATTAAGTCCCATACACCGTGGCCAAGACGATGACCACGTTGTTCAAATTTGGTTACCGGGCGCGATTCCGGGCGCGGTACGTAATCGTTACTCTCTGACTGGTTTTTATACCCGTCAATCGAGGACATCACTTCAAGCATGTGCTCCGCATAGGCTTCCCAGTCGGTTGCCATGTGGAACACGCCGCCCAGCTTCAGCTTGCTTAAGATATGCTCAGCAAACGGTACCTGAACGATACGGCGTTTATTATGACGTGCTTTATGCCACGGGTCAGGGAAAAACAGCTGAACCATAGATAAAGAATTGTCAGGAATCATTTTATGCAGGACTTCGACGGCATCATGGCACATGACACGCAGGTTCTCGACGCCCTCTTCATGGGCTGAAGCCAGACACGCGCCAACGCCCGGTGAGTGAACCTCAATGCCGAGGAAATTTTGCTCCGGACGCGCTTTCGCCATCGCCACCAGCGAAGCCCCCATACCAAAGCCAATTTCAAGCGTGACTGGCGCATCGCGACCAAACAGCGCAGCGAAATCCACAGGTTCTTCGCTGAACTCAACGCCCATCACCGGCCAGTAGTTTTCCAGCGCGTGTTCCTGCCCTTTCGTCAGTCGCCCCTGGCGACGAACAAAACTACGAATCCGGCGCAACGGGCGGCCGTTTTCATCAAATTCCGGTGAAATGACGTCGTTCTTCATAAAAGTTTAGTCTGCTGTGTTTGAGTTCTGAAAACGGGCATTATCCAAAGTTAGTTGCCGGATGCAAGTAAAGGAAGAAAGTGAGCAGCGGAAAGTTCCGGTTTACACCCCGTTGCCGCTGTGCTGCAATCTTGCCCCCGGCAATAATGAAACGGTAATCATGCAAGCGTCTCAATTCTCGGCTCAGGTTTTGAGCTGGTACGACAAATACGGGCGGAAAACGCTGCCCTGGCAAATTGATAAGACGCCTTACAAAGTATGGCTCTCTGAGGTGATGCTGCAACAAACTCAGGTTGCGACCGTTATCCCCTACTTTGAGCGCTTTATGGCGCGCTTCCCAACGGTAACGGATTTAGCCCATGCGCCGCTGGATGAAGTCCTGCATTTATGGACCGGGCTGGGCTATTACGCCCGAGCGCGTAATCTGCATAAAGCCGCGCAACAGGTTGTGACGCTGCACGGCGGCTCATTCCCGCAAACCTTTGATGAAGTGGCCGCCCTGCCAGGCGTCGGACGTTCAACTGCAGGCGCGATCCTTTCTCTCTCCCTGGGTCAGCATTTTCCGATTCTTGACGGTAACGTCAAACGAGTGCTGGCTCGCTGTTATGCTGTAAGCGGCTGGCCGGGTAAAAAAGAGGTCGAAAAGAAACTGTGGGAATTGAGCGAGCAGGTTACGCCAGCCCATGGGGTGGAGCGGTTTAATCAGGCGATGATGGATTTAGGCGCCATGGTCTGTACGCGCTCAAAACCCAAATGTTCCCTGTGTCCGTTGGAAAATGGCTGTGTGGCGAGCGCCGATGCAAGCTGGGCGCTGTATCCGGGTAAAAAGCCCAAACAGACATTACCAGAACGGACGGGCTATTTTTTACTGATGCAGCATGAAAACGAGGTGTTGCTCGCGCAGCGACCACCCAGCGGCTTATGGGGTGGCTTATACTGTTTTCCGCAGTTTGATGATGAGGATGGGCTACGCGACTGGCTGGCGCAACGGCAAATTAACGCAGATAATCTGACCCAACTTAATGCGTTTCGCCATACCTTTAGCCATTTCCACTTAGATATTGTGCCTATGTGGCTTCCCGTGTCCTCATTCACCTCATGCATGGATGAAGGCAACGCGCTCTGGTATAACTTAGCGCAACCGCCGTCGGTCGGACTGGCGGCCCCCGTGGAGCGTTTGTTACAGCAATTACGTGCCGGCACACAGGTTTAACGTACCGGTCGATAAAGAGGATTTTTTATGAGCAGAACGATTTTTTGCACTTTCCTGCAACGCGAAGCAGAAGGACAGGATTTTCAGCTGTACCCGGGAGATCTGGGAAAACGCATCTATAACGAGATTTCTAAAGAAGCATGGGCGCAATGGCAGCATAAACAAACCATGCTGATTAACGAGAAGAAACTCAATATGATGAACGTTGAACACCGTAAGTTACTGGAACAGGAGATGATTAACTTCCTGTTTGAAGGTAAGGATGTGCATATTGAAGGCTATACGCCTGAAGAAAAAAAATAAGCATCGCTTGCTGGCAATCTCGTAGGCCGGATAGGGTGCTTGCACTGCCATCCGGCAAAACGATACAACAACAAACACAACACGCACTCCCGGAATGATGAAAAAATTTCTCGCGCTTGCCGTTATCGCGCCGTTGCTCATCTCCTGTTCCAGTTCGACCAAAAAAGGCGATTCCTATAACGAAGCCTGGGTCAAGGATACCAACGGTTTTGATATTCTGATGGGGCAATTTGCCCATAACATTGAGAATCTGTGGGGATTTAAGGAAGTGCTGATTGCGGGTCCGAAGGACTACGTAAAGTATACCGATCAGTATCAAACCCGCAGCCATATCAATTTTGATGACGGTACGATAACCGTCGAGACCATTGCCGGGACAGATCCCGCCGGACATCTGCGTCTAGCGATTATCAAGACGTTGCTGATGGGCGATGATCCGGGTTCTATCGACCTCTATTCCGATGTCGACGACATTAAGATTTCCAAAGAGCCGTTCCTGTACGGGCAGGTAGTCGATAATACCGGCCAGCCTATTCGTTGGGAGGGACGTGCAACCAACTTTGCCAACTACCTGCTACAAACGCGACTGAAAAAGCGCAGCAATGGCTTGCGTATCATCTATAGCGTGACGATCAATCTGGTCCCAAATCACCTTGATAAGCGCGCGCATAAATACGTCGGCATGGTACGTCAGGCTTCACGTAAGTATGGCGTCGAAGAGTCGCTGATTCTGGCCATCATGCAAACCGAATCCTCGTTTAACCCGTATGCGGTCAGCCATGCCGATGCGCTGGGACTCATGCAGGTGGTACAACACAGCGCCGGAAAAGATGTGTTCCGTTCGCAGGGGCGCTCAGGCACGCCAAGCCGTAGCTTCTTGTTTGACCCGGCCAGCAACATTGATACCGGTACTGCCTATCTGGCAATGCTGAATAATGTCTATTTGGGCGGCATTGATAATCCGACCTCGCGTCGCTATGCGGTGATCACCGCGTATAACGGCGGCGCGGGCAGCGTGCTGCGCGTGTTCTCGAACGATAAAATTCAGGCCGCAAACATCATTAACAGTATGTCCCCTGGGGACGTTTATCAAACGCTGACCACCCGACACCCATCTGCTGAATCACGCCGATATCTTTACAAGGTCAATTCCGCACAAAAATCATATCGTCGCCGCTAATGTATCCCTCTCTTGCCCCCTAAAACGGGGGCCTGAAGGGGGAAAAACGTTAACTCCATCACTCTTTTGCTTTGCAATCCGAAATTGTTTGCAAATATTTGTCACAGGTAACAAAAAAAGAGTGCCTCTCGTTGATAGAATCACATCATATAGCCACGGCAAATGTGCCTTTTAAAACATTCATCCGCATTACGGTGTGAGGAAATTAACATGAATCTTAAGCTGCAGCTGAAAGTTCTCTCGTTTCTGCAGTTCTGCTTATGGGGTAGTTGGCTCACTACCCTCGGCTCCTATATGTTTGTCACCCTTAAATTTGATGGTGCATCCATTGGCGCGGTGTACAGCTCGCTGGGGATCGCCGCCGTGTTTATGCCTACGCTGTTAGGGATCGTGGCTGACAAATGGATCAGTGCGAAATGGGTGTACACCATTTGTCACCTGGTCGGCGCAGCAACGCTGTTCGCCGCAGCCGAAGTTACCACGCCAGGCGCCATGTTCTTTGTGATCTTGCTTAACTCCCTGGCCTATATGCCAACGTTGGGGTTAATCAACACGATCTCTTACTATCGCCTGCAATCAGCCGGGATGGATATTGTTACAGACTTCCCGCCAATCCGTATCTGGGGCACCATCGGCTTTATTCTGGCGATGTGGGCGGTAAGCTTCTCCGGCTTTGAACTGAGCCATATGCAGCTGTATATCGGCGCGACGCTGTCCGTCGTATTGGCGCTGTTCACCCTGACGCTGCCGCATATCCCGGTCGCCAATCAGCAGAAAAACCAGAGCTGGTCTTCCATGTTGGGCCTGGATGCCTTCGCGTTGTTTAAAAACAAGCGGATGGCGATTTTCTTCATCTTCTCTATGATGCTGGGCGCAGAGCTGCAAATTACCAATATGTTCGGTAATACCTTCCTGCACAGCTTCGATAACAATCCGCTGTTCTCCGGCAGCTTCATCGTTGAACACGCGTCGGTGATGATGTCGATTTCGCAGATCTCCGAGACGCTGTTTATCCTGACCATCCCGTTCTTCTTAAGCCGTTACGGTATTAAGAACGTGATGCTTATCAGTATCGTGGCGTGGATGCTGCGCTTCGGCCTGTTTGCCTACGGCGATCCAACACCGTTTGGTACCGTGCTGCTGGTTCTGTCGATGATTGTTTACGGCTGCGCCTTCGACTTCTTCAACATCTCTGGCTCCGTGTTTGTAGAGAAAGAAGTTCGCCCTGAAATCCGCGCCAGCGCACAAGGCATGTTCCTGATGATGACCAACGGCTTCGGTTGTATTCTGGGCGGTCTGGTGAGCGGTAAAGTAGTTGAACACTATACGCTGAACGGTATTACCGATTGGCAGACCGTGTGGCTGATCTTCGCAGGTTACTCGCTGGTTCTGGCTTTTGCCTTCGTTGCGCTGTTTAAATACAAACACGTACGCGTTCCGGCAGGCGCCCAGACTATCGCGCACTAATCTTTATTGATTAAATAGGGTCACCTGATGGTGGCCCTATTTGGTCAGATGACGCTTACTTCAGAACATATCCATACAGACGTTTAATACCGTCTGCATCCGTTTCACTGTAAACCCCTTGCAGCTCCGGCGAGAAGCCCGGCAGCAGGTTTATGCCCTCTTCCAATGCCAGGAAGTAACGTTGCACCGCCCCGCCCCATACTTCGCCCGGTACCACGCACAGTACGCCCGGAGGATAAGGCAGCGCGCCTTCTGCCGCAATGCGACCTGCGGCATCACAAATACGCACCAGTTCAACATCACCGCGGATAAAGGCGCTGTTAGCATCCTGTGGGTTCATCGCCACGGCAGGCAAACTCTCCTGACGGAACATCGCTTTTTGCAGATCTTTCACATCAAAGCTGACGTACAGTGAGTGCATCTCCTGACACAGTTCACGCAGCGTGTAATCCCGGTAACGTACCGGATACTTGTTGAAGACGGTGGGCAGCACGTTTGCCAGCGGCGTATCGTCCTCAATATGCTGTTCAAACTGCGCCAGCATCGCGACCAGTTGCGCCAGTTTCTCAGCGCTTTCTGCCGGGGTCAGCAGGAACAGAATCGAGTTAAGGTCGCATTTCTCCGGCACGATACCGTTTTCACGCAGATAATGCGCCAAAATCGTCGCCGGAATACCAAACTCAGTATATTGCCCGGTTTGCGCATCAATGCCCGGAGTGGTTAACAGCAGTTTGCAGGGATCGACAAAATACTGGTCGCGTGCATATCCAGAAAAACCATGCCATTTAGCACCAGGTTCAAAGCTAAAGAAGCGACGCTCGCTGGCAATCACCTGTGTCGGATAGCTTTCCCACGGTTTGCCATCCACTATCGGAGGAATAAACGGTTGAAGCAGCTTACAGCGGGTAATAATCGCTTTGCGGGCCTCGATCCCCAGCGTCACACATTCCGCCCATAGCCGACGGCCGCTCTCGCCTTCATGGATTTTGGCGTTAACGTCCAGCGCCGCAAACAACGGGTAAAACGGGCTGGTGGAAGCATGCAGCATAAACGCATTGTTCAGACGCTTATGCGGGCAGAAGCGCGCCTGGCCGCGAATATGGTTATCCTTTTTATGGATCTGCGAGGTTTGCGAGAATCCGGCCTGCTGTTTGTGTACCGACTGAGTGACAAAAATCCCCGGATCGTTAGCATTGAGCTCCAGCAGCAGCGGCGACCCATCGGCCATCATCGGGATAAATTGCTCGTAACCGACCCATGCGGAATCAAACAGAATGTAATCGCACAGGTGACCGATCTTGTCGATCACCTGTCGGGCGTTGTAGATCGTACCGTCATAGGTACCCAACTGAATGATCGCCAGACGGAACGGGCGCGGTTGATCAGCCTTTTGCGGCGCAACTTCTCGAAGTTGCTGGCGCAGATACCCCTCATCAAAGCAGTGCTCATCAATGCCGCCAATAAAGCCAAACGGATTACGCGCCGCTTCCAGGTAAACCGGCGTAGCACCCGCCTGGATCAGCGCCCCGTGGTGGTTCGATTTATGATTGTTGCGGTCAAACAGCACCAGATCGCCACGCGTCAGCAGCGCATTGGTGACCACTTTATTGGCCGCAGAGGTCCCATTCAGCACAAAGTAGGTTTTATCCGCGTGGAAAACTTTCGCAGCAAATTTCTGCGCATGTTTCGCTGATCCTTCATGAATCAACAGATCGCCAAGCTTAACGTCAGCGTTGCACATATCCGCGCGAAACAGATTCTCACCAAAGAACTCATAGAAATGTCGGCCCGCAGGATGCTTCTTAAAAAACTCACCGTGTTGGTGTCCCGGGCAGGCAAACGTGCTGTTCCCCATTTCGACATACTGGGTAAGCGTGTCATAGAACGGCGGCAGCAGCTCTTCCTCATACTGACAGGCAGCAGATTCCAGCTCCAGCCAGTCCTGGGCCTGACCGCGAATTACCGCATTAACGCCCGCAGGCACATCAACATCAGACTCTGCGAACAGAAACACAGGTAGATGAAAACCGGTGCGTTTCAGCAAAGCCAGGATCCCACTGCGGCTGTCCGCAACGGTAATGACGACTGCCGCAACGTCAGTAAAATCGGTACTGTCCAGCGACACCACCTGACGATGGCTGGACAGACGAGAAACCAGTTCACTACTGGCGGCAATTTTCATTGATTTCATAAGCGCAATAACCCGTTTCGGGAAAATCAAAAGTCCCGGACAACGCCGCATGGCTTTGCCCACGAAATGACAGGTCAAACTGGTTACCAGCCCCGCCCGCCAGACATCAGTAAAAGCAGATAGCCTCTGATTTTACTGTTATCCTGCAGTGAGCGTGCGCTGCCCTCACCGCATGGTGGGAGCGTAAAGATAAGTCGCGGGAAGGGGCAAACGTCGCGCAAAAAGGCGATGTTGAAGGCGATGTAGGGGGAGTAATATCATCCCAGGCAGCCCCATTCAGACAGGAGAAATTTCGCGCAATCATGGCACCTTTCACTTACAGGCGCAAGATAAAATCCTGTGCGAAAACCTTACAGATAAGCAAGCATTTCGTCTGAAAGTTGCGGCATAATAATGCAATCTGAAACATAATTTCACCCAGCTAATTGCCTTTAGTATCAAGACGATGATGGGTATGCAGGAGCAAATGTGGTAATCGGACCCTTTATTAATGCCAGCGCCATTTTATTTGGTGGCATTCTCGGCGCGCTGCTCAGCCAGCATATACCAGAACGCATTCGGGTCTCCATGACCTCTATTTTCGGGCTGGCCTCGTTAGGGATTGGTATCTTGCTGGTTATCAAATGCGCCAATCTACCGGTGATGGTTCTGGCAACGCTCGTCGGCGCGTTAATTGGCGAGTTTTGTCATCTGGAAAAAGGGATCAATGCTGCGGTAGCCAAAGCGCAGCAGCTTTTCACCCGCTCGGACGCCAACGTAACGCACGAATCCTTTATTCAAAGCTATGTGGCTATCATTGTGCTGTTTTGCGCCAGCGGTACCGGGATCTTCGGTGCGATACATGAAGGGATGACCGGCGACCCGAATATTTTAATCGCCAAGTCATTTTTGGATTTCTTCACGGCCATCATTTTTGCCTGTTCGCTGGGAATCGCGGTATCCGCCATTTGCATGCCGATGCTGGCAATCCAGTTAACGCTTGCCACCTGTGCAGCACTGATTTTACCCCTGACGACGCCAGCTATGATGGCCGATTTCAGCGCCGTAGGCGGTCTATTGCTGCTGGCAACCGGTTTGCGTATTTGCGGCATCAAAATGTTTGCGGTTGTGAATATGCTTCCTGCCCTGCTGCTGGCAATGCCGCTTTCCGCCGCCTGGACGGCATTTTTTGCCTGAGAATGCGTGCATTAGCAGCAATGTGGTGATAGATTGTGCAGTCTGCATTGATTTGAAGAAATTTCGTTGACGAAGCGAAGCGAATCGGGTTTAATGCGCCTCGTTGCCCGGATAGCTCAGTCGGTAGAGCAGGGGATTGAAAATCCCCGTGTCCTTGGTTCGATTCCGAGTCCGGGCACCACTATTTAGAAAAACCAGCCTTAGGGCTGGTTTTTTGCTTTCTGGGGCCGGGGATTTTTGGTTGCTCTCAGCTCAGACATTACCATCCTGCGTTTCGTATCCCGTCTGAACATTCCCGTTAGTAGATCCCTGCCCCTCCGGTTACTGACTCCTCATCTGTTAGCCCCCAAACTTTCAATGATCATTATTCCCAGCATGTATACATTTCTGGTGAATTCATCAAGGTAAGCTGTATCTGGTCTTTGCCCAGTCAGACGAAGGGAAGCATTATTACTTCTCCTCTGCGTAGGGATTTAGCGCAACAGACTCATATCGATCTTTTCGTGAATGGCAAGGATCATCTCTCGTACAGCAGCAAAAATACTGTCTTCACCACGCTCAGGGAGTTTTGCCCATACACTTCCGTCATTTCCCCAATCACGAGGAATACGGTTTTTCCCTTGAAGATCGAAATCCCTGCTCCACCATGACCAGGTTGTGTAGGGTCCCCTAATGCGCAACTGAGGGAAATTCTCTGTAATTGCAGCTACTATTTTAGCAGCCCTCTCTTCTATATGAATAATCTCTGATATGCCAAAGAATAAACCGTTATAATTTGAATATTCAAACTTCCAGCATAAAGAGTAATTACCATCTGCACTTAATGGACTATAAAAATCCGTACTATTTTCCGATAGGACTTCAATAGAACGATAATCGATGAAACTTGCATTTAAATCATAGACAAACTCTTTGAGTAAATCGCTGCGAACTTTATTCATCTGGTTAAAAATCATAAATGCCGATTCAATAGAATGACCATCCTTGCGGATGATTTCTGACAACTCACGACTATTATCCATTATAAACTCACCATTAATCGACTGGTTGATATATTTAATCAATGATTCAACAAATATTCTGACTGCACCAGCCCGAACATGTAATAAACACGTATTTAGCCATTCGACGACGTCATACCATGATATTGTAAGGATATGTTGCCTTATTGTTTCCTGAGTAGTGTCGGGAAGAGACCATTCACTCGGCTCGTGGTTGCATAAATAAATTAACTTCCAGGGCCTTTCACGTTTGTTCAGCCATAGCGCATAATCCCGTAACTGGTTTTCCTGATCTGCTGCCCATGGTTTATTTTCGATAGCAATAACACCTTCTGAAGAGGTCAGTAACAGGTCTATCTTTCTTCCATTTTCGATAGTGACTTCATAATCAACCCTGACTTTATCTCCGGTAGCTACAGGGCTATCGTGTCCACTCTTTTCGATGAGGGAAAGAAATCCCTTTAGAAACAGTGCTGACTGCCCATGAGTTCCATCAGGAGAAAGCAAAAATCGTAGATAGCGTGAAAGAGCCAGTTCATCATTCTTCAGCCAGTCCATAAGGCTGAAATCAGGTGCCAGCTCGGCCTGATAGCGTAATTTAGCCAGAGCCGTCACTTCATTCCATCGTACAACACTTTCCAGAAGCGTCGCTGCATTCTGCAGCTGTATCTCATTCATTGTCTTACTCGTTACAAAATGGTGTTCTGTACCTTAATGTCGCGCTCGGTGAAATCAAGGGAAATCGAGAACAGTCCTGATTAGCATCAACACAAGACAACCGTAGTGGTAATCCTCGAAAAGGGCATCCCTATTTTCTTAATAACAAGGTAGAATTCTGGTAGGTTTTATTTGATCATTTTGTGATGTATTCCGATGTAATGCTCGATATGAAAGTTTTTTGTAAGGCTATCCAGTCAAACCGCGCTTCTCAAAGGCAGTTCATAAGCAGTTTTAAAGGGATTGAAAATCCCATGTCCTTGGTTCGATCCCGAGTCAGGGCACCACTTATTCAGTGCTTGTTCGTTAAGAGATAAAATCCTTAACGGGTAAGACAGCAGTCCCCATACGGCATGATTATGGTACTCGTGTTACCACATCAGTTGAAAACGGGACTTAAATCCAGAGAATGCGCATACCATTTTCTGGATTTTTTTATGTCCGCACTTTACCCGTTCAAAAGCCAGTATCTAGCCCTTTCTCTCATTCTGAGCGCTAACGCTGCAACTATTTTCCGGCTCCTCAAATTCACGACAAATTAATGTGATACTTTCCATGGGAATCGGCTCTTCTGTTAGACCACACCAGGGATGCCCATTTATCGACTGATGAAACCGGCAAAAACGGCACTCACCAAACATTCTGGCCCCCTGATTTTTCTGCATACTCCGCAGATGGGCCAGAAAAACTGTTTTCAGTTGTTCCTCAGAAAAAGCTAATGAATCCCACGGCTCCTGCAGTGTCTCCTGCATGATGCTATGCATCACTTCACTCGCTTTGGATGTCAGAACCAGATGGACAACCCGTTTATCCTTGCCGTCATTTTCTCTTCTAATCCAACCTTCACGCTCTAGTTTATTCAGGGACTGCGATACCGTGCCTTTAGTCAGCCCGAGGTATTCCGTGGTTGCAGCGGGCGTATTGGAATAACCATTGCATCGCGTTAAATAGAAAAGAATCTGAACCCATGTTGTGGGGAGTCCTTTCAGTTGCGGATGGCGATAAAAGCTGCCCATTTGCAGGCTCACCAGGCGTTCAAGAATATCAAAGAGTGTCACAGTAACCTGCCTCTGCTTGCCGGGATACGTGCTGGATAAACAAACGTCCAGACTTTCTAACGATAGGGATTTACTGTCATCAATAGTATCGATTCAAAACCATATTGACAATATTTTCAGTGTGTGTAATATCAAATGGTATCGATTCGATACCATTTGATATTACACAAGGAAAGTCATCATGAGTAAAACAGCCGTTTTCTTTCATGCAGGTTGCCCGGTATGCGTAGATGCAGAACACCAAATCGCACTGGCACTCGATCCCGCTCAATACACGGTAGAAATCGTTCATCTCGGAAATGATAAAACCCGACTGAATGAGGCCATCGAAGCTGGTGTGCAATCTGTTCCGGCCCTGGTACTGGATGGCGGTATCCCGCTTCACATCAACTTTGGTGCGTTTATTAAAGATCTGCTTTAAGGATAAAAATGAAACGTATTGCGATTGTATTAGCAATGGCTGTCGCCACCTCTGCCGGTGCACATGGCAATGAGCCTCATCAGGGCGGTATTAAAACCAGCGCCGACAAGGCTGTATTGGCTGAGTTTGATATTGTGCACACTAAAGTCACTACCGAAGGGAATGTTGCCACCTTCCATATGGCAGTTTCCGGCAAGGCAGGTAAAAGTAAGCCTGCAGTGACAGGTAAGCTGGCGGGAACGGAAATTTTCTCTTATGTCTGGCCGACAACGATCGATCCGTATGAAGTGGGATTTGAACATAAGGCCGGTATCCTGGCACTGGCGGTAACATCCCATCCTGATCTGGATGATACGCCGCTGTATGATGAAAATGGCGATGGTAACCGCAACAATGATGGCGATCTGTGGCATACCCACTGGGTGGTGCTGAAGCCTAACGAGGTCTGCGGGCCTGGCGCACTGGCCGTAGTTGATATTCCTGAGGGACAAAAACCTAGGCTGCCAAAAACCTGGCCTGGCTTGCCGGTACTGTTGGACAGTCCGGGCTGGAATCCTACGCTGACAGGCGAAACTGTAGAAGTGAAAGTTCCGTTCGATAATATTGGGGTGGTCACTGCCAGCCAGTTTGATGGCGTAACTGCCGGGCTACGAGTTAATGCGTCCGTTCATGCGCCGCTACTTTGCGTCGAGGATGTATTTAAAGTGGCCTCTGGCAAGCTGACGCTGCCGGGGAAAGTAAACCAGTAACGGAAATTAACCCGCACCACAGTGCGGGTTCTGGAGTTAACATGAATATCATTCGTCATCCGCGAGCACCAGCATTGACAATTGAACGCTGGTTTAATACGTCACAGCCGATAACCCTGGAATCATTACGCGGCAAGGTCGTGGTAATGGAATCATTTCAGATGCTGTGTCCTGGCTGTGTTTCCCATGGACTGCCGCAGAATGCCACTTTTCCACAGGATAAGGTGGCGGTTATTGGCCTACATACGGTTTTTGAACATCATGAGGTAATGACCGCACAGGCACTGGAAACCTTTCTATCAGAATACCGCATCCCTTTCCCCGTCGGGGTGGATATGCCGTCTCCTGACAATGATGTCCCCCAGACCATGCTGTCCTACGCTATGCGCGGTACACCTACGTTGACGTTAATTGATCAGCAAGGATACCTACGCCAGCAATATTTTGGTCAGGTAGACGACCTCGCGCTGGGAGCAGAAATCGGGGCGTTATTGAATGAGTCGTTGTCTGTTTCCGAGGACGCGTCTATGGCATCAGGGTGCAGTGATGGGCAGTGTGCACTATAGGGGTCCCAATAAAGATCCTGGCGTTAACCTTTTAGGGCACTCAGTGATAATCCCTGATGAATATTATTATTAATTTTTCATGATTTTATAGCGAAGATCATCAACAAATTTTATATAACCAACTGAATCAGTTGATGATCTTTGGCTGGCTTATTTCCTGTGCTACCGCCCTCGAATGGCATTTTGTTTCAGCAGCGTATAACGATTAAGAAGCTGGTTAAGTCGTATATCGAGCTGCTGATACAAAGCGGGTGATACACTCCCCTGTTTTTTTAATTCCTCATCGATTTGACGCAACAATTCTTCTGTCGGCGGCGTTTGGTCAAGCTGGCGGCGGATAGTGAAAATGGCTGATTTCAGCTCCGACCCTGTCAGATATTTACCTTTGCGTTCATCAAGCGCATTTAGCTGGGCGGTTAACGCTTCCAGCCCCTGCTGGGCATGATGCCAGTTTTGCAGAGCACTTTCCGGCAACGCTTCCGTAGTTAACTGTTTCTGTAATCTGCTCGCGATTACTGTCGTCTGCGATTCTTCCGGCCACAGAGTGACTAACTGCTGCGCTAATGATGCAGCGTATTCCCGCGACCACAAAGGTGACAAGCGATGTAAAACGTCCAATTGCCCTTGCGTTGCAGCAATTATATCTTGCTTCTTCCCCTGCAAATCTGAGGACTGCTTCAATGTGGACAATTGTTCAGGCGTCGGCACCTGTGGCAATGGCTTAACCAGTTCATATCCGTCGGCTCGCATAGGGTTGATACCAAGAAAAGCGCCTGTACTCACCACTGCTGTAACCATGACACCGATAGCAAACCCCAGCCATATCCTTCGGGTTCCATGATTGATTTTGGTCGCTAAAACCGCTGCGCTCGATTGCCCGGACGACGCTGGCTCATTAACCACAAAGACCAGTTGTGGCAAAGACGTCACAACGTTATTTGTTGCATCTGAAGCCGGTATCATCACAATGGCCGATCCCGAATCGGGTTCGGATTTCTCCAGACGCAAAGCTGCATTGTGCATCCAGGTCACGACAGCCTCCAGTTTACTAAGCGCTTTCAACTCAAGCCGTTGCAGCACTTCGCAGGCATGTTTTAAACTCTGTTCAACCCGATACACCATGGATAAATCAGTATATGACAGCGTTAGCGTACGCAATTCTTGCTGTAAACGGGCTGAGAGCCATGCCAACATCTCAACGCGGGCATGAGTTTGCTGTGGCCATATTGCATTCCAGTGGTGCGTCAGTAAGGCCTCCAGGAGTTCCGCGCATTCGGCAAGTCCCACCAGTCCCGCATTACGTATTCTGGCGACGGTGTACCAGGACAGTGTTTGCAGTTCGACGCCGTTATGACGAAACAATGCCAGGCTTAACTGTTCAACTTTTTGCCAGTCAACGTCCGGGCGCGCGGGGTGAGTCAGCTTGCTGATTTCATCGCGTAACAACCCGAACTCCGTGAAAGCACGCGGGTCACCACCGGTGCTGATGCGATACTTATCCATGTCAGTACACTCCAGTCTCAAGCCAACCCTGCCTCTTAAGGTGACGGATAAGAACCCGCCCCTCAGGGGTAAAATCAGTACCATAGCGAACAATGCCAAGGTCTTGCAGTTCAGCATCAATGGAATAACGCAAATGCCCCGGCGTTTCCTGCTCCTGCATCGTTACCTGAATACCTTTTAGCCGCGGTTCATACTTCAACAAAACCTGAGAAAGCGTGCTGATAAGCTGATGTGCCGTACCTGGCATTCCCTGGAGGATTTTGGTCATATCCGGCAGACCGTAATCGGGTAAATGTTTGAGGCTACCGGCACGAGTATTCAAAATGCGCTGCATATTATCCAGGACGGATAAGATGACCTGCGTGTTTTCACTGACCGAGTGCAAAGGGAAACCACCGGAAAAATTACCCAGTAAGATGTCATAAAGAGACGGCTGCTTGACCATTACTCATCCTCCTGCGCCAGGAGTGCCAGAGTCCGGGTATTTAATTCAAGCACACGCGCCTTATCAGGATCGAGATCTTCACGGCGTAATACCACGCGCCATGAATCTTCAGACTGTTCGGGAGAAATAAACATCCCCGCTACGGCAACATATTGCGCTTCCTTTTCGAGTGGAATATCGACAGTTACGCTTTCACCAGGACGTATCAAAACATCTTTCTGGGCCAGTAAATCTGTTTTCACCACCGTGCTATCTTGCACAAATAAAGACTGATAATTAGCCGAGTCAAACGCTTTACGATCTTTGAGTTGGTAAATACGCACAACCGTAGAAAGCGCTATGCCCTGCGCATTTTTATTAGCGCCTTCTCTGGCGGAAAGATCCAAATGCAGCGTTTTAACTTCCTTATAAAAAATAGACTTCGTTAATGACACCGTGCCTTCAGATACTTTTTGTGTCAGACCACATCCAGTGACCACACTGGTCATTCCGGTTATTACGGCAAAATTAATAGCGATAATCGCCAGTCTCATCGGCTTCCCTCCGCTGATCATGTTGACTAAGGCTCTGCCAAAGCCCAAGTTTAATTGTTATAAATTGATTCTTAGCTTCCGGGTTATCCAGACGCAAAACGGCCGTGCGGCCAAGCTGTACTGCCCGTTCACATTTGTTACTGGTAAGTTGAGCATCCGGAAGTGCCGAGCGAGGAATGCGTAATTGCAGCCTTGCATTGACTCTGGCGCCTAAATACACGTGCATCAGCGCGAGAAAATCATGATAAAGCTGGCCGCCCGGTAACCAGTCGCGAACCTCATCGGGAACATCCGTTGTAAGAGTAATAAGCACCTGGCTGTTAATATCTACAGCGCTATGTCCCATCACCGGGCGAGAATGGAGGCTAACGGGTTGCCGCGTACTCATTTTTAACGGCTTATCCTGCAGGATTAAGCGCTTATCATGAGGAGTCACGGTGATATTTGTTGTTGGTGATAATAAAGATACCAGCGCGGATATACCTTCCGCCGTACGCGTTGGCATTCTCATGATTCCCAACAGCGCCAAAAAACGCGATAACGGCGCCTCGGTTTGCGTGGCGCATCCCCGAATGCCCAACCCGGTCAACCCCAGTAAATATTGTGATGTTTCATCTGTAGCGCCTGGGCGGAAGGTCGCCGGATAGCTGTATTTACGCCAGATTCGATAAAACTGCGTAATTAAGCGATGGTTAAAAATATCCAGAAACTCAGCAGCAACGTCCGAACCATCCTGACGCTGGGCAATATCATCCTGATAGGTTGTCGGCAGCGGCGATTCCACGCCATACAATCCCATAAAAGTGACACGAACCGTTGGTGGAAGTATGGGTTGTAGCGGATCATATTCTGCATTTTTTAGCTCCCCCGCCGGGAACCCCATCCCGGGATGAGGACGAAAACGAATGGTATCGAAGCGCGGACTTTGTTGGCTTCCAGGACTTGGCGTTTGTGGATTCCACTGTTCCAACAACTGGCAGAAACGATAAAAATTAGTACGGGATAGGTTTTCACCAAGGCTATTTAGCAGCCGGGTAGTCGCTGATTGTGATTCTCTTTCCATCGCAAGCTTTTCCCTGCCGGCTGTATGATTAAAGTAAGCTGATTAAATAAGTGAATATCCGCATACAACACAAAAAAGCGGTTAAGCATTTCACCAAACAGATGAATATCGCCCTCACCGGTAAATCCGTTCTCATCAAGCGTTATTTCGATATCCACACCACGGAGTAAAAATCCTTTTTCAAAGCGCTGTATTTCATGTTGCTGAACATCCATGATCGCATCCAGACGACGATAATTAAGCTCATCGTCCTGCCAGTTATAGAGAGACAACGTTCCTTTGAGCACTTCTGCGCTGGCCATCATATTCAGAAAGCTGGATCCCAGGTGGCTCAACACTCGCCAGTGAAAACGATCCTCTGCGGGAGGATAAGCAGGTAGTGTCGGCTTACACAGATTGCGCACGGCAATCGGCGTCTGGAGGATCTGCTCGCAGCGATTGAGCAATGAACTCTGCAAAGCTCGCCTGGGTAGTTGACCGTTTGTTCCGGTCACTTTTAATGACAAGGTTTCCTGCTCAGCAAGACGATCCCGCTCCCAGGCATCTCCTCCAAGGATCAACCATGTATCATATAATCCGGATACGCCGCGTCTGACGCGAGTATGGTAATAACGCTCTGGCGCGTTACGGCGCATCATGCCTCCCTTATGGCGAAAACTGGTGAAAGGAGCATAGACGGCGTTATGCGTTCGCTGTGAACCTGAAACCGCATCGACTGCATAAATTTCCGTATGCCCATCCTGCAACCTGCGCGGACGCAGCAAATATTCGCTTTCTAGTCCATTAACCACCAGTGGATCGGCCTCCATAGTGAAGAGATTAATCACCGGAACGCAATGAAGACGAATATTTTCACTCCCCAGAGGAAGCTCAGAATTCCACTGTTGAGTCAGTACCACCTCTATTTCAAAGCAATCTATACCAGCAGGAAACATTATCTTTTCCAGACCGTTAAGATGGACAAACATAAATTTTTCGCGGAACGTAAAATACTCAAGCAATAATTGCCAGCCGCCAAACGCCGTATCGCCTTTTGGCCATAAACTGTCTTCACTGGCAAATCCGCCAGGTGAAAAGTAACCATCCAGTCGAATACGCTCTACGCTTTTGGGGAGCCTCAGATAAAGAGAGGCCAGACGCTTTGTCAAAGCAAGGTGCAGCGCATGGGTCACCGGCGCATCACCGCTCAGGTAAAAACTGAGGCGCGTCAGATCAGTTTGCGACCAGTCCATCTGTGGATTGCACTTTATTCGCATACGGATGACCGAGCGTCCGTCAGGTTCCGCATCGATATTCACCGCCGTGACAGACAGCGGATTGAGCGTGACGGGCTGTGTAGTACGATACTGACATACCGTTTTTTTAGGACCGACGGGCTGTGACAATACGCCAAACCGCGCGTTAATCCTCTCGCTCATTTTCAGCACATCAATATCAGGCAAAAGCTCGACAATACTTAAGGAAGGAATGGTACGTAAATAATGAGGCCACAGCAGACTCATCAAACCTTCGGTAAATTCAGGAAGATGATCGTCAATTTTGGCCCGCAATCGCCCCATCGAGAATGCAAAACCTTCAAATAATCGCTCCACATAGGGATCGGGAATACCAGCTTTATCCAGATCCAGCATGGCTGCACGATCCGGATGCGCCTGCGCAAACTCTTTTGCCGCTTCCCTTAAATAACGCATTTCCGCGTCATAATAACGCAGAGTTAAGTCTTCCATTTTACAGTTCACTTATTTTGTTTTAGCCACACAAGACGGCAGCTCTGGCAGGATCAATGGCTACCAGTCCGGACAACAGTAAGTCCATCTCCGGCATCAGACGCGCTTTGTCACTTTCACTGCGATTGGCTTTTAAACGCAGAAGTTTCAGCCGTCGCGCTTTTACTTCAAACAGCAGTTCAGGCTCCCATTGTTTGAGGGTGAGAGAGTGTGCTGTCGCATTCAACTCGCCAAGCAAATGCAGCGCGAGATCGTTGCGCCCACATTGTTCCGTCAGGCGAGCCATCAACAGTTGGCGTAACCAGCGTTGTCGACGTGAAATCACGCCAGGGCGAGCCTGAAGCCAGGCGAGCGCGGCTTCAACGCCTTCGCTATCCGCCAGCGTCAAGGCCTCGCTTTCAAGTAGCAGGATATCGTCGTCCGCCCCTGCGGTAGCCGCAGTGACTTTTTCCGTTTGCCAGTCACTTTCCTGCAGCACCTCACGGGCGATCCACTCACGCGTGACGTCATCGGCAAAGGGCATTCCGTCGTTAAATGCCAGCGTTTCCAGACCCGGCATCCGATGCAGCAACATTTTCAGATCGCTGATGATAATCCCGGCATTTTTATCCCATGGCGATCCAGCCCTCATTAATGCCTGATGAAGGTACCACTGCACATCAAGCCAAAAATGATTCACTCCCTCAACAAATAAGCTGTCAGTTAACTCAATCAATTCAGTCCAGCTTTGCTGCAAATAAAGACGTTTAAGCTGCGCACGGTAATCACTCTTGGGCGGTTCCAGACGTGTACGTCCGGCGCCATCTGGCGGAGGAAGCTGGCTGACCGTATCGAGCCGCACGCTTTTCATCAAATGATGCGCCGCCAGCCAGCCATCTGGCTGATCGGCCAGGTATTTGGCCAACACCCGTGCCTGCTCCAGCAACTCCCGGCCCGAGGCAATACTTTTGAGGACGGGAGTATCTGCGCTGTACCGAGCGGTTTGGGTGCTGATATTTTGTGGTACCAATGCCTGAGCACCACCTGATTGGGCCAGACGGTTCTCCAGCGCGCTATACAGCGCTCCAAGCCCAGGGCGAATGCTCTCCTCTCGCTGATTAAATTGCTGGTCCAGCAACATCAGCGCACCGGCGATCCGTTGCGCGTCAGGTCGTGAAACTTCCGGGAATCGCGCCAGACTATCCAGCATCCGCCCGCCTGCTAACCATTCGAGGGCGGCTTTATGACTATTCGCTTTTAAGGGATGGAGAGTATCGCCATATTGCTGCATCAGGCCAGCCAGCAAAATCAGACCATCCGCCAGGCCGGACTCACCATCCTGGTGCAAACGCGCCCATGTGTAATAAGTGACAACACGGACATCCTTACAAGTGTTGATCAGGAGTTTTTCCGCAAGCTCAATGATGAGATCCGTTTGTGCGCCAGAAAGTTTATTCACCTCTTCCCGCATGCGCTGAAAATCATCGTCATAGCCAGGATCGTCACCACCCGGGTTGGCTGCTGAAATTGGCAATAACCAGTTTTGCCATAGCGCAGTCTGCGTTTGTGCCTGTTCCATCAGTTGCTGTTGTTCATCTGTCGAATCCGCACTGGCGGCCAGTAGACGATTCAGAGCGCTCATTCTTCTTCCTCTGAGGAAAGCTTGCTGCTAACAATAAAAATTGCTTCGGGTAGTTCAAAATCGCGGAGTTTGAGTAATGCAAGGGGACCTTCACCCGCTTCCGTGCGCAAGGTATAGTTCAGCGGCAATCCATCTTGCGCAGTCCAGCGCAGGTTAAAACCGCTGCTCACGCCAGCATTATCAGTTATCTCCGCTTTCTCAAGCAGTCTTATCCAGCCCCAGGTACCGGGGTTATCTGAGTAGATTCGGGTTCCCGTATTCGTGCTCACCCAGCTTAGGGTTGCTCCTGACGCTTGCGTATCGGCAGGCCAGACAACGTTTTTCCACGTAGGCATCTGATTAACGTAGGTGAGTTTCTGGCCATCCAGCACGAGGTCTGTCTGCATCACATCCCGTGCCGTTCCAGGACGCAGTTCAAAACGAATCCCGGCTTCTCCACGAATAAAAGCGACATCCGCAATTTGACTGAGCTGGTCCATCGCCTCGAGGAACACAGGATTAAATACCAGTCCCTGAGCATTCACCGTGTCGGCAACCCAGTGACTTCCCTGTTTATGCAGCACACCGCTTAAATGACTTTCGAGAAAATGCTGAATTCGGCCATTATCGCTTCGCAGATATTGCGCCAGCAGCGGCAGGGAAGCCTCGCTGCCGACATCACGGAACGGATAACGTCCACCGAATGCGCTGTTCCAGTCATTCACAATCAGCGCCTTCCATTGCGCATTCAGACCCGCCGCGGTTGGCTGCAACACCTGCTGCCATGACTGCTCCAGCGGCTGAACAAACATTGTTTGACCAAATCCACTCCATGCTTGCCCCAGACTGGCAGCCACCAGATTTCCATAGTCACGCGTGGTAGTGAGATCAACGGTTTTGCCCTGAAATACCGTCTGCGCCAGGGCCTGACTCATTCCCTGCGGATCGGCAGCGTTAGTAATCTGCTGGAGTTTCAGCCTGACCTGCGTTACCCGGGTCAGGTAGGTTTGCAGACTCAGATGGCTGATATCCTGCCCAGCCGATTGTTCATCCATCAATGCCAGGATTGGCGAGAAGGTACTCGCCATAGGACCTTCTTCCCGTGCATGCTGGTCAATGGTCTGTTTCTCTTTGGTGTTAAACAGATCCTTTGCCGACTTCACTAGTGAGTCCGACAACGCTTCCCCGGTTAACCCTGTACGTCCCTGAACGGCGAGCGTATTCATTAACGCAACCAGAGGAGACTGACGGATATCTGCAATCAATGTGAGTTGATCGATGGCATCACTCAGCGTTTGGGTGCGCTTCCAGCGAATACTGTTGAGAAAATCCAGCCAGTTGTCGGCAAAATCCATAAAGTAACGCTCGCTAAGACGCGCCTTTAACGCCTGTGGAGAGAGAGGGTCGCTTGCAGAGTGCGTTTCATCCCCCAGCACCTGATCCATCTCTTCACGGCGGTTGCTTACGATTTTTTCTATGGCGGGCAAAACCTCCTCTTCCCAGGCTTGGCGGGTATACACGCCAGCAACCGAACTCCGGGTATAAAATACCAGGTCTGCCCGAGTATCGCCGGTCATGTCCTCCAGACGAAGATCGGTGTAATGCGGAGTCACCTGTTCAATGATTTTCTGATACAGGGCGGCTTCGCCATTGCGGATCCCCATCTGACGAATTAACAGTGTTCGCACCTGGCTAATAAGATTTTTATCGGCCGCTATTTTCCATTCAGGATGCGCCAGAAGGTTTTCTCCCCAGAATTGCCAGAGCCCCGGCCCAACGCCTTGCCATGATGCGCGCGAAATACCCGCGCGCTCTGGCCAGTCTTGCATCAGCGCCTGACTAAAAAATGACGCCTCCATCTGTTCGGGCCGGGAGAGCATCAGATACATTTTCAACTGGTTGTAGGCGATCTTTGCCCGAGCTGCAAACTGCGGGCTATCCGGTGCCAGTCTCGTTAACGCCGTCAATTCCTGAGTGAGATGTTGTGCGGCTTCATCACGCAGTAGTGGAATAGCAATACGCGTATAACGCGGCCATAGGGCATCCAGCAGAGCATCATTTTGGCTCAAGCCAAAGCGGTAATACCACGGCACGCCATTCTGCTGACGCCAGCGAAGCATGCCCGGCGTTTGCTGAAGAGCGGATAACGCCGTAAGACGCTCGGCGAGCGGTTTATCCGGACCGCCGGCCAGTCTCGCCTGGTCCAGGCTTTCGGTGATCATATTGCGATTAGCCAGGAAAGAAACCGCCATTCCCGCGCCCCATAGCAGCATCAAACCGGCTGTACCGACTGCCAGCACTCGAATCCCTGAACGGCCTGTGCGTTGTGCCTTTAGCTCCGCAGGTAACGCAGGGAGTGAATCAAGCAACGCGCGCCAACGCTCATCACGCGTCCAGGCATGCGCAACGCGCGATGGGGTACTTTCCGCATACTGGCTCAAGATTACCGCCGCCAGCGGCAGGGGCCGATGCGGGCTGAAAAAAGTGGTCAACGAGTCGCTGATGGCTTCTGCATTAGGCATCAGCAAATTAGCCATTTTCAGTAAAAAGTTATCGCGGATATTTCGCGTAACCTGCTGCGTGCCCTGCTCCGCCATCTGCATTGCCAACGAGGTCAACTGCGAACGACATAAAGCCGTGGTGCATTTTGAAGGGAACATACACGTCGCAGAGTGTAAGGTTACGTTATCCGGTACAAATTGAGCGCCATGCAGCGACCAGAGGTATAACGGCACTCGCCAGCGAAGCGTGGTAAAAACAGCCAGAAGATGGCGGGCGGCCTCATCCATTTGCTGTGAAGTTAAGGGCACAACAGGGGCTGATTGAAGCAAGGCATCATGTTGCTGAAAAGTATGGGTTACCCATACAACCCCATCCAGCGGGCGCCGATGCAGTTTGCGTATCGTATCAAACAGCGAGACATCTGGCGTTGCAGTGAGCTTGCCTCCCCAGATTAACACCACGCCATCCCCTTCAACCCAGCGCTGGGAGGTGAGTTCAGGTACCAGTTGATCAACCTGAGGAGCATCCCCCATCACCAGCAGGATACGCGTTTTGGCGCGCCAGCGGCGACCGTAGTTATCTTTAAGTGTAGAGTAGAAGTTAATGAATATATTGCTGTCCAATGTAGCTGCAGTATTATTTTCTACATTTGACTCATAAGCTGACTTCCATGGCAAAAGAAAATAAGCAATGGCTTTATATTTTAATAATGGTACATACGCTCCTAACACTGATTTCAACGCATTCACTTGCCATATTTTAAAAATATAACACAGTGCTAATAAAATCGATGTGATAACTATGACCCTGGTTGTTGGGGTTGTCACCCCGAAATACCCTCCGTAGTAATAAAGTACTACATAGCATATCAAACCAACAACAACCAAAATAAATAACAAACCACATAATCGCAACAAGCTAGACTTTTGCATATATCTATTCCCGACTTCTAATTTTTTTAACCCTCGACAATATAATATTTCCATCCGACTCTGAGAATATCAGATCAACAGCATCTATATCTTTTATATTTAATAAAGAAAACATTAACATCACCCAGATATCAAATTCTCCATGAATACCAACATATAATTCAGCATAATACTGCTCAAGATTTTTATTATGTTCGTTAAGAACAACAGCTGCCTTAGCTACATCTTTTTTATTGCTATTTTTTCCTATCAAAAAATTATCAACCATCCCGACACTGGCCTGATAAAAAATCAAATTGTTAAGATCTTTGATCAGATTATCTTCATTTGTAGAAATAGATCTATATAGTCTTGCCTTCTCGGCAATATTATTCTGTTTAATTAAAATCGCTGGAGCAAAAAGAAAAGCACACATACCATCCCCCGTACCAGGATGTTTATTATTAATATCCGTTGACTTTTCCCCTACAATAATTAATCTAAATTTATCCTCCGTAACACTTAGCCATTCCTCAATATTTAATACATAGTCGTGAAAGATAAATTCACTGCTATTAATTATAGCATCAGAGAGGCCAAGTTGTTTCCAGGCCAATAAAAAAGACTGCCATGTTGAAACCCCCGATACCTGACCAACAATAAAATTAATAATCAAACCATTTTCAGAAGTAACATCCATTAATCTAGCTCTTATGGGAGCTAATAACTCATGAAATAAAGCAGTATAGCCAATCGATTCTGGGAAATTTAATGCCCTGGCCCCAATTGCATTGAACTCATTTTCTTCAAGTAAATTTAGCATCTGAGAATCTTCGGGAAAGAGATAACTATAATCTACAACACTTAAATAATCAGAAGCCCATTCAGACCACTTACAATCAATATTAGAAGCTTCCGTTAATATCATTTCATTTTTTTCAAGAGACAATCCTCGCTGAAATAATCGAAGACCTAAGTATATAATGAATGCTAAAAAAATAATTAAAGATATTACAAAAGCATAATAAAAAGAATCATTATTATGAGTAATGTAATATAATAAACTGAATAGCAGAACAACAGTTATTAACAATGAGAAAAAAATACCACTATCGCGGCCCCACCTAATAGAAGGTACAGGTTGTATTATCTTTTTATCTGGAATATTCCAACTCATTTTAACTTACCAGACCCCCGTACAGGGAAGTGTTGAAATAACATAACAACCACATTGGCAGATACATTTATGCACGGCTACTGGTTTTCCATCTGAGATCCACTCTGAAGAACCCTGGATTATCTTATTTACGCCATGAAATGGAATTGGGCATATAACAGTATCACCAAGCAGTGCAACACCTAAACCATCGATAATTATCGTTGACGAAACAGAAATCACTTTACCACCACTACTTAATGGATCATTGAGCCTGACCAAACCTTGAAACATAAACCCTCACTATAAAAAATATAACTAGCGACATATAAACTTTCGAAAAAGATAAAAACACACCTTCCTACACATTTATACAATTAGATAAAGATCAGATAATATTAATATCTTTCCCGTCAAAAATATTAGCTTTAAAATTCAAAACTTAAATAATTGTCAACTAATAGTAAAAAAACCACCATCCTGATTTAAGTAATCGAACAGACCGCCCTTGCTTCTTAAATTCTTTTATATTTTTCTTGTCGAGTTTCCGAAGATCAATATTCGTCACATTATCCCAGCCAGCAACAGTCAATATCTCCTCCGTCAACTGTTCTTTCGGAAAGGGGTGGCGTCGCCAGATTGCCCATATTGCAGGAAGGATATACAGAAAGGTTCCCATGGTCAGGAACATCGTTACCCCACTCACCATTTTTTCACTAACAATCCAGCCATCCTGATAAATAAACACTATCAACATAATAATAATTAATAAAATAACGACCGAAATGGGGACTTTCATCCCGTCAATTCGTGCCCGTCGTACTCCCTGGTAACACCACGGTGGCATAGTCAGCGAGCGCGCATGCGGCCGGACAAGGGCATAGACCAGGTACTCCTCTCCCACCGGCGCGGCAATCAGTTCCACTTCCTCACCTTCCCGACAATAGGGCGCTCCCAGCCACCCCGAAAACTGCCGACCGTTGATTTCGCCAGTAACGTACCACGCAGCAGCTGGAACCCTGTCTTCATTGCTCGCCACCATGCCCTGCGCCGTTGCCGCTGAGCCCATCGAGGCCAGCACCATCGCGGCAGACGCCATGTTCTCATCCTGCCTGCTGAAATACTCCCACGTCTGCGGATAGGCTTTGGTGTCAAAATAGTGCGTCAGGCAGCGCTGGTGATAGTTTTTCACCACTCCCCTGACCTTTATCAGCGGGGCTGGCGGGGGCAGTATCGGGTCCGGTGGCATATCAGCCAGCGCTTTTGCCAGCTGCTTTTCTTCACGATACAGTTCCGCCAGCCGTTTTTTATGCTTCTTCTTGCCTTCCGATTCATAGTACGCAATGGTTTGTCTTAATTTTATCCATTCCCTGCGCTCCCGGAGATAGTTTTCTTTCACATACCCTTTACCCTTCTCCAGCCCCCGGATATAGGCCCGGGGCATATCGGCGAACAGTTCATCATCTTCTGTCATAATATTTCGTTGCTCCAAAATTAAACCACAGCAGGGACTTCCGGCTCATCATAGATAATAAATGGCCAGTAAATTATTGGTTTTCCACGTTGTTGTTTTTTACCTGAAGATAATTGACGTGTGCTTTCTTGCAGTGAATTTCGGGCCTCATCAATAAACATATTTATTTTTTCCGGCGCATAACTATCGATATCAATCGAATTATCATCACCAAATAAACTATTCTCAATCCAAGACTGTAACGCATCACGTGAATAATATTCAGTCAAAATATATTCAGCCACCATCAATAACAGGGCAACCTCCCACGAAGCCAACAACCCTACCCATTCGACACCTAATTTTGTTAATTGTGGTGCTGCGGCTTTTCCCAGCCATACGGCCAATCCCCCTCTAGCGGTATCCCAACCAAAGCGTTCAATCAACACCGACATCAATTTCCCTTCCGCTTTGGCAATAATGGCAACATCACTAAGAGTCTTAACTAAATATAAGCCGGTAAATGCCCATTTTTTACTGGAATTCGGTAAGCTAACTTTATTCAACAATGTGGAAAAATCTAATCCCAGCGAAAGGCCAGCACTTATCAGCGAGCATCCTGCGCCAGACATTTTCATGTAGTGGAGACTATTTTTCTCTTTAAGAATGACCTCCATTGCAGGTGTTGCAATATCAATAATCCCGCTTGCCGTTGCCGATATTGCGCTGACTACCTTGGCATAGTCAGAGGGTTTATTGTTAAAGTTATCGAGTTGGTTATACAGTTCGACCACATTGAAAAATAAAACAAAAATTCTAATACTGGTCACCGCATAACCAGAAGATCCTGCAGGCTGGCGAAGATAATCTGCATACGCTTTTTCAAGTGCGGCATATTTATTACTCGCCACCCGGAGACGATCAGCCCGAATGGCTCTTTGCGTGCTGTAAAAAACAGTGCCAGTAATGTAAGCCCTACGCTCCGTTGCCCAGCCAAAATATTTACTGAACAACATTTTTGTTTCTGACTCTGACTTTCCAGAAGATAGCGAAAAAAGAGTTCGAACTATAAGGTCATTCATGGTATTGAGCACAGGTCCAATCCGTGATACGGAAAAAAACCTGGTCCCCACGGTAACCATGTGCTGATCTATTTTATACAGCACTCTTTTCGAGAATACGGCATTGCTATCCAGAGGTTTTGAAATTTCACTCGTTGCTTTTTCAAAACCTTTAAATATTTTATTAAGTTTAGCGCCATTCTTCTCAAAAAAGTAGAGCACATCATTTTCAGAAACCGGAGATATGCTACACTGTTGCAAGCTAGCCAATAATGGCTCTGCATCTGCCATTATTTCTGGATTATTATAAAAATGTGTTCTCCAGACGAGATTAGTTTTACTTGTCGTGGTATATGCGTCGATCCAGTCATCCAGCAATTTTACACCTGATGGCGACTCATTAAGCCCAGCCATCGCGAATGCAGCAATTTCACGATAGTTTGCATTATCAACAGGGTCATTAGAGAAAAAATCCTGTAACATTGTTATAAATAAAGAAGTCTGTAACCATTCACAACGATAGATAATCAGTTTAGCGAGTTGCTCATCAATTTTTTGTGTAAGATCAGCACAACATTTATTAAAAGAATCCCATTTGCTCTGATTGATCATTCGAGCATATTTAGACCAATCATTAGCGACCTGGTGTTTTTTATAAACTTCGTTTTGTTTTCCCTTTATCTGTTTTTCGAACTCTTCGCGAGTTAGTATATCCTTCGGATCTGTTCCTTTAGATTTCTCATTCTGGACATACATGTAATAAGAATAATCCATTGCAGGAGGAGAGATAAATGTTTCCTAGGGTAATACAGAAAGCTGGGCTTCAACATTCTGTTCCGAGCTTTTGTTAACAATCTCCTTAACACCGTTTATCAGATTCTGGGTACAGAACTCCAGGGCGCGTTCATCACCGAATATCTTCGCCATCGCCAGGACATCGTTTGTCCATCCCGTCAGCTCATGCGTTATCCCTGTTGCATCATGCAGCGCCATCAGCAACGGTGTGACCGGGGAACCGCCTGGCTTCACACCCCGTTCCTTCATCTGCCGGATTGTGTTTCCGACCACTCCACTCTTCCACGGGTACAATGTCTCCTGCGGCCCCGGCTCTTTGACTATTGCATAGCGTTCATTCACACACTGGCTGACGCGTATTTTATTATGGGTGCCATAAGGTAACCGCATTCCCGGGCTCAGCATGCTGCCCTGCGCCGGAATGTAATCCAGAACACTGGCAAGATTCGCTGTGGTTGCCTCCGTTATTTGCTGTGAAGCCTGTGGCGCCCTCCAGTTCGATGAACTCACGCACTGCATTCTGCTCTGCCGTTGCACGCCATCGCTCGCGTAACGCTCCAGCGTATTTTCCGTCCACGGACACTGCGTGAATGCTATCCAGATGTCATTCTCCAGAACTTCATAGGGCAGCGTCAGAAAATCCTTTCCGCCATTACTGTAGGTTCCCTGCCGACAGTCAGGCTCTGCTTTCTCCAGGACATTTTTCGCCGAAAGCTGTTTCCACAAACTGCCGTCATCACATACCGACCACGCCTCCCAGTCCGTCAGATACGGATAGTAGATATAGATATATCCTCTGCGCATTGCGCGCAGCGCATAGTGGTAATTTTCGTTTTCCACCGGGTAAGCCGATACTCCTGATGTTGCCCACTCCGGTAACGGTTCTTTAATATATTCAGGAATCACCGCATAGCGTACGGGTAGTAATGCCGGTCCCTGTGACATACAGTCACATTTATGATTTTTCATCTCAGCCAGCCCGATATATTGCGCAGAATTTCCTGCGTTCGCGACAGTTCATTTTTTTTGCTGCAGATAGTTATGAAGCGGATATTTTTTATTGCTGCCTTCCAGACTTCTTCGCAACCCGTCTGAGAATTTCAGGTCTTTTTTCATAATTTATCCAGACCGTTAAAAACCATTCAGCATCCTTATTAATAATAAAAAAAACAAAATGTCCCTCCTGAATGATCAAAGGGCGTACCTTTGCGCAGAGGGTTTGGCGGGATCTCTGTTCGCCTCCACTCTTTTTTTCGCCGTTTATGCAGAGTTTCCAGGTTAATATCCGCCACGTTTTCCCAGCCCAGCAGGGTGAATATCTCCTCTGACAGCGTTTCTTCCGGTAACGGCTTGTGTTTGTAAATTGACCAGGCCGCGGGAAGCAGACATAACCCCAGTAAGGCTAGAAAAGCTACTGCCATAAGTGAATAAAAATATGGATTTGAGAATGCCTCCCATCCATTATATACATGTATATACAATGGGATAATAAGAGCCAGACAGAGATAGCAAACCCGCAACGGGATACGCACTGCCGCCCGGCGCGCCTGATTCTTTCCCCGGTAACACCCCGGCGTCATGCACAGGGACTGCTCCTCTGGCTTGTGGATGGCATACACCAGATACTCCTCGCCGACCGGCGCCGCCAGCAGTTCCACCTCCTCCCCTTCATAGCACCAGTGACATCCCAGCCAGCCCGAAAAACGTCTGCCGTTAATACGCCCGGTCAGATACCAGGCCCCGCACAGCGGCCTGTCATAGTCCTGCAGCAGGGCCGAAGCTGTCCCTCCCGAGCCGCTGGCCGCCCAGACCACCGCCGACGCCGCCATCTTCTTTTTATACCGGGTGTAGTAGGCGTTTCCTTCCGGATAGGACAGAACGTCGAAATGCTGCACCACCCGCCGCTGCGTCAGTTTTTCTATGACGCCCCGAACTTTAATCAGCGGTGCCGGAGGCGGCAGCACCGGGTCCGGCGGGGCGTTTTTCAGCGCCTCCAGCAGTTCTTTCTCTTTCAGGCGAAAATGTGCCAGCCATTTTCCTTTTTCATTTTTGGCCTCGATATTGCGCAGAATTTCCTGCGTTCGCGCCAGCTCACTTTTTTGCTGCAGATAGTTATGAAGCGGATATTTTTTATTGCTGCCTTCCAGACTTCTTCGCAACCCGTCCGAGAATTTCAGTTCTTTTTTCATAATTTATCCAGACCGTTAAGAACCATTCAACATCCTTATTAATAATAAAAAATGCCTGCTCTTATTCCTGAATGATCAAAGGGCGTACCTTTGCGCAGAGGGTTTGGCGGGATCTCTGTTCGCCTCCACTCTTTTTTTCGCCGTTTATGCAGAGTTTCCAGGTTAATATCCGCCACGTTTTCCCAGCCCAGCAGGGTGAATATCTCCTCTGACAGCGTTTCTTCCGGTAACGGTTTGTGTTTGTAAATTGACCAGGCCGCGGGAAGCAGACACAACCCCAATGACATAAGACAAAACACAGCCAACATCATGTAAAATTCCGGGTCAGAAAATGCCTCCCATCCATTATGAATATGTATAACTGCAGGAGTTACTATTGCCAGGCTCAGATAGCAAACCCGCAACGGGATACGCACTGCCGCCCGGCGCGCCTGATTCTTTCCCCGGTAACACCCCGGCGTCATGCACACTGACTGCTCCTCCGGCTTGTGGATGGCATACACCAGATACTCCTCACCGACCGGCGCTGCCAGCAGTTCCACCTCCTCGCCTTCATAGCACCAGTGATACCCCAGCCAGCCCGAAAAACGTCTGCCGTTAATGCGCCCGGTCAGATACCAGGCCCCGCACAGCGGCCTGTCATAGTCCTGCAGCAGGGCCGAAGCTGTCCCTCCCGAGCCGCTGGCCGCCCAGACCACCGCCGACGCCGCCATCTTCTTTTTATACCGGGTGTAGTAGGCGTTTCCTTCCGGATAGGACAGAACGTCGAAATGCTGCACCACCCGCCGCTGCGTCAGTTTTTCTATGACGCCCCGAACTTTAATCAGCGGTGCCGGAGGCGGCAGCACCGGGTCCGGCGGGGCGTTTTTCAGCGCCTCCAGCAGTTCTTTCTCTTTCAGGCGAAAATGTGCCAGCCATTTTCCTTTTTCATTTTTGGCCTCGATATTGCGCAGAATTTCCTGCGTTCGCGCCAGCTCACTTTTTTGCTGCAGATAGTTATGAAGCGGATATTTTTTATTGCTGCCTTCCAGACTTCTTCGCAACCCGTCCGAGAATTTCAGTTCTTTTTTCATAATTTATCCAGACCGTTAAGAACCATTCAGCATCCTTATTAATAATAAAAAATGCCTGCTCTTATTCCTGAATGATCAAAGGGCGTACCTTTGCGCAGAGGGTTTGGCGGGATCTCTGTTCGCTTCCACTCTTTTTTTCGCCGTTTATGTAGAGTTTCCAGGTTAATATCCGCCACGTTTTCCCAGCCCAGCAGGGTGAATATCTCCTCTGACAGCGTTTCTTCCGGTAACGGCTTGTGTTTGTAAATTGACCAGGCCGCGGGAAGCAGGCACATCACCAGCAGAAAAACTATTGTGCCTGCTATAAATATATAGAACATAGGATCGTAAAATGATGCCATACCATCGCTACACAGCAATGTTATGAGGACAACGGCCAGGCACAGATAGCAAACCCGCAACGGGATACGCACTGCCGCCCGGCGCGCCTGATTCTTTCCCCGGTAACACCCCGGCGTCATGCACAGGGACTGCTCCTCTGGCTTGTGGATGGCATACACCAGATACTCCTCGCCGACCGGCGCCGCCAGCAGTTCCACCTCCTCCCCTTCATAGCACCAGTGACATCCCAGCCAGCCCGAAAAACGTCTGCCGTTAATACGCCCGGTCAGATACCAGGCCCCGCACAGCGGCCTGTCATAGTCCTGCAGCAGGGCCGAAGCTGTCCCTCCCGAGCCGCTGGCCGCCCAGACCACCGCCGACGCCGCCATCTTCTTTTTATACCGGGTGTAGTAGGCGTTTCCTTCCGGATAGGACAGAACGTCGAAATGCTGCACCACCCGCCGCTGCGTCAGTTTTTCTATGACGCCCCGAACTTTAATCAGCGGTGCCGGAGGCGGCAGCACCGGGTCCGGCGGGGCGTTTTTCAGCGCCTCCAGCAGTTCTTTCTCTTTCAGGCGAAAATGTGCCAGCCATTTTCCTTTTTCATTTTTGGCCTCGATATTGCGCAGAATTTCCTGCGTTCGCGCCAGCTCACTTTTTTGCTGCAGATAGTTATGAAGCGGATATTTTTTATTGCTGCCTTCCAGACCTCTTCGCAACCCGTCCGAGAATTTCAGTTCTTTTTTCATAATTTATTCTTACAATATGTAATATGACCATGCCGATATTTATTCAATGAATTTATTTGAAAATATAATTCAATTCTGTTTACTGGTAGATTCTATTTTACGTACGCATTCCATCAACGATTTTCCACATTTCACTATAAGTTCTGCTTTTTTTTCTTCAGAGTAGCTATCAATATCTTTCGAAAATTTTTTGCCAAACAGCGTGTTCTGCAGCCAGACTTGAATTTCATCTTCAAAAAAATACTCTTTCAGGGCATAATCCACTACCACCAGTAACAAAGCGAACTGCCAGGACGAGAAGACACCAATCCACTCAATACCCAGCGCATAAACCGTAGGTGCAACTGCGCGTCCCAGCCACATATCCGTACTGCCGACAGCCGTACTCCAGCCAAATTTTGACATTAAAGCAGGCATAACTTTGCCGCTGAGTGCAATAATGGTCGTTACGTCATTAAGGATTTTTCCCAAATATAACACTCTGTATGCCCATCGTTTACTTATTGATTTTTCATCTTTTAACTGGTAAGCATCTGAAAAATCAGCCCCCAACGATGCAATGGCATTAAGCATTGCACAACTGGCCCCTACCCATTTCAGTTTCGGAAACGATTTATCATCTTTTTTTATGACATCCATCATCTTACTGACAATATCAACCGCACCTCCCGTGGTGGCGAATCCTGCAGCGACCAGTTTGGCATAACTGGAAAAGTCATCACGTTTAAAATGATCTGCCTGGTTATATAGCTCCGCCATATTAAAAAAGAGCACCAGGAAATTGATACTTGTCGCACGATAAGCATTTTTTTTCGCTCCCTTGATACTGAATTCCGCAGTCGCCTTTTCCAGATCGGAGAACCGCACCTGAGCGACTTTTAAGCGCCCTGACACTCTGTTTTTCTGAGGATTAACAAAGAGAATTTCGTTTACATAGTAACTACGCTCAGTCGCCCAGCCAAAATATTTACTAGAGAAAGATTTTATTTCAGCTATTGTTTTACCTGCTGAAAGAGAACAGAGCGTTTTAACGACAAGATCGTTTATGGTGTCCAATTTTGGTCCCACACCCGAAACCGAGAATAATCGTGAACCCAGCGTTGCCATATGTTGGTCAACTTGATACAACACTCGCTTTGACCAGACTGGATCATTTCCAAGTGGCTCATCCAGCGCAGCTGTTGCTTTACTAAATCCTTCGAATAATTTAACCAGGTCGCCGGATTTTGACTCAAAAAATGCTAATAAACTTTGTTCTGTGACCTGCTGACTCACTCCTTTGCGTACTCTGGCAAGCAAGGATTCGGCAACAGTCATTAACTCAGGTGCATTATAAAAATGTGTACGCCAGACAAGGTTATTTTCATCAGCAGTTGAGTAATCTTTTATCCAGTCATCGAGTAAACTCACACCAGATTTCGCCGCACCTAACCCAGACATCGCAAAAGCCGCAATTTCACGAAAGTGCAAATTATCCTGTGAAAGATCAGAATAAAAGTCCTGCAGTGTACGAATAAAACATGGAGATTTAAGCCATTGACAGCGGAAAGCAATTATCACTTCGAGTTGTTTATCGATTTTTTGTGTCAGGACCTCACTACAATTAATAAACGAATCCAGGCTCTCTTGCTTTATCTTTCTTTTATATCTGCGCAGGTTATTTGCCACCCGCGACCTTTTCAGATTCTGCTCCTGTCTTTTCTTCGCCTGACGCTCAAATTCTTCCCGGCTTAAAACATCCGTATTGCCTTTCCGTCCCTCGTTCCAGACATACATTCCATATGCGTAATCAATATCGCGAGATGTTGAAAGTGAACCACCCAATGCCGCGAGCTGCTCTTCCACATTCTGCTCAGCACTCTTTTTTATAATCTCCTTAACACCATTTATCAGATTCTGGGTACAGAACTCCAGAGCGCGTTCATCACCGAATATCTTCGCCATCGCCAGGACATCGTTTGTCCATCCCGTCAGCTCATGCGTTATCCCTGTTGCATCATGCAGCGCCATCAGCAACGGTGTGACCGGGGAACCGTCTGGCTTCACACCCCGTTCCTTCATCTGCCGGATTGTGTTTCCGACTACTCCACTCTTCCACGGGTACAATGTCTCCTGCGGCCCCGGCTCTTTGACTATTGCATAGCGTTCATTCACGCACTGGCTGACGCGTATTTTATTATGGGTGCCATAAGGTAACCGCATTCCCGGGCTCAGCATGCTGCCCTGCGCCGGAATGTAATCCAGAACACTGGCAAGATTCGCTGTGGTTGCCTCCGTTATTTGCTGTGAAGCCTGTGGCGCCCTCCAGTTCGATGAACTCACGCACTGCATTCTGCTCTGCCGTTGCACGCCATCGCTCGCGTAACGCTCCAGCGTATTTTCCGTCCACGGACACTGCGTGAATGCTATCCAGATGTCATTCTCCAGAACTTCATAGGGCAGCGTCAGAAAATCCTTTCCGCCATTACTGTAGGTTCCCTGCCGACAGTCAGGCTCTGCTTTCTCCAGGACATTTTTCGCCGAAAGCTGTTTCCACAAACTGCCGTCATCACATACCGACCACGCCTCCCAGTCCGTCAGATACGGATAGTAGATATAGATATATCCTCTGCGCATTGCGCGCAGCGCATAGTGGTAATTTTCGTTTTCCACCGGGTAAGCCGATACTCCTGATGTTGCCCACTCCGGTAACGGTTCTTTAATATATTCAGGAATCACCGCATAGCGTACGGGTAGTAATGCCGGTCCCTGTGACATACAGTCACATTTATGATTTTTCATCCCTGTTCTCCTGCATATTCTAGCTTTAAACTTCTTAATTAATGCTCTTCACGAATTTCATTCCATTGCTTTTCTGTGACATGGGATGTGATTTGAATAAAATTCGCCCTTTCACTTCGTCTATTTATTTCAAGCAGTTTTTTAATAACGCTATGGTTATAAAATTCCGGAGCTACATTAATTGAACACTCACCCCATTTAATAAGATCTTCTTTATCAAAGAAAGCACACAACTCGGCTTTTTTAAGTGAATCTCTTAATATCTTAAACACCTCTACTTCCGAAAATCGTTCACTACTCAAATGCGCTAAGCGATAATTACAAATAATCTTATTTTTTATCCCTGCAAAATTTATATCACGCCAATTGTCAGCACTCAGCGATAAAGTATATGAAAGTCGAACTTGATTATTAGATTTATTTATTTTATTGATAAACTGTCCATCGCCATCAATAAAACTCCACACTTCAACTGGTCCTAACAAACGTCGTTGTTGCCAATCATCCAGGATGGAGAAAAGAGAGATTATAATTGCGGGGTCATAATACCGAAGCAATACATCTTTGCCATCACGCTGTTGGATAGCGACTTTTCCCAGGTAATCAGCGAGATTTATAATATTATCTGCACACGTAAGCCAACCACAAATCATCCTGCCCTTACCCAGCAGTATCTCATTAGGTTCTATCTCTTTCAGGGCCTGCATAATACTTTCATGTAGTATATTACAATCAGCAGGTAAAGATAAATCCAGTGAAACCAAACAGGGTTCAAATTCAGCTGATAGATAACGAGTAGCAACAGGTACCCTTACAACATCCCTACTTTTTATTTTATCATAGAATGACGAATCTTTATTCCTCAGTCTTATAATTGCAGTATCAATCATTAATATGCAATTTCTATTTAACGTTATAAAATGATTAAATATTTGTTCACCAATGTCATCCCCTCGTTTTTGCATTGCCGGTAAGGAGTAATCATAAGTTATTAAAGATTCCTTCATTTGCCCTCCATTAACCCAGCGTCACGGTAGGGCTTTGCGTACCACCAGCAGCATCAATGGCGGTGGCGCAAGGATCCGGTAACTCTATGCTAGCATTCAATGTTGCAGGAGCCATTTTCTGAATTCCAATACTCTTTACGCGAACATTGCCTGGCGCCCCTACTTCTATTTCACCATCTTTAAGCCTGATATATGCACCGCCACAACTGAGTACTAACTCTGTCGCTGCGGTAATAATCACCTGCTCATCTTTGCTGGCTATACTCAACGTTTTCTTTGCCATGAGATCCATTGCATCTCCCTGAGCCTGAATCTCCACTTTTCCTTTGCTGGCAAAAATTTTAATCCCCATCCACTGAGCGAAAAGACTTATTGTTTCTTTCACACCAAGGCGGAATTTTTTAGCGACACTGACATCCGCGTCCGCTCCAGAGGTTACAATGATATTCTCACCTGATGAGAGTTGGATACTGGCGGGAGTCACCTGAGCGATACCGGCAGGAGCAGAAAAAAGTAAAGCCTGTTTCTTGAGGTCTGTCATAGACTCCATCAACAATGCTTTTTGCCTCTCGATATCAGCCAGTTCTGCTTTCGCTTTTTCTGCCGCAGAACGAATACCTTTCGCATCCTGAAGCGCAGCTTGTAAGTTCGCTACTGCTTCATGCATATCTAACTGCAAACCTCCAGCTAATTCCTGACGATCGGCGCTGATAAAAATCCCCTTCCCTGCCCGAATAGCTCCCCACTGGTCTGTACGTAGTTCAAAGCCCTCTCCCCGCATCGCGCGCTGCGCATCCACGTTATGCCCCAGGTTCAGCTGCGTCTTCCCGCCGTACTCAGTGCTGAGCTTGATGTGCTCCTCGCCCCGTTTGTCCTCCATGCGCAGTTTGTTATTGGCGGGCGTGCGGATGACGTTGCGGGTGTGGTTTGCCTCCGTCACGTGGTCAGGATGTCGGGAGTCATGCAGCGCATGGGCGATATAAGGCCGGTCCGGATCCCCTTCATGGAACGCCACCGCCACTTCTGTGCCCTGTATCAGCGGGAAGTGAATACCGTAGGTGTCGCCGCCATAGGGTTTGGCAAGGCGCAGCAGCATGCTCTCGTAACCCTGCTGTTTGCTGTCCTGGTCGGCATCAAATTTCACACGATACAATCCCTCCGCCGTCTGATGCGCGTAGATATCTCCGCTCTTCGGGCTGCTGACCCGCGCCGTCAGCGTACCGCTGACCTTTGGTCTTGCCTTCAGCGCCGGACGCCAGCACTGCGTCTCACTGTACGGTACCGCCGCCAGCGTCACCTTCAGCGCATCCTTCCTGCTGCCGCTGAACCCGGTCCGGATGACCACCACCGGCTGCTGCAGCACGCCCGGCAACGTCGATGGCACGCTGCTGTCCGTTATCGTCAGCACCTGTCCCGGACGTAACCCTGCATCCGTGCTGGCACCCGTTATCAGCGTCTGCTCCGCCAGAAAACGCTCGTGGTCCAGTCGTGCCCAGAAGTTCCCGGTTTCCGGTGCCGAGCCGGATGCGTCACCCGTCTCAAGATGGCGTGGTTTGTAGTGATACACCTCGCCATAACGCATTTCCTCGCCTTCGCCACCGGTGATATCCGCCCTCGCCGACTGCAGCACCTTCTGCGCTTCGCGATGGTTATAGTCTTTTGTGGTCACTCCCGCCGGTGCCACTTGCTGCAGGATTTTCAGTCCCCAGACGGAGTCCGCCCCGCTGTCGCTCATTCCTGACGGGCTGTTCAGCGCCAGCCGTTTATCAAATTCATACGCGCTCTGCTGGTCTGCAAAATGCACCACTTCCGTCCGGGTGTCCGGCTGCAGCGTGAAGAAGTAAAATATGCCAACTTCCGCCAGCAGACGCTCAATAAACGCCAGGTCACTCTCCTGATACTGATTTATCTGCTCACGTTTCGGATAACTCTGCGTCAGCGTGAATTCATACTCCCAGCCGTGCAGGGCGTGCTCCTGCAGGATTTCACTCACCACTTCCGGAACTGATTTATTGATAAAAAAGCGGTGTGTGCGGAACTGTTTATCAAGCAGGGAAAGATAAGGCTCAATGATAATTTCGTGGCTGACCTGGTCGTGGGACCCTGTCAGACGCCGGAAATGGGTAACCACGCCGTAGACGAACTTCACGGGGATGGCATTCAATAATGCCCCGCCTTTCATGATCAGCAATGCCGGCTGGTTCAGGATCATATTGGCGGTCAACTCCGAGGCACTACAGGTAAAACGGACAGAATAATGGTAGAGAACGCTTAACTGCTCCAGTCCCTCAAAACGCACCACATCCAGAGCATGCGGGCATGAAGGAATCGTTAAGCTGTAACGGTTAAGCGTGGGCATGGTTATTACAGATAGACTCATATGATAATTCCTTTAAAAAATAGGATTCCCTTTACTATGTTTAATTAACACATATGAATTGATTAATTCTGTGGTTAATTAAAAAATATAATTAACTGCTTTTTTTAAACCAGCCTTATTTAATTCAGAAACCTCTCGTACTTTTATATCGATAAAGCTTTCAATTTGTGGAATGGTCATACCATCTGGATAAATCAACGCCCCATAAAATTCTTTTTCATTCTTTTTCATTCTTTTTCATTCTTTTTCATTCTTTTTCATTCTTTTTCATTCTTTTTCATTCTTTTTCATTCTTTTTCATTCTTTTTCATTCTTTTTCATTCTTTTTCATTCTTTTTCATTCTTTTTCAGGACTATACTCCAGACTAATTTATTCGAATACAGCAGAGGATTAAATGTAACCAAATTTATATTTAACGCAGAATACCGCTCGTACATTTCACCATCATATATCCAGATATTTTTTCATAACCACCAATTAAATCATTAATTAAATATGAAAAATAAACTTTTTAAATCACACCATCGCTGCTGATTCTTTGATGACCACCGCCTTGATTCACTGGAAGGTAATCAAATGCCAGCCTGACGCTTTTACCTACTGGCCGCGATTTTAGTGGAGGTCTCCAACAGCGCGTTTCACTGTACACGATCGCCATGGATTCCGTAATATTCAGGACCTGAGCCGAGCTGAGGCTTACATCGGTTGATGTAAGGAGAGATAACACTCATATTAGAGACGAGCCCAAAAATTCCCTGTCTCAGGCGATGCCATTGTCATTCATTCCGGAGGGACTATTCAGCGCTAATGTTTTGCCAAACTCCCATGCGCTTTGTTTTTCAGAAAAATAGATCACCTCAGTGCCAAGATCAGGCTGAAGCCGGAAGCCGGAAGCCGGAAGCCGGAAGCCGGAAGCCGGAAGCCGGAAGAAGAATATTCCAGCTTCAGAGAGCAAACGTTCAATAAAAACCAGATCACTTTACTGATACTGATTAATTTGCTCTCGTTTTTGATATTCCATCGCCAAATCAAAATTATATTCCCAATCTTTTAAACCATGTTCTTGTAAAATTTTACTAACAACTTCCGGAACTGACATATTTATAAAAAAACGGTACATAAGAAATTGATTTTTCAAAAACGCGACAAAATGTTCAATGATTAACTGATAGGTTGTCTGGTCTTTTGAACCACTTATACGATGGAAGATGTCACAATGCCATGTACCACTTTTCGGGCAGTTAACTCACTTAACCTCCCTATTCCCATGGTCAATGTAGTCGATTTTCTAAGTATCGACTCTGCTGCAATGTCTTTATCATTGCTGGAAAAATGAACTACATATCGATACAGCGAACTCATTTCCTCCGTACCACTAAAATTAATAACATCCAGTACAGACTTGCATGAAGGGATATACAATTGATAACGGTTTAACGTATTTTCAGATATAAATGACATCCCACCACCCAGTGATTCGGACATTCCCATATATTTAACCCTTGTAATTTTATAAAGAGCTATTTTCAGAAAGTAAAAGTTACTCTCAACGCATTGTCTTTATTAAAACAACTATATCCGCTTTCTTATTTGTGACAATGGAAAAAGTAAATCGAAGATTATCGCTAGATATCCAAAGCTCTTCCCTACCATTATCACTATAATCATAAAGATGAAAACCAAGACCTGTTAGATAATTACGAATAACTTCTGCATCACCACCGTGAAAAATAATAAGATTTGTTTCCCGAGTGCTTCCCTCAGGAGAAATATATTCGAAATAATAATTATTTGAGATCCTTGGGGCCTGCTTGATATCAACATCTGTGTAGAAATAGTAATCAAAAAAATCACTTTCCCGATATTCTAATTTATCTGGCCAGGGTATTAAAAGAGGTGACAAGGAAATCAAAGCAATAGTCACCAGTAATATTTTATAGTAGCTCATTACCATTCACCTCGACAAAAATGAATAATAACCGCCATCCCCGCTGATCACTTGTACCCGACCAGAAGTGAAATCACTCCACGGCTGCACCCATGTCATAAACGAAAGCAAACTCCCTTTATAGGGTTTATGAACAGCACAATTATCCGACGGGTCTGGAAACAGTAATGGTAAAAATCCTTTATTCTTATAATTGCCTATCGGCCCATAAAAATCCCATCGATTCAGTGCTCGCTCTTTACTGACTAACCTTAGTCTTGACTGGTAGTCTGAGGGAAGAATTGCCCTGTAGAAGCCTAAAAGATCAGAGGTAAGATCCTCTCCGCTAAAACCACTGTCGGTATACCAACTAAAACACCAATTAGCTTGCAAACTTTCAAACACGCGCGCCGTCGTCATCATCATGGCCAACGCAACGCTGTTTTTCTCACATGCAGATAAACCTTGTTTGATACGCCACTTAACAAACTTTCCTGTACCAAACTGGCGATGGTATACAAACATTTTTTGGCTATAAGTGACTTCATAATAACCATCACAGCCTGATTCACCTCGTTTTATATCTATCATCAGGTTTTTGATATCACTTCCCTGTGCATGGCTATATCTATCCATCCCAATATTTCGCTATAAACAAGCCCTGTTTTACGAGTCGATGTCCACTCAGAAGGTTCAATAATATCGTTACGTTTACTCATTATTAGCTCTTAACTCAAACTCAATACTACAAGTAGATCGGACAGAATAATGGTCAAGAACGCTTAACTGCTCCAGCCTCTCAAAACGCACTACATCCAGTGCATACGGGAATGAAGGAATAAGTTAAGATGGAGCTCTTAAGTGTGGGCTCTGATGTTGTTAGTTCCATATTCATAGAGTTAACTCCATTTAATTAAATATATTTACGCACTTATAAAACCATAATAATACTGACAAACACAATTTCCCATTAACTAAAAAATCACAGATAATCATCCCAATTACTACGCACATGAGGCCAGCCAAATCTCATCATAAAATACCCTAAAACAATCAATAAAATATTTCCCGCGCCCCATAAATATCGAAACGCATCGTTAGAAACAAAAAAAAACCAAATAGAAAAGGCAATGCCAAACATGCATAATAGATTACCCATCAGATATGAAAAATAATACATTAAATATATTACTATTTCTCTAAACTTCCCAGACCTTCCAGAAAACATTGGCAAACCTCATTAAAAAAAACCTCATTTGTATTGTGAAGCTCAATTGCTTTTTCAAAAGGTGAAACAAGATCTTCTATCAGAAAATAAAGCAGATCCAGGTCTCCCATATCTTTCAATTTTTGGTAATGGCCAGGACTCCTTGCAGCAAGATAGCGAGATGTATAGATTGCCCTGGATACCTCCGCTCCCAACGTAAGAAGCGAGCCTATACAAGCACCTGAAAAAAATGCCGTGACCAACCGATTAGAAATAACATACCCAATTTTAACGCCAGTTAGCTCTGAAAAAATCATCCTTCCGGCACTATCCCCAACTATTTTTTCCACCATTAAAGAAAAATCCAGTCGAGAAGAAAAATCATTAATAAAAACCCCAACAACCTGACCTATCAACTCCTTATTAAACCCCACTTTATTAATAAGTCTGGCAAACCTGTATTTGTCATCAGCATTCGCTCTGTGATGTTCTGTATCCATAAAATCATAGGCCAGATATCCCATACTCACCGGAAATGATATAAGCCCTTTTGTCAAAGCAGCTATAAATCCAGAATCATCAATGTTAATAGCTTCGAGCATATCTTTGGCAAGCTCTTTAGCACCATCCATATTTAGTCCTGTTGCGCAACGCATATCCCAGTACAATATAAAACCCATCATTAGTCTTATCTCTGGGTTTTATTTTTCACTCGTTATCAATTATCAATTATCAATTCAATTCCCTCTTCATCACTCCAACTCAAAGTGAGCTGCTGAGGTTTTTGCTGCCGGGAAAGATACGTTAACAACTGCTGGCTGAGCACTGGCAAGATTTGTTGATTCAGCAGGCTATCAATATTCCTCGCCCCCGTATCCGGTAGCAGGCAAGCGGCTGTCAGGGCATCAAAAAGGTTCTCAGATATCGTCGTAGTGATGCCGTAGTGACGCAGTAATCGCTGTCTAACTTGATCCAGTTTCATTTGTACAATCGTACGTAACGCAGGTTCACTGAGCGGATGGTAGATAATAGTCTGGAAGCGAGCCAGTAGCGCCGGCTGGAAATGATCACGCAAGAGGGGGCGCAGCAGCTCGTGCAGATCGGACTCCGTGGTTTCCGGCTGTTCTTCCAGCATCTGCATCACAGCGTCGCCGCCAAGATTGGAAGTCATCAAAATAACGGTGTTGCGAAAATCAATTTCTCGGCCTTCACCATCTCGCATGAAACCGCGGTCAAATACCTGGTAAAACAGGTTTATGACGTCGCGATGCGCTTTTTCTACTTCATCCAGCAATACCACGCTATAAGGGCGTTTTCGCACTGCTTCAGTCAGGATCCCTCCCTGACCATAACCCACATACCCCGGAGGTGAGCCCTTGAGTTGGCTCACGGTGTGCGACTCCTGATACTCAGACAGATTAATCGTGATCAGCGATTTTTCACCGCCAAAGTGAATGTCAGCCAGGGCCAGCGCCGTCTCCGTTTTCCCGGTTCCGCTTGGTCCAGTTAGCAGAAAAACACCCTGTGGGCCGTTTTCCGGCGTAAGTCCTGTTTTTGATGCCCGCAACCGCTGTGCGATAGTATTTAGCGCGTAATCCTGCCCGACAACGCGGTTTCCCATCTGGGTTTCAAGCGTCAGCAAGTCTGTCTGGGAGTCCTTCATTAGTGAAGACAACGGTACACCGGTCCAGTCGGCGATCACCGTAGCTACTGTGCGCGCGTCTACATCCGGAAACAGTAAAGGATGGCCCTGCTGAAGCACACTAAGCTGTTGCTGCAATTCAATCGTTTCCGCCTGACGAGAAATATCACGGCGGCTGGTCAGCAGTTGCTCAGTGAGCGCTATTTCCTGGCCATACTGGGTTTCCAGTTCATCAAGCTCGACAAGCAGGCGATTTTCATGCTGTTCAATGCTGGCCAGCCTTTCATCATACTGACCATTTCCTACTGCGAGGTCTGCAAGCAACGCCTGTTTTTCAATTTCAAGCGCGGTGATCTCCGACTTCAAGCGCGTAAGGGGTTCAGGAACGGTATCAAGGCACATCCGTACTCTTGCACCTGCGGTATCCAGCAGGTCGACGGCTTTGTCGGGTAATTGCCTCCCGGTAAGATAGCGGCGAGAGAGCATAACAGCGGCTTTAACCGCTTCGTCGGTGATATGAACGCCATGGTGTTCTGCATAGCGTGATTTCAGACCACGCAGCATTAAACAGGCAGTGTCATCATCCGGTTCATCCACTTTAACCATCTGAAAACGCCGCTCCAGCGCAGCATCACGCTCAAAATACTGTTTATATTCGCTCCATGTGGTCGCTGCGATGGTTCGCAATTCACCTCTGGCCAGAGCGGGTTTTAGCAGGTTGGCTGCATCAGCTCCCCCCGCCTGATTACCGGCCCCAATGATGGTGTGTGCTTCATCGATAAAGAGCAGAACAGGAGTTGGCGATTGCTGAACGGCATCAATGATATTTTTTAATCGCTGCTCAAACTCACCTTTCACTCCAGCACCTGCCTGCAACAGCCCAAGATCCAGCGTACGTAAGGTTACTGATTTCAGGCTATCCGGCACGTTACCTTCAGCAATACGCAGCGCCAGCCCCTCCACCAAAGCGGTCTTGCCGACGCCGGGTTCCCCAACCAGAATTGGATTGTTTTTTCGACGACGAGATAGCACATCCACCATTTGCCGAATTTCATTATCACGACCAAATACCGGATCGATATCACCGGCACACGCTTTCGCGGTCACGTCTAATGTAAATTTATCGAGCACACCTTGTAATGCGGGCGACAAAGTCGACTGGGCCAGATTTCGACCCGGTTCATCATCAGAGGTAAACTGCGCCAGAGCAGCCTCTTGCTGCCTTTCAGGACGTTCATCTGACTGGACATTTAATAGCGGCAGGAGCCGTTCCAGTTGAGTATGTCCTGCGCTCAGAAGAGGCCACAGGCCGTCACACTTCAGTAGCGAAGGCTTTCCCACCAGCGCCATCAGCAGATGCACACCACGTATCTGCGAATTTTCATCCGTTGCTGCACACAGCCACGCTTGTTGCATTAAAGAGAGGAGAACATCAGACAACTGCGGGCGGCTTTTTACGGAACGAGGCTGAACATCCAGATGCGCCAGCAGCGACTGCCAGAGATTGTCGATATCCCATTCATAACGACGTGCAATGACAGTAATATCGCCCTCTCCCTGTTCCAATAGCTTCAGTAACCAGTGTTCAGGAGTGATTTCTGCATGCGCACGCGTTTGACATAACGATGCCGCCGCTTCAAGCGCCTGAGCACAATAGGGGTTGAGACGTCGTAATAACACTGCTGACTGGTGTTCCATTTGCTTCCTGACTCCCTGTATTCAGGCACGCTACCGCCCGTGGCCGTAACCCAATGCCCATAAGGTAATAGTGACGTTGATACTCTCTGCTAAATCCCCGCGCCGGATACTCAGCAGAGGGCATAAAAAAACGGATGAGGAAATACTCATCCGTTAGTGCGTTACGCGGTGGTACGCTCGTTCCAGGCGTCAGAATGGATAATGTTGCCATCCTTATATGTCCAGACGATCTTCTCGTAGCGCAGTTCAATCTGTTCCAGGTGGTTATGCTTCTCTTTAGCCGGATCTTTGATGTCGTACATCACAGGATTTACTTTCACCACTTTCACGTTATGCAGAGTGGTGTTGAAGTATTCCACTTCCTGACCAGCATCATTGATGCGATACCATTTGAACTCTGCCTGACGCAGGGTCTGACCAGTGGTTACAGCCTTGTACAGATACGGGCTGGAAGCATCGATTTCCTTAGTGAAAAGAAACGGGGTATGGATGCGCGTCCCGGTCAACTTACCGGTGTTGTTATCGGTAGGGATGTACAGGTTATGTTCCTGAGCCACTACTTCGATACTGCCCACACGGTCTTTCACATCAACAGAGCCCTTAATATCCGCACCGCCGTCGTCTTTCAGCCAAAGGTAGACTGGAATTGCCATAACTCTTTCTCCATTTTTACTTCGTTAATGCGTCACCGCCTTGCGGTGACGGTTCCTTCATGCCCGACACCCGACAGGCATCAGCCTGCGGTACCAGACTGATCTCTACACGGCGGTTGGCAGCCCTCCCCTCCGGCGTATCGTTGGTTTTGTAGGGACGTAATTCGCCGTAACCCTGAACAGCAAAACAGCTCTCCGCGACGTCACCGGTATCACGCATCCAGTCGCGAACAGATTCCGCGCGTTTGAGAGAGAGCTGCTGATTAGATTTATCGTCACCCACATCATCGGTATGCCCGGCGATGACTATCAGCCAACCGGGCTTGGCTTTGATATTGACTAAAGCTCGAATGAGTACTTTTGTTGAACCCGCTTTTAACGCCCATTCGCCCGTATCAAACAGCGACATACTGTCCAGTCGAACGGTATGCGGGGAGGCCACTTTCGGTTTTTCAGTTGGCAGCCAGTCGCTGATGGCGGCCTGCAAAGGCGGGATCAATCTCATCCCCTGATACAATCCCATTGAAAGAGAAAGGGGCTCACCACGCTGATACCAGCGATCAAGCCGCTGTGCATCACGACGAAGCTGTTCCTGGGCCTGAATCTTTGGCTCGGCAGGATTGCCAGTAAGATGGCGGTATAACATCAGATGATCGTTTGTGATCCTGATGAGATGTTGGTTATTGATAAAGCTGCACGTCATCGCCAGCCCGACAAAAATGCCGCATAGCAGACCGCTTACGCCCAGCGTTCGTTGAAATGCTGTCAGTGCCCGGCGGCGGGATAAAAAAGGCAATGCTAAATCAGGAAAAGGCAGCAGTACGGGCGCTGCTGATGCCGCAGGAGAAAGCGTTGTTTGAGCAGCGATATGCCGTTGCCACAGATTATTTTCGTAAACCGCTAATGAGGTGAAACACACAACCCGTAAAGCAGAGAAAAGAGGCGGAGCATTGCGTTCGGTATCGCCTTGCACCTTCTTCAGCCAGCCCAGTAAATTATCTAACCACACTGCATGTGTTAGATGAGAGTGGCGAGCCGGGCGCTCTTCCGAAGAGAAAGGTGCAAAGTCGTCTAATCCCGTAGCTGACTGCACCTCTGCATCCTGAGGGGTTCGAATAAACCAACGTACAGTCTCATTACATTGAGGAGAATTCAGCCAACAGCACAACCAAAACGGCGGTATACCTGATAACCAACGCCGACTCTGGGTTACCACACGCCGCCAACTGAGTAGCATATGCTTAAGCGCATCTTCATCTTTATGCCGTTCTGGGGTCAATGCCAGCATCACGGACACGCGCATTAGAAGCCCCGGGCGCTGCACAGCTATCTGACGAACCAGAGCAATAAAATGTTCCGGGGACTGGACAGATAAATACCAGCCCTGCGAACTCTCGCAAGAATCGCTACGTCCGGCAAACAATGGCTCATTGTCGCCACACACCAGCACGACAGGCCCACTGAAACTCTCCGGAGGGAGCGCAACTTCACGAGCAGAATGCTCAGGCTTCAACCGACCATACTGACGCCAGCCATAAACGATCCCTGGAATGGAAAGCAATAAAACAATGACGGTAAGGCCGCCCCGGATACCCGCACTTACTGGGCTGAATCCCCAGACCAACAGCAAAGCCAGTACGGCCGCCAGCACATAGTTAACGATCCCTCGCAACTGGGCCATGTCTTAACCCTGCCCAATCAGCTGAGCAATCTGCCCTTGTAAGACATGAGAAAATGTTAGCCACAAAGCCCCCAACGCCAGCGCGCCAACAATCCATGCCAGCCACCAGCGGCGCTTACCGCCAGAGAAGCCGGACGCCCGCATGATTACTGGTGAATCGTGTTTTAACTTAAAAAGGCATCGCCTGAGTTGACAGCGCTTCAAGAACATCTTCACGACGTTCATCACCCTGCTCACGATAGCGACCCACAAAACCAAGCGTGATTGCGCGATAAAAGCAGGTTAATACGGCGGTATCAGGAACGGGCTCGCGCAGTACGGTACGGATGCGCTCCCAGAGCTCTTCCCCGGCATTGGTGGTATTGAAATAGTGGGCCTGTAAGGGTGTCGCAAGCCAAGTGATATAACCGCTATCCTGCCGGTTACGGTTCAACACGCTTTCATCCAGTAACGCACATTGGGTGTAGAGCATATGTTCAACGCTGTGCTCGCTGTACCCCAGGTCACGCAATACATTACGCGCAGAATCCACCCATTGGCAGGCCCGGCGATAAAAAGCAGCCCCATCGTCGACTTCCAACCCGCCACGTAGTTGGCTTACAGCAAGCCAGGTTGGCCAGAACACCTGATCAATATCCTTATTCATTTATTTCAATCCCTTAATACGGCGAATAACTCGAGTTGAATCTCTCCCAGCGTTCCCGGCACATAGAAGGCGCAATTACCAGCGTCCAGCATGGCCTGAGCTGCTGGATGATTAATCTCAAGAGCAAAGTATTGATTTTCCAGTCGTAACGGGATGGCTGCGGGGACATGCGTCAGCGGTTTTAACGGAATTCCGCTAAGTGCTACATTGACTACATCAGACACGTCTGCCCGGCTCCCCGCTTTACAGAGCTGTGGAAATTGCGTCAGTAGGACATGCGCAGGGAGATCTGAACGAACGGACAGGTAAAAATCAGCGCCTTCACGCAGTCGAGCATCCGACAGTGCGCCATTCCAGAACTGTCTCTCCTGCGTCAGCTCAATAGCGACAACACGAGATGGCAGGCTGGCTTCCAGCAGTTCCACCAGCAATGCAAACAATGGAGGGAATACTTGCTGCGGATTTGCGTGCTGGTATGGGGGCACAACGCTGACATCATTTTCTAATGAAAAGGTCAGCAGGCTGCCCGCTAACCGCGCCAGTTCACGCCACAAAAGTTCGGGGTGACGGCCTGGGTTTTGCAGCATTTCTCTCAGTACAGGTTCCGAGCTATTAAGCGCATTCAGCAGCCAAAACAACGAAACATCTGCTACCGCAAAATCCGCCATTCGTTCGTTACTTTCACGACGCAAGGCCATCAGACGGCGACAACGGGCCTGGATGCGATGCACCAAATCACTGAGAGAATTGATTAATAAGGGGCTGGCTGAGAGTGAAAGCGATGGCGGTAAAAAATCGCGTCCCAGCTCCCATTGCCCCTGAGCATTACGAGTCAAGCAAGCTACCGGACAGGTCAGATAAGCGCTGTTATCATCGTGGGCATACCGGAGGGTGATAGCATGCCGCAGCACTGCCATATCAGTCCGTTCCTGACCAGAGAGATCCTGCACTGGCAGCCATTCCTGCTGCCAGCGACACGGACGGCTAACGCCGTTGCCTGACGAAAGATTGCCGCCATTAGCCGAAAGCAGCGGCAACGCCAGGACGATATCAACGCTGCTGTAACCAGTAAGATGCGATAAATCACACGCCGGAGGCAGGTTATCTGAAATACCTGTATCCACTAACGTACCGTCAGGAAAACGCACAACCAGATTAACGGGATTCAAACGGGAAACCGTTAGCGCACTTTCATCAAACTCCGCGCTGATGACGCCCCACGGTGATGAAAGTGACATATGAGCCACAACGTTGGCTACATAGGCATCCCAACGTGTCTGTTGCTGAAACTGCTGGGGAGCCAGAAAGGCCCCCTCGCTCCATAACGGGCGATAGATCTTCATCGCACCTCCTGTGCATTGTGTCGTTAAGATTTCGACTTAGGCATTTGTGAAACTAACGACAAACTGACGTCCATACCTTCAACCTGAAAATGCGGAATGGCATACAGGCGCACGCGGAAGAAGCCTGGGTTATCCTCAATATCCTCCACCACAACACGCCCGTCACGAAGCGGGTGTGAAGCCTGCAAGTCATCGCCAGGATCGGTCATTTCGGTTACCAGACTGCGCAGCCAGTTGTTCAGTTCAAGTTCAAGCAGACGGCGATCTTTGGTCGTACCTATATTTTCTCGCTGCAGGATTTTCAGGTAGTGAGCGATACGAGAAAGAAGGAAGATATACGGTAGACGTGAGTTAATCCGGCTGTTAGCCGTCGCTTCCGCTGTATCAAACAGCGCAGGTTTTTGAGCCGAGTTAGCAGAAAAGAAGCAGGCGTAATCACGATTCTTATAATAAGAAAGCGGAATAAAGCCGAGGTTGGCGAATTCAAACTCCCGGGTTTCTGGAATCATCACCTCAGACGGGATCTTCACCTGATTACCTGTCCCCAGATCGTACAGATGGATAGGCAAGTCTTTAACCGCACCACCCGCCTGTGGTCCACGGATCTGGACGCACCAGCCATTCTTGATAAAACTTTTCACCATGTTCACAGCGAAAGAGAAAGAGGCGCTGGTCCACAGATATTTTTCATGATCCGGGCCCTTAACTTCTTCAACATAGTTAAAACTACGTACCGGCACGGTATCAGGACCATACGGCAGGCGACCCAGAACACGCGGCATAGTTAATCCGATATAGCGTGAATCGTCGCTATCACGGAATGCTTTCCACTTGATGTATTCAGCTCGTTCGAAATAATCATTGATATCTTTTATGGCCGCGACTTCTTCCATATTTTCCTTCAGGAAGAATTTCGGCCCAACGGAACCAATGAACGGCATATGACAGGCAGCCGACACACCCGAAATATTGCGCAGCAGTGCAATATCCTGCGGGCTGTTATCAAATTCGTATGCTGAAATCATTGCCGCAATGGGTTCGCCGCCAGGCTGATCATATTCTTCAATATAAACATGGCGATACAACCCGCTTTGGATAAGTTCCGGCGCGTCGTCAAAATCATCACGCAGCGCATCCTTGCTGATATCCATCATTTCTACACGGACATTTTGGCGAAAATCGATACCGGTGATCATCGAATGCACACCACGCCAGAGCGATTCTTGTTTTTGAAATTCAGCATGGTGCATAACTTCATTAACCTGGTCGCTAATCTGCTTGTCCAGACGAGCAATCTGCTCATCCAGCAGCGTTTTATCCAGGCGCTCTACTGGCTGCGCAGCATCCGCGAGGCAAGAGACCAGAACCTGAATAGCGGCGGTCACGCGTTCAGCCGGAGCGGCATCAGAAAGCGCTTCATCGCTCTGCCATGCATCTACATTTTTTAATGTCGAAACCGGGGAAAGATTAATTTTGTCAAAGAGGGATTGATAAACGCTGCGTTCACTGGTCGTGGTGGTCGCGACTGAAGAGGTATGTTCCTGAACAGACATCAACATATTCCTTTTATGATCCTTTACTATTCCTGCCAATTAAGCGGAGGAAACCCTGTATAACGTTAAATCTCTTCTGGCATCATGGTTGCCAGTTCATCACGCAGTTCCTGACTCAGGGCTGGATTTTTGAGGATGATTTCCAGCTCGCGACGAAAAGCAGCGTTATCGAGTAAGTTAGATTTCAGGTCGCGCAGTAAGTTACGCATAGCCAACAGAACGCGTAATTGTGGGATATTTCGTGCGACCTGTTCAGGTTCAAAATCGCGGATATTTTTAAAGGTAAGGTTAATATCGTCAGTTCTGTCATCACCAGCTAACGTATTTTTAACACTCATATTTACTACTGGTGCGAACTTAGCTAACACATCATTGAAATTATTTTTATTAATATCAACCTTTTCGCGCTCGGATAATGGTCGTTGTTCTCTACCATTACTGAAATCACCTACAGCCAAAAGTTTTAACGGCAATTCAACCTTTTTCTGAACGCCTCCGGTATGTAAATCTAACTTAATATTAACGCGTGCCGTCGGCACTTCATTCTGAAAACTGTCACCCATACGTCCCTCTCAGACCGGCGGTTCCTGCCGATATTTTACATTTCCTAACGGAGCATTTTCCAATCGCTCAACGTGTTTCTTACAACGTCATTTCTGCGGGCAGTCAACAACGACTGTTAATGACAATTAACGATTATAATTAGTATGCTGACGTAATCCGACATATTACCTGAGATAAAACATGATCAATATCACTAATGCACCAAATAATACATTAGTATTATTCATCTAAAAACAAAATCAAGAAAGTATATTATCTAATACAAGCGGAAGAAATTGATTAACGTTGAAAACATTCATGAAAAGAATGTTTTTGAGCTATAAAATATTAATTTAAGTAATAATTACCATTATATCCATATTTCATGTGACTTATTTCAATATATAATCAGCGTCAATTTAACTATAAACAGAAAAAAGCCGGAGATATACTCCGGCTTTTCGCATTTCAATCAAGAACTCGCAAAAAGATTACTCTTCCTTCACTACAATCAGCGGCTCGATATCGCTCTCTTTTTTAATCACCAGCGACTCATCGCCGCGCAGGCAGGTCCCCCCATAGTTACCGCCTACGGTGAAGGTACAAACCTGAATATATTTACCAGCAATTTTTGGCAGACACCAAAGCTGCTGATAAATGTTCTTCTGCTCGGCAAACTTACCGCTGGTTTTATCCAGTAACTCTTCCTGATGGCTCACCAGATCGATGTTGCTGCCACAACGTCCTGCAATAGGTTTCACTGCATAACCGGTTTGCGCCAGCTCTTCATTAACAGTGAAATCAGTATCAAGCAGATAGCGGTGGTGTGGGAACAGTTGCCACAGGATCGGCAAAATCGCTTTATTACCAGGGATCACCGTCCACAGAGGTTCAAAGACCAGCACTTCCGGGCGCAGCAACACGTCGATTAAACGCACTTCCTGATTCGTATGCCCGGTACGAATTGGTACCGCAGCGTACTCCGTTTCACTGACCTCTCGCACCTGCTCAATTGCGGTTTCCCACGCCCAGGTTTTCCAGACGCAGTTCACCAGACGACCGTCCCCGTCAATCAGCTGACCAGCGTCATCCCAACGTAGCTCATCGAGGCCACGCAGAATTTTACTGTCAAACCCGGCCTGACGTAGCGCCTGCTGCATAAACTGAGCGTGGTAGTTTTCCTCTATATCTTTATCCTGCATGATGTGGACAAAAGGACGCGCGCGGCTGTGCTTCCAGGCCCCCGCCAGTTCGTTGATCAATCCTTCAGCTGGGTTGTGTCCCTGTCCTGTATAGCCCTGCTCGGCCCATCTTTCGAGGATCAAACCGGCTTCGGTATGGCACGATGCGGAATCGGCGTTGTACTCATACACCTTCAGTCCGCGTTCATCCATACAGAAATCCATACGTCCCGTAATCATATGATGCCGACGACGCTGCCAGGAAAGGCGCAGACGCGGCCAGAGGATTTTCGGGATATCGAACAGCGCCAACAGGTTGTCATCTTTCAGCACTTTGTCGGTCGCGTGCAGATACATCAGGTGCAGCTCGTTGGTGGCTTTGATCAGCTCCTGCTCTGCACTCTCGGTAATGGTGAAGTACTGATGCGGATCCTGATTAATCACGTGACCGTTCGCCAGCACGTAGGCTTTCTGCAGCGGATCCTGTTCATCAAGCCATTTACCGTCAAACTGCCCGTTATCTTCCAGTCGCGCGCCGCCAATTTTCAGCGAGTCATTGGCGATCTCCGGCTGCGGCAGGCTGTCACGGGTATCATCGGTCTGGATCATCCAGCCAAGGATGGTGGTGTCGTCAAAGGTATCACGCAGGGTGTAACAACCGTTTTCAACCACCATCTCCAGTTCGCGGGTCCACTGCTGTCCGGGAGGCAACGGCGTATGGAGCACGTTCTGTTCGGCAATACGGATTTTGTTTTCCAGCAACTGGGTGACGACCGCCACATGGCCGGTATCGTTAAACTCACCGCCTTTTTGCCAGATAAGCAGAGCACCGGCTACCGGCGCGCGGGGCGAACCATTCGGAAATGCCTGTAACGGCAGGATATTGTCATTCACCACTTCGCGCAGAAAGCGTAAGGAAAAGATCTCCCAGGCCATGCCTACATCGGTGAAGACCACGCCATAATTAAGGAAGAGAAAGCGGCGTGCGAACTCTACGCACTGCCATTTGTGGCCCATGTATTCGTCGTCGATATAGCTGCGAAATGCCGCATCATCGTCGTAGTCCCGTGGGTCGAGGGAGCTGTAATCTGAAGAGTAGATTGCTACGCCGCCTGGGGCGTAGCCCAATAATGTCCCGAATGGGGCATCCTGACTGGTCGTTCCTTTGCTCATGCACCTTACCTCAAAACAATACAGCCTGAGCAGGTTGGCGTGAATTTTTCGCTCTGATTGCCTGCTCTGCGACACTAACCGGACAGAGGTCGACATCATCATACACCTCAACGCAGCGGCTGGCGCTCAGAGGCGAAAAATTCGCAGCAGGAACTACGCTTTTGTCACGGTGACCGGTACGCTTTTATACGCCGGAGTCAAACTTTGTGTGTCCACCGCATCCAGCGAAAGCAGGACATTCGCTTCTGGCAGATAAGCGCCTATTGAGCCCACCGCCATGTTGTAAATCACCACCGTCAAGCCGCACATAATGCGATCCGCACAGGGCTGGCCGCTGTCGTCCAGCGCCTGAACGTTGACCACATCTCCCTGGCTCAGACCGCGAGTCGCCGCTTCTTCAGCGCTTAAAAACACCACATCCCGACGACCGGTAATGCCACGGTAGCGATCGTTCATACCATAAATAGTGGTGTTGTATTGATCGTGGCTGCGCAGCGTCGCCAGAACCAGTGCATCGGCAGGCTGATTTTCTCGCTCTACCGCCCGCTGATGGCTGACGATAAAATTGGCTTTACCATTCGCCGTACGCCATTCACGGCGCGAAGCGGGCGTATCCATACGAAATCCGCCCGGCTCGGCAATACGGGCATTGTAATCGTGGAACGCCGGGATCACGGCTTCAATGGCGTCACGGATCAGTGCGTAGTCCCCGGTTAACGCTTCCCAGTTGATCGGCGAAAGCGGCAGAGTGGCGTGTGCCATGCCCGCCACAATCGCGGGTTCCGATTTTAACCAGCGGGAAGCTGGCTTCAGCGCGCCGCAGGAAGCGTGGACCATCGACATCGAGTCTTCGACGGTCACCGACTGGATCCCCGTCGCCTGAATGTCGCGCTCCGTTCGACCTAATGCAGGCAGCAGGTAATTATGCTTTGCCAGCAGCAAATGCGATCTGTTCAGCTTGGTCGCAACATGGACCTGCAGATCCAAATTTTTCATCGCCGCAAAGGTACGCTGCGGCTGCGGCATCGCCACCGCCAGATTGCCCCCCATGCAAATGAGCGCTTTTGACTCTCCCCGTTCGATGGCCCGAATACTCTCCACGCTGGAGCGGCCATGTTTGCGCGGCACACGGATAGAAAAATGCGTCTCCAGGCGTTGCAGGAAGTCTTCGGATGCCGCTTCATTGATCCCCACGGAACGGTCGCCTTGCACGTTAGAATGACCGCGCAACGGGCAGATCCCCGCCCCAGGCTTACCCATATTGCCTTTCAGCAGCAGCAGGTTTACCAGTTGCTGGACGTTCTCAGTACCGTTTTTATGCTGGGTGATGCCCAGACCATAACAAATAATAGTGGCACGAGATTTACTGTAGCTGTGCGCCAGGTCTTCCATCTGACTGCGCGTCAGGCCCGAGTCCTGTTCCAGCTCCGCCCAGTTATGCTGACGTAAGTCCTCATACAGCGCTGCATATCCAGCGGTATGCTCATCGATAAACGCATGATCGAGTGTCGGTTGCTGATCCAGTAAGATCCGCGCTTCATCCATTTCGATCAGCGCCTTCATGATGCCTTTCAGCAGCGAGGCGTCACCGCCCATTTTTACCTGGTAGTAGTCGTTGCTCAGCTGCGTCGACTGACCGGTGAACATCTCTTTCGGGCTTTGCGGGAAACTAAAGCGCTCAAGCCCCCTTTCGTTCAGCGGATTGATAGAGATAATTTTAGCCCCGCGTTTGGCAACGTCGCGTAAGGTGGTCAGCATACGTGGATGATTAGTGCCAGGGTTATGCCCGATACAAATCACCAGATCGCAATGGTCAAAATCGTCAAGTTCAACGGTCCCTTTTCCAAGGCCAATGGCCGGCGTTAGCCCTGCGCTGGTCGGTCCGTGGCACATGTTTGAGCAATCAGGAAAGTTGCTGCTGCCATATTCGCGGGCAAAAAGCTGATACAGGAACGCCGCTTCATTTGACGTTCTGCCGGAGGTGTAAAACTCAACCTGCTGGGGTGAATCATAGCTGCGCAGACGCTCGCCTATCTCCTGGAAGGCGATATCCCAATCCACCGCCTGCCAGGTATCTGATGCTGCATCGTATTTCATCGGATGCGTCAAACGACCGATATTATCCAGCTCATAATCGCTGTAGTGCCAGAGTGTGGAAACCGGGTGACGGCTGAAAAATTCCGGTGACGCTTTTTTACTGGTTGTCTCCCAGGAGACCGCCTTAACGCCATTTTCGCACAGCTCCATTGGCGCACGGTGCCCTGGGTCCGGCCACGCACAGCCCGGACAGTCGAACCCTTTCACCTGGTTCATTTTGAACATCGCGATAATGTCGCGGGCGACAGCCTTTTGCGAAAACACCGAAGCTGTGACGGCTTTTACCGCGCCCCACCCACCCGCCGGGCCCTGATAACCGCTTACTCCTGGAACACCATTTTTCATTATTACTGCTTATTCACCGCCAATTTTTAATGGCGAATACGGTAGCAATTTCCGTCCAACATTGATTTCCTCTTCATGGAGTACGGAGCGGGTACAATGAACGGGTTAGATTTATCTTCCCCTTTCAGCACAAAGCGACATAAAGTTCCAATCTGTTAAATTGAGTTCTACCTAACTGCTACACTGCATCAACACAACCACTCAGAAGGCAGGTCAATATGTCAGACAATACCTATCAGCCCGCGAAAGTCTGGACGTGGGAAAAATCGAACGGGGGCGCATTCGCCAATATCAACCGCCCGGTTTCCGGAGCCACCCACGAGAAAACGCTGCCGGTTGGCAAACATCCGCTGCAGCTCTATTCGCTGGGTACGCCAAACGGGCAGAAAGTGACGATCATGCTGGAGGAGTTGCTGGCGCAGGGGGTGAAGGGCGCGGAATACGATGCCTGGATTATCCGCATTGGCGATGGCGATCAGTTTTCCAGCGGCTTTGTTGAGGTGAATCCAAACTCGAAGATCCCGGCGCTACGCGATCACTCGCAAAACCCACCGGTTCGCGTATTCGAATCTGGCGCAATCCTACTCTATCTGGCGGAAAAATATGGTTATTTCCTGCCGCAGGATTTGGCAAAACGCACCGAAGCGCTGAACTGGTTGTTCTGGTTACAAGGCGCAGCGCCGTTCCTCGGCGGAGGCTTTGGCCACTTCTATAACTATGCTCCGGTTAAAATTGAGTACGCTATCAATCGCTTCACCATGGAAGCCAAGCGCTTACTCGACGTGCTGGATAAACAATTGGCACAACATCAGTTTGTGGCCGGAGATGAATACACCATTGCCGATATGGCGGTCTGGCCATGGTTTGGCAATGTGGTTCTGGGCAACGTCTACGACGCAGCAGAGTTCCTTGACGCAGGAAGCTACAAGCACGTACAACGCTGGGCAAAAGAGATTGCAGCGCGTCCGGCGGTTAAGCGTGGTCGTATTGTAAACCGCACTAACGGACCGCTGAACGAGCAGCTTCATGAACGCCATGACGCCAGCGACTTCGATACCCAAACCGAAGATAAGCGCCAGAACTAAAATAAATTGCCGGATGGCAACCGCTATCCGGCAATTTCATTCAGGATTTGTCACGCGCTGGTGACGTCGTACTCCATGCGGCGAAGTGCGTCTAACGTGGCTTTAGCTTCATCTTCATCAATGATGCTCATGGCGAACCCTACGTGCACCAGCACCCATTGCCCGACCAGCTCAGCTGTATCACCTTCACAAATCAGGGCAATATTGACATCACGTTTGATGCCGCACACTTCAACCTGCGCAAGCTGGTGAATATCTTCACCAACGGCCAGAACCTGACCAGGGACTCCAATACACATATCTGACTCCGCCCCATAGCAACCTATGGGTTATTCGACTTCAATACTTTTCACTTTCAGTGAATCGCCAGCATCAACCCGCAGACGATCGCCCTGACATTGTGGACACTGCGCATCATGCTGGGTGATTTCCACAACCTGACTGCAATCCCAGCACCATGCCTGGGCTGGCTTGTAATCAATATGCAGCTCACAACCCTGAGCCAGCGTCCCCTGACAGACGATGTCGAAACTGAAACGAACGGCGCTCTCTTCAACGCAGGAGAGAGCCCCGATTTCCAGCCAAACACCGGTTACACGTTTGACTCCGTGCTGCTCTGCCTGCTGTTGAACAATCTCAACCGCGCTCTGACAAAGGGACAGCTCATGCATTTTCGCAGTTCCGACGACCCAGCAGCAACGCGCGGCGATTAAGCTGCGGCGCATTCGGATCGCTAACCGGCAGCGATAACAGCATTCGCGCGCAATCGTCAGTCAGACGCATGCCTTCTTGCGCCGACATACTGTGCGAAAGCGGCGACATCAGTGAGCAGGAAAGGTATTGCGATACGCCCTCCAGTTCACCAACGGTAAAGGTCATCTCGCCATACGGCAGACGCAGTCCGATTTTTTCGCTGACTTTACGCACCGGCCAGATCTGGTCCGGTCCGGGGAAAATCAGTGCGCTGAGCATCCAGGGCGTGATAACACACCCCGTCCACTGTCCTTCAAACAGCGTAAATTCAGAGACATATACCGGCATGTTCGGATGCAGGAAAGAGAGATCGTGCATTGAACGCCGGGCAACCTCTTCAAACGCTGCCTGAATTTGCATCTTCGGGGCCGTCTGAAAACCGACAAACTCCTCAGACATGAGCCGCCTCCCGCGGGATCGCTTCAACACCTGATTCGCGAAGCGCGGCAAGAACCTGCTCAAGCGCAGGTTCAATCATCGCTTCAACCGTTGGCGTTAGTCCGATATGCGGCTCCAGCGATTCCGGAATAACACCGACTAACGTCAGCTTTTTCGGAAACTCGCCGGTGAAACGCAGGGCCGACAATACGTCGGCCAGACCAAGCTGGTGCGGTGAGATTTTGTTGGTAAACAGCGCCGGGATCTCTTCATCCCGCAGGACCATCATCGTTCCTGGCGTGTTTTTCTTCGACACAATGGCGTCAGCAATGATCAGATGATCTCTGTTCGCCATATCACCGAGAAGCTCCATCCCAGCCGTACCACCGTCCAGAACATCAACAAAGTCTGGCAGGACGTACCGTTGTTCTAATGCCTCAACGATACGTACCCCGATGGCTTCGTCGGTCAGCAAAATATTGCCGACCCCTAAGACTAATATCCGCATTACAGAACCTTAACTGAGACCACTTCGTTCCCATCAACGTCCACCACATGCACCGCACATGACATACAAGGGTCGAAGGAGTGAATGGTACGAACCACTTCCAGCGGTTTGTTTGGATCGGCAATCGGCGTACCTACCAGCGAACGCTCATACGGTCCCACTTCATCATTAAAGTTACGTGGGCCAGAGTTCCAGGTTGACGGTACTACCGCCTGGTAGTTGCTGATAATGCCATCTTTGATCACCATCCAGTGAGACAGCATACCGCGCGGCGCTTCGAGGAAACCGACACCTTTAAATTCACCCGTTGCCGGGATATCCGGTTTCACGAAGGTGGTGTGGTCGCCTTTGCCGATGTTCACAATCAGCGCGTTGTACTGATCCTGCAGAACGTTCTGCAGTTCACAGCAGTGAACGGTACGGCCAATAATACGGCCCAACGTAGAGTGCAGCTGTGACACTTCGATAGTTTTACCGGTCAGCTTGGTGTAAATCGCGATGATTTCATTCAGCTTGGCATGGGTAGACTCGCGTTTGGCCGCCAGTTTACACAGCATGTTGGCCAGCGGACCCACTTCAACCGTTTTACCGTAGAAGGTCGGTGCTTTAACCCAGGAGTACTTACCGTCATCTGACCAACCGGTGTAATCAGGAACCGTTGTGCCTTCCCACGGAGCCTGCGGCGCTTCGTCTTTGTACCACGCGTGTTTCGCACTCTCCTGAATCCCTTTGATCAGGTACTCATCGGAGTGAGAGGTGATCGGACGATAGGTCGACAGATCTTCATTGGTGATGTAACCACCCGGGAACAGGAAGCTGCCGTTTTTACCGTCAGTCGGGAATTCCGGTGCGCTCAGATAGTTAACTGCACCTTGACCACGTTCCAGCCACTCAGGGTAGAACGCAGCAATAACTGCGGTATCAACCTTGTAAACCTGCTCAACGAAGTCGCTCAGCTTATCGATAAAGGACTTGATATACATCAGGCGCTCAAGGTTCAGCACGCCAAGGCCGTCGAGGTTAATTGGGTTAGCAACCCCGCCTACCGCCAGGTTCTGAATGTGCGGCGTTTTACCCCCCAACAGCGCCACAACACGGTTAGCATCACGCTGGCATTCCAGCGCCTGCAGGTAGTGAGCGACCGCAATCAGGTTCACTTCTGGCGGCAGCTGCATCGCCGGGTGACCCCAGCAACCGTTGGCAAAAATGCCTAACTGACCGCTGGCAACAAGGTCTTTGATCTTGTTCTGAACCTTAGTGAACTCTTCTGCGCTGTTCAGGTGCCAGGAGGACACGCCGTTCAGCATGGCAGACGCTTTCGCTGGATCTGCTTTCAGTGCAGAGGTGATATCCACCCAGTCCAGCGCAGAGAGCTGATAGAAGTGAACAATGTGGTCATGCGTGGTGTGCGCGGCCAGAATGATGTTACGGATATACTGTGCGTTCACCGGAACATCAATATTCAGCGCGCTTTCTGCTGCACGAACGGAAGAGATAGCGTGAGTGGTAGTACAAACGCCACAGATACGCTGCACAATCATCCAGGCATCGCGCGGATCGCGGTTTTTCACGATCTCTTCCATGCCGCGCCACATGGTACCGGAAGCCCATGCTTTAGATACCACGCCATTTTCGATTTCGCAGTCGATGCGTAAATGACCCTCAATACGGGTTACCGGATCAATAGTAATTCTCTGGCTCATGCTTTGCTCGCCTCATGACGATTTTGATCGTTTTGTTTTAAAGGAGGAAGTATCGGCAGTAGACGAATGAGTACGATGTATGCACAAATCTCAATAGCCACAAAACCAATAGAAATCAACAGTTCTTCCCAGGTCGGGAAGTAGTGGTAACCACCACCTGGATTGAACGCCACCAGCGAATAGGACAGACGCCATGTCGCACAACCCAGCAATGCGCTCAGCGCAGACAGATACAGCATGCGCGAGTCGTTACGCAGCTTAGTGACGCGCAGCACCACCAGCGGGAAGACCATCAGCACGACTTCAATCCAGAACATCAGGGAGTAAAGATCGCCTGAGAACGCATAGGACAGCTTGTCGCGATAGATCAGTTCGCCAAAGCGCAGAACCACGAAAATCGCCAACAGCACGCTGATGGTATTCGTCAGCTTGATGAACAAACTTTTCTCGTCCGGACCATTACCTTTCAGCCCGGCTTGTACCAACGAGCCTTCAAAGATGACGATCGAGAAGCCCATAATAAAAGCGGTTAATACGGAGAAAAGCGGCAACATTTCATAAGCTTGCCATAGCGGATGCACCTTATAGCCCGCAGAAATCATCAATGAACCCATTGAAGACTGGTGCATAGTTGGCAGCAGCGCGCCAAGGGCAATAATAAAGAACATCACTTTATTCAAACGTTTGAGAGAGACTTTCCACCCCAGACGTTCAAACAGAGCCGGAGCAAATTCCAGCGCCATGATGCCGATATAGATGGTCATACAGACCGCCGTTTCGAACAGTACCGAGTTCACGTTGAAGTGGCCCGGAATGTAGAAATACGGCAGGTTCCAGTAACGACCGACGTCAATGGTGATCGACAGACCACCCAGCGAGTAGCCAAACAGGCTCGCCAGCAGCGCCGGACGTACCAGTGGATGGTATTGTCCTCTGTTGAAAACATACACCGCCCACGCCAGCGCCCAGCCACCACATGCGAAGCCGGTACCAATCAGCAGGTCAAACGCGATCCATACACCCCATGGGAAACCGCCGTTCAGATCGGAGACTGAGCCCAATCCGAAGACCAGACGTTTCACGATCAGGAGCATACACAGGACGATAAGCGGCCCAAAAATAATGACCGGTTTGCTGATTATTTTTCCACCCAGCGGTTTAGGATCATGACTCATGATCGTCTCCTCCATCGTGATGGTCGTTTTTCGTGTTACGACGAACCAGCACGGTTAAGCCCGCCAGCGCAGCCAGGGGTAATATCATGCCCTTGTACAAGGAATGTTGAACATGTTCGGAACGCGCACCGGTTGAAAGATCATCCAGTTTCGGCAGATCCAAATCCTCGTAAGGAACGCCCGTCAGTACCATAACCTGTGTACCACCACCCTCTTTCTCGCCGTACAGATGGGGGTAATACTTCGGTACCGTATGCAGATAGGTATCGCCTGCTTTCACCGTCTGACGCGGATAGTGGTATTCGCTGCCAGGCTTCAGCGCGAGACGTTTTTTCGCCTCAGCCATCAGCTCTTCACGCGTACCAAAAATCACCGCACCGGCAGGGCACACTTCAACACAACCCGGTAAACCGCCTTTATCCAGACGCTCAACACCTTTCTGGTTACACAGTTCACATTTGTGAAGCGCACCAAACGGGTTGTTGTAGTCATACTTAGGCACATTGTACGGGCAGGCGACCATGCAGTAACGACAGCCCGTGCAAACATCTTTGTCATAGTGGACGATGCCAGTTTTCGGATCTTTCTTCAGCGCGGAGACCGGGCAAACGGAGACGCAGTTCGGATCGACACAGTGCATGCACTGCTTCTTAATGTATGCGTAGCCGTTTTCTTCCTGGTCTTTGTTGACGCCTGTTCCGCTACGCCACACCTGGATGATGTTATTGGTATACGGTGACAGTTTGTCGTTGTTCGACCAGGTCTGCTCGCCTTCCGGGTTACGCGCCGGGAAGTTGATATCCTGACACTTGGTGACACAGGCCTGGCAGCCTACGCACAGCGTCGAGTCATAGAGCATCCCAAGAGAACCAGGGATCGGCGGACGGTTTTCTGCAGCCGCATGGCTGATGGACGGCGCAGCGCCCAACAGCAATGCCCCGCTGGAGGCTGCTTTAATAAAGTTACGTCTGTTCACGGTTATTCTCCCCGTGAGTCAGCGTTATCTTTCTTCTGCTGACGCCCCAGTTCACGAACCGCCATCACGCTGACACCGGCAACCAGTCCTACTACGCCACCAAGCAGCCCAATCGCCCCGGCAGAAATATTGCCGCCTTCTTTCATATTGACGTCAGGTTTCTCGGAACGCGGTGTTTGGTTTTCCACATGAGCAAGCTGGTGAATACCTTTATGGAAACCGACACCTTCTTCGTTACAGCCGTAGCAAGGGTGACCGATAGCCACCGGCCACACGCCGCCAACATCGCAGAATTGCAGCGTTGAGCAGTTGCCGTAGGTTTCTGGTCCTTTACAGCCCAGATGGTAGAGGCACCAGCCTTCACGGTGACCTTCATCGCCAAACTCTTTAGCAAAACGACCTGCATCGAAGTGCGGGCGACGTTCGCAGTGTTCGTGAATCAAACGACCATAGGCAAATGTCGGACGGTTTTTGGTATCCAGCTTCGGCGGCTTACCGTAAGTGATGATATGCGCGACCGTTGCAAGGAAGTTGTGCGGGTTCGGAGGACAGCCGGGGATGTTGATGATGGTTTTGCCTGGTAGAACTTCCTGCAAGCCGACGGCACCCGTTGGGTTAACGCCAGCAGCAGCAACCCCCCCCCACGCGGCACAAGAGCCGATGGCAATGATAGCGGCAGCGCCTTCTGCGGCCCGGCGGATGTGATCTACGATCGGCTCACCGGCAACCATGCAGTAAATACCATTGTCTTTCAGTGGGATAGAACCATCTACAACCAAAACATATTGCCCTTTGTACTTCTCCAGAGCGTTATGTTTATTCTCTTCGACCTGGTGGCCGAAAGCGGCAGAGAGTACCTCATGGTATTCCAGAGAGATTGTCTCCAGAACGAGGTTTTCCACTGTAGGGTGTGTCGCGCGAAGTAGCGATTCAGTACAGCCCGTACACTCCTGCGCACCAATCCAGATAACCGGTGGACGCTGAGGACGAGAAACTGATTCGGCCATTTCTGCGGCGGCTTTGCTACTGAGCCCCATGGTAGCGGCCAGTGCTGCACAAAGCTTCATGAAATCACGGCGATTGATGCCGTTCGAATTGATGAGAGAGTTATCTCCAGTCATTTTATAGTTATTCCGTTGCGAAGACCTGGCTTTTATTTTGCACCTTTCGCATGTTGCATATTGCGATCGGCGCGCCATTTACCACACTTTTTATATGGTTATGTGCATTATAATACTTCGGCGGAGCAACAAAACGAAGGCGTAGGACAATAGTGTAATTAATTAAAGCAAGATAATACCCCTTTCGGATCAAGCTTCGAGACGATAGCCAGCCATGAAAAAACGAATTGTTGTACTGGACTGGTTCTCTTTAAAGAAATCCATAACCATCTCTTTATCCAGCCCATAGCGACGCGTGAGGATCCCCGCTTCCCACGCGCTGAGCTGTCGATCGCCCGTTTTTTCAAACATTCGATGAGAAAATCCCAGCACAAAACCGCGTTTATAATCAGCACAAAAATTGGCCGCCGTGCGTGCGCTATCCGCACTTGACGCGTTTAATCCGGCCATCAAGCCTTTTCCAAAATGGTTGTCCATGCATAACCTCCAATCGCTATATAATAAATTATATAGCGATTTTTTAAGCAAAGACCAGAGGTATCACGTACTTTTTTATGCCCGCTTAAAAGGACACCCATTCATCCTTTTTAGCGACTGCAGACGTTTTACTGTCTGCTGAAGGGGAAGCGGTGCTGGCGGCGGCGTACTGCACATCGTTTGCTGAAAGGCGGAACTGTTGTACCGAGCGTTGCAGCTCTTCCGTTTGCCGTTCAAGCGCCACAGCCGCGGCGGAAACTTGCTCTACCAGCGCGGCGTTCTGTTGCGTTACGCTGTCCATCTGCGTGATCGCCACGCTCACCTGCGAGATGCCCTTATTCTGTTCTTCTGAGGCAGAAGCAATTTGCTTCATGATAACGGTCACTTCGGTGGCTCCGCGCAGAATCGCCTCCATGGTTAATCCTGTCTCCTTAACCAGTCGAGCGCCCTGATCGACGCGACGCGACGATTCGCCAATCAGCGTCTCAATCTCTTTCGCCGCCCCGGCGCTACGGCTGGCAAGGTTACGCACCTCACCGGCAACAACGGCAAAACCACGCCCCTGTTCACCTGCTCTGGCAGCTTCAACTGCCGCGTTCAGCGCCAGAATATTGGTCTGGAAGGCAATGCTATTAATAACAGACGTAATTTCCGCGATCTGTTTAGAGCTGGCGGCAATGCCGTCCATCGTCTCAACCACTTCTGAAACCAGGCTGCTCCCTTTACCTGCCGTCTCTGTCGCCGTATCGGCAAGCTGGCTGGCTTCACGCGCGTTTTCGGCGTTCAGTTTTACCGTTGCGGTCAGTTGCTCCATGCTGGCAGCGGTCTCTTCCAGCGCCGCAGCCTGCTCCTCAGTACGCGATGAGAGATCGTTATTGCCGGTGGAAATTTCCGTAGCCCCTCGCCAGATGTTGTCACTACCTGAGCGAATTGTACTGACGGCTTCGCGCAGGCTGTCCTGCATCGCGCACAATAACGGCACCAGTTGGCCCACGCAGTTACGGCCAAAATCTTCGATTGGATGGCTGAGATCGCCCTGAGCAATCTGCTGGAACTGCTGGCGGATACGTCCCAGGGGTTTCACCATCATGGCGACGAGGTAACGATCTGTGAAGAACAGGAGAGCAATACCGAGGATCACGGCGGTAATAATTAGCGTCCGGATGATAGACGTTTTGCCATCGACCATGACGCGCGTGGTATCAAGCCGCTCACCTGCCGTGGCGTTAAAACGTTCGGCACTGGCGCCAAATTCACGGCTCAGCGCTGGCGTAACGGTGCTGGCATGCTCCGCAAAGGCCGTAAGCGTGCCCTGCTGCGCCAGTTGCATTTGCGGAATCACCCCGTTATCCAGCAGCGCCTGCCACTTCGTCAGTACCGCCGCGGCAACGTCCGGATCCATAGGCCCCGGAGACAACGTTTTCATCTCCTGGAGTTTTTTGCTCATATTCTCCAGGGACTGCTGCGCTGGTGCAAAATCAGGCGTTCCGCCGCTCATTTTGACATCCATGGCGCGACTTAAGCGCGTTACGAAGCGAAAATACTGATCGTTTCCCTGACTGAGTACCGTCATCTGATGGACAAGATGACGGTCAATATCATTGCCTTCAGATATTTTTGATAAAGAATGAAGACTGAATAAACCCACGCCCGACCAGAGCAGGCAAAAAAGTCCCAGTATTGCCAACATGACAATACGAATAGTGAAGTTTTTCAGCAAACGCATAATAATTTCCTTGCCGTTGATGAGGAATTCGCCATCAGGCGATACTTATCCTTGTTATCGGCAGGCAACAGAGAAGATATAATGCATTCTTTATTTTTTTACTTTCTTAAGTACATCCAATATTATTTACACTATATCAACATGAATGCTAATGAAATTAGCTAGCATTATTATTCAGATAATTAACCTGAAGCATTAAATAATCCCTTGTTTTCTATCGCAAATATTTGTTAAACCATGCAAGAGTACGCTCCCAGGCCAAATCAGCGGCAGCATTATCATAACGCGGTGTCGAGTCATTATGAAAACCATGATTAACGCCGGGATAGATATATGCCTCATAGACTTTCTTATTGGCTTTGAGCGCCGCTTCATAGGCAGGCCATCCCTCATTAATTCGGGTATCTAATTGCGCATAGTGCAGTAATAAAGGCGCTTTGATTTTAGGGACATCTGATGCAGGAACCTGACGCCCATAAAAAGGCACTGCGCAGGCCAGTTCAGGAAAAGCAACGGCTGCGGCGTTCGACACGCCGCCACCGTAGCAAAATCCGGTGATCCCCACCTTTCCCGTCGCGCCTGAATAACGCTGCATAAATTCAATGGCGGCAAAGAAGTCGTTCATCAGCTTTACCGGGTCAACCTGCTGCTGCAACTCCCGACCTTTATCATCATTACCAGGATAGCCCCCCACTGAACTTAATCCATCAGGCGCGAGTGCAATATAGCCCGCCTTCGCCACCCGCCGTGCCACATCCTCAATATACGGATTCAGCCCACGATTCTCATGTACCACCACTACCGCCGAAACTTTCCCCGTCGCTTTCGCAGGTTTAACCAGATACCCACGCACATCACCATGCCCTTCAGGTGAAGGATAAGTCATGTATTCCGCCAGGATATCAGGATCGGTGAACTCCACCTGCGTTGCGAGGGCATAATTGGGTTTCAATACATTGAATAATGCCAGCGCCGTCATACCACCGACTGCATATTTCGCAGCAAGATTGAGAAACTCGCGTTTCGTTATTTTGCCATGAGCGTAATAGTCATAGTAGTCGAGCAATTCTTGCGGAAAGTCTTTGGCAGTTAGACGCGGCATGGCAGCACTCCGGATCGATGTTTTTTTAAGCAAAGCACAGTGGTCTGTTTTTGCCCAGTTTTTCATTCCAGTGTGACCTGGTGAACGGGATATTCACCATGAACCCGCTAGAATAGAAACGTTGTTTCGAAATTCACCTGCACTAAGGAGATCTCATGGACTGGTTTGCCAATCCTGAACGTTACGAGCAGATGCTCTATCGCTACTGCGGGCGCAGCGGTTTACGTTTACCCGCGCTATCACTGGGTTTGTGGCACAGTTTTGGGCACGTTCAGGCGCTGGATTCACAGCGCGCTCTGCTGCGTAAAGCATTTGATTTAGGCATCACGCATTTTGATTTAGCCAATAACTACGGGCCGCCTCCGGGCAGCGCAGAAGAGAATTTTGGCCGATTACTGCGCGAGGATTTTGCACACTATCGTGATGAACTGATCATCTCCACCAAGGCAGGCTATGACATGTGGCCAGGGCCATACGGTTCTGGCGGTTCGCGCAAATACCTGCTCGCCAGCCTCGACCAGAGCCTGAAACGCATGGGCCTCGACTATGTCGATATCTTCTACTCGCACCGCGTTGACGAAAATACGCCAATGGAAGAGACCGCCTCAGCGCTGGCCCATGCGGTGCAAAGCGGTAAAGCGCTGTATGTCGGCATCTCATCCTATTCTCCGGAGCGTACGCAGAAAATGGCCGAGCTGATGCGGGAATGGAAAATTCCGCTGCTGATCCACCAGCCTTCTTACAACCTGCTTAACCGTTGGGTAGACAGCAGCGGTCTGCTGGATACGCTGGAATCCAACGGCATGGGCTGCATCGCATTTACGCCGCTGGCCCAGGGGCTGCTGACGGGGAAATACCTCAACGGCATTCCGGAAGGTTCACGCATGCAGCGTGAAGGGAAAAAAGTTCGTGGGCTGACGGAAAATATGCTGACGGAAGAAAACCTTAACAGCCTGCGTTTGCTCAATGAAATGGCGCAACAGCGCGGACAGTCGATGGCGCAAATGGCCTTAAGCTGGCTGCTGAAAGACAACCGGGTGACGTCGGTATTAATTGGCGCCAGCCGACCGGAGCAACTGGAGGAGAACGTTCAGGCGTTGGCTAACCTGACGTTCAGCGCCGAAGAACTGGCGCAGATCGATAAGCATGTCGCGGATGGTAAGCTGAACCTGTGGCAGGCCTCATCTGACAAATAGCCGTTTGTAACTCTGTGCCGGGAAGCGGCGTGAGCCTCCCCGGCACGTAACAGGGCCAGCCAATCCCTTCACACCTCTTCCGCTTTGATCTCTGGACGTTGAAATTCCGGCCACACCAGCGCGACAAGCGCAGGATAAGCCTCCAGACTGAACTCCCTGAAGCACTGGCGTAAGTTAAGCACATCCAGATCGGCATGCGGGACTTTCTCACCGCTCAGACAGCGCTTTTTTATATTGTCGTAATATTTATACACCGCAGAGTTGAGATCGCTACAACGCCGCTGTGCATCAAATAGCCCTGGCGTCTCATTTAGCTCCACCATTGTCATCCGCTTGATCGTGGAGTGGATAAAATCGATATATTCGTGATTAACGCGCCAATACCATACTGGTGTAATCGAATTCATCAGTACCGAAAAATGATCTTCCCCCTCTTCTTTACTCAGCATTTCCGGCTGGTTTTCAGAGTGCCCATTTTCTGCATATCGGTTTTTATTTGCACTGCGCATCAACAAAAGTACCCCGCAGGTAAGCAATAGCAGGGTAATAACAGAATAAAATATACTGTTCATATACTGGCTCCATTTTTTTTGATTTTAAAATTACGCCATGCTATTGTCAACGCAGCCTGGTTTATTTAGAACAACATATCATTGGCATCAAAGGATATTTCAACATGCTTCCCGAGCATCTTGTTCCCTCGCGTTTTCACTTATCCAGCTCATCTACTAATACCCGTCCCGCAGATAATAGTAAAAATTTGACTCAGGGAAAGAGAACATTAAGCGATTACGAACCCGATATTTTGATTAGCTCTACAGCTAACGGCCAGGCGCGCAATATGTTATTTGAAGAGTGCGATCGCCATTTAAAAGAGCGCCTGTTTCGTGCCGCAAAAATTGAGTCCTTCACTCGCCTGCTCAATTCACTACAAGCGGAAGGCGACATTAACGCTCAAGAATTAAGTAAAATTTTATCGACAAAAACAGCCAGCGTAAATGAACAGGGCAATAAAATTTGGCTTAATTTAATTACGCGTGAGACCAGCGATCCTATTTTTTATTCTCTGGAAGAGAAATAAAATGAAAGATGTTGAGGATAATAATGTTTATTTGGCTTTAGATGACCATAAAAGCGATGAGTTTGTCTTAAAGCAAAATTTGGCCGTATTGATTGCCAATAAAAATGCGACGTTGGAAAGCGTTGCCCAGGAGATGGTCTCTATTCCCGCCGCGCTGGTGCGGATGAAATGGCAAAATCGTCGCGAAATTTATGCGCTACAGGCTAAAGAAGAGATCTATGGCGCCGCGATTGAAGCCATTATGGAGCAGCAACCAGAACTACGGGACAAAATCATGGCCCGGCTGGAGAGCACATACCAGCATATACTCAAGCGAGAAACAGCCACCTTACGCCTGACGCGTAAACTGTCTGAAGGGAACTACGAACCCACCAGGATAACGGCAGTCGCACTGGATGAGGACAGATAAGGGCGTGTGGGGAGAGTTAAATCAGGAGAGGAAGGCCGGGTAAGGCAACAACCATTACCCGGCAATCAGGATTACTTCGCTTTCACGGTCTCTTCACCGACCAGACCAATCTTCAGGAAACCCGCCTGATGCAGCGTATCCATAACTTTCATCATGGTTTCATAATCGACGGTTTTATCCGCACGGAAGAAAATCGTGGTGTCTTTCTTCCCATCGGTCAGCGTATTTAATTCGCTAATCATGGTGTCATCCGTCACCTGATTGTTGCCAATAAACATACTCTTATCGGCTTTAACAGACAGGTAAACCGGTTTTTCCGGACGCGGCTGCGGCGTGCTGGTGGAAGCCGGGAGATTCACCTTCACATCCACCGTTGCCAACGGTGCGGCCACCATAAAGATGATCAATAAAACCAACATAACATCGATAAACGGCGTCACGTTGATTTCATGCATTTCACCGTTATCGTCCAGGTTTTCATTAAAGCTCATTGCCATGGAACATTATCCTACACGTAATTTCTGCGCAGCACGTACCGGATGGGCAGAAGCGCTAGCGTTCAGGTCCAGATCGCGACTTTGCAGCAACAATACCTGTGCCGCGACATCGCCCAGCATCGCTTTATAGCTGCCAATCTGACGTGCGAAAATGTTGTAGATAACGACCGCAGGAATTGCCGCGACCAGACCGATCGCCGTCGCTAACAGTGCTTCTGCGATACCCGGCGCAACAACGGCCAGGTTGGTCGTTTGGGTTTGTGCAATCCCGATGAAGCTATTCATGATGCCCCATACAGTACCGAACAGACCCACAAATGGAGAGATAGCCCCGATGGTGGCCAGGTAGCCGTTACCACGTCCCATATGACGACCTACCGCCGCCACACGACGCTCCAGACGAAAGCCGGTACGCTCTTTAATACCTTCGTTGTCGTCGCTGCCTTCTGACAATTCCAGTTCGTTCTGCGCTTCGTAAATCAACTGTGCGCCCAGGCTTTTGCCATCAAATCCTGCAGCAATCTCATTTGCCTGGTCTAAAGAGCGGGCGTCCGCCAGCAGTTGCTGTTCACGCTTAAGGCGGCGTTTCTGAGTAAAGAACTCAAGGCTCTTACTAAAGAAGATAGCCCAGGTGACCACTGATGCCAAAATCAGCCCAATCATCACGCACTTAACCACGATATCGGCGTGCTGATACATACCCCAGACGGAAAGATCCGTCTGCATCAAATTATTACCCACTCTGTATCTCCAGGACGCAAATCACAAAATCTGAGCGTAATGATATCAAAACGACGTCGAATTGATAGTCGTTCTCATTACTATTTACATATTGCCGCACCTTTGGTTTCTTTTCCTTGCGCTTACGCAGTAAAAAAGTCACCAGAAGCATTTTGAGATTATTTTCTACTGTATGACCGTTCTGCAGGATGCGTCATCTTTGATTCATGGTAGTTTAGACATCCAGACGTATAAAAACAGGTAAGACGACATGGCAGATAAGCAACTTGAAACCAAACTCGTTCACGCAGGACGCAGTAAAAAGTACACGCTGGGCGCGGTAAATAGCGTGATCCAGCGCGCTTCTTCGCTAGTGTTTGACACCGTAGAGGCCAAAAAGCAGGCTACGCACAACCGTGCTAACGGTGCGCTTTTCTATGGACGTCGCGGAACCCTGACGCATTTTTCCCTGCAGGAGGCAATGTGTGAACTGGAAGGCGGCGCGGGTTGTGCGTTATTCCCCTGCGGCGCGGCGGCCGTTGCCAACACCATCCTCGCCTTTGTGGAACAAGGGGATCATGTGCTGATGACCAACACCGCCTATGAACCCAGCCAGGATTTCTGCACCAAAATTCTCGGCAAACTCGGCGTATCCACCGGATGGTTCGATCCGCTGGTTGGTGCCGATATTGTGAAGCACATACAGCCGAACACTAAAGTCGTATTTCTGGAATCTCCCGGCTCTGTCACCATGGAAGTACATGATGTTCCTGCTATTGTTGCCGCCGTCAGAAGCGTCGCGCCGGATGCGATCATCATAATTGATAACACCTGGGCTGCCGGGGTGCTGTTCAAAGCACTGGATTTTGGCATCGACATTTCTATTCAGGCTGGCACCAAATATCTGATTGGCCATTCCGACGCCATGGTCGGCACTGCGGTAGCTAATGCCCGTTGCTGGGATCAACTGCGCGAAAATGCCTATCTGATGGGGCAAATGCTTGACGCCGATACCGCCTATATGACCAGCCGCGGACTGCGTACGCTAAGCGTTCGCCTGCGCCAACATCATGAAAGCAGCTTAAAGGTCGCCGAGTGGCTGGCCAGCCATCCGCAGGTCGCCCGCGTGAACCACCCCGCGCTGCCCGGCAGTAAAGGCCACGAATTCTGGAAGCGTGATTTCACCGGCAGCAGCGGTCTGTTCTCATTTGTATTGAATAAGAAACTAAATCATGAAGAGCTGGCCGCGTATCTGGACCACTTCAGCCTGTTCAGCATGGCCTACTCCTGGGGCGGTTTTGAGTCGCTGATTCTCGCTAATCAGCCGGAACACATTGCGGCAATCCGTCCGCAAGGCGAGGTGGACTTCAGTGGAACGCTCATCCGTTTGCATATCGGTTTAGAGAATGTTGACGATCTGATTGCCGATTTGGCCGCAGGATTTGCCCGAATCGAGTAAAATTGCCATAGATGGACATATATGCAGACACTTCTGGTGGAAAAGTCTGCAATTGTTGCGTCCGGGATCAAGGCATCCCGGACAATTCAGGAGTACAATCCACACATAAACGCTGTTCCACAGGAAAGTCCATGGTAGTCATTCAAGATATTGTCTCCGCGCTTTGGCAACACGATTTTGCCGCGTTGGCGGATCCGCACGTTGTGAGCGTGGTGTACTTCGTAATGTTCGCCACACTGTTTTTAGAAAATGGCCTGCTGCCTGCCTCCTTTTTACCCGGAGACAGCCTGTTATTGCTGGCAGGGGCGCTGATCGCTCAGGACGTGATGAGTTTTATACCTACCATAGCTATTCTGACTGCCGCAGCCAGTCTGGGCTGCTGGCTGAGCTACATTCAGGGACGCTGGCTGGGCAACACGCGGACGGTAAAAGGCTGGCTGGCGCAATTACCTGATAAATATCATCAGCGCGCTACCTGCATGTTTGACCAACACGGGCTGATGGCACTGCTGGCTGGGCGTTTCCTGGCATTCGTTCGTACCTTGCTGCCAACAATGGCGGGAATTTCGGGCCTGCCAAACCGTCGGTTCCAGTTTTTTAACTGGCTGAGCGGTCTGCTGTGGGTCACCGTCGTCACCGGCTTTGGCTATGCGCTGAGCATGATCCCGTTCGTCAAACGCCATGAAGATCAGGTGATGACCTTTTTAATGATCCTGCCGATTGCCCTGTTAACCGCGGGTCTGTTGGGTACCCTGTTTGTCGTGATTAAAAAAAAATACTGTAGCGCCTGAGTATTAACCGTAGGCCGGGGTTCCCCCGGCATTTTCGCCTGATGACGTTTCGCTTATCAGGCCAGCGCTGAGTAAGTTTAACTCCCCTGCATCATTCGAATTCTGGCCGCATCCTCCCCCGGCGTTACGCCAAAGAAACGTTTGAATTCCCGACTGAATTGCGATGCGCTCTCATAGCCGACGCGCATGGCGGCTGCACTGGCCTTCATCCCGTCGTGGATCATCATCATCCGTGCTTTATGCAGACGATAGCTCTTCAGGTATTGCAGCGGCGACGTGCTGGTCACCGCTTTAAAATTATGATGAAACGCCGACACGCTCATGTTCGCTTCTGCCGCCAGCTGTTCGACATTGAGATTTTCGGTGTATTTGGTTTCAATGCGCTTTAGCACACGGCTTATCAAACTGAAATGCGTCTGGCGGCTAACCAGCGCCAGTAATGCGCCGCCGCGCGGCCCGGTCAGCACATGGTAGAGGATCTCGCGAATAATCTGTTTCCCCAGAATACGCGCATCCAGCGGTCGCTCCATCACATCCAGCAGGCGCTCAGCGGCGCAAAGAATTTCGTCAGAAAGCGTCGCGGAGTTGATCCCGCTGGCCGCCATGGCGGGCTGGAACAGCTCATCTTCCCCAATGTCCATCAACAGCTCCTGCAATTGCAGAATATCGACATTCAGGTAGATACCGGCCAGGGGAACCTCCGGCGTTGCATACGTTTCACATTCAAAGGGTAACGGTACGGTTAGCAACAGGTATTCGTTGGCGTCATAACGAAATACACGTTCATTGATATAACCAATTTTATGTCCCGAAAAGAGAAATATGATTCCTGGCTGATACATTACCGGTGTACGCGCTGCCGGCTCAGTGCCGTGCAGCAGGCGGACATCTGGCAGCAGTTCGCTGAGTTTATTTTCATTGTTTTTCAGCTGCTTAATTTTATCTGTCAGCAGGAGGCAGATCTCATCACGGTTCATAGAGCACCATTTCATCATCGGTTTGCAACCATGACATAATGCGCAGATTTATCCGTTTTCTCCAGCAGTCTGTAGAAATGGGCAAGACATCGGCAGAAATGAGCATTGAGAGCAGCGCGGCTGACGACCACAATGTTCATCATCCGGCAGACACTCTCCTGCCCTCTTTTTTTACCCACATAAGGGAACGAGCAATGAACAACTTTAATCTCCATACCCCAACCCGCATTCTGTTTGGTAAAGGTGCGATTGCTGAGCTGCGCGATCAAATCCCTCAGGATGCTCGCGTATTGGTTACCTATGGCGGCGGTAGCGTGAAAAAAACCGGTGTCCTGGCACAGGTTCAGGATGCGCTGAAAGGCCTGGACGTGCTGGAGTTTGGCGGTATTGAGCCGAACCCGTCTTATGAAACGCTGATGAACGCGGTAAAAATCGTGCGTGATGAGAAAGTGACGTTCCTGCTGGCGGTAGGCGGCGGTTCGGTGCTGGATGGCACCAAATTCATCGCGGCTGCGGCACAATACGCTGACGGCATCGATCCATGGCGCATTCTGGAAACCCACGGCAACGACGTAACAAGCGCTATCCCGATGGGCTCCGTATTAACCCTGCCAGCAACCGGCTCTGAATCTAACTCCGGCGCGGTCATTTCGCGTAAAACCACCGGCGATAAGCTGGCCTTTATGACCCCATTTGTGCAGCCGGTATTCGCCGTGCTGGATCCGGTTTACACCTATACCCTGCCGCCGCGTCAGGTTGCGAACGGCGTCGTAGATGCCTTCGTACATACCGTTGAGCAGTATGTGACTTATCCGGTAGACGGGAAAATTCAGGATCGCTTTGCTGAAGGTATTCTGCTTACGCTGGTAGAAGAAGGCCCGAAAGCATTGCAGGAGCCGGAAAATTACAACGTGCGTGCGAACGTTATGTGGGCGGCAACCCAGGCGCTGAACGGCCTGATTGGCGCAGGCGTGCCACAGGACTGGGCAACGCATATGCTGGGCCACGAACTGACCGCAATGCACGGTCTGGATCATGCTCAAACATTGGCTATCGTTCTGCCAGCGCTGTGGAATGAAAAACGCGATACCAAACGTGCCAAACTGCTGCAATACGCAGAGCGTATCTGGAATATCACCGAAGGTTCCGATGACCAACGCATCGACGCCGCTATTGCCGCAACCCGCGCTTTCTTCGAACAAATGGGCGTACCGACTCGTCTGTCTGACTACGGCCTGGACGGTAGCTCCATCCCAGCGCTACTGGAAAAACTGCAAGCGCACGGCGGTACGAAACTGGGCGAACATCAGGACATTACGCTCGAGGTCAGCCGTCGGATTTACGAAGCTGCCCGCTAAGTTTTTTTCACCTCCGCCTTTCATTTTTGGGTATTTATATTCTAAATATTTCGAGTTGCATAAAGGCGGCAAAGGAGAGAATCCCCAGGAGCTTACATAAGTCAGTGACTGGGGGTGAAACGACAAACCTGCCGGGAGCAGATTTGAACGCTGCTTGCAGCGGCCCTGAAAGGGCGAGGCCCATGGATGGGCCGCGTAATAAAGCCAACGCATATGCAGCTTGAAGTATGACGAGGATAGGCCAGACTTAAGTCACACCTAACTTACCGGGGCTTGCCTCGGTAAACTCAATTCAGGGGAGGAATTATGACCGGTCCAACCATTATTAAACTACAGGATGGTAACGTCATGCCACAGCTGGGCCTGGGGGTCTGGAAGGCAAGTAACGAAGAGGTCATCACTGCCATTCATAAAGCGCTGGAAGTGGGGTATCGCTCAATTGATACCGCTGCGGCGTACAAAAACGAAGAAGGTGTCGGCAAAGCAATACGCGATGCGGGCGTACCGCGGGAAGAGTTATTCATCACCACCAAGCTATGGAATGATGACCAGAAACGCCCTCGGGAAGCCTTGCTCGAAAGCATGGAGAAACTCCAGCTCGATTACCTCGATCTTTATCTGATGCACTGGCCGGTTCCGGCGATCGACCACTACGTTGAAGCGTGGGAAAGCATGATCGATCTGCAAAAAGAAGGGCTGATTAAGAGCATCGGCGTGTGTAACTTTCAGATCAATCATCTCCAGCGACTGATGGATGAAACCGGCGTACCACCGGTGATTAACCAGATAGAACTTCATCCGCTTATGCAACAGCGCCAACTGCACGCCTGGAACGCAACGCATAAAATCCAGACCGAATCCTGGAGCCCGCTGGCGCAGGGCGGCAAAGACGTCTTTGATCAAAAGATCATCCGCGATCTCGCAGAGAAATATGGCAAATCACCGGCGCAGATTGTCATCCGCTGGCATCTGGATAGCGGCCTGGTGGTTATTCCGAAATCAGTCACCCCTGCGCGTATCGCAGAAAACTTTAACGTCTGGGACTTCCGCCTGGATAAAGATGAATTAGGCGAAATCGCAAAGCTCGATCAGGGCAAACGTCTGGGACCAGACCCGGACCAGTTCGGCGGTTAACCCCTTCTCTCCTGCCCGACCTCTCGTCGGGCCTTTACTGATTTGAATTTCGACGTAGACCACGTGCACAGATCTGCCCCACTGGAAGCCGATTGAATCGCAGCAGAACCAATTTTTCGAGCAGTATGAAGGATATTTGTCGTCACACGATCGTGAACGGGCGGATGATGCAAAACTGGCCGCATTAGCGGCCAGAATTCGTGAGGCATAATTACTGAGCACTTCTGCCAGATGGCACCTTATCCGGCCGACGGTCTTTCAGGCCCGGTAAACATTTCACTCCCGGGCATGACAGATTAGCGCCCTACTACTTTCCCACGTTTTTTGTTCGCGGCAGGCGTCTGGCGCTGATGCGCCACAGGCGTGTGCTTGGTCAACGCCGGACGAGTATGACGGTTCTGGCGACGCGCTTCGCGCATCTCTTCCAGCGTAGGCGCCGGAACCAGACATTCGCGACGACCACCGATCAGATGCTTTTTCCCCATATCTTCCAGCGCCTGGCGGATTAACGGCCAGTTGGCTGGGTCGTGGTAACGCAGCAGCGCTTTATGCAGACGACGCTGTTTATCACCTTTCGGCACCACCACGTCTTCACTCTTGTAACCAATTTTACCCAGCGGGTTTTTCCCGGTGTAATACATGGTTGTGGAGTTCGCCAATGGTGATGGATAGAAGTTCTGCACCTGATCCAGACGGAAACGACGTTGCTTCAGCCACAGCGCCAGATTCACCATATCCTCGTCACGCGTCCCAGGATGCGCAGAAATAAAGTACGGGATCAGGTACTGCTCTTTACCGGCCTGTTTAGAGTAGGTGTCGAATAATTCCTTAAAGCGATCGTAGCTGCCCATCCCCGGCTTCATCATCTTCGACAGCGGGCCTTCTTCAGTATGCTCTGGCGCAATCTTCAGATAGCCGCCCACGTGGTGGGTCGCCAGCTCTTTGATATAGCGCGGATCTTCAACCGCGATGTCATAGCGCACACCTGAAGCGATAAGGATCTTTTTAATGCCTTTCAAATCACGCGCACGGCGATAGAGGTTAATCGTCGGCTCGTGGTTAGTATCCATATGCGGACAGATATCCGGGTAGACGCATGACAAACGACGGCAGGTTTGCTCCGCACGCGGTGACTTACAGCGCAGCATATACATGTTCGCCGTTGGGCCGCCGAGATCGGAAATCACGCCGGTAAAGCCCGGAACGGTGTCGCGAATAGCTTCGATTTCATTGATGATCGAATCTTCAGAGCGGCTCTGGATGATGCGGCCTTCGTGCTCGGTGATCGAACAGAACGAGCAGCCACCAAAACAGCCACGCATAATATTGATCGAGAAACGGATCATCTCGTAGGCCGGAATGCGGCTGTCGCCATACGCCGGATGCGGCACGCGCTTGTACGGCAGCGCAAAGACGCTGTCCATTTCTTCGGTAGAGAGCGGAATGGCTGGCGGGTTGATCCAGATGTAGCGATCGCCATGCTTTTGCATCAGCGCACGCGCACAGCCTGGGTTGGTTTCGTGGTGCAGGATACGCGACGCATGTGCATACAGCACTTTATCGCCCTTCACTTTTTCGAAGGACGGCAGCAGCACGTAGGTTTTTTCCCACGGTTTCGGGCGCGGCGGCTGTACGGTTACCGCTTTCGCTTCCTGCTTTTTCGGTGCGACAGGTTTGTTGTCGGCACACGGCAAATCCTCGCCGTACGGATGCGGGATCGGGTCAATTTTGCCCGGCGTGTCGAGACGCGTGGAATCCACCCCACTCCAGCCCGGCAGCGCTTCTTTAACCATAATCGCGGTGTTACGCACGTCGCGGATCTGATCGATAGTTTCACCCATCGCCAGACGATGCGCCACTTCCACCAGCGGACGTTCGCCGTTACCGAACATCAGCATGTCGGCTTTTGAATCCACCAGCACGGAGCGACGAACGGTATCAGACCAGTAGTCGTAGTGCGCGGTACGGCGCAGGCTGGCCTCAATACCGCCGAGAATAACCGGCACATCTTTCCATGCTTCCTTACAGCGCTGGGTATAGACCAGCGTCGCGCGGTCCGGGCGTTTGCCCGCCACGTTGTCTGGCGTATAAGCATCGTCATGGCGCAGTCGGCGATCGGCGGTATAACGGTTGATCATCGAATCCATGTTGCCTGCGGTTACACCAAAGAACAGGTTCGGTTTACCCAAACGCATAAAATCGTCTTTGTTGTTCCACTCCGGCTGGGCGATAATCCCAACACGAAAGCCCTGCGCTTCCAGCATACGGCCGCAAATTGCCATGCCAAAGCTGGGATGATCGACGTATGCATCGCCGGTAACCAGAATGATGTCGCAGCTATCCCAGCCAAGTTGGTCCATTTCGTCGCGTGACATCGGCAAAAATGGTGCCGGGCCAAAACAGGCAGCCCAGTACTGCGGCCAGGAGAAAAGGTCTCTGTCCGGCTGGATCAGGGATATTGCGCTCATAGTGCTTCCAAAAATGGTAAAAAAATAATCAAAGGCCGGGGATTATACGCTGTATGTCGGCAAGAAATGAAGTGGAGTCTGAGTCAGACAAGTAGAAAGTGATTTAAATTGTTAAATTTTACGACGCTCATTTTTATCATTCATAATTAACACCATGCCGGCCAGCTGAGATAACTCTTTTTCGGCGGGGGATTTTTCATTGCGACTCAACGATTCACTGCATATTTCCCAGTTACGGGTAGTTGTTCACCTGTGCGGATTTCTGGTTCTTCTCTACAGCTTCTCCATGCTGCCGCCGATGACCATTGCTCTGTTAAATAAAGAGCGGAGCTTTTTCGCTTTTTTCAGCACATTTATGACGTTCTTTACCCTCGGCGGTGGAGCGTGGCTGGCAACCAAACATGCAGGAATTCAACTACGAACCCGGGATGGCTTCGTCATTATCGTCCTGTTCTGGCTGCTGTTTTCGTTTATCAGCGCCATGCCGATGTGGATGGACGATGGCTTAAATCTCTCCTTTGCCGATGCCCTGTTCGAAGGGGTTTCCGGGATAACCACCACTGGCGCTACGGTGATTGACGACGTCAGCGCCTTGCCGAAATCGTATCTGTACTATCGGGCTCAGCTCAATTTTATTGGCGGCCTGGGGGTTATTGTCCTTGCCGTGGCGGTATTACCCCTGCTGGGTATTGGTGGTATGAAGCTGTATCAGTCTGAAATGCCAGGTCCCTTTAAAGAAGAACGCCTCACGCCAAGGCTTGCTGATACCGCACGTACGCTGTGGCTGACTTACGTCATTCTCGGCCTTATTTGTACTCTGGCCTACTGGGTTGCCGGGATGTCGTTTTTCGATGCCTTATGCCACGGGCTGTCGACGGTCTCTCTCGGCGGATTTTCCACCCGTAGTGAGAGCATCGGCTTTTATAACAGCCACGCTATTGAGTTAGTCGCCGGACTGTTTTCACTGCTGTCTGCGTTTAACTTCACCCTCTGGTACGTAGCTATTGTGAAACGTACCTTTAAGCCCTTTCGTCGTAATGCCGAGCTGCGTTTCTTTCTGCTTATTGCGCTAGTTGTCACCTTGATCGCTACCTGGCAGGTCTGGCGGGCGGGTATGTACGGGATCACGGACAGCCTGGTGCATGCCTTTTTTCTGGCCAGCTCCATGCTGACAGATAATGGCCTGTCGACGGCGGATTATGCGCAGTGGCCTTCGCACACGATATTCATGCTGCTCAGCGCCAGTTTCTTCGGCGGTTGTGTCGGCTCGACCTGCGGGGGGATTAAGGTGCTGCGTTTTTTGATTATGTTCAAGCAATGCCGTCAGGAGTTACATCAGCTCGCGCATCCTCGCGCCCTGCTGAATATCAAAGTGGGCAATAACGTGGTAAGTGACCGAGTAGTGCGTTCGGTATGGAGCTTTTTCTTTCTCTACGTTTTATTTACCAGCTTTTTTATCTGGGCGCTCAATCTGATGGGCTACGATCTCTTCTCCTCTTTCGCCACCGTTGCCGCCTGCATCAATAACATGGGGCTGGGATTTGGCATCACCGCAACGACGTTTGGCACCTTAAACGAGGAGGCAAAACTTCTGATGTGCGCGGCCATGATCATGGGGCGTCTGGAGATTTACCCCATTCTGATCCTGTTCTCGCGCATGTTCTGGCGGGCGTAACGGAAACTCCGGCGCATTACGGCGCCGGGTTCACCAACATCTGTCCGATCGAACCACGATCCGCCATTTCCAGCGTCTGACTGTTAAAGTAGAACGGGAAATGAGCCCAGGAAGGTTGTCCGTAGTAGACCAGTAATTCAACCTGGCCGTCGACCCAGACGGTATCTTTCCAGCCCCGGTCTTCCGGGAACGGCATTGCGCCATTCACATTACGGATCAGGAACGAGACGCCTTCGATATGGAAAGACTGAGGCATATCCGCTCGTACCGTCCAGCGCTCCCAGGAGCCCTGCTGAGCGGTAATATCCATGCGGTTGACGTCCCACAGCTGACCGTTGATGCCGGGATCGTCATCCAGACTGATATCACGGCTGCGAATCGGTGAACCACTGAGGATTTCCGTTGGCAGCAGGCGCATTGGCAGACTGTCGGTCACCAGCGGCAGGAGACCCGTCGGGCGCAGCGTCAATACCAGCGTGGAGATGAGAATACTGGAAGGCTCAAAGAATCCGCGGATCCTGTCGACAATGCTGGCCGCCTCACCACAGGTGATAGAGACCTCATTTCCGTTAGTCATATCCACCAGGATCTCACGGCGCTCGCCAGGCGCCAGCGAGAGCTGCTTCACCGAAACGGGCGCAGGTAAAAAGCCCTGATCGCTGGAAATCACATGCAGCGCGCGGCCATCGCTCATTTGCAACTGGTAACGACGCGAGTTTGAAGCGTTCAGCAAACGCAAACGCACCCAGCCGCGAGAGACTTCGACATACGGGCTTTGCGCCCCGTTGACCAGCAGGGTATCACCGACAAAACCACCGCTGCCGGGTTCGCTGTACTCCGGCGTACCAAAGTTGTCCAGACGCTTGTCCTGGATAATGATCGGAAAATCATCCACGCCGTAGTGGTTGGGAATAGACAGTGATTTACTCACTTCATCTTCAATCAGCCACATCCCGGCAAGACCGTTATAAACCTGCTGGGCAGTACGATTTGGCGTATTGGCGTGATACCACAGCGTAGCGGCATTCTGACGAATCGGCAGCACAGGTGCCCAGTCTGCATTAGGGGACATCATGCGCGCCGGGCCGCCCATCAGCGGGCCTGGCACCTGTAATCCGGCGACAGTCATCGAGACATTTTCAGTCAGACGGTTGCTGTAGATAAGCTTGACGTCATCCCCTTTCCAGACGCGGATCGTCGGTCCCAGGTAGCGACCGTTAATCCCCCAGACAGGTGCGCGCGTGCCTTGCGTGAAGGACCAGTGGGCGCGTTGCAGCGTCATAAATAACGGCTGCCCCCGACGGGACTCCAGCAGCGGAGGTACGGGTAACGGTTGTTGCTGACCGGCAGCATTAGCCTTCAGCGGAACAGCACCTGCACACAGTGCGATCCCCGATGCCTGAATGAACTGACGCCGACTGAATGACATATAAACTCCATGAAAAACTGGCGATTAACACGCAGGAAATCTTTTCCTGTAACAAACCCGAATTGCGCGGATTAAACCTTACCAGCGGCTTCCCGCTCAGCAACTTCTTTATCGAGTTCTGCGATTTTTTGTTCCATCAGCGTACGGCAATGCGCTGCCAGTTCACGAACCTGATCTTTCCCAAAATGGCTAATATCTACCGGTGGCAACATCTCTACAATCGCCAGACCATTATTGAGTCGGTTGAGTTTTATCTTGTTCGAGGTAGTTGAAACGCACACCGGAATAACCGGGACACCCGCCGCAATCGCCGCATGAAACGCGCCGGTTTTAAACGGTAGCAGACCGCGACCACGGCTGCGCGTTCCTTCCGGGAACATCCAGATAGAAATACGACGTTTTTTGAAATGATTCACCACCGCCGCAATGGTGCTGTGCGCTTTGGTACGGTTGTTTCTGTCAATCAGCAGGTTGCCGGTTAACCAGTACAGCAGTCCGAAGAATGGGATCCACAACAGGCTTTTTTTACCTACCGTCACCGTCGGCGGCTGAACGATATTCGCAGCGGTAACCATGTCATAGTTGTTCTGATGATTACAAATATAGATAGCATTACCATAGTTCTGCGCGTCTGCCGGCATGCGGCACTCAACCTTCAGGCCATAAAGGGGAGCCAGGCGGCCAAACATATGACCGAACGTTGCGACGTGTTTTGGATTTCGTGGGCTGAACAGACAGTATATGCAACCGAAAATACAGACCAGAACGCAGTAAATAACAGTAATGATTAAACGAAAAATATATAGCATAACAACCTCTGAGGCCTAAGAGCCTGGCATTTTACGTCACCTGATTCATCACGCAGTATCAGGTTAGGGCTTTGTTAAGGGCGGCTCTCTGGAAAAGCGTATTGTTAATCGCAACGCACGAATAAACAACGGTTTCACGGGAATTTTTAACGTTGGCTCTCCCCGGGCTAAAACAGGGAGAGCCGGACGGTAGCGTTATTCTTCGCTGTCGCCGTGACTGGCGCGTCGAGGCGAGTCAATGTCAATGCGATCGATACGCTGCAGACCACGCATTAGCGTACCGCGACGGCCACGCTCGCCGGTCACTTTCTGCAACTCTTCAGGACGCAGTTTAATTTTGCGCTTACCGACGTGGATAGTCAGCGTGCTTTGTGGCGGCAGCACGTAGAGCTGCGCCAGGCCATCTTCACCTTTTGCCGCTTCCGCTGAAGGGATATTGATAATCTTGTTCCCTTTGCCTTTTGACAATTGCGGCAAATCGCTTACCGGGAACATCAACATGCGACCGGCCTGGGTGATTGCCAGCAGCATATCGGTTTCATCTTCAATCACAACCGGCGGCATAACGCGCGCATTTTCTGGCAGTGTAATCAATGCTTTACCAGCACGGTTACGAGCTACCAGGTCGTTGAAGGTGCAGACAAAACCGTAACCCGCATCGGATGCCATCAGCAGTTTCTGATCGTCGCCTTCCATCAGCATGTGCTCAACCGTCGCGCCCGGCGGCAGCGTGAGCTTCCCGGTCAGCGGTTCACCCTGTCCACGCGCCGACGGCAGCGTAATCGGGTCGATGGCGTAGCTGCGTCCGGTCGAGTCCACGAACACCACCGGCTGGTTGCTCTTACCCTTCACCGCAGACTTAAAGCTGTCGCCCGCTTTATAGCTTAATCCCGGCGCATCAATGTCGTGGCCTTTCGCGCTACGCACCCAACCACTCTGGGACAGCACAATGGTCACTGGCTCTGACGGCAGCATGTCGTGCTCGCTCATCGCCTTCGCTTCTTCACGTTCCTGCAGCGGAGAGCGGCGTTCGTCGCCATAGGCCTCGGCATCAGCCTGCAGCTCTTTCTTCAGCAGGTTGCTCATTTTACGCTCGGAAGCCAGAATGCCTTGCAGCTGATCGCGCTCTTTCGCCAGCTCATCCTGCTCGCCGCGAATTTTCATCTCTTCGAGTTTGGCAAGGTGGCGCAATTTCAGCTCAAGAATGGCTTCAGCCTGGGTTTCGGAAATGCCAAACCGCGACATCAGCTCGGGCTTAGGTTCATCCTCATGACGAATAATTTCGATCACTTCGTCAATGTTGAGGAACGCCACCAGCAAACCTTCAAGGATATGCAGGCGTTTAAGCACTTTTTCCAGACGATAGTTCAGGCGACGACGTACGGTATCGCGGCGGAACGCCAGCCATTCGGTGAGGATCTCCAGCAGATTTTTCACCGCCGGACGACCATCAAGACCGATCATATTCAGATTGATGCGGTAGCTTTTTTCCAGATCGGTGGTGGCAAACAGGTGGTTCATCACCTGCTCCATATCCACACGATTGGAGCGCGGGACAATCACCAGACGGGTCGGGTTTTCGTGATCCGATTCGTCGCGCAGGTCGTCTACCATCGGCAGCTTTTTATTGCGCATTTGAGCGGCGATCTGCTCCAGCACTTTTGCCCCGGAAACCTGATGCGGCAGTGCGGAAATCACCACCGCGCCGTCTTCTTTCGTCCATACCGCGCGCATACGTACGGAGCCGCGTCCGTTTTCGTAAATCTTACGAATCTCCGCCCGCGAGGTAATAATCTCCGCTTCGGTCGGGTAATCCGGCCCCTGCACGATGTCCAGCAACTGATCCAGCGTTGTTTTCGGTTGCTCAATCAGGGTAATCGCCGCTTTCGCCACTTCACGCAGGTTATGCGGCGGAATGTCCGTCGCCATACCAACGGCAATACCGGTCGTGCCGTTCAACAGAATATTTGGCAGACGCGCAGGCAGCATCTTCGGCTCCTGCATGGTGCCGTCGAAGTTTGGCACCCAGTCCGACGTTCCCTGGCCAAGTTCACCCAGCAGAACTTCCGCATATTTAGACAGGCGGGATTCGGTATAACGCATCGCCGCGAAGGATTTCGGATCGTCCGGCGCCCCCCAGTTCCCCTGCCCGTCAACCAGCGGATAGCGGTAAGAGAAAGGCTGCGCCATCAGCACCATCGCTTCATAACAAGCGCTGTCGCCGTGTGGGTGGTATTTACCCAGTACGTCACCGACGGTACGGGCGGATTTTTTAAATTTGGCGCTGGCATTCAGCCCCAGTTCGGACATCGCGTACACGATGCGACGCTGAACGGGTTTCAAACCATCGCCAATAAACGGCAACGCCCTGTCCATGATGACGTACATGGAGTAGTTCAGATAGGCGGTTTCCGTGAATTCATGCAGCGCCAGGCGCTCTGCCATATCGCTCATTAATCGTGGTTCCTCAACTTTGTACCCCTCTATTGAAGGGCAATATTGCCGCAGATACTACCCTATCTGGCGTGTTGAGTCACAAAGAAAAGGGCCACGAGTGCGGCCCTGATGGGGATTATTTGGCAACTTTGGTAATCTGTTTCACGTCGATTTCAACGGAGTTCCAGTCTTTATCCACTTCCCCCTGGATTTCAACCACATCCTGCGGTGTGACGGTTACGCCGTTCCAGCGCTTGTGGTCGATATCCACATTCACTGTGCCGGTCGCATCTTTAAACACATACAGGTCGTCGGAAATACGCTCAACGATGTTCCCGCGCAGGGTAACCCAAGTGTCATCACGCAGTGATTTGGCGCTTTCTACCGTCGCGCTGCTACCATTCGGGCCGACAAATCCGCCATTTTGGCTTTGCGTGGTGGTTGTCGGTCCAGAGAAACCGCCCTGCTGCGCTGCCAGAACAGGTGCGGAACACAGTGCCATTACGGCAACCATTGCAGCTAATTTTTTCATCGTCATGTCTCCCTTTCATTTTGGTTTACGACTATTAAATAAGTTAATCCTTAACAAGTTCTTAAGGCAAAAAAAGATACTTTTTTTGCTGTACAGAGGCTGTAGTCACAAGGTTTACTGACGCTAATGAGAGCGGCTGCAGGGAAGAACATATGCGTATTTTACTGATCGAAGATGACACATTGATCGGCGACGGCCTGAAAACAGGTCTGAGTAAAATGGGTTTCAGCATCGACTGGTTTACCGAGGGTCGCCAGGGGAAAGAAGCGCTCTACAGCGCCCCTTATGATGCGGTGATCCTCGACCTGACGCTGCCAGGCATCGACGGACGGGACATCTTGCGCGAATGGCGAGCCAACGGGAAGCAGGAGCCAGTGCTGATTCTGACCGCTCGCGACGCGCTGGCGGAACGCGTTGAGGGTCTGCGTCTCGGCGCGGATGACTATCTGTGCAAACCCTTTGCGCTGATCGAAGTTGCCGCCAGGCTGGAGGCGCTGGTGCGCCGTGCCAGCGGCCAGGCGAGCAACATATTGCGCCATGGTCAGGTGACGCTCGATCCCGGCGCGCTGGTTGCCACGTCGGCAGATGAGCCTTTGTCTCTCAAACCCAAAGAGTTCGCTCTACTGGAGCTGCTGATGCGCAATAAGGGTCGCGTCCTGCCCCGCAAACTGATTGAAGAAAAACTGTATACCTGGGACGAAAACGTCTCCAGCAATACGATTGAGGTACACGTCCATCACTTACGCCGTAAGCTCGGCAGCGACTTTATCCGTACCGTGCATGGCATTGGCTACACCCTGGGTGACGCATGAAACTCACACAACGCCTCAGCCTGCGCATCAGGCTAACGCTTATTTTTCTGATTCTGGCATCGGCAACCTGGGCCGTTTCGAGCTTTGTAGCCTGGAAGCAGACCACCGACCATGTCGATGAGCTGTTTGATACCCAACTGATGCTGTTCGCCAAGCGGCTCAGCACGCTGGATATCAGCGACGTCACCACCTCAAGCAATATGGCTCGCACGCCGAAGAAGCTCAAGCACGGCCATATTGATGACGACGCGCTGACGTTTGCCATCTTCACCATCGACGGCAAAATGGTATTGCACGATGGCGACAACGGCCAGGACATTCCCTACAGCTACACCCGCGAAGGCTTTACCGATGGCCAACTCAAGGGGGACAACGACGCATGGCGTTTTCTGTGGCTGAATTCCGCTGACGGCAAATACCGCATTGTGGTAGGCCAGGAGTGGGAGTATCGAGAGGATATGGCGCTGTCGATCGTCACCGCCCAGTTAACACCGTGGTTGATTGCGCTGCCGCTGATGTTGCTAATCCTGGTGGTCATGATTAGCCGTGAACTCAGGCCGCTAAAAAAACTGGCGCAGGCTCTGCGCTGGCGCTCACCGGAATCGGAGGAGCCGCTCGACCCGAAAGGTGTGCCAAGCGAAGTACGCCCGTTGGTTGAATCGCTCAATCAGTTGTTTACCCGCACCCATTCCATGATGGTCCGCGAACGGCGCTTCACTTCTGATGCTGCCCACGAGCTGCGCAGCCCGTTGACCGCGCTGAAAGTACAAACTGAAGTGGTGCAACTGTCAGACGACGACCCGCAAACGCGGGAAAAAGCGCTGGTACAGTTGCATGCGGGAATTGAACGCGCCACCCGACTGGTCGATCAGTTACTGACGCTTTCACGCCTCGACTCCCTCGACAATCTTCAGGATGTGGCGAAAATCTCGCTGGAGGAGCTTTTGCAATCCGCGGTGATGGATATCTACCATTCGGCCCAGCAGGCGCATATCGACGTGCGTTTGCAGATTAACGCGCACAACATCATGCGCACTGGACAGCCGCTGTTGCTGAGCCTGATGGTACGAAATCTGCTGGATAATGCGATCCGCTACAGCCCGCGGGGTAGCATTGTGGAAGTGACGCTCAACGCCCGGAATTTTAGCGTCAAGGATAATGGTCCTGGCGTTGCGCCAGAGGTCCTTATGCACATCGGGGAACGCTTTTATCGTCCACCGGGACAAAGCGTGACCGGCAGCGGTCTCGGCCTATCGATTGTCCGCCGTATCGCAATATTGCATGGAATGTCAGCCTCGTTTGGCAACGCTCCGCAAGGTGGCTTTGAAGCGAAGGTCAGTTGGTAATTGCGTTATTATTGCTCAAATAGCAAAAGACTTTGCACATTTTGCTAATTTCACCGCGTCGCTGGTAGGGGTAAAATCGTCTTCAAACGTATTTCCCTAAGGACACAAAATGAGCAACATTCTGATTATCAATGGTGCGAAAAAATTCGCCCACTCCAACGGTCAGTTAAACGACACCCTGACCGAGGTCGCGGATGGCCTTCTGCGCGACCTCGGGCATGATGTTAAAATCGTGCGCGCCGACAGCGACTATGACATTCCTGATGAAGTACAGAACTTCGTCTGGGCCGATGTGGTTATCTGGCAAATGCCTGGCTGGTGGATGGGTGCGCCGTGGACCGTGAAAAAATACATTGATGACGTGTTTACCGAAGGTCACGGTACGCTGTACGCCAGCGATGGTCGCACGCGTTCAGATGCGTCTAAAAAATACGGCTCCGGTGGGCTGATTCAGGGCAAAAAATACATGCTGTCACTGACCTGGAACGCACCGATGGAAGCTTTTACTGAAAAAGATCAGTTCTTCCATGGCGTTGGCGTTGATGGCGTTTATCTCCCGTTCCATAAAGCAAACCAGTTCCTGGGAATGGAAGCGCTGCCGACCTTTATCACCAATGACGTGATTAAAATGCCGGACGTCCCGCGTTATATCGCAGAATATCGCAAGCATCTGAACGAAATTTTTGGTTAACTGGTAACCTGGAATTAGAAGGAGTTAACCATGCTTACCGTTATTGCAGAAATCCGTACACGTCCAGGTCAACATCACCGCCAGGCGGTACTGGATCAATTCGCTAAAATCGTTCCAACCGTATTGAAAGAAGAAGGCTGCCACGGCTACGCGCCGATGGTCGATCATGCTGCTGGCGTCAGTTTTCAGACCACAGCCCCGGACTCAATCGTGATGGTTGAACAGTGGGAAAGCATTGCGCATCTTGAAGCGCATTTGCAGACACCGCATATGAAAGCCTATAGCGAAGCCGTGAAAGGCGACGTGCTGGACATGAGTATTCGTATTCTGGAGTCTGGCATTTAAGATTGTCGATTTGCCGGATAACGCCATAAACAGACGTATCCGGCTTATATTGCAATCCTCAGGCCTGGTAAGCCCAGCGCCACCAGGCATTCACGGTCAATTACCCTTCGAGATCCGCCAGGTCGCCTTTCTCCTGCAACCAGTTACGGCGATCTTCAGAACGCTTCTTGGCCAGCAGCATATCCATCATTGCGTTGGTACGCTGATCGTCTTCGTCATCGATGATGAGCTGCACCAGGCGGCGGGTATTCGGATCCAGCGTGGTTTCACGCAGCTGCATTGGGTTCATTTCACCCAGACCTTTAAAGCGCTGCACGTTCGGCTTGCCTTTCTTGCGCTTTAACTGCTCCAGCACGCCCGCTTTCTCTTCTTCCGTCAGCGCGTAATACACCTCTTTACCGAGGTCGATACGGTATAACGGCGGCAGCGCCACATAGACGTGACCGTGTTTCACCAGCGTACGGAAGTGTTTCACAAACAGCGCGCACAGCAGCGTGGCGATGTGCAAACCATCGGAGTCCGCATCCGCCAGAATACAGATCTTACCGTAGCGCAGCTGGCTCAGATCATCACTGTCCGGATCGATGCCGATCGCCACCGAAATATCGTGAACTTCCTGCGAGGCCAACACTTCATCGGAAGAGACTTCCCAGGTGTTGAGGATCTTACCTTTCAGCGGCATGATCGCCTGATATTCACGATCGCGCGCCTGTTTAGCCGATCCGCCCGCCGAGTCACCTTCGACGAGGAACAGTTCGGTGCGATTAAGATCCTGTGCGGTACAGTCCGCCAGTTTCCCCGGCAACGCCGGACCGCTGGTCAACTTTTTACGCACCACTTTTTTCGCCGCCCGCAGACGACGCTGGGCGCTGGAAATCGCCATCTCAGCCAGCAGTTCGGCTGATTGCACGTTCTGGTTCAGCCACAGGCTGAAAGCATCTTTCACCACGCCAGAGACGAATGCCGCGCACTGCCGCGAAGAGAGGCGCTCTTTGGTTTGTCCGGCAAACTGCGGATCCTGCATTTTTACTGACAGCACGTAAGCACAGCGATCCCAGATATCTTCCGCCGACAGCTTCACACCGCGCGGCAGAATATTGCGGTATTCACAGAACTCGCGCATTGCATCCAGCAAACCCTGGCGCAGGCCGTTAACGTGCGTACCGCCCTGCATGGTTGGGATCAGGTTCACATAGCTTTCAGTCAGCAGCTCGCCGCCTTCCGGCAGCCAGAGCAGCGCCCAGTCCACGGTTTCTGTTTCACCGCTGAAATTACCGATAAACGGTTTTTCCGGCAGCGTCGGCAGGCCATTTACCGCTTCGCTCAGATAGTCATTCAGGCCATCCTGGTAGCACCAGCGCTGTTCACTGTTATTGACCTCATCCTTAAAGGTGATCTCAACGCCTGGGCACAGCACAGCTTTGGCTTTCAGTACGTGCGTTAAGCGCGAAACGGAAAAACGCGGGCTGTCAAAGAAGCTTTCATCCGGCCAGAAGTGCACGCTGGTTCCGGTATTGCGTTTACCGCAGGTACCGACAACCTGTAAATCTTGCACCTTATCGCCGTTCTCAAACGCGATGTTGTACACCTGCCCGTCGCGGCGCACATTCACTTCCACACGCTTCGACAGGGCGTTGACCACGGAGATCCCCACCCCATGTAAACCACCAGAGAACTGATAGTTTTTGTTGGAGAACTTACCGCCTGCGTGCAGACGACAGAGGATCAGCTCTACCGCCGGAACGCCCTCTTCAGGGTGAATGTCTACCGGCATGCCGCGGCCATCATCAATAACTTCCAGAGACTGGTCGGCATGTAAAATCACGTCCACGCGTTTTGCGTGGCCCGCCAGTGCTTCATCCACACTGTTATCAATCACTTCCTGTCCAAGATGGTTCGGACGGGTTGTATCGGTGTACATCCCCGGGCGACGGCGTACCGGCTCAAGCCCAGTGAGTACCTCAATGGCATCAGCGTTATAAGTTTGCGTCATGGTTTAAATAAGCAATTCGAATTGATCGTCAGAAACTGTGCAGTCCAAGGAAATCGACAATCGGGTTGAAATAATCTTCGAAGCCCGTGAATGCGTGGTTTCCGCCCTCAATAACTGTCTGGCGGCAGGAGGCGTAATACGCCACCGCCTGGCGGTAGTCCAACACTTCATCGCCCGTTTGTTGAAGCAGCCAGATCAAATCCGGCGCTTCCAGCGGGTCAATCTGCATGACTTTAAGATCGTAAATATGGCGTGACTCTAGCACATATTGCTGCCCCGTGTAGGGGTTCTCGTTTTGACCGAGATAGTCGACCAGCAGTTCATAAGGTCGGACAGCAGGGTTCACCACCACCGCGGGCAGCATAAAACATTGCGACAGCCAGGTGGCGTAATAGCCTCCTAGTGAGGAACCGACAATTCCCAGCGACTCTCCGCCATGTTCAAGAATGATCGATTCCAGCATCTCTGCGGCTTGGGCCGGATACGGTGGCAGTTGGGGTACGATCATCTCAACGTGCGGATGATGCTCCGCCAGCCAGTTTTTCAGCAAACATGCCTTCGCCGAACGAGGAGAACTATTAAATCCGTGAAGATAAAGAAGCGTAGACATCAGTAGCCTTCTGAAGCGGTATCAGGGTGGAACCGATTACCCTGCAGACGGCGTACCTGAGTCTGCAACGTCCCGTCAGCAAAAAGCTCCAGCGTCCGCCAGCCGGGGCTGATGGTATCTAACGTGAAGTTGGAACAGTGTGGCTTAAACTGCACACAGGTCGACGGCGTCGCCAGCAGGCGGCGTCCGTTCCAGTCCAAATCCAGTTCCTGATGAATATGCCCACACAACAAATACTTGGCACGAGGATAATTCACCAGCACGTTATCCAGCTCTGCGGCATTACGCAGGCTATGCTGATCGAGCCAGCTACAGCCTGCCGGCAGAGGATGATGATGCAGAAGCAGCAAAGTATTGCGCTCAGGCGCATCGGCAAGTTTACGTTCCAGCCATTCGAGTTGAAATTCGCTTAATTCACCGTGGGGAACGCCGAACACCTGGCTGTCCAGCAACAGGATTTGCCACTGTTCACCAATAAAGACGCGTTTAGCGGGTGATATCCCCGCGTCCTGTAGCGCGCTGTACATTGCCGGCTGAAAATCGTGATTGCCCGGTAGCCAAACGCAGGGCGCACGAAAGCTTGCGATGCCCTCAGCAAAATGCTGATAGGCCGCAGCGGATTGATCCTGCGCCAAATCACCAGTCGCGACGATCAGATCGTATTCAGGCGACTCTGCATGTATTGCATCCAGTACGGATTGATAGCTGTCCCAGGTGTTTACACCCAGCAGCGTTTCATGCTTTTCGGCAAACAGGTGAGTGTCTGTAATTTGTAAGATCCTGACTCTGGCCTCACCAGCCAAAGGAAGGGTTAACAGGCTTTCCAAATGGTGTCCTTAGGTTTCACGACGCTAATAAACCGGAATCGCCATCGCTCCATGTGCTAAACAGTACCGTAACCAGTCGGCCAGAAACTGATTAATTTGATGCTTTTCGTCGCGTTGATGCAACTTTTTATTTGGATAATCATACCGCGCTTTGAAGCGAAAGATCTGCTGACTCGAACACACTTCGGCCACCCTCGCGTCATGATACAGGCGGACTGTCAATGACGGCAGGCTCCAGTAAGTGACCGCGGGTGCCGTTTGTTCGATCGCGACAAGCGTAGTGTATCGGGTCGATTCAACGATCGTTAACCGATATTGTGCGTTTGCGACCTGATAGCTCACTGTTTCATCGGCTGCGTCATTACGCGGCAGCAGACGGCGCAATTGCGAATAGTTGGTTTCGCACAGGCGCATCATTTCAGGGAAGTCAGGTGTGTAACGCTTCATTTTTTCCACTCAGTTTTTAACTCTTGATAGTGCAGCTGTAACCATTGCAAGGCGATGACAGAAGCCGCGTTGTCGATTTTCCCCTCTTCAACCCATTGATAAGCCTGCTCCCGGCTCACCACATGAACACGAATATCTTCGTTTTCATCAGCCAGACCGTGGATCCCGCTCGCGGTCGTGGCGTCCACTTCGCCAACTAAAATAGACAGGCGCTCACTGGTGCCGCCAGGGCTTGCCAGATAGCTCAGAACGGGCTTGGTACGTTTAACTTCCAGCCCAGCCTCCTCCATCGCTTCACGACGAGCCACATCCTCAACGGTTTCGCCCTCTTCAATCATTCCGGCCACCATTTCCAGGAGCCACGGGCTTTCGCTGGTATCAAACGCTGCGATACGGATCTGCTCGACCAGAACAACTTCGTCCCGCTCAGGGTCAAAGGGTAGCAAGACTGCCGCGTGTCCGCGCTCAAAAATTTCGCGCTTTACCTCACCGCTCATACCACCGTTAAACAGGCGATGGCGGAACCGATAAAGATCCAGTGAAAAAAAACCGCGGTATAGCGTTTCTCGTGCAATAATTTCTACATCATTTTTAGTGAAAGTCATTGGCAAGTTGTCTGGTTTACGCATTGTGCTGTCCTGAAACCAATAGTGATTAAAATGTGAATTTCAAGGTCGTTTGACTGATGTTTGAACGCCCTTGTGTTAAATTGATGCAAATTAACGCCGTATGGCACGTAACGCCAACTTTTTGAAGTGGCGGATTCTGCTAGAATCAGCAAATATTTTTACAATTTGATCAGCGCTAAATACTGCTTCACAACAAGGAATGCAAATGAAGAAATTGCTCCCCATCCTTATCGGCCTGAGCCTGTCGGGGTTCACTACTTTGAGCCAGGCAGAAAACCTGATGCAGGTTTATCAGCAAGCACGCCTGAGCAACCCGGAATTGCGTAAATCCGCCGCCGATCGCGATGCTGCATTCGAAAAAATTAACGAAGCGCGTAGCCCATTACTGCCGCAACTAGGTTTAGGTGCCGATTACACCTACAGCAATGGCTACCGTGATGCAAATGGCGTCAACTCCAACGCAACCAGCGCGTCATTACAATTGACTCAGACGCTGTTCGACATGTCTAAATGGCGTGCCCTGACGCTGCAAGAAAAATCAGCAGGCATCCAGGACGTAACGTATCAGACCGATCAGCAAACGCTGATCCTGAATACCGCTACCGCTTATTTTAACGTACTGAACGCGATTGACGTGCTGTCTTACACTCAGGCACAGAAAGATGCGGTCTATCGTCAGTTAGATCAGACCACACAGCGTTTTAACGTGGGCCTGGTCGCCATCACTGACGTACAGAACGCCCGTTCACAATACGATACCGTACTGGCGAACGAAGTTACCGCGCGTAACAATCTCGACAACGCGGTAGAACAGCTGCGCCAGGTGACCGGTAACTACTACCCGGAACTGGCTTCGCTGAACGTTGATGGCTTTAAAACCAACAAACCGCAAGCGGTGAACGCGCTGCTGAAAGAAGCAGAAAACCGCAACCTCTCATTATTGCAGGCGCGTTTGAGCCAGGATCTGGCGCGTGAACAGATTCGTCTGGCGCAGGATGGTCACTTACCGACGCTGGGTTTGACCGCCTCTACCGGCGTTTCTGACACCTCCTACAACGGGTCGAAAACCAACACCTCCCAGTACAACGACAGCAACATGGGCCAGAACAAAATCGGTCTGAACTTCTCGCTGCCGCTGTACCAGGGTGGGATGGTTAACTCGCAGGTGAAACAAGCGCAGTACAACTTTGTTGGCGCGAGCGAACAACTGGAAAGCGCACACCGCAGCGTGGTGCAAACCGTGCGTTCTTCGTTCAACAACATTAATGCTTCCATCAGTAGCATTAACGCGTACAAACAAGCGGTTGTCTCTGCCCAAAGCTCTTTAGATGCGATGGAAGCAGGCTATTCCGTAGGTACCCGTACCATCGTGGATGTGTTGGATGCCACCACCACGCTGTACAACGCCAAGCAGCAACTGGCGAATGCGCGTTATACCTATCTTATCAACCAGCTTAACGTCAAATCTGCGCTCGGTACGCTGAACGAGCAGGATCTGGTGGCGCTGAATAATACGCTGGGTAAACCGATCCCGACTTCTCCGGATAGCGTCGCGCCGCAAAATCCGCAGCAAGATGCCGCTGTGAATGACTTTAACAGCAACGGCAATATGCCTGCGGCTCAACCAACGGCTGCACGTTCAACCAGCAGCAACGGTAACAACCCGTTCCGTAACTGATGCTGATGACGGGGCTTCGGCCCCGTCTGAACGTAAGGCAACGTAAAGATCCACCCCTTCTTCCGCATTCTCGCCTCTTCCCGCTTCAATTTCGACCAGTCATCCTCTATTCTGAGCAGAGTTACCACTGGGTCCTGGAAGACATAAATGAAACGGACAAAATCTATACATCACGCCTCGTTCCGCAAAAGCTGGAGCGCGCGCCACCTGACTCCTGTCGCTCTGGCAGTTACCGCTGTTTTTATGCTCGCGGGCTGTGAAAAGAGTGACGAAACGGTTTCGCTTTATCAGAACGCGGACGACTGCTCTGCAGCTAATCCGGGTAAAAGCGCCGAATGTACCACCGCGTTTAACAATGCGCTGAAAGAAGCTGAACGCACCGCGCCAAAATACGCCACTCGCGAAGACTGTATCGCTGAATTCGGCGAAGGCCAGTGCCAACAGGCACCTGCACAAGCGGGCATGGTGCCGACCGGTGAAGGCCAGGCTCAGGCGCAGAATCAAAGCAGCGGCAGCTTCTGGATGCCGCTGATGGCAGGCTATATGATGGGCCGCATGATGGGTGGCGGTATGGGCGCTCAGCAGCCGCTGTTCAGCTCGAAAAATCCGGCCAGCCCGGCATACGGCAAATATACGGATGCCGGCGGCAAAAACTACGGCGCCGCAACGCCGGGTCGCACCATGACCGTACCGAAAACCGCCATGGCGCCGAAACCGGCTACCACCTCTACCGTAACCCGCGGCGGATTTGGCGAATCTGTGGCTAAACAGAGCACCATGCAGCGTAGCGCAAGCGGTACTACCACACGTTCAATGGGCGGCTGATCGTCATGGAAAGAGTCAGTATTGTTGAGCGCCCGGACTGGCGCGATAAAGCCACCGAATACGGTTTCAACTTTCACACTATGTACGGCGAGCCGTACTGGTGTGAGGATGCGTATTATAAGCTCACGCTTGCTCAGGTAGAAAAGCTGGAAGAGGTCACCGCAGAGCTGCATCAAATGTGCCTCAAAGTGGTGGAAAGGGTCATCGCCAGCGATGAGCTGATGACCAAGTTTCGCATTCCGAAGCATACCTGGGGCTTTGTCCGCCAGTCCTGGCAGACACAGCAACCGTCGCTCTATTCGCGTCTCGATCTGGCGTGGGACGGCACGGGCGAGCCTAAGCTGTTAGAAAACAACGCCGATACGCCAACCTCTCTGTACGAAGCTGCGTTTTTCCAGTGGATCTGGCTGGAAGACCAACTCAATGCAGGCAACCTGCCGGAAGGCAGCGATCAATTCAACAGTCTGCAGGAAAAGCTGATCGAGCGTTTCGCCGAGCTGCGTGAGCAGTATGGTTTTCAGTTGCTACATCTGACCTGTTGTCGCGATACGGTGGAAGACCGCGGAACGATCCAGTATCTGCAGGATTGCGCTGCAGAAGCTGAAATCGCCACTGAATTCCTCTATGTCGAAGATATTGGTCTTGGTGAAAAAGGTCAGTTCACGGATATGCAGGATCAGGTCATTGCTAACCTGTTCAAGCTCTATCCGTGGGAATTCATGCTGCGCGAAATGTTCTCCACCAAGCTGGAAGACGCTGGCGTTCGCTGGCTGGAACCTGCCTGGAAGAGCATCATCTCCAACAAAGCGTTATTACCGCTGTTGTGGGAAATGTTCCCGGATCATCCGAATCTGCTGCCTGCGTATTTCGCCGAAGATGACTATCCTCAGATGGATAAATTCGTCGTAAAGCCGATCTTCTCACGTGAAGGCGCGAACGTTTCAATTATCGAAAACGGTAAAACGATCGAAGCAGTGGAAGGGCCGTACGGCGAAGAAGGTATGATCGTGCAGCAATTCCATCAGCTACCGAAGTTTGGCGACAGCTATATGTTGATCGGCAGCTGGCTAATCAACGATCAACCAGCTGGCATTGGCATTCGCGAAGACCGCGCGTTGATCACGCAGGATCTCTCGCGTTTCTATCCGCATATTTTTGTCGAATGACTGAGAGTGCCGGGTGGTGGCTGCGTCTTACCCGGCCTACAGCATGAACTGTAGGCTCGATAAGCGCAGCGCCATCGGGCATTTATCATCCGACCTGCACCGACAACATACTCAAACTTCCCATCTCAATCCCGTCAACAGGAATAGTCACCGGCTCTTTGCCATCCCAGGCACCTAATACATACAGCAGCGGCAGATAGTGATCCGGTGTCGGGTTCGATAACGATCCCCCTTCATGATCGAGATAGTTCACCAGCGGGTGCTGTTCAACCGGTCCCTGCCATGTCAGGTTTGCTTTAACATATTCGTTGAATGAGGTCGCCCACGGATATGGCGTGTTCTCACCGTGCCAACGCGCAGTGCGCAGGTTATGCACCACGTTACCGCTGGCTACCAGCATAATGCCCTCATCACGCAGTGCCGCCAGCTTGCGGCCAATTTCAAAATGCCAGGCCGCAGGTTTGGTACTGTCAATGCTCAGCTGCACCATCGGAATATCCGCATGCGGGTACATCTTGATCAGCACGCCCCATGAACCGTGGTCAAAACCCCACGCCTCTTTGTCTAAGGTAACGGGCACCGGGGCCAGCAAGTCAACCAGATGCTGCGCCAGTTCCGGTGATCCAGGAGCCGGGTAATGGGTGTCATACAGCGCCTGCGGAAAACCGCCAAAATCGTGGATTGTTTTAGGCGCTTCCATCGCCGTCACGCCCGTGCCACGAGTGAACCAATGCGCCGAGACCACCACAATGGCTTTCGGGCGCGGCAACGTTTCCCCCAGTTGCTGCCAGGCGCGGGTATAAACGTTATCTTCCAGAACATTCATCGGGCTACCGTGACCCAAAAACAATGCTGGCATACGAGTTGAAGACATGATGATATCCTTACTGAGGGAGTCATTTTGATACCACCACAATACGCTTATTCGGCTGATGAAGAACTCAGATAACCATGATGAAGATCATCAGTTATTTTGACGATCCGACCCGGACAGCAGATTGATAAGGAGTTTTATTTGTCGATGTCAGTACCTTTACTTCTGACTTTACTGGCAGGTGCCGCCACGTTTATCGGCGCATTTCTCGGCGTGTTAGGGCAAAAACCCTCCAACCGCGTGCTCGCCTTTTCGTTAGGCTTCGCCGCAGGGATTATGTTACTGATCTCACTGATGGAGATGCTCCCAGCCGCACTGGCTGCTGAAGGTATGTCGCCGATATTGGGCTACGGAATGTTTATCGTTGGCTTACTGGGATACTTTGGCCTGGACCGCCTATTGCCGCATGCGCACCCTCAGGATCTGGTACAGAAAACCACGCGGCCTCTGCCCGGCTCCATTAAACGTACTGCGATTTTATTAACGCTCGGCATTAGCCTGCACAACTTCCCTGAAGGGATAGCGACGTTTGTTACCGCCAGCAGCAACCTCGAGCTGGGCTTTGGTATTGCCCTTGCCGTCGCATTACACAATATTCCTGAAGGATTAGCCGTTGCGGGTCCAGTTTATGCAGCCACGGGCTCCAAACGTACGGCGATATTCTGGGCCGGGATCTCGGGCATGGCGGAAATCCTGGGTGGCGTACTGGCGTGGTTAATTCTGGGGAGCCTGATCTCGCCGGTGGTGATGGCGGCAATAATGGCAGCAGTCGCAGGAATTATGGTGGCGCTGTCCGTCGATGAGCTAATGCCGTTGGCAAAAGAGATCGACCCGAATAATAATCCCAGCTATGGGGTACTTTGTGGAATGTCGGTGATGGGGTTAAGTCTTGTCATCCTCCAGTCCATGGGGATCGGCTAATTCAGAGGGCGGATGCCACCCTGCTAATTTACAGCATCCGCTCATCCATAGCAGAACGTGAAGGACTATTCCTGTTCCTTAACCGCGCTGTTATCTTCGCCAGAACGACGAAAGAGTTTGTTTCGCGCCTCGAGTAATGCATCCCGGTCTTGCCGAAATGCCCGACAATAACGCTTCATATGGCAATAATAACCAGCTGCAACGAGTGCAATTAATACAATCCAGTACCAGGCGATAAACATTCTTTTACCCTTAAAATTTAACATCATTAAACATTTAACGTTAAAATTTTACACAACCTTATTCTGACATACTCCTATAGTGGCATATTCCAGAAACAAATATATGATTTCGATCATATAAACCAGCAGCTATGCAAATAGTTAACACCGTTATAAAAAATAAAACAATGTCGACAAGATCACACTGCGCAATAATAAATATTGCCCTTAAAATAACGCACTCATACCATCCCAAAAATAATAAAAATTAGCACCTGCAAAATAATACATTTCATCAATGTTAATATATTCACCATAAAAGTAGCATCAGCAATACCATTTTTTATTATATTCACATCGTAAAAACATAATATATTCAGCACTGTTATATTTAAAGATAATATAAGGAGATATATCCATGTTTACACAGTACCGAAAAACACTTCTAGCCGGAACGCTTGCACTGACGTTTGGCTTTGCCGCAGGGAATTCATTTGCCGCAGGTTTCCAACCAGCCCAGCCGCAGGAAAATTGGGTGCGATAGTCGTTGACCCATACGGAAACGCCCCTCTTACCGCACTGGTTGAATTAGATAGTCACGTTATTTCGGATGTTAAAGTTACCGTTCATGGTAAAGGTGAAAAAGGAGTCCCAATTACCTATACCGTCGGCAAAGAATCCCTCGCCACCTACGATGGGGTTCCTATTTTTGGCCTTTATCAAAAGTTCGCTAATAAGGTCACTGTTGAATATAAAGAAAATGGCAAGGCCATCAAGGAAGATTACGTGGTGCAAACATCTGCCATCGTTAATCACTACATGGATAACCGTTCTATTTCCGATTTACAGCAAACAAACGTTATTAAGGTCGCACCTGGCTTTGAAGACCGTCTCTATCTGGTGAATACCCACACCTTTACCGCGCAGGGCGCAGAATTCCACTGGCATGGTGAAAAAGATAAAAATGCCGGTATCCTGGATGCTGGTCCGGCCGGTGGCGCATTACCCTTTGATATCGCACCCTTTACCTTTGTCGTTGATACGGAAGGCGAATATCGTTGGTGGCTGGATCAGGACACTTTCTATGACGGTCATGACATGGATATCAACAAGCGCGGTTACCTGATGGGCATACGGGAGACACCGCGCGGCACCTTCACCGCCGTACAGGGCCAGCACTGGTATGAGTTCGATATGATGGGCCAGATTCTGGCCGACCATAAGCTGCCGCGCGGATTCCTCGACGCATCGCATGAGTCCGTCGAAACGGTGAACGGCACCGTACTGCTTCGCGTGGGTAAACGCGACTATCGCAAGGAAGATGGCATTCACGTACAAACTATTCGCGACCAGATTATTGAAGTCGACAAATCCGGTCGTGTTGTCGACGTGTGGGATCTGACAAAAATTCTCGATCCGATGCGTGATGCACTGCTGGGTGCGTTAGATGCGGGCGCGGTGTGCGTCAACGTGGACCTCGCTCATGCCGGCCAGCAGGCAAAACTGGAGCCAGATACCCCCTACGGTGATGCCCTCGGCGTGGGTGCGGGTCGTAACTGGGCGCACGTTAACTCTATCGCCTTTGATGCCAAAGATGACGCCATCATTATCTCTTCCCGCCATCAGGGGGTTGTCAAAATCGGTCGCGATAAACAGGTTAAGTGGATCCTTGCACCGTCTAAAGGCTGGAATAAGGCGCTGGCAAGCAAGCTGTTAAAACCGGTTGATGATAAAGGCAACGCACTGAAATGTGATGAAAATGGCAAGTGCGAGAATACCGATTTCGATTTTACCTACACTCAACACACCGCATGGCTCTCCAGCAAAGGAACGCTTACCATTTTTGACAACGGCGATGGCCGCGGACTCGAACAACCAGCGTTACCAACGATGAAATACTCCCGTTTCGTCGAATATAAAATTGACGAGAAAAAAGGGACCGTCCAGCAAATTTGGGAGTACGGAAAAGAGCGCGGTTATGATTTTTATAGCCCTATCACCTCGGTTATCGAATATCAAAAAGATCGTGACACCATGTTTGGCTTTGGTGGTTCGATTAATTTATTTGACGTTGGACAGCCAACCATCGGCAAAATCAACGAAATTGACTACAAAACAAAAGAAGTCAAAGTCGAAATTAATGTCCTGTCCGATAAGCCAAATCAAACTCACTACCGTGCATTGCTGGTTCATCCACGCCAAATGTTTAAATAATTACATTAGATTAAGGATTAATTATGTCATCTAAATGGATCACTTCATTATTTAAAAGTGTGGTATTAACCGCCGCGCTGGCCTCACCGTTTGCAGCATCAGCGTTTACTGAAGGCACTGACTATATGGTTCTGGAAAAACCAATTCCCAATGCTGATAAGACGTTAATCAAAGTATTCAGTTACGCCTGCCCATTTTGCTACAAATATGATAAAGCCGTGACAGGGCCCGTGTCAGACAAAGTCTCCGATGTCGTTACTTTCACTCCGTTTCATCTGGAAACCAAAGGGGAATACGGTAAGCAGGCCAGTGAAATCTTTGCCGTAATGATTGCCAGGGACATGGCTGCAGGTATTTCATTGTTTGACGCCAAATCACAGTTTAAAAAAGCCAAGTTCGCTTATTACGCCGCCTACCACGATAAGAAAGAGCGCTGGTCAGAGGGTAAAGATCCCGCCTCATTCATCAAAACAGGGTTGGATGCAGCGGGCATGAGCCAGGCTGATTTTGACGCGGCATTGAAGGATCCTGCCGTCCAGCAAACGCTGGAGAAATGGAAAGCAGCATATGATGTCGCCAAAATCCAGGGCGTTCCGGCTTACGTCGTCAATGGTAAATACCTGATCTACACCAAAAATATCAAATCTATTGATTCCATGGCTGAGCTTGTCAGAGAGCTCGCGAAAAAATAAACAGGGACCCGGCTATGGCTTTCATAAAAGGATCGTGGCGAGACTTACGCAATACACCGGTTGATACCCTGGTGAGATGGCAGGAACAGCGCTTTCTGTGGCTGTTGATGGCTTGCGCAATGGGTGGATTGATTATTCTGGCGCACTCGTTCTTCCAAATCTATCTCTACATGGCCCCCTGCGAGCAATGTGTCTACATTCGCTTTGCCATGCTGGTGATGGTTTTTGGCGGATTGATTGCGGCAATCAACCCCAAAAATGTTGTTCTGAAGCTCATCGGTTGTATCGCGGCATTTTACGGCAGCATCCTGGGCATTAAGTTCTCCATTAAACTTAACGGCATTCATTATGCTGTACATAACCCGGACCCGGATTCGCTGTTTGGCGTACAGGGATGCTCCACCGATCCGACATTCCCTTTTAATTTGCCTCTGGCCAACTGGGCTCCGGAGTGGTTTAAACCCACAGGAGATTGCGGCTATGACGCTCCCATCGTTCCCGACGGCGTGGTGCTCAGCAGTACGCAAAAGTGGTTTGTCGATCTGTACCAGCAGTCAGAAGGCTGGTATCTGATCCCGCCTTGGCATTTTATGAACATGGCGCAGGCCTGTTTGTTGGCCTTTAGTTTGTGCTTACTGTTGCTCGTCATTATGAGCGCCGCATGGGCATTAAAGCGGGTGAGAACCAAATAATCGGAGCAAGAAACAAAAAAACCGAAGCCTGGAAGATGGCTTCGGTTTTTTATGCTTACCGCGACTAACGTGGTAATTTGCGATTAGCTGGCTTTGCGCTCATGCGCCTGACGGTAAGCCACCAGGTCTTCGATAGTAACTACCGCCATATTATGCTTGCCGGCAAATTCGATACATTCTGGCGCACGCGCCATGGTGCCATCGTCATTGGTCAGTTCGCACAGCACGCCTGCCGGTTTAAACCCTGCCAGCGTCATCAGGTCGATGGTTGCTTCAGTGTGACCACCGCGGGTCAACACGCCACCTGCCTGAGCACGCAGCGGAAAAACGTGCCCCGGACGGTTAAGATCGGAAGGTTTAGCGCCATCCTGAATTGCCGCACGCACCGTAGTAACACGGTCCGCAGCGGAAACGCCGGTGGTCACGCCTTCTGCGGCTTCAATGGTAACGGTAAAACCGGTACCGTAAGCGCTGGTGTTATTTTCCACCATCATTGGCAGATCGAGTTGTTTGCGTCGGTCTTCAGTGATGCACAGGCATACAATACCGCTGCCGTGACGGATGGTCAGAGCCATCTGTTCAACGGTCATGGTTTCTGCCGGGAAAATCATATCGCCTTCGTTTTCACGATCTTCGTCGTCAAGCACCATCACACCGCGTCCTTCACGCAGCGCAGACAGCGCAAGTTCAACACGTTCGAAAGGCGTACCAAAAGAGGAAAGTAGCGTCTGATTCATGGTAAAAAAACCTCACTAAAATTATGGTTACCAGAATCAGGGCAGTCTTAGGAGTACCGTCTAAGCGGCAAAAAAATAACGTGAGCGGGTCCATGCCCGACTGGATCGTTACTCTCTCCCATCCGGACTCTAACCGTCGGCCCCGGAATTACACCGGATCTGCTGACCTTTGAGTTTGCACCCAAAGCGCTCGCGGGCTTTCAACCTGAGTTGATTTACCGCCGGTGGGGAATTTCGCCCCGCCCTGAGAATAAGCGGGTTAACTATAACGCTATTGATTACCTTCATCAACGCCTTTGCTCGTCTTAGCTTCACACAATTCTGGTTTATGCCTGTGCCAGTTCGCACTACAATAGGCAACAACACGTACCAGTTCAGGGAAACCACAATGATTGACCCGAAAAAAATTGAGCAGATTGCTCGTCAGGTTCACGAGTCGATGCCGAAAGGGATCCGCGAGTTTGGCGAAGACGTCGAGAAGAAAATTCGTCAAACGCTGCAGTCACAGCTGACCCGTCTGGATCTGGTAAGCCGTGAAGAGTTTGATGTACAGACTCAGGTTTTGCTGCGTACCCGTGAAAAGCTGGCGCTGCTTGAGCAACGTCTGACTGAGCTGGAATCGCGTGAAAAAACGGCAGAAGTTAAACCTGCTCCCGCGATCCCGTCAGTCGATCCGCAAGAGTAAAAACGACAACGGGCCGCAAGGCCCGTTTTTTCTGTTAGTGTTCCAGTTCTAGCTTCCTGGCCTCCGTCGCCTGCTGGCAGTACAGCGCATAGCGTTTGCAAAACCAGCTACGATGTTCTTCATCCATATTCCCAGTTATCGCCTGGATATCTACGGGATGGCCCTCAGCTTGCATCCTGGCAAAACTACGGGCCAGGAAATCGAAATTGTTCATTGAATACATATTGCTGTTCATGAGCATACCCTCCAGTTATTGAATATCTGTTAAGGCCATATGCTTTTTCTAATTTCAGTATTTCCCTGGATGCGAAGTTATTCTGTACATATTGTGCGCAAACCCACTGCGTTGGTTCACAGTTTCCCACGAAATCTAAGAGGGGTCGGATTTAAGGTCAGCGTGACGCACGCTTAGTGTAACGTCATGTAAAAGTAAATCGGGGGGAGAAATCCCCTCTCCCCTTATTCCTTTACTCTGGGTTGAAGAAAACCGCAGCATCAATAGCAAGAAACGTATCGAATCCAAAAGTTCGATACGTTTCCAGCATTTGTTATTTATCGCTGTCTTTTTGGATCTTCTTGATGATATTGGTCGTTGAGCAGCCATCTTCAAAGTTCAGCACCAGCACTTCTCCGCCGTTCGCCCACACTTCTTTGCTGCCCGCAATATCTTCCGGCTTATAGTCGCCGCCTTTTACCAGCAGATCCGGCAGGATGCCGGCAATCAGACGCTGTGGTGTGTCTTCTTCAAAAGAGACCACCCAGTCGACGGCTTCCAGCGCGCCCAGCACGATCATGCGCTGTTCCAGCGGGTTGACCGGACGCGTTTCGCCTTTCAGACGTTTGGTCGAAGCATCGCTGTTTACCGCCACGATCAGACGATCGCCCAGCTTGCGCGCATTCGCCAGATAGGAAACGTGGCCCGCATGCAGGATGTCGAACACGCCGTTGGTCATCACCACTTTCTCACCGCGCTTGCGGGCGCTGGCTACGGCCTGTTTCAGCTCAGACTCGCTCATCACGCCAAAGCCAGTATCGGCCCGACCGCGCACGGCGTTTTCCAGTTCAATCGGGGAAACGGTGGAAGTCCCTAGTTTACCGACGACAACACCCGCTGCGGCATTAGCAAAATAGCACGCCTCTTCCAGAGTGTTCCCCGCCGCCAGCGTCGCAGCCAGCACGCCGATCACCGTATCGCCCGCCCCCGTCACGTCATACACTTCCTGCGCCTGCGTCGGCATATGCAGTGGCGATTTGCCCGGTTGCAGCAGCGTCATACCCTGTTCGGAACGCGTGATCAGCAGCGCGGAAAGGTCGAAATCTGCAATCACTTTCATGCCGCGCTCAACCAGTTCATCTTCGCTTTTGCACTTACCGGCCACCGCTTCAAATTCAGACAAATTCGGCGTCAGCAGCGTTGCGCCACGATAGCGTTCAAAATCGGTCCCTTTCGGATCGATAAGCACCGGCACCCCAGCCTTACGCGCCAGAGCAATCATCTGCTGCACGCTTGCCAGCGCGCCTTTGGCGTAATCGGAGAGCACCAAAGCGCCAATGGAGCCCAGAGCCTGGTTAATACGCTCATGCAGTGGCTGCGGATCCACGCCTTCAAAACCTTCTTCGAAATCCAGGCGAATCAGTTGCTGGTTGCGGGAAAGCACGCGCAGTTTGGTGATCGTCGGATGAGTTGGCACAGAAACGAAGTCACATTTTACGTTCACATCCGCCAGCGTTTTGCTCAGCGCACGCGCCGCGTCGTCAATCCCAGTCAGGCCGACCAGACGCGAATTCGCTCCCAGAGAGGCAATGTTCATCGCCACGTTTGCTGCGCCACCGGGACGTTCTTCAATGGTATCAACCTTCACCACCGGAACCGGCGCTTCAGGTGAAATACGGCTGGTAGGACCGTACCAGTAGCGATCTAGCATCACATCACCGACAACCATGACTCCTGCACGTTCAAACTCTGGCAGCGTTACTTTCATTCCTGTCTCCTGAGAGATTCTCTGAGGGTCTTAAAATTTGCGCGCGATAATAGCACACTTCACTCGGCAACCAGCCACTTCTGCCAGCTGTCACGCACCAGCGTACGTTCAGCGTCGAAGTGCTCCGGCGCCACATGGCCCGGAAGTTCCTGCAATGCAAGATGATGAAGTTCATCGCGCAGCGTCGTATAAGCACGGGTAAGCGCCAGCGCTTCCTGCTCATCCATAATGTCGTTTTGCGCCAGTAACTCCAGAATGCGCACGTTATCCGACCAGCGCGTCAGCTTCGGTTTTTCATGCGCATAGCGCAGCACCAGGTATTGCGTAATAAACTCAATGTCGGTGATGCCGCCTTCATCCGCTTTGATATCAAAACGATCGCGATGCTTATTGCCCAAATGGGCACGCATTTTCTCACGCATTTCGCGCACATCGGTCTGCAAGGTTTTCGCATCGCGGACGAGGGTCATGATATCGCGACGAATCGCATCAAACTGAGAGGTCAACCGTGGGTCGCCGTACACCACTCGAGCGCGCACCAGCGCTTGATGCTCCCACGTCCAGGCTTCGTTGCGCTGGTAATCAGCGAAAGCCTCGGTTGATGTCACCAGCATTCCCGCCGCGCCGGACGGACGCAACCGCGCATCCACTTCATACAAAATACCGGATGAGGTGCGGGTGCTGAAAAGGTGCATAATGCGCTGCGACAGACGCAGATAGAACTGTCGCCCGTCAATCTCACGCTCACCATCCGTCATCACGTCCATAGGACAGTCATGCAGGAAGATCAGATCAAGATCCGAACTGTAGCCCAGCTCCCAGCCGCCCAGTTTGCCATACCCGACGACGGCAAAACCGCGCCCCTCACGCTCGTCAAGATGAGTGGGTTGCCCGTAGCGAGCGACCATCTGCATCCATGCCTGCTGGACTACCGCATCAATAATAGCTTCCGCCAGCCAGGTTAAGTGGTCGCTCACCTTCATCACCGGCAGCGTACCAGCGATATCTGCCGCGGCAATGCGCAGCAACTGCGTTTGCTTAAACTGACGCAGCGCTTCCAACTGCTGCTCTTCGTCATCTTCCGGTACGCGCAGCAAATACTGGCGCAGTTCATCACGGTAGGCATCCGTCGCGGTGGGTTGATACAGGGTGTTCGGATCCAGCAGTTCATCGAGCAACAGCGGATACCGCGCCAGCTGGCTGGCGATCATCGGCGAGGCGGCACATAACGAAATCAGATGCTTAAGCGCTCCGGGGAATTCGCTCAGCAGCTCAAGATAGGTCGTACGGGTCACTATGCCTACCAGCAGCGGTGTGATGCGCGACAGCGGGACTGAGGCGTCGTCACGCGAACAGACATCGCTCAGCAGATGCGGCATTAAGTGATCCAGCACCTGGCGTCCGCGTGGGCCAATGGTGCGTTTATCCAGCTCTTTGCGAAAATCGGCAATCAGAGACAGCACGCGCCGGCGATCGTCATCCGCCAGATGCGTCAGCACCGGCGTGGTGTCATCTTCCTGTAATGCGTCCTGCCACAGTTCACGCCACTGTTCTGAGAGCGACTCTTCCTGGGTTTCTGCTTCGTCATCGCCAATCAACTCGTTAAACACCCGGCGCACGTTGTCCATATGACTGGCCAGCACATCGGTTAGCTGCTGCCAGTCATCGACGTTCATCCCCCACGCCAGCCGCGCGCGGTTCAGTTCATCGCCTGGCAACGTCTGGGTCTGCTCATCATTGATACTTTGCAGCAGGTTCTCCAGACGACGTAAATAGAGATAGGCTGCGCGCAGTTGTTCCGCGTCGGCGTCTGACAGCAGGTGCAACGCATTGATGGCGCTGAGCGTGGGTAACAGCGAGCGGGATTGCAATGACGGCTCGCGCCCACCGCGAATAAGCTGGAATACCTGCACGATAAATTCGATTTCACGAATACCGCCCGCACCCAACTTAATGTTGTCTTTCAGGCCACGGCGGCGCACTTCGCGGGCAATCATTCCTTTCATGTTACGCAGAGACTGGATCACGCTGAAATCAATATAGCGGCGGAAGACAAAAGGCCGCAGCATAGCGCGAAGCTCACTGACGTAAGTACCGTCGCAATCGCCCATAATGCGGGCCTTGACCATCGCATAGCGTTCCCAGTCGCGCCCTTGTTCCTGGTAATAATCCTCCAGCGCGGAGAAGCTCAGCACCAGCGGGCCGCTGTCGCCAAACGGGCGTAAACGCATATCCACCCGATAGACAAATCCATCCATTGTGGGCTGATCCAGCACTTTGATGAGCCGCTGGCCCATACGGGTAAAGAACTGCGCGTTATCCAGCTCGCGACGTCCACCCTGCGTACTGCCGTGCTCCGGCCAGGCAAAAATCAGATCGATATCAGAGGAAAAATTCAGTTCGCCGCCACCCAGTTTCCCCATGCCTAAAATCAGCAGCGGTTGCGCAACACCTTGTGGATTACAGGGCGTACCCCATTCACGACAGCAGGCGGCGTATAACCAGTCACGCGCGGCGACGATCAACGTTTCAGCCAAATGGCTTAGCTGCTGCAAGATACTCTCTTCCGTCACCAGCGACAGCGTCTGCGCCCAGGCGATACGCACCATGATGCGACGGCGAAACAGGCGCAGCTCACGCATCAGCGTGTTTTCGTCGCTAACGTCGACCAATACTTGCTGTAACCAATCAGCATAGTGTTGCCATTCATCCGCCTCGGGTGGCGTGCTTTCCAGTCCGACCAGCCATTCGGGATGGGCAATAATGCTGTCGCGAAAAAAATCACTGAATGTAAGCACTGACTTCGCCTGAATGCTAAGCGAGGACTCAGATATTGCTGCTGGCAGCCGCTCAACAACGGTCGGCCAGTACTGCTGTAACGGTGAAGAGAGCTGCTTCATTTATGGATTATCCTTTGAATAGTACCGGGCAGCGGCATGTTGCCTTATCCAGCCTGCATGACGCTTTCGCCCATCGCGTAAGCCTGATAAGCGCAGCGCCATCAGGCATCCCGGCCTCACCCTGATTATCGTTTTCCGCTGTGCAGCCAGAACGGTTCCAAAGCAATCGCCTCGTTGCGGAAGTGTTCAATTTCAATGTATTGGTTAGACGCAATGGCGTGACGTAAACCCTGCCAGGTGGCGATCCATTCCGATGCGACATTTTCGTCGTAGTATCCCGCCAGCATCAGCATGCTATCAATATTGCGCGTCAGGCGCGGAAGTTGATCGGCGTACTGATCGCCCAGCGGCTGAGCAAAAGCTGTTTTCAATTCAGCGGCATGGCGCGAGAGATGGGTATCCGAGAAACGCTTAAAGGAGTCGGCTATTTTAGCCTGCGCCTTCGCATCAAGGAACGGCTGCCACCCTTTGGTCACCAGCCATTCGGTCAGCGCCAGCTTGGCCATCGCCGTTTGCGTGCTGTAAACCGCGGAAACGGCAGAAACGTCAGACGCAATGATCGCTTCCGACTGGGTCAGCAAATCACGTAAGTGAGCACTCGCTTTTCTCGGCACATTACCGCCAAACAGCATCAGAATGTGACGCACCAGGCCCATCGCAGCCAGCACCTCGGCTTTCGCCCCTTTGACGCCGCGCACCCACAGCTCTTCATGGTACTGCCACTGTGATAATGCCAGCTCCAGCGCCGCTTCCAGCCCTTGCTCAATACTCGCTTTTGCCGGAACCTTCAAAATGCGCGTCGGTTTGAGTTCACGCGGTGCATTCCCCTGAGCCAGATGATAGCCGCGCGCCGCTTTACTCAGGCTGCCCTGGCGTAAACCGGTTTGCGATACCAGCTGGTTTGCCAGCTTCAATACCACACGGGTATCGCCGCTTAACAGCTCCAGTTCAAGCTCACAGATAGGTTCAGCCAACTCGCCCGCTTTCACTTCCCCAAGATCGAGGGCCATTTCAATGCGGCTACCGTCGATATCAAGGTGCCATTTCTCACGGTAAAAATCGGTGCTGAAGAGCGGCTGTACCTGAGAGGCAAGTTCAGCGGGCAGTTCGCCATCAGGCCAGACTTCCGTTGGAAACAGGGAGAGATCCAACTCTGGCGCGTTCAGCGCAACGTTAAACTCCGGCCGCTGATGCAGGCCACCCGTCACTCGTCCGGCAATTTTCATGGTCATTTCGTAATGACCGTTCTCACCGCGAATACGCAGCCCCATATCGTGACCACGCAGCCACGCATCGGGCGTTTCGTAGTAGATATTCAGCAACTGGCTGGGCGCATGATGCTCTCCCCCCAGCGTATTCAGACGTTCACGTAGCGCATCTACAGCGTCACTATTGACGATAAATTTTAATTCGATTTCCTGGGCCATGGTCTTGTACTTATGGGTTATGTCACAGTTGAGAAAACTGACTGCGAACTAAGCTCGTTCTTTATGGTCAGTAGATAGTATTTTGCGCCAAATTGCCATGCAACGAGCAATTTGACGGGCGTAAAAGTTTCGAGTGGTGGCAAAAAGGACACAGATGATTCCGATTGATGTCGAATGCTTTGCGTAGAGACACTGATGCCACTACTATCGTTCCACTTTCTATGACAATAACGACAGCCTGATGCCAAAATTACGCCTGATTGGATTAACTTTACTCGCACTTAGCGCCACTGCAGTCTCTCATGCCGAAGAAAAGCGCTATGTTTCTGACGAACTGAACACCTGGGTCCGCAGCGGTCCGGGAGATAATTATCGCCTCGTGGGTACGGTTAACGCCGGCGAGGAAGTCACGCTATTACAGACCGATGCCAACACTAACTACGCCCAGGTGAAAGACAGCACCGGACGTACCGCCTGGATCCCACTGAAAGAGCTGAACAGTACGCCGAGCCTGCGTACCCGCGTTCCCGATCTGGAAAACCAGGTCAAGACCTTGACCGATAAGCTCAATAATATCGACACCACGTGGAATCAGCGCACCGCCGATATGCAGCAAAAAGTGTCGCAAAGCGACAGCGTAATCGACGGGCTGAAACAAGAAAACCAGAAGCTGAGGAACGAGCTTATCGTGGCGCAAAAGAAGGTCAGCGCAGCCAACCTTCAGCTTGATGACAAACAGCGCACCATCATCATGCAGTGGTTTATGTACGGCGGCGGCGTGCTAGGTCTTGGTTTGTTGCTCGGCCTGGTTCTGCCACACATGATCCCCAGCCGTAAACGCAAAGATCGCTGGATGAACTGAATCGCCTTCTCCGCCGCACTGACATATGATTAAGGGATCATAATTTCAAAAGGAAAGTGGCGTGAAGATTTATCTGGTCGGTGGTGCTGTTCGGGATGCGTTATTAGGGCTACCGATTAAAGATAAAGATTGGGTTGTTGTCGGCGCCACGCCGCAAGAGATGCTCGACGCGGGCTACCAGCAGGTAGGCCGCGATTTTCCCGTGTTTCTGCATCCGCAAACCCGGGAAGAGTATGCGCTGGCGCGTACCGAACGCAAATCAGGCTCGGGGTATACCGGATTCACCTGCTACGCCGCGCCGGATGTGACGCTGGAGGCCGATCTTCAGCGTCGCGATCTGACCATCAACGCAATGGCCCGCGATGACGACGGCGAGATTATCGATCCGTATAACGGACGCGACGATCTGGAAAACCGTCTGCTACGCCATGTGTCCCCCGCCTTTAGCGAAGATCCATTGCGCGTGCTGCGCGTGGCGCGCTTTGCTGCCCGCTATGCGCACCTCGGTTTTCGTATCGCTGAAGAAACCATGACGCTGATGCGCGATATGAACGCCGCAGGGGAACTGGAGCACCTGACGCCAGAGCGGGTGTGGAAAGAAACAGAAGGTGCTTTAACCACCCGCAACCCACAGGTATTTTTTCAGGTCCTGCGCGACTGCGGCGCACTGCACGTCCTGTTTCCGGAAGTAGATGCCCTGTTTGGCGTTCCCGCGCCCGCGCAATGGCATCCGGAAATTGATACCGGTATTCACACGCTGATGACGCTGTCGATGGCGGCCATGTTAAGTCCGGAGGTCGACGTGCGTTTTGCCACGCTGTGCCACGATCTTGGCAAGGCATTGACGCCAAAAGCGCTGTGGCCACGCCACCACGGTCACGGTCCGGCTGGCGTGAAGCTGGTCGAGCAACTGTGCCAACGCCTGCGCGTGCCGAATGACATCCGTGATTTAGCCAAACTGGTAGCCGAGTTCCACGACCTCATTCATACCTTCCCGATCCTGCAGCCGAAAACCATCGTTAAGCTGTTTGATTCCATCGATGCCTGGCGCAAACCGCAGCGCGTGGAGCAAATCGCCCTAACCAGCGAGGCCGACGTGCGTGGGCGAACCGGTTTTGAAGCGGCGGATTATCCACAAGGCAGGCTGTTGCGTGAAGCCTGGCAGGTTGCGCAGGCGGTACCAACGAAAGACGTCGTTGAGGCGGGATTCAAAGGTCAGGCTATTCGCGAGGAACTGACCCGGCGTCGGATCGCGGCGGTGGCCGACTGGAAAGAACAACGTTGCCCGAAAGCGTAGACAGAGCATTGCCGGATAAGCGTTAACGCCGCTATCCGGCAAGCTAGTAAAATCAGAAGAACACGACGTAAACGGCAGCCGCCACAATAAAGCGGTAAATCGCAAACGGAATAAACGAGATGCGCTTAATCAGCTGTAGGAAGGTTTTGATCGCCACCAACGCCACGATAAACGCCGTCACGAAACCAACTGCAAACATCGGAATATCTGATGCGCTGAGGAACGTCCAGCTTTTGTAGAGATCCAGCGCCGTTGCGCCCATCATCATCGGCACGGCCAGCAGGAAGGAGAATTCGGAGGCCGCGTAACGGCTTACTCCCATCAGCATACCGCCAGAAATCGTCGCCCCGGAACGAGAAAAACCCGGCCACAGCGCCAGACACTGGAAACAGCCAATCATAAACGCCTGGCGATAAGTCATATCATCCAGACCCGGCGCACGCGGCTCTTTCGGCTTCAGGCATTCTGCGGCAATCAGCAGCACGCCCCCTACCACCAGCGCATACATGACGTTGATCGGGTTAAACAGAGATTTGATGATGTCGTGGAAAATCAGTCCCAGTACGACGGCAGGAACCATCCCCAACAGGATATGGCCCAGCGTCAGCCGACCTTTGCCAGTGCCTTCATGTGGGACCTTACCGAAGTGAATGCCAATCAGGCCAAACAGACGTCGCCAGAACATCACCACGACCGCCAGGATAGAGCCCAACTGGATTACCACCTCAAATGTTTTTGCGGTGTCACCCTCAAAACCCAACAAGTGGCCAACAATAATCATATGGCCGGTACTGGAAACGGGTAAAAACTCCGTCAATCCTTCGACCACACCCAAAATTGCCGCCACCAGCAGCGAGTGCATATCACTCATTAATGAACCTCTAGATAGATAAACCACGGCGAAAACGAGCCGACATAAAGACCCTTTTATACCCGTTTGGTTTAGATATTATTAATTTAATTATTTTCTTTCAGATTATTGCCACGCTCAATGATAACCCCGACGTTGGCCGCACGGGCTACCGCGCCAGGTTTACTGAGTTTGATCCGCACCCATGGAGAATTAAAACGGCTAAGCAGCAGATCCGCCACCTCTTCCGCCACGCGTTCGACCAGCGCAAAGCGCCCGCCTTCCACATGATTAACAACCGTTTGAGCAATATCAGCATAGCTCAAGCAATCAGCCACATCATCGCTTTTAGCCGATTTACGGTTGTCCCACGCCATTTCGATATCGAACACCAACTGTTGTTCGATCGTTTGTTCCCAGTCGTAAACACCAATAGTGGTGATTACAGAAAGTTGCTCTATAAATACAATATCCATCACGACCTGCCTGCTTTTTGGCTAACCCGGATACCACTTCCGGCGAAATATGCGTATTATCCACAGAAGTAGCGTTTTACACGACATTTTCAAAACGGAACAGCTTATGAGTGCAATCGCGCCTGGAATGATTATCTTCGCGTACCTCTGTGGCTCAATTTCCAGTGCTATTCTGGTATGCCGCCTTGCTGGATTACCGGACCCGCGTGACAGCGGATCTGGGAATCCGGGCGCGACAAACGTATTGCGCATCGGTGGCAAAGGAGCCGCCGTCGCGGTGCTGATTTTCGACGTCCTGAAAGGTATGTTACCCGTCTGGGGTGCCTATGCGCTAGGCATTAGCCCCTTCTGGCTGGGATTGATCGCGATCGCCGCCTGTCTGGGTCACATTTGGCCGGTCTTCTTCGGCTTTAAAGGTGGGAAAGGCGTTGCCACCGCCTTTGGCGCAATTGCGCCGATTGGTTGGGATTTAACCGGCGTGATGGCCGGAACCTGGCTGCTGACCGTCTTATTAAGCGGCTATTCATCATTAGGCGCTATCGTCAGCGCGCTGATCGCCCCCTTTTACGTCTGGTGGTTCAATCCCCAGTACACTTTCCCGGTGTCCATGCTGTCGTGCTTAATTCTGTTACGCCACCATGACAACATTCAGCGTCTGTGGCGTCGTCAGGAGCCAAAGATCTGGACCAAGCTGAAGAAAAAACGCGAAAGAGACCCAGAGTGATTTTAATGTCGGATAGCGACGCCACAGCGTCTTATCCGGCGTGGGGAATGTGATACCCCTCTACCGGTTTGCCTAATCGGTGCTGGCACCACGTCGCCAGAAACTCCACGCACACCCGAAGCTTCACGCTGCGGTACAGCGGCTCCTGATAAACCGCCCAGATATTGGCGCTTTGCGCATAGTCCGGCAGCACGCGCACCAGTTCACCGCTTGCCAGAAACGGCTGCAGGTCCCATTCGGAACGCAGCATAATCCCTTTTCCCTGTAGCGCCCACTGCAACACAATCTCACCGCTGTTGGAGGAAAGATGTCCCGCCACCTTGACCGACTTTTTCTCCTGGCCGTTATCCAGCTCCCACACCCCGTGGGTCATATCGCGTTCTTTAGTGACCAGGCAATCATGACGACTTAATTCCTGCAGCGTTGTCGGCTCACCGTATTTTTGTAAATACGTCGGCGCTGCACATAATATTCTTCTATTTTTCGTTAACAAATGCGCAATATAATAATCCGGAATCTCGTCATTAATACGAATATCCAAATCGATATTATCCTGCGCCAAATCAATTTGCCGATCGTAAAGTTCAAAATGCACCTGTAATTCAGGATAGCTATGCATCAGTTCGGTAATAGCCGGTGCAATATAACTGCGCCCAAAGCCAAAGCTACAGCCGATACGAATCATCCCTGCCGGGCGTGTTTTGAGTTGCGTGACGTCATCGACCAGATGCTGATAGCCCGCAAGAATAGCCTGCGCATGTTCATAACAACGTTGACCACTCTCCGTGAGTGTCACGCCGCGCGCGGAGCGGCTTAGCAGCGTCGTCCCCAGCGTTGACTCAAGGATCTGAATGCGTTTCGTCACAAATGCGGGCGTTTGGCCGAGCGCCGCGGCGGCGGCACTGAAGCTGCCGCTATGAACAATTTCAACCAGGACCTGCAGGTCTTTCGCGAGGGGATACGTGTTCAGCATGATCGGTATATCCGTAAAGTTGTTAACTGCAGTGTAATTCCCTCATGCGTATTAAACCCTGCCTTTGCGCAATTTTTATTGCTTATCTGAACATCATTCACGATCTGTTAATTGGATATTCACAGTGGCAAATAATATAAACCCACATTTTTAGTGGTAGTTTGTGGCGGAGAATTTATTTCCAGATAAATAAAAGAACTGGAGTTAACAAGATGAGCAATCAAAATAACCAAAATGCGATAACTACGCTGACAAACATTGTCGCCGATTTTACCGCCATGATTTCTACCCGCATGCCTGATGACGTCGTAGATAAATTAAAACAGCTGCGTGAAGGCGAAACTTCGCCGATGGGTAAAATCATCTACCACACCATGTTTGACAACATGCAGAAAGCTATCGACCTGAACCGTCCGGCCTGTCAGGACACCGGCGAGATTATGTTCTTTGTGAAGGTCGGCTCCCGTTTTCCGCTGCTGGGCGAACTGCAAAGCATCCTGAAACAGGCCGTTGAAGACGCCACGGTAAAAGCGCCGCTGCGCCATAACGCGGTCGAGATTTTTGACGAAGTGAATACCGGCAAAAATACCGGTACCGGTGTGCCGTGGGTCACCTGGGACATCATCCCTGATAACGACGACGCGGAAATCGAAGTCTACATGGCAGGCGGCGGTTGTACGCTGCCGGGACGTTCGAAAGTGTTAATGCCTTCTGAAGGCTACGAGGGCGTGGTGAAATTTGTCTTCGAAAATATCTCCACGTTGGCAGTCAACGCTTGCCCGCCGGTGCTGGTGGGCGTAGGTATTGCCACCTCCGTGGAAACCGCCGCCGTCCTTTCTCGTAAAGCAGTACTACGTCCTATCGGATCACGTCATCCGAATCCAAAAGCGGCCGAACTGGAACTGCGTCTTGAAGAAGGGCTGAACCGTCTGGGCATTGGCCCGCAAGGGTTGACCGGGAATAGCTCGGTGATGGGCGTGCATATCGAATCCGCCGCACGCCATCCGTCGACTATCGGCGTTGCCGTTTCTACCGGCTGCTGGGCACACCGTCGCGGCACGCTGTTGGTTCATGCTGACCTCTCCTTCGAAAACCTGTCTCACACCCGGAGCGCGTTATGAAAAAGATCCTCACAACCCCGATCAAAGCCGAAGATCTGGCCGACATTCGCGTTGGCGATGTCATCTACCTGACCGGTACGCTGGTGACCTGCCGTGACGTGTGTCACCGCCGCCTGATCGAACTGAAGCGCCCGATTCCTTATGACCTGAACGGCAAAGCCATTTTCCACGCGGGGCCCATCGTACGTAAGAACAGTGAAAAATGGGAGATGGTCTCCGTTGGCCCAACCACCAGCATGCGTATGGAAGCGTTTGAGAAAGACTTTATCGAGCAGACGGGCGTCAAACTGGTGGTCGGCAAGGGCGGCATGGGACCGCTAACGGAAGCAGGCTGCAAACAGTTTAAAGCGCTGCACGTAATCTTCCCGGCAGGTTGTGCGGTCGTGGCGGCAACCCAGGTTGAAGAGATCGAAGAGGTACACTGGACCGAACTTGGCATGCCGGAATCCCTGTGGGTATGTCGGGTTAAAGAGTTCGGCCCGCTGATCGTTTCCATCGATACCCACGGCAATAACCTGATCGCCGAAAACAAAAAGCTGTTCGCTGAACGTCGCGATCCTATCGTCGATGAAATCTGCGAGCACGTGCACTACATCAAATAACCCTCCCGGAGAGGCGCTGCGCCTCTCCCTTTTCGTAGGGATACAACAATGGCACCTTTAGCTGGTTGGTGGCGATACCTGGCTCCGCTGGTGGTCATCGCCATTATTGCTGTACTGCCCGTCCCCAACGGCCTTGAGAGCCACACCTGGCTCTATTTTGCCGTTTTTACCGGTGTGATTGTGGGGCTTATTCTGGAACCTGTACCGGGCGCGGTGGTGGCGATGATTGGCATTTCGATCATCGCCGTCCTTTCACCGTGGCTGCTGTTCAGCCCGGAGCAACTCGCGCAGGACGGTTTTAAATTTACCGCCAAATCGCTGTCATGGGCGGTATCAGGTTTTTCAAACTCGGTAATCTGGCTTATCTTCGCGGCCTTTATGTTTGGTACCGGCTATGAGAAAACCGGGCTCGGTCGACGTATCGCGCTGATGCTGGTGAAAAAGATGGGGCACCGGACGCTGTTTCTCGGCTATGCGGTGATGTTCTCTGAACTTATCCTCGCTCCCGTCACGCCGTCCAACTCCGCGCGCGGGGCCGGAATAATCTACCCGATTATCCGCAACCTGCCGCCGCTGTATAACTCGCAGCCCAATAGCGCCAGTTCTCGCTCCATTGGCTCGTACATTATGTGGATGGGCATTGTCGCCGACTGCGTCACCAGCGCCATTTTCTTAACGGCGATGGCACCGAACCTGCTGTTAATCGGCCTGATGAAAGGCGCGTCACACACGGCGCTGAGCTGGGGCGACTGGTTCTTAGGCATGCTGCCGCTGAGTATTTTACTGGTGCTGATTGTGCCCTGGCTGGCGTACGTGTTGTATCCACCGGTGCTGAAATCCGGCGATCAGGTTCCGCGCTGGGCGGATACCGAGCTAAAAGCAATGGGACCGCTCTGCGCACGCGAGAAAAAGATGTTGGTGCTGATGGTCGGCGCACTGGTGCTGTGGATCTTCGGCGGCGATTACATTGACGCTGCGATGGTCGGATACAGCGTAGTGGCGTTGATGCTGGTACTGCGCATCATTAGCTGGGATGACATCGTCAGTAATAAAGCCGCGTGGAACGTCTTTTTCTGGCTGGCCTCGCTGATAACGCTGGCGACCGGGCTCAATAACACCGGTTTTATTACCTGGTTCGGCAAGCTGCTGGCAAACGGGTTGAGCGGCTATTCGCCGATGATGGTGATGGTGGCGCTCATTGTGGTGTTCTATCTGCTGCGCTACTTCTTTGCCAGCGCCACGGCGTATACCTCCGCCCTGGCACCGATGATGATTGCCGCCGCGCTGGCGATGCCGGAAATCCCACTTCCGGTCTTCTGCCTGATGGTCGGCGCAGCCATTGGTCTCGGCAGCATTCTGACCCCGTATGCCACCGGTCCTAGCCCTATCTACTACGGCAGCGGCTATTTGCCGACGGTAGATTACTGGCGACTCGGTGCTATTTTTGGCCTGATTTTCCTTGTGCTGCTGGTGATTACCGGTCTGGTCTGGATGCCCCTCGTTATACTGTAAAACCCCATTGGGGCGGCATATTGTCGCCCCTTCATCCATAAGCTTCTCATATGATCGATTTCCCGATGTGCTGAGGCATACTTTTTTGTATGCAAACACCCTCATGCTGATAAGGGAAACGCTCTGGACACGGTTGCGCACGAGACACTCACACGGGGCTGGCAGGCCGAACTGGATCTGCATTTCACCCGCACTGGGCACAACACGGTGCTCGCCTCGGCGCGTCATCATGGTCCATTGACGGTTCAGCGCCCGTTTTACCCGGAAGAGGACGTCTGCCACCTCTATTTGCTTCATCCACCCGCGGGGATCGTCGGCGGGGATGAACTACACATTGCCGTAACTCTCAACGAAAACAGTCATGCGTTAATCACCCAGCCCGGCGCGGGAAAGTTTTATCGCAGCGGTGGGCCGCAGGCGTTGCTGCGCCAACATTTCACGCTCGCGCCGCACGCCACGCTGGAGTGGCTCCCCCAGGATACGATCCTCTTTCCTGGCGCCAACGCCACTATCCAGTCCGTCTTTCACATCGCGTCGGAGAGTCGACTGCTGGCCTGGGATCTGCTGTGCCTCGGGCGACCGGTTATGCAGGAGTCCTTCAGCCACGGCACGCTGCAAAACCGTCTGGAAGTGTGGCGAAATGGGCAGCCGCTGCTGATAGAGCGCTTGCAGTTGCAGAAGGGGGAGCTGAGCGGCGTCGCGCACCATCCCTGGGTCGGCACGTTGCTGTGTTATCCGGCCACTGAAAACATGCTGGAAGGCACGCGCGAGCGGCTGACGCCGCTTGGCGATTACGCCGGGGCAACGCTTAACGACTCACTGCTGACGATCCGCTTTCTTGCCGACGACAACCTGATTGTTCAGCGCGTTATGCGTGACATTTGGCAATTTCTGCGCCCGCTTTTGACACACAAACCGCCCGTACTGCCGCGAATCTGGCAAACCTAAGAGACCCCGTATGGAACTGACCCCCAGAGAAAAAGACAAGCTGTTGCTGTTTACCGCCGCGCTGGTGGCAGAACGTCGCCTGGCCCGCGGGCTGAAGCTGAACTATCCGGAATCGGTGGCGCTAATTAGCGCTTTCATCATGGAAGGGGCACGCGATGGTCAAACCGTGGCCTCGCTGATGGAAGACGGGCGTCACGTCCTGCGCCGCGATCAGGTGATGGAAGGCGTTCCGGAGATGATCCCAGATATTCAGGTTGAAGCAACGTTTCCGGACGGATCAAAGCTGGTCACCGTCCACAACCCGATCGTTTAAGGAGCGGCAATGATCCCAGGTGAATATCAGATAGCCAAAGGCAATATCGCGCTCAATCAGGGGCGGGAAACCTGTACGATCGTGGTGGAAAATCATGGCGACAGACCCATCCAGGTGGGATCGCATTATCACTTTTCCGAGGTGAACCCGGCGCTGCGCTTTGACAGGCGGGCTGCACGCGGCTTTCGTCTAAACATTCCTGCGGGCACGGCGGTACGTTTTGAGCCGGGACAAAAACGCGAAGTCGAACTGGTGCGCGTCGCTGGCGCACAAAGGATCGTGGGTTTTCGCAGCGAAGTGATGGGCGCGCTGGAGGCAAATGATGAGTGAAATTTCACGGCAGGCGTACGCCGACATGTTTGGCCCAACCATCGGCGATAAGGTACGCCTGGCGGATACCGAGCTGTGGATTGAGGTGGAAAAAGACTTCACCACCTACGGCGAAGAGGTCAAATTCGGCGGCGGGAAAGTGATCCGCGACGGCATGGGTCAGGGACAAATGCGCGCGCAAGCGTGTGTGGATCTGGTGATAACCAACGCCCTGATCGTCGATCATTGGGGGATCGTGAAAGCGGATATCGGCATCAAGGACGCCAGGATCTTCGCCATCGGCAAAGCGGGTAATCCTGATATTCAGCCCGACGTCACGATCCCGATAGGCGTGGGAACTGAAGTCATCGCCGGGGAAGGCAAGATCGTCACCGCGGGCGGCGTGGATACGCATATTCACTGGATCTGCCCACAGCAGGCACAGGAGGCGCTGGTCTCCGGCGTAACGACGATGATCGGCGGCGGTACCGGCCCGGCAGCAGGAACTAACGCCACCACCTGCACGCCGGGTCCGTGGTACATCGCGCGCATGCTGCAGGCGGCAGACGCCTTGCCGGTTAACATCGGTTTGCTGGGTAAAGGCAACGGCTCAAACCCTGACGCCCTGCGCGAGCAAATCACCGCGGGCGCCATTGGCCTGAAAATCCATGAAGATTGGGGCGCCACGCCAGCCACCATCAACTGTTCCCTGGAAGTGGCAGAGGAGATGGATATCCAGGTGGCGCTGCACAGCGATACGCTCAATGAGTCCGGTTTCGTTGAAGATACGCTGGCGGCGATTGGCGATCGCACCATTCATACCTTCCACACCGAAGGCGCGGGCGGCGGCCATGCGCCAGATATCATCACCGCCTGCGCGCATCCGAATATTCTGCCCTCCTCCACTAACCCGACGCTGCCCTATACCGTCAACACCATCGACGAGCATCTCGACATGCTGATGGTTTGCCACCACCTCGATCCGGATATCGCCGAAGACGTGGCCTTTGCCGAATCACGCATTCGCCGGGAAACGATCGCTGCCGAAGATGTGCTGCATGACATTGGCGCGTTTTCCCTGACCTCGTCCGATTCACAGGCGATGGGGCGCGTGGGCGAAGTGATCCTGCGCACCTGGCAGGTGGCGCACCGCATGAAGGTTCAGCGTGGTCCGCTGGCAGAAGAAACAGGCGACAACGACAACCAGCGCGTTAAACGCTACGTCGCCAAATACACCATCAACCCGGCGCTAACCCACGGCATCGCCCACGAAGTTGGCTCCGTTGAGCCTGGCAAACTGGCCGATCTGGTGCTGTGGTCCCCAGCCTTTTTTGGCGTAAAACCAGCGACGATCGTAAAGGGCGGGATGATCGCGTGTGCGCCGATGGGCGATATCAACGCCTCGATCCCCACCCCGCAGCCGGTGCATTACCGCATGATGTTCGGTGCACTTGGCGCGGCGCGGCATCGTACTCGGCTGACCTTTATTTCGCAGGCCGCTAACGCGCAAAACATCCCGCAGCAGCTCAATTTGCAAAGCGCCATCGCCGTCGTCAAAGGCTGTCGGACAGTGAAAAAGGCCGACATGATCCACAACGGCCTGCAACCCAATATCACCGTCGATGCTCAGACTTATGAGGTGCGCATTGATGGCGAACTTATCACCAGCGAACCGGCAGACGTTTTGCCGATGGCGCAACGCTATTTCCTGTTTTGAGGAGTGACGATGATCTACCTGACCCAACGCCTTGACCACGCCCACCGCGTCACCGCAAGCGTCACGCTACCCATTGATATTCGAGTAAAAAGCCGTGCCAGAGTGACGTTGAACGACGGTCGCGAAGCCGGGCTAATGCTTCCGCGCGGTTTGCTGTTACGCAGTGGTGACCTGCTGACCACCGAAGATGGCAGCGAGGTGATCGAAGTGATCGCCGCGCCGGAGTCAGTTTCCGTGGTGCGCTGCGCCGATCCTTTCCTGCTCGCTAAAGCCTGTTATCACCTCGGCAATCGCCACGTTCCACTGCAAATTCTGCCGGATGAGTTGCGCTACCATCACGATCATGTGCTGGACGCCATGTTGCGCCAGTTCAGCCTGGAGGTGACGTTCGCTCAACTACCGTTTGAACCGGAAGCAGGCGCTTATGCCAGTGAATCACACGGGCATCATCACGCCCATGCGCACTGATGCATAACATCCAACAGCTGCGTCTGATGCAGCTCGCCAGCAGCGCTCTCCCGGTGGGGTCGTTTACCTGGTCCCAGGGTCTGGAGTGGGCGGTTGAAATCGGCTGGGTGAAAAGCGCCGATGACTTCTCTGACTGGCAAATCCAGCAGATGGAGCAGAACTTCTTTACCGTCGACCTACCGCTACTGGCGAGACTGTATCGCGCCTGCGAGCAGGACGATCTGGCTGCAGCACACCGCTGGAGCGCTTACCTGTTGGCCTGTCGGGAAACCCGCGAACTTCGGGATGAAGAACGCAGTCGGGGCTCTGCGTTTACGCGGCTGGTCACCGACTGGGAAGCAGATTGCTCGCGGGAGTGGCGCGCGCTCTTTGTCGACAGCCAACTCTGCGGTATGGCCTGGCTGGGCGTGCGCTGGAAAATCCCCCTGACCGAGCTGGCGTTAAGCCTCGGCTACAGCTGGATTGAGAGCGCAGTGATGGCTGGCGTCAAACTGGTCCCTTTTGGGCAGCAGGCGGCCCAGCGTTTGATCATTGCGCTCTGCAATCGGTATGCGCAAGGTCTGGCACAGGCGCTGGCGTGTCCTGACGCCAGCCTCGGCTCAGCAACGCCGTTGGCGGCCATCGCATCTGCCCGGCATGAAACCCAATATTCCCGATTATTCCGCTCCTGAGGAGAAAAAATGAGTAACAACAAGCATCCCCTGCGCGTGGGCGTTGGCGGCCCGGTTGGCTCCGGCAAAACGGCGCTGCTGGAAGCGTTATGCAAATCCATGCGCAGCAGCTATCAACTGGCGGTGGTGACCAACGATATCTATACCAAAGAAGATCAGCGCATTCTCACCGAGGCTGGCGCACTGGAGCCAGACAGGATCGTCGGCGTGGAAACCGGCGGTTGCCCGCATACCGCTATCCGTGAAGATGCATCGATGAATCTGGCCGCCGTAGAGGCGCTGAGCGAGAAATTCGGCAATCTGGATCTGATTTTTGTGGAAAGCGGCGGCGATAACCTGAGCGCCACCTTCAGCCCGGAATTAGCGGATCTGACGATCTATGTGATCGACGTTGCCGAAGGTGAGAAGATCCCGCGTAAAGGTGGCCCGGGGATCACCAAATCTGATTTTCTGGTGATCAATAAAACCGATCTGGCCCCTTACGTGGGCGCCTCGCTGGAGGTGATGGAGCGCGATACCCTACGCATGCGCGGCGAGCGTCCGTGGACGTTTAGTAATTTAAAATCCGGAGAAGGTCTGGAAAAAATTATCGCGTTTCTGGAAGAGAAAGGGATGCTGCGGGAGTAGAGTATTGCCCGGTGGCGCTACGCTTACCGGGCCTACAATATTATGTACTTATGCCGCCGGTAATTCCGCCAGCGGCCAGCGAGGACGCACGGTCACGCCAAGATCCGCCGTTGCACCCGCTTTAAAACGCACCATGCCCGCGTAGGCGATCATCGCCCCGTTATCGGTGCAAAATTCCGGACGCGCGTAAAACACTTCGCCACGACGCTTTTGCATCATCTCGGCCAGTTTTGCACGCAGCGTACGGTTAGCGCTCACGCCCCCCGCCATCACCAGACGTTTAAAACCGGTTTGATCCAGCGCGCGTTTACACTTGATCATCAGCGTATCAACCACAGCATCTTCAAACGCACGGGCGATATCTGCACGCGTCTGATCGTCATTTTCGTTATTACGAATGGTATTCGCGGCGAAAGTTTTCAGGCCGGAGAAACTGAAATCCAGACCCGGACGGTCGGTCATCGGGCGCGGGAAGACAAAGCGTTTTTCAACGCCTTGCGATGCAAGCTTTGACAGCATTGGGCCGCCAGGATAATCCAGCCCCAGCAGCTTGGCCGTTTTATCGAACGCTTCACCGGCGGCATCATCTATCGATTCACCCAGCAATTCATACTGCCCAATACCGGTGACGCTGATCAGTTGCGTGTGACCGCCGGAAACCAGCAGCGCAACGAACGGGAAAGCAGGGGGATTATCTTCCAGCATCGGCGCCAGCAGATGCCCTTCCATATGGTGTACAGGAATTGCCGGTACGCCCCAGGCGAACGCCAGCGAACGTCCTACGGTTGCGCCGACCAGCAGCGCGCCAACCAGACCAGGACCTGCGGTATACGCCACCGCATCAATCTCTTTTGCCGTCAGTCCCGCTTCTTTCAGCGCGGCCTGGATCAGCGGTACGGTTTTACGTACGTGATCGCGCGAGGCCAGTTCTGGCACTACGCCGCCGTAGTCAGCGTGTAATTTCACCTGACTATACAATTGGTTGGCTAAAAGACCTTTTTCATCGTCGTAAATGGCGATGCCGGTTTCATCGCAGGATGTTTCAATACCCAGTACACGCATGACTTGTTTTACCTCGCTCTATTACCGCGCAGTGTAGGACCAATGCGGGTTGATGTAAAACTTTGTTCGCCCCAGGAGTTCCGCTCGTGTATACTCCTTATCCTTATAAAAGTCCCTTTCAAAATCGCGTCGGTGCTTTACAAAGCAGCAGCAATTGCAGTAAAATTCCGCACCATTTTGAAATAAGCTGGCGTTGATGCCAGCGGCAAACCGAATTTATAAAGGTGAGAGTTACATGCCGGTAATTAAAGTACGTGAAAACGAGCCGTTCGACGTAGCACTGCGTCGCTTCAAGCGTTCATGCGAAAAAGCAGGTGTTCTGGCGGAAGTTCGTCGTCGTGAGTTCTATGAAAAACCGACTACTGAACGTAAGCGCGCTAAAGCTTCTGCTGTGAAACGTCACGCGAAGAAACTGGCTCGCGAAAACGCACGCCGTACTCGTCTGTACTAATCCATTGAGAGCCAAGGCTCTCAATTCAGACAGAGTTGTAGTTGTAAGGCCGTGCTTCCGGAAGGAATGCGCGGCTTGTTTTCGTTTATACGCGTCATCATTCAAGCTGCCTCTGCGTTGGCTGCAGTCGTTCCCTCCAGTCACGTACTGATGTACGCTCCTGAGGATTCGCTCCCTTGCCGTCTTGAAGCATCTTGAATGATTTTGTGTATATAAGTCATAAAAAAATAAACGGGGCATATGGCTGGACGAATTCCACGCGTATTTATAAATGACCTGCTGGCAAGAACCGACATTGTCGATCTCATCGACGCGCGGGTAAAGCTGAAGAAGCAGGGCAAAAATTATCACGCGTGCTGTCCGTTCCATAACGAAAAAACCCCCTCTTTCACCGTAAACGGTGAGAAACAGTTTTATCACTGCTTTGGGTGTGGCGCACATGGCAACGCCGTCGACTTTCTCATGAACTACGACAAGCTCGAGTTTGTGGAAACCGTCGAAGAACTGGCCGCAATGCACAACCTTGAAGTGCCCTATGAAGCAGGCAGTGGCCCTAGTCAGATAGAGCGCCATCAACGGCAAAGCCTTTATCAATTGATGGACGGCCTGAACACTTTTTATCAACAGTCTTTGATGCAACCCGCCGCTACCCCCGCGCGCCAGTACCTGGAAAAGCGAGGATTAAGTAGCGACGTGATCACCCGTTTTGCTATTGGTTTTGCGCCCCCCGGCTGGGACAACGTCCTGAAACGGTTTGGCGGCAATGCTGAGAATCGTAAATCGCTGGTCGATGCGGGAATGTTGGTCACCAACGATCAGGGACGCAGTTACGATCGCTTCCGCGAACGGGTGATGTTCCCCATCCGCGACAAACGTGGTCGAGTCATTGGTTTTGGTGGACGCGTGCTGGGCGATGCCCTGCCGAAGTATCTCAACTCCCCGGAAACCGATATTTTCCATAAAGGTCGCCAGCTGTATGGCCTTTATGAAGCCCAGCAGGATAACGCCGATCCGCAGCGCCTGTTAGTGGTAGAAGGCTATATGGATGTGGTGGCGCTGGCGCAATACGGCATTAACTACGCTGTGGCATCCCTTGGGACGTCAACCACCGCCGATCACATCCAGTTGTTGTTCCGCGCGACGAACAACGTAATTTGCTGTTACGACGGTGACCGTGCCGGACGCGACGCAGCATGGCGCGCGCTGGAAACCGCACTGCCCTATATGACAGACGGACGCCAGCTACGCTTTATGTTTTTACCTGACGGCGAAGACCCCGATACGCTGGTGCGTAAAGAAGGGAAAGAGGCCTTTGAAGCCCGGATGGAGCAGGCGCTGCCACTCTCCGCGTTTTTATTTAACAGCCTGATGCCGCAGGTGGATTTGAGTACCCCGGACGGACGCGCACAGCTCAGCACGCTGGCATTACCGCTGATTACTCAGGTACCAGGCGAAACGTTACGCATTTATCTGCGACAGGAGTTGGGAAACAAGCTCGGCATTCTGGATGACAGTCAGCTTGAACGTTTAATGCCAAAACTGGCAGAAAATGGGGCTTCCCGCCCTGTTCCACAGCTAAAACGTACGACCATGCGTATACTTATAGGGTTGCTGGTACAGAACCCGGGTCTCGCCCCGCTGGTTCCGCCGTTAGGCGCACTGGATAGCAATAAACTGCCTGGACTTGGCTTATTCAGAGAACTGGTCAACACTTGTCTGGCTCAGCCAGGTCTGACCACCGGACAACTTTTAGAACACTATCGTGGCACAAATGATGCTGCGACCCTTGAAAAACTGTCGATGTGGGACGATATAGCAGATAAAGATATCGCAGAAAAAACCTTCACCGACTCACTCAACCATATGTTTGATTCGATGCTTGAGCTGCGCCAGGAAGAGTTGATAGCTCGTGAGCGCACACACGGTTTAAGCAGCGAAGAACGCCGGGAACTCTGGACGCTGAACCAGGAACTGGCCAAGAAATAACAGAAAGACAAAAGTATTTAACGGCTTAACTGCCGAATATCGCTCGGGAAGCCCCCGACAGCCGCACGGAGAGGCAGCGGCAAAATATAAGTATGCCCTCGTTTTGCCGTTGGCGGTTTTACCGCCCAACACCAATCAAACGAATTAAGTGTGGATACCGTCTTATGGAGCAAAACCCGCAGTCACAGCTGAAGCTACTTGTCCAACGTGGTAAGGAGCAAGGCTATCTGACCTATGCCGAGGTCAATGACCATCTGCCGGAAGATATCGTCGATTCAGATCAAATCGAAGACATCATCCAAATGATCAATGACATGGGTATTCAGGTGATGGAAGAAGCACCTGATGCCGATGATCTGCTGCTTGCTGAAACCTCCAACAGCACCGATGAAGACGCGGAAGAAGCGGCTGCCCAGGTTCTGTCCAGCGTTGAGTCCGAAATCGGTCGTACAACTGACCCGGTCCGCATGTACATGCGTGAAATGGGTACCGTTGAACTGTTAACCCGTGAAGGCGAAATCGACATCGCTAAACGCATCGAAGACGGGATTAACCAGGTTCAATGCTCCGTTGCCGAATACCCGGAAGCCATCACCTATCTGCTTGAGCAATACGATCGTGTAGAAGCTGAAGAAGCGCGTCTTTCCGATCTGATCACCGGCTTTGTCGATCCGAACGCGGAAGAAGACATGGCGCCAACGGCGACACACGTCGGTTCTGAACTCTCTCAGGAAGAGATGGATGACGATGCAGACGAAGATGAAGAAGATGACGACGACAGCAGCGATGACGACAACAGCATCGACCCTGAATTAGCGCGTGAAAAATTCGGTGAACTGCGTACTCAGTACGAAATCACTCGCGACACCATCAAAGCGAAAGGCCGCAGCCATGCTGCCGCGCAGGAAGAAATTCAGAAGCTGTCTGAAGTGTTCAAACAGTTCCGCCTGGTGCCGAAGCAGTTCGACTACCTGGTAAACAGCATGCGCGTCATGATGGACCGCGTGCGTACTCAGGAACGTCTGATCATGAAGCTCTGCGTTGAGCAGTGCAAAATGCCGAAGAAAAACTTCATCACCCTGTTCACTGGCAACGAAACCAGCGAAACCTGGTTCAACGCGGCAATCGCGATGAACAAACCGTGGTCTGAAAAACTGCACGACGTGGCAGATGATGTTCACCGCGGACTGCAGAAACTGCAGCAGATTGAAGAAGAAACCGGCCTGACCATCGAGCAGGTTAAAGACATCAACCGTCGCATGTCCATCGGTGAAGCGAAAGCCCGCCGTGCGAAAAAAGAGATGGTTGAAGCGAACTTACGTCTGGTTATCTCTATCGCCAAGAAATACACCAACCGTGGTCTGCAGTTCCTGGATTTGATTCAGGAAGGTAACATCGGTCTGATGAAAGCGGTTGATAAGTTTGAATACCGTCGTGGTTACAAGTTCTCTACCTATGCAACCTGGTGGATCCGTCAGGCGATCACCCGCTCGATCGCGGATCAGGCACGTACCATCCGTATCCCGGTACATATGATTGAGACCATCAACAAGCTCAACCGTATCTCCCGTCAGATGCTGCAAGAGATGGGCCGCGAGCCGACGCCAGAAGAGCTGGCTGAACGCATGCTGATGCCGGAAGACAAGATCCGTAAAGTGCTGAAGATCGCTAAAGAGCCTATCTCCATGGAAACGCCGATCGGCGACGATGAAGATTCGCATCTGGGTGATTTCATCGAGGATACCACCCTCGAGCTGCCGCTGGATTCTGCTACCACCGAGAGCCTGCGTGCCGCAACGCACGACGTTCTGGCTGGCCTGACCGCCCGTGAAGCGAAAGTTCTGCGTATGCGTTTCGGTATCGATATGAATACTGACCACACGCTGGAAGAAGTCGGTAAACAGTTCGACGTTACCCGTGAACGTATCCGTCAGATCGAAGCGAAAGCGCTGCGTAAACTGCGCCACCCGAGCCGCTCTGAAGTGCTGCGTAGCTTCCTCGACGATTAATCTCGCCGCATAAGCATAAACGCCACCGCAAGGTGGCGTTTTTCTTTATAGTCCCCGCCTGGCCAGGGCGTCATTCACTTCCCGATACGCCTCCACCAGTTTATCCAGCGTAATCCGGCTTAACCCGCTGGGATTCGGCAAAACCCATATTTGCGTCGCGCCAATAGTCAGCGTTTGTTTTCCCCACTGCGCCCCACGCTGGCTGAGGCCCTGCTCAAATGCCTGCTTCCCAAGGATTGCGAGTGCAGCAGGCTGATACTCTTCTATTTTCTCAATGAGCTTACGACCGCCGTTGCGCATCTCCTGTAGCTTCACTTCATTGGCTTGCACCGTCGGTCTGTCGACAAATTTAGTCACCCCGCAACGGAAGTCCAGCAGGTGTTGTGCCTCTTCGGGTTTGAGCTGGCGATCGGTAAATCCCGCCTGATGGATGACCTTCCAGAAGCGATTAGCGGGATGTGCAAAGGGGAATCCTGTACCTGCGGAAGACAACCCCGGATTGATGCCGCAAAACACCACCCGCAGCCCCGGCGCCAGTATGTCCTTAACCATAATTACTCCCATCAATACATCAGAGGAACAAGTATAACGGACTGAAAATACATTGTTTATAAAAACAGCATCCGTACGCTTATGTCTGGATTGCAACGCGGAGTTACTTTATAATCCACCGCCACGGCCCCTTAGCTCAGTGGTTAGAGCAGGCGACTCATAATCGCTTGGTCGCTGGTTCAAGTCCAGCAGGGGCCACCAAGATTCAAGGACTTGCGAGAAATCGCAGGTCCTTTTTTTTGGGGGTTCTTCCGTAGCTGTTGGCGCGAGCCAAAAGGATTCCTGCTGGAACAAATCAATATCTGTTCGCACCAAAATGTGAAATAAGAGCCGGGAAGAATACGGCAGGCGGGGCCTGAAGATATATTACGGGATGCCTCTGTCCAGCAACAAGCTTGTCACTGTCCCCCTCTGGACGTTGCCATCCAGAGATGGAAACGTCCGTTAGAGTTTGATTCGATAGTCAGCTCAAACTAGCTCTTTGAGCTGCTCCTGCATATAGGTTGAAAAATACTCTGGGTTCTTGATAAGGATGCGGTTACCGGAGGCCACTTTTTCTGCCCATCCGGCCACTTTTTTCGTGAACTCGGGATTCCATCCCTCCTGCTCACCCCGTGCCATCACAGCTTCCGGACTTGCTGGCACACCTAAGTCATGCAAATACTTTAAGATTCCCTTAGCGGTACTTTCATCCATTGAATGGGGTACTGACGCCGAAGTGTTCATACCACCAATAAAATCCAATGCTTTCTCAATTGCTGTTGGCATGCTCTTATCCTTAAAATTAACCACGTGAGAGACACATTTATACTATGTACCCAACTCCGCCGGGATATCAAAGAGAACATCACCTTTATTTGATTTACCCCGCAGCTAAACGCTTGCGGCGGCTGTTTTCTGCACGATTAATTCGCTATCCCGGCCAAAACCAGCCCGGTCGCTACCGCATTACGCGGCCCTTCGGTACCACGGATGTTGCCCTGTCCGGCAACCACGCCGTAATGCGCCAGCGCGTCGGTGATCATCTGCGGGATTTCGAAATCCAGCGAGGAGCCGCCCACCAGCACCACAAAAGTCATATCGCGAATAGAGCCGCCGGGTGACACCTGGCGTAAAGCGCGCAGGCAGTTGGTCACAAAAACTTTCTCTTTGGCCTGTCGGCGCACCAACCGAATTTTTTCCAGCGAGGTCTGGTTATCTACCGGGATCAGCTCGCCGTCTTTCAGATAAACGACTTTGGCAAACACTGACGGACTGAGCGGTTCGCGAAAAAACTCCACCGCGCCGTTCTCGTGGCGAATGCTGAACAGGCTCTCCACTTTTGCCAGCGGGTATTTTTTAATTTCCTCCGCCAGAAACGGATCGCTTAAGCCCAGCTCGGTTTGAATCAACAGGCTGACCATATTCCCCGCGCCAGCCAGATGGACCGCTTTCACAACGCCATCGCTATTGATAATGGCGGCATCGGTGGAGCCTGCGCCTAAATCGAGGATCGCCAGCGGTGCAGCACATCCGGGCGTTGTTAACGCACCGGCGACAGCCATGTTGGCCTCCACTCCGCCGACTTCAACCGGGATGTTTAAACGGGCGCTCAGCTCACTGGCGATGGCCTGCATCTGTAAGCGATCGGATTTCACCATCGCCGCAATGCCAACGGCGTTCTCCATTGAACACTCCCCGGCAATACCGCCCTGCACCTTGCGGGGAATAAACGTATCCACCGCCAACAGATCCTGAATATACACCGCGTTCATGTCGTGACCGGTCAGCGAGGCCATCACTTTACGCACCCGCTCCAGCATACCGCCTGCATGCGTACCTGCTTCACCACGAATATCGCACACGGGCGCACAGGTGCTCATCGCCTGCATAATGGCCTGTGCGCCTTGCGCTACGTCGGCTTCACCGCCGCGCTTTTCGCCGCGGATAAAGATCTTACCCGCCGGGATCACCCTTGAGCGCACATCACCCTGCGGGGTTTTCAGCACCACGGCGGAACGGTTGCCAATTAGCGCTCTGGCGATGGGGACGATAGTTTGCGTTTCCTCGGGCGTCAGGGTAAAGAAGGTCGCGATGCCATAAGGATTCGACAGCACTCGCACCACCTGTCCTGGGGCCGCCACTTCCACCGCCGCCAGCACACCTTCCGGCACCTTCTCCAGCAGGGTGACTTCATCTACCACCGGCATTGTTCGACGCAGACGATTGTTCACCAGCACGCCATCATCTTTTTTCAGGATCGCCGCTACCACGTTGACCCCGCGATCCAGCGCTTCATTGATAAACCAAACCGCCTCGAGGAAATCCTTCTCCTCACCGACCAGCGGGATCCAGCCCTGGGTAAACCGATCTTCGCTCAACGCCGCCAGCTTCTCCACGGCGATGGTAGTTCCCATTCCCACGCCAACGCCGCCGGGCGTTTGCGGGTTATGCCCAATCATTGTTGATTCGGTAATGATGGTTTCAGTGATGGTTTCCATCGCCACATCGCCAATCACCGGTGCCGCCTCGTTGATGCAGATTTTCGCCACGTCCTGAAGCGACCATAGGGTGTTATTCAGCGCCTGCTGCAGGGAGGCCACCACCCCGGCAATATTGTCCCGTGTACCTTTCATACCGGTCGTGGCGACAATCCCGCTGGCGATAAACCGGCCATGCTGCGCCAACGCCACTTCGGTGGTGGCGTTGCCGATATCAATCCCAGCAATTAACGGCATACAACCTCCGTCACTGGCTGCCTTTACGCAGCTTGTTTCTCTGCTGATACACCTCTGCCGACTCGCGGACAAACCCGGCGTTCACCGTGGCATGCCAGGTATGTTCCAGTTCATCGGCAATGGCCTGAAGCTCGGCGAACGAAGAACGAAACGGCCGCAGCGCGTTGTAAATTTCAAGAATACGGGCATCCGGGATTGCTATAAGCTCCGCCGCACGACGGAAATTACGCGCCACGGCGTGACGCTGCATCTGTTCGGCAATCTGCGCCTGGTACTCCAGGGTTTGCTGAGAAATACGCACATCCTGCGGACCTACGCGGCCCGCCAGCACATTCTCAAGGGTAATCTCGGTTAGCGGTTTGCCGGTAGGAGTCTGGATTTTCTCCGGGCAGCGGGTCGCTAATGGATAATCCTGCGCGGTCATGATGTTGTCGTTCATGGTCATTCCCTTACGAGTGCAATATGCAGCATGACAGGCGCAGCATCCTGCACTACGTGTTTGGTTTCTTTGATATGAAACAGCGCGGCCTTGGCCATAAATTTGGGGCGTACCATCTGGTCATTAACCACTGGCACTGGCGAAGGCGACTCTTTACGTGCATAGCGCGCGGCGTTTTTACCAATCTGGCGATAGGTTTCCAGCGTCAGCAGCGGAGCCTGAGAGAACAGCTCAAGGTTGCTCAGAGGCAGCAGATCGCGCTGATGAATCACCGTGGTTCCTTTCGACTGGATACCAATCCCGATGCCAGAACCGCTGAGATTTGCCGCATCCCATGCCATAAATGAAACATCCGAGGTGCGCAGAATCCTCACCACCCGTGCATGCAGCCCCTCTTCTTCAATGCCGGCAACCAGCTCTTTCAAAATCGCTTTGTGCGGCATATCAATCAATGTTTTGTGCTGATACTTATCAAAGGCCGGGCCGACGCCTATCACGACTTCATCCAAGCGTTCGTCCGCTTTAGCCGCCTCGCCTTCACTCACCTGCAAGGTGAAAACCGGCTTACGTTCAGTTGTGCATTCCACTGTGTACCGCCTTATTCGATCGAGCCGGGCTGAACCACGCCCGCAATATTTTTAATTTCCGCCCAACGTTCGGCAGAGATGCGATAGCCGGTGCCGGGTCCCTGATAATCGTTGATGTCATTAACGGCGCTGACGACGTCGAACTGACGATCCAGAATGGCCGACGTTTGCAGGTAATCACCAGTAACACGCTGCCTCAGCATGTTGAGGATATTGCTGGCGATGTCTTCGAAGCCGCTGGAACTCAACGCGCCGACAATATCCAGCCCGGTGATATTGCGTTTCATCATCTCTTCCACGGCAGCCAAATCTTCCACCACATTGCGCGCGGGCATATCTTTGCTGCCGTGAGCGTAAGTGGCGGCCTCCACCTCTTCATCGCTAATCAGCGGCAGGCCCAGTTCGCGGAACACCGCCTGAATGGCGCGCGCGGCCTTATTGCGGATGGCGATTGTCTCCTCTTCCGTGACCGGGCGCAGGCCCCCATCAACCATCAGATCGCGTTGCAGAATGTTGTAATCATCGAAGTCTTCAGCGTCGAAGTTCGACCCGGCAAACATGTTGTCGTAGTTCGGTACCGCGCTATAGCCGGAGAAGATAAAGTCGGTGCCCGGCAGCATCTGCATCAGGGTGCGAGCAGTACGACGAATATCGGAGTGGGAAAAGGTCTGGTCATTGGCGGAGGCCACTTCAAGGTCGAGCATCGAGGCAATCAGGTTTTCCGCCAGCACCGCGCGAATCCCCGACGGCACAGCGCCGGTCATGCCGATACAGCTGACCGCACCGTTTTGTAACCCCTGTACGCCCGCGCCTTTGGTGATAAAAATGCAACGCGACTCCAGATAAAGCATCGATTTACTTTCGGAATAGCCCATCAGCGCTTCCGAGCCGGTGCCGGAGGTGTAGCGCATCTTCAGGCCACGAGAAGCATACGCCGAGGCAAGAAACGCTTTTGACCACGGCGTATCATCGCCATCGGTAAACACCGATTCCGTGCCATATACCGACACCGTTTCGGCGTAGCTGGTTAGCCCGCGCATTCCCAGCTCCAGCTCTGTGGCCTCTTCAACGGAGCATTGCGTCAGCACGCCGGGGCGACCGCATTGGGACCCCACCAGCAGCGCCAGGGCGTTAAACGGCGCATAGCGGGCGATCCCGACCGTTGTTTCCTGTTCGGAAAAGCCACGGATCCCCGCTTCAGCAGCGTCGGCAGCAATCTGTACCGGGTTATCTTTCAGGTTGGTCACGTGGCACTGATTGGAGGGGGTGCGTCTGGCGCGCATTTTTTGCAGCGCCATCATCATCTCCACCACGTTCATTTGCGCCATCACCTCCACCGCTTTCGCCGGGGTGATGGCAGTCGTAATGGCAATGATCTCTTCCCGACTGACGTGGATATCCACCAGCATTCTGGCGATCTCCAGCGCGTCGAGCTGCATGGCGCGCTCGGCCTCGGGCACGTTAATCGCGTAATCGGCAATGAACCGGTCAATCATGTCGAACTCGGCGCGGCTCTTGCCGTCCAGCTCAACAATACGACCATTTTCCACCTTCACCGACGAAGCCGGATCGTAAGGGCTTTCCATTGCGATCAGCCCCTCTTCAGGCCATTCGCCAATTAGCCCATCCTGATTTACAGGCCGCTGGGCAAGCACTTCGAATCGTTTTGATCTTCTCATAGTTTATGGACTCAAAAGATAAAAAATAGGGACGCCGGGCCGTATTGCCGGGGACACAACACCCGGCATTCGCCTTTCATCAGCAATAGCCGAACTCTAAATGAGCAGGACAATAAAAAAATAAAATTAATTTCGTTCCAATTTGGCACGTAATAAAAAACCATCGTTTCATATTGAAACGCGGCTCAGGAATATTCACCGTGAATTGTGACGAGGTTAAATGATCATTATCAATAAACGCCACAACAGGAAACTGAACGTAATATTTTTGAAATCCCCACCCTATTGACTTAATAACGCGGGGCGAGAAAATAAGATAAAGCCAATGATAAAAATAGCTGTTGCGCGATATTTTCGTGACCTCAGCCCTACAACCTTTTCAGGAGAGACTGTGAATAAGAGCCAACAAATCGCCACTATTACGCTGGCGGCTGCAAAGAAAATGGCGCAGGCCGTCGAGGCTAAAGCGCTTGAAATCAACGTTCCGGTGGTGTTTTCCGTGGTGGATCACGGCGGGAACACGCTGCTAATGCAACGTATGGACGACGCGTTTGTCACCAGCTGTGATATCTCTCTTAATAAAGCTTATACCGCCTGCTGCCTGCGACAGGGTACCCATGAAATTACCGATGCGGTACAACCAGGTGCCTCTCTATATGGCTTGCAGCTCACCAATCAACAACGAATTGTTATTTTTGGCGGCGGTTTACCTGTCATATTAAACGGCAAATTAATCGGTGCCGTTGGCGTAAGTGGCGGTACCGTCGAACAAGACAGATTATTAGCAGAAACCGCATTGAATTGTTTCTCTGAATTATAATTTAAATCTAAGAAGGTATATTATGAGCTATCGTATGTTTGATTACCTGGTGCCAAATGTGAACTTCTTTGGCCCCAATGCTATTTCCGTGGTCGGCGAACGCTGTAAACTGTTGGGCGGTAAAAAAGCGCTGCTGGTCACTGATAAAGGTCTGCGGGCAATTAAAGACGGCGCGGTAGATAAAACCCTCACGCATCTGCGTGAAGCCGGTATTGACGTCGTGGTTTTTGACGGCGTTGAGCCAAACCCCAAAGACACCAACGTGCGCGACGGCCTGGAGGTCTTTCGGAAAGAGCATTGCGACATCATCGTTACCGTTGGCGGCGGTAGCCCGCATGATTGCGGTAAAGGCATCGGTATCGCGGCGACTCACGAAGGGGATCTCTACAGCTATGCCGGGATTGAAACCCTGACCAACCCGCTGCCGCCGATCGTTGCGGTGAATACCACTGCCGGGACCGCCAGCGAAGTCACCCGCCACTGCGTGCTGACCAATACCAAAACCAAAGTGAAGTTTGTGATTGTCAGCTGGCGCAACCTGCCTTCGGTCTCTATTAACGATCCGCTGCTGATGCTCGGCAAGCCAGCCCCACTGACTGCGGCCACCGGGATGGACGCCCTGACCCACGCCGTGGAAGCCTACATTTCCAAAGATGCCAACCCGGTCACCGACGCTGCCGCTATCCAGGCGATCCGCCTGATCGCCCGTAACTTGCGCCAGGCCGTGGCGCTGGGCAGCAACCTGAAAGCTCGCGAGAACATGGCCTACGCCTCCCTGCTGGCGGGTATGGCCTTCAACAACGCCAACCTCGGCTACGTTCACGCGATGGCGCATCAGCTTGGCGGTCTTTACGATATGCCGCACGGCGTGGCGAATGCCGTACTGCTGCCGCACGTAGCGCGCTATAACCTGATCGCTAACCCGGAAAAATTTGCCGACATCGCAGAGTTTATGGGCGAAAACACTGACGGACTCTCCACCATGGATGCCGCCGAGCTGGCCATTCATGCTATTGCCCGCCTCTCCGCCGACATCGGTATTCCGCAGCATCTGCGCGATCTGGGCGTCAAAGAAGCCGATTTCCCGTATATGGCGGAAATGGCACTGAAGGACGGTAACGCCTTCTCCAACCCGCGCAAAGGGAACGAGAAAGAAATTGCCGAGATCTTCCGTCAGGCATTCTGATAACGCAGGGGGCGCAATGTTACTTTCATCACCGGGCGTACACCTGTTTTATCACTCACGCTGGCAGGGTACTCGCGTGCTTGACGAGTTGTGCTGGGGGCTGGAAGAGCAAGGCGTTCCCTGCCGGGCAATCTGTTGCGACGATCATGACTGCGCGCTGGCGCTCGGCAAACTGGCGGCCAAAAGTTCGGCGCTGCGCGTGGGTCTCGGTCTCAACGCCACCGGTGATATTGCCTTAACCCATGCCCAGTTGCCCGAGGATCGGGCGCTGGTCTGCGGGCATACCCGCGCCGGGACAGCACAGATCCGCACGCTCGGCGCCAATGCAGGTCAACTGGTTAAAGTTCTTCCCTTCAGCGAGATAAAATAAATGTACCGCATCTATACCCGAACCGGCGATAACGGCACGACCGCGCTGTTTGGCGGCAGCCGTATCAATAAAGACGACATCCGCGTTGAGGCCTACGGCACGGTGGATGAACTGATTTCCCAGCTTGGCGTCTGCTATGCCAGCACGCGCCAGGCCGAGCTACGCCAGGAATTGCACGCTATGCAGAAGATGCTGTTCGTACTGGGGGCGGAACTCGCCAGCGATCAGAAAGGACTCACACGCTTAAAACAGCGTATTGGCGAAGAGGATATTCAGGCGCTGGAGCAGCTTATTGACCGCAATATGGCGCAAAGCGGCCCGCTCAAAGAGTTTGTTATTCCGGGGAAAAATCTGGCATCGGCACAACTGCACGTTACGCGAACCCTGACGCGTCGGCTGGAGCGGATCCTCATCGCGATGGGCAGAACGCTGACGTTACGCGATGAGGCCAGGCGTTATATCAACCGGCTGTCGGATGCGCTGTTCTCGATGGCCAGAATCGAAGAAACTACTCCAGATGTTTGCGCTTAAACTGGCTGGCATCAATGTCGTACTGCTTCATCTTACGCCACAAGGTGGTGCGACCAATATTCAGCAGTTGCGACATCTCCTGAACACGCCCACTGGTCACGCGGGCGGCATGGATAATCGCCTCTTTCTCGATGGCGGTAAAAGTCAGGCTGGCGGGCAGCAGTGAAGATGCCGTCTCCAGACCAGGGCGTTCGGCAAACAGATAATCCGGCAGATTGCTCAGCCGAATATGGCCGTTATCACTGCTGATAGCGATGTTTTCAATAATGCTGTTCAGCTCAAAATCATTACCCGGCCACGAATAGGCCACCAGTTGTGCCAACGCGTCGTCGTCGATCTTCAGGCTGGATGAAAAGCGTTTTTTCAGGTTATTCAACCGCGTATAAATCAGCGATGGAATACTGTTACGCCGCGCCCGCAGCGGCGGGATTACGATCTCAAAAGAGTGCAGCGCGTAATACAACTGACGGCTAAAGCGGTTTTGCTCCACCAGATTAGCGAGATCAACCGTGGTGGTAGCGATCACTTTGACATCCACCGGAATCAGCCGCCGGGCATCCAGGCGGGTTAAAACACCCTGCTTAATCACCTGCAGCAGCGCGGATTGTAACTCCGGCGCCAGATATTCAATTTTTTCCAGAAACAGCGTGCCGCCGTTCGCCAGTTCAAGACGGCTCAGCCGACCGTTTTCATCATCAGTAGGCGCACTGCCCATAAAATCCTGCCCCAGTACGCTGTTGGCATACAGCTGACAGTTCACGGCGATATACGGCCCGCTGGCGCGTTCGCTTTCATTGTGAATGGCCTGACTCAGTAGCTCTTTACCGACGCCCTCTTCCCCGCACAGCAGGATCGGGAAACTTCCCCTCGCCGCCTGACGACCAAAGTGGATCAAACGTCGGGTTTCTGGATCGTCTGTCGACATCTGCTCAAAGGTATGGCTCACCTTGCCGAGCTGGCTGGTCATCAGTTGACGCATTTGCTCCACCGGATGCAGCAGCAGGATAAAGCTGTTGCCCTGCTCTTCAACAATCGGTTTCAGGGTGATGACGGCATCAACAAACTGGTGCTGGCTTTCAAAGGTGACTTCGACATGATTCAGGCCGCGGGCATGTTTGATCGCCCGACGCAGCAGCATGGGGAGATTGAGCAGGTCGTTAATATTCTTCCCCTGGCTGGCCTGCGCGTCGAGATGCAAAAGCAGCGCCGCGCGCGCATTGAGGAACTGCAATACGCCCTGTTCGTTCCAGGCCATCACACCATCATCCATACTCTCCAGCAGCCCGTACATCTGGTTCAGATGGCGGTTGGATTCAGCCAGCAGGCTGTCAGTCAGCAATGAGTTGCCGACTTCTCTGGCAATCGCCAGCGTCAGGGATAAATCAGAAACGCACTCATGCTCTACCAGACAGCACAGCGAGATGGAGCCAAACAGTCGACCATGGTTATCGAATACTGGCGTAGAGCAGAACGACCACGGATGCAACGCCTGTTTAAAGTGTTGATCGCCAGAGGTTTTTGTCGGCTGCCCCGGCATCGTCGCCAGCGACAACGCGCAACTGCCAATAATGCTTTCTGCACAGTAGCTGCCGTCGCGAAAACCGAGCTCCGCCAGTTGCTCCACCGTCTGCGGATCGCCGCAACGGCTGAGAATACAGGCCGATTCATCCAGAATTAACAGCGCGCACGGACGGCCGTCCATAAACTCCCAGGCATCTTCCAGCGCGGCCTGAGCAATCGTCAGCAGCGCCGTTTTGCGACGACAGATCGACTCAAAGGTCAGGCCCTGCGCCTGATGCGGCGCCTGCCAGGTTTCCCGCTGCATAAACTTGCTGCAACGATGCCATGACTGGGCAATGACCGAAGAGACTTCCTTCCCAATGTCCTGAGTGTGCGTCGTCATATCCCTTTCCGCTGTTTTACCATAGACAACCCCTCCGGCAGAGACTGTCAGAGGGGGGAGAAGATGCCGGATAAAAACTTACCGACGACTGATTAACGCGCCAGCCACTGCTGTCCCAGCAGGTCTGCCGTCAGTATCGCGGCATGTACGCTCTCAGGCGTCACCGGGAACGGCATATTGTGGATGGTTTCACCTTCTGCGCAGGTCGCTTTGGCTACGGCCATGATCTTGCCGTCAATGTCGTCTTTCACGCCCATTTCCGCTAACGTTACCGGCAGGCCTACTTTCTGACAGAAATTCAGCACGGTTTCGATCTCTTCCATCGGGCTGTTTTGCAGCACCAGCTGCGCCAGCGTACCAAAGGCGACTTTTTCACCGTGGTACAAATGGTGACACTCTTCCAGAATCGTAAAACCGTTGTGGATAGCATGCGCCCCTGCAAGACCGCTGCTTTCAAAGCCGATGCCGCTGAGGTAAGTGTTCGCTTCGACAATACGCTCCAGCGCATCGGTCACCACGCCAGCCTGCGCGGCAAAGCGTGCCTTTTCGCCTTCCGCCAGCAGGGTATCATAGCACAGGCGCGCCAGGCTCAGCGCCGCTACGGTGGACTGTCCGCCCGCCATGCTGGTCGCTCTGGCGTCATAACAGGCTTTCGCTTCAAACCAGGTTGAGAGCGCATCGCCCATCCCGGCCACCAGCAGGCGTACCGGCGCTTTGGCAATGATTGCGGTGTCCATAACCACCATATCCGGGTTTTTCGGGTAGATCAGATACTCTTCAAACTCACCGGCTTCGGTATAGATAACGGACAGCGCGCTGGTTGGCGCATCGGTAGAGGCGATAGTCGGGATCACCACCACCGGTAGCTTCTGGTAGTAACCAATCGCTTTGGCGGTATCCAACGTTTTCCCGCCGCCAATCCCAACCACGCCGCGGCAACCGTGCTGTTTCAGAATGGCAATCAGGCGATTAATTTCAATATGGCTGCATTCACCGTTGAAGCGTTCTGCGTGGCAGCTAATGTCGTGGCTGTGCAGGCCATTGAGTACCTTCTCTCCCGCCAGCTTCATCACGAAGTCATCCGCAATCACGAAAAAGCTGTCCGCCAGATTTTTAGCGTATTGACCAAATAAGGTGGAAGCGTCAGGGCCCTGGAGATATTTGGCTGGAGATTGAATAACTTTTAGCATTCCTTTCATCCTCAAATAAGTACATGTTTTTACATGGTGAGCCCTGGCGTTAACCTGTTTGGCCTGTTGCTGTCGGCAAAAACAGGAGGTACCGGAGCGATGCAATAACTGTATGGCGAGGCGTGAACAAAAAAATCTTTCGTCATTTTGTTCTGATATGAAACAGATAAAAACGACGCACGTTCCATTCTGGAACGCTTATCCACAAAAATGATAAGGTTTGCGATCCCGATCCGTACATTTACCCCCAAATCTCCGGCAAACACGAAGCTCAGTTCCTCTTTTACTCATGCAGTTGTATTAAAACCGGCAAAAAAAGGCTGGCTGCGCCGTATGAGCGGCGCTGATCGCAGGAGAAAAAAGTCGAGCGAGCTCGCATTATGATCATTCCCCGCCTTTTTAAGTTTCATTTCGGAACAAAAAATAACGTCAGCGTTCCGTAATGAAACTCATTTTAGCGTTGTTTTTTTCCACGCTGACTTCGCCAGAATCTCTTCATTGCCTCCGCACCATGATCCTACATTCGGGGGTTTGTCTTTCACTCAACCTCGAGGAGCCGTTATGTCTCAATTCTTTTTTAACCAACGCACCCATCTCGTGAGCGACGTCATCGACGGGGCGATTATCGCCAGCCCATGGAATAACCTGGCGCGTCTGGAAAGCGATCCGGCCATTCGCATCGTGGTCCGTCGTGACCTTAATAAAAATAACGTAGCGGTCATTTCCGGCGGCGGTTCGGGACACGAACCCGCGCACGTTGGGTTTATCGGTAAAGGCATGCTAACCGCTGCGGTCTGCGGCGATGTTTTCGCCTCCCCGAGCGTGGATGCAGTACTGACCGCGATTCAGGCGGTGACCGGTGAGGCTGGCTGTTTGTTGATTGTGAAAAACTACACCGGTGACCGTCTTAATTTCGGTCTCGCCGCCGAGAAGGCGCGTCGCCTTGGCTATAACGTTGAAATGCTGATTGTCGGCGACGACATCTCCCTGCCGGATAACAAACACCCACGTGGCATTGCGGGAACTATCCTGGTGCATAAAATCGCAGGCTATTTTGCCGAACGCGGCTATAACCTCGCCACCGTCCTGCGTGAAGCGCAGTACGCAGCCAGCAACACCTTTAGCCTGGGCGTAGCTCTTTCCAGCTGTCATCTGCCGCAAGAAACCGACGCAGCCCCTCGTCATCATCCGGGTCATGCGGAGCTGGGTATGGGCATTCACGGCGAACCAGGCGCATCGGTTATCGACACCCAAAACAGTGCGCAAGTGGTGAACCTGATGGTGGATAAACTGCTGGCCGCCCTGCCTGAAACCGGTCGTCTGGCGGTGATGATTAATAATCTTGGCGGCGTTTCCGTGGCCGAAATGGCCATCATCACCCGCGAACTCGCCAGCAGCCCGCTGCACTCGCGTATCGACTGGCTAATTGGCCCGGCCTCGCTGGTCACTGCGCTGGATATGAAAGGCTTCTCACTGACGGCCATCGTGCTGGAAGAGAGCATCGAAAAAGCACTGCTCACCGAAGTGGAAACCAGCAACTGGCCGACGCCGGTCCCACCGCGTGAAATCAGCTGCGTAGCGTCATCTCAGCGTAGCGCCCGCGTGGAATTCCAGCCTTCGGCAAACGCCCTGGTGGCCGGGATTGTGGAGCTGGTCACCGCAACCCTTTCCGATCTGGAGACTCATCTGAATGCGCTGGACGCCAAAGTCGGCGATGGCGATACCGGTTCGACCTTTGCCGCCGGCGCGCGTGAAATTGCCAGCCTGCTGCATCGCCAGCAGTTGCCGCTGGATAACCTTGCCACGCTGTTCGCGCTGATTGGCGAACGTCTGACCGTGGTGATGGGTGGTTCCAGCGGTGTGCTGATGTCAATCTTCTTTACCGCCGCCGGGCAGAAACTGGAACAGGGCGCTAACGTTGTCGAAGCGCTAAATACGGGGCTGGCGCAGATGAAGTTCTACGGCGGCGCAGACGAAGGCGATCGCACGATGATTGATGCGCTGCAACCGGCCCTGACCTCGCTGCTCACACAGCCGAAAAATCTGCAGGCCGCATTCGACGCCGCGCAAGCGGGAGCCGAACGAACCTGTTTGTCGAGCAAAGCCAATGCGGGTCGCGCATCGTATCTGAGCAGCGAAAGCCTGCTCGGAAATATGGACCCCGGCGCGCACGCCGTAGCGATGGTGTTTAAAGCGCTGGCGGAGAGTGAGCTGGGCTAAGATGTAACAAGGAGCGCTTCTCAGGTATTTACTGCCTGATGGCGCTTCGCTTATCAGGCAGAACGTTAACGATACACGCGGATCCCGCCCTCTACGCCGCGACTAAACAGCACCTGCCAAAGTTCAATATCTCTGGCGCGGAAAGCCCCGGCGCAGGCGCATAAATAGTAGTTAAACATTCTTCTGAAGGTGGCGGAATAACGTGATGACAGCTCCGGCCACGCTTGATTAAAGCGCTCGTGCCACGCCATCAGCGTTTTATCGTAATCGCTGCCAAAGTTATGCCAGTCTTCCATCACAAACCGTGATTCGCTGGCTTCGGCAATATGGGAGATCGCCGGTAAGCAGCCGTTCGGGAAAATGTATTTATTGATCCACGGATCGACGCTCATCCCTTTTTTATTGCTACCAATGGTGTGTAGCAGGAACAGTCCGTCCGGTTTTAAACAACGGTCGGCGATGCTGAAATAGGTGTCGTAGTTTTTTGGCCCGACGTGTTCAAACATCCCCACGGAGACAATGCGATCGTAGTGTTTATGGAGGTCGCGATAATCCTGCAGCAGAATCTTAACGTCCAGTCCTTCACAGCGCTGCTGCGCCATTTTTTGCTGCTCTTTGGAAATGGTGACGCCTTCCACCGCCACGCCATAATGACGCGCCGCATATTCCGCCAGTCCACCCCAGCCACAACCAATATCGAGTAAACGCATACCCGGTTTAAGTTGTAGCTTCTCACAGATCATTTTTAATTTAGCATTTTGCGCATCGTCTAATGTGGTCGCATCTTTCCAGTAAGCGCAGGAATATTGCATATGCGGATCAAGCATCAGCGCAAAGAGATCGTTACCAATATCATAATGTTCTTTGCCGACAATCCACGCGCGGCTCCGCGACTGCAAATTAAACAGGCGTGCGCTGGCAATACGTAAAATATCTTTCAGGTTACCCGGCATCTGCTGATCAAGTTTTGCTTTCAGGATTTTGCAGAACAGAATATCGAGCCGCTCGCAGTCCCACCAGCCTTCCATATAGCTTTCGCCAAGCCCTAACGAGCCTTGTTGCAGTACCCGTTTAAAGAAACCGGCATGATGAAGTTGAATGTCCCAGGCACGGGAGCCATTAATCCTGATATCCGCTTGCGAAAGCAGCTCTTTTCCCATTCGGGTCCAGTTATCATTTGTTTCATTGACGATGACAGCATCTGAACAAAGCGAGTTCATGGTATTTACCAAAGGTGGGCTAAAAATTCTTACGCAAGATTATTATGGAAAACAGAGTGTATGTATTATGATCCGCGGACAAGATCTATCGAGCAGCGGACACACCATCGGGAGCATTGACGATCTATTTATGGAAACTCTCGTGCAAAAACAGTGGAACTCCTTCCCGGATAACTCCATGACGGAACTGCCGCAGGATGTTTACTTTCGCTCGTATGTCCTGGAAGCCAATCATCATGTTCCACAGCATTCACACTCTTTTATGCAGTTTCATTTCGCCCGCAAAGGCAGTATGCGTATTGATGTTGCAGGCAAGTGCTGGATAATCCCGGCGCATTATGGCATCTGGATCCCGAATAATACGGAGCATGCGGTTTGGGCATTGGATGATGTGTATTTAGAGAATCTGGATATTAAACCGAGCTTTCTTGAAGAGAGCATCAATGAATGTAAAGTGGTGGCTATCAGTGATTTCGCCAGAGAGTTTATTCATTACGCCACGAATTTAATTTCGGGCCATTATGATAGCCAGTCAAAAGAGGGCAAGCTGGTTAGCGTCCTGGTCGACATTATTCTGCAGCTTCCGGAAGTCGCTTTTGTACTACCCTGGCCGCAGGATCGCGAATTAACTAAAGTTTGTCGAACAATACAAGAATCCCCGGCGTTGGAGCATTCGGTTGAATACTGGGCGCAGCATCTGGGTATGTCTGCCCGTACCTTTTCACGCCATTTCAAAAAAGAAACCGGATTGCCTTTCAGCGTCTGGAAGCAAAAAATGCGTATTCTGGAATCCGTATTAATGCTGAAGAAAAATAAAAGCGTGACCGCCGTGGCGCTCGACGTAGGGTATTCAAGCACCGCGGCATTTAGCTACGCATTCCGCCAGGCGTTTGGCGTTCCGCCATCTAATTACTGATTAACGACGCTGATGCCAGTAAGCCGCTGCGCGAACAAGTTGCTGATCGAACGCCTCGCTTTCAAAGCGAGCACTCAGGTTTTTGACCACCTTACCTTCGCCGGTAATCCAGATGTAGTAATCATCTGCAGGTACGCTTAGCTGCAATAAGTGTTCATTCACCGCCTGTTCGTCATGGCCGATAAACCACTGAATAGTAAATCCGTCGAGATGGGCAAAATAGTCCTGGTACGCGGCATCCTGCACGCTTACCAGCGCCGTGACGTTCGGACGTACCGCTAAACGGCTGAGCGACTCGAGGCGTCGGCGCAGCGCAGGCATTCCCGATTCATCACACACGTAAACCTGATACGCATAGTCCTCTGGCACCACCAAAGAACCGCGCGGTCCGCCTACCGTCAGCTTGTCACCCTCGCGGGCATTCATCGCCCACGTACTTGCCACGCCACCGTCATGAATATAGAAATCCAGTGCCAACTCATGGCGTGCTTCGTCATACAACGGCGTGTAATCACGGGATATCGGACGCACGCCGTCAGCCCAGACAATACCTTCATCGGTGACAACCGGCGGCACAAAGTGGCTGCCCGGTTCAGGGAAAAAGACCTTGGTATGGTCGTCAAAGCCGTGTGAGCTAAAACCATCCAGAGCGTCACCGCCCAGTACAATGCGCTGAAAGCCCGCGCTGATACGTTCGACGCGCAGGACGGTAAGTTCCCGAAAACGCAGTTCATTGCGAACGCGCTGCGGGTAGCGTGAGGTGTTTTTTGTCATTTTTTCGCCTTCGGAAGATAATACGATATATCTAATTTAATTTTTAAATGATAATGATTGCTAATCAGAAAGATTGCAAGCACTTTTTTGATATAGTCGCCTTCTGATTAACCGGCTAACGCAACCCCTTTAAAACAGATAAAAATCATTAACTTAAACAAAAAACATTTTATTGGCTTGCACCAAAACAATATTTAGATATAAATTAGATATATCTAAAACACATCAGGAGACGATGATGCAAAACCATCATGAAGGTTGCTGCAAGCATACAGAGCACCAACACGAAGGCTGCTGCAAGGGTGAAGGACGTCACCACGAAGGCCGCCACAACGAACACCATGCAGGTTGCTGCAAAGGTGAAGAACATCGCCATGAAGGCTGCAACAAAGAACATCACCACGAACAGGGGTGTGGACACCGCCACGGTCGCGGCGGCGGTCGTCGCCAGCGCTTCTTCGGTCACGGAGAATTACGCCTGGTCATTCTGGATATCCTGACCCGCGACGCCAGCCACGGCTATGAGCTGATTAAAGCGATTGAAACCCTGACTCAGGGCAACTACACCCCGAGCCCGGGCGTCGTCTATCCGACGCTGGATTTCTTGCAGGATCAAGAGCTGATCACCATCAGCGACGAGGAAGGCGGGCGTAAACAGATAGCGATCACAACCCAGGGCCAGCAGTGGCTGGATGAAAACCGTGAGCATCTGGAACATATCCACGAACGTATTAAAGCCCGCTGCGTGGGTTTTGAATTACGCAAGAATCCGCAGATGAAACGCGCGCTGGAGAACTTCAAAGCCGTGCTGGACCTGCGGGTCAATCATGGTGATACCAGCGATGCACAGATCAAAAAAATCATCGGTATTATCGATCGCGCTGCGCTGGATATTACTCAACTGGATTAATCTACAGAGCAGGCGGAACGCGTTCACCCTGCGTTCCGCCTTTATCGTTAATATTAATGCAGCACCGTGACTGCATCTTCCAGACGACCAGCGCGATGTTTCACCATCGCGGAAATCTGGGCACTCTCTTCAACCAGCTCGGCGTTTTTCTGCGTAATGTTGCTTAATTCATTCACTGCGCGAGTCAGGCTCGAAAGACCATCTGACTGTTCCAGCGTTGAGTGACTGATTTGGGCGATCAACTGCGTCACGTTTTGCACCTGCGCCACAATATCATCCATCGTGCGCCCTGCGGCGTGAACCTGGTCGGATCCGGACTGCACCTTATCGGCGCTGGCATCAATCAGCTTGCGGATATCATTGGCTGCACTGGCGCTGCGGCTGGCAAGATGACGCACTTCTCCCGCCACCACGGCGAACCCTTTCCCCTGCTCACCCGCCCGTGCGGCTTCAACAGCGGCGTTCAGGGCCAGAATATTAGTCTGGAAAGCAATATCGTTAATCAGCGTGGTAATGGTGCCGATCCGCTGGGTGCTGTTGGCGATATCGTCCATAGTTTTGATGACGGTATCCATCGCCTCGCCGCCGTGCGTCGCCGCGCTGCTGGCTGCAATGGAGAGCTTGTCGGCCGCGGCGGCGGTCTCTGAGTTTTGCTTCACCGATGCCGCCATCTGATTCATGGTGGTCACCGTTTCCTGCACGTTCTCTACGGTCTGCTGCGTATGCTTGTTTAAATCATCGCTGCCTTTCGCCAGCGTTTCGCTGTCGCTGCGCACACAGCTCACCTGACTGGAGACATCATGGATGAGCCAACGGCACATTAGCCCCAGTTGCCCAACCGCTCGCAGCATCAGGCCCAGTTCATCACTGCGGTTAAGATGTGACACGCTGTTTCGTTCACCGGTCGCCACTTTTAGCGCCTGACGAGCGACATTCTCAATAGGACGCACAATCTGCCATTCGAAAATAGCCGTTCCCAGCATCATCACCAGCGCGCTTATCAGCAGTAACGGCCATTCGGCGCCCATTTGCTGCAATGCGGCTGCCAGTACGATAAACATAATTGCCATTACGCTGCGCACTCGCCAGCGAATCGGCAGCGCCGGGAGTTTACCCAGCCAGCCTTTGCGTACCACCAGTCCTTTATGGATACGTCGGTTGCAACGCCCTTCATTCAGCGCTTTATATAAAGGCTCTACCGCCGCAATCTCCTCGTCAGTGGCCCGGGTACGAATCGACATATATCCGGTGACACGACCTTCCCGCACCATCGGCACCGCATTGGCCCTTACCCAGTAGTGATCGCCATTCTTACGCCGGTTTTTCACGATCCCGCTCCATGGCTCGCCTTGTTTCAGGGTGTACCACATATCCGCAAACGCCGCTTTTGGCATATCCGGATGACGAACCAGATTGTGCGGCTTATCGAGCAATTCATTCAGTTGATAGCCACTGACCTGGACAAAGGTATCGTTCGCGTGGGTGATATAGCTTTGTAAATCGGTGGTCGACATGAGGGTGATATCATCATCCAGCGGTGTATTTTGCTGACTAACGTAGGGATGAGAAGACATGATTGCGTCCTGTGCAGGTTATCTGGTTGTTAACTCTTTCGGCTTATGTTATTTCGGCGATAATTTTTTTATCTTTAGTTGTTAAATTTGATTTAGATCGCAATTTGCGATTAAACCTCAAAATCTGTACGCATTCTAATCCATTGATTTAAAATACTTTCATTCAGTAACTATTCAACTACACGTCTACCAACGCACCGTCACAGTGCAAATATTGCTCACTTTTAGAGCAGAAAAGTGCTTTTCCGATCTGTTTTCACGGCCTTAACCTGGGCAAAATGCCAGCAAATGTTAAACGTCAGCATTAAATGTTGCGTGAATGAGATGTTTCCTGGTGTTTATCCCGATTTTTGCTAAGCGCGCCGGAATGGCGCAATCACTGCAATACTTAAATCAGTATCATGTGATACGCGAGCTCCGGGAGCATATTTTGAACAGGTTACCTTCCAGCGCATCGGCCCTGGCCTGCAGCGCACACGCACTGAATCTCATCGAAAAGCGCACGCTTGATCATGAGGAAATGAAATCTTTAAACCGAGAGGTGATTGAATACTTCAAGGAGCATGTCAATCCGGGGTTCTTAGAGTATCGAAAATCTGTAACTGCAGGCGGGGATTACGGAGCCGTAGAGTGGCAAGCGGGAAGCCTGAATACGCTTGTCGACACCCAGGGGCAGGAGTTCGTCGATTGCCTGGGTGGATTTGGAATTTTCAACGTGGGGCACCGTAATCCAGTCGTGGTTTCCGCCGTACAGAATCAACTCGCGAAACAACCTCTGCACAGCCAGGAGTTACTTGACCCTCTGCGGGCCATGCTGGCAAAAACCCTCGCCGCGCTGGCGCCAGGTAAACTGAAATACAGTTTTTTCTGTAACAGCGGGACCGAGTCGGTTGAAGCCGCTCTGAAGCTGGCGAAAGCGTATCAATCGCCGCGCGGTAAATTTACGTTCATTGCCACCAGCGGCGCATTCCACGGCAAATCATTGGGAGCACTATCCGCTACGGCTAAATCAACCTTCCGCAAACCGTTTATGCCGCTGCTGCCGGGTTTCCGCCATGTGCCGTTTGGCGATATTAACGCGATGCGCACCATGCTCAGCGAGTGTAAAAAGACTGGTGACGACGTTGCAGCCGTGATCCTCGAACCTATCCAGGGTGAAGGGGGCGTGATCCTGCCACCGCAAGGGTATTTGCCCGCCGTGCGTAAACTTTGCGATGAGTTTGGCGCGCTGATGATCCTTGATGAAGTGCAGACCGGCATGGGTCGTACCGGCAAAATGTTCGCCTGCGAGCACGAAAACGTGCAGCCCGACATTATGTGTCTGGCCAAGGCGCTGGGCGGCGGCGTGATGCCAATTGGCGCAACTATTGCCACTGAAGAGGTGTTTTCCGTTCTGTTCGACAATCCCTTCTTGCATACCACCACGTTTGGCGGCAACCCGCTCGCTTGTGCGGCTGCGTTAGCCACCATTAACGTCCTGCTGGAGCAAAATTTACCGGCTCAGGCGGAGCAGAAAGGCGATATGTTGCTGGATGGTTTCCGCCAGCTTGCGCGGGAGTACCCAGACCTGGTGCATGATGTACGCGGTAAAGGCATGCTGATGGCAATTGAGTTTGTCGATAATGAAATCGGCTACAACTTTGCCAGTGAGATGTTCCGCCAGCGGGTACTGGTTGCCGGCACGCTAAACAATGCAAAGACGATCCGTATCGAACCGCCGTTAACGTTAACGATCGAGCAATGCGATCTGGTATTGCGATCGACGCGCAAAGCCCTGGCAGCATTACGGGTGAGCGTGGAGCAGGTGTAATACAGGTCGGATGGCGCTGCGCATCTCAGGCTTACGGGATCAAATGTAGGTCGGATAAAAGCGTAGCGGCCATCCGGCAATTAGCACAACTTAAACAATCCGCACACCCGCAGGCATAAGGCGTTCTGGCGTCAGCAGCACGCTTTCGCTGCCATCGTCCGTCTCAGCGCACAGCAACATACATTCTGACGTTTCCCCGCGCATTTTGGCCTTTTGCAGATTACACAGCACCACCACCGTTTTCCCCATCAGCTCCTCTTCGCTGTAATAAGGCACCAGGCTGGTCACGGTTTGCAGCGTACGCTCTCCCACATCCACCTGCACGATATACAGCTTATCAGCATTGTCATGGCGCTTTACCTGTGCGATTTTTCCAACACGTATTTCCATTCGGGCAAAATCAGCAAATGCGACGGTATCCATTGTGTTCTCCTTTGGTAAAATTTTACTAAATACTAGCAAAATATTTTCTTGGAATGGTTCTCAAAAGCGGGAAAATGACGTAGTCATCACACTCTGAAAGCCCAGTTTTACCCCAGGCATGTCAATTAAACGTACTTTTTTTACTGAAAACAGATGAATAGATAAGCACTTCATTTACAATGCGCAGGTAACTCAGGGAAAAGGCAAACATGGCAACACTTAAAGACATCGCAATCGAAGCTGGCGTGTCCCTGGCGACAGTGTCCCGGGTTTTAAACGATGACCCCACGCTGAATGTAAAAGAAGAGACCAAGCATCGCATTCTGGAGATCGCGGAAAAACTGGAGTACAAAACCAGCAGTGCTCGTAAAAACCAGACCAGCGCGCTCGGCCCCCAGCATATTCTGGCGCTCTACAGCTACCAGCAGGATTTGGAAATCAACGATCCTTACTATCTCGCGATCCGTCACGGAATAGAAACCCAGTGTGAGAAGCTGGGGATCGAACTGACCAACTGCTATGAGCACAGTGGGCTGCCGGAGAGCAAAAACATTACCGGCATTCTTATTGTCGGCAAGCCTTCTCCGGTTTTGCGTAATGCGGCAACAGCGCTTACTGACAACATCTGCTTTATCGATTTCCATGAACCCGGCAGCGAATATGACGCCGTCGATATCGATCTGGCCCGCATCAGTAAAGAGAGCATCGACTACTTCATCGCCCAGGGCGTCACTCGCATTGGCTTCATCGGCGGTGAAGACGAACCCGGCAAGGCAGATATCCGTGAAGCCGCGTTTGTCGAATACGGTCGTCTGCAGCAGGTCGTTTCTGAACAGGACATCTATCGCGGCGGTTTCTCCAGTTCATCAGGGTATGAACTGGCCAAAAAAATGCTGGCGAAAGCCGACTATCCCGGTGCCCTGTTTGTGGCTTCAGACTCGATTGCTATTGGCGTTCTGCGCGCCATTCACGAGCGTGGCCTGAACATTCCGCAGGACATTTCGCTGATTAGCGTTAATGATATCCCGACAGCGCGCTTCACCTTTCCTCCGCTTTCCACCGTTCGCATCCATTCAGAAATGATGGGCAGTCAGGGCGTCAACCTGCTGTTTGAGAAAGCCCGCGATGGGCGTGCGCTTCCTCTGCTGGTTTTTGTTCCCAGCAAGCTGAAACTGCGCGGCACCACCCGCTAAAATCCCCAGTAAACACGCCCGGTTTCTTCTGATGCCGGGCGCGCATTGTCATGCATTATTTTCTGCGCCCCCATTATTTTCGTGATCCAGTTAAAGTAAATCACCTCACTCGCTATATTTTAGTAAAACTTTTACTAAAATCACCATCAATTACACTTACTCACCATTACAATGAATGGTTCCGATTTTTCTCCACCGGGAGGCCTTATGAATCGCTGGGAAAACATTCAGCTCACCCACGAAAATCGACTGGCGCCACGCGCATATTTTTTCTCTTATGACTCCGTTGCGCAGGCTCGCTCGTTTGCCCGCGAAACCAGCAGCCTCTTTCAGTTGCTAAGCGGTCAGTGGAATTTTCAGTTCTTTGAGCATCCGCTGCAGGTGCCGGAAATCTTTACGTCGCAGTTTATGAACGACTGGGGCAGCATTACTGTCCCCGGCATGTGGCAGATGGAAGGACATGGCAAACTGCAGTATACCGACGAAGGTTTTCCTTTCCCGATTGATGTCCCCTACGTTCCGACCAATAACCCCACCGGAGCCTACCAGCGCATTTTCTCCCTCAGCGAAGGCTGGCAGGGCAAACAAACGCTGATTAAATTTGATGGCGTAGAAACCTACTTCGAAGTTTACGTGAATGGTCAGTACGTCGGTTTCAGCAAAGGCAGCCGCCTGACGGCTGAATTTGATATCAGCGCGGTGGTAAAGACCGGTGACAACCTGCTGTGCGTTCGCGTAATGCAATGGGCTGATTCCACTTACGTTGAAGACCAGGACATGTGGTGGTCGGCGGGAATTTTCCGCGACGTCTATCTGGTAGGCAAACAGGCGACCCATATTCAGGATTTTACCGTTCGCACCGAGTTCGATGATGACTATCGCGACGCCATCCTCACCTGCGACATTGCGCTGGAAAACCTGGCTTCCACGCCAGCGATGGCGTCGCTCGAATACACCTTGTTTGACGGTGAGCAGGCGCTGCATAGCGGCGTGATTAACAATCTGGCAGTAGATCAACACACCCTCACCGCTTTTAATTTCAAGGTTAGCGCGCCGCAGCAGTGGTCAGCGGAATCGCCGTATCTTTATCATCTGGTGATGACGCTGAAAGATGCCAACGGCAATCTCCTTGAGGTCGTGCCACAGCGGGTCGGATTCCGCGATATCAAAGTTCGCGACGGTCTGTTTTACATCAATAACCGCTACGTGATGCTGCATGGCGTTAACCGCCACGATAACGATCATCTTAAAGGCCGTGCGGTTGGCATGGATCGCGTTGAAAAAGATCTGCTGTTAATGAAGCAGCACAACATCAACTCCGTGCGTACCGCCCATTACCCGAACGATCCGCGCTTCTATGAATTGTGCGATATCTACGGTCTGTTCGTGATGGCCGAAACCGACGTTGAATCTCACGGCTTCGCCAATATCGGCGATATCAGCCGGATAACCGACGATCCGCTGTGGGAAAACGTCTACGTTGAGCGCATCGTGCGCCACATCCATGCACAAAAAAACCACCCGTCGATCGTCATCTGGTCGCTCGGCAACGAATCCGGATACGGCTGTAACATCCGCGCCATGTATCACGCCGCGAAAGCGCTGGATGACACGCGTCTGATCCATTACGAAGAAGATCGTGACGCCGAAGTGGTGGATATCATCTCCACCATGTACACCCGTGTGCCGCTGATGAATGAGTTTGGCGAATATCCACATCCTAAGCCGCGCATCATCTGCGAATATGCTCACGCCATGGGCAACGGTCCCGGCGGGCTGACGGAATATCAGAACGTCTTTTATCAGCATGACTGCATTCAGGGACACTATGTCTGGGAGTGGTGCGATCACGGGATTCAGGCCAAAGATGACGACGGCAACGTCTGGTACAAATATGGCGGCGACTACGGCGACTATCCGAACAACTACAACTTCTGCCTTGATGGCCTGATTTATTCCGATCAAACCCCGGGGCCGGGTCTGCAAGAGTACAAGCAGGTGATTGCGCCAGTAAAAGTACGCGCACAGGATCTGGCTCGCGGCGAGCTACGGGTAGAAAACAAACTGTGGTTTACCACGCTTGACGACTACACCTTGCATATTGAGGTTCGCGCCGAGGGAGATACGCTTTCTGCTCAGCAGATAAAACTGCGCGACGTCCCTCCTAACAGCGATACCCTGGTGCAATGCACACTGCCGGAGCTGGATGCGCGCGAAGCGTTCCTCAACGTCATCGTGACGAAAGATTCCCGCACGTTATACAGCGAAGCCGGGCACCACATCGCGACTTATCAGTTCCCGCTGAAGGCCAGAACGGCGGCTGCCGTACCGTTTAGCCTGAAAAACGCTACCCCTCTGACGCTGGAAGACAGCCCCCAGAGCTGCACCATACGCGGTTATAACTTCCATCTGACCTTCTCAAAACTGAACGGTAAGCCCATTAGCTGGACCGTTAACGGTGAGGAGCTGATTACCCGCGAGCCGAAGATTAATTTCTTCAAACCAACCATTGATAACCACAAACAAGAGTTCGAAGGCCTTTGGCAACCAAATCATTTACAGATTATGCAGGAGCATCTGCGCGATTTTGCCATTGAGCAAACCGATGACGCGCTGTTGATAACCAGCCAGACGATTATCGCCCCGCCGGTATTTGATTTCGGTATGCGCTGTACCTACCGCTGGCGGATTGCCGCAGACGGTCAGTTGAACGTGGAGCTTTCCGGCCAGCCTTACGGCGAGTACCGGGACATTATTCCGTGCATCGGCTTCACGATGGGCATCAACGGCGATTTGGGGAAGGTGGCGTATTACGGACGTGGTCCCGGTGAAAACTATGCCGATAGCCAGCAGGCCAACATCATCGATATCTGGCGCAGCAGCGTGGATGAAATGTTCGAAAACTATCCGTTCCCGCAAAACAACGGCAATCGTCAGGACGTGCGCTGGGCAACGCTAACCAACCGCCACGGCAACGGTCTGCTGGTGGTTCCGCAGCGCCCTGTCAACCTGAGCGCCTGGCGCTATACGCCAGAAAATATCTTTGCCGCACAGCACTGTAATGCGCTGCAGCGCAGCGATGACATCACCCTGAATCTGGACCACCAGGTGCTGGGCTTAGGCTCCAACTCCTGGGGAAGCGAGGTGCTTGATTCCTGGCGCGTCTGGTTCCGTTCGTTCAGCTACGGCTTCACGTTGTTGCCGGTTTCCGGTAGCGAATCTAGCGCTCAAACCGCCGCCAGCCGCGTCTTTGGTACCGGGTTCTTTTCCACGAATTTGCACAGTGAGAATACAAAATGAGGATCATCGACAACTTAGCGCAGTTCCAACAAATTTACGCATCCGGGAAGAAGTGGCAGCGCTGCGTCGAAGCGATTGAAAATATTGATAATATTCAACCAGGCGTCGCCCACTCTATCGGTGATTCCCTGAGCTATCGCGTGGAGACAGACTCCGCGACCGATGCGCTGTTTACCGGTCATCGTCGTTATTTTGAAATCCATTACTACCTGCAAGGACAGCAAAAAATAGAGTATGCCGCCAAAGAGGATCTCCAGGTGGTTGAATATTATCGCGATGAAACCGATCGCGAATATCTGAAAGGCTGTGGAAAAACCGTAGAAGTGCGCGAAGGACAAATGGTTATTTGTGACAACCATGAAGCCTATCGTTTTATTTGTAATAACGCAGTGAAGAAAGTCGTACTCAAAGTCACCATCGAAGATGGTTATTTTCATAATAAATAAAAACACAGGCGGCGCCGACGTTGCGCCGCCAGTACCCTATAATAATCAGGAATCGGAGATGTGCTATGTCTGATACCAAACGTAATACCATCGGCAAGTTCGGCTTACTTTCACTCACCTTTGCCGCGGTTTATAGTTTTAATAACGTTATCAACAATAATATTGAGCTGGGTCTGGCATCCGCACCGATGTTTTTCCTCGCGACGATCTTCTACTTTATTCCGTTCTGCTTAATCATCGCTGAATTTGTTTCGCTGAATAAAAACTCCGAAGCCGGTGTCTATGCTTGGGTGAAAAGTTCGCTGGGCGGACGTTGGGCATTTATTACCGCCTATACCTATTGGTTCGTTAACCTGTTCTTTTTTACCTCGCTGTTACCCCGTGTTATCGCCTACGCCTCATATGCTTTTTTAGGCTACGAATACATTCTGACACCGTTCGCAACCACGGTGTTAAGTATGGTGCTGTTTGCCTTCTCCACCTGGGTTTCGACCAACGGCGCAAAAATGTTAGGACCGATTACTTCGGTCACCTCCACATTGATGCTGCTGCTGACCCTGTCCTACATCCTGCTGGCGGGTACTGCGCTGGTTGGCGGCGTACAGCCTGCTGACCCTATCACCGTAGACGCAATGATCCCGAATTTTAACTGGGCCTTCCTCGGTATCACCACCTGGATCTTTATGGCGGCAGGCGGTGCGGAGTCGGTGGCAGTGTACGTCAACGACGTCAAGGGCGGGTCCAAATCGTTCGTGAAGGTCATTATCATTGCCGGGATTTTTATCGGCGTGCTCTATTCCATCTCCTCGGTACTGATCAACGTCTTCGTCAGCAGCAAAGAGCTGAAATTTACCGGTGGTTCGGTACAGGTATTCCACGGCCTGGCGGCATACTTTGGCCTGCCGGAACTGATCGTTAACCGCTTTGTCGGCCTGGTCTCCTTTACCGCGATGTTCGGCTCTCTGCTGATGTGGACCGCAACGCCGGTGAAAATTTTCTTCTCTGAAATTCCGGCGGGAATTTTCGGTAAAAAAACCGTCGAACTAAATGAAAACGGCGTTCCGGCCCGCGCAGCCTGGATTCAGTTCCTGATTGTTATCCCGCTGATGATTATCCCAACGCTCGGCTCCAATACCGTGCAGGATTTAATGAACACCATCATCAACATGACCGCCGCCGCATCAATGCTGCCGCCGCTGTTTATTATGCTGGCTTACCTGAATCTGCGCGCAAAACTGGACCACTTACCGCGCGACTTCCGTATGGGTTCGCAAAAAACCGGCATTATTGTGGTATCGATGCTGATTGTCCTTTTCACCATCGGGTTTATTGCCTCGACCTTCCCGACCGGCGGTAACATCATGACCATTATTTTCTATAACGTCGGGGGGATTGTTATTTTTCTCGGTTTTGCCTGGTGGAAATACAGTAAATACATCAAAGGGCTAACCAAAGAAGAAAAAGCTATTGAGGCGGCCCCCGCGTCAGATATTAATTAAAATATTAATAACGATAAGCGCAATCTGTTTTCTTGCGCACCTGAAATACAATGTGACATTAAATATACAGACTTGCAGGGCATTTATTGCCCTGCTCTTCTGTTGTGTATTTTCATTATTTGCAGCAAAGATTCGTCCACCAGCGGCCACAACGTGTGAATCGACGTCCCCTGCCAGAAACGGGTTTAGCAACCCAGGACGCTCTGCGGCATTTATTTAACCCCCAGATGCCGCCACAGTTTGTCCAGCGGCATTGTCGCCAGCGCCACACACTCATCGGCGGCGCCGTACCAGACGTGCAGCGTCTCATCGCGGATCAGCGCCCCACAGGTGAACACCACATTGCCGAAGAAGCCTTCGCGCTCGTAGGGCGCATCTGGCTCCAGCAGCGGCACCGGTGATTTCGCCAGAATGCGGGTCGGCTCGTTGAGATCCAGCAGCAGCGCGCCAAGGCAGTAGCGCTGATCGGCATCCACACCGTGGTAGATCTCCAGCCAGCCGCGATCGGTTTTTAATACCGGCGCGCCGCCGCCTGATTTACGGCAGTCCCAGGCATCGCCGGACCGTCCCAGCAGGTGGCGATGGTTGCCCCAGTGCAACATATCCGGCGACTCGCAGATCCAGATTTCCGGATGACCGAAGTGGCACGGGGCCGGACGGGTCAGGGCGTGATATTTACCGGCGATCTTTTCCGGGAAAAAGCAGACGTCGCGGTTGTCCGGACAGAGGATCAACCCTTTTTTCTCCACCGTGACAAAATCTTTGGTCACCGCCAGCGCGGTAGAAATCCCCAGCGACGACACCGCCGAGTAGTTGATGTACGCGGTATCATCGATGCGGGTGATCCGCGCATCTTCGCAGCCGAACTCTTCATATTGCGTATCGGCGATGATAAACGGCTGGCTGTCAATCCGGAAGTTCACCCCATCGCGACTGCGCGCCAGACGCAGATGCGACATGGAGGTCAGCCACACCCGCGCCGGATCGCTTTTCAGCACGATCACCCGCGGATCGCTGAAATCATAGCGTTCATCGCGACGATCGAAACTCGCGGTGGCCTGTACCCAGCCCGCATCGGTTTTTTCCAACAGCGGTACGACACGCTGCTGCTGATCGGAATTGATCACGCTTTCCGCCACTCGCAGCAGCAAAACGATCTCCCCGTCACACTCCGTTACGCCAGCATTGAAAACACAATCGACCTTCCTGCCGGGCAGTGAAGGCGTCACGTCCGCCGGGGTAATCAACGGGTTTTTACTGTGCCTGTCCATGTACTCTCCTTTTGATCAAACATTGATTCTTACCAATCCATTTCGCGTCCTCTCCGTACAGCACTTCAGCCTCAATCTCCTGCCACGGATTGCGAACAGGCGCACCAAAGTTGATGGCGATCCAGACCTGCTCCGCCGCCGTCGAACGGGTAAACCAGACGCATTCGTCAGTGAGGTCGAGCGAGTCCTGCTGTCCCTGATGCAGCGCCGCAACGCGGCGGCGCAGGGCGATCAGCCGCCGGTACTGATGCCAGAACGATGTCTCATCCTGTTGCTGGCGCTCCGCGTTAATCAGGGCGATATCGCCGCCGACGGGCATCCACGGCGCGACGGTGGAAAATCCGCCAAAGGGGGCGTCGCGCCAGGGCAGCGGCGCGCGCGAACCATCCCGCGAATGTTCAATAGCCAGCGCCAGCGCCTGCTGTGGGCTGCTGCCTGCGGCAAGGGCGGTGCGGTAATGGGTTTTTCCCTGTATATCAAAAAGCTGCTCTGCCGTTTGCGGACGGTAGTCGGTCACCCCCAGCTCTTCGCCCTGGAAGATAAACGGCACGCCGCTCACCGTTAGCTGGAGCGCCAACACCGCCAGCGCCCGCCCGGTATCGCGCTCGTTTTCGCCAAAGCGGCTGATCATCCGCGACATATCATGGCTGGAGAAAAACAGCGTCGGTAAACCCGACTGCGCAGCCAGCGTGGTTTTTAACTGGTTGAAAAGACGGGAAACATCAAAAGTTTTCTGGCTGCCGATATTGAAATTAAACACCACGTCCATCAGTTGCGGGCTTTGATAGCGGCTGAGCACGTCAGGGTCTTCGCTGCCGATTTCGCCAATCAGGAAATAGTCCCCCTGCGCCCGAACATGGGCACACAGCCGTTGCAGCGTTTCCGGGAGTCGCGGCTGATTGATGTCAAATTCATGGCGCTGCTCGCCGTTCTCTTCCGGGTTATCAGGCCCAATGCCGTCGGTAGTAAGAAAGTTGATGACGTCAAAGCGAAAACCGTCCACCCCCTGCGTAACCCAGAAATCCACCACCCGGTAAATTTCCTGTTCCACCGCGGGGTTGGCCCAGTTGAGATCCACCTGGCCGGGCGCGAATTTATGGTAATAAAATTCGCCGGTGTCAGGCTCAGCGGTCCACGCGCTGCCGGAAAAGAAAGAACGCCAGTTATTCGGCTGGCGGCGAAAAAGGAAATAATCACGATAGCGGCTGTCCGGATTATTCCACGCATCGCAAAACCAGGGATGTTCTGAGGAGACGTGATTGACCACCAGATCGATAATCACCCGAATGCCTCTGGCGTGGCAGCCGTCAACCACCCGGCGGAAATCGTCCAGAGTGCCGAAACGGGCGTCAACGGCGCAGTAATCGCTGATATCGTAGCCGTTATCCACCAGCGGAGAGGGATAAAACGGCGTGATCCACACCGCACCGATGCCCAGCGCCTGCAAATAATCCAGCCGGGAAATCAGGCCCGGAAAATCGCCCAGCCCGTCGTTATTGCCGTCGCAAAACGAAGGCAGATAAATTTGATAACAGGTACACGCCTGCCACCACGGTTGCTTTTTCACCGTCACGTTCCTTATTTCAGTGATAACGACATGCCTTCGAGGAAGTATTTTCTGAACAGAATAAACAGGACAACGATTGGCAGCATCTGCACCACCGACCCCGCCAGCACCGGTCCCAGGTAGATGCCGTAGGATTTGCTGAAGGTGGCGAGCAGCACCGAAAACGGCATTTTGTCCACTTCGCGCATCACGATCAGCGGCCAGAGGAAGTTGTCCCATGAGCTGGAAAAGGTGAACAGTGCGACAATCGCCAGAATGGATTTATTCAGCGGCATCATCACATGCCTCAGGATCCCCCACAGGCTGGCGTGATCGAGCCTTGCGGCGTACAGGTAATCATTCGGCGTGCCTTTAAAGCTCTGCGAAACCATGAAAATGCCCCAGGCGCTCATCGCATACGGCAGGATCATCGCCCCGTAGCTGTTGATCAGCCCCAGTTCACGCATCAGGACAAACTGTGGAATGATGAACATAAAGACCGGGAAAACCATCTGCACAATCAACAGGTTGCGAAACGCATTTTTGCCGTGAAACTCGGTTTTCGCGACGGCATATCCCACCAGCATTGAGGTCAGCGTGACGCAGACGGTAATGGTGAGCGACACGAACAGCGAGTTAACCAGGGTGCGCAAAAAAGGTTTGTCCGCCCGGTTGCTGTTATCGAACAGAAAAGCGTAATTCTCCAGCGTCAGATGACCGGAAAACAGCCCGGTCGTGTAGATTTGCGCCGTCGGTTTCAACGAGGAGATCACCATCCAGATAAAAGGATACAGCCAGGTGAGCGCCAGCAAAAACATCACGGCGTGAATGAGCAGCGTTAAGGGAGTCAGTTTCTTCATTCACACAATCTCGATATGTTTTTCGAATACTTTGCGGAAGACCCAGATGGCGAGGAAACTGCATGCCGCAACGATAATCGACATGGTCGCCGCCCAGGTTGGCTTCATTTTCTGGAACGCCACTTCATACATCACCACCATCGGACTGGTGGTGCTGTTGAGCGGTCCGCCGCCGGTGATAAGATACGGCTCGGTAAAGATGCTGAACGCCACGGTAATCGCCAGCACCATCACCATCACGATTTGCGCGTTCATCATCGGCAGGGTAATCGCCCAACTTTGCTTAAACTTCCCGGTTTTATCCAACTGCGCCGCGCTGTAAATATCCGCGGGGATCGCCACCATCCCGGAATAGAGAATCAGCCCGTAATAACCGACAAATTTCCAGGTAACAATTAACGCAATGGATAACATGGCGCAGTCAGGGTTGGTAAACCAGGGCACAGAGATGCCGAAACTGGCCTGTAAAAATTGATTGACCGGCCCGTATTCGCTGAACAGTTTTGCAAAGACGATGGAATAGGCCACCCCCGAAGAGATATTCGCCAGTAAAAAGCTCAGGGCAATAAAACTTTTCCCGTACTTAATTTTTCGTAATCCCGCGGCAAACAGCAGCGAGGCAAGAAAGACAATCGGGATATACCACATTAAAAAACGGCACACGTTCCACATCGATTGCCAGAATAACGCGTCATGAAACACGCCAATGATATTCTGTAATCCGCTAAACGTCGGCGTGCCAATAAATTGCCAGTTCGTCACGCTGAGCACGACCAGCCAGCACAGCGGATAAAACCAGAACAGCAACGAATAACCGATCCACGTGGAGGCCAGCAGGCCTCCGGTGCGGGATTCATATCCAGCCATTATTTCCCCTTATTTCGCCAGCAACGTGTTAATTTCCTGCGCGGATTTATCGAGGGTGGCTGCCGGATCGGCGTGGTTGAAAATGACCTGCTCCAGCATCTGCGTCATGCTGCGCTGAATCTCCGTGGTTTGCGTAGTGGCCGCTGGCGGCAGCGCGACGTCCACGTAAGATGCGATCGCCTTCTCCAGCGGGTTTTTCTCAAAGTAATTCACAAACAGCGGATTACTCATTAAATCACTGCGTGCTGGCGGCATACCGGTCAGCTCCAGCCAGCTCCGGTCGTGCTCGGCGTTGTTAAAGACCCACTGAATAAACGCCCACGCCTGCGCTTTGCGCTTGCTGGAACTGAAGATCACCACCCCTTTGCTGTCGCCGAACGTATACGGATGCGCGTCGCCTTTCTCGGTGAGCATCGGCCCAATTTGCAGCGTTTTGAGGATCTCCGGATACTGCTTGTGATAGCGAGCGATATCCCACGGACCGCGCGCGGACGCCAGCACCTGTCCAGTCGCTAACGGATCGTCGGCGGCGGTGAAGTCGTAGCTGCTCCACTTGCTGTTAAAGACTTTCCCCATAAAGGTCAGTACCGCCTGTCCGGCAGGATCGGCAAACGTCGCCTGATGACCCGCGAGGTAAGGTTTACCGCCGTTTTGCGCATAATAAAGCGGAATAAAATCGAACCAGCGTTCCCACCAGTTTTTCCCGGCGGTCATCTGGATAACATAGCCGTTATTATCCGCCGCCCGGCGCTCTGCCAACTGATAAAGCTCATCATAACGGGTCGGAACATGGTCAAAACCATACTGCTTGAGTAAATCGCCCCGCCACCACCAGACGATAGGATTAATATAGATTGGCAGAACATGTTGCTCGCCGTTTAATTGCCAGGCAGGAATAATTTTGCCCATCTGTCGGTTATTAACGAGTTCATTAAAACCACTCATTTTAGACAGGTCTTCAAGCTGACCAATTTCCACCAACTGGCTGGCAAAACCGATAAAGATATTACTGGAAATATCGGGTTCCGTGCCGGAAGCCAGCGCGTTCATTATTGCCTCTTCAGAACTGCTGGCGGCAGGAATGGGCGTAAATTCGACCGGGGTATGCGCCGGGTCTTTATTCCATTCTTTAACCATAGTATTCCAGAAGGCTTCTTCATTTTCGTTTGGTGCCACCCACATTTTAATTGGCGTTTTTGCTGTCTCTGCGGATTTTTTATCATCCGGACCGCAGCCAGAAATACAAAATGCGAATAGTACACAGGCTGTTAATTTAGCTAATTTTACAACTCTCACGATAACTCTCCATTTACTTTCAATAAGTATTGATTTACCGCTACCCTGCTATTGAATGGAGCGTAAATTAACACCCCCTTTTTATGTTTAACGTTAAACAAATCACAAAACGATTTTTGTTTAACGTTAAACTTTGCATCAACGTTCAACGCAATGGACGATAGAAATAAATAATTCACGCCAATATATAAACCCAACAAATATATTAAAAATGAAAATAAACGTTAATGATAATAAAGATAAGAAACGTATTACGATAAAATCATTGGCAAAGATTATGGGTATTTCCCATACCACGGTGTCGAACGCATGGAATAATCCGGAAAAATTATCTCCGGAGCTGCGCCAGCGAATTTTGCAATATGCCAGCGAGCTTGGCTTTCAGGGACCGGACAAGCTGGCGCGCGCGCTGCGTACCGGCAAATCTGACACCATCGGCGTGATATTCAACGACTCTATGAGTTACGTGTTTATCGATCCCCACGACATTGCGCTGATGCGGGGGATCGCCGTCCAGTGTGAAGAACAAAACGTCAATCTGGTCTTGATCCCTTTGCGTAAGCGGCAACAGACGCCGCTCAACACCCTGGTTGATGGCTATATTCTCAACGCCACGCATAACAATGCGGCCATGATCCAGCACGCGCTGGCTCATGGGCGTCCGGTGGTCACGCTCGATTTTCAGTTTCCCGACCATAGCAGCGTCTCCATCGATAACGCCTGCGCCATGCGCGATATTGCCCGCTATCTGGCCGATAAAGGTCATCGACATTTCGGCATCATCGCCTTTCCGTCACAGCCCTCAGCGCAGGGAATGTGCGATCTGACCGCCCCCGTCACCGGCGACAACCTGCTGATGCTCTCCCGCGTGAATGCCTGCCGGGAGGTTTTCCAGCAGCGCGGCTTCGCCCTTGATACGTGCTGGCTGTATCAAACCCGACACGATGAAGAACACGGCGAACAGGCGGCCAAAGCGTTACTGGAAACCCATCCGGAGATCACTGCGCTTATCTGCCTTTCCGATCGCTTCGCCGTCGGCGCGATCCACTACTGCCAACGGCAGCAGCTGGCGGTTCCGCAGCGGGTTGCCGTTACCGGTTTCGATAATCTCGCCGTTGAGGTGGCGGGAATACGCCTGACCACCATCGCGCAAGACGCGGAAAAGAAAGGGGAAATGGCCGTCAAATTGCTGCTCACCAGAGGACCGGTGACCCACTATGAATTGCCTTACCAGCTCATCATTCGGGAGTCAGCCTGACTCATTAATTACAGAAGAGTAGATTATGGATGAACTAACCTGTTTTAAAGCCTACGACATTCGCGGTGAGGTTGGCGTCAACATGACGCCGGATATCGCCTTTCGCATCGGTCGCGCTTACGCCGCCTGGCGCCATCCGCGCCGGGTAGTGATCGGCGCAGACATTCGCCTTAGCTCGGAATCGTTAAAATCCGCCGTGACCGACGGGCTGATTTCCAGCGGCGTGGATGTTATCGACCTTGGTCTGTCAGGCACCGAAGAGATCTACTTCGCCACCCGGGAACTGCGTGCCGACGGCGGCATTCAGATAACCGCCAGCCATAATCCGGCGCAGTACAATGGTATGAAGCTGGTGCGCGAAGAGGCGCGTCCGATCAGTAACGACAACGGCCTGCTGGAGATAAAAGCGCTGGCGGAGCGCAACGACTTTGCACCGATCGTCCATCGTGGCAGCCTCATCCCTTATGATAATCGCCCCGCCTGGATTGCCTGCCTGCTGCGCTTCCTTCAGCATCCGCCGACTCGCCCGCTACGTATTGTGACCAACGCCGGACATGGCACCGTCGGGCCTGCGCTTGACGCGATCGCCGACGGACTGGCCCGTGCGGGCGTTCAGATTGAGTTTATTCGCCTGCACCATCAGCCGGACGGTCATTTCCCGGCGGGCGTGCCGAATCCGATGCTGACGGAAAACCGCCTCATCACCCAGCAGGCGGTTATCGAGAATCAGGCTGATTTCGGCATCGCCTGGGACGGCGATTTCGATCGCTGCTTCTTCTTTGATGAGTGTGGCCGATTTATTGAGAGCTACTACCTGGTTGGCCTGTTCGCCGAGCACTTCCTGCAACGCTCCATAGGCAGTCACATCATTCTCGACCCGCGCCTGACGTGGAATACGCTGGACGTTGTAACTCTCTGCGGCGGAATCCCGGTCATCAGCAAAACCGGGCACGCCTTTATCAAAGCGCGAATGCGCGAAGAGGACGCGGTCTACGGCGGAGAAATGAGCGGCCACCACTACTTCCGCGATTTTGGCTATTGTGACAGCGGGATGATCCCACTGGTATTGCTGCTGCAAATTATCGGCAGCGACAGCCGTCCGCTGTCGGCGTATATCGAACACGCCCAGGTGCGCTTTCCAGTTTCCGGCGAAATCAATCTGACGGTGGCCGATCCGCAATCTGTCATGCAATCCATCGCCGCTCACTATCTGCAAGCCGGCGGCCTGCGTGACGATTGCGACGGGTTGAGCATCGACTTCGTTGACTGGCGCTTCAACTTACGCGCGTCCAACACCGAGCCGCTGCTGCGCCTGAACGTGGAAACCCGCGCGGATACGGCACTGCTGGCGCGCAAAACCGATGAACTTTTAACGCTGATTGCAGCCTGGGATTCTGACAAGGAGAGGTTATGACCGCGCTAAGCCTGAGTAATATTCATAAAGCCTGGGGCAAGAACACCATCATTGAAAATCTGTCGCTGGAGATCGCCTCCGGGGAGTTCATTGTGCTGGTTGGCCCTTCCGGATGCGGGAAATCCACGCTGCTGCGGATCATCGCCGGACTGGAAATCCCCGACGGCGGTAAACTGGTGATGGGGGGAAAAGAGGTCACCAGGCTTGCGGCGGGCAAACGCAACCTGTCGATGGTGTTTCAGTCCTACGCCCTCTACCCGCATATGACCGTCAGGGAAAATCTGTCATTCGGTTTACGTAATATCAACACGCCCGCCGCCGAGATTGATAAGCGAGTCGCTCACGCCGCCAGCATGCTGAAGCTGGAAGAGATGCTGGACAGACTGCCGCAGAATCTCTCCGGCGGGCAGCGCCAACGTGTGGCGATCGGGCGTTCTATTGTCCAGCAACCGGAACTGTTTCTGTTTGATGAACCGCTGTCTAACCTGGATGCCGCGTTGCGGGTCGGGATGCGCCAGGAGATCCAGCAACTGCATAACACCCTGAAAAACACCATGATCTATGTAACGCACGATCAGGTGGAGGCGATGACGCTGGCCGATCGCATCGTGGTGCTTTACAAGGGAAAAATTGAGCAGGTGGGCACGCCGCTGGCGCTGTATAACACCCCGGCAAACCTGTTTGTCGCTGAGTTTATCGGCACGCCGAAAATCAATGTTCTGCCAGCGGTATGGCGTGAAGGCGCACTGCATATCGCCGATAACCTCGTCTTCCGCCTCACCCGTCAGCCCGCAGGTGTTAGCGACGGGGACAAACTGTTTGTCGCCATCCGCCCGGAGCATATGCAGTACCAGCAGACTGGGGATTTCACATTGCAAGGGCGTACCCGGCTGTGTGAATTACAGGGCGACTCCACGCTGGTGTGGTTGGATCTGGCCGGCCACCCCGTGTGCCTGAAGTCTTTTCAACAGCTTAGCTTCATGCCGGATACACCGCTTACGCTCACCGTACAAGAGTCGCACCTGCACCTCTTTGACGGTCTGGGTAAACGACTGGCGTTCTGACCCACTTGCCCTTGCGTCCGCAGGGGCATTTTTTGAATCCCATCACAATCACGGCATTCCCCTTTTCCCTTTTACGCCACGACGGCTAAATTAGAACTCATCCGACCACATAACAATAATTTTACATACTGGACACCTTTATGAGCTATCCGTCGCTGTTCGCCCCGCTCGATTTAGGCTTCACCACGCTTAAAAACCGCGTGCTGATGGGTTCAATGCATACCGGGCTGGAGGAGTATCCCGACGGTGCAGAACGGCTGGCCGCGTTCTACGCCGAGCGCGCCCGTCATGGCGTAGCGTTAATTGTGAGCGGAGGTATTGCGCCTGCGCTTTCCGGCGTGGGGATGGAAGGCGGCGCGATGCTGAACGACACCAGCCAGCTTGCACATCATCGCGTCATTACCGACGCGGTGCATGACGAAGGCGGCAAAATCGCCCTGCAAATCCTGCATACCGGGCGTTACAGCTACCAGCCACATCTGGTGGCACCTTCTGCCATTCAGGCGCCAATCAACCGCTTTACGCCGCATGAGCTGACGCACGATGAGGTGCTGCAGTTGATTGAAGATTTTGCCCACTGCGCTCAACTGGCGCGGGAAGCGGGCTATGATGGCGTCGAAGTGATGGGCTCGGAAGGCTATCTCATCAACGAATTCCTGACTCTGCGCACCAATCAGCGCAATGACGAGTGGGGTGGCGAGTATGCCAACCGCATGCGTTTTGCCGTGGAAGTGGTGCGCGCGGTACGCCAGCGTGCCGGTAATGACTTTATTATTATCTTCCGCCTGTCGATGCTCGATCTGGTGGAAAACGGCGGAACCTTCGACGAAACCGTCCAACTGGCGCAGGCGATAGAAGCCGCAGGGGCGACCATTATTAACACCGGTATTGGCTGGCATGAGGCGCGTATTCCCACTATTGCCACCCCGGTGCCGCGCGGTGCGTTTAGTTGGGTGACACGTAAGCTGAAAGGGCATGTGACGATCCCACTGATCACCACCAACCGCATTAACGATCCTCAAGTCGCCGATGACATTCTGGCCCGTGGCGATGCCGATATGGTGTCGATGGCCCGTCCGTTCCTCGCCGATGCCGAACTGCTGTCAAAAGCGCAAACCGGGCGAGCGGATGAGATCAATACCTGTATCGGCTGTAACCAGGCCTGCCTGGATCAGATCTTCATCGGCAAAGTCACCTCTTGCCTGGTGAATCCGCGCGCCTGCCATGAGACCAAAATGCCGATCGTTGCCGCCACTGTGCCGAAAAATCTGGCGGTTGTCGGAGCAGGTCCTGCAGGCCTCGCCTTCGCCATTAATGCCGCCGCACGCGGTCATCACGTGACGTTGTTTGACGCGCATAGCGAGATTGGCGGGCAGTTTAATATCGCTAAGCAGATCCCCGGCAAAGAAGAATTTTATGAAACCCTGCGCTACTACCGCCGGATGATCGATGTGACTGGCGTATCGCTGAAGCTGAATCACTTTGTCAGCGCACGCGATCTGTACCCCTTCGATGAAGTGATCCTCGCCAGCGGGATCGAGCCACGCATGCCACCGATCGAGGGGATCGCGCATCCTAAAGTGCTCAGCTATCTCGACGTCCTGCGCGATAAAATGCCGGTGGGCAAACGCGTGGCGATCATTGGCTGCGGCGGGATCGGTTTTGATACCGCCATGTATTTGAGCCAGCCCGGTGAGCCCACCAGCCAAAACATTGCGGAATTCTGCGTGGAATGGGGGATCGACACCAGCCTGCAACAGCCTGGCGGCTTACGCCTGGAAGGCCCGCACTTATCCCGCAGCCCGCGCCAGATAGTGATGTTGCAGCGCAAAGCCAGCAAACCGGGACAAGGTTTAGGGAAAACGACGGGCTGGATCCATCGCGCCACCCTGCTCTCACGCGGCGTGAAAATGATCCCGGCAGTTAGCTATCAGAAAATTGATGATGATGGGTTACACGTCGTGTTGAACGGCGAACCGTTGATCTTTAACGTGGATAACGTGGTGATTTGCGCCGGACAAGAGCCGCGCCGTGAACTGGTTGATCCACTCCACGCGGCAGGTAAAACGGTACATCTGATCGGCGGCTGCGATGTGGCGATGGAGCTGGATGCCCGGCGCGCTATTGCCCAAGGGACGACGCTGGCGCTGGAAATTTAACAGTATGTATTTCGTAGGCCGGATAAGGCGGTCACGCCGCCATCCGGCACACACGATTAGCGGCGGCGACCGGTTTTGACCGCTTTTAGCACCACGAATTTATTATTGGTGGCGATGGTCACGCAGTTGCCGAAAATCTTCTTCAGCTTGTGGAAGTAGTCAAGGTGACGGTTAGCCACAATGTACAGCTCACCGTTGATTTTCAGGCAGCGGCGAGCGTGGTGGAACATCTCCCAGGCAATGTTATCCGTCAGCGCGTGCTTCTGGTGGAACGGTGGGTTACACAGCACGGCGTTAAAGCGGAACGGTTCGACGCCCGACAGCGCGTTGTTGATCATAAACTCACAGCGATCCAGCGCTTCAGGCATGTTACTTTCCACGTTCAAGCGGCTTGAAGCCACCGCCATCGGCGATTCATCAACAAATACCACGCTGGCTTCCGGGTTCTTCGCCAGCAGCGTCATACCGATGACACCGTTACCACAGCCGAGGTCAACAATCTCCCCTTCGAGGTTTTCCGGCAGATGCTCGATAAAAAAGCGCGCGCCGATATCCAGTCCGGTACGGGAGAAGACGTTGGCGTGGTTATGGATAGTCCATTCGGTACCTTCCAGCTTCCAGCTTAGCACTTGCGAGGCAGCGGCCAGCTCAGGTTTGCTGAACGTACAGTTGATTAAACGGGCTTTTTTCCACGCCAGCGTGGTGGTGGTTGGACCCAACACTTTTTCAAACAGCTCCAGCGTCGAGGTATGCACATCACGCGCTTTTGCCCCGGCGATGATACGCGTTTGCGGCGTCACCACTTCACGCAGCGCGCGCAGTTGCTGCTCCAGCAGCGCCATGGTTTTTGGCAGCTTAATCAGCACCACGCCCGGCGCCTGCGGGTAGTCAGCCGTACTGTCGAGGAACTTGACGCTCGACTCGGCAATATCGTTATGACGCAGGTTCTCGCGTGTGGCAAGCTCGCTGAGATAGGAGTCGCCAATGCTGTACGGCGAATGTTGCGCCAGCGCACAGCCCAGCGCGCCAAAGGTATCATTCAGGATTAGCACCGGGCCGCTAATCTCGGTATCGTCCAGCTGTTGCAGCAGATATTCATCTGCCGCTTCCCACGCCAGCAGCGGGTTAACGTCATCCGTTTCCGGGAAACGTTTAAGTGACAGCGAACGGAAACCGTTGTCTATGTGGCTCATCGGCCCTCCTGAATGGTAAAATTTCGGCGTATCCCTGAAAAGGGTGCGTGAGTATACACTTTTTATGATTGGCATGGGCAAAGATGAACCAACTAACTTATCTCCAGGGCTACCCGGAGAATTTACTTTCTCAGGTGAGAACGCTGATTGCTGAACAGCGTCTGGGCGCAGTGCTGGAGAAGCGCTATCCGGGGACGCATGATTTCGCGACCGACAAAGCGCTCTGGCAATATACTCAGGATCTGAAAAATCAGTTCCTGCGTAATGCCCCGCCGCTGAATAAAGTCATGTATGACAGCAAGATACACGTTCTGAAGAATGCGCTGGGGCTGCATACCGCCGTATCTCGCGTGCAGGGCGGTAAGTTAAAAGCCAAAGCGGAGATCCGCGTTGCCACCGTGTTTCGCAATGCCCCTGAACCTTTTTTACGCATGATCGTCGTTCATGAACTGGCGCATCTGAAAGAAAAAGAGCACGACAAAGCGTTTTACCAGCTGTGCTGTCATATGGAGCCTCAGTATCATCAACTGGAGTTCGATACCCGCCTGTGGTTAACGCAACAATCGTTAAAGCAAACTGCGTAGTCGCGCACTGGCTTTGTCTTCAGAGCATGCTAAATTGACGAAAGGATCCCTTTTCGCAGCCTGAAGGCCATTATGATACGTTTCGCAGTAATTGGCACAAACTGGATCACCCGCCAGTTTGTCGATGCCGCCCATGAAACCGGCAAATATAAGTTAACCGCGGTCTATTCCCGTAGCCTCGAGCAGGCGCAGACCTTCGCCAATGATTACCCCGTCGAGCATCTGTTTACCTCACTGGAAGCGATGGCGCAAAGCGAGGCGATCGACGCCGTCTACATCGCCAGTCCAAACTCCCTGCACTTCCCGCAGACTGAGCTGTTTTTGCGGCACAAAAAGCATGTTATTTGCGAAAAGCCGCTGGCCTCAAACCAGGCGCAAGCCGAAGCCGCTATCGCCTGCGCGCGCGAAAATCAGGTCGTGCTGTTTGAAGCGTTTAAGACCGCCAGCTTGCCTAACTTCCTGCTGTTGCAGCAATCTCTACCCAAAGTCGGAAGAATCAGGAAAGCGTTTATCAATTACTGCCAGTACTCCTCGCGTTACCAGCGCTATCTGGACGGTGAAAATCCGAACACGTTTAATCCGGCGTTCTCAAATGGCTCGATTATGGATATCGGTTTTTACTGCCTGGCCTCAGCGGTTGCGCTGTGGGGTGAGCCGCAAAGCGTTCAGGCCAGCGCCAGTCTGCTAGAAAGCGGCGTAGATGCCCACGGCGTGGTGGTGATGAATTACGGTGATTTCAGCGTCACACTCCAGCACTCAAAAGTAAGCGACTCGGTGTTAGCCAGTGAAATTCAGGGTGAGCAGGGATCGCTGGTGATCGAGCATATCTCCGAGTGTCAGAAAGTGTGCTTCGTTCCTCGCGGGGGGAAAACCCAGGATCTGACGACGCCTCAGCACATCAATACTATGCTGTATGAGGCAGAGGCTTTTGCTCATTTGGTTGAATCCGGCGAAGTGGATCACCCCGCACTGGCCGTCAGCCGTATCACCGCCAAACTGCAAACAGAGATTCGCCGCCAGACCGGCGTGATTTTCCCGGCAGACGAAGCGGTAATATCGCTGACTGCGTAAAAGTATGTAAAACGAATGTTGCAGGCCATTGACTGAATGCATGGCCTGTAATATTTTGTAACCCGCAAAGGGGAGTAACTTCGTTGTCGGTTGATCGTCATTACGATGTGTGAAAAACCACATCCGGTCGCCGGGCGATAACAAAGGAATACGCCATCGTATTCCTTTGTTGTTGTAAGTGAGACCTTGCCGAATGGCAAGGTCTATGCATAAAAAGCAGCGGCTAACGTCATTCGGCGTTGGCCGTTTTTTTTTATGCATGGGGAAATACAATGAATACTGTCGGCACACCGTTGTTATGGGGTGGCTTCGCTGTCGTGGTGGTAATTATGCTGGCCATCGACCTGCTGTTGCAGGGTCGTCGTGGCGCGCATACGATGTCGATGAAGCAGGCTGCGGCCTGGTCAATCGTTTGGGTAACGCTGTCGTTACTGTTTAACGCCGTCTTCTGGTGGTACCTGGCACAAACCCAGGGCCGCGCCGTTGCCGACCCACAGGCGCTGGCGTTCCTTACCGGCTATTTGATCGAAAAATCGCTGGCAGTAGATAACGTCTTTGTCTGGTTGATGCTGTTCAGCTACTTCTCCGTACCGCCTGCGTTGCAGCGTCGGGTACTGGTGTATGGCGTGCTGGGAGCCATTGTTCTGCGTACGATCATGATCTTCGCCGGCAGTTGGCTTATCACCCAGTTTGAGTGGCTGTTGTACGTGTTTGGTGCATTCCTGCTGTTTACCGGCGTAAAAATGGCGCTGGCGAAAGAAGATGCTTCCGGTATTGGCGACAGGCCGTTAGTACGCTGGCTGCGCGGTCATTTGCGCATGACCGATACCATCGAAGATGAAAAATTCTTCGTGCGTAAAAACGGCCTGCTGTTTGTTACGCCGCTGATGCTGGTGTTGATTCTGGTTGAGCTGAGCGACGTCATTTTTGCCGTCGACAGTATTCCGGCTATCTTTGCCGTCACTACCGACCCGTTCATCGTGCTGACCTCAAACCTGTTTGCTATTTTGGGTCTGCGCGCAATGTACTTCCTGCTGGCGGGCGTGGCGGAGCGTTTCTCCATGCTGAAGTACGGTTTGTCGGTCATTCTGGTGTTTATCGGTATTAAGATGCTGATCGTCGATTTCTACCATATCCCGATCGCTATCTCGTTAGGCGTGGTATTTGGCATTCTGTTTGTGACGCTGATTGTGAACGCCTGGGTCAACCACCAGCACGATAAAAAGCAACAAATACAGTAAGTTTCATCTGCTAGCTGAAAAGCCCGACAGCACACTGCGTGCGTCGGGTTTTTTGTTTATCATGTCAAAATAATGTTAACTCAAAGTTATAAAATATGATCTCAACGCGAAATCCAGGATATTTCGCTTCCAGAACCCTGTTCTTTCCTTATACTCAGCCATGCAAACATTTGCCCCATCCTGAAAGATGCGTCTACAGAACGCACAAAGGCAGGGCAACAACACAATGAAAGGATTACTACATGACTACGCAACGTTCATCGGGGCTATTCTCGCGCCTGGCGCAAGGGAGCCTGGTTAAACAAATTTTGATCGGTTTGGTTCTGGGGATTTTACTGGCACTGGTGTCAAAACCTGCGGCAGAAGCCGTTGGTTTACTGGGTACTCTGTTCGTCGGCGCGTTAAAAGCCGTCGCACCAATTCTGGTTCTGATGCTGGTAATGGCTTCTATCGCCAACCACCAGCACGGGCAAAAAACCAATATCCGCCCAATCCTGTTCCTCTACCTGCTCGGAACATTTTCCGCAGCGCTAGCGGCCGTTGTCTTCAGCTTCGCCTTCCCATCAACGCTGCATCTTTCAAGCAGCGCCAGCGATATCGTACCGCCGTCCGGCATTATTGAAGTGATGCGTGGCCTGCTAATGAGCATGGTTTCTAACCCAATTGATGCACTGCTTAACGCCAACTACATCGGCATCCTGGTTTGGGCCGTCGGTCTGGGCTTTGCGCTGCGTCACGGTAATGAAACGACCAAAAATCTGGTCAACGATATGTCCAACGCTGTTACCTTTATGGTGAAGCTTGTGATTCGTTTCGCGCCGATCGGTATCTTCGGCCTGGTCTCCTCCACGCTGGCAACCACCGGTTTCGCCACGCTTTGGGGCTACGCGCAGCTGCTGACCGTGCTGGTAGGCTGTATGCTGCTGGTAGCACTGGTGGTCAACCCGCTGCTGGTATTCTGGAAAATTCGCCGCAACCCATATCCGTTAGTGCTGGCCTGTCTGCGTGAAAGCGGCGTGTACGCCTTCTTTACCCGTAGCTCCGCGGCAAACATTCCGGTGAATATGGCGCTGTGTGAGAAGCTGAACCTGGATCGTGATACCTATTCGGTTTCTATCCCGCTGGGAGCCACCATCAACATGGCTGGCGCGGCGATCACCATTACCGTGTTGACGCTGGCGGCGGTAAATACGTTGGGTATTCCGGTCGATTTACCGACGGCGCTGTTACTGAGCGTGGTGGCTTCGCTGTGTGCCTGCGGCGCATCGGGCGTGGCGGGAGGTTCTCTGCTGCTGATCCCACTGGCATGTAATATGTTCGGTATCCCGAATGACATCGCCATGCAGGTCGTTGCCGTTGGCTTTATCATCGGCGTATTGCAGGATTCCTGTGAAACGGCGCTGAACTCTTCTACAGACGTCCTGTTTACCGCTGCGGCCTGCCAGGCTGAAGACGAACGTCTGGCAAATAACGCCCTGCGCGGCTAATCTCTGCCCCTCCGTCACCGGACGGAGGGGTTCTCTTCTTGTACGCTTTTTTCAATTTTGAATGGATCAATTCCGCGTTTTTGCATCCGCCGGAAGCGAATAATGTTCAGGCCGTTCATCACCAGAAAACTACCTTCGATCATCGTCCCACCAATCGATCCCAACCAGAAATTATGGATAACCCAACAGGCGGTTGCGCACCACATTACGCAGCGCACGGTCAGCCCCTGGCAGCGAAACAGCGCCCAGGTGCTGGCCAGCGTGCCGATAATCGGCAACAGCTCCATCGCATGCTGTAATTTCGCCAGCCCAAGAACCAGGGTGAGGATAATAAAAACGGTCATTACCCACAGTTTGCGGGTATGCATCGAGACGAGTGTGCGGATGGTGTTTAGCTCTGCACTCATTCCCGCAGGCCAGGCGCCCATCAGAAAAAAATGCACGCCAATGGTGGCGCTGTAGACGGCAAGTTGCAGCCGGAACCGGCGCTCATCTCGATTGAAAAAGGTGGTAATGCCGATCAAAAAGGCGATGACACCTACGCCCTGGGCCAGCCAATACGCGGTCATGGGAGATCCTTGTGAGGAAACGCAAAAACAAACGGCGCTCCATATTATGAAACGCCGTTTTTAAAATCCACTCCATTTCGATTACCCAATAGATTTCGTGCTACCGCAAGGCGGTAAGTTCAGACATCCCCGGGAGCTTACTGGAGTAAGTGACCGGGGTGAATGGACGCAGCCAACGCGGCTGTCACGCGAAAGATGAAGGGTAATTACAATGTTACGCCGCTTTTAAAGATAGCCAGTTCCCGGAAATCGTTGCGCTCGTTGCAAGTTTGCTTGCCATTGGCGAACTCAACGATCGTATCGACAAACTCGCTCAGCAGCTGAGGCATCGCTTTACCGTGGATCAGCTGTCCGGCGTCAAAATCGATCCAGTGTTTTTTCTTGGCCGCCAGCTCGCTGTTGGTCGCAATTTTCACCGTCGGCACAAAACCGCCGTACGGCGTACCGCGGCCGGTGCTGAACAGCACCATATGACAGCCCGCGCCCGCGAGGGCACTGGTAGCAACCGCATCGTTACCCGGCGCGCTCAGTAAGTTCAGGCCGTGTGTCTTCAGGCGTTCGCCGTAGCGCAGTACATCCACCACCTGGCTGGAGCCCGCTTTTTGCGTGCAGCCCAGAGATTTATCTTCCAGCGTGGTGATCCCGCCCGCTTTGTTGCCCGGCGATGGATTCTCGTAAATCGGCTGGTCGTGAGCAATGAAGTACTGCTTAAAGTCATTGACCATGGTCACCAGCTTGCCGAAGGTTTCTTCGTCACGGCAGTGGTCCATCAGCAGCTGCTCGGCACCGAACATTTCCGGTACTTCAGTCAGCACGGTGGTGCCGCCGTTGGCAATCACATAGTCGGAAAAACGCCCCAGCATCGGGTTGGCGGTAATACCAGACAGGCCGTCAGAGCCGCCGCATTCCAGACCAAACTTCAGCTCGCCCAGCTTACCCGGCTCACGCTTATCGTTACGCATCACGTTGTACAACTGATGGAGATGTTCAATCCCCGCTTCCACTTCGTCTTCCTGATGTTGGCAGACCATAAAGTGAACACGCTCAGGATCGTACTCGCCTAAGGTTTCGCGGAAGGCATCAACCTGGTTGTTTTCACAGCCCAGGCCGACCACCAGCACCGCACCCGCATTCGGGTGGCGCACCATATTTTGCAGCATGGTACGGGTGTTGATGTGGTCGTCACCCAGCTGTGAACAGCCGTAGGTGTGACTGAAAAGATGCACGCCGTCGATACCCTCGGCGTCGTTGGTCTCTTTCAGAAAGCGGGTCTGCATCTGACGCGCCATAGCGTTGACGCAGCCGACCGTCGGCAGGATCCACAGTTCGTTGCGCACGCCGACCTCGCCGTTGGCGCGACGGTAGATCTGTACGTCGCGATCGGCGGGTTGAACAAGCTCTGCCTGAAAATCAGGGTGGTAGCTATACGTGTCCAGGTCGCTCAGATTCGTGCGCGTGTTGTGAGCATGAATATGCTCACCCGCCGCCACGTCCACCAACGTATGACCGATTGGCAAACCGTATTTAATGACGTTTTCGCCTTGCGCAATATCGCATAAAGCGAATTTATGGCCACGAGAAACCGCTTGGCGCAGGATTACCGCTTGCCCATCAACGGTGACTTCGGTTCCTTCAGCCAAATCAGCGAGCGCTACCGCGACGTTATCCAGCGTATGGATCTTGATGTATTGCATACCTTCACCCAGGCCTTAGTTCAGTTCAATGGCGAAATAATCACGCGCATTGTTGAAGCAAATATTTCTGACCATTTCACCCAACAGCTGGATATCTGCCGGCGCTTCACCTGCAGCAACCCAACGGCCAATCATCTGGCACAGGATGCGACGGAAGTATTCATGGCGCGTATATGACAGGAAGCTACGGCTATCGGTCAGCATGCCGACGAAACGGCTCAGCAGACCGAGCTGGGCCAGCTGCGTCATCTGACGCTCCATACCGTCTTTCTGATCGTTGAACCACCAGCCGGAACCGAACTGCATCTTGCCCGGCATACCTTCGCCCTGGAAGTTGCCGATCATGGTGCCCAGCACTTCGTTATCGCGCGGGTTCAAACAGTAGAGAATAGTTTTCGGCAGCAGGTTCTGTTCGTTCTGCTTGCTCAGCAGTTTGGACAGCTCTTCGGCCATCGGGCGATCGTTGATGGAGTCGAAGCCGACATCCGCGCCCAACAGTTTGAACTGACGCAGGTTGTTATTACGCAGTGCGCCGATATGGTACTGCTGTACCCATTCACGACGCGCGTATTCCGCACCGAGGAACACCAGCACCGCGGTTTTAAACTGGGCAACTTCATGCTCGCTCAGCGTTTCACCCGCCAGGCGGCGTGCCAGAATGCTATCCAGTTCAGATTCGTTAGATTCAGCAAACAGCACCACGTCCAGCGCGTGGTCAGAGACTTTACAGCCGTGAGCCGCAAAGTGATCCAGACGTTTGGTCAGCGCAGCTTGCAGGTCGCTGAAGCGGCGGATATCCGTGTCAGACACCTCACCGAGCTTCGCCATATAGTCATTAAAGGTCGCCTGCTCAATGTTAAAGGCTTTATCCGGACGCCAGCTCGGCAGCACTTTCACATCAAAGCTTCCGTCTTTAGCAACGGCCGCGTGATGCTCCAGAGAGTCGATCGGGTCATCGGTAGTACCAACCATTTTCACATTCATCTGCTGCATGATGCCGCGCGCGGAGAATTTGTCCTGCGCCAGCAGTTCGTTGCACTGGTTCCAGATTTCGTCAGCCGTTGCCGGAGACAGCAGCTTACCTGTAATACCAAACGGGCGACGTAATTCGAGGTGGGTCCAATGGTACAGCGGGTTACCGATTGTGTGCGGAACCGTGGCGGCCCAGGCGTCAAACTTCTCGCGATCGGACGCATCGCCGGTACACAGGCGCTCAGCGACGCCGTTAGTACGCATCGCACGCCACTTGTAGTGGTCACCCTTCAGCCAGATGTCATACAGGTTATTAAAACGGTAGTTTTCCGCGATTTGTTGCGGTGGCAAATGACAGTGGTAGTCGAAGATTGGCTGGTCTTTGGCGTAATCATGATACAGACGGCGGGCAAATTCGGTGTCCAACAGGAAATCTTCAGTCATAAACGGGGTCATTATCGTCTTCCTCTCAGCGAGTGCGTCAGATTGCTTATGTTTTGATGTTGACAAAGTTATCACACCAATTTCCATACACTGAAGATATTTTCGTGAGTTAGATCAACAAATGGCGACAAAAAAATTACTCTCAAAGAGGTAAACCACGCGCCAAGCCGCACCAGCACTGGCTTTGCTGAATCGAAATAATGACCACACGAAGATTCACACTTTTGTGATGGCACTCACCTTTTAAAGCTGTATGACAAGTTATCTTTTTGCCGTCGCGATACATAAGCCGACGGAATGCAAATTACCGATGTATCACCATCGGATTAACCGGTACGGAAACCGAATTAGCACAAATATTGACATGGCAGAGTTCGGGGAGTACCGGCTTTTTTTTCGGTTACCCCCTCGTAAAAGAACATCCTCCTCCCTGAACTGGAAGATGACCGCTCGTTCGCGGACATAACAAAACGATGAGGTTTTACATGCGTAAAATTAAAGGGTTACGTTGGTACATGATCGCACTGGTGACGCTTGGCACCGTGCTGGGTTATCTGACACGTAACACTGTGGCGGCAGCTGCGCCAACTCTGATGGAAGAGTTACACATCTCCACCCAACAGTATTCCTATATCATCGCAGCGTATTCTGCTGCTTACACCGTAATGCAACCTGTTGCCGGCTACGTGCTCGATGTGCTCGGCACAAAAATTGGTTACGCGATGTTCGCCGTTCTGTGGGCCGTCTTCTGTGGCGCGACCGCACTGGCTGGTAGCTGGGGTGGACTGGCGCTGGCGCGAGGCGCAGTCGGTGCCGCTGAAGCTGCGATGATCCCTGCGGGTCTGAAAGCCAGTTCTGAATGGTTCCCGGCAAAAGAACGTTCAATCGCCGTGGGTTATTTTAACGTCGGTTCCTCTATCGGCGCGATGATTGCTCCGCCGCTGGTCGTCTGGGCTATCGTCATGCACAGCTGGCAGATGGCATTCATTATTTCTGGTGCCCTGAGCTTTATCTGGGCCATGTGCTGGTTGGTATTTTACAAACACCCACGCGACCAGAAAAAACTGTCTGATGAAGAACGTGATTACATTCTGAATGGTCAGGAATCACAGCATAAAAACAGCACCGCCAAGAAAATGTCTCTCGGTCAGATCCTGCGTAATCGCCAGTTCTGGGGCATCGCGCTGCCGCGTTTCCTGGCAGAGCCGGCCTGGGGTACCTTCAACGCCTGGATCCCGCTGTTCATGTTTAAAGTCTACGGCTTTAACCTGAAAGAGATTGCGATGTTTGCCTGGATGCCGATGCTGTTTGCTGACCTGGGTTGTATCGTAGGGGGTTACTTACCGCCGCTGTTCCAGCGCTGGTTCGGCGTTAACCTGATCGTTTCCCGTAAAATGGTCGTCACCATGGGCGCATTGCTGATGATTGGCCCAGGGATGATCGGTCTGTTCACCAGCCCGTACATTGCTATCGCCCTGCTGTGCGTCGGCGGCTTTGCTCACCAGGCGCTGTCCGGTGCGCTGATCACGCTCTCTTCTGACGTATTTGGTCGTAATGAAGTGGCAACCGCGAACGGTCTGACCGGTATGTCCGCCTGGCTTGCAAGTACGCTGTTTGCACTGGTCGTTGGCGCGCTGGCTGACACCATCGGCTTCAGCCCGCTGTTCGCCGTACTGGCGGTATTCGACCTGCTCGGCGCGTTAGTCATCTGGACGGTATTGCAGAACAAATCGGCCAGCGAGGTAGAGTCAGCTTCGCAAACTGGCGATCCCGCTGCGCAAAGTTAACCAGACACGATTTAACAAGGTTATGTAATGCTAAGCCGCCAGTCATCTGGCGGCTTTTTTATCGCCGCGAGTGGAGCCGTAATCGCAAAAGTGGTATAACAAATAGAGTCTGCCGTATCATGCCTGGAGCGCATATGGAAATCACCGAACCACGACGTTTGTACCAACAACTTGCCGCTGATCTGAAAGAACGCATTGAGCAGGGTGTCTACCTGGTGGGTGACAAACTCCCCGCCGAGCGCTTTATCGCCGATGAAAAAAATGTCAGCCGCACCGTGGTTCGTGAAGCGATTATCATGCTCGAGGTTGAGGGCTATGTTGAAGTGCGTAAAGGATCGGGGATCCACGTCATTTCAAACCAACCCAAACACTATGTCGCGCCAGATGAAAGTCTGGAATTCGCCAGCTACGGTCCGTTTGAGCTGCTCCAGGCTCGCCAGCTCATAGAAAGCAACATTGCTGAGTTTGCCGCCACCCAGGTGACCAAACAGGACATCATGAAACTGATGGAAATTCAGGAGAAGTCGCGTAACGAAAAAAGCTTTCGTGACTCCGAGTGGGATCTCCTGTTCCATGTGCAGGTCGCGCTGGCAACACAGAACTCTGCCCTGGCCGCGATTGTTGAAAAAATGTGGACTCAGCGTATTCACAACCCCTACTGGAAGAAGCTGCACGACCACATCGACCTGCGCACGATAGATAACTGGTGCGACGACCATGACCAGATCCTGCGGGCGCTGATTCGCAAAGATCCACACGCCGCCAAACTGGCGATGTGGCAGCATCTTGAGAACACAAAGCAGATGCTGTTTAACGAAACCAGCGATGATTTTGAATTCAACGCAGACCGTTATCTTTTTACCGATAATCCCGTCATTCATCTCGATACGGCAGCTAACGGCGCAAAATAAACAATCTTAACGATGCAGGCGCGACAAAGCGCCTGTTTCTGACGCTTGGTAAGCATTAGGTATAAAGTGTCAGCCTGTGTAAATCCTCTCGCCTCCCTCCATTGCGATAAGCAAAATCACAGTGCAACACCCGTAATTTCTATAACGGACTACGTTGACCTTTGTTACAATTAGTTGTTATTTGAATTTTTGTGTTTGAGAGCTTGCTTACTTCACAACTTTACAGGGAATAGTTCAGGCCGTGAATTTGTGTCAGACCGCGATCCATGTAAAAAACACCAATAAAATTGCGGCGTTACAAACTCCAGAATACCGGCATGACGACAACCGATTCTCCAGGAATATTGAATGGAACTACTGACTCAATTATTGAATGCTTTATGGGCTCAGGATTTTGAAACGCTGGCCAATCCCTCCATGATTGGCATGCTCTATTTCGTACTGTTTACCATTTTGTTTCTGGAAAACGGACTGCTGCCAGCAGCCTTTTTACCTGGCGACAGTCTACTGGTACTGGTCGGCGTACTTATCGCTAAAGGCGCGATGGGTTTTCCGCAAACGGTACTGCTGCTCACCACCGCGGCCAGCCTGGGTTGCTGGCTCAGCTATATCCAGGGGAGATGGCTGGGAAATACCCGCACCGTTCAAAACTGGCTGTCTCATCTACCCGCGCACTACCATCAGCGCGCACATCATCTGTTCCATAAGCATGGCTTGTCTGCCCTGTTGGTCGGTCGCTTTATCGCGTTTGTCAGAACATTACTGCCGACCATCGCAGGATTGTCCGGTCTTAACAATGCGCGCTTTCAGTTCTTTAACTGGATGAGCGGACTGCTTTGGGTTCTGATTCTCACAACGCTTGGCTATCTGCTGGGCAAAACGCCAGTGTTTCTCAAATATGAAGATCAGCTGATGTCTTGTCTGATGCTGCTTCCCGTGGTGTTACTGGTGTTTGGTCTGGCAGGTTCACTGGTTGTGCTTTGGAAAAAGAAATACGGGAACCGAGGGTAAATTATGCTGAAATCATGCATAACACTCCGACGACTGGCCTGGACGACTACTTTTATGCTGTTTATCGGCGCGCTGCTCCTGACCTGGTCGGTCATCCGCCAGCAGGAGTCAACGCTTGCCATTCGTGCTGTAAACCAGGGAGCCACCATGCCTGATGGCTTCTCTATCTGGCATCACCTGGACGCCAACGGTATTCGCTTTAAAAGCATTACTCCGCAAAATGACGCGCTGCTGATCACCTTTGATTCCAGCGCGCAAAGCGCAGCCGCAAAGGTCGTGCTGGACCGAACGTTACCGCACGGTTTCGTTATTGCTCAGCAGGATGATGATAATCAGGCGGTACAGTGGTTATCCCGCTTACGTGATACCCCGCACCGTTTTGGTTAATCTCCAGGAATCTGAATTAGATCACTCACTTTGGTGATTTCATCATTTAGCGCCTATGATTAATAAACTGGGTTTATGACCCATTGCTTTATTATTCTGGAGCATCGGCCAAAGCCACAAGGTCGAATCACAATGGAAGGTTCAAGAATGAAATACCGCATCGCTTTAGCAATTAGTCTTTTCGCTCTCAGTGCCGGCAGTTACGCCTCCACCCTCTGTCAGGAAAAAGAACAGGATATTCAGCGGGAGATAAGCTATGCCGAAAAGCACAACAATCAAAACCGCATCAATGGTCTGAACAAAGCGCTGAGCGAAGTTCGGGCAAATTGTACTGACAGCAAACTGCGCGCCGACCATCAGAAAAAAATCGCCGAGCAGAAAAATGAGATAGCCGAGCGTCAACGTGATTTGGCCGAAGCGAAGCAAAAAGGCGATGCGGATAAGATAGCCAAGCGCGAACATAAGCTTGCTGAAGCTCAGCAAGAGCTGAAAGAACTCGAGACACGCGATTACTAAGTACGGTAACTAGTCACTCAACTGGAGAAAACTATGTCGAAAGATAATGCTACGGAAAACCTGCGCGCTGAGCTGAAATCTCTTGCGGATACGCTTGAAGAAGTACTTAGCTCCTCTGGCGATAAGTCGAAGGAAGAGATGAGTAAAATTCGCAGCAAAGCCGAACATGCGTTACGCGAGAGCCGCCATCGTCTGAGCGAAACCAGCGATGTGATTGCCAAACAGACCCGTGAGGCCGCGGCAAAAGCCGATAACTACGTACGCGAAAACCCATGGACAGGCGTCGGCATTGGCGCTGCAGTCGGTGTGGTACTTGGTGTACTGCTGTCGCGCCGTTAATAATGGCAGACTCTCAACACGCACAAGGTCCAGGCAAAGGCGTACTGGGTATTGGACAGCGGATCCTGACGATTCTCGTTGAGATCGTAGAGACGCGGCTGCGGCTGGCCGTCGTTGAGCTGGAAGAGGAAAAAGCCAATCTCATCCAGATCCTGCTGATGCTTGGGCTGACCATGCTGTTCGCGGCGTTTGGTCTGATGAGCCTGATGGTGCTTATCATCTGGGCCATAGACCCGCAGTATCGCCTGAACGCCATGATTGCCACCACCGTTGTGCTGTTGCTTTTAGCGCTTATCGGCGGGCTATGGACGCTGAGTAAAGCGCGTAAAACAACGCTGCTACGCCATACGCGCAATGAACTCGCTAACGACAGGCAGGCCCTGGAGGATGATGCATAATGAGCAGTAAAGTCGAACGTCAACAACGTAAGGCGCAACTGCTTGGACAGATCCAGCAGCAAAGGCTGGATCTGTCTGCCACTCGCCGCGACTGGCTGGAAGCCACCGAAGTTTACGATCGTGGCTGGAAGACGCTGCTGAACCTGCGTGGCTGGGTGTTGGTCGGAAGCAGTATTATGGCGGTTCGCACCATTCGTAACCCGAATCTGCTGGTACGCTGGGCTAAACGCGGCTTTAGCGTGTGGAGCATCTGGCGTCTGGTTAAATCGACCATCAGACAACAGCAACTGCGCGGCTAATCACCTCTCCTCCCCCTAACCTCAAATTTTTTGAAAATTTCTGACAGTTTTCCTTGCTAACAATTGTCATTAGCCGCGTTTATGATTCTCTCCATCGACAGCAACGACGCGCTCTGCGACGTCGTTGCACAAAAAAACACAATAAGCCGCCTGAGTGGTTTCCTGGAGAGTATGATGAAGAAATTAGAAGATGTTGGTGTACTGGTAGCGCGCATTCTGATGCCAATCCTGTTTATTACCGCAGGTTGGGGAAAAATCACCGGATATGCGGGTACCCAACAGTACATGGAAGCCATGGGCGTCCCAGGATTTATGTTACCGCTGGTTATCCTGCTTGAGTTTGGCGGCGGTCTGGCCATCCTGTTTGGTTTCCTGACCCGTACTACTGCGCTGTTCACCGCGGGCTTCACGCTGCTGACGGCGTTTCTCTTCCACAGCAACTTTGCGGAAGGTGTGAACTCTCTGATGTTTATGAAAAACCTGACCATCGCAGGCGGCTTCCTGCTGCTGGCTATCACCGGTCCGGGCGCATTCAGCATCGACCGTGTACTGAATAAAAAATGGTAAGCGAGCTATACTAAACGCATCAAAAAGCGAGGAGACATCTCCTCGCTTTTGCTATCTGAGGAGGCGAAAATCATGGGACAACTCATTGACGGCGTATGGCATGACACCTGGTATGACACCAAATCAACCGGGGGAAAATTTCAACGCTCTGCATCAGCTTTCCGTAACTGGCTCACCGCGGATGGCGCACCGGGTCCAACGGGCGAAGGGGGTTTCGCCGCCGAAAAAGACCGCTATCATCTCTACGTTTCTCTGGCCTGTCCGTGGGCGCATCGCACGCTGATCTTGCGTAAACTCAAAGGGCTGGAACCGTTTATTTCCGTTTCCGTTGTGCATCCGCTGATGCTGGAAAACGGCTGGACCTTTGACGATAACTTCCCGGCGGCAACCGGCGATACCCTGTATCAGCACGAATTTCTTTATCAACTCTATTTACACGCCGATCCGCACTACAGCGGTCGGGTGACCGTTCCGGTGCTGTGGGACAAAAAGAACCACACCATTGTCAGCAACGAATCTGCAGATATCATCCGTATGTTTAACACTGCGTTTGATGCGCTGGGCGCGAAAGCCGGGGATTACTATCCACCCGCTCTGCAAACTAAAATCGACGAGCTCAACGGATGGATTTATGACAACGTCAATAACGGCGTGTATAAAGCCGGATTTGCCACCAGTCAGGAAGCCTACGACGACGCCGTAGAAAAAGTCTTTCAATCTCTGGCGCGACTGGAGCAGATCCTTGGGCAACATCGCTACCTGACCGGGGACCAGTTAACAGAGGCCGATATTCGCCTGTGGACCACGCTGGTGCGCTTTGATCCTGTGTATGTGACGCACTTCAAGTGCGACAAACACCGGATTAGCGACTATCTGAACCTATACGGTTTCCTGCGCGATATCTACCAGATGCCAGGCATTGCGGAGACCGTTAATTTCGATCACATCCGCAATCACTACTTCCGTAGCCACAAAACCATTAACCCGACCGGTATTATTTCTGTCGGACCGTGGCAGGACCTCAACGAACCCCACGGGCGTGATGACCGTTTTGCCTGATTTACACGGGTCCCCTTTGGGGGCCAAATAATTAATACTGCAAATATTTACCAGCATTCCATTCACGGCTATTCTTAATTTGATTGCTTTAAAAACAAGTAATTGAATACAGAACGAGGCAAAAATGGATTGGTATTTAAACGTATTAAAGAACTACTTTGGTTTTGGGGGCCGCGCGCGTCGTAAAGAATACTGGATGTTTGTGCTGGTCAACATCATCTTTACGTTCGTGCTGGGCATTCTGGACAGAATGCTTGGCTGGGAACGCGCCGGAGGGGAAGGCATATTAACGACGATTTATGGGGTTCTGGTCTTTATCCCGTGGTGGGCGGTGCAGTTCCGGCGTTTACATGACACCGACCGTTCGGCCTGGTGGCTACTGGTGCTGCTGATCCCGATCGTAGGCTGGTTGGTAATCATCATTTTCAACTGTCAAAATGGGACTCAGGGGAGCAACCGCTTCGGCGCTGACCCGAAACAACTGTCCTGATGTAATACACCATCTTGTCGGCCGGATAAGGTGCATTTGCACCGCATCCGGCGTAACAGCCCTGCTATTTACCCGCAAACAGCTTGGGAATTTCCCGCAAACACCAGGATTTCGCTTCGCCCATGCTGTCTCGACGCCAGGCCATAATAATATCAATTTCGCTTGTCGATTCCGGGCTAACCACACGCAACCGACCCGCCGCAATGTCCTCTTCCACCAGCGGGTATGGCATCGTCGCCACGCCAAGGCCGGCCAACAGCGCCTGGCGTTTATCTTCTATTGAACTCACCGTCAGACGCGGCTGTTTATCCAGCAGTTGAACCGTCAGCACCGGACGTTCGCGGGCCGTGTCCGCCACCGCGATTCCGCGGTACTTCACGCGGGTGACTTCCGACAACGGTTCCGGCTCCTGATGAATTGGATGATCCGGGGCCGCCACATATACGTTCATCAACGAGTACAGCTTGCGCGAGTTGATTTCCGAAGATGAGCGAAAATGCATATCCGGCGCAATCACGATATCCGCCCGCCCCTGCTCCAGACGCTCCCACGCCCCGGCCAGAACTTCGGTAATAACGGAAAGCTGGGTATTGGCCTTCCCGGCAAGTCTGTCGATCAGCGGGAAAAACGCCGCCGTCGGCACCAGCGCTTCGGTGACGATGGTCAGATGCGTTTCCCAACCGCGAGCCAGCGCTTCGGCATCGGTGGTCAGCTTATCCGCAGCTTCCAGCAGTACACGCCCACGTTCCAGCAGCATACGCCCGACGTTGGTGAATTTTGTGCGATGACCTGAACGGTCGAACAGCACGACGTCCAGCTCTTCCTCCAGCTTCTGCATGGTATAGCTGAGCGCGGAAGGAACGCGCCCCAGTTCGTCCGCTGCGGCGGCAAAGCTGCCACGCCGGTCTATTGCGTCCATGACGCGTAACGCCTCAAGCGTTAAAGCCCTTTCTTTGGCCATCTCGTTCTCATTCAGGAAATTTGAACATACCGGGCAGAATATCTGGCTAACAATGCAGCGTCTAGCCATTTAACATAAAAGGAAGTAAAGAGAGGTCAAGAACTATGATTACTACCCGTACAGCCAAACAATGCGGGCAAGCAGACTACGGCTGGCTGCAGGCCCGTTATACCTTCTCCTTTGGACACTATTTTGATCCTAAACTGCTGGGTTATGCCTCGCTGCGTGTTCTGAACCAGGAAGTTCTGGCACCGGGAGCCTCTTTCCAGCCACGTACCTATCCGAAGGTGGATATCGTCAATCTGATCCTCGAAGGGGAAGCGGAGTATCGCGACAGTGAAGGGAACCATATCCAGGCCAAGGCAGGAGAAGTTTTACTGCTCGCCACACAGCCGGGAATTAGCTACAGCGAACACAATATCAGCAAAGATAAACCGTTAACCCGAATGCAGCTCTGGCTGGATGCCTGCCCGCAGCGTGAAAACGCCTGCGTACAGAAAGCCACGCTGAGTGCCGGTAAGCATCAGTTGCTCGCCTCGCCGGATGGAGAACAAGGCAGCCTGCATCTGCGTCAACAGGTATGGGTGCACCACGTTGAACTGCAACAAGGTGAATCGCTGAGTTTTCAGTTACATGGGCCGCGGGCTTACTTACAGTCGATCCACGGCAGATTCCATGCGGTGACATCTGGCGCCGAAAAGGAAGCGCTCACCTGCGGCGATGGCGCATTTATTCGTGACGAAACTAACATAACGTTAGTCGCCGATACCGCGCTGCGCGCTTTGCTGATAGATTTGCCCGTATAGTCAGGGAAAACAATGGAGTACGACTATTGAGCAAGAAATCATCAAAAAAACGCCAGCCGCAGGTTGAGCCGAAAAAACAGGATACTGTGACCTTCGGCTATGAAGAAATGCTGACAGAGCTGGAAGCGATTGTGGCGGATGCCGAGCTACGGCTGGAAGACGAAGAAGCCGCCTGAAAAGGCGGCTTAGAGTTATGCCGGGGGCGATTCCGCCTTACCCGGCCTGCAGATTAATGTGCCTTACTGGCCATGATCTCAATGATCTGCTTGTCGGTTTCCTGCATCGAGCGACACGCCAGCGCACACAGGTTCGTGATAGATTGCTCCACGTTGTGCGCCACAATCCCTTCATTGCCGGTCACAGCGGTATCATCCAGCGCCATCAGCACCGCTTTCCACGCCGCAGATGCGCTGGTTGAAACTTTCATCGCGCAGCTGTTTGAGGCGCCATCGCAAATCATTCCGCTCACGTCGCCAATCATGCTGCTGATTGCCATCGCGATAGTGTTGTAGCGACCATCAACAATCCACGCCATCCCCGCCGCGGCGCCCATCGCCGCCGTGGTTGCCGCACACAGTGCAGACAAACGCGGAAGCTGATGATGGATGTAAATAGCGCTCAGGTGAGACAACATCAGCGCACGCGCCAATTTCTCTTCATCCGCACCAAAGTGCTCAGCCACCACCATTACCGGAACGGTCGCGGTAATCCCCTGATTACCGGAGCCCGAGTTGCTCATTGCCGGAAGCGTCGCCCCGCCCATTCGCGCATCCGATGCCGCACTGGTGCGGATCAGAATAGAGGTGGAGAGATCGTTCGCCAGCAAGCCACGCGCGCACTGCTTCTCAAGCGTGGTTCCGATGTGCAAGCCCCAGTTACCGCGCAGCCCTTCCTGGGACAGCGCACCGTTCAGTTTCGCCGCATCGAGAATAAAGCGGATTGACTCAAACGGTACCGCGTTCACGAACGCCAGAATCTCTTCCAGCGACGTGTGGGACAATACCGCCAGCGGTGACTCCTGCTCCTCTTCCTGAGCGTTCTGTTCTGTCGTGAACACCACGCCTTTATTGGTCTCAATGTGCACAATGTTGGTATGACCACCAACAATCGTCACGCACGCCCATCCCTCAGCGCTATAAACCTTCGCACGGGAGAAGAGAATGTCCTCGCATGGCTCCTGCAGCATCACCGCGACCTTCCCGGCGGTAAGCATCGCTTTCGCATCGGCAATCGCTTGAGGCGAGGCGTCTTTCAGTACCTCTAAACCGGCGTGGGCATTTCCCCCCAGCGCACCCAGTGCCGCCGCGACAGGCAGCCCAACCATTCCGGTACCCGGCACGGTAACGCCCATGCCGTTTTTCATCAGGTTCGGTGAGACCCACGCATCAATGCGTTCAACCGCGCCGTCCAGCTCAGAGGAGGCGACCGCTGCCGCCAGAGCCAGAGAGATAGGTTCCGTGCAGCCCAGCGCAGGCTTAACTTCTTCCTGCACCGCGCGGATAAAACTATCCCATAATGGATTCAATGTAGTCTCAAACATAACAACAACCTTTGCTCAGATATCTCAGGAAAATGCCAGGAACGGAGAAACGCACAGCAGCAGGCCCGTGATAATAATCAGATACAGGGAAGCGCCTTTGTATTTGTGCAGTGCAGGAACTTTGTAGACCAGCCAGGCCGGGATCAGACATCCCACCATGCCGAAGATAGGGCTACAAATAGAAGTGAAGCTCAGTACCGGCGCATTGAGCACAATGGCTCCCCACGCCAGCAGGATAGCGAAAACCATAATGCCGCGCTGAACCAGGGTCTCATTGATTTTCTCGGCTGGCATTTTGCGGCGCAGCACGTTCATCACGATCCCTTGAGTGGCTTCACGGAACCCTAAGTAAACGCCGAAGAAAGCGGTCATTACGGCAAAGATGTTCAGAATAACGCTGACGATTTTCACCCAGCCAGCACCCGCGCCGCTGATAAACTGCGCGGCAATCGCCAGAGCGGAAATGTTCTGCTCATAAGCTTTAACCGCTTCGTCATGGCCCATCGCCAGCGTGAAGGAAACGGCGTAGAAAAAGACGGTCACAAACAGAATACCGAACGCAATATTCATGGCTCGCAGGGCTTTATGGCGTGCCACTTCAATGGATTTATTGCGAGAACGATAGGAGATAACCATCGGGCTTAAGGTCTGAATAAACAGAATCGAGGTCAGGGTAAACGGCAGCGTGATAATCGCGTTTTTGATCAACAGTGCCATCGGCGGCAGTGAACCTACGTTATATAAATGCCACATCCCAACCATCGACACGCCAAGCGCCGCCACCACCAGCAGCTTGGTCAGTACCATACCGGTGGAGATTTTAAACAGCAGTTTTTCCCCGCGGGACGAGATAGCCACCAGGATGCAAATCAGCACCAGGCCATAGAACGGGCTGTCGGACAGTAAACCTTCAGTAACGCCAAAAGTATGCAGGTAGGAGGCGCTATCGTTGGTGATGGCGGTGGAATAGACGAACATCCAGATAACCAGCATCACAAAATACAACGCACCTAACAGGATGCCCCAGTTCTTACCCAGATAGCCGCTGATCACGCTCGGGTAGTCTTTACACTCTGGGGACTCAGCCAGCGTATTAATAAACAGACGCTGGAACAGATACATGGCTGGGTAGCCGATGATAGAGGAGAGCAAAAACACCCACAGCCCCATCAAACCCACCTGGACGGGAAGAAAAACAATCCCCGCACCAATTGCCATACCGATACTCATAATGACCCAGCCGGTGTCCATGCTGTCGAATTTAATGGCTTCGCGCCATTCGCTTTCGGTCATTCCCGCCCGACGTGCCGGAGCAGATGCGTCGAGTATTACGCTGTTATTCGTTGCCGTTTCCATAATTTTCCGCTCAATGTGTAGGTAGAGGTTTTTATATTTTTTTCGTACTGCCTCAATGCGATACGCAGTACTACGGTGCAGGTGAGCTATTGGAGTAATGAGGAAATCATACGCGCAGGATCAGAGAAAAACTTCACAAACAAACCCCTGTAATTTCTAAAAGTTAAGAAATATTTTCTCTTTTATTTCCATATAAAGAATTTAATTTCTATATTTGAAGCAGATCACAACAAAAAAGGCGCACTAACATGTAATACCAGTCAGTTAAGCATTATGGAGAACATGTGATTTCGGCTCAGGGTTCCGTTCACCTCAGTGGTATCACTTTTCTGAAACGCAGATACCCGTGAACGTGCACGGTGCACTGACTTCCAGTTAACTCTGTTTTGCTGTTCAGATAAAAAACGCAGGGGGTCAGGTGTGGGCTGGTCCGGCTGAAAATTGCCGACGTGTTTCCGTAAGGCCGGGAGAACCCGCAGGGATGCGGGTTCAGGGCGCGTTTTGCAGGGACGCTACCTCGCGCCCGGCCCGGTAGCCTGGAGGAATAAACGGAGGGGAACGCGGAGCGGCAATTTTCCCGCCGGGAGCCGGGATTGTTAAGGGTACGGCGATAGTACCCTTAACACGTTCACAGCTCGTATTGTCTCAGATAAGTGACAAACATAAGGTGAACGTAGCAATACGCCGGAGGCAACAGATTCATTACCTCCGTATGTGCCACTTTCCATTATCGCTACGGCCACTCATCCTCGTTAACTGACAAGCATTACGCACTAACGTGCACCTTTTTTATCAGGTCATATTGATTAATTTATTGCTGAATAGCGCTGCGCTGACCAGGCACGGCTTTTACCTCAGGTACAAACCACTTTAATTGCCAGCCCACCGCGTGAGGTTTCACGGTATTTGTCGTTCATATCTTTGCCCGTTTCATACATGGTCTCGATCACTTTATCGAGCGAAACGCGTGGTTCTGACGTTCGACGTAGCGCCATGCGCGCGGCGTTGACGGCTTTTACTGCGTTGATCGCATTACGTTCAATGCACGGTATTTGCACCTGTCCGGCTACCGGATCGCAGGTCAGCCCCAGGTTATGCTCCATGGCGATTTCCGCTGCAATGCAGACCTGCGACGGGCTACCGCCCAGCAGTTCTGTCAGACCGGCAGCCGCCATTGAACAGGCTACGCCAATCTCACCCTGGCAGCCCACCTCAGCACCAGAAATAGAGGCGTTCATCTTATACAGCGCGCCTATCGCCCCCGCGGCCAGCAAATAGCGGGCAATGGAGTTCGCATTCACCGGACGGCGGAACTTGTCGTAATAGGCCAATACGGCGGGAATAATCCCACATGCACCGTTGGTCGGCGCCGTCACAACCCGGCACCCGGCGGCGTTTTCTTCGCTCACGGCCAGCGCGAACATGTTGATCCAGTCAATAACGTTCATCGGGTCGCTGGAAAGATTATCGCTGGAAACCAGCAACCGGCGTAACGCCACGGCGCGACGCGGAACGTTAAGCGGCCCCGGCAGGACGCCTTCGGTGTTCATGCCGCGCTCAATCCCGGCGTGCATGACGTCCCAAATGGCGGCAAAGCCAGCATCGATTTCCTCTTTGCTGCGCATCGCCAGCTCGTTTTGCATCATCAAGCCGGAAACAGACAGCCCATTGCGCTCGCACAGTTTCAGCAGTTCGCTGGCGGAATGAAAATTGTAGGGCACGTGTGCTTCAACATCATGCACCTGCCCAAATTGCTCCTCTTCAATGATAAAACCACCGCCGACGGAGTAATAGGTTTTGCTTAATAGCCTCTCGGTGCCGTTCCACGCGGTGATACGCATGCCATTTTCATGGCGTGGCAGCGTTTCGGTATGAAAGAGGATATTTTCATCTGGAGAGAAATCGACAACATGCGTGCCCTCAGCAACCGGCAAACGTCCGGTACGGGCCACTTCCTGAGTAAAACCAGCGATTGAGTCTATATTAACGTTTTGCGGACTGTTACCGGCCAGCCCCATCATGATCGCGACATCTGTCGCATGACCTTTCCCGGTCAGGGAAAGCGATCCGTAAAGATCGACCACAATATGCGTGGTTCTGGGGAGTTCGCCGCTGCTGACCAACAGATCGATAAAGCTTTTACCTGCGTTCATTGGCCCCACGGTATGGGAGCTGGAAGGTCCAATGCCAATCTTGAAAATATCGAATGCGCTAATCATATCCACACCCTCGGATTGCCGTTCAGTGAAGACCAGGTTTCACACTCATTAAGGATTGGGGCGATCCTGAGATCGCCCCGCAAGGGATTACAGCGTATCGCCACGTACGGCGATGGCTTCAATCTCCAGCTTCACATCCTTTGGTAAGCGGGCGACCTGTACGCAACTGCGCGTGGGGTAGATAGCCTGATGCTCATCAAAGAACTGCTGGTACACCTGGTTAATGGTGGCGAAGTCGTTCAGGTCGGATACGAAAACGGTAGTCTTCACGATATCGCTCACTTTCAAACCTGCGGACTCGACGATCGCTTTCACGTTTTCCAGGCTTTGACGTGCCTGATCGGCCACGTTTTCTGCCACTTCACCGGTCTGTGGACACACCGGGATTTGACCTGACGTCAACACCATGCTGCCCAGATCCACCCCCTGTACGTAAGGCCCAATCGCCCCTGGCGCACATTCGGTTGCAATAACTTTTCTCATAATCCCTCCGGCGTCAGAGCGCCTGGGTGAAAGTACGTGAAATAACATCCTGCTGCTGTTCACGGGTCAACGCGTTGAAGCGCACCGCATAGCCAGACACGCGGATCGTCAGGTTCGGATAATTTTCCGGGTGCTCAATGGCATCCATCAACATTTCACGGTTCATAACGTTAACGTTCAGATGCTGCCCACCTTCCACATGCGCTTCGTGGTGGAAGTAACCGTCCAGCAGACCAACCAGGTTGGTTTTACGCACCCCATCTTCTTTGCCCAGTGCAGCCGGCACAATGGAGAAGGTGTACGAGATACCGTCTTTGGCATAGGTAAACGGCAGTTTGGCCACCGAGGTTAACGACGCAACCGCGCCTTTACGATCGCGGCCGTGCATCGGGTTAGCCCCTGGTGCAAACGGCGTACCTGCCCGACGTCCGTCCGGTGTGTTACCGGTTTTCTGTCCGTACACCACGTTGGAGGTGATGGTCAGGATGGACTGCGTCGGCACCGCGTTACGGTAGGTTGGCAACACCTTAATTTTCTTCATGAAACGTTCAACCAAGTCGCAGGCAATGCTGTCTACTCGCTCGTCGTTGTTGCCGTATTGCGGATAGTCGCCTTCGATTTCGAAATCGACAGCCAGACCGTTTTCATCACGAATCGGTTTCACGCGGGCGTATTTGATAGCCGACAGAGAATCCGCCGCCACGGACAGACCCGCCATACCACAAGCCATCGTGCGATAGACATCACGATCGTGTAGCGCCATCAGCGAAGCTTCATAGCTGTACTTGTCGTGCATATAGTGGATGATGTTCAGCGCGCTGATGTACTGCACGGCCAGCCAGTCCATAAAGTGGTCCAGGCTCTCCATCACCGTATCGTAATCCAGCACGTCATCCATCAGCGGTGCCGTTTTCGGCCCAACCTGAATTTTCAGCTTCTCATCCACGCCGCCGTTGATTGCGTACAGCAACGTTTTGGCGAGGTTGGCACGCGCACCGAAGAACTGCATTTGTTTGCCGATAACCATCGGGCTTACGCAGCAGGCAATGGCATAGTCATCGCTGTCAAAGTCGGCACGCATCAAATCGTCGTTTTCATACTGCAAAGACGAGGTGATGATAGACACCTGGGCGGCGTACTTTTTGAAGGCAATCGGCAGCGCTTCAGACCACAGCACCGTCAGGTTCGGCTCAGGCGCCGGTCCCATGGTGTGCAGCGTATGCAGGTAGCGGAACGAGTTTTTCGTCACCAGCGTGCGGCCATCCAGCCCCATGCCGCCGATAACTTCAGTCGCCCAGATAGGGTCGCCTGAGAACAGGGTGTCGAATTCCGGCGTACGCAGGAAGCGCACCATACGGATCTTCATAATGAAGTGGTCGATCAGCTCCTGCGCCTGCTGCTCGTTTAAAATTCCCGCTTTGAAATCGCGCTCAATGTAGATGTCGAGGAACGATGCGGTACGGCCCAGCGACATTGCGCCGCCGTTCTGAGATTTCACCGCAGCCAGGTAAGCAAAGTAAACCCACTGCACCGCTTCCTGCGCATTACGCGCCGGGCGGGAGATATCGCAGCCGTACTTCGCTGCCATTTCCTGCATCTGTAGCAGGGCGCGACGGTGCTCAGACAGCTCTTCGCGCAGGCGAATCGTGGCTTCAAGATTCTGGCCCCACTCCAGGTTCGACTGGAGATCGGCAAACTGCAGTTCACGCTCGCGTACCAGGTAGCGGATACCGTACAGCGCGACGCGGCGATAGTCGCCGATGATACGACCACGGCCATAGCCATCCGGCAGACCGGTCAGCACGCCGGATTTACGGCAGCGCAGCATATCCGGAGAGTAGGCGTCGAATACGCCCTGGTTATGGGTTTTACGCAGTTCAGTAAACTGGTATTCAAAATCAGCATCCATCTCACGACCATAAGCATCAAAAGAGCTTTTGATCATGTTGATGCCGCCAAACGGATGCAGAGCGCGCTTGAGCGGCTTATCCGTTTGCAGACCGACGATTTTTTCCAGTTCTTGTTCAATATAACCCGCATCATGTGCGGTTATCGTGGTGGCAATATTGGTATCGAAATCAACCGGCGCGTGCGTCGAGTTTTCAATACGGATGCCCGCCATGACTTTTTCCCACAATGCAGTGGTCGCTGGCGTTGCTTCGGCGAGGAAAGATTCATCCCCTTCATAAGGCGTATAGTTGTGCTGAATAAAATCACGGACATTAATTTCTTCTTTCCAGTCCGTACCTTTAAAGCCATTCCAGGCTTCGGCATACAGCATATCGCTGGTATCGATATTTACCTTCATGAAAAATAATCTCTCTGCTGAAAATTAATTATGCAAATTCTACTGGTATATTAATTTTGCCTAACGCAATGGCATCACGCGCAATCATTTTCTCTTCATTTGTGGGAATAACCGCACAAATAACACGAGCATCTTTATTAGAGATAATTCTTTCGCCATGGGAATTTGGCAGGCTATTCATCTCGCTGTCGATATTCACCCCTAAAACGGCGAGATGCTCGATAACCAGACGACGAATTAATACCGAGTTCTCACCTATTCCACCGGTGAAAATAATCCCATCAAGACGATGCAGCGAAGCGGCATGTCCGGCGATATGGCGCGCGATACGATGCACAAACGTTTTAATCGCCAACTGCGCACGCTCATGTCCCTCGTGCCAGGCTTTTTCTAACGTACGTAAGTCAGAGGACAAACCGGAAATACCCAGTAAACCGGACTCTTTATTCACAACGCGCTCAAGGTCGCTCAGCGTCTGGTTGGTTTCGCTGGCAATCCACGCCATGGCGCCGAAATCGACGTCACCGCTGCGTGTGCCCATCATCAGTCCTTCCAACGGCGTCATGCCCATTGAGGTATCAACGCTCTGCCCGTTACGCACCGCGCAGATTGACGCGCCGTTCCCCAGGTGAGCCACAACCAGACCGGAGTCATCACTCTGCAGCTCAAGAAGCTCATGCGCTCGCTGAGATACATAGCGGTGCGACGTGCCGTGGAAGCCATAACGACGAACGCCTAACTCCTCAAAATATTTCCACGGTAGACCGTAAAGATAGGCCTCTGGGGCCATCGTCTGGTGGAAGCTGGTATCAAATACCGCAACCTGCTGCACGCCTGGGAAAAGGTGCTGTGCGGATTCAATCCCACTGAGGTTCGCATAATTATGTAACGGTGCTAAAGGTGATACCCGGCGAATATTATCGATAACGTCGTCAGTAATAATTGCTGATTCGGTAAAGATATTTCCACCGTGGGCAATGCGGTGGCCAATTAAGGCCACGCTGTCCATTAAATTACGTTTTTCCAGTTCAACGGCGATTGCTTTTAATGCGTCTTCGTAGCTGTGGTGAGCCAGCTTAGCTGGCTCTCCTCCATTAATTGCTATGAACGCATTTTCAGAGTTAATACCGTCCGCGATTCCCGCCATTAAAACTTCACAGTTCGCTGCATCCAGCACTGAGAATTTAATGGAAGACGAACCACAGTTAATAACCAGTACTACCGGAAACTCATTCATTTCACTACTCCGCTCATCCTGAGCTTAAGGATTAAAACAGTTTGTAGACAATGTTCAGGATAGTCAGCAGACCAATCACGGTAACAAACACGTTATCCAGACGGCCACGGTATTTCGCCAGTGACGGCGCTTTACGGATGGCATACATCGGCAGCAGGCAGAGCAGAGAGGCAATAATCGGCGCGCCCATTGCTTCAATCAGGTCCAGGATGTTCGGGTTGGCGTAAGCCACAACCCAGGTGGAGCCCATGATGAAGATCATGCTGATGGTGTTAAGTTTGCCGACGGAAACCTTAGTTTTATCGCCTTTGTAACCAAACTTCAGCACCAGACCGTTCAGACCTTCCAGCGTGCCCAGGTAGTGGCCGAAGAAAGATTTGAAGATAGCAACCAGTGCGATGATTGAAGCGCCGTACTCCAGAACGGTCGCGAAGGTGGACTTCGAACCGGACAGTGAAGCGAAGTGGTTCGCCAGGTAAGACAGTACTGGAATGTTCTGCGCTTTCGCATCCGCCATGTTTGCCGGAGAGAGCGTGAACAGGCAGCTAAAGGCAAAGAACATCACCACGGCAACCATCAGCATACTGGCGCGGGAGATGATTTTTGAACATTTCTGCTCGGTAAATTCGCGACCGTAATCTTTCTCATACTCTTCACGTTTAGAGACCACGAAGGAAGAAACGATAGGTGAGAAGTTGAAAGAGAACACCATGATGGAAATACCCAGCCACACGGTAACCAGGATGCCGTCATGGCCAGTCAGAGCGATATTGCTGAGATCAACCTGATCGATAACCGCAGAGTTCCAGTAAGGAATCAGAGACAGAGAGATCAGCACCAGGCTGGCAATAAACGGCCATACCAGGTAGCTCATCACTTTAACCATCAGATCCTTACCAAACCAGATGACGAATGCCATCAGCAGCAGCAGGAACAGTGCCACGAAGCCACGGTTTAACGCTGGCATCTGCAACTGGTTTTCCCAAAAGGTCATAAAGGTGTTGGTAATGGTGACGCCATAAATCCACAGCAGCGGACAAATCGCAAAGAAGTAGAGGAACGTGATAACCACGCCGCCCGTTTTACCAAAGTGCTCTTCAACCGTTTCTGTGATGTTACCGGAAGGGTTAGAACCGGAAAGACACAGGCGTGCCAGCGCACGGTGGCAATAGAAGGCGATGGGGTATGCTAACACCAGCATTATCAGAATGGGGATCAGTCCGCCAAAACCTGCGCGGATAGGGAAGAACAGCACCCCGGCGCCGATGGCTGTACCAAATAAACCCAGTGTCCAGGTGGTGTCCGATTTGCGCCAGGACGACTGTTTTGTCTGGCTGGATACAATGCTATCAGTAGTACTCATATCCTATCCTCAACGAAGTATATTAAGCGTCAACTAAACCAGTAATTTGAGATACACGAGAAAGGTCGATATTACCGCCAGAAATAATGCTGACTGTTTTTCTGTTCTGGATATAGCTATCTAATTTCCCGCTTAATAATGCTGCGCAAGCCAGCGCGCCGGCACCTTCAGTCACAACTTTATTTCGCTGAATTAATGCCACCATGCTGTTGCGAATTTCATCTTCGCTGACCAGGACAATGTCATCCACCAGCTCACGAACAATTTCATACGTTAAAGTACCCGGGCGGGAAACGTCACAACCATCCGCCAGGGTGCCGGTCGTTCGGTGCGTGGTTATTTCTCCAGCGTGGAAAGAAGCCGCCATGCCATGAACATTTTCAGACTGTACGCCAATAATTTTAATAGTCGGGTTAATAGATTTAATTGCCACTGCAATACCAGCAATCAGTCCGCCACCGCCAATTGGCACAATCACGTTATCGACATCGTACAGATCTTCCAGAATTTCCAGACCAATAGTGCCCTGACCAGCAATCACTTTCGGGTCATCATAGGGTGGAATAAAGATACGGCCTTCAGTTTCCACAATCTCGCTAACCTTAGCGATGGTGTCGTTGAAGTTGTCGCCGTGCAGCACAACCTCTGCGGAATAATCGCAGGTTGCAGCAACTTTAGACTTCGGCGCGCCTTTCGGCATGACCACTTTGCCGTCGATTCCGAGCATGGCGCAGGAGAGAGAAACCCCTTGCGCATGGTTACCTGCAGAGCAAGCCACCACGCCCTTACATCTTTCAGCTTCGGTTAATGAACTGAGCTTGTTAAACGCGCCACGGATTTTAAATGAACCGGTACGCTGCATATTTTCAAACTTGAGGAAAATTTCCCCTTTGCAACGTTCACTAAAATAGTTAGAGCGAGGCATTCCCGTTTTATAAATTTTCCCCGCCAGTCTTTTTTTCGCTTCGAGGATATCTTCAATTGCAACTGGGAGATCGTATGTAATGTGCATTAGAACCTCTTACTAGGGTATTAAAGTAAATAGATAGCCGTGACCATTGTCAGAAATAGACAGATGGCGTTGATTTCGTGTTAAAACAAATTCAATCTTTAATCAATTTCAATTAATTGCCTTCGTCTCCGACAATTATATGATGAATACTCTTTGGCTAATTCCACCAAAATAGATGCTGCTTTTTTAATTCGATAATTTTTCGACCATACGGCGGCATAACGCGCGACGGGTAAGGTTTCTTCTACCGGGATAGTAATAAACTGGTTTGAGCCAAATGGTGTGGTCATATCGCAGGGAATTACTGTTAAGAAATCAGCATTGAGAACAAGATTATAAATCGTAACGACGGAGTCTGTTTTAACGATGTTTTCACTGCTGATGCCATTATTTTGTAACGTGGTTAGAAGTTCACTGTAGTACCCCATATTCGTTTGTGGCAACACCCACTGTTCGTTTTTCAACGCGCTCAGCGAGGTGATGCCGGTGCATGTTCGGGACTTGCTGGCAACCAGGATGAAGTCTGACTCAAAGAGCGGTTCAACATGCAGATCGTGCAGTTTCATCTCATCACTCAGCGTACCGATCGCGAAGTCCAGACGCCCGTCACGAATCGCAGGTAAGAACGAGGAGAGCTGAGCTTCATACATGGAAACCTGCGCTTTCGGGAACACTTCTTTGAATTTTTTAATCATGCCGGACATGATGGTGAAGGCAATCAGTGAAGGAAAGCCAAACGACACATCAACGACCGCATTGCTCGTCATGCTGTTCATCTCATCAACCATGTTCTTCATTTCACGGGTAATAGATTCAGACCATGAGAGCATAACCTGACCTGCCTGAGTTAATGTCACACCAGTATTTTTGCGTACGACTAACTCAATACCGAAATAAGCTTCTACATCATTAATGATTTTGCTGACAGCCGGTTGAGTTAAACCTAATTCTTTTGCAGCTGAGCCGATAGAACCGCTTCTAATGACTTCCTGAAAGACCACTAAGTGCTGTGTTTTAGGGAGTGTAATAGTATTCATATCGACCTGCGCTAATTACTTTGTTGACGGCAGGAAGTGTACCAAATTAAGCGAACGAGGATATGTGCTACCACTCACAAATCCCCTTGACTTACATTTTGTAAGACTATTATTTAAATTGAAATCACTTAATAATCATATAGATATGAAATACCGATCTCACTTTATCCTGACTTTAATCAAAAAAAGATGGGGGGATAACGATTTTTTATGGCTATAACAACACCATTTCTCCTGCTATTTCTTAAAACCACGAAAGGCTATATTTCAATCAATTACAGAGTAATTACCAGGCAAAACAGCGCTTAAATTTAATAAGCAACTTATCAAATATAATTATATTTTATCGTTTATAGTGGTCAAATAACGTTATGCATCACGTTTTTTAGCCTTATTTGTTTGTAAAGAAACATTGCATTTATTAATATTTAAACCAAAACATACAAAGAACCATCAAATGCAACATTGCATTAACAGTAGTTTTGTACGATTTATCAGCCAGTAATTTTGTGATGGCGATCGATTGCGTTCGATTATTCTCGATAAAAACGTATCGCGCAGCGTTTTGTGCTGGTCATCACAAAAAAGGAAATATCCCGCAAGACATTCCCTTAGATAAAAGAAGTTCAGTGCGTAAATAAAGGTCAAATAACGATGAGATGAATGGGAAATAAAGGCCAGATCCGTGGTGAACCAACTACAACACGACAGGAAAAACGTCTGCCGGATGGCAGTGTAAACGTCTTATCCGGTCTATAAAGCAAAAAACCTCGCCGAAGCGGTTTTTTATAAAGAGGTGAAGCTGACCGATAAGCCGCGTTCTTTTGAGTATAGCGTCGTGGACAGTCTGCCTACAAAGCAAAAACCCCGCCGAAGCGGGGTTTTATAAAGAGTGAAGCTGACCGATAAGCCGCGTTCTTTTGAGCATATCGTCGTGGACAGTCTGCCTACAAAGCAAAAACCCCGCCGAAGCGGGGTTTTATAAAGAGTGAAGCTGACCGATAAGCCGCGTTCTTTTGAGTATAGCGTCGTGGACAGTCTGCCTACAAAGCAAAAACCCCGCCGAAGCGGGGTTTTATAAAGAGGTGAAGCTGACCGATAAGCCGGGTTCTGTCGTGGACAGTCATTCATCTAGGCCAGCAATCGCTCACTGGCTCAAGCAGCCTACCCGGGTTCAGTACGGGCCGTACCTTGTGAACCCCTATTTGGCCTTGCTCCGGGTGGAGTTTACCGTGCCACGGACTGTTACCAGCCGCGCGGTGCGCTCTTACCGCACCCTTTCACCCTTACCTGATCCCACTTGCGTGGGCCATCGGCGGTTTGCTCTCTGTTGCACTGGTCGTGGGTTTCCCCCCCAGGCGTTACCTGGCACCCTGCCCTATGGAGCCCGGACTTTCCTCCCCTCCGCCCGTCTCCCCCGAAGAGGACGACGACGAAGCGGCGACTGTCTGGTCAGCTTCGGCGCGAAGTATAGAGGGTTTGCGGGGCATTGTCACCCCGCACTGCGCATTCCTATCGCCAACGTGGCGGCGATGTTTCTTGAAGCGCGATAAATATTATCAAATGCCCCACGAAAGGCCTCTTCCAGCGTGCTGATGGTGGTTAATACGCTAAACACCGCATCGATACCATATTGATGCACCACCTCCACATCGCGCGTCAGGCTACCGCCAATACCAATTACCGGCTTGTGGTACTTCTTCGCGACATTCGCCACACCCACCGGCACTTTGCCGTGAATGCTCTGGCTGTCAATCCGCCCTTCTCCGGTCACCACCAGCGTACAGTCATGAATATGCTCTTCCAGATTGAGCGCCTGGGTCACAATCTCAATACCACTGCGCAACTCCGCACCTAAAAAAGCCATTAACGCGGCGCCCATTCCGCCTGCCGCACCAGAGCCAGGAACGTCTTTCACATCAACCCGCAGCGATTTTTTAATGATGTCGGCATAGTGAGACAGATTGCGGTCCAGTTCGATAATGCGTTCTTCCGTCGCCCCTTTCTGCGGGCCAAAAATGCGCGAAGCGCCAGTATCACCGGTGAGTGGATTAGTCACATCGCAGGCCACGCGAATTGAGCAGGTTTTTAAGCGCGGATCCAGGCCCGTTATATCGATGGTGTTCAGACTCTCCAGGCTTCCACCACCGTTGCCAATCTCTGTCCCGTTGGCGTCGCAGAGTTTCGCCCCCAGCGCCTGCACCATACCCGCGCCGCCGTCGTTGGTCGCACTGCCGCCAATACCAATAATGATGCTATGCGCACCGCTATCCAGCGCCTGCAAAATCAACTCCCCGGTGCCGCGCGACGTGGTGACTAACGGGTTACGCTTTTCAGGTGGAACCAACGCCAGACCGCTGGCTGCCGCCATTTCGATAAACGCGGTTTTACCATCTCCAGACATGCCCCAGCAGGCATTCACTTTTTCGCCCAGCGGCCCTGTCACCCACGCTGAATGTTCACTCCCCTGCGTAGCGGCAATCATGGCTTCGACCGTTCCTTCACCGCCATCGGCAACCGGGACAGAAACATATTGCGCATCGGGGAAAATTTCCCGAAATCCTTTTTCTATTGCCTGAGCTACCTCGGTGGCAGAAAGGCTTTCTTTATAAGAGTCTGGGGCAATTACGATTTTCATAGTTATGTAGCCTGACAGTGCCGCGCAAGGCAAGAAATACAGGGCGCGCATCCGCGCCCTTCTTGTTAGCGAGTGACTTCCACTTTCGCCAGTTTTTCGTAGTAGCATGCGAGTGCGCTATGATCGGCGGTGCCCAGCCCATCAGCGCGTAGCGCCTGCATCATCTCCATGACTGCAGCAGTCAGCGGTAACTGAGCGCCAACGCCATGAGAGGTATCCAGCGCGTTCGCCAGATCTTTAATATGCAGGTCGATACGGAAACCCGGCTTAAAGTTTCTGTCCATAACCATCGGCGCTTTCGCATCCAGTACGGTGCTTCCCGCCAGCCCACCACGGATCGCCTGATACACCAGATCCGGGTTTACGCCCGCTTTGGTCGCCAGCGTCAGCGCTTCGGACATCGCCGCAATGTTCAGCGCCACAATCACCTGATTCGCCAGCTTGGTGACGTTACCCGCGCCGATGTCACCGGTATGTACCACGGAACCTGCCATCGCCTTCAGCAGATCGTAATATTTGTCAAAAATCGCTTTATCACCGCCAACCATCACCGACAGAGTACCGTCGATGGCTTTCGGTTCGCCGCCGCTTACCGGCGCGTCCAGCATATCCACGCCTTTCGCTTTCAGCGCGTCGCTGATTTCACGGCTGGCTAACGGCGCGATGGAGCTCATGTCGATCAGCACTGTCCCCGGTTTCGCCCCTTCAATAATGCCGCCCTCTCCCAGCGCCACTTCTTTCACATGCGGAGAATTCGGCAGCATGGTGATGATCACATCGCACTGCTCGGCAATATCTTTCGCCGTGGCGGCGGTTTCTGCGCCTGCGGCAATCACTTCCGCAATGGATTCCGGGTTACGGTCAGCAACCACCAGCGAGTAACCTGCCTTGAGGAGGTTTTTACTCATTGGTTTACCCATAATACCGAGGCCAATAAAACCAACTTTCATTGTCATGTCTTTATCTCTCTCTACTGTCGAGGGGGGTTATTTCTTAAAAGAATCAGCCAATTTTTGCGTGGCTGAACGGAACACGCCAAGATCGCTGCCAACGGCAACAAACGTCGCGCCCCACTCCAGATAACGACGCGCATCCGCCTCTACCGGGGCCAGAATGCCGCTTGGTTTGCCGTGTGCTTTCGCGCGGGCAAAAATATGCTGGATAGCTTTCTGCACATCAGGGTGTGACGCATTGCCGAGGTGGCCTAACGCCGCAGCCAGATCGCTTGGGCCGACGAAGACCCCGTCGACGCCTTCTGTCGCCGCGATTGCGTCAACGTTATCGACGCCCTGCTGACTTTCGATCTGCACGATGATGGTGATGTTCTTATTCGACTGCGCAAAGTAGTCCGGTACGGTGCCAAACATATTGGCGCGATGGGATACGGACACGCCGCGAATACCTTCCGGCGGATAGCGGGTCGACGCCACGGCGTTCACCGCCTCTTCTTCCGTCTCCACGAACGGAATCAGGAAGTTGTAAAATCCGATATCCAGCAGGCGTTTGATAATTACCGGCTCGTTGGTCGGTACGCGCACTACCGGCGCGCTGGCGCTGCCTTTCAGCGCCATCAATTGCGGGATAAACGTCGATATGTCGTTCGGCGCGTGTTCGCCGTCCAGCACCAGCCAGTCAAAACCCGCCAGGCCTAAAACTTCGGTACTGATTGGGCTGGCTAATGCAGACCAGCAGCCAATCTGAATCTGTTGCGCCGCGAGAGCCGCTTTAAACTTATTCGGAAAAATCGTGTTATTCATCGCTTACACCTTTGTTTATTTCTGCAATTCCATACGTTTAATGTCACCGACAATAAACAGGTAGCAAACCATTGCCATCAGCGCCGAACACCCTACAAACATCAGCGCAGCATTAAATGAGTGCAGCTCGCTCACCAGATACCCAATCACCAGCGGGGTGACGATGGAAGCCACATTGCCAAATACGTTAAATACCCCACCGCACAGACCGACAATCTCTTTCGGCGCAGTATCGGAAATCACCGGCCATCCCAGCGCCCCGAAGCCTTTACCGAAGAACGCCAGCGCCATCAGCGCCACCACCAGGGTGGTGTTATCGGTGTAGTTACACAGAATAATGGTCGAGGCGAGCAGCATTCCGAGCACAATCGGCAGCTTACGTGCCAGAGTGATGCTGAAGCCACGTTTAATCAGATAATCAGAGAACACGCCGCCGAGTACGCCACCGGCAAATCCGCACAGCGCAGGGATCGAAGCCACCAGGCCCACTTTCAGGATCGACATGCCTTTTTCCTGTACCAGGTAAATCGGGAACCAGGTGAGGAAAAACCAGGTAATTGTGTTGATAAAATACTGTCCGAAAAACACGCCGAGCATCATACGGTTAGTGAGCAACTGCTTGATATAATGCAGTTTAGGACCGCCTGACTTCACATCCCCCGGCTTTTTATGGTCCATATCCACGACTGCGCCGTTTTCAGAGATAAACTTCAGCTCTTCTTGCGACATACGCGGGTGATCGGTTGGGTTATGAATAAACTTTACCCACAGTCCGGTGAGCACAAAACCAATCACGCCCATCACGGTAAAGACGTGTTCCCAGCCCCAGGCGAAGGTCAGCCAGCCCAGCAGCGGCGAAAACAGCGCCAGAGAGAAATACTGTGCGGAGTTAAAAATTGCGGACGCCGTACCGCGCTCTTTCGTCGGGAACCAGGCCGCCACGATACGGGCATTCGCCGGGAAGGACGGCGCTTCCGAGAAGCCCAGCATAAAGCGCATGATGAACATTGAAATACCCGCCCAGGCCAGCGGGAACATGTCTACAAAGCCCTGCAGGAAGGTAAACAGCGACCAGAAGAACAGGCTGTAGGTATAGACTTTCTTTGAACCGAACTTATCCAGCAGCCAGCCGCCGGGGATTTGCATTAACAGGTAAGCCCAGCCGAAAGCGGAGAAAATGTACCCCATTGAGATGGCACTGAGCTGTAACTCTTTCGCCACTTCCGTGCCGGCAATTGACAGCGTTGCACGGTCCGCATAGTTAACGGCTGTAACGATAAATATTATCAGCAATATTAAGTAACGGGTGTGCGTGCCTTTCTTTTTCTCGACAACTGTATCCAGAATCATTCTAATTACCTCGGGTACATTAAATTTTTATTATTATTGGGTAGATATTCCTGGTGATAAATTACTGATAATAAGAACGCATAATAATTTATCAGACGCTATGAAACCGTGATTTAGTATAATCAGCAGCGCAACGTTAATCATTGTGCAAGCGCTCATTAAACATGCGTTATTAAAATAATGTTTTGGGCATATGCACACATGCATGGGCGCTAATGCACACATTTACGTATTGCTACCCCTGGTGGGGCGGCCTTGCTAAGTTTAAGTGATCATCATCACATTCTTGGTGATAAACTCCTGACATTCTTATTTCACGATACCGAATCTTTATTACTTATAATTAGATTCAAAATATAAATATCCACACTATTATCACCACCTTGTTGGAGAATACTGGACAATGGCCGACATCGAAATCAGACAAGAATCGCCAACGGCGTTTTATATTAAAGTTCACGAAACAGATAATGTGGCGATAATTGTCAATGACAATGGTCTGAAAGCTAGGACGCGTTTTCCAGACGGACTGGAACTCATTGAACATATTCCCCAGGGACATAAAGTGGCGCTCCTGGATATTCCTGTTCGCGGCGAAATCGTGCGTTATGGCGAAGTGATAGGCTATGCCGTTCGCGATATCCCACGCGGCAGTTGGATTGATGAATCAATGGTTGAGCTACCCAAGGCCCCGCCGCTGGAGACGCTGCCGCTGGCAACCAAAGTGCCAGAACCGCTGCCGCCTCTTGAAGGTTACACCTTCGAAGGTTATCGCAATGCAGACGGTAGTGTCGGCACCAAGAATCTGCTCGGTATTTCCACCAGTGTGCACTGCGTGGCGGGCGTGGTGGATTATGTGGTGAAAATCATTGAGCGCGATCTGCTGCCAAAATACCCGAACGTTGACGGCGTGGTCGGACTCAATCATCTGTACGGCTGCGGCGTGGCGATTAATGCCCCAGCCGCCATCGTGCCGATTCGTACCATTCACAATATTGCGCTAAACCCGAACTTTGGCGGTGAAGTGATGGTCATTGGCCTCGGCTGCGAAAAACTTCAGCCAGAGCGCCTGCTGGAAGGCACGCACGATGTGAAAAGTATTCCGGTCGGCAGCGCCAGCATCGTCAGCCTGCAGGATGAAAAACACGTTGGCTTTCAATCGATGGTTGCCGATATTTTGCAGGTGGCCGAACGCCATCTGGCAAAACTCAATCAACGCCAGCGTGAGACCTGCCCGGCGTCAGAACTGGTGGTCGGCATGCAGTGCGGCGGCAGCGATGCGTTTTCAGGCGTGACGGCCAACCCGGCGGTCGGTTATGCCTCCGACCTGTTAGTACGCTGCGGCGCCACCGTAATGTTCTCTGAGGTTACCGAAGTGCGCGATGCCATCCATCTTCTGACCCCACGTGCGATTAACGAAGAAGTAGGTAAACGCCTGCTTGAAGAGATGGCCTGGTACGATAACTACCTTGATATGGGCAAAACGGATCGCAGCGCCAACCCTTCTCCAGGCAACAAGAAAGGCGGTCTGGCAAACGTGGTGGAAAAAGCGCTGGGTTCTATTGCCAAGTCTGGCAAGAGCGCGATTGTCGAAGTCTTGTCGCCGGGTCAACGCCCAACCAAACGCGGCCTGATTTACGCGGCTACACCCGCCAGTGATTTTGTCTGCGGTACGCAGCAGGTCGCTTCCGGGATCACCGTGCAGGTGTTCACCACCGGTCGCGGTACGCCGTATGGCCTGATGGCCGTGCCGGTGATAAAAATGGCGACCCGAACCGAGCTGGCCAACCGTTGGTTTGACCTGATGGACATCAACGCAGGCACCATCGCCACCGGGGAAGAAACCATTGAAGACGTGGGTCTGAAACTGTTCGAGTTTATTCTCGACGTCGCCAGTGGGCGTAAGAAAACCTTCTCGGATCAATGGGGACTGCATAACCAACTGGCGGTGTTTAACCCGGCGCCAGTGACCTGATTCCTGAAAGCTAAATTCGATTACAGGTCGGGGAGTTCGCAAACTTCCCGACTTTTTATCAGATACTCACCAGAACAACCTCAATCCCATGTTTACGTAAACCTTCCAGACTATCCTCTGGAATACCTTCATCAACAATAATCATATCAATCCGCTGGGTATCAATGATCTTATGCAGGCTGGAGCGGTTAAACTTCGTCGAGTCAGTAACGACAATGATACGCTCAGCCACTTCACACATCCGACGGTTGAGACGCGCTTCATCTTCGTTGTGTGTGCTAACACCACGCTCTAAATCGATGGCATCAACGCCAAGAAACAGCATGTCGAAGTGATAATTTTGTAGCGATTGCTCTGCCTGATCGCCATAAAATGATTGCGACTGACGACGCAAATGGCCGCCGGTCATCAGCAGCTCAACCCCTTCGGCTTCCAGTAACGCATTGGCGACATTCATACCGTTGGTCATAGCAATGACGTTGGTTTGCTGGCGCATCAGGCGGGCAATTTCATACGTCGTGGTACCGGAGTCGAGAATCACGCGGTGCCCCGGTTTGATCAACTCCGCGGCGGCTCTGGCAATACTACGTTTTACCGCCGTATTGAGTGAGCTCTTATCTTCAACAGAAGGCTCCACAACAAGCGCATTGCTTTCGCAAATCAGCGCTCCACCATAGGCGCGTACCGCAATCCCCTGTTTTTCCAGAAAGGCGAGGTCGTTACGAATAGTGACCGTGGAGACGCCAAAAAATAAAGAAAGATCGTTAACCTGAACGCTTCCCTGCTGCCGTAATCGCTGGATGATCTGCTCACGTCTTTCGCTAGTACCGATAACGCGCTTGTCTGCCGAGGACTCGGTGTTACTCATATGAAATCCTTTAGTTGAATCTTTCGTTTTATTTCGTTTTGTCTATTAACGCCTTTCTTTTACGTGAATGCAAGCCCCGTAAACGGGTAAGAGCCAGACAGACTTACGCTGAAACCTTTCATTGCGTTTCTTTTGTGAAACAGATCGGAAAACTATTATCTTTCGTTTTATTTTTATATCACCATGATGCAGTATTAAATGAAACAAAACGAAAGAATGATGTCGTAGTTACCTGACCTGGAGAGGAAAGTGAAACATCTAACTAAAATGGTCGAGCAGCATAAATGGGGGAAGGCAAACGGGATTTATGCCGTTTGTTCCGCACATCCAATCGTACTGGAAGCCGCAATACGCTACGCCCATGCCAATCATACACCGCTGTTGATCGAAGCAACCTCTAATCAGGTTGACCAGTTTGGCGGCTATACGGGTATGACACCAGCCGATTTTCGCAGTTTTGTCTGCCGTTTAGCCGACTCGCTTAATTTTTCTCAGGATATGCTGATTTTCGGCGGGGACCATCTTGGGCCAAACCGTTGGCAAAATCTGCCAGCAGAAGAGGCAATGGCCAACGCTGACGATCTGATCAAGAGCTATGTCGCCGCAGGCTTTAAAAAGATCCACCTCGATTGCAGCATGTCGTGTACTAACGACCCGGTTCCCCTGACTGATGAAATCGTCGCCGAGCGCGCCGCACGCCTGGCAAAAGTAGCCGAAGAAACCTGTATGGCACATTTTGGTGAGTCTGACCTGGTCTATGTGATCGGCACAGAAGTTCCGGTTCCTGGTGGCGCACACGAAGCGTTAACCGAACTGGCGGTAACAACGCCGGATGCCGCACGTGCAACGTTACAGGCCCATTATCACGCCTTTGAAAAACGCGGGCTGGAAGGTATCTGGCCACGTATTATCGCCCTGGTGGTACAACCTGGCGTTGAATTCGACCACACACACATCATTGATTATCAACCGCAGAAAGCTGTGGCACTCAGCAAAATGGTGGAAGACTACGACACGCTGGTTTTTGAAGCGCATTCTACCGATTACCAAACGCCACAGTCCTTGCGCCAACTGGTGATAGATCACTTCGCCATTCTGAAAGTGGGACCCGCGCTGACCTTCGCCCTACGTGAAGCACTGTTTTCGTTAGCCGCTATTGAAGAAGAATTGCTGCCAGCAAAAGCCAGTTCAGGCCTGCGACATGTGCTGGAAAGCGTGATGCTTGATCGACCAGAATACTGGCAGAGCCACTATCACGGCGATGGCAACGCGCGCCGTTTGGCACGCGGATATAGCTACTCCGATCGGGTTCGTTACTACTGGCCGGACAACCAGATTGATGAAGCATTCGAACGTCTGGTGCGTAATCTGGCGGATGACCCCATTCCACTGCCGCTAATTAGCCAGTATTTACCCTTGCAGTACGTAAAAGTGCGCGGGGGAGATCTCAGCGCCACACCGCGAGAACTCATCATTAACCATATTCAGGACATACTGCAGCAATATCACTGCGCCTGCCTGGGTGCTTCAGATCGTAACGAATAACAAAAAAGAGAAAAATACCATGCCAAACATTGTATTAAGTCGCATTGATGAACGTCTGATTCACGGTCAGGTTGGTGTGCAATGGGTCGGATTTGCGGGGGCAAATCTGGTGCTGGTCGCTAATGATGAAGTGGCTGAAGACCCAGTACAGCAAAACCTGATGGAAATGGTACTGGCAGAAGGGATCGCCGTACGCTTCTGGTCACTACAAAAAGTGATCGACAATATTCACCGTGCCGCCGATCGCCAGAAAATTCTGCTGGTTTGCAAATCGCCTGCGGATTTCTTCCGTCTGGTTGAAGGCGGTGTTCCTGTTAACCGTATCAACGTTGGCAATATGCACTATGCCAACGGCAAGCAACAAATCGCCAAAACGGTTTCTGTAGACGCTGCCGATATTACGGCGTTCAACGGGCTAAAAGCCGCTGGGGTGGAGTGCTTCGTTCAGGGCGTTCCAACAGAAGCCGCCCAGGACCTCTATAAACTTCTCTGAGGTGTTCACAATGGAAATTAGTCTGTTGCAGGCTTTTGCGTTGGGTATTCTCGCCTTTATTGCAGGCCTGGATATGTTCAACGGGTTAACGCACATGCACCGCCCGGTTGTTCTCGGGCCGCTGGTCGGCCTTATTCTGGGCGATCTGCATACCGGTATTTTGACAGGTGGTACGCTGGAACTGGTGTGGATGGGCCTGGCCCCGCTGGCTGGAGCTCAGCCGCCAAACGTGATTATCGGCACTATCGTGGGAACCACGTTTGCCATAACGACAGGAGTAAAACCCGAAGTTGCCGTAGGAGTGGCGGTACCGTTCGCCGTAGCGGTACAGATGGGGATTACCTTCCTGTTCTCTGTGATGTCAGGGGTGATGGCTCGGTGCGATCGCATGGCAGCAAATGCCGATACCGCAGGAATTGAGCGGGTCAACTATTTGGCGTTGTTGGCGCTGGGGACCTTCTATTTTTTATGCGCGTTCCTGCCGATTTACTTTGGTGCGGAACATGCCAAAACCGCTATAGATGTTCTGCCGACTCGTCTGATTGACGGCCTCGGCGTGGCAGGCGGCATCATGCCAGCTATCGGCTTCGCCGTACTGCTGAAAATCATGATGAAAAACGTCTATATCCCCTACTTCATCCTGGGTTTTGTAGCCGCAGCCTGGCTCAAACTCCCTGTTCTGGCGATCGCAGCAGCAGCACTGGCAATGGCGCTGATCGATTTTCTGCGTAAATCACCTGAACCTACAGCTCCCGCAGCACAAAAAGAGGAATTCGAAGATGGCATCTAATCAAACGGCTCTGCCGAACGTTTCCGAAACCGAAGAAACGCTGCTGTCCGGCACCAATGTAAACGTCTACGAAGACCAGAATATCGGTGCCGAGCTGACGAAAAAAGATATCAACCGTGTTGCCTGGCGTTCAATGTTATTACAAGCCTCTTTTAACTACGAACGTATGCAGGCATCAGGATGGTTGTACGGCCTGTTACCTGCACTGAAAAAGATCCATACCAACAAGCGCGATCTGGCGCGTTCGATGAAAGGCCATATGGGCTTCTTCAACACGCACCCGTTCCTGGTCACGTTTGTTATCGGGATTATCCTTGCGATGGAACGCTCCAAGCAGGATGTAAACAGTATTCAAAGCACCAAGATTGCCGTAGGTGCTCCACTTGGCGGTATCGGTGATGCCATGTTCTGGTTAACGTTATTGCCTATTTGCGGTGGTATCGGGGCCAGTCTGGCGCTGCAAGGTTCTATTCTTGGCGCAGTTGTCTTTATTGTTATGTTTAACGTGGTTCATCTTGGTCTGCGCTTTGGGCTAGCACACTATGCTTATCGAATGGGCGTTGCTGCCATCCCGCTAATTAAAGCTAACACCAAAAAGGTTGGACATGCTGCATCCATCGTTGGGATGACGGTGATCGGCGCGCTGGTAGCGACCTATGTTCGCCTGAGCACTACGCTGGAAATTACTGCTGGCGACGCGGTTGTGAAACTGCAAACAGACGTTATAGACAAATTGATGCCAGCATTTTTACCGCTGGTCTACACATTGACTATGTTCTGGCTGGTCCGTCGTGGCTGGAGTCCTCTTCGTCTTATCGCCATTACCGTGGTGCTTGGCGTCGTAGGTAAGTTCTGTCACTTCCTGTAAATATAAGGGGTTGTAGATGTTAGGTATTATTTTGACGGGCCATGGCGGGTTTGCCAGCGGAATGGAAAAAGCGATGAAACAGATTTTGGGTGAACAGACTCAGTTCATCGCCATCGACTTTCCGGAAACCTCAACCACAGCCTTACTCACCTCGCAACTTGAACAGGCGGTGAGTGAACTGGATGCTCAGCAAGACATCGTGTTTCTAACAGACCTGTTGGGCGGGACGCCATTTCGCGTAGCTTCTACGCTGGCCATGCAAAGGCAAGGTACTGAAGTGATCACTGGTACCAATCTACAACTGCTACTGGAGATGGTGCTGGAACGCGACGGTCTGAGCAGCGAAGCATTTCGTTTGCAGGCGTTGGAGTGCGGACACAGGGGTTTAACCAGTCTGGTGGACGAGCTGGGACGCTGTCGCGAGGAAAACCCCGTTGAGGAAGGGATATGACAAAGCGATTGCGCGCCAGGCGTCTACTAACCGAACAGGGATGGCTGGATGATCATCAGTTACATATTGAAGACGGTATCATTGCAGCAATAGAGCCAATCCCATCCGGTGTTATGGAGCGCGACGCTGAACTGCTTTGTCCTGCTTACATTGATACCCACGTACACGGTGGTGCGGGCGTCGATGTTATGGATGAGGCACCGGATACGCTCGACAAACTGGCGATGCACAAAGCGCGTGAAGGGGTAGCCAACTGGCTACCCACTACCGTCACCGCTCCACCACCGGATATTCACAGTGCGCTGGAGCGTATTGCCCGTCGCTACCATTGCGGCGGGCCTGGCGCACAGGTGCTGGGCAGTTATCTTGAAGGCCCATATTTTACGCCGCAGAACAAAGGGGCGCACCCGCCTGAGCTTTTCAGGGAACTGGAGCTCAGTGAACTGGCTGAACTGATTACGGTTTCCCAGCACACATTGCGCGTCGTTGCGCTGGCACCAGAAAAAACTGGCGCATTGCAGGCTATCGAATATCTGAAGCGGCGTAACGTTCGAGTGATGCTGGGCCACAGCGCAGCCAACTGGGAACAAACCCGCGCGGCCTTTGATGCAGGTGCTGATGGATTGGTTCACTGCTATAACGGTATGACTGGGTTACATCACCGGGAGCCCGGTATGGTTGGCGCAGGGTTAACCGACCCTCGCGCCTGGCTGGAGCTTATCGCTGACGGACACCATGTCCACCCGGCGGCCATGAAGCTGTGCTGCTGTTGCGCGAAAGAGAGACTGGTGCTGATCACAGATGCCATGCAGGCAGCAGGAATGCCTGACGGGCGCTATTCGCTCTGCGGTGAGCAAGTGGAAATGCGCAGCGGAATTGTGCGTACCACGTCCGGTGGCCTGGCTGGCAGCACGCTCTCGGTTGATGCAGCCGTACGAAATATGATCGAGTTCACCGGGATAACGGCAGAAGAGGCAATTCATATGGCCTCTCTCCACCCTGCACGTCTGTTGGGAATCGATCGCCAACTGGGATCATTAGCTGTGGGTAAACGTGCCGACGCGATCGCGCTTAATAGCGGGCTGCATTTACAACAGATCTGGATTCAGGGTCAGGCTCTCCCCCTTTGACCTTTCATTTTGTCTTGTGTTGGCCTGCGATCCTTGATCGCAAGGCCTTTCTTTTCCTTTCGCTTAAGGAAATACTCAACCACCTTACAACAACTCTTATCTTTATAGATCAATAAGATAATTACATCCCTCGCTCTCACGATCACAATTTTCGTTTTATTTCATTTCATCTTATTGACCTTTCGATTTCTTTTCTATAGATTTTAATTAATAGATTATATGAGCAAGTGAAACGAAACGAAAGATAGCGATATTTTCGCCAGCGTCTTATGTGGATTTTACAAGACTAAGGACTTAAGTTATGCCAGAAACCTATACCCCCGTTACTGCGGTAACGGGCACCTGGACCGAAGAAGAGATCCGTCAACAACCTGCCAGTTGGATCCGTTCTCTCACCAATATCGACAATATTCGATCCGCCATTGATAGCTTTCTTGCGCCATTGTTGCGCAAAAACGATCTGCGGATCGTACTAACCGGGGCCGGGACCTCAGCATTCATTGGCGACATCATCGCCCCGTGGCTGGCAAGCTACACCGGAAAAAACATCACTGCCGTTCCGACCACTGACCTGGTCACCAATCCGATGGATTATCTGAATCCCGCACATCCACTGCTGCTAGTTTCTTTCGCTCGCTCAGGTAACAGCCCAGAAAGCGTTGCTGCAGTAGAACTGGCTAATCAGTTTGTATCTGAGTGTTATCACCTGCCAATCACCTGTAACGAAGCTGGTTGCCTGTATCAAAACGCAGTCGCAAGCGACAATGCCTTTGCTCTGTTAATGCCCGCAGAGACACATGACCGTGGTTTTGCCATGACCAGCAGCATTACCACCATGATGGCCAGTTGCCTGGCAGTATTCGCCCCAGAGAAAATCAATAGTCAGACCTTCCGCGACGTAGCCGATCGGTGCCAGGCGATCCTGACTTCACTGGGCGATTTCAGCGACGGTGTGTTCGGCAATGATCCGTGGAAACGGATCGTCTACCTTGGTAGTGGTGGATTACAGGGAGCTGCGCGTGAATCAGCACTGAAAGTTCTGGAACTGACTGCGGGTAAACTGGCTGCATTTTATGACTCCCCGACCGGCTTTCGTCACGGTCCAAAGTCGCTGGTTGATAACGAAACGCTGGTAGTGGTTTTTGTTTCCAGCCACCCCTATACACGTCAGTACGATCTCGATCTGTTGGCAGAGTTACGCCGAGATCGTCAGGCGCTACGAGTTGTCGCAATTGCCGCACAAACCCATGAAGTGATTGAAGCTGGCCCACATATTCTGCTGCCGCCAGCACGCTCTTTCATTGATATGGAATTAGCGTTCTGCTTCCTGATCTACGCCCAGGTCTTTGCTTTGACGCAATCCATTAACATCGGCAATACACCGGATACGCCTTCTGCCAGCGGCACTGTGAACCGCGTTGTACAGGGCGTTGTTATTCATCCTTGGAACGCCTAAAAGGATCGTTATATGAGCATTATTTCCACAAAATATCTCCTGCTGGATGCACAAAAAAAAGGCTACGCCGTACCCGCCTTCAACATTCACAACGCCGAGACGATCCAGGCGATCCTTGAAGTATGCAATGAAATGCGATCGCCCGTGATCCTCGCCGGAACCCCAGGTACCTTTAAGCATATTGCACTGGAAGAGATCTATGCACTGTGCAGCGCTTATTCCACCAGCTACGACATGCCGCTGGCGTTACATCTCGATCATCATGAGTCTCTGGACGATATTCGCCGCAAAGTAAATGCAGGAGTACGCAGCGCAATGATCGACGGCAGCCATTTCCCGTTTGAAGAAAACGTGAAGCTGGTGAAATCCGTTGTAGATTTTTGCCATGCCAAAGATTGCAGCGTCGAAGCAGAGTTAGGTCGCCTCGGCGGTGTTGAAGATGACATGAGCGTGGATGCCGAAAGCGCCTTCCTCACCGATCCACAAGAAGCCAAACAGTTTGTTGAGCGTACCGGCGTAGACAGCCTTGCAGTCGCCATTGGTACGGCTCACGGCCTCTACACCAAAACGCCTAAAATCGATTTCCAACGGCTGGGTGAAATTCGTGAAGTAGTCGACGTTCCACTGGTACTACATGGCGCAAGCGATGTCCCTGACGAATACGTCCGCCGCACGATCGAACTTGGTGTGTGCAAAGTTAACGTTGCTACCGAGCTGAAGATTGCTTTTGCCGATGCAGTCAAAGCGTGGTTTGCGGAAAATCCACAAGGTAATGATCCCCGTTATTATATGCGGGTCGGTATGGATGCGATGAAAGAAGTGGTGCGTAGCAAAATTAATGTATGCGGCTCATACGAAAAGTTGCTAACCGCCTTGCATTATTAATATATGTTTCTGGGCAATATAAAATAATAAATTAATTACTACTTACCTCTCAATTTATAAAGGTCATGATGAGATATTCATGACCTTCATGACTATACTGATAAAAATTATGGAGTACTCTACATGACACAGGAAAAGTCGTTTAAATCACGAATATGGGAATTCTTTCAAAGTCTTGGCAAAACATTTATGTTTCCCGTATCACTGTTAGCATTTATGGGGTTGTTATTAGGCGTGGGGAGTTCAATTACCAGCCCCTCTACAATTAAAAGCTTTCCATTTCTTGGTGGTGAATTAACGCAATTAACTTTTGGTTTTATTGCCATGGTAGGTGGTTTCGCATTTACCTATTTACCTGTAATGTTTGCCATAGCCATTCCATTAGGTATGGCGAAAAGAAATAAGGCTGTAGGTGCTTATTCTGGCTTCATCGGCTATATGCTGATGAACATGAGTATCAATTATTATCTGACAGTGACCCATCAACTCGCGGATACTGCAACCATGAAGCAGGTTGGGCAATCCGTAGTTTTGGGTATACAGACGCTGGAGATGGGGGTATTGGGCGGCATCGTTGCTGGCGTAATTACTTACTTCCTACATGAACGATTTCAGGATACGGTGTTACATGATGCCTTTGCATTTTTTAGTGGCATCCGCTTTGTGCCTATTATCACCTCCCTAACCCTGTCGCTTGTCGGCCTTGCTATCCCGTTGCTCTGGACCTACGTGGCGATGGGTATCGCCGGTATCGGCCATATCATTCAAAGCACCAGCGTCTTTGGTCCCTTCCTCTACGGCGTCGGTGTACTGCTGCTCAAACCTTTCGGCCTGCACCATATCTTGTTGGCGATGGTTCGCTTCACACCCGCTGGTGGTACAGAAATCGTGAATGGTCATGAGATTGCAGGCGCGCTCAACATCTTTTATGCCGAATTGAAAGCTGGCTTACCATTTAGTCCACACGTTACCGCATTTTTATCTCAAGGCTTCATGCCAACCTTTATTTTTGGTTTACCCGCCGTCGCATTTGCTATTTACCGGACAGCGAAACCAGAAAATCGGCCGATCATTAAAGGGTTGTTGCTTTCTGGAGTATTAGTTTCTGTTATCACAGGGATCTCTGAGCCTATTGAATTTTTATTCCTCTTTATCGCTCCAGCTTTATATGCCTTCCATATTGTGATGTCTGGTTTAGCACTCATGGTGATGGCAATTTTGGGGGTAACAATAGGTAATACTGACGGCGGGATTCTTGATCTTCTTATTTTTGGCGTGATGCAAGGTACATCGACGAAATGGTATCTGCTATTCCCGGTTGGTATCGTTTGGTTTACTATTTATTTCCTGGTTTTCCGTTGGTACATACTCAAACACGATATTAAAACGCCGGGACGTGAAGATTCTACCGACGGCGCAGCGCAATCCGTTGCCTCTAATACCAAAGCACGCGGGAAATCAAAATACGATCACGGCGTAATATTGAATGCGCTTGGCGGTAAGGAAAATATTGAATCGCTGGATAACTGTATTACCCGCCTTCGTCTGGTTGTGAAAGATATGTCAAAAATAGATCAACAGACATTAAAGAGTGCGGGTGCGCTTTCGGTTGTCGTACTGGATGCTCATAGCGTACAGGTGATTATCGGCCCACAGGTACAAAGCGTGAAAACTGGTATTGAAGCCTTAATTTAACAGGGGTCAGACATGTTCGATTTCGACAGTATCATCGAGCGTAAAAGCGATAAGTGCCGTAAGTGGGATCACTCCTTCGTCAGCTCGCGCTTTGGCGCGGTGCCAGAAGATTTTATCCCTTTGTGGATCGCCGATATGGATTTTACCTCACCGCCGGCGGTAATTGACGGATTTCAGCGGATCGTGAGCCACGGAACGTTCGGCTACACCTACTGTTTCGACCAGTTTTACGATGCTGTTGTGGGCTTTCAGCGTGAACGCCACCATGTCAACGTTGAACACGACTGGATAACGCTCACCTACGGCACCGTTTCTACTCTACATTATCTAGTGCAAGCCTTTTGCCAGCCGGGCGACAGCGTCATGATGAATACGCCAGTCTATGATCCTTTCGCCATGGCAACGCAGCGACAGGGGGTTACGGTACTGGCGAATCCGCTCCAGATCACGGATAACCGCTATCAGCTGGATTTTTCGCTGGTTGAATCACAGTTGAAAACTCACAGGCCTAAGCTGTGGTTATTTTGCTCGCCACATAACCCATCGGGAAGAATCTGGACACTGGCTGAAATACGTCAGGTGTCCGAGCTCTGTCAGCGCTACGGCGTTATTCTGGTGGTCGATGAAGTGCACGCTGAGCATCTGCTGGAAGGCAAATTTACCAGTTGCCTGGCTTCGGGCGCAGCGACGCAGGATAACCTGATCCTACTCACCTCACCCAATAAAGCGTTTAACCTCGGCGGACTGAAAACCTCGTATGCCATCATTCCAAACGACACTTTGCGACAACGATTCCGCCAACAATTGGAAAGGAACTCGATCACATCCCCTAATATGTTTGGAGTATGGGGGATTATTCTGGCTTACCAGCATGGGCTACCGTGGCTGGATGCGCTGAATGGCTATTTGCGGAGCAACTCCCACTACCTCGCCGACGCAATTCAAACTCATTTCCCAGACTGGAAAATGATGACGCCCGAATCATCCTATCTGGCATGGATTGACGTTAGCGGCGGTGGCAGCATGGCAACCGAGGTCGTCAACCATTTTGCTCATCACGCGGGCGTGATTATTGAAGATGGAAGCCACTACGTACAGGACGGTGAGCGCTTTATCCGTATCAACTTCGGCACACAGCGATATTGGCTGGAGCAGGCAATCGAAAGGATGCGAAAAGCGCCTTAACTTTCCCGGCAGGTCGATTGCTGACCTGCCGGACAAAACAATGGACTTACGTTATGTCAGAAACATATATGCGCTGATAAAATCAGCCGCACCTGATATTCCTGAGCATATAAAAATTAAGTAAGTCGCCATTAATAAATACACGAATACATTAATTCAAAAATAATATATCCAAATTATTTATCTAATTCAAATTATTTATGGTGAGGTTTTTAAATGAGTAGCCCTAATATTTTACTAACACGCATTGATAACCGATTAGTGCATGGCCAGGTTGGCGTAACCTGGACGTCAACAATTGGTGCAAACCTGCTGGTCGTGGTGGATGACGAAGTCGCCAGGGATGATATTCAGCAAAAACTGATGGGGATTACCGCCGAAACCTATGGTTTTGGTATCCGTTTCTTCTCGATAGAAAAAACCATCAACGTTATCAGTAAGGCGGCGCCGCATCAGAAAATTTTTCTGATCTGCCGGACGCCTCATACGGTCAGAAAGCTGCTTGAAGGAGGCGTCACGCTCAACGATGTCAATGTCGGAAATATGCATTTCTCTGAAGGCAAAAAACAGATAAGCAGCAAAGTTTACGTTAATGAACAAGATCTTGATGACCTGCATTTTATAAAAAAACAGGGTGTTAATATTTTTATTCAGGATGTCCCCGGAGATCAAAAAGAACAGATTCCTGATTAAAAGGTTAAACAACTTTTTCATAATAAAAGGATTTATTTTCTTGAGGTGATATATATGCATGAAATAACCCTTATTCAGGGTATATCCCTGGCTGCATTAGTTTTCTTTCTTGGAATCGACTTTTGGCTGGAAGCCCTATTTTTGTTCAGGCCCATTATCGTATGTACGCTAACTGGTGCAATTCTCGGTGATATTCATATTGGCCTCATCACCGGTGGTTTGACCGAGCTGGCATTTGCTGGCCTGACGCCAGCGGGCGGCGTTCAGCCACCTAACCCGATAATGGCCGGTCTGATGACTACCGTTATCGCCTGGTCAACCGGCGTTGATGCCAAAACCGCCATTGGTCTTGGTTTGCCCTTCAGCCTTCTAATGCAATACGTAATATTGTTCTTTTACTCAGCATTCTCTCTGTTTATGGCAAAAGCCGATAACTGTGCGAAAGAAGCAAACACAAGCGCATTTACGCGTCTGAACTGGCTGACAACACTGATTGTTGCTTCTTCATACGCCATCATCGCCTTCCTGTGTACGTATCTGGCACAGGGCGCTATGCAGTCACTGGTAAAAGCCATGCCCGCCTGGTTAACACATGGATTTGAAGTGGCGGGGGGCATTTTGCCTGCAGTTGGTTTTGGTTTGTTGCTCCGCGTGATGTTTAAAGCACAGTACATACCTTACCTGATTGCTGGCTTCCTCTTCGTCTGCTACATCCAGGTTAACAACCTACTGCCCGTCGCCGTATTGGGCGCAGGCTTCGCCGTATATGAATTTTTCAATGCGAAAGCCAAACAGCAGGCTCAACTTGCCACTAATAAAAACAATGAAGAAGGGGACTATAGCAATGGGATCTGAAATCAGTAAAAAAGACATTACTCGCCTTGGCTTTCGCTCGTCATTTCTTCAGGCCAGCTTTAACTATGAAAGGATGCAGGCAGGTGGTTTTACCTGGGCTATGCTCCCGGTACTAAAAAAAATTTATAAGGATGATAAAGCCGGTCTAAGCGCGGCGATGAAAGATCATTTAGAATTTATCAATACCCACCCTAATCTGGTCGGTTTTCTGATGGGATTATTGATCTCAATGGAAGAAAAGGGGGAAAACCGCGACACAATTAAAGGCTTGAAAGTGGCGCTATTTGGACCTATCGCCGGGATCGGCGATGCCATTTTCTGGTTCACCTTACTACCTATTATGGCGGGGATCTGTTCATCTTTCGCCAGCCAGGGAAACATACTGGGACCAATTTTGTTTTTCGCCGTTTATTTGATGATCTTTTTCTTGCGCGTCGGCTGGACGCATGTCGGTTACTCGGTAGGTGTTAAAGCTATCGACAAAGTACGAGAAAATTCGCAGATGATCGCCCGTTCAGCAACGATCCTCGGGATCACAGTTATTGGCGGACTTATCGCATCCTATGTGCACATTAACGTTGTAACTTCTTTTGCAATCGACAGTACCCACAGCGTGGCATTACAGCAGGATTTCTTCGATAAAGTATTCCCGAATATTTTACCGATGGGCTACACGTTACTGATGTACTACCTGTTGCGGGTGAAAAAAGCACATCCAGTACTGTTAATCGGCGTGACGTTTGTACTGTCAATTATCTCTTCAGCACTCGGCATACTTTAAACGAAATAAGGGTGAAGCAGCCTGCAACACCCTACTTCAAAAGGACTCGAAAAATGCAATATATTCAGTATTGCGACAATTATGACGTATTGAGCGATCGCGCCAGCGAACAGTTAATTACGCTGATACAGAATAAACCTGATGCAACCATCTGTCTGGCAACAGGAGGCACCCCCCTTCTCACATATCGCTACTTTGTCGAGAAAATTAACCAACGTAATATCGATTTTAATCGAGTGGTTTTCGTGAAATTGGATGAGTGGGTCGGTATTCCGTTGAACTCTCCTGCAACGTGTGAATCTTTCCTGCAACAACACATCGCTCAACCGCTGGGTTTACGAGCTGAACAGTTGGTTGGTTTTCAATCTGAAAATGTTAACGAGCAGGAGTGCGAGCGCATCACAGAGATAATTGCCAGCCGAGGCGGCCTCGATTTATGTCTGCTCGGAATAGGTAAAAATGGCCATTTGGGGTTGAATGAACCCACAGAGCTCCTGGAGCCGTTTTGTCATATCAGCGTACTTGAGGAGAAAACGCGCCATCATGACATGTTAAAAACAGCTGGTAGTCGTGTGACTCACGGCATTACGCTGGGATTGAAAGACATCCTGAATGCAAAAGAGATTTTGTTGCTGATAGCAGGTGAAGGGAAGCACGATGCGGTAGAAAAATACCTAGCCGCCTCCGTTACTACTACTATTCCTGCTTCATTTTTATGGTTGCACCGCAATGTCAGTTGCCTGATTGACGGCTCACAATATCCTGATAAATAAAATTTACAGCAACCGCCACATCCCCCTGACGCAGCAACGCGTTGCAGTTTGCCTTTTAACTGCAACGCTTTCAGCGATTTCTTCCGACATTTCTTCCGACATTTATTCCGACAAGCCGGTGATTAATCCAGGCCTTCTTACTCCCCCTGCTGTTCCAGCGCGTACTTATACAGCGCATTCTTCTTCACGCCGTGGATCTCAGCGGCCAGTGCGGCGGCCTTTTTCAGCGGCAGCTCTGCCTGCAATAAGGCCAACGTACGCAGCGCATCAGCCGGAAGGTCGTCTTCTTGCGCTTTGTGTCCTTCGACAATCAGCACCATTTCGCCTTTTCGACGGTTTTCATCTTCCTTGACCCACGCCAGCAGTTCGCCGACCGGCGCACCGTGAATAGTTTCCCAGGTTTTGGTCAACTCACGCGCCAACACCACGTAGCGGGATTCGCCCCAGACGGCAACCATGTCTTCCAGGCTATCCAGCAAACGGTGGGTGGATTCATAAAAAATAAGCGTACGCGGTTCAGCCTCAATGGCTTTCATCGCATCACGACGCCCTTTCGATTTGGCAGGCAGAAAACCTTCATAGCAAAAGCGGTCTGAAGGCAGACCTGCAGCGCTCAGGGCAGCAATCGCCGCGCAAGGGCCTGGCAGGGGAACAACGCGGATCCCTGCTTCGCGACAGGTCCGTACCAGATGGTAACCAGGATCGTTAATCAGCGGCGTTCCGGCATCGGAAACCAGCGCAATGTTTTGCCCTTCTTTAAGCTTCGCCACCAGCGTTTCGGCCTTTTGCTGCTCGTTGTGATCATGTAAAGCGAACAAACGCGCGTTAATCGCGAAGTGTTGTAACAAGAGTCCTGTATGACGAGTGTCTTCAGCGGCAATCAAATCAACGGCTTGTAAAACTTCGAGCGCTCGTTGGGTAATATCAGCCAAATTTCCTATAGGAGTAGGTACAATAAAGAGTTGGCCTTGAGAATTATCCGCCGATTCGTGTTGTTTCATTGTGTCGTCCGTATTGCCGATTTAATATTGAGCATTGAGTAAAAAAATATCACTGGATACAGTATGGTACCCTCAACATTTTCTCGTTTGAAAGCCGCACGCGCGCTACCAGTCATTCTGGCAGCACTGATTTTCGCAGGCTGTGGCACCCAGGCGCCAGACCAGAGTGCAGCCCATATGCAGGGCACTGCGCAGGCTGATTCCGGCTTTTATCTGCAACAAATGCAGCAAAGCTCAGATGATAGCAAGACCAATTGGCAATTACTCGCCATTCGTGCACTGCTGAAAGAAGGCAAGAGCCAACAGGCTATCGAGTTGTTCAACCAGCTACCACAGAAGCTAAGCGATACCCAGCGTCGTGAGCAGTCACTGCTGGCCGTCGAAATTAAGCTCGCGCAGAAAGATGTCGCTGGCGCACAGGCCCTGCTGGATAAGCTAACCCCCGCCGATTTTGATCAAAACCAGCAGGCGAGATACTGGCAGGCGCAAATCGACGTCAACCAGGGTCGTCCATCGCTGACGCTACTGCGCGCCCTGATCGCCCAGGAACCGCTGCTGGCCGCGAACGCTAAGCAGAAAAACATGGATGCCACCTGGCAAGCGCTGTCATCCATGACCCAGGAGCAAGCGCAGACGCTGGTCATCAATGCGGATGAAAACGTGCTGCAAGGCTGGTTAGATCTCCAGCGCGTCTGGTTCGATAACCGTAACGATCCAGACATGATGAAAGCCGGTATTGCTGACTGGCAGAAACGTTATCCACAAAACCCGGGGGCAAAACTATTGCCAACGCAGTTGGTTAACGTGCAGAGCTTTAAACCCGCTTCCACCAGCAAAATTGCTCTGCTGCTGCCGCTGAACGGTCAGGCCGCTGTATTTGGCCGTACTATTCAGCAAGGCTTTGAAGCTGCGAAAAATATGGGTACTCAACCCGTAGCGGCCCCTGCTGTTACCGCGCCTGCTGCGGATACAGCGGCTGCGACGACCACGGAACAGCCGCAAACGACTGACGGTGTTGCCAGCCCGGCTCAGGCGTCAGTAAGCGATCTGACCAACGAGACGCCAGCACAGCCAGAAGCTACAGCCCCACAACCAACAGCGCCTGCGCAGCCAACAACCGCCAGCGCACCAGCGAATCCGTCCGCGGAGCTGAAAATCTACGACACGTCATCACTGCCGCTGAATCAGATCCTGACTCAGGTTCAGCAGGATGGCGCCAGCATCGTGGTTGGCCCACTGTTGAAGAACAATGTTGAAGAGCTGATGAAAAGCAACACGCCATTAAACGTCCTGGCGCTTAATCAGCCGGAGTCGGTGAAAAACCTGCCGAACGTCTGCTACTTCGCTCTGTCGCCAGAAGATGAAGCGCGCGACGCAGCACGCCACATTCGCGATCAAGGAAAACAGACGCCGCTGTTGTTGATCCCGCGGAGTTCGTTAGGCGATCGCGTTGCCAACGCCTTTGCACAGGAGTGGCAAAAACTGGGTGGCGGCGTGGTGCTGCAGCAGAAATTCGGCTCCACCGCTGAGCTGAAAATGGGCGTCAACGGCGGCTCGGGGATCTCCCTGACGGGCAGCCCGGTCACCTCTTCTGTACCCGCGCAGCCTGGCGTGACGATTGGCGGTCTGACCATTCCGGCAGCACCTACCGATGCGCAAATCACCGGCGGCAGCGGTCGTGTTGATGCCGTATATATTCTGGCAACGCCGGAAGAAATTGCATTTATAAAGCCGATGATCGCCATGCGTAACGGTAGCCAGAGCGGTGCCACGCTGTACGCCAGCTCCCGTAGCGCGCAGGGAACTGCCGGCCCGGATTTCCGTCTGGAGATGGAAGGCTTGCAGTACAGCGAAATTCCGATGCTGGCAGGCGCTAACGCCCCTCTCATGCAGCAGGCGCTGGGCGCGGTTCGTAACGACTACTCGCTGGCGCGTATGTACGCGATGGGCGTCGATGCCTGGTCGCTTGCCAACCACTTCTCGCAAATGCGTCAGGTGCAGGGTTTCGAAATTAACGGCAACACCGGAGCCTTAACCGCAACGCAGGATTGTGTGATTAACAGGAAGTTATCATGGCTCAAATACCAGCAAGGACAAGTCGTCCCCGCCAGTTAACGAGTAAACAGACCGGTGACGCGTGGGAATCCACCGCGCGTGACTGGCTGCAGAGCAAGGGACTGCATTTTATCGCCGCCAACGTGCATGAGCGTGGCGGCGAAATCGACCTGATAATGCGTGAAGGCAACACCACCGTATTTGTTGAGGTTCGCTATCGGCGCTCAGCCCAGTTTGGCGGTGCAGCGGCGAGTGTGACCCGGAGCAAACAACACAAATTATTACAGACTGCCCGCTTGTGGCTTGCGCGCCACAATGGAAGTTTTGATACTGTGGATTGCCGGTTCGATGTGTTAGCCTTCACCGGAAATGATGTTGAGTGGTTTAAGGACGCGTTCAACGACCGCTCATAGTTGAAGATTCAGAGCCTGGTTCTTAAGGATTAGCGTGTTAGATAGAATTAAAGTCTGCTTTACAGAAAGCATTCAAACTCAGATAGCTGCGGCTGAAGCACTTCCGGATGCGATCTCCCGTGCAGCCATGACGCTGGTTCAGTCCCTGCTCAATGGCAACAAAATTCTCTGTTGTGGTAATGGGACGTCCGCTGCCAACGCACAGCATTTTGCTGCCAGCATGATCAATCGTTTTGAAACAGAGCGCCCAAGTTTACCTGCGATTGCACTAAATACTGATAATGTGGTCTTAACTGCGATTGCCAACGATCGCCTGCACGACGAAGTTTATGCAAAACAAGTCCGTGCGCTGGGACATGCAGGTGATGTTCTGCTGGCAATCTCTACGCGTGGTAATAGCCGCGATATCGTAAAAGCCGTTGAAGCCGCCGTGACACGCGACATGACAATTGTCGCACTGACCGGGTATGACGGAGGGGAGCTGGCCGGGTTACTGGGGCCGCAGGATGTTGAAATCCGTATCCCTTCACACCACAGCGCCCGCGTTCAGGAAATGCATATGCTGACGGTCAACTGCCTTTGCGATCTCATCGATAACACGCTTTTCCCTCACCAGGATGATTAAGGAGTACACATGAAGGCATTTTCGCCGCTTGCTGTGATTATCGCTGCCCTGCTGCTGCAAGGCTGTGTCGCTGCCGCCGTTGTCGGAACTGCTGCTGTCGGCACCAAAGCCGCGACGGATCCTCGCAGTGTAGGCACCCAGGTAGATGACGGAACCCTGGAATTACGCGTCAATACCGCGTTGTCGAAAGATGCCCAGATCAAGAAAGAGGCGCGTATCAACGTGAGCGCGTATCAGGGTAAAGTGCTGCTGGTCGGTCAGTCGCCAAATAGCGAACTGTCTGCGCGGGCAAAACAGATTGCGATGGGTGTAGAAGGTACCACTGAGGTCTTTAATGAGATCCGTCAGGGTCAGCCAATCGGCCTGGGCGATGCGTCTAACGATACCTGGATAACCACTAAAGTACGTTCCCAGTTGCTGACCAGCGATCAGGTGAAATCCTCTAACGTGAAAGTCACCACCGAAAACGGGGAAGTGTTCCTGTTGGGTCTGGTAACTGAACGCGAAGCGAAGGCTGCGGCAGACATTGCCAGCCGGGTAAGCGGCGTGAAACGCGTCACTACGGCTTTTACGTTTATTAAGTAAGACTGCTACAAATGCCGGATGGGGACGCCAGAGCGTCCTCTCCGGCATTTTATTTGGCTCTTTCGCGCAGTTCGGAAGAGGTCAGGATCGAAACGCCTTCATGTCCAGGTGCCAGTGCCTCCGCCAGCATAGCCCGGGCTACATCACGCGCCTCAATCGACTTCCAGTTCCCCGGCAGCAGCCGAAATAACGGCGCTAAAAATCTCTCATTCGCCCGCTGTTTATCCCGCTCTCCGAGTAACATTGAAGGCCGAACAATCGTCAGCCGTGGCCAATTTTGCGCGATCAGCGCCTGCTCCATTTCCCCTTTCACCCGGTTATAAAAAAACGGTGAATTGGCATTGGCCCCCATCGAACTGACCACCAGCATATGCTGAGCGCCCAACCGACGCCCCGTCAGGGCCGTGTCCACCACCAGCGTATAGTCAGCATGGATAAACGCTTCTTTGCTACCCGCTTCACGCCGGGTGGTTCCCAGACAACAAAAGACAATATCTACCGGTTCGGTGACCTGCGCCAGCGCATCGGTTAGCTGCGGATCATAGGGATTATAGACGCCAGCCGTATCAGCCAGCGGTCGACGCGTCGGCGCCGTGATGGCATTGACCCGGGGTTCATTGAGCAGCATACGCAGCAAATTTCCGCCTACCAGCCCCGTTGCGCCTGTTATTAACACCTGACTCATCGCTAATCTTCCCCTGACTCTTTAATCACTCTATTAACTATAGATCACGTTGCCAGTGCATTTTTTTACCAAAGCCCAGCGTGTTGTCCGTGAATTTGACTTCATCCAGTCGAATCTCCCACACGGGCGCAGGCAGCATTCTGGCGACCGGGAAACGGCGGTTGTAGGCGTTACGCGCGGCTTCACTCTCCAGCCCTTCAAGACGCCGGATTTCCCCTTTAAACTGTACGCCACGAATCAGGGCGACCGTTTTGGGCTGACCATTTACCGTGCCGGCAATCGGCGCGCGCAGCCCGGACATCTGCGCATGGCGCGTTTTTTCTTCGGTCAGCACATAGAACACCATCTTCTGCGCATCAAACAGGTAAAACGCATTGGCGCACCATAATTCACCGTCATGATGTACACACCAGGTCACGACGTGCTGCTTTGCCAGCCAGCGGGTCACCGCAGTCAGTGTTTCCATTTCTGTTCTCTTTTATACTGTAGGCCTGAAAATTATCACGTCGATGGTGACAATGACACCCTGGTATCTGTACCTGATCCGTACTGCGGACAACGCCTTATACACCGGAATAACCACCGATGTGCAGCGCCGCTATAAGCAGCATCAAAGTGGGAAAGGCGCGAAGGCGCTGCGCGGAAAGGGGGAACTCACGTTGGCATTTGCGGCTCAGGTCGGCGACCGTTCGCTGGCCCTGCGCTTAGAATATCGCGTCAAACAGCTTACAAAGCGGCAGAAAGAGCGCCTTGTTGAAGGCGAAGGGCTTGAGGCACTACTGAGCAGCCTGCAAACCCCCGGCGCTTAAAAACGATTGAAGTAGTCGTGGTATTCCACAAGGCCCGTCACACCCTCCAGCGCATCTTCCGCCAGGCGATGAACCTGGAACGCGCTTTCGGTGCCCGGCCAGCGGCAACGCAGGTCATGATGGGCAGCCAGCTCAAAACCAAAGCGGCTGTACAGCGCCGGATCGCCCAGCGTAACCACCGCGGCGTAACCAAACTCGTTCAGGGAATCGAGTCCTTCATAGACCAGCTGACGCGCCAGGCCCTGTCCACGGTAGTTTTCATCCACCGCGAGCGGCGCCATGCCGACCCATTGCAGGTCTTCGCCCTGGACATCGACAGGGCTGAACGCGACGTAACCCACTACCTGACCTTCGTCATCGGTAGCAACCAGACCCAGCGTTATGAAACCGTCTTCACGCAGGTCGTGCACTAATTTCGCTTCCGCATCGCTCTCAAATGAACGACGCAGCAATGCATCAATACCTGGGGCATCAATGGGAATTTCAACTCGAATCAGCATGGCTCACCTACCGAAGTCTGTTTGGTTTCTGGCGACGTTTTCATTCCCGCCTCAACAAAATCCGCCAACTGCATCAGCATGACGCGCAACGCTTTAGGCATCTGATCCAGTTCGATGGCGTCCATCAGATTTTTAACATACAGCCCTAATTCTGTATCACCTTCAATCACCAGGCGACGCTGGAAGAACAGCGTATCCGGATCCTGCTTACGCGCCGCGATCATCAGGAGATCGCTGGCATCCGCGCTAAAACTCACATCCGCCTCTGCATTCTGGCTGACGATAAGTTTATCGTTCTCAACAGAGGTATACCATTTAAGGCCAATGTCACGCACATGAATGCTCAGCCAGCGACCGTCGAGAAACTCCAGCTCCCCATCGGCCAGCGCCTGACTAAACTGCCAGCTCAGGACCTGCTCCAGAACCTGGCGCTTCAGCGCAAAGGGCGTCAGTTTAACCGGTACACTCATCAGAGAAGGACCAAAATGTACTAAGCGTGAACGCAGTTTATCCAACACGAGCTTTACTCCCTGTTTCAATTATCCTGCTATTTTGCCATATCAAATAAACGACATAGCGGCATAAATCAACAATTCGCTACGAAATTGTTACCTCTTATTGGTATCACCAATACGACTTTAACTGCCTCAAATCAAAAATTGTCTCAGCAAGGTTAACTAAAATCCCTCTTCGTTAACATTTCTGCGCCCTTTACGGCGCAACGTTCAGGATAAATTATGGAGCTGCTCTGCCCTGCCGGAAACCTCCCGGCGCTTAAGGCGGCCATCGAGAACGGCGCTGATGCGGTCTACATCGGGCTGAAAGATGATACCAACGCCCGTCATTTCGCCGGCCTTAATTTTACCGAGAAAAAATTGCAGGAAGCGGTGAGTTTTGTCCATCAGCACCGCCGTAAGCTGCACATCGCGATTAACACCTTTGCGCATCCGGATGGTTACGCGCGCTGGCAACGTGCCGTAGATATGGCGGCGCAACTGGGTGCGGATGCGCTGATCCTCGCCGACCTCGCCATGCTTGAGTATGCCGCAGAGCGCTACCCGCATATTGAGCGTCATGTCTCTGTTCAGGCATCCGCAACCAATGAAGAGGCGATTAATTTCTATCATCGCAACTTTGATGTCGCCCGCGTGGTGCTGCCGCGCGTACTGTCTATTCACCAGGTGAAGCAACTCGCTCGCGTCACGCCAGTTCCCCTGGAAGTGTTCGCCTTTGGCAGTCTGTGCATTATGGCGGAAGGCCGCTGCTATCTTTCATCCTATCTGACGGGCGAGTCTCCTAATACGGTTGGCGCCTGCTCTCCTGCCCGTTTTGTTCGCTGGCAGCAGACCCAACAAGGGCTGGAATCCCGTCTTAATGAAGTGCTGATCGACCGCTATCAGGACGGAGAAAACGCCGGTTATCCGACGCTGTGTAAAGGCCGCTATCTGGTTGATGGCGAGCGCTATCATGCGCTGGAAGAACCCACCAGCCTGAATACGCTGGAGCTGCTGCCAGAACTGCTGGCGGCCAATATTGCCTCGGTGAAAATCGAAGGGCGTCAGCGTAGCCCGGCCTACGTCAGCCAGGTGGCGAAAGTGTGGCGCCAGGCGATCGACCGCTGTATGGCCGACCCGCAAAACTACGCCCCACAGGCCGCGTGGATGGAAACGCTCGGTTCAATGTCCGAAGGCACGCAGACCACGCTTGGCGCGTATCACCGTAAATGGCAGTGAGAGAAGCAATGAAATATTCCTTAGGGCCGGTGCTGTGGTACTGGCCGAAAGAAACGCTGGAAGATTTTTATCAGCAGGCCGCCACCAGCCAGGCCGACGTTATCTACCTTGGCGAAGCGGTGTGCAGTAAACGCCGCGCTACCAAAGTAGGCGACTGGATCGATATGGCGAAATCGCTCGCTGGCAGCGGTAAACAGGTGGTGCTGTCAACGCTGGCGCTGGTGCAGGCCTCCTCTGAGCTGGGAGAACTGAAGCGCTATGTCGAAAACGGCGACTTCCTGCTGGAAGCCAGCGATCTCGGTGTGGTAAACATGTGCGCCGAGCGTAAGCTGCCGTTTGTCGCCGGGCATGCGCTCAACTGCTACAACGCGGTAACCCTGCGTTTGTTGCTCAGGCAGGGCATGGTGCGCTGGTGTATGCCGGTAGAACTGTCCCGTGACTGGCTGGTCAATCTGCTTAACCAGTGTGAAGAGCTGGGTATTCGCAATCAGTTTGAAGTAGAGGTACTGAGCTACGGGCATCTGCCGCTGGCGTACTCTGCCCGCTGCTTTACCGCACGCTCTGAAGACCGTCCAAAAGACGAGTGTGAAACCTGCTGCATCAAATACCCGAATGGGCGCGATGTGCTGTCGCAGGAGAATCAGCAGGTCTTTGTCCTCAACGGCATCCAGACTATGAGCGGCTATGTTTACAACCTCGGCAACGAGCTGATATCGATGCAGGGTCTGGTTGATATTGTGCGTCTGTCCCCTTCAGGCAGCGACACGTTCGCCATGCTCGATGCCTTCCGCGCCAATGAAAATGGCACTGCCCCATTACCGCTTGCTACCCACAGCGACTGCAACGGCTACTGGAAGCGACTGGCAGGTCTTGAACTACAGCCGTGATTAATAGCTCACTTTGTTAACAACATTCGCTAATCTTTAATGCAGTATTAAAAGATTAACCGGTAACAAAGTGAGCCGTTATGACTGACAAAACTATTCCGTTCTCGGTGCTGGATCTGGCGCCGATCCCTGAAGGATCTTCGGCAAAAGAGGCCTTCACACACTCGCTTGATCTCGCTCGACTGGCCGAAAAGCGCGGCTACCACCGCTACTGGCTGGCAGAACATCACAACATGACCGGCATCGCCAGCGCGGCGACCTCTGTGCTGATTGGCTATCTGGCTGCCAATACCACCACGCTGCATCTTGGTTCTGGCGGCGTTATGCTGCCCAACCATTCGCCGCTGGTGATCGCCGAGCAGTTCGGTACCCTGAATACGCTGTATCCGGGACGAATCGATCTCGGGCTTGGCCGCGCGCCGGGTAGCGACCAGCCGACCATGCGCGCGTTGCGCCGCCATATGAGTGGTGATATCGATAACTTCCCGCGCGACGTAGCTGAACTGGTGGACTGGTTCGACGCCCGCGATCCAAATCCTCATGTACGCCCGGTTCCCGGCTACGGCGAGCAGATCCCGGTCTGGTTATTAGGCTCCAGTCTGTACAGCGCACAGCTGGCAGCCCAGCTCGGCCTGCCATTTGCCTTCGCCTCGCACTTTGCTCCGGATATGTTGCATCAGGCGCTGCATCTGTATCGCACCCAGTTCAAGCCCTCAGCGCGTCTGGCAAAGCCGTATGCGATGGTGTGCATCAACATCATTGCCGCCGACAGCAACCGCGATGCCGAATTTCTTTTCACCTCAATGCAGCAGGCGTTTGTGAAACTGCGTCGTGGCGAAACCGGCCAGCTACCGCCACCGGTAGAGAATATGCATCAGCTGTGGTCCGCTTCCGAGCAGTACGGCGTACAACAGGCGCTGAGCATGTCGCTGGTTGGTGATAAGGCGAAAGTGCGACACGGTCTCGACGCCATTTTGCGTGAAACCCAGGCCGATGAAATTATGGTTAACGGCCAGATTTTTGATCATCAGGCACGGCTACATTCGTTTGACCTGGCGATGCAGGTGAAAGAAGAGTTGGTGGGGTAATCGTTGTTTTGCCCGGTGGCGCTTCGCTTACCGGGCTTACGAGACCATATAGGCCGGATAAGGCGCAACCGCCATCCGGCACTAAAAGGTTACTGGTACACAGGCAACAAATTCACGCTCGACAGAATATGGATAACCGCGTTGCCGATACCGAATACCAGGATCAGCGCAATCATCGGCTTGCCGCCCCAGACACGGAATTTCGGGCTGCCGAAACGCTCACGGGATTTACGGGCCAGCAGCGCCGGAACAATGGCGGCCCAGATGGTTGCGGCAAGCCCTGCATAGCCAATGGCGTACAGGAAACCGTTCGGCCACAGCAGACCACCGACAATCGGCGGGACAAACGTCAGCAATGCCGTTTTAAAACGTCCCATTGCCGAGTCATCAAAACTAAACAGATCCGCCAAATAGTCAAACAGACCGAGCGTGACGCCGAGGAATGAACTCGCCACCGCAAAGTTGGAGAACACCACCAGCAGCAGATCCAGACTGCGGCTGTTCAGCACGCCGCTCAGCGCCTGTACCAGCACATCAATGTTACCGCCCTGCTGCGCAATACCGATAAATTCCGGACGCGGGATGTTACCCATCGTCCCCAGCAACCATACGGTATACAGCACCAGCGCCAGCAGCGTGCCGTACACCAGGCACTTAACGATGGTCTTCGGATCTTTGCCGTAGTACTTCATCAGGCTCGGGACGTTGCCGTGATAGCCGAATGAGGCCAGGCAGAACGGTAACGTCATCAGCAGGTACGGCGTATACGAAGCGTTGCTCTGCGCCACGTTAAACAGCGTCGTGGGCGTAACATGCCCCAGCAGACTGCCGAAGGTCAGGAAAAAAGTAATCACCTTCGCGCCCAGCACAATCGCCGTCATGCGGCTAACCGCTTTGGTGCTTAACCACACCACGAACGCCACCAGCAGCGCAAAACCAAGACCCGCCGCACGCGCCGGAACGTTCAGCGACATCTCCGAGAAGGTGTGATGCAGGATCGAACCGCTCGCCGAGATATACGCATAGGTAAGGATATAGAGAACGAAAGCAATCGAGATGCCGTTCACAACGTTCCAGCCTTTGCCCAGCAGATCTTTCGTGATGGTGTCAAAGCTGGAACCAATGCGGTAATTGAGGTTAGCTTCAAGGATCATCAGCCCGGAGTGCAGCATACAAAACCAGGTGAAGATCAGCGCCGCCATTGACCAGAAGAACCACGCCCCGGACATGACCACTGGCAGAGAAAACATCCCTGCGCCAATAATGGTGCCGCCGATGATCACCACGCCGCCAAGCAGCGAAGGTGACGTTTGGGTGGTGGTTAGTGTTGCCATTTAGCCATCTCTCCAGTCATTTATATTGTGACTACATTTCAATGTGCTGCACTGTACCAGTACACGAGTACAAATGAAATAAAAAAAGCCCCGATTGTTGAGATCGGGGCTGTATATTTTACTTTACGGTATTAAACCGTAATTTCGCATGGATTACGCATCACCACCGAAACGACGACGACCAGCGGAATCATCACGACGCGGAGCAGAAGAATCGTCACGACGCGGACCGCGGTTGCCTTCACGACGTTCGCCGCTGAAACGACGACCTTCGCTACGACCGCCTTCACGACGCTCACCGCTGAAACCACGACCTTCGCCACGACCGCCTTCACGACGCTCACCGCTGAAACGGCCACCGCCACGACGCTCACCACCGGTGTGCGGAACTGCATCGCCAACCAGCTGCATGTTCATCGGCTTGTTCAGGATGCGAGTACGGGTAAAGTGCTGCAGCACGTCGCCCGGCATACCTTTCGGCAGCTCGATGGTTGAGTGGGAAGCAAACAGCTTGATGTTACCGATGTAACGGCTGCTGATATCGCCTTCGTTAGCAATCGCACCAACGATATGACGGACTTCAACACCGTCATCACGGCCCACTTCAATGCGGTACAGCTGCATATCGCCAACGTCACGACGTTCACGACGCGGACGGTCTTCACCACCACGCTCATTACGGTCACCACGCGGGCCACGATCGTTGCGGTCACGCGGACCACGATCGTCACGGTCGCGGAATTCGCGTTTCGGACGCATCGGCGCATCTGGCGGCAGGATCAGCGGACGTTCGCCCTGAGCCATTTTCAGCAGTGCTGCTGCCAGCGTTTCGATATCCAGTTCTTCTTCCGGCTGCATTTTCGCCAGCAGAGCACGGTACTGATCCAGATCGCTGCTTTCCAGCTGCTGCTGTACTTTAGCGGCGAATTTTTCCAGACGGCGTTTGCCCAGCAGGTCTGCGTTCGGCAGTTCTACTTCCGGAATAGTCAGCTTCATGGTGCGTTCGATGTTACGCAGCAGACGACGCTCACGGTTCTCAACGAACAGCAGCGCGCGACCCGCACGGCCCGCACGACCGGTACGGCCGATACGGTGAACGTAAGATTCGGAATCCATCGGGATGTCGTAGTTAACAACCAGGCTGATACGCTCAACGTCCAGGCCACGGGCCGCAACGTCGGTAGCAATCAGAATATCCAGACGGCCATCTTTCAGACGCTCCAGAGTCTGCTCACGCAGGGACTGGTTCATGTCGCCGTTCAGTGCAGCGCTGCTATAACCGCTACGCTCCAGCGCTTCTGCCACTTCCAGGGTCGCATTTTTGGTACGAACGAAGATAATCGCCGCATCAAAGTCTTCTGCTTCCAGGAAACGCACCAGCGCTTCATTTTTACGCATGCCCCAGACGGTCCAGTAGCTCTGGCTGATGTCAGGACGGGTAGTTACGCTGGACTGAATGCGTACTTCCTGCGGCTCTTTCATAAAGCGGCGGGTAATACGACGAATCGCTTCCGGCATAGTCGCGGAGAACAGAGCGGTCTGATGACCTTCCGGGATCTGCGCCATGATGGTTTCAACGTCTTCGATGAAGCCCATACGCAGCATTTCATCAGCTTCGTCCAGTACCAGACCGCTCAGTTTGGAGAGGTCCAGAGTACCGCGCTTCAGGTGGTCCAGCAGACGGCCCGGCGTACCGACAACGATCTGTGGTCCCTGACGCAGGGCACGTAATTGCACGTCATAACGTTGGCCGCCGTACAGGGCAACCACGTTCACGCCGCGCATGTGTTTAGAGAAATCCGTCATGGCTTCTGCAACCTGAACCGCCAGTTCGCGGGTCGGTGCCAGCACCAGAATCTGAGGTGCCTTCAGCTCAGGATCAAGATTGTTGAGCAGCGGTAAAGAGAACGCTGCAGTTTTGCCGCTACCCGTCTGGGCCATACCCAGAACATCGCGGCCGCCCAGCAGATGCGGAATGCACTCTGCCTGGATTGGAGATGGTTTTTCGTAACCCAGATCGGTAAGGGCTTCAAGGATAGGAGCCTTCAGGCCCAGATCTGCAAAAGTGGTTTCGAATTCAGCCATGTAGTACGTGTGCCTCAAAATTAATGGCGGCCAGTCTACATAACTCATCATGAAATTGATCTGCAATTTTCATTGAAAAGTGTGAACCGGCTCAAAGTAGGTGTATTAACGAACAACAACGCCCTCACCCGTGAAGGTGATGGCAATCAAAAAAGATTACGGGCTGATGTGTACGTCAGCTATTGCTGGTCCGATTCTGCCAGGTCATCTTGGTCCTGGCCCAGGAGCGATAATTCCAACAATGCGTATCGGTGCTCAACAAAGTTATGAACGTTGTTAGCCACCGCCAGTTTGAACAATGCCGTAGCGTTGTCCAAATCCCCCAGACTTAGGTAGTACTTACCTAAATAGAAGTTGGTTTCACTGAGATGCTCAGCGAGCGAGGTGTTATCCGTTGCGTCCGCCTTTAGGCGTTCCATCAGCGTTGCTTCGCTAATGTTGCCCAGGTAGAACTCGACAATGTTCCATCCCCATTGCTCTTTATCCGATTTCTCAAAGCGTTGCTTTAACGCTTCTTTAGCCTGCTTCTCATCGAGCTTCTGCTCGGCGAGATAAAGCCACAGACTACGGAAAGGATCATTGGGATCGTCTTGATAAAACGCTAGCAGATCATCTTGCGCTAACTTGTCGCGACCGCCGTAATACAATGCGATACCGCGATTTAAGTGCGCGTAGTTGTAAGTTGGATCAAGCTCAAGTACAGAATCAAACGCTTCATAGGCAGCATCAAAATTGCCTGCCTGCGTTAAATATATACCTAAGTAATTGAATACTTCAGGCATATCTGGTCGGATTGCCAGCGCTTGTGAAAAATCATTTCGCGCCAGTGCCCTCAGACCGAGACTATCATACAACACTCCGCGCTCATATAAAAGCTGTGCGCGTTCGTCATCGGTTAAAGCCCGACTGGCAAGAATTTGTTCCATACGTGCCAGAATCACTTCCTGCTGCAAAGTCGGTTGCAATGGTACTGCGAGGACTTCACTCTTACGCCAGGCGGAATTACTGCATCCAGCCAGCGTGAGTGCTGTCGCAACGAAACACCAGCGCAAAAAAGGCTTCATTTCCCACTCCCGAAGACAACGATTGAATGAACGTCCAGGTTCCCCGGTTGCTAACAAGGCGTCCTGCCGGGTTAAAAGCCCTCCGCTTTCACGGAGGGCAATGGCAACCTTACTCGCCCTGGCTTGCCGGAGCTTCCGGTTCGCCTGCAGGCTGAGACTGCTCAGTTGCTTCTTTAATGCTCAGACGAACACGGCCCTGGCGATCAACTTCCAGAACTTTGACCGGTACTTCCTGGCCCATCTGCAGGTAATCGGTCACTTTCTCAACGCGTTTGTCAGCGATCTGAGAGATGTGTACCAGACCTTCTTTACCGCCACCAATGGCAACGAATGCGCCAAAGTCAACGATACGGGTCACTTTACCATTGTAGATACGGCCTACTTCGATCTCTGCGGTGATCTCTTCGATACGACGGATAGCATATTTCGCTTTCTCGCCGTCGGTCGCAGCAATCTTCACAGTACCATCATCTTCAATTTCAATGGTGGTGCCGGTTTCTTCGGTCAGAGCACGGATAACAGAACCGCCTTTACCGATAACGTCTTTGATCTTGTCCGGGCTGATCTTGATGGTGTGGATACGCGGAGCGAACTGAGAAATGTCACCACGCGGTGCGTTGATCGCTTGTTCCATCACACCCAGGATGTGCAGACGCGCACCTTTAGCCTGGTTCAGAGCAACCTGCATGATCTCTTTGGTGATACCTTCAATTTTGATATCCATCTGCAGTGCAGAGATACCGTCGCGGGAACCCGCCACTTTGAAGTCCATATCGCCCAGGTGGTCTTCGTCGCCCAGGATGTCAGACAGAACAACAAAGTTGTCGCCTTCTTTCACCAGACCCATCGCGATACCCGCAACGGCAGCTTTGATCGGCACGCCTGCGTCCATCAGCGCCAGAGAAGCACCACATACGGAAGCCATGGAAGAAGAACCGTTAGATTCGGTGATTTCAGAAACCACACGTACGGTGTACGGGAATTTATCCAGTTCCGGCATCACTGCCAGTACGCCACGCTTCGCCAGACGACCGTGACCAATCTCACGACGCTTCGGAGAACCGACCATACCGGTTTCACCTACGCAGTACGGAGGGAAGTTGTAGTGGAACAGGAAGTTGTCAGTACGCTCGCCCATCAGCTCGTCAAGGTTCTGCGCATCACGAGTGGTGCCCAGGGTCGCAGTAACCAGCGCCTGAGTTTCACCACGGGTGAACAGTGCGGAACCGTGGGTACGCGGCAGAACGCCAGTACGCACGTCCAGACCACGGATCATATCTTTTTCACGGCCATCGATGCGCGGCTCGCCTGCCAGTACGCGGCTGCGAACAACATTTTTCTCGATAGCGTGCAGGATTTCACCCAGTTCGTTAGCGTCCAGGGTTTCGTCTTCAGCCACCAGAGTTGCGATGGTTTCAGATTTGATCACGTCAACCTGAGCGTAACGCTCTTGTTTGTCGGTGATACGGTAAGCATCGCTCAGACGAGCTTCTGCCAGTGCGGCAACGCGTGCGTTCAGCGCTTCGTTGACGGCTTCTGGCTGCCAGTCCCAACGCGGTTTGCCAGCTTCTTTCGCCAGCTCGTTGATAGCCTGAATAACAACCTGCTGCTGTTCGTGGCCGAATACTACAGCGCCCAGCATCTGGTCTTCGCTCAGCAGTTCAGCTTCGGATTCAACCATCAGTACGGCAGCTTCAGTACCAGCAACAACCAGGTCCAGCTTGCTTTCTTTCAGTTCGTCCTGAGTCGGGTTCAGTACGTACTGGTCATTGATGTAACCAACACGTGCAGCACCGATCGGGCCGTTGAATGGGATGCCAGACAGAGTCAGCGCAGCAGATGCACCAATCATTGCCACGATATCCGGGTTAACCTGCGGGTTAACGGAAACAACGGTCGCGATAACCTGAACTTCGTTAACGAAGCCTTCCGGGAACAGCGGGCGAACCGGGCGGTCAATCAGACGCGCGATCAGAGTTTCGCCTTCACTCGGACGGCCTTCACGACGGAAGAAGCTACCCGGGATACGGCCAGCAGCGTAGGTACGCTCCTGATAGTTAACGGTCAGTGGGAAAAAGTCCTGGCCTGGTTTCGCTTTTTTCTGGCCAACAACGGTAACGAATACCGCAGTGTCATCCATGCTAACCATAACAGCGGCAGTCGCCTGACGCGCCATCATGCCGGTTTCCAGCGTAACGGTATGCTGACCGTACTGGAATTTACGAACGATCGGATTAAGCAAATTAATATCCTTTCTCTATTTTTTGACGGCACATTTTTGCGCCATCGTTAATACCCGATCTTCTGCGCATCCTCGCGACTAATGACAACCCTAACCCATAAGCATGAGTAAAGCCTCTCATTAGCCGCGCGAACCTCTGCAACGGAAGATCATTCATAGCAACAATACATTAGTTTCCAGCGAATTGCTGCCATCTGCTGGAAAAAAGGGGCCATGAAGGCCCCCTCTTTCTGAAACTCGAAAGAATTAGCGACGCAGACCCAGACGCTCGATCAGCGCGGTGTAACGTGCAACATCTTTACGTTTCAGGTAGTCGAGCAGTTTACGACGCTGAGAAACCATGCGCAGCAGACCACGACGGCTGTGGTGATCTTTTTTGTGCTCTGCAAAGTGGCCCTGCAGGTGGTTAATCTGTGCAGTCAACAGAGCAACCTGAACATCGGTAGAACCGGTGTCGTTTGCATCACGACCAAACTCAGAAACGATTTTAGCGGTAGCTTCAGTACTTAGAGACATTTTAAAACTCCAAAGTGTTAAGAATGAAAGGATGCCGATCTCTAATTCAGCTATCCCAGTGTATACACGCCTTCTTCAAACTGACCCTGCGCTGGCTGTGTCCGCTCACCTCGGTCACTTACCTGAGTAAGCTCCTGAGGATCCTCAGACCTGCCGCCTTGATGCAGCTCGAATGATTTTGTGTACACGCCACGCAGATTGTTAAACAATTTACGCGACGTTAAGCGGCAGTATTCTACTCGCAGCGCCCTTTTATCGCAAGACAGAGAGCGCTATGCAGGATACTCAACCACCAGGCGACGAGGGGCGACACGACCTTCATCGTCCATCTCCCCCATGCCGATAAACTTGCCATCATCGCCTTCCGTCACGCGCACCAGCCCTTCCAGCGGCGCACCTGACGTCCGTACCGGGTTACCATTTTTAAAGTAAACCGACGATGTTAAAGGCAAATTAACAACAGGGTAGTCCGATGCAGGACTGTCCATTGGCATCAGCAAAGGATCAAGCAGCTGCGCCGCCGGAATGTTCTGCTGTTCGGCCTGTTCAACCAGCTCATGCAGATGTTCCAGCGTAACCATACGATCCACCGGATACTTGCTGACCGTCAGACGACGCAGATACGTTACGTGCGCGCCGCAGCCCAGCTTCTCACCGAGATCGTCAACGATGGTGCGAATATAAGTGCCTTTGGAGCAGTGAACTTCCAGCTCCAGCTCGTTACCTTCGTGGCGAATAAACAGCAGCTCATAGACGGTAATCGGGCGCGCTTCACGCGGCACTTCAATGCCCTGACGCGCATATTCGTACAGCTTTTTACCCTGGTACTTCAGCGCCGAATACATTGACGGAATCTGCTCGATATCGCCGCGGAAAGTCTCCAGCGCGCTCGCAAGCTGCTCTGCGCTGAAGGTTACCGGACGCTCCTGCACGATTTGCCCATCGGCATCGGAGGTGTCGGTACGCTGGCCCAGACGGGCAACCACACGATAGCGTTTGTCAGAATCCAGCAAATACTGGGAAAACTTAGTCGCTTCACCGAGGCAGATAGGCAGCATGCCTGTTGCCAGCGGATCCAGCGCGCCGGTATGTCCCGCGCGGTTGGCATTGTAGATGCGCTTTACTTTTTGCAGTACGTCATTGCTGGACATGCCCTGCGGCTTATCCAGCAGCAGAACACCGTGAATGTCGCGACCACGACGACGAGGACGACTCATCAGTCCTCCTTGCTGTCGTCCGCTGGGTTCACACGACGCTCATCGTCATGTTTCACCACGCTGGTCACCAGGTTGGACATGCGCATCCCTTCAACTAACGAATTGTCGTAGAAGAAGGTCAGCTCAGGCACGATACGCAAACGCATTGCTTTACCCAGCAGAGAGCGGATAAAACCAGAGGCTTCCTGCAGTGCCTTAATGCCGTTTTTCACGGCAGCTTCGTCCTGATCGTTAAGGAAAGTCACGAACACTTTAGCGTATGCCAGGTCTCGGGACATCTCAACACCCGATACGGTGGTCATCATACCAACACGCGGGTCTTTGATTTCGCGTTGCAGGATGAGTGCGATTTCTTTCTGCATCTCCTGCGCGACACGCTGTGGGCGACCAAATTCTTTCGCCATAATAAATTCTCCAGAATAAAGACAAAAAAGGGGCCATAAGCCCCTTTTTAAATTTCTTGCCGGGTGGCGCTTCGCTTCCCCAGCCTACACTTAATCATCTTCTAAGGATTTTGGGTTGCAGCAAGGCGGCAAACTCGTAAATCCCCGGAAGCATAGATAACTATGTGACCGGGGTGATCGAGCGCAGCCAACGCAGTTGCGGCCCAAAAGACGACGAAGATTATGCGATGGTACGTTTGATCTCGATAATCTCGAACACTTCGATCATATCGCCAACGCGAACGTCGTTGTAGTTCTTAACGCCGATACCACATTCCATGCCATTACGGACTTCGTTGACGTCATCCTTGAAGCGGCGCAGGGATTCCAGCTCGCCTTCATAGATAACCACGTTGTCGCGCAGTACGCGGATTGGGTTGTGACGTTTAATCGTGCCTTCGGTAACCATACAGCCTGCGATAGCGCCGAATTTCGGTGATTTGAACACATCACGAACTTCAGCCAGACCAATGATCTGCTGTTTCAGTTCCGGAGACAGCATGCCGCTCATCGCTGCTTTCACTTCGTCGATCAGATGATAGATGACGGAGTAGTAACGCAGATCCAGGCTTTCTGATTCAATAACTTTACGTGCAGAGGCATCAGCACGGACGTTGAAGCCAACCAGTATCGCGTTGGATGCCGCAGCCAGGGTCGCGTCGGTTTCGGTGATACCACCTACGCCAGAACCGATAATCTTCACTTTTACTTCGTCGGTAGACAGTTTCAGTAAAGAGTCGGAAATCGCTTCTACAGAACCCTGAACATCGGCCTTCAGAACGATGTTCACTTCGTGAACTTCGCCTTCGGTCATGTTGGCGAACATGTTCTCCAGTTTAGATTTCTGCTGACGAGCCAGTTTAACTTCACGGAATTTGCCCTGACGGTACAGTGCAACTTCACGGGCTTTCTTCTCGTCACGAACAACGGTAACTTCGTCACCCGCAGCCGGAACACCGGACAGACCCAGGATTTCCACCGGAATGGACGGACCCGCTTCCAGTACTTCCTGACCCAGTTCGTTACGCATCGCGCGAACGCGGCCGTATTCGAAACCACACAGTACGATGTCGCCTTTGTTCAGCGTACCTTCACGTACCAGCACGGTAGCAACCGGACCACGACCTTTATCCAGGAAGGATTCGATAACCGCACCGCTCGCCATACCTTTACGCACAGCTTTCAGTTCCAGTACTTCGGCCTGCAGCAGGATAGCATCCAGCAGTTCGTCGATACCGGTACCCGCTTTCGCAGAAACGTGGACGAACTGGCTCTCGCCGCCCCAATCTTCCGGCATGATGCCGTACTGGGACAGTTCGTTTTTAACGCGATCTGGATCCGCTTCTGGTTTATCGATTTTGTTGACTGCAACCACTACCGGCACACCTGCCGCTTTCGCGTGCTGGATAGCTTCAATAGTCTGCGGCATCACGCCGTCATCTGCTGCAACAACCAGAACAACGATATCCGTTGCCTGAGCACCACGAGCACGCATGGAGGTAAACGCGGCGTGACCCGGGGTATCCAGGAAAGTGATCATACCGTTGTCAGTTTCAACATGGTACGCACCGATGTGCTGAGTAATGCCACCCGCTTCGCCAGAGGCAACTTTCGTGGAGCGAATGTAGTCCAGCAGAGACGTTTTACCGTGGTCAACGTGACCCATGATGGTCACTACCGGTGCGCGCGGTTCTGCCGCAGCGCCGGTGTCACGGTCGCTCATTACTGCTTCTTCCAGCTCGTTTTCACGACGCAGGATAACTTTGTGGCCCATCTCTTCGGCAACCAGCTGTGCGGTTTCCTGGTCGATGACCTGGTTAATGGTCGCCATTGCGCCCAGCTTCATCATCGCTTTGATGACCTGGGAACCTTTGACTGCCATCTTGTTCGCCAGATCGCCAACGGTGATGGTTTCGCCGATCACAACGTCACGGTTAACGGCCTGAGCCGGCTTCTGGAAGCCCTGCTGCAGAGCGGAACCTTTACGCTGCTTACCGCCTTTACCGCCGCGAACCGCTGCACGCGCTTCTTCACGGTCAGCTTTAGATTCAGCGTGTTTGTTACCTTTCTTCGCCGGACGCGCTGCTTTCGTGCTGCGAGTACGACCACGGCCGCCTTCTACTTCACGATCGTTCTCGTCTTCTGCCTGGCGAGCATGCTGAGAGGTAGTGACGTGATAATCGCTGGTATCTTCAACAGGTTCAGCGTTATTCACACCATTCTTCTCGTTTTCTTCCGCCATACGGCGAGCTTCTTCCGCTACGCGGCGCGCTTCTTCTTCAAGCTTGCGACGTGCTTCTTCTTCCGCTTTACGCTTCAGTTCTGCGGCTTCATTTTCACGGCGGGCTTTTTCGGCCTGGGCGGTTTTAGTCATATCGTCGGTCTGTTGATTGCTCACTTTGTCTTTTTCCGCAGCTTCACGTTTCGCTTTATCAGCGGCTTCACGCTTAGCTTGTTCTGCGGCCTCACGTTCGGCTTTTTGTTGCGCCTCGCGTTTGGCAGCTTCTTCTGCCTCACGACGGGCTTGCTCTTCCGCTTCACGCTGCGCCTGCTCTTCCGCGGCAAGGCGTTCAGCCTCTTGCGGATCGCGTTTCACAAAGGTGCGTGTCTTGCGGACTTCGATTTGTACCGATTTGCTTTTTCCACCGGTACCTGGAATATTGAGAGTACTGCGCGTTTTACGCTGCAATGTCAACTTATCGGGCGCTGAGCCGTTTTCACGGTTCAGATGCGCCAGTAAGGTTTGTTTCTCTTGTGCGGACACAGAGTCGTCAGCAGACTTCGGGATACCTGCATCAGCAAATTGCTGTACCAGGCGATCCACGGAGGTCTGTATCTCTGCAGCCAGCGTTTTTACGGTTACATCTGTCATACTGTTCCTTCCTGCTACAGTTTATTACGCTTCGTCGCCGAACCAGCAAATATTACGGGCAGCCATAATCAGCTCACCGGCTTTTTCGTCGGTCAACCCTTCGATATCAGCCAGATCATCAATGCCCTGTTCAGCGAGATCTTCCAGCGTACAAACACCACGGGCAGCCAGTTTGAAGGCCATCTCACGATCCAATCCTTCCAGATTCAGCAGATCGTCAGCCGGTTTGTTATCACCGAGACTTTCTTCCTGGGCCAGTGCCAGAGTGGTCAGTGCGTTTTTAGCACGCTCGCGCAGCGCTTCAACGGTCTGTTCATCCAGGCCGTCAATTTCCAACAGCTCTTTCATTGGCACGTAGGCCAGTTCTTCCAGCGTCGCAAAACCTTCTTCCACCAGAACTGTCGCGAAATCTTCATCGATATCGAGATATTTGGTGAAGGTATCAATGGCTGCATGTGCTTCAGCCTGATGCTTCGCCTGCAGGTCATCAACGGTCATCACGTTGAGTTCCCAACCGCTCAGTTGTGAAGCCAGGCGGACGTTCTGACCATTACGTCCAATCGCCTGAGCCAGGTTACCGGCTTCAACCGCGATATCCATGGTGTGTTTGTCTTCATCCACCACGATAGAAGCGACGTCTGCTGGCGCCATTGCGTTAATCACGAACTGCGCCGGGTTATCATCCCACAGGACGATATCGATACGCTCGCCGCCCAGTTCGGTAGAAACCGCCTGAACGCGCGCACCGCGCATACCCACACAGGCGCCGACCGGATCAATACGCTTGTCGTTGGTCTTAACGGCGATTTTCGCACGTGAACCCGGATCGCGAGCAGCCGCTTTAATTTCGATCACTTCTTCGCCAATTTCCGGCACTTCAATGCGGAACAGCTCTATCAGCATTTCCGGTTTGGAACGGGTTACGAACAGCTGGGCACCGCGCGCTTCCGGGCGTACAGAGTAAAGAACGCCGCGGATACGGTCACCTGGGCGGAAGTTTTCACGCGGCAGCATGTCTTCACGCAGGATCACGGCTTCAGCATTGCTGCCCAGATCCAGAGAAATGTTGTCGCGGTTAACTTTCTTCACCACACCGGTGACGATTTCGCCTTCGTGTTCGCGGAACTGATCGACAACCATTGCGCGTTCGGCTTCACGTACTTTCTGTACGATAACCTGTTTCGCGGTCTGGGTGGTGATACGGTCAAAGGTGACAGATTCAATCTGATCTTCAACATATTCGCCCACGTTCAGGCTTTCGTCTTCGAAGCGTGCCGCTTCCAGCGTAATTTCTTTGGTCGGCTGAGTAACTTCTTCTACGATTACCCAACGACGGAAGGTATCGAAATCACCGCTTTTACGATCGATTTCTACGCGAACGTCGATCTCTTGCTCATATTTTTTCTTTGTTGCTGTAGCCAGCGCACTTTCCAGCGCTTCAAAAATTTTCTCGCGTGGCAGCGCTTTTTCGTTGGATACGGCTTCAACAACAGCCAAAATTTCTTTGTTCATCGCGGGCTTTTCACCTCAATCCAGACTGTTAAAAGTGGGGAACCAGGTTCGCCTTCTGGATATTACTCAGCGCGAACACTTCATCTTTACCTTCGACTGTGACCGTGATCATCTCACCATCCACCGCTTTGATAACGCCCTGCCATTTACGACGGTTTTGTACCGCCATACGAAGAACCAGCGTCACTTCTTCACCCAGGAAACGCACGTAGTGTTCAGCTGTGAACAGAGGACGGTCGAGACCCGGAGAGGAGACTTCCAGGTTGTAGGCAACGGTGATTGGGTCTTCGACATCCATCACGGCGCTTACCTGATGGCTCACATCAGCACAATCATCAACATTGATGCCATCTTCACTATCAATATAGATGCGCAGTGTGGATGTGCGACCACGAATAAATTCGATGCCGACCAACTCGTAGCCCAGGGCTTCAACTGGCGCTGTAATCATCTCTGTTAATTTTTGCTCTAATGTGGACAAGCCCACCCCCAAGACATAAAAAAAGGGCCTAAAGCCCAGTTATTCTGTAGTCAGATAACAAAAAACCCCGATAAATCGGGGCTTTATATAACTGAACCCTATAACCGCACCTGCGGTTCGGAAAACCTTCCGAAAGAATTTTTTTCAAATCCAGCTACGAAGGCCTAAGTCTTCACAGTATATTTGAAAAAGAACTCTAAGGGAAAGTGGTTGCGGGGGCCGGATTTGAACCGACGACCTTCGGGTTATGAGCCCGACGAGCTACCAGGCTGCTCCACCCCGCGCCTGAAACGTGGCAAATTTTACTCGTTTTGGGTAAAAAATGCAAATACTGCTGGGATTTGGTACCGAGGACGGGACGTAAAATCTGCGCACAGTATATTGATTCACTATGCGGTATGTCAACCTTGTTACGACTATGCAAATCAATGAATGCTGCCCAGCGAATATTCGACCAGATAAATGTATCACCCGCGCCGTTATTTAACGAAATTATCACTAAACTCTTCCTGTCATCCAGAAAAGATGATTAAATGAAAACTCACTTATTTTGCATAAAAATGCAATTAGTATAATAAGCCGACCTCTTCACCAGTCTATCAAGCAGGGTTTTATTTTATGACGACGATTCTCAAGCATCTCCCGGTAGGTCAACGTATTGGTATCGCTTTTTCCGGCGGCCTGGACACCAGTGCAGCACTGCTGTGGATGCGACAAAAAGGGGCTGTCCCATATGCATATACTGCGAATTTGGGCCAGCCGGATGAGGATGACTATGACGCCATTCCTCGCCGTGCAATGGAATATGGTGCTGAGAATGCTCGCCTGGTAGATTGCCGTAAGCAACTGGTTGCCGAAGGGATCGCAGCGATTCAGTGCGGTGCATTCCACAACACCACCGGCGGACTGACCTATTTCAATACCACTCCGCTGGGCCGTGCTGTCACCGGCACCATGCTGGTTGCGGCCATGAAAGAAGATGGCGTAAATATCTGGGGTGACGGTAGCACCTATAAAGGTAACGATATTGAACGTTTCTATCGTTACGGTTTGCTGACCAACGCCGAACTGCAGATTTACAAACCATGGCTCGATACCGATTTTATCGATGAACTCGGCGGTCGCCATGAGATGTCCGAATTTATGATTGCCTGTGGTTTCGACTACAAGATGTCCGTTGAGAAAGCGTACTCCACGGACTCCAATATGCTCGGGGCGACCCACGAAGCAAAAGACCTCGAGTTTCTGAACTCCAGCGTCAAAATCGTCAACCCGATTATGGGCGTGAAATTCTGGGATGAGAGCGTGAAGATCCCGGCAGAAGAAGTCACCGTGCGTTTTGAGCAGGGTCATCCGATAGCGCTGAACGGTAAAACCTTCAGCGACGACGTTGAGATGATGCTGGAAGCCAACCGCATCGGCGGTCGTCACGGTCTGGGTATGAGCGATCAGATTGAAAACCGGATCATTGAAGCGAAAAGCCGGGGCATCTACGAAGCTCCGGGGATGGCATTGCTGCACATCGCCTACGAGCGTCTGCTGACCGGGATTCACAACGAAGACACCATCGAGCAGTATCACGCGCACGGTCGCCAGCTTGGTCGTCTGTTGTATCAGGGCCGCTGGTTTGACTCTCAGGCGCTGATGCTGCGTGACGGTCTGCAGCGTTGGGTTGCCAGCCAGATTACGGGTGAAGTGACGCTGGAACTGCGTCGCGGTAATGACTACTCAATCCTCAACACCGTGTCGGACAATCTGACTTACAAACCAGAACGTCTGACGATGGAAAAAGGCGACTCGGTATTCTCTCCGGATGATCGTATCGGTCAGTTGACCATGCGTAATCTGGATATCACTGATACCCGCGAGAAGCTGTTCGGTTATGCACAGTCTGGCCTGCTGACCGCCTCTTCCACAACCGGCCTGCCGCAGGTTGAGAATCTGGAAAACAAGGCGAAGTAAATATTCATCATCTTCAGGCCGCGAAAGCGGCCTTTTTTATGCGCAGAAAATAGGGATGTTCTGTTACCCTGAGGCCTGATAAGCCTGGCACCATCAGGTATTGTAATAGTCGGATGGCGTCCTAAATGTCTTATCCGACCTACAGAACCACCACAAATGACAGACGAAAAAAAAGACGCTTTGCAGCGTCTTTTTTTTGGAATTTGGTACCGAGGATGGGACTCGAACCCACAAGCCCGTTAGGGCACTACCACCTCAAGGTAGCGTGTCTACCAATTCCACCACCTCGGTACAGAATACTTAGCGTGGGATATCGCTGGTCGGCTGAGCCGGAGCAGCTGGCTGAGTTTGCTCGGTTTTCGCCGGTGCACTCAGATTTTCCCACTCACTTCCTTTATTGGTCTTATTGCTGTTCATGTTACCCAGCACCAGACTGATGATGAAGAACAAGGTTCCCAATACAGCTGTCATGCGGGTCATGAAGTTACCAGAACCACTTGAACCAAACAGAGTACCAGAAGCGCCTGCGCCAAAAGAGGCTCCCATATCAGCGCCTTTGCCTTGCTGCAGCATGATCAAGCCTACCAGGCCAATTGCCACAATAAGGAAAACTACTAAAAGAGCTTCGTGCATAATCAACCTGTTCCTTGCGGAGTTGCCGCGTACAATGCTTCGACCATTAAAGCGGGAATGTTTACTGTTTCCCACTGAAGCGGGTGTGAATACTAACCAAAGCGAATAACCTTCGCAAGGGCAATTTGTTGGCATTGTATCAACTGCGGAAAAAATCGCCACATCAATCAAAAACGCAGCAACTTCTCCCAGCATCTCTGCATGACGGCGCGTTGATCGTCAAGATTCGCCCATACCACAACGGGGATTTCACAAATCAGGTCAGCGTTTTCTGGCCAGCAGTGAATAATTTGCTGGTTCACCAACTCTTCCGCCACCATCGATTCGGGTAACCATGCCATTCCCATATGCCGCAGCACCATTCTCGTATCGTTTCGCTTAAACCACTCTCAAACACTTTTTTCAGACGTGGGCGGACACGTTGTTCAGCTGGCTCAATAATGCGTCTGACAAAGGTGTAGTCGCTATAGCATAGCCATGGGATCGGCACATGCGGATCGTTAAGCGCATTAGCCAACTGCGCAGAAATAACCGGTATAAATCGCTCATACCGCCATAGTGAACGTTTTAACCCTCCGGCAATCTCCAGCCCCGGCTGCGAAGACGGTAAATCGTAGGTCACCAGCAGATCGATTTGCCGATCTATCAAGGCGTTAAAATGGTTGTCTATCCCCTGAATACTGGCATTAACCGTAAAATTTAACTGCGGTTCGCTCTGTCGCAGATAGTTGATCATATCCGGCAGGATATTCACCGACAGCGTATGCAGGCTAACCATCACCAGCGTATTGTCCGTTGCTGGCGTCATCGCCGATAGCTCGTGGCGCGCCTCTGTTAGTGTACTGAGGACGTGCCGGGCATAGGGTTCAAAGCGTTCACCATAGCGTGTCAGCGTAACGGGGGTCGTGGTCCGGTCAAACAACGGCACCCCTAACACCTCTTCCAGCGCCTTTATACGCCGACTGAGTGCGGGTTGAGTAATATGCCGCTGCGCCGCGGCCTGAGAGTAGTTTCCATGCTGACTCAATGCCAGAAAATCTTCCAGCCACTTACAATCCACGTTGAACTCTCCACCATGCCATAACCGCATCCTCCAATACCAAATCGGTAATAGTCATAGTTATAGTAATGGCTTTATGGTGGGCATCATAACAACAATATTCCTTTTCACCTGCCGACTCTCACCCACGACGTTTGACAGGACCGATATGTTTACTTTATTGACCAATGCCCGTGTTTTTTCTCCCGAGGATTTAGGCCTCTGCTCCCTGCTCATTCATGCCGACCGAATTGTGGCGGTAGAAAAAGATATTTCCCTGTTTGATGGCGTCGACGAGGTCATCGATTGTCATGGCAAATGGGTTATCCCAGGCATAATCGATCAGCATGTCCATCTTACCGGTGGCGGTGGCGAGGCTGGATTTGCCAGCCGAACGCCAGCCGTCAAGCTACGCGATCTGATTCAGGCAGGTATTACCACGGTTGTCGGCGTGTTAGGTACCGATGCCATTTCTCGTTCGCCCAAAGACCTCTACGCCAAAATGCAGTCTCTCAACCTTGAGGGATTACGCGCATTTATGCATACGGGAGCCTACGCGGTACCCAGCCCAACCATTACGCGATCCATCCGCGATGACATGACCTTCATTCCGGCGATTCTTGGCGTCAAAATCGCCCTCGCCGATCACCGTGGTTCTTACCCCTCTTTCCAGGAATTGCTGAGAATAGTAAGCGATATCCGTGTGGCTTCCCTGCTGGCAGGCAAAAAAGGGTTACTGCATGTACATCTGGGGAATCTGCCTGAAGGGATGTCACAGCTTATTGAGCTGTGTGATGCAGGCATTCCGATTCACCACATTTCACCGACCCATGTTGCGAGAACAGCGCCCTTGTTCGAACAGGCGATTGCGTTCGCTCATCGTGGCGGCCATATCGACGTTACGTCTGGCGGTAGTCGCTTTATGCCTCAGGAGCAGGCAATCCTCCACGCTCTGGAAGCCCAGGTTCCAGCCGATCGCATCACGATCAGCTCTGATGGTAATGGCAGCGTTCCGCGCTTTAACGCCCAGGGTATTGTGGAAGGCTTAAGCGCGGCACCGGTCGCTGGTAACCTTAATCTTCTTCCTCGTCTGATTGATGTGGGGATCCCGGTGCCACAAGCGATCGCGATGTTGACGGCAAACGTTGCGCGCTCGTTGGGTATTTCCGGCGGCGTGCTCTGCGCCGGGGAACGTGCCGATATCTGTGTACTCAATGATGACCTCTCGCTGGCCCATCTGTTCGCTGCGGGTAAGCCGTTGCTGCGGGATGGCGAGTGCCTGGTTACTGGCAACTTCGAGTAAGGGGGCAAGAATGTCATTATTATTGGCGCTAATTGCCATCATTTTTGCCGGACGTCTGATCCTCAAAAAGTATCATCCCCAGTCAGTGTTGCTGTTGACCGGGATTGTGCTGCTGCTTATCGCGCATTTTAGCGGGATGACCACGCTCAGTGACCTGGTGAAAAAAAGCACCGGATTCGGCCCCTTTGATGCCTTTGAGTTTATTCGCGATACCCTGAGCGTGCGCCTCGGCGGCCTTGGGCTGCAAATTATGCTGATTGGTGGTTTCGCTACATATATGTCGGCCATTGGCGCAAGCCAGGTGCTGGTTCGGGTGACGTCTCGCCCTTTGCAACGCCTGAACTCACCGTATCTGCTGTTGGGGCTGGCGCTGTTGCTGGGTCAATTCCTGTCGCTGTTTATCAGCAGCGCCACCGGGCTGGGTCTGCTGTTGATGGCGACGCTCTACCCGCTGCTGACCCGTCTTGGCTGTAGCCGCGCTGCCGTTGCCGCCGTTATCGCCAGTACCTGTGCGGTTGAATTTGGTCCAGGTTCCGGCAACTCGGTTCTCGCCGCCAAAACCGCAGGCATCGAGGTGGTGAACTATTTCGTGCAGGATCAGTTGCCGATCGTCGTCCCCGTTATTCTGTTCATCGCCCTGTTACATATTGTTGTGCAACGCTTTTTCGACCATCGGGAAAGCAGTGACGGTGTGGCTCAGCAGATGCAGACATTAACGTCGACCGATGAAACTGAAGCACCGATCGCCTGGCTTTTTCTGCCCATGCTACCTCTGGTGTTGATGCTGGTGTGCAGTGATTTAGTATTCAGTTCGCTCAAAATTACGCTGGATACCGCCGTACTGATAAGCCTCGCCATTACCCTGGTTTGTGAGTATTGCCGTCATCGTAAGGCGCGCGAGGTGATGGCAGGCGTACAAAAAGTCTTCGACAGCATGGGCAGCGTTTTTGCTACCGTCGTCACGCTGATTATCGCCGGTGAAGTCTTTTCAGCCGGACTGAAAGCCATTGGCGCCGTCGATGCGCTGCTGTCGCTTTCCGGTGAATTTGGCCTCAGCGCCGCCTCTATTATCCTGCTGATGACCCTTATCACCTTTGCAATTTCAGCGCTAATGGGCTCCGGAAATGCGGCGTTTTTCTCCTTCGCCCCGATGGTACCGGACATCAGCCGTCATATCGGTAGCGACATCGCAGTCATGATGTTGCCTATCCAGATATCGGCGGGGATTGGTCGTACGTTATCCCCCATTGCCGGCGTCATCATTGCTATCGCGGGAATTGCAGGCGTCTCGCCTGTGGACATTGTTAAGCGCACCGCGATTCCGATGCTGGGCGGTTGGTTACTGATGATTGCGCTGACCTTTGCCCGGTCAGGGCATTTGCTGGCGGTTCTGCCGTGGCTGGCAGTCCTTGTAATATTAATGATCGGTGGTTACTTCTGGCAGCGCCGACATAAACAGTCGCTTCCCGTACAGTAAAAAAAACCGGAGTCCCAGACTCCGGTTTTCACTGTCTTTAGTGATTACACCGCTTTGACGGCATCGGCAATACGGTGAGCGAATTCAGTCACCTGAGCTTCATCTTCACCTTCAACCATCACGCGAATTAACGGTTCTGTACCTGACTTACGCAGCAGAACACGTCCGCGATTGCCCAGTGCAGCTTCAACTTCAGCCATCACCGCTTTCACGTTTTCATGTTCCAGCGGATCGCCGCTACCTGCGGTGTAACGTACGTTAACCAGCAGTTGCGGGAACATTTTCATGCCGCTGCACAGGTCGTGCAAACTCATATGGTTGCGCACCATCGCCGCCAGTACCTGCAGACCTGCAACAATACCGTCACCGGTGGTGGTTTTGTCCAGCAGGATCACATGGCCTGAGTTTTCAGCACCGATACGCCAGCCTTTTTCCTGCATTTTTTCCAGTACGTAGCGGTCGCCGACTTTCGCACGGGCAAACGGAATACCCAACTGTTTCAGGGCCAGCTCGAGGCCCATATTGCTCATCAGCGTGCCTACCGCGCCACCGCGCAGTTGCCCCTGACGCAGGGCTTCACGGGCAATGATGTACATGATCTGATCGCCATCGACCTTATTGCCTTCGTGGTCAACCATAATGACGCGGTCGCCGTCACCATCCAGCGCAATACCCAGATCGGCTTTTTCCGCCATCACACGCGCCTGTAGGGCACGGACGTCGGTAGCGCCGACTTCTTCATTGATATTCACACCGTTTGGCTCACAGCCAATAGCAATCACGTTTGCGCCCAGCTCACGCAGTACACTTGGCGCAATATGGTACGTCGCACCATTAGCGCAATCCACCACGATTTTAAGCTCACTCAGGCTCAATTCATTCGGGAAGGTGCCTTTGCAAAACTCGATATAACGACCGGCAGCATCAACGATACGGGTAGCTTTACCCAGTTCAGCCGAGTCCACGCAGGTGATCGCTTTTTCCATTTCGGCTTCGATAGCTTCTTCAACCGCATCCGGCAGTTTAGTCCCATCGATGGAGAAGAATTTAATCCCGTTGTCATAGTACGGGTTGTGCGAAGCAGAGATAACAATCCCGGCTTCAGCACGGAAGGTGCGCGTCAGATATGCAACGGCAGGTGTTGGCATTGGGCCTGTGAAAGAAGCCGACAGTCCGGCGGCAGCCAAACCCGCTTCCAGCGCGGACTCCAGCATATAGCCAGAAATACGCGTATCTTTGCCAATAATAATTTTACGTGAACCATGACGTGCCAGCACTTTTCCTGCAGCCCAACCCAGTTTGAGCACAAAGTCAGGGGTAATTGGGGCGTCGCCTACGCGACCACGGATCCCATCGGTGCCAAAATATTTACGATTACTCATAGCGTTTATTTTCCTTTGCAGACAATGTGGCTTCCACCACACGCATCGCTTCTACGGTTTCTTTGACGTCATGGACACGAACGATATGCGCCCCTTGCATTGCGGCAATGACCGCACACGCAAGGCTACCGCTCAGGCGTTCGGATGGCCCTACATTCAGCAACTGGCCAACCATTGATTTTCGTGACATCCCAACCAGCAATGGCAGATTAAAATGATGAAACTCAGCCAAACGTGCCAGTAATGTGTAGTTGTGAGTGAGATTTTTACCGAATCCGAACCCGGGGTCGAGCAACAATTTATCTTTTGTGATTCCAGCCTGCTCGCAGCGTGCTATTTGTTCAACAAAGTAACGATTTACATCAGCAAAAACATCCTCGTACTTTGGTGCTTCCTGCATGGTTTTCGGCTGACCCTGCATATGCATCAGACAAACCGGTAATCCGGTTTCTGCTGCGGCTTCCAGCGCCCCAGGCTCCGAGAGTGAGCGAATGTCATTAATGATATGTGCGCCGACTCTGGCGCACTCGCGAATCACTTCTGCTTTTGAAGTATCGACCGAAATCCACACTTCAAAACGCTGAGCAATCGCCTCCACCACCGGGATCACTCGCTGCAACTCTTCTTCCACGCTCACATCGGCCGCGCCTGGACGCGTGGATTCACCACCCACATCAATGATAGTCGCCCCGGCGTTAATCATCAGGTTTGCGTGTTTTACCGCCTCAACCAGAGAGTTGTGCGCACCACCATCGGAAAAGGAATCTGGCGTGACGTTCAAAATCCCCATGACGTGCGGATGGCTGAGATCCAGTGAAGACCCCTGAGCAAAGAGTTTCATAGTTTTATCCCTGATAACATCTTGAATATACAAATAAGAAAAACCCCGGGGCAAGCCCCAGGGTTTTAAATTAAAACACGGTCATCATCAACGATAACTTATTTGTCGCCCAGTTGCTCTGACATGGTGCCAGAGTCCGGCGCACGCGGTTCATCAACCGGACGCGGCGCACTTGGCTTGCCGGTGCTGCCAGAGTTGTTGTTAGAAGAACCCGGTTCTTCCCAACCCGCTGGCGGACGTACCTCGCGGCGAGCCATCAGATCATCAATCTGCGGCGCATCGATGGTCTCATATTTCATGAGCGCATCTTTCATCGAGTGCAGAATGTCCATGTTTTCGTTCAGCAGACGACGCGCACGGTCATAGTTACGCTCAATCAGCAGTTTAACTTCCTGATCGATAATACGAGCCGTTTCATCGGACATATGTTTAGCTTTCGCCACAGAACGTCCCAGGAACACTTCGCCTTCTTCTTCAGCGTACAGCAACGGACCGAGTTTCTCGGAGAAGCCCCACTGAGTAACCATGTTACGCGCCAGGTTAGTCGCAACTTTAATGTCGTTCGACGCACCGGTAGAAACATGTTCAACACCGTAGATGATCTCTTCGGCCAGACGACCGCCGTACAGCGTGGAGATCTGACTTTCCAGTTTCTGACGGCTGGCGCTGATAGCGTCGCCTTCAGGCAGGAAGAAGGTCACACCCAGCGCACGACCGCGCGGGATAATCGTCACTTTGTGCACCGGATCGTGTTCCGGTACCAGGCGACCGATAATCGCGTGGCCTGCTTCGTGGTACGCGGTAGATTCTTTCTGCGCTTCCGTCATCACCATGGAGCGACGTTCCGCACCCATCATGATTTTGTCTTTCGCTTTCTCGAATTCAACCATCGATACAACACGCTTGTTGCCACGAGCAGCAAACAGCGCCGCTTCGTTGACCAGGTTCGCGAGATCAGCACCGGAGAAGCCTGGCGTACCACGTGCAATGATTGCCGCATCGATATCCGGAGACAGCGGTACGCGACGCATATGCACTTTCAGGATCTGTTCACGACCGCGGACATCCGGCAGACCAACCACAACCTGACGGTCGAAACGGCCTGGACGCAGCAGCGCAGGGTCAAGAACGTCCGGACGGTTAGTTGCCGCGATAACGATAATGCCTTCGTTACCTTCGAAGCCGTCCATCTCAACCAGCATCTGGTTCAGCGTCTGCTCACGTTCATCGTGACCACCGCCCAGACCTGCACCACGCTGGCGGCCTACGGCGTCGATTTCATCGATGAAGATGATGCACGGTGCCGCTTTCTTGGCTTGTTCGAACATGTCACGTACACGAGATGCACCGACACCCACGAACATTTCCACGAAATCAGAACCGGAAATGGTGAAGAAAGGAACCTTCGCTTCACCTGCGATAGCTTTCGCCAGCAAGGTTTTACCTGTACCCGGAGGACCGACCATCAGGACGCCTTTCGGGATTTTACCGCCCAGCTTCTGGAAACGGCTCGGTTCGCGCAGATACTCAACCAGCTCAGCAACTTCTTCTTTTGCTTCGTCGCAACCAGCAACGTCTGCAAAAGTCGTTTTGATCTGATCTTCCGTCAGCATGCGCGCTTTGCTCTTACCGAACGACATGGCACCTTTGCCACCACCGCCCTGCATTTGACGCATGAAGAAGATCCAGACACCAATCAGCAGCAGCATTGGGAACCAGGAAATGAAGATAGAAGCCAGCAGGCTCGGCTCTTCAGGCGGTTCACCAACAACCTTGACGTTTTTGGTCAGCAGGTTATCAAGCAGCTTCGGATCGTTAACCGGAATGTAGGTCGTGTAACGGTTACTATCTTTCTTGGTAACGTTAATCTCACGTCCGTTGATCTTCGCTTCACGAACCTGGTCCTGATTGACCTCTTGCAGGAAGGTAGAGTAATCAACCTTACGGCCATTAGACTCGCTGGGCCCAAAGCTCTGGAATACTGACATCAGCACAACGGCAATGACCAGCCAGAGAATTAGGTTTTTCGCCATGTCACTCAAGGGATTAACCTCATATTACAACTGTGTTAAAAACAGCGTCAGGATACTCTATATCCAGTTTCTTTCAAACTTTCGTTTGAAATCTACCGATTATGGTTTACGCCCGGTCGCTACAATATACACTTCACGCGAACGGGCGCGAGAAGAGTCCGGCTTACGAACTTTGACCTTCGTAAACAGGGAGCGAATCTCTCTTAGATACTCATCGAAACCTTCGCCCTGGAACACCTTCACTACAAAACTACCACCTGGCGCTAATACATCACGAGCCATTCCAAGCGCCAGCTCTACCAGATACATGGCCCGGGGAATATCCACCGCCGGTGTTCCACACATATTTGGCGCCATATCAGACATGACAACTTGTACTTTACTGTCACCTACGCGTTCAAGTAACGCTTTCAGGACTAATTCATCACGAAAGTCGCCCTGAAGGAAGTCCACACCAACGATTGGATCCATAGGTAAAAGATCGCAAGCGATAATGCGGCCAGTGTTGCCGATCTGCGTAACCGCATATTGCGACCAGCCACCGGGTGCAGCACCGAGATCAACAATCGTCATCCCCGGTTTAAAAATTTTGTCACTTTGCTGTATTTCATCAAGTTTAAACCAGGCACGGGAACGTAACCCCTTTTTCTGCGCCTGCTGAACATATTTATCGCTAAAGTGTTCCTGAAGCCAGCGACTCGAGCTGGCAGAACGCTTTTTACCTGTCATTTCACATTCCCAAAGGGCAGTTCATCGTAACCAATGGTGTAAATTTCTACACAGCTATTTGGTGATATATGGGAGATGGCGGTAGAATGACCCGTTTTCAATCCCAACGTAAGCAAAAATATACGATGAATCTGAGTACTAAACAAAAACAGCACCTGAAAGGTCTGGCACATCCGCTCAAGCCTGTAGTTATGCTTGGCAACAATGGTTTGACCGAAGGGGTACTGGCCGAGATTGAACAAGCGTTAGAGCACCATGAACTTATCAAGGTGAAAATCGCCTCGGAAGATCGCGATACTAAAACCTTGATCGTGGAAGCTATCGTACGCGAAACCGGCGCCTGCAATGTACAGGTCATCGGTAAAACGCTGGTACTGTATCGCCCGACTAAAGAACGTAAAATCTCGCTGCCACGCTAAGAATATCCCAAAGTTGCACACGAAGTTTGTGTAAAACGCGGGATTTTCCGCTAGCAGGAGAGCAAAATGCCACGCTCTCTTCGTTGATAAAAGGCCGCTAAGCGGCCTTTTTCCTTTCTTTACAATGTATCAACATCTTAACCAAGATGCGAATTACAGGTATTCTACCTTCGTTACTTCATATTCAACTTCACCGCCCGGCGTTTTAATAACCACCACGTCATCCTGCTCTTTACCGATTAGGCCACGAGCAATAGGCGAGTTCACCGAAATCAGGTTCTGTTTAAAATCGGCTTCATCATCGCCGACAATACGCCAGGTCTGCTCTTCGTCGTTATCGAGATTCAGCACGGTAACCGTCGCGCCGAAAACTACGCGACCATTGTTCGGCATTTTTGTGACGTCGATAACCTGCGCGTTGGACAGTTTAGCTTCGATATCTTTAATGCGCCCTTCGCAGAAACCCTGCTGTTCGCGCGCCGCGTGATACTCTGCATTTTCTTTCAGGTCGCCATGCTCGCGCGCATCTGCGATAGCGGCAATGATTTCAGGACGGCGCACCGATTTCAGAAAATCCAGTTCTTCGCGCAGTTTTTCAGCACCACGTAAGGTCATTGGGATAGCTTGCATTTGTTATACCTCTTGAACATTCCTGTAGGGGGCGGCTGCTCTCACCCCGGCTGCTAAGCCCACTCTGGCATACGCCATGCCAGAGTCAGAAGCAAAAAAATACCGACCCGGGGCTCAGGGTCCCAGGTCAGCTACAATTCTCTATTTGATGATCATTTTACCCTGGAGTTCCCTATGGGTCATCGTTTACTTTTTGGGGCGTTGCGCCGTAGTATGACGGCCTGTTTCCAGGTTGTTAGCGCGAGATTATGCGATTTTCCAGATTTACCATTGGATTGACTGCCAGTATAGCGTTCAGCGTTCAGGCTGCGAACGTCGACGAGTATATCAATCAGCTCCCTGCCGGGGCCAACCTCGCCCTTATGGTACAGAAGGTTGGCGCACCTGCTCCTGCTATTGATTACCATAGCCAGCAGATGGCGCTGCCGGCCAGTACACAGAAAGTGATCACCGCGCTGGCGGCATTGATTCAGCTCGGGCCTGACTTTCGTTTTACCACCACGCTTGAGACTAAAGGCAACGTGGAAGGCGGCGTTTTGAAAGGTGACTTAGTGGCGCGATTTGGTGCCGATCCGACGCTAAAACGTCAGGATATTCGCAATATGGTGGCAACCCTGAAAAAATCAGGCGTGACGCAAATTGCCGGAAATGTCATGATCGACACCTCCATTTTCGCCAGCCATGATAAAGCACCTGGTTGGCCCTGGAACGACATGACGCAGTGTTTTAGCGCACCGCCCGCGGCAGCCATTGTCGATCGTAACTGTTTCTCGGTTTCACTCTATAGCGCGCAAAAACCTAACGATCTCGCCTTTATCCGCGTGGCATCTTACTACCCGGTCACCATGTTCAGTCAGGTGCGTACTCTCGCTCGTGGCTCTGCCGAAGCGCAATATTGTGAACTGGACGTGGTTCCAGGCGATCTCAACCGCTTTACGTTGACCGGATGCCTGCCCCAACGAGCCGATCCGCTGCCGCTGGCATTCGCTATTCAGGACGGCGCCAGCTATGCCGGGGCGATTATCAAAGATGAGCTAAAACAAGCTGGTATCACTTACAGCGGGACTCTGCTGCGCCAGACGCTGGTCAACGAGCCGGGGACCGTGGTAGCCAGTAAGCAGTCGGCGCCGCTGCACGACCTGCTTAAGATTATGCTGAAAAAATCGGACAACATGATTGCCGATACCGTTTTCCGTATGATTGGCCATGCACGATTTAACGTGCCAGGTACCTGGCGAGCAGGTTCTGATGCCGTACGCCAGATTCTGCGTCAGCAGGCGGGCGTTAATATTGGCAACACCATTATTGCCGACGGTTCTGGTCTCTCGCGCCATAACCTGATTGCCCCGGCGACCATGATGCAGGTGCTGCAATATATCGCTCAGCACGATAACGAGCTGAACTTTATCACCATGCTGCCGCTGGCAGGCCATGACGGCTCTTTGCAATACCGTGCGGGTCTGCATCAGGCTGGCGTAGATGGCAAAGTATCGGCGAAGACAGGCTCACTGCAGGGGGTCTATAACCTGGCAGGCTTCATCACCACGGCAAGCGGTCAGCGCATGGCATTTGTGCAGTATCTGTCTGGTTATGCGGTAGAGCCAGCTGATCAGCGTAATCGCCGTATTCCACTGGTCCGCTTCGAAAGCCGGTTATACAAGGATATTTATCAGAATAACTGAGTATGTTTGCCGGATGGCAGCGCTAACGCACCTAATCCGACCTTCTGAAACCTGGAAACAAAACCCCGGCAACATGGCCGGGGTTTTTAATGTGATTAACGCTTGTAGATGAACTCAACGCCTTCTTCGTCGTCTTCGTCCCAATCGTCATCCCAGTCATCTTCTGCTTCGTCTTCGACTTCAGCGAGTTGCTGGCGGTGATAATCATCCCACATGAACTCGACTTTCTCTGGCTGTTTCGCTTCTTCAGCCTGAACAATCGGGTTCTCGATGATAAAGGTCATCACATCCCAGCAGAGATCCTTCACGCCCAACTGGCTGGCGGCGGAGATCAGGTAATATTTACCTTCCCAGCCCAACGCTTCGGCGATCGCTTTCGCTTTCTCTTCCGCTTCAGCCTTGTCCAGCAAATCAATTTTGTTGAACACTAACCAACGCGGTTTAGACGCCAGATCCTGGCTGTATTTTTCAAGCTCGCCAATAATGATACGGGCATTTTCAACCGGATCGGAACCGTCAATCGGATCGATATCAATGAGGTGTAGCAGTACGCGGCAACGTTCCAGGTGTTTCAGGAAGCGGATACCCAAGCCTGCGCCCTCAGCCGCGCCTTCAATCAGCCCCGGAATGTCGGCAACCACGAAGCTCTTTTCGTTGTCCATACGCACCACACCCAGGCTCGGAACCAGGGTGGTGAACGGATAGTCAGCGACTTTCGGCTTCGCCGCGGACACCGCACGGATAAACGTCGATTTACCGGCGTTTGGCATGCCCAGCATCCCCACGTCCGCCAGCAGCATCAGCTCCAGCATCAAATCGCGTTTATCGCCCGGTGTACCCATCGTTTTCTGACGCGGAGTACGGTTGACCGAGGATTTGAAACGGGTGTTGCCCAGACCGTGCCAGCCGCCTTTAGCGACCATCAGACGCTGACCGTGTTTGGTCATGTCGCCCATGGTTTCGCCCGTGCCCTGATCGATTACACGCGTACCTACAGGCACTTTAATCGTGACATCTTTACCACGCTTGCCGGTGCAATCACGGCTCGCGCCATTCTGTCCACGTTCCGCACGGAATGATTTTTCAAAACGGTAATCGATCAGCGTGTTCAGGTTTTCGTCGGCTTCCAGCCAAACGTCACCACCGTCACCACCGTCTCCACCGTCCGGACCGCCTTTTGGGATGTACTTTTCGCGGCGGAAGCTGACGCAACCATTACCGCCATCACCTGCAACGACCAGAATCGATGCTTCATCAACAAACTTCATTTTACTCTCCGTAAATCATTCGCCTGAGCGGGGCTGCGAAACCACCGTTTCATGCTTACGTAAACCGCCCCAAATTCGATGACCAATGGCGGAATACATCGCGCCCGCAACCACGATAAACGCACCGAGATAACCTAATAGGTTTAGCATCGGTCTGGCGAAGAAATCGGGCCAGGCCAGTGATAATAAATCTGAAAATAACAACGTAAACAGCGGAGTGAGCGTAATAATGGCGCTCACCTGTGCCGCCTGCCAACGCGCCATCGCTTCCGCGAGAGCACCGTATCCTACCAGCGTATTCAGGCCGCAGAATACAAGGCATGCCAGCTGCCAGTCACTGAGCTGCGTGATGACACCGGGTTTAGCCAACGGCAACAACGCAATCGTACATAAAGTGTACAGTAAAAACAGGATCTGCGGTGATGCCAGACGGCGCAATAACACCTTTTGCGCGACCCCATAGCTCACCCAGACCATCGCCGCACCAACACCAAAGATAACGCCCCAGGTGTAATCGGTGAGACGGGTAAAAATTTCGATCAGACTGGTATTAAAAAACAGAACCAGACCGCTCAGAAGCATAATGGCGCCAATCACCTGCGTACCGCGCATCTTTTCTTTCAGGATAAAGACGCTGGCAATCATCATACCAACCGGTGACAGCTGACCGATAACCTGCGAAGCCGTTGGGCTCAAATATTGCAAGGATGAACTAAACAGAATGAAGTTACCGAACAACCCACCGGTAGCGATAGCCAACAGTATCAGCCAACGCGCTTTGCGAAAAATACGCAACGGGGGGAGCTTTTTTTTAACCGCAAGAATAGCGCCAAGGCCAATGCTTGCCATTAAAAAACGGTAGAACACCACGGTAGGAGGCTCCATCACCTCCAGCACTTGCTTCATCGCTATTGGCAAAGCGCCCCAACATACTGCCGTTGTGAGTGCTAACAGAATACCAATACCTGCCTGCTGCTTCATGCCGTATTCCCTGCAAGGGCTCGTTTCCGGGTTATCACGGCGCGACGAGCGTATTTACCGGCCGTCGAATGTAAAAAGCCCCGCAACGTGTTGCGGGGCTTTTATCCGTTACCGGGACGCGAAAAACTTATTCAGCAACGATGCTGATGAATTTACGGTTTTTCGGGCCTTTCACTTCAAATTTCACTTTACCGTCTGCTTTAGCAAACAGAGTGTGGTCTTTGCCGCAACCAACGTTGGAACCAGCGTGGAATTTAGTACCACGTTGACGAACGATGATGCTACCAGCCAGAACTGTTTCACCGCCGAAGCGTTTTACGCCCAGACGTTTAGCTTCTGAATCGCGACCGTTACGAGTCGAGCCGCCAGCCTTTTTATGTGCCATTTAATCTGCTCCCCTTAACTTAAGCGCTGATGCCAGTGATTTTTACATCAGTGAACCACTGACGATGGCCCTGCTGCTTACGGTAGTGTTTACGACGACGAAACTTAACAATTTTAACTTTCTCGCCACGACCGTGAGCAACAACTTCAGCTTTGATAACGCCGCCATCAACGAAAGGAACGCCGATTTTGACTTCTTCACCGTTTGCGATCATCAGAACTTCTGCGAATTCAACAGATTCGCCAGTTGCGATGTCCAGCTTTTCCAGGCGAACGGTCTGACCTTCGCTTACTCGGTGTTGTTTACCACCACTTTGGAAAACCGCGTACATAAAAAACTCCGCTTCCGCGCACACCTTTTTGATGATTCAGAGTGCGCTATAAATATTCACAATAGGGCGCGAATATTACGCAAAACGCGAGCCTTTGACAAGTGCTACGTCAATACATGAAGAAAAAAAACACAACACGTACGGTAACGTTTATCTATGGCGTTTTTTCAGTACAATCAGCATATATTTATAACCCTAAACCCGACGTTACCTTCCGATACAGTGAGGTAATCGGGGCGAGAAGCCCGGCTTTTGCGATGAATTTAGAAAAAATCAATGAGTTAACCGCGCAAGATATGGCGGGGGTCAATGCGACAATCCTTGAACAGCTCAATTCCGACGTGCAGCTGATCAATCAACTGGGGTACTACATCGTTAGCGGCGGCGGAAAACGCATTCGCCCAATGATCGCCGTACTCGCCGCGCGTGCAGTTGGCTACCAGGAAAATGCGCACGTTACGATTGCAGCCCTCATCGAGTTTATCCACACCGCGACCCTGTTGCACGACGATGTTGTGGATGAGTCCGACATGCGCCGCGGAAAAGCCACGGCGAATGCGGCGTTTGGCAATGCGGCCAGCGTGCTGGTCGGCGATTTTATCTATACCCGCGCTTTTCAGATGATGACCAGCCTCGGTTCGCTGAAAGTGCTGGAAGTCATGTCGAAAGCGGTCAACGTCATCGCCGAAGGTGAAGTCTTGCAGTTGATGAACGTCAACGACCCGGACATCACTGAAGAAAACTATATGCGCGTTATCTACAGTAAGACCGCGCGTTTGTTTGAAGCGGCTGCCCAATGCTCTGGCATTCTGGCTGGTTGCAGCGAAGAACAAGAGAAAGGGTTGCAGGATTATGGCCGTTATCTCGGTACCGCTTTCCAGTTAATTGACGATTTGCTGGATTACAACGCGGATGGTGAGCAACTGGGTAAAAACGTCGGTGATGACCTCAACGAGGGTAAACCAACGCTGCCGCTGCTGCATGCCATGCGCCACGGCACCCCTGAACAAGCACAAATGATCCGCCAGGCTATTGAGCAGGGTAATGGCCGTCACCTTCTGGAGCCTGTTCTGGAAGCGATGAACGCCTGTGGTTCCCTGGAGTGGACTCGCCAACGTGCAGAAGAAGAGGCTGATAAGGCCATCGCTGCGCTGCAGGTACTGCCTGATACGCCGTGGAGAGAAGCGCTGATTGGTCTGGCGCATATCGCCGTACAGCGCGACCGTTAATACCCTGCGGCATCTTTCATCATCCCGTGCCCTGCACGGGATGCTTTTATAAATTCCAATAAACACGTCCCCCTCTCCAGCAACCTTCGCATAAATTTGGCATATTCTGAATATATTCACACTTTACATGAACATTTTAGAACATTCGTTCTCCGGGCGTTATAGTATCTCCACAACCGATCGTGGAACCATAAGTCGATAACCAAAGGAGAGATGAGTTTATGGAAAACAAGCTGATTGACTGGCATCCGGCCGATATCATCGCCGGCCTGCGCAAGAAAGGGACCTCAATGGCCGCTGAATCACGTAAAAATGGATTAAGCTCATCAACGCTGGCCAATGCGTTAACACGCCCATGGCCAAAAGGTGAGTTGATTATCGCCCGATCGTTGGGAACCGACCCGTGGGTGATTTGGCCGTCACGCTATCACGATGCAAAAACACATGAGTTTATCGACAGAACGCGGATGATGAGGGGACGCAAAGAGAAACAGAATCCTGAATGAACACTGATGAGTAGTAACCCCCGGTTCACAGAACTGGGGGTTACAAGAGACGTAGACGATTACTCGCCTTTCACGCGCTCAATGTTTGCGCCCAGCGCGCGCAGTTTATCTTCGATGCGCTCATAGCCGCGATCGATGTGATAAATACGATCGACTACCGTCGTACCTTCAGCAATACACCCTGCCAGCACGAGGCTTGCAGATGCGCGCAGATCGGTCGCCATAACCTGTGCGCCGGATAGCGTTTCCACGCCGTGGCAAATCACGGTATTGCTTTCGATTTCTGCGTGAGCGCCCATACGGCTCAGTTCAGGCACGTGCATAAAGCGGTTCTCAAACACGGTTTCCGTGATGAAACCCGTTCCTTCTGCCACCAGGTTCAGCAACGTGAACTGGGCCTGCATATCGGTAGGGAACGCCGGGTGCGGCGCCGTGCGCACATTGACCGCTTTCGGACGTTTACCGTGCATGTCTAGGCTGATCCAGTCGTCACCGACTTCGATATCCGCTCCCGCATCACGCAGCTTCGCCAAAACGGCATCCAGCGTGTCAGGTTGTGCATTACGGCAGATAATTTTGCCGCGAGAAATTGCCGCTGCGACCAGGAAAGTACCGGTTTCGATGCGGTCAGGCAGAACGCGATACACACCGCCGCCGAGGCGCTCAACGCCTTCGATGGTAATACGATCGGTACCCTGGCCTGTGATTTTTGCGCCCAGCGCAATCAGGAAGTTCGCGGTATCCACGATCTCCGGTTCACGCGCGGCGTTTTCGATGATGGTAGTGCCTTCGGCAAGCGTTGCTGCGCACATGATAGTGACCGTCGCGCCGACGCTCACTTTGTCCATGACGATATGCGCGCCTTTCAGACGGCCATCAACGGACGCTTTCACATAGCCTTCTTCAAGCTTAATAGTCGCGCCTAACTGCTCCAGACCAGTAATGTGCAGGTCAACCGGACGCGCACCGATGGTACAGCCGCCCGGCAGTGAAACCTGGCCCTGGCCAAAGCGGGCAACCAGCGGCCCAAGCGCCCAGATGGATGCACGCATGGTTTTGACCAGATCGTACGGCGCACAGAAGACGTTCACGTCACGCGCATCAATGTGCACAGAACCATTACGCTCAACTTTCGCCCCCAACTGACTCAGCAGCTTCATTGAGGTGTCAACATCCTTCAGTTTCGGGACGTTCTGGATCTCTACAGGTTCTTCAGCCAGCAGCGCCGCAAACAGGATCGGCAGCGCGGCGTTTTTAGCGCCTGAAATTGTGACTTCGCCCTGGAGCTTGGTTGGCCCCTGAACACGAAATTTATCCATTATTCTGTTCTCTGTTAAGAATTTATCTTCGCTACCGGCATATCACCCGTAGCTCAAAAACCGTTAAGTTTGCGATCGCGCGCCCATTCCGCTGGAGTAAACGCCTTAATCGACACGGCATGAATGCGGTTGTCCGCAATGTACTCCATCAACGGGCCATAGACCGATTGCTGTTTCTTGACCCGGCTCATGCCTTCAAACATCTCACCCACGGCAATAACCTGAAAGTGACTGCCGTCGCCAGAAACGTGGACTTCCTGGAGGGAGAGTGCATTCATCAGCACGCTCTGAATTTCATTATTTTCCATGGGCTCTTCATTCGTCAGATAGTGAAAACAGCCCAACATCTTAGAGCAAAGTGGCGCTGTCATAAATAAGCAAAAAGCCCCGCTGATAAATCAGACAAGGCTTTAGTGGCAGATCCCCCGCTGAGGAGTTGCCGGATGGCGGCACAAGACCTTATCCGGCTTACAAAAATTAACGCGGAAGAACGTCGTCAGGCAAATTGTAAAGCTGCGCCAGCGTGTACACTTTATCGTTAACGCCAGCGAGCGAAACGCTGTTCCCCTGCTGCTTGCCCTCATTAATCAGGTGCAGCAGTAATGCCAGACCACCGGTATCCACCCGGGAAATCTGGTTCAGGTCGATGCAGGATACCCCTTTCATCGCCTCAATTCGCGCATCCCATAATGGGTTTAACACGTCCTGATCCAGCTCTCCCACCAGCACCAGCTTGTCGCCTTCACGCATCCAGGTGAGTGACTGCGTCATTATTTTTTCTCTTCCAGCGTGATTTTCTGCTGAGAAATAGATTTCAGCTGTGCCGTCAGGCCATCAATACCTTTCGTACGCAGCAGGTCGCTCCACTCATTCTGTTTGGTGGTGATCATACTTACGCCTTCAGCAATCATGTCATACGCCTGCCAGTTACCCGTCTGGGAATTTTTACGCCACTGGAAATCCAGACGTACCGGAGGACGACCGTTTGGATCGATGATGGTTACGCGGATAGGCACGATGGTCGCATCACCCAGCGGCTGCTCAGGGGCAATCTGATAGGTCTGGCCGTGGTACATCGCCAGCGCCTGACCGTAAGCCTGCTTCAGATATTCACGGAATGCGGCGAAATAGGCGTCACGCTGAGCCGGTGTCGCATCTTTGTAGTAGCGGCCCAGTACCAGTGCGCCTGCATACTTAACCTGCACGTAAGGCAGCAGTTCCTGATCGACCACCTGACGCAGGTAATCCGGGTTGGAACGGATTTTAGGTTGCTCGTTCTTCAGACGGTCAAACGTCTTCTGCGCCGCCTCATCCATAAGTTTGTACGGGTTCGTCTGGTCCGCTGCGGTTGCCGCGCTAAGTGGAGCAATCACCAGCATAGCCACCATCATCAATCGTTTAAACATACGTCGATTCTCCTGAGATTATTTCGTTGCGCCCGCAGGCGTAGTGGCTTCATTATTGCCTTCAGTTGCGGCTGGCGCATCGCCAGAATTCTTATTGTCATCACCTTTACTGTTGCTGTTGTAAAGGAACTGACCAATCATATCTTCCAGCACCATCGCAGATTTCGTGTCCTGAATCGTACCGCCATCTTTGAGGATAGACGTTCCCAGCTCAGGATCTTCAAAACCTACGTTCAATGCCAGATACTGCTCGCCCAACAGACCGGAAGTACGGATGCTCAGAGAACTGGTGTCAGGAATATGGTTAAAACGCGATTCAATTTCCAGCGTCACGCGCGGCAGGTACGTTTTCTGATCTAACGAGATGTCCGATACGCGTCCTACCACGACCCCGCCAATCCGCACCGGAGAGCGCTCTCTCAGACCGCCGATATTATCAAAGGTCGCATAAATCGTATAAGTCGGTTCAGTACGCATTGAGGTGACGTTCGCCGCCTTCAGGCAGACAAACAGCGCGGCCAGCAGCGCAACCAGCAGGAATAACCCGACCCAAATTTCATTTTTTTTCGTTTGCATGAACTCAATTCCCAAACATCAGTGCGGTCAGCACAAAATCCAGCCCCAGAACGGCAAGAGAGGCGTGCACTACGGTGCGTGTCGTTGCCCGGCTAATCCCGGCAGAGGTCGGGATAGCATCATAACCATTGAACAATGCAATCCAGGTGACCGTAATGGCAAACACCACGCTCTTAATCAGACAGTTGACCAGATCCAGACGCCAGTCGACGGCATTTTGCATAGCCGACCAGAAAAAGCCTGCATCAATACCTTTCCAGCTTACGCCAACCAACGACCCACCCCAGATCCCTACCGCGACAAATATAATCGTCAGCAGCGGCAATGAAATGACACCGGCCCAAAAACGCGGGGAGATCACTCGGCGCAGTGGATCGACGGCCATCATTTCCAGGCTGGAAAGCTGCTCGGTCGCCCGCATCAGGCCAATCTCTGCGGTTAAGGCCGATCCGGCCCGCCCGGCAAACAACAGCGCCGCAACCACCGGCCCCAGCTCACGTAGCAATGACAGCGCCACCAGCATACCGAGGCTGGTTTCCGCACTGTAGGTCGTCAGCACCAGGTATCCCTGCAACCCCAGCACCATGCCGATGAACACGCCAGAAACAATAATGATCAGCATCGATAAGACACCGACATTATAGAGCTGGCGTATCAGCAGCGGCGCATGTTTGCGAAACTCCGGCTTGCCGACAACTGCATTGAACAACATTAATCCGGCTCGCCCGAACGTCCTGAGGGTTTTTATTCCCCGATGTCCGAGTGATGCCAGCGCATTTAACAACATGGGTGGCTTAACTCCCTGTTTTGAGTAAATCGATGTGGTAGTCGCCCGCCGGGTAACGGAACGGAACCGGTCCATCGGCAATGCCATCGAGGAACTGACGCACACGCGGATCGGCATTTTCTTGCAGCGCCTGAGCACTACCGTAGGCCACTATTTTTTTGTCCGCCATAATATAGGCGTAATCCGCAATACTCAGCACTTCTGGCACATCATGGGAAACCACCACGCAAGTGACGCCCAGTGCGCTGTTCAGTTCAGAAATCAGCTTCACCAGCACGCCCATGGTGATGGGATCCTGGCCGACGAACGGCTCATCAAACATAATAAGGTCTGGCTCCAGCGCGATAGCACGTGCTAACGCGGCACGACGCGCCATCCCACCGGATAATTCAGAAGGCATTAATTTTGCCGCGCCCCGCAGGCCAACGGCCTCGAGCTTCATCATTACCGTGCTTTTCAGCAGCGGCGCAGGCAGCGTTGTATGCTCGCGCAACGGGTATGCTACGTTGTCAAACACATTCATATCAGTAAACAGCGCACCAGACTGGAATAGCATGCTCATGCGCTTACGCACGGTAAATAAACGCGAACGGGACATGGCCGGGACATTTTCGCCGTCAAACAGGATCTCGCCCTTATCCGGGGAGATTTGTCCGCCGATCAGACGCAACAGCGTCGTTTTGCCGATGCCTGATGGCCCCATGATCGCCGTCACCTTACCACGCGGCACCGTCAGGGAAATATTATCAAAGATGCAGCGGTCGCCTCGGGAAAAGCTGACATCGCGCATATCGATTAGATTCGCCACAGACTGACCCATTGATTCATCCTTTACTATTGCCTCGTTGATCGAAGAGTTTGGCGCTCAATTTAGCCCTGAACCCAACATATTTACAGATTATTACCTGTCCTGGTTAGCGAAAGCTGGCATTTGTTTTACTTTTTAGCCGCATAAAGTCAAAATTAAGAATTCGTGACGGCTTCCAGAAATCCTTCAAGTGGACCGGCGAGTATACCTGAAGAAAGGACTTTAGATGCTTTTAGCGACGGCGCTGTTAATAATTGGTTTACTTCTGGTGGTCTACGGTGCCGACCGACTGGTATTTGCCGCATCCATTTTATGTCGAAACTTCGGTATTCCCCCCATTATCATCGGGATGACCGTGGTCAGCATTGGTACATCGTTACCCGAGATAATTGTCTCCGTTGCCGCATCGATGAACGGGCAGCTTGATTTAGCCGTCGGTACCGCCATCGGCTCTAACATTACCAACATTCTGCTTATTTTAGGCCTGTCGGCGCTGATTCATCCTTTTACCGTGCATTCTGATGTTCTGCGTCGTGAATTACCGCTAATGTTGCTGGTAAGCATCTTAGCCGCATCGGTCCTGTATGACGGGCAATTGAGTCGCAGCGATGGTTTCTTTCTTCTGCTTCTGGCCGTGCTATGGCTGTTATTCATTGTTAAAATCGCCCGTCTGGCTGAGCGACAAGGTAACGACAGCCTGACCCGCGAGCAGATCGCGGAACTGCCGCGCGAAGGTGGGTTACCGGTCGCCTTTTTGTGGTTGGGTATTGCGCTAATTATTATGCCAATGGCAACGCGTATGGTGGTAGATAACGCAACCGTACTGGCGAACTACTTCGCCATGAGCGAACTCACCATCGGGCTGACGGTTGTCGCCATTGGTACCAGCCTGCCGGAGCTGGCAACGGCAATTGCGGGTCTGCGTAAAGGCGAAAACGATATTGCCGTCGGTAACATCATCGGCGCGAACATTTTTAATATTGTTATCGTCCTCGGACTGCCGGCGCTGATTACGCCGGGGGAAGTTAATCCGATGGCCTTCACCCGTGACTATAGCGTCATGCTGCTGGTGAGCGTAATTTTTGCACTACTCTGCTGGCGACGTCCGCGCCAGATTGGTCGCGGCGCGGGTGCGCTGCTGACCGGCGGTTTTATCATATGGCTGGCGATGCTGTATTGGTTATCGCCACTTCTCGTTGGATAACTGGAAACGCATTATGTCGCACTTAGAGTTGCAACCGGGTTTTGACTTTCAGCAAGCAGGCAAGGAAGTCCTGGCAATTGAACGTGAAGGCCTGGCGGAGCTTGATCAGTACATCAACCAAAATTTTACTCTCGCCTGCGAGAAAATATTCAGCTGCCCGGGCAAAGTTGTAGTGATGGGGATGGGGAAATCTGGACATATCGGGCGGAAAATGGCGGCCACATTTGCCAGCACCGGCACCCCCTCATTTTTCGTGCATCCAGGCGAAGCCGCACATGGCGATCTGGGCATGGTCTCGCCGCAGGATGTAGTCATCGCCATCTCTAACTCCGGTGAATCCAATGAGATAGCGGCGTTAATCCCGGTGTTAAAACGTCTTCATGTACCGCTTATCTGCATGACCGGTCGTCCGGAAAGCAGCATGGCGCGTGCGGCAGATGTGCATCTGTGTGTTAAAGTGCCCAAGGAAGCTTGCCCGTTAGGCCTGGCGCCGACCAGCAGCACGACCGCAACGCTGGTGATGGGCGATGCGCTAGCCGTGGCATTATTAAAAGCGCGTGGCTTTACCGCGGAAGATTTTGCGTTATCTCATCCCGGTGGCGCACTAGGCCGTAAGCTTTTACTGCGCGTTAACGATATTATGCATACGGGCGATGAGATCCCGCATGTGACTAAAAGCGCCAGCCTGCGTGACGCCTTACTTGAGATCACGCGTAAAAATCTCGGCATGACCGTCATTTGCGATGATGACATGAAGATTGACGGTATTTTCACCGATGGCGATTTACGTCGCGTCTTCGATATGGGCGTTGATGTTCGCCAGTTAGGCATTGCCGATGTGATGACCCCTGGCGGCATTCGCGTGCGTCCGGGCATTCTTGCCGTCGATGCCCTGAACTTAATGCAGTCCCGCCATATCACCTCGGTAATGGTTGCTGATGGCGACCGGTTACTTGGTGTGTTACATATGCATGATCTGCTGCGTGCAGGTGTAGTGTAAGAAACTCAAGGATAAAGAAAATGAGTAAAGCAGGTGCGTCGCTTGCGACCTGTTATGGACCCGTCAGCACAGACGTTATCACCCGGGCAGAGAACATCCGTTTACTGATCCTGGATGTGGATGGCGTACTGTCTGATGGTCTGATTTATATGGGCAACAACGGTGAAGAGCTGAAGGCTTTTAACGTCCGCGATGGTTACGGAATTCGCTGTGCGCTCACTTCCGGTATCGAGGTTGCCATTATTACCGGACGAAAGGCTAAACTTGTAGAAGATCGCTGTGCCACATTGGGGATCACGCATTTGTATCAGGGGCAGTCAGACAAACTGGTCGCCTTTAACGATCTCCTTAGCAAACTGGCGATCGCTCCTGAAAATGTTGCGTACGTTGGCGATGATCTGATCGACTGGCCGGTGATGGCGCAAGTGGGATTAAGCGTGGCGGTGGCGGATGCTCATCCTTTGCTGATCCCGCGGGCCGATTATGTCACCCGCATCGATGGGGGACGCGGCGCGGTACGTGAAGTCTGCGATTTATTACTCCTGGCGCAGGGCAAACTGGACGAGGCCAAAGGGCAATCGATATGAGCAAAACCAGACGTTGGGTTATCATTCTACTGTCGCTGGCTGTCCTTGTGATGATTGGTATTAATCTGGCAGACAAAGACGACACCGCTGAGGTCGTCGTAAATAACAACGAGCCAACCTATAAGAGCGAACATACTGATACCGTTGTGTATAGTCCCGAAGGCGCACTGAGCTATCACTTGATCGCGCAAAACGTTGAATATTATTCGGAACAAGCGGTTTCGTGGTTTACTCAACCGGTATTAACCACATTTGATAAGGATAAAGTACCGACCTGGACGATCAAAGCTGATAAAGCCAAATTGACCAACGATCGGATGCTATATCTGTACGGCCATGTTGAGGTCAACGCCCTGGTGCCCGACTCTCAACTACGCAGAATGACGACCGATAACGCCCAGATTAACCTGGTGACACAAGACGTCACTTCCGATGATCTCGTCACGTTATATGGCACAACATTTAACTCCAGCGGACTGAAGATGCGCGGCAACTTACGCAGCAAGAACGCCGAGCTGATTGAAAAGGTTAGAACCTCATATGAAATCCAAAACAAACAAACTCAGCCTTAATCTTGTGCTTGCCAGCTCACTTCTGGCCGCCAGCATCCCGGCATTCGCCGTTACCGGCGATACCGAGCAGCCGATTCACATTGAGTCGGACCAGCAGTCTCTTGATATGCAAGGCAATGTAGTGACCTTTACTGGCAATGTGATTGTGACTCAGGGCACCATCAAAATTAACGCCGATAAAGTCGTCGTGACCCGCCCTGGCGGTGAAGACGGTAAAGAAGTCATTGATGGCTATGGTAATCCTGCAACCTTTTACCAGATGCAGGACAACGGTAAACCGGTTAAAGGCCACGCCTCACACATGCATTATGAACTGGCGAAAGACTTCGTCGTTCTCACCGGTAAGGCTTACCTGGAACAGCTCGATAGCAACATCACAGGCGATAAGATCACCTATCTGGTGAAAGAGCAGAAAATGCAGGCCTTCAGCGATAAAGGCAAACGCGTCACCACCGTTCTGGTACCGTCGCAGTTGCAGGACAAAAACAAGGCTCCGGCAGAGAAAAAAGGTAACTGATTCGTTATGGCAACATTAACTGCAAAGAACCTTGCAAAAGCCTATAAGGGCCGCCGTGTGGTGGAAGATGTCAGTCTGACCGTCAACTCCGGGGAGATCGTCGGTCTGCTCGGTCCTAACGGTGCGGGCAAGACAACGACCTTTTACATGGTGGTCGGCATTGTCCCACGTGATGCGGGCAACATTATCATTGATGACGAAGACATCAGCCTACTGCCTCTGCATGCGCGCGCGCGTCGCGGCATCGGCTACTTGCCGCAGGAAGCGTCTATTTTCCGTCGCCTGAGCGTGTTTGATAACCTGATGGCGGTGCTGCAAATTCGTGACGATCTTACCAGCGAGCAGCGGGAAGATCGCGCCAACGAGCTGATGGAAGAGTTCCACATCGAACACCTGCGTGACAGCATGGGACAGTCGCTCTCCGGTGGTGAACGACGCCGCGTGGAGATCGCCCGCGCACTGGCCGCGAATCCGAAATTTATCCTGCTGGATGAACCGTTTGCCGGTGTTGACCCGATTTCCGTTATTGATATCAAACGGATCATCGAACACCTGCGCGACAGCGGGCTTGGGGTGCTGATTACCGACCATAACGTTCGCGAAACGCTGGCAGTGTGTGAGCGCGCCTACATCGTGAGTCAGGGCCACCTGATCGCGCATGGCACGCCAACAGAAATACTGCAGGATGAGCACGTTAAACGCGTATACCTTGGGGAAGACTTCAGACTCTGATAGGGTAGAAGACTTCACGTCACCGCAGGAGAGAACAACTCTGAACATGAAGCAAGGTTTGCAACTCAGGCTTAGCCAACAACTGGCGATGACGCCTCAGCTACAACAGGCTATCCGTCTGTTGCAGCTGTCCACGCTGGAACTTCAGCAAGAACTTCAGCAAGCGCTGGAAAGTAACCCACTGCTCGAGCAAACCGATCTTCACGACGAAATTGATACCCAGGAAAAACAGGACAGCGAATCCCTCGACACCGCAGATGCTCTCGAACAAAAAGAGATGCCAGAGGAGCTGCCGCTTGACGCCAGTTGGGATGAAATTTACACCGCCGGTACGCCTTCTGGCACCAGCGGGGATTACATCGACGACGAACTGCCTGTGTATCAGGGTGAGACCACGCAATCGCTGCAGGATTACCTGATGTGGCAAGTGGAGCTGACCCCGTTCTCGGATACCGATCGCGCGATTGCGACATCCATTGTTGATGCGGTAGACGAAACCGGTTATCTCACCGTAATCCTGGACGATATTCTCGAAAGCATGGGCGATGACGACGTCGGCATGGACGAAATCGAAGCCGTGCTTAAACGCATTCAGCGTTTTGATCCCGTAGGCGTGGCGGCCAAAGATCTCCGCGACTGCTTACTGATCCAACTTTCACAGTTTGATAAAGCCACGCCGTGGCTGGAAGAAGCGCGCCTGATCATCAGCGATCACCTCGATCTGTTAGCCAACCATGACTTCCGCACGCTGATGCGCGTAACCCGGCTGAAAGAAGATGTGCTGAAAGAAGCCGTCAATCTTATTCAGTCCCTGGACCCCAGACCTGGGCAGTCTATCCAGACCGGGGAGCCAGAATACGTTATTCCGGATGTACTGGTGCGTAAGCATAACGATCGCTGGGTGGTCGAACTCAACGGCGACAGCATTCCACGGTTGCAGATTAACCAGCACTACGCCGCCATGTGCAACAGCGCGCGCAACGATGCTGACAGCCAGTTTATTCGTAGCAATCTGCAGGATGCGAAGTGGCTGATTAAAAGCCTGGAAAGTCGCAATGATACGCTGCTGCGCGTCAGTCGCTGCATCGTTGAACAGCAGCAAGCCTTCTTTGATCAAGGCGAAGAGTTTATGAAACCGATGGTGCTGGCGGATATCGCCCAGGCCGTCGAGATGCACGAATCGACCATTTCCCGAGTGACCACGCAAAAGTATCTGCACAGTCCGCGCGGCATTTTTGAATTGAAGTATTTCTTTTCCAGTCACGTTAACACTGAAGGCGGAGGCGAAGCCTCATCCACAGCTATACGTGCACTGGTGAAGAAATTAATTGCTGCGGAAAACCCCGCGAAACCGCTGAGTGACAGCAAGTTAACCTCTATGCTGTCAGAACAGGGTATCATGGTGGCACGCCGCACTGTTGCGAAGTACCGAGAGTCTTTATCCATTCCGCCGTCGAACCAGCGCAAACAGCTGGTCTGACCCAACCGATAAGGAAGACACTATGCAGCTCAACATCACTGGAAACAACGTCGAAATCACTGAAGCCTTACGCGATTTTGTTAATACAAAATTCGCCAAGCTAGAACAATATTTCGACCGGATTAATCAGGTCTATATTGTGTTGAAAGTGGAGAAGGTGACACATATCTCGGATGCAACACTGCATGTGAACGGTGGCGAAATTCATGCCAGCGCGGAAGGTCAGGATATGTACGCCGCCATTGACGGTTTAATTGATAAACTGGCTCGGCAGTTAACAAAACATAAAGATAAACTGAAACAGCACTAACTTGTCCGGGCAGTTAGCGGGTGCAGGACGGCCTGTTGTGTAGCACAACGGGCCATTTGTACAGTTAGCGCTTAGGTGAAATTATGACAAATAACGATACGACTCTACAACTGAGCAATGTTCTTAACCAGGAATGTACACGCGCTGGCGTTCACTGCCAAAGCAAGAAACGCGCGCTGGAAATCATCAGCGAACTGGCGGCAAAACAGCTCAGCTTGCCCTCTCAGGTGGTATTTGAAGCCATTCTGACGCGTGAAAAAATGGGCAGTACCGGCATCGGTAATGGAATTGCTATCCCGCACGGAAAGCTGGAAGAAGACACGATGCGCGCAGTTGGCGTGTTTGTGCAACTTGAAACGCCAATTGCTTTCGACGCCATTGATAATCAACCCGTCGATCTGCTTTTCGCCCTGCTGGTTCCGGCAGACCAAACCAAGACGCATTTGCATACGTTGTCGCTGGTCGCCAAACGTCTGGCCGATAAAACCATCTGCCGCCGCCTGCGCGCAGCACAGAGTGACCAGGAGTTGTATCAAATCATCACGGACACCGAAGGTGGACTGGATGAAGCATAACAACCCAATGGCATCCTTTTTTGTCGTTGTGAGGAGAAACAGTACATGGTACTGATGATCGTCAGCGGTCGTTCGGGGTCAGGAAAATCTGTCGCCCTGCGAGCGCTGGAAGATATGGGTTTTTACTGCGTGGATAACCTTCCCGTAGTGCTGTTGCCCGATCTGGCTCGTACTCTGGCCGATCGCCAGATTTCTGCGGCCGTCAGCATTGATGTGCGCAACATGCCTGAGTCCCCAGAGATTTTCGAGCAGGCAATGAACAATCTGCCTGAAGGCTTCTCACCACAGTTGCTGTTCCTTGACGCCGATCGTAACACCCTGATTCGCCGCTACAGCGACACGCGTCGCCTGCATCCTCTTTCCAGCAAGAACTTATCTCTGGAGAGCGCTATCGATAAGGAAAGCGATTTGCTGGAGCCTCTGCGCTCTCGTGCTGACCTGATCGTGGATACCTCCGAAATGTCCGTGCACGAACTGGCGGAAATGTTGCGTACCCGCCTGCTGGGCAAGCGTGAACGCGAATTGACGATGGTATTCGAATCCTTTGGTTTCAAACACGGTATCCCAATTGACGCGGATTACGTCTTTGACGTGCGCTTCCTGCCTAACCCGCACTGGGATCCGAAGCTGCGCCCGATGACCGGTCTTGACCGCCCCGTTGCCGCCTTCCTTGACAGGCACACAGAAGTACACAATTTTATCTACCAGACTCGCAGCTATCTTGAGCTATGGTTACCCATGCTGGAGACCAACAACCGCAGCTACCTCACCGTAGCTATCGGCTGTACCGGCGGGAAACACCGTTCGGTGTATATTGCAGAGCAGCTGGCAGACTACTTCCGCTCACGCGGTAAAAACGTACAGTCACGCCATCGTACGCTGGAAAAACGTAAATCATGACCGTGAAGCAAACCGTTGAAATCACGAATAAGCTGGGTATGCATGCTCGCCCAGCCATGAAACTGTTTGAATTGATGCAGGGTTTTGAAGCAGAAGTTTTGCTGCGTAATGATGAAGGAACGGAAGCCGAGGCAAACAGTGTTATCGCTCTGCTGATGCTGGATTCCGCCAAAGGGCGTCAGATAGAAGTTGAAGCCACGGGTCCACAGGAAGTGGAAGCCCTGGCAGCGGTGATTGCCCTGTTTAATTCAGGGTTTGATGAAGATTAGTCGAGTACCTGAAGCGCTGCGCTCATCAGGCCTACACGGCAACGTCACACTCCCGTAGGCCGGATAAAGCATTTACGCCGTATCCGGCAATAAACCCGTTAATACAGCTTATTTTCCCGCATAAACGACTCACCGCCTAGCTGGCGCATTTGGCGCATAATCCACGCCTGACGGCTACGTACATAACCAGAAGGCGCATTCGCTTTAAAACGCAATGGATTGGGTAATACCGCCGCCAGCAAGGCCGCTTCAGACAGACTCAGCCGACTGGCTGGCTTATGGAAATAGCGCTGCGCCGCTGCCTCCACGCCGAAAACCCCATCACCAAACTCAGCAATATTCAGGTAAACGGTCAGAATACGCTTCTTGCTCCAGACGGTTTCCATACCCAGCGTTAGCCCGGCTTCGAGACCTTTACGCACCCAGCTACGTCCATCCCACAGAAAGAGGTTTTTTGCCGTCTGTTGCGATAACGTCGACGCCCCGCGAATACGGTTTTCATTACGTTCGTTGTGCGCCAGCGCTTTCTCTATGGCGGAGACATCGAATCCCCAGTGCTCGGGAAACTTCTGGTCCTCCGCGGCGATCACCGCCAGTCCCATCCACGGTGAGATCTCATCCATGCTCACCCAGTCCGAGTGCGCCACATAACCGAAATCACCGGACAACCATGCGCTCAGTTGCCGCTCGACCATCACGGCAGAGAAAGGGACTGGCATCACGCTGAAAAGTGCGATGCCCCCGCCCCAGAATACGGCGAGGACAACGACCGCCCGCAGAAAGATACGTCGCAGAAAGGCGGTAACTCCTTTTCTCATTCAGCCAGCACCAGCACACGTGATACCAGTTTATCGATACCACTCGCGGCCTGAGCGATGTCCTGCGCCAGCATATAGGCGGGAGTGGTGACGATTTTGTTGTCTTCATCAACGACAATGTCATCAACCGGACAAGGCACATGCTCAGCGCCCATCTCTTCCAGCACCTCTGCCGTATCAATATCAGTACCGATGGTCAGACGCAGCGGAAAGTCAAAAATTTTAGGTAACATGGCAGGCGCAATGCACATAAATCCCAGCGGCTTACCCGCCTGATGCATAGCCACCGCCAGCGCAGCTAAGTCGCTATCAACCCGGCACTCACTGCCCTGGCTGGCAAAATTGCTCAGATTTTTGGCCGCGCCAAACCCGCCTGGCACGATCAACGCATCCAGTTCCGTTGAGACTGCCTGAGCAAGTGGGCGAATATCACCGCGTGTTATACGGGCGGCTTCAATCAGCACATTACGCGTTTCCTGCATCGGTTCGCCGGTCAGATGATTAATCACATCCGCTTGTTGTTTATCCGGTGCAAAACAGACGGCCTGAGCACCGTTGCGGGCAATCGCCAGAAGCGTGAGAACAGTTTCATGGATCTCTGCGCCGTCATACACGCCGCATCCGCTGAGCACTACACCCACTTTTTTCATCGTGATACTCCTTTCTCAACTGGCTGAAACATATTAGTTATTATGATTTAAATGCTACGCTTCACACATTTAACTGATTCATGTAACAAATTATTTAAGATTTGCTATCTTAACTGCGTGCGGCCTGAAAATTAGGGCTGCGCCCTTGTAAACAATGATAATAATTTACGGCGCAGCCACGATTTCCCTGGTGTTGGCGCAGTATTCGCGCACCCCGGTCAAGCCGGGGTCATTTTTTTTCCACGCTTGCCACCCAGGCCTTCAATACCGCCACGTCGTGCTGCCACTCCTGCTTCATCTCTTCAATCCATTCAGCAACATTATCTTCCCAGGCTGGAAGGTCTGGCGACTGGATTTGCTGACCTAACTGTTGCAGGTGGCGCAGCCCCACGGAACCTGCCGCGCCTTTAATTTTATGGCCTTCCTCAACAACGCCTTTTTTATCCCGTGCGGTCAGATTGGACTCCAGCACGCTCAAATATCCCGGCATCATCTTCTCAAACACCGCCAGCCCGTCGGTTATTAACTTCGGTCCCACCAGCTCGAGGTATTGTTCCAACATAGGAATATCTAACAGCGCTTGCGATTTACTGCTCTCTTCAGATGTCACAGTGCTCTCCTCTTTGTTTCGGGTATCCCAGTATTTTTTGATCATGGCGGTTAACGCCGGAACCGACAGCGGCTTACTCAGCACATCGTCCATTCCCGCGTCCAGATACTCTTTTTTATCTTTCAGAACGTTGGCGGTAAGCGCAACCAGCGGCGGCAGGTCCTCACGGGCGTATTTTTGCGTCAGATCGCGCGAGATATCCAGACCGGTCATATCCGGTAGCTGAATATCCAGCAGCACCAGGTCATATTCGCCCGGCGTGAACATTTCCAGCGCGGCTTTCCCGGTCATGGCGACATCCACGCTGTTGCCCAGTTTTTCCAGCACTGAACGCGCGACAATAACGTTCAGTTCGATATCTTCCACCAGCAGTACATTCAGGGCTGGCAGCGGCATGTCGTCGTCTTCAAAGGCGTCTTCAATCTCTTCCGCTACCGCAGGCGCATGCACGGTCAGCGTAAAGATGGAGCCTTTGCCAGCCTGGCTGGAGACCGTAATATCGCCGCCCATGTTTTTCGCCAGACGCTTCGATACGGCCAGTCCAATCCCGGTTCCCGTTGCCGGTTTGCCGCCATTGCTGTCCTTCACCTGATAATACATGGCGAAGATTTTATCTTGCTCATCCTGCGGAATACCGATCCCGGAATCTTCAACTTCGAAATGCAGTATATTCCCCTGGTCATAGCGCGCCCGCACGGTTACCTGCCCCTGCTGGGTAAACTTCACGGCGTTGCTGATCAGATTCCACAGAATCTGGCGCAAACGCGTGCCGTCGGTAATGACCTTATGCGGCAGTGGTAACGTCGGCTCAAGCACAAAACGCAGCCCTTTTTGCTGCGCCTGCAGGCCAGAGAGGTTTTCCAGATCCGCCATAAAGCTGGTGAAATCGATCGGCTGGTTATCGAGCTGAACTTTACGTCGCTCCATTTTATCCATGTCGATAATATCGTTGAAAATATTCCCCAGCGTCACGGCAGAGACGTGGATTGTTTTCAGGTATTTTTCCTGCTCAGCGGTCAGATCCGTATCCAGCAGGATCCGGCTTAAGCCGACAATGCCGTTAAGCGGAGTGCGCAGTTCGTGGCTGATGGTAGAAATGAAGGTGGTCTTATCGCGGCTGGCGCGCTCTAACGCATCCTGATAACGCTTACGCTCGGTAATATCGCGCCCAAAGCCCATCAGACCATGCCGCTTACCTACGCGGTCATAGTAAGGTACTTTGCGAATTTCAAAGCAGGCTTTGCGCCCGTCCGGATAGTCCAGCCACTGTTCGTAGGTGAGCGAGACGTTATGACGGAACACCTTTTCGTCGGTTTCAATGACCTTTTCTGCCGCCTCAGGGGAGTAAACATCAGCCGGTTTTAAATTTACCAACTGCTTTTCGCTCTTGCCGGTCAGCAGTTCCATGGCACGGTTACAGCCGGAAAATTCTTTATCTTCATTACGATAAAAAACCAGATCCGGCGAGGCATCAAGGAAAGAGCGTAAAAAGGAAGACTGCTGCTCAAGCTGAATCTGCGCTTCTTCGCGCTCTTTGATTTCAACCTTCAACTGCTCGAACGTATCCTGGCGCTCCGCTTCGGCTTTTTCGCGCTCAACAATTTCCTGATTAAGCTGGGCAATATTATCTTTCAACTGCACATTGAGCTTGAGATCGCGCTCGCGCATCTCTTCCAGCTTTTGTACCAGTCGTGACAAGCGTTGCCGGGACTCTTCCAGTTGCTCCACCACCACTGACAGAAAATAGACGGCCCAGGGGGTAATTAACAGACCAAAAAAGATAGAGCGGATAACATCAATGCTTTCTACCTGGCCATGCAGCACCATGGTGACAGCCATCTGCACCACAATCGCCAACACGACCAGCGCCAGCGCCAATAACAGCGAAAAGCGCACCAGACCCAATTTCATCATCAGGTCGACGTAATATTGCGCCAGCATACGGATTTGCTTCATAGAGGGTTCCTTCACGACAACTTGGCACAATAATACTCAATTCTCAGCGTGACGTTGAAGATTGTGCAAGAAATGCGGAGGTTATCGGTGAAATGACCGAGGAGAGATTCAACGTGGGCCTGATAAGCGTAGCGTCATCAGGCAAGCAGGCGCAGATTGCCGGATGGTTAGCTCCCAGGCTGAATCCACGGAGTGCCAAGCGCAGAGCCTTGAACACCATGAGCATTGAGATAGCGATCCAGTTCGACCATCCCGGTCCAGCGGTTTTCACACCATAGCGGAGCCAACAGCATTGGGCGACGCGCGCTGGCAGAGATTCGATGATAAATCACCTCTGGCGGCGTATGGCGGATCATCTCCCCGGCGGTAACCGTGTAGTCGTCCAGTTCAATTCCGTTCAGCCGTCCGGCTTCCCAGGCCTTTGCCATCGTACTGCCTTTCACAATATGCAGCGGATGCAGCTTAATACCGTCAACGCCCGTCTCAACCACTCGTTCCATGGTTTGCAGACAGTCTGCCTGTCCTTCTCCCGGCAGGCCAACAATCAGGTGTGAGCACACTTTCAGCCCGCGCTCGCGCGCCAGCCGCGTGGTGTTCTGATAGCAGGCAAAATCATGGCCGCGGTTAATCCGGTGCAGAGTTTTGTCATGCGCGGTTTGCAGACCGAGCTCCAGCCATACCTCATAGCCGAGGTCTTTATACTCACAAAGCAGATCGAGTACCGCATCCGGCACGCAGTCGGGGCGCGTCCCAACGCATAACCCGACGATGTTGGCCTGGCTGACCGCCTGTTGATACATCGAACGCAGCACCTGTACTTCCGCAAAGGTGCTGGTATAAGCCTGGAAATAGGCCAGATAGCGTCTGGCGCGATTGACCAACTGCGCCTGATGCTCAAGCTGCTCGGCAATTGAATGGTGCTGCTGTGCTTCATCGGCAAACGAGGCGACATTACAGAAAGTACATCCGCCGCGTCCGATGGTGCCATCACGGTTTGGACAGCTAAATCCGCCGTGCAGCGTGAGTTTATGAACCTTTTGCCCATAACGGCGAGAAAGATCCCCACCAAACATATTGACTAATTTCTGTAACTGCATAATCTGGTAGACCGCGCCTTGAAAAGAGGCCAAAGCCTGCCATTTTTTGCCCCAGTCGGCGATGACCTGGATCAATCGCCCTGGCGAGCCTTTATTTATTGCATAACAAATCAAAATAATCGAAATTCCATTCACTAAAAATATAATTACTTTTCCTTATATCCAGCTGTTTTTTTTATCTTCTTATACTCTCAGCGTAAAAACAGTATCTTTAAGACGCCAAAACTCTAAAAACCAGCATAAAATGCCAAGTATATCGATAAACAAAGGGAGGACGAGAGATATCCGGCCTCTCTTACAGTGAGACAGATCACACTTCCCAGGACATCCTCCTCAGGTTATATCAATGTATAAAACCCTTTTATTTCAATATTTTCATAAAGTTAATTGCCAAATAGCACATTTTTGCATAAATAAGATTGCCATTTGACCTGTGTGTGGATTCCCGATAACTTGGAAATCCGCTGGAAGCTTTCTGGATGAGCAGTCTGCTCATCATATTTATGCAGTAATTGAGATTCCCTCTGAAGCAAGTCCTCAAACTTGTTTGACCTGTGCGAAAAGGATAAAGAGGGCGAATGCGAGGTAAGCGTATGACACGCAAACCCCGTCGCCATGCTCTTGGTGTGCCCGTGCGCAACGGTCCAGATGGGAATCCCGCAGAGCCTGGGGAGGTTCACTGATATGTTGTACGATAAATCCCTTGAGAGGGATAACTGTGGTTTCGGCCTGATCGCCCACATAGAAGGCGAACCTAGCCACAAGGTAGTGCGTACCGCCATACACGCACTGGCCCGCATGCAGCACCGTGGCGCAATTCTTGCCGATGGAAAAACCGGCGATGGTTGCGGCCTGCTGTTACAAAAACCTGACCGCTTTTTCCGCATCGTAGCGCAAGAGCGCGGCTGGCGTTTAGCCAAAAACTACGCCGTCGGCATGATCTTTTTAAATAAAGACGCTGAGCTGGCAGCGGCTTCTCGTCGCATTGTAGAAGAAGAATTACAGCAGGAGACCCTGTCGATTGTCGGCTGGCGCGACGTGCCGACTAACGAAGGTGTTCTCGGTGAAATTGCGCTCTCCTCCCTGCCTCGTATCGAGCAAATTTTTGTTAATGCCCCTGCGGGCTGGCGTCCGCGTGATATGGAGCGTCGCCTGTTCATCGCGCGCCGTCGTATCGAAAAACGCCTCCAGGAAGATAAAGACTTCTACGTCTGTAGCTTGTCGAACCTGGTCAATATCTATAAAGGTCTGTGTATGCCGGCGGATCTGCCGCGCTTTTACCTGGACCTGGCGGACCTGCGTCTGGAATCGGCCATCTGCCTGTTCCACCAGCGCTTCTCCACCAACACCGTACCACGCTGGCCGCTGGCGCAACCGTTTCGCTACCTGGCGCACAATGGTGAAATCAACACCATCACCGGCAACCGCCAGTGGGCGCGCGCCCGTACCTATAAATTCCAGACGCCGCTGATCCCTGATCTGCACGACGCCGCACCGTTCGTTAACGAAACCGGCTCCGACTCCAGCTCAATGGATAACATGCTGGAACTGCTGCTGGCTGGCGGGATGGATATCATCCGCGCCATGCGTTTACTGGTGCCGCCGGCCTGGCAGAACAACCCGGATATGGACCCGGAGCTGCGCGCGTTCTTCGACTTTAACTCCATGCACATGGAGCCGTGGGATGGTCCGGCGGGTATCGTTATGTCCGACGGTCGCTTTGCCGCCTGTAACCTTGACCGCAACGGCCTGCGTCCGGCGCGCTACGTCATCACCAAAGACAAGCTGATTACCTGCGCTTCTGAAGTCGGGATCTGGGATTATCAGCCAGATGAAGTGGTTGAGAAAGGTCGCGTCGGCCCTGGGGAGTTGATGGTTATCGATACCCGTAGCGGGCGCATTCTGCATTCGGCTGAAACCGATGACGATCTGAAAAGCCGCCACCCCTACAAAGAGTGGATGGAGAAGAACGTCCGCCGTCTGGTGCCTTTCGAAGACCTGGCTGACGATCAGGTCGGCAGCCGTGAACTGGACGATGACGCCCTCGCCAGCTACCAGAAACAGTTTAACTACAGCGCTGAAGAGCTGGATTCCGTTATCCGCGTGCTCGGTGAAAATGGTCAGGAAGCGGTCGGTTCAATGGGTGATGATACCCCGTTTGCCGTGCTCTCCAGCCAGCCGCGCATCATTTATGACTACTTCCGCCAGCAGTTTGCCCAGGTCACCAACCCGCCGATCGACCCGCTGCGTGAAGCGCACGTCATGTCGCTGGCCACCAGCATCGGTCGTGAGATGAACGTCTTCTGCGAAGCCGAAGGTCAGGCGCACCGTCTGAGCTTTAAGTCGCCGATCCTGCTGTACTCCGATTTCACCCAGCTCACCACCATGAAAGAGGAGCATTATCGCGCTGACCGACTGGATATCACCTTCGACGTGACTGAAACCACGCTCGAAGAGACCGTCAAAGCATTGTGCGATAAGGCTGAACAGATGGTGCGTAACGGCACGGTGCTGCTGGTGCTTTCTGACCGTAATATCGCAAAAAACCGCTTGCCGGTTCCGGCACCGATGGCCGTTGGCGCAGTACAAACACGTCTGGTAGAACAAAGCCTGCGTTGCGACGCCAACATCATCGTTGAAACCGCCAGCGCCCGTGACCCGCACCATTTTGCCGTTCTGCTCGGTTTTGGCGCGACGGCCATTTATCCGTATCTGGCGTATGAAACGCTGGGACGTCTGATCGACACTCAGGCGATTGCCAAAGATTACCGGACCGTGATGCTGAACTACCGTAACGGCATCAACAAGGGTCTGTACAAAATCATGTCCAAAATGGGCATCTCGACCATCGCCTCTTACCGCTGCTCGAAGTTGTTTGAAGCCGTTGGTCTGCACGATGATGTTGTGGCTTTATGCTTCCAGGGCGTGGTCAGTCGCATCAGCGGCGCTGGTTTTACCGACTTCCAGCAGGATCTGCTGAACCTCTCCAAACATGCCTGGCTGGCGCGTAAGCCTATCAGCCAGGGCGGTTTGCTGAAATACGTCCACGGCGGCGAATACCACGCCTACAACCCGGACGTGGTGCGCACGCTGCAACAGGCGGTACAAAGCGGTGAGTACAGCGACTATCAGGAATATGCAAAACTGGTCAATGAGCGTCCGGCGGCCACGCTGCGCGATCTGCTGGCGATTACACCTGGCGATGAAGCCGTAAGCATTAGCGAAGTAGAACCCGCAACCGAACTGTTTAAACGCTTTGATACCGCAGCGATGTCTATCGGGGCTTTAAGCCCGGAAGCACACGAGGCGCTGGCCGAAGCCATGAACAGCATCGGCGGTAACTCGAACTCCGGTGAAGGCGGCGAAGATCCGGCGCGCTACGGCACTAACAAGGTGTCGCGCATTAAGCAGGTGGCTTCCGGTCGCTTTGGCGTAACCCCGGCGTACCTGGTCAATGCTGATGTCATTCAGATTAAAGTCGCTCAAGGCGCGAAGCCGGGCGAAGGCGGTCAGTTACCGGGTGATAAAGTCACCCCCTACATCGCCAAACTGCGTTATTCGGTGCCAGGCGTGACGCTGATCTCCCCACCGCCGCACCACGATATCTACTCTATCGAGGACTTAGCGCAGCTGATTTTCGACCTGAAACAGGTCAACCCGAAAGCGATGATCTCGGTGAAGCTGGTTTCTGAACCAGGCGTCGGTACCATCGCCACCGGCGTGGCGAAAGCCTACGCGGATCTGATTACCATTGCCGGCTACGATGGCGGTACCGGTGCAAGTCCGCTTTCCTCAGTGAAATATGCGGGCTGCCCGTGGGAACTCGGTCTGGTGGAAACCCAGCAGGCGCTGGTGGCTAACGGTCTGCGTCACAAGATCCGTCTGCAGGTCGATGGCGGTCTGAAAACCGGCGTCGATATCATTAAAGCGGCAATTTTGGGTGCAGAAAGCTTCGGTTTCGGCACCGGCCCCATGGTCGCGCTGGGCTGTAAATACCTGCGTATTTGCCATCTGAACAACTGCGCAACCGGCGTGGCAACTCAGGATGACAAACTGCGTAAGAACCACTATCACGGCCTGCCGTTCAAAGTGACTAACTACTTTGAATTTATCGCCCGCGAAACTCGCGAGCTGATGGCGCAACTGGGCGTGAAACGTCTGGTGGATCTGATTGGTCGTACCGACCTGCTCAAAGAGCTGGAAGGGTTTACCGCCAAGCAGCAGAAACTGGAGCTGTCTCGTCTGCTGGAAACCGCTGAACCGCATCCAGGTAAAGCGCTGCATTGCACTGAAAACAATCCGCCGTTTGATAACGGCGTGCTGAACGCCCAGCTGTTACAGCAGGCGAAACCGTTTGTCGACGAGCGCCAGAGCAAAACCTTCTGGTTCGATATCCGCAACACCGACCGTTCCGTCGGCGCATCGCTGTCGGGCTATATCGCTCAGACGCATGGCGATCAGGGGCTGGCATCTGACCCGATTAAAGCGCACTTCAGCGGTACCGCAGGCCAGAGCTTCGGCGTGTGGAACGCGGGCGGCGTGGAGCTGTATCTGACCGGCGATGCCAACGACTATGTCGGTAAAGGCATGGCGGGCGGCCTGCTGGCAGTGCGTCCTCCGGTTGGCTCTGCTTTCCGTAGCCATGAGGCGAGCATCATTGGTAACACCTGCCTGTATGGTGCTACCGGTGGCCGCCTGTTTGCTGCGGGTCGTGCGGGTGAGCGTTTTGCGGTGCGTAACTCCGGCGCTATTACCGTGGTTGAAGGTATTGGCGACAACGGCTGTGAATATATGACCGGCGGCATCGTGTGTATTCTCGGCAAAACCGGCGTCAACTTCGGTGCAGGCATGACCGGCGGATTCGCCTACGTGCTCGACGAAGACGGTGAATTCCGCAAACGCGTGAACCCGGAACTGGTAGAAGTACTGAGCGTGGACTCGCTGGCTATTCATGAGGAACACCTGCGCGGCCTGATTACCGAGCACGTACAACATACCGGTTCTTCACACGGCGAAGAGATCCTGGCGAACTGGCCAGCATTCTCGGCGAAATTCGCGCTGGTAAAACCGAAATCCAGTGATGTGAAAGCACTGTTGGGTCACCGTAGTCGTAGCGCAGCAGAGCTGCGTGTGCAGGCGCAGTAAGGGGTAGCAGCAATGAGTCAGAACGTATACCAATTTATCGACCTGCAGCGCGTTGATCCACCGAAGAAACCGCTGAAGATCCGTAAGATCGAATTTATCGAGATCTACGAGCCGTTTTCCGAAGGCCAGGCCAAAGCACAGGCAGATCGCTGTCTTTCCTGCGGTAACCCGTACTGCGAGTGGAAGTGCCCGGTACATAACTACATCCCGAACTGGCTGAAGCTGGCGAATGAGGGACGTATTTTTGAAGCGGCAGAACTGTCGCACCAGACTAACACTCTGCCGGAAGTCTGTGGCCGAGTGTGCCCACAGGATCGTCTTTGTGAAGGATCCTGCACGCTAAACGATGAGTTCGGTGCGGTGACTATCGGCAACATAGAGCGCTATATCAACGATAAAGCGTTCGAGATGGGCTGGCGTCCGGATATGACTGGCGTTCGCCAGACGGACAAGCGCGTGGCGATCATCGGTGCAGGTCCGGCGGGCCTGGCCTGTGCTGATGTGCTGACCCGCAACGGCGTGAAGGCGGTGGTATTTGACCGCCACCCGGAAATCGGCGGTCTGCTGACCTTCGGGATCCCGGCATTCAAGCTGGAGAAAGAGGTCATGACCCGTCGCCGTGAAATCTTCACCGGTATGGGTATTGAGTTCAAACTAAACGTGGAAGTGGGCCGCGACGTGCAGCTTAACGATCTGCTGAAGGATTACGATGCCGTGTTCCTTGGTGTAGGTACCTATCAGTCGATGCGCGGTGGGCTGGAAAACGAAGACGCTTCCGGCGTATTTGATGCCCTGCCGTTTCTGATCGCCAATACCAAACAGTTGATGGGATTTGGCGAAAGCAGTGACGAGCCGTACATCAGCATGGAAGGCAAACGCGTCGTTGTTCTCGGCGGTGGCGATACCGCGATGGACTGCGTGCGGACCTCGGTTCGTCAGAACGCGGCACACGTAATCTGCGCCTATCGCCGCGACGAAGAGAACATGCCGGGTTCCAAACGCGAGGTGAAAAACGCGCGTGAAGAAGGCGTCGAGTTCCAGTTCAATGTCCAGCCTTTAGGCGTGGAAGTGAATGCCAACGGTAAAGTGTGCGGCGTGAAAATGGCGCGCACCGAAATGGGCGAACCGGATGCGAAGGGGCGTCGCCGCGCGGAGATCGTCGCCGGTTCCGAGCACGTTGTTCCGGCTGATGCGGTGGTACTGGCGTTTGGCTTCCGCCCGCACAGTATGGAGTGGCTGAAAGAGCACAGCGTCGAGCTGGATTCTCAGGGCCGTATTATTGCTCCGGAACGCAGCGATAACGCCTTCCAGACCAGCAATCCAAAAATCTTCGCTGGTGGCGACATCGTGCGCGGTTCGGATCTTGTAGTCACCGCGATTGCCGAAGGTCGTAAAGCGGCAGACGGTATCCTGAACTACCTGGAAGTGTAAGTAAGCGTCTTCTGGCATCTCATCTTCAAACGCTGATGAGATGCCAGATTCCTCGCAATACCCCTGCCCCCTCCCCTCTATCAACACCGTGAAAGAGAACTAAAAAAACATACGGAAACGTTTGCTTTATTCTGAGAACTGTATATTATGCGGCGGATTTTTTGGGCAAAATTCATGGAGGCGTTGTGTCGCAGGACAACAATTATAGCCAGGGCCCCGTCCCTCTGGCGGCGCGGAAGGGCGTGATTCCACTAACGTTTGTCATGTTGGGACTCACATTTTTTTCCGCCAGTATGTGGACCGGTGGCACACTCGGTACCGGTCTTTCCTATAATGATTTCTTCCTGGCAGTTCTTTTCGGTAATCTTCTCCTCGGTATTTACACTGCATTTCTCGGTTTTATCGGCGCAAAAACAGGGCTCTCAACCCACCTTCTGGCACGTTACTCATTTGGTTTGAAAGGTTCATGGCTTCCCTCACTGCTCTTAGGCGGTACACAGGTAGGCTGGTTTGGCGTTGGTGTGGCCATGTTTGCTATCCCGGTTGGCAAAGCGACGGGGATTGACGTCAATATTCTGATTGCGGTTTCCGGTCTGTTGATGACCCTGACTATCTTTTTTGGCATCTCGGCGCTGACCGTTTTATCTATCATCGCCGTACCTGCCATCGTCGTTCTTGGCAGCTACTCCGTCTGGCTGGCGGTGAGCGATGTCGGCGGTTTAGACCATTTAAAAGCGATAGTGCCGCAGACACCGCTGAATTTCTCCACCGCACTGGCGCTGGTGGTCGGCTCATTTATCAGCGCAGGCACGTTAACCGCCGACTTTGTCCGCTTTGGCCGCAACGCCAAAGGTGCGGTACTGATTGCCATGGTGGCATTTTTCCTTGGCAACTCGTTGATGTTTATCTTCGGCGCTGCGGGTGCCGCCGCTGTTGGACAGGCGGACATCTCTGACGTAATGATTGCTCAGGGCCTGCTGCTGCCCGCAATTGTGGTTCTCGGCCTGAATATCTGGACCACCAACGACAATGCGCTCTACGCTTCAGGTTTGGGATTTGCCAATATTACCGGCCTTTCCAGCCGTTCGCTGTCGGTGGCAAACGGTATTATCGGCACACTGTGCGCGCTGTGGCTTTACAATAACTTTGTCGGTTGGCTGACATTTTTGTCGGCAGCGATTCCTCCAATTGGTGGAGTGATTATCGCCGACTATCTGCTGAACCATCGCCGATATGCCGACTTCAGCAAAGCACAATTTATTTCCGTAAACTGGATAGCTATCCTGTCCGTTGCACTGGGCATTGCCGCCGGTCACTATATTCCCGGTATCGTACCCGTCAACGCCGTACTCGGCGGCGTATTCAGCTATATCCTGCTGAATCCACTTTTCAATCGCAGCCTTGCTAAATCACCAGAGGTCAGCCATGCAGAATAATAACATCACCATTCGTCAGGCGCGTTTACAGGGACGCGAAGGATTGTGGCAGCTCACGATTGAAAACGGGCGCTTCAGCCGAATTGAGGCTCAGGACGCAGCTACGTTGCCGCAGGGGGAAGTGCTTGATGCCGAAGGTGGTCTGGCAATCCCACCGTTCGTAGAGCCACATATCCACCTGGATACCACGCAAACCGCGGGGGAGCCGAGCTGGAACCAGTCTGGTACGTTATTTGAAGGCATTGAGCGCTGGGCCGAACGTAAGGCAATGCTCACTCACGATGACGTGAAAGCGCGCGCCATGCAGACTCTTAAGTGGCAGATGGCCAACGGCATTCAGTATGTTCGCACTCACGTTGACGTTTCCGACCCAACGCTGACCGCGCTGAAAGCCATGCTGGAGGTGAAGCAAGAAGTCGCTCCGTGGGTAGAGCTACAGATTGTCGCGTTCCCGCAAGAGGGCATTCTTTCTTATCCCAACGGTGAAGCGTTATTAGAGGAAGCCGTGCGTTTGGGGGCCGACGTCATTGGCGCTATCCCCCACTTTGAATTTACGCGTGAATATGGCGTGGAGTCGTTGCACAAAATTTTCGCCCTCGCGCAAAAATACGACAGACTTATCGACGTGCACTGTGACGAAATTGACGATGAGCAATCACGCTTTGTTGAAACCGTCGCGGCGCTGGCCCATCGCGACAATATGGGTGAGCGCGTGACCGCCAGCCATACTACGGCAATGCACTCCTATAACGGCGCGTATGCTTCCCGTCTTTTCCGCCTGTTGAAAATGTCCGGCATTAACTTTGTCGCGAATCCACTGGTGAATATTCACCTGCAAGGGCGCTTTGACACGTATCCTAAACGCCGCGGCGTCACACGCGTCAAAGAGATGCTGGAGGCGGAGATCAACGTCTGCTTCGGCCATGATGACGTCTTCGATCCGTGGTATCCGCTGGGCACCGCGAATATGCTGCAAGTACTGCATATGGGGTTACATGTGTGCCAGCTGATGGGATACGGACAAATTAACGATGGCCTGAATCTGATCACCACCCACAGCGCGAAAACCCTGCACCTGCAGGACTACGGTCTGAGCGTGGGGAATTCCGCGAACCTGGTGATTTTACCGGCAGAGAATGGGTTTGACGCGGTTCGTCGCCAGACGCCTGCACGTTATTCCATTCGTCACGGGCGAATCATTGCCGAGACTGTGCCGAGCCAAACGACGCTGCATCTGACGCAGCCGGAAGCGGTGACGTTTAAGCGCTAGGTTGTAATATCCGGTGTCGGATGGCGCAAGCCTTGCCATGCGACACCGTCACTCTCATCGTCAGGTGTGTAATAAACTGGCGCGCACCTTGATCACCACCTTTTTGATGTCCATCGGAGCCTGTACCACGCAGCCCGGCTTATGCGGCTCGCCCGGCATAAAAATCACAAATCTTCCCGGCTTCAGTACCATCGCCTGCTCATCGGCAATCTGGCTACACAGCTGATAATCATCCTCAACGTGCATCTCTTCGCACTGACGAGCAGAATCAGTCATCCCGAACAGAATGCGTTCTTCACCAGATAACAGCACCTGAATATCAATGTACTCCCTGTGCAGTTCCGCTTTCTTTTGCTCCGGGCTCTGCGTTGCAAATTGCATAACATTCATAAAAATATTATCGCCCTGCAACTCGTAGCGCCCTGGCGTTTTCTCCTGCGGATTCGCCGCAACAGCCAGCGTTAACGCCTGCTGCAAAACCGGATGTAATCCGGCAGAAGGCAATGAACGCAACTCATCTGACATCATAATCAATCTCCCTGGGCCAACAGCGCGGCCCCCAGTAATCCAGCGTCATGACGGTAATGCGCCGCCCGTAATTCTACGTGGTAAGCCGAAGGCTCTTGTGCCAGATAGTTTTCCACCAGCGCCAGATACCCTTCTGCCAGCCCCACGCTGCCGCCAATCACCACAATCTGGCAATCGATCGTGGCCTTCACATCGGCGACAAGCCTTGCCAAAGTACGTGCCGAACGATGGATCAACCGACTGGCCTGCTCATCACCCTGCCCGGCGCGGCTAAAAATGGTTTTGGCGTCGCATCCAGCAAGCGCGCCTTCGGCAGCCGCCGCGATCCCACGACCGGAAGCGATCGCCTCGACACAACCCACACGCCCGCAACCGCACACCGGCCCATGCGGATCAGCCAGCGTATGTCCCAGATGCCCGGCCAGACCGCCAATCCCGGTCAGCAGCTTCCCATCACTTACCACCCCGCCGCCTACACCGGTGGAGACGGTGATAAACACCATATCGCGGTACTCTCCGCCAAGCGCATGATACTCAGCCCACGCCGCGGCCTGCGCGTCATTGACTGCCAGCGTCGGCAAAGCGGTGAGATCTTTTAGCGTTTGCACCAGAGGAAAATGCAGCAGCCCGCCGAGGTTGTGCGGGTTCAGCGCCAGTAGAGAACCGTCACGGATAATCCCCGTTGAGGCGATCGCCACCCGCGTTGCCTGCCCCTGTAGCGGCGCAACCAGTGCTTGTAACGCGGCACGCAGAGCATCCGGCGTTTTGCTGGCGGGCGTCGGCAATTCATGACGCTCTTGAATTTGCAGGCTGCTGTCTACCAGCGCGACAGCCAGTTTGGTGCCGCCAATATCAATCGACAGCGTGGTCATAGCACCGCCTTTTTAAGCGCTGTGTTGTACCACTGGCAAATGTGCTCCAGCCGGGTAATGGCTGAGCCGACTGTCACCGCCCAAGCGCCATGACGCATCGCCTCAGCGGCCTGCGCTGGCGTGTTGTAACGTCCTTCAGCAATCACCCGACAACCCGCGTCGCTTAAAGACTTCACCAGAGCCAGATCCGGCTCTTCGGGCGTTTCTGCCGTGGTATAGCCAGAAAGGGTAGTGCCAATGATTTCGGCACCGAGTTTCTGGCAGGCCATGCCATCCGCCATGGACGAACAGTCAGCCATCGCAAGGCGTTGGTGATGACGAATACGCGCCAGTAAGGTTTCTACAGGTACCGGACGTACGCGATCGGTACCGTCGATGGCGATGATGTCAGCACCTGCCTGCGCCAGCGCATCAACATCCTCCAGATATGCGGTGATGCGTACCGGAGAGTCATCAAGGTCACGCTTGAGAATGCCGATAATCGGCACCGAAACTACCGCCCTGGTCGCTTTCAGGTTTTCCACCCCTTCAATGCGTAACGCCACCGCGCCAGCCTGTTCTGCGGCCAGCGCCATCGCCGCAACAATTTCCGGTTTATCTAACGGGCTGTCAGGAACAGGCTGGCAGGAGACAATCAGCCCGCCGTTCGCGGCAATCTTGATATCCAGTTGTTCAAGTAACGACATGCTTATTCCCTTATGACTATTGCCCGGTGCAGGACCGGGCAAACGGATTAACTTTTGGATTTCACCATGGTGCTTTTGTCGCCGCCAAACGGCACGGCCCCGCTAAACGGTTTGCCATCAATGGCATCATGCGTACGCAATGCTTCAGGCCGCAGCCAGCGCTGTACGCGAGACGGCATATCGAGACCAATCAGCAGGATCACCACAAATGTCAGGCCGAAAGAGAGCGATCCCAACGCGGTGCCCAGATCCAGTCGTTGGGCAATCAGCGCACCGATGATCGGTGCCAACGCCCCGCCCAGTGCACCCACGTTGTAGGTGAAGCCCAGACCCGCCGCACGCTGGTCGGTATCGAAATAGCCGCCAATCAGTTTTGGTAAGATCCCGGAGATCCCCTGACCGAGCATTTGCTGGAAAAACAGCAGTAAACCCAGTACCCAGACGTTTGAGCCGCCAATCGCAAACACTGGAATAATCAGCAACTGCGAAGCCAGCAGACTGCAGACATAGGCCTTACGCGTGCCCAGCCAGTCGCCAAGAAAACCACCGACGCAACAACCGACCGCCGCGCCAAAGCCGCTAAAGAAGAGCACCCTGGCGACAGTGGAAGGGTCATACAGCAATTCGGTTTTCAGATAGGTTGGCAGCAGCGCCTGAATCGGCCATGAGTAAAGGAAGGCAAACAGCACAACCACCATCAGCATGACGCCCGTCGGCCAGCGTTTCCCGCTGCTTTGCACCATAAAACTAATGAAGATAAACGCGCATATCAGGCCAAGGACCGCCACGATAGCCGCATTTTGCAGGTTGCCTGCAAAGCAGAACCACAGCGCGGTTGCGGCGGCGAGAGTCATCACAATATTGATAACCCGATGTTCGCCCCGGTAGAGAATGTCCACCATCGTGCGTACCGGCGCTTTGCCTTCGTGTTTCTCTTTCCAGTCTTCCGCTTCCGGAATATTTTTACGCAGCCAGAGGGCGAAGATAATCGGCAAAATGCCGATGAAGAACAGCGCGCGCCATCCCCAGACCGGGACCACCAGGCTGTAGACCTGCGCGGCGATCACTGCGCCTACAGAGAAGCCGGAAATCAGGAAGCCGCTGGCTTTGTTTCGCAGGTGCCTGGGCCAGCTTTCAATAACATAAGTTGCGCTGGAGCCGTACTCACCAGCCATCCCCATACCGATAACCAGGCGGGCGATAAACATGGTGGTGTAGCCCGGCGCGAAGCCGCAGGCCAGCGTCCCCACAGAGAACAGAATGATACTGGTGACCATCGCCAGGCGGCGTCCATAACGATCGCCCATCGCGCCCAGCATTAACCCGCCAAACCAGCGGGAGATAAAAGCGGCCGAGATCAGACTGGCCGCCTGCACCGTCGTCAGTCCGAATTCGCCTTGTACTTCCGTCAGCACAAGGGCGATTAATACAAAATCAAAACCATCAAGCAAATATCCCAGCCAGGCGGCAGAAAATGCCCGCCATTGTGCCCGATTGAGATGGCGATACCACGGGATGCTCTGGGTAGAAGTACTCATTTTACTCTCCCGACGATCTTTATTTTCGTTGTGGTGCCGGATGGCGGATTCGCCTTATCCGGCCTACGAGTCTTGTTTTTGCAGGCCGGATAAGCATTGTGCTATCCGGCGTCCGATCAGTCGCGTTCCAGCATTAATTGCTGGGCCAGCGCTTTCAGTTCCGGCAGATATTGTTCATCTACCGGGGCAAATGGTTTACGGCACAGCGGAACAGAAACCACGTCCATATAGTGCAATACCGTCTTCAGGCCGCGGAACACGCCAACCTTAATGAGCAGATCGATAACCTTATTGCACTCGGTTTGCAGCTTTTGCGCCGTCCGGATGTCGCCTTCTTTGAGCGCTTTCACAATTCCCTGATAACGCCATCCCATAATGTTGTAAGTGCTACCGATACCGCCATCAGCGCCCGCCAGCAGACCAGAAGCGAAGATCTCGTCATAGCCGTTATAAAGCACCAGATCGGGGTGAGCGCGGCGGATCTGTTCCATCTGATAGAGATCGCCTGAGGTTTGCTTCAGCGCGCCAACGCCCGGCAACGTCACCAGCGTGTTGATCTGATCCAGCGTCAGTTTTACGCCGCTCAGCGCCGGGATGTTATAGACCACCATCGGCAAGCCATCAGCGGAATCAATAATTGCGCGGTAGTGATCGCAGTGCTCTTCAAAACTGAACGGATAGTAAAACGGTGTGACGGCCGAAACCGCATCAAAGCCGTAGCGATGCGCGGCACTCGCCAGCTGTTGGCTCTCTTCGGTACTCACTGTGCCAACGTGAGCGATCAGCGTCACCTTGCCTTTCGCTTCTTCGGCAACAATTTCCAGTACCTGCTCTCTCTCAACGCGGTTTTGGACAAATGCCTCACCCGTAGACCCACCGACATAGAGCCCGTCGATCCCTTGCCCAATGTTGAAACGCACCAGGCGGCGCAGGCTCTCAATGTCCAGTCGCTGTTGGCTATCGAATGGGGTTAACAACGCTGGCATTACGCCTTTTAAATCTCTTGCCATAGCTACCTCTGATGATGATTAGTGTTATCTGACTGCATACCTTTATACCTGTTATACCAGATCAAATAAGCAGCAATACAATACAGAACGCTTATAGTGCGATCTGCCTCACTAAACGATCGTCAGGATCGCGATTACTTACGCAATTTTTTACTTTTGCTGAAGGCGTGCCAGGTAGCGGAAACGCTGTTGAGATGTTCTTGCAGTGCGCGGTCAGCTTCCTCAGGGTCGCGCTGACGAATCGCGTCGACAATAGCGATATGCTGCTGATAACTCACGTTATTGTGCTCATACAACTCTTGGTCGGCTACGGTCGGACGGGCGGCAATCAGCCAGTCTAACAGCGCAACATGGATAGCCATAAAGATGGGATTGCCCGGGATCTCCGCCAGTATGCGGTGAAAATCAACGTCCGAGCGAATGAACAGCGTATTGTCATCGAGCGACTGGCTGTTGATCTCCAGTGCTTTCGCCAGTCTGTCGATTTGCTCATCCGTCGCATGTTCTGCGGCGTATCGTACCAGGCTGGATTCAAAGAACAGTCGCAGCTGTTCGAAGTGGGCAATGCCGCCGGGATGCGCGAGGAAATCTTTCGCCATACCGGACAGCTCGCTGATAATGGTATCAGCTGAAGGACGCGAAACGCGGGCGCGCTCGCCATTGTTGATTTGCACCAGACCTTTGCGTTTTAACGCTGCCAGCGCTTCTCGTACAGAAGGACGGCCCACGTTAAAGAAGGCCATCAGTTCCCGCTCAGATGGTAACTGTTCGCCCTCGCCAAATTCCCGACGACGAATCATCTGCTCCAGTTCTTCTTCAACCATTTCAGACAGTTTTTTACGCGCCAGCGGGCGGTTGCGTAAGCTACGGCCAATGGTGGATGGAGAGTCTTCAGCTTGCGAATCAAATGCGTTCATAGGGCCCATTCAGCTAAGTCGTGGTGACAAATAACAGCGGGTTTATCCTAACACAGGATCGAAAGCAGGGTGAAATGATGGTCAATCAGACTGCCGGGCTTATTGGCGGTCTAACGCATCCGGATATTTTGTTACGCTAAAACATTCAGCTTATCTTTAATTGAAAACAATCATATTCGCTTCGTGAAATTTATGAATATGAACGTGATAAATTATCATAACCATCTATTTTATAACGATAAATAATTTAAACATCGAATTAAAAATAAGATATTCACTCCATAAAAATCGCCCGAAAAAATATAACATCCGTTTGGACAACAGCGTTATTACCGGATTTATCTTCTTCTCTGGCATGGAGTGAAACAATGTTCGGCATCATTATCTCTGTCATCGTTTTATTAACGATGGGTTACCTGATCCTCAAAAACTACAAACCGCAGGTAGTGCTGGCAGCCGCGGGGATCTTCCTGATGATCTGCGGCGTCTGGCTAGGCTACGGCGCGCTGGTCGCTAACGACAAGAGCAGCGGCTATCTACTGGTCGATATTTACAACGAAATTCTGCGTATGCTTTCCAATCGGGCGGCCGGACTAGGGTTATCAATCATGGCGGTAGGTGGGTATGCCCGTTATATGGACAGGATGGGGGCCAGCAGAGCGATGGTTAGCCTGTTAAGCCGCCCGCTTAAGCTAATCCGCTCACCCTATGTTGTTCTTGCCGCCACCTATGTGATTGGTCAGATCATGGCGCAGTTCATCACCAGCGCTTCCGGGTTAGGCATGCTGCTGATGGTGACGCTGTTCCCGACGCTGGTCAGTCTTGGCGTGAGCCGTTTATCCGCGGTGGCGGTCATTGCCACTTCAATGTCAATTGAATGGGGCATTCTGGAAACCAACTCTATTTTTGCCGCGCAGGTGGCGGGCATGAAAATCGCTACCTACTTCTTTCACTATCAGTTACCCGTCGCATCGTGTGTTATCGTCGCCGTCGCTATTGCACATTTTTTCGTTCAGCGGCAGTTTGATAAAAAAGCATTCCCGGAAAGCTACGGATTCGCTGAACAAAAGACGCTGGAAAACGTGCCACCTCTCTATTACGCCATTCTACCCGTCATGCCGTTGCTTCTGATGTTGGGCTCGCTTGCCCTGGCACATATGGGGTTAATGAAAACAGAGCTGAATCTGGTGGTGGTCATGCTGATGAGCATGACGCTGACGATGTTTGTCGAGTTCCTGCATAAACATAATCTGCGCGAAACGATGGATGACGTGCAGGCCTTCTTTGACGGCATGGGAACCCAGTTTGCCAACGTTGTCACGCTGGTGGTCGCCGGTGAGATCTTTGCGAAAGGGTTGACGACTATCGGGACTGTCGACGCCGTAATAAAAGGTGCAGAGCATTCCGGCCTTGGCGGTATCGGCGTGATGATCATCATGGCCGTGGTCATTGCCGCCTGTGCGATTGTCATGGGGTCAGGTAACGCGCCGTTTATGTCTTTTGCCAGCCTGATTCCAGATATTGCCGCCGGACTACATATTCCTGCGGTAGTGATGATTATGCCGATGCATTTTGCTACTACGCTGGCCCGGGCGGTATCCCCCATTACAGCGGTCATTGTGGTGACATCAGGTATTGCGGGCGTATCGCCCTTTGAGGTGGTAAAACGTACGGCCATTCCGATGGCGGTGGGATTTGTGGTCAATATGATAGCCACCATCACGCTGTTTTACTGATCCCGAAGGCAGAAAACAGAACAGGCCCCAAAGGGCCTGTTTTTTTATTTCACTACGCGTAGCGCTGGACGCCCACCGCGTGGCGGCGGCGGAGTGTCATCCGGATCGTTGTCGTCGCCATTGTCAGGCTTATCGCCATCAATGACCGACATGACCGTTTCACTCTCAAAACCAGGTGCGTCGTTGTCGTCATCATTTAAGCTGGCGACATCTTCGTCGTAGGCGGCTTCCGGCTCGAACATAGTACCGGCGCCATTTTCACGAGCATAAATTGCCAGAACTGCCGCCAGCGGTACAGAAACCTGACGCGGCACACCACCGAAGCGCGCGTTAAAGCGCACTTCATCGTTAGCCAGTTCCAGGTTACCCACCGCACGCGGTGCGATATTCAGAACAATTTGCCCATCACGCGCATATTCCATAGGAACCTGCACGTCCTGAAGCGTCACATCCACCACCAGGTGCGGCGTAAGCTGGTTGTCTAACAACCACTCATAGAATGCGCGCAGCAGATACGGACGGCGTGGTGTTAGCTGTGGCAAATCCATACAGGTTAACCCCGGCCCAGACGCATTTCACGTTCAGGCTCAGTCAGAGAAGCCAGGAAAGAATCACGTTCAAAGACGCGAGTCATGTACCCTTTCAGTTCTTTCGAACCTGCACCGTTGAATTCAATGCCCAGCTGCGGTAAACGCCACAGCAGCGGCGCCAGGTAGCAGTCTACCAGGCTGAACTCATCGCTCAGGAAGTAAGGTTTCTGGCCAAATACTGGTGCAATTGCCAGCAGTTCTTCGCGCAGACGCTTACGCGCGACTTCGGCTTCAGAAGCAGAACCGTTCACGATGACGTTCATCAGCGTGTACCAGTCTTTTTCAATACGCTGCATGTACAGGCGGCTTTCACCACGCGCAACCGGGTAAACCGGCATCAGCGGCGGATGCGGGAAGCGCTCATCCAGGTATTCCATAATGATGCGAGATTCCCACAGGGTCAGCTCACGATCCACCAGTGTCGGTACGCTCTGATTCGGGTTGAGGTCGATCAGATCCTGCGGTGGATTGTCCTTCTCCACATGCTCAATCTCGAAACTAACACCTTTCTCAGCCAGCACAATGCGGACCTGATGGCTATAGATGTCAGTAGGACCAGAAAACAGCGTCATTACCGAACGTTTGTTGGCAGCGACAGCCATGAAAACCTCCAGGTATATTCAGAATTTTTACTGCTACCAGCCACTAAGTGGCCAGCCAGAAGTGATGTCACCCATATTCGGGAAAGCCATTACTGTTCAAAATACAAACAAAAAATGAACGATACCGGACATTTGGGCAGAAAATTGGATGATAGTTTACCAGATTTTGTGACCTTTGTGGTGAGTCGATTCTTGAAATGGGGAAAAAGAGGTGGCAATCAGCGGATTACCGTGGTTATACGGAGAGCAGTAACGATAAAAAAACCCGCCGAAGCGGGTTTTTTCGCAAATTGTCGTCTGCCGAAGCAGAGTACAATTAACGTTTGGAGAACTGAGGACGACGACGTGCTTTACGCAGACCGACTTTCTTACGTTCAACCTGACGAGCATCACGGGTAACGAAGCCAGCTTTACGCAGTTCGCCACGCAGGGATTCGTCGTACTCCATCAGAGCGCGGGTGATACCGTGACGGATCGCACCAGCCTGACCAGAGATACCACCACCTTTAACAGTGATGTACAGATCCAGTTTCTCAACCATGTCGACCAGTTCCAGCGGCTGACGAACTACCATGCGGGCAGTTTCACGACCGAAGTACTGTTCCAGAGAACGTTGGTTGATTACGATTTTACCACTGCCCGGTTTGATGAAAACGCGAGCTGCGGAACTTTTGCGGCGACCAGTGCCGTAGTATTGATTTTCAGCCATTGCCTATAATCCCGATTAGATGTCAAGAACTTGCGGTTGCTGTGCCGCGTGGTTGTGCTCGTTGCCAGCGTAAACTTTCAGTTTACGGAACATAGCACGACCCAGCGGGCCTTTTGGCAGCATGCCTTTAACCGCGATTTCAAGCACACGCTCAGGACGGCGAGCAATCATCTCTTCAAAGGTCGCTTGTTTGATACCGCCGATGTGACCGGTGTGGTGATAGTACACTTTGTCAGTACGCTTGTTGCCAGTTACAGCAACTTTGTCAGCGTTCAGAACGATGATGTAATCACCGGTATCTACGTGCGGAGTATATTCCGCTTTGTGCTTACCGCGCAGGCGCAGAGCCAGTTCGGAAGCCAGACGGCCCAGAGTTTTACCGGTCGCGTCAACAACATACCAGTCGCGTTTTACGGTTTCTGGTTTAGCTGTAAAAGTTTTCATTAAAAGCTTACCCAAATAAATAAGTTACACGTTGGTGAACACCCAAACGTTTTGTCAGTTGAGGTTCACACGACATTGTCCAGCAAACCTACCCCTTCGAATAGCCTATGCCGGCGCATAGAAAGTTTTGGGAAAAAAACTCTCTCGTAACGTGGGGTCGCAAGATTATAGAGAAGTCAGGGTCAAAGATCGACCCCTTTATGTGATTTGCAGCAGGTTTAACCGGCTAAATGTTCCCGCTTCAGATACTCTTCGCTTTGCATCTCCTGCAAACGCGACAAACAACGCTGAAATTCAAACTTCAGACGCTCGCCCTGATAAATTTCATAAAGTGGTGAGGCCGCACTGACCACCAGCTTAACGTGGCGTTCGTAGAACTCATCCACCAGTGCGATAAAACGCCGCGCTTCGCTCTCCATCAGCGTCGTCATGACCGGCACATCAGACAACAGCACCGTATGAAACAGACGCGATAGCGCAATGTAGTCATGCTGACTACGCGCATCGACACAGAGCGTGGTGAACGACACCGCCAGCGTTTGGTTTTCGACGGCCAGCGTCTGCATCGGACGATGATTGATCTCCAACGTCGGCGCATGTTCACTTTTCGTTCCCGCTAATGCCAGCCAGAGCTTGTCCATCTGCTGGCGGGTTTCCTCATTCAGTGGCGACAACCACAAATGCGCCTGCGTTAAGGTGCGCAGACGATAATCGACGCCAGCATCGACATTCATGATGTCACAATGCTGTTTGATGGCATCAATGGCAGGAAGAAAACGCGTGCGTTGCAAACCGTTGCGATACAGCTCATCAGGCGGAATATTGGAGGTTGCCACCAGCGTAATACCACGGGCAAACAGCGCCTTCATCAGACCGCCGAGCAGCATGGCGTCGGTGATGTCAGAAACAAAAAATTCGTCAAAGCACAGCACGTCCGTTTCGGCCTTAAAGCGGTCGGCAATGATTTCCAGCGGATCGCTCTGCCCCTGCAGGGCCGTAAGCTCTTCATGGACGCGCAGCATAAAACGGTGAAAGTGCAAACGCTGTTTACGCCCGCCCGGCAGGCTATGGAAGAACAGATCCATCAGCCACGTTTTTCCTCGCCCGACTCCGCCCCACATATACAGACCACGCACTGGCGCGTTGGTCGGTGACTCACGCTTTCCCAGCAATTTGCCAAAACGCGCCATCAGTCCGCTCTCCTGCGGCGCAGGACGTGCTGGCGTCGAAAGCGCCTGGAAAATTGTTTCCAGTCGATTCACTGCTTCTTGTTGTACGTTGTCGGGCTGATGACTGCCGTCTTTGAGGGCTTGCTGGTAACGCGATGTCGGGGAAAGGCTTTGCATGATGTTATTGTTATTCCTTGAGAATCGATGTGCCGTCGCTCACGGTTGACGAAAAAAAGGCCGTTCTACATTACGTGATATAAACACGGGATTCCACTTCTACGGGATTAGCGGTTATAGTGGCATAATCAGGCGCAGGCATGGAGCCTAAAGCCAACACCCTACGGAAACACAAGACAACGGGAGATGTTCATGACCTGGGAATATGCGCTAATTGGGTTAGTCGTCGGTATCATTATTGGTGCTGTAGCCATGCGTTTTGGTAATCGTAAATTACGCCAACAGCAGGCATTGCAGTACGAACTGGAAAAAAATAAAGCTGAGCTGGAAGAGTACCGCGAAGAGCTGGTGAGCCACTTTGCCCGCAGCGCTGAACTGCTGGATAACATGGCGGACGATTATCGTCAGATCTACCAGCATATGGCGAAAAGCTCCAGCAACCTGCTGCCGGGTATGTCACCGGAAAATAATCCGTTCCGTAATCGTCTGGCAGAGTCCGAAGCGGGTAACGATCAGGCGCCGGTTCAGATGCCGCGTGACTATTCTGAAGGCGCATCTGGCCTGCTGCGTAGTGGCGCAAAGCGCGACTAACTGCACATCGTTAAGAAATTTATTGGGCGCAGCAATTGCGCCCTCCGCTTCTCTTCCTGTCCCAGCTATTATTTAGTCGTTAGCCTCATTGTGACCAAACCGAAAATTCAATAACATCAAACTGTTTTGAATCATCTTCCGTTTACTCAAGGTACGAGAGCAGGATCCATGAAAAAACACACCCAGCTGTTGAGTGCATTAGCGTTAAGTGTCGGGTTAACTCTCTCGGCGCCATTCCCAGCCGCAGCGTCGATTCCCGGCCAGGTTCCCGGTCAGGCTGCGCTCCCCAGCCTCGCCCCGATGCTGGAGAAAGTGTTACCTGCCGTGGTGAGCGTAAGGGTCGAAGGCACCGCCGCTCAGGGGCAGAAAGTCCCGGAAGAGTTCAAAAAGTTTTTTGGTGATGAACTTCCCGATCAACCTGCACAACCTTTTGAAGGGCTGGGTTCCGGGGTCATCATTGATGCCGCCAAAGGCTACGTCCTGACCAATAATCACGTCATCAATCAGGCGCAAAAAATCAGCGTTCAGCTTAACGATGGCCGTGAGTTCGACGCTAAGCTTATCGGCAGCGACGACCAGAGCGATATCGCTCTGCTGCAAATTCAACACCCCAGCAACCTGACGCAAATTGCCATTGCCGACTCCGACAAACTCCGCGTCGGTGATTTCGCGGTGGCCGTGGGTAACCCGTTTGGTTTGGGGCAAACGGCCACCTCCGGCATCGTATCGGCTTTGGGTCGCAGCGGGTTGAACCTGGAAGGTCTGGAAAACTTTATTCAGACCGACGCCTCCATCAACCGGGGTAACTCCGGCGGCGCGTTGCTAAACCTCAATGGTGAGCTGATTGGCATTAACACCGCGATTCTGGCCCCCGGCGGCGGTAGCATCGGTATTGGTTTTGCGATCCCGAGCAATATGGCACGTACGCTGGCGCAGCAACTGATGCAGTTTGGTGAAATCAAACGTGGTCTGCTGGGAATTAAAGGCACCGAAATGACCGCCGATATCGCCAAAGCGTTCAAACTGGACGTGCAGCGCGGCGCGTTTGTCAGCGAGGTTCTGCCTAACTCTGGCTCCGCAAAAGCAGGTGTGAAGTCTGGTGATGTCATTACCAGCCTCAACGGCAAACCGCTCAACAGCTTCGCCGAACTGCGTTCACGCATAGCGACAACCGAACCAGGGACCAAAGTCAAACTGGGCCTGCTGCGTAACGGTAAACCGCTGGAGGTTGAAGTAACCCTGGATACCAGTACATCATCGTCCGCCAGCGCGGAGATGATTGCTCCTGCGTTGCAAGGGGCTACGCTCAGTGACGGTCAGCTTAAAGACGGCACCAAAGGCATCAAAATTGATAACGTTGAAAAAAGTAGCCCAGCCGCGCAGGCCGGTCTGCATAAAGATGACGTTATCATTGGCGTTAACCGCGATCGTGTAAACTCGATCGCCGAAATGCGTAAAGTGCTGGAAACGAAACCGTCGATCATCGCTCTGCAGGTAGTTCGTGGTAACGAGAGTATTTACCTGCTCCTGCGTTAACGCATGCAACCGGACATCAGCCCCCCGTGTGATGTCCGGTAAACTCGTGATATGCTGCTGCCGTTCCCTTTATTAATGACGCCGCCATCATGTTTGTGAAGCTTTTACGTTCGGTCGCGATTGGTTTAATCGTCGGCGCTATTCTGCTGGCCGCGATGCCCTCTCTGCGAAAAATAAATACGCTTACCGCGCCACAGTTCGACAGTGCAGATGAAACGCCCGCCAGCTATAACCCGGCGGTTCGCCGTGCAGCGCCTGCCGTCGTTAACGTTTATAACCGTAGTATGAACAGCACAGCACATAACCAGCTTGAGATCCGCACACTCGGCTCAGGCGTTATCATGGATCAGCGCGGCTATATCATTACCAATAAGCACGTCATTAATGATGCCGACCAAATCATCGTCGCGTTGCAGGATGGGCGTGTATTCGAAGCGCTGCTTGTGGGTTCTGATACGTTAACCGATCTTGCGGTGCTGAAAATCAACGCGACTGGCGGACTGCCGACAATTCCAATTAATAACAAACGCGTGCCGCACATCGGCGATGTCGTCCTCGCCATTGGTAACCCGTACAACCTTGGGCAAACCATCACTCAGGGGATTATCAGCGCCACCGGTCGTATTGGCCTGAACCCGACTGGACGGCAAAACTTCCTGCAAACGGATGCCTCCATCAACCACGGCAACTCCGGCGGCGCGTTGGTCAACTCGCTGGGCGAGTTAATGGGTATTAACACGCTGTCATTTGATAAGAGCAACGATGGCGAAACCCCGGAAGGGATCGGCTTTGCTATTCCGTTTCAGTTGGCAACCAAAATCATGGATAAGCTGATTCGTGACGGACGCGTGATTCGTGGCTACATCGGCATCAGCGGTCGCGAAATTGCGCCACTGCACGCCCAGGGCGGCGGGATGGATCAAATTCAGGGGATTGTAGTTAACGAAGTGGCCCCAGACGGTCCGGCAGCGCAGGCAGGAATTCAGGTTAACGATCTGATTATTTCGGTCAATAACAAACCGGCGGTATCTGCGCTGGAGACCATGGACCAGGTGGCAGAGATTCGCCCTGGTTCGGTTATCTCAGTTGTCGTGATGCGTGATGACAAGCAGTTGACGCTGCAGGTAACGATTCAGGAATACCCGGCTACAAACTAAATCACAAACGAAATGATGTAAAAAAACCGGAGATAGCTCCGGTTTTTTTATGCGTCAAATTCGCGATATTTGTAGGACGGATAAAGTGCTAAACACCGCCATCCGGCCTACATAAAGGCGTTATTTAACGAACTCTTCACCCAGGGTGATATCTTTCTTCAGCGTATCCAGCATACCTTCCAGCGAGCTCTGCTCAAATGCGCTCAGCTTGCCGATAGACTGGCGTTCTTCTACGCCGTTTTTACCCAACAGCAGCGGCTGAGAGAAGAATCGAGCATACTGGCCGTCGCCTTCAACGTAAGCACATTCAACCACGCCTTTTTCGCCGCTCAGCGCGCGAACCAGTGACAGGCCGAAACGTGCTGCAGCCTGACCCATAGACAGGGTTGCAGATCCGCCACCGGCTTTAGCTTCCACAACTTCAGTACCCGCATTCTGGATACGTTTGGTCAGGTCAGCCGCTTCTTGCTCAGTGAAGCTCACGCCAGGGATTTGTGACAGCAGCGGGAGAATGGTCACGCCAGAGTGGCCGCCAATAACCGGGACTTCAACGTCACCAGGCTGCTTGCCTTTCAGTTCCGCAACAAAGGTGTTGGAGCGGATGATGTCCAGCGTGGTCACGCCAAACAGTTTGTTCTTATCGTATACGCCTGCTTTTTTCAGCACTTCTGCAGCGATAGCAACGGTCGTGTTCACCGGGTTGGTGATGATACCGATACATGCTTTCGGGCAGGTTTTAGCAACCTGCTGCACCAGGTTCTTCACGATACCGGCGTTAACGTTGAACAGGTCGGAACGATCCATACCCGGTTTACGTGCGACACCCGCAGAGATCAGTACCACATCAGCACCTTCCAGTGCAGGGGTAGCGTCTTCGCCGCTGAAGCCTTTGATTTTCACAGCAGTAGGGATATGGCTCAAATCAACGGCCACGCCAGGCGTTACTGGAGCGATGTCGTACAGGGAGAGTTCTGAACCTGAAGGCAGTTGGGTTTTTAACAGTAATGCTAGCGCCTGACCGATACCACCAGCAGCGCCGAGGACTGCAACTTTCATCCTAAACTCCTTATTATATTGATAAGCAAAGTGTCTATTGCTCCGCGGCGGCGACCTTAATTCACAAATCCAACGAATACAACAACCACGCGTCAAGAATGCGTAGTCACGCAAATTTGGCTTTTATGCATTTAACTTACGTAAAATAAAACCTAAGTTACGTAATTCAAAACCACCCGCACAGTAGAGCAACTTTCCAACAGGTGCTGACAATATACCCTACCCACCTCTCAAAACAACATCAATTTGATAACATTTAATTTACTTTTAACCTTATTTGCGAGCCGTGACACAGGCATGTTTCTTGATAACGAAATTTGATAAAATTCCGCTCTTTCATAACATTATTTCAGCCTTGAACAAGGCAGACTGTTTGCATAAAAATTCATCTGTATGCACAATAATGTTGTTTCTACCGCCATATTACGGGTGACTTATGCGAAGCTCGGCAAAACAAGAAGAATTAGTAAAGGCGTTTAAAGCGCTGCTTAAAGAAGAAAAGTTCAGCTCTCAGGGCGAAATCGTCCTCGCGTTGCAGGATCAGGGCTTTGATAATATCAATCAGTCCAAGGTTTCTCGCATGCTGACCAAGTTCGGCGCCGTGCGTACCCGCAATGCGAAAATGGAAATGGTGTACTGCCTGCCGGCAGAGTTAGGGGTACCTACAACATCCAGTCCACTGAAAAATCTGGTATTGGATATCGATTACAACGATGCAGTTGTGGTTATTCATACCAGCCCTGGTGCTGCTCAGTTGATTGCACGTCTGCTGGACTCATTAGGTAAAGCGGAAGGGATTCTGGGTACAATTGCCGGTGACGATACCATCTTCACCACCCCAGCTAAGGGTTTTACGGTAAAAGATTTGTACGAAGCCATTCTGGAACTGTTTGAACAAGAGCTGTAATACTTCCTCCCCGTCGCCTCGCGGCGGGGGAAAAACCTCTGTTTCCACCCTCCTCCCTCTATTATCCACTGTCATTGATTTAACAAATGGTGCGTTTAACCGTCAAAAGTCATTCACATAGCGAATATGAAGAGTTAAAAACGCACATTTTGCAAAAATTCATATCTCAATGATTTAATTGAATTTATTATAAAATTGATGTTTAAAACCCTATTTTTAATTCTGTTTGGTTATAAAAAATATTTTTCTTAATACTTAATCCGCATGGAAACAATTAGCGTGGTATTAATTTATCGAGTGATTAGTGTATACTTGATTTTGTGATGAGGGTCACGAAACGCAGACCCCAATAAAAGAATTCGACGAGGTAAATATCATGAAAATCAAAACAACTATTGCAACCTTAAGCCTTCTTTCTGTTCTCTCTTTCGGTGCAAGCGCCGCAGTGACTCAGGTGAACTCACAAGAAGCACAGAACCTGCAATCCATGGGCAGCATCTCCGTATCTCAGATCGGTAGCTCACCAATGGACATGCGTCAGGCCATCGCCGCTAAAGCTGAAAAAGCGGGTGCCAGCAGCTATCGCGTCACCGAACTCCGTGAAGGCGCTCACTGGCACGCGACTGCAGAACTCTACAAATAAACCCTCGTCGTCTAGTCCGACGACTTGCCCCCGCCTGCCGGGGGCTTTTTTATGCCTTACATTGAGTGACGAACGTTAAAGCGCAGCTGTCCTTCCAGCTCTTCTTCCGCTTCATCGAACAGTAAAATCAGCGCGCCGTATCGCCTGCGTAGCTTGTCCGGCAAATGAACAAATTCAATCTCCAGCGGCAGCGGTAAAACGTCCCCGATAACCACCTCCCACAGAGAATCTAAATCAACCACCTTTTCCCGGGCGAGACCGAACGCGCGCGTAAACTCACGGTAGAAATCCCCCTGGTCTTCTATCTCGTCAAAATCAAATGTATAGATGTTCATCTATAGCCACCATCCCGACGCCAGTCACTCTACAGACCATCAATATGCAGGAACCTCCTGCATTTTCAGGTAAGTATAGCCATAAAAAAACCGACGCCTTTAGCGTCGGTTTCCAACTCTTAATTACTGGTCAGCGCATGCTGGTATTTGTGCAGCATCCCGCTAAGTCGTTTTACCGGCTCGGTCACCTGCGGTGGCGCTTGCCAGATGATTAATTTCTCCTGATAGATCTCAAGCTCTTCCAGCAGTTGGCTAAAGTAGCGTCGGCGCTTGTCGTCGTTGCCTGCGGAAATCACGTGATCCGCAGTGCGACGAAGCTGGCGATGGAACGTGGATAGATCCTCGTTTACCGGTATCGGCGCATCGCGCAGGCGCTGATGCGCAATGATCATCGTCAGCGCCAGGCGAAACTTCGCCAGGTCGCCGGGAAATTTGTTCATCAGCAAAAACAGCTGCTGATAAAGCGCCGGGAGATGGTTTTCTTTACGACGTACCACGTTGGTAGTCATCGCTGAAACCGCCGCCGAGACAAACTGGTTGAGCAACACGCGACCCGTTCTGTCACGAGAGTTATCGCGCACCAACAGAATGACGATAAATGCCAGCACGCAGCCAACAATCTGCCCCAGCGCACTGTCAAGGAACTGGCTAAAGTGGAAGGTCATCGGGTTATCCAGCACGATGATATTAATAGTGCTGGCCAGCGCCCCCATTGATCCCAGCCGTCGTTTCTGTACCTCTATACCCAGAAAGAACCCCAGCACCGCCAGGCTCAGGCACAGTAACAACATGCTTTGTTGCGTATTGGGGATAATCACCAGGAAATAGAGCGCCCCGAGCGGTAACGCCGCCAACGTACCGTAAATAAAGTCTATCGCCACCATGCGCGGGTTGGGCAAACGCATTGCCAGCGAAGTGACAACCGCAATCATCACCATTGCGCCGCTGCCGGAGGTCCATCCGGTCCACAGCCAGAATAAAGTTCCCAGCACACAAGAAAGCGTGGTGCGCCAGAAGTTGACCATCGCATGATGGCGCTCGGCAGACTCCACCTTCACTACTGGCTCACCTTGCAGGATCTCTTCTTCCGTGGCGCTAATTTTGGTATTACTCACTACACCGCGTTTGAGCAACAAGTAGCGCGTCGCGGCGCCTGCCCAACTATATATCGTGATCGGCGTTTCGCGTTCGCCGGTCCAGGCAATCACCCGCCGCATCCGCTTCAACTGTTTATGAACATCCTGCACCGTTTCAACCGGCATATTGAACAACTCGCGGAAGGTATCAGTGATCAGTTCGGGTCGAGTGTTCTGAATAAGATAGGTTTCGCAGGACTGCGTGATGAGCGTGAGTGACAGCGTGTTCAATGCTTTGAGCCTGCGGTTAGCCCGCCCCCAACGTGAGGACTCCATATTCAGGTTACTTCGCATGCCTTCCAGTGCCGCCGTACGCCGGACTAAATCGCCCCAGGCTTTGTCCACTTCTTCACTGTCACCATGCTTAATGCACAGCTGCATAAGCTGATACTGCGCCACCAGCAGGCTATCCAGTTCGACATCAATCTCCTGTTTCACCGAACGGGGCGAAAAGAGCAGATCGGCCACAATAGCACAGACAATCCCCATCACTATTTCACTACAGCGTTCGAGCGCAAATTGCGGCGTCAGCAGCGGTTCAGCCTGAATGGTAATGACGATGATCAGCGCCGTATAGCCCGAAAGTCCCCAGGCATAGGAGTTTTCGATCTTCACAAGCGACGAGATCCAGGTACAAAAACCGGCCCAGATACAACACACCAGGATCATCAATAACGGGGCGCGGATCATGCTGATGATAATGATCAGTGCAGCAATACAGCCGATAAATGTCCCAACAATACGCAGCATGCCGCGATAGCGTATAGCACCAGAATAGGGCTCTCCGCCAGCGGCAAAGGCCGGGCCAGCCGCCACAATGGCGGCGGTCAGCACTGCCCAGCGCGGGGTCTCAAGTTGGAAGTGAAAGCCAACGAACAGCGCCAGTACAATCGCGCACGCCAGTTTTACCGCAAAGCGGATATGCTGGTTGGCAATAGAGAAAATGCCCATCACGATTAGCCAAACTCGCGCAGGCGATGCGCCATTTTACGGAAGAAGGATTCCCGGCTTGCATCGCGATCCTGCTTGCCGGTAATGACGACGGTAGCCGTAGTCCCCGCAGGCCACAGGGTTCCCTGCTGCTCATCAAGACGAATTCGCACCGGTACACGCTGCGCCAGACGCACCCATTCAAGATTGGAATCAATGGTCGCCATACCCTTTGCGTCCCGCGTGCTGCTGGCATTCGTTACACCAGCCGCCACGCTATCAACGGTGCCCTTCAGCACATGATTACTGCCCAGCGGGGTGATCTCTGCGCGATACCCAGGGCGGACGCCTTCCAGCTTGGTTTCTTCCATATAGGCCAGCACATAAAAAGAATGCTGTTTGACCAACGCCACCGCCGTAGAGCCGCGAGTAATAAATTCGCCGCTGTAGACGTTCAGGTTAGTCACCCAGCCATCTGCTGGCGCGCGAATGACGGTACGTTCCAGATCTAATTTCGCCAGGTCGCGGGTCGCCTGCGCCTTCGCAAGCTGGTGTAATACGGTTTGCAGGACATTGTTTGACTGGTCGATCTCCTCACGAGACATAGCCTGCACGCCCAGCCGGTTACGACGGCTGGCCTCCTGGCGTTTTTCCTGTGATAACACCTGATAGTAGGCGACGTCTGCTTCCGCTTCTTCGAGCGCTTTTTTATAGCGCGGCTGATCGATGGTAAACAGAACCTGGTCTTTCTTCACCAGTTGATTATCATGAACGTTGACGTTAGTGATAAGCCCGGCGACATCCGGGGCTATTGCCACAACGTCGGCGCTGAAGCGCGCATCACGCGTCCACGGCGACTCGGTGTAGAACACCCATGCGCGGAAAATGGCGATGAAGGCCAGAATGACCAGTACGAGAGTCGTGGCCGTACGGGAGAGTTTTCTTGTTAGTGTTTTCACTTCAACCTCAAACGAACAGGCGCGTTATTAAATAGAACAGGCAGCAATACAGCGCGGTGTTAAACAGAGCCGGGTGCCAGACAAAATCATAGATGCCAGTTGGAACCAGTACCCGGCGCACCAGCCAGAAAATCGCCAGTGACAAAAGTAATTCGAAAAAAATCGGTGGGAAGGACAGACCAAACACCACGATAACGGGAAACAGACTCATGTTGACCTTGGTAGCTTAAGAGAGTGCAGGTGATAGATTTTCTAGCGTATGTCACCGCAGAGAAGGGCAAGGATGAGCCAGGCGAGAGCGACATAGCTGTTATTTGAATAATAATATATTAACGTAACTGTTATGCTGTTATCTATATTATGTGATCTAAATCACTTTTAAGTCAGAGTGAACAATGGAACGATTAAAACGTATGTCGGTGTTTGCCAAAGTTGTCGAACTGGGCTCCTTCACCGCCGCCGCAAGACAGCTACAAATGAGCGTTTCATCGATAAGCCAGACGGTCTCTAAACTGGAAGATGAGCTACAGGTCAAGCTGCTAAACCGCAGCACACGCAGCATTGGGCTAACCGAAGCCGGTAAAATTTATTATCAGGGTTGCCGCCGGATGCTGCACGAAGCACAGGATGTTCACGAACAGCTTTATGCCTTTAACAACACGCCCATCGGCACCTTGCGCATTGGCTGTTCTTCAACCATGGCACAAAATGTCCTCGCTGGGTTGACCGCAACGATGCTGAAAGAGTATCCAGGATTGACGGTAAATCTGGTAACAGGCATCCCGGCACCGGATTTAATCGCCGACGGTCTGGACGTGGTTATTCGCGTCGGCGCGTTGCAGGACTCCAGCCTGTTTTCACGTCGCCTGGGAACCATGCCGATGGTGGTCTGCGCCGCTAAAAGCTATCTCGCGCAATTTGGCGTGCCGGAAAAACCCGCCGATCTCAGCAACCACTCGTGGCTGGAATACAGCGTGCGCCCGGATAATGAATTCGAACTTATCGCTCCGGAAGGGATCTCTACCCGCCTGATCCCAGAAGGGCGCTTCGTGACTAACGATCCGATGACGCTGGTGCGCTGGCTGGCCGCAGGCGCGGGCATTGCCTATGTGCCGCTGATGTGGGTGATCAATGAGATCAATCGTGGCGAAGTGGAGATCCTGCTGCCCCGCTACCAGTCGGATCCACGTCCGGTCTATGCGCTGTATACCGAAAAAGACAAACTACCGCTCAAGGTCCAGGTGGTGATTAACTATCTGACAGATTATTTTGTCGATGTGGCGCAGCTGTTTCAGGGGATGTACGGCCGGGGCAAAGAGAAATAAAAAAGCCCGGTAGCGCTTTGCTTACCGGGCCTACATTCAGTGCCAACGCACATTCCAGGCCGGATACGCTGAGCGTTATCCGGCGACCGGGTCGTTACGCGGTGCCACCTACGGTCAAGTTATCCACCTTCAGCGTCGGCTGGCCCACGCCCACCGGCAAGCTCTGTCCTTCTTTACCGCAAACGCCAACCCCGTTATCCAGTTTCAGGTCGTTACCCACCATCGAAATCTGCTGCATCGCTTCGATACCGGAGCCAATCAGCGTTGCGCCTTTCACCGGTTTGGTCACTTTACCGTTTTCAATCAGATACGCTTCGGACGTCGAGAATACAAATTTCCCGGAGGTGATATCCACCTGACCGCCGCCAAAGTTAGGCGCATAAATACCGTATTCAACGGATTCGATGATTTCCTGCGGCGTGGATTTCCCCGGCAGCATATAGGTGTTGGTCATACGCGGCATCGGCAGGTGCGCGTAAGATTCACGGCGACCGTTACCCGTTGGCGCTACGCCCATCAGGCGCGCATTCAGTTTGTCCTGCATGTAGCCTTTCAGAATGCCGTTTTCGATCAGCACGTTGTACTGACCCGGTGTCCCTTCGTCATCGATAGCCACGGAACCACGACGGTCCGCCATTGTGCCATCATCCACAACGGTACACAGTTCTGACGCCACCAGCTCACCCATGTGACCGCTGAATACCGAGGTGCCACGGCGGTTAAAATCACCTTCCAGACCATGACCGACCGCTTCATGCAGCAGAACACCAGGCCAGCCAGCGCCGAGTACTACCGGCAGCGTACCAGCAGGCGCTGCTACCGCGGACAGATTGACTAACGCCATGCGTACGGCCTCTTTCGCCCACGCGTCGGCACGGACTTCACCATCGAGGTCGCCAAGGAAATAGTCATAGCCAAAACGACCGCCGCCACCGCTGGCGCCGCGCTCACGCTTACCGTCCTCTTCGACCTGTACGCTTACGGACAAACGTACCAGCGGGCGGACGTCAGCGGCCAGCGTACCATCAGTCGCGGCCACCAGGATCAGTTCATAAACACCGGTCAGGCTGGCGGTCACTTCCTGGACGCGTTTGTCGGCGGCACGGGCCACGTTGTCTACGCGGCGCAGGATATCGAGTTTTTCTTCGCGGCTCATGCTCTGCAACGGATCAACCGAGGTGTAAAGCGCCTGATGCTCCACGGCCCCCAGCGTTTTTACTTTGCCGTCACCGTTGTCACGCACGATAGTACGCGCGGCATGAGCGCTTTGTTCCAGCGCCAACAGGCTAATCTGGTCTGCATAGGCAAACCCTGTTTTCTCGCCGCTGATGGCGCGCACGCCAACGCCCTGATCGATATTGTAAGAACCATCTTTAATGATGCGGTCTTCTAAAACCCAGGATTCGTGATAGCTCGACTGAAAATAGAGATCGCCGTAATCAAGACGGCGTTCGGCCAGTTGGCCCAGGATGGCAAACAGATCCTGATGTTTCAGGCCATTTGCCGCTAGCAATTGTTCACTTACCAGGTTCAGACTCATCGTTTTGATTACTCATTTAATTCTGCCGGATAGCGGAAAAAACGCCTTATCCGGCCTACGTTGTTAGGCTGCTGTAGGCCGGATAAGCGCTGCGCCATCCGGCAATACTATGTACTGAGATTGGGGCAATTACTCGCCCCCGTCAAATCATTGCTGGCTTTCTTTGCGCGGCTGACGCAGAACTTCGTTAATTTGCGGCTTATCGACCGGACCAGTGATGCGATAGCGCAGAATTGAGACTTTGCTCCACAGCGGCCCCAGTACCTTACTGGCGGCAAACACCGCCGCACCAACAATCGGGTTGACGGCAAACGCGGCGGCAACCCCTACGGTGGCAGATATTTCTGGTGCGACGATGGCTTCCATGTCCAGCTCCCGGCGTACCAGGTTCACCGAGCCTTTCATCGCAATGTCGGCTTCCAGACCATCCACCAGCGTGTCGTCGGTATGCATCACGCCATCTTTGATCCACGCCGTGCTGCGAATCGAGTCGAAATAGAAGCCTTCGCTGAAGGTGTCGCTAAAATCAAAGCGCAGTTTACGCAGTAACGCATCGAAGCTTAGCAGACGTAACAGTTGCCCCGCATGTCCGGTACTGAGTTCGGTAAGTTCGCCTTTGCCCAGCCGGGTACGCAAAATACCATTCAGCGAGGCTACATCAGGATCCCACGGCGGATTACGCCAATGCAGATCATACTCCACGTTGAATGAAGAATTGCGAATCGGCGTTGATACGCCAAAGAAACCGGCTGCGGAGTCAATTTTATTGCCGCTCAGTTTACCCTTCAGCGACGTTCGCTCCTTGCCCGGCGCATTCACCCACACGCCGTCGGTGGTCAGTCTGGCAAAACCCGTATCCAACAGACCGTTACTCAAGGTGAGCGTGTCGCCTTTAATCGCTACATCGGCGTCAATGCGCCCGTATTTCTGTCCCCACATCCAGCACTCGGCACAGCGCAGCTGAAGGTCCGGCCAGCCACGGAAGCTGACGTTGTCGATGGCTGAGAACGGAGAGGCTGGCGTACTATTTTGTGACGGTTTTGCCGCGCTTGGGTTGTAATAAAGATACTTAATATTGGCCAGCCACGGCGCATTATTGCGCATAGCCAGCGTGGCGTTAATTTCACGGCCCTGCGCCTGCACGGTGGAGCCATTGCTCGCAGGCTCAGAAACGATACTCAAATTATTCCACTGTTGACCGCCCAGGGATAACGATGGCGTACGCACCGTGATGCGCTGCGGGAAGTTAGCGTTGCTGCCCACGTTATCCACAGCGCCTTTCTGGAATAACGCCAGCCATTGCGCGCCATCCATAGGGGGAAGATTAAGCTCTATGCCTTGTTGATCGGGTAACGCTGGCACGGTGCGGCTTTCCGACGCCCAGATTGCGCGGTCAAGCGTCAGTTTCTGATTCAGCAGCCAGCGGCTATTAAAATGATTCTTGCTGCCAGCGTTGCCGGTCAGATCAAAGCTGCGCAGATTGCCGTTGGCCTTAACGTTCACCGGCAACGCCTCACCGGCCGCCTTATTCAGCGGAGAAGGTAAGTGACTACTTACATTCTTGAGGTCGCCCTTTAACTCAACGTTGTAGGTCGGCCCGGCATGATACGGAAGATCGATTCCTACCTTGCCATTCCACGCTATGCTGCCATTCAACGCGTCGTTGACCTGCGTCGGTAAAATCCCCATGCGGCTTGGCTGCCAGTCACCTTGCAGATTCACGGCTACCTGATAGGCTTTCGCCCCTTCGGTCGTGGAAAAGTCGACGTTCAGCGGCTGATTAAACCAGTTCGCGGTCATCGGCTCGCTCTTCAGATCGCCGTTGATAAAGCTGAATTTACCATTCAAATTCTTCAGCGTGCTGTCGAGCGGTTTAATAAACAGGCTGTTATTACGCAGGTTGACGTCACCTTTGGCGGTAACCAGCGAGCCGTCTAACGGAATATCAAGATGTAAGCGAGCATTCACATCGCCGTCAATCTGCAACTGCTCAAGCGTAGCGCCGAGTGAATCCTTCAATGGCGTCTCATCAAAATAAGGTCTAACCGCCTTGCCCGGCCCGTTGATGTCGGCATCAATCAGCAGTTTTTCTTTGGCATAGTCGGGGATGTTAGCCGTCAGATTACTGGCCTTCACACCGCCCAGATTAACGCTATCGGTCTTCATCCACAGACCGTCGTTAATGAAGTTCAGTTCAATATTAAGGTCAGTCAGCGCGGGCCAGTCGGGCTGGAAAGCAAACTTCGCATTGCGAAGCGGCACCAGTACCTGGAACTGCCCTTCATTGTGTAGATACGGGAACAGATGCGGGTCGCCGCCATACACCAACGTGGCGTTATCCGCTTCGCCGCCCTGAATAGCGCCGCTGAGGTAATCAACAAGCTCTTTGCCCATCAGGTTTTCCGGGAAGTAACGCCAGGCCTGAGAGCCATCGTCGGTGCTGATACCTGCCAGAATGCCCAACCATGGCTCGTCATTGGCGGGCTGCAGATAGCGAAAACCACCGCGTGCGTGTACCGCTTTCGCTTTAACATCAATATTGCGCCCATCTAACTGGAAACCTTTATCATTCTTCAGCCAGCTTAGCGTCGCTACGCCGTCCTCTATTTCCAGCGGTGCGCGAAAGACGGTTTCATACGGCATTTTAGCTTGCTTCATGGAAGCAGTGAGCGCCCCGTTTTCAACGCTGCCCGCAAGCCTACCGGAGAAATGCTCTGCCCCTGGCAGCAGCTTCCACTGTTTCCAGGCCAAATTGGTCCACGAGGACTGGAAGCGGGTTTTTTCTGTTGCCTGTAACGGGATATCCAGCGCCAGCACATCTATTTTGCCGCTCGGCTGCGTGGCCCGCCAGATATCACCCAGCGCAGGCGATAACTTGGCCGCCATCGGACGCAGCCCTTCTAACCCGGCCAGCTCCAGATTGCTGGCGCGGATGCGTAGCTCGTCGCTGCGTTTGTTATTCTCGCCGCCGACTTCCTGTTCAGGGATCCAGGCCAGCGCTAACGCCCCGCTTGGCCAGGGTTTATCATCCATCGTGATACGGGTATCGGGAATGGAGAATTGCCAGCCCGACTGCTCGCGGCTGATGTGCGCCGTCAGGTTATCGACGGAGAGCGTGTGCGTACGATTCTCTCCCAGCCAACTTGCCCCACCTTTTTTCAGCCAGACATCGCCGCCGGAAACGACGCCTTTTCTGATCGTCATCCATGCTTCCAGGCTAAAACGCGCGGTTTGCAACGCGACATTATCCTGCATCCATTTACCCAGCCACGGCTTGACGTCGATATCGTCGGCCTGCAGCCAGACCCGACCGTTATTCAACAGCCCGTTGTCATCACGCAGATCCATTCGAACCTGCATAACACCGTGCTGCCCGGTCAAACTGGAGAGACTGACCTGGCCTTCAGCGCGATGCCGATTTTTACCGTTAAGCCAGGTAAGCTGTGGGATCGCCAGTTCTGCACGCTGGCCTGAGAGGGTTAAAAAGCTAATCTGGCTGTCGCGTAGATCGAAATGATCAAACTGACGCAGGAAGAGATCGCTCAGGTGGCCGGCTTCAATTCCATCACCGCTTTCGCTGCGCTGGATGGGGGTATTGGTACGCAGTTGCAACTGCCAGAAGGTGAGATCGCGAAACTGCCAGCGCATGTGCAGCAAGCTTTGCCAGACATCCAGCGCTAATGTGACCCGCTTTACCGAAAATTCACCGCCATCTTTAAGCTGCGCATGGATATCGCGCGCTTCAAGAGTAGGCCCGAAATTTTGCCAGCTAGCGGAAAGTTGGCTGGCGGAGACGGGCAGACCGGTGGCGGATTCAATCTTGCCAAGGATGACCGGACGCCAGCTATCAAGATGAGGTAGCGCAAGGCGCAGCCCACTGACCAGCAGCGCTGCGATGACAACGAATGCGGCTCCAGTGAGCAGTAATATCCCCGGCAATCGCCTCACGCGCCTCTCCTTGTCTACCAAAAAATGTGACTCACAAAACCGTCTTGCCGGATGGCGGCGTGAACGCCTTCTCCGGCCTGCAAGGTATCGCCATTGGGCGTTTACCAGGCCAGATTACATCATGACAACGTCGAACTGCTCCTGGTTATACAGCGGTTCGACTTGTACTTTAACCTGTTTGCCGACAAAGATTTCCACTTCCGCCAACGCATGTGACTCTTCACCCTTCAGGGTTTCAGCCACTGCCGGAGATGCATAAACCAGGAAACGATCGGAGTCATATGCATGGTGTACCCGCACGATTTCGCGCATGATTTCATAGCATACTGTTTCCACGGTTTTCACCGTACCGCGCCCATGACAGGTCGGACACTCGTTGCACAACACATGCTCCACGCTTTCACGCGTGCGTTTGCGCGTCATCTCCACCAGGCCCAGCTGTGAAAAACCGTTGATGCTGGTTTTTACGCGATCCTTGCTCAGCGCCTGTTCCAGAGAGTGCAGTACCCGTCGACGGTGGTCTTCATTATTCATGTCGATAAAATCGATAATGATAATGCCGCCGAGGTTACGCAGACGCAGCTGACGAGCAATGGCCTGCGTTGCTTCAATATTAGTATTAAAGATAGTGTCGTCGAGATTACGATGCCCAACAAACGCTCCGGTATTGATATCGACGGTGGTCATTGCTTCAGTTTGATCGATGATCAGATAGCCGCCAGATTTCAGTTCAACCTTGCGTTCCAGCGCGCGCTGGATTTCATTCTCAACGTCAAAGAGATCAAAAATGGGCTGGCGCCCGCTGTAATGTTCCAGCTTGCTGGTCATTTCGGGGATATATTCCGCTGTGAACTCCAGCAACGCTTCATAAGTCAGACGAGAGTCAACGCGGATCCGGTCAAGCTGGGCATCAGCAAAATCACGCAACACGCGCTGCGCCAGCGCCAGTTCACCGTACATCTGGTAGCGCGTTTGCGGGCGTTTTTTACGCTCCATGACTTTAGTCCAGACGCGCTTCAGGTAGGCAGCATCCGAGGCCAGATCCTCCTCGCAGACGCCTTCCGCCGCTGTGCGAATGATGAATCCGCCCTGTTCATCGCAGTAATCCGCCACCACTTTTTTCAGGCGTTCGCGTTCGGTTTCGCTTTCGATACGTTGGGAAACGCCAACGTGCGAAGCACCCGGCATAAAGACGAGGTAACGGGAAGGAAGCGTGATGTCCGTCGTCAGGCGTGCGCCCTTCGTACCCAACGGATCTTTTACCACCTGCACCATCAGATCCTGGCCCTGGCGAACCAGTTCAGAAATGTCGCGCACGGTGAACTGTTTTTGTTCTTCACCCGCCACGCATTCGGTGTGCGGCATGATGTCTGAAGCGTGAAGAAATGCGGCTTTATCCAGTCCAATATCTACAAAAGCCGCCTGCATACCCGGAAGTACACGACTTACACGACCTTTGTAGATATTGCCTACGATTCCGCGTCGCGCCTCACGTTCAATATGAATTTCCTGCAGAATACCGCCATCAATGTAAGCCACCCGAGTTTCCGATGGCGTTACGTTTACCAACAATTCAGCCGTCATGTTTATCCCTTTTCTCACGCAGTGCGTTAAAATTGGTCAGCAACTCATACGTTTCTACCAGCGGTAAGCCGACTACGGCGTGATAGCTGCCATTGATCTTCCTGACAAAACAGCCACCCAACCCTTGAATACCGTATGCACCTGCTTTATCCATTGGTTCACCGCTGGCAACATAGCCCGCGATGTCCTCATCGGTTAGTGCTCTGAACGTCACTTCCGTCACCACCAGACAGTCCAGACTGTGCCGGCGATCGGCCAATGCCACGGCGGTCATGACCTGATGCGTTTTGCCCGACAGTTTGCGCAGCATTACTGCGGCATGGGCGGCGTCGTGTGGTTTTTCCAGCACTTCGCCATTAAGGATAACAATGGTATCTGCACCCAATACAGGCAAATCACGCTGCGCCAGCGCCACGCCAGCCTGCGCTTTTTCGCGTGCCAGACGCGAAACATACTGCTGTGCGCTCTCCTGCGGGTGTCGCTGTTCTTCAATCCCAGGCACCAGCCGTTCAAAGGTAACACCAAGCTGAGCGAGCAGCTCCTGACGACGTGGAGAACCTGAAGCAAGATACAGAGTATTCATATCAACCTTATTGCACCGCAAACTGCTGACGGACTTTACGCATCAGTAAGAATAGCCATGGCCAAAGCACACCATTCACTACACTACTCCAGAACACTTCGGGTCTGAAAGAGACATTGATCACTAAAAACTCGGCCCAGAAAACAATAATATCCACGACCAGTGATAACAACATGACCACCAGCGCCTGTTGCCAGAGCGCGAGGTTACGGAATAGCTGGAATTTCAGCGCGACCAGATAAGCAATGATACTCATCGACAATGCGCGCACGCCAAGCGTGGAGCCGCTGATGAGATCCAGTATGGCACCCACCACAAACCCCGTGCCCACATTTACGCGATGCGGCAGCGCCAGGATCCAGTACAACAAGATGAGCAGTACCCAGTTTGGCCGGAAAACCAGAATATCGTCCGGCCAGGGCATGATTTGCAGCAACAGTGCAATAAGGAACGAGAGCCAAATCACCCAACGTCCCTGGCTACGATAGCTTGCCACTTACTGTCCTCCCGGCTTACGCGGAGCAGGTTGTGGCGGCGTGGTGTCCGCAGGCGCTGGAGTCACGCCTGTTGCGGGAGCTGGCACTGGCGCAGGCGGCCCCATGGCATCTGGTGCAGGCAGAACTTGCGGCATCATTTGCATCAGACGTTCATTGGCAACGCGGTGCACTTCCTCTGGCGTCATCGGATTTGCGCCGTTACGATCGGCGCCCCACAACAGCAGCAGATAACGCAGACGCTGCAGACCCGCGGTCGGGCGTGCCTGAATCACGGTATAAGCGCGCTGAGTGTCCAGCTTAACGGAAGAAACAACACCAACCGGATAGCCTTCAGGGAAACGTCCCCCCAGACCCGAGGTAACCAGCACATCGCCAACGCGAATGTCAGTGTTGGCCGGCAGGTGTTCGAGCTGAAGATCGTCGGTGCAGCCGTTACCGGCAGCGATCACGCGGATATCGTTACGCAGTACCTGAATGGGCAGAGCATGCGTCGCATCGCAAATCAGCAGCACGCGGCTGGTCAGTTTAGCCACCGCTACGACCTGACCCACAACGCCTTTGTCGCTAATAACCGGCTGACCTTCGTAGACCCCGTTAACGCTCCCTTTGTCGATCACCACCTGATCGCTGTAAGGGTCATTAACCGTTGAGATGACCTGCGTCACCATCTTTTGTTCGTCCTGACGCAGCGGCGATCCCAGCAGCTCACGCAAACGCGCGTTCTCCTGTTTATATTGCCCCAGCATCAGCAGCTCGCTGTTTTTCAGCAGCAGTTCCTGACGCAACGCCCGATTTTCAAGTTCGAGTTGGTCACGCGAAGCCAGCGTTTGCGAAACGCCGTCGAGTAATTCACGAGGACCATTTGAGATAAAGTAGAAAGGACTGACGGCGGTATCCATGTACGTTCGGATTTGACTAAACGTACCCAGGCGGCTGTCGGCAATAATAACGCCGAGCGCCACCAGCACCGCCAGAATAAGGCGAATCTGTAGCGACGGGCCACGGCTAAAAATTGGCTTCATAGTCTATGCGTATTCTCGTATCAGAGCGGAAGGGCAACCCGCGGGCTACCCTACCTGCATCCGATTACTCTTCGCTGAACAGGTCGCCGCCGTGCATATCGATCATTTCCAGCGCCTTGCCGCCACCGCGCGCCACGCAGGTCAGCGGATCTTCAGCAACAACAACTGGAATACCGGTTTCTTCCATTAACAGACGGTCAAGGTTACGCAGCAGAGCACCGCCACCGGTCAGTACCATGCCGCGTTCGGAGATGTCAGACGCCAGTTCTGGCGGACACTGTTCCAGTGCAACCATCACCGCGCTCACGATACCGGTCAGCGGTTCCTGCAGGGCTTCCAGAATCTCGTTGGAGTTCAGGGTAAAGCCGCGTGGAACACCTTCTGCCAGGTTACGGCCGCGAACTTCGATCTCGCGCACTTCGTCGCCCGGATAAGCGGAACCGATTTCGTGTTTAATACGTTCTGCGGTGGCTTCACCGATCAGAGAACCGTAGTTACGACGAACATAATTAATGATGGCTTCGTCGAAGCGGTCACCGCCAATACGTACAGAAGAGGAGTAAACCACGCCGTTCAGGGAGATAACGGCAACTTCAGTTGTACCACCACCGATATCCACAACCATAGAACCGGTTGCTTCAGAAACTGGCAGACCCGCCCCGATCGCAGCCGCCATCGGCTCTTCGATCAGGAATACTTCACGGGCACCTGCGCCCTGGGCGGATTCACGGATCGCGCGGCGTTCAACCTGAGTTGCTCCAACCGGTACACATACCAGTACGCGCGGGCTTGGGCGCATGAAGCTATTGCTGTGCACTTGTTTGATAAAGTGCTGGAGCATTTTTTCAGTCACGAAGAAGTCAGCGATAACGCCGTCTTTCATTGGGCGAATGGCGGCGATATTGCCCGGTGTACGACCCAGCATCTGCTTCGCGTCATGGCCCACTGCGGCTACGCTTTTTGGCGAGCCGGCACGATCCTGACGAATGGCCACAACAGAAGGCTCATTCAATACGATGCCTTGTCCTTTTACATAAATAAGGGTATTCGCGGTACCCAGGTCAATGGACAGGTCATTGGAAAACATGCCACGAAATTTTTTCAACATACTAAGGGATAATCCTGAAAGCTGGGGCGGAAAACAAAATCCGCTTACTTTACCAACCACACGCAGCAGCGACAAGGCGCAAAAATCATCTGCTACGGTGAAAATTAGTGCAGTTCGTTTCCTTTGTTACAAAATCGGCCTGAGTCCATCAGGGCTGAATAAATCAGCAGCACTCCTCGCTTTTGTTTGCAACCTGTCAAAGGTCATTCACCTGCATGTTTGCTGTTACAACCTGGCGAGCAGACAAGCACACCCCCAGAAGGCACAGCGCGCGTTATTCTACGTGAAAACGAATTAAACGGCAGGTTAAACCGAGTATCTTTGCGAATATTTTTTCACGTTAGTGTCAAGTGGCTGTGATGCGGCAAAAAAATCCCCTTGCCCACCCGCAACTCCGCGTTCCGTCAGCGTATGCCACTCGCTACGCGAACGAACGCCCGTGGCGTAAACCTGCGTTGGTGTTCCAGAACAAGCCTCCACCAGGCTTTGCACCAGGAGCTGGTTTTCGGTTCGCTTATCAATATTCCTCACCAGGCTTGGATGCAGCTTCAATAACTCAACGTTAAGCTCTTTGATCCAACTGGTGCTCACCAGCGTTAAACCCGCCTGCGTAACGGCAATTCGCACACCCAGCACATTCATCAATCTGATGACGGGCTGTAACCGGCTGATATGTTGACAGACATCTGCCTCAGCAAGTTCAATAATTATGCGTTTGCGTAATGATTTTTCGCACTGCATCAGCGTATCACGTAGCCAGCGCTGAAAACGTGGGCGAATTAGCGATTCAACCGTTGTCTGCATCGCCAGGTTTTCCTGCGGCCAGTAGCCCAACAGTAAGATCAGACGGCTGATTTGCAGACGGTCATATTCTTCTGCCAGGCCAAACTGCAGGACCATCGGCATATATTCCGCCGAAATAACCTCTTCGCTGCCATCAAAAATACGGCACATCAGCTCCCGGTGGTGCACCCGTCCTTCACGGGTTACCGCAGGCTTTTGATAAATTCTTGGTCCACCCCGGCTGAGCATCTGTTCGATCAGCGTTCGCCAGCGTACGTTACCCCGACCTTTTTCCGGTAGTGAGTCATCATAGACCGACCAACTGTTCCCACCCTGCAATACCGAGTTCCGCGTGGCGGCTTCAGCGTGATCCATCACTTGTTCCGTCGACTGACCGCTGCGGCAAACACAAATGCCAATATGAACCATATCGGCACGGTCGATCATTTTATTAGCCGGAAGCGCATCTACCGCTTTTAATAATTGCCCGGCAATACTTTCCGCCTCTTTCAGCGTGCGGTGTGGCAACAGGATGGCAAAATCGCTACGGTGGTAGCGCGCCAGCAACGCGCCCGGATAGCGCGTCATAAAAGTCGACAACAAATTGATTAGCGTTGAAATTTGTTCTTCCGCAAGGGTAATTCCCCAGCTATCGCGCAGCAGCGTAAAGTCCGGCAGGCGTACCATCATCACGACGCCATGCGATCCCACTTTTTCCTGATCTTCCAGCAGCGTTGCCAGTTGGTTATCAAAGAACAGGCGGTTGCTTAGCCCGGTTTTTGTATCCTGCGCCACATAGGAACGAATCAGCGTATCCAGTCGGCTACGTTGCTCGCGGGCACTTTGAATTTCGGTCAGCAGCATATCGAGCGCGCTACTGGTACGCGCAGGCCATTCATAAACAGTCCCCCGCACGTTCGGTCCACGTTCGCCGTTAAGAATGCGCGTTGAACGAATCTCCAGCAACTCTTGACCTGAAAGCTGACGCTGAAGCCAGCGCACAGACAAAAAGAGCATCAGTATAATGAAAGCAATCGCCAACGTGAGCGGCGCGGTAGTCATCAGCGAATGGAAATAGTTGCCCATGGGATCCTGATAAACCAGACGCAGCGACATGCCCGGGTGTTTGACCAACGGGACGGTGACATCACGATACAGATTGTTCGTCCCCGCCGGGCGGTAGCTGCTGGTTCGGGAGTGGTCATACACCACGTGTTCGCCCTGAAGCAGTTCGACGCGCACGATATCAACCGAAACCATCAGTTCATCGATTTGCGGGGTTAGCGCAACGACATCGCGGGAGACAAGGTGCGTATCAATCGCCGTCGCCACCGCCTGAACACGGGTGGTGAACTTATATTGAATCGCGTTATAGAAACTCAGCGAGCAGCCGATCAGAGTTACGAAGATCGTTAACCCTGTAAGCAGCGTCACAAAAGCTGAAAATTTCGTCGTTAATCGCATCCTTGTGTTAACTCCGACAGTTATGAAACAGGCATGAAAGTGATAAAGCGGCGCGAAAATGCAAAACTGAACGCAAAATCCGTCCATTTATACAAACAGTGTGGGCATACTACCAAATTAGGTATATCTGGCAATTTATTGCGCGGAATCGGCATCATGTTTTGATTAGCGAGTATAGTCTTCATTAATAATTTTCCAATCCACTATACGAATTGAGGACAGGTTATGCAGGCTTTGATCTTAGAACAGCAGGACGGAAAAACCCTCGCATCCGTTCAACCCCTCGACGAAAATCAGCTACCGGAAGGCGATGTGACGGTGGATGTCCACTGGTCAAGCCTGAACTATAAAGACGCCCTGGCTATCACCGGCAAGGGTAAAATCATTCGTAATTTTCCGATGATTCCTGGTATCGATTTCGCCGGTACCGTGCGCGCAAGCGAAGATCCCCGTTTTCATGCAGGTCAGGAAGTTTTACTGACCGGCTGGGGCGTGGGTGAAAATCATTGGGGTGGACTGGCCGAACGCGCACGCGTGAAAGGCGACTGGCTGGTTGCGCTGCCACAAGGGCTGGACGGACGTAAAGCCATGGTTATCGGGACCGCTGGCTTTACCGCCATGCTGTGCGTCATGGCGCTTGAAGATGCAGGTATTCGCCCGCAAGACGGTGAGATTGTCGTCACTGGCGCCAGCGGCGGCGTGGGTAGCACGGCCGTGGCGTTACTGCATAAGCTGGGTTATCAGGTTGCGGCGGTTTCGGGTCGCGAAAGTACTCACGACTACCTGAAGAGCCTGGGCGCTAACCGTATCCTTAGCCGTGATGAATTTGCTGAATCTCGTCCGTTGGAAAAACAGCTGTGGGCTGGTGCGGTTGATACCGTTGGCGACAAAGTTCTGGCAAAAGTCCTGGCACAGATGAACTACGGTGGCTGCGTTGCCGCCTGCGGCCTGGCTGGCGGTTTCGCTCTGCCGACGACGGTGATGCCATTTATTCTGCGTAACGTTCGTTTGCAAGGGGTGGACTCGGTGATGACCCCGCCGGCACGCCGGGCAGAAGCCTGGGCGCGTCTGGTTAAGGATCTGCCGGACTCTTTCTATGCTCAGGCCGCCACGGAGATTACGCTGGCGGATGCGCCGAAGTTTGCCGATGCCATCATCAATAACCAGGTGCAAGGTCGTACGCTGGTGAAGGTGAAGTAACAAGCTCTGGCGCAGAAATTTACACTTAATTAACGAAATTTCGCGGCATATCTACAGACTCCCTGCCATATTAACTACGCGTCCCCTGTCAGTTATGACGCGTAAGCCGGGAGTCTGTTATGAAGAAATTACGTCCATTTACAGAAGCCGACGTCACTGACGAGTCGGCTTTTTTTATGCAACGCCGCCAGGTACTGAAAGCATTAGGAATCAGCGCCGCCGCGTTGTCTTTCCCCCTCTCTGCGCAGGCTGACCTTCTTAGCTGGTTTAAGGGGAATGACCGCCCGCCCGCGCCCGCGGGTAAGCCGCTTGATTTCAGTAAACCCGCCGCCTGGCAAAATTCGCTTCCTTTAACGCCGGCGGATAAAGTTTCTGGCTACAACAACTTCTATGAGTTCGGTCTCGATAAAGCGGATCCGGCAGCCAATGCTGGCAGTCTGAAAACCGATCCGTGGACGTTAAAAATCAGTGGTGAGGTGGCAAAACCACTCACCCTCGATCACGATGCGCTGACCGCCCGTTTCCCACTGGAAGAACGGATTTACCGGATGCGCTGTGTGGAAGCCTGGTCAATGGTCGTGCCGTGGATTGGTTTTCCGTTACATAAACTGCTGGCGCAGGTTGAACCCACCAGCAACGCAAAATATGTCGCCTTCGAAACGATCTACGCACCGGATGAGATGCCCGGACAAAAAGATCGCTTTATTGGCGGCGGACTGAAGTATCCCTATGTTGAAGGACTGCGTCTGGATGAAGCTATGCATCCACTCACTCTGCTTACCGTGGGGGTTTATGGAAAAGCTCTTCCCCCACAAAATGGCGCGCCCATTCGCTTAATTGTGCCGTGGAAATACGGATTTAAAGGCATTAAGTCGATCGTGAGTATTAAACTAACCCGCGAACGCCCCCCGACAACCTGGAATCTGGCCGCCCCCAATGAATATGGATTTTATGCCAACGTGAATCCGCATGTCGATCACCCGCGCTGGTCCCAGGCCACTGAGCGTTTTATTGGCGCAGGCGGTATTCTGGACGTTCAGCGCCAACCCACGCTGCTGTTTAACGGTTACGCCGACGAGGTCGCTTCGCTGTACCGTGGTCTTAACCTGCAGGAGAATTTTTGAGTGCGCCTGACTGCAAAGCACATTACCGGGCTGAAAGTTTGCCTGCATCTTGCCGGCTTTTTACCGTTTGTCTGGCTATTTTGGGCGGTGAATCACGGTGGTCTGAGCGCAGACCCGGTCAAAGATATCCAGCACTTTACCGGTAGGACAGCTCTGAAATTCTTGCTGGCGACCTTGCTGGTCTCTCCCCTCGCGCGCTACGCTAAACAGCCATTATTGATACGCACACGGCGCCTGTTAGGGCTATGGTGTTTCGCCTGGGCAACGTTGCATTTAACCAGCTACGCACTCCTGGAACTGGGCATTCATAATCTGGCGCTGTTAGGACGGGAATTAATCACGCGACCTTATTTGATGTTGGGCATTGCTAGTTGGGGCATATTATTCGCCCTCACGTTAACCTCCACCCAGTCGGCTCAGCGAAAACTGGGTAAAAATTGGCAGTATTTGCACAACTTCGTCTATCTTGTGGCGATCCTGGCACCCATACATTATCTGTGGTCGGTAAAAATTATCTCCCCTCAACCGATTATTTATGCAGCACTCGCTGTGGTGTTGTTAGCCTGCCGTTACAAGAAGTTTCGCCAGTGGTGGCGGTAGTTTCACGTTATGTGCAGTGCGTTACAAAATGTGGACGATCCGATTTTCTTTACATGTTAACGGTTGATTATCTTCCCTGATAAGACCAGTATTTAGCTGCCAATTGCTACGAAATAGTTATAATGTGCGACTTTGCTATCCCCGGTAGCGTTTTTAGAGCGCTGAAAGGGTGACATTCGCATGTTGAAGGTATATTTTGTCTTTTACCCGAAAATGGCAGAAGATAGCCGCACAATGACTAACAAGTCTGGCAATCTCACTTAATGGCAACCGCACCCAGTGCAATGCCTGAGATGCGTGGCATCTTGTCACTCACTGTTATAAAAATGCTATACAGACGGCGGTAAAACGCTTGTCACAATCTCACTAAACAAAGAGTACGGAACCCACTCATGGATATTCGTAAGATTAAAAAACTGATCGAGCTGGTTGAAGAATCAGGCATCTCCGAACTGGAAATTTCTGAAGGCGAAGAGTCTGTACGCATCAGCCGTGCGGCGCCAGCTGCAAGTTTTCCAATGATGCAACAGGCTTATGCTGCACCAGTGATGCAGCAGCCAGCTCTGTCTAACGCTGTCGCACAAACTGCCTCTCCAAGTATGGAAGCTCCGGCAGCAGCGGAAATCAGTGGTCACATCGTACGCTCCCCAATGGTTGGTACGTTCTACCGCACCCCGAGCCCAGATGCGAAAGCGTTCATCGAAATCGGCCAGAAAGTGAATGCGGGCGATACCCTGTGCATCGTTGAAGCCATGAAAATGATGAACCAGATCGAAGCCGACAAATCCGGCGTAGTGAAAGCGATTCTGGTAGAAAGCGGTCAACCGGTAGAATTTGACGAGCCGCTGGTCGTCATCGAATAACGAGGCGAACATGTTGGATAAAATTGTTATCGCCAACCGCGGTGAGATCGCCCTGCGTATTCTGCGTGCCTGTAAAGAGCTGGGCATCAAGACTGTCGCTGTGCATTCAAGCGCGGATCGCGATTTAAAACACGTATTGCTGGCGGATGAGACGGTCTGTATTGGCCCGGCTCCGTCCGTAAAAAGCTATCTGAACATCCCGGCTATCATTAGCGCTGCTGAAATCACCGGCGCAGTGGCAATTCACCCGGGCTATGGCTTCCTCTCTGAGAATGCCAACTTTGCTGAACAGGTAGAACGTTCCGGCTTTATCTTCATCGGCCCGAAAGCCGACACCATCCGCCTGATGGGCGATAAAGTGTCCGCAATTACCGCGATGAAAAAAGCTGGCGTACCGACAGTCCCAGGCTCTGACGGCCCTCTGGGCGACGACATGGACGCTAACCGCGCTCATGCGAAGCGCATCGGTTATCCAGTTATTATCAAAGCCTCCGGCGGCGGCGGCGGTCGCGGTATGCGCGTCGTGCGCAGCGATGCCGAACTGGCACAATCCATCTCCATGACCAAAGCGGAAGCGAAAGCGGCTTTCAACAACGACATGGTTTACATGGAGAAGTACCTGGAAAACCCACGCCACATCGAAATTCAGGTGCTGGCGGACGGTCAGGGTAACGCGATTTATCTGGCAGAACGTGACTGCTCCATGCAGCGTCGTCACCAGAAAGTCGTCGAAGAAGCACCAGCACCGGGCATTACTCCGGAACTGCGTCGCTACATCGGCGAGCGTTGCGCCAAAGCGTGTGTTGATATCGGCTATCGCGGGGCAGGTACTTTCGAGTTCCTGTTCGAAAACGGCGAGTTCTACTTCATTGAAATGAACACCCGTATTCAGGTTGAACACCCGGTAACCGAAATGATCACCGGCGTTGACCTGATCAAAGAGCAGCTGCGCATCGCTGCGGGACAACCGCTGTCCATCAAGCAGGATGAAGTTGTGGTTAAAGGCCATGCGGTAGAATGCCGTATCAACGCCGAAGACCCGAACACCTTCCTGCCAAGCCCGGGTAAAATCACGCGTTTCCACGCGCCGGGTGGCTTTGGTGTGCGCTGGGAGTCTCATATTTACGCAGGCTACACCGTACCTCCGTACTATGACTCAATGATCGGTAAGCTGATCTGCTATGGCGAAAACCGCGACGTAGCAATCGCCCGTATGAAAAACGCATTGCAGGAACTGATCATCGACGGTATCAAAACCAACGTTGATCTGCAGATCCGCATCATGAATGACGAGCATTTCCAGCACGGTGGAACCAATATCCACTATCTGGAGAAAAAACTCGGACTTCAGGAAAAGTAAGCGTGCGTTAACTGAAAAGGCCGGAAATTCCGGCCTTTTGTTTTTCTCCCCTCCCGCACGTGCCATAAGGTACAATCCCCGCTTTCTTTATCCACAAGGGACAAAAAATGGACGCTCGTTTTGTTCAGGCCCATAAAGAGGCGCGCTGGGCGCTGTGGCTGACCCTTTTATATCTTGCCACATGGTTAGTGGCCGCTTACTTACCAGATTCCACGCTCGGTTTTACCGGCTTACCACACTGGTTCGAAATGGCCTGCCTGCTAACGCCGCTGGTTTTCATCGTGCTGTGCTGGGCGATGGTGAAGTTTATCTATCGCGACATTCCGTTGGAGGATGACGATGCAGCTTGAAGTTATTTTGCCGCTGGTCGCCTATCTGTTGGTGGTCTTCGGTCTTTCCGTTTACGCCATGCGTAAGAGATCGACCGGCACTTTCCTGAATGAATATTTCCTCGGCAGCCGCTCGATGGGCGGGGTCGTATTAGCCATGACGCTAACGGCAACCTACATTAGCGCCAGTTCGTTTATTGGCGGTCCTGGCGCCGCTTACAAATACGGGCTGGGATGGGTGCTGCTGGCGATGATCCAGTTGCCCGCCGTTTGGCTTTCTCTGGGGATTCTTGGTAAGAAATTCGCGATTCTGGCGCGCCGTTATAATGCCGTTACCCTCAACGATATGCTGTTTGCCCGCTACCAGAGTCGCCTGCTTGTGTGGCTGGCAAGCCTTAGCCTGCTGGTCGCGTTTGTCGGAGCAATGACCGTACAGTTTATTGGCGGCGCACGTTTGCTTGAAACCGCTGCGGGTATACCTTACGAAACCGGTCTGCTTATTTTTGGCGTCAGTATCGCATTGTATACGGCGTTCGGCGGTTTTCGCGCCAGCGTACTGAACGACACCATGCAGGGTATGGTGATGCTGATTGGTACTATTGTTCTGCTGGTCGGCGTCGTTCATGCTGCCGGTGGCCTCAGCAATGCGGTGGTAACCCTGCAAACTATCGACCCTAAACTGGTCTCGCCGCAAGGCGCGGATGACATTCTGTCACCCACGTTCATGACCTCATTCTGGGTACTGGTGTGCTTTGGCGTAATTGGGCTGCCGCATACAGCAGTACGCTGCATCTCTTATAAAGACAGCAAAGCTGTACACCGCGGCATTATCATCGGCACCATCGTAGTGGCAATCCTGATGTTTGGTATGCATCTGGCGGGTGCGTTGGGGCGTGCGGTGATCCCTGATCTGACAGTGCCGGATCTGGTTATCCCTACGCTAATGGTCAAAGTATTGCCGCCGGTAGCTGCTGGGATCTTCCTCGCGGCCCCCATGGCCGCGATCATGTCGACGATCAATGCCCAATTGCTGCAAAGTTCCGCTACGATCATTAAGGATCTGTACCTGAACCTGCGTCCGGAACAGCTGAAAAACGAAACCCGGCTGAAGCGCATGTCGGCAGTGATTACCCTGTTGCTCGGCGCGTTACTGCTACTGGCGGCCTGGAAACCACCAGAAATGATTATCTGGCTTAATCTGCTGGCGTTTGGCGGGCTGGAAGCCGTCTTCCTGTGGCCGCTGGTACTGGGCCTGTACTGGGAGCGGGCAAACGCGGCGGGCGCTTTGAGCGCGATGATTATCGGCGGCGTTCTTTATGCCGTACTCGCTACATTTAACATTCAGTACCTGGGTTTCCACCCGATTGTGCCCTCGTTACTGATAAGCTTGCTGGCTTTCCTGATCGGCAACCGTTTCGGTTCTGCCGTCCCGCAAGCCGCCATATTGACTACTGATAAATAAAAGAGTTTTGCCATGCCATGGATCCAACTGAAACTGAACACGACCGGTGCCAACGCTGAAGAGTTGAGCGATGCGCTGATGGAAGCGGGCTCCGTTTCCATTACTTTCCAGGACACGCATGATACGCCGGTATTTGAGCCTCTGCCGGGCGAGACTCGCCTGTGGGGAGATACCGACGTTATCGGCTTGTTCGATGCAGAAACCGACATGAAAGAAGTGGTTGCCATCCTGGAGCAGCATCCGCTGCTGGGTACAGGCTTCGCGCATAAAATCGAACAGCTCGAAGACAAAGACTGGGAACGCGAATGGATGGATAACTTCCACCCGATGCGCTTTGGTGAACGTTTGTGGATTTGCCCAAGCTGGCGCGATGTCCCGGATGAGAATGCCGTCAACGTGATGCTGGACCCGGGTCTGGCGTTTGGTACCGGCACTCACCCCACCACCTCCCTATGCCTGCAATGGCTGGACGGTCTCGATCTTAACGGCAAAACCGTCATCGACTTCGGCTGCGGCTCCGGCATTCTTGCCATTGCGGCACTGAAGCTGGGTGCGGCAAAAGCCATCGGCGTAGACATCGATCCGCAAGCAATTCAGGCCAGCCGTGATAACGCCCAGCGTAATGGCGTTTCTGAGCGTCTGGAGCTTTATCTGCCGAAAGACCAGCCAGAGGCGATGAAAGCCGACGTGGTGGTCGCAAACATCCTCGCAGGCCCATTACGTGAACTGGCACCGTTAATCAGCGTACTGCCCGTTGAGGGCGGTTTACTGGGGCTTTCTGGCATTCTTGCCAGCCAGGCGGAAAGCGTCTGTGAGGCCTATGCCGAACTCTTTACGCTCGATCCGGTTATCGAGAAAGAAGAGTGGTGCCGCATTACCGGTCAGAAAAAATAATCCCTTCCGGCGTGGTTGCCTGACCACGCCATTTTCAGACAATTGACCAGCATACTGAGACGTTCTCCAGCGATATAATAATTTATTGATTTTGTTAATCTTTATATTGATTTTCGTTGAGTAAACGTATGCGCTTCAACCTATTTATCACAACATTACTGACAGCATGCCTGATGCCACTAACCGCGCTGGCCGCGCCATGGGGTTATAGCGGAGAATCTGGTCCCGCACAGTGGGGAGAAATCAGCAAAGAGTATGCAACATGCCAGACCGGAATAAATCAATCACCCATTGATATCCAGACCGCCACAACTCGTAAACTTGGACTTCCTTCACTCAGCATGCAATATGTCGATGGTCCGACAAGATTTCGAAGCATTAACCATACTCTGCGGGCAACAATGAGTAGCTATACCTCAAACTCCATTGAAGTTGATGGAAAGATTTATTATCTAAAACACTTAGATTTTCACGCCCCGAGCGAACATACCTTCAACGGTAAAACCTATCCGCTGGAGTTGCAGTTAGTCCACAAAAATCAAAGCGGAGACATCACTATCGTGGCGGTCATGTTTGACGTCGGCGAACCTAACCAGGCGATTCAAAATCTGTGGGAGTCATTTCCAACCATGGAGGACAACAGTATGCCCATCTTCTCGCCAGTCGATATCAACCAACTTTTACCCGACGATAAAACCTATTGGCGCTATAGCGGTTCGCTAACTACACCTCCCTGTACTGAAGGCGTCAGCTGGACTGTCCTGAAAACGCCTGTTGCCCTTTCAGCCGAACAACTGGATAAATTTCACTACATTGTTGGGCCTGCGAACAATCGTCCACCGCAGCCAGTTAATGAGCGCAAGATCATCGACAGCCATTCAGGAGATACCGAGATCCTGTACTAAAATGAGGTAGAGATCACACAATGGCGAGACAATTTGCTGATTAATTCAGCAGAATATCTTGCCAGCACCTTCTGCGGCTGAAGAAAAAATGAGAAGTTACGCAAAATTATATGTGTATATAAAATCGACACATCTTTATAATGCAATGATTTATATGATTAAATATTTTCATGCGTTCATATTTACGGCAATTCATTGATCCACCTCAGTGGATTGGTCAAAGTTTGGCCTTTCATCTCGTGCGAAAAATGCGTAATATACGCCGCCTTGCAGTCACAGTATGGTCATTTCTTAACTCATGCGCATCGGACAATACCAGCTCAGAAATCGCCTGATCGCAGCACCTATGGCTGGCATCACTGACAGACCATTCAGGACGCTGTGCTATGAGATGGGAGCAGGATTGACGGTATCCGAGATGATGTCTTCTAACCCGCAGGTTTGGGAAAGTGACAAGTCTCGTTTACGGATGGTGCACGTTGATGAGCCAGGAATTCGCACGGTGCAAATTGCCGGTAGCGACCCTGTTGAGATGGCCGATGCCGCACGTATTAACGTGGAAAGCGGCGCCCAGATTATTGATATCAATATGGGGTGTCCGGCTAAAAAAGTGAATCGCAAGCTCGCAGGTTCAGCCCTCTTGCAGTACCCGGATCTAGTGAAATCAATACTAACCGAGGTCGTCAATGCAGTGGACGTTCCTGTCACACTCAAGATTCGCACCGGCTGGGCTCCGGAACACCGTAACTGCGTAGAGATTGCCCAACTGGCTGAAGACTGTGGCATTCAGGCTCTGACCATTCATGGACGCACCCGCGCCTGTTTGTTCAATGGAGATGCTGAGTACGACAGTATTCGGGCAGTTAAGCAGAAAGTTTCCATTCCGATTATCGCGAATGGCGACATTACTGACCCGCATAAAGCCAGAGCTGTACTCGACTATACGGGGGCGGATGCCCTGATGATAGGACGTGCAGCTCAGGGAAGACCCTGGATCTTTCGGGAAATCCAGCATTATCTGGACACTGGGGAGCTGCTGCCCCCGCTGCCTCTGGCAGAGGTGAAGCGCTTGCTTTGTGCGCACGTTCGGGAACTGCACGACTTTTATGGTCAGGCAAAAGGGTACCGAATTGCGCGTAAACACGTATCCTGGTATCTCCAGGAACACGCTCCGGATGACCAGTTTCGGCGCACATTCAACGCCATTGAAGATTCCAGCGAACAGCTGGCGGCGTTGGAGGCATACTTCGAAAATTTTGCGTAAACAGAAATAAAGAGCTGACAGAACTATGTTCGAACAACGCGTAAATTCTGACGTACTGACCGTTTCTACCGTTAACTCTCAGGATCAGGTAACTCAAAAGCCCCTGCGTGACTCGGTTAAACAGGCACTGAAGAACTATTTTGCTCAATTGAATGGTCAGGATGTTAACGATCTCTATGAGCTGGTACTGGCTGAAGTAGAACAGCCCCTGTTGGACATGGTGATGCAATACACCCGCGGTAACCAGACCCGTGCTGCCCTGATGATGGGCATCAACCGTGGTACGCTGCGTAAAAAACTGAAAAAATACGGCATGAACTGATACTAATCAGCGAAATGTTTGTTTTAAAAGGCGCTACTCGGCATGGGGAAGCGCCTTTTTTATTAACGTCACACGGGAGGCTTTGGCGATGAACGCAAGATGTGAACCTGTCTATTTTGGCGATGAATCTAAAAAGATAATCCTGGGTGATGCTCTGACCGAACTGAAAAAGCTGCCGTCTGAAAGCGTCGATCTCATTTTCGCCGACCCACCTTATAACATCGGTAAAGACTTTGACGGGATGGTGGAATCCTGGGACGAAGAGGCCTTTTTGGCATGGCTGTTTGAGTGCATTGACGAGTGCCATCGCATTCTCAAATCACACGGCACCATGTACATCATGAACAGTACGGAGAACATGCCGTACATCGATCTCAAATGCCGCCAGCTCTTTACCATCAAGAGCCGTATCGTGTGGTCATACGATAGCTCCGGGGTGCAGGCCAAAAATTACTTTGGTTCGATGTATGAACCGCTTCTGATGATGGTAAAAGATCAGAAAAACTACACGTTTAATCGTGATGATATTTTGGTTGAAGCCAAAACGGGCGCTAAACGTGCACTGATAGACTACAGAAAGAACCCGCCCCAACCTTACAACCAGAAAAAAGTTCCTGGCAATGTCTGGGAGTTTCCACGCGTTCGTTATCTGATGGACGAATACGAAAATCACCCCACTCAAAAACCCAAAGCCCTCCTTGAACGCATCATTCTGGCTTCCTCCAGTCCAGATGACAGCGTGCTGGATCCGTTTGCCGGTAGCTTCACGACCGGTGCCACTGCCGTGGAATTAGGTCGCAAGTTTGTCGGGATTGAAATCAATGCCGAGTACGTAAAAATGGGGCTCAGAAGAATGAGCATTGGTTCGCATTTTTCAGAGAATGAACTTGCAAAGGTGAAAAAGCGGAAGACAAAAAATCTGTCTAAAAAGAGTCGATTAACAGCAAAGAGCGGCGATCTTTCAGCAAAGTAAAGGCATTGTAAGTCTGCTTTTCAGCTTGCAGATTTCGTGTATATTCCCTGCACGCTTGGGCATGAATACACAGGGTTTGGTAATGATTCGCAAGTATTGGTGGCTGGTTGTTTTTGCGATCTTCGTTTTTCTCTTTGATGCGCTGCTCATTCAGTGGATAGAGCTGATGACAACGGAGCACGATAAGTGCCGGAATATGAATTCAGTGAACCCCCTCAAGCTGGTCAACTGCGTCGACCTCGAATAGCACGACGAAAAATACATCGACAGCCGTCAGGCCCTGGCGGCTAAAACTATCCTGGCTGATTTTCACTCTGCATTAATTGCATTACACAGCCGTCTGGGCTTAACATTTTTAATACGTTATCAACTAATACTGGCGCTTGCCCATACAAATCATAACTCACTGGATTCATTAACCAGTTTTTTATTATTCCGCTAAAGCTACCGTGCAGAATAATGATGATGACATCTAAATCCAGACTGGTAGCAATCAGATTTTCATCCACGCACTTTTGCAGTGAATCACGAATGCTTTGATGACTGAGACCTATTTTATCGCGAATGGTCTGTTCTGATATCATATCGTTATGAAATTCACATTTATGATATAAAATTTGCATTAATGCCTGCTGGCGAGGATTCTGTGCAATATATTGCAATCCCACCACAAACTTTTCACGCAGTCGCTGTAAAGGATTATCACCCCAACGACCAATAAGCTTATCCTGAATAAGATCGCGTAATGAAGGTTGTTGTAACCATAGCGCATTGAACAATTGCGTCTTATTTTCAAAATGCCAATAGAGCGCCCCCCGCGTCACGCTGGCGGCATCCGCAATATCGTTTAACGTCGTATTGCTAACACCACGCACGGCAAACTGCATAATCGCTGTTTCTATCAGGTGCTGTCGTGTTTTGAGGGCATCAGCTTTCGTTTTTCTGGCCATGGTTTCGACTGTCTGAGGTAAGGTAGAGAATGATTAACTTTCTTATCTAATATTTGCTAAACGGAACAAATGTATCACTTAGCGTTTATTTAGACGAGTTCTAAAACAGTTAATTATGGACATTGCACACGAATAAACAAAACAAATAACAACCACCAATATATTCACCAACCAAATACTTATTTCAATATGTGTTTATGCGCATCATAGCATTACTATTAAAACCATAATGAAACAACCGAAGATTAATCCTTTTTTGTTTTTACGTGCCGTGTATCGCGCCCATAAATAAGTATTGCTTACATCGCAAGCTAATAATTTGTAGGATAGCCAACCATTATTTTCACTTGTGCGCGTTATCGCCTCTGCGTTACCCGGTTAATAACGAGCGTTCGGTTTTTTAAGGAATAGAAATGACGAAAAATGCCAGGTTTTCACTCCTGCCCTCATTCATCATCATGTCCGCTGTATTACTCGCCGGTTGTAACGATCAGGGAGAAACACAAGCTCACCCCGCAGAGCCGCAGGTGACTGTCCATGTCGTCGAAAAGGCGCCTTTAGCCGTGACGACCGAATTACCAGGGCGCACAACAGCATTTCGTATTGCTGAAGTCCGTCCTCAGGTCAGCGGGATTGTACTTAAACGGAATTTCACCGAGGGAAGCGATGTTGAAGCCGGTCAGTCGCTTTATCAGATCGATCCCGCGACTTACCAGGCCGACTACGACAGCGCCAAAGGCGAACTGGCAAAGAGTGAAGCGGCAGCAGCTATCGCACATTTAACGGTAAAACGTTATGTCCCGCTGGTTGGCACTAAGTACATCAGCCAGCAAGAGTACGATCAGGCCATTGCTGATGCTCGCCAGGCCAATGCCTCCGTTATCGCGGCAAAAGCGGCGGTCGAAAGCGCTCGTATCAACCTGGCCTACACCAAAGTGACATCGCCCATTAGCGGACGTATCGGTAAATCTAACGTCACCGAAGGCGCATTAGTCACGAATGGCCAGGCAACTGAGCTTGCTACCGTGCAACAACTTGATCCTATTTACGTCGACGTAACACAGTCCAGTAATGACTTTATGCGCCTCAAACAGTCCGTTGAGCAAGGGAGCCTGCATAAAGACAGCGCCAGCAGTACCGTCGAACTGGTGATGGAAAATGGTCAGTCGTACCCGCTGAAAGGTGCTTTGCAGTTCTCTGATGTCACCGTTGATGAAAGTACCGGATCCATCACCCTCAGGGCCGTATTCCCTAACCCACAGCACACGCTGCTGCCGGGCATGTTTGTGCGTGCTCGTATTGATGAAGGCGTCCAGCCGAATGCCATTCTCGTTCCCCAACAAGGGGTAACGCGTACGCCACGCGGCGATGCAACGGTGATGGTTGTCAATGACAAGAGTCAGGTCGAGGCTCGCACCGTCGTTGCTACACAGGCGATAGGTGATAAGTGGTTAATCAGCGAGGGCTTACAGCCTGGCGATAAGGTTATCGTCAGCGGATTGCAGAAAGCGCGTCCCGGCGTAAAGGTTAAAGCAACCACCGATACCGAAACTCCAGCCGCAAAAACTGCGCAATAAGGTAACCGGACATGGCTAACTTTTTTATCAATCGCCCTATTTTTGCCTGGGTTCTGGCCATCATTCTGATGATGGCAGGGGCTCTGGCAATCATGCAACTGCCCGTTGCACAGTATCCGACCATTGCACCTCCTGCGGTCGCTATTTCTGCCACCTACCCAGGTGCGGATGCGCAGACAGTACAAGACACGGTTACGCAGGTTATCGAACAGAATATGAACGGTATCGATAACCTGATGTATATGTCCTCCACCAGCGATTCCTCCGGGAGCGTCACCATTACTCTGACTTTCGAGTCGGGTACTGACCCGGATATCGCACAGGTCCAGGTGCAAAACAAATTACAGTTAGCGATGCCCTTACTGCCTCAGGAAGTACAGCAGCAGGGAATCAGCGTCGAGAAATCCAGCAGCGGTTTCCTGATGGTGGCGGGTTTTGTCTCCGATAATAACAATCTGACGCAGGATGATATTTCCGACTATGTGGCGTCTAACGTTAAAGACGCAATAAGCCGAACAGCAGGTGTCGGCGATGTCCAGATGTTTGGTGCACAGTATGCAATGCGCATCTGGCTCGACAGCAACGCAATGAACAAATATCAGTTGACTCCTCTGGACGTTATCAATCAACTGAGAACGCAGAACAATCAGATTGCCGCAGGCCAACTGGGAGGCGCACCATCCGTCCAGGGTCAACAACTTAATGCCTCCATTATTGCTCAGACACGCCTGAAAACGCCGGAAGAGTTTGGCCGCATAACGCTGAAGGTGGGCCAGGATGGCTCAATGGTTCACCTCAGAGATGTAGCCCGCATCGAACTCGGCGGCGAAAACTATAACATGGTGACGAAAATTAATGGTCAGCCCGCAACAGGTCTGGGCATTAAGCTGGCGACCGGTGCAAACGCGCTGGATACTGCCGCAGGCGTCAAAGCAAAGCTGGCTGAGTTACAACCTTTCTTCCCGCAAGGTTTGCAAGTGGTTTACCCCTATGACACTACACCATTTGTAAAAATCTCGATTAACGAGGTGGTGAAAACGCTGTTTGAAGCCATCATCCTCGTCTTCCTGGTGATGTACCTGTTCCTGCAAAATCTGCGCGCCACACTGATTCCAACTATCGCAGTGCCTGTCGTGCTGTTGGGAACATTCGCGATCCTCGCAGCATTCGGATTCTCCATCAACACGCTAACGATGTTCGGAATGGTGCTGGCCATCGGCCTGCTGGTCGATGACGCCATCGTGGTAGTAGAAAACGTCGAACGCGTCATGGCGGAAGAGAAACTGCCGCCCAAAGAGGCGACGCAGAAATCCATGGTCCAGATCCAGGGCGCACTGGTCGGGATCGCGATGGTGCTCTCGGCGGTATTTATCCCCATGGCGTTCTTTGGCGGCTCGACCGGCGCCATTTACCGCCAGTTCTCTCTGACCATTGTTTCAGCGATGGCGCTTTCTGTTCTGGTCGCCCTCATTCTTACGCCAGCGCTTTGCGCAACGCTGCTAAAACCCGTTTCCGCCGGACATGTTGAAAAGAAAGGCGGTTTTTTCGGATGGTTTAACGCCCTGTTCGATAAAAGCGTCGGGCATTACAGCAATAGTATCAGCGGTATTCTGCGCAAAACCGGACGCTACTTGTTGCTATATGTTCTTATCGTCGGCGGAATGGCTGTTCTGTTTTTACGCCTCCCTACCTCCTTCTTGCCCGAAGAGGATCAGGGGGTCTTTATGACAATGGTGCAACTTCCTGCCGGTGCGACACAGACGCGCACACAGCAGGTGCTGGATCAGATTCAGAATTACTACCTGAACCAGGAAAAAGCGAACGTAAAATCGGTGTTCACCGTTAATGGCTTCAGCTTTAGCGGCCAGGGACAGAACTCCGGTATCGTCTTTATTAGCCTCAAACCATGGGAAGAGCGTTCGGGCGATGAAAACGGCGTGACGGCTATCGTCGAACGTGCGACCAGGGCGTTCAGCCAGATTAAAGATGGACTGGTGTTCCCGTTCAACATGCCTGCCATTCTTGAACTGGGTACCGCGACCGGCTTTGATTTTCAGTTAATTGATCAGGCTAACCTCGGTCATACAGAACTGACGAAAGCCCGGAACCAGTTGCTGGGTATGGTGAGAGAACATCCAGATTTGCTGGTGCGCGTGCGCCCTAACGGTCTGGAAGATACCCCGCAATTTAAGCTGGATATTGATCAGGAAAAAGCCCAGGCGTTAGGCGTAAGTCTGTCGGATATAAACCAAACGATTTCCACGGCCCTTGGCGGCACCTATGTGAACGATTTTATCGATCATGGCCGAGTGAAAAAGGTATACGTTCAGGCTGACGCGCCGTTCCGTATGTTACCCAACGACATCAACAATCTCTACGTACGTAGTGGGAATGGTGAAATGGTGCCATTCTCTGCGTTCAGTTCGTCGCATTGGATTTATGGTTCACCCCGCCTGGAGCGTTACAACGGTATGCCATCAATGGAAATACTGGGAGAGGCCGCGCCGGGTCGAAGCACCGGTGAAGCCATGGCGCTCATGGAAAACCTGGCAGCACAGTTGCCAACCGGTATCGGCTATGACTGGACGGGGATGTCATATCAGGAACGGCTCTCCGGCAATCAGGCACCTGCGTTATACGCTATTTCGTTAATCGTCGTCTTCCTGTGTCTCGCCGCATTGTATGAGAGCTGGTCTATTCCATTTTCAGTCATGTTGGTTGTACCGCTTGGCGTGGTCGGTGCGCTTCTGGCGGCGTCCATACGCGGTCTGAATAACGACGTTTACTTCCAGGTAGGTCTGCTGACTACCATCGGTCTTTCCGCCAAAAACGCTATCCTTATCGTGGAGTTTGCCAAAGACCTGATGGATAAAGAAGGTAAAGGGTTGATTGAAGCCACACTGGAGGCGTCACGCATGCGTCTTCGTCCAATCCTGATGACATCCCTGGCGTTTATTCTGGGGGTTATGCCTCTGGTTATCAGCCGCGGAGCAGGTAGCGGGGCGCAGAATGCGGTCGGAACAGGCGTAATGGGAGGCATGCTGACCGCGACATTGTTAGCAATCTTCTTCGTCCCCGTCTTCTTCGTTGTCGTCAGACGGCGTTTTAGTCGACGCAACGTTTAATTTGTAAAATAAAGGCGTCTTCGGACGCCTTTTTCACCTAAGATGGCCCTCTTTATTTATTAATAAGATAGCCATTTATTTCTAATAAACCCTTCCTGAAAAACTCGCCAGTCACCTTTCTTTTTATCCATTATTTTTACAATCCACATGAATTGAGATTATTCCTCATGTCAGTCTTTTTTTAAGAAGTGGTAAAATAATCGCCGAGTTCGCAGATGGCTTAGCGTTTGTCTTTGCTCAATTAGCGAAACGCTTATTTTTGAGGTAACACCATGAAAAGATTAATATCCGTTGCATTGCTTACCGCATTCCTGGCCGGCTGTGCACACGATTCTCCTTGCGTACCTGTATACGACGATCAGGGACGCCTGGTTCATACCAATACCTGTATGAAAGGCACCACGCAGGATAACTGGGAAACAGCCGGTGCCATCGCCGGTGGCGCAGCAGCCGTTGCCGGGCTGACGCTTGGGATAGTCGCCCTGACCAAATAAATCTTCTTAAAAGCGCGGTGGGTACCGCGCTTTTTGCAATAAGAATTAAATCTTCATATAAGACAAAACGTTGGTATATAGCACTCAACGTATAATAAAATTATTATAGATTTTCCTCACATATCCACGATTTGAAATTAGCATTTTTTCAGTTCTTCGTAACAGCGCGCTTTCTTTTCATTATTCTCACGTCATCAATATTAACGTACGAAATCGTTATCACGCGTCCGGTTTGATTTTTAAATTTTTTGCGCCGAAATGTGGCTTACGTTTCAATTTTGCACCACTTCAGGGCGCTGCATTTATTTTTTCCTGTCTACACTCTGGATATTGCGTCGAATAATCGTGCGCAAAAACCTGGCACTACCTTTGCTTAAAAGAGTATGGCCATAGCCACAGACAGGTAAAAGACGTTTTCAGAACGTTTCCATAACAATAATTCCTCCACACAGGATGCTCTATGAAAAAGATGATAATAGCCAGCCTGGCTGCGGCCGGCGTGCTGCTTGCGGTTGCAAATCAGGCACATGCCGGCGCAACACTTGATGCCGTAAAGAAAAAAGGTTTTGTGCAGTGTGGGATCAGTGACGGGTTGCCTGGCTTTTCTTATGCCGATGCAAGCGGTAAGTTCTCAGGTATTGATGTCGACGTATGTCGTGGCGTTGCCTCCGCCGTATTTGGCGATGATAGCAAAGTAAAATATACCCCGCTCACCGCCAAGGAACGCTTTACCGCACTACAATCTGGTGAAGTCGACATGCTCTCTCGTAATACCACCTGGACCTCCTCTCGTGACGCAGGAATGGGAATGTCTTTCACTGGCGTAACGTATTACGACGGCATTGGTTTTCTTACCCACAATAAAGCGGGTCTTAAGAGTGCTAAAGAGCTGGATGGCGCAACGGTTTGTATCCAGGCAGGAACAGATACCGAACTGAACGTGGCTGACTACTTTAAAGCCAACAACATGAAGTACACCCCTGTCACCTTTGACCGCTCGGATGAATCAGCTAAAGCTCTGGAATCTGGACGCTGCGACACGCTGGCTTCCGACCAGTCTCAGTTGTACGCCCTGCGAATCAAGCTGAGTAATCCTGCGGAGTGGATTGTCCTGCCAGAAGTTATTTCTAAAGAACCGCTGGGACCTGTTGTACGTCGTGGAGACGATGAGTGGTTCTCCATTGTTCGCTGGACGCTGTTCGCCATGCTGAATGCGGAAGAAATGGGCGTTAACTCGAAAAACGTCGATGAAAAAGCGGCTAATCCTGCAACGCCGGATATGGCACACCTGTTAGGCAAAGAAGGGGATTATGGCAAGGATCTGAAGCTTGATAACAAATGGGCTTACAACATTATCAAGCAGGTAGGTAACTACTCGGAGATCTTTGAGCGTAACGTGGGATCGGAAAGCCCACTGAAGATCAAACGTGGACAGAACAACCTCTGGAATAACGGTGGCATTCAATATGCGCCACCGGTGCGCTAATGCGTAGTGATGTAACGGGCGCCGCGACTGCGGCGCTCAGTCCAGAGCCATAGTTACCGAGGTTTTCTTATGTTCCATCGCCGCTCAATCGTAAAAGGATCGTTATCCTTTTCTAACCCTGCGGTCCGCGCCTGGTTATTTCAAATACTTGCCGTCATTGCAGTCATCAGCATTGCGGTCTATCTCATCCATAACACGATAAATAACCTGAATAATAGCGGTATTACCTCGGGATTCTCTTTTCTCGATCGCAGCGCCGGATTTGGTATTGTCCAGCATCTGATCGATTACGAGCAAGGCGATACGTATGGCCGTGTCTTTATCGTTGGCCTGCTCAATACGCTATTAGTTTCTGCACTGTGCATTGTTTTCGCATCAATTCTCGGTTTCTTTCTCGGACTGGCACGCCTGTCAGATAACTGGTTATTACGAAAGCTCTCGACGATCTACATCGAAACGTTCCGCAATATACCGCCGCTGCTGCAGATCTTCTTTTGGTATTTCGCCGTATTACGTAACCTGCCCGGCCCACGTCAGGCCGTTAACGCGCTGGACTTGATGTTTCTGAGTAACCGGGGACTCTATATTCCGGCACCGCAAATAGGAGAAGGATTTTTTGCCTTTTGCTGCGCTGTAATTATCATTATCGTCGTCACTATCGGGCTATTTCGCTACAACAGAATGCACCAGACTAAAACCGGTCAGCTACGCCGGACCTGGCCCACGGCTCTGGCGCTGATCGTGCTTTTACCGATGATCTCACAATGGCTGTTTGGCGCAGCGCTTCACTGGGATATCCCCGCCCTTCACGGTTTTAACTTCCGTGGCGGTATGGTGCTTATTCCCGAATTGGCTGCCCTGACGCTGGCGCTTTCAGTGTATACCTCGGCGTTTATTGCAGAAATTATTCGAGCGGGAATCCAGGCCGTTCCTTATGGCCAACATGAAGCAGCATGCTCGCTGGGTCTACCAAATCCGGTGACACTGCGCCAGGTGATCATCCCACAGGCGCTGCGCGTCATCATTCCCCCATTAACCAGCCAGTATCTGAATATCGTCAAAAACTCCTCACTTGCGGCTGCCATTGGCTATCCGGATATGGTTTCACTGTTTGCCGGCACGGTACTCAATCAAACAGGTCAAGCCATTGAAACTATTGCTATCACGATGTCGGTGTACCTGATCATCAGCCTGAGCATTTCTCTGCTGATGAATATTTATAACCGCCGTATTGCACTGATTGAGCGCTAAGGAGCCATGATGACAAAAGCACTGCTGTCTCACCCCTCGCGTCAGAACAGTAACCCGGCAAGCCGCAGTCTACTCTGGATGCGTAAAAACCTGTTCTCCAGTTGGTCAAATAGCCTGCTCACGCTGCTGTGCGTTTGGCTGATTTGGTCATTTCTTCCGCCACTGATGAACTGGGTATTCTTTCAGGCCAATTGGGTCGGTTCAACCCGCGCAGACTGCACCAAAGCAGGGGCTTGCTGGGTGTTCATTCATGAACGCTTTGGGCAATTCATGTATGGACTTTATCCCCACGATCAGCGCTGGCGCGTAAATCTGGCCCTGATCATTGGCCTGGCCTCTATCGTCCCTATGTTCTGGAAATCTATTCCTCACCGTGGCCGCTATATCGCCGTCTGGGCCGTCGTTTATCCCGTGGTGGTCTGGTGGTTGATGTACGGTGGTTTTTTCGGACTTGAGCGCGTAGAAACCCGACAGTGGGGCGGATTAACACTGACGCTTATCATTGCATCCGTGGGGATTGCGGGCGCGCTTCCGTGGGGTATTTTACTGGCGCTTGGACGTCGGTCTCATATGCCAGTCGTGCGGATTTTATCCGTCATTTTCATTGAGTTCTGGCGCGGTGTGCCGTTGATTACCGTCCTTTTTATGTCCTCGGTCATGCTTCCTCTGTTTATGTCCGAAGGGACCAGTATCGACAAACTTATCCGGGCGCTGGTCGGCGTGATTCTTTTCCAGTCGGCGTATGTCGCAGAAGTGGTTCGCGGAGGGTTACAGGCCCTACCAAAAGGTCAGTATGAAGCCGCTGAATCACTGGCGTTAGGGTACTGGAAAACGCAAGGGCTGGTCATTCTTCCGCAAGCCCTCAAGCTGGTTATTCCGGGTCTGGTTAACACGATTATCGCCCTGTTTAAGGATACCAGTCTGGTCATCATCATCGGCCTGTTTGATCTCTTCAGTAGCGTGCAGCAGGCAACTGTGGACCCTGCATGGTTGGGGATGTCGACGGAAGGATATGTTTTCGCTGCACTGATTTACTGGATCTTCTGTTTTAGCATGTCGCGTTACAGCCAACATCTGGAAAAACGTTTTAACACCGGGCGTACACCGCACTGAGGAATTTATGAGCCAATTATTAATGCCGTCTACCGACGCGATGATTACGCTGGAAAACGTCAACAAATGGTACGGACAGTTTCACGTCCTGAAAAACATCAACCTGAAGGTAAAGCAGGGAGAACGCATCGTATTATGCGGACCTTCCGGTTCGGGTAAATCGACAACTATCCGCTGTATCAACCACCTGGAAGAGCATCAGCAAGGACGTATTGTGGTGGATGGGATCGAACTCAATGAAGATATCCGCAATATTGAGCGCGTCAGACAAGAAGTTGGCATGGTCTTTCAGCACTTTAATCTCTTTCCTCATTTGACGGTCCTGCAAAACTGCACGCTGGCACCGATCTGGGTGCAAAAGATGCCAAAAAAAGAGGCTGAAGCTCTGGCAATGCACTACCTTGAGCGAGTTCGCATTGCTGAACATGCGCATAAATATCCTGGGCAAATCTCTGGTGGGCAGCAACAGCGTGTAGCCATTGCACGCTCGCTGTGCATGAAACCTAAAATTATGTTATTCGATGAACCCACATCAGCGTTGGATCCTGAAATGGTAAAAGAAGTGCTTGATACCATGATAGGTCTGGCGCAATCAGGCATGACCATGCTGTGTGTTACCCATGAAATGGGCTTTGCCCGCACAGTGGCCGACCGGGTGATCTTTATGGATCTTGGCGAGATTGTTGAACAGGCAGCACCGGATGAGTTTTTTGCTCACCCCAAATCTGAACGCACGCGTGCGTTTTTGTCGCAGGTTATCCATTAAAGCCATGCGCCGGATACAGCACTGGCGTTTAACAGATAAAACAAAAGGCCCAGTCGAAAGACTGGGCCTTTTGTTTTTATTTGATGTCTGGCAGTTCCCTACTCTCGCATGGGGAGACCCCACACTACCATCGGCGCTACGGCGTTTCACTTCTGAGTTCGGCATGGGGTCAGGTGGGACCACCGCGCTACAGCCGCCAGACAAATTCTTTTCTAAGTGCCAAACTTTAACCGAAAAACTGGTGCTGATACCCAGAGTCGAACTGGGGACCTCACCCTTACCAAGGGTGCGCTCTACCAACTGAGCCATATCAGCACACTAAATTTGATGCCTGGCAGTTCCCTACTCTCGCATGGGGAGACCCCACACTACCATCGGCGCTACGGCGTTTCACTTCTGAGTTCGGCATGGGGTCAGGTGGGACCACCGCGCTACAGCCGCCAGGCAAATTCTGTTTATCAACACACTTTTCGCATGTCGATGTAATCTGTAATCAAGCTGAATTTCGATGTCTCATCCGCCAAAACATCTTCGGCGTTGTAAGGTTAAGCCTCACGGTTCATTAGTATCGGTTAGCTCAACGTATCGCTACGCTTACACACCCGACCTATCAACGTCGTCGTCTTCAACGTTCCTTCAGGACCCTTAAAGGGTCAGGGAGAACTCATCTCGGGGCAAGTTTCGTGCTTAGATGCTTTCAGCACTTATCTCTTCCGCATTTAGCTACCGGGCAATGCCATTGGCATGACAACCCGAACACCAGTGATGCGTCCACTCCGGTCCTCTCGTACTAGGAGCAGCCCCCCTCAATTCTCCAGCGCCCACGGCAGATAGGGACCGAACTGTCTCACGACGTTCTAAACCCAGCTCGCGTACCACTTTAAATGGCGAACAGCCATACCCTTGGGACCTACTTCAGCCCCAGGATGTGATGAGCCGACATCGAGGTGCCAAACACCGCCGTCGATATGAACTCTTGGGCGGTATCAGCCTGTTATCCCCGGAGTACCTTTTATCCGTTGAGCGATGGCCCTTCCATTCAGAACCACCGGATCACTAAGACCTGCTTTCGCACCTGCTCGAGCCGTCACTCTCGCAGTCAAGCTAGCTTATGCCTTTGCACTAACCTCCTGATGTCCGACCAGGATTAGCTAACCTTCGTGCTCCTCCGTTACTCTTTAGGAGGAGACCGCCCCAGTCAAACTACCCACCAGACACTGTCCGCAACCCGGATTACGGGTCTACGTTAGAACACCAGCCATTAAAGGGTGGTATTTCAAGGTTGGCTCCATGCAGACTGGCGTCCACACTTCAAAGCCTCCCACCTATCCTACACATCAAGGACCAGTGTTCAGTGTCAAGCTATAGTAAAGGTTCACGGGGTCTTTCCGTCTTGCCGCGGGTACACTGCATCTTCACAGCGAGTTCAATTTCACTGAGTCTCGGGTGGAGACAGCCTGGCCATCATTACGCCATTCGTGCAGGTCGGAACTTACCCGACAAGGAATTTCGCTACCTTAGGACCGTTATAGTTACGGCCGCCGTTTACCGGGGCTTCGATCAAGAGCTTCTCCTTACGGATAACCCCATCAATTAACCTTCCGGCACCGGGCAGGCGTCACACCGTATACGTCCACTTTCGTGTTTGCACAGTGCTGTGTTTTTAATAAACAGTTGCAGCCAGCTGGTATCTTCGACTGATTTCAGCTCCATGAGTAAATCACTTCACCTACATATCAGCGTGCCTTCTCCCGAAGTTACGGCACCATTTTGCCTAGTTCCTTCACCCGAGTTCTCTCAAGCGCCTTGGTATTCTCTACCTGACCACCTGTGTCGGTTTGGGGTACGATTTTGTGTTACCTGATGCTTAGAGGCTTTTCCTGGAAGCAGGGCATTTGTTACTTCAGCACCGTAGTGCCTCGTCATCACACCTCAGCGTTAACAAGACTCCGGATTTACCTGGAATCTCCGCCTACATGCTTAAACCGGGACAACCGTCGCCCGGCTAACATAGCCTTCTCCGTCCCCCCCTCGCAGTAACACCAAGTACAGGAATATTAACCTGTTTCCCATCGACTACGCCTTTCGGCCTCGCCTTAGGGGTCGACTCACCCTGCCCCGATTAACGTTGGACAGGAACCCTTGGTCTTCCGGCGTGCGGGTTTTTCACCCGCATTATCGTTACTTATGTCAGCATTCGCACTTCTGATACCTCCAGCAACCCTCACAGGCCACCTTCAACGGCTTACAGAACGCTCCCCTACCCAACAACACATAGTGTCGCTGCCGCAGCTTCGGTGCATGGTTTAGCCCCGTTACATCTTCCGCGCAGGCCGACTCGACCAGTGAGCTATTACGCTTTCTTTAAATGATGGCTGCTTCTAAGCCAACATCCTGGCTGTCTGTGCCTTCCCACATCGTTTCCCACTTAACCATGACTTTGGGACCTTAGCTGGCGGTCTGGGTTGTTTCCCTCTTCACGACGGACGTTAGCACCCGCCGTGTGTCTCCCGTGATAACATTCTTCGGTATTCGCAGTTTGCATCGGGTTGGTAAGTCGGGATGACCCCCTAGCCGAAACAGTGCTCTACCCCCGAAGATGAGTTCACGAGGCGCTACCTAAATAGCTTTCGGGGAGAACCAGCTATCTCCCGGTTTGATTGGCCTTTCACCCCCAGCCACAAGTCATCCGCTAATTTTTCAACATTAGTCGGTTCGGTCCTCCAGTTAGTGTTACCCAACCTTCAACCTGCCCATGGCTAGATCACCGGGTTTCGGGTCTATACCCTGCAACTTAACGCCCAGTTAAGACTCGGTTTCCCTTCGGCTCCCCTATTCGGTTAACCTTGCTACAGAATATAAGTCGCTGACCCATTATACAAAAGGTACGCAGTCACCCCATAAAGAGGCTCCCACTGCTTGTACGTACACGGTTTCAGGTTCTTTTTCACTCCCCTCGCCGGGGTTCTTTTCGCCTTTCCCTCACGGTACTGGTTCACTATCGGTCAGTCAGGAGTATTTAGCCTTGGAGGATGGTCCCCCCATATTCAGACAGGATACCACGTGTCCCGCCCTACTCTTCGAGTTCACAACACATGCACTTTTGTGTACGGGGCTATCACCCTGTATCGCCGGACTTTCCAGACCGTTCCACTACCACACATGCTGATTCAGACTCTGGGCTGCTCCCCGTTCGCTCGCCGCTACTGGGGGAATCTCGGTTGATTTCTTTTCCTCGGGGTACTTAGATGTTTCAGTTCCCCCGGTTCGCTTCATTACGCTATGTATTCACGCAATGATAGTGTGACGAATCACACTGGGTTTCCCCATTCGGAAATCGCCGGTTATAACGGTTCATATCACCTTACCGACGCTTATCGCAGATTAGCACGTCCTTCATCGCCTCTGACTGCCAGGGCATCCACCGTGTACGCTTAGTCGCTTAACCTCACAACCCGAAGATGTTTCGTAAAACACTTCAGTGTTGCAAAAATTTGAGAGACTCGAACACACCGCTTTTCATTTCTTGTTTACGGAGAAATGAAACAGTGTGTCGTTTCAATTTTCAGCTTGATCCAGATTTTTAAAGAGCAAAACTTCGCAGTGAACCTTTTCAGGTACACTCTGAAGTTTTCTTGTGTTTTTGCAGTAAAGGATGGTGGAGCTATGCGGGATCGAACCGCAGACCTCCTGCGTGCAAAGCAGGCGCTCTCCCAGCTGAGCTATAGCCCCATCGTAATTAAATCTCGTTTAACCTTAATTTCTGTTGAGGCAAGACGTGGTGACGCGAAGCATACTGAAGTATGTGAGCGTCGCCGCAACGCAGCATCAGCAGAAATTTGGTAGGCCTGAGTGGACTTGAACCACCGACCTCACCCTTATCAGGGGTGCGCTCTAACCACCTGAGCTACAAGCCTGCAGAGATTTTCTTACTGCTAATTTTCATCAGACAATCTGTGTGAGCACTACAAAGAACGTTTCTTTAAGGTAAGGAGGTGATCCAACCGCAGGTTCCCCTACGGTTACCTTGTTACGACTTCACCCCAGTCATGAATCACAAAGTGGTAAGCGCCCTCCCGAAGGTTAAGCTACCTACTTCTTTTGCAACCCACTCCCATGGTGTGACGGGCGGTGTGTACAAGGCCCGGGAACGTATTCACCGTGGCATTCTGATCCACGATTACTAGCGATTCCGACTTCATGGAGTCGAGTTGCAGACTCCAATCCGGACTACGACATACTTTATGAGGTCCGCTTGCTCTCGCGAGGTCGCTTCTCTTTGTATATGCCATTGTAGCACGTGTGTAGCCCTACTCGTAAGGGCCATGATGACTTGACGTCATCCCCACCTTCCTCCAGTTTATCACTGGCAGTCTCCTTTGAGTTCCCGGCCGAACCGCTGGCAACAAAGGATAAGGGTTGCGCTCGTTGCGGGACTTAACCCAACATTTCACAACACGAGCTGACGACAGCCATGCAGCACCTGTCTCAGAGTTCCCGAAGGCACCAAAGCATCTCTGCTAAGTTCTCTGGATGTCAAGAGTAGGTAAGGTTCTTCGCGTTGCATCGAATTAAACCACATGCTCCACCGCTTGTGCGGGCCCCCGTCAATTCATTTGAGTTTTAACCTTGCGGCCGTACTCCCCAGGCGGTCGACTTAACGCGTTAGCTCCGGAAGCCACGCCTCAAGGGCACAACCTCCAAGTCGACATCGTTTACGGCGTGGACTACCAGGGTATCTAATCCTGTTTGCTCCCCACGCTTTCGCACCTGAGCGTCAGTCTTTGTCCAGGGGGCCGCCTTCGCCACCGGTATTCCTCCAGATCTCTACGCATTTCACCGCTACACCTGGAATTCTACCCCCCTCTACAAGACTCTAGCCTGCCAGTTTCGGATGCAGTTCCCAGGTTGAGCCCGGGGATTTCACATCCGACTTGACAGACCGCCTGCGTGCGCTTTACGCCCAGTAATTCCGATTAACGCTTGCACCCTCCGTATTACCGCGGCTGCTGGCACGGAGTTAGCCGGTGCTTCTTCTGCGAGTAACGTCAATTGCTGTAGTTATTAACCACAACACCTTCCTCCTCGCTGAAAGTACTTTACAACCCGAAGGCCTTCTTCATACACGCGGCATGGCTGCATCAGGCTTGCGCCCATTGTGCAATATTCCCCACTGCTGCCTCCCGTAGGAGTCTGCACCGTGTCTCAGTTCCAGTTTGGCTGGTCATCCTCTCAGACCCGCTAGGGATCGTCGCCTAGGTCAGCCGTTACCCCACCTACTAGCTAATCCCATCTGGGCACATCCGATGGCAAGAGGCCCGAAGGTCCCCCTCTTTGGTCTTGCGACGTTATGCGGTATTAGCTACCGTTTCCAGTAGTTATCCCCCTCCATCGGGCAGTTTCCCAGACATTACTCACCCGTCCGCCACTCGTCACCCAAGGAGCAAGCTCCTCTGTGCTACCGTTCGACTTGCATGTGTTAGGCCTGCCGCCAGCGTTCAATCTGAGCCATGATCAAACTCTTCAATTTAAGTTTGATGCTCGTGAATTAAACTTCGTAATGAATTACGTGTTCACTCAGAGACTTGGTATTCATTTTTCGTCTTGCGACGTTAAGAATCCGTATCTTCGAGTGCCCACACAGATTGTCTGATAAATTGTTAAAGAGCAGTTGCGACGCGCTTTAGCGCTCTGTCGCGAGGTGGCGTATATTACGCTTTCCTCTTTCAGAGTCAACCCTCATTTTCAGGTTTTTCTCTTCAACCGAACCGGCTGTTTGCGTGAAGTGATTCACATCCGCCGTGTCGATGGAGGCGCATTATAGGGATCCCATTTTTTAGCACAAGTATTTTTTGGATCTTTTTTGCTGAGTGCTTGTTTTTCACCCCTTTCGCTATATTCCTGCGCAATTTGGCTGATTTTTGATAGCTAAATCACTTGCACAGTCTCAATAATCCAACCAAAGTCTTCATTACTGCTCTATTTTCATTGAGGTAAACATGTCTGATGTATTACGTCCTTATAAGGATCTTTTCCCACAGATCGGAAGACGCGTGATGATCGATACCAGTAGCGTCGTCATTGGTGATACTCGTTTGGCTGATGACGTCGGGATTTGGCCGTTGGTTGCGATTCGTGGCGACGTCAACTATGTACAAATCGGCGCCCGTACAAACATTCAGGACGGCAGCGTTCTCCATGTCACACATAAATCCACATCTAATCCGCAAGGTAATCCATTGATCGTGGGTGAGGATGTGACGGTCGGTCATAAAGTCATGCTACACGGCTGCATCATTGGCAACCGCGTATTGGTCGGTATGGGATCAATTTTACTGGACGGCGTAGTGGTAGAAGACGACGTTATGATTGGGGCAGGAAGCCTGGTGCCGCAAAACAAACGCCTGGAGAGTGGATATCTGTACCTGGGTAGTCCGGTTAAACAGATCCGGCCATTAAGTGACGAAGAGAAAGCTGGCTTAAAATACTCTGCTAACAACTACGTTAAATGGAAAGATGAGTATTTAAATCAGAGTAACCAAACCCAACCCTGAGAGTTTTCCTGCTGGTCCTGGATCAATGCTTCGGCCTCTTCTTCCAGGTCCCAGCGATGCTGTTGAAAGGTTTCCAGCCATTGTTCAGGCGTGCAGCCGCCAAAGCGGGACGCCAACGTCTCCCCTGATATAGCGCATGTTAACTGCATACCATGGACCAACGCCGGGAAAACAACGGCGCTAATATCCGTCCGCCATTCTTCTCGATCGGGAAACTGGATCGCCTGATTCATGCCGACATTTCCTGTTGCATGCTTTTGATGACGGGCTCAATCTGTGGCAATACACCATGCCAGAGTAAAACGGCGTGCGCTGCTTGTCCCACCAGCATCCCCAGACCATCGGCATACTGTTTCGCCCCATGTTCAGCACACCAGGAAAGGAACGGTGTATTCCCTTGCTGATAAAACATGTCATAGCAATAGACAGATGAGTGAATAAGCGATGTCGGAATGGCTGGTACCTCACCGCTAATTCCGCTGGATGTCGCATTAATAATTAAATCAAAACTGTAATTATCAAGCTCGTCCATACCCACCGCCTGCACGCTGCCGGTATGGGAGAAGATTTGTGCCAGTTCTTCTGCGCGCGAAGCAGTACGGTTAACGATGGTTACCGCACAATCCAGAGAAAGAAGAGGTAATAAAACCCCACGGGATGCGCCACCGGCACCAATCAACAGAACTCGTGATCCGGGGCGAATGAAAGATAAACGTTCAAGATCGCTTAATAAGCCGATACCATCCGTGTTATCTCCCAGTAAACGCCCATCCTCAAGTCGTTTAAGAGTGTTGACCGCTCCAGCAAGCGATGCCCGCTCCGTTAATTCATCGGCACGCGCAAACGCCTCTTCTTTAAAAGGCACAGTGACATTTGCCCCCTTCCCACCCTCAGCAAAAAAGGCATTCAGCGTATTCACAAAATCATTGATAGGTGCCAGTACACGTCCATAGGAATGATCAATTTTCAACTGCTCTGCAAATTGCTGATGAATAAAGGGCGATTTACTGTGCGCTATCGGATTACCAAAAACAGCATAGGCTTCTTTCATATTACCCCTGTCGAAACTGTTCACCGGTCAGAGCATCACGGATCTCCGAAGGATTCAAACGCCCTCCAGTCTCCCCTTCAACTACAGGAAAGTCTGTACCAAACTGCGCGCGGACTTCGTCTACCGTTCTGCAAGGCGGTAAGCCACTCAAATTAGCACTGGTGGAGACTAACGGTTTGCCATAAGCCTGGCACAATGCAACCACCAGCGGATGATCGGTGACTCGCACGGCCAGCGAGTCAAAACGACCGGTCAACCAACGAGGCGTAGTCGCAGGCGCAGGGAAAACGAAGGTGACAGGACCAGGCCAGCGAGCGAACACAGCCTCACGTTGAGCATCAGTAAGCGTGCTATCGTCAATATAGGGCTTGAGCTGGTCAAAATTTGCCGCAATCAAAATTAAGCCTTTATCGACTGGGCGTTGTTTTAGCTCCAACAGACGGGTAACAGCCGTTTCACTGTCGGGATCGCAGCCGACACCAAATACAGCTTCTGTTGGATAGGCGATGACTTTTTCTTGTTTCAGAACCGCTATCGCAGCAGCGATAGGGCCTGTGGGCAGGTTATTATTCACTTTTTTATTCCGCCGAGAACGGCTTTCCACATTGTTTACTGGCACAGAAATGCTTCACACCCTGCGCGGTTTTCTTTTCGATGAGTAGCGGATAATGGCACTCAGGACACTCTCCGGCTAACGGTTTGAAGTTAATGACAAACTGGCACTCCGGATAGCGATCGCAGGAGTAAAACGTTTTGCCATAACGGGAACGCCGCTGGACCAGGTGGCCAGTCTGGCATTGAGGACAGACTATTGCTGTTTCATCTGGCTTGTCGATAAGTTCGGTGTGTTCACACGTTGGATAATCGCTGCATCCAATAAACATCCCGAATCTTCCCTGTCTCAGCACCAGCTCGGCGCCACATGCAGGACAAAGCTTACCCTCCAGAACTTTGACAATATGTCCGTCCGCGGAAGATTTCAGCGGACGGATGTAATCGCATTCTGGATAGTGTGAACAACCGAGAAACGGACCGTGTTTCCCGGAACGAATAACCAGTTCAGCCCCGCATTGTGGACAGGGCTCGTTTTTACGCACCGTAAACAGTGCTGATTTAGCCATAACAACTCATACTGAATGAAGATTGATTAATGCAGCATACCTTCATTCACTTCAAAGAGTAATTCTTCCATTTGCTGATAGGCATTTTCACAACCAGGAATATTGAAAAGCACCATCAGGATCACCCACTTCAGGTCTTCCAGATCGAACTCTGCCGTATCCAGCGCGAGTACGCGCTCAATGACCATTTCTCGTGTTTCGAGGTTTAGCACCTGAATCTGTTCCAGGAATAGCAGGAACCCTCTACAGCTTGCATCCAGTCGATCGCACTCTTCTGCGGTATAAATACGTATAGAAAGAGGATCAGATGCCAGCTGCATAGGTTCGGCAAGACCATCCTGATAATCAGCAAGCTTTTCCAGCCAAAGTAACGCGTTGTAGATGTCTTCACGATCAAAACCAGCGTCGGTAAGATCCCGTTCCAGTTTGTCCTGATCCACACGCAGCTCAGCTTCGTTATGGATATATGTCTCAAACAAATACATTAGTACGTCGAACATGGCATGCCCTCCTCAATCGGACATAGCCGCCGGGTACAGCTGCGATCCATCCTGCTAACTCCAGTTCGAGCAGTTGAGCCACTACCTCTGGCACAGGTTGGCCGGCACGTTCAGCGACGACGTCAACAGGTGTTACCTCATCTCCTACGTTAGCCAGGAGCTCCGGAAATGGCAATGCCACCTCTTCGTGATCTGGCGAATAAATTGATTTTTCAGGTTCATCTGGCAACCATTGCAGCCCATATTGCAAATTTTCCAGAATTTCTTCTGGGGCCGTCACAAGCGTGGCTCCCTGCTGAATAAGCCAATGTGGACCTTCACTTCCCGGACTTCCAATCGGTCCAGGCAACGCAAAAACCTCCCGCCCTTGTTCCAGTGCACAACGCGCAGTGACCAGTGACCCGCTACGCTGAGCAGCTTCTACGACCAGGACTCCTTTACTTAGACCACTAATAATGCGATTTCGTCGGGGAAAATTGCGCGGCAAAGGAAGCGTATCTAATGGGAACTCAGACACCAGTGCGCCTCCAGCCTCAATCAGTCGTTTAGCCAGACTGACATGCTGTCGTGGATGAATGGTCTCAAGCCCATTTCCCAGCACCGCAATACTCGTGCCCTCTCGGTTTATCGCAGCATTGTGCGCCACACCATCAATCCCCCGGGCCAGGCCGCTAGTGATCGTCACGCCGCATGCTGCAAGCTTTTCACAAAACAGCCGCCCCCAGCGTTCGCCATACCAGGAGTGCTGTCGGCTACCGACGACGGCAACCTGAAACGAGCTAAGGCATATGGGATTTCCTGCCACAAAAAGCACCCCAGGATAATCCTCAATTGCACGGAGCTGTGCCGGATAATGCTCGCTGTCGGCAACCACAAAATGATGGTTGGGCTGTTCAAGCCAGCGCAGCGTTTTTTCCAGCGTCTGATCTGGAAAGGTTAAAAAGCGCCGGGCCTGGCGGGGGGAGAGCCCAGCATGATGAAGTACCACGTTGTTAATACACGGCTGAGTATTGAGCCAGTGGGCAACGCGCACCATCTCATCACCATACAGTTCATTCACTTGTGCTAAACGTAGCCAAATTTCGATTTTGGTCATCCCTGTTCCCCTGCCACAAGCAGTCCTGGCAATCTTTGCGATTGGTCACTGATGCTGTCAATCAGAGGGGGTTTTGTCTAGAATAGAGGTAATAATCTTTTCAACTCCTGAACACAACTCTGGATAACTATGTCAGTTTTGCAAGTGTTACATATTCCGGACGAGCGCCTTCGCAAAGTCGCAAAACCGGTCGAAGAAGTGAATGCAGAAATTCAGCGTATCGTTGATGATATGTTCGAAACGATGTACGCCGAAGAAGGTATCGGTCTGGCAGCAACTCAGGTCGATATTCATCAGCGCATCATTGTTATTGATGTCTCTGAAAATCGCGACGAGCAGTTGGTACTCATTAACCCAGAGCTGCTGGAAAAAGACGGCGAAACAGGTATTGAAGAAGGCTGCCTGTCTATTCCCGAACAGCGTGCGTTAGTACCGCGCGCAGAGAAAGTAAAAATTCGTGCGCTCGATCGCAACGGCAAAGCTTTTGAACTGGAAGCCGATGGCTTGCTGGCTATCTGCATTCAACATGAAATGGATCACCTGGTCGGTAAACTGTTTATCGATTATCTGTCTCCGTTGAAGCAACAACGCATTCGTCAGAAAGTTGAAAAACTCGACCGCCTGAACGCCCGAGCTTAAGGACAAGAATCAACGTGTCAGACTCACTACGTATTATTTTTGCGGGTACACCTGACTTTGCAGCGCGTCATCTCGACGCGCTGTTGTCTTCTGGACATAACGTCGTTGGCGTGTTTACCCAACCGGACCGCCCGGCGGGACGCGGTAAAAAGCTGATGCCCAGCCCGGTAAAAGTGCTGGCGGAAGAAAAAGGGATACCGGTTTTCCAACCCGTCTCTCTTCGTCCTCAGGAAAACCAGCAGCTGGTTGCTGATTTACGCGCAGACGTGATGGTAGTGGTAGCATATGGCCTGATACTGCCAAAAGCCGTACTGGAAATGCCGCGTCTGGGTTGTATCAACGTTCACGGTTCCCTGCTTCCACGCTGGCGTGGCGCAGCCCCAATCCAGCGCTCACTGTGGGCAGGCGACGCCGAAACTGGTGTGACCATCATGCAGATGGATGTTGGCCTCGACACCGGTGATATGTTGCTTAAGCTGTCCTGCCCGATAACTGCAGAAGATACCAGCGGTTCGTTATACGATAAGCTGGCAGATTTAGGACCTCAGGGGCTGATTGAAACGCTAAAACAGCTGGCTGCTGGCACGATAAAACCTGTTGTTCAAGATGAATCACTGGTTACGCATGCAGAAAAACTCAGCAAAGAAGAGGCCCGTATCGACTGGTCGCTTTCAGCCGCTCAGTTGGAACGCTGCATCCGCGCCTTTAACCCGTGGCCAATGAGCTGGCTTGAAATCGACGGCCAGCCAGTGAAAGTCTGGCAAGCTACGGTTATTACAGCGAACACACAGGCCGCGCCAGGCACTATTCTTGAGGCGACAAAACAGGGTATCCAGGTCGCAACGGGCGATGGCATCCTGAATCTCGTCTCTTTGCAACCTGCCGGTAAAAAAGCCATGAGCGCGCAGGATCTGCTTAATTCGCGCCGGGAATGGTTTGTACCCGGTAACCGTCTGGTATGACGGTTCATCTCTTTAAGCCCGGTATCTCCGGGCATTTTTATTTTTGCGCTTATGAAAAAACATCTTAATTTACGCAGTATGGCGGCCCAGGCCGTCGAACAGGTTGTCGAAAAGGGACAATCATTAAGCAACGTGCTGCCCGCCATGCAGCAAAAAGTTGCCGATAAAGACAAAGCACTGTTGCAGGAGCTTTGCTTCGGTGTGTTGCGCACACTCTCCCAACTGGAGTGGATGATCCAGCAGTTGATGGAACGTCCAATGACGGGCAAACAGCGCACCGTTCACTATCTGATCATGGTGGGCTTCTACCAACTGCTGCATACTCGTATTCCACCGCATGCTGCTTTGGCAGAGACCGTAGAAGGCGCAGTCGTTATTAAGCGTCCGCAGCTTAAAGGGCTGATCAACGGCGTGCTGCGCCAGTTTCAGCGCCGTCAAGAAGAGCTACTGGCTGAATTCTCTCAAAGCGATTTACGTTTCTTACACCCCTCCTGGCTGGTGAAACGTATTAAGGCCGCTTATCCGCAGCAGTGGGAAGCCATTCTTGAAGCCAATAACCAGCGACCGCCGATGTGGTTACGTGTCAATCGTAACCATCATACGCGCGATGCCTGGCTGGACCTGCTGACCGAAGCGGGATTAACCGGTATCCCGCATCCAGATTACCCGGATGCAGTGCGTCTGGAAACGCCAGCTCCTGTGCACGCCCTCCCAGGTTTTGATGAAGGCTGGGTAACCGTCCAGGATGCTTCCGCTCAAGGATGCATAAACTATCTGTTGCCGGAGGACGGTGAACAGATCCTCGACCTATGCTGTGCGCCGGGGGGCAAAACCACTCACATTCTGGAAGTTGCTCCGCACGCTAACGTAATGGCTGTCGATGTTGATGAAAAACGCTTATCGCGCGTTTTCGACAATCTAAAACGTCTGGGTATGAAGGCAACCGTAAAACAGGGTGATGGCCGCTATCCACAGCAGTGGTGCGGTGAACAACAGTTTGACCGTATTTTGCTGGACGCTCCGTGTTCTGCCACCGGAGTGATCCGTCGCCATCCGGATATCAAATGGCTGCGTCGCGACCGGGATATTGCTGAACTTGCCCAATTGCAGGCTGAAATCCTGAATGCAACCTGGCCACATCTTAAACCTGGCGGCACGCTGGTTTATGCAACCTGCTCTATCCTGCCAGAAGAAAACCAACAGCAAATTGCCGCCTTCCTTGCGCACACGCCAGATGCGGTATTAAGCGTCACTGGTACGCCGGAAAAACCTGGACGTCAGAATTTACCGAGTGCGGAAGATGGTGATGGCTTCTTTTACGCTAAGCTAATCAAAAAGTGATGAGATAACAGGTCGCGACTGATGAAAATTATCATTCTGGGCGCAGGGCAAGTTGGCGGTACGCTGGCTGAAAACCTGGTCGGAGAGAACAACGATATCACGGTAGTCGATACCAATGGTGAGCGCCTGCGTAGCCTGCAGGACAAGTTTGATCTCCGTGTCGTGCAAGGGCATGGTTCGCATCCCCGAGTTCTACGTGAAGCCGGTGCCGACGATGCCGATATGCTGGTTGCCGTAACCAGCTCAGATGAAACAAATATGGTTGCCTGTCAGGTAGCTTATTCACTGTTTAACACGCCTAATCGTATCGCTCGTATTCGTTCACCGGATTACGTTCGTGATGCGGACAAGCTATTTCAATCTGATGCGGTGCCTATCGATCACCTGATTGCGCCTGAGCAACTGGTTATCGATAGCATTTATCGCCTGATTGAATATCCGGGCGCATTGCAGGTAGTGAATTTTGCCGAAGGAAAAGTCAGCCTGGCCGTGGTGAAAGCCTATTACGGTGGGCCGCTGATTGGTAATGCGCTGTCGACAATGCGTGAGCATATGCCGCACATCGATACCCGCGTTGCGGCGATTTTCCGTCATGACCGACCGATCCGTCCGCAAGGTTCTACCATTGTTGAAGCGGGTGATGAAGTTTTCTTCATCGCGGCCTCGCAGCATATTCGCGCCGTAATGAGCGAATTACAGCGTCTGGAAAAGCCTTACAAACGCATTATGTTAGTGGGCGGTGGTAATATTGGCGCCGGGCTGGCACGGCGACTAGAAAAAGATTACAGCGTCAAACTGATTGAACGTAATCAACAGCGCGCATCCGAGCTTGCAGAGAAACTGCAAAATACGATCGTCTTTTTTGGTGATGCCTCGGATCAAGAGCTGCTGGCGGAAGAACATATCGATCAGGTTGATCTGTTCATTGCGGTAACCAACGATGATGAAGCGAATATCATGTCGGCGATGCTTGCCAAACGGATGGGCGCCAAGAAAGTGATGGTGTTGATCCAACGCAGAGCATACGTCGATCTGGTGCAAGGCAGCGTGATCGATATTGCGATTTCACCGCAGCAGGCAACCATCTCTGCGCTGCTCAGTCATGTGCGTAAAGCGGATATTGTTGGTGTATCTTCACTGCGCCGTGGCGTCGCGGAAGCCATTGAAGCCGTTGCACACGGTGATGAAACGACGTCACGGGTTGTGGGTCGCTCAATTGATGAAATTAAACTTCCACCAGGAACCATTATTGGCGCCGTTGTGCGTGGTAACGATGTGATGATTGCCAATGATAACCTGCGTATTGAACAGGGCGATCACGTAATTATGTTCCTGACAGATAAAAAGTTTATTACCGACGTCGAGCGACTATTCCAGCCAAGTCCGTTCTTCCTGTAATAATTTGGGCGCTGAAACTGCGCCTAAATTATTTCCCTTTATTTTTCATGGTTTAATAAATTTTTATTTAGGCAATACATAAATGGAAATTGCCTAAACATTTGTTAAACTTATAAACGTCAGCTGCATAGGGAGAATAAGATGAGCATTATTAAAGAATTTCGCGAATTCGCGATGCGCGGGAATGTTGTCGATTTGGCAGTGGGTGTCATTATTGGTGCAGCATTTGGGAAGATAGTTTCATCACTGGTTGCCGATATCATCATGCCGCCGCTGGGGTTGTTAATTGGTGGAATTGATTTTAAACAGTTTGCTTTAACACTACGTGATGCACAGGGAGATATCCCTGCAGTCGTTATGCATTACGGTGTATTTATTCAGAATATCTTTGATTTCGTTATTGTTGCGTTTGCTATCTTTATGGCAATCAAGCTGATCAACAAACTGAACCGTAAAAAAGCGGAAGAGCCAGCAGCACCGCCGGCGCCATCGAAAGAAGAAGTATTGCTGAGTGAAATTCGTGACCTGCTGAAAGAACAGAATAACCGCTCTTAAGCACTCACTGAAACAAGAAGGCCAGTGGTAAAAAAGTGAATGACTTTCTTGCCACTGGCCTCCCAGTTACCCCGATTACCATGTTTACCTTTACGTAGATAACTTCCTTTCCCTTTCTTATTTTTCTCAATGCGCTGCCTGAACAGTGGGTCATGTAGAAGCGCCTCAATGGCGTTATCTTTTATCTGCCCTTTAGTGTGCTGATAACGACTCATGATACCTCCGGTTGTCGTAATTTACGCCGCGAGTGTAGATCTGACCGTGCAATAAATCAACAGCCTGATGGTGATCCACTGGCGCCTTGCTCAAGTGCTTCAAGGATAGAGCAGTACACGCTGCTGTGTGCCTTGCCACAACACGCGTCATTCAATCGCTGCAGCGACCGTTGCATCGCCTGAAGCTCAGCTATTCTCGCTTCCACTTCCTGCAATCTTTCCTGGACGATCCCTTTTGATTCCTGGCAGGTATGGTGTTCGGGATCGATGCGGATCGAAAGCAGTTCGCGGATCGATTCCAGAGTGAAGCCAAGCTGACGGGCATAGCGAATAAACTTTAGACGCTGAAGATCGCTTTCCGTATAGAGACGAAACCCGCCTTCTGTACGTATTTCATGTTCCATCATCTGCTGCTTTTCATAGTAGCGGATAGTATCAGGCGTCACGTCAGCCAGTTTCGCTAATTCACCAATACGGTACATGCTATCTCCGCTATTCGTCGTTGATCTTCTGCAGCAACTTATCTGCGTATTCACCGTGTAAAAACTCGGTGCTGAGTCCAGCCTGCCGAAGTTTCAGTTCCAGTAGTGACAGTCTTCGACTCACTTCCTGATAATGGGGATCATCTTTGCGGATCCCTGCAAGTATTTCAAGCAGCTGTATTGCCTCTCTGCGCTGCTCTAGCTCAGGAGGAAGACATCCCGCATTTTTTAATAAACGGAATCCGGCTCGAAGTTCAGGCGGAATGTGGGAATCATCGTCAAGAACCAACGGTTCTCCTGTACCAGGCAAACCATCAAACTCACCTTTAGACTGCGCATCAGTAATATGGCGCTCTGCCCACTGGTCCAGTAACCACATACAACACTCCAGTGATGAACAAAAAGAGTACAGATATTGTAGGTAAGTGGGGATATGACGGATATAAAAAAACCCGCCGAGGCGGGTTTTTTTACGTTACTACAGATTACTCTGCAGCAGCTTCTGTTTTCTCTGAACGATCAACCAGCTCGATGTATGCCATCGGCGCGTTGTCGCCTGCACGGAAGCCACACTTCAGAATGCGAGTGTAACCACCGGCGCGGCTCGCGAAACGCGGGCCCAGTTCGTTAAACAGTTTTGCCACGATCTCGTTATCACGAGTACGGGCGAATGCCAGACGACGATTAGCTACGCTATCAGTCTTGGCAAGAGTAATCAGCGGCTCAACTACGCGACGCAGCTCTTTCGCTTTCGGCAGAGTCGTCTTGATGATTTCATGACGAACCAGTGAACCTGCCATATTGCGGAACATAGCCTGGCGATGGCTGCTGTTGCGGTTCAGTTGACGACCACTCTTACGATGGCGCATGACCTTATCCTTCTCAGTAAAACCTTAACCTGTGATCCAGTTACTCGTCAGCGATGCTTGCCGGTGGCCAGTTTTCCAGGCGCATGCCCAGAGACAGTCCACGGGAAGCCAGCACGTCTTTAATCTCAGTAAGAGATTTTTTACCAAGGTTAGGCGTCTTAAGAAGCTCAACCTCAGTACGCTGTACCAGATCACCGATATAGTGGATAGCTTCTGCTTTGAGGCAGTTAGCAGAGCGGACAGTCAATTCCAGATCGTCAACAGGGCGCAGCAGGATCGGATCGAATTCTGGTTTCTCTTCTTTAACTTCCGGCTGACGTACATCACGTAAGTCAACGAAAGCTTCAAGTTGTTCAGCCAGAATGGTTGCCGCACGACGAATCGCCTCTTCAGGATCGATTGTGCCGTTGGTTTCCATTTCGATGACCAGCTTGTCCAGGTCGGTACGCTGTTCTACACGCGCTGCTTCAACATTGTAGGCAATACGCTCTACAGGGCTGTAGCATGCGTCGACCAGCAGACGGCCGATTGGGCGCTCATCTTCTTCCGAATGAATTCGGGTAGAAGCCGGCACATAACCACGACCGCGCTGAACTTTGATACGCATGCTAATAGATGCATTCTCATCGGTCAGGTGGCAGATCACGTGCTGTGGCTTGACGATTTCGACATCACCATCATGGGTAATGTCGGCTGCAGTCACAGGGCCAATGCCAGATTTATTCAAGGTAAGAATAACGTCATCTTTACCCTGAACTCTCACCGCCAGCCCTTTCAGGTTGAGCAGGATTTCCAGGATATCTTCCTGAACGCCTTCTTTGGTGCTGTACTCATGTAGTACACCATCAATCTCAACCTCGGTCACCGCGCAACCCGGCATCGATGAGAGCAGAATACGGCGCAGTGCGTTACCCAAAGTATGGCCAAAGCCACGCTCTAAAGGCTCAAGGGTCACCTTGGCGTGCGTCGAACTCACTTGCTCGATATCTACCAGGCGCGGTTTTAGAAACTCTGTCACAGAACCCTGCATTGTGTCCTCTCTTTGGTACTAAGCTTTACTTGGAGTAAAGCTCGACGATCAGGTGTTCGTTAATGTCCGCAGACAGATCAGAACGCTCCGGCTTACGCTTGAACGTACCTTCCATCTTGCCAGCATCAACTTCCAGCCAGGTTGGCTTTTCACGCTGCTCAGCCAGCTCCAGAGCGGCTTTCACGCGAGACTGCTTCTTCGCTTTCTCACGAATGCTAACAACGTCATTCGGACTAACCTGATAAGAAGCGATGTTAACAACACGACCGTTTACCATAATTGCTTTATGGCTGACCAGCTGACGTGCTTCTGCACGAGTGGCACCGAAGCCCATACGGTATACAACGTTGTCCAGACGACCTTCCAGCAGACCCAACAGGTTTTCACCGGTGTTGCCTTTCAGACGTGCTGCTTCTTTGTAGTAGTTACGGAACTGACGCTCCAGCACACCGTAGATACGGCGAACTTTTTGCTTTTCACGCAACTGCACACCATAGTCAGACAGACGCGGTTTACGCGCACCGTGCTGGCCAGGAGCTTGTTCAATTTTACACTTGGTATCGATCGCGCGAACGCCAGACTTAAGGAATAAGTCAGTGCCCTCACGACGGCTCAGCTTGAGCTTAGGACCCAAATATCTTGCCATTTTCTTTCTCCAACAATCCTAGAAACGACAGCGTTATACGCGACGTTTTTTCGGCGGACGACAACCGTTATGAGGGATCGGAGTCACATCAGTAATATTAGTGATGCGGAAACCAGCGGCGTTCAGAGCACGAACAGTAGATTCGCGACCTGGACCCGGTCCTTTGACCATAACTTCCAGATTCTTGATACCGTATTCTTTTACGGCTTCAGCGCAACGCTCTGCTGCAACCTGAGCTGCAAACGGAGTGGATTTGCGAGAACCACGGAAACCGGAACCACCGGCTGTTGCCCAACCCAGTGCGTTACCCTGACGATCAGTAATGGTAACGATGGTGTTGTTAAAAGAAGCATGGATATGAGCCACGCCGTCAGAGACTTGTTTTCTTACACGTTTACGTGCACGAATTGGTGCCTTTGCCATTATTCAATCACCCCGATTATTTCTTGATCGGTTTGCGCGGACCCTTACGGGTACGTGCGTTGGTCTTGGTACGCTGACCGCGAACCGGGAGACCACGACGATGACGCAAACCGCGATAGCAACCAAGGTCCATAAGGCGCTTGATGCTCATGCTAACTTCACGGCGCAGATCACCTTCAACGACAAATTTGGCAACTTCGTCACGCAGCGTGTCGATTTGTTCTTCAGACAGCTCACTGATCTTAACATCTTCAGCGATACCCGCGGCAGCCAGAATGGCTTTAGAACGGGTCTTGCCGACGCCGTAGATCGAAGTTAATGCGATCACAGCATGTTTCTGATCAGGAATGTTAATGCCTGCTATACGGGCCACTATGCACTCCTACTATTTAATATGTACGCACCATGCTGAAAAGCCCGTTTTCAGGATACTCAAATGGAAACGCACAGACATACAAAAGATTGGCTGGCTAATCTAGCCAGCTCAACCCAACTTTGCAAGAAAAATATGCGAATAAATCAGCCTTGGCGCTGTTTATGCTTCGGCTCGGCACTGCAAATCACACGGATGACACCATCACGCTTAACGATTTTGCAGTTACGGCATAATTTCTTGACGGAAGCACGAACTTTCATTTTTACTCTCCGTAACTTCTCGGGCGACTGTTAACGGCCGTAGCCTTTCAGATTCGCCTTCTTCAATGCAGACTCGTACTGACTTGACATCATCAGAGTTTGCACTTGAGCCATAAAGTCCATAATCACGACAACAACGATAAGCAGTGAGGTCCCACCGAAGTAGAACGGTACTTTCATTGCATCACGCATGAACTCCGGGATCAGGCAGATAAAGGTAATGTAGAGCGCACCAACCAGAGTCAGGCGGGTCATTACTTTATCGATATACTTCGCCGTTTGCTCTCCCGGACGAATTCCTGGTACAAATGCACCGGACTTCTTCAGGTTATCTGCTGTTTCACGCGGGTTGAAAACCAACGCCGTGTAGAAGAAACAGAAGAATATGATTGCAGACGCATAGAGTAACACATAAAGCGGTTGCCCAGGCTGCAAATACAGCGAAATTGTTGTCAGCCAGTTCCAACCAGTCCCGCCCCCGAACCATGACGCGATGGTCGCTGGGAACAGAATAATACTGGAAGCGAAGATTGCCGGGATTACCCCCGCCATATTCACTTTCAGCGGTAAATGTGTGCTCTGTGCAGCATAGACACGACGACCTTGCTGACGTTTCGCGTAGTTTACCACAATGCGGCGTTGACCACGCTCAACAAATACAACAAAGAACGTCACTGCAAATACTAATACTGCAACCAACAGCAACACGAGGAAGTGCAGGTCGCCTTGACGCGCTTGCTCGATAGTATGGGCAATGGCTGGCGGGAGTCCCGCGACAATACCGGCGAAGATAATGATTGAGATACCGTTGCCGATACCACGTTCAGTAATCTGTTCGCCCAACCACATCAGGAACATCGTCCCTGTAACCAGACTTACAACAGCGGTGAAATAGAATGCAAAGCCTGGATTCATTACCAGGCCCTGCATACCAGGCATATTCGGCAGACCGGTAGCAATACCGATCGACTGGAATATTGCCAGCACCAGAGTACCGTAGCGGGTGTACTGGCTGATCTTACGACGACCAGACTCCCCTTCTTTCTTAATTTCTGCCAGCGTTGGATGAACCACCGTCAGCAGCTGGATAATAATCGACGCCGAAATATACGGCATGATCCCCAGAGCAAAGATAGAAGCACGGCTGAGGGCACCACCAGAGAACATGTTAAACATTTCAATGATGGTGCCTCGCTGTTGCTCAAGCAGTTTGGCAAGTACAGCGGCATCAATACCAGGGATCGGAATGAAAGAGCCAATACGGAACACAATCAGCGCGCCGATTACAAACAGCAGTCTGCGTTTCAGCTCGCCTAAGCCACCTTTGGCACTTTGAAAATCTAATCCCGGTTGTTTAGCCATCTGCTACTTATTCCTCGATTTTACCGCCAGCAGCTTCGATAGCAGCACGAGCGCCTTTAGTAACACGCAGGCCACGAACAGTTACCGGAGTAGTGACTTCACCAGCCAGAATCACTTTCGCGAACTCGATCTGGATACCGATAATGTTAGCTGCTTTCAGCGTGTTCAGGTCTACAACACCGCCTTCAACTTTAGCCAGGTCAGACAGACGAACTTCGGCTGTAATCGCTGCTTTACGTGAAGTGAAGCCGAATTTCGGCAGACGACGGTACAGAGGCATCTGACCACCCTCGAAACCGCGACGTACGCCACCGCCAGAACGAGACTTCTGACCTTTGTGACCACGACCACCGGTTTTACCGAGGCCAGAACCGATACCACGACCCAGGCGGCGAGCCGCTTTTTTAGAGCCTTCGGCCGGAGACAGAGTATTTAAACGCATCTCTTACTCCTCAACTTTAACCATGAAGGAAACCGCGTTGACCATACCACGAACAGCAGGAGTATCCTCGCGCTCTACGGTGTGACCAATACGACGCAGACCCAGGCCAAGCAGCGTTGCCTTATGTTTCGGCAGACGACCGATTGCACTGCGGGTTTGAGTAATTTTAATAGTCTTTGCCATGGTTTATTTCCCCAGAATTTCTTCAACGGATTTACCACGCTTGGCAGCGACCATTTCCGGAGATTTCATATTTTCCAGGCCATCGATAGTTGCACGAACCACGTTAATCGGGTTAGTAGAACCATACGCTTTAGCCAGAACGTTACGAACTCCAGCGACTTCCAGAACGGCGCGCATTGCACCACCGGCGATGATACCGGTACCTTCGGAAGCCGGCTGCATGAATACACGAGAACCCGTGTGAGTACCCTTAACCGGGTGCTGCAGGGTGCCGTGGTTCAGCGCGACGTTAATCATATTGCGACGGGCTTTTTCCATCGCTTTCTGGATCGCTGCTGGAACTTCACGCGCTTTACCGTAACCAAAACCAACGCGACCGTTACCATCACCAACTACAGTCAGAGCTGTGAAGGAGAAAATACGACCACCTTTAACGGTTTTAGATACGCGGTTAACCGCGATCAGCTTTTCCTGCAGTTCGCCAGCTTGTTTTTCGATGTGAGCCATCTTACACCTCTACCTTAGAACTGAAGGCCAGCTTCACGGGCAGCATCTGCCAGTGCCTGGACACGACCATGATATTGGAACCCGGAACGGTCAAAAGAAACATCTTTGATGCCTTTTTCCAGAGCGCGTTCAGCAACAGCTTTACCTACAGCTGCAGCAGCGTCTTTGTTACCGGTGTACTTCAATTGTTCAGCGATAGCTTTTTCTACAGTAGAAGCAGCTACCAGAACTTCAGAACCGTTCGGTGCAATTACCTGTGCGTAAATATGACGCGGGGTACGATGTACCACCAGGCGAGTTGCGCCCAGCTCCTGGAGCTTGCGGCGTGCGCGGGTCGCACGACGGATACGAGCAGATTTCTTATCCATAGTGTTACCTTACTTCTTCTTAGCCTCTTTGGTACGCACGACTTCGTCGGCGTAACGAACACCCTTGCCTTTATAAGGCTCAGGACGACGGTAGGCGCGCAGATCTGCTGCAACCTGACCGATCAGCTGTTTATCAGCGCCTTTCAGCACGATTTCAGTCTGAGACGGACATTCTGCAGTAATACCCGCAGGCAGCTGATGGTCAACAGGGTGAGAGAAACCTAAAGCCAGGTTTACTACATTCCCTTTAACCGCTGCACGATAACCTACACCAACCAGCTGTAGCTTCTTAGTGAAGCCTTCGGTAACACCGACAACCATTGCATTCAGCAGGGCACGCGCGGTACCAGCCTGAGCCCATCCATCTGCGTAACCATCACGCGGACCGAAGGTCAGTGCATTATCTGCATGATTTACTGCAACAGCATCGTTGAGAGTACGAGTCAGCTCGCCGTTTTTACCTTTGATCGTAATAACCTGACCGTTGATTTTTACATCAACGCCGGCAGGAATAACGACCGGTGCTTTAGCAACACGAGACATTTTTTCCTCCGATTAGGCTACGTAGCAGATAATTTCGCCACCAAGACCAGCCTGGCGCGCTGCACGATCAGTCATAACACCTTTAGAGGTAGAAACAACTGCGATACCCATGCCAGCCATAACTTTCGGCAGCTCGTCTTTACGCTTATAAATGCGCAGACCTGGGCGACTGACACGCTGAATGCTTTCTACAACAGCTTTACCCTGGAAATACTTAAGAGTAAGTTCCAGTTCCGGCTTGGTGTCGCCTTCAACTTTAAAATCTTCAATAAAACCTTCTTCCTTCAGCACGTTGGCAATTGCCACTTTCAGCTTGGAGGAAGGCATGGTGACCGCAGCTTTATTCGCGGCCTGACCGTTACGGATACGGGTCAGCATATCCGCGATCGGATCTTGCATGCTCATCTGTCTTTACTCCCGTGATTCAATTGGTAATTACCAGCTAGCCTTTTTCAAGCCTGGTACTTCACCGCGCATAGCGGCTTCACGCAGTTTGATACGGCTCAACCCGAACTTGCCCACATAGCCATGCGGACGACCTGTTTGACGGCAGCGGTTACGCTGACGGGACGGGCTGGAATCACGCGGCAGAGACTGCAGCTTGAGAACTGCGTTCCAACGATCTTCGTCGGTCGCGTTCACATCAGAGATAATAGCTTTCAGTTCAGCGCGTTTTGCGAAGTACTTATCAGCTAAAGCTACGCGCTTTACTTCGCGTGCTTTCATTGATTGCTTAGCCATTCAGTAACCCTACCTTACTTGCGGAACGGGAAGTCAAAGGCAGCCAGCAGAGCACGGCCTTCTTCATCAGATTTCGCAGTAGTGGTAATGGTAATATCCAAACCACGCACGCGGTCGACTTTATCGTAGTCGATTTCTGGGAAGATGATCTGCTCACGGACACCCATGCTGTAGTTACCACGACCGTCGAAAGACTTAGCGGACAAGCCACGGAAGTCACGGATACGTGGAACAGCAATAGTGATCAGGCGCTCAAAGAACTCCCACATGCGTTCGCCACGCAGAGTTACTTTACAGCCGATCGGATAGCCCTGACGGATTTTGAAGCCTGCAACTGATTTGCGTGCTTTGGTGATCAGCGGTTTTTGACCGGAGATTGCTGTCAGGTCAGCTGCTGCGTTATCCAGCAGTTTCTTGTCAGCGATCGCTTCACCAACACCCATGTTCAGGGTGATCTTCTCGACCCGAGGGACTTGCATGACAGAATTGTAGTTAAACTCAGTCATGAGTTTAGCGACTACTTCGTCTTTGTAGTAATCATGCAGTTTCGCCATCGTACTACTCCAAATTACTTGATAGTTTCGCTGTTAGATTTAAAGAAACGGACTTTTTTGCCGTCTTCGAATCTAAAGCCTACACGGTCAGCCTTGCCGGTTGCCGCGTTGAAGATAGCAAGGTTAGAGATCTGAATAGCTGCTTCTTTCTCTACAATGCCGCCTGGTTGGTTCAGGGCCGGAACCGGCTTCTGATGTTTCTTAACCAGGTTGATACCTTCAACAATGACCTTGCCGGAAGACAGGACATTCTTAACTTTACCGCGTTTACCTTTATCTTTACCGGTTAACACGATAACTTCGTCATCACGACGGATCTTCGCTGCCATGATTCGCTCCTTAGAGTACTTCTGGTGCCAGAGAGATAATTTTCATGAACTTCTCGTTACGAAGTTCACGAGTTACCGGCCCAAAAATACGCGTACCGATAGGTTGCTCGCTGTTATTGTTTAAAATAACGCATGCATTACCATCGAAGCGAATGACAGAACCGTCCGGGCGACGAACACCCTTCTTGGTGCGCACCACTACCGCCTTCAGCACATCACCTTTTTTGACCTTACCACGCGGAATTGCTTCCTTGATGGTGATCTTGATGATATCGCCGACGCCTGCGTAGCGACGGTGCGAGCCACCCAGAACCTTGATACACATTACGCGACGTGCACCGGAGTTGTCGGCGACGTTCAGCATAGTCTGTTCTTGGATCATTTTAGTGCTCCGCTAATGTCAACTACTACTGAGACCCGAAAATCAGGTCGTTAAAAAAGCCCCATATCGGGGGCGCGGCATTATAACACCGCTTCAACGATATGGGTAGAAAAAATAAACGGCTCATCGCTGAGCCGTTTATTCGTTGAGAATGCCTACTGTATTACAGAACGGCTTTCTCTACAACGCGAACCAGCGTCCAGGACTTAGTCTTGGACAGCGGACGGCATTCGCGGATTTCAACCACGTCACCAGTACCGCATTCGTTGTTCTCGTCATGTACGTGCAGTTTGGTCGTACGCTTAATGAATTTACCGTAGATCGGGTGTTTCACAAAACGTTCGATAGCAACAACGATGGATTTCTCCATTTTATCGCTAACAACGCGACCTTGCAGAGTACGGATTTTATCGGTCATTACGCACCCGCCTTCTCAGTCAGTAAAGTCTTAACGCGTGCGACATCACGACGCACTTGCTTCAACAGGTGAGACTGTTGCAGCTGGCCACTTGCAGCCTGCATACGCAGGTTGAACTGCTCACGCAGCAGATTCAGCAGCTCGGTGTTCAGCTCTTCAACACTCTTCTCACGCAGCTCTTTTGCTTTCATTACATCACCGTCTTAGTTACAAAGGTGGTTTTAATCGGCAGTTTCGCTGCTGCCAGCTTGAATGCTTCACGGGCCAGCTCTTCCGGTACGCCGTCCATTTCATACAGGACTTTACCCGGCTGAATCAAGGCAACCCAATACTCCACGTTACCTTTACCTTTACCCATACGCACTGCCAGCGGCTTTTCAGTGATCGGTTTGTCCGGGAATACACGGATCCAGATCTTACCTTGACGCTTAACTGCACGGGTCATAGCACGACGTGCTGCTTCGATCTGACGGGCAGTCAGACGACCACGGCCAACAGCTTTCAGACCGAAGCTGCCGAAGCTAACATCCGTACCCTGCGCCAGACCGCGGTTACGGCCTTTGTGCATTTTACGGAATTTTGTACGCTTTGGTTGTAACATCAGCGACGCTCCTTATTTACGGCCTTTACGCTGCTGCTTTTTAGGTTGCGCAGCCGGTTTTTCCGGTTGTTCAACAGCAGCCATACCACCCAGGATCTCGCCTTTGAAGATCCACACTTTAACGCCGATTACACCGTAAGTGGTGTGCGCTTCAGAGGTGTTGTAGTCGATGTCAGCACGCAGAGTGTGCAGAGGTACGCGACCTTCGCGGTACCATTCGGTACGTGCGATTTCCGCGCCGCCCAGACGGCCGCTAACTTCAACTTTAATACCTTTAGCGCCCAGACGCATTGCGTTCTGTACAGCACGCTTCATAGCACGACGGAACATAACACGACGTTCCAGCTGAGAAGTGATGCTGTCAGCAACCAATTTTGCATCCAGTTCAGGTTTACGCACTTCGGCGATATTGATCTGAGCAGGAACGCCAGCAATATCCGCTACGACTTTGCGCAGTTTTTCTACGTCTTCACCTTTCTTACCGATAACGATACCCGGGCGAGCGGTGTGAATGGTCACACGGATGCTCTTAGCCGGACGCTCGATAACAATACGAGATACAGACGCTTTAGCCAGTTCCTTAGTCAGGTACTGACGTACTTTAAAATCGCTGTCCAGGTTGTCAGCGAATTCTTTGGTGTTCGCAAACCAGGTTGAGTTCCATGGTTTTACAATACCCAGGCGAATACCATTAGGATGTACTTTCTGACCCATTGCTAGTCTCCAGAGTCTCAGCGATCGGACACAACCACAGTAATGTGGCTGGTGCGCTTCAGGATGCGATCTGCACGACCTTTTGCACGCGGCATAATGCGCTTCATGCTCGGGCCTTCGTCTACGAAAATTTTCGTAACTTTCAGATCGTCAATGTCAGCGCCATCGTTGTGTTCAGCGTTAGCAATGGCAGATTCCAGGACTTTCTTGACCAGTACAGCCGCTTTCTTATTGGTGTAGGTCAGAATATCCAGAGCCTGCGACACTTTCTTACCGCGAATCAGGTCTGCAACAAGGCGAACCTTCTGAGCAGAAGAACGAGCATGGCGATGTTGAGCTAAAGTTTCCATCTCTTCCTCCTACCTTATTTCTTCTTCGCTTTTTTATCAGCAGCATGGCCGCGATAAGTACGAGTCGGTGCGAATTCACCCAGTTTGTGACCGACCATTTCGTCGGAAACAAATACCGGAACGTGCTGACGACCATTATGGACAGCGATGGTCAAACCGATCATGTTAGGAAAGATCGTTGAACGACGGGACCAAGTGCGCAGGGGCTTCTTGTCTCCGCTTTCCACCGCTTTCTCTACCTTCTTCAGCAAGTGCAGGTCAATAAAAGGACCTTTCTTGAGAGAACGTGGCATGGCTTATCCTCTAAAATTATTTGCTACGGCGACGTACGATGAATTTATCAGTACGCTTGTTGCTGCGGGTCTTCTTACCTTTAGTCTGAACGCCCCACGGAGTTACCGGGTGCTTACCAAAGTTACGACCTTCACCACCACCATGTGGGTGGTCGACTGGGTTCATCGCAGTACCGCGAACGGTAGGACGAACACCACGCCAGCGTGCAGCACCTGCTTTACCCAGAACGCGCAGCATATGCTCAGCATTGCCAACTTCGCCCAGAGTTGCACGGCAGTCTGCTTCGACTTTACGCATTTCACCAGAACGCAGACGCAGGGTGACATAAGCACCATCGCGAGCAACGATCTGAACGTAAGTACCAGCGGAACGTGCCAGCTGACCGCCTTTACCTGGTTTCATTTCTACGTTATGAACAGTAGAACCAACCGGGATATTGCGCATCGGCAGGGTGTTACCTGCTTTGATTGCAGCATCAACGCCAGATTGAACCTGGTCGCCAGCTTTCAGGCCTTTAGGGGCCAGGATGTAACGGCGTTCACCGTCTTTGTACAGAACCAGCGCGATGTTCGCGGAGCGGTTCGGATCGTACTCAAGACGTTCAACAACTGCCGGGATACCGTCTTTGTTGCGTTTGAAGTCAACAATACGATAAGCCTGCTTGTGACCACCACCGATGTGACGAGTGGTGATGCGGCCATTGTTGTTACGACCACCGGATTTGCTGTTTTTTTCAACCAGCGGAGCAAAAGGTTTGCCCTTGTGCAGCTCTGGGTTGACCACTTTAACAACGTGGCGACGACCCGGAGATGTCGGTTTACATTTAACAACTGCCATTGTATTACTCCTCCGACTTACTCAGCGCCGCCGACGAAGTCCAGATTCTGGCCTTCCTTCAGGGTGACGTAAGCTTTTTTCCAGTCGCTACGACGACCGATACGCTGTCCGTGACGTTTAACTTTCCCTTTAACTACCAGGGTGTTAACGACTTCGACTTCGACTTCAAACAGTTTCTGCACAGCAGCTTTGATTTCTGCTTTGGTCGCGTCTTTAGCAACTTTGAGAACGATGGTGTTAGTTTTTTCCATCGCAGTAGACGCTTTTTCAGAAACGTGCGGCGCGCGCAGCACTTTCAGCAGACGTTCTTCACGAATCATGCCAGCATCTCCTCAACTTGCTTAACAGCATCAGCAGTCATTACGACTTTGTCGAAGGCGATCAGGCTAACCGGGTCGATACCAGTTGCATCGCGTACGTCAACCTTGTGCAGGTTGCGCGCAGCCAGGAACAGGTTTTCGTCCAGCTCACCGGTGATGATCAGCACATCTTCCAGAGCCATGTCTTTCAGTTTCTGTGCCAGCAGCTTAGTTTTAGGCGCTTCTACAGAGAATGATTCGACAACGATCAGACGATCCTGACGTACCAGTTCGGACAGAATGCTTTTCAGCGCGCCGCGGTACATCTTTTTGTTAACTTTTTGACTGTGGTCCTGTGGACGAGCAGCGAAGGTCACGCCACCTGAACGCCAGATCGGGCTCTTGATAGAACCTGAACGCGCACGGCCGGTACCTTTCTGGCGCCACGGCTTTTTGCCTGAACCAGTTACTTCAGCACGAGTCTTCTGAGCACGAGTACCCTGACGAGCACCAGCTGCATAAGCAACAACAACCTGGTGAACCAGCGCTTCGTTGAAATCACGACCGAAGGTAGTTTCGGAAACAGTCAGCGCGCTCTGCGCGTCTTTCAATACTAATTCCATTGCTATCCCCTTACGCCTTCACAGCTGGTTTAACGATCAGGTCGCAACCGGTCGCACCCGGAACACCACCTTTAACCAGCAGCAGGTTGCGCTCAGCGTCAACACGTACTACGTCCAGGCTCTGAACGGTTACACGTTCGTTGCCCAGCTGACCTGCCATTTTCTTGCCTTTAAACACTTTGCCCGGAGTCTGGTTCTGACCGATAGAACCCGGAACGCGGTGGGACAAGGAGTTACCGTGAGTAGCGTCCTGGGTACGGAAGTTCCAGCGCTTAACGGTACCAGCGAAACCTTTACCTTTAGAGGTACCGGTTACGTCAACTTTTTTAACGTCAGCAAACAGTTCAACGCTAATGTTCTGACCAACGGTGTATTCTTCACCATCTGCCAGACGGAACTCCCACAGGCCGCGGCCAGCTTCTACGCCAGCTTTAGCAAAGTGGCCAGCTTCCGGCTTAGTTACGCGGTTAGCTTTTTTAGCACCGGTGGTAACCTGAACAGCGCGATAGCCATCGTTAGCCAGATCTTTAACCTGAGTAACGCGGTTTGCTTCAACTTCGATAACGGTTACTGGGATAGATACGCCATCTTCAGTGAAGATGCGGGTCATACCCACTTTTTTACCGACTAAACCAATCATTGTATCAACCTCTCAATCGCTCGATGACCTGATTAACCCAGGCTGATCTGCACGTCTACACCGGCAGCCAGGTCCAGACGCATCAGAGCATCAACGGTTTTTTCAGTTGGCTCAACGATGTCAACCAGACGCTTGTGAGTACGGATCTCGTACTGATCACGCGCGTCTTTGTTGACGTGCGGGGAGATCAGAACGGTGAAACGCTCTTTGCGGGTCGGCAGCGGGATCGGACCACGAACCTGCGCACCAGTGCGCTTGGCAGTCTCGACGATTTCCGCGGTTGATTGATCGATCAGACGATGATCAAACGCTTTCAAACGGATACGGATTCTTTGGTTCTGCATGAGACCAGAGCTCCAATTATTTTATAGACGAAATAGTTACTCCTCAAACCCATTACGATTGATGGGAGAGTGTAACCGTTCTTACGTAGCCCCCTGATTGGGAGCGTTGTTGACGGTAAACCGCCACAGTTCATATCGAACTACCCGTCAGATTTGACAGGCTGGCGTATTATACGTATAGCCAGTACGGATGCAAGTGATTATGGCTATTTGCCATCGATTTCTCTCAGCGCTTGTTGCACACGTGAGCGCAATACTTCGCCATCCGGCGCTTCCTGCCCGGATGCTTCATCATAGGGTATCTCTTCCAACATACTGTCACCCTCTTCGTTTTGGGTGGGTAAATCGATGCGTATCGGCAGAGGCTTCCGCTTAAAAATGTAATGCACATCCGAGAGTCGATACGCCTGAGAATCGGGCACTCCCTGCGTGGCGGTTGTCGGATGGCGCACCAACCAGACATAATGTCCGTAGTAGCCGCACATTAGCATCAGGCTGACCCACAACAGCCAGCAACAGGAACGCAGCGCCTGCCGCCAGCGGCAACTCGACACTGTTTTCGCATCAATGGGTTGATAGATGTGCATCATCACATACGCTCCTTAGATGACACATGTGTTGGCACGGGTGCCGACTCATTGATTAATACCGGCGCGTCTCCAAGACTCTGACGCAGCCTTATCAGCGTCTCTTTTCCCGGCTTACCATCCACAGGCAAATTCTCCCGCTGCTGGAATGCTTTGACCTTTTCGATTAACCATGGCGTCCATGAGCCTGATTTATCGCCGGGAACGCCCAGCGCGCGGCTCAGCATCGTATCAAACCAGATGATGGTTTCCGCCGGACTCTTTTCACCGATCTGCATTTTCCTGTCAGGCGTTAAATTGAGCATCAGGGTATAATTTCCCTGCCAGTGCTTCGCCAGCCACTCCTGACTGACGATCCAGGTTTTATTATCAATGATAAGATCCAGCTCGTTTCCTGATACACGCATCACAACACCGTAGACCGGTTGTTTATCGATATTCAAATGCGCGATCCACGGCAACCCGCGCCTGATGAGGTTATCTAAACGTTCCTTGCCGCTTTCGCACACCAACTCAGCGCGATCGGCCTGGTCACACCATGCCTCGTCATGCGCTGTGTCGAATCCCCAGACGCTGAATAATTGCTGCATGGCATCGCGTAATCCTCCCCGTGCGTCGCCAATATCCGGCAGGTTTTCCTTTTTTTGCGTCATCGCCACCGTTAATCCGGCGGGCACAGGAAGTTGAAGGGGAAAAACATCAACCGCCAGCCAGCCGAACGTCAAAGCCAGCGCAGCGTAAAGTCCGGGCAGTATTCCCTTGCGCAATACGCAAGAACGGAGAGTAAATGTTTCCAGCAACAATCTTTCCTGTTGAGCGGTTAACACATCCGCTTGCCTGTCCGTTGCTATTTTTCTCGCCGCCCGGGCGATGCGCCCCAGCAACGCCAGGTTTCCCTGCACTGCCCGAACCGCTTTGCGCACAAATTCATGACGCATCCGCACAGGCTCGCCATCCGCCTCACGCAGTTGCTGTTGATGCATAAAATCAAGATATTCATCGTCCGTCGGCGCAGCGATACTCGCCGACAGCGTAACACGCCGTTTAAGTCGTCGGTTCCGCCTGAGCTCTTCGCCCCCCACCAGTAGCAAGCTGGCGCCAGCGTCAAATGAAGCCGCCAGATGACGGAAATTATCGACAAATGCCGGAAGATGTCTGGCGAGTGCGTCAGCATTATCAATGACAATTATTATTGGTTGCGCTGCCGGACTAAGGGCAGGCATCAGCGTTGACCAGAAACGGCTAATTCTCACATCTCGCCAGTCTGGCTGGAGTTTTCCCTGCGTACACGCCGTGTGTGTCAATTGACAGAAACCAGATAAACCGGTGGCGGTAAACACCACTACCCTGCCGGGAAAATCCTTACCTAACTGATAAATAAGCGTCGATTTACCACACCCCGGTTTGCCGCATAATACGCCCACATCGCCAGCGCCCAGCTCATGAATAAAGATATTCTTGATAAGGGTATGTTGCGAAAAAGAGTAAATTGCATACGGTAATGCGCGTTCAGTCATCGATAAGTTCCAGTAATTGATGCGGGCATTTAACTTATTATATGTCAGGTAAATATTATCAATTTTTTATATTTGAATTAAACGACATGTTCCGACGATTAAATTGAAAACCTGAAAGTAAGCCTATATCATGCTTCTCCCGAAAAGAACAGGCATGCTATTAACAATGGATGTTATCGCGAAGCAATTTACCTTTATATTTAAGAGAAAGCGTAACGATGTGCTGTACTGCGTTATGTTTTTTGTCGGTGTCATTGTTATTATTCATTCGTTATATGCCTATAGATTATTTATTGATTCTATCAATACGAAAAACAAAACCAGTCACTCAATAACGTCCGTTGTCCTCAGGCTGCCAATGAATTTACCGAAAAACAGTAGGGAAAACGCGACTGATAATAAAGAAGATGTTTCAATTAAAAATTCGATGCTCAATCTCCAGCTAAATGGCATTATTGCGAGCACGCTAAAAACACGTTCACAGGCTATTATCACCATTAATGAGAAAGCAAAATTTTACAGTACCGGAGATAAACTTGACGATCTCCCTGACGTAAAAATTACGGACATTGATAATAATAGCGTGACGATTGATAACAATGGCTCCCGGCAACGCATCGCTTTTATTGATGAGCCTGATATATCCTCCAGGGTGCCGGCACCATCGCTGCCACATGACAGCGCGCCACATTCCCTCAGCGACATCATTATTACCAACTTTATCTATCAGCAGGAAGCGCTACAGGGCGTCAGATTAAACGCCCGTGGTCCGGTTGAACGTTTTATAGCAACCGGACTCAGGCCAGGCGATATTGCGATCAAAATGAACAACCACCCGCTAACTCAGGAAACGTCAGCAAAAGCGGCACTACAGGAATTTGTAACCTTAAACTCTGCCCAGTTTACCGTGATACGAAACGGTCAGGAAGCGTTGGTGAATGTATCCGTTACTGAGAATGATTAACCTTAAGGACGACAAAATTGCGCAAAGGAATTAAAAAAACGGCTGCATGGATATTGGCGCTCCAGTTTTGCGCCTTTCCATTTCAAACCATGTCAGCGCAATATTCGGCAAACTTCCAGGATGCGGATCTCCGGGAGTTTATTACCTCGGTCAGTAAGCAAATGGGCAAAACCATTCTGATCGATCCGTCCGTCCAGGGAAAAATCTCCGTTCGCAGCTTTGACAGTTTCAACGAGGAGGAATACTACCAGTTTTTTCTCAGCGTTCTCGATATCTACGGCTACTCGGTTATCACCCTGGATAACGGCCTGCTGAAGGTTGTTCGCTCCGCAACGCTTAAGACCGCGCCGGGGAAAGTATTGGCACAGTCGCAACCAGCGGTCGGCGATGAATTTATCACCCGCGTCGTGGCGCTGAAAAATGTCCCGGTACGCGATCTGGCTCCGCTATTACGCCAGATGATGGACAGCGGCGGCATCGGCAACGTCGTACATTATGATCCTTCTAATGCGCTGTTGATCACCGGCAAAGCCAATATAGTCAATCGCATCCTTGAGGTTGTGAAACGGGTCGATGTTATCGGTACTCAGGAACGTGAGCTTATCAAACTGCGCTACGCCTCGGCAGTTGATTTATCTGATGTAATTAACAGCCTGATTCGCGAAGAGTCAAAGGAAAACCCAACGCAGATCCTGCTGCCTAAAATTGTCGCCGACAAGCGCACCAACGCCCTTCTTATCAGCGGGCCGGACAATGTGCGCCAGCGGATGAAATCTTTAATCGCTAAACTGGATATCGAACAGACCACGCAGGGCAATACTCGCGTGTTCTATCTGAAATACGCCAAAGCCACTAAAATCGTTGAAGTGCTGACCGGCGTGTCAACCAAACTGACGGAAGACAAGCAGTCGTCTTCGCAGAGCGTGGCTACCCCTTCCCGGGATGTCTCGATTAACGCCGATGAACAAACCAACTCGGTGGTCATTACCGCAGACCAGAGCACCATGCAGGAGCTGGAAAAAGTCATCGCTCGTCTGGATATTCGCCGCGCACAGGTACTGGTTGAAGCCATCATTGTGGAAGTCCAGGATGGCAACGGCCTGAATCTTGGCGTGCAGTGGGCCAACAGCAACGTCGGCGGTCAGCAGTTTACCAAAACGGGGCTGCCGATTTTCGACGCATCAAGAGGCGCGCGCCAGTTTGATAAAAATGGTTCGATGACCAGCGACAACCCTATTGCCAGCGCGTTAAGCAGTTTTAACGGCCTGGCGACGGGCTTCTTTGAGGGGGACTGGAGCGTCCTGCTCACCGCGATCTCCTCCGACAACAAAAACGATATCCTCGCCACCCCCAGCATTGTGACGCTGGATAACAAAGAAGCGTCGTTTAATGTCGGCCAGGATGTGCCGGTGCTTTCCGGCTCGCAAACGACCTCCGGCGACAACGTTTTTAATACGGTCGAACGTAAAACCGTCGGCACCAAACTGAAGGTCACACCGCAAATCAACGAAGGCGACGCGGTGCTGATGGAGATCGAGCAGGAAGTGTCGAGCGTCGATACCGCTTCCGGTAACGCCAGCGATCTCGGCCCAACGTTCAACACCCGCACTATCCAGAATGCCGTGCTGGTCAAAAGCGGCGAAACCGTGGTGCTGGGTGGCCTGCTGGATGATTCAAGCAAAGAGCAGGTTTCCAAAGTACCGCTGCTGGGCGATATCCCTGTTCTCGGACAGCTATTCCGCTACACCTCAACGGAAAATGCGAAGCGTAATTTGATGGTCTTTATCAGGCCGACCATTATTCGCGACGACGAGGTTTATCGTTCGCTCTCAAAGGATAAGTACACCCGATTTCGTGATTTACAGCAGCAGCGTATTGATAAGCAATCCAGTGGATTGCTTGGCGTGAAGGACGAAGAACGCCCGATGCTTAAAGAGCTGAATTTCGATGTGTCGTCCGATGAGCCCAACAGCCAGCCATCGCGCAACCCCTTCCGGGAGTGATCCAACATGACTGACTTATGGACGCGCATTCCTCCCCAGCATCCTCTGCCGCTTAATTACGCACAGGGGCAAAAATTTGGTATCGCGGTCGCGGTGGATGAATTGTTCTACCGCACCGACACGCCACAGGAAAACGTGCTCGAGGCCAGCGTTGCCTGTCAGCGCTTCAGCCGCCTGACGCCAACGCAATTTGACGACCACCTGGAGCAACTTTTCCAGCACGGCGCCGGAGAGTCCCGGCAGATTGCCCAGGATATCGATCAGGAGATCGACCTGACGGCGCTGAGCGAGGAGTTACCCGACAATGCCGATCTACTCAGTGATGAAAACGACGCACCGGTTATCCGCCTGATCAACGCGGTTCTTCATGAAGCCGTGAGGGAAGGCGCGTCGGATGTGCATATCGAAACCTTCGAAAAATCGCTGGTGGTGCGTTTTCGTATCGATGGTGTCCTCAAGCCAGTCCTTCAGCCCGCTAAAAAACTGGCGCCGCTGCTGATTTCACGTATCAAAGTCATGGCGCGGCTGGATATTGCCGAAAAACGACTGCCGCAGGATGGGCGTATTTCCCTGCGCCTCGGACGCAAAAATATTGACGTCCGCGTTTCGACGTTGCCCTCGCAGTACGGCGAAAGAGCTGTATTGCGTCTGCTGGATAAAAACAGTCTGCGCCTGACGCTGGAGAATATGGGGCTATCGGCGGTGGATAGCCTGCGGCTGAAGGGTTTAGTACAGCAGCCGCACGGCATCATTCTCGTCACCGGCCCGACAGGTTCGGGAAAAAGCACCACGCTGTATGCGATTCTCGCCGAGCTGAATTCCCCCCAGCGTAATATCCTGACCGTCGAAGATCCCATCGAGTACGAGCTGGAAGGCGTCGGACAAACCCAGGTAAACAGCCGGGTGGATATGTCTTTCGCCAGGGGACTGCGTGCCATCCTGCGCCAGGATCCGGACATCGTCATGGTCGGCGAAATTCGTGACGCCGAAACCGCGCAGATAGCGGTTCAGGCATCGCTCACCGGACATCTGGTGCTTTCCACCCTGCACACTAACAGCGCCTGCGGTGCGATCACCCGATTACGGGACATGGGCGTTGAACCTTTCCTGCTCTCATCATCGCTAAGCGGCGTTATCGCCCAACGCCTGGTGCGTCGCCTCTGTCCGGCCTGCCGCGTGCATGCTCCCATTCCTGACTCTCAGAAATCCCTCCTGCACGCGCTCGATCCCACCGCTCAGACAATCTGGCTGGCTTGCGGATGCGGCGAATGTCGGGGAACTGGCTACCAGGGGCGACTGGCGATTCATGAAATTATGCTGGTGGATAAAACTATGCGCAGCATCATCCATCGCGACGCCGATGAACACGCCCTGGAGCAGTGCCTGCGCCAGCAAAGCCGGAGCCTGCGGGAGAACGGCCTGCTGCGCGTGCTGGCAGGCGAGACCACGCTTGAGGAAGTCATGCGCGTCACCTCTGCGCAAGAGGATACACGATGAAATATCAATGGCAGGCAATGGATGACAGCGGCACGACTCACCGTGGAACGCTGGATGCCGCCAGCAGCAAAGAGGCGCGCGAGGCGCTGCGCGCCCAGGGGCTGCACCCGCTGGTGTTAAATGAGAAAAAGGTCATTTCGCTGTTACGGACGGTAAAAAAAACGCCTCGTTTACGGCTTAGCGGCAGTGAACTGGCGCTGTTCACCCGCCAGCTCGCCACACTGGCCAACGCTTCGCTACCGCTTGAAGAGGCGCTGTTTGTTATTGGCCGGCAGAACAAAAATAATAAACTGGGGCTGGTGCTACACGACCTGCGCGAACGGATCCTCGCCGGACATACGCTTTCCGAATCGCTGGCCGCCTGGCCGCGGATCTTCGATTCCATTTACCGCACGCTGGTGAAAGCCGGTGAAAAAAGCGGACAGCTCGGCTGTGTGCTGGAAAAGCTGGCTGACTACAATGAGTTACGCCAGGCAACGCGCAGTAAACTCATCCAGTCACTGATTTATCCTTCCCTGCTGACCAGCGTGGCGATCGCCGTCGTCGCTATCCTGCTCACCACCGTAGTGCCCAAAATCGTGGAGCAGTTTCTGCATATGAAAGAAGCGCTGCCGATGTCCACGCGCGTGTTACTGGCAATCAGTGGTGCCATGCGCGACTACGGATTGTGGGTAATCGCATCGCTGCTGATTGCCTTTTTCCTGTTTCGCCACTGGCTCACCCGTCCCGGCAAACGGCATCTGCTTGACCGCTGGCTTCTTGATTTCAAACCCAGTCGCGCCCTGCTGCGCGCTATCCACTGCGCCCGTTATCTGCGCACCCTGAGCATTCTCAATATCAGCGGCGTTCCGCTGCTGGAAGGGATGACGCTGGCAACCGAAGGCATCGGTAACCAAGAAATTAGTCAGCGGCTGGGTCAGGCTGCGGAGCGCGTGCGCCAGGGTTCAGGCTTTCATCTCGCCCTGGAAAAATGCGATCTCTTCCCGCCGATGATGCTCTACATGATTGCCTCCGGGGAAAAAAGCGGCCAGCTCAGCGAGCTAATGGCGCGCGCCGCCGACCAGCAGGAAACACTGCTACAAAACCGCATTGCGCTGACGCTGGCGCTGTTTGAACCCGCGCTGATTATTACGATGGCGATGATTGTGCTGTTCATCATCGTCTCGGTTCTGCAACCCATTTTGCAACTCAACTCATTGGTAAGTTAAGGATAAAACGTGAATAGTGATGCACATAAGCAGCGAGGATTTACGCTGCTGGAGATGATGGTGGTGCTGGTTATTTTGGGCATCCTCGCAAGCCTGGTCGTCCCCAGTTTAATGGGCAATAAAGACAAAGCCGATCACCAGAAAGCCGTCAGCGACATCGTGGCACTGGAGAATGCGCTGGATATGTACAAACTGGATAACTATCGCTATCCGCTGACGGCGCAGGGGCTAAAGGCGCTGGTCGAAAAACCGACCGCCAGCCCAATCCCGGAAAATTATAACGCGAAGGGCTATATCAAGCGTCTGCCACAGGATCCCTGGGGTAATGAGTATCTGCTGGTAAGCCCCGGTGAACACGGCGATTACGATATTCTCTCCGCAGGTCAGGACGGTGAACCCGGCACCGCTGACGACATTACTAACTGGGAACTGGGTAAAGCGAAATAATCGGAATGAGGCAGAAGGGATTCACGCTACTGGAAGTCATTCTGGTGCTGACGATTATCGCGCTTGGCGCCTCGCTGGTGATGATGACCTACGGGCGACAAAATGATACCGCGAAAGCTATTACTGCAGCCGAACAGCTGGCGGCACTGACTGAATATGCCGCCGACTGGTCAACCATGGAGGACCGCAGTACCGGTATTGAGATCCGCGAACAAGGCTGGCGCATCGTCACACCGATTGGCAATCGCTGGCAGACGCCAACCCAGTTCTATCGCCTGGCGACCGAGGGCAAGTGGGAAAATGACTGGCAGGTGGCTCTGTTCCCAGCGTCGCTCGCCAGGCAATCCGTCGGCACGCCGCAAATTCTGATTCACCCGGACGGTGAAATTACGCCGTTTACGCTACACATCCGCAGCCGTAAAAATAATACGCTGCTGTTCACGCTCGCCAGTACCGGCGGGCTGCCGCTGGTGCTCACCCGAGGCGACAGCCGATGAGCCAAAGGCAATCAGGAATGACGCTTCTGGAAGTGCTCCTGGCTATATTCATTTTCGCCACCTGCTCTCTCGCGCTACTCAACAGCCTGCATGGCCAGGTTAGCGCCACCGCAAAAATGGAAGAACAGGTGCTTGCCGGTTGGGTAGCGGATAATACGCTCAAAACCTATCAACTGGCCGGGCAGAGCCCCGCTAAAACCGCCACAGGCAGCAGCATAATGGGTAAACGCCGCTGGGACTGGTCGTTAACAGTCTCACCCGCCGATGCTTCTGGCCTCAGCACCTGGACAGCAGACGTCGCTCTTGAGGACAAACAGCAGATCCGCCTGCAGCGCTTTATTCCCTCGCCGCAAGGAGGACCGCAAAATGTCTCCCGGCCCTGAGAAACAGCGCGGCTTTACCCTGCTGGAAGTTTTACTGGCTATTGCTCTGTTCGCCATGCTCAGCCTGCTGACGGCGCAGATGCTGACAACGACAATTGACAGTAACGAGCAGACCAAAAAGCATCAGCAGCGTTTTTCCGCTATCGTGCGTACCGTCAATTTGCTGGATAAAGATATCCGACAGCGGGTGCCGGTAACCGAATTGCAGGGCGAAAAAGAGACGCTGATGCTGACGACAGCCAGCAGTAACAGTTATCCTGGCGCCTGCTGCGCGCCCGATATCCAGCGAGTTCAGTGGTATCTGCAGGATCATACCTTATACCGCACGCTCTGGCGCTACCCGGAAGATGCAACTCCGGCCATCACTCAGCCGATGCTCAATGGTGTGAACGCCTTCACGTTGCGTTATTACAACAGTAAAGAGAAAGCGTGGACGGACACGGCGAAAATTCCATCTCCTGGCGCGATGGAAGTCACTCTTAAACTTGCTGATTCCGGCACGATAACTCGTCTGACGCTGTGGCCAGAGAACCGCCAGCCAGGAGAACAGCAATGACCCGGCAAAAGGGCGTGGCGCTGCTGGTAGTGCTGATGATCCTGGCAATTATGGCGGCGCTGGCCAGCGAAATGACCGTGCGCTACCAGATCAACCTCAAACGCACCAGCTACACCCGGATGCGGCTACAGCAAAACTGGCTGGCAGAGCTGGCTGAAAGCCAGGCCATGCGTATTCTTGAACAGGACCTGCGGGATAATGAGAAATACCTCACTCACGAGCAGCTCTGGGCGCAGCCGCAGCGTATTCAGCTCGCCAGCGGCGACGTTGTCAGTTGGCAGCTATCTGACGAGCAGGCCTGTTACAACATTAATGCGCTGATTAACGCCCCGACCGACCGAATGAAAGAGCCGCCCGCCAGCGTGAGCGTCTTTCTGGCACTGCTGGACAACATTGGCGTCACCAATGCCCAAGCTGAGGCGCTGGTTGATGCTATCGCCGACTACATCGATAACGACGATATTCCACGCGCCTCCGGTGCCGAAAATGAGTATTACCAAACAAGTAACGACCCCCACACCATTGGCGGACGACGTATCTGGTCAATCAGTGAGCTCAAACAAATCAAAGGGATGACGCTTTCTCTTTACCAGCAAATCTCCCCGCTACTCTGCGCGCTGCCTGATGATGAGCTAAAAATCAACATCAACACCCTGACGCGCCGGGATGCACCGTTGCTTGCGGCGATACTCAATAATGCTGTCCCGCCACGCGAGATTGAGCGCTTTTTTGATACCCCACGCAAAGGACGCAAAATCAGCATTGAGACGTTGTTAAAGACATTCGATAAGGATAATCCGGCTCATAAGCTGTCGCAGACCACATTCAAAAGCATTGCGGTGGCGACCAGTCGTTACTTCCGCCTTGAAACGACTATCGAACAGGGCGATAGCGCCGGGAGCACCATCAGCCAGCTGGAATACGATCCCAAAAGAAAGGCTCTGTTTATTACAGCCCGCAAAAGCGTGGCGCGCGACCATTAAAGGGAACTAAATGACGCCAGACACTTTACTGCTACGTCCGCTGCCGGGAAAACTGGAATGGTGCTGCCCCAACGAGGCACAACTTCCGGTTATTGTTGAACAAGCGGATTACCTCCAGCCGAACGCGCTGGCCGACCTGCCGGATGCCGGTAACGCCCGCCTGTTCCTGTCGCCTGATTATTTCTGTTTTCGCCGCGTCGAATTACCGACGGAAAACTACAAAATCAGTGAACAAACGCTGGGCTGGCTGGTGGAGGACGCCGTTGTCGGTGATACAGACAGCCTGCACTGGACGGTTCTCGCCAGAGAAGAAAACACGCTCCATCTCGCCGGGATCGCCAGGACCACGCTGAACGATCTATTGACGACTTTCCGCACAGCTGGCGTGACGTTGACGCATATCGTTCCGGATGGTTTCTGGCTGCCGTATGTCACGGATAGCTGGAGTCTGCTACAACAAGATGAGCGATGGTTAATCCGTTACGACGCGTGGAAAACAGGCGTGCTGAGTGAGGCACTGCTCACTCATTTACTCGCCAGCCATACAGAGCAAAAAATCATCAGCGCCAGCCCACTTCCTGTGCCTCACGCTTATGTCGAATACCTTGACTGGCAGCCGCCGCTGGCGTGCGCCTGCAATGGCGATAATATTCAGGACATTAACGTATTACACGGCAGCTTCCGCCCTTTGCCCCCGACACAACCGACCCCGCGTCTGCTGAAATATGCCGCCATAGCAACATTTGCCCTGGCGATAGCGCTCTTCTCAGGGCTGAAAGGGGTGATGCTCTGGCAGGTTCATCAACAGAAACAGGTGCTCTCAGCGGAAGGTGCCACCCTGTGGAACCGCTATTTCCCAGGTGATAACCGCAACAACAATTTTAAATATTTCTTCGAATCGTCCGCGAGGGATCGCTATCCGGATGTGCTGACGTTACTGACTCAGCTTCAGACCCGATTAAGCACATTGCCGGGGCTTACCATCCGCGAGGTCAACTACCGGCTCGAACAACGCCTTTTTACCCTGACGCTCAACGTTCGCGATCCGGAACATCTTCGCCGCTTTATGGTGCAGACAAACGACGAATTTATCCTGACTCAACCGCCAGAAGGGACGACAGGTAGCGTCCGGCTGACCCTGAAGGAGCGCAAATGAATATGAATAGCTGGTGGAGCGAAAAAAACGGCAGAGAGCAACGCAGTCTGATATTCCTCGCCGTTTTCTGTCTGCTGGCGGGATTCTGGTACGGCGTGGTTCAGCCCCTGGATAACGCTATTGCACAGCAGGGACAGGAAAATGATCGTCTCAGGAGTGAGATCCAGTGGGTAAATGAGGCGATTCAGCGTCGCGGATTAGTTGCCAGCAGACCGGGCACAAAGACCGATCCGGCGCTGATACAACATAGCGCGCAGCAGGCAGGTTTGAATATCAGCGTTGTGACATCCACTCCCGATCATTTTGCGATCTCGCTTCCCGTTGTCAAAACCGAACCATTATTTGCGTGGCTTAATACCCTACAAAATGAGGGAATACAGGTTTCGCAACTCACGTTTAGCGCCCGCCCGGTCGCCGGGGAGATTGCGGTGGAAGCCCTTGAACTCTATCCGGTGGGGAAATGACGGAACTCATTAACATTGCAGCAATGGCGCTTGTCGGGCTGATAGTCGGCAGCTTTATGAATGTAGTGGTTTATCGACTGCCGATCATGATTGAGCATCGGCACAGCGAAACATGGAATATCGCCTGGCCTCCGTCGCACTGTCCACACTGCCAGCACAGGCTATCGGTGCGTAACACTATTCCACTATTCAGTTGGCTGTGGCAGCGGGGGCGTTGCCAGGCCTGCGCTCAGCCCATTTCATGGCGTTACCCACTGACTGAACTGGCGTGTTCTTGTGTTTTTGCGCTTAGCGCCGCGTTTGTCTCTTCAATATCAGATGCAATTGCCATCATGACGCTGTTCTGGTTTATTTTCGCCCTGGCGCAAATTGATCTCCGGACGTACCTGCTGCCGGATGTGCTGACGCAGCCGCTGCTCTGGCTCGGTCTGCTATATCACAGCGTTTACGACAGAGAGATGTTACCCGACGCGCTGTACGGCGCTGTCGCTGGCTATCTGACGCTATGGCTGGTCTGGTGGGGATGCAAAATACTCGCGGGAAAAGAGGGCATCGGCCTGGGTGACGCCAAGCTACTGGCGGCGATGGGTGCCTGGTGTGGATGGCCAGCGCTACCGCCCATTTTACTCGCTGCATCATTGCTGGGCATTGTCTGGTGGCTGATCCTACGCCTTACCCGAAGGACGTCGATACCGCTTATCGCATTCGGTCCGTGGCTTGGACTGGCAGGCTGGTTGATTTTCAGCGCGCAAAGCTCAGGTGTTATCGGGTACTGAAATGAGCGGCAGGCCTGCCGCTCTGCAAAGTGTGCGTCTACGCTTCGCGAATCTGTGCCTGAAGATAGTTCTGAAGTCCCATCTTCTGGAGCAGATCCAGCTCCGTTTCCAGCCAGTCAATGTGACCTTCTTCATCAGCAAGGATTTCGATCATCATATCCCGGCTAACGTAGTCATGGACGCTGTCGGCATAGGCAATGGCTTCACGTAAATCTTTAGCCCCATCGAGTTCGAGTCGAAGATCGGATTGCAGCATCTCTTCAACATCTTCGCCTATACCCAACTTACCAAGATCCTGTAAGTTTGGGAGCCCTTCTAAGAATAAAATACGCTCGATATATTTATCAGCGTGTTTCATCTCATCGATAGATTCATGGTACTCAACATCATTGAGGCGAGTCAGCCCCCAGTTTTTGAACATACGAGCATGGAGAAAATACTGGTTGATTGCGACAAGCTCATTTCCCAATAGTTTATTGAGATAATTTATGATTTTAACATCACCTTTCATTTTATAGTCCCTCCGCTTCCACTCTTAGAGCGTAGATGGGGCTACAGGGATGTCAAAAAAAAGAGTGTGACTTAGGCGATCTCTTTAAATTCTGGCATTTGCGTTAATTCATCCTGCATGACTTCGCGGGCAGCACGAATGCACTTACCGCATTGATTTCCAACAGGAATAAATTTACGTAATTGCTGAAAGGACTGAGGATGAAACTGGCGAACAGCCTGACGTATTTTTTTATCACTTATCGCATTACACAAACAAACGTACATGATCGCTCCCGTTCAATTTCTGCGCAAAGTGTAAATGAGAATAGTTATGATTACAATAGCACAACGCTATTTACGCAGCGGGAGAATGAATGAAAAATGCGAATAAATATGACAACAGCTAAATCGCGGACAGCAAAAAGGGCGCCGAAGCGCCCTTTTTAAGCTCAAAGCTAATTAATCAATAATTAGCTCATTACTTTAGCAACAACGCCCGCACCAACAGTACGGCCGCCTTCACGGATTGCGAAACGCAGACCGTCGTCCATCGCGATTGGGTGGATCAGGGTAACAACCATTTTGATGTTGTCGCCCGGCATTACCATCTCAACGCCTTCCGGCAGTTCGATGGTACCAGTCACGTCAGTAGTACGGAAGTAGAACTGCGGACGGTAGCCTTTGAAGAACGGAGTATGACGGCCGCCTTCGTCTTTGGACAGAATGTACACTTCAGATTCGAACTTGGTGTGCGGCTTGATAGAGCCCGGCTTAGCCAGGACCTGACCACGTTCGATTTCTTCACGTTTGATACCACGCAGCAGAACACCAACGTTCTCACCAGCACGGCCTTCGTCCAGCAGTTTGCGGAACATTTCAACGCCAGTACAGGTAGACTTAGCAGTCTCTTTGATACCAACGATTTCAACTTCTTCACCAACTTTGATGATACCGCGCTCTACACGACCGGTAACAACGGTACCACGACCGGAGATGGAGAATACGTCTTCGATAGGCAGCAGGAACGGCTTGTCAATCGCACGCTCTGGTTCTGGGATGTAAGAATCCAGGAAGCCAGCCAGTTCGATGATTTTCGCTTCCCACTCTGCTTCGCCTTCCAGCGCTTTCAGAGCAGAACCACGAACGATCGGAGTGTCGTCGCCCGGGAAATCGTACTGAGACAGAAGTTCACGAACTTCCATTTCTACCAGTTCCAGCAGCTCTTCGTCATCAACCATGTCGCATTTGTTCAGGAACACGATGATGTACGGAACGCCTACCTGACGACCCAGCAGGATGTGCTCACGAGTCTGCGGCATCGGGCCGTCAGTCGCAGCAACAACCAGGATCGCGCCGTCCATCTGCGCAGCACCGGTGATCATGTTTTTAACATAGTCGGCGTGGCCCGGGCAGTCTACGTGTGCGTAGTGGCGAGTCGGGGTGTCATATTCAACGTGAGAAGTGTTGATGGTGATACCACGAGCTTTTTCTTCCGGCGCGTTATCGATCTGGTCGAATGCACGAGCAGCACCGCCGTAGGTTTTAGCCAGTACGGTGGTGATTGCAGCGGTCAGGGTAGTTTTACCGTGGTCAACGTGGCCGATGGTGCCGACGTTAACGTGCGGTTTTGTACGTTCAAATTTTTCTTTAGACACGGCTATATTCCTTACTATAGTGCTCTCCCCTGGGGAGAGAGCACGGGACTTAGGTTTTAATCCTGTGGCTTATTTACCACGGGCTTCAATAACGGCCTGAGCAACGTTGTTCGGCGCATCGTCGTACTTCAGGAACTCCATGGAGTAAGAAGCACGGCCTTTGGTCAGAGAACGCAGCTGGGTTGCATATCCGAACATTTCAGACAGCGGAACTTCAGCATGGATAACAACGCCAGTGACGTTGGATTCCTGACCACGAAGCATACCACGACGGCGGCTCAAGTCACCGATTACGTCACCGGTGTTCTCTTCCGGAGTCTCTACTTCAACCTTCATGATAGGCTCAAGCAGAACTGGTTTCGCTTTCTTAAAGCCATCTTTGAAGGCGATAGAAGCGGCCAGTTTAAACGCCAGCTCAGAGGAGTCAACGTCATGGTAAGAACCGAAGTGCAGACGCACGCCCAGATCAACAACCGGGTAACCAGCCAGCGGGCCAGATTTCAGCTGTTCCTGGATGCCTTTATCAACGGCCGGGATGTATTCGCCAGGAATTACACCACCTTTGATGTCGTTGATGAACTCGTAGCCTTTCGGGTTTGAACCCGGCTCCAGCGGGTACATGTCGATAACAACATGACCGTACTGACCGCGACCACCAGACTGCTTAGCGTGTTTACCTTCGATATCGGTAACTTTCGCGCGAATCGCTTCACGGTAAGCAACCTGAGGTTTACCGACGTTCGCTTCAACGTTGAATTCACGCTTCATACGGTCAACGATGATGTCGAGGTGCAGCTCACCCATACCGGCGATAATGGTCTGGTTAGATTCTTCGTCAGTCCAAACGCGGAATGACGGATCTTCTTTAGCCAGACGGCCCAGAGCCAGACCCATTTTTTCCTGGTCAGCTTTGGTTTTCGGTTCTACCGCGATGGAGATTACCGGCTCAGGGAATTCCATACGCTCCAGAATGATCGGGTGATCCGGGTCACACAGAGTGTCACCAGTGGTCACGTCTTTCAGACCGATAGCAGCAGCGATATCGCCCGCGCGAACTTCTTTGATCTCTTCACGTTTGTTAGCGTGCATCTGTACGATACGGCCAAAACGCTCGCGTGCAGTTTTCACTGAGTTCAGGATGGTGTCACCGGAGTTAACCACACCAGAGTACACGCGGAAGAAGGTCAGGTTACCCACGAACGGGTCGGTAGCGATTTTGAATGCCAGAGCAGCAAACGGCTCTTCATCGCTAGCATGACGCTCAGCCGGAGTATCTTTACCGTCGTCCAGAATACCGTTGATCGCAGGTACGTCGACTGGGGATGGCAGGTAATCAATTACCGCATCCAGCATCGCCTGAACACCTTTGTTCTTGAACGCAGAACCACAGGTTACCAGGATGATTTCGTTGTTCAGAACGCGCTGACGCAGAGCTTTTTTGATCTCTTCTTCAGTCAGTTCTTCACCACCCAAGTATTTCTCCATCAGCTCTTCTGAAGCTTCCGCAGCGGACTCGATCAGGTTCTGGTGCCATTCTTCAGCCAGTTCCTGCATGTCAGCCGGGATATCTTCATAAGTGAAGGTTACGCCTGCATCTTCTTCGTTCCAGTTGATGGCTTTCATTTTCACCAGGTCAACAACACCGGTGAACGCTTCTTCAGCGCCAATCGCCAACTGCAGCGGAACAGGGTTCGCGCCCAGACGGGTTTTGATCTGACCAACAACTTTCAGGAAGTTCGCACCCATACGGTCCATTTTGTTAACGAACGCAATGCGTGGAACTTTATATTTGTTTGCCTGACGCCATACGGTTTCAGACTGAGGCTGAACACCACCAACTGCGCAGTAAACCATTACTGCACCATCAAGCACACGCATGGAACGTTCTACTTCGATAGTGAAGTCAACGTGCCCCGGGGTGTCGATGATGTTTACGCGATGCGGTTCATACTGCTTAGCCATACCAGACCAGAATGCAGTAGTCGCTGCGGAGGTGATAGTAATACCACGCTCCTGCTCCTGTTCCATCCAGTCCATGGTGGCTGCGCCGTCATGAACTTCACCGATTTTATGGTTTACACCGGTGTAGAACAGAATACGTTCGGTAGTAGTGGTTTTACCGGCGTCGATGTGCGCACTGATACCGATGTTACGGTAGCGCGCGATGGGTGTTGTACGAGCCATTTGATTCCTCGTTTATCTTTTAGGCGTTCAATTTAAGTAGCCCAAAGCGGGCTGCTTACTAGAAGCGCCCGCCTGGTGACTAAAACTCCGAAGGGATTACCAACGGTAGTGTGCGAACGCCTTGTTGGCTTCTGCCATACGGTGAACGTCTTCACGTTTCTTAACTGCAGTACCTTTGTTTTCTGCAGCATCAGAAAGTTCGTTCGCCAGGCGCAGAGCCATGGATTTATCACCGCGTTTACGAGCAGCTTCAACGATCCAACGCATTGCCAGGGCATTACGGCGAACCGGACGGACTTCAACTGGAACCTGATAAGTAGAACCACCAACGCGGCGAGACTTAACTTCGACAGTCGGACGCACGTTTTCAAGGGCTACTTCAAAAGCTTCCAGGCCATCTTTACCAGAACGCTGAGCCAGGGTCTCCAGCGCGCTGTATACGATGGTTTCTGCAGTAGATTTTTTACCATCTACCATCAGGATATTTACAAATTTAGCCAGCAGCTCTGATCCGAACTTAGGATCCGGCAGAATTTTACGCTGACCAATGACGCGACGACGTGGCATGGGAATACTCCGTTGTTAATTCAGGATTGTCCAAAACTCTACGAGTTTAGTTTGACATTAATATAAAACGTTTGGCCTTACTTAACGGAGAACCATTAAGCCTTAGGACGTTTCACGCCATACTTGGAGCGTGATTGCTTACGGTCTTTAACGCCGGAGCAGTCAAGCGCACCGCGAACGGTGTGGTAACGAACACCCGGGAGGTCTTTTACACGACCGCCACGGATCAGGATCACGGAGTGCTCCTGCAGGTTGTGACCTTCACCACCGATGTAGGAAGTCACTTCAAAACCGTTAGTCAAACGCACACGGCATACTTTACGCAGTGCGGAGTTTGGTTTTTTAGGAGTGGTAGTATATACACGAGTACATACGCCACGTTTCTGCGGGCATGCTTCCAGTGCAGGCACGTTGCTCTTTGCAACTTTGCGTGCGCGTGGTTTGCGTACCAGCTGGTTAACTGTTGCCATTAAATAGCTCCTGGTTGTAGCTTTCGCTTCGTAAACACGTAATAAAACGACCTCATACAATATGAGGACGCAGAATTTTAGGTCGGTGTCGAAAAGGTGTCAAGAAATATACAACGATCCCACAATTACCAGGACATCTGGCTGGGATGCTTCACCGTAAGTCTGACGAAGTCAGTATAGCTAACCCTGACGACACTGTCTGAAATTTGACCACCTAAGCCGCGAGCTTTAATGTCTTCTTCCAGTACATAGACCTTAATGGAGGCATTTTGCAGACTTTCAAGGAAACGGCTTCCTTCTATTGCCGCGGTCACGCCATCCTGAAGCAATAAAAGTTCATCGTCTTTATCAATCAGGCGAAGAAGAGAGGAGAAATCGGTAAGCCACGCGGAACGATGTAATGTGTGCAGCATGAGTATCTCAAAACCTTAAAATGACGTCATAGTTGCCTAGCTCACGGCGTAAATCTTCCGGTTCTAACGCTGTCGCATCGACCACAAAATCCCCCCCCTGCTGGAGGCCCCGCTCGCGTAATGAGGCGGCACAAAGCCAACATTGATCGATATCGTACAACCCTAACAGCTTGAAGGTTGCGATATAGTCGCGAGCCAGCACGACATCCGGCTGTTGTCCCTGGAGGATTTGAAAAACGCCATCGCCGATAAAAAATACGCCGAGGTCTTCCGTTAACGCCGATGTCGCCAGTAAGGCATCTAACCCTTCGCGGCCAGACGAACTGCCATGCGGCACGGTAGAAAAGACAAAAGCAACACGTTTCATTAAAACTGCACCACGCGATCGCAGGTCAGGGATGCCTCAGCCAGCGAACCCAGCCCGCTGAGGTTAAAACCTGATTGTAAATTAGCCCCTGCCAGTCCCAGTCGCTTCGCTTCTGTTTCATCAACGACGCCGCGACGCAGCGCCGCAGCTACGCAGATATTCAGCGTCACGCCATGCTGCTGGTTCAGCTGTTGCCAGGCCCGCACCAGATCATATTCATCACTGGCAGGTGAAGTCAGGAAGTTGGCGTTATACACACCTTCACGATAGAAAAAGACGCTGCATAGGTCATGCCCTTCTTTGAGTAACGCATGAGCAAATTGCAACGCGCTGCTCGCCTGCTGCGTGCCATAAGCTGGCCCCGTCACCATAATGGCAAAACGCATTACTTGTCTTGCCCCTGGAAATCGCCGCTTTTGAACTGACGAATATAGAGGTAAACCGTGTGCTTGGAGATGTTCAGCCGATCGGCGACCTGGTTAATGGCATCTTTAATATCGAAGATACCTTTCTCATACAGATTCAGGACAATCTGGCGATTCTTGGCATTGTTGGAAACATTACGATCGGCATTCACTTCTTCAATCGTGAATTCCAACGTTTGGGTAACCAGGTCTTCCACCGAAGAAGCGAAGTTAACGGCAGAACCCACTTCCGGGGTTTCCGGTGGGATAAAGGTATTCATTATCTGCGAGAATGGAACATCAAGGTTCATGTTGATGCACAGCAGACCAATCACGCGATGCTCACGGTTGCGAATGGCAATCGTCACCGACTTCATCAAGACACCGCTTTTCGCACGTGTGAAGTAACACTTCGACACGCTGCTATCCGCACCCGTCATATCATGCAGCATACGCAACGCAAGGTCAGTAATCGGCGAGCCAATTTTGCGGCCCGTGTGTTCACCGTTAGCAATGCGGATGGCCGAGCATTTCAAATCCTGCAAAGAGTGCAATACGATTTCACAATGGGAACCAATGAGCATCGCCAACCCGTCCACAACCGCTTCGTAGGATTTGAGGATATCGAAATCGGTTTGATCGAAAGGACGTTGATCCAGTAAATCTAGCTCACTGGTTTCGTTGGTTAAAAGCGACCTGGACATGAAAAAAAGCACTCCTTTTCAGGAGCCTGTCGTTATGTTGTCAGGGCAGGCTCATCACTATTATAGGGGCATCTAAAGTAATACAGCGCACAAGGCGCTTTCCAGTATTAATTATATCCTGTCGATAATAAAAAACCGCCGCCCTGTGGGCGGCGGTATCTGGTTACTTACTTTTTGCTGCTGTCCGCAGCTTTAGCTGCCGGTGCAGCATCTGGCTGCGCATCGGCTTTCGGTGCCGGTTTGATGTCTAACAGTTCAACATCAAAGACCAGCGTAGAGTTAGCCGGAATGCCCGGTACGCCGGTTTTGCCGTAAGCCAGATCCGGCGGGATAACCAGCTGGATTTTGCCGCCTTTCTTGATGTTTTTCAGGCCTTCGGTCCAGCCCGGGATAACACCGTCAAGACGGAAAGAGAGCGGCTCACCGCGGGTATAAGAGTTATCAAACTCTTTACCGTCAATCAGCGTACCTTTGTAGTTGACTACCACGGTATCGCTATCTTTCGGTGCAGCGCCGGTACCTTCTTTCTCTACTTTATAGACCAGGCCAGTAGAAGAGGTTTTAACGCCCTTCTCTTTAGCAAATTTCTCGCGGTAAACTTTACCTTTGGCTTCATTGTCAGCCGCGTCTTTTTCCATTTTCGCCTGAGCGGAGCTCTTCACGCGTGCTTCAAACGCCTGCAGAGTTTGTTCGATTTCCTGGTCAGACAGTTTGCTCTTGTCTGCAAACGCATCCTGAACGCCAGCGATCAGCTGATCTTTATCCAGTTTGATGCCCAGTTTTTCCTGCTCTTTCAGAGAGTTTTCCATATAACGACCCAGGGACGCGCCCAGCGCGTAAGCGGCTTTTTGGTCGTCATTCTTGAATGCTGCTTTGCTGTCAGCAGTAGCGGCTGGTTTCGCAGCGTCAGCAGCGAAGGTGATCGGGGCATGCAGAGCAACAGCCATTGTGGTCGCCAGCAGCGTTACTTTAAACAGTGATTTCATCCATATCTCCAGGGCCGGGGCATCTCACCCCAAGGTTAGCTAACATAAAAATGTACTATAAAGCGTTGCAGAACAAATCAACATACGGGCACGCCCTATTATCACCACTTTTCAGACTCTTTTTGTTTAAATTAGTTTCGTGACCGAAGATTGAGTGCTGTGCAAACAGGCAAAGTTAAGTAGAATTCGCCGCAGTCCGCGATCTGCCGGAGAAAAAAGAAAGAGGTGAATCATGCAGGATACAACAATGGAAACTCGCCTGGCTGAACTGGAAAGTCGCCTGGCATTTCAGGAGATAACCATTGAAGAGCTCAACGTGACGGTGACCGCGCATGAACTGGAAATGGCAAAACTCCGCGACCATCTGCGTTTATTGACGGAGAAGCTCAAGGCAACGCAGCCGTCCCACATCGCGTCGCAGTCTGAAGAGACCCCGCCGCCACATTATTGAGACATAAAAAAAGCGGGATATTCCCGCTTTTTTTTTATGCCGTATAACGATTAGTGGCAACCGCAACCGCCGCCGTTACCTTTACCGCCACCGCCGCAGCAGCCTTCGCCACCGTGCTCGTGACCATGGTCGTGACCGTGACCACCGCAGCAACCGTCATGACCGTGGTCATGATCGTGGTCGTGACCGTGCGCACCGTGAACGTGGCCGTGAGCCAGCTCTTCTTCGGTCGCTTCGCGGATAGCGACAACTTCTACGTTGAATTTCAGATTCTGGCCAGCCAGCATGTGGTTACCGTCAACCACAACGTGGTCGTCTTCCACTTCGGTAATTTCTACCGGTACTGGACCCTGGTCAGTTTCGGCCAGGAAACGCATGCCAACCTGCAGTTCATCAACGCCCATGAAGACGTCTTTAGGAACGCGCTGCACCAGGTTTTCGTCGTACTGACCGTATGCGTCGTTTGCGCCAACAGCAACATCGAATTTGTCGCCAACTTCATGACCGTCCAGCGCTGTTTCCAGGCCAGAAATCAGGGAACCGTGACCATGCAGGTAGTCCAGCGGTGCACTCACCGGAGACTCATCAACCAACACACCGTCTTCTGTACGTACCTGATAGGCCAGGCTGACCACCAGGTCCTTTGCTACTTTCATGATATCTCCTGAGCATGGAAAGAATAGTGGCGCAGATTGTAGCGGAATTCTGCACCCGTGTACCCTCTAGCTTAAAAAAAGCTGCGCCATATCGCTAGTCCGGATGAAAAATCCCGATCACTTGCTCTTCTTTGCGAACGTGCTCGCGCGCCTCTTTATCCGCTTCCCGCATCTGATGACCGCACTTAACACACTCAACAATATCGATATTATTTTCGCGCCACATCGCCAGCGTATCCTGCGCCTGGCAGGACGGACATTTTGCGCCTGCGATAAAACGTTTACGAATTGCCATGGTTACCTCTACTCAAATTCATCCCAGCCATCCAGCTGACGTCGCTCTTGCTGCATCTCTCGTTGGAAAATCTCCTCAAGCTCGCGCCGGGCTTCCCTGGCTCGGGAGATTTGTACCGTATCCGTGTGCATGGGGATCAGTTCCCGCAACATGCGCATATCCAGCCGCCGAAAATGCAGCTGAGCGCGCTGAGCCTGGTGCGGATGCATCCCTAGCGTAACCAGCGTTTTTCGCCCTAACTCCAGCGCACTGGAAAATGTTTCGCGGGAAAACTGCGTCACACCAGCCTGTAATAACTCATGCGCCTCTACACGTCCGCGCGCACGCGCAAGAATATGCAAATGCGGAAAATACTGTTGGCACAGCTCCACCAGCTTCATAGTGTCTTCAGGTTCATTACAGGTAATAACAATAGACTGTGCGGCTTCTGCACCCGCGGAACGCAACAGATCCACCTGCGTGGCATCACCGTAATAGACCTTATAGCCATATTTGCGCATTAAATTCACTGCGCTGATATCTCTTTCCAGGACGGTAATACGCATTTTATTGGCCATCAACAGACGACCAATAACCTGACCAAAGCGCCCGAAACCCACCACAATCACCTGCGGTTTATCATCTTCCACCCAGGGTTTTTCATCTTCTTCATCCGTGCCGTTAAACTGGCGGGAGAGCCATTTATCAATCAACTTCATCACCAGCGGTGTGGTCATCATCGACAGCGTGACGGTCACCAACAACAGCGCCATTTGGTCACCCTGAAACAGCCGTTGGGAAGAGGCCGTTGAAAACAGCACGAAAGCGAATTCACCGCCCTGGCTTAAAACCCCGGCAAACTGCATCCGTTCTGAGCTTCTCATGCCGTTAAGACGCGCCAGTACATACAGCACCAGCATTTTTACTACCACCAGCACTATCACGCTCGCCGCCACCCACAAAATATGGGTATAGAGCACGCCAAGGTTAAGCGACATACCTACGGAGATAAAAAACAGGCCAAGCAACAAGCCTTTAAACGGATCGATTGCCGTTTCCAGCTCATGTCGGTATTCGCTTTCCGCCAGCAGAACGCCCGCGATAAAGGTCCCCAGCGCCATCGACAGACCCAGCGCATCCATAAATAAAGCAGAACCCAACACTAACAGCAGCGTGGCGGCGGTGAACACTTCCCGCACGCCAGAATCCGCAATAAAGCGGAAAACCGGACGCAGCAAATAACGTCCACCTATCAGCATGCCGGCAAAGGCCAGCACCTTCATCCCCACTTTGATCCAGTCAAAATGTTCGTCAGCAGACCCCGCCAGCAGCGGAACCAGCGCCAACGCGGGGATCACCGCCAGATCCTGAAATAGCAGCACCGAAAAGCCCAGTTGTCCGGATTCACTGCGATTCATGCCTTTTTCGCGCATCAACTGTAGCGCCATAGCGGTGGATGACATCGCCAGACCAATGCCGCCAACCACTGCCGCCTGCCAGGAGAACGCTGTAAGCATCAGTAGCCCTGCCAGCACGACCGCACTTAGCATCACCTGCGCGGCGCCGACGCCAAAAATTGAACGCCGCAATTGCCACAATTTGGCTGGATTAAGTTCCAGCCCAATGATGAACATCAGAAAAACTACGCCCAGTTCGGAAAAGTGTAAGATTTCATCCACATCGCTGATGAACCCTAATCCCCATGGGCCAATAGCAATCCCCGCCAGCAAGTAACCCAGCACCGGACCGATACCCAGCTTTGAGGCCAGCGGAACGGCAGCCACCGCCGCGAAGAGGAACAACACGCCGGCAGTCAATAAATCAGAACCTTCCATCAGCGGCCTCCCACAGGGATCGGATTCGCCAGCCAGTCACCATACGCTTTCGCATGGCTGTCCAGCTCCTGTTTCGTTTGCCGTCTGGCCCAGTAGACAATGATAGGGCTCATCCAGTGCATGCGGCACATACCGGCCGTTAGCTCAAAAGGGCGCAGTACATCGCTCATTGGATAACGGTTTAGCGCGTCATAGCGGTAGGCGCTTTCCGGCTCGCCGGTAGTGATAACGCTCCGCCAGTACTTTCCCGCCAGTTGATTCCCCCCGGGGCCGCTGGCAAATCCTCGGCTCAGTACACGGTCAAGCCACTCCTTTAACAACGCCGGGCAGCTATAGGTGTAGAGCGGATGCTGAAAAACAATCACATCATGCTCGCGCAGCAGCGCCTGCTCATGCGGAATGTCGATAAAAAAGTCAGGATAGTGCGCGTACAGGTCGCGCACGGTAACATTGCTGAGCTGCATGGCCGGTTTAAGCAGTACCCGGTTCGCGACCGAGTCCTGAGATTCCGGATGGGCATACAGCAGCAAGACTTTCGCTGGCTGGAACATCATCCCCCTCCCGGTTTTGTCTTTTGTCTATTTTCGACGTTTTGGGCTACCATTGCGCCTCGGTGCGGCAAATGGCCCACACATTACATTATCATAATGATAAATTAACATAGTCTGAACATACGGCGCCTTATGATTGTTTTCTCATCGTTACAAATTCGTCGCGGCGTGCGCGTCTTGCTGGAAAATGCCACGGCCACCATTAATCCAGGGCAGAAAGTTGGCCTGGTAGGTAAAAATGGCTGCGGTAAATCTACCCTGCTGGCATTGCTGAAAAATGAACTCAGCGCCGACGCCGGAGGATTTACCTATCCGGGAAACTGGCAGCTCGCGTGGGTTAATCAGGAAACGCCTGCGTTGCCACAGCCGGCGTTGGAGTATGTGATTGACGGCGACCGCGAGTATCGTCAACTGGAAGCACAGTTGAACGATGCCAACGAACGTAACGATGGACATGCCATTGCCACCGTCCATGGCAAGCTGGATGCCATCGACGCCTGGACTGTGCGCTCACGCGCCGCCAGCCTGCTGCATGGCCTCGGTTTCTCCAACGAACAGCTTAAACGTCCCGTCAGCGATTTCTCCGGTGGCTGGCGTATGCGTCTCAACCTGGCTCAGGCGCTGATTTGCCGTTCAGACCTGCTGCTGCTCGATGAACCGACCAACCACCTCGATCTCGACGCGGTGATCTGGCTGGAAAGATGGCTGAAAAGCTATCAGGGCACGCTGATTTTGATCTCCCACGACCGCGACTTCCTCGATCCGGTGGTGGATAAAATTATTCATATCGAACAGCAAACGATGTTCGAGTACACCGGTAACTACAGCGCGTTTGAAATCCAGCGTGCGACCCGCCTCGCACAGCAACAGGCAATGTACGAAAGCCAGCAGGAGCGCGTGGCGCATCTGCAAAGCTATATCGATCGTTTCCGCGCTAAAGCCACCAAAGCAAAGCAGGCGCAGAGCCGTATCAAAATGCTGGAACGCATGGAGCTGATTGCCCCTGCGCACGTGGACAACCCGTTCCACTTCAGCTTCCGCGAGCCGGAAAGCCTGCCGAACCCACTGTTAAAGATGGAAAAGGTCAGCGCCGGCTACGGCGATCGCGTCATTCTCGATTCGATCAAACTGAATCTGGTACCGGGGTCTCGCATCGGCCTGCTCGGACGCAACGGCGCGGGTAAATCTACGTTGATTAAGCTGCTGGCCGGCGAACTGGCCCCCATCAGCGGCGAGATTGGCCTGGCAAAAGGCATCAAGCTGGGTTACTTCGCACAGCACCAGCTGGAGTTTTTACGCGCCAATGAATCACCTATTCAGCACCTGGCGCGCATGGCGCCGCAGGAGCTGGAGCAGAAACTGCGAGACTACCTCGGCGGATTCGGCTTCCAGGGCGATAAAGTCAGCGAAGAGACTCGCCGCTTCTCCGGTGGTGAAAAAGCGCGTCTGGTGCTGGCATTGATCGTCTGGCAGCGCCCGAACCTGCTGCTGCTTGATGAACCGACCAACCACCTGGATTTGGATATGCGTCAGGCGCTGACCGAAGCGCTGATCGATTTCGAAGGCGCGCTGGTTGTGGTCTCGCACGACCGTCACCTGATTCGCTCCACTACCGATGACCTCTATCTGGTGCACGACAAGAAAGTCGAGCCGTTTGATGGCGATCTTGAGGATTATCAGCAGTGGCTGAGCGATGTGCAAAAACAGGAAAACCAGAGCGACGAACCGGCAAAAGAGAGCGTTAACAGCGCCCAGGCACGTAAAGACCAGAAGCGTCGCGAAGCTGAACTACGCACCCTGACGCAACCGCTACGTAAAGAGATTACCCGTCTGGAAAAAGAGATGGAGAAACTGCACGCACAGCTGGCACAGGCGGAAGAAAAACTCGGCGATAGCGAGCTGTACGACCAAAGCCGCAAAGCCGAACTCACGGCATGCTTGCAGCAGCAGGCCAGTGCGAAATCCGGACTGGAAGAGTGCGAAATGGCCTGGCTGGAGGCTCAGGAACAGCTTGAGCAGATGCTGGCCGAGTAATCATGAGTGCCGGATAAGGCGAAGCCGCCATCCGGCACTATAGCCGATGATTGCCTGCTGACTGACTCGCGACAAAATCACATATTGGCTAACCCGCACGCGCTGTGCGCGGTATAGTTATTCTTTCCGATTATTAATTGCTCTGGTGTTATGGTTGAAATCACGTCCACAGAAATAACTCCACCTACCGACGATTCGCGAGAATTCCGCCCGATGCGCGGTATCAGTAACCGCCATCTGCAGACGATGCTGCCGCGTTTAATTCGCCGCAAGGTGAAGTTCGACGCCCACTGGCAGCGTCTGGAATTGCCCGACGGTGATTTTGTCGATCTGGCATGGAGTGAAGATCCGCAACAGGCGAAACACAAACCGCGCCTGGTGGTTTTTCACGGTCTGGAAGGCAGTCTGAACAGCCCGTACGCACATGGCCTGATTGAAGCAGCGCAAAAGCGCGGCTGGCTGGGCGTGGTGATGCATTTTCGCGGCTGCAGCGGCGAACCCAATCGTCTGAACCGTATTTATCACTCCGGTGAAACAGAAGATGGCACCTGGTTTTTACACTGGCTGGCACGTGAGTTCGGTCGCGTGCCGACCGCGGCGGTAGGCTATTCGCTCGGTGGAAACATGCTGGCCTGCCTGCTGGCAAAAGAAGGTACTGAGATTCCAATTGATGCCGCGGTTATCGTTTCCGCGCCTTTCGTGCTGGAAGCCTGTAGTTACCATATGGACAAGGGATTCTCCCGGGTCTATCAGCGCTACCTGCTAAACCTGTTGAAAGCCAATGCCTCGCGCAAGCTAGAGGCATATCCAGGCTCGCTGCCGGTGAGTCTGGGCCAGTTGAAATCTCTGCGTCGCATTCGCGATTTTGACGATCTGATCACCGCAAAAATCCACGGTTTCGCCGATGCTATAGACTATTACCGTCAGTGTAGCGCTATGCCGTTGCTCAACCAGATCGCCAAACCCACGCTGATTATCCATGCCAAGGACGATCCGTTTATGGATCATCACGTGATCCCTAAACCGGAAAATCTGCCCTCACAGGTAGAGTATCAACTGACGGAACACGGCGGCCACGTCGGATTCATTGGCGGTACGGTGCGCCGTCCTGAGATGTGGCTGGAATCCAGAATCCCGGACTGGCTGACAACGTATCTGGAGGCATCATCATGATCATCCCCTGGCAAGACATCTCCCCGGACGCGCTGGACAATCTGATTGAAAGCTTTGTCTTGCGCGAAGGCACCGATTATGGTGAACATGAACGCTCGCTCGAACAAAAAGTCGCCGACGTCAAACGCCAACTCCAATCTGGTGAAGCCGTGCTGGTATGGTCCGAACTGCATGAAACGGTCAACATTATGCCGAGGAAGCAGATTCACGAGTAATCCGTAGCCGACGGCCGACTATAATAAAAATTCAACCTATTCATGGAGTTGTTATGTCTGCCAAACATCCGGTGATTGCGGTAACAGGGTCCAGCGGCGCGGGGACCACCACCACCAGCCTCGCGTTTCGTAAAATTTTCGCGCAGTTAAATCTGCGCGCCGCCGAGGTGGAAGGTGACAGTTTTCATCGTTATACCCGTCCGGAAATGGACATGGCGATTCGCAAAGCGCGCGATGCCGGGCGGCATATCAGCTATTTCGGCCCCGAAGCTAATGACTTCGGTTTGCTGGAGCAAACCTTCATCGAATACGGCCAGACGGGCAAAGGTCAGTCGCGAAAATATCTGCACACCTACGATGAGGCCGTACCGTGGAATCAGGTTCCGGGTACATTTACGCCCTGGCAGCCGCTGCCTGAACCGACGGATGTACTGTTCTATGAAGGACTGCACGGCGGCGTCGTAACCCCACAGCAAAACGTGGCCCGGCATGTCGATCTGCTGGTTGGCGTAGTGCCGATCGTGAACCTGGAATGGATTCAGAAGCTGACCCGCGATACCAGCGAGCGGGGACACTCGCGCGAAGCGGTGATGGACTCAGTGGTGCGCTCAATGGACGATTACATCAATTACATTACGCCGCAGTTTTCCCGTACGCATATTAACTTCCAGCGCGTACCGACCGTTGATACCTCCAACCCCTTTGCCGCCAAAAGTATTCCATCCCTGGATGAAAGCTTTGTCGTGATTCATTTTCGGAACCTGGAAGGGATCGACTTCCCGTGGCTACTGGCCATGCTGCAGGGATCATTCATTTCCCATATCAATACGTTGGTTGTTCCGGGCGGGAAAATGGGTCTGGCGATGGAATTGATTATGCTGCCGCTGGTCCAGCGACTGATGGAAGGCAAAAAGATAGAGTAAGGTGTTATTTTGCCGGATGGCGGCTGATGCCTTATCCGGCCTACGCGTTTATATCCTGTAGGCCTGATAAGTGAAACGCCATCAGGCATGACATCACGAAGCAGCAACCACTTCATAGGAGTGGGTAATGTTCACCGCCTTTTCCAGCATCAGCGCCACGGAGCAATATTTTTCCGCAGAGAGATCGACTGCGCGCGAAACGGACGCATCTTTCAGATCGTTACCCGTTACGATGAAATGCAGGTTGATGTGGGTAAACAGGCGCGGCGCTTCATCACGACGCTCTGAGGTCAGTTTCACTTCGCAGTTGGTCACATCCTGACGACCTTTTTGCAGGATCGAAACCACATCAATTGCGCTGCAACCGCCCGCAGCCATTAATACCATTTCCATCGGGCTCGGCGCTTTATCACCGGAGTTACCGTCCATCAAAATTTGGTGACCAGAGGCGGACTCACCGAGGAAGGTTAACCCCTCAACCCACTTTACACGCGCTTGCATATTTCGTAACTCCAATGTTTCAATTTTCCTGACAGATTACGCGTACATAACAATTCTCGCAACGGAAGGCGACCTGCGTCATGCTGAAGCGAGACACCAGGAGACACACGGCGAAAGCTATGCTAAAACAGTCAGGATGCTACAGTAATACATTGACGTACTGCATGTATGCAGAGGACATCACATTACAGGCTGCAGTTAATTTTTGACAGCCCCTTTCCCAGGTAGCGGGAAGCATATTTTTGCAAACCCAGAGGCAGCGTCGTTTTCTGGCTCTGGAGACAGCTTATAACAGAGGATAACCGCGCATGGTGCTTGGCAAACCGCAAACAGACCCGACTCTCGAATGGTTCTTGTCTCATTGCCATATTCATAAGTACCCATCGAAGAGCACGCTGATTCACCAGGGTGAAAAAGCGGAAACGTTGTATTACATCGTTAAAGGCTCAGTGGCAGTGCTGATCAAAGATGAAGAAGGGAAAGAAATGATCCTTTCTTATCTGAATCAGGGCGATTTTATTGGTGAATTAGGCCTCTTCGAAGAAGGTCAGGAACGTAGCGCTTGGGTACGTGCCAAAACCGCATGTGAAGTCGCTGAAATTTCCTACAAAAAATTTCGCCAATTAATCCAGGTCAACCCGGATATTCTGATGCGCCTGTCTTCACAGATGGCTCGTCGCCTGCAGGTCACGTCTGAAAAAGTCGGCAACCTTGCCTTCCTCGACGTAACGGGTCGTATCGCGCAGACTCTGCTGAATCTGGCGAAACAGCCTGATGCGATGACCCACCCGGACGGCATGCAGATTAAAATCACCCGTCAGGAAATCGGCCAGATCGTTGGCTGCTCCCGTGAGACCGTTGGTCGTATTCTGAAGATGCTGGAAGATCAAAACCTGATCTCCGCACACGGTAAGACCATCGTCGTCTACGGCACCCGTTAACCCCATCGAAGTGGCGCGTTACTCAGTGATGCGCCACTTTTGTTTACACCGATGTGGCGAAGACTGATATACCACCCAGAGATCAACTACGCACTACGGCAGACGCTGGTGCTATGTTTACCTGTGGCTGTTGGTCTGATCATCGGTCAGCTTCATCTGGGACTCCTCTTCTCCCTGGTCCCTGCCTGCTGCAACATTGCTGGTCTTGATACCCCGCATAAGCGCTTTTTCAAACGTTTAGCTATTGGCGCGTCTTTGTTTGCCGGTTGCAGTCTGATCATGCAGTTGCTGCTGGCACAGGCCATACCGCTGCCGCTTATCCTCACCGGACTGACGCTGATTCTTGGCGTAACCGCCGAGCTAAGCCCTCTGCATGCCCGACTGTTACCGGCCTCACTTATCGCCGCGATTTTCACGCTAAGCCTGGTCGGGAACATGCCCGTCTGGGAACCGTTGCTGATCTATGCGCTGGGCACGTTATGGTACGGCCTGTTCAACTGGTTCTGGTTCTGGATGTGGCGCGAGCAGCCGCTCCGTGAATCGCTCAGCTTGTTGTACCGTGAATTAGCCGATTACTGTGAGGCCAAGTACAGCCTGCTGACCCAGCATGCCGATCCGGAAAAAGCGCTACCTCCCCTGCTGGTTCGCCAGCAGAAAGCGGTGGATCTGATTACCCAGTGCTACCAGCAAATGCATATGCTGTCGGCGCATCGCAACAACGATTACAAGCGCCTGCTGCGTGCCTTTCAGGAGGCACTGGACTTGCAGGAGCATATTTCCGTCAGCCTCCACCAGCCGGAAGAGGTGCAAAAGCTGGTCGAACGTAGCCACGCCGAACAGGTGATTCGCTGGAATGCGCGCACCGTCGCCGAACGCCTTCGGGTACTGGCCGATGATATTTTGTATCACCGCTTGCCGACCCGTTTCTCGATGGACAAGCAGATTGGCACGCTGGAGAAAATCGCCAACCAGCATCCGGACAATCCGGTGGGACAATTTTGCTACTGGCACTTCAGCCGTATTGCCCGCGTGCTACGCACCCAGCGACCGCTGTACGCCCGAGATTTAATGGCAGACAAGCAGCGTCGGTTGCCGCTGATCCCGGCCCTGAAAAACTATCTGTCGTTGAAATCGCCGGCGCTGCGTAATGCCGGACGCATCAGCGTCATGCTGAGTATCGCCAGCCTGATGGGCAGCGCTTTACACCTGCCAAAGCCTTACTGGATTTTGATGACGATCCTGTTCGTCACGCAAAATGGCTACGGAGCAACCCGGGTACGTATTTTACACCGTTCAGCAGGAACGCTCGTTGGACTGGTCATTGCCGGGGTCACCCTGCACTTCCATATTCAGGAAGGTTACACGCTGGCAGGCATGCTGCTGATTACCCTGGGTAGCTATCTGATCATGCGCAAAAACTACGGCTGGGCTACCGTCGGTTTTACGGTCACGGCGGTATACACCCTGCAACTGCTGACGCTGAACGGAGAACAGTTTATCGTGCCGCGGTTTGTCGATACGGTTATTGGCTGCTTAATCGCCTTTGGCGGTACACTCTGGCTGTGGCCGCAGTGGCAGAGCGGCCTGCTGCGTAAGAACGCCCATGATGCGTTAGAAGCCGATCAGGAGGCCATTCGCCTGATCCTCAGCAACGATCCGCAGGCCACGCCGCTGGCGTACCAACGCATGCGGGTCAATCAGGCGCATAACACGTTGTTCAACTCACTGAACCAGGCGATGCAGGAGCCAGGATTCAACTCGCACTACCTGGCGGACATGAAACTGTGGGTCACGCACAGCCAGTTCATCGTCGAGCACATCAACGCGATGACCACACTGGCAAGGGAACACACAATGCTGACGCCGGATTTAGCGCAGCGGTATCTGGAATCCTGTGAAATTGCGCTCCAGCGCTGTCAGCAGCGGCTGGAATATGACGGACCGGGAAGCTCAGGCGATGTGAATATTCTCGAAGCGCCAGAGATGCTATCCCACGGTCCGTTAAGCACCCTTGAGCAGCATCTGCAACGGATACTGGGGCATCTGAACACCATGCACACCATTTCGTCGGTAGCATGGCGTCAGCGACCGCACCACGGAATCTGGCTGAGCCGCCGTCTGCGGGACATGAAAGGTTAAGATCGACTGCCGGATGCGCTGTGCTTATCCGGCAACAGGTAATCAGGCAACGACTTTCGCTACCGCTTGTGCGAAACGCTGCATCCCTTCATCGATATCCGCCTGCTCAACTACCAGCGACGGCGCGAAACGCATCACGTCCGGTCCGGCGTTGAGTACCATCACCCCTTCGTACGCGGCGGCATACAGGAAATCGCGCGCCCGGCCTTTAAACTGCGGCTTCAGCTCGGCGCCAATCAGCAGCCCCATCCCGCGAATCTCGCTGAAAATGTCGAACTGTTGATCAATCTTGTGCAAATGCTGGACAAACGTCTGACGTTTGGCCTGAATACCTTCCAACACTTCCGGCGTGTTGATGATATCAAACGCGGCCCCCGCAACTGCGCAGGCCAGCGGATTGCCACCGTAAGTGGAACCGTGCGAACCCACATGAAATGCGGAGGCAATCTCTTGGGTGGTCAGCACCGCGCTCACCGGGAAGCCTCCGCCGAGGGCCTTCGCGCTGGTGAGGATATCCGGCGTCACGCCGTAGTGCATATAGGCAAACAGATCGCCGGTACGGCCCATCCCGCTCTGCACTTCATCCAATACCAATAGCGCCTGGTGTTGGTCGCAAAGTTCACGCAAACCTTGCAGGAATTCCGGCGTTGCCGCGGTGACGCCACCTTCCCCCTGAATAGGCTCAACCACCACCGCACAGGTGTGATCGTCCATCACCGCTTTGACCGCATGCAGATCGTTAAACGGTACATGGATGATATCCGCTGGTTTTGGTCCAAAGCCGTCAGAGTATTTCGGCTGCCCGCCGACGGACACGGTAAACAGCGAACGACCGTGAAACGCATTGTGGAAGGCAATGATTTTGGTTTTGAACGGGCTATGGCGCACGCAGGCATAGTGGCGCGCCAGCTTAAAGGCGGTTTCGTTAGCTTCGGTACCCGAGTTCATGAACAGCACGCGCTCGGCGAAGGTCGCATCAATGATTTTACGGCCCAGGCGCAACGCCGGTTCATTGGTGAAAACGTTGCTGGTATGCCACAGGGTTTCACCCTGGGTTTTTAACGCCTCCACCAGGGCCGGATGGCAATGCCCTAGTGCAGTAACTGCAATGCCGCCCGCGAAATCAACATACTCTTTGCCCTGTTGATCCCAGACTCGACTCCCTTTTCCTTTTACCGGGATAAACTCAGCCGGTGCATAAATCGGCAGAATCACTTCATCGAATGTCGCGCGCGTAATTGCAGTTTGTTCAGTTGCCATGTCATTGCCACCCTGTTAAGCAGAAATGTTAGTGAAATTATAATCACAAAATATGAATAAAAAATCACTGAATAGCAACCACAAATCACCGGTTGAGGAAATTAGCCAGCAGTTGATGCCCCTGTTCGCTGAGAATACTCTCCGGGTGAAACTGCACCCCTTCCATATCCCACTCGCGGTGACGAATGCCCATAATCTCCTGCGTTTCACTCCAGGCCGTCACCTCAAAGCAGTCAGGAAGCGTCGCGGGGGCAACCACCAGAGAATGGTAGCGCGTCACCGTTAATGGGTTGGCGAGCCCCTGAAAAACACCCTGCCCGTTATGCGTAATTGGCGAGGTTTTACCGTGCATCACTTGAGCTGCCCGAACCACTGTCGCGCCAAAGGCCTGCGCCATAGCCTGATGTCCCAGACAAACACCCAGCAGGGGTGTCTTGCCCGCGAAATGACGAATAACATCCAATGAGATCCCAGCGTCATCCGGCGTGCAGGGGCCTGGGGATATTACGATTTTTTGCGGGCTTAGCGCGTCGATTTGCGCCAGCGTCAGTTCGTCGTTGCGCCTGACAAGGACATCAGCGCCCAGTTCGCAGAAGTATTGGTACAGGTTCCAGGTAAAAGAATCATAGTTATCGATAAGCAGGATCATGGCGGCTCCGGTACATAAGAACCGCGCTATTCTACTCAGTTTCCGGGGCTTCGCTTACCACTTTACGAAATATCGCCCGAAGCGTAGACAGGTCACCCATCGCCCCACTCTGATTAGCCAGGTTCCACTCCTCAACCGGAATGTCATCCCAGCTCAATATATACCCAGCATGAATCGCTAACTGTTCGAAGAAAATTCGCTGCGCCAGACCGCTGCCAATACGAAACGGATGCAGCACGTTGATTTCGCAATAATAGTGCGCAAGACGATCCACAAACTTATCTTCCGGTAACCCCACCAACCAGGACTCGTCTTCCAGGTCCTGCATCAACACATTGCCCTCTTTCTCGATATAAGCGAAATGGCAAAAGCGGGTCTCGCCCTGGTAAATATCCACTTCTCGCAGATGTCCCGCCCAGTCAAAAATATCCCGATACAGTTGGCGATGAATGGCGCACAGATGCGGCAAGCCCCGTTTAAGCGGGCCTAATTCGATAGTGGCCGCACGCAGCGCCGTCAGTTCATACGCCGCCTGCGCCAGGCGCTGTGCCTGATGAATCCCCAGACGGTTACGCATGACATTCAGGCCCGGATACAAATAGGGATCGCGTCCATCACCGAATTTATCGCTCATAGTGCCCCCTCAACTCTTCAAGACGCGCCAGGGCGTCTTCCGTGCTCAGAGTCACCCGTGGAATATCCACGCCTTCCAGCCGCCGACTGGCCTGGAAATTGGCATTTCGCCGTTGTTCCCAGAGTCTGGACTTTTGTTTATCGGTGAGTTTTTTCACGTGACCTCCCTGAATGAGCCGACACTTGCCACAAGTATAAGCGGCAATTTCAGGTTACGCAGAGAAGGGAAAGAACGCGGACAGGAACTGCCCGCGCAAAAGACGTTTACGGCAGGACTTTGGCAGACAGGATAACAATCGGTTTTGACGGGACATTCTGGTAAGGACCAACATCATGGGTCTGCACCTGAGAGATCTTATCCGCGACATCCATACCTTTCACAACTTTACCGAAGACCGCGTACCCAAAGTCGCGCTGGCCGTGATCGAGGAACGCATTGTCTGCAATATTGATAAAGAACTGGCTGGTCGCGCTGTCTTTATCTGCTGTACGCGCCATGGCAATCGTGCCGCGGGTATTACGCAATCCGTTATCGGCTTCATTCTTGATTGGCGGGTTAGGTTTCTTCTGCTGCATCTGCTCGGTAAAACCGCCGCCCTGCACCATGAAGCCAGGGATCACGCGGTGGAACGTGGTGTTGTTATAGAAACCGCTGTTGACATAATCGACAAAGTTTTGCACTGAAACCGGGGCTTTCTGACTGTTCAGCTCCAGCTCAATGTTACCGGCAGAGGTTGTCAGCAGGACATGCGGGTCACCTTTTGCTGCCAGTGCTGCGGGAGAAAGAGCAGAAAGAGCGAGAACAGCTGCAACAGCCGCCAGAGTCGATTTGAGCATGAGAATTCCTTAACAAGAGCAGAAATGAAGCAAGTGAATTGATTCTAAAGAGCCTTCAAGAACAAGGCCATCCCTTTACTTAATTTTACGTACTTGAAACAAATGTAACCTTATAGCCTCAAGATTCAATGCGATCTAGATCACATAAAAAAATGTAACGAAGCAAGTAATTACCAATAAACATTTAAATGCATCACTAAAGCGCCTAAAATCTGCCCGCTCACGGTGCAGTCAATGCACCTAACACTTCTATACAGGCCAGTCATGACTAACAGCAATCGCATCAAGCTCACATGGATTAGCTTTCTCTCCTACGCCCTGACAGGCGCGTTGGTAATTGTCACCGGGATGGTGATGGGAAACATCGCAGATTACTTCCATTTGCCCGTTTCCAGTATGAGTAACACCTTCACCTTTCTGAATGCCGGCATTCTGATCTCTATTTTTCTGAATGCATGGCTGATGGAAATTGTGCCACTGAAAACCCAGTTGCGCTTTGGCTTTATCCTGATGGTTCTGGCGGTCGCCGGACTGATGCTCAGCCATAGCCTGGCCTTGTTCTCAGCCGCCATGTTTGTACTGGGTCTGGTGAGCGGTATCACCATGTCGATTGGTACGTTCTTGGTGACTCAGATGTACGAAGGTCGCCAGCGCGGTTCCCGCCTGCTGTTTACTGACTCCTTCTTCAGCATGGCCGGCATGATTTTCCCGATGGTGGCAGCATTCCTGTTAGCGCGCAGCATCGAATGGTATTGGGTTTATGCCTGCATCGGCCTGGTATACGTCGCCATTTTCCTGCTGACCTTCGGCTGCGAATTCCCGGCGCTGGGTAAACACGCGCAGCAACCGGACGCGCCAGTGGTAAAAGAAAAATGGGGCATTGGCGTGCTGTTCCTGGCGATCGCCGCGCTGTGCTACATCCTCGGTCAGTTGGGCTTTATCTCCTGGGTGCCGGAATACGCCAAAAGTCTGGGCATGAGCCTGAACGACGCAGGTAAACTGGTCAGCGACTTCTGGATGTCTTACATGGTTGGCATGTGGGCATTTAGCTTTATCCTGCGTTTCTTCGATTTGCAGCGCATCCTGACCGTACTGGCGGGTGTGGCTACCGTCCTGATGTATCTGTTTATCACCGGTACGCCGGAGCATATGCCGTGGTTCATTCTGACGTTGGGCTTCTTCTCCAGCGCGATTTATACCACCATCATTACCCTCGGATCCCAGCAGACGAAGGTCGCATCACCTAAACTGGTTAACTTCGTTCTGACCTGTGGCACCATCGGTACTATGCTCACTTTCGTGGTCACTGGCCCTATCGTGGCGCACAGCGGTCCGCTGGCGGCATTGCAGACGGCTAACGGCTTGTATGCGGTCGTATTCGTGATGTGCTTTATTCTTGGGTTCGTCACGCGTCATCGCCAGCATAACGCACCCGCAACGCATTAATCTGAGTGCCGGATGGCGATGCTAACGCATCTTATCCGGCCTACAAGACAAGCTGTTCGTAGGCCGGATAAGGCGCAGACGCCCTCCGGCCTATTCCCGCGCCCTCTTCTTTCTCTGGTGCTGTAGGCCGATTCTTACAAAAACCCCTTAATTTGTACGCTATTTATACAAACACGAAAAGCCTGTTAATTCCGTAACTTATAAAAATGCAGTTAAATCAGCCATATACCTCTTAAGGAGTATATAAAGGCGAATTTGATTTGCATCAATAAGCGGGGTTGCTGAATCGTTAAGGTAGGCAGTAATAGAAAAGAAATCGAGGCAAAAATGAGCAAAGTCAGACTCGCTATTATCGGTAATGGTATGGTCGGCCATCGCTTTATTGAGGATCTTCTTGATAAATCCGACGCTGCCAATTTTGATATTACCGTCTTCTGTGAAGAACCCCGCAAAGCGTACGACCGTGTCCACCTGTCGTCCTACTTCTCCCACCACACCGCCGAAGAACTTTCTCTGGTGCGTGAAGGATTCTACGAGAAGCATGGCGTTAAGGTGTTAGTGGGCGAGCGCGCAATCACCATCAACCGCCAGGAGAAGGTGATCCACTCCAGCGCGGGTCGTACGGTCTATTACGATAAGCTGATCATGGCGACAGGCTCTTATCCGTGGATCCCACCGATTAAAGGTTCGGAAACCCAAGACTGCTTCGTTTACCGCACCATCGAAGACCTCAACGCCATTGAGTCTTGCGCGCGCCGTAGCAAACGCGGTGCCGTCGTCGGCGGTGGCCTGCTGGGTCTGGAAGCCGCTGGTGCGCTGAAAAGCCTCGGCGTTGAAACCCACGTGATTGAATTTGCCCCGATGCTGATGGCCGAACAGCTGGATCACATGGGTGGCGAGCAGTTACGTCGCAAAATTGAAAGCATGGGCGTGCGTGTCCACACCAGCAAAAACACTAAAGAGATCGTCCAGGAAGGCACCGAAGCGCGCAAAACCATGCGTTTTGCCGACGGTAGCGAACTGGAAGTCGATTTCATCGTCTTTTCTACCGGTATTCGCCCACGCGACAAACTGGCCACCCAATGCGGCCTCGACGTTGCGCCGCGCGGTGGTATTGTGATTAACGATACCTGCCAGACTTCTGATCCGGACATCTATGCCATCGGCGAATGCGCCAGCTGGAACAACCGCGTGTATGGTCTGGTCGCTCCAGGCTACAAAATGGCGCAGGTTGCCGTTGACCATATTCTCGAAACCGAAAACGCCTTTGAAGGCGCGGATCTGAGCGCCAAGCTGAAGCTGCTTGGTGTTGACGTCGGCGGGATTGGCGACGCGCATGCGCGCACGCCGGGCGCCCGTAGCTACGTCTATCTCGACGAAAGCAAAGAAGTCTACAAACGCCTCATCGTTAGCGAAGATAACAAAACCCTGCTCGGGGCGGTTTTAGTCGGTGACACCAGCGATTACGGCAACCTGCTGCAGCTGGTACTGAACGCCATCGAACTGCCGGAAAACCCAGACTCACTGATTCTGCCAGCTCACGCGGGCAGCGGTAAGCCGTCTATCGGTGTCGATAAACTGCCGGACAGCGCGCAGATTTGCTCCTGCTTCGACGTCACCAAAGGCATGCTGATCGCCGCTATCAACAAAGGCTGCCACACCGTTGCAGCGCTGAAAGCTGAAACCAAAGCTGGTACCGGCTGCGGCGGGTGTATCCCGTTGGTAACGCAGGTCCTGAACGCTGAACTGGCGAAACAGGGGATCGAAGTTAACAACAACCTGTGTGAACACTTCCCGTACTCGCGTCAGGAACTGTTCCATCTGATCCGTGTAGAAGGAATTAAAACCTTCGAAGAGCTGCTGGCAAAACACGGGAAAGGCTACGGCTGTGAAGTGTGTAAACCAACCGTAGGTTCCCTGCTGGCCTCCTGCTGGAATGAGTACATCCTCAAACCACAGCACACGCCGCTGCAGGACACTAACGACAACTTCCTGGCGAACATCCAGAAAGACGGTACCTACTCCGTGATCCCGCGCTCCGCGGGCGGAGAAATTACTCCTGAAGGCCTCGTGGCCGTGGGCCGTATCGCGCGTGAATTTAACCTGTATACCAAAATCACCGGTTCTCAGCGTATCGGCCTGTTCGGCGCGCAAAAAGATGACCTGCCGGAAATCTGGCGTCAGCTGATTGAAGCGGGCTTTGAAACCGGTCACGCATACGCCAAAGCCCTGCGTATGGCGAAAACCTGCGTAGGCAGTACCTGGTGCCGTTATGGCGTCGGCGATAGCGTCGGATTCGGCGTGGAGCTGGAAAACCGCTACAAGGGCATTCGTACCCCGCACAAAATGAAATTCGGCGTCTCCGGCTGTACCCGTGAATGTGCGGAAGCTCAAGGCAAAGACGTGGGTATCATCGCCACTGAGAAAGGCTGGAACTTGTACGTTTGCGGTAACGGCGGGATGAAACCTCGTCATGCAGACCTGCTGGCAGCGGATATCGACCGCGAAACGCTGCTCAAATACCTTGATCGTTTCATGATGTTCTACATCCGTACCGCTGACAAACTGACCCGAACCGCACCATGGTTAGACAACCTGGAAGGCGGTATCGAATATCTGAAATCGGTCATCATCGACGACAAACTGGGGCTAAACCAGCACCTGGAAGAAGAGATGGCCCGTCTGCGTGAAGCGGTGGTCTGCGAGTGGACAGAGACGGTTAACACCCCATCCGCACAGGTTCGCTTCAAACACTTTATCAACAGCGATCAACGCGATCCGAATGTCCAGGTTGTGCCTGAACGTGAACAACATCGTCCGGCCACGCCCTATGAGCGTATCCCGGTGACTCTGGTGGAGGAAAACGCATGAGCCAGTGGAAAAACATCTGCAAAATCGATGACATTCTGCCTGCAACAGGCGTCTGCGCCCTGTTAGGTAGCGAGCAAGTTGCGATTTTCCGCCCGTATCACAGCGACCAGGTGTTTGCGATCAGCAACATCGACCCGTTCTTTGAGTCCAGCGTGCTTTCTCGTGGGCTGATTGCTGAACATCAGGGCGAATTGTGGGTCGCCAGCCCGCTGAAAAAACAGCGCTTTCGCTTAAGCGACGGTCTGTGCATGGAAGACGAACAGTTCTCCGTGAAACATTACGAAGCCCGAGTGAAAGACGGCATGGTGCAACTGCGCGGTTAATAACTTTTTGGGAGGCGCATCGCCTCCCCTTTTTTGACGTATTTGTAGGTCTTTTATTTGTAGGCCTGATAAGCGTAGCGCCATCAGGCAATTGCACAAGCACATTGCCGGATGGCGGCATAAATGCCTTATCCGGCCTACGGTTACGATTTCTTTTTATTGTTTGTACTTCAAGGATAATCAACACATGTTCACAGACACTATCAATAAGTGTGCGGCTAACGCTGCGCGCATCGCACGCCTGTCGGCTAATAACCCGCTCGGATTCTGGGTCAGTTCGGCAATGGCGGGGGCCTACGTCGGTCTCGGCATCATTCTTATTTTCACCCTCGGTAATCTGCTCGACCCGTCCGTTCGTCCTCTGGTAATGGGTGCAACCTTTGGTATCGCTTTAACGCTGGTCATTATTGCCGGTTCGGAACTGTTTACCGGTCACACCATGTTCCTGACGCTCGGCGTCAAAGCGGGCACCATCAGTCACGGTCAGATGTGGGCTATTCTGCCGCAAACCTGGCTGGGTAATCTGGTCGGATCCGTGTTTGTCGCTCTGCTTTACAGTTGGGGCGGCGGTAGCCTGCTGCCGGTCGATACCAGCATCGTCCATTCGGTGGCGTTGGCGAAAACCACCGCGCCAGCAACGGTGCTGTTCTTTAAAGGCGCACTGTGTAACTGGTTGGTTTGTCTGGCAATCTGGATGGCAATTCGTACCGAGGGCGCAGCAAAATTCCTCGCTATCTGGTGGTGTCTGCTGGCGTTTATCGCTTCCGGTTACGAGCACTCGGTTGCCAACATGACGCTGTTTGCCCTCTCCTGGTTCGGCCACCACAGCGAAGCCTATACCCTGTCAGGAATTGGTCATAACCTGTTGTGGGTGACACTCGGTAATACTTTGTCCGGTGTCGTATTCATGGGATTGGGTTATTGGTATGCTACGCCAAAATCGGAGCGTCCTGCTCCGGCAAAAATCAACCAGCCAGAGGCTACTGCCAATAATTAAGGGGTAATGTCGTGGATCATTTGCCTATATTTTGTCAACTACGTGACCGCGACTGCTTGATCGTCGGCGGTGGTGATGTCGCAGAACGCAAAGCGCGGTTACTGCTGGAAGCGGGCGCCCGTATAACGGTTAATGCGCTGGCGTTTATTCCGCAGTTCACCGTATGGGCAGATGAAGGCATGCTGACGCTGGTTGAGGGACCGTTCGACGAGTCCCTGCTCGACACCTGCTGGCTGGCTATTGCCGCCACCGATGACGATGCCGTCAACCAAAGCGTCAGCACCGCCGCAGAATCACGTCGTATTTTCTGCAACGTGGTCGATGCGCCAAAAGCAGCCAGTTTTATCATGCCCTCCATTATCGACCGCTCGCCGCTGATGGTGGCGGTCTCCTCCGGCGGTACATCGCCGGTGCTTGCCCGTCTGCTACGTGAAAGACTTGAATCTGTGCTGCCTCAGCATCTGGGCCAGGTCGCGCAATATGCAGGCAAGTTACGCGCCCGAGTGAAAGAACAGTTTGCCAGCATGGGTGAACGTCGCCGCTTCTGGGAAAAATTGTTCGTGAATGACCGCCTGGCGCAATCGCTGGCGAACAGTGACCAGAAAGCAGTCGAGGAAACCACCGAGCAGTTGCTCAGCGAACCGTTGGACCATCGAGGCGAAGTAGTGCTGGTTGGCGCCGGTCCTGGCGATGCCGGGCTGCTGACGCTGAAAGGTCTACAGCAGATCCAGCAAGCGGATGTCGTGGTTTATGACCGTCTGGTATCCGACGACATCATGAACCTTGTACGCCGCGATGCCGACCGGGTGTTCGTCGGTAAACGCGCGGGCTACCACTGTGTACCGCAGGAAGAAATTAACCAGATCCTGCTGCGTGAAGCGCAACAGGGCAAACGCGTCGTGCGCCTGAAAGGTGGCGACCCGTTCATCTTTGGCCGTGGTGGCGAAGAGCTGGAAACCCTGTGCCATGCCGGTATTCCATTCTCCGTTGTGCCAGGTATTACCGCAGCATCCGGTTGTTCCGCCTATTCCGGCATTCCACTGACCCATCGTGATTACGCCCAGAGTGTACGTCTGGTCACCGGGCATCTGAAAACCGGCGGTGAGCTGGACTGGGAAAACCTGGCAGCAGAGAAACAGACGCTGGTGTTCTACATGGGCCTCAATCAGGCGGCGACTATCCAGGAAAAACTGATCGAATTCGGCATGCAACCCGATATGTCTGTCGCGCTGGTAGAAAACGGTACCTCCGTGAAGCAACGCGTTGTTAACGGGGTGCTTTCGCAACTCGGAGAACTGGCGCAGCAGGTTGAAAGCCCGGCGCTGATTATCGTCGGCCGCGTGGTTGGACTACGCGATAAGCTGAACTGGTTCTCGAACCATTAATTGAATGCTTAAAAATGCCCTGATATTGGACTGCCCCATAAAGTCGGACAGTTCGTATTCAGGGCATTTATTTATCTTCCGATAGAAATAAATAACCGATATACGCTATATACTCGCCTCAGTAGCCCAACCGTTAATCATTAATTAAATGTATTTTTAAAACATTTAAATTCATTGAAAGCATATTTTATATAAAACTTGTTATGTCCTAATCCGGACTACTTTAAGTTTATTTTAGTTGATATCTTAACCGCCGAGAAATGGATTTCATCCATTTAAAAATAGATATCTTACAAGGATTTTAACATGCTGAAATTTGCAAAAATCACTATCGTTGCTGGTGTTCTGGCTACGCTGACCGCGTGTACTGGTCATGTTGATAACAAAAAAGATAACTGCACCTACGATTACTTCCTGCATCCGGCAATTTCTATTTCTAAAATTATTGGTGGCTGTGGCCCGGCTGCAGATCTGTAACAGAAGCGATTGCGCAGATACAAAAAAACCGGGAAATCCCCGGTTTTTTTATTTATTGGTTTGATGCTCATTCACACGCTACCGCACTTCTCGCCGAGCAGGTAGCGGGCCAGGGTTGTCAGTCCCTCCTCTCTCTTGATAAATATCCGACGCATTTTATATCTTCAGTAAATTGAATATTTATATCTTCATTAAATTGATTGATATAAGGAAATATGCAAACGGCGAGGCGCTTCATATTTTTTTGAGATTCGCCAGCGAACAGGCGAAAAAAAACCGGGTAGAACCCGGTTTCTTCAGCAACGCAGAGCGCATTACGGCTTGGCGACAAAACCAATCGCTTCGTAAACCGCTTTCAGCGTAACAGACGCGCGTGCGCTGGCTTTTTCAGCGCCATCTTTCATCACCTGCTGCAGGAAAGCTTCATCGTTACGGAAACGGTGATAACGCTCCTGAAGCTCGGTCAGCATGCCGGAAACGGCCTCTGCGACTTCACCTTTCAGATGACCATACATCTTGCCTTCAAAGTGTTGTTCCAGCTCCGGAATGCTCTGGCCGGTAACGGCAGAGAGGATATCCAGCAGGTTGGAAACACCCGCTTTATTCTGCACGTCGTAGCGTACAACAGGCGGCTCTTCGGAGTCGGTCATCGCACGTTTGATTTTCTTAACCACGGATTTCGGATCTTCCAGCAGGCCGATCACGTTGTTGCGGTTGTCATCCGACTTGGACATTTTCTTCGTCGGCTCCAGCAGCGACATCACGCGCGCACCGGATTTAGGAATGAACGGCTCAGGCACTTTGAAGATGTCGCCATACAGGGCGTTGAAGCGCTGGGCGATATCGCGGCTTAGTTCCAGATGCTGTTTCTGATCTTCGCCAACCGGTACCTGGTTGGTCTGATACAGCAGGATGTCTGCCGCCATCAGCACCGGATAATCAAACAGACCGGCGTTGATGTTCTCCGCATAGCGTGCGGATTTGTCTTTGAACTGGGTCATACGGCTCAGCTCGCCGAAATAGGTGTAGCAGTTCAGCGCCCAACCTAACTGTGCGTGTTCCGGTACATGAGACTGGACGAAAATGGTGCTTTTTTCAGGATCGATACCGCATGCCAGATACAGCGCCAGCGTATCGAGCGTTGCTTTACGCAACTGCTGAGCATCCTGACGAACGGTGATGGCATGTTGGTCAACGATGCAGTAGATGCAATGGTAGTCATCCTGCATGCTCACCCACTGACGCAGCGCACCCATATAGTTGCCAATGGTCAATTCACCTGAGGGCTGTGCGCCACTAAAAACGATGGGCTTAGTCATTTTTTGATTCCTGATTTTCGCTATGCGGAAGCCCGAGAACGGGCAGTAGTTCATTAATACGGTCGTAAATAACGTCGGGTTGGCTCAGCGCGATCGACTCGCCGTAGTTGTAGCCATAAGTCAGGCCAACGGACGGACAGCCAGCAGCTTTTGCCGCCTGAATATCATTACGTGAATCCCCTACGAAGAGCAATTGCTCAGGCTTGATGCCAAGCTTGCTTGCTACCAGCAGTAGCGGATCCGGATGCGGTTTTTTATTCTGCACGTCGTCACCACCGATGACCACGCTAAAGTATTTGGCGATATCTAACGCCTCAAGCAATGGCGCGACAAACGGGGTCGGTTTGTTGGTCACCAGACCCAGCGGCAATCCTTTCGCATGCAGCGCGCCCAGCGTGTCGGCAACATCAGGGAACAGGAATGTCCCTTCCTCTGCGACATCGCCGTAGTATCTGTCGAACAGCTTACGCAAAATACGCACCTGTTCTTCGGCTGGGATATCATCATCAACGGGCGGTTTACCCATTGTCTTACGTAGTGTGGCGCGCTCCTGACGCGACCACGCCAGCGCGCGCTCCATCAGTACATCTGCACCGTTGCCAATCCAGGTGATAACGCGTTCTTCACCGGCAATCGGCAGTTCCAGCGCATACAGCGCCATATCCACCGCTGCGGTTAATCCCGGCGCGCTGTCGACCAGCGTACCGTCGAGGTCAAATGCAACGCCCCGAATATCCTGAAACTTATCCATGACTTACCTTCGCCAGTTCATTGCGCATTTCATCAATGACTTTTTTGTAGTCTGGTTGGTCGAAAATAGCAGAGCCTGCGACAAACATATCTGCACCCGCCGCCGCGATTTCACCAATGTTGTTCACCTTGACGCCGCCGTCCACTTCAAGGCGGATATCGTAGCCAGATTCATCAATACGACGACGCACTTCGCGCAGCTTATCCAGCGTTTGTGGGATAAAGGACTGCCCGCCAAAACCTGGGTTAACGGACATCAGCAGGATCACATCGAGCTTATCCATGACGTAGTCCAGATAGCTCAGCGGTGTTGCCGGGTTAAACACCAGGCCCGCTTTACAGCCATGCTCTTTGATCAGCTGTAAAGTGCGATCGACATGCTCGGAGGCTTCCGGGTGAAAAGTAATGATGCTCGCGCCGGCGGCGGCGAAGTCCGGGACAATACGATCGACCGGTTTCACCATCAGATGAACGTCAATCGGGGCAGTAATGCCATATTTACGCAGCGATTTCAGTACCATCGGGCCGATGGTCAGGTTCGGTACGTAGTGATTGTCCATGACATCGAAGTGTACGACGTCGGCACCGGCAGTCAGCGCTCTCGCGGTGTCCTCACCCAGGCGGGCAAAATCAGCCGACAGAATTGAGGGGGCGATCAAATACTGTTTCATCCGCTTCTCCTTGAGAATTATTTCTTCGCAGGCGTTACAACTCCTGGTTTATACAGTGCCAGCAGTTCGTTCACCTTTTTACGCGTGCCGCCATTGCTGCTAATGCTGCGCCGCACTTTGACCTGAAAATGTTTCGCCGATCGGTACCATTCGCGGGTATCGGGCGTGTCATGGTTCGAAATTAACACCGGGATCTGCTTACTGACCAGCTTTTCTGCCATCTCGGCCAGATGCGCCTGCTCTTTTGGGCTAAAGCTGTTGGTATGATACGCGGTGAAATTTGCCGTCGCCGAAAGCGGTGCATAAGGCGGGTCACAATAGACCACAGAGTTGCTATCCGCACGGTCCATGCACTCTTCATAGGAGAGACAATGGAACTCCGCATTCTGCGCTTTTTCAGCAAAATGGTACAACTCGGCTTCCGGGAAGTAAGGTTTTTTATAACGACCAAACGGTACATTAAACTCGCCGCGCAGGTTATAACGGCACAATCCGTTGTAACCAAAGCGGTTCAGATACAAGAACAGTACTGCACGGCGGAACGGATCCTGACTGGCATTAAATTCTTCTCTGAACCGATAGTACACCTCAGCCTGATTAGTTTCAGGCATAAACAGCTCACGTGAAGCCTGCACATACTCATCGGTACGTGTCTTCACGATGTTATAGAGACTGATGAGGTCGCTGTTGATATCGGCAAGAATATAACGAGAAAAGTCGGTGTTGAGAAACACCGACCCGGCACCCACGAAAGGTTCAATCAGGCATTCACCCTGAGGTAAATGCCGTTTGATATCATCAAGCAGGGGGTATTTTCCCCCTGCCCATTTCAAAAAAGCGCGATTTTTTTTCATGCTGACTAACTAATTACACCTTCTCCGGCTGTGGAGAAAGCTCCGACAGCATCCTGCGCTTTAGTCTTTGTCCCGCAATTGGGCGAAACAGCAAACCATTGCAGAACATATCCTATCTTACTTCAAATCGGCCTGAACCTGGTGCAGCGGTTTTGCCCACGGATTTTTCGCCTGAATATCGGCGGGGAGCGTAGACACTGCACGTTTCGCATCTTCTTTAGACGCATACACGCCTGTTACCAGAACATACCACGGTTGACCGTTACGCGTCGTCTGATACACCACGTAGTTCTTCAGGTTTTCTTTCTTCGCCCAACCGTTAAGGTTGTCGTAGTTAGAAGAACTGCTGAGCTGCAGCGTGTAATGGCTGGACGGCGCAGATTTTAACGCTCCGACATTTCCTGCACTTTTCGCTCCACCAGCAACAGGCGTTGACGTTGTTGCCGTCGCAGTTGGCGCAGGCGTTGTAGTCGCGGTTGCTTTCGGCTCAACGGTCGCCTTCGGTGTAGCGGTAACCACAGGTGCTTTGGTTGTGGTCGTCGGCGCAGTTGCAGTTGGTTTTGCCTGAGCAACAGGTTTCGGCTCTGTCTGCGTCGCTTTCACCGTAGTTTGCGGTTTGCTCTTCGGCTCAATAACAGCCTGTTTACGTTCCTGGTGTGTCGCAGCAGGGCGTTCAGCCGTTTCCGTTTTCGCAGTCTGGCGCACAGCATTACCATTACGAACTGGCGCAACGGTCGCAGGTTCGGTCGGCAGCGTAGAGTTAACCACTACATTGTTAACCTGCTCCTGGCCTTGCGGTTGCGTCAGAGCGTTGTTCAGATCGCCCTGCACTTCAACACGCTGCTGGCCTTCAGTTGCCGCAGGTGTCTGACCTTGAGTTGGGGTAGAGGAAATCGGCGGTAGGGAAACATCCTGCTGGGTATTGCCAGCGGTCTGCTCAGCGCCTGCTGCAGGCGTAGTCGTGCTCGCCTGATCCGTCGCGTTGTTGCCAGAAAGATCAATGCTCTTCTCGCCAGATCCAGCCTGCTCACTGGGAGATGATGAGGGGGCTTTCAGCGCAGAACCGATACCGATGATCAGCAGCAACAGCACCAGGACACCGACACCCATCATCATATACTGACGAGAGGCAGGCTTGCTGGCGGGTTTCTTACGCTTGCGCGGACGGCGTTCTACACGCTCTTCATCCACGTCATCGTCCTCAGATTCATACTCTTCTTCAATGTCCCGTTCTTCTTCACGCTCTTTACGTGCGCGCGCAGGACGGCGATCGTCAGCATCCAGATCAACATTATCAAAATTGATTTGCGGCTCATTATCGCGTTCAGACGATTGACGAGAACGACCAGTACGACGATCGCTGGGATCGGGTTTCAGCTCGTCTTCTGGTTTGAATTCATCCATTTAACACCCCACTCAAAGGTTAATGCTTACGACTTTGCACATAACCTGAAGCTAAAAGACCTACGTTTCGCAACGCAAGCCAGACCTTTCTTGTTGTTACGCCGGCTGGCAATCAGCAATAGCGTTAAGAACCACCTCGTGCGACACTCCGCCGCGCACTTCACTCTTCCCTATAGCCCGCGGAAGCACTAAACGAATCTCTCCCGCTAACACTTTTTTATCTCGCAGCATGTGCGGCAGATAAGCCTCGCTGGACATTTCACGCGGTCCATTGACCGGCAAGCCCGCTCGCTGCAGCAGCGTAATGATGCGCTGCGTATCAGCGGAGGTAAACTGTCCAAGACGTTCTGACGTACGAGCAGCCATTACCATACCTGCTGCAACGGCTTCACCATGTAACCAATTGCCATAACCCATTTCAGCTTCGATCGCATGGCCAAATGTGTGTCCCAGATTCAGTAAAGCACGTAAGCCCATTTCACGCTCGTCCGCTGCGACAACTTCTGCTTTCAGCTCACAACAACGACGAATACAGTACGCCATCGCCGGACCATCCAGACGCAATAACGCATCCAGATTTTCTTCCAGCCAACTGAAAAATTCACCGTCAAGGATGATGCCGTATTTGATCACTTCCGCCAGCCCCGATGCCAGCTCACGCGCAGGAAGCGTTTTCAGACAATCGAGATCCACCACCACGGACGCCGGTTGGTAAAACGCGCCAATCATGTTTTTACCGAGGGGATGGTTTACGGCGGTTTTGCCGCCAACGGAGGAGTCGACCTGCGACAACAGAGTTGTCGGGACTTGAATAAAACGAACACCACGCTGATAGCTGGCTGCCGCAAAACCGGTCAGATCGCCTATCACGCCGCCGCCAAGTGCGACTAACGTGGTATCACGACCGTGCGGTTTTTGCAGTAACGCAGTGAAAACCGTATCCAGAACCGTCAGGCTTTTATACTGCTCGCCATCGGGAAGGATAACGCTATCAACGTTAACACCCGCCTGTTCAAGTACGCCGCGAACCTTATCGAGATAAAGGGGAGCCAGGGTTTCGTTGGTTACCAACATAACCTGATCGCCCGATTTCAGCGGTAAGAATGAAGCTGGCTCATTAAACAAACCAGCCGCGATGGTGATAGGGTAACTACGTTCCCCGAGAGTGACTGTGATCCTCTCCATTACGCGACATCCACCTTAGTTACTTGTACCCGCAGACGAGTGTGTATTCAGCCAGAGTTAGTTGCTTTCCAACATATGAATAATCTGGTTTGCTACGACTTTTGCGCTCTGATCGTCGGTGCGAATGGTCACGTCAGCAATCTCTTCGTACAGAGGATTGCGTTCGTCAGCCAACGCTTCCAGAACTTCACGAGGCGGCGATTCTACCTGCAGCAGCGGGCGTTTCTTGTCACGTTGAGTTCGCGCAAGTTGTTTTTCAATTGTCGTTTCAAGATAGACCACGACGCCACGCGCGGAAAGACGGTTACGTGTTTCACGTGATTTAACAGAGCCACCGCCAGTTGCCAGCACAATACCCTGTTTTTCCGTCAACTCGTTGATGACTTTTTCTTCGCGATCACGGAAGCCGTCTTCACCTTCTACATCGAAGACCCAGCCCACATCAGCTCCGGTTCGTTTCTCAATCTCTTGATCAGAATCGTAAAATTCCATATTGAGTTGTTGAGCTAACTGGCGCCCAATAGTGCTTTTTCCGGCACCCATAGGCCCAACCAGAAAGATATTGCGTTTCTCTGCCATTTTTTCGGTACTACTAAGACTATTCGTTAATGGTAAACCCGCTTCGCAGACACTCAGCGCAGCAGGACATGAACTGAAACCTCATAAGATATTGCGAGAGTCAGACTGAAAATTATCTCAATACTCAAGCGGGTTTGGCAACTGAATAAATCACCAAACCTTACGCATTTCTGGTCGTGGCAGGCATGCTACCCTGCAAACATCAGACCTGGCGACGTATTGCGCAGCCAAATGACACCAAATAAGCCTATGACACACCACCAGAAAGGCAAAGCGTATTTACTGCCGCATAAGTAAAGAAAAGTACCGACACTCAAATCGGTACTCCTTGTATGCTAAATACACCCGCACGTCAAATCTCTGAAACGTGTTCAGTGCAAAAACAACGGCTTTTCATGCATAAGTTATTGCGTTGAAACCAGTCTGGGCGTAATAAAAACCACTAATTCACGCCGTTCGTCTTCTTTACCATCATGACGAAAGAGAGAGCCAAGCCAGGGGATGTCGCCCAACAGCGGCACGCTGTCGGCTGCGGATTTATTCTTATGTGAAAAAATCCCGCCCAGCGCAATCGTCTCGCCGCTTTTTACCTCGACCTGAGTTTCAATCTCCTGCTTATCAATAGCCAGAACTTCGCCATCCGCCTGCTGTAGCACCTGCCCGGGAACATTCTGGCTGATATGCAGTTTTAGTCTGATTCGTCCTTTCTGCAATACGGTGGGCGTGACTTCCATCCCTAATACAGCTTCCTTGAACTCGACGGATGTCGCGCCGCTTTCACCGCTGGAGACCTGATAAGGGATCTCACTACCCTGCTTAATACTGGCAGGTTGCAGGTGAGAAGCCAGTAAGCGTGGACTGGCGATGATGTCCAACTGCTGTTTTTGCTCCAGCGCAGACAGCTCCAGCTCGAGTAAACGACCGTTAATACGGCCAATGTTAAATCCCACACGGGATGTGGCTGTGGATACAGAAAGATCGCTGGCAAGCGTTGTGACGTTCCCCACCGCCCCCGATTGCTGTGCGTCAGTCAGCGACCACTTTACCCCCAGCTCACGCAAGCTTTTTTCATTAATCGTCACGATATGCGCCGCCAGTTCGACTTGTGCAACCGGCAGATCCATTTGCGCCACCCACGTTTCCAGTGCGTTAAGCGCAACGCTATTATCACGCAGCAGTAAGCGGTTGGTGCGTTTATCCACCGTCATGCTTCCTTTGGCGCTGAGCAGCTTTTCTCCGGCTTTTGCCAGCTCGGAGGCATCAGCATATTGCAAAATGATACTGCGATGTTCCAACGGCAGGCTGGCCTGAAGCCGTGCCTGCTCATTGTCCTGACGAGCCGCATTTTCACTCTGCCATTGAACAGAATGCACATGCAGAATGTTGCCTTCCTGGCGTAATACCAGCCCGGCGCTTTTCACCACCGTTTGCAATGCCTGCTTCCAGGGCACATCCGTCAAATGCAGTGACAGCACACCGCTGACATCTGGTGAAACTACCAGGTTTTTCTTTTCCTGTTCGGCCAGCGCCTGCAATACCTGCACAACCGGCACATCATCGACCACCAGCGTCACGTTTTGTGATTTCGCCGCCAGTACGCTCTGAATCCCGACCACCAGTACGAGTACTATCCATGCCATCCATCGCTTCATTTATCGCTCCTTGTCGTTGCCACTGCCACTGCGACGGCTCGCAGTTTTTCCCTGTGTCGAGGATTACGCTCTGGGCCGTTATCTGCGTAACCGTCCAACCGTTTTTCAGGACATCATTTCGCTCAACCCGCTGCCATTTTTTCTGGCTATCCTGAACAATGCCAATGGGTCGCGCGCCCTGGCTCAATATTCCCTGATAGCGCCATGCCGACAGCTCAGCAATTTGGCAACGGTCCTCCGGCGGCAGGAAGGGATTACGCATACCGGTGAGTATCAGTACGCTTACGCACGCCAACAGCCAGCGTTCAACCATCATTCAGGCGCTCCAGTTGTAGTGTTAACAGCAGCTCCGCACCTTCTGCGTAAAGAGAAAACCGGCGGACGTTCATCCCTTGCTCCGCTAATTGGTCAAACATCGGCGGGATGGCATCCCACTCTGGCTTCAGCGTCATTTCTCCGCCCTGTGCGGAGGGTTGCCAGTGGATAAGATGTGCAAGAGGAGTCTGAAACAGCAGTGGGGAGAACGGAATCAGCGTCTCTTCAGGCTCTTCTGGCGATGCCGCCAGCAGATATAAATTTCGCCATTGTGCCTGAGTGGCCGCTCGTTGCTGGTTTAGCGCCTCTTGTTGCATAACCCGTTTCTGCGCGGTGGAGCTGAGGCATAACATGACGACGATGAGCAGTCCCAGCATCCAGCCACAGCCGCAGATGAGCCGAAAGCGCGGCGACTGCGCTAACCAGCTATCACAAAGCGTTTTCATGCGCACCGCTCCGCATCAGTCGATAGTGGAATTGCCAGCGTCCCTGCGCATCCTGCTGCGTTTCGCCAGGGCTACCCAATTTAAATAGCGGCAGCTGGCGTAATTGCGCTTCCAGCGCCTTCAGCGCGGCAAAGCTCAGCGTGTTTCCCGTCAGTTCCAGCGTATCCTGCTGCCAGGTTATTTTTGTTAACCACGCCTGCTCTGGCAGTAATTCCGCCAGCCCTTGCAAAACCCGCTGCCAGCTTCGGGTCTGCTCACGCTGTTTGTTCCGCGCTTGAACCTGTTGCCATCGTTGCTGGCGCTGCTGCACACGCGGCTTTAGCGCCATTAAAGCCTCGGCCCGCGTCTTTTCGGCATCCGCTAACAACAATTCGACCTGGTTTTCTACGCTCAAAACGCTGTAATAGCGCAACAACACGCCGCTACTAAGCAGTAGCGAAGCGCCAAATAAAACACTCCAGAAGCGTAGGCAGGCGCGACGTCGCGTCTGGCGCCAGGGCAGAAGATTGATGGTCGCTATCATCAACATGTGCCTCCCATAGCGAGTCCCAGTGCAATGGTGAAGCGATGGCTTTGCGTTGGAATTGGCGGCTGGCGTACAGACACCACGCTTAAAGGATCGAAGCCGCTGGGATCGCATAGCGCAATGGCTGTCGTGGAAAGCGATAATGTCGCGGCAAGCTCGTCGATACAGCCAATATCGCCCGTTGATTTACGCCCCCATGCCGAACGGGTCGCCCATAGCCACTGGGTGTCATCACGCCATACCAGACACTGATGACGTTCTGGCAGGTAAGGTATAAATCGCTGTAACGCGCTGGCATCCGGCGTAATCGCCGTAACCTGAACCTTCAACGTTTGGATAAGCGTCAGAAGCGCTGAAACCTCTTTGCTTTGCGCGGCAGTGACGTTAAACGCCGGGCTTAACGTGTCTTCGCTATAATCAAAATGCAGCGCATCCGGCGCCATATCCAGCTCACGCGCCATCGAACCGGATAACCATGCGGCTTGCTCCGGCTCGCCCAGCATCATTTCCGGACGAGGGTACTTTTTTTGTAACGTCCTGTTGGCAGGAAAAGAGAGATGAATATGGTGTCGGCGAGGAAGCTCCCGGCTCCACGGCAGTAGCGCTGCGACAAGCTGTTCAGGCTCGCGAATGTGGCCATCGACGATAACCTGAGGCGTCAGCGGTATACGCCACCAGCGCTGGAGAAACCGACCGGATGCGTCGTGAACTACGGCGACAGCCAGCGCTTCATGTTGCTGAATATGCAGACCAATTTTCCAGATATTGAAAGCCATTGCTGATGATCTCCTTATCACCCGTTGCTTTAACGGGTATATCAATGCGTCTGGCTTGCCTTTATACTACCGCGCGTTTGTTTATAAACTGCCCAAATGCCACTAAATGGGAAATCTCCAGTGAAGTTCGTAAAGTATTTATTAATCCTTGCAGTATGTTGCATCCTGCTGGGAGCAGGCTCGATTTATGGCCTCTATCGCTATATTGAGCCGCAATTACCTGACGTCGCGACGCTCAAAGATGTGCGTTTACAGATCCCGATGCAGGTTTACAGCGCTGATGGCGAGCTTATCGCGCAATATGGCGAGAAACGTCGAATCCCGGTCACCCTGGATCAGATGCCGCCGGTAATGGTTAAAGCCTTTATCGCTACCGAAGACAGTCGTTTTTATGAGCACCACGGGGTAGACCCGGTGGGGATCTTCCGTGCTGCCAGCGTCGCGCTGTTCTCCGGTCATGCATCACAAGGGGCCAGCACCATCACCCAACAGTTGGCGAGAAACTTCTTCCTGAGCCCGGAACGTACGCTGATGCGTAAGATCAAAGAAGTGTTCCTGGCGATCCGCATTGAACAACTGCTGAGTAAAGATGAGATCCTCGAACTGTATCTGAACAAGATTTACCTGGGGTATCGCGCTTATGGCGTAGGTGCTGCCGCGCAGGTCTATTTCGGTAAGACGGTTGATCAGCTCAGCTTAAGTGAAATTGCGGTGATTGCCGGTCTGCCAAAAGCGCCGTCAACCTTCAACCCCCTCTATTCGATGGAAAGGGCAACCGCGCGACGTAACGTCGTACTGTCGCGTATGTTGAGCGAAAACTACATCACGCAGGCCCAGTACGATCAGGCGCGCGGCGAAGCCATTGACGCCAACTACCACGCGCCGGAAATCGCCTTCTCCGCGCCGTATCTCTCTGAGATGGTGCGCCAGGAGATGTATAACCGTTATGGCGAGAAAGCCTATGAGGACGGGTATCGCATCACCACCACCATTACGCGCAAAGTACAGCAGGCTGCTCAGCAGGCAGTACGTAACAACGTGATGGATTACGACATGCGCCACGGTTACCGCGGCCCGTCGAACGTGCTGTGGAAAGTGGGCGAAAGCAGTTGGGACAGCAAGAAAATCACCGATACGCTGAAAGCGCTACCGACTTATGGTCCCCTGCTACCGGCGGTTGTTACCAGCGCCAATCCGCAGGAAGCCATTGCCGCGCTGGCGGATGGTACGTCAGTGTCATTACGGATGGATGGCATGCGCTGGGCGCGTCCTTACCGCTCGGATACCCAGCAAGGCCCGACGCCGCGCAAAGTGACTGATGTGGTGCAAACCGGGCAGCAAATCTGGGTACGCCAGGTTGGCGATGCCTGGTGGCTGGCGCAAGTACCGGACGTCAACTCCGCACTGGTCTCCATCAATCCGCAAAACGGCGCGGTGCTGGCGCTGGTCGGTGGTTTTGACTTCAACCAGAGCAAGTTTAACCGTGCAACCCAGGCGTTACGCCAGGTGGGTTCCAACATCAAACCATTCCTGTATACCGCCGCGATGGATAAAGGTCTGACGCTGGCGAGCATGCTTAACGACGTGCCGATCTCCCGTTGGGATGCCGGCGCGGGTTCCGACTGGCAGCCGAAGAACTCACCACCGCAATACGCCGGTCCTATCCGCTTACGTCAGGGGCTGGGTCAGTCGAAAAACGTGGTGATGGTACGCGCCATGCGCGCGATGGGCGTGGATTACGCGGCAGAGTATCTGCAACGTTTCGGCTTCCCGGCACAGAACATTGTGCACACCGAGTCGCTGGCACTGGGTTCTGCCTCGTTCACGCCGTTGCAGGTGGCGCGCGGTTATGCAGTGATGTCTAACGGCGGCTTCCTGGTCGATCCGTATTTCATCAGTAAAATCGAAAGCGATATGGGCGGCGTTATCTTCGAGGCGAAGCCGAAAATTGCCTGTCCGGAATGCGATATTCCGGTGATTTATGGTGATACCCAGAAATCTAACGTGCTGGAAAACAGTAACGTCGAAGATGTCGCCGTCTCGCAGGAACAGCAGAATGCCGCCGTGCCTATGCCTCAGCTTGAGCAGGCAAACCAGGCGCTGGTCGCGCAAAGCGGAACGCAGGAGTACGCTCCACACGTGATCAACACGCCGCTGGCCTTCCTGATTAAAAGCGCCCTGAACACCAATATCTTTGGTGAGCCGGGCTGGATGGGAACCGGTTGGCGTGCAGGTCGCGATTTACAGCGCCATGATATCGGCGGGAAAACCGGGACCACCAACAGCTCTAAAGATGCATGGTTCTCCGGCTACGGGCCAGGCGTGGTGACGTCGGTATGGATCGGGTTTGATGACCATCGCCGCAATCTCGGACACACGACGGCTTCTGGGGCGATCAAAGACCAGATCTCCGGCTACGAAGGCGGCGCAAAGAGCGCACAGCCTGCCTGGGATGCCTATATGAAGTCCGTGCTGGAAGGCGTGCCTGAGCAGCCGCTGACGCCGCCGCCGGGTATCGTGACGGTCAATATCGATCGCAGCACCGGTCAACTAGCAAGCGGTGGCAACAGCCGCGCAGAATACTTCATTGAAGGCACTCAGCCGACGCAACAGGCGGTGCATGAGGTGGGGACGACCATTATCGATAATGGTGAGACGCACGAACTGTTCTGATTCCTGACCGATCAAAAAAAGGCGCTTCGGCGCCTTTTTTATTATTTGCGAAGAGAAATTAAAGCCGCCCTTGTCCTTTCAGCCATTCGCGCACGAGGAACAGCGCACTCACATTACGCGCTTCGTGAAAATCAGGATCTTCCAGCAGATCCATCAAATGCGCCAGCGGCCAGCGCACCTGCGGTAATGGTTCAGGCTCATCACCTTCCAGCGATTCAGGATATAAGTCCTCCGCCACCACGATGTTCATCGTGCTGGAGAAATAGGACGGCGCCATGCTGAGTTTCTTTAAAAACGTCAGATCTTTTGCGCCAAACCCCACCTCTTCTTTCAGCTCCCGATTCGCCGCTTCATACACGCTTTCGCCAGGATCGATTAACCCCTTGGAAAAACCCAGTTCGTAAGATTCGGTCCCGACCGCGTATTCGCGAATGAGGATCAGGTGGTCGTCCACAATCGGCACAATCATTACCGCTTCACGCGTGGACGGGCGCATACGTTCATAAACGCGGCGTACGCCATTGCTGAACTCAAGGTCCACGCTTTCGACTTTAAACAGCCGGGATTGGGCGACGGTTTCCACTTTCAAAATCGTGGGTTTCTGTAATGATTTGCTCATTGTGAGGATCTTTGCTGTGAAATCTGGGGTTATTGTGCGATATACCGCACGGTTTCGGCAATGTGAATTGCCGTTTATTTACATTTATGTAACGTACTAAAAGTTAATCCCTATTTCAAATTAAAAGTCAATAGGTTGAAATAACTCCAGGAATTTGCTGATATTCCATTTTTAGTGATTTTGCTATGATTCGCATTTACTGGGCTGTACTTAAAGATGCTCAAGTTCGACTCCACACTTGCCGATAGCCAACCACAGAATCACGAATATTGAACAGGGTGCGACTGACCACGCCTGACAGACTAAGTAAGATGGGGAAAGCATGAGCACCATTCTGATTTTTTTAGCTGCTTTGCTGGCCTGCTCATTGCTTGCAGGATGGCTACTCAGAACGAAATCCAGACGGAAAAATTTACCCTTGAGCAACGTCTTCTCAGACGCCTCGAAGCGTAAACTCACGCCTGAAGAGCGCAGTGCAGTCGAAAACTATCTCGAAAGCCTTAGTCAAATTCAGCAGGTACCTGGTCCAACGGGCGCCAGCTCCGCGCCGGTGTCATTAACGCTGAATGCCCAAAGTAATAGCGTCATCGTACTTACGCACGCGATTACACGTTACGGCATTACTACCGACGATCCTAACAAATGGCGTTACTATCTTGATTCCGTTGAGGTACATCTTCCCCCTTTCTGGGAACAATACATCAATGACGAAAACAGCGTTGAGCTAATCCACACCAATACGATACCGCTGGTTATCTCCCTGAACGGCCATACGCTGCAGGAATATATGCAGGAAGCGCGTGGCTATGCGTTACAGCACACCGCTTCTACCCAGGCGTCCATTCGCGGTGAAGAAAGCGAGCAGATTGAACTGCTGAATATTCGCCAGGAAACCCATGAAGAATATGCGCTTAGCCGCCCATCGGGATTGCGCGAGGCGTTACTGATTGCCGCATCGTTCCTGCTGTTCTTTTTCTGTTTGATAATCCCGGATACGTTTGTTCCGTGGACATTTGGTGGCGCGGTGCTGCTACTGGCTGCGGGTCTGTGGGGGCTGTTTGCCCCACCGTCTAAAACCGCCCTGCGGGAAATTCATTGTCTGCGCGGTACGCCGCGTCGCTGGGGGCTGTTTGGCGAAAACGACCAGGAGCAAATTAATAATATCTCGCTAGGTATTATTGATCTGATTTATCCACCGCACTGGCAGCCTTACATCGCACAAGATCTTGGCCAGCAAACGGATATTGATATTTATCTCGATCGCCACGTTGTACGCCAGGGGCGTTTTTTATCGCTGCATGATGAAGTCAAAAACTTCCCGTTACAGCACTGGCTGCGCAACGCCGTCATCGCGGGCGGCTCGTTGCTGGTGCTGCTGATGCTGCTGTTTTGGATCCCGCTGGATATGCCGATTAAGCTTACGCTTTCCTGGATGAAGGGCGCACAAACTATCGAAGCCACCAGCGTTAAACAGCTTGAAAACGCGGGCGTTCGCGTGGGTGACACGCTGCATCTGAGCGGTACGGGTATGTGTAACATTCATACCCAGGGGAGCTGGAATGCGCAGCCTTCCGCGCCGTTTATGCCTTTCGATTGCACGCAAATTATCTGGAATGACGCACGCGCATTACCGCTGCCTGAGTCCGACCTGGTGAATAAAGCCACCGCGCTCACGCAGGCGGTGAACCGCCAACTGCACCCCAAAGCGGATGATGACTCTCGCGTCAGCGCATCGTTACGCTCGGCAATCCAAAAGTCCGGAATGGTGTTACTGGACGATTTTGGCGAGATCGTCCTGAAAACGGCTGATCTGTGCGCGGCCAAAGATGAATGTGTACGTTTAAAAAATGCACTGGTTAACCTTGGTAACAGTAAAGACTGGACGGCGCTGGTGAAACGGGCAAACGCAGGCAAACTGGATGGCGTGAACGTGCTGCTGCGTCCGGTAAGCGCGGAGTCGTTGGATAATCTGGTGAATACCTCTACGGCGCCGTTTATTTCACGCGAGACTGCGCGAGCGGCCCAGACGCTGAATAGCCCAGCCCCTGGCGGTTTCCTGATTATCAGCGACGAAGGCAGCGATCTGGTCGATCAGCCGTGGCCGACAACCTCGCTATATGACTATCCCCCACAGGAACAGTGGAACGCCTTCCAGCGCCTGGCGCAGATGCTGATGCAGACGCCGTTTCGCGCGGAGGGGATCGTCACCAATATTTCAACCGACGCCAATGGCACCCAGCACATTGGCCTGCACCGTATCCCGGATCGTTCAGGATTATGGCGTTACCTTGGCACAACGCTGCTGATGTTCTCTATGCTCGGATGCGCTGTCTACAACAGCATACAGGCCTTCAGACGCTACCAGCGTCACCGCTCCCGCATCACGGAAATTCAGAGCTACTACGAAAGTTGCCTGAATCCAACGCTGATCGACAACCCGGAAAGCCTGATTCGATAACACGCTCGCGCGACAGGATATGCTACCCTGTCGCGCATCATGTTTTCTTCTGGGGAGTTTCCATGCAGATCAATATTGCCTGGCAGGATGTCGATACCGTGTTGTTAGATATGGACGGCACGCTGCTCGACCTGGCATTCGATAACTATTTCTGGCAAAAACTGGTGCCGGAAACCTATGGCGCGAAACAGGGTATCTCTCCCCAGGAAGCCCAGGACTATATTCGTCAGCAGTATCATGCCGTGCAGCATACGCTAAACTGGTACTGCCTGGATTACTGGAGCGAATGCCTGGATCTTGATATTTGCGCCATGACAACGGAACAGGGACCGCGCGCCGTTTTGCGTGAAGATACTGTACCGTTTCTTGATGCCTTAAAAGCCAGCGGCAAGCGCCGTATTTTGCTCACCAACGCGCATCCCCATAACCTGGCGGTGAAGCTGGAGCATACCGGTCTGGCCTCACACCTTGATTTATTACTTTCCACCCACACATTTGGTTATCCCAAAGAGGATCAGCGGTTATGGCACGCTGTGGCTGAAGAAACGGGAATGAGTGCAGAGAAGACGCTGTTTATTGATGACAGCGAACCCATTCTCGACGCCGCTGCTCTGTACGGTATTCGTTACTGCCTCGGCGTGACCAATCCCGACTCAGGCATCGCGGAAAAACAGTACGCACGCCATCCGTCACTGAATGACTACCGCCGACTGATCCCCTCACTGATGTGAAGGAGACGCCATGAAAGAAAAGCCCTCTGCTGAAGTCAGGCTGGATAAATGGCTGTGGGCTGCGCGCTTTTACAAAACGCGTGCGCTAGCCCGCGAAATGGTTGAAGGCGGTAAGGTGCATTACAACGGCCAGCGCAGCAAACCGAGCAAGATTGTCGAGCTGAACGCCACTCTCACCCTGCGCCAGGGAAATGACGAGCGAACGGTCATTATCAAGGCTATTACCGAGCAGCGTCGCCCGGCCACGGAAGCCGTTACGCTGTATGAAGAAACCGCGGAAAGCGTAGAAAAACGCGAAAAAGTGGCGCTGGCGCGTAAACTTAACGCGTTAACCATGCCGCACCCGGACAGGCGACCGGACAAGAAAGAGCGCCGCGACCTGTTACGATTTAAACATGGCGACAGCGAGTGACTGTCACCTGCAAGAGAGATGATTATGCCGCAACATGACCAATTACATCGTTATCTGTTTGAAAACTTTGCCGTGCGCGGCGAGCTGGTGACCGTTTCGGAAACCCTGCAACAGATCCTCGAAAATCATACTTACCCGCAGCCGGTCAAGAACGTACTGGCTGAACTGCTGGTCGCCACCAGCCTGCTCACCGCCACGCTGAAGTTTGCCGGTGATATCACCGTACAGCTGCAGGGCGATGGTCCGCTGAGCCTGGCCGTCATTAACGGCAACAACAATCAGCAGATGCGCGGCGTGGCCCGTATGCAGGGCGATATCCCTGAAGGCGCTGATCTCAAAACGCTGGTAGGCAACGGCTACCTGGTGATCACCATTACCCCAGAAGAAGGCGAGCGCTATCAGGGCGTGGTTGGTCTGGAAGGCGACACGCTGGCCGCCTGTCTGGAAGATTACTTCATGCGTTCTGAACAGCTGCCGACACGTCTGTTTATCCGTACTGGCGACGTCGATGGCAAACCCGCTGCTGGCGGGATGCTTCTGCAGGTAATGCCGGCGCAAAACGCGCAGGCAGATGATTTCGATCACCTGACAGCCCTGACCGAAACCATCAAAACTGAAGAGCTGTTAACGCTCCCGGCCAACGAAGTGCTGTGGCGCTTGTACCACGAAGAAGAGGTTACTCTCTACGATCCGCAGGACGTTGAGTTCAAATGCACCTGTTCACGCGAACGCTGCGCTGGCGCACTGAAAACGCTGCCGGACGAAGAAGTGGACAGCATTCTGGCGGAAGAAGGCGAGATCGATATGCACTGCGATTACTGCGGGAGCCACTATCTGTTTAACGCCATGGACATTGCTGAGATCCGCAGCAACGCTTCCCCGGCGGACCCGCAGGTACATTAATCACCACTGCCTATCCGGCCCACTATCATCGACCGGATAGGCGTTCGCACCGCCATCCATCAAAACGCTATCCGCAACACGCTCACTCGTTGTAATAATTCATCGGCAATCGGGTGCCATCAATGGTGATATCACGCCAAACTCTGGGGGCTGAATCCAGTTGATGATTCGCCACCGCCTGCAGCAGTTTATCCTTATTGAATCCTGCAGGTAGCTGACCTGATGCGATGAGTTCCCATTTATCCTCTTTCCTGGCAAAGACCAGACTCTCACCATCGCCAAAAGCATACAGCACCTGCTCAGGCTTACCATCAGCATTGAGGTCCTGATCGACCAGGACGCATGCATCCTGCTCAACGCAGGATGTAATGCGGTAGCTCTGCCCTTTGACAAACGCCCAGAAGGTCTCATCGGGTTGCCTGCTACCTGGAGCAATCATCACTTTCGGCGCTAGTTGAGTGGTAGTCAGGTTCTGAATGGGATCGCGACGTCCTTGCAGCAGAGAATTTAAGTCGCGCCGGCGCTTACTGTCTTGGTTAAACGCCGCATCTTTTTGTAATGCCTCCAACGCCGCACGTCCCGGTTTTCCGCTATTACTCAACATATACAGGCTGACCTGATCCGGCTTAATTTTCCCGCTGTGATACCGCCCCATATGGCTGTTGACGCTGATGCGCCAGGCATCAATAACCGGCGACGACAGCAAAATCAACAGCCCCAACGCCAGCAACGAAACGCTAAGAATCACCTTCCCCTGAAGCTCAAGCGGATTGCGCCCACGGCGTAAAATACTCGCCAGATAGCCAAACGACCAGAGCAGCAGCACGCAGACCACCAGCACGCCATATAAGCGCTCGGGCGTCCAACCGTACTGTTGAATTCGCACCCACAGTGACCAACCGGCAATCAGCATATAGATGGGCGCGACAACCAGGGCGCATTTGATCAGGTAGCGTAACGCGACCGGATAGGGAAGCGCCTCTTTCTGCGGCTCGCGAACGATAGCCATCAACAGCAACAGGAGCAGCGCCAGCGTTGACATCAACCCGGCCGCAGACACCCGCTGCGAGATAGCCTCCAGGCCGGTGAAGGGCAAGGTCAGCACAAACATCAGCGCCAGCAGCGCGACCAGGGGTAACAGACCGGTGGCGATCAAAGTCAGTAACTTTTGGACCGCCGCAACCAGACGCGACTGCGTGCGGGTCAGTACCACCGCCAGTGCGGTAACCAGGCCAAAGGCCACGTAGCCAAACCAGTCGGTATCAAAGAAAAGCGTGTCGAAGAAGGTAATACCAACGAGCTTAAACATCTCGCTCCATAGCAGGAGCACCATCCAGAACAGACCGTTGGCGACAAAGACAATCAGTAACGTCAGCGCATTAAGCCACAAACTCGTATAAAACTGCGCATAACGGGCCTGCTGGCGGGATGCGTGGAGCGAGTACTGAATCCATGGCAATGCCAGCATCGCCATCAGTAGTAAGCGCCAGCCGTACAACATAAAAATATCATTTTGCCGCCACTTATCGCTGCCCTCGACTTGCCACTTTAGCCAGACGCTCATCGCCAGCACGACAACAAAGATCAGCGCCATCCAGTACCACAGCGCACGTTGTTTGAAAGAGACAACGGTGAGTAAAAGCGCCGAGGAGAGAGCAATTGTCGCGGGCATGCCATAGAACAGCCAGCCGTCATTATGCGGCACCAGATATGTCATCAGCAGGTAGCACAATATCCCCTGTAACAGGCCGATAGATATCATGCCCCAGCGAGTAGTACGTGAAAGCTCAACACTATCCATGTCGTCACCCAGAATGAAGAGAAAAGGTAATTATCGCATCAACTTCACAATTTTGAGCATTGATAGGCCGATCCCGGACCACTGCGGCGGGAAGTGAATCGATATTGTTTATGTATGAGTTACGTTATTTTCTTACGTGAATGCGATTACACTCACAAGTTTCCCGCCAAAAACACTCTCTATTAACGTTTTAAGAACATTTTCCACAACAAAAAAGGGTTTCCTGCCATAATATCCGCCTCTTTGTGACAGGAGTCGCAGCGCATTCGGTTATCCGTGATTTTCCCGGATGCGTAAATCTATGAGCCTTGTCGCGGTTAGCAATCCCTAAAAAACCTTACTATTCCAGGTAATACATATTGGCTAAGGAGCAGTGAAATGCGTGTGAACAACAGTTTAACCCCGCAAGATCTCAAGGCTTATGGTATCAATGACGTTCAGGATATCGTTTACAATCCAGACTACGACACGCTTTTCCAGGAGGAACTTGATCCAAACCTGGAAGGTTATGAGCGTGGCGTGTTAACAAACCTGGGCGCCGTTGCCGTTGATACCGGTATCTTTACCGGACGTTCGCCAAAGGATAAGTATATTGTCCGTGACGACACCACGCGCGACACGCTCTGGTGGTCCGACAAAGGTAAAGGTAAGAACGACAACAAACCGCTCTCCCCGGAAACCTGGCAGCATCTGAAAGGATTAGTCACCCAGCAGCTTTCCGGTAAGCGTCTGTTTATCATTGATGCATTCTGCGGCGCTAACGCCGATACCCGCCTTTCCGTACGCTTCATTACCGAAGTAGCCTGGCAGGCGCATTTTGTTAAAAACATGTTCATCCGCCCAAGCGACGAAGAGCTGGTTGATTTCAAACCTGATTTCATCGTGATGAACGGCGCTAAATGCACTAACCCGCAGTGGAAAGAGCAGGGTCTGAACTCCGAAAACTTCGTGGCTTTCAACCTGACTGAGCGTATCCAGTTGATTGGTGGCACCTGGTACGGCGGCGAAATGAAGAAAGGTATGTTCTCCGTAATGAACTACCTGCTGCCGCTGAAAGGCATTGCCTCCATGCACTGCTCGGCAAACGTCGGGGAAAAAGGTGATGTGGCAGTCTTCTTTGGCCTGTCCGGTACGGGTAAAACAACGCTGTCCACCGATCCGAAACGCCGCCTGATTGGCGATGACGAACACGGCTGGGATGACGACGGCGTGTTTAACTTTGAAGGCGGTTGCTACGCGAAGACCATCAAACTGTCTAAAGATGCCGAGCCGGAAATCTACAACGCAATCCGTCGTGACGCGCTGCTGGAAAACGTCACCGTGCGCGCAGATGGTTCCATCGACTTCGACGACGGTTCCAAAACCGAAAACACCCGCGTGTCCTACCCGATTTATCACATCGATAACATCGTTAAGCCGGTGTCAAAAGCGGGTCACGCCACCAAAGTGATCTTCCTGACCGCCGACGCGTTTGGCGTGCTGCCGCCGGTCTCTCGTCTGACGGCAGACCAAACCCAGTACCACTTCCTGTCTGGCTTCACCGCCAAACTGGCCGGTACCGAACGTGGCGTCACCGAACCAACCCCAACCTTCTCAGCCTGCTTTGGCGCAGCATTCCTGTCACTGCACCCAACGCAGTACGCAGAAGTACTGGTGAAACGTATGCAGGCGGCAGGTGCGCAGGCATATCTGGTTAACACCGGCTGGAACGGTACCGGCAAGCGTATCTCTATCAAAGATACCCGCGCGATTATCGACGCTATCCTGAACGGTTCGCTGGATGACGCAGAAACGTTCCGTCTGCCGATGTTTGACCTGGCTATCCCAACCGAGCTGCCGGGCGTAGATACTCGCATTCTCGATCCGCGTAATACCTATGCTTCTCCGGAGCAGTGGCAGGAAAAAGCCAACGCACTGGCGAAACTGTTTATCGAGAACTTCGAGAAATACACCGATACCCCTGCGGGTGAAGCGCTGGTTAGCGCCGGACCGAAGCTGTAACGAAGAGTGCCGGATGGCGGTTTCGCCTTATCCGGCCTACAGCAACAAAAAGGGAGGCATTTCGCCTCCCTTTCTTATGCGTCTTTCGTGATGCCCTGCGCGCGAGTGAAGGGAACCGGAAGCCAGGCGCGGATCGACAACCCTCCTCGTTCACTGGTGCCAATTTCCAGCATACCGTTATGGTTATCGATAATACGCTGCACAATCGCCAGACCCAGGCCCGTGCCGCTGGTACTACGCGCGCTGTCGCCGCGGACAAACGGCTGGAACAGGTGTTTACGCTGCTCCGGCTTGATGCCCGGACCATCATCTTCTACCTGGAACCAGGCGCGATGCGTCTCCGTACCGCTGCTGACCTTAATCCAGCCGTTGCCGTAACGGGCGGCGTTAACCACCATATTGGCAACCGCACGCTTGATCGACAGCGGGTGCATTTTCACCTGAATGCTGCCCGGCAGCAGCGCAGTTTCGATTTCACGTTCATAGCCGCTTTCCGCTGCGACCACTTCGCCTAACACCGAGTTCAGATCCGCCATCTCCATCGGCATCTCCTGACCGGTACGCAGATAATCGATAAACTGCTCGATAATGGCATTGCACTCTTCGATATCCTTATTGATGGACTCCGCGAGATAACCATCCTCTTCGCCCATCATTTCGGTCGCCAGACGAATACGCGTCAGCGGAGTACGTAAATCGTGGCTCACGCCCGCCATTAACAGCGTACGGTCATCTGCCAGTTGCTTCACACCCGCAGCCATATGGTTAAAGGCTCGGGTAACGGAGCGCACCTCTGAAGCGCCATACTCACGCAGCGGCGGCGGAATGATACCTTTCCCCACCTGCAGCGCCGCATGTTCAAGATCCACCAGCGGTCGGTTCTGGATACGGATAAACAGCCACGCGCCACCGATAGCCAACAGCATAATCGCCAGCGTGTAGCGGAACAGCGGTGAGAAATCGCCCTGATGGATCTCCGTCAGCGGCACGCGTACCCAGATATTGGGCGACAGCCAGGTTTTCAGCCATACGACCGGCGAGCTTTTGTTCACCTCAACGCGGACTTCCGTCGGACCGCCCAGCTGCTGCGCCATCTGATGGCTTAAGAATTCATAGTGTTGCGCCCAACGCAGTCCAGCTTCTTCAGCGGCCTCGTTGGAATAGAGGGAAATACCCAGCTCACGATAAATTTCCCGGCGGAATGCGGGCGGCACCACCAGTTGCGTACCGTCCTCCAACTGCAGTTTATCGGTCATCAGCATACGAACTTCGTAGGCCAGGACCTTATTAAACTGCTGGAGGCTCGGCAGTATCGCGAAGTTCAGCACTACCAGGTAAGTCGTCACCAGGCTGGCAAACAGCAAGGTGACGATGAGCAATAACGTGCGGGCAAACGAACTTCGTGGCGAGAAGCGCATTCGCCTCATGCTTTAGAACCGTCCGGAACAAAGACGTAGCCGAGACCCCACACGGTCTGAATGTAGCGCGGATGCGCCGGGTCCTCTTCCACCATACGGCGCAGGCGAGAAATCTGGACGTCGATAGACCGCTCCATCGCCGAATATTCACGACCACGGGCCAGGTTCATCAGCTTATCGCGGGACAGCGGCTCGCGCGGGTGGCTTACCAGCGCTTTCAGTACCGCAAATTCCCCGCTGGTGAGCGGCATTGGCTCATCTTCACGGAACATTTCACGCGTACCGAGGTTCAGTTTAAACTTACCAAAAGCAATGACCGCTTCTTCCTGAGAAGGCGCGCCCGGCAGTTCGTTCGCCTGACGACGCAGTACAGCGCGAATACGCGCCAGCAGTTCTCGCGGGTTAAACGGTTTCGGAATGTAATCGTCAGCGCCGATTTCCAGCCCAACGATACGATCGACTTCTTCACCCTTCGCCGTGACCATAATGATCGGCATCGGGTTGCTTTGACTGCGCAGGCGACGGCAAATAGACAGGCCATCTTCTCCCGGCAGCATTAAATCCAGCACCATCAGGTGAAAGGACTCACGGGTCAGCAGACGATCCATCTGCTCAGCGTTAGCGACGCTTCGAACCTGGAAGCCCTGCTCGGTCAGATAACGCTCCAGAAGCGCACGCAAGCGCATGTCGTCATCGACCACCAGAATCTTATAGTTCTCTTGCATTGTTATTACTCCCAAAGGTTCGCAACAATTAAGTGTATATTCTTAAGAAAGCTAACGTGAGTCACCAGCGAATTCTGGTATGAATTCCAGGCTAAATTGTTACAAAGCATATTAAACAGCAGCTTAAGTATACAATGTTTCTCGCAATACATTATTTATTCTGTTGATATGCTCGCGTAATACTAATTGTGCGCATCATCACAGAGTCGAAGGTAAAACAATAAGATGAAAACGCCCCTGATAACCCGCGAAGGGTATGAAAAACTCAAACAAGAGCTGAATTACCTCTGGCGTGAAGAGCGCCCGGAAGTCACCAAAAAGGTTACCTGGGCCGCAAGTCTAGGTGACCGCAGCGAAAATGCCGACTACCAGTATAATAAAAAGCGTCTGCGTGAGATCGACCGCCGTGTCCGTTATTTGACCAAGTGCATGGAGAATTTGAAAATCGTCGATTACTCCCCGCAGCAAGAGGGCAAAGTCTTCTTTGGCGCGTGGGTCGAGGTTGAAAATGACGATGGCGACATCCGTAAATTCCGTATTGTCGGCTACGATGAGATCTTCGGTCGTAAAGATTACATTTCTATCGACTCACCGATGGCGCGGGCGCTGCTGAAAAAAGAGGTCGGCGATCTCGCGATAGTCAACACCCCTGGTGGTGAAGCCAGCTGGTACGTGAACGAAATTAAATACGTTAAGTGAGACCGGAACAATCCGAAGCCCCGGTAGATGACTGGCATTTTTGCCAGTCAATCCGTATAACTATCCCCTGATTTTTTATCCTATAGACGAAGCTATCCATGATGAATGATTCTTTCTGCCGCATTATCGCAGGTGAAATTCAGGCTCGTGCTGAACAGGTAGAAGCTGCCGTTCGCCTGCTTGACGAAGGGAACACCGTGCCGTTTATCGCACGTTATCGTAAGGAAATCACCGGCGGTCTGGACGATACGCAACTGCGTAATCTGGAGACCCGTCTGGGATATCTGCGTGAACTGGAAGACCGCCGTCAGGCAATCCTGAAATCTATCGGCGAGCAAGGCAAACTGACCGACGATCTGGCGAACGCGATCAACGGCACGTTAAGTAAGACCGAACTCGAAGATCTCTATCTGCCGTACAAACCTAAGCGCCGCACCCGTGGGCAGATAGCCATTGAGGCCGGACTGGAGCCGCTGGCAGATCTGCTGTGGAACGAACCGTCCCATGACCCGGAAACAGAAGCTGCAAAATATCTCAACGCTGAAAACGGCGTGGCCGATACCAAAGCAGCCCTCGATGGCGCACGCTACATTCTGATGGAGCGCTTCGCCGAAGACGCTGCGCTGCTGGCAAAAGTGCGTGATTATTTGTGGAAAAACGCCCATCTGGTTGCCGCCGTGGTTAATGGTAAAGAAGAGGAAGGCGCTAAGTTCCGCGACTACTTCGATCACCACGAACCTATTTCTACCGTTCCATCCCACCGTGCGCTGGCCATGTTCCGTGGTCGTAACGAAGGCGTGTTGCAGCTTTCACTAAATGCCGATCCGCAATTCGATGAGCCGCCAAAAGAGAGCCACGGCGAGCAGATTATCCAGGATCACCTGGGACTGCGCCTGAACAACGCCCCCGCTGACAGCTGGCGTAAAGGCGTTGTTAGCTGGACGTGGCGCATCAAAGTGCTGATGCACCTTGAAACTGAGCTGATGGGTACCGTGCGTGAACGTGCGGAAGATGAAGCGATCAACGTCTTTGCCCGTAACCTGCATGACCTGCTGATGGCCGCCCCGGCCGGGCTGCGCGCCACAATGGGTCTCGATCCGGGACTGCGTACCGGCGTAAAAGTGGCGGTGGTTGACGGTACCGGCAAGCTGGTCGCGACCGACACTATTTATCCGCATACCGGCCAGGCAGCCAAAGCCGCCGTTGCCGTGGCGGCGTTATGTGAAAAATACAACGTTGAGCTGGTCGCGATTGGTAACGGTACGGCGTCGCGCGAAACCGAGCGTTTCTTCCTCGACGTGCAGAAACAATTCCCGAAAGTGACCGCGCAGAAGGTGATCGTCAGCGAAGCCGGGGCATCGGTTTACTCTGCTTCCGAGCTGGCGGCGCTGGAGTTCCCGGATCTCGATGTTTCGCTGCGTGGCGCGGTGTCTATCGCCCGTCGTTTGCAGGATCCGTTGGCGGAGCTGGTGAAAATCGATCCGAAATCTATCGGCGTGGGCCAGTATCAGCACGATGTAAGCCAGACGCAGCTGGCGCGCAAGTTGGATGCGGTGGTGGAAGACTGCGTGAACGCCGTCGGCGTCGATCTGAATACCGCTTCCGTGCCGCTGCTGACCCGCGTTGCTGGCCTGACGCGCATGATGGCGCAAAACATCGTCGCCTGGCGCGATGAGAACGGTCAGTTTCAGAACCGTCAGCAACTGCTAAAAGTTAGCCGCCTGGGGCCAAAAGCCTTTGAACAGTGCGCGGGCTTCCTGCGTATCAACCATGGTGATAACCCACTGGATGCTTCTACCGTTCACCCGGAAGCTTATCCGATTGTGGAACGCATTCTGGCCGCAACCGAGCAATCGCTGCGTGACCTGATGGGCAACAGCAACGAACTACGCAATCTGAAAGCAGCCGATTTTACCGACGAACGCTTCGGGGTGCCGACCGTCACCGACATCATCAAAGAGCTGGAAAAACCGGGCCGCGACCCGCGTCCTGAATTTAAAACCGCGCAGTTTGCTGATGGCGTAGAAACCATGAACGATCTGCTGCCGGGAATGATTCTGGAAGGGGCAGTCACTAACGTCACGAACTTCGGCGCGTTTGTTGATATTGGCGTTCATCAGGATGGTCTGGTGCATATCTCTTCATTGTCGAATAAGTTCGTCGAAGATCCACACACCGTGGTGAAAGCGGGCGACATTGTGAAAGTGAAAGTGCTGGAAGTTGACCTGCAACGTAAGCGTATCGCACTGACCATGCGTCTGGACGAGCAGCCGGGTGAAACCAATGCGCGTCGCGGCGGCGGGAATAACGATCGCACTCAAAGCAATCGCCCGGCGCCAAAAGCCGCGAAACCTCGTGGTCGTGACGCACAGCCTGCGGGTAACAGCGCCATGATGGATGCGCTGGCGGCGGCAATGGGTAAAAAACGCTAGTGTGACTTTTGTGCCGGATGGGGGGTGTAACCTCCTTATCCGGCTGACTTGTCGCAATTAATTTGTAAGCCGGATAACACGCGTATGCGTCGCCATCCGACATATTTAGTCTATTTCCCGCTTTTTACCGCCATATATTTATCACTTCATTAACAGATGAAACCTTAATTAAACATTAAGATCCTCACTAATTATTTCCGTGAATCATTCGTTCCCAACCAGAATAAATATTGAGGAATATCAAAATTGGCGCAAATTATTATCCAATTGTACATTCCGTCACATTTATTCTATTGATGATAGAAACCATTCTCATTATCATTGATCTGTTGATTATTTACTCTTTCCTTACGTTGGCTAATCATCTGGCCTCATGCCGCCTTGCCGCCCCATGAGGTAATCATCCAGTTAGCGAGATATAAGTAGGCCCCTATGCAATTCACTCCTGACAGTGCGTGGAAAATTACCGGTTTTGCCCGTGAAATCAGCCCGGCTTATCGTCAGAAACTGTTGTCACTTGGCATGCTACCCGGCTCCTCTTTCAACGTGGTGCGCGTCGCCCCACTCGGCGATCCTATCCATATCGAAACGCGTCGCGTAAGTCTGGTATTGCGTAAGAAAGATCTGGCGTTATTAGAAGTGGAAGCGGTTTCCTGTTAATACAGTGAGTCTATAAAAATGAAAAAACTAACCATTGGTTTAATTGGCAATCCTAATTCCGGCAAGACAACTTTATTCAACCAGCTTACCGGCGCACGCCAGCGTGTAGGCAACTGGGCTGGCGTTACCGTTGAGCGTAAAGAAGGTCATTTCGCAACGACGGACCACCAGGTCACGCTGGTTGATTTACCCGGCACCTATTCTCTGACGACAATCTCATCCCAGACCTCTCTCGATGAGCAGATCGCCTGTCACTATATTTTAAGCGGCGACGCGGATCTCTTGATCAACGTGGTCGATGCTTCAAACCTTGAACGCAACCTCTACCTGACATTGCAACTGCTTGAGCTGGGCATCCCCTGCATCGTCGCGTTGAATATGCTGGATATTGCCGAGAAGCAGCAAATCCGTATCGATATCGATGCCCTCTCCGCTCGCCTTGGCTGCCCGGTGGTTCCGCTGGTATCCACCCGCGCCCGCGGCATTGAAGCGCTAAAGCTGGCGATCGATCGCTACAAAGAAAACGACACCGTCGAGCTGGTTCATTATGCCCAGCCGCTGCTGCAGGAAGCGGATTCCCTCGCCGATGCGATGGCCAAAGATATGCCGTTAAAACAGCGCCGCTGGCTGGGCCTGCAGATGCTGGAAGGCGATATCTACAGTCGGGCCTACGCGGGTGATGCCGCGCAAAACCTTGATGCCGCCATTGCACGTCTGAGCGAGACAATGGACGATCCGGCACTGCATATCGCCGATGCGCGCTATCAGTGCATTGCCGCTATCTGCGATACCGTCAGCAACACCCTGACGGCAGAGCCGAGCCGCTTCACCACCGCAGTAGATAAAATCGTCCTCAACCGCTTCCTCGGGCTGCCGATTTTCCTGTTCGTGATGTACCTGATGTTCCTGCTCGCCATCAACATTGGCGGCGCGCTGCAACCGTTGTTTGACGTCGGCTCCGTAGCGCTCTTTATCCATGGTATTCAGTGGATTGGCTACACGCTGCACTTCCCGGACTGGCTCACTATCTTTTTGGCGCAAGGTCTTGGCGGCGGGATTAACACCGTGCTGCCACTGGTACCGCAAATCGGCATGATGTACCTGTTCCTCTCCTTCCTTGAAGACTCCGGTTACATGGCGCGTGCCGCGTTTGTAATGGACCGTCTGATGCAGGCGCTGGGACTGCCGGGCAAATCGTTTGTCCCGCTGATCGTCGGCTTTGGCTGTAACGTACCGTCAGTGATGGGCGCACGTACGCTGGACGCCCCGCGTGAACGTCTGATGACCATCATGATGGCGCCGTTTATGTCCTGTGGCGCTCGCCTGGCGATTTTCGCCGTCTTTGCCGCAGCGTTCTTTGGTCAGAACGGTGCGCTGGCGGTCTTCTCACTGTACGTACTGGGCATCGTTATGGCGGTATTGACTGGCCTGATGCTCAAACACACCATCATGCGTGGCGAAGCAACGCCGTTCGTGATGGAGCTGCCGGTGTACCACGTGCCGCACATTAAGAGTCTGATTATTCAGACCTGGCAACGCCTGAAAGGCTTCGTTCTGCGTGCGGGTAAAGTCATCATCATCGTCAGCATTTTCCTCAGCGCGTTTAACAGTTTCTCGCTGAGCGGAAAAATCGTCGACAACATCAACGACTCTGCTCTGGCTTCCGTCAGCCGCGTAATCACGCCGGTCTTCAAGCCGATTGGCGTTCACGAAGATAACTGGCAGGCAACCGTAGGTCTGTTCACCGGCGCGATGGCGAAAGAAGTGGTTGTCGGTACGCTGAACACGCTCTATACCGCAGAAAACATTCAGGAAGAAGAGTTCAACCCGGCAGATTTCCACCTCGGTGACGAGCTGCTCGGCGCGGTAGATGAGACCTGGCAAAGCCTGAAAGACACCTTCAGCCTGAGCGTACTAGCTAACCCTATTGAAGCCAGCAAGGGCGACGGTGAAATGGCTACGGGTGCAATGGGCGTGATGGGCGAAAAATTTGGCAGCGCTGCCGCCGCTTACAGCTACCTGATTTTCGTGCTGCTGTATGTGCCGTGTATTTCGGTAATGGGCGCTATTGCACGTGAATCCAGCCGTGGCTGGATGAGCTTCTCGATTCTGTGGGGCCTGAACATCGCCTACTCTCTGTCGACGCTGTTTTATCAGGCGGTCAGCTACAAAGAGCACCCGACCTACAGCCTGGTGTGCATTTTAGCTGTCATCCTGTTTAACATTGTGTTGCTGGGCCTGCTGCGTCGAGCTCGCAGTCGCGTGGATCTCGCACTGCTGGCGACCAACAGGACGGCAAGCTCCTGCTGTTCCAGCACCACTGGCGACTGCCACTAAGGTTATCGACAATGGCATCGCTTATTCAGGTTCGTGATTTATTGGCTTTGCGGGGACGCATGGAGGCAACTCAAATTAGCCACACGCTGCACACCCCGCAACCCATGATTGACGCCATGCTGAATCAGTTAGAAAAGATGGGCAAAGCGGTGCGGATTCAGGAAGATGCCGACGGGTGTCTTTCCGGAAGCTGCAAGAGTTGCCCGGAAGGTAAAGCCTGCCTGCGCGAGTGGTGGGCTTTGCGCTAGTTCGATGCCGGATGGCGCTACGCTTCCGGTCTAAAAATGACTGCAAACGTCCTGGCCGGATAAAGCGTTTATGCTGATATCCGGCTTTTTGCGTAATGGATTCCACAAAGATGTCTCTGTTTCAGCAAAGCAGATCTATCCTCCAGCCTGGCGCGCATCGTTATCAACTCGTGGATGATTACTGGCGACCAGGGAAGTAGAGTCTCGTCATCTTGTTTCTCAGGTGACGGATCGCCATGAATACTGACACGACTGCTACGCCGCATGACGCGATTTTTAAAACGTTCTTAAACCACCCTGCTACCGCACGCGACTTTCTTCGGCTCCATCTTCCAGCCTCTTTGCAAAAACTGTGCGATCTGAAAACGCTACAACTGGAATCGGGCAGCTTTATTGAGGACGATTTGCGCGCGTACTATTCCGATGTGCTGTGGTCATTAAAAACCCGCGAAGGCGATGGCTATATTTACACCATCATTGAGCATCAGAGCACCGCCGATGCCCATATGGCATTTCGGCTGATGCGTTATGCCATTGCGGTCATGCATCGTCATTTGGCTGCAGGTCACAAAAAACTCCCGCTAGTGATACCCATGCTTTTTTATCATGGCGCGGCAAGCCCATACCCCTACTCACTCTGCTGGCTGGACGAATTTGACGACCCAAAGGCCGCCAGACAACTTTATACCGCAGCGTTTCCACTGATCGATATCACCGTGGTTCCCGATGACGAGATCATGCAGCATCGCCGGATGGCGCTGTTGGAACTCATCCAAAAACATATTCGTAAACGCGATTTGATGGGGCTGGTAGAAAAACTGGCCATCCTGATTATTAAAGGACACGCTAATGACAGCCAGTTGAAAGCCTTGTTTAATTATCTAATGCAGGTCGGGGACACCGCACATTTTACCGAGTTTCTTCATGAGGTCGCCGAACGTTTACCCCAACATAAGGAAAAGTTGATGACTATCGCCGAAAGATTACGACAAGAAGGGCATCTTAATGGTCTTCAGGAAGGCCATATGAAAGGGTTACAAGAGGGGTTACAAACGGGCTTGCAACAAGGTAAACGAGAGGAAGCTTTACGTATTGCATCAACCCTGCAGGCTGATGGTATCGACCCGCTGACCATCTTCAGAATTACCGGACTGACCGCTGAGGATCTGGCTACGCGCAGCCATTAATCTCAAGCCCGGTAAGCGCGGCTCTACCGGGCAACACAACAGATTTATAGGCGTTTTTTTAACGCCACCAGCGCTGCGCAGAACTCTGCAGGATGCGAGATAAACGGTGCATGCGCCGCTTTAGCAAATATCAACGACTCGCTATGCGGCCACAGGGCATCGAGCATTGGGACCACTTTGCGCGGAACCAGTCCATCGAGATAGCCGTACAACCGCAGAAAAGGCATGTCCACAGCGCACAGAGGCTCACGCAGATCGACCGTTTTCAGAATCTCCAGTCCGCCATTGAGCTCCTCGACCTTCGGCATGGGTAACGCCAGCACTGTTTTCTTCAGTGCTCGCGCATCCTGACGCGCGGTGTCCGTGCCCATCGTCTGCAACGCCAGAAAACGTTCCACCGTACGCTGGAAATCTTCGCTCAACTGCTGCTGGAAACCTGCCAGCACTTCTGGCTTGATACCCGGCCACTCGTCACGCGCGCTAAAGCAAGGGGAAGACGCCACGGTCACCAGCGCCTGAACACGTTCAGGATGGGTTAACGCCACCTGGCTTGCGACCAGCCCGCCCAGACTCCAGCCGAGCCAGATGGCTTTCTCCGGCGCCTGTTTTACTACCCGCTCAGCCATCTCTTCCAGCGACATTGCGCCGAACCCCTGGCTGCGACCAAATCCCGGTAAGTCGACAAGATGCAGCGTGAAATGCGAACTCAGTTCCTCGCTTATGCAATGCCACACTTGCGCATTCAGTCCCCATCCGTGCAGCAGCACAAGATGGCAATTTCCCGAACCCTGGGTCTGCCACCAGATGTCATTCATCAGTTATTGTTCTCTTTTAGCCTGAAAGGATGCTTCTATGCTAACAGTACCGGGATTGTGCTGGCTATGCCGAATGCCCCTGACGTTAGGGCATTGGGGGATCTGTTCAGTCTGCACAAGGGCAACGCATCAGCACGTCAGCCGGTGCCCTCAATGTGGACTCCCTGCCGCGCATACCGTCGTTCCCTGCGGGCGCTGTCTGCAAAAACCACCGCCGTGGCAGCGACTGGTTACCGTCAGCGACTATGCTCCGCCATTGAGCGGGCTTATCCACCAGCTCAAGTTTTCCCGACGTGGCGAAATGGCCCCCGCTCTTTCACGCTTGTTGTTGCTGGAGGTATTACAGGCCCGGCGCGTCAGCGGTCTTCCTCTGCCGGACAGGCTCGTCAGCGTCCCGCTCTGGCAACGCCGGCACTGGCGCAGAGGGTTTAATCAGAGCGACTTACTGTGTCGTCCCCTGGCCCGCTGGCTGGGCTGCGACTGGGACAGCCGGGCTATCACGCGGGTTCGGGCAACCGCCACACAGCACCATCTCAGCGCCCGATTACGTAAACGTAACCTGAAAAACGCCTTTCGCCTTGAATTGCCAGTGCAGGGACTCCATATGGTCATTGTGGATGATGTCGTCACTACCGGAAGTACCGTCGCGGAAATCGCGCAGCTGCTTTTACGCAACGGCGCGGCGACTGTCCAGGTATGGTGCCTGTGTCGAACCTTGTAGAGCCTCGATGATGGGCGTATTATAACCAAGTAAAATAGTCAACTATTAGGCCATTACTATGATCCATATTTCCGATGCTGCACAAGCGCACTTTGCCAAACTGCTGGCAAATCAGGAAGAAGGGACACAAATCCGCGTATTTGTGATTAATCCCGGCACGCCTAACGCTGAATGCGGCGTTTCTTATTGTCCGCCGGACGCCGTGGAAGCAACCGACACCGCCATTAAATTTGACCTGCTGACCGCATATGTTGATGAACTGAGCGCACCGTATCTGGAAGATGCAGAAATCGATTTCGTTACCGACCAGTTAGGCTCCCAGCTGACCCTGAAAGCACCAAACGCCAAAATGCGTAAAGTTGCCGATGATGCACCGCTGATGGAACGCGTGGAGTACATGCTGCAATCGCAGATCAACCCACAGCTGGCAGGTCACGGTGGTCGCGTCTCTCTGATGGAAATCACCGATGAAGGCTACGCTATTCTGCAGTTTGGCGGCGGATGTAACGGCTGTTCAATGGTGGATGTAACGCTGAAAGAAGGTATCGAGAAGCAGCTGCTGGCTGAATTCCCTGAACTGAAAGGCGTTCGCGATTTAACCGAACACCAGCGCGGCGAGCACTCTTACTACTAACGCCTCAACCTGTAGAATTTCCGTAGGCCCGTTAAGACGCATCCGCGCCGCCATCGGGCATTGATGCCGGATGGCAGCATAATCGCGTTATCCGGCCTACAACCTTGCATTTCTCCGCATATTTCCTGCAACAATCCCCCTCATAATTTGACCAGCCTCTCATAATTTAAATTTTGCCTGCCCAGGTGATTTTCAAGCGCCGTATGTTACCCGTATCATTCGCATCAGCACCTAACACACACATAACAGCCAGCTAGACTGATTAGTTTTGAAGGCAACCAGCATTGGTGCTGAGAATGCTCTGTTCCCGGTCGGGACAATCGGAATTTGTCATCTAAACACTGACGTTACCCATAACAAAGTAAAGGCCAGGTAAATCATGCCATTAGTCATCGTTGCTATCGGTGTAATCTTGTTACTCCTCCTGATGATCCGTTTCAAAATGAACGGCTTCATCGCTCTCGTCCTGGTGGCGCTTGCTGTCGGATTGATGCAAGGGATGCCACTGGATAAAGTCATCGGTTCGATTAAAGCCGGCGTCGGCGGAACCCTTGGCAGCCTCGCCCTGATTATGGGTTTTGGCGCCATGCTGGGCAAAATGCTGGCGGACTGCGGCGGCGCACAGCGCATCGCAACCACCCTGATTGCTAAATTCGGCAAAAAACATATTCAATGGGCGGTGGTATTAACCGGCTTCACCGTCGGTTTTGCCCTGTTCTACGAAGTCGGCTTCGTGCTGATGCTGCCGCTGGTGTTCACCATCGCCGCAGCTGCCAACATCCCGCTGCTGTATGTTGGTGTGCCGATGGCTGCAGCGCTGTCCGTAACTCACGGCTTCCTGCCGCCGCACCCAGGTCCGACCGCTATTGCCACCATTTTCCACGCAGATATGGGTAAAACCCTGCTGTTTGGTACGATTCTGGCAATCCCGACCGTTATTCTCGCCGGTCCGGTGTACGCTCGCTTCCTGAAAGGCATCGATAAGCCAATCCCGGAAGGTCTGTACAGCGCGAAAACGTTTACTGAAGAAGAGATGCCTGGCTTTGGGGTCAGCGTCTGGACCTCCCTGGTACCGGTTATCCTGATGGCGATGCGCGCCGTGGCGGAGATGATTCTGCCAAAAGGCCACGCTTTCCTGACGGTGGCAGAATTCCTGGGTGACCCGGTAATGGCAACGCTGATCGCGGTGCTGATTGCGATGTTCACTTTTGGTCTGAACCGCGGACGTTCGATGGATCAGATCAACGACACGCTGGTGTCCTCAATCAAAATCATCGCGATGATGCTGTTGATCATCGGTGGTGGCGGTGCCTTCAAACAGGTCCTGGTGGATAGCGGCGTGGACAAGTACATCGCGTCAATGATGCACGGTTCAAACGTTTCTCCGCTGCTGATGGCATGGTCTATCGCTGCGGTACTGCGTATCGCACTGGGCTCCGCAACTGTTGCAGCGATCACCGCTGGTGGGATTGTGGCACCGCTGATTGCAACGACCGGCGTAAGCCCTGAGCTAATGGTTATTGCGGTTGGTTCCGGTTCCGTCATTTTCTCCCACGTGAACGATCCGGGCTTCTGGCTGTTCAAGGAGTACTTCAACTTGACCATCGGTGAAACCATCAAGTCATGGTCAATGCTGGAAACCATTATCTCCGTCTGCGGTCTGGTAGGGTGTCTGCTGCTGGGTATGGTGGTCTGATAAAACTGTGCCGGGTGGCGCTTCGCTTACCCGGCCTACCTGCTATCACCCTAAAAAAGCCGGGGAAATCCCCGGCTTTTTTACTTCTTCTTCGCGGCCGCTTTTCGGCGCTTATCCAAATCCTTAATCAGCTTGTTCACACCGTCATCGGCAAACATCTGCTCCAGCGTGGCGGTGAGCTTACGCCGCCAGTTTTTGTACTGGTCGCTGGTCCCCGGAATATTGACGGGCTCAGCCATATCCAGCCAGTCTTCCGGTTGCAGGCCCAACAGCGCACTGTTGCTGTCAGCGATGTAGCGTTGCATGCCGCGATTAAGAATCGGCGTCATCGACATCAGCGACGCCTTGTGACCAGCACGTTTTGGCAGGCACCCGTATTTGTGCAGCGCGTCCAGCAGCCCCTGTTTCGCCAGTTCTCTGTCCTGATACAGCCCACGCAGCACGACTTCATCCGGGTACAGACCCAGCGCCTTACCCAGCGTCAGATCGCCGCTATCCCAATAACCTTTAAGCGTAGGAAGGTCATGCGTCGCCGCGACTGCCATTGATTGTTCCGGGTACGCTTTCGGCGCGCGGAAGTTTTTCTCATGGTCATTCTCAAAATAAAGCACTTTGTATGAGTACACGCCGCTGTCACGCAGCTTGCTGACGATCTCTACCGGCACAGTCCCCAGATCTTCACCAATTACCATGCAGTGATGACGTTTACTTTCCAGCGCCAGAATTGAAAGCAGATCGTCGACCGGATAATGCACGTAGGCGCCGTGATCGGCAGTTTCACCGTAAGGGATCCACCACAGACGCAGCATCGACATAACATGGTCGATACGCAACGCACCGCAGTTCTGCATATTGGCGCGCAGCAGTTCGATAAACGGTTCGTAAGCGCGTGCCGTGATGATATGCGGATCCATCGGCGGCAATCCCCAGTTTTGCCCGAGCGGACCGAGAATATCCGGCGGTGCGCCAACCGAGGCTTTCAGGCAATACAACTCGCGGTCGCACCAGGTTTCCGCCCCGCCTTCGGCCACGCCGACAGCCAGATCGCGATATAATCCAATCGGCATCGCAAAGCCCTGGCTGGTTTTCCAGCAATCAGCAAACTGGGTATACGCCAGCCACTGCAACCACAGGTAGAAATCCACTTCATCACGATGCTCTTCGCAAAAGCGTTTTACCTCTGGCGAATCCACCGACTGGAAAGCTTGCGGCCACACCGGCCAGCCCCAGCGCAGTGCGTCCTCTTTCACCTGATGCGCATGCAGCGCGTCAAAGGCCGCCTGCCAGTACAGGCTATCCCCTTCCTGAGTCACAAACTGGCGAAATGCCGCCATCTGCTCATCGTCACGTGCAGAGAAGCTTTTCCACGCCATACGCAGCGCTGTCATCTTCAATGCGGTAACGGCAGAATAATCAACCCACTCGGTATCACGCGCGCGTTGCAGAGCTTGCTGAGTCGCGGGTTTCTGCCACCAGGCCTGCGCCTCTTTACTCAGGCGAAAATCGTCTACTGCGTTCACATCAATATAAATAACGTTCAACCAGCGGCGTGACGACGGGCTGTACGGACTGGCACTCTCCGGGTTCGCCGGATACAGCGCGTGAATCGGATTCAGGCCAATAAAAGCGCCGCCGCGTTGCGCCACCTCCACCAGCATGGCACGGAGATCGCCAAAGTCGCCAATCCCCCAGTTTTTTTCTGAACGCAGGGTATAGAGCTGAACGCATGCGCCCCACAGCTTCTGCCCGGCTAATAGAGCCTGCGGCTCATAGCAGCGTTTCGGCGCGACGATGATGCGGCAATGGGTACGCAACTCCCCCAGGGTGAGGGTAAGCGTGTGATACCCTTCCGGCAGCTTCGCCGGAAGGTTGAACGATTTACCGCCGACGGCATGTCCTTTGTGCTGCACGCCCTCTTCGGTGGTCAGCAGCCAGTTAAACTCTCCGCGCCCCTCAACTGCCAGCGGCATTTTCTTACCAGCGGTATAAACCATGACATTCGGCACCGGGGTCACCGCCACCTGAGCGGTGGCGGTGGAGCGATGCATAGCGTCAAGCAAACGCCGCTTGGTTTCGATGCCAATAGACTGCGGTTTACCGTGGGCATTAATGTAATTGGGGCTGATCCCCGCCGCCAACGCGGCATTATCCAGACGTTTGCTTTCCATCGCGATTCCTTAACGTTTCGCCTGCCAGATACGAGTCTGATAATCGCGGATGGAGCGATCCGAACTGAACATGCCGCAACGCGCGGTATTCAGAATCGCCGCCCGGGTCCAGGCTTCCTGGTCACGATACAACACGTCAACCTGCTTCTGGGCTTCAACATAGGCCGCGAAGTCCGCCATTACCAGATACGGGTCACCGCCCTGCTTGCCGATACTGTGCAGCATCTGGTCGAAGGCATGTTTATCGCCGTCGCTATACTTCCCGCTTTCCAGCTCTTTCAGAACAGCATCCAGCACTTTATCTTTCTTACGCCATTTCACCGGGTCGTACCCTTTGGCCTTGAGCGCCTTCACCTCTTCCACGGTATGACCAAAGATAAAGATATTCTCATCACCTACCTTCTCGGCGATTTCGACGTTTGCGCCATCCAGCGTACCGACGGTTAACGCACCGTTCAGCGCCAGCTTCATGTTACCGGTGCCGGAAGCCTCTTTCCCTGCGGTGGAGATTTGCTCAGAGATATCCGCCGCTGGGATCAACATTTCCGCCGCCGAGACACAATAATCCGGCAGGAATACGACCTTCAGCTTGTCGCCCACCTGCGGGTCGTTATTGATGGTTTCTGCAACCTTGTTAATGGCGAAGATGATATTTTTCGCCAGGTAGTAACCCGGAGCGGCTTTCGCGCCAAACAGGAATACGCGCGGCACGCGATCGGCCTGCGGGTTCTCACGGATTTCTTTGTATAACGCCAGAATATGCAGCAAGTTGAGGTGCTGACGCTTGTACTCATGCAGGCGTTTAATCTGAATATCAAAGAGAGCGTTAGTCGTTATCTCAATACCGGTACGCGCTTTAATAAACTTCACCAGACGCACTTTGTTCGCCAGCTTGATGTCACGATACTGCTGACGAAACTTCGCGTCGTCGGCGTATTTTTCCAGGTTAATCAACTGATCGAGGTCGTTGGCCCACTCTTTTTTCAGCGATTTATCCAGCAGCGCGGCAAGTGCCGGGTTGCACTGCTTAATCCAGCGACGCGGAGTAATCCCGTTAGTGACGTTATGGAATTTGTTCGGCCAGAGCTGATGATATTCCGGGAACAGATCCTTCACCACCAAATCGGAATGCAGCGCCGCCACGCCGTTAACCGCAAAGCCGCTGACCACGCACATGTTGGCCATACGCACCTGTTTGTTGTGCACCACCGCCAGCTTCGCCCAAACTTCAGCGTCACCCGGCCAGGTTTTATCGACCAGCTTCTTAAAGCGGTCGTTAATCTCTTTGATGATTTGCATATGGCGCGGCAGTAGTGCTTTCACCAGCTTCTCGTCCCAGCACTCCAGCGCCTCTGGCATCAAAGTGTGGTTGGTATAAGCAAAGGTCTTACTGGTAATAGCCCACGCATCGTCCCAGCTCATCTGGTGCTCATCAATCAGCACACGCAGTAGCTCAGGGATGGCGATGGTCGGGTGAGTATCGTTGAGCTGAATCACCTCAAAATCAGCCAGCTCATGCAGTTTACGCCCTGCCAGATGATGGCGGCGCAGAATGTCAGCTACGGAGCAAGCGCACTGGAAGTATTGCTGCATCAGGCGCAGCTTTTTACCCGCGGTGTGGTTGTCGTTCGGGTACAGCACTTTGGTGAGTTTTTCAGCGTCGATGCCCTGCTGCTCTGCACGCAGGAAATCGCCGTCATTAAATTTGGTCAGGTTAAACGGATGCGCGTGACTGGCCTGCCACAGACGCAGCGGTTGCGCCACGCCGTTACGGTAGCCGAGAACCGGTAGATCCCAGGCCTGGCCGGTAATAACAAACCCCGGCTCCCAGCGCCCTTCTTTGGTGACCTTGCCGCCAATCCCTACTTGCACATCCAGTGCTTCGTTGTGACGGAACCACGGATAGCTGCCGCGATGCCAGTCATCCGGGGCTTCCATCTGCTGCCCATCGGCAAACGACTGACGGAACAGGCCGTACTGGTAGTTGAGACCATAGCCCGTCGCCGATTGACCGACTGTCGCCATCGAATCAAGGAAGCAGGCCGCCAGGCGCCCCAATCCACCGTTACCCAGCGCCGGGTCGATCTCTTCTTCCAGCAGATCGGTCAGGTTGACGTCATGCGCTTTCAGCTCATCGCTCACCGCCTGATACCAGCCGAGATTGAGTAAGTTGTTGCCAGTCAGACGGCCAATCAAAAACTCCATCGAGATGTAATTAACATGGCGCTGATTTTTTGCCGGTTTCGCCGCAGGCTGGGCGCTGAGTAACTCAGCCAACGCCCCACTCACTGCCTGCCACCACTGGCGCGACGTCATTTCTTGAGCCGACAGTAAACCGAAGCGCTGCCACTGACGCGTCAGGGCAGCCTGAAATTGATCTTTGTTGAAAGTAGGCTGTGACATAGGGGTTCCAGATCCTTAGGTAATAAAACAACGTTATCGCTAGTTTGCCAGGCTCGTTGTTGACCTTCCTCATCCTGGCACGGATTAGGCAGGGAGGAGGAGCGGGGATGAGCATAAAAGTGTGATCGCTGCCACTTTATTATTACTAACTACACCAATAAATCGACCGACTTCGCAGTGTATCTACCTGAGACATTCCGCCTGGTTTGACAAGAGTCGGCATAATGCATACAAGAAGAGATAACTAAGTATTAGTTATATTTATTATAAAAAGCATTTCAGCCTTTTTTAAATCATAAGACGGTTGAAATTAAAATAACTCAAGAGCACACTGAGATAAATATTCAGACAAAAAAACAAATCAGATAAATGCTATCAAAGGAAATATATGTCGAACTTATCTTGGATTACACTGAAAGGTGAGTTACAGGGGAATATTTCAGAAAACTGTGGCTCAAGGTATTCAATAGGAAACAAATCTCAAACCAGTCATCTCAATGAAATAATGGTTTATGCTCTTGAACATGAAACAACGCGTCAGCAGAACGTTAATCATCACGAGCTTCAAATCGTCAAACCCATTGATCGTTCGTCCCCTTTGCTGAACAAAGCGATCAACGATAACGAAACGCTGGAGTGCGAAATATCCCTCTATCGAACCACACCTACAGGAATGCAAGAAATCTATTATAAAATTAAATTATTCAAAGCACACATATCAAACATTAAATTAATAGTCCCTCACAATATAATTGAAAACGGTAACGAAGCACAAGAACGCGTTTCTTTTATTTATGAATCGATTAGTTGGGAACATTGCATGGCAAGTACCAGCGCTTATAGCTTATGGAGTGAACGTACTTTCTGATGCCAGAGTCTCTTGATAAGGAAATATCATGCGCAAACGTAACAACGGATTAAATGGCACCTCACTCGGGTTGCGAGGCGAATGGCCGCAGGCAAGTGATTTCGATAGCTGGCATACCATGAACCCTGTGCAGCGCGATATGGCCTTTATGGATGGCTCATTTATCACGCAAAGTCATCACATCTTTCTGCTCACTCTCGAAGAAGCACAGCAGGTGGCGGACGATTTAATGGGCGGAGTGGATAAGTTTTTTTCCTACCGGGCCGCGCCTGGTAATATCAAAGATGGTCTGGATACCTTCCGCAGTCTCTCTAAGCTCACCACCTATTACAATTCCGCACAGGAGCTGGTCTTTAATTTCAAGGCGATCCGGATTAAAGCCATTGAATACAAGGTCGGCGGTAAAACCTATATCAAAATAACCGGGTATCCCGCCCTGCGTCGGATTCTTAACGGAACCCGCTATGGCGCCAGCCATCCACAGATGTTGGAAATGGCGATTGGTAGGCGTGGGCTTTATAACAGCCTTAGAAATGGCGTCAAATATTGCATTTACTTCTCACTTGCCTGGCGGGCAATTGAACTGATTTTTAAGTCTGATTATGATCTGGTGGATTTTTTGGTAGATATCTCAATGGATGCTGCAAAGGCGGTGGTGTCAGGGGTAGTGATTGGGGTGCTGGCTACTGGACTATTGGCAATATTTAGTGTTCCGGTAGTATTCATGACTCTTGGAATTATTATCGTAGGATTATTTTTCAACTATGAATTAAATTACTTGGACGATACAATAGAGCTATCAGTTTCATTAAAAAACAAACTTCGCGACTATCTTCACCATAGTAAACATGAAAATTATGGTTTTAATAGCCCTTATTTTCACTCTTTTTAAGGAAAGCGAATGACTAAGATCCATCTGCGCCTGATATCTTTCTCTCTTACCATTTTCTTCTTTAGTCTCCTTTATATGATATTTACTGGGAGTATAATGAAAAATTTTCTTTCACTAATTAGAATGGGTGAAATTATTTCCTATAACAACAATACATGCGCTATAGTAGGAGGAATACCAACAATATTGATATTTTCGATCCTTTCTTTTTTTGCCTTATTTAGTAAGGAGGGGCGGTTGAAAAAACTGTCCGCTGCAGTAGAGTTATGGATGATAACGATTGTAGTAATTCCCTTTCTCATTGGCATTATTGCGGACTGCCTACTCCCTTTTTTATTGATGGCATTTTCATACACATCCTGCCCCCAGCAGGAGCTTTATGATTTCTACGTTACAGATATCGAGCTGTGCAAAACTATCGTAGATAACCGTGGTTTGTGGTAACGGATTTATCATAGTTTTATTCTTTTTAAGGAAGTGATATGAATAAAATCTATATGCGCTTGATGGCTTTTCTTATCATTGTTTTCCTCCTTTGGATTCTTGACACACAACTCTTTGGGTACGTAATGACTGATTTTTTATCTATCATAAAAATGGGTGATATTGTTTCCTATAATCATACATTTGTACTGATAGGCGGAATACCTACCATGATTTTGATGACTATCAGTTTTGTTAGAATAGTGTTAAGTAAAAAATTTAAATATCAAAGCTTTCCCGAACCGATAGAAAGCTTGGCATTATTGACCATCATTTTATCATTTGCCATCGGTTTGATTGCAGACTGTATTGTACCCTTTTTCTTTCTGGCATCATCATACACCCGTTGTCCTCAAGAAAAATTTGATGATTATCATGTCGTTGATATCTCACTTTGCGAGACCATCATAGATAACCGTAGATTTTGGTAATAGCCCCATGCAGATGCTTCCTCTGTGGGCAACAATATAGATATTTAAATCTGACATTCTCAATATTTTTACTCATTCTAAAAAGGATAAAATGAATAAAATATACTTACGAGCATGGGCTTTTATTATGATTATTTTCTTAATCGCTGTCCTTTACAGTTTATTATTCGGCCGGACGATGACTGAGTTTTTATCGTTAATAAAAACAGGTGATATTATCTCTTATGACAAGACATGCGCACTGATAAGTTCAATACCATTATTCGGTTATACAATAATTGCTCTCGTCAGAGTTTTGTTTAGTCAAGATGTACAGTACCGTTCACTTCCCGCTCCTTTTGAAAGTTTAGTTCTCACTGCCATCATTTTTTCCTTTATCATTGGTCTTATTGCGAACTGTCTTGTTCCTTTTTTATTTCTTGGATTATCATACACATCCTGCCCCCAGAAGAAGCTTCAAGATTTCTACGTTACAGATATCGAACTGTGCAAAACTATCGTAAATAATCGTGGTTTGTGGTAACGGATTTATCATAGTTTTATTCTTTTTGAGGAAGTGATATGAAAAAATATATGCGCTTGATGGACTCTCTTCTCTCAAGCCTATCCCTTTATATTCAAACACCCCGTTACCTGGTTTGGTAATGAACGACAGTTATCTCGACTAAAAATGGGTAAAGAATACTGCAAAAGCCATGGTCGACAATAATTTTCATTAAAAATAATCACCAACAGTAACAAATAAGATAATTCTATATAAGCAAATCATGCTTCGTCAGAGAGTTTTCAATCACAGCTTTTGACCAAACACCTCAACAGCCGCGCATCCTGACACCGGTTTCAGTAAGTGTTCATCATCTTAAGAATTTGTGACCAAGCGCAAAATAAGACAGTCCAATCCCGGACATAACTTGCAATAAATCTTAATCTGGCCGACCTTATATCTATTAATTACGAAGCGCAAAAAAAATCATTTTTCCCCATTTTCACACAGTGAAGTGACTAACTTATGTTGATTCCGTCTAAATTAAGTCGTCCGGTTCGACTCGACCATACGGTGGTTCGTGAGCGCCTGTTGGCTAAACTTTCCGGCGCGAACAATTTCAGGCTTGCCCTGATAACAAGTCCTGCTGGTTATGGAAAAACGACGTTGGTTTCACAATGGGCAGCGGGGAAGAACGAATTAGGCTGGTACTCTCTGGATGAAGGCGATAATCAACAAGAGCGCTTTGCCAGCTATCTGATCGCCGCTATCCAGCAGGCAACCGGTGGACACTGCACCACCAGCGAAGCGATGGTGCAAAAGCGCCAATACGCCAGCCTGACGTCACTGTTTGCGCAGCTATTTATTGAACTGGCCGAGTGGCACCGCCCGCTCTACCTGGTAGTGGATGATTATCATCTCATCTCCAATCCGGCAATTCACGAAGCGATGCGTTTCTTCCTGCGTCATCAGCCTGAGAACCTCACGCTGGTCGTGCTGTCGCGCAACCTGCCGCAGTTGGGTATTGCCAACCTGCGAGTACGCGATCAGTTGCTGGAGATAGGCAGCCAACAGCTGGCGTTTAACCACCAGGAAGCCAAACAATTTTTCGATCGACGTTTGTCCTCGCCTATCGAAGCGGCAGAAAGCAGCCGGATGTGCGATGACGTTGCTGGCTGGGCCACGGCGTTACAGCTGATTGCCCTCTCCGCCCGCCAGAACAACCACTCTGCACACCAGTCCGCACGCCGCCTCGCCGGGATCAACGCCAGCCATCTGTCCGATTATCTGGTTGATGAAGTGCTGGACAGCGTCGACCTCGGCACCCGTCACTTCCTGCTAAAAAGTGCCATTCTGCGCTCAATGAACGACGCACTGATCGTCCGGGTCACCGGGGAAGAAAACGGCCAGATGCGGCTGGAGGAGATTGAGCGCCAGGGATTATTCTTGCAGCGGATGGATGACGTCGGTGAGTGGTTCAGCTACCACCCGCTGTTTGGCAGCTTTTTACGCCAGCGCTGTCAGTGGGAGCTGGCAAGCGAACTGCCCGAAATACACCGCGCCGCCGCTGAAAGCTGGATGGCGCAAGGTTTCCCCAGCGAAGCTATCCACCACGCGCTGGCGGCAGGCGACGCCCATATGCTACGCGATATCCTGCTTAACCATGCGTGGGGACTGTTTAACCACAGTGAGCTGACGTTACTGGAAGAGTCGCTGAAAGCCCTGCCGTGGGAAAGTCTGCTGGAAAATCCGCGTCTGGTTCTGCTGCAAGCCTGGCTGATGCAAAGCCAGCACCGCTACGGCGAGGTTAATACCCTGCTGGCACGCGCTGAGCAGGAAATGAAAGGCGACATGGAACCGACGCTGCACGCCGAATTTAACGCCCTGCGTGCGCAGGTCGCGATTAACGACGGCAATCCTGACGAAGCCGAGCGCCTGGCAAAGCTGGCGCTGGATGAGTTACCCATCGCCTGGTTCTATAGCCGTATCGTCGCCACCTCGGTACACGGTGAAGTCCTGCACTGTAAGGGCGATCTCACGCGTTCTCTGGCGTTGATGCAGCAAACCGAGCAAATGGCGCGCCACCATGACGTCTGGCATTACGCGCTGTGGAGTTTAATTCAGCAAAGTGAAATTTTGTTTGCCCAGGGCTTTTTACAGGCCGCCTGGGAGACTCAGGAAAAAGCGTTTCAGTTGATCAAAGAGCAGCATCTGGAACAGTTGCCGATGCACGAGTTCCTGGTGCGTATTCGCGCGCAGCTGCTGTGGGCATGGGCGCGCCTGGACGAATCGGAAGCGTCTGCCCGCGCGGGTATTGAACTGCTTTCCACATTCCAGCCGCAGCAACAGCTACAGTGCCTGGCGCTGCTGATTCAATGTTCGCTGGCCCGGGGGGATCTGGATAATGCGCGTAGCCTGCTTAACCGCCTGGAAAACCTGCTGGGTAACGGTCACTATCACAGTGACTGGATCTCGAACGCCGATAAGGTACGGGTGATTTACTGGCAAATGGTGGGCGACAAAAATTCGGCCGCCAACTGGCTGCGCCACACGCCGAAACCGGAATTCGCCAATAACCACTTTCTGCAAAGCCAGTGGCGCAACATCGCCCGCGCGCAGATCCTGCTGGGCGAGTTTGAACCGGCTGAGATTGTGCTGGAAGAGTTAAATGAAAATGCGCGCAATCTGCGCCTGATGAGCGATCTGAACCGTAACCTGCTGCTGCTTAATCAGCTCTACTGGCAGGCAGGGCGCAAAAATGACGCACAGCGCGTGTTACTCGACGCGCTGCAGCTGGCGAACCGCACCGGATTTATCAGTCACTTTGTCATTGAAGGTGAGGCCATGGCGCAGCAACTGCGTCAGCTGATTCAGCTCAATACCTTACCGGAACTCGATCAGCACCGCGCCCAGCGTATTTTGCGTGAGATTAACCAGCATCACCGCCATAAATTCGCCCACTTCGATGAAGGGTTCGTTGAGCGTCTGCTTACTCACCCGGAAGTACCGGAGCTTATCCGCACCAGCCCGCTGACCCAGCGCGAATGGCAGGTTCTGGGACTGATTTATTCGGGCTACAGCAACGAGCAGATCGCCGGAGAATTGGCCGTCGCGGCAACGACCATCAAGACGCACATCCGCAATTTGTATCAAAAGCTCGGCGTCGCACACCGCCAGGATGCGGTGCAACATGCGCAGAAACTGCTGAAAATGATGGGGTATGGGGTTTAGTTAATGCCTGATACGCTACGCTTATCAGGCCTGGAATTAACTTAGCACAGCTCTAACTGAATATGATGGTCCGCAATAACCTGCATCACGCCAGCTGGCGGCAGCGTGTCGGTATACACCGCATCCACCATGCTGATACTGCCCATATTCACCATCGCGTTACGCCCAAACTTCGAGTGATCCACCACCAGCATCACATGCCGTGAATTCTCAATAATCGCGCGCTTGGTGCGAACTTCGTGATAATCAAACTCCAGCAGGGAGCCATCGCTATCGATACCGCTAATCCCTAAGATGCCGAAGTCCAGGCGGAACTGAGAAATAAAGTCGAGGGTCGCTTCACCCATAATACCGCCGTCGCGGCTACGCAGTTCGCCACCGGCGAGTATGATGCGGAAATCCTCTTTCGCCATCAGCGTATTCGCCACATTGAGGTTGTTGGTCACAATGCGTAAATTGCTGTGATTGAGCAGCGCGTGAGCCACCGCTTCCGGCGTGGTGCCGATATCAATGAACAACGTAGAACCGTTCGGGATCTGCGTGGCAACTTTGCGGGCAATGCGCTCTTTTTCCGCCGTCTGTGTCGCTTTACGGTCATGCCACGGGGTGTTGACCGAGCTGGAGGGCAGCGCCGCGCCACCGTGATGGCGCAAAATCATGTTCTGATCGGCCAGATCGTTAAGATCGCGGCGAATCGTCTGCGGGCTGACGGAGAAATGCTCCACCAGCTCCTCAGTACTGACGTATCCCTGTTTCTTTACCAGCTCGATGATCGCGTCATGTCGTTGTGTTTGCTTCATTATTGTTCCCTGAAATTACGTTCGTTTTCGTACATTCATAGTATCGGCAAACGCCATTGCCAGACCCACGGCCAGCCCGGCGATATGTGCGCCGTTCGCCATCGACATGCCGAACACATCAAACCAGCCGGCAACAATCCAGATCAAAGCAAAGATAATCAAACCACGCTGCAGGAAAATACCACTTTGTGGATCGCGCTCACCGCGCAACCACACATAACCCATCAGCGCATATACCACGCCAGACAGCCCACCAAACCACGGGCCGCTAAATTTCTGCTGAACGTAGCCGCTTAGCAGGGCGCTGATCACGGTAATTACAATCAGTTTTCCGCTGCCCAGACGCTTTTCTACCGCACCGCCGAGATACCACCACCACAGCAGGTTGAACAGAATATGCATCAGCGAGAAGTGCATAAAAGCGTGGGTGAAATAACGCCAGAATTCAAATTTCAGCGAAGGGTCAAACGGCCATGCCAGCCAGAGCATCACGGTCTGGTCGCCCAGCGTGTTCATCGCGATAAACACCAGCACACACGCGGCCATCACCACCCAGGTTACCGGGCCTGCGCGTTCGCGCAATGTGGCCAGGAACGGATAACGCTGATAGCGCAGACCGCTGTCGGTATGACCCGACTGCCAGCTTGCCGCGAGGTAACGCGGATCGCCTGGATTCTCCAGAAATCGCGCCAGCTCAGCATGCACGCGCTCAGCCTGGGACTCATCCGCCAGCCAGACATCCGTTTGCTGATGTTGTTGAATCGTCAGGATAACGCCCTGTGTCGCCATATAATCAACAAATGCCTGCGCCACGCGGGGGTTAGCAAAAGAGGTAATCATCAACATGGTTGCTGTCGCTTATTCCACACAAAAGAGGACAGTATATATACCCTTCTTACTTCGAGCTGCATCTTTGTTGGCTTTCCTCACTCACTCCGGTCACATACTGTTCGTACGCTCCCGGAGATTTGCTGCGTCGCCGTCGCGATGCAACTCGAATTAATTTGGGTATAGTCTTACGAACCGTATGCCACTTCTGCCGGAAAATGTCGATGCCAGGCGTCGAAGCCGCCGTCAACACTGTAAACCGCGTCATAGCCCTGCTGAAGAAGATATTGCGCCGCGCCTTTACTGCTGTTGCCGTGATAACACATTACTAACACGGCGGTGTCGAAATCATGCTCGCGCATAAATGACCCCAGCGTGTCGTTCGTCAGATGAAACGCCTGTGGGGCGTGACCCATCGCATAGCTTTGCGGGTCGCGGATATCCACTAACACCGCGGCCCCCTGGTGCAGCTTCTGATGCGCTTCTTCGACATTAATACATTCAAACTGATCCATTGCTCTCTCTTCTTTATATTGCAGGTGACGCTTTTCAGACATGTTACTTCTTAGTGTACGTCCCGACGGCAGTTAAACGCCATAATGTTATATGTATCACTGTAAATTGTTTATCCGATGTTACCAATGGCGCGATTCTTTGCTATTATGCTCGATAACGAACATTAATGAGCTATAACGAAAGTGCGAGAGGCCAGCATGGAAACCAAAGATCTGATTGTGATAGGTGGAGGCATCAACGGTGCCGGTATCGCGGCAGATGCCGCTGGACGCGGTTTATCCGTGCTGATGCTGGAAGCGCAGGATTTAGCCTGTGCCACCTCTTCCGCTAGCTCCAAACTCATCCACGGTGGCCTGCGCTACCTGGAACACTACGAATTTCGCCTGGTGAGCGAAGCGCTGGCCGAACGTGAGGTGTTGTTGAAAATGGCACCGCATATCGCCTTCCCGATGCGCTTTCGTCTGCCCCATCGCCCGCACCTGCGTCCAGCGTGGATGATCCGCATTGGTCTGTTTATGTACGATCATCTGGGCAAACGCACCAGTTTGCCGAGTTCGACCGGTTTGCGTTTTGGCGCAGATTCCGTAATGAAACCTGAGATTGTGCGCGGTTTCGAATATTCTGACTGCTGGGTAGACGATGCGCGACTGGTTTTGGCAAACGCCCAAATGGTCGTACGCAAAGGCGGAGAGGTGTTAACCCGCACTCGCGCTACCTCCGCTCGCCGTGAAAACGGATTGTGGATTGTTGAAGCTGAAGATATCGATACCGGTAAAAAGCACACCTGGCAGGCGCGTGGTCTGGTCAATGCCACCGGCCCATGGGTGAAAGAGTTCTTCGACGACGGCATGCATCTGCCATCGCCGTACGGTATTCGTCTGATTAAAGGCAGCCACATCGTAGTGCCGCGCGTCCATACCCAGAAGCAAGCTTATATACTGCAAAACGAAGATAAACGTATTGTGTTTGTCATCCCATGGATGGACGAATTCTCGATCATCGGGACGACTGACGTCGAATACAAAGGCGATCCGAAAGCGGTAAAAATTGATGAGAGTGAAATCAATTACCTGCTGAAGGTCTACAACGCGCACTTTAAGAAACAACTGGGCCGTGACGATATCGTCTGGACCTACTCGGGCGTACGTCCGCTGTGCGATGACGAGTCCGACTCGCCGCAGGCTATCACCCGTGATTACACGTTGGATATCCACGATGAAAACGGCAAAGCGCCCCTGCTGTCGGTCTTTGGCGGTAAGCTGACGACCTACCGTAAGCTGGCCGAACACGCGATGGAAAAACTGGCGTCGTACTATCAGGGAATCGGTCCGGCGTGGACAAAAGAGTGCATTCTGCCAGGCGGTGACATCGGCGGCGATCGTGAAGATTACGCGGCCAAACTGCGCCGTCGCTACCCGTTCCTGACCGAGTCGCTGGCGCGCCATTATTCGCGCACCTACGGCAGTAACACCGAATGGATTATCGGGGAAGCCACCTCGCTTGCCGAGTTAGGTGAAGACTTCGGCCATGAGTTCTATGAGGCCGAGCTGAAATATCTGGTCGATCACGAATGGGTGCGCCGTGCGGAAGATGCGCTGTGGCGTCGCACGAAAGAAGGTATGTGGCTGAACGCTGAACAGCAGTCGCGCATGACCCAGTGGCTGGCAGAGTACATTGAGAAACAGCAGCTGTCGCTGGCGTCTTAAGACACTCGATATAAAACTGTAGGCCCGGTAAGCGTCAGCGCTACCGGGCCTTTTGCCGGATGGCGGCTAACGCCTTATCCATCCGGCCTACAGATCGTCCTGCCCTTGTTACAACCGCACCGAGTCGATATGCCAGATGTTTTCGGCGTACTCTTTGATCGTCCTGTCCGACGAGAAGTAGCCCATGTTGGCGATATTAATCATCGACTTGGTGGTCCACTCTTCCGGGTGGCGATACAGTTCGTCAACCTTATCCTGGCAATCAACGTAGCTGCGATAATCCGCCAGAACCTGATAGTGGTCGCCAAAGTTGATCAGCGAGTCAACCAGGTCACGATAGCGCCCCGGCTCCTCAGGACTGAATACACCGCTGCCAATCTGCGTCAGCACCTGGTGCAGCTCTTCGTCTTTCTCGTAATACTCACGCGGCTTGTAGCCCTGGCTGCGTAAGGCTTCGACCTCTTCCGCCGTATTACCAAAGATAAAGATATTTTCTGCGCCCACATGCTCCAGCATCTCGACGTTGGCACCGTCCAGCGTCCCAATGGTCAGCGCGCCGTTGAGGGCAAACTTCATATTACTGGTACCAGAGGCTTCGGTCCCGGCCAGCGAAATCTGCTCAGACAGGTCGGCAGCAGGAATAATCACCTGCGCCAGGCTGACGCTGTAGTTAGGAATAAACACCACTTTCAGCTTGTCACCAATTTGCGGATCGTTGTTGATCACTTTCGCGACGTCGTTGATCAGGTGAATGATATGCTTCGCCATGTAATAGGCCGAAGCCGCTTTACCGGCGAAGATATTCACGCGCGGCACCCACTCGGCCTCAGGATCGGCCTTAATGCGGTTGTAGCGGGTGATCACATGCAGCACGTTCATCAACTGGCGTTTGTATTCGTGAATACGCTTGATCTGCACATCAAACAGCGATTTCGGGTTCACCACCACGTTAAGCTGCTGGGCAATGAGCGTTGCCAGACGTTTTTTATTCTCCAGTTTCGCACGGCGCACCGCCTGATTTACCAGCGGGTAATCGCAGTGCTGTTCAAGCTCGCTTAGCTGGCTGAGATCGGTTCGCCAGGTGCGGCCAATGTTCTCATCCAGTACCTCAGACAGCGATGGGTTAGCCAGCGCCAGCCAGCGGCGCGGCGTTACGCCGTTGGTGACGTTACAGAAGCGAGTCGGGAAAATCTTCGCAAAGTCAGCAAACAGCGACTGCACCATCAGGTTGGAGTGCAGCTCAGAAACGCCGTTAACCTTGTGGCTCACCACCACTGCGAGCCATGCCATACGCACCCGGCGGCCATTGGATTCATCGATAATCGACGTCCGTCCCAGCAGACTGGTATCGTTCGGATACTGTTCCTGCAACGTCTTCAGGAAGTAGTCGTTAATCTCAAAGATGATTTGCAGATGGCGCGGCAGAATTTTGCCCAGCATATCGACAGGCCAGGTCTCCAGCGCTTCGCTCATCAAGGTGTGGTTGGTATACGAGAAGACCTGGCAGCAGACCTCAAACGCATTATCCCAACTGAATTTGTGCTCATCGATCAGCAGACGCATCAGCTCAGGAATCGACAGTACCGGATGGGTGTCGTTGAGGTGAATGGCGATCTTATCTGCCAGGTTGTCGTAGGTTTTGTGCAGTTGATAATGACGGTTCAGGATGTCCTGCACCGTGGAGGAGACCAGAAAATACTCCTGGCGCAAACGCAGCTCGCGTCCTGAATAGGTGGAGTCATCCGGATACAGCACACGGGAGACGTTCTCGGAGTGGTTTTTATCTTCCACCGCCGCAAAGTAGTCGCCCTGGTTAAATTTACCGAGGTTGATTTCGCTACTGGCCTGGGCATTCCACAAGCGAAGCGTATTGGTGGCGTCTGTGTCATAACCGGGAATAATTTGGTCGTAGGCTACCGCGAGGATCTCTTCAGTTTCTATCCAGCGCGTTTTCTTACCTTCCTGCTGAATACGCCCGCCAAAGCGCACTTTGTAGCGCGTATTGTGGCGTTTGAATTCCCACGGGTTACCGTATTCCAGCCAGTAGTCCGGTGACTCTTTCTGTCGGCCATCAACAATGTTCTGTTTGAACATGCCGTAGTCATAACGAATACCGTAGCCGCGTCCCGGCAGACCCAACGTTGCCAGTGAGTCCAGGAAGCAGGCCGCCAGGCGCCCGAGGCCACCGTTGCCAAGACCAGGGTCGTTTTCTTCATCGATCAGATCTTCAAGATCCAACCCCATACCTTCCAGCGCATTTTTGACATCGTCATAAATACCCAACGATAACAGTGCATTGGAAAGTGTGCGGCCAATCAGAAACTCCATTGACAGATAATAAACCTGTCGAGTTTCCTGGGATAATTGCGCACGGTTAGAACGCAGCCAGCGCTCCACGAGACGATCGCGCACCGCGAACAACGTGGCGTTCAGCCACTCATGTTTATTGGCAATGACCGGGTCTTTACCAATCGTGAACATCAGCTTGTAGGCGATAGAATGCTTAAGTGCCTCTACGCTGAGTGTGGGCGATGCATAAGTAAATGGAGCATTCATATAGGTGATTCCTGGATATCTATTTCAAACGATAGTAAAGCTCACGGTATGACTTCGCCGCGACTTGCCAGCTAAAATCCATGGTCATGGCCTGACGTTGTACAAACCGCCACAACGAAGGCCGGGACCACAATACGAAAGCACGCCGGATCGCGCGTAGCAGCGACCAGGCATTACTATCTTCAAATACAAACCCACTGGCGATACCATCCGCCAGGTTTTCCAGCGAACTGTCAGAGACCGTATCAGCCAGCCCACCGGTGCGCCGCACCAGCGGCAGCGTGCCGTACTTCAGTCCATACAACTGCGTTAAGCCACACGGCTCAAAACGGCTGGGGACCAATATAACGTCGGCCCCACCCATGATGCGGTGCGAGAAGGCTTCGTGATAGCCAATCTGTACGCCCACCTGTCCTGGATGTTCCGCCGCCGCGGCGAGGAAACCTTCCTGTAAAACCGGATCGCCCGCGCCGAGCAATGCCAGTTGTCCACCCTGCTCTAACAACCCCGGTAGCGCTTCCAGCACCAGATCCAGCCCTTTCTGACTGGTCAGGCGGCTGACTACGGCAAATAACGGCACTTTGTCGTTAACCTTAAGTCCCATCGCGATCTGTAGCTGGCGTTTGTTCTCCGCCTTCTCTTCCAGCGTTTCACGCGTATACCGCGACGCCAGCAGCAGATCGGTTTCCGGGCTCCAGATTTTTTCATCAACGCCGTTCAGCACACCGGAAAGACGTCCTTCACGATGACGCTGCTGCAACAGACCTTCCATGCCGTAGGCAAACTGCGGCTCGGTAATTTCCCGCGCGTAGGTCGGACTGACCGCCGTAATGTGGTCGGCGTAGTACAACCCGGCCTTCAGGAAAGAAATCTGCCCGTTAAACTCCAGTCCGTGCACGTTAAAGAACGACCATGGCAATTGGATGTCATCCATATGCTTTGCATAAAACATGCCTTGATACGCCAGGTTGTGCACGGTGAACACCGATTTCGCCGGATGGCCGCGCGCCGCCAGATACGCCGGGGCCAGACCGGCATGCCAGTCGTGCGCATGCACCACATCCGGGCGCCAGAATGGGTCAAAGCCACAGGCCATTTCACTGCCGACCCAACCCAGCAGCGCAAAACGCAGCACGTTATCGGTATATGCAAACAGGTTAGTGTCGTGATACGGGCTACCGGGACGGTCATAGAGATGCGGCGCGTCAATCAGGTAAATGCCCACACCGTTGAAATGCCCGAACAACAGCGTAATACGTCCGGCGAAGGTATCGCGACGCGTCACTACCTGCGCATCGGGAATGCCGCGACGGATATCAGGAAACGCCGGGAGCAGCACGCGGGCATCCACACCGTCCGCGATTTGCGCTGCGGGTAACGCCCCAATAACATCCGCCAGTCCCCCGGTTTTTAACAAAGGGAACATCTCTGAACAAACGTGTAAAACCTGCATTATCGCTCCTGTTTGATCTGCAGTTTGCGCAGCATTTCACGCGTGACCAGTACAATACCTTCCTCTGAACGGTAGAAACGACGTGCATCTTCTTCCGCGTTTTCACCAATCACCATGCCTTCAGGAATAACGCAGGCGCGGTCGATAATGCAACGACGTAAGCGGCACGAACGTCCCACCCACACTTCAGGTAACAACACTGCCGAATCAATGTTACAGAATGAATTCACCCGCACTCGCGGGAACAAAACGGACTGCACTACCACCGAACCAGAAATAATACAGCCGCCGGAAACCAGCGAGTTCAGCGTCATTCCGTGGCTACCGGAACGGTCCTGAACAAATTTCGCCGGCGGCAGTGATTCCATATGCGTACGGATTGGCCAGTCCTGGTCGTACATATCCAGTTCAGGCGTCACCGAAGCCAGATCGAGGTTTGCTTTCCAGTAGGCTTCCAGCGTTCCCACATCGCGCCAGTACGGCTCGGATTCCGGGTCAGACTGTACGCAGGACAATGGGAATGGATGTGCATATGCCATGCCAGCTTCGGTGATTTTCGGGATGATGTCTTTGCCAAAATCGTGACTGGATTTTTCATCGAGATCATCTTCCGCCAGCAGTTCATACAGATAATCGGCGTCGAAGATGTAGATCCCCATACTGGCAAGCGATTTGGTTGGATCATTAGGCATCGCTGGCGGGTTGGCGGGTTTTTCAACGAACTCGATAATTTTATCGGTGTCGTCCACGTCCATTACGCCAAACGCGCTGGCCTCTTCAATAGGCACTGGCATACAGGCCACTGTGCAACGCGCGCCTTTCTCAACGTGGTCGATCAGCATGCGTGAGTAGTCCTGCTTATAAATATGATCGCCCGCGAGGATCACCACATATTCCGCTTTATAGCGTCGAATGATGTCCAGGTTTTGGGTCACCGCATCCGCCGTACCGCGATACCAGTTTTCACCCTGCATCCTCTGCTGGGCAGGCAGCAGATCGACGAACTCGTTCATCTCTTCGCTAAAGAACGACCAGCCGCGCTGAATATGCTGCACCAGCGTGTGTGACTGGTACTGAGTGATCACGCCGATACGGCGGATCCCGGAATTAAGACAGTTGGATAAGGCAAAATCGATAATGCGGAACTTACCGCCAAAGTGCACGGCAGGCTTGGCACGCTTATTGGTTAAATCTTTCAGGCGAGTACCGCGGCCACCGGCCAGGATCAGGGCAACAGATTTTAATGGCAGCTGGCGCGCCAACATTACACGATCGTTCTTCTCTAAACTTACCATGACTAACTCCTTTTTATCTTCTCTGGAACACACACAGTCCGTGCGCAGGTCCCTGCCAGACCGCCGTAAGCACCGGATTATCCTCTCCGGCAAATGGGGGAATGGCGTGCCATTCCCCTTCAGGTAAAACGATATCTGTCACCTCAAGCGTGGCGTTTATTGCAATCAGGAAACGATCTGAAAGCAGGATTTGCATCTGCCTCGGGCCGTTATGCCACTCATCCGCACTTAAGGGTTGTGCGTACTTATTCAGCCAACGAACATTGCCATCGCCCTCTTCCCACCAGCAATCACCTGTTAATGCAGGTATTTGCCTACGCAGATGAATCAACGCGGCGGTAAATGTGGTTAGCCCACTGTTTGCCTGCTGCCAGTCCAGCCAGGTTAAGGCGTTATCCTGGCAGTAAGCGTTATTATTACCGTGCTGGCTATGACCATGCTCATCACCCGCCAGCAGCATCGGCGTCCCCTGGGAGAGCAACAGCGTGGTTAACAGCGCATGAATGCTGTCGCGCCGCCGCTCAATCAGGTCCAGCGAGCCGCCTAATCCTTCTTTACCATGATTGTCACTGTAGTTATTGCTAGTGCCGTCGCGATTTTCCTCACCATTCGCTTCATTGTGCTTATTTGTGAAGCAAACGCAGTCGCGTAGCGTAAAACCGTCATGCGCGGTCACCAGATTGACCGTGGCGCTGGGATTGCGGCCCGGGCGTTTAAACACGTCGCTGGATGCAGCAAAACGTCCGGCAAACTCGCCCAACGAGAGATTACGCTGGAGCCAAAAACGTCGCGTTGCATCGCGGAAATGGTCGTTCCACTCGGCAAACGGCGGGGGGAAATTCCCCACCTGATACCCGCCTTCACCAATATCCCACGGTTCCGCAATCAGCTTGGCGCGTGAGAGCAGCGGACAGTTTTGGATCGCGGTAAACAGCGGAGCATCCTGACGAAACTCAGGCGTACGCCCCATGACGGAAGCCAAATCAAAACGAAAACCATCCACATGGCAGGTTTCAACCCAGTAGCGCAGGCACTCGCATGCGTATTCCACAACGCCAGGATGGCTCAGATTGATGGTGTTCCCACAACCGGTCCAGTTGTAGTAATCGCCATCATCTCTGATCCAATAATAGCTACGGTTATCAATTCCGCGCAGCGAGAAGACAGGTCCTTCGAGATCCAGCTCGGCGCTGTGGTTTAAAACGATGTCGAGAATGACCTCAATACCCGCTTTATGCAGCGCTTTTACCGCGTCGCGAAACTCATCAAGCGCACTCTCCGGCGAGCTGGCATAGGCCGGATGCAGCGCGTACATCGCCACCGGGTTGTAGCCCCAGTAGTTTGACAGGCCCAGTCGCTGAAGCCGCGGTTCGCTGGCGAAATGCGCCACCGGTAACAGCTCCAGTGCGGTAATGCCGAGGCGCTTGAAATAGTCGATCATCACCGGATGACCCAGCGCTTTGTAGGTCCCGCGAATTTCTTCCGGCAGGTCAGGATGCAAATACGTCAGCCCTTTGACATGCGCTTCGTAAATTACGGTATTGCCCCACGGCGTGCGCGGCGGGGCATCATCCTCCCAGTCATAATGGTCGGACACCACCACGCCCTTCAGCGCGATGGCGGCATTATCATGATGATCCGGTTCATTCAGCCCACCGTGCAGCAGTGGGTTATCTTTTAACTCGCCATCCACCCGACGCGCGCAAGGGTCAAGCAGCAGTTTCGCCGGATTAAACCGGTGGCCCTGCTGCGGTTGCCACGGACCATGTACGCGATAGCCATAGCGTAGACCGGGACGGGCGTTGGCCAGATAGCCGTGCCAGACATCGCCGCTACGCCCCGGCAGGTCGTAGCGGAGTTCGCAGCCTTGCTCATCGAATACGCATAATTCAACGCGTTCAGCGTGGGCCGAAAAGAGGGTGAAATTGACGCCATGGCCGTCATACGTTGCACCATGGGGGGTGGCGTTGCCGGTTGCCAGTTGCGTCATTATCCCTCCCGCACCAGCCAGATCGTTGCCAGCGGTGGCAACGTCAGGCTCAGTGAGTGCTGACGACCATGACTGGCGATTTCATCGCTGTGCACCGCGCCGCCGTTACCGGTATTGCTACCGTGATAATGCATCGAATCGGTATTGAGGATCTCGCGCCATTTGCCCGGCTGATTGATACCGAAGCGATAGCCGTGGCGAGGCACTGGCGTAAAGTTGCTGATAACGATGATTTCATTACCGACTTTGTCACGACGAACGAAAGCCAGCACCGAACGTTCTTTGTCATCTACCACCAGCCACTCGAAGCCATAGGCGTCAAAATCAAGCTCGTGCAGCGCTTTGTGATGACGATAGGTAAGGTTCAGATCGCGCACCAAACGTTGTACGCCGTGGTGCCAGTTATCGCCGCCTTCCAGCAAATGCCAGTCGAGGCTAGCGTCGTGATTCCACTCACGCCCCTGAGCAAACTCGTTGCCCATAAACAGCAGTTTCTTGCCTGGGAAGGCCCACATCCAGCCGTAGTAGGCGCGCAGGTTGGCAAACTTCTGCCATGCGTCCCCCGGCATGCGATCGAGAATTGATTTTTTACCGTGTACCACTTCATCGTGCGACAGCGGCAGGACAAAGTTTTCGGTGTAGTTGTACAGCATGCCGAAAGTCAGCTTATCGTGATGGAACTGACGATGAACCGGATCCAACTTCATGTAGTCCAGCGTGTCGTGCATCCAGCCGAGGTTCCACTTATACCAGAACCCTAAACCGCCCATATCCTGTGGCCTTGAAACGCCGGCAAAGTCGGTGGACTCTTCCGCCATGCTCACGGCCCCCGGCACCTGCTCGCCAAGAATACGGTTGGTATTACGTAAAAACTCAATGGCTTCGAGGTTTTCACGACCGCCAAATTCGTTCGGGACCCACTCCCCTTCTTTACGGCTGTAGTCGCGATAAATCATCGACGCCACGGCATCTACACGCAGCGCATCAATACCAAAACGTTCAATCCAGTACAGGGCATTGCCCACCAGATAGTTACTGACTTCACGGCGACCGTAGTTGTAGATCAGCGTGTTCCAGTCCTGGTGATACCCTTCGCGCGGGTCGCTGTGCTCATACAGATTGGTGCCATCAAACTCTGCCAGACCAAAGTCGTCCGACGGGAAATGGCCCGGCACCCAGTCGAGAATGACGTTCAGTCCGGCCTGATGCGCGGCATTCACAAAATAGCGGAAATCATCACGCGTCCCGAAACGACGGGTCGGCGCATACATACCGGTAGGTTGGTAGCCCCAGCTACCGTCGAACGGATGCTCATTAATCGGCAACAGTTCGAGATGGGTAAAGCCCATCCACTTGACGTAAGGCACCAGCTGATCCGCCAGTTCGCGGTAGCTCAGCCAGAAGTTGTTATCGGTATGACGACGCCATGAGCCCAGGTGCACTTCATAGATAGAGATCGGCGCATCAAACTGGTTGGCTTTTTTTCGCTCCTCGCTTTGCACCACTTTTTCCGGCAGACCGCAGATAAGCGACGCGGTTTCCGGGCGCATTTGCGCTTCGAAGGCGTAAGGGTCCGCTTTGATTCGCAGCTTACCGTTCGCATCGATCATCTCGTATTTATACAGTTGACCATGCTGCGCGCCGGGGATAAACAGCTCCCAGATACCGCTTTCTTTGCGCAGGCGCATCGGGTGGCGACGTCCATCCCAGTAGTTGAACTGCCCAACCACTGAAACGCGTTGAGCGTTAGGCGCCCAGACGGAGAAGCGCGTACCGGTTACGCCATCCATGGTATCCGCATGCGCGCCCAGCGTTTCGTAAGGTCGCAGGTGCGTACCTTCAGATAACAGCCAGGCATCCATATCCTGGATCAGCGGGCCAAAACGATAAGGGTCATCAATCAGATTCTCCTGTCCATGCCAGACAACAGCTAACTGATAGCGAAAGAAATTTTTACGGCGGGGAAGTACAGCACAGAAAAAACCGCGAGAGTCGAGGCAGTCCAGCTTGCCGACTTTGCGTCCGGTTTTGGGTTCGATCACCCACACTTCGGTGGCGTCAGGTAATAGGGCGCGGACTTCAAGTCCAGCGTCAGTTTGGTGCATACCGAGTACGGAAAAAGGATCCGCAAAATGGCCTGCAATTAGCGCATTAATCACGTCTCTATCGATACGAACGGACATGGTTGTCATCCTGTTTTATGGTGTCACGCCTTCCAACTGATCTTCGACATCAGGTAGTGACACTTTTTTTGACCTGAACGGCGCAGCACAATTGTGCATCCTCTCTGCGTCGTCCCACCTTCAGGCAACAACTTAATACCTCCGGTACTAAGTCACCCTTAAAGAATAGCCAATGCTTTATCTTACTCCTGGTAAAAAATGAAACATCTGCGCTTACTCCTGTATTACGCAAAAAAATGGGTGACTCAGCACCCATTGTTAAAACACGCAATCACTCTGCCGGAGAGCCGTATTGACTGATCCGGCCAGGTGGTTCGCGTCGTTTGTAGGCCTGATAAACGTGGCGTCATCAGGCCGTCCCACATTACGCCAACTGACGCAGCATACGGCGCAATGGCTCCGCAGCACCCCACAGCAACTGGTCGCCCACGGTAAAGGCTGACAGGAACTCCGGTCCCATATTCAGCTTACGCAGACGGCCTACTGGCGTGGTCAGCGTGCCGGTAACGGCCGCCGGGGTTAACTCACGCATGGTGATATCCCGATCGTTTGGCACGACTTTGGCCCACGGATTGTGCGCTGCCAGCAGTTCTTCCACGGTCGGAATAGACACATCTTTTTTCAGTTTAATGGTGAACGCCTGGCTGTGGCAGCGCAGCGCACCGACGCGCACGCACAGACCATCAACCGGGATCACGGAAGAGGTGTTAAGAATTTTGTTGGTTTCAGCCTGTCCCTTCCACTCTTCGCGGCTCTGACCGTTATCAAGTTGTTTGTCGATCCACGGAATCAGGCTACCGGCCAACGGTACGCCAAAGTTATCAACCGGCAGTTCACCGCTGCGGGACAGGGTCGTCACTTTACGTTCGATATCGAGAATAGCAGAGGAAGGGGTTGCCAGTTCATCGGCCACATGGCCATACAGATGACCCATCTGGGACAGCAGTTCGCGCATATGGCGCGCGCCGCCGCCGGAGGCCGCCTGATAGGTCGCCACAGAAACCCAGTCAACCAGGTCATTGGCAAACAGGCCACCGAGGGACATCAGCATCAGGCTAACGGTACAGTTACCGCCGACAAAGGTCTTAATACCTTTGTTCAGGCCGTCAGTGATGACATCCTGGTTAACCGGATCGAGAATGATGATGGCATCGTCTTTCATACGCAGCGAAGAGGCCGCGTCAATCCAGTAACCCTGCCAACCGCTTTCACGAAGCTTTGGATAGATTTCGTTGGTATAATCGCCGCCCTGACAGGTCACGATGATATCGAGCGCCTTCAGCGCATCCAGATCAAAAGCGTCCTGAAGCGTGCCGGTCGTGGTTCCACCGAATGTCGGTGCCGCCTGCCCGAGCTGGGAAGTAGAAAAGAAAACAGGGCGAATGGCGTCGAAGTCACGCTCCTCAACCATGCGTTGCATGAGAACAGAGCCGACCATACCGCGCCAGCCGATAAAACCAACATTTTTCATAGCGTTTTTTTCCTGCAGAGATGTGTGCTGTGTATGCTAACCAGTATCCTACTGGCCTATCCTTCACCATACAAAAAGCAGCCAAAGTCGCAAGTGAAATTAATCAATGATAGCGAAGCCATCAGTAATGCGACTTATCTCGCTGCGCAAGCAAGCAGAAAGTCCGCGGTAATAGTAAGGGAATTTGAGTTATGAATGAAATCATTTCAGCGGCAGTTTTATTGATCCTTATTATGGACCCGCTCGGAAATCTGCCCATTTTCATGTCCGTATTGAAACATACCGAACCAAAACGCCGCCGCGCGATTATGATTCGCGAGCTGTTCATTGCGCTGTTGGTGATGCTGATATTCCTGTTTGCTGGCGAGAAAATACTGGCATTTCTTAACCTGCGCGCGGAAACCGTATCGATCTCCGGGGGCATCATTTTGTTCCTGATCGCCATTAAGATGATTTTCCCCAGCGCCACCGGGAATAGCACCGGGCTTCCGGCAGGCGAAGAGCCGTTTATCGTGCCACTGGCGATTCCGCTGGTAGCGGGTCCAACAATCCTGGCTTCATTAATGCTGTTATCACATCAGTATCCGAACCAGATGGGGCATCTGGTGATTGCTCTGCTGATCGCCTGGGGTGGTACTTTTGTGATTTTGCTGCAGTCTTCGCTGTTTTTACGCCTGCTGGGCGAGAAAGGGGTTAACGCACTGGAGCGCCTGATGGGGCTGATTCTGGTGATGATGGCTACCCAGATGTTCCTCGACGGCGTAAGGATGTGGATGAAGGGGTAATCTCTCCTTTTTGGCTCAGATAGCATGTTACCCGGAGAACAGTTCCGTTCACGTTATGCTCATTACTTCTCTGACGTCACCAGTGAACGTGTTAAGGGGGCTACGCAGCCCCCTTAACAATCCAGGCTCTCCGGCAGGAAAATCGCCGCGCATCCTTGCGCTTACCCGGCCTACGGTGTGGATGTGTGCTCGTTTCCAGGCCCGGTAAGCGCAAGCGCCACCGGGCAATGCCATCAGCTCAACAGCTGAAAGGCAATCATACCGACAATCGCACCGACCGTGCCGAGGATGGTTTCCATCATCGTCCAGGTCTTCAGCGTTTGCGCTTCGGTCGCACCGGTAAATTTACCGAACAACCAGAAACCAGCGTCGTTAACGTGGCTGACCACGATAGAGCCGCCCGCGATACAGATAGACAGTGCCGCCATCTGGGCACCGGAGTAGTTCAACTGCTCAATCACCGGCATCACCAGACCAACCGCCGTTAAGCAGGCTACAGTCGCGGAACCCTGAATGATACGCACAGCCGCCGCCAGCACGAAGCAGGTGATGGCAATCGGCAGACCCATACCGGTTAACGCTTCGCCCAGCGCCGGACCGACGCCAGAATCAACCAGAACCTGTTTGAACACACCGCCCGCACCAATCACCAGCAGAATAATCCCCGCCGGCTGCAGCGCATGACCACAGATCTCCATCACGCGGTCTTTTGGCATGCCCTGGCGCACCGCCAGACCGTAAATCGCCACCAGACAGGCAACCAGAATCGCGGTAAACGGGTGACCGATAAACTCGAACCATTCATAGGTTGTAGAACCGACCGGAACAAAGCGTGCGGCGATAGTTTTCAGTCCCACCAGCACCAGCGGCAGCAGGATAAGCGATAAGCTGAAGCCAAAGGATGGCATTTTGCCTTCGCCCAGATGCGGCTCGGAAATATCTTCCGGTACGTGCAGCTCGACGTAACGGCTGATGAAATTCCCCCACAGCGGCCCGGCGATAATCATGCCCGGAATCGCGGCACACAGGCCAATCAGGATCATCCAGCCAAAGTCGGCGTGCATCTGAGAGGCCAGCAGCATCGGCGCAGGCCCAGGCAGCAGAAATGCCGCAGCAGCCGCTACGCCCGCAAACAGCGGGATCACAAGCTTAACCAGGTTTGTCCCCGTATGGCGCGCCATTGAGAATGCCACGCTAATCAGCAGCACAATCGCCACCTCAAAGAATAGCGGCAGCGCGCAAATCAGACCGGCCAGGCCAATCGCATAATGTGCGCGGCTGTGACCGAAGGATTTCAGCATTTTGACGGCAATCTGATCGACAGCTCCGGTCTCATGCAAAATCTTGCCGAACATCGCCCCCAGCGCCACAACAATCGCCAGGAAACCGAGCGTGCCTCCCATCCCTTTTTCCATGGTCGCCGCGATTTTATCGAGCGGCATACCGGAAAAGAGACCTGCACCAATGGATACCACCATCAAAGCAACGAAGGCGTGCATACGCGCCTTCATCACTAAAAACAGCAGTAATAAAACGGACCCTACTGCTGTTAAAACAAGCGTTAATGTACTCACTACTTACTGCCCTGGTTAATAACCTCAATGGTGCTGGCGACCACACCGTCCAGTGGTTGATCGATATCGACCACCAGTACATCGTTTTCATTCGCACCCGGTTCTTCCAGCGCTTCAAACTGGGTCACCAGCATCTGCGTTTTGAAGAAGTGGCCTTTACGCGCTTTCAGGCGGCTTTCGATAACGTCAAAATCCCCTTTCAGATAGATGAAAGAGAGGTTCGGGTTACCGTCGCGTAGCTGGTCGCGATAGACTTTTTTCAGGGCGGAACAGACGATCAGCGAAACCTTGTTGGTACGCTGCATCGCAAAGGCGGCGTCATTCAACGCCTGTAACCACGGTTTGCGGTCGTCATCGTTGAGTGGCTCACCGGAAGCCATTTTCATGATGTTGCTGCGCGGATGGAGAAAATCGCCATCAAGAAACGCGGCCTGCAGTTGATGCGCCACTTCGCTGGCGACAGCAGATTTACCGCTGCCCGATACGCCCATCAGAACGTAAACGTGGTGATCATGATTAGTCGTGCTCAAAGCGTTGCCCCCACTGGTACAAGAATCAGGAAATTGTTACGGGTAACTGTTATCGGTAACATTGTCCAGCCGGATAAATAGAGAAGCAATATCCATTCGTGCTCGAAGTGTATAAGTGTGAGCTACTTCAAACTTGTTGGCTTAAATAGATCCGCCCGGTGACAAGGTGAAACCTAAATCTAACATTTTAGGTGTGACGGCTTCACCGCGGATGCGCGCCAGCAGACGTTCTGCGCCAATGCTGCCCATGCGTTCACGCGGCGTGAGCACGCTCGCCAGACGCGGCTCCATCACCTGCCCGATGTCGTGACCGTGGAATCCGGCAATCGCCATGTCATCAGGGATTTTCAGCCCTAAACGCTGGCATTCGAAGGCCGCCCCTACCGCCAGGTCATCGTTGGTACAAAAGACACCATCAAGCTGCGGGTATTCACGCCGCGCCTGACGGATAAGTTCAATACCGGAGGAGTAGGAAGAGGACTGCTCCACCATCACGCTGTACGGCACCAGGTCGGCATCACGCATTGCCTGCTCGTAGCCTCTCTGTTTGATGATAGTACGTTCATCAAGGCGTGCGCCAAGATAGGCAACATGACGGTGCCCGCGGGCGATGATAGCGGCTGTCATCTGACGCGCGGCTTCGAAGTTGTCGAAGCCCACGGCAATATCAAGGCATGGGGACTGGCTGTCCATCAGCTCAACCACCGGGATACCGGCAACCTCAATCATTTTCAGCGTACGGGGCGTATGGCTACGTTCGGTGAGGATCAGGCCATCAATATTCCACGACAGCATCGATTCCAGACGCTCTTGTTCCATCTCAGGCTTATAGCCGTAGTGCGCCAGCATGGTTTGATAACCATGAGCGTCAGTGACAGCCTCAATGCCGCGAAGCACTTCAGCAAAAACCTGGTTGGTGAGAGACGGTAACAGCACGCCGATAGCGCGGCTGGTGGCGTTAGAAAGGATATCAGGAGCGCGATTGGGAATATAACCCAGCTCATCAAGTGCAGCGGCAATTTTGCCCCGCAGCGCCACGGAGACCTGCTCCGGGTTACGCAAAAAGCGGCTGACCGTCATTTTGGTCACGCCCACGCGGTCGGCTACATCCTGAAGTACGGGTCTTTTCTTTTTCATCGTCCTGAAGCGTTAAAAAGGGATAGATTCCCCCAGTTTACCACGGACGTGCGTGAACCTTCGCAGAGAAAAAAAGGAGTTTTTTATTGTGAGAAATACACAAAATCATTCGAGTTGCATCAAGGCGGCGACGCAGTAAATCCCCGGGAGCGTACATTAAGTACGCGACCGGGGTGAGCGAGGAAAGCCAACACAGATGCAGCTTGAAGGATGCCGTGTATTTTTATACAGGCGGCAGGTCAAACAGTAACACTTCGCTGTCGCTGTCGGCATGAATAGAAATGGCCTGTTCATCCCAGATTGCCAGACCATCGCTGGTGGTCGCTTTGGTCCCGTTAATTGTCACGTTACCTTTTACTACCTGGATCCAGACGCGGCGTTCAGCGGCAATCTGATGCACCGACTGCTCATCTTTGATCAGTGCCCAACGGTAAAGCTCCATATCCTGGTACACTTTCAGCGAGCCATCACGGGCATCCGGCGACAGCACCAGTTGTTTACCCTGAGCGGCATCAAAACGGCGCTGCTCATAGCGTGGGGTAATACCGTTTTCCTGCGGCATGATCCAAATCTGATACAGATGCAGCTTCTCAGTATTGCTCGGGTTGTACTCCGAGTGACGGATCCCCGTCCCGGCGCTCATTATCTGGAACTCACCGGCCGGAACCTGCTCTTTGTTCCCCATGCTGTCCTGATGTTCCACCGCGCCTTCCAGCACGTAAGTCAGGATTTCCATGTCTTTATGGGGATGAGTACCAAAGCCCTGACCTGCGTCGATCACGTCATCGTTAATCACGCGCAGTGCCGAGAACCCCATAAAATTTGGGTCATAGTAGTTGGCAAAAGAGAAGGTATGCCAGGAATCGAGCCAGCCATGATTAGCGTGGCCACGGTCATTAGCTTTGCGTAAGTAGATCATTGTGTTCACCCCCAGATGTTTTCGATGGAGTAAGTGTGGACTCAATCCGCCGGGGATCATAGAGGGTGAAAATTGACTCCTCTGTTCAAAAAAAATGAACAAGCCCAGAGGAGTCTGCGCAGGCTATTTGGCGAGAGTTATCGTCGCCGGAGAAGCCTGTTCAAAGGCGCGTTCGAGGAGTTCCAGGTTGGTAAGAACTTCAGATTCCTTGACGTAATTAGGCGTACCGGCTGTCAGCGTCTGGTAAAGCGAATCATAGACGCGACCATAGTCCCCCACTTCCGGCTGCACCTCTTCTTTTACCGTCAGGCCGTCATCGTTGACGTACTCCAGCATCCCAATGGAATCGTCAGCAGCGAAACCTGGCTCACCTGGCATGATATTGGCCTTCAGGCTGGTTTCCTGCTGGTCGATGCCGTACTTCACAAACGAGCCTTTGGTACCGTGAACGATAAACTTCGGATAGTCGATTTTCACCAAGTGACTGGTTTTAACAATGGCTTTCAGAGAGCCGTAGAACAGCTGCGCTTCAAAGGTATCGTCCGGATTCGCTTTGTTGCGCAGGCTGCGGATGTCATAGGCCACGCAATCGGGACGACCGAACAGCGAGATAATCTGATCCATGGTGTGTACGCCCAGACCATAGAATGCGCCGTCCTGCGGCAGTCCCGGCTTGGTTTCCGCCTCGGGGCGGTAGTAATCGAAATGGCTTTCAACCTCAACAATTTCGCCGAGCTTGCCGCTCTCAATCGCTTTTTTAGCGGTGAGGAAGCAGGAATCAAAACGACGGTTCTGATATGGCGTAACGGTCAGTCCTTTGCTTTGCGCCAGTTCGAACAGTGCTTTTGCTTGCGCAAGCGTCGGCGTGAAGGGTTTCTCAACCAGCACGTTTTTACCCGCTTCCAGCGCGCGTTTGGCGTATTCAAAATGGCTGTCAGCATGGGTACAGACGATCACCAGCTTCACCTGCGGATCGTTTAAGATCTCGTCAAGGTCACTGGTGAAGTGAATATGTGAATATTGTGGCGCCTGCTCTTCCGGCTTGGCGTGGCGGCGAAAAATGTGCGCGACATGCCAGCTATTTTTGCGGTTGAGGACGTACGGCAAATGGTAGCGAGTGGTGCTTTTACCAAAACCAATAAATGCGCAGTGTAAGGTCATGAGACGATCCTTTCGAAGGTGATTGTCTACACCATAGCGCAAAGCGGCTGGAGACTGAATGTTGGATTCTTTGCCGGATGGCGCTTGAACTGCACCACAGGGCGACAGGATCGACCGTCGGCGTCGCAGGCAGTTTGTTCACGGCAAGCGCGCAGGGCCCGGAGCGTACTAAATGTACGTGAGGAGCACGAGCACTTCCCGGGGACGAAATGGCAAGTAAGCCAGGCAGACACAAAACCTCAAAAAAAAAGCCAGCAAAAGCTGGCTAAAGTAATACTGGAAGCAATGTGAGCAATGTCGTGCTTTCAGGTTCTCCGTAGGGGTTCCCCTGAATGCAGAGCAATAATAATCATTCTCATTCGCACTTGTCTACTTCTTTTTGCAAAAAAATGCAGTTGACGGAATTTTCTTTCTCAGCGAGTGTAAATACACAATTAACCCTGCTGGAGATAAGGAATGAGTGAGATAGTGATACGCCACGCTGAACCGAAAGATTACGACGCAATTCGTCAGATCCACGCCCAGCCGGAGGTGTACCACAACACGCTACAGGTTCCTCATCCTTCCCTCGAGATGTGGCAAGCGAGGCTAACCGAGCAAGCCGGGGTCAAACAACTGGTTGCCTGCATTGACGATATCGTCGTGGGGCATCTCTGTATTGAGGTCGCGCAACGCCCGCGCCGCAGCCACGTGGCTGATTTTGGTATCTGCGTGGATGCACGGTGGCACAATCGCGGCGTTGCCAGCGCGTTGATTCGCACGATGATCGACATGTGCGACAACTGGCTGCGCGTCGAGCGTATTGAGCTAACGGTATTTGTTGATAATGAGCCGGCCGTGGCGGTGTATAAGAAATACGGCTTTGAAATCGAAGGCACAGGTAAGAAATACGGCCTGCGCAACGGTGAATACGTTGATGCCTACTTTATGGCGCGCGTGAAATAAAATTAAGGGCGAGTCTTATCGCCCTTCTTATTGAAAGGACGCAGAGTGAAAAAGTACCTTCCCCTGGTGTTGCTGGCAGCACTCTCCCCTGCTTTCGCCACTACCGTACAAAATCTCGATTCCGTGCCCAGCGCCATTCAACACCCGGAAGGTAAACAGATTTTTGCTGAGCAAATGGCGGGAGCAACCCCTGCCAAAGGATTTGGCGAGCTTCCACAGGGATTATCTGAGAACGCGTGGATTGCCTGGGTTGCGCCGAATGAAGATCCTGACAACCTGATCCTCACGGGTGCCAAAGCCTGGGGCAAAGACGGCAAATATATCGGTGTCGCCTGTTTCACCGACAATCCGGCCGACGCCGGGCAGGCAAAGAAATACGCGGATAACAACTGTCCGGAAAACTACAGCAACGGGCGCGCCAATAAATTATATCTCGGCGTTTTTTCCTGGCAGAACCAACAGCTAACGCCGATTGCACGCTCGGAAAAACCATTAAACCAACTCTCTGAGTGGAATAAAACCGCCGAAAAAGAGAGCGATGATGAGTCCGTCAGACCGCTGGCCTATTATACAAAACTGGATCTGGCACCGTACCGGATCGCACCCGATACGCTGGCGTTTGGGGTGCGCGGTGGATACTCTGAGGCGTATTCCGGCGGCGGCGCATTTTATGAAGTGCTGGAGCTCTATGCGATCAAAGACAACAGGATAATCAACGTATATTCCGACCTTGTTTATCAATATACGGACATCGCCGGAGAGTGGAATAAAGACGGTACAAGACAGCACGACATCAGCGAAAGTAAATATATCCTCAAAATGCGTTCGGCAAAAACGCACGGGTTTTATGATTTAGAGCGCGTAAACCTGCAGGATAAAAGCAGCCAAATATTCCGCTGGTCTGAATCGCTGCAGCGATATGCGCCATAACCAACCAATAAGGCCGACATCGTTCTGAACGCTGTAGGCCATTATCCGTTATATCTCGCCGTTAAATTCAGGAGCAGAAGCGCTATCCGACCCTGGCATAGAGTTTTTGATTGCAGTCCATCGTTTCCCCCGCCGTCATGTTCAGGCCTAACAACCACCTGAATTATATGGTTATTCACCTTTTTATCTTCATCGCTATTTTTCGTAACGTTAATAATATTAATATTACATTTTTGTTTTTTTTTGGTTTCTGCCATCACTTTATGGTGACAATCACAACAATATACTTCTCCTGGGACTAACTTAACCACGGTGAGGTAAAAAATGAAATTTGAACGCCATCATAGAATATTGAAAGAAATCAGTATTTCGGGAGTTGTAAAAGTTTCAAATCTGGCGAAAAGTCTCAAGGTAACAAAAGAAACCATTCGCTCAGATCTCAATGAACTTGCCGGACAGGGATATCTCACTCGCTGTCATGGTGGTGCATTTATTACCCTTGATTCTCTTGATAACGTTGCAAAAAACGAAATTGCTTATGTGCTGGAAAAATATGAATCAGCGCAGAAAATAAAAAAAGGTCTCTCTGCCATGAAAAATAATGTATGTGTTATTGGCTCGTTCAATGTTGATATTATCAGTTACCTACCGAGGCTACCCTCGACAGGAGAATCATTACTTGCCGATAAATTTATTTTTTCGCCAGGCGGTAAAGGATGTAATCAAGCATTAGCGGCAAGCTATGCCGATTCTGATGTGCATTTTATTACTAAAGTAGGGTCAGACCATTTTAGCGATTACGCCATTAATTTTATAAACTCATCAAAAATCCATAAAAGTGTAATCTACCAGACCAAAGAAACACAAACTGGTACAGCTACCATCATGGTGAATGGAGATACCGGGGATAACGTCATCGCTATCTATCCCGGTGCTAATATGACAATTTCACCTGATGAAATCACCATACAAAAAGAAGCCATTATTCATTCAGATATTGTTCTTGTACAACTGGAGACAAATTACGAGGCGCTTCAGCAAACAATTCGTCTCGCACAAAAAAATGACATACCGGTAATTATCAATCCAGCGCCATACAATGAAATGGTCAATACCATCATTGATGACATCGATTACATTACGCCAAATGAAACCGAAGCTGGTCTCCTGGCAAACATGTCCGTCAATGACATTGAGTCAGCCAAATGTGCAGCGAAGATTATTCATCAGAAAGGTGTAAAAAATACCATTATTACTTTAGGTAGCAAAGGATCTCTCGCTTATGACGGAACGCAATTCATCTATTCTCCGGCATTCCCGGCAGTTGTAAAAAATACCGCAGGAGCTGGCGACGCCTTCAATGGCGCACTCGCATCTGGCCTTGCTAAAGGAAAATCACTGGCATCCGCATTATGCTACGCCAGCGCATTCGCCTCGCTTGCTGTTGAAACACCCAATGCCTCTGACATGCCAGAAAACGAATCCGTTCTACATCGCATTCAGAGTTCACATTACAAACAAACTATCTCAACTCACTAAATCAAGGAGCAGACTATGAACAATACGCAGAAAAAACTAAAGGTGCTCTTTATTGGAGAATCCTGGCATATTCACATGATTCATTCAAAAGGTTATGACAGCTTTACCTCCAGTAAATATGAAGAAGGCGCTACATGGTTACTGGAATGCTTAAAGAAAGGTGGTGTGGAAATTGATTACATGCCTGCTCACACCGTACAAATCGCATTTCCAGAAAGCATTGATGAACTAAACCGTTATGATGTCATTGTCATTAGCGATATCGGCAGCAATACATTCCTGTTGCAAAACGAGACATTCTATCAGCTCAAAATAAAGCCAAATGCTCTGGAATCAATTAAAGAGTACGTCAAAAATGGTGGTGGTCTGCTTATGATTGGCGGCTATCTATCATTTATGGGTATTGAGGCAAAGGCCAATTACAAGAACACCATTCTTGCCGAGGTCTTGCCAGTTATTATGCTTGACGGCGATGACCGAGTAGAAAAACCAGAGGGTATCTACGCTGAGGCTGTCTCGCCTGAACATCCTGTTGTAGACGGATTCTCAGACTACCCGATATTTCTTGGATATAACCAGGTTGTCGCCAGAGAAGATGCTGATGTCGTATTAACAATAAATAATGACCCACTGTTAGTGTTCGGTAAATACCAACAGGGTAAAACCGCCTGTTTTATGAGTGACTGTTCGCCGCACTGGGGAACTCAGCAATTCATGTCCTGGCCGTTTTATACCGACCTGTGGGTTAACACGCTTCAATTCATCGCCAGAAAATAAAAAACAATGGAGTAACGAAAGTTACTCCTTTTATAAAATATAAGGATTGATGTATGAACAAGAATAAGTACTCAACCCCCTTACTGATGCTTGCAACGATCTTAGCCGGTATGCTTTCCCCAATGCAGTCTGCCGTTAATGGGCAATTGGGACACTGGTTGCAGGATGGTAATGCTTGCGCAGTAATCTCTTTCGCCAGCGGTCTGGTCGTCATGTTTTTTATTATTATTGCGCGTAAAGAAACACGCCATCAATTCGCGTCGATCCCTACGCTGATTAAAAAGCGGAAAATCCCCTTGTGGAATTGGTTTGCCGGGTTATGCGGGGCGATGGTCGTATTTTCTGAAGGCGCATCAGCCAGCGCGTTAGGCGTTGCCACTTTTCAAACTGCATTAATTTCCGCCCTGCTCCTTTCCGGCCTGCTGTGCGACCGTTTTGGCGTCGGTGTGGATGAGAAGAAATATTTCACGCCATGGCGCGTTACTGGCGCATTGTTCGCTGTTATTGCCACGATTTTTGTCGTGTCGCCACAGTGGCACTCAACCTCGTTTATCCTGCTGGCTATCCTTCCATTTTTGGCAGGATTACTCGCTGGCTGGCAGCCTGCGGGGAATGCCAAAGTCGCCGAAGCAACGGGATCCATGCTGGTTTCCATTACCTGGAACTTCATCGTCGGCTTTTGTGTCCTGGGTGCAGCGCTGGCGATACGTGTCGCATTAGGGCATGTCACCGTCCAGTTACCCGATACGTGGTGGATGTATCTCGGTGGCCCGCTGGGTCTGCTGTCCATCGGGCTGATGGCGATTCTGGTCAGAGGCTTAGGACTATTAATGCTGGGTGTCGCCTCTACCGCGGGTCAGTTACTGGGATCGGTGTTGATTGATGAGTTAATCCCATCATTAGGCAATACGGTCTATCTGGTCACCATCATCGGTACATTATTCGCGTTAGTAGGTGCAATTGTTACCACCATCCCCGAATACAGAGCATCCAAAATGGCGAAAAAAATGGAGGTGTCAGGATGAAAGGCTTCCTGCAAACCGTAACGGGCCCGGTGGCACACTCAGAAATGGGTCTAACGCTACCGCATGAGCACCTGTTTAACGATTTGTCATCCGTTGTTGACGAGCCACAGTATGCTTTTTCACAGCAGTTGGTGGGAAAGAAAGTCAGTGCTGACCTGCAGTGGGGACTGAAACACGACCCGTACTGCTGCGCCGATAACATGGACAGAAAAGAGATTGATGATGTCATCTTTGAAATCAATAACTTCATGTCACTGGGAGGCAGGACGATTGTCGACGCGACGGGTTCTGAATCTATTGGTCGGGACGCCACTTCATTGCGGGAAGTGGCATTAAAAACTGGTTTGAATATCGTTGCTTCATCAGGACCTTATCTGGAAAAGTTTGAAAGCGCCAGGATCCACAAACCTGTCGAGTTATTAGCCTCACTTATTGATAAGGAACTGAATCAGGGGATTGGCGAGACGGATATTCGCGCCGGTATGATCGGTGAAATTGGCGTATCACCCGCTTTTACCCAAGCTGAGCGCAACAGCCTGCGCGCGGCGTCTCTGGCACAACGTAATAATCCCCATACGGCAATGAATATCCATATGCCAGGGTGGCTGCGGCTGGGTGATGAGGTACTAGATATTGTCCTTGAAGAGATGAACGTCTCTCCGGCAAAAGTTTCGCTGGCGCACTCAGACCCTTCAGGAAAGGATGTTGCTTATCAACGTAAAATGCTTGACCGCGGCGTATGGCTTGAATTTGACATGATTGGTCTGGACATTACTTTCCCCAAAGAAGGTATCGCCCCAGGTGTTCAGGACACCGCAGATGCGGTAGCACATCTGATTGAACTGGGTTACGCCGACCAGATCGTATTAAGCCATGATGTTTTTCTCAAACAGATGTGGGCAAAAAATGGGGGGAATGGTTGGGGATTTGTCCCAAATGTTTTCCTCGCCTATCTGGCTGCCCGTGGCGTGGATAACGATACTCTTCGCAAGCTCTGTATTGATAATCCGGCGCGGTTACTCACGGCGTAACTAACATATAGCCCGGCGCCTGATGCCGGGCTATTAATCAACAATCAGTAACCCGCCGTTAAATCATCCACGGAACGCGGGTCGGACGCGCCATACAGTGCGCCATCCGGTCCAACCATAATGCTCTGCGTGCTGCCCATCGCTTCTTTCAGCGCCACTTTCTGTCCTTTTTGCTCCAGCAGCTTAATTGTATCCGGGCTGAAGCCCTTCTCAATACGAAGCTCATCCGGCAACCACTGATGATGGAAGCGCGGTGCGTTGGTCGCTTCGGCGACGTTCATCCCGAAATCAATGCTGTTGACCACCATTTGCAGCACAGTAGTGATAATTCGACTCCCGCCTGGGCTGCCGGTAACCAGCCAGGTTTTCCCATCTTTTACCACGATAGTCGGCGACATAGATGACAGCGGACGCTTCTTCGGTCCGACCGCGTTGGCATCGCCGCCTACCAGACCGTATACGTTCGGTACGCCCGGCTTGGCAGAGAAGTCGTCCATTTCATTATTGAGCAGAATGCCAGTGTTACCCGCCACAATACCGGTCCCGAAGGTGGTATTCAGGGTATAGGTCACCGCCACGGCATTGCCGTCTTTATCCACCACCGAGAAGTGAGTGGTCTGATTGCTTTCATACGGAGCGAGCTTGCCAGGTTTAATCTGGCTGGAAGGCTTAGCCTTGTTGATATCAATCTGATCGGCAAGCGTTTTAGCATAGGCTTTGTTGGTCAATGCCTGCCACGGCACTTTCACAAAATCGGGATCGCCCAGATACTCCGAGCGGTCAGCGTAGGCATACTTCTCCGCTTCAGCCATGACCTGCATGGCGTCGGCGCTGCCAAATCCGTATTTCTTCATATCAAAGTTTTCAAGAATATTGAGGATCTGCACGATGTGAATACCGCCAGAGGAGGGCGGCGGCATGGAGAAGACCTGATACCCGCGATAGTCACCGCTAATCGGCGTACGCTCCACGGCTTTATAGCTGGCTAAGTCCTCTTTGGTCATCAGCCCGCCGTTCTTCTGCATTTCCCCGGCGATCTGATCGGCAATAGCGCCTTTATAAAACGCATCCGGGCCGCTTTCGGCAATCATTTCCAGGCTTTTCGCCAGGTTCTTTTGTACCAGCTTATCGCCTTTTTTCAGCGGCTCACCGTCTTTCCAGAAAATGGCTTTGCTGTTCTCGTGATTAGGGAGCACTTCACTGCCATAGGTTTTCAGATCGTCGGCCAGTGCGTCATTAACCACAAAACCCTCTTCCGCCAGCTTCATCGCCGGACGTACCACTTTGTTCAGCGGCATCGTGCCGTATTTCTCCAGCGCCAGCGAGAAACCCGCGACGGTACCCGGCGTACCGGATGCCAGATGCGACGTCAGCGACTTTTTCGCATCGGGGTTGCCCTGCTCATCAAGGAACATGTCGCGGGTCGCGCCAGCAGGGGCCATTTCGCGAAAATCAATCGCCGTGGTGTTACCGTCTTTGGTACGCAGCAGCATAAAACCGCCACCGCCCAGATTGCCCGCCTGGGGATGCGTCACCGCCAGCGCGTAGCCAACGGCCACGGCGGCATCGACGGCATTCCCACCCTGTTTAAGAATATCCACCCCCACCTGAGTGGCAAGCGCATCCACGGAGGCCACCATCCCCTGCTGCGCACGCACGGGATGGAACACATCCTCCTCAACACCGTATGATACCGGCGGCGGTGCAGCCGGAGCGGCAGCAACGCTAAAACAACTTCCTGAGAGCAGAGCAGCAATGGCTACCCGGCGTAAAAACGTCGGTTTTATCATCGTTATTCTCCAGATGTATGGGGGTCAGCCCCCACTAAGCCTGGTGCATAACTCTGAAATAATCATCGTAACGGCGAGAAAGGAGTAAACTTAAGAGATCCCCGAGAGGAGAAAAGCGATGAAACGACTCTTACTTTTAGCCATGCTGTTGCCGTTTGCAGGCTTTGCACAGCCCATCAACACCATGAATAACCCGAATCAACCCGGTTATCAGATCCCGAGCCAGCAGCGTATGCAAACCCAAATGCAATCGCAGCAGATTCAGCAGAAAGGGATGCTCAATCAGCAGTTGCAAACGCAGACGCGTATGCAACAACAGCATATGGAAAACCAAATCAATTCCAACTCCCAGCGCGTCCTTCAGTCTCAGCCTGGCGAGTTTAATTCCAGCCAGCAGCAAATGCTGCCCAACAGCAACGGTGGGATGTTAAGTGGAACCCGTAACCCGGACAGCTCGCTGAATAAGCAACATATGCTGTCGGAGAAAAAGAACGGCGACATGCTGAAGCCCTCCAGCACGCCGCAGCCTAACGTTCCGTTAAAAACAATTGGGCCTTAACAGGGCTGGAAATCCGGACCAATCGTATCAATGGCATCGGTACAGATGCAGTCCACTCCCCAGCGCAGCAGTTCCGCCGCGCGCTGGGGTCGGTTGACGGTATACACCAGAATACGCAGTCCTGCGTCGCGCAGCGCATCTACGCGCGCTTCATCCAGCAGCTTGTGATTAAGATGAATAGAGACGCAACCCAGCCGCGTTGTCAGCTCACGCCAGTCCTCGCGCCACTCATCAAGCAGTAAGCCTCTCGGCAGTTCAGGCGCCGCCTGCTGCGCCGCTTCAAGCGCGTCAATTTCAAAGGATGACAACAGCGGTGGTGTCATTCCCGCCCACAGTTCCCGAGCGGCCAGCGCTACGGCTTTGCCGGTTAACGTTCCGGTGCCGGTGGTGGGTTTAATTTCAATATTCGCCATCATACCGTGCTGACGGCAGCGCTCGGCCACTTGCGAGAGCAGCGGTAGCGGTTCGCCTTTAAACTCACCGCTAAACCAGCCGCCGGCGTCCACGCGCAATAAATCCTGCCAGTTCAGCTCGCCTGCCACGCCCCAACCATTGCTGGTGCGTTCCAGGTTGTCGTCATGCAGCAAGAAGATCTCACCGTCTTTCGACAATTTAGCGTCAAACTCAATCATGGTATGCCCGTATCGCGCCCCCATGTCGATCGCCGCCAGGGTGTTTTCCGGTGCCAGCTTACCGCCGCCGCGATGGGCGACGATATGGGGGTAAGGCCAGTTACTCATACGCGTTGTCCTGTTTCGCCATCAAAAAGATGCAGATGATTTTCTGGCAGATGCAGCCACAGCGTGCTGCCTGCCGTCGGGCGATGCTGATGCGCCAGTCGCACCACCAGCTTTTGCTCACCCCAACGTCCGTGTGCCAGGTTATCCGCTCCCAGCATTTCCAGCGTGTCGACGACCAACGGCACGCCGCCTTCGGCCTGCGAGCTTAGCGCAATATGCTCCGGGCGGATACCCAACGTCATGTTACGCCCACCAGACTCCCTCGCGCTTCTGCCGAGGGGCAACGTCATGCCGTCATCCAGCTCAAAATGGGTGCCCGAGGCGCTGATGCGCCCGTCCAGCAGATTCATCGCCGGGCTGCCGATAAAACTCGCCACAAAGCGGCTGGCAGGCTTTTCATATACCTCAACCGGCGTGCCGATCTGCTCGGCAATGCCTTTGTTCATCACCATCACCCGCTGGGCGAGGGTCATCGCTTCAACCTGATCGTGCGTCACATACAGTGAGGTGGTTTTCAGTCGGCGATGCAGATGTTGTAACTCCAGACGCATCTGTACGCGCAGCTTGGCATCGAGGTTAGACAGCGGCTCATCAAACAGGAATACCGCTGGGTCACGGACAATCGCCCGCCCCATCGCCACACGCTGGCGCTGACCGCCGGAAAGCTCGCGCGGACGACGCTTGAGCAGTTCACCCAGCTCGAGAATACGCGCCGCCTCTTTCACCCGTTCGGCAATATGCTCCTTGCCCATCCCACGGATTTTCAGCCCCCAGGCCATATTTTCTTCCACGCTCATATGTGGGTAGAGCGCGTAGTTCTGAAAGACCATCGCAATGCCGCGATCCTTAGGCTCCATTTCGGTGACGCGTTTATTATCAATCCAGATATCGCCGCCGCTCACCCGTTCAAGCCCGGCCACCATCCGTAGCAGCGTTGACTTACCGCAGCCGGATGGGCCAACCATCACGATAAATTCTCCGTCCGCGACATCCAGCGTCAGCGGTTTAATCACCTGGGTTTTGCCGTCCCAGCTTTTGGTTACTGCCTGTAGTTTTAAACCAGCCATTTTTATTTCTCACTATCGACCAGGCCACGTACGAAGGCACGCTGCATGGCTAACACGATGATTACCGGAGGGATGAGCGTCAGCAGCATGGCTGCCATTACCTGATTCCACTGCGTGGTGCCTTCACCAGTAGCAATCATGCCTTTGATACCTGCCACCGCAGTGCCCAAATTGACATCGGTAATAATTAACAACGGCCACAAATACTGGTTCCAGCCGTAGATAAAGGTGATCACAAACAGCGCCGCCAGATTGGTTTTTGACAGCGGTAGTACAATATCGCGGAAAAAACGCATCGGTGACGCGCCGTCAATACGCGCCGCCTCAACCAGTTCATCCGGCAGGGTCATAAAAAACTGCCGGAACAGGAACGTCGCAGTCGCCGATGCCATTAACGGCAGCGTCAGACCCGCATAGCTGTCGAGCATTTTCAGGTTGGCGATCACTTCCACCGTCGGGAAAATACGCACCTCGACCGGCAGCATCAGCGTGATAAAAATCATCCAGAAGAACAGGTTACGCAGTGGAAAGCGGAACCAAACGATGGCGAATGCGGAGAGCATAGAGACGGTGATTTTCCCTACCGTAATACTGAACGCCATGATGAAACTGTTGAGCATCATCAGCCAGAACGGCGCGCTGTTAACGCCCACGCCGTTGACCCAGATGTATTTCATGTTTTCCAGCAGTTGTGTGCCGGGAACCAGCGTCATCGGCGTTTCAAAGACTGCTTTGTTATCCAGCGTCGCCGCGACAAACGCGACGTACAGCGGAAACAGGATCACCATGATCCCCATAATCAACATGGCATGGCTGAATATTGTCAGCCCACGACGATTCTCAATCATTGGTAACGTACCTTACTTTCCACATAGCGGAACTGCACCACCGTCAAAATAATGACCAGGAACATCAGCACTACCGATTGGGCGGCCGAGGCGGAGAGATCCAGCCCGACAAAGCCTTCGCGATAGATCTTATAAATCAACGTAGTGGTCGCCTGTACCGGCCCACCCGCCGTAGCGGCATCGATCACCGGAAAGGTATCAAAGAAGGCATAAACCAGATTCACCACCAGCAGAAAGAAGCTGACCGGTGCAATCAGCGGCAGCGCCAGCTTAAAGAAGCGGCGAACCGGTCCCGCACCATCAATCGCGGCGGCTTCAATCAGCGACCGCGGAATAGACTGTAGTGCGGCAAAGAAGAACAGGAAGTTGTAACTAATCTGCTTCCAGACCGACGCAAACACCACCAGAAACATCGCCTGACCGCTGTTTTGCGCATGGTTCCAGTCATAGCCAAACTCACCGAGAAAATGGGTAATCAGCCCGCGCCCTGGGTTAAACAGGAAGATCCACAATACGGCGGCGACGGCGGGCGCGACGGCGTAAGGCAACAGCATCAGCGTCTGGTAAAAACGGCTACCGCGTACCACGTAATTCACCAGCGCCGCAAAAAATAACGACACCAGCAAACCGCTTACCGTGACTAACGTACTGAACTTAATGGTGGTCCAGAATGAATCAAGGTAGTACGGGTCATGAAACAGCGCGATAAAGTTTTCCAGTCCGACAAACTGGCTAGAAAGACCAAACGGATCAACGGATTGTAGTGAGTACCACAGCGCTTCACCGGCGGGCCAGATAAAGAAAATAACGGTGATAACCAACTGCGGGGCCACCAGCAAATAGGGAAGCCAGCGCGAGCGGAACACCGGACGGGATGAAGACATGTAGGTTCTTTTCCTGGAAGGTGCCAGATTGCGGTGCACACACCGTATCCGGCCTACAAACTACACGCATTTGTAGGCCGGGTAAGTCGCAGCCGCCACCCGGCATTTCACATTACGATTTAGTCGATTGCTCAAAGCGGCGCAGTAACTGATTGCCACGCTCAACGGCAGCATCCAGCGCCTGCTGCGGGTTTTTCTTCCCGGTCCAGACGCTTTCCAGTTCTTCATCTACGATGGTGCGGATCTGCGGCATGTTGCCCAGACGCAGCCCTTTGGTGAACGGCAACGGTGGCTTGTTCAGCATCTGGCGGGTGGCGATATCAGCCCCAGGGTTCTTATCATAGAAGCCCTGCTCGCGGGTCAAGTCGTACGCGGCGGTGGTAATGGGCAGGTAGCCGGTCTTCTGGTGCCATTCGGCAGCAATTTCAGGCTTCGCCAGGAAGTTGAGGAACTGCGCCACGCCTTCGTAGGTTGCTTTGTCTTTACCCTGCATCACCCACAGGCTGGCTCCCCCGATAATCGCGTTCTGCGGCGCGCCCTTCACATCGGCATCGTACGGCATCATGCCGACGCCATAGTTGAATTTGGCGTAGTGGCGGATGTCAGCCAGAGAACCGGAAGAGGCGGTGGTAATGGCACAATCCCCGTTATAGAACTTCTCGGTAGACTCGTCTTTACGCCCGAAGTAGCTGAAATCCCCTTTTTTGTTCAACTCTTCCAGCAGGGCGATATGTTTCACCTGTTCCGGTTTATTGAATTCCAGCACCGCGTCAGTACCGTCAAAGCCGTTGTTTTTGGTAGCCACCGGCAGACCATTCCAGGCGCTGAAGTTTTCAATCTGAATCCATCCCTGCCAGCCGCTGGCGTAACCGCACTTCATGCCTGCTGCTTTCAGCTTCGCGGTGTATTCCGCCAGATCCTGCCAGGTTTTTGGCGGCTGCTCAGGGTCTAAACCGGCTTTTTTGAAGGCATCTTTGTTGTAGTACAGCACCGGCGTGGAGCTGTTAAACGGCTGGGAGAGTAAGTGTCCGCTTTTAGAGTCGGTGTAATAACCGGAAACCGTTGGTACGAACTGAGACTCATCGAAGTTAATACCAGCCTCTTTGAATACTTCATAGACCGGTTTAATGGCTTTCGAGGCCATCATCGTTGCCGTGCCCACTTCATAAACCTGCAGTAGCGCAGGTGCGTTTCCGGTACGGAAAGCCGCAATACCTGCGCTCAGGCTCTGCTCGTAGTTGCCTTTGTACTGCGGAACAATTTTGTAGTCGGGATTGGCGGCATTAAAACGTTGCGCCAGTGAATCAACTTCTTTACCCAGTTCACCTTCCATTGAGTGCCAGAACGGGATAGTGGTGACGGCCAGAGCCTGACCTGCAAACGCCAGGCTAAGTGCCAGTCCTAAAGCTGTATGTCGTAACGATATCATCGGTTATCTCTCTTGTTGTGCCGGATGCGCGATATCACGCGTTTTATGCTCGCGGGGGTAACATGACATGCTCGAATGACAGAAAAATAACTTTTTTATTACAAAAAAAAGATAGTAAGGCGACAAACAGATGGCAAGGCGGTGAAAGCGTAGTGACAGGAAAATGCGGGGTGGTGCACAACAAAGCCGGGTAACGCTATGTCTTACCCGGCCAGGATGACGTTATCTGTTGCAGCCAGCAAGGAACATTAATCTTTACGCCAGCGTCGTTCATATTCATTCTGTAAACGCTGCTGTTCCCGCCGCTCACGTTCGCGCTGAATATCAGATTTCTCATCTTCCCAGCCCGGGCAGACAGAGGAGGTGAACACTTCACAGGGCGAGCTGGACTGGGCTAACGAGTTGTCCGGTTTCTCTTCCCAGATTGAAGGGTCGCGCGGGTCGAACGCTGGCGGTGTTAAGGCCAGGGTATTTGATGAAAGCGGCAAAAACAAACCGCCAATCATCATGCAGATACCGGAACGTATCATCCTTTCTCCATGTTCACTTTTATTATTGATAACTATTCTCAATAATAACATAGAGCAATAAAAAGGGGCCATATCAGGCCCCCTTGTCCATTCAGAGAATGTTAACCGCCCAGATACGCGCTGCGCACTGCTTCGTTAGCCAGTAACGCATCACCGGTGTCTTCCAGCACCACATGACCGTTTTCCAGCACGTAGCCGCGATCGGCGAGCTTCAGCGCCTGGTTAGCGTTCTGTTCGACGAGGAAGATTGTCATCCCCTGCTCGCGCAGTTGTTCGATGGTGTTGAAGATCTGCTGGATGATAATCGGCGCCAGACCCAGCGACGGTTCATCAAGCAGCAGTAGTCGCGGCTGACTCATCAGCGCACGGCCTATCGCCAGCATCTGCTGTTCACCGCCGGACATCGTGCCCGCACGCTGAATTCGACGTTCATGCAGGCGGGGAAACAGGTCATACACCCACTTGATGCGTTCCTGAAACTGGTCCTTTTCGGCAAAGAAACCGCCCATCGCCAGGTTCTCTTCCACCGTCATGCGGGAAAACACGCGACGCCCTTCCGGAACAATCGCTACCGCTTCGCGCATGATTTTCGCCGTCTGCCAGTCGGTAATGTCTTTACCATCAAAGACAATTCGCCCACTTGTCGCTCGCGGATCGCCGCACAGCGTACCAAGCAGCGTGGTTTTTCCCGCGCCGTTGGCACCGATAAGCGTCACGATTTCACCCTGATTGATATACAAGCTGACGTCGTGCAGCGCCTGTATCTTGCCGTAGTGGGCGCTGACTTTGTCAAAGGACAACATGACTTTTTCCATATTATGCGTCACCACCATTATGCTTCACCTAAATAGGCGCGGATCACGTCCGGGTTGTTACGAATCTGTTCCGGCGTCCCGTTCGCCAGCGGCGTGCCTTGATTCACTACGTAAATACGGTCGGAAATACCCATCACCAGCTTCATGTCGTGCTCAATCAACAAAATAGTGGTGTTGTGATGGTTACGCAGTTCAGCAATCAGCTCGTCCAGCTCTTTGGTCTCTTTCGGGTTGAGGCCTGCGGCGGGTTCGTCGAGCATCAGGATTTCCGGCTGGGTCACCATGCAACGTGCAATCTCCAGACGGCGCTGGTCGCCGTAGGCCAGGTTACTGGCCTGACGGTTGGCGTGCTCCAGCAAACCAATACGCTCCAGCCAGGTGGCAGCGCGATCCAACGCTTCACTCTGCGCGCGACGGAACGACGGGGTTTTCAACAGTCCGGAGAAGACGCCGGTTTTCAGCTGCTGATGTTGCGCCACCAGCAGGTTTTCAATCACCGTCATTTCGCGAAACAGACGCACGTGCTGGAAAGTACGCACCACACCCATCCGCGCAATTTGCTGACCCGGCAGCCCTTCCAGATGCTGGTCGCGCAGCTTAATCGTCCCACCCGTCGGCTTATAAAAACCGGTCAGGCAGTTAAAGACCGTGGTTTTTCCCGCGCCGTTTGGCCCGATTAACGAGACGATCTCCTGTGGTCTCAGCTCCAGTTCAACGTTGTTTACCGCCAGCAGACCGCCGAAGCGCATCATCAGGCCGTTGACGGATAATAATGGCTGACTCATGCCTGCTCTCCTTTTGCTTCCCCGTTTTTCAGCTTCAACTGCGGACGGGTCATCGGCAACAAGCCTTGCGGACGCCAGATCATCATCAGTACCATTAAACCACCCAGCATTAACATGCTGTATTCATTGAAATCACGCATCAGCTCGCGTGACACCACCAGCAGGATGGCCGCGAGGATCACTGCAAACTGTGAGCCCATTCCGCCCAGTACTACAATCGCCAGCACAAAGGCCGACTCGGCAAAGGTGAAGGATTCCGGGCTGACAAAACCCTGACGAGCGGCAAACAACGTACCGGCAAAACCGGCAAACGCGGCGCTGATGGTAAAAGCGGTCAGCTTGATACGCGTAGGGTTTAAGCCCAGCGAGCGACAGGCAATTTCATCTTCGCGCAGCGCTTCCCACGCACGACCCAACGGCATACGCAGCAGACGGTTGATGACAAACAGCGAGAAGACCACCAGCAGCAGCGCCACCAGATAAAGGAAAATCACGCGGTCAGAGGGATCGTACTTCACGTTAAAGAAGTTGCTGAAGGTATCCCAGCCACCTTCACGGGCAGTACGGCTGAACTCCAGACCGAAAAAGGTCGGTTTCGGGATCTGGCTGATACCGTTCGGACCACCGGTCACTTCGGTGTTGTTGAGCAGCAGGATACGGACGATTTCGCCGAAGCCTAAAGTCACAATCGCCAGATAGTCACCGCGCAGGCGCAGTACCGGGAAGCCGAGCATAAAGCCCGCAGCAGCGGAAACCAGCCCCGCCAGCGGCAGACAGGTCCAGAAGCCGAGTCCGTAATAGTGGTTCAGCAGCGCGAAGGTGTAAGCACCGATGGCATAGAAGCCGCCGTAACCCAGCACCAGCAGACCGGAAAGCCCTACCACCACGTTTAAGCCGAGGCCGAGGATGATATAAATCATCGTCAGCGTGGCAATATCAACCGTACCGCGCGACACCATAAACGGCCACGCCACGGCAATCACCAGCAGCGCGACCAGGAATAGCTTCTGTTTAACGGTGGAGCCATCAATCGCCGGCAGAATAAACTTCGGTCCGGAGACGCTCTTCAGGCCCTTCTGGAAAGCTGGACGCAACAGTTGGAAGAGAAAGACCACGCCAGTGCCGATAAACACCCACTGCCAGCGGATATCCGCGGCGGTATCCACCACCAGTTTGGTGCCGTCAAGCTCCAACTGGACGCCCATAAAGACGCCCGCCAGGATGAAGAACATAGCGGCAGAGAGCAGCGCCATTGCAAAATGCATCGGTTTCATACTTTCTCTACCTCCGGGCGACCCAGAATACCGGTCGGCATCACCAGCAGCACCAGAATCAGCAGCGCGAATGAAACCACGTCTTTGTATTCGGTACTCAGATAAGCAGAGGAGAGCGCTTCCGCGACCCCCAGAATCAGACCGCCGATCATCGCCCCAGGAATGCTGCCGATGCCGCCCAGTACCGCCGCGGTAAAGGCTTTCATCCCGGCCATAAAGCCGATATAGGGGTTAATTACGCCGTAGAACTGGCCGAGCAGTACGCCCGCTACCGCCGCCATTGCCGCGCCAATCACAAAGGTCAGTGCAATCACGCGATCGGTATTTATGCCGAGCAGGCTGGCCATTTTCAGGTCTTCCGCGCAGGCACGGCAGGCACGGCCCATACGGGAGTAACGGATAAACAGCGTCAGCGCCAGCATCGCCAGGAAGGTTACAATCCAGATAACCAACTGCATGGTGGTGATGGAAGCAGAGAAGTTTTCGCTACTGCCGACGGTCCACTGGCCGTTAAACAGGCTGGGCAGCGCCACATCGCGCGAACCTTCCGTCAGGCTGACGTAGTTTTGCAGGAAGATGGACATCCCGATAGCGGAAATCAGCGCGATCAGGCGCTTAGAGCTGCGCACGGGCCGATACGCTACGCGTTCAATGCTCCAGCCGTAGGCGCTGGCAATCACAATCGCGCCGACAAAGCCCGCCGCGACCAGTAGCCAGCTGGAATCAATACCCATCATCATTAGCGCAGCGATGATCATAAAGGAGACATAGCTGCCGATCATATACACCTCGCCGTGGGCGAAGTTGATCATGCCGATAATGCCGTACACCATCGTGTAACCGATAGCGATCAGCGCGTAGGTGCTTCCCAGCGTGACGCCGTTAAACATCTGCTGCAAGAAATAGAGGAACTGCTCGGACATAAGGTAACCTTTCTTAACCCGCCCGTTTTGCACGGGCGGTGGGATAACTCGTCTTCAGCTATTACTTCGCGACGGTCGATGATCCGTCCGCGTGCCACTGGAAGACACCAAACTCAAATCCCTTCAAATCGCCTTTTTCGTCCCATTTCAGCGGCCCAATCACGGTGTCAGCCCCGTGTGCTTTCAGATCTTTCACCAGATCCAACGGCTCTTTGCTACCGCTGCGATCCATTGCGGTCGCCAATGACTGGACGGCTGCATAAGTGATCCACACGTACGGCCCGGTTGGATCTTTCTTGTCAGCTTTGAGCGCATCGACGATAGCTTTATTCGCCGGATCCTGGTCATAGCGTTTTGGCATGGTCACCAGCATGCCTTCAGCGGCATCACCGGCAATGTTAGACAGCGACGCATTGCCCACGCCCTCAGGTCCCATAAACTGGGTATTCAGCCCGACGGAGCGAGCCTGGCGCAGCATTTGTCCCATTTCCGGGTAGTAGCCGCCGTAATAAACAAAATCGATATTTTCTTTTTTCAGGCGGGCGATCAGCGCAGAAAAATCTTTTTCCCCGGCAGTGATCCCGTCAAAGAAGACGATATTGGCTTTGCCCGCTTTCAGGCTCTCCTGCACTGAACGCGCCAGGCCTTCACCGTATTGCTGTTTATCGTGAATGATGGCGATGCGTTGCGGCTTCACCTTCTCCAGAATGTATTTCGCGGCGGTCGGCCCCTGAGAGGAGTCCAGGCCCGCTGTACGCATAATGTGTGCGTAACCGCGCTGGGTCAGTTCCGGGTTGGTCGCGCCCGGGGAAATCATCAGAATGCCTTCGTCTTCATAGATATCTGATGCGGGCTGCGTGGAAGATGAGCACAGATGACCAATGACGTACTGAATGCCGTCATTGACGATTTTGTTCGCTACCGCAACGGCCTGTTTCGGATCGCAGGCATCGTCATATTCGACGGCAACCAGTTTGTCGCCTTTGACCCCGCCTTTGGCATTGATATCTTTAATGGCCTGACGTGCGCCATTAAATTCCATATCACCCCACTGCGCGACCGGACCTGACATCGCCCCGACAACAGCGACCTTGATATCCTCCGCCATGACCGCGTGTGACATTGCCAGTGCTATCACCCCTGCGATGATTGTTTTCGCATTCCGTTTCATTTTCCTGAATCCCCATTCGTGATGATGTATATATTTTGTATTTATGTGGTTAAAAAGCAGACTGTGCTTTTTTTGAACTGTACTATTTTTACCAGTCTCGTTAATGGTTTAGCGCAGTTTTTTAAGCAAATTACGGCTAAAATCTCTATTTTTCAGTCGATTAAGAAAAGATAATATTCTGCTTTTCACTATAGATAAACAAAAAAAAGTGCATTTGTCAGCATAAAATAACGGCACAAAGAGCGGAATAAAATGCTGCATTCCAGGGTATTATCCTGCCTGTTTTTCAAACTCTACTGTTTCAATCTGTCATTGTCGTTGTTACAAAACTATTAACCTGGTTAATCGCATTAAAAAGAGAAAGCATCCGGGCGAATTATTTCGGTACACTGATTCCATCTTTTGTGATTTGGACATGCTGTTAATGAAGCTGACCATCGTTCGTTTAGATAACTTTAGCGACCAGGACCTGATTGATCTGGGCAAAATCTGGCCGGAATATTCCGCCTCATCATTAAGCGTAGATGAAACGCACCGGATCTACGCCGCACGCTTTAACGAGCGTCTGTTAGGTGCCGTGCGAGTAACCCTGAGCGGCACACAAGGCGCACTGGATTCATTGCGCGTGCGCGATATCACCCGCCGTCGCGGCGTCGGGCAGTATTTGATCGAAGAAGTGATCCGGGAAAACCCTGACGTGAGTTCGTGGTGGATGGCCGACGTCGGCGTTGAAGACCGCAGCGTGATGGCCGCATTTATGCAGGTGTTAGGGTTTACGGCCCAGGAGAATGGCTGGGAGAAACGGTAGAAAACCGCCCCCAACCAATTGTATTACGAGTATTTTCCCAAGAATTTTGTGTTGCAGGCAGGCGGCAAGTTATAAAATCCCCGGAGCTTACATAAGTAAGTGACCGGGGTTGAATAACGCAGCCAACACACCTGCGGCACGAAAGGCGCCGGGAAAATCACTTGGCGTCTGTCGCCGTCCCGTTTGCATGCCAGTCAAACACGCCGAATTCGAAGCCTTTCAGGTCGCCCTTCGCATCCCATGACAGCGGCCCCATCACAGTTTCCACTGAGTTTGCTTTCAGATACTTGGCAATTTCAGCCGGATCGTCAGACTGGTTCAGACCGGCCTGCAAAGATTGCAGCGCGGCGTAGGTGGTCCATACGAATGCGCCGCTCGGATCCTGTTTCTTGGCTTTGATAGCATCTACGATGGGTTTGTTCGCCGGAACCTGGTCGTAGTTCTTCGGTTTCGTTACCAGTAAGCCTTCTGCAGATTCACCGGCGATGTTAGACAGCGACACGTTCGCTACACCTTCTGGCCCCATAAACTGGGTTTTCAGACCCGCGGCGCGTGCCTGGCGCAGGATTTGCCCCATTTCCGGGTGGTAACCGCCGTAGTAAACGAAATCGATGTTCTCTTTCTTCAAACGCGCTACCAGCGTAGAAAAATCTTTTTCCCCGGCGGTGATCCCGTCAAAGAACACCACGTTGGCGTTACCCTTTTTCAGGCCATCCTGCACCGCGCGGGCCAGGCCTTCACCGTACTGCTGCTTATCATGAATAATCGCGATGCGCTGCGGCTTCACTTTTTCAACGATATATTTGGCGGCCGTTGGGCCCTGATCGGAATCCAGACCCGTGGTACGCATCACCAGGCTATAGCCGCGCGCGGTCAGCTCCGGCGCCGTTGCCGCTGGGGTGATCATCAGAATGCCTTCGTCTTCATAGATGTCTGACGCAGGCTGAGTGGAAGAAGAGCACAGGTGACCGATTACGTATTTAATCCCGTCGTTGACCACTTTGTTCGCAACCGCTACCGCTTGTTTCGGGTCACAGGCATCGTCATATTTCACCATGACCAGTTTGTCACCTTTCACGCCGCCCTTGGCATTGATATCCGCAATTGCCTGCTCTGCGCCGGTAAATTCCTGATCGCCATACTGCGCTACCGGGCCAGACATCGCCCCCACAACAGCAATTTTAATATCTTCTGCTAATGCCATGTTGCTGAATGCGAGTGCAATACATCCTGCCAGTAACGCTTTACCCTTCATTTTCATCCTGAGGTTCCTCATTGTTATGGTTGTTGCATTTGTTGTGATGTTGTTATTTAGCACATTATTCTGATATTGGCGTCACACCAAGTATAAGACATTGATATTTAGGCATGCTGACCGTGCATTTTCAGCATACTCTGCTAAAACATACCCCATTTTTATGGATTTGAAACGTGAATTTTTGCGATGACATAACATATAGGTGACAAAACTATAAATATCAATTCATCTCCATAATATGACCTTATATCATCGATATAAAATATAATTTTAATTAAGATGCATTGTTGAATATATATAAATGACAGTATTAATTATAAAAACCAAATATTATATTATTTTGTTATGCGTTATATGCATCCGCTAGAAATAGCCATATTAGTCAATACATTCAATATGTGATCTTGGTAACGTTTAAAAATCCATAAAACAATATATATTCAAAGAACAGAAACCACTCTCAAGAATGGAATCTGTTACATACAAAATATAAATCAAACATATGGATTATATATATAAGGAAGATAACCATTGAATCTCTATGATATCATCATATTAACACATGGTGACGCAGGTAAAGAGTTATTAAACAGTAGTAAAATGATTGTTGGCAAAACGAAAAATACAACGGCTATTTCTCTGATCATCGGGATGTCACCAGAAACGTTAATGGAGCAAACAAGGAAAATACTCAGACCCAATATTAAAACCGTTATTCTTACCGATATATATGGTGGAACACCATCAAATGTAGCGACGGTTCTCTCCAGAGAATACCCTATTCATTGTATTAGCGGCGTAAACCTTGCCATGCTGCTTGAAGCGAATATGTTACAAGACTCCGATAAAGAAATCACCATCGAAGAATATGTTCAATGTATTCATGATGCCGGTAAAGATATGGTTCAAAGTTATCAATTTAATAAAGGATAATAGAGTATGAGTATAGTACATGCCCGCATTGATTATCGCCTAATTCATGGACAGGTTATCACCAAATGGCTGAAAAGGAGTAACGCCGATAAAATAATTGTTATTGATGACGAATTATATAATGATCCTTTTTTAGCCGAAGTTTATAAAATGGCGGCCCCCAGCGGCATCGAAGTAATCATGACATCCATTGAGGAAACGACAACCCGCTGGAATGAGAAAAATTTTTATACTGGCAAACTTTTAATCCTTTTCAAATCTATTGATTCAGCATTAAAGACTATTCAGGGCGGATTAGAACTTGAAGAGTTGCAAGTAGGCGGCATAGAAAACATCCCTGGTAGAAAAATCGTCTTTAATCAGATATCAATAAATAAAGAAGATGCAGAAAAACTACAAGTCATAGAAGACAGGAATATTAAAGTTTATTTCCAGACTATCCCAGAAGAAGAACCAGCCAGTCTGCAAAAAATAAAGAATAAGTTACCTTAAAAAGGAGAGGAACTTATGGGCGTTTCTACAGCAATATTGATTGGTTTAGTTTATTGGATATCACAAGCGAAGGTATGGTATGGCTTTTCAATCATGCGCATGCCGTTATCTATTGCCCCCATTATGGGAATTATCTTTGATGATATGCCGACTGCATTATCAGTCGGTGCGACATTACAGATGATCTATATAGGTAGTATTGCTCCTGGTGGGAACCCGCCAGCAGATGAGGGATTGGCCTCCTGCATCGCTATACCTATTGCTCTTACTGCGGGGATAAAACCTGAAATAGCTATTTCGTTGGCAATCCCAATAGGTTTATTAGGGGTTGTCCTCGAAAACGTTCGTAAAACGGTTAATACCACATTTGTTCATATGGCCGATCGCTATGCCGAAAAAGCAGATATCAAAGGGATTCAGCGGGTAGCAACTATCTATCCTATTCTGTTGGCCTTCCCTATGCGCTTCGTTCCTGTTTTCGTTGCCTGTTTGTATGGCCCAGATGCTATTTCCTCATTTGTCAAACTGTTACCCTCCTGGACCACCAACGGCTTAGCTATCGCTGGTAATATTCTTCCAGCATTAGGTTTTGCTATCACTATCATTGTGATCGGTAAAAAACAATACATCCCGTTATTCATCATTGGTTTCTTCTTGGTCACATATTCAGGGTTAAACACCATAGGGATATCCATTTTTGGTTTATGTGCTGTTCTCTTATACATGCAATCAAAAACTGCGAAAGGAACACAAAATGGCTAATAATATCGACTTAAAGGAAGCCGAAAGCTCACCAATTACGAATAGAGATGTGCAGATTGTCTGGTTAAAATGGCATGCTTTCTCGGAAACATCATTAAATTTTGAACGGTTACAGGCTCTAGCCTTTTGTAATTCAATGACAGGGATTTTAGCTAAGCTATACCCGAATAAGAGGGATCTTTCAAAAGCGTTACAGCGCCATTTGACGATGTTTAACACACAAGCTAACTGGGGCTCAGTGGTAAACGGCATCACTATCGCACTAGAAGAAAAAGCATCCCAGGAACCTGAAGAACAGCGGACAGCCACAACCCAATTAGTGACCAGTTTAAAAACGGGGCTAATGGGTCCAGTCTCAGGTATCGGGGATACGCTAGATTTTGGCACATTGCGACCTATTGTTATTGGGGTATGTATTCCTTTTGTATTGCAAGGGTACGTATTAGCCGCATTACTGCCATTGATCTATCAAGTTGTTTATATGTTCTTCGCTAGCCGATTTGCACTTAATATTGGTTATAAAAAGGGGAAAGAGTCAATTTTAGAGATACTCCACTCTGGCAGTATCCATAAAATTATTGAAGGCGCAGGTATGTTCGGCCTGTTGATGATGGGGGCGCTTTCTGCCACTTATGTAAAGATTAAGACACCGCTACATATTACTACTGGTGGGGGGAATACTATTGTCCTGCAGGACATGTTAGACAAAATTGTGCCTAACTTACTCCCCCTGGTTGCGGTTCTCGGTATTTATATATACATCCAGAAGTGTGGACCGCATTTCCTACGAATACTGGTAGCAATCCTCTCTTTAAGCCTTATTTTTTCATTCTTCGGTTTATTGTAATATGAAAAAAATACTTATAACGCCAAGGCCCTTTCTTAGTAAGGGGCAAAAATATCTGGATGAATTACAGGCAGCAGGTTATATCGTCGAATGTAATACGAGCGGAGAACGTTTTAGTAAAGAAGAGTTGATGGTAAAAATTAAAGATGCCGATGCTATTATTACAGGCAACGACCCTTTAGATCAAGACGTTATAGATTGTGCGAAAAAACTAAAAGTAATCTCAAAATATGGTGTTGGTTTAGATAATATAAACGTTGAGTATGCGAACAGCAGAAATATTGTGGTGCATAAAGCACTCAACGCCAATTCTGTATCGGTAGCAGAAATGGCTATTCTAATGATGCTATCCAGTGCCAGAAAGTATGTTGAAATCGAACAACAGGCTAAATGCAGTAATGATGTAAGATTGGTGGGTACTGAGTTACATAAAAAGACATTAGGGCTGATTGGCCTTGGTGCTATTGGCAAACATGTAGCCCACATCGCTAACGCTATGGGTATGGAGATCATTGCATACGACCCTTATATCAATCAGAGTCAGGTTTTTCCGTATATAAACTTTAAAGAGTTAGATGAGGTGTATCAGCTCAGTGATGTTATCTCGCTTCATTTGCCTTTACTAGATAGCACCAGGCACATGATTGATCAGCACGCATTCGAAAAAATGAAACCTTCCGCAATATTAATAAATACTGCACGAGGCGGTTTGATTGATGAAGATAGTTTATACAATGCTTTAATTACTCATAAAATTTCTTTTGCTAGTGAAGATATTGAACTTAAAGAACGAAAAGAAGAAACAAAACAACTCATGAATTACTCGATCACGCCACATGCGGCTTCGTTTACTCAGGAAGCAGATCTTAACACAATTCAAATCTCGATTAAAAATGTTACCAACGAACTGGAGAAAAGATAATGAAAGAACTTAAGGGAATTATTACTGCGATGGTGACACCATTTGATGAAACGGAAAAAATGGATATCCCGGCAGCAAGAAAGATGGCTCGCTGGTTAGTCAATAATGGTGTTCATGGATTATTTATTTGTGGCACCAACGGTGAATTTCATCTGTTATCAGATGATGAAAAAGTAGAACTCACCAAAGCAGTTGTTGATGAAGTGGGTAATGACGTAACTATTTGCGCCGGTGCCGGTTGCTGTAGCACACAGCAAACTATTGCTCTGACTCAACGACTTGTTGATGCTGGCGCAGATTACATTTCAGTTGTAACCCCCTACTATCTGGTGCCTAATCAGGAAGATTTATATAAACATTACTATGATATTGCGGCCAGCACAGCAGCACCTATTATTCTATACAATCTCCCAGGGCAAACGGGCCTAAGTATTGAATACGAAACAGCGAATCGCCTGGCTGATATCGATAATATCGTGGCAATCAAAGATAGCAGTGGAAAATTTGAAGTACAAAAACAGTACCTTGAGATTTCAAAACACAAAAATTTTAAAGTATTGAACGGTTCAGATTCGCTGATGCTTGATGCATTTAAAGAAGGTTCAGTTGCCAGCGTCGCAGCCACATCAAATGTTTTACCGAAGATTGAAGTGGATTTGTATAACTACTTTATCGCGGGGCAGTTGGATAAAGCACAGGAAGAGCGTAATAAGATCGATGCGCTGCGTATGAACATTAAGAAAATGACCGCACCTGCAGTAATGAAAGAGGCTCTTAACTTAATGGGGATCACCGCAGGCATTACCAGAAGACCAATACATATGCCCAATGAAATCATCACTCAGGATATCAAAGAGATGCTGGCAGCCTATAATCTCCTGCCACAATAAGTTATACCGACAGTATTCGGCTGCATTAAGGTGACATGTTTGCCCAGAAACCGGGCAAACATGTCACCTTGTCAGGCGCAGGGGCATCAATCACTTCGGCTCCCCCACAACACCAGAGAGGCAAAAGCAAACCTGGCAGAGGAAAGCGTGATAGCAGTTTGGAGTATCAATCAGACATAAAAAACCCCCGAATGGGCATCCAGGGGTTATAGGGGCAATGCGTTAAACGGCGTGATTACGCTTCGATCGCCGCACGCAGTTTTTTCATGGCGTTCTTTTCAAGCTGACGAACACGTTCAGCAGAGACGCCGTAGCGATCGGCCAGTTCTTGCAACGTCGACTTGTTGTCTTCGTCCAGCCAACGGGCGCGAATGATGTCCTGGCTACGCTCGTCCAGACCCTCCATTGCGTGGGTCAGTTTATTCGCGGCCTGATCTTCCCAGTTATCTTCTTCAATGCCGTCGGCAAAGTTAGATGATTTATCCTGCAGATACAGAACCGGCGCCATCGGCTGGCTGTCAGACTCGTCGTCTGAAGACATGTCAAACGTCATGTCCTGCGCCGCCATACGGGATTCCATTTCGCGCACGTCTTTGCTGGAAACACCCAGCTCGCGAGCAACCATTTCAACTTCATCCTGATTGAACCAACCCAGACGCTGCTTGGTTTTACGCAGGTTAAAGAACAGCTTACGCTGCGCTTTGGTGGTCGCGACTTTTACGATACGCCAGTTACGCAGAACGTATTCGTGGATCTCAGCTTTGATCCAGTGCACGGCGAAAGAAACCAGGCGCACACCCACTTCCGGGTTGAAACGGCGCACGGCTTTCATCAGGCCAATATTACCTTCCTGAATCAGATCCGCCTGCGGCAGGCCATAGCCCGCATAATTACGAGCAACATGAACAACAAAGCGCAGGTGAGACAGGATCAGCGTTTTAGCTGCTTCCAGATCGCCCTGGTAATGCAGCTTTTCAGCAAGTGCCCGCTCCTCGTCAGCCGACAACATCGGCCACGCGTTCGCAGCCCGGATGTAAGATTCCAGGTTACCAACAGGGGCTAAAGCTAAATTTTGCATTTCTTTGGTCATTCAAATCCTCTCAATCTTTTCATCTGACGCGTTGGCTAAAACCAATAGCAACAACCATGCCAGAGCTTATGAGCAACGAGAATATCATTCAATCTTTTATCAGACAGTGATTTTATCCACAAGTTCCATGTCGTAATGTGTATAGATTACGCACAAAATGTGACATCACAATGAATACGCTGGGAAGAGATAACAGGGACTCTTTCCCTGCAGAGCGAACTACTCAGTGCAGGGAAAGATTATACCAGAGATTTTTTAATCGGGGGTAAAGTGGCGTAAATGTTGAACCGTGGCAAGCCAGGCTGCCACCCAGCCAATCATCGAGCACACCAGCAGCAATAACAGGCATTCATCGAATGATAAGCCGTTGATATCAAACTTAGTTCCAAAAACCTGCGCCACCTCAGTAACCGCTGACGACAGGCGCATCACCAAAATTTCTGACAAAATCAGTGAAAGAAATGCGCCGGAAAAACCGAGCAGCGCACCGCCGTAGAGGAACGGACGCAGGATAAACCCATCCGTCGCGCCAATCAGTTTCTGCACGTTAATGGTATCGCGACGCGCAAAAATACTCAGGCGCACACTGTTACCGATGACGAGGAAGACCGCCGCTACCATCAGCACGCCAATCATCGCGGAGACGCGTCCGACAAGGCCAGTCAGCGCCGCCAGACGGGCAAACCAGCTGTCATCCATGCGCACTTCATCAATACCGTTGATTTGTGCGATACGGTCGCGCAGCGTGTTCAGCGACTCCGTGCCCTGGAAGTCCAGTTTCGGGATAACTACCGCCACGGCCGGTAGCGGGTTCTCTTCCAGCATATCCAGCGCGCCGCCAAAGCCGGACCAGTTACGGAATTCGCCCAGCGCGTCATCGCGGGAAAGATAATTCACTTTCTCCACGCCCTGCTCGGCCTGCAACTGACCAACTACCCGCGCCGCTGCATCATCATCCAGCGTTTTTTGCAGGTAAACGGTGATCTGCGGAGAAGGATAATACTGGCTTGCCGCATGGTCGACGTTCTTATAAACCATGTAGCATACGCTTGGCAGCGTCAGGGAGATGGCAATAACCATCACCGTCAGGAACGTCGCCAGCGGCTTGCTTTTCAGGTCCTGTAACGCGCCCTGGAACGCGTAGCGTACCTGCTCGTTAAAGACATTGGTTTTACGCGAGTTCGGCTTTGGCGCGGCTTTCGCCCGCTTTGGCGCGTTACGACCGCCATCTCCCGGCGCGCCGCCCGATTTACGGAAGCGATCCAGTCGGCCACCGAACTGTTTGATTTGATTAATAGCGTCACGTCTATTCATGCGCCAGGCCTCCATGCAGATGTCCATCGCTCAGAACCATTTGGCGATAGGAGCGACGGGAGATCAGGCCAATATCGTGCGTGGCCATTAATACCGTGACCCCGACGCGGTTAAACTCTTCAAACAGGCGAAGGATCCCTTCCGACAACGCGTCATCCAGGTTCCCTGTTGGTTCATCCGCCAGCAATACCGCCGGTTTGTTCACCACCGCACGGGCGATGCCCACGCGCTGTTGTTCACCGCCGGAGAGCTGAATAGGGAAGTTTTTCGCTTTGTCCAACAGTCCGACCTTATCCAGCGCCGCTGACACGCGACGACGAATATCGTCCCCGCTGGCGCCCGCGATGATCAGCGGGATTGCCACGTTGTCAAACACGGTTCTGTCCATCAACAGGTGGTGATCCTGAAAAATCATGCCAATCTGACGACGCAGAAACGGCACTTCACGGTTTTTCAAACGGCTGATGTCATGCCCGCTGAAGTAGATTTTCCCGGCGCTGGGCCGTTCAATTCCACAAATCAGCTTCAGCAGGGTACTTTTCCCCGCGCCGGAGTGGCCGGTCAGAAATGCCATCTCGCCAGGCTGCATATGGAAGGTAACTCCCTGCAGCGCTTGTCTCCCACCGAGATAGGCCTTGCTGACATGTTCAAAGCGAATCATTGTTAATCCTCTCGGGCAAAAAGTGCCTCTATAAAATCGTCCGCTTTAAACGGACGTAAATCCTCGATACGTTCGCCTACACCGATATAGCGGATAGGGATGCCAAACTGATCGGCAACCGAAAAGATGACCCCGCCCTTCGCTGTACCGTCCAGCTTAGTCAGGGTGATACCGGTTAAGCCCACCGCTTCATGGAACAGTTTGGCCTGGCTTATCGCATTCTGCCCGGTGCTGGCGTCGATAGTCAGCATAACTTCATGCGGCGCATCTTCGTCGAGCTTCTTCATGACGCGAACGATTTTTTTCAATTCTTCCATCAGGTGCGATTTGTTCTGCAAACGCCCTGCGGTATCAGCGATCAGCACATCTACATTACGCGCCTTCGCCGCCTGGATGGCATCAAAGATGACGGACGCGGAATCCGCGCCGGTATGCTGAGCAATCACCGGGATGTTGTTACGCTGACCCCAGACCTGCAGCTGCTCTACCGCCGCCGCACGGAAGGTATCGCCCGCCGCCAGCATCACCGATTTACCCTGCTGCTCAAACTGACGCGCCAGCTTTCCGATAGTGGTGGTTTTACCCACGCCGTTGACGCCAACCATTAAGATAACAAACGGCGTCTTGCCATCAACATTCAGCGGTTCTTCCACCTTCGCCAGAATCTCGCCCATCTCTTCTTTCAGCAGGCCGTACAGCGCTTCCGCGTCTTTGAGCTGCTTACGGCTGGCACCTTCCGTCAGATTCGCAATAATCTTGCGGGTCGTTTCTACGCCCACGTCGGCGATCAGCAGTTGCTCTTCCAGCTCTTCAAACAGATCATCGTCGATCTTTTTACCACGGAACAGACTGATAAATCCGGAACCAAGGTTTTCTTTTGTTTTCAGGAGGCTGCGTTTCAGACGCGCAAAGAAACCTTCTTTTGTTGGTTTTTCCTGCTCCTGGACTCCCTCTTCTTCTGTCGGTGCTTCTACGGCAGGTTCTTCTACCGGCACCACCATCACGGCTTCTTCAGCTGCCTCAGCCGCCAGCGCCTGCGCTTCCAGCTCTTCATCAGTCAGGTGCGGTTCGTTTTCGGCTTCCTCTTCAACCGCCTCAACGATTTCCACGGTTTCCGCTTCGGCCTGCCACTCTTCGGCAGAAACCTCTTCGGTTTTCACCTCTTCCGGCAGCGGCAATTCTTCGCGTTCGATAACCGTCGCTGCTGGCGTTTCCACAACGGGTTCAGCTGCAGGTTCAGCAACCCGCTCAATCTCCGGCTGCGATTGTTCGGCAACAGGTTCTGCTTCCGGCTGCAGTTTTTCGATTTCCGCAACCTGTTCAGTCACTTCAACAACTTCAGCTGCAAAAGCTTCCGTTTCCGCCTCGCTACGGGTTTCCTCGGCGCGCGGCTGTTCGTCAACGACGGTAGTTTCTTCAGCAACCGGTTGTTGTTCTTCGTTTTTTAATTCTGTCTCGTTTTCCGGTGCCTGCTCTTTTTGACCAAAGCCCAGCCAGGAAAAAAAGCCACGTTTTTTCTCTTTCGCCATTTGCGACTACACTCCCCCGCTGTTGCTTCATGGCACAGCGTCAACGCTATGTACATAGCAGCTAAAAAAATGATGAAATAGTCTATCACTTATACCCGATGAATTTCGAGTTACGTCAAGGCGGCAAGCGCACGAATCCCGATGAGCTTACTTTTAGTAAGTGATTCGGGTGAGTAAGTGCAGCCAACGAAGAGGTAACTTGAAAGGCGACGGGTTAACTTAACTCACATCACCGCCTGGAATGACACGTCAGCAGCGGATTGAGCAATAATTGAAATGAAAAAACCGAATCACTCTGGTAGCGGCCAGATCCGCATTATTGGCGGTCAATGGCGTGGCCGTAAACTCCCGGTTCCGGATAGTCCCGGTCTGCGCCCAACCACCGACCGCGTACGCGAAACCTTATTTAACTGGCTGGCCCCGGTAATGGTCGATGCTCACTGCCTGGACTGCTTCGCCGGCAGCGGCGCGCTGGGGCTGGAAGCCCTCTCTCGCTATGCGGCAAATGCGACGCTTCTGGAAATGGATCGCGCGGTATCACAGCAGCTACAAAACAATCTCGCCACGCTGAAAGCTCCCCATGCCCGGGTCGTCAACACCAATACCCTGACATTTTTGGCCCAGACGGGTACGCCGCATAACGTGGTGTTTGTTGACCCGCCGTTTCGCAAAGGATTACTGGAAGAAACATTAACTCTTCTGGAAACTCATGGCTGGCTGGCAAATGAAGCGTATATTTACGTTGAAAGCGAAGTAGAAAACGGTTTGCCGCCGGTTCCGGTGAACTGGTCGCTGTACCGCGAAAAAGTCGCCGGACAGGTCGCCTATCGCCTTTACCAACGTGAAGCACGAGGAGAACACGATGCTGATTAACCTGGGACGCCTGCTGATGTTGTGCGTCTGGGCATTTTTACTACTCAATATTTTCCAACCCTTTCCACGCCCGCTTAACATCTTCGTTAACGTCGCACTGATTTTTATGGTGCTGATGCATGGCATGCAACTGGCGCTGTTAAAAAGCACCATGCCTAAAGATGGCCCGCAGATGACCCGCGGAGAGAAAATCCGTATTTTTCTGTTCGGCGTCTTTGAGTTACTGGTTTGGCAGAAGAAGATTAAAGATCAGTTGAAAAAGTAACTGTGATCTTTTCGCCCGGCGGCGCTTAGCAGGCCGGGCCTGAAAACATCATCACGGTGGTAATATACCGTCCAGTTGATCCTTCAGTTTTGGAATATCTTTACTGGCTCTTGTTTTCCGCAGGTGTTTCACCTGCTCGCAAATCTCTTCGGTCCGGGTGTAATAGGTGCCAGACGTCGGACCTGTACGCTCGCATAAAAAATAGTTAGTACCAAGAGGATAAAAAATGACAATAAAAGAGAGAATATTACCAATAACAAATCCTACCCCCGCGACGTGGAAAACAATGGTAAATGCCCTGTCGAAGAATTTGGGCGGCTGCATGCTTTTCGCACAGGCCAGGTAGGCAATGCCCAAAGTAAAGCACCCCGTCACCGGAAACATGAATAACATGCAAAATGACCCCCAGAAAAAATAGACGATGCTTCTGGATTCAATAAGATCGGTGAGATCCGGCACACTGAAAATATACCCTCCCCAGGTCATCCCCCCCAAAATGAATATACAAAGAAACAAGTTGCATCTTTTCTTAAGATTCTCCAGATTAATATTGAAATTCATATCAATAAATTCTGCCATAAAGGGAGCTTCTGTACCCCAAGTGTTGGGCGTTCCACTCTTCTATTCTTTGCCGTTCTTTCATCCCCTCACGAATACACGCTATAAGTTTATCTGATAGCTCATATTTTTTGTCCACTTCATTCAGAGTGCACGCAATAATAAAACCTAATACTACGACACCGACAATTTCTCCCCAAACAGGAATAGCTCCGCTAGAGAACAATAGAGGTACAGCTAACCTAAGAGCACTGCCCGCTGATTGCGAGACAAAAATACTCACAATCACCTTCGCCACATCCATCGTCACGTTTCCCAGCAATGCAGCGACGTCATGCTCGGATTTAAACACCACCTCAATGAACCGCCAGCATGCGGAAAACCAGATGCAGAATCTGGCCCCTGACATTATACCATTTCGAAACCCTGCGCTGCCTATGCCCACCTCAAGTACATTAGGATGGTTAATCCGGTAACGGGTGCCGTTAAGAATGCGCCGCAGAGAAGGGTAGCCCGTAATCTTCACATACAGCTTTCCCTGATAAGTATATTGCGTTGCTTTAATCCCAAGGCCTTTTAAGGTGAAGACAATCTTTCCGGCCTGCTGATAAGAAAAAAGCTTCGACAGCTTTTTAGTCGCATCAGCCGTATCTTTGATATTATCGGCATAATTGGTCGAAAAACTGACGGGTTTGCTGCCCAGCAAATCATCAATCACGCCCTGCGCCTCTTCAAGCGTTAGCAGCATAATGTGTTGTGTATTGCTATTCAGATTATTTTTCAGCGTTCTGATTTCGTTCTCTACACGCTGATTACGTTGCCAGTTATTTCCTCTAATAATATCTTCACGGTGATTCCCTATCCAGTCATAATACCTTTCCATCATTACTCCTTAATAAATTCGCTCATCCCAAAGGCTGTATGCACTGGTTCCCGCCATAATGTGATCCCAGGTAATTGACTCATAGGAAAGCTCAATGACTTCTTCTGGCTGACCCGCACTGTCATCGATAGTATGAGGCACCTGTAAATGGATGCTGGATATTCTGGCATTGATAAGTTTTATCGCGTAATAACACTCATTTAAACCCGCTGGACTCGTGCGATAGAAGCTAAATTCACAGTTCAATGTTTCATTGTCAGTTATGGCTCTCCCTAATAACGGCGAGGATTTATCTACTGGCTTTATAAACGTCAAACATTGATGGTTCACATTTTGTACCCGACTCATGCCATGATTCACTGTCATGACCATTATCTGATCACGGTGGGCCGATTGTGATTTATTTCCTATCGAATTTACCGATGCACACCCAGCAGAAATCAATCCCTGCGCCTGCCCATTCAAGGTCAACCACATTGTATTCGCCATTTCAATTCCTTAGCCATTTTAAATTACATGTTTATATTCATGCGACAACGTTGGAATAATAGGATAGTGAAAGATGGATAGCAGAATAGTGATACACTCGATATTTTAGCCACACAAAAAAAATATAATAATAACGTTATTTTCACAGAAGAATAAATAACAACTATATTTGAATAGTGTTATATATTTCAGTTGAATTTATTATCGGCACTGGCAAGATAAATACAGTGCCGATCGGCTTTATTGCCCATGCTTAAAATCAACAAAACGCGAACCTTTATAACTCAGCGTTCCCTTATCCCCGACCGTTAACGCATGGTACTGCTGGGCATCCAGACGAAACGTCTGCTCGAAGCCGCCACTTTGTGGCTTAAAACTGACTTCATAGCGCATGCTGGTCCCCGCCGGGCTCACTTCCTGCTGGCGGGATCGCCGATCGTTAAGCGGTTTTTCCCGTTTGTTACTCACCACCACCTGCTTTTGCACTAACGGCGCAGTATCATTATCGGCTTTTTCACGCCGCTGCTGAACGAAGCGAAACGACGCAGCAACAACGATTAATACAATGATAACAATGAAGAAAAGTGGTGGTTTGCTCATATTATTAACCCATCAGAAAATGCGGAAATAAGCATACATTGCCTGTTATGGTGTTGTCATCTGGCAGTGTCGACCTCTACACTGAACAGTAGAGCCGTGAGCACCCCGCTTACGAAAAAATAACGAATTCAAGGAACTAAGATGCTTTGGTCGTTTATCGCTGTCTGCCTTTCCGCATGGTTGTTCGTGGATGCTTCCTATCGTGGGCCCGCCTGGCAACGCTGGGTCTTTAAACCCCTAACGTTACTCCTGCTGGCGCTGCTGGCCTGGCAGGCGCCAATGTTTAATGCTGTCAGCTATCTGGTGCTGGCTGGCCTGCTTGCCTCGCTGCTGGGCGATGCGCTGACGCTGTTACCGCGCCAACGCCTTTTGTATGCCGTGGGGGCATTCTTCCTGTCGCATCTGCTGTATACCATTTACTTCGCCAGCCAAATGACGCTGTCGTTCTTCTGGCCTTTGCCGTTGGTGCTGGTGGTGCTGGGGGCGTTGCTGATTGCCGTGATCTGGACGCGTCTGGAAGAGCTACGCATCGCTATCTGTACCTTTATTGGTATCACGCTGATGATGGTCTGGATGGCTGGTGAGCTGTGGTTCTTCCGCCCGACCGCTCCGGCGCTGTCGGCTTTTATGGGCGCATCACTCCTGTTCATCGGCAACATTGTCTGGCTGGGTAGCCATTACCGTCGCCGCTTCCGCGCCGATAACGCAATTGCTGCCGCCTGCTACTTCGCCGGACATTTCCTGATTGTTCGTTCGTTGTATCTTTAAAACGCTTGACTCTGGAGTCGACTCCAGAGTGTATCCTCCGGTTAATATGAAATGATTATCAACCGGAGGATGCCATGTCGACACCCGATTCCAGTGGCAAAAAAGCCCCACAATTTTCTTCTTTCAAGCTAGCGCCTGCGCCACAAAAGGCTGACGACTGCTGCTGCGAAGGAAGTTGCTCCACCCCACCACCCGTATCCGGTACCGTAATGGGTACCCGCTACTCCTGGAAAGTGGCAGGCATGGACTGTGCTGCCTGCGCCCGAAAAGTGGAGAATGCGGTCCGCCAGGTCAACGGCGTCAACCAGGTCCAGGTTCTGTTCGCCACCGAAAAACTGGTAGTCGACGCGGGTTCCGATATCCGCCTGCAAGTTGAAAGCGCAGTGCAAAAGGCAGGCTATACCCTGCGCGATGAGCAAGCGCCAGACGCCGCCCCCGAGTCGCGGTTTAAAGAGAACCTGCCGCTGATTTCGCTGATTATCATGATGGCGATTAGCTGGGGGCTGGAGCAGTTCAATCACCCCTTTGGCCAGATAGCATTTATCGCCACCACGCTGGTAGGTCTGTATCCCATTGCCCGTCAGGCCCTGCGTCTGATGAAAACCGGCAGCTACTTTGCCATTGAAACGTTGATGAGCGTGGCCGCCATTGGCGCACTGTTTATCGGCGCGACGGCCGAAGCCGCCATGGTGCTGCTGCTGTTTTTAATTGGCGAACGCCTGGAAGGATGGGCCGCCAGCCGCGCCCGTAAAGGGGTCAGCGCACTGATGGCGCTCAAGCCGGAAACCGCCACGCGCCTGCATAACGGCGAGCGCGAAGAGGTTGCTATCAATACTCTCCAGCCAGGCGATGTTATCGAGGTTGCCGCGGGTGGGCGTTTACCTGCCGATGGCAAGCTGGTCTCCGGATTTGCCAGCTTTGATGAAAGCGCCCTGACCGGCGAATCGATACCGGTTGAGCGCGCCACCGGCGAGAAAGTCCCGGCGGGTGCCACCAGCGTGGACCGTCTGGTAACGCTGGAAGTACTCTCCGAACCGGGTGCCAGCGCCATTGACCGTATTCTGAAATTGATTGAAGAAGCGGAAGAACGCCGCGCCCCCATTGAGCGCTTTATTGACCGTTTCAGCCGGATTTACACCCCAGCCATTATGGCGGTTGCGTTGTTGGTCACCCTTGTACCACCGCTGCTGTTTGCCGCATCCTGGCAGGAGTGGATTTATAAAGGGCTGACGCTGCTGCTGATTGGCTGCCCATGTGCGCTGGTGATTTCCACACCCGCAGCCATTACCTCTGGCCTTGCCGCCGCGGCGCGTCGTGGCGCGTTAATCAAAGGCGGGGCCGCGCTGGAGCAGTTGGGTAGGGTAACGCAGGTCGCGTTTGATAAAACCGGCACCCTGACCGTCGGTAAACCGCGCGTCACGGCGATTCACCCGGCAAGCGGTATTGGCGAGGCAGAACTGCTGGCGCTGGCGGCAGCAGTAGAGCAAGGCGCGACGCACCCGCTGGCGCAGGCGATTGTTCGGGAAGCCCAAACGCGCGAGCTGACTATCCCTGTCGCAAAAGATCAGCGGGCGCTGGTTGGCTCTGGCATTGAAGCACTGGTCAACGGCGAACGCGTGCTGATTTGCGCCGCCGGTAAGCAGCCTGCCGATGCTTTTGCCGGGCAGATAAGCGAGCTGGAAAGCGCGGGTCAAACGGTGGTGCTGGTGCTGCGTAACGATGCCGTTCTCGGCGTGCTGGCCCTACAGGACACGCTGCGCGACGACGCCCGTAGCGCCATCAGCGAGCTTAATCAGATTGGCGTGAAAGGGGTGATCCTGACGGGTGATAACCCGCGAGCGGCGGCAGCTATTGCCAGTGAATTGGGTCTCGAGTTCAAAGCGGGTCTATTACCGGAAGATAAAGTACAGGCCGTTACCCATCTCAACCAACAGTCGCCGCTGGCGATGATCGGCGACGGCATCAACGACGCTCCGGCAATGAAAGCAGCCACCATTGGCATTGCGATGGGAAGCGGGACCGATGTCGCGCTGGAAACCGCCGATGCCGCCCTGACCCACAACCGCCTGCGTGGTCTGGTGCAAATGATTCAGTTAGCCCGCGCCACCCACGCCAATATTCGCCAGAACATTGCGATTGCGCTAGGCCTGAAGGGGATTTTCCTCGTCACCACGCTGCTCGGGATAACCGGACTGTGGCTGGCGGTGCTGGCAGATACGGGGGCGACGGTACTGGTGACCGCTAACGCGCTGCGGTTACTACGTAAAGGATAATGCGTCTGTGCCGGACGGCAGTTGCATTAGCGCCATCCGGCTAAGATTACTGGCCTTTGCGCACCAGATAGCGGTACGGCAGAGAGTCGGTCTCTTTTGCTACCAGCTCATGCTCCATAAAGGTACAGAAGCCGGGAATGTCACGGGTTGTCGCCGGATCGTCGGCGACAATCAGCAGCGTTTCACCCGCTTGCATGCCGCGCACGGTTTTACGCACCATCATTACGGGTTCCGGGCAGCGCAGCCCTTGGGCATCAAGAGTATGGTCGGGAGAGGTAAACAGATCGCTCATCGTAGTCTCGTTCATTCAAAAACGGCGTTATTTTACGCTCTGTTGTGGCGTAAGCCAATCAGGTTAACGATTGCGTGAAAAACAACCATTGCAATGTGCTCTTAAAGCAGTATCATGCGACGGTTTTTTATTGGGTTCCCTCACCCCATCCAACAAAAAGGTCACAATATGACTCCGTTTACACAATCTCAACGCGTAAAAGCGTTGTTTTGGCTATCGCTATTTCATCTGCTGGTGATCACCTCCAGCAACTATCTGGTGCAGCTACCGATCTCCATTTTTGGTTTCCATACCACATGGGGCGCTTTCAGCTTTCCGTTTATTTTCCTCGCGACCGATCTGACCGTGCGTATTTTTGGCGCTCCGTTGGCACGACGTATCATCTTTGCGGTAATGATCCCCGCGCTGCTGATCTCCTATGTCGTTTCATCACTGTTCTATATGGGATCGTGGCAGGGATTCGGCGCACTGCTGCACTTTAATCTGTTTGTCGCCCGTATCGCCGCCGCCAGCTTTATGGCTTACGCGCTGGGTCAAATTCTGGATGTGCATGTCTTTAACCGCCTGCGTCAGAACCGTCGCTGGTGGCTGGCGCCAACGGCTTCCACACTGTTTGGCAACATCAGCGATACGTTAGCCTTCTTCTTTATCGCTTTCTGGCGCAGCCCGGATGCCTTTATGGCCGAGCACTGGATGGAAATCGCGCTGGTCGACTACTGCTTCAAAGTGCTGATCAGCATTATTTTCTTCCTGCCGATGTACGGCGTGCTGCTGAATATGTTACTGAAAAGGCTGGCAGATAAATCCGAAATCTCTGCATTGCAGACGAGTTAAAGGTTCATTTTCCGAGTTGTGATAAGATGGACGAATGAGCCGTTATGGCCGTTTATCGAAAGGAAGAAGTCAATGCGCAATCTGGTTAAATATGTCGGTATTGGCCTGCTGGTTATGGGGCTTGCGGCCTGTGATAATAGCGATACAAAAGCGCCAGCAGAGGGTGCTGCCGCAGAAAGTAGCGCCACCGGACAACCGGTCAGCCTGTTGGACGGTAAACTCAGTTTTTCCCTGCCAGCGGATATGACCGATCAGAGCGGCAAACTGGGCACCCAGGCGAACAATATGCACGTTTATTCTGACGCAACCGGCCAGAAAGCGGTGATTGTGATTGTTGGCGACAATACCAACGAAGACCTGGCTGTGCTGGCAAAACGCCTGGAAGATCAGCAGCGTAGCCGCGACCCGCAGTTGCAGGTCGTCACCAATAAATCTATTGAGCTGAAAGGCCACACGCTGCAGCAGTTAGACAGCATCATCTCGGCCAAAGGCCAGACCGCTTACTCTTCCGTGGTGTTGGGTAAAGTCGATAACCAACTGCTGACTCTGCAAATCACGCTGCCTGCTGACGATCAGCAAAAAGCGCAGACTACCGCAGAAAACATCATTAACACGCTGGTTATCCAGTAACGGTTAAGACGATGACTCGGCCTCCGGTGACACCACCTGAGGCCGTTTTTTTAATCGCCAGGTCAGCAATAATGCCACCGCCACCAGCCCTGCCGCCGCCAGATAGATAACCGGCACGCCCGCCCAGGTCATGACCAGCCCGGCCAGCGGCCCCGTAACTCCCAGTGATAAATCCATAAACACCGTATACGTCGCCAGCGCAGCGCCCTGATTTTGCTGCGGGACGGCTTTTACCGCCACCACGCCCAGCGCCGGGAACACCAGCGAAAACCCTGCACCGGCCAGCAGGACGCCGCTTTTCGCCATCCACGGCATGGAAGCCATCCCGACCAGCAGCAGCCCAACAATCTCGACGGTAAAGCAGATCATCGCCACATTTAGTCCACCTAAACGGTTGATACCATTTGGGAATAACAGGCGGGTCCCCACAAACGTGCAGCTAAAAAGCGTTAGCGCGAAAGCGGCACCGTCCCAGCCTTTGGCATCATAAAACAGGGTAATGAAAGTGGCGATCACGCCAAATCCGGCTGAGGCCAGGGCCAGCGCCATGCCGTACAACCAGACACGCCCAAGCACCGCGCGAAACGGCAATGGTTTGCCTTTGCTGGCCTTCACCGCCGGACGAGGGAGCGCCAGCAGTATTGCCAACAGCGCCACGCCCATCACGGTCAGCGCCAGTCCCTGTAAGCCACCCCAGGCATAAAACAGTACACCCAGCGGAGCGCCTATCGCCATCGCGCCATAGGTCACGATGCCGTTCCACGAAATCACCCGTCCGATATGCATTGAACCAACGACCCCAACCCCCCACAGCGTAGAGCCAGTCCCGGCAAAGCTTTGCCCGATCCCTAGAATCACGCGCCCCAGACATAACAGCAGCAGGCTGGCCAGCGGCCAGCCATTCGTGAAGCCCGCCAGGAAGTAGCCCAGACCACTTAAAAAACAGCCACACAGTCCGAATACCACAATCTTCTTTGGCCCCAGCAGGTCGGCATAGCGACCAGCATGTGGACGGCTCAGCAGCGTAGCGAAATATTGCAGGCTGATGACCAGCCCTGCCCAAAAAGCGCTAAATCCCATCACATCATGGACATAGCCTGGCAATACAGCGAGCGGCAGACCAATGGTCAGGTAGCTGGCGAAGTTAAACATCACCACAGAGACAATACGCAGATTAAGGCGTAAACCGCTAAGCGTCGGTTCAGCGACGGGTTCGGGCATGGAGGATCACCACGTTTTCACAACAGTGTTTCATTTCTACCATGTTGCCGGGCAGAAATCAGTAGTCAGTTTCGGAATATCAGTCGCAAGCCAGCCGCTACACTTAATGCAAAAACGCAAACAGGAAGACGACATGACAACCGCCCAGCCCGATAAAACGGGTTTGCACATTCTGCTCAAACTGGCCGCTCTGGTGGTGATCCTCGCGGGTATTCATGCCGCGGCGGATATCATCGTACAGCTTCTGCTGGCCCTTTTTTTTGCCATTGTATTGAATCCGCTGGTCATCTGGTTTATTCGCCGGGGTGTACGTCGGCCGGTCGCGATAACGTTAGTCGTGGTGGTGATGCTGATCGTTCTTACGGCGTTAATCGGCGTTCTGGCGTCATCCATCACTGAATTCATGGCCATGCTGCCAAAATACAATAAGGAGCTGACGCGCAAGGTTCTGTATCTGCAAGAGATGGTGCCTTTTCTAAATCTGCATATGTCCCCGGAGCGCATGCTGCAACGTATGGACTCCGACAAGCTGATGACCTTCACAACCACGCTGATGACAAGTCTTTCCGGTGCCATGGCCAGCGTCGTTCTGCTGGTGATGACGGTGGTCTTTATGTTGTTTGAGGTGCGTCATGTCCCCTATAAGCTGCGCTTTGCGCTGAACAACCCACAAATCCATATTGCGGGGCTGCATCGGGCGCTGAAAGGTGTTTCTCACTATCTGGCGCTGAAAACGTTGCTCAGCTTATGGACCGGTGCCATCGTCTGGCTCGGACTGGCGCTAATGGGTATTCAGTTTGCTCTGATGTGGGGTGTGCTGGCATTCCTGCTAAACTACGTGCCCAACATTGGCTCGGTCATTTCCGCCGTTCCACCCATGATCCAGGCGCTGCTGTTCAACGGCGTTTACGAATGCGTGCTGGTTGGGGCGCTGTTTCTGGTGGTGCATATGGTAATTGGCAACATCCTCGAGCCCCGCATGATGGGGCACCGGCTGGGATTATCGACGCTAATCGTCTTTCTCTCTCTGTTGGTGTGGGGATGGCTGCTTGGTCCGGTAGGTATGCTGCTCTCCGTGCCGTTAACCAGCGTGTGTAAAATCTGGATGGAAACCACCACAGGCGGTAGCAAACTGGCAATTTTGCTGGGACCCGGCAGGCCCAAAACCCGATTACCTGGATAAACTTGCAAACAGCATGTATAGAATGGTAAACAACCCCATTATTACTAAAGGTTAGCCCTGATATGTACCGGATCGTTCTTGGGAAAGTTTCTGTTTTAAGCGCTGGCACACTGCCTGCCGCACTGCGTGAGCAGGCCCCGCAAGGCGCTCGTCGTGCGCGCTGGCTGGCTGGTCGCGTGCTGCTTTCCCATACTCTTTCGCCATTACCGGACATCGTCTACAGCGAGCAAGGAAAACCGACCTTTTCCGCCGACACACCGCTGTGGTTCAATCTCAGCCACAGCGGTGATGATATTGCCCTGCTGCTCAGCGACGAAGGGGAAGTCGGCTGTGATATTGAAGTCGTTCGCCCGCGCGATAACTGGCAGACGCTGGCAAATACGGTGTTCAGTCTCAGGGAACATGCCGAAGTTGAGGCCGAACGCCCGGAGCAACAGCTGGCGGCGTTCTGGCGCATCTGGACGCGTAAAGAAGCTATCGTGAAACAGCGTGGCGGCAGCGCCTGGCAAATTGTCAGCGTCGACAGCACCGTGCTAACCTCCTCACTCTCGGTCAGCCAGTGCCAGCTCGATACCCTGAGCCTGGCGGTGTGTACGCCCACGCCGTTTACTCTGACCGCCGACGCCGTGCAGCGTCTGGAAGCCTTAGCGTAAATTTTCCGGGAAGTTTTCCGGCAATTCACTGGCCGCACAGGCAATAACGCTGTCATTATTCGCCCCACAGTCACGCACGAAAGTGATGGTCGCAAACTCGTCAATCACCTCAGTTGGATATGCCGGACCCGCATCGCGATATGACATCATCAGCGGAATATGGTCATTCTGGAAACAGACCGTTTTTTGCGGATTGTTAATCACCCAGCGTGGGAAAAAGATGGTGCCGTGAAAGAGTTTGTCGCCCAGATTTACGATCAGGCTGACGTCGGTCCCGGTCGGTTCGGTCCATGAAATTTTATAAACACTCTCGCCAACCCGCACAATGTACGCCCGCTGATCCTTCACCCAACGATTCCCCACAATGCCGCTGTGAATACGGTAATCCAGAGTGGTGTCGTTTTTCACGTAGATCTCGTAATTCCAGCCATTATCGTAGGTATAGACCAGATGTTTGCCGACAAAGCCGCTCAAATCATGTTTATCAAAAGTGCTCATATTCTTTCTCCTCTTACTTGATGCGAGGATCTTACCGCTTCAAAAATTGGATGAATAACGCTATTTTTACATCATATTCATTCAATTTTTAGATGAGTTATGCACAAGACAACGCTGGAGCAATGGGCCTTACTGGAGAAAGTCGTGGAGCTGGGCAGCTTTGCTAAAGCTGCGGAAGAGACCAACCGTAGCCAGTCTTCGGTGAGTTACAATCTGGCGCTACTGCAGGAGCGGCTTGGCGTGACGCTGCTGACGCCGGAAGGTCGCAGGGCGGTATTAACCCCTGCGGGAGAGCTACTGTTGGGACAGGTCAAACCGTTACTGAAGGCCTTTTTATGGGTGGAAACCCGGGCAGCAACATTGCAAAACGGCACGCGAACGAGGCTGGATTTCATGGTAGATAGCATCTTCCCACGCAAACGCCTGTTCGCGATCCTCAAGCAGTTTCAGCAAGCGTGGCCGCAGACGCAGGTACGTTTGACCGAAGTGCTGGAGAATGCTGACGATCGACTGGCGGCGCATGCCGATGCGGACGTGATGGTCCTGACCCGACGCCAGGATATCACCGGCCGCGGCGAATGGCTGATGAATATTGACTTCGTGGCCGTTGCCCACCGCGATCACCCGCTCTGCATGTTGGATGCGCCGCTGGATGAAGACGCGTTACGCGCGTGGCCGCTGATTCGCATTGCCGATCGCGACAACCCGCAGCAAGCGGTGCGCGATGCCTGGACCTTCTCGACCATTGATGCCGCGATTGAGGCGGTGATGTATCAAGTCGGTTACGGCTGGTTGCCTGAGGAGCGAATTCAGCAGCAGCTTGAGCAGGGGCTATTACGACCGCTGCCGTTAAGCCATGGCGCTCGCCGTGCCACCCCGCTGCATCTGATCGTCAAAGACACGCTCGCGCCGCTGGATGAACAGGTAAGAACTCTGCTGCGTTTATTGCGAGAGCATTAACCTTTTCCCCGGATGCCGGACGTGTGTTACAAAATACGCTATTCCCCTTACTCCCTGTGCGCCCACGCGCCACATGAAAGGTTAATTGCAGATGCAACGAGTCACCATTACCCTCGATGACGATTTACTGGAAACGCTCGACAGCCTGAGCCAGCGCCGTGGCTATAACAACCGTTCCGAAGCGATCCGCGATATTCTGCGCGGCGCACTGGCGCAGGAAACCACCCAGGAGCACGGCACTCAGGGATTCGCAGTGCTCTCGTATGTTTATGAGCATGAGAAGCGTGACCTGGCGAGCCGTATTGTTTCCACCCAACATCACCACCACGATTTATCAGTCGCCACGCTGCACGTGCACATCAACCATGACGACTGTCTGGAAATCGCTGTGCTAAAAGGTGACATGGGCGATGTGCAGCATTTTGCCGATGACGTGATTTCCCAGCGCGGCGTGCGCCACGGTCATCTGCAGTGCCTGCCGAAAGAAGAGTAATTGCCTGTTATGTTGCCCGGCCTACATTCATTCCCGTTTGTAGGCCGGATAAGGCGCAGCCGCCATCCGGCAATAGTATTTACGCCATCGTGCCAATCGTCTTTCTGAAACGCAGCAGCGCTATCAGGAAGAACGTACTACCAATCGCCAGCAGCGTCAGGAACTGCGGCCAGACAATGTTAAACCCTGCGCCGCGGTAAAGAATCGCCTGCGCAAGGCTAACAAAATGGGTAGTCGGCATCGTCAGCATAATGTCCTGCACCGCCTGTGGCATGCTTTCACGCGGTGTAGAGCCGCCGGAGAGCATCTGTAACGGCAGCAGTACCAGAATCATCAGCAATCCCAGTTGTGGCATGGAGCGCGCCAGCGTGCCCATAAAAATGCCGATTGACGTGGTGGCGAACAGGCTCAGCGCCACTCCCAGCATAAACAGCGGTATCGAGCCTTCAATCGGTACGCCAAGCACCCCTTTTACCATCAGCATCAGCGATAGACCGGAAACCACCAGCACCACCAGCCCCATCGACCAGATTTTTGCCATCATGATTTCAAACGGCGTCACCGGCATCACCAGCAGGTGCTCAATGGTCCCGTGCTCACGCTCGCGAATCAGCGCCGACCCGGTAAGCACAATCGCCAGCATGGTGATGTTGTTGATAATCGCCATCACCGCGCCAAAGCGGGCAGGTTCCAGATTAGGGTTAAAGCGCATACGCATTTCCAGCGCCACCGGCAGCTCGCTGTTATCGCGGAAACGCGACACAAAGCTGTTCACCTCGCCACTGATGATATTCTGGATATAGCTGTTGCCGGTAAAGGCCTGGCTCATCCGCGTGGCATCGACGTTAACCTGAATATCCGGCTGCCGCCCAGCCAGTACATCGCGCTGAAAATCAGGCGGAATGTTCACAGCGAAGGTATAGCGCCCGGCATCCAGCCCGGCATCCATCTCATCGGCGGTAATCATCTCCGGCGGTAAAAACCACGGACGATAAAAACTGTTCACAATGCGATTCGACAACTGCGACTGGTCCATATCGGCAATGGCAATCGGCGCCAGGTGCAGCGACCCTGGCAGAACGGTCGCAGAAGAGTAAACCGAGACCGTGAAGGCGAAGACGATCAGCGTCAGCATCGCTTTGTCACCCAGCAGGCTGCGTAACTCTTTGATGCCGAGGTTATAAATATTCCGTAATCGGCGCATCACCCCTCCTGTTTTTTCAGCAGCAATACGCTCAGACCAATGACCACTGGAATGGCTACCGCCAGTGGAATAAACAGCGGCCAGAGATCGGTCAGATCCAGCGCTTTAGAGAACGTCCCGCGCGCGATGGTCAGAAAATGGCTGGTCGGGTAAATTTCGCCAATCCACCGTCCCGGCCCTTCCAGCGAGGCGACCGGGTCGATCATCCCGGAAAACTGCGTCGCCGGGATCAGCGTAATAATCGCCGTACCAAAAATGGCGGCGATCTGACTTTTCATAAACGTGGAAATTAACAATCCCAGCCCGGTGGCAATGGTGACGTACAGCAGCGCGGCCAGCGTCAGGGTCACAAAACTCCCCTTATGCGGGACGCCGAATACAAACACCGACAGCGCGCACAGCAGCAGGAAGTTCAGCATGCCCAGCACGATGTAAGGCAACTGTTTGCCGAGTAAAAACTCGCTGCGGGTAGTGGGCGTCACGTACAGGTTGATAATCGACCCCAGCTCTTTCTCACGCACCACGCTCAGAGCGCTGAGCATGGAGGGGATCATCATCAACAGCAGCGGGATCACCGCCGGAACAATCGCTGGCAGGCTTTTCACATCCGGGTTGTAACGATAGCGAGTTTCAATGGTCATCAGTCCGTTTTGCCCGCTGGTATTTGGCTGACGCGCCATCACATCCTGCAGCCAGGTCTGGTGCATCGCCTGCACGTAACCTCTGACCGTTTCCGCACGGCTCGGCATTGCGCCATCGACCCAGACGCCAATCTTCACCGGCGTTCCACGCGCGATATCGCGGCCAAAATTTGGCGGGATCTCTATGGCTACCGCGACTTCGCCCGAGCGCATCCGTTTGTCCAGCTCGTCATAACTGGTGAGCGGCGGCTGCTCGATAAAATAGCGCGATCCCGCCAGATTCAGCGTCCACGCCTGGCTGCTGACTGTCTGGTCACGATCGAGCACCGAAAAACGCAGGTTTTCCACATCCATGCTGATGCCGTAGCCCATGATCAGCATCAGGATCACCGTGCCCATCAGCGCCAACGTTGAACGTACCGGGTCACGTCGCAGCTCCAGCGCTTCGCGGCGGCTGTAGCTGAACAAGCGCCGCAGGCTAAATCCCTGGTGCGGCGGCTGACTGTTTTCATGCACTGCCGGGACATTGGCTGGCGGTAACTGAGCCTCCGGCGCCGGACCAGCCGCTTCCTGTAACCAGGAGATAAACGCCTCTTCCAGACTGGCGGCACCACGCTGTTTCACCAGCTCCTGCGGCGTACCGCTGGCCAGGACTTTTCCGGCGTGCATCAGCGACATACGGTCGCAGCGCTCCGCTTCGTTCATAAAATGGGTGGAGATAAAAATGGTCACTTTATCCTGACGCGACAGATCGACCATCAGTTGCCAGAACATGTCTCTCGCCACCGGATCGACCCCGGAGGTTGGTTCATCGAGAATGAGCATCTCCGGGCGATGGATCACCGCCACCGCCAGCGACAGGCGTTGACGGATCCCCAACGGCAGCGCGCCAGGCAACGCGTCTTCGACATCGGTCAGCGAAAAGCGCTGACTCATCTCTTGTACCCGCCCCGGGATTTCTGCTTCGGGGATATGGAACAACCGCGCGTGTAGCTCGAGGTTTTGCCGTACGGTCAGCTCGCTGTAGAGCGAAAACGCCTGCGACATATAGCCTACCCGGCGACGGGTATCGATATTCTTCGGGTCAACCGCTTGCCCAAACAGCCACGCCTCACCTTCACTTGCGGGTAGCAGCCCGGTGAGCATTTTCATGGTAGTGGATTTACCGCAGCCGTTGGAGCCGAGAAAACCGAAGATTTCCCCGCGCGGAATACGAAAGTTAACGTGGTCAACGGCCACGAACTTGCCGAAGCGCATGGTCAGATCTTTCGCCTCGATGGCAATCTCTTCCTGCTCAGCGTGATACGGCGGGATCACCACTGGCTTATGCGCCTGACGCTGGGCTTCGGGTAACAGCGCGATAAACGCCTGCTCAAGCGTGTCGGTGTTGGTTTTTTCGCGTAGCTGCTGCGCGCTCCCGGTGGCCAGCACCTCCCCGGCGTTCATCGCCACCAGCCAGTCAAAGCGCTCGGCTTCTTCCATGTAGGCGGTCGCAACCAGCACGCTCATGTTGGTCTGCCGCTGGCGAATGCTGTTAATCAGATCCCAGAACTGGGCGCGGGACAGCGGGTCGACCCCGGTGGTAGGTTCATCGAGAATTAACAGTTCCGGGTCATGGATTAACGCGCAGCACAGCCCCAGCTTTTGCTTCATCCCACCCGAGAGTTTCCCGGCCGGACGATCGCGAAACGGCGCCAGTCCGGTGCTGTTCAGCAGCTCGGTAATCCGCGCTTCGCGCTCCGCTTTGTCATGGCCAAACAGCCGGGCAAAGAAATCGACGTTCTCATACACCGACAGCGTGTGGTACAGGTTTTTCCCCAGCCCCTGCGGCATCCAGGCAATGCGCGGGCAGACATCCCGGCGATGTTTCGGGTCGCGCATATCGCCGCCCAGCACCATCACGTTACCGTGTTCAATGACACGCGCGCCGGAGATGAGCGACAGCAGGCTTGATTTTCCGACGCCATCCGGGCCAATCAGCCCCACCATACAGCGGGCGGGGATATCCAGCGTGATATTGTTCAGCGCTACCGTTTTCCCGTAATGCTGACTCACGCCGTCAAGGTGCGCCACGGGAGGAACGGGAACCAGCGCCAGATGCGTCATTGCGGCAACCTCACCATCAGGTCGTCAGGCCAGGCTCGATTTTCATCGATACGCACCCACGCCATGCCCGGCAGACCGGTTTTCACGTACTCGAGATGCTGCTGCAATAGCTCTGGCGGAATACGCGCTTTAACGCGGAACATCAGCTTCAGCCGCTCATCGCTGGTTTCGACCGTTTTCGGTGTGAACTGCGCGACGCTTGCCACAAAGCTGATGGTCGCCGGAACACGCAGATCCGGTGCGGCATCCAGCACCAGGCGCGCTTCGCCGCCAATCTTCAGTAAGCCAGCCTGTTCGGTAGGCAAGAAGAACGTCATGTAGACATCGCTGAGATCGACCATATTCAGGACGCGCCCGCCCGCAGAAAGCACCTCACCCGGTTCAGCTACGCGGTACTGCACGCGACCATCGCGCGGGGCTTTCAGCTCGCTGTCATCAATATCAGCCGCAATACGACGTTCGGTGGCCTGCGCGGCTTCTACGCGGGTTTGCGCCTGAATGATGCTGGTGCGAGCGGCTTCAATTGCGGCTTTTGCCGCTGAGACCTGCGCCTTTGCGGATTCCAGCGCCGCACGTGCGCTTTCTGCCGCGGCCCGATCGTCATCCAGTTGTTGCTCAGACACGGCCCCACGCTGGGATAGCGAACGGGAACGCACGTGGCGTTTAGAAACCGACTGCAGCTCCGCCTCGCGCTGTTTTACTACCGACTGCGCGGCGCGCATTTCACTTTGCCGCTGTTCCAGCAGCGCTCGCGCCGCCGCCACCGCGCTTTCGGCCTCTTTGATTTGCGCGATCGCTTCCAGCCGCTGCTCCTGCAGCACGCGAGTATCCATTTTCGCCAACACCTCGCCCTGACGAACGAACTGCCCTTCCGACACAAGGATCGTGTCAATTCGCCCGGCAATCTTGGTAGCAATATCCACTTCGGTGGCTTCAATTCTGCCGTTGCTGGCTGCGAACCCCTCCGGTATTCCGGCAGGACGGAGCATCCACCATGCTATCGCAGCCACCACGACCAGGATGCCCGCCCCCCACCACATCACATGACGCTTAAACTTATCCATATTCGACCCGCCGTAATCCCTGTTATCAAACGATGCGTGTCACAAAGCCCACTGAATAGCTATTCAGCGGGAGATTCCATCCGGGATGAGAAGGAATAAGAAACTATGGCCAGAGAGCGGACAGGCGCTAAGGCAACCTGCGCCGCGCAGGAAGTGAATGACGAAAATGCTGTGAAATCGGGTAGTAATGTTGTCATCATCAGCGTTCCTGGCCGGAAATGAAACACGCATACTCATAACTGCTGTCTATTGAATACTAACACCTGGATTCAATATGTCTATTCGGTTGTAGTTTCCACTTCAGCCCTATCGCGCTCTGGCACAGGGAATATTTCGTATATCAACGATTGATAAACATTCACAACTATAAACATAATCAATAATTAGACATCGCTATAATAGTGGCTCATTTACCGATCTCGTTATGGCGAGGCTCCTGTACAAATACAAGTTACCGCCCTGCTGGTATCGAGAGAGGCCACTCAGGGAAATACAGGCATCCATCGAATCAAGGTGTTGCCAAGGTAACTTCTGACGATTTCACCATCGGGCAGATACGTTGTTCAGTGCTAAAACCAGGACGTAGGGATCCGCCTGCGCTAACCCTGTCTTGTTCGCCCCTATGAGAGATTTTTATAGGGAATTACACCATGTCATCTATGCCACTCTGCGCCGCCCATCATCCTATGCCGGATTTCAATGGCGATGCTATCGCGCAATATATGCGCACCGATTTTATTACCCTGCCGGATCATCTCAGCGTGAACGGCGCTCGTGAATACTTTGTCTCCCAGCTCACAACGGATGATATTCCAGGCCAGGTCTTTGTTGTAGCTGGAAAAGCGCTGCGCGGGGTGTTATCCATCAAGCGCTTATTGCAGGAAAAAGATACATCGCTGAACATCAACCATCTTACGGACAGTTGTTTATTTCATGTAAAGCCAGATGATGAACGGGCACAGGTCGTTGCCGAGTTAGCCGAACGCGAACTCGATCTGGTGGCTGTCGTTGAGAAAGGTGAGCTGGTCGGTTGTCTGATGGAAAAAGAGATCGCTCATCTACAGGAAGATGATGTTACCGAAGATGTTCAGCTTCAGGGGGCAACGTTGCCGCTGGAAAAACCCTACCTGGAGATTAGCCCGTGGACATTGTGGAAAAAACGTTCTGTCTGGCTCCTGCTACTTTTTGTCGCAGAAGCCTATACCAGCAGCGTTCTTCAACATTTTGAAGAGGCGCTGGAATCTGCTATTGCACTGGCCTTTTTTATTCCACTATTAATTGGTACTGGCGGCAACAGCGGTACGCAGATCACCTCAACGCTGGTACGTTCAATGGCGCTGGGAGAAGTACGGCTGCGCGATATGGGTCGGGTGATCCGCAAAGAAGTTTCAACTTCGCTGCTGATCGCCCTGACGCTGGGTCTGGCAGGCTGCTTGCGCGCGTGGATGATGGGTATCGGAGTGGAAATCACGCTAATCGTCAGCCTGACGCTGGTTTGCATTACGCTGTGGAGCGCCGTGGTGTCATCAGTGATCCCCATGGTACTCAAGCGTATCGGCATTGATCCCGCCGTGGTTTCTGCCCCGTTTATCGCCACGCTTATCGACGGTACCGGGTTGATTATCTACTTTAAAATCGCCCAGTATTTTCTTGGTCTGAACTAATGATAACGCCCGGCAGCCCAGGTTGTCGGGCACCACGGTCAGGCAGGCGCCAAATCCTGCGCGCATGCCCAGGCGCTCGACCACGCCCACTGGAAGTTATAGCCGCCCAGCCAACCGGTGACGTCCATGACTTCGCCGATAAAGTAGAGTCCCGGCACTTTGCGCGCTTCCATCGTACGCGATGACAGCTCGTTGGTATCGACGCCGCCCAACGTGACTTCAGCGGTACGATACCCTTCCGTACCGTTCGGCTGCACCCGCCACTCGGTCAGCGTCTCAACCAGCGTTTGCTGATCGCGCACATTAAGCTGCTTCAGCGAGACATCCGGGATTTGCCCTAACTGCTGTAAACATTCCACCAGACGCTTTGGCAACTGCATTGCCAGGGTGTTCTTTAAGCTTTGATTAGGGTGTGCGCTACGTTGGTCATCGAGGAAGCTTGCGAGGTCAACATCCGGCAACAAATTAATGCTGACAAATTCACCTGGCTGCCAAAAACTGGAAATTTGCAGCACGGCCGGACCAGAAAGCCCGCGGTGCGTAAAGAGCAGGTTTTCACGAAATACGGTGCCGTCCTCGGCGGTGATAACGGAAGAGACGGATACGCCAGAGAGCACCTGAAGCTGCTCCAGTAGCGGCTTATGTAAGGTGAAAGGCACCAGACCTGCGCGCGTAGGCAAAACGTTCAGGCCGAACTGTTCCGCAATTTTATAACCAAACGGCGTCGCGCCCAGACCCGGCATAGAGAGACCACCGGAGGCAATAACCAGCTTTTTCGTGCCGACACTCATCCCATTCAATTCCAGGACAAAATCGTCACCATCTCGCTCAACGCTCAGGATTTCGCTACGTAACCGCATAGTTACGTTACCTTTTTCACACTCATCCACCAGCATATCGACTATTTGCTGGGCGGAATCATCGCAGAAAAGCTGGCCTAGCGTTTTTTCATGCCAGGCAATACCGTGCTTACCCACCAGATCGATAAAATCCCACTGTGTATAACGCGCCAGCGCCGATTTGCAAAAATGCGGGTTTTGACTCAAATACGCAGCCGGCTCGACATAAAGGTTGGTAAAGTTGCAGCGGCCCCCGCCAGACATGAGAATCTTGCGCCCGGGCTTTTTACCATTATCAATCAGCAGTACGCGACTACCTGCCTGTCCTGCCTGCGCGGCACAAAACATACCCGCTGCGCCAGCGCCTATAATAACGGTATCAAACCTTTCCACGTTGCGATCCTCTCTAAAAAGCGGGAGTGAATTGTAAAGATTCCTCAGTGGTCGCACCAGCACCAAACTACCGATAAAGGGTATTTATCTGAAATATATAGGATAATTCTTTAGTGGTGTAAAACAAAGCAGGAGACAAATCAAAAAAACTCTATATTTCACTTTGCCCGCGCCGCCAAAGTCACTGATAATGCGCCGCGTTCATGTCCTCAAAATGGCGTAACGTCCTATGCTACATTTGTTTGCTGGCCTGGATTTACATACCGGGCTTTTACTATTGCTTGCTCTGGCTTTCGTGCTGTTCTACGAAGCAATTAATGGCTTCCATGATACAGCCAATGCTGTCGCAACTGTGATCTATACCCGTGCAATGCGTTCGCAATTGGCGGTAGTCATGGCTGCGGTGTTCAACTTCTTTGGTGTTTTGCTGGGCGGTCTCAGCGTGGCGTATGCCATCGTGCATATGTTACCAACGGATCTGCTGCTTAATATGGGATCGTCACATGGCCTCGCCATGGTGTTCTCCATGTTGTTGGCGGCAATTATCTGGAACCTGGGTACCTGGTACTTTGGTCTGCCTGCATCCAGCTCCCATACGCTGATTGGCGCCATTATCGGTATTGGTTTAACCAATGCGCTGATGAACGGCACCTCGGTGGTGGATGCACTTAACATCCCGAAAGTTATCGGTATTTTTGCCTCGCTTATCATCTCACCCATTGTCGGTCTGGTGGTTGCAGGTGGTCTTATTTTCATTCTGCGTCGCTACTGGAGCGGTACGAAAAAACGTGCCCGTATCCACCTGACGCCGGCAGAACGTGAAAAGAAAGACGGAAAGAAAAAGCCGCCGTTCTGGACGCGTATTGCACTGATCCTCTCCGCTATCGGCGTGGCGTTCTCCCACGGCGCGAACGATGGTCAGAAAGGCATTGGTCTGGTGATGCTAGTGCTGATTGGCGTAGCGCCAGCAGGTTTCGTGGTGAATATGAATGCTTCCGGTTACGAAATTACCCGTACCCGCGATGCAATCAATAACGTCGAAGTCTTCTTCCAGCAGCGCCCTGACCTGCTTAAACAGGCCACAGGCGTAGACCAGCTGATTCCGTCCCCGACGGACGCGGCACCAGCGACGCCGACCGAGTTCCATTGCCACCCGGCGAATACCATCAACGCGCTGGAACGTGCGAAAGGTATGCTGGCGAACCTGGAAACCTACGACAGGTTAAGCGTCGAACAGCGTGGTCAGTTGCGCCGTATTATGCTGTGCATCTCTGATACCACCGATAAAGTGGTTAAGCTGCCTGGCGTAAGCGCTGACGATCAGCGTCTGCTGAAGAAACTGAAATCTGACATGCTGAGCACCATTGAGTACGCGCCTATCTGGATCATTATGGCCGTCGCACTGGCGCTGGGTATTGGTACGATGATTGGCTGGCGTCGCGTGGCAACCACTATCGGTGAGAAAATCGGTAAGAAAGGCATGACCTATGCCCAGGGGATGTCGGCGCAGATGACCGCCGCAGTCTCTATCGGTCTTGCCAGCTACACCGGTATGCCCGTTTCCACCACACACGTTCTCTCCTCTTCCGTTGCGGGAACGATGGTTGTTGATGGCGGCGGTTTGCAGCGTAAAACGGTGACCAGCATTCTGATGGCCTGGGTCTTCACCCTGCCAGCAGCAATTCTTCTTTCCGGCGGGCTGTACTGGCTCTCCCTGAAGCTTATCTAAGCGAATGCGCGGTAAAAAAGCGGGTCAGAAAACTGGCCCGCTTTTTTTGTATCTGTCGTTGAAATCAGTGCCAGATAATCAGCGCAACCATGCTGATTAGCACCAGGCCGCATAGCGCGCTGGTGAGAATGAACTGACCGCGAACCCGCTCACAGCGGCGAATAAATTCATCATCATGATGATCGCGGTAACGCTGAGCGTAGATATACCACACCAGACGCATCTGCTTGTTCGGTTGCCCATGCGAGGTAAAAAAGCCCCCTCCATCTACATACTGGTAAAGCAATGGATCGCAACCACGAAGTACTACTAGCAGTGCGCGTAGCGAAGAAAAATAGCGCGCCATATTAACAATGCAAACGACACATAAAGCCCAGAACAATGCAATGGTGCTTATCATACCCCCTCCCCGGCGACCCGCCCACGGAACTCCTTTCCGGGACTACCGCTCCCCGATACCCTGCCAAACCATTCAGTGAAGAGTACTGAAGAAACCGTTCGTATTAGTATCACGCATTCGAACGCCCCTCTAGATAGTGTAGGAGATTAGTTAATTTTTTTGCCAGAAGGTTAATCGCTATCAATGCAATTAACTAAAAAATTTGTTTAACTGCTTGGCAAGCAAGGCGGATTGACGGATTATTCTGGTCGCTATAATGTAAGGATAGTCCTTATATGGTACGTTTTTACGACTGGGCTAGCCCCGCGCACAAGGTTCGCAGGACGCGGATGACGCGGCGGCAGAGAAACGCCAGCAGGCTAGTCATCGACAACTTATGGAAGGAGTAACACTATGGCTTATAAACACATTCTTATCGCGGTTGATCTTTCTCCGGAAAGCAAAGTTCTGGTTGAAAAAGCGGTCTCTATGGCGCGGCCTTACAATGCTAAAGTTTCCCTTATCCACGTTGACGTAAACTATTCCGACCTGTACACCGGCCTTATCGACGTGAATCTGGGCGACATGCAGAAACGCATTTCTGAAGAAACCCACCACGCGTTAACTGAGCTGTCCACCAACGCAGGCTACCCTATCACCGAAACCCTGAGCGGTAGCGGCGACCTGGGTCAGGTTCTGGTTGATGCCATCAAAAAATACGACATGGACCTGGTCGTTTGTGGTCACCACCAGGATTTCTGGAGCAAACTGATGTCCTCCGCGCGCCAACTGATCAACACCGTCCACGTCGACATGTTGATTGTTCCGCTGCGTGACGACGAAGAAGCATAAAATGCTTGCCGCCGGGATATAGCCCGGCCTGCTGCAAGTAGTTAAGCCTGTAAACGCCCGCCTGTGCGGGCGTTTTTGTTTTTATCATTCGGACACAATTAGTACATCAATCCAACAAACAAATCATAATTAGTGTGATCAACTAATTGGATCGAAAACCATCTCTATAATACTCTACTCTCGCGGCCAATAGCCGCAGTCTATAACAAAATAAGACTTTTTCGGCGCGTTTAAGCATACGCGTTCATACTTTTCGGGATGGCTTTGAAAGGCGATGGAATATGAATAAAACTGCACCTACGGGCTTGCTGCAGCAACCTCGTCCGTTCTTCATGATCTTCTTTGTAGAATTATGGGAACGATTTGGCTATTACGGCGTTCAGGGCATCCTGGCGGTATTCTTTGTTAAGCAGCTAGGATTTTCACAGGAACAGGCATTTGTCACCTTTGGTGCCTTTGCTGCGCTGGTCTACGGCCTGATCTCGATCGGCGGCTACGTCGGCGACCACCTGTTAGGCACCAAGCGCACGCTGGTTCTCGGTGCCATTGTGCTGGCAATCGGCTACTTCATGACCGGGATGTCGCTGCTCAAGCCCGATCTGATCTTTATTGCTTTGGGTACCATTGCCGTCGGTAACGGGCTGTTTAAAGCCAACCCGGCAAGCCTGTTGTCAAAATGCTATCCACCAAAAGACGCCCGTCTGGACGGTGCTTTCACCCTGTTTTATATGTCGATTAACATCGGTTCGTTGCTGTCGCTGTCGCTGGCGCCGGTGATTGCCGATAAGTTTGGCTACGCGGTGACCTACAACCTGTGCGGGGCCGGGCTTATCGTCGCGCTGCTGGTCTACTTTGCCTGCCGTGGAATGGTAAAAAATATCGGTTCTGAGCCAGACCATAAGCCGCTGAATTTCCGTAATCTGCTGTACGTGCTGGCCGGTACGGTAGTGATGGTATTTGTCTGCGCCTGGCTGATGCACAACGTGCAGATTGCCAACCTGGTGCTGATCGTCTTGTCGATTGCCGTGACTATCATCTTCTTCCGTCAGGCATTCAAACTGGATAAAACCGGGCGCAACAAGATGTTCGTGGCCTTCATCCTGATGCTGGAAGCGGTTGTGTTCTACGTGCTGTACGCGCAGATGCCGACATCGCTGAACTTCTTTGCTATCAATAACGTGCACCATGAAATTCTCGGTTTCGCCATTAACCCAGTGAGCTTCCAGGCGCTGAACCCGTTCTGGGTGGTGCTGGCAAGTCCGGTATTGGCCGCGATCTATACCCGTCTGGGAAACAAAGGCAAAGACCTGACTATGCCGATGAAATTTACGCTCGGTATGTTCCTGTGCTCGTTGGGCTTCCTGACGGCCGCAGCTGCCGGGATGTGGTTTGCGGATGCGCAGGGGCTGACGTCGCCGTGGTTTATCGTGCTGGTATATCTGTTCCAGAGCCTGGGTGAACTGCTGATTAGTGCCCTGGGACTGGCGATGGTCGCCGCTCTCGTGCCGCAGCACCTGATGGGCTTTATTCTCGGGATGTGGTTCCTGACGCAAGCCGCCGCCTTCCTGATGGGCGGGTATGTCGCCACGTTTACTGCCGTACCGGAGAACATCACCGACCCGCTGCAAACGCTGCCTATTTACACCAACGTCTTCAGTAAGATAGGCCTGGTCACCCTGGCTGTCACGGTGGTGATGGCGATTATGGTGCCCTGGCTGAACCGAATGATTAATACGCCAGATAGCAGTAAATAAGCTTTTTTTAACATTAACCGCGAGTCACATCGCGGTTTTTTTTGCCTTTTAAGTCCTGCATTGTAAGAGTGTAGTTTATACAAACAGGTCATCATGAATGGACATGACCATGAACGATATTGCGTTGATTAAGACTTCAGTTTTATCACGCCAGCGGAAAACGCTTCTCACCGAGGATGAGCACCGGGCATTTTCAATCGCTACCCTTTGCGCGCGTTAATCCACTCCTGAACTTCGACCACAAAAGTGTCCGGCGCTTTGCGGTACATTTTGCGCGCCAAATCCAGAATCGTATGCTGACCGAGCGCTTCTTCCATTCGCTGCTGAGCCATATCCATTACCGAGCGCACACCACAAATGCCTTCACAGGCCCACTCCGGCGGATGCTCCTCAAATACCGCCAGCCGCTGGCGAATCTCACGACACTCAAAGATGCGCTTATCGCCATCAATGGCATTCACCACGTCCAGCACCGTAATGTGTTCAGCAGGTTTAGCCAACTGGAAACCGCCGCCCTTTCCCTCAATACTGCGCACCAGGCCCGCTTTCGATAAACGGGTGAAAATTTTCGCCAGGTAGTCGTACGGCACGCTTTGCAGCTCGGCAATTTCCCGCACGCTCATATCCCGCGCGTCGCCCTTGCTGTCGACCATACACATCAGGCTATGAATGCCGTACTCAACCCCGGAACTGTAAAATGCCATTCTCTTATCTCAGCCAAAATGAATCTGAGTTAATTGTAGCTTTTTCGTCTCATTCATTCCAGACAGCAGCACAACCCATATTTATATAAAAACTTTAATCATATATTTATCAAATAGATAATCAAACACCCTACGACATCAGGACAAAAAGGATCCTGATCGCATTGCAATTCTTAACTACGACAAATAAAATCCGAGTAAATTATTCGTAGTCACCAGAGAGAACCCCCCAATGCGTAAACGAATTCTGATCGTGGGCGCCGGCTTTGCCGGTATGTGGGCAGCATTAAGCGCCGCACGACTGGCGGATAAACATCAGCAGGCCATTGATATTACAGTAATTGCACCACAGCCAGAGCTGCGTGTCCGCCCACGCTTTTATGAACGCGCCGTACAAACCCTGGTCGCCCCACTGCAACCCTTGTTTGACGTTACCGGCGTCAACTTCCTGCAAGGTCACGTCGAACAGATCATACCGGACTCTAAAGAGGTGAGCTGGAAAGATGCCAACGGAGAAATTCATCTGCGCCGCTACGACCGCCTGGTACTCGCCAGCGGGAGTCACGTTAACCGCGACGCCGTTGTCGGTGCAGCCGAGCATGCGTTTGACCTCGACCAGCTCGAGAGCGCCACCGCACTGGAGCAGCACATTACAGACCTGGCATTACAGCCGGAAAGTGAGGCTCGCAATACGGTGGTGGTCTGTGGCGGCGGCTTTACCGGGATTGAGATGGCGCTGGAATTACCTGGTCGTCTGCGTGAGATTCTGGGTGCCGATGCTAAGACCAGAGTGGTCGTAGTTGAGCGCGGTGCTCAGCCTGCCGGGCGCTGGAGCCAGGAATTACGCGACGTGATAATCGAAGCCTCCGCTGAACTGGGCATCGAATGGTTGGTAAATGCAGAAGTAGAAAGCGTGGACGCCGGCGGCGTAACGCTGAAAGATGGGCAGGTTATTGCCTCTCAAACAGTTATCTGGACCGTCGGCGTGCAGGCCAATAGCCTGACAGCACAGATTAACGCCCCGCGCGATCGACAGGGCCGCCTGCATGTGAATGCCAATCTGCAGGTCGTGGGTCATGATAATATCTACGCCACTGGCGATGTGGCCTACGCCGCCACCGATGACAAAGGCAACCATGCGTTAATGACCTGCCAGCACGCTATTTTGTTGGGTAAATTTGCCGGTAATAACGCCGCTGCAAGCCTGCTAGGAGTAGAACCTTCACCGTACCGTCAGGAGATGTACGTCACCTGTCTGGATCTCGGCGTGTGGGGCGCGGTGTATACCGAAGGATGGGATCAGCAGGTCAAACTCACTCGCGCAGAAGCGAAGAAACTGAAAGTATCGATTGTCAGTGAACTGATTTATCCGCCGAAAGCGGAAAGAGCCGTCGCATTTGAGATGGCTGACCCATACGCACCGTTTGTCTAACCTCCAGTAAACATAGTCTTCCTGACGGACAATCACTCTGTCAGGAAGTCGCCAGTGCCATACAACCTCCCCAGCAATGCCCCATCAGTTATATACATGCTTCTTTATCAATTATTCCCCTCAATTTTAATCACGCATAAAGACGCATTAAAAAAGCAAACGCGCAAATAAACGCATTAATGAATCGATTAACAATCGTACACGCCAGAAATGCGATCCTTTACGCAAAACACCAGAAACCAAAGCAACCAACTGAATTAAAAGAATTTAAAATGTATCCTGTGATTAGCATCGCAAAAATCAACGATCTTCGTAGGCAATGCGTTTTTCTGCGCATAGATTATAAACACGCAAAAAACCGCATCAACATGTAAACAATATGCTGCGGGCATCGAATGTCAAATACCCAGGCAGCTGCTGTCAGTCAATCGTGAAAAGTGGGAGAACGTAAATGGATCAAGCAACAAAGTGGTTGGATCTTTCCGGTAAAGTCGTGGTCGTGACGGGTGGCAGTATGGGCCTGGGTGAAAAAATGGTTGAGAATCTCTACGCCAACGGTGCAACCGTGGTTTATGCCGATTTATCACCCAATAAAAACTTCAGCCAGTTCGACGACATCATCTTTATCAAATGCGATGTGACCAAAAAAACAGAAGTTGAGCAGCTCACGGCCTCAGTGGTAAAGAGGTTTGGTCATATAGACGGTTTAGTCAACAATGCTGGTGTCAGCCGTCCACGCCTGTTAGTCGATGTATTTAAGGAAAAACCAGAATATGAACTGAGCGAAGATGATTTCGACTTTATGGTCAATGTTAACCAGAAAGCTGTTTTTCTGGTATCGCAGTCCATTGGGCGCCAGATGGTCGAACAAGAATCAGGCGTCATTATCAATATGACTTCTGAAGCTGGTGTTCAGGGTTCACGCGGGCAGAGCTGCTATTCCGCAACGAAAGCCGCCGTTAACGCCTTCACATTTTCATGGGCGAAAGAGTTGGGCCCCCACAATGTGCGCGTTGTTAGCGTTGAGCCAGCCATCAATGTACCAACGCCAATGAACAGCGAAGCCAATTTCCGGGCGCTGGCTTACACACGAGGAACCGATCCAAATCATGTTCATAAAGACTATAAAGGCATTATTCCTCTTGGTCGTCCGGGGAAACTTGAAGAGATTGCCGACCTGATCTCTTTCCTGGTTTCCGATCATTCTTCTTATATCACCGGGTCCGTAATCAATATTACCGGCGGTAAATCGCATCATTAATCACTCATCAATATAAGAATGGAGCCGACCATGGGGAACAGTCGAATTGCCAATAGCCCTGCGTTAGCAAAAATTAGAAAGTTTGGTGGAGTTATGAGCGGCATGGTTATGCCGAATCTGGGAGCGTTTGTGGGATGGGGGTTAATGGCCGCCATCTTTATCCCTAATGGCTGGTTCCCTAATGAAAAATTAGGTGAAATGGTTGGCCCAATCCTGAATTACCTTTTTCCATTACTGATTGGCTATACCGCAGGATATAACATCCACGGTCAACGTGGAGGGGTCATTGCTGCATTCGCGACAATGGGCGTTATTGTCGGGTCCGAAATCACGATGATCAGTGGGGCGATGGTCATGGGGCCACTCTCTTCCTGGCTGTTGAAGAAATTTGACCAAAAAGTGCAGGACAAAATTAAGCCGGGATTTGAAATGTTCGTCAATAATTTCAGTCTCGGAATTATTGGCCTGATATGCGCTATTTTCGCCTATATGACCGTTGGGCCGGTTATCCGCCTGCTGATTGTCATTATCACGTCAGGGGTAAACTGGTGTACCAGCAATAATTTACTCCCTTTACTGTCCGTGTTTATGGCGCCCGCTCAGGTTCTGTTCCTGAATAATGTGGTTAACCACGGCATTCTCGCACCAATTGGTTTCGCCCAGGTTCCCGAACTGGGTAAATCAATCATGTTCCTGGTGGATACCAATAATGGCCCACTGCTCGGAACATTAATGGCGATAGCCCTGTTTGGACGTGGACGCGCGAAGAAAACAGCACCGATGGCGATGTTTATTGCAGGTATAGCGGGAATCGGTGAAGTCTATTTTCCGTTTGTGCTGGCAAATCCATTACTGGTATTCGCCACAATGGGAGGACTTGCCGTCTCCTTATTCTTACAAGTCATCATGGAAGGCGGGTTGATCGGCGTTGCATCTCCAGGCAGTTTAATCGCTATCGCCATGATGACGCCGAAAAGCGCCATCGTTGCCAATCTGGTGTCCATCAGCGCAGGGTTTATCGTGTCATGCGCGCTGGGCTGGTTAATACTTAAAATCAGCCCCGGTTCAGAAGATGATGATGAAAGCCCAGTGACTGTCGGCGGGCGTCAGGTTAAATCTGTGGCTGATTTTGTCCCGGGCTTATCCAATACCAGTGTAAAAAAGGTGCAACGTATATTAGTCGCATGTGATTCCGGGATGGGTTCTAGCGCAATGGGCGCTTCTGTTCTACGTAAACGACTACAAGAAGAAGGGCTCGGCTATATTAAGGTTATTAACGATTCAGCAAACCGAGTGGGTAGAGACTACGATATGGTAATTACTTTATCTGGGCTCCTTGAGCGCGCAAAATTAAGCTGTGAAAACACCGATACTGTGTTTATGACCGTTAATAACTTTATTAAGTTGAGTGATTATGACGAAACAGTTGCGTTTATAAAATCGCATAATCATGAAAACCATGAAGAGGTGCCAGCATGAGTGACATCTTTATCCCCGAGAACATTATTCTTAATGCACATGCCAACGATAAATTTGAAGCTATAACCCTTACTGGAAATATTCTGAGAATGAATGGCTATGTGACAGATAAATACGTTCAGAGAATGAAACTCAGAGAGGAGATTGTTTCAACTTATTTAGGCAATGGTTTAGCAATACCACATGGTACGGATGGTTCAGATTGCGAAATCATTAAGTCAGGCATTTCTTTAGTACAGTTTCCTGACGGTATAGACTTTGGTGATGGAAATACTGCCTATATAACCATAGGTATCGCGGGTAAAGAAGGCGAACATATGGACTTGTTAAATAAAATCGCCTTAATTTGCATTGAAGAAAAGAATGTTCAGGCATTACGAACCGCTAATTCCATAGAATATATTTTACAAGTGCTAAACATCTAAGATATACTCATTATTCTCTGAATAAAATGAGTCATTACGATGAAAGCGGCAAGACAAGATATTATTCTTCAAATACTTGAGAAAGAGAAAAAGATTGTTGTCAGTAAATTAAGTGAGCGTCTTAAGGTTTCTGAGGACACCATAAGACGCGACTTAAATGAGCTTGCGAATCAAGGAGTAATTCATCGTGTTCATAGTGGCGCAATACGCGTCGGGCCTGCCATCACTGAGTTTAATATCCGGCAGGATCTGAACACCAGTGAGAAAGTAAAGCTGGCAAAGAAAGCCGTACATTTAATTAAAGAAAATAGCGTCATTTTAATTGACGGAGGAACAACTAACTACGAACTCATAAAGCTAATACCCAAAGATTTAAAATGCACTGTTGTTTCTAATAACATCCCTATTCTGCATTTATTAAGTGATTACAAGAATGTAGAGGTTATAGGATTAGGGGGCAGGCTTTATAAAAACTCTTTGGTTTTAATTGGTGCTGAAACTATTCGTGAATTAAATGCTATTCGCCCGGATATATACTTTATGGGTGTTGCGCATGTTGACAGTGAAGTCGGTGTAACTATTCCCGATCTGGATGAGTGTTATACCAAACAAAAAATGGCTGAAGTCTCAAATGAAGTTGCCATTCTTGTAACCGAAGAAAAACTTGAGACCAGATCTAATTTCGTGGTGTCCTCACTCAAGGATATAAATCATATATTCACGAGCAAGGATATCTAATAATATGAGGAGTTATAATGAAACGCGTATTAATTATAGGCGCTGGCCGCCTTGGTAAAGGCTTTGTGGGCGAAACATTTGACAATGCTGGCTGGGATATAACATTTCTGGATAAAGACCAAAGAGTTATTGATGAACTGAACCGTGAAAACAAATATACCGTTCAGGTTTTTCGTACTGATGACATCATTTTACACGAGATCACCAACTTTAATGCTTTTTTGACCGATGACAACTATTCTGTCATGAATGACTTTCTTGAGTCGTCTGTCATTATGTGTCCACTTTATCCAGAGGATTTTGCAGAATCCGCTCAGTATCTTGGCAAATGTTTTGAGCATCAATATCATATTGATCCAAACAAAAAAATGTCATTAATTTGCCTGACAAATAAAAATCATATTATTAAAGATATTGAAGGCTGGTACCGTGACGCAATCCCATCTGCTGAAGCGCGTCAATGGTTCGACACCCACGTAGCGATCCGCGATTCAATTGTCAGACGCTCCACCGATGCCAAAACGCACTACGCAACCCAGATAGACAGCACCGCCGTTGCCTCATTGATCATTCAAACTCCTCTTTATAACGACATCAGTGGTGTGGAATGGCTAGAGCCACGCGAACATCTGGAAATGCTCAAAGACATCAAAGTATTTACCATTAATGGCCCTCACGCTACTACCGCCTGGTATGGACATCTGAAAGGTTACAAAACCATTCCTGATGCCTCAGCCGATCCTCAGGTTTCAGATTTGGCCAATGCGGTACACGATGTCACAATTACTGCGGTAATGACCGAATACCCACAAATCACGCGTGAAGCATTAAAAGATCTGGAGTACTTACCTAAAGCTAAAAACGAACTCCCGGATTCGATTCATCGTGTCGCCTATGATCCTATTCGGAAATTGGCTTATCAGGATCGCTTAATGGGTGTAGTGCAACTTTGTCTTAAACACGACCTCGATTACACCCCCCTCACAAAAGCGATCGCTTGCGGCCTTGCTTATTATGCCGAAGACGATCAAGCCTCTGTCAAACTGCAACAGAAAATGCAACGAATGGGATTGCTGACTACCGCTGCCGAAATCATTGGCTTACCTAAAAATCACCCTGTGACGCTTAATGTTGCACAGCAATATTTAGCGCTGGATGCTGAAAATTTAATTCCAACGACACAGTGTTAATTATGATGCCTGATGCCAATTGCAATGCTCGTTTCATCATAAAAAATGAGCATGGTCTACATGCTCGTCCAGGAGCAAACCTGGTTGCGACATTAAAACCCTTTAAATGTGAAGTTAAGATCGCAAATCTTGCAAGAAGTGATAAATACGTAAATGCAAAGAGTCTAATGGCTCTCATGTCCCTGGGTATAAAAAAAGGCCATGAAGTCAATATCGTATTCCTGGGTGAAGATGCCCAAATTGCATTACAAAAACTTAGCGCCGAAATCGAAAATGGTTTAGGTGAATAAGCTAATATCATTGGCGCTTATTTTTAAATAAGCGCCAACATCCGAAGATTTGGGAGCATTATGATGACCACCACCCATGATCGAGTTAAGTGGAAAGGCTATTCAGGAGTCCCCGCGTAAATATCAAACCGATGCCCTTTCGTAACTACCGCGTTCGGCGTGGCGATATCCGCCAGCGGCGGTGCGTAATCCGGGCGCTTCACTACCACACGTTTAGTGGCTAGCTGACGCGCAGGCTCCAGCAGCCCATCCGCATCCAGGTCCGGCCCCACCAACGACTGAAACACGCGCATCTCTTTTTTCACCAGCGCGCTTTTCTGCTTATGCGGGAACATCGGGTCGAGGTACACCACCTGCGGACGCGGGGTGATATCGGTTAACGCCGTCAGGCTTGAGGCGTGGATCAGTTGTAAACGTTCCTGCAGCCACGGACCGATTTCCGGGTCAGCATACCCTCGCGCCAGGCCATCATCCAACAGCGCCGCCACGACCGGGTTACGTTCCAGCATTCGCACGCGGCAGCCTACTGAGGCCAGCACAAACGCATCGCGCCCCAGCCCTGCAGTCGCATCAACCACATCCGGCAGGTAATCGCCTTTAATGCCAACCGCCTTCGCCACCGCTTCGCCGCGACCACCGCCAAATTTGCGCCGATGGGCCATCGCACCGCCAACGAAGTCCACGAAGATACCGCCGAGTTTGGGCTCATCACGTTTACGCAGTTCCAGATGTTCCGGTGTCATCACCAGCGCCATCAGGTTATCTTCATCGTGCGTAAGATTCCAGCGGGCGGCAAGAACAGATAAGGCGCCGTCTCCGGCGCCTGTTTCATCTACTAAGCAGATTTTCACGTGAATAATCAGCCTTTAATCCCGTAATGCTCCAGCATTGCATCCAGTTGCGGCTCACGGCCACGGAAGCGCTTGAACAGTTCCATCGGCTCTTCAGAACCACCACGGGTGAGAATGTTATCGAGGAACGATTGTCCGGTTTGACGGTTGAAAATCCCTTCATCTTCAAAGCGAGAGAATGCATCCGCCGCCAGCACGTCGGCCCACAGGTAGCTGTAGTAACCCGCCGCATAGCCACCAGCAAAAATGTGGCTGAAGGCATGCGGGAAGCGGCCCCACGTTGGGCCCGGCACCACGGCGACCTGCTTTTTAATTTCCGCCAGCGTTTCGAGGATTTTCGCCCCTTGCTGTGGGTTAAACTCCGCGTGCAGACGGAAATCAAACAGGCCAAACTCTAGTTGACGCAGAATAAACAGCGCCGCCTGATAGTTTTTCGCCGCCAGCATTTTATCCAGCAGCTCCTTGGGCAGCGGCTCACCGGTCTCAAAGTGACCAGAGATAAATGCCAGCGCTTCGGGCTCCCAGCACCAGTTCTCCATAAACTGGCTCGGCAGTTCGACCGCATCCCACGGCACGCCGTTGATACCTGAAACACCGGCGGTTTCGATACGGGTCAGCATATGGTGCAGACCGTGGCCGAACTCGTGGAACAGGGTGATCACTTCATCGTGGGTAAACAGCGCGGGTTTGCCGTTCACCGGGCGGTTAAAGTTACAGGTCAGGTAGGCAACAGGCTTTTGCAGCGTACCGTCGGCTTTACGCATCTGGCCGACGCAGTCGTCCATCCACGCCCCGCCACGTTTATGTTCACGGGCATACAGGTCAAGATAGAAACTGCCGCGCAGTTCGTTGTTTTCGTCATACAGTTCGAAGAAACGTACTTCCGGGTGCCAGACGTCAACATCAGTGCGCTCTTTAGCGGTAATGCCGTAAATACGTTTAACCACTTCAAACAGGCCGTTAACGGCTTTGTTTTCCGGGAAGTATGGACGCAGCTGCTCGTCGCTGATGCTATAGAGGTGCTGTTTTTGTTTCTCGCTGTAGTAAGCGATATCCCACGGCTGCAGCTCATCGACACCAAATTCTGCTTTCGCGAAGGCGCGCAGTTGAGCCAGCTCTTTCTCACCCTGAGGACGGGCACGTTTCGCCAGGTCGGTAAGGAAGTCGAGTACCTGCTGCGGGTTTTCCGCCATTTTGGTGGACAGAGATTTAAAAGCGTAGCTTTCAAAGCCCAGCAGCTGTGCCAGCTCGTGGCGCAGCGCGAGGATCTCTTCCATTATCGGGCTGTTGTCCCATTTACCAGCGTTTGGCCCCTGGTCAGACGCGCGAGTGGAGTAAGCGCGATACAGCTCCTCACGCAGCCCCTGGTTATCACAGTAGGTCATCACCGGCAGGTAGCTTGGGATATCCAGCGTTAACAGGTAGCCTTCCTGCTGTTTAGCATCAGCCTGGGCTTTTGCAGCCGCCAGTGCGCTTTCCGGCATGCCGGAGAGTTCCGCTTCATCAGTCACCAGCTTAGTCCAGCCCATCGTGGCATCGAGGACGTTATTGCTGTAGAGATTGCCCAGCTCAGACAGGCGGGTGGCAATCTCACCATAGCGCAGCTGTTTTTCCTTCGGCAGACCAATACCAGAAAGCTCGAAATCGCGCAGCGCGTTATCGACCGCTTTTTTCTGTGCGGTGTTCAGGGTGGCGTAATGATCGCCGTCACGCAGGTCGCGGTACGCTTTGTACAGACCTTCATGTTGTCCAACCCAGGTGCTGTATTCAGACAGCAGCGGCAGCGTTTGTTCGTAGGCTTCGCGCAATTCCGGGCTGTTTTTCACCGAGTTCAGGTGGCTAACCGGAGAGAAAATACGCCCCAGCACATCGTCAACTTCCGCCAACGGCTGGCAAAGATTTTCCCAGGTGTACGGCGCGCCCTGCGCAACCACTCGCTCAACGTTTTCGCGGCAATCGTTCAGCGCCTTAGTCACGGCAGGCACGACGTGCTCAGGCTGAATTTTAGAAAATGGCGGCAGTTCGAAGGGGGTCAGCAATGGATTGGTCATTAGCGCGGTCCTGTTGAAAAGAGTGAATGAAGCGCGTATCCGGCGCTGTGCATATTAATTTGTACAATGGGGTTAAGTGTAGAGGATTTCAATGCCAGGCGTTGCGCTTTCGCGGCAGTGACGACTTTTCTGTATACTGTGGCGATACGCTTTATTTTCGCCCGATATTGCGCTGTTTTCGGGCCTACGTTTATAACCTGGAACACGTTTACCCATGCTGAGTTATCGCCACAGTTATCACGCTGGCAACCACGCCGACGTCCTTAAACACACCGTCCAGAGCCTGATCATCGAATCGCTTAAAGAGAAAGAAAAACCGTTTCTCTATCTGGATACCCATGCTGGCGCAGGCCGTTATCAGCTGAGCAGTGAGCATGCCGAACGTACCGGTGAATATCTGGAAGGGATCGCCCGTATCTGGCAGCAGGACGATTTGCCTGCCGAACTGGAACCCTACATTGGCGTGGTGAAGCACTTCAACCGTAGCGGCCAACTGCGCTACTACCCCGGCTCTCCATTAATTGCTCGCCAGCTGCTGCGAGAACAGGATAGCCTGCAATTAACGGAACTGCACCCGAGCGACTTTCCTTTGCTGCGCGGCGAATTCCAGAAAGATGAGCGCGCACGCGTGGCCAAAGCCGATGGTTATCAGCAGCTAAAAGCAAAATTACCGCCGGTTTCCCGTCGCGGGCTGATCCTTATCGATCCCCCCTACGAAATCAAAAGCGACTACCAGGCGGTGGTGACCGGTATTAACGAAGGCTATAAGCGTTTCGCAACCGGCACCTATGCGCTGTGGTATCCGGTAGTTCTGCGCCAGCAAATCAAACGCATGATCCACGACCTGGAAGACACCGGTATCCGCAAAATTCTGCAGATTGAGCTGGCGGTGCGTCCGGACAGCGATCAGCGCGGCATGACGGCGTCCGGTATGATTGTAATAAACCCGCCGTGGAAGCTGGAGCAGCAGATGAACAGTGTCCTGCCGTGGTTGCACAGCAAACTGGTTCCGGCAGGAACCGGTCATACGTCGGTAAGCTGGATCGTGCCGGAGTAATCGCAGTCATCGGTGGAACCTTTTAATTTCAGGTATACAATCGCGAATATTTTGGCGGATGGCGTAACGCTTCTCCGCCCTACAATGAACATGAAGGAGCGGTCATGACCAAGCACTATGATTACATCGCTATTGGCGGCGGCAGCGGCGGTATTGCCTCCATTAACCGTGCAGCAATGTACGGCCAGAAATGCGCGCTGATTGAAGCCAAAGAGCTAGGCGGCACCTGCGTTAACGTTGGCTGCGTACCGAAAAAAGTGATGTGGCATGCCGCACAGGTCCGCGAAGCAATCCACATGTACGGGCCGGATTACGGTTTCGACACCACCATCAATAAGTTCGATTGGGATAAACTGATCGCCACGCGTACCGCTTATATTGATCGCATTCATACCTCGTACGACAACGTGCTGGGCAAAAATAATGTCGATGTGATTAAAGGCTTTGCCCGCTTTGTGGATGCCAAAACCATTGAAGTGAACGGTGAAACCATTACTGCCGATCATATTTTGATTGCTACCGGTGGTCGCCCGAGCCATCCAAGCATTCCGGGTGTGGAATACGGTATCGACTCCGACGGTTTCTTTGAGCTGCCCGCGCTGCCAAAACGCGTGGCCGTTGTTGGTGCAGGCTACATCGCCGTTGAACTGGCGGGCGTAATTAACGGTCTGGGTGCACAAACGCATCTGTTCGTGCGTAAACACGCGCCGCTGCGCAGCTTCGACCCAATGATCGTCGACACGCTGGTTGAGGTGATGAACGCCGAAGGCCCGACTCTGCATACTCACGCGATACCAAAAGCGGTCGTTAAAAACGCTGATGGCAGCCTGACCCTGCAACTGGAAGATGGTCGTAGCGAAACGGTAGATTGCCTGATTTGGGCGATCGGTCGTGAACCTGCCACCGACAACTTCAACCTGGCGGTTACTGGCGTGAAAACCAACGAAAAAGGCTACATCGTCGTTGATAAATTCCAGAACACCAGCGTGCCGGGTATTTATGCCGTCGGCGATAACACCGGGGCCGTTGAGCTGACGCCGGTTGCCGTTGCCGCGGGCCGCCGTCTGTCCGAGCGTCTGTTTAACAACAAGCCGGACGAGCATCTGGACTACAGCAACATCCCGACCGTGGTCTTCAGCCATCCGCCTATTGGTACCGTGGGCCTGACCGAGCAGCAGGCTCGCGAACAGCACGGCGATGATCAGGTGAAAGTGTATAAATCATCGTTTACCGCGATGTATACCGCTGTCACCACCCACCGTCAGCCGTGCCGCATGAAGCTGGTTTGCGTCGGTCCGGAAGAGAAGATTGTCGGTATTCATGGCATTGGTTTTGGGATGGATGAAATGCTGCAAGGCTTCGCGGTCGCTCTGAAAATGGGCGCAACCAAGAAAGACTTTGATAACACCGTTGCCATTCACCCAACGGCATCTGAAGAGTTCGTGACCATGCGTTAATCGCGCTTCAGGAATGTTAAAGGGCAAAGAGGGGTTAGCTCTTTGCCCTTAGTTACGTTTCCGCTATCAGTTCAGCAGTTGCAGCAGATAGCGGATCAGCTCCAGCAACGCGATTAACGCTCCCAGAACGATGATTGCTTTATCAATCACCCGTCTTCTCCATCAGATGGAGTGAGAATGCATCCGCTTACTCATCCATTGCCTGTCACGGCGCATGTCCCAGTGTTAGATGATGGAACTCTCACTCCGGCCAGAGCATCGGCCAACGGCACCACCCGTACAGCCGATCAGGACTTAGAAAGCGTTTAGCGCGCGTCCGGAATGAAAATGCTTCAGAGCTAACTGGATAAGTATACAGTTGTTTTAATCAAAACAACCAGCGTATTCTTGCAATACTACCGGTAAGGTAATACGATTGAAGCGTTAGATGATGGAACTCTCACTTCGGCCAGAACCACCAACTCGGGCTGAAGCGTAAAAAAACCGACGTGAAGTCGGTTTTTTTACGTCCGAATCTGGACCACAGAGAAATTATTTACCCTGCATATACGGTGTATATACCCCATTAAGGCTTTCGAGGAATGCCACGATATCGTCGATATCTTCCTGCGGTAGTTCTTTACCCACCTGATAACGCAGCATCAGTTTTACCGCACCGTCGAGCGTAGGCACATCACCGCGATGGAAATAAGGCGCAGTCAGCGCAACGTTACGCAATCCAGGGACTTTCTGACGCAGCTTGTCACGTAATTCATTGGTGACGTTCATGCGGCCAATATCTGCAGCAGTGACCTCGCCGAAATTAAAGTCCTTTTTCAGACCCAATGGCTCAAATGAACGTCCGCCTAAAATAATTCCGCCATGACAGGTCGCGCACTTATTATCTTTAAACAACTGATAGCCATGTTTTTGCTGAGCGGTTAAGGCCGCTTCATCACCACGCAGCCATTTATCAAACGGCGAATTTGGCGTAATCAGCGTTTTCTCAAACTCAGCAATCGCATCGGTAATATTATCCCCACTGAATCCCTGCGGATAAACGGCAATGAACTCTTGCTTAAGTTGCGGATCCTTGTCCAGTTTCTGGATAATTTCATCCCAGGATTTAGACGCCATTTCGATAGGGTTCAACGGTGGGCCACCGGCCTGCGCCTGCAGTGTTGGCGCACGGCCATCCCAGAATTGCTCGACGTTAAAGACCGAGTTAAATACCGTTGGCGCATTGATAGGGCCAACCGCGCCGCCGACACCGATTGACGTTTTCCGGCCATCCACGCCGCCCGCATTCAGGGCGTGACAGTGCGCACAAGAAATCGTGCTGTCGCCGGAAATACGCGGGTCATGGTAAAGCGTAAAACCAAGCGCTACTTTGCGGGCATCGGTCGGGATGCTTTCCGGTATCGGCTGTACAGGTTCATTACGATGCTGCGTGGCAGTATCGTTACTGGCGTAGTACTGCTCACGCTGTTTCGCAATCCAGCCCAGGATCTCTGCTCGCTCCGTATCGCTTACTTTGCCAGCCCAGTGCAGTGCGGTATAACGCGTCGGCGGCATGGTCTCGTACTGCATCACCCACTCAATTTTATTCAGATCGCTTTGCGAAACGGGTTTATCCGCGACCAGCGCCGCACGAACGGCCTCCAGATTGAATGATTTGTATCCCAGTTGAATATCGTAATTCATCAACTGCTTAGCGACGGGAAAAGAAGAATAGAAAGGTAATTCAGCCGAAGGAGTGTGACAATAATCGCATCCTTTTTCACGTAAGAACCCTAGTACTTTATTATTTTCTTCCAGCGTAGAGGCCTGAACATCAGCCTGTTTACTCCGTTGATTATCGTGATACCACACATAACCGGATAATCCAAAATAACAAATCGCGACGCCAGCTATGGCAATCACGGTAAGACGGGTAATGATTTTCATTATTTTACCCTCACCGTTGTGAGTTATTGTGACCCAGAAAATTAGAATAATTAATAGACAGTCTTTGTCAGACCTGACCATCATAGGAAATGAGGGGATTACTATTTTGATAAGTATCAAGCAATTACATGGAGGAGAACTATCGATAGAATAGCCTGTGCCTATTATAGAGTTAAACGTTACCAGGTTGTGTTCACACCTCGTTGCAATCGAATGTTCTGAAAATGGAATATCCTCAGGTTGTGCAGAATTCGGAATTCTGCATTATTTTCATTGGGATAGATTTACTTTTTGGATATTGCGCAGCACTAAAATGTGATCGACCGCACGCTTTACTCACCAGATACCGAAGCGAATGTCTACGCTTAATTGACGAGCGGGCAATAGCCTTAATCTTTCAACGTCCATCGGAGGTCTTTCGCATTATGCTCAACCAGAAACTACCCCACGCCCCTTCTGAAGAAATGACGATCGACATCGATCTGCTTTATGAAATGGATCCGTGCGAGTTAAAGCTGGATGAAATGATTGAGGCGGAGCCTGAACCAGAGATGATTGAAGGGTTACCCGCCTCAGATGCGTTAACTCCCGCCGATCGTTACCTCGAGCTGTTCGAACACGTTCAGTCGTCGAAACTGTTTGCCGATAGCAAAACCTTCCCCGACTGTGCGCCGAAAATGGATCCGCTGGATATTTTGATCCGCTATCGCAAGGTTAAACGCCACCGCGACTTTGATCTGCGACGCTTCGTCGAGAACCACTTCTGGCTCCCGGAAACGCCCTCCAGTGAATATGTTTCTGACCCGGCAAATTCGCTGAAAGAGCATATCGATCAACTGTGGCCGGTGCTGACGCGCGAACCACAGGATCACATTCCCTGGTCCTCGCTGCTGGCGTTACCGCAGTCATATATTGTGCCCGGCGGGCGTTTTAGTGAAACCTACTACTGGGATTCCTACTTCACCATGCTGGGTCTGGCGGAGAGCGGTCGCGAAGATCTGCTGAAATGTATGGCGGATAACTTTGCCTGGATGATTGAAAACTATGGTCACATCCCGAACGGTAACCGTACTTACTACCTGAGTCGCTCGCAGCCGCCGGTCTTTGCGCTAATGGTCGAACTGTTTGAAGAGGATGGCGTACGCGGCGCACGTCGTTACCTTGATCATCTAAAAATGGAGTACGCGTTCTGGATGGATGGCGCAGATTCCCTGGTACTCAACCAGGCCTACCGTCACGTGATCAGAATGTCGGACGGCTCCCTGCTCAACCGCTATTGGGACGATCGTGATACGCCACGCGATGAGTCGTGGCTTGAAGACGTCGAGACCGCCAAGCATTCGGGTCGCCCACCCAATGAAGTGTATCGGGATTTGCGCGCGGGCGCGGCCTCCGGCTGGGATTACTCCTCGCGCTGGCTACGCGATGCAGGCCGTCTTGCCAGCATACGCACCACTCAGTTCATCCCTATTGACCTGAACGCGTTCCTCTACAAGCTGGAAAGCACTATCGCCAATATTTCCGCACTGAAAGGCGACAAAGGCACTGAAGCGCAGTTTCGCCAGAAAGCCAATGACCGCCGCGATGCGGTGAATCGCTATCTCTGGGACGATGAAAACGGCTGCTATCGCGATTACGACTGGCGGCGCGAACAAATGGCTCTGTTCTCTGCCGCCAGTATTGTGCCGCTGTATGTCGGCATGGCAACGCATGAACAAGCCGACCGACTTGCTAATGCGGTACGCAGTCGCCTGCTAACCCCCGGAGGGATTTTAGCCACGGAGCATGAAACGGGTGAACAATGGGATAAACCCAACGGCTGGGCGCCGCTGCAGTGGATGGCAATCCAGGGTTTCAAACTTTACGGCGACGACCATCTTGGGGATGAAATCGCCCGTAACTGGTTAAAAACGGTGAATCTCTTTTATCAGGAACACCACAAGCTTATCGAAAAATACCACATCGCCGACGCCGCGCCGCGCGAAGGCGGCGGCGGGGAATATCCGTTGCAGGACGGCTTTGGCTGGACCAATGGCGTGGTGCGCCGACTCATCGGTCTGTATGGCGAACCCTAGCAACTGACGGTCTGAATTATCAGACCGTCAGTTAATCGCATCGTACAGTTCGGCGTGAATTTTCTGCCATTTCTTGTTCTCTGGGCTTGGCTGCGCGCGAACGCGTAGCTCGGCCTGTTCAAGGTCATACTGCTGACGCGCGACAACCGCCGGCACCGAGCAAAAACTTAGCAGATAGCTTTTATGCAGCGATGTGAGTGACGCCCCATTCGCCATCGCATGGCTGACCGTAGTCATAAACTGCCGACATGGCTTACTCTCACTCATCTGCGAAGGGTAACGCAGCAGCAGCCTCAACACCTCGGTATTGCCTGCCGAGAATGCCTGCTCCGTCCACGCCAGCTTCCAGTCCATCCCGCCCTGCAGGAAAAGTGACGTCACACGGGTGTCGTTGCGCTCGATAGCCGCGCGCATGTTAAAGGCATCCCAGGTGATGCCCATTCGGGTCACCGACTCCCGCGCACCAGGGGCATCACGCCGTGGCTCCTCCTGCACGATTTCAACAGATTGCCCGGAAGACGCTTGTGGCGCTGGCGAAGTGAATAACCAGAACGCGCCCAGCGAAATCACCAGCACCATCACACCGACCGCTACCCACAACATGCCGGAAATCAGCTGTTCACGTTCTTCCGCCGTGCGCCTGGCCCGCTTCTCCGGCGGATCGATACTGTCTGCGATTTCCTGTTTATCGCCCCCTGCCTGCTCGTCTTTTTGCTTTGCGTTTTCCCAAAACTGGCGAACCGTCGCCTCATCGGACGCCAGATACGACGCAGGATTAATGCGCGTACGCCGTTCTTCAAATGCCCGCTGCACAGGGTGAGTAATCTGTCGGTACTGGCAATCCAGCAACAGCAGTTGTACTGAGGTTAGCGGCTGCTGCGCGATAACGCAGTTACGGGCCAGGCGGCAGTCATCCAGGAACATCCTCAGCGTGATACGTGGCTCAACAAACGACATGAGCACCGAGGTATCGTTAAAAATCTCGCTAAAATGCCGAACGAATAACTTCTTATCGACAACCATCAGCGCCAGTTCGCTAAACATCATGCCGTCCAGCGCATCCCGACTTTCCCCCAGCTTTAACCAGCGACGCAGACGTTCACCGCCAAAGTGCTGTTTCAGGAAGCTGTTGAGCGGATGTTGATCCGGCCATACCCGCGCAATCAGGGATTTGAGGGTTAATTCTATTGCGCGAAGCTGACGCTGCGCCCGCATCTGCGCATCCGGCTCTGCACGTTCAATTTCGGTTGGATACTTCAGGAGGGGCTGTTGCTGGCGCAACTGTTCCAGAGAAGCGACAAAGCGCAGCGCAGAAATCAGCTGGTTTTCACTGACGTCCTGGCCATTTTCATATTGCGGCACGCTCTGCTGAAGATGGCGTAGCCGCAACGTGAACTGACTCAATTGCGCGTCATTCATCTGCAACCGCCTGGCGACAACGCCCCAACCTCCCAGATTCAATCGCGCCTGGTCAAGCTGCTCGAGAAACCAGCGTGGATCTTTACCCTCTGCGACGCGCACGCCAAGCATCAGCAAAATTTCTACCGAGGCCTGGCGGATTATCCCCAAACAATGTTCGAAGGGTGTACATGTCGCCTGTAACGCGCTATTGGTCATTATCTTCCCTAAAAGGACCCAAAAAGTGCGGCCTCACAATGGTGTGTAGTTATCTTTTTTAAATGCAGCGCTGTGCCGCCACAGACTAAAACACATTCATATAGCAAATAAATATGTTTTACAGTGACTTCCACACAATCATTGAAAATTATTCTGGAGATAAGCCTGTGCCTGTACTGAAAACCTCGCGTTTGATCTGCCGCCCGCTCACACATGACGACTGGGCGTTTTTCTTAACGTTACAGCAGAACGCAGATGTGATGCGCTTTGTCGCTGACTCGCGTACCGAAGAGGAGATACGGACAGTCTTTGACTCCCGCTTGCCTGAATGGTCTCCCGGCAGTCCACACTGGCTGTGCCTGGTCCTGTGCGATAAGGCATCGGGCGTACCGCTTGGGGTAACCGGATATATTCAGGATAAAAATGAATGTGCCGAGGTCGGCTTTCTGCTCACTCCCGAGGCGCAGGGCAAAGGTTATGGCGCTGAATCCCTGCATGCCGTTTGCGAGTATGCGTTTACCGCCGGAGGACTACGCCGACTGACGGCCTGCGTCACCGCAGGAAACGATGCCTCACGGCGTCTACTGGAAAAGGTCGGGTTCATTCTCGAAGGCACGCTGCGAGAAAGCTACTGGCTACATCAAACTTGGCATGATGACTGGATTTTCGGCCTGTTAAAACAGGAATATCAGCCGCCCGCGCCATCAGGCGTTTTGCTGTAAAAAATGGCTGGATGGCGGCTGGCGTAACGGGGTGTGTTTCTTAAAATAGGTCTCTTTGTACAGAGATTATTATGCCGCTGCATTCGACGCATTTCACGCCCGCCTGTATCGCATTTATTAAGCAATGGCAGGGCCTGTCGCTGGAAAAGTATCAGGACAAAAAGGGGATCTGGGTCATTGGCTACGGGCACGAAATCACCGCAGATGAATCCTTTGATGCCCCAATTATGCTGATGCAAGCCGAAACATTGCTGCTCGCGGATATAAATATCTGCGAGGCATTCATCCATAAGGAAATGCCGCAAATACAAGATCGGTTTCAACAGGAAGCGTTAATTGCATGGATGCTCAGCGTGGGGATTAGCCGGTTTTGCACTGCTGAATTCTGGCCGTGGGCTATTTCACAGCCAGAAACAGTCTGACTGTGAAATATTTTCCCATTATAGGGTGTCGTTTAGCATCATTGCCGCCTGCGTACGGTTTTTTACCTCCAGGCGCTGATACAGCGATTCAAGATGGGCTTTTACCGTTCCAGTGCTGATATTTAATAATCGACCAATTTGTTTATTAGATTCTCCGGCGGCCAGCATCGTCAGAATCTCCCGCTGACGCGCGCTGAGCAATCTGATATTTTGCCCGCCACATTCGGTCGCTGTGATGCAATCTCTGGGGATAAACATCATACCTATCGCGACGCTATTGAGTGCCAGCGTGAAGGTTTCCGCATCAGAATCGCGCGGAACAATGGCCAGCACGTTTAATTGCGTGACTTCCTGTAGCCATTTTTTACGGCAGTCCGTTGCGGTTACCAGCACTTTTACCTTCGCAAAGCGTGCTGCTATCTGTTGCAGCAAGCTACGGCAGAACTCAGCGTCAAAATCTCCATCCAGCATTACCAGTGCATCAGGATTGTCTTCCAGCGTCCGCCAAAGATCATCTGCCTGACTGACACCCTGAACATTCACTCCTGGAATACGCTCTTGCAAAATTACATTCATTCCATGAATAAATATTGACTGCCTGTCAAACATTATTAACTGCATTATTTATCTCCGTCTGAATAAGATATTAGCCTTAACACGCGGAAGGGTATTATCCGAGGGGCAAAATATGAAGTCACCATTTGGCGGAGGCTATTTTACCGATAGACGGAGAAGAAAGAAGCAGACGTTATAAATAGTTACAGCTGAAACCAAAGAATCACACAAAGGATCAAAATCGGGGTCAAATATTCAGAAAATCCTTAATATTTGATGTTCAAACCTGGACTACTAATATTAATAATCCGGAGTTTATATTCTTAGCTAAAAATAAGGAACTCACGATAACAGACAAATATGTTACAAAACAAAATATCGCATTAAATGATCATTCGGGCATGAGAATGGGGAGGTGATCATGGTTTCTGATACAACAAATCCACTCTCGAAGAAGAATGAACTCTTCAGAACGTTTATCCCCGCTCTCTTTCCGCGGTATCAGATTCCAAATAATACCGGCAAACGCCATCAGCTATATTTTGACCTCTGATAGCGCGCCAGTTTTCTCTTGCTCAAAAGGCTAAGTAAGAAGCGGTCGATTACAGGAACATCCCGCCAGAGACTTCGATACGCTGTGCCGTCATCCAGGCCAGCTCATCGCTGAGCAACGCAGCAATGGCGTCGCCAATATCGTCCGGTAACCCAACACGCCCCAGCGCCGTCTGCGATGCAATGTAGGCATTCAATTGCGCATTATCCCGCACGTTTCCGCCGCTAAAATCCGTCTCGATTGCCCCAGGCGCAATAATATTCGCCGTAATGCCGCGCTCTCCCAGCTCCTTCGCCTGGTAACGGGTTAACACCTCCATCGCCCCTTTCATGGCAGCGTAAGCGCTGTAACCCGGTAGCGCAAAGCGCGACAATCCGGTCGAGACATTAAGAATTCGTCCGCCGTTGTTGATCAGCGCCAGCAGGTTCTGTGTCAGGAAAAAAGGTCCTTTAAAATGGATGTCCAAAAGCTGGTCAAATTGCGCCTCAGTGAACGCCGGATAAGGCGCGTTAATGCCAACTCCGGCATTGTTCAATAAATAATCAAAGGTGTCGCTTTGCCAGTGCGTTTGTAGGGTTTCCTGCACCTGTTTGACAAACTGAGGGAAAGTGGAAATATTTCCGACGTTCAACGGTAATGCTGCAGCTTTACCGCCAGATTGGCGAATTTCATCCACAACCTGCTGCGCTTCTTTTTCATTGCTGTTCCACGTCAGGATGACACCAATGCCTTTACTCGCCAGCTTTAGCGCCGCGTTTTTACCGAGTCCACGACCGCCGCCGGTCACCAATGCGATACGTTGCGTCATAAGAAACCTCATTTCAGGTGTTGTGAAGATTGAGACAAAGCTTATTAGGTGGTAGAAAAACAATAAATACCGCTTACTGCGCATTACTGTTTCATTTAGAACAACAATAGGGCATGAGAATGGATAAAATTCACGCAATGCAGTTGTTCATCCGCGTCGCAGAACTGGAGAGCTTTTCGCGCGCGGCAGACACCCTCGGACTTCCTAAAGGTAGCGTATCGCGTCAAATTCAGGCCCTGGAAAATCACCTGGGCACACAGTTGTTGCACCGCACAACCCGCCGCGTTCAGCTGACGCAAGACGGCATGATCTATTACGAACGAGCGAAAGATTTGTTGAGCAATCTCGATGAACTGGATGGGCTATTCCATCACGACCCGACCAGCATCAGCGGCAAGCTGCGCGTCGATATGCCGGTTGGTGTGGCGAGAAATCTGGTGATGCCCCGTTTACCGGCCTTCTTGCATCAGTATCCGGGGCTTGAGCTCGAACTTAGCAGCAGCGACCGCCTGGTGGACTTGATCCGCGAAGGCTTCGACTGTGTGGTACGCGTGGGAACGCTGAAAGATTCAGGGCTGATTGCGCGCCCGCTGGGGAAACTCACGCAGATTAACTGCGCCAGCCCGCAATACCTCGCCCGCTTTGGTTATCCGGAAAGCCTGGAGGATTTAGCCTCGCATGCGGTGGTGCACTACTCAGTCAATTTGGGAACGCGTGCGCAAGGCTTTGAAGTGGCGACAGACAACGGTGCTAAATGGGTTAAAACCGGCGGCATGCTGACGGTGAACAGTACCGAAACGTATCATGCGGCATGTCTTGCCGGTCTGGGCATTATTCAGGTACCGCGCGTGGGCGTGCGTGATGCCCTGCGCGCCGGTACGCTGATTGAAGTATTGCCGCAATATCGCGCCGAACCATTACCGGTTTCATTGCTCTATCCGCATCGCCGTAACCTCTCCCGCCGCGTACATCTGTTTATGGAATGGCTGACCGGCGTGATGAAAGACTATGTGGACTGACAAGCTATACTGTCCTGAGAATGAACAGAACAAGGATTACTGCCCTGATGACGCAGGAAAAAGAGATTAAACGCCCCATTCAGGAACTTGAGCACGCACCAATCCCAAAAATTGAGACCCTGGAGCGTAAGAATACAGAAACCAACGGTAAGACCAACCAGGCGCTGAAAACCGCCCTGACCTTCGCCGATAAAATTCAACGCCAGCCCATGATTGCCCATCTGATTCGCGCCGCGGAGAGATTTAACGATCGTATGGGAAATCAGTTTGGCGCCGCCATTACCTACTTCTCGTTTCTGTCGATGATCCCTATCCTGATGGTGTCGTTTGCCGCCGCGGGTTTTATTCTCGCTTCGCACCCTACGCTGTTACAGGATATCTTCAGCAAAATCCTGCTCAACGTCAGCGATCCGACGCTCGCCTCCACGCTGAAAAACACCATCAATACCGCCGTTCAGCAACGCACCACCGTCGGTCTGGTGGGTCTTGCCATCGCGCTCTATTCCGGAATTAACTGGATGGGAAACCTGCGCGAAGCTATTCGTGCCCAGTCGCGGGATGTCTGGGAGCGGACCCCACAGGATCAGGAAAAAATTTGGGTCAAATATCTGCGTGATTTTGTCTCATTGATTGGCTTACTGATTGCGCTGATTGTTACGCTGTCCATTACCTCCATCGCCGGTTCCGCCCAGCAGATGATTATCTCTGCGCTGTATCTCGACGGCATCGAATGGCTGAAGCCCGCCTGGCGGCTGATCGGCCTGACCATCTCTATTTTCGCCAACTACTTGCTGTTCTTCTGGATTTTCTGGCGGCTACCGCGTCACCGACCGCGCAAAAAAGCGCTCATTCGCGGCACGTTTATCGCGGCACTGGGGTTTGAAGTCATCAAAATGATCATGACGTACACGCTGCCATCACTGGTGCAATCGCCGTCAGGCGCGGCGTTTGGTTCCGTACTTGGACTGATGGCGTTCTTCTACTTCTTCGCCCGTCTGACTCTGTTTTGCGCTGCCTGGATTGCCACAGCGGAGTACAAAGACGACCCGCGTATGCCGGGGAAAACCCACCGCTAATCTTTGTTAACTGCCGGATAACGCTGCGCTTATCCGGCCAACCCAATGCTTACGTCGAAATCCTGCGCATTATCAGAATTAAAATCCAGCCCGTAACTTTTGTTTAACCAAAAACCAGTTTTATCATCCAAGTTTTAAATTATGTGAAGCATTTCATGGAAGTGAAATCTCCAGCCTAAAAATTATCCCCTTTTTGCTCTGTTTTTGACCAATCGCAAGGTTTGTTACAGATTGAAATGTCTCTTTTGCTGTGCGTAATATGACCTTTCGTTCGACCAAAAATAAGAAAATATTATGCAAGCAACAGCCACAACGCTCGACAACGAACAGGAACACACCCCGGTCAACTCGCGCAATAAAGTCGTCGTCGCCTCACTCATTGGCACTGCCATTGAGTTCTTCGACTTCTATATCTACGCCACCGCCGCGGTGATCGTGTTCCCCCATATCTTCTTCCCGCAGGGGGATCCGACCGCGGCAACGCTGCAGTCCCTTGCCACCTTTGCTATCGCCTTTGTGGCACGGCCTATCGGTTCTGCTGTGTTCGGGCATTTTGGCGATCGCGTAGGGCGTAAAGTCACGCTGGTTGCCTCACTGCTCACCATGGGGATCTCGACGGTTGTCATTGGCCTGCTGCCGGGTTATGAAACTATCGGTATTTTCGCCCCGCTGCTGCTGGCGCTGGCGCGTTTTGGTCAGGGTTTAGGACTGGGCGGTGAATGGGGCGGCGCGGCGTTACTGGCGACGGAAAACGCACCGCCGCGTAAACGCGCGCTGTACGGATCATTCCCGCAGTTGGGCGCACCTATCGGCTTCTTCTTCGCCAACGGCACTTTCCTGCTGCTCTCCTGGCTGCTGACCGACGAGCAGTTTATGAGCTGGGGCTGGCGCGTACCGTTCATCTTCTCTGCGGTGCTGGTGATTATCGGTCTGTACGTTCGCGTTTCGCTGCATGAATCCCCGGTCTTTGCCAAAGTGGCTGCGGCGAAAAAACAGGTGAAAATCCCGCTGGGTACCCTGCTGACAAAACATGTCCGCGTGACGATCCTCGGCACGTTCATCATGCTGGCGACCTATACGCTGTTCTATATCATGACCGTCTATTCCATGACGTTCAGCACCGCCGCGGCGCCTGTAGGGCTTGGCCTGCCGCGTAATGAAGTGTTGTGGATGCTGATGATGGCGGTTATTGGCTTTGGCGTCATGGTGCCGGTGGCAGGCCTGCTGGCCGATGCGTTTGGTCGTCGCAAGAGCATGCTCATCATCACCACGCTTATTATTCTGTTTGCGCTGTTTGCCTTTAAACCGCTGCTCGGCTCTGGCAATCCGGTGCTGGTGTTCGCCTTCCTGTTGCTTGGTTTGAGCCTGATGGGTTTGACATTTGGTCCGATGGGCGCGCTATTGCCGGAGCTGTTCCCGACCGAAGTGCGCTACACGGGGGCGTCGTTCTCGTACAACGTTTCATCGATTCTTGGTGCTTCCGTTGCCCCTTACATTGCCGCATGGCTGCAGGCGAATTACGGCCTGGCGGCGGTCGGTACGTATCTGGCATCAATGGCGGCGTTAACGCTGATTGCGCTGCTGTTAACCCACGAAACCCGCCATCAGTCATTGTGATTTTTTGGCTGTAACCACCGTCTGCGGCCTACGTTGAGCATGAAATGTAGGCCGCAGAAGTGAAGCGTTAGCGCCATCCGACAACGGCAAAAATCACTTCTTCATTTGCGACAAAATGGTCCGGCATTGATTAGCGTCCCCTTCAGAAGGTGAAATCAGCGCCAGCAAGGCCGCCGCGGGCGTCACCAACGTTGCCAGCGCGGCAGCAACCGCACCGCGCGCAATCAGCGGCCCGGCCTTCACGCCGGCCTGCGGATTCTTAAAGGTGCCGCGAACATACAGCGGCGAACGCAGGGTAATAATACGAATGCCTTTGCTCTCCGGATCGATGGTTAAATCCAGTTGCTCCGACGCAAAACTCGCCGTACCAGTGACATTAATGACCGCGTTTTCCGTGTCGAAGGCAAAAATCTGCGGGCGGGCTACGCCGTTAACAATATCCAGATTCGCCGCCGCGCAGTTCACCCGCACCTCGTCATCACCAAATATCTGTCCAACAAGATAGTTGCCCAGATTCAAGCCAACAATTTCCATCAGATTCCGGCTGATCAAACCGTCGTTCATCAGCAGCTTCAGGTTGCCGTTGCTGTTACCAAGCAGCGCCGCTACCGAGTTTCCGCTCCCGCTAAACCTGGCGTCACCGTTCATTTCACCGAGCGTTTTCTGCATCAGCTCCACATCCGGCATCAGCGCTTTTAGCTTCAGGCGGCGAGCCTGGATGTCCGCCTGCCCCCGCATCGGCTTTTTATCTCCTTCCAGATGGATGCTGGAGACAATGCTGCCTCCCGCGAGGCCAAATTTCAGCGGCTGCAGGCGCAGGTCGGCATTTTTCAGGATGATATGGGTGGAGAGATCGCTGATCGGCAGACTGCTGCCGTGCTCAATACGCCGTCCTTTGAAACGTACGTCAGCGTCCATCACGTTCCATTTGTCGGTTTCAAAACGGTCATACGGCAAGACCTTGTCCGCGGGCTGGACGCTCTTCTCACCTTTGCGCTGTTCAGATTGTTTGGCCCGCTCCGCCCCTTTGCCTGAATCCACACCGATCAGCGGCCCCAAATCAGCCAACCTCAGTTGGCGTGACTCAACATCCCCTTTCAGCATTGGGCGCGGCTTACCGGTGGTATAGGCCAGCGTTCCGTGAATATCGCTGTCGCCAATTCGGCCATTAAAATCGCGGTAATCAAAAACAGAGGATTTTTCCGGGTCAATTTTCGCGACCAGATGTCCGTCGGTTTCAAACGGCGGCGTATCCGGGAGCAGCACGCCGGTCAAATCGTACAAATCCCCTAGCGAATCTCCCGAGAATTTAAGCCGCAGATCCGCCCCGCCCATATTCATCGGATCGTTTATCGTACCCATAAACGCCACACGCGTATTACCCGAACGGAAATCAGCCTGAATCGGGAAAGGAGTTCCTTCACCGCGCAGCGCCAGCATTCCGCCTATTTTCCCGCTACCGCTTAGCGGTTCGCCGTTATATCGGCCTTGCGCTTTCAGACCAAACACGTAGTCCTCAATGTGGGCGTTGCTCTCTTTACTTTTTGCGCCAGTCACTTCGCTAAAGGGCAACGGCTTACCCAGCGGATCGACCAGGATCTCAATCTCTGACTTCGTCACCTTATCGTTAATGGCGATGCGCCCTTGGTCGAACAGAATGTTATCCAGCCGGAAGGACCAGGCTGATGGCGGCGCATTGGGATCGCGGTTTTCATCCCCTGCCAGGTTAAAGGTCCAGTTATTATTTTTCTCCGACAGGCGGATAAGCCGTGCATCGGGTTTTACCAGCTTGATCCACGGGAGCCAGACGGTTTTTGTCAGCAATGCCAGTGGGGCGAGCGTGGCTTCAACGCGCGGGAGATGCACCATGGTGACGTCAGGAATGTCCGGCGGGTTGCCGAGGATGATATCCTCAGCATGAACATGCGGCCACGGAACCCAGCTACGCCAGCCGGTTTCCTGTTTTTGGCGTTCCCAAACCACACCCAGGTCACCCCGTATGGCGAAGGGCCGGTTGAGTTCTGTAGAGACTTTCTGGTTGATGGTCGGTTTCAGCCGGTTCCAGTCAAATGTCGCAATCACGATGATGAGTACGACGATCAACAACAAGAAAACCCCTATTACTGAAGTGGTTATTTTGCCTGTTCTCGTCATGTTTAACCTCCTTACTTTCTTCCTTGCCTGTCCTAAAGATAGTCCAGCAGAGGAAAAGGAGGCGTTCTACATCCTTATCAAAGCGACAGAATTACGTCTTCAAGGGTATCCAGAGGCACTGGACGAGAGAGAAAATAGCCTTGCGCAGCGAAAGCCGGTGAGTTTTGTACATCACGCCACTCTTCCAGCGTTTCAACGCCTTCGACAATCACACCGCGGCAATAGCGGTTCATCAGCTGTAACAGCAGCGTAAAGAGATTGCGGCCCTCCGGCGTCTGGCGCAGCATGACAAACAGATCCCGCGCCACTTTGATATAGTCGTAACTCACTTCGCTCAGAGCCGAGAAGTTTGCCATTCCGGTACCAAAATCATCCAGCCAGAGCGGGCCAAACTCGCACATTGAGGCGAACGACGACCCCTTCGGCAAGCGGATATGTTCCACCAGTTCAAAGCGCAGCCACGGCAAACATTCGATGATTTTCAGGATTTCGGGATCCTGGCGCATTGCAATCAGCGTTGGCCCGTCGACATTCACGGATGCCAGCAGATCGTTGGCTTTGAAAAACGCCCCTTTTTGTTCAAGCTGTACAAGCTGCTCTTTCACCACATCTACACGATGTCGTACGGCCACTTCGGCGAAATAGCGGTCCGGCGCGATACGTTGGGAGGGGTTTTCAGGATGGCTCACGACGGTCAGCAGCTCAACGGCCATCAGCCGTCCGTTGGTCTGATAAATCGGCTGGTAGGTGTAAGCACGCTCGCACTGCAGCCAATAGCGTCTCTCCTGCAAGTTTTCAATACTCGCATCGAGCGTAATTAGCTGCTGGGTAACCTGCTTTATCATCTGAGATGTCCTGTAAATAAGAGTGTGACTGACCGGACTCGTCAAAGGTTATCGGCGCTCAGGCGAAGAACTTTACGTTCAGCCCTACGCAAAATAGAAACTAAGCGGCAAAAAACGACGCAGAATACGTGCTGGCTCAAAAAAATAATGGAACGATGTTTTAATATAGTTGACCACTTAACACCCACAGCGCACACTAACGCTAATTTTTTTCAGAGCAGGTTACGACTATGTCCAGAAAGATTGCCGTGATTGGCGAATGCATGATTGAGCTGTCACAGAAAGGCGCTGACGTTCAGCGCGGATTCGGTGGCGACACGTTGAATACATCCGTTTATATCGCCCGTCAGGTCGATGCTGCGGCACTTTCCGTACACTATGTGACTGCGCTGGGTACCGACAGTTTTAGCCAACAAATGCTGGAATCCTGGCAGAGCGAAAATGTGGATACCTCATTAACCCAACGCATGGAAAACCGCCTGCCGGGCCTCTATTACATTGAAACCGATAGCACCGGCGAGCGCACCTTCTATTACTGGCGTAATGAAGCCGCCGCAAAATTCTGGCTTGAGAACGAACAGTCCGCCGCTATTTGCGAAGAACTGGCGACATTTGACTATCTGTATCTGAGCGGAATCAGCCTGGCTATTTTAAGCCCGGCAAGTCGTGACAAGCTGCTGTCGCTGCTGCAAGAATGCCGCGCCAACGGTGGAAAGGTCATTTTTGACAATAACTACCGCCCACGTCTGTGGAGCAGTAAAGAAGAGACCCAGCAGGTGTATCAGCAAATGCTGGAATGCACCGATATCGCGTTTCTGACGCTGGATGATGAAGACGCGCTGTGGGGTGAAAAACCGGTTGCCGAGGTGATTGCCCGTACTCACGCGGCTGGCGTACAGGAAGTGGTTGTGAAACGCGGTGCAGACTCTTGCCTGGTTTCCATCGCAGGCGAAGAACTCATCGACGTCCCGGCCGTAAAACTACCGAAAGAGAAGGTTATCGATACGACCGCTGCGGGTGACTCCTTCAGCGCCGGGTATCTGGCGGTACGTCTGACCGGTGGCGATGCCGCTGATGCCGCAAAACGCGGGCACCTGACGGCAAGCACCGTTATTCAGCATCGCGGGGCGATTATTCCTCGCGACGCCATGCCGCAATAATCTGGCGTTCTGGCAGGCCGGATTAGACGTTAACGTCGCGTCCGGCCTGCAGGTCACGATTCCCTTATTGCACCGGCGGGATGTCCGTCACTTCAGAATGTGATTCATCCGTTTCTACCGACGTTGCCGCGGCGGTAACCGGCGCCATAATGCTATCCCACGTCGCCTGCAGATCCTTCATATTGAATTCAGGTTCACCCTTCGGCTGCAACAGAATTAACGCCATATCTTGCGACAGTTGCTGACGCAGGTCCTGATTCAGCATCTCAACACTCAGGTTGTTCAGGAAGCTCTGACGTAAACGCTGATACTGTTCAGGCGCAATATCCACGACCTGGTTTTGCAACGAGCGCAAACGCTGGCTGATCAAAATATCGGTATCGGTGCGACCATAGGTGGCAAACAGCTTCTGCAGTTCCAGATTCTTTTGCGCCACCAGCGCATTAAACTCTTCTTCCGGCAGCCCCTTATCGCGCACTTTGGCCAGCTCACGCGCAACCGTGCTGAGGTTCGCGTTCAGCTTACCGTTCGGTGATTCAACGTTAATGGCACATTGCGCGCGCAGGAACAGCACCCGACAGTCAAAGCCAAGGCCAATGTCTTTGGCATTGTTTTTGGTGAGTTCCTGCTGAATGTGCCAGAACAACGCTTCACGGGCTAAATCAGCGCGCCAGTAACGTAACAGCGCGGCAGATTCACGGATCGGCTGCCACGGCGTATCCCACATAATAGACAGGCGATCCTGATGTACCGCATCGGTCATTATGCTTACGGCCTCTGCACGCAGCGGAGAGAGCGTGGGTACCGGCGCAGGCGTTTCACGTTTACCTTTTAATTCGCCAAAGGTTTTATTGATTTGATCAGCCACGCTGCGCGCATCTACGTTACCGACGATAATCAGCGTCATCGCATCCGGGGTATACCATTTCTGGTAGAAGGACTGGATTTTCGTCGCATCAACAGGCGTTTTCAGCGGATCGGCAGGATCGTGACCCAGCAGCGTCGATCCCTTCAGACGATAGCGCCACCATCCCTCTTTGGTATCTGACGGCCAGGTTGCAACCATATCTTCGCTACTCAGCGCATGATTGACCGATTCAGGGGAGATGCTCAGATTACCGGAAATATTCGCCAGATAAGAAAGTGACTCTTTCAGCAGATCGTTGCGGCTGTTAGGCAGACTGAGGTTATACAGCGTGGAATCATAGGAAACGATAACGGGCGGCATGGGACGACTGGGATCGAACCCCTGCTGCCACAGAGAACGGGCTTGCGTAGCATCGAGGCCACCGCTTTGCGTCAGCGCGATACGCGGGATCGCATGGCTGAAACCACTCTGTTGTGTACTTTCGGTGAGTGAACCGGTATTGACCAGCAGGCGAACCTCAATACGGTCGCTGGGGCGCTGGGGAGTGGCTAAGACTTGCCACTGTAACCCATTTGCCAGCGTGCCCTGTTGCCACGCCGGGTCAGGCTGGAGCGCATCTGCCTGCACATAGCCGGCAGTGGCCATCATCAGCAAGCCGCCCGCTAAAAGTCGAATTTTTGTGCCCTGCATGTGAACCCCTGATCAACTATCCTGGAAATAAAAAGACAGCCCGCGAGAGGACTCTCTGAATATGACGTTAAAAACACTTCGTGTTAGACCGCAAGAACATAAAAATGTCACGGAGGAAGTGAAAAAATCCCGACGCCGCCGAATCGGCGGTTTCAGGCATAGGGGTTAATTATGCGCAAACGCCCGCAGTCCTGGAAGGGACTACGGGCATAAGTGGAGAGATTAAGAGGATATTTCGTGCGTTTTGCCATCCGGCGCACGATTATTCAGCACATCATCCAGCTTTTTATGGTCCAGTTCTTTCACCCATTTCGCTACTACAACAGTTGCCACACCGTTACCGACCAGGTTAGTCAGCGCACGGGCTTCAGACATAAAGCGGTCAATACCGAGAATCAGCGCCAGGCCAGCAACCGGTAAATGGCCCACAGCGGAGATAGTCGCGGCCAGAACAATGAAGCCACTCCCGGTCACACCCGCAGCACCTTTTGAAGAGAGCAGGAGCACCACCAGCAGGGTTATCTGATGGAAGATATCCATATGGCTGTTGGTGGCCTGAGCGATAAACACCGCCGCCATCGTCAGATAGATTGATGTCCCATCAAGGTTAAACGAGTAGCCCGTGGGTATAACCAACCCGACAACCGACTTGCGACAGCCCAGTTTTTCCATCTTATCGAGCATACGCGGCAGCGCGGACTCGGAAGAAGAGGTACCCAGAACGATCAGCAGTTCTTCACGGATATAGCGGATGAATTTGAAAATGCTGAAGCCGGTTGCGCGCGCAATCGAGCCCAACACCACAACCACAAACAGAATACAGGTGATGTAGAAACAGATAATCAACTGACCCAACTGCACCAGCGTCCCGACGCCATATTTACCGATGGTAAAGGCCATGGCACCGAAAGCACCGATCGGCGCCAGGCGCATGATCATGTTGATGATGCCAAAAATAACCTGCGAGAAGCTTTCAATCACGTTGAAAATCATCTGGCCTTTGCTACCTAAACGATGCAGCGCAAAACCAAACATAACCGCAAACAGCAATACCTGCAGGATGTTGCCACTGGCGAACGCGCCAATGACGCTACCCGGGATAATATCCATCAGGAAGCCTACGATCCCCTGGTCTTTTGCCTGTTCGGCGTAAATCGCAACCGCTTTGGCATCCAGCGTCGCCGGATCGACGTTCATACCGGCACCGGGTTGCACCACGTTGACGATGATAAGGCCGATGATCAGCGCAATCGTACTGACAATTTCAAAATAAAGCAGTGCAACCGCACCGGTGCGGCCTACGGCTTTCATACTTTCCATGCCTGCAATGCCGGTCACGACAGTACAGAAGATGACAGGTGCGATGACCATTTTGATGAGCTTAACGAAAGCATCACCAAGTGGCTTCATTTGGGCGCCTAATTCAGGGTAGTAATGGCCAAGGAGAATACCTATGGCAATTGCTGTCAGGACCTGAAAGTAAAGGCTTTTGAATATAGAGGTTTTCATAGGGTGTCCTTAAAGTAAAAACCACAGGTCTTGTAAGGTTTTGTTTAACCTGCGGCCTTAAAGTAACACCCACACAACATGACAGAAATGCGCCTGGATCATAATTGATACAGAAATGTTAAAAATTTTGAGCTGGCTCGCACAAGCGAGACCTTTTTTAACTTTTGTAATCAGCGTTTTTCGGCGTCAGATAACGTTCTTCGAAGATATTCGCCGGAACCGGCCGGGCAAACAGGAACCCTTGTGCCACTTCTACCCCCGCTTGTGATAACCATTCGCGTTGCGCTTCGGTTTCGACGCCCTCAGCGATCATCTGCAAATTGAGGCTATGTGCTAACTGAATGATGGCGGAGATCATGCTGCAATCTTCAGGGACGCCATCGACAAACATCTTATCGATTTTGAGTACATCCACCGGGAGCGACTTCATGTGCTGCAGCTGCCGCAGACCCGCATAGCCCATACCAAAATCGTCCAGCGCGATACGCACACCCGCGTTGCGCAGCGGGCGTAAAATAGCCACAGCGGCGTTAGGATCATCAATATGCCGGCTTTCGGTCACTTCCAGAATCAACGTCCCAGGCTTGATGCGATAGCGGTTTAGCAACTCCAGCAGATCCGACACCATACTCGGATGCATCAGCTGTAGCGCAGACAGGTTCACCGAGAGCGGCAGCATCAGGCCGCGTTCCTGCCAGGCTGACAGCTGGCGGCATGTCTCCTCCAGCACCCAGTAACCGACCGTCACCATCAGGCCACAGGACTCAATCCTGTCGATTAACCCTTCTGGCAGTTCCCAGCTTCCGTCTGGCTGCTGCATTCGCAATAATGCTTCTGCGCTCAATACCTTACCGCTGGACATCTCCACCTGCGGCTGCATCCAGAGCGCAAACTGATGGTTATCCAGCGCGGTAAGAATATCGTTCTCTTCCGTCAAACGCTGTTGCGCCTCTTCCATCTGCAACGGGTCAAAGAACTGAATCCGGTTTTTACCCTTGTGACGCGACGTTAACACGGCTGAGAGTGCGCGGTGGTAAAGCTGTTCTGCGGTCAAATCGCCATTAAACATCGCCACCCCAATGTTGCAGGTTGGACGGAGTTGAATGCCCTGAATCGGTAATCGCTCGTTAACGATAGTGAGTACTTGCTGACCTAGCGTAATAGCGTGCCAGGGTTCTTTCACACCATGTGCGATGATGGCAAAGTCATAGCCGCTCACCTGGGTAAGCACCATTCTGGGGGCCAATACTGACTTCAGCTTTTCAACCAGCGTAAGCAGCAGGATTTCCCGCTGGGTCTCGGATAACACACCCGCGGTATCACGCAGGGTTTCGCAGGTGACAATCATCAACGCCGTTGTCTGCTGGCGGTTCACAACCTGCTCCAGCAGCGCCATCAGAAACGACTTGTTGGGCAGCTCAGAAACCGGGAACCGCATTGAATGGTCGCTTTGCTCTTCACTGCGGCGCTGAATCAGTTGCTGATTGAGGTTATAGCTACGCACCAGCAGGCCAATCTCGTCGTCCTGATGCAGACGCGGCAATGCCAGCTGATAGCCAATCAGATCCTGCTGGGGAATGTCGTTCAGCTCACGCGCTATTTTACGTAATGGATGCAAAATCAATCTGTTAATACACCATGAGATGGCTACCGTGAGTATTAACGAGAGAAGTAAGTAAATGGTCACTAACGTGGAGAGCGTACTCATCACGAACTTGTACATACGGTACGAATCCGCCTGCAGCACCAGATACGCCAGCGGTTGCGGATTCGCTGAACGCTCAAGAGAATAGACCGGCAGCGAAATTTGTACCGGAAGTTCAAACAGGCGAGTCACCGTAACCGGAACCGGGCGTTCAGGAATAAAGCTCATCCGCAGCGCCTGAAACTGATTGGGAAGCACCACATCGGCGCGGCTGACCACGCCTGCTGGTCGAATACTTCTTAAAATAGCTTCTGCTTCGGGAATATCCCCTTTCAGGATCGTGCCCGACAGAGGCTCACGGACGGAGCGAGCGATACTTTCCAGTTGCGTAGCCGTGTTGTAGCGATTCTGCTGGACCAGATGGAACAACAAAACGGTGCAAAAAATAAACACAAACACCATGACAACGGCCGCAACCATTGCCATCTGCTTAATTGTTAACGAGCGACTGACACGCAAACTGACTCTCCACGGATAGACGAAACTGCCGTCAGAGTATACCCGATCGTAGCGGTATTAAGAGAGGCGGTATCTGAAAACTTCCCAGCATGCATTATCCCGACAGAATAGGCACCTGGCGACGAGATTTATCTGCATTTAAGCCGAAAAAGGCCGCAAAGTTACCCCCTGCGGCCTGGTTCGGGCGCATGTTGCCATCACGGCAGACAGACGCCCGCAAGGTGCATTACTTCCTGTTACGCAGCCAGCTCACAATCAGGCTGGCAATAATGCCAGCGATGATCGGAGCCGCTAAATCGTGCCAGAAGGCCACGCCTAACTGTGCGAGCGTCATATAGCCGCCTGTGTTGCAATGGCAACTGTTCGCGGCTATTCTTAACTTGTCTGGAGTCAAGTTAGCCCCCGTCTTGTTGCCTGGTTTATACCTAACAACGTGCGGGGGTTTTCTCTTTCCAGCAACCGATGCCGCCGGGGATCAAGCCCCCGCAACATTGCGCCTCACCGGGAATTCCCGGCTTGCCGCTGATTCTACGGTAGCCTACTTGCCATATCACTGCGCAATATACGGCTCTGCGTAGCGCCTCGCATTTCACCTGTTTTCGCACCATTACGCTGGAAAGATTCTTGCCAGTTGGCAACATTCCTGCCACTCTTCAATACAGAAAAAGACATATCTCATTGATATCTATACCTTAATTTTCTGGCACAGTGATTGCTATTTGACTGTGAGCTGTTCTGTTCCGAATCAAAGGAGATATCATGTCTGACTGTCGTACTTACGGATTCAACACCCAGATCGTTCACGCGGGGCAACAACCCGACCCTTCTACTGGCGCGCTCAGTACGCCTATTTTCCAGACTTCAACGTTTGTTTTTGACAGCGCCGAACAAGGTGCCGCCCGCTTTGCGCTCGAGGAGTCCGGGTACATTTACACCCGTTTGGGTAACCCCACCACCGATGCGCTGGAGAAAAAGCTGGCGGTACTGGAAAGAGGTGAAGCCGGGCTGGCAACCGCATCGGGTATTTCTGCCATCACCACCACGCTGCTGACGTTGTGCCAACAGGGCGACCATATCGTTTCCGCCAGCGCGATTTACGGCTGCACCCACGCATTTTTGTCGCACAGCATGCCGAAGTTTGGGATTAACGTCAGCTTCGTCGATGCGGCAAAGCCTGAAGAAATCCGCGCCGCCATGCGCCCGGAAACCAAAGTAGTGTATATCGAAACGCCCGCTAACCCGACGCTGTCGCTGGTCGACATTGAAACGGTAGCCGGTATCGCCCATCAACAAGGCGCATTGCTGGTGGTGGATAACACCTTTATGTCACCGTACTGCCAGCAGCCTTTACAGTTAGGCGCGGATATTGTGGTGCACAGCGTCACTAAATATATCAACGGTCACGGAGACGTGATTGGCGGCATCATTGTTGGTAAGCAGGAGTTTATTGACCAGGCGCGGTTTGTTGGTCTGAAAGATATCACCGGCGGCTGCATGAGTCCTTTCAACGCGTGGTTGACGCTACGCGGCGTTAAAACACTGGGGATTCGTATGGAACGCCACTGTGAAAACGCATTGAAAATCGCCCGCTTCCTCGAGGGGCATCCATCCATTACCCGCGTTTATTATCCTGGCTTGTCTTCACACCCGCAGTATGAGCTGGGCCAGCGACAGATGAGCCTGCCAGGAGGAATTATCAGCTTCGAAATAGCCGGCGGCCTCGAGGCTGGCAGACGGATGATCAATTCTGTAGAATTGTGCCTCCTCGCGGTCAGTCTCGGTGATACCGAAACCCTCATTCAGCACCCAGCGTCTATGACACATTCGCCCGTTGCGCCAGAGGAACGGCTTAAAGCAGGTATTACCGACGGGCTTATCCGTCTTTCTGTGGGTCTTGAAGATCCAGAAGATATTATTAACGACCTTGAACACGCCATCAGAAAGGCAACATTCTGACCATTATGACCTGAACCGACGCCGATCGGTTCAGGTTGTTGAGAATCAAGGCACAACAGTCTGGTAATACGCGCAATCCTGTTTCGGGGAGAGCGCGTATTTTGGGCAGGGGGTTCTATGCAGGACGACACATTACAACTAAGCAACAATACAGCAACCACCGTACCATTCTCAAAGAAAATACCGTTTACGAAATACGACTTTGGCTGGGTATTACTGTGTATCGGTATGGCAATTGGTGCCGGAACGGTACTGATGCCAGTACAAATAGGCTTAACAGGCATTTGGGTATTTATCGTCGCCTTTATTATTGCCTATCCAGCAACCTATATTGTGCAGGATATTTATTTAAAAACATTATCAGAAAGTGAAACTTGTAATGACTATACCGATATTATCAGTCATTACCTGGGAAAAAACTGGGGTGTATTTCTTGGCGTCATCTATTTTTTGATGATTATTCACGGCATATTTATCTATTCCTTATCCGTGGTTTTTGACAGTGCCTCATATATCAAAACATTCGGCTTAACCGATGCCGATCTTTCACTATCGATAATCTATAAAGTGGCCATTTTTGCCGTGCTGGTGGCCATTGCTTCCGGGGGAGAAAAGCTGCTGTTTAAAATCTCCGGCCCGATGGTGGTAGTCAAAGTGGGGATCATCATCGTGTTTGGTTTTGCGATGGTTCCGCACTGGAACTTCTCTAATATCAGCGCATTCCCTGAAGCATCGGTCTTCTTTCGCGACGTACTGCTGACCATCCCGTTCTGCTTCTTCTCGGCGGTGTTTATTCAGGTGTTGAACCCAATGAACATCGCCTACCGCAAGCGGGTAGCGGACCGGGTTCTGGCCACCCGCATGGCAATACGCACGCATCGCATCAGTTACATTACGCTGATTGCGGTCATTCTGTTTTTCTCATTCTCTTTTACCTTTTCTATTAGTCATGAAGAGGCCGTTTCGGCCTTCGAACAAAATATTTCCGCACTGGCGCTGGCAGCGCAAGTCATTCCTGGGCAAATTATTCATATCACCTCAACGGTGCTAAATATCTTCGCCGTATTAACTGCATTCTTTGGTATTTATCTGGGGTTCCACGAGGCGATTAAGGGTATTATTCTTAATGTTCTGAGCCGCGTTATTGATGTGGAGAAAATTAATCCCCTGGTGCTTACGCTGGGTATTTGCACCTTTATTGTTATCACCCTGGTGATCTGGGTGTCATTTCGTGTATCGGTACTGGTGTTCTTCCAGTTGGGTAGCCCACTTTACGGGATTGTGTCCTGTATTATTCCGTTTTTCCTGATCTATAAAGTAACGCAACTGGAAAAACTGCGCGGGCTGAAAACCTGGCTAATCCTGTTGTACGGGATCCTGCTGTGCCTGTCGCCATTATTGAAGCTGATTGACTAATCCGTTTACAGCGCCGTCAGTCACTGACGGCGCTTAACTCACGCTCTCCAGTTGATAGCTGCGAATTTTATTCAGTACCGTGGTATGTGACACCCCCAGCGCTTTAGCGATATGCCGCGACGACACATTCTCTTCCACCATCTGTTCAATAAGCTGGCGTTCAGCACACAAAACCTGTTCTTTAAAAGGACGCTCTGTCGGCGTCAGCTCAACAGCAGGCAAATTCACCATCCCTAATTCTTCCCGCGTAATGACATCAGATTCCGCCATCAGCATCAGGCGAATGATGGTATTTTCCAGTTCACGAACGTTTCCCGGCCAGGTGTGATGATGCAGGGCATCAAAGCAGGCTTTATCCAGAATGATCCGTCGCTGGAATTCCTTCGCATATTTCTGCACAAAGTGGCGAATCAATAGGCTGATATCCTGCGGGCGCTCCCGCAGAGGCGGAATGGTCAGTGAAAGTACATTGATGCGGTAATAGAGATCGGCGCGCAGCAGACGTTGTTCCACCATCTCTTCCAGATTGGCGTTAGTTGCCACAATAATGCGCACATTGACCGGAATAATTTGCGCCCCGCCAACGCGACGGATCCCGCCATCCTGAAGTACGCGCAGTAATTTAGCCTGTAAGCTCAGCGACATTTCACCAAATTCATCGAGAAAAAGGGTGCCTTTATCGGCCATTTCAAACAGCCCTTTTTTGCCTTTACAATCCGCACCGCTAAAAGCCCCTTTCTCATAGCCAAAGAATTCACTCTCCATCAACGACTCAGGTAGCGCAGAGCAGTTGATCGGAATAAACGGATAAAAACGTCGCTGCCCGGAATTATGGATAGCCCGGGCCAGCAGTTCTTTGCCAGTACCCGTATCGCCGCGGATCAAAACGGTATATTTGCTGTCGGCAATTTTTATCGCCTTTTCGATAAGCGAGTGCATGCTCTGGCTGCTACAAATAATGTCAGAGAAATAGCGCGGGCGTTCTGGCTCAGGCGTTGACAGTTCGCTTATCTCTTCACACAGGTAAGCGACGTTAATAATATCGGCGCGCCGACCTAAACAGGATTGCACGCAGGAAATATCCTGTAACTGGCGGCACCAGGATTTAATCAGGATCCGTCCAGGTGTGACTTTCATGGAGATGATATTGATATCGCAGCAGGAAAATTCCTTCAGGACATCCTCAACCATCGACAGACGATCAATTGTTTTAATATCCCAGCGTATCGTGACCACATTTGCTCCTGACAGTTAGCAACTGCGAAATAGATATTTCTGTGACGAGAGGAAATCTGACTACATTTTAGACGCTGTGGAATAATGTTCTGCCAGAGGACTCACATTGTGGACGTAAAAACAAAATATAAAAAAACCGGAGCACAAGGCTCCGGTTATCAGGTCATAACCCACGTTTATTGCTGTGGATTTTCATCCTGGTCAACAGCGAAACAGGCCACGAGTTGTCCACCGTAATCCTTCAGCTGCGGCTGAAGCTGGGTACACGGACCAAAACGCCGACGGCAGCGGGCATTGAACGCACAGCCCGGCGGTGGATTCAGCGGGCTTGGCAGCTCACCGGTCAGCTTGATACGCTCGCGGCGATCGTCCGGGTTCAGGCGTGGCGTCGCGGATAGCAGCGCCTGCGTATACGGATGACGCGGATTATTGAAGATCTGATCCTTCGTTCCTTTTTCCACGCAGCGGCCTAAATACATCACCATCACTTCATCGGCAATGTGCTCTACCACCGACAGGTCATGCGAGATAAAGACGTATGACAGCCCCAGTTCCTGCTGCAAGTCCATCATCAGGTTCAGCACCTGCGCACGAACAGAAACGTCCAGCGCCGAGACCGGTTCGTCGGCGATCACCACGTCTGGATCAAGCATCAGCCCGCGAGCGATGGCAATACGCTGACGCTGACCGCCGGAGAACATGTGCGGATAGCGGTCATAGTGCTCGGTTTTCAGCCCCACTTTCGCCATCATCGCCAGCGCTTTTTCACGACGCTCCTCTTTACTTAGCGTGGAGTTGATCAGCAGCGGCTCTTCCAGAATCTGCCCTACTTTCTTGCGCGGGTTCAGGGAACCGTAAGGGTTCTGGAACACAATCTGGATTTTCTGCCGGCGCAGCTTCTGCGCCTGCGGGTCGTGCTTAAGCAGATCCTGCCCCTGGTAATACAGCTCGCCGCCGGTCGGGACTTCAATCATCGTCAGCAGGCGACCAAGGGTGGATTTCCCACAGCCCGACTCGCCTACCACCGCCAGCGTTTTGCCGCGTTCCAGGGTAAAGGAGACGCCGTCCAGCGCTTTCACCAGGCGTTCCGGGGCGAACATCCCCTTCTTCACCGGGTAGTGTTTTTTCAGGTCAATTGCCTGCAACAGCGGCTGTGGCAAAGCGGCCTTTTGCGTACTCATAGCCCAGGCCTCCCGGCATCATCAAGTGGGTAGTGGCATTTCGACTGACGACCGCCTTCCAGCAGGTTCAGTTCAGGTTCTTCAGCGCGGCATTTGTCAGTCGCATAGGGGCAGCGCGGGTTCAGTAAACAACCGGTCGGGCGGTCATATTTACCTGGCACCACGCCCGGCAACGAAGCCAGACGCGCTTTATCCTGAGCGAACTCCGGCAACGCGCGCAGCAACGCTTGGGTATACGGATGACGCGGCGCGCGAAAAATATCCTGCGCGGCCCCGGTTTCCACTACCTGCCCGGCGTACATCACAATGATCTTGTGCGCCGCTTCGGCCACCAGCGCCAGGTCGTGCGTGATTAAGACCAGCGCCATGTTCTCTTTTTGCTGCAATTCCAGCAGTAGCTCGATGATCTGCGCCTGAATGGTCACATCCAGCGCCGTTGTCGGTTCGTCGGCAATCAACAGCTTTGGACGACAGGCAATCGCCATCGCGATCATCACGCGCTGGCTCATCCCACCAGACAACTGGTGCGGATAGACATCCAGACGCGAGGCCGGATCGGGGATCCCCACCAGCGTCAGCAGGTCAATCGCCCGCTGAATACGCGTTTTTTTGTTGCCGCCCTGGTGCACCTTAATGGCTTCCATAATTTGGTAGCCGACGGTGTAGCACGGGTTAAGGCTGGTCATCGGGTCCTGGAAGATCATCGCCACTTCCGCGCCCACTAACTGGCGACGCTCTTTCTCAGAGATGCGCTTCAGGTCACGACCATTAAACTCCAGATTTTCGGCCATAACGCGGCCTGGGTAGTCAATCAATCCCATGATCGCCAGCGAGCTGACGGACTTACCAGAGCCGGACTCCCCTACAATGCCAACCACTTCACCCTGGTTCACGCTGTAACTAATGCGGTCTACGGCACGGAATTCGGACCCCACATCGCCGAAGTGCACCGATAATTTATCTACATTTAATAACGCCATCTCGAACCTCTTACTGCTTCAGTTTGGGATCGAGCGCGTCACGCAGACCGTCACCCATCAGGTTAAATGCCAGCACCGTCAGCAGGATTGCCAGCCCCGGGAAGGTCACGACCCACCAGGCGCTTTGGGCAAATTGCAACACGTCAGAGAGCATGGTGCCCCATTCCGGCGTAGGCGGCTGTGCGCCCATCCCCAGGAAGCCGAGGGCAGCCATATCGAGAATGGCGTTAGAGAAGCCAAGCGACGCCTGAACAATCAGCGGCGCAAGACAGTTAGGAAGAATATTGACGAACATCTGGCGCATCGCACCGGCTCCGGCCACGCGGGATGCGGTAACGTAGTCGCGGTTAACCTCCACCAGGACGGCGGCGCGCGTCAAACGCACATAGTGCGGCAATGCCACGAACGTCAGCGCCAGCGCGGCGTTGCCAATCGAGGGCCCAAATACCGCCACCAGCACCAGCGCCAGTAACAGGCTCGGCAGTGCCAGCATGATATCGACCACACGCATGATGACGTTATCGACAATCCCACCAAAGTAACCGGCAATCAGCCCGAGAATCACGCCCATCAGCAGGGAGAGCACCACCACCAGACAGCCGACCAACAGAGACAAACGCGCACCGTACATCAGGCGGGACAGCACATCGCGGCCCACATCATCAGTACCAAACAGATGCGCCATGGTACCGCCTTCCTGCCACGCAGGAGGAGCCAGCAGCGTATCGCGGAACTGCTCTGCCGGGTTGTACGGCGCGAGGAGGTTGGCAAAGACCGCAATCAGGATCATCACGACAACGTACACCAGCCCAACAACCGCACCTTTGTTGCGTTTAAAATAGTGCCAGAACTCCTGCAGCGGGGTCATGGGCACCGGTGCAGCAATAACTTTATTTTCAGTAACCTGTGACATGATGGCCCCTTACTTCCTATGCCGAATACGCGGGTTCACCACGCCGTACAGCAGGTCTACCAGCAGGTTGACGAGGATAATCATCGTCGCGACCAGCAGTACCCCGCCCTGTACCACTGGATAATCACGGCGTTGTAGCGCATCGATCAACCAGCGTCCCAGTCCCGGCCACGAGAAAATAGTCTCGGTCAGGATCGCCCCAGCCAATAACGTACCGACCTGCAGGCCGATAACGGTCACAACGGGCAGCATCGCGTTACGCAGAGCGTGAATGATGATGACGCGCATACGGGTCAGGCCTTTGGCGCGTGCGGTACGAATGTAATCTTCACCCAGTACTTCCAGCATCGATGAACGAGTCATACGCACAATTACCGCCAGAGGAATGGTGCCAAGCACCATTGCCGGCAGGATCATATGCGCCAGCGCATCGATAAAGTTGCCCTCTTCACCCCAAATGGCGGTGTCAATCAGCATAAAACCGGTCAGGGGATTGGAATCATCAAGGAACACCATGTCGCTCACCCGACCGGAAACCGGCGTCAGGTTCCACTGCACGGAAACCAGCATGATCAGCATCATGCCCCACCAGAAAATCGGCATGGAGTAACCGGTCAGCGCCAGGCCAACGGCAGTGTGGTCGAAAATGGAGCCGCGCTTAACGGCAGCAAGTACTCCCACCGGAATACCCACCGCAACGGCGAAAATCATCGCGCAGACGCCAAGTTCCAGCGTTGCTTTAAAGCGAGGAACGAACTCTTCCCACACCGGTAATCGGCTTTTCAGCGAGATACCTAAATCACCATGCATAACCCCCCAGATATAATGGAGGTACTGCTGCCACATCGGTTTATCCAGACCGAGTTCAGCCAACAGTTGAGCATGACGCTCAGGGGAAATTCCACGCTCACCCGCCATGATCATTACCGGATCGCCGGGGATCATATGAACGAAAGCAAAGGTGAGAAGAGTGATACCGATAAACGTGGGGATGACGAGTCCCAAACGTCGGAGAATGAACTGCAACATAACCCGGATTCTCTCTAATGACGCACGGCCTGGAACCGTGAATCTGTATTGCTCACAAATCTTATCTCCCCCTCCAGCGAGAGGGAGATAAAGCATTACTGTCAGGTGGCGCTACGGTGACCCGACTTAACGGTCCGTAGCGCTGCCTGGCTTGCTTTTAATTATTCGACAGAGACGTTTTCGAAGTGATGTTTGCCCAATGGATCAACCACATAGCCTTTCACTTCTTTACGCACTGGTTCATACACGGTGGAGTGAGCAACAATCAGAGCCGGGGCCTGATCGTGCATAACAACCTGAGCTTGCTTGTACAGTTCAATACGTTTGTTGTGATCGTCGGTCGCACGCGCCGGCTGGATCAGATCTTCAAACGGCTTGTAGCACCAGCGAGAGTAGTTGGAACCGTCTTTCGCTGCCGCACAGCTGAACAGGGTGGCGAAGAAGTTGTCCGGATCCCCGTTGTCACCGGTCCAACCCATCATCACCGCCTGATGCTCACCCGCTTTGGCGCGTTTCAGATATTCGCCCCACTCGTAGGTCACAATCTTGGCCTGAACGCCAATTTTCGCCCAGTCAGCCTGAACCATTTCCGCCATACGGCGGGCGTTCGGGTTGTAAGGACGCTGTACCGGCATGGCCCACAGCTCAACGGTGAAGCCTTTATCCTGACCCGCTTCCTTCAGCAGCGCTTTAGCCTTTTCAGGATCGTAGGTGTAGTCTTTAACGTCGTCGTTATAGCCCCACATGGTCGGTGGGATCAGGTTTTTCGCGGCAACGCCAGCGCCCTGATATACCGCTTTAATGATGGCTTCTTTGTTCACCGCGTAGGTCAGCGCCTGACGGACTTTCACGTCATCAAACGGTTTCTTCTCGGTGTTGAAAGAGAGGTAGCCAACGTTCAGACCGGCCTGCTCCATCAGGTTAATGTTTTTATCCTGCTTCATGCGCGCGATATCTGCCGGGTTCGGGTACGGCATCACCTGGCACTCGTTCTTCTGCAGTTTGGCGTAACGCACGGAAGCGTCAGGCGTAATCGAGAAGACCAGACGGTCAATCTGTGGCTTGGTGCCCCAGTAACCTTCGAATGCTTTATACAGAATACGGGAGTCTTTCTGGTACTGCTGCAGCTGGAACGGACCGGTCCCAATTGGGTTCAGATCCACTTTCTCCGGGGAGCCGGCTTTCAGCATGTTGTCTGCATATTCTTTGGAAAGAATAGAAGCGAAGTCCATCGCCAGATCAGCCAGGAAAGGCGCTTCCGGGCGAGTCAGCACGAACTGAACGGTTTTATCGTCCACTTTTTTCACTTCGGAGATCAGATCTGGCAGGCCCATCCCTTCGAAGTATTCATAGCTACCGCCAGAGACTTTGTGGTACGGGTTCTGGGCATTTTTCTGACGATCGAAAGAGAACACCACGTCATCGGCGTTTAAATCGCGCGTCGGTTTGAAATCTTTGTTGTCCTGCCACTTCACGCCCTGGCGCAGGTGGAAGGTATAGGTTTTACCGTCTTCGCTGATTTCCCACTTCTCAGCAAGGCCCGGGATCACTTCAGTTGTACCGGTTTTGAACTCGACCAGGCGGTTATAGATCGGTACGGAGCTGGCATCATAGGTCGTGCCAGAGGTGAAAAGCTGTGGGTTAAAGCCTTCAGGAGATCCTTCTGAACAATAAACCAGAGTTTTAGCCTGTACGCTTGCGGCGCAGGTCATAGCCACCAGGCTCAGACCAAGCTTCAGCATCCCTGACTTCTTCAAGGAAATACTCATTCTTCTGCTCCAAATGTGATGTTTGTTGTTTTACCCTTTGCAGTGGGTTTGCACCGCCTGGCCTTTTTTGTTTTTTACCCGGCCGGGTCGGCGTTAAGAGGATAGGGATTCCGTTCACATAAGCGACTGAGTTGCAGTGCGGATTCTCCATGAAATGCCCCTCATGCCCTACAATCTGTCAACAGAATGTGAAAACGTCAATACAGGTAACCGTGATTTACACCAACGGTGAGAATTCGCAAACAAAGATTAAAAAAAGTGCAGAAGGACATTTTCAGCAGGGAAATTTGTGCTACGCGCACTATGCCAGAATAAACATCTTAATATTTCGCAACATTTGGTGATTAACATTTATGCAAATTATTAAAACTTTCTAAATTAATGCTGCATATCTGAGCGATTAATGCCATGAACGCTAAAGCGCACAGCGGAAAATGCCAGGTTCAGCCATAAGTAGCGCAAAAAAAGTTTCAAGCAAATATAAAAAAAGGCAATGGAATATGTCACAGAATCGTTAACAGTCAGTGGGAAGTGGTGCACAATTTTTACAGATAAAAGGAAGGTCAATTTTGGTCGGTGAGAGAGGATTACTCGCCACTGACGTGGCTCGCCCTACGGGCCGTTGCTAACGCAACGTTCTCTCGCTGCGCTCGAGTCGAACCTCTTCCCCCCGGAGGTTCTCATCCTCGTGGGTTTCAAATGCAAAAAACCCTGCTCGTTGAGCAGGGTTTTGAATTTGGTCGGTGATAGAGGATTCGAACCTCCGACCCCTTCGTCCCGAACGAAGTGCGCTACCAGGCTGCGCCAATCACCGAATGCGGGGCGCATCTTACTGCTCAGCCGCGCCCCCGTCAATCCCTTAGTATCAAAATGCCATTTGATCGGCGAGAAAGTCAGCAGCCCGATTACTGAGCCGTAACCTTCTTCGCGTCCGGGATACGGCACCAGTTGTTATTCTCGTTAATACCGCCATTTGGCGAGGTATAACCGAGGCAACCCAAAATAGTGTCGTACAGTTCCACATGACGACGCGGCACCTTCATATCAGCTTCTTGCTTCAGGTGTGCAAACGCCTTCGCATGGTCTGGGTCTTCCAGATATTTGTCTGACATCCACACCAGCATTGGCACGCGGAACTGCTCTGGCGGAGCCATTTTACGCGGCGTACCGTGCAGGTGCTCACGCTCGTTAATCGACTCACCGTGATCGGCGGCGTAGAACACTATCGCTTTCTTATCCCGCAGTTGATCAAACACTTTGGTAATAAAGTGATCAACATAGGTTACCGAGTTATCAAAAGAGTTAATCATCTCGGCTTTCGAGCAACCGCTATCCACATTGACACACTCCGGCTTCCACTGCGCATATTCGCGGGTGTAGCGCTGCGTGTAGTTAAAATGCGAACCTTTGGTATGCAGAATAATCAGACGTTTGCCATCATCATCCGTCGGTTGCAGAGACTGCTGCATTTCGGTAATCAACAGCATATCGTCAACGTTCTTGCCACGGTTACGCGGCTCTGCGCCAATCTGCTCTCGGTAAGCGATGTTCTCCGCCATGGTATTGCTGTAGAACCACATCTCGCTTTGCATCGCGTAGAGGTCTGTCTTGAACCCTAACTGACCGAGCACGGAAAAGACGTTTTGTTCTTTCAGGGTACGCTGCGGGTTTTCTTCCGCCCCACCTTCACGCACAAACATACAGCGCAGCGAAAGTTTGGTCGCCGTGTCACAGGAATATCCACGGAACGCGGCCAGGTTTTTCTCCTGGGCGAGCCTTGGCGTGGTATTTCGCTCATAGCCAAAAATCCCCATATGGTCCCAGCGGGTGGTTTCGCCGATAATAAAGACCACATAGGTGTCGTCGAGGTTCTTAGGCTCAACATAGGTAAATTTCTTCGCCGGGTTCATCAGCGATTTGGTGTCTGAGGATTCATCCACCTGTGCCCAGGCGTACAGACCCAGCGCAGAGAGCCAGTTTGACGGCAAGTAAGAGTTTGCCACAACCCCGCCATAGCTGGGTAAATCGATACCTGTTTCTCGCTCTACGCTTCTCTGTTGCATGCTCAGCAGGCGAATCGGCGCCCATACCATCAGGCCGGCCAGTAAAACTACCGCTACGCTACGCCACCTCATGCCCGGCGTACGAATTTGTCTCATCAACGTGTAGCGGCAGCGGTTACTCCAAATCAGCACCAAGGGAATAATACTGACCGAAACCAGCCACACGATGAAATGCCAGCCGACGACTTCTTTCGATAAATCAATATCCGTGGTCATTACGGAGGCGATAATACCGTAACCAATTACCACGTTCAGGAAGGTCATATAATAACTGGCGCCGGCAGAACACAGCACCAAACAGGTTGCCAGGACACGCCAGGCGCGGCGGCCAAACAAAGAGAGAAGGCGTAGTAAAAAGAAGGTCACCAGCACAGTGCCGGCCAATTCAACAACCGCGGAGAGTCCTTTCCAGACGGTAAAATCGTGCGCATATCCGCTAAAGCGACGGAAAAATACAGCACAGTTCATAAACAAACCGATATAGATTGCCAGCAAGAAACTGAGTTTCTGCTGCGTCATCGACTTAATGTATCTCATGCAAACAAACCCTGGAAATCGGGATAAAAAACCCTGAGCAGCGATCAATCAGACCTGACAGAGGAAAAATGCGACAACAGCAGAGGTGAAATGTCTACGGGCGCGGGTAAGTAGACCACAGGAGGGAGCAAAAGTGCTTATAGAGAATGAAAATGGCGCATAAATTTTTGTAAATATATGCGCCAGGTATTAATCATACTACTAATAGATTTAGGCGTGCGCCTCGGTATAGACGCTACGTTGTGGCTGACGAATAGTGGTAGAAAGCGCCAGCGAAATGATTAACAGCGCAAAGATAACGCAGAAGGTCACATAGAACCCGCCAAACAGCGAGGCGATAATGGAACCGCAAATGCTACCGATACCGAAGCCCAGGTAAATAACACCGTAGTTTTTAGCCAGGTTATTCAGACCGAAGAACTCGCTGACCAGTGACGGGAATACGGTGATGGTGCCGCCAAAGTTAAACGCGACACAGGCAATTGCCATAAAGAAGGTTACGTCATTCAGCGGCGCGAACAACAGTGCAGCCATACCGACCAGCGAAACGACCTGACCAATGGTGATCACGCGAATACGGGAGATTTTATCGGACAGAATCCCCAGCACCAGACGACCCGACAGGTTCGCGATAGAAATGACGGTAACCGCATTCGCCGCCGTCGCCACATCCATATGCGCCAGGCTTTGTGCGATATCTTTCGCCACGCCAATGACGTACAGACCGCTCATACACGCCGTCAGGAACATGACTGCCAGCATCCAGTACTGCGGTTTGCGCATGGACTGCGCCAGGGTGTAGTCGTTCTCAACCACGCCATTCTTCGCTTTCACTTCCTGATTCGGCGCATCTTTCATCAGCGTGGAGCCAAAGACGATCATCACCAGTACGATCGCGCCCCAAATCATGAAGGTTTTTTCCAGGCCCACGGTGCTCAGCAGTTGGCTGTCGATAAATTTAAAACCGAGGCTGCCAAGGCCATAAGAACCGATGGCAAAGGCGGAAATCAGCCCTTTACGCTCAGGGAACCATTTTACGCAGTTGGAAAGCGTTAACAGGTAACCTGCACCATCCGCCAGACCAACCAGCACACCAGCGCTCAGCCACAGCATAATCAGGCTGTTGGAATGGGCGGTTAAGAAGAAACCGACGCCGAGTAAAATACCGGAAGCCATGGTGACGCGTTTCACGCCAAAACGTTCCTGCAGCTTGCCGGCAACGGAAGAGGAAATCGCCAGCCCGAGGCTCAGCAAGCCAAAAGAAAATGCCACCTGACTGACCGGCGCATCGAGCTTAGAAGAGAGCGCGCCATTAAACAGGCTCCAGGTATAAACAGAACCTAAAGCAAATTGGGTAATAATCGTGCCGATCAGTGTTAGCCAGCGTGTGCGCTGATAATCAGAAGTTTTCATGGCAGTCTTCCTGCATAAGCAAAATGGGAAATTCTCTGCCAACAACCATACCGAAGCGCTTTTATGGCCAGGAGAAAACGGCATGAAATGCCACCAGGACGGAATGAAATGCCTGGAATGCGGAATGAATGACGAGACAAAAAGTCGGGTTACTGAATTTTATCGTAAGAGTTAGTACACGCTATCGCTGAGGGGCGTGTGATTGCTGTTCTCAATATGTAACGGAGATGTTTAGCTGATGATTTTTTGCGTTAAAATTTGGCACTCACTCCCATGGTGTACATATAGTCGCTGTTATTGGCGCTATTTTCCGCCTGCGAAAGCGCCGCGTAAGCCGCCATGTGCCGGTTCAACAGCATATCTGCGCCAACGGTAACATCCAGCCAGTTACCGTCTTGACCCGCCGCCGTCATGCGACTGAGGCCCGACTGCGCTTTCCAGATATTCTCGCCAAACTGCTGGTTATAGCTGATTTGCGCCCACGGTCGCACATCACCGAACTGAGAATTGACTCGCCAGCCTAACGTGCTGACGCTGGCATGCCACAGCGGATCGTTCTGCGTTACCGACGTCACGCTATCGCCAAATTCGTTGTAAGTAGACGTGGTCGAACCGTCATAATGCAGCGCGGCCACCGGACCGGTCATCACCTGCCTTGAAAGCGGAAAGTTCCAGCCCATACTCATGCCGCTGGTCGCATCCATAGGCGTTTCATCCGCCAGATTCACCACGGGACCCGCCACGTTTTGAGTGGAGCGAATACGTTCTTCCAGAATGTCGTTATAACGTGGTTGGTGATCGCTGTCCCATGTATAACGTTCAGCCGTATGCCCTGACATCGCATCAACGATATATTCTTGTTGCCAGCCATATGCTGTATTGATGAACAGCGCACAAACTACGACGCTCGCCAGAGTTAACCTTTGGCGACCACTACTGTTTCTTATAATCATCAACGCGACTCCAGAAAAGAGCCGAATTCGGCGATATTATTGTCATTGTATGAAGGATATCGGGCCCATCAGGCCCTGTATTAAATATTGTCTTTTTAGCTGGCGCGTCAAGGCGGGCCGAATGAAATTTTTACGCCAGTAAAAACAGCGAGGAAGAATATGCAGCGTTGCGGATGGGTCAGCCAGGACCCACTTTACATTGCCTACCACGACAAGGAATGGGGCGTCCCCGAAACAGATGGCAACAAGCTGTTCGAAATGATCTGTCTGGAAGGCCAACAGGCCGGTTTATCATGGATCACCGTGCTAAAGAAACGAGAAAATTATCGCCACGCCTTCCACTATTTTGACCCGGAAAAAGTGGCGGCCATGACCGAAGAGGATGTGGAAAGACTGGTACTGGATGCTGGCATTATTCGCCATCGAGGAAAAATTCAGGCCATTATCGGCAACGCTCGCGCCTTTCTGACCATGGCGCAAAACGGAGAATCGTTTAGCGAGTTCGTCTGGTCATTTGTTGATAACCAACCGCAACTGACCCGCGCTGCCAACCTGAGTGATATCCCCACCTCTACACCTGCGTCAGATGCACTGTCTAAAGCGTTAAAAAAACGCGGATTTAAGTTTGTCGGCACCACCATCTGTTACTCCTTTATGCAGGCATGCGGCCTGGTCAACGACCATGTCACCACCTGTATCTGTTACCCGGGAGAACAACATGATTCGTGAATCAAAGGCTGGCGATCTACCGTCGATTCTGGCGCTGTGGATGGAAAGCACGATCCATGCCCATCCGTTTATCGAAGAACGCTACTGGCGCGAAAGTGAATCCATCGTGCGGGATGTTTATCTGCCAGCCGCACAAACCTGGGTATGGGAAGAAGAAGGGGGGCTCAAAGGCTTTGCCAGCGTCATTGACGACCGCTTTCTCGGCGCGCTGTTCGTCGCGCCTGCCGCCATCAGAAGCGGGATCGGCAAAGCGCTGGTGCAGCATGTGCAGCAGCGCTTTTCGTTACTCAGCCTCGAGGTCTACCAGAAGAATCAATCAGCGGTGAACTTCTACCATGCGCTGGGTTTTCGCATTGAAGATGGCGCATGGCAGGAAGAGACTCACCATCCCACGTGGATTATGGGTTGGCAGGCGGATCAAACGCCGTAAGCGTCAACGTTGGTCCGCTGTATTTTTCGAGCCACGCCAGCGCAGTGTTGCCCGCGCAGCCATTCCCCAGCTTCGAGCTGGGGAGATCTTTGGTCAGCACGTTGACGGCGCCATTTTTACAAATACCGTTGGCGGCGAGATCCAAATCAGGCCAGGCGCCCTCATGAATACAGATGACACCGGGTTTAATTCCCGTCGTCACGACCGCTCCCGCCAGAACGTGCCCACGCTGGTTCCACACCCTGACCGTGTCGCCATCCGCAATACCGCGCGCTTTGGCATCCTGCGGATGAATCGTGACGGGCTCACGATCCGCTACCGCATACTGTTCGCGCAACGCGCTGTAATTTAGCTGACTGTGCAAACGGTGCGCCGGATGGGCGGAAAGCAGCTGTAACTGGCCCGGCTCGGCGTTACCGAACCACTCATCCGGCTCCAGCCACATCGGATGCCCCGCACAGTCCGCGTAACCGTAACCGGCAATCCTCGCGGAGTAGATTTCAATTTTACCGCTGTCCGTTTTCAGCGGATGCGCCTGTGGGTTGCGGCGAAAATCCGCGAAACGGATAAACTGCGCGCTGGCGGCGTTTTCTGGCATTTCGATCAGCGCATTCCGCTGCCAAAACTCGGTGAATGGCGGCAACGTCACCTGCTGGCTAGCCCCACGCTGCCCGGCAATGTTGTAAAAAGTCTCCAGCCATTCCAGCTCGCTTTTGCCTTCGGTAAATCGCTCATATCCGCCCTTCTCCCAGCGTTCACTCAGCTCGGCAAAGACATCAAAATCATTTCGCGCTTCATCCTGCGGCGATACAACCTGCTTCATCGGCACCAGATGCTGGTTGCTGTAATCGCCGGTCATGGTCAAATCATTACGTTCAAAAGACGTCGTCGCCGGCAGCACGATATCGGCATGCTTCGCTGCGGCTGTCCAGAAACACTCCGAGATAACCACCAGCTCCGGTTTTTGCCAGGCGCGGATCAGGCGGTTGGTGTCCTGATGATGGGTGAAGTTAGCGCCGCCTGCCCACCAAAGCATACGGATGTCCGGGAAATGGCGGTCCATACCGTTGTGCTGATAAAAACCACCCGGGTTCTCCAGCGCTTCAACAATTCGCGCCACCGGGATTTTATCCACCGCGTCGGTGCCGTTTTTAACGCTGCCCTGCATTGAAGCCAGCACCGCAGCACGGCGCGTTGGGTTGCCGCCGTTGGCAAAATGATACGACAGCCCAAAGCCGCCGCCAGGCGTCCCGATTTGCCCGAGCATGGCGGCCAGCGTGACAATCATCCAGTGTTTCTGCTCGCCATACTGCTGGCGTTGCATACCCCATCCCGCCATCAGCATGGTGGTATTTTGGTGAAATATCGCCGCAAGTTCACGTATTTTCGCCGCCGGAACACCACAAATTTCAGCGGCCCATTCTGCCGTTTTTGCAACATCGTCAGATTTGCCCAGCAGATAGTCGGCAAAACGGTCATATCCGGTCGTACACCGGGCGAGAAAGTCCGCGTCGTGCCAGCCGTTTTCCACCAGCGTATGCGCGATACCCAGCATCAGCGCCACGTCGGTCCCCATATGCGGAGCGATCCATTCCATCTTCTCGCCAAAGAAATCGACGCTTTCCGATCGCATCGGATCGATACAGATCAACCGCTTCCCGCTGCCACGCAGTGCTTCAAAGTAAGCGAGGCCCTGCTCGTCGGAGGCGTTCCAGGCAATTTTCAGGGTATTCAGCGGATTGGCGCTCCATAACACCACCACTTCACTGTTCTCCAGCACCACCGGCCAACTGGTCTGCTGCTGGTAAACTTCGTTACCGCCCACCACGTACGGCATGATGGCCTGCGCAGCGCCCGTCGAGTAATCCCCCAGATGCCCGGTATAACCACCCGCCAGCGCCATATAACGCTGTAACAGGGTTGCGGCTTTGTGTAACACGCCGTTGGAACGCCAGCCGTAGGAACCGGCAAAAATCGAGGCCGGCCCGTAGCTGTCACGGATGCGTTTATGCTGCGTATGGATAAGATTCAGCGCGTCGTCCCAACTGACACGAACAAATTCATCTTGCCCGCGCACCCCCTGCGGATTCTCCGGCGAGGCGAGAAAGCCTTTACGCACCATGGGAAAACGTACCCGCGTTTTACTGTGTACCTGGTCGCGCACCACGGTTTGCAAAGAGTTGGGATGGGCGGTGGGCAGCGCGCCGCGAGAGGAGAAAACCGTCTCGCCATCGGTTTCGACGAGAATAGGTCCCCAGTGGGCGGCGGTTAACACCGAGTAATGTGCGGGTGAATTAGCCAAGATGGCGCTCCTGAATGCGATGTGACGGCTTATTTATTATGCCGTTCAATGTTACTTACAAATTTCAGAGTCTTCCCTGGAATTTTCTTCATGTTCACACGTCATAATCAACCGCCACGGTCGCTGTGGCAAAGAAGAAAAAGTCATTAAGGAATTAAGATGAAGAAACGTGTTTTTGTTATTGCTGCCATCGTGAGCGGCGCCCTGGCGGTTTCTGGCTGCACAACAAACCCTTACACCGGCGAACGCGAAGCGGGTAAATCCGGCATTGGCGCGGGTATTGGCTCTCTGGTCGGCGCGGGTATTGGCGCACTCTCTTCTTCGAAGAAAGATCGCGGCAAAGGCGCGCTGATTGGTGCGGCGGCTGGCGCGGCCGTTGGCGGCGGTGTCGGCTATTACATGGACGTGCAGGAAGCAAAACTGCGCGACAAAATGCAGGGAACGGGCGTCAGCGTGACGCGCAGTGGCGATAACATCATCCTGAATATGCCAAATAACGTCACCTTCGACAGCAACAGCAGCAACCTGAAACCTGCGGGTGCCAACACCCTGACCGGCGTGGCAATGGTACTGAAAGAGTACAATAAAACCGCCGTCAACGTGCTCGGCTTCACCGACAGCACCGGCAGTCAGGATCTGAATATGCGCCTGTCGCAGCAGCGCGCGGACTCCGTGGCCAGCGCCTTAATCACTCAAGGCGTCGCCGCTAACCGTATCCGCACTCAGGGTATGGGCCCGGCAAATCCGATCGCCAGCAACAGCACGGCGGAAGGTAAAGCGCAAAACCGCCGCGTAGAGATCACCTTAAGCCCGCTCCAGTAACGTTTTGTGCCGGATAATGGCAGCGTCTTATCCGGCATGAAGCACTTGCCATCGTTGATTTTCGCGTTAAGGTGTTGTCACCAAATTTAGGGAAATCAGCGATGAGCAAATCAACACGGGCAACCATCAGCGATGTGGCGAAAGCCGCAAAAACCGGCAAGACCAGCATTTCACGCTACCTCAACGGTGAAAAGCACCTGCTTTCCGACGCGCTACTGGCCCGCATTGAACAAGCCATTGCCGATCTCGACTACCGTCCCAGCCTGATGGCAAGAGGCCTGAAACACGGTCGTACCCGTCTGATTGGTCTGATCATCGCCGATATTACTAATCCCTACTCCGTCAACGTGTTAAGCGGGATTGAAGCCGCCTGTCGCGATAAGGGCTTTACCCCGCTGGTGTGTAACACCAACAACGAAGTGGATCAGGAGCTGCATTATCTCGACCTGCTGCGCAGCTACCAGGTCGAAGGGATTGTGGTCAACGCCGTTGGAATGCGCGAAGAGGGGCTGAACCGCCTGCAACAGTCTGCGCTGCCGATGGTACTGATTGACCGTAAAATTCCCGATTTTGCCTGTGATATGGTCGGGCTGGATAACACCCAGGCGGCAACGGTTGCCACTGAACATCTGGTCGAGCAAGGTTTTGAAGCCATCCTGTTCCTCAGCGAACCGCTGGGCATGGTGAATACCCGCCGCGAACGCCTGAGCGCTTTTCGCGCCACGCTCGCACAGTACCCCGGCGTTATCGCGCAAAATGCCGAAGTCCCGCTAACGGACAATACGCAACTGGATGACACGCTGCGCCAGTTTCACCAGCAGCATCGGGGGATGCGCAAAGCCGTTATCTCTGCCAACGGCGCTCTCACGCTGCAGGTTGCCCGCGCCCTGAAACGCATTGGCCTTAACTGGGGCAGCGATATCGGCCTGCTCGGTTTTGACGAACTGGAATGGGCGGAGCTGGCGGGCGTCGGTATCACCACGTTGAAACAACCCACATGGCAGATTGGCTACACCGCCGTTGAGCAGGTTGTACGCCGAATTGATGGCGGCTCTGCTGCCATTCAGGAACAGGTATTCTCCGGCGAGCTGATCGTGCGCGGCTCAACCGCCCGTTAAATTTCCTTCGTGATGGTGATCATAAATTCGACATCATGAGCTTTTCTTTGGAACCGGTTCCATCTAGCGTTATAACAAGAATGCTAGTCTGGAGTTTCCATGAAAAGAAAAATTATGGTGGTTACCGCCGCCTACGGCTACGACCAGGTGCGGGCAGCAGGCGGGCAAACGGCAATGTTGCCCATCATTGCCGAAGCCGGTGCTGACGGCGTCGAAATCCGCCGCGAGTTATTAACCGACGCCGAGCTGAAAACGCTGTCCACAATGGCCTCTGCAATCGAACTCTTCGGCCTGCTGGCCTGTTATTCAGCGCCTGAACCGTTATTCCTTGAGGATGGGAACCTGAATCCCCGACTTCCGCAGCTCCTCGAAGAAGCGCAGGCCCTACAGGCGCTGTGGTTAAAAGTCTCTCTCGGTCATTTTTCCCATACCGAACAGTTCGACGATTTACGTGAATGGCTGGACAACAGCGGCATGGAGCTGGTTGTGGAAAACGATCAGACCGCCTGCGGACGCCTGCAGCCGATGCAACGTTTTAATGAAGCCTGTCAGACGCAAAACCTGCCGATATCTCTGACTTTCGATATGGGCAACTGGCTGTGGGTTGGCGACTCCCCGGAACAGGCCGCGCAGAATCTGGCGCCAACCGTCGGATATATCCATGTCAAAGCCGCAGTTACGCATCGCGATAGCTACCGTGCCGTACCGCCTGATGAAGCAGATTCACGCTGGCTGGCGCTGTTAAAAACGCTGCCCAACGATGTTCCGCGCGGTATTGAGTTCCCCCTGGAAGGGCAGGATTTGACGGCGGTTACCCGCCACTACGTCGAGCTGTTACGCGAGGAGTAACACATGAAAAATTCACTGGATGCGGTCACTATTGGTGAAGCGATGGCGATGTTTGTCGCCACGCAAATCGGCGAACTCACGGATGTAGAGCAGTTTATCAAGCGCGTTGCAGGCGCTGAACTCAACGTGGCGACCGGTCTTGCTCGTCTGGGCCTGAAGGTCGGCTGGGTGAGCCGCTTAGGCAACGACAGTTTTGGTCGTTTTATCATTAAGTCGCTGGAAAAAGAAGGGATAGATGCGCAGGGAGTTACCCTGGATGGGCGTTACGCTACCGGCTTTCAGCTTAAATCTAAGGTCGAAAATGGAACCGATCCCATTGTGGAGTATTTCCGCAAAGGTTCCGCCGCCAGCCACCTCAGCGTTGAGGATTATCATGAGGACTATTTCGCCAGCGCGCGCCACTTGCACCTGAGCGGCGTGGCGGCAGCGCTTTCTGCCAGCTCCTATGAACTACTGGCGCACACCGCCCGCACGCTGAAAGCCCAGGGGAAGACCATCTCGTTCGACCCAAATTTGCGTCCGGTGCTGTGGAAAAGCGAAGCCGAGATGGTGGAAAAACTGAACCGGCTGGCATTCCAGGCTGACTGGGTTTTACCTGGATTAAAAGAGGGGATGATTTTAACCGGCCAACAGACGCCTGAAGCCATCGCCGACTTTTATCTGCGTCACGGAGTGAAGGCCGTGATCATCAAAACCGGGGCTGATGGCGCCTGGTACAAAACAGCCAGCGGTGAACAAGGTTGCGTTGCACCGGTAAAAGTCGACAACGTGGTCGATACGGTCGGCGCAGGCGATGGCTTTGCCGTGGGCGTTATCAGCGCCCTGCTGGAAGGCCGTTCGCTGCATCAGGCGGTGACCCGCGGCAATAAAATCGGCGCACTGGCCATTCAGGTTCAGGGCGACAGCGAAGGATTACCCACACGTGAACAATTAGGGGAATAAACTCCCGGCCAACTCTGTCTCTGTACCCTACATACAGAGGCGGCGTATCAGCATAACCAGAGGGCAGTCTATGAATAGCTCAACTAATGCAGCAAAACGCTGGTGGTACATTATGCCAATCGTGTTTATCACGTATAGCCTGGCGTACCTTGACCGTGCGAACTTCAGCTTCGCCTCCGCCGCCGGTATCAACGAGGACCTCGGCATTACCAAAGGGATCTCTTCCCTGCTGGGCGCTCTGTTTTTCCTCGGCTATTTCTTCTTTCAGATCCCAGGCGCGATTTACGCAGAACGGCGCAGCGTACGAAAACTGATTTTTGTCTGTCTGATCCTCTGGGGCGCATGCGCGTCGTTAACCGGTATGGTCAGCAATATTCCAATGCTTGCCGCCATCCGCTTTATTCTTGGCGTCGTTGAAGCCGCGGTGATGCCCGCAATGCTGATTTATATCAGCAACTGGTTTACGAAATCCGAGCGCTCGCGCGCTAACACTTTCCTGATCCTCGGAAACCCGGTTACCGTCCTGTGGATGTCTGTGGTTTCCGGTTATCTGATCCAGGCGCTGGGCTGGCGGGAAATGTTTATCATCGAGGGCTTCCCAGCCATCATCTGGGCGTTCTGCTGGTGGGTATTGGTAAAAGACAAACCGTCTCAGGTCGGCTGGCTGTCAGAATCTGAAAAAGCCGCCCTTCAGGCGCAACTGGAAAAAGAGCAGCAAGGCATCAAAGCCGTGCGTAACTATAGCGAGGCCTTCCGCTCACGTAACGTCATCCTGCTGTGCATGCAGTATTTCGCCTGGAGTATTGGCGTCTATGGTTTTGTCCTGTGGCTACCGTCGATTATCCGCAACGGCGGCGCAAATCTGGGCATGGTAGAGGTTGGCTGGCTGTCATCCGTACCTTATCTGGCGGCGACGGCGGCGATGATCCTCGTCTCCTGGGCCTCCGATAAGCTGCAAAACCGTAAACTGTTTGTCTGGCCGCTGTTATTGATAGCCGCTTTCGCTTTTATCGGCTCCTGGGCCGTGGGTGCAGACCACTTCTGGATTTCTTACACGCTGTTAGTTATTGCGGGTGCGGCAATGTACGCCCCATATGGCCCTTTCTTCGCCATCATCCCGGAAATGCTGCCGCGCAACGTCGCCGGGGGTGCAATGGCGCTGATTAACAGCATGGGCGCGCTAGGCTCATTCTTTGGTTCATGGTTTGTCGGCTACCTCAATGGCGCAACCGGCAGCCCATCCGCCTCGTACATTTTTATGGGGGTAGCGCTTTTTGTCTCAGTATGGCTAACTTTAATTGTTAAGCCTGCTAATAATCAGCAATTACCTATTGGCGCACGCCACGCTTAAATTTTAACTTACGGAGATTCGCATGAAGCCGTCCATTATTCTCTATAAAGCGTTACCTGACGATTTACTGCATCGCCTGGAAGAGCATTTTACTGTGACTCATGTGCCTAACCTGCGCCCGGAAACGGTCGCACAGCACGCCGAGGCTTTTGCCAACGCGGAAGGTCTGCTGGGTTCCAGTGAAGCCGTCAATACCGCCCTACTGGAGAGAATGCCCAGGCTTCGTGCGACATCCACGATTTCCGTAGGTTATGACAACTTCGACGTCGATGCCCTCAACGCGCGCAAGGTGCTGTTGATGCACACGCCAACCGTGCTGACGGAAACTGTCGCCGATACGGTAATGGCGCTGGTGTTAAGCACCGCTCGCCGCGTGGTAGAAGTTGCTGAACGGGTGAAAATTGGCGAGTGGACCAAAAGTATCGGGCCGGACTGGTTTGGTACGGATGTACACCACAAAACGCTGGGGATTGTCGGCATGGGCCGTATTGGTCTGGCGCTGGCGCAACGCGCGCATTTTGGTTTTAGCATGCCGATTCTTTATAACGCGCGCCGTCATCACCAGGAGGCGGAAGAACGCTTCAACGCGCGTTACTGCGACCTCGATACGCTGTTGCAGGAGTCCGATTTTGTCTGCCTGATCCTGCCGTTAACCGCAGAAACGCATCATCTGTTTAGTACCGAACAGTTTGCCAAAATGAAGTCCTCCGCCATTTTCATTAACGCCGGGCGTGGGCCAGTGGTCGATGAAAAAGCGCTGATTGCCGCCCTGCAAAGCGGGGAAATTCATGCCGCAGGCCTTGATGTGTTTGAGCAGGAGCCATTACCAGCAGACTCACCGCTATTGGCGCTGCCAAACGTGGTAGCCGTACCGCACATAGGTTCAGCGACGCATGAAACGCGCTATAACATGGCGGCCTGTGCGGTGGATAACTTAATCGATGCGCTGCAAGGACGCGTTGAGAAGAATTGCGTGAACCCGCAGGTCGCGCCATAAACAAAAGGCCGGGTAGCGCTTACGCTTACCCGGCCTTTTATGTATTACAGCGCCTTCATTACTGAGCGGCATTCACCGCAGCAGTCCAGGCCTGATTAAATGCCTGATGCTGAGAGGCCAACGGGCCAATCAGCGTGTTGTACTGACTTGCCTGCTGTGAAGTTGGGAACTGGATACCGTTAGCGACAAAGCTCACCTGCGTATCCTGCTGTGCCACAAAATCACCGACCTGCACTAACTGCTGCGTGAAGATTTGCGCGGCAGGGATCAGCGGCTGTAGCGCCTCTGAAGGTACAGTGACGACTTTATTGTAGACCTGGTCAAAGACCGGCTTCAGATCCTCGCCCTGCTTCAGCGCGCCATGCGCAGCATCTGCCTGCAGTTTCGCATTCTGCAACTGTTGCCCTAACACGCCCAGCGCACCATTTGCCTGACGCAGCGGTTCACGCTGAGTCACATAATCCTGAGGAACACGAATCGCATTTACGCTATCAACCACCGGGCGCAGACCGGAGTCCATTGCCTGATTAACCTGCTGCGAATAGCCATACAGAATCGCGTAATCGGACACAAACGGGCCAAACTGTTTTTTCTGATCGGCGGTCAGCGTTGGTAAACGCTCTCCGCTACGCATTGCAGTATTCTGCAGAAAATCGATAAACGCTTTGCGTTGATCGCCTTCTTTATCAAAACACCCACTCAGGCCAACTACCATTAAGAGCGCCAAAACAGGCGCAAACCAGCGAGAGCAGGACTTACCTGTCGCCATTTTAATACTCCTTTCACCCAAAAATGCGCACAACGACACCCGCGTGCCTGACGTTGACAAGGATAGTCCAGGTCAGCCCCGCAAGATACCCTTTCCGCGTAATCTTGTGGGGGAAAATAACCGCTCCCGCCACCCATCGTTTTGCTAAACAATGCGCCATTTACCACACGACGTCATATTTTAGTCATCTTTACAATCGGGATCGATCGTTCGCAGATCACGACCTTAATCAGTTCGTTAGCCTGCAAAAGATTGTCGACCCCGATCCGCTGAAACGAATCCATCACACAAACCTAAAATCCGGCTTCATTTTTTCCGACTACTCTTAATGAGCTTCGATGAAATTCACGATCCCGCTGTGTGATTTGTAGGAGTTCTCAATGGAATACAAAGATCCTATGTTTGAACTGCTGAGCAGTCTGGAGCAGATTGTTTTTAAAGATGTATCGCAGATGGTTACTCTGACGCAAAAAACCAACCCTTTCACCGAATTTGAACAGCTACGACGAGGGACAGGTTTAAAAACAGATGATTTTGCCCGAGTGATGGGCGTGACGGTCGCGACGGTTCATGAATGGGAGTCTAAACGCGTAAAGCCTTCCAATACCGAATTGAAGTTAATGCGCCTGATTCAGGCAGACCCAAGATTAAGTAAGCAACTGATGGATTGAACTATTTTTTAATTTTACTTATGAACGGTCCTGTAAAAGGGCCGTTCCCTTAAGGGGGTTATCCACAAAAAAGAAAATAGTAGTTGCATCCACATGCGTAAAATGAGTTAATGCCCTCAACGGTTTGACGTACAGACCATTACAGCAGTTAGTAAGGCAAGTCCCTTCAAGAGTTATCGTTGATACCCTTCGTAGTGAGCATTTCCTTTACTGTTAAAAAATCTGTAAAGCACGCCATATCGCCGAAAGGCACACTTATTTTTTAAAAGGTAATACACTATGTCCGGTAAAATGACTGGTATCGTAAAATGGTTCAACGCTGACAAAGGTTTCGGCTTCATCACTCCTGACGATGGCTCTAAAGACGTGTTCGTACACTTCTCTGCTATCCAGAACGATGGCTACAAATCTCTGGACGAAGGTCAGAAAGTTTCCTTCACCATCGAAAGCGGCGCTAAAGGCCCGGCAGCTGGCAACGTAACCAGCCTGTAAGCTTAAAAAGCTCAAAATTCTGAATCCCTGCCAAACGGCGGGGATTTTTTTTATCTGTACTTCGCAACACTCCCCGCCCAAACGCTTCTTTGCATTACTTTACCCGTCCTCCCTTTGACCTTTCCCTAAGGGCAAGCTTTATAGTGAGCCAGTCTGTATTCCACAATATTCACAAGGAATTGAAGCTATGTCGAAATCCTCACTGCTGCTGGTTTTAGGTTTGCTCACAACCGGTAGCGCGTTCGCAGCAACTCCGGAAGCTGCTTTTCTGGCGGAACACGGGCTCAGCGGTAAATCCGTCGAGCAAATCGTCGAGACCATTGACCAGTCGCCACAGAACCGCCCGCTGCCGTACTCAGCATCAATCACCAGTACCGAACTGAAGCTCTCTTCGGGCGATCAGATTTATACCCTACCGCTCGGTGACAAGTTCTATCTGTCATTTGCCCCCTATGAATGGCAAACACATCCTTGCTTCAACCACAGCCTTTCTGGCTGCCAGGGCGAAATGCCGGAGAAGGCATTCAATGTCAAAGTGACGGATAACAAGGGTGAGGTGGTGGTACAAAAAGTGATGAAGAGTGGTCGAAATGGCTTCGTCGGGGTATGGCTACCGCGCAATATGGCAGGCACAATCGCGGTAAGTTACAACGGTAAAACGGCGGAGTATCCCATCAAGACGATGGAAGACAGCCAGACCTGTCTGACAAAATTACAGCTGCGCTAACTACATACAAAAAAGCCGGATGGCACAATGCTTATCCGGCTTTTCTAAGTCAGCTCAGGAGCGTTACTGCAGCAAAGAAATATCCGCTACGCGCAGGAACAGTTCGCGCAGTTTTGCGAGCATAGACAGACGGTTAATACGCAGATCTTTATCTTCCACGTTGACCATCACTTTCTCGAAGAACGCATCAACCGGTTCACGCAGTTCCGCCAACTCAACCAGCGCCTCCTGGTAACGACCAGCTGCAAAGACAGGCTCCAGCTTATCGCGCAGCACCACAACCTGCAGCGCCAGCGCAATTTCTTCCGGCTCTTTCAGCGTTGCCGAATTTACGCGGTCATTCAGCGTCTCTTCAGACTTCGCCAGGATGTTCGATACACGCTTGTTCGCTGCAGCCAGCGCGGACGCGGCCTCCAGCGTACGGAAGTGCGAAACCGCCTTCATACGTGCGTCGAAATCAGCCGGACGAGTCGGACGACGCGCCAGTACTGCCTGAATGGTATCGACGGTGTAACCTTCATCCTGATACCAGGCGCGGAAGCGACCAAGCATAAAGTCGATCACATCATCCACCACGTTGGCGTTAGTCAGCTTGTCGCCATACAGACGAACAGCTTCTTCGGTCAACGTTTGTAGATCCAGATTCAGGTTCTTCTCAACGATGATACGCAGTACGCCCAGCGCGGCACGACGCAGCGCAAACGGGTCTTTGTCGCCTTTCGGATGCTGACCGATACCGAAGATACCTGCCAGTGTGTCCATCTTATCGGCAATCGCCACGGCACAGGCAACCGGGTTAGATGGCAGGTCATCACCAGCAAAACGCGGCTGATACTGCTCGTTCAGCGCCACAGCGACATCTTCCGCTTCACCATCGTGACGCGCGTAGTGCATGCCCATCACGCCCTGGGTATCGGTGAACTCGAAGACCATGTTGGTCATCAGGTCACACTTGGACAGCAGGCCAGCACGCGTTGCGTGGTTAACGTCAGCGCCAATCTGACCAGCAATCCAGCCCGCCAGCGCCTGGATACGGTCAGTCTTGTCGCGCAGCGTACCCAGTTGCTGTTGGAACAGCACGGTTTGCAGACGCGGCAGATGGTCTTCCAGACGTTTTTTACGGTCAGTATTGAAGAAGAATTCGGCATCCGCCAGACGCGGACGAACCACCTTCTCGTTACCGGAGATGATTTGCTGCGGGTCTTTGGATTCGATGTTGGCAACGAAGATAAAATTCGGCAGCAGTTTGCCGTCGTTCGCGTATACCGGGAAGTACTTCTGGTCACCTTTCATGGTGTGTACCAGCGCTTCGGACGGAACAGCGAGGAATTTTTCTTCGAACTTCGCGGTCAGCACGACCGGCCATTCCACCAGCGAGGTGACTTCTTCCAGCAGGCTTTCACTCAGATCGGCGTTGCCGCCAATTTTACGCGCCGCGTCTTCGGCATCGGCTTTGATTTTGGCTTTACGCTCAGCGTAATCCGCAATCACTTTGCCGCGCTCACGCAGAATTTCTGGGTACTGATCGGCATTATCGATGGTGAACTCCGGCTCGCCCATAAAGCGATGCCCGCGGATCACGCGATCGGACTGAATACCCAGAATAGTTGCCGGAATAACTTTATCGCCCAGCAGCAACGTCACGGTGTGAACCGGACGCACGAAGTGAACGTCAGACGCGCCCCAGCGCATCAGTTTCGGGATCGGCAGCTTCGCCAGTGAGGTGGCGATCATGTTCGGCAGCAACGCTTCAGCGCTTTCGCCTTTCACATGCGCGCGATACAGCAGCCACTCGCCTTTGTCGGTGGTCAGACGCTCAGCCTGATCAACCGTGATGCCACAGCCACGCGCCCAACCTTCGGCCGCTTTGCTCGGTTTACCTTCGGCGTCAAACGCCTGGGCGATAGCCGGGCCGCGTTTTTCTACTTCACGGTCGGGTTGTGCTTCAGCCAGGGCAGCGACTTTCAACGCCAGACGACGCGGCGCGGCGAACCACTCCACGTTGCTGTGCGCGATGCCAGCATTATCCAGCTCCGCGGTAAAGTTCGCAGCAAAGGACTCAGCCAGGCTGCGCAGTGCTTTTGGTGGCAGCTCTTCAGTGCCGATTTCCACCAGAAAAGTTTTCTCAGACATGGCCGCCTCTTATTTCTCTTTGTTGCACATCGGGAAGCCAAGGGCTTCACGGGAAGCGTAGTAAGCTTCTGCCACTGCTTTGGTCAGGGTGCGAATACGCAGGATATAGCGCTGACGCTCGGTGACGGAGATGGCTTTACGCGCATCCAGCAGGTTGAAGCTATGGGCGGCTTTCAGAATACGTTCATACGCAGGCAGCGGCAGCGGATTTTCCAGCGCCAGCAACTGCTGCGCTTCTTTCTCGTACTGCTCGAAGCAGGTGAACAGGAAGTCCACGTCGGCGTATTCGAAGTTGTAGGTGGATTGCTCCACTTCGTTCTGATGGAACACGTCGCCGTAAGTGGTTTTACCCAGCGGGCCGTCGCTCCAGACCAGGTCGTAAACGCTGTCTACGCCCTGAATGTACATGGCCAGACGTTCCAGACCGTAGGTAATTTCCCCGGTCACTGGTTTACATTCCAGACCACCAACTTGCTGGAAGTAGGTGAACTGCGTGACTTCCATACCGTTCAGCCACACTTCCCAACCCAGACCCCAGGCACCCAGCGTTGGGTTTTCCCAGTTATCTTCTACGAAACGGATATCGTGAATGGTCGGGTCCATACCCAGCTCTTTCAGAGAACCCAGGTACAGCTCCTGAATGTTGTCCGGAGACGGCTTAATCACTACCTGGAACTGATAGTAGTGCTGTAAGCGGTTCGGGTTTTCGCCATAGCGGCCGTCGGTCGGACGACGAGAAGGCTGCACATAAGCAGTCGCCATCGGTTCCGGCCCCAGCGCCCGCAGGCAGGTCATTGGGTGAGATGTCCCCGCGCCGACTTCCATGTCCAATGGTTGAACGATGGTGCAGCCCTGGCGAGCCCAGTAATCCTGTAAGGTCAGGATCAAGCCCTGGAAGGTCCTGGTATCAAACTTTTGCATATTATTTCGTGCTGGATACGTGTGGATTTAAAGGAAGCGGTCAGTATACCCGCTGGCTGCAAGATATACAGTACGAAACGGGAAAAAGGGGGAACTTAGCGCATGGAAAGGTGTAAAAACTGCCCGTCTGCATCAAAAGAGCAGACAAAACTCTCTTTACGGAAGGTAGAACCACGCATCTCATAGCTGCCCTGAAATTGTTCCAGACCGGAGATATCAATTTTCTGCACACCAGTGTTGTAGATTTGTGCCGCCTCATTTTTACACAGTGACTCCATATCCAGCGAACGTGTTGCACTGACTTTGATCTTTTGCGCCTTCTGCGCGGGTGCAGGCGGCTGGGTGTCGGCGCACGCAACCAGTAAAAGGGTAACGATCGCGGAAAAGAAATACTTCATCATCATTTTATTACCGCCTGGTTTGCTGGTCAGTCTTATTATTAAGTGTCTGGAAACGGATGCTATTTTGAGAATCTCATCAGACCATCTCAAGCTTTAGCGTAAGAACTCGGATTTTTCCAGTGAGCTACGCTCGCAAAATTTCGGTCAGACTTTTTTTAATGGATACAGAGGAACTGATGCAGCCCAAAATATTCTGGATTGATAACCTGCGCGGGATAGCCTGTCTCATGGTTGTGATGATCCACACCACGACCTGGTACATCACCAATGCGCAAAGCGTCAGCCCATTGAATTGGGATCTGGCCAATGTGCTCAATTCAGCTTCTCGCGTCAGCGTCCCGTTGTTCTTTATGATTTCGGGCTATCTGTTTTTTGGCGAGCGCAGCGCCAAACCGCGCCATTGCATGCGCATTGCGCTCTGCATCCTGTTTTACAGCAGCGTGGCGCTGGCCTACATCCTGCTGTTTACCTCGATCAACGCTGAGCTGTCGCTGAAAAACCTGCTGCAAAAGCCGGTGTTCTATCACCTGTGGTTTTTCTTCGCGATCGCCGTAATCTACCTGGTTTCCCCGCTGATACAGGTAAAAAATATCAGCGGCAAGATGCTGCTGGCGCTTATGGTGGTGATTGGGGTGATTGCCAATCCCAATACCGTCTCACAAAAAATTGGCGGTTTTGAGTGGCTTCCCATCAACCTGTACATCAGTGGCGACACGTTCTACTACATCGTGTACGGTATGCTAGGCCGAGCGATTGGTATGATGGATACGCACAAGCGCGCACTTACCTGGCTCTGTGCGGCGTTGTTTATCACCGCAGTGTTTATTATTTCTCGAGGCACGTTGCATGAACTGCGTTGGCGAGGCAATTTTGCCGATACCTGGTATCTCTATTGCGGCCCGGCGGTGTTTATTTGTGCCGCCTCCCTCCTGACGCTGGTCAAAAATACGCTCAGTACGCGCACTCTGCCGGTACTGGGCCTTATTTCCCGCCACTCCCTGGGCATTTATGGCTTTCATGCGCTGATCATTCACGCGCTACGCACCAACGGTGTAGAACTCAAAAACTGGCCGCCGCTGGATATGCTATGGATTTTTAGCGCCACGCTGGCGGGAAGTTTACTGTTGTCTGTAATGTTGCAGCGCATCGATACGCGCAGACTGGTGAGCTAACAATAAAAGCCCTCGATCGGTAACCATCGAGGGCATACGATCACTCCGTAAAATCGTCTGCGACTGCCAGCGTTTCTTTTGGATGCTCAAAGCCACTATCACGGATATTTTTCTGCACCGCAACGGTACCAAACAGGCTCAAAAAGAAGGCCAGGCCGTAAAACCCTTTCTCGTTTAGCAGCAGCGTGGCATTCCACAAACCGATAACCAACAATGCAACCGCAATAATAAACGCGGCAAGACAGGTTATGTAGTAAATCGGCGTAGTCGGGATCCCCTCATATTTATCCCGTACCGTCTTTTGATACGACGCAGCAGAAAACAAACCAAGCACCAAAACAGCAAAGTAATACCCCTTTTCGTTCAACTGCATATCGGCATTCCACAACCCCAGCAGATAAACCACAATGCCGCCGAGAAGCGCGACCCATGACACAATACTAAATGCCGGTGAATAAGTTGATGTCCTGTTTTCCATTTAGAGTTCCGGTCCTTTAGATAAATATTCTGCTGAACGCATGAGTAAAACTTGCCCCAGTAAACATACGATGAATGCCACCGGGAACAGCCCCTTTTCGAGGGATGATAATGGGACATTCAATACGCCCACCAACAGCACCCCTACCGTGATGAGCGCCACCATCTGACATACAGAGGCGAAGTGTTCATCGTTCTGATTGAGATTTTCTGCACGCTGATAAACGTACGTCACAAACATTCCCGTCATCAGCACGGCGAAAAAATAGCCTTTGCTACTCAATAACGGGCATGCCCGCCATAAGCCAATAACGTAAATCAATGCACCAGAGAAGAATAATATCCATGGCAACAGCCTTGTCGTCTTCATTGGGACCTCCTTATCCATCATGGATACAATATGAATAACCCGCTAAAGACAACACAGAAAAGGTCACTACGCCGGACTTTCAGAATAAATTCATGCGCGCTAATTATTAATTAGATTGAAATATATATTTGATAAATCCCCTCTGTTTACCAGAGGGGATTTAGGGTCAGGACATCAGCGGGTGTAATTGCTGATAGATTCGGCGGAAGGTTTCCCGACGCTGTTGGTAAAGGGCATGGCGCTCGACATCAGGATAATGCGCCTGCTCCAGCGTAAGCTGAGGTAGAAGGTCTGATATTGGCTGCTGCGGATTAATGGCAATTTGCGCCAGACGTGCCGCACCGAGAGCAGGACCAACATCGCCGCCGGTACGGTAATCCAACTGCAATCCGCTGATGTCAGACAGCATCTGACGCCAGTATTCGCTGCGCGCCCCGCCGCCAATCAGCGTAATGCTGGAGGGCTGCACGCCGCAGGCGTGTACCACGTCCATACCCTCAGCCAATGCAAAACCAACGCCTTCCAGCACCGCCTGTGCCAGCTCCGCCGGACCATGCTGATGCGTCAGACCGAAAAATACGCCCTTCGCCTGCGGGTTGTTGTGCGGCGTACGTTCACCGGACAGATAGGGTAAAAACCAGACCGGCTCAGCGTGTTCATCCGCCTGTTGCGCTGCGGCAATCAACGCAGGAACGCTCGCCAGTCCGGTTAATTTTGCCGCCCAGTCCAGGCAGGATGCCGCACTTAACATCACGGACATCAGGTGCCATCGTTCAGGCAATGCATGGCAAAAGCTATGGACCGCGCTTTCCGGTTTGCAGAGAAAGCCGTCGCTGACCGCAAAATAGACCCCGGAAGTACCCAGCGATAGCATCGCCTGACCGGCATTCATCATGCCCACGCCAACCGCCCCCGCTGCGTTATCCCCACCTCCGGCGACCACCGCAACCTCCTGCATTCCCCAGGCCCTGGCGACTGCTGGCAACAATGTTCCGGTAATCTCACTGCCTTCATAGAGCGCAGGCATATGCGCACGAGTCAGCTTACAGGCTTCCAGCATGACATCACTCCAGTCACGCTTCGCAACATCCAGCCACAGGGTACCAGCCGCATCAGACATATCGCTGGCGAAATCGCCGGTCATACGCAGGCGCAGGTAGTCTTTCGGCAGCAGGACTTTATCAACCCGGCTAAAAATCTCCGGTTCGTGGCGCTGTACCCACAGCAGCTTTGGCGCGGTAAAGCCAGGCATCATCAGGTTGCCGGTGATGGCACGAGACTGCGGAACCAGGCTCTCCAGCATGACGCACTCTTCGGCGCAGCGACCATCGTTCCACAGGATAGCCGGGCGCAATACCTTCTGTTGTTCATCCAGTAGCGTCGCGCCGTGCATCTGTCCGGCAATTCCCAACGCTTTCACCTCGCGAAGTGAATGCTGCCGACCCAGAGCTTTCACAGCGCGATCCGTTGCCAGCCACCACTGCTCTGGGTCTTGTTCTGACCATAACGGGTGCGGGCGCGAGACGGTGAGTTTCTCTGTTTGCGAAGCGACCACATCGCCCTGCTCATTGAGCAGAATGGCCTTTACGCCTGATGTGCCAAGATCTATCCCGATATACATAGGGCATCGTTCCTTAAAGAAAGGCCCGGTCGCGCGAGCTGACCGGGCTTACGGACATGCTCAGAGACCCGTTATTTGTCGAACAAATAATGGTTCACCAGATTTTCCAGCAATTCCTGATGACCGCTCTGGTGCACTGGCGCCAGGTTGTGTTGTTCAGCGTACTGCGCAATTTCCGTCAGCGTCATCTGCCCTTTCAGAATTTGCTGGCCCAGCTCACCATTCCAACCGGCATAACGTTTAGCCACGCGCTGATCCAGACCACCGTCTTCAATCATACGCGCCGCAATTTTCAGCGACAGCGCCATGGTATCCATCGCGCCAATATGACCATAGAACAGATCGTATTTATCGGTACTCTGACGACGAACCTTGGCATCGAAGTTCAGACCACCGGTGGTGAAGCCGCCGGCTTTCAGGATTTCGTACATCACCAACGCATTCTCTTCTACGCTATTCGGGAACTGGTCAGTGTCCCAGCCCAGTTGCGCGTCCCCACGGTTGGCATCGACAGAGCCAAACAGGCCCAGTGCGATAGCGGTGGCGATTTCGTGATGGAACGAGTGACCCGCCAACGTGGCGTGGTTGGCTTCGATATTCAGTTTGATCTCTTTTTCCAGACCGAACTGCTTGAGGAATCCGTATACGGTCGCCGCATCGTAATCGTACTGGTGCTTGGTCGGTTCCTGCGGCTTCGGTTCGATAAGCAAAGTGCCCTGGAAACCAGTTTTGTGTTTGTGTTCCACGACCAGTTGCATGAAGCGGCCAATTTGCTCACGTTCCTGCCGCAGATCGGTATTCAGTAGCGTTTCATAGCCTTCACGACCGCCCCACAGAACGTAGTTTTCACCGCCTAATTTATGCGTGGCATCCATAGCCGTAACCACCTGCGTGGCGGCCCAGCTGAACACTTCTGGATCCGGGTTCGTGGCCGCGCCCGCGCCGTAACGTGGGTTGGTGAAGCAGTTTGCCGTTCCCCACAGCAGCTTCACGCCGCTCTGTTCCTGTTTTGCCGCCAGTACATCAACCATCTGCGCAAAATTGTTTTTGTACTCTTTCAGCGACGCACCTTCCGGCGAGACATCCACGTCATGGAAGCAGTAGTAGGGCACGTTCAGTTTGTGGAAAAACTCGAACGCCACGTCCGCCTTGCGCTTCGCTAATTCCAGCGCTTCACCGGGCTGCTGCCACGGGCGATTAAATGCACCAACACCAAACATATCTGCACCATTCCAGCAGAAAGTGTGCCAGTAGCAGGCAGCAAACCGCAGGTGATCTTCCATACGCTTGCCTAACACGATTTCGTCTGGGTTGTAATGACGAAATGCGAGCGGGTTGGTGGACTGAGTTCCTTCAAAACGTACACGATCGAGTTGGTCAAAATAAGCCGGCATAATAAGCTCCATAATCAGGTAATACGGCAAGTAAACTGCGATATGGCTATACTGGAATTTCCTGATTTATTGCTCAATTACGTTATTTCACACCGCGATTAAGAGAATACCCAAACGTGCGCTGGCTCCCAAAAAAACGCGCTGAAAAAAGAAATAAAAAGGCGATCACGATCGAAGGTTAGCCATTAAACAAAAAACCGTAATGCGCAGATAAAAAATGACAATTGTCATCCCGCTAGCAGTATGTAAATTTTGCGTAGCCTCAGGCAATCAGGAAATTTGTCACGCTTCATCAAGCAGTCGTACCTGCGGTTTTGCTAGTATCGACAGGCCCACGTTAACCTTTCCAGGACAGGTTCTTATGTTTGATAAACGTCACCGCATCACTCTGTTATTTAATGCCAATAAAGCCTATGACCGCCAGGTGGTAGAAGGAGTGGGTGAATATTTACAGGCATCGCAATCCGAGTGGGATATATTCATTGAGGAAGATTTCCGCGCCCGTATCGATAATATTAAAGACTGGTTGGGCGATGGCGTTATTGCTGATTATGACGATGATGATATTGCGCAATTACTTGTCGATGTCGATGTTCCGATCATCGGCGTTGGGGGTTCCTACCATCTGCAGCAAGATTATCCATCAGTACATTACATTGCCACCGACAACCACGCGCTGGTAGAAAGCGCTTTCCTGCATCTGAAAGAGAAAGGGATTAACCGCTTTGCGTTTTACGGCCTGCCTTCCTCAAGCGGTAAACGCTGGGCCGCAGAACGTGAATATGCGTTTTGCCAGTTGGTTGCCAAAGAGAAGTACCGCGGCGTCGTCTATCAGGGGCTGGAAACCGCACCGGAGAACTGGCAGCACGCGCAAAATAGGCTGGCGGACTGGCTGCAAACTCTGCCGCCGCAAACCGGCATTATCGCGGTCACCGACGCGCGGGCACGACACGTCCTGCAAGTCTGTGAACACCTGCATATTCCCGTACCGGAAAAACTGTGCGTGATAGGGATAGACAACGAAGAATTGACCCGTTACCTGTCACGGGTAGCGCTGTCATCCGTGGCTCAGGGAGCCAGACAGATGGGATATCAGGCCGCAAAACTCCTGCATCGTATGCTGGCGAATGAAGAACTGCCGCTGCAACGCATTCTGGTTCCACCGGTGCGTGTTGTAGAACGTCGTTCAACCGATTACCGCTCCTTGACCGATCCAGCGGTAATTCAGGCGATGCACTTTATTCGTAATCATGCCTGTAAAGGCATTAAGGTTGAACAAGTGCTGGATTCAGTAGGGATTTCACGTTCGAATCTGGAGAAACGCTTTAAAGAAGAGGTCGGAGAGACCATTCACGCCGTGATTCATGCCGAAAAGCTGGAAAAGGCGCGCAGCCTGTTGATTTCTACCACGCTTTCAATCAACGAAATTTCACAAATGTGCGGCTACCCATCTCTGCAGTATTTCTATTCGGTATTTAAGAAAGAGTACGACACGACGCCAAAAGAGTATCGCGATGTGAACAGTGAAGTGTTGCTATAGGATGATAGCCGGAGGGCGAAGTCGCCATCCGGCACTCGAAATTACATATGCGCGGCGATTAAACGCTGGTTGTCCTGATACATTGCGAACAGATAGTTGTTATAACTCTGTCCCTTAGTGGAATAACCCTTCAGCTTATGGATCATCGCGGTGGCGGTGACTTCCTGATCGGCTTTACGCAACTGCGCACGTGACTTACGGAAGGAAGAGTAGGCCGGATGCGTATTCAAATTAATGACGTAAGCATTCACCGACTCTTTCACTGATTCAAACTGTGAGTAGCCTTTCACCTTACCCGGTGCATTGTTACAACGACCCTTGCCACATTTCATGCCAAACAGGTTGTTGTTGCTACGCGCCAGCTTCGACGTACCCCAGCCGCTTTCTGCCGCAGCCATGGTTGCCACCATACTGGTCGGGATAATGTCTACACGTTCAAGCAGCGTATTCCACGGAATTTTACGCGTGTTACCAGACCAGTTCACCTTGTAGCGCTTCGCGATGTCTTTCATACGCGTACGCTCAGTCGGTGACCAGCGGTTCTGGTACTGTTTTGAAATCAGCCAGTTACGGTCCGCCGTAATGGCAGCATTTTGACTGGTAATATAAGGCATAACCGTCCGGAGAAACGCTTTTTTCCTTGGTGTTCCGGAAGGGTATTTTCGCAAATCAGGAAGTGAACTACTCTTTGCACTATTGCGAGAATACTCTTGTTTACTGCTAACCTGTTTATTACTTGCCTTGGTTATCTGGGGCTTGTGACTCGTTGTCGCCGTGTGTGTCTTTGCCAGCACCTCACCCGAAAATGCAACGGTGAGTAACATAAGAATCATTGCCCCATATCGTCGAATGGGAGTCAATATCATTAGGTCTCCTGGTCGGATTTATACATTCCAACACCTTATATTTTTCACAAAAATGAGAGATGAATCTCAAATCATATCAAAAATAGCCGTCAAGAGCACCCACAGGAATAGTCCAATTCTGAAACTATGTCACGTATTAACGGTTCTGGGTGCCATTAATTCGAAGAAAATGTGGAGGTTATCGCAAAATCAGTTCATTTTTTGCGCGCGATCGCTCACCCTCCCTTCTCCTCCTGGCGGAATCAACTCAAAGGAGGAGTTTCCGGCCTGATTTCACTGGCAAACTGGCGAAAATCGCAGCATCAAGGACAGCACTATGAAACTTGCCGCCGTTGCGCTGGCGCTAATGCCCGGCATTGCCATCGCCTCATCATGGACGTCTCAAGGACTTCCCACCTTCGAAGCGGAAGGTACGGGAAAATTCGTCAGCCATGCAGCGTTGACGAAGGGTACCCGTCCTTTAACCCTAAATTTTGACCAACAGTGCTGGCAGCCTGCTGATGCGATAAAACTCAACCAGATGCTGTCGCTAAAACCTTGTGAAGGCACGCCGCCACAGTGGCGTTTATTCAAAGACGGCGATTACACGCTGGAAATCGATACCCGCTCCGGTACGCCAACGCTGATGCTGTTGGTAAAAAGTGCTAAGGACACCGTCACCACCCAGATTCGCCAATGCCCGAAATGGGACGGTTCACCATTAACGCTGGACGTGAGCCAGACCTTCCCGGAAGGTGCCGTGGTGCGTGATTTCTACAGCCAGCAAACGGCAACGGTAAAAAACGGGTCGATTACCCTACAACCCGCCGCAACAAGTAACGGGCTGTTGCTACTGGAACGGGCAGAAACCGATGCCCCCGCCGCTTTCGACTGGCATAACGCCACGGTGTATTTCGTCCTGACGGACCGCTTTGTGAATGGCGATCCGAGTAACGATCACAGCTATGGGCGTCGCAACGACGGCATGCAGGAAATTGGCACGTTCCACGGTGGCGATTTGCGCGGGCTCGCCAGCAAACTCGACTACCTGCAACAGTTAGGCGTCAACGCCCTGTGGATCAGCGCGCCGTTTGAGCAAATCCACGGCTGGGTCGGCGGTGGCGCCAAAGGGGACTTCCCCCACTACGCTTACCACGGCTACTACACCCAGGACTGGACCACGCTTGACGCCAATATGGGAAACGAAGCGGACCTGCGCGCGCTGGTTGATGGCGCACACCAGCGCGGCATCCGTGTCTTGTTTGATGTGGTGATGAACCATACCGGCTACGCCACGCTGGCGGATATGCAGGAGTATCAGTTTGGGGCACTGTACCTATCGGGCGATGAACTGAAAAAAACGCTCGGGGAACGCTGGACGGACTGGCAGCCATCCGCCGGGCAAAGCTGGCACAGTTTCAATGATTACATCAACTTTAGCGATAAAGCTGGCTGGGAAAAATGGTGGGGAAAAAACTGGATCCGCACCGATATTGGCGATTACGACAATCCTGGCTTTGACGACCTGACGATGTCGCTGGCTTTCCTGCCCGATCTGAAAACCGAATCCACCACGCCTTCCGGGCTGCCAAACTTTTATCAGCACAAGCCGGATACGCACGCCAAAGCCATCGCCGGTTACACGCCCCGGGATTATCTGACGCACTGGCTCAGTCAGTGGGTGCGTGATTATGGGATTGACGGCTTTCGGGTCGACACCGCTAAACACGTCGAGCTTCCCGCCTGGCAGCAGCTAAAAACACAAGCCAGCGCGGCGCTGGTCGAATGGAAGAAAGCCAATCCGGAAAAAGCGCTGGATGATAACCCCTTCTGGATGACTGGCGAGGCCTGGGGTCACGGTGTGATGCAAAGCGACTATTACCGTCACGGCTTCGATGCGATGATCAATTTCGACTACCAGGAGCAGGCGGCAAAGGCCGTTGATTGTCTGGCAAATATGGACCCCACCTGGCAGCAGATGGCGGATAAATTGCAGGACTTCAACGTCCTGAGCTATCTCTCCTCGCACGATACACGTCTGTTCCGCGAAGGTGGAGACAACGCCGCCGAGCTATTGCTGCTGGCACCTGGCGCGGTTCAACTCTTTTATGGCGACGAGTCGGCCCGCCCCTTTGGCCCAACCGGCTCAGACCCATTACAGGGTACGCGCTCAGAAATGAACTGGCAGGATGTGACCGGGAAATCTGCCGCCAGCGTCGCCCACTGGCAGCGAATCAGTCAGTTCAGGGCCAGACATCCCGCCATTGGCGCCGGTAAACAAATCACGCTGCCGCTGAAGCAGGGATACGGATTTATTCGTGAGCATGGCGACGATAAGGTGATGGTGGTGTGGGCCGGTCAGCCCTGATCCCGGCAGGCTTCTCGCTGTCCACGCAGCGGGAAGCCTTACTCAACATTAAAAACCAGCCAAATAAAAATCAGTAGCACAAAATCTCAATCCAGCCTCATACCCCTGATTTGCACCCTGCCATGGGTAGCGCTATGGTTAGCCACTTTACTACTCAGTTCGACAGACCACCTGCTATGACATTCTCACTTTTTGGCGACAAATTTACCCGCCATTCAGGCATCACACGCCTGATGGAGGACCTTAACGACGGTTTACGCACCCCAGGCGCCATCATGCTCGGTGGCGGCAATCCGGCGCAAATTCCAGAGATGCAAAATTACTTTCAGTCTCTGCTGGCAGATATGCTGGAAAACGGCAAAGCCACTGATGCGCTTTGCAATTACGATGGTCCACAAGGTAAAACCGAGCTGCTGACTGAGCTGGCGAAACTGCTACGTGAGAAGCAGGGTTGGGATATCGAGCCACAAAATATTGCACTGACAAATGGCAGTCAGAGCGCATTTTTCTACTTATTCAATCTGTTCGCCGGACGCCGCGCCGACGGAACAACGCAAAAAGTGTTGTTCCCGTTAGCTCCGGAATACATTGGCTATGCCGATTCCGGGCTGGAAGAGGATCTCTTTGTCTCCGCGCGTCCAAATATCGAACTGTTACCAGAAGGTCAGTTTAAGTATCACGTTGATTTTGAACACCTGCACATCGGTGAAGAGACGGGCATGATCTGCGTGTCACGTCCGACAAATCCGACAGGCAACGTGATCACCGATGAAGAGCTGATGAAGCTGGACCGGCTGGCTAACCAGCATGGGATCCCGCTGGTGATTGATAACGCCTATGGCGTACCGTTCCCCGGCATCATCTTTAGCGAAGCGCGCCCGCTGTGGAATCCCAACATTGTGCTGTGCATGAGCCTTTCCAAGCTGGGTCTGCCAGGCTCCCGCTGCGGCATCATTATCGCGAATGAAAAAATCATCACCGCCATCACCAACATGAACGGCATTATCAGTCTCGCGCCTGGCGGAATGGGTCCGGCAATCATGTGCGAAATGATTAAGCGCAACGACCTTCTGCGCCTGTCCGAGACGGTGATAAAGCCGTTTTATTATCAGCGCGTTCAGGAGACGATTGCGATCATTCGCCGCTATTTATCTGAAGATCGGTGCCTTATTCATAAACCGGAGGGCGCGATTTTCCTGTGGTTATGGTTCAAAGATTTGCCTATCAGCACCGAACTGTTGTATCAGCGTCTGAAAGCGCGCGGCGTGCTGATGGTTCCTGGTGACTACTTCTTCCCTGGTCTGGATAAACCCTGGCCGCATACGCATCAGTGTATGCGGATGAACTACGTGCCAGAACCAGAGAAAATAGAAGCTGGAGTGAAGATTCTGGCTGAAGAGATCGAACGCGCCTGGCAGGAAGGCTAACGCAAGTCCCGACCTAACCACAGGTCGGGACTCACATTACTGTGGTAGTGAACCCAGGCGCTGGCGCTGAATACTGACGGCATCTATACACTGCAACGCGCTGGTCGGACAGGCTTCGACACACGCGGGTCCCGCATCACGGTGCCAGCATAAATCGCACTTTATCGCCTGCACCCGTGACGAGCGGGCGACGATATTCATTGCCCCAAACGGGCAGGCCAGCATACAACTTTTACAGCCAATACAACGCGTCTGTTCAACGAAGATATGCCCATGTTCACGACGAATTGCGTGCGTCGGGCAGACATTTGCACAGGGAGCGTCCTCGCATTGATGGCAGGCGACTGCCGTCGTAAAGGCGTCGTCTTTGATCACGCGGATGCGCGGGGTAAACGCAGTGGAAGAGACCGACGCGCAGTCCTGGTTTTGCTGGTGCGCGACGACGCAGGCAACTTCACAGGTACGACACCCAATACATTTTGCCGCATCCGCCATAATAAACTCGTTCATTGCACCCTCCGTCTGCGTGAAAACCACAGAGTGCCAGAGAGGTTGCCCCTGACGCCTTGATCGGACAGGGGAAACGGTTAAATATTGTCAGGTGCCTGAACAACTATGGCGATCCGCCTAATCGCGAACGGTAAAACCCAGCTCATTGGAAATGGCCGGATGACGATGCTTCGGGTCTTATCCGGTCTATCACATTGAAAAGATTGCCCTCCTCCCTGAGGACAAACGGGTGAGAATCAGAAACGCCAGGTCAGACCGGACATAAAGGTAAAGCTGTCATCACGGTCAACCATCGGGCTATTTTTAATATCATCTGGCAGCGCACTATAGTTGGCGCTGGCCAGCAGCGTCAGATTGCTGGTCAATGCGTATTTAGCGGACAGGCCAACATACGGTGTCCAGCTATCGCCAGGGGAGTAGCTTGATAACCCACTACGGCGGGATTCATTGCCAGAGATGCCGTAGTAATATTCGTTGAAGTTTTCGTCATAGTAGAGCACGCCAATCGCCGGCGTCAGCGTCAGCTTGCCCATCGGCATTTGGCGAAACAGAGACATTTCCCCAACCCAACCGTTGCTGTTGTCCAGCACATCCGCTGCTGCGGAGACTTTCACGCTGCCCCATTTCTCATGGTGATACCATGCAGCACCCGCCATCGCGGTTGCGTCACGCTTGTTCAGTTGCTTCATCGCTTGATCGTCGTTATCACCCGGATCAAACTCAAGCGGCATGTACGAGGCAGTAATGCTAAATTCATTACTTTCATTTTTTGAAAGAATATAACCTAACGTTGTTTGCCTAAAATAAAATGATTCACTTTCATAACTGACAAGCGGTACTGCGTGAACGTTATCACTATATCCACGATAAGGAGATTCGTTATATACAGCGCCGCCGCCAATAGAAAATTCTGCGGCAGTTGCGCTCGCCATAAATGAAAAGGCGAATAGCGCCACAATATTGCGTTTAATTAACATGCCCACATTCCATTTTAAAATAAGATACAAAACGCGTGCATAATAATGCTTACAATTTCATCGGTGCAAGATTCATATTTATATAGTAATATATACAAACATATATATATTGGGTTTGGCGATGAACAAATTACAACTCAAACACCGGGAACTGAAGATTATTTCGGTAATTGCTGCCAGTGAAAACATCAGTCATGCCGCTACGGTTCTCGGCATCGCACAAGCCAACGTTAGTAAGTATCTTGCTGATTTTGAATCCAAAGTTGGACTAAAGGTATTTGATCGCACCACTCGACAGCTCACCCTCACACCGTTTGGTACAGCGCTGCTTCCTTACATCAATGACATGTTGGACAGAAACGATCAGCTCAATAATTTCATTGCTGATTATAAGCACGAAAAACGTGGCCGGGTAACCGTATATGCTCCGACGGGCATAATTGCTTATTTATCGCAACATGTGATCGCAAAAATTCAGGATATCGGTGGAATTAGTCTCTCACTTAAAACATGTAACCTGGAACGAAAGGCATTTTTTGAAGGTGTCGACTTCCCTGAAGACTGTGATATTTTAATCACCTATGCCCATCCTAAAGATGAATCTCTGGTTGCCAGTTTCATTACTAAATATGCGGTGACGGCTTTTGCCAGCCCTGAGTATATCAAAGCACATCCTATTAGTAGCCCTGATGAACTGGAAGAACATTCCTGTATCCTGATTGATTCCATGATGATAGATGAGGCTAATATCTGGCGTTTCACTTCTGCCGGAGGCAAGGAGATGCACGATTATCGGGTAACCGGAAATTATGTCTGCGACAATACACAGTCTGCACTGGCGCTGGCACGTAACCATCTGGGCATTGTTTTTGCGCCAAATGCGAGTATCCAAAAAGATATTGAATCCGGGTCGCTGGTTCCATGTTTCTCAGAACAACATGAATGGTGGCTGGATTTGGTGGTGATTTTCCGCAAACGTGAATATCAGCCATGGCGGGTACAGTTTATTCTTGATGAGATGTTGACAGAGCTCCGCCAGCAACTTACTCAGGCGCTGGAACAGCAGCCTGAGTAAGCGAAATTAGGGTACCAGGTTCAAAATGGTAAGCAAAATAGCCTGTGCCTAGTGATCGAGATACAGATAATGCACCCAACTGGTCATACGCAGCAGAACCTTACGCATCACTGACACATGGGTGAAGTGATCAGAATAAACCGCGACCTGCGCATAAATCCCATCAGGCAGAGCGTTCACATCCACATTATCATTCAGCTCAATCGTGGCGATCACCCCTTCCGATCCGGGCGTAGAATTTAAGGATTGCAGCGCCCCATTCGACTGGTATGTCCCCCCCGGTACGGCCGGACTGATGGCAGCCAGTTTGCCGCTGAAAACCTTACCCGGCAGGGCGTTAAACACCACTTCAGCTTCATCGCCTGGCTCCAATCGCAGCAACGAGTTTTGCCGGAACTGGGCGATAATTTGCCGTTTTTGATCCGGGATAAACACCATCACCGGACGCATAGGCAGCGCGGCGGCATAGGTTCCCGGTCGCATCAACACCTGCGTAACGTAACCATCGCTGGGCGCACGAACCACTGTCTGGTCCAGGTTGAACTCCGCTTCGGCTAACTGCGCTTTCAGGCTGGCAATTTGCGAATTCTCACCCTGCACCAGGCTGTCTAACTGACTCTGGATTTGCTGTTGTTCCGCAACGGAGGATTTCACCGCTGCTTCCTGCGCCAGATAATTTTGCCGCGCCGCATCGATATCGCGTTCAGAAAAAGGATTGACCTTCGCCTGACTCCCCTGCGCATAGCGCTGGTAATCTTTAGCTAGCTTGTCACGGGTAGCCTTTACCCGCTGCGTGTTGGCTTGCATTTCGTCTAACTGCGCCACCAGCACCTGCTCTTTATGTTGTGCGGTGACAATATCAGCTTTCAGGCGATCCACTCGTGCCTGATAACGTCCCGGATTAAGTTTAAACAGCACCTCACCTTTTTTGATCAGCGTATTCTTCTTATCCGTCACTTCCGTCACGACCCCCGTGACCTGCGGTACTACGGGAATAGAAATTACCGCCTTTTGCGCCTTAAATGTATACGGATGGTTATAATTCATCAGTAATATAAGCCCGCAAACAATGAATATACCGCCCAATGCTGCAGTGGGTACTGTCCATTTATTGGCAGGAATTTTAAAAATCTTAAATATTGACCATGCGCACGCCACATAGGTCAGAACGATCAATAAATCCATCGATATTACTCCGCCGGAGAGGTCTTCGCCTCACCCAGTTTCTTTTCCAGATCGGCAACCCTGGCCTGCAACTGGATCAGGGAAGAATCCGCGCTTTGCATGCCCCACCCGCGTTCCGGGCGATAAAGCGTTGCCCAGATCCATAAAAAGGGCCACATGACATGTAAGGTAAACAAACTCACCCATCCTGCGACATGTATTGCGTCAGCATGAGGATGGTTACGTTTCTTTGCAATGAGATAGGGAATATCATGCAGAATAATAATCCCGTAAAAAATGACCAGGAATACAAAAATAAGCACTCCTAATGCAAAATAATTAAGGAACATATTTGCCTCAGGGATTTAAATTGAAAATTCGGCTGCAATTTGATTTACACAATAGAGTTGATAATAGTAGTGGAATGACCAGATTGGATGCAATCGTCTTATTTATATAACGATATATGGGTTTATATATAACTGCAGAATAAAGATATGCCCGGCGCAAAACCGGGCAATAAGTGATGAGAAATTAAAATAGTCCCAGCGGTTTATCCGAGTAGCTCACCAGCAGACATTTGGTTTGCTGATAATGCTCGAGCATCATCTTATGCGTCTCGCGCCCGATGCCTGACTGCTTATAGCCACCGAATGCCGCATGGGCGGGGTAAGCATGGTAACAGTTGGTCCAAACACGCCCCGCCTGAATCCCACGGCCCATCTTGTACGCCAGATTTCCGTTACGGCTCCAGACGCCAGCGCCAAGCCCATATTGGGTGTCATTGGCGATTTCCAGCGCCTCTTCCATAGTTTTAAAGGTCGTGACGGCCAGCACGGGCCCGAAGATCTCTTCCTGGAAAACCCGCATGTTGTTCTTGCCAAACAGAATGGTTGGTTCGAGGTAATAACCTTCTTTTAAGTCGCCATCCAGTTGCTTGCGCCGCCCGCCGGTGAGAACATCAGCCCCTTCTTTCTTACCAATATCGATGTAATTCAAAATGGTTTCCAGTTGACCATGCGAGACCTGCGCACCCATTTGCGTCACGCTGTCTAACGGGTTGCCGCTGCGAATACTCTCCACCCGGCGAATAGCTCTTTCCATAAAACGTTCGTAAATAGATTCCTGTACTAACGCACGGCTCGGACAGGTACACACTTCACCCTGATTGAAGGCAAACAGCGCGAAACCTTCCAGCGCTTTGTCAAAAAACGCATCCTCTTCATCCATCACATCAGCGAAGAAGATATTGGGCGATTTCCCACCCAGCTCCAGCGTGACGGGAATAATGTTCTGCGTGGCGTATTGCATGATCTGCTGCCCAACTTCCGTTGAGCCGGTAAACGCCACTTTCGCAATGCGCTTAGACGTCGCCAGATACTCACCGATTTCCCCACCCGCACCGTTTACCACGTTCACCACGCCTGGCGGGAGCAGATCGCCGATGACTTCCATCAGCAACAGCACGGACAGCGGCGTGAGGCGCGCGGGTTTAAGCACGACGCAGTTACCCGCCGCCAGCGCGGGCGCCATCTTCCAGCTGGCCATCAGCAGCGGGAAGTTCCACGGGATAATTTGCCCTACCACGCCAAGAGGTTCATGGAAGTGATAAGCCACGGTCTCGCTATCAACCTCGCTTATTCCCCCTTCCTGCGCACGAATACAGGAAGCGAAATAGCGGAAATGGTCAATCGCCAGCGGAACATCTGCCGCGCTGGTTTCGCGGATGGGCTTACCGTTATCCCAGGTTTCTGCCGTCGCCAGCAGTTCCAGGTTTTGCTCCATACGATCGGCGATTTTGAACAGTATCGCTGCCCTGTCCTGCACGGATGTCTGTGCCCACTTGTCTTTTACTTTGTGCGCGGCATCCAGTGCCAGATCGATATCCTTTTTGCCGGAAGAGGCCACTTCGCACAGTAATTGCCCGGTTACCGGCGTCAGGTTTTGGTAATACTCGCCGTCCACCGGGGCAACCCAGTCACCGCCGATAAAGTTATCGTATCGGGCTTTTAACTTCAGAGGGTAACCATACTCGCCGGGATAAATACGCGTTGAAGGGGGGTTATTGGTCATGACCGTCTCCTTGCTGTAGGGGTACTACAAGGGTAGACGGGGCTGGCGAATTATTCGCCAGCCATTTACTGCTTTACGACAGGTATCACGAATTACATAGCAGCGCGATAAATCGCCATGATTTCTTCATGAGTCGCCTGAATCGGGTTAGTGAAACCGCAGGCATCTTTCAGAGCATTGGTCGCCAGTACGGCAATATCCTCTTCCTTCACGTTCAACTCACGCAGACCGGCCGGGATATTCACTTTCTGCGCCAGTTCGCGGATCGCCGCGATGCAGGCTTCCGCCCCTTGCTCTGTGCTCAAGCCAGCAACGTCCACGCCCATTGCCGCAGCGCAATCACGCAGGCGAGCGGCAGCCACTTTGCTATTGAAGACCTGCACATGCGGCAGCAGCACTGCGTTACATACACCGTGCGGCAGATCGTAGAAGCCACCCAACTGGTGCGCCATTGCGTGCACATAACCAAGAGAAGCGTTGTTAAAAGCCATGCCCGCGAGGAACTGCGCGTAAGCCATGGCTTCGCGCGCCTGAGCATTGCTGCCATCTGCAACGGCGACCGGAAGGTTTTCCGCAATCATGGTGACCGCTTTCAACGCGCACGCATCGGTAATCGGCGTTGCAGCAATAGACACGTAGGCTTCAATGGCGTGGGTCAGCGCATCCATACCGGTTGCCGCTGTCAGGGACTTCGGCATGCCGACCATCAGCGAGGAGTCATTAACGGACAGCAGCGGCGTAACGTGCTTATCCACAATCGCCATTTTAATGTGGCGTACTTCATCGGTAATGATGCAGAAACGGGTCATTTCAGATGCCGTGCCCGCGGTGGTGTTAATGGCGATCATCGGCAGCTGTGGTTTTGCAGAACGGTCCACACCTTCGTAATCGCGAATATCGCCGCCGTTAGCCGCCACCAGCGCAATGCCCTTCGCACAATCGTGCGGAGAACCGCCGCCGAGGGAAATAACGCTATCACATTCATTTTCTTTCAGTATATGCAGGCCAGCAGCGACGTTGCTGGTCGTGGGATTAGGATGCGTACCGTCGAAAATTACGCTGAAAATATCACGTTCCTGTAATGCTTTTTGAATCTCGCCTGCCATACCTAATTTTGTCAGCATGGCATCCGTGACAATCAGCGTACGACGAAAACCATATTCCGCCATTGTATTCATTGCGTCTTTTAATGAATCAGCGCCAATTACATTCACGGAAGGAATAAAAAATGTTGAAGCAGCCATTGTACGATCCTTAATTACTCTAAAGAGTCAGGAAGCATACGAGTGAAATATCCAACAAAATATGATCGTGGTTGTTATTTTAATAACACCCACAATTAAAAAGCACATTAGGTTCATAATCTAATGTGCTTATTTCAATCAATATCTATTTTGTATTAATTCATTTAATTCCTGAATTAATTGTTTCATTACTTTTCGGGAAACAGCAAAGCATCGCGTAATAAATGATCATTTCCCCGGCGACGCGTAAAACCAATGCGGTCAAAATATTCCAGAATCTGGATAGCCAATTTGCGTCCAACGTTAAGCCTGTCGCGGAAATCGGCAGCACAGGTCGATCCTTTCTCCTGATCCAGTTCGCGGATCATATTGGCAAAGGCCACAATCCGATCGTTACGGTAATAGCGATCTTTGACGATCGCGGTGATGATGCCTTGCTGCGCTGCTTGTCGTAACGCCACACGCATCATCTGCTCATCTGTGCCCGTCTGTTTTGCCAAATCGCGCACCCACCACGGCTCATCGCCAAAAAGCGGTTCTGCTTTTTGCCAGATAGCCTGCTGCTCTTCGTTGAAACCGGCCTTATGATCCGGCAAATGCAGCCAGCCATGATGGCTATGGATGGCGCCGCTCTCACGCATCTTTTCAATCAGCAGCAGGACCAACGCTTCGTCTTCCATCGGCAAAGCCATACGGCGCAGGCGTTCTCGCCCAGGTCCTGGTTCATCACGGTGCTGCTCGTGGTACGTCGCCAGCGTATCAAGGACTTTCCGCTGCCAGCGCGCTGCAACGGCAGCATTCAACAGACTGTATCCCGCCTGAATAAAGCCATGCAGCTCAATCAACGGACGCATACCGTTGCCGTTGAGCTGACGCGCCCAGGCGAAGTCAGGAATATTCACCGCCCCGCGCGTCAGATGCAGCGCCAGAGCTTCGCCGTCACTCTGTACCTTCTCCAGCGCTGCCAGCCACTGCAAATATTCCGGCTTACGCTTCCCGCGACGCGGCGGATTGAGCGTTACCACGCGCGCGCCAGCCAGCGTCGTGCGGGCCGAAATATCGCGTAGCACCAGACGGTCGTTATCGGCGAGCCAGAGCGGTGTATCAAACACCAGTTCCGCCAGCGTCCCTTCAAGCAGGGAGATTCTGCCGGTGACGTGGCTGGCCGCGTGGTGAATATGCAGCGGTTGCCACTGCATCAGCGGCGCGGCATGCTCTAAAGAGACAATCACGCGGGTAAACGCCTCTGGCGGTGCATCGGAGAGCAGCCAGTCGCCGCGGTTAAGCTCTTCTTTTTGTGCATCACCAGCAATATTCAGCGCAATACGTTGCCCCGCCTGCGCGCGATCGGTGGCCTGATTTTGCGCATGCAAGCTACGTACGCGCATCGGTTTGTTGACGCCCGTGAGCCACAGCGTGTCACCAACAGTCACTTCACCGCTAAGCGCCGTCCCGGTCACCACCAGACCCGCGCCTTTGACCGTAAAGGCACGGTCAATCGCCAGGCGAAAGCTGCAATCGCGGGCATGCTCGCGCGACGTTAATTGCTGTAAATGATCGCGCAGTTCTTCGATTCCACGACCTTCACTGGCCGCCGTCACGAACAGAACCGCATCGGCGAATCCATAGTTTTCAAGCGCAGTATGCACCTCAGTACGTACCGCGTTGATGCGATCGTCATCCACGCGATCGGCTTTCGTGAGCGCCACGGTGATCTGCGGGTTGCCCGTCAGTTGCAGAATTTGCAAATGCTCACGCGTTTGCGCCATCACGCCGTCATCACACGCCACCACCAGCAGCGCATGGTCGATCCCGCCGACACCCGCCAGCATGTTGGACAAAAACTTTTCGTGTCCGGGAACATCGATAAATCCCAGAATCCTTCCGTCCGGCTGCGGCCAGTAGGCATAACCGAGATCGATGGTCATGCCGCGCTTTTTTTCTTCCGGCAAACGGTCGGCATTCACGCCAGTAATCGCCTGTAATAACGTTGTTTTTCCGTGGTCAACGTGTCCGGCGGTTGCAATAATCATTTCAGCATCATCTCCATAAACCGGGTCTCGTCCTCAAGGCAGCGCAGATCCAGCCATAAGCGACCATCATAAATTCGCCCAATGATCGGCACGGGCAGCGCACGCCAACGGGCGGCCAGTGCTTCGAGGCGACTACCGCGCCCGTCATGTGGCGTAAAGGTTAATGCCGCGCTGGGCAGCCTATCAACAGGTAGCGAACCGCTGCCTATCTGCGATAAACAAGGCATAACGTTCAGGGCGAATTCGTCGCCGTAATGATCAGCAAGCCGTGCCTGTAATTGTTGTGCCTGCGCGTGGACAGCCTCCTGCGAGCGGGTGAGCTGGCGTAACGTCGGCAACTTCGCTGCCAGCGCTTCCGGGTGCAGGTAGAGCCGCAGCGTCGCTTCCAGCGCAGCCAGCGTCATTTTATCAGCCCGTAATGCACGTTTCAGCGGATGGCTCTGTAAGCGCGCGATCATCTCTTTTTTACCGACAATAATCCCTGCCTGCGGCCCTCCCAGTAATTTATCGCCAGAGAAGCTCACCAGGCTAACGCCAGCGGCAATCAGCTGTTGCGGCATCGGCTCCTGCGGTAATCCATACTGGCTGAGATCAACCAGCGAGCCGCTGCCGAGATCCGCCACTACCGGAACATCCAGCTCCTTGCCAATAGTGGCCAGCTCTGCCTCATCCACCGACTTCGTAAAGCCTTCGATGCTGTAATTACTGGTATGCACTTTCATCAGCAGACCGGTATTTTCATTTACCGCCTGACGATAATCTTTCGTGTGGGTCCGGTTGGTGGTACCCACTTCGCGCAGAATACATCCGGCCTGACACATCACGTCCGGAATACGAAACGCGCCGCCAATTTCTACCAGCTCTCCGCGTGAAACGACCACCTCTTTGCCGTTAGCTGTGGCCGCCAGCATCAGCAAAACCGCTGCCGCATTGTTATTGACGATACAGGCGTCTTCCGCCCCCGTCAGACGGCAGAGTAAATCCGCCAGGGCCCGATCCCGATGTCCACGCCCGGCATCATCCAGGCTGTATTCCAGCGTCACCGGCGTGCGCATCACCTGCACCACCGCCTCGATCGCTTCTTCGGCCTGCGATGCGCGACCAAGATTGGTATGCAGCACCGTTCCGGTCAGGTTAATCACCGGACGCAGCGCACTTTGCGATTCTCGTTCCAGCCGGGCGCAGGCCTCTTGCGCCCAGTCCTCACACCATGCCGGGAGCGCGTGCGTGTCGCGAATAGCTTCTCTGGCTTCGTCGAGCATGTGACGCAGCAGGTCAACCACCCGGGTATGACCGTGAGACTCACGTAAAGCTGGGAAGGCGCTATCGCGCAATAAACGATCGATAGCAGGAAGCTGGCTGTAGAGTGAACGCATGTCGGTTGTCATGAAAGGGCCTGGCTGTTGGTGGCCCTCTCCACCGTGGAGAGGGATATCGATATAGGAAGGATTGTACCGTGACTTTGCTCAGGCGAGTATAATGTGTATCAAGCCTTTGGCGGTTCCGTACGGGCAAAACTTTCGCGTTGAAAGAGCGTTTCCACCAGTTTGACCAGACGCGGGCGATCAACACACCAGCCGGGCGCAACCCGACGGAAATTGAGATAACCGACGGCACAGGCAATCGCAATGGTTGCCAGGTTAACCGTATCCGTTTTCAGCGTACCCTCCGCCAGATAACCTTCCAGCATATCCAGACTACGGGTAATCTTTTCTCGCTGGCGTAACAGTTCGGTTTCTGACTGCTGCGCGGCGGGGCGAGCCTGTTCGCGTACCGAGACTAAACCGGCATCCATAATGCCATCGGCCAGCGCTTCCAACTGGCGTACCTTCAGCGCCGCCAGTGGTTCACGCGGCAGCATCGCTGGCGCAATATCCAGCAGTTCTATGTATTCCGCGATGATCGGAGAGTCAAACCAGTACTCGCCCTCATCGGTAACCAACGCGGGCACTTTTCCTAACGGGTTATAGCGTGCCACGCCGTTATCTGCGTTATAGGGGAGTTCATTCACAAATTCGAAGGTGATGCCCTTTTCCAGTAACAGAATAGAAATTTTACGCACAAAAGGGCTGGTATAGCTGCCAATGAGTTTCATGCCGGGTCCTTTTTGCCAACAAAAATATCAGTATGGCTCAGGTCAGTGCAAATGGCAGGTGATGACGGTCTCAATGATCCAAATAAAGGTAATGCATCCAGCTGGTCATGCGCAGCAGCACTTTACGCATCACTGAAACATGAGCGAAATGGTCGGAATAGACCGCCACCTGGGCATAGATACCGTCCGGCAGCGCATCCACATCGGCATTGGGAGCCAGCTCAATCGTGGCCAGCACGCCATCGGTACCCGGCACCACCGTTAAGGACTGTAATGCTCCCTGCGCCTGATAAGAACCGCCCGGAACAACCGGCAGAATGCTGGTGAGCTTGCCGGAGAATACCTGGCCTGGCAGCGCGTTGAAGACCACTTCCGCTTCATCACCCGGTTTAAGGCGCAGCAACGAATTCTGGCGGAATTGCGCCACGATTTGCCGTTTTTGTTCCGGAATAAATACCATCACCGGGCGCAGAGGCAGCGCGGCGGCATAGGTCCCGGGCCGGATAAGCACCTGCGTTACATAACCGTTGCTGGGCGCACGTACGATAGTCTGTTCAAGATTGTATTTGGCTTCAGCGAGCTGGGCGCGCAGAGACGCAACCTGAGATTGCTCTCCATTGACCATACTGTCTAACTGGCTCTGAATCTGCGTCTGTTCGGCAACGGAGCCTTTGACCAGCGCATCCTGCGCCAGGTAGTTTTGCCGGGCATTGTCGATGTCGCTTTCAGAGAATGGATTAACCTTCGCCTGACTACCCTTCAAATAGCGTTGATAATCTTTATACAGGCGATCTCGTTCAGCGGAAACGCGGGTGGTATTGGCTACGGCTTCAGACAGCTGCGCTTTCATATTGTCGATGTTGTGCGTAGCGGTCACCAGGTCGGCCTGCAGCCTGTCGACCCGCGCCTGATAACGAACGGGATCGAGTTTAAATAACACCTCGCCTTTTTTAATCAGCTGATTATTTTTATCTGTCACCTCACTAACAATTCCGGTGACCTGTGGGGTAACAGGAATTGAAATAACCGCCTTTTGCGCCGTAAAGGTATACGGGTGGTTATAGTTCATTAATAAAATGAGTCCCGCCACAATAAACACCCCACCTAATGCGGCGGTAGCAAGCGTCCATTGATTTACCGGAATACGGAATATTTTAAAAATGGCCCAGGCGAATGCCACATAGGTCAGGACAATCAACAAGTCCATGATCAAATCTCCGGAAAGGTGGAGTTATCGTTTTTTTTGTCCCCATCCAGTCTATTTTCCAACTGGGTGATGCGCGCGGCCAGCGCGGCAATTTCAGGGTCAGGTTCCTTCCCGGACGGCGTGATGTGTGACTGCATTCCCCAGCCTCGTTCTGGCTGATAGAGCGTGGCCCAGATCCACAGGAAGGGCCAAATAACATGCAGCGTAAATAAGCTCACCCAACCCGCCGTATGGATGGCATCGGCATGGGGATGGTTGCGCTTCTTAGCCATGTTATAGGGAATATCATGGATAGCGATGATTCCGTAAAACAGAACCAGAAAAACGAAGATCAGCACACCTAACGCGAAATAGTTTAGAAACATACCCGCCTCGTATTCACGCTAATCAGAGCTTTCAATTGCAGGCAGCCGAAAGGAGTCATGGCTGGTAATTTGAACATAATTGCAGTTAGTCATTTCCGCCATACCACCAGGGTATAAATTTTCAGGTTGATGGCTTGCGGGGTAGTTGCAAGAAATAGTTGATGAAACAGAATCCGCTCCAGATCACACCAGGAGAAATCCAGACAAATATTTATTGCGAAGTAGATCACAAATACCCAACAAACAGCCAAAACAAAAACGTGAACAACTTCACACTTAACGCCCATTTTTAGCCAATTCTTGACCTGTGATGTTTTTTTGTACCGATATTTTGTGATGAAAATCACATTAACTAACGCCATACACCCTATATTTACGTGACAAACGTCACATAAAAAGTCGTCGACTGGACAGTTGAACGATTCAGTGCCAGATTTCGCAGTATCTACAGGGTCCGGCTACCTCCTGCCGCTACATTAACAAACCTCGGGCTTTTAGCCTGCGCGACAGCAAACAATAAGAAGGGGTGTTTTTATGTCATCCGATATTAAGATCAAAGTGCAAAGCTTTGGTCGATTCCTCAGTAACATGGTGATGCCAAATATCGGCGCGTTTATCGCGTGGGGTATTATCACCGCATTATTCATTCCGACAGGGTGGTTGCCGAACGAAACGCTGGCGAAGCTTGTCGGCCCAATGATCACCTATCTGCTGCCGCTGCTGATCGGTTATACCGGTGGTAAGCTGGTTGGCGGCGAGCGTGGCGGCGTGGTGGGTGCTATCACCACCATGGGCGTTATCGTCGGTGCCGATATGCCAATGTTCCTCGGCGCGATGATCGCAGGTCCGCTGGGCGGCTGGGCTATCAAACATTTCGACAACTGGGTAGACGGTAAGATCAAGTCCGGTTTTGAGATGCTGGTGAATAACTTCTCCGCAGGCATCATCGGGATGATCCTCGCCATTCTGGCATTCCTTGGTATTGGCCCATTGGTTGAAGCACTGTCCAAAATCCTGGCGGCAGGCGTTAACTTCATGGTTGTCCATGACATGCTGCCACTGGCGTCTATCTTCGTTGAACCGGCGAAAATCCTGTTCCTCAACAACGCCATCAACCACGGTATTTTCTCACCGCTGGGTATTCAGCAGTCCCATGAGATGGGCAAATCCATCTTCTTCCTGATTGAAGCTAACCCGGGTCCGGGTATGGGCGTTCTGCTGGCATACATGTTCTTCGGTCGCGGCAGCGCTAAGCAGTCTGCAGGCGGCGCGGCTATCATCCACTTCCTGGGTGGTATCCACGAAATTTACTTCCCGTACGTGCTGATGAACCCGCGTCTGATCCTGGCCGTTATCCTCGGCGGTATGACTGGCGTATTTACCCTGACTATCCTGAACGGCGGCCTGGTTTCTCCGGCTTCTCCGGGTTCTATCCTGGCCGTACTGGCAATGACGCCGAAGGGTGCTTACTTCGCGAACATCGCTGCTATCTGTGCCGCAATGGCTGTCTCCTTTGTCGTCTCAGCCATTCTGCTGAAAACCAGCAAAGTGAAAGAAGATGATGACATTGATGCCGCAACTCGTCGTATGCACGACATGAAAGCGGAATCCAAAGGTGCATCTCCGCTGGCGGCTGGCGACGTGACTAACGACCTGAGCCATGTGCGTAAAATCATCGTTGCCTGCGATGCAGGTATGGGCTCCAGCGCCATGGGTGCGGGCGTACTGCGCAAGAAAGTGCAGGATGCCGGTCTGTCTCAGATTTCCGTCACCAACAGCGCGATTAACAATCTGCCGCCGGATGTCGATCTGGTCATTACCCACCGTGACCTGACCGAACGTGCGATGCGCCAGGTGCCTCAGGCGCAGCACATTTCGCTGACCAACTTCCTCGACAGCGCCCTGTACTCCAGCCTGACCGAACGTCTGGTTGCTGCACAGCGCCACAACGTGAACGAAGAGAAAGTCCGCGATCACCTGAAAGACAGCTTCGAAGAGGGTGATACCCACCTGTTCAAACTGGGTGCGGAGAATATCTTCCTCGGCCGTAAAGCCACTAACAAAGAAGAAGCGATTCGCTTTGCCGGTGAGCAACTGGTGAAAGGCGGCTACGTTGAGCCAGAATACGTCGAGGCGATGCTGGACCGCGAAAAACTGACCCCGACTTACCTCGGTGAGTCCATCGCAGTGCCGCACGGTACGGTTGAAGCCAAAGACCGCGTGCTGAAAACCGGCGTGGTGTTCTGCCAGTACCCGGAAGGCGTGCGCTTCGGTGAAGAAGAAGACGACATTGCCCGCCTGGTCATTGGTATCGCCGCACGTAACAATGAACATATCCAGGTGATCACCAGCCTGACCAACGCTCTGGATGACGAATCCGTGATCGAACGTCTGGCCCATACCACCAGCGTGGATGAAGTTCTGGAACTGCTGGCAGGTAAAAAAGCTTAACCATTAAGTATCTCCAAAATAGTTCGAGCTGCAGAAAGGCGGCAACGCAGCGAATCCCAGGAGCGTACATAAGTACGTGACTGGGGTGAGCGAGGAGAGCCAACGCATCTGCAGTTCGAAATATGAAGGCGATATCCTCTCCCTTGTGGAGAGGGTTAGGTTGAGGGAAACGCCTCACCCCAGCCCTCTTGGGTAAAAACATTAATGAAGGTTAATACTATGAAAGCATTACATTTTGGCGCAGGTAATATCGGTCGTGGCTTTATCGGCAAACTGCTGGCGGACGCGGGGATACAACTGACGTTCGCGGATGTAAACCAGGTCGTGCTCGATGCCCTGAATGCCCGTCATAGCTATCAGGTTCATGTGGTGGGTGAAAACGAGCAGGTTGATACCGTTTCCGGCGTCAACGCCGTGAGCAGCATCGGCGATGATGTTGTCGATCTGATTGCCCAGGTAGATTTAGTCACTACCGCCGTCGGCCCGGTCGTGCTTGAGCGTATCGCTCCGGCCATCGCCAAAGGGCTGGTTAAACGCAAGGCGCAGGGCATCGCCACTCCGCTGAATATTATCGCCTGTGAAAACATGGTGCGCGGAACCACCCAGTTGAAAGGCCACGTTATGAACGCGCTGGCAGATGAAGACAAATCTTGGGTTGAAGAACATGTTGGCTTCGTCGATTCCGCCGTGGACCGCATTGTTCCCCCTTCGGCTTCTGCGACCAACGATCCGCTGGAAGTCACCGTCGAAACCTTCAGTGAGTGGATTGTCGACAAAACACAGTTCAAAGGCGAACTGCCTGACATCCCGGGAATGGAATTAACTGATAACCTGATGGCATTTGTCGAACGTAAACTCTTCACGCTGAACACCGGGCATGCTATAACCGCGTACCTCGGAAAATTGACCGGTCATCAGACCATCCGGGACGCGATTCTCGACGAGAAAATCCGTGCAGTGGTAAAAGGTGCGATGGAAGAGAGCGGCGCGGTACTGATCAAACGCTATGGCTTTGATGCAGCAAAACATGCGGCATACATTCAGAAAATCCTCGGTCGCTTTGAAAACCCGTATCTGAAAGATGACGTTGAGCGCGTGGGTCGTCAGCCGCTGCGTAAACTGAGCGCGGGCGACCGTCTGATTAAACCGCTGCTGGGCACGCTGGAGTATGGCCTGCCGCACGTGAATCTGGTCACCGGTATTGCTGCAGCGATGCACTATCGCAGTGAAGAAGATCCGCAGGCCCAGGAACTGGCCGCGCTGATTGACGAAAAAGGTCCACAGGCCGCGCTGGCACAGGTTTCCGGTCTGGATGCCAACAGTGATGTGGTGGCGGAGGCGGTTAACGCATATAACGCAACCAAATGATAGAGAATGTGGCGCAGGTCAGCCTGCGCCCAAATGACAGATTGTCAGATATGCAGGCAATAATGGAACAAACGCAGGCCTTTGAAAATCGTGTGCTTGAGCGTCTGAATGCTGGCAAAACCGTACGCAGCTTCCTCATCACCGCCGTAGAACTGCTCACCGAAGCGGTGAATATCCTTGTGCTTCAGGTATTTCGCAAAGACGACTATGCGGTAAAATATGCCGTAGAACCCCTGCTCGACGGCGACGGTCCGCTGGGCGATCTTTCCGTTCGTCTGAAGCTAATTTACGGTCTGGGCGTACTCAGCCGGCCGGAGTATGAAGATGCGGAGCTTCTGATGGCGCTGCGGGAAGAGTTAAACCATGACGGTAATGAATACGCGTTCACCGACGACGAAATTCTTGGCCCGTTTGGCGAACTCCACTGCGTGACGGCACTCCCGCCGCCACCGCAGTTTGATACCTCAGACTCAGGTTTGCACGCAATGCAGATTCAGCGCTACCAGCAGATGGTACGCTCCACGATGGTACTTTCCCTGACCGAGCTGATTTCTAAAATCAGCTTAAAAAAAGCCTTTCAAAAATAAGACCCTGCAGGCTTACTTCTCTTCCTGCTGCGGTCGATACAGCTGCCGATAATACGCCAGACGTTGCAGATACAGCTGCGCATTCTCCTGCGGTATTTCAGTAGGGACAACGTTGCGCGGTGGTGTTTTATTCAGATATTCGCGAAAAGCCTGGCTTGAAGCCATAAAATCGACCGTCTTATCAATAAGGGCCGAAACGTTCTCACCTATTTTCGCCATAATCTTCCCTCCTCCATGTATTAACCGCGCTCAGCCTGCGCGGTTGCTCATTTAAGTTTAGGATCGGTTGGGCGATTATATTGAGGAAAACGTGCTTCACTATGAACCCGCCAATAAAAAGCACTACGGCCGACCTTATCACTTAAAATTCCTTATTAATCAAAATAGTAGTATTTTCATTAGCTGAATAATACTTGCAACATTTGATTATTTATCTTCGATTAGTTGTGAATAATCCCGCTCTGCGCGCATACTATAGGATATTCATCCTATTTTTATCAGAAGCTATCCTATGAAAGAAGTCGAAAAAAACGAAATTAAACGCCTGAGTGATCGTCTGGACGCTATCCGCCACCAGCAGGCAGACCTGTCCCTGGTTGAAGCCGCCGACAAATATGCCGAGCTGGAGCAAGAGAAAGAAACGCTGGAAACTGAAATCGCGCGTCTGCGTGACGTCCACGGCCAGAAGCTGAGCAAAGAAGCGCAAAAGCTGGCGAAACTTCCTTTCCGTCGTGCTATCACCAAAAAAGAACAGGCCGACATGGGCAAGCTGAAGAAGAGCGTGCGCGGCCTGATCGTCGTTCACCCGATGACCGAGCTTGGCCGTGAAATGGGCCTGAAAGAGATGACGGGCTTCGCGAAGAGCGAGTTCTGATCTCCCACCGGGCAACATTCGCTTGCCCGGTCCTTCCCTTCCCCTCGCAATTGGCCCTACCAATTTCAGCCAGATCCTACCAGCACCTCACATTTCATTAAAATGTGCGTACAATACCGTTGCCAATAAATAACATTTGATTAACCATTCATTGTCATTACCCCTACACAACAATATTGGCAGGGCCACTTTTACACATAATGTGACCAGGAGATGAGCACAGACTCATTCCATTATGTCGGCGGCCCCCAGGAGACCTGCAATGAATCTCTGGCAACAGAACTACGACCCGGCCGGTAACATCTGGCTTTCCAGTCTGATCGCATCGCTCCCTATCCTGTTCTTTTTCTTCGCCCTGATTAAGCTCAAGCTGAAAGGCTATGTTGCGGCGTCATGGACGGTGGTGATCGCTCTGACGGTCGCCCTGCTGTTTTACAAAATGCCGGTCGATCACGCTCTGGCTTCCGTGGTGTACGGCTTCTTCTATGGTTTGTGGCCAATTGCCTGGATCATTATCGCCGCGGTATTCGTCTATAAAATCTCGGTGAAAACCGGGCAGTTCGACATCATCCGCTCCTCAATACTCTCGATTACCCCGGACCAACGTCTGCAAATGCTGATTGTCGGTTTCTCCTTTGGCGCATTCCTCGAAGGGGCGGCAGGATTTGGCGCTCCGGTAGCGATTACCGCCGCACTGCTGGTTGGTCTGGGCTTTAATCCTCTGTACGCGGCAGGTTTGTGTCTGATCGTAAACACCGCTCCGGTCGCTTTTGGCGCAATGGGTATTCCGATTCTGGTTGCCGGTCAGGTTACCGGGCTGGATAGCTTCGAGATTGGTCAGATGGTGGGCCGTCAGTTACCGTTCCTGACCATTATCGTGTTGTTCTGGATTATGGCGATTATGGATGGCTGGCGTGGCGTAAAAGAGACCTGGCCTGCGGTGATGGTCGCTGGCGGCTCGTTTGCTATCGCGCAGTACCTCAGCTCTAACTTTATCGGGCCGGAACTGCCGGACATTATCTCGTCTCTGGTTTCGCTGGTCTGCCTGACGCTGTTCCTGAAACGCTGGCAGCCGGTACGCATCTTCCGCTTTGGCGATATGGGCGCTTCACAGGTCGATCAGACGCTGGCTCGCACCCACTATACCGCTGGACAGGTGGTCCGCGCCTGGTCTCCGTTCCTGTTCCTGACCGCCACCGTCACGCTGTGGAGCGTACCGCCGTTTAAAGCGCTGTTTGCGCCAGGCGGCGCGATGTACCACTGGGTGGTCAATATTCCGGTTCCGTACCTCGATAAGCTGGTTGCCCGTATGCCGCCGGTCGTACACGAAGCCACAGCCTACGCGGCGGTATATAAATTTGACTGGTTCTCCGCAACCGGTACCGCGATTTTGTTTGCCGCCCTGCTGTCTATCGTCTGGTTGAAGATGAAGCCGTCCGCAGCGCTGCAGACTTTTGGCAGCACGCTGAAAGATCTGGCATTACCTATTTACTCCATCGGAATGGTGCTGGCATTCGCGTTTATCTCAAACTACTCCGGGCTTTCATCAACCCTGGCGTTGGCCCTGGCACACACCGGCAGCGCGTTTACCTTCTTCTCACCGTTCCTCGGCTGGCTGGGGGTATTTCTGACCGGGTCCGACACCTCATCAAACGCACTGTTTGCCGCCCTGCAGGCTACGGCTGCTCAGCAAATCGGCGTTTCGGATGTGCTGATGGTGGCGGCAAATACCACCGGCGGCGTGACCGGCAAGATGATCTCGCCGCAATCTATCGCTATCGCCTGTGCGGCAGTGGGATTAGTGGGGAAAGAGTCTGACCTGTTCCGCTTTACCGTGAAACACAGCCTGATTTTCACCTGCATGGTGGGTGTGATTACCACGCTGCAGGCCTATGTCTTAACCTGGATGATTCCATGATAGTGATGCCCAGACGCCTGTCAGACGAAGTCGCATCTCGTGTGCGGGCGCTGATTGAAGAACAACAGCTGGAGGCGGGCATGAAGTTGCCCGCTGAGCGCCAACTGGCCGTACAGCTCGGCGTATCGCGTAACTCGCTGCGCGAGGCGTTAGCAAAGCTGGTCAGTGAAGGCGTACTGATTAGCCGTCGTGGCGGCGGGACGTTTATCCGCTGGCAGCATGAGGCCTGGTCTGAACAAAACATCGTTCAGCCGCTGAAAACCCTGCTGGCGGACGATCCTGATTACAGTTTCGATATTCTGGAGGCCCGCCACGCCATCGAAGCCAGTACCGCCTGGCACGCTGCCATGCGGGCCACCGCCGCGGATAAAGAGAAAATCAGGCTCTGTTTCGAGGCCACGCAAAGCGAAGATCCGGATCTCGCCTCGCAGGCTGACGTTCGTTTTCATCTCGCCATTGCGGAAGCCTCACACAACGTGGTGCTGTTGCAGACCATGCGCGGTTTCTTCGACGTCCTGCAGTCTTCGGTAAAACAGAGCCGCCAACGTATGTACCTGGTACCGCCCGTATTTTCTCAACTGACGGCGCAGCATCAGGCCGTGCTGGACGCCATTGTTGCCGGGGATGCCGACGGGGCGCGTAAGGCCATGATGGCGCACCTCAGTTTTGTCCACACCACAATTAAACGATTTGATGAAGATCAGGCCCGTCAGGCGCGTATTACTCGCCTGCCCGGTGATCCTGGTGAGAATAGCAGGGAGAACAACACATGATTATTTCAGCAGCCAGCGACTATCGCGCCGCAGCCCAGCGCATCCTGCCCCCCTTCTTGTTCCACTATATTGACGGCGGGGCGTATGCCGAGCACACCTTGCGCCGTAACGTGGCAGACCTGTCAGAGGTGGCGCTGCGCCAGCGCGTACTGAAGAATATGTCCGACCTGAGCCTGGAAACCAAGCTGTTCAACGAAACACTCTCCATGCCGGTAGCCCTCGCGCCTGTCGGTTTGTGCGGCATGTACGCACGCCGGGGCGAGGTTCAGGCCGCCGCCGCCGCTGATGCCAAAGGCATTCCGTTTACGCTTTCCACAGTGTCCGTATGTCCGATTGAAGAAGTCGCCCCGACCATCAAGCGTCCGATGTGGTTCCAGCTGTATGTTCTGCGCGATCGCGGTTTTATGCGTAACGCACTGGAGCGCGCCAAAGCGGCGGGTTGCTCCACGCTGGTCTTTACCGTCGATATGCCAACACCTGGCGCACGCTACCGTGACGCCCATTCCGGTATGAGCGGCCCAAATGCGGCACTGCGCCGCTACTGGCAAGCAGTCACTCATCCACAGTGGGCATGGGACGTTGGTCTGAACGGTCGCCCGCATGATTTAGGCAATATTTCGACTTATCTGGGAAAACCCACCGGCCTTGAAGATTACATCGGCTGGCTGGCGAATAACTTCGATCCGTCGATTTCCTGGAAAGACCTCGAGTGGATCCGCGAATTCTGGGATGGTCCGATGGTGATCAAAGGGATCCTCGACCCTGAAGATGCCCGCGACGCCGTACGCTTTGGCGCAGATGGCATCGTTGTCTCTAACCACGGTGGCCGTCAGTTAGATGGCGTGCTGTCTTCAGCTCGTGCGCTGCCCGCCATTGCCGATGCGGTGAAAGGCGATATTGCCATTCTGGCTGATAGCGGGATCCGCAATGGTCTGGACGTTGTACGCATGATAGCGCTGGGCGCGGATAGCGTGCTGCTGGGGCGTGCTTATCTGTACGCGCTGGCGACCCATGGCCAGGCCGGTGTGGCGAATCTGCTGAACCTGATCGAGAAAGAGATGAAGGTGGCGATGACCCTGACCGGTGCGAAGTCGATTAGCGAAATCAGCCGTGATTCGCTGGTACAGGAACTGGGTAAGAGCCTGCCTGCCGCGCTGGCACCTTTGGTCCAGGGTAGCGCAGCGTAACAACATCCCCGTAAACCCCATTTTCTGAATGGTCGGTCTGTTTTCAGCCCGACCATTTTTTATCCAAAAATAACGACTAGTTAACATTTAAAACCAATATATTTGACAACTTTTTATCCACCTGCCAAATGTATAGACAAGCTAATACAACAGCATTTTATACATATAACAACCATCATAACGGGCGAGGGTGACATGGCTTATTCCGGAAAAGTGAATATCCAGCAGGCGATAGATGACAGTGCTTTTTCGCGCTTCCACTGGGTCATTATTGTCCTGGGTTTTCTGGTTTTAGCCATTGACGGCTTCGATACGGCGGCGATGGGCTATATTGCCCCCACGCTTTCAGCCGACTGGGGCATCAAGAAACAAGATCTTGGACCGGTGTTAAGCGCCGCGCTATTGGGCCTCTCATTTGGCGCCCTGCTGGCCGGACCGATTTCCGATCGTATGGGTCGTAAGCGCGTCCTGGTCTTTTCCTGTCTGTTCTTTGGCCTCGCCAGTCTGGGAACCGCCTATGCCCAGACGCTGAATATGCTCACGTTTTGGCGCTTTCTCACCGGGCTTGGGCTTGGCGCGGCAATGCCCAATGCCATCACCCTGGTGTCAGAATTCGCCCCGAAACGCTGTCGTTCAATGGCGATTAACACCATGTACTGTGGCTTTCCATTAGGGGCTGCGGGCGGCGGCGTGATCTCCTCCTGGCTGATCCCCAACTACGGCTGGCACAGTGTTCTGCTTGCTGGTGCGATCGCCCCGCTGGTCCTCACCGCACTGTTGGTGCTGTTCCTGCCGGAGTCGGTTAAGTATCTGGTTCACCGCGGTAAAGGGGTTGCACAGATCAAACGCATTGCTCAACGCTTTATGTCGGGAAGTCTGGAACAGGTTACCCAGTTTTATCTGGATGAAGACCGTATCACGGTCAAAAAAAGCAGCGTGGCACAGTTATTTAGTATGCCCTGGCTGCCGGGTACGCTGATGCTCTGGATGACCTACTTTATGGGGCTGGTTATCTATTACGTGCTGCTGAGCTGGATGCCAACGCTGATGCTGGGAATGGGCTATCCGCTGGCCGAATCCGCCTGGCTGACATCGCTGTTTACCTTTGGCGGTACGGCGGGGATCCTGCTGGCCGGTTGGTTAATGGACCGCTGGGAAGCCCATAAAGTGGTGTCACTTGGCTTTATTCTGACGATGCTGTTTGCCCTCGCTCTCGGGTTTGAACATAACCACATCATCTTGTTCGGCGCACTGATCTTCCTGATGGGGATTACCATGAACGGCGCGCAGTCCGGGCTGCAGACGCTGGCCGCCACGTTTTATCCAACCCACTGCCGTGCGACGGGCATTGCCTGGATGCAGGGCGTGGGCCGCTTCGGCGGCGTAGCCGGTACGATGATGAGCGCCCAACTGCTTTCCCTGCAATGGCAGGCAGACAGTATCTTAATGTTCCTCAGCCTTCCGGCCCTGGTCGCTGCTGCCGCGACAATTTACAAGCTGCAACGCTATAAACCGCACACGCTGACCGTCGCATAGTACCCGCTCTTTCTGCTATTCTGCCCCCCGTTATCAAGGGGGCAGTATGCTTAACATCGTTTTATTCGAACCAGAAATCCCGCCAAATACCGGCAATATTATCCGTCTTTGCGCCAACACCGGCTTTCGTCTGCATATTATAGAGCCAATGGGCTTTACCTGGGACGACAAGCGCCTGCGTCGCGCGGGGCTGGATTACCATGAATTTACCGCCGTGCTGCGCCACCCTGATTACGCCGCCTTCGTCGCCGCAGAACATCCGCAGCGCCTGTTTGCTCTGACCACCAAAGGTACGCCAGCGCATAGCGCGGTATGCTATCAGGACGGGGATTATCTGATGTTTGGTCCGGAAACACGCGGTCTGCCAGCCAGCATCCTTGACGCGCTGCCGGCCGAACAAAAAATTCGTATTCCAATGATGCCAGACAGTCGCAGCATGAACCTGTCAAATGCGGTGTCGGTGGTGGTGTATGAGGCCTGGCGCCAGCTAGGGTATCCGGGCGCGGTACTGCGTAGCTGATGATTGTTGGATGGCGGCTAGCGCCTGATCCGACCTACATTAATTTGATGGAATTCATTTCGAGCGTTATCGGCGCAGACAGATTGAACACGGACTGCGCGCAGTCACCGGAGCGTACACGCAGTCCGTGAGGATGACGAGCACAGCCCAGGTTTAATCTGCCAGGTAAGATAGCTCGAAATCAGATACCATCTCCATACTCAAAAGTATGATGTATCCCGTTGAAATGCTGATCCATATCCATGGACGGCTTATCGCTGTCAGGCTTACCGACGATGCGTGCCGGAACGCCTGCTGCAGTGGTATGCGGGGGTACCGGCTGTAAAACGACGGAACCTGCGCCAATCTTCGCGCCGCGCCCGACTTCAATGTTACCGAGAATTTTTGCTCCCGCGCCAATCATCACGCCTTCACGAATTTTCGGATGGCGGTCACCGCCGGCTTTACCGGTCCCGCCCAGCGTGACGGATTGCAAAATAGAGACGTCGTTTTCAATCACGGCAGTTTCACCGACCACAATACCTGTGGCGTGATCGAGCATAATCCCACGGCCAATTTTTGCCGCCGGGTGAATGTCTACCTGGAAGCTAACGGACACCTGATTTTGCAGGAAGATCGCCAGCGCCTGACGTCCCTGATGCCACAGCCAGTGACCGATACGGTAGGCCTGAAGCGCATGAAAGCCCTTCAGATACAGAAGTGGGGTGGAATATTTATCGACAGCCGGATCACGCGTGCGTACCGCCTGAATATCACAGGCCGCTGAGGCAATCATTTCAGGATCGGCCGCGTAGGCCTCTTCCACGACTTCGCGAATGGCAATGGCGGGCATGATCGGGGAAGCGAGTTTATTCGCCAGCATATAGCTCAGCGCACTACCGAGGTTTTCATGCTTGAGCAGCGTTGCGTGATAAAAACTGGCCAGCATTGGCTCACATTCCGCCAGTGCCCGGGCTTCCGCTTTAATGTTTTTCCAGACGATATCCAGTTCTTCACACGGCATTGCGTACTCCAGAAGGTAGCAAAACGACCGACCCGTTCTTCGCGGGTCGGGTCGTTATATTCAACAGTTCCTTACAGCTAGTGGCGACTCAGCTCGTCCCTGCGTGCACGGCCTAATAACGTCAATGCTGCCTCGCGCGCGTTTTTTCCGCAATACAATACTTGATAAATTTCCTCGGTTATTGGCATCTCAACACCAAAACGGTGCGCCAATTCACGAACTTCTTTCGTATTGCGGTAGCCTTCAACCACCTGACCAATCTTGTCCTGCGCCCCCTGCACGTCCATCCCCTGGCCGAGCATCATGCCAAAACGACGGTTACGCGACTGGTTGTCGGTACAGGTCAGCACCAGATCGCCTAAACCCGCCATCCCCATAAAGGTGGCAGGATCGGCACCCAACGCCGCGCCAAGGCGAGACATTTCGGTCAGTCCACGGGTGATCAATGCGGTTCGCGCATTCGCGCCGAAACCGATGCCGTCAGACATCCCCGCGCCAATCGCAATGACGTTTTTCACCGCGCCGCCAAGCTGCACGCCAATGAAATCCGGATTGCTGTAAACGCGGAAGCTCTTGCCACAGTGCAGCAACTGCTGGAGATCGTCAGCAAAGGTGTCGTCCGTCGAGGCCAGAGAAATCGCCGTCGGCATGCCCGCCGCCAGCTCTTTGGCGAACGTCGGACCGGAGATAACCGCCAGTGGAATAGAATTCCCCAGCGCTTCACGCGCGACGTCCTGCAGCAGGCGTCCCGTTTCCGCTTCCAGACCCTTTGTCGCCCAGACCAGACGAGCGTCAGGACGCATCAGCGGTTTGATGTTGCGCAGCACTTCGCCAAAGACGTGGCTCGGCACCACCACCAGAATATTACGACTGGCGGCCAGCGCAGTGGCTAAATCACTTTCCAGGCGCAGCGTTTCGGGAAAAGGCACATCAGGGAGGAACGCGACGTTGCAGCGATCGTGCTCGAGGGTCGCGATATGTTTCGGATCATGGCCCCACAGGACAACCTGATGGCCATTTCTTGCCAGGGTGATGGCAAGAGCGGTGCCGTACGAGCCGGCACCAATCACAGTCATTGAAGCATTACTTTGGTTCATCAGGCATCCTGATGTTCTTCAGTACCTTCGCCAGCCTGCTGCTGTAAATAGTTCATGAACAGCGCATCAAAGTTGACCGGCGCAAGGTTCAGTTGCGGGAATGTACCGCGTGAAACCAGGCTGGTGATGCATTCGCGGGCATACGGGAACAGAATGTTCGGGCAGTATGCACCAAGGCAATGCGCCATCTGAGTCCCTTCAATACCACTGATGGAGAAAATACCGCCCTGCTGAACTTCACACAGGAACGCAGTTTCTTCACCCAGAGAAGCCGTTACGGTGACACGCAGCACTACTTCATACACATCATCTGCCAGTTGGGTAGATGCGGTATCAAGATCCAGTTTAACCTCTGGCTGCCAATCTTTCTGGAAAACATGTGGTGCATTTGGCGCTTCGAAAGACACATCCTTGGTATAAATACGTTGGATCTGGAAAGCCATTTCAGTGTTATTTTGTTCTGACATGTTGAGAAAACCCTTTAGTGTTGTCCTTTAAATACTTCGGTACGCCTTAACGCAGCAGTGGATCCAGTCCACCACGTGCATCCAACGCATACAAGTCGTCACAACCACCAATGTGCTGTGCATCAATAAAAATCTGCGGAACCGTTGTACGGCCACTGCGCTTGATCATCTCTTCACGCTTCACGGCATCGCCGTCAATCGGAAGTTCCTGGAAACTCACACCCTTGCTGTTCAACAGCGCCTTTGCGCGATGGCAAAACGGGCAGGTCGCTTTGGTATAGATCTCAATATTGGCCATGACTTATCTCCAGTGTTCTTTTACCCTGAGGCATGAAAGAAGACGAGTAAATTACTTGCCGCGAACCAGTGGCAGATTCTCGCCACTCCAGCCCGCTACGCCGTCTTTCAGTACAGATACCTGCTCAAAACCGGCTTTAATCAGCGCAGTTGCTGAATCCTGGCACTGCATACCAGAGCCATCAACCACAATAACAGGTTTGTTTTTGTGTTTTTCCAGCTCGCCAAAATTGTTGGCTTTGATTTCGCTCGGCAGCAGGTTAGTGGAGCCCGCGATATGGCCTTTGCGGAAGTCGTCGCGCTGACGTAAATCCACAATCACCGCATCTTCTTTGTTGATAAGACGAGTGGCTTCTCCGCGCGTAATTACCTTCACTTTCGAAGTCAGGCTCTTAAACGTGGTAAATAATACAGCCGCCAGTAACGCAATCCAGGCGATACTCAATACAGGGTGGCGACTAACAAATTGCATAATTTCTTGCATGGGGGGTAACAACTCCCGACTTAGTGATTAAAAAACCAGGAAAGGAGTATACCTGCGCGTTGGCGCAAATACAGCCAGAGCGTGCATTGGATTGCATTTTTGCGGGGCGCTACGGAAAAAAAAACGTAAATCCGCGCCCTCTGCGACACGCTCTGGTCGATTATTTGATCTTCTGGGGCTATTTTATCGATTCAGCTGTAGTAAAATTACGCAATTATTTTTGTCTATTGAGTGTGAGGTTGTCGCAATGTCGGTTTCTAAAAAACCTATGGTACTGGTGATTCTGGATGGCTATGGCTATCGTGAAGACAGCCAGGATAACGCCATCTTTAATGCCAAAACCCCGGTAATGGATGCTCTGTGGGCAAAACGTCCGCATACCCTGATTGATGCCTCTGGCCTGGAAGTCGGCCTGCCCGATCGCCAGATGGGCAACTCCGAAGTGGGTCACGTCAACCTGGGCGCGGGCCGCATCGTGTATCAGGACCTGACCCGTCTGGATGTTGAAATTAAAGAACGGACTTTCTTCGCTAACCCAGTGCTGACCGATGCGGTCGACCAGGCAAAAAATAGCGGCAAAGCGGTTCACATCATGGGCCTGCTCTCTGCTGGCGGCGTTCACAGCCACGAAGATCACATCATGGCGATGGTCGAAATGGCAGCTGAACGCGGTGCTGAGAAAATCTATCTGCACGCTTTCCTTGATGGCCGTGATACCCCGCCGCGCAGCGCTGAACATTCGCTGCAGAAATTCGAAGAGAAATTTGCCGCGCTGGGCAAAGGCCGCGTAGCGTCCATCATCGGTCGTTACTACGCCATGGACCGCGACAACCGTTGGGATCGCGTTGAACAGGCTTATGACCTGATGACGCTGGCAAAAGGCGAGTTCCAGTTCGCTACGGCTGTTGAAGGCCTGCAGGCTGCTTATGCCCGCGACGAAAACGACGAATTCGTGAAAGCGACCGTGATCCGTGCTGAAGGCCAGGCTGAAGCCGCCATGGAAGACGGCGATACGCTGATTTTCATGAACTTCCGTGCTGACCGTGCGCGTGAAATCACCCGTGCGTTTGTTAACGCTGACTTCGACGGCTTCGCCCGTAAGAAAGTCGTTAACCTCAACTTTGTGATGCTGACCGAATACGCAGCCGACATCAAAACGGCTGTTGCTTACCCACCAGCGTCTCTGGCCAACACCCTTGGCGAGTGGATGGCGAAGAATGACAAAACGCAGCTGCGTATTTCCGAAACGGAAAAATATGCCCACGTGACCTTCTTCTTTAACGGCGGCGTAGAAGAGCCGTTCAAAGGCGAAGATCGCATCCTGATCAATTCGCCGAAAGTCGCGACCTACGATCTACAGCCGGAAATGAGCTCTGCTGAGCTGACCGAGAAGCTGGTTGCTGCGATTCAGAGCGGAAAATACGACACCATCATTTGTAACTACCCGAACGGCGACATGGTTGGTCACACCGGGGTGATGGAAGCAGCGGTTAAAGCGGTTGAAGCGCTGGATCACTGCGTTGAGCAGGTGACTAAAGCGGTTGAATCCGTTGGCGGCCAACTGCTGATCACCGCGGACCACGGTAACGCAGAGCAAATGCGCGATCCGTCCACCGGTCAGGCGCATACAGCACACACCAACCTGCCCGTTCCGCTGATTTATGTCGGTGGTAAAAACGTCAAAGCAGTTGAAGGCGGCAAACTTTCTGATATCGCCCCGACGATGCTGACGCTGATGGGTATGGAAATCCCGCAAGAGATGACTGGTAAGCCGCTGTTCATCGTGGAATAATCCCTCCCCATGAGGGGAAAGGCGATTAATACCATCACTTGGGCCGTGAAACTGCAAAAGCTTTCAGTCAGGCCCTTGTTCTACGCCAGCGCGCTTAGCGCTGGCGTATTGCTGTGCGCCTTTTCCGCCCACGCGGACGAGCGCGATCAGCTCAAATCTATTCAGGCTGATATCGCGGCAAAAGAACGCGCGGTACGCCAACAACAACAACAACGCTCCACTCTCCTCGCTCAACTTAAAGCTCAGGAACAGGCCATCGCCGTTGCCGCCAGGCAACTACGCGAAACGCAAAACTCGCTGGCGCAGCTGAATGCGCAAATCACTGAAATGAATGCCGCCCTCGCGAAGCTGGAAAAACAGCGGGCTGCGCAAGAGCGTAGCCTGGCAGCCCAACTTGACGCAGCGTTTCGCCAGGGCGAACACACCGGTATTCAGCTCATTCTGAGCGGGGAAGAGAGCCAGCGCGGGCAACGCCTGCAGGCCTATTTCGGCTATCTGAACCAGGCGCGACAGGAAACCATCGCGCAGTTGAAACAAACCCGCGAAGAAGTCGACTCGCAAAAAGCCGAGCTGGAAGATAAGCAGAGCGAACAGCAGACGTTGCTGTACGAACAGCGCGCTCAGCAGGCTAAGCTGGAGCAGGCGCGTAATGAACGCAAGAAGACGCTCTCGGGTCTGGAGTCATCGATTCAGCAGGGTCAGCAGCAACTGGGCGAAATGCGCGCCAACGAATCACGCCTGCGCAACAGCATTGCTCGTGCCGAAGCCGCAGCCAAAGCACGCGCGGAACGTGAAGCTCGCGAGGCGCAGGCCGTACGTGACAAACAGAAGGATGCGTCACGGAAAGGCTCAACCTACAAGCCAACCGAAAGCGAAAAATCACTGATGTCCCGTACCGGCGGTTTAGGTTCCCCACGCGGCCAGGCATTCTGGCCCGTTCGTGGCCCAACGCTACATCGTTATGGCGAACAGTTGCAAGGTGAGCTACGTTGGAAGGGGATGGTTATTGGCGCATCCGAAGGCACCGAAGTTAAAGCCATTGCCGATGGCCGCGTCATTCTGGCGGACTGGTTGCAGGGCTACGGTCTGGTGGTCGTCGTTGAGCACGGTAAAGGCGATATGAGCCTGTACGGTTATAACCAGAGCGCGCTGGTCAGCGTCGGTACGCAGGTTCGCGCCGGGCAGCCTATTGCACTTGTGGGTAGCAGCGGCGGACAGGGCAGGCCGGCACTCTATTTCGAAATTCGTCGCCAGGGTCAGGCGGTCAATCCACAGCCGTGGTTGGGAAGATAAGTTTTGCCTCAATTTCGTCGTCTATTATTCTCTCTCGCCAGCGTGCTGGCCTTCGCAACACCTGTTTTTGCTGGCAAACTTGCCATCGTTATTGATGATTTCGGCTATCGTCCACACACCGAAAATCAGGTTCTGGCGATGCCTTCCACCCTCTCCGTTGCCGTTCTGCCTAATGCCCCACACGCGCGTGAAATGGCGATTAAAGCGCATAACAGCGGGCATGAAGTTTTAATCCATCTGCCGATGGCGCCGCTGAGCAAACAGCCGTTAGAGAAAGATACTTTGCGCCCGGAAATGAGCAGCGAAGAGATTGAGCGGATTATTCGCGACGCGGTAAGCAAAGTACCGAATGCGGTCGGGCTGAACAACCATATGGGCAGCGCGATGACCTCCAGCCTGTTCGGCATGCAGAAGGTGATGCAGGCGCTGGAACGCTACGATCTCTACTTCCTGGACAGTATGACCATCGGCAACAGTCAGGCAATGCGCGCAGCATCAGGAACCGGCGTGAAGGTTATCAAACGCAAAGTCTTCCTGGATGACACGCAAAACGAAGCCGATATTCGCCGTCAGTTTAATCGTGCCGTTGAGCTTGCGCGCCGCAACGGTTCAGCAATTGCCATTGGGCATCCTCACCCTTCGACAGTTCGCGTCCTGCAGCAGATGCTTTATAACCTGCCTGCGGACATTACGCTGGTTCGCCCAAGCAGCCTGCTCAATGAACCACAGGTAGATACCTCCAGACCAAACCTTACACCGCCGAAGAATGGTAAACCTGATGCGCCACGTAATCCTTTCCGCGGGGTGAGATTATGCAAACCGAAGCAGCCGTTAGAGCCGGTTTACGCCAGCCGCTTCTTCAGCGTGCTCGGTGAAAGCATCACCCAAAGCACGCTGGTGCAGTACATGCGCCTGCAATGGCAGGGCTGGGGGAATACATCCTCACCCAGCCCTATGAACGCTAACGTAAATTAAGCGTTTTACGGGCAATACGAGAGGGCGAGGATGTTTTATCGCGCCATTTCCAGAGACGGAATGACCATAGCAGCGCCTGGTACAAAACTTTGACGCTGCGTACGTTAGTAATCATGCGTTTATACATACCAGAGACAAAAATCTCTGCAATCATGCGTTGACGAATATGGACATCCGGCTCTTTGCGTACTGCGTGGCAAACGCGTAATGCTTCATAGGTTATTTGCTGATGAAATTCCGGATAAATAGTAATCCGACCCGCATATTCACGATTCAACTTATCCAATAACCGTGTAATTTTAATATAGTGGCGTTGGTAATTGAGATTTTTTAAGCCTTGTCTTTTAAGACGGCTAACTGATTGATCGTGTAAGAAGTATTTATACAATGATTGCTCGGTATATCGCACACGTTTGGCGTTAAACATAAACTCCGTCGTCCATACAATATCCTGATGATGCAACCCTGGAATAAACGCTATCTTGTTTTTCTCGATAACATCTCTGCGATAAACCCCCATCCAGACCACATGCGTCCAACGGCGTGAAGCCAATGCCATACGTAACCAGTCGGGGCCGGTCAATACACCCGTAGACCGCAGACGGTCCGTCGGTATTGATTGCCAGGTGTCCCCCGTTTCGAAAATGCACCAATCAGAATTGCACTGTGCCAGATCGAGGTCATCCTGAAGCGCCATGGTCATCAGGGTTTCATACATATTGGGATAAACCAGGTCATCGGCATCGACAAATGCAACATAATCCCCTTTGGCCACTGCCAGCCCACGATTACGCGCGACAGATGCCCCGGCGTTAGTCTGATGTAACAACCGGACATGGGAATAGTTATCAGCATAATATCTTGCAATATCAACAGAGTTATCCGTTGAACCGTCATCCACAATAATGATCTCTATCGCAGCCCATGTCTGTGCGATCAAAGATTCCATGCAATCCCGAAAACTATCACCCGCGTTATACAACGGAATAATAACACTCAACATATTTGTGCGGTTTCTCATCAGGTAACCCAAGTTTGTCAGTACACTGATGACTTTTACTACAGTTTCATTAAGGAATTATTAAGGTTAGAACGTTTAATTTTCAGAAGCGGCGCAGCGAAAGCATCCAGTATGGGAAAATGCCATGCGGCGCCTGAGTTCAGCGGCCTGTGATAGCTCAGATCGTCTACATATTGAGGGACACAACCTGTATACTATACCCCTGTAAATTAACGCGCGATGTACACTGATATTGAGGAAAGTGATGGCCATCAGTAAGACACATGAAAAAGGTTATACGGTCTATTGCAAAGAGACCAAAATAGACCTTAAGTCACTGATGAATAAGTATATAAACAAAGAAATCAGTGGCAAACCATTGAGCAGTGGTAACGCCATGCGCAGTGTAGAACTGGTCGAGTACAACTCACAAAAATTTATCATCAAAAACGACCGTGAAGTTGATCCTCGATTTGAGAAAAAAATGCAGAATTTTATCTCCGGCCCCTTTTATTCCAGGCTCATCAAGAAGCTGGACACACTCTCCCCGGAAATGCGCGCCTGTACAGCCGATCTCTACTATGCCGCTGAAAAAGTACGCCTTCGTCAGTGTCATGATGTTTATATTATTCATGAATATGTTGAAGGCACTCCTTTAAAAGAAATTAACCATAAGAATGCCGATGAAGTGAAGCAGTGCGTTCTGCGCCTTCACAAAGCCGGGTTGGCGTCTAATGATATCCACCCTGGAAATTTCATTCGTACGCCAGGCGGTGAATTAAGAATAATTGACTTATCCTGTAAGGGAAATATGAAGATTTGCCAGGCTAATGATATTTTAGCTTTGCAGCGAAAATATCATATTAACATCAAAGGAAAAGGATTAATCTATAAGCTCATCTGGCTCAAAGAAGCGATAAGATCTTTATCCAGAAAGCTTCGTGGCAAATAGTATTTATTATTTATACGGCCAGAATAAAGAATCTGGCCGTTGGTAGCATTTAATACAAGTCGAGCATTCAATCCCAGCTCAGGATCACTTTCCCTGACTGGCCCGAGCGCATCGCGTCAAAGCCCTGCTGGAATTCATCGATGGAGAATCGATGGGTGATAATCGGCGACAAATCCAGACCAGACTGAATCAATGCGGCCATCTTGTACCAGGTCTCAAACATCTCACGACCGTAGATACCTTTAATAAACAATCCCTTAAAGATAACTTTTGTCCAGTCGATGGACATGTCTGATGGTGGAATACCCAGCATAGCAATACGGCCACCGTGGTTCATGGTGTCCAGCATGGTGCGAAACGCTGGCGGCGCGCCGGACATCTCCAGACCGACATCAAACCCTTCGGTCATGCCCAGTTCAGCCATCACGTCGGTCAGACTCTCTTTCGACACGTTGACCGCGCGAGTGATGCCCATTTTACGCGCCAGTTCAAGGCGATACTCATTAACATCGGTAATCACCACGTGGCGTGCGCCAACGTGCCTGGCAACCGCTGCCGCCATAATACCGATTGGACCCGCGCCGGAAACCAGCACATCTTCCCCAACCAGATCGAACGACAGCGCCGTATGCACCGCATTACCGAACGGATCGAAGATAGACGCCAGGTCGTCAGAGATGTTGTCCGGAATTTTAAACGCGTTAAATGCCGGGATCACCAGGTATTCTGCAAAGCAGCCAGGACGGTTTACGCCAACACCGGTCGTATTGCGGCACAGGTGAGTACGTCCACCGCGGCAGTTACGGCAATGCCCGCAGGTGATATGACCTTCGCCTGAAACGCGATCGCCGATTTTAAAGCCTTTAACTTCCTGGCCGATGCCAACAACTTCGCCGACATATTCATGTCCAACGACCATCGGTACCGGGATGGTTTTTTGCGACCATTCATCCCAGTTATAAATGTGAACGTCAGTCCCGCAGATGGCTGTTTTACGGATTTTAATCAGCAAATCGTTATGGCCGACTTCCGGTTCAGGAACGTCGGTCATCCAAATGCCCTCTTCCGCTTTCAGTTTGGATAACGCTTTCATTTCACATCCTCAGGCAATAACGCCCAGTTGTTTACCAATGCGTGTGAACGCCTCAACAGCACGCGTAATCTGCTCAGGGGTATGCGCCGCAGACATCTGGGTACGAATACGCGCCTGACCTTTTGGAACCACCGGATAGAAGAATCCAGTAACGTAAATCCCCTCTTTTTGCAGCTCGCGGGCGAACTCTTGCGCCACTACCGCATCCCCCAACATGACTGGGATAATTGCGTGATCCGCTCCCGCTAACGTAAAGCCTGCGGCAGACATTTGCTCGCGGAACTGACGTGCGTTCGCCCACAGGCGATCGCGCAGCTCGCTGCCTGCTTCGACCATCTCCAGCACTTTAATGGAGGCAGAAACAATTGCAGGAGCCAATGAGTTGGAGAACAGATACGGACGGGAACGCTGACGCAGCCACTCAACAACCTCTTTGCGCGCTGCGGTGTACCCGCCAGATGCGCCGCCGAGCGCTTTACCCAGCGTACCAGTGATGATGTCCACACGCCCCATCACGTCACAGTATTCATGTGAGCCACGACCATTTTCGCCGACAAAGCCGACAGCATGGGAATCATCAACCATGACCAGCGCGTCGTATTTATCCGCCAGGTCACAAACGCCTTTCAGGTTAGCGATCACACCATCCATAGAGAACACGCCATCGGTGGCGATCAGGATATGACGAGCTCCCGCTTCACGCGCTTCTTTCAAACGAGCTTCCAGTTCGACCATGTCGTTGTTGGCGTAACGGAAACGCTTTGCTTTACACAAGCGAACACCGTCAATGATAGAAGCGTGGTTGAGCGCATCTGAGATAATCGCATCTTCTGCGCCCAGCAGCGTTTCAAACAGGCCGCCGTTGGCGTCAAAGCAGGAAGAGTAAAGGATGGCATCTTCCATACCGAGGAATGCCGCCAGTTTTTGCTCCAGTTGCTTATGGCTGTCCTGGGTACCGCAAATAAAGCGGACCGAAGCCATACCAAATCCGTGAGAATCCATACCTGCTTTTGCAGCTGCAATCAGTTCCGGGTGGTTAGCCAGCCCCAGATAGTTGTTCGCACAAAAGTTAATAACGTGGCTTCCGTCCGCCACGGTGATATCCGCCTGCTGGGCAGACGTAATAATGCGCTCTTCTTTAAACAATCCTTCCGCACGTGCGGTTTCGAGATCGTTCGTTAACTGTTTGTAAAAATCCCCACGCATTTCAATTCTCCAGACTGGGCAAATTTCAGCACATATTACCCAAAGCTATACGCTGATACGAGATGACGCATCATCACTTCTTCAAAATGAAGCATAAATCACGTATACCCACATGGCTAATCAGTGATGCCGTCGTATGGATTCATTGGACGCACTGAATCGCAACCAATTGAATTGGATGGATTTTATAAAAAATCATAAAAAAAAAACAGCAATTGCAGAAGAATGCCTTTGCAGCATTCTATCTGGTTAGATAACCCTTCAATCTCATTCAAGCCACTACTTTCGAGTGAGAAAAATTCGCAATGCCTGGAGTTTTGCACCTAAAGCGGTTCGCCGATAAACACGGAACAGATCGAACCATTTGCCACGACCAAGGTAATTAAGCATTAATAGCTCAGGGCGCTTGTAATAACACATGACAAAAATACCCTGATCATCATCAACAATATTATTTCTGAGAGTCTCTTTTTGACACTCAGTGACTAATGAGTAAAACTCTTTCCATTTCTCTGGTGAACCAACAATAGCGCCGCCGATAATATAAGTATGATTTCCGATCATAAAATCAAAAACCTGTTTTCTGGATGATATAACCAGACCCTTTTTAATCGTGAAGAGATGCATTTTATTACGGTCAAAAGGGAAGTCCCATACTTTTAATCCGCGAGTAACCTGCGGTTTACGGCAATATCCGAAGTCTACCCAGGCAACCATCGGAGTATTAACTAAGCCTGCATTTATGGCCTTAGCTACAAAATATGCTTTTAAATTAGTAACCAACACATATTCTGGAGACCAGTACTCAGGATTAGCTAACTGTCGAGTCTCTAATTTATTCTTGAAGGCATCATCCTGCTGGATTTGTCTTATTTTATTTTTAATATATTTAAATTTTTTATCTAAATCTATGGTTATAATTTTTGTAGGTTTACCTTTGCGTATTTCCGCAATTCTGGCTTCAAACTCAGACGAGGTAAAAATAACCATCTCATTTTCTAAAGCGGCTAACCGTTTGAAGTAGTCAAAATAGACATCAGAAGATCGGGAAAGTTTTTCACGGAAGCCTTTATTAACAGTCCACTCCCCCCTACCGATATCAAAATATGCTGTCACAATAGTGGTAGACGATTTCATAACCATTTTCAAACCATTAATAAAAAAAATATTATATCACATAGTTTTTGTTTTTGTACATATAATATACATAGATGGATATAAAAAAACTAAGTACATTTAAGATTAATTTAATAGACTTAATAACCATTAAATAAGCATTCTTATACTGGTGTTTATAGGCCTTCTACCGACCCACCATCTTACTTAAGAGGCTGAAGGGATGCCGATGTGATGGTATGATTACAGACATTAGTGTCTGAGATTGTCTCTGACTCCAAAATTCGAAGGTTACATTTATGATCATCGTTACCGGCGGCGCGGGCTTTATCGGCAGCAACATCGTCAAGTCATTGAATGATAAAGGCATCACCGACATCCTGGTGGTGGACAACCTGAAAGATGGCACCAAGTTTGTTAACCTGGTGGATCTGAATATTGCTGACTACATGGACAAGGAAGACTTCCTGATCCAGATTATGGCCGGAGAAGATTTCGGCGATATCGAAGCGATTTTCCACGAAGGCGCATGCTCCTCCACTACCGAGTGGGACGGCAAGTATATGATGGATAACAACTATCAATACTCCAAAGAGCTGTTGCACTACTGCCTGGAGCGTGAAATTCCGTTCCTGTATGCGTCCTCTGCCGCCACCTACGGCGGTCGTACTTCTGATTTCATCGAATCCCGTGAATATGAGAAACCGCTGAACGTTTACGGCTACTCAAAATTCCTGTTCGACGAGTACGTTCGTCAGATCCTGCCAGAAGCCAATTCTCAGATTGTTGGCTTCCGCTATTTCAACGTCTACGGACCGCGTGAAGGCCATAAAGGCAGCATGGCAAGCGTCGCTTTCCACCTCAACAGCCAGCTCAACAATGGCGAAACACCAAAACTGTTCGAAGGCAGTGAAAACTTCAAGCGTGATTTCGTTTACGTAGGCGATGTGGCTGCGGTGAACCTGTGGTTCCTGGAAAACGGGGTTTCCGGCATCTTTAACCTTGGTACCGGTCGTGCGGAATCTTTCCAGGCCGTTGCCGATGCAACGCTTGCGTACCACAAAAAAGGCAGCATTGAGTACATCCCATTCCCGGAAAAACTGAAAGGTCGCTACCAGGCGTTTACCCAAGCCGATCTGACTAATCTGCGCGCTGCGGGCTATGACAAGCCGTTTAAAACCGTTGCTGAAGGTGTAACGGAATATATGGCCTGGCTGAACCGCGACGCGTAAGTATGAAAATTTTGGTGGTAGGCCCGTCCTGGGTGGGCGACATGATGATGTCGCAAAGTCTCTATCGCACGCTTAAGGCGCGCTATCCCCAGGCGATAATCGACGTGATGGCACCTGCATGGTGCCGTCCGTTATTATCGCGCATGCCTGAAGTTAACGAAGCTATCGCCATGCCGCTTGGACACGGCGCGCTGGAGATCGGTGAGCGGCGTAAACTCGGTCATAGCCTGCGTGAAAAACGCTATGACCGCGCCTATGTGCTGCCTAACTCGTTTAAATCCGCTCTGGTACCGTTCTTTGCTGGCATTCCCCATCGTACCGGTTGGCGTGGTGAAATGCGCTACGGCCTGCTAAACGATGCGCGCGTGCTGGATAAAGATGCCTGGCCGCTGATGGTCGAACGCTATGTAGCCCTGGCCTATGATAAAGGCGTAATGCTGTCAGCTAAAGATTTGCCGCAGCCTCTGCTATGGCCGCAGTTGCAAGTAAGTGAAGGTGAAAAGTCCCTGACCTGTCGCCAGTTTTCCCTTTCTGCCGAACGCCCCATCATCGGCTTTTGCCCTGGAGCGGAATTTGGTCCAGCGAAACGCTGGCCACATTACCACTACGCAGACCTGGCGAAGCAACTGATCGATGAAGGCCATCAGATTGTGCTTTTTGGCTCTGCAAAAGACCATGAAGCCGGAAATGAGATCCTGGCGACGCTGAGCGTTGATCAGCAGCCCTGGTGCCGTAATCTGGCAGGCGAAACACAGCTGGAGCAGGCCGTCATTCTGCTCGCCGCCTGCAAAGCGGTGGTCACCAACGACTCTGGATTAATGCACGTTGCCGCAGCGTTGAATCGACCTCTGGTAGCGTTGTATGGCCCCAGCAGCCCGGATTTTACTCCGCCGCTTTCACACAAGGCGCGCGTAATTCGCTTGATTACGGGCTATCACAAAGTACGCAAGGGAGATGCAGCAGAAGGCTATCATCAGAGCCTGATTGACATCACACCCCAGCGCGTGCTGGAAGAACTCAACGACCTGTTGTTACAAGAGGAAGCCTGACGGATGCGGGTACTGATCGTTAAAACATCGTCTATGGGCGATGTACTGCATACGTTACCGGCATTAACCGATGCGCAGCAGGTCATGCCGGATATTCAATTTGATTGGGTAGTGGAAGAAGGCTTCGCGCAGATCCCATCCTGGCATGCAGTCGTTGACCGGGTTATTCCAGTGGCGATCCGCCGCTGGCGTAAAGCCTGGTTTTCAGCGCCGATTAAAGCCGAGCGTAAAGCCTTTCACGATGCGGTGCGTTTACATCAGTATGACGCGATAATTGATGCGCAGGGTCTGGTAAAAAGCGCGGCGTTGGTTACGCGTCTGGCACGTGGCATCAAGCATGGTATGGACTGGAGCACGGCGCGCGAACCATTGGCGAGCCTGTTTTATAATCGCAAACATCACATTGCCAAACAGCAGCACGCGGTAGAACGTACGCGTGAATTGTTCGCCAAAAGTCTGGGATATTCCAGGCCCCAGTCGCAGGGTGATTACGCTATCGCTCAGCATTTTCTGAAAGAAAGTAATGCTGATGCGGACCAGTATGCCGTATTTCTGCATGCCACAACGCGTGATGATAAGCACTGGCCAGAAGCCAACTGGCGGGAGCTAATTGGCCTGTTAAATAACGCTGGCATACGTATTAAACTGCCATGGGGTGCTCCTCACGAAGAAGCACGAGCCCGTAGGCTGGCAAATGGTTTTTCTTATGTTGATGTTCTTCCACGGATGACTTTGGGAGAGGTCGCTCGCGTACTGGCGGGGGCAAAATTTGTGGTGTCGGTTGATACAGGCCTGAGTCATTTAACCGCTGCACTGGATCGCCCTAATATTACGTTGTACGGTCCAACGGACCCAGGATTGATTGGTGGGTATGGGAAGAATCAAGTGGTATGTCGCTCAGAAAGTGAAAATCTTTCAGACTTACGTTCTTCGACCGTATTGAAATCAATTAATTGCGATTTTTTAAATAATTGTCTGTAAGTGTCGGAGAAATGATGGCTTTAACAAAGTTTTTTTTAGATGAGAAAAAAAACTGGAAGATAAACTGGAATAGAGGACTTATATTTCTGTTTGTCGCCACCTATTTCTTAGGTGGTATTACGCGTTATAAACATTTGATTGTCATTCTGATGACTATCACAACGATTGTTTATTTATGTAAGAATCCTCGACATTATATTCCAATTTTTAAAACATTTGTTTTTGCAAGTGTATCATTTCTTGTAATCGCTACCTTCGTCTCTTTAGTGTTCACTCCTGAACTAAAAGCTAGCCTGAAAGAGATAAACAACTCAGTTGTTGAAAATGTCTTATTATGCACTATTGCGATCCCTGTATTACTAAGAGAAGAAAGCAAAGAAACCATTTCAAAGTTGATATTCTTCTCGTTCCTTACAGCTCTTAGTTTGCGATGCCTTTCAGAACTTGCCCTTTATTATCAGGACTATCAGCAAGGGTTCATGCCTTTTACTAATTACCAACATCGCGGAATTTCGGATGCAATGGTGTTTTTATTCCCAGTGCTTCTGAATCTATGGCTCATTAAATCAGCAAAATACCGTATATTATTCCTGTTGTTAGGGGCGATATACACCTTTTTAATTCTTGGAACATTGTCCCGTGGCGCATGGTTATCTGTATTTATTATTGCTCTTACATGGATAATCATGTACAAACAATGGCGATTGCTTACTGTAGGAATCCTCGTAGCCATTGTTGCTCTGACAGCTATATTTTCATACAAAGATATGTCAGAAAACCTGACCGTTAAATTACAGCAAACTGACAGCTCATACCGCTATACTAACGGTACGCAAGGAAGTGCGTTTGACCTAATCTTAGAAAACCCAGTTATTGGTTATGGTTTTGGTAATAACGCTTATAAAATTGTATACAACAAGCGTGTTGTTGATTATCCAAACTGGACATTCCGCGAGTCAATTGGACCACACAACCTTATTCTCTTTGTATGGTTTGGTACAGGATTACTTGGACTGGTGGGTTTAATACTGGTGTACACTAGCATTGTGAGAGAATGTGTTACGCATGCATTTAGGGAGAATTACTATTCCCCATACAATGCTTATATAATAATTTTACTTTCATTTTTCGGTTATTTTATTATACGCGGCAACGTTGAGCAGATTGAGTTAGATCTGTTGGGTATTTTTGCAGGTTTTCTGTTAGCGCTGAAGAATAAATAAAATAGTTAAAAAAAGGCTACTTTATGTAGCCTTTTTATCACTCGAACCAGTTACAAATAACCTCTTCAAACCGTTGTGTAACCGCAGACCAACTATAGTTTCCAACGACATATTGCTGACCTCGTTGGGCGGTATCCGCTAAACTACTTTCCGCCATTACCCTGGTAATATCCTGAGCAATAGTTTCTGCAGTCATCGGCTCAGTAAGGTGATAGCCTGTAATTTTATCTTTAACAAACTCAACCATGCCGCCTCGAGTACTGACTAATACAGGTCTTCCAGCGCCCATAGCCTCAATAGCCACCATACAAAATGGCTCCTGAAATTGAGAAGGAATCACAACTATATCTGCCAGTGGATAGTAATAGTGCATTTTCTCGGGTGAGATACTACCTAACATAATACAATGTGGTTTGAGGCGCTCAGCTATTTCCCGAACTTCACGCTGATAATCACCTTTATCGTTCTTACTTACTTCCATGTGATCACCAACAACCACAAGCTTCAGATTTTTGTTCTCATGCAGCAACTTTTCAAAAGCCTGCAGAAGCAAGAGAACGCCTTTATCAGGGACTATACGTCCAGCAAAAAATACCACCTTGCTTTCAGGGGAAATATTTAATTTATTTTTTGATATTGATTCATATGACGATTGATAGATATCCAGGTCAATACCATTAGGCACAATAACAATATCAGCTTCAGGAAGATAAGATTGATAATAGTTCTTCAAAAACAAACTTGGTACGATCATCTTAACTTTTTTATCAAGCAACTTAGGTTCAAACGCATTATGCATATGAATCACAACTTTAGCCTGAGGAGCTTGCGAACGAATTTGTCGATATAGCTTCATACTGTTATGGACAACAATCACACTTTGATCGGTTATCTCAAATTTTTCGGCAACTTTCAGTATGCGCTTTGAATAAGGTAACGGATCCAGCCGAGTCCACTTTTGGAAAATACGCTTATATACTGAGCTAAATCCAATACGATGAATACTGCATCTTTCGTTTACGTAAGAATAATCAGAATATCCTTCGTTCTTTATACAGACAATACGATTAGGGAATTTAGTTCTCTGGGCAACCTGATACATCCAGGTCTCAACTGCTGCGGCACCACGTGGTGGAATAGAATAAATAGGTGTTACAGTAAATATGATTTTATCAATCATAAAGATCACCATTACATTGTTTTATATTTAATTGCTGCGATCAGGCCTGGAATTATTTTATTTTGATAAAGAAGGTGTTTATATTCTTCTCTATATTCGTGCTTTTGTTTTGCAACTTGATAAGGCTGATTCTTCCATGGTGACTTCTCATATACTGTGCGGAAAAATTGTGCTGAGGAATAGTCAGCCCACTCGTGCCATGGTTTTGTTACACCAGTATAATGAATAAATACTGTCTCTTCATTAATCACTGATTTATAGTGATTTTTATTTTTAATCTCAAACTCAGACTTCAATGAATAAATTGAGTTATATTTCCTCGGTAGTAATACCGCATGATGCAAAAACATGATATTTAAAATATCCTGATCAGGATATTTTACTCTGGAAACTATACTTTCATCTAACAATAGTTCGAAGAATTTCTTTGTCAAATTAGAGTTAAGCCATTGCTGCAAGTTTATATACATGACACCCGAGTTAAAGTAGTTGCCTTTAAACTCAGGGTTATGTAGACGCTCTGCACTTTTATCCTGCATTGAATCAACATCTACTACAACCGCACCATATTCCCCATCAAATTTCAGTGCGGCAAGATCCTCTAAAGAGCCTTTACACGTAATATCAGCATCAAGATATAGCAGTCGTTCTAATCGTTCAGAAAAATAATCAAATGAAAGCAAGCGATAGTATATTGACACTGGCCATATGTTTGTTTTAGGTAGTGACACCAGCGGTTCAGAATCAATATGATATAGCTTAATAACTGTTTTATACTGTTCTGCTAGTTGTGTCAAAAGTACAATATATTCTTGATCTAAATAATCCGCAATAATATGAAAAGTAAAATTAATATTACTCTCTTTATTATTTTCAAGGATTGATGCAATAGAAATTGCCGCGCCAGTTTGGTAATTTTTATCGATTCCCCATGAGATATTAAAAGTGTCACGATCATCACATGGTGTAACACGTCTGTCTAACTCAATAATATCTTTGAAGTTAGTTAATCTTTTGAAGTCCAAGTTAATTACCTTTCATTATTTCAGCTATATTTTCCAGCGGCTAAGATATGCATTGCTGTTGATTATTTTAACAATGTACTTAGCCAGCAGTTAACCTTTCAACTTGGTCAGATAATAATTAAAGTAGTTACACAGTCCCTGAACGTATAACCCTTGTTTAAATTTATGCTTTGCACAATATCTGAATTGATTGCTATTGGTCGGTTTGAGAAGCGCTACTGAATGCCAGGGCGAGGCCTCTTTCGCAACTAAAAAACTCTTCGATACCGGATAGTTGGACCACTCATGCCAGGGTTTTGTCGGTCCCACATAATGAATGAAGACAGTTTCATTATTCACAGGATTGACTACTTTATCTTTCAGTTCATAATTAATGCTAAAGCGTGTATTGTATTTACCATTGATAAAAGTTACTTTTTCGGCTAACAACACATTAAGGACATCTTGATCAAGATGAGTTATTCTTTCCACCCATTCTGGAACTCGCAACATTTCGATGGCTCGGGAAGAGATATTATTACTGTGCCATGCGTTGATGTTGATAAGTAAGAATCCAGCATTAAAGTATCCGGCGATTAATTCTGGAGTGGCCAGCGTTACAGAACGATTATGCCACCATTCGGAATCTCTTTCCGTTACAACGACAGCGATCTCATCTACGGAAAACTTATAATCGACCAGTTCTCGTACACTACCCTGGCAAGCAATATCAGCATCCAGGTATAATAATTTATCTATTTTATTATAGAAATAATCTGCAATAACAAAACGGAAGTATGTTGCATAAGTCCAGTTTTTTGTACTAGGTAAGTTTTTTAATTTATTGCAATCAATTAGGTAAACTTTGATACAGGATTGATATTGTTTAGCAAGATCGGCGAATCTGGCTTTATCACTCTCATCGAAATAATCAGTAAATATATGAAATGTGAAATCGATTTTTTTATTCGACAATAATACAGAGGCTATTGATACACCGCAGCCAAATAAAAAATTCCTGTCAATACCATAACCGATATTAAAACAGTCTGCAGAAGCATTTTCCCGAAAATCGTACTCAAAAACAGAAAGGATAACTTCTTTATCGCTAAATTGAGACATTTGACTCTTACCAATTTTTGAGAAATAGACCATGTTCTCACATGATGCATTTCAAATAGTTCAGGATAAATTAATCACAGAGATTTACGGATTGTTCTTTCGCGTATTTTATTAGCTTTAACCTGAGCTTCCTTGAACAAATCAGCCTCCTGACTTAGGATGCTTTTCAACGGCAACTCGCAATAGATGCGTAGAAATCTATAAATATCACGCTGGGTTAATCCAATGTTCATGGACGAAAAATAGAGACCGATCAAGTCCTTATCGCGCCAGCGTCGGGGAACAGTCGACCGAATCTGAGCACGGTGCAAATCAATCACTGAAATCTTGAGATCGTCCTCACGCCCTGAAAAAGGCAGATGTAATAAAAAGTGGCAAATATAGCAATCGCGATGATTGATACCTCCAGCATGCATCTTACGCACCATGGTGGCAACACGATCAATAATTATACGCTTCACTTTCACATCGGGAGAATTTGTGGCCCAATCAGCACAGTAATCTTCTAAGCTGATAGTTGGTGTGAGATCCTCAGTAATAATAAACGAGGTTTTAGTCAGTGGATTCAACCCTTTCTCACCAAATCCCACGCCTGTCATTGTATCCACACCTAACTGACTCAGGCGATGAATGGCATTCCATTCTCTATCAGCACCTAATACTGGCATGCGTAATGAAAGTAGGTTTTTAACAATCTCTTTCAGAGAAGTGCCTCTGTGCCATTTTAAAAAATAGCTTTTACCCGTTAGTTCAAATCGTAGAGTACGGCGAGTCTCCAGTTCTCTGAATACTTCACCTTGTAAATTTTTAACTTCTTCAAATGCATCTTTCCCGCGCCATAGTGTGGCTAACGGTTCTTTTAATTCAACCATCTAAACCACCCGTAATCATATCCGCAGCTTTCTCCGGTAGGCTGTATAAATCTTGCGTATCCGCATAGTGTCGTGCATTTGCCCTCCATTCCGAACACAATGAAGGCTCTACCAGCGCTTTACGTAAGGCTTCATTCAGCGTTTCTTGCCGGAATGGTTCTGTAATTGCCATACCACAATTAGCATCAACAATATAATGCGCGTAACCGCATACGGCTGTGGTCAACACCGGCAGCCCGGCAGTGATTGCTTCTAGTAAAACAATACCTGCCGCCTCCTGATAAGCTGGATGCATCAATATATCAGCCGCAGCCATTAATTCTGCAACATCATTACGGCCAGAGTAGAAATGGACATTACTGCGTACGCCAAGTTTTTCCGCCAGCGCCTCAAATTTTCTCGGTCTGTCTTGTCCAACAACATACAGTAGCGTATTAGTCCGAAGCGTTTCTGGTAACGAGGCCACTGCACGTATTGAACGATCCACACCTTTACGAGTGAAATCAGAGCCTACCTGCAATAATAGATTTTGTTGCTCTGTTATACCGTTTTTCTGGCGATAAACTTCACGGCTATTCGGAATCTGCTGGCTATACTTCCTGTCCGGATAAATCCCTGGAGGAAGAATATGAAATCGTTGAGCTTCTGTCTGATAGTGCTTCTGAAAATCAGCAATCTGCTTATCAGTTAGCATCAATAGCTGCGTCGGTTTACCCTGCTCAAACGTCGCGCGTTCAAACGCTGCATAGTGCCGATATCGTGAAGTTAACCGATAGAGGAAACCTTTTTCTTGTGCCACTTTCTCGGCATAGCAAACGTCAGCAGCATAGTAGAGATCCAGCCCTGGCATTTTATTAAAACCAACAACCCGATCGACAGAGTGCTGAAGTAAATGTGCCTGGACCCAGGAATAATACTCCGCATTGCGACCATGGTTTGTCCGGGACTTGACCGGTACAAGAACCAATTCAAAAACGTCAGGACACTCACCTTCCCAGGACTGCGTATAGACACGAACATGGTGACCACGTGCCGCTACAGTTTGCGCAATGCGCATAAAATCACGCTGTAACCCACCGAATGGGAAGTATTTATACAAACAGAAAGCAACAATCATACGGGACTCCCCGCTTGTGGCGGCACAAGTCTACCCGGTAATAATTTATCGATAGCAGCAATAACATCGTCAGCGGGTATCACCGAAAGATACATTTCATTGCGATCGCGCTGTTCGCGTGGAGGCATCGGACGGTAATCACCAGCCCAAAATTGAATCATCTGCTTTGACCATGGTCGCCAAAAATTATGATCCGTTGCGCCAAACAGGCATATCAATGGTGTATCAACCGCAGCAGCAATGTGTCCCGGAGCAGAGTCCACCCCAATAAACAACTGCGCATGATCGATGACCGCTCCTAGCTCGGGGAAGCTCATCTTTCCCGCCAGCGCAGTAACGGGCTTTTCTTTGCAACCTTGTGCAATTTCATTCACGCAAGCCAGATCGTCTTCGCCAGGGCCAGAGGTCATAACTACCTCCAAACCACGCTGGTGTAAGGCGTCAATTACCTGTGAAAACTTTTCGTTATTCCAGCATTTGAAGCGTTGGCGTGCCGTTGGTTGAATTACAACGTATTCATCACCAACTCCAGCCCGATTTAATTCTGTGCGCATACGTTCCCAGCTATCCGGAGGATAGCTCATTGTTGTATGCGTAACAGTCGATTTAAGTTTCAACGGGGCCAGCACAGACAGATTGCTTTCCACCACATTTTCACCGCTAAGCGGAGCCAGACATGTAAAACTATTTTTCCAAAAAGAAGATTGCCGATGTGCATAATCTTGAGAGATTTTGATTGGCGCGTTCAGTAGCCGCATCAGTATCGCAACCATCCACTGATCGGTAAGGTTTACAACTAAATCATACCCATTTGCGCGCAACGTTCCGATCAGGTGCAGAAAATTAGTAATTTTATCAGTTACTTTTGTCTTTTTATTTTTAATACCATAAAGGGCATTAATTTCTGGGTTTTCCGACAAAATTGGGATGGTATCCTGATAGAGAAGCACGTCGATTTTCGCATCAGGATAGTTCTGCTTTAGCGTACTAATGACCGGAGTTGTTAACAACATATCTCCGTGAAAACGCATTTTTATGACCAGAATTCTATTAATTGGCTTATCCACAAGCGGCTCTTTTATCGTGAGTGTCCGGTAAAGTTAAGCAGAAAAAAGCACGCTACCGCCCCAGGCTCAACAGCTACCTGATTACTGATATCGCACTGATTTTTTACGCGCTAGTGTATCACTTCTTTCGCCATGTTCCGACTCGAATAATTCTTGCACAGCCAATGGTTTTAAAACATGTAAATCAATGAATTAAGATGTTCAGACCTTTTGATTTTTAGCCCTCTATCTCGACTAAACCGGAAAATATCAACAGAAAACGTAAAGATGCAAAAGATGCTGGTACCCTGGACATCCCCCGCGAGGGACGCTATTTAATTTAAAAATAGGAAAAGTATTGGTAAAGCCACAGCTAAATACATAGAATCCCCAGCACATTCATAAGTCAGCTACCATTATGCTCGAATTGCTTTACACCGCCCTTTTCTACCTTATTCAGCCTTTGATCTGGGTACGGCTTTGGGTGCGCGGACGTAAGGCTCCGGCCTACCGTAAACGCTGGGGTGAACGCTACGGCTTTTACCGCCGTCCGCTAAAACCAGGCGGCATCATGCTTCATTCGGTTTCCGTGGGCGAAACGCTGGCAGCTATCCCATTAGTCCGCGCTCTGCGACATCGTTACCCCGACTTGCCGATCACGGTCACCACCATGACGCCAACCGGTTCCGAGCGCGTACAATCCGCTTTTGGCCCTGACGTTCAGCATATTTATCTACCATACGATTTACCGGATGCCCTAAATCGTTTCCTGAATAAAGTTGACCCCAAGCTGGTGTTAATTATGGAAACCGAGCTGTGGCCGAATCTGATCGCGGCACTGCATAAACGCCATATTCCGCTGGTCATTGCCAATGCACGTCTTTCCGCTCGCTCAGCTGCTGGCTACGCTAAATTAGGTAAATTTGTTGGCAGGCTACTGCGCCGAATTACGTTGATTGCCGCTCAGAACGAAGAAGATGGCGCTCGTTTTATCACGCTTGGTGCCAGAAGCAATCAGGTCACCGTTACCGGCAGCCTGAAGTTTGATATTTCCGTCACGCCGCAGCTGGCCGCAAAAGCGATTACATTGCGCCGTCAATGGGCACCTCACCGCCCGGTATGGATTGCAACCAGCACGCACGACGGCGAAGAAAGCATAATCATTGCCGCCCATCAGGCGTTATTAAACCAGTTCCCTAATCTTTTACTGATTCTGGTACCCAGACATCCTGAACGGTTCCCGGATGCCATTAACCTCGTACGCCAGGCTGGGCTAAGCTATACGACACGTTCTTCGGGCGAAGTTCCGTCATCAGGAACCCAGGTCGTAATCGGCGACACCATGGGCGAGTTGATGTTGCTTTACGGCATTGCTGACCTTGCTTTTGTTGGCGGTTCGCTGGTTGAACGCGGTGGACACAACCCACTGGAAGCCGCGGCGCACGCCATTCCGGTACTGATGGGGCCACATACTTTTAATTTTAAAGATATTTGCGCCCGCCTCGAACAGGCAAGCGGATTGATCACCGTCACCGACGCAACTACGCTGGTGAAAGAGGTCTCTTCTTTACTGACCGATGCAGATTATCGTAATTTTTATGGCCGTCACGCAGTTGAAGTTCTGTATCAAAATCAGGGCGCGCTTCAGCGTCTGCTGCAGCTGCTGGAACCTTATCTGCCACCCAAAACGCATTGAGGCAAGTCATGCAAAAACGGGCGATTTATCCAGGAACCTTTGATCCCATTACTAACGGCCACCTCGATATCGTGACACGAGCGACAAGCATGTTCGATCACGTAATCCTGGCAATTGCCGCAAGTCCCAGTAAAAAACCGATGTTTACTCTGGAAGAGCGCGTTGAGCTGGCACAGCAGGCAACGGCGCATCTCGGTAATGTGGAGGTTCTGGGATTCAGCGATCTGATGGCAAACTTTGCCCGCGATAATCAGGCTAACATTCTGATCCGTGGCCTGCGTGCGGTAGCCGATTTTGAGTATGAAATGCAGCTGGCCCATATGAACCGTCATCTGATGCCACAACTGGAAAGCGTCTTTCTGATGCCGTCTAAAGAGTGGTCATTTATCTCATCGTCACTGGTGAAAGAAGTTGCCCGCCACCAGGGTGACGTAGCGCACTTTCTGCCGGAAAACGTTCATCAGGCATTATTGAGTAAACTGAAGTAATGCGTCTGGCCGGATGAGGCATACGCTACGTCCGGCCGATAATGGTGTTATTTCTGACAGCGACGGCAATAAAACGTTGTGCGCTGAGCGTGTTTTGTCGCAATGATTGGCGCGCCGCATACGCGACAGGGTTCACCTTCTCTCCCATAGACCTGCAGCTCCTGGGCAAAATAACCCGGCTTACCGTCACTTTGCAGAAAGTCCTTCAGCGTGGTCCCGCCCTGCTCGATAGAACGCAGCAAAACCGCCTTGATAACGCGCACCAGCAGTTCGCACTCATCCTGCGACAAAGATGACGCCAGACGGTCAGGATGGATACCAGCCGCAAACAGCGACTCGCTGGCATAGATGTTTCCCACCCCCACGACCAGCTTGTTATCCATCAGCCAGGGTTTAATCGCAGTTTTCTTCTTCGCACATTTCTGCTGCAGATAACCAGCATTGAAATCGTCGCTCAGCGGCTCAGGGCCAAGATGGGCGAGGACATTATGCCCATCCAGCTCTTTAGTCCACAGCCAGGCGCCAAAACGACGCGGATCGGTATAGCGCAGGACTTTGCCGTTACTCATCACTAAGTCGACGTGGTCATGTTTTTCTGCCGGAAGCTCTTCAGAAAGGATACGCAAACTACCCGACATCCCCAGGTGAATGATTACCCAGCCATCTGATAGCTCCAGCAGCAGGTATTTCGCGCGCCGCTGTACGCTCAGGACAGGTTTATCACTCAGACGATAGATTTCCTCTGATACTGGCCAACGCAAACGACCGTTACGCACAGTCGCGTGCATAATCGTTGCCCCCACCAGATGCGGCTCAATACCGCGGCGGCTGGTTTCGACTTCAGGTAATTCAGGCATAGTATCTCCGGCTGTGTATCAGGTCTCATTAATATGGGGACGGCCAGAAAACAAAAAACCCCGCCGAGGCAGGGTTTTTCTTTACATCAAAGCGGAAATTATTTGATTTTCGCTTCTTTGTATAAAACGTGCTGACGAACAACTGGATCGAACTTTTTCAGCTCCAGTTTTTCCGGCTTAGTACGTTTGTTCTTCGTGGTGGTATAGAAGTGACCAGTACCAGCAGAAGAAACCAGCTTGATTTTCTCACGAATACCTTTAGCCATGATTTATTTCCTCTTAGTACTTAGTACTTTTCGCCACGGGCACGCAGTTCAGACAGAACTGTTTCGATGCCTTTCTTATCAATAACACGCATACCTTTAGCAGATACACGCAGGGTGACAAAACGCTTCTCGCTCTCAACCCAAAAACGGTGAGAGTGCAGGTTAGGCAGGAAACGGCGTTTAGTCGCGTTCAGTGCGTGGGAACGGTTGTTACCGGTCACCGGACGCTTGCCAGTAACTTGGCAGACTCGGGACATGTCTATTCTCCAAAAATCAAATTAGCTCGAGCTTCGTATGGGGTATTGGCGCCTCGTCAGGCTTCTCAGCCCGGTTATCGCAGTTCAATACACTAAATCTTTCATCGTTGCCTCGTCATTGGACGCAACAAGAATGATTTTGCGTATTTGCGAACTCTCGATTGCCAGGCCCAAATGCCAAACCCGAGATTCTCAAAGGTGGCGTAGTATACGCTGAGTCAGCGATGTGCTCAAGTCCCGAACAGACAAAGATCCCGATGGATCGCGTAAAGTGCGTTAAATCCAACCGCGTTCCGCAAAAGAAACGTACTCTCCGCGCCCAATGACCAGATGATCAAGCACCCGGATATCCATGAACTGACAGCATTTCACAACACGCTCGGTGATGAGTTTATCTGCTTTGCTCGGCTCTGCACACCCCGAAGGGTGATTATGTGCAAGGATCACCGCAGAAGCATTCATTTTTATCGCTTCGCGGACAATTTCTCGCGGATGCACTTCAACGTGGCTTAGCGTTCCGGAAAAAAGTTTACGGTGTTTAATCACGCGATGTTGAGAATCCATAAAGATCACATAGAAGATCTCGCGTTCCTCTTGCGAAAGCTGGCTTTGCAGAAATTCACGCGCCATTTCCGGGCTTAGTATCGCACGCTCCTCTATCACCTGTACGTTGTAGTAGCGCCTTGCCAGCTCCACTATTCCCTTCAACTGTGCGTACTTCGCGATACCGATACCCTGAACATAGCTGAAATCCATGTAATCAGCAGACAACAGGCCATACAGCGAATCAAAATGCTGAAGCATCTCTTTCGCCAGCGTAAGCACATCTTTACCCAGTATCCCGGTGCGTAGAAAAAGAGCGAGTAGCTCTACGTCGGTCAGCGAACTGGCCCCCTGCGCCAACAGCTTTTCCCGAGGCATTATACGTCCTGTATTTTCCATGCTTTTCCCCTCCTTTCGCGTCCGCATAGTGGCATAACGCCAGCGGCGAATCGACGCTCTGTTTTCACTTCTTCGTAGAGCCTCGCAAACTGGAGCGCGGGCAAAAGCACGACACATTGCGGATTGTGATAAAATATCCGCCTTCTGGTGAAACCCAACAGGAAAGATCATGATGAGCCTGGCCGGTAAAAAAATCGTACTTGGCGTCAGTGGCGGGATTGCTGCGTACAAAACCCCTGAGCTGGTGCGTCGTTTACGGGAACGCGGCGCAGACGTCCGCGTGGCGATGACCGAAGCAGCAAAAGCGTTTATTACTCCTCTGAGCTTACAGGCGGTTTCGGGCTATCCTGTATCCGACAGCCTGCTTGACCCCGCAGCCGAAGCCGCGATGGGCCACATTGAGCTGGGGAAATGGGCCGATTTGGTTATACTGGCCCCTGCGACGGCAGACCTGATTGCCCGCGTTGCCGCAGGTATGGCCAACGATCTGGTGTCTACGATCTGTCTGGCAACGCCAGCGCCTGTTGCCGTGCTGCCGGCTATGAACCAGCAGATGTACCGCGCTGCCGCAACCCAACACAATCTGAGCATTCTTGCCTCGCGCGGTTTGCTCATTTGGGGCCCTGACAGCGGTAGTCAGGCATGTGGCGATGTCGGTCCTGGACGTATGCTGGATCCGTTAACAATTGTGGATATGGCGGCAGAACATTTTTCACCTGTCAAAGATCTGCAACATCTCAACATCATGATTACAGCAGGCCCGACGCGTGAACCGCTTGATCCCGTGCGTTATATTTCCAACCACAGCTCCGGGAAAATGGGATTTGCTATCGCGGCCGCTGCCGCAAAACGCGGGGCAAACGTCACGCTGGTATCAGGTCCGGTTTCGTTACCTACACCGCCTTTTGTCCAGCGCATTGATGTGATGACCGCGCTGGAAATGGAAGCCGCCGTGCAATCTGCGGTGCAACAACAGCATATTTTTATCGGCTGCGCCGCAGTCGCTGATTATCGCGCTGAAACTGTCGCCAGTGAAAAAATCAAAAAACAGGCCACGCAGGGTGATGAATTAACAGTAAAAATGGTCAAAAACCCGGACATCATCGCTGGTGTTGCCGCACTGGATGCTAACCGTCCTTTTGTCGTTGGGTTTGCCGCCGAAACAAATAATGTGGAAGAATATGCCCGGCAAAAACGCATCCGCAAAAACCTTGATGTGATCTGTGCGAACGACGTTTCGCTGTCCACTCAAGGATTTAACAGCGACAGCAACGCATTACACCTTTTTTGGCAGGATGGAGATAAAGTCTTACCGCTTGAGCGCAAAGAACTCCTGGGCCAATTATTACTCGACGAGATCGTGACCCGTTATGATGAAAAAAATCGACGTTAAGATTCTGGACCCGCGCGTAGGGCAACAATTTCCGCTCCCGACGTACGCCACTTCTGGTTCTGCCGGACTTGACCTGCGTGCCTGTCTTGATGACGCCGTAGAACTGGCGCCTGGCGCAACAACGCTGGTGCCAACCGGGTTAGCTATCCACATTGCCGATCCTTCTCTTGCGGCAGTGATGCTCCCGCGCTCCGGGCTGGGCCATAAGCACGGGATCGTACTGGGCAATCTGGTCGGTTTGATTGATTCTGACTACCAGGGCCAGCTGATGGTTTCAATCTGGAACCGTGGTCAGGACAACTTTACTATTGAACCGGGCGAACGTATCGCGCAGATGGTATTTGTACCGGTCGTCCAGGCTGAATTTAATTTGGTGGAAGAGTTTGAAGCCACCGATCGTGGCGAAGGTGGCTTCGGCCATTCCGGGCGCAAGTAACCCGCAGAAAAGTATCTCACAGCGTAATAACGCAATAACACACCGCAAACACCCGTTTGCGGTCGCTGTGTGGATGCCTGCCTGGCAAGAGCTTATTTTCAGGGGTATTTTGTAACATGGTAGAAAAGCAAACTGCGAAAAGGAATCGTCGCGAAGAAATACTTCAGTCTCTGGCACTGATGCTTGAGTCCAGCGATGGTAGCCAACGCATCACGACAGCTAAACTGGCGGCCTCTGTGGGCGTTTCCGAAGCGGCCTTGTATCGCCATTTTCCCAGCAAGACCCGCATGTTCGATAGCCTGATTGAGTTTATCGAAGATAGTCTGATTACCCGTATCAATCTGATTTTGAAAGATGAAAAAGACACTAACGCGCGATTGCGTCTGATCGTACTGCTGATTTTAGGGTTCGGTGAACGTAATCCTGGCCTGACGCGAATTCTGACCGGACACGCGTTGATGTTCGAGCAAGACCGTCTGCAAGGCCGTATTAACCAGCTTTTTGAGCGAATTGAGGCGCAGTTACGCCAGGTTCTGCGAGAAAAAAGAATGCGTGAAGGTGAAGGCTACACCGTGGATGAAACGCTGCTGGCCAGCCAGTTACTGGCTTTCTGCGAAGGTATGCTGTCCCGGTTTGTACGTAGCGAATTTAAATACCGCCCAACGGATGATTTCGACATCCGCTGGCCGTTGGTTGCCGCTCAATTGCAGTAACACCGTTGTTGGATGGCGACCTCGCCTATTTTGCCTACGAACTCCGCGGTGCGTAGGCTGGATAAGCGCAGCGCCATCCGGCAGTTCTTATACGCCGTATGCTTCGCGATACGCCCGTACTGCGGCCAGGTGTTCTGCCATTTCTGGTTTTTCTTCCAGATACGCAATCAGATCTTTCAGGGTAATGATAGAAATCACCTTGCAGCCATAATCGCGTTCCACTTCCTGAATCGCTGAAATCTCGCCGCGACCGCGTTCCTGACGATCGAGAGAAATCAGTACCCCCGCCAGCGTAGCGCCGTTAGCCTGAATAATTTCCATCGACTCACGAATAGCCGTACCTGCAGTGATAACATCATCCACCAGCATTACACGCCCCTCAAGTGCGCTACCTACCAGATTACCGCCTTCACCGTGGGTCTTCGCCTCTTTACGGTTAAAGCAGTACGGCAAATCTTTATCGTGGTGTTCCGCCAGCGCAACAGCCGTGGTGGTCGCAATCGGGATACCTTTGTAGGCCGGACCAAACAGCAAATCGAACTCAATACCGGAATCCATCAGCGCTTCGGCATAAAAACGGCCTAACAGAGCCAGGCAGCGCCCGGTATTAAACAGCCCGGCGTTGAAGAAATAGGGGCTTTTACGCCCGGATTTCAGCGTAAACTCGCCAAACTTTAGTACCTGCTTGCTAAGCGCAAACTCAATAAACTGGCGCTGATACGGTTTCATGGATTCGCTCCTCATCTCACTTTATTACAGACAAAAAAAAAGGCGACTCATCAGTCGCCTTTAAAATCAATTTTCTAACGCCGCCTTCTGCGTCGTTACAATGGATTCGATTCCCCCTCGGGCTAACGCCAGTAGGGTGAGAAGTTCTTCATGGCTGAACGGCTCGCCTTCAGCCGTGCCCTGCACCTCTATAATGCGGCCATCTTCAGTCATCACCACGTTCATGTCGGTTTCTGCGGCAGAGTCTTCAACATATTCGAGGTCACAGAGCGCTTCACCGTTCACAATGCCCACGGAAACCGCGGCGACCATCCCTTTCATCGGGTTAGTTTTCAGTTTACCGCTCGCTACCAGCTTGTTCAGCGCATCAGCCAACGCCACACATGCGCCGGTAATTGATGCAGTGCGCGTACCACCATCTGCCTGAATAACATCGCAGTCCAGCGTAATAGTGAATTCACCGAGCGTCTTCAGATCAACGGCGGCGCGCAGCGCACGAGCGATCAGACGCTGGATTTCCATGGTACGACCGCCCTGCTTACCTTTCGCCGCTTCACGGGCGTTACGGGTGTGCGTGGCGCGTGGCAGCATGCCATATTCTGCGGTGATCCAGCCCTGGCCCTGACCTTTCAGAAAACGCGGTACGCCTTCATCAATAGAGGCGGTACACAGCACTTTGGTATCACCAAATTCGACCAGCACGGAGCCTTCAGCGTGTTTTGTATAATTACGGGTCAGGGTGACGGGACGCACCTGGTTGGCACTACGACCTGCTGGACGCATGATAAAATCTCCGGCTTGAAACGAATGTGGCTGCGCATTATACGGACTTCCGACTGTTATTCCTATCCTGACAAGACGTGGATGGCTATAATCCTCCCATCTCATCTTTAAAAACAGGAACGTCTATGATCCGCAGCATGACCGCCTACGCCCGGCGTGAAATCAAGGGTGAATGGGGTAGCGCTACCTGGGAAATGCGCTCGGTAAACCAGCGTTATCTGGAAACTTATTTTCGCCTGCCGGAACAGTTCCGTAGTCTTGAACCCGTTGTTCGCGAACGTATACGCACGCGTCTGACGCGCGGTAAAGTCGAGTGTACGCTGCGTTTTGAGCCTGATGCCAGCGCCCAGGGCGAGCTGATTCTAAATGAAAAGCTCGCTAAACAGCTCGTTAGCGCTGCTAACTGGGTCAAAATGCAGAGTGATGAAGGTGAAATTAACCCAGTTGATATCCTGCGCTGGCCAGGCGTAATGGCTGCCCAGGAGCAAGATCTGGACGCCATTGCCGCTGAAATCCTCGCCGCGCTTGACGGTACGCTGGATGACTTCATCGTCGCGCGTGAAACCGAAGGTCAGGCGCTGAAAGCGCTGATCGAGCAGCGTCTGGAAGGCGTCAGCACTGAAGTCGCTAAAGTGCGTGCACATATGCCGGAAATTCTGCAATGGCAGCGTGAGCGTCTGGTAGCCAAACTGGAAGACGCCCAGGTGCAACTGGAGAATAACCGCCTTGAGCAAGAACTGGTGCTGATGGCACAGCGCATCGATGTAGCAGAAGAGTTAGATCGTCTGGAAGCCCACGTCAAAGAAACCTACAACATTCTGAAGAAAAAAGAGGCTGTTGGCCGCCGTCTGGACTTCATGATGCAGGAATTCAACCGTGAGTCGAACACTCTTGCATCCAAGTCTATCAATGCCGAGGTGACTAATTCCGCAATTGAACTGAAGGTATTGATCGAGCAAATGCGCGAGCAAATTCAGAATATCGAGTAAACTCCATTCCACGTAGCCCACCCATAAACGACGGGGCTACGTGTTTTTCCCAACACTTCGGTTGTAACCCATCCATTTCGAATTATATTTTCTCATCATTTATTGTCACCATTCATAAAGTAAAGCGCATGCTATAACGCATTTACAGCAAAATCACATTAGCTGTAGTTATTAAAATCACTTCACCTTAGAAAATCTCAATCGTGACAATGCGCACAAATCGTTAACCTTAGCCCCAGCAAATCAGGGGGAATACATGCTGTTACACGTTTTATATTTAATTGGTATTACTGCCGAAGCCATGACCGGTGCGCTTGCGGCTGGGCGTCGTCGTATGGATACATTTGGCGTCATTATCATTGCCACCGCGACGGCCATTGGCGGCGGCTCGGTACGCGACATTCTTCTCGGCCATTATCCGCTCGGCTGGGTAAAGCACCCTGAATACGTTATTATCGTGGCGACCGCTGCGGTACTCACCACCATTATTGCCCCCGTCATGCCCTATCTGCGTAAAATATTCCTCGTCCTGGATGCGCTGGGCCTGGTGGTCTTTTCTATTATTGGCGCCCAGGTGGCGTTGGATATGGGTCATGGACCGATTATTGCCGTGGTCGCTGCGGTCACTACCGGGGTCTTTGGTGGTGTATTACGTGACATGTTCTGCAAACGCATCCCGTTAGTATTCCAGAAAGAACTGTATGCCGGCGTTTCATTTGCCGCTGCGGTGCTGTATATCGTGCTGCAACATTATGTCTCCAGCCACGATGTGGTGGTGATCTCTACCCTGCTCTTTGGCTTTACCGCCCGACTGCTGGCGCTGCGCCTGAAGTTGGGGCTGCCGGTATTTTACTATCGCCATGAAGGCCATTAAGGCATAAAGCCCGTGATCCGCTGAGCAGCTAACCAGTTGCTCAGCGCTATGATCTTTTTATCCTCCAGCCATTGAATAACCTGTCGTGCCCGTCGCTCCCCCATGAAAGGAAGCTGCCGCCAGCTTTGTTCACTGCGCTCCCGTAACTGCTGCCACGAACCATCCCGACTGGCATTCAACGTTGCCTGTGTTAACGGTATTCCCATGGCAATCACCCAGCGCGTAAATGGAAGATGGCGTGACAGATTGAACTGATGCCACAGCTTCCCCCCTTTGTTCACGCCAAATGTGGACTGTAGCTGCTCCTGCGTTAATCCAAGCCAGGAAAAAATATGTTCAAAGCGATACGTCTGATGTAGCTCCCGCCATCCCGCCTCGCCCATACCCTCCAGCCCTAACACATCTTTGGCCCCCAGCCAGACGAGCCTGGCAACAAACTGTTCCTGACACTCCGCTGTGGCATAAAAACAAGTTAGTGAATTGAAGCGCCCCTCAGGTGGTGCTGGCTTATTACGCTGGATGCTGCGCCAGACCACCTCATCTATACGGGGGATCCCCTGTCCGGCCAGACTTATCAGAATCTGATCGCCAGGCGCAATATCCCATTCATTCCAGCGCCGGACTGAGCCAATATTGACGCGCTGCACCCGCTTATCATCCAGCATGACGGGGACCAGCAATGCAACCACCGCAATTTTCCCGCTTTTGCCAACGGAAAACTGAATACCCGTCACCTCAGATACCCTGGCCACGGGAGGATATTTCCACGCTGCCAGCCAGTCTCCCTGTCCGGGTAGCCAGTATTGCGCCCGCGGTTCTTTTCCCGTTCGCACCACCACACCATCCGTCACAAAAGGTAACGCTGAAGTCCACCACCTGGCACGCGCCTGCTCGACGTCATCCACACTCTTCACGGCCTGAGTATATCGTTGCGTGAAACTGAACCCGGCAGCAGTGAGTTGCTCAAGTCTTTCCGACATGGCAATTGGACCATCAGGCCAGGCCCAGATAAAAATAGCCAGCGAGCGTAACATTTCCGGGTTGCTCTGGCGCATCATCATTCCAGCAACCTTTGAGCGGGCGTTCATTCCCCCTCTCTGCTGCTGAATATGCCCTTGTTGCTGCAAAAATATCTCCCCCTGCAACGTACTGTTAGAGAGCGGCCCGCTGGTAGTACGTGGAACGGAAGGGATCTGAAGAACCTTTTGCGTCCAGTCTTCGCCTTTCAGACCGTTACCACGGCTAATCGCCCGTATCAGATTTCCATTGCGATAAACCAGCGTGACCGCCACGCCATCCACCTTCGGCTGCACCCAGAGATCGCTACGAGCATGCATCCATTGCTGTAGCGCTTGCTTATCGGCAAGTTTTCGAACTCCCGTATGGGGAACGGGGTGCGAGACTGTTCCACTTATTGGGGGCGCAGATAGATCTGATGGGGCTTCATCGCCAAAACAGCGCTGCCATTGGATGAGTTGCGCATTGAGCTGGTCATAAACAGCGTCGTCTACGACACTTTCCCCTTGTTTCCAGTAACTGTCATTCCACTGTGTTATCTGCTGCTGTAGCCGTGAAATTTCCTCTTGTGCCCTGGCTGGCGACCAGACGGGGCATACCGCCCATGAGGGTAGATACCACATTAGCAAAACCAGCCCTATGCATTTCCATAATCCCATGCTATCTCCGCTGAACAGTACGTTTCCCGGCAGGTATAACGCGAATTGAAATGGAAACAGAGAGGCAAAAACTTATCCTGCGAGCAACGTTCCTGACATTTGCACGAATTGCTGCAAATCGCGGATAAAACAGGAAACTGGTACGCAAAACGCAATAAACATGCGCAAAAAGTGTGACAAGGGCTACGTCACATAGCGGCTACGTGTATAATAAGCCCGTATGTAGGCTCTCTTTCGACAATCACATACATTAAGATACTCATGGCTCAAGGCACGCTTTATATTGTTTCTGCCCCCAGTGGCGCGGGTAAATCCAGCCTGATTCAGGCTTTATTAAAGACCCAACCGTTGTATGACACCCAGGTTTCTGTTTCGCACACCACGCGCGCACCGCGCCCGGGGGAAGTGCACGGTGAACACTATTTTTTTGTGAACCATGACGAATTCAGAACCATGATTGGCAGAGAAGCGTTCCTGGAACACGCTGAGGTTTTCGGTAATTACTACGGCACCTCGCGTGAGACCATTGAGCAAGTGTTAGCATCCGGCGTAGACGTCTTTTTAGATATCGACTGGCAAGGTGCGCAGCAAATTCGTCAAAAAATGCCGCATGCGCGCAGTATTTTTATTTTGCCGCCATCTAAGATTGAGCTGGATCGCCGTCTTCGTGGCCGCGGTCAGGATAGCGAAGACGTGATCGCAAAACGTATGGCGCAAGCTGTTGCAGAAATGAGCCATTACGCCGAATATGATTATCTTATTGTGAATGATGATTTCGATACCGCCCTGGGCGATTTGAAAACTATCATTCGCGCCGAACGTCTGCGCATGAGCCGCCAAAAGCAGCGTCATGACGCTTTAATCAGCAAACTGTTGGCAGACTGAACCCACATTCAGTATCATGCCCAGTCATTTCTTCACCTGTGGAGCATTTTAAGTATGGCACGCGTAACTGTTCAGGACGCTGTAGAGAAAATTGGTAACCGTTTTGACCTGGTACTGGTCGCCGCGCGTCGCGCTCGTCAGATGCAGGTAGGCGGAAAGGATCCGCTCGTACCGGAAGAAAACGATAAAACTACCGTTATCGCGCTGCGCGAAATCGAAGAAGGTCTGATCAACAACCAGATCCTCGACGTGCGTGAGCGCCAGGAACAGCAAGAGCAGGAAGCCGCTGAATTACAAGCCGTTACCGCTATTGCTGAAGGTCGTCGTTAATCACAAAGCGGGTCGCCCTTGTATCTGTTTGAAAGCCTGAATCAACTGATTCAAAACTACCTGCCGGAAGACCAGATTAAGCGTCTTCGGCAGGCGTATCTCGTTGCACGTGACGCTCACGAGGGCCAGACACGTTCAAGCGGTGAACCCTATATCACGCACCCGGTAGCGGTAGCCTGCATTCTGGCCGAGATGAAACTCGACTATGAAACGCTGATGGCTGCGCTGCTGCATGACGTGATTGAAGATACCCCAGCCACCTACCAGGACATGGAACAGCTTTTTGGTAAAAGCGTTGCTGAACTGGTAGAAGGGGTGTCGAAACTTGATAAGCTTAAGTTTCGCGATAAGAAAGAGGCGCAAGCTGAAAACTTTCGCAAGATGATTATGGCGATGGTGCAGGATATCCGCGTCATTCTCATCAAACTCGCTGACCGTACCCACAACATGCGCACGCTGGGCTCATTACGCCCGGACAAGCGTCGCCGCATCGCCCGTGAAACCCTCGAAATCTATAGTCCGCTGGCACACCGTTTAGGTATTCATCACATTAAAACCGAGCTGGAAGAGCTGGGTTTTGAAGCGCTGTACCCGAACCGCTATCGCGTGATTAAAGAAGTGGTTAAAGCCGCTCGTGGCAACCGCAAAGAGATGATTCAAAAAATCCTCTCGGAAATCGAAGGGCGTTTACAGGAGGCAGGTATTCCGTGTCGCGTAAGTGGCCGCGAGAAGCACCTGTACTCTATTTACTGCAAAATGGTGCTCAAAGAGCAGCGTTTTCACTCCATCATGGATATCTACGCTTTTCGCGTTATCGTTCATGATTCCGATACCTGTTATCGCGTACTCGGCCAGATGCACAGCCTGTACAAACCTCGTCCTGGTCGCGTGAAAGACTATATCGCCATTCCGAAAGCGAACGGATATCAGTCTTTGCACACCTCAATGATCGGCCCTCACGGCGTCCCGGTTGAAGTACAGATTCGTACCGAAGACATGGACCAGATGGCAGAGATGGGTGTAGCAGCGCACTGGGCTTACAAAGAGCACGGCGGCGAAAGCAGCACCACCGCACAAATCCGCGCTCAACGCTGGATGCAAAGTCTGCTGGAACTGCAGCAGAGCGCCGGTAGCTCGTTTGAATTTATTGAAAGCGTCAAATCTGATCTCTTCCCGGATGAGATTTATGTTTTCACACCGGAAGGGCGCATTGTCGAACTGCCTGCCGGTGCAACACCTGTCGACTTCGCCTACGCCGTGCATACCGATATCGGTCACGCCTGCGTCGGCGCACGCGTCGACAGACAACCTTACCCGCTTTCGCAGCCGCTCTTTAGCGGACAGACCGTTGAGATTATTACCGCTCCGGGCGCCCGTCCGAATGCAGCGTGGCTCAACTTCGTCGTCAGTTCGAAAGCGCGCGCCAAAATTCGCCAACTGCTGAAAAACCTCAAGCGCGATGATTCCGTCAGTCTGGGTCGTCGACTGCTCAACCATGCCTTAGGCGGTAGCCGTAAACTGGCTGAGATCCCGCCAGAGAGCATCCAGCGTGAGCTTGAGCGCATGAAGCTCGCCACGCTTGACGATCTGCTCGCGGAAATCGGTCTGGGTAACGCCATGAGCGTGGTGGTAGCGAAAAACCTCCAGCAGGGCGAAGCAACGGCAAACGTGCCAGCGCAATCAGGCCACGGTCATCTGCCGATCAAAGGCGCAGATGGCGTGCTGATCACCTTCGCGAAATGCTGTCGTCCGATTCCTGGCGATCCAATCATTGCCCACGTCAGTCCGGGTAAAGGTCTGGTGATTCACCATGAATCCTGCCGTAACATTCGTGGCTATCAAAAAGAGCCAGAGAAGTTTATGGCGGTGGAATGGGATAAAGAGACAGAGCAGGAGTTCATCACCGAGATTAAGGTGGATATGTTTAACCACCAGGGTGCTCTGGCGAACCTGACGGCGGCAATCAACACGACTACCTCCAACATTCAAAGTCTGAATACGGAAGAGAAAGATGGCCGCGTCTATAGCGCCTTTATTCGCCTGACCGCTCGCGATCGCGTGCACCTGGCGAATATCATGCGCAAAATCCGCGTCATGCCGGACGTGATAAAAGTCACCCGTAACCGTAACTAGAACACGTTTTATGAATACTCAACGTTATGCACGTATTTGCGAGATGCTCGCACGTCGTCAGCCCGATCTGACCGTCTGCATGGAGCAGGTCCACAAACCTCATAACGTTTCTGCAATCATTCGTACTGCAGACGCGGTCGGCGTGCATGAAGTCCACGCCGTCTGGCCTGGTAGCCGTATGCGCACCATGGCCTCTTCTGCCGCAGGCAGCAACAGTTGGGTACAGGTGAAGACTCACCGCACTATTGGCGATGCGGTCACACATTTAAAAAGCCAGGGTATGCAGGTTCTGGCAACACATCTGTCAGATAAAGCCGTGGATTTTCGCGAGATTGATTACACGCGCCCCACCTGCATCCTGATGGGCCAGGAGAAAACCGGCATCACTCAGGAAGCGTTGGATCTGGCGGATCAGGACATCATCATTCCCATGACTGGCATGGTGCAATCGCTGAACGTTTCGGTCGCCTCCGCGCTGATTCTGTACGAAGCACAGCGCCAGCGGCAAAACGCCGGCATGTACCGACGAGAAAACAGCATGCTGGCGCAAGATGAGCAGCAGCGTTTGCTGTTTGAAGGCGGTTATCCGGTGCTGGCGAATGTCGCTAAGCGCAAAGGTCTTCCCTACCCCCACGTAAACACGCAGGGCGAAATTGAAGCCGATGCAACGTGGTGGGCCACTATGCAATCTGCGAGATAAACGCGATGAAAGGCCGTTTACTGGATGCCATCCCACTCAATTCTCTGACCGGCGTTGGCGCAGCGCAAAGCAGTAAACTGGCGAAAATTGGCCTGCACACCGTGCAGGACCTTCTGCTCCACCTCCCTCTGCGTTACGAAGACCGCACGCACCTGTACCCGATTGGCGAACTGCTGCCGGGCGTTTACGCCACCGTAGAAGGCGAAGTGCTGAACTGCAATATCACCTTCGGCGGACGCCGGATGATGACCTGTCAGATCAGTGATGGCTCCGGCATTCTCACCATGCGCTTTTTCAACTTCAGCGCCGCAATGAAAAACAGTCTCGCCACCGGTCGCCGGGTGCTGGCCTATGGCGAAGCCAAACGCGGAAAATACGGCGCAGAGATGATCCACCCGGAGTATCGCGTGCAGGGCGATCTCAGCACGCCGGAATTGCAGGAAACGCTCACACCGGTGTATCCAACCACCGAAGGCGTGAAACAGGCCACGCTGCGCAAACTGACCGATCAAGCGCTGGACCTGCTCGATACCTGCGCCATTGCCGAACTGCTGCCGCCAGAGCTGTTGCAGGGCATGATGAGCCTGCCGGAAGCTCTGCGCACATTGCACCGTCCACCGCCGTCACTGCAGTTGAGCGATCTGGAAACCGGTCAGCATCCAGCACAGCGACGTCTGATACTGGAAGAATTGCTGGCGCATAACCTCAGCATGCTGGCACTACGCGCCGGGGCGCAACGTTTCCACGCCCAGCCGCTGCTCGCAAACAACGCGCTGAAAGATAAGCTGCTGGCGGCTCTACCGTTTAGACCCACCGGCGCCCAGGCCCGCGTTACCGCTGAGATCGAACGCGATATGGCACTGGATGTCCCCATGATGCGTCTGGTACAGGGCGATGTCGGCTCAGGTAAAACGCTGGTTGCGGCGCTGGCCGCCCTACGTGCCATCGCACATGGTAAGCAAGTTGCGCTGATGGCCCCCACCGAACTATTGGCTGAACAGCACGCCAATAACTTCCGCAACTGGTTCGCGCCACTGGGCATTGAAGTTGGCTGGCTGGCAGGTAAACAGAAAGGCAAAGCGCGCCTGGCACAGCAGGAAGCTATCGCCAGCGGTGAGGTGCAGATGATTGTCGGCACGCACGCAATTTTCCAGGAACAGGTGCAGTTCAACGGACTGGCACTGGTTATCATCGACGAACAGCACCGTTTTGGCGTACATCAGCGCCTGGCGCTGTGGGAGAAAGGTCAGCAGCAGGGTTTCCATCCACACCAGCTAATCATGACCGCCACCCCAATCCCGCGCACGCTGGCGATGACCGCCTATGCCGATCTCGACACATCGGTCATTGACGAACTCCCTCCGGGGCGTACACCGGTCACCACGGTGGCGATTCCGGATACCCGCCGCAGCGATATTATTGACCGCGTGCGCAACGCTTGTACCCATGAAGGGCGTCAGGCGTACTGGGTCTGTACGCTGATTGAGGAGTCTGATTTGTTAGAAGCTCAGGCCGCTGAAGCCACGTGGGAAGAGCTTAAACTGGTGCTGCCAGAGCTGAATATTGGCCTGGTACACGGCCGTATGAAGCCCGCAGAGAAGCAGTCGGTAATGGCGGCGTTTAAGCAGGGCGAATTGCAGCTGCTGGTTGCCACCACGGTGATTGAAGTGGGCGTAGACGTACCTAACGCCAGCCTGATGATTATTGAAAACCCGGAGCGCTTGGGCCTGGCGCAGTTGCACCAGCTACGTGGTCGCGTAGGTCGTGGCGCGGTGGCCTCCCACTGCGTCCTGCTCTACAAATCGCCGCTGTCAAAAACCGCGCAAAAACGTCTGCAGGTTCTGCGAGACAGCAACGACGGATTCGTGATCGCGCAAAAAGACTTGGAGATCCGCGGGCCCGGCGAGCTGTTGGGTACGCGCCAGACCGGAACGGCAGAATTCAAAGTTGCAGATTTGCTGCGCGATCAGGCGATTATCCCGGAAGTTCAGCGCATTGCCCGTCATATTCACGAACGTTACCCGCAACAAGCTGTGGCGCTGATTGAACGCTGGATGCCGGAAACCGAGCGCTACTCCAACGCATAGTAGATTCATAGCAGCGGCGGATGTGACTCCGCCGCACAGACATTATTGCGCAAAAATCGGCAGCAGCAGATACAGCTTAATCACCAGCGCATTGACGATATCGATAAAGAACGCCCCCACCATCGGCACCACCAGAAACGCCATATGGGATGGTCCAAAACGTTCTGTAATTGCCTGCATGTTGGCAATCGCCGTGGGTGTCGCACCGAGGCCAAAACCGCAGTGTCCGGCTGCCAGCACGGCGGCATCGTAGTTCTTACCCATCATGCGCCAGGTGACGAATATCGCGTACAGCGCCATGAAAATGGTCTGCACAACCAGGATTGCCAGCATCGGCAGGGCCAGAGAAGCCAGCTCCCACAGCTTCAGACTCATTAGCGCCATCGCCAGGAACAGCGACAGGCTAACGTTACCCAACACCGAAACCGCGCGCTCGAATACCCGATAAAAACCCATTAACGCCAGGCCGTTACTGAGGATCACCCCAACAAACAGCACGCAGACGAAAGTCGGCAGTTCCAGCACCGTTCCGACCAACATTTGTGCAACGATTTTACCCACCGTCAGACAGATAGCGATCAGCGCAATGGTTTCAATCAGCACCAGCGAAGTGATTATGCGTCCAACATCTGGCTTTTCAAATGCGGTAGGCACAGCCTGATCGTCCGGCATGCCGTCTGGCGTGGTAGAGTGTTTGACCAGATAGCGGGCCACCGGGCCGCCAATCAATCCGCCCAGCACCAGGCCAAACGTTGCGCAAGCCATCGCCACTTCAGTCGCATTAGCGAAACCATAGCGCTCAATAAACAGTTTGCTCCATGCAGCCCCGGTTCCATGCCCGCCAGAGAGGGTTATCGAACCGGCGATCAGACCCATCAGCGGATCCAGACCCAGCAGAGTCGCCATACCAATACCGATGGCGTTTTGCATCAGCAGCAGGCCAACAACCACAATCAGAAAGATACCCACCACGCGGCCACCCGCGCGCAGGCTGGCGATATTGGCGTTCAGGCCGATAGTGGCGAAGAATGCCAGCATCAGCGGATCGCGCAGGGTCATATCGAAGTTCACTTCCCAACCCATGCTTTTTTTCAGCACCAGCAGCGCAATCGCCACCAGCAATCCGCCAGCTACCGGTTCGGGAATGGTGTATTTTTTCAGGAAGGAAACAGACTGGACGAGCTTACGTCCCAGCAGCAACACAAGGGTTGCCGCAACCAGCGTTGATAACGTATCGAGATAAAACATTTACAACTCCATTAGTGCGTTTAGCACAATCACGCACGATGCATTCCAGACCGATTTTTAGCTCTTATTGAGTTTTCGGTGTGGATTTTAAGCAGAAAATCATGAAAAGTTATATAAAAATGTTTGTTTATCCGTTTTAAATATTAAGAACACCTGGTAGCAAACGTTTGCATTTCCGCCATGGTCAGATAAAATCACCGCTTTTCCACCATGGGATTGCCTCTGATGTCCGTTAACGCCGTAGAGTCAACAAATGCGCAACCGGTTGCGCAGACTCACAACAGTGAACTGATTTACCGTCTTGAAGATCGCCCCCCGCTAGCCCAGACCCTGTTTGCCGCCTGTCAGCACCTGCTGGCCATGTTCGTCGCGGTAATCACCCCAGCGCTGTTAATTTGCCAAGCGCTCGGTTTACCGGCTCAGGATACTCAACACATTATCAGTATGTCGCTGTTCGCATCCGGCGTGGCTTCTATCATTCAGATCAAAGCCTGGGGGCCGGTCGGCTCAGGGCTATTATCCATTCAGGGCACCAGCTTTAACTTTGTTGCGCCACTGATTATGGGCGGTACAGCGCTAAAAACCGGTGGTGCTGATGTCCCAACCATGATGGCGGCGCTGTTCGGTACACTGATGCTGGCAAGCTGCACTGAGATGGTTATCTCACGCGTACTGCATCTGGCGCGTCGTATCATTACCCCGCTGGTCTCAGGCGTGGTGGTGATGATTATCGGCCTGTCGCTGATTCAGGTGGGGCTGACGTCGATTGGCGGCGGCTATGCTGCAATGAGCGACAACACCTTTGGCGCGCCAAAGAATTTACTGCTGGCAGGCGTCGTGCTGGCGCTGATTATCCTGCTTAACCGCCAGCGCAACCCGTACCTGCGCGTTGCGTCACTGGTGATTGCGATGGCGGCAGGTTACCTGTTGGCGTGGTTTATGGATATGCTGCCGCAAAATACCGCGCCGGTAAGTCAGGACCTGCTGATGGTGCCAACGCCGTTGTATTATGGCCTGGGTATCGACTGGAGCTTACTGCTGCCGCTGATGCTGGTGTTTATGATTACCTCGCTGGAAACCATCGGTGATATTACGGCCACCTCCGATGTCTCCGAGCAGCCCGTTTCTGGTCCGCTGTATATGAAACGCCTGAAAGGCGGAGTACTGGCGAACGGTCTGAACTCGTTTGTTTCAGCCGTATTTAACACCTTCCCGAACTCCTGTTTTGGACAAAACAACGGGGTTATTCAGTTAACGGGCGTTGCCAGCCGCTACGTTGGTTTTGTGGTTGCGCTGATGCTGATCGCGTTGGGCCTGTTCCCGGCGGTCAGCGGTTTTGTACAGCATATTCCTGAGCCAGTACTCGGCGGTGCTACGCTGGTGATGTTCGGTACTATCGCGGCATCCGGCGTGCGTATCGTATCCCGCGAACCGCTGAACCGCCGCGCAATTCTGATTATCGCGCTGTCGCTGGCCGTCGGCCTCGGCGTTTCCCAGCAGCCGCTGATCCTGCAGTTCGCTCCGGACTGGGTGAAAAACCTGCTCTCTTCCGGCATTGCCGCAGGCGGTATTACCGCTATCGTTCTGAATCTGGTGTTCCCACCAGAGAAGCAATAAGCAAAATGCGGCATTGGTTCTGAATCAACGCCGCTGTAACGCTCTTTCACCATTCCCGCCTTGAGCATTGCGCCTAAATCGTGCATAACTTGACTATGTGCACTTCGCGGGATGGAAGACCATGAAATTTATTGGAAAGCTGCTTCTTTACGTGCTGATCGCCCTTGCAGTGGCGATCCTCGGCTTATATTTTCTACTGCAAACCCGCTGGGGCGCAGAGCACGTCAGCGCCTGGGTTTCGCAGAACAGCAGCTACCATCTGGCATTTGATGCCATCGATCACCGGTTTTCTTCTCCTTCCCATATTCTGCTGGAAAACGTCACCTTTGGCCGGGATGGTCAGCCCGCAACGCTGGTCGCCAAAACGGTCGATATTGGACTGAGCAGCCGCCAAATCACCGACCCGCTGCACGTAGACACCATTCTTTTGCAAAACGGCACGCTGAATCTTTCCCAGCAAACTGCGCCGCTGCCGTTCCAGGCCGATCGCCTGCAATTGCAAGATATGGCGCTTAACAGTCCCGGTAGCGAGTGGACCCTGAGCGCGCAGCGCGTTAACGGCGGAGTCATTCCCTGGAGTCCTGAGGCAGGTAAAATTCTCGGGAGTAAAGCGCAAATTCAGCTCAGCGCCAGTTCGTTAACGCTGAACGACGTCCCCACGACCAACGTATTGATTGAAGGCAGTATTGACCACGACCGTGTGACGCTGAGCAATATTGGCGCAGACGTGGCGCGTGGCGCATTAACCGGCGTGGCACAACGCAATGCCGACGGTAGTTGGGTAGTGGAGAATCTGCGCCTGAACGATATTCGGCTGCAAAGCGATAAATCGCTGGCCGAGTTTTTTGCTCCGTTAAGCACTATTCCTTCCCTGCAAATTGGTCGTCTGGAAGTAACAGATGCCCGTCTGCAAGGCCCTGACTGGGCGGTGACGGATCTCGATCTGAGCTTGCGCAACATGACCTTCAGCAAGGACGACTGGCAAACTCAGGAAGGAAAACTGTCGATGAACGCCAGCGAGTTTATCTACGGCTCTCTGCACTTTTTCGATCCGATTATGAATGCCGAGTTCTCGCCGCAGGGCATAGCGCTGCGTCAGTTCACCACCCGCTGGGAAGGGGGAATGGTCAGAACATCCGGAAACTGGCAGCGCAACAACAAAGCGCTGGTCCTCGATGATGCCGCCATTGCCGGTCTGGAGTACACGCTGCCGGAAAACTGGAAACTGCTGTGGATGAAACCTCTACCAGCCTGGCTAGCCAGCCTGACGCTGAAGAAATTCAGCGCCAGCCGTAATCTGGTGATTGATATCGACCCGAGCTTCCCATGGCAGCTCACCGCGCTGGACGGCTACGGTGCTAACCTCGGGCTGGTGCAGAACAATCAGTGGGGGATCTGGAGCGGGAGCGCTAACCTCAACGCCGCTGCCGGCACCTTTAACCGCACCGACGTGCGTCGTCCTTCGCTGGCGCTGACGGCGAACAGCAGCACCATCAATATCAGCGAACTAAGCGCCTATACGGAAAAAGGGTTGCTGGAGGCCACTGCCAGTATTTCACAGTTGCCTCAGCGTCAAACTCAGGTCAGCCTGAACGGGCGCGGCGTGCCAATGACGATTCTGCAGCAGTGGGGATGGCCCGCACTGCCGCTTTCCGGCGACGGTAACATCCAGCTTACCGCCAGCGGCAATATTCAAGCCGATGCGCCACTCAAGCCAACGGTCAGCGGCCAGTTGCATGCGGTGAACGTGGAGAAACAGCAGGTAACGCAAACCATGCAGGCGGGCGTGGTATCCGGTAGTGAAGTTACCGCCCCACCCGCTGCGCAGTAAAATCTGACGGCCCGGCGGCGCTTTGCCTGCCGGGTCGCCGTTTATCGCTGTAAGCGCGCATATTCACTGCACAACAGCCACTTCACCGGCTCGTCCTCTTCTATCGCCGGGAAGCGACCGCCTGGCTCAAGGAAGTGATTGTCATGCAGGTCGTCATTGACCATCGAGATCTCCCAGCCCAGCACGAACGCTTTCTCCGCCCAAAAGCGATGATACAACCGCGGCGGCAGGCATACCCCCTGCCCCGGTTTCAATACCAGCGTCTCGCCAGCGTCAACGGAACGCCGCTGACCATCGACGCTAACCTCAACAATACGCCGGGCATCATACCCGTCATCAGGCGTAGCCCACGCCAACTGCATACATAAATCACCGCCGCCGCGGTTAACGATATCTTCCATTTTATGGCGATGAAAATGCCATGGCGTCTGCTGATCCTGCTGAATCTGCAGCATCTTTTCGGCGTACGGTTTGGGGTAGCTGGCTGACCCTAACTGACCATTGCGCAACGTCAGTAACGTCAGCCCCGTTTGCGCAAAATCTCCGCGCCCAAAGTCGGTTATATCCCAGCCCAGTTGGAGATCGAGCACTTCACGCCACAGAGTGTGATCCTGTTGCCGCCAGGCGTCAGCCGTAAAATACGCAAAGTCAGGCAGGCAAACCCGAAAAGTCTCGGCGATGGCATGCGCTTTATCGACGGCATAATTAATGTGTGAACGCTTCATTCCACTTTTCCTTGTTGCGAAAAAGGCGGGTCACCCCGCCTGTATGCGGTTAGTAAAGTGACGCTTTGCCGGTTGAGCCGAACAGTTTCATTTTGTGACGGATCACATCCCGCGCGGCGCTAATGGCTTCCGGGTAAATAATGTTCGGGTCCCACCAGGTTTCTTTCGCCAAGATTTCGCGGACTTTCTGGAAGTAAGCGTATTTCATATCGCTGGAAATGTTGATTTTGCCAACGCCCAGCGTAACGGATTCGGCAATTTCCGCATCCGGGTTCGCGGAACCTCCGTGCAGCACCAGCGGAATGTCCACTCGCCCGGCGATGTCGCGCAGGATGTTCATTTGCAGCTCTGGCTGCATCCCTTTCGGGTAGATGCCGTGTGCAGTTCCAATCGCCACCGCCAGCGTATCCGCGCCGGTACGGGCGATAAAATCCTGTGCCTGATCAGGATCGGTATAAGTGACCTTCGATACACCGCCTTCCACTGACGTCCCGGTTTGACCAATCGTACCCAGTTCCCCTTCCACCGAAACGCCTACCGCATGCGCCAGCTTGACCACTTCACGGGTCAGCGCCACGTTCTCTTCATACGGCAACAGCGAGCCATCAATCATCACCGAGGTAAACCCACACTGAATCGCCCGCAGGACATGCTCGACCGAAGCGCCGTGGTCCAGATGCAGAGTAAAGGGAACCGGGCTGCGCAGAGTGATATCACGGACGTAGCTAAAAAACGCATCGCCTACAAAATCATGTTCGCTGGGGTGAATGGAGATAATCGCCGGGGTATTGGTTGCTTCCGCTTCTTCCACTACTGCACGTACAAAGCAGCTGTCCGCCACGTTGAATGCGCCGATGGCGAAACCGTGCTGACGGGTAGGTTGCAGTAATTCTTTCATCGAAACTAACATGTTAATTCTCCAGTTTCAGGGTGTAGAAAGCCCTGCCAGTGCGTCGTCGCAGAGGCATAGAAGGCGTTACAGAAAACGAATCAGGCTTTGTCGATAGCGCCGCTGGCCTGCAGGTACGGAATAATGGCTTCCTCGCAGGCCTGCTCCATCAGGGCCAGGGCATCAACGAGTTCACCGGATGTGTCGCGACACAGGGTATGCAGTAGTGCAGCCTTTCCGGCTTCGAAAACCGCCGCGCCAACGTTTATCTTGGCGACGCCAAACGTCGGGCAGCGCTGTAGCTGGTCAAACGGCGTCCCGCTGCCGCCATGCAGCGCCAGCGGCACCGTTGATAAACGGGCAATTTCCTCCAGTCGCTGGAAATCAATGGCGGGTATGACACCGGGCGCGTACATGCCATGTGCCGTGCCGACCGAGACCGCCAGTAAATCGATACCGGTCTGTTGGATAAAGGGCTCCACATCGGCGGCCTGGGTCATCAAATCAGCGTTAGCTGCGTGATCATAGCGCGGGGCGTCGGCCAGATGCCCCAGCTCACCTTCCACGCACAGAGAAACGCTGGTCGCGAGCTCAACCACCGCCCGGGTCTGGCGAATGTTCTCCTCCAGCGCAAAGGCGGAGGCGTCGATCATTAACCCGCTGAATCCGGCGCGAAAAGCCTGGCGAATGCGTACTGGGTCCTTTCCATGATCCAGCGCCAGCGCGACCGGTACCGACGCTTCCTCTGCCAGCGTTTTGACGACCGCCACCGCTATCGGTGCAGGAAAATGGCCCAGATGCCCCTGATACAGATTCAGAATGATGGGCGCACGGTGTTTCTCAGCCACCCGCACCGCCGCACGGGCGCTTTCCAGATTCATACAGTTGATGGCCAGCAGCGCGTACTGCTCGCGCCAGGCTTTCGTCACCATGCTTTTCATATCGGCAAACATACGGCCTCCGGTTATTCCAGGGTGAAGGTGATCTCTTCGTCTTTCAGCTTTTGATCGCTAAGTTCATCAAACTCTTCGTCACGTTCGGTCACCGGTTTCTTCCACAACGACAGCATGACGCCGCAAATCACCGTGCCGATCCCCAGCGCCAGGCAAAACAGCAGCGGATGCGTAAAGAGCGGGACCACGAACATGCCGCCGTGCGGTACCGGGCTTTCGACGCCCCACACCATAATCAGACCGCCCGCTATCGCCGAGGCCACTACGCAGGACCCCACCACGCGCAGCAGGTCGCGCGCCGCAATGGGAATGACCCCTTCGGTAATCATGCAGATCCCCATCGGGAATGCCGCTTTCAGCGCCTCGCGCTCCGCACGGGTGTACTTGTGACGCGTCAGCAAAAAGGAGAGCGTAATGCCGAACGGAGGGATTATCGAACCGACAAACTTCACCGCTTCCGGACCGTACACGCCGCTGACTAACATGCCGTCAGCAAATAGCGACATGGTTTTATTCACCGGTCCGCCAAAGTCGAATGTCGCCATTGCGCCAAGGATGGCCCCCATTAAAAAGCGTGACCCGCCCTGCATGGACTCCAGCAGATGAATCAACGCGTCCTGCAGCCAGGCTATCGGTTTGCCAATGAGCGTCATCATCAACAGGCCGCCAATGACGGTACTCAGTACCGGCAGCACCATGATGGGCATTAACCCCTGCATCGACTGCGGCAAACGGATATAGCGCTTGAGCAGCAGGACGGTATAACCGACCAGAAAACCGCCCAGCATCCCGCCGATAAAACCGGTATGAATTTCACCGCAGACAAAGCCGACAATCAGACCCGGCGCGAATCCGGGGCGGTCAGCAATGGAGTACGCAATCGCCGCACTAATCAGCGGTACGATTAACCCCATCCCCCAACCGCCAATCTGGTTGAGCATCCAGGGGATGGTTCCTGTTTTTTCACCCACGTTAGTGCCGCCAAGTATTTGCCCGAGAGCAATACAGATCCCGGCGGCAACAATTAACGGGATCATCCACGAAATCCCCGTTAATAAATGTCTTTTTATTTCCTGAGATAGCGGAATTTTATTTTCACTCATGTGAAATCCCTCCAGAATGGGGATCGCTACTGGTTATTATTAACTAATGATTTTTCGACCTTTTCAAGAAACTGAATGGGCGACTTTATGACAATTTCAGTTTTCACTCGCACAATACGTTTATTTAAAAATCGTTCCTCCCCTTTTATTTTTACATCCACAGCCAGAATCACGACATCAGCAGAAGAAATGTCCTCTGTCAGCAGTTCGTTTTCCGTGCCGATAGTCCCCTGGGTTTCTACTCTTATATTATGACCAAGCGCTTTAGCACCTTTAATTAACTTCTCACGGGCAATATAGGTGTGCGCAATACCCGCCGTACAGGCGGCAACACAAACAATATTCATAACATGCTCCACGTTTTATTTAGCAGACATTGGATTCAGCATATTGGCTAAAAAGCTCAATAATTTTCTGTGGACTGCTTTCGACTAACAGTTGTTCAATAATGTCGTCATCCGCCAACGCGCCGGCAACCTGCGAAAGCAGACGAATATGGGTAGTGTTTTGATCTTCAAGGCGTACGGCAAACAGAATGATGCAGCGCACGTTGCTGCCGTCCAGGGTTTCCCAGGGAATATCCTGGCGGGTACGCCCAATCGCCAGCGTGGTATTGACCACCGCCGAGGATTTCCCGTGCGGAATCGCAATATGATTTTCGAAGCCGGTCGAGCCTTCTGATTCACGCTGCCAGACATCCTGAATAAACGTTTCCCGGCAACTAATTGCCCCATCTTTTTGCAGAATATCCGTCAGTTCCTCAATAACCTCCGTTTTGTTTGTGGCCTTCATGTCCAAAATAACGCGATTTGTATTGAGTATTTTCGTGATGTCCATAAATCATACCTCATGGAGTTCATGACATTAATTTTCAACGACCAGCGACGTCGCCCGATGTAATTTTTCCGTAATAACCGTTTCTGTTACCCGCTTAATATCCGCATCATTGAAGAAGGCGGTGACATACACGACCGGCATGGCAACGGCAGGTAAATTGATCGTCGATACCACCAGTTCAATATCGTCCGTCAGGACGGAGGGCAAGCTGCCTGCCGACACCACGCCGACGATGGTCCAGTCCGGAAAGGCGCGCAGAATGCGGCTTTTGAGTAAATGAGAGGTGCCGATACCGGTTGAGCAGACCAGCAGCACACGTTTACGCGCTATCTGACGCTCCATCGCGGCCTGAAAATGCACGGTTAAATATCCCACCTCATCATCCGACACGGCCCGCTCGCCCCAGCCGCTAAACACCCGATTCACCGCGCACTGAGTCAGACGCCAGACGTCCTGCAACTCGCCTTTAATGTCCTCCAGCAGCGGATTACGAATGCGGATCTGGTAGTTCAGGCGGTTAATCAGCGGCTTAATATGGATCAGCAATCCGTCATACAGCGCAGTGTCCTGGCTAAGATCGCAGTCAACCATTTCGGCGAAGGTGGCAATCAGCCGATGGGTAATCAAGCGTGCTTCGTCGCTGGAGTGCATATGGCTAATTACGCTCACATCGTTATGCTCTTCAATCACCATACCGGAGGAGATAATATATTGATAAATAAACCAGACTTCGTCTTCCGGCAGCGGGTGGGCAATGCGTTTTTCGATATGCTGAATCATGCGACTGGCAATGGAAAAAATGTTCTCATCACATGACGTGATGCTTTCTTCTTTTCTCGGTAGCGCATTGCCCCGCGTAATGCGGTACATCATGATCAGAATATGAGTAAAGATATTGACGTAATAAGGCTCGCCCAGCGACCAGCACAGATCGTTCTCCATTTCCTGCAACAGCGTCTGGACAAATAAAACGTCTTCTTCGCCGAAGTAATGCACTAACGCTTTATAACTGCCCGGATCAAGTCGTGAATAAATCACGCTTCCAGGTTCATTATGGTTAATCACACCGTTAATCAGCGACGCCATCGCCTGGCGCACCCCGCTCTCGCTGCCTTCAATGTGTGTGCCGCTCTGGCTGCGAATCAGCGACAGGCCCAGCGGGGTAATCCACGATTCAATCACTTTCAGATCGTTAACAATCGATGCACTACTAATAAAATAACGTTCGGATAATTTATTGATCGATGTTTCATGCGGCGTTTCACTTAATAATTGCGAGGCTATCTTAACCCGCCGTGAATTATTCATCATGCCGTCAGCATCATCACCCTCCGACCCTAATAACTGATCCAGATATAAAAGATCAGTAATGTTATCGGCACTTAATATCACGCCCGCACCGGCACGTTTATCGATGGATATTTTCCATTCCGATAACCATTGTTCCAGTAACCGCAGATCGCGCTGGACGGTTTTCTCTGAAACAGATAAATATTCGGCAATTTTTAGCAGCGTAACATATTCCTTCCGGGACAGAAGAAACTTTAATAATCTGTTTTGTCGCGAGGTAATCATTTGCATTATTTACCCTTATTACATACCAGATTAAATATCTATACCCGTCATACTTCAAGCTGCATGTGCGTTGGCTTTCCTCGCTCACCCCTGTCACGTACTTATGTACGCTCAGAGGATTCGCTGCGTCGCCGCCTTCCTGCAACTCAAATTATTTAGATTATAAAGAAGCGTTTATGCTCCACGTGTAATCCGTGATGATAAATATAAGAGGACTACGATGCGCCAACAATACTAAATCGTGTCCTGTATTCCGGACAGAAATAAGACAAAAAGAGGAAATAGTGAGATATTTACGGCGCAGATCACATTTTTCGCGGGAATTAGAGTGATAGCGCTCGCAAATATGGTGAGGTAAAAATTTAAGTCGGGATGTTTTTGATTTTCAGATCTGGAACGCTGCTCGCGGCGTGGGCCGGATAAGACGCATCCGGCACCACGTTCAGATTCGCTTACAGGGTTATCGTCAGCACATCTTCATCCGGCGTGACAACCGTTCCCCACTCGCTGCCCGCAGATGAACCGCCCTTCACACCGCTAACCTGTGGAATATTACGCAGGCACAGCGTCCAGTTACGCGCATCTCCACTACCTTGCACGGTGATGGTATTACCTACACGCGTCCCCTTCAGCGTGAAGATAACCGAGTCGTCAGCAGCCGGAACTTCACAGAGTGCTTCCCGCCCCTCCTGCAGATGGAACAGCTGGAACGCTGTCCCTTCGTGCCAGGCGTAGTCCGGCTTCTGGTTATTGCTACCCAACGCCAGCAGGGTATTGTCACGCACATAAACCGGCAGACTCAGGAAGTCATGCTGCTGCTTATGCCAGCGGCTGCCGGCCACCTCATCATTACGCCACAGATGCGTCCAGCGTCCTTCCGGCAGATAGAACTGCACATCGCCCGCCTCGCTAAACACCGGCGCGACCATCACGCTATCGCCCAGCATGTACTGGCGGTCGAGATAATCACACGCCGGATCGTCCGGGAACTCCAGCATCATCGCGCGCATCATCGGGGTGCCCTGCGCATTAGCGCGCGCTGCTTCACGATACAGGTACGGCATCATGCGGCATTTCTGCTCGGTGAAGTAGCGCACCACATCGCAGGATTCGTCATCGTACGCCCATGGCACACGGTAGGATTTACTGCCATGCAGGCGGCTGTGGCTGGAGAGCAGCCCAAACGCACACCAGCGCTTGTAGACGTGCGCCGGAGCGGTATTCTCAAAGCCGCCGATATCGTGGCTCCAGAAACCAAAGCCGGACAGGCCAATAGACAAGCCACCGCGCAGGCTTTCCGCCATCGATTCATAGTTGGCGTAGCAGTCGCCGCCCCAGTGCACCGGAAACTGCTGTGCGCCCACGGAGGCCGAACGGGCGAACAGCACCGCCTCTTCTTCACCGACGGTTTCTTTCAGCACGTTCCACACCAGTTCGTTGTAGATGTACGCATAATGGTTGTGCATCTTCTGCGGATCGGCACCGTCAAACCACTGCACATCCGTGGGGATGCGTTCGCCAAAGTCGGTTTTGAAGCAGTCAACGCCGATATCCACCAGACCTTTCAGCTTGTTGGCATACCACTCGCAGGCTTGTGGATTAGTGAAGTCATAAATCGCCAGGCCCGGCTGCCATTTATCCCATTGCCACAGGGAACCGTCCGGGCGCTTGAGCAGATACCCTTTCGCTTTCAGTTCATTGAACAGCGGGGATTTCTGACCGATGTAGGGGTTTATCCATACGCACACCTTCAGCCCTTTCTCTTTCAGGCGGCGGATCATACCTTCCGGGTCCGGGAAGGTCACCGGGTCCCACTCAAAGTCGCACCACTGGAAGGCCTTCATCCAGAAACAGTCGAAGTGAAAGACGTGCAGCGGCAGATTGCGCTCGGCCATGCCGTCGATAAAGCTGTTCACCGTCGCTTCGTCGTAATTGGTGGTGAACGATGTGGTCAGCCACAGACCGAACGACCAGGCTGGCGGCAACGCCGGACGGCCGGTAAAGCGGGTATAGCGATCCAGCACCGCCTTCGGCGTTGGGCCGTCGATGACGAAATATTCCAGATACTCGCTTTCAACGCTGAACTGCACTTTCGACACTTTCTCAGAGCCGATTTCAAACGACACGCACTGCGGATGGTTCACCAGCACGCCGTAGCCGCGGTTGGTGAGATAAAACGGGATGTTTTTGTAAGACTGCTCGGTACTGGTACCGCCATCGCGGTTCCAGGTTTCTACCGTCTGGCCGTTACGTACCAACGCGGTAAAACGCTCCCCCAGCCCGTACACCGTTTCCCCCACGCCCAAATCCAGACGCTCAAACATATAGTTACGCCCGCTGTGGGTATCCTGCACGTAACCGCTATTCTTTAGCTGACTGCCGGTAATACGTTCACCATTACGCAGGAAATCCAGCGACCAGAACTCACCTTTGGTCACCCGAACGCTCAGATTGCCGCTCTTCAGTTCGGCAAATTCAGCGGTGTTTCGCATCTCAACATTGACGTCCTGCAACACGTTCAGCGGGTAATGCGGGCCGGTATCCAGCGCGCCCTGGAAGTGTTCCATACGTACGCCCACCACACCTTCCTGCGGCGAGAAAAAGCGTAAGGTGAAGAGTGGGGTATCCAGTTGCCAGGTACGTTCACGCACGTCGCGCGGCGCAACGTAGACAATCATCTCGTTACCCTGCTGTTCAACGTCGAACACCTGAATTGGGTGTATTAAATTCAGGCCAGGTTGGGTCAGCCAGTTTCCATCGCTAATTTTCATCGTCAGTTCCTTAGTTCTGTAATTCTTTCGTCGTGAAATCCTGCTGGTTGCGGCGCGCGCCCTGAGCCAACTGACTCATAATTTTCGTCAGATACGGCGTTTTCAGGGTATAGAAGCGTTTGGCAATCACGGCACTCAGCAGGTAACAAATCGCCGGGACAATGGTGAACAGGGCGATGATGATGCTAATGGTGGCGCTGTTCTGGGTTTTCGCTGCGGCGTCGTAGCCACCGCCCGCCAGCATCCAGCCGATCAGCGCCCCACCGAGCGCCAGACCCAGCTTGAGCACGAACAACGTGCCCGCAAAGCTGATCCCCGTCAGGCGTTTACCGTTGCACCATTCGCCGTAATCAACGGTGTCGGACATCATTACCCACTGGATTGGCGTAACGAGCTGGTGCAGTACACCAATGACAAAAATAAAGATAAACATGGTGATGCTGGCGTGCATCGGCACAAAGAACATCGCCAGGCTCGCTACCGCCAGCGCAGCGTTGGTCCACCAGAAGACGCTGACTTTGCATTTCCAGTCGGTCAGCGGTTTTGCCAGCGCAGAGCCGATCAGGTTGCCGACGCAATAGGCGGTGAGAAAGGCGACAAACACCTCCGGCTTACCCAAAATCCAGGTGACGTAATACATCATCGCCCCGCCACGAACGCAGACGGCCAGAATATTGAGGATGGTCAGCAGGCCGACGATGCGCCATTGGTCGTTTTGCCAGATATCGCGCAGGTCTTCACGCATAGAGGTGGTGCTCGGCGGCGCTTCCACGCGTTCTTTGGTAGTGAAGAAGCAGAGCGCCAGCATCAGGAACGCCACCACGGAGAGCACCGCAATCCCGCCTTGAAAGCCGAACGCTTTATCCTCGCCACCAATCAGATTCACCAGCGGCATCATCAGCACGGTGGAGAGCATGCCGCCCGCCGTCGCCAGCACAAAGCGCCATGATTGCAGGGAGATACGCTGCGTAGGGTCATTAGTGATCACGCCGCCCAGCGCGCAGTAGGGAATATTGACCACGGTATAAAGCAGGGTCAGCAGCGTGTAGGTGATTGCGGCATAAATCATTTTGCCGTTCAGGCTGAGATCCGGCGTGCTGTAGGCCAGCACGCAAACCAGACCAAACGGCAGTGCGCCGAACAGCACCCACGGACGGAATTTCCCCCAGCGCGAACGGGTACGGTCGGCCAGCAGCCCCATGCAAGGGTCTGAGATGGCATCCAGCGCGCGGGCCAGTAAGAACATGGTGCCGACAAATCCGGCTGGGATACCAAAAATATCGGTATAGAAGAACATCATATATAACATGACGTTATCGAAGATAATGTGGCTAGCCGCATCGCCCATTCCGTAGCCAATCTTCTCTTTAACAGACAGAATCTCACTTTTCATTACGCATCCTTGTTAGCACTTTCACACGCCCTGATACCGGTTACAGTTCTTGTAAACCATCCCTGTGAGCGCGGGTATTCCGATATCTCGTTATCAAATTACGATTCTTGTTTTCTGTGATCAGCGTAGCGTCTAAAAATGTGTCTAAGTGTAAGTAATGGATTTTGCGGGGATTTATTTGAAACTGGTCATGGTATAGAGAAACGGAAGTTAAAAAAGTGAGTGAGGGGGTGTGGAAACGTTTGGAAGTAGCTATAATGCGCCCCGCCTCCATGTAGCAATCGAGGCGCGGAAGATCGTCATCTCCGGTGAGGTGGCTGGACTTCAAATCCAGTTGGGGACGCCAGCGTTCCCGGGCAGGTTCGACTCCTGTGATCTTCCGCCAAAATGCCTCTCCTGAGCTCCCTCGAAGTCAACAAAACCCCTGTAATACCTGATAAAAAAAGAGAAATAACCCTAGTATCTGCGTCGGTAGAGGATGTACGTAACGGTGATAATAGTCTGATTTGCAAAGGCGCAGTGGAAGAGATGCTGATGGTGACAAGGTGGTCGCGCTGAATGAAACCGTCGTGAGTTACTGCTGGCGAAAACGAAAGATTACAACGCGCAAGGATTCCGGGTGTTGCTGGTGGCGACCCGCAAACTGGATGATTCAGCGCTGCACCTGCCACTCAGCACGGGTGATGAACAGGGGCATAGGTACACGGCATGGTTTAAAAGTTGTACTGGCAACCCTCATTTCTCTTTCGCTCTTTGCCACTCCGGCACTGGCGAATCCAGGCAATGGGAACGGCAATGGTAATAGTGGCAACCATGGCAATAATAGTGATAATCACGGAAATAAAGGGAATGCGCAGAAAGGCAATGCGGGTCAGAAAAATAACGCATCATCCGATCACCGTAAAAAATATGGCAAACCGGATCATGTCGATTCTGATATCAGTTTTTCGGCTGCCCGACATTTGGCGGTGAATTATGGCCTGACGGGGTGTGGCTCCTTACCACCAGGCATTGCGAAAAAAACGGTTCCGGCATCGATGTTGGGGCAACGGCCTTATTATCCTGGCTATGAATGGAAAATAGTAAGGAATGATTTCGTTCTTATTGCACTGAGTACCTCAGTAGTGACCGCAATTATCAATGGCGTGTTTGATTAATTGATTAACAAGCTGGGGAATTTCCCCAGCTTTTATTATGCTATCTCAATAATAAGTAAACGTCACCGGTAAACTGGCTGTGTAATTACCTGCCGGTATGTTCCCTGTATGTGGAGACACTCTGGCCAATAAGGAGCCATCAAATTGCTTTTGGCTCACAAGAAACGGTGCTTTACTCAGCTCGACCGGCTTCCCGAATTCTACGGCTCCTCCACCTTTCTTCCATGACAAGGTAATATCAACCTTATTATTTGACGTGCTGAGTTTCGAATTACTGCCCCCTGCCAGGGTAACTTCAAATTTGGTGATATCACTGGCACAGTCAATCACAATGGGAACTTCAACGTTACTATCACCTAATAAGGCCCCTGAAGTTGTGATCAGCGGAAGTTGCACGATTTCAGGCAGGCCAAGCCCTTTATTGATTTGGCACTGAGGATTAGTGACCTGCATTGCAATGGGGAGACTTACGCTTGCCTTTTGTGCGGCCTGGTTATTAAACGCCGTTAATGTGCTTAACAGTCCCGCCAGCAATGGGAAAAAAAGACATCTCCTGTCAATCATAGGTCACCTCGACAGTCAGACTAGTGGAAATATTCCCTGCCTGGAGCGTTTCACCCGGAATTTGTTTAGGCAACAGCTGAAACTGACCAAGCGTTTCATTTTTGTTACTTGATGCAGTTGGGAGCGCAAAAGGCTTATTTAATTCTAGCGACTTAAAATCTGTGCCGGCTGGATCTTTCCATGACAACGCAAGCCCAACGCCGGATAACCCCGTATTCATCAGGTTAGTGCTGCTCTTGGAAACGCCAGCAGCAGGCGAGAATTTTAGTGAGATCCCGGTTGCGGGCCAACTGCAAGCAATATTCAAATCAACTGTCTTGGGTGTAGTTGCGTTGTTTTCAAACTGGCTAAAGCTGATTTGTTGAAAGTTCAGGTTTGCCGGAGAGAGTGACAATGCGCACGTGTTTAAGGCTAACTCGGCGTTTATCGTCACTCTCTTCTGCACGGATTTCGAGGCAGATGCGTTGTGAAATGGAAAAATTATCAAAAAAAAGATTAACCATTTGTGCATAATTAATCCAGCCTATCGGTATATTAGCGAAACATTCAGGTAGGTAGAAACCTTACCGGCGGGAAATGGGGTTGAAGGCTTGACGTAGATTCTGAATGTCGCAGTAGCATCAAGATCTTTTTTGGACGGCTCATATATTTTATAATTCGCATTAAGGGGGACGGTATGAAAATCTCCATACACCCTGGTCATTTGGAAGTTCAGCTTCCGTCCATCACTATCACTGGCACTAAACATACCATTTGCCGCATCAACTACATTCTCCGGGTCGAATCGAACATATAATCCATTTATCAGTGCTTTATTTTTACACGAGTAATAGACTTTTAACTCTTTATATAAAGAGTTACTATTGACATTACTTGGTGTTAATTTACCAAAATCTAAATTTTCTGTAGAAAGTGACATTGCGCAGGTCGCAGTATCTTTAAAAATAAAAGGAATCGGTCCCCCTAACTTAGAACTTACATTAACCGCCGTGCTGTATACTAGTGTATTTCCTTGCGAAAGCGGCTGGATATTAACCGTATATTGCCCGGTTTGATTATTTTGTATCCAATATTGATCATTTACGACAATACTGGCTTTCCCCAAGACAGTGCCTGAGGGCCAGTTGTATCTATTATTATCCCCCCATGGCTTAGATTGAACATTGTTGGAGATAATGTTATTGCCTTCACAGCGCATCCCCTCCAGTTTCCATTCAATACCTGGATAGGGTGTCGTTATGGTGGTAGAGTTTTTACAAGTTCCACTGGTTAGATTCATGCGCATTTCACTCACCGATCGTCCAGCACCATCAGTATAATCCGGATCACAAGTCATTTTACCTTGTAGGATTACTCGCATTATTAACAATGGATCATCATTTGCTGATGTATAACCATACCTCCAGTAACTTTTATCACTGGGATCTGTATCAAAAAGTATGGAACCTCCACTACAGTTAGCTGCTTTGGAAGGTAAGGAAGATAGTGATAATAAAGCGATAAAAAGAGTAAATATGAATTTACACATAATAAAAACCTTACACGAATCAGGATTTGTTTAATTTATACTCTTTGTCAACGCCATAATCATCAAATGCTACAATACTGAGGCTGTTACTGGAAATTAACTTACCCAGCGAAACTTTTTCACCTGGAGCAAAAACAGACAGTTTATCTTTAATATCATCGCTAACTTTAATGGGCGTTCCGTTTTGTTTAACACTGATGATGGCAAAATAATAAGGGGTATCGTTCCAGAGAACGGTATTGCCCTCACTGCTTATCATTTTAATATTCTGTTCGGCGTTTTCCCTTTTCTCTTTCAGGGCATCAGGCCGATAAAACATTTTGACCTGAGTATGTAGCGCAATGGATAATGCATTCACGCCGTCTTTTGGTGCTTTGGGTATCTCCTGGATGTTGATCCAGAAAAGCGATTCTTTATCTTTTGGTAGCGCATCATTAATTTTCAGGATACGCAGGATCTGTTTGTGCTGATCGGCCACTTTAAAGAACGTGGGGCTGGGTACAAAATAGACGTTCTTGTCGTTTTGGTCCTGGTTTTCAATCCATATCTGTCCGCCATATTCCTGAGTAGACTGGTTATCAACCTGTACAGAGATATTCTCTCTTTTTTCATCAAACACATAACGTGTGCTGTTAAGGACAAACGCCGCATGACTTGATGCTGTAAATAACAACAGTGATGCAGAAATGAAAAACTTTCTCAGTGTATTGTTCTTAGCCACACTTAATCTCCTGTACTTTACCCATATCTTTCTGCAGCGATCGTGAATCGAATTTGCAATCACCAACAGAAATGATCCCTTCATCTTTATCTTCAAGATTCATTAACAGAATCCCGCCGTTGTTGACGTAACCAATTTCCTGATTTTCTGCATTTTTAGCGATGCTTCCCATTGGAATAACAAAACCATTACTGCTGATGACTTTTACGATATACGTGTTAATTTTTCTGTATTTCACTTTCTTATAGATAATCGCGTTTTCCGTCGGCGTCACATTGATTGCGTTTTCTGTTAACTCAACGCTCTGTGGCAAGTTATCCGCATTGACGGTGATGGTATTATTGTTATACGCGGTTAACGGTATGACAGCGCGCCCTTTTTTATCGCCAGGCATGGAACCATTAAATCTGACGCCTGGAACATCTTCCATTTGTACAACGGCAATTTCATCATTTTTCACTGGCGTAAAAAGAATACCTGCATCTGGCAGTCCGATAACACTTCCGCCAACCTGGAAGGAAGAGCTGGACGAGCTCCCCGTTTGCGAATAGCTGGCCGAGGTTTGAACCTCATCAAACAGATAAGAAGCTGAAATCGCGCTTCCCGTGGTGTTGCGTGACTGACTGATGGATGCGTTATAACTCAGGCGAGAATTAATGCTTCCCGAAACACCGGTATTGAAATTCGTGCCATTACGGCGATCGTAATTTATGCCAGAGAAGCTATAGTGCGATTTATCAAACACGCTAAAGGGCACGCTCAGTGAAATACCTGTGTTATAATCGTTTTCCATCCCCTGCAGTCGGGAATACCCGGCATTCAGAGAGACAGAAATATTATTAAAGCTCTTACTGAGATTCAGGTTTGCACCTACCTCACTGGAACTGTCCCAATAGTCTTCCTTCCAGGCCGACATGTTGAAGAACACATTCATTTCCGGAAGCTGATAGGTGATAATCGATTCGTATCGCTGTTTAGGCCTGTTGTTTAACAGGCTGTAATAGCGATAGTTAAAATCCGTGTAATCAATATAGTTTTCTGAGTTAAAACGATAACCAATCAACTGTAAATTTGCATTTTCCCCTAAGGCGCGGGCATATTTCACCGATGCGCTAAAGCCGTTCATGGCTTTACCATTATGGTATTTTGCCTGTGACAGGTTGCCACTCATTGCCACGGCGCCAAACCAGCCGAAAGAGCGGATAAGACCCAGACCAATGTTGTTATAGTTTTTATCGACCAGTGCAGAGGTATTGAGCGTAAAGGGCTCAAAGCCGTAATCATAAGTGATTTGCGCGAATAAGCTGTCATCATCACGCTTGTTACTGTATTGGTCAACTTTACTCCCCACCGCGATATTGTAATTATAATTTCCGGGTTTCAATAAATTTGGCAGCACGGCGACGGGGAATCGCTGTTCTTTTACCGAACCATCCTCTTCATAAATTTTTAAGATAATGTCGCCAGAATATACGCCGGCCAGATCGTTAATCACAAAAGGACCAGGTGGAACCACGAACGACTTTAATGTGTATCCGCCTTGTTCGACAGTGACACGGGCATGTGTTCTGGCAATACCATTAATGACTGGAGCATAAGACTGCGAGTCCCAGGGATACATATCCTGATTAGACTTTAACTGCGCGCCATAAAAGGTAAAGCCATCGTTCAGGGTATTGTAGGACTGGGTTTTACCGATAAGAATATCTGATTTAATCGATTTTATCGCATGTGTTAACAGCAGGTTATTGCTCTCAAACTTTTCTCCCTGATATGCATATCCCCTACCCAACAGGACCCATTCGCCGATATTGATTTGGCCTTCGATGTTACCGTATGTTGTCCGATCCTGGTCAGTAGATTTTGACGTATTAAGATCATAGGCGAGTTTGAAACCGGTACTGCCATAATCCCAGGTGCCGCCTTCCTTTTTTGAATCGATAAAACCGGCCTGAGGTATATCAATTGATAACTCCTGCAAGGAAGGATCAAATTTTACCCGACTGTTCTTTTCTTTATCGATAAGATAGCAGTTGCGTGCGGGATTAAGATACAGTTTATAGAATTCTTTATTGATATGAATGTTTTTTTCCTGTAGCCATTTATCAGAAAGGCAAATATGATCAACATCATCATTGCTGATAGCTAATTCTACAGAGGTCGCTGTCTTGGAGCCATTAAATAGTAAATCGACAACATAATTTCCGGGTATGTTTTGCCCGGTATTCTTCAACACCTCAGGTACATCTTTACTGCCACCACGGATAAAACTGTAGTTAAAATCGTCGGCAAGAATTTCATTCGACCATAAATGAAAAATGATAGCGACACATAATACTTTTATCTTCATTTTAAAACCTTGCCGACATGTATCTTATTTAAGAAGGGAGCGGTAACTCCCTTTTAATCAAAAGATAATTATTTATAGGCTACAACATAGCTTGCTGACGCGTTAAATGCACCAGCAGTTAAACCAGTAGCTGGTTTTGTAAGTACTGCAGAATAATCAAATGATGGGATTTTTCCTGCCGTGGCTGTATAATCGAAGACGGTTTGACCTTGCTGAATGAAAGCTGCGTTACCTTTTTGGGTGGCGTTTGTTGCAGCCACCTTCAGATAGGCATTGGTTCCGCCTGTTTTTATGTCATTAGTAATACCAGTAGGAGCCAGCGTTGGAGATGTCCAACTTACATTAGCAGCAGTTTTACTAACACAAGCATTATCTGAAGGCACAAGCTTAAACACAACCGGAGTGCCATTACCTGCACTTGTCGTTGATAATAGACCTAAATCAACATTCGCAATATCTCCGTTGGTACTATCTTTTAAAGAAAAGTCACAGGTTGCAGTGGTAACGCTACCCGTAAAGTTTACAGTACCGCTGTTTGGCGCAGCCATAGCATTAGACGCTACACCCAGAACTGCCACAATTGCCGAACCTAAAATCAGCTTTTTCATTTTATACTCCATTAATAGGCTTAATTCTTAAGTCAAGCTCATAACAATCTTAATGAGCGAGACAGAATATATTGTTCTGGAAACTCTCTGGCAAACCCCAAAATAGCAATCGTTACTTTTTTATCGGTTTTTTTTATTTGCGATTCGGTTAATTGTATTGTTTCAATTTTTATAACTAACTCTTTTATTTTCAATAGAGCTGATAAAAATAGAAAAAGGTGGCAGTAAATTCCTCATTACAATGCTCTTTCAGGATAAAAAAATAAAAAGACGCTTTTTTTTATTGACTGGATCTGATTTTCATTTAAATGTCATTTATTTAAGCGGATAGTGACTGGGGGAAACGTGAATAAGATATACGCGATAAAAAAGAACAGTAAAGGTGAGGCGGTTGTCGTTTCAGAAGTCAGTGAAGGTATAAGGAAGAACATCACTCCACGAGTATCAATAAGCGTACTGCTAGTGAGTATGTTGGGGATATTATGTTCTGCTGCATCAAATGCTTCTGTTGTCAGCAGTGGGGTTAATTATCAAACATATCGCGATTTCGCTGAAAATAAAGGCTCGTTTAAACCAGATGCAGAAAACATCCCGCTATATGATAAAAATGGAAATGTCGTCACCACGTTAAATAAAGCGCCCATGATAGATTTCAGTTCTAATGACAGGACTGGGGTTGCTACATTAGTTGCGCCACAATATATCGTCAGCGTTAAGCACAATGTGGGCTATAAAAAGGTGAAGTTTGGTTACAACGACGACACTACCTACACCCTGGTTTACAGAAATAACCACAAGCGAGACTTCCATACCCCCCGACTAAACAAAATTGTGACAGAGGTTAGCGCTCTGGATATGACTGACGCGGGAACGGCCAAAGGCACATATCAGAATCAGGAACGGTTCCCCGTTTTCTATCGGGTCGGTACGGGAACGCAATATGTAAAAGATGAGAGTGGTAAACTGACTAAGCTGTCAGGGGCATACTCGTATAAAACCGGGGGGATCGTAAATCATCCGTTTATTTCGGACTGGAGTTTTGTCACTAATACAACAAATACGCCACTTTCCACCTATGGCACACCTGGCGACAGTGGTTCCCCACTTTTTGCCTGGGATGCTAAGCAAAATAAATGGGTTGTCACTGCCGTGCTCAATTCTTACGCGGGTGTGAATGGAAAAACTAACTGGTATACGATCATCCCTGTCGGAGATGTGGCTGATACCATGAAACAGGACGCTGATGCTCCTATTAAATCACAACAAAATGAGGGAGATATTCGCTGGTCATATGATGATAACACAGGCGTTGGCACATTAACCCAGGGTGCAGCCTCATGGTCAATGCATGGCAATTTCGGCCCTACTGCGCCAACCTCATTAAACAGCGGTAAAGATCTCACCTTCCAGGGCGGTGGCACCGTTGTATTAGAACATGCCGTTAACCAGGGTGCAGGAACGCTGACTTTTGATGACGATTATACGGTCAAACCGCTCGACTCTCAGACCTGGGAAGGTGGTGGGATCATTATCAACGGCGATCATAGCGTTGACTGGCAAGTTAATGGTGTTCAGGGCGATAACCTGCACAAACTTGGTGTCGGGACATTAAAAGTTAACGGCACGGGAATCAACCCCGGAGGGCTGAATGTTGGCGAAGGAACTGTCGTCCTGGCACAACGGCCGGATAGCGATGGTAATGTTCAGGCCTTTAATAATGTCAGTATTGTAAGCGGTCGCCCAACCGTTGTTTTAAGCGATGACAAACAGGTTAATCCCGACAATATCAAATGGGGCTATCGCGGCGGTAAGCTCGATATCAACGGTAACAGCCTCACCTTCCATCAGCTGAACGGCGCCGACGATGGGGCGATTCTGACCAACAGCGGGAGTCAGGCCTCCGTCAACCTGGATTTCAACAAGCCAGATGTCACGACGGCGGTTGCCAACATCTGGCATGGCCATTTTACCGGTAATGTTGATGTTAAAAATACCGTGACGCCCGGAACGCAGAACGACTTTGTCATGGATGGTGGGATGAACACGGAGGGAAACTTCACCCAGCATAATGGCCGCCTGTTTATTCAGGGGCATCCGGTTGTACATGCCGTCAGTACTCAGGCTGTCGCGGATAAGCTGAAGGCGCTTGGCGACAATTCTGTCCTCACTCAGCCGGTTTCCTTTACCCAAAGTGACTGGGAGACCCGCCAGTTCAGCCTGAAACAGCTTAATCTTTACAATACTGATTTCAGTCTGGCGAGGAATGCCAGCCTCAATACAACGCTTTTTGCAGACCATTCTGCCGTGACGCTGGGTAGTGAAGATCTCTATATCGACCTCAATGACGGTAACGGTGTGAAAACCACGTCGTCATTCGGGCAGTCTAAAGCGACAAACGACGCCGATCGGAGCCGTTTCACCGGCCGCGTACAGCTGAATAACGGTTCTACTCTTAAGATTAATGAGCATTTTACCGGCGGGATTGACAGCGCAGACAGCTCGGTGACGGTGGCGTCCACCGATGCCGTTCTCAACCAGAAAAGCAGCTTCAGTCATTCATCGCTGTCGCTGGCGGATGGCGCGAAGCTGACGGCAACCTTGGGTCTGATTTCTGACAGTGAAGTGGCTGCCGGTGCGGGATCGACACTTTCGCTGTTGTCCGGACAGTACTCGGCTGAGCGCTGGCGCTTTAACGGCCAAGGCACCACGCTGAATGTCGGCACGGGTAGCGTAATAACGGGAAATATTCAGGCGAATGATACTGCCAGCCTGAATTTTGGTACAGCAGAGGAAGCCAGTGAGAATCTGTTCACGGCTTATGGTGGCAACCTGAATGCGCCCCTCGCCGGTGCGACGATGACGAATACTCTCTGGCAGGCAGACGGACAGTCCATGGTGAAATCCCTCAACCTGGACGGTTCGCAAGTGCGCTTCAGCAAAGCCGGCTCACCAGGCTCTCTGACAGTAGACACCCTGACTGCAAGCAACAGCCAATTCGTCATGAACACTGATGGAAAAACGGCAGATACGGTAACGGTTAACCAGTCGCTGTCCGGTAAAAACAATGCGCTAGTTGTTGTCCCGTCTGTGGCTTCAGTGAGCCAGGGAATGTCATCCGTAGCGTTAGTCACAGCGCCGAAAACGACGGCTGCCGATGTGTTCACGCTCAAACCAGTGACACAGCGCGCGGGTATTCATACCTTCACGCCGCAATTGGGCATCGTGGAGAGCGAAAACAGTAAACAATGGCGGCTGGAAGGATTTGACGTGCAGCAGGACAACGCGGCGCTGCAGGCCAGCAAATCAATTATGAATGCGGGATTTAAAAACTTCCTGACAGAGATGAACAACCTGAACTACCGCATGGGCGATCTGCGCAACACCCACGGTGAAACCGGGGCGTGGGCGCGAATCTTCAGCGGTACGGGTTCCGCTGAGGCGGGCAATTCCAACAGCTGGACACATCTGCAGATTGGAGCCGACAGAAAGCACGCGTTTGACGGCGGTGATCTGTTTACCGGTGTGACGGCAACGTTCACTCACAATAGCAGCCATGGTGATGGCTGGTCCGGTCAGACAAAATCAACCGGTATCGGTTTCTATGCTTCCGCGATGTTTGACTCCGGGCTGTATGTGGATGCAATCGGTAAATATGTCCGCCACGATAACCACTATTCGGCAAGCGAAATCAAAATGCCGGAGCAGGATTACCGCTCACATTCCTGGTATCTGGGCGCAGAAACCGGCTGGCGCTTCTCGTTACCTGACGAAACCTTTATTCAGCCGCAGACGGAATTGGTTTATGGCTCGGTGTCAGGAAACCGGTTTGACTGGCAGTCTGCAGGCTCAGACATCCGTATGCAGCGTAAGCAGGATAATCCATTGATAGGTCGTACCGGCGTTGATATCGGTAAAACCTTCACAGGTAAAGACTGGAAGTTGACCGCGCTTACGGGCGTTCATTATCAGTATGACCTGTTTAATCCTGCGAAGACGGTCATTCGTGATTTTGCCGGGAAAACGTCCATCAGAAATGGTAAAGATAGCCGGGTAAACTTTAATTTCGGTGTCAATGCTGAAATAAAAGAAAACACCAGGATTAGTCTTAATGTTGAGCGTTCGGCGTTTGGTCATTACGATATTGATAAGGCAATTAACGCCAATATTCGTTATTCATTTTGATTTTAAATTTTGAGCAAGTAAAAGCCTGAATAGATAGTTCAGGCTTTTTTATGGATTAATTGCAAGTGATAATTAAATCCATTTACACTATAAGTTGTGGTACATAATTTTATCGCATTGGATTATTTTTTAGGGTGGTTTTTGTACTTTTCATACCTTATAGTCACTTTTAGTTAAGGTGTCTAATACATTTGATAGCGAATAGTTCTTATGTCCACTGCTTTTTTATTGGCAAGTAAAAATGCTTTTTTCAATTACGGATTATCATTGCTCGCCAATGACAATTCAGATTTTAAATGTTACGAGTACAGGAATTTTTATTCTGCTCATGAAATACTGAATAAATATAAAAAAGTCTATTTGGTTTGTGACAGGGATGATTACTTATCTTACTGCTTTTTGATGGAAAAATTCCCGGTAACCTGCCTCTGCTTTAAGCAGGTATCATACCAGAATGAGCAGCTGCGTGTGTTCTCAAGCCGAACACCTTCGCCTGCTTCAGTGTTCAATGGCTTGACGGATGATGAACGAAAAATAGTCTATCTGTATTTTTTTAAGAGGAAGAGAATCGGAGAAATCGCGACGCTAACGCAGCTAAAAGAGAGCAGTATTTATTATAAAATACAATCTATTAAACGCAAACTGGGGGCAGAATCCAGCCGAAAGCTTCCGATATTGCTTAAGAATTTTTTTCTTGCACCGAATGTGTGATTGCCATATTTTCGCACTATTTCTCATTGAAAATATTAAAATTGTTAATTATCTCACCAAAGCCACTGGGTAACTCTTTGTATTTTAAAGAAATACATAGTTAAAAAACAAATAATTAGAATTATACATTTTTCCTATTATTAAAAAATTCCGAGTTTACATGGCTGATAACCCATGAAATTATATGCATACAAAGCATGGGGGTGACTGTATGAATAGCCAAAGTGCTTTAAGTAACCTTATTTTTCCGGCTAAGGAAAATTTTGCACACAACAATCTGTTGGTGCTGAAAAAAATCCGTTTTTATAACTGTGCGATTATCTATCTGCGGGATGCGCAACTGCTTATAAAAACAAAAGATGGGCAGTCCTTTAATGTTCCCCCTGAATCACTTTGTTACGTCGAAAAAAACACCGTGATTGATATTGCATTAAAAGTGTTAGGCAAAGGTGTTCCCTATGAGCTCTATCAAGTTGACAGTGATGTATTGAGTTGTATCTGTAAAGTGATGGAACCGCTTCTGTTGGATCCGCAAAGCGTTAACCAGATGCGGCGTAAAATATTTACTTGTCCTGTTGATGAAACAGATACAAAAATTTTCAAACGATTAACTGGAAGCGATGTCCCACAACACCGACAAGTTTATAAAATAACTTATCTTCTTTCTAAAATGAGGGATATAGAATCGTTAGTTTATTCCTTGTCAGTATCAACGGATACCACCTTTACTGAGCGGCTGAAGTCAATCATTGAAGCTGATCTCTCTAAATCTTGGAAGCTGGCAGATCTGGCGAGCATTTTACATATGTCGGAGGTGTCGATTCGTAAAAAGCTGGAGAAAGAGAGTAATAATTTTAATACGCTAGTGCTGGATATTCGCATGCATCAGGCGGCAAAACTCATCACCACTACCGAGAAGCATATTAATAGAATCGCCAATGAAGTGGGCTACACCAGTACATCTTATTTTATTCGTAACTTTAAAGAGTTCTTTGGCATTACACCGAAGCAGTTTGCTTTGAAAGTAAAAAAATAGTCCTGATGATTTATACATACAATTTTCCTTCAATTATTCTTCTATATCTTTAAGGAACTCCACAGAAAAAAACGGCTTTGGCGCAACAGGTGGGGGGATTGCTGAAATCTTTATCCGGCCTCCCCCCCACAAAAAATAAAGCCGCCGATCGGTTAATCAGCGGCTTTCTGTCACCTGCAGTTACGTCAGAAGTTATATTTCACGCCCAGCATACCGCGGGTATCGCTGTAGCCTTTATCGCCGACCTGTTGGGCCACGTTGCTCCACACGTTGAGCCGCGGAGTGATTTGGCCTTCAACACCGACTTTCAGCTCGCCAATGTTCTTGGTGCCACGCATGTCGTTGCTCACATCGTCCATCTTCACGCGAGTCGTCTGCGTGTTGTGGATCCAGTTGGCTTCAACAAACGGCTGGAACTCACGAGATTTACCGTCGTCGATGGCGTTGTGACCGTTGATAAAGGCTTTTACCCCCAGACGGGTCATCATGTTGCCATCGGTGTTGTCCTTCACGCGGGTACCGTTCGCTTCACGGTGGCTGTCGGCCTGCACGTCCATCCACACCACCTGAGCTTTCGGTTGCAGCCAATAGCTGTTGCGCTCGTTTTCACCCAGTTTGAAGCTGTAACCGGCTTCAACAGAAGCGGTGATCCCGCTGGATTTATATTTCTCCGTCGCCTGCTCCTGACCCATCACCTTGTTATCAAACCAGTTGTACAGCATCCAGGTGTCTACGTAAGTGCCGGTCTTGTCAGCGTCATTGGCATACCAGGTGCCGTACAGTCCCACGCTGTAACCGGTGACCTGACCACGTGAATGGTAGCCGGTCAGACTGGACTGCGTGCGGTTCTGGCTGTTGGCATAACCAGCCATCGCACCGAGGTGCCAGCGGTCGAGGCCATCGCTGCTCCACTGCGCCAGGTCACCGCCTAACTGCAAGACATAGCTGTTGCTTTGGGTTTTCAACTGCCCGCTACCGTCTTTGAAGCGGGTATGTGCCCCGACGTTACGCATCCACAGACTGGTGACTTTTTTCTCGCCCCTCAGCATATCGACGTACTGCGTTTCCCCCAGACGATCGTGGAGTCGGGTCATGAACAGCGTGTTAGCAGCGTAGTTGTTCGCCAGATAACTGCCTGCTTCCGGGCGGTACTGCTGCTCAGTGACAGGGGGCGCAACAGGTTCTTCCGGCTCAGGGATAATCGGGTCGACAGGATCGACCGGGTCCGGGTCAACAGGACCTGGGTCAATAGGGTCAACCGGGTCCGGGTCAACGGGATCTGGGTCAATAGGGTCAACCGGGTCCGGATCGACGGGGTCCGGCTCTTCCGGATCCGGCGGAGCAGGAATAAAGCTGGTCAGATACCAGTTGCTGCCCTTTTGCACCACGTTATAGTCGTACGCACCGGCAACAATACGGCCCGCTTTCTCAAAAGTACCGTCAGAATTACCGGCCACTTCGATGATCTCAATACCTTCAACGGTTTGCGCCCCAGTTCCGCCGATATTGTTCACCGCCACAAACGCGTTACCCGCGGTGTTGCCGAGCACTTTCAGCTTGTCGGTTTCGGAGGCATCGTCATTCAGGACGGTATTGAAAACGAGTTTTCCGCCGTTGCCGGTAAAATCTTCATTGATAGTAAGCGTCTGCCACGGTTCGCCGTCAGCATGCCCAAAGTTCACCACTGACCCGCCGTTCAGCGTCAGGTCAGTGAGCGTTGAGCTGTTGGTCATGTTCCAGGTCGCATCGCTCATTTGCAGCGAGATAACCCCCGTCCCGGCAGTGGCGCTGGTGACGTATGACGCCCCACTCCACAACGAGTTGTCGGTCATATTGAGGTTGATGGTACTGTTTTGCTGCGGCTGGGTGTTGTTTGCGGCAGTAGCACCGGCTGCGTGAAGATCGCCGTCGATAAGGAAACGCCCGCCAGCAGAACCGTCGACGATACCGCCCGTTTCTGTACTGATGGCATAACTTTCATTGCTGTGATTGCCCGCCATGGTAATGGCGGCGCCACCTGCCAGGTTTATCGTACCGCGTGAAATCGCATACAGGCCGCGTGGCGCTTTGCTGTATGACACCGCTTTCGCCGAATTGTTGACGTTGATCGTTGCGTTTTCGCCGAGATTCACGGTTGCATTAGTGGAATAAACCGCATGTGCGCTGGCTCCGCTCACCGAAATAGTGGCGTTATTGCCCAGTTCCGTTTTGGAAGATGAGGCGGCATAAATCCCCGTCGAGGAAGCACCCGACGTCTCGATGGTGGCGTCATTGCCAAGGCGGATTGAGGACCCGCTCTGCCCGGTGCGGAGACCTTCTGAGCTGCTACCGGTCGTCACAATGTGTGCCCGGTCGCCGACGATAATCGTATTTTTAGCCAGCGTTTCGTCTCTCATCGCGTTTGCCGTGATGCCACGCCCCTGGTTACCGGTGGTTTGAATATACAGATCGTCGCCGACGTAAATGTTGGCCGAGCCTTTCCAACCCTGCCCACCATTATAGGCGTTGTAACCGGCGTTAATACCATCACCATCCTGGCCGTCCACATAAATACTGGTGCGATCCCCGGTGATAATAAAGACTGGATTATCCGGCGTATTAGCCCCGTGCGTGCGGATACCGTCAACATCTTTACCATTATTAGCGGCATTCTTTGACTGTGTGCGAATCGTCAGGTCGTCACCGAAAATAACGCCCGGGCTACCCGTTGCGCTGTTCTGAATAACGGTAACAGAGTGTTCAAAAGCTTCAGCCCCGGGCCCATTGAGCGTTAACCCATGACCAAAAACGGGAATGGTACCGGCACTCCACTGATAAACATAATTCGGCGTTGCGCTTTTTTTTTCGAAACTGGCATTCGCCTGCGCAGGAAATAAAGCCTGCAACTCCGGCGAAAGACTGCTCACCAATCCACTGGCAGGAAGACTATCAATATCAATCCAGGCCGCGTGGGTTGAAAATACCATTGACGTTAACGCGGTTGATACCGCTATCGCAATGCGTGAGTAATGCTTAGGTTTTTTCATAATAGCCTCCTGCTTTCGGGCGTAGGGCGTCCACCACATCGCAAAGATGTGAAAATAGTAAAAATCAAAAATGCGTTATAAAATATTCGACAGTATTTGATGAATGCTATGGCCTAATTTATCTTCAAGCCTGAGCTTGTAGACATATATTTTCTTAATATCTATATTATCTATTTTTGTAATTTGCTGAATACTTTTCCCTGACACAAATCGCTTCAGTAATATCATTTCTGTATAGTTGAGTGAGCGTCCGCGTTTACTGTTCGCAAGGTGGCCGGTAAATAATCGGCGAATTTTCTGATGCTGAACTTCATCATCATCATCGGAATATATAATCCCTTGTATTTTATTGCTTTTCGACAGCCAGTAGTTGGCTAACGGCGCGAGATTCCTGTCCGCTATCAACACAATATACATACCGCTGTAGGCCAGCCGGTCAACCCATTGCGGATCGGCGAACAGGCGCAGGTTTGGGAAGGAAAAGTCCACAAAAATAAACCCACGCGACAAATGATTTTGATTATTAAGGAGAAGTTTTTCAATAATTCCTTTTTGCAGAAAACTATTTCCCTCTGGCCAGATCGCAAAAGTGGCTCGGTGACAGTAGCTGGCGCGTACCACAGTATCCGGAAATAATTGACAGGATAATTCACAGCTTATGCAACGAACACTCTGTGATGGTGATCTCTTCATCAAAAATGACTCCTGTTATTTTTCCATAAATATTTCATTGGTAAATAAATGTGTCAATCCGACACGTGTGACATTCCTTGTCAGTTAATAACAGTGACACCTAAAAAATGTAATAAACTCCTGATATGTTATTATGTATAGGCTATAAGTAATGCGATTGCGCTAAGCTTTTTTCTGCTTTATCTCAGAATAACAGTCTGGGTATTAGGAATTTTATGCATAAATCCAAATCCCAGAATAAAAATTAAAAAAGCACTATTTGATAAAAATTAACCAATGAAAGGGGCTCTTATTAATTACACAATCCTGATAACTCAATCCCCCTTGAAGTGCTGTTGATAAATATAATGAGAATTCAGATAAAACTGTAATGAATTCTCATTATTTAACATTAGTTAATACTCACCTAAGAATTTACACACATAACACATTGTATTTAAAGTGTTTTTAATCCTTAAGTGAAATTCTTATCTTCGATCACGTACAAAGAGTGAGGCATATTCACAATTTGGATGTAAAATTTAAGGTATGTGTAGGCACACGCGGTGATACGTTATAGTTACTGAGGGCTGGGCAATTGTACCTTATCAATCAGTTGGTCGAATTTAATCCTGACAGCAAAAGTCTGGTCAATCGTCAGACCGGGCGCGCAATACAACTTCAGCTCCCAGCTTCGCTTTGCTTTCTCTATTTAATTACTCACGCAAGTGACATTGTTTCGCAGAACACATTGATAAAAGTGGGTTGGGGTGAGAGAAATAATGTGACCACAACCAACACATTTTACCAGGCTATTCTGACGCTACGTAACGCGCTGGCGGATGTGGGTCTGCCACGTGATACGGTGAAAACTATTTCTCGACGCGGACTCAGATTAAATGAAAATACGCAGGTAGAGGCGATAACGCATCCTCAGAGTGAAGTTTTCCAGTCACCGCTAATAGAGGAATACGCGCCCCCAAAGATAATTCCTCCCGCGGCACAACAAACGACGCGGGTCCCCTGGTGGAATATTATATTTAGCGCTGGCATCGTTATTGCCACATTGATTATCTGGCTGGTGTGGTATCAGACACGTCCTGTTATGCCGTTTAGTAAATTCATTTCTGTTTCTATGCAGGTCCCATCTCGGCAAAACTGTAAAATTTATTACTCACTGAATGATCACGATCAGGAAAATTATTTCAATCTGATGCAACTGCACCCTTCTCTCTGTGAAAACAACAAGCATGTTTTCCTTTCCGGCTACCGTAAAGCGGAGAGGATCGTGGCATTTGTTTGTGATAAAGATGCACGGGTAGATGCGCACGCGTTTTGTACTACCCATTATTACTGGATGCGCGGGCAATGAAAAAAATACACCACCTTATTTTAATCGTAATCGGCGTGGCGACATTGCTCGGCTCAGGCGGATGGCTATGGCATTCACGCTATGCCGAAAAGCAGCTAAATTGCGTTGGAAATGTCGAATGGAATATTGGCAGCAACCGCTTTGCTGGTACGGTTTCATTTCGGATGTACAAAGATGCAGGGCTAGCGACCATTACCGGAAAACTGTACGGACGTAATACCTCAGACATTAGCAGGAACATCTATTTCAGTTATACCCGGCAGCACGAAGCCCGAGTGCTACAGGCAATGCAGGTGGTCAAAACCTTCGCTGATAGCGCCGATGAAGCTGATATTAACAACACATTACCCGGATTTTACCGTCAAAGCGGACGAAACCTGAGCCTGGTTATGGAGGAGTATAAGGGCGCATGGATTTTTGCCAGCTCAAATGTCCCCTCGCTGTATTGCCGCAAAAGGTAACGTCATATCCGGAGACAAAAAGCACGCCCCCTTCAATAGAATTCATATTTGCCATCATCGACTTACGCGACATGGGTCACTGAATCCACTCATATCCCATTGCTATTCTTCATCCCGAATCAGGAAACATCCTGAATACCACGATATCCATTGCGCAATAATTAAGCGAAATGGGCGTTTTATTTTGCCCAGAAGACTTCAACCTACGGATGGATATTTGGAGAAGACGTGGACAGGGGCGTTTATCTCTCTCGCGAGCAATGTCTGAGCGTTCAGGCGTTATCGCATTTCAGGAAACGGTGTGTTTCCGGTGTATTTTTGGCGTACATATGAGGGATACGTAATGTTTACTTTTAAAAAGTGCCTGATTGCACTTTCTATAAATTTGGCCGTTGTTTCATCAGGTTTTGCTTGTACGACCCTATTGGTCGGTAATGAAGCATCAGCGGACGGCTCCATGCTGGTAGCCCGTAGCGCTGACAGCGATGCCCTGAAAGCGCAGCATTTTGTCATTCATCCGGCCAAGCAGAATCAGACCGGGATATACAGCACCAAAGCACATAATGGCGCGAATGACTTTACCTGGCCGCTACCCAAAAACTCTCTGCGTTATACCACCGTTCCAAACTGGAAAACCCAACTGCACGGCGCGACCGGATTTAACGAATTGGGCGTTGGCGTGAGCGGTACAGAATCTATTTTTGCCTCAGCAAAAGCGCTGGCTGCCGACCCCTACGTTGAAGATAAAGGGATCACCGAAGATGATATCCCGGATATTCTGTTGTCCCAGAGCAAAACCGCGCGTGAAGCCGTGGCGTTACTGGGTCATATCGTTGAGACCGTCGGCGCTGGGGAAGGTTTTGGCGTGGCCGTCGTCGACGATAACGAAATCTGGTACCTGGAAACCGGCAGCGGTCACCAGTGGATGGCGCAGCGCCTGCCGAATAACCAGTATTTTGCCACCGGTAATCAGGGCCGCTTACAGGATTACGACCCTAAAAACCCGGACATGATGGCGTCAAAAAACCTGATTCAATTTGCGACCGAAAAAGGTCTGTACGAACCGGCAAAAGATGGCAAATTCAACTTCTCCAAAGCATATACCCGTGATGATGAGCGTGACCGCACGTATAACGATCCTCGCGTATGGACCATCCAGAAAGAGTTCAATCCTTCCGTAAATCAGGATATGGCCAAAGGGCGCGAATTCCCGGTGTTCATGACGCCAGAGAAGAAGATGACGCTGGATGATGTGAAGGCCGTGCTGCGTAACCATTACGAAGGCACCAGCCATGACCCGTACACCAACGGTCTGAACGGCAAAGAGCCATGGCGTCCGGTTAGCGTCTTCCGCACCTATGAAGCGCACGTGATGCAGGTCCGTCCGTGGTTGCCAAAAGAGATTGGTGAAACGACCTACATTGGTCTGGGTATGGCCGACCTCACCGCGTTTGTTCCGTACTACAGCGGCCTGAAAGCGTATCCGGCAAACTATACGATGGGCACCGATAAAGCGGACGATCAGTCCATTTACTGGAAATACCGTAAGTTACAGACGCTGACGATGACCGATTATCCGAAGCTCGCGCCAATCGTCAAAAAAGCCTACAAAGCATGGGAAGATAAAGTGGCGAAGGAGCAAAAAGAGGTCGAAGCAAAATATCTGAAGATGGCAAAAACCGATAAACCTGCCGCAGATAAGATGCTCAATGACTTCAACTTGCGCATCATGGCCGATGCCGAGAAGCTGACGGAAGATCTGACTAATCAGCTCTTTACCATCCGCACTAAAGACATTCAGTCTGATATCTTCTTTGCAAACGCTGCGAAAAAAGACTGAGTAACGGCACGATGACATGCTGGCGCAAAGTAAGCTTCAAAACTTTGCGCCAGTAGTACGGCTTACATTTCCTTCCGCGGCAGTTGATCGACAGCCAGGCTTCTTAGATGCAAATTGGCCCAGCAGGCTGCCTGTGTTCGGTTATTCACAGATATCTTTTTAAATATATTATAAATATGCGTTCTCACTGTATTTTCACTAATAAAAAATGCGTTAGCAATTTCTACATTAGACGCACCTTTCGACAACTCAGTTAAAATTTCATATTCTCTTTCGGTTAAAATTCCGTAGTCACTATCTGATGGCGTGAGGTTTACATACTCTGGCGGCGGTGACAGTGAGCGTGGTGGACGGGAGGTTTTAAGCCCCTCTTTAAGGAGTTCTAACAAATATTCTGTAGAGCAATTATTTGGTACGATCGACTCAAAATTTGGCCATAGCATGCTCTCATAGAGTGGGAGCGACCGCAGGCAGTTAATAATATAAACGCGCAAACTATATGCGCTGTCATTGAGTAATTTTGACCAGACATTTTTTAATTTACGGCTTGATGCCTGTATATCATAGAGGATGATACTTCCCTCAACGATAAATGACATGTCTGGTCTGCTAATGTTAACAAAATCAACCAAGATATCGTTTTGCTTATTGAGATAATCCAGCAAGAGTTGCGTCTGTATTGATTGGTTACTAATGAGTATTATCTTACTGTCCATGTTAAGCATATCTAGCCTTCATTCAAATGATGATTGACAATATTCCTTATCGTTATTGCATGCCAAGCCAATAACAAGTCACTACTTAAGATTAAAGATAATCTGATTGAATTATAAGAATTTAGCTAATTGTGCAATTCGATCATTCGCTTTTTCCGAGCGCAGGATTCGATTTTTCTTTATAGCATTTAAAGAAGTATCACAATACAAACATAACATATTGTATTCCAAGTGTTTTTATTTCACCTTTGAGTTGAGGACTATCTCAATCACAATCTGCTTATAGATAATAATAATTCATTAATACTCATAGTTAATGATCATTATTAATATTATAGGATGAGTGAAATACGTCCAATCTACGATGTACAACAATAATTTATCTAACATAATTGATAGCGGGCGACAGCCTTACAGGGCGCAAGAAAAAAGGAGCCCAGACAATGTTACTGATAATAGGGACGATCTATCTCTAAATGAGGAGTACATTATGAGTAAACTATCCATTATAAGTTTAATTAGCTGTGCCATCGCAATTCCTTCCGCTATGGCAGATTTTGGACATGGCCCCAACAGGGATCAAAAAGGCGTTGTTAATTTTTCCGGTCATGTTTATTCCAATTCGTGCATAATTGAAGCCGGTGATAAAGATAAACAGGTAAAATTAAACCCAGTTCTCAATACATTAGTTAGCAAATTACATGCAACGCAACTCCAGCAATTCAGTATTAAAGTGAAGGGTTGTTATATTAATGAAAAAATAGTTCCCAAATTAGCCTGGAATGTTAATTCCCCTCTAACTCATGATGGATATCTCAAAAATACGACAAGGGGTGGAGCCCAAAACGTAGCGCTAGTCCTTAAGGATAATCGTGAAAAAAATATTAACCTGAGGAATAAGAATGACCGATTTGAACCTGAGAAAGATTATCTCCTACATGGCAATGATAGCCCGACTTTAACTTATAAATTCAGCGTGGGTTACATTATACCACGTGAAAATAGTGGTTCATCATATGTTCAACCGGGACCGGTAAGCGCTCAGGCAAACTATAGCATTACTTATCTCTAAATACACAATGCTATAGCTGCCTTGCGCTATAGCATTTATTTTAATAGAGGCTTCATGAAAATTTTCATTTATTTATTAGCTCTATTTGCTCTCTCTACCGCACATGCAAATAATATCATTGTCAATGGCACCCGATTTATTTACTCTGAAGATTCCGCAGAGATCACGATACAAATGACGAATACGGGAAACTATCCATCGTTGGCCCAGGTATGGTTGGATGAGGGAAATCCAGAAAAGTTACCGGAAGAAATTTCCACTCCATTTATTATTTCTCCACCCATTGCCCGCGTTGACGCAGGCAATGGGCAATCACTCAGAATAAAAAAAGCCGTTGATAAAAATATTGTCGCCACCGACCGTGAGTCTATGTGGTGGCTTAACATACTGGATATTCCTTCCGTGGATAAGAATAGCGTCACGGACAATTCAGCTGTGCTCAATTTAGCCATTCGCTCACGCTTTAAGTTTTTCTGGCGACCCAGTGGGTTAGGTGACCGTCAAAACGCGGAAAATAAGGTAAAAATTATTGCTAACCAACGAGACATAACGCTGGTAAACCCCACCCCCTTCTTCATCACGGTTGCGGATATTGTGACGTCATCAGGCCATGGACTCATAAACGAAGGGGTCATGGTCGCCCCGAAAAGCAGAACGACTATCAATACAAAACAACAAGTCAGCCAGGGTGAATCGGTTGTTTTACAAGCAATCAGCGATTACGGCGGAATTGTGGAACACAAAACAACCATTAATTAATAAAAAGGGATAAAAAGGAATTAGTAATGGGTTTATGTAAAAGGATCCTCACCATACCCTGTTTCATTTTTTTTCATGGTTCATTATTTTCCGTTGGAGCTCACGCAGAAGACAGCACTCGCTACGAGTTCGATAACGCCATCTTAATGGGCAATGCTTCACTTAACGATTTGCAGTCCTTTAATGCCGCAGGCTTATTGCCTGGGACATATATCGTAGATATTTATATTAATGATAACTGGCGTGGACGTCGTGAACTCTTATTCAAAAAAGATAATCACGGCGATTTAGTTAGCTGTTATTCAGAAGCATTTCTCAAAGGCGTGGGCATTAACCCAGAAAAAATGAATCAAACGCTGGCCGCTCACCCTTCACGCTGCGGCAGCATTGCCGATTGGGACACCAGCGGGAAAGCAACGGAGAGACTCAACACCAGCCAGCTTGAGCTGCGCATCACCATCCCGCAGGCTTATGTTGATAATATCGAAAACAATTATGTCCAACCTGAACTCTGGCAACCAGGGGCGCCGGCGATTAATTTCAGCTATAACGCCGATTACTACAGCACCCAGCAACGTGGTAACGATCGTTCAAGTACGGACAGCGCCTGGGTGGGAATGGATATCCGAAGCTCTGCTGGAGGGTGGCTAATTGAACATTTTGGTAGCCAAAATTGGGACAGCAAAATAGGTAGCCATTACGCCAATAATCGCACGACGCTAAAACGGCCCATCACTCGTTGGAAATCCATGTTAAGCGCTGGCAAGTTCTATACTGACAGCCAGATGTTCGACAGTATGGCTATTCTCGGAGTGGGATTGGCTTCTGAGGATTTAATGCGCCCGGATAGCACGCTGAACTGGGCGCCGATTATTCGCGGCGTAGCTGAGACCAACGCCCGTATTACCGTCACCCAGGATGGTCAAACCATTCATCAGTCCTCGGTTCCGGCTGGGCCATTCTCGATTGATTCCGTGTTGCCCGCGAATACTGGCGGCGAGTTGCTGGTCACGATTCAGGAATCAGACGGGCGTATCCGCCGCTTTACCGTTCCATACTCTTCGGTACCACAGCTACTAAAACCCGGCATTTCGCGCTATGGCATCACTCTCGGCACCGTCGATGAAGATAATTATGATGAAGATCCGTTTTTAGCCCAGGCCTACTGGCAGTATGGCCTGAACAACTATTTAACGTTGTATACCGGCGCCTCTGGATTCGAGCGCTATCAGTCAGCCCTCATCGGTAGCGGTCTGAACACCCAACTCGGCGCATTCGCCCTTGATATCACCCAATCGCGCCTGAAGCTTGAGGACAATCGTCAACAAGGACAACAGTATCGTCTGACATGGAATAGCACCCTACCCTGGTCGGCAACCGCGCTCTGGCTGGAAGCAAAATACAGTTCACATCACTTTTACGGTCAACGCGATGCCCTGGATGCCCTGGATGCACAGGCATTCGTCAGCCAATATTTCTCGTCACGAGAGAAGCTGTCGTTTAGCGCCAGTATTAATCAGCCGTTATCCGATACCTGGGGCTCATTCTATTTATCTGGCTCTCTTAAGAAGTTCTGGGATCAGCAGGATAATTATCGCCAGTATGCCGTGGGATACACCAATGCCTGGGGCAACCTGACCTGGAGTATATCCGCCCAGCGTTTCTGGAATGAGGATCAACAGGGTTCGGTCATCAAAGATGACCAAATCATGCTCTCATTCAGCTATTTCCTGCCCCGGGATAACGCCGGTTTTACGCAGATCTCCTCTGATAGCTACAGCAATAACGGCAAAGCCAGCAATACACGCCTCGGCTTCACGACCTCGACTGATGAGGAAAACAATATCGTTTGGGGAGCCAATACCGGCTATCTCCGCGGCGGTAGTGTGGAATGGGGAGCAAACGGCATGGTGCGTACGCCTTATACCTCGCTGAACGGGACGTGGAGTCAGAGTAACTCATGGCACCAGGTAAGCGGTGGAATGAGTGGCATGCTGGTTGGGCACGCGGGGGGAATAACCTTCTCGCCAGAGCGCTCAGATACCGTCGCGCTGGTCTATGCGCCTGATGCGCATGGCGCTCATCTTGAAGGCGTACCTGGAACCCGCTTCGATAAAAATGGCTACGCCATTCTGCCCTGGCTTCGTCCGTGGCGCGTGAATGACGTTACTATCGATCCAAAAGGTTCAACTGAAGGTCTGAACTTTACTAAAACCCAGGCCAAGATTGCGCCTTACGAAGGTAATGTCATTCCAGTCACCTTTGAAACGACGCTCAGAAAACAGAACATTATTTATCCCCGCCTGCAGGGTCAGCAGAGAATGCCATTCGGTGCCATCATCCGCGACAATGCCAATAATCATGTCGGCTACGTCGGACAAGGCGGTGCGCTTTATATTGATGAAACCACCTCACCAGAAGTGTTCGTTTCACTGGAAACAGGGAAATGCACGATCGTGTTAAAAAACCAGGAGGCCACATGTCGGTAATACGTACCGCTTTAATTCTGGGCTGTGCCTTGGGCATTCATCAGACAGCCAGTGCTGCATGTACCCTGACCACACAAAAGTTTATTTTGTCGCCGGAAATCGTTAAAGATAAGCAATCAATCCAGTCAGGGGGAGTTATTCAGACGCGCACGCTTTCGCTACAGAATATTCAGGCGTCAGGCTGTACTAACAACCAGCCTTTTTCCGCACAGATTATTGGCGATCGGTCCGCAATGAAACAACCCGGTATTATACGCAGCAATGTGAGTGGGATTGGCATTAAAGTCACCCTGGAAACCTCAACCGGACAAACGATCCAGTGGCCATCAACTTTCAGAGCGACGGCAGATGAATTCAGGAACAGCAAAATAAAGATTGAGCTGATCAAACTGGATGATCAGCTTGCGGCAGGAGCCGCTGCGGGTTCCATCAACCTGCAAATCAGAAGTGAGGCTCAATCGTTGCCCGTGGTGGATATCATTGTGCCGGCAAAATATATCACGATGCTCAACCGTTCATGCGCAATCAAAGGTAACCGCTCGATCAACGTCAAACTGCCCGATATAGCACTTGAGCAATTCAGAGGCTATGGAAGCACTGCGGGAAGAAAACCATTTACTATCGACCTTCTCTGTAAAAGTGATTTTACGACGCCTTCCCGGGTTATTCTAAGCTGGAGCGACACAGATAATGGTCACCGCAGTATTATCGGTGTACTAAAGAATATCCACCCCAAAGGCGCTGCTGGCATCGGCATTCAGGTGTTAGATCAACAACAACAGCCTGTTAAATTCAATACACCTTCATATATCAATTTAGCGCCTCAAGATAAAGGTAATCATTCCATCCCGTTTTATGCTCAGTATTATCAAACAGCTAACAATGTCAGTCCCGGCATTGTACGTTCAGTTTTGTATTTCAATGCTGAGTACCAATAATTAATCCTAATTTAGGCGTACTGCGAGGTCTTTGCTCCACGCAAGTGGAGCTTTTTTACATTACACATCTATCGGAATGTAATGTTCACAGGTGATTATTTTATTTTTAAGATCCTCTTGGTTATAATGGAATATTTCAATATCATAGCCTGCCTTTCTTTTTAATTTACTCTCCGGCAACATCTTAAAATAAATATATCTTGAATAGAGTGGATAGTCCTCTTTCTTGAATCTGAATGAAAAACAGGCATACGTTCCCGAAGGACACTCATAACGATTATAGGCATTGGGCGAATGATGACTTTTATTACCAATGATGCTTTTAACTTTCAACCGCATCATTGAGTTTGGATTAGACGAGAAATCAGTTAATGCCCACACATTTTGTTTTGAACTGGTAAGTTGCTCAAATATTAGATTTAATCGATGCAGATGTGAGTCACTGGCAGGCGGGATTGGTGTGTCATAATTGTACTGAAATCCATGCACGGTATCAGCAGGTAAGGTACGTAGTTGCAATTCGCCGACAACAATATCACTGCGCAGTACAAACGACATTAACGGCGAAAGATCCCAACTGGGATTTTTACGGTATTCTGTGGGGGTATAACCGGTTAGTTTTTTAAATTCACGGCAGAAAGATTGCTGAGAATCGAATCCTACCCGCACTGAAATATCGATAATATCCATATGAGTAAGGCGTAACAAGCTTGCTGCTTTGGTTATCCGTCGCCTACGAATATAAAGCCCCACAGGCATATTTATTCGCTGCTTTAAAATATTCTGTATATGTCTGCGACTGTATCCGGAAAACTGTGAAATGTCATCAATACCAATGCCTGAAACAAAATTATCTTCTATATAATACAATACATCATTTATAGTCTTTGACTTCAATGGCCCTCTCCTACCCCAATAAATAACGTAATAACAAAAAGCATCAATGCGTTTAACAATCAGGTAAAAAAATAGGCATGTATCGAGGCTATTATGTTTTATACCGTAGCGAAAGGCATCTCGTCAAATACCTTTTAATAAATATACAAGTCATTAAATCATCGACCACAAAATCCTTAACATAAATATTATAAACACTGCATTAGTTTAAGAAATAATATTTATCGAAGAAACTATACTCAATGAAACAATTATCACTAACTGATCGGCGTTCCGATCAGATTAATGCCAGCAACAGAGATTAGCTATTATTTATGCGTATGGCTATCGAATAATATTCCTGCGATTGAACACCTCACGGGAAAATGCCCAACGTGTCACACCGCGCCTTCACGGCGTCATGCAGCAGACGGACAGCCGTTGAAAGCTGCTTACGATGTGGGCAAATCATATTTAGCGGGGCTTTCTCGCCCAGGTAATCAGGCATCAGTAGCTGCAATCGTCCATCACGCACATCCTCGCTGACATCCAGCCACGACTTGTACGCGATGCCTTCTCCGGCAATCGCCAGCCGTCGGATTACTTCAGCATCGTCGCTCATAATGGTGCCGTTAACCTGCACACTGCTAACCTCGCCGTTATGCGTAAACGTCCAGCGATCGTGCAGGCGTCCGCGTAAGACGAAGGTCATGGCGTTGAGCTGTGTTAAATCATCCGGAGTTTGCGGCGCGCCGTTTTGCACAACCCATTCCGGTGATGCCACCAGCACGCGTCGGTTACCCGATGCGACAGGCAGCGCAATGTAAGATGCGTCTTCGGTGTTGCCATAGCGAAACGCCACATCGACGGGGTCTTTAAAGACATCCGTCACCTGGTCGGAGAAAAAAATCCGCAGGCGCAGCGCGGGATAGCGGCGTCGAAACGACTGAAAGACCGGCAGCAGTAGGTTCCGACCGAGATCGGAAGGTACGGCGATTTGCAGCGTGCCTGAAACTTCATCATCCGGGGTCTGAATTTTTTGCAGTCCGGCATGCATCACGTCCAGCATCTGGCGGGCATAGGGTAGCCAGACCTCACCTTCCGGCGTCAGGCGCAGACTGCGCGTGGAGCGGGCAAACAAGCGGATAGCCAGCGTAGATTCCAGGCGCTTAATAGCAGAACTGACCTGAGCAGGCTGAACGCCGACTTCGCGTGCGGCATCGCTAAAACTATTCAGCGCCGCGGCGCGGACAAACAACGTGAGATCTTCAAGCCGGAACATTTTCACTCCCCGAGTATAAGTCCTGTCGCCGAAGGGCTATTTTTCCCGTTCTGCTACCGGTTTACCATCGAATTATTCAACAGATAGAAGGTTTATTAACCGGAGAGATTATGAAAGCCATCGCTATTACCCGCGCCGCAACCGACGGCAGTAACATTGAATTTTTACAAGAGATTGACCTGCCCATGCCCGTCGCCTCCGGGCACGATCTGCTGGTTGAAGTGAAGTCCATTTCCGTCAACCCCGTTGATACCAAGGTCCGCGAAGGTTTTAACGCTGATGTGCCCCGCGTGCTGGGTTGGGACGCCGTTGGCGTGGTGAAGTCCGTGGGTGAAGCAGTCACCCTGTTCGCTCCTGGCGATGAAGTCTGGTATGCCGGTGCGCTGGGTCGTGCTGGCAGTAACAGTGAATTTCAGCTGGTTGATGAACGTATTACCGCGCTGAAGCCGCAATCGCTGGACAACGCTTCTGCTGCGGCACTGCCGCTGACCGCCATCACCGCCTGGGAAATGCTGTTCGACCGCCTGGGCGTTGAGGAAAATGGCAATGAAAATGATGTGTTATTGATTGTTGGCGCTGCTGGCGGCGTCGGTTCTATCCTGACGCAACTGGCCAGTAAGCTGACCAAAATGACTGTCATCGGTACCGCTTCACGTCCACAGAGCCAGAAATGGGTACGTGAAGCAGGCGCTCATCATGTGATTGACCACAGCAAGCCGCTGATGGAAGAGCTGGCTCGGATTGGCATTAAAGAGGTGACGCACGTTGCCAGCCTGAACAATACCGAGCAGCACTACCCGCAAATTATTGCCGCCCTGGCGCCGCAGGGCAAACTGGCGCTGATTGACGATCCGCAAACCCTCGATGCACGTCCACTGAAGGCCAAAAGCATTTCGCTGCACTGGGAATTTATGTTTACCCGTTCGATGTTTACCACCCACGACATCATTGCGCAGCATCAGCTATTAACCCGCGTGGCACAGTTGATCGATGACAACACCATTCGCACCACGCTGGGCGAGCATTTTGGCGCAATCAACGCGGCGAATCTGCAAAAAGCGCACGCGCAAATTGAAACCGGTCGTTCAGTCGGCAAGATTGTGCTGGAGGGGTTTTAACATGTCTGATTCAGAGGTGATTTCAATTATTGCGGTACTGAAAGCCAGACCGGGGAAAATCGACGCACTAAAACAGGCGCTGCAGGCTCTGCTGCTGCCCACGCGCCAGGAGCCGGGCAATATTGAGTATGCCCTGTTCCAGTTGCGCGACACACCGGATGTCTTCTACGTTCGTGAATCCTGGCGCGGTCAGGCCGGTCTGGACGAGCATATCGCCCTGCCCCATTTCCAGACGTTTATTCTACAAATGAACGAGCTGCTGGCCGAACCGCTACGACTGGATTATCTGACGCCGATTACGCCGTAAGATAACTGCAGAAGCCCCCTGCGGTGTGGGGGGCTGTGCCCGTCATGTCTCACTCGCTTCGCTATCTCTGCTATGATGCCTGCACACAAATAAAACAAAACAACATGCAGAGGGAAAGATGAGTTCCACCAGAAGAGGGATGATGAACGTCCTGATTGCCGCCGTATTATGGGGAAGTTCAGGCGTTTGCGCGCAGTACATCATGGAACAAAGCCAGATGTCGTCGCAGTTTCTGACCATGACGCGCCTGATTTTCGCGGGGCTCATTCTGCTGATGCTCTCTTTCGTTCACGGCGACAACGTATTCTCCATTATCAAAAACCGCAAGGACGCCATCAGCCTGCTGATTTTTTCCGTGGTCGGGGCACTCACCGTACAGCTAACCTTCCTGCTGACCATCGAAAAATCCAACGCCGCCACCGCGACGGTGCTGCAATTTTTGTCACCGACCATTATCGTGGCGTGGTTCTCCGTGGTGCGCAAAGCGCGGCCGGGGATTTTAGTGCTGACGGCGATCTTCACCTCACTCATCGGTACCTTCTTACTGGTTACCCACGGTAATCCGACGTCGTTATCTATCTCAGCTGCCGCGCTGTTTTGGGGAATAGCCTCGGCGTTTGCCGCCGCGTTCTATACCACCTACCCCTCAACGCTCATCGCGCGCTACGGCACATTACCGGTCGTCGGCTGGAGTATGTTAATCGGTGGAATGATCCTACTGCCGTTCTATGCCGGGCAGGGAACTCATTTCGTGGTGAATGGCAGTTTGGTTCTGGCGTTTTTCTATCTGGTGGTCATCGGCACGTCACTCACGTTTAGCCTGTACCTGAAAGGCGCGCAGATGATTGGCGGACCGAAAGCGAGCATTTTAAGCTGCGCGGAACCGTTGAGCAGTGCGTTGCTGTCCCTGCTGCTGTTAGGCATCACCTTTACCCTGCCAGACTGGCTGGGTACGCTTTTGATCCTCTCATCGGTCGTGCTTATCTCAATGGACTCACGTCGCCGCGCCAGAGCGGTTTAACCCCAACCGGCGCGGCAACGGGTGACGATTACCAGCCCGGAACTGCGCCGCCGTTAAAGATAGTTTCTGCCGCCTTCGCCACTTCCGGTGACTGATAAGATTGCAGGAATTCTTTCACATTCTCGGCATCTTTATTGTCTTCTCGCGCCACCAGGATGTTCACGTACGGTGAATTTTTGTCTTCGATAAATACGCTGTCATGTACCGGAGAAAGCCCGGTTTGCTGGATGTAGGTGGTACTGATAATCGCCACATCCACTTTTTGATCGTCCAGCACACGCGGTAGCTGTGCCCCTTCCAGTTCCATAATTTTCAGATGCCGCGGATTATCCGTAATATCCAGCGCCGTTGGCAGCAGGCCGGTATCCGCTTTCAGCGTGATTAACTTCTCTTTTTGTAGCAGCAACAGCGCCCGCCCAAGGTTGGTTGGATCGTTAGGTATCGCAATCGTCGCACCGTCTTTTAGTTCAGCAACGGTTTTGATTTTCTTCGAATAACCCGCCATCGGGAACACAAAGGTATTGCCCACCGCTACCAGCTTATAGCCGTGCGCTTTATTATCTTGTTCAAGGAACGGACGATGCTGGAAGACGTTGGCATCCAGCTCACCATGATTAGTGGCATCGTTGGGCAGCAGCGAACCGCTAAACCCCACCAACTCCACCTCCAGGCCATATTTTTCTTTAGCGACTTTCTTCGCGACTTCCGCCACATCCTGCTCTGCGCCGTTAATCACGCCCACTTTAATATGCTTTGCATCATTGTTCTGCTGATCGCATCCTGCCAGCAATAATCCCGCCAGTAATAACGCCGCCCCAGCCCCAAAATAAGGTATCTTCAGTTTCACGTTTTATCCTTTTGCAATAACTGCCTGATGAGTAATGAAATGACTATAGCGGGAAGGCCGCTGCGGTTTAAAAAACGAAAAAGCATCAGCAAGAAGAAAAAAGCATAATGCGAAAAGGAAAATTAATCGGAATGTGCCGTTAGCTCATCAAAGGAAAGCCCAGTAATAATTAGCACCAGTTCACGATCAATCCCCTTTTCAAGCATGGCTTGGGCTATCCGCAACGCTTCTTCCTGTTTGCCTTCAAGTAATCCCTTTTGCAGTCCTTCCGGTCATCAAAACGTTTTCGACAAATAATGGCGCGCGGAACCGGTTTCTGGAAAGTTATCGAGGGTCATTTGCAACTGATAGCCGTTTTTCTGATAAAACGGCAGCGCCTGGAAACTCATCGTGTCCACCAGCGCATGCAGGCATCCTCTCTCACGCGCCGTCTGTTCAGCGGCCTGCATCAACTTTGTGCCGTAACCGCCTTTACGCAGCGAGTCATGCATCCACAGGAAATCAATACACAGCCATTCGCCTTTGATTTTACCGATCAGCCCGCCCAGTATTTCATTGTGCTCATCGCGCCAGTACACCGCCAGGTCGCCAAAATTGGTGGTCCTCAGGAACTGGCGATTGTAGGCGCGCAGTCCAACAAGCAGAGCATTTTGATCGTCTTCAGTAATGGTATCTGTAATCTGTATTTGCATCCTATCCTCCTGAAAAACTAAAACTTCTGGCTGATTTTCTTTTTAGAAATTAACACAGGCTGATGAGTGAGGCGCATGCCGTCTACACTTACTCTTGAGATGATGCGCATCGACAACAAGGATTATTATCATGAAACAAGCCGTTTTACCGCTTATTGCCATTCTTTTCATGCTGCCGGGTTTGGCGCAGGCCGATTCGGCTTATGGCTCTCTACAGTCCGTTCATGAAAAAAACACTGTATTGAAGGACTTACGCAAGATTTGTACCCCGCAGGGGTCGCCATCGGATGAGGTGTGGGAAAAAACGATTATGGCTGATACCCGTAATCAGCAACACATCCGCGAAGCCATTCTGGCAATACAAAGAAACAATCAGAACAACTACTGGGAAGCGTTGGGCAAAGTTGAATGCCCGGATTTGTAACTATCGCATTGAAAAACGAGTGCTGTAACCGGTTTCTGTTTTGCAAAATCGCCTATTGTGTAGGGAAATGAAACACATCAAGGAGCAAGATAATGCGATACCGTTTTCCCGAAAACTTTTGGTGGGGCAGTGCCTGCTCGGCGCTGCAAACCGAAGGGGATAGTCTGAACGGCGGCAAAAGCCAGACGACATGGGACGTGTGGTTCGACCGCCAGCCTGGGCGTTTCCATCAGGGGGTTGGCCCGGCGAACACCTCGACCTTTTATCAGCACTGGAAACAGGACATCGCACTGCTCAAACAGCTGAAGCACAACAGCTTCCGCACTTCAATCAGTTGGTCACGACTGATCCCGGACGGTACTGGCGACGTCAACCCGCAGGCAGTTGATTTCTATAACAACGTCATCGATGAGCTGCTGGCGCAAGGCATTACGCCATTTATCACCCTGTTCCACTTCGATATGCCGATGGTGATGCAGGAGAAAGGTGGCTGGGAAAACCGTGATGTGGTTGAGGCGTTTGGTCGCTACGCACAAACCTGTTTTACCTTGTTCGGCAATCGGGTGAAGCACTGGTTCACCTTTAACGAACCGATTGTCCCGGTAGAAGGCGGCTATCTGTATGACTTCCATTACCCTAATGTGGTGGATTTCAAACGCGCGGCCACCGTGGCGTATCACACCGTACTGGCGCATTCCACGGCGGTGCGCGCGTACCACGCCGGAAGTTATGACGGTGAAATCGGTGTGATCCTGAATTTAACGCCCTCTTATCCGCGCTCACAACACCCGGCAGATGTAAAAGCTGCGCACCATGCGGATCTGCTGTTTAACCGCAGCTTCCTTGACCCGGTGCTAAAAGGTGAATATCCGGCGGATCTGATAGCGCTGCTAAAAGAGTACGATCAACTCCCAGCATGTCAGCCAGGCGACAGTCAGCTCATCGCCGATGGCAAAATCGACCTGCTCGGTATTAATTATTATCAGCCGCGCCGCGTGAAATGTCGTGATACTGCCGTCAATCCTGACGCGCCGTTTATGCCGGAGTGGCTGTTTGATTATTACGAAATGCCGGGGCGTAAAATGAACCCTTACCGTGGCTGGGAAATTTACGAGCCAGGTATTTACGATATTATTACTAATCTGCGTGATAACTACGGCAACCCGCGCTGTTTTATTTCTGAAAACGGCATGGGAGTCGAAAATGAGCAACGTTTTATTCAGCAGGACCAAATCAACGACAGCTACCGTATTGAATTTGTTTCCGCGCATCTTAAATGGCTACATAAAGGCATTAGCGAAGGGTGTAATTGTCTTGGCTACCATATGTGGACCTTTATTGATAACTGGTCCTGGCTCAACGGATATAAAAACCGCTACGGTTTTGTCCAGTTAGATTTAGATACGCAAAAACGTACGGTGAAGAAAAGCGGCGAATGGTTTGCCCATACCGCCGAAAACAATGGTTTTGATTGATTCAGTCGTCAGATAACGGTGTTGCCTGAAAGCTGCGCGCCATCAGGCAACAATCTCACTGTATTCTGACCTTCATCGTGACCAGAAGCGCCGTCAGCAGCATCAAGCTGCCGGAAAGCATCAGGGGCGAAAGCAGTCCGAGGTTATCGAGCGCATAGCCTCCCACCGCAGCCCCGCAGGTATTGGCAAGCTGGATCACGGCGACCTGGACGGATCCGGCTTTTTCTGCCTGATCGGCAAGCGATCGGGTGATCCACGTCGACCAGCCGACCGGAACCAACGCAAACGCCAGGCCCCAGATAATCGCAATACCTGCCGCCACAACTTTGTCGCTACCCCACAGGATCAGGACCAGCGCGCTAAGCGCCAGCACCAGCGGCGCACCGGCTAAGGCCAGTTTGACCGAGCGCTTCAGAACCACCGAGGAGAGCGATGTCCCGACAAAGCTGGCGATACCAAAACTCAGCAGCACCAACGTCAGGCCATCAACTTCAAAGCCTGCCAGATTCATATAGATCGGGCGAATATAGGTAAAGAAGGCGAACTGTCCGGCAAAGGACATAAAGATGGCAATCATCCCGGCCATCACCCCCGGGCGCTGCAGCAGGCTGAACATATTTTGTTTCTGATGCGAAGGTTCACCTGGCAACGACGGCAGCGCTCTCACCACCCAAATCGTGCACAGCACGCCCATTACCGCCGCCGCATTAAACACGTTGCGCCAGCCGATAATGCCGCCCAAAAAACTCCCCAGCGGCGCGGCAATCACCAGCGCGACAGAGACCGCGCCAAAAATCACCGACAGCGCTTTCGGTACCGTACGGGCGGGCACCAGACGCATGGTCAGCGACGCCGACATCGCCCAGAATCCGCCAAGCGCCAGACCGAGACAGGCGCGGCCAATGAGCAGCAGTGAAAAAGAGTTGGCAAAGGAAACCAACAGGCAGGAGAGCGTCAGCAGCACCGAAAACACGATCACCACGTAGCGACGATCGGTCGCCTGGATAATTTGCGTCACAAACAGGCTGGCGAACATGGCAACAAATGCCGTCACAGTCACCGATTGTCCGGCAACACCTTCAGAAATCCCCAGATCCTGCGCCATCGGCGTTAACAGGCTAACGGGCAGAAACTCAACGGTTATCAGGCAGGCAACGCAGAACGCCACGGCGAATACCGCCGACCAGTTCGGTCGGGCATTTGCCTCAGCGCGGGATTTTTGTTCAACAGCTTCACTCATTTTGTTACCTGCGTGGGGTTATTGCAGAAAAGTTACGCAGTGTAACATTAAATTTGTGACGCATTTAACGTTTTGGCAACTACTTTCATCTAACACAAAATCCAGGCCACACGGATTTTTAAAGATGAAACGCGACTCTTTTACCTGTCGGTAACTTAACATCAATGCTCAGTTCGCCACCTAACGCCGTGACATAACGCTTAAGCGTCGACAGACGAGGATCGTTATCCGCCTGTTCCATTTTTGCGATTGTTGGCTGCTTAACGCCCATTGCCGAGGCAAGTTCCGCCTGAGAGAGATTCAGTTCTTCCCGTAACATATTTAACGCAATCACCTGACGTAGCACTTCTACTTTTTCAGCAATGCGCTCCTGGCTTTCCGGGCTTTGTTTCGCCATCAATTCTTCAAGCGTCGCCATAATTTTCCTTACTTATTAAGGTGATTTCGGTACTCAGCGTCAGCAAGCCTGATCATCTCTTTATAGAATTTCTTCTCGTTTAACCCTGTTTTATCGCCAGCGCATAACACGATGCCATGGCGAGAAGGATCAAACACGAAGAACGCCCGAATCGGGTTGCCCTGATGCTGCACTCGCAACTCTTTCATATTTGAAAAAGCAGAAGCATTTACCGTATCAGCAAACGGCCTGCCTAACTGAGGACCATACTCGGATAAAATCATCATCGCTGCGAGCATATCTTCCTTGAGCGCCTCGGTCTGTACGTCAAACCATTTATCGAAAACATCCGTTGTTTCCACTTCCCACATCAACGATCCCTCATAGCTAATAAGCTATAGGTAAATTATAGCCCATTAGCTATTAAATCAATTTATATTTGCACAATTAATTCGCCAACAGGCATGACTGTCAGTGCAGCCAGTGCACGCCATCTTCGGGCTGGAAAAAGGCGTTATAGCGCATCTGAAACGCATTAAACTCCTGCATATCCGGCTCTATCTCGCGCAGAAAACCGAGCGCCAGACGCACCTGTGCGTCAGTAATCGGCGTGGCCAATCGGGCTTTTTGCAGCCAACGGTGCCATTGCAGCAGATTCGACTCACTGCCGTCGACAATAACGATTTGCCAGATCAACAACACCTGGGCAGCATTTTGCAGATGCGATTCATCTGGGCGGTGGAGGTACTGTAAAAAAGCCTCACCCTGTACTTTTCCCATCTGATCGATCATCGACTCTACCGGCACAACATCAATATTCAGTCGCTCGCTCAGACGGCGAATTGCCCGTCGAGATCCGGACGTCAACACCCGAAAACCCACTACAAAAACAACGACCAATGTGGCCAGCATTATCCAAATCATGCGAACATCCATTACCAGACAGGATGCCCATCATAACGGCAAATTCCTCTCTGTCGACGACTGAACGTATCAACACGATTCAGGATGGATCCGCGACATAAAAAAGCCCGCCATCCAGGCGGGCAAAAGTTACCAATGCACACTTAACTTAAGCGACTTTCAATTGTTGAATTTTTTTCTCGCGGCGAATTTTACGTTCTTCAAACACGGCCACGATGGCCATCAGACAGATACAACCGATGGCGGCGGTATCCAGCGCGGCGAACGTGCCCGCCCAGCCGGTCAGACCGAAAATCGGCGTGCCGTCGGCAATCATCCCCAGACCCAGCTTGGCGAAGCTGTCACCAATCAGATATGCGAAGGTGCCTTTAATCCCATCGGCTGCGCCGATCGCTTTTTTCGGTACGAATCCGACGGCTGCAACGCCGATTAACAGCTGAGGACCGAACACCAGGAAGCCCAGCGCAAACAGCGAAGCCAGATAGACATACTGGTTGCTGGCGTGCTGATAAACGCCCAGAGTTGCGATAATCAACGCCAGCGCCACGCAGGCTACCAGCGCACGACGACCGTTAGCCAGGTCAGAGAGCCAACCCCACAGCAACGTACCGACCAACGCGCCCACTTCAAACAGGGTAAAGCCCTGAATCGCCACCTCTTTGGAGAGCTTCAGCTCCTGGAAAGCGTAGACAGTGGACCACTGGTCGATACCGATGCGCACCACGTACAGGAAAATGTTGGAGAAGCACAGCAGCCAGATCACTTTGTTTTTCAGCACGTACTCAACAAAGATCTGCCATTTGGTCATCTCATTTTCTTCAGTCTCTTTATCCTCTTCGCTTATCTCCTCGCCGAACAGCTCTTCAGCTTTACCGAGGCCATAAGACTCCGGGGAGTCGCTGCCGTAGCGCAGGCCGATAAAGCCGACAATCAGGGCGATAATCGACGGGAAGATAAACATACCAATGACGTGACCGTCGAACAGATAGTTGGCGCCAAACAGCGCCACGCCAGCCGCACCCGCACCACCGAGGTTATGCGAGATATTCCACATGCCGAGGTAAGAACCCCGCTTGCGACGCGGCGTCCATTTGGTGATGGTGGAATAGCTACACGAGCCACCGGTACTCTGGAAAAAACCGCTCAGCGCGTAGAAGGCGATCATCAGGAACAGGCTGGTTGAACCCGCCCCCATGCTGGCGCTGAAGCCGAGCATACAGATGGCGGAGAGGATCAGCATAAACGGCAGGAACTGCTTGGTATTTTTGCCGTCGGCGTAGTAGGAAACCAGCGTTTTACCCACGCCGTAGGTGATGGAGAAGCCCAGGCCAATCATCCCCAGCTGCGTCATGCTCAGCCCGTAGGTGGAGATCATGTCATTCTGCGCGATGTTGAAGTTTTTGCGGATCAGATACATGGTCAGGTAGCCAATAAAGACCACCAGATAGGACTGCATGAACGGTTTGAACCACATTTTGCGCCGCACATCGAGCGGCAGATCCAGGGTCGGCTTGCGTACCTGGTTTAGAAAGGCCAGCATTTGACACTCCCGAGCTAATTTTTATACCTGCGAATGGCAGGCATTGTAAAAATCAGCCGGGGGACGCGCCTGAGACAGCGTCCAGGTGAAACCGGGAAAATTTCTTAGTTTTGCCCTACTCAGGGTAAAAAGGTGAGGTGCATCACGCTTCGTTGAGTTCGCGTGGAGCCTGGGCGTTCAAAAACGGCAGCAGCAGCAGCGCGGATATCCCCGCCGCAATGGCGATCACCACAAAGAATCCGGTCCAGTGCCAGACCTCCATCACCTTCGCCAGCGGCCAGCCGGAAAGCGATGCCCCCAGATAGGCAAACAGCCCGACAAATCCGGTTGCCGCGCCCGCTGCCTCTTTGTGCGAGCACTCCGCCGCCGCCATGCCGATCAGCATTTGCGGGCCGAAGACGAAGAATCCGGTGGTGAAGAAGCACGCCGCCTGCATCACGTAACTGGCGAACGGCATCAGCCACAACGAGCCCACGGAGAGCAAAATTCCGGCAGCAAAAATCAGGTTCATTGGACCGCGGTTGCCGTTAAACAGTTTGTCCGAGCCCCAGCCTGCGACCAGCGCGCCGATAAATCCGCCCAATTCGAACATGGTCACGGCGGTATTGGCGGTCACCAGATCCACGCCGAGCGTCTCCGACATATACAGATTGCCCCAGTCGTTGATCGCAGCGCGGACGACGTACACCAGCACGTAACACAACGACAGCAGCCAGATATAGGGATTCAGCAATACATAGCGGGTGAGGATCTCTTTACGGCTCAGCCCTGCGCCTTCCTGCTGCTGGGCGATTTCCAGCTCATCATGGCGCCAGTCTCCAATCGGCGGCAGACCAATTGCCTGCGGCCTGTCGCGCAGCCGCCAGCAGAGAAAAACCCCCACCACAATCGCCAGCAACCCGGCGATCATCATCCCGGCACGCCAGCCGTAGTGCAGCGCCGTCGCCGCCATCACGATAGGGATCAGCGCCCCGCCAACATTGTGCGCAGTATTCCACAGCGCCCACCAGCCGCCGCGTTCGGTACGCGAATACCACGCAGTCAATAAACGCGCGCAGACCGGCGACCCCCAGCCCTGGAAAAAGGCGTTCAGCGCCCAGAGCACCGCAAAAGCCCAGAGCGAGGTGGAGAAGCCAAACAGAATGTTCACCACGCCGGTGGCGATAAGCCCAAACCCCATAAAATAACGGGCGTTGGAACGGTCACTGACGATACCGGAAACAAACTTCGACAGGCCGTAGGTGATGTAAAACAGCGTCGCCAACAGACCAATGTCGCTGCGGGTCAGCACGCCGCTGGTGAGGATATCCGGTACGGCGGCGTTGAAGCTCTTGCGTGTGAAATAGAACAGCGCGTAGCCGAGCCAGATAGTGGTCAGAATATGCCGCCGCCAGTAGCGGTAGAGGGCATCCACTTCACGCTTATCGGTGATGAGCGGCGCGCTGACTGGGGATTTTAAAAACGAAAACATGACCGCTCCTTACACATAACGCTGGGGTAACGACACGCTGACCCGCGTGCCGTGCGTACAGGAAATCGAGAGCGATCCCCCGAGGGCGGTAATACGTTCACGCATCCCGGTGAGGCCAAATCCCTGCTGATTCGACCCCGGCGGCAGGCCGCTGCCGTCGTCCTCAATCACCAGCATCAGCCGTTCATCCTGCTGCCAGCCCTGAAGCGTCACCGCGCTGGCGTTGGCATGCTTAACGATGTTGTTCAGCCCTTCCTGACAGACGCGAAACAGCGTCACCCGCTGACTTTCGCTGAGTGCAGATTCGTCAATTCGCCAGTCAAGGTGGCTGACGATGCCGCGGCTTTCCAGCTCCATTTCACGCATCAATGAGCGGATGGCTTGTTCCAGCGTGAGATCATCCAACTGGCGCGGACGCAGACGACCCAACAGACGACGCACCGAATCGTACACGCCAAGAGAAAGTTGTTCGATATGCGCCCCGCTGCGCTTCACCCCTGCGTTTTCCGGCGCCAGCCGCTGAACAATGCCCGCCTGGGTGCGAATGGCGGTGATGGTCTGACCGATATCATCGTGCAGTTCGCGCGCCACATCCCGGCGCACACTCTCTTCGGTCTCCAGCAGGCGTTCAGCCAGACGGTGGTTGCGCGCTAATTCGTTTTGCAGCGACTGGTTAAGCTCGCGCAGACGCTGGATCCCCGCGCCGAGCAGCAGCCCGGTCAGGCTTTGCACCAGCAGGGAGAGCAACAGGTCGACGGGATGATCGTGCCAGGTCTGGCTGGCAATCAGCGCAATGGCGTTCATTAACGTGGCAATCAGCGCCCCCTGCCAGCCGTAGTGCCAGGCGAGCGCAATGATCGGCAGCGCGAGGCAAAACGGCGTGAAGCGTGACAGTTCATCGGGCAGGCCAAGCTGCAACCACAGGCTGACGCTAAACAGCAGCAGATACCAGACCAGATGCCGCCCGCGCCAGTTCACCGGCTGAGACACCACCGCCGGGCCCAGCGGCAACCAGGTGGTGCTGCTAAGATAGTGCCAGAAAACCAGACAGATCGGAGCCAGCGTTAATCCACCAGTGAGCGTCAGCAGTAGGGCATTCCACGCCTCTTCGCCTTGCCCAAGCCAGGGCAGCGATTGCAGCAACGCCGCCGCCGTCAGCGCCGCGCCCTGTAACAGCAGCGTGCGCCAGTCACGCTGATGGCGGTATCGCGAAATCAGCATCACCGGGAGTAACGTGAGGAAGCTCCCGATCATCAAAAGTGGCAAGTGAGCCAGCGCCACTTCCTGCGCCAGCCAGAAAAGAAGCAGCCATTCCGCACCCAGCAGCACCGGCCAGTAGCCGCGTGGACATTGCAGCATCAGCCCCAGACGCAGGCCAAACGGAAACAGCAGTACCGCCAGCTCCGGGCGCTCAACCAGGTGCAGGCTGATACTCCACAAGCAGAACCACGCGGCAGAGAAGATAAAGAAGCAGGCAACAACGGTGATTAACCGGGAACAGAGCGTGTTCATTGCCAGCCGTCAAACATCCGGCGGGCCAGTTCGACATCGTTGCTAACGCCCAGTTTTTCCATCAGGTTAGCGCGATGCACGTGCACCGTTTTCGGCGACAGGCCCAGTTCGGCGGCAATCTCTTTTACCGCCATGCCTTGCGCCAGTTTCTCCGCCACCTGACGTTCGCGTTTGGTCAGCGGATCCTGACGACCAGCCGCCAGTTTGACGGCGATATCCGGCGTCAAATAGCAGCCGCCGGTCGCCACGGTATGCACCGCCGCGATCAGCTCATCAGGACTACAGCGTTTAGAAAGGAAACCACGCGCGCCCGCGTTGAGCGCCTGCTCCACCAGCGCGGGGCTGTCGTGGACGGAGAGCATGATAATCGCCATCCCTTTTGGCAACTGGCTTAACAGTTCAAGACCGGAGATATCAGGCATCGAGATATCACAGATACATACCTGCACGCCACGTCCCGGTAATCCCGCCAGCGCCTCGCTGCCTGAGCCGAACTCAGCCACAACCTGCAAATCAGGTTCCAGCCCCAGCAACTGGGCAAAGCCGGAGCGAACGATAGTGTGGTCGTCGATAAGGGCAACGGTGATCATGGGTTCTGTCCTGGGGGATAAAAAACGTGCTTACCTTAACGATATACACTTTATCCTTCAAGCAGCCTCTGCGTTGGCTTGGTCTGCTCACCCGAGTCACTGACTTGAGTAAGCTCCTGAGGTGAGCAGACTTGCCGCCTTATGCAGCTTGAAGGATTTTGTGTTCCGACGCGCTGCTGTTTAAGCCTTGAGCGATCAGGCGATGCCAGTTGTGACGGTAAATGTGCGGGTGTGCTGCGGTTCTAGCTGAATCAACGTGCCTTTTCGCTGTGCCGCCAGGAAGCCTTCTGGGCGACAGGTCGCAGGTAGGGCGAAGGCTGCCACCTGCTGATCGCCGTTATAGAGGATCCAACGGGTGACATAATTCAGCTCCGCGCTGGAGAAACGTGTCACGAACGTGGTGCCATCAGGTGCGATCATGCGAAATTCAGGCTTATCCGTGTATCGGTCCAGTTGGTCAGCGAAGAAAACGATTTCCGGATCGTAAAAATCGGGCTCGTTGAGGCGCCCCAGCGAGGTCTCGCCCTGGATGATCCGCTGATTAAACGCCAGCCACTGCTCGGTAGGCTTAACATGCGCGGGTACCGACTCACGCAGCTTCATGGCTTCATCCGGGATATTCTGGCTGAAGGTCGCTTCCGGTACGTAGGCATAGTTCATATGGCACATATACTGTAAAGGCATTGCCACTGAGGCGAGGTTGGTGACCGCCATCTGAATATCAAACAGCGCACTCGCTTTGCGCATAATCACCGCAGGATGCGCCTGATAATGATGACCGAATCCCATCACATACTCGTAGCGTCCACTCACGCGCAAATTCTCTCCCTCCAGCTCCAGCCAGGCCTCATCCATCGCGGCACAGGCCATTTCGCCATGCAACGGGTGAGAATCTTCCGGCGAAGGGCAGCCATTAGCCAATATACCCGAGTGGAAAGCAAAGCAGCCGTATGTTGCTACCACTTCCGCAGCCGGTTTCGGCTGACTGAACATGTTGCGCATGGTCAGTTCATGCCCGTCAAACTGAGCATCCCAGATCATCTGCCCCATCCAGGGCAGAATAACCAGATGTCCACGACTGTTTTCTACCTTCAGCCCTTCCACACCGCTGGCGTAACGAAATGCGGTAACCGTGAAGTCGCTATTCTTCAGTAAGATTCGCGGATGCTCTGCAAAGAGTTCCCGCCACAGCGTGATACGTGTTGTCATGATCGCTCTCCTCAGGAAACAGTCGCTTCAGCCAGGTTATTGCGCACTTTGCTTTCACGCCAGAAGTAGATACCGACGTACACGAAGCACAACATGGAGACCAGGAACGAGAGTTGTAGCGAGTGGAACATATCGGCCACATAGCCCTGAATTGCCGGAACCACCGCTGCACCAACAATCGCCATGACAATGACTGCTCCCGCCATTTCAGTATGTTCGTTATCCACGGTATCCAGCGTACCGGCATAGATTGTCGCCCAGCAGGGTCCAAACAGGACGCTCACCAGTACGGCAACGTACACGGCGCTGAAGCTCGGTGCCAGCGCAACATAGACCAGAAACAGTGCGCCAATGATGGAGTAGAGGATCAGCACTTTTTCAGGATTGAAGCGTGTCATCAAGATGTTGGCGATAAACTTGCCGATAAAGAAGCAGGCAAAGCTATAGACCATGAAGGTTGAGGCGTCGCGCTCGTTGATATCACCCAATTCCAGCGCCAGACGGATGGTAAATGACCACACCGCGACCTGCATCCCCACGTACAGGAACTGCGCCACAATCCCACGGCGGAAACGGGCATTGCTGGCCAGATAACGCAGCGTATCCATCGCTGACGGACGTTTATGACTCGCCGTTTGCGCGACTTTACAGGTCGGGAAGCGGGTCAGCAGGAACAACACCATCACCACAACCAGCACCATAATCATGTACTTGTAAGGCTCAAGTGTATTTTCCAGCATCAACACTTTAAAGTTGTGGATCTGCTCCGCGTTCATCCCAGCCATCTGTTTTTCCAGACTCTCGCCTTCAGAGAAGACCAGATATTTACCCAGCAGAATACCAGCGGCTGCGCCAATGGGGTAAAAGGTCTGGCTGATGTTCAGGCGCAGGGTGGCATACGCTTTTGGGCCAATCATGGAGCTGTAGGTGTTGGCTGCAGTTTCCAGGAAGCTCAGGCCAATCGCAATCGCAAAAATTGCCGCGAGGAACATGGTGTAGGTGGCCATGTGCGATGCCGGGAAAAAGAGCGTACAGCCAACAATATAAAGGGTCAGTCCCATTAAGATGGCGATTTTATAACTGGTCTTTTTAATCACCAAAGATGCCGGAATCGCAATTAAAAAATAACCGCCATAAAAGGCACTCTGAACTAATGCCGAAGCAAAGTTGCTGAGTGAAAATACGCTTTTGAATTGCGTAATCAGAATATCATTTAATGCGGCTGCGCATCCCCATAAAGGGAATAAACAGGATAACAAAATAAACTGGAACAGAGGCGTCTTATTCAGATAGCCGTCGGGCATCTGAATGATGTTTTTATCGTTCATAGTGCTACCTTTTACAATGCAGGAGTATTATTCGTTTAAGGTAAGAAACTCATTAAATTGTTCGATGCTTGGATAAGATGATTGAGTGCCTTTCCCGGTAACGCTGAATGCAGCGAAGAGAGCGGCTTTTTTCATGGCGGCTTCGACATCACCGCTTTGAACGTAATAGTGGGCAAAACAACCGATGAAAGCGTCACCTGCGCCACTGGTATCGACAGCGTTCACTTTAAACGCCGGGACATGGACTTCCTGGTCACGCGTCATCCACAGAGCACCTTTCTCCCCCATGGTGACGATAATATTGTTCAGACCTTTATCGACCAAAGAACGTGCCGCGGCGCGAATATGGTCATATGTATCCACCGGCATACCGGTTAATATTTCGAGCTCGGTTTCATTTGGCACGAAGAAATCGCATTTACAGGCATAAGACATATCTAATTCCCGTAATGCAGGGGCGGGATTTAATAACACTTCAATACCGTGTTTTTTACCGAATTCAATCGCGTGATAAACCGTTTCCAACTGTACTTCCAGCTGCAGGACAATAAGTTGACACTTTTTCAGATCTTCCGCTGCGCGATCGATATCTTCCGGGGAGAGAAACTTGTTGGCACCTTTAATAATCAGAATGCTGTTGCTGGAGTTTGCATTAACAAAGATCGGTGCAACGCCGCTGCTGGTGCAGGGTACCTTTTCGACATAGGTCGTATTAATCCCCCAGGATTCGAGATTACGAATGGTGTTATCCGCAAAAATATCATCACCGACTTTCGTCAGCATCAGCACTTTGGAATTGAGCTTAGCAGCCGCAACGGCCTGATTTGCCCCTTTACCGCCACAACCAATTTTAAAGGCGGGTGCTTCCAGCGTTTCCCCTTCTTTGGGCATCTGGTTGATGTAGGTGATGAGATCCACCATGTTGGAGCCAATAACCGCGATATCCATTTTACTACCTCTCAGAAACAATCACACAACAATGATATTAAAATAACATTATCATGTTACTTCCGTATCATTTGTGACTAGGATCGCGATTGGAGGATCATTTTATTGTTTATTTATTATGCTAAATGTTGCGTCTCTATCACACTCAAAATGATTAACTTGCTTACAATTGACTGAAAACTCGCTGCTTATAATCAATAAAACGTGTAAAAACACGCTTTTATTTCCCAATGGTCAGACGTATAGTAATGCAGCAATATCATGTTCCCAGAAACACATAAATGTTACTGAAGGAACATGAAAACATGATTCGTGGAGAGTGTGCATGGAAACCAAGCAAAAAGAACGTATTCGACGTCTGATGGAATTGTTGAAGAAGACCGACAGAATCCATCTGAAAGAGGCGGCGCGCATGCTGGAGGTTTCCGTGATGACCATCCGTCGGGATCTCAGCCAGGATGACGAACCATTGCCGCTTACGCTACTCGGTGGTTACATCGTGATGGTGAACAAGCCCGCCACCCTCGTTAACGCTCCGCTCCCCGTGCAAAAGCAGTATCATCGCGACGATTTACCGGTTGCCATTCTGGCCGCAGGACTGGTCAGTGAAAACGATCTGGTCTTTTTTGATAATGGTGCCGAAATGCCATTAGTCGTCAGCATGATCCCGGACGATATTACCTTTACCGGAATTTGCTACTCACACCGGGTATTCGTGGCGCTAAATGAAAAACCCAACGCCACGGCGATTCTTTGCGGGGGCACCTATCGGGCGAAAAGTGATGCCTTTTACGACACCAGCAATCCCTCTCCGCTGGATGCGCTCAACCCACGAAAAGTGTTTATCTCTGCCAGCGGAGTCCATGAGCATTTCGGCGTTAGCTGGTTCAATCCGGACGATCTGGCCACCAAACGCAAAGCGATGGAGCGCGGATTGCGCAAAATTCTGCTGACCCGCCACGCCCTGTTTGATGAGGTTGCTCCCGCCAGCATTGGCCCGCTCTCCACTTTTGACGTACTGATAAGCGATCGCCCGTTGCCGGCAGATTATGCAACCCACTGCCGGAACGGCTCTGTCAAAGTCATCACCCCGGATTCAGACGGCGACTAACTCACTCAAAGAAAACCGTGATTTTGTTAAACATCGACGGGTCGGACTGGTTGCGGGCCACTTTCACCACATCTTCCAGCTTGTCGATCTGGCTTATCATCTGCTCAAGACGTTGATCGTCATTGACCAGTAGCCAGATGCGGCTCTTGTCGCTGTCCTGAATTGGTAGACAGAGAATGCCTTCCACGTTGAACGCGCGGCGGGCAAACAGCCCGCAGACGTGGGTCATTACGCCCGGATGGTTGCGTACGGTGAGTTCCAGGATTACGTTGTCATGAGTCTGCTGTTGCATGGCTTATTCCCCCACCATTTCTGTGTTTGCCGCACCCGGCGGCACCATCGGGTACACTTTTTCTTCGGCATCGATGCGCACGTGGATCATCGCAGGTCCAGGGCGATTAATAATCTCCTGCAACGCAGCCTGTGGATCCGCTTCGTTATTCAAATCGCAGGTTTCGAGGCCAAACCCGGCGGCTATCTGCATAAAGTTAATCATCCCCGGATATGTCGCCGCAAAAACGCCCTGCTTATAGAACAAACTCTGCTGCTGATACACCAGACCCAACGCTTCGTTATTCATCAGGATGATTTTAATATCCAGCTGATTTTCGCTGGCCGTTGCCATTTCCTGAATATTCATCATCAGGCTACCGTCGCCGGAGAAGCACAGCACCTTTTTGTCCGGGTTGACCAGCGCTGCGCCAATTGCCGCCGGCAGGCCAAAGCCCATGGTTCCCAGACCGCCGGAGGTCAGCCACTGACGCGGACGGTTCAGCGGGTAAGCCTGTGCGGCCCACATCTGATGCTGGCCTACGTCGGTGGTGATAATGGCATTGTCATCCACGCAGGCCGCTACAGCGTTGATCAGCCCATAGTGGCTGAGCGGGTCGCTTTCCTGCGGAATGCTGCAGGGGAATTCGCGTTGTAAATCGGCCACCATTTGATGCCACGACTCTCGCGGCTGCGCGTCAATTAATGGGATCAGTTGTGCCAGAACCTCATCGACATCCGCCTGAATCGCCACGTGTGGCTGTTTGATTTTACCCAGCTCCGCGCGGTCGATGTCCACGTGGATGATTTTGGCGTTCGGACAGAACTGCTCGGTTTTACCAATCGCCCGGTCATCAAAACGCGCGCCCAGAACAATCAATAAGTCCGCTTCTTGCAGAATAAAGTTAGTGCTGCGCGCGCCGTGCATACCTAACATGCCTAACGACAGCGGATGCGCTTTCGGCAGCATACCGAGCGCCATTAAGGTCATGGTGGTGGGCAGCATAGCTTTTTCTGCCAGTTCACGAACCCGCTCAGGCGCGTTAATCACGCCGCCGCCGAGATACAGCACCGGACGCTGTGCGGCGTTAATCATGGCTGCGGCATCGCGAATGCTGTCCTGGCTGAACGCCGGTGCCGCCATTTTCTGCGCGGGCTCCGGCATCTCTTCAATCTCAAAAACGGCGGTTTGAATATCCTTAGGAATGTCTATCCACACCGGGCCAGGACGGCCGGACTGCGCAATGCGGAACGCATCGCTCATGACCTGCGGTAATTCACTGATATGGCGGACCAGATAGTTGTGCTTGGTGATGGGGATAGAGATGCCGTAGGTATCGACCTCCTGGAAGGCGTCGGTCCCGATCATTGAGGCCGGAACCTGCCCGGTGATACACACCAGCGGGATGGAATCCAGCCGCGCGTCGGCAATGGCGGTCACCAGGTTGGTCGCGCCCGGTCCGCTGCAGGCCATACAGACGGCGGGTTTACCATCGGTTCTCGCCATCCCCTGCGCGATAAACCCCGCGCCCTGCTCGTGGCGCGCCAGGATATGACGGATTTGCGTGCTTTGGCTCAAGGCGTCATAGACGGGAAGAATCGATCCGCCAGGAATACCGGTGACCACCTGAATCCCCTGGCGTTCCATGAAATGAACGATGAATTCTGCGCCCGTAAAACGCGTACGCTTGGATGTTATGCCCGAACTTGCCATGCTCCAGTCCTTTTATTCTGGGCCTTTGCTTCGGGCAGGTCTCTTAAACGAAAAACCCCGCCCGGTTTGCGCCGGCGGGGTTTTGGAATCGTGTGTTGATCCGGACCCTACGGCGCATTGCCGACGACCACCACCACACGCACGACGACCGCTGCGCGAGATGGCGCAGTTTTTAGTAGGGTCGCAGTCAGCATGGAAGGGTTCATTAGGGACCTGTCTGTTTGTTGATTAACTGGATTTATACAAACACAGGTTTTTCAGCGTGACAATGGAAAATTTTTCATCTGCATAAAAATGCGTCAACGATCACATTTCGCTGTGCAGAGTCGGAAAACAAAAAACCCCGCCGGAGCGAGGTTTTTTTCAGCGCTGTGCGGTTGGTAGCCGCCGAACACACTGTGTTATGTCAACGGAAAAAGTATACGCGTTCTGCGAAGAACACGCAATTTCGGCACGAATTTTGATGGTTTTGAGTATGGAACATGAATGGCACAATGTCTATAAAATACTGTTAATTTATACAGTACTTATCTATAATGTCTCGGTACGCAATGTGTTATGCGGGGGCCGCATCGTAAACCGGCGCATCAAAGTCCTGGCTGAAACGGGTGGTGCCGTCAGCGCCTTAACCCCCGTGTGAGCACACTGTGTTATGTCAACAAAGGTGCTGGCAACAGGCAGCGGCGAGGTACGTCAGCACCGTGCTCCTTGTACCAAAAGGAGAGCGTATGAGCCTCGTGGATATCGCTATTCTTATCCTCAAACTCATTGTTGCAGCACTGCAACTACTTGATGCCGTTCTGAAATACGTTAAGTAATTCGGATTCAAGTCGCACCTAAGGGGAGCGGGTAACACTCCGCTCCCCTTTCACCTTCTCCCTGGTGCTTGTCTCGCGCCAATATGTTACGTTTTTATGACATTCTCAGGGAAGAACGCCACCATGACGCTTTCTGTTTTCTGCATTTTGCTGTTTGCCGCGCTGCTGCATGCCAGTTGGAATGCCATTGTTAAAGCTGGAAACGATAAACTGTACTCGGCGATTGGCGTCAGCGGCTCCGCGGCGATTATGGCATTGATCTGCTTACCCTTCGCGCCTCAGCCTTCCGCCGCCAGCCTGCCGTTTTTGGCCGTCTCAACCGCGTTGCAAGTGGTGTATACGGTCCTGGTCGCCAAAACCTATCAGGTTTCGGATATGAGTCAGACCTATCCTCTGATGCGTGGGACAGCACCGCTGCTGGTTGCGATTATCAGCGTCTTGTTCCTTGGCGATAGCCTGTCTGTGTTTGCCTGGGTGGGGATTGCTACGATCTGTCTGGCCATTCTCGGCATGGCATTTAACGGACGCAGCAGCTCACAACGCGGGATCGTACTGGCGCTCATTAACGCCTGCTTTATCGCCGGTTACACGCTGGTTGATGGCACCGGCGTACGCTTATCAGAAACCGCGCTCGGTTATACGCTGTGGACCTTCTTTCTGAACGGTTCCTGTCTGCTGGGCTGGGCGATGATCGCCCGGCGCCGGGAAGCATCGCGCTATCTGGTACAGCAGTGGAAGAAAGGTATTCTGGGCGGGATTGGCACGATGGGTTCTTACGGTCTGGCGCTGTGGGCCATGACCCAGGCTCCGTTGGCGGTGGTCGCAGCGCTGCGTGAAACCTCCATTCTGTTTGGCGCTCTGCTCGCCTGGCTGCTGCTGAAAGAAAAGGTTGCCGGAATACGCCTTGTCGCGGCCGCCGGTATTGCCGTAGGCGCTGTCTTACTTCGCTTGTCATGATCGCGCCGTAAAGCCGATGCAATCCGGCAACATTTGTTGCCGCTTTTTGTTTACATTTCCTGCCGTTCATCGCGTAAACATTCCAGCCCACTATCTGGCCTTCTTTTTCTTTTGTGGTAGATTCCACGCGCATTTACGGGAAAGTACAGCACCTTATTCTTCTTTTTTCTCTTTTTTAAAAGTAATCAGCGAAATGAAAAGGCATAGAAGCGTCAATTTGTTGTTGATGTTGGTATTACTGGTGGCGGTAGGTCAGATGGCGCAAACCATTTATATCCCCGCGATTGCTGATATGGCGCGTGAACTGAACGTTCGCGAAGGAGCGGTGCAAAGCGTAATGGCCGCCTACCTGCTGACCTACGGCCTGTCACAACTGTTTTACGGCCCACTTTCCGATCGCGTTGGCCGCCGTCCGGTGATCCTCGCCGGAATGTCTATTTTTATGCTGGCCACGCTGGTCGCGATTACCACCCACAGCCTGACGGTACTGATTATCGCCAGTGCAATCCAGGGCATGGGCACAGGCGTCGGCGGTGTAATGGCGCGAACCTTACCGCGCGATCTGTACGAAGGCACGCAGCTGCGCCACGCGAATAGTTTATTAAACATGGGGATTCTGGTGAGTCCGCTGCTGGCCCCGCTGATTGGCGGCATGCTGGATACCTTGTGGAACTGGCGCGCCTGTTACATTTTCCTGCTGGTTCTGTGCGCGGGCGTCACGTTTAGCATGGCGCGCTGGATGCCGGAAACGCGTCCAGCGGGCGCACCGCGTCCACGCCTTATCGCCAGCTATAAAACGCTGTTTGGTAACAGTTCTTTCACCTGTTACGTGCTGATGCTGATCGGCGGCCTGGCGGGCGTTGCAGTCTTCGAGGCCTGCTCCGGGGTATTGTTGGGCGCAAGGCTCGGTTTAAGCAGCATGGTGGTCAGTATCCTGTTTATTCTGCCCATCCCGGCGGCATTTTTCGGCGCCTGGTTCGCCGGTCGCCCGAATAAGCGTTTCTCGACGCTGATGTGGCAGTCGGTTATCTGCTGTCTGGTAGCCGGTTTAATGATGTGGATCCCGGGCCTGTTTGACGTGATGAACGTCTGGACGCTGCTGATTCCCGCCGCACTATTTTTCTTCGGTGCCGGGATGCTGTTTCCGCTGGCAACCAGTGGCGCAATGGAGCCTTTCCCATTCCTGGCAGGCACTGCCGGTGCGCTGGTTGGGGGATTACAGAATATTGGTTCCGGCGTGCTGGCGTGGTTCTCTGCAATGCTGCCGCAGACCGGGCAAGCCAGTCTGGGCCTGCTGATGACCCTTATGGGACTGTTGATTTTTGTTTGCTGGCTTCCGCTGGCGTCACGCGTGTCGCATCAGGGGCAGGCGGTTTAAGCGTATGATGGCCCGGCTTATCGCCGGGCTTTTCGCATTCAGGCACGATCATCGTCGTCAGTAACGGCTCCAGCGCCGGACGCCAGGCGCCTTCCTCGCCATCATAAAACTGCGTATCCGCATTGATAGCATAGGGAATTTTCGCTTTTTTCAGTTCGCATGCCATAAATCGGGCAAACGCCATTTGCGAGGCAGAAGGCGCGTTCCTGATTGTTTCTCCTGGCGACCAGCCTCCCACCCAACTGACATGACCTGTTTTCTGCTGCCAGTGAATGGCGGTATTGATACGGGCGCGAATAGCGGCCTTTTCTGCCGCTGTGCCTGAGGTCCACGGATATTTACCATTATTTTTCAGCGGCCCCCACGGAAAAATATGCCATTGAGCCAGCACGGTATTCTGACTTTGCGGCGGCAGTTTCAGGTCAGGCAAATCTTCCGGCGCGGCGCGTAGTCGCGGCGCGATAAAAATCATCCGCTGCGGGTCGATGGCATGGACAGTACGAATGGTTTTGTCATACACCCGATTGAGCGATACCTGATTATGGTTGAGCTTATCAGAGGGTTCGTATATCAGGTCGAAACCCAGCAACGGCGAGCTTTGACCAAAGTAATGCGCCACCGCCACCCACCAGTTAACCACCTCTTTTTCGTTACCGGTACTGGGATCTTTTTTATATTCGTCAGCCTGATAGGCAATTATCGGGATCACGCCATACTGCTCGCAGGCTTCCACCAGCTTGCGCAGATGTATAAGCCGCGCCTCCGTAGGCTCTCCCGCCACGCGAATGCGCACGTGGGTTAACCCTTTCGCCTTGTAATCCCGCACCACCAGCGGATCGAATTCACGGATACCCCGATCGGTGCGCGCCCAGTCTACGTCCATCCCAACGCCAAGCTGTTGCGCATACTGCGCCGCAGTCAGCACAGGTTGCGCGGCACACACGGTGGCGCTGGCTAACAGTAAAAGGGAAACAATCGGCTTTAACACGGTCGTCCTTACGCAAATCATCAGGAGTGATATCACGTATTTAGCATGCTTTTTCACTTTGCGTGTAGCGAGAAAGCGTAAAAAATATTCGCGGCCTGCTTATTTAACCTGTTCCTGAAGCCAGCGAATAAACGCCTCGATTTTCGGCCACTGTCTGCCTGGCAGGGTGGTGATGTAGTAGTGCTGATGGCATTTCAGCGCCATATCGCCAAAAGGCGCAACCAGCTCTCCACTGTCGAGGCGTTTTTGCACCAGCCGCTTTCGGCCCATCGCCACGCCGATATGATTCATCGCCGCAATCACCGCCAAATCAGAACGATCGAAGCCAATTCCCGACGATGTCGGCAGATTCACCGAAAAATGCTGCGCCCAACTGTGCCATTCATCGGTCCCGGAGTCGTTACTCCACGCCTGTCTGTCATGCAGCAACGTACAGTGCGGTAAATTCACCAGCGAACCGGTAAGGTCATGGCGGCGAGCGTAGTCCGGGCTGCATACCGGCAGGATCTCTTCATCCATCAGGAAGTGGTGCGTGAGCTGCGCGGAGGGTGCGTCGTCAAAATAGATGGCCAGATCGACCCCGGCACGCTGCAGATTGACGTTGTCGTTCCCGGTCAGCATGGTCAGCGAAATCGACGGATAGCGACGGGTAAAGTCGCCGAGCGCCGGAACCAGCCAGCACTGAGCGATAGAAGGCCGTGAGTAGACGGTGAGGGTCCCGGACAACTCCTGATTTTTAATATCAAGGATTTCCTGATTCAGCGTATCCAGCGATGATTTCAGCGCCCAGAACACCCGCTTGCCCTCGTGGGTGAGTTCCACTTTACGATGCGAACGAACAAACAGCTGAATACCCAGCTCATCTTCCAGCTGATTAATGCGATGGCTGACAGCGCTGGGGCTTAGTGACAGCTCATCTGCCGCCAGCGCAAACGACTGGTGCCGGGCCGCCACTTCAAAGGTATACAGCTTTGACAACTGCCAGCCGTTGAGCAGCCGATTTCTGACCTCGCGTAAGGGATCCATGTTCACCTCCTGTCCTCCTGATTCATTCGCCGGAGTGTAAAAAAGTTCGCTGCAAAAATCAGCACAAAGATGAATCAAGGTGAACCATATCGCATAAACAAAGCGTAATTAGACGCAAATCACCTACTTGATGCAATCTGGCTCATGTGAAAGGGGATTTATATCGTTTGTCAGACTATGCCTTATTTTTGTCCAATAACCCTATATTAATCACAGGGCAAGGTGAGTTATGCACTCTCAAATCTGGGTTGTGAGCACGCTGCTGATAAGCATCGTGTTAATCGTTTTGACCATCGTGAAGTTCAAATTCCACCCGTTTCTGGCGCTGCTGTTAGCCAGCTTCTTCGTGGGCACGATGATGGGTATGGGGCCGCTGGATATGGTCAATGCCATTGAGAGTGGCATCGGCGGTACGCTGGGCTTCCTCGCCGCGGTTATCGGCCTTGGGACCATTCTTGGCAAAATGATGGAAGTGTCCGGCGCGGCCGAACGTATCGGCCTGACGCTACAGCGCTGTCGCTGGCTTTCCGCTGACGTCATTATGGTACTGGTCGGGCTGATTTGCGGGATCACACTGTTTGTTGAAGTCGGCGTAGTGCTGTTGATTCCTCTGGCCTTTTCAATTGCCAAAAAAACCAATACCTCGCTACTGAAGCTGGCGATTCCGTTATGTACAGCGCTGATGGCGGTACACTGCGTCGTGCCGCCGCATCCAGCCGCCCTGTTCGTGGCGAACAAGCTGGGCGCGGACATTGGCACCGTGATTGTCTACGGCTTACTGGTGGGCTTAATGGCCTCGCTGATCGGCGGTCCGCTGTATCTGAAATTCCTCGGTAACCGTCTGCCGTTTAAACCGGTTCCGGCTGAGTTTTCCGACCTCAAGGTGCGCGACGAAAGTACGCTGCCATCGCTGGGCGCTACGCTGTTTACCGTACTGCTGCCGATTGGCCTGATGCTGGTAAAAACCGTCGCTGAGCTGAACATGGCGAAAGGCAGCACGGTTTATACGCTGTTGGAGTTTATTGGTAACCCGATCACCGCGATGTTTATTGCCGTTTTCGTGGCCTATTACATTCTCGGCCTGCGTCAGCACATTGGCATGGGTGCGCTGCTGACCCACACCGAAAACGGTTTTGGCTCCATTGCTAACATTTTGCTGATTATCGGCGCAGGCGGCGCATTCAACGCTATCCTCAAGAGCAGCGGACTGGCGGATACCCTCGCGCTGATCCTCTCGAACATGCATATGCACCCGATTCTGCTGGCATGGCTGGTGGCGTTAATCCTGCATGCTGCGGTGGGCTCTGCCACGGTGGCGATGATGGGTGCGACGGCAATCGTGGCCCCGATGCTGCCGCTCTACCCCAACGTTAGCCCGGAGATCATCGCCATTGCCATCGGTTCCGGCGCGATTGGCTGCACGATCGTCACCGATTCCCTCTTCTGGCTGGTGAAGCAGTACTGCGGCGCCACTCTAAATGAGACGTTCAAATATTATACGACCGCGACATTTATCGCGTCCGTTATTGCACTGGTTTGCACATTCCTGCTTTCCTTTATTATCTAAGCGCAAAGAGACTGACTATGGAAAACATTCAAACACTTATCGCCCAGCATCCTTTAGTGGAAGATCTGGTCGCTCTCAAGGAGACGACCTGGTTTAACCCTGGCACTACCTCTCTTGCGGAAGGTTTACCGTATGTTGGCCTGACAGAGCACGATGTTCAGGATGCCCACGCTCGTCTGACGCGCTTCGCGCCGTATCTGGCGCAGGCATTCCCGGAAACCGCAGCCACCGGCGGCATTATCGAATCCGAACTGGCCGCGATCCCGGCGATGCAAAAGCGGCTGGAAAAAGAGTATGGGCAGCGCATCAACGGCGAAATCCTGCTGAAGAAAGACAGCCATCTACCGATTTCCGGCTCAATTAAAGCGCGTGGCGGTATTTATGAAGTGCTAACCCACGCGGAAAAACTGGCGCTGGATGCCGGTCTGCTGACCACACAAGACGATTACAGCATTCTGCTTTCGCCTGAGTTTAAACAGTTCTTCAGTCAGTACAGCATCGCCGTAGGCTCCACTGGCAACCTTGGGATGTCGATCGGCATTATGAGCGCCCGTATCGGCTTTAAGGTGACGGTTCATATGTCTGCCGACGCTCGCGCATGGAAAAAAGCCAAACTGCGCAGCCACGGCGTGACGGTCGTGGAGTATGAAGAAGATTATGGCGTGGCGGTTGAGCAGGGCCGTAAGGCGGCACAGTCCGATCCAAACTGTTTCTTTATCGATGATGAAAATTCCCGCACGTTGTTTTTAGGTTATGCGGTCGCCGGCCAGCGTCTGAAGGCGCAGTTCGCGCAGCAGGGGCGCGTGGTGGATGCCGACCATCCGCTGTTTGTTTACCTGCCGTGCGGCGTCGGCGGTGGGCCTGGCGGGGTAGCGTTTGGCCTGAAGCTGGCATTCGGCGATAACGTGCACTGTTTCTTCGCAGAACCGACCCATTCACCGTGCATGCTGCTGGGGATTTATACCGGGCTGCACGATACGATTTCTGTGCAGGACATTGGTATCGATAACCTGACAGCGGCAGATGGGCTGGCGGTGGGCCGCGCGTCCGGCTTTGTTGGCCGGGCAATGGAACGTCTGCTCGACGGTCTGTACACCCTGGACGATCAGACTATGTACGACATGCTGGGCTGGCTGGCGCAGGAAGAAGGCATTCGCCTTGAGCCGTCGGCGCTGGCCGGGATGGCCGGTCCGCAGCACGTTTGCGCTTCTGCTGACTATCAGCAAATGCACGGCTTCAGCGCGGAGCAGCTCAATAACGCCACCCACCTGGTGTGGGCGACCGGCGGCGGCATGGTGCCGGAAGCCGAAATGGCGCAGTATCTGGCCAAAGGACGTTAAACGCCGCTGAACTTAACGCAGCATCGCCATCAGTTCCATCGGTGAGCGATGTTGCTTCAGAAGGTCACGCATCACGCGCATATGCGGCGCGGTATGATTGAAGAAAGCGCTGTATCCGCCGCAAATCGCACTCTTTCCACTGCTGTCGCGATGCTTTGGACAATCACCATGGCAAAAGCGTAATAGCGAACACGCCTGGCATTCCGCGCTCAGCGTGGTTCTCTTGGACTGACCAAACGCCGCTGCCCTCGGGCTGGCGTTGAGCTCACTCAACGACGTGCGATGAATATTACCCAAGCGAAAATCTGGGTGGACATAGTGATCGCACTGATATAAATCGCCATTCGCTTCCAGAGCAAAAGCATGTCCGCAGGTGGAGCTTAGCGAACACATCTGCGCCGGGTGTCCGCACCATACGCCCAGAGTTGAATCAAATAACTGGACGAATACGCGGCCAATATCCTCTCTGACCCAGATATCAAAGACGGTATTCAGGAAGGTTCCCCACGCCTGAGGCGGGACGGATTCGGCGGTAAGCTCGCCGTCTTCATCATATTCAACCAGCGGAATGAACTGCAAAAAAGGCGTGCCAAGCTGGCGAAGGTAGCGATACATCTGTCCTGGTCGCTGGCTGTTCAGAGAATTAACCACTACCAGCAGATTGAACTCCACCTGATGCTTACGGAGCCTGGCAATGGCGTCCACCACCTTATGGTGAGTCGGTTTTCCGCTGCGGTTAACACGATAAGCATCGTGCAACTCGGCGGGGCCATCCAACGAAATCCCCACCAGCCAGCCGTTATCGTGCAAAAACTGACACCATTCGTCGTTGAGCAAAATCCCGTTGGTCTGGAACGCGTTATGGATTTTCTTCCCTTCCCCGTACTGTTTTTGCAACGTCACTACGCGGCGGAAAAAGTCGATGCCACAGAGGGTTGGCTCTCCGCCCTGCCAGGCGAACATCACGTCAGCCCCCGGCTGTGCGGTGATATGCTGACGAATAAACGTCTCTAAGGTGGCGTCATCCATTTCGGGTTGAGTGGGTTTATCGATGTAAAAACAGTAACGACAATCCAGGTTACAACGAGAGCTGGCTGGTTTGGCCATGACCTGACATCCTGTCATGCTAAATTCCCGATAAACGCAATAAGTTGGCGGACATGCGTTACAGCAAACAGTATTGCGAGGGATAACACCGCGAGGGAGATCATAAATTTGTCACGCACCGCGCGAGATTCAGAAAAATCGCTATGCGTAACATCCATCAGATTACGGCTGCGGGTATAGCGCCACAGAACGATTGCCACCAGCGCCAGCACCACAATTGAAACCCAAAACAGGAAGCCCGCCTGATGCCAGTTGTGCTTCAGCGCCAACGCCATTAGCGCGCCATAACCCAGAAGCGTACGAAACCAGGCCAGCGATGTTCGCTCCGGTTGTAACCCCGGATCGGCGATACGTCGCGACTTACGGCTATCCGGCATACAGCACCAGTCCCATGACAATCACCGCGACAATAAACAAAATCAGACTGATGATTAACAGGCTATGGGTATAGGGCAAATCCTCTTTCAGGCGCATCGCCCTCTCATTACGCAGCCAGCGCAGGTAGCCATAAATCGCCAAGCTACCGGCAAACAGGCACAGCAACAGCGCCAAAAGCTCACGAATTACCGGCGTGGCAAAATCCGGAGCCAGTTGGTCGAGACCAACCCCCGCCGCCAGAAACCCCAGCGCGGTACGGATCCACGCCAGAAAGGTACGCTCATTTGCCAGTGAGAAGCGGTAATCCGGGGCTTCTCCAAGGCGGGAAATTTTCATTCAAACTCCTCTGGCTGTCATTGCCGGATGGCGGCTAATGCCTTATCCGGCCGACAGGTAAGTGCAAATATGAGTATCTGCGCCAATTGGCATTGTAGTCAGAACTTCTGCTTTTTCTCCTCCACTTTTACGCCCTGGGTTGGTAAACCGGTGTCGTAATCGCGTACCACCGGAGAATAGCCGTCTTGCGGGCGCGGGCGAAAAGCACCCATCCAGCGCGGTACGGCGTCAGGACGCCAGGGACGCAAACTCCAATGATAGGTGCGGAATGGATCGCGGATTTTATCCATATAGTCCAGCAGCGCGTCGTGCATCTGGCAGCGAACATCGGCTAATTGCGGAGAATCTATCTGGTTGTGTAGCTCATCGGGATCGTTTCGTCTGTCGTAAAGCTCATCACTGGTAAACAGGTTCAGCACCAGCTTCCAGTCATCCGTCACCCAGCAACGTACCGGTATAAATCCGCCAAAACTGTCATGTTCAATCTCATAACGATTGAACTCCACCATCACACCGCGTGGTTTTTCAACGGTAAGGATGTTTTCACCCGGCAGGATTTGTGGCTTCTCAATACCCGCCAGCGCCATCATCGTCGGCAGCAGATCGATATGGCTGACCGGCGTGTCTACCTGCATGGATTCTCCCTGAGGCGAGCGCATAATCAGCGGAATTCGCGTGATGTCGTCATACATCGCAGCCCCCTTACTGATGAGCTTATGCGCCCCCATCATCTCGCCATGATCGGAGGTGTAAATGACCCAGGTGTTGTCCCGCTGCACGGGCGTTAAGGTATTAATAACCCGGCCAATCTGGTCATCGACAAAGTCGTTGCAGGCAAAATAGAGCGGATGGTGATAGCGCCCATCATCACCTACCGGCGAAGGCATCGCTTCAGACCAAAGACGATGATGTTCAGGTTTGTTACTCAAAGAGTCGTGCGCCTTCATCCCCAGGTCATAATAAAAATCCTGATATTTCTGCAGATACTCCACGGGACAGGTAAACGGGTGATGCGGCTCGTCGTAGGAAACTACCATCAGGAAGGGTTCTTCATCACGTGCAGGGTGGCGGAGGAAATCAATCGCCCGGTTACTGATGCGGTGCGCCCAGGTAAAGGTTTCATTGATATTGTTAGCCAGCAAATCCTCCACGCTGTTCAGACCGTTACGCCACAAACCGATCTCTTTGTCCGTCAGTTCCGCGAGGTAATTTGCCCCGTCATACCAGTAGTCAGCATCCCATTCGGGCGGGCACTCGCCGGTACCAAAGTAATCGTGCCCGTCGAGATGCCACTTGCCGATGTAGCAGGTGTGATAGCCCGCATCCTTAAAATAGCGTCCCATGGTGGAGATATTTTTCCCCGGCGCGACGTTATTGGTCCACGGGCCGGACTGGTTGGCATAAATCCCGGTAAACAGCCCAGCGCGGGCCGGAGTGCACACCGGTGAGCAGGTATAAGCAGAATTGAAGCGAATACCTTCCGCCGCCAGGCTATCAATGTTATTGGTATTCAGCGACTTACCACTATAACAGCCGACCATATTGGTCGCCTGAGTATCAGTCATAATGAACAGGAAATTAGGGCGGGTCATGCTTTATCCTTAGCGTCAGAGACAGAAAGTGCAGTGGCCAAACGACGCGTCTGCCAGGTGCTGTAAATTAAATACATCATCACTGCCGCCGTAATTGAGTAGCAGAGAATCGTCAGCCATTGGGTGTTGTACCCTCCAAACTGCGCCAGTCCAGCATAGACGCCGAGCATCGCGGTCAGGATACCGACAGAGGCAAGTTTGGCGTTTTTCCACGGCTTCATGTCTACCGCAAAAGCATCATGGAATTTAAACGGCGTCGCACGCGGCTTGATAATGCCGATAACCAGCATCACCACCACGTTGATGCAGAAGGTACAGGCCAGTACGTAAAGGAAGTGAAAGTCGAACTTCACCAGATAATTAATGGTGATGTAGCTGACGATACCGAGTCCCATAGCGACTTTCGCTGCCAGCGCAGGAATGCGCGGGAAAAAGAATCCCATGATGATGATGGTCACCAACGGCACGTTATAAATACCGTTGAGCTGTTTCATCCAGCTGTAGAGTCCTTCCGGTGCATTAGCGATCCACGGTGCTACCAGCACGGAAATTACCGCGATAAAGAATCCGAACTTACGCCCAACCCGAACCAGCTGTTCCGGTTGGGCGTGTTGATTAATAATCCGCCGATATATTCCCATGCTAAATAAGGTACTGGCGCTGTTTAAAAATCCATTGAATGTACTGATTACCGCGCCGAATAAAACGGCACCGAAAAACCCCACCAAAGGGACAGGAAGCACGTTATTTACCAGTGTCGGATATGCCATATCCGCCTTTGGCAGATCCTGGTATAGATGAAAAGCAATTAAACCTGGTAATACCAGCACCAGTGGATCGAGCATTTTCAATACCGCTGTGAGCAATGCTCCTTTCTGCCCTTCGGCGAGGCTTTTGGAAGCCAGCGTACGTTGTACGATGCCCTGATTAGTACACCAGTAGAAGGTATTCACCAGAATCAAACCGGTAAAGGCTGCACCTATCGGCAGCGGATCGTTCGCTCCACCAATTGAGTTTAATTTCTCCGCATGTACGGTGGTCAGTTGCTCAACACCTTGTAAAAAACTGCCTTTTCCCATCGCAATCAGGCCGAACACGGGGACCATCAATCCACCAATCACCAGCCCTATACCATTGATAGAATCGGCCACCGCCATCGCACGTAAACCGCCGATCACCGCATAAATAATCCCGGCAAGGCCCAGCAAAATAACCAGTAACCAGATTGCTGCGCCCTGAGAAATATTCAGCGATTCACCGATGTGAAAAAGGCTATTCAGCGCCAGCGCCCCTGAATAAAGCACAATCGGCAGGAAGCAGACGCCAGTGGCAATAAGAAAGCAAAAATCGATAATGATTCGCGTGGTTTTATCGTAACGCTCTTCCAGAAAATCTGGGATCGTAGCGATACCACGTTGCAGATAGCGAGGTAGAAAAATCAGCGCCAGAAAGATAAGCGTCACCGCAGAGGTGACTTCCCAACCCATAACCGACATTCCGCTTTTGTAAGCCTGACCAGACAGACCAACCAACTGTTCGGTTGAAAGGTTAGTTAACATCAATGACGCGGCAATCACCGGCGCTTTCAATGAACGCCCGGCAAGAAAATACCCTTGTTGCGATCCGGTATCCGTTTTCCGTACCTTCCACCAGGTGATTAGCGCCACCAGCAGCGTAAAGCCCACAAAGCTCAGAATTTGTAGCGTATTCATCTCATAGCCCTTATTTTTCATTATGTCCCGGCAGCTGTAGGGGGAATGCAAGGTAATGTGCGCCGGGTCAGGCAGTCAGATTTCTTAAAATAAAAACGTCATATACCTGAACAGATTTTTTCTGTTAAGTTCAGGTTGTGGGCATAATTCTCCGGTGGGAAATTAAAATGAATGGAAAGATGCAAAGTTCGCATGTAAAAAACGAAACTACGTACAATATTCCCCTGTTGATTCATGAAAGTGTGATCTCCAGCGGGATTTCATTGATCTCGCTGTGGCACACCTATGCCGACGAACATTATCGGGTTATTTGGCCACGTGATAAGAAAAAACCGCTGATTGCTAATTCATGGGTTGCGGTCTACACCGTCCAGGGCTGTGGAAAAATCCTTCTTAAAGGCGGTGAACAAATCACGCTTACCGGAAACTGTATAATCTTTTTAAAACCAACCGATATACAGTCTTATCACTGTGAAGGATTGGTATGGGAACAATACTGGATGGAATTCATACCAACCAGCGTAATGGATATTCCGCTACGACAACAAAGCATTATTTATAATGGTGATATTTATAATCAGGAGCTGACCGAAGTTTCGCGATTAATTACATCCCCAGACTCAATAAAAAATAATCTGGCAGTCGCCTTTCTCACAAAAATAATTTATCAATGGATTTGTCTTATTTACGCCGAAGGTAAAAAAGACCCACAGCGAATACAGATTGAAAAACTGATTGCCACTCTACATGCCAGTCTACAAAAACGGTGGAGCGTGGCGGATATGGCAGCCACTATCCCCTGTAGCGAAGCCTGGCTACGTCGTCTTTTTTTACGCTATACCGGAAAAACACCGAAAGAATACTATCTGGATGCGCGGCTGGAACTGGCGCTGTCGCTGCTAAAGCAGGAGGGAAATACGGTCGGGCAGGTCGCTGATATACTTAACTTCTTTGACTCGTTTCATTTCAGCAAGGCGTTTAAACACAAATTTGGCTATGCGCCGTCGGCGGTATTGAAACATGCGGACCGGCACCCAGAGGATGCCGGTCAACTGGGTTAGCGCAGTTCCGGCCAGTACTCTTTGTTAGCGTCGATCAAATCATCCAGAATCGCTTTAGCTACAGACGCACTCGGCACGGTTTTCGACAGGGTGATAGCCTGCCACAAACGCTGGTAAGAGCGGTGTTCCCAGGCATCGACCACCAGCTTCTCAACCGCCACCTGCTGGCTCATCAACCCTTTCTGGAACTGCGGGATATCCCCCACCGTCAGCGGCTCCGGGCCGTTATGCCCCACCAGGCATGGGATCTCGACCATCGCTTCATCATCAAAGTTATGAATCGCACCATTATTTGGCACAATCAGCAGCATCCGCTCCTGAGTGTTAAAGGCGATGGCCGCCGCCAGATCGACAATGTAGGAAGCATGTTCGTCAATCTCCAGTTCACCGGCCGCAGAATGGCCCGCCTCAATAATGGCCCGGCAGGAACCGAACACCTGTTTTTCGCGGTGATCCATAACCTCGTTGGCACGGGTACGCTGCGGATTGGAGTGCTGGACCACGTAATCCGGGAACAGATAGTATTTCAGGTAGGTATTTGGCATGGTGTCCGGATCCAGCGCCTGCACATCCTTCGCCTTAGCGAAGGTATCGTTCCAGCTCGCCTCCGTATGCGGGTCGTTCGATGGCGGCACATAACCATGCTTCGCCACGTATTCACGCAGCTTCGGCATCAAATCGTTACCCTGGAGATCTTCAATTGATGTCCACCAGCCAAAGTGGTTCAGCCCGTAGTAGCGCACGCGCATCTGTTTACGATCTTTAAGGCCGACAATCTGCGCCATCCGTCCTTCAATACCGATGGGCATATCGCAAATATTGAGGATTTTCGCATTTGGACGCAGTCTACGCGTGGCTTCAGCCACAATTGCCGCCGGGTTAGAGTAGTTAAGCATCCAGGCGTTTGGTGAATATTTTTCCATATAATCCACCAGTTCCAGCACACCGCCAATAGATCGCATGCCGTAGGCAATCCCGCCCGGCCCACAGGTTTCCTGGCCTAACACCCCGTGACGTAATGGGATTTTCTCGTCTTGTTCACGCATTGGGTATTTACCCACGCGGATATGTGCCATCACGAAATCAACATCGGTAAACGCAGTTTTGGGATCGGTGGTGTAACTAAACTCTATCTCCGGCGCCTGCTCTTTGAGGATGATTTTACACGCCTCGGCAATCACCTCCTGACGCGCGCCATCGTTGTCATAAAATTTCAGCGCACGAAGCGGGAAACGGTCCTGATTTGCCAGCAACATCAGCACGATGCCCGGCGTAAAGGTACTACCACCACCTGCGATAACCACTGAGAATTTTTTCATGATACTGCCTCCGTCATGGGGATCTGTTCGTTTGATAAAGTAGATTTCATTAGCGTTTCGAGCTGGTCGCGTACCTGAGGGACGTGTAAACCAACAATGACCTGAATACCATTGCCGCGACGCACAACACCGTGTGCACCCAGCGCTTTGAAGACGTCATCGCTTTGCGTTTTCGCCATGTCGTGAAGCGCAATCCGCAGGCGAGTGGCGCAGTTATTAATACTTTCGATATTGCCTGCGCCGCCTAACGCTTGCAGAAAACCGGCCGCCTGCCCCAGGTTGGTGTCTGGCGCAGCAGCGGTGGTTTGCCCACGCGCGGCTTTATAGTCAGCTTTGGTGTAGAGTTTGATTTCGCTGTCTTCCCGGCCCGGCGTTTTCAGGTTGAAACGCAGGATCAGCGCGCGGAAGATGGCAAAATAGAGTGCAGTAAAGGCCAGGCCAATCGCTATCTGGGTGAACATCATTCCGGCATGGTTGTGGAACATCGGGATCCAGTTTTGCGGCAAGAACTGATCAAGCAGGCCGCCGCCCATATTGCCTACCACCCCACAGAGATACATCACCGTTGCCATGGAGGCCGCCAGCACGGCGTGTACCGCAAACAGCAAGGGTGAGATAAACAGGAAGGTGAACTCCAGCGGTTCGGTAATCCCAACCAACACAGCCGTTAGCGTAGCGGGGATCAATAATCCCGCCACCTTCACCCGGTTTTCCGGAGAGGCAGTGAAGTAAAGCGCCAGAGCAATACCTAATGAGCCAAAGATTTTCGAATTGCCGTGCAGAGCAAAACCCCCTTCCGGGAACAGCGTTTTCAGCGACTCTGTGCTTTGGCTGAATTCCTGCAAGTGCTGCGCCCAGTAGACCTGGATGCCGCCTTCCACCGCCGCAGGGCCGAAGATAAATGGACCATAGACGAAGTGATGCAGCCCGGTCGGAATCAAAATACGCTCAAGGAAGGTATAAACCCATACCCCCAGCGCACCCGCAGAACGCAGAAAAGCTTGCAGAGATTCAATCCCCATCTGCACCTTTGGCCAACCCAGCAGCGTCAGCCAGGCACAGGGGATCATCACCAGGAAGGCAATGATCACCACAAACGATGTTCCCTGAAAAATACCGAGAAATACTGGCAAGGGTTTGTCGAAATAACGGTTATGCAAGGCAGTAACAATACCGGAAATGACAATGGCGCCGATAATGCTGGTATCAAGTGTTTTAATCCCGGCCATCATCGTTAAGCCGCTACCTGCTGTCGGGTCTGCGCTAAAATCCACGCCGAAGAAATCTCCCCAGGTCATGCCCATGGCATTGATGAAGTAATTCCACGTAAGAAAGCTGACCAGTACCGCCAGACAAGCGCGCCCCTGAGCCTGTTTCGCCAGACCGATCGGCAGACCAACGGCGAAAATCAGCGGCATATTGCGAAATACCGTCCAGCCACCTTCTTCGATGATATGAACGATTTGTGCGAACAAACTGTTGGGATCGGTAAGCGCTTCACCCACAAACAGCGGGTTGCGCAGCATAATAGCGATACCGACGACGATACCGGCAAAGGGAAACAGCAGCACCGGGGTGAACATCGCGCCGCCAAAGCGTTGTATTTGACTGAGCATTTTCACATCCTCATATAACAACCAGTAGGGGAGAGGCCTTTTTTGTAGTGATTGCTGGCCTGATACGAGAATAGAAAGTTGCGATCCTTCAGACATGGCATGCCGCTGCGATTCGTGATCGCTTTCATGGTTTTAATTTCGGCAATGAGGTCTACTTTTTACGTAAAAGTTAGACATCAAAAGGTTTATGGTGCGGTAATTAAAAGAAAAAAGAGGTCTGGTAGTGATCTACAAATCAATTGCGGAACGACTACGAATTCGCCTGAATTCGTCTGATTACAACATCGGTAGCCCGTTGCCGGGTGAAAAAAAGCTTGCCCAAGAGTTCGCGGTTTCACGAATGACGATCCGTAAAGCAATTGATATGTTGATTGGCTGGGGATTGGTCGTACGCCGTCATGGGAGTGGAACTTATGTGGCGCGCAAAGATGTCCATCATGAAACCACAAACCTGACCGGACTGGCGGAAGTACTGAAGCGACAAGGGAAAGAGGTCACCAGTGAAGTACTGGTATTTGAAGTGATGCCCGCACCACCAGCAATTGCCAGCCAACTGCGTATCCAGATTAATGAACGCATCTACTTCTCACGTCGCGTTCGCTATGTGGACGGCAAGCCGCTGATGCTTGAAGACAGCTACATGCCGGTAAAATTATTCCGTAATTTATCGCTGGCGCATCTGGAAGGGTCAAAATTCGATTACATCGAGAAAGAGTGCGGAATAACTATCAGCGGTAACTATGAAAGTCTGACTCCCATTCTTGCCGATAAGCAGCTTTCCGCGCAGATGAACGTACCTGAACAGACGCCATTGCTGCGGATTACCTCACTGTCCTACAGCGATAGCGGGGAGTTTTTGAATTATTCGGTGATGTTCAGAAACGCCAGCGAGTACCAGGTGGACTACCACTTACGGCGCGTCCACCCAGACTCAACCTGACTAACCCATCCCCCAAAAAATCACCGCCAGCAGTTGCGGCGTGATAATTCGCAGGAACATCACCAGCGGATAAACGGTCGCATACGACAGCGCCGCTGCCCCGCTGGTGGCATGCAGGTTGTTAGCAAATGCCAGTGCAGGCGGATCGGTCATTGAGCCAGCCAGCATGCCGCACAGCGTGAGGTAGTTCATTTTGACGAAAATCCTCGCCAGCAGCCCCACAGTAATCAGCGGAATCGCGGTGATGAAAATACCGTAGCCCACCCAGCTCAGGCCATCCCCCTGCGTCAGAGTATGAACAAAATCACCGCCTGACTTCAGACCAACCACTGCGAGAAACAGCACGATACCCAACTCTCGCAGCGCCAGGTTAGCGCTGGGGGGCATAAACCAATACAACTTACCGATGCTGCCAATACGCCCCAGGATCAACGCCATAATCAGCGGCCCACCGGCCAGCCCCAGTTTTAGCGCCACCGGGAACCCCGGAATGAATAGCGGGATTGAACCCAGCAGAACACCCAGCCCGATCCCGATAAATACCGGCAGCATCTGCACCTGCTGCAGTTTTTGCTGGGCGTTACCCACCACATTGGCAACAGTATCAATCGAGGAAGGTCGGCCAACCAGATTGAGGATGTCGCCAAACTGCAGGCTGGCGTCGCTGCTGGCTACCAGCTCAACCCCCGCACGGTTCAGACGGGAGATAACCACGTCGTAACGCTCTTTAAAATGCAGGTCGCGAATTCGTTTCCCCAGCACCTGTTCGTTGGTCACCACCACGCGCTCAACGCGTAAATCGGTGCCTCGCGTCGACAGCGATGTGTCCACCTCCTGCCCAATCACCACCTGCGCGTTGTGCAGATCAGCAGGCTGACCAACCAGGTGTAGCAGGTCGCCTATCTGGATAATCGTCCCCGGCGACGGCACCATCAATGTTTCTTCACGTTTCAAACGTGAGCAGATGATTTTGTCGCTGTTCAGGATTGGGACATCCTGAATCGCCATATTGTTAAGGTTCGGGTTTTCCACACGGATATTCATCGTCTGAATCAGCGCGTGCCCGTTGGTCAGCGTGGATTCATGCTGATGGGCTTCGGCATCGACGTTAACGCGAAAAATAAGGCGCATCAGCCACATAGTGAGCAAAATACCGCAGATACCAAAAGGATAAGCCATGGCATAGCTCATCCCCATCTGATCCACCACATCAACAGGAGTACCCAGATCGCGCAGAATCTGCTGCCCCGCGCCTAACGCCGGAGTATTGGTGACCGCACCGGAAAAAATGCCCAGCACCACGGGAAGGGGAATGGCAAAAATCTTATGCAGGATCGCGGTGACCAGGCCACCCATGATAACAATCAGCACGGCAAACAGATTCAGCCGTAGGCCCGAAACGCGCAGTGACGCAAAAAAGCCCGGCCCCACCTGAATACCGATGGTGTAGACGAAAAGAATCAGGCCAAATTCCTGAATAAAATGCAGCATGTCACCGCTCAGGGTCATCCCTGCCTGATCGACAAAATGCCCGACAATAATACCGCCGAACAGCACGCCTCCGATGCCAAAACCAACACCACGTATTTTTATGTTGCCGATCCATAATCCGACAACTGCCACCATTGCCAGAACGCTGACCGTCAATGCTATATCACTCATTTTCCTGTTCCCTGTGAATAACATTTTATTTAACGAAGATTATGACTGAACCGTTCAGGCATGAATGCAGAGTGGCGCACATTATCATGCTACAGAGCGCCCAGGAGCGCTTAAGAAGAGCGTTCTTTACTGTTTTTCTTCACGTCGATTTGAAATAGCTGAATGCTTTTTTCTGGCAATGGCAGCGCTTCCGGCATCCTGCCCTCCCAGATCATAGTTTCATGTGGGCTGAGGCACAAAAAAGCCCCGTCATTTCTGGCGGGGCAAAGGCATGGAGCTATTTAACTGTCTAATGCGGGACGTTCGCTGATGGCGATACGTTGTGGAGCGATGGTTTCAGGTTCATTCCGGGTCAAATCGATATGCAGCAAGCCGTTAGTGAAGCTTGCGCCGGAGACTTCCATATTTTCAGCCAGCGTAAAGCTCAGGCTGAACGGCTGAGTGACCAGCCCCTGATGCAACCATTTGGTCTCTTTTTCCGGCTGCTGCGGCGTACCTTTCACGGTCAGGCGCGTGCCTTCCAGTTGAATATCCAGATCTTCCTGGCGGAAACCGGCTAACGCAAGGGTAATGCGGTAGTGGTTATCATCGCTCTTTTCGATGTTATAAGGCGGGAAGCTCTGGCTTTCGCCCGTGTTTTGCAAGGCATTGGCCAGTTTGTCAAAACCGATCCATTGACGCAGCAGTGGGGATAAATCGTAGTTACGCATAATAATCTCCTTCTAAGAAGCGAGTAAGTACCTTTTGGCTCCCTGACGGCAAGCCGATTGCTTAGCAGGGCCGCCTGAAGCGGCCCACAGAATTAGTTGATTTCGATGCGGCGCGGCTTATTCGCCTCGGGAATCACGCGTTCGAGATCGATATACAGCAGACCATTCACCAGGTTCGCGCCGCGAACATGAATGTTCTCCGCTAACTGGAACTTACGTTCGAAGTTGCGCTCGGCAATCCCCTGATACAGGTAAGTACGTTCTTTTTGATCGTCCGCATGGGCGCCTTTCACCACCAGCAGATTGTCCTGGGCAGTAATTTCCAGTTCGCTTTCAGCAAAACCAGCAACGGCAATCGCAATTCGGTAATGGTTTTCGTCTACCAGCTCAACGTTATACGGAGGGTAGCCGCCATTGCTCTGGCCCTGATTGTTTTCCAGCAGGTTAAACAGGCGATCAAAACCAATAGCAGAACGGTACAGCGGGGATAAATCAAAGTTACGCATAATCAATAGCTCCTGAAATCAGCGAGAATAATAGACCTTCCATCATGGACAGGTCAGGTAGCCAGGACACCCATCAGGCATGCCCTTCATTTGTCTACACTCTAAAAATGGGTCTTAATACAAACTTTTCAAGCGTATTCATCTGACTTTTTTTGCAGTTTGTTGTCTATTGCATACACTGGTGGGAGCAGTTGTTATCGTTAAATCGCGATAGCCGCCACAGTGTGACGAAATGGTGATGTTATTTTCGCAACGGATCGCTTTAACTCACCATGCAAACACAATAAATACAGATGAAAAAAATGATGATAAAAAAAATGTTGGTAACACTGACAATGTGTAGCGGGATGGCGTTTGTGAGCGGCTGTTCCAGCATTATGTCGCATACCGGGGGCAAAGAAGGGACGTATCCTGGCACGCGCGCCAGCGCCACAATGATTAGCGAAAGTGATACAAACTGGGGAACCAAGTCACTGGCTATTCTGGATATGCCGTTTACCGCAGTACTGGATACAGTATTACTTCCGTGGGATCTCTTTCGCAAAGATAACTCGGTGAGATCCCGTGTAGAAAAAAGCGAGGAGAGAACGCAGGCCGCGAACGCCGTTATCCCTCCGGCTGAAATGCCTGCTCCTTAAGTTAACGCCCAGTCTCTGTTACCCACAGCTGGCGGAAACCCTCGACGTCTTCCATCCACGCAACCTGTCGACCGTCAGGAGAGAAGATGATCGCATCGCCCGATGGTGGGTTGCCGTGACGGTCCGTTAAAAAATCAACCTGTCCTGTCTGAGCATCACAACAAGCAATTTTGTTATCCAGTACAAACCCCAGCCATTTCCCTGACGGATGCCAGTTGAATGCTGACTGAATATCCGTGGCGCAGCGGGTAAGCTGACGCGGTTCTCCTCCTTGTGGGGAAATCAGCCACAGTTGCACAATGCCGACGTCATCACGCATTAAAAACGCAATATCAGATGCCTTTGGATTACTGCGCACCCAATGGCGCGGCTGATTTACCAGACCGGGAAAGGCGCGCGCATGAGTAAACGTCAGCCGGCGTTGATAAATACCGAATGGCGGCGCAGGCATTGTCGTCTCAGTGCCCTCCAGCGGAGCGTCGCCCGGCTGTTTCCAGCCGCTTTCATCCTGTGGTAAATCAACAATAAATAACTCCGGCACTTTCTCGCCCGTGACTGATAACGTATCACCGATAAACGCCAGTCTGTTTTCCCCTACCCAGCCCTCTTCATAGGCGCGGTTAATCTCATCGCTACCCGGTTTAGGCGTGGGTGTCGTCTGGGTTACCAGCACGCACCAATGGCTCCCGCTGTACTCACGGGGATGCTGCGCGGAGACCGTCACCGGACCATAGGGCGCAGCCACACCGACATTGCGTAGATCCAGCGCCGGTGAGCGCTCATGCAGCACATGGTCGTTATAGGTGAAACTGACAAACTCGCCGCTCGGGCTAAATACATGCACATGGCTACCACCGCGCAGCGCACCCGGCGTATATGGAGCGGTAATATCCATCGCATCCAGATTCTCCACTTTTGCCTGCGTAGCTATCACCCCACGCCGATGATGGAAGTCGTAATGCCATGTTTCATCAGGATTTTCAGGCCCATGAATAAACACATATTTTTCCAACTTTGGATGAACGGTCACCACGCCAACGTGCGATCCCTGCATGGCCCGATAAATCACCTCCAGCTCGCCAGTATGAATATTGACGCGCTCAATTGTGTCGCCGGTAAAAGAGGCACCGGAAGGGCGCACATCAAAGACCAGCCACTGGCTGTCCGGTGTCCAGGTATTGATATTGGTAAGCTGATGATTACGCGGCGTAAAGGTGATTTGCTTCATGGAATGCCCTGATACAAGACGATTTCAGCAATCATACTTCACAAGCACTTCACTTTCAGGCTTTAGCGTATCGCCATCTTCATTTTTGCGGACAGAAAGATGGAACATTTTGACGTAGCCATTATCGGGTTAGGCCCGGCAGGCGCAGCGCTGGCGCGGCAGTTGAGTGGAAAAATGCGCGTGATCGCGTTGGATAAAAAACACCAGTGCGGCAACGAAGGTTTCACCAAACCCTGCGGCGGTCTGTTGGCCCCGGATGCCCAGCGTTCGTTTATCCGCGACGGGATAACCTTACCCGTTGATGTCATCGCTAACCCACAGATATTTAGCGTTAAAACGGTTGATGTTGCAGCCTCTTTGACGCGTAACTACCAGCGCAGCTACATTAATATCAACCGCCATGCTTTTGATTTATGGCTTAAATCTCTCATTCCTGATGATGTACAGGTGTACCACGACAGCCTGTGTCGGAAAATCTGGCACGAGGGCGATAAATGGCATGTCATCTTCCGCGCCGACGGTTGGGAGCAGCAGATCACCGCGCGTTATCTGGTGGGAGCCGACGGCGCGAACTCACTGGTACGCCGTCATCTCTATCCCCGGCACCAGATCCGTAAATATGTTGCTATTCAACAATGGTTTGCGGAAAAGCATCCCGTCCCGTTCTATTCCTGCATTTTTGATAACGACGCAACCGACTGTTATTCCTGGAGTATCAGCAAAGATGGCTATTTTATCTTTGGCGGTGCCTACCCGATGAAGGACGGCCAGGCGCGCTTTGACGCGCTGAAAGCGAAGATGGAAGCGTTCCAATTTCAGTTCGGCAAACCGGTGAAAAGCGAAAAATGTACGGTGCTGTTTCCTTCACGCTGGAAAGACTTCGTCTGTGGCAAGGACAACGCATTTTTGATTGGCGAAGCGGCCGGTTTTATCAGCGCCAGCTCACTGGAGGGGATTAGCTATGCGCTGGACAGCGCGGAGGCGCTTAAATCTGTATTGTTGCGGGATGCACCAGATATGAATCACGCTTACCGCAAAGCCACCCGCAAGTTACGTCTCAAACTGTTTGGCAAAATTCTGAAAAGTCGGGCCCTGACGTCGGCGTTTTCCCGTAAATGGATAATGCGCAGCGGCGTGGCGCATATTCCTCAAGGTGACCACTCAGTATCACAAATAATTGCTGAAACAGGGCAAATGCGCCAAGGCATTTGCCCATAACATCTTATTTCAGCGCAAACTTCTCAATGGCATACGCGACGCCATCTTCAAGGTTAGATTTCGTCACAAAGTTGGCGATTTCTTTGACTGACCCAATAGCGTTGTCCATGGCAACGCCCACGCCTGCGTATTCAATCATCGCGATGTCGTTTTCCTGATCGCCAATCGCCATCACCTCTTCGGCTTTTATACCCAACGCATCGGCCAGCGATTTCACGCCAGTCCCTTTATTGACGCGTTTATCGAGGATTTCGAGGAAATACGGCGCACTTTTCAGCACGGTGTACTTCTCTTTTACTTCCGCAGGTATGCGCGAGATAGCTTTATCGAGGATCTCCGGCTCGTCAATCATCATCACTTTCAGGAACTGGGTTGCGGGATCCATTTTCTCGGCTTCACAGAACACCAGCGGAATCGTCGCAACAAACGATTCATGTACCGTGTAGTAACTGATATCACGGTTCGCGGTATACAGGGTGTTGCGATCGAGAGCGTGGAAATGCGAGCCAACGTCCCGGGAGAGCTGCTCCAGATAACGATAATCATCATAGCTCAACGCGGTTTGCGCGACAGTACTGCCATCCCCTGCTTTCTGCACTAGCGCGCCATTGTAGGTAATGCAGTAGTCACCGGGTTCTTCCATATGCAATTCTTTCAGATAGCTGTGGACGCCGGCATACGGGCGCCCCGTGGTCAGCACCACATTTACGCCACGCGCGCGCGCTGCGGCAATCGCCGTTTTGACCGCGGGTGAAATGGTGTGATCGGGCAGCAGAAGTGTGCCATCCATGTCGATAGCAATAAGTTTGATAGCCATGAGTTCCCCGGATTAAATGAGTCCGTCCTCATGCTAACGCGATTCCGCTCAAAAAACAGCTACGAAAAGGGGGATAGAAAGGGGAATCGAGATTCCCCTTTTGCAGGACGGTTGTAGACCTGGGTGCAAGTTAGATATCGATGTTCGCCGCTTTCAGGGCGTTTTCTTCGATAAACGCGCGACGCGGTTCAACGGCATCGCCCATCAGCGTAGTGAACAGCTGGTCGGCGGCAATCGCATCCTTCACGGTAACGCGCAGCATACGACGGCTTTCCGGATCCATGGTGGTTTCCCACAGCTGATCCGGGTTCATCTCGCCCAGACCTTTATAACGCTGGATAGCGAGGCCGCGACGTGACTCTTTCTGCAGCCATTCCAGCGCCTGCTCAAAGCTGGCAACCGGCTGGCGGCGCTCGCCACGTTCGATAAACGCATCGTCTTCGATCAGCCCGCGCAGCTTCTCACCGAGCGTACAAATACGACGGTATTCGCCACCGGTCACAAACTCGTGGTCCAGAATATAGTCGGTATCCACACCGTGAGTACGGACGCGCACAATCGGCTCAAACAGGTTCTGCTCTGCGTTGTGGTGGATATCAAACTTCCACAGGCTGCCGTGCTGTTCTTTTTCGTTCAGCTCGGTAATCAACGTATTAACCCAGCGGGTAACGGTCTGCTCGTTCGCCAAATCAGCTTCCGGCAGCGTCGGTTGATAAACCAGTTCTTTCAGCAGCGCTTTCGGGAAACGACGTTCCATACGGCCAATCATTTTCTGCGTCGCGTTGTATTCAGAAACCAGTTTTTCTAACGACTCACCTGAAAGAGCAGGTGCGCTGGCATTAGTGTGTAGCGTTGCGCCATCCAGAGCGATAGAAATTTGGTACTGATCCATCGCTTCGTCATCTTTAATATACTGTTCCTGCTTTCCTTTTTTCACTTTGTACAGCGGTGGCTGTGCAATGTAAACGTGGCCGCGCTCCACGATTTCCGGCATCTGACGATAGAAGAAGGTCAACAGCAGCGTACGAATATGCGAGCCGTCGACGTCCGCATCGGTCATGATGATGATGCTGTGATAACGCAGTTTGTCCGGGTTGTACTCGTCACGACCGATGCCACAGCCGAGCGCGGTGATCAGCGTTGCCACTTCCTGAGAAGAGAGCATTTTATCAAAGCGCGCTTTCTCGACGTTGAGGATTTTACCCTTCAGCGGCAGAATCGCCTGGTTTTTACGGTTACGGCCCTGCTTCGCAGAACCGCCCGCGGAGTCCCCTTCCACAAGGTACAGTTCGGACAGCGCCGGGTCGCGTTCCTGACAGTCCGCCAGCTTGCCCGGCAGACCCGCTAAGTCCAGCGCGCCTTTACGACGGGTCATTTCACGCGCGCGACGTGCCGCTTCACGGGCACGTGCAGCATCGATAATTTTGCCAACGACGATTTTCGCGTCAGACGGGTTTTCCAGCAGGTATTCGCTCAGCAGTTCGTTCATCTGCTGTTCTACCGCCGATTTCACCTCAGAGGAGACCAGCTTGTCTTTGGTCTGTGAGGAGAATTTCGGATCTGGTACTTTCACGGAAACAACGGCAATCAAGCCTTCACGGGCATCATCACCGGTGGCGCTGACTTTGGCTTTTTTGCTGTAGCCTTCTTTGTCCATGTAGGCGTTCAGGGTACGGGTCATCGCCGCACGGAAGCCTGCAAGGTGAGTACCACCGTCACGCTGCGGAATGTTGTTGGTGAAGCAGTAGATGTTTTCCTGGAAACCATCGTTCCACTGCAGCGCAACTTCAACGCCGATACCGTCTTTTTCGGTGGAGAAGTAGAAGATATTTGGGTGGATCGGCGTTTTGTTTTTGTTGAGGTATTCAACAAACGCCTTGATGCCGCCTTCGTAGTGGAAATGGTCTTCTTTACCATCGCGCTTGTCGCGCAGACGAATAGAGACGCCGGAGTTCAGGAACGACAGCTCGCGCAGACGCTTAGCCAGAATTTCGTATTCAAACTCAACGACATTGGTAAAGGTTTCGTGGCTTGGCCAGAAACGTACCTGAGTACCCGTCGCTTCTGTTTCGCCGGTTACCGCCAGCGGCGCCTGCGGCACACCGTGCACGTAAGTTTGCTGATGCACTTTGCCTTCACGACGAATCACCAGCTCCAGTTTCTGTGACAGGGCGTTTACTACGGACACACCTACGCCGTGCAGACCACCGGAAACTTTATAGGAGTTATCATCGAATTTACCGCCTGCGTGCAGAACGGTCATGATAACTTCCGCCGCCGAAACGCCCTCTTCCGGGTGGATACCGGTTGGGATACCACGGCCATCATCGGTAACGGACACGGAGTTGTCAGCGTGAATCGTTACAACGATATCTTTACAGTGACCCGCGAGCGCTTCGTCGATAGCGTTATCTACCACCTCGAATACCATGTGGTGCAGACCGGTGCCGTCATCCGTGTCGCCGATATACATACCCGGGCGCTTACGCACCGCATCCAGTCCTTTCAGGACTTTGATACTGGAGGAGTCATAAGAATTCGACATCAACGTTTCTCGCTCATTTAAACTTGGGTTAATCCGTTATTTTACCCTTTTCCACGGTGAACATCTTCGAATTTTTGTCCGACATGTCCAGAACGTGTTCAGCGCTGATTGCGCTGACAAAGACCTGAGATTGCGTCGCTTTTAAGCGGCTGGCTAACAGCCCACGACGGGCATCATCAAGTTCAGAGGCAAAATCATCTATCAGGTAGAGACACCGCCGCCCACTTTCGCGGGTGAGGAACTCCCCTTGCGCCAGACGTAAGGCGCACATCAGCAGCTTTAGCTGCCCACGCGACAACGTGTCTTCCACCGGCGCACCGTCAGCGCGAATGCGAAAATCCGCTTTGTGCGGACCGTGCGCGGTGTAGGTCAACATGCGATCGCGTTCAAAACTGCGTTCCAGCACTTCGGCATAATCGGTCTCTTTCTCCCAGCCGCGCTGGAATGAGAAGGAGAGAGAAAACTCGGGTAGAAACTGCTGACAGGTATCCGCCATATCCTGCGCGATACCGGCGCTGTACTCCGCGCGCCAGGTGCTGATTTGTTCCGCCAGCGGGATCAGTTCTTTATCCCACGGGCGCAGTTGCTCATAACGACTCACCTGGCGCAGGGCTGCGTTGCGCTGCTTGAGCAGTCGCTTCAGATTGCTCCAGGCGGTGAAAAATCCGGCTTCATTGTGAAAGCATCCCCAGTCAAGGAATGCTCTTCTGTATTTGGGGCCGCCATTGAGTAAAGTAAACCCCTCTGGCGTGATCAGCTGCATCGGCATCAGGTGCGCCAGTTCCGCGACCTTGTGCCCGTCAGTGCCGTCAATGCGCACTTTGCTGTCGCCCAGTTTGTCTTTCGTCAGGCCAATCGATGTCTCACGCTCTTCCCCCTGCAAACGCCCGTGTAAAACAAACGACTCCTGCTCGTGGCGAATTACGCGGCCAATCTGCAAACTGCGAAACGCCCGACCGTGGCCGAGCGTATAGATGGCTTCCAGCACGCTGGTTTTGCCGCTGCCGTTCGCGCCAACCAGGAAGTTAAAGCCAGGGGATAAAGCGAGATCCGCGCTTTCGATATTGCGAAAGTCGCGGATCAACAGACGGGTGAGCGACATTACAGTCTCATTGGCATAACAACATAAGCCGCGCTCTGGCTGGCAGCATCTTCAATCTGTACGCTCGATACGGAATCGGTCAGCAGAATACGAACGTTCTCGCACTTCAGCGCGTTCAGTACGTCCAGTACGTAGCTAACGTTAAAACCGATTTCCAGTTCGGTACCAGGATAGGAGACATCCAGAATTTCTTCCGCTTCTTCCTGCTCCGGGTTGTTGGCGGTGATTTTCAGCTGGTTTTCACTGACATACAGACGCACGCCGCGGAATTTCTCGTTAGAGAGGATCGCCGCACGAGCAAATGCCTGTTTGAGGATATCGCAACCGGCTTCCAGATGTTTGTCCGGATTCTTCGGCAATACGCGGCGATAATCCGGGAAACGGCCATCAACCAGCTTGGAGGTAAAGATGAAGTCACCCACGTGCGCACGAATGTTGTTGCTGCCAATCTGCACGCGCAGCGGGTTGTCGCCGCCGTCGAGCATACGCATCAGTTCAATCACGCCTTTACGCGGAACGATCACCGAATGGCTGGGTAACTGCTGACCGACAGGCATTGAACAGACCGCCAGGCGGTGACCGTCGGTCGCCACGGTACGCAGCTCTTCCCCTTCGGTTTCAAACAGCATGCCGTTTAAGTAGTAACGCACGTCCTGATGCGCCATCGAAAACTGCGTGGCTTCAATCAGGCGCTTCATCGTGGCCTGCGGCAGCGTGAATTCGACTTCGCTCTGCCAGTCGTCCAGATTCGGGAAGTCGGCGGCAGGCAGCGTAGACAGCGAGAAACGGCTGCGGCCAGAACGCACCAGCATGCGATCGCCTTCCAGTTGAACGGCAATTTCCGCGCCTTCCGGCAACCCACGGCAAATATCGAAGAATTTACGCGCCGGAACGGTGGTCGCACCAGGTTCATGAGGCTGGATCAGCGCCACGCGCGCCACCATCTCCATTTCGAGATCGGTACCGGTCAGAGAAAGCGCACCGTCAGCAACCTGCAGCAGCAGATTTCCGAGAATAGGCAGTGTAGGACGTCCACCCAGCGGGCCGCTGACCTGCTGAAGCGGTTTTAATAAATGTTCACGTTCAACGGTAAATTTCATAGCGTCACGAAGATAATGTTCTGATTAAATTGGAGAAATCTTCTTTAATATCATGGCTTTCTTCACGCAACTGCTCAATCTTGCGACAGGCATGAAGCACGGTAGTATGGTCACGCCCACCAAACGCGTCGCCAATTTCCGGCAGACTGTGGTTAGTGAGCTCTTTTGCCAGCGCCATCGCCATCTGGCGCGGACGAGCTACCGAGCGAGATCGACGCTTAGAAAGCAGATCCGCAATTTTGATTTTGTAATACTCCGCCACCGTCTTCTGAATATTGTCGATGGTGACCAGCTTTTCCTGCAAAGCCAGCAGATCGCGCAACGCTTCGCGCACGAAATCGATGGTAATCGCCCGGCCGGTAAAATTAGCGTTGGCGATCACGCGGTTCAGTGCGCCTTCCAGCTCACGTACGTTAGAGCGTAGACGCTTGGCAATAAAGAACGCCACTTCACCCGGCAGACGAATGTCGTTTTCGTCGGCTTTTTTCATCAGGATCGCGACGCGCGTTTCCAGCTCAGGCGGCTCGATCGCAACAGTCAGTCCCCAGCCGAAGCGGGATTTCAGACGATCTTCAACGCCGTTGATCTCTTTCGGATAGCGATCCGAAGTCAGGATGATCTGCTGATTGCCTTCCAGCAGGGCGTTAAAGGTGTGGAAAAACTCTTCCTGCGATCGTTCTTTATTCGCGAAGAATTGGATATCGTCAATCAGCAGCGCATCCACGGAACGGTAGTAGCGTTTAAACTCTTCGATCGCGTTGTTTTGCAGGGCCTTAACCATGTCCTGCACAAAACGTTCGGAGTGCATATACACCACTTTCGCGTTTGGCTTACGCGCCATAATACCGTTACCGACAGCGTGCAGCAGGTGGGTTTTACCCAGACCCGTACCGCCATAAAGGAATAACGGATTGTAGGCGCCGCCAGGATTGTCCGCCACCTGCCGTGCCGCCGCGCGCGCCAGTTGGTTAGATTTACCTTCAACGAAGTTATCAAACGTGTGTTTGACGTTGACGTTAGAACGATAGGTAGGTTCTGCCGGTGCCGGGACGTTATCCCAGCCTGAGCGCGCCGACGGAGCGGCACGTTGCGGTTGCACTTGCTGAGCCACGTAGGCGGGCGCAACAACGTTGTTTACCGGCGTTTTCAGCGTTTGCGTGACGGGTTTAGTACCGACTTCAAAGCGCAGCTGTGGGGCATCCGCTCCACAGAAGTTATTGAGTAATCCATTAATATTATTAAGGTATTTATCCCTTACCCAATCAAGCACGAAACGGTTTGGCGCATACAAAGCCAGCGTGTTATCGCTCAGTTCCGCCTGCAACGGGCGTATCCACATACTGAACTCTGTGGCTGGTAACTCATCCTGCAATCGGGCAAGACACTGCTGCCAAAGCGAAAGTGACACGGCGGACTCCACTCGAACAAAAGTCGATAAATGACAAAGGCTGAAACATTCATGATTGTTGACGCACATCGACAAGACCCTATGCAAAGGGTGACGTGCGAATTGCTATCTGCAATTTTTACCCGATCAGGATCCATTGAAACGATCAGGACCGCGGATCATAGCGTAAACTGAGAAAGAGATCTTCTGTTTCTCACAGATTCTTCCCGATTTATCCACAGGATGATCCAGAATCGGCTAAGTGTAAACGATCCTGGAGAAGTGCTGCAGGTTTTAGCGCGCATATTGAAAAAATTAATGAGTAAAGATGCTTTACTGCTTAAACGATCTAATAAAGATCCCGAGCGATCCTTGCGCTTTATCCGCCAGCCCGTATAATTCTTACCCCCAGCGAGTAACGGTCGCCTTACGGCGTCAACGCTGCCTGTTTTATACGCGAAACCATGCGGAAAAAAGCGGGAAATAAGGAAAGAGAATTGACTCCGGAGTGTACAATTATTACAATCCGGCCTCTTTAATCACCCACACTGTGGCGTAAGTCGTTCGAAATTCGTTCGGGTATACGCAAAAGTCAGTGAATTTATTCAAGTTTAGGTAGAAATCGCCATGAAACGCACTTTTCAACCGTCTGTACTGAAGCGCAACCGTTCTCACGGCTTCCGTGCTCGTATGGCTAATAAAAATGGTCGTCAGGTTCTGGCACGTCGTCGTGCTAAAGGCCGTTCTCGTCTGACCGTTTCTAAGTAATAAAAGCTAGCCCCTGAGTGGTTAAGCTCGCATTTCCCAGGGAGTTACGTTTGTTAACTCCCACTCATTTCACATTCGTCTTCCAGCAGCCACAACGGGCTGGCACGCCGCAAATCACCATCCTCGGCCGCCTGAATTCGCTGGGGCATCCCCGTATCGGTCTTACCGTCGCCAAGAAAAACGTTAAACGCGCGCATGAACGCAATCGGATTAAACGTCTGACACGTGAAAGCTTTCGTTTACGTCAGCACGAACTTCCAGCAATGGATTTCGTGGTGGTGGCGAAAAAAGGGGTTGCTGACCTCGATAACCGTGCTCTCTCGGAAGCGTTGGAAAAATTATGGCGTCGCCATTGTCGCCTGGCTCGCGGGTCCTGATAGCCCTTATTCGGGTCTATCAACGCCTGATCAGTCCGCTGCTTGGGCCGCATTGCCGTTTCACTCCAACCTGTTCGAGCTACGGAATTGAGGCATTGCGCAGGTTTGGAGTGATAAAAGGCAGTTGGTTGACGGTGAAACGCGTATTAAAATGCCACCCTTTACACCCTGGTGGTGACGATCCCGTCCCGCCCGGACCATTTGATACCAGAGAACACTAACGATGGATTCGCAACGCAATCTTTTAGTCATCGCTTTGCTGTTCGTGTCTTTCATGATCTGGCAAGCCTGGGAGCAGGATAAAAACCCGCAACCTCAGGCTCAACAGACCACGCAGACAACGACCACCGCAGCGGGTAGCGCCGCAGACCAGGGCGTACCGGCCAGTGGCCAGGGGAAACTGATTACGGTTAAAACTGACGTGCTTGATCTGACCATCAACACCCGTGGTGGTGATGTGGAACAGGCTTCACTGCCAGCTTACCCGAAAGAACTCGGTTCTACCGAACCGTTCCAGTTACTGGAAACCACGCCACAGTTCATCTACCAGGCACAGAGTGGCCTGACAGGTCGTGACGGCCCGGATAACCCGGCTAACGGCCCGCGTCCGCTGTACAACGTCGAAAAAGACGCGTTTGTACTGGCTGACGGTCAGAACGAACTGCAGATCCCGATGACCTATACTGACGCAGCGGGTAACACATTCACTAAAACGTTTGTACTCAAGCGCGGTGAATATGCTGTCAACGTTAACTACAGCGTGCAGAACGCCGGCGAAAAACCGCTGGAAGTCTCCACCTTTGGTCAGCTGAAGCAATCCATCAATCTGCCATCTCATCGCGACACCGGTAGCAGCAACTTTGCGCTGCACACCTTCCGTGGCGCGGCGTACTCCACGCCGGATGAGAAGTATGAGAAATACAAATTCGACACCATTGCTGAAAACGAAAACCTGAACGTCAATGCTAAAGACGGCTGGGTCGCAATGCTGCAACAGTATTTCGCAACGGCATGGGTTCCGCGTAACGACGGCACCAACAACTTCTATACCGCTAATCTGGGTAACGGCATTGCCGCTATCGGCTATAAATCACAGCCGGTACTGGTTCAGCCTGGCCAGACTGGCGCGATGACCAGCACCCTGTGGGTCGGCCCGGAAATTCAGGATAAAATGGCGGCAGTTGCACCGCACCTGGATCTGACCGTGGATTACGGCTGGTTGTGGTTCATCTCTCAGCCGCTGTTCAAACTGCTGAAGTGGATCCATAGCTTCCTGGGTAACTGGGGCTTCTCCATCATCGTTATCACCTTTATCGTTCGTGGCATCATGTACCCGCTGACTAAAGCGCAGTACACCTCCATGGCGAAGATGCGTATGCTGCAGCCGAAGATTCAGGCTATGCGTGAGCGTCTGGGCGATGACAAACAGCGTCAGAGCCAGGAAATGATGGCCCTGTACAAAGCTGAGAAGGTTAACCCGCTGGGCGGCTGCTTCCCGCTGATCATCCAGATGCCAATCTTCCTGGCGTTGTACTATATGCTGATGGGCTCCATTGAACTGCGTCATGCGCCGTTCGCTCTGTGGATCCATGACCTGTCTGCACAGGACCCGTACTACATCCTGCCGATCCTGATGGGCGTGACGATGTTCTTCATTCAGAAGATGTCTCCGACCACCGTGACCGACCCGATGCAGCAGAAGATCATGACCTTTATGCCGGTCATCTTCACCGTGTTCTTCCTGTGGTTCCCATCAGGTCTGGTGCTGTACTATATCGTCAGCAACCTGGTAACCATTATTCAGCAGCAGCTGATTTACCGTGGTCTGGAGAAACGTGGCCTGCATAGCCGCGAGAAGAAAAACTCCTGATACTAGTCGCAGGGGCGTTGGCTGAATTTGCTTGCCGCCTTCCTGCACTTGAATTATTTCGAGTATTCACGGTAAAGTTAATGCCAGAGAAGGCGGTCATTAGACCGCCTTTTTTACATTTACAAGAGAGCTATCATGAACCATAACGACACCATCGTCGCTCAGGCCACCCCACCGGGACGTGGTGGCGTGGGTATCCTGCGCATCTCCGGCCTGAAGGCACGCGAGGTTGCAGAAACCGTACTGGGGAAACTACCAAAACCGCGCTATGCCGACTATCTGCCGTTTAAAGACGCGGATGGCAGCACGCTGGATCAGGGAATTGCCCTGTGGTTCCCCGGCCCGAACTCCTTTACCGGTGAAGATGTTTTAGAGCTTCAGGGCCACGGCGGTCCGGTGATTCTCGATCTGCTGCTCAAACGTATTCTGACCATTCCCGGGCTGCGCATTGCCAGACCGGGTGAATTCTCCGAGCGTGCGTTTCTCAATGATAAGCTTGATCTGGCCCAGGCAGAGGCAATTGCCGACCTGATCGATGCCAGCTCAGAGCAAGCCGCTCGCTCGGCGCTGAACTCGTTGCAGGGCGCATTTTCTGCACGGGTAAATCATCTTGTGGAAGCGCTCACTCACCTGCGCATCTACGTGGAAGCGGCGATCGACTTTCCGGATGAAGAAATCGACTTCCTGTCTGATGGTAAGATTGAAGCGCAGCTCAACAACGTTATCAGCGATCTCGATGCTGTTCGTGCCGAAGCGCGTCAGGGCAGCCTGCTGCGCGAAGGGATGAAGGTGGTCATTGCCGGTCGCCCAAATGCCGGGAAATCAAGCCTACTGAACGCGCTGGCAGGTCGTGAGGCGGCCATTGTGACCGACATTGCGGGTACGACTCGCGACGTACTGCGTGAGCATATTCATATCGACGGTATGCCGCTGCACATCATCGACACTGCCGGTCTGCGCGATGCCAGCGATGAAGTTGAACGCATTGGTATCGAACGCGCGTGGCAGGAAATTGAACAGGCCGACCGCGTTCTGTTTATGGTTGATGGCACCACCACCAACGCCGTGGACCCGGCTGACATCTGGCCAGACTTTATTGCCCGTCTGCCAGCCAAACTGCCGATTACCGTGGTACGTAACAAAGCGGATATTACCGGTGAGACGCTGGGCCTTAGCGAAGTAAATGGCCACTCACTGGTTCGCCTCTCTGCGCGTACCGGTGAAGGCGTTGACGTGCTACGTAACCATCTTAAACAGAGCATGGGCTTTGAAACCAATATGGAAGGCGGCTTCCTGGCGCGCCGTCGTCACCTGCAGGCGCTGGCAGAAGCGGCGGAGCATCTCGAGCAGGGTAAAGCCCAACTGCTCGGAGCATGGGCCGGAGAATTGCTGGCAGAGGAACTACGTCTGGCGCAGCAGAACCTCAGTGAGATCACCGGGGAATTTACCTCCGACGATCTGCTGGGAAGGATTTTCTCCAGCTTCTGTATTGGCAAATAACGTTGTGTTGCCCGGTGGCGCGATGCCTACCGGGCCTACAGTACCCGTAGGTCGGATAAAGCAAAGCGGCTATCCGGCTACAAGTAATTTCCCATATGGAAATCACTGTTGTCCAAATGGCAACTCGTGCAGTTGACTCTCTGCCCGTATGCTTAGCGCCACATTCCTCATGAGGTCGCTATGACACGCTTTCTAATCTGCAGTTTCGCCCTGGTGTTACTCTATCCCGCGGGTATTGATATGTATCTGGTGGGGCTGCCCCGTATTGCTGCCGATTTACAGGCCAGCGAGGCGCAACTGCATATCGCGTTTTCGGTTTATCTGGCGGGAATGGCGACGGCGATGCTGTTTGCCGGGAAAATTGCCGACCAGTCAGGACGCAAACCCGTCGCTATTGTCGGCGCCCTCATCTTTATTTTCGCCTCTGCGCTGTGTTCATTCGCCGAAAGCGGTACGCCGTTTCTCACAGGCCGCTTTATTCAGGGCGTAGGCGCAGGCTGCTGCTATGTGGTGGCGTTCGCCATCCTGCGCGATACGCTCGACGATCGCCGCCGGGCGAAGGTACTGTCGCTGTTGAACGGTATCACCTGTATCGTGCCGGTACTGGCACCGGTGATGGGGCATCTGATTATGCTCAAATACCCGTGGCAGAGCCTGTTCTACACGATGATCGGTATGGGGGTGGCCGTTTGCTTGCTGTCAGTGTTTATCCTGCGAGAATCGCGCCCAGCGACGCTCCCGGCATCTGCAGAGAAGAACCACCTATCTGAATCGCTGGTGAACCGTTTTTTCTTAAGCCGTCTGGCCATCACCACTCTCAGCGTGTCGGTGATCCTGACCTTCGTGAATACTTCGCCGGTGCTGTTGATGGAAGTGATGGGCTTTGACCGTGGAGAGTACGCCACCACGATGGCCATGACCGCAGGCATTAGTATGGCGGTCTCGTTCTCTACGCCATTCGCCCTAAGCGTGTTTAAACCTCGTGTTCTGATGCTGACCTCACAAGTGCTGTTTCTGTCTGCTGGTGTGGTGTTAACCCTTGCCAGTACGCACATGGTGACGCTGTTTGGGCTGACCTTAATCTGTGCCGGGTTCTCGGTCGGCTTCGGTGTCGCGATGAGCCAGGCGTTGGGACCTTTCTCGCTGCGTGCGGGCGTTGCCAGCTCGGCGTTAGGTATTGCGCAGGTTTGCGGTTCCTCGCTGTGGATATGGCTGGCGGCGGTGCTCGGTCTTGATGCGCTGAATATGCTGATCGGGATTCTGATTGGCTGTAGCATAGTGAGTATCATGCTGATTATCACTGTTGCCCCTAACCGGTCCACGCCAACTCATGAAGAAATCCCTCAGCAGTCTCGATCTTAATTTATTGCTCTGCCTACAGCTGTTGATGCAGGAACGCAGTGTTACCAAAACTGCCAAACGGATGAACGTCACACCGTCGGCGGTCAGCAAGTCGCTGTCTAAACTGCGGGCCTGGTTTGACGATCCACTGTTTGTAAACACCCCGCTGGGGCTAACGCCAACACCGCTGATGGTCAGCATGGAACAGAACCTGGCAGAGTGGATGCAGATGAGCAACCAGTTGCTGGATAAGCCGCACCATGAAGCGCCGCGCGGGCTGAAGTTTGATCTGGTGGCCGAAACGCCGCTGGTGATGATCATGTTTAACGCGCTCTCCCGACAGATCTATCAGCGTTATCCCCAGGCGACGATCAAAATACGCAACTGGGACTATGATTCGCTGGATGCAATTATTCGCGGCGAGGTGGATATCGGCTTTACTGGCCGGGAAAGCCATCCGCGTTCGCGTGAACTGTTGAGTTTGCTGCCGTTGTCGATCGACCATGAAGTGCTGTTTTCCGATCTCCCCTGTGTCTGGCTACGTGAAGATCATCCGGCATTGCAGGAAGAGTGGAATCTGGACACATTTTTACGCTATCCGCACATCAGCATTAGCTGGGAGCAAAGTGATACCTGGGCACTGGATGAAGTCCTGCAAGAGATGGGGCGTGCGCGCAATATTGCGTTATGTCTGCCCGGTTTTGAGCAGTCGCTGTTTATGGCCGCCCAGCCGGATCACGCGCTGATAGCCACAGCTCCGGTTTATTGCCAGCGTTATAACCAACTCCACCAGCTTCCGCTCGTGGCGCGTCCTATGCCTTTTGATGCCGCGCAACTGGAAAAAATGCGCGTACCGTTCACCCTTCTTTGGCACAAACGTAACAGTCATAATCCTAAGATCGTCTGGTTGAAAGACACCATCAAGGCGCTTTATCGCGATATGTCCTGACGTTGCACCGCCACTTTGTTGCCAAATCGACTATTCTGGCAACAGAAATGTAAATATCGCGTAATGTATTCTATTTCAGCTTACTTTTTGGGCAGCAAAGCCTGCCTGGATGCCGCGTAAATGTTACTCTGGTAATTATCACGGACCATTAATCACGGAGCGAAAAATGGCGACACATTTTGCCAGAGGGATTCTTACGGAGGGACACCTGGTTTCAGCTCGCCTCCCTTCTCCATGTCATATCGAAGCAAGAGATCTCCCCGCACATCGCCGAACACGTTTCCTGGCTTCCCGAAGTTTACTCGCTGAACTGATGTTTATGCTTTACGGCACCAGTACGCTGCCCGAGATTGTTACTCAGGCCAAAGGAAAGCCCGTTTTTCGCGATAAGAACCTGCCGGGATTTTCGATTTCCTATGCCGGGAATATCGTTGGCGTTGCGCTAACAACTGAAGGAACGTGCGGGCTGGATATGGAACTGCAGCGAGCTACCCGCAGCTTTCACCATCCGCATTCAACGGAAACATGGCGCTTCTCCAGCAACGAAAATCTGTGGATCAATAACCAAAACGACCCCAACGAAGCACGCGCGCAGCTCATTACGTTGCGCCAGAGCGTACTCAAACTCACCGGCGATGTAAGCAATGATGATCCGCACGAACTCCAGCTTTTACCCGGCGCAGGACGTCTGAAATGTGCCCATGTTGCGCAGGTTGAAGCCATTTGCGATGCGGAAGATGTACTGGTGTGGTCGGTTGCGGTTACGCCAACCATTGAAAAACTCAAGGTTTGGGAGTTTGATGGTAAACAGGACTGGAAAAGTTTGCCTGATATCCAGACCCGCGCCAATGAGCCTACGGGTCGTCTGATCCGGTTCTCTCAATTATGCGCAGCGAAGAGCCATACGCTTTGATTTAACCTTTATGATGAAACAGGAGTCACCATGTCAGAAACATTGAATGTTGTTACGTTACTGGGAAGTCTACGCAAAGGTTCGTTTAATGGAATGGTTGCCCGTACGCTGCCCAAGATTGCTCCAGCAGGAATGGAAGTCAACGCGTTGCCATCAATTGGTGATATCCCACTGTACGATGCCGACCTCCAGCAGGAAGAAGGTTTTCCGGCAAGCGTAGAAGCGCTGGCAGAGCAAATCAGGAAGGCTGACGGTGTCGTCATCGTGACACCGGAATATAACTATTCTGTGCCTGGCGGACTGAAGAACGCCATCGACTGGCTGTCCCGCCTGCCGGATCAGCCATTATCGGGTAAGCCGGTGCTGATCCAGACCAGCTCCATGGGCGCCATTGGCGGCGCGCGCTGCCAGTATCATCTGCGTCAGATCCTGGTGTTCCTCGACGCCATGGTAATGAATAAGCCGGAATTTATGGGCGGCGTGATTCAGAACAAAGTGGACCCGCAGACGGGTGAAGTGATCGACCAAAGTACGCTGGACCATCTAACCGGCCAGCTGACCGCATTTGGCGACTACATCCAGCGTGTGAAAGCCTAAAAGAAAAAGCCCGCTGGCTGCAATGCCTGGCGGGCCGTATCCGGTTATCAAATTTACCTGATGGCGCTGCGCTTATCAGGTCTACACGCCTCGCGCAGCACCGTCTCAGCGGCAATTAATGCGCGTCGATAAACACAATCTTTAACACAAACAGCAGTGCGACAACGATGACGCACGGGCTGAGATCGCGGAAACGTCCGGTACCGATTTTCATCACACAGTAGGAAATAAAGCCCAGCGCGATACCTTCGGTAATCGAGAAGCTAAACGGCATCATCACGGCGGTAATAAACGCCGGAACGGCTTCAGTCAGGTCATCCCACTTCACGCGCGACAGGCTTGATGTCATCAGGACGCCAACGTAAATCAGCGCACCCGCGGCCGCATATCCCGGTACCATTCCCGCCAGCGGCGACAGGAAGATAACCAGCAGGAACAACAGGCCAACAACTACCGCGGTCAGGCCAGTACGTCCACCGACAGAAACCCCGGAAGAAGACTCGATATACGCGGTAACGGAAGAAGTACCGATAAACGCACCAGCAACTGATGACACGCTATCCACATACAGCGCCTGCTTCATGCGCGGAAACTTACCCTTCGCATCCGCCAGACCGGCTTTATCCGTGACGCCAATCAGCGTACCGGAGGAGTCGAACAGGTTGACCAGCATGAACGAGAAAATTACGCCCGCAAGACCAATGTTAAACGAACCAGCCAGATCAACATGCCCGATAACGGACATTACGCTCGGCGGCGCGGAGACGATCCCGTTGTAATGGACATCGCCCAGCATCCAACCCAGCAGCGTGGTCACAATGATAGAGATCAGTACCGCCGCATGGATGTTACGTGAAGCCAGAATCGCGATGATAAAGAAGCCCAGAATACCGAGCAGTACGCTGTGGGACGTCAGGTTGCCAATAGACACCAGGGTGTCTTGGTTGGCGACGATAACACCAGCGTTTTTCAGCCCCATCATACCGATGAACAGACCAATACCGCTGGTGATCCCCACGCGCAAGCTAACCGGGATGTTGGCAATCATCCAGTAACGTACGCGGAAAATCGTCAGCAGCAGCAGACCTACCGCGCCCCAGAAGATTGCGCCCATACCGATCTGCCATGACAGGCCCATCGCGCCAACGACCACGAAGGCGAAGAACGCATTCAGACCCATAGCAGGCGCAAGTGCGACCGGCAGGTTGGCAAACAGGCCCATCAGGATGCTACCAAATGCAGCAATCAGGCAGGTGGTCACAAAGACGGCGCTGGTATCCATGCCAGCCACGCCAAGAATTTGCGGGTTAACAAAAACGATATACACCATCGTCAGGAAGGTGGTTAAACCGGCGATCACTTCGGTCCGTGCCGTCGTGCCATGTTCGCGCAGTTTGAACACGCGTTCCAGCATCCCCTGGCCAGAAGCCTGGGTTGTGTGTTGTTGACTCATTATCAATTTCCGAACAAGGAGGGAAAATTCGTCGCTATCCTATACCAAAATGCGACAATAGGGTTGGGTTATGAGCAACTTTTTTCATTGATTTTGCTTATACGGCAACGATTGCGTCGCCCAATAATGCATTACGAAAACGTTAAACTTGTTAAAACGGAAATGACATGTCCCAGATAGAAGCCGTATTTTTTGACTGTGACGGTACCCTTGTCGACAGTGAAGTGATTTGTTCTCGCGCGTATGTCAGCATGTTCCAGGCGTTCGGCATTACGCTCGATCTTGAAGAAACTTTTAAACGCTTCAAGGGGGTAAAGCTGTACGAGATCATCGACATTATCAACGAAGAGCACGGTGTCGAACTGGCAAAAGCCGAATTAGAACCGGTTTACCGCGCAGAGGTCGCACGTCTGTTCGATACGGAACTGGAGGTGATTGCCGGAGCCAATGCGCTGCTGGACAGCATGACCGTCCCTATGAGCGTGGTATCTAACGGTCCGGTCAGCAAGATGCAGCACTCGCTGGGTAAGCTGGGTATGTTGCACCATTTCCCTGATTTGCTGTTCAGCGGCTACGATATTCAACGCTGGAAACCCGATCCGGCCCTGATGTTCCATGCGGCGAAAGCGATGGACGTTAACGTTGAGAACTGCATTCTGGTTGATGACTCCAGCGCAGGTGCCCAGGCGGGGATTGCTGCAGGGATGGAAGTGTTTTACTTCTGCGCCGATCCGCATAACAAACCAATCGATCATCCAAAAGTGACGACGTTTACCGATCTGGCACAGTTGCCAGCGTTATGGAAGGCGCGGGGTTGGAATATTACGCGATAGCTGAAAGGCCGGATGGCGCTAACGCTGATCCGGCCTGCATGTCTCGTAGAGCGGGTAAGCGTTAGCGCCACCCGCCACAAACATCACTCTTTCGGATCTTTGCCCGCCAGCAGCTTATCCAGCTCATCACCACCCACGTGACGGAAGTCTTGTCCCTTCACGAAGTAGAAGATGTATTCGCAGATATTCTGGCAACGGTCACCGATACGCTCGATGGAGCGCGCGCAGAGCAGCGCGGTCAGCACGCTTGGAATGGTACGCGGGTCTTCCATCATGTAGGTCATCAGCTGACGCACGATACCTTCATACTCCTGGTCGACTTTCTTATCTTCGCGATAAATACGTACCGCTTCGTCAAGATCCATACGCGCAAACGCATCCAGCACGTCATGCAGCATTTGTACGGTGTGGCGACCCAGTGATTCCAGGCTTACCAGCAACGGCTGATGCTGTTGAGAAAATTTCTCCAGCGCGGTGCGGCAAATTTTATCCGCAACGTCGCCAATACGTTCCAGCTCAGCGATCGTTTTGATAATCGCCATCACCAGACGCAAGTCACTGGCGGTCGGCTGACGCTTGGCAATGATACGCACGCAGGCCTCGTCGATCGCCACTTCCATCATATTGACGTTCTTATCGCCCTCAATGACGCGCTTCGCCAGCTCACTGTCCTGATTGTGCATGGCGGTAATCGCATCAGAAAGCTGCTGCTCGACCATGCCGCCCATGGTCATCACCTGGGTACGGATGCTTTCCAGCTCTGCATTGAACTGGCCGGAAATATGTTTATTAAGGTTAAGATTATCCACAACAAGCTCCTGAATCAGCCGTAACGACCGGTGATGTAGTCTTCAGTTTGTTTCTTCGCGGGCTTGGTGAACAGATCGTCCGTGTTACTGAACTCAATCAACTCGCCCAGGTACATAAATGCCGTGTGATCGGAACAACGCGCAGCCTGCTGCATGTTGTGGGTAACGATAACGACGGTGTAATCCTCTTTCAGCTCAGTGATCAGCTCTTCGATACGCCCGGTAGAAATAGGGTCGAGCGCTGAACACGGCTCATCAAGCAGAAGCACTTCCGGGCGAATGGCGATCCCACGCGCAATACACAGACGCTGCTGCTGACCACCGGAGAGAGAGTACCCGCTCTGGTGTAATTTATCTTTGGTTTCGTTCCACAGCGCGGCCTTGGTCAATGCCCACTGCACACGCTCGTCCATATCCGCACGAGAGAGTTTCTCAAACAGACGCACGCCAAAAGCGATGTTGTCGTAGATGGACATCGGGAACGGCGTCGGCTTCTGGAATACCATGCCCACTTTGGCACGCAGCAGAGCGATATCCTGAGTGTTGGTGAGAATATTGTCGCCATCCAGCAGGATTTCGCCTTCCGCACGCTGTTCCGGATACAGTTCAAACATTTTATTGAACGTACGCAGCAGCGTCGATTTACCACAGCCTGACGGCCCGATAAACGCCGTTACCTGGTTTTTGGCAATATCCAGGTTGATGTTCTTCAGGGCATGGAACTTGCCATAGTAGAAGTTCAAATCACGAACCTGAATCTTACCCGGGGCAGTATCAACCATACTCATTTCAATCTTTTCCTCATCATGCCTGATGGCGCGCAGCTTTCAGGCCTACAAATGTCTTCAATCGTAGGCCGGATAAGGCGTTTACGCCGCCATCCGGCACTTCGTCTTAACCGTGTTTCTTCTTCGCGAAAATGACGCGCGCCAGAATGTTCAGCAGCAGTACGCACAGGGTAATAATCAGTACCCCGGCCCAGGCCAGTTGCTGCCACTCAGCAAACGGGCTCATCGCAAACTTAAAGATAGTGACCGGCAGGTTGGCGATAGGCTGCATCATGTCGGTGCTCCAGAACTGATTGGAGAGCGACGTAAACAGCAGCGGAGCCGTTTCACCTGCGATACGTGCAATAGCCAGTAAAACGCCTGTAATGATGCCTGAGACAGAGGCCTTCAGGGTGATCGCAGAAATCATCTTCCATTTCGGCGTACCCAGCGCATAGGCGGCTTCACGCAGGCTATCCGGTACCAGCTTGAGCATGTTCTCCGTGGTACGAATAACAATGGGCACCTGCAGCAGCGCCAGCGCGATAACGCCCGCCCAGCCGGAAAAGTGCTCCATTTTTGCTACCACGATGGTGTAAACGAACAGACCGACCACGATTGATGGCGCAGAAAGCAGGATGTCGTTGATAAAGCGGATCACCTCAGCCAGCCAGGACTTACGTCCGTACTCTGCCAGGTAGATGCCCGCCATAATACCAAGCGGTGTACCAAACACGGTCGCCCACAGAATTAACAGTCCGCTACCGGCCAGGGCATTCGCCAGACCACCACCAGCCGTATTCGGCGGAGGTGTCATTTCGGTGAACAGCGCCAGTGACATACCGTCAATACCGCGGGTGATCGTGGACATCAGGATCCAGATAAGCCAGAACAGACCGAATGCCATGGTCGCCATAGAGAGCGTCAGCGCGATGCGGTTCTTCAGACGACGACGCGCCTGCATTTTACGGCGGGATTCCGCAAGCGCAGCGGTGTTTTGCATTTCAAGCGTAGCCATTAGCGTGCCCCCTCGTTCTTCGCAAGGCGCATGATCATGAACTTAGACGCCGCCAGCACGATGAAGGTAATCACAAACAGAATCAGGCCCAGTTCCATCAACGCGGCAACGTGCAGTCCTGATTCCGCTTCGGCAAATTCATTCGCCAGCGCAGAAGTAATACTGTTGCCCGGCATGTACAGCGAGGCACTATCGAGCTGGTAGGTGTTACCGATGATGAACGTCACCGCCATGGTTTCACCCAGCGCGCGGCCCAGACCGAGCATCACGCCGCCAATCACGCCGTTTTTGGTGAACGGCAGGACGATGCGCCAGATAACTTCCCAGGTAGTACAACCGATGCCGTAGGCTGACTCTTTCATCAGCACCGGCGTTTGTTCGAACACATCGCGCATAACCGCCGCAATGTACGGGATGATCATGATGGCGAGGATCACGCCAGCGGCCAGAATACCGATACCAAATGCCGGACCCGCAAACAGCGCGCCAACAAACGGAATGTTGGAAAGGATGTTCCCGACCGGCTCCTGGAAGTAAGTCGCAAACAGCGGGGCAAAGATAAACAGGCCCCACATGCCGTACACGATACTCGGAATTGCCGCCAGCAATTCAATAGCGATACCCAGCGGGCGACGCAGCCAACCAGGAGCAAGTTCAGTCAGGAATAAGGCAATGCCAAAACTCACCGGAACGGCGATCAGCAGTGCGATAAGCGAGGTGACCAGCGTACCGTAAATCGGTACTAATGCACCGTAGATATCGTTTGGCGCATCCCATTCTTTAGTCCACAGAAAGGAGAAGCCAAATTTCTGAATGCTTGGCCAGGAGGAGATAATCAGAGAGACAATAATGCCACCCAACATCAATAGCACAATCAGCGCAGCCAGTTTTACCAGCGCGCTGAATATCATGTCACCTTTTTTACCCGGTGGGTTCAAAGCAGGCTTGGTTGCAGCCATAAATCACTCTTTAAGTTTGGGCCAGGAAGCACGCATTTTATCGTGCTTCCCGGCTAACGTAATGCCATACCCTAAATAATTCGAGTTGCAGCAAGGCGGCAAGCTTGTGAATACCCAGGAGCATAGATTCACTATGTGACTGGGGTGAACAAGCACAGCCAACACAGCTGCGGCTCGAAGTATGACGGGTATTTAGTACAGCGCTTTACCGCTGCTGTCCTTCACGTTGGTCTTCCATGCAGCACGAATCTGCTCAACCACGCTGTCCGGCAGGCTGGCGTAATCCAGGTCATTAGCCTGTTTGCCACCATTTTTGTACGCCCAATCGAAGAACTTCAGCACTTCAGCGCCCTGCTCAGGTTTCTTCTGCTCTTTATGCACCAGGATGAAGGTGGTGGAAGTGATCGGCCACGCATCGTCACCTTTCTGGTTAGTCAGATCCTGGGCGAAGGTTTTGCTCCAGTCAGCGCCTTTTGCAGCGTTGGCAAAGTTTTCTTCGGTCGGACTTACCGGTTTGCCATCAGCAGAGACCAGCTTGGTGTACGCCAGGTTGTTCTGCTTAGCATAAGCGTACTCAACGTAGCCGATAGAACCCGGCAGACGCTGTACGAACGCAGCGATACCGTCGTTACCTTTACCGCCCAGACCGGTCGGCCAGTTAACGGTAGAGCCGGAACCAATTTTAGATTTCCACTCTTCGTTCACTTTCGCCAGGTAGCTGGTGAAAACGAATGAAGTACCGGAACCGTCAGCACGACGCACAACGGCGATATTCTGAGAAGGCAGCTTCAGACCCGGGTTCAGTTTGGTGATGGCTTCATCATCCCACTTCTTAATTTTACCGAGGTAGATGTCGCCCAGCGTTTTACCGTCCAGCACCAGTTCGCCGGATTTCAGGCCAGGGATGTTCACCGCCAGCACCACACCACCGATAACCGTCGGGAACTGGAACAGGCCTTCTTGCGCCAGTTTCTCGTCAGACAACGGTGCGTCAGAGGCGCCGAAATCAACGGTATTGGCCGTAATTTGTTTTACACCACCGGAGGAGCCGATACCCTGGTAGTTTACTTTGCTACCGGTCTCTTTCTGATAGGTATCTGCCCATTTGGCATACACTGGCGCAGGGAAGGTTGCACCTGCACCTGTCAGGCTCGCTGCTGCAAACGCAGAAAACGCGCTCATGGATAAGGTCGCGGCGACAACAGTTGCGACAGTGGTACGCATAACTTTCATAATGTCTCCTGCACGGTTTTCGTAAATCGTTGTTTGAGTTGCTACTGTGAGCAAAATAGGACAAACAGGTGACAGTTAAATGTACGAAATATGACAGTTTTATGACAATGAAAAAATTGGGAAGTTTTTTATCTAAAAATACATTTAAAACAGAATGTTAATCACCATCATGACAATAACATTTCGCTGAAATTTTCTTTTTATGACACTGAAAACAGTAGTTGAAGATGACGGTTTGTCACATAAAACAGGCGGGATAATTGATTAAAAACAGAACAAGCTAAAAAAATGCCCCACTTACAGCAGGGCATTTTCAGTTCAGTTAAGTGCGGATTACTCTACGGTAACCGACTTTGCCAGGTTACGCGGCTGGTCCACGTCGGTGCCTTTAATCAGCGCCACGTGATACGCCAGCAACTGCAGCGGAACGGTGTAGAAGATCGGTGCAATCACCTCTTCCACATGCGGCATCTCAATGATGTGCATGTTTTCGCTGCTGGTAAAGCCAGCATCCTGGTCCGCAAAGACGTACAACTGACCGCCACGGGCGCGAACTTCTTCAATGTTGGATTTCAGTTTTTCCAACAGTTCGTTGTTCGGTGCAACTACGATAACCGGCATATCGGCATCAATCAGCGCCAGCGGACCGTGTTTCAGTTCGCCTGCAGCATAAGCTTCAGCGTGAATATAAGAGATCTCTTTCAGCTTCAGCGCGCCTTCCAGCGCAATCGGGTACTGATCGCCACGGCCCAGGAACAGCGCATGGTGTTTGTCTGAGAAACCTTCCGCCAGAGCGGCAATGCGTTTGTCCTGAGACAGCATCTGCTCAATACGGCTCGGCAGTGCCTGCAGACCGTGAACGATCTCCTGCTCGATAGACGCATCCAGGCCTTTCAGACGAGACAGTTTCGCCACCAGCATCAGCAGAACGGTCAGTTGGGTGGTAAATGCTTTCGTGGAGGCCACACCGATTTCGGTACCGGCATTGGTCATCATCGCCAGGTCGGATTCGCGCACCAGAGAAGATCCCGGTACGTTACAAATAGCCAGCGAGCCCAGATAGCCCAGCTCTTTAGATAAGCGCAGACCTGCCAGGGTATCCGCCGTTTCACCGGACTGGGAAAGGGTAATCATCAGGCTGTTACGACGCACGGCGGATTTGCGATAGCGGAACTCGGAAGCGATTTCGACATCACAAGGAATACCAGCCAGCGATTCAAACCAGTAGCGGGACACCATACCGGAGTTGTAGGACGTACCGCAGGCGATAATCTGGATATGCTCAACCTGAGACAGCAACTCGTTGGCACGTGAACCCAGCTCGCTTAAATCCACTTCACCGTGACTAATGCGCCCGGTCAGCGTATTTTTAATTGCGTTCGGCTGTTCGTAGATCTCTTTCTGCATGTAGTGGCGATAAATACCTTTTTCGCCCGCGTCATACTGCAGATTCGATTCGATATCCTGACGCTTCACTTGTGCGCCAGACTTGTCGAAAATAGAGACCGAACGACGGGTCACTTCTGCGATGTCACCTTCTTCCAGGAAGATAAAGCGACGGGTTACCGGCAACAGCGCCAGCTGATCGGAAGCGATAAAGTTTTCCCCCATCCCCAGACCAATCACCAGCGGGCTACCTGAACGGGCCGCCAGCAGAGTTTCCGGGTTACGGGTATCCATGATCACCGTGCCATAGGCACCGCGCAACTGTGGAATAGTACGCAGTACGGCTTCACGCAGCGTACCACCCTGTTCCAGTTCCCAATGCACCAGGTGAGCAATCACTTCGGTGTCGGTTTCAGAAACAAAGGTGTAACCACGGGTTTTCAGTAGTTCACGCAGAGGTTCATGGTTTTCAATGATGCCGTTATGCACCACAATAATGTGTTCAGAAACATGGGGATGCGCGTTCGCTTCTGAAGGTTCACCGTGTGTCGCCCAACGGGTATGAGCGATACCTGTACCACCATGCAGCGGATGTTCTTCCGCAGCAGCAGTCAGCATCTGCACTTTACCCAGACGACGCAGACGGGTCATGTTGCCTTCAGCATCGACAACGGCCAGACCAGCAGAGTCATAACCACGATATTCCAGACGACGTAAACCTTCGAGAAGGATTTCAGCTACATCACGCTGCGCGATAGCGCCAACAATTCCACACATATTTTTTGATTCCGAATTTAGGCATTTGCCTGTCGTTGTCGCTGACCTGTATTTGCCCTTTCCGGGCGCCCCGAGCCTTGTAGAGAGTGGGGTTATTTTTATGGTACTGCTTGTTGAGCGGAGGATTATGTTATCCCCTCATCTCTTGTCTGCCTGATGGCGCTTACGCTTATCAGGCCTACAGAACGTCACCGCACGTAGGACGGATAAGGCAAAGCCGCCATCCGGCAAAAAATTACTTCTTCTTCACCGGACGCTGCCAGCCCTGTTTATGGACCTGAGGTACACGGCTTAATACCAGTTCGTTATCGGCGACATTACGCGTTACGGTAGTGCCAGCAGCGATGGTGGCACCTTTACCCACGGTGACAGGCGCCACCAACTGGGTATCAGAACCCACAAACACATCATCACCAATAATGGTTTTAAACTTATTGGCACCATCGTAGTTGCAGGTAATCGTACCCGCGCCGATATTCACGTTATCGCCAATTTCCGCATCGCCCAGATAGGTCAGATGACCAGCTTTAGAACCTTTACCCAAACGCGCTTTTTTCATTTCGACGAAGTTACCCACGTGCGCGCCTTCCTGCAGCTCAGCACCCGGGCGCAGACGCGCGAATGGGCCGATGGTGCAAGCGGCTTCCAGATGGGCATCTTCCACCACACTGTATGGGCTAAGCTCACAACCTTCACCAATCACGCTGTTTTTGATGATACAGCCAGCACCAATCTTGACGCGATCACCAACGGTTACGTTACCTTCAATGATAACGTTAGTATCAATTTCAACATCGCGCCCGTGAATAAGCGTACCGCGAAGATCAAAACGTGCAGGATCGCGCAGCATCACGCCCGCCAGCAACAGTTTCTCTGCTTGCTCAGACTGATAAACACGCTCCAGACGGGATAACTGAAGACGGTTATTCACCCCTTCCGTTTCGCTAATACGTGCCGGATGTACCGCAGCAATTTCGCGTCCTTCCTGATACGCCATAGCAATGATATCGGTGATGTAGTATTCACCCTGCGCATTGTTATTGGTGAGTTTGGACAGCCAGCGCTTCATATCAGCGCCATTGGCAATCAGAATACCGGTGTTGATTTCCTGGATTTGGCGCTGCTCGTCAGTTGCATCTTTATGCTCGACGATACCGGTGACGTTACCGTTCTCACGCGTAATACGCCCATAGCCGGATGGATCATCCAGTTTTACCGTTAACAGGCCGATGCCGCCCTGCGGTTTAGCATCACGCAGGCTACGTAAGGTATCGGTAGAGATCAGCGGCACATCGCCATAGAGCATTAAAATGTCTTCGTCATCACCAAAGAATGGCGCTGCCTGCTGCATTGCATGGCCGGTCCCCAACTGCTCTGCCTGCAGAATCCAGTTTAGATTGCCATCTTTCAGCGTCTGCTTAAGCAAATCACCACCGTGCCCGTAGACCAGATGTACGTGAGTCGCACCTAATTCATTAGCGGCATCAATGACATGCTGAACCATCGGCTTTCCTGCGAGGGTATGCAGCACTTTAGGGAGATCGGAATACATACGCGTGCCTTTGCCTGCGGCAAGGATCACGACGCTCATAGCATTATTCAACATACACGTCCTGACTGTAATTTGAGAACGAATTTATACCGTTTCACATTGAAAATACTACATTTTTTTCATCGTGAAATGGACCGAAGATAAAACGTTCAATCGGGGAAATTTCCCCTCTGATAACTCTCTATTTTCGTCTATTTCGGCGTCTTTTGTCTCCCAAAAACCAGGAGGCTGCTCTTATTAAAGCCTTAGGTTAATGTTTTTGCTATTTTTTTACTGCATGAATAAAGAGTTACAAAAGAAAAGTATAATTTTATTAATGTGATTCAGCGAGAAGCAGAAAAAACAGACAGGGAAAATAGAGTTTTAAAAGGGAAGAGGACAAACGATAAAGCGGAGGAGGGGGATTTAATAACAGCTGGCGCGTGCTGATAACCGTATGAAGCATCGCGCCACAGAGCAGGTTGGGAAGACTAAACTTCCATGCTGCTGAAAAGGGCGATGATTTTATTAATCAGTTTCATGTTGGTATCCTGTTTTTATCTGAGTTAATTATGTGACACACATCACACAAAAAAGAGTCTACGCCTCATTTTTTAACCGATCAATATTTTTGTGACACAAATCACAAAATAATAAAACAGCTTTTTAGTTCCACTTTCACTGAAACAAAACCATAAAAAAAGCCAGCCTGGCAACCAGACTGGCTTTTGTGCTTTTCAAGCCGGTGTTACATCGCTTTTTTGGTCAACTCGATAACGCGCAGTTTCGCGATCGCTTTGGCCAGTTCCGCAGATGCCTGAGCGTAATCCACGTCACCATGAGAGCTCTTAATGTGCTCTTCAGCCTTACGCTTCGCTTCCAGGGCTCTCGCTTCATCGAGATCCTGTCCGCGAATCGCGGTATCAGCCAGAACGGTCACGCTGCCAGGCTGCACTTCGAGAATGCCGCCAGACAGATAGATAAACTCTTCATGACCGAACTGTTTAACGATGCGGATCATACCAGGCTTAATGGCGGTGAGCAGCGGTGCGTGACCCGGGAAAATACCCAGTTCACCTTCACTACCCGTTACCTGGATTTTTTCGACCAGACCAGAGAACATTTGCTGCTCTGCGCTGACGACGTCCAGGTGGTAAGTCATTGCCATATCACCCTCCGATTAAGGCGTTAAAGTTTTTTGGCTTTTTCCACGGCTTCGTCGATAGAACCAACCATGTAGAACGCCTGCTCTGGCAGGTGGTCGTATTCGCCTTCCATGATGCCTTTAAAGCCACGGATGGTGTCTTTCAGGGATACGTATTTACCCGGAGAACCGGTGAATACTTCCGCAACGAAGAACGGCTGGGACAGGAAGCGCTGAATTTTACGTGCGCGTGCTACCACCAGTTTGTCTTCTTCAGACAGTTCATCCATACCCAGGATGGCGATGATGTCTTTCAGTTCCTGATAACGCTGCAGCAGGGACTGTACGCCACGCGCGGTGTCGTAGTGTTCCTGACCAACAACCAGCGGATCCAGCTGACGGCTGGTGGAGTCCAGCGGGTCAACTGCCGGGTAGATACCCAGAGATGCGATCTGACGGCTCAGTACCACGGTTGCATCTAAGTGAGCAAAGGTGGTTGCTGGGGATGGGTCAGTCAAGTCATCCGCAGGTACGTATACCGCCTGAACGGAGGTGATAGAACCGGTTTTGGTAGAGGTGATACGTTCCTGAAGAACACCCATCTCTTCCGCCAGGGTCGGCTGGTAGCCTACCGCTGATGGCATACGACCCAGCAGTGCGGATACTTCTGTACCGGCCAGGGTGTAACGATAGATGTTATCGACGAACAGCAGAACGTCACGACCTTCGTCACGGAACTTCTCTGCCATGGTCAGACCGGTCAGAGCAACGCGCAGACGGTTTCCCGGCGGCTCGTTCATCTGGCCATATACCAGGGATACTTTGTCCAGAACGTTGGAGTCGGTCATTTCGTGGTAGAAGTCGTTACCCTCACGAGTACGTTCACCCACGCCCGCAAACACGGAGTAACCGGAGTGTTCGATCGCGATGTTACGGATCAGCTCCATCATGTTTACGGTTTTACCTACACCCGCACCACCGAACAGACCAACTTTACCGCCCTTAGCGAACGGACACATCAGGTCGATAACTTTAATGCCGGTTTCCAGCAGTTCCTGAGAGCTGGACAGCTCTTCATAGGAAGGTGCCGCGCGGTGGATAGCCCAACGCTCTTCTTCACCGATATCGCCTTTCATGTCGATCGGGTGACCCAGGACGTTCATGATACGACCCAGAGTTGCTTTACCTACCGGGACTTCGATCGGGTGCTCGAGATCTTTAACTTCCAGACCACGACGCAGACCGTCGGAAGAACCCATGGCGATGGTACGTACGATACCGCCGCCGAGCTGCTGCTGAACTTCCAGCACCAGGCTCTCTTTACCATTCATAACCTCAAGAGCATCGTACACGCGCGGTACGGCATCCTGAGGGAATTCGACGTCAACCACGGCGCCGATTACCTGGACAATTTTTCCAGTAGCCATCTTGAATCCTCTACGAATTAACCTGGTTATACCGCGGATGCACCACCGACGATTTCGGTGAGTTCCTGAGTAATGCTGGCCTGACGAGCTTTGTTGTATACCAACTGCAGCTCTTTAATCAGGCTGCCGCCATTGTCGGTCGCGGCTTTCATCGCCACCATACGTGCGGCCTGCTCGCTGGCCAGGTTTTCTACCACGCCCTGATAAACCTGAGACTCGACATAACGACGCAGCAGGGTATCCAGCAGCGCTTTCGGGTCTGGCTCATACAGGTAATCCCAGGATTTACGCTTCAATTCATCATCATCTGATGCCGGCAGAGGCAGCAGTTGGGTGATGGTTGGCGTCTGAGACATGGTGTTAATAAATTTGTTGCTGACAACGTACAGTCTGTCCAGACGACCTTCATCGTAGGCCTGCAGCATCACTTTAACCGGACCGATCAGTTCGGACAGGGAAGGGTTATCCCCCATACCGGTTACCTGAGCAATCACATTACCGCCAACGGAGTTAAAGAAAGACACGCCCTTAGAGCCGATCATTGCGATATCGCACTGAACGCCTTTATCGGACCATGCTTTCATATCCGCCAGCAGCTTTTTGAACAGGTTAATGTTCAAGCCACCGCACAGACCACGGTCGGTCGACACCACCAGGTAGCCCACGCGCTTAACGTCGCGTTCTTCCAGGTAAGGGTGCTTATATTCCAGATTACCATTCGCAAGGTGACCAATCACTTTGCGCATGGTCTCTGCATAAGGACGGCTGGCCGCCATGCGATCCTGCGATTTACGCATTTTGGAAGCGGCGACCATCTCCATCGCTTTAGTGATCTTCTGCGTGTTCTGGACGCTTGCGATCTTACTACGTATCTCTTTTGCGCCGGCCATGAGCTTCTCCTCAATGCCTTGCGGTCCGCCCTAAAGCAGACCGCCAGACGTTACCAGGACTGGGTTGCCTTGAAGGAATCGAGGATAGCTTTCAGCTTGCCTTCGATTTCATCGTTATAGCCACCGGACTGGTTGATCTCTTGCATCAGCGGAGCGTGGTCACGGTCAACGTAAGCCAGCAGAGCGGCTTCAAAGCTACCGATTTTCGCCAGTTCCACATCTTCGAGGTAACCGCGTTCAGCCGCAAACAGCACCACACCCTGCTGTGCTACAGACATTGGGGCATACTGTTTCTGCTTCAGCAGTTCAGTTACTTTCTGACCGTGGCTCAGCTGCTTACGAGTAGCTTCATCCAGGTCGGAAGCGAACTGAGAAAACGCTGCCAGTTCACGATACTGCGCCAGTGCGGTACGAATACCACCGGACAGTTTCTTGATGATCTTGGTCTGCGCTGCGCCACCTACACGAGATACGGAGATACCCGGGTTAACTGCCGGACGAATACCGGAGTTGAACAGGTTGGTTTCCAGGAAGATCTGACCATCTGTAATGGAAATTACGTTGGTCGGAACAAACGCAGAAACGTCACCCGCCTGGGTTTCGATAATCGGCAGAGCGGTCAGGGAGCCGGTTTTACCTTTAACTTCACCATTGGTGAACTTCTCAACGTATTCCGCGTTTACGCGGGATGCGCGCTCCAGCAGACGGGAGTGGAGGTAAAATACGTCGCCCGGGAATGCTTCACGTCCTGGTGGACGACGGAGCAGCAGGGAAACCTGACGGTAAGCAACAGCCTGTTTAGACAGGTCATCGTAAACGATCAGCGCGTCTTCACCGCGGTCACGGAAGTATTCGCCCATTGCGCAACCAGCATATGGTGCCAGGTATTGCAGAGCAGCAGATTCAGACGCGGTCGCCACAACAACGATGGTGTTGGACAGTGCGCCGTGTTCTTCCAGTTTACGAACCACGTTAGAAATGGTGGACGCTTTCTGGCCGATAGCCACGTACACACATTTGATACCGGAATCACGCTGGTTGATGATGGCATCGATTGCCATCGCAGTTTTACCTGTCTGACGGTCACCGATGATCAGCTCACGCTGGCCACGACCGATTGGGATCATGGCATCAACAGATTTATAACCTGTCTGTACTGGCTGGTCGACGGACTGACGTTCGATTACGCCTGGTGCGATAACTTCGATTGGCGAGAAGCCATCGTTATCAACCGGACCTTTACCGTCAATTGGGGAACCCAGAGTGTTCACCACACGACCCAGCAGGCCACGGCCAACCGGAACTTCCAGAATACGACCCGTACACTTAACCTTCATGCCTTCGGCGAGGTCAGCGTATGGACCCATCACAACGGCACCTACGGAGTCGCGCTCCAGGTTCAGTGCGATAGCGTAACGGTTACCCGGCAGGGAAATCATCTCACCCTGCATACAATCGGCCAGGCCGTGAATGCGGATAACACCGTCACTTACAGAAACAATAGTACCTTCGTTGTGAGCTTCGCTCACAACATTGAACTGAGCAATGCGCTGCTTGATCAGTTCGCTGATTTCGGTGGAATTCAGTTGCATGCTCCAGTCCCCTTAAGACTGCAAGACGTCTGCAAGGCGCTCAAGACGGCCGCGTACGCTGCCATCAATGACCATATCACCCGCTCGGATGATTACGCCTGCCATTACAGACTTATCGATTTTGCAATTCAGCTTAACTTTGCGTGACAGACGTTTTTCCATCGCTGCACTAATCTTCGTAAGCTGTTCATCACTCAGTGCATTGGCAGAAGTGACTTCTACCTCAGAGATAGCCTCACTAGCTGCACGCAGATGAATAAACTGCTCAAGAACATCCGGGAGCGCATTCAGACGGTTATTTTCAGCCATTACCCTAATCAGGTTTTGGCCGCTTTCGTCCAACTGCTCACCGCACACGGCGATAAACGACTCAGCGAGCGTTTCCGGCGCCAGCGCGCCAGAGAGAAGCTCTGCCATTTGTTCGTTTTTCGTCACCTCAGCGGCAAACGTCAGCATATCCTGCCAACGGTCAACGCTTTGGTGCTCAACGGCAAAGTCAAAAGCTGCTTTGGCGTAGGGGCGAGCTACCGTAATAAATTCAGACATCAGCCCCTCCCTCCTTACAGTTCAGCGACAAGTTTGTCCACGATGTCGCTATTAGCAGCTTCATCCACGGAACGTTCGATGATCTTCTCGGCGCCAGCAACAGCCAGGATAGCAACTTGCTTACGCAGCTCTTCGCGAGCACGTTTACGCTCGGCGTCAATTTCCGCCTGCGCCTGTGCCACGATTTTAGTACGTTCCTGCTCTGCTTCAGTTTTAGCTTCGTCCAGGATCTGAGCACGGCGTTTGTTCGCCTGCTCGATGATTACCTGAGCTTCCGCCTTCGCTTTTTTCAGCTGGTCGGTCGCGCTGGCCTTTGCAAGGTCAAGATCCTTATGTGCTCGTTCTGCAGAAGCAAGGCCGTCAGCAATTTCTTTTTGACGTTTTTCGATGGCAGCCATTAAAGGCGGCCATACGTACTTCATGCAGAACAGAACGAACAGGACAAACGCGATGGCCTGGCCGAGGATTGTTGCGTTAAGATTCACAGCACAATGCCTCTATCTAGTTAACGTTCTGATATTGCTCTTAATTCAAGCAACGCTTACTACGCGACAGCAAACATCACGTACAGACCCAGACCTACAGCGATCATTGGGATTGCATCCACCAGACCCATAACGATAAAGAACTGAGTACGCAGCAGAGGAATCAGATCCGGTTGACGCGCTGCGCCTTCCAGGAATTTACCCCCGAGGATGCCGATACCGATCGCAGCACCGATTGCCGCCAGACCCATCATCACAGCGGCAGCAATGTACAGCAGATCCATATTCAGGTTTTCCATGACAGTCTCCAGTTTGTTTCAGTTAAAACGTAGTAGTGTTGGTAAATTAATGCTCTTCAGATGCCATCGACAGATAGACAATCGTCAGAACCATAAATATGAAGGCTTGCAGCGTGATAATCAGTATGTGGAAAATGGCCCATGGCACATTCAGGATCCACTGTGACCACCACGGCAACAGACCAGCAATCAGAATGAAAATCAGCTCACCGGCATACATGTTGCCGAACAGTCGCAGACCAAGAGAAATTGGTTTGGACAGCAGGCTTACCCCTTCAAGGATTAAGTTGACAGGGATGAACGCCCAGTGATTGAACGGCTGCAGCGTCAACTCTTTCGCGAAGCCGCCGATGCCTTTCATTTTGATGCTGTAGAACAGAATGAGGATAAATACGCCCAGCGCCATCGACAGGGTGATGTTCACGTCGGCAGACGGAACTACACGCAGAGCCGGCAGGCCAAAGATATGCTCACCGATGTACGGCAGCAGGTCGATAGGCAGTAAATCCATCAAGTTCATCAGGAATACCCAGACGAAAATCGTCAGGGCCAGCGGAGCAATCAGCTTGCTTTTGCCATGGTACATGTCTTTCACGCTACCATGCACAAAGCCGATTACCAGCTCAATCGCGGTCTGAAATTTACCTGGTACGCCGCTGGTCGCCTTTTTAGCTACGCTACGGAACATAAGCAGGAACAACAGACCCAGAACCACCGAGAAGAAAATGGAGTCAATATTGAGCGTCCAGAAGGTGGCTGGGGGGTTGTGCGGATCCACCAGCGAGAATGTACGTAGGTCCAACTGAAGGTTATTCAGATGGTGTCCTATGTAATCCTGCGGCGTCATATTTTCTGAAGCCATGATGCCTTTACCCTTTGTTGTTAATTACAGCCGGCGCCAGTATCTGAACCACCAGCACCAAAACCCACGTAACGATCAGCGGCATGAATACCGCTTTCAAAACAGCCAACGCCACCACCAGCAAAACCAGCATAGCTAACACCTTGAAGGCTTCGCCGAAGGCGAACGTCCAGGCTACTCGGCCTTTAGCTGGTGTATGCGCCTGGTGACGCCAGGCAAATATCATAAACAACACATTAGGCAGTAACACTGCCAATCCACCGCACAATGCGGAGATGCCCCAGAAAGGGTCTTTGAGGCTAAACAGCAATCCACTTGCTATTACCGCCAGAAACTGTGTGAGCAAAAGCTTACGAGCAACGTTTCGACTCAAGAGCGACATAGACATCACGTTTTTACTCCTGCTCCCTTCGAGGTATGCCGCGTGTCGTATAAAACGTTCTTTATGGCTTAGAGTCAAGCATCAAAAAGCGGTCAAATTATACGGTGCGCCTTCGTGATTTCAAACAATAAGTAGCTAAAAAGTGAATAAATGTTTAAATATTTTTCGCTACCCCACATTTATCACTTTTAAGCAAACTGTGAACGATCATGCAAAACTGCAAATGCCGCGTAAATACTGGCGGCAAAGCGTGCACCAGATCACATATTGAACATATTCACCTTCGCATAATTTATTTACGTGGCAAATGATGCCTTTTCATCTTTTTGATATTTAAGCGTAAAAATAGCCACTATTTCAAAAACAACAGCTAACAACAAAAAAACCACGCATTGACATTTATAATAAAAAATTAACACAACGGGTGGTTCTTACGTTCTATTTTTAGCAGACTGATATTTTCACAGCTGACTTGTTTCGCTTTTAACAAAAAACGGTACGTTATAGTTATGATGCAAAACCGTAAGGCGCTAGTGAATTGTAACGACATTTAACCACACTATTCCCTATGACTTTTAACACCTGAATAGCCGTTTTTTTTCTATTTTTTTTGATAAAAATTAAATTTTGTTTGGCTTAATAACCACCAGATGACGTTCACCATCCAGTTGCGGAACGCGTAATTTTTCGACCGACTCGACGCTGAATTCTGCAGGCAACGAAGCAATTTCGTCTTCTGGCAACTGCCCTTTTAGCGCATAAAAACGCCCATCCAGGCCAGGCAAATGATGGCACCAACTCACCATATCAGTAAGTGACGCGAACGCACGGCTAATGACCCCATCGAACGGCGGCTCTGAAGGGAATTCTTCAACTCGGCTTTGCACAGGAGTGATGTTAGTAAGCGCAAGCTCATGCTGCACCTGACGCAAGAAACGGACGCGTTTTCCCAGACTATCCAGCAGTGTGAAATGCGCTTCTGGGCGCACGATAGAGAGAGGAATACCCGGCAGGCCCGGTCCCGTACCCACGTCAATAAAACGCTCCCCCTTCAGATACGGCGCGACGACAATACTGTCCAGAATATGGCGCACCAGCATTTCGTTGGGATCCCGTACCGACGTCAAGTTGTACGCTTTGTTCCATTTGTGCAGCATATCGACATACGCAATCAGCTGATTTTTCTGGTGATCGGTAAGAGAAATACCAGCATCAGCCAGCAGACGAGAGAGTTTGTTGAGCACGGTCGTTACCTGTTCATAATCAATTTCCCGATGCGCTATAGCTTATCGGGACTACAAATTTGTAGGGCGGGCAGGCGAAGCGCCCGCCGCCAAAATAGTGTTATCAAGCGCTGCGGCGCAGCATACCTTGTTTCTTCAGCCATACCAGCAGAATGGAAATGGCGGCAGGCGTTACGCCAGAAATACGCGATGCCTGGCCGATTGATACCGGTTTGTGATCGTTCAGCTTGGCGATAACTTCATTCGACAAGCCTGAGACCTGACGATAATCCAGCGTTGCAGGCAACAGGGTGTTCTCATTACGCTGTTGTCTTTCGATTTCTTCCTGCTGACGGGCGATATACCCTTCGTATTTCACCTGAATCTCAACCTGTTCCGCGGCCTGAGCATCGTCAAGCGCTGGTGCAAACGCAGATAAAGAGGTCAACTGAGCATAGGTCATATCCGGGCGACGCAGGAGATCTTCACCGCTGGCTTCACGTGACAAAGGCGTAGCCAGGTGAGCATTCACTTCTGCTGCAGATTCCGCTAACGGATTTACCCAGGTTGATTTGAGACGCTGACGTTCCTGTTCGATACGCTCCAGCTTCTCGTTGAAACGAGCCCAGCGCTCGTCGTCCACCAGACCCAGTTCGCGACCAATTTCGGTCAGACGCAGGTCGGCGTTATCTTCGCGCAGCATCAAACGGTATTCTGCGCGTGAGGTGAACATGCGGTACGGTTCTTTGGTGCCAAGCGTACACAGATCGTCCACCAGTACACCAAGATAAGCCTGATCGCGACGCGGCGCCCAGCCGTCTTTCTCAGCAGACAAGCGTGCGGCGTTCAGACCCGCCAGCATCCCTTGCGCGGCAGCTTCTTCGTAACCGGTAGTACCGTTAATCTGGCCCGCAAAGAACAGACCCTGGATGAATTTGCTTTCCAGAGTGGGTTTCAGGTCGCGCGGATCGAAGAAATCATACTCAATCGCGTAGCCAGGACGGACGATTCTGGCATTTTCCATTCCCTGCATGGAGCGGACAATTTGCATCTGCACATCGAACGGCAAGCTGGTGGAGATACCATTCGGATAAATTTCGTTAGACGTGAGTCCTTCCGGTTCGAGGAAGATCTGATGCTGATTACGATCGGCAAAGCGCATCACTTTGTCTTCGATCGACGGGCAGTAGCGCGGACCGATACCTTCGATCACGCCAGCGTACATCGGGCTACGATCGAGGTTATTGCGGATCACGTCATGGGTTCTCTCATTGGTATGAGTGATGTAACACGGCATCTGACGCGGATGTTGAGAAGCATCGCCCAGGAATGAGAAGACCGGCATCGGGTTATCGCTGTTTTGCTGGCCGAGCACGCTGAAATCAATAGTGCGTGCATCGATACGCGGCGGCGTACCGGTTTTCAGGCGGCTGACGCGTAACGGCAGTTCACGCAGACGGCGTGACAGCGGGATAGACGGCGGATCGCCAGCACGGCCGCCGCTGTAGTTGTCCAGACCAATATGAATTTTGCCGTCAAGAAAAGTCCCTACGGTTAACACAACCGCTTTGGCACGGAACTTCAGTCCCATTTGGGTCACTGCACCCACAACACGATCGTTTTCAACAATCAGATCTTCAACTGCCTGTTGGAAGATCATCAGATTGGGTTGATTCTCGAGTGCGGTGCGTACTGCCTGGCGATAGAGCACACGGTCGGCCTGAGCTCGGGTAGCACGAACGGCTGGCCCTTTGCTGGCGTTTAGTATCCTAAACTGGATACCTGCATGGTCGATCGCTTTTGCCATCAACCCACCAAGCGCATCCACTTCTTTTACCAGGTGTCCCTTCCCAATACCGCCGATCGCCGGGTTGCAGCTCATCTGTCCCAGAGTGTCGATATTGTGTGTCAAAAGCAGAGTCTGTTGACCCATTCGCGCCGCGGCCATTGCGGCCTCGGTGCCTGCATGACCCCCGCCAATGATGATGACGTCAAAAGGATCCTGATAAAACATGGTAATTGCCTCGCATAACGCGGTGTGAAAGTGGATTGAAGCCCGGGCCGTGGATTCTACTCAACTTTAGTCGATCGAGAAAGCCCTGGGATCCTGGGTATTAAAAAGAAGATCTTTTTATTTAGAGATCTGTTTTATTGTGATCTCTTATTAGGATCGCAACTTTCTGTGGATAAGGGCGATCCTTTGAATAAGATCAACAGGTTGTTGAGGATCATTAGCTGTGAATGATCGGTGATCCTGGCCCGTATAAGCTGGGAGCAGAATGAAGGGTTATACACAACTCAAAAACTGAACAACGGTTGTTCTTGGGATAACTACCGGTTGATCCAAGCTTTTAACCAGAGTTATCCACATAAAAAAGTACGATCTTTACAAATCTCTGAGCAATGGATGCCAGGATCCCAGCCAAATTTCAGCCGGATCTTCCGGAATTTCATGTTCCAGTACGTTGATCCTGAGCGTTTCGCCGATCTGTTTTGCCCCGCAGGCTTTCAGTTCGGCTTCCAGCTTGTCGATTGCGCCGCAAAAGGTGTCATATTCACGACTGCCGATCCCGATTGCACCAAAGTGCACTTGTGAAAGGTCCGGTTTTTGCTCGCATAAGGCATCATATAAAGGCTGCAGGTTGTCAGGGATGTCTCCCGCACCGTGCGTGGAGCTAATAATCAGCCAGATCCCATCAGTCGGGACCTCTTCAAGCATTGGCCCATGCAGTATTTCGCTGGAAAAACCCGCGTCGTCCAGTTTTTCAGCCAGATGCTCTGCTACATATTCCGCACTGCCAAGCGTGCTGCCGCTGATAAGAGTGATTTCTGCCATGATCGCCCACCTTTATAAAGAGGGCGTATTGTACGCTGTGAGCGAGCTGGGATCTACCTGTGGAAAAATAGGGGATTAAAAAAAGCGATCATGGCTTGATGGTACGCATGATCGGGTTTTGCAGGACGATCAGGGTCTCCGTGGACTGAATTTCATCAATTGTTTGGATCTTGTTGATAAGTACCTGCTGTAACGCGTCGATCGACTTGCACATCACCTTTATAAAGATGCTGTAGTGCCCGGTGGTGTAATACGCTTCGGTCACCTCATCGAGGCTTTCCAGTCTGGCCAACGCTGACGGATAGTCTTTCGCACTTTTCAGGATGATGCCGATAAAGCAGCCGACGTCATAGCCCAACTGTTTGGGACTAACATCAATCCGCGCGCCGGTAATAATCCCGGCCTGCTTCATCTTCTCTACGCGAACGTGAATTGTCCCCGGGCTAACGCCGAACTGTTTGGCCAATTCGGCATAGGCCGTTCGGGCATTTTCCATCAGGGCGTCAAGAATGCCGCGGTCCAGATTGTCGATCTGATAATTTTCCATAGGTTTTTCTTATGTAGATTAATGATTCCCTCTATTTTAGACGTTAATTTTAACGAATCAAAATCGAAGACGGCTTTTTGTTTGTTGATTATTGAATATTACCTACATTCTGTTGCTTAATCATAGGCAACAGGACACAGGAGTACACATAATGAAAACCGCTTACATTGCCAAACAACGTCAAATTAGCTTCGTAAAATCTCATTTTTCTCGTCAGCTGGAAGAGCGTTTAGGTCTGATCGAAGTTCAGGCTCCGATCCTCAGCCGCGTAGGAGATGGCACGCAAGATAACTTGTCGGGCTGTGAAAAAGCGGTGCAGGTGAAGGTTAAAGCATTGCCAGACGCTCAATTCGAAGTGGTTCATTCACTGGCGAAGTGGAAGCGTCAAACATTAGGACAACACGACTTTAGCGCAGGCGAAGGGCTGTACACGCATATGAAGGCCCTGCGTCCTGATGAAGATCGCCTTTCCCCACTGCACTCAGTGTATGTTGACCAGTGGGACTGGGAGCGCGTGATGGGCGACGGCGAGCGTCAATTCTCCACTCTGAAAAGCACGGTAGAGGCTATCTGGGCGGGAATTAAGGCTACCGAAGCTGCGGTGAGCAAAGAGTTTGGTCTGGCACCGTTCCTGCCAGAGCAGATCCACTTTGTTCATAGCCAGGAACTGTTATCTCGTTATCCGGGTCTTGACGCAAAAGGTCGTGAACGTGCGATCGCTAAAGAGCTGGGCGCGGTATTCCTGGTGGGGATCGGCGGCAAGCTCAGCGACGGTCACCGCCATGATGTACGTGCGCCGGATTATGATGACTGGAGTTCAGCGTCCGAGCTGGGTCACGCCGGTCTGAACGGTGATATTCTGGTCTGGAACCCGGTACTGGAAGATGCGTTTGAGCTGTCTTCTATGGGGATCCGTGTGGATGCTGACGCTCTGAAACATCAGCTGTCTCTGACCGGAGATGAAGATCGTCTGAGTCTGGAATGGCACCAGGCGCTGCTGCGCGGTGAAATGCCACAGACGATTGGTGGAGGAATTGGGCAGTCGCGTCTGACCATGCTGTTGCTGCAATTACCACACATTGGTCAGGTTCAGTGTGGCGTATGGCCGGCACAGGTACGTGAAAGCGTCGCCTCTCTGTTGTAAGAATTAACGCCGCCAGCGTCTGAGCAGGCGGCTTCGCATCCCGGTATCAAAGCGCCAGATATGATCGAAAATGCGCATGATACCGGGTTTACCATGTGCTGACATCGCCACCGCGTGAAAACGGTGCTGGTGCACCCGCTGTAATTCCCCCACTTTGCTGACAACCTCATCGGGTAATCGCTGAGCGATAAAATCTGAGATCACCACCGCATCAGCATCAAACCATTCCCGACCCTGCATGCGCTCAGTAATGGCGCGAAAACAGCTGGCAATATCGGTACCACCGCGAAAGCGCTGACTTAAAAAACGGATCGCCTGTTCGATGCCCTCCGGGCCGGATAGCTCATAGCGCACTACTTCTGTTGAAAACAGCATGATGAAACAGCGTCGGTTATCGGCAAGGGCGACGCGCATTAGCGCCAGGCAAAAGGCTTTCGCACACTGCTCATTAAACCCGCCCATCGATCCCGAAGTATCAACGCAGACGATAAACGGTCCGCGCGGTTGCTCGTCAAAATCCTGATGCACCACGGGGCGTTCCGTGACTTTCTCACGCCATGCTTCGCCGTGCAGGCGATAGGTCAACAACTGCTTTTCCACCAGTCGTCGGTAGAACTCGTATTCCAGTTCGGTAATGCCCAGCGTGGCCAGTTCCGGCGGCAGCAGGCGCAGGATATCGTCGCTTTGCTGGATGCCATCTACTTGCTCCGGGACGGTTGCCGGTTCGCGCACCAGGGTACGGAAGGTTTCCATTGGCGCATCTTTACGCGGTACGGATTTCGCTTCTCTGGAACGGCCTAACTGCTCAGCCAGACGCTGGAGTTCAGGTTGTTGCGTCAGGAATTCGCCATATTTCACCATCAACTGATAATCACCGCGCTTGATTTGACCTGCGCTCATATCCCACAACCGGCCTGCGGCGTTGTCATTTTCTGCCAGTACGGGTTCCAGTTGCCCGCTAAGGGTCATCCGTTCCTGTACTTCACTGAGCAAATGCTCGCGCTCTTCTTCCAGCAGTTGCTGATTCAGCGTTGTGGTTTGCACCACCAGGCTCAGGCGCCAGCGCTGGAGAAAAAGCGTATGTAGGGCAGGCGTAAACGCGCTGTTGTCATTGACCAACTGCTGCGCTTGTCCGGCCCATGGCGAATGGAGGTGGTGTAATAGCGACAATATTTGCGGTAGCTGGACGATAAACTGCGCATGAGAGAGGAGCTGGCTTTGTTGATAGCATATAACCTCTTCCGCTAACTCCGGCGGTACATGGGTATCTTTGAGGCGGCTACGCAAAGATTCACGCCAGCGGGGAATATCGTCAGTGATCGCTTTTTTAAGGCGAGGGAATTTGTTAAAAAATACCACCATCTTTGGAGAAGCCAGCAGGGCGACGATCATCTCTTCGATCATCGCTTCTTCACTGACTGCCAGCATGATGTTGAGCGTATCAAGGGTCAGCATTGTTGCGCCTGGCGGATTTGTGCCCCGACATCCTGCAGGCTGGCCTCAATGCGGCCTAACCAGTCGCTATGAATAAACAGACATTTTTGCTGCTCGCTAAATGCGCTGTGCTGCTGATGCCACTCGTTATCGAGCGCTTCAAGCTCCTGTTTTATTTCTGCGGGCATACTCTCTTGTGATGTACCGGGCAATGCCAGGCGAGAGCCTTGTAAGCTGACGTCGCGTACAACCAGGTGCTGCGCGCTATCCACTTCCATGTTCAGCGTCTGGGCAAAACCAATGCCGTTTAATTTTCCGCGGATCTCACCACCTTTGGTTAACCACAGTTCCAGCGCACTACGTTCGAAAGCAATGTGGATAACTTCCATATCATGCAGCTTTAAGGGCTTTTGCAGTAATAATGTCACGACGGAAGACGTGGCTTCCGGCGGTAAATCATAATGAGGACGACGGCTGAACATGCCGCCCTGACGGATCACGGTGAATGCTGTTTTATCGCTTTGCTGCTGCTGGAGCTGAATGCGGCGCTGCACAATACTGCCCAGACGGGTCAGCATGGCTTGCTGTTGCCATGCGTGTCCGGTCATCAATATTTCCAGCTGCTGCTGCATCAGATTCAGACTTTGTGCGTCGTACCACAGGCAATCTTTCAGCAGGATCAGATCGATGGGAACTACCGCATCACGTCCGCTAAAGAAGGCGCTGGCCTGGAGCAAGCGAATGGCTTTTTTCCAGCGACGATCGGACACGTAGGGGGCATTCGGTAGCGTGTCCAGCTGCTGGCGCAGCATGAAAATAAGCTCAAACACGCGATCGGGAAGCGTGATGGCGCCAATGTCCTTTTGCCACTGGTAATACTCTTCATCCGTTACCTGTAACGATGCCGGGACCGGATTGTCGCTTTCATCCTGCTGACTTAACAGCATCGAGCGGAAGTTGGCCTTGTCCTGGACTTTATCCAGCCACAGACGAATCAGCATACGGTCGTACAGCGCTTCCAGGCTGCTGTCTGCTTCAGGCAGTTCGTTGGAGGCTGCCACCAGCAGGCGCATCGGGATTTTCTCTTCATGCGCGCCGTTGCGGAAGTGGCGTTCGTTGATGGCGGTCAGCAGGGTGTTAAGAATCGCCGGTCCCGCCTTCCAGATTTCATCGAGAAAGACGATTTCAGCTTCAGGGAGATAGCCTGCCGTTAAGCGTTCATAGCGACCTTCGTCTTTTAACGCCTGAATGGACAGCGGGCCGAAAACCTCTTCCGGCGTAGAGAAGCGCGTCATCAGATATTCGAAGGCGCGAGCATTTTGAAAGGCAAATTTCAGTCTGCGGGCAATTAAGCTTTTCGCGATCCCGGGAGGACCTAATAAGAAAACGCTCTCGCCGCTAAGTGCAGCCAGCAGACACAGACGAATGGCGTGGCTACGTTCATAAAGTCCCTTTTCCAGCGCATTGCTCAGACGGGAAATTCTTTCCGCTAATAAATGTGGGTGAGCCATAATGAAGTGGCGTCCTTTCGCCAAATGTACTGCATAAACAGCGAGTATAGATGCTTCACACCAGTGCAGTAATAGACTGAAGGTGCGCTTATTTTTCTTTGAGCCAGATTAATCTGGTCTCATTTAGGGGTACGATTTTGCGATTAATCGTGCATACTGTGCGCCTTTTTGTGGGCCAAGGGACGACGCACACATTTCTTATATATACACCAAATCAATCAAGCTGCACCAAGGCGGCAATGGAGTTTTCTTCTGGGATGGGGGGAATAACGAATGCAGCCCACGCGGAGGTAGCTTGAAAGATGATGTGTATAAACGAAAGACGAGTCTATGAGCACTGATAATAAACAATCATTGTCTGCGATTACCCTTGCGGCCATTGGGGTTGTCTACGGTGATATTGGTACCAGCCCACTTTATACGCTTCGTGAATGTTTGTCCGGCCAGTTTGGTTTTGGCGTTGAACGTGACGCCGTATTTGGCTTTCTCTCGCTGATTTTCTGGCTGCTGATCTTTGTTGTCTCCATTAAATACCTGACGTTTGTCATGCGCGCGGATAACGCCGGAGAAGGCGGGATCCTGACGCTGATGTCATTGGCCGGGCGTAATACTTCAGCACGAACAACCTCCATGCTGGTGATTATGGGGTTGATTGGCGGCAGCTTCTTCTATGGAGAAGTGGTGATAACGCCTGCTATCTCGGTGATGTCGGCGATTGAAGGTCTGGAGATCATTGCCCCGCAACTGGATACCTGGATTGTTCCGCTCTCGATAATCGTACTGACCCTGCTGTTTTTGATTCAAAAACACGGTACCGGCATGGTCGGTAAGCTGTTTGCGCCGATTATGCTGTTGTGGTTCCTGACGCTGGCGGTGTTAGGCGTGCGCAGTATTATTGGCAATCCGGAAGTGCTGCAGGCGCTCAATCCATATTGGGCGGTGCATTTCTTCCTCGAATTCAAAACGTTGTCCTTTATTGCGCTGGGTGCGGTGGTGTTGTCGATTACCGGTGTTGAAGCGCTGTATGCGGATATGGGCCACTTTGGTAAGTTGCCGATTCGCCTGGCATGGTTCTCCGTGGTATTGCCTTCGCTGGTACTCAACTATTTTGGTCAGGGGGCGTTGCTGTTAAAGCATCCTGAAGCGATAAAAAACCCGTTCTTCCTGCTGGCGCCGGACTGGGCGTTGATACCGCTCCTGATCCTCGCCGCGCTGGCAACGGTTATCGCTTCACAGGCGGTTATCTCCGGCGTCTTCTCACTGACGCGTCAGGCCGTGCGTCTGGGGTATTTATCGCCGATGCGTATCATCCATACCTCGGAAATGGAATCGGGACAGATCTACATTCCTTTCGTTAACTGGATGCTCTATTTTGCAGTGGTTATTGTGATTGTGAGCTTTGAACACTCCAGCAATCTGGCTGCGGCGTACGGGATTGCGGTGACGGGGACGATGGTGCTGACCTCAATTCTGTCGACCACCGTGGCGCGCAAAAACTGGCACTGGAATAAATACTTCGTCTTCCTGATCCTGGTGGCGTTCTTGTGCGTCGATGTTCCGCTGTTCTCCGCGAACCTCGATAAACTGATTTCCGGCGGTTGGCTGCCTCTGACGCTGGGTCTGGTGATGTTCACCATCATGACTACCTGGAAAAGCGAGCGTTTCCGTCTGCTGCGTCGCATGCATGAGCACGGCAACTCTCTGGAGGCGATGATTGCCTCTCTGGAGAAATCACCACCGGTACGCGTGCCGGGAACGGCGGTGTACATGTCTCGTGCATTGAACGTCATCCCGTTTGCGCTACTGCATAACCTCAAACATAACAAGGTTCTGCATGAACGCGTTATTCTGCTGACGCTGCGCACGGAAGATGCGCCATATGTTCACAATGTGCGTAGGGTGCAGATTGAGCAGTTATCGCCCACCTTCTGGCGCGTGGTGGCCAGCTACGGTTGGCGCGAAACGCCGAACGTTGAAGAAGTGTTCCATCGCTGCGGTCTGGAAGGCTTAAGCTGTCGGATGATGGAAACCTCGTTCTTCATGTCGCACGAGTCGTTGATTGTTGGAAAACGACCATGGTATCTGCGTCTGCGCGGCAAGCTGTATCTGCTACTACAACGCAATGCGCTGCGCGCCCCGGACCAGTTTGAAATCCCACCGAACCGGGTTATTGAGCTCGGTACTCAGGTCGAGATTTAATCTCATCGACGCCCTCTTTCATCGCGAAAGGGGGCGTTTTGTTTTGTCCCTCCCAGTTTTCATTTCATCGAATGATAATCCTTGCGAAACGTTTCGATGGCGATCACATTTTCGTAACTTCGCGGTGGTTTTATGTCCACTCTTCGCTCTACACTTATCTTCAGCGAAACGTTTCGCTAGTGGGGAAAGAAAATGAAGAAAGGCACGGTACTCAACTCTGAAATTTCATCGGTGATCTCCCGTCTGGGGCATACCGATACGCTGGTGGTGTGTGATGCAGGTTTACCCATCCCGAATAGCACAACGCGTATCGATATGGCATTAACCCAGGGCGTACCTTCTTTTATGCAGGTACTGGATGTGGTGACACGTGAAATGCAGGTCGAGGCGGCCATTCTCGCGACGGAAATTAAACAACATAATCCGCAACTCCACGAAACGTTGCTCAGCCACATTGAGCAACTGCAACAACACCAGGGAAACACCATAGAAATTCGTTACACCACGCATGAACAATTCAAAAAACAAACCGCAGACAGTCAGGCGGTAATTCGCAGCGGAGAGTGTTCTCCGTATGCGAATATCATTCTCTGTGCTGGCGTCACGTTCTGAGGCCATCATGAACGCATTACTGCAACTCAAAGGGATCGATAAAGCGTTCCCGGGCGTAAAAGCGCTATCCGGCGCCGCGCTGAATGTCTACCCAGGCCGCGTAATGGCGCTGGTGGGCGAAAACGGCGCGGGCAAATCCACCATGATGAAAGTGCTGACCGGGATCTATACCCGTGATGCCGGTTCTTTATTGTGGTTGGGAAAAGAGACCACCTTTAACGGCCCTAAATCCTCCCAGGAAGCCGGAATCGGTATCATCCACCAGGAGCTGAATTTGATCCCGCAACTCACTATCGCCGAGAACATTTTTCTTGGCCGTGAGTTCGTTAATCGCTTTGGCAAAATTGACTGGAAGAAGATGTACGCCGAAGCCGATCTGCTGCTTGCCAAACTGAATCTGCGCTTTAAAAGCGACAGACTGGTCGGTGAACTGTCGATTGGCGATCAGCAGATGGTTGAAATTGCCAAAGTGCTGAGCTTTGAATCGAAGGTCATCATTATGGATGAACCGACGGATGCGCTCACCGATACCGAAACCGAATCCCTGTTCCGCGTTATTCGCGAACTGAAATCCCAGGGACGCGGCATTGTCTATATTTCTCACCGCATGAAAGAGATCTTCGAGATTTGTGACGACGTGACCGTTTTTCGCGACGGGCAGTTTATTGCCGAGCGTGAAGTCGCCTCGCTGACCGAAGACTCGCTGATTGAAATGATGGTGGGACGTAAGCTGGAAGAACAATACCCGCGCCTGGAAAAAGCGCCGGGTGATATTCGCCTGAAGGTCGATAACCTGTGCGGCCCTGGCGTAAACGATGTTTCATTCAAGCTACGTAAAGGCGAGATCCTTGGCGTATCGGGGCTGATGGGGGCCGGACGTACCGAGCTGATGAAAGTGTTGTACGGCGCATTGCCGCGCACCAGCGGTTACGTCACGCTTGATGGCCATGAAGTGGTCACCCGTTCGCCGCAGGATGGGTTGGCTAACGGCATCGTCTATATTTCTGAAGACCGTAAACGCGATGGTTTAGTGCTGGGCATGTCGGTGAAAGAGAACATGTCACTAACCGCGCTGCGTTATTTCAGTCGCGCTGGTGGAAGCCTTAAACATAAAGACGAGCAGCAGGCGGTAGGTGATTTTATTCGTCTGTTCAATGTTAAAACGCCATCGATGGAACAGGCTATCGGTCTGCTTTCTGGCGGTAATCAGCAGAAAGTGGCGATTGCGCGCGGTCTGATGACCCGACCAAAAGTCCTGATCCTCGATGAACCAACGCGCGGCGTTGACGTTGGGGCTAAAAAAGAAATCTATCAGCTTATCAACCAGTTTAAGGCCGATGGGCTGAGCATCATTCTGGTCTCCTCTGAGATGCCAGAAGTATTGGGCATGAGCGATCGAATTATCGTTATGCATGAAGGGCATCTCGGCGGTGAGTTCACTCGCGAGCAGGCCACTCAGGAAGTATTAATGGCTGCCGCTGTGGGCAAGCTTAATCGCGTGAATCAGGAGTAAAAAAGATGACTACCCAGGCTGTTTCTGGTCGCCGTTATTTCACTAAAGCATGGCTTCTGGAGCAAAAGTCGCTCATCGCTCTGTTAGTGCTGATCGCGATTGTTTCCACCATGAGCCCTAACTTTTTTACCGTTAATAACCTGTTCAACATCCTCCAGCAAACGTCGGTGAACGCCATCATGGCCGTTGGCATGACGCTGGTTATCCTGACGTCGGGGATCGATCTGTCTGTCGGTTCTTTGCTGGCGCTTACCGGTGCGGTTGCGGCTTCCATTGTAGGGATTGAAGTCAATGCGCTGGTGGCTGTCGCTGCGGCCCTGGCGCTCGGTGCTGCTATTGGCGCGGTAACCGGGGTGATTGTCGCGAAAGGCCGGGTACAGGCGTTTATCGCGACCCTGGTGATGATGCTGCTGCTGCGTGGTGTGACCATGGTATACACCAACGGCAGTCCGGTTAATACCGGGTTTACTGACAATGCCGATCTGTTTGGCTGGTTTGGTATTGGTCGTCCGTTAGGCGTCCCTACGCCTGTGTGGATTATGGGGATTGTCTTCCTCGCGGCGTGGTACATGCTGCACCACACTCGTCTGGGTCGTTATATCTATGCGCTGGGCGGTAACGAAGCGGCAACGCGCCTGTCCGGTATCAGCGTAAGTAAAATCAAAATTATCGTTTACTCCCTGTGTGGTCTGCTGGCATCGCTGGCGGGCATCATTGAAGTAGCGCGCCTCTCCTCTGCGCAACCGACGGCAGGTACTGGCTATGAGCTGGATGCTATCGCCGCGGTGGTGTTAGGTGGTACCAGCCTGGCGGGCGGTAAAGGACGTATTGTTGGGACGCTGATCGGCGCATTGATTCTTGGTTTCCTCAATAATGGTTTGAATTTGTTAGGTGTATCCTCCTATTACCAGATGATCGTCAAAGCGGTGGTGATTTTGCTGGCGGTACTGGTAGACAACAAAAAGCAGTAACAACGATTACAGGACATCTTAAATATGAACATGAAAAAACTGGCTACCCTGATTTCTGCTGTTGCGCTGAGCGCCACCGTGAGCGCGAATGCGATGGCGAAAGATACCATTGCGCTGGTGGTCTCCACCCTCAACAACCCGTTCTTTGTTTCTTTGAAGGATGGGGCGCAAAAAGAGGCCGATAAGCTGGGCTACAACCTGGTGATTCTGGACTCACAGAACAACCCGGCGAAAGAGCTGGCTAACGTTCAGGATTTAACAGTTCGTGGAACTAAAATTCTGCTGATTAACCCGACGGACTCCGATGCTGTTGGTAACGCTGTGAAGATGGCTAACCAGGCGAAAATTCCGGTTATCACCCTTGACCGCGTTGCGTCCAAAGGCGAAGTAGTAAGCCATATTGCATCTGATAACGTGCTGGGCGGTAAGATTGCGGGCGATTACATCGCGAAGAAAGCGGGTGAAGGCGCGAAAGTTATCGAACTGCAGGGTATTGCCGGTACTTCAGCGGCGCGTGAGCGTGGCGAAGGTTTCCAGCAGGCTGTTGCGGCACACAAATTTAACGTACTGGCCAGCCAGCCGGCCGACTTCGACCGCACCAAAGGTCTGAACGTCATGCAGAACCTGCTTACCGCGCATCCTGACGTGCAGGCCGTATTTGCCCAGAACGATGAAATGGCGTTGGGTGCGCTGCGCGCACTGCAAACTGCGGGTAAATCTGATGTGATGGTGGTTGGATTTGACGGTACTCCAGATGGCGAAAAAGCAGTAAATGATGGCAAACTGGCTGCGACCATTGCTCAGCTGCCGGATCAGATCGGCGCGAAAGGCGTTGAGACTGCGGATAAAGTCCTGAAAGGCGAGAAGGTTCAGGCTAAATATCCGGTTGACCTGAAGCTGGTCATCAAGCAGTAATACCGATTCAGGTCGCTCGCGGCCTGATGGAGACATAAAGACGCCATCCCCGTATCGGGTTTTGGGGATGAAAGCGTAAAAAGAAAAGCAGGGCACGCGCCACCCTAATCCGGTGGCGCACTTTGACTTGGAACACCAAATATGAAAACCGCAGGCAACCTCGTTGTTCTTGGCAGTATCAATGCCGATCACATCCTCAACCTTAACTCTTTCCCGACACCTGGTGAAACCGTAACCGGTAACCATTATCAGGTCGCATTTGGTGGTAAAGGCGCGAATCAGGCTGTTGCTGCGGGGCGTAGTGGCGCGAATATCGCATTTATTGCCTGTACGGGTGATGATGATATTGGCGAAAGTGTTCGTAAACAGTTAGCTAAAGATAATATCGATATTGCGCCGATTAGCGTAATTTCGGGGGAATCGACCGGTGTGGCGTTGATTTTTGTGAATGGTGAAGGTGAGAACGTCATCGGCATTCATGCTGGTGCGAACGCGGCACTTTCGCCTGCGCTGGTGGAAGCTCAGCATGAGCGTATTGCCCAGGCGTCCGCCTTACTGATGCAGTTAGAGTCGCCGATCGAAAGCGTACTGGCTGCGGCAAAGATTGCACATCAAAATAAGACCACGGTAGCCCTTAACCCGGCCCCGGCACGTGAACTTTCTGACGAACTGCTGGCGCTGGTGGATATTATTACCCCGAATGAAACCGAGGCTGAAAAGCTCACGGGGATCCGGGTTGAAAACGATGAAGACGCGGCCAAAGCTGCGCAGGCATTGCACGCGAAGGGGATCCATACTGTACTGATTACCTTAGGCAGTCGCGGGGTGTGGGCCAGCGTAAATGGTGAAGGTCAGCGTGTGCCAGGGTTTAAAGTGGACGCCGTTGATACCATCGCCGCTGGGGATACCTTTAACGGCGCGTTAATTACAGCGTTACTGGAAGAGACTCCGCTGCCTGAAGCTATCCGATTTGCACATGCCGCTGCGGCGATTGCGGTCACCCGTAAGGGCGCACAGCCTTCCGTTCCATGGCGCGAAGAAATAGAAGCGTTTTTAAGTCAACAGAGGTAACGCTTGGCTACAATGAAGGACGTCGCCCGCCTGGCGGGGGTTTCCACGTCGACGGTTTCTCACGTCATTAATAAAGATCGCTTTGTCAGTGAGTCTGTCACTGACAAAGTTGAAGCGGCGATTAAAGAGCTTAACTACGCGCCCTCAGCGCTGGCGCGTAGTCTCAAGTTAAACCAGACCCACACTATTGGCATGTTAATCACTGCCAGTACTAATCCCTTTTATTCTGAGCTGGTGCGCGGCGTTGAACGTAGTTGTTTTGAACGCGGTTACAGCCTGGTGCTGTGCAATACCGAAGGTGATGAACAGCGCATGAACCGTAATCTGGAAACGTTAATGCAAAAACGGGTGGACGGCTTGCTGCTGCTCTGCACGGAAACACATCAACCTTCCAGGGAGATCATGCAACGCTATCCTTCTATACCGACCGTCATGATGGACTGGTCGCCTTTTGATGGTGAAAGCGATCTGATCCAGGATAACTCCCTGTTGGGCGGGGATTTAGCCACTCAACATCTTATCGAAAAAGGTTTTACGCGCATTGCCTGCATCACCGGGCCGCTGGATAAAACTCCGGCGCGTTTACGTCTGGAAGGATATCGGGCGGCAATGAAGCGGGCGGGTTTGCCTGTCCCGGAAGGTTACGAGATTACCGGTGACTTTGAGTTCGGCGGCGGCTTTGAAGCTATGCAAACGTTGCTGTCGCATAAACAGCGACCGCAGGCCGTTTTTACCGGCAATGATGCCATGGCGGTTGGCGCGTATCAGGCTCTGTACCAATCGGGATTGCGCATTCCGCAGGATATGGCGGTGGTGGGTTATGATGATATCGAGCTGGCGCGCTATATGACGCCGCCGCTGACGACCATCCATCAACCAAAAGATGAACTGGGCGAACTAGCCATCGATGTATTAATCCACCGGATGGCGCAGCCCGCATTACAGCAACAGCGCCTGCAACTTACTCCTGTTTTGATGGAGCGGGGGTCGGTTTAGGATTATGTCGCTCTTTAATCAGATTACGTCCATCTTTTGCTTTTAGCAGCATGAACATCAGCGCAGACACTACCGTGATAGCGCCCATCGTCATAAAGGTGTAGTGGAACTGCTCGACCGTATTGGTTCCTTCCCTACCTTCATAGATACGCAGAACGGCAGCGCTGATGGCGACCCCTAAACTGATTGATAACTGCTGAGTAACGGCCAGCACACTGTTGCCGCTGCTGGCGTTTTCATCGGTCAGGTCTGCCAGAGTGATGGTATTCATGGAGGTAAACTGGGTGGACATCGCCATACCCAAAATGAACAACGGCAGGATCAACATCCAGACCGGCATGGCGGGAGATTGCAATGCGAACTGCGCAATCATCAGGCCGATAAATACCGTAACACCCACCAGTGTGGTTCTGTAGCCGAGCCGGCGCAGCACCTGCGTCACCATTGATTTCGCCAGTATTGATCCCAGCGCCGTTGGCGCCATCATGCAACCGGCTATCAGCGCCGGGTATCCAAAGCCTACCTGCAACATCAGCGGCATTAAGAAGGGCACGCACCCTGTACCCAGACGAGTGGCAAGGTTTCCGGCGATCCCGACGGAAAAAGTTCGGGTCTTAAATATAGGAAGCGATATTAGCGGCGTTGGGTGACGACGCGCGTGGCGAATGTAGGCGAGCAGTAACAGAATGCTGGCAAGAATAATGCTGAGCGCTATCCAGGTCTCGACAAGCTTCTCACCGAACAGCTCTACCCCGCTGGAAAACAACACCAGGCTCAAACCAAACAGAAAGAAACCGGTCATATCAAAACCGCGGCGCGGCGTGGTGAAGTTCGGCATATATTTGCGGGCATAGAAGATACCGGCAACCCCAATTGGAATATTAATCAGGAAGATCCAGTGCCAACTGACCCACGTGACCAGTACACCGCCCAATACCGGACCTAAAATCGGCCCCACAAGTCCAGGCATGGTTACGAAGTTAAGCACGGGAAGCAGTTCGCTGCGGGGGTAAGCACGTAATAATGCCAGACGGGCAACGGGCATCATCATGGCGCCGCCAATGCCCTGAATGACGCGGAAAATCACCAGTTCGCTTAGGGAGCTGGACAGCGCACAGGCCAGCGAACCCAGCGTAAACAGGCTAACAGCTATCATAAAGACGCGCCGGGTACCGAACCTGTCTGCCAGCCATCCACTCACCGGGATCAGCATCGCGACCGTCAGGGTGTAACTGATAATGGCCGACTGCATGGCGAGCGGAGAGCGGTTAAGGCTGTGTGCTATTGCGGGTAAGGCGGTATTGAGGATCGTGGCGTCTAGTGCCTGCATAAAAAAGGCCATGGCTGCTATCCACGGTAGCCCGGCCATACTGCGTGATTTCTTTTCTGACATATTATTTATCCGGTAGCACGTTCGGTGCTATCAGCAATGCCTGACAGGCAGCGAAGGCGCGATCGCCATCGCTCTCATCTATTGCGTCGACAATGGCCTGGTGTAAATCCAGCTTGACCACGTCGTTATAGGTAATAGAGGTAAAGTAGGTCTGGTAAACGGAATGGAAGAGTGACGCGAAGGAGATAAGGAACGGGTTCGCACTCATTTCATAGATGTGTTCATGCCAGGCGATATCAACCTCAATCCAACGCTCGCGTCTGAAGTTCCTTTTCAGCTCGACCATTTCTTCCATCAGCGTGTTGAGATGCGCTTTCTGTTCTGCCGTACCTATAGTCGCCGCCAGTAAACACGCCTGAGGCTCCAGGCTGATACGCATCACCAGAAAATGTTTAATGACCTGAGAGAAATTATCTTCTGTCATCCACCAGGTGAGCAGCTCCTGGTCGAGGAAGTTCCAGTTTGCCTGCGGCATGACGCGTGTACCAATACGCGGGCGCGGTAATACCATACCTTTTGCCGTTAACGTCTTTACCGCTTCTCTTACCGCGGTACGACTCACGCCAAACTGATCACCCAGCTCTATTTCGCCAGGCAATATAGCGCCCGGTGCGTATTCACCTTTTAATATTCGCTGAGCCAGCTTTTCGGCCAGAACGTAGGACAGGTTTTTCTGTGCGGCTAGCTGTTGGGCATTTAACGGCATGAATGGTTTTCCTTACTTTATTTCTTATTCATTAGTATGCCACCTGGAAGTGTTATTGCGGCTGCAAAAACGGCAATTTGCTTATTTTATGGCATGTTAATGGTGGTTTTGCTGAAAAAACACGCACTCGGAAAGTTATTTTAAATTTCCCCTTGTCAGCCTGAAATAACTCCCTATAATGCGCCTCCACTGACACGGAACAACGGATTACAAACCGCCGGGTCAGCGGAGAAAAGCGAAAATAAACGCTTGACTCTGTGGCGGGATGGCGTAATATGCACACCCCGCGCCGCTGAGAAAAAGCGAAGCGGCACTGCTCTTTAACAATTTATCAGACAATCTGTGTGGGCACTCGAAGATACGGATTCTTAACGTCGCAAGACGAAAAATGAATACCAAGTCTCTGAGTGAACACGTAATTCATTACGAAGTTTAATTCACGAGCATCAAACTTAAATTGAAGAGTTTGATCATGGCTCAGATTGAACGCTGGCGGCAGGCCTAACACATGCAAGTCGAACGGTAGCACAGAGGAGCTTGCTCCTTGGGTGACGAGTGGCGGACGGGTGAGTAATGTCTGGGAAACTGCCCGATGGAGGGGGATAACTACTGGAAACGGTAGCTAATACCGCATAACGTCGCAAGACCAAAGAGGGGGACCTTCGGGCCTCTTGCCATCGGATGTGCCCAGATGGGATTAGCTAGTAGGTGGGGTAACGGCTCACCTAGGCGACGATCCCTAGCTGGTCTGAGAGGATGACCAGCCACACTGGAACTGAGACACGGTCCAGACTCCTACGGGAGGCAGCAGTGGGGAATATTGCACAATGGGCGCAAGCCTGATGCAGCCATGCCGCGTGTATGAAGAAGGCCTTCGGGTTGTAAAGTACTTTCAGCGAGGAGGAAGGTGTTGTGGTTAATAACCGCAGCAATTGACGTTACTCGCAGAAGAAGCACCGGCTAACTCCGTGCCAGCAGCCGCGGTAATACGGAGGGTGCAAGCGTTAATCGGAATTACTGGGCGTAAAGCGCACGCAGGCGGTCTGTCAAGTCGGATGTGAAATCCCCGGGCTCAACCTGGGAACTGCATCCGAAACTGGCAGGCTAGAGTCTTGTAGAGGGGGGTAGAATTCCAGGTGTAGCGGTGAAATGCGTAGAGATCTGGAGGAATACCGGTGGCGAAGGCGGCCCCCTGGACAAAGACTGACGCTCAGGTGCGAAAGCGTGGGGAGCAAACAGGATTAGATACCCTGGTAGTCCACGCCGTAAACGATGTCGACTTGGAGGTTGTGCCCTTGAGGCGTGGCTTCCGGAGCTAACGCGTTAAGTCGACCGCCTGGGGAGTACGGCCGCAAGGTTAAAACTCAAATGAATTGACGGGGGCCCGCACAAGCGGTGGAGCATGTGGTTTAATTCGATGCAACGCGAAGAACCTTACCTACTCTTGACATCCAGAGAACTTAGCAGAGATGCTTTGGTGCCTTCGGGAACTCTGAGACAGGTGCTGCATGGCTGTCGTCAGCTCGTGTTGTGAAATGTTGGGTTAAGTCCCGCAACGAGCGCAACCCTTATCCTTTGTTGCCAGCGGTTCGGCCGGGAACTCAAAGGAGACTGCCAGTGATAAACTGGAGGAAGGTGGGGATGACGTCAAGTCATCATGGCCCTTACGAGTAGGGCTACACACGTGCTACAATGGCATATACAAAGAGAAGCGACCTCGCGAGAGCAAGCGGACCTCATAAAGTATGTCGTAGTCCGGATTGGAGTCTGCAACTCGACTCCATGAAGTCGGAATCGCTAGTAATCGTGGATCAGAATGCCACGGTGAATACGTTCCCGGGCCTTGTACACACCGCCCGTCACACCATGGGAGTGGGTTGCAAAAGAAGTAGGTAGCTTAACCTTCGGGAGGGCGCTTACCACTTTGTGATTCATGACTGGGGTGAAGTCGTAACAAGGTAACCGTAGGGGAACCTGCGGTTGGATCACCTCCTTACCTTAAAGAACCGACCTTTGTAGTGCTCACACAGATTGTCTGATGAAAAGTAAATAGCAAGGCGTCTTGCGATTGAGACTTCAGTGTCCCCTTCGTCTAGAGGCCCAGGACACCGCCCTTTCACGGCGGTAACAGGGGTTCGAATCCCCTAGGGGACGCCACTTGCTGGTATGTGTGAGTGAAAGTCGCCGACCGAAGTATCTCAAAACAGACTTCCGAGTCTCGTTTGAGATATTTGCTCTTTAAAAATCTGGATCAAGCTGAAAATTGAAACGACACACTGTTTCATTTCTCCGTAATAAGAAATGAAAAGCGGTGTGTTCGAGTCTCTCAAATTTTCGCAATACTGAAGTGTTTTACGAAACATCTTCGGGTTGTGAGGTTAAGCGACTAAGCGTACACGGTGGATGCCCTGGCAGTCAGAGGCGATGAAGGACGTGCTAATCTGCGATAAGCGTCGGTAAGGTGATATGAACCGTTATAACCGGCGATTTCCGAATGGGGAAACCCAGTGTGATTCGTCACACTATCATTGCGTGAATACATAGCGTAATGAAGCGAACCGGGGGAACTGAAACATCTAAGTACCCCGAGGAAAAGAAATCAACCGAGATTCCCCCAGTAGCGGCGAGCGAACGGGGAGCAGCCCAGAGTCTGAATCAGCATGTGTGGTAGTGGAACGGTCTGGAAAGTCCGGCGATACAGGGTGATAGCCCCGTACACAAAAGTGCATGTGTTGTGAACTCGAAGAGTAGGGCGGGACACGTGGTATCCTGTCTGAATATGGGGGGACCATCCTCCAAGGCTAAATACTCCTGACTGACCGATAGTGAACCAGTACCGTGAGGGAAAGGCGAAAAGAACCCCGGCGAGGGGAGTGAAAAAGAACCTGAAACCGTGTACGTACAAGCAGTGGGAGCCTCTTTATGGGGTGACTGCGTACCTTTTGTATAATGGGTCAGCGACTTATATTCTGTAGCAAGGTTAACCGAATAGGGGAGCCGAAGGGAAACCGAGTCTTAACTGGGCGTTAAGTTGCAGGGTATAGACCCGAAACCCGGTGATCTAGCCATGGGCAGGTTGAAGGTTGGGTAACACTAACTGGAGGACCGAACCGACTAATGTTGAAAAATTAGCGGATGACTTGTGGCTGGGGGTGAAAGGCCAATCAAACCGGGAGATAGCTGGTTCTCCCCGAAAGCTATTTAGGTAGCGCCTCGTGAACTCATCTTCGGGGGTAGAGCACTGTTTCGGCTAGGGGGTCATCCCGACTTACCAACCCGATGCAAACTGCGAATACCGAAGAATGTTATCACGGGAGACACACGGCGGGTGCTAACGTCCGTCGTGAAGAGGGAAACAACCCAGACCGCCAGCTAAGGTCCCAAAGTCATGGTTAAGTGGGAAACGATGTGGGAAGGCACAGACAGCCAGGATGTTGGCTTAGAAGCAGCCATCATTTAAAGAAAGCGTAATAGCTCACTGGTCGAGTCGGCCTGCGCGGAAGATGTAACGGGGCTAAACCATGCACCGAAGCTGCGGCAGCGACACTATGTGTTGTTGGGTAGGGGAGCGTTCTGTAAGCCGTTGAAGGTGTGCTGTGAGGCATGCTGGAGGTATCAGAAGTGCGAATGCTGACATAAGTAACGATAATGCGGGTGAAAAACCCGCACGCCGGAAGACCAAGGGTTCCTGTCCAACGTTAATCGGGGCAGGGTGAGTCGACCCCTAAGGCGAGGCCGAAAGGCGTAGTCGATGGGAAACAGGTTAATATTCCTGTACTTGGTGTTACTGCGAGGGGGGGACGGAGAAGGCTATGTTAGCCGGGCGACGGTTGTCCCGGTTTAAGCATGTAGGCGGAGATTCCAGGTAAATCCGGAGTCTTGTTAACGCTGAGGTGTGATGACGAGGCACTACGGTGCTGAAGTAACAAATGCCCTGCTTCCAGGAAAAGCCTCTAAGCATCAGGTAACACAAAATCGTACCCCAAACCGACACAGGTGGTCAGGTAGAGAATACCAAGGCGCTTGAGAGAACTCGGGTGAAGGAACTAGGCAAAATGGTGCCGTAACTTCGGGAGAAGGCACGCTGATATGTAGGTGAAGTGATTTACTCATGGAGCTGAAATCAGTCGAAGATACCAGCTGGCTGCAACTGTTTATTAAAAACACAGCACTGTGCAAACACGAAAGTGGACGTATACGGTGTGACGCCTGCCCGGTGCCGGAAGGTTAATTGATGGGGTTATCCGTAAGGAGAAGCTCTTGATCGAAGCCCCGGTAAACGGCGGCCGTAACTATAACGGTCCTAAGGTAGCGAAATTCCTTGTCGGGTAAGTTCCGACCTGCACGAATGGCGTAATGATGGCCAGGCTGTCTCCACCCGAGACTCAGTGAAATTGAACTCGCTGTGAAGATGCAGTGTACCCGCGGCAAGACGGAAAGACCCCGTGAACCTTTACTATAGCTTGACACTGAACACTGGTCCTTGATGTGTAGGATAGGTGGGAGGCTTTGAAGTGTGGACGCCAGTCTGCATGGAGCCAACCTTGAAATACCACCCTTTAATGGCTGGTGTTCTAACGTAGACCCGTAATCCGGGTTGCGGACAGTGTCTGGTGGGTAGTTTGACTGGGGCGGTCTCCTCCTAAAGAGTAACGGAGGAGCACGAAGGTTAGCTAATCCTGGTCGGACATCAGGAGGTTAGTGCAAAGGCATAAGCTAGCTTGACTGCGAGAGTGACGGCTCGAGCAGGTGCGAAAGCAGGTCTTAGTGATCCGGTGGTTCTGAATGGAAGGGCCATCGCTCAACGGATAAAAGGTACTCCGGGGATAACAGGCTGATACCGCCCAAGAGTTCATATCGACGGCGGTGTTTGGCACCTCGATGTCGGCTCATCACATCCTGGGGCTGAAGTAGGTCCCAAGCGTATGGCTGTTCGCCATTTAAAGTGGTACGCGAGCTGGGTTTAGAACGTCGTGAGACAGTTCGGTCCCTATCTGCCGTGGGCGCTGGAGAATTGAGGGGGGCTGCTCCTAGTACGAGAGGACCGGAGTGGACGCATCACTGGTGTTCGGGTTGTCATGCCAATGGCATTGCCCGGTAGCTAAATGCGGAAGAGATAAGTGCTGAAAGCATCTAAGCACGAAACTTGCCCCGAGATGAGTTCTCCCTGACCCTTTAAGGGTCCTGAAGGAACGTTGAAGACGACGACGTTGATAGGTCGGGTGTGTAAGCGTAGCGATACGTTGAGCTAACCGATACTAATGAACCGTGAGGCTTAACCTTACAACGCCGAAGATGTTTTGGCGGATGAGACATCGAAATTCAGCTTGATTACAGATTACATCGACATGCGAAAAGTGTGTTGATAAACAGAATTTGCCTGGCGGCTGTAGCGCGGTGGTCCCACCTGACCCCATGCCGAACTCAGAAGTGAAACGCCGTAGCGCCGATGGTAGTGTGGGGTCTCCCCATGCGAGAGTAGGGAACTGCCAGGCATCAAATTGCAGTAAACCGGGATGAATAATCCGGGTAGTGACAAAGAAATTCGGTGGAGCGGTAGTTCAGTTGGTTAGAATACCTGCCTGTCACGCAGGGGGTCGCGGGTTCGAGTCCCGTCCGTTCCGCCACTTATTAGAATATTAAGCCTGCTACCAAGCAGGCTTAATGATAAGAAAATTTAGGGGCGTAGCTCAGTTGGTAGAGCACCGGTCTCCAAAACCGGGTGTCGCGAGTTCGAGTCTCTCCGCCCCTGCCAGAAATAATCCTTAGCATTTTTGCTAAGGATTTTTTTTTACTTGCAATTTGAATTGTGCCTTCCTGCTGTTTTACTCCCGGCATCCTTGCCTATATTTTCTTTAATTTTCCAGAATATTTGTTCTCAGCAGATCGCAAATTAGTCCATTTTTATCGCTGTTTTGCAGCCAAACTGCATATAAAGGACGTGAAAGCGTTGTACTGTCGGTAACCGTATGGAGATCGCTTTTGGTTTTGGCCCAGTTGACGGGAAGCCAGCTAAAGCCCTTAATCACTGAAAGTTGCTGCCTGGCCAATTCTGCCGAACTGGTGGTGAGTACCGGCACTTCATCTCCCGCTATTAGTCCCGCTTCGTGTTGTTGAAAATCGGGTCCCCATTCCAGGCGTAAATAATTCAGCTCATCTTTGGTTTGCGACGGAGAGCTGCAATAGAGTGCCAGCGTGAAATATCCCAACAGTTGGCTGCTAAATTCGTCCATTTTGGGTGTTTCGGTAGTAATCAGTAGATCAAGCTGTCGTTCATGAAGCTGTTTTACTAACGATTGGCGTTGAGCGATCCTCGCTTCAAACTGCAGGCTGGATTGTGGCTCCTGAGATTGATACAAACGCTTCAACCAGTCATTAAGCATGCACTCCCAGAGAGATGCGCTGGCACCGATAGAAAACTCGTTATGCCGCGAGGTATTCGCGACTTCCTTACGTGCTGCCTGCCACGTATTCATCAACGTTTCGGCGTAAGGCAATAATTTTTCACCTGCAGCGGTTAAACGGATATTGTTTCTGTGTCGGGTGAACAGGTTTACACCCAATTGATTTTCCAGTTGTCTGATTCGGAAACTAACCGCTGATTGGGTCAGGTAGAGTGCTTCAGCAGCCCTGCCAAAGTGGCGTGTCCGGCTAACTTCCAGGAAAGTTTTTAACAATTCCGTATCCACAACTCGCTCCATAAAATTATTTGTCGTTATGATTTAAATCTTTTGTTTGACGCTCTGTCAAGCGTAACTAATACTCCGCGCCATAAATAGCTCGGCCAAAGAATTAGGAGCGTGCAGGATGGCGGAAAGCTTTACGACGACTAATCGATATTTCGATAATAAATATTATCCCCGCGGATTCTCCCGTCATGGTGATTTCACCATTAAAGAAGCACAACTGCTTGAGCGTCACGGTTATGCTTTCAACGAGCTGGATCTGGGCAAGCGTGAGCCGGTAACTGAAGAAGAAAAACTGTTTGTTGCGGTATGCCGTGGTGAACGTGAGCCGGTTACCGAAGCTGAACGTGTGTGGTCTAAATACATGACGCGTATTAAGCGTCCAAAACGCTTCCACACCTTATCGGGTGGGAAACCTCAGGTGGAAGGCGCAGAAGACTACACCGAATCTGATGATTAATAAAAAAGGGCGAAAGCCCTTTTTTTATGTCAGTAGTTTCTGCAGATGAATGAGTAACCTGTCTATCGCTCGGTACCCAACGGCCTCCTGTAAATGCTGGCGAGAGATGTGATCACATTGTTCGATATCCGCAATCGTTCGAGCGACCTTAATCAGGCGCAGCCAGGCGCGGATAGACAATCCGAGATGCGCGAGCGTTTCTTCAAGCCACTGTGCATCGTCGCTACGCAGCAGGCAGTATTTATGGATATCCTGACTGTCCAGATGTGCGTTTAACTTATTTTGCCGCTGATACTGACGCTCTCGCGCTGCCATAACACGTTGCTTCACCGTTGCGCTATTTTCCCCTTTCATCGCGCTCTGGCTGAGTATACCGGGCGGCGGTAAGGGAATTTCGAGGGAGAGGTCGAAGCGGTCAAGAAATGGACCTGACAATCGATTTAGGTAGCGCAGCGTCTGTTCTGGGGTACAGCGGTTATGGTTCCCCTGATAATGGCCCGTCGGGCTTGGATTCATCGCAGCTATGAGTTGAAAGCGTGCGGGATAGGTTATTTTTGCTCTGGTGCGGGATAGATGGATCTGCCCGGACTCGATGGGTTCGCGCAGTGCATCCAGCGTGCGCCGCTCAAACTCGGGTAGTTCATCCAGAAACAGTATGCCGTTGTGCGCCAAAGAGATCTCTCCTGGCGCAGGAATAGAGCCTCCACCGACCATGGCGGTTAATGAAGCACTGTGATGTGGCGAGCGAAAAGGGCGTTGCTTCCACTGTTTTTGTATCGTGTCGGAATGGATCAGACTGAGTATCGCGGCACTTTCCAGCGCTTCATCGTTGCTAAGTGGAGGGAGCAGCCCTCTGAGTCGACTGGCTAGCATAGTCTTTCCCGTACCCGGCGGGCCGATGAGCAAGAGGTTGTGGCCGCCTGCTGCGGTAAGCTCCAGCCCGCGTTTACCCTGTTCCTGGCCGATAACATCGCTCAGATCATCGGCTAATGCGTTAGGCGTAAAATCTGCGGATGATGGCCTGTCTAAATCATGCTTACCTTCGAGAAATGCGCATACGGTCTGCAGGTGATCGGCGATCAGGCACCCTTCGCCGTGTATCAGTCCAACTTCAGCGGCATTCTCTTTTGCGACAATAATTCGCCTGCCTGCACGAATGGCCTCGGTTGCGCTTGATATCGCGCCGGGAACGCCGCGTAGCGCGCCTGTAAGCGCTAATTCACCTACCAGCTCGTAGGTGTCGAGATTGTGGGGTGTAAGCTGCTCAGAAGCGGCCAGAAGCGCAACAGCGATAGGTAAATCATATCGCCCCCCTTCTTTCGGGAGATCGGCCGGAGCGAGGTTTATAGTTATCTTCTTTGCCGGGAATTCATAACCGCTATTAATAATCGCACTGCGTACCCGATCGCGAGCCTCTTTCACCGTCGTTTCGGGCAGCCCCACCATGGTTAAACCAGGCAGGCCGTTGCTGATATGTACCTCGATGGTAATGGCTGGCGCATTCACGCCTAGTGCGGCGCGTGTGTGAACAATCGATAGTGACATAATTCCTCCTGATAAAAGTATTATGTCGTAATACATCGCGGCAAGATTTCATATAATTACGGTTTTTAGATGCTGATTCCCGTATTTTTGCGCAACGTATAACTGCTTACATTAAGCCTGGAATGACGCCCGCAAATGCTTTTGAATGGTGTTTGTATTGGGGATCGGGTTACCGAGGATCGCCTGAAGCGTGAAATATTTTCATTTTTGATTTTTTTGTATAAAAAACAACGGTATTTATCTAAACCGTTAACGACGTCAGAAAAACGAATAAAAAAATATCTTGTGTCATTTGCAAATTCTATGGTAACTCTTTAGGTATTCCTTCGAACAAGATGCAAGAAAATACAAAAATGACAGCCCTTCTACGAGTGATTAGCCTGGTCGTGATTAGCGTGGTGGTGATTATTATCCCACCGTGCGGGGCTGCACTTGGACGAGGAAAGGCTTAGAAAACAAGCCTTAACGAACTAAGACCCCCGCACCGAAAGGTCCGGGGGTTTTTTTTGACCTTAAAAACATACACGAGGAGCAGAAAGTGAACGGTAGCATAAAATTCTGTTTCTCAAGATTTACGGCGGGGATGTAACTATGAATGGGGCACAGTGGGTGGTACATGCGTTGCGTGCACAAGGGGTTCAAACCGTCTTTGGTTATCCTGGTGGCGCAATTATGCCGGTTTACGATGCGTTGTATGACGGCGGCGTAGAGCACCTGTTGTGCCGACACGAGCAGGGTGCGGCAATGGCGGCGATTGGCTATGCCCGTGCGACCGGTAAAACCGGCGTTTGTATCGCTACCTCCGGCCCTGGCGCAACCAACCTGATCACGGGCCTTGCCGATGCGCTGTTAGATTCTGTTCCAGTGGTGGCGATCACCGGTCAGGTGGCATCACCTTTCATCGGAACGGATGCGTTCCAGGAAGTGGACGTGCTGGGGATGTCTCTGTCCTGCACCAAACACAGCTTCCTGGTACAGTCACTCGAAGAGTTGCCGCGTATCATGGCTGAGGCTTTCGCCGTGGCGAATTCCGGTCGTCCGGGTCCGGTTCTGGTTGATATCCCGAAAGACATCCAATTAGCCAGCGGTACGCTGGAGCCATATTTTACGACCGTCGAAAACGTAGAGACGTTTCCGCACGCTGACGTTGAGCAGGCACGTAATATGCTGGCGCAGGCGCAAAAGCCCATCCTGTACGTAGGTGGTGGCGTAGGTATGGCGCAGGCGGTCCCGGCCCTGCGTGAATTTATCGCGGTAACCCAAATGCCGGTCGCCTGCACGCTGAAAGGTCTGGGCGCAGTAGATGCTGACTACCCGTACTATTTGGGGATGTTGGGAATGCACGGTACTAAAGCCGCGAATTTTGCGGTGCAAGAGTGCGATTTACTGATTGCGGTTGGCGCACGTTTTGATGACCGAGTGACTGGCAAGCTGAATACCTTCGCACCGAACGCCAGCGTAATCCACATGGATATCGACCCGGCGGAAATGAACAAACTGCGCCAGGCACACGTAGCGCTGCAGGGGGATTTAAATTCTCTTCTGCCAGCATTACAGCAATTGATGAAGATTGACGAATGGCGTCAGCACAGCGCAGAACTGCGCGCAGAACATACCTGGCGCTACGACCATCCGGGGGAAGCTATCTATGCGCCACTGTTGTTAAAGCAGTTATCCGATCGCAAACCTGCGGATAGCGTAGTGACAACGGATGTGGGCCAGCATCAGATGTGGTCGGCACAGCATATGACCTACACTCGCCCTGAAAATTTCATCACGTCGAGCGGTCTGGGGACGATGGGCTTTGGCCTGCCAGCAGCGGTTGGCGCGCAGGTTGCTCGCCCGAATGATACGGTAATCTGTATCTCCGGTGACGGTTCCTTCATGATGAATGTACAGGAATTGGGCACCGTAAAACGCAAGCAGTTGCCGCTGAAGATAGTTTTACTCGACAACCAGCGGTTAGGCATGGTGCGACAATGGCAGCAGCTGTTTTTCCAGGAACGTTATAGCGAAACCACCCTTACCGATAACCCCGATTTCCTCATGTTGGCCAGAGCCTTCGGCATTCCTGGTCAACACATCACCCGTAAAGACCAGGTTGAAGCGGCACTCGACACCATGCTGAACAGCGAGGGGCCATACTTGCTTCATGTCTCAATCGACGAACTTGAGAATGTCTGGCCTCTGGTGCCACCTGGCGCCAGTAACTCAGAAATGCTGGAGAAATTATCATGATGCAACATCAGGTCGCCGTTGAGGCTCGTTTCAATCCGGAAACGTTAGAACGTGTTTTACGCGTGGTACGTCATCGTGGTTTTCAGGTGTGCTCCATGAATATGGAAGCCGCCAGCGATGCGCAAAATATAAATATCGAATTGACCGTTGCCAGCCCCCGGTCGGTCGACTTACTGTTTAGTCAGTTAAGTAAACTGGTAGATGTTGCACATGTTGCTATCTGCCAGAGCACAACCACATCACAACAAATCCGCGCCTGAGCGCAAAAGGAAGAAAAATGACGACGAAAAAAGCTGATTACATTTGGTCTAATGGCGAGATGATTCGTTGGGAAGACGCGAAGGTCCACGTGATGTCCCACGCGCTGCACTACGGTACTTCTGTATTTGAAGGGATCCGTTGCTACGATTCTCACAAAGGGCCGGTAGTGTTCCGTCATCGCGAACATATGCAGCGTCTGCGTGATTCAGCCAAGATCTATCGTTTTCCCGTTTCTCAGAGCGTTGATGAGCTGATGGAAGCTTGCCGTGAGGTGATTCGTAAAAACAACCTGACCAGCGCCTATATCCGTCCGCTGGTGTTTGTTGGCGACGTAGGGATGGGCGTTAACCCGCCTGCGGGATACACCACTGATGTGATAATCGCCGCGTTCCCATGGGGGGCTTACCTCGGTGCTGAAGCGCTGGAGCAGGGGATCGACGCGATGGTTTCTTCCTGGAACCGCGTTGCGCCGAACACGATTCCTACCGCTGCTAAAGCAGGTGGTAACTATCTGTCTTCGCTGCTGGTGGGTAGTGAAGCGCGTCGTCATGGCTACCAGGAAGGCATTGCGCTGGATGTGAATGGCTACATCTCCGAAGGCGCGGGCGAAAACCTGTTTGAAGTAAAAGACGGCATTCTGTTTACCCCGCCGTTTACCTCTTCCGCGCTGCCGGGTATCACCCGTGACGCGATCATTAAGCTGGCGAAAGATCTCGATATCGAAGTGCGTGAGCAGGTGTTGTCTCGTGAATCGCTGTACCTGGCCGACGAAGTATTCATGTCCGGTACCGCGGCCGAAATCACCCCAGTACGCAGCGTCGATGGTATTCAGGTGGGCGAAGGCCGCTGCGGTCCGGTCACCAAACGCATCCAGCAGGCCTTCTTTGGCCTCTTCACCGGTGAAACGGAAGATAAATACGGCTGGTTGGATTCAGTAAACCAATAACAAAATTAATATTTCCCCAAAATAGTTCACGTTGCAGGAAGACGGCAACGCAGCGAGCCCCAGGAGCTTACTTTAGTAGGTGACTGGGGGGAGCGAGGCAGCCCTCAGCTGCGGCGTGAAATATGCAGGGGAAAGACAGACGGGAGTTAATCAAGCATGCCTAAGTATCGTTCTGCTACCACCACCCACGGCCGCAATATGGCGGGTGCCCGCGCACTGTGGCGCGCCACCGGGATGACCGATGATGACTTCGGTAAACCGATTATCGCTGTGGTGAACTCCTTTACCCAGTTTGTGCCGGGCCACGTCCACCTGCGCGATCTCGGTAAGCTGGTTGCCGAACAAATCGAAGCCTCAGGCGGCGTGGCGAAAGAGTTCAACACCATCGCCGTGGATGATGGTATCGCCATGGGTCATGGCGGCATGCTTTATTCACTGCCGTCGCGTGAGCTGATCGCCGATTCAGTGGAATATATGGTTAACGCCCACTGCGCCGATGCGATGGTCTGCATCTCTAACTGCGATAAAATCACCCCCGGGATGTTAATGGCCTCTCTGCGGCTGAATATTCCGGTGATCTTTGTTTCCGGCGGCCCAATGGAAGCCGGGAAAACCAAGCTCTCTGACCAAATCATCAAGCTTGATCTGGTTGATGCGATGATTCAGGGCGCAGACCCGAAAGTCTCCGACTCGCAGAGCGAGCAGGTTGAACGTTCGGCCTGTCCGACCTGCGGCTCGTGCTCCGGGATGTTCACCGCCAACTCGATGAACTGCCTGACCGAAGCGCTGGGTCTGTCGCAGCCGGGTAACGGTTCGCTGTTGGCGACTCACGCCGACCGTAAAGAGCTGTTCCTCAACGCAGGTAAACGCATCGTTGAGCTGACCAAACGCTACTACGAGCAGGATGACGCTTCAGCCCTGCCGCGCAACATTGCCAGCAAGGCGGCGTTTGAGAACGCCATGACGCTGGATATCGCGATGGGCGGCTCTACCAACACCGTTCTGCACCTGCTGGCGGCCGCGCAGGAAGCGGAAATCGACTTCACCATGAGTGATATTGATAAGTTGTCCCGCAAAGTCCCGCAGCTGTGTAAAGTTGCGCCGAGTACGCAGAAATACCATATGGAAGACGTGCACCGCGCGGGCGGCGTACTGGGCATTTTAGGCGAGCTGGATCGCGCCGGTCTACTGAACCGCGACGTGAAAAACGTGCTGGGACTGACTCTGCCGCAAACGCTCGATAGTTATGACGTTATGCTGACCAAAGACGACGCGGTGAAAAAAATGTTCCGCGCAGGTCCGGCTGGCATCCGTACCACCCAGGCGTTCTCACAGGATTGTCGTTGGGACACCCTGGATGATGACCGCGCAGAAGGTTGCATTCGCTCGTTGGAACATGCTTACAGCAAAGACGGCGGCCTGGCAGTCTTGTACGGTAACTTCGCGGAAAACGGCTGTATCGTAAAAACCGCTGGTGTAGATGACAGCATCCTGAAATTCACCGGCCCGGCAAAAGTGTATGAAAGCCAGGACGATGCGGTTGACGCTATCCTTGGCGGTAAAGTGGTTGCCGGCGACGTGGTGGTGATTCGCTACGAAGGGCCGAAGGGCGGGCCAGGCATGCAGGAAATGCTCTACCCAACCACCTTCCTGAAATCGATGGGTCTCGGTAAGGCCTGCGCGCTGATTACCGACGGTCGTTTCTCTGGCGGTACTTCGGGGCTTTCCATTGGTCACGTTTCTCCTGAAGCGGCCAGCGGCGGTAATATCGCAATTATCGAAGATGGCGACATGATTGCTATCGATATCCCGAATCGAGGCATTCAACTGCAACTGAGCGATGCGGAAATCGCTGCGCGCCGTGAAGCGCAAGAAGCTCGTGGTGACAAAGCCTGGACGCCAAAAGAGCGTCAGCGTCAGGTCTCCTTTGCGCTGCGCGCTTACGCCAGCCTGGCAACCAGCGCCGACAAAGGTGCGGTGCGCGATAAGTCGAAACTAGGGGGATAATGACCATGGCGGATTCTCAACCCCTCTCCGGCGCTCCAGAAGGCGCCGAGTACCTCAGAGCAGTGCTGCGTGCGCCGGTATACGAAGCGGCGCAGGTCACACCGCTACAAAAAATGGAAAAACTCTCTTCGCGCCTCAATAACGTGATCCTGGTGAAGCGCGAAGACCGTCAACCCGTTCACAGCTTCAAGCTGCGCGGTGCTTATGCCATGATGGCCGGTCTGACCGAAGAGCAAAAAGCGCATGGCGTAATCACCGCATCGGCAGGTAATCATGCTCAGGGCGTAGCTTTCTCTTCTGCGCGATTAGGCGTGAAGGCGCTGATTGTCATGCCTACGGCTACCGCCGATATCAAAGTCGATGCCGTTCGCGGTTTCGGTGGTGAAGTACTGCTACACGGCGCGAATTTTGATGAAGCCAAAGCCAAAGCGATTGAGCTGTCGCAGCAGCAGGGTTTTACCTGGGTTCCTCCGTTCGACCATCCGATGGTGATTGCCGGGCAGGGCACGCTGGCACTGGAGTTATTGCAGCAGGATGCCCACCTTGATCGTGTATTCGTGCCGGTGGGCGGTGGCGGATTAGCGGCAGGCGTGGCGGTGCTGATCAAGCAGTTGATGCCGCAGATCAAAGTGATTGCCGTTGAAGCTGAAGACTCAGCCTGCCTGAAAGCGGCGCTGGATGCCGGTCAACCGGTCGATCTTCCGCGTGTTGGCCTCTTTGCTGAAGGCGTGGCGGTGAAACGTATCGGCGACGAAACCTTCCGTTTGTGCCAGGAGTATCTCGACGACATCATCACTGTCGATAGCGACGCTATCTGCGCGGCAATGAAAGATCTGTTCGAGGATGTGCGCGCGGTGGCTGAACCATCCGGTGCGCTGGCGCTGGCGGGGATGAAAAAGTACATTGCCCAGCACAATATTCGCGGCGAACGTCTGGCGCATATCCTTTCCGGCGCTAACGTTAACTTCCATGGCCTGCGCTACGTTTCCGAACGTTGCGAGCTGGGCGAACAGCGCGAAGCGTTGCTGGCAGTAACTATTCCGGAAGAAAAGGGTAGCTTCCTGAAGTTTTGCCAGCTGTTGGGAGGACGCTCGGTTACCGAGTTTAACTACCGATTTGCTGATGCGAAAGACGCCTGTATTTTTGTTGGCGTCCGTCTGAGCCGTGGGCTGGAAGAGCGTAAGGAAATCCTCCAGTTGCTTAATGAGGGCGGCTACAGCGTAGTGGATTTGTCCGACGACGAAATGGCGAAGCTGCACGTGCGCTACATGGTCGGTGGGCGCCCGTCGAAACCCTTGCAGGAGCGGCTGTACAGCTTCGAATTCCCGGAATCTCCGGGGGCGTTGCTCAAATTCCTGCATACCCTGGGGACGCACTGGAATATTTCGTTGTTCCACTATCGTAGTCACGGAACCGATTATGGTCGCGTACTGGCGGCGTTTGAGTTGGGTGAGCACGAGCCTGATTTCGAAACGCGACTGAACGAACTGGGTTATGACTGTCATGATGAAACGCATAACCCGGCGTTCAGGTTCTTCCTGGCGGGTTAGCGGTAGCCATTAAAAAAGGGTTCATGTAAAAACATGAACCCTTTTTGTAACTGTATCAGCAGATTACAGCGTGATGACTTCGAATTCGACTTCGGTGTTTACATCCGCATCGTAATCCACTTCGTCGAGACCAAAACCGAACAGATTCAGGAATTCCTGCTTGTATCCTGCATAGTCCGTTTTTTGCGCCAGGTTTTCGGTGGTGATCAGCGGCCACAGATCGCGGCATGCCTGCTGAATGTCTTCACGCAGTTCCCAGTCATCCATACGGATACGCTGGTTGTCATCAAGCGCCACTTTATCGCCGTACAGGCTGGTGGTCATCAGACGGTTGATCTGCTCGATGCAGCCTTCATGAATGCCCTGTTCTTTCATCAGCTTGAAGACCATGGAGATGTACAGCGGCATCACCGGAATCGCAGAAGAGGCCTGCGTGATAACGGATTTCAGTACAGCAACGTTAGCGGAACCGTTCAGCGGAGCCAGTTGATTACGCAGCGCGCCTGCCGCGCGGTCGAGATCTTCTTTTGCTTTGCCCAGCGCGCCGTGCCAGTAGATTGGCCAGGTAAGGTCAGTACCGATGTAGGAGTAGGCAACGGTTTTCACGCCGTCAGCCAGCACGCCTGCTTCGCTCAGCGCGCCCATCCACAGTTCCCAGTCTTCGCCGCCCATAACGGTGACGGTGTTCTGAACTTCTTCTTCGGTTGCCGGCTCAATGCTGGCGGTTATGATCTGATCTTTGTTGGTATCGATCGCTTTAGAGGTATAAACCTCACCGATTGGCTTCAGCGCAGAACGGACGATTTCACCGGTTTTCGGCATTTTACGTACCGGAGATGCCAGTGAGTAAACCACCAGGTCAATCTGACCCAGGTCTTCTTTGATCAGTTTGATAACTTCGTCGCGACACTCGTCGGAGAACGCGTCGCCGTTGATACTTTTGGAATACAGACCTTCACGTTTTGCGGCCTCATCGAAGGCTGCAGAGTTATACCAGCCCGCGGAACCTGGCTTGGTTTCCGTGCCTGGTTTTTCGAAAAATACGCCGATAGTGGCGGCTCCGCTGCCAAACGCGGCGGAAATTCTGGAAGCAAGGCCGTAACCGGTGGAAGCACCGATGACCAGCACGCGGGAAGGGCCGTTAGCGATTTTCCCGTTTTTCTTCACATAATCGATCTGTTTTTCCACATTGACTTTGCAGCCAGTCGGATGGGTCGTTGTACAGATGAATCCACGAATTTTTGGTTTGATTATCATAATGATGGCTAATTAAGTTTGTATTTTCGCTGTCAAGTGCGCAATGACACCGTCTGTTCTGGCTTGCTAAACGTGATGGTTAACAAGCCCCCCACATCTATTATGGCACGGGACATTATACAGAAAAGGAGTGCCAATACTGAATCTACCACTGATTTTAGACCTGACGCTGGCGCTACTCGGCGGATTTACGCTCCAGAACAATCTTCCAGAACGCGTCGATCAGCGGCTCATGCAGCCGTTTTTTCGGCGCGCAGACGCCCAGCTCGAACGGCGTTTTTTCGTCGCTGCGTTCTAAAATCATCACGCGATTCCGTACCGGCTCCGGGCTGTTTTCCAGCACCACTTCCGGCAGCAGCGCCACGCCGCAACCCAGCGCCACCATCGAGACCATCGCTTCGTGCCCCCCCACGGTGGCGTAAATCGATGGGTTGCTGATTTTGTGACGGCGGAACCACAACTCGATGCGGCGGCGTACCGGCCCCTGGTCGGCCATGATAAACGGCACCGTCGACCAGTCTGGTTTATCGACCGAAACCTGATTCCGTACCGGGCAAGGCAATGCTGGTGCGATCAACACTACCGTTAAATTCTCCAGCATCGAGAATGCCACAGCACCGGGCAGCGTCTCTGGCTTACCTGCTATTGCCAGATCGGCCTCTCCGGTGACCACTTTGTCCATCGCATCAGCGGCATCGCCGGTGGTGAGCTTAATTTCAACCGAGGGGTGCTCGGCGCGAAAGCGGTCGAGAATTGGCGGCAGGTGGCTGTAGGCGGCGGTAACCGAGCAGAAGATATGCAGCTCGCCCGACAGCGACGGTCCCTGTTGATCGAGGGTGTGGCGCAATTGTTGATACTGCAACAGCGTCTGCTGGGCAAACACTCGCAGCTCTTCGCCTGCTTCGGTCAGCGTGACCGTACGGTTATCGCGCACAAACAGCGCCTGGCCGAGATCTTCTTCCAGCCGTTGGATCTGGCGTGAGAGTGTGGAGGGGCTGACGTGCATTGCCCGCGCACTGCGGCCAAAGTGGCGGCTTTCCGCCAGATGCAGGAACATTTTCAGATCGCGTAAATCCACGGACGAGCCTCCGATTTTCTACGTTGCAGATATTGCAATGTGATGTTGTGAATATATCAATTTCCGCAATAAATTTCCTGTTGTAATGTGGGTTCATTCTCGCTGAAACGCGAACCGAACAATAAGACAGTACAACATCACGAGGTATCACCATGGCTAACTACTTTAATACACTGAACCTGCGTCAGCAGCTGGCGCAGCTGGGCAAATGTCGCTTTATGGGTCGCGACGAATTCGCCGATGGCGCAAGCTACCTTCAGGGTAAAAAAGTGGTCATCGTCGGGTGCGGTGCTCAGGGGCTTAACCAAGGCCTGAACATGCGCGACTCCGGTCTGGATATCTCCTACGCCCTGCGTAAAGAAGCGATTGCTGAGAAGCGCGCTTCCTGGCGCAAAGCGACCGAAAATGGCTTCAAAGTAGGTACCTACGAAGAGCTGATCCCGCAGGCGGATCTGGTGGTTAACCTGACGCCGGACAAACAGCACTCCGACGTTGTACGTTCCGTACAGCCGCTGATGAAAGACGGCGCGGCGCTGGGCTACTCCCACGGTTTCAACATCGTCGAAGTGGGCGAGCAGATCCGTAAAGATATCACTGTGGTGATGGTTGCGCCGAAGTGTCCGGGTACCGAAGTGCGTGAAGAGTACAAACGTGGTTTTGGTGTTCCAACCCTGATCGCCGTTCACCCGGAAAACGATCCGAAAGGCGAAGGCATGGCGATTGCCAAAGCATGGGCTGCGGCCACTGGCGGTCACCGTGCAGGCGTGCTGGAATCGTCCTTCGTTGCGGAAGTGAAATCTGACCTGATGGGCGAGCAGACAATTCTGTGCGGTATGCTGCAGGCTGGCTCTCTGCTGTGCTTCGACAAGCTGGTGGAAGAGGGTACTGACCCGGCTTACGCCGAAAAACTGATTCAGTTTGGCTGGGAAACCATCACCGAAGCGCTGAAGCAGGGCGGTATCACCCTGATGATGGATCGTCTGTCTAACCCAGCGAAACTGCGTGCTTATGCGCTGTCCGAACAGCTGAAAGAGATCATGGCGCCGCTGTTCCAGAAACACATGGATGACATCATCTCCGGCGAATTCTCTTCAGGCATGATGGCTGACTGGGCCAACGACGATAAGAAACTGCTGACCTGGCGTGAAGAGACCGGCAAAACCGCGTTCGAAACCGCGCCGCAGTTTGAAGGTAAAATTGGCGAGCAGGAGTACTTCGATAAAGGCGTGCTGATGATCGCGATGGTGAAGGCTGGCGTTGAGCTGGCGTTTGAAACCATGGTGGATTCCGGCATCATCGAAGAGTCTGCTTACTACGAATCACTGCACGAACTGCCGCTGATCGCGAACACCATCGCCCGTAAGCGCCTGTACGAAATGAACGTTGTCATTTCCGATACCGCAGAATACGGTAACTACCTGTTCTCTTACGCGTGCGTACCGCTGCTGAAAGAGTTCATGACTACCCTGCAAACCGGGGATCTGGGCAAAGCGATTGCCGAAGGTGCGGTAGACAACGCGCAGCTGCGCGACGTAAACGATGCTATTCGCAGCCATGCTATCGAGAAAGTGGGCCAGAAACTGCGTGGCTATATGACTGATATGAAACGTATTGCTGTAGCTGGCTAAGAGGCTGCCATTCGGCAAAAAAAAGCCCGGTGGTTGAACACACCGGGCTTTTTATTAGTTACGGTACAGCACTTTAATGATGTGATAACCGAACTGAGTGTGCAGTGGGCCGGTTGGCTCCAGCACCGGGCAGGAGAACACCACTTTATCAAACGCCGGAACCATCTGGCCCTGACGGAATTCGCCTAAATCGCCGCCGCGTTTGCCCGACGGGCAGATAGAGTGTTTCTTCGCCAGTTTACCAAAATCGGCGCCATTTTTGATTTGTTCCAGAAGATCGAGAGCCAGTTTCTCTTCTTTAACAAGGATATGCACTGCTGATGCTGTTTTTGCCATGGTTTGTGCTCTGAGTTGAGTGATAAATCAGGGCGCAATAGTAGCATGTAATCCGTGGTCTTCGGCGATGGGCTATGACCGATCCCCCTGGCGTCACTTTCTGCTACAATCCACATCCCCGTGTTTACAGATTGAGCAATCCTCTATGCGTTTGAACCCCGGACAACAACAAGCCGTCGAATTCGTCACCGGACCTTGCCTGGTGCTGGCGGGAGCGGGTTCCGGTAAGACGCGTGTTATCACTAACAAAATCGCACATCTGATCCGTGAATGTGGCTATCAGGCACGACATATTGCGGCAGTAACCTTTACCAATAAGGCTGCGCGCGAGATGAAAGAGCGTGTGGCGCAAACGTTGGGTCGTAAAGAAGCGCGCGGGTTGATGATCTCTACTTTCCACACTCTGGGACTGGATGTCATTAAGCGTGAATACGCCGCGCTAGGGATGAAGTCGAACTTCTCGTTGTTTGATGATACTGACCAGGTGGCCCTGCTTAAGGAATTGACCGAAGGGCTAATTGAAGACGATAAGCTTATCCTTCAACAATTGATTTCAACGATCTCCAACTGGAAAAATGATCTGATGACCCCAGCGCAGGCGGCAGCCAGTGCAAAGGGTGAACGCGATCGTATTTTTGCCCACTGCTATGGTCTGTATGACGCGCATATGAAGGCGTGTAACGTCCTCGATTTTGACGATCTGATCCTGCTCCCCACGCTGCTGTTGCAGCGCAATGAAGAAGTACGTGAGCGTTGGCAAAATCGAATCCGCTACCTGCTGGTGGATGAATATCAGGATACCAACACCAGCCAGTACGAGTTGGTGAAGTTGCTGGTGGGGAAACGCGCGCGCTTTACCGTCGTGGGTGATGACGATCAGTCGATCTACTCCTGGCGCGGTGCACGTCCGCAGAACCTGGTACTGTTAAGCAAAGATTTTCCGGCGCTGCAGGTGGTGAAGCTGGAGCAAAACTATCGCTCATCAGGGCGTATCCTGAAGGCGGCGAACATCCTTATTGCTAACAACCCACACGTCTTTGAAAAACGGCTCTTTTCTGAGCTGGGCTACGGCGCTGAGCTGAAGGTGTTGAGTGCGAATAATGAAGAGCACGAAGCAGAACGCGTGACCGGGGAACTGATTGCCCATCACTTTGTGAACAAGACGCAGTATAAAGACTACGCCATCCTGTATCGCGGTAATCATCAGTCGCGAGTGTTCGAAAAATTTCTGATGCAGAACCGCATCCCATACAAAATTTCCGGCGGGACGTCGTTCTTCTCGCGTCCGGAGATTAAAGATCTGCTGGCCTATCTGCGCGTGCTCAGCAACCCGGATGATGACAGTGCATTTTTGCGCATCGTAAATACGCCAAAGCGTGAAATCGGTCCGGCCACGCTGCAAAAGCTGGGGGAATGGGCGATGACGCGTAATAAAAGCCTGTTTACCGCTAGCTTTGATATGGGACTTAGCCAGACGCTAACCGGGCGCGGATATGATTCTCTGACCCGCTTTACGCACTGGCTGGGTGAAATTCAACGTCTGGCGGAGCGCGAGCCGGTTGCCGCCGTACGCGATCTGATCCACGGCATTGATTACGAATCCTGGCTGTATGAAACCTCGCCGAGCCCGAAAGCGGCCGAAATGCGTATGAAAAACGTCAACACGCTGTTCAGTTGGATGACGGAGATGCTGGAAGGTAGTGAGCTGGAAGAGCCAATGACCCTGACTCAGGTCGTTACCCGCTTTACCCTGCGCGACATGATGGAGCGCGGAGAGAGCGAAGAAGAGTTGGATCAGGTGCAGTTGATGACGCTGCATGCTTCAAAAGGACTGGAGTTCCCGTACGTATTTATGGTGGGAATGGAAGAAGGATTTTTGCCGCACCAGAGCAGCATCGATGAAGATAACATCGACGAAGAGCGTCGTCTGGCTTACGTCGGGATTACGCGTGCTCAGAAAGAACTTATCTTCACGCTGTGTAAAGAGCGCCGTCAGTACGGTGAACTGGTACGACCGGAACCGAGCCGTTTCCTGTTGGAACTACCACAGGATGACGTTATCTGGGAACAGGAGCGTAAAGTGGTGAGTGCCGAGGAGCGGATGCAAAAAGGGCAGGCCAGCATTGCTAACATTCGGGCAATGATGGCGAAAGCCAAAGAGAAATAGGTATTTTGTAGGCCGGATAAGCGTAAGCGCTATCCGGCAGCCAGCATCTAATGCACTTCCAGCGGCCAGTGGACATAGCTTTGCCACTGTATTTCCTGATCGATTAACTCGGTACCTAATGGATGATGTTCCAGCCAGCCTTCCGGTAGCGTTAACGTCAGATTCTCATCCTGAGCTTGCAGGGTGATATGTGGCACTAAATCGTCGCGACGGCGAGCGGCGAAAATGATCGCCAGGCGTAGCAAACGGCAAAGGTGCTCAGCGATGCGTGGTGGCACAGCGTTTTGCTGGTGGAGTGAAGAGAGATCGACCGGATTAGTTTGGTTGAGCAACAGCGTGGCTAACAGTTTTTTCTGCGCGGGAGTAAAGCCCGGGAGATCGAGATTACGTACCAGCCAGGCGGCATGCAGTGGCGCCTGCTTATATTCTACGCTCAGTCCTATTTCATGCAACTGACAGGCACTTTGCAGCAGTTCACGACTAATGGCTTCAAGATGCCACTCATCTTTCACCTGTTCGAGTAAATGTACAGCCAATTGCGTGACGCGATTCGCCTGATCGGTGTCGACCATAAATCGACGCTGAATATTACGCAGCGTACGGCTGCGAATGTCCTGATCAACCGGCAAGTGCAGCATTCCGTAGACCAGACCTTCGCGTAGTGCGCCGCCGGCCAGAGTCATGCATTGAATATTCAGTTCGGTGAAAATGGCGATTAGAATGGCCAGTCCGCTGGGAAAAACCAGTGCGCGTTCCAGCGTTAACCCTTCTATTTCCAGCTCTTCCAGACGACCACAATGAATGGCGCGCTGTTTAAGCTGCTGAAGCTTGGCCAACGTAATGCGCTCATCCATGCCTTGCGCCATCATGATTTCCTGTAACGCCTGGACGGTGCCAGAGGCACCAACGCAAACTTTCCAGCCATGAAAACGCAGTTTGTCGGCGACTGGGCGCAGAACTTCGCGAGCCGCTTTCTCTGCTTCGTCAAAGTTTTCCTGTGCCAGATTACGATTGGTGAAATACCTTTCGAGCCAGGTGACGCAGCCCATTGACAGGCTGAACAGAGAGGTGGTTTGCGCGCCGGAGCCGGTAACCAGTTCAGTGCTGGCTCCGCCAATATCAACGACCAGACGCTGATCGGCGCCGCCGGTGGTGTGGGCAACACCTTGATAAATCAGCCGCGCTTCTTCTTCACCGCTGATGACCTGGACAGGGCAGCCGAGGATCTCTTGCGCTTTGGCGATAAACTCATCGGCGTTTACCGCGATGCGTAATGTTGCCGTGGCCACCACACGGATTTGCGGCTGAGGGATATCCTGCAGACGTTCAGCAAACAGGCGCAGGCATTGCCAGCCGCGCTCCATAGCTTCAGCGGAAAGAACGTTGTCGCTGTTGAGGCCAGCGGCCAGACGCACCTTGCGTTTAATACGCGTGAGTGTCTGAATGCTTCCCGCCACCTCGCGTACAACCAGCATATGAAAACTATTCGAGCCTAAATCAATTGCGGCGTACAGCGAAGTGGTTGTGAGCATATCTAACGTTAACCTGAACGACGACGATTACGCGGAGCACCACCGGTACGGCGTGGGCCATTGCCTGTGCGCGGACGCGTTAAGCGTAACGGCTTCGGCAGATCGGTCATCAGCGCATCCGGGTTGTACTTGCTGACCGGGATCGAGTGACCGATATAGGTCTCGATTGCTGGTAAATTCAGCGCGTATTCTTCACAGGCCAGGCTGATAGAGTGACCGCTTGCACCGGCGCGACCGGTACGACCGATACGATGAACGTAATCTTCACAGTCATCCGGCAGGTCATAGTTAAATACGTGCGTTACGGCTGGGATATGCAGACCACGCGCGGCGACATCCGTCGCAACGAGAATGTCGAGATCGCCACGGGTGAACTCATCAAGGATACGCAGACGTTTTTTCTGCGCCACGTCACCGGTCAACAGACCGACGCGATGACCGTCAGCGGCAAGGCTACCCCAGATATCTTCACAACGATGCTTGGTGTTAGCAAAGACGATGGCGCGATCTGGCCACTCTTCTTCAATCAGCGTTTGCAGTAAACGCATTTTCTCTTCGTTGGAAGGATAGAAGAGCTCTTCTTTAATACGGTGACCTGTCTTCTGTTCCGGTTCGACTTCAACGTACTCGGCGTTATTCATCTGTTCGAACGCCAGTTCGCGAACGCGGTAAGAGAGGGTTGCAGAAAACAGCATGTTCAGACGTTGGGTGGTTGGCGGCATACGACGGAACAGCCAACGGATATCTTTGATAAAGCCCAGATCGTACATACGATCGGCTTCATCCAGCACCACGACCTGAATCGCGCCCAGGTTAATGTGGTTCTGTTTTGCATAGTCGATGAGACGACCGGTCGTGCCGATAAGAATATCGACGCCGCTTTCCAGCACTTTCAGCTGTTTGTCGTAACCGTCGCCGCCATAAGCCAGGCCTAATTTCAAACCGGTGGTCTGTGCCAGCGGCTCGGCGTCAGCGTGGATCTGCACGGCTAACTCACGCGTTGGCGCCATAATTAACGCACGCGGTTGGTTCACCTTGCGATCGGCAATCGCGGGATGAGAGAGAAGATAATGAAACGTTGACGTCAGGAACGCCATCGTTTTTCCGGTACCGGTTTGCGCCTGCCCTGCAACATCACGACCTGCCAGCGTTAGCGGCAGCGCGAGGGCCTGAATGGGCGTGCAGTTATGAAAGCCTTTATTTTCAAGGGCTTCTATCACCTTTGGGTGCAGGGCGAAGTCGGAAAACTTCTGTTCTGTTAAATGTGTTTTGCTCATAGTGTGGTAGAATATCAGCTTACTATTGCTTTACGAAAGCGTATCCGGTGAAATAAAGTCAACCTTTAGTTGGTTAATGCTACATCAACACGTCGTTGATTAAGAGTACACCAACGCACCAGGCTTATTCCTGTGGAGTTAATATGAGCGATAAAATTATTCACCTGACTGACGACAGTTTTGACACGGATGTACTCAAAGCGGACGGAGCTATCCTCGTTGATTTCTGGGCAGAGTGGTGCGGTCCGTGCAAAATGATCGCTCCAATTCTGGATGAAATCGCTGACGAATATCAGGGCAAATTGACGGTTGCTAAACTGAACATTGACCAAAACCCAGGCACCGCGCCGAAGTATGGTATCCGTGGCATCCCGACCCTGCTGCTGTTTAAAAACGGCGAAGTTGCGGCGACTAAAGTCGGCGCGCTATCCAAAGGTCAGTTGAAAGAATTCCTCGACGCTAATTTAGCGTAAGGAAGTCTCATGATCGGGCGACCATACTTCGAAATGATTCGGATGACTGGACGCCCGACTTGAGTCGTGCTAAGTTAGTGTTGACTTCGTATTAAACATACCTTATTAAGTTTGAATCTAGTTATATCCAATACTTCCCGTTGTTTCTCGCGCGAGAAGTGGACAGATTCCTGGCTTGTCACTCAATCCGTCTTGTCGTTTCAGTTCTGCGTACTTTCCTGTGACCAGACAGCGAACAGACATGAGTTGATGGCCGTAAACAGGCATGGATGACCCTGCCATACCATTCACAACATTAAGTTCGAGATTTACCCCAAGTTTAAGAACTCACACCATTATGAATCTTACCGAATTAAAGAATACGCCGGTTTCTGAGCTGATCACTCTCGGCGAAAATATGGGCCTTGAAAACCTGGCTCGTATGCGCAAGCAGGACATTATTTTTGCCATCCTGAAGCAGCACGCAAAGAGTGGCGAAGATATCTTTGGTGACGGTGTGCTGGAGATATTGCAGGATGGATTTGGTTTCCTCCGCTCTGCAGACAGCTCCTACCTCGCCGGTCCTGATGACATCTACGTTTCTCCCAGCCAAATCCGCCGTTTCAACCTCCGCACTGGTGATACCATCTCTGGTAAGATTCGCCCGCCGAAAGAAGGTGAACGCTACTTTGCGCTGTTGAAAGTTAACGAAGTTAACTACGACAAACCAGAAAACGCCCGTAACAAAATCCTCTTTGAGAACTTAACACCGCTGCACGCAAACTCTCGTCTGCGTATGGAACGTGGTAACGGTTCTACTGAAGACTTAACGGCGCGTGTACTGGATCTGGCATCACCGATCGGTCGTGGCCAACGTGGTCTGATTGTTGCTCCGCCGAAAGCAGGTAAAACCATGCTGCTGCAGAACATCGCGCAGAGCATTGCTTACAACCATCCGGACTGCGTGCTGATGGTGCTGCTGATTGACGAACGTCCGGAAGAAGTTACCGAGATGCAGCGTCTGGTGAAAGGTGAAGTGGTTGCGTCTACCTTTGACGAACCAGCCTCCCGCCACGTTCAGGTTGCGGAAATGGTTATCGAGAAGGCGAAACGTCTGGTTGAACACAAGAAAGACGTTATCATTCTGCTCGACTCCATCACTCGTTTGGCGCGTGCTTACAACACCGTGGTTCCGGCTTCCGGTAAAGTTTTGACCGGTGGTGTTGATGCCAACGCCTTGCATCGTCCGAAGCGTTTCTTCGGTGCGGCGCGTAACGTGGAAGAGGGCGGTAGCCTGACTATCATCGCGACTGCGCTGATCGATACCGGCTCTAAAATGGATGAAGTTATCTACGAAGAGTTTAAAGGTACCGGCAACATGGAACTGCATCTCTCTCGTAAGATTGCTGAAAAACGCGTCTTCCCGGCTATCGACTACAACCGTTCCGGTACCCGTAAAGAAGAGCTGCTCACCACCCAGGAAGAGCTGCAGAAAATGTGGATCCTGCGCAAAATCATCCATCCGATGGGTGAAATTGATGCCATGGAATTCCTCATTAACAAGCTGGCGATGACCAAGACTAATGACGACTTCTTCGACATGATGAAGCGTTCGTAATTCAGGTCTCATCCGAAAACGCCACGTTTTTACGTGGCGTTTTGCTTTTGTGGCTGTAATCTTAACGACACAATAACGATAATACGGTATGACATACCGCATGGCGAAGAAGGGTTGAAATTCGTATTTTGTGGTTGCTAATCATACAGAACTACCTGATATGGAGCTGATATTGAGTCGGGTTTCTCTTCTGAATAATTGGCGGGATGGTTATACTTCGTATATTGATTTTCTCTGAGAGCATGTATAGTGAATTTATTGACAGCAAGTACTGATCTCATCAGTATTTTTTTATTCACAACGCTGTTTCTTTTCTTTGCCCGCAAGGTCGCGAAAAAGATTGGATTGGTGGATAAACCCAACTTCCGCAAACGTCATCAGGGACTGATTCCGCTGGTTGGGGGGATTTCAGTTTACGCAGGCATTTGCTTTACGTTTCTTATCGCCGATTATTATATCCCACATGCTACTCTCTACCTGGGTTGTGCTGGTGTACTGGTGTTTATCGGTGCCCTGGACGATCGTTTTGATATCAGTGTAAAAATCCGCGCAACCATCCAGGCCCTTATCGGCATCATTATGATGACGGTGGGTAAACTCTATCTGCTAAGCCTTGGATATATTTTCGGCCCCTGGGAGATGATGCTCGGTCCTTTTGGATATTTCCTTACCCTGTTTGCCGTCTGGGCGGCAATAAACGCCTTCAATATGGTGGATGGGATTGATGGTCTGTTGGGTGGATTATCTAGCGTGTCATTCGCCGCTATGGGGCTTATCCTGTGGTTCGATGGTCAAACAAGTCTGGCCATCTGGTGTTTTGCCATGATCGCCGCCATTCTGCCTTACATCCTGCTGAACCTGGGTATTCTCGGACGCCGCTATAAAGTTTTTATGGGGGATGCGGGCAGTACGCTGATTGGCTTCACGGTGATTTGGATCCTGCTGGAGACTACCCAGGGGCCAACGCATCCTATCAGCCCGGTCACCGCTTTGTGGATTATTGCCATTCCGTTAATGGATATGGTGGCAATTATGTATCGTCGCTTACGCAAGGGCATGAGCCCTTTCTCTCCGGATCGCCAACATATTCACCATTTAATCATGCGCGCCGGGTTTACCTCCCGACAGGCTTTTGTCCTGATTACCCTGGCTGCAGCTATTCTGGCATCTATTGGCGTGCTGGCTGAATATTCTCGCATTGTCCCGGAGTGGGTGATGTTAGTGCTCTTTTTACTGGCGTTTGTCTTGTACGACATCTGTATTAAACGAGCCTGGAAGGTAGCGAGATTTATCAAACGTTGGAAGCGTAAGCTGCGTAGAAACCGTGAAAGTAAACCAGACTTAACCAAATAAATTGAGGATGCGATGAGACAACCATTACCGGGGGAAGATGCCGTGAGCGCTGAAAATGAACTGGATATCCGTGGGTTGTTTCGTACCTTGTGGTCAGGGAAGGTGTGGATCGTCGGTATGGCTCTCGCCTTCGCGATAGCGGCCCTCGCCTATACGTTTTTTGCGCGTCAGGAGTGGAGTGCCACGGCGATTACTGACAGGCCAACGGTCAATATGTTGGGTGGCTTTTACTCTCAACAACAGTTTTTACGCAACCTGGATATTAAGGCCAGTCTCGCGTCCACGGACCAACCGTCAGTAATGGATGAGGCCTATAAAGAATTCATTATGCAGCTTGCCTCCTGGGATACACGCCGAGAATTCTGGCAGCAGACTGATTACTTTAAGCAGCGTATGGTCGGTAATAGTAAAGCCGATGCGGCGATGCTGGATGAACTTATCAATAACATTCAGTTTTTGCCTGGCGATACGCTGCGTAATACCAATGACAGCGTGAAGCTGATTGCCGAGACGGCTCCTGATGCCAACAATTTGCTGCGCCAGTACGTCGCGTTTGCCAGCCAACGCGCGGCACGTCATCTGAACGATGAGTTAAAAGGCGCATGGGCTGCACGCACTGTGCAGATGAAAGCGCAGGTCAAACGTCAGGAAGAAGTGGCAAAATCCATTTTCTCTCGCCGCGTCCACAGCATTGAACAAGCGCTTAAAATTGCTGAGCAGCATAATATTTCGCGTACTTCCACAGATGTTCCAGCTGATGAATTGCCGGATTCAGAATTGTTCTTACTCGGACGTCCAATGTTGCAGGCGCGACTCGAGAATCTGCAGTCAATTGGTCCGGATTTCGATATGGACTATTTCCAGAACAGGGCCATGCTGAACACCCTGAACGTTGGGCCAACTTTAGATCCGCGTTTTCAGACCTATCGTTATTTGAGAACGCCGGAAGAGCCGGTAAAACGTGACAGCCCTCGTCGCGCCTTCCTGATGATTATGTGGGGTATCGTTGGGGCTCTGATCGGTGCTGGTGTCGCGTTAACCCGTCGCCGTACGATTTAGCAATGCCGTTGCAGTGAGGGGCTGGGCTCTCACTGCCAATCCGAAGAGAATCGATGTGAAAGTACTGACTGTATTTGGTACGCGACCGGAGGCCATTAAGATGGCTCCTCTGGTTCATGCGCTGGAAAAAGATCCTGATTTTGAGGCGAAAGTTTGCGTTACGGCGCAGCATCGGGAGATGCTCGATCAGGTGTTGAATCTTTTTTCCATTGTACCTGACTACGATCTCAATATTATGCAGCCAGGTCAGGGACTAACAGAAATAACCTGCCGCATCCTGGAAGGGTTAAAGCCTATTTTGGCTGAATTCAAACCTGATGTGGTGTTGGTTCATGGTGATACCACAACCACGATTGCTACCAGTCTGGCCGCGTTCTATCAGCGCATCCCGGTGGGGCATGTAGAGGCTGGTTTACGTACAGGCGATCTCTATTCACCATGGCCGGAAGAGGCTAATCGTACGCTGACCGGGCGTCTGGCAATGTATCATTTTGCCCCAACAGAAAACTCGCGCCAAAATCTGTTACGAGAAGCTATCCCTGATGATCGTATTTTCGTCACGGGTAATACGGTTATTGACGCGTTGATCTGGGTTCGGGATCGCGTACTGGGAAATGAGACGCTGCGTGCGGAGCTGGCCGAACGTTATCCTTTCCTGGATGCTGATAAAAAGATGATCCTGGTGACCGGTCATCGTCGGGAAAGCTTCGGTCGCGGTTTTGAGCAAATCTGTCATGCCCTGGCGGAAATAGCCGCGTCTAACCAAAATGTGCAGATTGTCTATCCGGTACACCTGAACCCTAACGTCAGTGAGCCGGTCAATCGCATCCTGGGTCACGTTGAAAATGTGGTGTTGATTGAACCGCAGGACTACCTGCCATTCGTATGGCTGATGAATCACGCCTGGCTGATCCTTACTGATTCCGGCGGGATTCAGGAAGAAGCGCCGTCTCTGGGGAAACCTGTGCTGGTGATGCGCGAAACAACGGAGCGCCCGGAAGCTATTACCGCAGGGACTGTACGCCTGGTAGGTACAGACCCACAGCGGATTGTTGAAGAAGTCACGCGTTTGCTGCATGACGACAATGAATATCAGATCATGAGCCGCGCCCATAATCCGTATGGAGACGGGCTGGCATGTGACCGCATTTTAGATGCATTAAAAAATAATCGGATATCGCTATGAGTTTTACGACCATTTCTGTCATTGGGCTGGGTTATATCGGACTGCCAACGGCGGCTGCCTTTGCTTCCCGTCAAAAACACGTAATTGGCGTAGATATAAATCAACATGCGGTGGATACCATTAATCGCGGTGAAATTCACATCGTTGAGCCCGATCTGGGTGCGGTGGTGAAAACGGCGGTCGAAAATGGGTTTTTACGTGCGAGCGCGACACCCGTAGATGCTGATGCGTATCTGATTGCGGTGCCTACCCCGTTCAAGGGAGATCATGAACCCGATATGGTCTACGTAGAAGCCGCGGCGAAATCTATTGCGCCAGTTTTGAAAAAAGGCGCATTGGTGATTCTGGAATCCACTTCACCTGTCGGGGCAACTGAACAGATGGCCGCATGGCTTGCAGAAATGCGGGCTGACCTGACTTTCCCGCAGCAGGTCGGTGAACAGGCGGACGTTAACATTGCTTATTGCCCAGAGCGCGTACTGCCGGGTCAGGTAATGGTCGAACTGATTAAAAACGATCGGGTGATTGGAGGAATGACCTCCGTCTGTTCCGCGCGCGCCAGCGAGCTGTACAACATCTTTCTCGAAGGCGAATGTGTGGTGACCAACGCCCGCACCGCAGAAATGTGTAAGCTGACGGAAAATAGCTTTCGCGATGTCAATATCGCCTTCGCCAATGAACTGTCGCTGATTTGCGCCGATCAGGGGATCAACGTCTGGGAACTGATTCGCCTGGCAAACCGGCATCCACGCGTGAATATTTTGCAGCCCGGCCCTGGCGTAGGTGGACACTGTATCGCGGTCGATCCGTGGTTTATCGTGGCGCAGAACCCGCAGCAGGCGAAATTGATCCGCACCGCGCGTGAGGTAAACGATGGTAAACCGCATTGGGTGGTCGATCGGGTGAAGGCTGCCGTAGCCGACTGTCTGGCGGATACCAACAAACGGGCTAGCGAAGTGAAAATTGCCTGTTTTGGTCTGGCATTCAAACCCAATATTGACGATTTGCGTGAAAGCCCGGCGATGGGAATTGCGCAGAATATTGCGCAATGGCACAAAGGCGAAATGCTGGTGGTGGAACCGAACATCCATCAACTGCCGAAAAAACTGGATGGTATTTGCCAACTGGCGACGCTGGACGATGCTCTGGCACGTGCTGATGTGTTGGTCATGTTGGTTGACCATAATGAATTTAAAGGCATCAAAGGCGATGCGGTTCAACAGCAGTACATCGTTGATACCAAAGGGGTCTGGCGCTAATGAAACGAATTCTGGTTACCGGTGGAGCGGGATTTATCGGCTCGGCGGTTGTGCGACACATCATTCATGATACCGAGGATGCGGTGGTTGTGGTCGATAAGCTGACCTACGCCGGAAACCTGATGTCGCTGGAGCCGGTTGCGCAGAATTCCCGTTTTGCCTTTGAGAAAGTGGATATTTGCGATCGGGCATCGCTCGACAGGGTGTTTCAACAATATCAGCCGAACTGCGTGATGCATCTGGCTGCAGAAAGCCATGTCGATCGTTCAATTGATGGTCCCGCCGCCTTTATCGAAACAAACATTGTGGGAACCTACACGCTGTTGGAAGCGGCGCGCGCTTACTGGAGTACATTAGCCAGCGAGGAAAAATTGGCGTTTCGTTTCCACCATATCTCGACTGACGAGGTGTATGGCGATCTCCATTCCACAGATGATTTCTTCACCGAAACCACGCCGTATGCGCCGAGCAGCCCTTATTCCGCGTCGAAAGCCAGCAGCGATCATCTGGTTCGCGCCTGGCTGCGTACCTACGGTCTGCCAACGCTGATTACCAACTGTTCCAATAACTATGGTCCGTACCATTTCCCGGAAAAACTGATTCCGCTGATGATCCTCAACGCACTGGCGGGCAAGCCGTTGCCGGTATATGGCAATGGTCAACAGATCCGTGACTGGTTGTATGTAGAAGATCACGCCAGGGCGCTTTATTGCGTGGCGACGACGGGCGCGGTTGGGGAAACCTATAATATTGGTGGCCATAACGAGCGTAAAAACCTGGATGTTGTCGAAACGGTTTGCAGCCTGTTGGAAGAGCTGGCTCCGCATAAACCGCAGGGCATCGCGCAGTACCGCGACTTGATCGCTTTTGTGGACGATCGCCCAGGCCATGATTTGCGTTACGCCATTGACGCTTCAAAAATTGCGCGTGAACTCGGGTGGATGCCGCAGGAAACGTTTGAAAGTGGAATGCGCAAAACCGTGCAGTGGTATCTGGATAATCAGGCATGGTGGAAACCCGTGCAGGACGGCAGTTACCAGGGCGAACGTTTAGGTCTGAAGGGCTAACAGCCTGGTTTTGCGGAGGAGACAACGCATGAAAGGTATCATTCTGGCGGGTGGCTCAGGTACTCGCCTGTATCCCATTACGCGGGGCGTATCGAAGCAACTATTGCCCATTTACGATAAGCCGATGATTTACTACCCGCTATCGGTACTGATGCTGGCGGGAATTCGCGAAATCCTGATTATCACCACTCCGGAAGATAAAGGCTATTTCCAGCGTTTGCTGGGCGATGGATCTGAGTTCGGCATTGAACTGCACTATGCTGAGCAACCGAGCCCGGATGGATTAGCGCAGGCTTTTATTATCGGTGAAACGTTTCTTAACGGTGAACCATCGTGCCTGGTGTTAGGGGACAACATCTTCTTTGGTCAGGGATTCAGTCCAAAACTGCGTCATGTGGCCGCCAGAACGCAAGGCGCGACGGTGTTTGGCTATCAGGTCATGGACCCTGAACGTTTTGGTGTTGTTGAGTTTGATGACAATTTTCGCGCAGTCTCTCTGGAAGAGAAGCCGAAAGCGCCGAAATCTAATTGGGCGGTGACAGGGCTCTATTTTTATGACAGCAAAGTGGTGGATTACGCGAAACGCGTGAAACCTTCTGAGCGTGGGGAGCTGGAGATTACGTCTATCAACCAGATGTATCTTGATGACGGACATCTGACGGTTGAATTGCTTGGGCGTGGCTTTGCCTGGCTGGATACCGGTACGCATGACAGTTTGATCGAAGCGAGCACTTTTGTGCAGACGGTGGAGAAACGCCAGGGCTTTAAAATAGCCTGTCTGGAAGAAATCGCCTGGCGTAACGGCTGGCTGGATGACGAAGGCGTGAAGCGTGCCGCCAGTTCACTGGCCAAAACGGGTTATGGTCAATACCTGCTGGAGCTGCTCCGTGCTCGTCCGCGCCAGTATTGAGCCGCTTAGCTGGGAAAATACGTTCTTTGGCGTGAATAGCGCCATTGTCCGTTTTGACCAACGCGCGCCGGTTTTAACCGCGGATGCGTTGCTGCCCTGGTCGCGTGTACAAGCAAAAATACTTGCCGCAAATAGCCATGAATTAGATGCTCTGCAGCATTTGGGTTTCTCACTGGTAGAAGGTGAAGTCGATTTTGTACTGCCGGTGACGTGTGCCAGTTGCGACCCCGGTGCGCAGGTCGCGCAAACTACGGATATCCCGGTATTACGCCATCTGGCAGGACAGGCATTTGCGCAAAGTCGTTTTCGCGCCCCGTGGTATGCCGAAGATGCCAGCGCGCGTTTCTACGCACAGTGGATTGAAAACGCGGTGCTGGGGACGTTTGATCATCAGTGCCTCATTTTTCGTAAACCGACTGGTGAGATTCGTGGCTATGTCTCGCTGCGTGAACTGAATGCGACCGAGGCGCGAATTGGCCTGCTGGCCGGGCGTGGTGCGGGTGCAGAACTGATGCAGGCCGCGCTTTACTGGGCACAGACCCGCGGTAAAACAACATTGCGTGTGGCGACCCAAATGGGTAACACCGCCGCGCTTAAACGTTATATACACAGTGGTGCGAATGTGGAAAGCACCGCGTATTGGTTATACAGGTGACACGATGATTCCATTTAATGCACCGCCGGTGGTGGGAACTGAACTCGATTACATGCAGTCTGCGATGAATAGCGGCAAACTGTGTGGTGACGGTGGCTTTACCCGTCGCTGTCAGCAGTGGCTGGAGCAGCATTTTGGCAGTGAGAAAGTGCTGCTGACGCCTTCCTGCACCGCATCGCTTGAGATGGCGGCATTGCTGCTGGATATCCAGCCTGGCGATGAAGTCATTATGCCGAGCTACACGTTTGTCTCTACGGCCAATGCCTTCGTGTTGCGCGGCGCGAAAATCGTCTTTGTTGATATTCGCCCGGATACCATGAACATTGACGAAACGCTGATTGAAGCGGCGATCACCGATAAAACCCGCGCTATTGTGCCGGTACATTACGCGGGCGTGGCCTGCGAAATGGATACCATCATGGGGCTGGCCACTAAACATAACCTGTATGTGGTGGAGGATGCCGCCCAGGGCGTCATGTCGACCTACAAGGGGCGTGCGCTGGGTACGATTGGTCACATCGGCTGCTTTAGCTTCCATGAGACCAAAAACTATACCGCAGGCGGGGAAGGTGGAGCGACGCTGATTAATGATAAAAAATTAGTCGAGCGTGCAGAAATCATCCGTGAAAAAGGGACTAACCGTAGTCAGTTTTTCCGCGGCCAGGTAGATAAGTATACCTGGCGTGATATCGGTTCCAGCTATTTGATGTCCGATCTGCAGGCGGCTTATCTGTGGGCGCAGTTGGAAGCGGCTGATCGTATTAACCAGCAGCGTCTGGCGCTGTGGCAAAAGTATTACGATGCCCTGGAACCGCTGGCGCGTGCCGGGCGTATTGAGCTGCCTTCGATACCGGAGGGTTGCGTACAGAATGCCCATATGTTTTACATCAAACTGCGCGATATCGACGATCGCACGGCGTTGATTAACTTCCTGAAAGAAGCTGAAATTATGGCGGTGTTCCACTATATCCCGCTGCATGATTGCCCGGCTGGCGATAAATTCGGCGTGTTTGCCGGTGTTGATCGTTACACCACCAAAGAGAGCGAACGCCTGCTGCGTTTACCGCTGTTCTACAATCTGTCGCCGGTGAACCAGCGAACAGTCATTACGACCTTACTCAACTACTTCGCCTGATATGTCGCTTGCAAAAGCGTCCTTATGGACGGCGGCCAGTACGCTGGTAAAAATTGGTGCAGGTTTGCTGGTTGTGAAGTTGCTGGCGGTGTCGTTTGGCCCGGCAGGCGTGGGGCAGGCGGGTAACTTCCGCCAGATGGTCACCGTGCTTGGCGTGTTGGCGGGGGCCGGCATTTTCAATGGCGTCACGAAATACGTTGCGCAGCATCATGACGATCCGGCCCGGCTCCGTAAGGTGGTCGGTACATCTTCCGCGATGGTGCTGGGATTCTCTACGCTGATGGCGGTGATTTTTTTGCTGGCGGCCGCACCTATCAGTCAGGGATTATTTGGTCATACTCATTATCAGGGGCTGGTTCGACTGGTTGCGCTGGTGCAGATGGGCATTGCTTGGGCGAACCTGCTGCTGGCGCTGATGAAGGGCTTCCGCGATGCGGCGGGTAACGCGCTGTCGTTGATTGTGGGGAGCCTGGTGGGCGTAGCGGCTTATTATGGCTGTTATCGCCTGGGAGGGTATGAAGGCGCCTTGCTGGGCCTGGCGCTGGTACCTGCGCTGGTCGTTATCCCTGCCGCTATAATGCTGATTAAGCGTGGGGCGATCCCCCTGCATTACCTGAAACCCTCGTGGGATAACGGTCTGGCAGGGCAGTTAAGCAAGTTTACGCTGATGGCGCTGATTACCTCCGTAACGCTGCCAGTGGCATATGTGATGATGCGAAACCTGTTGGCGGCGCAGTACAGCTGGGATGATGTGGGGATCTGGCAGGGGGTGAGCAGTATCTCCGATGCTTATCTGCAATTTATCACCGCCTCATTCAGCGTTTACTTGCTGCCGACGTTGTCGCGTTTGACTGAAAAGCGCGACATTACACGCGAAGTGATCAAGTCGTTGAAATTCGTGCTGCCGGCGGTTGCTGCCGCAAGCTTTACCGTCTGGCTACTGCGCGATTTTGCTATCTGGCTGCTTTTCTCCGCTAAATTCACCGCCATGCGCGACCTGTTCGCCTGGCAACTGGTCGGTGATGTGCTGAAAGTCGGCGCCTATGTTTTTGGTTATCTGGTGATCGCGAAAGCGTCGCTGCGGTTTTATATCTTGGCAGAAATTAGCCAGTTCATGTTATTGACGGCGTTTGCCCATTGGCTGATCCCTGCACATGGTGCGCTGGGCGCGGCACAGGCTTACATGGCAACGTACATTGTCTATTTCTCTCTTTGTTGTGGCGTGTTTTTACTCTGGCGTAGGCGGGTATGACTGTACTGATTCACGTTCTGGGATCGGATATCCCTCACCATAACCAAACCGTGCTGCGGTTTTTCAACGACTCGCTGGCCGCGACGAGCGAGCACGCGCGCACGTTTATGGTTGCAGGTCAGGATGCCGGATTCAGTGAGAACTGCCCGGCGTTATCGCTAAGCTTCTATGGAGGGAAAAAGGCGCTGGCTGAAGCGGTTATCGCGAAAGCAAAAGCGGATCGCCAACAGCGTTTTTTCTTCCACGGTCAGTTCAACACCAGTCTGTGGTTAGCGCTGCTGAGCGGGGGAATTAAACCGGAGCAGTTTTACTGGCATATCTGGGGCGCGGATTTATATGAAGTCTCCAGTGGACTGAAATTTCGCCTGTTTTACCCCATTCGCCGTATGGCGCAGAATCGCGTGGGCTGCGTATTTGCCACGCGGGGTGATTTGAGCTATTTCGCCGAACAGCATCCGCGCGTGCGTGGCGAGTTGCTCTATTTCCCAACGCGGATGGATCCCTCGCTCAATAATATGAGCAACGCGTGTCAGCGCAGCGGCAAGATGACGGTGCTGGTTGGCAACTCTGGCGATCGCAGCAATGAGCATATTGCCGCGCTACGCGCCGTCCATCAGCAGTTCGGCGACACGGTGAATGTGATTGTACCGATGGGGTACCCCGCCAATAATGCGGCTTATATCGACGAGGTTCGTCAGGCTGGCCTGGCATTGTTTAGCGCTGAGAATCTGCAAATTTTAAGTGAAAAGCTGGAATTTGATGCCTATCTGACATTATTACGTCAGTGTGATTTGGGTTACTTTATTTTTGCCCGTCAGCAGGGGATCGGTACCCTGTGTTTACTGATTCAGGCCGGTATCCCGTGCGTGCTCAACCGTGAAAATCCCTTCTGGCAGGATATGGTGGAACAGAATCTCCCGGTGTTATTTACCACTGATGAGCTCAATGAAGGCGTCGTACGCGAAGCGCAGCGCCAGTTGGCATCGGTAGATAAAAATTCAATCACCTTCTTTAGCCCGAATTATCTGCAGCCGTGGCACAACGCGCTGCGCATTGCTTCAGGAGAAACCATATGAGCCTGATGCAATTTAGCGGTCTGCTGGTGGTATGGCTGCTCTCCACCTTGTTTATCGCCACGCTGACCTGGTTTGAATTCCGCCGCGTGCGTTTTAACTTCAATGTTTTCTTCTCACTGCTGTTTTTGCTGACGTTCTTCTTCGGGTTCCCGTTGACCAGCATACTGGTGTTCCGTTTTGATGTGGCAGTGGCTCCGCCGGAGATCCTACTGCAGGCCTTGCTGTCAGCCGCCTGTTTCTATGCCGTCTACTACGTGACGTATAAAACCCGCCTTCGCAAGCGAGTCGAGGATAAGCCACGCAGGCCGCTATTTACCATCAATCGCGTTGAAGCGCATTTGACCTGGGTTATCCTGATGGCGATTGCATTGGTGAGCGTGGGCGTCTTCTTTATGCACAACGGATTCCTGCTGTTCAGACTGCAATCCTACAGCCAAATTTTTTCCAGTGAAGTCTCTGGCGTCGCTCTGAAGCGTTTCTTCTACTTCTTCATTCCGGCAATGCTGGTGGTCTATTTCCTGCGTCAGGACAGCAAAGCGTGGTTATTCTTCCTGGTGAGTACCGTCGCGTTTGGTTTGCTGACCTATATGATTGTTGGCGGGACGCGCGCCAATATCATCATTGCGTTTGCCATCTTCTTGTTTATCGGCATCATTCGCGGCTGGATTTCGCTGTGGATGTTGGCCGCCGCGGGCGTGCTGGGTATCGTCGGGATGTTCTGGCTGGCGCTGAAGCGCTATGGGATGAACGTTAGCGGCGACGAGGCGTTCTATACCTTCCTGTACCTCACGCGCGACACCTTCTCGCCGTGGGAGAATCTGGCGCTGTTGCTGCAAAATTACCACAATATTGAGTTTCAGGGGCTGGCGCCGATTGTCCGTGACTTCTACGTCTTTATCCCCTCCTGGCTGTGGCCTGGGCGGCCGAGTATTGTCCTCAACTCAGCGAACTACTTTACCTGGGAAGTGTTGAACAACCACTCAGGTCTGGCGATTTCGCCGACGTTAATTGGTTCACTGGTGGTGATGGGCGGGGCGCTGTTTATCCCGTTAGGCGCGATTGTCGTTGGACTCATCATCAAGTGGTTTGACTGGCTGTATGAGTTAGGCAACCGCGAAACCAATCGCTACAAGGCGGCGATTCTGCACAGTTTCTGTTTTGGCGCTATTTTCAATATGATCGTGTTGGCACGTGAAGGGCTGGATTCGTTTGTCTCGCGAGTGGTCTTTTTCCTCGTGATTTTCGGCGTGTGTCTGCTGGTGGCAAAACTGCTGTTTTGGCTATTCGATAGTGCGGGACTCATCCATAAACGAATCAAATCGCTGCCCCGGACACAGATTGAAGGATCGTAATGACAGATAACACAACTGCGCCACTCTACTCGCTGCGCGGGCTACAATTAATTGGCTGGCGCGATATGCAGCATGCGCTAAATTACCTGTTTGCCGAGGGACATCTCAGGTCAGGAACGCTGGTGGCAATCAACGCTGAGAAGATGCTGACGGCAGAAGATAACCCTGAAGTGCGGGATCTGATCAACGCCGCTGAGTTCAAATATGCGGATGGGATTAGCGTGGTGCGCTCAGTGCGCAAAAAATTCCCGCAGGCGCAGGTTTCACGCGTGGCAGGGGCTGATCTTTGGGAAGCGCTTATGGCGCGAGCCGGGCAGGAAGGAACGCCTGTCTTCCTGATTGGTGGCAAGCCTGAAGTTCTGGCGCAAACGGAAGCCAAACTGCGTGCCCAGTGGCGCGTGAACATTGTAGGCAGTCAGGACGGTTATTTTACCCCGGACCAGCGCCAGGCGTTGTTTGAACGTATCCACGCCAGCGGTGCGCAGATTGTGACGGTGGCGATGGGCTCGCCGAAACAAGAGATCTTTATGCGTGACTGCCGGAAGACTCACCCTGAAGCGCTGTATATGGGCGTCGGTGGTACCTACGACGTCTTTACCGGTCACGTTAAGCGTGCGCCGCGAATCTGGCAGAGTCTGGGGCTGGAGTGGCTGTATCGCTTATTGTCGCAGCCAAGCCGTATCACTCGTCAAATTCGCTTATTACGCTATCTCCGCTGGCACTATACCGGCAACCTCTGACGCCCTCTCTCCTCTGATAAGTAGCGTGATCTGCTAATTACGCTACTTATTCACAACATAATCGCTGCTTTCTCGCACAATCTATTTATTTTTTGAATGCTTTAATTGCCATTTAAGCGATTTTAGGAAACCATTCGCAACAATCATTGCAGTGCCGTGGTGTTTTTGACGCCAACCGTTAAGCGGTCGGTGCCGTATGGCCTGTTATGGCATAACAAGATGTACCCATAACGAGAACCGGTAATACCGGACAGTATGCAAACACAACAAGAGGATTTATGGCCGAGAACAAACCTGAGCTACAGCGTGGGCTGGAGGCTCGTCACATCGAATTAATTGCCCTTGGGGGGACTATTGGCGTCGGGCTATTTATGGGGGCCGCCAGTACCCTGAAATGGGCGGGACCTTCGGTTCTGCTGGCATACATCGTCGCCGGGCTGTTCGTCTTTTTCATTATGCGTTCTATGGGGGAGATGTTATTCCTCGAGCCGGTTGCCGGTTCATTTGCTGTTTACGCCCATCGTTACATGAGCCCCTTCTTTGGTTATCTCACCGCCTGGTCATACTGGTTTATGTGGATGGCGGTGGGGATATCGGAGATTACCGCCATCGGGGTGTACGTCCAGTTCTGGTTCCCGGAAATGGCACAATGGATACCCGCACTGATTGCTGTCGGACTGGTTGCGTTGGCAAATCTCGCCGCGGTTCGCCTGTATGGTGAAATTGAGTTCTGGTTTGCCATGATTAAAGTGACCACCATCATTGTGATGATCGTCATTGGATTAGGGGTGATTTTCTTCGGTTTTGGCAATGGCGGTCAGGCGATCGGCTTTGGCAACCTGACTGAGCACGGCGGCTTCTTTGCTGGTGGTTGGAAGGGCTTCCTGACGGCATTGTGTATTGTCGTGGCTTCTTACCAGGGCGTGGAGCTGATCGGCATTACTGCGGGTGAAGCGAAGAATCCGCAGGTCACGCTGCGGAGTGCAGTAGGGAAAGTGCTGTGGCGTATTCTGATTTTCTACGTCGGTGCGATTTTTGTTATCGTCACTATTTTCCCGTGGAATGAGATTGGCAGTAACGGTAGCCCGTTTGTTCTCACCTTTGCCAAGATTGGTATTACCGCCGCGGCAGGGATTATTAACTTTGTGGTCCTGACGGCGGCGCTGTCGGGCTGTAACAGTGGGATGTACAGCTGTGGGCGTATGCTTTACGCGCTGGCAAAGAATCGCCAGCTACCTGCCGCTGTTGGAAAAGTTTCGCGCCAGGGCGTGCCGGTTGCCGGCGTGGCTATTTCTATCGCGATCCTGCTGGTTGGTTCGTGCCTGAACTACATCATTCCCAACCCGCAGCGTGTGTTCGTTTATGTCTATAGCGCCAGCGTGCTGCCGGGGATGGTGCCGTGGTTTGTGATCCTGATAAGCCAGATACGTTTCCGTCAGGCGCATAAAGCGGCGATCGCCAGTCATCCCTTCCGCTCGATTCTGTTCCCGTGGGCGAACTATTTGACGATGGCGTTCCTGATTTGCGTATTAATCGGTATGTACTTTAATGAAGATACCCGAATGTCGCTGTTTGTTGGCATTATCTTCTTACTGGCCGTGACGCTCATTTATAAGGTTTTTGGCCTGAATCGTCATGGCACAGCCCAAAAATTGCAGGAATAAGCGACAAAACGCACAAACCATGACCAAACGATAATTTATTTTAAAAAAGCACTAGACAGCAGACCGAGACCTCCGTAATATCCAGCCCCGCAACGGCGCTAAGCGCCCGTAGCTCAGCTGGATAGAGCGCTGCCCTCCGGAGGCAGAGGTCTCAGGTTCGAATCCTGTCGGGCGCACCATTTAGTAAGGTGCCGGAGCTGCGGTGGTTTTAATACCGCGTAAAAGATTTGCAGTGGTGGCTATAGCTCAGTTGGTAGAGCCCTGGATTGTGATTCCAGTTGTCGTGGGTTCGAATCCCATTAGCCACCCCATTAATTTAAAGTTGTGAAATGCGAAGGTGGCGGAATTGGTAGACGCGCTAGCTTCAGGTGTTAGTGTCCTTAGGATGTGGGGGTTCGAGTCCCCCCCCTCGCACCACGACTTAAAGAATTGAACTAAAAATTCAAAAAGCAGTAAAACGGCGAGTAGCGCAGCTTGGTAGCGCAACTGGTTTGGGACCAGTGGGTCGGAGGTTCGAATCCTCTCTCGCCGACCAATTTTGAACCCCGCTTCGGCGGGGTTTTTTGTTTTCTGATTTTCCCTTCTCAGCCTTTATTTCCCCGAATTTCCTGATGTCTTAAAAAGTCCGGTTCCATTGTTTTTGCAGTGCAATCGTGGCATGCCTTGTGCAATAATATACGGGTAGATGCTCATTCCATCTCTTATGTTCGCCATCTGGCCTCATAAACTCAGGAATGATGCAGAGCCGTTTACGGTGCTTATCGTCCACAGACAGATGTCGCTCTGGCCTCATCAAACACCATGGACATAACGTTGAGTGAAGCACCCATTTATGTTGTCATACAGACCTGTTTAACGCCTGCTCCAAAAGAGCGGGCGTTTTTTTATGCATATACACCTCATCCTTCAAGTCGCCTCGAAGCATCTCGAATGATTTGGTGTATATGAAATAACGGTAGGCCCGGTAAGCGAAGCGTCACCGGGCAAGAGGGAATTACTGCGGGGGATTGTTGTTCTGCAGCGTCAACATCAGGCCATCACGACGCATGGTGGCGGCTTCTTCCGGCTGATGCAGTCTGTCCAGCGCGTCAGCAAGCCAGGCGTAGTCATAGGCATCTGGACGCTGTTTGAGAGCGGCACGGAAGGCGAACGTGGCTTCCTGCCATTCGCCGTGCTTCATTAGCGATTGGCCCAGCGTGCTCCACAGTAATGGGCGATCGCCGACGGCTTTAATCTGCTGGCGCAACACTTTTTCTATCTGTTCCGGGTTGTTGGTTTTCAGACGCGGGATCGGCAGCACCAGGCGGTCGTCATACTGGCGTTTAAGACCATCAATGATGACCTGCTGCGCCGTATCGTGATCGTCACACTCAATCAGATGTTCAGCCATTGCCACCTGCAGGGCAACCTGGTGACGGGTTTTACGGTTCTGGTTTTTCCACCATGCACGTAGCCCCTCGCTGCCCTGATCGGCGCGAACCTGATCCATCAGACCAACCCATGCCTGCTGTTCCAGCATCGCGCGGTGCTCGTCATCACCCACGTGCGCTTTTGCCATGGATGGAATGATATCCAGTAACGAACTCCATGCACCGGTACGAATGTAGGCCTGTTCAGCCAGACGCAGCACTTCCGGATGACGTGGCGTCACTTCCAGCAGTTTATCTACGCTGTGGCGCGCGGCGTGATTTTCATTACGCGCCAACTGCAGGCGAACGCGAGTGATTTCTACCGGGATCGTATCATTTCCGGCCAGTTCGGTAGCACGCTCAAGGTGTTGGTTGGCACGAGCTTCGTCACCGCGTTGTTGAGCAGCTTCTGCCGCCAGCAGGTAATTCACTACCGGCTGTTCTGCATGATCGGCGTTTTTCGACATCAGCTTTTCAACCTGCTGATAATCGCCTTCTGCCAGCTTGAGCAGCGCCTGCTCCGTCTGCTTACGGGCGCGACGACGCTTCCGACCGACAAACCATCCGCGGGTATGCGCGCCAGTGCGGAAAATTCGGCGCAGCAGCCATTCAATCGCAAACAAGACGACCATTGCGACGATCAGAACGATCACCAGACCCGTCACGCTGGTTTCGATATTGTAATTATCCGTCTGGATCAGTACGTAGCCCTGATGACCGGCAATCATTGGACCGACAACGATCCCGGCGATCAACAGCACAAAGAGCAATAATACTTTTAGCATCATTATTCTCCTTGCGGCGCAGTTGCCGGAGTTTCAGCTGAAGGCGCAGGAGCTGCTGCAACCGGCGCTGTGGCAGGCTGTGCCAGTAAATTACGTACGCGGGTCTGCATGAGCTTGTCGAGAAGCGCCTGGCTCTGCAGCGTTTCCGGTACGTCCATGCTGATGCTTTGTTGGCTCAGTTGGTCTACCTCTTCAAGGAAAGCTTTGGTGGCTGCATCGTCGGTGTCGTAGTAGGCGCGCACCCAGGTGGAGACGTTTTCCAGCGCCTGGCGATATGTTTCCTCCTGATGACGCGGCACGGCCTGGGCGGCCACTAACAGGCGAGAACGGATATTTTCACGTAAGTAAACGTCCTGGTTCGGTGCCAGCAGCGGGACGGCGGTTTCATCGCGACGGCGAACGGTGATAAAGCTGTCCATAAAGTTCTGCCAGCTTTTTTGCAGATTGACGCGCCATTCGCTGATCGAGCTGGAAAGCTCGCTGCTGTCGGAATCCATCGGCGAATCATCGGTGTCGTTGTCGGCCAGACGTAGGTTATCAATCTGGTTAGAGAGCTGATTCACTTTCAGGATAATGCCGTCATAGTCGACCTGAGTCACCGCAGAGAGGCTCGCGATATCGTCGGTAATCGCGCGACGGGCGGTAATCAGGCTTGGGTCATTCATATCCGCCAGGCTGGCGTCCGCGCTTTTCAGCAGCGCCGCGGCGGTAGTAACGTCCTGATCGCTCCATAATTTGCGACCGGCCAGTTTCACCAGAAAATCAGCCTGCGCCAGCAGCCATGTCCCGGCATCGCTGCCGGAGATAGTGGCGACTTTTTGCTGGACTTCGTCAAGCTGTTTGACCAGCGCGGCCTGCTGGCGAGCGGCTTCATCCAACTGCGTTGCCTGCTGCTTAATAATGCCTTCCAGCTCAGCTTTTTGGCTTTCTTGCGCTTTTTGCAACGCCGTAAGCTGGTTCGCCAGCGCATCGCTGGTTGCTGTCTGCGTTGTTGCCTGCTGTTTCCCCCAACCGTACAGCCCAACGCCTGCAGCCAGCGCAATAGCAATCGCCACAGCGCTCAGAATCAGCGCCGTGCTGTTCTTACTCTTTTTTTCAGTATTGACTGGCTGTGACGTGGTTTCCACGGCCTCCCTGGTCTCTTCAACCACGGCGGAGGATTTTTCTTGTTCCGTCATTATGGCATCCCATTATGAGAGTTATTGTAATGCGCGTAGTAGCGCATCGTTGTCGGCGTTATCAGCGACCTTAATATCTTGCCAGCCCAGTTCCCGGGCGAGGTGCGCCAGACGCTCACTGACGACCAGCAGCCGACAGCGTAGTAACCAGTGCTCACGATACCACTGCGGAATGAGCGACCAGAGCTGTTGTAGCATCTCTCCGCTGGTGACAACCACCGTGGTCACACCACGAGATTGCCAGCGCATCGCTTCTTCTGCACCATCGTAATATTTTGCACTGCGTTGATAACATTCACAAAAATCGACATCAGCTCCGCGTGCTGTCAGGGTTTCACCTATCAGCTCACGGCCACCATTGCCGCGTAATATAAGCGCGCGTTTTCCCGCAATATTTTGTAATTCAGGTAATTGTAGCAAGACTTCGCTAATTTCCCGATCCAGAGGGTAGTGAATATTGAAACCGCTAACGGTATGCAGCGCCAGCGCCGTTGTGCGACCAATGGCAAAATAACGCGGAAGGGAGGGCCAGCTTTTCCCTTGTTGCTGAAGTTCGGCATCTGCAAAGGTGACGGCGTGCTGCGAGAGGGCGAAGACCAGATCGTTTTCCGTCAGCGCCGACAGTCGGGAAGCAAGCGTTGCCAGTTCCCGACCGGGCGAAAACTCGATGAGCGGAAAGCTCCAGGCCACCTGCCCCAGTGTGCGCAGACGGCTCACTAACTCTTCCCCTGCGGGAGACGGGCGGGTGACCAGAATACTCATGCGGGGGCTTCTCCGTTGTAAACTTCAGCCAGAATGGTGCGCGCACCGTTCTCCAGCAGCTCTTCAGCCAGAGAGATGCCCATCTGTTCTGCATCCTGCGCGGCGCCGCGACGTTCTCCGCATACCATCTGCGAACCGTCAGGCGCGCCGACCAGCGCCCGCAGCCAAATCTCACCGTTAATGAGTTCTGCATAACTGCCGATAGGGACCTGACATCCCCCTTCCAGGCGGGTATTCATGGCGCGTTCGGCTTTGACGCGCAGCGCCGTCTCTTCATGGTTGAGCGGCGCTAACAGCGCCTGAGTGCGCATATCATCCAGTCGACATTCTATGCCAACTGCGCCTTGCCCGACAGCGGGTAGGGAGACTTCCGGCGGCAGAGCGGTGCGGACTCGCGACTCAAGACCTAAACGTTTTAATCCGGCGACCGCCAGAATAATGGCGTCATAATCGCCGTTATCCAGTTTGCTCAGACGCGTACCTACGTTGCCGCGCAGCGAACGGATGACGAGATCCGGGCGACGCTTTGCCAACTGGCACTGGCGACGCAAACTGGATGTCCCGACGATACTGCCTGCCGGGAGTTCATCCAGCGTGTTGTACTTATTTGAGACGAAAGCATCACGCGGATCCTCTCGCTCGCAAATGGTGACCAGTCCAAGACCGTCAGGGAACTCAACCGGCACATCCTTCATGGAATGCACGGCGATATCGGCGCGTTTTTCCAGCAGCGCGACTTCCAGCTCTTTAACAAACAACCCTTTCCCCCCGACTTTCGCCAGCGGGGTATCAAGGATCACATCGCCACGGGTTACCATCGGAACCAGTTCCACGATCAGACCGGGGTGGTTTGCCATTAAGGCGTCTTTGACATAATGTGCCTGCCAGAGCGCAAGGGGGCTTTGGCGTGTGGCAATTCTCAAAACATTGTCTAACATGCTTGTTACCGTCATTATCAATCATTGACCATCCTAACATCCTTATCAAAGGGATGTCAGCGTTACGCTCAAACGTGAGTGAGAGGAAAAGGCGCTGCATCATCACTGGCAGTGAATAATGACGAGAAACCTCCCGACCGTATGAAGGAATTTACACGTAACGAACGGTGCTACACTTGTATGTAGCGCATCTTTCTTTACGGTCAATGAGCAAGGTGTTAAATTGATCACGTTTTAGACCATTTTTTCGGCTGTACAGCATATAAAAATATGGGCGAAAAAACAGGTAACGGTTATTTTTGACATACGGTTTATCCGAATTGATGACGATTATTGTGAGCGCTTGTGCCGCAGCAATCGACAACATGACGGATAGCAACATCAGGCGATACGTCTTGTACCTCTATATTGAGACTCTGAAACAGAGACTGGATGCCATAAATCAACTGCGTGTGGATCGCGCGCTTGCTGCCATGGGACCTGCCTTCCAGCAGGTATACAGTCTGCTGCCGACATTATTGCACTACCACCATCCGCTGATGCCGGGTTACCTTGATGGTAACGTTCCCAAAGGCATATGCCTTTACACGCCTGATGAAACCCAACGCCACTACCTGAACGAACTGGAACTGTACCGCGGTATGTCACCGCAGGATCCTCCCAAGGGCGAACTGCCTATCACCGGCGTTTACTCAATGGGCAGCACCTCTTCGGTAGGGCAAAGCTGTTCCTCTGACCTTGATATTTGGGTCTGCCATCAATCCTGGCTGGATAGCGAAGAGCGCCAGCTGCTGCAGCGTAAATGTAGCCTGCTGGAAAGCTGGGCCGCCTCGCTGGGCGTGGAAGTCAGCTTCTTCCTGATTGATGAAAACCGTTTCCGCCACAATGAAAGCGGCAGTTTGGGTGGTGAAGACTGTGGCTCGACGCAGCATATCCTGTTGCTTGATGAATTCTATCGCACCGCTGTGCGTCTCGCGGGTAAACGTATTCTGTGGAATATGGTGCCGGGCGACGAAGAAGAGCATTACGACGATTACGTCATGACGCTTTACGCACAGGGGGTATTAACGCCAAACGAATGGCTGGATCTCGGCGGACTCAGTTCGCTCTCCGCCGAAGAGTACTTTGGCGCCAGCCTCTGGCAGCTGTACAAGAGTATCGACTCCCCGTACAAAGCGGTATTGAAAACGCTGCTGCTGGAAGCTTATTCCTGGGAATACCCCAATCCACGCCTGTTGGCGAAAGATATTAAACAGCGCCTGCACGATGGTGAGATCGTCTCTTTTGGTCTCGACCCTTACTGCATGATGCTGGAGCGCGTTACCGAGTACCTCACGGCGATCGAAGACCCGACTCGTCTGGATTTAGTGCGTCGATGTTTCTACTTAAAAGTGTGTGAGAAACTGAGCCGCGAGCGCGCCTGCGTGGGCTGGCGTCGTGAAGTATTAAGTCAGTTAGTGAAAGAATGGGGCTGGGATGACGCCCGTCTGACCATGCTGGATAACCGCGCTAACTGGAAGATTGACCAGGTACGCGAAGCGCATAACGAACTGCTCGATGCGATGATGCAGAGCTATCGTAACCTGATCCGTTTTGCCCGCCGAAATAACCTTAGCGTGAGCGCCAGCCCGCAGGATATCGGCGTGCTGACCCGTAAGCTGTATGCCGCGTTTGAAGCATTGCCAGGTAAAGTAACGCTGGTGAACCCGCAGATATCTCCGGATCTCTCGGAACCGAATCTGACCTTTATCCATGTGCCGCCGGGCCGTGCCAACCGTTCGGGTTGGTATCTCTATAACCGCGCGCCTAACATGGACTCGATCATCAGCCATCAGCCGCTGGAATATAACCGCTACCTCAATAAACTGGTGGCGTGGGCCTGGTTCAACGGCCTGCTGACCTCGCGTACGCATTTATTTATTAAGGGCAACGGCATTGTTGATTTGCCGAAGCTGCAAGAAATGGTCGCCGACGTGTCGCATCACTTCCCGCTGCGACTGCCAGCGCCAACGCCGAAAGCGCTCTATAGCCCGTGCGAGATTCGCCACCTGGCGATTATCGTTAACCTTGAATATGACCCGACGGCAGCATTTCGCAATCAGGTGGTACATTTTGATTTCCGTAAGCTGGACGTCTTCAGCTTTGGTGAAGAACAAAATTGCCTGGTGGGTAGCGTCGACCTGCTGTACCGCAACTCGTGGAATGAAGTGCGTACGCTGCACTTCAACGGTGAGCAGGCGATGATTGAAGCGTTAAAAACGATTCTCGGCAAAATGCACCAGGATGCCGCGCCGCCGGATAGCGTCGAGGTTTTCTGCTATAGCCAGCATCTGCGCGGTTTAATTCGCACCCGCGTGCAGCAACTGGTGTCTGAGTGCATCGAGTTGCGCCTCTCCAGCACCCGTCAGGAAACCGGACGCTTCAAAGCGCTGCGCGTTTCTGGTCAGACGTGGGGTCTGTTCTTCGAGCGCCTGAACGTCTCGGTACAGAAGCTGGAAAACGCGATTGAATTTTATGGCGCGATTTCACATAACAAACTGCACGGGCTTTCCGTTCAGGTTGAGACCAATCATGTGAAACTTCCGTCAGTGGTTGACGGTTTTGCCAGCGAAGGGATCATTCAGTTCTTTTTCGAAGAAACGGGTGATGAGCAGGGCTTTAATATCTACATTCTGGATGAGAGTAATCGGGCTGAGGTGTATCACCACTGCGAAGGCAGCAAAGAGGAGCTGGTACGCGATGTCAGCCGTTTCTACTCGTCGTCGCACGATCGCTTTACCTACGGCTCCAGCTTCATCAACTTTAACCTGCCGCAGTTCTATCAGATTGTGAAAACCGACGGGCGCGCGCAGGTGATCCCGTTCCGTACCCAGCCGATTAGCGCCGTGCCGCCCGTCAGTCAGGAAAACGACACTCCGCAGTTACAGCAGTATTTCTCGTGAGCATGATGCCGGATAAGCGAAGCGTATCCGGCAATAAAACTTAACGGAAGCTCACCTCTTCGCCCGCCTGCTGTGTCGCCGCCTGTTCTAGCAGATCCCAGAACGTTTCGCCGCTACGATCGCAGATCCACTCGTCGCCTTTCAGGTCAAAGTGGTAGCCGCCCTGTTTGGTCGCCAGCCACACCTGATGCAGCGGCTCCTGACGGTTAATAATAATTTTGCTGCCGTTTTCGAAGCTGATGGTCAGCACGCCGCCGTTGATCTCACAATCGATATCGCTGTCGCCGTCCCAGTCATCCAGACGCTCTTCAATGGTCATCCACAGGGTGTCAGCAAGGCGATGAAATTCACTGTCGTTCATTTTCTTATCCTGTTTTTCGTGATGACGGCAGTATAACCTGAAACAAAACGCGTTGCAGATTACAGGCTAACTCTTGCTTTTACGCCTTCTCCTGCGATGATAGAAAACAGAAAGCATGAACTTTACAGGCAATCGATAATGAAAAACGTGTTAAAGCCACTCGCTGTCATTTTTACTCTGTTCAGCCTGACGGGCTGTGGGCTAAAAGGCCCGCTCTATTTCCCGCCAGCAGATAAAACCGCGCCGCCTCCGACCAAGAGCGTTCAGCCGCAATCGCAATCCACCACGCCAGAGAAAAACGATCGTGGGATTAGTGACGGGCCTTCTCAGGTGAATTACTGACGGCAGGAATAGATGTATATTTCTGTACCCGCGTGAACGGAGTGAATGATGCAATTCTCTAAAATGCATGGCCTTGGCAACGATTTTATGGTCGTCGACGCGGTAACGCAGAATGTCTTTTTCTCACCAGAGCTGATCCGCCGCTTGTCCGACAGGCATCTCGGCGTTGGATTTGATCAACTGCTGGTGGTTGAACCTCCGTATGATCCGGAGCTGGATTTCCACTACCGTATTTTTAATGCCGACGGTAGTGAAGTGTCACAGTGTGGCAATGGCGCCCGCTGTTTTGCCCGCTTTGTTCGCCTGAAAGGGCTGACCAATAAGCGTGATATTCGCGTCAGTACCGCTAATGGTCGTATGGTATTAACCGTAACCGACGACGAGCTGGTACGGGTGAATATGGGTGAACCCAATTTTGAACCCGCGCAGGTTCCGTTTCGCGCCAACAAAGCAGAGAAGACCTATATTATGCGCGTGGCTGAACAGACAGTATTGTGCGGCGTGGTTTCAATGGGGAACCCGCACTGCGTAATTCAGGTTGATGATGTTGATACGGCCACGGTAGAAACGTTGGGGCCGGTTCTGGAAAGTCACGAACGCTTTCCTGAACGCGCCAATATCGGATTTATGCAGGTGGTAAAGCGCGAGCATATCCGGCTGCGCGTCTATGAGCGCGGCGCGGGTGAAACGCAGGCCTGCGGCAGCGGTGCGTGCGCCGCTGTCGCGGTTGGTATCCAGCAGGGCCTGCTGGCAGAAGAAGTGAGGGTGGAATTACCGGGCGGTCGACTTGATATCGCCTGGAAAGGTCCGGGTCATCCGCTGTATATGACTGGCCCGGCGGCACATGTCTACGACGGATTTATTCACTTATGAAGCAACCAGGGGAAGAACTACAGGAAACGCTCATGGAGCTGGACGACCGGGCGGTCGTCGATTACCTGCAACGTAATCCTGAGTTTTTTATCCGTAATGCCCAGGCAGTTGAAGCGATGCGTGTTCCACACCCGGTGCGGGGCACGGTCTCTTTAGTGGAATGGCATATGGCGCGGGCACGTAATCATATTAACGTGCTGGAAGAGAATATGGCGTTGTTGATGGACCAAGCCAACGCCAATGAAAGCCTGTTCTATCGTCTGTTAAATCTGCAAGCACGGCTGGTATCGGCCAGCAGTCTTGACGACATGCTGATGCGATTTCATCGCTGGGCGCGTGAGTTAGGGCTGGCTGGGGCGACGGTTCGTCTGTTCCCGGATCGCTGGCGACTTGGTGCGCCATCAAAATTCACTCATCTGGCATTAAGCCGTCAGGCTTTTGAACCGCTGCGTATTCAGCGTCTGGGCCAGTCACATCACTATCTTGGGCCGCTCAATGGCCCGGAACTTCTGGTCATGATGCCCGAAGCGAAAGCGATAGGCTCGGTGGCAATGTCGATGTTGGGGCAAGATGGATCCCTGGGCGTGATGCTGTTCAGCAGTCGCGACGTTAATCATTACCAGCAAGGGCAAGGTACGCAATTATTGCAGGAAATCTCGCTGATGTTGCCGGAGCTGCTGGAGCGCTGGATTGAACGCGTATGAGCGACTCACCCCTTTCTCAGGATGTGGCGCGCTTTTTACGCTATCTGGGCGTTGAGCGCCAGCTTAGCCCGATCACATTGCTGAATTATCAGCGTCAGCTTGATGCCATCATTGCGTTAGCCGGAGAGACCGGTCTGCAAAGCTGGCAACAATGTGACGCTTCGATGGTACGCAGTTTTGCCGTGCGCAGCCGTCGTAAAGGGCTGGGGCCGGCGAGCCTGGCGCTGCGTCTCTCCGCATTACGCAGTTTCTTTGACTGGCTGGTTAATCAGGGCGAGCTGAAAGCCAATCCCGCAAAAAGTGTTTCCGCGCCGAAAGCACCGCGTCATCTACCTAAAAATATCGATGTCGACGACGTTAATCGTCTGCTGGATATCGACCTCAACGATCCCCTCGCCGTGCGCGACCGGGCAATGTTAGAAGTGATGTACGGTGCAGGGCTGCGTTTGTCTGAACTGGTTGGGCTGGATATTAAACATCTCGATCTCGACACCGGCGAAGTATGGGTGATGGGGAAGGGCAGTAAAGAACGTCGCCTGCCAATTGGCCGCAATGCAGTGGCGTGGATTGAGCACTGGCTGGACCTGCGGGGGCTATTTGGCAGCGATGACGATGCGTTATTCCTGTCAAAACTGGGCAAACGCATTTCTGCGCGTAATGTGCAAAAACGCTTTGCGGAATGGGGGATCAAACAGGGGCTGAACAGCCACGTACATCCCCACAAATTGCGCCACTCTTTTGCGACGCATATGCTGGAGTCGAGCGGCGATCTGCGCGGGGTACAGGAGTTATTGGGGCATGCTAATCTCTCCACTACCCAAATCTATACCCATCTTGATTTTCAACACCTGGCTTCAGTGTACGATGCGGCGCATCCGCGCGCCAAACGGGGGAAATAATGCGTTTTTACCGGCCTTTGGGGCGCATTTCTGCGCTCACCTTTGACCTTGATGACACCCTTTACGATAACCGTCCCGTTATCACACGCACCGAGCAGGAAGCGCTCGCGTTTGTACAGAATTACCATCCGGCGTTGAATTCGCTGCAAAATAGCGACCTACAGCGCTTACGTCAGGCCGTTCGCGACGCTGAGCCGGAAATCTACCACGACGTTACCCAATGGCGTCACCGCGCCGTAGAGCGCGCTATGCTGGAGGCGGGATTGTCAGAAGCAGAAGCCAGAATGGGGGCAAATGCGGCGATGATGAATTTCGCCAAATGGCGTAGCCGCATTGACGTCCCGCAGGCGACGCATGACACGCTGAAGGCGCTGGCCCGCAAATGGCCGCTGGTGGCGATCACCAACGGTAACGCGCAGCCAGAACTGTTCGGCCTGGGCGATTACTTTGAGTTTGTGCTGCGCGCCGGTCCCGACGGGCGATCAAAACCGTTCAGCGACATGTATGCGCTGGCGGCGGATAAACTGAAAATGCCCGTGGCTGAGATTCTGCATGTGGGCGATGACCTGACGACAGACGTGGCGGGGGCCATCCGTTGCGGTATGCAGGCCTGCTGGATCAAACCGGAAAATGCCGACCTGATGCAAACCGCAGACAGCCGTTTGCTGCCGCATATCGAAATTTCACAGTTGGCATCTCTGACCTCGCTGATATAATCACCAGCAGAACTCTGTATATATACCCAGCTTTTTGGCGGATGGCGCTACGCTTATCCGCCTTACCTACTTTTACGCGGCGGTGCCAATGGACGTTTCTTACCTGCTCGACAGCCTTAATGATAAACAGCGTGAAGCGGTGGCCGCGCCACGCAGCAACATGCTGGTTTTGGCCGGCGCGGGGAGTGGTAAAACTCGCGTGCTGGTGCACCGTATCGCCTGGTTACTGACGGTAGAGAACAACTCGCCATACTCCATTATGGCGGTGACCTTTACCAACAAAGCAGCGGCGGAAATGCGCCACCGTATTGGCCAGATCATGGGAACCAGCCAGGGCGGTATGTGGGTGGGTACATTCCACGGTCTGGCGCACCGCCTGCTGCGCGCGCACCATATGGATGCGAACCTGCCGCAGGATTTCCAGATCCTCGACAGCGAAGACCAATTGCGTTTGCTCAAGCGTTTGATCAAGGCGATGAATCTTGATGAGAAGCAGTGGCCGCCGCGTCAGGCGATGTGGTTTATCAATAGCCAGAAAGACGAAGGGCTGCGACCGCACCATCTGCAGAGCTATGGCAACCCGGTTGAGCAAACCTGGCAGAAGGTGTATCAGGCCTATCAGGAAGCGTGTGACCGCGCGGGGCTGGTGGATTTCGCCGAGCTGTTGCTGCGCGCCCATGAACTGTGGCTCAACAAGCCGCATATCCTGCAGCACTACCGCGAACGCTTTACCAATATCCTGGTGGACGAATTCCAGGATACCAACAACATTCAGTACGCCTGGATCCGCCTGCTGGCGGGCGATACCGGCAAAGTGATGATCGTTGGCGATGATGACCAGTCGATCTACGGCTGGCGCGGGGCGCAGGTGGAAAACATCCAGCGCTTCCTCACGGATTTCCCGGGCGCAGAAACCATTCGCCTGGAGCAGAACTACCGCTCGACCAACAACATCCTCAGCGCGGCCAACGCCCTGATTGAAAACAACAACGGGCGTTTGGGTAAAAAGCTGTGGACCGATGGCGTCGACGGCGAACCAATTTCACTGTACTGCGCGTTCAACGAACTCGATGAAGCGCGTTTTGTGGTCAATCGTATCAAAACCTGGCAGGACAACGGCGGTGCGCTGGAACAGTGCGCCATTCTGTATCGTAGCAACGCCCAGTCGCGCGTGCTGGAAGAGGCGTTGTTACAAGCCAGCATGCCGTACCGTATCTATGGTGGGATGCGCTTCTTCGAACGCCAGGAAATCAAAGATGCGCTCTCTTACCTGCGCCTGATCGCTAACCGCAATGACGACGCTGCATTCGAACGTGTGGTGAATACGCCAACCCGCGGGATTGGCGATCGTACATTAGATGTCGTGCGTCAGACCTCCCGTGACAGCCAGCTTACGTTGTGGCAGGCCTGTCGTGAGCTGTTGCAGGAAAAGGCCCTCGCGGGTCGCGCCGCCAGCGCCTTACAGCGTTTTATGGAGCTGATCGATGCGCTGGCGCAGGAGACCGCCGATATGCCGCTGCACGTGCAGACTGACCGGGTGATTAAAGACTCCGGCCTGCGCATGATGTACGAGCAGGAAAAAGGCGAGAAGGGTCAGACGCGTATCGAAAACTTAGACGAACTGGTGACGGCAACGCGCCAGTTCAGCTACAACGAAGAAGACGAAGACTTAATGCCGCTACAGGCGTTCCTGTCACACGCCGCGCTGGAAGCAGGCGAAGGGCAGGCGGATACCTGGCAGGATGCGGTACAACTGATGACGCTGCACTCGGCGAAAGGTCTGGAGTTCCCCCAGGTATTTATCGTGGGTATGGAAGAAGGCATGTTCCCCAGCCAGATGTCGCTGGACGAAGGTGGGCGCCTCGAAGAAGAGCGCCGCCTGGCTTACGTAGGCGTGACACGGGCGATGCAAAAGCTGACGCTGACCTACGCCGAAACGCGTCGTCTGTACGGCAAAGAGGTTTACCACCGTCCGTCGCGCTTTATCGGCGAACTGCCGGAAGCGTGCGTTGAAGAGGTTCGCCTGCGCGCCACGGTTAGCCGTCCGGTGAGCCATCAGCGGATGGGCACGCCAATGGCGGAAAATGATACCGGCTACAAGCTCGGCCAGCGCGTGCGCCACGCTAAGTTTGGTGAGGGCACCATCGTCAATCTGGAAGGAAGCGGTGAGCATAGTCGTTTGCAGGTCGCGTTCCAGGGGCAAGGGATCAAATGGCTGGTGGCAGCCTACGCCAGACTGGAAACGGTTTGATCGGTTTGGCTTTGCCGGATGGCGACGCTGGCGCGTCTTATCCGGCCTACAGACCGGGTAACATTTTGATTTCCAGGCCGGACAAGGCGAAGCCGCCATCCCGCTATCTGTCGGTTAATATTCTGAAATCATAGATAAATAATTCCCCTCTGCTAACCTTTCTGTATAAGGGGAAATTATTACTTTTTCGCCATCCGTTGCGTGTTGACGTCAAAATTTTGCTGGCGTAACATGCGCGCACGATTACGCTAAGAGGACATTCGCCTTGGACACACCCAGTAGATACTGGCTCATTATCCTGTCATCCAGGATCAACTCCTAAGGCTATCCCTTTTTGCTGATAGCCTTCGCGGTTGTCAGCGACCTTCTGTTTTTTCCCGTCGCGCTGAGTCAGGCTGTTTAATGGTCTGAAACCCAATTTGTTTCTGTGTGCCCTCCGAACTGTCCGATAATTTTTTGCATTGGGAGTCCCGGTCATGCTGAGCGCATTTCAACTGGAAAACAATCGTTTAACTCGCCTTGAGGCAGACGAGATCGAGCACCTGGCCAGTTCGGTTTGGGTCGATTTAGTCGAGCCGGATGACGAAGAACGAAACCGTGTGCAAAAGGACTTGGGCCAGAATCTGGCTACGCGCCCTGAACTGGAAGACATCGAAGCATCTGCGCGTTTTTTTGAAGACGAAGACGGTCTGCACATTCACTCCTTCTTCTTCTATGAAGATGCCGACGATCACGCGGGTAACTCAACCGTCGCATTTACCATTCGCGAAGGTCGCCTGTTTACTCTGCGCGAGCGCGAGCTGCCGGCATTCCGCCTGTACCGCATGCGTGCGCGTAATCAGGCGATGGTGGATGGCAACGCTTACGAGCTGCTGCTCGACCTGTTCGAAACTAAAATTGAACAGTTGGCGGATGAGATCGAAAACATCTACAGCGACCTGGAAAAACTCAGCCGTGTGATCATGGAAGGGCGTCAGGGCGATGAATATGACGAAGCGCTTTCGACGCTGGCGGAACTGGAAGATATCGGCTGGAAGGTCCGCCTGTGTCTGATGGATACCCAGCGCGCACTGAACTTCCTGGTGCGTAAAGCGCGTTTGCCGGGGAGTCAGCTGGAACAGGCGCGCGAGATTCTGCGCGATATCGAATCCCTGCTGCCGCACAACGAATCACTGTTCCAGAAGGTTAACTTCCTGATGCAGGCGGCGATGGGCTTTATCAATATCGAGCAGAACCGCATCATCAAGATCTTCTCGGTGGTCTCTGTGGTGTTCCTGCCGCCGACGCTGGTGGCTTCCAGCTACGGGATGAACTTTGAGTTCATGCCGGAACTGCACTGGAGCTTCGGTTACCCAGGGGCGATTGTCTTTATGATGCTCGCGGGTCTGGCACCGTATCTGTACTTTAAGCGCAAGAACTGGCTGTAATGGCTGTGCCGGATGGCGGTTACGCCTTATCCGGCACTTCTTCAGCTCCGACGTACCCGTCGTTGCGTATAAATCGCATCCATCACGAAAACTGCCAGCGCCACCCAGATAAACGCAAACGTGACCATTTTATCCGCTCCCGGAACTTCACCGTAGAAAGTGACGGCCAGCAGGAACATTAGCGTGGGTCCGATATACTGGAAGAAACCCAGCGTGGACAGACGCAGACGGGTCGCCGCGCCGGTAAAGCACAGCAGCGGAATGGTGGTCACGACACCTGCAGCAATCAGCAGCAGATTGAGCGACATGGGGTTTTGCCCCATATGGCTGGTTGGGCTGTCCGCAATGCCAAACAGATAGATGGCCGCAACGGGTAAAAGCCACAGGGTTTCGATCAGCATGCCGGTTTGTGCTTCGACGGCAATCTTCTTGCGTACCAGACCATAGAAAGCAAAACTGAACGCCAGGCCCAACGCGATGATTGGCAGCGATCCGAAGGTCCACAGCTGTACCAGTACGCCGCAGGCGGCTAACAGTACCGCCAGCCACTGCATGCGACGAAAGCGCTCGCCGAGGAAAAGCATTCCCAGCACAATATTCACCAGCGGGTTAATAAAATAGCCCAGGCTGGCTTCCAGCATATGATGATTATTGACCGCCCAAATGAACAGCAGCCAGTTTCCACCGATGAGCACTGCAGAGAGCGCCAGCAGGAAGATCTTCTTTGGCGTTTGTAGCAGCGTTTTGATGCCCGACCACTGGCGGCTGATGCTCATCAGTACCACCATAAAGAAAAATGACCAGATGACGCGATGCGTCAGGATCTCATCCGCCGGGACATAGTAAATCAGCTTGAAGTAGGCAGGAGCGATACCCCAAATAAAATAAGCAGCAAGAGCGAGTAACACGCCCTGCCGCGTTTGTTTAGCATCCATCGGGAAAACTCATTTCAGAAATGTAACAGCAGTTTACCTTTTTTTGAGCGCTTACCCCACCATATAAGTGGCGGTTGCGCTGGCAATATAAAGCTGTTCTTCGTTATGCAGTTCCACGCGCGCAACGGCGACTTTATTCCCCGCCCGCAGCAGGCTACTGGTGGCGGTAAAGCGATTTCCTCTCCCTGGGCGCAGGTAATCAACGCGCAAATCGATTGTCCCCATACGTGACATTCGCTGACGCAGTTCGTCCTCGCTGATCGTCTCATGGCGGGTCAGCGTACTGCCAACGCACACCAGCCCAGCGGCAACGTCCAGCGCCGACGCGATCACGCCGCCATGCAGAATGCTTTGCGCCCAGTTGCCGACCATCATCGGTTGATTATTAAAGGCTAATTGAGCAAATTCTTTCTCATAGCGTTCAAGCTCCAGACCCAGAGCCCGGTTAAACGGCATATGATAGACAAACATTTCACCCACTAACTTCAGCGCTTCCTCAGCAGTAAGTACGGCAGACATACGATCCCTACATCTCAGTGGTTAATGAAATGTTGATATTATGCTTATTATTTGTTGTTTTCTACTTTAGGACGGGATAACTAACGAGGAACTCGCTAAGTATGTAGAATACTTGCCAGATAATTATACAATTCATCAATATTTTGGTTCAGGAGAACATTACCGATGCGGGCGATTCTGGGATGGTTACTACCAGCAGTCATGCTGCCGTTGACCGCGTATGCGCAGGAAGCGACAGTGAAAGAGATTCATGATGCACCGGCGGTTCGCGGCAGTATCATCGCCAACATGCTGCAGGAGCATGACAACCCTTTCACGCTTTATCCTTATGAGACCAACTATCTCATCTACACCAATACCAGCGACATGAACAAAGAGGCGATCAGCAGCTATAGCTGGTCCGAAAATGCGCGCAAAGATGAGGTTAAGTTTCAGCTAAGCCTGGCGTTTCCGCTCTGGCGCGGAATATTAGGCCCGAACTCGGTACTCGGCGGTTCCTATACCCAGAAGTCCTGGTGGCAGCTTTCGAACAGTGAAGAGTCTGCACCGTTTCGCGAAACCAACTATGAACCGCAATTGTTCCTCGGTTTCGCCACCGACTATCGCTTTGCCGGTTGGACGCTCCGCGATGTCGAAATGGGCTATAACCATGACTCCAATGGTCGATCCGACCCCACCTCACGTAGCTGGAACCGCCTTTACACCCGGCTGATGGCTGAAAACGGTAACTGGCTGGTGGAAGTTAAGCCGTGGTACGTTATCGGCAGCACTGACGATAACCCTGATATCACCAAATATATGGGCTACTATCAGTTGAAAATGGGTTATCACCTGGGTGACGCGGTGATCAGTGTGAAAGGCCAGTACAACTGGAATACCGGCTACGGCGGCGCAGAGCTGGGGGCCAGTTATCCCATTACGAAGCATGTGCGTCTTTATACCCAGGTCTACAGCGGCTACGGCGAATCACTGATTGACTACAACTTCAATCAGACCCGTGTTGGCGTGGGTGTAATGCTTAACGATATCTTCTGACAGGTATTGAGAGTATTTTAATCATTGCAGTTTCTCTCTCAGGCGCTGAAAATAGCGCCTGTTTTTATTTCAGGCTAATGGGGTTAATGTGGCGCAGGCGGAAGTGTTGAATCTGGAAATGGGCGCTAAACAGGTTTTGCAGGAAACCTTTGGCTACCAACAGTTTCGCCCTGGTCAGGAAGAAATCATTGATACCGTGATCGCTGGTCGCGACTGCCTGGTCGTTATGCCGACCGGTGGCGGAAAATCCCTGTGCTATCAAATTCCCGCATTATTGCTTAACGGCCTCACCGTTGTTGTTTCTCCGCTGATTTCTCTGATGAAAGATCAGGTCGATCAACTGCTTGCCAACGGCGTGGCGGCCGCGTGTCTGAACTCCACCCAAAGCCGTGAGCAGCAGCTTGAGGTGATGGCAGGCTGTCGTAGCGGGCAGATTCGCTTACTGTACATTGCGCCCGAACGCCTGATGCTGGATAACTTCCTTGAAAATCTGGCGCACTGGAACCCGGTGCTGCTGGCGGTTGATGAAGCGCACTGTATTTCGCAGTGGGGGCATGATTTCCGCCCGGAATACGCCGCGCTGGGGCAGTTGCGTCAGCGTTTCCCAACTCTGCCGTTTGTCGCGCTGACCGCGACCGCGGACGAGACAACCCGGCTGGATATTGTGCGTCTGCTGGGGCTCAACGACCCGTTAATTCAGATCAGCAGCTTTGATCGCCCGAATATTCGCTACATGTTGATGGAGAAGTTTAAGCCGCTCGATCAACTGATGCGCTACGTGCAAGAGCAGCGCGGTAAGTCCGGTATTATTTACTGTAACAGTCGCGCTAAAGTAGAAGACACCGCCGCGCGTCTGCAAAGCCGAGGCATTAGCGCCGGGGCTTATCATGCCGGGCTGGAAAACGCTGTACGTGCAGAAGTGCAGGAGAAATTCCAGCGTGATGACCTGCAAATCGTCGTAGCGACCGTGGCGTTTGGCATGGGAATCAACAAACCCAACGTACGCTTCGTGGTGCATTTCGATATTCCGCGCAACATCGAGTCCTATTATCAGGAAACCGGCCGCGCCGGGCGTGACGGCCTGCCTGCGGAAGCAATGCTGTTTTACGATCCGGCTGATATGGCATGGCTGCGCCGTTGCCTCGAAGAGAAACCTGCCGGGCAACTGCTGGATATCGAACGGCATAAGCTCAATGCGATGGGGGCGTTTGCCGAGGCGCAAACCTGTCGTCGTCTGGTGCTGTTGAACTATTTTGGCGAGGGGCGTCAGGAGCCGTGTGGTAACTGCGACATCTGTCTCGACCCGCCAAAACAGTACGACGGACTCATGGATGCGCGCAAAGCGCTGTCGACTATCTACCGTGTTAATCAACGCTTTGGTATGGGTTATGTCGTGGAGGTTCTGCGCGGAGCGAATAACCAGCGAATTCGCGAGCTGGCCCATGACAAGCTGCCGGTCTATGGCATTGGTCGTGAGCAAAGCCACGAACATTGGGTGAGCGTTATTCGCCAGCTTATTCATCTTGGGCTGGTGACGCAGAATATTGCTCATCACTCCGCGTTACAGCTAACCGAAGCCGCGCGTCCGGTACTGCGTGGTGATGTTGCGCTACAGCTTGCGGTACCGCGAATTGTGGCGCTGAAACCGCGAGCGATGCAGAAATCCTTCGGTGGCAATTACGATCGCAAACTGTTCGCCAAATTGCGGAAGCTGCGTAAAGCCATTGCTGATGAAGAGAATATCCCGCCGTATGTGGTGTTCAACGACGCCACGCTGATTGAAATGGCTGAGCAGATGCCGGTTTCACCGAGCGAAATGCTGAGCGTTAATGGCGTGGGGATGCGTAAACTTGAGCGTTTTGGCAAAGAGTTTATGGCGCTTATTCGCGCGCACGTTGATGGTGACGACGAAGAGTAGTCAGCCAGGCAAAAAAGTGCCAGGATGGTGACTCACTGAACTATTTCCCCCGCGAGTCATTTTTATGTTAACGCTATTTTTCACCGTTGCGTTGGTGCATATCGTTGCGCTGATGAGCCCTGGTCCCGACTTTTTCTTTGTTTCTCAAACAGCGGTTAGCCGTTCGCGCAAAGAAGCTATGATGGGTGTGCTGGGTATTACCTGTGGCGTCATGGTCTGGGCTGGTGTAGCGCTGCTCGGCCTACATCTGATTATCGAAAAAATGGCCTGGCTGCACACCATTATTATGGTGGGCGGGGGGCTGTATCTGTGCTGGATGGGATATCAGATGCTACGCGGCGCGTTTAAAAAACAGGATGTTGCGACTCCCACTCCGCAGGTTGAGCTGGCGCAGAGCGGACGCAGCTTTTTGAAGGGGCTGCTGACCAACCTGGCGAACCCTAAAGCCATTATCTATTTTGGCTCCGTGTTCTCATTGTTCGTTGGCGATAACGTGGGAACGGGCGCACGCTGGGGGATCTTTGCCCTGATCATCGTGGAAACGTTGGCGTGGTTTACCGTAGTCGCCAGCCTGTTTGCATTGCCGAAAATGCGTCGTGGCTATCAGCGTCTGGCGAAGTGGATTGATGGTTTTGCCGGTGCGCTGTTTGCGGGCTTCGGTATCCACCTGATTATTTCGCGTTAAGTTTCTTCCGTGCCGGATAAGCGCAAGCGCCTCCGGCACCTTCATCAGGCATGCCGTGCCGAGGCTAACAAGGCGCCTATCAGCATAAACAGCGAGCCAAACACTTTGTTTAACGCTTTCATTTGCTTTGGCCCTTTAATCCAGCCAGCAATGCGCGTGGCCAGCGTCGCGTAACCGATCATCACAATGATATCGACCACGATGGTCGTGACGCCAAGCACCACGTACTGCATTAACTGCGGTTCCTGCGGCAGGATAAACTGCGGGAACAGGGCGGCAAGGAAAACAATGCTCTTGGGGTTGGTCAGATTAACAAAGACAGCGCGTTTGAACAGGCGGCTGCGCGATTGCGTATTCGCCATGGTGTTCAGATCGATAGCACCCGCCGCCCGCCATTGCTGAATACCCAGCCAAATCAGATAGGCCGCCCCTGCCCACTTCAGCACCTCAAATGCGATCACCGAACGTGAAAATAGCGTTCCCAGTCCTACGCCAACCAGAACGATATGAATGCCAAGTCCTGTCTGCAAACCAGCAATCGACGCGCTGGCACCGCGATAACCGTGACTGATGGCGGTGGTCATGGTGTTGATTGCGCCAGAGCCTGGAGACAAGCTCAAAATAATAGAGGTCAACAGGTAGGCGAACCACCATTCAAAGGTCATGAGAAACTCCCGGATTGTCTATTTTTATGCCACAATACGCTACTGCCGTTAGGTTGTGTCAGCGACGGCGAAAAAAACGATTTTACTTGGTCAGCGAGGCTGGATACCCGATGTTTCAGCAGCAAAAAGACTGGGAAACAAGAGAAAACGCGTTTGCTGCTTTTTCCATGGGGCCACTGACAGATTTCTGGCGTCAGCGGGAAGAAGCGGAATTTACGGGCGTGGATGATATCCCCGTCCATTTTGTGCGTTTTCACGCAGAAAAAAACGATCGCGTCATCGTCGTCTGTCCTGGACGCATTGAAAGCTACGTGAAATACGCTGAACTGGCGTATGACCTGTTTCATTCTGGTTTTGACGTCCTCATTATCGATCACCGTGGCCAGGGGCGTTCCGGGCGTATGCTTTCGGACCCGCATCGCGGTCATGTCGATAACTTTAATGACTATGTCGACGATTTAACCGCCTTCTGGCAGCAGGAAGTGCTACCCGGTCCGTGGAGAAAGCGCTATATACTGGCGCATTCAATGGGCGGTGCGATAGCCACGTTATTCTTGCAGCGCCACCCGAATCAGTGTGATGCCATCGCGCTTTGCGCGCCGATGTTTGGTATTGTGATGCGCTTTCCCGACTGGATGGTACGCCACATTCTGGACTGGGCTGAAGGGCATCCGCGGATCCGCGAAGGTTATGCGATGGGTACCGGGCGCTGGCGGGCGCTGCCATTCGGTATGAATGCGTTAACCCATAGTCGACAGCGCTATCGGCGCAATCTACGCTTCTATGCGGATGAGCCACGGCTGCGCGTTGGCGGCCCCACCTACCACTGGGTACGTGAAGGTATTCTGGCAGGCGAACAGGTTCTGGCTGGAGCAGGAGACGACGCGACGCCGACGTTGCTGATTCAGGCCGAAGAAGAGCGTGTGGTAGATAACCGCATGCACGATCGTTTTTGTGAACTCCGCGCCGCAGCGGGCCATCCCGTAGAAGGGGGGCAGCCGCTGGTCATCAAAGGCGCGTACCATGAGATCCTTTTTGAAAAGGACGCAATGCGCTCAGTCGCGCTTAACGCTATTGTCGAATTTTTCGACAAGCATAACTCATCCAGCGGAACCCGCTTTGCCTAGAGGTTGAATTTTCTTATGTATCAGGTTGTTGCGTCTGATTTAGACGGTACGCTGCTTTCTCCCGACCATACTCTGTCCCCTTATGCCAAAGAGACGCTGAAGTTATTGACCGCTCGTGGCGTTAACTTCGTGTTTGCGACTGGCCGTCATCATGTTGATGTGGGGCAAATTCGCGATAACCTCGGCATTAAAACCTACATGATCACGTCCAACGGCGCGCGTGTGCATGATTCTGACGGGAATCTGGTGTTTTCGCATAACCTGGATCGCGACATTGCCAGCGACCTGTTTGGCGTAGTGAATGCAAACCCGGACATCGTGACCAACGTTTATCGTGATGATGAGTGGTTTATGAACCGCCATCGCCCGGACGAAATGCGCTTCTTCAAAGAAGCAGTGTTTAACTATTCACTGTTTGAACCTGCGCTACTGGAGCCGGAAGGCGTGAGTAAGGTGTTTTTCACCACCGATTCTCACGAAAGGCTGCTGCCGCTGGAACAGGCGATTAACGCTCGATGGGGCGACCGCGTCAACGTCAGTTTCTCTACGCTTACCTGCCTTGAAGTCATGGCTGGCGGCGTATCGAAAGGTCATGCGCTTGAAGCGGTAGCGAAAGCGATGGGCTACAGCCTGAAAGATTGCATCGCTTTTGGCGACGGAATGAACGATGCGGAAATGCTCTCCATGGCAGGGAAAGGCTGCATTATGGGCAACGCTCACCAGCGCCTGAAGGATCTGCATCCGGAACTGGAAGTCATTGGTCTTAATGCCGACGATGCCGTGCCGCATTATCTGCGTGAGCTGTTTTTGCAGTAATGTTTTTGTTCGTTAGTTGACCAGATGTCAACTTAAAACTTCGCTACAATGGGTGTACCTTTTGTTAAGAGACATCCATTGTGGCGTTACTCATCATTACCACAATTCTGTGGGCCTTTTCCTTTAGCCTGTTTGGCGAGTACCTTGCCGGTCATGTCGATAGCTATTTTGCGGTGCTGGTGCGCGTTGGGCTGGCGGCGCTGGTGTTCCTGCCGTTTTTACGTACCCGTGGGCATAGCGTAAAAACCATCGCGCTGTATATGCTGGTGGGCGCCATGCAGCTTGGCATTATGTATATGCTGAGTTTTCACGCCTATCTGTACCTGACGGTTTCAGAACTGCTGCTCTTTACCGTGCTGACGCCGCTCTACATTACGCTGATTTATGACCTGATGAGCGGACGTCGTCTGCGCTGGAGCTACGCCTTCAGTGCGTTGCTGGCGGTGATTGGTGCGGGGATCATTCGTTACGATCAGGTGACCAGCCACTTCTGGACCGGCCTGCTGCTGGTGCAGTTGTCCAATATCAGCTTTGCCATTGGCATGGTGGGCTACAAGCGTCTGATGGAAACGCGGCCAATGCCGCAGCACAACGCCTTTGCCTGGTTTTATATGGGGGCCTTTATGGTGGCGGTCGTGGCCTGGTTCATGCTGGGGAATGCGCAGAAAATGCCTGCAACCACGCTACAGTGGGGAATTCTGGTCTTTCTTGGCGTGGCAGCGTCCGGCATTGGTTACTTTATGTGGAACTACGGCGCGACCCAGGTGGATGCGGGTACGCTGGGCATCATGAACAATATGCATGTGCCGGCCGGGCTGCTGGTTAACCTGGCTATCTGGCATCAACAGCCTCACTGGCCAAGCTTCATCATTGGTGCGGCTGTGATAGTGGCTTCACTGTGGGTACATCGAAAGTGGGTCGTTCCGCACTCCGTACAAACGGCAGGTGATCGCAGGCGTGATTCCGCGCTGAGCGAATAAACGCTTCCGTGACCGGCTGTCGCTGCTCGCCATCGCGCACGGCGGCGTACAGCCGACTCCACAATCCATCACCCAGGGTTTTGGTCACCACCAGGCCCTGGCGTTCAAAACTCTCCACCACCCAGTGTGGTAAAGCTGCAATACCCATTCTGGCTGCAACCATCTGAATCAGCAGCAGGGTGTTATCCACGCTCTTCAGCGACGGACTAACGCCCGCAGGCTGCAAGAAATGCCGCCAGACATCCAGTCGACTCCGTTGCACCGGGTAAATAAGCAGCGTCTCACTGGCTAAATCCTCCGGCGTGATCTGCGTCTTGCTGGCCAGCGGATGGTCCGGCGCCAGTACCAGGCGGACTTCAAAATCGAACATCGGCGAGTAGTGCAGTCCGCTACGCGGCAGAATGTCGGATGTCAGCACCAGATCCAGCTCATCCTGTTGTAGCGCTGGTTGCGGATCGAACGTCACGCCGGATTTAAAGTCCATCTCCACCTGCGGCCAGTTGGCACGAAAATTCTCCAGCGCGGGCGTCAGCCATTGAATACAGCTATGGCATTCAATAGCGATCCGCAGCCGGGTTTGCTGCGGTTCGTTGCAGGCCTGCAGCGCACGACCAATTTGCGGCAACACCTGATTTGCTAACTGCAGCAAAATTTCGCCTTGCGGCGTAAAGCGCAGAGGCTGGCTTTTACGGATAAAAAGTCGAAAGCCAAGGCGCTGTTCCAGATCGCTGAACTGGTGAGAGAGGGCGGATTGGGTCTGATGCAACGTCGCCGCTGCGGCCGCCAGCGAACCACTATTCCGCAACGCCTGGAGCGTTTTCAGGTGTTTAATCTCGATCATGAAAGTCCTTCACTTCGGCATGAACAAATTGCGCTTGAGGAATATACAGTAACTGTCAATTATGGATGTGTAAACATCTGGATGGCTAAAATCCTTCGTCTTTTAAATTTATGGTGCGTTGGCTGTATTTTTCCACCCCGGTCACTTACTTCAGTAAGCTCCTGGGATGAATAAACTTGCCACCTTCCCTAAATTAAAAATCAATAGGATTTACATATAATTAGAGGAAGAAAAATGACAATACTTAATCACACCCTCGGTTTCCCTCGCGTTGGCCTGCGTCGCGAGCTGAAAAAAGCGCAAGAAAGCTACTGGGCGGGAAATTCTTCCCGTGAAGATTTGCTAACCGTTGGCCGCGAGCTGCGTGCCCGTCATTGGGATCAGCAGAAGCAGGCGGGCGTTGACCTGCTGCCGGTGGGCGATTTTGCCTGGTACGATCACGTGCTGACCACCAGCCTGCTGCTCGGCAACGTTCCGGCTCGTCATCAAAATAAAGACGGCTCGGTCGATATCGATACCTTATTCCGCATTGGCCGTGGCCGCGCACCAACCGGAGAGCCCGCGGCGGCAGCAGAAATGACCAAATGGTTTAACACCAACTATCACTACATGGTGCCAGAGTTCACCAAAGGTCAGCAGTTCAAACTGACCTGGACCCAACTGCTGGATGAAGTGGATGAAGCGTTGGCGCTCGGTCACAAGGTGAAACCTGTGCTGCTGGGACCGGTAACTTACCTGTGGCTGGGGAAAGTGAAGGGCGAACAGTTTGACCGCCTGAGTCTGTTGAACGATATTCTGCCGGTTTACCAGCAGGTGCTGGCTGAGCTGGCGAAACGCGGTATTGAGTGGGTGCAAATTGATGAACCGGCTCTGGTGCTGGAGCTGCCTCAGGTTTGGCTGAACGCCTTCAAACCGGCGTATGACGCGCTGACGGGTCAGGTGAAGCTGCTGCTGACCACCTACTTCGAAGGCGTAACGCCAAATCTGGATACCATTACCGCGCTGCCGGTGCAGGGGCTGCACGTTGACTTCGTGCACGGTAAAGATGATGTGGCCGAGCTGCACAAGCGTCTGCCTGCCGACTGGTTGCTGTCAGCGGGGCTGGTTAACGGTCGCAACGTCTGGCGTGCCGATCTCAGCGAAAAATACGCGCAAATTAAAGATATCGTCGGGAAACGTGACCTGTGGGTAGCTTCTTCCTGCTCCTTGCTGCACAGCCCAATCGATCTCAGCGTGGAAACTCGCCTTGATGCAGAAGTGAAGAGCTGGTTTGCCTTCGCCCTACAAAAATGCGGCGAGCTGGCGCTGCTGCGTGATGCGTTGAACAGCGGTGATACGGCGGCAATTGTGGCGTGGAGCGCACCGATCCAGGCTCGTCGTCACTCTACCCGCGTACACAACGCCGCAGTGGAAAAACGTCTGGCGGCGATCACCGCCCAGGACAGCCAACGTGCCAACGCTTACCCGGTTCGCGCCGAAGCGCAGCGTGCCCGCTTTAATCTGCCGGCATGGCCGACTACCACTATCGGTTCATTCCCGCAAACCACGGAAATTCGCGGCCTGCGTCTGGACTTCAAAAAGGGCAATCTGGATGCCGGTAACTACCGCACCGGTATCGCGGAACATATCAAACAGGCGATTGTTGAACAGGAACGTCTGGGGCTTGACGTGCTGGTGCACGGTGAAGCCGAACGTAACGACATGGTGGAATATTTTGGCGAGCACCTGGACGGATTCGTCTTTACCCAGAATGGTTGGGTGCAGAGCTACGGCTCTCGCTGCGTGAAGCCGCCGGTGGTCATTGGCGATGTCAGCCGCCCGGAAGCGATCACCGTGGAGTGGGCGAAGTATGCCCAGTCGCTGACCGACAAACCGGTAAAAGGCATGTTGACCGGTCCGGTGACCATTCTCTGCTGGTCATTCCCGCGTGAAGACGTGACGCGTGAAACCATCGCTAAGCAGATTGCGCTGGCGCTGCGTGATGAGGTAGCGGATCTGGAAGCGGCGGGTATTGGCATTATCCAGATTGACGAACCGGCACTGCGCGAAGGTCTGCCACTGCGCCGCAGCGACTGGGCGGCGTATCTGGAGTGGGGCGTGGAAGCCTTCCGCATTAACGCGGCGGTGGCGAAGGATGAAACCCAGATCCACACCCACATGTGTTACTGCGAGTTCAACGACATCATGGACTCCATTGCGGCGCTGGACGCGGACGTGATCACCATTGAGACTTCACGCTCTGATATGGAGTTGCTGGAATCGTTTGAAGAGTTTGACTATCCGAACGAAATCGGGCCGGGCGTATACGATATTCACTCGCCGAACGTCCCGAGCGTGGAGTGGATTGAAGCCCTGCTGAAGAAAGCCGAGCAGCGTATTCCGGCCGAGCGTCTGTGGGTCAACCCGGACTGCGGCCTGAAAACGCGCGGCTGGCCGGAAACCCGCGCCGCGCTGGCGAACATGGTCAAAGCCGCGCAGAACCTGCGTCAGGCGTAATTCCGTGCCGGTGGCCGGGAAGCGCAAGCGCTTACCCGGCTTACAGGAAATAGCAAGAGTTGTAGGCCCGGTAAGGTGTAGTCGCCGCCGGGCAATTAACGTTTATTTCTTCCCGCCGTATTGTGTGAACCACTCCAGCATTCTCAGCCAGCCATCTTTCGCGGACTCTTCGTGATAGCTCGGACGATAATCGGCGTTAAAGGCATGTCCGGCATCCGGATAGACCACGATTTCCGCTTTTGCATTGGCGGCGCGCAGCGCCTGACGCATTGTTTCAACGGTATCTTGCGGAATACTGGTGTCCTGGCCGCCATAAAGTCCCAGAACGGGGGCGTTAAGATCGGTCGCGATATCAACAGGATGTTTCGGTGAGTTGAGGGTTTTATCGCCCACCAGTTTGCCATACCACGCTACCGCCGCTTTTAACTGCGGATTATGAGCTGCATACAGCCAGGTGATGCGTCCACCCCAGCAAAATCCGGTGATCATCAACTGGTGGGCATCTCCTCCGTTACGAGAAGCCCAACTGGCGACGTGATCCAGATCGGCCAATACCTGAGAGTCAGGCACTTTGGCGACAAGGCTGCTGAGCAACGTGGGGATATCGGCAAAGTCATTGGGATCGCCTTCACGAAAATAGAGCTCTGGTGCGATAGCCAGATACCCTTCCAGAGCCAGACGGCGGCAAACGTCACGAATGTGTTCATGAATGCCAAAAATCTCCTGCACGACAATGACCACAGGCAGCGGGCCATCGGACTGTTTTGGTCGTGCGTGATACGCTGGCATATCATCGCCTTGTGAAGGTATGGACGTTACACCGGCGATAATGGCGTTATCCGGAGTGTGAACCGTGGTAGACGTCGGTGGAGATACAGCAGGTGCAAAGCCAGATTGTCGTGTTGTCATGGTATTCTCCGTACCCTTAAATATTCAGCCAAAAAGCGCATTGTTAACTATAGACACATGCAACGAACCACATTGCCTTAAACGGTCTATCTTTTGTGCAGGGCTTCCTTACATCGCATCATTTATGTGATTCAAGTCACTATTTTATGGTAATGGAATGCAATTGATTTACATCATAGTGATGACTGTCACGAAAATATGTTCATGCCTTCGGTAAAGTGTGTTTTTGCTTCTTCTGACAAAACCGATTCACAGAGGAGTTTTTATGTCTAAGTCTGATGTTTTTCATCTCGGCCTCACTAAGAACGATTTACAAGGGGCTCAGCTCGCTATCGTCCCTGGCGACCCGGAGCGTGTGGAAAAGATCGCCGCGCTGATGGATAAGCCGGTTAAGCTGGCATCTCATCGCGAGTTCACTACCTGGCGTGCTGAGCTGGATGGTAAAGCCGTGATCGTGTGCTCTACCGGTATCGGCGGTCCGTCAACCTCTATTGCCGTAGAAGAACTGGCACAGCTGGGCATTCGTACCTTCCTGCGTATCGGTACGACTGGCGCCATTCAGCCACATATCAACGTAGGTGATGTACTGGTCACCACAGCATCTGTCCGTCTGGACGGTGCAAGCCTGCACTTCGCGCCAATGGAATTCCCGGCCGTCGCGGACTTCGAGTGCACCACCGCGCTGGTGGAAGCGGCGAAATCTATCGGCGCCACCACCCACGTAGGCGTTACCGCGTCTTCTGATACCTTCTATCCGGGCCAGGAGCGTTATGACACCTTCTCTGGTCGCGTAGTGAGCCGTTTCAAAGGCTCAATGGAAGAGTGGCAGTCTATGGGTGTCATGAACTACGAAATGGAATCTGCTACGCTGCTCACCATGTGCGCAAGCCAGGGTCTGCGTGCCGGTATGGTCGCGGGTGTTATCGTGAACCGTACTCAGCAAGAGATCCCTAATGCGGAAACGATGAAACAAACAGAAAGCCACGCGGTGAAAATCGTGGTGGAAGCTGCGCGTCGTTTACTGTAATTCTCCCGTCTATTCAAAAAGGCCGACGCGTTCGGCCTTTTTATTTTGCGTAGTGCCTCGCAGGAAATTCCTTTTAAACTGGACGTTTATACAGCACAATTCTATTTTGTGCGGGTAAGTCGTTGCTGTAAGGGGGCGTTGTGGATATTTCAATTATGATGAGTGCCGTGCTGGCGTTAGCCGCAGGGCTGCTGGTGGGGTGGCTAGCAACAAAAGCGCACGCCGATCGGATCCGTGCTGACCTCATCGAAGAACGACGCGAACTGGATATTGCGCTAAGCGCCGCCCGCCAGCAGCTCTCACAGGAAGCCCACTGGCGCGATGAGTGCGAACTACTCAATAACGAATTGCGCAGTCTGCACAGCATCAACACCTCTCTGGAAGCCGATCTTCGAGAAGTCACTACCCGACTGGAAGCGACGCAGCAGCATGCGGAAGATAAAATCCGCCAGATGATCAACAGCGAACAGCGTCTGAGCGAACAATTTGAAAATCTGGCGAACCGTATTTTCGAGCACAGCAACCGTCGTGTAGATGAGCAAAATCGCCAAAGCCTGAACAGCCTGCTTACACCGCTTCGCGAACAACTGGACGGTTTTCGACGCCAGGTTCAGGATAGCTTTGGTAAAGAGGCGCAAGAACGCCATACTCTGGCGCACGAAATTCGTAATCTGCAGCAACTGAACGTGCAGATGGCGCAGGAAGCGGTAAACCTGACGCGGGCATTAAAAGGCGATAACAAAACGCAGGGCAACTGGGGCGAGGTCGTACTCACCCGGGTGCTTGAGGCTTCCGGTCTGCGCGAAGGCTATGAATACGAAACCCAGGTCAGCATTGAGAACGACGCCCGTTCGCGGATGCAGCCAGATGTCATCGTCCGGTTACCGCAGGGCAAAGATGTGGTGATCGACGCGAAAATGACGCTGGTCGCCTATGAACGCTATTTTAATGCTGAAGATGAATACACCCGCGAGAGCGCGTTGCAGGAGCACATCGCCTCGGTACGAAACCATATCCGTCTGCTGGGGCGCAAAGACTATCAGCAACTTCCTGGGCTGCGCACACTTGACTATGTGCTGATGTTTATCCCCGTTGAACCTGCTTTTTTACTGGCGCTCGATAGACAGCCCGAACTGATTACTGAAGCACTTAAAAATAACATTATGCTGGTTAGCCCTACCACGTTGTTGGTGGCATTGCGCACGATTGCCAACTTGTGGCGCTACGAGCATCAGAGTCGTAATGCGCAACAGATCGCCGATCGGGCCAGCAAACTTTATGACAAGATGCGATTGTTTGTGGATGATATGTCGGCAATTGGCCAAAGCCTGGATAAAGCTCAGGATAACTACCGACAGGCGATGAAAAAACTCTCTTCAGGCCGTGGAAACGTCCTGTCGCAGGCAGAAGCGTTTCGCAGTTTAGGCGTGGAAATTAAGCGCGAGATTAATCCTGAACTGGCTGAACAAGCCACTACGCAGGATGAAGAGTACCGCTTGCGCTCGGTCCCTGAGACGCAGCAGGATGAACCTTACCCTGATGATGAAGCGGTAAACCAGCAATCAAACTAGTCCGTTTGGGGTAGTTGAACCGGGCAGAAGGGTAGGGCAAATTGGCCCAATCTGTTACACTTCTTGAACATTTTTTGGATGAGCAGGCACTGAGATGGTGGATAATTCACAAGAAACGACGCACTTTGGCTTTCAGACCGTCGCTAAAGAGCAGAAAGCTGACATGGTGGCCCACGTTTTTCATTCTGTGGCGTCTAAATATGACGTTATGAATGACTTAATGTCATTTGGCATTCATCGTTTGTGGAAGCGCTTCACCATTGACTGCAGTGGCGTGCGTCGCGGGCAAACCGTTCTCGATTTGGCGGGCGGTACGGGCGATCTGACGGCGAAATTCTCTCGCATGGTTGGCGAAACTGGCAAAGTTGTGCTGGCGGATATCAACGACTCAATGCTCAAAATGGGTCGCGAAAAGCTGCGTAATATCGGCGTCGTGGGTAACGTTGAGTACGTTCAGGCGAATGCGGAAGCATTACCTTTCCCAGACAACACGTTTGACTGCATCACCATCTCTTTCGGTCTGCGCAACGTAACGGATAAAGATAAAGCATTACGATCTATGTATCGCGTGTTGAAGCCGGGCGGACGTCTACTGGTGCTGGAGTTCTCCAAGCCGATTATCGAACCGCTGAGCAAAGCCTACGACGCATACTCTTTCCACGTTTTGCCGCGCATTGGTTCTATGGTGGCAAGCGATGCAGACAGTTATCGCTATTTGGCGGAGTCCATCCGCATGCATCCCGATCAGGACACCTTAAAAGCAATGATGCAAGATGCCGGGTTCGAAAGCGTTGATTACTACAACCTGACGGCAGGTGTCGTGGCGCTGCATCGTGGTTACAAGTTCTGACAGGAGATTGGGGATGCCTTTAAAACCCTTAGTGACCGCCGGCGTTGAAAATTTGCTTAACACCTTTCTGTATCGTTCTCCTGCGCTCAAGTCAGCCAGAACGCGTTTACAGGGCAAAGTGCTGCGTGTTGAGCTCAAAGGATTTTCAACACCGTTAGTGCTGGTGTTTAGTGAGCGCCAGGTCGATGTGCTGGGGGCATGGGAAGGCGAAGCCGATTGCACCGTAATCACACATGCCAGCGTGTTACCGAAATTACGCGACCGGCAGCAACTCACCACGCTTATCCGCAGTGGTGAGCTGGAGGTTCAGGGCGATATCCAGGTGGTACAGAATTTTGTCGCGTTGGCCGATCTGGCGGAGTTTGATCCCGCAGAACTGTTAGCACCTTATACCGGCGATATCGTCGCGGAAGGGGTCAGCAAAGTTTTGCGTGGTGGAGCGAAGTTCCTGTGCCACAACATTCAACGCCAGCAGCGCTATGTTGCCGAAGCGATCACCGAAGAGTGGCGTATGGCTCCAGGTCCGCTTGAGGTTGCATGGTTTGCAGAAGAAACGGCAGCCGTTGAGCGTGCGGTCGAATCTCTGGCCAAACGGCTGGAAAAACTGGAGGCCAAATGACGCCAGGTGAAGTACGGCGCCTTTATTTCATCATTCGCACTTTTTTAAGCTACGGTCTTGATGAACTCATCCCCAAAATGCGTATCACGCTGCCGCTCCGGTTGTGGCGTTACACGCTGTTCTGGATGCCCAACCGACATAAAGACAAACCGCTGGGAGAACGGCTGAGACTGGCTTTACAGGAGCTCGGCCCGGTGTGGATCAAGTTCGGGCAAATGCTCTCTACCCGCCGTGATCTTTTCCCGCCGCACATCGCCGATCAGCTAGCGCTATTGCAGGATCGGGTAGCCCCATTCGATGGGCAAAGAGCGAAAGAACAAATCGAAGAGGCGATGGGGGGGCTGCCCGTCGAGGAATGGTTTGATGATTTTGAGATCACACCGCTGGCATCTGCGTCTATTGCTCAGGTTCACACCGCGCGACTGAAATCGAATGGGAAAGAGGTGGTGATCAAAGTTATCCGCCCGGACATACTGCCGGTAATTAAAGCGGATTTAAAACTGATCTACCGCCTTGCTCGTTGGGTACCTCGCCTGATGCCAGACGGTCGCCGCCTGCGACCAACAGAAGTGGTCCGTGAATATGAAAAAACGTTGATTGATGAGCTGAATCTGCTGCGCGAGTCGGCGAACGCGATTCAGCTGCGACGTAATTTTGAAGACAGCCCAATGCTGTACATCCCGGAAGTGTACTCTGACTATTGCAGTCAGAACATGATGGTGATGGAGCGCATTTACGGTATTCCCGTTTCAGATGTCACCTCGCTTGAGAAGAACGGCACCAATATGAAGCTGCTGGCTGAACGCGGTGTTCAGGTCTTCTTTACTCAGGTATTCCGCGACAGCTTTTTCCATGCGGATATGCACCCTGGGAACATTTTCGTGAGTTATGAGCATCCTGAAAACCCGAAATACATTGGTATTGATTGTGGGATTGTGGGTTCTTTAAACAAAGAAGATAAGCGTTATCTGGCTGAAAACTTCATCGCGTTCTTTAACCGCGACTACCGCAAAGTTGCTGAACTGCATGTGGATTCTGGCTGGGTTCCGCCGGATACCAACGTAGAAGAGTTTGAATTTGCCATTCGTACCGTGTGCGAGCCGATTTTCGAAAAACCGCTGGCGGAGATTTCCTTTGGTCATGTGCTGTTAAATCTGTTCAACACAGCGCGCCGATTCAATATGGAAGTTCAGCCTCAACTGGTATTGCTACAGAAGACGCTGCTGTACGTTGAAGGTGTCGGACGACAGCTCTACCCGCAGTTAGATTTGTGGAAAACGGCCAAGCCTTTCCTCGAATCCTGGATCAAAGATCAGGTCGGTATTCCGGCGCTTGTTAGAGCATTTAAAGAAAAAGCACCGTTCTGGGTCGAAAAAATGCCAGAAATACCTGAACTGGTGTATGACAGTTTGCGCCAGGGCAAATATTTACAGCACAGTGTTGATAAGATTGCCCGCGAGCTTCACGCGAATCATGTACGTCAGGGACAATCCCGTTATTTATTGGGCATTGGTGCAACATTGTTGCTCAGTGGAACATTCCTGCTGGTAAGCCGTCCTGAGTGGGGGCTTATGCCGGGCTGGTTAATGGCCGGCGGTGTCTTAGCCTGGTTGATCGGCTGGCGCAAAATGCGCTGAATTTTTCATCGCCCTAGGCAGGTCGTGTAACGTATACTACGGCCTTATTAATTCATCATCTATGACAGAGGAACATGTATGGGTGGTATCAGTATTTGGCAGTTGTTGATCATTGCCGTCATCGTTGTACTGCTATTTGGCACCAAGAAACTCGGCTCCATCGGTTCCGATCTTGGCGCGTCGATTAAAGGCTTCAAAAAAGCAATGGGTGATGATGAGCCAAAGCAAGATAAAACCAGCCAGGATGCTGATTTTACTGCTAAATCCATTACCGATAAGCAGGGCGAAGTGAAAAAAGAAGACGCCAAAAGCCAAGATAAAGAGCAGGTATAATCCGTGTTTGATATCGGTTTTAGCGAACTGTTATTGGTGTTCGTGATCGGCCTCATCGTCCTGGGGCCGCAACGTTTACCTGTAGCGGTAAAAACGGTTGCTGGCTGGGTTCGTGCTTTGCGTTCCCTGGCAACTACTGTTCAGAATGAACTGACCCAGGAGCTTAAGCTTCAGGAGTTTCAGGACAGCCTGAAGAAAGTAGAGAAAGCGAGCCTGACAAATCTGACCCCGGAGTTGAAAGCCTCAATGGATGAGCTGCGTGAAGCGGCAGAGTCGATGAAGCGTTCTTACAGTGTGCACGATCCTGAGAAAGAGAGCGATGAAGCGCACACTATCCATAATCCGGTGGTGAAAGAAGCTGAAGCGCAGCGAGAAGGGGTCACCCCTGCTGCCGCTGAAAACCAGGCCAGTTCGCCGGAGCAAAAACCGGAATCCACGGGTGCTAAAACGCCAGAGCCAACGGAAAACACTTCCGCTACGTTAATGGATGCAGAAAAGAAAGCTGTCGCACCTGTTGCCGAATCCTCCCCCTCGTCGAGTGATAAACCGTAAACATGGCTGTAGAAGATACCCAACCGCTCATCACGCATCTTATTGAGCTGCGTAAGCGACTCCTGAACTGCATCATTGCGGTAATCGTGATCTTTCTGGCGTTGGTTTACTTTGCCAACGATATTTACCATATGGTCGCGGCGCCGTTGATTAAACAGATGCCGCAGGGTGCAACGATGATCGCCACCGATGTGGCTTCGCCGTTCTTTACCCCAATCAAGTTGACCTTCATGGTATCGCTGATCCTGTCAGCGCCAGTGATCCTCTACCAGGTGTGGGCATTTATTGCGCCAGCGTTGTATAAACATGAACGCCGTCTGGTTGTTCCGCTGCTGGTTTCCAGTTCGTTGTTGTTCTACATCGGCATGGCATTCGCCTATTTTGTTGTCTTCCCGTTAGCGTTTGGTTTTCTGGCCAACACGGCTCCGCAAGGCGTGCAGGTATCAACGGACATTGCCAGCTATCTCAGCTTTGTAATGGCGCTATTTATGGCTTTCGGTGTCTCTTTTGAGGTGCCTGTCGCCATCGTGCTGCTATGCTGGATGGGCATTACGACGCCAGATGATTTACGCAAAAAACGTCCTTATGTTGTGGTGGGTGCTTTTGTCGTCGGGATGCTACTGACTCCGCCAGATGTCTTCTCGCAAACGTTGTTGGCGATACCGATGTACTGCCTGTTCGAGGTGGGTGTTTTCTTCTCTCGTTTCTATGTCGGTAAGCGACGTACGAGAGATGAGGACAACGAGGCTGAAGAAGCAAAAGAAGCCGAAGCCACCGAGAAAACTGAAGAATAAATTCAACCGCCCGTCAGGGCGGTTGTCATATGGGAGGAAGCATGTTTGATATTGGCGTTAATTTAACCAGTTCACAATTTGCGAAAGACCGGGATGAGGTCGTGGCGCGCGCCTTTGCTGCGGGCGTAAACGGTATGCTTCTGACCGGAACAAACCTTCACGAAAGCCAGCAGGCGTTAAAGCTGGCGCAGCATTATCCGCATTGCTGGTCCACGGCTGGCGTGCACCCGCATGACAGCAGCCAATGGCAATCCTCAACGGAAGACGAGATCATCGCGCTGGCAAACCAGTCGAAGGTAGTCGCTATTGGTGAGTGCGGCCTGGATTTCAATCGCAATTTCTCCACGCCGCAGGAGCAGGAACGTGCTTTTGAAGCGCAACTGCGCATTGCTGCTGAACTGCAGATGCCGATTTTCATGCATTGTCGGGATGCGCATGAGCGTTTTCTGACGTTGCTGGAGCCGTGGCTGGACAGCCTCCCAGGCGCGGTGCTGCACTGTTTCACCGGTTCGTGCCAGGAGATGCAGGACTGCGTGGACCGAGGGCTTTATATCGGTATCACCGGGTGGGTCTGTGATGAACGCCGGGGGATGGAACTGCGGGAGCTGCTGCCGTTTATTCCGGTGGAAAGACTGCTGATAGAAACCGATGCACCTTATCTACTCCCTCGCGACTTAACGCCTAAACCGACGTCACGTCGCAATGAACCGGCGCACCTGCCGCATATTCTTGAGCGAATTGCTCACTGGCGTGGGGAAGATCCTCAATGGCTGTCAGCAACCATTGATGCCAACGTCAGAACGCTGTTCGAAGTGATCTTCTAAACGACTTATATTTTTCGAAAACCGGTATTTTTCACACTCTGCTTAATCTCTTTATTCAAGAGGTTAAGCAGTAGCATGGAACGCGCTTCGCCATCCGGTTCGGTGAAGATCGCTTTCAGTCCCTCAAACGCCCCTTCAGTAATAATCACGCTGTCCCCTGGCTGAGGGGTTTGCGGGTCAACAATACCTTCAGGCTTGTAGATAGAAAGCTGGTGAATTACGGGGGATGGGACGGTCGCAGGCGTCGCTCCAAAACGAACGAAATGGCTGACACCACGCGTGGCGTTGATCGTGGTGGTGTGGATCACTTCCGGGTCGAACTCGACAAACATGTAATTAGGGAATAGTGGTTCACTGACTGTGGTACGTTTACCGCGCACCATTTTTTCCAGGGTGATCATAGGCGTCAGGCAGTTCACCGCCTGTCTTTCCAGGTGTTCCTGGGCTCGCTGAAGTTGCCCACGTTTGCAGTACAGTAAATACCAGGATTGCATAATAACTCTTATTCGCTTGTTCTGAGCGCTAGCATAGCAAAAGCCATGAGTTAAGTTAATTATACCCGCCTCAAAGCAGGCTGAAACCCAACGGGTATATACTCCCAGGGCTTATATGTATCGCCAGAGTTCACGCTAATTTAACAAAAATACAGCATCACAATGATGAACGCCGTATAATGAAGCGCTTACGAAGAGGCCACAATAGACGCCATGAAATATCACGATTTACGCGACTTCCTGACGCTGCTTGAACAGCAGGGCGAGCTCAAACGCATTTCGCTTGAGGTGGATCCCCACCTGGAAATTACTGAAATTGCCGATCGCACCCTACGTGCTGGCGGGCCTGCGTTACTGTTTGAGAATCCTAAAGGCTATTCAATGCCGGTGCTGTGTAACCTGTTTGGCACACCGAAGCGTGTTGCGATGGGGATGGGGCAGGAAGATGTCTCGGCACTACGGGAAGTCGGTAAACTGTTGGCGTTTTTGAAAGAGCCGGAGCCACCGAAAGGATTCCGCGATCTGTTTGATAAGCTGCCGCAGTTTAAGCAGGTGCTGAACATGCCGACTAAGCGGTTGCGCGGTGCGCCTTGTCAGCAAAAAATCTACTCCGGTGATGACGTCGATTTAAACCGTATTCCGATTATGACCTGTTGGCCGGAAGATGCCGCACCGCTGATTACCTGGGGGCTAACCGTAACGCGTGGCCCACATAAAGAGCGGCAGAATCTGGGTATTTATCGCCAGCAGTTGATTGGCAAAAACAAGCTCATTATGCGCTGGCTCTCCCACCGCGGCGGCGCGCTCGATTACCAGGAGTGGTGTGCGGCGCATCCTGGCGAACGCTTCCCGGTTTCGGTGGCGTTGGGGGCAGATCCTGCGACCATTCTGGGGGCCGTGACGCCCGTCCCTGATACATTATCCGAGTACGCATTTGCCGGGCTGTTACGCGGCACCAAGACCGAAGTGGTCAAATGTATTTCCAACGATCTGGAAGTGCCCGCCAGTGCTGAAATCGTGCTGGAAGGGTATATCGAACCGGGTGAGCTGGCCCCGGAAGGACCGTATGGCGATCATACCGGCTACTACAACGAAGTAGATAGCTTTCCGGTCTTTACCGTCACGCACATTACCCAGCGTGAAGAGGCGATTTATCACTCTACTTATACCGGACGTCCGCCTGATGAGCCCGCGGTGCTTGGCGTGGCGCTGAACGAAGTTTTCGTTCCTATTCTGCAAAAGCAGTTCCCGGAAATCGTCGATTTTTACCTGCCTCCGGAAGGCTGTTCATATCGTCTGGCCGTGGTGACGATGAAAAAACAGTACGCTGGTCATGCCAAACGCGTCATGATGGGTGTTTGGTCGTTTTTGCGCCAGTTTATGTACACCAAATTTGTTATTGTCTGCGATGATGATGTCAATGCACGCGACTGGAATGATGTGATTTGGGCAATTACTACCCGTATGGACCCGGCTCGGGATACGGTACTGGTAGAGAATACGCCAATTGATTACCTGGACTTTGCCTCGCCGGTTTCCGGCCTGGGTTCAAAAATGGGGCTGGATGCCACAAATAAATGGCCGGGCGAAACCCAACGCGAATGGGGACGCCCGATTAAAAAAGATCCTGAAGTAACTGCGCGTATTGACGCAATTTGGGATGAACTGGCCATCTTTAATGACGGCAAAAGCGCCTGAGGCGCGATCGTTTTGCCTATTGATCCGACAGAGAGAGCGCATGACAACCTTAAGCTGTAAAGTGACCTCGGTAGAAGCTATCACTGATACCGTATATCGCGTTCGTTTAGTGCCAGACGCGGCGTTTTCCTTTCGTGCTGGCCAGTATTTAATGGTCGTGATGGACGAAAGGGATAAGCGTCCGTTCTCCATGGCATCCACGCCGGACGAGCAAGGATTCATTGAGCTGCACGTTGGCGCCTCTGAGCTAAATCTTTATGCCATGGCTGTGATGGACCGCATTCTGAAAGACCGGGAAATCAAGGTCGACATTCCGCATGGCGAAGCCTGGCTGCGTGATGAAGACGAGCGCCCGCTGATCCTGATTGCCGGTGGTACAGGGTTCTCTTACGTGCGTTCCATTCTGCTTACTGCGCTGGCACGTAATCCAAACCGCGATATCACCATTTACTGGGGTGGGCGTGAAGAGAAGCATCTCTACGATCTCTCCGAACTGGAAGCGTTGTCTGTTAATCACCCGAATCTGCGCGTTGAGCCAGTGGTGGAACAGCCAGAAGACGGCTGGCGTGGTCGTACGGGAACCGTGTTAACGGCGGTATTGCAGGATTACGGTACCCTGGCTGAGCACGATATCTACATTGCCGGTCGTTTTGAAATGGCCAAAATCGCGCGCGATCTGTTCTGTAATGAACGCAGTGCGCGTGAAGATCGCCTGTTTGGCGACGCTTTCGCGTTCATTTAAGCGCTGTGCGCCGGAGCCCTTCCGGCGCATCCATCAATCATCTGTCTTCCAACTAGCAGGGCGCAGGCTCGGCGTCATTGCCTCTCTTTCTCATCATAATTATTTTTTAGTAAACATAATATGTCCGTCACTCAAACATAAATTGAGTTTTTGTGACAGCTCTCCATGTGTTTAGTAAACAAAATAGGCAAGCTAAACCGCATCACATTGTGAGAGGCAAATGAGGAAAAACCATGAGGCTCGGACTGGATATCGGCGGGACTAAAATCGAAGCGGTGGTGATTGATAACGCGGGTGAAATTGTTTACCGCGAACGATGTGCGACACCAAAGCAGCGTTACGGTGATTTTTTCCAGGCCGTGACGGAGATGATAGCCAGGGCTATGCAGGCCATTAATCAGCCTTTATCGGTTGGCATCGGGGTGCCAGGTGCGGTGGATAGCGAAGGTTTGATTAAGAATTCCAACATTCTGGTGCTGAATCAGCAGGCCTTTGCGCAAGATCTCGAGCGTGCATTAGGAATGCCAGTGCCCGTTACCAATGATGCCAACTGCTTTACCCTGTCAGAAGCGATGGACGGTAGTGGGCGTGGGCATAGCGTGGTATTTGGCGTGATCCTCGGTACCGGATGCGGCGGTGGTCTGTGCATCGAGAACCGGTTGCTCTCCGGCCCTAACGCCTGTGCCGGAGAGTGGGGGCATAATGCCTTGCCGCGCTACCACGGATCTCGGGACGGGGCTGAAGTGACATGCTATTGCGGACAGTTGAACTGTATTGAGAGCTTTATTTCCGGTAGTGGCCTGGAGCGCCAGTATATGAATCACACCGCGCAACATATGGGTGTGCCACAAATTATGCAACGGGTAGCATCGGGTGATGCAGACGCCTGTTTGTTATGGGAACGCTATTGCGATCAACTGGCTCGCGCGTTGGCGAGTGTGGTAAATATGCTCGATCCCGATGTTATCGTGCTGGGGGGCGGGGTATCCAATATCGATTTACTGTACTCAGGCTTACAGGCGCGAGTGGCGCAGTACGTGTTTGGTAAACAGTGCCGCACACCGATCGTTCAGGCCCGCCACGGCGACAGCAGCGGCGTACGCGGCGCAGCCTGGCTGGGGGCGCAACAAGCCACAGTAAATCCATGAGAGTGAAATGACGAAACCTGTACGTATCAGAGACATTGCCGATGCTTGTGGCGTCTCGGTTGGCGCTGTTTCCCGCGCGCTAAAAGGGCAACCGGGGCTGCGGGAAGAGACCCGACAGCGCATTATTTCAGTGGCGCAGCAGCAGGGTTATGATTTTTCACGCCTGCGCGCAGATAAAATCAAACGTGTCCTGTTTTTACTGCATCGCCAGCACAATATCAGCCGGGCTTTACCGTTTTACTCTCAACTGCTGCTGGGGATAGAAGATCTGTGTCGCGAAAAGGGGGTTGCGCTGAGCTTTCTCTCTATAGGTCCAGGCGATGCAGTGAGTGAGCAGGTGATGCTGCACCAGCCTGATGCGCTGATCTGCGCGGGATTTTTTGAACCTGAGTTGCTTGGGCTGCTACAACAGATGAAATTGCCGCTGGTGCTGGTGGATCTCTGGGCGCCAGGACTGCCTTGCGTGAATCCTGACAATACTCTGGGCGGCTATCTGGCCACGCAACATCTGATTGCACAAGGCCGCAGCCGCATTGCGTTTCTTGCCAGTACGCTCGCGCACTACAGCATCCGTCAGCGTGAAAAGGGCTACCGTCAGGCATTGTATGAAGCCCGTTTGCTAATGCCGCCAGAGTATGACGTCGTTGCGCCGCCGCTGCTGGATACCGAGCAATCTCTGGTGGATGCGGTTAATGAGCTACTCAGACTGCCAGAGCCGCCCGATGCCATTTTTGCCTATAACGACGCGGCAGCGATGGTTGTTCAGCAGGTGTGTGCGCAGCAGGGTATACGTATCCCGGAAGATCTTGCGCTGGTGGGATTTGATGATATCGATGCTGCGGCTTGGTCACATCCGCCGCTGACTACCGTTGCGGTTGATAAAAAACAGCTGGGGCGTGAAGCGCTGCGTTTACTGCTGGAAGAAAATCAGGAAGAGAATCTGCTGCTGCCGGTGCAGTTAGTGGTGCGTGGTAGTTCAGGGAAATAAAAAACCCGCCCCTGACAGGCGGGAAGAACGGCAACTAAACTTTCTCTCTTCGCCATTGGCACCATAACTGTGTTGGCTTCGCTCATTCACCCGAATCACTTACTATACGTAAGCTCATCGGGATTCATTCGCTTGCCGCCTTGTTCTGGCACCAATGGCTTTGAGATAACATTTCGTAGGCCGGGCAAGCGAAGCGCCCCCGGCATGCTTTGATTAAACTCGCTCAAATACCGTTGCGATACCCTGACCTAACCCGATACACATCGTCGCCAGACCAAACTGCACGTCTTTGCGTTCCATCAGGTTGAGCAGGGTGGTGCTGATACGCGCCCCAGAACAGCCCAGCGGGTGACCCAAGGCGATCGCCCCGCCATTGAGGTTGATCTTCTCATCGATCTGCTCCATCAGCCCCAGATCTTTAATACACGGCAGGATCTGAGCGGCAAAGGCTTCGTTCATCTCAAACAAGCCGATGTCGCTGGTGGAGAGTCCCGCTTTTTTCAGCGCCAGCTTTGAGGCCGGAACCGGGCCGTAACCCATGATTGACGGATCGCAGCCGACAACAGCCATCGAACGAATACGGGCACGCGGCGTTAGACCCAGTTGACGGGCGCGGCTTTCGCTCATTACCAGCATCGCCGCTGCGCCGTCGGAGAGCGCAGAGGAGGTACCGGCAGTCACCGTTCCGTTAACCGGATCGAACGCCGGGCGCAGGGTGGAGAGCGCTTCAACGGTCGTTTCCGGACGGATAACTTCATCGTAGTTAAACTGCTTCAGCACGCCGTCGGCATCATGACCGCCGGTCGGGATGATTTCGTTTTTAAAAGCGCCAGACTGTGTTGCAGCCCAGGCGCGAGCGTGTGAACGTGCGGCGAAAGCGTCCTGCATTTCACGGCTGATGCCGTGCATGCGGGAGAGCATTTCTGCGGTCAGGCCCATCATCCCTGCGGCTTTCGCCACGTTGCGGCTCATACCCGGGTGGAAATCAACGCCGTGGCTCATTGGCACATGGCCCATATGCTCAACGCCGCCAATCAGGCACGCCTGAGCATCACCAGTCATGATCATGCGTGCCGCATCGTGCAGCGCCTGCATGGATGAACCGCACAGGCGATTGACCGTGACGGCCGGAACGGAGTGCGGAACTTCCGCTAGCAGCGCGGCATTACGGGCGATATTGAAACCCTGCTCCAGCGTTTGTTGCACACAGCCCCAGTAAATGTCATCAAGCGCGGTTGGCTCCAGCGCCGGATTACGCGCCAGCAGGCTACGCATTAAATGTGCAGAGAGATCTTCTGCACGCACGTTCCGAAACGCGCCCCCTTTCGAACGGCCCATCGGGGTACGGATCGCATCAACAATTACAACCTGTTCCATTGTGACTCCTTAAGCCGTTTTCAGGCTGCCAACCGGGCGGGCTGGCTCAACCTGGGGATAATACGGTTCGTTATGGCGCGCTTTATCACGCAGACCGGCCGGAACTTCATACAGCGGACCAAGGTGCTGATACTGCTGAGCCATATCAAGATACTTCGCGCTGCCGAGCGTATCCAGCCAGCGGAACGCACCGCCGTGGAACGGAGGGAAGCCCAGGCCATACACCAGCGCCATATCGGCTTCTGCCGGGCTGGCGATAATGCCTTCTTCCAGACAACGCACTACTTCGTTGACCATAGGGATCATCATGCGGGCGATAATCTCTTCATCGCTGAAGTCGCGTTTCGGCTGGCTGACCTCTGCCAGCAGATCGTCAACGGTGGCATCTTCTTCTTTCTTCGGCTTGCCCTTGTTGTCTTCTTTATAACGCCAGAATCCGAGACCGTTTTTCTGCCCGAAACGGTTAGCATCAAACAGGGCGTCTATCGCATCGCGATAATCTTTCTGCATACGCTGAGGGAAGCCTGCGGACATCACCGCCTGCGCGTGGTGCGCGGTATCAATACCTACCACGTCCAGCAGATAAGCCGGGCCCATCGGCCAACCAAACTGTTTTTCCATCACTTTGTCGACTTTGCGGAAATCCGCCCCGTCGCGCAGCAGCTGACTGAAACCGGCAAAATAGGGGAACAGCACGCGGTTAACGAAGAAACCAGGGCAGTCATTAACCACAATCGGCGTTTTGCCCATCTGGCTTGCCCAGGCGACAACCTTAGCGATGGTTTCATCCGAGCTTTTCTCGCCGCGAATGATCTCAACCAGCGGCATACGGTGCACCGGGTTAAAGAAGTGCATCCCACAGAAGTTTTCCGGACGCTTAAGCGCGCTGGCCAGTTCGTTGATTGGGATGGTGGAAGTATTCGAAGCCAGTACGGTGTCCGGGCGAACCTGATCTTCGGTTTCCGCCAGTACCGCTTTTTTCACTTTTGGGTTTTCTACGACCGCTTCAACTACCACGTCCACGCGTTCGAAACCGCTATAGTCGAGGGTGGGATGAATGGTGGAAATAACGCCCGCCATTTTCAGACCGTCAATTTTGCCGCGCTCAAGCTGTTTGTTCAGTAGCTTGGCCGCTTCGGTCATGCCCAGCGTTAATGATTTGTCGTTGATATCTTTCATGACAACCGGCACGCCTTTCCAGGCCGACTGGTAAGCGATGCCGCCGCCCATAATGCCTGCGCCCAGCACAGCCGCTTGCTTTGGCGCTTCAACATTTTTGGTGAGCTTTTTGGCTTTGGCTTTCACGAACTGATCGTTAAGGAAAATTCCAACCAGTGCGCGGGCTTCATTGGTGTGCGCGAGTGGAACAAAGCTTTTATTTTCCAGATTCAGCGCTTCTTCACGACCAAAACGGGCCGCTGCTTCAATGGTTTTTACCGCGGTAATCGGTGCGGGATAATGCTTACCTGCCGTCTGCGCCACCATACCTTTGGCGATGGTAAAGCTCATTGCCGCTTCAATTTTACTGAGTTTCAACGGCTCCAGCTTCGGCTGACGTTTGGCTTTCCAGTCGAGGTCGCCGTTAATCGCCTGACGTAATACCGCGATCGCGCCATCAAGCAGTTTGTCTTGCTTCACTACGCCATCGACCAGACCGATTTTTAGCGCCTGCTCAGCACCCACATCTTTACCCGCAGCAATAATTTCCAGTGCGCTGTCCGCACCCAGCATACGTGGCATACGCACGGAGCCGCCAAAGCCTGGCATAATGCCCAGCTTGGTTTCCGGCAGGCCGATGCGCAGGTCCGGCGTAGCCAGACGATAATCGGTCGCCAGGACACACTCACAGCCGCCGCCCAGCGCATAGCCGTTAACTGCTGAGAGAGTCGGAACAGGCAGATCTTCCAGGCGATTAAAGACGCTGTTGGCAAAATGCAGCCACTGGCTCAACTGCTCTTCAGGCACGAGGAACAGTGAAAGGAATTCGGTGATGTCGGCACCAACAATAAAGGCTGCTTTGTTAGAACGCAGCAGCAGCCCTTTTAAATTCGGTTGTTTTTCCAGCACGTCAAGCGCATGGCCCAGGCTGGCAACGGTGGCCGTGTCGAGTTTATTGACTGAACCTGGGGCATCGAACACCAGTTCGGCGATGCCATCTTCCAGCCAGTCGAGGTACAGGGTGTCGCCTTTGTAAAGCATGTCAGTCTCCTGAATCCGCAAGGTGATCTGGTCATACCAGATGAATCGAAGTGTGTGTTTTATGTTAATAAAATGCAAATGAATGATTAAAGAAATGACGATTTGATCACGCTCGGCAGAAATCACGCACTCGCAAAACGATGTGCTAAGATGCGGACACTTGAGGTCAAAAAAACAGAAGGATAGAAAATGGAATCACTGGCCGCACTCTATAAAAATCATATCGTTACCCTACAAGAACGGACGCGCGACGCGCTGGAGCGCTTCAAGCTGGATGCGTTACTTATTCACTCAGGAGAACTTGTTAACGTCTTTCTCGACGATCATCCCTATCCGTTTAAGGTCAATCCGCAATTCAAAGCCTGGGTGCCTGTAACGCAGGTTCCTAACTGCTGGTTGCTGGTGGATGGCGTGAATAAGCCGAAATTGTGGTTCTACCTGCCGGTCGATTACTGGCACAACGTTGAGCCGCTGCCGACCTCCTTCTGGACGGAAGAAATTGAGATCATCGCGCTGCCAAAAGCTGATGGTATCGGTAGCCAGCTGCCTGCTGCTCGCGGCAATATCGGTTACATCGGTCCGGTTCCGGAACGCGCGCTGCAGCTGGACATCGCGGCCAGCAATATCAACCCGAAAGGGGTTATCGACTACCTGCATTATTATCGTGCTTACAAAACAGATTACGAACTGGCCTGTATGCGCGAAGCACAGAAAATGGCGGTGAATGGACACCGTGCCGCGGAAGAAGCGTTCCGTTCCGGGATGAGCGAGTTTGACATCAACCTTGCTTACCTGACTGCTACCGGTCATCGCGACACCGACGTGCCGTACAGCAACATTGTTGCGCTTAACGAGCATGCTTCGGTTCTGCATTACACCAGGCTGGATCATCAGGCTCCGTCTGAAATCCGCAGTTTCCTGCTGGACGCCGGTGCGGAATACAACGGCTATGCAGCAGACCTGACGCGTACGTGGTCGGCGAAAAGCGACAACGACTATGCGCATCTGGTGAAGGATGTGAATGACGAGCAACTGGCGCTGATTGCCACTATGAAAGCGGGCACCAGCTACGTGGATTATCACATTCAGTTCCATCAGCGCATCGCGAAGCTGCTGCGTAAGCATCAAATCATCACCGATATGAGTGAAGAGGCGATGGTGGAAAACGATCTTACCGGGCCGTTTATGCCGCATGGCATTGGTCACCCGCTGGGCCTGCAGGTACACGATGTCGCTGGCTTTATGCAAGATGACAGCGGTACGCATCTGGCCGCACCGTCGAAGTATCCTTACCTGCGTTGCACCCGCGTGCTGCAACCGGGCATGGTCCTGACCATCGAACCGGGCATCTACTTCATTGAATCGCTGTTGGCGCCGTGGCGTGAAGGGCAGTTCAGCAAACACTTCAACTGGCAGAAAATTGAAGCCCTGAAACCGTTCGGCGGTATTCGTATTGAAGATAACGTGGTGGTCCACGAGAACAATATCGAAAACATGACACGGGATTTAAAACTGGCGTAATGGACAGTTGGTTAATCCCTGCGGCGCCGGTAAGCGTCGTTGAAGAGATCAAAAAAAGCCGCTTCATTACGCTGCTCGCCCATACGGACGGCGTAGAAGCGGCGAAAGCGTTTGTTGAGTCAGTCAAAATGGAACACCCGGACGCCCGCCACCATTGTGTGGCGTGGGTGGCGGGCGCGCCCAATGACTCGCAGCAGCTGGGATTTTCAGACGATGGCGAACCGGCTGGTACGGCAGGCAAACCGATGCTCGCGCAGCTGATGGGGAGTGGCATCGGTGAGATTACCGCGGTGGTGGTGCGCTACTACGGCGGTATCCTTCTGGGTACGGGTGGGCTAGTGAAAGCCTACGGTGGCGGCGTGAATCAGGCGTTGCGTCAGTTAACGACGCAGCGCAAGACGCCATTAACCGAATATACTTTGCAGTGTGAGTACGGTCAGCTGGCAGGCATTGAAGCTTTGCTGGGGCAGTTTGACGGTAAAGTTGTTGCCAGTGATTACCAGGCTTTTGTTCGGCTCAGGGTGGCGCTTCCTTATGCCAAAGTGGATGAATTTTCGGCAAAACTGGCGGATTTTAGTCGTGGTTCATTGCAATTGTTAGCGATTGAAGAATAATCCCCACCTCATTTTAAAGAACTAAGGAAGCGGCAGAGATGCATTTTCGCGCCATCACCCGAATCGTTGGACTACTGGTCATCTTATTCTCGGGGACAATGATTATCCCCGGACTGGTAGCGCTCATCTACCGCGATGGGGCAGGGCGTGCGTTTACCCAAACTTTCTTCGTTGCTCTGGCGATCGGCTCCATGCTGTGGTGGCCAAACCGTAAAGAGAAGGGCGAGCTGAAATCGCGCGAAGGGTTTCTGATTGTCGTTTTGTTCTGGACCGTGCTGGGTAGCGTGGGTGCGCTACCGTTCATCTTTGCGGAAAGCCCTAACCTCACGATAACTGACGCTTTTTTTGAATCCTTCTCCGGATTAACCACCACGGGGGCGACAACGCTGGTGGGGCTGGATTCATTGCCACACGCTATCCTCTTTTATCGACAGATGCTGCAATGGTTCGGCGGGATGGGGATCATCGTGCTGGCGGTGGCTATTCTGCCTATTCTTGGCGTCGGTGGGATGCAGCTCTACCGGGCAGAAATGCCGGGCCCGCTGAAAGATAACAAAATGCGTCCGCGTATTGCCGAAACGGCGAAAACGCTGTGGCTTATCTATGTATTACTGACGGTGGCGTGTGCGCTGGCGCTATGGTTTGCCGGGATGCCCGCGTTTGACGCTATTGGGCACAGTTTTGCTACGATAGCCATCGGCGGCTTTTCCACACACGATGCCAGCGTGGGGTATTTCGACAGTCCCACGATTAACACCATTATTGCTATCTTCTTGCTGATCTCCGGTTGTAACTATGGTCTGCACTTCTCTTTACTCAGCGGTCGCAGCCTGAAGGTCTACTGGCGCGATCCAGAATTCCGCATGTTCATTGGGGTGCAGCTGACGCTGGTGGCTGTCTGTACGCTGGTGCTGTGGATACACAATACCTACGGTTCGGCACTCACGACCATCAACCAGGCTTTTTTTCAGGTGGTATCGATGGCGACGACCGCCGGATTTACTACGGACAGTATTGCCCGCTGGCCGCTGTTCCTGCCGGTGCTGTTGCTATGTTCTGCTTTTATTGGCGGCTGTGCCGGGTCGACGGGCGGTGGCTTGAAGGTGATTCGAATCCTGTTGCTGTTTAAGCAGGGTAACCGCGAATTGAAACGACTGGTCCACCCGAATGCGGTTTACAGTATCAAGCTGGGTAACCGTGCTTTGCCGGAGCGAATCCTTGAAGCTGTTTGGGGATTCTTCTCTGCCTATGCGCTGGTCTTTATTATCAGTATGCTGGCGATTATTGCGACCGGTGTTGATGACTTCTCCGCGTTTGCCTCTGTTGTGGCGACGCTGAATAACCTGGGGCCAGGGCTGGGGGTTGTCGCCGACAACTTTGCCAGTATGAACCCCGTGGCGAAGTGGATCCTGATTGCCAATATGCTGTTTGGTCGTCTGGAGGTCTTTACCCTGCTGGTACTCTTTACCCCTACTTTCTGGCGTGAATAATGGAGTAACACGTGAAAACACTGATTCTTTTTTCTTCCCGGGACGGACAAACGCGTGAAATCGCCGAGTATCTGGCTTCTGAACTCAAAGAGCTGGGCGTTTGGGCGGATGTCGTTAATTTGCATCGTACCGCGGAGCCTGACTGGCAAAATTATGACAGCGTGGTGATTGGCGCCTCGATTCGCTATGGTCATTACCATGCAGCTTTTCAGGAGTTTGTGAAAAAGCATGCCACGCGGCTGAACGCGATGCCGAGTGCCTTCTACTCCGTAAACCTGGTTGCCCGTAAACCGGAGAAACGCACGCCGCAAACTAACAGCTATGCGCGTAAGTTCCTGATGAGTTCGCCGTGGCGGCCTGATCGCAGTGCGGTTATTGCTGGCGCTTTGCTGTATCCCCGCTATCGCTGGTATGACCGCGTTATGATCCAACTGATAATGAAGATGTCAGGCGGTGAAACAGATACCAATAAAGAAGTGGTGTATACCGATTGGGAACAGGTCGCGGGTTTCGCGCGGGAAATCGCCCAATTAACCCACAAAACGTTGTCAAAATAAGCACAAAGAATAAAAAATACGCACTCGGAAGATTATTTTAAATTTCCCCTTGTCAGCCTGAAATAACTCCCTATAATGCGCCTCCACTGACACGGAACAACGGATTACAAACCGCCGGGTCAGCGGGGTTCCACTGAGAATCTCGCAGAGAAAAGCAAAAATAAATGCTTGACTCTGAATGAGGAAAACGTAATATACGGGACCTCGCGACAGAGCGCTAAAGCGCGTCGCAACTGCTCTTTAACAATTTATCAGACAATCTGTGTGGGCACTCGAAGATACGGATTCTTAACGTCGCAAGACGAAAAATGAATACCAAGTCTCTGAGTGAACACGTAATTCATTACGAAGTTTAATTCACGAGCATCAAACTTAAATTGAAGAGTTTGATCATGGCTCAGATTGAACGCTGGCGGCAGGCCTAACACATGCAAGTCGAACGGTAGCACAGAGGAGCTTGCTCCTTGGGTGACGAGTGGCGGACGGGTGAGTAATGTCTGGGAAACTGCCCGATGGAGGGGGATAACTACTGGAAACGGTAGCTAATACCGCCTAACGTCGCAAGACCAAAGAGGGGGACCTTCGGTCCTCTTGCCATCGGATGTGCCCAGATGGGATTAGCTAGTAGGTGGGGTAACGGCGCACCTAGGCGACCATCCCCAGCTGGTCTGACAGGATGAACAGCCACATTGGAACTGAGACACGGTCCAGACTCCTACGGGAGGCAGCAGTGGGGAATATTGCACAATGGGCGCAAGCCTGATGCAGCCATGCCGCGTGTATGAAGAAGGCCTTCGGGTTGTAAAGTACTTTCAGCGAGGAGGAAGGTGTTGTGGTTAATAACCGCAGCAATTGACGTTACTCGCAGAAGAAGCACCGGCTAACTCCGTGCCAGCAGCCGCGGTAATACGGAGGGTGCAAGCGTTAATCGGAATTACTGGGCGTAAAGCGCACGCAGGCGGTCTGTCAAGTCGGATGTGAAATCCCCGGGCTCAACCTGGGAACTGCATCCGAAACTGGCAGGCTAGAGTCTTGTAGAGGGGGGTAGAATTCCAGGTGTAGCGGTGAAATGCGTAGAGATCTGGAGGAATACCGGTGGCGAAGGCGGCCCCCTGGACAAAGACTGACGCTCAGGTGCGAAAGCGTGGGGAGCAAACAGGATTAGATACCCTGGTAGTCCACGCCGTAAACGATGTCGACTTGGAGGTTGTGCCCTTGAGGCGTGGCTTCCGGAGCTAACGCGTTAAGTCGACCGCCTGGGGAGTACGGCCGCAAGGTTAAAACTCAAATGAATTGACGGGGGCCCGCACAAGCGGTGGAGCATGTGGTTTAATTCGATGCAACGCGAAGAACCTTACCTACTCTTGACATCCAGAGAACTTAGCAGAGATGCTTTGGTGCCTTCGGGAACTCTGAGACAGGTGCTGCATGGCTGTCGTCAGCTCGTGTTGTGAAATGTTGGGTTAAGTCCCGCAACGAGCGCAACCCTTATCCTTTGTTGCCAGCGGTTCGGCCGGGAACTCAAAGGAGACTGCCAGTGATAAACTGGAGGAAGGTGGGGATGACGTCAAGTCATCATGGCCCTTACGAGTAGGGCTACACACGTGCTACAATGGCATATACAAAGAGAAGCGACCTCGCGAGAGCAAGCGGACCTCATAAAGTATGTCGTAGTCCGGATTGGAGTCTGCAACTCGACTCCATGAAGTCGGAATCGCTAGTAATCGTGGATCAGAATGCCACGGTGAATACGTTCCCGGGCCTTGTACACACCGCCCGTCACACCATGGGAGTGGGTTGCAAAAGAAGTAGGTAGCTTAACCTTCGGGAGGGCGCTTACCACTTTGTGATTCATGACTGGGGTGAAGTCGTAACAAGGTAACCGTAGGGGAACCTGCGGTTGGATCACCTCCTTACCTTAAAGAAACGTTCTTTGTAGTGCTCACACAGATTGTCTGATGAAAATTAGCAGTAAGAAAATCTCTGCAGGCTTGTAGCTCAGGTGGTTAGAGCGCACCCCTGATAAGGGTGAGGTCGGTGGTTCAAGTCCACTCAGGCCTACCAAATTTCTGCTGATGCTGCGTTGCGGCGATGCTCACATACTTCAGTATGCTTCGCGTCACCACGCCTTGCCTCAACAGAAATTAAGGTTAAACGAGATTTAACTACGATGGGGCTATAGCTCAGCTGGGAGAGCGCCTGCTTTGCACGCAGGAGGTCTGCGGTTCGATCCCGCATAGCTCCACCATTCCTTACTGCAAAAAAACAAGAAAACTTCAGAGTGTACCTGAAAAGGTTCACTGCGAAGTTTTGCTCTTTAAAAATCTGGATCAAGCTGAAAATTGAAACGACACACTGTTTCATTTCTCCGTAAACAAGAAATGAAAAGCGGTGTGTTCGAGTCTCTCAAATTTTCGCAACACTGAAGTGTTTTACGAAACATCTTCGGGTTGTGAGGTTAAGCGACTAAGCGTACACGGTGGATGCCCTGGCAGTCAGAGGCGATGAAGGACGTGCTAATCTGCGATAAGCGTCGGTAAGGTGATATGAACCGTTATAACCGGCGATTTCCGAATGGGGAAACCCAGTGTGATTCGTCACACTATCATTGCGTGAATACATAGCGTAATGAAGCGAACCGGGGGAACTGAAACATCTAAGTACCCCGAGGAAAAGAAATCAACCGAGATTCCCCCAGTAGCGGCGAGCGAACGGGGAGCAGCCCAGAGTCTGAATCAGCATGTGTGGTAGTGGAACGGTCTGGAAAGTCCGGCGATACAGGGTGATAGCCCCGTACACAAAAGTGCATGTGTTGTGAACTCGAAGAGTAGGGCGGGACACGTGGTATCCTGTCTGAATATGGGGGGACCATCCTCCAAGGCTAAATACTCCTGACTGACCGATAGTGAAACAGTACCGTGAGGGAAAGGCGAAAAGAACCCCGGCGAGGGGAGTGAAAAAGAACCTGAAACCGTGTACGTACAAGCAGTGGGAGCCTCTTTATGGGGTGACTGCGTACCTTTTGTATAATGGGTCAGCGACTTATATTCTGTAGCAAGGTTAACCGAATAGGGGAGCCGAAGGGAAACCGAGTCTTAACTGGGCGTTAAGTTGCAGGGTATAGACCCGAAACCCGGTGATCTAGCCATGGGCAGGTTGAAGGTTGGGTAACACTAACTGGAGGACCGAACCGACTAATGTTGAAAAATTAGCGGATGACTTGTGGCTGGGGGTGAAAGGCCAATCAAACCGGGAGATAGCTGGTTCTCCCCGAAAGCTATTTAGGTAGCGCCTCGTGAATTCATCTTCGGGGGTAGAGCACTGTTTCGGCTAGGGGGTCATCCCGACTTACCAACCCGATGCAAACTGCGAATACCGAAGAATGTTATCACGGGAGACACACGGCGGGTGCTAACGTCCGTCGTGAAGAGGGAAACAACCCAGACCGCCAGCTAAGGTCCCAAAGTCATGGTTAAGTGGGAAACGATGTGGGAAGGCACAGACAGCCAGGATGTTGGCTTAGAAGCAGCCATCATTTAAAGAAAGCGTAATAGCTCACTGGTCGAGTCGGCCTGCGCGGAAGATGTAACGGGGCTAAACCATGCACCGAAGCTGCGGCAGCGACACTATGTGTTGTTGGGTAGGGGAGCGTTCTGTAAGCCGTTGAAGGTGGCCTGTGAGGGTTGCTGGAGGTATCAGAAGTGCGAATGCTGACATAAGTAACGATAATGCGGGTGAAAAACCCGCACGCCGGAAGACCAAGGGTTCCTGTCCAACGTTAATCGGGGCAGGGTGAGTCGGCCCCTAAGGCGAGGCCGAAAGGCGTAGTCGATGGGAAACAGGTTAATATTCCTGTACTTGGTGTTACTGCGAGGGGGGGACGGAGAAGGCTATGTTAGCCGGGCGACGGTTGTCCCGGTTTAAGCATGTAGGCGGAGATTCCAGGTAAATCCGGAGTCTTGTTAACGCTGAGGTGTGATGACGAGGCACTACGGTGCTGAAGTAACAAATGCCCTGCTTCCAGGAAAAGCCTCTAAGCATCAGGTAACACAAAATCGTACCCCAAACCGACACAGGTGGTCAGGTAGAGAATACCAAGGCGCTTGAGAGAACTCGGGTGAAGGAACTAGGCAAAATGGTGCCGTAACTTCGGGAGAAGGCACGCTGATATGTAGGTGAAGTGATTTACTCATGGAGCTGAAATCAGTCGAAGATACCAGCTGGCTGCAACTGTTTATTAAAAACACAGCACTGTGCAAACACGAAAGTGGACGTATACGGTGTGACGCCTGCCCGGTGCCGGAAGGTTAATTGATGGGGTTATCCGTAAGGAGAAGCTCTTGATCGAAGCCCCGGTAAACGGCGGCCGTAACTATAACGGTCCTAAGGTAGCGAAATTCCTTGTCGGGTAAGTTCCGACCTGCACGAATGGCGTAATGATGGCCAGGCTGTCTCCACCCGAGACTCAGTGAAATTGAACTCGCTGTGAAGATGCAGTGTACCCGCGGCAAGACGGAAAGACCCCGTGAACCTTTACTATAGCTTGACACTGAACACTGGTCCTTGATGTGTAGGATAGGTGGGAGGCTTTGAAGTGTGGACGCCAGTCTGCATGGAGCCAACCTTGAAATACCACCCTTTAATGGCTGGTGTTCTAACGTAGACCCGTAATCCGGGTTGCGGACAGTGTCTGGTGGGTAGTTTGACTGGGGCGGTCTCCTCCTAAAGAGTAACGGAGGAGCACGAAGGTTAGCTAATCCTGGTCGGACATCAGGAGGTTAGTGCAAAGGCATAAGCTAGCTTGACTGCGAGAGTGACGGCTCGAGCAGGTGCGAAAGCAGGTCTTAGTGATCCGGTGGTTCTGAATGGAAGGGCCATCGCTCAACGGATAAAAGGTACTCCGGGGATAACAGGCTGATACCGCCCAAGAGTTCATATCGACGGCGGTGTTTGGCACCTCGATGTCGGCTCATCACATCCTGGGGCTGAAGTAGGTCCCAAGGGTATGGCTGTTCGCCATTTAAAGTGGTACGCGAGCTGGGTTTAGAACGTCGTGAGACAGTTCGGTCCCTATCTGCCGTGGGCGCTGGAGAATTGAGGGGGGCTGCTCCTAGTACGAGAGGACCGGAGTGGACGCATCACTGGTGTTCGGGTTGTCATGCCAATGGCATTGCCCGGTAGCTAAATGCGGAAGAGATAAGTGCTGAAAGCATCTAAGCACGAAACTTGCCCCGAGATGAGTTCTCCCTGACCCTTTAAGGGTCCTGAAGGAACGTTGAAGACGACGACGTTGATAGGTCGGGTGTGTAAGCGTAGCGATACGTTGAGCTAACCGATACTAATGAACCGTGAGGCTTAACCTTACAACGCCGAAGATGTTTTGGCGAAAGAGACATCGAAATTCAGCTTGATTACAGATTACATCGACATGCGAGAAGCGTGTTGATAAACAGAATTTGCCTGGCGGCTGTAGCGCGGTGGTCCCACCTGACCCCATGCCGAACTCAGAAGTGAAACGCCGTAGCGCCGATGGTAGTGTGGGGTCTCCCCATGCGAGAGTAGGGAACTGCCAGGCATCAAACAAGTGAAAAAGCCCATCCTGCCGGATGGGCTTTTTTGCGTCTGCAGGGAGTGAAAACTGCCGGAGGTGACCTCCCGCCTTATCCGGCCTACAAAGGCGTATCACGACACAGCAGCTATCTTCTTATCCATTGCGTAACAAAATCGGCAACTTGCTGTATATCGTTGATATCTAACAATGGAACATCCACCGCAAGCGGAATATCACTGGCAACCGCGATAACATAGTTGTCTAACGCCAGGTCCTCTGGACTGTGCCCGCAACCGTCGCGAAAAAGAACGATCTTAGCAACAGGTTCATGCTTAAAGCCCTCAACCAACACCATATCCAGTGTGGAAGCATCCATCCTGCTTACCAGGTACGCTAAATCCAGTTCGGGCTCTTCCGGGGTCTCTACCATTAATGCCCAGCGCTGCTGGCTGGCGACCAGGGTTTGCGCTGCACCGGCTTTGCGTAGCTCATAGCTATCTTTGCCGGGCTTATCAACATCCATATTGTGATGAGTATGCTTAATCAATCCGGGACGAATGCCTCTGGCACGTAGCTCCGGGATCAATTTTTTAAGCAGCGTAGTTTTTCCCGTTCCGCTCCATGCTGCTATAGCGAGTAATGGGATCATGATTTATCCTGCCATTTTGCAAGTTCTTCAGGGGTGTTCACGTTCACGAACGCATCTTTATGATCGCTGAAATCGACAGCATGACCGCCAGCCTGGCGCATAAAGACCATGACGCGTCTTTCACCGGACTGAAGATAATCCTGTAGCAAGGGTTGCATGGTGCGGTGCATTAGCGCAATGGTCGGATGATCTCTTTCGCCATCATGCACCCAGACAACCGGTGCAGCTTTGCGCTGCTCCTTCAAACGTTTGACCAGATCGTGAGGAATATAGGGCATATCGCACGGGCAGAACAGAAACCACTCCCCCGCTTGCTGTAGGAATACCGATAGCATCCCGGCCAGTGGGCCAGGGAAATCGGCCAATGAATCAGGGATAACTTTCAGGCCGCTTTGTTGGTAAATATCCCGGTGGCGATTGGCATTAACCACCACGGTTTCGACCTGTAAAGCGAGGGTATCGGCCACATGCCGCCAAAGAGGTTTACCGTCAAGCTCAAGCAGACCTTTATCGGTTCCGCCCATCCGTCTGGCCTTACCGCCTGCCAGCACAACCCCTGTTATTGCACTATCCAGAATCACTGATATCGCCTCTTTTAATGTGGGATTGACCCTGCTAACGTATCTGTATTGAGCCTAAGGAGCACAACCATGAAATGTAAACGTCTGAATGAAGTTATTGAACTCCTCCAGCCGGCCTGGCAGAAGGAACCCGATCTTAACCTGATGCAATTTTTACAGAAACTGGCGCAAGAGTCAGGTTTTGACGGCGAACTGGCGGATTTAACTGATGACATTCTGATCTATCACCTGAAAATGCGTGACTCGGCGAAAGACGCCGTCATCCCAGGTATTCAGAAAGATTATGAAGAAGATTTTAAAACCGCACTACTCCGCGCACGTGGCGTCATTAAAGAGTAAAAGCTTGTAATCGCCACCACCGAAAGCGCTGCGAAATGATATCCTGAATCATTCGTAGTATTTTCCGGATGATGGGATGAACGACAACGCTTTTAATTTCCAGACGCTACACCCGGATACCATCATGGATGCACTGTTTGAGCAGGGGATCCGGGTGGACTCAGGGCTTACCCCGCTTAACAGCTATGAAAACCGTGTCTATCAATTCCAGGACGAAGACCGTCGACGCTTTGTCGTTAAGTTTTATCGCCCTGAACGTTGGTCTGTCGATCAGATCCAGGAAGAGCACCAGTTTGCTCTGGAACTGGTAAGCGATGAAGTCCCGGTAGCTGCACCGCTGGTACTAAGCGGCCAAACGCTGTTAAGCCATCAGGGTTTCCATTATGCGATCTTCCCCAGCGTCGGCGGGCGGCAGTTTGAGGCCGACAATATCGATCAGATGGAGGCGGTGGGGCGCTATCTGGGGCGTATGCATCAGACCGGATGCAAGCGTACTTTTGCCTTTCGCCCGACGATTGGCCTTGAAGAATACCTGACTCAGCCGCGTAAGCTTTTTGAACACGCACAGTTGATCCCATCAGGGCAAAAAGCGGCTTTCCTGAAGGCAACGGATGCGCTTATCGCGGTCGTTACCGAACGCTGGCATGCACGTTTTACCACGTTACGTCTGCACGGCGATTGTCATGCCGGTAATATTCTGTGGCGCGATGGTCCGATGTTTGTCGATTTAGATGATGCCCGCAATGGCCCGGCTGTTCAGGATTTATGGATGCTCCTCAATGGCGATAAAGCTGAACAACGCATGCAGCTTGAAACCATTATCGAGGCTTATGAAGAGTTTAGTGAGTTCGACACCTCTGAAATCGGACTGATAGAACCTTTACGCGCTATGCGTTTAGTTTATTATCTTGCCTGGCTAATTCGACGTTGGGCTGACCCTGCGTTTCCAAAAAACTTCCCGTGGTTAACCGGGGAAGATTACTGGCATCGTCAGACCGCGACCTTTATTGAGCAGGCAAAAATTCTGCAAGAGCCCCCCTTACAATTAACGCCAATGTATTAATCGGAGAAATTTGAACATGAAAAAATTATGGCTGGCGCTGGCTGGTATGGTTTTAGCTTTTAGCGCATCTGCAGCGCAGTTCCAGGATGGCAAACAATACATCACTCTGGAAAAGCCTGTTGCGGGTGAACCGCAAGTGTTGGAGTTCTTCTCCTTCTACTGCCCGCACTGCTATCAGTTTGAAGAAGTTCTTCACGTCTCTGATAACGTGAAGAAAAAACTGCCTGAAGGCACCAAGATGACCAAGTACCACGTCGAGTTTCTGGGGCCGTTGGGCAAAGATCTGACGCAAGCTTGGGCCGTTGCTATGGCGCTGGGCGTTGAAGATCAAGTAACCGTTCCGTTGTTTGAAGGTGTTCAGAAAACCCAGACCGTTCAGTCTGTAGCTGATATCCGTAAAGTGTTTGTCGACGCGGGTATTAAAGGTGAAGACTATGATGCGGCATGGAACAGCTTCGTGGTGAAATCACTCGTGGCACAGCAGGAAAAAGCGGCGGCTGATTTACAGCTGCAGGGCGTTCCGGCAATGTTCGTGAATGGCAAATATCAGGTAAATCCGCAGGGCATGGATACCAGCAGCATGGATATCTTTGTACAACAGTATGCGGATACCGTGAAGTATCTGGTTGGTCAGAAGTAAAAGCAAAAGCCGGTCACTTGTGCTGACCGGCTTTTTCATATGAGGCTTTAATCGCGTCGAGCTGCGCGTCTTTCTCACTCCACAGCGTATTAAGCCATAGCTGAAACCGACGCTTGAATCCCTTATCGTTCACGTAATCACCGTGCAACTCTTCATGAATTGGCTCCAGATTTACCCGCACGACAATACGCGTTAGCTTACCGCTCAGCATATCGTAGAACGGTCGGCTGCTGTTTTCCGGATAGCACAACGTGACGTTCAACATTTTATCGAACTGCGACCCCAGTACGTTCAATGCCATCGCAATACCGGCCGCCTTTGGAGGGAGCAAGTTTTGATAAGGAGAGCGGGTTTGCTCACATTTCTCTTTGGTAAAGCGTGAACCTTCGACAAAATTCACAATAGTTGTCGGGTGTACGCGAAACTTCTCGCAGGAACGACGCGTTGTTTCGACATCTTTACCGCGCCGTTCTGGATGACGGAGCAGGTAGCCTCGCGAATAGCGTTTCATAAACGGCATATCCAGCGCCCAGCAGGCCAGGCCAATAAAGGGCACCCAGGCCAGTTGTTGCTTGAGGAAATATTTATTCATTGGGATGTGCTTACGGAACAGAACGCAAAGCACAACGATGTCAGCCCAGCTGTAATGGTTACAAATGAGCAGATACCAGTTTTTCTTGCTAAGACCTTCCAGTCCCTCGACATCCCACTTCAGTCGCGGATTGAGGTGTAGCAGTAGCGCCAGACCTTCACACCAGCAGTACATCATGAAATTACAGAAGACAGAAACCTTGCGCCAGACAACGGGAACGGGCAAAAGGAGTTCTACAACTCCGGCAAGGATGATCGGCACAGAACAAAAAATCGTGACCAATATGGTCAATACGATACTCAGCAACAGCGTTATCGCAGCGAGTATTCTCGTCATAATTAAATTATTCAAAAGGTTAGCCATAGATAGTGCGCTAAAGAGGCGCAAGGGGCTGATTTTATCAGAAAACGAACCAAATGATGGATCTTCCCTGAATAGAAAAAAAGGGAATATCTATCCACATCAGGATATAAGCTGTATAAATGGAATAAAATGCTACGCATTTATTTAAACTTCTGAAATATATATATAAATAAAATGACGTGTTAATTTCATTGCTATATTTAAAGAGCTGAAAATTATTTATTCACAAAGTTATCCACAATCTTCTTTGCGAGCAAAGCAGAAGAACTACAAAAGTTTTTCGACAAATGCGGCGAAAAACTCATGTTTTCATCCTGTCTGTGGCATCCTTTACCCATAATCTGATAAACAGGCACGGACATTATGGTTCAGATCCCAGAAAACCCACTTATCCTTGTAGATGGCTCCTCTTACCTGTATCGCGCATACCATGCGTTCCCGCCGCTGACCAACAGTGCAGGAGAACCTACTGGCGCGATGTATGGTGTCCTCAACATGCTGCGTAGCTTGATTCTGCAATATCAGCCGACCCATGCTGCGGTGGTATTCGACGCTAAGGGTAAAACCTTCCGTGATGAGTTATTCGAACACTACAAGTCACACCGCCCACCCATGCCGGACGATCTGCGTGCGCAGATTGAGCCTCTGCATGCGATGGTAAAAGCGATGGGGTTGCCACTGCTGGCCGTTTCGGGCGTGGAAGCAGACGATGTCATTGGTACGCTGGCGCGGGAAGCAGAGAAGGTGGGTCGTCCGGTGCTGATTAGTACCGGTGATAAAGATATGGCTCAGTTGGTGACGCCGAATATCACCCTGATCAACACCATGACCAATACGATCCTCGGCCCGGATGAAGTGGTGAATAAATATGGTGTTCCACCAGAACTGATCATCGATTTCCTGGCGCTGATGGGGGATTCCTCAGATAACATCCCTGGCGTTCCTGGCGTAGGTGAAAAAACCGCGCAGGCTCTGCTGCAGGGGCTGGGTGGGCTGGATACCCTCTATGCTGAATCAGACAAAATCGCGGGGCTGACTTTCCGTGGTGCGAAAACTTTGGCGGGCAAACTTGAGCAGAATAAAGAGGTAGCGTACCTCTCTTATCAATTGGCTACCATCAAAACGGATGTTGAACTGGAGTTGACCTGCGAGCAGTTGGAAGTACGTCAGCCGGCAGCGGATGAACTACTTGGCCTGTTTAAACAGTACGAATTCAAGCGTTGGGTTACTGACGTTGAAGCGGGAAAATGGCTACAGGCGAAAGGAACGAAGCCGGCGGCAAAACCACAGGAAACTATCGCCGTCGATGAAACGCCTGAGGGGCCGGCCACGGTTCTCTCGTATGATAACTATGTGACAATTCTGGATGAAGCGACGCTGGAAGAGTGGATTGCGAAGCTGAAAAAAGCGCCTGTCTTTGCCTTCGATACAGAAACTGACAGCCTGGACAACATCTCTGCGAATCTGGTTGGCCTGTCTTTTGCCATTGAACCGGGTGTGGCTGCATATGTTCCTGTTGCCCACGATTACCTGGACGCCCCCGATCAGATCGCTCGCGACCGCGCGCTGGCATTGCTGAAGCCGCTGCTGGAAGATGAGAACGCGCATAAAGTCGGGCAAAACCTGAAGTATGATCGCGGTATCCTGGCGAACTATGGCATTGAACTGCGTGGCATCACCTTTGACACCATGCTCGAATCCTACATTCTTAACAGTGTCGCTGGCCGACACGATATGGACAGCCTCTCGGACCGCTGGCTGAAACATAAAACCATCACCTTTGAAGAGATCGCCGGAAAGGGCAAAAATCAGCTGACCTTTAACCAGATAGCGCTGGAAGAAGCCGGACGTTATGCTGCGGAAGACGCCGACGTTACGCTACAGCTCCATCTCAAAATGTGGCCAGAATTGCAGCAGCATAAAGGACCGTTGAACGTCTTTGAAAATATCGATATGCCGCTGGTTCCTGTTTTGTCTCGCGTTGAGCGCAACGGTGTGAAAATCGATCCGGCTGTTCTGCACAAACATTCAGAAGAGTTGACGCTGCGTTTGAACGAGCTGGAGCAAAAAGCGCACGAGATCGCCGGAGAAGCGTTTAACCTCTCTTCCACCAAGCAACTGCAAACTATCCTGTTTGAAAAGCAGGGTATTAAGCCGCTGAAGAAAACCCCTGGCGGCGCGCCATCAACGTCGGAAGAGGTACTGGAAGAGCTCGCGCTCGATTACCCATTGCCGAAAGTGATCCTGGAATATCGCGGCTTAGCAAAACTGAAGTCGACCTATACGGATAAGCTTCCGTTGATGATTAACAAGAAAACCGGGCGCGTGCACACCTCCTATCACCAGGCGGTGACCGCTACCGGGCGCTTATCATCCACGGATCCAAACCTGCAGAACATCCCGGTACGTAATGACGAAGGTCGTCGTATTCGTCAGGCGTTTATTGCGCCAGAAGACTACGTGATTGTCTCCGCCGACTACTCACAGATTGAACTGCGTATAATGGCGCATCTCTCGCGTGATAAAGGTCTGCTTACAGCGTTTGCCGAAGGGAAAGATATTCACCGCGCAACGGCTGCGGAAGTCTTCGGCTTACCGCTGGATTCCGTGACTGGTGAACAACGCCGCAGCGCGAAAGCCATCAACTTCGGTTTGATCTACGGGATGAGTGCCTTTGGTTTGGCGCGCCAGTTGAATATTCCGCGTAAAGAAGCACAGAAGTACATGGACCTCTACTTCGAACGCTACCCTGGCGTGCTGGAATATATGGAACGCACCCGTGCACAGGCAAAAGAGCAAGGTTATGTCGAAACGCTGGAAGGGCGTCGTCTCTATTTACCGGATATTAAATCCAGTAATGGCGCTCGTCGCGCTGGTGCAGAGCGCGCGGCAATTAACGCCCCGATGCAGGGTACTGCCGCAGACATTATCAAACGAGCCATGATTGCGGTGGACGGATGGCTGCAAACCGAGCAACCACGTGTGCGCATGATCATGCAGGTACACGATGAACTGGTGTTTGAAGTGCATAAAGATGACCTCGAAAGCGTCTCTAAAAAGATCCATCAACTGATGGAAAACGAGACCCAGATTGATGTGCCGTTGCTGGTGGAAGTCGGTAGTGGCGAAAACTGGGATCAGGCGCACTAAGGGTTTACTGAATAACGCCCCTTTTTCGTAACTAAGCAACATAAGATAGAACTTTTTGTGATGTCCATTAGAATTCCCTATGTAAGGAATGAAAAAAAATTACAAAAAGTGCTTTCTGAGCTGCTCAAAAAAGAGTAAAGTTATTCACGTAGGGTACAGAGGTAAGATGTTCTATCTTTCAGACCTTTTACTTCACGTAATCGGATTTGGCTGAATATTTTAGCCGCCCCAGTCAGTAATGACTGGGGCGTTTTTTATTGTGCGAAAGAAAAGTTTCGTACAGGCTGTAGGCCGGATAAGACGCGCAACGGCGCTATCCGGCATATCGGTGGGTTACTCCCCGTCCTGCATCTCTTCAATCGGCGCCAGTTCACTAAACCAGCTATCCAGCTTCTGCCGAAGTTTGTCCACGCCCAGTTTTTTCAGTGATGAAAATGCTTCTACCTGTACATCACCGTTAAATGCCAGTACGGCTTCACGTACCATATTCAACTGGGCTTTGCGCGCACCGCTGGCCAGCTTGTCTGCTTTAGTCAGCAGTACCAGAACCTGAACGTTGCTCTCAACCGCCCACAGGATCATCTGCTGGTCGAGGTCTTTTAGCGGGTGACGAATATCCATCAGTACCACCAGACCTTGCAGGCTCTGACGTTTTTCCAGATATTCAGCCAGCGCGCGCTGCCATTTGCGCTTCATCTCTTCCGGAACTTCGGCATAACCGTATCCTGGCAAATCGACCAGGCGTTTGCCGTCAACGACTTCAAACAAGTTGATGAGCTGAGTACGACCCGGCGTTTTAGATGTACGCGCCAGACTCTTTTGATTCGTCAGGGTATTTAGCGCACTGGATTTGCCTGCGTTGGAACGGCCAGCAAAAGCCACTTCGATACCGGTATCGGAAGGTAAGTGGCGAATATCAGGCGCACTCATCACAAAGTGCGTCTGTTGATAATTCAAGTTAGTCAAAGCAGTCCTCTCCATCAATCAGGGCTTTGCAGCGATTATACCTGAACCCCAGCAAAAGGCTGGTTTTTCGACGCGTAGGCTATGTAAGTAAAAACCTCGCACTTTGTGAGACATTGCCGATAGTTTCTATACGAGATGACAGAGTAAAAAATGACGTAACTAAAATAAATCATATAGTTAAGATAAGGCACTATTCTTAAAGTCCGAAATTGTTACCCAGGTTACTTGTACGTTTAAACCAAAGCGGTAAAGTAGCGCCCATAGCGAGGAAGCTGACAGGATAGTCGACTCAGGATGAGGGTCAGGAGCGCCAGGAGGCGAAGACACAGGATTGTCAGGGAGACAAACGTCTGGAGACGTTAGTAAAAGGAAATGGAAACAACACGGAATGTTTCAGGCTAAGGGAAAAACAGGGTGTGTTGATAGCCAACAAGGATTGTAGAGCCCGTAAGGGTTGAGAGTCAGGAAAAAAGGCGACAGATTACTCTGTCGCCTTTTTTCTTTATTTCTGCTAGATTCCGGCGCAATTATATACTGAATAAAACAGCCAAAGACGAATCATGATGAAACCAACTTCTACACCACGCGGTAAAGGTCCTGCAAAAGCGCGTCGTAAAACACGCGAAGAAATTAATCAGGAAGCTCGCGACCGTAAGCGCCAGAAAAAACACCGTGGTCATGCGGCGGGTAGCCGTGCGTCCGGTAGCGAAGGTGCATCTGGTGGCGGAAACCAAAATAAGCAAAAAGATCCTCGTATTGGCAGCAAAAACCCCATTCCATTGGGCGTGACCGAAAAAGTCACCAAACAGCACAAACCGAAGAGTGAGAAACCTATGCTTTCACCACAGGCTGAGTTGGATTTACTGGAAACGGATGAGCGCCTGGATGCGCTGCTGGAGCGTCTTGAAGCAGGAGAAACCCTGAGCGCGGAAGATCAGACCTGGGTTGATGCCAAGCTGGACCGCATCGATGAGCTGATGCAAAAGCTGGGTCTTTCTTACGATGACGAGGAAGAAGAGGAAGAGGAAGAAAAGCAGGAAGACATGATGCGTCTGCTGAAAGGCGGCAACTAACGGTTTTACACCGTGGGTCTTCCCGTCCTGCTTATAACCCTTCCGGTTATATGTTATCTGGTGTGGTTATTCGTTAAACTACAGCGGTTGTCGCGGCGACAGAAGTGGCTGCGCAACCGGCTTATCACCCGCACTGGGGTTAAGCCGGTACGCCGTACCCGCCAGAGACGCCATCGGAAGGAGTGAGCATGTCAGAGCAGTTAATAGACTGGGACCTGGCCCTGATCCAGAAATATAACTATTCCGGGCCACGATATACCTCGTACCCGACCGCGCTGGAGTTTTCTGAAGACTACGGCACAGAAGCATTTCTAAAGGCCGTGGCGCGTTATCCTGAGCGTCCGCTCTCGCTGTACGTTCACATCCCGTTCTGCCACAAACTGTGCTACTTCTGTGGCTGCAACAAGATTGTGACTCGCCAGCAGCATAAAGCAGATCAATATCTCGATGCCCTGGAACAAGAAATTATCCATCGCGCACCGCTGTTCGCCGGACGCCATGTCAGCCAGCTGCACTGGGGCGGCGGCACGCCAACGTATCTGAATAAAGCGCAAATCAGCCGTTTGATGTCACTGCTGCGTGGCAATTTCAACTTTAACGACGATGCCGAAATCTCGATCGAAGTGGATCCGCGTGAAATCGAGCTGGATGTCCTTGATCATTTACGCGCTGAAGGTTTTAACCGTTTGAGCATGGGAGTGCAGGACTTCAACAAAGAAGTTCAGCGCCTGGTGAACCGTGAGCAGGATGAAGAGTTTATCTTTAAGCTGCTGAATCATGCGCGGGAGATTGGCTTTACCTCAACGAATATCGATCTGATTTATGGCCTGCCAAAACAGACGCCAGAGAGCTTCGCCTTTACCCTGAAACGCGTGGCTGAGCTGAATCCAGACCGTCTGAGCGTCTTTAACTACGCGCACCTGCCGACGCTGTTTGCTGCCCAGCGCAAGATTAAAGATGCCGACCTGCCCAGCGCGCAGCAGAAGCTGGATATCCTGCAGGAGACCATCTCTTCACTGACCGAAACTGGCTATCAGTTCATTGGCATGGATCACTTTGCCCGCCCGGATGACGAACTGGCCATTGCTCAACGCGAGGGCGTTTTGCATCGCAATTTCCAGGGCTATACCACCCAGGGGGATACCGATCTGCTGGGGATGGGCGTATCGGCCATCAGTATGATTGGCGACAACTACGCGCAGAATCAGAAAGAGCTGAAGCACTATTACCAGCAGGTAGACGAGCAGGGGAATGCGCTGTGGCGCGGAATTGCCCTGACCCGCGACGACTGCATTCGTCGGGATGTTATTAAGCTCCTGATCTGCAATTTCCGCCTCGACTATGCCGCCGTGGAACAACAATGGGATCTGAACTTCGCTGACTATTTTGCCGAAGACCTGAAACTGCTGGCGCCGCTGGCGAAAGATGGGCTGGTGGATGTGGATGAGGAGGGGATTCAGGTTACGCCGAAGGGGCGTCTGCTGATTCGTAATATTTGCATGTGCTTCGATGCATATCTGCGCCAAAAAGCGCGTTTGCAGCAGTTCTCGCGCGTTATTTAGCCGGGTTGCCCGGTGGCGCTTCGCTTACCGGGCCTACGAAATCTCAATACGTAGGTCGGGTAAGCGAAGCGCCACCCGACAAACCCGCTAGCTGAACAGCCCAACCAGCGCCGCACACAGCACGGCGGCAACCGCAGTTTGTGGCGTATGGCTTTCAACCGCACCGCTCGATAGCAGATTTATCATTGATTCCAGCATGATGACTTCCCCCCGTTTGCCGGGCACGATCATACTTAACTCATCGGAACAGTAAAGCGCAAAATAGCAGCAATTTGCGCTCAATTATCAATCTTTACACAGTGACCGATCGTCACTCCATTCCGAGTTCTTTTAACTTTCGCGTCAAGGTATTACGGCCCCAACCGAGCAGCCGTGCCGCTTCCTGTTTATGCCCCTGGGTATGACGTAGCGCGGTGGTCAGCAGCGTGCGCTCCATCTCCGGTTGAGCCTCTGAAAGCAGGTTTTGATGACCGGAACGTAATGCCCGATCCGCCCACTGTGCCAACAGGGTTGCCCAGCTGTCTGGCTGCATATGGGACGGTGCGTCAGGCACGGTGGTTTCAAACAGTTCGGTCGGTAAGTCCTGAATGAGTACTTCCTGTCCGGCGGCCATTACGGTTAACCAGCGACAGGTATTCTCAAGCTGACGCACGTTTCCCGGCCATGACAGACGGGTGAGCGCCGCCTCGGTTTCAGTGTGTAATTGCTTGGCTTCTACTCCCAGTTCGCGGGCGGCCTCCTGCAGGAAATGACGCGCCAGGCGTGGGATATCTTCCCGACGTTCGCGCAGTGGCGGCAGATGCACCCGGATGACGTTCAGGCGATGGAATAAGTCCTCACGGAATTTGCCTTCCTGCACCCGCAGTTCCAGGTTCTGGTGCGTGGCGGCGATAATACGTACGTCCACCTTCACAGGCGCATAACCGCCAACGCGGTAAAACTGTCCATCGGCTAATACGCGCAATAAACGTGTCTGCACGTCCAGCGGCATATCGCCAATTTCATCGAGGAACAGCGTGCCGCCGTCTGCCTGTTCAAAGCGCCCCTGACGAATCGTATTCGCCCCGGTAAACGCCCCTTTTTCATGGCCAAACAGCTCAGACTCGATCAAATCTTTCGGAATAGCAGCCATGTTCAGCGCGATAAACGGTGCTTTGACGCGCGGACTATGACGGTGCAACGCATGGGCGACCAGCTCTTTACCGGTCCCGGACTCTCCGTTAATCAATACGCTGATTGAAGAACGGGACAGGCGACCAATAATGCGAAAGACGTCTTGCATTGCCGGTGCTTCGCCGATGATGTCGGTTGTTGGGCCGTTGATTTGAATATTACGCGGCTGCTGCTGTTCCTGATAATGGCTGATGGCGCGTTCGACCAGCGCCACGGCTTCATCAATATCAAAAGGTTTGGGCAGATAATCAAACGCCCCTTGCTGGTAGGCGCTGACGGCAGCATCCAGATCGGAGTGTGCGGTCATTATGATGACCGGAAGCATCGGATGCCGCTGTTTGATCTGTTTTAACAGCGTCAGGCCGTCCATGCCCGGCATACGGATATCCGACAGCAGTACGTCTGGCGTTTTGCTGGCCAGCGCGTCCAGTACCTCTTTACCACTCTCAAATGTAGTGCAGCTTAGTCCTGCCCCTGCGAGCGCACGTTCAAGCACCCAACGGATGGAACTATCGTCATCAACTACCCAGACTATTCCTCGTTGCATAAACGTCACCTTTATTTCCTGATAGGCAGGTAAACCGAGAACTCGGTATGACCCGGCCAACTGGTAAATTCAATTTTGCCGGAATGTTGATCAATCAAATTACGGGCGATGGATAATCCAAGGCCGGTACCGCCTTCGCGACCGCTGACCATTGGGTAGAACAGCGTGTCCTGCAAATGCGAGGGAATTCCCGGGCCGTTATCCTCAACATCAATCCGCGCCGCCAGACGATAACGCATACCGTGCAGCGTGAGCTGAAACGCGGTGCGGGTACGCAGAATAATCTCGCCGCCTTCCGGTCCCAGCGCCTGTAAAGCATTGCGCACGATGTTCAGCAAAACCTGCTCGATCTGGTCCGGGTCGTGCAGTAATTCAGGCAGACTCGGGTCGTAATCACGAATCAGCGTGACGTTTTCCGGCAGCTCCATCGAGACCAGCGCCACCACGCGCTCCGCCACTTTGTGGATACTTTCTGTGACGTGCATTCCCGGCTGTTGTGGTCCCAGTAGACGGTCGACCAGATTACGCAGGCGGTCGGCCTGCTCAATAATGACTTTGGTATATTCGGTCAGCGCCGGGTCCGGAAGCGCTTTACTGAGTAGTTGCGCCGCGCCGCGTAATCCACCCAGCGGATTTTTAATTTCGTGCGCCAGGCCGCGCACCAGATCGCGGGCAGCAATCTGCTGGGCGTGCTGGAGCTGTTCCTGGCTCAGACGGCGCTGGTTATCCATTGGCGCCATCTCCAGCAGGATAAGGCCATCAGGCAGCCTCTGAGCGGTCACAGAGAGGATGTGTGAGTGGCTATCTATCACCAGCGTCACTTCGTTATCCGTAAAGCCCTGGCCTGCTTCCAGGCTCTCTCGCATCAGCCCGATGTTTAAGGAGAAATAACTCAACAGATCGGGAAGTGGGGTACCAAACAGTTTGCGGGAGCTTTGGGCGAGCAGCTGTTGTGCCGCCGGGTTGGCGTAATGTACCGCCAGCTCATCGTCGACGAGTAAGATGCTGTTGATTAAAGAATTGAGGATCTGCCCAGCATCGGGCAGCGTGCCGGTTGCCATTCAGCAGTCTCCTGAAAAGTGTTGCACCAATTTAGTGCATTATAGCTTTTTACATCAAAAAAGCGCGAGGAAGCAGGTTGTTAGTGGAGAAAAAAGCCCATCCTGGGATGGGCTAAAAGTTCCACGGCAACTTAAAGACTCTATATTTTTCTTGCTACAGCCGCGTGGGTCGCAACAAGAAATCTACGGAGTATTGGTACTAATTAAACGCTGTAGTACAGCTCAAACTCTACCGGGTGCGGAGTCATACGCACGCGGTCATCTTCTTCGCGACGCAGCGTAATGTACGCATCGATCGCTTCATTGGTGAACACGCCGCCTGCAGTCAGGAACTCACGGTCCAGATCCAGTTCTTTCAGTGCTTCTTCCAGAGAACCAGCAACCTGTGGGATCTCTTTCGCTTCTTCCGGCGGCAGGTCGTACAGGTTTTTGTCCATGGCTTCGCCTGGGTGGATCTTGTTCTTAATACCGTCAAGGCCAGCCATCAGCAGTGCTGCGAAGCACAGGTACGGGTTAGCAGCCGGGTCCGGGAAACGCACTTCGATACGACGCGCTTTCGGAGAAGCCACTACCGGAATACGGATAGAAGCAGAACGGTTACGGGCAGAGTAAGCCAGCATTACCGGCGCTTCGTAGCCTGGGACCAGACGCTTGTAAGAGTTGGTGGTTGGGTTAGCCAGGGCGTTGATCGCTTTAGCGTGTTTGATTACGCCGCCGATGTAGAACAGCGCCTGCTCAGACAGACCCGCATATTTGTCGCCAGAGAACAGGTTTACGCCGTTCTTGGACAGGGACATGTGGCAGTGCATACCGGAACCGTTATCGCCAAACATAGGTTTTGGCATAAAGGTCGCGGTCTTACCGAAACGGTGAGCGACGTTGTGAACCACATATTTGTAGATCTGAATTTCGTCCGCTTTTTTGGTCATGGTGTTAAAGCGGGTCGCGATTTCGTTCTGACCTGCGGTCGCCACTTCGTGGTGATGCGCTTCAACAACCAGGCCCATTTCTTCCATGATCAGACACATGGTAGAACGGATGTCCTGAGAAGAATCTACCGGAGGAACTGGGAAGTAACCGCCTTTCACGCCAGGACGGTGACCTTTGTTACCACCTTCGTATTTGGTGGAAGAGTTCCATGCGCCTTCGATGTCATCGATAGCCACGTGGGAACCGGAAATGGACGCGCCGAAACGGATGTCGTCAAACAGGAAGAACTCTGGCTCAGGCCCGAACAGAACGGTGTCTGCGATGCCGGTAGAACGCAGATACTCTTCAGCGCGTTTAGCGATGGAGCGCGGGTCGCGGTCGTAGCCCTGCAGCGTACCTGGTTCCAGGATATCGCAACGGATGATCAGGGTGGACTCTTCATAGAACGGGTCGATGAGTGCAGTAGACGCATCTGGCATCAGAACCATGTCTGATTCGTTAATGCCTTTCCAGCCACCGATTGAGGAGCCGTCAAACATTTTGCCTTCTTCAAAGAATTCGGCATTTACCTGATGAGCAGGAATAGTGACGTGCTGTTCTTTACCTTTGGTATCAGTGAAGCGTAAATCAACAAACTTCACTTCGTGTTCGTTCAGCATCGTCAAAACGTGTTCAGCGGACATACTTACTCTCCCGGATTGGTCATGGTCGTCGTGGTAACGAAGTCTTCAATTCTGCAAAAAATTGGCCGTGTCGCCGTAAAAAATATAAAGCGAAATCTGTGCCAACTTTTAAATTGCCCCTAAAAGGCGTTATCATGCGCACTATCGTGCAAAGGGGCTGCACCATGAAGGTTGTATTGCACCATTATAGTGCTTTAATGTGAACATTAAGCACCATATTGGTGCAAAGCATGTCAGATTACCCCTTTTAACGCTCCGTGAATGTGATCACAAAGAAACTCTGCAATACTTGTTTGCGGAGGATGTTTGTGATCCTGTTTTGTACTGCGATTAATCCGTGTACAATAACGCGCTATTTCTAAAATGCCTGAGGCAAAGTTGTGATCGAAAATTTGCGTAACATCGCCATCATCGCGCACGTAGACCATGGTAAAACGACCCTGGTAGACAAGCTGCTCCAACAATCCGGTACGTTCGATGCACGTGCTGAAACCCAAGAGCGCGTGATGGACTCCAACGATTTGGAGAAAGAGCGTGGGATTACCATCCTCGCTAAAAACACCGCTATCAAATGGAATGACTACCGTATCAACATCGTTGATACCCCAGGGCACGCCGACTTCGGTGGTGAAGTTGAACGTGTAATGTCCATGGTCGACTCCGTGCTGCTGGTGGTGGATGCAATGGATGGTCCGATGCCGCAGACGCGCTTCGTGACCAAAAAAGCCTTTGCCCATGGCCTGAAGCCAATTGTTGTTATCAACAAAGTTGACCGCCCTGGCGCGCGTCCTGACTGGGTTGTTGATCAGGTATTTGACCTGTTCGTTAACCTCGACGCTACCGACGAGCAGCTGGACTTCCCGATCGTTTACGCTTCCGCGCTGAACGGTATCGCAGGTCTGGATCACGAAGATATGGCTGAAGACATGACTCCGCTGTATCAGACCATCGTTGATCGTGTTCCGGCTCCAAGCGTAGACCTTGATGGCCCGCTGCAGATGCAAATCTCTCAGCTGGACTACAACAACTACGTTGGCGTAATCGGCATCGGCCGTATCAAACGCGGTAAAGTTAAACCGAACCAGCAGATCACTATCATTGATAGCGAAGGCAAAACCCGTAACGGTAAAGTCGGTAAAGTTCTGACCCATCTGGGTCTGGAACGTATCGAGAGTGATATTGCCGAAGCGGGCGATATCATCGCGATCACCGGTTTAGGCGAACTGAACATCTCCGACACCATCTGCGACCCGCAGAACGTCGAAGCGCTGCCGGCTCTGTCCGTTGATGAACCGACCGTAACCATGTTCTTCTGCGTAAACACCTCCCCGTTCTGTGGTAAAGAAGGTAAATATGTTACCTCTCGTCAGATCCTTGACCGCCTGAACAAAGAGCTGGTGCACAACGTTGCGCTGCGCGTCGAAGAAACCGAAGATGCGGATGCGTTCCGTGTATCCGGTCGTGGTGAGCTGCACCTGTCTGTTCTGATCGAGAACATGCGTCGTGAAGGTTTCGAAATGGCGGTTTCCCGTCCGAAAGTAATCTTCCGCGAAATCGACGGCCGTAAACAAGAGCCGTTCGAAAACGTAACGCTGGACGTAGAAGAGCAGCATCAGGGTTCTGTCATGCAGGCTCTGGGTGAGCGTAAAGGCGACCTGAAAAACATGAATCCAGATGGCAAAGGCCGCGTACGTCTTGACTACGTGATCCCAAGCCGTGGTCTGATCGGCTTCCGTTCAGAATTCATGACCATGACTTCCGGTACCGGTCTGCTGTACTCCACCTTCAGCCACTACGACGATGTTCGTGCGGGTGATGTGGGTCAGCGTCAGAACGGCGTACTGATCTCCAATGGCCAGGGTAAAGCAGTTGCGTTCGCACTGTTCAGCCTGCAGGACCGCGGTAAGCTGTTCCTGGGTCACGGTGCTGAAGTTTACGAAGGCCAGATCATCGGTATTCACAGCCGCTCTAACGACCTGACTGTAAACTGCCTGACCGGTAAGAAACTGACTAACATGCGTGCGTCCGGTACTGACGAAGCAACGGTTCTGGTTCCGCCGGTTAAGATGACTCTGGAGCAGGCTCTGGAATTCATCGATGACGACGAACTGGTAGAAGTTACCCCAACCTCTATCCGTATCCGTAAGCGTCACCTGACTGAAAACGATCGTCGCCGTGCAATGCGTGGCGCGAAAGAAGAGTAATTAACGCTCTTTCTCAGGTAAGCATAAAAAAGCCGCTGATTTCAGCGGCTTTTTTTATCATCAGGAATTAGAAGAAATACTTTGCCCCAACACGAATCTGGTTTTGTTCGCGATGATAGGGTTCAACATTGCGATCTAACCAGCGTAATTCAAGGTAGGGTAACCAGTGCTCATTGATACGATACTTAAAGGTATTGGTAATTTCCCAGTGATGATCTTTTCCGTTGCTGCTATTGAAGTCATTGACTCGCATAAAATAGTGCGGTTCAAAGGTATAGGAAAATTTATCGGTAATGGTAAAGTTCCAGTAGTTGCCTATTTCATAGGTATCATTATTATCCAGCTCACCGTTTAGGTCGGTTGAACTGTAGTTATTATGGTTATATCGATTACGCACGGTAAGATTAAACCACGGAGTAAATTTATAGTTAACATCCAGATAAACAGCACCACCTGAGCCAATACTCTTATCGTTTATTAACCCTCCAGGCTGGATTGTTAATTTATCTGTCGGTTTAAATAACGGGTACCAACCCTCTATTTCGTTATAGCCGTGTTTTAACTCATCCTTGCGCTGCATAGTGTAGGTATTCGTGAGCATGATACCTGCGCCCATATCGGAGTTATAGCCAACACGCAGCATGACCTCCATTTGGTCGGAGGCCAGGTTATATGCTTCGCGGTTTTCTACATAGGCTCCAGCGAAAGCAGAGGTTGATACCACAGAGGATAAGAGAATTATTGTCGTTAATTTTTTCATGATAAATCCATTTTTTACGCGTAGGGAGGCCGCCATCCATTGGGATGGAATAGGCGGCAATTATTTTTATACGTTTACAGCAGAGGTGTTCTTTTTATTAGTAATAGGGTCCGGTTGGATGTTGTTTTTCTTCCGTTGGCTGATTTCCTCAATAATAAAAGCAAAACGAGTTTCGTTGAGCTTATAAAAGAAGCCCATCGTGAGTGCTGCAATAATTGCAAGTCCGCAAGGCCAGAGGAAAATAAGCTGACGTAAACCGAGCAGTGTGGCATCACTCTGGACTATGTTGGGGATATAACCGATTTGCGTCAGCATGATGCCCGGTAGGAAGCCTGCGAGCGCAGCAGAAATTTTGCGAGAAAAGGTATAACCCGTATACACCGAACCTTCTGCACGGATCCCCGTTTTCCATTCGCCATAATCGACCGTATCCGGAACCAGTGCCCAGTTTAGACTGTTAACAAAAGCGGTTCCGAAGAAGGCCATGCAAGAGAACGTGACGAATAAAAATGACGTACTGCCCCAGAAAAAGTTCAGCACATCACCGATAGCCCATAGCGCCAGGCCACCGAGGTAAACCTGCTTTTTACCGAAGCGTTTTACAGCTGTGGGAACCAGCAGTACCCCAACCAGAATGCATCCCATGCTGAAGAAACCCATCCACGACAGCAGATGAATATCGTTGAGCACGTACTGGGTGTAATACACCTGGATCGCCAGCTTGATGTTGAATGCCGCCAACGTGCACAGATTGGCGACACACAGCACCAGCAGTGGAGGGTTACGGAAAATGGCGCAGAACGACTTGAGAATGCTGGGCTTATGGTGATCCGGCACGATTTCGATATAGCATTCCTTCACACCGCTAAAGCACCACCACATGCTGAACAGTCCGCAGACGGAGAAGATCAGTGCGGCAATCAGATAACCCAGCGAAGGTGAACTAACAAATAGCGCCTGAATAGGCATAAAGCCAACAGTACACAGTAACAGGCCTACGGTAGCGCCGCCCTGACGCCAGGCGGCGAGCTGAGCTCGTTCATGCGGGTTTTTCGTGATCGCGGGCACCATCGCGCCGTAGGAGCAGTTCATCAGGCTATAGAACAGCCCGAACAGCATAAACAACACTGTCGCCAGCCCGGTTTTCACCGTTAGCGTAAAATCTGTCGCTAAAAACTGCGCGCTGGCAACGACAGCAACAGGAAATGATGCATACAAAATAAAGGGCCTGAATTTCCCTTTTGCGCCAATATTACGCCTTGAGTCCAGCAACACACCGGTCAACATATCAGTGAAAGCGGTGAAGAACTTCGCCACCAAAAAGATAATCCCACCGTAATACGCCGGCATCCCTAGTTCATCGGTATAAAATTTAAGCAGATACAGCGTGCCGATACACAGCATCAAATTTGAGCCGAAGTCACCCACTCCGTAGGCGAATTTTTCACGCAGGCTCAGTTTTAGCGTTAGCGGATCATGAAAAGACATAATCGCTCCTCAATAGCGCCCCGTAGAGCGCTATTCATTATTATTATCAAACGGGTTGTTTACGCGCTTCTATCTCTTCAACGATGCGGACATACATCTTCTCGTTAAGGTTATAGAAACAGCCCATAGCTACAATGGTGATCACCGCCAAGGCGCAGGGATAAATAAAGATCAACTGACGCAATCCTTCGACCGTACTTGCAGATTGCACCACATTGGGGACGTAGCCGATTTGCGTCAGCATCCATCCCGGGAAGAATCCTGCCAGCGCTTGTGACACTTTACGGAAGAAGGTGAAACCGGTGTATACCGTACCTTCAGAGCGTACGCCGGTACGCCATTCGCCATATTCCACGGTATCGGAGACCAGCGCCCAGTTCAGGCTGTTGACGAATGCCGAGCCGAAGAACGCCAGACAAGAGAACGCGACAAAACTGACGGAGCCGCCGCCAAAGAAGTAGTTAAGCAGATCGCCCGCCACCCAAATCAGCAAACCGCCGATGTAGACTTTTTTCTTGCCGAAACGTCTGACCATGCCAGGCATCAAGAAGACGCCGATGAAGATACAACCCATGCTAAAAAAGCCCATCCAGGAAAGGAGGATCGGGTCATTAAGAACGTACTGGGTGTAGTAGACCTGAATCGCCAGCTTGACGTTAAACGCGCCAAGCGTGCAAAGGTTGGCAATGCACAGAATAAACAGCGGGCGGTTACCGGCGATGGCGCGAAAGGATTGCAGCAATCCCGGTTTTTGCGCGGCATCAACGGGTTTCACTTCCACGTAACGTTCTTTTACCCCGGCATAGCAGAGCCACATAAACAGCAGGCCAAACAGAGAAAACAACGTGGCGGCGAAGATATAACCCAGCTGCGAGTTGCCTTCGATTAGGTTCATTACGGGAACAAAACCGACGGTACACAGCAACAGACCAAGGGTTGCGCCACCTTGCCGCCAGGCGGCAAGCGACGCGCGTTCGTCAGGATTTTTCGTAATCGCGGGAACCATCGCACCATAAGAGCAGTTCATCATGCTGAAAAACAATCCGTACAGCATAAACAGCACCGTTGCCATGACCGTTTTACCGGTTACTTCAAACGGTGTACCGACAAAGTTTGCAATCGCCAGCAAGGTAACCGGAAATGCGGCATAAAGAACGAACGGACGGAATTTTCCCTTCGGGCCGATTTTGCGGCGGGAATCAAGCATAATCCCGGTGCCCATATCGGTAAACGCGGTAAAAAACTTGGCGATGAGGAAAATGATACCGCCATAAGTTCCTGGTAAACCAAGGACATCGGTATAAAACTTGAGTAAATAGAGCGTACCAATATCCAGCAGGATATTGGAGCCTAAATCACCCATCCCATAGGCGAGTTTTTCTTTGAACGGCAAGCGTAGGGTTGCCGGATTAGAGGAAGTCTGACTCATTATTATTCTCCATGTGCCCGCGAGTTTCCCCGCGGGCGAGCCGCATTAGATGTTGCGTAAAGTGGCAAACAGTGACGCCCATTCACTCTTCGCGCGATAAAACACCGGAGGCTTGCCAATAGGCGCATCCACGGTAATTTCACCGCCCTGGTAAGTTTCCCCGGTCCAGATGTTGACCCAGCTATCCTCCGGCAGATACAGAGTCCAGTTTTGCTGGCCTTGTTCGTGAACCGGCGCAACCAACACATCCTGTCCCAGCAGGTACTGATATTTCAGGGTGTAGGTCCGCGCATCGTCTTCGTAATGTAGGAATAGCGGACGCATCACCGGCAGACCGGTGGCGCTGTTTTGCGCGACCGCCTGTTTCAGATACGGTTTAAGGGTGGTAAAGACGGTGGTCATACGAGCAAAGTGGGCGATGGTTTCAGCATCACCATCAAACTGCCAGTTATCGCCAGGGCGGTTACCTTCGTGGGTGCGCATCATCGGCGTGAAGGCGCTAAAGTCACACCAGCGCAGCAGCAGCTCTTTGCTGCGTTTCATTTCAAATAGGGTGGTGTAGCCGCCGATATCGCTGTGGTGCAGACCATGACCGCTCATCGCCAGTGACAGCGCTGCAGGAACGACGGAAGCCAGACCGTCGTCAAGGCTCCAGTCAACGTTCTGATCGCCTGCCCACATCATGGTGGAGTATTTCTGGCTGCCGGTGTAACCCGCACGCATAAAGAACAGGATCTCGCCGAGCTTGCCAGTCTCCTGTAACGCTTCGTAGTTACATTTCGCCCACAGCGCAGGCCAGGCGTTATGCATAATTTCAGCGCTAATGCCATTGTGCAGGTAAGTGTCGGTTGGCAGGTATTCGCCAAAGTCGGCCATCCAACCGCCGCATCCCAGCTCAATCATGTTCTTTTTGATGACTTCTTTGAACCAGGCGTAGGCTTCAGGGTTGGTCAGGTCCACCACGCCGCCGTAAAACTCGCCAAACTCAACCAGATAGTCAGCGCCAGAGGCATCTTTCGCCAGATAACCGTGCGCAGCCGCTTCGGCGCAGAGATCTTTATCGCTGGCGACGTACGGGTTGATGTAGGAGAGGAATTGCACACCTTCTTCTTTCCACTGCTTAATACGGCTATCCAACTGAGGATAGTTGTCGCTGTTCCACTTCCAGTTCCACATCACGCGTTTGCCAAAGGAGGTCATGCGGATCCCGGACCAGTCCTGCGCCCAGATGCCGTTTACTTTCACGCCTGCGTTACGCATGGTGTCCAGTTTGTTCTGGCAAACCTCAGTACCGCCTTGAATACCGAGCGTGACGCCATCGTAGATCCAGTCCGGCAGCTCCGGCTGGCGTCCTAACAGCGCGGTCAGTTTTTCCAGTAAAGAGATGTAGGTGTCAGCGCATTCAAATCGTAGGGTGGTTTTGTCCTCCCACAATGCCAGTTCGTGATACTCCGGCGCGCTGAAGTCGAAATTCATATAGCAGCTGTTATCAACGTGGCAGTAGTACTTCTGCGTGCTGACGAAGGTCGGCTGCGGGAAAAAGGTCCAGTAGTAGTCACCACCGGCATTTTCTTTGCAGTCTGCCTGCCAGGTGACATAGCTATTTTTGTTACGGCCCACGCCCTGTTCGCTGGTCCACAGTGGGAACGGCTTACCGCGTAAGTCGAAATAAGAGAACTGTTCACCGCAGCCGTAAATATGATCGTCCGGGTTGGCAGCCAGACGCAGCCAGACGCGGTTATGGCTGAGGTCATCGTTGTGCAGATCCAGCTTCAGGCGACCCTGTTCATCGGTGGAGATGTGCAGCGTGGCGTTGATGGTGTTACCGCGACTGAAATGCACCTGCCAGCCGTCAGGCGACTCGTTGACCGTGGCGTCGGTCAGGGCAATCTTCTCATTGAGTTTGTCTTTAATGCTGAAGTTGCCGCGGAACATATCAATATCGGCAACGCCAGCGCCGATCCACAGGCAGGGGGTTTCTGTGCTGTGACGTAAAATCAGGCGCTGGTGGTATGTCAGCGTAAAGCCATTCTGTAACGTCGTTAGTTCTAAAGCGGTTGACCGTTGTTGTAGCGAATTCATTATCGTCTCCGTAAAAATAGGGTAATTCGGTAATTTGTCGGAAAACTGTTATTCACTGCCGATTAAAAAATGCATCTGATGCGCTTCTCCGGGCGCGAGATGAATCAGGCTAATTCCGGAGTTAAAGGCGTCTGGCGGGCAGGTCATCGGTTCAACTGCCAGGCCGCGCCTTGCTAATTTCTCGCCGGTATATATCTGCAGCCAGGGCTGGTGGCTGCGTAAAAAGGTGGACATGTTTTGCGATTGACTGGTTATCCTGACTTCCCACTCTGCATCAGGTGGCAACGTCCTGAACGTATGATCGATAGTGGTCTGCGCAATGAGTCGCGGCGTGGTGAAATCCCGTTCACCACATGTTTCTTCACTCGCCGGAAGCGTTAATTCACAGCCATCGATGGGGTGTAGATTGCAGGTCAAGTAAGGATGTGCTCCCGCACCATACGGTGCGATTTCATCTCCCACATTCTGTGTACGAATAAACACGTGCAATCCACAGTCTGCCCCGAGTCGGTAAATCACCTCTGAAACCAGCGCAAAGGGATAACCATAAGAGGGCGGCAGAAAAATCATCAGCGACACTTCCGATGCCGACTGCTGGTTAATCTGCCAGTCCCGCCAGGCCAACAGCCCATGAATGGCGGTATGCGAAATAGGGTCGTTAACGGCAAGCTGGAAGGTCTTGCCGTTATGTTGATAGCAGCCGTCTGCAACGCGGTTTGGCCATGGGACTAACACTTTTCCTAAATGCGCCTGCGGCATCTCTTCCGGCTTATGTGGAATAACGATGTGACGCCCACGATGCATCAATTCTGCTAGCCCAGCGCCAACCGTGACGATTTTCGCCTGGTAGTGTCCGGCCTGAAGATGAATGGTTTTTCCACCACTATGCATGGCTGCTATCCTTGTGACTTATTTGGCGTTGATATCCAGAAGACCGGCAGCAACCGCCGGAGCAAGGCCCGGAGCCAGCGGTAGACGCGGGATTACCAGGCAGTGCAGCAGGTGATAAATGTCCTGCTTACCGTCCCAGACTTTGGTGGTCACTTTGTTATCGGTGTCCAACTCCTGCCACCATGAACCGGTCTCGTAGTCCATCAGATAGGTGATGCAGTAATCCCACCACTTCTGGTACCAGGCTTCGTACTGGCTGTCGCCGGTGAGGGTATACAAGGCATAGGCGGTACCCATGGCTTCGACTATCGGCCAACGCACTCTTTCGCGAACGATTGGTTTACCGTCCCAGTCCACCGAATAGACAAAACCATCCGCACCGTCCGGTGCCCAGGCATCACGGATGGTGGCGTGGAACAAGCCTTTGGCATCTTCCAGCAGCCAGGCGGGAGGCGTTTCGAAGCGGGCTTCCAACGCGGCATGCAGATGCAGCATCAGACGGCCCCATTCGATCCAGTGGCCCGGCGTGCCGCCGTATGCGCGGAAACGGTGAGCAGGGTTATCCTTGTTGTAATCGCGGATTGGGTTCCACTGTGAATCGAAGTGCTCGTTGACGCGATACTCCCCGCTGCGGGCCACGTCGTGAATAATCACCGAAGCAATTCGCAGTGCGCGATCGAGCCATTTACGGTCATGGGTAACGTCATAAACGATCAGGAAAGCCTCGACCGCGTGCATGTTGGCGTTACCGCCACGGTAATCTTCCGTCTGGCTGAAGGCTTCGTCCCAGGACTCCAGGCACATCTGCTCGTCTTCGCTCCAGAAGTACTTTTCAATCACCTCGATGGCATCATCCAACAATTGTCTGGCCTGTGGATGACCGGTAGTGACCGCGCTTGCCGCGCCGAGCAAGACGAAGAAATGCTGATAACCCTGCTTGGAGGCGTCCATCACGCCTTCGTCATTTACGCAGGCGTACCAACCGCCGTAGCGTGTGTCGCGTAGCGCACCGTTCAGCGCTTTAATGCCGTGATCGACCAGTTGGTATGTGCCAGGCCGACCCATTGACGCGGCAACGGAGTAAACGTGCAGCATGCGGGCGGTGATCCACAGATGTGTCCCCATATCTGCTCTGACCTGACCACTGTTTCCCAGCCAGCCAAATCCGGTAGGTACCGCAGCGTTCTTACCAAAGTTAAAGATGCGATCTGTTTCCTGCTCCAGCCAGCGGTTGTGGCTTAGGGTGTTAAACCATTTCATTCTGAGATCCTCTTAGCGCCGGGCCATCATTTCATCGACGATATCGCCCAGACGCTGCAACTTAGGTGCGGAAACATCACGCAGCATCAGTTCGGTATCCGGCAGGCCAACCACGGATGACCAGACCGCACGTCCGGCCAGGAAGCCGGATGCGCCAGCGGTCATTGCTACGCTGACCGCGCGTGGGAACAGTTTTTCATCCACACCGGAGGAGAGAATGACCCACGGCATGTTGATGTTTTCATTCAGGCGCTGAGAGGCGCTAAGCAGCTCTTGTTGGGTTCCTTTGCCGTACAGAGGCATTTCGACCTTGTAGAGATCGGCACCGCTATCACCCAGTTCTTTCGCGGCATCGATAATGGCTTGTTCACGATCGAACTTATCGCCACGACGTGGTGGGCGAACAACCGGCTCGATGATGCTCAGCAGGCCATTGGAATGGCACAGTTCATTGAATTCTCCCACCATATCAAGACGTTGTTGGGCATCTTCATCGCTACGCCACAGCACCAGCAGTTTGAGGGCCTTGGCACCATCTTGCTTCACGGTCTGCGGGTCGATTTTTTTATCAATCACCACGCTATCGACCGGAATACCGTTACCCGGAATGAACTCATCAGCGGCCACAATCATGGCGCAGTTTTTGGCGACCGCGTTTTGCTCTACAACCTGGCGGTAGCAGAACTGCTGATCGACCAGAATGGCGGAGGCATAGGGGGAAAGGATCTTCGCCGCATTGACTTTGAAATCGGTCAGCACGCTGTCATTGACCGGGGATTTTGCACCCGCGGCGGCAAACATTAAGCGCATGGCTTCGCGCTGATCGACCGCCAGCATGGCAAACCCGCCGGAAGCTCGGGTGATATCTTTCAGGGTGTACTTGGTCATTGTTCAGTCCTTTTACTTATCAAAGTTGGGAATTCAGTCCGGCAGATGTCCGAACCTGCTCGAGTATTGCGGTCCAGTCTTCCCGGCCACGACCAGCGGCGCGTGCCTGGTTATAGACTTCGCGGGAAGCGGCGCCGAGCGGCATCGGCACGTGCAATTGGTTGGCAACGTCCAGGGCGATGCCAAGATCCTTGTGAGCTAAATCGATCATGAAAGCCGGGGAAAGATCGCCTTTCAGCACTTTGTTCGGCCAGGAGGTAGTAAAGTGGCCTTTTCCGGCGGGGGTGCCGCTCATGACTTGCAAAGCCACATCGAAGGAGAGACCAAGTGCCTCGCACAACACGGCGGCTTCGGCAGAGAGGGCGTTTAGCGCGATACTCATGTAGTTGTTGATGAGCTTCACGCGGATCCCCATGCCGGGACCACCTGCATTGATCAATTCATTACCCATCGCCATCAGAACCGGTGTGGCGCGTTCTACCTGCTGTGCCGTTCCACCTGCCAGCAGCAACAGCGTTCCCGCTATGGCGTGATCGGAGGTGCGTCCAACCGGGCAATCCATCATATCGAAGCCTTTGGCACGCATATCGGCGATGAGTTTATCGGTTTGCAGTGGGTGAATAGTCGACATATCAATTACTAACGCCTGCGGGGAGAGGCTTTCGCAAATACCCTGCTCGCCGAACAATACGCTGCGCACCAGATCGCCGTTTGGCAGCATGGTGATGACAAATTCTGCACCTTGTGCTGCCTGAGCTGGGCTACTGGCAGGCTGTGCTCCTTTTTCCACCAGGCGCTGAACGGCATCCGGGTTAACGTCAAAGACGCTGAGTTGATGACCCTGCTTCAGCAAGTTGCTCGCCATGGGTGAACCCATCTGACCTAATCCGATAAATGCTATAACTGCCATAACGTTCTCCTGAGACGTGGATGTCATTTTTTGTCATTTAAGGTCGTTTGTTTCTGTCTGTTTTTGATCGTATTTGTAATTTATGGTCAAAAAATTGACAGCCGTCACTTTTTAAACATTTTGTGAAATTAAAATGATCCCATCTTGAAACGCCTAAGGAACGACCATGATTCGTATTGCTTGTGTAGGTATTGCCGTGATGGATCGCATCTATTACGTGGAAGGTTTACCGACTGAAGGAGGTAAGTATGTGGCGAAGCGTTATACGGAAGTGGGCGGCGGGCCTGCTGCAACGGCCGCAGTGGCTGCAGCGAAGCTGGGCGCTAAGGTGGACTTTATTGGCCGTGTGGGCGATGACGACACCGGAAATAGCTTGCTGGCGGAGCTGGAGTCCCTGGGGGTAAATACCCGCTATTCCCGGCGCTACGCGGGGGCGAAGTCTTCACAATCGGCAATTATGGTTGATGCGCAAGGGGAACGGATTATCGTTAACTATCCCAGCCCGGATTTACTGCATGATGCTGACTGGCTCAATGAGATCGATTTTACCCAGTGGGATGTGGTGTTGGCGGATGTTCGCTGGCACGAAGGGGCCAGGCAGGCGTTCACATTGGCACGTCGGGCGGGAGTGATGACGGTACTGGATGGTGACGTAACGCCACAAGATATCCGCGAGTTGGTGGCATTAAGCGATCATGCTGCGTTTTCTGAACCCGGTCTGGCGCGTTTAACCGGGATAAACGATCCTGAAGCCGGACTGAAACAAGCACAAACGCTCACAAATGGTCACGTTTATGTAACGCGGGGCAGTGAAGGCTGTGACTGGATAAAAAATAATACGTTGCAGCATCAATCTGGATTTAAAGTCGACGTTGTTGACACTACGGGGGCGGGGGATGTTTTCCATGGTGCGCTCGCGTTTAGCCTGGCCGGTGGCGACCTCCCGGAAGAGGCCGTCAGGTTCGCCAGCGGGGTTGCTGCGCTAAAATGTACGCGTCCGGGAGGAAGGGCCGGAATCCCTGACTGTGATCAAACCCGATCTTTTCTGTCACTTTTTGTATAAAATGCCAGGGCAATGGTTTTTCGAGGAAATTTCATGAGTCTTACCGAACTGACCGGTAACCCGCGACACGATCAACTGCTTATGCTGATTAGCGAGCGCGGTTATATGAATATCGACGAGCTGGCCAGCCTGCTGGATGTGTCCACGCAGACCGTGCGTCGTGATATTCGTAAACTCAGCGAGCAGGGATTAATTACGCGTCATCATGGTGGCGCGGGCAGAGCCTCCAGCGTGGTGAATACGGCGTTTGAGCAGCGTGAAGTCTCCTGGACGGAGGAGAAAAAAGCCATCGCGGAAGCGGTGGCGGACTACATTCCCGATGGGTCAACGGTGTTTATTACCATTGGCACCACCGTTGAGCAGGTGGCCCGCTCGCTGTTAAACCATAATCATTTGCGCATTATCACCAACAGTCTGCGCGTGGCGCACATTCTTTATAACAATCCACGTTTTGAAGTCATGGTGCCGGGGGGAACGTTACGCCCGCACAACAGTGGCATCATTGGTCCTTCTGCCTCGGCATTTGTCGCTGATTTTCGGGCCGATTACCTGGTAACCAGCGTTGGCGCGATCGAAAGTGATGGCGCGCTGCTGGAGTTTGATGTCAATGAAGCCAGCGTAGTGAAAACGATGATGTCGCACTCAAGACACATTCTGCTGGCAGCGGATCATACGAAATATACGGCTTCTGCCGCGGTAGAAATTGGTAACGTCTCTCAGGTGACCGCGCTGTTTACCGATGAATACCCAGGTCCCGCATTGCATAATTTACTCCAGTCACAACAGGTTGAAATTGTGCAGGTGAGTCCTTCACAAGATGATGCTTTGGCCGTGTAATTCCTCAGATGATGGCTCGATAAGTTCGAAGCCATCACTCTCACATAGTCAAACTTCTCCTTTCCCGCTACAGTTATTCATCCACGGCGAATAAGGAGAAGGGCATGCTCTATATCTTTGATTTAGGTAATGTGATTGTCGATATCGACTTCAACCGCGTGTTGGGCACATGGAGCGATCTGAGCCGTGTACCGCTGGCCTCGCTGAAGCAAAGTTTCACCATGGGGGAGGCTTTTCACCAGCACGAGCGAGGTGAAATAACGGATGAAGCCTTTGCCGAGGCGCTATGTCATGACATGGCGCTGCCGCTAAGTTACGAGCAGTTCTCTCACGGCTGGCAGGCCGTTTTTGTGGCATTGCGCCCTGAAGTCATCGACATCATGCATAAGCTGCGTGAGCAGGGGCATCGGGTGGTCGTCTTGTCGAATACTAACCGTCTGCACACAACATTTTGGCCGGATGAATATCCTGAAATTCGTCAGGCTGCTGACCATATTTATCTTTCCCAGGATCTGGGCATGCGAAAACCGGAAGCGCGGATTTACCAGCATGTCCTGCAGTCTGAAGGTTTTTCTGCGGAAGATGCGGTCTTTTTTGACGACAACGCCGATAATATTGAAGGAGCTAACCGGTTAGGGATTACCAGTATCCAGGTCGTCGATAAAACGACCATTCCTGACTATTTCGCGAAGTTGTTATGCTAAAAAATGTTCAGCAACAAGCCAGGCACCATACGCGTCCTGTACGGGCCTGGCTGAAGCTACTATGGCAGCGGATTGATGAGGACAACATGACGACGCTGGCAGGGAATCTTGCCTACGTTTCACTGCTCTCATTAGTGCCGCTTATCGCCGTTGTGTTTGCTCTTTTCGCCGCATTTCCGATGTTTTCCGACGTCAGTGCCCAGCTACGTCATTTTATTTTCGCAAACTTTATCCCGGCGACGGGAGACGTCATCCAGCGTTATATCGAACAGTTTGTCGCCAACTCGAACAAAATGACGGCCGTTGGGGCATGTGGGCTGATTGTCACGGCGTTATTGCTGATGTATGCCATTGATAACGCTCTGAATACTATCTGGCGCAGTAAGCGCACTCGTCCCAAAGTTTACTCTTTCGCCGTCTACTGGATGATATTAACGCTGGGGCCGCTGCTGGCGGGGGCTAGTCTGGCGATCAGCTCTTATTTGTTGTCATTGCGCTGGGCCAGCGATCTCAACTCGGTGATTGATGACGTCTTGCGTATTTTCCCTCTGGTGCTTTCCTGGCTCTCGTTCTGGCTGCTTTACAGCATTGTACCGACTACGCGCGTACCCAATCGTGATGCGGTTATTGGCGCCTTTGTGGCCGCCGTGTTGTTCGAGGCCGGAAAGAAAGGATTTGCGCTCTACATCACGATGTTCCCGTCGTATCAGCTCATTTACGGTGTCCTGGCGGTGATCCCCATTTTATTTGTCTGGGTATACTGGACGTGGTGTATCGTCTTGCTTGGCGCGGAAATAACTGTCACTCTCGGGGAATACCGCAAACTTAAACAAGCCGCAGAACAAGAAGAAGCAGATCAACCATGATTGCATTAATTCAGCGCGTAACCCGTGCCAGCGTCACCGTGGAGGGCGAGGTGACGGGTGAAATTGGCCCAGGACTTTTGGTCCTGTTAGGTGTCGAAAGGGATGATGACGAACAGAAAGCGAACCGTCTGTGCGAGCGCGTACTCGGCTATCGAATCTTTAGCGATGCCGAAGGAAAAATGAACCTCAACGTGCAGCAATCAGGTGGCAGTGTGCTGGTGGTTTCACAGTTCACGCTGGCGGCAGATACCGAACGCGGCATGCGCCCGGGGTTTTCGAAAGGCGCTGCGCCCGAGCGGGCTGAAGCGCTGTATGAATACTTTGTTGAGCGTTGCCGCCAACAGGAAATGAATACGCAAACCGGTCGATTCGCTGCGGATATGCAGGTTTCACTGGTTAATGATGGCCCCGTGACGTTCTGGTTACAAGTATGAACCAGCTACCGGTGTGGCCGCGGGCAACAAGAGAGAATACGACTATGTATCACCTTCGAGTACCGCAAACAGAAGAAGAGTTGGAGCGTTACTACCAGTTTCGCTGGGAGATGTTGCGTAAACCGTTGCACCAGCCCAAAGGCTCCGAACGGGATGCCTGGGACGCGATGGCGCATCACCAGATGGTGATGGACGAAGAGGGAAATCTGGTCGCGGTCGGGCGTCTGTATATCAATGCGGATAACGAAGCCTCCATACGCTTTATGGCCGTTGACCCCTCAGTGCAGGAGAAAGGGTTGGGCACGCTGATGGCGATGACCCTGGAGTCTGTGGCGCGTCAGGAAGGGGTAAAGCGCGTAACCTGTAGCGCCCGTGAAGATGCGGTTGAATTTTTCGCCAAACTGGGGTTTGTGAGTCAGGGCGAAATTACCACGCCACAAACCACGCCGGTGCGCCATTTTTTGATGATTAAACCCATCGCAACGCTGGATGACATTCTCCATCGCGGGGACTGGTGCGGACAGCTACAGCAAGCCTGGTACGAACATATTCCATTGAGTGAGAAAATGGGCGTGCGCATTCAGCAGTACACCGGGCAGAAATTTATTACTACGATGCCAGAGACTGGCAATCAGAACCCGCACCATACGCTGTTTGCCGGAAGCCTGTTTTCACTGGCGACGTTAACGGGCTGGGGGCTTATCTGGCTGATGCTGCGCGAGCGTCATCTGGGGGGGACGATAATCCTCGCCGACGCGCATATCCGATATAGCAGGCCAATTACCGGGAAACCTACCGCTATTGCCGATCTGGGCTCGCTGAGCGGTGACCTGGACCGTCTGGCAAGAGGCCGTAAGGCGCGCGTTCAGATGCAGGTCGGGGTGTTTGGCGATGACACGCCGGGCGTCGTGTTTGAAGGTACCTACATTGTGCTACCCGCGAAACCGTTTGGCGCATATGAAGAGGGCGGGAATGAGGAAGAGTAGGTCAGAGGGGATCCTCTTTACTCGATGAATGCGTCTGCCGGAAGGTTAAAGCGTTCTGCGAGCATTTTAATATGACTTACAGTCAGTGCTCTGCGACCATTCAAGATGTTGCTGACATTAGATTTTGAACCAAGTTCGTTGGCAAGATCTGCTGCTTTGAGACCATATTGATCCATGAGCGTACGCAGTAACGCAACGCCATGAGGAGTATGTTCCAGTTGTTGGTTGAGGGCACTGAACTCAGGCGCATGTTTTTCGTAGTCGCGGATCCGAGCTGAAAGCAGCTCAAACAACGGGTTTTCCAGGTCGTCACGATCAACCAGAAACTCCACCAAAGCGAGTGCTTTTCGGTACTCTGTCTCATTTTGTTCTTTGCCTAACAGGGGGATTTTTTTCACTGCATCGGTAAAGGTATCGATCATCAATTTTACACTGGCTGTGTCTATATGATGACTTTCATGCGTTCTCATTCTTTGTGACCCCGATAGTATGTGGTTAGTCTGTCATACTCGGCATGGTGAACGATATGCTTCACAAATACCTTTTGCAGTTTGAAATCAATATAGGCAATAAGTCTCAAGCAGTTACCTGAAACATTAATCACCCACCATTTATTTCTGTATTTAAAATTATCCAGTGAAGGTATGTACTGCTTCATCTCTTCAGGAGTGTGGAACATTTTTTTCTCTAAAATATTCAGCAAATCAACGAGTGCTGCCATGTGGTTTGGAAAACGGAGTATTGCCTCGTTGAAAGGTTTTCGGCTGATAACATGCATGGTGTAGTTCCATTACAAGGTTTTCAACCTGAAAACAAAATAACGCAAGGCAATTAAGTTTTCAAGATGAAAACAAAAGATTAATCAAGCATGTCTTCCTGCTATAGGATTAACGACGCGCCAGGCCACATCTCGCATAACATTTCGTGCCGCCTGGCTCACTCCTGCCAGCTGGAAAAATCCGTGGATAACGCCAAGATAGCGTTGGCAGGTGCACTCCACGCCCTGCTCCAGGAACCGTTGATACAGGGCCTCACCCTCATCGCGCAGTGGGTCGAATTCGGCTGTAATGATGTGCGTGGGCGGCAGACCGTTGAAGTCTTCACGCCAGACTGGGCTGGCTTCGGGATGCCGCAGATCGGTTTGCGGCAAATACATCTCGTAGCCCGAAAGCAACGTGTCACGTGTGATAATGTAATCCTGCCCATTTCGGTCGTAGCTCTCAAACCTGGCGGTCGCGTCCAGCATCGGGTAAATCAGCATTAGCTGCGCAGGTTGCCATTGATTGGCAGCTTTCAGGCGCAGTGCAGTGATCAGCGCCAGATGCCCGCCCGCACTGTCGCCAGCAAGCGTAATCCTGCCGCGATCGACACCCAGTTTCTGGGCATACTTCCAGATAATATTGGCTCCCGTTTCAGCGTCGTTATGTGCAGCCGGGAAAGTATGCTCTGGTGCAAGGCGATACTGCACCGCAATGACCCGACAGCCGCTGTACCAGGCGAGCTGCCTTAGCTGGTTATCATGCGTCGCGAATCCACCACTGACAAAGCAGCCGCCGTGATAATAGATAACGCAGGGTCGATTTTCCGTGGCGTCCCGCGGCGAAACAACGCGAAATGTCATTGCATCGAGTTCAATATCTTCAACCTGTACGCGGGTTTCAGTTTCTCCTGCCAGTACCGTGCTGGCAATGTAGCCTGCTCTCCGTTCATCAATATTTTGCTCGCGCGAAGAAGGGCGTCCCGCTGCGATAAATGCCTCAACCAGCTGTGCAATCCCGCTTTCCAGTGCCATTTATTATTTTCCTTATCTGTATGGATATACAGTTTTATAACCTGGATAGCCACGAATGAGAATGGGAAAAGTGACGGGTGTACGATTCTGGAAAGCGGCTCGCAAAAGTAAAAATCGTTCGCGTGAAGGCTATTTTCTCGCTTTTCTCGGGTGTATGTTGTGTGGAAATTAATCGCCAATGATATACTGGAGGTATATGTGAGTATGATGGCTGGGATGGATATGGGCAGAATTTTACTCGATTTATCAGACGAAGTGATCAAACGTCTTGATGATCTCAAGGTGCAGCGTAATCTGCCGCGGGCCGAGCTTTTGCGGGAGGCTGTTGAACAGTATCTTGAGAGGCAGGATCAAGCTGAAACGACAATTTCACGTGCTCTTGGGCTATGGCAAGGTTGTGAGGAAGATGGCGTTGATTATCAGCGTAAACTCCGTGAGGAATGGTAATGGTCACAGGATCTGCGCTTTTTGATACCAACATCCTCATCGACCTGTTTAGCGGGCGAAGTGAAGCAAAACTAGCGATAGAAACATGGCCGCCGCAGAACGCAATCAGCCTCATTACATGGATGGAGTTGATGGTGGGTGCAAAAAAATATCATCAGGAATCTCGCACACGCGTTGCGCTAGGCGCTTTTAATGTGATCGGTGTTTCACAGGATATTGCTGAACGAAGCGTGAGTATCAGGCAGGAATATGGGATGAAATTGCCGGATGCCATCATTTTGGCCACTGCGCAGATTCATCGTCTTACACTGGTTACGCGTAATACCAGGGATTTTGCAGGCATATCCGGCGTGGTCACACCGTATACGTTATAACCCGGGCGACCTGCGCCGCCCGGTAGTGCGAAGAACTTACTCCCCTTCACCCGGGAACAGGAACGGGTTGATGGAGCTGCGGGCAAAGCCCTCTTGCTCCATGTGTGCGTCCAGCATCAGTGAAGCGAGATCGTCGGCTACGGCCTCGACTTTCGGGTCTTTTTCCTGATAGAGAATCTTCAGGTAAGTCCCGCAATCGCCGCAGCTTTCAGCTTTAATTGCCGCCTGTTCGTTATCCAGCGACCAGTAGTTCAAATCACGGCTCTGCTCGCAGTTGCTGCACTTCACGCGCACCACGTGCCACTCGGTTTCGCACAGGTTGCAGTGCAAATAGCGCAGCCCCTGAGTGGTACCGATTTGCACCATGCTGGAGACCGGCATTGAACCACACACCGGGCAGTACTGACGCTGTTCGCCGTATTCCGCACGGGCTTTGCCGGGGATCAGGCTCGCCATCTGCGCCCAGTAGAGCGACAGGGCAGCCCAAATGAACGGTGCTTTGTCGCTGCTGACGGAGGCGAAATCGGAGGCAAACAGCGCGCTGGCCATCAGTTCCAGCTCCTGCTCCGAGGCTTTTTCCAGATTCTCGATCACGGCCAGCGCAGGGCCGCTCATTTCCGGCTTCAGCTCAGCAATTAGCGATTGCAGCAGTTTTTGCCAGTGCTTGTCGCGTGGCAGAACGTGGATATCCAGTGGCGGTTTGCCCTGATCGTTCGCTTCTTTGATGCGAGCGGTCAGATCCATCTGCAGCGGATGGTCGTACAACACCACTTCCTGCGCGTGAGCGATCAGCGCGGCAAAACGCAGGTAATCACCCAGCGGGTTGTTCTCGGCCAGCTCGCGCAGACGTTCAGCGCGGCGGTTATACAAATTTTTGAGTCTGGGGAATAATAACGGCGGAATCATATCCGCCGTGCGTTTCTCGCTCTTCTCCAGCTCATCTTGCGGGATTATGCGAATACTCATTCAGATGACTTTTCCTGTTTCTGGCGGACTTCACGGTACCAGCGCGGGTGATGTTTCTTCGCCCATGAGCTGGTAACCCATCCTTCCACCATCGCGGTAATGGTGCCTTTCACCCAAAGGGCGGCGTAAATGTGCACCATGATAACCACAATTAACGCTACTGCGGCAAATGAATGCAGCATTAACGCGAATCGGATCACCGGGATTGAGAAAGCAGGCGCAAAATACGGACGCCAGATGACCACTCCGCTCACCAGCAACAGGACCAGGAAGATAATCGCCGCCCAGAATACGCATTTCTGGCCGAAGTTATAACGTCCCGTGTCACCTACTTCCTCGTTGACGACAATCTTACGAATATTCTTCGCCCAAAAGATATCATCCCGATTGATTAGATTGTGGTGCCAGTAACGGAAAAACATGATGATAAACGAGGCAAACATGATCACGCCGACAAACGGGTGCACAATTCGCGCCAGTTGCGGCGTGCCCATGATGTGCATCAGCCAGTTAAAAGACGGGAAGAGAAAACCCATCCCGCTCACTGCCGCCAGAATGAAACAGAAGGCGGTGATCCAGTGGTTGATGCGTTCCGGCGCTGTGTAGCGCACGATGGTGTCACGTCGTTTCATTTGCGCACCTCGTCTTTTTCTTCATGCAGATTGTCTTCTTCCTCTTCCGCACGGTTCGGGCCTACGCCGACGTAGTGGAAGATACTGGCCGCAAATGTCGCTGCAAAGCCGACGGCTGCGAGAGGTTTCCAGATGCCTTTCCAGAACTTCACGGTGGCGCTGATTTCCGGGTTCTCCGGCAGACCGTGGTACAGATTCGGCTTGTCCGCATGGTGCAATACGTACATCACGTGCGTACCGCCAACGCCTGCCGGATCGTACAGACCCGCGTTTTCGTAACCACGCGTTTTCAGCTCCGCCACGCGCTCACCGGCCAGCGTTTTCATCGACTCTTTGGTGCCGAAATGAATAGCGCCGGTTGGACACGTTTTCACGCAGGCTGGTTCTTGTCCGACCACTACACGGTCAACGCACAGCGTACATTTGTAAACGCGGTTGTCTTCCGGGTTGAGGCGCGGCACGTCGAACGGGCAGCCCGCGATACAGTAGCCACAGCCGATGCACTGCTCGGACTGGAAGTCGACGATACCGTTGGCATACTGAATGATTGCTCCTTCGGCCGGACACGCCTTCAGGCAGCCCGGATCGGCGCAGTGCATACAGCCATCCTTGCGGATTAGCCACTCCAGTTTGTCGTTTTGTTCCACTTCCGAGAAGCGCATTACCGTCCAGGATTTAGCGGTCAAATCAGCCGGGTTGTCGTACACTCCAACGTTGTTGCCCACTTCATCACGGATGTCGTTCCATTCTGAACACGCCACCTGACACGCTTTACAGCCGATACAGGTGGTGACGTCGATAAGCTTCGCCACCTCTTCCTGATGGTCCCGCGCCTGAGGCGCGGGGGTGAAACCGTTAGTGGCGGAACGACGAATGATGTCTTGCGATTGATAAGCCATAGGTCGTCTCCGTTACACCTTTTCCACGTTCACGAGGAAGGACTTAAATTCCGGCGTCTGCGTGTTCGCATCACCGACGAATGGCGTTAACGTGTTAGCGATAAAGCCTTTTTTCGCCACACCTTCGTAGCCCCAGTGAATCGGGATTCCGATAGTGTCGATATCCTGACCGTTGGCCTTCAACGTGCGAATACGTTTAGTCACTACCGCTTTGGCTTTAATGTAGCCACGGTTAGAGGAGACTTTGACGGTATCGCCATGAGAGATACCGAGCTTATTCGCCAGCTTCTCGCCAATTTCCACAAACTGCTCCGGCTGGGCGATAGCGTTAAGCAGCGCATGCTTAGTCCAGTAGTGGAAGTGCTCGGTCAGACGGTAGGTCGTACCGACGTACGGGAACTTATCCGCTTTACCCAGTGCTTCCGCGTCACCTTTAAAGATACGTGCGGCAGGGTTAGAGATAACGTTCGGGTGCAGCGGGTTAGTCCCCAGCGGCGTTTCAAACGGCTCGTAGTGTTCCGGGAACGGACCTTCTGCCATCTTATCGATAGCAAACAGGCGTCCCATCCCTTCCGGCTGCATGATGAACGGCCCAACGTTGCTGCCCGGCGCGGCGGCACTGTAGTCTGGAATATCCATCCCGCTCCATTTCGCCCCGTCCCATTTCAGGATCTGACGTTTTGGATCCCACGGATTCCCCTGCGGGTCAGCGGAGGCGCGGTTATACAGAATGCGGCGGTTGAGCGGCCACGCCCATGCCCAGCCCAGCGTATTGCCAAGGCCTGACGGATCGGCGTTATCGCGACGTGCCATCTGGTTGCCTTCCGGCGTCCAGCTACCGGCAAAAATCCAGCAGCCGCTGGAGGTGGTACCGTCGTCACGCAGTTGGGCGAACGAGCTAAGCTGTTGGCCTTTCTTGACGATAACGGCACCGGTGGCCGGGTCGATAATGTCGGCCAGGGCTTTACCGTTGCTTTCCATCGCCACTTCTTCCGAAGCCGGTTCGTGTGGGGTGGAGTAGTTCCAGGTCATGCTCAGTACCTGTTCCGGGTTCGCGCCACCCTGCTCGGCATACATCTTGCGCAGACGCAGGAAGATACCGGCGAGGATTTCACCATCGGTAACGGCAATCCCCGGGGCATCCGCACCTTTCCAGTGCCACTGCAGCCAGCGACCGGAGTTGACGATAGAACCGTTCTCTTCGGCGAAGCAGGTGGACGGCAGACGGAATACTTCGGTCTGGATTTTCGACGGGTCAACATCGTTCGACTCACCGTGGTTCTGCCAGAAGGTGGAGGTCTCTGTGTTGAGCGGGTCGATGGTGACCAGGAACTTCAGTTTGGATAGCGAAGCCACCACCTTGTTTTTATTCGGGAATGATGCGACCGGGTTAAAGCCCTGGCAGATATAGCCATTCACTTTGCCCTGGTTCATCATCTCGAAGTACTGCAGGACGTCGTACCCTTTATCCCACTTCGGCAGCCAGTCGAAGCCCCAGCTGTTTTCCGCTGTCGCTTTATCGCCAAAGAAGGCTTTCATCATCGAAACGAAGAATTTCGGGTAGTTGCCCCAGTAGTTCACCTGGCCTTCCAGCAACGGTTTTGGCGTGTTGGCGGCAAGGTAAGTTTGCAGGTCAGTTTGCTTCTCGCTTGGCAGCGTCATATAGCCCGGCAGGCTTTGTGACAGCAGACCTAAGTCGGTCAGACCCTGAATGTTAGAGTGTCCGCGCAGGGCGTTAACGCCGCCGCCTGCCATCCCCATATTACCCAGCAGCAACTGGATCATCGCCATGGTACGGATGTTCTGCGCACCAACGGAGTGTTGCGTCCAGCCCAGTGCGTACAGGAACGACGCGGTTTTATCTGGGCGGCTTGTTTCTGCGATGTACTCACAGACCTTCAGGAAGTCGGCCTTTGGCGTACCGCAGATATTTTCTACGACGTCCGGCGTGTAGCGGGAGACGTGCTGTTTCAGCAGGTTCCATACGCAGCGCGGGTGTTGCAGGGTGACATCGCGTTTGGCGAAGCCTTTTTCATCCAGTTCGTAGTTCCAACTGGTTTTGTCATACTTGCGTTTGTCCGCGTCGTAGCCGGTAAACAGGCCATCTTCGAAACCGTAATCCTCACGCACGATCAGGCTTGCGTTGGTATAGGCTTCAGTGTATTCGCGGTTGAATTTTTCGTTGTTCAGCAGGTACAGCAAAACGCCTGACAGGAAAGCAATGTCAGTACCGGAACGAATCGGAGCATAGAAATCAGCCACCGCCGCGGTTCGCGTAAAGCGCGGATCGATAACAATCAGCTTCGCGCCGTTGTGAATTTTGGCTTCCATCGCCCAGCGGAACCCGACCGGGTGAGCTTCAGCGGCGTTACCGCCCATTACCACAACGAGGTTGGCGTTTTTAATGTCGACCCAGTGGTTGGTCATCGCACCGCGACCAAATGTTGGAGCAAGACTTGCTACCGTTGGTCCGTGTCAGACGCGTGCCTGGTTGTCGACCGCGAGCATACCAAGCGCGCGGGAGAATTTTTGTGTTAAATAGCCGGTTTCGTTACTGGAAGCGGAAGCACACAGCATCCCGGTGGAAAGCCAGCGGTTAACGGTTACGCCTTCGGCGTTTTGTGCAACGTAGTTAGCGTCGCGATCTTCTTTCATCAGCTTAGCGATGCGGTCAAATGCCTCATCCCAGCTAATCTGTTGCCACTTATCAGAGCCAGGTGCGCGGTATTCCGGGAATTTCAGGCGGCTTTCAGAGTGGATGAAGTCCACAAGTCCTGCCCCTTTCGGGCACAGTGCGCCACGGTTCACCGGGTGATCCGGGTCCCCTTCGATATGGAAGATGGATGCTTTGGCGTTTTTTGCTCCGTCACCGAGACTGTACATTAACAGTCCACAGCCAACGGAACAGTAAGTGCAGGTGTTACGGGTTTCGCGGGTGCGCAGCAATTTATATTGCCGTGTTTCCGCTAGCGCTACGCCGGGTGCAAAGCCCAGTGCCGCTGCCGTGGTGCCTGCCATACCGCCAGCGCAGATCTTAAAGAACTGCCTTCTGCTGACCTGCATGGTTCGCTCCTTGTTTCGACATTGTCACGTTCCCTTCGTTTTCCTATAACGCGAACGCGAGGGAAGTGGTTGTTATTTTTCTTTGCGGACGGGACCGCAAAGGTCCAGAATTGGGTGAATTTCCCTCCGTCCAGGAGGGATTTGTAAAGAATACCACAATGTTGGTATGCGTGTTCCAATACGGTTAAAAGAAAGTGAATAAGATTATTCAAGAAAACATCAAGAATGTGACATCTCCGACAGGATCTCGTCAGTTGACCCTCTGGAAGCGCGAGGACTTGCAACATCCTCAGCCAGATGAGGTAGCTGAAGAAGTGCCTGTGGCGCTGGTATACAACGGGATTTCACACGTGGTGATGATGGCATCACCGAAAGATCTTGAGCACTTCGCGATGGGTTTTTCACTTTCTGAAGGCATTATTGAGTCCTCGCAAGATATTTACGGGATGGACGTGGTGCCTTCCTGCAACGGATTAGAAGTGCAGGTTGAGCTGTCCAGTCGGCGCTTTATGGGGCTGAAAGAGCGTCGTCGCGCACTGGCCGGTCGGACTGGCTGCGGTGTTTGTGGCGTGGAACAACTTAATGATATTGGCAAACCGGTCCAGCCGCTGCCGTTTACCCAGACATTCAATCTGGCGCATCTCGATAACGCCTTAAGGCATCTCCCTGATTTCCAACCTGTTGGGCAACTGACAGGCTGCACGCACGCGGCTGCCTGGGTACAGCCGTCAGGTCATCTGGCGGGCGGGCATGAAGATGTTGGACGTCATGTTGCGCTGGATAAACTGCTGGGACGACGTGCGATCGAAGGGGAAACCTGGCAGCAGGGCGCGGTATTAGTCTCCAGCCGCGCCAGCTACGAGATGGTGCAGAAGTCGGCAATGTGCGGCGTGGAAATCCTGTTTGCTGTTTCTGCGGCGACAACGCTCGCTGTGGAAGTTGCCGAACGCTGTAACCTGACGCTGGTGGGTTTTTGCAAACCGGGCCGGGCGACGATTTATACACATCCCGAGCGTCTGATAACTGAGTAACCAGTGTTCAATTAATTTGAATAAGACTGGCAAATCCTTCCGCTTTTAGTTGTGCGATGAGATGGCTATTATTTATCACATCAAGGCACGGTGCCTTAATCAAACAACTAAGTTAAAGGGTTTATATCATGAAAAGCATCAAAACTTTTGTCGCAGTTATCGCTCTGGCTACTTCTTTCGGTTCTTTCGCTGCTCAGACAGTTACCGCAACCGGTTCTACACTGGAAAGCGCTGAAGCAAAAATTGCCGCTCAGGCTGAACGTGCAGGTGCCAGCGATTATAAAATCACTCAGGCATACACCGGCAACCGCGTGCACATGACCGCTGAACTGCTGAAATAAAATACCTCAGTACTGTCGAAAGAGCGCCCTTGAGGCGCTTTTTTCATTTCCGGTATTCACTGCCTGAGCAATTCGATAAACGCGTTATAGTCTTTCAATCCCGCAATAGTTTCTGCCGGATGGCTGCTCAGCACGCTGGATAAATAACTGAAGATTTTTAGCTCATGCCGCGCCTCGGCGGCGGCACAGGCGATCAGGACATGGCTGACCGGTTCGTTATTCACCAGAATAGGGTGTGCGAGGGTAATAAAGAAACCACGAAAGCGGCGCTCCTGTTCGCTCCAGCAATGAGGAATCGCCAGGCGATTCACGATCAGGTTTTCACCTTCATGCTCCCGGGCGCAAATGCGCAGCGCTTCGTCCTCGGTGATATGGCTCTGTGCCACAAGCTGGCCGCAGATCCGGCCGATGATACTCTGCCAGCTTTCGGTCTTCATATTGGCGTAATGGAAGCTGCCCGGCTGTAAAAAGAAACGTTCGGGCTGCTGGCGGATAAAGGCCGTCGCGAGGAAGTGTTTAATCTGCTCGGTACCCGCAGCGGTGATGATGTTCTTGATGGTTAAGGTATTTTTTATATATTCATCAAGTAAATAGTGACTATTGTTGATGATTAACAGTGGGGTGATTTCTTCACTGATGGCGCTGACTTCACTCGTATTTCGCGCAATGATCACCCGACAATTCAGAACATCTCGCTCAATGGCCTGTTGGTTGATGGTGGCGATAGCATTCTGGTCGGATAACAAAATGACCGGCTGGCGCTCGTTTTGATGGCGCTCCAGTGCGCAGGCGAAGTAAAGCCCGATGAGGTCGCTATCGAACAGTGGGATATCCAGTTTTTCACGCAACAGGGCAATAAAACGCAGACTCAAATCGAAGGCGGCAGGCCAGGTCGACTTCAGGTTGTGCATACTGCTCTGGCGATGTTCTGGTACCCAAACTGGGGCAGAGACGCATCTCAGCAGGTGGCCGGTAATATTATCAACCAGTTGGGTATCGATAACGTTCAACGCAGCGATGCCGGGAACGCTTTTTAACAACAAGGTCACCGCATCGGCAGAAATTGTCATTGCCTGCCGTTGTCTGATTTCCAGAAGGCCGATCAGTGTTCTGACGGCGTTCTCGCCCAGGTAGACTCCTCCTTGTTCCACCGCGTTTTTCAGTGATACATACCGACACTCCGGCCATGACCCGGAGAGCTGGTTACGCAGGGCATAGACGGCCAGCACCAGACTTGCCAGGTACTCTCCCGAGATGAGCGGGAATTCATTAAGTTTTTCACATGCTGCATTGAGCCTGTCGATATTGTCCCGGGTAATACCCGGCAGTGGAATTAAGAGGGGATCTTTTTTAAGCAGATTCGCCAACAGGATAATGCGCTTTTCTTCTGGTTCATCAATGAAATGACCGACGCCCGGGCGGCTGGCAAGACAAAAGGCCCGCTCATAGCGCTGCTTCAACCGTGGGAGACGATCGGCCACCCAGGTTTCAGGTAAATTGAGCGCCGAAGCCAGCTGTACACGCGGTGTAAAGGTATTGAGCAGAAGAAAGGCCAGCAACCGGTCATCATTATCATGGCGTTGCAGAAGCTGAAAATAACCGCGTCTGTCGACAATTTCCAACTGATAGCCCGCACTGCCACCGGGCTGAATGCGGGCCTTACCGCTGAGGGTAAAATTGAGGTAGTCAATATCGCGCAGGATGGTTCTGCCTGAAACGCCAGTTTGCCGCGCCAGGTCGCCCAGCAAACACGGCTGCTGTTCAAGAAGATCCACCAATTTTAACTGGCGTTCCGAAAGCATTAACTCTCCCGGCGAAAGTCAGTAAGCGCGCGGACCTTTTCGGTCGACAGCGAGGTGAGCAGTTCGCGCACCAGCGTAAACAGCGCGTCGTAATCCGATGCGGAAATCATGCCGCTGTTGGCGTGGAGATAGCGAGTCGGCAGGCATAGCGCCGCCACCGGACGACCGCCGCCCATAACGTTATAGCGTCCACCGTCCGTCGCCCCGGTTTTCATGGTGCAAAACTGCAATGACGCACCGCTGTTTTCTGCACACGCTTTTAATGTGGCAACCAACTGCTGATTAGGGAAATAGCGCTTATCGAACAGCATCAGCCCTGGGCCCTCGCCAAGCTTGAGTGGGTATTTAATGCTGTCGATTCCGGGCACATCGCCCGCAACCGCAGTATCCAGCACGATCACCACATCGGGCTTGATATGCTCCGCTGAGGTTTGCGCCCCGCGTAAACCCACTTCTTCTTCCACGCTGCCCACGCCGTACAGGGTAATTTCAGGGTTATCCACGGTTTGTAAAAGCTCGGTCATCAGGGCACAGCCGACGCGATTATCCAGCGCTTTGCCGACGATCTTATCTTCGCCCCAGCGAGCGAAATTGGCTTCCGGGCTCACGAAATCACCGATCGCAATTCCGCGGTTTTCTACTTCTTCGCGGCTGTTGGCGCCAATATCGATGAACATTTCGTCAAATGTCAGAGGTTGCTGTTTCTGCTTTTCCGTTAAGGCGTGCGGTGCCACGGAGCCGATTATGCCAGGGATTTTAACGCCCTTGCGGGTGCGGATGGCGACCCGGTGGTTCAGCATCGACTGGCTCCACCAACCGCCAATGGTGGTGAAGCGCAAAAAGCCGCTTTCGTCGATATGCGTGACCATAAAGCCCACTTCATCCATGTGGCCGACGATGGCAACCTTCGGCCCACGGTTGCCTTTGCGTGCGACAAAACTGCCGAGGCCGTCAAAAGTGATTTCATCGACGCTGGAATCCAGCGCATTAATGAGAAGAGTGCGAACTTCCTGCTCATCACCGCTGACGGCGCTGGCTTCGCATAACTGCTGAAGTAACTCAATGTTCATGGGCAAGCTCCTGCTGCGCGGCTTTACGTTTCAGCCACAATCCTTTCAGGATGATAATTAACGAAATGTTCAGCGCCAGACCGATAGCCAGCACCAGGTAAAATGACCCCACCGGAGACATCAGGCCAATTAGCGGATCAAAGATACCTAAACCCGGCGCGAGACGTTTGATTCCAAAGGCGATGACCAGCATGCCGGTAATACCACCGGAGAGCGTATTGGCGGTAATCATCGGCAGCGGCGCGGCCAGCGCATAGGGGATTGCCGGTTCGGTGGCGACGGTGGCACCCACTACAATCGCACTGCTGGCGGCGGCCTTCTCCTGCTGGGTAAACAGTTTCGGCGCTAAATAGGTGGCGATACCTGCCGCGACGGGCGGCATCAGCGCCACCACGCCGACGATGGCGTACCAGTCATAGATATGTTTTTCCAGCAGTGAGAAGCAGAAGAACCAGGCCGTTTTATTGATTGGCCCGCCCATATCAAATGCCAGCATTGCGCCAACGAGGAAGGCTGCGCCCATTTTCATTGAAGGGGGAATGGTATTCAGGAAATGCAACAGGCCGCCCATAAGATCGGACATCACCGGGCCGATGACGTAATAAGTCAGGACGCCAAACACCAGCAAAGTGACAAACGGGATCAGCATGGAGCCGAGCAGCGGCTGCAACGCTTTGCCGAGTCGAACCTTGCGAAACCAAAGCACAAAGTAGCCAATTGCCAGCCCGAGTACGACCGCGCCGAGAAACCCCGCGCCGGACTGGGTGCCGAGAAGACCTTTATCGTTCGCCAGGTAACACACCAGAAACGCCGGGGCAAAAGCGGGCTTATCGGCAATCGACCACGCGATGTATGCCCCCATAATGGGGATCATAAAGGTGAAACCCAGATAGCCGATGGATTCAACAACCCAGGTGAACGACGGCGCACCTTTCGACATATCGGCATAGGGCAAACCGAACTGTACCAGCATATTAGCGATGGCAACCAGAATACCGCCGCCAATAACAAACGGCAGCGCGGCGGAAACGCCAGCCATCAGGTGGCTCATCACGCTACCGTGCTGGACCTCCTGTTTTCCCAGCTTCACGCTGCTATCAGTGGCAAAAAGTTGTGAATGAGTCGGTAACTGCGTAAAAATCAGGTCGATATTTTTCAGCGCCTGGGAAATGGCTATTTCATAGACTTTTTTCCCGGCGAAACGCGCCCGGTCTTCACCGCTCAGGCCGCGACCTGTAGCCAGAATAACGTAATCGGCAGCGGCAATTTCTTCACTGGTCAGTCGGTTTTCGATGCCGCTTGAGCCCTGGGTTTCGACTTTAATCGTATGGCCGAGCGAGCGCGCTTTTTGCTCCAGCGCTTCTGCCACCATATAAGTGTGGGCGATACCCGCCGGACAGTTGGTAATCGCCACTAAACGCAAGGATGACTCCATAGCCGCTTCCTTATGAGGTTAAGGTCTGATTGAGCAGGGCGAGTACCTGGTCGGTGTCGCCTTGCTTCAGTTGGTTGATGAAATCTTGATGGATAATTTTGCGGCACAGGGTGCCGATAATTTTGACCTGATCGTCCTCGCCCGTTTGTGGCACGCCGAGGCAGATCCAGCAGTTAACGTCCTCGCCGTCGCTGGCTTTCCAGTCCACTTTTTCTGATTTGCGCGCGAACAAGACGAAGGGGCGTGTGATACAGGCGCTTTTACCGTGTGGGACGGCAATGCCCGAACCAAAGCCGGTGGAATGCAGCTTTTCGCGTATCAGCAGCGTTTGCAGGAAGGCGCTGCGGTCAGAGACGTAGCCATTTTGAAGCGCCATATTCGCCAGTTGCTTGAGGATGGCATAAACGCTATTCCCCTGAATATTCAGGTCAATGCAGTTAGCTGTAAGGGCTGTCATGGTGGGACTCCGTTAAAAACTGTTTGATTTGATTTTAACGGTGAGATGGTGAAGAGATGAGCAGCAATATGTCAGCGGGAAGTGACAATTTGAGGCAGAGTTAGCGCCTGGTTTTGTGGGGTAAAACACATAACGCTACAGGTGATTACCCTGATGAATATTTCGCCAGGGTAATTATATAGTTAGTGTATACCCACCATTCGTAACAGCGCGGTTACCACTGCGGCGGCAACGATCACCACGATCAGCGGCATCTTACGCCAGGCGAGAAATACCGCAAAAGCCACGCCGAGTACGCGCGCCATCCCGGCAAAGTGTTCGCCTTCGTAAAAGGTGGTCGCCAGCGCAACGGAGAACAGTAATACCGTTGCGGCGTCGGAAAGCAGCGCCTGCGAGCGTTCTGAGAACGCTAAACGGCTTCCAAGCTTAGCTCCCCCTAAACGCATTAAATACGTTCCCACAGATAACATGGCGATACCGACGATAAACAGCGTCATATTGCCCATTATTTTTTCCTCGTCAGTAAGCCAAAGAGTGAGAGCAAAACCGGTAAACCGACCGGCGCAAAGGGAATGGCGGCAAGCGACAACGTGGCGCCGCTACAGGCACGAATCAGCGTAGTGCGGTTTTTGAATGCCGGGACGACCAGAGCCAGCAGAATGGCAGGGAAGACGGCATCCAGACCGATGGTTTCCGGGGCAGGGAGCAGTTTGCCGACGCCTGCGCCGATCAGGGTGCCAACAGGCCAGAAAATTGCGACGCCCAGACCACACAGCCAGTAGGCGGCTTTACGTTGCTCAGGCGTTTTTTGCGACAGGCCAAAGACCACGCTTTCGTCGTTCATAATATGACAGCCGAGGAAACTGGCAGCCCGGGTGCCTACCAGATCGCGCACGGTGACGCCGAACGGCACGTGTCGGGCGTTAACCAGTAAACCCGCAGCCGCAGCCGCCAGTGGATTACCACCGCTGGCGATAATGCCGATAAACATAAACTCGGACGCGCCCGCCAGCACTGTAATAGAGAGTACAAACGGTACCCACAGCGGGAAGCCGTAGGCCATCGCCAGCGAGCCGTATGACATGCCGACTACACCGACGGCCAGACAGACTAAAAATATTGCTTTTATCGTGTCGCCTTTGAGACTGGAAAAATAATGTTTCATACCGTTTTAGCCATATCGAACGAGTTTCCATTATAATGAACGTGACTAATTGGCTTTACAAGTCGAACAATTCGTTCGATATAAAAAACATGGAGTCGTGAATGACCCAGCCCATCAGTATGATCGCGAAAAGTCTGGTGCGTGAACGTCAGCGCACCGGTTTGTCGCTGGCGGAGATTGCCCGTCGCGCAGGGATTGCAAAATCGACACTCTCGCAATTGGAAGCGGGCAATGGAAATCCTAGCCTGGAAACGCTCTGGTCGCTGTGTGTGGCGTTAGATATTCCCTTTGCGCGCTTGCTGGAACCGCAGGAGCAAAAAACGCAGGTGATTCGCCGCGGCGAAGGGACAAAAGTCGTGGCTGAGCAGGCCCACTATCAGGCCATTTTACTGGCCGCCTGCCCACCGGGTGCGCGGCGGGATATCTATCTGCTGCTGACGCAGCCGGGCGCGGATCGTATTTCACAACCGCATCCACCGGGATCGGTTGAACATATTATCGTAACGCAGGGTAAGGCGATGGTGGGATTGACGGAAGCGCCGGAAGAGTTAGGTGAGGGGGATTATATTTGTTACCCCGCCGATCAAGCGCATATCTTTAAAGCACTGGAGCCTGACACTCAGGCGATTCTGGTTTCTGAGCAGAGTTAATTGAACGCTTATTAAATAAAGGTGCGGCGATTATCGTTCGCGCCTTTATTATTTTTAATTATGTTTTATTGTTATTCATATAAAATTGTTTTTATTATTTTTAGTTAATTTCAGCACTATTGTTATATCCCTCACATTCTTACTTATATCTACGTTACACATAATAAAATCAGTATGATAATAAATATTAGCCTGCACTGGTGCCACGTTTTAATGTTCTGAATTTATTTCAGTCATCGGTATCGTATTACCTATAAAAATATTTTTTGGATTTGCATGTTGCGCGTCTTCCGGTCGGAAGACGTTGGGCGATCTTTATTTCAAGGAAAGCAAATAATGAAGAAATCGACGTTAGCTTTAGCAATAGGTCTATTATTAGTGGCAAATAATGGCTTTGCTAAAACGCAAAAAATGACTCTGGAACAGCGGCTCGAACAACTGGAGGCTCGGCTGGAAGCTGCGGAAAACCGCGCGGCAAAAACGGAAAATCAGGTGCAGCAATTGCAGGTACAGCAGGCTGCGGAGATCCAGGAAATTAAAGTTGCTCAGGGGAATACGCCAGTCAACGGCACTACGCCCGCGCAAGAGACCAAAAAGAACGCCACCGCCCCTAACCTGGTGCTCTCCGGCTATGGCGATCTGAAAATCTACGGCGACGTGGAATTCAACATGGATGCGGAAAGCAACAAAGGCGTGCTGGCGGCAACCAATTCGAATGTGGGCGACCCAACCAATGAACGCTGGGATCTGAACGGACGCATCCTGCTGGGCTTTGACGGTATGCGTAAGCTGGATAACGGCTATTTCGCCGGTTTCTCAGCGCAACCGCTGGCTGACATGACGGGTTCGGTCAATCTTGATGACGCCGCTTTCTTCTTCGGTCAGGAAAATGACTGGAAAGTAAAAGTCGGTCGTTTCGAAGCTTACGATATGTTCCCGCTGAATCAGGATACCTTTGTTGAGCATTCAGGGCATACCGCCAACGATTTGTATGATGACGGTAGCGGCTACATCTACATGATGAAAGAAGGTCGTGGCCGTTCTGATTCCGGCGGCAGCTTCCTGATGAGCAAACAGCTCGATAACTGGTATTTCGAGTTAAATACCCTGCTGGAAGATGGTACCTCGCTTTATCAGGATAGCAGCTATCATGGTCGTGAAATGGAGCAGGAGAAAAACGTGGCTTATCTGCGCCCGGTCGTCGCCTGGACGCCGGTGGATGCGCTGACGATTTCTGCGGCCATGGAATCGAACGTTATCAATAACGCCTATGGATATACCGATGCTCAGGGCAACTTTGTCGATCAGTCCGATCGTACCGGTTACGGTATGACGATGACCTGGAACGGTCTGAAAGCCGATCCGGAAAATGGCCTGGTGTTTAACCTGAACACCGCTTATCTCGATGCGGATAACGAAAAAGATTTTACGGCGGCGGCCAACGCTCTGTGGAAGCGCTTTGAACTGGGCTATATCTATGCTCATAACAAGATCGACGAATTTAACGGTCTGATCGATCACGATGATAATGACTGGTTCTACAATGAGGGCACTTACGATATTCATACCATTCACGCGTCTTATTTAATTCCGAATGTGATGGATATGCAGAACTTTAATATTTATCTCGGCGCTTATTATTCGATGATTAACAGCGATAACAGCAATCCGGAGAATTATACCGACGACGACGACCGTTACGGCGCGCGTCTCCGTTTCAAATACTTCTTCTGATTTTCCGTTCTCAGGCGCCTGGATTCAGGCGCTTTTTTCTTAGAGCCTGGTCATCAGGCTTTTATTTTCCCACCCAGTTATTTTTGATTTTGAACTTGTCGGCGCGGTTGTAGCTACACGAGTAGTTAAATGCAGTCCCGTCTTCCAGTTTGGTGACGCCGGAGACTTTCAGCATCGGTATGCCTGAGCAGGTGCCGGGTTGTGGGGAAAAGGCGTGGATGACAAAACGAACGCAATGCTGCTGACGGGAGAAAAAGGTTTCCTCCCCCGTCAGGGGAGGAAACAGAGCGGTTAAGGCAGATAAAATACTTCTTTTAGCTCAGCGCTGACCGGGCTGTTGTCCGGATTGGCGGGCATGACATCACGCATATGCTTCCACCAACGCTGGCAAACATCGGTGCTGGCAACGGCGTTCCAGCGCTCTTCTGACTCAATCTCGACGGTGGCGAACAGCAGGTTGCGTTCCTGGTCGAGATAAATCGCGTAGTGATGGGCACCGTGCTCTTTCAGCACCGCTTCCAGTTCTGGCCAGATGGGATTGTGCCGACGTTGATACTCAACGTGCGCGTCGGCATTCACCTGCATCACAAAGGCCTTGCGGATCATAACGCCTCCAGATACAGCTCGCGGACCTCATCGCGGCTGGCGGTGCGTGGGTTACACGGCGCACATGGATCGGCGAGGGCTTTATCCAGCCAGCCTTCAATATCCTCTTTCGTCACGCCAAGGGAACTAAAACCAGCCGGAATACCTACACGCTTGCTCAGGGCACGAATCGCGGTGATGGCCTCCATGCTTGCCGCTTCGTCGCTCATCCCGCGGGTGTCCACTCCCATCGCCTGCGCCACTCGGGCAAAACGCGCCACGGCGTTAGGGCGGTTAAAGTTTTCGATGATCGGCAGCAGGATGGCATTGCAGACGCCGTGCGGCAGATTATGGGTCGCGCCTGGCTGGTGTGCCAGCGCATGCACCAGACCCAGACCAGCACTGTTGAATGCCATACCCGCCAGATACTGACCAAACGCCATTTGCTCACGGGCCTCGAGGTTATGACCATCGTCGACCGCTTTCGGCAGCCACAGGTTGATCAGGCGAATCGCTTCCAGGGCGTTGGCGTCGGTGAGCGGATGCGCGCCAACGGAAACATAGGCTTCCACCGCGTGAGTCAGGGCGTCCATGCCGGTTGCGGCGGTAACGGAGGCTGGGATTTCCAGCATCACGCTGGCGTCATCCACGGCGATATCCGGGATGATGTTCGGGTCGATGATCACCTCTTTGACCTTGCGGGCAGAGTCGATAATGACCGCGTTGCTGGTCATCTCTGCTGCTGTACCAGCAGTGGTATTGATGGCAACCAGCGGCACGCCCGCATTTTTCACTTTGCCTACGCCGGAGTAAGCGGTAGAAGGGCCTGGGTTGGCGGTCAGGATCTTCACCGCTTTGGCGGTATCGATCGGGCTGCCTCCGCCGAAGGCGATAATATAGTCACATTCTGCCCCCTGATATGCCGTAAAACCTTTCTGTACCAGCTCTTCTGTCGGATTCGGGAACACCTCATCAAACAGGTGGTAAGACATTTGATGTTCATCCAGTGCGGCAAACAGGCTATCCAGCAGGCCCAGCTTCACCAACTGACCATCGGTGACGATCAGCGCTTTGCCCCATTGTTTATTCGCCACGAGATTCACCATATCGGCAATCGCGCCGGCGCCATGCAGGCTAATTTTTGGCAGTGCCAACATAAAGCTCATCACTATTCTCCTAAAAAAAAATCCCTGGTGCCCGATGGCATTACGCTTATCGGGCCGACGGTGAAACGTGCATCGTCATGTAGGCCGGATAAAGCGAAGCCGCATCCGGCGTTGAGTTGGCAGGTATCAGTACAGCTCTACGGCGCTTGCCAGCGGAGTCACGCCAAAGCGTTTAGCCAGTGCTACCAGCTCTTCACGTGTGATGGTCTGCTTCATACCGCCCATCGAATAGATTTTGACTAAAACTTCGGCGGATTTTTCTGCGGTATCTATCAAGCCAAATGCTTCGTCGAGGGAGGGACCGCTGCCGAACACGCCGTGGAACGGCCACAGTACCAGCGAGTGTTTCTGCATTTCCTCGGCGGTTGCCTGACCGATTTCATCCGTACCCGGCACCATCCACGGCAGAATGCCGACGCCATCCGGGAACACCACCAGACATTCGGTGCTGCCTTCCCACAGTTTGCGGGTAATCAACGGGGTGTTGTTTTCCAGCACGTAGGTCAGGGCGATCAGGTTGGTAGCATGGCAGTGCATGATCACGCGGTCTTTGCCGTTCGTCGCTTTAATACGCTCGCAATGGGAGAGGAAGTGAGCCGGCAACTCGGAGGTTGGCACCGCTTCGTGGGTCAGGCCCCAAAGGATGTGGTAGCCCGCGCCGTCGCTGTCTACTTTCACCACGCCCAAATTTGCCGCGGGATCGAGCTGAACGTTACGGAAAAATTTACCGGAACCGGTGACGATAAACGGCGTGTTTGCCAGCAAAGGCATTGGCTGACTTAGCGCGATATAGCGCGGTTTTTCGTGGAAATCGGCGCTAAATGGCGCAATGTCAGCCTCATCCAGACGCAGCGTCAGATTGCCGCCGTTACGTTCGTCCCAGCCTTTCAGCCACGCGTCGGAAGTGGCTTTGATCATCCCCTGGACGAACCAGGAATTAGTCATGTTTTGCATATTCGGTGATCCTGTTGATTGCCCGATCGTTATCGGGTCTTACGTAGGCCGGATAAGTGAAGATCCATCCGGCAATCGTCTTTCATTCATTGCCGGATAGCGACGTGGGGCGTCTTATCCGGCCTGTAAGCCTGGTGTCACGGTTAGCTACGTTTGCTCAAAATCTCTTTCTCATAGGCGCGCACGCTGTCCAGCCACTGGCTTCCCGCTGGCGTGTCGTGACGCTGGCAATACATCTCCCAGACGGCCTGCCACGGCAGCGATTTTTGCTCTTCCAGCAGGGCCAGACGAGCGGTGTAGTCGCCGCTGGCTTCCAGCTGACGCAGTTGTTCGGTCGGTTCTAACAGCGCGCGCAGCAGGGCTTTTTTCATATTGCGAGTGCCGATAACCCACGCGGCGATGCGGTTAATAGAGGCGTCGAAGAAGTCGAGGCCGATGTGTACGCGGTCGAACAGGTTGTGGCGGACGATCTCGCTGGCAATCGCCTGCGTTTCGTCATCCAGCAGCACCACGTGATCGCTGTCCCAGCGCACCGGACGGCTGACGTGCAGCAGCAGACGCGGTACGTACAGCATGGCGGCGGAGATTTTGTCGGAAATCACTTCAGTCGGATGGAAGTGACCCGCATCCAGGCACAGCGCGGTTTGACGGCTGGTGGCGTAACCCATATAGAACTCGTTGGAGCCCACGGTGTAGCTTTCGGCGCCGATGCCAAACAGCTTGCTCTCGACGGCGTCGATATGGTGCGCCGGGTCGAGTTTTTCGCTGATCACTTCATCCAGTGCTTCAAGCAGACGTTGGCGTGGTGCTAACCGGTCAACGGTAATGTCTTTCATGCCATCCGGGATCCAGATATTCATCACCGATGGCGTACCCAACTGCTCGCCAAAATACGCTGAGACGCGACGGCTGGCTTTGCAGTGGTCAATCCAAAACTGGCGAATGGTGTCATCGGCGTGGGCCAGCGTGAAGCCGTCGGCGCTCAGCGGGTGAGAGAAGCAGGAGGGGTTGAAATCCAGCCCTAACTGGTTTGCTTTCGCCCACTCAACCCAGTTTTTAAAATGTTCAGGTTTGATTTGGTCGCGGGCAACCGGCGTATCGGACTCCAGATAGATCGCGTGCAAATTCAGACGTTTTGGACCCGGGATCAGGCTCAGTGCCTGCTCCAGATCGGCGCGCAGTTCGGTGGCGTTACGCGCTTTGCCCGGATAGTTGCCGGTAGCCTGAATACCGCCTGTGAGCGAGCCTTCCGGATTCTCGAAACCGGCGACATCATCGCCCTGCCAGCAGTGCATGGAGACCGGCAGACGATCGAGCTGGCGTAAGGCCGCCTCGACATCAATGCCTACCGCGGCGAAACGCAGTTTTGCCAGTTCCCAGGCTTGTTCAAGTTGAGTGGTCATGCGCAAAGCTCCTTTGTCTGTCGTAGTGATGGAAACTGCGCCTGGTAGCGGGCAATTTCACTTTCAGGATTTGGAATGAAGGTGGTCAGGTCGTAGTTGGCACGCACCACCTGACGGAAATCATCGACGTTGTTGAGCTCGTCCAGCGTCATCAACTGGATGCCAATATTGCCGAGCGTGGAGGCCTCAATCGGCCCGGACATCACGCGAATACCGCAGGCATCCGCGCACAGCTGGTTCAGTAGGGCGTTCTGGCAGCCGCCGCCAACGATGTGCAGTTGGCTAAATGCTGCACCACGCAGTTGTGCCAGTTCTTGCAGAATGTCAGCGTATAGCAATGCCAGGCTGTCGAAGATACAGCGCGCCAGTTCGGCGTTTTGCTGGGGAACGGGTTGACCCGATTCACGACAGGCCGCCTGAATTTCCGCGCTCATATCGTCGGGGTTGATAAAGCGATCGTCGTTCGGGTTAATCAGGAATTGGCAGGCCGGCAGCGCTTGCGTTTGGGCAATAAGCGTTTGCAGGTCGGTAATCTGGCGCTCTTTTAAAACGCGCTGGAGCAGCCACAGTCCCATGATGTTTTTCAGTACGCGGTAGCGCCCTTCCGCGCCCCCTTCGTTGGTGATGTTCGCCGCCAGCGCCGCATCGTTGGTATACGGCGTTCTGCTCTCAAAGCCCATCAGCGACCAGGTACCGGAAGAGAGATACGCACTATTTTTATCGGCCAGCGGTGAAGCGATGACCGCGCTGGCGGTGTCGTGACTGGCGACGGCCACAACCGGAATTTGGTTTTTCTGCGGGCAAATCCAGTGACCAATGACGTTCCCCGGATGCGTCGGGCGACCAAACCAGGCTTTGTCTGCCCCGGTCCACGCCAGCAGCGTGTCATCCCAGTCGTCGGTGTTGATATTGACTAACTGGGTGGTGGTGGCGTTGGTGTATTCCCAGTTCAATTTGCCGGTCAGGCGAAAGCTGAAGTAGTCGGGGATCAGCAGGGCATGTGCCACCTGCGCAAGCAGTTCTGGCTGCTGTTCAACCAGCGCACGTAGCTGATACAAGGTGTTAAACGGCAGAAACTGAATGCCGCTACGGCGGTAGATTTCACCTTTACCTGGCTGCGCCATCGCCTGTGACATAATGCCGGTCGTGCGGCTGTCACGGTAAGAGACCGGCAGACCAACACGTTGGCCGGCGTTATCGATCAATACGTAATCCACGCCCCAGGTATCAATGCCAATGCTGTCTATCCGAATGCCTTCATCACAGACTTTTTTCAGGCCAAGGCGAATGTCGTTTTCCAGGCTGTCGATGTCCCAGGTGTCAAAACCGTCCGTTTTTTGCAGACAGTTAACGAAGCGGTGGATTTCACGCAGCGTCAGTGTGCGGTGTTTACTGTCGTAACGAGCGAGCATTACGCGCCCACTGGATGCGCCGAGATCGACAGCGACACAATGGCGAAAAGTCATGGCGAGGTCCTTCTGAGTTTTATTGCACTCAGTCTAAGAACCCCGAATAAAGCGTACCTTCTTGACAGTGACAGCCCCAATTAGCGGCTGGCAACATGGCAAAGGTGAACGTGATGTTGTTCACAGTTTCCACTAATAGCGCGGATTTTGGCGGATGTGACGCCTTCCGCATTTCCCGATCTTTCCCGCCATTTCTTAAAGAATTAACCGTGTTTACGCACTTTGGCGTCAAAAAATTAAGGTGAGGGTAGGAACCCTTAATTACTATTCAGCCATATTCGTTAATCAGGGGGAGCCGTCATGACCGTACTGCATTGCGTGGATTTTTTTCCGACAGGTAAAGCGCCAGTGGCTATTGAACCGCGGCTTCCTCAGCCCGCGTTTCCTGAACATCATCATGATTTTCATGAAATTGTGGTGGTCGAACATGGAACGGGGATCCATGTGTTCAACGGACAGCCTTACACCATCAGCGGTGGTACGGTGTGTTTCGTCCGCGATCATGACAGGCATTTATATGAACATACTGACAATCTGTGTCTGACCAATGTGTTGTATCGCTCTCCGGATGCGTTTCAATTTCTGGCCGGGCTGAATCAGCTTTTGCCTCAGGAACAAAATGGGCAGTATCCCTCCCACTGGCGCGTAAACCAGGGCGTACTGCAGCAGGTTCGTCACCTGGTGGGGCAGATGGAGACGCTCGGCGAGGAGATGGATACGCCCACGGCGGCAAATCGCGAGATCCTGTTTATGCAGTTGCTGGTACTGCTGCGTAAAAGCAGCCTGATGGAAGCGGCGACCGATAACGATGCGCGGCTTAACCTTTTGATGGCATGGCTGGAGGATAACTTTGCCGAAGAGGTGTGTTGGGAGGCGCTGGCCGAGAAGTTTTCGCTCTCTTTACGCACTCTGCATCGCCAGCTTAAACAGCAAACAGGATTGACGCCGCAGCGCTACCTTAACCGTCTGCGACTGATTAAAGCCAGGCATCTGCTCCGCCACAGTGATGACAGCGTGACTGATATCGCTTATCTCTGCGGTTTCGGTGACAGTAACCACTTTTCGACGCTTTTTCGCCGTGAGTTCGAGTGGTCGCCACGCGATATTCGTCAGGGGCGTGACCTTATAGCGGGAAGCAGCCTTCAGTAACGCGAAAGCTATCAACGTTTTTTACCGTCCGTTTGCTGATAATCATACCCTTTCATGCCGGATAAGCGCAGCGCATCCGGCAAGCGTACAGGTTGAGGTGATGTGATGGCGAATCATCTGGTTCTTTTGAAATCAGACTTTTTTGCGCATGAGCAGCAGGCTGTCGCCGTGGCCGATCGTTATCCGCAGGATGTCTTTGCTGAGCATACCCACGAGTTTTGCGAGCTGGTTCTGGTCTGGCGCGGCAATGGTCTGCATGTCCTTTACGATCGTCCGTACCGGATAACCCGCGGCGATCTGTTTTACATTCGCGCCGAAGATAAACACTCCTACACCTCCGTTAACGACCTTGTGTTGCAAAATATCATCTACTGCCCGGAGCGGTTAACGCTGAATGTTGACTGGCAAGGGGCGATCCCCGGATTTGACGGTACGCCAAGGCAGCCGCACTGGCGACTTGGCAGCGTTGGCATGACCCAGGCCAGACAGGTTATAAGCCAGCTTGAGCATGAAAGTAATCAGCGCGATGCGCAGGCCTTTACCATGGCTGAGCTGCTGTTTGGTCAACTGGTAACTCACCTTAAACGTCATCGTTATGCCACGGATACGCTCCCGGCGACGTCAAGTGAAACGCTGCTGGATAAACTGATCACCGCGTTAGCCGGTAGCCATGAGCATGCGTTCGAACTGGATACGTTTTGCGAGCGTGAACGGTGCAGCGAACGCGTTTTGCGCCAGCAGTTCCGTAGCCAGACCGGGATGACTATCAACCAGTATCAGCGCCAGGTGCGGGTGTGCCATGCACAGTATCTGCTCAAGCATAGTCGGTTGATGATTAGTGAGATTTCCATGCGCTGCGGCTTTGAGGATAGTAACTACTTTTCGGTGGTATTCACGCGCGAAACCGGGATGACGCCGAGCCAGTGGCGTCATCTCAGTACCCAACATGATTAGCTGGCCATTCCCAGACCAACAATGTTTGCTGCGACAATGATCACTACGCAGCCAAGACTTAGCACGCTGACCGGACGTCTCCCTGCATTGCTCCACTCTTTCATGATCAGGCCCACGATACCGCCGCACAGGACGTAGAAGCTCATGTGCAGCATCCAGCTCATGTAGTCATACTGTGCTGGAATTTTGGCATGGCCCCAGGCGTAAAAGAAGAACTGGAGATACCACATCAGGCCAGCAAGCGCAGAAAACAGGATATTGCTGATAATCAGCGGTTTTGCTAAAGAGAAATCGGCCTTTACTGACAGGTTTTTCATTTTTGCCAGACGAATGAAGCAGTATCCCAGATTGATCACCGCACCACCGCCCATGATGACTACGTAGCTTGGCAGGGCGACATACAGCGGATCGATACCGAGTGTTGCAGCGGCTTCGTGCATTGGTTTAGCCGCATCCATGGCAAAGGACATCCCCGCGGAGAAAAAGCCGCACATCACCGCCAGTATCAGACCTTTTTTCAGATTGAACTCTTCGGCCTTGATGCCCATCTTGCGCTCTTTTAACTGTCCGGCGCGGGTGACAATCGCCACTCCGATCAGGGCGACCAGCACGCCGAGCAGGGTCATACGTCCGCCTGGTGTGCCAATGAGCACGTCAAATTTACCGGCAATGATTGGCGTCATTAAGGTACCAACAATTAGCGTAATGCCGATAGCGATCCCGATCCCCATCGACATACCGAGATAGCGCATAGTCAGGCCATAGTTGATATTACCAATCCCCCACATGGCACCGAATAAAAATACCGGCAGCAGGGTGGACGCACTGAATGAACTGTAATAGGCCCAGAAGTCCGGCAGAAGGATCGCGCTGACGAGCCAGGGAAGGATCAGCCATGAAACAAAACCACCTATAGACCACATGGTTTCCCAGGACCAGTGTTGTACCTTTTTAAAAGGGGCATAGAAACAAGCGGCACTAGCGGCACCGATTAGATGCCATATTATCCCCATCGTAATTGCGTTACCCATTCTGTTTCCTTTTGAATTATCGATTTGGCAGGATGAAAACACCCGTTTTGATGTTCAAAAGTCTAAAGAGTGAGCAATAGATTAACCTTCAGCATGCTGCCGTGTGATCAGTAATGCTGGCAAAATTCAGGGGATGAAAGGGATATTGATCACAAATGCGGCCCCGCCCCTCTTTTTTGAGAAGGGCGGAAATATAGAGGATTAGCAAATTCTTACTGCCTGAATACCCAGTAGCCAGGCGAGTTTTTCCAGTGCCTCGCCATGGTGCCCCAGGCCAATGCTGCAATGATGAGCTGGGCCGCCCATGCACCATTGTGTGGTGAACTCGCGAGCTGATAACGGGAAGCGATAGCGGCTATTGGTGTTGCCAATATCCAGGACTTCACCTGGCACAGCTTCACCTTCGGCATACTGTAAACGCACCCCGTTTTCGGCATCTTCAATTACCGAAAGAAAGGTCACCGGACCTGATTTTACGGTCATCTGGATAGATACACCTTTACCGGGTTTACCATGATAAACCGGCAGCGGCACCAGACTCACCGGACCATCCGCCATCAGCGGGTGTGCCGGACCGTCATGTCCCCACAAAACAGCATCATCATTAAATTCAATGCCATATGGTTCTGAGAATGAACCGCCAGCCCCCAGAAGTTGCTGAATTTTCATCGCCAGCACATTTTTGATTTCATATTCTCCCGCTACGGGAATACCACGGTGGGTAAGCAGCGTGTTGCCGAGAATGATTGAGGTGATGATGTTCTCGTAAGCGTTGCCGTTACGGCCTTCATAGTAATAGGCTAGTGCACCGAGTTTATTCTGGGCAATTAGTTTATCCATGGCGCAGGCAGTGGTGAGTGCGCGGTTGAGCTCTGCAGGTTCGCATGCCGCATCCAACTGAAGTACACGGTGCATTTCCTGTCGTTTGGCGTTGAGGTCTGCCTCGCTGACCTGCTCGCGATATTCCGCCAACTCACACATTTCCAGTGGCTTAAAGCGTACGCCCATTTTGGCGGACAAGTTCGTCATATTGCTGTAAACGTCTACCATGCCGTCATAATAGTGCCCGAGGACGCCGACCTGACAATTTGCCAGCATTTGACGAGCGTTAAGTGCCTGTAGCCACTGCGCCGTTTGTTGCCAGACATACTCATCGCCCTGTAATGCGCCAACAATCAACTGAAAGCGGATATTCGCACGGTTAAACACGTTTGCCAGTTCGGGGGCGCTGCAGGCCTGACAGTGCGCCAGCCACTCTCCAGTACGGCCTCCCCGATCGGGAATTTGACGGATTGTTGAATAAGGCAGCCCTGGCTCTGGCTGCAGGGCCAGAATAATGACCGGTTTATTGATACTCTGCACAAGCGGTAGCACCGTTGAGCTGAGCGCATAGGTGCTGATGTAAAGACAGACAGCATCGATCGGCTGTTGCTGCAACCGTCTGATAAGGGCATCGGCTTTATCGACGTTATCAATCAGGCCGCCATTAATCACGCTGGCTTGTTGCGCCGTCAGGCGCTCATCAATTGATTGCAGATAGCCCTGAAGACGTGACTCCAGGCCTGTAAACTGGGGCCAGTATGTGTCGAGGCCGATACCAAAAAGGGCGATGTTGACAGACATAGCAATATTTCCTTGTGAGATAATTTTCAGACTATGTCGTGCTTTATCTCCCATGTCCTTCATGTCGCTGCCTATTTTCTACTCAGATTGGCAAGATCAGCCTGATTTTCCCAGTGATGCTCACACTTTTACCTCATAATAGCCATGTAAAAAGTACGGCATTGATAATCATTTTCAATATCATTTAATTAACTATAATGACCCAACTGCTTACGCGGCGTTAACACTGGCCGCCCGACAATACTGGAGATGATTATGAGTTATACACTGCCATCCCTGCCGTACGCTTATGATGCCCTTGAACCGCACTTCGATAAGCAGACGATGGAAATCCACCATACCAAACACCACCAGGCTTACGTAAACAACGCTAACGCTGCGCTGGAAAGCTTGCCTGAATTCGCGAGCCTGCCTGTTGAAGAGCTGATCACCAAACTGGATCAACTGCCAGCAGACAAGAAAACCGTACTGCGTAACAACGCGGGCGGCCACGCTAACCACAGCCTGTTCTGGAAAGGTCTGAAAACCGGTACTACGCTGCAGGGCGACCTGAAAGCGGCTATCGAACGTGACTTCGGCTCCGTGGACAACTTCAAAGCTGAATTTGAAAAAGCTGCGGCAACCCGTTTTGGTTCCGGCTGGGCGTGGCTGGTTCTGAAAGGTGACAAACTGGCTGTTGTTTCCACTGCTAACCAGGATTCCCCGCTGATGGGTGAAGCTATCTCTGGCGCTTCCGGCTTCCCGATCGTGGGCCTGGATGTTTGGGAACACGCTTACTACCTGAAATTCCAGAACCGCCGCCCGGACTACATCAAAGAGTTCTGGAACGTGGTGAACTGGGACGAAGCTGCCGCGCGTTTCGCAGCGAAAAAATAAGTTCTACGCTTTAGTAAGCCCCTGCAAGCGATGCTTGTGGGGGTTTTTTTGTGATCAAAATCAATATAAAAACAATGATCCACTTAAATTGAAACAAGGTTTTATTATGCGAGTGGGATCACTTTTATAGTCTCTATGAATGTCTATCTTCGTTTCATCAAGACGGGCGCATCTCATAAGCAAGATGCAATCGCCCATAAAAATTGCCCCATTTTTATGTCTACAGGTGATGGAAATGCAGATCAAACGAACGATAGAGAAAATCCCAGGCGGCATGATGCTGGTGCCGCTTTTTCTGGGTGCGTTGTGTCACACCTTTTCCCCCGGCGCCGGGAAATACTTCGGCTCCTTTACCAACGGTATGATCACCGGTACGGTGCCTATTCTGGCGGTCTGGTTCTTTTGTATGGGGGCGTCGATCAAGCTAAGCGCTACCGGTACCGTACTGCGTAAATCAGGCACGCTGGTCATAACCAAGATCCTGGTAGCGTGGGTGGTCGCGGCGATTGCTTCACGTATTCTGCCGGAACATGGTGTAGAAGTTGGTTTCTTCGCCGGGTTGTCTACGCTGGCGCTGGTGGCCGCCATGGATATGACCAACGGCGGGCTGTATGCCTCGATTATGCAGCAGTACGGCACCAAAGAAGAGGCCGGGGCGTTTGTCCTGATGTCGCTGGAGTCTGGCCCGCTGATGACTATGGTGATTCTGGGAACCGCCGGGATCGCTTCGTTTGAACCACACGTGTTTGTGGGGGCCGTATTACCGTTCCTGATTGGCTTTGCGCTGGGGAATCTGGACCCTGAGCTGCGGGAGTTCTTCAGCAAAGCGGTGCAGACATTGATTCCTTTCTTTGCCTTCGCGCTTGGTAACACCATTGATTTGAGCGTGATTGCGCAGACCGGTGTACTGGGTATTTTGCTGGGCGTGGCGGTAATTATCATTACCGGTATTCCATTGATTATCGCCGATAAACTGATTGGTGGCGGCGATGGCACAGCGGGGATTGCGGCCTCCAGCTCAGCCGGTGCGGCGGTCGCTACGCCAGTGCTGATTGCTGAAATGGTTCCGGCATTTAAACCGATGGCGCCGGCAGCAACTTCCCTTGTCGCCACGTCGGTGATTGTGACCTCCATTCTGGTGCCGATTATCACTTCCATCTGGTCGAAAAGAGTTAAAGCCAGGGCGGCGGAAATTGATATTCGTAGCGCCGTGAAGTAAGTCTCTTTTGCCGGATGGTCTGTTCCATCCGGCTTAACGATTTAGGCTTTGACGACAAATACCTCATCGATGGTCCGACACTCACCCTCGTTCAACTCTCCGCCGGCATTTCGTGACACGCCGGTGCAATAGCCAAACTTACGCGATACCACGGTTTTGATGGTGGTGACGAAATCTTCGCCGATGGCGTAGATGGACATGTAGGTGCCAATCTGGTCCTGAATGTCGCGAAGTGCTGTCAGGTCGCCCTGTTTAAATGCTTCCCGTGCGCTGACAAACAGTTCAGGCATGACGTTGTTTAATCCTGAAATCACCCCCGCGCCGCCTGCCAGCAGGTTAGGAATGTAGTATTCGTCATAGCCGGACAACACGGCAAAATCCTCCCGTACGGCGCGGGTGGTCTGGATCATACTGCGAGTATGGGACTGGCAGTCGACGGTATCTTTAATGCCTGCGAAGTTGGGGAACTCGGCGGCGAGGGTGGCAACCAGTTCGGGCGTTAAATCGCAACCAGTGCGCGCCGGAAAGTTATAGGCAAACCATTTACCGCTGAGCTTCTGCCCCAACTGACGGAAGTAGCTCAGCAGCTGTTTTGCCGTTTGCCCATAGTAGTAAGGCGGCAGGATCATCACGGCGTCGTAATCGGCGCGATACGCTTCCTGCGCCATCAACAGCACATCATTCTGGCAGGTGGATGAGACGTTGGCGACCATCTTCAGCGAGCTCATAGCGCGGGCCTCGCGGATCAGTAACAGCTTTTCTTCGAGCGTAAAGGAGGCAAATTCCCCGATGCTACCCATCAGCAAAATCACGTCGATTTTGGCCTCGGTAAGGCGTTTGAGATGCTGGCTCAGACCGTTAAGATCGATCTTGCCGTCATTATCCATTGGCGTAATGGAAGGACACCAGACGCCAGCAAATTGCGATTGACCAGTCACGTTGTTGACTCCTTATTTGAAATGATGTTTCAAAACCAGATTACATTGATAGCATGTGTCCCTAAGTTTCATGTGAACCGTGCTCTCATTTTGAGCGACTGGGGTAAAATAAATGTGGTGTAATGGGGGAAATTTATCGGGAGAGGGAACAGATGCGATATCCGGTCGATGTTTTTACAGGCAAGGTTCGGGACTACACGGGAAGCCGTCCCAGCGCGATTGCTAAGGTCCAGGTTGACGGCGAGCTGATGCTGACCGAACTGGGGCTGACGGGTGATGAACAGGCGGAAACGAAAATTCACGGTGGGCCGGATCGCGCGCTGTGCCACTATCCGCGTGAACACTATCAGCACTGGAGACAAGAGTTTCCGGAGCAGGCAGAGCGCTTTGTCGCGCCCGCGTTTGGCGAGAATCTCTCTACTGAGGGGCTAACGGAAGAGAATGTATTTATTGGCGACATTTTCCAGTGGGGAGATGCGCTGATTCAGGTCACGCAGCCGCGCTCGCCGTGCTTTAAGTTGAATTTCCATTTTGGCATCAGCGATATGGCCAGCCAGATGCAGGAGGCAGGCAAGACGGGCTGGTTGTGTAGCGTCATCGCTCCAGGCCAGGTGTCGGCGGACGCGCCTTTGATCTTGGCTTCACGCGTCAGCGACGTCAGCGTGCGGGAGGCGATTGCCATTGCCTGGCATATGCCGTTTGATGACTCACAATATCACCGTTTACTCTCGGCTGCCGGGTTATCGAAAAGCTGGACCAGAACGATGCAAAAGCGTCGTTTAAGCTGCAAGATCGAAGACAATTCCCGCCGTTTGTGGGGAAAATAAAGCCATTCTGGCCATGCAATTAAATCAGGTGGTAACACCTGATTTGCCTCTCTCGTGGTTCTTATCTCTGCATACTAATCTCTGCATACTAAAGCGGGTAAAAAAACCTGCCTGTCACGCCATGTTTTCAGTCCATTCTTGATACCTGGCCCACAAAAAGAAACTCTGTGTTGAAAAAAAACTTGAGTATTTCCTGCACTCAAATATCTTAGCTTTAAATTGGTTTAAACCAGATGAGCAAGATGAAAAAGAAAAACAATGTTGATGTGCTTAGAGAGCGCTTTGAAAGCTGGTTAAACGAGAATAATTTGCCAGCGGGCTCTAAATTGCCTTCGGAGAGAGAGTTATGTGAGTTGCTGGATGCGAAGCGCATGACTTTACGTCAGGTTCTGATTGAGCTTGAGATCGATGCGCGTATCTTCCGAAAGAACCGCAGTGGTTGGTTTATTTCATCGAAGCGATTTATTTATAATCCCAAATCACTTTCCAGCTTTAATGCTGAAGCCTGTGCTCAGGGGCGCAAGCCTTTTTGGGGTTATTTAACCAAAGAAACGATTGCGACGGTTCCGCACCATGTTGATGATGTTTTTCTCTCCTCCGGTGATCGCTATTTAGTTACCGGTTGGTGTGGTCTTGATTCGCATAAAGTGTTTTACCATGAGTCCTATATTGATGCTGATGTTGCGCCAGGATTCATTAACAAATTGGGCAATCAGTCTTTTGCCAGCGTCTGGGAAGATGCGTTTGGTCATGCTTTAAATATCAAAGAAATGATTTTTAAACCGGTCAATATGCCAGAAGTGGCCTGCAAAGAGTTGGGCGTTGCGCCTAATACTTATGGAATTTTAGTAGAAAAACATCGGGCTACCCGAGATAAAAAAGTGGTTCAGGTTGATTTTGAATACTGGCGACTTGAATCTGTGGAACTTGTTATTCGTGATGAATGAGAAAAATAATGGGAAAATGCAACCAAGAACTTCTCGCTGAACGTGCGAGAAATATACCACTGTACCTACATGCTTATGCCTTTCATCTGAATATGCGCTATGAGAGAGTCCTTCCGGGCGATCTTCTGGATATTGCGCATCAGCAACAATTAAAGGGAGTGAAAATACATGTTGAGGATGGTGAGTCCCAATCACTGCAGAAACTAAACGATCGGCAGTTGCACGATTTTAAAGAAAAGGCAAAAAAATATAACCTCGATGTACATATTGAAACGAGCGCATCGGACAAGGCGACATTGACGGATGCGATCCGTATTGCTGTGGCAACTGGCGCAACTTCAGTACGTTTCTACCCGCGCTATGAAGGACATCTCAACGATGTCATGGCAAAGATTGCCAATGATATTGCGTGGCTGTCTCAGTATGACGATTGCGGACTAAGCTTTACTATCGAACAGCATGAAGATCTGCAAGGCCATGAACTGGTGACGCTGGTTAATAATAGTGGAATGAAGAATCTCTCTATTCTGTTTGATTTTGGCAACATGATTAACGCCAATGAGCAGCCGCTTTCTGCGTTAGAAGTCATGTCCCCTCTAATCACTCAGGTGCATATCAAAGACGCAAAAATTATTAAAGAAGGTAAAGGCTGGGGGCATGAGGCTTGTCGTTCAGGATACGGTGATTTACCAATGGAAGAGATGCTTAAGGCATTATTACTTTTAGGTGAGGATAAACCGCAAGTAAATGCTTTTGGTCTGGAAGAGGAAGTTGAATATTATGCTCCGGCATTTCGTTTTGATGATGAAGGTGAGAATCCCTGGATCCCATGGCGCGATGCAAGCTATACGCCGCTGCCCGACAGTAACATGATTGATGCGCGACTGGCGCAGGAAAAAGAACATGCTCTTGCTCAAATAAAGTATATCCGTGATTTATGCGACAAGTTTACAAGTAATAAATAAACTTCTTTAAATATTATTAAATGCGAAAAGGGTTATGAAAATAACTCTCTTAATTTATTAACTGCATGATTTAATTTAAATATTTCTCTCAACAAGCAATGAGGGTTTAATTATGTTCATGAATAAATGGGCAAGGCTCTGTTTTTTAATTTTAGGCGGCGGCACAATATTCAAACTTTCAAGTATGAAAGACGTTTTCTATGTGCCAATGCAAAGTGACTGGGGTTTAACCAATACGCAAATTGGTTTAAGTTTTACCGTTTATACGATTGTTCAGACAACCGGGCTTTTTCTGTCGCTCTATATCGCAGACCGTTATTCCAAGAAAATATTATTACCATTTGGTCTGATCGGCGTTGGACTATGCGGTTTATATTTGGCGACGCTACCGTCATTTACCGGTTATCTTATTTGCTTTGCCGCAATGGCGTTCTTTGCCGATGTGGTTTATTGGCCGGTGTTATTGAAAGCTGTGCGTCTGCTAGGTACGCAAGAAGAACAAGGGCGCATGTTTGGCTTTTTAGAAGCCGGACGTGGCGTGGTGGATGTTATCGTCGCTTCTGGCGCTCTGTTTGTTTTCGTCCAGTTTGGTGAAGGTAAAGCGGGGATGCAGGCGGGTCTGTTGTTTTATACGCTAATTACGCTGGCTGCGGGCGTTCTCACTTACTTTATTGTCGATGATGACAAAGTGAAAGGCGGCGAGAAAACCAGTGCCAACATGGAAGTCTTAAAGGGTATCAAACATGTGTTGTCCTGCCCTAACGTCTGGCTGGCTTCTTTAGGGATTTTCTTTGTTTACGCCGCGTACTGTGGCCTGACTTACTTCATCCCATTCTTAAAAGATATCTACATGCTGCCGGTAGCGCTCGTCGGCGCGTACGGCATCATCAACCAGTATGCATTGAAAATGGTGGGAGGGCCGATTGGTGGGCTGCTGGCGGATAAGGTTGCTAAATCACCTACGGTTTACCTGAAGTGGACGTTTCTGATCTCTGCTGCTGCTATGGTTGTTTTTATGCTGTTGCCACATCAAACGATGAATGTGTATATCGGTATGGCGGCGACGCTAGGATTTGGGGCGATTATTTTCTCACAGCGCGCCATTTTCTTTGCACCAATGGATGAGATTGGTACCCCGCGTGAATATGCCGGTTCGGCGATGGCATTTGGCTGTATCATCGGTTATATGCCCGCCATGTTTGCGTATACGTTATACGGCTATTTACTGGATACCAATAGCGGCATCACGGGCTATAACTATGTCTTTAGCGTGATGATTGCATTCAGCTTAATGGGCTTTATCTGTTCGACCATTCTGGTGAAGCGGATTAAAAAGCAAAAGCTAGCGGCTGCGACTGTGGCAGCATAATGTGAGAACTTCCCCGGTACGACGTTACCGGGGAAGCCTGTTAAGCGCGTTTATACAGCGGCAACCAAATTACCAGCCGTAAACCACCCAGCGGGCTGTCTTCGGCTTTCACCCAGCCACGATGCTGTTGGATTGCGGTTTCAACAATCGCCAGACCCAGACCTGTTCCGCCAGACTCGCGATCGCGCGCCTCATCGGTACGATAGAACGGACGGAAAATCTGTTCTCGGTCTTCAGGGCTAACGCCCGGGCCATCGTCGTCGACAGTGATGGTAATCCCATCGATATCCACCGCGAAGCCAACTTCAATCTGAGTGTGTGAATAACGCAGGGCGTTGCGCACAATGTTTTCCAGCGCGCTTTCCAGCGCATTTGGGTTGCCGTACAGCGGCCACGGGCCCGGCGGGAAATTCACCGTGAGTGATTTACCCATCTGCTCGGCTTCAAAGGCGGCGTTATCCAGCACTTCGCCCCACAGCTGATTGGCTTTCACCGTTTCACTGACCAGCGCGTTTTTCTGCTGATTGCGTGACATCACCAGCAGGTCGTTGATCATGCTGTCCAGTCGATGTGCTTCTGTTTCAATACGCTCCAGCTCTTTGCTTTCACCGCTACGACGGCGCAGCAGCGCGGTGCCCAACTGCAGACGCGTCAACGGCGTTCTCAACTCGTGGGAGATGTCCGACAGCAGGCGTTGCTGCGAGGTCATCATTCGCTCCAGCGCCGTCACCATCTGGTTAAAGCTGGCGCCTGCCGCCAGAAACTCCTGCGGACCGGCTTCCAGTTCCGGATGCTGACGCAGGTTGCCCTGGGCCACTTCATCTGCCGCGTTTTTCAACTTACGCGCCGGTTTCGCCAGACTCCAGGCAAGCCAGAGCAGTAGCGGAGAGCTGACTAACATGGTGACAATCAGCAACAACAGCGGTCGGTCGAACAACAGATTGATAAAGTCAGATTGTGAGCTGCTGGCAGGTCGAATGAGATACAGCTGGTAGTTATCTTCGCCGTCTCTGACGGAGAAAGGCCCGACCATCTCAACGCGACCGTATTTTTTCTTTTGCGGATGGTCGGCGTTATCAGCCTGACCAATAAAGTTACGAATGATCTGCATTTCGTTGCGTTCTGCGCCGATCACGCGTCCTTCCGTCGTAACAAGCAATAACCGCTGTCCTGGCGGCGCCCACTTGTCTATCGCCCGAAACAAGCGACGCCACCACATCAAATCGTTGGGTGGATCGTTCGCCAGTTCAGCTTCAACGTGTTGCTCAATCATCAACCCCTGGCGCTGCTCGCTGTCCAGTAGCTCGGTCATCTGGCGTGAATCAAGCTTGGGTAACATCAGTACCAACATCAACACCAGTGCCAGCGTCAACCAGAAGATGGCAAAGATGCGTGCGGTTAAGCTCCCTATCATGAAGCGGAGACCATCAGGTAGCCGCGACCGCGCAGGGTTTTAAACCACGGGTGTCCGTCTTTACGTTCTGGCAGCTTACGACGCAGGTTCGAGATATGCATGTCGATCGCGCGATCAAAAGGCGTCAGGCGTTTGCCCAGCACTTCCTGGCTCAGGTGTTCACGCGAAACCACCTGACCGAGATGCTGTGCCAGCAAATAGAGCAGGGTGAATTCGGTGCCGGTTAATTCCAGGGTTTGCCCGTCAAAGCTGGCTTCCTGGCGACCCGGATTAAGGCTTAACGCATCCACTTCCAGAGTCGGCGAACCGTTGTCGCTGTTCTGCTGCTGTTCGCTCCAGTGTGAGCGACGCAAAATAGCGCGGATGCGCGCGACCAGTTCACGGTCGTTAAACGGTTTGGGTAAATAGTCGTCCGCGCCCAGCTCAAGGCCAAGTACGCGATCCAATTCGCTGCCGCGAGCGGTCAGCATGATTACGGGTGTCTGGTGTGTCTGACGAAGTGCTTTCAGCGTATCAATGCCATTTTTCTTCGGCATCATGACGTCGAGCAAAAGTAAATCGATGCTGTCATCCAGAAGCTCAAGTGCCTGTTCCCCATCATAGGCAACCAGCACATCGAAACCTTCCATTTCGAGCAACTCCTTTAACAGGGAAGTCAGCTCTCGGTCATCATCAACTAACAGGATTTTATTCATTGTTTACGTACCTCCGAGGCAGAAATTACGTCATCAGGCGTCGCTAATCTATGACTTTACGTTGTTTTACACCCCCTGACGCATGTTTGCAGCCCGAATCGTAAACTGTCTCTCGTTGAATCGCGACAGAAAAGATTTTGGGAGCAAGTGATGGGCAAAGTTACCGCTGCCGTCATGGCCTCAACGCTGGCACTGAGTACTTTAAGCCATGCAGCTGAAGTCGTCACAGGCGATCACTGGCACCTGGGTGAAGGCTCCGCGCAACGCAGCGTTCAGAGCCACATGTTCGACGGTATCAGTTTAACCGAACATCAACGTCAACAGATGCGAGATTTAATGCAGCAGGCAAGACACGAACAGCCTCCTGTTAATGTTAGCGAAATGGAGACAATGCATCGCCTTGTCACCGCAGAGAAATTTGATGAACGCGCTGTGCGCGCTCAGGCAGAAAGAATGGCGCAAGAACAGGTTGCCCGCCAGGTTGAAATAGCCAAGGTTCGCAACCAGATGTATCGCCTGTTAACGCCCGAGCAGCAAGCGGTTTTAAATGAGAGACATGAACAACGAATGGAGCAACTGCGCGACGTAGCGCACTGGAAAAAAAGCTCATCGTTGAATTTATTGAGTAGTAGCAACTCACGTTCCCAGTAGTAACCCTGTTTTCCTTGCCATAGACACCATCCCTGTCTTCCCCCACATGATGTGGGGGTTTTTTTTGCCCAAAATTTGTCACTCGGTTATTGCCTGACTGTTTTACTTCATCCGTTATACTAGCGGCATATCATGGCAGGAGTGTTTATGAATCAAACCTATGGGCGGCTGGTTAGCCGGGCGGCTATCGCGGCGACCGTGATGGCATCGCTGTTACTTTTGATCAAGATTTTTGCGTGGTGGTACACCGGATCGGTCAGTATTCTGGCAGCGCTGGTGGATTCTTTGGTGGACATCGCCGCGTCGTTAACCAACCTGTTGGTGGTGCGCTATTCTTTGCAACCGGCCGATGATGAACATACGTTCGGACACGGAAAAGCGGAATCGCTGGCGGCGCTGGCGCAAAGCATGTTTATTTCCGGTTCGGCGCTGTTTTTATTCCTGACCGGGATTCAGCATCTCATCCAACCCACGCCAATGAAAGATCCTGGCGTCGGGGTGGTTGTCACCATCATTGCGTTAGTGTGTACAATCATTCTGGTCTCGTTTCAGCGCTGGGTGGTGAAGCGCACGCAAAGTCAGGCCGTTAGGGCGGATATGCTTCATTATCAGTCTGATGTTATGATGAACGGTGCGATTCTCGTGGCGCTTGGGCTGGCATGGTACGGCTGGCATCGCGCAGATGCCTTGTTTGCGCTCGGGATTGGCATCTATATTTTATATAGTGCATTACGCATGGGTTATGAGGCGGTACAGTCTTTGCTGGATCGCGCTTTACCCGATGAAGAACGTCAGGAAATTATTGATATTGTGACGTCCTGGCCTGGAGTCAGCGGCGCTCACGATCTTCGCACGCGGCAGTCAGGGCCGACCCGCTTTATTCAGATTCATTTGGAAATGGAAGATAATCTGCCGCTCGTTCAGGCGCATTTAGTGGCTGAACAGGTAGAGCAGGCAATTTTACGGCGTTTCCCGGGATCGGATGTCATCATTCATCAGGATCCCTGTTCGGTCGTACCCAAGGAAGGCAAGATGTTTGAGCTTTTATAATTCGTTGTAAAAAAAGTGAACCGGGCCAGCATTTTGTGTATAAATTACCACCATTTGGCCTGACCTGAATCAATTCAGCAGGAAGTGATTGTTATACTATCTGCATATTCGTTGGATCGTTTCGATATGCGGAATCGACTTCCGGCAGCAGATTTCATTTTGCATTCCAAAGTTCAGAGGTAGTCATGATTAAGAAAATCGGTGTGTTGACAAGCGGCGGTGATGCGCCGGGCATGAACGCAGCAATCCGTGGTGTTGTACGTGCAGCGTTGACGGAAGGGCTGGAAGTCATGGGGATCCATGATGGCTACCTGGGTTTGTATGAAGACCGTATGGTTCAACTTGACCGCTACAGCGTGTCCGACATGATCAACCGTGGCGGTACATTCCTCGGTTCTGCCCGCTTCCCGGAATTCCGCGACGAAAACGTGCGTGCCGTGGCTATCGAAAACCTGAAAAAGCGAGGCATTGACGCACTGGTTGTTATCGGTGGTGACGGTTCATACATGGGGGCAAAACGCCTGACTGAAATGGGCTTCCCATGCATCGGTCTGCCTGGCACTATCGACAACGATATCAAAGGCACCGACTACACCATCGGTTATTTCACCGCTCTGGGTACCGTAGTCGAAGCGATTGACCGTCTGCGTGATACCTCTTCTTCTCACCAGCGTATTTCCATCGTTGAAGTGATGGGCCGCTACTGTGGCGATCTGACCCTGGCGGCTGCCATTGCTGGTGGCTGTGAGTTTGTGGTGGTTCCGGAAGTGGAATTCAGCCGTGACGATCTGGTTGCTGAAATCAAAGCAGGCATCGCGAAAGGTAAAAAACACGCGATTGTGGCGATCACTGAGCACATGTGTGACGTTGACGAACTGGCGCATTACATCGAGAAAGAAACGGGTCGTGAAACGCGCTCAACCGTACTGGGTCACATCCAGCGTGGTGGTTCTCCGGTGCCCTACGACCGTATCCTGGCGTCCCGTATGGGCGCATATGCCATTGAACTGCTGTTGGCCGGTCACGGCGGTCGCTGTGTAGGTATTCAGAACGAGCAACTGGTTCACCACGACATCATCGACGCGATTGAAAACATGAAGCGTCCGTTCAAAGGTGACTGGCTGGACTGCGCGAAAAAACTGTACTGATTGTTTTTTCCGCGCCTGATGGCGCTAAGCGCATCAGGCCTACAGGTTGTAAAGACTTGTAGGCCTGATGAGCCGCTAACCACCATTCGGCACAATTCCCCCGCATTTATTCCCCCAAGTTATAGCAAATTTTTTTTTATTCTTTAATGTTTGAATACCTTTCTGGCACGCTTTGCTCATCACAACACCACATAAGAGAGCTGGGCGATGAACAAATGGGGCGTAGGGTTAACATTATTGCTGGCATCGACCAGCGTTCTGGCAAAGGATATTCAGTTACTTAACGTATCGTACGATCCAACGCGTGAATTGTACGAGCAGTACAATAAGGCCTTTAGCGCGCACTGGAAGCAGGAAACGGGCGACAACGTCGTGATCCGCCAGTCGCATGGCGGTTCGGGTAAACAAGCGACCTCCGTCATTAACGGCATTGAAGCCGATGTCGTGACGCTGGCGCTGGCTTACGATGTGGATGCCATTGCTGAACGTGGTCGTATCGATAAAAACTGGATTAAGCGTCTGCCGGATAACTCCGCGCCATACACCTCCACCATCGTTTTCCTGGTCCGCAAAGGCAACCCCAAACAAATTCATGACTGGAACGATCTGATCAAACCAGGCGTGTCGGTCATTACGCCAAACCCGAAAAGCTCAGGCGGCGCACGCTGGAACTATCTGGCGGCATGGGGCTACGCCTTGCACCACAACAACAACGATCAGGCCAAGGCACAAGACTTCGTGAAGGCCCTGTATAAGAATGTTGAAGTGCTGGACTCCGGTGCGCGTGGCTCAACCAATACCTTCGTTGAGCGCGGTATCGGTGATGTGCTGATCGCCTGGGAAAACGAAGCCCTGCTGGCGACAAACGAGCTGGGCAAAGACAAATTCGAGATAGTGACGCCGAGTGAATCTATCCTCGCGGAACCGACCGTTTCCGTGGTCGACAAAGTAGTGGAAAAGAAAGACACCAAAACGGTGGCGGAAGCCTACCTGAAATATCTCTATTCTCCGGAAGGTCAGGAAATTGCAGCGAAAAACTACTATCGTCCGCGTGATGCAGACGTTGCGAAGAAATACGAAAATGCATTTCCGAAGCTGAAACTGTTCACCATCGACGAAGAGTTTGGCGGCTGGACGAAAGCGCAGAAAGAGCACTTCTCAAACGGTGGTACGTTTGACCAGATCAGCAAGCGCTAAATAAGTCTGTGATTTACCGACCCGGTGGCATAACGCGACCGGGTTTTTTATTTGTCATGGTTTTGCGTTACTCTTGCCCTTCAATGAGATACAGGGAACGCGTAATGAAAAAAGCAGGCTATCTTTTACTGGCGGTGATTGTAGTCGCCGCTGCTGCAGGTATCGGGTACTGGAAATTCACCGGTAACCCGGACGCATTACGCCAGATTGTTCTTCAGCAATGCCTGCCGCACCAGTTGCAGCAGCAGGATCCCACGCCGTGCGCCGAAGTGAAGCCGGATGCCGGATATGTGGTGTTCAAAGATCGTAACGGCCCACTGCAATACCTGTTGATGCCGACCTGGCGCATCAACGGAACGGAAAGCCCGCTGCTGCTGAAATCAGGGACGCCGAACTTTTTCTGGCTGGCCTGGCAGGCGCGCAGCTTTATGAGCCAAAAATACGGTCAGGAAATCCCTGACAAAGCGGTATCGCTGACCATTAACTCGCGTAGCGGGCGTACGCAAAATCATCTGCATATTCATATCTCCTGCCTGCGAACCGATGTCCGAAAACAGCTGGATGACAATCTGGCGAAAATCAGCACTCGTTGGCTGCCATTACCGGGTGGGCTGCGCGGTCATGAATATCTGGCGCGTCGCGTCACGGAAAATGAACTGGCGCAACGCAGCCCGTTTATGATGCTGGCAGAAGAGGTGCCGGATGCGCGTGAGCACATGGGCAGCTATGCGCTGGCGATGGTGCGTCAGAGCGATGAGTCCTTTGTCCTGCTGGCGACCCAGCGCAATCTGTTGTCGCTCAATCTCGCCTCCGCTGAGGAAATTCAGGATCATCAATGTGATATTCTGCGTTAACCCCACCTAATCTGGCATTTACTCCGCATGTCTGTCCCCGTATTCTTGTTGAAAAAAACAACAGGAGACAGGCATGTCGCTCTGGCTTACACACCCTTTGTTTATCCCCTCTCTGGTGGTTGGCATTACTATCCTGCTCTGGGCGACGTCGCTACTGCCGGAGTTTATAACGGCGCTGCTGTTCTTTGCCGTAGCAATGGTCGCCAAAATCGCACCTGCGGATGTGATCTTTGGCGGATTTGCGTCTTCGGCATTCTGGCTGGTCTTTAGTGGTTTTGTGCTGGGTATCGCGATTCGCAAAACGGGGTTGGCGGACAGGGCGGCGAGAGCGCTGTCATCGCGATTGACCGATTCCTGGCCGTTAATGGTGGCGAGTGTGGTGCTGCTCAGTTACGCGCTGGCGTTTGTGATGCCGTCCAATATGGGGCGTATTGCGCTGCTGATGCCGATTGTTGCCGCAATGGCGAAGCGTGCCGGAATTAACGAGGGTACGCGCGCCTGGTATGGTCTGGCGCTGGCCGTCGGGTTTGGGACGTTCCAGCTTTCCGCGACGATTTTACCCGCTAACGTGCCAAATCTGGTAATGAGCGGCGCGGCGGAAGGCTCTTACGGCATCCACCTCAATTATCTTCCCTATTTGCTGCTGCATACGCCGGTTCTGGGCTGGCTTAAAGGCGCGGTGCTCATCATGCTTATCTGCTGGCTGTTCCCTGGCAAGCCCCACGCACCGCGCGATCTCACGCCAGCGGAACCAATGAGCCGGGATGAAAAACGTCTGGCCTGGATGTTAGCAGTGGTGCTGCTGCTGTGGGTAAGTGAAAGCTGGCACGGTATAGGGCCTGCGTGGACCGGGTTGGCGGCAGCGGTTATCACGCTGCTACCACGGATTGGTTTTATCAATGGCGACGAGTTTTCCTCCGGGGTAAATATCAGGACCTGCATTTACGTGGCGGGGATTCTGGGGTTGGCAATCACCGTTACCCAGACCGGCATTGGCAGTGCAGTGGGCGAGGCGCTGTTACAGGTGATGCCGCTGGATGCGGAAAAACCATTTACCAGCTTTCTCGCGCTGACCGGCATTACCACCGCACTCAATTTTATTATGACGGCGAACGGCGTTCCGGCGCTATATACCACTCTGGCGCAAAATTTTGCCGATGCGACTGGGTTCCCGCTGCTGTCGGTAATTATGATTCAGGTATTGGGGTATTCCACACCGCTACTGCCGTATCAGGCTTCGCCGATTGTGGTGGCGATGGCGCTTGGGAAAGTGCCTGCGAGGGCGGGGATGCTGCTGTGTATCGCGCTGGCGACGGCAACATATCTGCTTCTTCTGCCGCTGGATTATCTGTGGTTTAGCGTGTTGGGTAAGTTGTAAAAAAAAGCCCGGTAGCGCTAACGCTTACCGGGCCTACAGTCTTGGAGGACGGGTCAGCGAAGCGCTACCCGCCTCAACAGCATTACGCCTGTTTAGCCGCTTCTGCTGCTTTAATGATGACCGCGAAGGCATCTGCTTTCAGAGAAGCACCGCCAACCAGCGCGCCATCAATATCCGGCTGAGCGAACAGTTCTGCTGCGTTCGCTGCGTTTACGGAACCGCCGTACTGGATGATAACTTGTTCAGCGATTTTCGCGTCAGCTTTAGCAATGTGGTCACGAATGAATTTGTGAACAGCCTGAGCCTGAGCAGGAGTTGCAGATTTACCGGTACCGATAGCCCATACTGGTTCGTAAGCGATAACGACGCCTTCGAATGCTGCCGCGCCCTGAGTTTTCAGAACGGCGTCGATCTGACGTGCACAGACTTCTTCAGTTTTGCCCGCTTCGTTTTCTGCTTCGGTTTCACCGATGCACAGAACCGGAGTCAGACCTTGTTCTTTCAGCACGGCGAATTTTTTAGCGATCAGCTCGTCAGACTCTTTGTGGTAAGTACGACGCTCAGAGTGACCGATAATGATGTACTGCGCGCCGATATCTTTCAGCATTTCAGCACTTGTTTCACCGGTAAATGCGCCAGACAGGTTCAGGTCAACGTTCTGCGCGCCCAGGATAATGTGGCTACCGGCAGCGGCGTGTTTCGCCAGGTCGATATACATTTCCGGCGGAGCGATTGCTACTGCACAGCCAGCAACGCCAGCCAGTTCTTTACGCAGATTAGCAACCAGTTCGTTTACCATGTGGCGGCTGCCGTTCAGTTTCCAGTTACCCATCACTAAAGGATGTCGCATTTCATTTCTCCACGCTTGTCAGCGAATTAAGGAATATGGCCGCCCGTCAGGGCAGCATGGTCTGTGAAACAGTATAGAGATTCGTCTGCGGAAAGGCTTTGCTTTTTGTCATCAATTCGCCTTCTCAAGACTATCTGATAGTGCCAGCTTAATCGGTTCAACAGCGAAGGTCAGCCCTTTTTCACCGTTATCTGCCACAACATAGCGAATTGCGCCTTCTGTTTCGGCGTAATAGTGTTTACCTTTGCCGGCAGCGAGCAGTTTTTGCAGCTTTTTCTGGCTCTGCTCTTTCGTCAGTAGCGGCGCGACGGTACGAATGACGGCGGTCATGTATTCCAGCGCTTTCGCTTTGGCCGCCTTTTGTTCTGGTCCCTGAATCGGCAACCAGGTTATCTGCATACTTTTGATTTTTAGCGTGCCGCGCTCAAGGGCGGAGGACGCATACAGGTTTTCATTGATTTTACTGGCCGCGCGGGTGAGGTTTGCCCGATCGCGGCTGCTGTCGATGGCGCGGAACTCATTCAGGATAAGCTTCGGATTCTGCGTATTAAAGTTTTCGCGAAACTGGCTAATCGACAGGTCAAAGGTCGGCGCACCCGCCAGTAAATAGGGGGCCGTGGTTGCCGTCGATGGCTCTTCCGCCCGTGCCGCAACGCTCGCGGTGAAGGCTGAAAACAATAATAAAAACAGTGTAAATCCTTGCTTCATCAATCGTACCTTTCGTTATGACTGCTCACGATTAAAACGGTAACTGTCGGGCTTGTCAAAAGGGTAAACTGTTCTGGAAGGTAATAATAAAGGAACTTACATGACCATACAGCAGTGGTTATTCTCATTTAAAGGGCGCATCGGGCGCCGTGATTTCTGGATTTGGATAGGTCTGTGGATCGTCGGAATGCTGGTTCTGTTCTCGCTGGCGAGCAAGCAATTACTCGATATTCAGACTGCGGCATTTTGTCTGGTTTGTCTGCTATGGCCGACGGCGGCAGTGACGGTAAAACGCCTGCACGATCGGGGTCGTTCTGGAGCGTGGGCGCTGCTGATGATTTTGGCGTGGATGCTGCTGGCCGGAAATTGGACGATGTTACCCGGCGTCTGGCAATGGGCGGTTGGTCGCTTTGTTCCGACGCTCATTCTGGTCGGTATGCTTATCGATCTGGGCGCGTTCGTTGGCACCCAGGACGAAAATAAATATGGTAAGGATACGCAGGACGTAAAGTACAAAGCCGAGCGCCAGTAGTTGTCGACCGGAGAAGCGCAAGCGCCTCCCGGCAACCCTCACCAGTAGTGCTCAGCAGTCATATGGCCCGGTCGACGGCGCAGGTGTTTGGTCATCTGCCGGGTCTCTTTCAGCAGTTGCTGCGTGTCGCGTACCATTTGTGGATTTCCGCACAGCATCACATGGCTGGTTTCTTTATCCATTGGCAGCCCTACCGCCTTTTCCAGTTCACCGCTGTCAATCAGCGCCGGTACACGCCCGGTCAGCGAATCTACGGCTGTCTCACGGCTAACAACCGTCTGGATGCGTAATTTACCTTCGTAGCGCTTTTCCAGCGCCTGCATCAATGGCAGGTAGCTCAAATCGGCGGTATAGCGTGCGGCGTGGACCAGCACCAGATTTTTAAAGCGACCCAGATCTTTGCCTAGTTGCAGAATCGACAAATACGGGCCGATAGCCGTGCCGGTTGCCAGCATCCATAGCGTTTCGCAATCAGGGACTTCATCCAGCACGAAGAAACCAGCGGCCTCACTCACCACCTGAACTTCATCGCCAGGCTTTAGCGCCGCCAGTTGAGGGCTGAGTTTGCCGTCGGGAACCGTCACCAGATAAAATTCTAAGTCGGGGTTATCGGGCGCATTCACGTAGGAATAGGCGCGCTGGACGCGCTCACCGTCGATCTCAAGGCCAAGCTTGGTGAACTGACCTGCAGTGAAAGGAAGAACCGGAGCTCGCACGGTCAAACTAAACAGGGCATCGGTCCAGTTCTGCACCTTTGTGACTTTGCCTGTTACCCAATCTGCCATGGTTTTCTCCTGTCTGCTTTGATTGCCTTATCTTCGTTCGTTGGACGAAAGATTTCCAGCCCGGATGGGCTGGAAGGCTCTATTGATCAAATCAATTACAGGATGTGCGCCTGCACATCGGGATCTTTGCGATCGAGGTAGTGAATCGACTGAATGCGGCGGATCGTGCGCGATTTGCCGCGGATCAACAGCGTTTCGGTGGTTGCGATATTGCCTTTACGGCTAATCCCTTCCAGCAGATCGCCTTTGGTGATGCCGGTAGCGGAGAAAATGACGTTGTCGCTGCGCGCCATTTCATCCAGACGCAGCGCTTTGCCCGCTTCAATGCCCATCGCGGTGCAGCGGGCCAGTTCCTGTTCGCCAATACGACGGTTCTCTTCGCTGTCGCCTTTGACGTCATGGCGCGCCAGCAGGCGGCCCTGCATGTCGCCGTCCAGCGCGCGGATGACGGCCGCGGAAACCACGCCTTCCGGTGCGCCGCCAATACCGTACAGCACGTCAACTTCGCTGTCTGGCATACAGGTCAGAATCGAGGCCGCAACGTCCCCGTCAGGAATGGCGAAGACGCGCACGCCCAGTTTCGCCATCTCTGCAATAACCTCGTCATGGCGTGGTTTTGCCAGGATGGTGACGGTCAGGTCACTCAGTGGTTTGTTCAGCGCGGCTGCAATGTTTCGCAGGTTGGTTTCCAGCGACAGGTTCAGGTCGATGGACCCTTTTGCGCCAGGGCCGACAATCAGCTTTTCCATGTACATGTCTGGCGCGTTCAGGAAACAGCCTTTATCGCCTACAGCCAGCACCGCCAGCGCATTCGCCTGGCCCATTGCCGTCATACGCGTGCCTTCGATAGGATCGACGGCGATGTCGACCGCATCACCGTGGCCGGTTCCGACTTTCTCGCCGATAAACAGCATCGGCGCTTCATCAATCTCACCCTCGCCAATCACGATGGTGCCGTCGATGTTGACCTGGTTGAGCATAATACGCATGGCGTTCACCGCCGCGCCATCAGCGGTATTTTTATCGCCGCGGCCCAGCCATTTATAGCCAGCCAGCGCGGCCGCTTCGGTCACGCGTGAAAATTCAATGGCAAGTTCTCGTCTCATTGCAAACTCGTAGCTGAAAGGAATGGCGCGAAGTGTAGCACAGGGGAGGGGACTAGATTATTGATGTGTGTGCGGGGTTGCCCCCGCACGAAGATATTGCCGGACAAGGTAACGTCGCCATCCGGCAATGACGAATTACTCGTCGTGATCTTCCCACGCCATGGCGCGTTTGACCGCTTTTTTCCAGCCGCTGTAACGGAAATTACGCTCGGTGGTTTCGATGCCCGGGCGGAATTCACGCTCGATGACCGCTTTCTCCTGCAGTTCATCCAGATTCTGCCAGAAACCTACTGCCAGACCGGCAAGGTAAGCCGCACCCAATGCGGTGACTTCGCGGACTTCCGGGCGCTCAACGCGCGTGCCGAGAATATCGGACTGGAACTGCATCAGGAAGTTGTTGGCGACCGCACCGCCATCGACGCGCAGGGCGTGCAGGCGAATACCGGAGTCAGCCTGCATCGCTTCCAGTACATCGCGGGTCTGGTAAGCGATAGACTCAAGCGTTGCGCGGATGATGTGGTTGGAGTTTACGCCACGGGTCAGGCCGAAGATGGCTCCGCGTGCATACGGGTCCCAGTACGGTGCTCCAAGGCCTGTAAATGCCGGAACGACGTACACGCCGTTGGTATCTTTCACTTTGGTGGCGAAATATTCAGAGTCGAATGCATCGCTGATGAGTTTCATTTCATCGCGCAGCCACTGGATGGATGCGCCAGCCATAAATACCGCACCTTCCAGCGCGTAGTTCACTTCCCCGGTCGGTCCGCAGGCGATGGTGGTCAGTAGTCCATTTTCGGACTTAACGGCTTTCTCGCCAGTGTTCATCAGCATGAAGCAGCCGGTACCGTAGGTGTTTTTCGCCATCCCTTCCTTCACGCACAGCTGGCCAAACAGAGCAGCCTGCTGGTCACCGGCAATACCGGAGATAGGAATACGAATGCCGCCTTTACCACCGATGTTGGTCTGGCCGTACACTTCAGAAGAACGACGCACTTCTGGCAGCATTGCACGCGGAATATCCAGCGCATCCAGCATCGTGTCATCCCAGTCCAGGGAGTGGATGTTGAACAGCATGGTACGAGAGGCGTTGGTGTAATCCGTTACGTGTACGCGCCCCTGCGTCATTTTCCAGATAAGCCAGGTGTCTACCGTACCGAACAGCAGTTCGCCGCGACGAGCGCGCTCACGTGAGCCTTCTACGTGGTCGAGGATCCACTTCACTTTAGTGCCGGAAAAGTATGGGTCAATTACCAGACCCGTGTTATTACGGATGTACTCTTCCATTCCGTCGCGCTTGAGCTTTTCGCAGATATCCGCGGTACGACGACACTGCCACACAATTGCGTTATAGATAGGCTTACCGGTCTCACGCTCCCAGACGATGGTGGTTTCACGCTGGTTGGTAATACCGATCGCTGCAATTTCATCGGAACTGATATCGGCTTTCGCCAGAACTTCTACCAGCGTGGAGCTTTGGGTCGCCCAAATTTCCATTGGGTCATGTTCTACCCAACCTGCTTTCGGGTAGATTTGCTCGAATTCGCGCTGTGAAACGCTAACGATATTCGCATCGTGGTCCATTACGACCGCGCGGGAGCTGGTGGTGCCCTGGTCGAGCGCAACGATATATTTTTTTTCAGTCATGATTATTTGTCCCGTAGTCACATTACTGCGAAGCTTTTTGTTGAGTGTTGGTCGCAACGTCTTTCTCTTCAATCGCGCAGACATCGCACGGTAAATGGCGACCAATCAGTTTGCGATATGCCCATGCGCCTAAAATCGCGCCGGTAATCGGGCCAAACACCGGGACCAGGAAGTAAGGGATATCACGACCACCCGTGAAGGCAATCTCACCCCATCCGGCCATCCAGGCGAAGAGTTTCGGTCCGAAGTCACGTGCCGGGTTCATCGCAAAACCTGTTAGCGGACCCATGGAAGCACCAATAACGGCGATCAACAAGCCGATCAGCAGTGGTGCCAGCGGACCACGAGGTACACCGTTACCATCGTCGGTCAGAGCCAGAATCAGCCCCATTAGAATAGCGGTAATGACCATTTCAACCGCGAAGGCCTGCACAAAATTGATATGCGGGTTCGGATAGGTCGAGAAAGTACCTGCCAGACCCAGGCTCTCGGTACTGCCGCGCACGATATGGTTAGTTTGTTCGAAATCGATGAAAAGATTGTAATAAAGCCCGTAAACCAGTGCCGCTGCGCAAAAGGCGCCGGCAATTTGCGAAATAATAAAAGGAGCAACTTTGCGTTTATCAAAACAGGCGAACAGCCAGAGTGCGATGGTTACCGCTGGATTCAGGTGTGCACCAGAAACGCCTGCAGTCAGATAGATAGCCATCGCTACCCCCAGACCCCAGATGATACTGATTTCCCACTGACCAAAAGTAGCCCCAGCAACTTTGAGTGCAGCGACACATCCCACACCGAAGAAAATCAACAACCCGGTACCGAGGAATTCAGCAATGCACTGGCCTTTTAAGGTTGATGTTTGACTCATAATCGGATCCTGAAGAGAGTTTAATGTTTATTGTATGCGAGAAGGTCACTGACATCCCCGGAGCCGGTAGGCACACTGTTAATTTATCGTTAACGCGCAAAAACGAGAAATATCGAAATTGAAATGTGTGTACTCCATCAACAAAATGAGCGTTATCGCGCCATTTCGCGGTATTTGTTATACAAAAATAGTGTGAGCTGAATCATTTCAATGATCAATTCGTTAACACTTAAGAGTTATGATAGTAATGTCACCAGGAGAAAGACGAAAAGTGTTGCAAACCGCAATCTGCGCGGGATGCCGCTGGACAGGGATGACGCGGCTTCATACAATCGGTGTTAAGTAGAGTGCGCTCGTTTTTATTAAGGCGTCGCCGGTTATCGGGACGAGGATTTTTATCCATCAACGCCTTGCAATTCAGGAGAGGTATGACGATGTCATTAGAAGTGTTTGAGAAACTGGAAGCAAAAGTACAGCAGGCGATTGATACCATCACGCTGTTACAGATGGAAATCGAAGAGCTGAAAGAAAAGAACAACTCACTGTCGCAGGAAGTTCAGTCTGCACAGCAGCAGCGTGAAGAGCTGGAGCGTGAGAACAACAACCTGAAAGAACAGCAGAATGGCTGGCAGGATCGTCTGCATGCCCTGTTGGGGCGTATGGAAGAAGTCTAATTCTGATTTCTTTAAAAAGGCATCCATAATGGATGCCTTTTTACTATGTAGACTTTAGGATATCGTAATTCTCAAATTTCAAAGAATACGATATGACAAAAAGAAACGATATTATTGATAATTTGGAGCGATTTATCACCAGAGATATTAGATATGGTCTTATCTATACAGATAATCTAGGGTGGATTGATTTAGGCCACGCTAATCCGGCAGGCGCTGAAAAATTATGGTTTGAAATGACAAGACCTCGTGGTGGTGATAGTGAATTTTATGAAGTAAATTACCATCAAAGTATGTCTAAAAGCATTCACGGTCTAAATATCAATGCTGGTATATATCGTAGATTCATGGTGCGACGAGGATTGCAGGAGCGAATTCTGCAAGGTATTGCTTTGTCTATATTCTTGAGTACGTCACATCGTTTCGAATCCTTACAGGATTTTTGGCCTTACACTTATTTATGGATGTAATAAAACCTGTTGCGAATCCAAATTATGTTCGGGAACTCCGTATATGACGTTTCGACGATTAGGTGTTATTATTGCATTTATGCTTTTCTTTGCGCTGCTTTATTGTTATTTCATGGTGAGTGTCTTTACAAAAAAATGCTATACGCAGCATGATTTATTAATTTATCAGCTATTAACGCCGAAATTGATTAAACAGGTTCCAAGGGTATCCAGCGACTGGTTTTTTGTAAGCCATACAGATGAGGGTAGCCATCTTCAACGCAGTGAAATAGTTTTTACGGGGATACCTAAGAATGATATTCACAGAGCAGAAGAAAAATTAAACGCATACGTTGAATCTTATCCTGCAAGTCGTGAGATGATGAGTGTCGTTGTTGAAGCAAGAGCTGGGAATTATGATGTTAAGGTCATTCACTACAAATCGGATGAATGAAGAAAATAAAAGGCCATCAAACTTGCTGATGGCCTTTTTCGCTTACTCGATATCGAGCGGGTCTTCGGAGAGGATTATCCCGGTGTTGTCAGCGTACAGGTGGTCGCCGGAGAAGAATGTCACGCCGCCAAAGTTGACGCGCACATCGCTTTCCCCAATACCTTCTCCTGAAGCACCTACCGGAATTGCGGCAATCGCCTGAATGCCGATATCCAGTTCTTCCAGATCGTCTACCTGGCGGACTGAGCCGTAGATGACCAGACCTTCCCATTCATTCTGTACGGCCAGTCGTGCCAGTTCGGCATCGACCAGCGCACGACGGACAGAACCGCCGCCATCGACCAGCAGAATGCGACCACGGCCATTTTGTTCGAGCAGATCGTACAGCAACCCGTTGTCCTCGAAACATTTTACCGTGATGATTTGTCCGCCAAACGACGACCGTCCTCCAAAGTTAGAGAACAGCGGTTCCACGACGTTGACATCTTCCTGATAGATGTCACAAAGCTCGGATGTATCGTATTTCATAGGCTTAACGTTCAGTTGCTGCGAGAATTTTTAGTATATCGCGCTATGTGTACTGTTGGCAAAATCATCAATTGTTAATTGATATTTGTCAGTTAAAGAGACCACTGACTTAAGAAAATTCCAACGACAAACAGCAAGTTAGTTAATAGCGCCGCTTTTACGGTGCGTTCCAGCATCGGACGCATTGCCGCAGGATCCATTTCGCGCATCACGTAACGCGCCTGTTTGAAAAGCAGCGGAGCGGCAAGGATAAACAGCCATCCCCACAGACTTTGTAGCGAAAACAAGTTAAACAGCGCCAGGCAGACCAGCGTACCCATCAGCAGGCAGGCATGGTAGCGGCGGGCATTGACGGCACCTAAACGTACTACCAGTGTGTTCTTGCCGTTCTCTCTGTCGCTGTTGATATCACGCAGGTTGTTGACGTTGAGCACGGCAGTTGCCAGCAGGCCACAGGCGGTGGCAGGCAGAATCAGCGCCGGAATCAGCGTATGCGCCTGCAGATACCAGCTTCCCATCACGCTAAGCCAGCCAAAGAATACCAGCACGGAAATATCGCCCAGACCGATATATCCGTAAGGGCGATTACCCACGGTGTAGGTGATCGCCGCGATAATCGACAGGCCCCCAAGTACCAGGAAACCGACAAAATCCGCCAGCGTGTGGCAGGCCACAGCAACCAGGGCCAGACCTGACAGACAAATCAACACCACGGTGACGATCAGTGCACGCTTCATCTGCTGTTGGGTGATAACCCCTTTTTGCATACCGCGCAGCGGTCCAATGCGGTCGGGCTTGTCGCTGCCTTTGACCGCATCGCCATAGTCGTTAGCGAGGTTGGACAGAATTTGCAGCAGTCCTGCCGTAATCAATGCCAACAGAGCAACCAGCGGATCGAAGTATCCTTGCCACCATGCTAATGCCGTACCGACGATGATCGCCGCGAAGGCGAGCGGTAAGGTCTTAGGTCGTAAACTTTCCAGCCAGGCTTGTGAGCGGCTAATTTTTTGTTGTTCAGTCATATTTAGCGCCAATAAAAATGGGGCTTTATCAGCCCCATCAACAGTGATGAAAATGCATTGAACGCGATTATAGGATAAAACGGCTCAGATCTTCATCTGCGACCAGCGCATCCAGATGTTTGCTCACATATTCGGCATCAATTGTGATGCTTTGGCCGTTTAAATCGCTCGCATCATAGGAAATATCTTCCATCAGACGCTCGAGAACGGTATGCAGACGACGTGCACCGATGTTTTCGGTGGTTTCATTGACCTGCCAGGCCGCTTCGGCAATGCGTTTAATGCCCGATTCGGTGAAGTTGATGTCCACACCTTCGGTCGCCATCAGCGCTTTGTACTGGACGGTGATGGAGGCATTCGGTTCGGTAAGGATACGCTCAAAATCGCTGGTGGTCAGCGCCTGCAGCTCGACACGAATCGGCAGACGACCCTGCAGTTCCGGGATCAGGTCAGACGGTTTCGCTACCTGGAATGCGCCAGAGGCGATAAACAGAATGTGGTCTGTTTTCACCATACCGTGTTTAGTGGAGACCGTGCAGCCTTCAACCAGCGGCAGCAGGTCGCGCTGTACGCCTTCACGGGACACGTCCGGGCCGGAGGATTCGCCGCGCTTACAGATTTTGTCGATTTCGTCGATAAACACGATTCCGTGTTGCTCAACGGCGTCGATAGCTTCCTGTTTCAGCTCTTCCGGATTCACCAGTTTGGCCGCTTCTTCTTCAATCAGCAGCTTCATCGCGTCTTTGATTTTCAGCTTACGCGGTTTTTGCTTCTGACCGCCCAGGTTCTGGAACATGGACTGTAGCTGGCTGGTCATCTCTTCCATTCCCGGAGGCGCCATGATTTCAACGCCCATCGGTGCGGCCGCGAGATCGATTTCGATCTCTTTATCATCCAGCTGGCCTTCACGCAGTTTTTTACGGAACGCCTGACGCGCTGCAGAAGGTTCCTGCGGCTGCTCTGACTGTCCCCAGTTATTTTTAGCTGGTGGGATCAGCACGTCGAGAATGCGCTCTTCCGCCATCTCTTCGGCACGGAAGCGGTTTTTCTCGATGGCCTGAACGCGGACCATTTTGATGGCAGCATCGGTCAGATCGCGGATGATAGAGTCAACTTCTTTACCAACATAGCCGACTTCGGTGAATTTCGTTGCTTCAACTTTGATGAACGGCGCGTTGGCCAGTTTTGCCAGACGACGGGCGATTTCGGTTTTACCGACGCCGGTTGGGCCAATCATCAGAATGTTTTTCGGCGTAACTTCATGGCGCAGCTCTTCGTTGAGCTGCATGCGGCGCCAGCGGTTACGCAGGGCAATCGCCACGGAACGCTTAGCGTTGTCCTGGCCGATGATGTGTTTGTTCAGTTCGCTGACAATTTCGCGTGGGGTCATTTCAGACATGGGGGATCCTTACGCTTTGGAGTTCAATTCTTCGATGGTATGGAAGTGGTTGGTATAAATGCAGATATCCCCTGCAATATCCAACGCTTTCTCAGCAATCTCGCGTGCGCCAAGCTCGGTGTTTTCCAGCAGAGCGCGTGCAGCAGCCTGGGCGTAGGGACCGCCGGAGCCGATGGCAATCAGATCGTTTTCTGGCTGGATGACGTCGCCGTTACCGGTGATGATGAGTGATGCAGTTTCATCCGCAACGGCCAGCAGCGCTTCGAGTTTGCGCAGCATACGGTCAGTACGCCAGTCTTTTGCCAGTTCAACGGCAGCTTTCACCAGGTGACCCTGGTGCATTTCCAGCTTGCGTTCAAACAGTTCAAACAGCGTGAATGCATCCGCAGTACCGCCCGCAAAGCCCGCGATGACTTTGTCGTTGTACAGACGGCGGACTTTCTTCACGTTGCCTTTCATTACGGTGTTACCCAGTGTGGCCTGACCATCACCGGCGATTACCACATGGCCGTTACGGCGTACGCTTACTATTGTTGTCACGAGCAGACCCCTTGGTTACAAATGCAAAACACAGGCCCCGCGCAGTATGCGGGGCGTAATGCAAGTATAGATGGGGGGGATTTTGGGGGTTTCAACCCCCAGTGGCGAGTCGAATGCAGTTTGTGTGACCAGCAACTTTCAGGCGGCTGATGGTGTTGTCGGCATTCTCTTTGCCTTTGACCGGACCAATGACCACGCGATTCCAGCCGTTATTGGTGGTAATACGTGAGTTGAAGCCTTCAAAAGCCAACTGCGCGCGCACGGTTTCTGCCTGCTCAGCGCCTTTAAATGAGCCGCACTGTACCATCCAGCGGCGTTCATCTTTTTTCTCCGCCGTCTGTTTTGGCGGCTGCGTTTCATTCGTTATCGGCGCGGCCGGCTGCGTTTTCGGCTGAGCGGCGGTGGTATGCGCAGGTGTTTGCAGTAGATCCTGATACGGCTGTTGGGCCGCCGGTTTTGGCTGCGCCTTCGGCTGCTGTACCGGTGCGGCTTGCGCAGTACGCGTTTGCTGCTGCTGGTTCGGCTGTTCCGTTACCCGTTGGCGCGGCTGTTGAGCCTGCTGTTGGGTGTTATTCCACTGCTGCTGTTGCACCTGACGCTGACGCTGCAGCGTTTGCTGGCGTTGTTCAGCAGTTTGTTCGTTCCACGGTACTTCGTTGAGTTGCGTTGGCTGTTGGCGCATATCGGCCTGCATTTGCGCCAACAACTGGCGCTGCTCATTGGTAAGCTGATCGGCGTTCAGTACCTCGCCGCCTGCAGACGGTTCGGTAGGCGCACGTACGCCAGGCTGACGGCTTTCCAGCTCTTTGATGTATCGCCAGCGCTCTTCCGGTTTTGGCGGGATGCCATTACCGGTGACTTTCTGGTTTTGCAGCGTTTCGGACTCTTCTTTCTTGTGATGCGTAATGAAGTACAGACCACCGATAAAGGTCACGAGTACGGCTGCAGCAATAGCAACCATAGCGGGCGATACCGCAGGCGTATTGCGTTGTTTTTTCCGTGATGTGCTCTTCTTGCGCCGCGAAGGTGCCGGTTGGCCGCGACGTACATAATCTCGTTGTGCCACTATCGTTTCGCTGTATTTATTCGTTCGTCAGCCCGCCATGTTACTTAAGCGGCGGGCCTTTGACCAGACAGGGGAGTCCGAAAGCACTTTACTTTACGTCAGTGCCCGGGTAGTGCCCCGAATAATAAGCTCGCAGTCCAGTAAACGTGAGCCACTGCTGACGTTCTGACCTTGTAGTTGATCGAGCAGTAACAGCATAGCTTCACGTCCGATATCGAAACGCGGCTGTGCGACGGTTGTCAGGGGTGGATCACAAAATTCCGTGAGCGAAATATTATCAAAGCCAATGATGGATAAATCGTCAGGTACCTTCAGACCCTGACGTTTGGCGTAAGAGAGTGCCCCCAGCGCCATGACATCGCTGTGGCAAAAGACCGCAGTAGGTGGCTGTGGAAGCTCAAGGAGCTGCTTAAGCGCATTGGCTCCCGCTTCATAGGTAAAGTCACCACGCGCGATGAAATGCGGATCGACCGTAATTCCACTGCGACGCAATGCCTGAACGTAACCTTGCAGACGGTAATGGCACAGCGGCATATCCTCTGGTCCGGCGATACAGCCAATGCGTTTATGCCCCAGTTCCAGCAGATAGTTCATCGCGTTGAAGGCGGCGGTGAGATTATCAATGTGCACGGTGGGGAGTTCCAGCTCTGGCGCGAACTCGTTGGACATGACCATCGGCGGCAAGTTGCGCTGCTCTTCCACGCTGGCATCAAACGGCAGGCGCGAGCTGAGCAGCACCATGCCATCGATCTGCTTGGTGATAATGAGGTTGAGGAAGGTCTTTTCCTGCTGATTCTGGTGGGCGCAGTCGCCGATAAGCACCAGATATCCCTGCTCAGCGGCGGTCACTTCTATGCCGCGAATCACTTCGCTAAAAAACGGATCGCAGATATCCGGGACAATCACCAGAATGGTACGTGATTCATTACGCTTAACGTTGCGTCCCATTGATTGGGGTAAATATCCCACTTCCAGCGCAGCCTGTTCAACCTTGTTACGGGTTGACTGCGAGACTTTGTCCGGGTTCATTAACGCGCGGGATACGGTTGCCGTTGAGACTTTCGCCTTCAGAGCAACATCTTTCATCGTAGCGGCGGCAACCTGCTTATTCGGTTTCACTCTTTCTCCTCGCCAGAGAGCTGCTGGCACAGACTCGTCCTTGAATAGCCTTCATCTGAAACATTTTTATCAGATAGTTAATGGAAGCGGTTACAGAATTTTCATAAAAAGTGTGATGGATCTTTAATTTTACGATCCGCCTCGCATCGTGAAGGATTATCCCTCGATGGGATCGACATCCAGCACCCATTTTACTTTACGTGCATCGGGTAGCGTATTGATCAGCGCCAGCGTACCGCTGACGATATGCTGCAGGCGAATTCGCGACGGATGTTGCAACAAAATTTGCCAGCGATAGCGACCGCCGCGTTTGGGGGCCAGGGCGGGAACCGGGCCGAGCACCCACAGTTTGTCATCGGCAAGCGGACTGGCCTGGATCAGATTTCGCAACTGTTGTAAGAACATTGGCGCATGCTGGTTGTTATGATCTTCTGCCCGCACGATCACATGGCTGGTCCACGGTGGAAGCTGGAGCGTTTGTCGCTCGGCCAGCGCCTGCTCGGCAAACGCGTCATAACCTTTGTACAGCAAAGTTTGCAGCAGCGGATGCTCAGGATGGTGCGTTTGTAGCACCACTTCGCCCTGTTTCCCGGCGCGTCCTGCTCGCCCGGAGACCTGCGTGTAAAGCTGGGCGAAGCGTTCTGCCGACCGGAAATCTGCAGAGAACAGCGCGCCGTCAACGTCCAGAAGCGCCACCAGGGTGACGTCCGGGAAGTGGTGGCCTTTGGCCAGCATTTGCGTGCCGATCAGAATTCGTGCGCCGCCGCGATGTACTTCCGCCAGATGCTGCTCCAGCGACCCTTTACGGCTGGTGGTGTCGCGATCGATGCGTGAGATTGGCACGCCGGGGAAAAAAGGGGCCAGAGCCTGCTCAAGCTGTTCGGTGCCGAGTCCAACCGGAACCATATGCGTTGAGCCGCAGGAAGGGCACTGACGTGGTATTGGGCGCTGGCTGTCGCAGTGGTGGCAGCGTAAATGGTGCTGTGCCTGATGCAGCGTGTAGTAGTGATCGCAGCGCGGACATTCGGCAATCCAGCCGCAGTCATGGCACAGCAGCGCAGGAGCAAAGCCCCGGCGGTTCAAAAACAGAATCACCTGGTTATCCGCCTGCAGGTGCTGACGCATACGGGTGATAAGCGCAGGGGCGAGTCCGGCCTGCACCTGCTGACCTTTGAGATCCAGCACGTGCTGAGTGGCGGGGCGCGCATTTCCGGCACGGCGCGTCAGGCGCAGCATGCGATATTTTTTCTGTCGCACGTTGCACAGCGTTTCCAGAGCCGGAGTGGCTGAGCCGAGAATAATCGGGATTTGCTCGCTGTGGGCGCGATAAACCGCGAGATCGCGCGCATGATAGCGCCAGCCTTCCTGCTGTTTATAAGAGCTGTCGTGCTCTTCGTCGATGACAATCACGCCGAGATTTTTAAACGGTGTAAACAGCGACGAGCGCGTGCCGATAACAATCGCCGCTTCGCCATTTTTTGCTTTCAACCAGGCCGAAAGACGTTCGCTGTCGTTCAAACCGGAGTGCAGGACTTCGACTGGCGCATTGAAGCGTTCGCGAAAACGGGCAATAGTTTGCGGCGTCAGGCCAATCTCCGGCACCATCACCAGCGCCTGTTTGCCCTGGGCCAGGACATTTTCCAGTACGCTTAGATAGACCTCTGTTTTGCCTGAGCCCGTCACGCCCGCTAATAGCCAGGCGCTAAAACTGTCCGCGGCGCTGTGAATCGCCCCGACGGCGGTGGCTTGCTCGGTGTTCAGTCGAAGACGCTCACCGGAAACCGCGTAGTGGGTACGCCAGTCGCTAAAACCTGGCGTTTCGCTCGCCAGATCGCACAGCCCTTTTTTCCGCAGCGCCTGTAATGCGGCGTCATTAAATTCGAGCTCAGCCACCTGGTCGCGCCAGATTTTTCCCTGGCGTAGCGCAGCCAGCGCCTGCTGTTGCTTGGGAGAGCGCTTGAGGCTGTTGAGATCAATAACCTGACCTTCTTCAGTGGCAAACCAGTACCATATGGGCGCGTTTGTCGCCGGGCGTCCCTGGCGCAGCAGAATCGGCAGGGCATGAAACAGTACGTCGCCGATAGGATGGTGATAATAGTCAGCCGCCCACAGCAGTAGACGCCAGACGGAGGTCGAATAAACCGGCTCGCTGTCCAGCACTTCGAGAACGGCTTTCAATTCGCTCAGCGGCAGTTCGCTGTGCTCGCTAACGGATAGAACGATGCCCACGCGCTCCTGTTGCTTGCCAAAGGGCACGCGTACACGACACCCGGCTTTGGCGCTCATGCCTTCCGGCAGCAGGTAGTCAAAGGTGCGAGGTAGCGGAACGGGTAAGGCAACGTGCGCAACGGGCATTGAATCATCCTGACTTGAAATCTGGCGGGTTAGTATACACATTAGTGAAGGGTAGAATGCGGATCAGTTTGCATGAGCAGGTTAATTTCTGTATGATTCGCCGCCTTTGATGCAAATTGATTGCGTCAAACAATGACCATTACCCGAGAGTTTCAGGCTGTTGATGCAGCGTGAAAGGTGACGGGGAATAATTAACATCGCGTGGTGTCTGGCGTTAGGGCTGGAAGAGCGACGCGGCCTTAAACCGAGGTTTTCCCATGAAAAAAGATATTCACCCGAAATACGAAGAAATTACTGCAAACTGCTCTTGCGGTAACGTCATGAAAATCCGCTCTACCGTCGGTCACGATCTGAACCTGGACGTGTGCGGTCAGTGCCACCCGTTCTATACTGGCAAGCAGCGTGATGTTGCTACCGGTGGCCGTGTTGATCGCTTCAACAAGCGTTTCAGCATCCCAGGCAGCAAGTAAGTTTCAGCTGTCAGAAAAAAGCGCCTTATGGCGCTTTTTTTGTATCTGCGCCTGCAGACTGAAATTCGTATTGATGTATTGAATGATGTCTTTTATTTAATAAATAAAACAGTGTTTTTATTTTTACGATAAAATGTTTCAACTGGTGATCTGCGTCCTTTTTATCTTCTTGTTTTTGCCACTTATGCCAATCTTTGGCAAAATACCAAAGGTTTCTTCCTTCTTTCTAAAATACACTTTCGTGGAAATATAAAATTATTCTTATTCCTTCATCGTTTCCTCATTTATGGACGGAGCGAGATGGGCAATTTCCTAGATTTAGTGTGAAGAGGGATGGTCATGAAATTTAAATCCGCGTTATTACTGATTTCATTATTCTCTGCGGCCGCGCAAGCGGGTTATGTTGATTATCGACATGAATATTATGATGATGGTCGTAATTACGACCGTGTTTATATGTCGCATCGTTTTGCTACTGGTTTTGGTGTCGCAGTCGAGGCCATTTCACGTTCCGAAAATACGCAATCTAATGATGCGTGGAATAATATGGAAAGTAATGGCAACGAGTATACGGCAAGCTACCAGTTCACCTGGAATGACCTTGTCTGGCAGACGGGTATTGCGCTCGAAACGGGCGATAACATCGCGATTTATAAGCCTTATATTCGCGTGCAGTATAACATCAATGACCATTGGTGGACCGCGTTCCGCTATCGTCAGGAGTACATGCGCAGAAACACTGACGGCAAGGATGACCGCATGGTCTATCGTCCGGAAGCATGGCTCGGTTATAACATCAATGACTGGATGTTTGAGCTAAATGGCATTTATAAAATTGCCGATAGCGAAGATTTATATAACAACCGAAAAGACGATTACGAATATAACTTCCGTGTGGCGTATAAAATAGGCTCATGGGTTCCATTTGTTGAGGTGGGTAACGTTTCCTCGGGGTATAACACCACAACCACAGACGATCGTCAGACCCGCTATCGCGTTGGTCTCGGTTATAACTTCTGACCGTTAATACACTTCGTATCGATTTATTACGCTGAGCATCGGTATACGCATAGTTTGCGTGAATAATGTGTCTAAGGAGTTAACATCATGTCTAATGATGGAACAATGATCGGAAGCAATCAAAATATTGCCGTCAGGCCTTTCGGATTAAGAGATAAATTCGGTTATTTATGTGGTGACCTCGGAACCTGTTTTATTCTTGGACTGGTAAATAGTTTTTTAATGATTTATTACACCAACGTACTCGGTATTTCCGGTGTTATTGTTGGTTCACTCTATTTTGTGACCAAACTCTTTGATGCGTTTGTCGACGTTGGCGTAGGGCGCTTATGTGATACCTCTAAACTGACGGTACATGGGCGATTTAACCCCTGGGTGCGCCGCATGAAGTACCCGTTTTGCATCATTGCGGTCGTTCTGTTCCTGCCGTTTGTGCATGATTTTTCTTATACGGCGAAAATTATCTACATCTGCTGTTCCTATTTTATTTACGGTTCGCTGTTATCGACAGTGAGTATTCCGTATGGCGCCATGTCTGCGGCGATTAGCTCGAACCCGGAAGATCGCGTATCGCTGTCAACCTGGCGCAGCGTTGGGTCCGCCATCGGTGGCGGGACAACCGGCTTTTTTATTCCGATCCTGATGTACACCACTCTGGTGGACGGAAGCCAGGTGATCTCTGGGCAGCATTTCTTCTGGATTGCCATTGGTTGTTCTGTGCTGGGGTTTATCTTTTTAACGTTGACCTGTCAGTTAACGACAGAACGCGTGCGGGTTGAAAGAAAAGAGAGCATGCCGGTTTCTGTGCTGCTGAAGGGGTTGCTACGCAATAAAGCGCTGATTGTTTTAGTGGTTGTGGATCTGCTGATTGTGATTAATCAGGGGTTGTCTGGTACCAACATGACTTACCTGTTTAATGACTATTTCCATAACAAAGAGGCCATGTCCGTTGCATTGCTCTTCACCTTTGGCTCTCTGGTTTTGCTGGCACCCTCGGCATCCTGGCTCACGAAGCGCTTTGGTAAGAAAGAAGCCAGCGTAGGCGCGCTGCTCTTTGCGGTAGCCATGTATGTGATTATGTACTTCACCCACATTACCGACGCGAAGGTTTATTTGGTTTTCCTGTTCCTGGCGACGCTGGGAGCCGGGTTATTCAACCTGATGATTTGGGCGTTTATGACCGATGTGTGTGATTATCACCAGTATGTCACCGGCGATCGTGAAGATGGGACCGTCTATGGCGTGAACTTCTTCGCCCGCAAGGTTGGCCAGGCGTGCGCAGGGGCTATTGGCGGCTTTATGCTGGCCATCATTGGTTATCAATCTTCGTCAACGGGTGGCGCTGTGCAAACCAGCATTGTGCAGGAAAACATCTATACGATGGCGAATCTGTTACCGGCTTTATGCCTGTTTTTGGCAGCGGTCATTCTGATTTATTTCTATCCATTGAACCGTAAAGAGACGCTCAAAATGGAAGAAACATTGAATAAGCTTAATGGTATCAGTAAGTAACGTAGTGAGAAGCGGCGGGAGTAATCCCGCCTTTTCTCATCTGTCTTGAAAAATCAGTATTCCCACGTTTCCGGGTTGATACCCAGTTCACGCATGATTACCTTTGCTTCTTCCGGGATTTCATCGCTGCGCTCTTTACGCAGGTCGTCATCGTTGGGTAATGGTTGCCCGGTAAAAGCATGCAGAAACGCTTCACACAGCAGTTCGCTGTTGGTGGCGTGACGCAGGTTGTTAACCTGACGACGCGTGCGTTCATCGGTAAGGATTTTTAACACCTTCAGAGGAATGGAAACCGTAATTTTTTTGACTTGCTCACTCTTCTTACCGTGCTCAGCGTATGGGCTGATATATTCGCCGCTCCATTCAGCCATGAGATACCTAATCCTCTTTGTCATTAATATTGAGGCCAGAACCTGAGCCCGGACCATAATTGCGCGTAGTTTATCGTAGTGACGTGGCCCTGACACGAAGTAAGCCGACGCAGATGTACGCTAATGCATATAATTTTAACGGCTATTTCCGGTTTGCTCAATCTATACGCAAAGAAGTTTAGATGTCCAGATGTATTGACGGCTATCGTAACTATGATTACTCTGGTGTCTGACTTTTCACCGACTCAGCCAGGATCTCCTCAATATGACGCGTAAACAGGCCACCATCGCAGTGCGTAGCGGGTTAAATGACGACGAACAGTACGGTTGCGTTGTCCCGCCGATCCACCTCTCCAGCACCTATAACTTTACCGGTTTTAATGAGCCTCGCGCCCATGACTATTCGCGCCGCGGTAACCCAACGCGTGATGTCGTTCAGCGTGCGCTGGCGGAACTGGAAGGTGGGGCGGGGGCAGTACTGACCAATACCGGCATGTCGGCGATTCATCTGGTGACTACGGTATTCCTCAAGCCTGGCGATCTGCTGGTCGCACCGCACGACTGCTACGGCGGAAGCTATCGTCTGTTTGACAGCCTGGCAAAGCGTGGCTGTTATCGCGTACTGTTTGTCGATCAAGGAGATGAGCAGGCGTTGCAGGCGGCACTGGCGGAAAAACCGAAGCTGGTGCTGGTAGAAAGCCCAAGCAACCCGCTGTTGCGCGTGGTGGATATCGCGAAAATCTGCCAGCTGGCGCGCGAGGCTGGTGCGGTCAGCGTGGTGGACAACACTTTTTTAAGCCCGGCACTGCAAAATCCACTGGCATTAGGCGCCGATCTGGTGTTGCATTCATGCACGAAATATTTAAACGGTCACTCCGACGTAGTGGCTGGTGTGGTGATAGCAAAAGATCCGGAAATGGTCACTGAACTGGCATGGTGGGCGAATAATATTGGTGTGACCGGCGGCGCGTTTGATAGTTATCTGCTGTTGCGCGGCCTGCGTACTCTGTCACCTCGTATGGAGGTGGCGCAACGTAATGCTCAGGCGATTGTGGATTATCTGCAAACTCAGCCGCTGGTGAAAAAATTGTATCACCCGTCATTGCCGGATAATCAGGGCCATGAGATTGCCGCGCGTCAGCAAAAAGGGTTTGGCGCGATGTTGAGTTTTGAGCTGGATGGCGATGAGCAAACGCTGCGTCGCTTCCTCGGCGGGTTGTCATTGTTTACGCTGGCGGAATCGTTAGGGGGCGTTGAAAGTCTGATCTCCCATGCCGCAACCATGACACACGCGGGAATGGCGCCAGAAGCGCGTGCTGCTGCCGGAATTTCGGAAACGCTGTTGCGTATCTCCACCGGTATTGAAGATGGCGAAGATTTAATTGCCGACCTGGAAAATGGCTTCCGGGCTGCAAACAAGGGGTAAACATGAGTGTGATTGCGCAGGCAGGGACGAAGGGTCGTCAACTGCACAAATTTGGTGGTAGTAGTCTGGCTGATGTGAAATGTTATCTGCGTGTCGCAGGCATTATGGCGGAGTACTCGCAGCCTGATGACATGATGGTTGTTTCAGCCGCAGGCAGTACCACTAACCAGTTGATTAGCTGGCTAAAATTAAGCCAGACCGATCGTCTGTCTGCGCATCAGGTTCAACAGGCGTTACGTCGCTATCAGAGTGAGCTTATCAGCGGTTTGTTACCTCCTGAGGTAGCGGATGGGCTGATCGGCGCGTTTATTCACGATCTGGAGCGCCTGGCCGGATTACTCGACAGCGGCGTGAATGATGCCGTCTATGCTGAAGTCGTCGGGCATGGCGAGGTGTGGTCGGCGCGTTTGATGTCTGCCGTCCTTAACCAACAGGGGCTGGAGTCGGCCTGGCTGGATGCGCGCGATTTTTTACGTGCCGAGCGCGGCGCTCAGCCGCAGGTGGATGAAGGTCTTTCTTACCCATTGCTGCAGCAACTGCTGGCGCAGCATCCGGGCAAACGCCTGGTCGTTACCGGTTTCATTAGCCGCAGCAACGCCGGTGAGACGGTACTGCTGGGGCGTAACGGCTCCGACTACTCGGCGACGCAGGTTGGCGCGTTGGCGGGGGTTTCCCGCGTAACCATCTGGAGCGATGTGGCCGGGGTTTACAGCGCGGATCCGCGTAAAGTAAAAGATGCCTGTCTGCTGCCGCTGCTGCGTCTGGATGAAGCCAGCGAGCTGGCGCGTCTGGCGGCTCCGGTTCTCCATGCCCGCACCCTCCAGCCGGTTTCCGGCAGCGATATCGATCTCCAGTTGCGTTGTAGCTATACGCCGGAGCAGGGATCGACGCGTATTGAACGCGTGCTGGCTTCCGGTACCGGGGCACGTATTGTGACCAGCCATGACGACGTTTGCCTGATTGAGTTTCAGGTCCCCACTGGCCAGGACTTTAAACTGGCCTATAAAGAGATTGATCAGATTTTAAAACGCACCCAGGTGCGTCCGCTGGCAGTGGGTGTGCATCCTGACCGCCAGTTGCTGCAATTTTGCTATACCTCCGAAGTCGCTGATGGCGCACTGAAAATTCTGGATGAAGCAGGCCTGCCGGGCGAGCTGCGTCTGCGCCAGGGGCTGGCGCTGGTGGCGATGGTTGGGGCGGGCGTCACCCGTAACCCGCTGCACTGCCATCGCTTTTGGCAACAGCTGAAAGGTCAGCCGGTCGAATTCACCTGGCAGTCGGAAGAGGGCATTAGCCTGGTCGCCGTCTTGCGTACCGGGCCAACGGAGAGCCTGATTCAGGGTCTGCACCAGTCAATCTTCCGCGCGGAAAAACGCATTGGTCTGGTGCTGTTCGGCAAAGGTAACATTGGGTCGCGCTGGCTGGAGCTGTTTGCCCGCGAGCAGAGCACGCTCTCGGCGCGTACCGGATTAGAGTTCGTGCTGGCAGGAGTGGTTGATAGCCGCCGTAGCCTGCTGAATTACGAAGGGCTGGATGCCAGCCGCGCGTTGGCCTTCTTCGATGACGAGGCGGTAGAACAGGATGAAGAGTCATTGTTCCTGTGGATGCGCGCCCACCCGTATGATGATTTAGTGGTGCTGGACGTCACTGCCAGCGAGCAGTTGGCGGAGCAGTATCTGGATTTCGCCAGTCATGGCTTCCACGTTATCAGCGCCAACAAGCTGGCGGGGGCGAGCAGCAGTAATAATTACCGCCAGATTCATGACGCCTTTGAAAAAACCGGTCGCCACTGGCTGTATAACGCCACCGTCGGCGCAGGCTTGCCGATCAACCATACCGTGCGCGATCTGATTGATAGCGGAGATACTATTCTGTCGATCAGCGGGATCTTCTCCGGCACGTTGTCGTGGTTGTTCCTGCAATTTGATGGCACGGTCCCGTTCACCGATCTGGTGGATCAGGCGTGGCAGCAGGGTCTGACTGAACCTGATCCGCGCGTTGATCTTTCCGGCAAAGATGTGATGCGCAAGCTGGTGATTCTGGCGCGTGAAGCGGGTTACGACATCGAACCGGACCAGGTACGCGTAGAATCGCTGGTGCCTGCGCACTGTGAAGCAGGTTCTATTGACCATTTCTTTGAAAATGGCGATGAGCTGAACGAGCAGATGGTGCAACGCCTGGAAGCGGCACGTGAAATGGGACTGGTGCTACGCTATGTGGCGCGTTTTGACGCTAACGGTAAGGCACGCGTTGGCGTTGAAGCGGTACGCCCTGAGCACCCGCTGGCGGCACTACTGCCGTGCGATAACGTCTTCGCCATTGAAAGCCGTTGGTATCGTGATAACCCGCTGGTCATTCGCGGACCGGGGGCGGGCCGCGATGTGACCGCCGGGGCGATTCAGTCTGATATCAACCGCCTGGCGCAACTGCTGTAGTTAGCGCTTACTGTTCGCCGCAAACACCTCTTTTGCGGCGAACAGGCCGTTTAGTGCTGCCGGGAATCCCGCATAAACAGCCATCTGCATCATCACTTCAATAATCTCTTCCTGCGTTAAGCCAACGTGCAGCGCGGCGGCGATGTGTACCTTAAGCTGCGGTGCGGCGTTACCCATGGCGGTGAGCGCGGCGACGGTGGCAATTTCTCTACTGCGTAAATCCAGCCCCGGCCTTGAATAGATGTCGCCAAAAGGAAATTCAATCAGGTATTGGGCGAAGTCTGGCGCAATATCCTGCAGACTTTCGACTACCGCATCACCCCCTTTACCATCTACTTTTTGCAACATCTCCTGACCGGTAATAAAGCGTTCTGAAGGCACCATTTCTTCCTCTTTCGTGTGGTCTGTGGCATGAGGATAGAGCGTGCGGAATGATTGGGGTAATACCGTTTCCGTGATACCTTTTCGGTATGACAACTTCGCCTTTGCACTCTCTGGACATCCGCCTTCTACGCTATTTTTCCGTGGTGGCGGAAGAGAACAACATGAGTCGAGCGGCGCAGCGTTTATTTATGTCGCAGCCGCCGCTGAGTCGCCACATTCGCCAGCTTGAAGAGCGCCTGGGGGTGACGCTTTTTGTCCGTCATACCCGTGGACTTACGCTGACGGAGGACGGCCAGCGCGTCCTTGAAATCGTGCGCCCGCTATTGGCGTTACAGGATAAAACCTGGGCGGCGTTGAGTCAGATAGCGAAAACGGGAGAGCAATCTCTGTGCTTAGGGCTAAGTACGGCGTTTGAGCAGGGCGTTTTTGCTGCGCTTGAGTCGCAGCTTGCTACGCGTGTACAGAAGCTACATATTGTCCGTCATGGTTCGCCTGAACTGGCGCGTCAGGTGCGTCGGGGAAAACTGGATGCAGCGCTGGTGGCGCTACCGCTTGAGAATTCGGGTCTTAGCGTCACGCCGCTCGGCTGGCAAGAATCGATGATCGCCGCCTTACCCACGCTCTGGCCCGAGGCGGCTCTGCCTTCGCTCTCGTTAACGTCGCTGAACCACCGACCGCTGTTCTGGTTCAAACGTGAACGTAACCCTGCTTTTTTTGATTACACTCGACACATTTTTCGTCGTGCCGGTTACTCTCCTGCTCTTATTGAGGAGCCGATGGAACATGACGTGCTGCTGGCACGGATCGCGCAGGGTGACGGTCTGAGCCTGGTTCCGGCCTCCTTTTCCGCTATCCAGCGTCAGGGCGTGATCTTCCTTCCGCTTACTGATACAGAATTGCGTCTTAGCATGGGGTTAGCGACGCTGCCTGAGAACGTAACAAAAGTAGAGTGGCTACAGACGGTCGTGACGCAATCCCTCACCATTTCAATCTGATGTGAATTTTTTTCACGTTGGCTGAGTATTCCTCACCTTTAACGATGATTTTTGTGTTGACGCCAGCATGCTTTTCCGTCATTTTTACATCTAGACGTCTAAACGTATAGCAGTTCACAACACAACATATAACGACAAAAGATTGATGAGGTAAGGTATGAGCTTTTTTCACGCCAACCAGCGGGAAGCCCTGAATCAGAGCCTGGCAGAAGTGCAGGGTCAGATTAACGTTTCGTTTGAGTTTTTCCCGCCGCGCACCAGTGAAATGGAGCAAACCCTGTGGAACTCCATCGATCGCCTGAGCAGCCTGAAGCCGAAGTTTGTTTCAGTTACTTACGGTGCAAACTCTGGTGAGCGCGACCGTACGCATAGCATTATTAAAGGCATTAAGGATCGCACTGGTCTTGAAGCGGTCCCGCACCTGACATGCATTGATGCGACCCGCGATGAGCTGCGTACCATTGCTCAGGACTACTGGCATAACGGTATTCGTCATATTGTTGCCCTGCGCGGCGACCTGCCGCCGGGAAGCGGTAAACCGGATATGTATGCTTCCGACCTGGTGACTCTGCTGAAAGACGTTGCAGACTTCGATATCTCCGTTGCGGCTTACCCGGAAGTGCACCCGGAAGCGAAAAGCGCTCAGGCGGATTTGCTGAACCTGAAGCGTAAGGTTGATGCCGGTGCAAACCGCGCGATCACCCAGTTTTTCTTCGATGTAGAAAGCTATCTGCGCTTTCGCGATCGCTGCGTGTCTGCGGGAATTGATGTGGAAATTATTCCGGGCATCCTGCCGGTATCTAACTTTAAGCAGGCGAAAAAATTTGCTGACATGACCAACGTCCGCATTCCTGCGTGGATGTCGACCATGTTTGATGGTCTTGATGATGACGCGGAAACCCGCAAGCTGGTGGGCGCAAATATCGCCATGGATATGGTGAAAATTCTCAGTCGCGAAGGGGTGAAGGATTTTCACTTCTATACCCTCAACCGTGCCGAGATGAGCTACGCTATTTGTCACACACTGGGTGTAAGACCTAACTAAACAGATGCCCCAGCCCTCTACGGAGGGCTTTTTGTTGATCATTTTGATCTACATCTCTGTAACTTAAAATATAAAAGGAATTAGCTATCGAATCTGTGGGTTATTTCGACTATATCTTATCTCTGGTGGTGTATATCGTAGTCAGAACACTGTAAAGGGAGCATATAGATGAGCATGTCCGACGATAGCCAAAACGCATCAACTGCCGGTAAGTGTCCTTTTCATCACGGCGGTCACGATCAGAGCGCGGGAGCAGGAACGAATAACCGCGACTGGTGGCCAAATCAACTCCGCGTTGATCTTTTAAACCAACATTCCAACCGTTCGAACCCGCTGGGTGAGGACTTCGACTACCGCAAAGAGTTTAGTAAACTCGACTATTCTGCCCTGAAAGGGGATCTCAGAGCCCTTCTGTCCGAATCTCAACCGTGGTGGCCCGCTGACTGGGGAACCTATGCCGGATTGTTTATCCGCATGGCATGGCACGGCGCGGGAACCTATCGCTCTATCGATGGACGCGGTGGAGCGGGTCGCGGACAGCAGCGTTTTGCACCACTGAACTCCTGGCCGGACAACGTCAGCCTTGATAAAGCACGTCGTCTGCTGTGGCCAATCAAGCAGAAATATGGTCAGAAAATTTCCTGGGCCGACCTGTTTATCCTCGCGGGTAACGTGGCGCTGGAAAACTCAGGTTTCCGTACCTTTGGCTTTGGTGCCGGTCGTGAAGATGTCTGGGAACCGGATCTCGACGTAAACTGGGGTGATGAAAAAGCCTGGCTGACTCACCGTCATCCGGAAGAGCTGGCAAAAGCGCCGCTGGGCGCCACCGAAATGGGCCTTATTTATGTGAACCCGGAAGGGCCGGACCATAGCGGTGAACCGCTTTCTGCGGCAGCGGCTATTCGCGCGACCTTCGGTAACATGGGGATGAACGACGAAGAAACCGTGGCGCTGATTGGCGGCGGTCATACGTTGGGCAAAACCCACGGCGCAGCAGCGGCATCGCACGTTGGCGCCGATCCAGAATCCGCACCGATTGAAGCGCAGGGCCTGGGCTGGGCCAGCAGCTACGGTAGTGGCGCGGGCGCGGATGCAATTACTTCCGGTCTGGAAGTGGTGTGGACGCAGACGCCTACCCAATGGAGCAACTATTTCTTCGAGAACCTGTTCAAATATGAGTGGGTGCAGACTCGCAGTCCGGCAGGCGCGATTCAGTTTGAAGCGGTTGACGCGCCAGAAATTATTCCCGATCCTTTTGATCCGTCGAAAAAACGCAAGCCGACGATGCTGGTTACCGACCTGACGCTGCGTTTCGATCCTGAGTTCGAAAAGATCTCTCGCCGTTTCCTGAACGATCCGCAAGCGTTCAACGAAGCGTTTGCCCGTGCGTGGTTTAAACTGACGCACCGCGATATGGGGCCAAAATCGCGTTACATTGGACCGGAAGTGCCAAAAGAAGATCTGATTTGGCAAGACCCGCTGCCGCATGCGTTCTTCAACCCAAGCGAAGAAGATATCCTGAAGCTGAAGGCGACCATCGCTGCTTCCGGACTGTCCGTGGGCGAACTGGTATCGGTAGCGTGGGCTTCGGCATCGACTTTCCGTGGCGGGGATAAACGTGGCGGCGCTAACGGTGCGCGTCTGGCGCTGGACCCACAACGCGGCTGGGATGTGAATGCCACCGCGGCACGCGTTCTGCCTGTGCTGGAAGGTATTTATAAGTCTGCCCATACTGCCTCGTTGGCCGATATTATCGTGCTGGCCGGTGTTGTCGGTATCGAGCAGGCGGCTAGCGCTGCGGGTGTCAGCATCAAGGTACCTTTTGCGCCGGGTCGTGTGGATGCGCGTCAGGATCAAACGGATATTGAGATGTTTGAACTGCTTGAGCCGATTGCCGATGGTTTCCGTAACTACCGCGCTCGTCCTGACGTGTCGACCACCGAGTCGCTGCTGATCGACAAAGCGCAGCAGTTGACGCTAACCGCACCGGAAATGACCGTGCTGGTGGGCGGTATGCGCGTACTGGGCACCAACTTTGATGGTAGCCAGCACGGCGTCTTTACCGATCGTCCTGGCGTACTCAGCACTGACTTCTTCGTCAATCTGCTGGATATGCGTCATGAGTGGAAGGCGGTTGATGAGTCACAAGAGCTGTTTGAAGGCCGTGACCGTTCGAGCGGCGAGGTAAAATACACCGCAACTCGCGCCGATCTGGTGTTTGGTTCTAACTCTGTACTACGCGCAGTGGCTGAAGTTTATGCCTGCAGCGATGCTCACGAGAAGTTCGTGAGAGATTTCGTTGCCGCATGGGTGAAAGTGATGAACCTGGATCGTTTCGATCTGCTGTAACAGACCATGCCGGATGTCGCTTGCGCGGGTCCGGCATAGTATGAACAAAAAAATCCCCGCAATTGCGGGGATTTTTATTGGCCGGTTATTCCCACTCTTGCAGGTAACGTTGACCGTACTGGTCAGCCACCAGCAGGGCGGCATACACCTGGTCCGGCGTTGCGCCGCCAGGCATATTGTGGATGGTTTCGCCTTCGGCACAGGCAGCTTCAGCCACAATGCGCATTTTCGCCGGAATATCCTGTTTGATGTCCAGTTGCGCCAGGGTAATCGGCAGGCCAACGGAATGACACAGCGCCGCAACGGTTTCAATTTCATCGACCGGCGCGTTTTCCAGGACCAGTTGCGTCAGCGTGCCGAAAGCCACTTTCTCGCCGTGGTAATAGTGATGCGCATCCGGGATTGCCGTCAGACCGTTATGGATGGCATGCGCCGCCGCCAGACCGCCGCTTTCAAAACCGACGCCGCTCAGATAGGTGTTGGCTTCAATAACGCGCTCCAGCGCAGGCGTTACCACGTGCTGCTCGGCGGCCAGCATCGCTTTTTCACCTTCTTCTATCAGCGTATTAAAGCACAGCTCAGCCAGCGCCAGCGCCGCCTGAGTGCACTGACCGCCCGCCATGGTGGTTGCGCCGCTGCGTGAACAGGCGCGCGCTTCGAACCAGGTCGCCAACGCATCGCCGATGCCCGCGGCTAACAGACGCGCCGGTGCGCCCGCGACAATTTTGGTATCAACAATGACCCTGTCCGGGTTATTGGGCAGCAGCAAATAGCGATCGAATTCACCGGCATCGGTGTAAATAACGGACAGCGCGCTGCACGGTGCATCGGTAGAGGCGATGGTTGGCGCAATGGCGACAGGCACGCCCATAAAGTGCGCCAGCGCTTTGGCGGTATCCAGCGTTTTACCGCCGCCAATACCAAGTACTGCGCCACATTGCGCTTTTTCTGCCACGCCGCGCAGACGGTCGATTTCGTTTTGTGAACACTCGCCGCCAAACGGTGCAATCTCCAGCGCCAGTCCGGCATCCTGGAAACTTTTTTCCAGTGCGCCCTGGGCAAAGCCTAAGACAAACTTGTCCCCAACGACCAGCCAGCGCTCTGCCAGTGGTTTGAGGTAGTTGCCAAGACGGGTAATAACATCGGCACCCTGGATGTACTTACCAGGTGATTGAATAATGCGATCCATACTTTATTTCCCTCACAGGTTGATGTGACCAAATGTATTGTTCCAGTCATGTTCAAACTTCTCTACTGCTGACTCTACCGCAGGGGTATTGAGCATTTGTTGCGCTACGTCTAATGGCAGGGTGATTGCTTCGCATCCTGCCAGTAAGCAATCCAGCGCCTGACGAGGGGTTTTAAAGCTGGCTGCCAGTACCATGCTGTTTGGCGCATGCAGTTCCAGTAATGTTTGCAGTTCTTGTACCGTGCGAATTCCGTCGCCGCCCTGCGCGTCAATACGGTTAACGTAAGGCGCGATATATTTCGCCCCCGCCAGCGCTGCCAGCAGCCCCTGAGAGGCACTGTACACTGCGGTTCCCAGCGTGGTGATACCCTCTTTTTTCAGCATCTTGATCGCGGCCAGACCTTCGGATGTCACCGGGATTTTTACCACCAGACCGGGGACCGCGTTGCTCAGACGTTTGGCTTCCTCCACCATGCCTTGTGCGTCGCGGCTCATGGTTTGGGCAAACAGAATGCCCTCTTCGTCAATGGCGTTTTGCAGGCGCGGCAGCACATCCCAGATGGATTCTTTGCTTGCTGCCACAATGCTTGGGTTGGTGGTGACACCCGCGATAGGGAAGATGCGTGCCAGACGTTCGACTTCCGCGACGTTGGCGGTATCAAGGTAAAGTTCCATACAAAAACACCCTCTTTAAAGTTCAAGTTCATGTTGCAGCAGGCTGGCGATAGCGTCGGCAGAGGCGGCGTTAACCAGCGCGTTACGGAATTCTTCATGCATAATGCGCCGTGCCAGACGCGAGAAAATACGCATATGCTGGTCGCCAGCGGCGTGTTTGTTGAGCGTCAGCATAATAATGAACTGCGCATCATCATCACCCCAACGTACCGGCGCTTGCAGGCGCGCTACGCTGATAGTGGACTGCTCAATATGTTCTGATTTGCTGTGTGGAATGGCGAAGCTAAAACCTAATCCGGTAGAGAAGACCGCTTCGCGCGCCCACAGATCGGCTTCCAGTTTACGCGGATAGCGGCAACGACCTGCCAGCAGGAGGTTGTCGGTCATCCCTTTGATGACCTCCTCTTTACTACGCCAGTCGCTATCCAGCGTGATGCACTCGGCGGTAACCAGAGGGGTATCCTGTTGGGTCATGCGGAACTGGGCCAGCAGATGTTCGACCTCCAGCGACGTTCGACACGCCATTGCTTGATTCAGCAACTGACGGCAGGCGCGGCTGTCAAGTTGCGCCATCCGCGCTTTGGCGGCGGGAATGGAGGGAGCGCTCATGCTGATCTCGTCCAGACCCAGTCCCACAAGCAGCGGTAGCACTGAACCTTTAGCGCCAAGTTCGCCGCACAGGCCAATCCATTTCCCCTGCCGATGTACCGCCTGTACGGCGTAATCCAGTGCGCGCAAGAAGGCTGGATTCAGGCTGTTGTAATGGCGGGTAACTTTGGCGTTGTCGCGGTCGACCGCCAGCAGATATTGCGTCAGGTCATTACTGCCAATACTAAAGAAATCAATTTCTTCGCAGCATTGATCGATGATGAACATCACTGACGGAACCTCCAGCATGATACCGAGCGGGATCTTCTCATCAAACGGGATGTGTTCAGTACGCAGTTGCTGTTTGGCTTCGGCCAGCTTCTCTTTGACCCACAGGATCTCTTCCATAGAGGAGATCATTGGGATCATGATTTTCAGGCTACCGTGCGCTGATGCGCGCAGGATCGATCGCAGTTGTGTGGTAAACAAAGCGGCGTATTCTTCATAGATACGCACCGCGCGATAACCGAGGAACGGGTTGGCTTCGGCAGGAATATTCAGGTAATCAACGGGTTTATCACCGCCGATATCCATGGTGCGCACAATGATGCTGCGTCCCTGTGCGGGCTCCAGCGCCTGGCAGAAAATGTTGTATAGCTCGTTCTCATCCGGGGCGCAGGTACGGTCCATATACAGCATTTCCGTGCGGAACAGGCCAACCGCTTCCGCACCGTTGCCAAAGGCTGCTTGCGCTTCCACGGAATGGGCGATGTTGGCGGCGACTTCCATGCGGATGCCATCACCCGTGCGCGCCTCCTGGGTCAGCCAGATACGTTGTTGTTCTCGAATGGCATCCTGGATACGGGCTTCCTGCTGGTAGTAACGTACGACGGATTCATCAGGGGCAACAATGACCGCTCCTGCGTTACCATCGATATAAACCGTTTGCTGCAGCCATGGCATTAAGGGTTCAATATCCACGCCAACCAGCGTAGGAATGTTGAATGACCGGGCGAGAATCACCGTGTGTGAAGTGGTACCGCCGCTTTTTAACAGCAAGCCTTTCAGCAATGTTTTGTCCAGTTCGAGGAACTGGCTCGGTGTGAGCTCGTCCGCCATACAGACCGTAGGCTGGGTTAGTTTTCCCGGCGCAGGGAAACGCTGCTCTCCATAAATTTGCTGCAGAAGCTGGAAGCAGACATCGCGCACATCCAGCGCACGTTCCTGTAAATAAGGGCTGCTGGAGCGGGCGAATTCATCACAAAAATGTCCGGCACTTTCGACAATCGCCTGGGCGCAGCTTAACCCGCGAGATACTCCAGCGAGCAGGTGCTGACGCAGTGAGAGGTCGCTTGCCAGCGAGCGGTGTGCTTCCAGAATCGCACTGGTTGCGCCGTCGCTGTCGAGTAACCGAAACGCAATATTCTTCATCAGCAGCGTTAAGCCGTTATCCAGCGCCGCCTGCTCGGTTTCAATATCTTTAGCGGATGGGAGATTGTTAAGGGCGTTGAGATCCAGCGAAGAGAGCAGACTCAGAATGCCTCCCGCACTGCCGCTGCAGACGGTGCGAGCGCGAAAAAACTGTGGGTTTAGATTAGTGAGGGATGCAGGAAGTGGCTCCAGCTCGTTGCTTTTGGCTTCCGCTAGCGGTGCATCGCAGTGTGGAAATTCATTACGTAACCATTGGGTTAAATGCTGGTGGGCTGCCTGTTCATCTGCACCGGAAATCAGCAACTGGCAGCTATCACCCGCCAGAGTATCGGTGCCAATCAGCGCCAATGCGCTCTTGGCGTTACCCCTACGTTCGGTACGCAGGTTGTGCCACTCAATGTGCGAAGTAAAGGTGTTGCACTGCGTTTCTATGTGACTTGCCGGGCGCGCATGTACGCCATTGGGCAGCTCACAGGTAAATTCCACAATCAGGGCCATAGCCTCATCTCCCATAACGATTTCTCGCTACAGGATAAAAGGGCAACGCCTGAACCTGCCATCTGACAAATCTGCCAAAAACTGGATAAATGTAATGTAACCATCAAAGTGAGATATCCCTCACAAGTCAGCATGTCCTCTATAAATTCCGAGAAACTACAAGTTATGAGGCGGATCGCATTTTTGCGCTGACATTACAAAAGTCCAGCAAATGGCCTTTTTATCCACTGTTTGCGCCGCGTCGGATTGCCTATTGTTTTCCGCAACAAGTTTATGGATATGGGCTTTAGGCAGCCTGGGAGCGACTTATGAAAGAGTTGGTACAAATCCTGAAAAACACCCGTCAGCACCTGATGACGGGTGTTTCGCATATGATCCCCTTCGTAGTCGCGGGTGGAATTTTGCTGGCGGTCTCCGTCATGTTGTATGGCAAGGGCGCGGTACCGGATGCGGCGACCGATCCTAATCTCAAGAAACTGTTTGATATTGGCGTCGCAGGGCTGACGTTGATGGTGCCATTCCTTGCCGCTTACATTGGTTATTCCATTGCTGAACGTTCTGCTCTCGCCCCTTGTGCGATTGGCGCATGGGTGGGAAACAGCTTCGGCGCAGGTTTTTTCGGCGCGCTAATTGCCGGGATTATTGGCGGTATCGTCGTCCATTATCTGAAGAAGATCCCCGTACATAAGGTATTGCGATCGGTAATGCCTATCTTCGTTATTCCTATTGTCGGCACCTTTATCACCGCAGGCATCATGATGTGGGGCCTGGGAAAACCCGTTGGCGCGTTAACCACTAGCCTGACCGAGTGGCTGCAGGGTATGCAGCAGGGCAGCATCGTGCTGCTGGCGGTAATTATGGGACTGATGTTGGCCTTCGATATGGGTGGGCCGATTAACAAAGTTGCCTACGCCTTCATGCTGATTTGCGTGGCTCAGGGTGTTTATACCGTGGTGGCAATCGCCGCGGTAGGGATCTGCGTGCCGCCGCTGGGCTTAGGTTTGGCGACGCTGATTGGTCGTAAGAATTTCTCTTCTGAAGAACGTGAAGCCGGTAAAGCCGCGCTGGTGATGGGCTGCGTTGGCGTAACGGAAGGCGCAATTCCTTTTGCTGCCGCCGATCCGCTGCGCGTTATCCCATCCATAATGGTGGGTTCCGCCTGCGGCACGGTAACCGCCGCGCTGTTTGGTGCGCAGTGTTATGCCGGCTGGGGCGGGCTGATTGTTCTGCCGGTCGTGGAAGGAAAATTGGGTTATATCGCGGCGGTTGCCGTGGGGGCTGTAGTGACCGCTGTGTGCGTTAACGTACTGAAAAGTCTGGCGCGGAAAAAAGTGTCTCAGGTCGACCAGAAAGAAGACGACCTGGATTTAGATTTTGAAATGAATTAAGCGAGGAATGAGTCATGACCAAGATTATCGCAGTAACTGCATGTCCTTCTGGCGTTGCCCACACCTATATGGCCGCCGAAGCGCTGGAAAGCGCCGCTAAAGCCAAGGGGTGGGAAGTAAAGGTTGAGACTCAGGGGTCGATCGGTCTGGAAAACGAACTGACCGCGGCGGATGTGGCAGAAGCCGACATGGTGATTCTGACCAAAGACATTGGTATTAAGTTTGAAGAGCGTTTTGCGGGCAAAACTATCGTTCGTGTCAACATCAGCGATGCAGTGAAACGTGCTGACGCCATCATGAACAAGATTGGTGCACACCTTGCGCAAACCGCATAACGGTTTGTTTGCCGGAGGGTGGTTTCGACTTATCCGGCCTACTGATACGTAGGCCAGATAAGCACAGCGCCATCTGGCATCAGTTTTTCTACAGGAGTTCCTCATGACTAACCGTATCCAACGTTTAAAAAACGCTCTGTTTCAGAATAACCGCGAAATTTCGCTTGAGCGTGCGCTGCTATATACCGCCAGCCACCAGCAGACGGAGGGAGAGCCGGTTATTCTGCGGCGGGCGAAAGCCACCGCATATATTCTTGAGCACGTTGAAATATCGATTCGTGATGAGGAACTGATAGCCGGGAACCGCACCGTTAAACCGCGGGCGGGCATAATGTCGCCGGAAATGGATCCTTACTGGCTGCTCAACGAGCTGGAGCAGTTTCCAACCCGTCCGCAGGACCGTTTTGACATCAGCGAAGAGGATAAACATCTCTATCGCGATGTGCTGTATCCGTACTGGGAAAAGCGGTCGATGAAAGATTTCATCAACGGTCAGATGACCGATGAGGTAAAAGCCGCTGTCCGTACGCAGATTTTTAGCGTTAACCAGACGGATAAAGGTCAGGGGCATATCATTATTGATTATCCGCGCCTGTTGAATCTCGGGCTTGGCGAACTGGTAGCGCAGATGCGGGCGCATTGTCTGCAGCAGCCGGATAACCACTTTTATCAGGCTGCTCTGTTGCTGCTTGAGGCTTCGCAAAGCCACATTCTGCGTTACGCCCTGCTGGCAGAACAAATGGCGGAAAGCTGCCCGGATGCGCAGCGACGTCAGGAATTGCTGACGATTGCAGAAAACTCCCGGCATAACGCCCGGCATAAGCCGCAAACCTTCTGGCAAGCATGTCAGCTGTTCTGGTACATGAACATTATTTTGCAATATGAGTCCAACGCCAGTTCGCTCTCACTCGGACGCTTCGACCAGTATATGTTGCCGTTTTATCAGACCTCGCTGACGCAGGGGGAAGATCCTGCATTCTTAAAAGAAATCCTCGAATCGCTATGGGTGAAATGCAATGACATTGTACTGCTGCGATCCACCAGCAGCGCGCGCTATTTCGCTGGCTTCCCAACGGGTTACACCGCACTGCTTGGGGGATTGACGGAGAATGGTCGTAGTGCGGTAAACGTACTGTCGTTTCTCTGCCTTGATGCTTATCAGAGCGTACAACTGCCGCAACCAAATCTCGGTGTGCGCACGAACGCGTTGATCGATACGCCGTTCCTGATGAAAACGGCACAGACCATTCGCCTTGGGACCGGCATTCCGCAAATCTTTAATGATGAAGTGGTGGTGCCCGCATTTCTTAACCGTGGCGTCTCGCTGGAAGATGCGCGAGATTACGCGGTAGTCGGCTGTGTCGAGCTGTCTATTCCAGGCAGAACATACGGTTTGCACGACATCGCCATGTTTAATCTGCTGAAAGTAATGGAAATCTGCCTGCATGAGAACGAAGGCAATCGCGCGCTGACGTATGAAGACCTGTTGAAGCATATTCGTGCCAAAATCAGCCACTACATTACGTTGATGGTCGAAGGCAGTAATATCTGCGATATCGGTCATCGCGACTGGGCGCCGGTGCCGCTGCTCTCCTCGTTTATTAGCGATTGTCTGGATAAAGGGTGTGATATTACCGACGGCGGCGCGCGTTATAACTTCTCCGGCGTACAGGGGATCGGCATTGCGAACCTGAGCGATTCGCTGCATGCGCTCAATGGACTGGTATTTGAACAACAGCGCTTAACTTTTGACGAACTTTTGTCGGTGCTAAAAGACAACTTTGCTACCCCGGAAGGCGAGAAAATTCGCGCCAGGCTGATTAACCGCTTCGAAAAATACGGCAACGATATTGATGATGTAGATAACATCAGCGCCGAACTGCTGCGTCATTACTGTAAAGAGGTAGAGAAATACCAGAATCCACGCGGCGGGCAATTTACGCCGGGTTCATATACTGTCTCTGCGCACGTGCCGCTGGGTTCGGTCGTCGGAGCGACACCGGATGGTCGCTTCGCCGGGGAACAGTTGGCGGACGGGGGGCTGTCGCCGATGCTGGGTCAGGATATGCAAGGGCCGACGGCGGTATTGAAATCGGTCAGCAAGCTGGATAACACGTTGCTTTCCAATGGGACTTTGCTGAACGTGAAGTTTACGCCAGCCACACTGGAAGGTGAGGCTGGTTTACGCAAGCTGGCGGATTTTCTGCGGGCATTTACCCAGCTCAAGCTCCAGCACATCCAGTTTAACGTGGTGAATGCCGACACATTGCGAGAAGCGCAGCAGCGCCCACAAGATTTCGCCGGGCTGGTGGTGCGCGTGGCGGGTTACAGCGCCTTCTTTGTCGAGTTGTCGAAGGAGATCCAGGATGACATCATTCGCCGCACCGCGCATCAGCTGTGAGGTTATTGACCCACGTGGCGAGGACGTCGCGCGTATATTCAATATTCAGCGTTACTCACTGAATGATGGACAAGGTATTCGTACGGTAGTCTTCTTTAAAGGTTGTCCGCATACCTGCCCGTGGTGCGCCAACCCTGAATCTCTCTCCCCACGTATTGAAACAGTACGGCGGGAGAGTAAATGCCTGCACTGTACACCCTGTCTACGTGATGCTGATGAGTGTCCCTCCGGTGCGTTTGAACGTATCGGTCGTGATATCTCGCTGCACGAGCTGGAACGTGAAGTGATGAAAGATGATATTTTCTTTCGCACCTCTGGCGGGGGGGTGACGCTTTCCGGTGGTGAAGTGCTGATGCAAGCGCCCTTTGCCGTACGATTCCTGCAACGTCTGCGGCGCTGGGATGTTCGCTGCGCGATTGAAACGGCTGGCGATGCGCCAGCCAGTCGTTTGTTATCGCTGGCAAGAGAGTGCGATGAGGTGCTGTTTGACCTCAAAATTATGGATGTCCATTTGGCGCGTGAGACCATTAATATGAACCTGCCGCGCGTGCTGGCGAATTTACGACTAATGGTCGCTGAAGGAATTAATGTCATACCTCGCCTGCCGCTGATTCCGGGCTTTACGATGAATGTAGAGAACACGCAGCAGGCGTTGACGCTGTTGTCATCATTGGGCATAAAGCAGGTGCACCTGCTACCGTTTCATCAATATGGCGAACCGAAATACAACCTGCTCGGATTACCCTGGTCGATGAAAGAAGTGCCCGTCCCGTCGGCGCAAGAGATAGGTTTTATACGTAAGATGGCAGAATGCGCCGGATTTCAGGTAACAGTAGGAGGATAGTATGGCCATTGCACCTGTACGATATCTGGTTGCTGTCACCGCGTGCGTAAGCGGCGTGGCCCATACTTATATGGCTGCTGAACGGCTGGAGAAACTCTGCCAGCAGGAGAAATGGAGCATCAAGATTGAAACTCAGGGCGCGTTGGGTACCGAAAATCGCCTGACGGAAGAAGATATTAACCGCGCTGATGCGGTGTTGCTCATTACCGATATTGAACTGGCAGGAGCAGAGCGATTTACGCAGAGCCGATACGTCCAGTCGGGCATTAGCGCATTTCTGCGTGAGCCGCAGCGGGTGATGAGCGCCGTGCGAAAGCTGCTTTCTGCACCACAGCACACACATCTTACTTTGGATTAGCTTTTATCTCCGTCAGTTGGCTGTGGTATTGCCGACGATATTCTGACGGCGAACGTTCGGTATTTTTGCGAAACAGGCGGCAGAAATAGTTGCTGTCAACAAACCCACAGGTGTGCGCCACTTCTTTGATCTTCAGCTCATAACCCTTCAGCAGCGTTTTCGCATGTTCCAGTCGCGTGTGATTCAGGTATTCGTTAAACCCGATAGCGCCCGTTTTTTGAAACAGGTGGGAGAGGTAATTGGGTGAGATGTAAAACGCCTGCGCGACGGATTCTCGGGTGAGCGGCGAAGCGTAGCGTTCATCAATATAGTCGCGAATGGCTTCGAAAAGCGCCTGACTGCGTGATGCGGTCTGGATCTGGCTGCCCAGCAGATCGCGGCAGTGGCTCAGTAAGCTCGCAACGATTAGCCTGGCGGTTTGTTGCTCCTGCGGTTGCATCTGCATTTCATTGAGCGTTTGCAGCAAGAAAGAGCCAATTCGTGGCCCACGCCGCGCGACGTGCTGGCGGGTAAGATTTTGATATTGCTTGCCGTCCCACTGGACGATGCTGAAACCCAGTTGCTGTTTGCCGAACAGAATGCTGAGCGTGGTGACCGGTGTGAGCCACTGCGGAAAGTTCCAGCCGCCAGCCGGAACGAATAGCACATCGCAAGGCAGTAACGTCGCGGATGCGCCAGCAACTCCGTTATCGGTGAACTCACCTTCCAGCACAATTTCCAGCCGGGGAAAATCGACCTGATACGCCAGCTCCGGCGTTGAGCTACTGGTGCTGGCAAAATAAACCTGGCGCAGCGGCGTGGGGCCGTTAATCAGGCGGGAGAGAAGATGGCTGACGTCGTGATACATGTTAATCCCTTGCAGGCAGCAGACAGGGGAAACAGTAACCGTCATCATAAAAAAAGGCCACTCTTTAAGAGTGGCCTATACGAGTATTACTGATTACCGATTTGATCGCCGTACGGCAGGCTATCGTAATCAATCAGGGCATTCTTTTTGTACGGATTGCCAATCCAGCGGGTCGTCTCTTTGAACTGCGGGCTGGTAATGGATCGGGTCGGATCGAAACCGTCGTAGGTGAATCCCGCTAAATCAGACCAGGTGTGGATAAGCTCTGAGCTGCTGTATTTACGATTCACATCCTGTGAGAAGTCACGCGGGTGTGCAGCCTGCCATTTTTCAGAGGTCCACAGCAGGAACGGTACCGTATACATATGGCGCGTCGGGTTGTCTTCATTACGACCCTGCGTTTTATGCGGTGGCGTATCGTATACCTCCTCCCCGTGATCGGAGAAGTAGAGCAGGAAGCCGTTCGGATCGGTCGCTTTATAGTCTTTGATCAGACTGGCAATGATATGGTCATTGTAGACATTCGCGCTGTCGTAATCGTTGTATGCTTCCAGCTCATCATCATCCAGGCCGGGGGGAACATGGTCGACATTGTTATCGAATTTACCCTGACCATCCGGATAGCGGAATTTGTACTTAATATGCGTACCCAGCAGGTGCACGATGATGAACTTTTTCGGTGCCGGGTCGGCCAGTACTTCTTTAAATGGCGCCAGCACATTGCTGTCATATTCGCGCGCACTTTGCGTACGCTGCTGATTCATATAGAACTGCTTATCCGTCTGCTTAGAGAACACGGTCAGCATGGTGTTGCGAGCCGTCATCGTCTGCTGATTGGTGATCCAGAAGGTTTTATAACCTGCCTGTTTCATCATATTCATCAGAGACGGTTGAGTCAGGTACAGGTCCGGATTCTTCTCGTTGGCGAAGGTCAGCGCCTGCTGCAGGATTTCAATGGTGTACGGACGTGAGGTCACGACATTATTGAATACGGTGAAGTTAGGATCGGATTTATGCAATGCATCCAGTTCTGGCGTCGTTTCGCGCGGGTAACCATACAGGCTCATGCGACCACGCTGCGTTGACTCGCCAATGACCAGCACCAGCGTACGTGGGGCATCGCCGGAGTTATCTTTGAAGTTAGCCAGCGGCGGCAGGGCATTGTTCTCATTCAGCAGGCTATTGAGTGAGGTCAACTGCTGACGGTACTGATAATACCCGGAGATGAATTGCCACGGTGCGGCGGGCTCCATACGTGAGGCGAGACCATTTACCGTTTTTTCAAACGGCTTGTGTTTGATGAAAGTGTTAACGGCTATCGGATGCAGAATCAAACCGTATAACAACGCAAACGACACCAGATAGCGCCAGGGTGATGGAATATGAACAGGGCGCAGACGCGTCCACAGCAGAATAGCGATAGCCGTATAGGCCAGAGCGATAAGAACAATTTTTAGGCTGAAATACTGGCTGAGATATTCGCTGGCTTCGTTCGCATTGGTTTCAAACATCACATACAGAACGCTTTGCGAGAACTCTTGTCCGTAGATGACGTAATAGCTCAGAGCAGCCAGCGAGGCCGCCCATAGCACCATGCCAATGACGGCAGCAATAATACGGATACGGTTTGGAAATAAAAATACCGGGATTAACCACAGCGAACTGAATAGCAAGGAGTCGCGTAATCCATTAGTTCCGCTATATCCGGTTAAACAAATAACGACCTGGAGTAAAGTGGAAAAAAACCAAAAATAGAGGAGCGCCCAACCCAGGGCTTTCCAGCTAAATTTAGGTTTAGACTGGAGTTGTAAGGATTGCATAATGTGAGCCTGTCTTTAATCGTAGCGCCAAGAGTAGCGACTTAATATTAAGAGGAACTTAAGCATCACGATCTTAGGATCGTGTTTTGCTGTTGATATATTCACAATGTGAATATATTCAGGCGGGAATATATTGAAAAAGAAGCGGTTATGACAGCAGTTTTTGTTGTCGCCTTCGTACAATAGCACGAAGGCGACGAGGGGGGACGTTAGCCTGTATTACGCATGCCGGCTGCGACACCAGCGATTGTCACCATCAGCGCTTGTTCAACGCGCGGATCCGGTGCATTGCCTTGCTCTTCCGCCAGGCGTGAGCGGTGTAACAGCTCAGCCTGTAAGACATTCAGCGGGTCAGTATAAATATTTCTTAACTGAATGGACTCGGCAATCCACGGCAGGTCGGCCATCAAATGTGAGTCGTTGGCAATCGCCAGCACGACATCGATATCGGCTTCCAGGCGCTGACGCAGCTCTTCACCCAGCGGCCACAGCTCTTTTTTGACCAGGCGCTGATCGTAGTATTCTGCCAGCCACAGGTCTGCTTTGGCGAAAACCATTTCCAGCATGCCAAGACGTGTGGAGAAGAATGGCCAGTCGCGGCACATTGCTTCGAGTTCGCTTTGCTTACCGTCTTCAACCACTTTTTGCAGTGCGGTGCCTGCACCCAGCCACGCCGGGAGCATCAGGCGGTTCTGCGTCCAGGCAAAAATCCACGGAATGGCGCGCAGAGACTCTACCCCGCCGGTTGGGCGACGTTTTGCCGGACGTGAACCGAGCGGTAATTTACCCAGTTCCTGCTCTGGCGTTGCGGAGCGGAAGTAAGGGACGAAGTCTTTGTTTTCACGTACATATCCACGATATAGCTCACAGGAAATATCGGAAAGCTCATCCATGATATGACGCCAGTTATCTTTCGGCTCTGGCGGCGGTAACAGGTTGGCTTCCAGAATTGCTGCGGTATACAGCGACAGGCTGCTGATGGTCACTTCCGGCAGGCCGTACTTAAAGCGGATCATCTCCCCTTGTTCTGTCACGCGCAGACCGCCTTTCAGGCTGCCTGGTGGTTGAGAAAGCAGCGCCGCATGCGCAGGCGCGCCACCGCGACCAATGGAGCCACCGCGACCGTGGAACAGCGTCAGTTCGATACCGGCTTTTTCGCAGGTTTTGATCAACGCGTCCTGCGCCTGATATTGCGCCCAGGAGGCCGCCATTACGCCTGCATCTTTTGCGGAGTCAGAGTAGCCAATCATGACCATCTGTTTGCCCTGAATAAAGCCACGGTACCAGTCAATGTTCAGGAGCTGGGACATGACGTCATCGGCGTTGTTGAGGTCGTCCAGCGTTTCAAACAGCGGGGCAACCGGCATAGCAAAACCGATACCGGCTTCTTTCAGTAGCAGATGTACGGCCAGTACATCCGATGGCGTTTTCGCCATTGAGATAACATAGGCGGCAATGGAGCCATACGGGGCTTCAGCAATGACCCGGCAGGTGTCGAGCACTTCGCGGGTGTCGTTGCTCGGCTCCCAGTTACGTGGGAGCAGCGGACGCTTGGAGTTCAGCTCGCGGATCAGGAAAGCCTGTTTATCCGCTTCCGACCAGTTTTCGTAGTCGCCAATGCCCAGATAACGGGTCAGTTCTCCAAGGGCTTCAGTGTGACGGGTACTTTCCTGACGAATATCAATACGTACCAGCGGTACGCCGAAACATTTCACGCGGCGTAGGGTGTCGAGCAATTCGCCATTGGCGATAATGCCCATGCCACAGGCCTGCAGAGACTGATAGCACGCATATAGCGGGTCCCAGAGCTGTTCGTTTTGGGTGAGAAGTCCCGCAGGTTTCGGTAATTTCTCGCCTTTCAGACGGGCTTCCAGCCAGGCCTGGGTTGCCATCAGACGTGAACGCAGGGTTTTCATCAGATAACGGTAAGGTTCTGCTGCGCCTTCTTCGCCCACCAGCGCCAACAGTTCCGGTGTGGCATCCACCATCGACAGCTCAGAAATCAGAAACTGAATGTCTTTCAGGAACAGATCGGTCGCTTTCCAGCGGCTGAGTAGCAGCACGTGACGGGTGATATCCGCTGTTACGTTCGGGTTGCCATCGCGGTCGCCGCCCATCCAGGAGGTAAAGCGAACCGGGACAAAATCAACGGGCAGCTTATAGCCCAGATGCTCTTCCAGTTGTTCGTTCAGCTCGCGCAGATAATTCGGTACGCCTTCCCACAGGCTATTTTCAACCACCGCGAAGCCCCATTTGGCTTCATCAACCGGGCTTGGGCGCAGCTTGCGGATTTCATCCGTATGCCAGGACTGGGCAATCAACTGGCGCAGACGGCGCATCAGCTGATGGCGCTCGTAATCGACGAGGTCTTTGTTATCAAGTTGCTTAAGACAGGCGTTCACTTCACCCATTTTATGGATCAGCGTACGGCGGGTGATCTCGGTCGGGTGGGCAGTGAGAACCAGCTCCAGGGAGAGAGATTCGACGGCTTTTTTGATGGTGGCTTCATCGAGGTTGGGCTGCTCTTTCAGTTTACGCAGAGTGCGAGCAATCACTTCCGGGTTGCTGGCTGCTTCGCCTTTTGGCGAAATGCTGTGGTACTGCTCGGCGGTGTTGGCCAGGTTCAGAAACTGGCTAAACGCGCGGGCAACCGGCAGCAGCTCGTCGTTAGACAGGTTTTGCAGCGTAGTGAGCAGCTCCTGGCGATTGACTTCATTGCCAGCGCGGGATGATTTGGACAACTTACGGATTGTTTCTACGCGGTCAAGAATGTTCTCTCCCAGCGCATCCTTGATGGTCTCCCCCAGCACTTTGCCGAGCATACTGACATTACTACGCAACGCGGAATATTGTTCGTTCATATTAACCCAGACACCCCATCTTTAATTTATGCGTCCTGTATCTTTCGCGCGACATCGGCGTTGGCTGCGCTTGCCCATCTGGTCACTTACTTATGTAAGCTCCTTGTATGAGCTCGCTTGCCGCCTTGCTGTGACGCGAAATCTCTCGGACTTTGTATGTTAGCCGTCTTTTATAAAGCCACGTAAAAGTCGTGACGTCAATTGCTGCGAAATCGGTTCAGCAAACGAAAAAATGACGGGAATTTACGTTATTTAATTCACATCGAATCAAATAAGCTTTGCTTATGGAAATGTTAATAAATTACCTCGCTTACCACTAAAGGGTTAGCGAGGCGATAAGCGGTTAATGCCAGCAGAAATGATGCACAACCTGGGTGATCAATTCGCGGGTTGGCTTAATAAAACGAGTTTCCAGATACTCATCCGGCTGATGCGCCTGATTAATGGAGCCAGGCCCTAACACCAGCGTCGGGCAAAGCGTCTGGATAAACGGCGCTTCGGTGCAGTAGTTCACCACTTCTGTCTGTGCGCCCAGCAGTTTCTCAACCACTTGTACCAGTTGATGATCTGGTGGGCACTCATAGCCTGGAATTGGCGGATGCAGCTCCGACACCGTCAGGCGACCCGGCCAGCGTTCGCTGACCGGGGCCAGCGCGTCGTTAAGTAAGCCATTGAGATCGTTAAGCGTCATGCCGGGCAGTGGGCGAATATCCATATGCAGCTCGCAGCAGGCGCAGATTCGGTTGGCGGCGTCGCCGCCGTGGATGTGACCCAAATTTAACGTCGGATACGGGACGGTAAAAGCATCATGGTGATAGCGCTCTTTCAGATCATCGCGCAGATTCATGATATGACCGATGGCATCATGCATCAGTTCAATGGCATTCACGCCACGAGCCGGATCGCTCGAGTGACCCGATTGCCCCAAAATGCGAATCGCATTAGAGATATGACCTTTGTGCGCGCGGACCGGTTGTAGAGAAGTGGGTTCGCCAATGATCGCGCAGTCCGGGCGTAAAGCGGTGGTTTCAGAGAAATAACGCGCTCCCGCCATGCTGGTCTCTTCATCGGCAGTGGCCAGAATGTACAGGGGCTTTTTCAGTTGAGTGACGTCGACGTCACGCAGCGCGTCGAGGATAAAGGCGAAGAAGCCTTTCATATCTGCCGTACCCAAACCGTAGAGCTTATTGTCATGCTCGGTCAGGGTGAACGGATCGCGCGTCCAGCGTCCGTCGTCAAAGGGGACGGTATCGGTATGGCCCGCCAACAACAAACCACCGGCTCCCTGTCCAATGCTTGCCAGCATATTGAATTTATTGCGCGTGTCGGGAACCGGCTGGACCTCCACATTAAAGCCTAAATCTTTGAACCAGTCCGCCAGCAGAGTGATTAAACCTGCATTACTTTGGTCGAGCGCTTCTTCGGTGGCGCTAATCGACGGCATGGCAATCAGAGCGCGGTATATCTCGATAAATGGCGGTAAATTGTTTTTCATTGTTGACACACCTCGGGTCATGATAGTATCAATATTCATGCAGTATTTGTGAATAAAAATACATTAACGTTGAGCGTAATAAAACCCACCAAGTGTAAGGTGAGGTGATAAAGGCTTATATCTGGCAACAGAATCTAAGAAGGTGAGCAGCCCCGATGTTGAATACGCTGATTGTGGGCGCCAGTGGCTATGCCGGCGCAGAGCTTGTGACCTATGTAAATCGCCATCCTGATATGACCATAACCGCTTTGACCGTCTCAGCGCAAAGCAATGATGCAGGAAAATTAATCTCCGATTTGCATCCGCAGTTGAAAGGCATTGTCGATTTACCGTTACAGCCAATGTCAGATATCAGCGAGTTTAGCGCAGGGGTGGACGTTGTGTTCCTCGCAACGGCACATGAGGTGAGCCATGACCTGGCCCCGCAGTTTTTGCAGGCCGGATGCGTGGTGTTTGACCTCTCGGGCGCGTTTCGCGTAAACGACGGCGCGTTCTATGAAAAATATTACGGCTTTACCCATCAGCATCCCGATCTGCTGGAGCAGGCGGTTTATGGACTGGCGGAGTGGAGCGCAGACCAACTGAAAGACGCGAATCTGATTGCCGTGCCGGGTTGCTACCCGACGGCGGCACAGCTGTCGCTGAAACCACTGATTGATGCCGGGCTGCTGGATCTCAGCCAGTGGCCGGTAATTAACGCCACCAGCGGCGTGAGCGGCGCGGGACGTAAGGCGGCTATTTCCAACAGCTTTTGTGAGGTGAGCCTGCAGCCGTATGGCGTGTTTACCCATCGCCATCAGCCGGAAATCGCTACTCACCTTGGTGCGGAGGTGATCTTCACCCCGCATCTGGGCAACTTCCCGCGCGGAATTCTGGAAACCATCACCTGCCGTTTGCAAGCGGACGTAACCCATGCGCAAGTGGCTCAAACGTTGCAACAGGCGTATGGCGATAAGCCACTGGTGCGTCTGTATGACAAAGGCGTTCCGGCTCTGAAGAACGTGGTTGGCTTACCGTTCTGTGATATCGGGTTTGCCGTACAGGGTGAGCACCTGATCGTGGTGGCAACTGAAGACAACTTATTGAAAGGCGCGGCGGCACAGGCGATGCAGTGCGCAAATATTCGTTTTGGCTTTGCTGAAACGCAGTCTCTTATTTAAGGGTGCAACGATGAATCCATTAATTATCAAGCTGGGCGGCGTTTTACTGGATAGTGAAGAGGCGCTGGAGCGTCTGTTTACCGCACTGGTGAATTATCGTGAGTCGCATCAGCGACCGCTGGTCATTGTGCACGGTGGCGGCTGCGTGGTTGACGATCTGATGAAGCAGCTGAACCTGCCGGTGAAAAAGAAAAATGGTCTGCGCGTCACGCCAGCCGATCAAATTGACATTATTACCGGCGCCCTGGCGGGAACAGCGAATAAAACCTTACTGGCCTGGGCGAAAAAGCATCACATCGCATCCGTGGGTCTGTATCTTGGTGATGGCGATAGCGTAAAAGTGACGCCGCTCGATAAAGCGCTGGGTCATGTTGGACTGGCGCAGCCGGGTTCGCCTAAGCTGATTAACACACTGCTGGAAGGCGGTTTTCTGCCGGTAGTTAGCTCCATTGGCGTTACTGAAGACGGACTGCTGATGAACGTTAATGCCGATCAGGCGGCAACGGCGCTGGCGGCAACGCTGGGTGCGGATCTGATCCTGCTCTCTGACGTAAGCGGTATTCTGGATGGTAAAGGCCAGCGTATTGCCGAAATGACCGCCGCTAAAGCGGAACAACTGATTGAACAAGGTATTATTACTGACGGCATGATCGTGAAGGTCAATGCGGCGCTGGATGCCGCGCGCACGCTGGGTCGCCCTGTGGATATTGCCTCCTGGCGTCATGCCGAGCAACTGCCGGCGCTGTTTAACGGCATGCCAATTGGCACGCGGATTTTAGCGTAAACTATTTTGTACCCGATGGCGGTTATGCCTTATCGGGCCTACGTGAACCGAACCTGTACGCCGGATAAGCTAAGCGCCATCCGGCGTTGAAATTCAAGATATTAAGGAAGCAAGTTATGGCACTTTGGGGTGGGCGTTTTACACAGGCAGCAGATCAGCGGTTCAAACAGTTCAACGACTCGTTGCGTTTTGACTACCGCCTGGCAGAACAGGATATTGTCGGCTCTGTGGCCTGGTCTAAAGCGCTGGTAACGGTCGGCGTACTGACTGCCGATGAACAACTGCAATTGGAAGAGGCGCTGAACACTCTGTTGGAAGAGGTTCGCGTTAATCCGCAGCAGATCCTGCAAAGCGATGCTGAAGATATTCATAGCTGGGTGGAAGGTAAGCTGATTGATAAAGTCGGCCAGCTTGGTAAAAAACTGCATACCGGACGTAGCCGTAATGACCAGGTCGCGACCGATCTTAAACTGTGGTGTAAAGACACGGTTATTGAATTACTGTCGGCCAACCGTCAGCTGCAAAGTGCGCTGGTGGTGACGGCAGAGAATAACCAGGACGCCGTCATGCCGGGTTACACCCACCTGCAACGTGCGCAGCCGGTGACGTTTGCTCATTGGTGTCTGGCCTATGTCGAAATGTTGGCGCGTGACGAGAGCCGTCTGCAGGATTCGCTCAAGCGCCTGGACGTCAGTCCACTGGGCTGCGGCGCGCTGGCGGGTACGGCGTATGAAATCGATCGCGAGCAGCTGGCCGGTTGGCTGGGCTTTTCCTCGGCGACGCGTAACAGTCTGGACAGTGTTTCTGACCGTGACCACGTGCTGGAGTTACTCTCCAACGCTTCTATCGGCATGGTGCACCTGTCGCGTTTTGCTGAAGACCTGATTTTCTTTAATACCGGCGAAGCGGGCTTTGTCGAGCTGTCCGATCGTGTAACTTCGGGTTCATCTCTGATGCCGCAGAAGAAAAACCCGGATGCGCTGGAGCTGATCCGTGGCAAATGCGGTCGCGTGCAGGGTGCGCTGACCGGCATGATGATGACCTTAAAAGGTCTCCCGTTGGCATACAACAAAGATATGCAGGAAGACAAAGAAGGGCTGTTCGATGCGCTCGACACCTGGCTGGACTGTCTGCATATGGCTGCGCTGGTGCTGGATGGCATTCAGGTGAAACGTCCGCGTTGTCAGGAAGCGGCGCAGCAGGGTTATGCTAACGCCACCGAGTTGGCGGATTATCTGGTAGCAAAAGGCGTCCCGTTCCGCGAAGCACACCATATTGTGGGTGAGACGGTGGTCGAGGCGATTCGTCAGGGCAAACCGCTGGAAGCGCTGTCGCTTGCTGACTTACAAAAGTTCAGTCAGGTGATTGGCGAGGACGTTTATCCGATCCTCTCGTTGCAATCGTGCCTGGATAAACGTGCGGCGAAAGGCGGCGTGTCGCCACAGCAGGTGGCGCAGGCGATCGACTACGCGAAGGCGCGGCTGATTTAACGTCGGTAATAAAAGAGGCCATCCCGAGGGATGGCCTTGTCATGTTTCTATCCTGGATAGCAGTTTACGGACGATAAATCTCAAATTCCTGCGCGACGTTATTGTCGGTGCAGGTACTTAAGGTGACATAACCGTCGTTACCCACCGTCATACAACGTTGCGTGCCTTCCTTCTGTGAGACGAACTTGTTGTTTTGCCAGGTCCATGCCTGATTTTTGTTGGTATCAGTCGGGGTGTGGCAGGTGTAAGAAATAATATTTCTGCCTTCAACATTATAACCGTTTTGAATATCCAGGCAGCTCTGGCTATTGCCAATTACCAGATGTTCACGGGCATCAAATTTAAAGGTCTGGTTGTTGGAGCCGGAGCAGGCATAGGTGAACAAACGATCGCCATTCCGGATTTGACCGTTTTTGACATCCAGGCAGAGGTTGTTTTTCCGTGATTTATAAACACCGGTGACGACCTCTTTTTCATCTGCGTGAGTAAACGGCGCAAATACCTGGCTGTATGCGTACATCGGTGCCTGCTGTGCGGTCATGCCGCTGTGCTCTGGACTGACCTGCTTCGCCACGCCCGGCTGATCGCGTGCCATTGACCACGCGCCAATCATGCCGAGGTTGCGTTTTTTCGCATCTTCCATTACCAGTTTCGCATCGGACAGATAGAACACTTCGCCCTGTACATCGTTGTAACCGATCATCGGGGTGGTGCCCATCATGGCGTTGATCTCTTTGTCAGATTTCTCTGGCCAGATTTTCTTCAACTGGGTGAACATGTTGTCGATAGCGGATGTGGCGCATTTACCGTGAATGTTCTGCCCTTCGGTGCCGTCTGACTGGCAGACGGCGTTACCGTAGTCCATGGTCATCACGTTAATACCAGCCAGCTCAACGCCGGCATGGCGCGCATTTTCCAGTACATACAGACCTTCAGCCGTCAGACCGGTCGGCAGAATTGGCAGGGTGTACCAGATACCGACTTTGCGACCTTCCTCTTTCCACTGAGCCTGAACCTCTTTTACTGCCTGGTTGCGACGATCGATGGAATCCTGATCGGCCACCCATGTGCCTTCGATATCAAAATCCAGCACGTTCAGGTTCATGTTATCAACAATGTCGTAGTAGAGTTTTTGCAGGTCTTTAACATTCTTACAGGCTGCTGCCAGCGGGGAGTTATTCGCTCCGCCAATGGAAACCATCACATCGCCACCAGCTTCACGCAGCGCTTTTATTTTGCTGTACTGTGAGTAATCCTGCAGATTATAGGCCGTGCCCCAGGTTGGGATGCACTGCTCGCCGCTTTTCGCGACGACAAACGCCATGGTGAAGTGGGTAATATTTTGCTCTTTCGCCAGTTTTGCCAGATCCGGAATGCTGTTCAGGCTAAAGTCGACGTATGGTGCATAAACGTGGGCAGGCCACGGATTTTTCGGCGTCCCTACGCGCTCTTTGGTGCCTGCCCAGTTGGTATAAATCGCCCACGGGTTGTTATCATCCGGCATAACGCCTTTGACTTTCGTCTGAGCGACATAAGGTATCCCTTTGTACACCGCCAGTTTGCCAGCTTCGTAAAGCGCAATGGAGTTGATCTGTGGGGCATTATTAAATTGTTCCTGGGTGAATTCGACCGTTGGGCCTAACGGTTTCCACGGACGGCCATTGGTGCCGGTCGGGTTCTGGTTACCTGCAATAGAAGGGTTTTCGCCAACGGTATAGTACAGTGCTTCATAAGACTGGCCGTCAACTTTGACCTCATCCCCTTTGTTATAAACCTGGCTGGAACTCCAGTCGGGTACTGGCGTATAGAGTTTCCACGGGTTATCGGCACCTGGGGTGAAGGAATAAGCCGGAATGGGCCTGGACGCTTCATATGTCACATCCTGATAAGCGACAATATCATCTTTGGCATAATCTTTTTCTGCGCTGAATGCGTCGTGGGCGACCGGCGTGGCGCTGCCCGCGTCACAGGTCGTTGGGTTGCCGTATTGGTCTATTTCCGCTTTTGTGGCATCGCGCACATAACTCCACGGATTATCCCAGTTTTCAGCGGACGCGCCCTGTGGGCAATTATCGGCATTTACATACCAGCGGTTACTATAAACTTTACTGTCAAAAATAACTTCAATGGTGTTTCCACCTGACTGACCGCTCCAGGCTTCCAGGGCGAATGCGTTTGCGGCGCACGACATCAGACCTGCCGCGAGAAAATATCGCGAAATAGTATTGAGTTTCATAAAAGATTCCATTCGATAAATATTAGAAAAATATGGGTGAATGTACTCTAAATAATTAGAGTGGCGAAGAAACGAGTGTTCTTGCGATTTGCCATATATTGAATATCGCGCGGTTATTATTTATGAACCTGATAGGGCGTCAAATATATAAATGATACAAAATGTTTTTGATTATTTTAATTTAATATGATTTTCATTTAAATAATCGAATGGAAATATGTAATTTATATTTTGTATATATTTTTTTGAATGTATTCGCGCCGGGCGCAAAAAAAAATGCGGACTCAAGGTCCGCAAAAGTTCACGTTGGCTTTAGTTATTTCGAGTATGAGAGAAACTCTCAAAACGGACAGTAGCTTCAAGGGTTAAAGGGGTACCGTTCCGTTTCTGTGGTGCATTATTAAACAGAAAGCTTGATAGGGATAATCGTTCGTTGCTATTCTACCTATCGCTACGAACTATCGTGGCGATGGAGGATGAATAATGAATATTCGTGATCTTGAATACCTGGTGGCGCTAGCCGAACATCGTCACTTCCGACGAGCGGCAGACTCCTGTCACGTTAGTCAGCCAACGCTGAGCGGACAGATCCGCAAGCTGGAAGATGAGCTTGGCGTCATGCTGCTGGAGCGTACGAGTCGCAAAGTGCTGTTCACTCAGGCAGGTTTACTGCTGGTGGATCAGGCGCGCACCGTGCTGCGCGAGGTCAAAGTGCTCAAGGAGATGGCAAGCCAACAAGGCGAGACAATGTCTGGACCGCTGCATATTGGTTTGATCCCAACGGTGGGGCCATACCTGCTGCCGCATATTATTCCTATGTTGCACCAGACCTTCCCAAAACTGGAAATGTATCTCCATGAGGCGCAGACGCATCAGCTGTTGGCGCAACTGGATAGCGGTAAGCTCGACTGCGTCATTCTGGCGCTGGTGAAAGAGAGTGAGGCGTTCATCGAAGTACCGTTATTTGATGAGCCTATGCTGCTGGCGATCTATGAAGATCACCCATGGGCAAACCGCGACTGTGTGCCGATGTCCGATCTGGCGGGTGAGAAACTGCTGATGCTAGAGGATGGCCACTGCCTGCGCGATCAGGCGATGGGCTTCTGCTTTGAAGCGGGTGCTGATGAGGATACCCATTTCCGGGCGACCAGTCTGGAAACGCTGCGTAACATGGTGGCGGCAGGCAGCGGTATTACCTTACTGCCCGCGCTGGCCGTGCCGCCGGAGCGTAAGCGTGATGGCGTTGTCTATCTGCCCTGCATCAAGCCTGAACCGCGCCGTACGATTGGCCTGGTGTATCGTCCAGGTTCGCCGCTGCGCAGCCGTTATGAACAGCTGGCAGAGGCCATCCGTGGGTCAATGGATGGCCATTTCGACAGTGCGTTAAAACAGGCGGTTTAAGCCATTTAGCGCTGCTACCCGATAGGCTTCCGCCATGGTTGGGTAGTTAAAGGTGGTGTTAACGAAGTATTCGATGGTGTTACCACCACCTTTTTGCTCCATTATCGCCTGACCGATGTGAATAATTTCGGCCGCGCGTTCCCCAAAGCAGTGGATCCCCAGAATCTCTTTCGTTTCGCGATGGAACAGGATCTTCAGCGTTCCGACACTCATACCCACGATTTGCGCACGTGCCAGATGTTTAAACTGGGCGCGGCCAACCTCGTATGGAACTTTCATGGCCGTGAGCTGCTGCTCGGTTTTCCCGACGGAGCTGATTTCCGGAATGGTATAAATCCCGGTCGGGATATCTTCGATCAGATGCGCGGTAGCTTCGCCTTTTACCAATGCCTGGGCGGCAATGCGTCCCTGATCGTAGGCCGCCGATGCCAGACTCGGATAGCCGATCACATCTCCTACGGCATACACGTGCGGCAGCGCCGTCTGGTACATGCTGTTGACCTTCAACTGTCCGCGGCTGTCGGTTTTCAACCCAATATTTTCCAGCGCCAGCGAATCGGTATTACCGGTACGGCCATTGGCGTACAACAGGCAGTCGGCTTTCAGTTTCTTACCGGATTTCAGATGCATGATGACGCCGTCATCGCAACCTTCAATCTTCTCGTACTCTTCGTTGTGGCGAATGACCACTCCGCTGTTCCAGAAGTGGTAAGAGAGCGAGTCGGACATCTCTTGATCGAGGAACGCAAGCAGACGATCGCGGGTGTTGATTAAATCAACTTTGACGTCCATTCCACGGAAGATCGACGCATATTCGCAGCCAATTACTCCCGCACCATAAATCAAAACATGGCGGGGTTCATGGTGCAGGCTCAGGATAGAGTCGCTGTCATAAACCCGGGGATGGGAAAAGTCGACATCCACCGGATGATAGGGGCGTGAACCACAGGCGATGATGAACTTATCCGCGGTCAGCGTTTCCACCGTGCCGTCGTGGCATTCAAGGGCGAGTGTGTGTTCATCAACAAAACGGGCATTTCCTTGCAAAATTTCACAGTGGTTGCGCTCGTAAAATCCTTGCCGCATACGCGTTTGCTGATTAATAACGTTATCAGCGTGGTTGAGAATATCGGCGAAAGAAGAACGAAGGAGTCGGGAGTGGTCGCTGTAAAGTGGGTTCTGATTGAATTCAATAATACGGCTGACGGCGTGGCGGAGGGCTTTCGACGGGATGGTCCCCCAGTGGGTACAGCCTCCACCGACGTTATGATAGCGCTCAATCACCGCGACGCGCGCTCCTTGCTTAACCAGACCCATTGCAGCGCCTTCGCCGCCGGGACCGGAACCTATTACTATTGCATCGTAATCGTAGGAATGTGACATGGTCAGGCTTACCTGTTCTTATACATAAAAGCAACAGAATAGTAACATCGTTGTCGAGATAACCCAATTATCGTTGTGCTTTTTTGCGAACTCGAAGCACAAACTGCGCGTAAACAATCATTCACAAAGCCATGCCAACCGCCTAATCTCTGGTATAGTGCCAGCAAGGTATGTGGAAGGATTCAGACATCGTGATGGGCGTTAGAGCGCAACAAAAAGAAAAAACCCGGCGTTCGCTGGTAGAAGCCGCATTTAGTCAACTCAGCGCTGAGCGTAGTTTTGCCAGCCTCAGTTTACGCGAAGTCGCTCGTGAAGCGGGCATTGCGCCAACCTCGTTTTATCGCCATTTCCGTGATGTGGATGAACTCGGCCTGACGATGGTGGATGAGAGTGGTTTGATGCTGCGTCAGTTGATGCGTCAGGCGCGTCAGCGTATCGCGAAGGGCGGGAGTGTGATCCGCACCTCGGTCTCAACATTTATGGAGTTCATCGGCAACAATCCCAACGCCTTCCGTTTATTATTGCGCGAGCGTTCGGGAACCTCCGCAGCGTTTCGCGCAGCGGTTGCTCGTGAAATTCAGCACTTCATTGCGGAACTTGCGGACTATCTCGAACTCGAAAACCATATGCCTCGTGCGTTTACTGAAGCGCAGGCCGAAGCCATGGTCACCATTGTGTTCAGCGCCGGGGCAGAAGCACTGGATGTTGGCGCCGAGCAGCGTCGACAGCTGGAAGAACGGCTGGTATTGCAACTGCGCATGATCGCGAAGGGCGCATTTTATTGGTACCGCCGTGAACAAGAGAAGATGACGCATCACTCCGAGTAACGAGAAGGACGAGCAATGAAACAGTCAGGTCAAGATAAAGGTACGCTGCTGCTGGCGCTGGTTGCTGGCTTATCGATCAATGGCACATTTGCGGCGCTGTTTAGCTCCATTGTGCCATTCTCAGTATTCCCAATTATTTCGCTGGTGCTGACGGTTTATTGTCTGCATCAACGCTATCAAAACCGCACCATGCCTGTGGGGTTACCGGGCCTGGCCGCCGCCTGTTTTATTCTCGGCGTTCTGTTGTACAGCACTGTGGTGCGCGCTGAATATCCGGATATTGGCTCTAACTTCTTCCCGGCGGTTCTGTCGGTGATTCTGGTGTTCTGGATCGGCTTTAAAGTGCGTAACCGTAGACAGGAAATCGTGGAGTAATATTTGTAGGCCGGGCAAGCGAAGCGCCCCCGGCCAGGACATCATTTACTTGGCGGTCAGTAATACTCCGCACTCCATATGGTGCGTATACGGGAACTGATCGAACAGAGCCAGGCGTGAAACATTGTGCGTCTGGCTTAACGTTTCCAGGTTCTTACACAATGTCTCCGGGTTACAGGAGATGTACAGAATTCGCGGGTACGCCTGCACCATTTTCTCTGTTTCGCTGTCCAGACCGCTGCGCGGTGGGTCAACGAAAATGGTTTCACACTGGTAACTCTTCAGATCGATTCCCTGCAAACGGTTGAACTCGCGAACCCCGTTCATCGCCTGAGTAAACTCTTCGGCCGCCATGCGGATAATTTGTACGTTATCAATATGGTTAGCCGCAATGTTGTATTGCGCAGCAGCCACGGACGGTTTAGCGATTTCAGTGGCCAGCACGCGGTTGAAGTTTTGTGCGAGGGCTAACGAGAAATTGCCATTGCCGCAGTACAGCTCAAGCAGGTCGCCTTTTGATCCCCTGGTGACATCAATCGCCCATTCCAGCATCTGAATATTCATGGCGGCATTCGGCTGGGTGAAGCTGTTCTCAACCTGGCGGTAGATAATCTCTTTACCCGCAACCGGCAAGCGTTCGTCAATGTAATCCTGGTCCAGCTCGATTTTGGTTTTGGTTGCCCGGCCAATCAGATGCACGTTCAGGTTTTGCGCCCGTAACGCATCCCGCAGCGCTTCAGCTTCCTGACGCCATTCATCATCCAGCTTTTTATGGTACAGCATCGATACCACCGCCTGATCGCTCAGGGTAGTGAGGTAATCAATCTGGAACAGTTTGTGGCGCAGGACGTGGTTGTTGCGAACGCCGTCGATCATTGCCGTCATCAGCGTGTTGATAAGCTCGCTGGCCGCCGGGAAACTGTCGACGCGGATACGGCTTTTGGTCTGGCTGTCGAACATGATGTGGTACAGATCATCCCCGTCATGCCACAGACGAAATTCCGCGCGCATACGGTAGTGGCTGACCGGCGAGCGAAACACTTCCGGAGCCTGTGCATAAAATGGCGTCATTAAGCTCTGCAGACGCACTACTTTTTCAGCTAACTGGGCGTCGTACTGTTCTGTCGGAAGGTGTTCGGGGGTCATGATGCGTCCTGAAAAATAAAAGTACGCGGGGATTGTAGGGATTGCTCAACAGATGTCCAGTCATTGATGATTTCCGATATTGTGATGCGCGGTCTGGACACCAGGTTGTAACAAACTGTAGCATCCGTTTTCCGGTCCAGTGAGTTAAAAGGGAATCCAGTGTGAATCTGGAGCTGACGCGCAGCGGTAAGGAAGGTAGGAGATGAGCGCACCTGGTGCAGACACTGCGGCTTGCCGTGGGAAGTCATCATCTCTTTAAGTTGCCTCCAAGCCCGAAGACCTGCCGGCTAACGTCGCATCTGGTTTTCATCATCGCGTACTATCGGTGGGACCTGCGGCATCCTTCTTATATTGTGGATGCTTTACAATGATTAAAAAATCGTTGCTGTGCACGGCGCTGTCCGTCACAGCATTTTCGGGTTGGGCGCAGGACACTAGCCCAGATACTCTCGTCGTCACTGCCAACCGTTTTCAGCAGCCTCGTAGCGCTGTACTTGCCCCTATCACCGTTGTTACGCGTCAGGATATCGATCGCTGGCAATCCACTTCCGTCAATGATGTGCTTCGCCGCCTGCCGGGCGTGGATATCGCCCAATACGGTGGTATGGGACAAAATTCGTCTATTTCTATCCGCGGCACCAATGCCAGCCATGTGCTGGTGTTGATTGACGGCGTGCGTCTGAACCTGGCAGGGGTTAGCGGCGCAGCCGATCTTAGCCAGTTCCCAGTCTCGTTAGTGCAACGTATCGAATACATTCGTGGGCCGCGTTCGGCGGTTTATGGTTCTGATGCGATTGGCGGTGTGGTGAATATCATTACCACGCGTGAAAAGCCGGGGACGGAACTCACTGCCGGTGTGGGGAGCAATGGGTATCAGAATTATGATGTCTCAACCCAACAACAGCTTGGCGAAAATACGCGCGTCACATTAATGGGCGATTATGCCTATACCAAAGGTTTTGATGTTGTCGCATACGGTAGCACTGGCTCTCAGGCTCAGCCCGACAAAGACGGTTTCTTAAGTAAGACGCTGTATGGCGCGCTGGAACATAACTTTTCCGATACATGGAGCGGGTTTGTTCGCGGCTACGGCTATGATAACCGAACAGATTATGACGCGTATTATTATCCTGGGACGCCGTTAGTGGATACCCGTCAGCTCTATAGCCAAAGCTGGGATGCCGGGCTGCGCTTTAATGGCGAGCTTATCCAGTCGCAACTGGTTTCCAGCTATAGCCATAGTAAAGATTACAACTATGATCCGGATTATGGCCGCTATGACTCCTCGGCCACACTGGATGATATGAAGCAATATAATGTTCAGTGGTCCAACAGTATGGTGCTTGGTCACGGTAACGTAGGCGCAGGTGTTGACTGGCAAAAGCAAACCACGACGCCTGGCACCGGGTATGTCACGGACGGTTACGATCAGCGTAATACGGGTCTCTACCTGACCGGGTTGCAGCAACTGGGCGACTTTACCTTTGAAGGTGCGGCGCGCAGTGATGATAACTCCGAGTTTGGCCGTCATGGCACATGGCAGACCAGCGCCGGATGGGAGTTTATTGAAGGCTATCGCTTTATTGCGTCCTACGGTACATCTTACAAAGCGCCTAATCTCGGACAGTTGCATGGTTATTACGGTAATTCGAACCTGGATCCTGAACAAAGTAAGCAATGGGAAGGGGCGTTTGAAGGCTTAACGGCGGGCGTGAACTGGCGTGTATCCGGATATCGTAATGATATTGACGACATGATCGATTACGACCCGCATACCGAGAAATACTTTAACGAAGGTAAAGTTCGTATTAAAGGTGTGGAAGCGACCGCAAACTTTGATACCGGGCCGTTGGCACATACGCTGAGCTACGATTATGTCGATTCGCGCAATGCGATTACGGACAAGCCGCTCGCACGCCGTTCTAAAAACCAGGTGAAGTACCAGCTCGACTGGCAGGTTTATGATTTTGACTGGGGCCTGACGTATCATTACCTGGGAACGCGTTATGACACTGACTACGTAACCTACCAGCCAGTAAAAATGGGTGGGGTTAGCCTGTGGGATCTTGGCGTGTCATATCCAATCACCTCACAGCTGACAGTTCGTGGTAAAATCGCCAACCTGTTCGATAAAGATTACGAGACAGTTTATGGCTACGCAACTGCAGGACGGGAATACACCTTGTCTGGCAGCTACACTTTCTGATCCGCGCCCCACTGTGCTGGTGTTTGATTCCGGCGTCGGTGGGTTGTCGGTCTATGACGAGATCCGGCGTCTTCTGCCGGATCTCCACTATATATACGCTTTCGACAACGTCGCCTTTCCTTATGGAGAGAAGAGCGAGGAGTTTATCGTCGAACGTGTTGTTGAGATTGTGACTGCGGTCCAGCAGCGCTATCCCCTCTCTCTTGCGGTCATCGCGTGTAATACAGCAAGCACGGTATCGCTCCCTGCATTACGTGAGAAATTTGCCTTTCCGGTTGTGGGCGTGGTGCCTGCCATTAAACCGGCGGCGCGACTCACGGCGAATGGTGTGGTGGGACTGCTGGCTACGCGTGCAACGGTGAAGCGTTCATATACCCATGAGTTGATTGCACGGTTTGCTAACGAATGTCAGATAGCGATGCTGGGTTCCGCTGAGCTGGTGGAACTGGCGGAAGCGAAGCTGCATGGTGAAACCGTTTCTCTGGAAGAACTGCGTCGTGTCCTGCGCCCTTGGCTGCGGATGTCGGAACCACCTGACACGGTGGTGCTCGGATGCACCCATTTCCCTCTATTACGGGAAGAACTTTTACAGGTCCTGCCCGAGGGGACGCGGCTGGTGGATTCTGGTGCCGCGATTGCGCGTCGTACGGCCTGGTTATTAGAACATGAAGCGCCAGATGCGAAATCAACTGATGAGAATGTCGCATTCTGCATGGCAATGACGGCAGAAGCCGAACAATTATTGCCCGTGCTGCAGCGTTATGGCTTTAAGACGCTCGAAAAACTGGCTGTTTAGGCTGTTCTGGTGGAAAAATAGGCACTCGGAAGATTATTTTAAATTTCCCCTTGTCAGCCTGAAATAACTCCCTATAATGCGCCTCCACTGACACGGAACAACGGATTACAAACCGCCGGGTCAGCGGGGTTCCACTGCGAATCTCGCAGAGAAAAGCAAAATTAAATGCTTGACTCTGAATGAGGAAGACGTAATATACGGGACCTCGCGACAGAGCGCTAAAGCGCGTCGCAACTGCTCTTTAACAATTTATCAGACAATCTGTGTGGGCACTCGAAGATACGGATTCTTAACGTCGCAAGACGAAAAATGAATACCAAGTCTCTGAGTGAACACGTAATTCATTACGAAGTTTAATTCACGAGCATCAAACTTAAATTGAAGAGTTTGATCATGGCTCAGATTGAACGCTGGCGGCAGGCCTAACACATGCAAGTCGAACGGTAGCACAGAGGAGCTTGCTCCTTGGGTGACGAGTGGCGGACGGGTGAGTAATGTCTGGGAAACTGCCCGATGGAGGGGGATAACTACTGGAAACGGTAGCTAATACCGCATAACGTCGCAAGACCAAAGAGGGGGACCTTCGGGCCTCTTGCCATCGGATGTGCCCAGATGGGATTAGCTAGTAGGTGGGGTAACGGCTCACCTAGGCGACGATCCCTAGCTGGTCTGAGAGGATGACCAGCCACACTGGAACTGAGACACGGTCCAGACTCCTACGGGAGGCAGCAGTGGGGAATATTGCACAATGGGCGCAAGCCTGATGCAGCCATGCCGCGTGTATGAAGAAGGCCTTCGGGTTGTAAAGTACTTTCAGCGAGGAGGAAGGTGTTGTGGTTAATAACTACAGCAATTGACGTTACTCGCAGAAGAAGCACCGGCTAACTCCGTGCCAGCAGCCGCGGTAATACGGAGGGTGCAAGCGTTAATCGGAATTACTGGGCGTAAAGCGCACGCAGGCGGTCTGTCAAGTCGGATGTGAAATCCCCGGGCTCAACCTGGGAACTGCATCCGAAACTGGCAGGCTAGAGTCTTGTAGAGGGGGGTAGAATTCCAGGTGTAGCGGTGAAATGCGTAGAGATCTGGAGGAATACCGGTGGCGAAGGCGGCCCCCTGGACAAAGACTGACGCTCAGGTGCGAAAGCGTGGGGAGCAAACAGGATTAGATACCCTGGTAGTCCACGCCGTAAACGATGTCGACTTGGAGGTTGTGCCCTTGAGGCGTGGCTTCCGGAGCTAACGCGTTAAGTCGACCGCCTGGGGAGTACGGCCGCAAGGTTAAAACTCAAATGAATTGACGGGGGCCCGCACAAGCGGTGGAGCATGTGGTTTAATTCGATGCAACGCGAAGAACCTTACCTACTCTTGACATCCAGAGAACTTAGCAGAGATGCTTTGGTGCCTTCGGGAACTCTGAGACAGGTGCTGCATGGCTGTCGTCAGCTCGTGTTGTGAAATGTTGGGTTAAGTCCCGCAACGAGCGCAACCCTTATCCTTTGTTGCCAGCGGTTCGGCCGGGAACTCAAAGGAGACTGCCAGTGATAAACTGGAGGAAGGTGGGGATGACGTCAAGTCATCATGGCCCTTACGAGTAGGGCTACACACGTGCTACAATGGCATATACAAAGAGAAGCGACCTCGCGAGAGCAAGCGGACCTCATAAAGTATGTCGTAGTCCGGATTGGAGTCTGCAACTCGACTCCATGAAGTCGGAATCGCTAGTAATCGTGGATCAGAATGCCACGGTGAATACGTTCCCGGGCCTTGTACACACCGCCCGTCACACCATGGGAGTGGGTTGCAAAAGAAGTAGGTAGCTTAACCTTCGGGAGGGCGCTTACCACTTTGTGATTCATGACTGGGGTGAAGTCGTAACAAGGTAACCGTAGGGGAACCTGCGGTTGGATCACCTCCTTACCTTAAAGAAACGTTCTTTGTAGTGCTCACACAGATTGTCTGATGAAAATTAGCAGTAAGAAAATCTCTGCAGGCTTGTAGCTCAGGTGGTTAGAGCGCACCCCTGATAAGGGTGAGGTCGGTGGTTCAAGTCCACTCAGGCCTACCAAATTCGCCTCCGTGCTGTGTTACGGCGATGCTCGCATACTTCAGTATGCTTCGCACCACCGCGCCTTGCCCGGAAACGAATTAGGGTACAGAGATTAGCATTTACGATGGGGTTATAGCTCAGCTGGGAGAGCGCCTGCCTTGCACGCAGGAGGTCTGCGGTTCGATCCCGCATAGCTCCACCATCCTTTACTGCAAAAACACAAGAAAACTTCAGAGTGTACCTGAAAAGGTTCACTGCGAAGTTTTGCTCTTTAAAAATCTGGATCAAGCTGAAAATTGAAACGACACACTGTTTCATTTCTCCGTAAACAAGAAATGAAAAGCGGTGTGTCCGAGTCTCTCAAATTTTTGCAACACTGAAGTGTTTTACGAAACATCTTCGGGTTGTGAGGTTAAGCGACTAAGCGTACACGGTGGATGCCCTGGCAGTCAGAGGCGATGAAGGACGTGCTAATCTGCGATAAGCGTCGGTAAGGTGATATGAACCGTTATAACCGGCGATTTCCGAATGGGGAAACCCAGTGTGATTCGTCACACTATCATTGCGTGAATACATAGCGTAATGAAGCGAACCGGGGGAACTGAAACATCTAAGTACCCCGAGGAAAAGAAATCAACCGAGATTCCCCCAGTAGCGGCGAGCGAACGGGGAGCAGCCCAGAGTCTGAATCAGCATGTGTGGTAGTGGAACGGTCTGGAAAGTCCGACGGTACAGGGTGATAGTCCCGTACACAAAAGTGCATGTGTTGTGAACTCGAAGAGTAGGGCGGGACACGTGGTATCCTGTCTGAATATGGGGGGACCATCCTCCAAGGCTAAATACTCCTGACTGACCGATAGTGAACCAGTACCGTGAGGGAAAGGCGAAAAGAACCCCGGCGAGGGGAGTGAAAAAGAACCTGAAACCGTGTACGTACAAGCAGTGGGAGCCTCTTTATGGGGTGACTGCGTACCTTTTGTATAATGGGTCAGCGACTTATATTCTGTAGCAAGGTTAACCGAATAGGGGAGCCGAAGGGAAACCGAGTCTTAACTGGGCGTTAAGTTGCAGGGTATAGACCCGAAACCCGGTGATCTAGCCATGGGCAGGTTGAAGGTTGGGTAACACTAACTGGAGGACCGAACCGACTAATGTTGAAAAATTAGCGGATGACTTGTGGCTGGGGGTGAAAGGCCAATCAAACCGGGAGATAGCTGGTTCTCCCCGAAAGCTATTTAGGTAGCGCCTCGTGAACTCATCTTCGGGGGTAGAGCACTGTTTCGGCTAGGGGGTCATCCCGACTTACCAACCCGATGCAAACTGCGAATACCGAAGAATGTTATCACGGGAGACACACGGCGGGTGCTAACGTCCGTCGTGAAGAGGGAAACAACCCAGACCGCCAGCTAAGGTCCCAAAGTCATGGTTAAGTGGGAAACGATGTGGGAAGGCACAGACAGCCAGGATGTTGGCTTAGAAGCAGCCATCATTTAAAGAAAGCGTAATAGCTCACTGGTCGAGTCGGCCTGCGCGGAAGATGTAACGGGGCTAAACCATGCACCGAAGCTGCGGCAGCGACACTATGTGTTGTTGGGTAGGGGAGCGTTCTGTAAGCCGTTGAAGGTGTGCTGTGAGGCATGCTGGAGGTATCAGAAGTGCGAATGCTGACATAAGTAACGATAATGCGGGTGAAAAACCCGCACGCCGGAAGACCAAGGGTTCCTGTCCAACGTTAATCGGGGCAGGGTGAGTCGACCCCTAAGGCGAGGCCGAAAGGCGTAGTCGATGGGAAACAGGTTAATATTCCTGTACTTGGTGTTACTGCGAGGGGGGGACGGAGAAGGCTATGTTAGCCGGGCGACGGTTGTCCCGGTTTAAGCATGTAGGCGGAGATTCCAGGTAAATCCGGAGTCTTGTTAACGCTGAGGTGTGATGACGAGGCACTACGGTGCTGAAGTAACAAATGCCCTGCTTCCAGGAAAAGCCTCTAAGCATCAGGTAACACAAAATCGTACCCCAAACCGACACAGGTGGTCAGGTAGAGAATACCAAGGCGCTTGAGAGAACTCGGGTGAAGGAACTAGGCAAAATGGTGCCGTAACTTCGGGAGAAGGCACGCTGATATGTAGGTGAAGTGATTTACTCATGGAGCTGAAATCAGTCGAAGATACCAGCTGGCTGCAACTGTTTATTAAAAACACAGCACTGTGCAAACACGAAAGTGGACGTATACGGTGTGACGCCTGCCCGGTGCCGGAAGGTTAATTGATGGGGTTATCCGTAAGGAGAAGCTCTTGATCGAAGCCCCGGTAAACGGCGGCCGTAACTATAACGGTCCTAAGGTAGCGAAATTCCTTGTCGGGTAAGTTCCGACCTGCACGAATGGCGTAATGATGGCCAGGCTGTCTCCACCCGAGACTCAGTGAAATTGAACTCGCTGTGAAGATGCAGTGTACCCGCGGCAAGACGGAAAGACCCCGTGAACCTTTACTATAGCTTGACACTGAACACTGGTCCTTGATGTGTAGGATAGGTGGGAGGCTTTGAAGTGTGGACGCCAGTCTGCATGGAGCCAACCTTGAAATACCACCCTTTAATGGCTGGTGTTCTAACGTAGACCCGTAATCCGGGTTGCGGACAGTGTCTGGTGGGTAGTTTGACTGGGGCGGTCTCCTCCTAAAGAGTAACGGAGGAGCACGAAGGTTAGCTAATCCTGGTCGGACATCAGGAGGTTAGTGCAAAGGCATAAGCTAGCTTGACTGCGAGAGTGACGGCTCGAGCAGGTGCGAAAGCAGGTCTTAGTGATCCGGTGGTTCTGAATGGAAGGGCCATCGCTCAACGGATAAAAGGTACTCCGGGGATAACAGGCTGATACCGCCCAAGAGTTCATATCGACGGCGGTGTTTGGCACCTCGATGTCGGCTCATCACATCCTGGGGCTGAAGTAGGTCCCAAGGGTATGGCTGTTCGCCATTTAAAGTGGTACGCGAGCTGGGTTTAGAACGTCGTGAGACAGTTCGGTCCCTATCTGCCGTGGGCGCTGGAGAATTGAGGGGGGCTGCTCCTAGTACGAGAGGACCGGAGTGGACGCATCACTGGTGTTCGGGTTGTCATGCCAATGGCATTGCCCGGTAGCTAAATGCGGAAGAGATAAGTGCTGAAAGCATCTAAGCACGAAACTTGCCCCGAGATGAGTTCTCCCTGACCCTTTAAGGGTCCTGAAGGAACGTTGAAGACGACGACGTTGATAGGTCGGGTGTGTAAGCGTAGCGATACGTTGAGCTAACCGATACTAATGAACCGTGAGGCTTAACCTTACAACGCCGAAGATGTTTTGGCGGATGAGACATCGAAATTCAGCTTGATTACAGATTACATCGACAGACCTGAGAGGTGTGTTGATAGACAGAATTTGCCTGGCGGCTGTAGCGCGGTGGTCCCACCTGACCCCATGCCGAACTCAGAAGTGAAACGCCGTAGCGCCGATGGTAGTGTGGGGTCTCCCCATGCGAGAGTAGGGAACTGCCAGGCATCAAATAAGTGAAGAAGCCCATCCTGCCGGATGGGCTTTTTTGCGTCTGCAGGGAGTGAAAACTGCCGGAGGTGGCCTCCCGCCTTATCCGGCCGGCGTCTGTTATTACCGGATACGGGGCCTGTAAACCTTATTCTGACTGTGATTGCAGCCTCATCGGTTGCTCCTAAGCTTCCATAACACAAGCCATCCTGCTGCATATACGGTAAACTAAGCGCGATTTTGCATCAGGAAAGCGTCTATGAATCACTCCCTTAAAGCCTGGAACACCTTCGGTATCGATCAACACGCTAATGTGCTTGTCTGTGTCGAAAATGAGCAACAACTACTAAATGCCTGGCAATCAGCCAATGCATCACATCATCCAGTGCTAATCCTGGGCGAAGGGAGTAACGTCCTGTTTCTTGATGCCTTCCATGGAACGGTGATCGTCAACCGTATCAAGGGAATAGCGATTACAGAACAACCTGATGCGTGGCATTTGCACGTAGGCGCGGGTGAAAACTGGCATCATCTGGTAGAGCATACGCTGCAGCAAAGCATGCCCGGGCTGGAAAATCTGGCGCTGATCCCCGGCTGCGTGGGTTCATCGCCAATCCAGAATATTGGTGCCTATGGCGTAGAACTGCGGCGCGTCTGTGAATACGTGGACTGCGTAGAGCTTTCGACCGGCAAACATCTGCGTGTCAGCGCCGCAGAATGCCGATTTGGTTACCGTGACAGTATCTTCAAACATGAGTACCAGGATCGTTTTGCGATTGTTGCTGTTGGTCTGCGTTTACCTAAACAGTGGCAACCCGTTCTCACTTACGGTGACCTGACGCGTCTTGATCCTGCCACGGTAACGCCTCGGCAGGTTTTTGATTCTGTTTGCCATATGCGCACCACAAAACTGCCCGATCCAAAAGTAAACGGTAATGCGGGGAGCTTCTTTAAAAACCCGGTTGTCACCGCGGACATTGCGCAGGAGCTCCTGGCGAAATTCCCGACTGCACCTCATTACCCGCAGGCTGATGGCTCTGTGAAACTGGCTGCTGGCTGGCTTATCGATCAATGTCAGCTAAAAGGCATGCGCATTGGTGGCGCAGCGGTACATCAGCAGCAGGCACTGGTGCTGATCAATGCAGGCCATGCTACGAGTCAGGATGTGGTGCAACTGGCGCATCACGTACGCCAAAAAGTCGGTGAGAAATTCAATGTTTGGCTTGAACCGGAAGTCCGGTTTATTGGCCCACTGGGTGAAGTGAATGCCGTGGAGATCGTTGCATGAAGGATAATACCGTCCCCCTGACGCTTATTTCATTATTAGCCGATGGCGAATTTCACTCTGGTGAGCAACTCGGTGAAAAGCTGGGAATGAGCCGTGCGGCAATCAATAAACATGTCCAGACGCTACGTGACTGGGGTGTTGATGTATTTACTGTCCCTGGTAAAGGATACAGCTTACCTGAACCTATCCAGCTATTAGATTCATCACTTATTTATTCTCAGATGGATGGCGGAAATATAACGGTCCTGCCAGTTATCGACTCTACCAATCAGTACCTGATGGATCGAATTGGTCAACTGGAGTCAGGGGATGCCTGCGTCGCTGAGTATCAGCAGGCCGGTCGTGGTCGTCGTGGACGTAAATGGTTCTCTCCCTTTGGCGCCAATTTGTACCTTTCAATGTTCTGGCGACTGGAACAAGGACCGGCAGCCGCGATTGGCCTGAGCCTGGTGATTGGTATTGTCATGGCTGAGGTTTTACGCGATCTGGGCGCGGATAAAGTGCGTGTTAAATGGCCGAACGACCTCTATTTGCTCGACCGTAAACTGGCAGGGATCCTGGTTGAACTCACCGGAAAAACGGGCGATGCCGCACAGATTGTTATTGGGGCGGGTATAAACATGTCCATGCGTCGGGTTGAGGAGAATGTGGTTAATCAAGGCTGGATTAATCTGCAGGAAGCGGGCATTACCATTGACCGCAATACTCTGGCTGCCCGACTGATCCGCGAGTTGCGCGCTGCCCTGATACTGTTTGAGCATGAGGGCCTGGCGCCGTATTTGTCCCGCTGGAGGGCGCTGGATAACTTTATCGACCGTCCAGTTAAACTCATTATTGGTGATAAAGAAATATTTGGCGTATCTCGTGGAATAGATGCGCAAGGTGCATTACTACTCGAACAAAATGGCGTGATAAAACCCTGGATGGGTGGGGAAATATCGCTTAGAAGCGCTGAATAATAAGAAGGGGAGCTATGGCTCCCCTTTATTTTTTTATTTTCGTAATCTGACTTGCTCAACGGCATGATTGGCGCTTTTCGTCATGATTAAGCTGGCTCGCTCACGCGTTGGTAAAATATTTTGTTTTAAATTCAACCAGTTGATTTCTTTCCACAGTGATGTAGCCGTGTTGATTGCCTCGTCTTCCGACAATTTCGCATAGTTATGGAAATAAGAGTCTGGGTTGGTAAATGCCCCTTCGCGGAATTTCAGGAAGCGGTTGATATACCACGTCTGGAGTAATTCTTCTGGCGCATCCACATAAATAGAAAAATCGACAAAGTCAGAAACAAATACATGATGTGGATCGTGAGGATAGTCCATCCCGCTTTGTAATACATTGAGCCCTTCGAGGATTAATATATCGGGCTGGGCAACGGTTTTGTCGCCATCAGGGATCACATCATAAATCAGATGAGAATAGACCGGTGCCGTAACGTTGGGGACGCCAGACTTTAGATCGGAAACGAATTTAACCAGACGGTGCATATCATAGGACTGAGGAAAGCCTTTCTTCTTCATGAGCCCACGATCTTTCAACACCTGGTTAGGATGAAGAAAACCGTCAGTAGTGATCAGCTCAACCTTACGATGCTCGGGCCAGCGACTCAGCAACGCTTGCAACACACGTGCAGTCGTACTTTTGCCGACGGCGACGCTGCCAGCAATGCTAATAATATAAGGAATACGTTCGCCGTTGGTGCCTAAAAATTGCTCCAGCACAGCCTGACGCCGCAGGTTCGAACTGATGTAAAAATTTAGCAAACGCGATAATGGCAAATAAATCTCAGCAACTTCTTCCAGCGATAAGTCTTCGTTAATGCCTTTCAGACGAGCAATCTCTTCCTCGGTCAGAGTCATCGGCACGGAATCACGAAGCGCAGCCCACTGGTTGCGATCAAACTGTAGGTAAGGCGACGTTAACGCTTGCTCTTTTATACTCATACGCATGGTCTGGCTGTCATTGCTATATCAGGTCTGCGGTAAAAAACGAAATCATCCCCGGTACGCAATGGCACGCACATTTCAGTTAATTTGGACAATGGGCAGGAGGGTAACACCAGATGGGAGGGAATAATAAGAAAAAATCGTCCCCTGAAACGCAATGTGACGGCTATTCCAGATGTATAAAGATGCACTTTCTCTCTATTGATAACGGCATGCTGGAGCAAAATGCCTTCAGGGAGCGCGGCTGAAGTTGGAAATTTGTTCAATCCGAAGAAGAAATAGATTATTTATCGGTCGTATAGCGCAAAATGTGAGCGATAGAACATTTTATGCAATTTTTTAGTTGCATGAGTGCGCATGTCTCCATAAAATGCGCGCTACTTGATGCCGACTTAGCTCAGTAGGTAGAGCAACTGACTTGTAATCAGTAGGTCACCAGTTCGATTCCGGTAGTCGGCACCATCAAGTCCGGTGGGGTTCCCGAGCGGCCAAAGGGAGCAGACTGTAAATCTGCCGTCACAGACTTCGAAGGTTCGAATCCTTCCCCCACCACCACTTTCTGGCAGCGTTATCGCCGCCTGAGTTGGTTAAAAAATTAATCAGCTCGAATAAAAAAGAGAGGAATCTCTTTTTTATTACAGAAAGAACTGGGTAGCCGAGTTTCAGGATGCGGGCATCGTATAATGGCTATTACCTCAGCCTTCCAAGCTGATGATGCGGGTTCGATTCCCGCTGCCCGCTCCAGACGTGCTGATATGGCTCAGTTGGTAGAGCGCACCCTTGGTAAGGGTGAGGTCCCCAGTTCGACTCTGGGTATCAGCACCACTTCACTTCTCCTTCCCGTTTCTCTCTGTTTACTTTTAAAAGCATTCAACAGCTCAGGCATATGGCCTGGTTGATGTGGTGATATCACCGATTTATCCGTGTCTTAGAGGGACAATCGATGTCTAAAGAAAAATTTGAACGTACAAAACCGCACGTTAACGTCGGTACTATCGGCCACGTTGACCATGGTAAAACAACGCTGACCGCTGCAATCACTACCGTACTGGCTAAAACCTACGGCGGTGCTGCTCGTGCATTCGACCAGATCGATAACGCGCCGGAAGAAAAAGCTCGTGGTATCACCATCAACACTTCTCACGTTGAATATGACACCCCGACTCGCCACTACGCACACGTAGACTGCCCGGGCCACGCCGACTATGTTAAAAACATGATCACCGGTGCTGCGCAGATGGACGGCGCGATCCTGGTTGTTGCTGCGACTGACGGCCCGATGCCGCAGACTCGTGAGCACATCCTGCTGGGTCGTCAGGTAGGCGTTCCGTACATCATCGTGTTCCTGAACAAATGCGACATGGTTGATGACGAAGAGCTGCTGGAACTGGTAGAAATGGAAGTTCGTGAACTTCTGTCTCAGTACGATTTCCCGGGCGACGACACTCCGATCGTTCGTGGTTCTGCTCTGAAAGCGCTGGAAGGCGAAGCAGAGTGGGAAGCGAAAATCATCGAATTGGCTGGCTTCCTGGATTCTTACATCCCGGAACCAGAGCGTGCGATTGACAAGCCGTTCCTGCTGCCTATCGAAGACGTATTCTCCATCTCCGGTCGTGGTACCGTTGTTACCGGTCGTGTAGAGCGCGGTATCATCAAAGTTGGTGAAGAAGTTGAAATCGTTGGTATCAAAGAGACTGCTAAGTCTACCTGTACTGGCGTTGAAATGTTCCGCAAACTGCTGGACGAAGGCCGTGCTGGTGAGAACGTTGGTGTTCTGCTGCGTGGTATCAAACGTGAAGAAATCGAACGTGGTCAGGTCCTGGCTAAGCCGGGCTCTATCAAGCCGCACACCAAGTTCGAATCTGAAGTGTACATTCTGTCCAAAGACGAAGGCGGCCGTCATACTCCGTTCTTCAAAGGCTACCGTCCGCAGTTCTACTTCCGTACTACTGACGTGACTGGTACCATCGAACTGCCGGAAGGCGTTGAGATGGTAATGCCGGGCGACAACATCAAAATGGTTGTTACCCTGATCCACCCAATCGCGATGGACGACGGTCTGCGTTTCGCAATCCGTGAAGGCGGCCGTACTGTTGGTGCGGGCGTTGTTGCTAAAGTAATGAGCTAATTGCCGAATAACATTTGACGCAATGCGCAATAAAAGGGCATCATTTGATGCCCTTTTTGCACGCTTTCACACCAGAACCTGGCTCATCAGTGATTTTATTTGTCATAATCATTGCTGAGACAGGCTCTGAAGAGGGCGTTTAGTCCGAAACGCACCAGAGCATTTCGGTTTGGATCGCCTCGCTTACGCGGGGTGAAAATGTTTGTAGAATACTTCTGACAGGTTGGTTTATGAGTGCGAATACCGAAGCTCAAGGAAGCGGGCGCGGCCTGGAAGCGATGAAGTGGGTTGTTGTCGCTGTATTGCTGCTTGTAGCTATCGTTGGCAACTACCTCTATCGTGACATGATGCTGCCGCTGCGTGCGCTGGCCGTAGTGATTCTGATTGCCGCAGCGGGTGGTGTCGCGCTGTTGACAACAAAAGGTAAAGCGACCGTTGCTTTTGCCCGTGAAGCGAGAACCGAAGTCCGTAAGGTCATTTGGCCAACTCGCCAGGAAACATTGCACACCACATTAATTGTGGCTGCGGTTACCGCAGTAATGTCACTGATCCTGTGGGGACTGGATGGTATTCTGGTTCGCCTGGTATCCTTTATCACTGGCCTGAGGTTCTAAGATGTCTGAAGCCCCTAAAAAGCGCTGGTACGTCGTTCAGGCGTTTTCCGGTTTTGAAGGCCGCGTAGCTACATCGCTGCGCGAATATATCAAGTTACAAAATATGGAAGAGTTGTTTGGCGAAGTCATGGTGCCGACCGAAGAAGTGGTCGAAATCCGTGGCGGCCAGCGTCGCAAGAGCGAACGTAAATTCTTCCCGGGCTATGTATTGGTCCAGATGGTGATGAATGACGCAAGCTGGCACCTGGTGCGCAGCGTGCCGCGTGTGATGGGCTTTATCGGCGGTACATCTGACCGTCCGGCGCCGATCAGCGACAAAGAAGTTGATGCGATCATGAACCGTCTGCAGCAGGTTGGCGACAAGCCGCGTCCGAAAACGATGTTTGAGCCAGGTGAAATGGTTCGCGTTAGCGACGGTCCGTTCGCTGACTTTAACGGCGTGGTTGAAGAAGTGGACTACGAGAAGTCTCGTCTGAAAGTTTCCGTATCTATCTTCGGTCGTGCGACTCCGGTTGAACTGGACTTCGCTCAGGTTGAAAAAGCCTAACACCCCGATCAAAAAAGCGACGATTTAATCGTTGCACAAGGCGCGAGATTGGAATACAATTTCGCGCCTTTTGTTTTTATGGATCCTATCCGTAAAACGAATTTAATCACGGGGAGCCTCCTTGAGGCGTTATAACCCAACTAGAGGAATTTAGAATGGCTAAGAAAGTCCAAGCCTATGTCAAGCTGCAGGTTGCAGCTGGTATGGCTAACCCGAGTCCGCCGGTAGGTCCTGCACTGGGTCAACAAGGCGTGAACATCATGGAATTCTGCAAAGCGTTCAACGCTAAAACTGATTCCATGGAAAAAGGTCTGCCAATCCCGGTTGTTATCACCGTTTACGCTGACCGTTCTTTCACTTTCGTTACCAAAACGCCTCCGGCAGCAGTTCTGCTGAAGAAAGCGGCTGGTATCAAGTCTGGTTCCGGCAAGCCGAACAAAGACAAAGTGGGTAAAATTTCCCGCGCTCAGCTGCAGGAAATCGCGCAGACCAAAGCTGCCGACATGACTGGTTCCGACATTGAAGCGATGACTCGCTCCATTGAAGGTACTGCACGTTCCATGGGCCTGGTAGTGGAGGACTAAGAAATGGCTAAACTGACCAAGCGCATGTCCGTGATCCGTGACAAAGTTGATGCTACTAAGCAGTACGACATCAACGAAGCTATCGCTCTGCTGAAAGAGCTGGCCACTGCTAAATTCGTAGAAAGCGTGGACGTTGCTGTTAACCTCGGCATCGATGCTCGTAAATCTGACCAGAACGTACGTGGTGCAACTGTACTGCCGCACGGTACTGGCCGTTCCGTTCGCGTAGCCGTATTTACCCAGGGTGCAAACGCTGAAGCTGCTAAAGCTGCAGGCGCTGAGCTGGTAGGTATGGAAGATCTGGCTGAACAGATCAAGAAAGGCGAAATGAACTTTGACGTTGTTATTGCTTCCCCGGATGCAATGCGCGTTGTTGGCCAGCTGGGTCAGGTTCTGGGTCCGCGCGGCCTGATGCCAAACCCGAAAGTTGGTACTGTAACTCCTAACGTTGCTGAAGCTGTTAAGAATGCTAAAGCTGGTCAGGTTCGTTACCGTAACGACAAAAACGGCATCATCCACACCACCATCGGTAAAGTGGATTTTGACGCTGACAAACTGAAAGAAAACCTGGAAGCTCTGCTGGTTGCGCTGAAAAAAGCAAAACCGACTCAGGCAAAAGGCGTGTACATCAAGAAAGTTAGCATCTCCACCACCATGGGTGCTGGCGTTGCCGTTGATCAGTCCGGTCTGACTGCGACTGTGGCGAACTAATATTCGCCTTTACGTGGGCGGTGATTTTGTCTACAATCTTACCCCCACGTATTCTGCTAATTGCAGACGTATATCTGAGATATTCAGGCTGTGGCAAGGCGGTCAACGCCACTACAGATTGAATAGCGACAGATAGAAAAGATTTGTTCGTTGGAGCCTGGCCTAATCCAGGCCTCCGTCGAAGACCGCAGGTGTTTCGTAAGAAACTTAATGCCCTGCGTAGACGGTGACAGAACGCTAAGATTATTTCTGATACTCTGGCTTGTTTCTGCTCACCGTATTTAGACGCTCTCTCCGTTGGGGGGAGTGAAGTGAGTTCCGGAACATGAGTTCCGGCAAACATCCAGGAGCAAAGCTAATGGCTTTAAATCTTCAAGACAAACAAGCGATTGTTGCTGAAGTCAGCGAAGTAGCCAAAGGCGCGCTGTCTGCAGTAGTTGCGGATTCCCGTGGCGTAACTGTAGATAAAATGACTGAACTGCGTAAAGCAGGTCGTGAAGCTGGCGTATACATGCGTGTTGTTCGTAACACCCTGCTGCGCCGCGTCGTTGAAGGTACTCAGTTCGAGTGCCTGAAAGACACGTTTGTTGGTCCGACCCTGATTGCATACTCTATGGAACACCCGGGCGCTGCTGCTCGTCTGTTCAAAGAGTTCGCGAAAGCGAATGCAAAATTTGAGGTCAAAGCCGCAGCCTTTGAAGGTGAGTTGATTACGGCATCGAATATCGATCGCCTGGCAACTCTGCCGACCTACGAAGAAGCAATTGCACGCCTGATGGCAACCATGAAAGAAGCTTCGGCTGGCAAACTGGTTCGTACTCTGGCTGCTGTACGCGATGCGAAAGAAGCTGCTTAATCGCAGTTATCTTTGTAAAGCATCTGCTTACGTATAAACTTATTCTGATTTTCAGGAACAATTTAAATGTCTATCACTAAAGATCAAATCATTGAAGCAGTATCCGCTATGTCCGTAATGGACGTTGTAGAACTGATTTCTGCAATGGAAGAAAAATTCGGTGTTTCTGCTGCTGCTGCTGTAGCTGTAGCTGCTGGCCCGGCTGAAGCTGCTGAAGAAAAAACTGAATTCGACGTAATTCTGAAAGCTGCTGGCGCTAACAAAGTTGCTGTTATCAAAGCAGTACGTGGCGCAACTGGCCTGGGTCTGAAAGAAGCTAAAGACCTGGTAGAATCTGCACCGGCTGCGCTGAAAGAAGGCGTGAGCAAAGACGACGCAGAAGCACTGAAAAAATCTCTGGAAGAAGCTGGCGCTGAAGTTGAAGTTAAATAAGCCAACTTTTCTGGTTGCAGCCTAAGAAATTAGGCTGATGGCTGGTGACTTTTTAGTCACCAGCCTTTTTGCGCTGTAAGGCGCCAGTAGCATTTCACACTGTTTGACTACTGCTGTGCCTTTCAATGCTTGTTTCTATCGACGTCTTAATATACTGCGACAGAACGTCAGTTCTGTGTAAATCGCAATGAAATGGTTTAAGCGTGATAGCAACAGGCATTGCGGAAAGTATTCGATTTTCCGGTCAACAAAATAGTGTTGCACAAACTGTCCCTTCGTCGGACAGATGGGTCGACTTGTCAGCGAGCTGAGGAACCCTAATGGTTTACTCCTATACCGAGAAAAAACGTATTCGTAAGGATTTTGGTAAACGTCCGCAAGTGTTGGACATACCTTATCTCCTTTCTATCCAGCTTGACTCGTTTCAGAAGTTCATCGAGCAAGATCCTGAAGGGCAGTATGGTCTGGAAGCAGCTTTCCGTTCCGTTTTCCCGATTCAGAGCTACAGCGGTAATTCCGAGCTGCAATACGTCAGCTACCGCCTTGGCGAACCGGTGTTTGACGTTCAGGAATGTCAGATCCGTGGCGTGACCTATTCCGCACCGCTGCGCGTAAAACTGCGCCTGGTGATCTACGAGCGCGAAGCGCCGGAAGGCACCGTAAAAGACATTAAAGAACAAGAAGTCTACATGGGCGAAATTCCGCTCATGACAGACAACGGTACCTTTGTTATCAACGGTACTGAGCGTGTTATCGTTTCTCAGCTGCACCGTAGTCCTGGCGTCTTCTTTGACTCCGACAAAGGTAAAACCCACTCTTCGGGTAAAGTGCTGTATAACGCGCGTATCATCCCTTACCGTGGTTCCTGGCTGGACTTCGAATTCGATCCGAAGGACAACCTGTTCGTACGTATTGACCGTCGCCGTAAACTGCCTGCGACCATTATTCTGCGTGCACTGAACTACACCACTGAGCAGATCCTTGACCTGTTCTTTGAGAAAGTTGTTTTCGAAATTCGTGACAACAAGCTGCAGATGGAACTGGTGCCGGAACGCCTGCGTGGTGAAACCGCCTCCTTTGACATCGAAGCTAACGGCAAAGTCTACGTCGAAAAAGGCCGTCGCATCACTGCGCGCCACATTCGCCAGCTGGAAAAAGACGATATCAAACATATCGAAGTTCCGGTTGAATACATTGCTGGTAAAGTTGCGGCTAAAGACTACGTTGACGAATCTACTGGCGAGCTGATCTGCGCAGCTAACATGGAGCTGAGTCTGGATCTGCTGGCTAAGCTGAGCCAGTCTGGCCACAAGCGTATCGAAACGCTGTTCACCAACGATCTGGACCACGGTCCGTACATTTCTGAAACTGTACGTGTCGACCCAACCAACGATCGTCTGAGCGCGCTGGTAGAAATCTACCGCATGATGCGCCCTGGTGAGCCGCCGACGCGTGAAGCTGCTGAAAGCCTGTTCGAGAACCTGTTCTTCTCCGAAGACCGCTATGACCTGTCTGCGGTTGGTCGTATGAAGTTCAACCGTTCTCTGCTGCGCGACGAAATCGAAGGTTCTGGTATCCTGAGCAAAGACGACATCATCGAAGTGATGAAGAAGCTCATCGATATCCGTAACGGTAAAGGCGAAGTCGATGATATCGACCACCTCGGTAACCGTCGTATCCGTTCCGTAGGCGAAATGGCGGAAAACCAGTTCCGCGTTGGCCTGGTACGTGTTGAGCGTGCGGTGAAAGAGCGTCTGTCTCTGGGCGATCTGGATACCCTGATGCCTCAGGATATGATCAACGCTAAGCCGATTTCTGCAGCAGTGAAAGAGTTCTTTGGTTCCAGCCAGCTGTCTCAGTTTATGGACCAGAACAACCCGCTGTCTGAGATTACGCACAAACGTCGTATCTCTGCACTCGGCCCAGGCGGTTTGACCCGTGAACGCGCAGGCTTCGAAGTTCGAGACGTACACCCGACTCACTACGGTCGCGTATGTCCAATCGAAACGCCTGAAGGTCCGAACATCGGTCTGATCAACTCCTTGTCTGTGTACGCACAGACTAACGAATACGGCTTCCTCGAGACTCCGTACCGTAAAGTGACCGACGGTGTTGTAACTGACGAAATTCATTACCTGTCTGCTATCGAAGAAGGCAACTACGTTATCGCTCAGGCGAACTCCAACCTGGATGACGAAGGCCACTTTGTAGAAGATCTGGTTACCTGCCGTAGCAAAGGCGAATCCAGCTTGTTCAGCCGTGACCAGGTTGACTACATGGACGTATCCACCCAGCAGGTGGTATCCGTCGGTGCGTCCCTGATCCCGTTCCTGGAACACGATGACGCCAACCGTGCATTGATGGGTGCGAACATGCAACGTCAGGCGGTTCCGACTCTGCGTGCTGATAAGCCGCTGGTTGGTACCGGTATGGAACGTGCTGTTGCCGTCGACTCCGGTGTTACCGCGGTTGCTAAACGTGGCGGTACTGTCCAGTACGTGGATGCTTCCCGTATCGTTATCAAAGTTAACGAAGACGAGATGTACCCGGGCGAAGCAGGTATCGACATTTATAACCTGACCAAATACACCCGTTCTAACCAGAACACCTGTATCAACCAGATGCCTTGCGTATCTCTGGGCGAACCGGTTGAACGTGGTGATGTGCTGGCAGACGGTCCGTCCACCGATCTCGGTGAACTGGCGCTCGGTCAGAACATGCGCGTGGCATTCATGCCATGGAATGGTTACAACTTCGAAGACTCCATCCTCGTATCTGAGCGTGTTGTCCAGGAAGACCGTTTCACCACCATCCACATTCAGGAACTGGCATGTGTGTCCCGTGACACCAAGCTGGGGCCGGAAGAGATCACCGCTGACATCCCGAACGTGGGTGAAGCTGCGCTCTCCAAACTGGATGAATCCGGTATCGTTTATATCGGCGCGGAAGTAACCGGTGGCGATATTCTGGTTGGTAAGGTAACGCCGAAAGGTGAAACCCAGCTGACGCCAGAAGAGAAGCTGCTGCGTGCGATCTTCGGTGAGAAAGCGTCTGACGTTAAAGACTCTTCTCTGCGCGTGCCAAACGGTGTTTCCGGTACGATTATCGACGTTCAGGTCTTTACTCGCGATGGCGTAGAAAAAGACAAACGTGCGCTGGAAATCGAAGAGATGCAGCTGAAGCAGGCGAAAAAAGACCTGTCTGAAGAACTGCAAATCCTCGAAGCTGGCCTGTTCAGCCGTATCTACGCTGTGCTGGTTTCCGGTGGTGTTGAAGCTGAGAAGCTCGACAAACTGCCGCGCGATCGCTGGTTAGAACTCGGCCTGACCGACGAAGAGAAACAAAATCAGCTGGAACAACTGGCTGAGCAGTACGACGAACTGAAACACGAGTTCGAGAAAAAACTCGAAGCGAAACGCCGTAAAATCACTCAGGGCGACGATCTGGCACCGGGCGTGCTGAAGATTGTTAAGGTTTATCTGGCGGTTAAACGTCGGATCCAGCCTGGTGATAAGATGGCAGGTCGTCACGGTAACAAGGGTGTAATCTCTAAGATCAACCCGATCGAAGATATGCCACACGATGCTAACGGTACGCCGGTAGATATCGTGCTGAACCCGCTGGGCGTACCATCGCGTATGAACATCGGTCAGATCCTTGAAACCCACCTGGGTATGGCTGCGAAAGGTATCGGCGATAAGATCAACGCCATGCTGAAACAGCAGCAGGAAGTCGCGAAACTGCGCGAATTCATCCAGCGTGCTTACGATCTGGGTTCAGATGTTCGTCAGAAAGTTGACCTGAATACCTTCAGCGATGAAGAAGTTCTGCGTCTGGCTGAAAACCTGAAAAAAGGTATGCCAATCGCAACGCCGGTGTTCGACGGTGCGAAAGAGTCTGAAATCAAGGAACTGTTACAGCTGGGTGGCCTGCCGACTTCCGGTCAGATCACACTGTTCGACGGTCGTACCGGTGAGCAGTTCGAGCGCCAGGTTACCGTTGGCTACATGTACATGCTGAAACTGAACCACCTGGTTGATGACAAGATGCATGCGCGTTCTACCGGTTCTTACAGCCTGGTTACTCAGCAGCCGCTGGGTGGTAAGGCTCAGTTCGGTGGTCAGCGCTTCGGGGAGATGGAAGTGTGGGCGCTTGAAGCATACGGCGCGGCATACACCCTGCAGGAAATGCTCACCGTTAAGTCTGATGACGTGAACGGTCGTACTAAGATGTATAAAAACATCGTGGACGGCAACCATCAGATGGAACCAGGCATGCCGGAATCCTTCAATGTACTGTTGAAAGAGATTCGTTCGCTGGGTATCAACATCGAGCTGGAAGACGAGTAACTCTCGATCAAACAGGTCACTGGTGCTGGCGTAACAGCCAGCGCCAGATTGTGCTAACTCCGACGGGAGCAAATCCGTGAAAGATTTATTAAAGTTTCTGAAAGCGCAGACTAAAACCGAAGAGTTTGATGCGATCAAAATTGCTCTGGCCTCGCCAGACATGATCCGTTCATGGTCTTTCGGTGAAGTTAAGAAGCCGGAAACCATCAACTACCGTACGTTCAAACCTGAACGTGACGGCCTTTTCTGCGCCCGTATCTTTGGGCCGGTAAAAGACTATGAGTGCCTGTGCGGTAAGTACAAGCGCCTGAAACACCGCGGTGTGATCTGTGAGAAGTGCGGCGTTGAAGTGACCCAAACTAAAGTACGCCGTGAGCGTATGGGCCACATCGAGCTGGCGTCTCCGACCGCTCACATCTGGTTCCTGAAATCTCTGCCGTCCCGTATCGGTTTGCTGCTCGATATGCCGCTGCGCGATATCGAACGCGTACTGTACTTCGAATCTTATGTGGTTATCGAAGGCGGTATGACTAACCTGGAACGTCAACAGATCCTGACTGAAGAGCAGTATCTGGACGCGCTGGAAGAGTTCGGTGACGAATTCGACGCGAAGATGGGTGCGGAAGCAATCCAGGCCCTGCTGAAGAGCATGGATCTGGAGCAAGAGTGCGAAACTCTGCGCGAAGAGCTGAACGAAACCAACTCCGAAACCAAGCGTAAGAAGCTGACCAAACGTATCAAACTGCTGGAAGCATTCGTACAGTCTGGCAACAAGCCAGAGTGGATGATCCTGACCGTTCTGCCGGTTCTGCCGCCAGATCTGCGTCCGCTGGTTCCGCTGGATGGTGGTCGTTTCGCAACATCGGATCTGAACGATCTGTACCGTCGCGTGATCAACCGTAACAACCGTCTGAAACGTCTGCTGGATCTGGCTGCGCCGGACATCATCGTACGTAACGAAAAACGTATGCTGCAGGAAGCGGTTGACGCCCTGCTGGATAACGGTCGTCGTGGTCGTGCGATCACCGGTTCTAACAAACGTCCTCTGAAATCTTTGGCCGATATGATCAAAGGTAAACAGGGTCGTTTCCGTCAGAACCTGCTCGGTAAGCGTGTTGACTACTCCGGTCGTTCTGTAATCACCGTAGGTCCATACCTGCGTCTGCATCAGTGCGGTCTGCCGAAGAAAATGGCACTGGAACTGTTCAAACCGTTCATTTACGGCAAGCTGGAACTGCGTGGCCTGGCCACCACCATCAAAGCCGCTAAGAAAATGGTTGAGCGTGAAGAAGCTGTCGTTTGGGATATCCTGGACGAAGTTATCCGCGAACACCCGGTATTGCTGAACCGTGCACCAACCCTGCACCGTCTGGGTATCCAGGCATTTGAACCGGTACTGATCGAAGGTAAAGCTATCCAGCTGCACCCGCTGGTTTGTGCGGCATATAACGCCGACTTCGATGGTGACCAGATGGCTGTTCACGTACCGCTGACGCTGGAAGCCCAGCTCGAAGCGCGTGCGCTGATGATGTCTACCAACAACATCCTGTCTCCGGCGAACGGCGAACCTATCATCGTTCCGTCTCAGGACGTTGTATTGGGTCTGTACTACATGACCCGTGACTGTGTTAACGCCAAAGGCGAAGGCATGGTGCTGACTGGCCCGAAAGAAGCTGAGCGTATCTATCGCGCAGGTCTGGCCTCTCTGCATGCGCGCGTTAAAGTGCGTATCACTGAATACGAAAAAGATGAAAACGGCGAATTCGTTGCGCACACCAGCCTGAAAGACACGACCGTTGGTCGCGCCATTCTGTGGATGATCGTACCGAAAGGTCTGCCTTTCTCCATCGTCAACCAGGCGCTGGGCAAGAAAGCAATCTCCAAAATGCTGAACACCTGTTACCGCATTCTGGGCCTCAAGCCGACCGTTATCTTCGCTGACCAGACAATGTACACCGGCTTTGCTTATGCAGCGCGTTCAGGTGCATCTGTTGGTATTGATGACATGGTCATCCCAGAGAAGAAACACGAGATCATCTCTGAAGCGGAAGCTGAAGTTGCTGAGATCCAGGAGCAGTTCCAGTCTGGTCTGGTAACCGCAGGCGAACGCTATAACAAAGTTATCGATATCTGGGCTGCGGCGAACGATCGTGTATCCAAAGCGATGATGGATAACCTGCAAACCGAAACCGTGATTAACCGTGACGGCGTAGAAGAGCAGCAGGTTTCCTTCAACAGCATCTACATGATGGCCGACTCCGGTGCGCGTGGTTCTGCAGCACAGATTCGTCAGCTGGCTGGTATGCGTGGTCTGATGGCTAAGCCAGATGGCTCCATCATCGAAACGCCAATCACCGCGAACTTCCGTGAAGGTCTGAACGTACTCCAGTACTTCATCTCTACTCACGGTGCTCGTAAAGGTCTGGCGGATACCGCACTGAAAACAGCGAACTCCGGTTATCTGACTCGTCGTCTGGTTGACGTTGCGCAGGACTTGGTTGTTACTGAAGACGATTGCGGCACGCTGGAAGGCATCACCATGACCCCGGTTATCGAGGGTGGTGACGTTAAAGAACCGCTGCGCGATCGCGTTCTGGGTCGTGTGACTGCTGAAGACGTTCTGAAGCCGGGTACGGCGGATATTCTGGTTCCACGCAACACGCTGCTGCACGAACAGTGGTGTGACCTGCTGGAAGAGAACTCCGTTGACTCCGTCAAAGTCCGTTCCGTTGTATCCTGTGACACCGACTTTGGTGTATGTGCGCACTGCTATGGTCGTGACCTGGCGCGTGGCCACATCATCAATAAAGGTGAAGCAATCGGCGTTATCGCGGCACAGTCCATCGGTGAACCGGGTACACAGCTGACGATGCGTACGTTCCACATCGGTGGTGCGGCATCTCGTGCGGCTGCTGAATCCAGCATCCAGGTGAAAAATAAAGGTAGCATCCGTCTGAGCAATGCGAAGTCGGTTGTTAACTCCAGCGGTAAACTGGTTATCACCTCACGTAACACCGAACTGAAACTGATCGACGAATTCGGCCGTACCAAAGAAAGCTATAAAGTGCCTTACGGCTCCGTTATGGCGAAAGGTGATGGCGAACAGGTTGCTGGCGGCGAAACCGTAGCGAACTGGGATCCGCACACCATGCCGGTTATCACCGAAGTGAGTGGTTTCGTCCGCTTCACTGACATGATCGACGGCCAGACCATTACTCGTCAGACCGACGAGCTGACCGGTCTGTCTTCTCTGGTGGTTCTGGATTCTGCAGAGCGTACTGCGGGTGGTAAAGACCTGCGTCCGGCACTGAAAATTGTTGATGCTCAGGGCAACGACGTTCTGATCCCAGGCACTGATATGCCTGCTCAGTACTTCCTGCCGGGTAAAGCGATTGTTCAGTTGGAAGATGGCGTACAGATCAGTTCTGGTGACACCCTGGCGCGTGTTCCGCAGGAATCCGGCGGTACCAAGGATATCACCGGTGGTCTGCCGCGCGTTGCGGACCTGTTCGAAGCACGTCGTCCGAAAGAGCCGGCAATCCTGGCTGAAATCAGCGGCATCATTTCCTTCGGTAAAGAAACCAAAGGTAAACGTCGTCTGGTTATCACCCCGGTAGACGGTAGCGAGCCGTACGAAGAGATGATTCCGAAATGGCGTCAGCTCAACGTGTTCGAAGGTGAACGTGTAGAACGTGGTGACGTTGTTTCCGACGGTCCGGAAGCGCCGCACGACATCCTGCGTCTGCGTGGTGTGCATGCTGTAACTCGTTATATCGTTAACGAAGTTCAGGACGTATACCGTCTGCAGGGCGTTAAGATTAACGATAAGCACATCGAAGTTATCGTTCGTCAGATGCTGCGTAAAGCCACCATCGAAAGCGCTGGTAGCTCCGACTTCCTGGAAGGCGAGCAGGTTGAATACTCCCGCGTCAAGATTGCTAACCGCGATCTGGAAGCGAACGGCAAAGTGGGTGCAACATTCTCCCGCGATCTGCTGGGTATCACCAAAGCGTCTCTGGCGACCGAGTCCTTCATCTCTGCAGCATCGTTCCAGGAAACCACGCGTGTCCTGACCGAAGCCGCTGTTGCAGGTAAACGTGATGAACTGCGCGGTCTGAAAGAGAACGTTATCGTGGGTCGTCTGATCCCGGCGGGTACCGGTTATGCGTACCACCAGGATCGTATGCGCCGCCGCGCAGCGGGCGAACTGCCAGCTGCTCCGCAGGTGACTGCTGAAGATGCGTCTGCCAGCCTGGCAGAACTGCTGAACGCAGGCCTGGGTGGTTCTGACAACGATTAATCGTTGCTGACGCTAATAAAAAACCCGCTTCGGCGGGTTTTTTTATGTCGATGGATTTAAGATGTATTATGTTGGCCGGATAAGGCAGCAGCTGCCATCCGGCATGATGACGCCAGGCTTATGAGGCCTACGGCTTACGCCATCCGATCAGTTTACTGGTGGTAAGCGTCGATACAGTTCAATCATATCGCCTGCCAGATCCTGAATCACCATGGCATTCATCAGGTGGTCCTGCGAATGGACGGTGATGAGATTAACCGGTAGTTTGCCGGTACCTTCGTCAATTCCGATCAGTTGGGTTTGGATTTTATGCGCTTGTTTAACATACTCGCGTGATTCTATCATCGCGTGTTCTGCCCCGGCGAAATCACCTTTACGCGCCAGTTGCAACGCCGTCAGGGCTTGACTGCGCGCAGCTCCGGCGTTTACCAATAATTCCATGATGATCGTTTCTAACTCTTCCATGCCATCACTCCAGTAGTTTCAGCGCTTTGTCCAGTACCGCATCGCCTTTCATCATGCCGTAATCCATCATATCGATAACGGCGACTTTTTTTCCTAGCGGGTCGGCGAGCGCCTGCAGCTTGGCCTGTTCATACTTAACCTGTGGGCCGAGCAATACGATATCCGCAGTGGCGATATTCTCTTCAAACTCAGCCACCGGGACCGCTTTGATAGTGACGTCGACTCCTTTTTTCTGGGCGGCATCATTCATCTTTTGCACCAGCATGCTGGTGGACATTCCGGCGGCACAGCATAAAACGATGTTTTTCATAAGCAGTCTCGATCAACATGTGTGGGTTGATAATTATCGCGAGCCAGCCGCAGCAACAACTGCTTTGCAACGATTGTGTGCAAGGCATCACAAAGAAAGTCACTTTTTCTGAAACCGGTTACAAAAAGAGGCTCAACCCTACGATCTGGCCCTGATTTGGCGATTGTTGACCCATTTATCATATGCAGGAATATATAATCACTGTTAATAAAGACATGTTATAAAAAACAGTATTGACAGCGTTTTTTAAACCCGTATGTTAATGCTTAACAGCGGAGAAATTGTAGTTTGCTGTTAAGGTAGTAAGTGTTAGTAGAGCTTGATTGGGGGTTGCGATAAAGGCCACGAAGTATTTTTGTATGGGATAGTCGATGCTGAAAACGCTATTTATTCACCTCGACAATGCTTTCAGGCCACGTAGTTGATATATCTAATCGCAAATAGTTAGTAAAACGCGACGATGTAACGTCATGATTTAATAGTAAATGTTTGCGGTTTCTGTTTTCTGGTTATCGCAAGGGAAATAAGGCAACGCATCAAAGAGTATATGTCGCGAGGGGAAGTGTACTTGTTTAGGTCACCAGCCTTGAGTTCTATTATCAAGCGGGTGGAATGTGTTTAACGGTAAATAGAGGACGTTTTTAGTTAGTATCAATATCCAATATTATCTGTAGTAAACGTGTACATTTTAAAGTAGTACCATCAGCAGTACTAAATCGTTAAGTTTATTAATGTTAAATTTGAAGTGTGTAGTAACTTAAAGCCCTGACTGCAATGGTCAGGGCTTTTGTTCATTTTAGATCAAGTTGTTACCTGAAATGCTCAACCGCAATGGTGTAACATTTCGGCGTTAATCGATTATTAAATAAATTAATGCTTGCTTATTGATTAGAAGTAAGTCTACTATAGCGACATCGGTTTGATACACAGACCTTATGAAAGCAGTTTTAGTAAAGCAGTTCTCAGTTCAAGCGTTATCCTCAGATACTCTTCTTCATGAGCCTCCTCCCTAAGTGCCCCATAAGTTAATTTCTGCAAAACAGGCCATCTTCGCTGCTTAAGCGGCTCAAAAATATGAAAGGAAGTATCTATGTCTAACAAAATGACTGGTTTAGTAAAATGGTTTAACTCTGAGAAAGGCTTCGGCTTTATCACTCCTCAGGACGGTAGCAAGGACGTGTTTGTGCATTTCTCTGCTATCCAGAGTAACGATTTTAAAACATTAGACGAAGGTCAAAAAGTGGAGTTCTCTGTGGAGAATGGCGCTAAAGGCCCGTCTGCTGTTAATGTTGTCGCGCTGTAATCGCCGATAATTTCACTAATGCTTACGATAGCGATGAAGGCCAGAGCCTGAGCAGTTAAGTGGCAGTGAAGAAAAAACCCGCGAAAGCGGGTTTTTTCGTTTTATGCGATTGCTCCGGACTTACGGCATCTGCGAAGCGCGTCCCAGATAGCTGTCCCAGTCCTTCCACACGGGCTGTAACCCCTGCGCCATTAGTGCTTCAGCAACGGCTTCTGGGCGACGGGCGTCGTGTGGGGAGAACTGTTCCAGTTCAGGATGGTTATCGGCATAACCGCCGGGCTGTGTTTTTGAGAAGGCGCTGACGTTGTTGATCGCCAGCGGGATCACATGATCACGGAACCATGGCGATTCGCGGGTGGAGAGCGACAGCTCAATTTCTGGCGCCAGTAAACGAAACGCGCAAATGGTTTGGACCAACTGTCGCTCGTCCATGATCGATGCGGGTTCAACGCCACCGGTGCATGGGCGCAGGCGAGGGAAGGAGATGGAGTAGCGGCTCTGCCAGTAATGCTGCTGCATCCACAGCAGATGTTCAGCCACCATATAGCAATCGACCCGCCAGCTGTCGGACAAACCAATCAACGCGCCAAGACCGATTTTATCGATCCCTGCGCGGCCCAGCCTGTCCGGCGTTTCCAGTCGCCAGAAGAAATCCTGCTTTTTCCCCTTCAGATGGTGGCGAGCGTAAATCGCCTCATGATAGCTCTCCTGATACACCATCACGCCATCCAGTCCCAGAGTCTTCAGCTCCGCATATTCAGCCTCTGACAGCGGCTGAACTTCCATCTGCAACGAGGCAAACTGGCGGCGAATGGTGGGCAAATGGCGACGAAAGTAATCCATTCCGACTTTTGCCTGATGTTCACCGGTGACCAACAACAGATGCTCAAAACCCAGCTCACGGATAGCGGTACACTCTCGTTTTATCTCATCTTCGTCCAGCGTTTTGCGTTTGATACGGTTGCTCATGGAAAAGCCGCAGTAGGTGCAGTCGTTGGCGCAAAGATTTGAGAGATACAGCGGAACATAAAAGCTGACCGTGTTGCCGAAGCGCTGGCGGGTCAGGCGCTGCGCTCGCTGTGCCAACGGCTCCAGAAAGTCGGCGGCGGCAGGGGAGAGCAACGCCATCAGATCGTCGCGACTAAGCTGTGAAGCGTTGAGGGCGTGCTCCACGTCAGCGGCGGTTTTACCGTTGATACGCAGGCGGATGTCATCCCAGTCAAGCTGGCGCCAGCGGTCGCTGAACGTTTTCATACGAAGGCCTCCAGGAATCCGGTTAACGGGCTGGTGGCGCTTGCCTGCGAACTTTTGCTTCCTGGTACCGCCTGGCGCGCCAGAAGGCCCGCTTCAACCGCCAGACGGAAGGCGGTAGCCATCGTGACCGGGCAGTCGGCCACGGCGATTGCCGTGTTGACCAGCACTGCGTCGGCACCCATTTCCAGCGCCTGTGTGGCGTGGCTGGGGACGCCGATACCCGCATCAACCACCACCGGTACGGTTGCCTGTTGGATAATAATCTCCAGCATCGCTTTCGTTTCCAGTCCCTGATTAGAACCGATGGGCGCGCCGAGCGGCATTACCGCCGCGCAGCCGACCTCTTCCAGCCGCTTACACAGCACCGGATCCGCGCCGCAGTAGGGCAGCACCACAAAGCCCTGTTTCACCAATGCTTCCGCGGCTTTTAACGTTTCAATCGGATCCGGCAATAGCCAGCGGGCGTCCGGGTGGATTTCTAATTTTAGCCAGTTTGTGCCCAGCGCTTCACGCGCCAGCTGGGCGGCGAAAATAGCCTCTTCCGCGGTTTTCGCCCCGGAGGTGTTAGGCAGTAGCGTCACCCCCGCGTCGATAAGTGGGGCCAGAATGGCATCGTTGTGCTGGCGCAAATCCACGCGCTTCATCGCCAGCGTCACCAGTTGGCTGCCGGAGGCGCGGATCGCCTCGACCATCAGCTGCGACGAAGCAAATTTTCCGGTGCCGGTGAACAGATGTGAATCAAACGTTTTGTCGGCAATACGTAACATATCAACCCCCTGCAATAACCTGAAAAAGCAGGATCTGGTCGCCTTCCTGCACGATTTGCTGCTCCCACTGCTCGCGCGGCAGGATCTGCTGATTAAGCGCCAGCGCCGCTCCCGGTTTAAGTTGATTTAGCGCAGTGAGCAGCCCGCTGACGGTTTGTCCCTCGGCGCACTGCATTAGCTCATCATTGAACTGAATCTGCATGTTGTCCTCCGCAGACCGGGCAGCCGCTGGCACGACGTAGCGCGAGGCTGCGCCACTGGCTGGTTTTACCGTCGAACAGGCGTAGCTCCCCACTGGGAGTTTCAATGCCGCTGAGTAATTTAATCGCCTCCAGCGCCTGCAAGGTGCCCATCACGCCCACAACCGGGCCGACGATGCCGGCGGTGCGGCAGTTGCGTTGCGGCTCTACATCATCCGGCCACAGGCAACGGTAACAGCCTTGTTCCCACGGTGGCGTCAGTACCATTAGCTGGCCGCCAAAGCCCACAGCGCTGGCGGTGATGAGCGGAGTGTTGAGCATCACGCAGGCGGCGTTAATTTCCTGGCGCGTCGCCATGTTGTCGGTACAGTCGAGCACCACGTCGGCACGCGCTACCGCATGCCGGAGCGCCTCACCGGTCAGCCGCTGCTCAAGGACGACCAGCTCGCTGTCCGGATTAAGGCGTGCCAGATGTCGCTTTGCCGCCTGTGCTTTCGGCCGGGCGATATCATCGGTGGTGAACAATATTTGCCGCTGCAGGTTGCTCAGATGAACGTCATCATCGTCCGCCAACGTCAGCGTGCCGACGCCCGCTCCCGCCAGATACAGTGCCGCAGGCGAGCCGAGCCCACCTAAGCCGACGATCAGCACATGGCTATCGAGCAGCTTTTGTTGGCCCTCAATGGCAATGTCGCCGAGCAGGATCTGGCGGCTGTAGCGCATAAAATCGCGGTCATTCATCGCCGACTCCCGCAATGTCCAGTAGCTGCGCCGTGGCTGCCTGCCAGTCTGCGGCGTGGGTTATGGCGCTGACCACGGCAATGCTGCCAACGCCGGTCGCCAGCACCGCTGGGGCGCGCTCAAGGCTGATGCCGCCGATAGCGACAGTGGGGTAATCCGCCAGTCGTTTACTATGGCTTGCCAACTGCGTGAGACCCTGCGGGGCCGACGGCATCTGCTTGGTTTGCGTCGGGAAGACATGACCCAGCGCGATATAAGAAGGCTTAGCAGCCAGCGCTACGTCTATCTCCATATCATCGTGAGTGGAAACACCCAGGCGTAGCCCCGCCGCCTGAATCGCCTTCAGGTCGGTGGTTTCGAGGTCTTCCTGGCCCAGATGCACGCCGTACGCGTTGTGCTTAATTGCCAGACTCCAGTAGTCGTTGATAAACAGGCGAGCATCATAGCGATGCCCCAACTCTATGGCGGCAATGACGTCGGCTTCGACCTCTTCATCACGTTTATCTTTAATGCGCAGTTGGATCGTGCGCACACCTGCCTGCAGCAAGCGTTCAATCCATTCAACGCTGTCTACCACCGGGTAAAGCCCGAGGCGGAACGGCACGGTCGGGAAATCAGGCTGGTACATCACGCCTCCTCTTTTTTGAGGTAGATTTCGCCGCCTTTGGCGCGGAAGTTCTCCGACATATCCGCCATTCCGATTTCAATGGTTTGTGCGGCGGCGTAGTCGCGGACCTCCTGGCTGATTTTCATCGAGCAGAACTTCGGCCCGCACATGGAGCAGAAGTGGGCAACCTTGCCGGACTCCTGTGGCAGGGTTTCATCGTGATAGGCGCGGGCGGTGAATGGGTCGAGTGCGAGGTTAAACTGGTCTTCCCAGCGGAATTCGAAGCGCGCTTTCGACATGGCGTTATCGCGGATCTGCGCACCCGGATGGCCTTTGGCTAAATCAGCGGCGTGGGCGGCAATCTTGTAGGTAATCAGCCCTTGCTTCACGTCTTCTTTGTTCGGCAGGCCAAGGTGCTCTTTTGGCGTGACGTAGCACAGCATCGCACAGCCAAACCAGCCGATCATCGCCGCACCAATGCCGGAGGTGAAGTGGTCATAGCCCGGCGCGATATCTGTCGTCAACGGCCCTAAGGTGTAGAACGGCGCTTCATGGCAGTGCTCCAGCTCTTCGGTCATGTTGCGCTGGATCATATGCATCGGCACATGACCCGGGCCTTCAATCATCACCTGCACGTCGTATTCCCAGGCGATTTTGGTCAGTTCGCCCAGCGTATGCAGCTCGGAGAACTGCGCTTCGTCGTTGGCATCCTGAATCGAGCCTGGACGCAGGCCGTCGCCGAGAGAGAGCGAAACGTCATAAGCGGCACAGATTTCGCAAATCTCGCGGAAATGTTCAAACAGGAAGTTCTCTTTGTGATGAGAAAGACACCATTTCGCCATGATCGAACCGCCGCGCGAGACAATACCTGTCAGGCGTTTAGCGGTCATCGGCACGTAGCGCAGCAGTACGCCCGCGTGAATGGTGAAGTAGTCGACGCCCTGTTCGGCTTGTTCGAGCAGCGTGTCACGGAAGGCTTCCCAGGTGAGATCTTCAGCGATCCCGTTAACCTTCTCCAGCGCCTGGTAGATCGGTACGGTACCGATCGGCACCGGGCTGTTACGTAGGATCCACTCGCGGGTTTCGTGAATATAGCGGCCGGTGGAGAGGTCCATCACCGTATCTGCGCCCCAGCGGGTCGACCACACCAGCTTCTCCACCTCTTCTTCAATGGAGGAGGTCACCGCCGAGTTACCGATGTTGGCGTTCACCTTCACCAGGAAGTTGCGGCCGATGATCATCGGCTCGGATTCCGGGTGGTTGATGTTGGCAGGAATAATCGCGCGGCCCGCAGCGACTTCATCACGCACGAATTCCGGGGTGATGTTTTCCGGCAGGCGCGCACCAAAGTTCATTCCTGGATGCTGATGGCGCAGCACTTCACTACGAATGCGCTCGCGGCCCATGTTTTCACGGATGGCGATAAATTCCATCTCCGGGGTAACCATCCCCTGACGGGCATAGTGCAACTGGGTAACGCGCTTGCCGGCTTTGGCGCGTTTTGGCGTCAGCAGGCCGCTGAAACGCAGCTCGTCCAGGCCATCGTCGGCCAGACGTTGTTTGGTATAAGCGGAGCTACGGTCGTCTAATTCTTCGCTATCGTTACGCGCCGCAATCCATGGCTGGCGCAGTTTTGCCAGACCCTGCTGAACGTTAATCGCCACATCAGGATCGCCGTACGGCCCGGAGGTGTCGTACACCGGCACGGCTTCGTTCTCTTCAAACTGCGGGTTGTCTTTCGTACCACCAATCAGCGTAGGACTTAGCTGGATTTCGCGCATCGGGATGCGGATATCCGCCTGCGAACCGGTGATGTAGATACGTTTTGAGTTAGGAAAGGCGGTACCTTCCAGCGTGTCGATAAAGTGTTGGGCTTGGGCGCGCTGTTCGCGGCGTGATGGTTTAGTAGTGGCAGACATAGCTCATTCCAAATAAAAGTAAGGATATGGCTTGTCAGACGACGGATGAAGCAAGAGAGACGAACGCCAAAGGGCGATACGGTTGTAGATTGACTCTTGTTCCCTTCGCAGGTTTTAACCTGATCAGGTTCCGCGGATCCCGAATTAACGGTCTCAGCCTTTTCCACTCATGCTGCTGTGGAAAATAAGCACTCCGACAAGAAGTAACCTCAAAAAGAGGTAATGAATGTAAATTACGCGTTAATGTCGCAAATCTCAAGCAGGACGTTTGATCATGCCACTCTCGTGCATCGCATCAAAAACCAGCATGATCAGCTTATCTTCCAGCACGAACCGGGCTTCCAGCGCCTCGCCGATATCCGATAAGGCCTGTTGAAATTCAAGGAAGTTATCGTGATCAATGGCGGTCTCCAGACTGGAATCATAGTAGTCCATGATCAGTTGCGTATTGGCTTCCAGGAGCGGCCAAATTTTTGTGGCTTTTAAAAGCTGCCCGTTCCCTTCCAATTTATGGAGAATACGTTCATAAATACTGAAGTGTCCGGTGGAAAGGTAATCGACCAGGCTCTGGCAAAAATCATCCAGCGCCTTTTCATTGAGCCGCATGTACGATTCTTTGCCAGGCTTAATGCCAACCAGATTGTAGTAAGCCACGAGCAGGTGCTTACGTACATGTAGCCAGCGATCAACCAGTTTGTTACTTCCTCCGACGTGCTCCGTCAGGCTTTCCAGCTGGTTTAGCATGATTGACTCCGCAAGATGGTGTTTAGGAACGGCTCACCCGTAAATGTAAAAATAATGTAAACAACATGCCTGTGAAGCAAAGGTTGCGCAAGAGATATGGATCGTATAATTGAAAAATTAGATAGCGGCTGGTGGATTGTCAGTCATGAGCAAAAGTTATGGTTGCCTCATGGCGAACTGCCTTACGGCGACGCAGCAAGTTTTGATCTGACCGGGCAGCGTGCACTTCCTATAGGCGAATGGGAAGGAGAGACGGTCTGGCTGGTGCAGCAGCAGCGTCGGTACGATATGGGATCGGTGCGCCAGGTCATTGACCAGGACGTTGGCCTGTTTCAACTGGCCGGACGCGGCGTACAACTGGCCGAGTTCTACCGCTCACATAAATTCTGCGGTTACTGCGGTCATCCCATGCACCCGAGTAAAACGGAATGGGCGATGCTGTGTAGCCACTGTCGAGAACGCTACTACCCGCAAATTGCCCCCTGCATTATCGTCGCTATTCGCCGTGACGACGCTATCCTGCTAGCCCAACATGTTCGCCATCGTAACGGCGTGCATACCGTGCTGGCGGGTTTTGTCGAAGTGGGCGAGACCCTCGAGCAGGCGGTGGCGCGCGAAGTCATGGAAGAGAGCGGCATTAAGGTGAAAAACCTGCGCTACGTCACTTCTCAGCCGTGGCCGTTCCCACAGTCTTTGATGACCGCATTTATGGCGGAGTATGATAGCGGCGAAATTGTTATTGACCCGAAGGAACTGCTGGAAGCGAACTGGTATCGCTACGACGATTTACCGCTCCTGCCCCCGCCGGGCACCGTCGCGCGTCGATTGATTGAAGATACTGTCGCCCTCTGTCGGGCAGAGTATGAGTGACACACATGTTACACTGGCGTGAAATAGCTCAAGGAATGGAAAAATGACCGAACTGAAGAACGATCGTTATCTGCGTGCGCTGCTGCGCCAGCCCGTTGATGTCACTCCGGTATGGATGATGCGCCAGGCGGGCCGCTATCTACCGGAATATAAAGCCACGCGTGCCGAAGCGGGCGATTTTATGGCGCTGTGCAAAAATGCCGAGCTGGCCTGCGAAGTCACGCTGCAGCCGCTGCGTCGCTATAAGCTTGATGCGGCGATCCTCTTTTCGGATATCCTGACGATTCCCGATGCGATGGGACTTGGGCTGTATTTTGAAGCCGGAGAGGGCCCACGCTTTACCTCACCGATCGCCAGCAAGGCTGACGTCGACAAACTGCCGATCCCGGACCCGGAAGATGAGCTGGGGTATGTGATGAATGCGGTGCGCACTATCCGCCGTGAACTGAAAGGCGAAGTGCCGCTGATCGGCTTCTCCGGTAGCCCGTGGACACTGGCGACCTATATGGTCGAAGGCGGCAGTAGTAAGGCCTTCACCGTGATTAAAAAGATGATGTACGCCGATCCAAAGGCGCTGCATCTGCTGCTTGATAAGCTGGCGAAGAGCGTCACTCTGTACCTGAACGCGCAGATCAAAGCGGGCGCGCAGTCGGTAATGATTTTCGACACCTGGGGCGGTGTGCTGACCGGTCGCGACTATCAGCAGTTCTCCCTGTATTACATGCACAAAATCGTCGACGGTCTGATGCGCGAGAACGAAGGTCGTCGCGTACCGGTGACGCTGTTCACCAAAGGCGGTGGTCAGTGGCTGGAAGCGATGGCGGAAACCGGCTGTGATGCGTTAGGTCTGGACTGGACCACTGACATTGCCGATGCGCGTCGTCGTGTAGGTCATAAAGTGGCACTGCAGGGCAATATGGATCCGTCCATGCTGTATGCGCCGCCAGCCCGCATCGAAGAAGAGGTGGCGACGATTCTGGCCGGTTTTGGTCAGGGTGAAGGCCATGTCTTTAACCTGGGCCACGGCATTCATCAGGATGTCCCGCCAGAGCATGCGGGTGTCTTTGTGGAGGCGGTACATCGGTTGTCTGAACAGTACCACCGCTAAGGAGTCATTATGGATCTTGCGTCATTACGCGCGCAGCAGCTTGAACTGTCCTCTTCAGTGATCCGCGAGGATCGCCTGAGGAGCGATCCGCCGGATCTGATCGGCGGGGCGGACGTTGGGTTCGAGCAGGGGGGCGAAGTGACGCGAGCCGCGATGGTCTTACTGAAGTACCCCTCGCTGGAACTGGTTGAATACAAGGTGGCGCGAATCGCCACCACCATGCCCTACATTCCTGGCTTTCTCTCCTTTCGCGAAACACCCGCGCTGATGGCCGCCTGGCAGCAGCTTTCGCACAAGCCTGATCTGCTGTTCGTTGACGGTCACGGGATCTCTCACCCTCGCCGTCTGGGCGTGGCCAGCCATTTTGGCCTGCTGGTGGATGTCCCGACGATTGGCGTGGCGAAAAAACGGTTGTGCGGCAAGTTTGAGCCGCTCGCCGCCGAACCCGGAGCGTTAGCGCCGTTGTTGGATAAAGGCGAACAGCTGGCATGGGTTTGGCGCAGCAAAGCACGCTGTAACCCGCTGTTTATCTCTACGGGTCATCGCGTGAGCCAGGACAGCGCGTTAGCGTGGGTACAACGCTGTATGAACGGCTATCGTCTGCCGGAACCAACACGCTGGGCAGATGCGGTGGCATCCGAACGCCCTGCTTTTACGCGGCTTGCAGCAAAAACGCCCCATATCGGGTAAACTGCCGCTAATTTCCGTATTTGAGAACTCATCATGTTACAAAATCCGATTCACCTGCGTCTGGAGAAGCTTGAAAGCTGGCAGCACGTCACGTTTATGGCCTGTCTGTGCGAACGCATGTACCCCAACTACGCCATGTTCTGTAAGCAAACCGAATTTGGCGATGGACAAATTTACCGCCGGATTCTGGATTTGATTTGGGAAGCGCTGACGGTTAAAGACGCGAAAATCAATTTCGATAGCCAGTTGGAAAAATTTGAAGAGGCTATTCCTTCAGCAGACGATTATGATTTGTACGGCGTTTATCCGGCGATTGATGCCTGTGTGGCATTAAGCGAACTGATGCATTCGCGTCTTAGCGGTGAAACGCTGGAACATGCAATTGAGGTTAGTAAGGCTTCGATTACGACGGTTGCGATGCTGGAAATGACCCAGGCTGGTCGCGAAATGACCGATGAAGAGCTCAAAGAGAACCCGGCCGTTGAGCAAGAATGGGATATTCAGTGGGAAATTTTCCGACTTTTAGCCGACTGTGAAGAACGCGATATTGAGCTGATAAAAGGGCTTCGTGCAGACCTGCGCGAGGCTGGCGAGAGCAATATTGGTATAAATTTTCAGCAATGACACCATAAAACGTGATTTAACGCCTGATTTGTCGTGCCTGAAGGCTTCCCATCCGCCCCCGGTCTGGTCTACATTTGGGGGGCGAAAAAAAGTGGCTATCGGTGCGTGTATGCAGGAGAGTGCTTTTCTGGCATTTCCGTCGCACTCGATGCTTAGCAAGCGATAAACACATTGTAAGGATAACTTATGAACAAGACTCAACTGATTGATGTAATTGCAGACAAAGCAGAACTGTCTAAAACACAGGCTAAAGCTGCTCTGGAATCCACTCTGGCTGCTATTACTGAGTCTCTGAAAGAAGGCGATGCTGTACAACTGGTTGGTTTCGGTACCTTCAAAGTGAACCACCGTGCTGAGCGCACTGGCCGCAACCCGCAGACCGGTAAAGAAATCAAAATTGCCGCAGCTAACGTACCGGCATTTGTTTCTGGTAAAGCACTGAAAGACGCGGTTAAGTAATTCGCGTGGCAGTGAACAGTTTTATCGAAGGGGCGGTTTCGCCCCTTTTGTCCATCTGGCGTCATTCGCTTTGGCTTTCAGGTGTGCTGTTACTGTCTGCCTGTAGTCGCCACTCTGAGCTTCCTCCGTTCACGGCCAGCGGCTATGTTGGCGATCAGGGGGCGGTACGCATTTGGCGTAAAGATTCCAGCGACGATGTTCACTTACTCTCGGTATTTAGTCCGTGGCGTAAAGGCGATACCACTACCAGTGAATACCGCTGGCAGGGTGATTCGCTCTCGCTGATAGAACTCAACACTTACAGTAAACCACCGGAACATGTCCGTATACGCTTCGATGACCGGGGCGAACTGAGTTTCATGCAACGTGAAGTCGATGGGCAAAAGCAGCAGCTTTCCAGCGATCAAATTGCGCTTTACCGCTATCGTGCCGATCAAATCCGCCAGACCAGCGATGCGTTGCGTCAGGGACGGGTGATATTGCGTCAGGGACGCTGGCATGCGAATAACACAGTCACGACCTGTGAAGGTGAAACACTGAAGCCCGATCTGGAATCGTGGGCGATAAACCACATTGAGCGCCGCCAGAGCCATTCATCTGTAGAAGTGAGTGTGGCATGGCTGGAAGCGCCCGAAGGGTCGCAGCTACTGCTGGTTGCTAATGAAGATTTTTGTCACTGGCAGCCTACTGCCAAAACCTTCTGAAAACCTGATGCCAGGACATCGGGCCAGATAAGGTGAGGCCGCCATCCGGCAAAAACCGTTTACCAGTGGCCCATTCCCATATGGCCGCCGCGATGGTTGCCGCCACCGCCGCACCCGCCGTAGCCCATTCCCGCTCCGCGAGGTACGCCTGCCTGGGCCATTGCGACATCGCGTTTAACGCGCTGCTCATCCAGTGACTGATTCAACGCCTCCATCTCTTTTGCCACGGCATTAATTTTTGCAGTGTCCGGCGAGCTGGCTGTTAGCAACGCGTTGTACTCATAACGTTTAGAGGTCAGCTGTTGGCGCAAGGCGTTGGTCTGCGAGTAGTAATCATCATATATTTTCTGCGCGGTAGCCTGCTGCTCAGTGGTCATTGGCGTACCGCCTCGTTGCTGCATTCCATCACCATATCCCCAGTGATTTTGCGCCAGCGCCGGGGTAGAGCCCAACGCGATAAGAGAGAGCGCAATCAGCGCCAGTTTGTTGTTCCGTTTCATGGGTCGTTCTCCTGTTGGTTAGATTACATTTCCTATTGCATCTTCCGTGCCAAAGCGGCAATCCAGGTCCCGCGGGCGTTGTACTCGTGGTCTTTACAGGGCGACGAGTAAAAATGACTCGCCAGAACGCGCCGGCGGGTCATTTTTACCCGCTACTTTCAGCGGTTTGTGTCTGAGGGCAGGGTTATCATTGAGAAAAAATGGCATGATTTCTGCTGTATACCTGCAACGATGAAAGGAACAGGTGGGATAAAGGGAGAGCGTATGCGTCTTTATAAGGACACGGCGGCCAAGTGGTTGAGCCGACTCTTGCTGGCGGCAATCCTGATTTTGGTCGGTTGGTTTTCGATTATGACCATTCGGGACTATGGGCGGGAAAGCGGCGCCGCGCGGCAAACGCTACTGGAAAAAGGCAGCGTGCTCATCCGCGCTCTGGAGTCTGGTACGCGCGTAGGTATGGGGATGCGCATGCATCATGCTCAACAGCAGACGCTGCTGGAGGAAATGGCCGTACAACCAGGCGTGCTATGGTTTGCCGTCGTTGACGATCATGGCGTCATTATTACTCACAGCAATTCCGCGATGGTCGGTAAAACGCTCTATTCACCGGATGTCCTGCGGCAACTAAGCCCCGGGGAACAAGAAAGCTGGCGGAATATTGACATGCCTACGGGGGACGGTGAAAAAACACCGGTCCTGGAAATTTATCGTCAGTTTCAGCCGATGTATGGTCCAGGACGTCATGGCATGGCGCGCTGTGCCAGCAATGACGGACAGCTTATCACCCCCGCACAAACCATATTTATCGCTTTTGATGCCAGCGATCTGGCTGCGACTCAGGCAAGAGAGTGGCGTAACACCCTGATCGTCCTGTCTGCGCTGGCGGCCGTGCTGCTGGCCACTGTGCTGACGTTCTTCTGGTATCAGCGCTATCAGCGCTCGTACAAAGAACTGCAGGATGCGATGAAGCGTAAAGAAAAACTGATGGCGCTCGGGCATCTGGCGGCCGGGGTCGCGCATGAGATTCGAAACCCGCTTTCATCGATCAAAGGTTTAGCAAAGTATTTTGCCGAACGAACTCCGGCTGGTGGTGAGTCGCATGAGCTGGCGCAGGTGATGGCGAAAGAGGCGGACCGTTTAAATCGGGTGGTGAGCGAACTGCTGGAGCTGGTGAAACCTGCGCATCTGACGCTGCAACAGGTGGATCTCAATGAGGTCATCACCCACTCATTAAACCTGGTGAGTCAGGATGCGGCAAGCCGGGAAATCCAGCTACGTTTTTCGGCCAGTTCCACGCTGCCCGCTATTCAGGCCGATCCCGACCGACTGACTCAGGTGCTGTTGAATCTGTATCTGAACGCCATTCATGCGATTGGTCGTCAGGGCACGATTACGGTTGAAGCGAGTGAAAGCAGCGGCGATCGCGTTAAAATCGTGGTTATTGATAGCGGGAAAGGGATTGCAGCGGAACAGCTGGAGGCCATTTTTACGCCTTACTTCACGACTAAAGCGGATGGAACCGGCCTTGGGCTGGCGGTAGTGCAGAACATAATTGAACAGCACGGTGGTACCATTCATGTGGCAAGCGTTGAGGGCAAAGGCGCAACCTTTACCCTCTGGCTGCCGACCAACGCGAAACAACAGGATTAACAAGGATGACGCGCGGAAAAATCAATATTCTGGTGGTAGATGACGATATCAGCCACTGCACCATTTTACAGGCGCTGCTGCGCGGCTGGGGTTATGAGGTCGCGCTGGCCTATAGCGGGCAAGCGGCACTGGAACAGGTGCGTGAACGCGTATTTGATTTAGTGCTGTGCGATGTGCGTATGGCGGAGATGGACGGCATCGCAACGCTGAAAGAGATTAAAGCGCTGAATTCGGCGATTCCGGTATTGATCATGACGGCGTTCTCCAGCGTGGAGACCGCCGTTGAGGCACTGAAAACCGGGGCGCTGGACTACTTAATCAAGCCGCTGGATTTTGATCGCCTGCAGGAGACTCTGGAAAAGGCGCTGGCGCATACGCGGGAAACGGGCGCTGAACTGCCGTCAGGGTCGGCTGCGCAGTTTGGCATGATTGGCAGCAGTCCGGCGATGCAGCAGTTGATCAATGAAATCGCGATGGTTGCGCCCTCGGATGCAACGGTGCTCATTCACGGAGACTCCGGTACGGGGAAAGAGCTGGTGGCCCGGGCGCTGCATGCCAGCAGTGCCCGCTGTGATAAACCGCTGGTGACGCTGAACTGTGCGTCGCTTAATGAATCGCTGCTGGAGTCCGAACTTTTTGGTCATGAGAAAGGCGCGTTTACCGGTGCGGATAAGCGGCGGGAAGGGCGCTTTGTGGAAGCCGAAGGCGGCACGTTATTTCTTGATGAAATTGGCGATATCTCACCGCTAATGCAGGTGCGTCTGCTGCGGGCAATCCAGGAGCGAGAAGTGCAACGGGTTGGCAGCAACCAGACTATTGCGGTTGATGTCCGGCTGATCGCCGCCACACATCGCGATCTGGCGGAGGAAGTTAACGCCGGGCACTTTCGTCAGGATCTCTACTATCGCCTGAACGTCATCACTATTGAAATGCCAGCGCTGTGCCAGCGTCGGGAAGATATTCCTCTGCTGGCCGAACATTTTCTCCAGCGTTTTGCCACACGTAATCGAAAAGCGGTGAAAGGCTTTACTCCGCAGGCGATGGATCTGCTGATCCACTATGACTGGCCGGGTAATATCCGTGAGCTGGAAAATGCGATTGAGCGTTCGGTGGTGCTGCTAACGGGGGAATATATTTCCGAACGCGAGCTGCCGATGGCGATTGCCGCGACGCCGATAAAAACGGAATACAGTGGCGAGATTCAACCGCTGGTGGATGTCGAAAAAGAAGTGATTCTGGCGGCGCTGGAAAAAACGGGCGGCAATAAAACCGAAGCCGCCCGTCAGTTAGGTATTACGCGCAAAACGCTGCTGGCTAAGCTCAGCCGTTAGTTTTGCTCACGTTCGATGGCGCGCCAGCCGATGTCGTTACGGCTGAAGCTGCCGTCCCAACGGATGTCGGTCATCAGGGCGTAGGCACGCTGCTGCGCCTCGGCAACGGTGTTGCCCAGCGCGGTGGCGCACAGGACGCGACCGCCGTTGGTCAGCACGCGATCGTCAGCAGACAGTTTGGTGCCCGCGTGGAACACTTTACCGTCAGCGACTTCTTCCAGCGGCAGGCCGTGGATCTCATCGCCAGTATTGTAGTTGCCCGGATAACCCCCTGCGGCAATCACTACGCCCAAAGAGGCGCGTTCGTCCCACTCAGAGGTTTTCTCATCCAGCTTGCCATCACAGGCGGCAAGGCACAGTTCAACCAGATCCGATTTCATACGCAGCATAATCGGCTGGGTTTCCGGATCGCCGAAGCGGCAGTTGAACTCGATAACCTTCGGGTTGCCCTGTTTGTCGATCATCAGACCCGCGTACAGGAAACCGGTGTAAGTGTTCCCTTCCGCCGCCATGCCTTTTACGGTTGGCCAGATGATGCGTTCCATGGTGCGCTGATGAACGTCGTCAGTCACCACCGGTGCAGGTGAGTAAGCGCCCATACCGCCGGTGTTCGGACCGGTATCGCCGTTGCCCACGCGTTTGTGGTCCTGGCTGGTGGCCATTGGCAGCACGTGCTCGCCGTCAACCATCACGATAAAGCTCGCTTCTTCACCGTCGAGGAACTCTTCGATAACGATACGGTGGCCCGCATCACCAAAAGCGTTACCTGCCAGCATGTCATGAACGGCGGCTTCGGCTTCCTCCAGCGTCATCGCGACGATAACGCCTTTACCGGCGGCCAGGCCGTCGGCCTTGATAACGATCGGCGCGCCTTTCTCACGCAGATAGGCCAGCGCAGGCTCAATCTCGGTGAAGTTCTGATACTCCGCCGTCGGAATGTTATGACGGGCAAGGAAATCTTTGGTGAAGGCTTTGGAGCCTTCCAACTGTGCTGCACCTTCGGTTGGGCCGAAGATTTTCAGACCGGCAGCGCGAAACGCATCGACCACGCCAATTACCAGAGGCGCTTCTGGGCCAACGATGGTCAGATCGATCTTCTCATTTTGGGCAAAGCTCAGCAGCGCCGGAATATCGGTCACGCCGATTGCCACGTTTTGCAGCGCAGGTTCCAGCGCGGTGCCCGCGTTGCCTGGCGCAACAAATACCGTTTCGACTTTTGGCGACTGCGCCGCTTTCCAGGCCAGCGCGTGTTCGCGCCCGCCGTTGCCAATCACTAATACTTTCATCGTCTGCTCCGTGGATTAATGGCGGAAGTGGCGCATGTCGGTGAACACCATCGCTATGCCGTGCTCGTCGGCGGCAGCAATGACTTCATCATCACGGATAGAACCGCCTGGCTGGATCACGCAGGTCACACCGGCGGCGGCGGCGGCATCAATCCCATCGCGGAACGGGAAGAAGGCGTCGGATGCCATAGAGGAACCTTGAACTTCCAGACCTTCGTCGGCGGCTTTAATCCCGGCGATTTTTGCGGAATATACGCGGCTCATCTGGCCTGCGCCTATGCCGATAGTCATGTTCTCTTTGGCGTAAACAATGGCGTTGGATTTTACAAATTTAGCTACTTTCCAGCAGAACAGCGCATCGCGCAGTTCCTGTTCAGTCGGCTGACGTTTGGAAACTACGCGCAGTTCACCTTCGCTCACCATACCCAGGTCACGATCCTGAACCAGCAGACCGCCGTTAACGCGTTTGAAGTCCAGGCCCGGCACACGTTGTGCCCACTGACCGCAGGTCAGCACGCGGACGTTCTGTTTGGCGGCGGTGATTTTCAGTGCGTCTTCGGTTGCGGATGGCGCGATGATCACTTCCACGAACTGACGGGAAATGATGGCTTGAGCAGTTTCGGCATCCAGTTCGCGGTTGAAGGCGATGATGCCGCCGAACGCGGAGGTCGGGTCGGTTTTATAGGCGCGGTCGTAAGCATCGAGAATAGAGGTACTGACAGCCACGCCGCACGGGTTAGCGTGTTTGACGATCACACAGGCTGGCTCGTTGAATTCTTTTACGCACTCCAGCGCCGCATCGGTATCGGCGATGTTGTTGTAGGAAAGTGCTTTGCCCTGTACCTGCTGCGCGGTGGCAACGGACGCTTCTTTAACATTCTCTTCTATATAGAAGGCAGCCTGTTGGTGGCTGTTCTCGCCGTAGCGCATATCCTGCTTCTTAATGAAGTTCAGGTTCAGTGTACGTGGAAAGCGACCGGCGGCTTCTTTGCTTTCGCCGTGGTAGGCCGGAACCATGCTACCGAAGTAGTTGGCGATCATGCTGTCGTAAGCGGCGGTGTGTTCGAAGGCTTTAATCGCGAGATCGAAACGTGTGTTGAGGGTCAGAGAACCGTCGTTGGCATCCATCTCTTTAATAATGGCGGCGTAGTCGCTGCTCTTCACAACGATAGCCACATCTTTATGGTTCTTGGCAGCGGAACGCACCATCGTCGGGCCGCCGATATCAATGTTTTCTACCGCATCTTCCAGCGAGCAGCCTTCACGGGCAACGGTCTCGGCGAACGGGTACAGGTTAACAACCACCATGTCGATAGGTGCGATGTCGTGCTGTTCCATAATCCCGTCGTCCTGACCACGACGACCAAGAATGCCTCCGTGGACTTTCGGATGCAGGGTCTTTACGCGTCCATCCATCATTTCCGGGAAGCCGGTGTAATCGGAAACTTCGGTCACTGGCAGACCTTTCTCAGCTAACAGGCGCGCAGTGCCACCTGTAGACAGCAGCTCCACACCGCGTGCGGAAAGTGCCTGAGCGAATTCGATGATACCGGCCTTGTCAGAAACACTGAGCAGAGCGCGGCGGACTGGACGACGTTGTTGCATGGTAAATCCCCTGGATTTGACTATTACAGAGAGCGTTAGGTGAATTCTTGGCTAAAAACTCAGCTAACGCCCCTTACGGGGCATCCTTGTTGTGCGGGGGCATTGTAACGAAAACGTTTGCGCAACGCTCGCGAATTTTTAATTTTCGATTTTGACCTCTTCTTTTTCCGTTGAAGGATGCTCATATAAACAGAGAAGTGCACAAACGATCGCGTGGTTTGTGGATAACTCTGTGTGTAAATGGGTATAAGGCGGGGTTTTGCTGTGGAATGCAGCGGTCAGTCATTTTTCTGTAATTTAAGGGTTGCGGGCCGCGGGAAACTCCCTATAATGCGCCTCCATCGACACGGCGGATGTGAATCACTTCACACAAACAGCCGGTTCGGTTGAAGAGAAAAACCTGAAAATGAGGGTTGACTCTGAAAGAGGAAAGCGTAATATACGCCACCTCGCGACAGAGCGCTAAAGCGCGTCGCAACTGCTCTTTAACAATTTATCAGACAATCTGTGTGGGCACTCGAAGATACGGATTCTTAACGTCGCAAGACGAAAAATGAATACCAAGTCTCTGAGTGAACACGTAATTCATTACGAAGTTTAATTCACGAGCATCAAACTTAAATTGAAGAGTTTGATCATGGCTCAGATTGAACGCTGGCGGCAGGCCTAACACATGCAAGTCGAACGGTAGCACAGAGGAGCTTGCTCCTTGGGTGACGAGTGGCGGACGGGTGAGTAATGTCTGGGAAACTGCCCGATGGAGGGGGATAACTACTGGAAACGGTAGCTAATACCGCATAACGTCGCAAGACCAAAGAGGGGGACCTTCGGGCCTCTTGCCATCGGATGTGCCCAGATGGGATTAGCTAGTAGGTGGGGTAACGGCTCACCTAGGCGACGATCCCTAGCTGGTCTGAGAGGATGACCAGCCACACTGGAACTGAGACACGGTCCAGACTCCTACGGGAGGCAGCAGTGGGGAATATTGCACAATGGGCGCAAGCCTGATGCAGCCATGCCGCGTGTATGAAGAAGGCCTTCGGGTTGTAAAGTACTTTCAGCGAGGAGGAAGGTGTTGTGGTTAATAACTACAGCAATTGACGTTACTCGCAGAAGAAGCACCGGCTAACTCCGTGCCAGCAGCCGCGGTAATACGGAGGGTGCAAGCGTTAATCGGAATTACTGGGCGTAAAGCGCACGCAGGCGGTCTGTCAAGTCGGATGTGAAATCCCCGGGCTCAACCTGGGAACTGCATCCGAAACTGGCAGGCTAGAGTCTTGTAGAGGGGGGTAGAATTCCAGGTGTAGCGGTGAAATGCGTAGAGATCTGGAGGAATACCGGTGGCGAAGGCGGCCCCCTGGACAAAGACTGACGCTCAGGTGCGAAAGCGTGGGGAGCAAACAGGATTAGATACCCTGGTAGTCCACGCCGTAAACGATGTCGACTTGGAGGTTGTGCCCTTGAGGCGTGGCTTCCGGAGCTAACGCGTTAAGTCGACCGCCTGGGGAGTACGGCCGCAAGGTTAAAACTCAAATGAATTGACGGGGGCCCGCACAAGCGGTGGAGCATGTGGTTTAATTCGATGCAACGCGAAGAACCTTACCTACTCTTGACATCCAGAGAACTTAGCAGAGATGCTTTGGTGCCTTCGGGAACTCTGAGACAGGTGCTGCATGGCTGTCGTCAGCTCGTGTTGTGAAATGTTGGGTTAAGTCCCGCAACGAGCGCAACCCTTATCCTTTGTTGCCAGCGGTTCGGCCGGGAACTCAAAGGAGACTGCCAGTGATAAACTGGAGGAAGGTGGGGATGACGTCAAGTCATCATGGCCCTTACGAGTAGGGCTACACACGTGCTACAATGGCATATACAAAGAGAAGCGACCTCGCGAGAGCAAGCGGACCTCATAAAGTATGTCGTAGTCCGGATTGGAGTCTGCAACTCGACTCCATGAAGTCGGAATCGCTAGTAATCGTGGATCAGAATGCCACGGTGAATACGTTCCCGGGCCTTGTACACACCGCCCGTCACACCATGGGAGTGGGTTGCAAAAGAAGTAGGTAGCTTAACCTTCGGGAGGGCGCTTACCACTTTGTGATTCATGACTGGGGTGAAGTCGTAACAAGGTAACCGTAGGGGAACCTGCGGTTGGATCACCTCCTTACCTTAAAGAACCGACCTTTGTAGTGCTCACACAGATTGTCTGATGAAAAGTAAATAGCAAGGCGTCTTGCGATTGAGACTTCAGTGTCCCCTTCGTCTAGAGGCCCAGGACACCGCCCTTTCACGGCGGTAACAGGGGTTCGAATCCCCTAGGGGACGCCACTTGCTGGTATGTGTGAGTGAAAGTCGCCGACCGAAGTATCTCAAAACAGACTTCCGAGTCTCGTTTGAGATATTTGCTCTTTAAAAATCTGGATCAAGCTGAAAATTGAAACGACACACTGTTTCATTTCTCCGTAATAAGAAATGAAAAGCGGTGTGTTCGAGTCTCTCAAATTTTCGCAATACTGAAGTGTTTTACGAAACATCTTCGGGTTGTGAGGTTAAGCGACTAAGCGTACACGGTGGATGCCCTGGCAGTCAGAGGCGATGAAGGACGTGCTAATCTGCGATAAGCGTCGGTAAGGTGATATGAACCGTTATAACCGGCGATTTCCGAATGGGGAAACCCAGTGTGATTCGTCACACTATCATTGCGTGAATACATAGCGTAATGAAGCGAACCGGGGGAACTGAAACATCTAAGTACCCCGAGGAAAAGAAATCAACCGAGATTCCCCCAGTAGCGGCGAGCGAACGGGGAGCAGCCCAGAGTCTGAATCAGCATGTGTGGTAGTGGAACGGTCTGGAAAGTCCGGCGATACAGGGTGATAGCCCCGTACACAAAAGTGCATGTGTTGTGAACTCGAAGAGTAGGGCGGGACACGTGGTATCCTGTCTGAATATGGGGGGACCATCCTCCAAGGCTAAATACTCCTGACTGACCGATAGTGAACCAGTACCGTGAGGGAAAGGCGAAAAGAACCCCGGCGAGGGGAGTGAAAAAGAACCTGAAACCGTGTACGTACAAGCAGTGGGAGCCTCTTTATGGGGTGACTGCGTACCTTTTGTATAATGGGTCAGCGACTTATATTCTGTAGCAAGGTTAACCGAATAGGGGAGCCGAAGGGAAACCGAGTCTTAACTGGGCGTTAAGTTGCAGGGTATAGACCCGAAACCCGGTGATCTAGCCATGGGCAGGTTGAAGGTTGGGTAACACTAACTGGAGGACCGAACCGACTAATGTTGAAAAATTAGCGGATGACTTGTGGCTGGGGGTGAAAGGCCAATCAAACCGGGAGATAGCTGGTTCTCCCCGAAAGCTATTTAGGTAGCGCCTCGTGAATTCATCTTCGGGGGTAGAGCACTGTTTCGGCTAGGGGGTCATCCCGACTTACCAACCCGATGCAAACTGCGAATACCGAAGAATGTTATCACGGGAGACACACGGCGGGTGCTAACGTCCGTCGTGAAGAGGGAAACAACCCAGACCGCCAGCTAAGGTCCCAAAGTCATGGTTAAGTGGGAAACGATGTGGGAAGGCACAGACAGCCAGGATGTTGGCTTAGAAGCAGCCATCATTTAAAGAAAGCGTAATAGCTCACTGGTCGAGTCGGCCTGCGCGGAAGATGTAACGGGGCTAAACCATGCACCGAAGCTGCGGCAGCGACACTATGTGTTGTTGGGTAGGGGAGCGTTCTGTAAGCCGTTGAAGGTGTGCTGTGAGGCATGCTGGAGGTATCAGAAGTGCGAATGCTGACATAAGTAACGATAATGCGGGTGAAAAACCCGCACGCCGGAAGACCAAGGGTTCCTGTCCAACGTTAATCGGGGCAGGGTGAGTCGACCCCTAAGGCGAGGCCGAAAGGCGTAGTCGATGGGAAACAGGTTAATATTCCTGTACTTGGTGTTACTGCGAGGGGGGGACGGAGAAGGCTATGTTAGCCGGGCGACGGTTGTCCCGGTTTAAGCATGTAGGCGGAGATTCCAGGTAAATCCGGAGTCTTGTTAACGCTGAGGTGTGATGACGAGGCACTACGGTGCTGAAGTAACAAATGCCCTGCTTCCAGGAAAAGCCTCTAAGCATCAGGTAACACAAAATCGTACCCCAAACCGACACAGGTGGTCAGGTAGAGAATACCAAGGCGCTTGAGAGAACTCGGGTGAAGGAACTAGGCAAAATGGTGCCGTAACTTCGGGAGAAGGCACGCTGATATGTAGGTGAAGTGATTTACTCATGGAGCTGAAATCAGTCGAAGATACCAGCTGGCTGCAACTGTTTATTAAAAACACAGCACTGTGCAAACACGAAAGTGGACGTATACGGTGTGACGCCTGCCCGGTGCCGGAAGGTTAATTGATGGGGTTATCCGTAAGGAGAAGCTCTTGATCGAAGCCCCGGTAAACGGCGGCCGTAACTATAACGGTCCTAAGGTAGCGAAATTCCTTGTCGGGTAAGTTCCGACCTGCACGAATGGCGTAATGATGGCCAGGCTGTCTCCACCCGAGACTCAGTGAAATTGAACTCGCTGTGAAGATGCAGTGTACCCGCGGCAAGACGGAAAGACCCCGTGAACCTTTACTATAGCTTGACACTGAACACTGGTCCTTGATGTGTAGGATAGGTGGGAGGCTTTGAAGTGTGGACGCCAGTCTGCATGGAGCCAACCTTGAAATACCACCCTTTAATGGCTGGTGTTCTAACGTAGACCCGTAATCCGGGTTGCGGACAGTGTCTGGTGGGTAGTTTGACTGGGGCGGTCTCCTCCTAAAGAGTAACGGAGGAGCACGAAGGTTAGCTAATCCTGGTCGGACATCAGGAGGTTAGTGCAAAGGCATAAGCTAGCTTGACTGCGAGAGTGACGGCTCGAGCAGGTGCGAAAGCAGGTCTTAGTGATCCGGTGGTTCTGAATGGAAGGGCCATCGCTCAACGGATAAAAGGTACTCCGGGGATAACAGGCTGATACCGCCCAAGAGTTCATATCGACGGCGGTGTTTGGCACCTCGATGTCGGCTCATCACATCCTGGGGCTGAAGTAGGTCCCAAGGGTATGGCTGTTCGCCATTTAAAGTGGTACGCGAGCTGGGTTTAGAACGTCGTGAGACAGTTCGGTCCCTATCTGCCGTGGGCGCTGGAGAATTGAGGGGGGCTGCTCCTAGTACGAGAGGACCGGAGTGGACGCATCACTGGTGTTCGGGTTGTCATGCCAATGGCATTGCCCGGTAGCTAAATGCGGAAGAGATAAGTGCTGAAAGCATCTAAGCACGAAACTTGCCCCGAGATGAGTTCTCCCTGACCCTTTAAGGGTCCTGAAGGAACGTTGAAGACGACGACGTTGATAGGTCGGGTGTGTAAGCGTAGCGATACGTTGAGCTAACCGATACTAATGAACCGTGAGGCTTAACCTTACAACGCCGAAGATGTTTTGGCGAAAGAGACATCGAAATTCAGCTTGATTACAGATTACATCGACATGCGAGAAGCGTGTTGATAAACAGAATTTGCCTGGCGGCTGTAGCGCGGTGGTCCCACCTGACCCCATGCCGAACTCAGAAGTGAAACGCCGTAGCGCCGATGGTAGTGTGGGGTCTCCCCATGCGAGAGTAGGGAACTGCCAGGCATCAAACAAGTGAAAAAGCCCATCCTGCCGGATGGGCTTTTTTGCGTCTGCAGGGCAGTCAGAACTGCCGGATGCAGCGTACCATTTTATCCAGCCCATCATGTTGTAACCGGTGTGCAGGCCTGAGAAGCGCAGCACACCAGGCTCTCCCGGCAGCACATTGCCTGTTACGCGAACGACGAATAGCATTCTCCTTTTTTCTTTACTGCACTAATCTACAGCAAGGAGCCGTGAAACTTTCTCAACTTGAGGATGCAGGCTCGACATTCGCATGATTCCTGGGTATCTTCAGCTATCTGGATGTCTAAACGTTTAAACGTATGTAGTGAGGTTATCAGGTTATGCCTATTCGCGTGCAGGACGAGCTACCCGCCGTCAATTTCTTGCGTGAGGAAAACGTCTTTGTGATGACGTCATCTCGCGCTTCTGGTCAGGAAATTCGTCCACTGAAGGTGCTCATCCTCAACCTGATGCCCAAGAAGATTGAAACGGAAAACCAGTTCCTGCGTTTACTCTCTAACTCACCGCTGCAGGTAGATGTTCAGCTATTGCGCATTGATGCCCGCGAGTCACGCAACACCCCTACGGAGCATCTGAATAACTTTTACTGTAATTTCGAGGATATCTGCGATCAGAACTTTGATGGACTGATCGTGACCGGCGCGCCGTTGGGTCTGGTTGAATTTAATGACGTGGCTTACTGGCCGCAGATTAAACAAGTGCTTGAATGGGCGAAAGATCATGTTACATCGACGCTCTTTGTCTGTTGGGCGGTGCAAGCTGCATTGAATATCCTGTACGGAATTCCCAAGCAAACCCGTACGGATAAACTCTCAGGTGTCTATGAGCACCATATTCTTCATCCTCATGCGCTGCTGACGCGTGGATTTGATGATGCGTTCCTGGCCCCGCATTCGCGCTATGCCGATTTTCCTGCTGCCCTTATCAGGGACTACACCGATCTCGAGATTTTTGCCGAAACAGAAGAGGGAGATGCCTACCTGTTTGCCAGCAAAGATAAACGTATCGCCTTCGTAACGGGCCATCCTGAGTATGACGCCCATACACTCGGCAGTGAATATTTTCGTGACGTCGAAGCGGGCTTAACGCCGGAAGTGCCCTATAACTACTTCCCAAAAGATGACCCGCAAAATAAACCGCGGGCAACCTGGCGTAGCCACGGCAATCTGTTGTTTACCAACTGGCTCAACTATTACGTTTACCAGATCACGCCATATGATCTGCGTCACATGAATCCAACGCTGGATTAATCTTCTGTAACAGACGATCCTTAAGCGTTTCAGCATGTTGAATCAGGCACCTTCGGGTGCCTTTTTTATTTCCGAAACGCACCTCACTGTGTAATTAAATTTTATTTATATTGTTATCAATAAGTTAATTGATAATTAAATTAAAAATGGAAATTGTTTTTGATTTTGAAATTTAAATGAGTAGTCTTAGTTGTGCTGAACGAAAACCGCACAACGATCCTTCGTTCGCATTGGGGATGTGTTTGGATCAATGACGAGGAACTACGCAATGAATCAACAGGTAACGACAACCGATGAACTGATCTTCACCAGGCCGCGTGGCGAACAGGAACAGCAGATTCTGACCGCTGAGGCGGTGGAGTTTCTGACCGAGCTGGTGACAAGATTTACGCCAAAGCGGAATAAACTTCTGGCTGCACGTATCCAGCAGCAGCAGGATATTGATGACGGTAAGTTGCCTGACTTTATTTCGGAAACAGCTTCCATTCGCGAAGGCAGCTGGAAAATTCGCGGTATTCCTGATGATTTACTGGATCGCCGTGTAGAGATTACCGGACCGGTTGAGCGCAAGATGGTTATCAACGCGCTGAACGCGAACGTCAAAGTCTTTATGGCTGATTTTGAAGATTCGCTGGCTCCTGAGTGGAGCAAAGTTATCGACGGGCAAATCAACTTGCGCGATGCAGTCAATGGCACCATTAGCTACACCAACGAAGCCGGTAAAATTTATCAACTCAAACCCAATCCGGCCCTGTTAGTGTGCCGCGTTCGCGGTCTGCATCTGCCGGAAAAACACGTCACCTGGCGTGGCGAATCGATCCCGGGCAGCCTGTTCGACTTTGCCCTCTATTTCTTCCACAACTACAAAACGTTGCTGGCAAAAGGCAGTGGCCCTTATTTCTATCTACCCAAAACGCAGGCCTGGCAAGAAGCGGCATGGTGGAGTGAAGTGTTCAGCTATGCAGAGGATCGCTTTAATCTGCCGCGCGGCACAATTAAAGCGACCCTGCTGATTGAAACGCTGCCAGCCGTTTTCCAGATGGACGAAATTCTGCACGCGCTGCGTGACCACATTGTGGGCCTGAACTGCGGTCGCTGGGACTACATTTTCAGTTATATCAAAACACTGAAGAACCACCCGGATCGCGTGTTGCCGGACCGTCAGGTGGTGACGATGGATAAGCCATTCCTCAGTGCGTATTCGCGTCTGCTGATCAAAACCTGTCATAAACGCGGCGCGTTCGCGATGGGCGGCATGGCCGCGTTCATTCCCAGCAAAGATGCGGAACGTAACAACCAGGTTCTGACCAAGGTAAAAGCGGACAAAGCGCTGGAAGCCAATAACGGTCATGACGGCACATGGATTGCCCATCCAGGACTGGCAGATACCGCAATGGCGGTGTTCAACGACGTACTCGGTGAAAATAAAAATCAGCTGTTCGTGACCCGTGAAGAAGATGCGGCGATTACCGCAGAACAATTGCTGGCACCCTGTGAAGGTGAGCGTACTGAAGAAGGCATGCGTGCCAACATTCGTGTCGCGGTGCAGTACATCGAAGCGTGGATCTCCGGTAATGGCTGCGTACCGATTTTTGGTCTGATGGAAGATGCGGCCACCGCCGAAATCTCTCGTACTTCCATCTGGCAGTGGATCCACCACCAGAAAACGCTCAGCAACGGCAAACCGGTTACCAAACCGTTGTTCCGCCAGATGCTGGCCGAAGAGATGTTGGTGATTCAGGACGAACTGGGGGAACACCGCTACAGCAGCGGGCGTTTTGACGATGCCGCGCGCCTGATGGAGCAAATCACCACTTCCGACGAGTTAATTGACTTCCTGACGTTACCGGGCTATCGCCTGTTGGCCTAATTTACCCACAATTTATCCTAATGGAGCATCTGCACATGAAAACCCGTACTCAACAAATCGAAGAATTACAGAAAGAATGGACTCAACCGCGCTGGGAAGGCATCACCCGCCCCTATAGCGCGGAGGAAGTGGTGAAATTACGTGGCTCGGTCAACCCGGAATGCACGCTGGCGCAGCTTGGCGCGGCGAAAATGTGGCGTCTGCTACACGGCGAATCGAAGAAAGGTTATATCAACAGCCTCGGCGCGCTGACTGGTGGTCAGGCGCTGCAGCAAGCGAAAGCTGGTATTGAAGCGGTCTACCTTTCAGGCTGGCAGGTGGCGGCAGATGCCAACCTGGCGTCCAGTATGTATCCGGATCAATCGTTGTATCCAGCGAACTCCGTTCCGGCGGTGGTGGACAGGATCAACAACACATTCCGTCGTGCCGATCAGATCCAATGGTCAACCGGTATTGAGCCGAACGATCCGCGCTATGTGGATTATTTCCTGCCGATCGTTGCAGATGCGGAAGCGGGTTTTGGCGGGGTACTGAACGCGTTTGAACTGATGAAATCGATGATTGAGGCTGGTGCAGCGGCCGTTCACTTCGAAGATCAGCTCGCATCGGTGAAAAAATGTGGTCACATGGGCGGCAAAGTCCTGGTGCCGACTCAGGAAGCTATCCAGAAACTGGTGGCAGCCCGTCTGGCTGCAGACGTTATGGGCGTTCCGACGCTGGTGATTGCGCGTACCGATGCTGACGCAGCCGATCTGATTACGTCTGATTGCGACCCATACGATAGCGAGTTCATCACTGGCGAGCGTACCAGCGAAGGGTTCTACCGTACGCATGCGGGCATTGAGCAGGCGATCAGCCGTGGTCTGGCTTACGCACCGTATGCGGATCTGGTGTGGTGTGAAACCTCCACGCCGGACCTCGAACTGGCGAAGCGCTTTGCCGATGCTATTCATGCGAAATTCCCAGGCAAACTGCTGGCCTACAACTGTTCGCCATCGTTTAACTGGCAGAAAAACCTGGATGACAAAACCATTGCCAGCTTCCAGCAACAGCTGTCCGATATGGGTTACAAATACCAGTTCATTACGCTGGCGGGTATCCACAGCATGTGGTTCAACATGTTCGACCTCGCGCATTCCTATGCGCAGGGTGAGGGCATGCGCCACTACGTTGAGAAGGTTCAGCAGCCGGAATTTGCGGCGGCTAAAGATGGTTACACCTTCGTGTCCCATCAGCAGGAAGTAGGGACAGGCTACTTCGACAAAGTAACCACCATCATTCAGGGCGGCACTTCTTCAGTGACCGCGCTGACCGGCTCGACTGAAGAATCGCAGTTTTGATCAATGCCCGGTGGCGCTGCGCTTACCGGGCCTACGAAGGGATGTAGGCCGGATAAGCGAACGCGCCATCCGGCATGACATTGTGCCGGATGGGAGAAATTGATGACGCGTGGCCTGGAATTACTGATTGCTCAGACGATTTTGCAAGGTTTCGACGCCCAGTACGGGCGTTTTCTGGAAGTGACATCCGGCGCGCAGCAGCGTTTTGAACATGCCGACTGGCACGCGGTTCAGCAGGCGATGAAAAGCCGTATCCACCTTTACGATCATCATGTGGGTCTGGTGGTGGAGCAACTGCGCTGCATTACTGATGGCAAAAGTACCGACGCGGATTTTTTACTTCGCGTGAAAGAGCATTACACCCGGCTATTGCCAGATTACCCGCGCTTCGAGATTGCGGAGAGTTTCTTTAACTCCGTCTATTGCCGGTTATTTGACCACCGCTCGCTGACTCCCGAGCGACTGTTTATTTTCAGCTCTCAGCCAGAGCGTCGTTTTCGCACGATCCCACGCCCGTTGGCGAAAGACTTTTTTCCCGATACCGGCTGGGAGTGGCTGCTTACGCGCGTCCTCAGCGATCTGCCCTTGCGTCTGCCGTGGCAGAACAGACATCGGGATATCCACTACATCATCGAACACCTGACCGAAACGCTGGGGGCGGATGTGTTGCAGCGCAGTCATTTGCAGGTGGCGAACGAACTGTTTTATCGCAACAAGGCCGCCTGGCTGGTCGGGAAGTTGATTACCCCTTCCGGGACGCTGCCGTTTTTACTGCCAATTCACCGTACTGACGAGGGCGAACTGTTTGTCGATACCTGCCTGACCACGACGGCGGAAGCCAGTATCGTGTTTGGCTTCGCCCGCTCGTATTTTATGGTTTACGCCCCGCTGCCCGCCGCGTTAGTGGAGTGGCTGCGCGAGATCCTGCCCGGTAAAACCACCGCTGAATTGTATATGGCGATTGGCTGTCAGAAACACGCGAAGACCGAAAGTTACCGCGAATATCTGCTCTATCTTGCCCATTGCGATGAGCAATTTATCGAAGCGCCGGGGATCCGCGGCATGGTGATGCTGGTATTTACCCTGCCAGGCTTCGACCGCGTCTTTAAAGTCATCAAAGACAAATTTGCGCCGCAAAAAGAGATGTCGGCCGCCCACGTCCGCGCCTGTTATCAACTGGTCAAGGAGCACGATCGTGTCGGACGGATGGCTGACACCCAGGAGTTCGAGAACTTTGTGCTGGATAAACGGCAAATCGATCCGTCGCTGATGGCGCTGTTGCTACAGGAAGCCCCGGAAAAAATTACCGATCTCGGCGAGCAGATTGTCATTCGCCATCTGTATATCGAACGACGGATGGTGCCGCTGAATATCTGGCTGGAGCAGGTCGAAGGCCAGCAACTGCGCGATGCAATTGAAGAGTACGGTAATGCCATTCGTCAGCTGGCCGCCGCCAATATTTTCCCCGGCGATATGCTGTTTAAGAACTTCGGCGTGACTCGCCACGGGCGCGTGGTGTTCTACGACTACGATGAAATTTGCTACATGACGGAGGTGAATTTCCGTCATATCCCGCCGCCGCGTTACCCGGAAGATGAGATGAGCGCTGAACCGTGGTATAGCGTATCCCCGGGGGATGTCTTCCCGGAAGAGTTTCGTCACTGGCTATGCGCTGACCCGCGTATCGGGCCGCTATTTGAAGAGATGCATGCTGACCTGTTCAGCGCCGACTACTGGCGAGGTCTGCAAACGCGGATCCGTGAAGGGCACGTGGAAGATGTTTACGCCTACCGGCGCAAACAGCGGTTTTGCATCAGATTTGCGGCTTGATGTCCGGCAACCCTTTCTTAACGAAATCCGCCGTATGCCAGCGTGACTTCTTTCGCCGCTTTGATCGCCATGGCACCAAACTCGGTCACTCGATCGTCGGTAATGCGCGAAATGGGTCCGGAGATGGAAATAGCGGCAAACGGCTCACGGTGTTCATCATAAATGCACGACGCCACGCAGCGCAGACCCAGCGCATGCTCCTCATCATCAAAGGAGTAGCCGCGCTTGCGCGTCTGGGCTAAATCCTCTTTCAGATGCACCGGCGACACCAGCGTGGCGTGGGTGTATGCGTGCAGCCCTTTACGGTGCAGCAGGCCAGTCACCTGTTCTTCACTCAGTTGGGATAAAAACGCCTTACCCGCACCGGAGGCGTGCATCGGCAGTTTGCCGCCGATAGGCGCGGACATACGCATCAGTTGGGTACACTGCACCTGGTCGATAATAATGGCCTGATGGTCGCTTTGATCTAACACGGCCAGGTTTACCGTCTCACCGGAGTCTTCCATCAGCTTGCGCAGGATCGGGTGGACAATCGCCAGCAAATTACGGCTTTGCAAAAAGCTGCTGCCGACGATAAACGCATGCGCACCCACGGCCCAGTGGCCTAATTCACCCACCTGACGGACAAATCCTTGCTGCTGCATGGTGGTCAACAAACGGTGAGTCGTGGAGTTTGGCAAACCGGCCTGCTGTGCCAGCTCGGTTAGTGCCACGCTGCCGTTGGATTCTGCAATCCACTCCAGTAGCTTCAGGCCGCGAGTCAGAGACTGAACCTGCCCGGTTGCAGGCGTAGTAGCAGCGGCGGGTTTTCTACCGCGTTTCGCGGGGATTGTGGCAACCATGGCGGACTCCTTTTCTGTATCGTGGAAATCATTTTCGTTTTATTCAATTATAATGCAAGAATTCCTGTACTGATCGGATGAGTGAAGCTGAACATGTCTCATGTTGGCCGTTGTTCTCTTTTCCACCTCTCAGGTTTGTGCCAGTATGGTCTGTTGAGTTTTTTTCGGTCTGGTTGAGCGTTGTCGGGAGCGAGTGTGAGCAGCAAAGTTGAACAATTACGTCAGCAGTTAAATGAACGTATTCTGGTGCTGGACGGCGGTATGGGCACCATGATCCAGGGATATCGTCTGAGCGAAGAGGATTTCCGCGGCGAACGCTTTGCCGACTGGCCGTGCGATCTGAAAGGCAACAACGACCTGTTGGTGCTCAGCAAACCTGAGGTGATCGCCGCCATCCATAACGCCTATTTTGAGGCGGGCGCGGATATCATCGAAACCAACACCTTTAACTCCACGACTATCGCCATGGCGGATTACCAGATGGAATCCCTGTCGGCGGAAATCAACTTTGCGGCAGCCAAACTGGCGCGCGCAGCGGCAGACGAATGGACGGCACGCACACCGGAAAAGCCGCGTTATGTCGCGGGCGTGCTCGGCCCAACCAACCGTACGGCGTCTATCTCGCCTGACGTCAACGACCCGGCTTACCGCAATATTACCTTTGATCAGCTGGTGGCCGCCTACCGTGAATCCACCAAAGCGCTGGTGGAAGGTGGCAGCGACCTGATCCTGATTGAAACTGTCTTCGATACCCTGAACGCCAAAGCCGCTATTTTCGCGGTTAAAACCGAGTTCGAAGCGCTGGGCGTTGAGTTGCCGATTATGCTCTCCGGCACTATCACCGATGCTTCCGGGCGTACGCTCTCCGGTCAGACAACCGAAGCGTTCTATAACTCACTGCGCCACGCCGATGCGCTGACCTTCGGTCTGAACTGCGCCTTAGGCCCGGACGAGTTGCGCCAGTACGTGCAGGAACTGTCGCGCATTGCCGAATGCTACGTTACCGCGCACCCGAATGCCGGGTTGCCGAACGCCTTTGGCGAATACGATCTCGATGCCGACACCATGGCGGCGCAAATACGCGAGTGGGCGCAAGCGGGCTTCCTCAACGTGGTTGGCGGCTGCTGCGGCACCACGCCGGAACACATCGCCGCGATGAGCCGCGCAGTGGAAGGCTTGCCGCCGCGCCGCTTGCCGGAAATCCCGGTAGCCTGCCGTCTGTCTGGCCTTGAACCGTTGAATATTGGCGACGATAGCCTGTTTGTGAACGTCGGCGAGCGTACCAACGTCACCGGTTCGGCGAAATTTAAGCGACTGATCAAAGAAGAGAAATACAACGAAGCGCTGGATGTCGCCCGTCAGCAGGTGGAAAGTGGCGCACAGATTATCGATATCAACATGGATGAGGGGATGCTCGACGCCGAAGCGGCGATGGTGCGTTTTCTCAACCTTATCGCCGGTGAGCCGGATATCGCCCGCGTGCCGATTATGATCGACTCCTCAAAATGGGACGTCATCGAAAAAGGGCTGAAGTGCATTCAGGGTAAAGGCATCGTTAACTCCATCTCGATGAAAGAGGGGGTTGAGACCTTTATCCACCACGCGAAGTTGCTGCGACGCTACGGTGCCGCAGTGGTGGTGATGGCCTTTGACGAGCAGGGGCAGGCCGACACCCGAGCGCGTAAAATTGAGATTTGCCGACGGGCGTACAACATTCTTACCGAAGAGGTAGGCTTCCCGCCGGAAGACATCATCTTCGACCCGAACATCTTTGCGGTCGCGACCGGGATTGATGAGCACAATAACTACGCGCAGGACTTTATCGGCGCCTGTGAGGACATCAAACGCGAACTACCGCACGCGCTGATCTCCGGCGGCGTCTCCAACGTGTCGTTCTCCTTCCGTGGTAACGACCCGGTTCGTGAAGCCATTCACGCGGTATTCCTTTACTACGCCATTCGCAACGGCATGGACATGGGGATCGTCAACGCCGGACAACTGGCGATTTACGACGACCTGCCCGCCGAGCTGCGCGATGCGGTTGAAGATGTGATCCTCAACCGTCGTGACGATGGCACCGAGCGTCTGCTGGAGCTGGCTGAGAAATATCGCGGTAGCAAAACTGATGACACTGCCAATGCCCAGATGGCGGAATGGCGCAGTTGGGACGTGAAAAAGCGCCTCGAATATTCGCTGGTGAAAGGTATTACCGAATTTATTGAGCAGGATACTGAAGAAGCTCGCCAGCAGGCCGCGCGTCCGATCGAGGTGATTGAAGGGCCGCTGATGGACGGGATGAACGTGGTTGGCGATCTGTTTGGCGAGGGCAAAATGTTCCTGCCGCAGGTGGTGAAATCCGCCCGCGTGATGAAGCAGGCGGTGGCCTACCTCGAACCGTATATTGAGGCCAGCAAAGAGAAAGGCTCCAGCAACGGCAAGATGGTCATTGCTACCGTGAAAGGCGATGTGCACGATATCGGCAAAAACATCGTTGGTGTGGTGCTGCAATGTAACAACTACGAAATCGTCGATCTTGGCGTGATGGTGCCAGCGGAGAAAATCCTCAGAACGGCACGTGAAGTGAATGCCGATCTGATTGGTCTTTCCGGGCTGATTACCCCGTCGCTGGACGAAATGGTCAACGTGGCGAAAGAGATGGAGCGTCAGGGGTTCACTATTCCGTTGCTGATTGGCGGCGCGACCACCTCAAAAGCGCACACGGCGGTGAAAATCGAGCAGAACTACAGTGGCCCGACGGTTTATGTGCAGAACGCCTCGCGTACCGTTGGCGTAGTCGCCGCACTCCTCTCTGACACTCAGCGCGATGACTTTGTCGCCCGTACGCGTAAAGAGTACGAAACCGTGCGTATCCAGCATGCGCGTAAGAAACCGCGGACCCCACCAGTAACGTTACAGGCTGCCCGCGACAACGATCTGGCCTTCGACTGGGAAAACTACACGCCGCCGGTGGCGCACCGCCTCGGCGTACAGAGCGTTGAAGCCAGCATCGAAACGCTGCGCAACTACATCGACTGGACGCCGTTCTTTATGACCTGGTCGCTGGCCGGGAAATACCCGCGTATCCTCGAAGATGAGGTGGTGGGAGAAGAGGCGAAACGTCTGTTCAAAGACGCCAATGACATGCTGGATAAACTCAGCGCTGAGAAGACCCTGAATCCGCGCGGCGTGGTGGGCTTGTTCCCGGCTAACCGCGTGGGGGACGACATCGAGATTTACCGTGACGAGACGCGTACGCACGTTATCAACGTGAGTCATCACCTGCGCCAGCAGACGGAAAAAGTCGGTTTCGCCAACTACTGCCTGTCTGACTTTGTTGCGCCGAAACTGAGTGGAAAAGCGGATTACATCGGTGCTTTCGCAGTTACCGGCGGTCTGGAGGAAGATGCACTGGCGGACGCCTTCGAAGCCCAGCATGACGACTACAACAAGATCATGGTGAAAGCGATCGCCGACCGCCTGGCGGAAGCGTTCGCGGAATATCTGCACGAGCGCGTGCGTAAAGTCTACTGGGGCTATGCGGCGAATGAGAACCTCAGTAACGAGGAGCTGATCCGCGAAAACTACCAGGGAATTCGCCCGGCACCGGGCTATCCGGCTTGCCCGGAACACACCGAAAAGGCCACCATCTGGGAACTGCTGGATGTAGAAGCGCACACCGGGATGAAGCTCACCGAATCCTTCGCGATGTGGCCAGGTGCGTCGGTTTCCGGCTGGTATTTCAGTCATCCAGACAGCAAGTACTACGCCGTGGCGCAAATCCAGCGCGATCAGGTTGAAGATTACGCCTTCCGTAAAGGCATGAGCGTGGCGGAAGTCGAACGTTGGTTAGCGCCTAATCTGGGCTATGACGCTGACTGATTCACAAAACTGTCATCTTTATTTACAACAAACAGGGCACTCAATGAGTGCCTTGTCTCTTTATTACGTTTAAACCCTTATACTGAAAGAACGTTCATCGATACTGCTTGCCGGATGGCGGCGTAAACACCTTATCCGGCTACTGGCATATTTTTGTCGGCCTGATAAGCGTGGCGCCATCAGGCGGTATGTCATTGCTATGAACCTCAGGAACATATAACGATAAGGAGAACCTGATTCCGTGCTAACTCTGTTACACCTGCTTTCTGCTGTCTCTATGCTGGTTTGGGGTACTCATATTGTGCGCACCGGCGTGATGCGCGTCTTCGGCGCCCGTTTGCGTACCGTACTCAGCCGTAGTGTTGAAAAGAAGCCGCTCGCCTTTTGTGCGGGTATCGGCGTGACGGCGCTGGTACAAAGCAGCAACGCCACCACCATGCTGGTGACCTCGTTTGTCGCGCAGGACCTCGTCGCGCTCACCCCTGCGCTGGTGATTGTACTCGGCGCCGACGTCGGGACCGCGCTGATGGCGCGTATCCTGACCTTCGATCTCTCCTGGCTGTCGCCACTGCTGATTTTTATCGGCGTGATCTTCTTTCTCGGACGTAAACAGTCCCGTGTGGGGCAACTGGGGCGGGTTGGTATTGGACTGGGGTTGATTTTACTGGCGCTGGAACTGATTGTGCAGGCGGTAACACCGATCACCCAGGCTAACGGCGTACAGGTTATTTTCGCCTCGCTCACCGGCGATATCATGCTGGATGCGCTGATTGGCGCTATGTTCGCGATTATCAGTTACTCCAGCCTTGCGGCGGTGCTGCTGACGGCAACGCTGACCGCGGCAGGCATTATCTCGTTCCCGGTGGCGTTGTGTCTGGTGATTGGCGCCAACCTCGGCTCTGGCCTGCTGGCGATGCTTAATAACAGCGCCGCTAACGCCGCCGCCCGCCGTGTGGCGCTCGGTAGCCTGCTGTTTAAGCTGGTGGGAAGCCTGATTATCCTGCCGTTTGTTCATCCGCTGGCAAATCTGATGGATGAACTGCCGCTGCCGAAATCTGAACTGGTTATTTACTTCCATGTCTTCTACAACCTGGTGCGCTGTGTGGCGATGGTGCCGTTCGCAGAACCGATGGCGCGTTTTTGTAAGCGCATCATCCGCGATGAGCCGGAGCTGGATGCGCATCTGAAGCCCAAACATCTCGACGTCAGTGCGCTGGATACCCCGACGCTGGCCCTGGCCAATGCCGCTCGTGAAGCTCTGCGCATCGGCGACGCGATGGAGCAGATGATGGACGGGCTGAAGAAGGTGATGCACGGCGAGCCGCGTGAAGAGAAAGAGCTGCGCAGGATGGCGGACGACATTAACGTGCTATACACGGCAATCAAGCTCTATCTGGCGCGGATGCCAAAGGATGAACTGGCGGAAGAGGAATCACGCCGTTGGGCGGAGATTATCGAAATGTCGCTTAACCTCGAGCAGGCTTCCGATATTGTCGAACGTATGGGCAGTGAGATAGCGGATAAGTCGCTGGCTGCCCGTCGCGCATTCTCCGTGGAAGGATTGAAAGAGCTGGATGCGCTCTTCGATCAGCTGCTCAGCAATCTGCAGCTGGCGATGTCGGTGTTCTTCTCTGGTGACGTGACCAGCGCCCGACGTCTGCGCCGTAGCAAGCACCGTTTCCGTATTCTCAACCGTCGGTATTCGCATGCGCACGTTGACCGTCTGCATCAGCAGAACGTGCAGAGCATCGAGACCAGCTCCTTGCACCTGGCGCTGCTGGGCGATATGCAGCGTCTGAACTCGCTGTTTTGTTCCGTGGCCTATAGCGTGCTGGAACAGCCGGATGAGGACGATGAGCGCGACGATTATTGAGTGAGGTGGACCGGTTGGCCGGATAAGGCATTTATGCCGTTATCCGGCAACATCGGTTAGAAGCAGTGACCTGCTTCGAGGGCAACCGCGTCTTCACCCGCTTTAAAGACGTAAGTGGTGTTCGGACCGCCAAGAACCGCCTGGCCGTTACTCACCTTAATCCAGTTTCCTTCCGGCAAGCCAATCACCGTCAGCTCTGGTGCCACAACCAGCAGCTCGCGAATACGCTGTTCACGCGTTTCGCCTTTGTGGCCTTCCGGAAGCGCATTGGTGAAATGTGGGTTAATCTGCAGCGGGAACAGACCCAGGGCATCAAAACCTTTTGGATCGACAATCGGCATGTCGTTGGTGGTGCGGATGGTCTGGCAGGCGAGGTTAGAACCTGCGCTCCAGCCGATGTACAGCGCACCGCGTTTGACGACATCCACAATCGGCGCCAGCAGCCCGCGCTCGCGGCTCTCTTTCAGTAACTGGAAGGTGTTACCCCCGCCGACAATCACCAGCTCTGCGTTTTCAATGGCAGCGATCGGATCGGCAACGGTATGAATGCCAGTAACGTTGACGCCCATTGGCGCAAAGATGGCTGCCGTTTTCGCCGTGTATTCATCCCAGGTTTGCGTCACGCCAGCGAACGGAATAAACACCGCCGTACGGCGACCATTCAGCTGCTCAGCAATCAGTGGTAGCGCATGTTCCATCCAGCCTTTGCCCGGCAGTGTCGAGTTACTCAATAAAAGCAGTTCCATCATTTCTCCATGTAATCAGAAAATTACAAACCGCGCTAATGCTACCACTATCAGCGTAATGCCTTACTGATATGGCTCACGATGTTGGAAGGGGGGAAAGCCGAACGGGTTAACCACAACCTCCTGTTGGAAAAGCCCGTTCGGACTTAACAACGTCAATCTATTGAAACAGCGTCCTTTTGCGTAGTGGCAAACGCCAGGCCTTCGTCCTCCCAGCCCTTAATACCACCAATCATTATTTTCACCGGTCGACCTAGCTGCGCCAACTTCAGCGCCGCGCGATCGGCCCCGTTACAGTGTGGGCCAGCGCAATAGACGACAAACAGTGTGTCCTGTGGCCATTTTTTCAAGGATTCCGTATTTATCAGTCGATGGGGAAGATGAATCGCGCCAGGGATATGACAACGAGAAAAACTCTCTGCACTCCCCACTACATGTAAAAGCACAAAATCTTTGTCGTCAGCAGCCATCGCGGAATGAACGTCAGAACAATCCGTCTCCATATTCAGACGTTGCTGGAAATGGGCGATAGCTTGTGCAGATGAAGCGGCTGGAATATCAGTTACGGTACTCATATTGTTGTTTTCTCTTGTGGTGAAATCAGCTGTTGTGTTACCTCTTATCTCATCAAAAAATTAACCTTGAAACACCCTCTGACCATGACAGATTCCGCCAGGATCATGACAACATCTTCTCGCCCGTTGGTCGTTGCACTCGCTTATGACGGGCTATGTACTTTCGAGTTTGGCGTCGCAGTGGAAGTTTTTGGGCTTCCGCGACCTGAACTGGGAGAGAGCTGGTATCGTTTTGCCGTGGCTTCGGTTGATCAAGGTGAATTAAGGGCAACTGGTGGGGTTCGTATCGTGGTGGACGGTGGATATGAATTGCTGCAAGAAGCAGACACTATTGTCATTCCTGGCTGGCGTGACGTGAGCTCACCGGTCCCGGAAGCATTATGCGATGCGCTTCGTGGAGCACATCAACGCGGTTGTCGAGTCATCTCTATCTGTTCTGGTGTATTTGTTCTGGCTGCGGCAGGTTTGCTGGATGAGCGTAAGGCGACGACGCACTGGCGTTACGTCAGTGAACTCCAGCGACGCTTTCCCGCCATCAACGTTGTGGAAGATGTCCTGTATGTCGGTGACCACGACGTGCTCACTTCGGCAGGTAGTGCGGCAGGGATTGATTTATGTTTGCATGTGGTGCGCACTGATTTTGGACTTGAGATTGCCAATAACGTGGCCCGTCGCCTGGTGCTGCAGCCCCACAGGGATGGCAGCCAGACTCAGCAGCAACTGCGTCCTGTTGCCCGCAGTCGGGAAAGCCAGCGTTTTGGTCTTTTGCTTGACTGGTTACATAACAATATCGCGCAGAAGCATACCCTTGACGCTCTGGCCAGCCAGGTCGGTATGAGTCCCCGAACGTTGATGCGGCGATTTCAGGAGTCAACGGGGCTTACTCCCGCACGTTGGCTGATGAATGAACGGCTAAACCGTGCGCAGCAGGCGCTCAATACATCCCATATCAGTATTGAGCAGATCGCGCAGCAAACCGGGTTCGGCAGCGCAAACTCTTTGCGTTACCACTTTCAAAAACGATTTGGTATCAGCCCGCAGGCATTACGTAATCAGATGCGATAGCACATTTTCACGCTCTGCTTTTTTATCCCCCGCAAGGTAGGGTATATTTCGCTGTCAAAGGAGAAATTATGCTGCCCGACTCATCCATCCGATTAAATAAATACATCAGTGAAAGCGGAATCTGCTCGCGCCGCGAGGCGGATCGCTTTATCGAACAAGGGAATGTCTTCCTGAATGGTAAACGCGCCACCATTGGCGATCAGGTGATGCCTGGCGACGTCGTAAAAGTGAATGGTCGGTTGATTGAGCCGCGTGAAGCGGAAGATCTGGTTTTTATCGCGCTGAACAAGCCGGTAGGGATTGTCAGCACCACTGAAGACAGCGAACGCGACAACATTGTTGATTTCGTTAACCACAGCAAGCGCGTGTTCCCAATCGGTCGTCTGGACAAAGATTCCCAGGGGCTTATCTTTCTGACCAACCACGGCGACCTGGTGAATAAAATCCTGCGTGCCGGTAACGATCACGAAAAAGAGTATCTGGTGACGGTAGATAAGCCGGTCACTGATGACTTTATCCGTGGGATGAGTGCCGGTGTGCCAATCCTTGGCACCGTTACCAAGAAATGTAAGGTCAAGAAAGAAGCGCCGTTTGTGTTTCGCATCACGCTGATTCAGGGGCTGAACCGCCAGATCCGTCGTATGTGCGAGCACTTTGGCTATGAAGTTACTAAGCTTGAGCGTACACGTATCATGAACGTTGGTCTGTCCGGCCTGCCGCTGGGTGAATGGCGCGACCTGACGGATGACGAACTGATCGACCTGTTCAAGCTGATTGAGAACTCGTCCTCAGAAGCCAAACCGAAGGCGAAAGCGAAGCCAAAAACCGCAGGCATTAAGCGCCCGGTGGTGAAAATCGAAAAATCGGCTGAGAAAGAGAAATCGCGCCCGGCGGCAAACGGGAAGCGTTTTACCTCGCCGGGGCGTAAGAAGAAAGGGCGTTAACGTCTGCCGCGCGTTGGCGTATTCGCTGACCAGGAAAATGATGCTTCCGCATCCGGTTTATAAGCCTGCTTTTTCTTCAACTGGCGGGCTTTTTTAGCTTCTGCTTCACGCAAGGCCATCAGTTTATCGATGTACTCTTTCTTGATGCTGTTGGTCTCAGCGTTGGTTAGCAGCCGACCATGCGCAATGCGCGCGCGGTCGAGCAGCGTTTTCAGTTCACGCTGTTCGCGTTCGGTCATCTCTTTTTGGGTAATGCGGGGGAGTGCCATAAGGGTGCCCTCTGTTAGCCGATATCCGCAGTGTACGGCAAAGTGCAGAGGCTGGGTAGGCCGGATAAGGTGTTAGCCGCTATCCGGCCTGCCGCCGTCAATTAGCGGCGTTCTTTTTCTTTAATCGGTTTACCGGACCAGTAACCTGCCAGCAGCGAACCGGAAAGGTTATGCCAGACCGAGAACAACGCGCCGGGCAGCGCCGCAAGCGGGCCAAAGTAGATTTTGCCCAGCGCAGCGGCAAGCCCTGAATTCTGCATGCCCACTTCAATAGCCAACGTACGACAGGTTGACTCGTCGAAACCAAACAGTTTTCCGCCCCAGTAGCCGCCGAGCAAGCCAATGGTGTTATGCAGGATCACGGCGATAATCACCACAAAGCCGACAGACGCAATGTGCGAGGCGGAACCCGCCACGACGGCGCTGATGATCGCCAGGATGCACAGCATAGAAAACGCCGGCAGATACGGTTCCACGGCTTTTACGACGCGTGGGAACAGATGGTGAATGACCAGCCCCAAAGCAATCGGAATGACCACTATCTGCAGAATACTCAGCAGCATACCCATCACATCCACCTGGATATGCGCGTCGACATACAGCCGTGTCAGCAGCGGCGTGGCGACAACGCCGACCAGCGTTGAAACCGATGAAATAGTCACGGAGAGCGCCACATCACCTTTTGCCAGATAGATCATGACGTTCGATGCCGTTCCGCTGGCGACGCTACCGACCAGCACCATCCCTGCCGACAGTTCCGGCGGCATATTAAATGCCAGCGCCAAAATCCATGCGGCGAGCGGCATCACCAGATAGTGCAAGAAAATACCCGCCGCGACCGGAGCGGGGCGTGAGAGTACGCGTTTAAAGTCGTCCACCTTCAGGTGAACGCCCATGCCGAACATGATCAGCATCAGCAACGACGGTACGAATGGCCCGACAGGCGTAAAGGTGGAGGGCGTGTAATACGCAATAACAGAGAGCAGCAGCGCCCATAACGGGAACAGCCGCGTGAGAGTAGCGAGCATGTTATCTTCCTTGCGATTGAAATGTGTTGTGTTGTTATAAAAAAGCCGGGTTCGAGCCCGGCTATAGTTATTGTTTATCGCGTGATGAAATATTATTCAAACAAATTATGATGTAGCTTCTGTACCACCTGTTCGGCTTCGCTACCGGGCACCAGGAAGCACAGGTTATGGCTGGACGCGCCGTAGCAAATCATGCGGATGTTGAACGGCTCCAGTACACCAAATACCTCTTTACCCACGCCGCAGGCTTTGGACAGGTCGTTGCCAATCAACGCCACCAGCGCCAGGCCTTCTTCGACTTCAACCCGGCACAGGGCAGACAGTTCCATCAGCAGAGACTGCGTTAACAGCGTATCGCCGGTGGAGGTTGAACCGGTGGTATCCAGCGTCAGCGCTACGCTGACTTCTGATGTGGTAATTAAATCTACCGATATATTGTGGCGTGCAAGGATGCCGAACACTTCTGCTAAAAAGCCGCGGGAGTGCAGCATATTCAGGCTATGCAGCGTCAGCAGCGTCTGCTTACGGCGTAGCGCCAGCGCACGGAACAGCGGTGGATTCGCGGTTTTATTGCAGACCAGCGTACCACCTGCTTTTGGATCCTTGCTGGAGCCAACAAATACCGGGATATCGCTACGTACGGCCGGCAACAGGGTTGCCGGGTGCAGCACTTTCGCGCCAAAGGTCGCCATTTCCGCGGCCTCTTCAAAAGCGATTTCATCAATACGCTGCGCAGCAGGAACAACGCGCGGATCGGTAGTGTAAATGCCTGGAACATCGGTCCAGATATCGACGCGCGTTGCGTGCAGCGCTTCGGCCAGCAGGGCGGCTGTATAATCGCTACCGCCGCGCCCCAACGTGGTGGTGCGGCCTTTGCCTTCGCTGCCGATAAAACCCTGAGTGATTACCAGACCTTCGCTCAGACGCGGGGCCAACTGAAGCGTTGCCAGTTCAGCCAGCGCCGCGACGTCGGGTTCTGCGCGACCAAAACGATCGTTGGTGCGCATCACTTTACGCACGTCAAACCACTGCGCTTGCACGTTGCGTTCACGCAGGATTTCGACGAACAACAGGGTAGACATCAGTTCACCGTGGCTGACCAGTTCGTCGGTCAGGGCGGTTGAGGTCGCCAGTGACGCCGCTTCTGCCAGCGTGGTGATGTTTTCCAGCAGACGTTCAATCTCTTCACGAATTACGTTTGGATAACGCAGGCGTTCCAGAATATTGAACTGAATTTGACGAATGGCGTCGAGTTTTTCGAAGCGCTCGGTTGGCTCCAGCCCTTCAGCCAGTGCGACCAGCAGGTTGGTAATTCCAGCGGAAGCGGAAAGTACCACTACACGGACGTTAGCATCAGAAAGCACCACATCAGCGCTGCGATTCATGGCATCAAAATCCGCCACGCTGGTACCGCCAAACTTGGAGACAACTACATCAGTCATAACTACCTCGTGTCAGGGAATGAATAGAGCGACCATGGCACATAAGGCAGAACGAAAACCGGTGCAGGCGCAAATGCAAATACCGTATTTATAAATAAAATGTGTAGCTTGCACTGTCAACGCTGGGATTATGCGGATTTTTCATGCTGCGTTTCCGTTCAGTAACAGCGCTTATAACATCTATACTTTTTACCCTGGTTCGATGGATACAAGGGCGATGGCATTAAAACAATCACACTTTTCTGTGACTGGCGTTACAATCGATCTCAGTCACAATTCTCAAAATCAGAAGAGTATTGCTAATGAAAAACATCAATCCAACGCAGACCTCAGCCTGGCAGGCACTACAAAAACACTTTGAAGAGATGAAAGACGTTACTATCGCGGATCTGTTCGCGAAAGATAGCGATCGTTTCGCTAAATTTTCCGCGACGTTTGACGATCTGATGCTGGTGGATTTCTCCAAAAACCGCATCACTGAAGAGACGCTGGCTAAACTGCAGGATCTGGCGAAAGAGACCGATTTGGCAGGCGCCATCAAGTCCATGTTCTCCGGTGAGAAAATTAACCGCACTGAAGACCGTGCCGTGCTGCACGTGGCGCTGCGCAACCGTAGCAACACTCCAATCATCGTTGACGGCAAAGATGTGATGCCGGAAGTGAATGCGGTGCTGGAGAAGATGAAATCCTTCTCTGAAGCGATTATCTCCGGAAGCTGGAAAGGCTATACCGGTAAAGCCATTACTGATGTCGTGAACATCGGTATCGGCGGTTCAGACCTCGGCCCGTTCATGGTGACCGAAGCGCTGCGCCCGTACAAAAATCACCTGAACATGCATTTTGTGTCTAACGTCGATGGTACGCACATTGCCGAAGTGCTGAAGAAAGTGAATCCGGAGACTACGCTGTTCCTGGTCGCTTCCAAAACCTTCACCACTCAGGAAACCATGACTAACGCCCACAGCGCGCGCGACTGGTTCCTGGCGACCGCTGGCGACAACAAGCACGTTGCCAAACACTTCGCAGCGCTCTCCACTAACGGTAAAGCGGTTGGCGAGTTCGGTATTGATACCGCCAATATGTTCGAGTTCTGGGACTGGGTTGGCGGTCGTTACTCTCTGTGGTCTGCAATCGGTCTGTCCATCATCCTTTCTGTGGGCTTCGACAACTTTGTTGAGCTGCTTTCTGGCGCGCACGCCATGGACAAACACTTCTCCACCACTCCGGCGGAGAAAAACCTGCCGGTGCTGTTGGCGCTGATCGGTATCTGGTACAACAATTTCTTCGGTGCTGAAACCGAAGCGATTCTGCCGTACGACCAGTATATGCACCGTTTCGCGGCCTACTTCCAGCAGGGCAATATGGAATCCAACGGTAAATACGTTGACCGTAACGGCAATGCGGTGGATTACCAGACAGGCCCAATCATCTGGGGTGAGCCGGGTACTAACGGTCAGCATGCGTTCTACCAGCTGATTCATCAGGGTACCAAAATGGTTCCGTGCGATTTCATCGCTCCGGCAATCACCCACAACCCGCTGTCGGATCACCATCCGAAACTGCTGTCTAACTTCTTCGCCCAGACCGAAGCGCTGGCTTTTGGTAAATCTCGTGAAGTGGTTGAGCAGGAATACCGCGACCAGGGTAAAGATCCGGCAACGCTTGACCACGTTGTGCCGTTCAAAGTGTTCGAAGGTAACCGTCCAACTAACTCCATCCTGCTGCGCGAAATCACACCGTTCAGCCTGGGTGCGCTGATTGCGCTGTACGAGCACAAAATCTTCACTCAGGGCGCGATCCTGAATATCTTCACCTTTGACCAGTGGGGCGTTGAGCTGGGCAAACAGCTGGCGAATCGCATTCTGCCAGAGCTGAATGATGATAAAGAAATCACCAGCCATGATTGCTCAACTAACGGTTTGATTAACCGTTATAAGTCCTGGCGTTAATCTGCTTCTTCCTTCGAGCCGCAGCGGTGTTGGCTGCGTTCGTTAACCCCGGTCGCATAGCTATCTATGCTCCCGGGGATTAACGAGCTTGCCGCCTTGCTGCAATTCGAATGAATTTGCAGATTACTTATAAAAAAGCCGATATTAATATCGGCTTTTTTTATAATCTGGCTCCCGAATATCTACGCTTTTGCTTTACACCTTTATTGAGCTTAATCCTAAAATAATTCATTCAACGTTATCGTGTTTCTGGTTTTTTCAGAATTACCGGATGTTGTGTTTTTGTTTTTATATTTTAACTTTATGATTGTATTGATTTAATTATCTGACGTTAATCATTTTATTTCTTGCTATCTAATTATCCTAAATTCCCGCCTGGCGTAATTTGCACACTTTGGCTTGTGTATACTCGATCTCGCCCGAAATTCTTTTGGGTAAATCTCCATTCATACAATGAAGGGAATTTGTGATGAAAAAAGTTCTGTATGGCCTTTGGGCTATATCTGCGCTTGCGGCGACTTCTGTCTATGCTGCCCCCGTTCAGGTGGGTGAGGCTGCAGGGTCGGCTGCCGCGTCGGTTTCGGCAGGAAGTTCCTCCGCAACCAGCGCGAGCACCGTAAGTTCTGCGGTGGGGGTTGCCCTTGCGGCAACCGGTGGCGGCGATGGTTCTAACACCGGAACCACAACCACCACAACCACCAGTACCCAGTAATACCGGTACGTTTAATTCTAACCACACTTCGGTGTGGTTATTTTGCCGCTGCGGAGAAATGTCGTGAAGCGACCAGCGCTGATAATGGTTTGCCTGTTATTACAGGCGTGCTCAGCCACCACCGAAGGGCTGGGTCATTCGCTATGGGATAGCGTGTTTGGTACTCCCGGCGTACAGATGACGGACGATGAAATCAAAAACATGCCCTACGCCAGCCAGTACATGCAGCTCAACGGCGGTCCTCAGCTGTTTGTGGTACTCGCGTTCGCGGAAAACGGACAGCAGAAATGGGTGACTCAGGATCGGGCCATTCTCGTCACGCAGTCTGGGCGCATGGTGAAAACGCATCTCGGCGGGGATAACCTGATCGAGGTGAATAATCTCGCGGCAGATCCGCTCATCAAACCAAACCAGATAGTCGATGGGGCAACGTGGACCCGCACGATGGGCTGGACCGAGCATCAGCAGGTGCGCTATGCCACTGCCCGCTCGGTTTTCGAATGGGATGGCACTGACACCATTAAGGTGGGTAGCGAAGATACGCCAGTACGAATCCTTGACGAAGAAGTCACCACCGCTCAAACGCGCTGGCATAACCGCTACTGGATCGACAGCGAAGGGCAGATTCGCCAATCGGAACAGTATCTTGGCGCACGTTACTTCCCGGTGAAAACCACGCTGATTAAGGCGGCAAAATCATGATGAAACGAGCCGTTATGGCGCTGCTATTGAGCCTGAGCGCAGCGTCAGTTTTTGCTGCGGGTAGCGTTAAGGTCTTTACCTCCGCCAGCGAAGAGCCAAAGACGCTGACCGGGGCCGAACATCTGCTCGACCTGGTTGGGCAGCCGCGGTTGAGTAATAGCTGGTGGCCAGGAGCGGTTATCAGCGAAGAGCGGGCAACGACGGAAGCAGAGCGTCAGCAGCAGGCATTACTGGCTCGTCTGGCGATGCTCAGCGCTGAAGAAAGCGGTGACGATGCCGCGGCTATCAACGCATTGCGCCAGCAAATTCAGGCGCTGAAGGTGACCGGCAGACAGAAGATTAATCTCGACCCGGATGTTGTGCGCGTCAGTGAGCGAGGCAACCCGCCGTTGCAGGGCAATTACACGCTGTGGGTCGGACCGCAGCCAACGGATATAACGCTGTTTGGCCTGCTAAGTCATCCGGGTAAACAACCGTTTATGCCCGGGCGCGATATCGCCAGCTATCTCGATGGGCAACGTCGGCTCAGCGGCGCAGATCGTAGCTACGCCTGGGTCATCTATCCCGACGGACGCACGCAAAAAGTCCCGGTCGCCTACTGGAACAAACGTCACGTTGAGCCGATGCCCGGCAGCATCATTTTTGTCGGGCTCTCTGATGCTGTCTGGCGCAGCACCCCGGATGAAATCAATGCCGACATTCTTCGCACCCTGACCCAGCGGATACCCGAATAATGAGAAAAACTTATCTGCTCAGCTTACTGGCGCTGGGCGTAAGCGTTGCCTGCCACGGTGAAACCTGGCCCGCGCCCATTGGACCTTCCCAGTCGGATTTTGGCGGCGTGGGACTGCTGCAAACCCCAACCGCACGCATGGCGCGTGAAGGCGAAATGAGCCTTAACTACCGCGATAACGATCAATACCGTTACTACTCTGCGTCGGTACAACTCTTCCCCTGGCTGGAAACTACCCTGCGCTATACCGATGTGCGTACCAAAAAATACAGCGGCGTGGAGTCGTTTTCTGGCGATCAGACTTATAAAGATAAGGCTTTTGATCTCAAACTTCGCCTGTGGGAAGAGAGCTACTGGATGCCGCAGGTGGCGGTTGGCGCGCGGGATATCGGTGGTACCGGACTGTTTGATGCGGAGTATGTGGTGGCGAACAAAGCCTGGGGCCCGTTTGATTTCTCTCTCGGCCTTGGCTGGGGATATCTCGGGACCAGCGGCAACGTTAGCAATCCGTTTTGCTCATACAGTGATAAATTCTGCCATCGCGATAACAGCTACAAGCAGGCCGGTTCTATTGACGGTAGCCAGATGTTCCACGGCCCGGCGTCGCTGTTTGGCGGCGTAGAGTATCAGACTCCCTGGCAGCCGCTGCGCCTGAAACTGGAGTATGAAGGTAATAATTACCAGCAGGATTTTGCCGGCAAGTTGGAGCAGAAGAGCAAGTTTAACGTCGGCGCTATTTATCGCGTCACCGATTGGGCCGACGTTAACCTCAGCTATGAGCGCGGGAACACCTTGATGTTTGGGGTCACGCTGCGGACTAACTTTAACGATCTGCGACCAAACTATAACGACAATACCCGCCCGAAATATCAACCACAGCCGCAGGATGCCATCCTGCAACATTCGGTGGTGGCGAATCAGTTAACGCTGCTGAAATATAATGCCGGGCTGGCGGATCCTAAAATTCAGGTGCAGGGCGATACGCTGTATGTGACGGGTGAACAGGTGAAATACCGTGATTCGCGCGAAGGGATCGAGCGTGCTAACCGGATCGTGATGAACGATCTTCCCGATGGGATCCGCACGATCCGCATTACGGAAAACCGCCTTAACTTGCCGCAGGTGACGACCGAAACGGAGGTTTCCAGCCTCAAGCGCCATCTGGAAGGCGAGCCGTTGGGCCATGAAACTCAACTGGCACAAAAACGCGTCGAGCCCGTGGTACCGAAAACGACCGAGCAGGGCTGGTATATTGATAAGTCACGCTTCAATTTCCACATCGATCCGGTGCTAAATCAGTCGGTGGGCGGCCCGGAAAACTTCTATATGTATCAGTTGGGCGTGATGGGAACGGCGGATTTGTGGGTTACCGATCATCTGCTGACCACCGGGAGTTTGTTCGCCAACCTCGCCAATAACTATGACAAGTTTAACTACACCAACCCGCCGCAGGATTCGCATTTACCACGCGTGCGTACCCATGTGCGTGAGTATGTGCAAAACGATGTCTACGTGAATAACCTGCAGGCCAACTACTTCCAGTCACTCGGCAACGGGTTCTACGGACAGGTTTACGGGGGCTATCTGGAAACCATGTACGGCGGAGCGGGGGCAGAAGTGCTGTATCGCCCGCTGGACAGCAACTGGGCGTTTGGTGTTGACGCCAACTACGTGAAACAGCGTGACTGGCGCAGCGCGCAGGACATGATGAAGTTCACCGACTACAGCGTGAAGACCGGGCATTTGACGGCTTACTGGAATCCTTCGTTCGCCCAGGATGTACTGGTGAAAGCCAGCGTGGGGCAGTATCTGGCGGGGGATAAGGGCGGAACGCTGGAAGTGGCGAAACGTTTTGACAGCGGCGTAGTGGTGGGTGGTTATGCGACCATCACCGACGCCTCGCCGGATGAGTACGGAGAGGGTGATTTTACCAAAGGGGTGTACGTTTCTGTGCCGCTGGATCTGTTCTCGTCAGGCCCAACCCGCAGCCGTGCGGCGATTGGCTGGACGCCGTTAACACGTGATGGCGGCCAGCAGCTTGGACGTAAGTTTGGTCTGTACGACATGACCAGCGACAGGAGTGAAAACTTCCGCTGATAGATGGCCGGATGGGACCTGCGCTTATCCGGCTCTATAAACGACGTAATAATTTTGCCGGATTTCCCGCATACACGCCTTTCTCGGTGATCGATTTGGTCACCACGCTTCCCGCGCCGACGACCACGCCATCACAGATAGTGACCGCCAGAATGGTCGCTCCGCTACCGATCGAGACATCGTCGCCAATCGTAATACGTCCCCAACTGTTGCGGTCGGCATTGGGTTTTCCTTCGCGAAACATATCGTTGGCGAACATCACGCCGTGACCGATAAAACAACGGGCGCCGAGGGTGACATATTCGCAGATGAAGGCGTGCGACTGAATTTTGCTGTCTGCGCCAATCTGCGTATTACCCTGGATTTCAACAAATGGTCCGACAAAAACGTTGTCACCCAATGTGCAGTCGTAGAGATTTGCGGGTTCATAGATCACCACGTTCTCACCGCAGGTAACGTTGCGAACAGCGGATTGTCTTAGCTGCATAATTCATCCTGTGAAATGTGTCGTGGCACTCATCATTCCCTGCTGACCTTTCTTGCACAAAATATAAACAAAAAATGTAGATCTCTGTCACATTTTTGCGTTATACAGGAACCTTGCCACTGAGTAAGAGGTGCTGTTATGACGTCGCTATCTCGTCCACGCGTGGAGTTTATCTCCACTATTTTACAGACCGTGTTGAATCTGGGGTTGCTGAGTCTGGGCCTGATCCTGGTCGTATTCCTCGGGAAAGAAACGCTGCATCTGGCGGATGTGCTATTCGCGCCGGAACAAACCAGCAAATATGAACTGGTGGAAGGGCTGGTGGTTTACTTTCTCTACTTTGAATTTATCGCGCTGATTGTGAAGTACTTTCAGTCAGGTTTTCACTTTCCGCTGCGCTACTTTGTCTATATCGGGATCACTGCGATTGTGCGGTTGATCATTGTCGATCATAAAGCGCCGATGGATGTGCTGATCTATTCTGCGGCGATCCTGCTGCTGGTGATCACCCTGTGGCTGTGTAATTCCAAACGGCTGAAGCGAGAGTAAAAGACAACACGCCGCAATTGGGCTGCGGCGTGTTTTGGGTAAGAATTACTGCGCAGAGGCCGGCTGGGTTTTCTCCGCTGCGGGCTCCCACAGCTCTTCAAGTTCTTCCAGCGTTTTGCCTTTGGTTTCCGGCACAAACTTCCACATAAACAGCGCGGCCAGAATGCCCATACAACCGTAAATCCAGTAGGAGAAACCGTTGTGGAAATGGGAAATCAGCCACGAATTTTTGTCCATCATCGGGAAAGTCCAGGAAACGAAGTAGTTCGCCAGCCATTGCGCGGCAACCGCAATGGCGAGCGCTTTGCCACGAATCGTATTGGGGAAGATTTCGGCCAGCAGCACCCAACAAACCGGTCCCCAGGACATGGCGAATGCGGCGACATAAAACAGCATCGACAGTAACGCAACCAGCCCGGAAGCCTGGGTATAAAAGGCGGTTCCGAGGCTGAACATACCGATGGCCATGCCTAAGGCGCCAATAATCTGCAGCGGTTTGCGACCAAATTTATCCACCGTCATGATCGCCAATACGGTAAAGCTTAGGTTGATCACGCCAACAATAATGGTCTGCAACAGCGCCACGTCAGTGCTGGCTCCCAGCGTTTTAAACACTTCCGGGGCATAGTAGAGCACGACGTTAATACCGACGAATTGCTGGAAGATAGACAGCATCACGCCGATGACGATAACGCCTGCGCCAAACATCAGCAGTCGACCGCCGGTTTTACGACCATGTTCCAGAGACTGATTGATCTCCTGTATGGCCTGGGCGGCGAGGGTGCTCCCCATAATTTTGCGCAGAATACCTTCCGCTTGTTCATGTCTACCACGCGCCATCAGCCAGCGTGGGCTTTCTGGTACGGTATACAGCAGCAGTAAAAATAGCAGAGCGGGAATACTTTCGGACGCAAACATATATCGCCAGCCATCAGTATTCAGCCAGTTAGCGTCACCTGAACGAGCGATAAAATAGTTAACGCAATACACCAATAGTTGACCAAAAATAATGGCGAACTGGTTAAATGACACCAGTTTCCCACGAATATGTGCGGGTGCCAGTTCAGCAATATACATTGGTGAGAGCATTGAGGCTAAACCTACCCCAATACCACCAATGATGCGATAAATAACAAATTCGGGAACGTATCCGGCTAAATAAACAGGTACCGCGTTATCTGGATTAATCGTCGTAAAGCCTAATTCTGGCCAGGCGGATCCAATGCCGGAAATAAAGAACAGCAGGGCAGCGATTTTCAGCGAGTCTCGACGACCAAACCGGTTACTGCAATAGCCGCCCAGCGCGCCGCCGATGATGCAACCAATCAACGCACTGGCGACGCAAAAACCTAACAGCGAGTTGGCAGCGGACTCACTTAAGTGTTGTGGGGCGACAAATACGGTATTTAAGGATTCTACCGTCCCGGAAATGACAGCCGTGTCATAGCCGAATAATAGCCCTCCTAATGTTGCGACTAATGTAATCGAAAAAATATAACTGGAATTATATTGAGTGTTCATTCAGACCTGCCTTAAAGGGTACAGCTCTTTTGATCAGTGCGGTGATGGTGAATTTAACAGGCAGGGAAGACAATTATCATTTTTTACATTGCAATTATGTTTTGTCTTTTCTGTGATCTTAATTCTGTTTAATTTGTCGAGTTTCAGGCGAAAAATTGATTTGCAGTGATGGGGGGCACGAAAGGAAATAATCGTAAGCGTAATGCAAAATAACATAAAAAAAGGGCGCTCCGTAGAGCGCCGAATAACAGTCACAGGTTGGGATAACATAAGTTGAGGGTTGCAGTGGCATTGCCCGTTGCCGGGCAGTTACTTCGGTAAAACTTAACCTTTCACACCACCCGCCGTCAGTCCGTTGACCAGCCAGCGCTGTGCCAGCAGGAACACCAGAGTGATCGGAATGGCTGAAAGTACAGCTGCGGCGGCAAAGTCGCCCCACAAATAGTTCTGTGGATTGAGGTACTGCTGCATACCTACCGCAAGGGTATAGCTGTTCACATCACGCAGCAGCAGTGATGCGACCGGTACTTCGGTAATCGCGGCAATGAAAGACAGAATAAACACGACCGCCAGAATCGGAACGGAAAGCGGCAGCAACACCAGGCGGAATGCCTGCCATGGCGTTGCGCCATCCAGCGCGGCCGCTTCTTCCAGCGAACCGTCGATGGTTTCGAAATAGCCCTTAATCGTCCACACATGCAGCGCAATACCGCCGAGATAGGCGAAGATCACGCCACCGTGAGTGTTCAGACCAATAAACGGAATGTACTGGCCCAGGCGGTCAAACAAAGCATACAACGCGACCAGAGACAGCACCGCCGGGAACATCTGGAATATCAGCATCCCTTTCAGCAGGGTTGCTTTGCCCGGGAAGCGCATACGGGCAAAGGCGTAAGCGCAGGTGGTGGAAAGCGTCACGATACCGATCGCGGTAATGGTGGCTACTTTCACCGAGTTCCACAGCCATAAAAGCACCGGGAACGGCGGCGGCGTCACGCGGCCATCCGCGTGTTCAACGCTAAAGCCCAGCGCCAGTTTCCAGTGTTCCCAGGAGATGTTTTCCGGGATCAGGCTGCCGGTGGCAAAGTTACCTTCACGCAGCGAGATAGCGATAACCATCAGCAGCGGGAACATGATCGCTGCAATGAAAATCAGCAGCAGCAAGTGCGTTGTTAAGAGACGCAGTTTCTGAGATTTGGGTTGTACCATAGCCATGTTCGTTGTCTCCCTTAATCAAACTTCATACGCGTGGCTTTCAGGTTCACGATGGCCAGCGCACCGACCAGCAGGAAGATCAGCGTGGCAATCGCCGCCGCCAGACCGAAGTCCTGACCACCGCCGCCTTCGAAGGCGATACGGTAGGTGTAGCTCACGAGCAGGTCGGTATAGCCTGCTGGCGTGGTGGTACCAAGACGGTCTGGACCACCGTTGGTCAACAGTTGAATCAGCACGAAGTTGTTAAAGTTAAAGGCGAAGCTGGCGATCATCAGCGGCGTCAGCGGCTTAATCAGCAGCGGCAACGTAATCTTAAAGAAGTTCTGGAACGGACCTGCACCATCCATCGCCGACGCTTCATACAGGTCGTCAGGGATCGCTTTAAGCAGACCCATGCACAGGATCATCATGTACGGGTAACCAAGCCAGGTGTTGACGATAATAATCATCGAACGCGCGGTGGTTGGGTCGCTGAACCAGGCCGGTTTGATGCCAAACAGCGCGCTCAGCATCATGTTGATTTCACCGAAGCTCTGGTTGAACAGCCCTTTGAAAATCAGAATCGAAATAAACGACGGTACGGCATACGGCAGAATCAGCAGGACACGGTAAATCGCTTTGCCTTTGAGAGACTCCCACTGTACGAGACAGGCCAGTACCATCCCCACGGCCACGGTGAGGATCACGGTCAGAACGGAGAAGACCACCGTCCAGACAAAGATGGCGAAGAACGGTTTCTGAATGCCTTCGTCGGTAAATACGCGGGTGAAGTTGTCCCAACCGATGGCAACGGTATAGCCTGGGCTGAGTTTTTCGTTACCCCAGCTACCGTCAGCGTTAATTGCCTGATAATAACCAATATCGTTGTTGGCGCGGTATTTTACGCCGCTTTGGCTGTTGGTAAGCGTGCCGTCATCAGCGAGCGTATAGAGTGGTTGCGTGCCGGAAAACTGGCGCAGTGAACTCATAATCACTTTGCTTTCATCTGGCAGGATGGCGGTGAGTTGGGCTAACGCCTGGCGATTTTGCGTGATGACACGCAGCGTCGCACGTTCGCCCGCTGGCAGCGCCTCGGCTTCTTTCAACTGCAGTTTCTGTTCGCCGCCAAATTTAAAGGCGTCGGAGAGATAATTCTTGCCAGTTTCACCGTCGGTGAGGGCCAGTTGCCACTCCGTACCCGCCGGATACAGGCCGAAGTTGTAGGTTTTCCCCGCCTGATAAGAACGGTCCATCAAGACTTCCTGAGCACGTTCAAAGGTCAGTTGGTTGGTGCTGCTGTAGTTGGTAAAGGCAATTGCGATAGTACAAATTAGCGGAAACAGGACAAACAGCCCCATCCCGGCAACGCCTGGGTAAACATAGCGCCAGGCGTAGGCTTTACGGTTAGCAAAAATATACAGGCCAGCAGAGCTTAAAATCAGCGTCATGATGGCAAACAGGTACTCCCCCTGAGCATACATCAAAACAACAAGGTAACCGACCAGCAGCCCAAGCAGACCCATCACTGACCATTTCAGCCGGTCGCTTTGCCACCAGTGTTTCTTTTTAATGACATCCATGGGGATCAATCCTCTTTACGCTTTATCCTTCGCACTACCTCTTTGTTGGCTGCGGAAGCTCACCCCAGTCACTTACTTATGTAAGCTCCTGGGGATTTGCCTCCTTGCCGCCTCGATGTAGCGCGAATGATTTCGCGTAACAACGTATTCAATAAACCTGATTCCCTAAGAAATAAGGGAAACCGTATTACTTGGTGATACGACCTTGTGCATCTTTCAGCGCGGCATCGACGGTCTGACGGCCGCTGGCAGCGTTGATCACTGCGGTACGAACGGCATACCAGAATGCGGACATCTGCGGGATGTTCGGCATGATCTCGCCTTTCTGGGCGTTATCCATGGTGGCCGCGATACGCGGGTCTTTCGCTAACTGATCCTGGAAGGATTTCAGCGCAACCGCGCCCAGCGGTTTGTCCTTATTCACTTCATCCAGACCCTGATCGGTCAGCAGGTAGTTTTCGAGGAACTCTTTTGCCAGTTCTTTGTTCGGGCTGGCAGCGTTGATACCTGCGCTCAGAACGCCCACGAACGGTTTGGACGGTTTACCCTTGAAGGTTGGCAGCAGGGCAACGCCGTAATTCACCTTGCTCTTATCGATGTTGGACCACGCCCACGGACCGTTGATGGTCATCGCGGTGTCACCTTTGTTAAAGGCCGCTTCGGCGATGGAGTAATCGGTATCCGCGTTCATGTGTTTGTTCTTGATCAGATCAACCAGGAAGGTCAGACCCGCTTTTGCGCCCGCGTTGTCCACGCCCACGTCTTTCACGTCGTACTTGCCGTTTTCAAACTTGAACGCGTAACCGCCGTCGGCGGCAATCAGCGGCCAGGTGAAGTACGGTTCTTGCAGGTTGAACATCAGCGCGGATTTCCCTTTCGCCTTCAGTTCTTTATCCAGCGCAGGAATTTCTTCCCAGGTTTTTGGCGGGTTCGGAACGAGGTCTTTGTTGTAAATCAGCGACAGCGCTTCAACCGCGATCGGGTAGGCAATCAGTTTGCCGTTATAGCGTACGGCATCCCAGGTGAACGGATAGAGTTTGTCCTGGAACGCTTTATCTGGGGTGATTTCAGCCAGCAGGCCAGACTGAGCGTAGCCGCCAAAACGGTCATGTGCCCAGAAGATGATGTCCGGGCCATCGCCAGTCGCAGCAACCTGTGGGAACTTCTCTTCCAGTTTGTCCGGGTGCTCAATGGTGACTTTGATACCGGTGTCTTTCTCGAATTTTTTGCCCACTTCAGCGAGGCCGTTATAGCCTTTGTCGCCGTTAATCCAGATAACCAGCTTACCTTCTTCAATCTTGGCGAGAGCCGAGGCGGAAAACATCATCGTCGTTAATGCAGACAATGCGAGGATGCGTGCGCCAGTTTTGATTTTCATAGTTCCCATCCTGTTTGGTGATTTTGCAGAGGTGGCTTAACGGTTACTAGTTTCTTTATACGACAACCTCTTTCCATCCTCCTTACCCCTACGCCCCACCCGCTCTTTATGTGATCTGTGTTACATAAATGTGAGTATTGCGTACTGGCGCACATAAAAACCCACTGATTTTTGCAGGCTGCATCACGAAATTCCTCCGCGGCGTACGGCCCGGGTCTCAGACGCTGTTCTCTCATCCTCCCGCCTCCTCCCCCATAAAAAAGCCGGGGGTGGAGGATTCACGCAGTCAAGGGATCACGCATAGTCAGCCCATCATGAATGTTGCTGTCGATGACAGGTTGTAACGAAGGGAGAAGGGCATGGCGAGCGTACAGCTGCGAAATGTAACGAAAGCCTGGGGTGACGTGGTGGTATCGAAAGATATCAATCTCGACATTCACGAAGGGGAATTCGTGGTGTTTGTCGGACCGTCAGGCTGCGGTAAGTCGACCTTGCTGCGTATGATCGCCGGACTTGAAACCATCACCAGTGGCGACCTGTTTATCGGGGAGACCCGGATGAACGACATTCCCCCCGCCGAACGCGGCGTGGGCATGGTCTTTCAGTCCTACGCGTTGTATCCCCATTTATCCGTCGCAGAAAACATGTCGTTTGGCCTCAAACTGGCTGGCGCAAAAAAAGAGGTGATGAATCAGCGCGTGAATCAGGTCGCGGAAGTTCTGCAACTTGCGCACCTGCTGGAGCGTAAACCGAAAGCGCTTTCCGGCGGGCAACGTCAGCGTGTGGCGATTGGCCGAACGCTGGTCGCCGAGCCGCGCGTATTCCTGCTGGATGAACCGCTGTCGAACCTCGACGCCGCTCTGCGTGTGCAAATGCGTATTGAAATCTCCCGCCTGCATAAACGTCTGGGCCGCACGATGATTTACGTCACCCACGATCAGGTCGAAGCGATGACGCTGGCCGACAAAATTGTGGTGCTGGATGCTGGTCGCGTGGCGCAGGTCGGCAAACCGCTGGAGCTATACCACTATCCGGCTGACCGCTTTGTGGCGGGCTTTATTGGTTCGCCGAAGATGAACTTCCTGCCGGTGAAAGTCACCGGGACGGCCATCGATCAGGTGCAGGTTGAACTGCCCAACCGCCAGCAAATATGGCTACCAGTGGACAGCCATGCGGTACAGGTTGGTGCCAACATGTCTTTAGGTATCCGCCCGGAACATCTGCTGCCCAGCGATATCGCCGATGTCACCCTCGAAGGTGAAGTGCAGGTGGTCGAGCAGCTTGGTCACGAAACTCAAATTCATATCCAGATCCCCGCCATCCGTCAAAACCTGGTTTACCGCCAGAACGACGTGGTGTTGGTAGAAGAGGGTGCCACATTCGCCATCGGCCTGCCGCCAGAGCGTTGCCATCTGTTCCGTGAGGATGGCACTGCATGTCGTCGGTTGCATCAAGAGCCGGGCGTTTAAGGTCCCCATAAAAAACGAAACGCAAAGCCATTCGAAGCTACATCGAGGCGGCAAGTAAATGAATCCCCGGGAGTGTACAAAGAGTACGCGACTGGGGTGAAAGAACGCAGCCAACAAAGAGGCAGCCCGAAGGGGGACGCGTTTAAAGAAAAGCAATGATCTCAGGAGATAGAACGATGATTACTCTGCGCAAACTCCCTCTGGCGGTTGCTGTAGCAGCAGGCATTATGTCTGTTCAGGCAATGGCTGTAGATTTCCACGGTTACGCTCGTTCCGGTATTGGCTGGACAGGGAGTGGCGGTGAACAACAGTGTTTCCAGGCAACCGGTGCACAAAGTAAATACCGTCTCGGTAACGAATGTGAAACCTATGCGGAAATCAAATTAGGTCAGGAAGTGTGGAAAGAAGGCGATAAGAGCTTCTACTTCGACACCAACGTTGCTTACTCCGTCGCACAGCAGAATGACTGGGAAGGCACAGACCCGGCATTCCGTGAAGCAAACGTGCAGGGTAAAAACCTGATCGAATGGCTGCCAGGCTCCACTATCTGGGCCGGTAAGCGCTTCTACCAGCGTCATGACGTACACATGATCGACTTCTACTACTGGGATATTTCAGGTCCTGGCGCCGGTATTGAAAACATCGATCTGGGCTTCGGTAAACTGTCTTTGGCAGCGAGCCGTTCACAGGAAGCGGGTGGTTCATACGCTTTCAGCAGCCAGAATATCTATGATCGTACCAAAGACACCGCGAACGATGTCTTTGACGTTCGTTTAGCGCAGTTGGCAACTAACCCGGATGGGATGTTGGAACTGGGCGTTGACTATGGTCGCGCGAATACCACCGATGATTACAGGCTGGCGGACGGCGCATCTAAAGATGGTTGGATGTTCACCGCTGAACATACCCAGAGCATGCTGAAGGGCTACAACAAGTTTGTCGTTCAGTACGCCACAGATTCCATGACCACCCAGGGCAAAGGCCTGAACCAGGGTTCTTATGGTTCTTCCACTACGACCATTGAAGATCCCGTTACTGGCGTTAAAACCAACTATGCCAACAACGTTGTGAATAACAACGGTAGCCTGTTCCGCGTGCTGGACCACGGTGCAATCTCCCTGGGCGACAAGTGGGACCTGATGTACGTCGGTATGTACCAGAACCTCGACATGGATAACGACCTGGGGACCGAATGGTACACCGTCGGTATTCGCCCGATGTATAAATGGACGCCAATCATGAGCACCCTGCTGGAAGTCGGTTACGACAACGTCAAATCTCAGCAGACCAGCGATCGCAACAGCCAGTACAAAATCACCCTGGCCCAACAATGGCAGGCGGGTGACAGCATCTGGTCTCGTCCGGCAATCCGCGTCTTCGCAACCTATGCAAAATGGGATGAAGAGTGGGGTTACATCAAAAATGGTAACGACGTAACCAAATTCGCAGCGGCAACGAACTCTGGCCTCAGCACAACCAGCCGTGGCGACAACGATGAGTGGTCCTTCGGTGCCCAGATGGAAATCTGGTGGTAATTCAGCACTAACCTGACGTAAAGACCGAAAGAGGGGCGCAAGCCCCTCTTGATTACGGTTTAGCGCGCTATTGCCTGGCTACCGCTGAACCCATGCTATCTGAGGTGATAACAATGAAAATGAAGAAAAGTCTCGTTGCCCTTTGTTTATCTGCAGGGTTATTTGCCAGCGCTCCTGGCATCAGCCTGGCCGATGTGAATATTGTTCCGCAGAACACCACCGCGGCCCCATCTATTCCCACTGCGGCGCTGCAGCAGTTAACCTGGACGCCTGTTGATCAATCCAAAACCCAGTCTTCGCCGCTTGCGACAGCGGGTCAGCGTCTGGATGTCGCCGGTATTACTGGCCCGGTCGCTGCGTATAGCGTCCCGGCGAATATTGGCGAGCTCACCCTGACGCTGTCCAGTGAAGTGAATAAACAAACCAGCGTATTTGCGCCAAACGTATTAATTCTTGACCAAAACATGACGCCATCTGCGTTCTTCCCCAGCAGCTATTTTACCTACCAGGAGCCCGGCGTGATGAGTGCCGATCGTCTGGAAGGGGTAATGCGTCTGACGCCAGCGCTGGGTCAGCAAAAACTCTATGTTTTGGTCTTTACCACTGATAAAGATCTCCAGCAGACCACAACCCTGCTTGACCCGGCAAAAGCCTATGCCAAGGGCGTAGGTAACGCTATTCCGGATATTCCAGACCCGATCGCCCGTCATACCACCGACGGTTTACTGAAACTGAAAGTCAAAACCAGCTCCTCCTCCAGTGTTCTGGTCGGGCCGCTGTTTGGTTCATCCGGCCCTGGTCCTGTCACGGTGGGCAATACCGCCGCACCTGCGGTGACCTATGCGGCTCCGGCAGCAGCCGTTGCTGCTCCAGCGCCACAACCGGTGAAGAAAAGTGAGCCGATGCTGAACGACACGGAAAGTTATTTTAACCAGGGCATTAAGGATGCCGTTGCGAAAGGCGATGTCGATAAAGCGCTGAAGCTGCTTGATGAAGCTGAGCGTCTGGGATCCAAATCTGCCCGATCCACCTTTATCAGCAGTGTAAAAGGCAAGGGGTAAACATCGCCCCGCATTGTTGATTTTGCAACAACTGGTGCGTCTCCTGGCGCACCTTTTTTTATCCTTCGGTGCTAATTGTTACACTTATGTTGCTCTGGCGATCACTTAATTGTGTTTGCTCACCCCGTAATGCATTTTCTGCGATACAATGCCTTCAAGTTATAAATCGGAGAGTAAGGCATGCCACACCCTGCGTTAACGCAACTGCGTGCGCTGCGTTATTTTGATGCGATCCCGGCGCTGGACGCCCAACTGCTCGACTGGTTGTTACTGGAAGATTCCATGACTAAACGTTTTGAGCAGCAGGGAAAACAGGTCACCGTAACGTTGATTCGCGAAGCATTCGTTGGGCAAAATGAGGTGCCTGAAGAGCTGCCGCTGCTGCCTAAAGAGTCCCGTTATTGGTTACGTGAAATCCTGTTATGCGCGGATGGTGAACCCTGGCTTGCCGGGCGGACCGTGGTGCCTGAATCAACCTTGTGCGGCCCTGAGCTGGCCTTACAAAATCTGGGGAAAACCCCGCTCGGACGTTACCTGTTTACATCATCGACATTGACCCGAGATTTTATTGAGATTGGCCGCGATGCAGCGCTGTGGGGGCGCCGTTCCCGCCTGCGGCTGAGCGGTAAGCCGCTGATGCTTACCGAGCTTTTTCTACCTGCATCGCCGTTGTACTGAGAGGAAGATAAAGATGGAGTGGAGTCTGACGCAGAATAAGCTGCTGGCATTTCACCGCTTGATGCGTACGGATAAGCCAATCGGTGCCTTACTGCTGCTCTGGCCTACGCTGTGGGCATTGTGGGTGGCAACCCCAGGCATGCCGCAATTGTGGATCCTGGCGGTTTTTGTTGCTGGCGTTTGGTTAATGCGCGCTGCCGGCTGCGTGGTGAATGATTATGCCGACAGGAAATTTGACGGACACGTTAAACGCACCGCAAATCGCCCGCTGCCGAGCGGGGCCGTCACTGAAAAAGAGGCCCGAACGCTGTTCGTCGTATTGGTACTGCTGGCCTTCCTGCTGGTTTTGACGCTCAACACGATGACCATTTTGTTGTCCGTTGCGGCGTTAGCGCTGGCGTGGGTTTACCCGTTCATGAAACGCTATACGCACCTGCCGCAGGTGGTGCTGGGGGCGGCGTTTGGCTGGTCGATCCCGATGGCGTTCGCCGCCGTGAGCGAGTCCGTACCGCTGAGCTGCTGGCTGATGTTCCTTGCCAATATTCTCTGGGCGGTGGCCTACGACACCCAATATGCGATGGTTGACCGCGATGATGACCTGAAGATCGGCATTAAATCGACCGCGATTCTGTTCGGTCAAAACGACAAGCTGATCATTGGTATCCTGCAGGTGGGCGTACTGGTGCTGATGGCGCTGGTGGGTTGGCTAAACGGGCTGGGACTGGGTTATTACTGGTCTCTGCTGGTGGCCGGCGCGCTGTTTGTATATCAGCAGAAACTGATCGTCAATCGCGAGCGTGATGCCTGTTTTAAAGCGTTTATGAACAATAACTACGTCGGTCTGGTGCTGTTCTTAGGGCTGGCGATGAGCTACTGGCATTTTTGAGTTTGGCTTAGCCTGCAAAATAAAAAACCGGTCATTTCATTTCGACCGGTTTTTTTATGCTTACTCGCCCTGTGTGGCACTCTCGATGGTCAGACGCACATCTGACGTGACCAGTTCGGCCAACATCTGATAGATCTTCATCGTCTCTTCCGGTTCGGCATCTCCGGTATCGCTGATGAATCCCTCGTCACGCAGCGTCAGCACCAGAGAGCTGAACACGGCTTTATCGAAGAATTCCGGCGCGTTAATGCCGTGCAGTACGGAGAGGCGTTGCGCCACGGTGCGGCTCTCTTTCTCCAGCGTGCCACGGTTGATAGACGGGTTCGCGCTCAGCAGCCAGAAGGTAATGGCGTAGCGTTGCAACGTCTCGCGAGCACCTGCCGCCAACAGCTGTAGCGTACGGGAGCGGGCCGGATTGATATGCAGTTCGTCATCGTTCAGGGCGATCAGTCCCTGGCGCTGCATTTCGCTGGCCAGTTCGTCAATCACTCCGGTGAGTTCATCACGCTCCCAACGTAAGAACAGCTCTGCTTTCAGCATCGGATACAGCGCATCAATATGCTGCTGTAGCGCGGCGCGTGAAATACGACGATGCTGAGTCACAATGGCTGCCATTAACGAAGGCAGAACCAGCATATGCGCAATGTTGTTGCGGTAATAGGTCATCAATACCGCCTGCTCGCGCGGCAGAATGATGATGTCACCGATGGTGTCTTTCTCGACCTCAAACTTATTCATCTGTAAGGCATGGTCGATCAATTCACTGGCGCTCTGCGCAGGAACCGTACAATCTGCCGCATACGGCACGTTGCGCAGCAGACTCAGATAGCAGTCGAGCTGTTCAGTCAGTTGCTCACGGGTCAGAGAGCGCTGGCGGGAGGCCAACAGCGCGGTACAGCACAGGTTCATGGCATTGGCCGCGCCTGCATTGTTAATGCGTACCATCAGATCGGCGGCAATGCTATTCACCGTCGGCGTCAGCCAGGCCGGACGGATGGACTCGATAGGATCGATCGATTCACGCCACTCCGGTACATGCTGGTTGAGGTAAGTCATCAATGGCATCGGTTCGCCAAAGTTGACATAACCCTGACCCAGATTACGCAGCTTGCTCAAGCCACGCAGCATTTGCGGCAAACTCTCTTTCTCTTTCGTCGCGCCACGCAGCTCTTTCGCGTACGTGCCCACTTCCATTACGTGCTCGTAGCCGATGTAGATGGGTACGAGGGTAATCGGACGCGTACCGCCGCGCAGCATCGCCTGAATGGTCATCGACAGCGTGCCGGTTTTCGGGTCGAGCAGACGCCCGGTACGTGAACGGCCTCCTTCGACAAAGTATTCAACCGAGTAGCCGCGGCTGAACAACTCGCCCAGGTATTCGCGGAAAACGGTGGAATAGAGCTTGTTGCCCTTGAAGGTACGACGAATAAAGAACGCGCCCAGACGACGGAAAATCGGACCTGCTGGCCAGAAGTTCAGGTTGATACCGGCAGCGATGTGCGGCGGAACCAGCCCCTGGTGGTACAGAACGTACGACAGCAGCATATAGTCCATATGGCTGCGGTGGCACGGAACATAGACGATTTCGTGCCCATCGTGCGCCAACTGACGTACACGCTCCGCATTGTGAACGTTAATCCCCTGATACAGACGGTTCCAGGTAAAGCCCAGAATACGGTCTGTCAGACGAATCATCTCGTAGGAGAAGTTGGCGGCAATCTCTTCCATCAGCGCAATGGCATTTTGCTGCGCTTTTTCGTGGGAGATTTTTTTACTGCGCGCTTCATCTTCTACCGCGCGAGCGATAGCTTTTGAGGCCAGCAGCTTATTGAACAGGTCCTGGCGGGCAGGGAGGCGCGGGCCGACTGCGGCCAGACGCTGACGAGCAAAGTGCATGCGCGCCACGCGAGCCAGCTTCTGAGCGATGATTTTATCCGTACCGTGTTCGTCCGCCATGCGACGCAGGGAGACCGATGGGGAGAAGCGGACAAAACTGTCGCGACCCAGCCAGGACACAGCAAAGAATTTCTGTACGCCGTTCAGCATGCGCAGCGGCGGATTGACCTCGCCTTTTTCACGCCCAGGCGCACGGCCAAACATCACCGAAACCGGCACCATTTGCACATCCAGGTCTGGATTGCTGCGATGCAAGTCGAGATAGTTATGGAACAGCTTAATGGACTCTTCTTTCGGCGTGTAATAGGTGAACACGCGCGGGCCGCCGTGAATAAACACGTAGCGCGGCAGCAGAGTTCCGTCTATCTCCAGCGGTTCCAGGGGATCCGGGAGATCGTGCACCAGACATTGGGCACGCAGCGTCAGCAAGTCTGCTTTTGAATTGTACGGTAGGACGTACATAATGGGACGCGAAGTATCGAGCCCCAATTCCGGGGCAGGTTCTGCCGGAATAGACTTGCTTTTTACCAGGACGCTTAATGGTAAATTCAGTAATTTGTAGTAAATTCGTGGCCAGCCGGACATAAACGATGTAAAGCCTCTGGTTAATAATGCAAATGCGCTGCAAGGATATCAGAAAGTTTAGTGAATTTCTGGTGTATCCGGTCATACTTCGCGCTGCTTTGCCACACCCTGAAACAAACGGGGTAACGTTACAATGACATTGACGCTAATAATGTAAAAAGGTTCTTTTTGATGGCCAATAATACCACTGGATTCACCCGAATTATCAAAGCTGCAGGCTATTCCTGGAAAGGTTTTCGCGCCGCATGGATCAATGAGGCGGCATTCCGCCAGGAAAGCGTTGCCGTACTGTTGGGCGTAGCCATCGCCTGCTGGCTGGACGTCGACGCCATTACCCGCGTGCTGTTGATTGGTTCCGTGATGCTGGTGATGATCGTTGAAATCCTCAACAGTGCGATTGAGGCGGTGGTTGACCGTATTGGCTCTGAGTATCACGAACTTTCCGGTCGGGCGAAAGATATGGGCTCGGCAGCGGTATTGCTGTCTATTTTTGTCGCTCTGATCACCTGGGGCATCCTGTTGTGGTCGCATTTGCGATAAAGATTCCACAACTGCATAAATCTCCTGTTTTTTGTGCAGTTTGCGGTTCCAAAATCACCTTTAGCTGTATATACTCACAGCATAACTGTATATACACCCAGGGGGCGGAATGAAAGCGTTAACGGCCAGGCAGCAAGAGGTGTTTGATCTCATTAGGGATCACATCAGCCAGACAGGTATGCCACCGACGCGTGCGGAGATCGCGCAGCGTTTGGGGTTCCGTTCCCCAAACGCCGCTGAAGAACACCTGAAAGCGCTTGCGCGTAAAGGCGTTCTTGAAATTGTATCCGGCGCATCGCGCGGTATTCGACTGCTGCAGGAAGAAGAAGAAGGGTTACCGCTTGTCGGACGCGTAGCGGCAGGCGAGCCACTGCTGGCGCAGCAGCACATCGAAGGCCACTATCAGGTCGATCCTTCACTGTTCAAACCGAACGCCGATTTTCTGCTGCGCGTTAGCGGTATGTCGATGAAAGACATCGGTATTATGGACGGTGATTTACTGGCTGTGCATAAAACTCAGGATGTGCGTAACGGTCAGGTTGTTGTTGCCCGTATCGACGACGAAGTCACCGTTAAGCGCCTGAAAAAGCAGGGCAACAAGGTTGAACTCCTGCCTGAAAACAGCGAATTTAAACCTATTGTTGTCGACCTGCGCGAGCAAAACTTCACTATTGAAGGGTTGGCGGTAGGCGTCATTCGTAACGGTGAATGGCTGTAATTTTCTGTTGATTACCTGTCGGCCGGATAAGACGTTTACGTCGCTATCCGGCAACTTGCCCGGTGGCGCTACGCTTACCGGGCCTACACAGCATCTTTTTTCAGTATATCTAACTTCTTCTCAGGCTCTCCTGTATGCCTTTCTTTACCTCTTCTGATAAAGCACTCTGGCACCTCGCCTTACCGATGATCTTCTCCAATATCACCGTTCCCCTGTTGGGACTGGTGGACACCGCGGTGATTGGTCATCTGGACAGTCCGGTCTATCTTGGCGGCGTTGCTGTTGGCGCCACGGCGACCAGCTTTCTCTTTATGCTGCTGCTTTTTTTGCGCATGAGTACCACCGGCCTTACCGCGCAGGCATTTGGCGCGAAAAATCCGCAGGCGCTGGCGCGCGCGTTGGTGCAGCCGCTATTGCTGGCGCTGGGCGCGGGGCTGCTTATCGCACTGTTCCGTACGCCGATTATCGATCTGGCTCTGCACATTGTCGGCGGAAGTGAGGCGGTACTGGAGCAGGCCCGACGTTTTCTGGAAATCCGCTGGTTAAGCGCACCCGCGTCGCTGGCGAATCTGGTGCTGCTCGGCTGGCTGCTTGGCGTTCAGTATGCGCGCGCGCCAGTTATCCTGTTGATTGTCGGAAATATTCTCAACATTGTGCTCGATTTATGGCTGGTAATGGGCCTGCATATGAACGTGCAGGGGGCGGCGTTGGCGACGGTGATTGCCGAATATGCCACGCTGCTGATTGGCCTGATGATGGTACGCAAAGTCCTGCATATGCGTGGAATTTCGCTGGCAATGTTGAAGCTGGCGTGGCGTGGCAACTTCCGTCGTTTACTGGCGCTCAACCGCGACATCATGCTGCGTTCGCTGCTGCTACAGCTCTGCTTTGGGGCCATTACGGTTCTGGGCGCGCGTTTGGGAGGCGACATCATCGCGGTTAACGCCGTTCTGATGACTCTGCTGACGTTTACCGCCTACGCGCTGGATGGATTTGCCTATGCTGTGGAAGCGCATTCGGGTCAGGCCTATGGGGCGAGGGATGGCAGCCAGTTGCTTGATGTCTGGCGGGCGGCCTGTCGACAGTCCGGTATTGTGGCTATTCTGTTTTCGCTGGTTTACGCCCTGTTTGGCGAGCAGATTGTTGCGCTGCTGACCTCGCTGCCGCAAATCCAACTGTTGGCCGATCGCTATCTTTTCTGGCAGGTGGTTTTGCCGCTGGTGGGAGTGTGGTGTTATCTGCTCGACGGTATGTTTATTGGAGCGACACGGGCTGCAGAAATGCGCAACAGTATGGCCGTTGCCGCAGCAGGGTTCGCATTAACGCTACTGGCTTTACCGTTGCTGGGAAATCATGGTTTGTGGCTGGCGTTAACCGTTTTTCTCGCGCTGCGTGGGCTTTCCCTGGCCTTTATCTGGCGGCGTCACTGGCGTAATGGAACCTGGTTTGCCTGAACGGATGGTTAAAAATTCCGAATAGTAAATAAAACCCAGAATCCCTGACTACACTTATTCTCACGTCCAGCAAAAACAGCATGTGTCTGGACATGGCACTCTCGCTATTCACAACCTAACGATGAGGACTTGATGATGAATAAAGACGAAGTCGGCGGTAACTGGAAGCAGTTTAAAGGTAAAGTGAAAGAGCAATGGGGCAAACTGACCGATGATGATATGACGGTCATTGAAGGTAAACGTGACCAACTGGTCGGTAAAGTCCAGGAGCGTTACGGTTACGCGAAAGATCAGGCGGAGAAAGAAGTGACCGATTGGGAAAAACGTAATGATTACCGCTGGTAATTAACCCTTCCCTCCTGAGAGTACAAGGATGTACGCTCTCCCACCCGCTTAACGCCCAACTTTCTTCTTCACCTGAATCGTATGGTCATGCTGGCATTCGCCAGGGTGACGACATGACTCAACCTCCACACAGGCCGGGCATAGTCCGTGGGCTTCAATAACGTTATGTCGCAGGGCAAAGCCCATTTTTGCTGCCAGCGTATGCATGATGTCTTCCACGCCTTCCGCGCACTCTTCTTTTACCACACCACAGCGGTCGCAAATGAACATTGCGGAACTGTGAGTTGGCTGATCGAACAGATGGCAAAGCACATAGCTGTTGGTGGATTCCACCTTGTGCACAAACCCTTGTTCCAGCAGAAAATCAAGCGCACGATACACGGTCGGCGGCTTGGCCTGCGGCTCGGTTTCCCGCAACAGGTCAAGTAGGTCGTAAGCGCTGATTGCGCCTTCCTGCAGGCTCATCAGGCGCAGCACTTCGAGGCGTTGTGGCGTAAGCCGTACGTTGCGTTGCGCACAGAGTTTTTCAGCTTGAGCCAATAACTCCTGCGTGGTGGTTTTGTCCATTTGGCGCCTCGATTTGCGTGCAAGGTTAATCCCTTACTTTAACATGTTCTGTTTAAAACACCGAGATCCACCGCGGTGTGCTATACCTGACCCATCGCAATACTGGAAAATAATCATGAAAAGACCCGATTGTATTCGTCACTGGCGTGAAGTTGAGGGGGCTGATGACTCCACCTATCCCGACAGCGATGAGCTGTTTTCCATAGGTGCGCCGCTTGCCCGCAAGCTGGGGTTAGGGCGACTCGGCATTCATCATGAGCGCCTGCCGCCGGGCCGACGCACCTCGTATCCGCACGCTGAAAGTGATGAGGAAGAGTTTATCTATGTGCTGGAGGGATATCCTGAAGCCTGGATTAACGGTTATTTATGGAAGCTGGAGCCGGGCGACAGCGTCGGTTTCCCGGCGGGCACCGGCGTGTGTCACACCTTTATCAATAACACCAGTGAAGAGGTTCGTCTGCTGGTCGTGGGTGAGGCGAACAAAAAATACAATCGTATTTATTATCCGCTTAATCCGGTTTATGCCGCCACGCGTGAGGACCGTTGGGTCGACCATCCGCCGCAGTTTTTTGGATCTCACGACGGAAAACCGGGGCGTAAATAGCGCTTGTCGGGGAGCAGGGAGGGGGAACCGCGAGGATGTGGCTCACTATCGTAACGGTCTATGCTATAGTAGCGCCCCTTTTTTAACCGGATGCTTGAATATTCGCCATGCTGCCTGAATCTCAGTCTACCGCTTTTCCCGCTCATCGTTTTTCTATCGCGCCGATGCTCGACTGGACGGACAGACATTGCCGCTACTTTTTGCGCTTACTGTCCAGCCAGACGCTGCTCTACACGGAGATGGTAACCACCGGCGCGATCATTCATGGTAAAGGCGATTATCTGGCGTATAGCGAAGAAGAACATCCGGTCGCTTTGCAACTGGGCGGGAGCGATCCGGCTGCGCTGGCGCAGTGCGCAAAGCTTGCTGAACAACGGGGCTATGACGAAATTAACCTCAACGTGGGTTGCCCTTCCGACCGTGTACAGAATGGAATGTTTGGTGCCTGTCTGATGGGGAATGCGCAACTGGTCGCTGATTGCGTCAAAGCGATGCGCGATGTGGTATCGATTCCGGTAACGGTGAAAACCCGTATCGGTATTGATGACCAGGACAGCTACGAATTCCTGTGCGATTTCATCAACACGGTCTCCGGTAACGGTGAATGTGAGATGTTTATCATCCACGCCCGCAAGGCCTGGCTGTCCGGGCTAAGCCCGAAAGAAAACCGCGAAATCCCACCGCTGGATTATGACCGTGTTTATCAGCTAAAGCGCGATTTTCCGCATCTGACGATGTCGATCAACGGTGGCATAAAATCGCTGGAAGAAGCGAAAATCCATCTGCAACATATGGATGGCGTGATGGTGGGGCGCGAAGCTTATCAAAACCCAGGCATTCTGGCGTCCGTTGACCGCGAGATTTTTGCTGTCACCAGCGAAGATGCCGATCCGGTCGCCGTAGTGCGTGCGATGTATCCATATATTGAGCGTGAACTGAGTAAAGGAACCTATTTGGGGCATGTCACGCGCCATATGCTGGGACTGTTTCAGGGGATTCCTGGGGCACGGCAGTGGCGTCGCTATCTGAGCGAAAATGCGCATAAAGCCGGGGCAGATATTGAGGTTCTGGAACATGCGCTGAAGCTGGTGGCAGACAAATGTTAAGTTTTCACCAAAAGTTAGTGAATTTCACCACGCCCTGCGCTTCGTCGCGGGGCGTTTGCTTTATAAATCAATATATTAATTTTGGCATGTTTCTTGTAAAGCTGTGGAGAGTATTTCATTTCGGGAGAGAGCCATGCTGGAACTACTTTTTGTGATTGGATTTTTTATAATGCTGATGGTCACCGGCGTATCTTTGCTGGGAGTGCTGGCCGCATTGGTGGTAGCCACTGTGGTGATGTTTTTGGGCGGACTATTTGCGTTGATGATTAAACTGTTGCCCTGGCTGTTATTGGCCGTTGCCGTGGTGTGGGTTATCAAGGCGATAAAAGCGCCAAAAGTCCCACAGTATCAGCGCAATAACCGCCGATTTTACTAAGGTATTGAGCGGTGTGTCACAACCTGCAACATTGCCTTTAGAAGCAAATAGGAATTGATTATCAAATCTGTCACTATTGCCAGGTTAACGAATTCATCGAGCTGTACCCTACATACAGCCGAACTAAAAAAAGAAAGGGCTTCCTACGGGAAGCCCTAATTCTTTCTTGCCCCTTCATAATTCAAACCGCAGGTTTGTTGGCGGCTTGAATTATTTAACGGAAATGAGGGCGTTACGGGATCAGCAAACTCGACCCCTGTGTGGCCCGGCTTTCCAGCACTTCATGAGCATGCTGCGCGTCGTGCAGTGCGAACGTCTGGCCCGGTGCGACATCCACTTTGATCACTCCGCTGGCAATCAGCGAGAAAAGCTCATTGCTGGCTTCGGTTAATTCATGGTGGTTGGTGATGTAACCCTGGAGTGAAGGGCGAGTCACGTACAGCGAACCTTTCTGATTCAGAATGCCTAAGTTAACGCCAGTCACCGGTCCGGAAGCATTACCAAAGCTGACCATGAGCCCCCGGCGCTGCAGGCAATCCAGTGAGGCTTCCCAGGTATCTTTCCCCACCGAGTCATACACCACCCGCACTTTTTTACCGCCAGTGATCTCTTTTACACGTTCTACAATGCTCTCTTCACGATAGTTAATGACCTGCCATGCGCCGGCCTGCAGCGCAATTTGCGCTTTTTGCGCATTACCGACGGTGCCAATCAGCTTCGCACCCAATGCTTTTGCCCACTGGCAGGCAATCATACCGACGCCGCCTGCTGCCGCATGGAACAAAAATGGTTCATCGGGCTGAATTTCATAGGTCTTACGCAACAGATAAAAAACGGTGAGCCCTTTAAGAAATGAGGCTGCAGCTTGTTCAAACGAGATAGCGTTGGGCAAAATAGCGGTTTTATCAGCCGGGACGTTATGCACTGAGCTGTAGGCGCCCAGGGGAGACTGAGCGTAAACCACGCGATCGCCGGCTTTAATGTGCGTCACTTTGCTACCGACTTTACTGACCACGCCTGCGGCTTCGGTACCCAGACCGCTGGGTAGAGAAGGCGGCGGATAAAGACCACTGCGGATATAGGTGTCGATATAGTTGATCCCAATCGCTTTGTTCTCGACCTGGATTTCATTTTCCGCCGGGTCTACGGGCGTAAACTCCACAGCCTTGAGTACATCAGGGCCACCATGCTTGTGAAATTCAATACGTGTTGCCATGCTTCCTCCAAAAGAAATGTGGTAATCTTTCGACCCAATCATTATCTCGGTAACTCCATTCACTATGGCAGGAAATAAACCCTTCAACAAACAACAGACTGATGCTCGTGAGCGCGATCCCCAGGTCGCCGGGCTGAAAGTACCGCCGCACTCGATTGAAGCGGAACAGTCGGTGTTGGGCGGTTTAATGCTGGATAACGAACGCTGGGACGATGTGGCCGAGCGTGTGGTGGCGGAAGATTTTTATACCCGACCGCACCGGCACATCTTCACCGAAATGCATCGCCTGCAGGAGATGGGAAAACCCATCGATCTGATCACGCTCGCAGAATCGCTGGAAGTTCAGGGACAACTGGACAGCGTCGGCGGTTTTGCTTACCTGGCTGAGTTATCTAAAAATACGCCAAGTGCAGCGAACATTAGTGCCTATGCGGATATTGTCCGCGAACGTGCCGTTGTTCGTGACATGATTTCGGTGGCGAACGAGATCGCGGAAGCCGGGTTTGATCCGCAAGGCCGTTCCAGTGAAGATCTGCTGGACCTCGCGGAATCCCGCGTCTTTAAAATTGCTGAAAGTCGCGCCAACAAAGACGAAGGTCCGAAAAATATTACCGATGTGCTCGACGCTACCGTCGCGCGTATCGAACAGTTGTTCCAGCAACCACACGATGGTGTCACCGGGGTCAACACCGGTTATGACGACCTCAATAAAAAGACTGCTGGTTTGCAGCCGTCAGACTTAATTATCGTCGCCGCGCGTCCGTCGATGGGTAAAACGACATTTGCAATGAACCTCGTCGAAAATGCGGCGATGCTGCAAGATAAGCCGGTTCTTATCTTTAGTCTTGAAATGCCCTCAGAACAGATCATGATGCGTTCCCTGGCCTCACTCTCACGTGTAGACCAAACCAAAATCCGTACCGGTCAACTGGATGATGAAGACTGGGCGCGAATTTCCGGAACAATGGGTATTTTGCTGGAGAAACGAAACATCTATATTGATGACTCCTCCGGCCTGACGCCAACGGAAGTGCGCTCACGTGCCCGTCGTATCGCCCGCGAACACGGTGGTATCGGACTTATCATGATCGACTACCTGCAACTGATGCGCGTGCCGTCGCTCTCCGACAACCGTACGCTGGAAATTGCTGAAATTTCCCGCTCGCTGAAAGCGTTAGCGAAAGAACTGCATGTGCCGGTGGTGGCGCTGTCGCAGCTTAACCGCTCTCTGGAACAACGCGCCGATAAGCGTCCGGTCAACTCGGATCTGCGTGAGTCCGGCTCCATCGAGCAGGATGCCGACTTAATCATGTTTATCTATCGTGATGAGGTTTATCACGAAAACAGCGACTTGAAAGGCATCGCCGAGATCATTATCGGTAAACAGCGTAACGGCCCGATCGGTACGGTGCGCCTGACGTTTAACGGTCAGTGGTCGCGCTTCGATAACTATGCTGGCCCGCAGTACGACGACGAATAACAATACTGAATCAGGTTACTCAAGCAAATACTTATCAAGGAATACAAATGCAAGCGGCAACTGTAGTCATTAACCGCCGCGCTCTGCGACACAACCTGCAACGTCTGCGTGAACTGGCTCCAGCCAGTAAACTGGTTGCGGTCGTGAAAGCGAACGCTTACGGCCATGGTCTGTTAGAGACCGCGCGAACGCTCCCCGATGCGGACGCTTTTGGTGTCGCTCGTCTTGAAGAAGCCCTGCGGTTGCGAGCGGGAGGGATCACGCAGCCCATCCTGCTGCTGGAAGGATTTTTTGATGCTTCCGATCTGCCGACTATCTCCGCGCAGCGTCTGCATACTGCCGTCCACAACCAGGAGCAGCTTGAAGCTCTGGAAGCCGCGGTACTGGCTGAACCGGTCACCGTCTGGATGAAGCTCGACACGGGAATGCACCGTCTGGGCGTGCGTCCGGAGCAGGCCGAGGCGTTTTATCAGCGCTTGACGCAATGCGAAAACGTGCGCCAGCCGGTCAATATCGTCAGCCACTTTGCGCGCGCGGACGAGCCTGAGTGCGGTGCGACCGAAAAGCAGCTCGATATCTTCAATAGCTTTTGCGCAGGTAAACCGGGTCAGCGTTCGATCGCCGCGTCGGGTGGTATTCTGCTGTGGCCGCAGTCTCACTTCGACTGGGCGCGTCCGGGGCTGATTCTGTATGGCGTATCGCCGTTGGAAAACCACTCTATCGGTGCTGATTTTGGCTGCCAGCCGGTGATGTCGCTGACTTCCAGCCTGATTGCGGTGCGTGAACACAAAGCGGGCGAGCCGGTTGGCTATGGTGGAACCTGGCTGAGCGAGCGCGACACGCGTCTGGGCGTGGTGGCGATGGGCTATGGCGATGGTTATCCGCGCGCTGCACCGTCTGGGACACCGGTACTGGTCAATGGCCGTGAAGTGCCGATCGTCGGTCGCGTCGCGATGGATATGATTTGCGTCGATTTAGGTCCCGAGGCGCAGGATAAAGCCGGCGATTCGGTTATCCTGTGGGGTGAAGGCCTGCCCGTTGAACGCATTGCTGAAATGACGAAAGTAAGTGCTTACGAACTTATCACGCGCCTGACCTCAAGGGTGGCAATGAAGTATATCGATTAAGTTCATGATGTGCCGGATAAGGCGGTTACGCCGCCATCCGGCAATATTCCTCTCAACATCCTCTCGATCTTCTCCCGCTTCCGGTTTATTGTGTTCTTAACCCCTGCCTGTAAACCTGGAGAACCACACGTGTTTCAAAAAGTTGACGCCTACGCTGGCGACCCGATTTTATCGCTCATGGAGCGTTTCAAAGACGATTCACGTAGCGACAAAGTGAACCTCAGCATCGGTCTGTACTACAACGAAGACGGCATTATTCCTCAGCTTAAAGCGGTGGCAGAAGCGGAAGCCCGACTGAATGCCAAACCGCATGGCGCTTCGCTGTATCTGCCGATGGAAGGCCTGAACACTTATCGCCATACTATTGCGCCGCTGCTGTTTGGCGCAGAGCATCCGGTTCTCCAGCAGCAGCGCGTCGCAACGATTCAGACGCTGGGCGGCTCCGGTGCGCTAAAGGTTGGCGCAGACTTCCTGAAACGCTATTTCCCTGATTCTGCCGTGTGGGTCAGCGATCCGACCTGGGAAAACCACATCGCGATTTTTGAAGGTGCTGGGTTCGAAGTAAGTACTTACCCCTGGTATGACGACACCACCAATGGCGTGCGTTTCAACGACCTGCTGGCCACGCTGAACACCTTACCGGCGCGCAGCATCGTACTGCTGCATCCATGCTGCCATAACCCGACGGGTGCGGATTTAACTCCCGCGCAATGGGATGGTGTCATTGAGATCCTGAAAGCTCGCGATCTGATCCCGTTCCTGGATATTGCTTACCAGGGTTTCGGCGGCGGAATGGAAGACGATGCCTATGCGATCCGCGCCATTGCCAGCGCCGGATTGCCTGCACTGGTCAGCAACTCATTCTCGAAGATTTTCTCTTTGTACGGCGAACGTGTCGGCGGACTTTCAGTGGTCTGTGAAGACGCTGATGCCGCCAGCCGCGTTCTGGGGCAGCTAAAAGCGACGGTGCGTCGTAACTATTCCAGCCCGCCAAACTTTGGTGCGCAGGTCGTGGCCGCGGTGTTGGGTGATGACGCGCTGAAAGCCAACTGGCTGGCGGAAGTCGAAGAGATGCGTACCCGTATTCTGGCGATGCGCCAGGCGCTGGTTAACGTATTGAATGCGGAGATCCCTGGTCGTAACTTTGATTACCTGCTGCAACAGCGCGGGATGTTCAGCTATACCGGGCTCAGCGCTGCTCAGGTCGATCGCCTGCGCGATGAGTTCGGTGTGTACCTGATAGCCAGCGGTCGTATGTGCGTGGCCGGGTTGAATCACGGTAACGTGCAGCGGGTGGCGAAGGCATTTGCCGCCGTCATGTAACCGGGTTTTTAGGCCTGATAAGCGTCGCGCCATCAGGCATTGTATTGCCGGATTGAGGTGTAATCATCTTATCCGGCCTACTTTCTTTCACCGTGCTTTTGGTCTGTTTTCCAATGTGATCATGCTCTTTTTCCAGGACAAAACCAGAGAAAATCCTTCCTTTCCCTCCCCCTAAGGGGTAAGGTCAGATAGTTTTTTGACCAGTTGTTAATAAAAAAATGATAACTAACTGACTACTTAGGGAAAAATATGCGCAAGTTTACGTTGGCACTGAGTGCCATTTGTTTATTGTTCACGCTAAATCAGCCGGCCCAGGCGTTAGTTTCCTCTCCCTCTCAGCTTAATCCAGGCACCAACGTTGCAAAACTCGCTGAGCAGGCACCCATTCACTGGGTCTCCGTGGCACAAATTGAAAACAGCCTGACCGGACGCCCGCCGATGGCCGTCGGGTTTGATATCGATGACACCGTCCTCTTTTCCAGCCCAGGCTTCTGGCGCGGAAAAAAAACGTATTCTCCGGACAGTGAGGATTACCTGAAAAATCCGGCCTTCTGGGAAAAAATGAACAATGGCTGGGACGAATTCAGCATTCCGAAAGAAGTGGCGCGTCAGTTGATTGATATGCACGTGCGTCGCGGCGACAGCATCTTTTTCGTAACCGGGCGTAGCCAGACGAAGACCGAAACGGTGTCGAAAACGCTGTCCGATAACTTTCACATCCCGGCCGGCAATATGAACCCGGTCATTTTTGCCGGTGATAAGCCGGGCCAGAATACGAAAACGCAGTGGCTGCAGGATAAAAATATCCGTATGTTCTACGGCGACTCTGATAATGACATTACCGCCGCCCGAGATGTGGGTATTCGCGGTATTCGTATTTTACGCGCTTCTAACTCCACTTATAAACCGTTGCCACAGGCTGGCGCGTTTGGTGAAGAGGTGATCGTCAACTCGGAGTATTGAGGACGTTGCTTGCGGTTGTTGTTTTTTTAAACAAATTTGCGTTACCTGCTTTTACCTTTTGCGGACTTGCTGCACACTGAATAAAAGATGTTCTCATTAGGCAATATGCTGGTAAGGGGAATTAAGATGACGAATTCGGAGTTGCTGCAATACTGCATGGCAAAAATGGGCGCCGAGCAGAGCGTACACAGTGACTGGAAGGCCACTCAAATCAAAGTCGAAGATGTGCTTTTTGCCATGGTAAAAGAGGTGGAAGAACGCCCGGCGGTGTCACTGAAAACCAGCCCGGAACTGGCAGAGTTGTTACGTCAGCAGCATAGCGATGTACGGCCAAGCCGGCATCTCAATAAGGCGCACTGGAGTACGGTGTATCTGGACGGCTCGCTGCCTGATTCGCAAATCTACTACCTGGTAGACGCCTCTTATCAGCAGGCCGTAAACACGCTGCCGGAAGATAAACGCCGGATACTGGCGCAGTCCTGATCTGTTTTCCGCAATGAGGCGCCAGCGCCTTATCCGGCCTACAAGCAATTATGCATATTTTGTAGGCCTGATAAGCGTAGCGCCATCGGCATGATTACAACAGTGGTTTGAGGAAACGGGCCGTGTGTGAGGCTTCACACTCAGCGACTGTTTCTGGTGTGCCTGAAACCAGAATTTCCCCGCCGCCGCTGCCGCCTTCCGGACCGAGATCGACAATCCAGTCAGCGGTTTTTATCACGTCCAGATTGTGCTCAATCACTACGATGGTGTTGCCCTGATCCCGGAGCTGATGCAGCACGTCCAGCAGTTGCTGAATATCCGCAAAATGCAGACCGGTGGTCGGTTCGTCGAGAATATACAGCGTTTGACCGGTACCGCGTTTGGACAGTTCACGCGCCAGCTTCACGCGCTGCGCTTCACCGCCCGAGAGCGTGGTGGCGGACTGACCCAGTCGAATGTACGTCAGACCCACGTCCATCAGCGTTTGCAGCTTACGCGCCAGCGCCGGAACGGCATCGAAGAACTCACGCGCTTCTTCAATCGTCATATCCAGCACTTCGTGGATAGTCTTGCCCTTGTACTTAATCTCCAGAGTTTCGCGGTTATAGCGCTTGCCTTTACACTGATCGCACGGCACGTAGATATCCGGCAGAAAGTGCATTTCGACTTTGATCACGCCGTCGCCCTGACAGGCTTCACAGCGTCCGCCGCGGACGTTAAAGCTGAAACGACCCGGAGTATAACCGCGGGCACGTGACTCCGGCACACCGGCAAACAGTTCGCGCACTGGCGTAAACACGCCGGTGTAGGTTGCCGGGTTAGAGCGCGGCGTACGGCCAATCGGGCTTTGGTCAATGTCGATCACTTTGTCGAAATGTTCCAGACCCTGAACATCACGATATGGCGCGGGTTCAGCCAGCGTGGCGCCGTTCAGCGCCGTCTGCGCAATCGGGAACAGCGTGTCGTTAATTAGCGTCGATTTACCCGAACCGGAAACACCGGTAATGCAGGTAAATAAACCAACCGGCAGCGTCAGGGTGACATCTTTCAGGTTGTTACCGCGCGCGCCGGTCAGCTTCAACACTTTTTCCGGGTCTGCCGCCACGCGCTGTTTCGGCACTTCAATCTTGCGCTTACCGCTCATGTACTGGCCGGTCAGCGACTCAGGCACGGCCATGATATCTTTTAGCGTACCTTCGGCGACCACCTGGCCGCCGTGAACGCCCGCGCCGGGGCCGATGTCGATGACGTGGTCAGCGGCGCGAATCGCGTCTTCATCATGCTCAACCACAATGACGGTATTGCCCAGATTACGCAGGTGGATAAGCGTACCCAGCAGACGCTCGTTATCGCGCTGATGCAGACCGATAGACGGTTCATCCAGTACATACATTACGCCGACCAGACCTGCGCCGATCTGGCTTGCCAGACGAATACGCTGGGCTTCGCCGCCGGAGAGCGTTTCTGCTGAACGCGACAGCGTCAGATAGTTGAGGCCGACGTTGACCAGGAACTTCAGACGATCGCCAATCTCTTTGAGAATTTTCTCTGCAATCTTCGCTCGCTGACCCGCAAGCTTCAGGTTGTTGAAGAAATCCATGGCGTGACCGATGCTCATGTCGGAAATCGCGGGCAGTGGTGTATTTTCGACAAATACGTGGCGGGCTTCCCGGCGTAAACGCGTCCCCTCACAGCTGGCGCACGGTCGGTTGCTAATGAACTTGGCTAATTCTTCACGTACCGCGCTGGATTCCGTCTCTTTATAACGGCGCTCCATATTGTGCAATACGCCTTCGAACGGATGGCGGCGTACGGACGTATCGCCGCGATCGTTCATGTATTTAAATTCGATATTCTCTTTACCGGAACCGTACAGCACCACTTTATGCACGGCAGGGTTCAGGCTGGCCCATGGGGCTTCGACGTCGAATTTATAGTGTTCCGCCAGTGACTTAAGCATCTGGAAGTAATAGAAGTTACGGCGATCCCAGCCGCGGATAGCACCACCGGCCAGCGACAGTTCCGGATTTTGGATCACACGGTCAGGATCGAAATACTGCTGCACGCCGAGACCGTCACAGGTCGGGCATGCGCCCGCTGGGTTATTGAACGAGAACAGACGTGGTTCCAGCTCGCGCATGCTGTAGCCGCAGATCGGGCAGGCGAAGTTGGCGGAGAACAGCAACTCTTCCGCTTTCGGATCGTCCATATCGGCGACCACCGCCGTACCACCGGACAGTTCCAGCGCGGTTTCAAAGGATTCAGCCAGTCGCTGGGTGAGATCGTCGCGTACTTTAAAGCGGTCAATCACCACTTCAATAGTGTGTTTCTTTTGCAGTTCAAGCTTGGGCGGATCGGAAAGGTCGCACACTTCACCGTCGATACGGGCGCGGATATAGCCCTGGCCTGCCAGGTTTTCCAGCGTTTTAGTATGCTCGCCTTTACGCTCTTTAATCACCGGCGCCAGCAGCATCAGACGTTTGCCTTCCGGCTGCGACAGAACGTTGTCCACCATCTGGCTAACGGTCTGGGCCGCCAGGGGAACGTCGTGATCCGGGCAGCGCGGTTCGCCAACGCGGGCAAACAACAGGCGCAGATAGTCGTGAATTTCGGTAATCGTACCTACCGTGGATCGCGGGTTGTGGGATGTCGATTTTTGTTCAATTGAGATGGCGGGAGACAGCCCCTCAATGTGGTCGACATCCGGCTTTTCCATCAGCGACAGAAACTGACGCGCGTACGCGGAAAGGGATTCAACGTAACGACGCTGCCCTTCGGCATACAAGGTGTCGAAAGCGAGCGAAGATTTGCCTGAGCCCGAAAGCCCGGTGACGACAATCAGCTTGTCGCGCGGGATGACGAGGTTGATGTTTTTGAGATTATGGGTGCGGGCGCCCCGAACTTCGATCTTATCCATTCATCTTTCCCGGATTAAACGCTTTTTTGCCTGGCTGCATGGTGCTACCGGCGATCACAAACGGTTAATTATGACACAACCTGACCTGAATGGATATACAGTATTGGAATGCAAAACGCAGATGCCTGTGCAACAATGTCTGTCTGGGGTTGTTTACTGGAATCGATCTCGCAACGTAGTAAAAGCGCTATTGGAAATGCTACAATCCCGCGCTTACACTTATTCAGTAACGTTTTTCAGGAGACACGATCATGGCCAGCAGAGGCGTAAACAAGGTGATTCTCGTCGGTAATCTGGGCCAGGACCCGGAAGTACGCTATATGCCGAATGGTGGCGCAGTTGCCAACATTACGCTGGCTACTTCCGAATCCTGGCGTGATAAAGCGACCGGCGAAATGAAAGAGCAGACTGAATGGCACCGTGTGGTGCTGTTCGGCAAACTGGCGGAAGTTGCCAGCGAATATCTGCGTAAAGGTTCCCAGGTCTATATCGAAGGTCAGCTGCGTACCCGCAAATGGACCGATCAATCCGGCGTAGAAAAGTACACCACTGAAGTTGTGGTTAACGTTGGCGGCACCATGCAAATGCTGGGCGGTCGTCAGGGTGGTGGTGCTCCGGCAGGTGGCGGCCAGCAGCAGGGTGGTTGGGGTCAGCCTCAGCAGCCGCAAGGTGGCAATCAGTTCAGCGGCGGCGCGCAGTCTCGCCCGCAGCAGTCGGCTCCGGCAGCGCCGTCTAATGAGCCGCCGATGGATTTCGACGACGATATTCCGTTCTAATCCTTCTGCTTTTCGCTGAAAATTATGGCTACCTCAGGACTGAGGTAGCCATATGCAATTCTGTTATCAGTTCAACACCATCGGCCAGTCTGGCGGTGTATGGCTCATCACTTCAACCATTACGGTTTCAATGTTCTTCCAGATTGCGGACATATCCACCAGGGTTATGCCGAGTAATCCGGTCGCAAACCAGCAGGCAAAAACCAGCCCTAAACCGCTGCTAATGACGGCCAGGCCAATATAATCTGATTTACGAAAACGGATATTGAGCGTACTGGCTAAAAACATCAGCACTGCACTGAGTAATTGCCACCGCAGAAGAACCACGCCAGTTGTTATCGTTGCCATGAAAAACGTCCTCAGAAAGTCTGGATGCCCAGGACAGCGCGGGGGTGTTCACCGAGGGTGTAGTACTCTGGCTATCGACGGGCAATAACATGAATGAAACATCGTTTCTGTTACATGATTTTTGTGAACTATATCACATATGCTCGTTTGTTCACCAGTGTTGGACGTATTTTTTGCAGGATGATAACCATGTTAAATATGTGGTTATATTCAAGGAAGCAATGATACTAAATAATCAACTCTAAAGATGCATTTGCGTTACCTGTTTTATTTATCCTAAATTAATCGTTAAAAAAATCTAATGAATTTCTTAAATAAAGCCAGGATAGTGCTTATAAAAAATTACTCCTTGGGGATAATAACGTTATGAAATAAGCATAACTTTAAGTTTGCCTTACGGAAAAATAATATCATCATCAACTATTATCAGACTTTTACATAGAGAAGTCTGTTGCTAATACTGATAGATTCATGCAACTTAATCAGTCGGTGTTTATAGCATCTTGCCTTAATGGGTTCTGGCATATACGAAACAGGGAAACAGGGCTGACATGAATCACAGTGCGCGACGCAAGATACTGAAGTTCCTCGGAACATTCATGGTGGTATTGCTCCCCGTGGTGCTGGCGTTATGGTTTGCTCAAATCCGGGCAATGTCCGAAACCCGTAATCAACTTCGCTCTTTTGCGCAACTGGTGTTAAATAAAACTGAATTGGTGATCCAACAAGCCGATTTAGCGCGAGATATGGCCCTGTTGTATCAAGGTAAGATGTGTACCCCGGCACATCAGAAAAATATGCTAGATATTATTCGTGGTCGTTTATATATCAGCGAGCTAATTTATGCGCAGGGCGATCATTTTTTGTGCTCTACGTCGATGGCGCCGCCAGTCGCCTATATTATGCCGACCGCCGACTATAAACGTACGCCGGACATCTCCATCTATTACTATCGCGATACCCCCTTTTTCGCTGGCTACAGAATGACGTATATGCAACGTGGAAACTACGTTGCCGTCATCAACCCATTATCTTACAGCGAAGTTATGTCAGATGACCCGGACCTGTCCTGGGGCGTGTATGACACGGTAACGGGTACTTTTTTCTCTGCCAGCGAAGGGGCGCCTATTGCGCAGTTATTGCCGTTGGTGCGCGGTGAAGCCTCAACCTTCCAGTTGGACGATCGCTTCTACACCAAAGTGCATTCAGAAAAACGCCCGATTGCGATTATTGTGTCGACCTCGGATAAACGCATACATTCGATTTTCTATCATGAGGCTGCGTTAACGATTCCTTTCGGGATTATCTGCAGCATCCTGATGCTGTTAATGTGGTGGCGCACGCGTCAGGAATACTTATCTCCCCGCCGCTTGTTAAAACGAGCAATCAAAAAACGTCAACTGTGTCTGCACTACCAGCCGATCATTGATATCGAAAACGGTCAGTGCGTAGGGGCTGAGGCTCTGCTGCGCTGGCCGGGCTGTGATGGTGAAGTAATGAGCCCAACCGAGTTTATTCCACTGGCTGAAAAAGAGGGAATGATTGAGCGGATCACGGATTACGTGATTGAAGAGGTGTTCAACGATTTAGGATATTTTCTTTCGGCGCATCCTCAGCTTTATATCTCGATAAACCTCTCTGCTTCTGACTTTCATTCATCCCGACTTATTGCCCTGATTACCGACAAAAACCGTGAGTACTCTGTGGCGGCTCAGCAAATTAAAGTCGAGGTGACGGAACGCGGATTTATTGATGTAGATAAAATGACCGCGGTAATCCAGGCGTTTCGTCAGGCGGGTTATGAAGTGGCGTTTGATGATTTTGGGACGGGATATTCCAATCTACACAATTTATCCGCGTTGAATATCGATATCCTGAAGATCGACAAATCATTTATTAGTACGTTGTCCACCAACAGCACCAGTCACCTGATTGCCGAACATATCATCGAAATGGCGCAAAGCTTACACCTGAAGATGATTGCGGAAGGGGTAGAGACGGTTGAGCAAATCGAGTGGCTGCGCGAACGTGGCGTACAGTATTGTCAGGGCTGGTATTTTGCGAAGGCGCTGCCGCCACAGGAGTTCATGCACTGGATACAACGGTCGCCCGCCATACTGACGCAGAGCGGGCAATAATCTTACAGGCGGTGGCGGTAATCGCTGGGGGTACGATCAAACTCGCGGCGAAACACGCGTGAGAAGGTTTGTTGTGATACGTAACCAAGATCCATCGCGATATCGAAAATAGGTCGCTCGGTCGTCCGCAGTTCAACAGCAGCCAGCAGGAGTCGACGCTGGCGGATATAGTCACCCAACGTCTGGCGCATCACCGTGCGGAACATTCTCTGTAAATACCACTTCGAGTAACCTGATTTTTTCGCCACCGCCTCAATGTTCAGCGGCTGATCGATATGGTCGTCAATCCATTCAATAAGGGTCTGAATAATCTGCTGATGGGACATAGGGCTGCCTCTTTTTCAGTATTCGATTCGTCGTTTTGTCTGTGGGCGAGTATAATTCCTCAAGTTAACTTGAGGTAAAGCGATTTATGGAAAAGAAATTACCCCGAATAAAAGCGCTGCTCACGCCAGGTGAAGTTGCAAAGCGTAGCGGCGTGGCGGTATCAACCCTGCATTTCTATGAAAGCAAAGGGTTAATCAGCAGTATGCGCAACAGCGGCAATCAGCGCCGATACAGACGTGATGTGTTACGTTACGTGGCGATTATCAAGATTGCTCAACGCATCGGGATCCCGTTGGCAACGATCGGTGACGCGCTCGGCGTATTACCTGAAGGACATTCGCTCAGTGCTAAAGAGTGGAAGCAGCTCTCTTCGCAATGGCGTGAAGAGCTGGATCGACGCATTCATACTTTAGTGGCGCTACGCGATGAACTGGATGGGTGTATTGGTTGCGGTTGTTTGTCGCGCAGCGATTGCCCGTTGCGTAACCCAGGCGATCAGCTTGGCGAGAAGGGGACCGGGGCGCGTCTGCTGGAAGATGATTGATGTGAAATATCTGATGGATTGACGGATATAAAACTAAAGCGCCACAGAGGGCGCTTTAGTTTGGTTCCGGTCTTTGTCTTTCACTCTATCCCGCTGGTTCACGGGAGGGTTTCCCCCGACATCAACACCCCTCAGTCGAGCACATTAGGTGAGGTTCCGGTCTGTGTTGATAATGTAATTGTAAGCCACCTCTCTCCATTTACCAGTGAAATGGTGATTTTTTAGCCAAAAAATTTTCCGCATCTTCACCGGTTTTCTTGCGCAAGTTTGCGTGAAAAAGGCACACCGATGTTGTAATAACTCCGCAAATTTTGTTGCCAGACTGCGCATTGACGATAACGTTTGCGCATCGACTGATTATTTATTGCGCGTTATAAGAAGAAATGAGTAAAAAGCGGCAAAGTTCAGTTGAAAACCAGCGTATGATCGCTGGATAATCGTTTGCTTTTTTTTACCACCCGTTTTTTATGCGCGGAGCTAAACGTTTGCTTTTTTGCGACACCCCTATTGACGCAAACCTGGCACATGGAGAAAACGTTTAGCAGGCAGTGGATTGTCCAGCACGCATAATGACGAAAAAATAAACTCTCAGGGGATGTTTTCTATGTCTACGCCTTCAGCGCGTACCGGCGGTTCACTCGACGCCTGGTTTAAAATTTCGCTCCGCGGCAGTACCGTTCGTCAGGAAGTCGTTGCCGGATTAACGACGTTCCTGGCCATGGTCTACTCCGTCATCGTGGTTCCGGGGATGCTGGGTAAAGCTGGATTCCCGCCTGCCGCTGTATTTGTGGCAACCTGTCTGGTCGCGGGCGTCGGTTCTATTGTGATGGGCCTGTGGGCAAACCTGCCGCTGGCGATTGGTTGCGCCATTTCTTTGACGGCGTTTACCGCATTCAGCCTGGTACTGGGACAACATATCAGCGTGCCTGTTGCGCTGGGTGCGGTGTTCCTGATGGGTGTCCTGTTTACCATCATTTCCGCGACCGGTATTCGTAGCTGGATCCTGCGCAATCTACCGCAGGGTGTTGCGCACGGTACGGGGATTGGTATCGGCCTGTTCCTGCTGCTGATTGCGGCAAACGGCGTGGGTCTGGTTATTAAAAACCCGCTGGACGGCCTGCCGGTTGCGCTGGGCGATTTCGATACCTTCCCGGTGATTATGTCGCTGGTAGGTCTGGCGGTGATTATTGGCCTCGAAAAACTGAAAGTACCGGGCGGTATCCTGCTGACTATTATCGGTATTTCCGTAGTGGGTCTGATTTTCGACCCGGCCGTACATTTCTCCGGTATTTTTGCCATGCCGTCTCTGAGCGACGAAAACGGCAACTCGCTGATCGGTAGCCTGGATATTATGGGCGCACTAAACCCAATCGTACTGCCGAGCGTGCTGGCGCTGGTCATGACCGCTGTCTTCGATGCGACCGGAACCATCCGTGCGGTAGCCGGACAGGCGAATCTGCTGGATAAAGACGGACAGATTATTGACGGCGGCAAAGCGCTGACCACCGACTCCCTGAGCAGCGTGTTCTCTGGTCTGGTGGGTGCTGCACCGGCGGCGGTTTATATTGAATCCGCAGCGGGTACGGCGGCAGGCGGCAAAACTGGCCTGACGGCGATCACCGTTGGCGTACTGTTCCTGCTGATCCTGTTCCTCTCTCCGCTCTCTTATCTTGTACCAGTATATGCAACGGCACCTGCGCTGATGTATGTGGGTCTGTTGATGTTGAGCAACGTAGCGAAAATCGACTTTGCTGACTTTGTCGACGCTATGGCGGGGCTGGTAACGGCCGTATTTATCGTGCTGACCTGTAACATCGTGACCGGCATTATGATTGGCTTTGCTACCCTGGTGATTGGTCGTATCGTCTCTGGCGAATGGCGCAAACTGAACATCGGCACAGTGGTCATCGCCATCGCGCTGGTGGCCTTCTACGCTGGTGGTTGGGCTATCTAATCCTCATTTGATGAAGATTCTGAAAACGGGTGGCTTTGGCCGCCCGTTTTTATTTTCACAACACTCTCGTTGTCTTTTGCGTTACTCTCAAGTAGATAGAATTGAGGCACGACGCCTCTCATCACTGATCATAAGAAACATCGCAAACAGGGAACGCATGGAAATCTTTTTCACCATACTCATCATGACCCTTGTGGTCTCGCTGTCGGGGGTTTTTACTCGCGTATTGCCATTCCAACTCCCTTTACCCCTTATGCAGATCGCCATCGGCGCCTTGCTGGCGTGGCCGACGTTTGGTTTGCATGTGGAATTCGATCCTGAGCTTTTTCTGGTTCTGTTCATCCCGCCGCTGCTCTTCGCCGATGGCTGGAAGACGCCAACCCGTGAGTTTCTGGAGCACGGGCGAGAGATCTTCGGCCTTGCGCTGGCGCTGGTTCTGGTCACGGTGGTCGGGATTGGCTTTATGATTTACTGGCTGGTGCCGGGGATCCCTCTCATCCCAGCCTTTGCGCTGGCCGCTGTCCTGTCGCCAACCGATGCCGTTGCCCTTTCCGGCATAGTGGGGGAGGGACGCATACCGAAGAAAATCATGGGTATCCTGCAGGGCGAAGCGTTGATGAACGACGCCTCCGGTCTGGTATCACTGAAATTTGCCGTCGCCGTGGCGATGGGCACGATGGTGTTTACAGTTGGTGGCGCAACGCTTGAATTCTTCAAGGTAGCGATTGGCGGTATCCTGGCCGGTTTTGTCGTCAGTTGGCTGTACGGGCGCTCCCTGCGTTTTCTCAGCCGCTGGGGTGGTGATGAACCGGCAACGCAAATCGTTCTGCTGTTCCTGCTGCCGTTTGCGTCTTACCTGATTGCGGAACACATCGGTGTTTCCGGCATCCTCGCGGCGGTCGCAGCCGGGATGACCATCACCCGTTCCGGGGTAATGCGCCGGGCGCCGCTGGCGATGCGTTTACGTGCTAACAGCACCTGGGCGATGCTGGAGTTTGTGTTTAACGGCATGGTTTTCTTGCTGTTAGGACTGCAGTTGCCGGGGATTCTGGAGTCTTCTTTGGCGGCGGCAGAAGCCGATCCGAATGTTGAAATCTGGATGCTGTTTACCGATATCGTGCTGATTTACGTGGCGCTGATGCTGGTACGTTTTGGCTGGCTGTGGACGATGAAGAAGTTTAGCCTGCGCTTCCTGAAGAAAAAGCCGATGGAGTTTGGTTCCTGGACGACGCGTGAAATCATGATCGCCTCCTTTGCGGGCGTGCGTGGGGCCATTACTCTCGCCGGTGTGCTCTCTATTCCGTTGCTGTTACCGGATGGTAGCGGCTTCCCGGCGCGATATGAGCTGATCTTCCTTGCCGCGGGCGTGATTCTGTTCTCGCTGTTTGTTGGCGTGGTGATGCTGCCGCTTCTGCTGCAACACCTGGAAGTGGCAGACCACTCGCAGCAGCAGAAAGAGGAACGAATTGCCCGCGCTGCCACGGCGGAAGTGGCGATTGTCGCCATCCAGAAAATGGAGGAGCGTCTGGCCGCAGACACCGAAGAGAACATCGACAATCAGTTGCTCACCGAGGTAAGTTCACGCGTCATCGGTAACCTGCGTCGACGCGCCGACGGACGCAACGACGTAGAAAGCTCGATGCAGGAAGAAAACCTCGAGCGGCGTTTCCGTCTGGCGGCCCTGCGCTCCGAGCGCGCGGAGCTTTATCACCTGCGCGCCACGCGGGAAATTAGCAATGAAACGCTGCAAAAACTGCTGCACGATCTGGATTTGCTGGAAGCGCTGTTGATCGAGAACGAATAAACGGTTGTGCCTGATGGCGCTACGCTTATCAGGCCTACGGAATCCAATTGTAGGTCTGATAAGCGTTAAGCCGCATCCGGCATGTTACGACTCTTGCGTTAGCCAGAACCCTTCACAGCATTTGAGCCACGCCTGGGCGCTGTGCGACAGATACACACCTTCGCGCCAAATCATGCCCAACTGCCAGCGTAAATCACTCTCCAAAGGGATCCAGCGCAGCGTCTGCTTATCCAACCGCTGGCAAATCGGCTCCGGTAAAATGGCGATCCCGACTCCGGCTTGCACCATCGCCGCCAGAAAATCCCACTGCCCACTGCGTACCGCGATGCGGGGTTTGACGTTGTGCTGGTTAAACAGCTCAAGCAACTGACGGCTCAACGCGAAATCTTCGTTGTAGATAAGCAGGGGATGCTCCGCTAACGCCTCGGGGGAAATGGATTCACACGTTGTCCACTGACCGGAGCGGGGGACCAGCACGCAGAGCGGATGGCTAAAAAGCGGTAAGGTCGCCAGGCCGCTCTCTTCTTCAACCGGCAGCGCGGTCATCGCGACATCCAGCTCGCCATTCATCACCGCCTGCTGGACGGTTAAGCCTCCAAATTCAGATACCTTCAGCTCCACGCCGGGATAGCGCTGGCGAAACAGGCTGATAGGCCCGGCCATCAACATACCGACCATGGGCGGGATGCCGAGGCGCAGCACTCCCTTGTTGAGGTGATTAATGTCGCTGAGTTCTGCTTCGAGCTGGCGAAACTCGGCGAGGATCGCCAGGCCGCGTTCGAAAACAACCTGTCCGGTGTCGGTTAACAGCAGTCGCCGACCGTCGCGGATTAACAGCGTGCAGTTAAGCTCGTCTTCAAGGTTCTTCAACATCTTGCTGATGGTGGGCTGGGTGACAAAAAGCTTCTCCGCTGCGCGGGTAAAGCTCTGCTGACGAACCACCTCAACAAAATAGCGCAGCGTTCTGATATCCATGATTATTCCTTAAGACTATGCCTGCAATGAGTTTAATTCATTTCAGTCCTGGACGGGGGCTCTCTATACTGGCGCTCTCTATTTTTTAAGGACATACCCTCATGGCTGTGGCGATAAGCCGCGTGACGCCTGCCGTTATTCATCGACTCCAGATCCCCGTTCAGGTTCTGTTGTACGCAGGTCTATTTGTATTTGCTCAATATCTTGTCTCCTGGCTGCATCTGCCGCTTCCTGCCAACCTGGTTGGGATGGTGCTGATGTTGGCGCTGATTGTCTGCCGGGTTATCCCGTTGAACTGGATTCGCGCAGGCGCTCGCTGGTTACTGGCTGAAATGTTGCTGTTTTTTGTTCCGGCGGTGGTGGCTGTCGTCAACTATACGCAGCTGTTGTTGGTCGATGGTTGGCGCATATTTGCCGTCATTGCGCTAAGTACGTTGATGGTGCTTGGCGCAACGGCGTGGGTCGTGGATAAAGTGTATCGCTATGAAATGAGCAGGCTAAACCGTGAGTAATTTCCAGCTAAGCGTGCTGTGTCTGGTGATTACGCTGGGCATCTATTTTGCCAACAAGCGCCTGTATCGCCGTTTTCGTAAATTACCGCTGATGCCGTTAGTGTTCACTCCGGCGCTGCTGGTCCTGATGCTGGTCTTTGGGCATATCTCCTGGCAAAACTATATTGGTGAATCGCACTGGCTGCTGTGGCTGTTAGGCCCAGCGACCATCGCCTTTGCCGTTCCGGTCTATGACAACCTTGCCGTGATTAAGCGGCACTGGATGTCACTGACGGCGGGCGTGGTGACGGCAACGCTGGTGGCCGTTACCAGTTCCGTGTGGCTGGCGCGTCTGTTTATGTTGCCTGATGAAATCCAGCGTAGTCTGGCGGTGCGCTCCGTCACCACGCCATTTGCGCTGGCGGCAGCAGAGCCGTTGGGCGGGCAACCAGACCTGGTGGCATTGTTCGTGGTAGTGACCGGTGTATTCGGTATGGCGGTTGGCGATGTACTGTTTTTACGGCTTTCTATTCGGGAAGGGATGGCGAAAGGCGCAGGATTTGGCGCAGCCTCGCATGGTGCGGGCACGGCGCGCTCTTATGAACTCGGCCAGCAGGAGGGCGTGGTCGCCAGCCTGGTGATGATGCTTTCCGGCGTGGTGATGGTGCTGGTAGCGCCGCTGGTCGCAAGGCTGATGTTCTGACCAGCGGCTGTGTGCTATTTCAAGCGTGAAATCAGCGCGAACTCTTTAAAATTCACCGGCCGCTGTTGCTGCATTGAAATATTCCCGGCGATACCGGTCAAAATCGACATGGCGCCGGCGCGATGGTCGGCGGCACGCTGCAACGGATCGTGCCGCGGTTCGCCAAACAGATCGGCCAGCATCGCATTATCTCCACCGCCGTGACCGCCTTCGCCGAGGGTAAAATCAGCTTGCCACGGCGCGGAAAACATCGGGAAAACAGTGATGTCACAGGCTTCAAGGCAGCCTTCGTTATCCCGCTCGCCTCCGGCGTTGACGTAGGATTTCTCAACGATTTTCATCTCCAGGCGGCCTTCGCTGCCGTTAAAGACCACGTTCAAGCCTTCCCACGGCAGCCAGGTGTTCAGTGAGTAGGTAAGCTGCACCTGATTCTGATACTTCACCAGCACCGACATGGTGTCTTCAATGGTGATGCCGTCGCTGAATACGCTCTGGTCGCGGAAATAGTTATCTTCATGTTCTGCATCCAGATAGAGCGCTTTAAGCTGAGGGTTTTCGGCCATATGCAGCGCAAACGGATCGTCTTTGGCCTGCGCATAGCCGTGAGCGCGCGGGTAAAATTGCGTCACGCCCCGGCGTTCGGCGTTCTCTTTTCCATAGAAACTCAGGCTGCCTTCGGCATACACCCGCTCGGGATAACTGCCCAGCCAGAAGTTCATTAGATCAAAATGGTGAGTGGATTTATGCACTAATAAGCCGCCGCTATTACGTTTTTCGCGATGCCAGCGACGGAAATAATCGGCACCGTGTTCGGTATTGAGCAACCATTCAAAGTGAACTGAATAAACCTCGCCAATCGTACCGTTCATCAGCAGTTCGCGAACCTTGCTGTGGTGCGGTGCATAGCGATAGTTAAAAGCGACGCGTAACTGACGGCCGGTCTCTTCAATGGCGTCCAGAATCCGCAGGGCGCGTTGCTCATCGATGGTCATCGGTTTTTCGGTGATCACATCGCAGCCTGCGCGTAGCGCACGCACGATATAGTCGTCGTGAGTCCGGTCCATGGTGGTCACAATGATGATATCCGGACGTGTTTCGCGGATCATCTCTTCAAACTGCTGCGCCTTCCATGTAGAGACCGGGGGCGCACCTTCGTTCGCCAAAAGCTGGTTGGCGTAATTCATACGGGTTTGATTGGTGTCGCAAAAGGCGACCAGACGTGCATTTTCTTTCCACTGCCCGCCAATCGCGCTGATGTAAAGTCCCGCGCGCCCGCCAGTTCCTACTAGGGCATATTTCTTCATAACATCCTCATTTCTAAAAAATGAATTAACGTGTTGATGTAATAAAAACAATATTTCAATTTTATTTTTATACAATAACGCTAATGCAGAAGATGGATACAACGCAGAAGGAAAAATGTGATCCCCAGCCAAAATGACCGGAAGAGAGGATGAGATTCTGATTTTCTTAGAGGCTATGTTTAAATTTATGTTTACGCCTTAGAATAATGATAAATGTTACTCGCCATTGTAAGGATGCGCAGCGTGAAATATTTGTGGTTATCTGCTCTTTTGTTTAGTCATGCCGTTTTGGCCTGGTGTCCTGATGAAGACCAACAGGTGACACTTCAGGGAACATTAATACAACAGACATTACCCGGTTCGCCAAATTACGAAAGCATCAAAGATGGCGATGAAGCGGTAACTTATGATTATCTTAAATTGGATCAACCGTTTGAGTGCGATGTTAACGGTGAGCGTGAAAATGTTCCGCAAGTGCAGATTATCTTGATGGGCAAAAATAAGCTTAATTACGCCGATCTTGCTCCTTCTCTGGGAAAAGATGTCATCCTGACCGGGAAAACGATGTATGCCCAAACGGGTCATCACTTTACTTCTGTGCTGCTTATTCTTTATAGCGCCAAAAACGTTACTCCCATCACCACGGCGGAACAAAAGAAAAGCGCGCTGCTGCAGTTTCAACAGTTCCAACAGGCGTTGCGGGAGAAAAACGTTGTCGCGTTGAAAACATATTTTGTCTTTCCTTTGCAGGGGACGCTATTTGACTTTATTGATTATGATGAAAACCGTCAGGAAGATGTACTTACCGAGACTGTGTTTGACCAAAATTCGCAGCAGATTATGGCGCATCTGCAGATGCTTGCCAGCATCGGTGTTGATGCTGAATCCCTGATGATAAACGAGTACAGAATTAACGCGCTTTCGGAACATGAGCAGCAGCGTCGCTATTTTCCTGCGGATGAAGATGGCATGTTTTATTATGAAGAACATGGTAAACGTCATACCGTTAAAGGAACATGCGATACCGTCGCCCAAGGGGAACTTACGGACGGTATTCTTTTTATTTCACAGGGGACCGGTCCTAATACGCAACTTCCCGGCCTTTCAGAGTATTGTGATGGTGCAACGTCATATATGTTCAAGCTGGTTGATGGCAAACTGCGACTGACGGGGAGTTTTACCGCAGGGTAGGGACGTATTACAAAAGGAATGAAATAAAAATAAAAAAGGATGTTAATAAATGCTTAATGATTTATTTCTGGGGTGCCGGGTTGCTGGCTTTTTGGAAGGGCTGGCAGTGGCTAAATCTTGTGTGTGCGATTATTTTCCTGTTGCTTATCGCTGTGCCTGCTCGTCGCTTGATAACGGATGAGAATCCAGGATGATTCGCTGAACGTCTTCCCCGGCCAAAATGACCGGGGAAGAGGAGGAGTGGTTAGTGCGCGCGACCTTGTTCTACGCCGTACCCGGTCTGGGAACGGATGAACTGAGCACGGAACTGCTCGCGTTCGCGATTACCTTCTTCTGAGTTATCGGTAGCAGAGAAGAACCAGATCCCGAGGAACGCTACGCTGATGGAGAACAGCGCCGGATATTCATACGGGAAAATGGCTTTTTCATGACCAAGGATCTGGACCCAAATCGTCGGGCCAAGCACCATCAGCACCACCGCCGTCAGCAGACCTAACCAGCCGCCCAACATCGCGCCACGCGTAGTCAGTCTTGACCAGTACATGGAGAGCAGAATGATCGGGAAGTTGCAGCTGGCTGCGATAGCAAACGCCAGACCTACCATGAAGGCGATATTCTGGTTCTCAAACAGCACGCCGAGCAGGATGGCAATCACGCCCAGCACCAGTACGGTGATTTTCGACACCTTCAGCTCTTCACGTTCGGTTGCGCCTTTACGGAACACGTTGGCGTACAGGTCGTGAGAAACGGCCGATGCGCCCGCCAGCGTCAGGCCTGCAACCACCGCCAGGATGGTGGCAAACGCCACGGCTGAGATGAAGCCCAGGAACAGGTTGCCGCCCACTGCATTCGCCAGGTGAACCGCCGCCATGTTGTTACCGCCGATCAGCGCGCCAGCAGCGTCTTTATACGCCGGATTAGCGCCCACCAGCATGATCGCACCAAAGCCGATGATAAAGGTCAGGATGTAGAAATAACCCATAAAACCGGTGGCATAGAACACGCTCTTACGCGCTTCGCGGGCATCGCTGACCGTGAAGAAACGCATCAGGATGTGCGGCAAGCCTGCCGTACCAAACATCAGGCCGAGACCTAACGACAGGGCGGAGATCGGATCTTTTACCAGTCCGCCCGGGCTCATAATGGCTGAACCTTTCGGGTGTACCGCCATTGCTTCGGTGAACAGGTTGTTGAAGCTAAAGCCGACGTGCTTCATCACCATAAAGGCCATAAAGCTGGCGCCGAACAGCAGCAGAACGGCTTTGATGATCTGTACCCAGGTGGTCGCCAGCATGCCGCCAAACAGGACGTACATCATCATCAGCACGCCAACCAGTACGACGGCGATGTGATAGTTCAGACCAAACAGCAGCTCAATCAGCTTACCTGCGCCGACCATCTGGGCGATCAGATACAGCGCGACCACCACCAGAGAACCACAGGCCGACAGAATACGGATTGGTCCTTGCTTCAGACGATAAGAAGCAACATCTGCAAAGGTGTAACGACCCAGGTTACGCAGACGCTCAGCAATCAGGAACAGGATAATTGGCCAGCCGACCAGGAAGCCGAGTGAATAGATAAGCCCGTCATAACCGGAGGTAAACACCAGCGCGGAAATCCCGAGAAACGATGCCGCCGACATATAGTCGCCCGCAATCGCCAGCCCGTTCTGGAAACCAGTGATGTTACCGCCGGCGGTGTAGTAGTCATTACGCGAACGTACGCGCTTAGACGCCCAGTAAGTAATACCGAGCGTAAAGATGACGAAAATCAGGAACATGACAATCGCCTGCCAGTTGGTTGGCTGGCGTTGGACTGCACCGCTAATAGCATCCGCCGCGTTTGCGGCGAAGGGCAGCGTGGCGGCAAGCGCCGTCAGGACTCTCTTCATGATGCTTTAACCTCGTGCAGAACCGCATTGTTCAGGCGGTCGAATTCACCGTTTGCCCGCCAGATATAGATCCCGGTCAGGATGAAGGAGATGAGGATCACACCGACCCCAATCGGAATACCCCGGGTGACGCTGGTTCCCGCGTGTAGCGGCGTACCCAGCCAGCCAGGCGCAAAGGCAATCAGTAAAATAAAGCTGATGTAAACTGCCAGCATGATGATGGACAGAATGGTGGCAAACCGTTGCCTTTTTTCAACTAACTCCCTGAAACGCGCACTGTCTTCTATCCGCTGATAAATAGAGTCATTCATCACAGAGTTCTCCAGAGGCCCCCTTCGTCTTTCACGTTGCAAGTGTGTTGGCCGCACTCGCCCACCTCAGTCACATAGTGAACTATGCTCCTGGGGATGCGCTCGCTTGCCGCCTTCCTGCAACGCGAAATCCTTTGGGGTGGGTTATTATATTTTCCCTCCCGGTCAGGGGAGGGGTAGGGGTAGGATTTGTAGGCCCGATAAGCCGTGCACCATCGGGCATTTCACGGTTGTGGTTATGATGGCATCGCGATGGCCTGCTTCTCTTCGAGCAGTTTCTCTACCACGCCAGGATCGGCGAGGGTCGAGGTATCGCCCAGATTGCTGGTATCGCCCGCCGCGATTTTACGCAGAATACGGCGCATGATTTTGCCGGAGCGGGTTTTCGGCAGTGAGTCGGTCCAGTGCAGCACGTCTGGCGTTGCCAGCGGACCAATTTCTTTACGTACCCAGTTGCGCACCTCGGCGTACAGCTCCGGTGACGGCTCTTCGCCGTGATTCAGCGTGACGTAGGCGTAGATCGCCTGGCCTTTAATATTATGCGGAATACCCACCACCGCGGCCTCGGCAATCTTCGGATGCGACACCAGCGCCGATTCGATTTCTGCCGTTCCCAGACGGTGGCCAGAGACGTTCAGCACATCGTCCACACGACCGGTGATCCAGTAATAGCCATCTTCGTCACGACGCGCGCCGTCGCCGCTGAAGTACATATTCTTGAAGGTAGAAAAGTAGGTCTGCTCAAAGCGTTCGTGATCGCCAAACAGCGTTCTCGCCTGGCCCGGCCACGAGTCGGTAATCACCAGGTTGCCTTCGGTCGCGCCTTCCAGCGGATTACCCTCGTTATCGACAATCGCAGGTTGTACGCCAAAGAACGGACGGGTTGCGGAACCCGCTTTCAGCTCGGTGGCGCCCGGCAGCGGGGTGATCATGAATCCACCGGTTTCGGTCTGCCACCAGGTATCGACGACCGGGCATTTTTCGTTGCCGATCTTCTTCCAGTACCACTCCCATGCTTCCGGGTTAATCGGCTCGCCAACGGAACCCAGGATACGCAGCGAGGAGCGGTCAGTGCCTTCAATCGCTTTATCACCTTCTGCCATCAGGGCGCGGATGGCGGTCGGCGCGGTATACAGAATATTGACCTGGTGCTTGTCCACAACCTGCGACATACGCGCCGGGGTTGGCCAGTTTGGCACGCCTTCGAACATCAGCGTGGTTGCGCCGCAGGCCAGCGGACCGTACAGCAGGTAGCTGTGCCCGGTTACCCAACCCACGTCAGCAGTACACCAATAAATATCGCCCTGATGGTAGTCAAACACGTACTTAAAGGTGGTTGCGGCATAGACCAGATATCCGCCGGTGGTATGCAGTACGCCTTTTGGCTTGCCGGTTGAACCGGAGGTATAGAGGATAAACAGCGGATCTTCCGCGTTCATTTCTTCCGGCTGATGTTCCGGGCTGGCTTTCTCGATAAGATCGGACCACCACAGGTCACGGCCTTCCTGCCATTCCGTTTTTCCACCGGTACGTTTGAGGACGACCACATGTTCTACGGTTTTCACGTTCGGGTTTTTCAGCGCATCATCGACGTTCTTTTTCAGCGGGATGGCGCGGCCGGCGCGCACGCCTTCGTCGGCGGTGATCACCAGACGTGAATTGGAGTCGATGATACGTCCGGCGACCGCCTCTGGTGAAAAACCACCGAAGATGACCGAATGCACCGCGCCAATGCGGGCGCAAGCCAGCATAGCAACCGCCGCTTCCGGCACCATCGGCATATAAATGGCCACCACGTCGCCTTTTTTAATGCCTAAATCCAGTAGCGTATTGGCGAAACGGCAAACATCGCGATGCAGTTCGCGATAAGTAATGTTTTTGCTTTGGGTGGCGTCATCGCCTTCCCAGATGATGGCGGTGCGATCGCCATTTGCCTGTAAATGACGGTCAAGGCAGTTTGCGGCCAGGTTCAGGGTGCCGTCTTCGTACCATTTAATCGACACGTTGCCCGGTGCGAAGGAGGTGTTCTTCACCTGGCTGTACGGCTTGATCCAATCAAGTATCTTTCCCTGCTCGCCCCAAAATGTGTCGGGTTCGTTAACGGATTGCTGGTATTTCTCTTCGTACTGCTCCGGGTTTATCAGGCAACGATCCGCAATGTTTGCGGGAATAGCGTGTTTATGTATTTGGCTCATGGCTTTTGTTCTCCTTGTAGGATGTTAATAATATGTCTCATAAACGTTAAATGTAGGGGCTTTGAGAGTTTTGTTTAGTATTTGCGCGGCAGATCACGCAATAAACGAATTGTGCAAATTAGCGGCAAACTTAATTTTGAAGGGAACTAGCAAAAATTGATTAAATCTCGCGATAACATGTAGTTATCTAAAGGATTATTGAAAAGGTGATCTATCTCTGAATTAGACAAAAGAGTGAGGAGTTAGAGGGGTTTTATAACTCTAAAGTGGTATTTTACATACACTTACAATTGATTAAAAACAACATTTTCAGTGTGGTTTCTTGTTACAAATAGGGTGGAGCAATGTCATGACAGTATTCGTGTGGTTGCTGTTATGGAAAACAATAAAAGAACCGCCATTGCAGATAATGGCGTCATCTGGATGAGACCCCTATGGCAAGGATAAAATCACGCGTACGCCGTTTCTTCAGCCTGTTATTACCTTTATTATTTATTTCTGCTGTTCACGCTGAACAAACTCCTGTACCCGCAAAAACCGTCACCGTTGAAGCGAAGAATGAAACCTTCGCTCCTCAGCATCCCGATCAATATCTCTCCTGGAAAGCCACGTCTGAGCAATCAGCCCGTGAAGATGCGCTGGCAGAAGATCCGCGTCTGGTGATCCTGTGGGCGGGATATCCATTCTCGCGCGATTACAACAAACCGCGTGGACACGCCTATGCCGTGACCGATGTACGTGAAACCTTACGTACCGGCGCACCAAAAACGGCTGAAGACGGTCCGCTGCCGATGGCCTGCTGGAGCTGTAAAAGCCCGGACGTAGCGCGTCTGATCCAGAAAGATGGTGAAGATGGCTACTTCCACGGTAAATGGGCGCGCGGCGGTCCAGAAATTGTTAACAATCTCGGCTGTGCAGATTGCCATAACACTGCGTCACCAGACTTCGCCAAAGGCAAGCCAGAGCTGACGCTGTCGCGTCCTTATGCAGAACGCGCGATGGAGGCAATCGGCAAACCGTTTGAGAAAGCCGGTCGCTTTGATCAGCAATCCATGGTCTGCGGTCAGTGCCACGTGGAATACTACTTCGACGGTAAAAACAAAGCCGTTAAGTTCCCGTGGGACGAGGGCATGAAAGTCGAGAACATGGAGAAATACTACGACACCATCGCCTTCTCTGACTGGACCAACTCCCTGTCGAAAACGCCGATGCTGAAAGCGCAGCACCCGGAATATGAAACCTGGAGCGCGGGCATTCACGGCAAGAACAACGTGACCTGTATCGACTGTCACATGCCGAAAGTGCAAAACGCGGAAGGCAAGATCTACACCGACCATAAGATTGGTAACCCGTTCGATAACTTTGCTCAGACCTGTGCGAACTGCCACACCCAGGATAAAGCGTCCCTGCAAAAAGTGGTCGCCGAGCGTAAACAGGCTATTCATGACCTGAAAATCAAGGTGGAAGATCAGCTGGTTCATGCGCACTTCGAAGCGAAAGCTGCATGGGATGCGGGTGCGACTGAAGCGGAAATGAAGCCGATTCTGGAAGATATCCGTCACGCACAATGGCGCTGGGACCTGTCTATCGCCTCACACGGTATTCACATGCACGCTCCGGAAGAGGGTCTGCGGATGCTGGGTAGCGCCATGGATAAAGCCGCCGATGCGCGTACCAAACTGGTCCGTCTGCTGGCGACCAAAGGCATCACCCATGAAATCCCGTTACCGGATATCTCTACCAAAGAGAAAGCCCAGGCGGCGATTGGTCTGAACATGCAGCAAATCAATGCTGAGAAGCAGGACTTCATCAAAACGGTGATTCCGCAGTGGGAAGATCAGGCGCGTAAAAACGGTCTGTTAAGCCAATAACCCCATTTCGCCCCGTCAGGGGCGGATAACTCAACGGAGTGAATATGAGCGTATTACGTTCGTTATTAACTGCTGGGGTGCTGGCGTCAGGCTTGTTCTGGAGCCTGAGTGGAATCACTGCCACGCCAACGCCGCAGGAGTCGGATCAACGCTGGACGGTTACCCAACAGCGTAATCCGGATGCCGCCTGTCTGGATTGTCACAAGCCAGATACCGAAGGCATGCATGGTAAGCATGCAGAAGTCATCAACCCGAATAACAAACTGCCGGTCACCTGCACCAACTGTCACGGCCAGCCGTCACCGAACCACCGTGAAGGGGTGAAGGATGTGATGCGCTTTAATGAGCCGATGTACAACGTTGAACAGCAGAACAGCGTCTGTATGTCCTGCCACCTGCCTGAGCAGCTACAAAAAGCGTTCTGGCCACACGATGTCCACGTAACCAAAGTGGCGTGTGCCAGCTGTCACTCACTGCATCCGAAGCAAGACACGATGCAGACGCTAAGTGATAAAGGACGGATCAAGATTTGCGTCGATTGCCACAGCGATCAGCGTAACAATCCGAACTTTAACCCGGCGTCGGTTCCGTTGCTTAAGGAGCATCCATGAGTTGCTCTCGTCGCCAGTTTATCACCCGCGTCGGCGCGCTGGTGGCAGTGAGCGGGACGGCGGGACGCGTTGTGGCGAAGACGCTGAACATCAACGGCGTACGTTACGGTATGGTACATGATGAGTCACTATGCATCGGCTGTACGGCTTGCATGGATGCTTGTCGGGAAGTAAACAACGTGCCGGAAGGGGTATCGCGTCTGACGATTATTCGCAGCGAGCCGCAGGGGACGTTTCCTGATGTGAAGTATCACTTTTTCCGTCATTCGTGCCAGCATTGCGACCATGCCCCCTGCGTTGACGTCTGCCCGACGGGGGCATCGTATCGCGATGCCGCCAGCGGTATTGTGGATGTGAACCCGGACCTGTGCGTTGGCTGCCAGTACTGTATCGCCGCGTGTCCTTATCGCGTGCGCTTTATCCATCCGGTTAGCAAAACGGCGGATAAATGCGATTTCTGTCGGAAAACCAATCTGAAAGCGGGCAAGCAGCCCGCCTGCGTTGAGTCATGTCCGACGAAGGCGCTGACGTTTGGTAATCTGGACGATCCCAACAGCGATATCTCCCGTTTGTTGCTGCAGAAAACCACCTACCGTTACAAGTTGGCGTTGGGCACAAAACCGAAGGTCTACCGCGTTCCCTTTAAATTTGGGGAGGTGAGCCAATGACATCCGCTTCTGCATTTCATTTTGAATCACTGGTGTGGGACTGGCCCATTGCCATTTATCTGTTCCTGATTGGCATCTCCGCCGGACTGGTCACGCTGGCGATTCTGCTGCGTCGTTTCCATCCGGAGGCGGGCGGTTCTGACAGCACGCTGCTACGCACTACGCTGGTGTTAGGGCCGGGGGCGATTATCTTCGGTCTGCTGATTCTGGTGTTCCACCTGACGCGTCCATGGACCTTCTGGAAACTGATGTTCCACTACAGCTTCACTTCGGTGATGTCGATGGGGGTCATGTTGTTCCAGTTGTATATGATGGTGTTGGTGCTGTGGCTGGCAAAAATCTTTGAAAAAGAGGTGATTGCTCTGCAGCAGCGCTGGCTGCCGCGATTAGGGATCGTACAGAAAATGCTGACGTTGATTGCGCCGTTTCATCGCGCGCTGGAGACGTTAATGCTGGTGCTGGCGGTTCTGCTCGGGGCGTACACCGGTTTTCTGCTGTCGGCGCTGAAATCCTACCCGTTCCTGAATAACCCGATCCTGCCGGTGCTGTTCCTGTTCTCCGGGATCTCCTCCGGCGCGGCGGTGGCGCTGATCGCCATGGCGTTACGTCATCGTAGCAATCCGCACAGTACCGAAGCGCACTTTGTGCATCGCATGGAAGTCCCGGTGGTATGGCTGGAGATCTTCCTGCTGGCGGCGTTTTTCGTCGGTCTGGCGCTGGGCGATGACGGCAAAATGCGCGCGCTGGCGGCGGCACTGGGCGGCGGATTCTGGACCTGGTGGTTCTGGCTGGGCGTGGCCGGGCTTGGGTTGATACTGCCGATGCTGCTAAAGCCTTGGGCCAACCGCAGTTCGACGTTTCATGGCGTGCTGGCAGTGTGCGGCGCCAGCCTGACCGGCGTACTGCTGCTGCGCTTTTTTATTCTCTATGCGGGTCAGCTAACCGTTGCGTAAGGTGATATCTGGACGTTCTCCTTCCTGAAGCCGGTTTTCTGGCACTGTTGTTAAGCCTTGGGGTCAACGTGTTGACCCCGTTTGCCGTGTTGGTGGGTGTCCGCCAGCGCTGGCAAGGCGTAATGCGGCTGGCAAGCGTGGGCATGTGGACGCAATTTACGCTGCTGCTGCTGGCCTTTGCCATTCTGATATTCTGCTTTCTGACCAGCGATTTTTCGGTGGTCTACGTTGCTCAGCATAGCTACAGCCTGCTGCCGTGGGGATTAAAACTGGCGGCGGTGTGGGGCGGGCATGAAGGATCGCTGCTGCTGTGGGTGCTGTTTCTTTCCGGCTGGAGCGCGCTGTTTGCCTTGCGCTATCGGCGTGATTCCGACCTGCTGTTTCCGTTAACGCTCAGCGTCCTCGCACTGATAACGGCCCTGCTGCTGCTGTTTGTGGTGGTATGGTCCGATCCGTTCGTGCGTATCTTCCCGCCAGCCATTGAAGGGCGCGACCTTAACCCGATGCTGCAACATCTCGGGTTAATCCTCCATCCGCCGCTGCTGTACCTGGGTTACGGTGGCTTGATGGTGGCGGCAGGTGTGGCGCTGGCCTCGCTGCTGCGCGGTGACTTTAATGCGCAGAGCGCCGGGGTGTGCTGGCGCTGGGCGCTGCCTGGCTGGTGTGCGCTGACGCTGGGGATTATCCTCGGCTCCTGGTGGGCTTACTGCGAGCTGGGTTGGGGCGGCTGGTGGTTCTGGGACCCGGTAGAAAATGCCTCCTTATTACCCTGGCTTTCCGCCAGTGCGCTGCTGCATAGTCTGTTCATCACGCGCCAACGTGGGATCTTCCGCCACTGGTCGCTGCTGCTGGCGATCGTCACGCTGATTTTATCGCTGCTGGGGACGCTGATTGTGCGTTCCGGCATTCTCGTTTCCGTGCACGCTTTTGCGCTGGATAACGTCCGCGCCACACCGCTGTTTGCGCTGTTTACCGTATTGAGCCTGGCATCGCTCGGGCTGTATGCCTGGCGGGGACAGCAGGTCCGCCAGAATGCGCGTTTTGGCGGCTGGTCGCGCGAGATGCTGATTCTGGTCGCGCTATTACTTTTTTGCGCGGTGCTGCTGATTGTGCTGATTGGCACCCTTTACCCGATGATTTACGGGTTGTTCGGCTGGGGGCGGCTCTCCGTGGGCGCACCGTACTTTAACCGTGCTACGCTGCCCTTTGGCCTGCTGATGCTGCTGGTTATCGTGCTGGCGACGATCAGAAGCCGCAAAGTGCCTGTGCGTTGCCAGCTTCCGGCACTGCTGGCGCATGCCGGGGTGCTGGTGTTTGCGGCGGGGATCGTCTTTTCCAGCGGTAGTCGTCAGGAGATAAGCCTGAATCTGAGCCCCGGGCAGCAGGTGGAACTGGCGGGCTATATTTTTCGTTTTGAGCGTCTCGACCTGGAAGCAAAAGGTAACTACACCAGTGAAAAAGCGCAGATCACGCTGTGGCAAAATGAGAAACGCATTGGCAGCCTGCAGCCTGAAAGACGCTTCTATGCCGCGCGCCGTCAACAGATGATGGAGCCGGGGATCCGCTGGAATCTGATGCATGACTGGTATGCGGTAATCGGCGAAAAAACCGGACCGGACCGTTATGCCATGCGCTTGTACGTACAGACCGGCGTGCGCTGGATTTGGGGCGGGGGACTGTTAATGGTCTTTGGTGCGCTGCTGAGCGGATGGCGAGGGAGAAAGCGCGATGCGTAAACTAATCAAGGTGTTGCCGGATGGCGGCGAACGGGGTGTGAAAACGGTTGGTCGGATAAGCGCAGCGCCATCCGGCAGAACATGTTTACTCTTAGCTATCATTTTGTTTTTCATCGCCTTCGCGACACATGCCCAGGTTGTGGACACATGGACTTTTGCCAACCCGCAACAACAGGAAAAAGCGTTGTCTATTGCCAGCCAACTGCGCTGTCCACAGTGTCAAAACCAAAACTTGCTGGAATCTAATGCGCCGGTAGCGGTCAGTATGCGCCACCAGGTTTATAGCATGGTGGCGGAAGGGAAAAGTGAAGCCGAGATAACGACGTGGATGACCGATCGCTACGGTGATTTTGTGCGCTACAACCCGCCGTTGAATGAGCAAACGCTGCTGCTGTGGGCGTTGCCGTGCCTGCTGTTATTACTGGTGGGCGTGGTGGTCTGGCAGGTGAGAAGGCGTCAGCGCGTAGAGGAGGATGTGCAATGAGCCAGTCCACCCATTCCCCTGCGCCGTTACGCCCACTCCCCGTGAAGTGGCTGACCGCTGCGACGGTGCTGATGGTTGTGGCCTGCATCGGAGGTTACCTGTTGACGCCAAAATGGCAGGCGGTGCGTCAGGAACAGACGCGGTTGGCGGACCCATTACATGCGTTCACCGATGAAAATGTTCAGGAAAAACAGCTGCTTTTGCTGCAATCGCAAATTCGTGCTAATCCACAGGACGGTGTGAAATGGGCGCAACTCGGTGAGTACTATCTTTGGCAAAACGCGTATCATAATGCGCTGCTGGCCTACGAGCAGGCGCTGCGTGTAGGGGGTGAAAATGCTGAGATCTATTCAGCGCTGGCAACGGTATTGTATTACCAGGCCGGGCAGCATATGACACCGCCCACTCGCGAGATGATTGATAAGGCTCTGGCGCTGGACCCGACAGAGGTCACTGCGCTGATGCTGTTAGCCTCAGATGCGTTTATGCAGGCAGACTACGCCCAGGCCATTTCAGTGTGGCAAAAAGTTATGGATTTAAACTCGCCGAGGGTGAACCGGGCACAGCTCATTGACTCTATTAATATGGCGAAGTTGTTGCAGAATCGGCAAAAATAAATTTGTTTCTTTTGTGATTGGTATCATTTGGCCTGTTTAAAAAACAGGCGAACGAACAAATGAGCAAAAAAAACTCACGCCATGACTTCTTCATTTTTGAACATATTAAAATTCTTTTATAACAAAAAGTTATTCATCAATACCCCGATAAAATTGCATTTTTATGCATAAATTCAGCTGAAGGCTCTGTTCCTGGAGGGTTGCGCGAGACAGTACGCAAATGATAATGATAATAAGCGTTAAAAAACTCCATAAACGAACGCAACACAATTCATACCCTTTCAGTATGTACTATTACCACACACCGCATGTGGAATAGCGCTCCATCGAGGAAGTCCGTTGTTATGAAAAATTTGAAAGTCAGCCTGGCATGGCAGATTCTGATCGCTATGGTGCTGGGCATTCTGCTGGGGAGTTACCTGCATTACCATAGTGACAGCCGTGAATGGCTGGTTGTAAACCTGCTGTCACCGGCGGGCGATATCTTTATCCATCTGATCAAAATGATCGTGGTGCCCATTGTCATCTCTACGCTGGTTGTCGGTATCGCCGGGGTCGGTGATGCAAAACAGCTGGGCCGTATTGGCGCCAAAACTATTATCTATTTCGAAGTAATCACCACCGTGGCGATTATCCTGGGTATCACGCTGGCGAATGTGTTCCAGCCAGGTACCGGGGTGGATATGTCGCAACTGGCGACCGTGGATATTTCGAAATATCAAAGCACGACCGCAGAAGTACAGAGCCACGCACATGGCCTGATGGGGACTATTTTGTCACTGGTGCCAACCAACATCGTCGCATCGATGGCAAAAGGCGATATGCTGCCGATTATCTTCTTCTCGGTGCTGTTCGGTTTAGGTCTGTCTTCCCTGCCGGCAACTCACCGCGAGCCGTTGGTTACCGTATTTCGCTCTATTTCCGAAACCATGTTTAAAGTCACTCACATGGTTATGCGTTACGCGCCAGTCGGCGTTTTCGCGCTGATTGCCGTTACCGTCGCGAACTTCGGTTTTGCCTCCTTGTGGCCGCTGGCGAAGCTGGTGCTGTTGGTGCATTTCGCCATTCTGTTCTTCGCGCTGGTGGTGCTGGGGATCGTGGCGCGCATCTGCGGTCTGAGCATCTGGATCCTGATCCGCATTCTGAAAGACGAGCTGATTCTGGCTTACTCTACCGCCAGCTCCGAGAGCGTACTGCCGCGCATTATTGAGAAGATGGAAGCCTATGGCGCGCCAGCTTCAATCACCAGCTTTGTGGTGCCGACCGGCTACTCATTCAACCTTGATGGTTCAACTCTGTACCAGAGTATCGCCGCTATCTTTATCGCGCAGCTGTATGGTATCGACCTGTCGCTGTGGCAGGAAATCGTGCTGGTGCTGACGCTGATGGTGACCTCAAAAGGGATTGCGGGTGTGCCGGGCGTATCATTCGTGGTGCTGCTGGCTACGCTGGGCAGCGTGGGGATCCCACTGGAAGGCCTGGCGTTTATCGCCGGTGTTGACCGTATCCTCGACATGGCGCGTACCGCGCTGAACGTGGTGGGTAATGCGCTGGCGGTACTGGTTATCGCCAAGTGGGAACACAAATTTGACCGCAAGAAAGCGCTGGCCTATGAGCGCGACGTACTGGGTAGATTTGATAAGACCGCTAATCAGTAATTCATGACAGCTTGCCGGATAAGCGTAGCGCCATCCGGCAATGCAAATCATTACCCATTTGTTAACTTATCAAATTCTTCGCAGCCGGTATCGAATCCTTCCATACAGCTCAGATTCAGCCAGTGCAGCGCCTTCTGTTTATTCTTCACAATAAAACCCTGTTCACCGTTTAAGAACATCATCCCTGCCCAGTATTCGGAATAACCGGTACGGGAAATGGCTGAGCTTCGTTTGAAATACCACGTCGCTTTCTCATCGTCAGCGGGAATGCCCACGCCGTTGGCGTAAATCAGGCCGAGCAGCATTTGCGCGTCGACGGCGGAGTCATTTTCCAGGTCTTCGGAGGCGTTTTGCAGCAAGGTAATGGCTTTAGGGTAATCGGTACGTCCAGCCTGGGTGTTGACCAGAATCCGCGCCAGGGTAAGTTCTCCCGCTTTACTGCCTGCTTTGGCTGCTTTTTCCGCCAGCGTTTTAGCCTGGGGGTAATCCAGACTGACCGGATTCGTAATTTTGATTTGCGCCAGTAGCGCACAGGCGTCGGCATCGCCGTTGTCGGCGGCTTTTTGCGCCCAATACTCGGCTTTGCTCAAATCGCCCGAACTGAACCAGGTATCGGCAAGAAAGTACTGTGCGCGACGATCCCCTGCCTCAGCGGCCTGCAAATACTGGCTTCCTGGCTCAGTATCACTGGCATGGGCAAAGAATGTCATAAAGAACATCAATGCAATGAGTTGTTTCATTTTGAGTTTTATTTAGGGTACGGAATGAACAGTATAAAGAGATCGTATGGATAAAAAAACAGCCTCCGGGCGGAGGCTGTTGCAGAACAGTTACGTAAACGGACTAACCCATCGCGCTTTCGCGCAGGCTGGCTTTCAGCTTGGTGTACTCATCAATGACATACTGCTCGGCAGCGCGCTGATCGGCAATGCGTTCAACGTTAACGGCACAGTACTTGTACTCCGGCGTTTTGGTAATCGGGCTTAAGTTCTCGGTTACCAGCTCATTACATGCGCCAATCCACCACTGGTAGGTCATGTAAATCGCGCCTTTGTTTGGACGATCGCTGACTGCTGCACGGGTAATGACCCGGCCTTTACGCGAGTTAACCCACACCAGCTCTTCATCCTGGATGCCCAGGCGTTCTGCGTCGGCGGTGTTGATCTGGGCATAGCCCGGTTCATCCGCCAGCGCGGCCAGCGCCGCACAGTTACCGGTCATCGAACGGCAAGAGTAGTGGCCGACTTCACGCACCGTAGACAGCACCATCGGGTACTCCTCAGTGAGTTTGTCGATTGGCGCTACCCAGTCGCAGGTAAAGAACTGCGCCAGACCGTTCGGGGTATCGAACTTCTCTTTGAAGAGATAAGACGTACCCTGGTCGGCTTCTGAGGTGTCGCGGCAAGGCCACTGGATATAGCCCAGTTCGCCCATTTTCTCGTAAGTGGCACCGTAGAAATCCGGGCACAGATGACGCAACTCATCCCAGATTTCCTGGGTGTTGTTGTAGTGCATCGGGTAGCCCATACGGGTCGCGATTTCACTGATAATCTGCCAGTCCGTTTTCAGATCCCACTTCGGCTCAACGGCTTTAAAGAAGCGCTGGAAGCCACGGTCAGCCGCGGAGAAGACGCCTTCATGCTCGCCCCATGACGTAGACGGTAAAATAACGTCTGCGGCAGCGGCAGTTTTGGTCATGAAGATATCCTGCACGATGACCAGTTCCAGATCCTCAAAGCCTTTGCGCACTGCGGAGAGTTCAGCATCGGTCTGTAATGGATCTTCACCCATAATGTATGCCGCGCGGACTTCGCCATGCGCCGCACGGTGCGGCAGTTCACTGATACGATAGCCGGTATGTGCAGGCAGACTTTCCACGCCCCAGGCTTTAGCGAACTTCTCGCGGTTAGCCGGATCTTTCACATACTGATAGCCCGGATAGGTATCCGGTAGCGCGCCCATGTCGCATGCGCCCTGAACGTTGTTCTGGCCACGAACCGGGTTAACGCCCACGCTTGGCTTACCGAGGTTGCCGGTCAGCATTGCGAGGCTGGTCAGTGAACGCACGGTTTCCACACCCTGATAGAACTGGGTAACACCCATGCCCCACAGGATGGCCGCGCTTTTTGCCGTGGCGTACATACGAGCAGCCTGACGAATATCCTGTGCGCTAACGCCAGTGATATCTTCGACGGACTCCGGCGTGTAGCCTTCGACAATCTTGCTGTACTCTTCGAATCCTTCGGTACGAGAGGCGACGAACGCCTGGTCGTACAGTTTTTCTTCGATGATGACATGACCCATAGCGTTGAGCAGCGCGATGTTCGAGCCGTTTTTCAACGCGATGTGCATATCGGCAATACGCGCGGTTTCAATTTTGCGCGGATCGCAGACGATAATTTTCGCCCCGTTACGTTTAGCATTAATCACGTGATTCGCCACGATCGGGTGGGAATCCGCCGGGTTGTACCCGAAGATGAACACTAAATCTGTGTTATCAATTTCATTGATAGCATTACTCATTGCGCCGTTACCGACCGATTGGTGCAGACCTGCAACCGAAGGGCCGTGTCAGACGCGAGCGCAGCAGTCAACGTTATTGGTACCAATAACGGCGCGCGCGAATTTTTGCATTACATAGTTGGTTTCGTTACCCGTACCGCGAGATGAACCGGTCGTCTGAATAGCGTCCGGGCCATACTTCGCTTTGATGGCGCTCAGACGAGTGGCGACGTAATCAAGCGCTTCATCCCAGGAAACGGATTCCAGTTTGCCGCCACGCTGGCGACGGATCATTGGGGTTTTCAGACGAGGGGTCAGGATCTGGGTATCATTGATAAAATCCCAGCCATAGTAGCCCTTCAGACACAAGGTACCCTGATTGGTTTTCCCCTGCGCCGCTTCAGCCCGGACGATTTTGCCGTTATCGACCACCAGGTTGATTTTGCAACCTGATGCGCAATATGGGCAAACCGTGACGACTTTTTTCATCGGTCTCGCTCCAGTTAATCAAATCACGCATACGCGCTTGTCGCTTGAGTTATGCATCTTTTATGCCATGTTTTTATCAGGGGCATTAGTCGATATTACGGGCGAATTTTGCGCAAAACCCTGACGAAAAACAGGCTGTCGTCATATTTGACGTGACGAATCTCCAATACGTGACGGCCCGGCAGTGTGACCGAGGTTATGTTTCCCACACATCCTTGTGCCTTATCGCTGTCACTCTGTGCAGAATCAATCACACTCATTTAAGTTGGCCAGAAATGGGGAAAAACAATGAAGCCAGCCATACTGGTTGTGGATGATGACATCGCTGTCTGCACGCTTTTACAGGATGTGCTGAGCGAACACGTCTTTGCAGTGACCGCATGTCACACCGGGCAGGAGGCGCTGCGCTGCATTGAGACTCAGCCGGAAATCGCTCTGGTATTGCTGGACATGATGTTGCCTGATATTAACGGTCTGATGGTGCTGCAGCAGGTGCAAAAGATGAGACCCGGATTACCGGTGGTGATGCTGACCGGGCTTGGCAGCGAGTCGGATGTGGTTGTCGGGTTGGAAATGGGCGCTGACGACTACATCGGTAAACCGTTCAATGCGCGGGTGCTGGTGGCGCGGGTAAAGGCGGTACTCAGACGCGTCGGCGTGTTAACGGCAGAAAGCGGCAGCCCGCAAACCACGGGGCTTTCTTTTAACGGTTGGCATCTCGATACCGCTGGTTGCCAGTTACATAATCCTCAGCAACTGAAGGTGGAGTTGACGCAGGGGGAATACAGCCTGCTGCTGGCGCTGGCCCAAAACGCCCGCCGGGTACTTAGCCGAGAACAGCTGCTGGAACTGACGCGGAGCGACAGCGTTGAGGTGTTTGACCGCACCATTGACGTGCTAATCATGCGGTTACGGCGAAAAATAGAGAACAACCCGCATCAGCCGATGCTGATCAAAACCCTGCGCGGGCTGGGCTATGTGTTTGCCGCCGACGTTCAGCATCATGATAAGGCGGCGTAAACGTCTTATCCGGCTTACAAGGACGCTATATCGGCTTTTAACTCTGCCAACGTTTTCGCGCCGTCTATCGCGTTGGCGCACAGCAAACTGGCCCGTGCGCAGGCGTGTGCCAGCCTGACGCTGTCCGTCAGCGACCAGCGTTCATGACAGCCATACAAAAATCCGGCGCAAAACGCATCTCCCGCCCCGACGCTGCCAACGATCTCCTCCTGCGCCAGATATTGTGACGGGATCCAGACGCCCGGCAGATCCGGCGCTTCACCCCAGGCACCTTCCGGACAGTGGATAACCACCCGCTGGCGAACGCCCGCATTCAGCAGTTCGCGCGCAGCGGTGGCGATGTGCGCAATATGCAGCTCCCCGTTGGGCTGGCGGATCTCCAGCCCGCTGAATTCCCCGGCTTCCAGCTCGTTAATTACCAGATAGTCGAGATGGCGCAGGGCTGGCATCACCAACGGCTGATAGCGCGGGTCGCCCTTGCGTGAAACCAGATCCAGTGATGTTTCAAAGCCGTTGTCGCGCATTTGCGCCAGCAGCCGTGCGCTACGCGTGCCGTACTCCTCATCCGGCATGTCCAGACTGTCGAGCAGCAGCAGATAGCCAAGATGGAAGATTTTCATCGAGGTATCCAGTTGCTCAAAAGCGGGCAGATCCAGCAGCCGGTTGGCGCCGGGCGAGTGGAAAAAGGTGCGCTGACCGCTGGGATCGGTCATCACCTGTGACATCGACGTGGGGGCGAAAGTCGTGCGCTGCACATGTTGGTGATTAACATGATACTGCTCCAGCATCGCCATGATGTAGTCGCCGTCGCTATCCTGACCGATTAACCCCACTGCCTGCAGTGGCAGTCCGGTGTGCATTTTCGCCAGCGTCAGCAGTACGTTCAGCGGCGCACCGCCCGTCGCGCGTTCGCTACGGATGATTTCCGCCAGCCAGCCGCGTTCCGGCCACTGCACAATTTGATGCACATGATCGACCAGCATGTTGCCTGCGGCGATAACGCCTCTGCGTTCCATCAGACCCGTCCCGCGCTGCCAAAAATACGCATCTGTTCTGAAACGGTATCGGTAATGGCCTCTTCAATGGCGAGCAGCAGTTCGGCGAATTCGTCGTACAGGGGCTGACGATTCGCTATTCTTGTCTCTACCGCTGACAGCGCCGCCTGCGACATGCCGGTATAGAAGTTGATTTTGTGAATGCCGAGTTCAATTGCGCGCTTGAAATCGTCGTTGCTGATGCCGGAACCGCCGTGCAGTACCAGTGGGATCGCCGCCTGCTGGCGAAGGGCGTCCAGACGTGGAAAGTCGAGCACCGGTTCGCCTTTATATTTGCCGTGTGCATTACCAATGGCGACCGCCAGCGCGTCAATCCCGGTTCTGTCGACGAAATCACGCGCCATCATCGGGTCGGTAAATAGCGACTCGTCGGCATGACCATACAACGCGCCGCCCTCATCGCCTCCCACCGCGCCCAGTTCGGCTTCCACCGATACGCCGACGGCGTGACACATCTTCACCACTTCGCGGGTTTGACGAATATTTTCTTCATACTCCAGCGTGGAGCCATCAAACATCACTGAACTGAAACCTAAGCGAAGTGCCCGAACCACCGACTCAAAGTGCAGGCCGTGGTCAAGGTTCAGCACTACCGGAATGTCATGCCGCGCGGCTTCGAACTTGACCGCTTCGACCAGAGAATCCAACGAGATATATTTAAAATGCACCTCGGCGATGTTGATGATAAACGGCGAACGTTCCTGCTTTGCCGCGGCAAACAGCGCGCGCAGGAAGTGTGAGTCCAGAACGTTAAACGCCCCTAAGGCATAGCGGTGCTCGCGGGCATGGGCAAGGCCATCGGCGAGAGATATCAACGGCATAATGCGCTCCTTGGTTAGCGGAACAGGCGATACTCATTACACAGCACCAGCTGCGCCGGTTCGTCTTCTTCAATGTCGTTATAGCGGGCGATCGGTTGCAGAAAGTGGTTATCGTGGTCGTCGTCATTAACAGAAGAAACCTCGCCGACCAGCACGTCGCCAAAACCTTCTTCCGCCCAGAAGCTGTGATACAGGCCCGGCGGCAGGCAGATGCTTTCACCCGGCGTCAGGCGCAGTTGACTGCCTGCCGCATGGGTTTGCCGACAGCCGTCAATCACCACGCTCACGTCGCTGTCCTCCGTTTGTTCTCGGAGCCCCGCATTCCACAGTTCCACAATTAAATTACCGCCGCCGCGATTGATAATGTCTTCGCGTTTACGCCAGTGAAAATGCATCGGCGTGACCTGCGCATCGCGAACATGCATGATTTTCTCGGCGTAGCATTTCTCGTAAGGCATTCCTTTCGGCGAGCCATTACGCAGGGTAAACAGCGTTAACCCTTGCGCGGCGAAATTGTTGCCGCCAAACGCGGTGACATCCCAACCGAGCTTAAGGTCGAAAACTTCTCTCCAGGCGGCGGGATCAAGCTTGCGCCATTGGGTCGGCGGGAAACTGGCGAAAGGGGGGAGATGCACGTCGTGCAGAGAGAAAAACTGGCGCGTGTGGCCCAGTATCTCGTTGATAGCGGAACGTTTCATCGGCAGAATCCTCCTTAATATCATGTCGGATGGCGCTGCGCTTATCCGGTCTACAAAATCATACCGATCTTGTAGGTCGGATAAGGCATTTTTGCCGCCATCCGGCGTTGTTGTGGCGGGTTATTTCACCGTCCAACCCTTATAGCTGCCGACGTTGTTTTTATCGATCATCGTCACCGGGATCAGTACGGGCTCTTTCGGGGCAGGTTTCCCCTGCAATATGTCATAGCCGATTTCGACCGCTTTGGCAGCCATCACCTGCGGATCTTGTGCAGGCGTCGCCACAAATAGTGAGTTTTCCCGCTTCAACGCTTCTTCAGCGTCTGGTGATCCGTCTACGCCGACAATAAAGAATTCGCTACGTTGTGCTTGTTTTGCCGCCAGATCGGCACCGATCGCCGTAGGATCGTTAATGGCGAATACGCCGTCGATCTTCGGATTCGCCGCCAGCAGCGCGGTCATGATCTCTAGTCCGCCTTCGCGACTGCCTTTAGCGTTTTGGTTATACGACAGCACCTTGATATCCGGGTGGCGTTTAAACTCGGTCTGGCAGCCTTCCACGCGGTTCTGGACGGCGGAAACCGGCGGCCCGTTGATAATGACGACGTTGCCTTTCCCTTTCAGACGGTCGGTAATGTATTTACAGGCCATTTCACCCGCCTGGGTGTTATCGGAGGTAATGGTCGCATCTGCGCCTTCCGCTGCTACGTCAACGGCAACCACCACAATCCCTGCGTCTTTCGCGCGTTTTACCGCTGGGCCGATGCCTTTGGAGTCGGCGGCGTTAAGAATAATCATGTCGACCTTGGCGGCAATAAAGTTGTCGATTTGCGACACCTGTTGTCCCAGATCGTAGCCGCTGGAAACCAGCGTCACTTTAACGCTATCACCCGCCAGTTTGCGTGCTTCCAGCTCCGCGCCTTTGGTGATCTGCACGAAGAACGGGTTGGCCAGATCGCCCACCGTAACGCCGATCGATTTCAGTTCTTTTGCCTGCACAAACGGAGCTGCAGCAAGCAGTGCGCCAGCACAGAGCGCGGTGACTAAGGGCTTCAATCTCATGCTGTATTCCTCGAAGTAAGATGTTGTTGTTATGCACTTTGATGGTGTCGGGTACGGTATTTGTCGATCAGTACCGCTATGATGATCACCGCCCCTTTGATCACCAGTTGCCAGAAATAGGAGACGCCCATCAGCGTCATGCCGTTATTGAGCGTGGCGATAATCAACGCCCCTACCAGCGTGCCGGTGATGGTGCCGATCCCCCCAACAAAGCTGGTACCGCCGAGGATCACCGCCGCGATGGCGTCCAGCTCGTAACCCATGCCTAAGTTGCCGTTGGCGCTGTATAGCCGCGAGGCGCTCATCACCCCGCCAAGACCTGAGAGCACACCGCTCATGCCGTAGACGAACAGCAGCACCAGCCACACTTTGATACCGGTTAAACGAGCGGCCTGCATATTGCCGCCGACCGCATAAATATGAACGCCGAGTGTGGTGCGCCTAAGAATGAACCAGCACATCACCACCACCGCCAGCGCAATGACCACTAGCCACGGAACCGGACCAAGATAGTTGTTACCGATCCACTCAAAGCTGATATTGGAATTGATCACCGTCGTGCCGTCGGCCAGCAGATAGGCCGCGCCGCGCAGCGCCGTATACGTTCCAAGCGTGACGATAAACGGTGGCAGTCCGGCAAAAGCAACCAGCGCGCCGTTAAACAACCCCAGCACCAGACCGAGCATCAGCGCCGCCGGAATCGACAGCATGGCAAATTCAGGGATCAGCGAAACGACCATAGCCGCGACGGCGGTGGTGCCGAGAATCGAGCCAACCGAGAGGTCGATCCCGCCGGTCAAAATAATGAAGGTCATGCCAGCCGCCAGCACGATGTTGATCGACGCCTGGCGGGTAATATTCAGCAGGTTGCTTTCGGTAAAAAAGTTTGGCGCGATAAAGCCAAACACCGCCACTATCAGGATGAGAATCGGCAAGATGCCGACCGTTTGCATCAGATCGCTCATCAGCAATTTTTTCGCGGAGGCGGATTTCGCCACCTGCTGGGGAGTGGTTGGATTATTCATGGGACACCGCCTGATGATGGGAGTCGTTCACGCCGGTTGCCAGCGTCATAATATTTTCTTGGGTAATACTTTGCCCGTTCAGCTCACCGGCAATGCTGCCTTCCCGCATGACGTACACGCGATCGCTCATACCGACAACTTCCGGCAATTCGCTGGAGATCATCAGGATCGCCACGCCTTTGCGCGCCATGTCGTTCATGATCCGGTAGATCTCGCTTTTGGCGCCAACATCCACGCCGCGCGTGGGTTCATCGAGGATCAAAATGCGTGGGCCGATCGCGACCCAGCGTGAAATCAGCAGCTTTTGCTGATTACCACCGGACAGCCCGCCCGCGCGTACCTGGGCGTGCGGAACGCGGATGTTGAGCAATTGGATGGCGTCATCGGAAATAGCCTGCGCCTTTTTGCGATCGAGCATGCCCCAGTTGGCGTCACGTTCCAGCGTCGCCATGGTGATGTTCTCTGCTGCCGCCAGCTCTAAAAACAATCCCTGCTCTTTGCGGTTTTCCGTCAGAAAGCCAATGCCGTGGTCAATCGCCTCGCGAGGGGAGTGGATCACCACCGGTTCACCGTCTACTTCAATCATGCCGCCGATGGCTTTACGCACGCCAAAAATCAGTTGAGCCAGTTCAGAACGCCCGGCGCCGACTAACCCGGCAAGTCCGACGATCTCCCCGGAGCGCACCAGCAAACTGCACGGCTGGACTTTATGGCCGTCGGTCAGGTGGTGGACGTTGAGGCGCGCTTTACCTAAGGGAATATCGCGCTCTTTGTTGAACAAATCGCTTAACGGTCGGCCCACCATCATGCGCACCAGCTCAGAGGCGTTGAGTTTGTCGCGGGTCAGGCTGCCAACATATTGCCCGTCGCGCAGGACGCTGACGCGGTCCGAGAGTTCATACACCTCCGCCATGCGGTGGCTAATGTAGATAATCGCCATCCCCTCATCGCGCAGGCGCATGATCAGTTCAAACAAGCGGTGGGTTTCACGTGAGGAGAGGGCGGCAGTGGGTTCATCCATCACCAGAATGCGGCTGTTACGGTGCAGGGCGCGGGCGATTTCCACCTGCTGCTGTTCGGCGATGGTCAACGTCATCACGCGATCGCTGGCCTTAAACTGGGCGCCGAGTCGGTCGATGACTTTCTGCGACTGCATCACCATCTCTTTACGCTGGACCAGACCGCCGCGCGACAGCTCGCTGCCAAGAAAGATATTTTCCGCCACCGTCAGGTTCGGCGCGAGCTGCATCTCCTGGTAAATCAGCGTGATGCCTGCGCTGAGCGCGTCTTTTGGCCCGCGAATGTGAAACGGCTGACCGTCGATCAGGATCTCACCGCTGGTGGCCGTATACGCGCCCGCAAGGATCTTCATCAGGGTGCTTTTCCCCGCGCCGTTCTCACCCATCAGGGCATGAATCTCACCCGGCCAGACCGTTAAATCGACCCCTTTCAGCGCGTAAAATTTACCAAACGCTTTGGCAATGTTGCGCATCTCCAGAACCGGTGTCCTGCTCATAGCGGATCTCCTGTGGGGTGGCCGATATCAGCAGTCCATCACAGGAATGTAAATGCAAAATGTCAGAAGCCGTTCATATTTGTCATATTGCGATTTTTCTTCACGGAGCGTGATATGCCGCAACCAGGACGTCACTTTTTCGCCAGTGCGCGCGGACGATTGCTGTTCTTCAATCTGCTGGTGGTGACGGTCACGCTGATGGTAAGCGGTGTGGCGGTGCTGGGGTTTCAGCATGCCAGTCAAATCCAGGAACAGGTGCAGCAGCAAACCGTTGACGACATGACCGGCAGCATGAACCTGGCCCGGGATACGGCGAACGTGGCGACGGCGGCGGTGCGGCTGTCGCAGGTGGTCGGCGCGCTGGAATACAAAGGTGAAGCGGAGCGGCTGCAGGAGACGCAACGGGCGCTGAAGCATTCGCTGGAACAGCTGGCCACCGCGCCGTTGGCGCAGCAGGAGCCGGCGCTGGTCGAGCGTATTATCCAGCGCAGCCAGGAGCTACAAAGCAGCGTGGAAGGTATGCTGCAGCGCGGGCAACGGCGACATCTGGAACGTAACGCCCTGCTCAGTTCGCTGTATCAGAATCAAAGTTATTTACGTCATCTGCAAAAGCTGACCGGCGCGCAGGATGACGTGCTGCTGGGGCAGATAGACCGCTTAATTGTTGCCGCCATTGAAACACCCACGCCGCGTTCGGTGGTGAAACAACTGGACGGCGTGATGCCCGCGCTGCCTGTGCAAAATAGCAATCCGCTGATTACCAACATCCTCACCGACTTCAACCTGGAGTTGCATAAGCTGGAGCCGCTTTCTTCTGCGCTTGAGCAGAGTGATTTGGCGATCAACTGGTATATGTTTCATATCAAAGCGCTGGTGGCGATCCTCAACAGCGATATCAACCGGTATGCTTCGCAGGTGGCGCTGATCTCCGAACAGCGGGTGGCGCAAAGCCATCAGGAACTGCAATCCGGCGCGTTGTTTATTTTGGTGTTTGCGCTGTTGGCGGTGGTGATCACCGGTTTTGCCGGCTGGTATATCTACCGTAACCTCGGTTCTAACCTGACGGCCATTTCGCGGGCGATGACCCGGCTGGCGCACGGTGAATCGGACGTTAGCGTCCCGGCCCTACAGCGGCGCGATGAGCTGGGCGAACTGGCCCGCGCCTTTAGCGTCTTCGCCCGTAATACGGCATCGCTGGAGCACACCACCCGACTGCTTAAAGAAAAAACCAGCCAGATGGAAATCGACCGCACCGAGCGCCAGGGGCTGGAGGAAGCGCTGTTGCACAGTCAGAAACTGAAGGCGGTAGGGCAACTGACAGGCGGATTAGCGCACGATTTCAATAACCTGCTGGCAGTCATTATTGGCAGCCTGGATCTGGTGAACCCAGACTCTCCTGACGCGCCACGGGTCAATCGGGCGCTAAAAGCCGCCGAGCGCGGGGCGCTCCTTACCCAGCGGCTGCTGGCCTTTTCGCGCAAACAGTCGTTGCATCCCCATGCGGTGGAGCTGAAAACGCTGCTGGAAAATTTGGGCGAACTGATGCGCCACTCTCTTCCGGCTACGTTGACGCTGGAGATTGAAGCCCAGTCTCCCGCCTGGCCCGCGTGGATTGATGTCAGCCAACTGGAAAACGCCATTATCAATCTGGTGATGAATGCCCGTGACGCCATGGACGGGCAGGCGGGCACGATTAAAATCCGTACCTGGAATCAGCGGGTCACGCGCAGCGATGGGCGTAAGCAGGATATGGTGATGCTGGAAGTTGCCGACCAGGGAAGCGGGATGTCGCAGGAGGTGAAAGCTCAGGTCTTCGAGCCGTTTTTCACCACCAAACAGACCGGCAGCGGCAGCGGGCTGGGGCTGTCTATGGTCTACGGTTTTGTGCGCCAGTCCGGTGGCCGCGTGGAGATTGAAAGCGCCCCTGGGCAGGGAACGACGGTCAGATTGCAGCTTCCTCGCGCGGTTGTGCCGGTGCAGACACCGGTGGAGACAATCGCACAGCACACCCCGACTCGCGGTGAAAAACTGGTGCTGGTTCTCGAAGATGAAGCCGATGTGCGCCAGACGTTATGTGAGCAATTACACCTGCTGGGCTACCTGACGTTAGAGGCCGCCAACGGCGAACAGGCTATGCATATGCTGGCGGCTTCATCCGAGATTGATATTTTTATCAGCGACTTAATGCTGCCCGGCGGTTTAAGCGGTGTGGATGTGATTAATCATGCGCTGGCACATTATCCACAACTGAACATCCTGCTGATTAGCGGCCAGGATTTACGTCCGGCGCATAATCCGGCGCTGCCAGATGTGGCGTTATTGCGTAAGCCCTTCACTCGGGGAGAACTGGCGCAGGCGCTGCGGCATTCGCGTAATTGAGATTCCTCCGCTACCCGCGCAAATACGCTTTGATTACCGTGGGGCGAGTTTCTTGATGAGGCTGGTTTTATGCAACGCTCCGCGACATTCTTACTTTTCACTCTGCTGATGATGACCACCGTATCGGCGCAGGCCGATATTATCGATGACGCCATCGGCAATATTCAGCAGGCGATTAACGATGCCTACAAACCGGACAGCGGGCGGGATTATGACGACTCTCGTGATGAAAGCTGGCAGCGACAGATGAGTGACGATCGTCGCAGGCAGTATGATAATCGCCGCCGCCAACTGGATGACCGCCAGCGCCAGCTCGATCAGGAACGGCGTCAGTTAGAAGACGAAGAGCGCAGAATGGAAGAAGATTACGATCGTTAGCGCAATCTTTCGCCGGCAAGGTTATAGGGAGCAGAGACCTGTTAACAAGTGTTTTAGTGCGATGTAAACCTACCTCAGCACAATCTCCATTCCGTCATACCCGGCTTCGAGCCCTGTCGGTAGCGGATTCTCCATCATCCACAAATCAAACTGATGACTGATATGCGTCAGGATCACCCGTGGGCAGCGGATAACCTCGTTCAAGGCGATAACGGTATTTACATCGCTGTGATTGCGTGGCGGCTCGGCGCGCGGGGCGTGGCTGCAGTCGATGATAATCACCTGAGGCTGGTTATTGTGGAGAAACTTCAGCGTCTTGTCGGGAAGTCCGGCGGTATCGGAGAGCCACGCCACGCGGCTGTGCGCGGTCTCCAGCATATAGCCAAACGTCAGCTTTGAATGGTTGAGCGGGAGTGGCGTCACCTGCAACCCTTGCAGGTTAAACACCACGAATGGCGCGACGGTATGGCTAAAATCGAGGATGCCAGGGTGCTTAAATAGATCGTCGCATCCCTGTTCATCCGGCGGACCGTACACCGGGATAGTCGCCCCCACGCCCCAGCGCAGCGGAAACAGCCCCTGCACGTGATCCATATGGTAGTGGGTGAGCAGAAACTGCTGGAAGCTGCCTGCTGGCCAGTCGTCCATCAGATGCGGGATCCCCGCGTCCAGCAGCGTCACCGCATTGTTAAATTTGACCACCCCGCTACAAGGGCGTCGACGGTATTGCGTCTGTAAGCGTGCTCGTTGGCAGGCCGCACAGTCACAGCCAAATGCCGGCACCAGTTGCGCGCCGCCGGTTCCCGTCAGCGTAATGGTCAGACTCATGGCTCCCCCTACAACGGTTTGGTGAAGCGAAAATGGCTCATGGTATAGCCTTCGCGCTGGTAAAAGCGGTGCGCGTCAAGGCGTTGGGTACTTGTCGAAAGCTCGGTTATTTCTGCGCCCGCTTCGCGCGCGGTGGCTTCGGCCCAGGCCAGTAACTGACTACCCACTTTTAGTCCTCGTGCCTGTGGCATCACCACCAGTTCTTGGATCTCGCCAATCCAGTTGGCGTGGTGCAGATGAAACTGCAGGTGCAGACCGATCAAGCCGACGACCTGTCCGTCGAGCAGCGCCAGCTGGTAGTGCATATTGGGATCTTGCAGATTTGCGGCGTAGCCGGCGCTAAAGGCCTGCAGGTCGAATTGGCCCTGTTTCAACTCACAGATAAGCGCGTAAACCGCATCGGTATCGTATAGCGTGGCGCGGCGTAATTCACAGACAGACATGTTTCTTCTCCTTGCGTCCCATCAGGGTGAGCAGTGTATCGACAGACTGTAGCAAACTTCCATCATTGTTCAGGACGTGGCAGTCATACGGCGTGTAGCGTGCCGCGCGTTCAAGGCGGGCAGCGATTTCCGTTTCGCTCTCCCGCCCACGTGCCTGCAGGCGCTGGCGTAGAATGGCCGGGGAAACCTGTAAGCAAATGGGAAGTAAAGAAGCACCATAACGGGCCTGCGCCTGGGGCAGATGCGCGCGCGAGCCATTGACCACCACATCAAAACCGGCGTGCAGCCAGAGGTCAATCTCTACGCCGACGCCGTAATAGAAGCCGTTGGCATGCCAGCTCAGCGCCAGCAGGTTCTGCCCGGCGCGGGTAAAAAACTCTGGTTCGCTGAGGGCAATATGGTTTTCATTCCCTGCGTTGGCGGCGCGGGTGATGTAACGGTGCGCCACCAGCAGTTGCGCAGGTTCCTGCTGGCGAAGTTCTGCCAGTAGACTGTCCTTACCGGAGCCGGACGGCCCCATCAGCCAGATCAGTTTCCCCATAGTCAGAATACCCTTTTGCCCTGACGCCAGACGTGGTCGATATGGATGTGATCGCCTTTGCGATGCGCCAGCACCAGATCCGCGCGTTTACCTTCGGCTACAACGCCACGATCGTCGAGATTTAATGCCCGCGCCGGATTGCGGGTCACCAGACGAATGGCCTGCGGCAGCGTAAAGCGGTTGGCGTCATCGTCTGCCACGCGAAATGCCGCATCGAGCAGGCTGGCGGGGTAGTAGTCGGAGGAGAGAATATCCAGCAGCCCCAGCTCAGCCAGCTTATGCGCCGCCACGTTGCCGGAGTGAGAACCGCCGCGCACGATGTTGGGCGCGCCCATCAGTACGTTCATACCATGCTGGCGCGAGGCCTCTGCGGCGGCAAAGGTAGTAGGAAATTCGGCGATCACGCTGCCAAGTTGATGCGATTCCAGCACATGATCGCAGGTGGCATCGTCATGGCTCGCCAGCGCTATCTGGCGCTCACGACACATCTGAGCAATCGCTGTGCGGTTGGGTTGCGACCAACGAGCAGCCAGAGCTAACTGTTCTTCTTCGTAGCGGGCCATTTGCTCGTCGGTAAGTGAATACTTGCCCTGATAGTACTCGCGGTACTTCTCGCGATTGGCAAACTGACGCTGGCCGGGGGAGTGGTCCATCAGCGATACCAGCGTCACCGGCTCACGACTGACCAGTTTTTCAAACAGCGGTAGGGTGGTGTGATGCGGCAGCTCGCAGCGCAAATGCAGGCGGTGCTCGGCGCGATTGACCCCGCGCTTTTGCGTCTCTTCCACCGCGTTGATCATCTTCTCCAGATTTTCCAGACGGTCGCCACCGTCGCGCACATCGCCAATTGCCACCGCGTCCAGCACGGTGGTAATGCCGCTGGCGACCATCAGCGCGTCGTGGCTGCTCATCGCCGAGTGGGCGGGCCAGTCAACCTTCGGGCGCGGGGTGAAAAACTTGTCGAGATTGTCGGTATGCAGCTCGATAAGCCCTGGCAGCAGCCAGCCGCCTTCTCCGTCCATCGCTTGGGCCAGTTGGCTCTGACTTTCGGCAAAGGCGCGGATCGTTCCGCCCTCAATTTCCAGCGATCCTTGCACCACTTCATCTTCCAGCACCAGCTTTACATTATTGATAATCATGCTGTTGTTCCCATCAGGTGCAGGCGATCCGCGACGCGGTCGCGCACGGTTTGATCGTGAAAAATGCCGACAATTGCCGCGCCGCGGGCTTTCGCTTCTTCAATCAATGCGACGACGGCGGCGCTGTTTTTGGCGTCCAGCGAGGCGGTGGGCTCATCGAGGAGTAGAATCGGGTAATCGACGATAAACCCTCGGGCGATATTGACGCGCTGCTGTTCGCCCCCGGAAAACGTCGACGGCGCCAGATGCCACAGACGATCCGGCACGTTCAGGCGGGTAAGCAGGTTAGCCGCTTTGGCTGCGCACTCCTCGCGTGACACGCCGAGATCCAGCTGCGGCTGCATCACCACATCCAGCGCAGAAATCCTTGGGATCACGCGCAAGAACTGGCTGACCCAGCCGATGGTTGAACGGCGAACTTCCAGCACTTTACGCGCCGGAGCCTGCACCAGATCGACCCATTCGCCGCTGTGGCGGATGTGGATGTGTCCTTCATCCGGCAGGTAGTTGGCGTACAGCGAACGCAGCAACGTGGATTTGCCGCTGCCAGAGTGACCGTGCAGCACCACGCATTCGCCGTTTTTAACTTCCAGCGTGGCGTCTTGCAGCACCGGCAGACGCACGCCGTTTTGCTGATGCAGTACAAAGGTTTTACTGACGTTTTCAACGCGAATCGCGTTCATTTTTAGCCTCTTTAAGCATTTTTGCGTTCGATTGCCTGATGGCGCTTCGCTTATCAGGCCTACAACCGATGCCGATCCGTAGGCCGGGTCGCGAAGCGCCACCCGGCAAGACAAAATCAGTTTTGCAAAACAGATGACACCAGCAACTGGGTATACGGATGATGCGGATCGTCGAGTACGCGGTCGGTTAACCCACTTTCCACCACCTGACCCTGCTTCATCACCAGCAAACGGTCGGCCAGCAGGCGCGCTACGCCCAGATCGTGGGTGACAATAACCACTGCCAGATCCAGTTCCACCACCAGGCCGCGCAGCAGGTCCAGCAGTTTGGCCTGTACGGAAACGTCCAGACCGCCGGTGGGCTCGTCCATAAACACCAGTTTGGGATGGGTGACGAGGTTGCGGGCGATCTGCAGTCGCTGCTGCATGCCGCCGGAAAAGGTGGTTGGCAGGTCGTCGATACGCGAGGCCGGGATCTCCACTTCCTCCAGCCAACGCTGCGCGGTGGCACGGATGTCGCCGTAGTGGCGCGCCCCGGTGGCCATCAGGCGTTCGCCGATATTGCCGCCAGCGGAGACCTGACGGCGCAGGCCATCCAGCGGATGCTGATGCACCACGCCCCATTCGGTGCGCAGCAGACGGCGACGGTCGGCCTCGTTCATGCCGTACAGCGAACGGTTCTGATACAAAATCTCACCGCTCTGCGGCGTCAGCCGTGAAGAGATCGATTTCAGCAGCGTGGTTTTGCCGGAACCGGACTCGCCGACGATACCCAGCACTTCGCCAGGCCACAGGTCAAAAGAGACATCGCTGAAGCCCTTGCCCGGCGCGTAGAGATGGGTCAGGTTGTTGACTGAAAGCAGCGGTTGCGTCATTTGCTGAGGGCCTCACTCTGTTGGCGGCAGTAGTCGGTGTCGGAGCAGACAAACATGCGTTTGCCGGTGTCATCGAGCACCACTTCATCGAGATAGCTGTGGGTTGAGCCACAGATGGCGCAAGGCTCATCCCAGCTCTGCACGGTAAACGGGTGATCGTCGAAATCGAGGCTTTCCACGCGGGTGTAAGGTGGAACGGCATAGATGCGTTTTTCGCGGCCTGCGCCAAACAGTTGCAGGGCCGGCATCATGTCCATCTTCGGATTGTCGAATTTTGGAATTGGCGACGGGTCCATGACGTAGCGGTCGTTAACCTTCACCGGATAGGCGTAAGTGGTGGCGATATGGCCGAAGCGGGCGATATCTTCATACAGTTTCACCTGCATGATGCCGTACTCTTCCAGCGCGTGCATGGTGCGGGTTTCCGTTTCGCGCGGCTCGATAAAGCGCAACGGCTCGGGGATCGGGACCTGGAAGATAATGATCTGGTCTTCCACCAGCGGCGTTTCCGGGATGCGGTGGCGGGTCTGGATCAGCGTCGCGTCTTCCGTGCGCTCGGTGGTGTTCACCCCGGTTACGCGTTTGAAGAAGTTGCGAATCGACACGGCGTTAGTGGTGTCATCTGCGCCCTGGTCAATTACCTTCAGCACGTCCGGCTCGCCAATCACGCTGGCGGTGAGCTGAATACCGCCGGTTCCCCAACCGTAGGGCATCGGCATTTCACGTCCGCCAAACGGTACCTGGTAACCGGGGATCGCCACTGCTTTCAGAATTGCGCGGCGGATCATGCGTTTGGTCTGCTCATCAAGATACGCAAAGTTGTAGCCGGAGAGGTTAGTGGTCACGGGTGGCCTCCTGTTGCAGGCGTTTGAGCAGTTCCAGCTCGGCCTGGAAATCGACGTAATGGGGAAGTTTGAGGTGCGAAACAAAACCCGCCGCCTCGACGTTATCCGCATGCGCCAGCACGAACTCTTCGTCCTGCGCCGGTCCCGTGACCGCTTCATCGTATTCGGCTGCCTGTAGGGCGCGGTCCACCAGCGCCATCGCCATCGCTTTACGTTCGCTCATGCCGAACACCAGCCCGTAGCCGCGGGTAAAATGAGGGGATTCGTTTTCTGGCGCGACAAAACCGTTGACCATTTCACATTCGGTCATCAGCAGTTCACCGACGTTCACCGCAAATCCCAGCTCTTCCGGTACGGTTTCCAGTGCCACATAGCCGCTGCGAATTTCGGCGGCAAACGGGTGATTGCGCCCGTAGCCGCGTTGGGTGGAGTAGGCCAGCGCCAGCAGATATCCCTCATCGCCGCGCATCAGTTGTTGCAGGCGTGAAGCGCGTGAGCAGGGGTAGACCGGTGGCGTGCGGGTAATATCATCCGGCTGAGCGCCGTTATCCTCTTCACGCTTTGCCAGTCCCTGGTTGGCCAGCAGGGAAAAGACGTGCGGAGAAGCGTCCTGCGCGTCGTCTGCGCTGCGCAGGGGTGGCGTTTCGCCATTGGCCAGCAGGGTAAAATCCAGCAGGCGATGGGTGTAGTCATAAGTGGGACCTAACAATTGCCCGCCGGGAATATCCTTGTAGACCGCAGAGATTCGGCGCTCAAGGCGCATTTCTGCACTGTTAACCGGTTCGCTGACCGCCACCTTTGCCAGCGTAGTGCGGTAGGCGCGGAGCAAAAAGATGGCTTCGACGTTATCGCCGCTGGCCTGCTTCAGCGCCAGCGCGGCCAGTTCGCGGTCGGCGATGCCGCCTTCGGTCATCACCCGGTCGACGGCCAGGTTCATCTGTTGTTCGATTTGCGCCACGCTCAGTTCAGCAATGGTCTCATCGCCCCGGCGTCGGTTTTCCTGCAGGGCGTGGGCGTTGGCTATCGCCTTTTCGCCCCCTTTGACGGCGACGTACATCAGCACACCTCCACATGGGTAGTTCGCGGAATAGCCAGCAGGCGTTCGCCGCAGGTGAGGATCAGGTCGACCCCCAGCGGGAACGGATGCGGGCGTTCGGTGAGTTCGTGGATCAGGCATTCCGGTAGCTGTGGCGCGATCATGCGCTCTTCAGCGATACCGGCGCCGGTCAGACGCAGCATGCGTCCACCGCTTAAGCCAGAGACCTGCACAATCAGCGTGGCGCTGGTTTCTGGCGCGACGGCGGAACCGGCGGAGAGGGCGTTAAGCTGTTCGCTGCTGATGCGTTCGTCGGCGACGGCAAAGGCCGCCAACTGCGGCTGATCCACCAGCGGCGCGTTGGTGTGAAAACGCAGATTCTGCCGGGCGATATCGTTATCCATCGACGGCGCAAGCCAGACCGGCGTGTCGCCATCGACCAGGGTCAGTAGCACGCTGGTGGTTGCCAGGCCCAGTGGCTGCCAGCCGTGTTTCAGTTGATGCAGGGCGACGATCACGCCCGGCTCACTCATGGCCTTCAGCAGGCGACGAAAGCTCTGCTGAGCATCCTGAACGGGTAAATTAAAAGCGGTTTGTAAGGTCATGCATTATCTCCGCGTACCAGCGTGAAGAAGTCGACCCGGCTGGCGTTGACTTCGGCACGGCGCGCGCTAATCAGCGCATCGCGTTCCGCTTCCAGCGGGGCAATTAAGGTTTCCATTAGGCTCTGGAAATGCGTTTGTTCCTGCAGCAGCGCGTCAATGACCGCGCACTGCTCGGCGTGTTGTTTGTTGCGTCCCAGCAGGTAGCTGTAGCCCAGCGTGCCGCTCTTCAGGCGAACCACTGCGCGGGTAAGCGTGGTATCACCGGCAAAGAAGCGGTTGCCGGTGCCGCCCATGCGAGCCTGGAGCTGCATCAGTCCGCTTTCCGGTGCACGGATAAGTTCATAGTCTGGCGTCAGTTTGAGCGCGTGGATGCGGGCGTTCAGGGCATCGGCATTGCTGTAAGCCAGCGCGCGCATCCAGCGCTGGCGGGTAGCGGTATCGAAATGCATTCAGTGCTCCATAGTGAATTCAATCATGTCGGCGCGGGTCAGGCTGACGGAGTATTCCGCCGCGTGTTCTTCGCCTTCACGGTGGTTCAGGGTGCGCACGCACAGCAGCGGCGCCATATTGGGGATTTCCAGCACTTTGCTCTCTTTAGCCTGTGCGCGGCGGGCGCTGATGCGCGTTTGTGTGCGCAGGAGCGTCAGACCGGACTGTTCGCGCAGGTAGTCGTGCAGTGAGCCGTTGTTAAAGCCCTGCAGCAGCGGCCATAGCGTGAGGTCGGAAAAATAGTGGTCGATCTGGCACAATGCGATACCGTTTACCCGACGCAGGGTGCGCAGATGAATCACGTTATCGCCCTCGTTAATGCTGAGCGCATCGGCAATGTGGCTGGAGGCCGGGCGCAGCACCGCCAGCAGTTTTTCGCTGGTGGGGTGGCTGCCCTGGTCCAGCAGGTTCTGGCTAAAGCGCGCCTGGGCATTAAGCGGGTAATCGAATGGGCGCATCAGTACCAGTACGCCAACGCCCTGGCGACGCTGGACCCAACCACGCTCAACCAACTGGTCAATAGCGCGGCGCAGGGTGTGGCGGTTTACCTCGTAGCGCGCGGCAAGCTGATGCTCGGCGGGCAGATAGTCACCGCAGCGATAATGATGACGAAGCTCCTGCTCAAGTCTCGCGGCAATTTCCTGATAACGCGTTGGATAACTGGTCGGATGTGTAGACAAGTGCATAGCAATCAATGCCTCGCTAATCAGATAAAGTGCTTACGCAAACGCTGGGAAAGGAAATCCAGCAGGCTGACGGTGACGATGATTAACACCATCAAGGCGCAGGTTTGCTGGAACTGAAAGCCGCGAATCGCCTCCCATAAAGTCACGCCAATACCGCCCGCACCCACCATTCCGACCACCGTGGCCGAGCGAACGTTGGATTCAAAGCGATACAGCGAGTAGGAGATAAGCAGCGGCATGACCTGTGGCAGAACGCCGTACAGAATCTCTTCAATTTTGTTGGCCCCGGTGGCGCGAATGCCTTCTACTGGACCTGGCTCAATGGCTTCTACCGCTTCCGAAAGCAGCTTGGAAAGCACCCCGGTGGTGTGGATAAACAGTGCCATTACCCCGGCGAACGGACCTAAACCCACGGCGACCACGAACAGCATGGCGAAGACCATTTCATTGATGGCGCGGCAGGCGTCCATCAGGCGACGCATCGGCTGGTAAATCCACCACGGTACGAGGTTATCGGCGCACATCAGGCCAAAGGGAATCGACAGCACAACGGCGAGGGCGGTACCCCAGACGGCAATTTGCAGGGTGACGGCCATTTCACCGAGATAGTCCTGCCACTGACTGAAGTCTGGCGGAAAGAAGTCGGCGGCGAAGGTCGCCATATTGCCGGAATCCTGGATCAGCGTGAGCGGAGCCATTTCGGCACCTTTCCACGAGACCACCAGCACGGCGAGAAGAATGGCCCAGCTCAGCAGTGAGAACCAGCTACGTTTGGGCGGGGCGACGGTGATGGTTTGCATGTTTAGCTCCGTGCGTAGGTTTATCGCCGGATGGCAGCTCTTGCGCCTTATCCGGCCTACAGAACATCGTCTGCCCGGTAAGCGAAACGCCACCGGGCATCAGGTTTACTGCACCGCTTTAGTCACGCTGGTCATGGCGCCCAGGGCGGCGGTCAAACGGTCAAGGTCGTCGAGCTGCGCTTTCAGCGCCGAGGTTTTGCTGGTTTTCTCTTCCTCGTTCAACCCTTTGTTGCCCTTCACGCCCTGCATCTCTTTAAACAGCGCCAGTTGGCGAATCGGTACCAGTTGCAGGTCGCTGGAGGCACGGAACGGTGCCCATCCCAGGCGTTCCAGTACGGTTTTCTGTTCCGGCGTTTTGCCGTAATTCATAAAGAAGTCGTACACCTTGTCCTTGGTGGTTTCGGAGAGGTTTTTGCGCCAGACGATCGGATCGCCCGGGATCAGCGGTGACTTCCAGATAACCTTCAGCTCTTTCAGTTTTTCCGGCGCGGAGGTTTTCAGCTTGTCGAGGTTTTCGGTGTTGTTGGTGGCGACATCGACCTGTTTGTTGGCGACGGCCAGCGCGTTGGTTTCGTGTCCGGCGTTAACGGTGCGTTTGAAGTCGCTGGCTGAGATGTTGTTTTTGGCGAAGACGTAGTAACCGGGGACGAGGAAGCCTGACGTTGAGTTGGGATCGCCGTTGCCGAATGTCAGATCCTTACGTTTGGCGATCAGATCGTTCAGGTTGTTGATCGGACTGTCTTTGTTAACGATCAACACGCTCCAGTATCCCGGGGAGCCGTCGGCAGCGACGGTTTGGGCAAACACTTGTCCATTAGCGCGATCTACCGCTTCCATTGCCGAGAGGTTGCCGTACCAGGCGATATCAACTTTGTTAAAACGCATTCCCTGAATGATCCCGGCGTAGTCCGGGGCGAAGAAGGCGTTCACTTTCACGCCCAACGATTTTTCCATGTCCTTCAGGAACGGTTCCCACTGTGGCTTCAGGTTTTGCTGTGATTCGGTCGAAATAATGCCAAAGTTCAGCGCTTTTTCTTGCTCTTCGGCCTGCGCCGGGCTGAACAAGGTGCTGATGCTGAACATGCTGGTAAAGGCCAGCGCGGCAACGGTCTTATAGCTCATGTTGTTTCCTTAATTAGTCTTTGTTCCAGGCTATTTCACTTGCCAGCCTGGCTGCGCCAATAACGCCTGGTTTTTTAGAACTATGCAGCCTGCGCGTTCTGTTCGACGCGGTTCATGCTGCGGTAGAGATGGTCAAAACGATCGTTATCAAAATGCTGGCTGCTGCCATCAAAGAAGACGTTGCCCTGACGAAGCGCGACAATGCGTTCGCAGTAGCGCAGGGCGTAATCCACCTGATGCAGCGTGACGACCACGGTGATGCCGTCGGTCTGGTTAATGTCGCGTAGGGTGTCCATCACGATGCGTGCGGATTCCGGGTCCAGCGAGGCTATCGGCTCGTCGGCAAGGATCACTTTGGCTTGCTGCATCAGCGCGCGGGCAATCGCCACGCGCTGCTGTTGCCCGCCCGAAAGCGTGGAAACGCGCTGGTATGCAAAGTGCGCCATGCCAACGCGGGTCAGCGCCTGTAATGCACGCTGTTTCTGTTCCTGGCTAAACCAGCTAAAACAGGTGCGCCAAAACGGCGTGCTGCCGAGTGCGCCAATCAGGACGTTTTCCAGTACCGTCAGGCGGTTAACCAGATTGAACTGCTGGAAGATGTAGCCGGTGTGGGCGCGGCTTTTGCGGATATCGCGCGCCAGGCGGCCTTCATGTTGAACGGTGCGACCCAGCAGTTCGACGTGGCTACCCGGGGATTTATCACCGACGATCAAACCGCTTAAATGACGTAAAAGGGTGGATTTGCCGGAGCCAGACGGCCCAAGCAGAGCCACCATCTCACCGGAACAGATGTTCAGATCAACCGCATTGAGCGCCTGATGTTGATTGAAGGACTTGGAGAGTTTTTCGACGCGAATAATCGTTTGCATGATGCGGCCTCCCTTAAAAAGTGGCCCCATCGTGGCGGATTAATGTGACGTTTTCGTTAAGGGATGGTTACTTGGTGATGAAGAGTTGAGCGATTTTTGATGACAGTACGGGAGGGCTGGCCTCCCGTTGGATTACTCTGTAGGTTGCTGCTGTTTGACGACGTTGATCATCCACGGCACGCCATACCGATCGCTCACTTTACCGAAACCATGAGCCCAGAAGGTTTCCTGCCAGTCCATTTCGATTTTTCCGTTTGCTGCCAGGTTATCAAACCAGCGTTTGCCTTCGTCGACGTTTTGCGTGTCGAGTACCAGCGTAAAGCCAGAGTAGTGGGCATTTCCGTCGGGGGCGCTATCGCTCATCATGATGTCGCTGCCCGCAACGCGCAGGTTGGCGTGGGCAATGGCGGTATCGGGGAATTTCATGCCTGAAGGGCAACCCTCTTCGCTGTTCTGCGCCGGTTTGGGCATTTCACCGAAGTTGATTTTGTAGAGTAGCTCAGCGCCTAATGTTTTTTGGTAGTAGGCGATAGCATCAGCGCAGTTACCTGCGAAGGAGATATAGGGACTTAACGGCATAATCTTTACCTCAGGTAAAAGAAACCAGTTAAGTGTAGTTATCGTCTGCAAAAATAAGCCAGGCGGGAAGTATGAGCTTCCCGCCTGGCAGATGAGCTGGCGTCGGCCTGATTGACGTATAGCGCCATCAGGCAATTTGCATCAGTTCTTTTTCACAAACTCAGATTTCAGCTTCATTGGGCCAAAGCCATCGATTTTGCAATCGATGTTGTGGTCGCCTTCAACCAGACGGATGTTCTTCACTTTGGTCCCGATCTTCAACATGGAAGAGCTACCTTTTACCTTCAGGTCTTTCACTACGGTAACGCTGTCGCCGTCAGCCAGCAGGTTGCCGTTGGCATCTTTAACGATCAGTTCGTCGCTGTCCTGAGCCGGTTCAGCATCGTTCCATTCGTGAGCGCATTCCGGGCAGATGAACATGCCGTTATCTTCGTAAGTGTATTCGGAGTTGCATTGTGGGCAGTGTGGTAATGACATGTGGATTTCCTCAAAAGTCAGCAGGGGCAAATGCGCCCAAAAATGGCAGATTGCCGAAAAAGGCCGCAATTATACATAAAATCCCTGCTTTTGTCGGGACTACTGCGTGATTATACAAAATGATCTGCTGTAAAGACCCTTTGCTTTTACCTCAATGAAAGTATGGCGGAATATTTTTTAAGGGAAATTGCTACGCTTAGGTATTTAAGATAAGGTGAGGCGAAATATCTGATATTCATAGGTAACGTTGCTTACGGATGCCTAAGCCATTGTGATTGAATATCATTGACCCCCTTAATTTTAGTAGGGGGATTACGCGGGTATTTTTTAAAACTGAACTACGCTGTTTATCTTTCTTACTTATTACATAAGTGAGAGGCATCCGGCCAGCGGTTATACGCCAAATTTATTTTAATAATATCAGTTGGTTGTTTTGATTTTAATTATTTCTACACGTAATTATAAAAGCCAAAAAATCTATAAATAAAACGATTGGGCTAAATAAAAGTAATGCCATTTGCGTTAAGGAAGAATTTTCCATGCACACACAGACAATATATGAATTAAGTCAGGAAGCGGAACGCTTGCTGATGCTCTCGCTTGAACATCTCAGGCAATTGCAAAAATTGCCTATGACGTCGTTGGATGATGTCGCGCTAAAACAAGGAGAGCATAGCAGACAGGTGGTTCAGCCCCTGCATTTCAGCGCGCGTGGCATGGATGTCCAGCAGGCAACGCTCAATAATGAACTGCGTAAGATTACGCGTCTGGAAATGGTGCTGGCGATTGTCGGTACCATGAAAGCGGGAAAATCGACGACGATTAACGCGATTGTGGGGACCGAAGTTTTACCTAATCGTAATCGTCCCATGACGGCGCTACCAACGTTAATTCGCCATACGCCGGGGCAGAAAGAGCCGGTGTTGCATTTTTCACATGTCACGCCTATCGATGCCTTAATGAAGGTTTTACAGCAGCGCGTGCGCGAGTGCGATCGCCAGCGTCTTACGCAGACCCTGGAAATTGATAAGGATATGAATGTCCTGCTGCAGCATATTGAAAACGGCGTGGCATTTGAGCGGTATTATCTTGGCGCACAGCCTATTTTCCATTGCCTTAAAAGTCTGAATGACCTGGTGCGTTTGTCAAAAGCACTGGAAGTGGATTTTCCTTTTGCCGCCTATGCCGCGATTGAGCATATTCCGGTTATCGAGGTCGAATTTGTCCATTTGGCCGGTCAGGCGAGCTATCCGGGGCAATTAACCCTGCTGGATACGCCGGGGCCGAATGAGGCCGGGCAACCTCATCTACAAAAGATGCTGAATGAACAGCTGGCGCGGGCTTCTGCGGTACTGGTGGTGATGGATTACACCCAACTGAAATCGATTTCCGATGAAGAAGTGCGCCACGCTGTCATGGCGGTCGGCAAGTCAGTGCCGCTGTATGCGCTGGTGAACAAATTCGATCAGAAAGACCGCAACAGTGACGATGAAGAGCAGGTGCGGGCGTTAATTTCCGGCACGCTGATGCAAGGCGGGATTGCCCCGGAGCGAATCTATCCGGTTTCTTCGATGTGGGGGTATCTGGCGAACAGGGCGCGTCATGAGCTGATGGCTCGCGGGCGGCTGCCGGATCACCAGGTGCAACGTTGGGTACAGGATTTTGCCGAAGCGGCGCTTGGCCGACGCTGGTGCACCAACGATCTTGAGGATACGGAGCACATCCGCCATGCAGCCGATCTGTTGTGGGAGGATTCGCTGTTTGAGCAGCCGATCCAGAAAGTGATTCATGCCGCTTACGCCAATGCTTCGCTGTATGCGCTACGCTCAGCGTCGCATAAGTTATTGAACTATGCGCAAAGCGCGCACGAATATCTGGAGTTTCGCGCCCATGGGTTAACGGTTGCCTATGAAAAACTGCGGCTGAACATCACGCATATTGAAGAGGATATGCAGCAGTTAGAAGTGAGTCAGGGGCGGGTGAGTGATGAAGTCAGTCATGAGGTCGAGCTGGCGCTGGAGGCTGCCGCGGCCTATCTCAATGAGCAACAGACTGAGATTCTGTGCGGCATCAACACGTTCTTTATCAAAGAAAACGTCCTGATGATGTCACAACATGGCCAGGGGGCTGGCGTTTCCTCGGCAGAAATGGCCGGAGAAATGCTGGTGTTGCACGATGAAGGGCAGGCGAAAATCGTGCTGGATAAAATGCGCTCGTCCTGTGAAGTTGTCTTGCTGGCAGCGCAGGAAAGCATCAGTCGGGATTTAGCTCTGCGCTTTGAACAGCTTGAGTCGACGCTGTCCCGGGCGCTAAATGACGCCATGCGCCCCATTGAGCAGCGGGTGAAAGAGGAGCTGAACCACGCTGGTTTTCGTGCGCGGATCCGTTTTCCGGCGTTTCATGCGGCGATGTTTAACTTCAACACCCGCCAGTTGTTTAACGAGGCCATTGAGCAGGATATTCCGGCGGAAAATGCGCCGTCAACTGGCGGTGTGGTGCGTGATACCTTCTCTCGCTGGTTGAATCAGCCCAACTGGGGATGGAATGAGTACGTCGAAACAAAAACGCGTTATCTCATTGATATGGGCGCACTGCATAAGAACCTTGTGCACTATGTCACCCAGTTTTGCCAACAAATTCGTAAAGCTTTAGCTGCGCAGGTCGATATTTCCGTTACGGCAGGCATGGCCACGTTTTTTGCTGATTTTTCACTGTGTTTGACGCAATTACAGGCGAGCCTGCGTGAGAGTCTGACCCTGCGCCAGCAAAATGAATCTGCGGTGAATGCCTTGAACGAACAACTGCAGCATCGCATTACGACTGCGGCATGGCTTTATGAAGATTCCCGCTTGCTGCGCGACGATATCAATACCCTTTTTGCAACCGAGCACACATGACTAACGTGTTACTGGAAGGCCCCGGGCGGACGCTGGAGTGTGTCTACCCGAAGTTTATGGTCGATCTGGTTCAGGGAGATGAAACCAAACGTTCCGGCGGTTTTCTGCAGCAGCAGCAGCGGCTGCGTGCGCGCCTGACGCAGGAGGTGCTATCCCAGACGCAACTGCGAGCATGGGTGTTGGCAGGCGTGTCCAGCGAGCATCTGGTGATGCGTCTAAAACTGGTGGAAAAACTGGCGGGCATGATCGATCCGGGCCATCTGGCGCTGGTACGGATCGCCGAAGGGTTGATGTTTTTACAACAAACCGAACACCCGCGTGGACTCTCCACGCCTGGTCTTCTGCAGCAGATAAATTCACTCGTTGACTGGTTTACCCAGCGCGGCGCTTATAAAGAGAAGGCGGTGACGCAACGCGGCCTGACGGTGCAAGCGGGCGAACATAGCGAGCAAATTTTTACCCGCTGGCGGGCTGGCGCGTATGACGGCTGGTCGTTACCTGGACGCTGTTTTGTGGCGTTAGAGGAGCTGCGCTGGGGAGCCTTTGGTGACGCCTGCCGGTTAGCAAATGCCGATGTGGTGTCAATGCTAAAAGACAACCTGCGAACGATGGCTGCTCAGGCGCTGGCAGACAGCGTGAATGCGGCCCCCGCCACGCGTCATTACTATCATCATTGGCTCAGCACGCCGGTGGTTGGCGGCTCGGGTGAGCACAACGATATGTTGAGCTGGCTCGGGGACTGGTGCGATGCGCAGCGTCATCCGGTGAGTTGGTCGGTGACGCAGCGTTGGCAAAATGTGGCGTTGGGCATGCCGAGATTGTGTTCGGCGAAGCGGCTGGTTGATGCGATGGTTGAGGAGATTTTTGCACCGTTCCCGCTCATCAATTGAGCAGGAACGGTGAGTGGGATAAAGGCAGGTTTAGTGGTGCAGTGAGTCTGCCGGGGTAGCCACCGTCTCATTGACGACCGGGTTTTTATTAAAACGTTTGGCATACAGCGCGGTGATAATCGGCACCAGAATCGCGGTGACTATCACGCTGGCGGCAACCAGCGCCGTAGCGGATGCGGCAACCGGTTCAAATGCCGGGTTAATCTGGGCGATAATCACCGGGTTTGCCACTGCAGCACCTGCTGCAGAAGAGGCTGCTACGCCTGCCGTACCGTTCCCGCCACCAATAACGCGGTCAGCAATAATCAGCGGAATACCGGTGATGACGATAACCGCGACGCCCAGCAGGATGCCCAGCAGACCCGTATCAACGATGACGCTCAGGTTAATCGTGTTGCCCAGCGCGAAGCCGAAGAACGGGATCAGCACCGGCGTGGCTTTGCTGAAGAAGGAACGCAGATCGTGATCCAGGTTACCCAACGCAAAACCAATCAGGAACGGTAATACCGCGCCGACAAAATGGTGTGGTTCGAAGGAAGCCAGACCCGCGGAGCCGAGGATCACCATGGTCATTAACGGACCGGATTCCAGAGACATCAACACAAATGCGCCAGACTCTTCTTTGGTTCCGTACTGGTTCATCAGGCTGGCGTACAAACCGCCGTTGGTCATGTCCATCGCTGAAACAATTGCCAGTACCGAAAGACCGGCAAAGAACCCAGTTTGAATACCGGTATCAGGAATAAATGAAGCAGCAATCATTGCCACTACCCATGCCACGGCTATTTTAGTTAATACCAGTGTGCCGGATTTGCGTAATACCGTGCCGGTTGCTCGTAAATCAATAGATGCACCGATACAAAAAAACCACACTGCCAGAATCGGCACCGTTCCGCTGATCATTCCTTTGGTAAACGAACCGAAATACGCGCCGGTATCCGGAGCTAACGTATTTAACACTGCGCCTAATAACAGAGGAATCAACATCATTCCGCCAGGGATGCGTTCAATCGTAGCTTTAATTTTCATAAGCGTCCTCATCTCTTGTCGCAGGTAATACACGCGCAAGGAAATAAAAATTAATAAATTCAAGTGGTTACTGATGTTTCTTAACAAAGAAAACAGCTATCTCTTTGTTTTATAAAATCTAACGCGGCATACGTTGAGCGTGTTGCTGCTCCCAGGGATATTGCGTCTGGAATTAGTTTGCATTCATGGGAACATTGATTCAATCAAAATAAAACGATGTTTTAGTTATCTTCATCACATATTCCGAGCAAAAGTTCCTGAGTGCTCTGATTATTAAAAAAGCTGTGATCTTTTTGTGAAGAGATTAGGTGGGTTTTTGCCTAGCAGAATAATAGTGACTGTTGTGATTGTTGGTGCAACAAAGCGATTTATTCTTGTATTTAATTGCCAGAAAATCGCAAGCATTACATGTTAAAAAGTTGACTAAGAATGACCTGATTTACGCATGTTGACGAAATGGAAATCTATATGTGAAGTTGATCACAAATTTAAACACTGTTAGGGTAAAGAGGTCATTAACCGCCCAATCAGGCGTCAACAGGTTCGGTTGTACTGCTCGTTTCTCGTCAGTGTAAGTAAACCTGCTACGCTTGTTACAGGGAATGCGTCTGTGCATTCCCCGCTCGGTGATGACCTTGACGCAGGGGCGTTGAGGGACTCGATCTGTAGCGTGACAGGGCTAAGTCTATGAGGACGAGTATGCTAAAAAGGAAAAAAATAAAACCAATTACGCTGCGCGACGTTACCATCATTGATGACGGTAAACTGCGAAAAGCCATTACCGCGGCGTCGTTAGGTAATGCGATGGAGTGGTTTGATTTTGGTGTTTATGGGTTTGTTGCTTACGCATTAGGTAAAGTGTTCTTCCCGGGGGCTGACCCCAGCGTACAGATGGTTGCTGCACTTGCCACCTTCTCTGTTCCCTTTCTGATTCGACCGCTTGGCGGATTGTTCTTCGGTATGCTTGGCGATAAATACGGTCGTCAGAAGATCCTCGCTATCACCATTGTGATTATGTCGATAAGTACCTTCTGTATCGGTCTTATTCCCTCGTATGCCTCGATTGGTATCTGGGCGCCGATTCTGCTGTTGCTGTGTAAAATGGCGCAGGGGTTCTCGGTCGGCGGAGAGTATACCGGGGCGTCGATTTTTGTCGCAGAGTACTCGCCAGACCGTAAGCGCGGATTTATGGGCAGCTGGCTGGACTTCGGCTCGATTGCCGGGTTTGTGCTGGGGGCGGGCGTGGTAGTCCTGATCTCAACTATCGTCGGCGAAGAAAACTTCCTTGAGTGGGGCTGGCGTATTCCGTTCTTCCTGGCGCTACCGTTAGGGCTTATTGGCCTGTACCTGCGTCATGCACTGGAAGAGACTCCGGCGTTCCAGCAGCACGTGGATAAACTGGAGCAGGGCGATCGTCAGGGACTGCAGGACGGTCCGAAGGTGTCGTTTAAAGAGATTGCGACCAGGCACTGGCGCAGCCTGCTGGCATGTATTGGTCTGGTGATTGCCACCAACGTCACCTACTACATGCTGCTCACCTATATGCCGAGCTACCTGTCGCATAACCTGCATTACTCTGAAGACCACGGCGTGCTGATTATTATCGCCATCATGATTGGTATGCTGTTTGTGCAGCCGGTGATGGGTCTGCTCAGCGACCGCTTCGGACGCCGTCCGTTTGTGATTATGGGCAGTATTGCGCTGTTTGTGCTGGCTATTCCGGCATTTATTCTGATTAACAGTAACGTCATCGGCCTGATTTTCGCCGGGTTGCTGATGCTGGCGGTGATCCTCAACTGCTTTACCGGGGTGATGGCGTCAACGTTACCAGCGATGTTCCCGACGCATATTCGCTACAGTGCCCTGGCCGCAGCGTTTAATATCTCGGTATTGGTCGCTGGTCTGACACCGACGTTGGCCGCATGGCTGGTGGAAAGCTCGCAGAATCTGATGATGCCTGCTTATTATCTGATGGTGATTGCGGTGATAGGTTTAATTACCGGCGTGACCATGAAAGAGACGGCTAATCAGCCGCTGAAGGGGGCTACGCCTGCCGCTTCGGATATTCATGAAGCGAAAGAGCTCCTCGGCGAGCACTACGATAATATTGAGCATAAAATCGAAGATATCGATCAGGAAATTGCTGAGCTGCAGCTTAAGCGTACGCGCCTGGTGCAGCAGCATCCGCGGATTGATGAGTAATCATGTGATTTATCATATCAACTTAAGGTTGGCTTAATCTGTGTCAGGTAAACTCTCCTCCAGAGTATTGGAGGAGAGTGTCATGAAAAACCGCATTTATGAAAGTTTGACCACCGTGTGCAGCGTGCTGATCGTCAGCAGCTTTTTGTACGTTTGGGTGAGTTCTTACTGACCTTTCGCTAATTCCACCCAAGCGCGAGTGCCGGTGGTTCCCTGACGATTTTGCAAATAGAAATGCCCGTGATGTAACTGGGTGATACGACTGACAATGCTCAGCCCCAGCCCAATCCCGCCAAAACGGCTGTCCATACGCACAAACGCTTTACTCAGCTCCCCGCATTTACTCTCATCAATGCCAGGGCCTTCATCTTCGACGGCGATAACGGCATCATGCTCTGTATTCAGGCTAATCGTAATATGGGTGCCTTCCGGGCTGTAACGATGCGCGTTCTCCACCAGATTTCGCAGCAGCATTCGTAATAGCGTCGCATCGCCACGTACGACAACGTCCGCCGTGCTTTGCGGTAGGAGCAGCGTCTGCTGACGCTGGTCCAGCATGGTGCTGAGTTCATCGTAGGAGGGCAAAATCACGTCCTCCAGCAGTTTGACGTGCTGGTAGCTCCCGGCCGAGAACGACTGTCCAACGCGGGCGAGTTGCAGCAGTTGCGATACGCTGTCCATCATTTGGTCAAGGCGGGCAATTAACGGTGAAACGTCGACCTTATGGGTTTTGGACAGTAATTCCAGATGCAGGCGAACGCCTGACAGTGGGGTGCGCAGTTCGTGGGCGACATCGGCGGTAAATAAGCGTTCGTTTTCAATGGTGCTCGTCAGCCGCGTCACCAGCTCGTTGAGCGCTGAGACGACCGCCTGGATCTCAACGGTTGAACTGTGAACTTCAATCGGAGCAAGGTTATCGGCTGCCCGCGTTTCTAACTCTTTTTGCAGATCCGCCAGCGGGCGAGTAATACGTCGTACTGCCTGGTAGCAAATCAGCAGCGTCAGGCTGACCATAAAGATACCGGGGACGATCAGGCTGGCGATGGCTTCGCGGATTTCATGCAGGATGTGGCGATCGTTGTTACGATTTTCGCGTAACGCCTGTTCAAATAGCTGTATTTGTTCGGTGCTTTCGTGCCACAACCAGAAGGTGCTAATCAACTGGAAGACCAGCAGAATAAGACCGATGGTCAGCATCAGGCGATGACGAAGCGGGAGCGGTTTTTTTAGATATTGCAGTAGCTTCACTTAGCTTTCCTCAGTGGCAACCAGCATATAGCCAAATCCCCTGACTGTGCGGATACGTGCTTTACCCACTTTGTCCCGCAGGTTGTGAATGTGCACTTCCAGCGTATTGGTCGACGGTTCGTTATCCCAGCTGTAGATGTCGTTATACAGGATTTCCCGGTGTACCGGGCTGCCCGCTTTAAGCATCAGGCGCGACAGGAGTGCGTATTCTTTCGGCGTTAAGATAACTTCTTGTCCATCCATCCACACCTGGCGACGACCGATATTCAGCGTCAGGTTACTGACAATGAGTTCACTTTCACCCTGATTGTTATGACGACGCAGCAGCGCCCGGATGCGGGCATGCAGTTCTTCCAGTGCGAACGGTTTGACCAGATAGTCATCGGCGCCAACGTCCAGCCCGCTGACCCGGTCTTTCACTGTATCGCGGGCGGTGAGGATAAGCACCGGCACGGTGTATTTTTTCTGTCTGATGCGGTTCAGGAAGTGCAGGCCGTCTTCATCCGGTAAGCCCAGGTCCAGAACCACCAGACTGTAATGGCCGGTCTCCAGACACTGCTCCGCGGCACGGGCCGTTGATACGCCGTCGCAGGCATAGCCTTCTGTTTGCGCGGCGAGTATCAGTCCCTGTAATAACAACGTATCGTCTTCAACAATCAGAATTTTCATTCGTTTAGCCTCCCCGGCAGGGTTGCAGAATATCATCTGCCGCCTGATATTTCTGTGTTTGCACGCCTGTTAATCCCAGCAGGGTTGAGAAGAGATTATCCTGTGAGAAGTCCTCTGAGCCTGCCCGTTTTTGCAAACATGTCTGAGAGACTTGATAGCGTTGCTGATAATCTTCTGAGAGCCACAGCAGCATCGGCACATGTTTTTGCGTATCTGGCGCAATCGAATACGGCAGGCCGTGTAAATAGATGCCATTTTCCCCTAAGGATTCACCGTGATCGGAAAGGTAGACCAGGCTGGTGGTGAAATTATCCTGATGCTCTTTCAGTATATTGATTGCTTTATCAACAATATAGTCGACGTAAAGAATGGTGTTGTCATAGGTATTGACCAACTGTTGCTGTGAACAAGTCTGGATTTCGTTGGTGTCACAGGTTGGCGTAAATTTCTTGAACTGCGCAGGATAGCGGTTGTAATAGGTCGGACCGTGGCTGCCGATGGTGTGCAGCACAATCACGCCGTCGCCTTGCAGGTTATTAATGTACTCTTCCAGCCCGTGGAACAGCACGTCATCGTAGCATTCCCCGTCAATACACTGCCCTGGCAGGTTCAGCTTAGTCATATTCTGGTGCGGTACCCGGTCGCATGCCCCTTTGCAGCCGCCGTCGTTATCGTTCCACAGAACGTTAATTCCCGCCCGCTGAATAATGTCGAGCACGCCTTCCTGATGCTGCGCCAGTTCTTCATCGTAGTGTGCGCGTGGCATTCCCGAGAACATGCAGGGGACAGATACTGCCGTTGCCGTTCCGCAGGATGTGGTGCGGGGGAAATAGACCACATCATCTTTTTCCAGCAACGGGTTGGTCTGGCGCGAATAGCCTGACAGCGAGAAGTTATCGCCGCGTGAGGTCTCGCCGAGCACCACAATCGTCAGGTTCTTACGCTTTTCTTTCACCATCAACGGATTGCGATGGGCGTCTTCGCCAATGCGCACCAGCGGCAGGTGGGCCAGCCTTTGGTGTGAATACCAGGAAGAGGTCGCCACAATGCTGTTGGATGGGCTGAGAGATTTCACCAGTTCTTTATTGTTGCGAAACAGTGAGGCGTAATCTTTGTAGAAGAACGCGGCGACCAGCACGATCAGCAGCGCGGAGATCAGAATATTCGCGCCACGGAACAGTACGCTGCGCATGGCCGGGGCGATCGGTTTGATTCTTACCCAGCAGGCAATGAGCGCGGCGAGAATGCCGCTTACTCCGAGCGTGATGAGCATTTGCGGCGTCAGCAAAGCAAAGGTTTCGGCGGGTGTGGTGTCCATCATATTGGCGATCATCGAGCGGTCAATGATGATGCCGTAGGTCATGATGAAATATTGGGCCGATGCGCCAACCAGAATGAAAACACAGGCCACCAGGCGATTAAGCCACAGGAATGAGGCCAGCGTCAGCACAATGTTCATGACGCTGAAAGCGACGACCGGCATCGACAAAAACACCAGCACGTTACGCACGGAATCCAGGGGCAGTTCTTGCAGCACTTGTTTATAGAACGCAATGTTCAGGAAAGTCGCAAGATAAAATGAGATCAGGAGAAGCCAGCTGATTAGCCCGAGAGTGGGTCTTTTAAACAGGTGCTTTAACATTAAGGGGGTTCCATCGACTAAGTGCTACAAATCCTCTCAAAGTAAAATTAAGCCAACCTTAAGTTCTTAATGTTGATTTCAGGAATCGCGGGGGGCGGCGTTGGCCCGATGAACTTACGCCATCGGGCAACGACGACTGTTTGCGTTAGTTATTGTTTACCGGAGCATCCAATGGATATGGGTTTTTATGGATCCGATTGTAGTTCAGTGCATACAGCGCGGTGATGATCATCAGTGTGACGAATGACCACATCACCTCTTTGGCACCGGAACCGACAACCGCCCAAATGCAGTAAACAAAAGCGATAAAGGTCACCAGTAAGTACATCGGACGCGCTTTACCAAAGTGACCATGGCCGAGCAGCAGCAGCGCGGCGCAGGTGTACAGATACGGCACCAGCGTGAAGATAACGGAGACTGAAGAGACCAGACCAAACTCTTTCGCAGCGTTTGGCGACATGCTGCTGAACTGGAAGATGGTCATCAGAACGCCGACGATAATTAACCCGGCTACCGGCGTACCGGCTTTGTTAACGCGGGCAAAAATCGGTGGGAACAGGCCGTCATCGGCTGCCGCTTTGGCGGTTTGCCCGGCAAGCAGCGTCCAGCCGCCCAGGGAACCAAGGCACCCGGCCGCGGCACAGAAGGAGACAATCGCCCCAGCGGTGTCACCCAGCGCCATGCGTGCGGCATCACCGAACGGGGAGGCTGAAACACGCAGCGCCGCGTTAGGGATCATACCCATAATCGCCGTGGTGGAGAGCACATAGCAAACGGCGGCAATCAGCACGCCGCCCATGGTGGCGATAGGCACGTTACGTTTGGGATTTTTAACCACACCTGCCGCGACGGAGGCGCTTTCCACGCCGATAAATGACCACAAGGTTACGTTCAGAGTGCTTTGAATCGCACCGAAGGTGTTCATACCGCTGACGTTCCATGCCGCCATATAGGTTTCACCCCGGAACCAGAACCAGCCGAAGACGGCAATACCGACAATTGGCACCAGCGCCAGTACCGTTGCGACGGCCTGTACACGGGTGATCATTTTTGGTCCGACAATGTTCAGCAATACGAAGATCCACAGTACCACGACGCAGGTCAGCGTCAGGACCAGCGGATCTTTTAAGATGGGGAAGAAGTAGCTCAGGTAACCGACGCCAATAACCACCATGGCGATGTTACCAATCCAGCAAGCCAGCCAGTACAGGACGTTGGTCTGGTAGCCCAAAAAAGGACCGAAACAGCGGCGGGCATAAGCGTAAGAACCACCGGGACTGGAGTCTAAGGACGACATTTTCGCGTACACCATCGACAGCGCCAAAGCACCGATAATAGTGACCAACCATCCGTAGATTGCAATCCCGCCAGTTGACGCAAGGTTTGCGGGTAGCAGGAATACACCGGAACCCATAATATTCCCCGACACCATAAGGGTGACGGGGATTAAGCCCACTTTGTGAGCATCAGCATCCGTCGACATATTTAGTAACTCCTGATAAGGATAAATGACGTCTTATCATACCTCTTCAGAAGACTATTTTATGATGGCGGACTGGGGGTATCGCTAATGCTGATATTATTATGGCTTATCGCTAACTGATTAAAAATCAGGCAGCGGATGGCTCCCTATGTTGACTGACATAATGCAGAGGCGTCATCCCATAGAACTCTTTGAATACGGAAATAAAGTACGAGGTACTGTTATATCCGCACAGTTGAGAGACCTGGGAAATGTTTTTGCCATCCATCAATAATTGATTGACGGCATAACGCATGCGACACGTGGTAATTATTTGGCTGTAACTTGTATTTTCACTTTTAAGCTTTTTCTTTAACAAACTGGGGCTCAGGCATAAGCAACTGGCAACCATGCTTAAATTCCAGTCTTTATGTATATCGCTCTCAATAATGTGATAAACGCTGTCGCTGATACGACTGCGTAGTATATGCATGAGCAGAGAAATAAACTTTTTGCTGCCGAGAAAGCGTGATAACACCGTGAACAGTAGCGAGCGCGTGCGCACACTTTCACCTTCGTCCATTGTGTCCATTACGCTATATTGGGCAGCCACCCGGAAGACATCCGGCGTCAGACAGACGGCGGTCATCACTGGGTTGGCACTGCGTTGCCAGAGTGGGATCTGTGAAAGGTCTTTATTTAAAAAACGTAGATAGTCTTTAATGATATCACGGCTGATATGTACGACCAGTGCGTTATTAAGTGATGAGAAATCGATAATATTATTATCGCATGCTACCAGCGCCATATGATTAGCTTTTAAGCTGATGGCTTCTTTACCGTTAATCCTTAACCAAACATCCTTCTCCGTTAATACAACAACACAAGCTGCTCTGCTGCAAACCCTCATACCCAAACTCCAGGAATATGAACATAAAACACCGTAGCTCACCATCAGATGAACCATATCGGCTAAATTGAAATTGTATGATGAATCCAGGACCGCATTAAAATAACGTGTCTGAAATTAATTACAATGTTTGGTGGGAATTTTCTTATGTACACTTTTTTTTACGCAAGTGGAAACGTGATATTTGCGTATAAAAAAAGCGCGGGGTGGTCCCGCGCAAAAAGGTATGACAATGTTATTGTTTTGCAGCAATACTCAGGAATTACTCAAGCATGACATGTCTACCTTAAAAATCGGACTATCTATAAAATGACATTATGCTTTCACGCACATGACGTGATATACACCGTCAATAATTTCCGTTCCTTCGGTTTCATGTTCAAATCCAGGGAAGTGGTGGTCCCAGGACTGCAACGAACGTAGATAACTAATCTGCGGGCTATTGGCGTCGCCAAAGTTTTCCCCGGACAGCAGCATTGGAATTCCCGGTGGGTAAGGAATCACAGAATTCGCAGCTATACGACCCGGCAGATTTTCAATGGCCACCATCTCAACGTTATCGCTGACTATCGCGTTATAGGCTTCACGCGGGGTGATTTCAGCAACGGGCAGGCCGGAGTAGGCCGCGTTGAGTCGGCTGCCAGGGTTGTTCTCTTTCAGCCAGGCAAACATGGTGTCGCCCAGATCGTGAATGCCCATGTTGGCGTATGTGTCAGGATGTTCCTCAACCAGTTCTGGCATCACCTGCGCCAGCGGTGTATTGGCATCGTAATGGTGTTTGAATGAGCACAGGGTATTGATCAGCGTGCCCCATTTCCCACGGGTAATCCCCATTGAGAACAGGAACATAATCTGGAAATCGGTGGTACGGGTCGGCACGATACCGTGGCGGCCAAGCCAGGCGGTGACCAGCGCTGCCGGTACGCCGCTCTCTTCCAGTTCGCCATCATCGCCCATCCCCGGCGCCAGAATACTGACTTTGATTGGGTCCAGCATGCTCCAGTTATCCGGCAGGTCTTTAAACCCGTGCCAGGATTCACCCGGACGCATCACCCAGCAGTTCTGGTCAGTGGTCAGGAGCTGGGTTGGCGCATCGGCAAAGTCATAGGTTTTGCCAGTTTGCGGGTCAGTCACCACTTCTTTGTTCCACGGTTTGAAGAACCAGTCGCCTTCGGCGGAAAATTCTTTGTACAAACGCGCCATGGCCTGACGGAAATCGACCGCTTCGTCGATCACTTCCTGGGTGAGCGACAGACCGCTGTTGCCGTCCATCATGGAGACCGCCACGTCGTTTGATGCGCAGATGGCATACAGCGGAGAGGTGGTGGCGTGCATCATGTACGCCTGGTTAAAGCGGGAGAAGTTCACGGCCCCACGACCTTCACGGACGTGAATGTAAGACGCCTGAGAGAGCGCATTCAACAGTTTGTGGGTCGAGTGGGTCGCAAAAACGGTAGGGCCGTTATGATCGCCCGGCGCGCCACGCATAGCGTAGTGATCGGTATAAATTGGGTTAAAGCGGGCATAGCCGTACCAGGCCTCATCGAAGTGGATGCGATCGCTGGTTTGCGCGAGCAGGTCCTGGGCCTCTTTGGCGTTGTAGCAAACACCGTCATAAGTACAGTTGGTCACAACGCTGTAAGACGGTTTTTGCCCGGCCTTGCCTTTGGTCAGCGGGCTTTCGCTGATTTTTTTCTGCAATGTTTCAGGTTGCATTTCTTGCGGGTAGATAGGGCCGATAATGCCGTACCGGTTGCGGCTTGGCACCATGTACACCGGTTTTGCGCCGGTGAGGATCAACCCCTGCTCGATAGATTTGTGGCAGTTACGATCCAGCACCACGACGTCGTTGTCGGTCATACAAGCCTGCATGATGGTGCGGTTAGAGCCGGAAGTCCCGACCACTACGGACCAGGAGCGGTCAGCGCCAAACACGCGGGCGGCATATTTTTCGCTCTCGCCAAATGCGCCGGTATGATCCAGCAGTGAGCCGAGCGATGCGCGTTCAATACCCATGTCGCTACGGAATAAGTTTTCACCGTAGTAATCATGGTAAAAACGACCCGCCGGCGTTTTGGTAAATCCGACACCGCCCTGGTGACCAGGCGCCGCCCAGGAGTATTCATGGATGTCGCCGTACTTCATCAGCGCGCTGAACAGTGGCGGCAGAAGCTGCTGGCGGTAACGGGTCATCGCCGCAACGGCACGTCCGGCAATAAAGTCTGCGGTATCTTCCATAATCCAGGCGAATTCATCGACAAGCTCCAGCAGGTCGCGATCCAGCGATGCGGTGGCTTTTTCGCGATCGCCCAGCAGGAAAACGGGAACGTTTTGCTGGCGCTCGTGGAGCTTGCCGATCAATTGCCTGACGTTCAGGTGCTCGTCTTGTTGTTCCATTTGATAGCTGAACATCAGGCAATCAATGGCTTCATTAGCGGCGAGGATTGCGTAACCATCGTCGAATGAGGTGGACTTAATGACGGTAACATTTTGGCGGCTTAATGCGTCAGCCAGACGTTCGACAGCGCTACCGACCCAGGTGTCCTGATGCAGAAACTCACTTTCAACAATTAATACTTTCATCATCTTTTACCCGGTTGTGGAAAGGTTGCAATTTATGGATTGCAGACACACCGTATGAATGTGACGCAGGCAAGTATTATCCTGACAAAATGGGCTGTAAAGCGGGTGATAAATAGTCTGATCTGTGTTTAATTTGTTTTTAAACAAATAGTTATGTTTGCTTATTGGCGATTTTTCACCGCTGTTTATCGACAGGGGGAATATTTTTTTGGCTGATACTGATATCGGCGAACGATAGGGATCGTAGGCCGGGGTAACGCCGGTGGTTTCTGGCTGCTCAGCCAGCCATTGTTTGCCGGCGCTGCTGGCTCAGTTTGCGGTACTGCTGCGGCGACATGCCGACAAACTTGCTGAAGGTGTCATAAAAACGGCTGCTGGATCGGAATCCGGCGGTCAACGCGACGTCAAGAATGGTTTTATCGGTATCGCTAAGCAATGCACGGACGTGATTGATCCGCATTGCGGTAATGTACTGCTTCATGGTGAGTTGCATCACGCGCTGGAAAATCCCCATCGCGTAGTTGGCGTTGAGCTTCACGTGTTCCGCGACGTCGTTGATAGTGAGCACCTGATCGTAGTTATCGGCAATAAAACTCAGCATCTGGCTTACGTAAAACTGGGCGTGCCGCGAAACGCTGTTTTTGTGCGTCCGCGAAGTTTTATTGACCAGGATTGGCTGCCAGCCGGAAAGGCTAAACCGCTTGAGCATCAGACCAATTTCATCAATGGCGAGCTGGCGAATTTGCTCGTTCGGGTTGCTCAGCTCCTGTTGCCAGCGCTGAACTTCAAAGGTGCTTAGCTGCTGCGATGCCAGCGATTTGATGACCATGCCATGGGTAACGTGGTTGATCAGTTCGCGATCCAGCGGCCAGGAAAGGAAAAGGTGCATCGGTAAATTGAAGATAGCCATGCTTTGGCAGCGGCCCGGACGCGTGAGCTGATGCGGCGTACAGGCCCAGAAAAGCGTAATGTGTCCCTGTTTTATCTGCACCACTTCGTTGTTGATAAGGTACTCAACGTCGCCATCAAACGGCACATTAATCTCCACCTGCCCATGCCAGTGGCTGGCAGGCATAGCATGCGGTGAGCGCAGCTCAATATCCATCCGTTGATATTCTGAGTACAGCGACAATGGGCTGCGGGTTTGCTCTTCATCGCTGCTGCACATGTGCGGATCGGGGGGAAGAGGCGATGTCGGTAATGTACTCATGGCTGCTCCATTTCCTGAATTATCAGAATCATGTCATTTGCTGCGCATTAAGGCTGAGAATCAGGACACAAATCGGACCGATATCATTGAGCATAGTGAGATTTTGGGGCCGCATACTCTGCTTTTCGTGCAATTTTGTCCCATAAACTCAGATCCAGTATGGGGCAAAGAGGCGATCTGAGTTTATGGGAATGCTCGCCAGGGAAGTCGGAAGTTTTCATCAATGCGCTGTGCCACCATGACTGTGTTCACTAATGTTCTGGAGAGTCATGATGTCTGCACCCAAAATTACCTTTATCGGCGCCGGTTCCACGATTTTCGTCAAAAATATCCTCGGGGACGTCTTTCATCGCGATGCGCTGAAATCTGCGCATATCGCCTTGATGGACGTCAATCCTACTCGGCTGGAAGAGTCACACATTGTGGTGCGTAAGTTGATGGACTCAGCGGGCGCGTCCGGGCGTATCACCTGCTATACCGATCAAAAAGCGGCATTGCAGGATGCTGATTTTGTGGTGGTCGCTTTCCAGATTGGTGGCTATGAACCTTGTACCGTTACCGATTTTGCGGTGTGTAAACGTCATGGTCTGGAGCAGACGATTGCCGATACGTTGGGGCCTGGCGGCATTATGCGCGCGCTGCGCACTATCCCGCATTTATGGCAGATTTGTGAGGATATGACCGAAGTCTGCCCGCAGGCCACCATGCTTAACTACGTTAACCCGATGGCGATGAACACCTGGGCAATGTATGCGCGCTATCCGCATATTAAGCAGGTTGGATTGTGTCACTCGGTGCAAGGGACAGCGGAGGAGCTGGCCCGCGATTTGAACATCGACCCGGCCTCTTTGCGCTATCGCTGCGCCGGGATCAACCATATGGCGTTTTATCTGGAACTTGAGCGTAAAACGGCTGACGGTGCTTATGTAAATCTCTATCCGGAGCTGCTGGCGGCCTATGAATCTGGTCAGGCGCCGAAACCGAATCTTCACGGTAATACCCGTTGTCAGAACATTGTGCGCTATGAAATGTTCAAAAAGCTGGGCTATTTCGTCACTGAGTCGTCGGAGCATTTCGCGGAATATACGCCGTGGTTTATCAAACCAGGGCGTGAGGATCTGATTGAGCGCTATAAGGTTCCACTGGATGAGTATCCAAAACGCTGTGTGGAACAGCTGGCGAACTGGAACAAAGAGCTGGAAGAGTACAAAACGGCGGCGCGGATCGAGATTAAACCGTCACGTGAATATGCCAGCACTATCATGAACGCTATCTGGACCGGTGAACCGAGCGTGGTGTATGGCAACGTTCGCAATGACCATCTGATCGATAACCTGCCGCAAGGCTGTTGCGTGGAGGTGGCTTGCCTGGTCGATGCGAATGGTATCCAGCCAACGAAGGTGGGTACTCTCCCGTCACATTTGGCGGCCATGATGCAAACCAATATCAATGTTCAGACCCTGCTAACGGAAGCCATTCTGACGGAAAATCGCGATCGCGTTTATCACGCGGCGATGATGGATCCGCATACCGCTGCGGTATTGGGAATTGAGGAGATTTATGCGCTGGTGGACGACCTGATCGCGTCTCATGGCGACTGGCTGCCGGCCTGGTTACACCGTTAACACACCATTACGCCGGGCAGAGCATCCGGCGTTTAACCTCTGACGTTTCCTCTAACAGAAGGCGGGCGCTGGTAACGGCGACCCGATACCCTATGAGCATCTCTCTGAAAACAAAACTCAGTTACGGATTTGGAGCGTTTGGTAAGGATTTCGCCATCGGTATTGTGTACATGTACCTGATGTATTACTACACCGACGTGGTGGGATTATCGGTGGGGCTGGTCGGAACGTTGTTCCTGGCGGCAAGGGTCTGGGATGCGGTAAACGATCCCATCATGGGCTGGATTGTGAACGCCACCCGGTCGCGGTGGGGAAAATTTAAACCCTGGATCTTACTCGGTACGCTGGCGAACTCATTGGTGCTGTTTTTGCTTTTTAGCGCACATTTGTTTGAGGGCACTGCGCAAGTCGTATTTGTCTGCGTGACGTATATATTATGGGGAATGACCTACACCATTATGGATATTCCATTCTGGTCGCTGGTGCCAACTATTACGCTGGATAAACGCGAGCGTGAACAACTGGTGCCGTTCCCTCGTTTCTTCGCAAGCCTTGCTGGGTTTGTCACCGCGGGGGTGACGTTGCCCTTTGTTAGCTATGTAGGCGGGGCCGATCGTGGCTTTGGTTTCCAGATGTTTACGCTGGTGCTGATTGCATTCTTTATCGTTTCTACCGTTGTTACGCTGCGTAATGTGCATGAGGTTTATTCGTCAGATAGCGAGGCAACGACGGACAGCAGTCGTCTTGGGCTGAAAGCGATCGTTGGGCTCATCTATAAAAACGACCAGTTATCCTGCCTGCTAGGCATGGCGCTGGCTTACAATATTGCCGCCAATATCATTGCTGGCTTTGCCATTTACTATTTTACTTATGTGATTGGCGATGCAAGCCTCTTCCCGTACTACATGTCTTACGCAGGAGCGGCAAACCTGCTGACGCTGATTTTCTTTCCTCGATTGGTAAAAGCGTTGTCACGACGGATCTTGTGGGCTGGGGCATCCGTGCTGCCGGTGCTCAGCTGTATCGTGCTGCTGGTGATGGCGTTAGCCGGTTTCCATAATATCTTACTCATTGTTATTGCTGGTATTTTACTGAATATTGGTTCAGCGCTTTTCTGGGTGTTGCAGGTCATTATGGTGGCGGATACCGTTGATTACGGTGAATACAAACTGAATGTACGTTGTGAAAGTATCGCTTATTCAGTGCAGACGATGGTGGTAAAAGGAGGGTCAGCGTTTGCCGCTTTCTTTATCGCAGTGATACTTGGGGTGATTAATTACGCGCCGAATGTCGCGCAGTCTGCAGAAACCATTGTTGGTATGCAATTCATTATGATCGCGCTACCAGCACTCTTTTTTGTGGTGACCTTAGTCCTTTACTTCCGCTTTTACCGACTGAACGGCGACACGCTGCGCAGGGTCCAGATTCATTTGTTGGATAAGTACCGTAAGGTGCCGCAGCAGCATGAGCAACCGGATATCCCGGCTATTGCGATAGTCACCCCAGGTGATGTGAAGGCGTAGCTATGGAATGGCATTCGTGGATTGGGTATTTGGCGGCTAGCCTGACGACGCTCTCATTCTTACCGCAAGCGATTAAGGTCATTACCACCCGCAACACGCAGGGTATCTCCGGTTTAATGTATGTAATGTTTGTGTGTGGGCTGGTGTTGTGGCTGATTTATGGATTATTGATTGAAGATACTGCCGTCAGCATGGCGAACTTTCTGACACTCCTGTTCGCCTTGCCGATTCTGGTTATCAAGTCTCGCAATGGGTAGAGCAGATTGCCGGATAAGCATCAGCGCTATCCGGCAGTTTTTAACTGTCTGTTGTGCCAGCCCGCCAGCACGAGCACCGTGGTGAGCGCACCGAGCAGGGCGCAGAACATATCCGACTGGGTATCCCACGGGTCGCCCTGCGTCCCGAGAAAATCATCCGCTCCCTGACCCATCGCCAGCGCTGCCCACCATTCGATCAGCTCATACATCGCGCTAATCGCCAGCGCCACGCAGCAGACCAAAAATGCCAGCATTTTGCGGCCACGAACAATATTACCGCGCACTAAAATCTCTCTTGCCGTCAGGGCGGGCACCAGACCCTGGAAGAAGTGACCCAGCTTGTCATAGGGGTTACGACTGAGATCCAGCCACTCCTGAACCTGAAAACCGACAGGGACTTTAGCGTAGGTATACATACCGCCGACCATCAGAATGATGGCGTGCAAGAAAATGAGCGTGTAGAGCAATGGCGTCAGCGGGTAGCGCTTCACGGTCGCCAGCAACAGTGGGACGACAATAATGACCGGCGTAACTTCCATCAGCCAGGTGATTTTCTCCGTGGCAGAGATACCGGTGTAGATAAGTATTAGCGCCAGGAGCAGCGCGCCAGAGTGCAAGATTGTGGAGTTCAGTGTGCGGAGCATGGCGAATTCACAAGTAATGGAAAAGGTTACTATTCCCTGTGAGCGGCAAAAATTCAACGCCAGTAAATGGGGGGATAAAGTTGGCCCGGGGGGATCACTGGACTGACGCCAAAAATCTGTTGTCAGTCCAGTGCCGGGCCGAATGGGTTACTTCGCGCAGTTAGCGCATTGTTTGCTGACGATTTGCTGGAAGAAATCGTTGCCTTTGTCATCGACCAGAATGAAAGCCGGGAAATCTTCGACTTCGATTTTCCAGATAGCTTCCATACCCAGCTCAGGGTATTCCACGCATTCCAGATGTTTAATACTCTGCTGCGCAAGTACCGCTGCCGGGCCACCAATGCTACCTAAATAGAAGCCGCCGTGTTTATGGCAGGCGTCTGTCACCTGCTGGCTACGGTTACCTTTTGCCAGCATGATCATGCTGCCACCGTGAGACTGTAGCAGGTCAACATAGGAGTCCATACGACCCGCAGTGGTTGGCCCTAAAGAGCCGGACGGATAACCCGCAGGTGTTTTGGCCGGGCCCGCGTAGTAGATAGGGTGATCTTTCACGTACTGCGGCAGACCTTCGCCGGATTCAATACGTTCTTTTAGCTTCGCGTGGGCAATATCGCGACCGACAATGATGGTGCCGCTCAGCGACAGACGGGTAGAAACCGGATACTGAGAGAGCTGAGCGAGGATCTCTTTCATTGGGCGGTTAAGGTCAACTTTAACCACTTCACCTTCGCCTGCCTGGCGCAGCGACTCCGGAATGTACTGGGCTGGGTTATGTTCCAGTTTTTCGATCCAGATCCCTTCGCGGTTAATCTTGGCCTTGATGTTACGGTCTGCGGAGCAAGACACACCCATACCAACCGGGCAGGATGCGCCGTGGCGAGGCAGGCGGATCACGCGGATATCGTGCGCGAAGTATTTCCCGCCAAACTGGGCGCCGAGGCCGAGTTTCTGCGCTTCTTCCAGTAGTTCCTGTTCCAGTTGCAGATCGCGGAACGCCTGGCCGTGCGCATTACCTTCAGTCGGCAGTGCGTCATAGTAGTGTGTGCTGGCCAGCTTCACCGTTTTCAGGGTGCTTTCCGCTGACGTGCCGCCAATGACGAATGCAATGTGGTACGGCGGGCATGCTGCGGTACCCAGCGTGCGCATTTTCTCAACCAGGAAGTTTTTCAGTTTGCCGGGCGTCAGCAGCGCTTTGGTTTCCTGATACAGATAGGTTTTGTTCGCTGAACCGCCGCCTTTGGCCACGCACAGGAATTTGTATTCGTCACCGTCCACGCTGTACAGGTCGATTTGTGCGGGCAGGTTGGTGCCGGTATTCACTTCTTTGTACATATCCAGCGCCGCGTTTTGCGAGTAGCGCAGGTTATCTTCAATATAGGTATTAAATACGCCCTTGGAGAGTGCCGCTTCGTCGCCGCCACCGGTCCAGACGCGCTGACCTTTTTTACCCATGATAATTGCCGTACCGGTGTCCTGGCAGGTTGGCAATACGCCTTTAGCCGCGATTTCGGAGTTTCTCAGGAACTGCAGCGCTACGTATTTATCGTTTTCGCTGGCTTCGGGATCATGGAGAATTGAGGCGACTTGCTGTTGGTGTTCAGGGCGGAGCATGAAGGAGGCATCGTGGAAGGCTTGTTGGGCCAGTAGCGTAAGTGCTTCAGGGGCTACTTTCAGGATTGTTTCGCCTTCAAACTCGCCGACGCTGACGTGATCGGAGGTCAGCAGGTAGTACTCAGTTTTGTCTTCCCCCAGTGGGAAAGCCGCCTGATAAGTGAATTCAACTTTTGACATTTGCTTCCAGCCTTTTCATTTTTCTCAGGAATTTTAAAATTCTCTGTGTCTTGACGGTGGCGTGCCGTTCCAAAGCGGACGGCACGCGCACTGTAATTACAGGAAACCGTACATTGCAGCGAAGATCCAACCAAAGACACAGGATACGCTCACGCCGATCAACCCAGGTAGAATGAAGCTGTGGTTGATAACGAAACGGCCAATGTGGGTGGTGCCGGAACGGTCAAACTGAATAGCCGCCAGATCGCTCGGGTAAGTCGGCAGAATGTAGTAACCGTAACATGCCGGAGCGGAAGCAACGATGTACGCTGGATCAACCCCAATTGCCAGTGCGACCGGAACAATCGCCGCCAGCGCCGCAGCCTGGGAGTTTACAAATTTGGAAACCAACAGCAGAACAATTGCATAGGCCCACGGATACTCTTTCACCATATTGCCCAGCACACCTTCGATTTCCGTCATGTGCGCGCCGAACATTGTTTCGGCCATCCAGGCAATACCGTACACCGCCACAATCGCGATCATACCGGAACGGAAGACTTCGTTTTTAGATATTGAAGCGGGATTGGTCTTCGTCAGGATAATAATCAGCGCACCGGTCAGCAGCATGAACATCTGGATAACCAGTACCATTGACAGCGGTTTGCCGCTGAAGGTAGGGCGCAGCTCAGAGAACGCGCCGAGCACGGCAACAACGGCGATAGCGGCAAGGAAGATCCACATGGCCAGCCAGTTGCTTTTCGGCAGCTTTTTGTCTAACAGTGTGGCGGTATCGCCATAAACGTAGTTGTGGTTTTCAGGAACGGAAATAAACTTCTGGAACTCTTCATCTTTATCCAGATCTTTACCGCGGAACCAACTGAAGATACCGATCGCCAGGATACCCAACAGGGTAGACGGGATAGTGATGCTAAGCAGGTCGAGGAATTCAAGATGCTTGCCTTCAAACGTTACGTTACCCAGCATTGCGACCAGTGATACAACGGCCACGGACACCGGGCTGGCGATAATCCCCATCTGCGCACCGATAGAACTCGCCGCCATCGGACGTTCCGGGCGAATATTGTTCTTAATGGCAACGTCATAAATGATTGGCAGGATGGTGTATACCACGTGGCCTGTACCGCAGAGAATCGTCAGGGTGCAGGTAACGAAGGGGGCGACGATGGAAACGTATTTTGGGTTACGGCGCAGCAGCTTTTCAGCGATTTGCAGCATAACGTCAAGGCCGCCGGAGGCTTGCAAGGTTGCCGATGCGGCCACCACGGCAATAATAACCAGCATTACATCTACAGGTGGTTTACCCGGCTGGAGATGGAAAACGAAAACCAGAATGACCAGGCCGATACCGCCTAATAAACCCAGCGCGATACCGCCCTTTCTGGCACCATAAAACAAACATATTAATATTATAAGAAGTTGTATACTAAATAACATTTTATTTACCCTCGCGAAAAAACCAGTCAATTTTTTGAAAAATGGATCTGTGCCACATTCTTTTTTGCCGGAATAGGCATCAAAAAATGGTCAGTATTCGATATGTCCGTATTTGCGATTAATGTTCAAATGTCTTGCTAGAATGTTTTTTTAACGTTATGGCGATATTTAGCTTTTTTCTGTGGCTTTGATCAGAGGAGAGAATCCTCAGGCGATGGGAAGCAGAGCTGGACATGGAGAGCTGCGGTTGACGCTGTAATTTATCTGTTTTGCGTTTTCCGCTATTACGTGAACCACCGACAGAATGGGTGAGTAGGTTATTTGTGTGATCACGCTCACGCCATTTCATAATGTGATGAGGTTGGCGTGCGGATACTTTTATTTGCTCACAAAAATGTACGGTGTCCATGGTACGTAGCATGGTCTCCATTGCTACCAGTCTAGATTTTGTATGTCTGGTTAATTTCAGACTAATCCTTTATGGGTAAAAATACACACTCTGCGAGCTAGATAATACTTAATTAACTTTTGTTAGCGATTTTGAAATTAAAAACAGTGTGACGTTAATCAATATTAAAATAATACATTTAACATGCTGGATACAAATATATTTGATCTAACGCAAATTTATAATTCTGCAGCATGATTCAGAAAAGAAGGGATTTTTCATTATTTTAATAATTGTTACTTTCAAATAACAAATAATCCCAAATTGTTTTTATTGGCAATATTGTTTTAGTAATGAGTAATGTTCAGCCTGAACGCGGTAACGATAAACCGGTCTACCGGTTACGCCATAATGGATGCTGGTAAATAGGATGTGACAATTGACGAGCCAGATAAGATATTTACGGCAAGAAACGCGCGAGATATTGACCTCGTTGGCCAGTTCATCGGTGGAGAATTCCTGATCCTGATGCTCATCAATCCACTGGCACAGCGTGCGTAACGTTTGTGGCGTTAATCCTTTAGGTAAGCGCCGCGCTTCCTGTTCATTGGAGGAGCTGCCGTGAATCAACTGGTCAAGCTCAGACTGTTCATAGTACTGATGCTTTTCCATCTCGGTTTTCTTCTGTAGCCAGCCGGTCAGCGCCTCTTCAAAACGGGACGCCTGGAACGGTTTGATCAGGTAGTCAACGACACCATAGTGGAGAGAGTCTTTGATGGTGGTCGCGTCAGCGGCGGAAGAGATGACAATGACATCACACTTGCAACCTTCGCTGTGCAATACAGGCAACAGATCCAGACCGTTTTCTTTTTGCATATAAATATCAAGCAAAATCAAATCGATATGATTACCGCTATGAAAGATTATCTCTTTTGCTTTCTCCAGCGTGGAGGCTGTGCCGCAGCAATGAAAACCGGAGAGTTGCGCGACATAACGGCGGTTTAATTCCGCTACCATTGCATCGTCATCGACAATTAAGACATTGATCATCTGCTGGCCCTCTCACCATTCCACGGTAACTGTACAAAAAATTGGGTGAAGATCCCAGGTTCAGACTCGACGGAAATATTGCCGCCAACGTTTTCAACCTGTTGTTTAACAAGCGCTAAACCAACGCCCCGTTCGGTTCCTTTTGACGAAACGCCCTTCTCAAAGATGTGCTCAATATGTTCGGGGGCAATCCCCGGACCATCGTCATTCACTTCGCAATGCAACCAGCCGTGTCGATAATGCAAGGATACGCTGATCTCGCCACCAGGTTCTTGACCTAGCGCCTCCAGGGCGTTTTCAATTAAATTCCCCAGAACGGTAATCAGCACAGCCACCTGATCTTCGTTGCTGTTTTCCGGCAACTGGCTTTCATTGCTGATCACCAGGCTATGGCCTAAATCAGATGTGCGATTAATCTTACTGAGTAAAAATCCTGCGATCACCGGGGATTTTATTTTTCCTAATAGTGAGCCAATCTCTTCCTGATAACTGTTCGCGGTCTTCAGGATGTAATTTTCAAGCTGCTTATAACTTTTCAGATGCAATAATCCCAGAATCACGTGCAATTTATTCATGAATTCGTGGGATCGTTCACGAAGTGCGTCGGCATAGTTGACCATGCCGTCCAGTCGTTGCATTAATTTTCGGACTTCAGTCTTATCTCTGAATGTTGAAATGGCCCCGATGATTTTACCGTTGCTGAGTACCGGAACCGTGTTAATTAAGAGTAGCCGATCCTTCACCATGATCTCTTCATCGCGACGCGGCGTTCCGTCATGCAGTACCTGTGAAAAATCGACCACTTTTGACCATGCGTGGTTGAGCGTGGAGAGCTGGGCATCGTCTTGCGATTTGTGGTAATCCAGCAATTCTTGTGCTGCCTGGTTTATCAGCGTCACTTCACCGCACTCGTCAACGGCAATGACGCCTTCCTTTATAGAGTGCAGCATCGCCTGGCGTTGTTCGAACAGATTGGAGATTTCATAAGGCTCCAGACCAAACAGAATACGCTTGAGGACTTTGACAAATACCCATGTGCCGAGCAGCCCAACCAGCACGCCAAATAAGATGGACCAAAAGATGCTGCCACGGCTGTTATTGATCTGCTCAGTCACCCTGCTTAGCTCAAGGCCGATCGACACGACGCCTATCTGCCGGTGATGCTCGTTATAAATAGGGGTAAATACGCGTAGGGCTTGCGCCAGAAATCCGCGATTAATGGCGACATTCTCTTTCCCTTGCAGGGCCAGCAAAATGTCATCGCCTTTAAACGGCTGACCGATTCGCTGCGCTTCGGGATGGGAGTAACGAATGCTTTGCATATCGGTGACGACGATGAACAAAAAATCGTTGCTCTTATTCACCGCCTGGGCAATCGCCTGAATACCGCTTTCCTCGGGCTTTTTCATTAGCCCCTGGCGGATCTCCGGGGAGTTTGCCAGCGTTCGTGCGACCGCAAGCGCTTTACCCGCTAATGCATCGCGCGTCATGTTGCTGATTTGCGAGAAATAAATCAGATGAACGACAAGCAGCACGGAGAAGAGTACCGCACTGACCATGAGGATCACGGTAGTGCCGAGCTTCATTGGGCGTTTGCGTATAGCAGTACGTTGCAGAGAGTGTCTCATCACGGTCCTGGAATCACGGTTTGTATGGGTATTATCGCCTGATGGGATGCGTAATTCAAAGGTGGTAGGGATGATGGGGCATGGGCTGCCTGGGCTTTTCTTCTATATATAGCGTAGAGCGAGTCTCTTTTTATATAGAGATTTCCTTATCTGCTTTCACTTCTTTCAGGGAGGCTGACCACTATTTTGCTTACGATTGTGGATAACTCTGTGTGTAAATGGGTATAAGGCGGGGTTTTGCTGTGGAATGCAGCGGTCAGTCATTTTTCTGCAATTTAAGGGTTGCGGGCCGCAGGAAACTCCCTATAATGCGCCTCCATCGACACGGCGGATGTGAATCACTTCACACAAACAGCCGGTTCGGTTGAAGAGAAAAACCTGAAAATGAGGGTTGACTCTGAAAGAGGAAAGCGTAATATACGCCACCTCGCGACAGAGCGCTAAAGCGCGTCGCAACTGCTCTTTAACAATTTATCAGACAATCTGTGTGGGCACTCGAAGATACGGATTCTTAACGTCGCAAGACGAAAAATGAATACCAAGTCTCTGAGTGAACACGTAATTCATTACGAAGTTTAATTCACGAGCATCAAACTTAAATTGAAGAGTTTGATCATGGCTCAGATTGAACGCTGGCGGCAGGCCTAACACATGCAAGTCGAACGGTAGCACAGAGGAGCTTGCTCCTTGGGTGACGAGTGGCGGACGGGTGAGTAATGTCTGGGAAACTGCCCGATGGAGGGGGATAACTACTGGAAACGGTAGCTAATACCGCATAACGTCGCAAGACCAAAGAGGGGGACCTTCGGGCCTCTTGCCATCGGATGTGCCCAGATGGGATTAGCTAGTAGGTGGGGTAACGGCTCACCTAGGCGACGATCCCTAGCTGGTCTGAGAGGATGACCAGCCACACTGGAACTGAGACACGGTCCAGACTCCTACGGGAGGCAGCAGTGGGGAATATTGCACAATGGGCGCAAGCCTGATGCAGCCATGCCGCGTGTATGAAGAAGGCCTTCGGGTTGTAAAGTACTTTCAGCGAGGAGGAAGGTGTTGTGGTTAATAACCGCAGCAATTGACGTTACTCGCAGAAGAAGCACCGGCTAACTCCGTGCCAGCAGCCGCGGTAATACGGAGGGTGCAAGCGTTAATCGGAATTACTGGGCGTAAAGCGCACGCAGGCGGTCTGTCAAGTCGGATGTGAAATCCCCGGGCTCAACCTGGGAACTGCATCCGAAACTGGCAGGCTAGAGTCTTGTAGAGGGGGGTAGAATTCCAGGTGTAGCGGTGAAATGCGTAGAGATCTGGAGGAATACCGGTGGCGAAGGCGGCCCCCTGGACAAAGACTGACGCTCAGGTGCGAAAGCGTGGGGAGCAAACAGGATTAGATACCCTGGTAGTCCACGCCGTAAACGATGTCGACTTGGAGGTTGTGCCCTTGAGGCGTGGCTTCCGGAGCTAACGCGTTAAGTCGACCGCCTGGGGAGTACGGCCGCAAGGTTAAAACTCAAATGAATTGACGGGGGCCCGCACAAGCGGTGGAGCATGTGGTTTAATTCGATGCAACGCGAAGAACCTTACCTACTCTTGACATCCAGAGAACTTAGCAGAGATGCTTTGGTGCCTTCGGGAACTCTGAGACAGGTGCTGCATGGCTGTCGTCAGCTCGTGTTGTGAAATGTTGGGTTAAGTCCCGCAACGAGCGCAACCCTTATCCTTTGTTGCCAGCGATTCGGTCGGGAACTCAAAGGAGACTGCCAGTGATAAACTGGAGGAAGGTGGGGATGACGTCAAGTCATCATGGCCCTTACGAGTAGGGCTACACACGTGCTACAATGGCATATACAAAGAGAAGCGACCTCGCGAGAGCAAGCGGACCTCATAAAGTATGTCGTAGTCCGGATTGGAGTCTGCAACTCGACTCCATGAAGTCGGAATCGCTAGTAATCGTGGATCAGAATGCCACGGTGAATACGTTCCCGGGCCTTGTACACACCGCCCGTCACACCATGGGAGTGGGTTGCAAAAGAAGTAGGTAGCTTAACCTTCGGGAGGGCGCTTACCACTTTGTGATTCATGACTGGGGTGAAGTCGTAACAAGGTAACCGTAGGGGAACCTGCGGTTGGATCACCTCCTTACCTTAAAGAAACGTTCTTTGTAGTGCTCACACAGATTGTCTGATGAATGATGAACTTCTGAATGTACTTTCGAGTGCATTAAGAAGTTTTGCTCTTTAAAAATCTGGATCAAGCTGAAAATTGAAACGACACACTGTTTCATTTCTCCGTAATAAGAAATGAAAAGCGGTGTGTTCGAGTCTCTCAAATTTTCGCAACACTGAAGTGTTTTACGAAACATCTTCGGGTTGTGAGGTTAAGCGACTAAGCGTACACGGTGGATGCCCTGGCAGTCAGAGGCGATGAAGGACGTGCTAATCTGCGATAAGCGTCGGTAAGGTGATATGAACCGTTATAACCGGCGATTTCCGAATGGGGAAACCCAGTGTGATTCGTCACACTATCATTGCGTGAATACATAGCGTAATGAAGCGAACCGGGGGAACTGAAACATCTAAGTACCCCGAGGAAAAGAAATCAACCGAGATTCCCCCAGTAGCGGCGAGCGAACGGGGAGCAGCCCAGAGTCTGAATCAGCATGTGTGGTAGTGGAACGGTCTGGAAAGTCCGGCGATACAGGGTGATAGCCCCGTACACAAAAGTGCATGTGTTGTGAACTCGAAGAGTAGGGCGGGACACGTGGTATCCTGTCTGAATATGGGGGGACCATCCTCCAAGGCTAAATACTCCTGACTGACCGATAGTGAACCAGTACCGTGAGGGAAAGGCGAAAAGAACCCCGGCGAGGGGAGTGAAAAAGAACCTGAAACCGTGTACGTACAAGCAGTGGGAGCCTCTTTATGGGGTGACTGCGTACCTTTTGTATAATGGGTCAGCGACTTATATTCTGTAGCAAGGTTAACCGAATAGGGGAGCCGAAGGGAAACCGAGTCTTAACTGGGCGTTAAGTTGCAGGGTATAGACCCGAAACCCGGTGATCTAGCCATGGGCAGGTTGAAGGTTGGGTAACACTAACTGGAGGACCGAACCGACTAATGTTGAAAAATTAGCGGATGACTTGTGGCTGGGGGTGAAAGGCCAATCAAACCGGGAGATAGCTGGTTCTCCCCGAAAGCTATTTAGGTAGCGCCTCGTGAACTCATCTTCGGGGGTAGAGCACTGTTTCGGCTAGGGGGTCATCCCGACTTACCAACCCGATGCAAACTGCGAATACCGAAGAATGTTATCACGGGAGACACACGGCGGGTGCTAACGTCCGTCGTGAAGAGGGAAACAACCCAGACCGCCAGCTAAGGTCCCAAAGTCATGGTTAAGTGGGAAACGATGTGGGAAGGCACAGACAGCCAGGATGTTGGCTTAGAAGCAGCCATCATTTAAAGAAAGCGTAATAGCTCACTGGTCGAGTCGGCCTGCGCGGAAGATGTAACGGGGCTAAACCATGCACCGAAGCTGCGGCAGCGACACTATGTGTTGTTGGGTAGGGGAGCGTTCTGTAAGCCGTTGAAGGTGGCCTGTGAGGGTTGCTGGAGGTATCAGAAGTGCGAATGCTGACATAAGTAACGATAATGCGGGTGAAAAACCCGCACGCCGGAAGACCAAGGGTTCCTGTCCAACGTTAATCGGGGCAGGGTGAGTCGACCCCTAAGGCGAGGCCGAAAGGCGTAGTCGATGGGAAACAGGTTAATATTCCTGTACTTGGTGTTACTGCGAGGGGGGGACGGAGAAGGCTATGTTAGCCGGGCGACGGTTGTCCCGGTTTAAGCATGTAGGCGGAGATTCCAGGTAAATCCGGAGTCTTGTTAACGCTGAGGTGTGATGACGAGGCACTACGGTGCTGAAGTAACAAATGCCCTGCTTCCAGGAAAAGCCTCTAAGCATCAGGTAACACAAAATCGTACCCCAAACCGACACAGGTGGTCAGGTAGAGAATACCAAGGCGCTTGAGAGAACTCGGGTGAAGGAACTAGGCAAAATGGTGCCGTAACTTCGGGAGAAGGCACGCTGATATGTAGGTGAAGTGATTTACTCATGGAGCTGAAATCAGTCGAAGATACCAGCTGGCTGCAACTGTTTATTAAAAACACAGCACTGTGCAAACACGAAAGTGGACGTATACGGTGTGACGCCTGCCCGGTGCCGGAAGGTTAATTGATGGGGTTATCCGTAAGGAGAAGCTCTTGATCGAAGCCCCGGTAAACGGCGGCCGTAACTATAACGGTCCTAAGGTAGCGAAATTCCTTGTCGGGTAAGTTCCGACCTGCACGAATGGCGTAATGATGGCCAGGCTGTCTCCACCCGAGACTCAGTGAAATTGAACTCGCTGTGAAGATGCAGTGTACCCGCGGCAAGACGGAAAGACCCCGTGAACCTTTACTATAGCTTGACACTGAACACTGGTCCTTGATGTGTAGGATAGGTGGGAGGCTTTGAAGTGTGGACGCCAGTCTGCATGGAGCCAACCTTGAAATACCACCCTTTAATGGCTGGTGTTCTAACGTAGACCCGTAATCCGGGTTGCGGACAGTGTCTGGTGGGTAGTTTGACTGGGGCGGTCTCCTCCTAAAGAGTAACGGAGGAGCACGAAGGTTAGCTAATCCTGGTCGGACATCAGGAGGTTAGTGCAAAGGCATAAGCTAGCTTGACTGCGAGAGTGACGGCTCGAGCAGGTGCGAAAGCAGGTCTTAGTGATCCGGTGGTTCTGAATGGAAGGGCCATCGCTCAACGGATAAAAGGTACTCCGGGGATAACAGGCTGATACCGCCCAAGAGTTCATATCGACGGCGGTGTTTGGCACCTCGATGTCGGCTCATCACATCCTGGGGCTGAAGTAGGTCCCAAGGGTATGGCTGTTCGCCATTTAAAGTGGTACGCGAGCTGGGTTTAGAACGTCGTGAGACAGTTCGGTCCCTATCTGCCGTGGGCGCTGGAGAATTGAGGGGGGCTGCTCCTAGTACGAGAGGACCGGAGTGGACGCATCACTGGTGTTCGGGTTGTCATGCCAATGGCATTGCCCGGTAGCTAAATGCGGAAGAGATAAGTGCTGAAAGCATCTAAGCACGAAACTTGCCCCGAGATGAGTTCTCCCTGACCCTTTAAGGGTCCTGAAGGAACGTTGAAGACGACGACGTTGATAGGTCGGGTGTGTAAGCGTAGCGATACGTTGAGCTAACCGATACTAATGAACCGTGAGGCTTAACCTTACAACGCCGAAGATGTTTTGGCGAAAGAGACATCGAAATTCAGCTTGATTACAGATTACATCGACATGCGAGAAGCGTGTTGATAAACAGAATTTGCCTGGCGGCTGTAGCGCGGTGGTCCCACCTGACCCCATGCCGAACTCAGAAGTGAAACGCCGTAGCGCCGATGGTAGTGTGGGGTCTCCCCATGCGAGAGTAGGGAACTGCCAGGCATCAAATAAAAGCGAAAGGCCCGGTCGAAAGACCGGGCCTTTTGTTTTATCTGTGGTCTGTCGGTGAGTGCTCTCCTGAGGAGGACAAATCCGCCGGGAGCGGATTTGAACGTTGCGCAGCAACGGCCCGGAGGGTGGCGGGCAGGACGCCCGCCATAAACTGCCAGGCATCAAACAAGTGAAAAAGCCCATCCTGCCGGATGGGCTTTTTTGCGTCTGCAGGGAGTGAGAACTGCCGGATGCAGCGTACCATTTTATCCAGCCCATCATGTTGTAACCGGTGTTCAGGCCTGAGAAGCGCAGCACACCAGGCTCTCCCGGCAGCACATTGCCTGCTATCCGTGCACGGGGTTGAGTAACAGGTACTGTCGCTCGAGATCGTCCACTTCTGTACATCCCATCACGTTAAACCCCATCTTCTTATAGAACCCAGATGTCAGCTTGTTAACAGGCACGACTAATCTTACGTATGGATTTTGTGAGGGGTAGAGTAGTAAAGATATTGAGAGATGATCGGTTGGAAAGTATCAGAAACTATAAAAGCAAAAACCCGCCTCTAGGGCGGGTTCTTTAAATAGTGGTGCCCGGACTCGGAATCGAACCAAGGACACGGGGATTTTCAATCCCCTGCTCTACCGACTGAGCTATCCGGGCAACGGGGCGCATTAAACCGTATTCACGTCTGCCAGTCAATCAAATTTCGGGAAAAGATGTTCAACCGCTTAATATTGCGGCAATCTGCGCGATTATGCCTGAAGTTTGCACAAAACTTCCAGGCAATTTACCTATCAGACCTTCTATCTCAATGAGCAAAGGCTGACGAAAACGTTACGCGGCCTGTATTACTCCCGCACACTACCGCAAGTTGTGCACAAGCCTTTCCGACGTTTCCAGTAACTAACGGTGCAATTGCTGCGGCAGGACCCGCTGGTGCGTCAGGCGATGAGTTGGGCGGGCGGTTAACAGAGTATTTCGCACCACCGTGGCGATGGTGCGTCTTAGCGACTGATAGTGGTTTGTTTACTCATTTCGGCCTGGCGGGCATGCTTGCTTAGGTCAGCGCACCGCCCATACGGCACTGAGCAAAGCGCAGGATATCTTCAGCCAGACGGTGTGCCGTTTCGACATCAGCATGGCTACGATTCACCAGCATGCGGCTCAGACAGCCCTCCAGCACCAGTTCCATCTGTTTGGCAACCATTGCAGGGTCGTCAACTTCCAGCGTCGTCAGCAGCTCATGGGTGAAGTCATGTGCCGCCTTTTTTTGCTGATCGGCTAACTGATGGATCGGATGCCCGGGATCGGGGTAAAACGTACAGGCGGCGATAAACAGGCAGCCTGGGTAGCGATTATTGCTCACGCATTCGGACAGCGCGGTGTAGCGTGCCAGTAATTTCTGTTCAGCGCTCAGGGTGTCATCCAGCAAAAGTTGACGCCGCCAGATATCCACCCGCTGGCTGAGGTAACGTAACGCATCGTACAGAATGGCCTCTTTGTCGGGCCAAAAGCGTTGTAGTTCATCAAGAGGATAATCGATACGTTCGGCCACCATTTCCAGTGTGGTATTGGCTATCCCTTGAACCTCAAGTAATTTCAGGGCTTCTCCCAGGACATCTTCACGTTGCACGGTATTCTCCTCCGTATTTCCTGTTGCAAGTGTCGCTCACGGTTGGCGATCGCGCAAATGTGCGCTGAAGGTCGCGGCATCCATAAAGCCGGTTACCCGAGCCTCCGGATGCTCTTTCCCCTCGGCGTCAAAGAACAAAATAGTCGGCAAACCTAAAACCTGTAGATGTTTCAGCAGAGCGACATCCTGGGCATTATTTGCAGTCACATCCGCCTGCAAAAGCACCGTGTCGCCTAGCGCTTGCTGAACCTGCTGATTGCTAAACGTATACTTCTCAAACTCCTTACAGGCCACGCACCAGTCAGCATACAGATCCAACATCACGGGCTTGCCTTTAGCTTGTGCCAGCGCCTGATTTAGCGCATCCACCGAAGCCACAGGCGTGAAGTTAAGGTGTGTCTGGGTTTGAGCTTGCGGCACGCCGAACGCCCAGTCCTGCAATGGCCGTACGCTTACCAGCGCTGCAGCTAACAGGATAATTTGCACGATGCGCATCCAGGCGTGCTTTGCCTGCAGGCTGGTGATAAATGCCCAGCTAAAGAATGCGACGCCCAACAGCGACCACAGGCGAACGCCCCAGTTGTCGCCAATGATGCGTTCGAGTAAGAAGACGGGGAGCGCCAGAATGACAAAGCCAAAAGCGGTTTTGACATGTTCCATCCATGGGCCGCTTTTAGGCAACAGACGATTACCGAATACGGTAATTAGCATCAGAGGTAATCCCATCCCCAGCGCGTACAGATACAGTGTGCCGCCTCCCAGCCACATGTTCCCGCTCTGAGCGATATACAGCAAAATCGCGCTTAGCGGGGCCGTTGTACAAGGAGAACAGATGAGGCCGGCAATCGCCCCCATCGCAAAGACGCTACCGGGGGAACCGCCTTGCTGACGGTTACTCAACAATGTAAGGCGTGTTTGCAGCGATGAAGGGAGCTGCAGCGTGAACAAGCCAAACATCGAAAGGGCCAGCAGCGTAAAGACGACGGCAAGGCCAATCAGGACGTAAGGATGCTGTAGCGCAGCCTGGAACTGCAATCCGGCGGCCGCAACAACCAGACCTAGCGCGGTATAAGTGAGCGCCATTCCCTGGACGTAGATAAACGTCAGCAGCAGCGCGCGTCCGGTTGATAAGCGTTGTTTGCCGCCCAGCACGATACCGGAAATCAGCGGATACATCGGCAATACGCAAGGTGTAAATGCGATGCCAATTCCGATTAGCAATGCCCACAGCGCAGAGAAGGGAAGCTGGGTTGCGGGTTGTGGTCTCTCTTGCAAAGCATCGGTGGCAGGCACTGGCACAGGTGTCGCCCTGGTATTGGCAGACACTTCACTTAATGGCACCGTTTTAGTTTCAGGCGGATAGCAAAAACCGGCGTCGGCACAACCCTGGTATGTGACCGTTAATGTTGCGCCAGATTTAGCCTGATTAACCGTGACCGGGATAGTCAATTGTTTACGGTAAATCTCACTTTTGCCATAAAACTCATCTTCATGCCAGACGCCTGGCGGTAGTTTTACCTCGGCGATATCGGCCTGAGATGGCGTAATGCTTATCTGTTTGCGATACAGATAGTAGCCATCTTTAACCTGCCATGAGAGGTTCAGATCGTGTTGGTTTTGCTGAAAATCAAAAACAAACGCCCGATCGGCAGGAACAAACTGCGAGCGGCCAGGCGCGTCAAATAATCCGGCAAAGGTAGATGTGCTGCACAGCAGCAGGATCAGCGTAAGGATGCGTTGAGCCATGAGCGGTAATCAAAGTCTCCGTGAGTGACGGGTAAAACCAGAAGTTCAGGCGTTTGGTATGGATGATGTGACTTCAGGCAATCGAGAAGGGCTTGCTGGTGTGTGACGGTGGTTTTTAAAATCATCTGGACTTCATATTCCTGCTCCAGCTTACCTTCCCAATAATAGAGGGAGGTCGCGCCAGGCAGCAGCGTCACGCAGGCAGCCAGCTTTTCCGCCAGCACTTTGGCGGCCAGATCCTGGGCGGTTGCTTCATCCGGGGCGGTACAGAGCACCACAACGGTATCGGGGATGGAAATATCCTGACTCTTTACATCAAGCATAAACACCTCGAAAGAACAGAGTAACCAGCTAAAGAGTGGTCACTATACAACGGACGAGGGAAGGATGTTAGTTAAAGCGGGATGATGAGGAGGAGGAACTGCAGGGCGCGAAGGCACCCTGCAGTAAAGTCTTACAGCATGAAGCTGCCCAGCAAGAAGCCGAAGCAGACAGCCAAAAGCACGCCCAGAGTACCCGGGATGAAGAACGGATGGTTAAAGACGAATTTACCGATGCGGGTTGTACCGGTGTCATCCATCTGCACCGCCGCAACCAGAGTTGGGTAGGTTGGCAGAATGAACAGGCCAGAAACAGCTGCGAAAGACGCAACAGCAGTCAGTGGGGAAACGTTCAGAGCCAGAGCCATCGGCATCAGTGCTTTAGCGGTTGCAGCCTGAGAGTACAGCAGCGCAGAAGCAAAGAAGAAGATGACAGCCAGCAACCACGGATGACCCTGAATTACGCTACCTGCAGTATCTTTGATCCAGTCAATGTTGTGAGATACGAAGGTATCACCCAGCCATGCAACACCCAGGATACAAATACAGGCGCTCATACCCGCTTTAAAGGTGCTGGAGTTCAGGATGGAGTCAGTTTCAACGCGGCAGACGATCGTAGTCAGCGTCGCGACGCTCAGCATGATGATCAGGATTGCGTTGGTGGTGTTCATCAGCGGTTTAGCGACCAGGCCGAGGCTTGGGCTGTTGATGATGGCGTATACAACTACGCAAATCACGCCCAGCAGGAACAACCAAACGGAGGTTTTCGCGCCAGCTTTGATTTCAACTTGTCTTTCACCACGCAGTTCAACCAAACCTTCTTCCAGACGCTTACGGTAAATCGGGTCGTCAGACAGTTTGGAGTTGAACAGCATCGTTACCAGGAAGGACATCACCAGAACGGCCAGCAGAGTGGACGGAATGACCACGGACAGCAGGTGAATGTAGCTGATGCCATGACCTTCCATTACGGAAGACATGTAAACCACAGCTGCGGAGATTGGAGACGCCGTAATCGCAATCTGTGCAGATACCACTGCGGTAGAGAGCGGACGGCAAGGTTTGATACCTTGTTCCTTCGCGACTTCAGCGATAACCGGCAGAGTTGCCAGAGAGATGTTGCCGGTACCGGCAAAGATAGTCAGGAAATAGGTCACGATTGGTGCAAGGATCGTGATGTATTTCGGGTTTTTACGCAGCAGTTTTTCAGTTTGATGAACCAGATAGTCCAGACCACCGGCAATCTGCATGGCAGAGATGGCAGCGATAACCGCCATGATAATGGAAATAACATCGAACGGAATATTACCCGGTTTTACGCCAATAGCGGCAAGAACCAGAACACCCAGCCCACCTGCAAATCCAATACCGATACCCCCAAGTCTGGCACCTAAAAAGATTGCCAGCAAAACGATGATAAGTTCTAAAACTATCATATTAGCCTTCCTTGTTGTTTAACAAGTTGATATTAAATTGTTGTTTTTAAGTAACTTCGAGTAAGAAAAAAGGCACGTCATCATGACGTGCCTTCTCCGGTACTACCCTACACGATTACTGTTCGCTTTCATCAGTATAACGTTTTGCTTTATAAGCAGGGTGCATCAGGTTCTGTGCAGAGAAGATATCGTCCAGTTCAGACTCGGTCAACAGACCGCGTTCCAGGACAACTTCACGTACGCTCTTACCGGTTTCGGCACAAATTTTACCGACGATGTCGCCGTTGTGGTGACCGATGAACGGGTTGAGGTAAGTAACGATGCCGATGGAGTTGAATACAAACGCTTCACAGACTTCTTTGTTAGCAGTGATACCACTAACGCATTTTTCCAGCAGGTTGTAGCAAGCATTGCTCAGAATGTGAATGGATTCAAACATTGCCTGGCCAATGACCGGCTCCATTACGTTCAGCTGCAGCTGACCAGCTTCAGATGCCATAGTAACGGTGATGTCGTTACCGATGACTTTAAAGCAAACCTGGTTTACGACTTCTGGAACAACTGGGTTCACTTTTGCTGGCATGATAGAAGAACCAGCCTGCAGTTCCGGCAGGTTGATCTCGTTCAGACCAGCACGTGGGCCAGAGGAGAGCAAACGCAGGTCGTTACAGATTTTGGACATCTTAACAGCCAGACGTTTCAGTGCGCCGTGAACCATAACGTATGCGCCGCAGTCAGAAGTTGCTTCAATCAGGTCTTCTGCCGGAACACAGGCGAAGCCAGTGACTTCAGCCAGTTTCTGTACTGCCAGCGGGGAGTATTCTTTCGGCGTGTTCAGACCCGTACCGATTGCAGTTGCACCGAGGTTAACTTCCAGCAGCAGCTCAGCGGTACGACTAATGTTTTTCACTTCTTCTTTCAACAGTACGCTGAAAGCATGGAATTCCTGACCGAGGGTCATCGGTACAGCATCCTGCAGCTGGGTACGGCCCATTTTCAGGATGTCCTGGAATTCAACAGCTTTTTGTTCGAAGCCTTCACGCAGCTGGTTCAGGGCATCGATCAGTTTGATGATGGATGCGTATACCGCGATACGGAAGCCAGTTGGGTAAGCGTCGTTGGTAGACTGACATTTGTTAACGTGGTCGTTCGGGTTCAGGTACTGATATTCACCTTTCTGGTGACCCATCAGTTCCAGACCGATATTGGCCAGCACTTCGTTGGTGTTCATGTTGACGGAGGTACCCGCACCACCCTGGTAAACATCTACCGGGAATTGATCCATGCATTTTCCGTTATTCAGGACTTCATCACACGCCGCGATGATGGCATTTGCCACACTCTTAGGAATGGTTTGCAGCTCTTTGTTGGCCATTGCCGCTGCCTTTTTAACCATTACCATACCGCGAACAAATTCAGGAATGTCGCTGATTTTGTTGTTGCTAATGTAGAAGTTTTCAATCGCTCTCAGAGTGTGAACACCGTAGTAGGCGTCCGCTGGAACTTCCCTGGTACCCAACAAGTCTTCTTCGATACGAATGTTGTTTAACATGTGAACCTTCTTTTTCAAGCTGCCAATGATTTGACTAAACACACAGGATATATGTGATTTCGATTGTTTCTCGACCGACGATTATCCCCTGCATCGGTCTGATACTCGAGATCATATGCTGGTTCAGGATTTCTACCGTAATCTGGATCACTTAAAGCGTGGAATTTACCCCTTATTTATTATTCTGTGAAATGGATCACCCCTTTAGGATTAATACTAAAAATAAGTGTACAAGCGACTTGAAATTTTGCTAACCACCTCAACATCTAATTGATGCGAGTCACATAATTCATCGGACAGGCGTTGAAAAAAACGACTGTTATTGACAGGAGAACCCTTTGCGCTGGATACCATTACTTGCCATTTTTCTCTATGTTTACATAGAGATATCTATTTTTATTCAGGTTGCCCATGTCCTGGGTGTCCTGATGACGCTGATTTTGGTTATTTTTACGTCGGTTATCGGTATGTCTCTGGTTCGTAACCAGGGATTTAAAAACTTTTTACTGATGCAACAAAAAATGGCGGCTGGTGAAAGTCCTGCTGCAGAAATGATCAAGAGCGTGTCGCTGATCATTGCTGGTCTACTGTTGGTACTGCCCGGTTTTTTCACCGATTTCCTCGGTCTTCTTCTTTTATTACCCCCGGTGCAAAAACATCTGACGATGAAGCTGCTGCCGCATTTGCGTTTTTCGCGTATGCCGAGCGGTGGTTTCAGCGCCGGAACTGGGGGCGGTGAGACCTTTGATGGCGAATTTCAGCGCAAAGACGACGATCGCAACCGTATTGATCATAAAGACGATCCTCGGGATTAAGCATCAGTATGCGGGCCGGATAAGCGTGAGCACCATCCGGCAAAATGCTTATCTGCCGGATGACGGCGTCAACGTCGCCTTATCCGGCCTGCGGGGTAAAAACAGCCACAGCCCTGCCAGCATAATCAGCGCATACAGGCTCTTCCAGCCAACCATTGCCAACAGCAGCAGACACAGTAGACCGCCAATGACCGCCAGCATGCGATAATGTCCTTTCAGTAATCGACATCCCGCCAGCATGCACAGCAAATAAATCATAATAAAGATGCCGTTAGCATAGATGATTAACGCATCGAGATTGATTTTCAGCATATAGATGCACAACGTACTGATCACGCAGCAGCCCAATACGGCGTTTAGCGCATTGCGCGGAAGGTGGCGGGGTGACAGACGCGCCAGATGACTTTCCGGCTTATATTGCGCTTGCGACCAGACCAGCCTGGCGAAACTTTGAATATAAATGTTGAGACTGGCAAAACAGGCCAGATAACCAATGATGCAGGCGACCCACAGTGCCTGTACGCCAAATAACTGCACGACGATCTCTGGCAGTGAGGCCGCCGCCGCCATTTGCTCACCGTAGGCGTCAAAATGAAGCACGACGACGGTGCATGCCCAATAAACAGAGCCCGCAAGCAGCAGGCCGATCATCAGCGCGCGCGGGAAATCCCGCTCCGGGTTTTTGAATTCAGATGCCAGATGGGCAAACGCTTCAAGGCCAACAAAACACCAGAACATCACCGACAGCGCGGCGAACAGTCCGGGGAACTCAATCTCGGTTATCGCAGGGAAGGGGATTTCGCCAGGTTTCACATCGCCCGCCCACCAGATGGCGACAATGAGGGCAACAATCAATCCGGCAATGACCGTTTGCAGATTAGCGCTAGAGCTGGCACCGTGGGAGCCGATATACCAAACCAATGCCAGCGTACCGAGCTCTGCCAACAGAAGCTGTTCGTCATGCCAGCCAAACATCGCCTGACCAAATCCGGCGGCAATATGTAATGCCGCGGGCAAGCCGACGGGAATCACCGACAAAAATAGCCATCCGGTGACGCGCTCCAGGCGTGAGCCAAAGGCCATACCAACAAAATGCGCCACGCCACCCGCGCTGGGAAAATGACGACCCAGTACGGCAAAGACAATCGCCACGGGAAAGACTAAAACAATCAGCACCGGCCAGGCCCACAGGCTGTTGTTGCCAGCCACCAGCGCGGCTAGCGCAGGGACGGCGAAAACGCCTGTACCTAGCAATGATGTCGACAACAGGCCAATGCCCTGAGCCAGTCCCAGCTCTTGTTTCAGTCCGCTCATAAGTTGTTATCCGGTTATGCCCATTGACCGGGCTACAGCGCAGATTTTTGATGGTATCACAATCGTATTTGCTTATGACGACGTGACTGAAATCGTTATAAAATGTGATGCGCGTCGGCGTTTTGACGGAATTTTCTGCTGATATAAATTTTTTTTCGCTTGCCCCCTTGAAGGTACAAAGCCCCATCCCCATTTCTCTGGTCACTAGCCGGGAAACCGTTCACGGGCCGGCGTCACCCATAACTGATAAAGACTTTCTCAAAGGAGAGCTATCAATGAGTATTCGTCCGTTACATGATCGTGTGATCGTCAAACGTAAAGAAGTTGAATCTAAATCTGCTGGCGGCATCGTACTGACCGGTTCTGCAGCAGGTAAGTCAACTCGTGGCGAAATCATCGCTGTCGGTAAGGGCCGCATCCTGGACAACGGTACCGTACAGCCGCTGGACGTTAAAGTCGGCGATATCGTTATTTTCAACGATGGCTACGGTGTTAAATCTGAGAAGATCGACAATGAAGAAGTGTTGATCATGTCTGAAAGTGACATCCTGGCAATTGTTGAAGCCTAATCCGCGAACGACACTGAACATACGAATTTAAGGGAAAGAGAAAATGGCAGCTAAAGACGTAAAATTCGGTAACGACGCTCGTGTGAAAATGCTGCGCGGCGTAAACGTACTGGCAGATGCAGTGAAAGTTACCCTCGGTCCAAAAGGCCGTAACGTAGTTCTGGATAAATCTTTCGGTGCACCGACCATCACTAAAGATGGTGTTTCCGTAGCCCGTGAAATCGAACTGGAAGACAAGTTCGAAAACATGGGGGCGCAGATGGTGAAAGAAGTTGCCTCTAAAGCGAACGACGCTGCAGGCGACGGTACCACCACCGCAACCGTACTGGCGCAGTCCATCATCACTGAAGGTCTGAAAGCCGTTGCTGCGGGCATGAACCCGATGGATCTGAAACGTGGTATCGACAAAGCTGTCGCTGCTGCCGTTGAAGAACTGAAAGCACTGTCCGTACCGTGCTCTGACTCTAAAGCGATTGCTCAGGTTGGTACTATCTCCGCTAACTCCGACGAAACCGTAGGTAAACTGATCGCTGAAGCGATGGACAAAGTCGGTAAAGAAGGCGTGATCACCGTTGAAGACGGTACCGGTCTGCAGGACGAACTGGACGTGGTTGAAGGTATGCAGTTCGACCGTGGTTACCTGTCTCCTTACTTCATCAACAAGCCGGAAACTGGCGCAGTAGAACTGGAAAGCCCGTTCATCCTGCTGGCTGACAAGAAAATCTCCAACATCCGCGAAATGCTGCCGGTGCTGGAAGCAGTAGCAAAAGCCGGTAAACCACTGCTGATCATCGCTGAAGATGTTGAAGGCGAAGCGCTGGCAACTCTGGTTGTTAACACCATGCGCGGTATCGTGAAAGTCGCGGCGGTTAAAGCGCCTGGCTTCGGCGACCGTCGTAAAGCGATGCTGCAGGATATCGCTACCCTGACCGGTGGTACCGTTATCTCTGAAGAGATCGGTATGGAGCTGGAAAAAGCAACTCTGGAAGATCTGGGTCAGGCGAAACGCGTTGTTATCAACAAAGACACCACCACCATCATTGATGGCGTGGGTGACGAAGCTGCAATCCAGGGTCGCGTGACTCAGATTCGTCAGCAGATCGAAGAAGCAACTTCCGACTACGACCGTGAAAAACTGCAGGAGCGCGTAGCGAAACTGGCAGGCGGCGTTGCGGTTATCAAAGTTGGTGCTGCGACTGAAGTTGAAATGAAAGAGAAGAAAGCCCGCGTTGAAGATGCCCTGCACGCGACCCGTGCTGCGGTAGAAGAAGGCGTGGTTGCTGGTGGTGGTGTTGCGCTGATTCGCGTAGCGTCTAAAATTGCCGGTCTGAAAGGTCAGAACGAAGACCAGAACGTAGGTATCAAAGTTGCGCTGCGCGCAATGGAATCTCCGCTGCGTCAAATCGTACTGAACTGCGGCGAAGAGCCGTCTGTAGTGGCTAACACCGTGAAAGCGGGTGACGGTAACTACGGTTACAACGCTGCAACTGAAGAATACGGTAACATGATCGACATGGGTATTCTGGATCCAACCAAAGTAACGCGTTCAGCTCTGCAGTACGCGGCTTCTGTTGCGGGTCTGATGATCACCACCGAGTGCATGGTTACTGACCTGCCGAAAGGCGATGCGCCTGACTTAGGTGCTGCTGGTGGTATGGGCGGCATGGGTGGAATGGGCGGCATGATGTAATTTAATCTTCATACTTCAAGCCGCAGGTTTATTGGCTGCGTTCGTTTACCCCAGTCACTTACTCATGTCAGCACTGGGGGATTCATGAACTGCCGCCTGCCTGCAACTTGAATTATTTGATTAAATACGTATCTCGCGAAAAATGAGAAACCCTCGGGCAGAAATGTCCGGGGGTTTTTCTTTTGGTCATCTTTTTAGTATATGATTCAGCTACGGACATAACGTCCAGCTCATTGATTATGGGGAATGACATGCACGTGAAATATTTAGCAGGGATCGTTGGTGCCGCGCTACTGATGGCGGGTTGTAGCTCCAGCAACGAACTGAGTTCAGCCGGGCAAAGCGTACGCTTCGTCGAAGAGAAGCCTGGCGCAGAGTGTCAACTGATTGGCACTGCAACCGGTACGCAAAGCAACTGGCTTTCTGGCCAGCACGGCGAAGAGGGTGGCTCTATGCGTGGCGCAGCAAACGATCTGCGTAACCAGGCTGCGGCAATGGGTGGTAACGTGATTTATGGCGTCAGCAGCCCATCACAGGGAATGCTGTCCAGCTTTGTTCCTACTGCCAGTGAAATGACCGGACAGGTTTATAAGTGCCCAAATTGATAAATGCTGTTGATGCCTGATGGCGACGCTAAATGTCTTATCAGGCCTACGATACAAATTCGTCGGCCTGATAAGCGCAGCGACATCAGGCATTTTGAGCGTTATGCGCTGACTGAGCGCGTAAATGATGCAGCGCGCGCAGGCACTGATCCTGATTGAGCTTTTGCGCCTTATCACGCGTTAACGTTCTGACAAACACCTGGCACGGTACACCAGCAAGCTTTTTCAGCCGTGGGCTGAAATCGAGAAGACGGCGAGTAATGGCTTCGGCCTCTTTGCTGCCGGAAGGGGCGCGAGTTTTTACTACCGAACCACAGAACTGGGCTTTTCCTTGATCATCTGTATAGCGGTAAATAATCGCCAGATAATGATTAAACAGGCTTTTTTTCCATTCGGGGTGCGTATAAGAGTCGTATTCCAGATTGTCGTTTTCTTGGCAATCAACATCGTACAGCGGCAGGAAATCCAGCAGCGATGTAATTCGTAGCGCTAATTCCCGCATGCCAGCATTATTTATTGCATGAATAACAGCATGGACCAGCACCCGAATCTGTCGTTCATTAATCAGTAATTCACGCGTTTGTCCATCATGCAGTGTCAGAGAAAATGTTAAGTTTTCGCCTTTGTCATCCATTAACATCAGCGAATTTACGCGACGATTAATGTCGGCATTTTTTAGCTCATCTTCCTGAATCAAAGGAATATTTTCGTGCATCTTTTTGCTGACTTTATCGCATTCCTTCTCATATTGCGCATGCTCTTTTTCGCTAAGCTGATGTTTGACGGATAGCCTGCTTTCCAGGGCGATAAGCAGATCTCTTAGCCCAAGCGGAGAAAGAAAAAATAACGACGTTTTATTCTTTGGTTCTTTTATCTTTAATGCTAAAGCAATAAATTCATTCTTTTTATGAATAACACCGGTATTGATGCCCTTAATACTTATAGCCATAAAAGGTTCTCCCTAACCATATATTTATTAATATTCTGAATTTGGTTCTACTAATACAAATTATGAATTAATGACTTTATAGCGCTAATTAAAATAGCACAGATTAAAAGCGTGGCTCCACTTGTGAGGATTTAAATAATAAGTAATCGTGGTGAGTGTCCGAAATCGGACACTCAATAATGGTTATTGTTGGCGTAGTTGCAGATCCAACGGCGTTTTACTTGGCTCTCCGCCAATTTCACGCGCCAGTTTGGGGACCATATAGCCGGAAACCAACGTCAGCAGTTCACGCATAATGTGACGTGCCTCATCGTCGCTGACCATAAAGTGGGCGGCACCTTGCACTTTGTCCAGTACGTGCAGGTAATAGGGCATCACCCCCGCATCAAACAGAGTGTTGCTCAGGTTCGCCAGCGTTTGTGCGTTATCGTTCACGCCACGCAGCAAAACGCTTTGGTTGAGTAGGGTGACGCCAGCGGTACGCAGTCGGACCATCGCCTGATGAAACGCCTCATCGACCTCATTGGCGTGGTTAATGTGGTTGACCAGCAGAATCTGCAGGGAGGAACGCGCAAAGCGCTGGGCCAGTCCTTCAGTAATGCGCGCGGGGATCACAATCGGCAAACGGCTGTGAATGCGCAGACGCTTAATGTGCGGGATGGCTTCCAGTTGCGTGAGTAACCAGTCCAGTTCATGGTCCTTGGCCATTAGCGGATCACCACCGGAGAAGATAATCTCATCCAGCTCAGGATGCGCGCTAATGTAGTCCAGGGCGACCTGCCAGTTGCGCTTATTGCCCTGGTTTTCGGCATACGGGAAGTGTCGGCGGAAGCAATAGCGACAATTTACCGCGCAACCGCCTTTAACCAACAACAGCGCCCGATTGCGATATTTATGCAGCAAACCGGGGACCACGCTGTGCTGTTCTTCCAGCGGATCGGTCGAGTAGCCAGGTGCAGCAACAAACTCTTCCTTGGAAGTAAGTACCTGACGCAAAAGCGGATCGTCCGGATTGCCTTTTTCCATACGAGCAATAAAGGCGCGCGGTACGCGCAGGGCGAAAAGTCGTCTCGCGTCGCGTCCGGCCAACAGTTTTTCATCTGCGTCTATATTCAAAAGATGCAGAAGTTCATCAGGATCGGTCACAACATCGGCAAGTTGCGATAACCAATCTTCTCTGGATGGGGTATTTAGGGTTACAATATGCGCCATTTTGTGGCTTAGCTACCAGTTAACAATTTTCAGAGGGCCTTATGGCAACGTACTATAGCAACGATTTTCGTGCTGGTCTTAAAATCATGTTGGACGGCGAACCTTATGCGGTTGAAGCCAGCGAATTCGTTAAACCAGGTAAAGGCCAGGCATTTGCGCGCGTTAAGCTGCGTCGCCTGCTGACCGGTACTCGCGTAGAGAAAACCTTCAAGTCTACCGACTCCGCTGAAGGCGCAGACGTAGCCGACATGAACCTGACCTTCCTGTATAGCGACGGTGAGTTCTGGCACTTTATGAATAACACCACTTTCGAACAGCTGGCTGCAGACGAGAAAGCGGTAGGCGATAACGCTAAATGGCTGCTGGACCAGGCTGAATGCATCGTGACCCTGTGGAACGGTCAGCCGATCTCCGTGACTCCGCCAAACTTCGTTGAGCTGGAAGTCGTTGAAACTGACCCAGGTCTGAAAGGCGATACCGCTGGTACTGGCGGCAAACCGGCTACTCTGTCTACTGGCGCAGTCGTTAAAGTTCCGCTGTTCGTACAGATCGGTGAAGTGATCAAAGTGGATACTCGCTCCGGCGAATACGTTTCTCGCGTAAAATAAGATATCTATTTGATCTTATGGCGCAGGTTGCTGCGCCATACTTTTTCCAGGGCAGGAATGATGAAACGTCTTCTCAGTCTTGTAATGCTCATCCTTTTCACCAGCACTCTCCTGGCGGGTTGTAATACCGCGCGCGGCTTCGGTGAAGACATCAAACATCTTGGCAATTCAATCTCTCACGCCGCCAGCTAACACTCTCTCATAGTCTTAAAAACGGTTGTTTATCCATCACACTTGCGGATCTTGTCTATTATTAATGAGCTATACACAAACAATATTGGCTAGAAAAGGAAGACGTTATGGTTAAAAAGACAATTGCTGCGATCTTTTCTGTGTTGGTTCTTTCTTCAGTGTTGACTGCGTGCAATACCACGAAAGGTGTTGGGCAGGATATCTCTGAGGGCGGTAGCGCAATCTCTGGTGCAGCGACAAAAGCTCAACAATAATCATGAACGGTACGACGTCACGTCGTACCGTTAATTCCCCTTCCCGGGGAGTGAGAGAAACGGCGAGAAGCGGTTCCCCATGTGCAGTTTCATGCGGATATTCCGTTTATAGGTGTAGACCGTCTTGCCATGAATGCTGAGTGCGGCGGCTATCGCATTGTTACTCACACCATCCATCCACATCGACAATACTTTCTCCTCCTGCGGCGTAAGCAGCGGAGTCGCGTTTTCGGCTATTTCTAATGTGGGGCGAAGCTGTAGCGCCTCCTGAATCGTGTGTGAGAGCGCGTTCAGCGTGGTGTGCTTGGTTAAGACCGAATAGGCGACGGATTGAGAGGAAGCCATTGAGGTGTGCTGTCTTTCAACTGATTGCAGTAAAATCAGCGGGATGACGCCGCAGCTCATGAAAAAGGGTTTAATTGGCGGGCTGGTATGCGTCTCGCTAATAAAACTGTATAAATCCGCGATCACCAGATGCGGCTTCCACTGCAAAATATGCTCTTTTGCTAACAGGAGATTATTGATCCCTGACACAAGAAATGAGGAGCTGAACCTGCCAGAATGATTAAGCAAGGCCTCAATCCCTGTGCGGGTAAAGTGGCACCGGTCAATCACTAAAATTTTAAGCATAACCTTTTCGCATTCAGAAGAGAGGCAATCGACTTTCCGGATTCAGAAAGCCCTTCATCATAGAGAACTCCGATGAGTGCCAAATGCGGGAACTACGCCGCTAATTATGCTTAATTCTTGCTTTTAGCGGGCAGCGAATAAAAAGGTTGAAATTCATTTTCTCTCGGGCAAAAATGCCATTTCACACATCAGCTTTGCAGGACGACCTGCAAACGCTTCTTTCACTGGGGACGGCCCCATTGTTCTGGAGCCTGATATGTCCTGGATCGTTTTATTAATTGCAGGTCTGCTCGAAGTTGTCTGGGCGATTGGCCTGAAATATACCCACGGTTTTACGCGTTTGACGCCAAGCATTATCACTATTGTAGCAATGATCGTCAGTATCGCCATGCTCTCCTGGGCAATGCGTACGTTGCCTGTAGGAACCGCCTATGCCGTATGGACCGGTATCGGCGCAGTCGGGGCGGCCATTACAGGGATTCTGCTGCTGGGTGAATCTGCCAGCCCGGCGCGGTTACTGAGCCTCGGGCTGATTGTGGCCGGTATTATTGGCCTCAAGCTGAGCACCCACTAAGCGCCAGGCTGTTTTACCCAAATCAGCTTATTCACCTCAAACCCTTCCCGGGTCGCGATGGCCAGCATTTGCTGTTTCATTTCATCTGAAATAGTAGGGGTCCGTGAAAGGATCCACAGGTAGTCGCGATCCGGCCCGCAAACCAGCGCGTGACGATATTCCCTGTCGAGGGCAATCACGTTATACCCGCCATAGAAGGGGCCAAAAAACGAGACCTTGAGCGCAGCGCGGTTTGGGTCGCCAGTGAAGTAGGCTTTCCCCTCCGTTTTCTGCCACATTCCTCTGTCCGGGTTATAGCCCTTGTTAATAACATTGATACCGCCGTCGTCGCGCAGGCTGTAGGTAGCAGTCACTTTTTCCAGTCCGCGCTCGAATCGATGGTCGAAACGCGCAATTTCATACCAGGTGCCCAGATAGCGTTTGGCATCAAAGTTATTTACTACGGTAACACCTTTCGGTGGTGTTGGGGTGCTGCAAGAGACAACCAGAAATGCAGCCGTAACTGCAGCAACGACGGGCAGAATGCGCATGGGATTTTCCTTGCTGGATTTTTGTTAAGTGTAGATGACAGCAGGAAAAAAAGAGAAAGAAAGGAAGCCCAATATCCAGGGCCTCCTTGTCCGTTACTGCAGTTTTTCAAGAATGCGCCAGGCGGCCTCGACGCGAACAGGGTTTGGGTAGCTCTTGTTTGCCAGCATCACGATGCCAAGGTTTTTTTCTGGAACGAACGCAACGTAGCTGCCGAATCCGCCAGTGGAGCCCGTTTTATGCACCCATGAGGCTTTCACGGCAGGCGCGGGCGGGTTTACCTCAACGGCAGGAAGCGCTGCCAGTGCTACTTTGCTGTCGCTACCGCTAATTATCGAGTCGGCCTTCACCGGCCAGTTCAGCATCTCCCAACCCAGGCCCTGGTACATATCGCCAATACGGCAGTAACGTGACTGCGCAAGCTCGATGCCCTGCTGGAGCGTTTTCTCCTGAACCTGGCTGGCGTCCATGTTGGCCTGAACCCAACGGGTCATATCGATAACGCTCGATTTCACCCCGTAGGCTTCGGCATCAAGTTGGCCAGGGGATACATGCACAGGCTTTCCTTCGCGATAACCCCAGGCATAATCTTTTTGTTCGCTCTGCGGAACCGTAATCCAGGTATGCGCCAGTTTTAAGGGGTGCAGGACGCGTTTGGTCATCGCCTCTTCGTAGCTCATGCCTGAGGGGGTCACCGCCAGGGCGCCAAACAGACCAATGCTGGAGTTAGCATAAAGACGTTTAGCGCCTGGGGCCCATTGCGGCTGCCAGTTTTGATAAAAGCGTAGTAACGCGGCTTTATCCGTAACGTCGTCCGGAACCTGAAGCGGCAGGCCGCCTGCCGTGTAGGTGGCTAAGTGCAGCAGGCTGATACCCTGCCACTGCTTACCCGTCAGTTCAGGCCAGTACTGCGTGACCGGAGCGCTGAGCTTAATTTCGCCGCGGGCGATAGCATCGCCGCCCAGCACGCCGTTGAACGTTTTACTGACCGATCCGAGTTCAAACAGCGTTTGTTGAGTGACTGGACGGTTATTGGCGATATCGGCTTTACCCCAGGTAAAGTAATAAGGTTTCTCCTGATAGATAATCGCAACGGCCATACCCGGAATAGCCTGCTCCTGCATCAGCGGTGTGATGGTGCGGTTAACGATATCGGCAATTTGTTGTTCTGTTTTTGCGGCGGCAAACGTGGAGAAAGAAGCTGTCAGCAGCAGCGCGCAGCATATCGATTTTTTCATCATGAAATCAGTTCCGTAATTAAAAGCGAAAGGGTGTCCGGGCCCGTCAGACGTAATCAGTGTGTTTGATTTGCACCGTGTTGACAAACGGTTAAATTTAGCAGCAGATATAAGTTTTTCTAACAGGCCAGATAATGACGCGTAGCTATATCCCCCTTAATTCGCTGCGGGCTTTTGAAGCAGCGGCCAGACATCTCAGCTTTACCCGCGCTGCAATTGAGCTCAACGTGACGCATTCTGCAATAAGCCAGCATGTGAAAGCGCTGGAGCAACAGCTGAATTGTCAGCTTTTTGTGCGTGGTTCTCGAGGGTTAATGTTGACGACTGAAGGGGAAAGTCTGTTACCTGTACTTAATGACTCTTTCGATCGTATGGCGGGGATGCTGGATCGTTTTGCCACTAAACAGACTCAGGAAAAACTAAAAATTGGCGTGGTGGGGACCTTTGCGGTCGGCTGTCTTTTCCCTCTGTTGAGCGACTTTAAGCGCCACTGTCCGCATATTGATTTGCATATTTCCACCCACAATAACCGTGTGGATCCCGCCGCCGAAGGGCTGGATTATACTATTCGCTACGGAGGAGGAGCCTGGCACGATACCGATGCGCAATATTTGTGTAGCGCGCTGATGTCTCCGCTGTGTTCACCGACATTGGCCTCGCAGATTAAAGCTCCTGTGGACATCCTGAAATTTCCGTTATTACGATCGTATCGGCGTGATGAATGGACGCTTTGGATGCAGGCCGCCGGAGAAGCGCCTCCGTCACCGACGCACAACGTGGTGGTGTTTGACTCGTCCGTCTCAATGCTGGAAGCCGCGCAGGCGGGGATTGGTGTGGCAATTGCACCGGTAAGAATGTTCACGCATTTGCTCAGTAGTGAACGTATCGTGCAGCCTTTTCTAACGCAGATTGATCTGGGGAGTTACTGGATAACGCGTTTACAATCTCGTCCGGAGACGCCCGCGATGCGTGAGTTTTCCCGCTGGTTGACCGGGATGCTGCACTAATAAAAAGGCCCGCCATTGGCGGGCCTGATAATTAACGCATGCGATTAGATGGTCAGGATCCCAATAGCCGTTACAACGGTCAGGATAGCTGCCAGTCCGTAGAATACCCATTTGCCCGCAGGCACGTGGATTTTCAGGTCATGCATCGCGTGGTGCATACGGTGTAAACCACACCACAGCGGCAGAACGATCATCAGGAACAGAAACGCACGTCCGATGAAGCTCTGAGCGAATGCCAGTACGCGTTCATAGCTGAAAGCATCAGGAACAAAGCCCAGCGGCAGCATAATGCCGACCAGCAGGATCATCACCGGCGCAATGATTGCGCTCCACATACCGCCTGCACCAAACAGGCCCCAGAATACGGGTTCGTCAGAGCGTTTTGGATTTGGATTAATCATTCCGGACTCCTTACCAGAACAGGGCAACAAACAGTATTACTACTGTCGCAACCACAGTAACTGCCCAGAGACCTTTGATGATCGGCTCTGGCCCCATTTTTTCGTCTTTTACGATGATGTTGGCAGCTTTTGGCGCCAGCTCAAACCAGGTTTTGGTATGCAGCAGCGCTGCTGCCAGGGCGATAATATTCAGGATCACCACCACCGGGTTTTGCAAAAAGGCGACAAAGCCCATCCAGGACTCTGCACCATGCTTGAGTGCAAACAGGCCGATAATCAGTTCAATGCTGAACCAGACTGCCGGAACCGCCGTGCCTTCGCGCAGCATGTAAAAACGATAAAATGGCAGCTTTTTCCACCAGGTGGACGTCATTGGTCGCACATAGGGTTTGCGTTTAGTCGTCATCGTGCACTCCTTAGCGTGGTTTCAGGGTAGCGATAAGAAAGTCTTTTGAACTTTCAACTTTACCCTGCTGAATGGCCGCAGCCGGATCGACGTGTTTCGGGCAGACTTCGGAGCAGTAGCCCACAAAAGTACAGGACCAGACGCCGTTCGGGCTATTCAACTGAGCCATACGCTCCTTCTTACCGTGGTCGCGGCTATCTTCGTTGTAACGATGCGCCAGCGTAATCGCAGCCGGTCCAATGAACTCTGGGTTCAGGCCGAACTGCGGGCACGCGGCGTAGCACAGACCACAGTTGATGCAACCGGAGAACTGATGATACTTCGCCATCTGCGCCGGAGTCTGGGTGTTTGGACCCTGATCCGGTGTACGCGGGTTACCGATGATGTACGGTTTGATCGCTTCCAGGCTTTCGATAAAGTGCGTCATGTCGACGACCAGATCGCGCTCAATCGGGAAGTTGCCCAGCGCTTCAACCTTCATGCCGTTGGTGTAATCACGCAGGAAGGTTTTGCACGCCAGTTTAGGTACGTTGTTAACCATCATGCCGCAGGAGCCGCAGATCGCCATACGGCAGGACCAGCGGTAGCTCAGGTCCGGTGCCAGGTTATCCTTGATGTAGCCCAACGCATCCAGCAGTGACGTGGTTTCATCATAAGGAACTTCGTAGAAAGCACTGTGCGGCGCGGTATCGGTTTCCGGGTTATAGCGCACCACCTCAACTTTCAGGTTTTTCATCTCAGCCATTCGCCTTCTCCTTCTTATCGGCTGCTTCCGCTTCGCCACCGTAAACACGTTTAGCCGGTGGCAGAGTGGTGATTTTCACGTCGCTGTATTCCAGGCGAGTCGTGCCGTCAGCATCGCGGAAGGCGAGGGTGTGTTTGAGGAAGTTCACATCGTCACGCTCGGTGCAGCCTTCATCCAGACGCTGGTGCGCGCCGCGGGATTCTTTACGCGCCAGAGCAGAGTGCGCCATACATTCAGCAACGTTCAGACCGTGACCCAGTTCGATGGTGTACAGCAGGTCGGTGTTGAAGACGCTGGAGGTATCAGTGATACGGACGCGCTTGAAGCGTTCCTGCAGCTCAGCCAGTTTATCAACGGTTTTCTGCATGAGTTCCGGTGTACGGTAGATACCGCAACCTTCTTCCATGGACAGGCCCATTTCGTCACGGATCTTAGACCAGTTTTCGTTACCTTCCTGGTTAACCAGATCTTTCAGACGTTTTTCAACGCCAGCAACCTGCGCATCGAGCGCGGCACTGTTTGCAGCGCCAGCCGTTGCAGCACGTTCTGCAGCCTGTTCACCGGCCATACGACCGAAGACCACCAGTTCCGCCAGGGAGTTAGAACCCAGACGGTTAGCGCCATGCAGACCAACAGAGGAACATTCGCCCACAGCGAACAGACCTTTAATGCGGGTTTCACAGTGCTGATCGGTTTCGATACCGCCCATGGTGTAGTGCGCGGTAGGACGTACCGGGATCGGCTCTTTAACCGGATCGACACCCACGTAGGCTTTCGCCAGTTCGCAGATGAACGGTAAACGTTCGAGCAGTTTTTTCTCGCCGAGGTGACGCAGGTCGAGGTGAACCACATCGCCACGCGGGGTGGAAATGGTGTTGCCTTTACGCCATTCGTGCCAGAAAGCCTGAGAAACTTTGTCGCGCGGACCGAGTTCCATGTATTTGTTTTTCGGTTCGCCCAGCGGGGTTTCCGGACCCATGCCGTAATCTTGCAGATAACGGTAGCCGTTTTTGTTGACCAGGATACCGCCTTCACCACGGCAGCCTTCGGTCATCAGGATACCAGAGCCTGGCAGACCCGTCGGGTGATACTGAACGAATTCCATATCACGCAGCGGAACGCCGTGGCTCAGCGCCATGCCCATACCGTCGCCGGTTACGATGCCGCCGTTGGTGTTGTAACGGTAAACACGACCTGCGCCGCCCGTTGCCATCACAACAGCATTAGCACGGATCTGCATCAGCGTGCCTTCCATCATGTTCATGGCAACCAGGCCGCGAGCATGGCCATCATCAACCAGGATATCCAGAACGAAGTGTTCGTCAAAGCGCTGAATCTGCGGGAACTGCAAAGATGTTTGGAACAGCGTATGCAACATGTGGAAGCCGGTTTTATCCGCGGCAAACCAGGTACGCTCGATTTTCATACCGCCGAAGCGACGTACGTTGACGCTACCGTCTTCACGGCGGCTCCATGGGCAGCCCCATTGTTCCAGTTGCGTCATTTCAGTTGGGCAGTGGTGGACAAAGTAATCCACGACATCCTGCTCACACAGCCAGTCTCCGCCTGCTACCGTATCGTGAAAATGGTAGTCAAAGCTGTCATGATCCTGCGCGACAGCAGCAGAGCCGCCTTCGGCAGCAACGGTATGGCTGCGCATTGGGTACACTTTTGAGATCAGTGCGATTTTAGCGTTGGGATTTGCTTGTGCGGCAGCAATTGCAGCACGTAATCCCGCGCCACCGGCGCCTATAATGGCAAGATCGGCTTGAAAGGTTTGCACGACATTCCTCCAGATTGTTGTTATTTCATTCCTGCCTGAAATCAGATGCTTCATCGGCTTCAAACAGGTTATGAACGCGTTTCCACTGCTCCTTTATAGGTACAATAGTATAGTCTCAGGGATGTGCGGGAAATTTGACGTGTTCGATTTTTTTAGCGTGTCAAAGGGGGGAATTATCATTGAATTTGATTAATTTAATTACTAAACCACCCCATGTCGCTTTTTTTATCCAATTGCCAGTGTGGATTATTGGCGCGCGAAATTTGTCTCGTTAACGCGATACGAGTAGACTTCGTGCCCTTGTCTTAAATCGGAGAAACAACCATGAGCGAAACGGCAACCTGGCAGCCGAGCGCGTCCATCCCCAATCTGTTAAAACGTGCAGCAATTATAGCGGAGATTCGCCGCTTTTTTGCCGATCGTGGCGTGCTTGAGGTTGAGACCCCTTGTATGAGTCAGGCAACGGTAACGGACATCCATCTGTTCCCGTTCGAAACGCGTTTCGTCGGCCCTGGACACTCCCAGGGAATGAATCTCTATTTAATGACCAGCCCGGAATACCATATGAAGCGCCTGCTGGTGGCAGGATGCGGCCCGGTGTATCAACTGTGCCGCAGCTTCCGTAATGAAGAGATGGGGCGTCATCATAACCCTGAATTCACCATGCTCGAGTGGTATCGTCCGCACTACGATATGTATCGCCTGATGAATGAAGTGGATGATTTGCTCCAGCAGGTGCTGGACTGCTCACCTGCGGAAAGTATCTCTTACCAGCAAGCCTTCCAGCGCCATCTGGAGATAGACCCGCTGTCTGCAGATAAAACCCAACTGCGGGAAGTGGCGGCGAAATTGGATCTCAGTAATATCGCCGATACCGAAGAAGACCGGGACACCTTACTGCAGTTGCTGTTTACGATGGGCGTTGAGCCGCATATTGGCAAAGACAAACCGACGTTTGTGTATCATTTCCCGGCCAGCCAGGCATCACTGGCGCAAATCAGTACCGAAGATCACCGCGTGGCTGAACGTTTCGAGGTTTACTACAAAGGTATTGAGCTGGCGAATGGTTTCCATGAATTGACCGACGCGCGCGAACAGCAGCAGCGGTTTGAACAGGATAACCGCAAACGTGCCGCGCGTGGCTTGCCGCAGCAGCCTATCGACACCAACCTGCTTGAAGCGTTAAAAGTGGGGATGCCGGATTGCTCTGGCGTGGCGCTGGGCGTTGACCGTCTGGTGATGCTGGCGCTGGGCGCAGAGAGCCTGGCCGAGGTTATCGCATTTACCGTCGATCGCGCGTAACGCACTCTCCTTCCATACAAAGTGGCGGTAAAATGGCCACTTTGTAGCATATTTTTTCATTTACCCTCTAATAGCCACAATTTACTCCTGGATATTTGATATCGTTCAGGTATCAATTCTGTGTTGATTTTTCTATCGCTGAACTCTGAAAAGAGGGCAGTGCCAACCGGTGAGTGGCGTTTGTTAAACGCTTGCCAGAGTAAGGGATGGTTTAATGACCCAAACAATAAAAAAGATGAGCCTAATAGGTCTCATCCTCATGATATTTACGTCTGTTTTCGGTTTTGCGAATAGCCCCTCCGCATTCTATTTAATGGGGTATAGCGCGATTCCGTGGTATATATTTTCTGCATTATTATTCTTTATCCCATTTGCTTTAATGATGGCGGAAATGGGGGCTGCCTATCGGAAAGAAGAGGGCGGAATCTATTCGTGGATGAATAATAGCGTTGGGCCACGCTATGCGTTTATCGGCACGTTTATGTGGTTTTCTTCCTATGTAATATGGATGGTAAGTACCGCAGCGAAAGTTTGGGTACCTTTTTCAACCTTCTTATTTGGCGCAGACATGACGCAGCATTGGCGTTTTGCGGGGCTTGAGCCTACGCAGGTCGTCGGGTTGCTCGCCGTCGGTTGGATGATTCTGGTAACCTGCGTGGCCTCCCGGGGTATTAATAAGATTGCTCGTATTACGGCTGTAGGCGGAATTGCCGTAATGTGTCTTAATTTAGTTCTGTTGTTAGTGAGTGTCGCTATTTTGTTATTAACTGGTGGTCACTTTGCGCAGGATATTAATTTCATCTCCTCGCCTAATCCGGGATATCAGTCCGGTCTGGCCATGTTGTCATTTGTTGTGTTTGCCATTTTTGCATACGGCGGAATAGAAGCCGTGGGGGGATTAGTTGATAAAACAGAAAAGCCAGAAAAGAACTTTGCGAAAGGCATTGTCTTTGCCGCGATTGTCATTTCTGTCGGTTATTCACTGGCCATATTTTTATGGGGCGTTAGCACCAACTGGCAGCAAGTATTAAGCAATAGCTCGGTCAACCTCGGCAATATAACGTATATCCTGATGAAAAGCCTCGGGATGACGTTAGGTAACGCGCTGCATGTTTCTCCTGAAACCGCGATGGCGACGGGGGTGTGGTTCGCGCGTATCACCGGGCTTTCTATGTTTCTCGCTTATACCGGCGCTTTTTTCACGCTCAGCTATTCGCCACTGAAAGCGATTATTCAGGGAACGCCGAAGGCGCTGTGGCCAGCGCCAATGACCAAACTGAATGCCGTGGGGATGCCGACGACGGCAATGTGGTTGCAGTGCCTGCTGGTGAGCCTGTTTATCCTGCTGGTTTCGTTTGGCGGCGATACGGCTTCAGCGTTCTATAACAAACTGACGCTGATGGCGAACGTCTCGATGACGCTGCCGTATCTGTTCCTCGCGCTGGCGTTTCCGTTCTTTAAAGCCCGTACGGGCCTGGAAAGACCGTTTGTTGTCTTTAAAACCCGAGCGGCGACGTTACTGGCCACATCGGTGGTTGTGCTGGTGGTGACGTTTGCCAATGTGTTCACCATCATCCAGCCGGTGATTGAAGCTGGGGACTGGAACAGCGCATTGTGGATGACCGGAGGCCCGATCTTCTTCTCGCTGTTGGCAATGGCGATTTATCAGAACTACAGCCGTCGTATGGTGAAACTCCCCCGGTGGGTGACAGACTAAGGAAAGATAAATATTGAATTTCCGCAAAGCCCGATAGGGATACCGTCCGGGCTTTGTTCGTATTAAATCATTTTTATAATTTATCAAAATGATATTCGTGTGTATATCTTTTGATATATTTATTATGACAATCATCTTGGGGTGATATTGTATAATTGGAAATGATTGCTGCTATGAATTTATTTTAAAAAATATAACTTCTGATTTTTCCTTTTATGCTTGTGATGTCTGTCTCATTACTGGTTGAGAATCATGGCTATTGTTAGGTCAATGTTTACATTGCCTTGGTGATTAAATTTTTATGATGATCAGCTCTCCGCTATTTTGTGAGATAGACGAATATGGTTTTCCTCATTGGAACGGGTTGGATTTTTTCCGTTGGTATGCCCTGCCTACCAATTGGCGTTTTATGACTGGGAAATCATATCTTTGGTATTATAAAACGGCTTGGTTAATTCACCATAGAACTATTATAAAACAATGTGCTTATGAAGCAAGAGTCCCAGAATTACTCCTTGCAGGTGTTGCTGTCGCAGAAGTTGGCGGAACTCCAGAGAGATTTAAAGGTGTTGGTGTTCTGCAATTTAGACAGGTAATTGAAGAAGTATTGGGAAAGAGCAGCAATGAATGGTCGAATGCTACATCTGTCGGTTCAGTTGCTATCCAGATAGGCGTTGCAGCAAGAACAATAGGTATTCACCCAGATAAACTGACTCATTTTCAGCAATTCCGCTTGTCGCAGTGTTTGCTTGATAACCACTTTAATATTCGGGTGGTAGCATTCCATTTACGCGATCTTATTTTATATGACAATCCAGATTCTGATACTATGTACTTGACAGATGAACAAATAATATTGGCTGGTTCTAGATATAATCGTGGAACCATGAGAAATAAAAAGGATATTATCCAATCTATTAGTGAACAACCCGGTTTTCCGGATCGTGAGTATAGTGAATATGGTCGTCGAATTATAGAAAAGAAAGATGCAATACTTAAAATTATGCGAGGCGGCTAATGAGTTGGAAGTCTTTTACATTGAATTTCATCTGGGGCATAGTTAGCATTATATTGATAATTATGTTTTCAACTCAGGACAAGGAATGGTTTATTGACGGCAGGGGAATCAATAATGTCTGTGATGTCATGGATTATATTGAGGACGACGATGTTCGTTCTGTGGGCATAATCTTAACACTACCTCTGTTTATTCCTTTTATCTATGCGATCGTATGGAGAAGACAGCGCGGTATCTGGCAATATTCTGTCATGGCGGCTCTCCTGCTTTTTTGGTTATGGCGTTTTATCATTAGATATCAATTATGCTGGTAAATAAGACGCTGGGTAGTGTAAGCACACCTCACGTCTTATTGTGGCATGACTTACAAACTCCCCGCCGGGCGACTGCTTCTGCCCGCAGAACTTAAGGTTCTTCCCGTTTGCTTACCGCCGAGGCTCTCCAGACGCATCTGGAACGGTGGGAACGGCATATCGATACCGTGCTCACGGAAGCCTGCCAGAATCAACTGGTGGATTTCGTGGCGCAGCGGCATACGATGCCCCATTTCAGCGGCATAAATACGCAGTTCGAAGATTTGAATCCCTTGCTGCAGGTCAACCAGGAAGACTTCTGGTGCCGGGTTATCGATAACCAGCGAGCAGCGTTGTGCGGCAGTAAGCAGGATCTGCGTAACCTCCTCGCTGTTAGCCTCCGACGGTGCCGGGATGGTTAATACCACACGGGTGACCGAATCCGATAACGACCAGTTGATAAACTGCTCGGTGATAAAGGCTTTGTTGGGGACGATGATCTCTTTGCGGTCCCAGTCGCTGATGGTCGTGGCGCGGGTATTAATTTTCGTCACGCTACCGGTAAGATCGCGAATCGTCACCGTGTCGCCAATGCGGATTGGTTTTTCAAACAGGATAATCAGGCCGGAAATAAAGTTGGCGAAGATCTCCTGCAAACCAAAGCCCAGACCGACACCGAGAGCCGCTACCAGCCATTGCAGTTTGGACCACTCAATACCGATCATTGAGAAGCCAACCAGACCGCCAATCAGCATCAGCAGGTACTTGGTGATGGTAGTGATGGCGTAACCGGTGCCGGGGGTTAAATCGAGATGTTGTAGCAGCGCCAGCTCCAGCAGCGCGGGCAGGTTGCGCACTAACTGGGTAGTGATGATAAACACCAGGATTGCGATAAGCACTGCACCCAGCGTTATCGGCTCTAAACTTTCCACACCCTGCACCGTGGAGGTGACATCCCACAACGAGATGTTTTCCAGGAAGCCGAAAGCGGAATGAATTTCTGACCACAGCACAATGACCGAGAGCAGGGCGATAAGCATCAGGATAGAGCGCACCAGGCGCAGTGATTGCGCGCTGATAGCATCCAGATCCACTTCGCTTTCATCAACATCAATCGTGCCTTCAAGGCTGGTGGAATGCGCTGGTTCTTCTTCACCCCGTGCGCGCTGCGCCAGCATTTCAGCACGTCGATGCTTGGCGCGGTCAAACGCCAGCCGGCGGCGCTGGATCAGCATCCAGCGGCGGATAACGTGATACACCACCAGTAACAAGAACCAGATAGCTACGGACGTTTCCAGACGCGCCAGTAAAGCTTGCGACGTGGCGAGATAGCCCACTGCTGCAGCGAGAATGGCAATCAGCGGAGCGCCCATCAGCATATTCCACAGCATGCTGTTGACCATGTTATCGCTGTTGCCCTCTTTATCGAGGTACAGCGGTATTCCGGCGCGTTTCAGGCTCAGGGTCACGACCGCCAGCGCACCGCAAATCAGAATAAAGCACAGACGTCCCAGTGAGGCGGAGAATTCCCGGTCATTGAGATTATCAAACATAATCACCGCCATGATCAGCGGCACAATCAGCCCGATACTCATCAGGTAATAGTGCATGGCTTTCGCGACGCGGTTACGCGGCCAGCCAAAGTGGGCAATGAACAGACCGTTGGGGCGCGCAAAGGTGGCGCAAATCATTACTGCCCACAGCATGGGCACCGTGGCGGTAACGCCATCGCCGATAGCGACAGCCAATGGATAAGGCCAGGCTTCCTGCAATCCGTAACCGAGCGTTGCCCACAGCACCGGCAACGGAGAAGCGACGAGTATCGACCAGAACACCGTGCGTATCGTCAGCCAGAAGTGGTCCTGGGTGACTTTCCCGACCCGGGCAGATGAACGCTCCAGAAAACGGGTGAAGTGTTTGCGCGAAGAGAGGCTAAAGCCAACCAGCACCAATGCCGCGAAAAGCGGCAGCAGCGTTTCTTTGCTGGTCAGCATCATGATGCTGGCTTTGCCCAACTGATTAAACGTATCTAATGAGATCAGACGCCGCAGATCCTGGACGATGTCGACAGGCCAGGAGAGGGAGATGGGGCTAACGTCCGAGGTCCAGAACAGATAGCGGTGCGTTGCTTCGTTGACCTCTTTTAGCGCATCTTCCAGTTGGCTGTTAGAGACTTTGAGCTTGGTCAGCTCAAGGATCAGCGTATCGCCGCCCTGTAACAAAGAGTTCAGCAGCTCACGCTGGGTGCGTAACTGGGCGTTGAGAATGCTGCTCTGTTCAGCGGTCAGCGGTTGTCCATCGGCCTGATGAATCTGACGCAACTGCGGCTGTTTGTTGAGGAGATCCTCATAGCGCATACGGTGCACGCGAAGCTGCGCCATTTCGGTATCCAACTGCTGAGGCTTGGGCATTTCCGGTAAACGGGATACCTGCGCGCGCAGCGCTTCTCCCAGCATATTTGAGACCCCAAGCCACTGAGACTGCTCTCGCAGCGTATTCAATGCCTGGCGCACCTGCAGCGTTTGGCTGGCGGCTTGACGCTGTTGCGAGGCGACCAGGTCCATACGTTGCGCCTGCTGGTTTAATGCCTGAGACAGTTCGCGGTTAACCTTGAACTGGTCGACAATACCTTCCGGCAGTCCCGCGCTGTTTTCCGCCAACAGTTCGGTGCTTTCCAGCGCTCGCTCTGCCTCACGCTGACGTTGACTGTTGAGCTGGTTGCGCAAAGCCTGCAGGTAAGTATCGAGCTGCTGGCTCTGTTTTTCCGCCAGCTCTGAGCGCATACGCGCCAGCTCCTGGCGGTTATTAGCGGAAAGCTGCGCCAGCTCCAGTTCATCGACCAGGGCTTTGAGTTTGGCGGATTCAGCCTGCATCGCCTGATTCTGCGCAGGATTAGAGTTGGCGGTACCAATACGTCGCTCAAGCTCATTTAGCTGGCGGCGGGCATCGGTTTGCTGTTGAGGAAGCTGGCTTAACGAGTCGGCGATTTCCCGGGCGCGATCCTGCTCCTGCTGGGCCTGACGACTCTTTTCCAACAGTTGGCTGCTGACCTGGAGGATCTCCTGGTTTAACGCATCGGTGGTGAGTCCGGTTGGCACATTGCGCGGTTCGTCGCGCAGGTTGCTAAGCTGCGCGCGTAATGTTGCGGACAGCTTGGGGAAGTTATCAATAACTTGCTGATATTGCTGGGCACGCTCGAGAGAACCTTTACGCTCCTCGAGGGCATTCAGCGCGGACTGGAGCGCCTCGACGGTTTCTGGCTGAGCAGGTTTCGCCGCTTTTGCCTGCTCCAGTTCCTGGGTGAGTTGTTTGGCATCGGGGGCCGTCGCAGCGTACGCCCCCAGGCTGAGGCACCAGGCCATCAGAAAAGTGATAATCAGGCGCACAGCAGCGATTCCTATGTTTAACTTTCGTCTTTTTTGTCGTCAACCAGCGGGCTGGCGTCGTGTTCTGCTTCGATTTCTTCTTTCGCAAGCGGGGCTGGTTCTGCCTCTGGCGTCACGAATGTCTCGGTCGAGATGGCCATTGGCTGGCCGATTTTGGTCACAGAAAGGTCCTGTAACTGCTCAACCAGGTTAACTTTACCAGGCGCGAACAGGTTGATAACGGTGGAACCGAGCTTAAAGCGGCCCATTTCCTGACCTTTCAGCAGTGCCACCGACCCTTCGCTTTCGCCTTCCGGCCAGGTCCAGCGTTTGATGACGCCTTCACGCGGTGGGGTAATGGTGCCAGCCCATGCGGTTTCAATACTGCCGACGATGGTCGCGCCGACCAGAATCTGCACCATCGGGCCAAATTCGGTATCAAACAGACAGATTACGCGTTCGTTGCGTGCAAACAGGTTTGGAACGTTTTGCGCAGTCAGGATATTTACAGAGAAGAGATCGCCTGGCACGTACATCATTTCACGCAGGATACCGTTACACGGCATATGTACACGGTGGTAATCGCGTGGAGATAAGTAAGTGGTCACAAACGTACCGTTGCGGAATTTGTCCGCCATCTGGTAGTTGCCGGCCAGCAGTGCTTCAAGGGTATAGCTGTGCCCTTTGGCTTGCAGCAGTTTGTCTTCTTCGATGTTTCCTAACTGGTTAATCACGCCGTCAGCAGGCATGACCAGTACGTTTGGATCGGTGTTAATCGGGCGAACGTCGTCGCGCAGTGGGCGAACAAAGAAGTCGTTAAAGGTGCGATAGCTGGCGGTGTCCGGTTTTTGCGCCTCTTTCATATCGACCTTGTAATATTTCACGAACAGATCGATAACCAGTTTAGTCAGCCATCCTGCTCGTTTGCTCGCACCCCAACCCGCCAGGCGAGTGAGCCATAGTTTCGGCAGAATGTATTGTAGCGAAAGCTTAAATGAGTTTAACAAGGTAGCCTCCAGGCCATAATTTGTTCCCGATCCGGCATACGGGCCGGATCCTGAAAAAAGGGGGACGATTCTAGCGATGCTTAGCTTAGTTGTCAGTTGTCTGTATCAGAAAAGTTTTTACGTGTTTTTACCTGCGCCATGCTTTCCAGGATGCGGTGATAATTTTCAAACCGAGTTTCAGCTATTGCCCCTTTTTCTACGGCCTCACGGATAGCGCAGCCTGGATCGGTATCATGCTTGCAGTCGCGGTATTTGCAGTGGCCCAGGTAGTCATGGAATTCGACAAAACCATGTGTGATTTGTTCCGGCTCCAGATGCCACAACCCGAACTCACGTACGCCAGGGGAGTCGATAACGTCGCCACCGTGCGGGAAATGATACAGGCGAGAGGCAGTGGTGGTGTGCTGTCCAAGGCCGGAGTTGTCGGAGACATCGTTGGTCAGGATCTCTTCCTGCAGGCCGAGAAGATTATTGAGCAGGCTAGATTTACCAACGCCCGACTGACCGGCAAAAATGCTGATGCGATCGGTTAATGCTTCTTCAAGCGGTTTCAGGCCGTCTTTAGTGCGGCTTGATACCATCAACACGCGATAGCCAATGTGGCGATAAATATCCATCTGTTCGTTAACAAAGGCCATGCCTTCGTCATCCAGCAGATCGATCTTATTCAATACGATAATTGGTTCAACGTGTAGCGTTTCACAGGCTACCAGATACCGGTCGATAATATTGAGTGACAGCTCGGGTAAGATGGCTGAGACAATAACGATCTGGTTGATGTTGGCGGCAATGGGTTTCACCCCGTCGTAAAAGTCGGGACGTGTCAGTACCGAGGTACGCTCGTGTACCGCCTCAACGATGCCTTTGACATTCACGCCTTCTGCTGCTGCTTTTCCCGGGCGCCAGACAACGCGATCGCCGGTCACCAGCGAGCGAATTGTACGGCGGATGTTGCAGCGGTGAATCTCACCGTCAGCAGATTCCACGTCGGCATGCATGCCAAAACGGCTGATAACGATGCCTTCAGCGGTTTCGCCAAACAGGTTGTCGTCGTAGTCTGGCTTCTCCGTGGACGTTTTCAGACGACGCTGGTGATTGGCGTTCACACGGCGCTGTTGGCCTTTGGAGAGTTTATTCTTACTCAATCGGACTGACTCCTGGTCGCCCATAATGGGCAAAACATTTATGATACACGCAATTTTAGATGAATATAGTCACACTGAATGTGACGCTGAAGGGTGGAAAATAGCATGAGTGCCAATGAAAACAACCTGATTTGGATCGATCTGGAGATGACAGGTCTGGATCCCGAGCGCGATCGCATAATTGAGATAGCCACGCTGGTGACGGATGCCAACCTGAATATTCTGGCTGAAGGACCGACAATTGCGGTGCACCAGTCCGACGAACAGCTGGCATTAATGGATGACTGGAACGTACGTACGCATACCGGTAGTGGGCTAGTGGATCGCGTGAAGGCGAGCACCATGGGGGATCGTGAAGCTGAACTGGCTACGCTGGCTTTTTTGAAAGAGTGGGTTCCAGAAGGGAAATCACCTATCTGCGGCAACAGCATCGGTCAGGATCGTCGTTTCCTGTTTAAATACATGCCGGAGCTGGAGGCGTATTTCCATTATCGCTATCTTGACGTCAGTACTTTGAAAGAGCTGGCGCGTCGTTGGAAGCCGGAAATTCTTGCTGGCTTCACCAAGCAGGGAACGCATCAGGCGATGGACGATATTCGTGAATCTGTTGCTGAGCTTGCTTACTATCGCGAACATTTTATTAAGCTTTGATTTTGTGGATGGTCGGGCGGCGCTGTGGCTTACCCGACCTACGAATATCGTTCCTGCGTGCTTGCACTGAGGCTGGATTGTCGCTAAATTAGACGACTTGCCGATAAATTCAGCACTTAAACAGAAAAACGAAAAAATCGCTTTTAGGGGGGTTGCAGCTAAACGGATTTCTCGTATAATGCGCCTCCCGTAACGACAGAGAATTACACGTTACGGCAGCAGCAAAAGCAGTACAAATTTGCGGGAATAGCTCAGTTGGTAGAGCACGACCTTGCCAAGGTCGGGGTCGCGAGTTCGAGTCTCGTTTCCCGCTCCAAAATTTGAAAGTGCTTTTGTCTACAAAGCACAGACACACCCAAGCGGGAATAGCTCAGTTGGTAGAGCACGACCTTGCCAAGGTCGGGGTCGCGAGTTCGAGTCTCGTTTCCCGCTCCAAAATTTGAAAGTGCTTTTGTCTACAAAGCACAGACACACCCAAGCGGGAATAGCTCAGTTGGTAGAGCACGACCTTGCCAAGGTCGGGGTCGCGAGTTCGAGTCTCGTTTCCCGCTCCAAATTCTTACCCCAATAAAAATATCCACAGCGAATAAATACGTTGGGGACGTTTTGTTTCGTCATTGACATACTCTTGTAAACAGACTTATCCACAGGTTTGGGTATTATTCCTGGAGTGCAAAAAACTTAGTCGGGTGAATAGTATCATTTTAACTCTTTGAAAATATTGAATTAATTATCATTTCAAATTGTTAATGCGATCACTTGACGATTTTTTCCCTCTTGAATATCAATGTGTTTTTATTTTTATACACAAGCTGTGGATGACTTAAGCGTCACGCGGCAGACCCTTTTCAATGACTCTGACTAAACGTTGTTTCTTCGGTAACTGCACTTCAACTACGCAGGCATTTCGCTTCTCGATTTGCTGAGCAACCGCCCACTCTATGTGTTCGTCGAGAAGTGGGTGCTCACCTCTGCGACTTTCCAGCGCGTGAATAACGGCTTCATCCCATGGGGCATTACCCAGCGCAACAGCGATATTTCGCAGCCAGCGCAGGTGACCAATACGACGAATAGCAGACCCCTCCGTGACTTTTAAAAACCACGCTTCGCTCCAGCTAAACAGCTCTATTAACTCCGGAGCATGAAGCTGTTTGCGTGGGTTGAAGTCATCCTCTGTCGTCAACTGCGAGTAACGGTTCCACGGGCAAATGAGCTGGCAATCATCGCAGCCGTAAATTCGATTCCCCAACAGGGGACGAAATTCTTCCGGGATCGCGCCTTCCAGTTCGATAGTGAGATAAGAGATACAGCGGCGCGCATCTACCGTGTAGGGTTCAACGATGGCTCCGGTGGGACAGATGGTCATACAGGCGACGCATTTCCCGCATCCTTCTTCTACTGGGTTGTCGACCGGCAGGGGCAAATCGATCAGTAATTCCCCGAGGAAGAAAAATGAACCAGCTTCGCGATTGAGGATAAGTGAGTGCTTACCTGTCCAGCCAAGCCCGGCTTTTTCCGCTAATGGACGCTCAAGAATGGGCGCAGAATCGACAAAAGGTCTAAAATTCAGCGAAACGCAGTGCTGTTGAATCCTCTCTCCCAGCTTTTTTAAGCGGTTACGCAGCAGTTTATGGTAGTCGCGCCCAAGCGCGTAACGGCTGACGTAACCCAGAGAGGGGTTTTTCAACGTGCTGGCAAAGGCCGCATTGGCAGGAAGATAGTTCATACGTACGCTGATGACACGTAACGTACCGGGTAATAATTCGTGAGGTCGGGCGCGCATCATGCCGTGACGGGCCATCCAGTCCATCTCGCCGTGATAGTGTTTATCCAGCCAGGCCTGCAGTTTGGGCTCCGCTTCGCTGAGGTCGGTATCGGCAATACCGACCTGCTGAAAGCCAAGCTCCAGCCCCCACTGCTTAATATTTTGCGCTAACTGATTGAGATCGAGGGGCTCTGACATGACGGACCATACAATGAAGAAAAACCCCGCAAGTATACCACACTCCATTTGGCACGCCGATGACATCAGGCGGATGGAGCGAGAGGCGGCAGACAGTTTAGGACTGACGTTGTACGAGCTGATGCAACGGGCGGGAGAGGCGGCGTTTCAGGTCACCCGCGAGACATATCCAAACGCTCAGCACTGGCTGGTGCTATGTGGTCATGGCAACAACGGTGGTGATGGTTACGTGGTGGCAAGGCTTGCCAAAGCCCAGGGTCTTGATATTACGTTGCTGGCGCAGGAGAGTGATAAAGCGCTCCCCGAGGAAGCACAGCAGGCACGCGACGCCTGGCTTAACGCCGGTGGTGTCATTCATGCTGCGGAAATCAATTGGCCAGATCGCGTGGACGTCATTATTGATGCGCTGTCAGGCACGGGCTTAAAACACGCGCCGCGTGAGCCTCTCTCGGTATTGATCGAACGTGCCAATCACCATCCTGCTCCTGTCGTGGCGATAGACATTCCATCCGGCTTGCTGGCGCAGACGGGCGCGGCGCCGGGCGCGGTTATCAACGCTGCGCACACCGTGACCTTTATTGCGTTAAAGCCTGGTCTGCTAACCGGTAAAGCGCGCGATGTCACCGGACGCCTGCATGTTAACGCACTCGGTCTGGACGACTGGCTGGCGGGGCAGAACGCGCTGCTGCAACGGTTTGATGCTCAACAGCTTGTACACTGGTTAACGCCGCGTCGACCCACCTCGCACAAAGGCTCCCACGGTCGGCTGGTGATCATCGGTGGTGACCACGGCACGGCTGGCGCAATACGCATGGCCGGTGAAGCGGCGCTGCGTGCAGGAGCCGGGCTGGTTAAAGTGCTGACCCGTAGTGAAAATATTGCGCCTATTCTGACTGCCAGACCGGAACTGATGGTCGATGCGCTGACGCCGCAGACTCTGGAGGAGAGCCTGGCGTGGGCGGATGTTGTGGTGATAGGACCTGGGCTTGGTCAGCAGGAATGGGGTAAAAAAGCGCTGCAAAAGGTAGAAAATTTTCGCAAACCGATGCTCTGGGATGCGGATGCGCTGAACCTGCTGGCAATCAACCCCGATAAACGTCACAATCGCGTGATCACGCCGCATCCTGGTGAAGCCGCGCGACTTCTGGGCTGTTCCATTGCAGAAATTGAAGACGATCGATTACTTTGTGCACAACGTCTGGTAAAACGGTACGGAGGCGTCGTCGTGCTGAAAGGCGCGGGTACGGTTGTTGCTGCCGAACAGGCCGAATTGGGTATTATTGATACCGGCAATGCTGGAATGGCCAGCGGCGGAATGGGTGATGTGCTTTCCGGTATTATTGGCGCATTGCTCGGACAGAAGCTTACCCCGTATGATGCGGCATGTGCGGGATGTGTCGCGCACGGTGCGGCGGCGGATGTGCTGGCGGCGCGTTTTGGTACGCGCGGCATGCTGGCGACAGATCTCTTTACCACGCTACAGCGTATTGTTAACCCTGATGTGATTGACGTTTATCATGATGAATCGAGTAATTCCACTACCTGATGAGCAGGCGACTTTAGACCTGGGACTGCGGGTAGCCAAAGCCTGTGATGGCGCGACGGTAATTTATTTGTACGGCGACCTGGGGGCGGGTAAAACCACTTTCAGCCGGGGATTCCTGCAGGCGTTAGGTCACAAAGGAAATGTAAAAAGCCCCACCTATACGCTGGTTGAACCCTATTCGCTCGATAATTTGATGGTATATCACTTCGATCTGTACCGACTTGCGGACCCAGAGGAGCTGGAATTTATGGGGATCCGCGATTATTTTGCCAATGACGCCATCTGCCTGGTGGAATGGCCGCAACAAGGTAAAGGTGTACTGCCAGACCCGGACGTCGAAATACACATTGAATATCAAGCGCAAGGTCGAGAAGCGCGCATAAGCGCAGTCTCCTCATCGGGTGATTTATTGCTGGCGCGTTTAGCCGATTAACCTTAAGGGTGGCGGGATGATTTATCGCATCAGAAACTGGCTGATGGCAACACTGGTCCTGCTGTGCGCGCAGGCAGGGGCCGCCAGCCTCTCCGATCTTCAGGTGTCCAATGGCAATCAGCAAGCGCGGATTACGCTGAGCTTTATTGGCGATCCTGAATACGCAGTTTCGCAGGACGGGAAACGAACCGTCGCGTTGGATATTAAACAAACCGGTGTGATTCAGGGGTTACCGCTGCTGTTTAGCGGCAATAATCTGGTGAAATCTATCCGTTCCGGCACGCCAAAAGATGCGCAGTCTCTGCGCCTGGTGGTGGATTTAACCGAGAACGGCAAAGCCGAAGCCGTAAAACGCCAGAACGGCGGCAATTATACCGTCGTGTTTACCATCAAAGCTGATGCGCCTCCGCCGCCTCCACCACCTCCAGTGGTTGCGAAGCGTGTTGAAGCGCCGGTTATCGCCCCGCGCCCTGCCGAGCCTGCGCGTAATCCGTTTAAAGCGGAAAACGATCGCACCACGATGGTAACCAACAGTAATACCTCCACACGGCCTGCGGCGCGCGCCAGTACAAGTAACGGCGAAAAAGTAGTTATCGCCATTGATGCCGGACACGGCGGGCAGGATCCTGGCGCTATTGGTCCCGGTGGCACACGTGAGAAAAACGTCACGATTGCCGTAGCGCGCAAACTGCGCAGTTTGCTCAATGATGACCCGATGTTTAAAGGCGTACTCACCCGTGATGGCGATTACTTTATCTCGGTGATGGGGCGTTCAGACGTTGCGCGTAAACAAAACGCCAACTTCCTGGTCTCTATTCATGCGGATGCCGCACCAAACCGGGATGCCACTGGTGCTTCCGTCTGGGTACTGTCAAACCGTCGGGCAAACAGTGAGATGGCCGGCTGGCTGGAACAGCACGAAAAGCAATCGGAACTGTTGGGTGGGGCGGGCGATGTTCTGGCAAACAGCCAGTCCGATCCTTATCTCAGCCAGGCCGTGTTGGATCTGCAGTTCGGTCATTCGCAACGCGTTGGGTATGATGTAGCGACCAGCATGATCGGCCAGTTAGAACGTATTGGCTCGATGCATAAGCGTCGTCCGGAACACGCCAGCCTTGGGGTATTACGTTCGCCTGATATCCCGTCAGTGCTGGTTGAAACTGGCTTTATCAGTAACAACAGCGAAGAGCGTCTGTTGGCGAGTGATGACTACCAGCAGCAGCTGGCCGAGGCAATTTACAAAGGATTGCGTAACTATTTCCAGGCGCACCCGATGCAAACCGGGCCTCAAGGCACACCGGCGCAAACCGCGAGTGCGGTATCGCCTGGCAACACGTTAACAAATTAAGGATTAGCCATGCCGATTCAGGTTCTACCGCCACAGTTGGCGAACCAGATTGCCGCAGGCGAGGTGGTAGAACGGCCTGCGTCAGTGGTGAAGGAGCTGGTGGAAAACAGTATTGATGCTGGTGCGACGCGCATTGATATTGATATTGAGCGCGGCGGCGCGAAGCTTATCCGTATTCGTGACAACGGCTGCGGGATTAAAAAAGACGAGCTGGCGCTGGCGCTGGCGCGTCATGCCACCAGTAAAATTTCCTCGCTTGACGATCTCGAAGCCATCGTGAGCCTCGGGTTTCGCGGCGAAGCGCTGGCCAGTATCAGCTCCGTTTCTCGTTTAACCCTGACGTCGCGTACGCAAGAACAACCTGAAGCCTGGCAAGCCTATGCCGAAGGGCGCGACATGGATGTGACGGTTAAACCCGCTGCGCATCCGGTGGGAACCACGCTGGAGGTGTTAGATCTGTTCTACAACACTCCGGCGCGGCGCAAGTTTATGCGCACCGAGAAAACTGAATTTAATCATATCGACGAAATAATCCGCCGCATTGCGCTGGCACGTTTTGATGTGACGATTAATTTGTCGCACAACGGCAAAGTGGTGCGTCAGTACCGGGCAGTGGCCGCGGATGGGCAGCAGGAGCGCCGACTGGGCGCGATTTGCGGCACGCCGTTTCTGGAACATGCGCTGGCGATTGAATGGCAGCATGGCGATTTAACGCTGCGCGGTTGGGTGGCCGATCCTAACCACACGACGACGGCGCTGGCGGAAATCCAGTACTGCTATGTGAATGGCCGGATGATGCGCGACCGGTTGATCAACCATGCTATTCGTCAGGCCTGTGAAGATAAGCTGGGAGCCGATCAGCAGCCCGCTTTTGTGTTGTATCTGGAAATCGACCCGCATCAGGTGGATGTTAACGTACATCCCGCCAAACATGAGGTCCGTTTTCATCAGTCCCGCCTGGTGCATGATTTTATTTACCAGGGCGTGTTGAGCGTCCTGCAACAGCAGCTTGAAACGCCGCTGCCGTTGGCTGATGACGACGAGCCCGCCCCAAGGCACATCCCGGAAAACCGCGTCGCGGCCGGGCGTAACCATTTTGCCGAACCGGCCCCGGCGCGTGAACCTGCGACGCCGCGTTACTCAGCATCTGCTGGCGCTGGCAGTAGTGGTGGCCGTCAGACGGGGGCCAGCTGGCCTCATGCCCAACCTGGATATCAAAAGCAGCAGGGTGAGATTTATCAGCAACTGCTACAGACGCCGGTTCCGCCGCGTAAAACGCCGGTTTCTGAAACGCCATCAGCACCTCTGACCGGCAACAGTCAGGGCTTTGGGCGGGTACTAACCATTGTCGGTACGGACTGCGCATTACTCGAATGCGATGGTCATATTCGGTTGCTGGCATTGCCGGTGGCGGAACGTTGGCTACGTCAGGCGCAGTTAACGCCGGACCAGGGCGTCGTATGCGCTCAGCCGTTACTGATCCCTTTACGTCTAAAAGTGACCGCTGATGAAAAAGCGGCGCTGCAAAAAGGGCAGAGCCAACTGGCTGAGTTGGGTATTGAATTTCAACTGGATGCGCAGCATGTGACCATCCGGGCGGTGCCTTTACCCTTACGCCAACAAAATTTACAAATCTTGATTCCTGAACTGATAGGCTACCTGGCGCAGCAGTCCGAATTCGAACCGGGCAATATTGCACAGTGGATTGCACGTAATCTGATTAGCGAGCATCCGCAGTGGAGCATGGCTCAGGCGATTACGCTGTTAGCGGATGTTGAGCGGCTTTGCCCACAACTCGTGAAGGCGCCGCCGGGTGGTTTGTTACAACCTGTTGATTTACATTCGGTAATGAATGCCCTGAAACATGAGTGATACCCGTAAGGCGAGCCTGCCAAAGGCGATTTTTTTGATGGGGCCGACGGCCTCCGGTAAAACGGCACTGGCAATTGAATTGCGTAAAGTTTTGCCTGTAGAGTTGATAAGCGTTGATTCCGCCCTTATTTACAAGGGGATGGATATCGGTACAGCCAAGCCTGATGCAGATGAATTACAGGCCGCGCCGCACCGGTTGCTGGATATCCGCGATCCGTCCCAGGCTTACTCTGCTGCGGATTTTCGCCGCGATGCGTTAGCCGAGATGGCCGATATCACCGCCGCGGGGCGTATTCCGCTGCTGGTGGGCGGCACAATGTTATATTTCAAAGCCTTGCTTGAAGGGCTGTCGCCGTTACCGTCGGCAGATCCGGAAGTCAGGGCCAGAATTGAGCAGCAGGCGGCAGAGCATGGGTGGGACGCGTTACACCGACAGCTTCAGGAAATAGATCCGGTGGCTGCGGCGCGTATTCATCCAAATGATCCGCAAAGACTTTCCCGGGCACTGGAAGTTTTTTTCATTTCGGGTAAAACTTTAACGGAGCTGACGCAAACGTCAGGAGATGCTTTGCCGTATCAGGTGCATCAGTTTGCTATCGCCCCGGCGAGCCGTGAACTGCTCCATCAGCGAATTGAGCAGCGTTTTCATCAGATGTTGGCTTCAGGTTTTGAAGCAGAAGTCCGGGCGCTATTTGCCCGTGGAGATTTGCATACGGATTTGCCTTCCATTCGTTGTGTAGGGTATCGCCAGATGTGGTCATACATTGAAGGCGAAATTTCATACGATGAAATGGTTTATAGAGGTGTTTGCGCCACGAGGCAGTTGGCGAAGCGACAGGTAACCTGGTTGCGTGGTTGGGAAGGGGTGCACTGGCTTGACAGTGAAAAGCCTGACCAGGCGCGAAACGAAGTATTACAGGTTGTTGGTGCTATCGCGAACTGAATGTGTACAATTGAAACGTATCGTGCGCAATTTTTCAGAATCGAAAGGTTCAAAGTACAAATAAGCATATAAGGAAAAGAGAGAATGGCTAAGGGGCAATCTTTACAAGATCCGTTCCTGAACGCACTGCGTCGGGAACGTGTTCCAGTTTCTATTTATTTGGTGAATGGTATTAAGCTGCAAGGTCAAATCGAGTCTTTTGATCAGTTCGTGATCCTGTTGAAAAACACGGTCAGCCAGATGGTTTATAAGCACGCGATTTCTACTGTTGTCCCGTCTCGCCCGGTTTCTCATCACAGCAATAATGCCACCGGCGGCACTGGCAGCAACTACCATCACGGTAGCAACGCGCAAGGTTCATCTGCGCAACAGGACAGCGAAGAAACCGAATAAGGTTGTTAGCTGTTTTACACACGGGGAGCCAGCGATCCTGCGTTCCCCGTTGATATATATTAAGGGGTTGACGCTTGTTTGACCGTTATGATGCCGGTGAGCAGGCGGTACTGGTACACATCTATTTTTCGCAAGACAAAGATATGGAAGACCTCCAGGAGTTTGAATCTCTGGTTTCTTCCGCCGGTGTCGAAGCAATGCAGGTGATTACCGGGAGCCGTAAAGCACCGCACCCGAAGTATTTTGTTGGTGAAGGTAAGGCAATCGAAATTGCGGAAGCCGTAAAAGCGACTGGCGCTGCGGTGGTGATTTTTGATCATGCTCTAAGCCCCGCCCAGGAACGTAACCTGGAACAGTTGTGCCAGTGTCTTGTTATCGACAGGACAGGTCTTATTTTAGATATTTTTGCCCAGCGTGCGCGCACCCATGAGGGTAAGTTGCAGGTTGAGCTGGCGCAGTTGCGCCATATGGCTACTCGTCTGGTCCGTGGCTGGACCCACCTTGAAAGGCAAAAGGGCGGGATTGGTTTGCGCGGTCCGGGTGAAACCCAGCTCGAAACCGACCGTCGTTTGCTGCGTAATCGCATTTTGCAAATACAGTCGCGCCTGGAAAAAGTTGAAAAGCAACGTGAGCAGGGGCGACAGTCGCGCAAGAAAGCGGATGTCCCAACCGTATCACTGGTGGGATATACCAACGCCGGAAAATCCACCCTGTTCAACCAGATCACCGAAGCCCGGGTTTACGCAGCGGATCAACTGTTTGCGACCCTGGACCCAACGCTGCGCCGTATAGACGTAGCGGACGTCGGTGAAACCGTGCTGGCGGATACCGTAGGGTTTATCCGTCATTTGCCGCACGACCTGGTGGCGGCGTTTAAAGCCACCCTGCAGGAAACGCGTCAGGCGACATTGCTGCTGCATGTTATTGATGCTGCAGATTTTCGTGTGCAGGAAAACATCGAGGCCGTCGACACGGTGCTCGAAGAGATCGATGCGCATGAGATCCCGACTCTGCTGGTGATGAATAAAATCGATATGCTGGATGATTTTGAACCGCGTATCGACAGAGATGAAGAGAATAAACCCATTCGCGTTTGGGTTTCAGCGCAAACGGGAATAGGTATACCACAGCTTTTTCAGGCTTTGACTGAGCGACTTTCCGGTGAGGTGGCGCAGCATACGTTGCGTTTGCCGCCGCAGGAAGGGCGTCTGAGAAGCCGGTTTTACCAACTTCAGGCAATAGAAAGAGAGTGGATGGAGGAGGACGGCAGCGTGGGTCTGCAGGTTCGTATGCCGATCGTAGACTGGCGTCGCCTCTGTAAACAAGAACCGGCACTGGAAGACTATATTGTCTGACCTGACGGATATGGCCTGAAGATTTTTTCGCCTCTATACCTTGTGGGTTTTGTGCAGCATGAAGGTGGCAAGTCCTGAAATCTTCAGGAGCATAGTCAACTATGTGACTGAGATTAAAGGGCGTAGCCAACGCATCGGCAGCGCAAAATACGCAGGTATAGCATCGCATAACAAATATGGAGCACAAAAATGGCGTGGAATCAGCCCGGTAATAACGGACAAGACCGCGACCCGTGGGGAAGCAGCAAACCTGGCGGCAACCCTGAGGGAAATGGAAACAAAGGTGGTCGCGATCAGGGACCTCCCGATCTGGATGATATCTTCCGCAAACTGAGTAAAAAGCTCGGTGGCCTGGGTGGCGGTAAAGGTGCTGGTTCTGGCGGCGGTAGCTCATCGCAAGGCCCTCGTCCGCAATTGGGTGGTCGAGTCTTTACTATCGCAGCGGCAGCTATCGTCATTATCTGGGCGGCCAGCGGTTTCTACACCATTAAAGAAGCGGAACGCGGCGTGGTGACACGCTTCGGTAAATTCAGCCATTTGGTTGAACCGGGTCTGAACTGGAAACCGACCTTTGTCGACGAAGTGACGCCGGTCAACGTGGAAGCCGTGCGTGAACTTGCCGCATCCGGCGTGATGCTGACCTCTGACGAAAACGTCGTACGCGTTGAAATGAACGTGCAGTACCGCGTGACCGATCCGCAGCGTTACCTGTTTAGCGTAACCAGCGCGGATGACAGTCTGCGTCAGGCAACCGACAGCGCCCTGCGTGGGGTTATCGGTAAATACACCATGGACCGTATCCTGACAGAAGGGCGTACCGTTATTCGTAGCGATACCCAGCGTGAACTGGAAGAAACGATCCGTCCGTACAACATGGGTATCACCCTGCTGGACGTCAACTTCCAGGCAGCACGTCCGCCGGAAGAAGTAAAAGCCGCGTTTGACGATGCCATTGCAGCACGTGAAAACGAGCAGCAGTACATCCGTGAAGCAGAAGCGTACACCAACGAAGTTCAGCCACGTGCTAACGGTCAGGCGCAGCGTATTCTGGAAGAAGCGCGTGCTTACAAAACGCGAACCATCCTGGAAGCACAGGGTGAAGTGGCTCGTTTCGCAAAAATTCTGCCGGAATATAAAGCCGCACCGCAAATTACTCGCGAGCGTCTGTATATCGAAACCATGGAAAAAGTGCTGAGCAATACCCGCAAAGTCCTGGTTAACGATAAGGGCAGCAATCTGATGGTTCTGCCGCTGGATCAAATGCTGAAAGGCGGTAGTGCGCCAGCAGCAAAGAGTGACAGCAGTTCAAACCTGCTGCGTCTGCCGCCAGCAACGACGTCCGGCACTGGAGCAAGCAATACCTCGTCCACCAGTCAGGGCGATATTATGGACCAACGCCGCGCGAACGCGCAGCGTAACGACTACCAGCGTCAGGGGGAATAACGATGCGTAAGTCAGTTATTGCGATTATCATCATCGTTCTGGTAGTTCTGTTCATGTCTGTCTTTGTGGTCAAAGAAGGCGAGCGCGGGATTACTCTGCGCTTTGGTAAAGTTCTGCGTGACGATGAAAACAAGCCGCTGGTTGTTGCACCAGGCCTGCACTTCAAGATTCCGTTTATTGAATCTGTGAAGATGCTGGATGCGCGTATTCAGACCATGGACAACCAGGCCGATCGCTTTGTTACCAAAGAGAAGAAAGACCTGATCGTTGACTCCTACATTAAGTGGCGCATCAGTGACTTTAGCCGTTACTACCTGGCAACGGGCGGTGGCGATGTTTCTCAGGCAGAAGTCCTGCTGAAACGTAAGTTCTCTGACCGTCTGCGTTCTGAAATTGGTCGTCTGGACGTGAAAGACATCGTTACCGATTCCCGCGGTCGTCTGACGCTGGAAGTTCGTGATGCGCTGAACTCCGGTTCTGCTGGCACGGAAGATGAAGTCGCGACACCGGCGGCAGATAGCGCGATTGCCGAAGCGGCTGAGCGTGTTCAGGCTGAAACAAACGGTAAAGTACCGGTCATCAACCCGAACAGTATGGCGGCATTGGGCATCGAAGTGGTTGACGTGCGTATCAAGCAAATCAACCTGCCTGCTGAAGTGTCTGAGGCTATCTACAACCGTATGCGCGCTGAGCGTGAAGCGGTAGCGCGTCGCCATCGTTCACAAGGTCAGGAAGAAGCGGAAAAACTGCGTGCCACGGCGGATTATGAAGTGACTAAAACGCTGGCAGAATCTGAGCGTCAGGGCCGCATCATGCGCGGTGAAGGCGATGCAGAAGCCGCTAAACTGTTTGCCGATGCGTTCAGCCAGGATCCTGACTTCTACGCCTTCATCCGTAGCCTGCGTGCTTACGAGAAGAGCTTTGAAGGCAACCAGGACGTGATGATCATGAGCCCGGACAGCGATTTCTTCCGCTACATGAAGACACCGAGCGCTACGACACGCTAGTAAAGTTCCAGCGGTTTTAAACCAGCAAAACCACCGGTATCCCCAGGGATGCGGTGGTTTTCTTTTTATAAAAGGACGATGGATGAATTCAACAATTTTGCTGGCGCTCGCGCTGGTTTTGGTGCTGGAAGGCCTGGGCCCTATGCTTTATCCCCGCGCGTGGAAGAAAATGATTTCCGCAATGGCGCAACTTCCCGAAAATACTTTGCGTCGTTTTGGTGGAGGTCTTGTGGTTGCGGGCGTTGTGGTCTACTACATGTTGAGGAAAACGATTGGCTGATCAATAAGTAGCCTATTTTGCGGATTTTCGCATGCAAAAAGTGCTGTATATCTGAAAAAGCGGTGGTAGAATCCATTTTTAAGCAAACGGTGATTTTGAAAAATGGGTAACAACGTCGTCGTACTGGGCACCCAATGGGGTGACGAAGGTAAAGGGAAGATCGTCGATCTTCTGACTGAACGGGCTAAATATGTTGTGCGCTACCAGGGTGGTCACAACGCAGGCCATACTCTCGTAATCAACGGTGAAAAAACCGTCCTCCATCTTATTCCATCAGGTATTCTTCGCGAGAATGTCATCAGCATCATCGGTAACGGTGTTGTACTGTCACCGTCCGCGCTGATGAAAGAAATGAAAGGACTGGAAGATCGTGGCATCCCGGTTCGCGAGCGCCTGCTGTTGTCTGAAGCTTGTCCGCTGATCCTTGATTATCACGTTGCGTTGGATAATGCTCGTGAGAAAGCGCGTGGCGAGAAAGCGATCGGTACTACCGGTCGTGGCATCGGTCCGGCTTATGAAGACAAAGTAGCTCGTCGCGGTCTGCGCGTTGGCGATCTGTTTGATAAAGCAACCTTCGCTGAAAAACTGAAAGAAGTGATGGAATATCACAACTTCCAGCTGGTGAATTTCTATAAAGTTGAAGCAGTTGACTACCAGAAAGTGCTGGATGATGTGATGGCGATTGCCGACATCCTGACCTCTATGGTTGTTGATGTTTCCGATCTGCTGGACCAGGCGCGTAAGCGTGGCGATTTCGTCATGTTCGAAGGCGCACAGGGTACCCTGCTGGATATCGACCACGGTACCTATCCGTACGTAACGTCTTCCAACACCACCGCAGGTGGCGTGGCTACCGGCTCCGGCCTGGGTCCACGTTATGTGGATTACGTTCTGGGTATCATCAAAGCTTACTCTACACGTGTAGGCGCGGGTCCGTTCCCGACTGAGCTGTTTGATGACGTTGGCGAGTTCCTGTGCAAACAAGGTAACGAGTATGGCGCGACCACCGGTCGTCGTCGTCGCACCGGTTGGCTGGACTCCGTTGCGGTACGCCGTGCAGTACAGATTAACTCCCTGTCTGGCTTCTGCCTGACCAAACTGGACGTACTGGACGGTTTGAAAGAGGTGAAAATCTGTGTCGCTTATCGTATGCCGGATGGCCGTGAAGTAACGACTACCCCGCTGGCTGCAGACGACTGGAAAGGTATCGAGCCGATCTACGAAACCATGCCGGGCTGGTCTGAATCCACCTTCGGTGTGAAGGAACGTAGCGGTCTGCCGCAGGCAGCACTGAACTACATCAAGCGTATTGAAGAACTGACCGGTGTGCCGATTGATATTATCTCAACTGGCCCAGACCGTACTGAGACCATGATCCTGCGCGACCCGTTCGACGCATAATTATGGTTATAGCGTGGCGTCGAATGGCGCTGCGCTTGCACTATCTTAGGCCGGATGAGGCGCTTTGCATCATAATCCGGCTTAAAATCACGTAAGTTCCTCGCTTTTTTCCTTCCTGAACTGAAATAAATTAGCGACCTGGCTGGTGGCTGGTTTATCATCAATGTAATTAATACCACCAGGTTTATCCGTTTTATCCCTTTTCCTGAGGTTGATGTGCAGTTAACAAGTTTCACCGATTACGGATTACGTGCGCTAATCTACATGGCGTCACTTCCCGAAGGACGTATGACCAGTATTTCTGAGGTGACAGAAGTCTACGGCGTGTCCCGTAATCATATGGTCAAAATAATCAATCAACTTAGCCGTGCGGGCTTCGTTACTGCTATTCGAGGAAAAAATGGCGGTATCCGCCTGGGTAAACCAGCTAAGGATATTGGTATTGGTGATGTGGTTCGCGAGCTGGAACCACTATCGTTGGTCAATTGTAGCAGCGAGTTTTGCCACATTACCCCAGCCTGTCGACTTAAACAGGCGCTTTCTAAGGCAGTGCAAAGTTTTCTCACGGAACTGGACAACTACACACTTGCTGATTTGGTTGAAGAGAATCAACCGCTTTATAAATTATTGCTGGTGGAGTGACGAAAATCTTCATCAGAGCTGACAATGGAGGAACCTCGATGTCACAAGATCCTTTCCAGGAACGCGAAGCAGAAAAATACGCGAATCCTATCCCGAGCCGGGAATTTATCCTCGAACATTTAACTAAACGTGAAAAACCGGCCAACCGCGATGAGCTGGCCGCTGAACTCAACATTGAAGGTGAAGAGCAGCAAGAAGCGCTGCGTCGCCGCCTGCGCGCCATGGAGCGTGACGGGCAACTGGTCTTCACTCGTCGTCAGTGCTATGCGCTGCCGGAGCGTCTTGACCTGCTGAAAGGTACCGTTATTGGCCACCGTGATGGCTACGGCTTTCTGCGCGTTGAAGGCCGCAAAGATGACCTGTACCTGTCCAGCGAGCAGATGAAAACCTGCATTCATGGCGATCAGGTGTTGGCACAGCCGCTGGGCGCGGACCGTAAAGGTCGTCGCGAAGCGCGTATTGTGCGCGTACTGGTGCCGAAAACCAGCCAGATTGTCGGTCGCTACTTCACCGACGCTGGCGTTGGGTTTGTCGTCCCTGACGACAGCCGCCTGAGCTTTGATATCCTGATCCCGCCGGAAGAGGTGATGGGTGCTCGTATGGGCTTTGTGGTCGTGGTTGAGCTGACCCAGCGTCCGACGCGTCGCACTAAAGCGGTGGGTAAAATTGTTGAAGTCCTGGGCGACAACATGGGAACCAGCATGGCCGTTGATATGGCGCTGCGTACTCATGAAATCCCGTATATCTGGCCTCAGGCGGTCGAAAAACAGGTCGCCGGACTGAAAGAAGAAGTGCCGGAAGAAGCGAAAGCCGGACGTGTCGATCTGCGCTCCCTGCCGCTGGTCACTATCGATGGCGAAGATGCGCGTGACTTCGATGATGCGGTTTACTGCGAGAAGAAGCGCGGCGGCGGCTGGCGTTTATGGGTGGCGATTGCTGACGTAAGCTATTACGTTCGCCCGCCGACTCCGCTGGACCAGGAAGCGCGCAGCCGTGGCACATCCGTCTACTTCCCATCGCAGGTTGTTCCGATGCTACCGGAAGTGCTGTCTAACGGATTGTGTTCGCTCAACCCGCAGGTGGACAGGCTGTGTATGGTCTGTGAAATGACCATTTCGTCGAAAGGCCGCTTAACAGGCTTTAAATTCTACGAAGCGGTTATGAGCTCCCATGCGCGTCTGACCTACACCAAGGTCTGGCACATGCTGCAGGGCGATCAGGAACTGCGTGAGCAGTACGCGCCGTTGGTTAAACACATTGAAGAGCTGCATAACCTCTACAAAGTGCTGGATAAAGCGCGTGAAGAGCGTGGCGGTATCTCGTTTGAAAGTGAAGAAGCGAAGTTTATCTTCAATGCTGAACGCCGTATTGAGCGTATTGAGCAGACGCAGCGTAATGACGCGCACAAACTGATTGAAGAGTGCATGATCATGGCGAACATCTCAGCGGCGCGATTCGTTGAGAAAGCCAAAGAGCCGGCACTGTTCCGCATTCACGATAAGCCGACGACCGAAGCGATTAATTCGTTCCGTTCGGTGTTGGCGGAGCTGGGGCTGGAGCTGCCCGGCGGTAATAAACCCGAGCCGCGTGATTACGCTGAACTGCTGGAGTCGATTGCTGACCGTCCTGACGCAGAAATGCTGCAAACTATGCTGCTGCGTTCAATGAAGCAGGCGATTTACGATCCGGAAAACCGCGGTCACTTTGGTCTTGCGTTGCAGTCTTATGCACACTTTACCTCGCCGATCCGTCGTTACCCGGATCTCTCCTTGCACCGAGCGATTAAGTATCTGCTGGCGCAGGAGCAGGGCCATAAAGGCAACACCACGGAAACGGGTGGCTACCATTATTCGATGGAAGAGATGCTGCAGCTGGGTCAACACTGTTCGATGGCCGAGCGCCGTGCTGACGAAGCCACACGCGACGTCTCTGACTGGCTGAAGTGCGACTTCATGCTGGATCAGGTAGGTAATGTCTTCAAAGGCGTGATCGCCAGCGTGACCGGGTTTGGTTTCTTCGTCCGTCTTGATGAGCTGTTTATCGACGGTCTGGTGCATGTCTCCTCCCTGGATAACGACTACTATCGTTTTGACCAGGTTGGGCAGCGTCTGACGGGAGAATCCAGCGGTCAAATGTATCGCCTGGGCGATCGCGTGGAAGTTCGCGTGGAAGCGGTCAACATGGACGAGCGTAAAATCGACTTCAGTTTGATCTCCAGCGAACGTGCACCGCGCAATGAAGGTAAAACCGCGCGTGAAAAAGCGAAAAAAGGCGATGCGGGTAAAAATACCGGTAAGCGTCGTCAGATGGGCAAAAAAGTAAATTTCGAGCCGGATAGCGCTTTCCGCGGCGAGAAGAAAGGCAGAGCCAAACCTCAGGCGGATAAAAAAACGGCTGAGAAGAAAGGCGATAAAAAAGCGAAAAAACCATCGGCAAAAACGCTTAAAATCGCTGCCGCCACCAAAGCTAAACGCGCGACGAAAAAGAAAGTCGCGCAATAACAGCCATAAACAGTAAGTCGGGCAACCTCGCGTTGCCCGCGTTACGCATAAACTATTAACGAGTACATTCATGAGTGAAATGATTTACGGCATCCATGCGGTGCAGGCTCTGCTGGAACGTGCGCCTGAGCGCTTCCAGGACGTCTTTATTCTCAAAGGTCGTGAAGATAAACGCCTGCTGCCGCTGATCCACGCACTGGAAGCACAGGGTGTTGTCATTCAGCTGGCTAACCGCCAGTTCCTGGATGAGAAAAGCGAGGGTGCGGTACATCAGGGAATTATTGCTCGCGTGAAGCCGGGTCGTCAGTATCAGGAAAACGATCTGCCGGATCTGATTGCTACGCTCGATCAGCCGTTCTTTTTGATCCTCGATGGTGTTACCGATCCGCATAACCTGGGGGCATGCCTGCGTAGCGCCGATGCTGCTGGCGTCCATGCTGTTATCGTACCGAAGGATCGTTCTGCGCAGTTGAATGCAACGGCGAAAAAAGTGGCCTGCGGTGCGGCAGAAAGCGTACCGCTGATCCGTGTGACCAACCTGGCGCGCACTATGCGTATGCTGCAGGAAGAGAATATCTGGATCGTCGGAACCGCAGGTGAAGCTGACCATACTCTCTACCAGAGCAAAATGACCGGACGTCTGGCGCTGGTGATGGGCGCAGAGGGTGAAGGTATGCGTCGTTTGACCCGCGAACACTGTGACGAACTGATCAGCATCCCGATGGCTGGGAGCGTTTCGTCGCTGAACGTTTCAGTTGCGACGGGCATCTGCTTGTTTGAGGCTGTACGCCAGCGCGGCTAAACTATCTCCCTCATTTCTCTCTTCTCTCAAGCCATCCTTCGGGATGGCTTTTTTGTGACCGTTGTCCCATGCGTGCAGCCCTCTGCCTGACCATACTTAAGGTGACGGCCATTGACGGAGGGAGACACAATGCACTGGCAAACGCATACCGTTTTTAACCAACCTGTACCGCTCAATAACAGCAACTTATATCTGTCCGATGGCGCGCTGTGTGAAGCGGTTATCCGTGAAGGCGCTGGCTGGGACAGCGATCTTCTCGCCAGTATTGGTCAGCAGCTAGGGACTGCCGAGTCGCTCGAGCTTGGCCGTCTGGCCAATGCTTTTCCACCCGAGTTGTTGCGCTACGACTCGCAGGGTCAGCGGCTGGATGATGTGCGTTTTCATCCTGCCTGGCATTTACTGATGCAGGGATTGTGCGCCAATCGCGTACATAATCTGGCCTGGGAAGAAGACGCGAGGCAGGGAACATTTGTCGCCCGGGCGGCCCGTTTCATGCTGCATGCGCAGGTGGAAGCGGGCACGTTGTGTCCGGTTACCATGACTTTTGCCGCCACGCCGTTGTTACTTCAGATGTTACCTACCCCCTTTCACGACTGGTTTACGCCGCTGCTAAGCGACCGTTATGACTCGCATTTACTGCCCGGAGGGCAAAAGCGTGGTTTATTGATCGGCATGGGAATGACCGAGAAGCAGGGGGGGTCAGATGTGCTGAGCAATACCACTCAGGCAGAACGTCTTACAGACGGCTCGTATCGACTGGTGGGACATAAGTGGTTTTTCTCCGTGCCGCAAAGCGATGCCCATTTGGTACTGGCCCAGGCAAAGGGAGGCTTATCCTGCTTTTTTGTACCGCGATTTTTACCCGACGGGCAGCGTAATGCTATCCGTCTGGAGCGGCTGAAAGATAAGTTAGGCAATCGCTCCAACGCCAGCTGCGAGGTTGAATTCCACGATGCGATTGGCTGGCTATTGGGTGAAGAAGGGGAAGGTATACGTCATATCCTGAAAATGGGCGGGATGACGCGTTTTGACTGTGCGCTCGGCAGTCATGGCATGATGCGACGTGCTTTTTCCATCGCGATTTACCATGCGCACCAGCGACAGGTTTTTGGCAAACCATTGATCGAACAACCGATGATGCGCCAGGTATTAGGTCGGATGGCGCTCCAACTGGAAGGTCAGACGGCGTTACTGTTCCGACTGGCACGGGCCTGGGACCGTCGCGCTGATGCCAAAGAATCTCTGTGGGCCAGGTTGTTCACGCCAGCAGCGAAATTCTCTGTTTGCAAGGCCGGTATGCCGTTTGTTGCAGAGGCGATGGAAGTGCTCGGCGGGATTGGCTACTGCGAGGAGAGTGAATTGCCGCGCCTGTATCGTGAGATGCCGGTAAACAGTATCTGGGAGGGCTCTGGCAACATTATGTGCCTCGATGTATTGCGGGTGCTGACAAAACAACCCGGCATATACGATATGCTCAGCGAAGCCTTTGCTGAGGTAAAAGGGCAAGACCGACATTACGATCGAATGGTACGTCAACTACAGCAGCGTTTACGTAAACCCAGTGAGGAGTTGGGACGGGAGATTACACAGCAGCTTTTCCTGCTCGGTTGCGGGGCGCAGATGTTGCGCTATGCCTCTCCGCCAGTGGCGCAGGCCTGGTGTCAAATGATGCTCGATACGCGTGGTGGACTACGATTGTCCGAACAGGTGCTGAACGACTTGCTTCTGCGGGCAACGGGGGGATTACGGTAATAATATGCCTGATGGCGACGCTGGCGCGCCTTATCATGCCTACATTCAATGTAGGCCGGATAAGTTTACGCCATCCGGCAATCTGTTAAGCATAGAGTATGGCCTGTACGCGCCAGTTGTCGGGCTGCTGGTCTTCGTACATCTGAATGATCCGATACCATGAGGCACCCTGTTCATCCGCTTTTAACGCGACTACTCGTTCTACATCCTGCGGATTCCCTGCAATGTTACTGACAGATATCAGGCCAATTTCGTTCAGGCCTGTAACACAGTCAGCACTGGCGAACTCGGCAGACTGCGCCGTAGTACCTACCAGTCCGGCAGAAAGCAGCAGTGAGGATAAGGCAAGTGATTGTTTCATCGTCAGCTCCATTATTCGTACCCCTACACACGGCAGGGCATTCCATCGCGATCATAAACCTCAAGCTTCCTGCTGTTGGTTTATTGTGCACAGGTAAACGCATAGCGGCGCAAAGCAATGTAAAGCTGACTAAATTCCAACCCAATGTTATTTACGATACAAAATAGCCTGTGAATACCATTGGCCTGTCACGATGGTTTCATCCACTAATAAAACCACGTAGTAATCAGCTTTAGCCGCGACGGCTTTGTCACGGATCTCTGCCAGCGCATCATCCGGAGAGCCTCTTACCAGCGCGCTGACCGTTCCTATTCGCTGTAACCCATTACTCTGGTCACGGCGGATCTCCTGCGGGTGGTCGGCAACGGGCGGTGCGGGTTGCGGCGTTCCCTGTAGCACGCTACAGGCGCTTAAAAGCATCACCAGCAATAAAGAGGCAAACCGACGCATAACTCTATCTCGTTTCCTGATAGCCATAGTGTAGTGCCTTATCAATTTCCCTTTAGGGGAATGTTCCCGAAGTGTTATCTCTCACGCGATTTTCGAATGAAAATGTTGCGAAAGCGTAACCCAGTTCTCAACATTATGAATCATTGCCGAACACATTCGCTTGCGTTAAGTATTGCTGCATGGCATACCAGAAAAAAAGAGGCGACAAATGATCGAAATTGAAACACGACAGTTGGCTGGTATCCCTGTCCTGCACGCCGTTCCGGCTGGTAAACGCGAGTGTTCACTCCCTTGCATTATTTTCTATCACGGGTTTACATCTTCAAGTCTGGTCTATAGCTATTTTGCCGTTGCTCTGGCTCAGGCCGGATTCCGGGTTGTCATGCCAGATGCGCCCGACCATGGTGCCCGCTTCAACGGTGATGCTCAGGAGCGAATGTTCCGCTTCTGGCATATATTGCAGCAAAACATGCAGGAGTTTACGACGTTACGTGCGGCGCTGGTGGCGGAAAATTGGCTATCAGATGAAAGACTTGCTGTTGCGGGGGCGTCGATGGGAGGCATGACGGCGTTGGGCATTATGGCCCGCCATCCCGAGGTTAAATGTGTAGCCAGCCTGATGGGTTCGGGCTATTTTACCCGTCTTGCACAGACGCTTTTTCCCCCTTTACGGGTCCAGACGCCAGAGCAGCAGGCAGAGTTCGATGCCATTATCGCACCGCTCGCCGAATGGGACGTTACGCATCAGCTACAACGCCTGGCCGACAGACCGTTGCTGTTGTGGCATGGACAGGAGGACGATGTGGTGCCCGCGGTTGAAACCTTCCGCTTACAGCAGGCGCTGATTCAGGCAGGGCTGGATAACAATTTAACCTGCCTGTGGGAAGCGGGCGTACGCCACCGCATCACGCCAGAGGCGCTGGCAGCGACGGTAACGTTTTTTCGCCAGCACCTTTAAACGCGCACGATGCTTACGCCCTGAGCTTCAAGTTGTTGCAGAATCTCAGGGTTAGCATTTTTGCCGGTAATGAGCATATCGATTTGATCGGCGCGACTGAACAGCATCCCCGCGCGTTCACCGACCTTACTGCTATCGACCAGCACCACCAGTTTACCCACTACGTTAAGCATCTTCTGCTCAGCCATCGCGGTTAGCATATCGGTTTTATACAGTCCGTCCGCGGTCAACCCTTTACCGCTGGTAAACATCCAGTGTCCGGCATACAGGCTATTTTCGCTGCCTTGCGGACTAAGCGTGATGGACTGGCTTTTGTTGTATTGCCCTCCCATGATGATCACGCTGTCATGCTCCTGGTCGATCAGATAGTTCGCCAGCGGCAGATAATTGGTGATGATCTGCACCGGCTTGCCGCACATTTCACGACCAAGCAGGAAGGCGGTTGATCCGCAGTTGATCACCACGCTTTCACCCGCATTTACAAGCTGGGATGCTGCCTTGGCAATACGAACTTTTTCATCGTGGTTCTGCGCCTGATGCAGATTCATAGGTGTCCAGCGCGGACGTTGCTGGGTGATGGCTTCTGCGCCATTGCGGACTTTCTTGAGTTTGCCGCTTTCGTCGAGTTTATTGATGTCCCGGCGTGCTGTGGCTGGTGAAATCCCCAGACGCTCAATCACGTTCTCAACGGTAACAAAGCCCAACTGCGCCAGCATATCCAGCAATATTTGATGTCTTTGTGCTTCAGTCATGAGCTATTCCGATACAAATTGATTTGAAAAGATGATATTTGAAATAGCCTGGAAATACTAAAGTAAATGGGAAAAAATGCCGGAATAGACCGGCATTTTGTAGGGGTCACAAGAAGGATTTAAACGGCAGATCCGGTTCAATCGTGAAGCAGTCATCAAAGCCGCGCGGATAGTGATATTCAAAGTTATCTTTGTCCAACGGCCAGGTGAACTTACCGCCCACCTGCCAGATAAACGGCTTAAAGCCATACTTCAGTCGATCTTTTTTCATCTCCCACAGTACGCGGATCTCCTGAGGGTCGGCCTGGAAGTTTGACCAGATGTCATGATGGAAAGGGATCACCACTTTCGTATTCAACGCTTCCGCCATGCGCAGCATGTCGGAGCTGGTCATTTTGTCCGTAATCCCGCGCGGATTCTCACCATAGGAGCCGAGCGCAACGTCGATCTGGTGCTCGTTGCCATGCTTTGCGTAGTAGTTAGAGTAGTGCGAGTCTCCGCTGTGGTACAGCGTACCGCCCGGTGTTTTGAACAGGTAGTTTACCGCACGTGCATCCATACCATCCGGCAGCACACCTGCCGCTTTTTGATCGGCAGGCAGCGTGATTAATGCCGTACGATCAAACGCGTCAAGCGCATGAATTTCAATATCTTTCACTTTCACCACATCGCCTGGTTTTACCACGATGCAGCGCTCTTTTGGCACACCCCAACCCATCCACAGATCCACACAGGTTTGCGGCCCGATAAATGGCACGTCATCGGCGCAGTTTTGCATGACGGCGGCCGCGACATTCACGTCGATGTGATCGTTATGATCGTGTGTCGCCAGCACCGCATCGATCTGTCGAATTGCAAACGGATCAAGAACAAACGGCGTGGTGCGCAGGTTTGGCTGCAGTTTCTTCACCCCAGCCATGCGTTGCATCTGGTGGCCGGTTTTCATTAGCGGGTTACCGTGACTCTGTTTACCCGTTCCGCACCAGAAATCGACGCAAATGTTCGTCCCGCCTTCCGACTTCAGCCAGATGCCGGTACAGCCAAGCCACCACATAGCGAATGTGTCCGGGGCGACCTGCTCCTGTTCGATCTCTTCATTCAGCCAACTTCCCCACTCCGGGAATGTGCTCAGGATCCATGATTCACGCGTGATGCTTTTTACTTTACTCATCGCATTTACCTTCATATTTATTCAGATTAAGTCAATTTATGATTTGTTTTGATTGATATTGACATCATTTTTTCAAGAAGGCAATGCGTTGATTTTTGGTGTTCAGCGGGGAAATGTGAGCAAATCACAGCGTGACAGGATGGTTTACTTGAGTGTTTGTTTTGTATTTTATTGTTTTAATAGAGTTTATTTTGGAAGTGATTAATTAGAAGTAAAGCCACTCTGCAAGTGTGTGAATTATTTGCGTACTGCATCACATTTAATCAAATTCAATCTTGTTGTGATTACTTTTGAAAATTAGAGTGAGGGCACAACATCCTGGGCATCTGTAATGAATGTTCAGCAACTTCGTCTACTGGAGATCGTTATGGAGATCCTCTACAACATCTTTACCGTCTTTTTTAATCAGGTTATGACCAACGCGCCCTTGCTGTTGGGTATTGTGACCTGTCTTGGTTACATCCTGCTGCGTAAAAGCGTCAGCGTTATTATCAAAGGCACGATCAAAACGATTATCGGTTTTATGTTGCTGCAAGCGGGATCGGGCATTCTGACCAGCACGTTTAAACCGGTGGTGGCGAAGATGTCCGAAGTTTACGGTATCAATGGTGCGATTTCCGATACCTATGCCTCCATGATGGCAACCATCGAACGTATGGGCGATGCCTATAGTTGGGTGGGTTATGCTGTGCTGTTGGCGCTGGCGCTGAATATTTGTTACGTACTGCTACGGCGTATTACCGGCATTCGCACCATCATGCTGACCGGCCACATTATGTTCCAGCAGGCGGGCCTGATTGCCGTCTCTTTCTACATCTTTGGTTACCCGATGTGGACCACCATCATCTGCACCGCGGTGCTGGTGTCGCTCTACTGGGGCATTACTTCCAATATGATGTACAAGCCGACGCAGGAAGTGACCGACGGCTGCGGTTTCTCCATCGGTCACCAGCAGCAGTTCGCTTCATGGATTGCCTACAAAGTCGCGCCTTATCTGGGTAAGAAAGAGGAGAGTGTTGAAGATCTGAAGCTGCCGGGCTGGCTGAATATCTTCCATGACAACATCGTTTCTACCGCGATTGTTATGACCCTCTTCTTCGGCGCGATCCTGCTCTCTTTCGGCATTGATGTGGTTCAGGCGATGGCGGGTAAAACTCACTGGACGGTCTATATCCTGCAGACCGGTTTTTCGTTTGCCGTCGCTATTTTCATCATCACTCAGGGCGTACGTATGTTCGTGGCTGAGCTTTCAGAAGCGTTCAACGGTATCTCTCAACGTCTGATCCCGGGTGCTGTGCTGGCTATCGACTGCGCGGCGATTTATAGCTTTGCGCCCAACGCGGTGGTCTGGGGCTTTATGTGGGGCACCATCGGCCAACTGATTGCGGTGGGCGTCCTGGTGGGTTGTGGCTCTTCTATTCTGATTATCCCTGGCTTTATTCCGATGTTCTTCTCGAACGCGACTATCGGCGTGTTTGCTAACCACTTTGGCGGCTGGCGCGCAGCACTCAAGATTTGCCTGGTGATGGGGATGATCGAAATCTTCGGCTGCGTCTGGGCGGTGAAGCTCACCGGGATGAGCGCCTGGATGGGCATGGCGGACTGGTCAATTCTGGCGCCGCCGATGATGCAGGGCTTTGCCACCATCGGCATCGTGTTTATGGCCGTCATTATTCTGATTGCACTGGCTTATATGTTTTTCGCAGGACGCACCTTGCGCGCTGAGGAAGACGCAGAAAAACAACTGGCAGAACACTCTGCTTAATAAGGAGTTCCGATTATGACCGTACGTATTTTGGCTGTATGTGGCAATGGGCAGGGGAGTTCCATGATCATGAAGATGAAGGTGGATCAGTTTTTAACCCAGTCAAATATTGACCATACGGTAAACAGTTGCGCAGTAGGTGAATACAAAAGTGAACTGAGCGGCGCGGATATCATCATCGCTTCTACCCATATCGCCGGTGAGATTACCGTATCGGGCAATAAATATGTTGTTGGCGTACGCAACATGCTGTCTCCCGCCGATTTTGGACCAAAACTGCTGGAAGTGATCAACGCGCATTTCCCTCAGGACGTGAAGTAAGGAGGCGGCCTATGAAATTACGTGATTCGCTGGCAGACAATGACGCCATCCTTTTACAGGCCGAGGCCAGTTCCTGGCAGGAAGCGGTAAAGCTGAGCGTGGATCTGCTGGTTAAGGCTGATGTGGTTGAACCACGCTACTACCAGGCCATCCTCGACGGAGTCGAACAGTTCGGCCCGTATTTCGTGATTGCGCCCGGCCTGGCGATGCCGCACGGCCGTCCGGAGGAAGGGGTCAAGAAAACCGGTTTTGCGCTGGTGACGCTGAAAACACCGCTGGTGTTTAACCACGAAGATAACGACCCGGTCGACATCCTGATCACCATGGCGGCAGTAGACGCCAACACACATCAGGAAGTCGGCATCATGCAGATCGTGAATCTCTTTGACGATGAAGCCAATTTCGACCGTTTACGCGCCTGCCGCACCGCGCAGGAAGTGCTGGATTTAATTGATAACGCCACTGCGGCGGCTGTTTAAAAGGATACCAAAATGTCATTACCTATGTTGCAGGTTGCGCTGGATAACCAATCAATGTCTTCCGCCTATGAAACGACGCGTCTGATTGCCGAAGAGGTCGATATCATTGAGGTGGGCACGATTCTTTGCGTGGCAGAGGGGGTGCGCGCCGTACGCGATCTGAAGGCGCTTTATCCGCATAAAATTGTGCTGGCGGATGCCAAAATCGCCGACGCGGGTAAAATCCTCTCGCGCATGTGTTTCGAAGCCAATGCTGACTGGGTTACCGTCATCTGCTGCGCGGATATCAACACCACCAGGGGGGCGCTGGAGGTGGCGAAAGAATTTAATGGCGACGTGCAGATTGAACTGACTGGTTACTGGACCTGGGAGCAGGCGCAGGAGTGGCGTGACGCGGGCATTGGGCAAGTGGTATATCACCGCAGCCGTGACGCGCAGGCGGCGGGTGTGGCATGGGGAGAGGCAGATATTAGCGCCATCAAACGCCTTTCTGATATGGGCTTTAAGGTCACCGTCACCGGCGGCCTGGCGCTGGAGGATCTGCCGCTGTTCCGGGGGATCCCTATCCACGTCTTTATTGCCGGACGCAGCATTCGCGATGCTGCCTCTCCGGTAGACGCTGCGCGTCAGTTCAAACGTTCCATCGCCCAACTGTGGGGATAAGGAGCGACTATGTTGTCGAAACAGGTCCCGCTCGGTATCTATGAAAAAGCGCTCCCCGGCGGGGAGTGCTGGCTGGAACGCTTGCAGCTGGCGAAGGAACTGGGCTTTGATTTTGTTGAAATATCGGTTGATGAAACCGACGATCGCCTGGCTCGTCTTGACTGGCGCCGCGAGCAGCGACTGGCGCTGGTGGCCGCTATCGCTGAGACAGGGATACGCGTACCGTCCATGTGCCTGAGCGCTCATCGTCGTTTCCCGCTTGGCAGTGAAGATGATGCGGTGCGCGAACAGGGGCTGGAGATCATGCGTAAAGCCATTCAGTTTGCGCAGGATATCGGTATTCGCGTTATTCAACTGGCGGGTTACGACGTCTATTACCAGCAGGCCAATAACGAAACGCGTCGTCGGTTTCGCGATGGGCTGAAAGAGAGCGTGGAGATGGCGAGCCGCGCGCAGGTGACGCTGGCGATGGAAATCATGGATTATCCGCTGATGAATTCGATCAGCAAGGCACTGGGTTATGCCCACTATCTCAACAATCCGTGGTTCCAGCTGTATCCCGATATTGGCAATTTGTCGGCGTGGGATAACGACGTGCAGATGGAGCTGCAGGCTGGGATGGGTCATATCGTTGCCGTACACGTGAAGGATACCAAACCTGGTGTATTCAAAAATGTGCCGTTTGGTGAAGGGGTTGTTGAGTTCGAACGTTGTTTTGCGACGCTCAAACAGAGTGGGTACTGCGGACCATACCTGATTGAGATGTGGAGTGAAACGTCGGACGACCCGGCACGTGAAGTCGCGAAGGCGCGCGACTGGGTGAAGGCGCGAATGGCCAGCGCAGGTCTGGTGGAGGCGGTGTAATGCAAAAACTTAAACAGCAGGTTTTTGAGGCCAATATGGATTTGCCGCGCTACGGGCTGGTGACGTTCACCTGGGGGAACGTCAGCGCCATTGACCGCGAGCGCGGGCTGGTGGTGATTAAGCCTAGCGGCGTCGACTACCAAACGATGCAGGTAGATGACATGGTGGTTGTGGATCTGGCCGGCAACGTAGTGGAAGGGCGCTATCGTCCTTCTTCTGATACCGCCACCCATCTGGTGCTGTATCGCCGCTATTCTTCTCTCGGCGGCGTGGTGCACACCCACTCAACCCACGCGACGGCATGGGCGCAGGCGGGTCTGGCAATTCCCTCGTTCGGCACGACGCATGCGGATTACTTCTTTGGCGATATTCCCTGCACCAGGGCGTTAACTGAAGCTGAAGTTCAGGGCGAGTATGAGCTAAATACCGGCAAGGTGATTGTCGAAACGCTGGGGGAGGTGGAACCTTTGCATACGCCTGGCGTAGTGGTGTACCAGCATGGCCCGTTTGCCTGGGGCAAGGATGCTCACGACGCGGTACATAACGCCGTGGTAATGGAGGAAGTGGCAAAAATGGCATGGATTGCGCGTGGTATTAATCCGGCTCTTAGCCCCATCGACAGCTATCTGATGAATAAGCATTTCATGCGTAAGCACGGCCCAGACGCCTATTACGGACAGAAGTAACGACTAAGTCCTGGAGCCCAATCATTCAGGGGATGTTATTGATCTGGCTGTGGGACTTTGTTGCAAAAAAAGCCCCCTGTGAAGGGGGCAAATTAAACTGCGGCAATGTTCTCGTTGGTTATTTCTGGTGCTAGCGGTAAATATCTGCACTGGCGTGCATATTTCCGTTACTACCGGGTTCCCTGGTGAGGATCACGTGGTAGTAGGTTGCGCCTTGCGCATCGGTCTCTTCATTCAGGGCCTGAGTGGCTTCACTTTCAGTGGCGAAGTTATGATTTATGTAAATGACGCCTAAGCTCTGCACATCATCCATATTCCTGGCCTGATGATTGTCAATTTTGATGGCTGCCGTTGCATTTGCACTAAGCAAAAGCATAGCCAGAAGGGTCAAAACACGGGCTCGCATATGTACCTCCTCGACTGCGGTCTCTGGTTGCCTCTCTCCTGTGAGTGATTAGCTTCTGATGTAATTTTAACCGTTACCGGCGCAGTCGATAGCGACCATTTCTGATGCAGTTGTTCAAAAAATTACCGCATGACCATCTTTTCTTTTATTAACAGGCCGCTGGTGTGTACCGCGCGGTGAAAAATACCTGTCTTTCGCGCATAAGCACTTACCAAATAGTCAATTTAATCGGGTGAGTACGCCGTTTATAGTGAGCCGGATAATTAATATAACTTTATGATAATAAGGCAAAAACTTATGGATACTTCATTCATGGATTTCAGCTACTTTGTGATTATGTTTATGGTCGCGCTGGTGGCAGGCTTTATTAACGTGGTGTCGGGCGGCGGTGGTTTTCTCTCGATTGGCGCACTGTTAATTTCTGGTTTACCCCCGGCGAATGCGCTGGCAACCAATAAAATTCAGGCGCTGGGCAGCTCGCTGACCTCCGGGATTTATTTTTTACGCCGGGGGCATATCAACGTGCAGGAGCACAAGTATGTGTTTTTATCTGCCTTTATCGGTTCTGCGATGGGAACGACGCTTATCCAGTTCATTGAACCGGAACTGCTGAAGAAACTGCTCCCGATCCTGATTATCGCGGTCGCCATCTACTTTATTTTTGCGCCAAATCTCAGCGAACCGAAAAGAAAGCAGCAGGTATCCCTGTTTATCTTCTCGTTGATCGGCGGGGGATGCATTGGTTTTTATGACGGCTTTCTCGGTGCCGGGGCTGGCTCCTTTTATACCCTCAGCTATATCCTGCTGTGGGGATACAGCATCGATAAGGCGCAAATTCACTCGAATTTTATTAACCTGGCGTCCAACATCGCCTCGATATTGTTCTTCATTTTTGGCGGTAAAATGATCTGGTCGCTGGGGCTGGTGATGTTTGCCGGGCAGTCCCTCGGCGCACGTCTTGGCGCGACGGTCGTACTAACGCGCGGCAAGAAAGTTATCCGACCCATGATTGTCATTGTCTCCATTTGCATCAGCGTCAAAATGCTGCTGGATATGTATTAATGGCGACACGATAAATAATCGTACAATTACCTTGAGTTTAGTGGCAGGCGCCAGTATTATGACGCGTCAATTTTTCAGCCGACCTTTAACACGTTCCTTGCCTCCCCGGGCCTCGGCTGACCCAGACAGGAGGCTGAATAATCCGTAAGGAGCAATTCGATGCGTCATTACGAAATCGTTTTTATGGTCCATCCTGACCAGAGCGAACAGGTTCCGGGTATGATCGAACGCTACACTGCTGCCATCACTGGTGCAGAAGGCACGATCCACCGTCTGGAAGACTGGGGCCGCCGTCAGCTGGCTTACCCGATCAACAAACTGCACAAAGCTCACTACGTTCTGCTGAACGTTGAAGCGCCGCAGGAAGTGATCGATGAGCTGGAAACTACCTTCCGCTTCAACGATGCCGTTATCCGCAGCATGGTTATGCGTACTAAACACGCTGTTACCGAAGCATCTCCGATGGTTAAAGCGAAAGACGAGCGTCGTGAACGTCGCGATGATTTCGCTAACGAAACCGCAGATGATGCTGAAGCTGGGGATTCTGAAGAGTAATTTCTGATGACCAACCGTCTGGCGTTGTCCGGCACCGTGTGCAGGGCTCCCCTTCGAAAGGTCAGTCCATCAGGAATTCCTCATTGCCAGTTCGTGCTTGAGCATCGTTCTGTGCAGGAGGAAGCCGGGTTTCACCGGCAGGCGTGGTGCCAAATGCCCGTTATTATTAGCGGACACGAAAACCAGGCCATTACTCACAGTATAACGGTCGGTAGCGCAGTGACCGTTCAGGGGTTCATCTCTTGCCACAAGGCAAAGAACGGCCTGAGCAAAATGGTTCTGCATGCCGAGCAGATTGAATTGATAGATTCTGGAGACTAGCCATATGGCACGTTATTTCCGTCGTCGCAAGTTCTGCCGTTTCACCGCGGAAGGCGTTCAAGAGATCGACTATAAAGATATCGCTACGCTGAAAAACTACATCACCGAAAGCGGTAAGATTGTCCCAAGCCGTATCACCGGTACCCGTGCAAAATACCAGCGTCAGCTGGCTCGCGCTATCAAACGCGCTCGCTACCTGTCCCTGCTGCCGTACACTGATCGTCATCAGTAATCGGTCACGGTCCATTAATACGACTTTGAGAGGATAAGGTAATGCAAGTTATTCTGCTTGATAAAGTAGCAAACCTGGGTAGCCTGGGTGATCAGGTTAACGTTAAAGCGGGCTATGCTCGTAACTTCCTGGTACCACAGGGTAAAGCTGTTCCTGCTACCAAGAAAAACGTTGAATTTTTCGAAGCGCGTCGCGCTGAGCTGGAAGCTAAACTGGCTGACGTTCTGTCCGCTGCTGAAGCTCGTGCTGAGAAAATCAACGCACTGGAAACCGTAACCATCGCGTCTAAAGCTGGCGACGAAGGTAAACTGTTCGGTTCCATCGGTACTCGCGACATCGCTGACGCTGTAACTGCAGCTGGCGTTGAAGTAGCTAAGAGCGAAGTTCGTCTGCCGAACGGCGTTCTGCGTACCACTGGTGAGCACGAAGTGAGCTTCCAGGTTCACAGCGAAGTGTTTGCTAAGCTGACTGTAAACGTAGTTGCAGAATAAGTTTTTATTCTGATTACCGCGTAAAAGCGCCGGCCTTGTGTCGGCGTTTTGCTTTTCTGTTCCCTCCGCTTTTCGCTCTGGCTATTCTTTATCCTTTTCGGGATAATCATAAAAATAAAACATTATTTCAAAGTGGTGATGGAATGGAACCAACGCACCAACCTCTGTTTGCGCGTAAAAATGTTGTCTACCTGAGCGCAGCGTTCTGCTGTCTGCTGTGGGGGAGCGCCTATCCGGCGATCAAAAGCGGATATGAGATCTTCCAGATTGCCACGGATGACATTCCTTCAAAAATTGTCTTTGCCGGCTATCGCTTCCTGTTTGCTGGATTATTGCTGCTATTGCTGGCGGTGGCGCAACGTAAACCGATTGGCCGGTTAAGCCCGCGTCAGTACGGTCAGCTCACGCTGTTGGGACTGACGCAAACCTCGCTGCAATACATCTTCTTCTATATTGGCCTGGCGTTCACGACGGGGGTGAAGGGGTCGATCATGAACGCGACCGGCACCTTCTTCAGCGTGCTGCTGGCCCATTTTATCTATCAGAACGACAAGCTGAGCTACAACAAAGTGCTGGGCTGTATCCTGGGCTTTACCGGCGTAATGGTGGTGAACTTTAGCAGCGGACTGGATTTTAGCTTCAGCTTGTTAGGGGACGGTTCAGTGGTGATGGCGGCCTTTATTCTTTCTGCCGCCACGTTATACGGTAAACGCATTTCTCAGACGGTAGACCCGACGGTAATGACAGGATATCAGTTGGGTGTCGGCGGTCTGGCGCTGGTTATCGGCGGCTACGCTTTTGGTGGCACGCTGACCGTACACGGCGCGTCTTCAGTGGCGATTCTGGGCTACCTGACGTTACTCTCTTCGGTCGCTTTTGCGTTATGGAGTATTCTGCTCAAGCATAACCGCGTGGGGATGATTGCGCCGTTTAACTTCCTGATCCCGGTTTCGGGGGCGGTTCTGTCGGCGATATTCCTCGGCGAAAACATTCTCGAATGGAAATATGCGCTGGCGCTGGTGCTGGTCTGTTCCGGGATCTGGTGGGTGAACAAGGTGAAGCGCTGACGCTTCACCTTAATGTCTGATGCGCTGTGTTTATCAGGTACACAGGTGTGCCGGTTAACGGGCGCGAATAAAACTGCCGTTAGGTTGTCGAGTAAACAGTACCTGCTGACCATTACCGGTATCAATGGTTAATCCCGTTACCACGCCGTTGGCATTCTGCCTGATTTGTACCATCTGGCCGTCTTTCAGGTTGCTCAGCGGTTTTCCGGCACCTTCAACCTGCGCCATTGCGTATACATCGGTTGGCGGGAGGTTATGGTCACGGAATACCTGCGCCAGCGTTTTGCCCGAGTCTACGCGATAGGAGCGCCACTGCTGCTCAATTCCACTATCCTGTTGGAAAGGTTGCGTCTGCGGCTGAGATTGCTGAGCCTGCGGCTGCGCGTCTGGTTCTCCTTCCTGGATTGGCTCTGGGGCAAGCGGAGCGACCTGGCCCGGATCGTTTTGCGGGGCGACCAACTGTGCCTGCAGTTGAGCTTCGGTCGGCGGCTGCGACTGTGACTGTAAATCCAGCTGGGCAGTACGCGTAACCACAGGGGCATCGCTGGTGTCACTGGAGGGCAGCAGGAAGCCTATCACCAGCACGATAGCAGCAATTATAATGCCGCGTCGGTGCATAGGCGGTAGCGGATCCATAATGCGAAAATTGTCCGGTGCATGCCAGATTTTCGCCAGGGTTGGTTTTAATTCAAAGCGCCCGGGCATGGCTTTCCTCCTGCTCCGCGTCTCGTTCCTCGATCATAGAGTATAGATGGCTAATGCTATGATGTTCGTCATATTACCCGCTTTCGTGACGTCAACGCGGGGTATTCCTATTGTTTATGTTTCCTCGCGATTTGTCATCTGTTCCCGAGACAAAGTTTTACCGGATGCTGCATGGCTGATATGCTGCCCGCTACTTTACATCCGATGAAAGGAAATATGATGGCTAACCCGACTTTTGACACTATCGAAGCGCAAGCAAGCTACGGCATTGGTTTGCAGGTAGGACAACAGCTGAGTGAATCCGGACTGGAAGGACTGTTGCCTGAAGCGCTGGTAGCGGGTATCGCTGACGCGCTGGAAGGTAAGCACCCGGCAGTGCCGGTTGATGTTGTGCATCGCGCACTGCGTGAAATCCACGAACGCGCTGATGCAGTACGTCGCGAGCGTTTCCAGGCTATGGCGGCTGATGGCGTCAAATATCTGGAAGAAAACCGTGAGAAAGACGGTGTGAACAGCACTGAATCCGGTTTGCAGTTCCGTGTGCTGACTCAGGGCGAAGGTGCTATTCCAGCGCGTACTGACCGCGTTCGCGTGCACTACACCGGTAAACTGATCAACGGTACCGTGTTTGACAGCTCTGTCGCACGCGGCGAACCGGCTGAATTCCCGGTTAACGGCGTGATCCCTGGCTGGATTGAAGCACTGACCCTGATGCCGGTAGGTTCCAAATGGGAACTGACTATTCCTCAGGAACTGGCTTACGGCGAGCGTGGCGCTGGCGCGTCCATTCCTCCGTTCAGCACGCTGGTGTTCGACGTTGAGCTGCTTGAGATCCTGTAAGCAGTGACTTCTGTTCCCTCCGAGGCCGGGGGGAACAAAAAAATAGCGTGAAAAGCTATAGTTACGTGGTTGTCGATATTTTATTTTGCAAATGCCTCGTTAGCGTGTATTTTTGTGAGCTGATTCGCGCTATCAGAGTGATATGACACTCACTTTAAACATTAAATTAACATTATATCTAAATCTTAGTATTCATCCCGCCAATTCTTACCTAATATCGATGAGTCCTGATAATCAGGAACGTCGTATCATAGACACACTAAAGGCCGTAGAGCCTGAACAACACAGACAGGTACAGGAAGAAAAAACATGGTAGATCAGGTAAAAGTCGACGCCGCTGAAGAGGCTTCGTCTGAACAGTCGCTACGGCGCAATCTCACAAACCGTCATATTCAACTTATTGCCATTGGTGGTGCTATTGGTACCGGCCTGTTTATGGGCTCTGGTAAAACCATCAGCCTCGCCGGACCGTCGATCATCTTTGTGTATATGATTATCGGTTTTATGCTGTTTTTCGTGATGCGTGCAATGGGTGAATTGCTGCTCTCGAATCTGGAGTACAAATCTTTTAGTGATTTCGCCTCTGATCTGCTCGGGCCATGGGCCGGGTATTTTACCGGCTGGACTTACTGGTTCTGCTGGGTTGTTACCGGGATGGCAGACGTTGTCGCCATTACGGCGTATGCGCAATTCTGGTTCCCCGAACTTTCAGACTGGGTCGCCTCGCTGGCGGTGATCGTGCTGCTGCTGAGCCTCAACCTTGCCACTGTAAAAATGTTCGGAGAGATGGAGTTCTGGTTTGCGATGATCAAAATCGTCGCCATCATCGGCCTGATTGTCGTTGGTCTGGTGATGGTGTTGACGCACTTCCAGTCGCCAACCGGCGTTCAGGCATCGTTCACGCATCTGTGGAATGACGGTGGCTGGTTCCCGAAAGGTCTGAGCGGCTTCTTTGCTGGCTTCCAGATAGCCGTGTTCGCGTTTGTGGGTATTGAGCTGGTGGGAACGACCGCAGCGGAAACCAAGGACCCGGAGAAATCTCTGCCGCGCGCCATTAACTCGATTCCGATCCGTATCATCATGTTCTACGTTTTTGCGCTGATCGTGATTATGTCCGTAACACCGTGGAGCTCGGTAGTGCCAACCAAGAGCCCATTCGTTGAACTGTTTGTGCTGGTCGGTCTGCCTGCCGCGGCGAGCCTGATCAACTTTGTGGTGCTGACTTCAGCTGCCTCTTCCGCAAACAGTGGCGTGTTCTCTACCAGCCGTATGCTGTTCGGCCTGGCACAGGAAGGCGTAGCGCCTAAAGCATTTGCCAAACTGTCTAAACGCGCAGTTCCGGCGAAAGGTTTAACCTTCTCCTGTATCTGTCTGCTGGGCGGCGTGGTGATGCTTTACGTGAACCCGAGCGTGATTGGCGCGTTCACCATGATCACCACCGTGTCGGCGATTTTGTTCATGTTCGTCTGGACCATCATTCTTTGCTCGTACCTGGTGTACCGCAAGCAGCGTCCGCACCTGCATGAAAAATCAATCTACAAGATGCCGCTAGGCAAGCTGATGTGCTGGGTATGTATGGCGTTCTTCGTCTTCGTACTGGTACTGCTGACGCTGGAAGATGATACCCGTCAGGCGCTGATCGTGACGCCGCTGTGGTTCATCGCGCTGGGTCTGGGTTGGTTGTTTATCGGTAAGAAACGTATGGCAGGTATGCGTTAATTTTAGTGCCCGGTAGCGCGATGCTTACCGGGCCTGAATTCCGTAGGCCGGATACGCGTTAGCGCTATCCGGCGATATCTTTACTCCCCGGCGAGAGCTCGCGGGAACAACACATTATTTTCCAGACTGATGTGTTCCATCAAGTCGTCGATCATCTCGTTAATGCCGTTATACATGGCTTTCCAGGTGGTGCAGGCTTCTGGCGGCGGCGTCACGTTATGGGTGATGTGTTTGATCACTTCGACCAGTTCACCGGCATCGTCATGTTCGCTTTCCATCACGCTGATTGGTCCCATCGCCTGGCTACCCATGCCCTGTTTGATCATCGGGAACAGGATCTGCTCTTCTTTCATCATGTGGCTGGACAGCTCTTCATGCAGCATGGTCAGGTTTTTCGCCAGACCGCGTGGTACGTTCGGTTTATCTGCGTGAACGCGTTCAACTTTCGTGGCCTGCAGGATCAGTTCCGGTAGCTGTTCGCGGTGTCTGTCGTGATAACGCACGATGATATGATCGATGATTTCAGCCAGTGCCACGGTACGCCAGTCTTTCTCCAGCGGCTGTTCAGCCAACTGCGCGAGCTGTGCCTCAATAACGTCTAAATCCAGCTCTTTACGCGCAGCAGCGCGTGCCAGCGTTTGCTTACCGCCGCAGCAGTAATCCATATCGTATTTACGAAACAGGGCCGAAGCGCGAGGAATAGAGAGCGCCAGTTCACCTAAAGGTTGATCGCGATAAGACATTGCCGTTACCTCATTCTCAATAATATAAGATGTATTTTAAATGCAACTTATAGCGAAGGATATAACCCTTTCGGGGTGGGGTGTTTTGTGAGGAATGTCACGAAAATTTCTTGTTTCGTTAAGGTGCTGAATCTTATTAGAAAGGAGAGGGATGGCGAAAAAAGCCGCGCGACAGGATTAAATAAGCGCACGCCGCTGCCGATAGTTAGACCTCAGACAATACCTGCATAATAAAAGGCTACAGATGTTTAAACGAATCAAAGTGATAACCCTACTTATCACCGTGTTACTCGCCCTGGGCGCGATGCAGCTCATCTCCGCGGGCGTCTTTATTGGCGCGCTCAATAACGATAAGCAAAATTTTAACGTCTCTCAGCTTTCCAGCCAGAACGTGGCCGAGTTTACCGATGCGTGGATTAGCCTGAACCAGGCTCGCGTCACGCTCAACCGGGGCATGTTGCGTTTACAGGGAACGATGGCCAGCGAGATTAACGGCGGTCAGTTGAAGGAACTGGTGAACACGGCAAATCGCCTGTTGGCCGAATCGAAAGAGCATTACGATAAATACTACGCCCTGCCGGAAACGCCGGGGCTTGATGAACATCTGGCCGATCGACTGGAAGAGCAGTACGGCATCTATTCTGCGACGCTGGCTAAAATGAACGCGCTGTTGGCTGAAGGTAAGCTGGAAGAGATGTTCAAGCAGAATGCCGAGCAAAAGCAAACGGCCATGCAGGAAGTTTATCGGGAATGGCGTAGCGCGCAAACGGCGCTGGCCACTGCCGGGGTGCAGGACAATGAGAGTGATTACCAGAAGATCATCTGGCTGCTGTCCGCCGTGATGCTGATTGTCGTCACCGTGATTATCGCCAGCTGGCTGGCAATGCAGCGAGTGCTGCTCAAGCCTCTCCACGAAGTGATGGGGCATATTCGCCACATTGCTGCGGGTGATTTGACGCACAGCATCAACGCCGATGGCAGCAATGAGATGGCGCTGCTGGCAGTCAACGTTCGCGACATGCAGCAGGCGCTGGCGAACACAGTCAGCGTGGTGCGTGACGGGGCTGACACCATCTATACCGGCGCAGGTGAAATTGCCGCCGGCAGTAACGATCTCTCTTCACGTACCGAGCAGCAGGCCGCCTCTCTGGAAGAGACTGCTGCCAGCATGGAACAACTCACCGCTACCGTGAAACAGAACGCGGATAACGCGCGTCAGGCGACCAGTCTGGCAAAAAATGCCTCACAGACGGCGCAGAAAGGCGGAACTGTGGTTGATGGCGTGGTGCGTACGATGGATGAAATCGCCACCAGTTCCAGCAAAATCGCGCAAATTACCAATGTTATCGACGGCATTGCCTTCCAGACCAATATTCTGGCGCTGAACGCGGCAGTAGAAGCGGCGCGTGCGGGCGAGCAGGGGCGTGGGTTTGCCGTGGTCGCTGGCGAGGTCCGTACACTGGCACAGCGTAGCGCTCAGGCGGCGAAAGAGATTAAGGCGCTGATTGATGACTCGGGGAATCGGGTGAATGCCGGTACGGCGCTGGTGCATGAAGCGGGTGAAACGATGGCGGAAATTGTGAGCGCCGTGACCCGTGTGACCGACATCATGGGCGAGATAGCCTCGGCTTCTGATGAACAGAGCCGAGGTATCGATCAGGTAGGTCAGGCGGTTGCCGAGATGGATCGCGTGACGCAGCAAAACGCCTCGCTGGTGGAGGAGTCCGCTTCCGCCGCCGCCGCGCTCGAAGAGCAGGCAGCACGACTGAATCAGACCGTAGCGGTGTTTAAAGTTTAACGTCTACTCCGGCCTACAAAATAATATCTTGTAGGTCGGATTAGCGCAGCGCCGTCCGGGCCATTATGATTGTGGAACCACGACGACGCTTGGTTTCTGTGGTTTGGCTCTGACGGCTATCACTACCCCAACAATCAGCAGCGCAATGCCGCTTACCGTCAGCAGCGGCGGAAATTCCTGGCGCAGGATAAAGGTGTACAACAGGCCAGCCAGCGTTTCGAAGACAATCAGCGGGCCGAGGATCACCGTCGGCAATTTTTGGCTGGCGACGTTCCAGCACAGTGCGCCAACCCACGAACACAATACCGCAATCGCTATCATCAGGCCGATAAACACGCCCGGACGCGGGCCGAAGGGCAGGGCAAAGTCCGGCGTTTGCCCGTTCAGCCACAGGCAGGCTGCAATATAACCGAGCAGAGAAACAGGCAACGTTACCAGTGCCTGGGCCGTCGCCCACATCATCGGGTGCTTATCTGGATTCTCGCGCAGCCAGCGGGCATTACGCAGCGCATACCACGCCCAACACACTACCGAGATCAGCGCCAGCGCGATTCCAGAACCATAACGCCAGCCGCTAAAGTCGGGTAAGCCTTGATTCAGCTCCGAGATATTCACGCACAGCAGACCGATACCAATCAGCACCAGCGCAGGCGACAGACGCCACCATGATAATTTGCCGTCGCGCTGGCTGTAGAGCAGGTTAGCGAAGACCGGGATCACAACCGGCAATGTACCAATAATCATCGTTGAAACCGGCGCGCCAGTGCGCTGGATGGCGCTTGCCAGGCAAACGTAATAAATCAGATTACCCATCATCGTTAGCGCCAGCGCAGTGACCCAGTCTTTGCGCGTCAACTGACGCAAGCGCACACGCCCCAGCCAGGCAATCGGCAACGCTATCAGCCCCAGCGCCAGATAGCGCCCCATCGACTGCAATACCGCCGGGTATTCCGGTACGATCAGCGGCCCAACAAAAATTAATCCCCACATCAGCCCAGCCAGCAGGGCATACAACACGCCGCTAATCATTTTTGACATCCACATCGCTTAACAATAAGTCGAGTGTAGGCAGGAAAAATGCAGCCGTATTGTATGAGATTGCTGTTCAACGCCGGACGACTTGTTTCTGATAACGTACCGGCGTAATACCGTAGCGATGGGTAAACGCGCGGGTGAGATGCGACTGGTCGGTGAGGCCGGTTGCGGCAGCGACCTCCGCGGCGGGCATTCCGTGAGTGAGAAAACCTTTGGCTCGCCACAGGCGGATCGCCATCAGCATCTGGTGCGGCGTGACGTGGAAATGAGATTTAAACTGGCGCTGAAAATGCCAGGGACTCAGCGCTGCAACCCGCGCCAGTTCGTCGAGCGTGACCGGGTGCATATAATTATCGTGCAAATACTCGCGTACCCGCTCAAAGCGATGCGCTCCCTCCGGTAATACCGGCGCATGGCGGGCCAGCGGCTGGAACGTGTCGATCAGATCGAGTAATAGCCCTTTTTGCGCCAGCGGATCCTCAGTGTTCCACAGGCCATGGATCAGCGAGCAGATCTGGCGCGAGCGTAGCGGATCGTGACGCGTTACGTCATGAAACCACCAGTGGCGGATCCCGGTGACTTCTTCCAGAAGATCGGGCTCAAGATAGATCATCCGATAGCGCCAGCCGTCGGCGGTTTCCGCTTCGCCGGTATGTAGCTCATCGGGATTCATGGTGACGACGGAATGGGCGGGGGCCACGTACTGCGTGCCGCGATAGCGAAAACGTTCGGCTCCGGCTTCTATCGCGCCAATACCAAACGCTTCATGGGTGTGGGGTTCAAAGGCGTAACGCGAGATGTGCGCATGATACAGCTCAACGCCCGGCACCTGTGCCAGATGGCGAAAGCGGGCGCTGTCTTTCTCATCAATAAACTGCTCAGGTACACCTTGCACGTCTTCTCTCCCCACGCATCATCATGTCATTATCAGAGAGGATGCGCGGGGATGCCACCACAATTAACTAATTTTTAACACTTACACGATGCCTTTGACGCTGTCTGCCAGCGACGTGGTTGGGCGACCAATCAGTTTGCTCAGCGTATGGCTGTCGTCGAAGAGGCCACCTTTAGAGGCACCAACGTCTGAGTCAGCCAGCATGTCCGCCAGTCCGGCAGGCAGACCAACACCTTTCAGCGCGGCGGCAAAATCAGCTTCGCTCAGATTTTGATACACCACTTTTTTACCGCTCTGTTTTGCCAGTTCGGCCGCCAGTTGGCTCAGGGTCCAGCCTGCGTCGCCCGCCAGTTCGTAGATTTTACCGGCATGACCGTCTTCACTGATGACGCGCGCAGCGGCAGCGGCATAGTCGGCACGGGTCGCCGAGGCGATTTTGCCTTCTCCCGCCGCCCCAATAAACACGCCGTGTTCCAGCGCGGCTGGTGCGCTGGCGAGATAGTTTTCGGTGTACCAACCGTTACGCAGCAGCGCGTACGCGATACCGGATTCAGCCAGCATCTTCTCGGTTGCGATATGCTCATCAGCCAGCCCCAGCGGGGAGCGATCGGCGTGCAGCAGGCTGGTGTAGGCGATAAATTTCACGTGGGCCGCTTTCGCCGCGTTAATCACGTTGCGATGCTGCGGGGCACGTTGTCCCACTTCGCTGGAGGAGATTAGCAGTAACTTGTCTATCCCCTGTAAGGCCGTGGTAAAGGCAGCTTCATCGCTGTAATCCGCCTGACGAACGGTAATGCCCTGCTGGCTAAGCGCCGTCGCTTTAGCAGGATTACGCACAATAGCCACAATCTGGCTGGCAGGAACGGTTTTCAGTAGCGTTTCAATAACGTGTTGGCCCAGTTGGCCAGTGGCACCAGTAATCGCGATCATAGGATAACTCCTTTGGTATTGGTCTTGTGTTTAATCACATTAACACCTAAACTTACTTTTAGTAAGTACGTACAAAAAGGTTAGTATGAAAATGACAGCTTTGACGCTCTCCCAGCAATTACGTGATGGCAACTTGTTTGCCGAGCAGTGTCCCTCCCGCGAGGTGTTAAAACACGTCACCAGCCGCTGGGGTGTATTGATTCTGGTGGCGCTGCGCGACGGTACGCACCGTTTCAGCGATTTGCGCCGTAAGATGGGCGGCGTCAGTGAAAAAATGCTGGCGCAATCCCTGCAGGCCTTAGAACAGGACGGGTTTATCAATCGGGTGTCATATCCGGTGGTACCGCCGCATGTGGAGTATAGCCTGACACCGTTGGGTGAGCAGGTGAGCGAAAAAGTCGCAGCGCTGGCGGACTGGATAGAGGTGAATTTGCCGCAGGTTTTGGCAAATCATACCGTTAAGAACGAAGACGTCCCGGCATCAGCGTAAACGACCCGGTCGGGCTTGCCGGATGGCGCAGCGCCATCCGGCGTGGTCTTACTTACTCAAATCCAACTGATAAATGGCGAAGCCGATGTCATCGGTAGCGACTTTCTTCAGTGGATACTGGCCTTTCTCTTTGATAAACGCAGCGGCTTTATCAGACGGTGATGTTTCAAAGCGAATATCCAGTTGTGTCTCGCTGTGAATCGGCGCCAGACGCCAGTTGTTATCTGCCGCCGGATGAATTTCGCCTGCGCTCTTTGTCTGGGAACCTATCCATGCTGCCAGCACCGAGCGGTTTTCATCTGGTGATGCAAACGCGATGTGGCTGTCGCCGGTCCCGGCAAACTTACCGCCGTAGGCGCGGTAGTTGTTGGTCGCGACGAGGAAGGTTGCGTTCGGATCGATCGGTTTGCCGTTAAAGGTCAGATTTTTAATACGCTCCGCTTGCGGGTTAATCGTCTGGCATTCACCGTCATAGCGAGCGGGTTGTGAAACATCAATCTGATAATTCACGCCGTCAATCACGTCGAAGTTATAGGTACGGAAGCCATCCCAGTTAATTAACGACTGTGGTTTGCTGCTGTGGATATCAATCTGATTAAACTGCCCGGCGGAACATTCCAGCCACTCTTTCACCTCTTTACCGCTGGCTTTCACCACGACCAGGGTATTGGGATAGAGATACAAATCAGCGGCGTTACGGAAGGTAAGCTGACCTTTTTCGACTTCGACAAAGCTGGCCGGATCGTTCTTGCGTCCACCGACTTTAAACGGTGCAGCGGCGGAAAGTACCGGTAGTTTCGCCAGGTCCGGATCGCCCTGGATAAAATGTTCCACATAGGCTTTCTGCGCGTTATTCACCACCTGCACGGTCGGGTCGTCCTGAACCAGCGCCAGATAGCTGTACATGTTGTCGGCAGATTTACCGATTGGTTTGCTGACAAATTCACGCGTGGCATCGTGATCGGCTTTTAGGATCTCAACGATTTTTTGGTCTTCGCCAGCCAGTGATTTTTTGGCCGCGGCGTCATAAATCGGGCGCGCCTGCGCTTTCCCCTGCGTAACCTGCCATTTACCGCTGTCGTTATTCAGCACTAAATCCACCACCCCCAGGTGATCGCCCCACATGCCCGGCATCACCGCAGGAACGCCATTGAGCGTGCCTGTTGTGATATCTGCGCCTTTGATGTTGGCAAAGTCTTTCCCCGGGAAAACGGCGTGAGCGTGACCAAACATAATGGCATCCACGCCCGGAACTTCACTGAGGTAGTAAACGGAGTTTTCCGCCATCGCCTGGTATGGGTCGGCAGAAAGCCCGGAGTGAGCAACCACCACCACGACATCGGCACCTTTGGCTCGCATTTCCGGCACGTATTTACGTGCGGTTTCCGTAATGTCATTCACCGTCACTTTGCCGCTGAGGTTGGCTTTATCCCAGGTCATGATCTGCGGCGGCACAAAACCGATATAGCCAATTTTCAGCGTCTGCTTGTTTCCTTCCTGATCGACAACCTCAGTCTCTTTGATCAGATAAGGAGTGAACAGCGGCTTTTTGGTCTTAACGTCGATGATATTGGCGTTAACGTATGGGAACTTCGCCCCGGCTAGCGCGTTGTGCAGATACTCAAGACCGTAGTTAAATTCATGGTTGCCAAGGTTACCCACGGCGTAATCCAGCGTATTCAGTGCCTTATATACCGGATGCGTTTCGCCCGCTTGCAGCCCCTTGGCCGCCATATAATCCCCGAGCGGGCTGCCCTGAATCAGATCACCGTTATCAACCAGCACGCTGTTTTTGACTTCACCACGTGCTGCGTTGATCAGGCTTGCCGTACGAACCAGGCCAAATTTTTCAGTCGGCGTATCTTTGTAATAATCGAAATCCATCATATTGCTATGCAAATCAGTGGTTTCCATTATACGCAGATCGACGGTCGCGGCATTGACGCTGGCTGCAATCAGCGTGGCCAGAAACGTTGCACTAAACTTAATCATCAGGGGCATCCTTTTAAGATCTAAGCCACAAAAGAAAATGTATATAAATCTTCTTGCTTACAGAACTGTGAATCATGACATGAATATAGCGTTTAAAACCGCAGACGCTATCACAGTTGGCGGATCCTTTGGCGATCGGGTATAAGTAAAACAACGAGTTAACACCACGACAGAAACGAGGTGGAGAATGTTAGAACATGTATGCCAGCTTGCACGGAATGCGGGCGATGCCATTATGCAGGTCTACGATGGAATCAAACCGATGGAGATTACCAGCAAGCAGGACGATTCTCCGGTCACGGCGGCGGATATCGCCGCGCATACGGTGATCCTCGAAGGATTACTGGCGCTGACGCCGGATATTCCGGTCCTGTCTGAAGAAGCGCCTCCTGGCTGGGATGTTCGCCAGCACTGGCAGCGCTACTGGCTGGTAGACCCGCTGGACGGTACCAAAGAGTTCATTAAGCGTAACGGTGAATTCACCGTCAATATTGCGCTTATCGAGCAAGGAAAGCCGGTACTGGGCGTGGTTTACGCGCCGGTGATGAAAGTGATGTACAGCGCGGCAGAAGGTAAAGCGTGGAAAGAAGAGTGCGGCGTGCGCAAACAAATCCATGTTCGTGACGCGCGTCCGCCGTTGGTGGTGATTAGCCGCTCGCATGCTGACAATGAGTTAAAAGAGTATCTGCAACAGTTAGGTGAGCACCAGACCACGTCGATTGGCTCATCGCTGAAGTTCTGCCTGGTGGCGGAAGGGCAGGCACAGCTGTACCCACGTTTTGGGCCAACTAACGTATGGGACACTGCCGCTGGCCACGCCGTTGCCGCCGCAGCCGGGGCGCACGTTCACGACTGGCAGGGGAAATCTCTGGATTACACCCCACGTGAATCATTCCTCAACCCCGGCTTTCGCGTCGCTATTTACTGAGTAATTTGTGCAGCAGGGCAATAACCTGCTGCACCTCTTCCTGCGTCAACGCACCATCTTTTGCCCACTGAACGCGTCCGTCCTTATCAAGTACGGCGATAGCGGAGCTCTCTTCATCCAGTTGCCAGGCTTTACGCGCAATGCCATTGCTGTCGACAATAAATTGTGACCACGGGTAGAGCTTCTTATTGCTCTCCAGACTGCTGCGCACAAACATACCGGAGCCAGGAATAGCGTCATCGGTGTTGACGATCGTGGTGGTCTGGTATTTGTCGTGCGGCAGGTTGGCCGCCTTGATTGCCTCGATCAGCGTAGCATTTTTCTCTTTGGCGGAGGTGCGTCCGGCAATGTGTTGCACAATTCGCACTTTCCCTGGCAGCTGCGCGCTATTCCAGCTTTTGTAGCTAAACTTATCGTTATCGAGAATCAGTTCGCCGCGATCGGCGATCCCCACCGGCGGTACGCGCTGGTTGGTCTCAAACGAATGCGCACAGGCAATCATCGGCAGCAGCAGGCACGACAGCGCCAGCAGTTTTTGTAAGGTCATAGGTTTTCCTTCTTTCTTTATTTTGCAGGTGATCCGACCACTTGGGTCTGGAATTTAATCATATGTGCGATTGATGCTTTTTCCCGCAAGCGCGATGCCAGTTTGCGGACGGGCGCACAAATCCTGCGAAAAATGAAGGCTTATACTGAAGACAGCGAAGCGTTGAAAAGATAATTCTGAATATTTGTAACCTGAAGGTAAATAAACTTATACACGCTGGAAACATGAGCGAGATAGTCTATAGTCATAGGGCATTAAAATTTGCGCCTGAGGATTGTCGGACCGATTGTGGTACCGCAAAGGCGTAATGCTCAGCAGGAGACAACAATGAAAATTTTCCAACGATACAACCCGCTGCAGGTGGCGAAGTACGTGAAGATCCTGTTTCGTGGACGGTTATATATCAAGGATGTAGGCGCTTTTGAATTTGATAAGGGTAAGATTCTTATCCCAAAAGTGAAGGACAAACTGCATTTTTCCGTGATGTCCGAAGTTAACCGTCAGGTCTTGCGTCTGCAAACTGAGATGGCTTGATCAAAGTGCTATGCGGTAGTTAAAAAAACGGCTCCTGGATGGGAGCCGTTGATGTTTCTGCAGGACGTTAAGACGCCTTTGCCTCTTCTTTTGCATCCGGCAGTTTCGGTACCAGTACGGTAGGTTTACTGTCCAGACGCGTCACCAGCAGCTGATCGATCTTGTAGTTATCGATATCCACCACTTCAAATTTGTAGCCTGAATACTTCACCGAGTCGGTGCGTTTCGGGATTTTACGCAGCATGAACATCATAAAGCCGCCGATGGTTTCATAGTTGCCGGACTGCGGGAACTCATCGATATCCAGGACGCGCATAACGTCATCAATCGGCGTACCACCATCGACTAACCATGAGTTTTCATCGCGCGCCACGATCTGCTCTTCCAGACCCTGACCGACTAAATCGCCCATCAGCGTAGTCATAACGTCGTTGAGCGTGATAATCCCCACCACCAGCGCGTACTCGTTCATGATGACGGCAAAGTCTTCGCCTGCGGTTTTGAAGCTTTCCAGCGCTTCAGAGAGCGTCAGCGTATCCGGCACAATCAGCGTATTGCGGATCTGTACGCCACTGTTCAGCGCCATGCTTTGGTTCGCCAGTACGCGGTTGAGGAGATCCTTTGAATCGACATAGCCAATGATGTGGTCGATATCTTCGTTACACACCAGGAATTTGGAGTGTGGGTGTTCCGCCACCTTGTTCTTCAGGCTTTGCTCATCTTCGTGGAGATCGAACCAGATAATATTCTCGCGCGAGGTCATGGAAGACGGTACGGTACGGGATTCCAGTTCGAACACATTTTCAATCAGCTCATGTTCCTGCTTACGCAGAACCCCTGCCAACGCACCCGCTTCGACCACGGCGTAAATATCGTCCGAGGTGATGTCGTCTTTACGCACCATCGGGATCTTAAACAGACGGAAGATGTTATTTGCCAGACCGTTAAAGAACCACACCAGCGGGCGGAAGACGAGCAGGCAGAAGCGCATCGGGTTGATGATACGCAAAGCCACAGCTTCTGGCGCAATCATACCGATGCGTTTCGGAGTTAAATCCGCGAACAGGATGAACAGGCCAGTAACCAGCGAGAACGACAGAATAAAGCTTAACTGTTCGGACAGCTCTGGAGTGAAGTACTTCGAGAAAAGGCTGTAAAACGCCGGGGAGAATGCCGCATCACCGACAATACCACCGAGAATAGCGACCGCGTTAAGGCCAATTTGCACGACGGTAAAAAACATGCCGGGGTTTTCCTGCATCTTCAAAACACGTTGTGCGTTTACGTTGCCTTCATCGGCAAGCAGTTTAAGTTTTATTTTGCGTGATGCAGCAAGCGAGATCTCGGATATCGAGAAAAACGCACTCACGGCGATCAGGCAGAGAATGACTAAAATACTGTTTAACATATCTTATCCGACCGTTAAGGCCAGATCCTCGGAAGGGAGAAGTTGATAAATCCATGTGAAAACCGGCTCGTGGCGTTGAGCCGGTAAATTCAGAAGCTAGTATAGCGTAAGGTACTGTAAAGTCGCCAGAGGAGCTTTTTTGGCCTTATTCTGCGGGGTTAAGCCTACGTACCATCTGCATCTCACTTTCGCTATAAGGCGAACCATCCGGCTTCAGCACATCATGAAACCATAGCGATGCCGTCGCTTCATCAAGCGGGATATCCGGCCACGGCAACCAGGTTTGCGTTTTCCCTTGTACCAACCCCCAGTGAAAGCTGGAAACGCGCTGGGCGCTAAACAGCGGTAGCTGCTCTTCTATTCGGCTATCAACATGGCGTGCCAGCCACTCGGTACAAAAGAGCGGCCTGCCAAATTCGGCCAACTGCGACAGAAGAGACAACTGACCTGGGGTATCGACGTAGGCATGGTAGCTAATCACATCGGAAAGCCGCAGCGCGGCGATATCAACAGGATGCGTAAACGCATTCCCGCACGCAGTGCGATCGTCAATATGCCAGGCCGCTACGGTCAACGGTTGAGACGGTGACTCCTGCCGTGCCCAGCCAAACAGATGGGTCATCAGGGTTAAGGCGTAAATTTCCAGCCTGTCGTCATAGTGGGCAAATTCGCCAGTGTGACAAAAAATCCCGCCGTTGCCTGGCTCATTATATAAATCCCAGACGCTGATACGTGAGTCATGGCGAAAGTAACGGATGATATCTCTGACGTAGGCTTCAATTTGCGGCCAACAGCGTCGGTCCAGCACGCAGGCGCGGCCTGGGCTACCCGCTGCCTGGCTATTGTGAACGCCGGGAACTGGGGCCTTTTGCTGGCCGATAACGGGCTCATCACCGGAAAAAGCGCAGTCGTCGAGCAGCGTCAGCATCACTTTTATGCCGTGGCTACGGGCAATGTTCAGGAAGAGATCAATGCGCTCGAGCAGCCCATCGCGGTCATGCTGCCAGACGGTAAACGGTAAATTTGTTCGTAGCTGGTTATAGCCATACTGGCTGGCCCATCCGAGTTCCTGATCGATAGTGCTGCTATCGAAACTCTCTGCCTGCCACATTTCGAGCCAGTTAACCGCGGTGCGCGGCAAGTAGTTAAAACCGCAGCCCCAGGGTTGATCTTGATACCAGCTTTGCGCTCGTGTTTTGCTCCATGGGTTATACATGATGCGCTCCTTATTCGGCATCTGAGAGACTGACGCGTCCTGCCGTACGCTGCGTGGCGCTGCCACCCCAAACTTCATCGTATTCGTAGCCGGTAAGCTGTTTTATCACCACCCGGGTTTCTTCATCGCAGTCGCGATAGTTGCCACCCAGCTTGCGGCGGGCGATCTCTTTGAGCAGAACTTTGTGGGTTTCGCGGGTAAGTTTAAATTTGTAGGTGGCGTAGAAACTCACCGCCAGCAGCGCCGCAGTAGCAAAGATCATCAATCCGATAATGGCGTGTAATGCGCTTTCCGGCTGCGCGCCGCTGCCTTTTACAAAGCCTGCCTCTTCCAGCACCATGCCGATAAGCAAAATAGCGATTGCCACCGTACTTTTACGGGTGAGTACCATAACACCCGCAAAAATCCCTTCGCGGCGCTGTTGGGTCACCATCTCATCGATATCAGGAATAAAGCTGTAGATATTCCACGGGATATAGTAAAGACCGGAACGTGCCATACCAAGCAGAATAAATATCGCAGAGAACAGAATATTGGACACCTGGGTTTCGGTGTAATAAATAACAAATAAAAATACCAATACGCTAAATATACAGCTGTAAGCGAGGCGTAGTGCTGCTGATGGGGTTATATTGAGTTTGTTCAGTAATAGCATAAACCCATAGGTGCCAAAAACTGAAGCGAAGGCGGCAATACTTAACCAGCCAGAAACGGAGGCTACATCCTGACTCAAGCAATAAACTACGTAATAGGTAAATACTGACCCGAATACATCCATAGCGGTAAATGAGAAAATATAAATAATAATATGCAGGCGAAATGCCCGGATCCTGAAAGAAGAAAACAGATCGAGTATCAAATATTTAAGGTGATTCAGTATCCCGCTATTGCGCTGCAGGTTAGCTTGAAATGTCTCTTCCTGAACGTCTTTGGCCTCCCACGTGCAGCGCCAGGTTATGAACACGGCGAGGCAGAACACGACGGAAAATATCAGCCCGGTTAGTGTATAGGTAAATGGGTTATCTTTGCCCGTAAACTGCATCAGGATACCGGGTACCGATACGGCAAGGAATCCGCCCAGCTGCGAGCAGATCATGCGCATACCGGAGAGACGGCTGCGTTCTTCGTAGCGGTTAGTCATTTCTGCGGCCAGGGTTTCCCACGGCACCAGGACCATCGCTGACAGCAGCTCAATCGACAGATAGGTTCCCAGGTAGTACCAGTAACCCATGTCGGTCAGCCATAGCAGGGCATAGAGAAACATTAAAGGACAACTGAGTAATAAAAAGAAGCGGCGACGGCCAAATCTTCGACCTAGCCAGGTGTTGCCAAAGTTATCGGTGATATAACCCATAATTGGGCTAAGTACAGCATCAATCACGCGGGCAATGGCAAATATTGATCCTGCTTCCAGCACGCTTAAACCGCAGTAGGTTGTGTAAAAAAATAAAAGCCATGTTCCGATAATGGCGAAAGCACCGCCGCCAAATAAATCAGTAATGCCATAGCCGATCGCTACACCATAACTGACTCTGCGTTCAGTTGGTTTGACCATAATATTTTCCAGTATGTAGGGTATGCGTAATCCGGTATTATCCGGCTGTTGTTATTTAATTCTTCAGCGCTGAGTTAATTTTAATTATTAATGGTTATCCATTGTCGTGTTTTAGATGAATGATAAATAGCATCGACTATCGCCAGTGATTTTCGGGCTTCATTAATATTGATATATTCTGTCTGACCTCCATGAGTAATAGCATGATAAAACTGACGAATAGCCTGTTGGTGGCCCAGGCCCCAGTAACTTTTGACGTGGCCGTCCGGCGAACCATCGCAATCCAGCTTCAGGCGTCGGTCCGCTGTAACGCGCCACAGGGTGTTATCGGTGAGCTGGAGCATGCCTTGCTCGCAATGGATCTCCAGCAGCAGCGGTGAATCGAGGGTGTTACAGTTGCTGGCGTAAAACAGACCGCGGGCGCCGTTGGCAAAGTGCAGGGTCGCCATCGCGCTGTCTTCGGCTTCAGTGACGTCCGCCAGTTCACTGCTATCCACTACGCCTTTCAAACGCGTCACGCCGCCTGCGAACCACTGCATCAGATCGAGGGTATGAATAGCCTGGTTGATTAGTAAACTGCCGCCTTCGCTGGCAAAACGCCCACGCCACGGACTTTCGCTGTAATAAGCCCGGGAGCGCGACCAGGTCAAAACCGCTTTAATGCTTAGCATTCTGCCGAGCGTATTTTTCGCCAGTTCGTCGCGGATACGTAAACTGGTTGGATTAAGGCGGTTTTGATAGCACACGCCCAGTAAGCCTTGGGCAGACGCCGCCGCGTAAGCTATGTCTGATACCTCTGTGCAATTCAACCCTACCGGTTTTTCGCAAAACACATGTTTCCCGGCGGCAAGCGCGGCCGTAATCATGTTTTTGTGCTCGAAGTGAGGCGTACAGATATGGACGACGTCAATGTCATTATCCAGCAGCATTTCCCGGTAATTCTGGTAATAGCGGCAGTTATACGCGATGGCCTGTTGCAAACCGTTGGCGCTATCAATATCGACCAGCGCGCGTAGTGTGACCCCCGGCAAAAGCCGGAGGGCGTTTACGTGGCTGCTGTGGATAGCCCCCGCGCCGATGATGGCGGCATTTAGCGTTGTCATGTCACCTCCGGTTATGTGCGGGCATTCGCCAGCATTTGTGCCTTCACGCACAGTTCTGCGGCTTTAAAGGCGTGGGCCTGAGTCATGGCGTTTTCCGTGCGATTCAGACAATCGAGAATGAATTCGCCGAAGAAAGGAAAACCAACTTTGCCCGCGACTGGGTAGCGGAATTCCCCTTCTTTATTCACCAGATACACCACATCCTGTTCACCTCGGGTGATATCCACATACTTGCGGATCTCAATGTAACCTTCGGTACCCAGCAAGGTCAGGCGTCCATCCCCCCAGCTACTGAGCCCCTGCGGCGTGAACCAGTCGCAGCGGAAGTAGCCGGTCGCCCCGTTGTCGCCCGCCAGCATGGCATCGCCAAAGTCTTCGAACTGCGGATACTGCGGATGATTGACGTTACGCACATGGCTGGCGACGATATGCGCCTCGCTATTGCCGGTATAAAAGAGAAATTGTTCGATTTGATGGCTGCCGATGTCGCACAGAATGCCGCCAAAATAGCGTTTGTCGTAAAACCAGTTCGGGCGACCGTTGCCTTCGCGGTGCGGACCGGTGCCCAGAGTTTGCATCACGCGCCCAATAGCCCCTTGATGGATTAGCTGGCCGGCAAACACGGCGCTTTCAACGTGCAGACGCTCGCTGTAATAGACCGCGTATTTACGTCCGGTCTTCGCCACCATTGCTTTGGCGTCTTCCAGCTGTGCGAGGGTGGTTAACGGAGCCTTGTCGGTGAAGTAGTCTTTACCAGCCGCCATTACCTTCAGCCCCAGCGGGCAGCGTTCAGAGGGAATTGCCGCCCCGGCAACCTGCCGGACCTCGCGATCGTTCAGGATAGTCTCGAGCGAATCGGCAACCTGCGCTTGCGGATAATGCTGCAGAAATTGATCTATTTTGAGCGGGTCGGGATCGTAAACCCATTTCAGCGTGGCACCTGCTTCAATCAACCCGTTGCACATGCCGTAGATATGACCGTGATCGAGTGAGGACGCGGCAATGACAAACTCGCCAGGCTCAACGACCGGCTGAGGCTTCCCGGTAGGGGCGTAGTGCATTCCATCTTGCTTGTTCATTTTTTAACTCCTGAATCTAAGTCTTTACCCAGGGGGATAGCGCCCACCTCCGTGAAATTGCTCACGGAGGCGGATTTCTCATAAAAATGTGGGGCGATTTCAATCAGCCCGCTGGTGCGATAAAACGCATCGGTGTGGTGGATGGGCAGTGTTACCACCGTGCGGGTGATGGCGGATTTATAGATAGCGGTAATCAGCTCCAGCGAGCGCTTGCCTTGTTCGCCATCGACCAGGGGACATGTCCGTTTGTCGATGGCGTTAAGCAGGTTATCGATTTGTCCGGTATGTAGCGTCCATTGCAGTGCTGGCGTAGCGCGAAAAAGTGTCTCCAGATGCTGTTCCAGTTCGCCGTTATTGTTTGGTTGCGGGAAGCCGTTATCCGCCGACTGGCTGGCATGAACCTGCCACGGCGCAGAAATACGCGCCTTTTCGCCTTGAATGACAATCTTTTGGTCTTCGCCGTGATGCACCACGGAGGCGGTCACCTGTGTCAGTGCCCCGTTGGGGTATTTGAGGATAGCCGCGCTAAGGTCTTCGACTTCCGCATTGTCATGAGCAACGTTAGTCATCATCGCCACCACTTCGGCCGGGAAACCCAGCATCCATTGAATGGCGTCAATGTGGTGCACTGCGTGATTCAGCGTGCAGCCGCCGCCTTCTTTCTGCCACGTGCCGCGCCACCATAAGTCGTAATAGCAGTGTCCGCGCCACCAGAATGAATCCACCTGCGCATGGCAAATCTTGCCCGCCAGCCCGGAATCAACAACGGTTTTCAGACGCCAGAAGGCATCGGTAAAGCGGTTTTGCGCGATGACCGATAAGGTTTTCCCGCTGGCCTTTTGCGCGGCGATCATCGCATCGCACTCTTCGAGTGAGGCGGCCATCGGTTTTTCGCACAGCACATGTTTTCCGGCCTGCAGCGCATCAATGCTGATAGCTGCGTGCACGTACGGCGGAGTGCAGACATCGACCACATCTACTTCGATGCCCGCGTCCAGCATCGCCTGATGACTGTGGTAGACCCGCGTTTCGCCCAGGCCATAGCGTGATTTCTTCTCTTCGGCTTTCTCCGGGTAGATATCAACCAGGGCGACAATCCGGCAACGATCGGTGAACTGTAAATACCCCTGAATGTGGTTGTGGGAGATATTCCCGGTTCCAACAATGGCAATATTCAGCATGATTTTCTCCTGCGCGTTACCAGCTACCGGAAGCGTCCAGCGTGCGGCTGGCCGTGGTTTTTTCCACTGAAGAGGCGATACGTTGTTGGAGCAACTGGAAGTAACGCTGTTCATCGATCGGTAGCTCGACCCAGTCATCGGTCCAGGTAGAGAGGTGCATCGCATTGGAAAGCGTCAGGCCGTGAATGCCTTCCAGACCGGGGGCAATCAGCGGCTCGCCGTGCAGAATCGCGGCGGTGAAATTGCGGGTAATGACATAGTGCTCGCTGCATTCTGGTTCGGTAGGGATAGTCACCTCCCAGCATTCCGGCTCACCAAAACCGTTTTGCCAGCGGGCGTTAAAGTCGGTTTCGGATTCCCGTAGTTTCCAGAAGCGCAGGCGGCCTTCTTCCACTACCACTTTTCCCCGGCTGCCGACAATTTCCAGGCGATTTGTGCCGGGTGTTTCGGCGACGGTGGTGATGAACACGCCGGTCGCGCCGTTGGCGTATTCCGCGTAGGCCGTGACGTCATCTTCAACTTCAATCTGGCGGTGTTTGCCAAACTGGCAAAAGGCACGCAAGCGTACCGGCATGCCGACCAGCCATTGCCATAAATCGAGTTGGTGCGGATCCTGATTAAGCAGCACGCCGCCGCCTTCACCTTTCCAGGTCGCGCGCCAGCCGCCGGAGTTGTAATAGCTCTGCGAACGATACCAGTTGGTAATGATCCAGTTAGAGCGACGCAGCTCGCCGAGTTCGCCACTGTCGATCAGATCTTTAACTTTCTGATACAGCGGATTGGGGCGCTGGTTGTACATCAAGCCGAACACCACATCGCATTCGCGCGCACAGGCGTTCATCTCTTGTACCTGCGCGGTGTAGACCCCAGCAGGCTTCTCGCACAGCGTATGGATGCCAAGACGCATGGCCATCATCGATAAACCTGGATGGTCATAGTGCGGTGTGGCGACGATAACGGCGTCGATCAGCCCACTTTCCAGCATCTCACGCGCATCGCTGAACAGTGTCACCTCTTCACCGACCAGCCGTTGGATCGCCGCATGCTGATCAGGATTGTTATCGCATACTGCGGCGAGCGCTGCTTCTTGTACCGTTCCGGCCAGCAGGTAGCGCGCGTGGACGGTACCAATGTTGCCAACCCCAATAATGCCAAAGCGTATTTTTTTCATGTCGTGCCTTTTTCATGAGAAAGAAGGGATATGCGGAACATATGAAACGCCTGGAATATCGACAATGTGATTTTGTGAGAACGGTTGCAGGATGAAAAAGAAGTTCATCCAGTCATTGAAAAAGTGTTTTAGAGTCAATGAACTACGTTTGCAAAAAATTGCAAAGATTGATTGCGAGTGAGGTCACAGAATGTCTGGCAAGCTAAAAATGGACGAAATTGCTGCCCTGACAGGGTACTCGGTGAGTACGGTGTCGAGAGTACTTAGCGGAAAGTCATATACCAGCGACAACGCGCGCGATGCGATTGTCAGCTGCGCGCGCAGGCTGGGCGTTCTGGACTCGCTGTCCAGTGGACGGCTATTGATCAACGGCATCGCCATTTTCGCCCCGTTGCGTACCTTTACCGCCCGTGGCGATGCATTTTACCTCGAAGTGACGCGCGGAATTGCTGAGGCGATAGCGCCGCATGATGTCTATCTGAGTTACTGCGGACTGGATGAGCAACGCGCGGACATAAAGGTCTTTCAGGAAAAGGCCAACAGTAAAAATATCAATGCCATTATTCTCATCGGCATTGATGACCCGACCGTGCATAAACTGGCGCTACTGCTGGATAAACCCTGCGTGTTGATTAACTCGCAGGACAAAGAAGGGTTACTGGATGCGGTATCCCCCGATCACCGGGCAATTGGCAACCGTGCTGTGCAATATCTTTTTGATCAGGGGCATCGGCGTATTCTCCATGTCACCAGCCTGCGCCGGGAAACCTTGTACTGGCGTCTGGAGGGCATTAAGGAGGTCTACCGACAATATCAGATACCGTTTGATACCGGGCGTGATCTGCTGGTGACGGAAGGGTTTTCTGAAGATGAATCAGAACGTGCGATGGACCACTGGCTACGTGAGACGCCGCGTGAAGCGTGGCCAGAGGTCATTTTCTGCGCCGGGGCATCAATGTCGACGGGCATCCAGCGGGTGCTGGAAAAAGGTGGAGTGGAGATACCCGGTGAGATGTCGCTGATGACGACGGATGTTCAGGAGCTGGATGCGCATATCGTCGCCGCGGTAACCAGTATCACTATCCCCTGTCGGGCACTGGGCGTGGAGGCGGTGCATCTGCTGCAGAACCGTCTAAATCGCCCCTCTGCGCCCGTGTTTAACCTGTTGTTGAAGGGAAAGGTGACGGATCGGGGAACCGTTACCCACGCAACGCGCCATGCCGCGCGGGTGACGGTAGCGCGCTAATCGCGGATCAACGTTCTGGCGGCAGACAAACGCCAATCCCGCCAATACCGCAGTACCCATAAGGATTTTTATGCAGATACTGCTGGTGGTCGTCCTCGGCATAGTAGAACGGGGTTGCGGTAGTGATTTCCGTTGTAATGGTGCGCTCGTCGCCAGCGGCGGTCATTGCTGCCTGAAAACGCTCAAGGCTTGCCCGTGCCGCGACGGTTTGCTCCGGCGTTAACGGGTAAATGGCGGAGCGATACTGCGTCCCCTGGTCGTTCCCCTGACGCATGCCCTGCGCCGGGTCGTGATTTTCCCAGAACACCTGCAGCAGTTGCTCGTAGCTGATAACATGCGGGTCATAGACGACGCGTACCGCTTCGGCGTGTCCGGTATCGCCGGAACACACTTCCCGATAGGTTGGGTTAGGGGTGTAGCCGCCGGTATATCCGGCCGCTGTGCTGTATACCCCGGGTAATGACCAGAATAAACGTTCAACGCCCCAGAAACATCCCATGGCGAAAAAGGCTATCTCCATACCGTCGGGCACGTTGGTCATCGAATGTTGGTTAACCGCATGCAGCGTTGCCACTGGCATCGGGGTGTTGCGTCCAGGTAGGGCATCTGCTTGAGTAACAAGATGCTTTCTATCAAATAAACTCATGGCCGTTCTCCCGAAATCAGTCATTTGGGTTAAGGTTGTAACGAGACGCGTCTTTGCCCACAATAAACGGCGTGAATACGTCTAGAGTTAAACATAAGAAATATTTGGGTTGTCGTCTGTTTTTCAACTCTTATTGTTGATTTTTTGTTAAGCCGAGGAACGGCATAGTATTTTTTTCCAGGGGTGGGAAAAAAGGATATTCAGGAGAAAATGTGCCACATATCCGTCAGTTATGTTGGGTGGGATTACTGTGCTTAAGTGGCTCCGCCGCCGCAGCGAATGTTCGCTTACAGGTCGAAGGATTATCAGGACCGCTGGAGAAAAACGTCCGCGCGCAGCTATCCACGATTCAAAGTGATGAAGTCACTCCAGACCGACGCTTTCGTGCGCGCGTTGATGATGCCATCCGCGAAGGGCTAAAAGCGCTGGGCTACTTTGAGCCCACCATTGATTTTGAGCTGCGTCCGCCGCCGGCGAAAGGACGCCAGGTGCTGATTGCCAAAGTGACCCCTGGTGAGCCGGTGCTGATTGGCGGCACCGAAGTGATTCTGCGCGGTGGCGCACGTACGGATAAAGATTACCTGGATCTGCTGAAAACGCGACCGGCAATCGGCACCGTGCTGAATCAGGGGGACTATGATAACTTCAAAAAATCACTCACCAGCGTGGCGTTGCGCAAAGGCTATTTCGACAGTGAATTTAATAAAAGCCAGCTTGGGATAGCGCTCGAACGCCGCCAGGCATTCTGGGATATCGATTACAACAGCGGGGAACGCTATCGCTTTGGGCATGTCACTTTTGAAGGCTCGCAAATTCGCGATGAGTACCTACAAAATCTGGTGCCCTTTAAAGAGGGTGAAGAGTACGAGTCGAAAGATCTGGGCGAACTGAACCGTCGTCTGTCGGCGACCGGATGGTTTAATTCCGTTGTCGTCGCACCGGAATTTGATAAAGCCCGTGAAACCAAAGTGCTGCCGCTGAAAGGCGTGGTGTCGCCGCGAACTGAAAACACCATCGAAACCGGGGTCGGTTACTCAACTGACGTCGGTCCACGGGTGAAGACCTCGTGGAAAAAGCCGTGGATGAACTCCTATGGCCACAGCCTGACCACCAGCGCCAGCATCTCTGCGCCAGAGCAGGTTCTTGATTTCAGTTATAAAATGCCGCTATTAAAGAACCCGCTGGAGCAGTATTACCTGGTGCAGGGGGGCTTTAAGCGTACCGATTTAAACGATACCGAGCAGGACTCCACTACGCTTGCGGTTTCCCGCTACTGGGATCTCTCCAGCGGCTGGCAGCGCGCGATTAACCTGCGCTGGAGCCTCGACCACTTTACCCAGGGTAACGTCACTAACACCACCATGCTGCTCTATCCGGGCGTGATGATCAGCCGGACGCGCTCGCGCGGCGGTCTGATGCCAGTCTGGGGCGACTCCCAACGTTATTCCATCGATTACTCCAACACGGCCTGGGGTTCAGACGTTGATTTCTCCGTCTTCCAGGCACAAAACGTCTGGATCCGCACGCTGTACGATCGTCATCGCTTTGTAATGCGCGGCAACCTCGGCTGGATCGAAACCGGGGACTTCGACAAAGTACCGCCGGATCTGCGTTTCTTCGCCGGGGGCGATCGCAGCATTCGCGGCTACAAATACAAATCTATTTCGCCTGAAGGCAGCGACGGCAAGCTGAAAGGGGCCTCGAAGCTGGCGACCGGCTCGTTGGAATATCAGTACAACGTGACCGGAAAATGGTGGGGCGCGATGTTTGTCGATAGCGGCGAAGCGGTCAGCGATATCCGCAGAAGTGATTTCAAAACCGGTGCCGGGGTCGGCGTACGCTGGCAATCGCCAGTGGGACCCATCAAGCTCGACTTTGCTGTCCCTGTGGGCGACAAAGATGAACATGGTTTACAGTTTTACATCGGTCTGGGGCCTGAATTATGAGTTTATGGAAGAAGATAAGCCTCGGCGTGCTGATTTTTATCCTGCTGTTGTTAGGCACGGTGGCGTTCCTCGTCGGCACTACTTCGGGCCTGCATCTGATCTTCAAAGCGGCGAATCGTTGGGTTCCGGGGCTGGAGATTGGTCAGGTCACCGGCGGCTGGCGGGATTTATCGCTCAAAAATATTCGTTATGACCAGCCTGGCGTGGCGGTGAATGCTGGCGAAGTGCATCTGGCCGTGGGGCTTAACTGCCTGTGGGACAGCAGCCTGTGCGTCAACGATCTGTCGCTGAAAAATATCAACGTGGCGATCGACAGCAAAAAGATGCCGCCATCAGCGCCGGTTGAAGAGGAAGAGAGCGGTCCGCTTAACCTTTCCACACCTTACCCAATCACGCTTTCGCGCGTGGCGCTGAACAACATCAATATCAAAATCGATGACACCACGGTTTCGGTGCTGGAATTTACCTCCGGCCTGAACTGGCAGGAAAAAACGCTGACCCTGAAGCCAACGTCATTACAGGGGCTGCTGATTGCCCTGCCTAAAGTGGCGGAAGTGGCGCAGGAAGAGGTTGTCGAACCAAAGATTCAGAATCCGCAACCGGATGAAAAACCGCTCGGCGAAACGCTAAAAGATCTGTTCTCAAAGCCGGTGCTGCCGGAAATGACCGATGTCCATCTGCCGCTCAATCTCAACATTGAAGCGTTTCGCGGCGAGCAGTTGCGCGTGACCGGGGATACGGATTTAACGGTACATAACATGCTGCTGAAAGTGAGCAGCATTGACGGCAACATGAAACTCGATGCACTGGATATCGACTCGAATCAGGGGACGGTAAAAGCCAGCGGCACGGCGCAACTGACCGACACGTGGCCGGTCGATATTACGTTAAACAGCACGCTCAACGTGGACCCGTTAAAAGGCGAAAAGGTGAAGCTGAAGGTCGGCGGCGCGCTGCGTGAACAGCTGGAAGTCGGCGTAAATCTGTCTGGTCCGGTGGATATGGATCTGCGGGCGCAGGCGCGTCTGGCGGAAGCCGGATTGCCGCTCAACCTTGAGGTGGTGAGTAAGCAGGTTTACTGGCCGTTTACCGGCGACAAGCAGTTCCAGGCTGATGACATCAAGCTCAAACTGACCGGTAAGATGACCGACTATACGCTGTCGATGCGTACCGCTGTGAAAGGTCAGGATATTCCTCCGGCTACCATCACGCTGGACGCCAAAGGCAACGAACAGCAGATCAATCTCGACAAACTCAGCGTTGCGGCGCTGGAAGGGAAAACTGAGCTGAAAGCGCTGGTGGACTGGCAGCAGGCGATCAGCTGGCGCGGGGAGCTAACGCTGGATGGCATCAACACGGCGAAAGCGATCCCGGAGTGGCCATCAAAACTGAATGGCCTGGTGAAAACTCGCGGCAGTCTGTACGGCGGAAGCTGGCAGATGGAGGTGCCCGAGCTGAAGCTGACCGGCAACGTGAAGCAGAACAAGGTTAATGTGCACGGTTCGCTGAAGGGTAACAGCTACCTGCAGTGGACGATCCCGGGCCTGCATCTGGAACTGGGACGCAACAGCGCGGATGTGAAAGGGGAACTGGGGGTCAAAGACCTCAATCTCGACGCGACGATTGATGCCCCGAGCCTGGATAACGCGCTACCGGGACTGGGCGGTACGGCGAAAGGGCTGGTAAAAGTTCGCGGTACGGTTGAAGCGCCACAACTGCTGGCGGATATCACCGCCCGGGGGCTGCGCTGGCAGGAGCTGTCCGTCGCTCAGGTGCGCGTCGAAGGCGACGTGAAATCGGCAGAGCAAATCGCTGGTAATCTCAACGTTCGCGTAGAGCGGATTGTACAGCCTGACGTGAATATTGGCCTGGTGACGCTCAATGCCAAAGGTAGCGAAAAGCAGCATGAGCTGCAGCTGCGCATTCAGGGGGAACCGGTCTCCGGGCAGCTCTCCCTGGCAGGTAGCTTTGATCGCAAAGAGCAGCGCTGGAAAGGTGCGTTAAGCGATACCCGCTTCCAGACGCCGGTCGGTCCGTGGTCCCTTAACCGCCCTGTCGCGCTGGATTATCGCAATCAGGAACAGAAAATCAGCATTGGGCCGCACTGCTGGAACAACCCGAATGCGGAACTGTGCGTACCGCAAACCATTGATGCCGGTGCACAAGGACGCGCGGTGGTGAGCCTTAACCGCTTCGACCTGGCGATGCTAAAACCGTTTATGCCGGATACAACCCAGGCCAGCGGCGTTATCACTGGCAAAGCTGATATTAGCTGGGACACCACCAAAGAGGGGCTGCCGCAGGGGCAGGTTACGCTGAGCGGACGTAACGTGAAGGTCACGCAAAGCGTGAACGATGCGCCGCTCCCGGTGGCGTTTGAAACGCTGAATCTGACCGCCGACCTGCACAATAACCGTGCCGAGCTGGGCTGGCTGATTCGCCTGACCAACAACGGGCAGTTTGACGGCCAGGTGCAGGTGACGGATCCGCAAGGACGCCGCAGTCTCGGCGGCAACGTCAACATCCGCAACTTCAATCTGGCGATGGTGAACCCCATTTTCTCGCGCGGTGAAAAAGCGGCAGGGGTGATCAACGCCAACCTACGTCTGGGCGGTGATGTGCAAAGCCCGCAACTGCTCGGACAGCTGCAGCTGAGCGGTCTGGATATCGACGGTAACTTTATGCCGTTTGACATGCAGCCAAGCCAGTTAGCCGTTAACTTCACCGGAACACGCTCAACGCTGGCGGGCGTGGTGCGTACGCAGCAGGGCGAAATTAACCTGAGCGGCGATGCCGACTGGAGTCAGATAGACAACTGGCGGGCGCGCGTTGCGGCTAAAGGCAGCAGGGTTCGTATTACCGTGCCGCCGATGGTCCGCCTGGACGTATCGCCGGACGTGGTCTTTGAAGCCACGCCGAGCCTGTTTACCCTTGATGGCAACGTGGATGTGCCGTGGGCGCGTATCGTGGTACACGATCTGCCGGAGAGCGCGGTAGGGGTTTCCAGCGATATGGTCATGCTTAACAACAATCTGCAACCGGAGAAACCGCAGACAGCAGGTATTCCGATCAACAGCAACCTGAACATCCATGTCGGTAACAACGTGCGTATTGACGCCTTTGGTCTGAAAGCGCGTCTGACGGGCGATCTGAAAGTGGTGCAGGATAAGCAGGGGCTGGGGCTGAACGGACAAATTAATATTCCGAGCGGGCGTTTCCATGCCTATGGTCAGGATCTGATTGTGCGTAAGGGCGAGCTGTTGTTCTCCGGTCCGCCGGATCAGCCGTTACTCAACATCGAAGCAATTCGTAACCCGGAAGCCACCGAAGACGACGTGATCGCCGGGGTTCGCGTCACGGGCTCCGCCGATGAGCCGAAGGCGGAAATCTTCTCCGACCCGGCGATGTCGCAGCAAATGGCGCTTTCCTACCTGCTACGCGGACAAGGACTGGATAGCGAACAGAGCGACAGCGCGGCAATGACTTCAATGCTTATTGGTCTGGGGGTTGCACAAAGTGGTCAGGTTGTGGGTAAAATCGGGGAGACATTTGGCGTAAGCAATCTGGCACTGGACACACAAGGGGTGGGTGATTCATCTCAGGTGGTTGTCAGCGGATACGTACTGCCAGGTCTGCAGGTGAAATATGGTGTGGGTATATTTGACTCCTTAGCGACACTCACGCTACGTTATCGTCTGATGCCTAAGCTATATCTGGAAGCAGTGTCTGGCGTAGATCAGGCACTTGATTTGCTCTATCAGTTCGAGTTTTAGCAATGCGAATATTTGTCTACGGCAGTTTACGAACCAAACAAGGCAACAGCCACTGGATGACCAATGCCCTGTTGCTGGGAAATTTCAGTATCGACAACTACCAGTTGTATAGCCTGGGCCACTATCCAGGCGCCGTTCCAGGAGAGGGAACAGTACACGGGGAAGTTTATCGTATTGATAACGCCACGCTGGCAGAGCTTGACGCTCTGCGTACCCGTGGCGGTGAATACGCACGCCAGTTAATTCAAACGCCGTACGGAAGTGCATGGATGTACGTGTACCAACGTCCGGTTGATGGCTTAACGCTGATTGAAAGCGGTAACTGGTTAGACCGAGACCAGTACTGATATGAACACGCCACCCTCGGGTGGCGTTGTTTTATTCTGGATTTAAAACTCCACGCGCGCGCCGAGGTTATAGCGGCGTCCTTCCACCTGTGCGGATTCGTTCCACGCGGTTGTCAGTTTCGGATCCTCATCCAGCACGTTGTAGACCCCAGCCATCAGTTGCGTGTGCTTATTGAGCTGATAACGTAGGCCTACGTCCACCATCGTGTAGTCATCGTATTTATAGTTATTGCCGCTGTTGCGGTTACTGCTGCGATAATTCACCGTACTCCATACGTCCAGGCTTTGCGTTGCCGCCCAGTTCAGCGACAGATTCGCCATATGGCGCGGATAATCGTTGAGCGCGTAGCCTTTGTTAACGCCGCTTTTTTGTTCGCTGTGGTTCCAGGTGTAGTTAGCGTTGGCTTTTACATCGGCGGTAATCTGCCAGTCGGCATTCAGTTCTATACCGTATACATCCGCCTCGCTGACGTTGAAGTATTTACTGACGGAATCCGCGTTGTAGCCGTTGACGGAGCACTGGTTCGTCGACGTGGTTTCACAAATAGTTTGTTCAGCAATTTTGTCTTTGAACTGCGTATAGAAGACGGTGCTGTCGAGCGATAGCGCATCTCCCGTCCAGTAGAGGCCCAGTTCAGAGTTAACGCTTTGTTCAGGTTTCAGGTCGTCGTTACCAACGGTGAGGAAGGGATAAGGTACGGTTGAGCCGTAAGGGGTTACGAAGTTGCTGGACGTCGCGCGCAGCTCCGGTTTTTTATAGCCTGCGGAAACGCCGCCTTTCAGCGCCCAGTCATTGCTAAAGGCCCAGTTACCGTACATTTTCGGCGTAATATGTGTGCCAAAATTGTCATCCTGGTCCATCCTCGCTGACGTGGTCAGGATGAAATCGCCAATGCTCCAGCCGTCTTCAGCAAACAATGCCCAACCGTTACGGCTGATTTTGGTCACCGGGTCAGATCCGGGCAGCGTTTTGTTGGCCACATCAAAGCGGTCATTCAGCTCTTCGCGCGTGAAATTCGCCCCAACGGTCAGTTTATGGGTGTCGAGCGTGAAAGTGGTTTGCGAATTGGCGACGTAGTTCTCCATCTGCACATACTGCGGGGACTGTCCGTCATAAACGTACTTCGAACGGCCTTTTTCATAGTTTATGTAGTTGGTCGTCGCGATGGTGTCGTCTGCATACCAGCCGGTATGCGTCAGGGTGGCGGCGTTACGATCGAACAGCCATGACCACGGCGCACCGCGTTTCTGGGTACGGTTTTTTTCCTGCTCACCGGTGACCACGTTGAGATCGAACAGGTTATTCTCGCTGGCGGCCAGGCCCAATGTCATATCAACGGATTTACGATTGTGTTTGCCAAAATAGTTATTGCGATCGTCATCGCGACGGTCAAGCCAGTCGGCCGCCACGCTAAGGCCGAGAACATCGGGCACAATCGGCCCCATGGTAAACAAATTCATCTGGCTGGTATTACCTAAATACTGGTGTTCCTGCAGCCAGGTATTGGCAGCAATTGCCGTGGTCCACTCTTTTGCGCCGTACGGTTTTTTGGTAATGACGTTAACCACACCGCCGATGGCGTCTGAACCGTACAGCGAGGACATCGGCCCACGGATAACTTCGATACGCTCAATGGCCTCCATTGGCGGTAAGAAGTTGGCTTCAGTACCAATATCATGTCCGTAAGGGCGAGATTCACCGGTATTTTGTTTGACGCTGTTGACCATAAAAGCGGTATAGGACGGGTCCATGCCGCGGATCATAATGCTACCGGCATTCATGCCACTGCTGTTGGTGACCGAGACGCCGGGAAGGTTTTTAATGGCTTCACCGATGCTACGGTCCGGCTGAATATCCAGCGTGTTACGATCGATAACTGAAATAGTGGCCGGCGCTTCGCGTTTTTGCTGCGAGAATCCGGATGCGGTGATCACCATTTCATCTTCGCTAGTGCGTGAGGTCTCGGTGAGTTCTTCTGCCTGGGTGGGGAAAATAACACCGCCTGAGAATGCAACGATCCCTGTCAGCGTAATAAGTTGACGCGTTTTCATAATATAGACACCTGAAAAGTAAAAAATAAAAACATCACCTTGCAGCTCAAAAAAGCTGCAAGGTGCAGATAGTTTTTTAATTATTAATATTTAGAGAGATCGATTTTCAGCACGTAGTCGGGCTTCACACCTGTCATTTTTTCCGACTGTTTGACGCTGACGTACAGGGTGTTAGCATCTGCCGAGAGCGCCAGACTGTTAGGTAAGGCATTGGTTTCAATGCTTTGTTTTACCTGATAGGTCTTGCTGTTCACAATGCTGATGCGTTTAGCATTACGGTGGGTGATATAAACTTCCTGGCGTTTTTCGTTATATATCACTGCCAGCGAGTTAATAACCTTAATTGGTGCAATAACCTTACCGGTATTAAGATCAACAACCAGTACGTCCGCTAAATCCGGATCGGTCAGGAATGCGCGGTTATTTTTTGCATCCAGGGCAATATTCAGGAAAAAATGTTTTTTATCTGGCTCAATGGTAAAGCGATTAATAATTTGATGGTTGGTGGTATCCAGCGTAATAAGTTCGTTTCGGCCATTCACAACATACAGGCGGTTCTTATTTGCATCCACGGCCATGCCGGTCGGGTACTGGCCCATGTTCTCGAGGGTGGCGATTTTCTCGCGCTTTTGTGTGTCCACCACCCAGACTATGCCTTTTTCAGCCACGCCAGAAACGTACAGACGGTGGTGCTGTTTATCGAGCACCATTTCACGCGTATGAACAATATCTTTCGGGTTTTTGGCTTCGCTCAGTTGCAGTATCGCCAGCTCTTTACCGCTGCGGGTATCGACTAGCGTTACTGAACCTTCCAGCGTGTTGCCGACATACAGCACCTGGTTTTCTTCATCCAGCGCGGTGGCAAAGGCACGACGACTGGTGTCGATGACTTCAGTCGTCGTGAGTTTCTCCAGATCGAGTTTATAGATAAGCCCGCTGGTTTTATCTTTATCAAACGACGGCGACGAGGCGACAAAAAGCGCATTCTGCTGGCTATCAACCGCCAGCTCATACACGCCGTTACCGACATCGCGGGTCAGAAAATCTTTCTCAGGTAGCGTCCGCGCCACGCTGGACAGGTTGGTAAATAACAGCGCTGTGGCGAGTGCCACGCAGGAATAGCGTTTCAGGGACTTCACATTGTGGAGGTTCATTGACTTTTATTCACATTTATTTACATGCTGAGAATGATAATGAGATCTAATATCATTCGCAATTAAGATAAATGAAATGTGACTACCCATTCTGGTAGGTCAAAAAGAAAACAGCGAAGGGGAGAGGTGGTAGAACGTAAAAATTTAAAAACCCTTACTAACCAGAGACTGGCGTTCAGGGTTTTAAGCTAACGCGAACTTACTTCTTCGCGCGCTCGAAAGAAGCAACGATTTCAGCTTTAGCGGCTTCAGCGTTGTCCCAACCGTCAACTTTTACCCATTTGCCCGCTTCGAGATCTTTGTAGTGTTCGAAGAAGTGGGTGATCTGCGCTTTCAGCAGTTCCGGCAGGTCGGTCACATCTTTGATGTGATCGTATTCTTTGCTCAGCTTAGTGTGCGGAACCGCAACCAGTTTCGCATCTTCACCGGATTCGTCAGTCATTTTCAGCACGCCAACCGGACGGCAGCGGATCACTGAACCTGGCTCCAGCGGGTACGGAGTCGGGACAAGAACGTCTACCGGGTCACCGTCCAGAGACAGGGTGTGGTTGATGTAACCGTAGTTGCACGGATAGAACATCGCGGTGGACATGAAGCGGTCAACGAACAGGGCGCCGCTCTCTTTGTCAACTTCGTATTTGATCGGATCTGCATTCGCAGGGATCTCGATAACAACGTAGATATCTTCCGGCAGGTCTTTACCGGCAGGGACGTTGAGTAAGCTCATGTCTGTTTCCTTTAAATAAGCTATGGCAAACAAGTGGCGGGTATTATAGCCAACTCGCGCTGAATGTCTCCGCTTGTTTTCGCTTTCTCTGCGCTCATTTTCTTCTTTTTACCCCTCTCTCGTGACAGAAAAATCCATATCTTCAGCCGCATTTTTCATAGCGGGATGAAAGCGATTACAAAGTTGTGATTAACGTTTTATTTACTTTTTTGAAGTGTGATGTAACGCAATTCGTTACATGCTCAATTGTCTATAGTTTTTTCGCGACGGTTTATTAACCAACAATAATCACCCTACGAGGACGCACTTATGTGGAAGCGCTTACTTTTAGTCACAGCAGTTTCGGCAGCCATGTCGTCTATGGCAATGGCAGCCCCTTTAACCGTAGGATTTTCGCAAGTTGGCTCTGAATCCGGCTGGCGCGCCGCAGAAACCAACGTTGCGAAAAGCGAGGCTGAAAAGCGTGGTATTACGCTGAAAATCGCTGACGGCCAGCAAAAGCAGGAAAACCAGATTAAAGCAGTTCGCTCATTTGTTGCGCAGGGCGTTGACGCCATCTTTATTGCGCCGGTCGTGGCAACGGGTTGGGAACCGGTTTTAAAAGAAGCTAAAGATGCCGACATTCCGGTCTTTTTGCTCGATCGTTCCATCGATGTAAAAGACAAATCTCTCTATATGACCACGGTCACCGCCGACAACGTGCTGGAAGGTAAATTGATCGGCGACTGGTTGATTAAACAAGTGAACGGCAAGCCGTGTAACGTCGTTGAGCTGCAAGGGACTGTCGGGGCCAGCGTGGCCATCGATCGTAAAAAAGGGTTTGCTGAAGCCATCGCCAGCGCACCAAACATTAAGATTATCCGCTCACAGTCCGGCGACTTCACCCGCAGTAAAGGGAAAGAAGTGATGGAGAGCTTTATCAAAGCGGAAAACAATGGCAAGAACATCTGCATGGTTTACGCCCATAACGATGACATGGTGATCGGGGCAATCCAGGCGATTAAAGAAGCGGGCCTGAAACCCGGCAAAGATATTCTGACCGGTTCCATCGACGGCGTTCCGGATATCTACAAAGCAATGATTGACGGTGAAGCCAACGCCAGCGTCGAGCTGACGCCGAATATGGCAGGCCCGGCATTCGACGCGCTGGAGAAATTCAAAAAAGACGGCACGATGCCTGAAAAGCTGACCATTACCAAGTCGATCCTCTATCTGCCGGATACGGCGAAAGAAGAGTTAGAGAAGAAGAAAAACATGGGCTACTAGTTTTGCTGCCGGTCTTCCGTAGGCCTGATGGCGTTGCGCTTATCAGGCCTACGAAAAGGCCGTGATTTCGTACCGGAGGAATGCCATGACCACCGACCCCCATCAGGAAATCCTCCGCACCGAAGGATTAAGCAAATTCTTTCCCGGCGTCAAAGCGCTGGATAACGTGGATTTCAGCTTGCGTCGCGGTGAGATTATGGCGCTGCTGGGAGAAAACGGAGCCGGTAAATCGACGCTAATCAAAGCGCTGACCGGCGTTTACCATGCAGATCGCGGCACGATCTGGCTCGAAGGCCAGCCTATCTCCCCCAAAAATACCGCCCATGCCCAGCAGTTGGGGATCGGTACCGTGTATCAGGAAGTGAACCTGCTGCCCAATATGTCAGTAGCGGATAACTTGTTTATTGGCCGTGAACCTCGGCGTTTTGGCCTGCTGCTGCGCAAGCAGATGGAAAAACGCGCGACGGAGTTGATGGCGTCATACGGTTTTTCCCTCGACGTGCGCGAGCCGCTGAACCGCTTTTCCGTGGCGATGCAGCAGATCGTCGCCATCTGTCGGGCGATCGATCTCTCCGCGAAAGTGCTGATCCTCGATGAGCCCACCGCCAGTCTTGATACCCAGGAAGTAGAAATGCTGTTCGGCCTGATGCGGCATCTGCGCGATCGGGGCGTCAGTCTGATCTTCGTTACCCACTTCCTCGATCAGGTCTATCAGGTCAGCGATCGCATTACCGTTCTGCGTAACGGCGGCTTCGTTGGCTGCCGTGAAACCCGCGAACTGCCACAGATCGAACTGGTCAAAATGATGCTGGGTCGCGAACTGGATACCCATGCGCTACAGCGTGCGGGCCGTACGCTGCTGAGTGATAAACCAGTGGCGGCCTTTAGCGACTTTGGCAAGAAAGGCACCATCGCGCCGTTTGATCTACAGGTGCGTCCTGGTGAGATCGTCGGTCTCGCTGGACTGCTGGGATCCGGGCGAACGGAAACGGCGGAGGTGATCTTCGGTATTAAACCCGCCGACAGCGGCAGTGCGCTGATCAAAGGCAAAGCGCAGACCTTGCGATCGCCGCATCAGGCTTCGTGTCTGGGGATCGGCTTCTGTCCGGAGGATCGCAAAACGGATGGCATTATCGCCGCCGCCTCGGTGCGTGAAAACATCATTCTGGCATTACAGGCGCAGCGTGGCTGGCTGCGGCCTATTCCGCGGAAAGAACAAAATGAGATTGCCGAGCGTTTTATCCGCCAGCTCGGAATTCGCACCCCCAACGCTGAACAGCCGATCGAATTCCTCTCCGGCGGCAATCAGCAAAAAGTATTGCTCTCGCGCTGGTTACTGACCAAACCGCAGTTCCTGATCCTCGATGAACCTACGCGTGGGATCGACGTCGGCGCGCATGCCGAGATCATCCGCCTGATCGAAACGCTGTGCGCGGATGGTCTGGCGCTGCTGGTGATTTCATCCGAACTGGAAGAGTTAGTGGGCTATGCCGATCGGGTCATTATTATGCGCGATCGCAAACAGGTGGCCGAGATCCCGCTGGCTGAACTGTCCGTGCCGGCGATCATGAACGCCATTGCGGCCTAAGGAGACTATGGTGATGCCTCAATCTCTCCCTCAATCCACTCCGCCGCAACGGCGATTCCGCTGGCCAAAGGGCATGCCACAACTGGTGGCGCTACTGCTGGTGCTGCTGGTGGATAGCCTGGTCGCGCCGCACTTTTATCAGGTGATTTTGCAAGATGGTCGGCTGTTCGGTAGCCCGATTGATATTCTCAACCGTGCCGCCCCCGTGGCGCTGTTAGCGATTGGCATGACGCTGGTGATTGCCACCGGCGGCATCGACCTTTCCGTAGGCGCCGTCATGGCCATTGCCGGTGCCACCACCGCGGCGATGACGGTGGCCGGGCACAGTTTGCCGGTGGTGCTGCTTGCCGCCTTAGGCTCCGGCATTCTGGCAGGGTTATGGAACGGGATTCTGGTGGCAATCCTCAAGATCCAACCGTTCGTTGCCACGCTAATCCTGATGGTGGCCGGACGCGGAGTGGCGCAGCTTATCACCTCCGGGCAGATCGTCACCTTCAATTCGCCCGAACTGTCGTGGTTTGGCAGCGGCTCGCTCTTACTGTTCCCCACGCCAGTGATCATTGCACTGCTAACGCTGGTGGTGTTCTGGCTACTGACGCGTAAAACGGCGCTGGGGATGTTTATTGAAGCGGTAGGCATCAACATTCGTGCGGCAAAAAACGCCGGGGTGAACACGCGCATCATCGTGATGCTCACCTATGTGCTGAGCGGTCTGTGTGCGGCTATCGCCGGCATTATCGTCACGGCGGATATCCGCGGGGCAGATGCCAATAACGCCGGATTGTGGCTGGAACTGGATGCCATCCTGGCGGTAGTCATCGGCGGCGGCTCGCTGATGGGCGGGCGCTTTAATCTGCTGCTGTCGGTGATCGGGGCATTGATTATTCAGGGCATGAACACCGGGATTTTACTGTCGGGCTTCCCGCCAGAACTAAATCAAGTGGTCAAAGCTGTGGTGGTGTTGTGTGTGCTGGTCGTGCAATCACAACGCTTTATCAGCCTGATAAAAGGAGTGCGTGGTCATGATAAAACGTAATTTACCGCTGATGATCACCCTCGGCGTATTTGTACTGGGTTACCTCTACTGCCTGACACAATTTCCGGCTTTTGCTTCAACCAGAGTTATCTGCAATATCCTGACCGATAACGCTTTTCTGGGCATCATCGCCGTGGGCATGACCTTCGTGATTCTCTCTGGCGGGATCGACCTGTCCGTTGGCTCGGTGATCGCGTTTACCGGCGTATTTCTGGCGAAGGCCATTGGCTACTGGGGTATATCTCCGCTGCTGGCGTTTCCCCTGATTCTGCTGATGGGCTGCGCGTTTGGCGCGTTTATGGGGTTACTGATTGATGCGCTGAAGATCCCGGCATTCATTATTACCCTGGCGGGAATGTTCTTCCTGCGCGGCGTCAGCTATCTGGTGTCTGAAGAGTCGATCCCAATTAACCATCCGGTTTATGACATGCTCTCAAGCCTGGCATGGAAAATTCCCGGCGGCGGTCGCCTGAGTGCAATGGGATTGCTGATGCTGGCGGTAGTCGTCATTGGCATATTCCTGGCGCACCGTACGCGCTTTGGTAATCAGGTTTACGCGATTGGCGGCAACGCCACCTCTGCCAACCTGATGGGGATCTCAACCCGCAGCACGACCATCCGTATCTATATGCTGTCGACCGGGCTTGCGACGCTTGCTGGCATTGTCTTTTCAATTTACACCCAGGCGGGTTATGCGCTGGCGGGCGTCGGCGTTGAGCTGGATGCGATTGCCTCAGTCGTGATTGGCGGAACCCTGTTGAGCGGCGGGGTCGGTACGGTGTTAGGAACGTTGTTTGGTGTCGCCATTCAGGGGTTGATCCAGACCTACATTAATTTTGATGGCACATTAAGTTCCTGGTGGACGAAGATCGCGATTGGCATTTTATTGTTTATTTTTATTGCCTTACAGCGCGGCCTGACGGTACTTTGGGAAAATCGTCAAAGCTCGCCAGTAACCAGAGTGGGGACGGCGGCAACACCAAAGTAACATCCTGATTTTTCACTAAACATTTAAATACCTAAACTTTTTCCGGTTGTAGTCGATAGGTTCTGTACAGGTCTGTTTTAACCCTACAACCGGAAATATAACGATGCCAAAATCCCTTTCAATTCGATCAAGTTTGTTGGTGTTATTGTCTCTGCTGACGTTCCTTCTGTTGCTGACCGGCGGTATGGGGCTGTATGCCTCTACCCGTATCATTACTTCGTTGATTTACCACGGTATTATGAGTGCCTCGATGTTGGCTGCCCTCGCGTTGCTGGCGGTGATTTGGTTCATGTTGCGAAATAAGTTTCTCAAGCCGCTGGATAATATGGTTGAGCAACTGGAACGCCTGGCGACGGGGGATTTGTCGCCGGTTACCGCGCTGTCGGCCAGCGCCGAATTCAACCGTCTGAACGCGGCAATGGATGAAATGCGCCATGCGCTGGGCGACTCGGTACAGCGTGTCCGCGATGCCAGTTTACAAATTGATATTGGTAGCCGTGAGCTGACGGCCGGGAACCAGCATCTGGCACAACGTACTGAATCGACAGCCACTTCGCTGGAGCAGACCGCCGCCAGTATGGAAGAACTCACGGCGACCGTGAAACAGAATGCGCAGAACGCGGAACAGGCACACCAGTTGGCAAAATCGGTGTCGGATACCGCCGATCGCGGCAGTGAGATGGTGTGCTATGTGATTGAGAAAATGCGCGATATTTCCGGCAGTTCCAGCCGAATCGCCGACATCCTCAGCGTAATCGACGGTATTGCTTTCCAGACCAATATCCTGGCGCTCAATGCTTCTGTTGAAGCGGCGCGTGCCGGTGAGCAAGGGCGGGGCTTTGCGGTCGTTGCAGGTGAAGTGCGTAATCTGGCCAGCCGCAGCGCCGAGGCGGCAAAAGAGATCCGCACGTTAATCAGCGATTCACACACCCACGTGGGAGAAGGCAGCGAGCTGGCGCAGCAGGCGGGCGAAACCATGGATGAGATTGCCAATGAAGTCATGCGCATGACCAAACTGATGCGTGAAATTGCCAGCGCGTCGCAGGAACAGAGTCGCGGCATTGAGCAGGTGAATATCGCGGTGATTCAGATGGATGAAACGGCGCAGCAAAATGCGGCGCTGGTACAGCAATCTTCAGCGGCTACCCGCTCGCTGGAAGAGCAGTCACATGCGCTGCTCGAAGCAATGGCGGCGTTTAAAGTACAAACGGCGTAGGGGATAAATTTGCCGGATGATGGCGTTAACACGTCTCATCCGGCAAAGCGTATTACGCGTCCGGGAATTCGCGGATAAAGCGTTCTACATCTTCAACCATATGGTCGTTACCTACGAAGAAGGAGCGACGCTGGTGCAGGCTTTCCGGGGTGATATCCAGAATGCGATCTTTACCATCGCTCGCTTTGCCGCCCGCCTGCTCGGCCAGGAAGGCCATCGGATTGCATTCGTACAGCAGACGCAGCTTCCCTTGCGGGTGGCTGGCTGTGCTTGGGTACAGGTAGATCCCGCCTTTGAGCAGATTACGATGGAAATCCGCAACCAGAGAGCCAATGTAGCGCGAGGTGTACGGGCGCTGAGTTGACTTATCTTCTTCCTGGCAGAATTTAATGTACTTCTTCACGCCGTTCGGGAATTTAATGTAGTTGCCTTCGTTAATGGAGTACGTGCTGCCTTTCGCCGGGAAGCGCATACGTTCCTGGCTGAGGCAGAATACGCCCAGAGAAGGATCGTAGGTGAAGGCGTGTACGCCACAGCCGGTGGTATACACCAGCATGGTGGAAGAACCATAAACAACGTAGCCCGCAGCAACCTGCTTGTTGCCTGGTTGCAGGAAATCCTCTTCCGTGACCGGCGTGCCGACTGGGGTTACGCGGCGATAAATAGAGAAAATCGTACCGACAGAGACGTTAACATCGATGTTGGATGAGCCATCCAGAGGATCCATCAGCACAACATATTTTGCGTGTTCACAGCCTTCAAAGACGACGATTTCATCTTCTTCTTCCGAGGCAATGCCCGCCACAATGTCGCGCGCCTTCAGTGCAGCTTTCAGTTTTTCGTTCGCGAACAGATCGAGTTTTTGCTGAACCTCTCCCTGCACGTTCTCAGCACCGCTGGCACCCAGGATATCGACCAGACCGGCCTTGTTGATATCGCGGTGGATGATCTTGGCGCCCAGCTTTATTGCCGACAACAAAGCAGTGAGTTCACCGGTAGCATGAGAAAACTCGTGCTGCTTTTCGACAATAAATTCACCTAACGTTTTCATAACACTTTCCCTGCAATTTATGTGGAGTAAAGCGACCGCAACAATATTAACAAATATTTCCATTGCCGCGCTTAGGTGAATCGCGCCAGCAAACTACGGAATATCCTGAAATGCGTTTCTCACTTGCCGGACATGTGCGTAAAATGGCCCCCAGATTAAAAAAGGATAGTGACGTATGCGCATTCATATTTTGGGAATTTGTGGCACTTTCATGGGCGGTCTGGCGATGCTGGCGCGCTCACTCGGTCATGAAGTAACCGGTTCGGACGCCAATGTGTATCCGCCGATGAGTACCTTACTTGAGAAGCAAGGCATTGATCTGATTCAGGGTTACGATGCCAGCCAGCTCGATCCGCAGCCGGACCTGGTGATCATTGGCAATGCCATGACCAGGGGTAATCCGTGTGTGGAAGCGGTGCTGGAAAAGAACATTCCGTACATGTCCGGCCCGCAGTGGCTGCATGACTTTGTGCTGCGCGATCGTTGGGTACTGGCGGTTGCGGGGACGCACGGCAAAACCACCACCGCCGGAATGGCGACCTGGATCCTCGAAGCCTGCGGCTATAAGCCTGGCTTTGTGATCGGCGGCGTACCGGGTAACTTTGAGGTTTCCGCGCGTCTGGGTGAGAGCGACTTCTTCGTGATTGAAGCGGATGAGTACGATTGCGCCTTCTTCGATAAGCGTTCTAAATTCGTACATTACTGCCCGCGTACGCTGATCCTCAACAACCTTGAGTTCGATCACGCTGATATCTTTGACGATCTGAAAGCGATCCAGAAACAGTTCCACCATCTGGTGCGTATCGTGCCGGGCCAGGGACGTATTATCTACCCGGAAAACGACATCAATCTGAAACAGACGATGGCGATGGGCTGCTGGAGCGAACAAGAGCTGGTTGGTGAACAAGGTCACTGGCAGGCGAAAAAGCTGACCACTGATGCATCCGAATGGGAAGTGTGGCTGGACGGTGAAAATGTTGGCGTGGTGAAGTGGGGCCTGGTAGGCGAGCACAACATGCACAACGGTCTGATGGCGATTGCTGCCGCGCGCCATGTTGGCGTCGTGCCTGCGGATGCAGCCAATGCGCTGGGCTCGTTTATCAACGCCCGTCGTCGTCTTGAGCTGCGCGGCGAAGCCAATGGCGTGACGGTGTATGACGATTTCGCCCATCACCCAACGGCCATTCTGGCAACGCTTGCGGCGCTGCGCGGTAAAGTAGGTGGCACGGCGCGCATCATCGCGGTGCTGGAACCACGCTCGAACACCATGAAAATGGGCCTGTGCAAAGATGACCTGGCGCCGTCGTTAGGGCGTGCGGACGAAGTGTTCCTGCTGCAACCCCCGCATATTCCGTGGCAGGTAGCAGAAGTCGCTGAAGCCTGCGTTCAGCCTGCGCACTGGAGCGGCGATGTGGATGCGCTGGCAGATATGGTGGTGAAAACTGCACAGCCTGGCGATCACATCCTGGTGATGAGTAACGGCGGGTTTGGTGGCATCCATCAAAAACTGCTGGATGGCCTGGCGAAGAAAGCCCTGGCAGAAGAAGAGTAAAAAAATGCCCGGTGGCGCTACGCTTACCGGGCCTACGAACCGTTGTGGGCCGGATAAGGTGTTTACACCGTTATCCGGCACTTTCTCAGGAGCACGATCTCCGTTGCCATCCGGCCTTCTGGTTACGCCATACTTCTCAACGGAATGGGAAGCCTCCATATGGAAATTTATAACTCAGATCGCAGAAATTAATTTCTAAATCATAAAATCTATTTCCGCTTTTCCCTTGCTAATATCCCCTCGAGAGCCAATGTGGCGCAAGTGCCACATAATAAAAGGTGCGCTCCATGCGAAAAAATTTAACCAATAATGAACTGCGAGTTTATAAATTCTGTCAGGAGAACCCTGCTGATGTTTATAAAATGAAAATTCATGAACTGGCAGATCGCGTTTATACTACCGCGCCATCTATTTCTAAGTTGGTAAAGAAATTAGGCTTTAATAATTTCCAGGAGTTTAAGGTCAACATTCGGGACGTATTCTCCAGATCGCAAAACTCGCAGCACCATAACGCGTTTGTTAGCGAATATATACAAGAAATGCAGGATGCTTTAACCAGAGTGTCTGAGAATAAAGTCAAAGTCTTTTGTGATTTTTTGTCCGACTGCAATACGATTATCACCTGGGGATACGGTACATCAGATAGCGTGGCGAACTATGTTAGCTATAATTTGATGGTGCTGGGCTTTAATATCCTCAATGAAACAGACTACACCAACTGTAATGTCCGCAGCCGCTTTCTGACCGCTAACGATTGTATGCTGATTGTTTCCAACAGCGGTGAGTCAGAAATGCTGGAAGAGATAATTTTTAATGCCAGAAAAAACGGCATCAAGGTGGCCGCGATTACCAGCCGGGAAAACTCTACGCTGGCGCTTAAGGCCGATGCAGTCTTGATCTACAAAAACGCCATTATTAAAGATACTGCTTTCGAAAATATAAGCTATCCGATCCAGATAGCCATCGTAGATATTATGCTTTTCCATTTATCCAATGTCAGAAAAGTGTCGTTGAAATTTAATTCAAAAGTAGAAGACTAATGAAAAAACTAAAACTCGTGGTGATTGGCGCGGGTAGCAGCTATACGCCAGAACTGATTGAAGGGGTAATTAAAAACTACCACCAGCTTCCCATCTCTCACATCGCTTTTGTCGACGTTGAAATGGGTAAAGAGAAAATGAACATCATTTTCGATCTCACCAAAAGAATGCTTGCCAAAGCAAATTTACCAATTGATGTCATCCAAACTTTTGACCGCAAAACAGCGCTGCTGGGTGCCGACTTCGTGGTGACTCAACTGCGCGTCGGTGGTATCGATGCCCGAATCGTTGATGAAAAACTGCCGAAGTCATACGGTTTTATTGGCCAGGAAACCAACGGTGCGGGCGGGATGTTCAAAGCTCTGCGCACCATTCCGGTCATCATTGAAATAGCGAATGAAATGAAGGCGATTTGTCCAAACGCCTGGCTGATTAACTTCACCAATCCAGCTTCCATGGTGACAGAAGCGGTACTCAAATACAGCCACAACAATCGGGTCATCGGCCTGTGCAATGGTCCTGTCAATATGACCCATCAGGTGGCCGGGCTGCTGAATGCTAACGTAGAGGATTTATACGTCGAGTTCAAAGGCTCCAACCATATGAACTTTATTACCAAAATTTTGCATAACGGCGTCGACCGTACCCGCGAAACCATCGAGATAATCAACGCCGCCGACGTCGATGCACTGAGCTTTAAAAACATCAGCAATGAGCAGTTTAATAAAGAGCTGCTGGCCGCCACCAATCTGATCCCCTCTTCCTATTTAAAATACTACCTCAAGACGACTGAAATGCTGGCCGAGCAGGAAGCAGCCGAGCAATCACGGGGTGAGATCGTCAAAAATATCGAAGCCGAACTGTTTAAAAAATACAGCGACGTTACGCTTCAGGATAAGCCTAAAGAGCTGGAAGCCCGCGGCGGTGCGCTTTATTCCACCGCCGCGCTGAACGTTATTCGCGCTATTTACCTCGACGATAAGAGCATTCAAACCGTCAACGTTCGTAACGGCGGTGCTATCACTAATTTACCGGAAGAGGCGGTAGTTGAAGTGAACTGTGTGCTTACCCGTAATGGTCCGATTCCAATTTGTACTGGTGAGATCCCATCTCCTGCGAAAGGGATTGTTTCCATGATGAAAGACTATGAAGCGCAGATCGTCAAAGCCGCCGCCACCGGAGATTATCAAGCGCTTATTTCTGGCTTTATTTTCAACCCATTATGCTCAAGCGACACTTCGGGTGTGGCGTTAGTCAAAGAGATGCTGCTGGCCAATAAAAAGTATCTTCCTTTATTCGCCAAAAAGATTGAATCACTTTAATAGCGAGAAGAAACGGATGAAATGTACAACGTTTGATACCAATGCCGCGCTGGCTGAACAGGTCGTTAGTGAACTATCCGCGCTCAAACCACATTCTCGCGTGCTGATCCCCTCCGGTAGCACGCCTCACTGGATTTACGAAGCACTGGCAGCGACACCGTTTGCCGAACGCCTTACCTTCTTTGCGCTGGATGAGTGGGTCAACGTGCCCAGCGAATCAGATGGCAGCTGCCTGAACATGATTAATCAGGACTTTGTGCACAAATGTGCCTATCCGGTGCGGTTAGTCCATTTCAATCCGTTTGCCTCTACGGCACAAAATATTGCCCATTACCAAACCGCGCTCAACGGTGAAGAGTTTGACTATGTAATTCTGGGCGTGGGAATGAACGGGCATATCGGCTTAAACGAGCCGGGCGTGCCGTTTGATGAGGATTATCTACAAACTCAACTGGATGACGTAACAATTAACGTCGCCAGCCATAAATACTTCTCCGGAGATGTCACCCTCACCAAGGGTATTACCGTCGGGATGAATAAAATCATCAGGGCTGGAAAGGTGATTGTTATCATCAACCACGATGCGAAAAAAGATATTTATCAGCAGATTGTTAACGGCGATGCGCACCACACTCAGATTCCTGCCATCTATATCAAGCAGTTCCCGCAGGTTAATTATTACGTGACAAAAAACCTTATAGGGTAAGCGGGCATGAGCATAACCTCTCTACTCGAACAAAAGATGTTGCCACTGGCCGAGAAAATCTCGTCAAACATCTACCTGACCGCACTAAAAAATGCGTTTATTGCCCTGATTCCCTTTTTGATTGTCGGTTCATTTTTCGTATTGTTAACCAACTTTCCTGTTAACGGCTATCACGAGTTTATGAGTTCGCTGTTAGGGGACGGCGTGCTGGATAAGCTCAATTACGGGATTAACGCCAGCTACGGATTAATGACGCTGCTGGTGATTATCACCTTCTCAAAGGAGTTAGTTGAAAAGCTTAATCTCAGCCAAAGTTCCGCTATTTTACCGGTGGCGATCTTCTTCTTAATGTCGCCTGGTCATATTACGACAGGATCGGGAGAAATCGTCGCCGATGCTTACGCGCTGCTCGACTTTAGCTCTGAATCGATGTTCTTAGGGATTATCGTTACTGTGGTCACCATCAAGGTGGTTCAGTTTCTGGAAAACAGGGCTTTCACCATCAAGATGCCTGCGAGTGTCCCGCCAGAGATTGCCAGGTCGTTTAAATCGCTGGTACCTATCTTCTTAGTGCTACTGTTCTGGATTATCGTCAAGGTGCTGTTTGAGAACACGCCTTTTGGTACGCCGGGGAAATTTATCAGCGTCATGCTGCAACAGCCGTTGCTGTATCTGGGGAATTCCCTCTTATCGCAACTGATTGCTGAGATGATGATCAGTTTCTTCTGGTTCTTTGGGATCCATGGCGACTCTATCATGACATCCGTAATGGGGCCTATCTGGCAAACGCTCAGTGCGCAGAACCTGGCGCAAACTCAGGCCGGGCTGGTAGCGACCAACATTATTACTCAGCAGTTCAGGGATGTCTATTTGATTGCCGGCGGTACGGGCTTTACCGGAGCGCTGTTGATTAGCATCTTTATGGTTGCCAAAAGTACGCGATTAAAGCAGCTCTCACGGCTGGCGGCACCGGCGGCAATTTTTAACATTAATGAGCCGGTTATTTTTGGTTTGCCAATCGTGCTTAATCCGCTGATGCTTATCCCGTTTATCATTACCCCAATGGTGCTGTGTACGGTTACTTATGTGGTTATCGCATTCGGCTGGGTTCCCCCCACCTCTGGTATCTCCATTCCCTGGACAACGCCGATCTTTATTTCTGGTTTCCTCACCACCGTGATTTCAGGCATTGTTTTACAGGCCGTGAATCTGGTTATCGCCACCGCGATTTATACACCGTTCGTGAAGATTTTAGATAAGCAGTATCTGCATGAAGAGAGTCAGTCAGAGAACTCTATGGGCGAAATGCAGCCCCAGCAGTAAGAGCACAGAATCCAGGCCGGATGAAGTATTTACATCATCCGGCACTTTCTGCAGACGAAGAGATTAGATTTCGTTTTCCGCCAGTTCACGCAGATACTGGAAAATCTGACGTGCTGATTTCGGCGGCTTGTTGCCTTCTTGCTCTTTCTTCGCATTGCGAACCAGAGAACGAAGCTGCTGGCGATCGGCGTTTGGCCACAGGTTCAGCACTTCCGCTACCGCATCATCACCTTCGGCGATCAGGCGATCGCGCAGTTGCTCAAGCTTGTGAAACAGTACAACCTGTTGGTTGTGACGGTTTTTCAGCTTGTCCAGCGCCTGACGGATAGGATCAACATCGCGCTGGCGCAACATTTTGCCAATCAGCTGCAGCTGGCGGCGGCGACCTTCCATCTTAATACGCTGGGCCAACTCAATCGCGGCACGTAAATCCGCGTCGAGCGGGATCTTATCCAGCGCGTTTTTCCCCAGTTTTACCAGTTCCACACCCAGGTGTTTTAACTCCTCGGCGTCACGTTTTATTTCACTTTTACTAACCCAGATAATTTCATCGTCTTCGTCTTCGATGTCATCACCGGGAACGTCGTCGAGCCAGTCTTCGGGCTGCTTAGTCATGTCAGGCTCCTTAAAAAAAGAGGCTAATGTTACCAGTTAAGATGCGCACTGAAAAACGGTTCTCTGTTAGACTTCAGAGAAACTCTCTCTACATTATGGCATTTGCGATGAAAGTAATCTCACAAGTTGAAGCGCAGCGTAAGATTCTGGAAGAAGCGGTCTCGACGGCACTGGAATTAGCGTCAGGTCAGTCGGATGGCGCGGAAGTCGCTGTGAGCAAGACCACGGGTATTAGCGTCAGCACCCGTTATGGTGAAGTGGAGAACGTAGAATTCAATAGCGATGGCGCGCTGGGGATTACGGTTTATCACCAAAACCGTAAGGGCAGCGCATCGTCCACTGATTTAAGCCCACAGGCGATTGCACGTACCGTGCAGGCCGCGCTGGATATTGCACGTTACACCTCACCGGACCCGTGCGCGGGCGTGGCAGATAAAGAACTGCTGGCCTTTGATGCGCCCGATTTGGATCTGTTCCACCCGGCGGAAGTGTCCCCTGACGAAGCTATCGAACTGGCAGCCCGCGCGGAACAGGCGGCGCTACAGGCCGATAAGCGTATCACCAATACCGAGGGTGGCAGTTTTAACAGCCACTATGGCATCAAAGTGTTTGGTAACAGTCACGGGATGCTGCAGGGCTACTGTTCCACGCGTCACTCTCTTTCCAGCTGCGTCATCGCGGAAGAAAATGGCGATATGGAGCGTGATTACGCCTACACCATTGGCCGGGCGATGGGCGATCTGCAAACGCCGGAATGGGTGGGGGCAGACTGTGCTCGCCGCACCTTATCTCGCCTCTCTCCGCGTAAACTTTCCACCATGAAAGCGCCGGTGATTTTTGCCAACGAAGTGGCGACTGGGCTGTTCGGACATCTGGTCGGCGCGATTGCCGGTGGTTCGGTGTACCGTAAATCCACCTTCCTGCTCGACTCGCTGGGCAAACAAATTCTGCCGGAATGGCTGACTATTGAAGAACATCCGCACCTGCTGAAAGGGCTGGCGTCGTCGCCGTTCGACAGCGAAGGCGTACGGACCGAACGCCGTGACATTATTAAAGACGGTGTGCTGACCCAATGGCTGCTGACCAACTATTCCGCACGTAAGCTGGGACTGAAGAGCACCGGTCATGCGGGCGGGATCCACAACTGGCGAATTCCGGGACAGGGTCTAAGCTTCGAGCAGTTGCTCAAAGAGATGGGCACAGGTCTTGTGGTTACCGAGCTGATGGGGCAGGGCGTAAGCGGCATTACCGGCGATTACTCGCGCGGCGCAGCGGGTTTTTGGGTCGAAAACGGCGAAATTCAGTATCCGGTGAGTGAAATTACCATCGCCGGGAACTTAAAAGAGATGTGGCGCAATATTGTGACCGTAGGCAACGATATTGAAACACGCAGTAATATACAGTGCGGTTCTGTATTGTTACCGGAGATGAAAATCGCCGGGCAATGATACTCGTTAAGGCGTTAATTTTTTTAATAATAAAAAAGGAAGTGAGCAATGCGTAAACACCTGTTAGCGATCGTCGCGGCTTCAACGCTGGTTCTTGGTTCTTCTGCGTTTGCAGCCGATCTCGAAGATGACATGGGGATCCTCAACGACAACCTGAAGATCGTCGAAAAAACGGACAATGCGACTGAACTGAAAGACGCGTTGACCAAAATGCGTGCAGCCGCGCTGGATGCTCAAAAGGGAACGCCACCGAAGCTGGAGAGCAAATCCCCGGACAGTGCGGAGATGAAAGATTTCCGCCACGGCTTTGACACGCTGATCGGTCAGATTGACGGCGCGCTTAAACTGGCGAACGAAGGTAAAGTCAAAGAGGCGAAAGCCGTTGCGGAAGACCTGAAAAAAACGCGCAACGAAAACCACAAGAAGTTCCGCTAATCTACTCTATCCGGCCTGCATAACCGTAGGCCGGATAAGACGTTGCGCCCCTGCATCCCATAAGTAAACGCTATCCCCATCACATTTTTTCATTTTTATCGTCCATTCATTGTTCGCATTTCCTTCCATTTTGCTGCTCACTCTTGCGATCTCAATCACATTCTTCCAGTGATTAATCGTGGTCCCGGCCCTTTTTGCGGCACAGATCACTATCGCTGCGCCCCTTTCCACTTCGAAGTGGAAAACAACTCGCTACAAACTTTTAACCCCCACCGCTAAGTTAACCTCAGAGCCACTAGTGGGGTAAGACGAGTGAATAACGGAGCTGTAATGAATGACATGGGGGAATCGGTGGAACTGGCCGACCGCATGCTGGCGCAGGTGTATGCCTTGCTGCGTGAACGCCACATTATTCCCAACGCTGTACAGGAACAGATGCTGACGTCGCATGTTCGCGCCATGGCGCACCGCTCGGTAACGGGTGAACCCTTACCAGAAGTCGATGCCAGCTTGTTTGATGAAATTTCTGCCGAATCAATGGCGCTTGCCCGTGACGTGGTCGCTGAGTTTGGCAATCTTCCTGAGGAAGAGGCCTGGCTGCTGTCGGTGCACTTCGAAGTCGCGAAAGACAACCTTTAAGGAGCAAAAGATGGAACAGATTACCGTAGTGATTGGCGATCGTCTGGGTAAAGGCCAGAAAGTGGCGGCAGGCGTTGAGAAAGCGGGCGGCCGTGCGGTTGTGGTGCCGGGCGTTGCGGCAGATATGAAGCTGGGTGACGTGATGAAAGCGGAAAACGCCACCTTTGGTATCTCGTTTTGCGGCAGTGGCGGCGCGGGTGCGATTACCGCACAGACCAAATACGGCTACAAGGCGAAATACGGCATGCGCTCGGTTGATGAAGGGGTCACTGCCATCAACGAAGGTTGCAACGTGCTGGGGTTCGGTTTTATGGACAAAGAAGAACTCGGTGAGCGCCTGGTACAGGCGTGGCAAAAGAAACACGGCGCTTAAGCATGAAAGAACAATTCACCACCACGGTGAGAGTCACTGGCAAGGGCGAGGCCAAAGCGCGCGCCTTTGCCGATGCCCTGAACCACGTTCAGGCTGCGGTGATGAAAGCGTCGCCGCATATCTTACTGCGTATTGAGCCACAGGATGTGCAGGTTGTTCAAGCGCGTGAATCGGTGCGCAAAGAGGCATTTTTATTCCTCTTTTTGCGCCGGGAAAGACGCACCTTCAGCGTGGAGCTGGACGTGACCGTCAACGTGACTGCCATCAATCTCGACAAGGTGGATTTCGTTACGCAACGCTGATTCTTTATTAAAAGGCATAATTATGTTCCTGATAATATTAATAAAATCGCTCATCATCGGCGGCCTGGTTGGCGTCGGTGTCGGCGCTGGGGCTGCACGCATGTTTCATGCGCCTACCACTCAAGGGATGGGCGCGTTTCGTACTCTGGGAGAACTGAATTCCTGCGAAGGGGATCCGGCTTCTCACTTCTCGTTCGGCCTGGGCTTCTTCTTTAACGCATGGGCTTCCTCTGTTGCGGCCGGGGCGTTCACTCAGGACGTCGACCATCGCATCATCCCCAACTGGGGCGCTGCTGCGCTGATGGTTAAAAACCGCAACGTCGGTGAAACGCTGCACGATCCCAAGCGCATGGCGATTGCCTGCGGCGTTATCGGGATGATCGTCGTGACCTTCCTGAACCTTACGGCGTCATCCGTACCGGAAGCGTTGCAGGTGACTGCCGTCAAGGTGCTGGTGCCTGCGGCTAACCTGCTGGTCAACACCGTGATGCCGGTGATCTTCTGGCTGGCGGCGATCGATGCCGGTAAAAAATCAGGCTTCTGGGCCACCGTCTTTGGCGGCGCGGCGCAGCTGATTATGGGCAACGCCGTTCCGGGTCTGGTCCTTGGCATTCTGATCGGTAAAGGCGTGGAAGAGAGCGGCTGGAACCACGTCACTAAAGTGATGATGGTGGCTATCGTCGCGCTGTTTGTCCTGAGCGGCTTCTTCCGCGGCTTCGACATGAAGATGATCGAATCCTTCCATCTGACCGTGCCTAACTGGCTCGAACTTATCCACAACTCGCTCAGCGGCAAATAACGGAGGCCATCATGGAACAGAATAAAGGTTTTTGGTTCGCTGACTGGTCGTTCCCGATCTTCGTTGGCCTGCTCTCCTCTGGCGTATTTGCCGGAACGCACATGTACTACCTGTACGGTATTGGCGCATTTAACGAAGTCGCTTTTGTGGCGATGCTGAAGGCGGGAATGGACACCGGCTCCTACGGGGCGGTGGCGGCATTTGGTGCAAGCTTCCTGTTTGCCCGCATCATTGAAGGTTCGCTGGTGGGGATTCTGGATATTGGCGGGGCGATTCAGACCGGGGTCGGGTTAGGTGTTCCGGCGCTGCTGTTGGGCGCAGGTATTATCTTCCCGGTTGCCAACTTCGCAGCGTCGCTGGTCACCGGTCTGGTGATTGGTCTGGCGATTGGCTACATCATTATTCTGGCGCGTAAGTTCACCATCAATCAGAGCGACTCGACCTACGGTGCGGATGTCATGATGGGGGCCGGTAACGCCTCCGGCCGCTTCCTCGGACCATTGATTATCCTCAGCGCGATGACGGCTTCTATCCCTATCGGCATCGGTTCACTGGCGGGTGCGCTGCTGTTTTACCTGTGGCAGAAACCGATCACCGGCGGGGCGATCCTTGGGGCGATGATCCTCGGGTCCATCTTCCCGATTGCCATTAGCTAACTGTTGATTTGTAGGCCGGATGAGGCAGTTGCGCCGCCATCCGGCAAAGGAGAGAGCGATGTTTGATTTACTCCTGCGCCGTGCGCGCCTCGTTGACGATACGGTGAGCGATATTGCGCTCAAAGACGGCAAAATTGCGGCGTTGGGCGACGTTGATGGCCCGGCGCTGAAAACCATCGAACTGGGCGGCGAGTACTACGTCAGCGCAGGTTGGATTGATTCCCACGTTCACTGCTATCCGAAATCCCCGATTTATCACGACCAGCCGGACAGCGTCGGTATAGCTACCGGCGTTACCACGGTGGTGGATGCGGGTAGTACCGGGGCGGATGATATCGATGATTTTTATACCCTGACCCGGGAAGCGACCACCGAAGTGTATGCGCTGCTGAATATTTCCCGCGTTGGGCTTATCGCCCAGAACGAGCTGGCTAATATGGCCAACATTGACGCCGATGCGGTGCGACAGGCGGTGAAGCGCCATCCTGATTTTATCGTCGGCCTGAAGGCGCGCATGAGCAGCAGCGTGGTCGGTGAAAACGGCATTACGCCGCTGGAGCGCGCCAAAACGATGCAAGCGCAGAACGGTGACCTGCCGCTGATGGTGCACATCGGCAACAATCCGCCGGATCTGGATGAGATCGCCGAACGCCTGACCGCGGGCGACATCATTACCCACTGCTACAACGGTAAGCCGAATCGTATTCTGACGCCGCAAGGCGAGCTGCGAGCGTCAGTGACGCGGGCGATTTCACGCGGTGTGCGTCTGGACGTTGGGCATGGCACCGCCAGCCTGAGCTTTGCGGTGGCAAAACGCGCTATTGGTCTGGGCATTTTGCCGCACACCATCAGCTCCGATATTTATTGTCGCAACCGTATCAGCGGCCCGGTGTATTCCCTGGCGAATGTGATGTCGAAATTTCTCGCCATTGGGATGTCGCTACCGCAGGTCATTGAGTGCGTTACTGCCAATGCCGCCGATGGTCTGCGCCTGAAACAGAAAGGGCGACTGCAGGTTGGTCTGGATGCCGATTTAACCCTCTTTACGCTTAAGCGCCAGCCAACCGTGCTGGTAGATGCAGAAAACGACAGCCTGCAGGCTGAACAACTGCTGGTGCCGCTTGCCGCAATACGTGCGGGCAAGGGCTATATGACCGAACAAGGGAGCGCGGAACATGCCTTCGATTTTTGAGAAATACAATTTAAAACAGGTGATTAACACCTCAGGCCGCATGACGGCGCTCGGCGTTTCTACGCCACGACCAGAAGTGGTTCAGGCCGCAATGGCAGGGATGAATCAATATTTTGAGATGAAAGACCTGGTCAATAAAACCGGTGACTACATTGCGAAATTGCTGGAGGTGGAAGGGGCAACCGTCGTCTCCTGCGCTTCGGCCGGAATCGCCCTGTCAGTGGCTGGAGTGCTGGTTAAGGACAGCGACTGGCTGCTGGAGAACCTGCACGTCGCGCCGATCGAGAACAACGAAATCGTGCTGCCCAGAGGCCACAACGTCAACTTTGGCGCTCCGGTTGGCACCATGGTGGCGCTCGGCGGCGGCAAGCTCGTGGAAGCGGGTTATGCCAACGAATGTTCCGCCACTCAGCTGGCGGCGGCCATTACGCCACGCACGGCGGCCATTCTGTATATCAAATCTCACCACTGCGTCCAGAAAAGTATGCTCAGCGTGGAACAGGCTGCGGTGGTGGCGCGTACGCATAATCTGCCACTAATCGTGGATGCGGCGGCGGAAGAGGATTTGCAGTGCTACTACCGGGTTGGTGCGGATCTGGTGATTTATAGCGGTGCGAAAGCGATTGAAGGGCCAACCAGCGGCCTGGTGATTGGCAAAACCCAATACGTTGAGTGGGTGAAGCGCCAGACCGCGGGGATTGGCCGGGCGATGAAGGTGGGTAAAGAGGGGATTCTTGGCCTGACCTGCGCCATCGAACTGTATCTGAACGCGCAGAAAGAGAGCGGCGCGGAGATGGTCGAGAAAATGACGCCGTTCATTAATGCGTTAAACCAGCTTCACGGCGTAAGCGCCCGCGTGGTGTGGGACAGCGCAGGGCGCGACATCGCGCGCACGGAAATTAAGTTTGACGAAGCGGCAACTGGCATCGCCACAGGTGAACTGGTCGACGCGCTCAAGCAGGGAGAGTACGCGATTTACTTCCGTGGTTACAAAGCTAACGAAGGCATTATCGAAGCCGATGTGCGCAGCGTGGATCGCGCGCAACTGGAGATTGTGGCCCGTCGAATTGGTGAAGTGATTTCGCAGGAGAAAAAAGCATGAAACTGACCCCTAACTTTTATCGCGACCGCGTCTGCCTGAACGTGCTGGCGGGCTCCAAAGAAAATGCCCGGGATATTTACGCGGCGGCGGAAGGACACGTGCTGGTCGGTGTGTTGTCAAAAAATTACCCGGATGTCGCAAGCGCGGTCGCGGATATGCGTGAATACGCAGCGCTTATCGACAATGCCCTCTCCGTGGGGCTGGGGGCGGGCGATCCAAACCAGTCGGCGATGGTCAGTGAAATCTCCCGTCAGGTGCAGCCACAGCATGTTAATCAGGTCTTTACCGGCGTGGCGACCAGCCGCGCGCTGCTGGGTCAGCAGGAGACGGTGGTTAACGGTCTGGTCTCGCCAACTGGCACACCGGGCAGGGTGAAAATCTCCACCGGTCCGCTGAGCAGCCAGACGCCAGACGGCATTGTGCCGGTAGAAACCGCGATTGCGTTGCTCAAAGACATGGGGGGGAGCTCGATTAAATACTTCCCAATGGGTGGCCTGAAGTGCCGTGAGGAATACATTGCAGTTGCCCAGGCCTGCGCCCGCCATGACTTCTGGCTGGAGCCAACTGGCGGTATCGATCTGGATAATTTCACTGAAATTTTGCAGATCGCCCTGGATGCCGGAGTGAGCAAAATCATTCCTCACATCTATAGTTCGATTATTGATAAGGTGAGTGGTAACACCCGACCGGACGACGTGCGCCAGCTGATGGCGATGACCCGGGCCTGCGTAGGCTAACTGACTGATGAGGAAACTGACGTGCGATTCCCCAACCAACGTTTAGCGCAGCTGTTTGGCATGCTGCAAAACGAAGCGCTTCCACAGGACGAGCTGGCGCAGCGGTTGTCGGTTTCCACACGCACCGTACGGGCGGATATCACTGCGCTAAACGCGCTGCTCACTCAGTACGGCGCGCAGTTTGTCCTCAGCCGGGGTAACGGTTATCAACTCAAAATTGACGACCCGGCACGTTATCATGCCCTGCAAACGCAGCGACCAGACGCGTTGCTGCGCATCCCTCGCACCAGCCAGGAGCGGGTGCACTGGCTGGTGGTTCGTTTTCTGACGTCGGCCTTTTCGCTGAAGCTGGAGGATTTGGCTGATGAATGGTTTATCAGCCGCGCGACGCTGCAAAACGATATGGCTGAGGTGCGCGAGCATCTGCAACGTTATCATCTGACGCTGGAAACGCGCCCCCGTCACGGTATGAAGCTGTTTGGCAGCGAGATGGCGATCCGCGCCTGTTTGACCGATCTGCTATGGACGCTGGCGCAGCAGGATCCACAGCACCCGCTAGTGACGCAAGAGGCACTAAATGCCGGGATCCCTGAACAGCTACAACCTGTTTTGCAGGATATTTTTGCCCGTTTTCACATTCGCCTGACCGATGAGGGTGAGCTGTTTTTGCGGTTGTACTGCGCGGTGGCGGTACGGCGGATTAGCGAAGGGTATCCCCTCCCGGAATTTGCCGCAGAAGAAGCCGAGCAATCGGTGTGCCTGGCCACGCGGGAAATCGCAGCGGTATTGCACCGACTGGCGGATAAACCGCTTACCGTTTCCGAAGAGAACTGGCTGCAGGTGCATATCGCCGCCCGCCAGGTACAAGAGATCGCCCCCAGCGCCATCAATGCGGATGATGACGAAGCGCTGGTCAATTACATCCTGCGGTTTATCAACAGCCAGTACAACTACAACCTGTTGAATGACAAACAGTTACATGCTGACCTGCTGACGCATATTAAGACGATGATCACCCGGGTGCGTTACCAGATAATGATCCCCAATCCGCTACTGGAAAATATTAAACAGCACTACCCGATGGCGTGGGACATGACGCTGGCCGCCGTCTCGGGATGGGGAAAATATACGCCGTACACCATCAGTGAAAATGAGATTGGCTTCCTTGTGCTGCATATTGGCGTCGGGCTGGAGCGTAGTTACAACATCGGTTACCAGAGGCAGCCGAAAGTTCTGCTGGTATGCGATGCTGGAAATGCGATGGCGCGGATGATTGAAGCGGTGCTGGCGCGTAAGTATCCGCAGATAGAAATCGTCGATACCGTGACGCTACGCGACTACGAACAGCGGGAAAGTATCAGCGAAGATTTCGTCATCTCTACCGCGCGGGTTGGTGAAAAAGATAAGCCTGTGGTGATGATTGCACCGTTCCCTACCGATTATCAACTGGAGCAAATTGGCAAACTGGTGCTGGTCGACAGAACCCGTCCGTGGATGTTGAACAAATTCTTCGATGCCGCCCATTTTCGTGTGATCGACGAGCCAATGGATCAACAAACGTTGTTCAACGTTTTATGTCGCCAGTTGCAGGATGAAGGCTTTGTCGATGCGGAGTTTCTTGATTCGGTGGTTGAACGTGAGGCCATCGTCAGCACCATGCTGGGTGACAGCATTGCCCTGCCGCACGCCCTCGGTCTGCTGGCAAAGAAAACGGTGGTCTACACCATCCTCGCCCCGCAGGGTATCGCCTGGGGGGATGAAACGGCGCATGTGATCTTCCTGCTCGCCATCAGCAAAAGCGAATACGAAGAAGCGATGGCGATCTACGATATTTTCGTCACCTTCCTGCGCGAGCGGGCGATGACGCGACTCTGCGCATGCCGCAATTTCAGCGAGTTCAAAACGGTTGCAATGGAGTGTGTGAGCCGTTTTTGAGAGGCGGAAAACAGAACCTCTACTGCTGGAAATTACCGCAAGTGATGTACAACCTGATTACTGCTGCCGCGCCAGATTAGCGCCGGGTCTTTGAGATCCTGCACGTATTTGCCATCGACCAGCACGTTGATGAGATCCACCACCTGCATTTGCGCGGCATCGAGTTCATCGAGCTTGTAGCCGGTCCACACCCAGATGTCTTTTCCCGGACACTCAGCGCGAATGCGCTGCACCAGTTGCAGAATATCCGGCACGTTTTGTGGATGCAGCGGATCGCCGCCGGAGAGCGAGATCCCCTGACGGTGAATACGCGTGTCGTTCAGATCGGCAATGATCTTGTCTTCCATCTCTTTGCTAAACGGCTGGCCAGAGTTCAACCGCCAGGTGCTTTTGTTATAGCATCCGGGGCATTCATGCACGCATCCTGAAACAAACAGGGTACAGCGAGTGCCGGGACCGTTAACGATGTCGACAGGGTAATACTGATGGTAATTCATTTTCGCTTCTCATCCGTTTATCAATTCGCGCCATAGCTGCGTTCGTGCGCCCGAGTCACTTACTTATGTAAGCTCCCCGGGACTTACTCATTTGCTGCTTTGCTATGACGTGAATTGCGTTGCGGAAATAATGGCCCGAAAAGCGTCGCATCGCCGGGCAATAAAATCGTCTAAATTAACCGATCTGCCCGTTCCCTAAATGCTTAACGCGGCGCTTCACTTCTTCCTGCTTACCGGCGTTAAACGGACGTGCGTCCGGGCTGCCTAAATAACCGCAGACGCGGCGGGTGACCGATACGCGGGCGGCGTCGTGGTTACCACATTTCGGGCAGGTAAAGCCTTTGCTGGTGCACTCAAATTCACCGGTAAAGCCGCACTCGTAGCATTCATCGATTGGCGTGTTGGTCCCGTAATAGGGCACGTGCTGATAGCTATAATCCCAGACGTCTTCCAGCGCTTTCAGGTTGTGCTGAATATTCGGGTATTCGCCGTAGCAAATGAAGCCCCCGCTTGCCAGCGGCGGGTACGGCGCTTCGAAATCGATCTTGTCGTACGGGTTAACCTTCTTCTCCACGTCGAGGTGGAAGCTGTTGGTGTAGTAGCCTTTGTCGGTCACGCCCGGGACCACGCCAAATTCGGCGGTATCCAGACGGCAGAAACGGTCGCACAGGTTTTCACTTGGCGTGCTGTACAGGCTAAAGCCGTAGCCAGTTTCGTCTTTCCACTGATCGACCGCTTGGCGCAGGCGTTCCACAATGGCGATACCTTTGGCGCGCAGCTGCTCGCTGTCATACACATGCTTGTCGCCAAACAGCGCATTGATGGTTTCGTGAATACCGATGTAGCCCAGAGAGATGGATGCACGACCATTTTTAAAGATTTCTGACACATCATCGTCCGCTTTCAGACGCACGCCGCAGGCCCCTTCCATATACAGAATGGGCGCCACGCGGGCCTTCACGCCTTCCAGGCGCGCAATGCGGGTCATCAGCGCTTTACGCGCCAGTACCAGACGATCGTCGAGCAGTTTCCAGAAGGTGGCTTCATCGCCATGCGCTTCCAGCGCGATACGCGGCAGGTTGAGGCTGATAACGCCGAGGTTGTTACGTCCGTCGTGAATCTGTTCGCCGTTCTCGTTTTCCCACACGCCGAGGAAGCTGCGACAGCCCATTGGCGTTTTGAACGAGCCGGTCACTTTGACCACCTGATCGTAGTTCAGGATGTCCGGATACATACGCTTGCTCGCGCACTCCAGTGCCAGCTGTTTGATGTCGTAGTTCGGATCGCCAAACTTGTGGTTCAGACCGTCACGAATCGCGAACACCAGTTTCGGGAACACTGCGGTTTTACGATTTTTACCCAGGCCGGCAATACGGTTACGCAGAATGGACTGCTGGATCAAACGCGATTCCCAGCTGGTTCCCAGACCAAAACCAAAGGTCACGAACGGCGTCTGACCGTTGGCGGTATGCAGGGTATTCACTTCATACTCGAGAGACTGGAATGCGTCGTAGCACTCTTTCTCGGTACGGGAATGGGCATAACCGTCGGCGTCCGGGATCTGCCACTCTTCAGCGGTTTTACGATGTTTATTAAAGCTCTCGGTAACGAACGGCGCGAGAACTTCATCAATACGGTTAATGGTGGTGCCGCCATAAATATGGCTGGCGACCTGCGCGATAATTTGCGCGGTGACGGCGGTCGCGGTAGAGATGGATTTTGGCGGTTCAATCTCCGCGTTACCCATCTTAAAGCCCTGCGTCAGCATGCCTTTCAGGTCGATCAGCATGCAGTTAAACATTGGGAAGAACGGAGAGTAGTCGAGATCGTGATAGTGAATATCACCACGCTCGTGCGCCTGGACGACATCACGCGGCAGCAGGTGCTGACGCGCATAGTGTTTGGCAACGATACCGGCCAGCAGGTCGCGCTGGGTCGGGATCACTTTGCTGTCTTTGTTGGCATTTTCATTCAGCAGAGCAGAGTTGGTTTGCTCAACCAGACCACGAATTTCCTGGTTCAGACGGCCACGTTTTTCACGCTGGATATCACGGTCGTGGCGATATTCGATGTACGCACGGGCGAGTTGTTTGTACGGGCCAGACATTAGCTGGTTTTCTACCGCTGTCTGGATCTCGTTGATATCGACCTTGCTGCGCTCATTCATCTGGCTACTAACGACTTCTGCGACGGTGGCACAGTAATCTGCGTCATCGACTCCCGCTGCTTTAGCTGCACGCAGAATGGCTTCTTTGATGCGCTCTGATTTAAACGGCACTTTACAGCCATCTCGTTTCATCACATGCGGTGTCATGATCACTCCATATTTATAAGAACAGGTTATCCACAGAGGTTGGGGAGGCCATCAGGGCTTTATTCATCTCTATTGCCAATGACTTCCCGCAATCCTGACCCACTTTATCCACAATTCCACCGTGAAGCGGTGCACTGTAGTTGTAGCAATTGTAGTCGATTAATACAACATATTGGGTCGGCGTGCATTTTAAGTTCTATATGTAGTGATTTGCATCAAGGATGTTTACGATTTATTTGATGTAGCGCAAAGTAAAAATCGGAGCGTACAGATGACGGGCACTACAGCCGATTGTAAATTGTGGGCAGAAAATTCTGATTAATTATTCAACAAAAACAGAAAGGTATAGCCGGGCAGGCATCAGCTGCCCGGAATACGCTATTACGACAGCGACTGCACCCAGTGAATACCTGCGTTAATGAAGGCAACTGAGGCGACGAGACCCAGAATGAGCGGTACAAGACGATGACTTTTCACGCGGTTTTCTGGTGTTTCCTCCGCTGGCGTAGCGCCAGGCGAGAGCAGCGCCAGTACCTCTTCGGCAGACGTAGCGTTAAGCATGGCGCTTCGCATCTCATCTTCAACCAGCGACGAGGTAAGCTGGGTTAATAGTTGCATATGCGTGGTGCCTGCTTCCGTGGGCGGGATCGCCAGCAGGAACACTAACCGTACGGTTTCTGGCCCTTCAAGACCGGGCCACAGTATTGGCTCGGGAAAGAGGGCGACGCAGAACGACGCCTGCACGACGGACTCACATTTTCCATGAGGGACGGCCAGTTCTTCTCCCAGCGCGGTCGGTCCTTCTTTTTCACGGCGCAGAACGCTGTCAATAAAAGCGTCTTTATGGGTAATGAGTCCGCATTCGAACAGTGCCGAAGACATATGCCGGATGATCGCATCGGGAGAAGATTGCGGCGGATCGATAAAAATGAGTTCAGAGCGAGTCAGTGCTGACAGTTCCATGTTATGCCTCCGGTTGCGTTGTGGTACGGATCCAGACGGTTTGCCAGCCCGTTAGCTCGCAAACGCCGTTAAAGGCTTTTCCCGACAAAAGATCTATTCCTCCGATGGGGAGAGAAAGTGATTGTGGGAGACCGGTGACATTTACCACGCAGTACACCGTTTCCCCCTCTGTCGAATGGTGGCGTTTAACACCAAAAAACGCATCAGGTAGTTCAAGAACGCGCTGTGTGGCGAAAGGTGAAAAAGCCGGATGTTGCTTACGTATACGCAGTAAGTTCGTCAATGCGGCATAGATCCTGGCCTGTTTTGACTCAGGCGTAATAAGTGTGTTGTGAAGGGGGGCAAAATCCAGCTTTTCACGGTTAATGCGGCGATTTATCCCTGACGCGTTCAACCCTGCAATATCATTTTCGCTACCGAGAAGGCTGTGGTAGTAAATTGCAGGTACGCCCCGCAACATAAAGAGGATGGCGTGAGCGGCGGCAAATCTGGCGACCTGCGTGTCGGGAGCTTCTCCCGGTTCGCTCAACGCACTCAGAAAGTTAATATTCATCTCGTACGGCGACTGGCTGCCGTCCGGATTGGTGCGCCAGGAAATACGCCCTTGCTTGCGCTCCACTTCACTGACCAGAAACGTTTTTTCTTCCGTAGAGAGAATATTTTCAACGGGTCGCAATCCGATGCCGTCGTGGCTGGCGAGGAAATTGAAAAACGTGGTGTTGTCAGGAAAGGTGTCCTGCTCCAGCCTTTGCGCCCACTGGCGTAGCCAGCGTGCGTTGCCACGCAGGAAGGCGTGCAGCGTTAGCGGCGGTAACGGGAATTGATACACCATATGAGCCTCATCCCCGCAGCCCAGATAGCTGATATTTTCCTGATGCGGCACATTGGTTTCGGTAATCAACAGACAGTCAGGCCAGATCTCTTCCAGAATCGCCCGCCAGAGTTTGATGATCAGATGAGTTTGCGGTAGATGAATACAGCGGCTGTTTTTCTCTTTCCACAAAAAACCTACGGCATCGAGTCGAATCGCCCGAGCGCCGCGGGAGGCGTATTCCAAAAGAATATCAATACTTTCCAGTAAAACATCAGGTTCACGAAAATTGAGATCGATCTGATCGGCGCTGAATGTGGTCCAGATGTGTGCCGTTTCCCCTGTTGCTCGCTTGAAAGGGGTGAGCAGCGGCAGCGTCCTGGGACGCGTCACCTGGTGGTAGTCGTCATCCGGATCGGCGTTAATAAAGTAGTTTTGATAGCGTGGCTCACCGCGCAGATAGCCCTGGAACCAACGGCTTTGCTGTGAAATATGGTTTATCACAAAATCGAACATTAGATTGAAGTCGCCCGCCAGCGCGGCAATATCTGACCACTGCCCAAGATTGGGATCAACTTGTCGGTAATCCACCACGCTGAAACCGTCATCGGAAGTCCAGGGGAACATCGGCAGCAGGTGAATGTCACTGATCGTCCCCTTCAACCACAGTTTTGCAAACTGGTGGAGAATCGACAGGGGATTTGCCCCTTGCGAGCTGATGCTATCGCCATAGGCGATCATCCAGATACGGCTTTGATCTAACGCAACTGCTGTTGGCGTTTTCGGTTTCCAGCGTTGAGCAAGTTGCTCGATTTTTGCGGCGATTTCCTGATGATCTGCATGCGGGTAGAGCTGTGTCAGCGTCTCGCGGATAAATGCTTTATGTGGGGAGATATTCATACTTTTACGTCACGCTCCGGCAGTGAGAAAAGAAAATCGCATGTAGCGAAAGGCGCAATTTCGCGGCAGCGTTCAACGGATTCTTCCAGATAGTTAATCTGCGGTATCTTTTGCAGTAATGGCGGAAGTTCAACAGGATGCTCACCGGCATTGAAAATACGTAATATTGTTCCATTTATCGTCTGGGCGTGTGGCAGCGCCGAAAGGATGAGCGGTTCAGGCAGCGTTAGCAGGCTGCAGGTCTCTGGCAGGGAACGCGGCATGAAATTAAGCGTGAAGCGCTCCAGACGGTTGTCCAGCGTGTTTAGCTTCTGGTTCTGCCAGCTGAAAGGCTGGCGTAACGCTCGAGCCTCAAGGCGACGTAATGTCATATGATCGGCTCGTTTGGCGAGAGATAACGTCAGGCTAAAATGTAGGAGCTTGTGGAGCTGAGCCTCTGGCGTGTAAATAACGGTGTTATTGATGCCGGAAGCGCGTCCGGGTCGCCACGCCAGATCGTCGCGTCCCAGAACGCCAGTCGATTTGAAGAGCGTCAGTGCTACCTGCGATGTTGTATTTTGCAGGATCTGATACTCCTTCATGCCCAGACTGTTAACGATCATCGCGTTGTCGTTTTCCGCAATAGCAATAATGCCCTCGCTGGTTTCGATATCGACAGGTTTCTCACGATAGTTTTGCTGCCAGTTCGCAGGGGCGTCGGCAATGGGGCGGTGAATAATGCCGAAAGGCTGCGAAGCTATTGATTCGTGGGTGTGAATATCGCTGTTGATCAGCAGGCGCAGGCGGTGGTCGCAAACGTTGTTTTCCAGGCGGGTATCAATAAAAAGATGGGCTTCTCCCTGACGGAGTTCGCAAACAACCTGTAACCGGCACTCTTGTGGCGCGCGTTGACTTAATGAATAAGGCAGGTTGAGCGTGATGCCCAACGTTAAGCGCTCAACGTGCTGGCTCTTTTCACAGGCATCAAGCGTGAAGTGATTGAACTTTTGCGGGATATCACCTTCCAGCGGCGAAAAATCATAGCTATCGCCTGCATCCGCACAATCTTCGAAAGTTAGCAGATCGGAGATAGTCCTGCCGGTACGCTTATCCCGCAGCGTCAGCGTTCCGCCAGCAAGCGTTAGCCGGTAGTGGTCATTTTCAATGTAGTTTTCAGCACAAGGACGTAGCGTAGAAACCGCGCATGCGCCCTCGCGAACGCTGATATTAATATAACCCAGCGCGGGCAGTGCCTGCGTATCGATAGCGACCTGCGAGCGGTAATAGGGCGGTAGCTCAACCTCTTTTTCTCCCTGCGGCGTAACCTGAATCACGCGTCCACCGGAAAGCTCTGTTTGTTCAAGAATGCTAAATGAAAGAGTCCGCCCACCAGCGCAGAGTTCAAAGGATGGCGCGCTGGTGTATAGCGTGGCGTTGATAATCCCGGACCAGGGCGTCGCGCCAGGGTTCACCACAAAGAGATCGTTCTCCTGACTGCTGGCAATGGCCAGTTCTTTGATAACCAGATTCCACAGGCTTTGGCTGAGCTGTTCCGTTTGTTCCAGTCGATGCAGAATATCCCGGTTGGTGGCATCGCTGTTGCATCCGCCGATAGAGTCATGGGCATGGTTGCGTAACAGGTTTTTCCAGATTTGATCAACCCACTGGAGGTTGACGTCAATACCATGATGGCGGGCCAACGCGATTGTCGGTTCCAGCTTGCTCAACAAAAATTGTTCGACATCGTAATTTATCTTTTTAATGTCGTAGCGAACGGAGCCGATGGTTTTGTGGATCCGGGTATAGCGCGGGGATTTCAGTTCTCCCTGCCAGCAGGTAAATCCATCGGCTTGCTGACGAAGCGTATCAACATACGCCTCCAGCGACGAGATATGGAACCGATCGCCTTCAGATGAGCGCTCGCTGACCGTCTGCAGAATCTCTGGCAGCAGGGGATCAATATTGACCTGATCGCCACCGCAGGGCAGGAGTAAGTCATGCAGACCGGAGCGTTGGCGGATGAGATTCACCATCGGAAAGATTTTTTCTTGCAGGTGGGCATCGTCCGGCTGAATATTTTTGGCCGCCCCGTAGCCAAACGGCATTGCGCAGGCGATGACCTGCGAACCTGACGGCGCTCGCCAGATAAACTGGCTCTGTGCAACCTGCGTGTCATGATCAATACCGCGCCAGAACACGATGTTATCCAGATTGCATCCGCGAAGCAGCGTCGGAAGCTGGCTGTTATGACCAAAGGTATCGGGGAGATAGCCCACCATCATGGCGTGGCCCAGTTTACGCGCGGACAGTATGCCGTACTTCAGGTTGCGGATAATCGATTCGCCGTGAACGTTAAACGTATCCGTCTGGGTGTACCACGGGCCAATATAAAGCCGTTTGTTTTTGACGAGTTGCTTCAGGCGGTCAGCATATTGCGGATTGACGGCCAGAAAATCCTCAACAACCGCGGTTTGTCCGTCGAAATGGTAACAGGTGTAATCGGCGTTACGTTCTAATGTGTCGATAACATCGGCAAAATTTCGTGATGCCAGGATATTGCTGTCCTGTAGTGTGAAATACCACTCTTGATCCCAGTGCGTGTGGGCGATGACATGGATATGACTCATTTTACTTTCCTGAATTTGTTGCCAGTTTCGGGCTGAAGAAAAGCACGCCCAAAGCGCACACCAGAGAGCCTGCGAAAACGCTGATCAGATAACCCGTAACGTTGGTAGCTAGCGGCCATCCCCAAATAGCGGGCAGCGGTAAGGATTGTTTGACGCCTAACGTTGTAGCAATCAGTGCGCCAGACATCGCGCCGACCATAAAGACGGGAATCAGGCGTGGGTTTTTCAGAATAAAGGGGATCGCCCCTTCGGAAATGCCAATGAATCCCAGTAGTAGTGAGGTGCTACCGATGGTTTTTTCTTCACTATTGAACACATCAGGAAGACCGAAGCGGTTATTGAGCAATGCGGCAATGCCGACGCCGATTGAAGGGATGACGATAGCCAACTCTCTGGCCGTTAAATCGAAGGTCTCGCTCACGCCGTTAAGTCCCAGCGCCACCGATCCCGCCGCTTTGTTAATTGGTCCGCCGAGGTCGAAAGCGGTACCTGCTGCGATCATCAGAGAATAAAAATTGCGTCCGGAGTCCCCGGCAGAAGTAAAAAAAGTCACCATCGCCTGATTCAGTGCGCCAAAAATGGGGTTAATCAGATACTGCATCACAATAACCAGCGTGATACCGGTGCACAGTGGCACGATCAACATGGTTTTGATGGTAGTGATTTGCTGGCGTACTTTTATCGTATCGTTAAGCCATTGCACCAGGTGGCCGACAAAAAAGCCGATGGCGATTGCACCAAAAAATCCCGAAGGCATAAAACCTTCGAGATTAAAAAAGCGCTTGTAGACTTCGTCAGACATAATTCCGCCGATAAGGCCGGGTATCAGCGCAGGTTTCCCGGCAATCGAAAAGGCGAGATACATAGCGAATACTGGGTACATGAACTTGATAACCATAAAGCCCAGTTTATCCAGCACCTCAAACGGCGTACCGGCGATGGGGATAAATTGCCCGGTTATTTTAGCCACCGCCATGAGCAACCCGCCCAGAACGACGACAGGCAACATATAGCTGATTGCCGCCATAATATGGCCAATAAATATTTGCCATGCGGAACGACGCTCTTCCGATTCGTCAGTTATCTGGGTGGATCCTTTGCTTAAGGCTAGCGCCTGGCGAATATAGCGCTCGGTATTTTTAATCAGTTCCTGTGTACGAATTTTAAGATGCTGCGTGTTTTCGAATCGTTCAGCATCCTGGATGGGAACGTCCGTTGCCAGTATGACAGCGTCAGCGCTGGCGATATCTTGCCGGGAAAGCTTATTTTTGACTCCGTCGCTTCCTTGTGTTTCTACTTTAACGTTAAAGCCATTTTCTTTCGCCCATGTGACAATTTTGTTGGCCGCCATAAATGTATGGGCGATACCTGTAGGGCATGCCGTTACTGCAACAATTTTTAGTTTTGTCATTGTGAAATCTCTGAAAATAGGACTGCGAAAATTATAAAGAGAATTAAACAAACCAATAAACGTTTGGTGATACTTATTGCGTATGGACATACCTGTATCATGATAGTGTGATTCGTATTGCAGTGTCTGGCCTAGGATACGGGTATGATTATTCTATCTGTAGTTAAAGAGTGCTATTTCATGAATTCTTTTCAAGGTAGTGAAAGATTAATATTTGAATATATACAGTGTCATGCACATGAAATTTCTGGCATTTCCGCTAAAGTGATTGCTACCGAGACCTTCACTACGACGACGTCCGTGAATCGGGTGTGTAAGAAAATGGGGTATCAAAGCTATACGGAACTACGCTATAAATTTTCACGAGACCGACGCGTTGCCGAGCCGGTAAAATATAGTATTGGCAACGAAAAAGAAGAAGTAATTATACAATTGTGTAACCAGTTGAGTAATTCAAGTCATATATTTTTATATTCACGTGGTGCATCGCTGACCAGTTTGAATTACCTTTCTCGTTTTCTCTCACTGGCGAGTCTGCCCCATTTAATTCTCAATGATATTCATCAGCTTACTCGGGTCTCCCGAGGAACACTGGTGTTGATCAGTAAATCGGGAGAAACCGCTTCTTTAGTTGAAATGGCAAGAAATGCGTTGCGTAAAGGGCTAAAAATAATTGCGATTACCAGAAGAGAATCTTCGTTAGCGGCGCTGGCTACTTTGTGTTGGCCCCTCGACATTGATATCGATGCGATTTCCTTGTATCAACGGGAAGGCCAACTGGAGCTGCTGACCGTTGTTGACCGCATCGGTTGCTATTTGTTGCAACACGATGCGGCGTAAAACATCAGAGTTGCTTAACGATGCCCAGACGCACGGCATAATCATTTTCATGATTTCCGTTGTCATTGATATAGGTTTTATCAAGAGACACTAGCTCAACATACGGCGTCCAACCATCGTCCAGTTTATAATTGAATGCCACGGTATGTTCCCAGTACGTATCATCACCCGTTCCCTGGTCGACCCCGTCCTGCCAGCGGAAACGGGGATTATAAGACATACCAAACTTGCCAATATTATAAGCAAACCAGATATCGAATTGGTGAGATTCGCGGCGGGTATACCCGCTGCCGTCTAATTCTCTGTCACTGTGTGAGTCATTTACGGTGTTATAACGATAACGAGCGGAGAGATTAATCCCATTGTCAAAAGATTTCCATCCCTGAATAAAAGGGCGGTAATGTGTGTTGCTCGTGGTAAATACCGTAACTAAGCCTGGTGCAATAGCATAACCGTCACCTAAGTCAAAACGCCAGCGTGTTTCTATTTCTTGAGCAGCTTCAGTAACACCTTTATCATCGGGGTCGTTACGATCGGTATCGCCAAAAAATGTGTCATTGTGATTTTGTGCAGCTTCAACAGAAAAATAAAAACCATTATCAGCTTGGTGCATGACCTTAATTCTTGAATCATTAACGTCAGAGTTAGTGTTATGACCAAAACGTAAATCAACAGCAGTATTCCCACACCATCCCTGGCTGCTAATCAGTAATGCTGAAAGAGTACATGTCCTAATAAGTTTTTTCATAATATCCTGCCGGGTTATATAATAAGAGGCAGGTGTATTTTTGTTTTATTCTCCAGCGCTTGTAAATTTTATCATGGTACATTTCAGGTATCGCTATACGTCACACCTGGATTGCATAATAAAAGATACGGATAAAGATGCTTATCCGTATCTTTGCGGCGTTACTTTTGCAACCACCAGACGGCTTCAAAAGGACGCAGCGTCATGTCTGTGGGTTGGCTGGCGACCTCGGCATAGTTGTGCATCAGCACCTGCCAGTTGCCGTCGGTCTGGGTCGGCTGCCAGCTCTGGAAGGTATCGCTCAGATTAGCAATGACCAGCAACCGCTGTCCTTGCCATTCACGTTGATAGCACCACAGATGCGGGCTGTCCGGTAGCAGATCCTGATAGTCGCCCCAGGTAATAACCGGCTCTGCTTTACGCAATGCGATCAGCTTCTGATAGGTATAGAACACCGAGTCGGTATCGCGCAGCGCTGCCGCCACGTTGATATTCGCTGCGTTGTCGCACAGATTGATCCACGGCTCACCCTGGGTGAAGCCCGCGTGTTTGCTGGCATCCCACTGCATCGGCGTGCGGCTGTTATCGCGCGATTTACTGGCGAGGATCGCCAGCAGCTCTTGCGCATCGCGCCCCTGGCCGTTCAGGGTGGCAAACATGTTATGGCTTTCCACATCGCGGTAATCGGTAATCTGGCGGAAGTGCGGATTGGTCATGCCGATCTCTTCACCCTGGTAGATGTAGGGCGTGCCCTGCATACCGTGCAGCACCATCGCCAGCATTTTTGCGGCCGGAACGCGGTATTTACCTTCATCGCCAAAACGCGACACGATGCGTGGCTGGTCGTGGTTACACCAGAACAGCGCGTTCCAGGCCTGATTGTGCATGCCTTGTTGCCAGTGGCGGAACAGGGTTTTGAGCGCCACATAGTCGGGTTTGGCTAACGTCCACTTCTCACCGTTGGGGTAATCCACTTTCAGGTGGTGGAAGTTGAAGGTCATCGACAGTTCGCTGCCATCGAGTGCGGCGTACTGCTGGCAGTTTTCCAGCGTGGTGGAGGACATTTCGCCGACCGTCATCAGGCCGCAGGGCGTGAAGACGTCGCGGTTCATTTCACGTAAAAACGCATGCGCGCGCGGGCCGTCGGTATAAAAACGCCGCCCATCGCCGTCGGGATCGCTCGGGAAGTCCTGATTTTTAGAGATAAGATTCACCACGTCGAGACGCAGCCCGTCCACGCCGCGATCGGCCCAGAACTCGCACACTTTTTTTAGCTCGGCGCGGACCGCCGGGTTCTCCCAGTTCAGGTCTGCCTGCTCCGGAGCAAAGAGGTGCAGATAGTACTGCTCGCTTTCGGCGTGCCAGCCCCAGGCGCTGCCGCCAAATTTGGAGCGCCAGTTATTCGGGAGACTGTCTGGCGTGCCGTCGCGCCAGAGGTAAAACTGACGATACGGGCTGTCTTTATCCAGCGCCTCACGAAACCAGGGGTGCTGGGTTGAAGTGTGGTTAAACACCATATCGAGAATAATACGGATGCCGCGCGCTTTCGCCTGCGCCACCAGTTCGTCAAAGTCTGCAAGCGTTCCGTAGGCCGGATCGACAGACATGTAATCCGCGACGTCGTAGCCGTTATCAACCTGCGGCGAAATATAGAACGGCGTTAGCCAGATGGCATCAACCCCCAGCGTTTGCAGATAGCCGAGACGCTGCGTCACGCCGCGTAAATCGCCGGTGCCGTTGCCGGTGGTGTCCTGAAAACTCTTGGGGTAAACCTGATAGATGACGCCGTTTTGCCACCAGTGGGGAATATTCATGGTTGTTTCCTGGAAATACGATGGGGCGCAACTGCGCCCCGAAGAAAAGTTAGACAATTTGTAGTGTGCCCATACGGTGTTTACGCTGATAAACGAATGAGGTCAGTACCATGGGGATAACAATCGCAATGACCATTGCCATGCCAAATACCTGCCAGTAAGTCGGCTGGATGGAGAGGATGCCCGGCAAACCGCCGACGCCAATTCCGTTCGCCAACACACCGTTCAGGCCGCACAGCAGTCCGGCGAGACCGGAACCGATCATCGCGCACAGCATCGGGAAGCGGTATTTCAGGTTGATCCCGTACATGGCCGGTTCAGTGACCCCGAGATAGGCGGAGATCGCGGCAGGAACGGAGATCTCACGTTCATTGTGTTTGCGACTGGAGATGATGATCCCGACTACCGCAGAAGCCTGAGCGATATTCGACAGTGCGATCAGCGGCCATACCGGCGTACCGCCCATGCTCTGAATCATCTGCATGTCGATAGCCAGCGTGGTCTGATGCACGCCGGTTATCACCAGCGGGGCATACAGGAAGCCGAACAGCGCCGCGCCAATCGGGGCAAAGCTGCCGGTCAGCAGGTGACGGACCGCAAACGCGACACCGTCGCCGATCATGCGGCCAAACGGACCAATAAAGGCGTGCGCGAGGAATACCGCGAGGATCAACGAGCACACCGGGACGATCACCAGATACAGATAATCCGGGACGATGCGTTTCATGCGTGTTTCAATAAACCCGAGCGCCAGACCGGCCAGCAGTGCCGGAATAACCTGCGCCTGATAGCCCACTTTTTCAATGCTGAACAGGCCGAAGTTCCACACTTCCGGTACCTGTTGACCGAGTAGATAGGCGTTCATTAGCTGCGGTGAAACCAGGGTCACGCCCAGCACAATACCGAGGATCGGCGTACCGCCCATTTTCTTCACTGCTGACCAGCAGATCCCGACCGGCAGATAGAAGAAGATCGCTTCGCCAATTAGCCACAGGAAGTCGTAAAGGGTTTTCAGCGAAGGGTACATCTGCGCCAGCGTCTGCCCGTTGCTCATGGGCAGATCGCCAATCACATTACGGAACCCCAAGATCAAGCCGCCGCTAATCAGCGCTGGCAGCAGCGGGAAGAAGATCTCCGCAAAATGAGAAATCAGCTGTTCGTGCCATTTCATATTCTGCCGCGCGGCTTTTTTCGCCTGCTCTTTGTCGGCGCTGGCCTGACCGGTTGTCGCCAGCAGCGCTTTGTAGTAATCGCCCACTTCGGTACCAATCACCACCTGAAACTGCCCGGCGTTGGTGAAGCAGCCTTTGACCATCGGCAACTGTTCGATCTCTTTTGGCCTGGCATTCGCAGGCTGATTCAGCACAAAACGCAGGCGAGTAATGCAGTGACTTACCGTGGCGATATTGTCGCGCCCGCCTACCAGCTCAATCAGCCGGTCGATGTCTGCTTGTTTTATTTTGCTCATGATGATGTGTGTTCCCCGTAGGCCGGATAAGACGTTTTAGCATCGCCATCTGGCAACTCTCTCGTTGCTGTGGCCAGAGTATATCGTCGATGATTTTTTAAAAATGGGAACGTTCCCGAAACGCAGCGAAGATCACAAATTAACGCTCAGAAAGCGATCAGGAGAGGGTGGAAGGAATAACGATTTGTCGTAGTTCGCTACGGCCGTTGATCTGCTCGATCAGCTGCGAGGCCGCTTGTCGTCCGGCTTCGGCATATCCTGGATCGACGGTGATAATTTCCGGATGGAGGAATTTCATCAGCGGCGTACTGCCCACGCTCGCCAGCTGTAGATTCTCAATTCGCTGCTCTTGCAGATATTTGCTGACACCAAGGGCGAGGGTGTCAGTCGCGCAGACTAAGGCAGTGGTTTCCGGGGTGATGACGTTGGCGGCCTGCTCATAACCCTGCTTCATGGCAAGACCCGGTAGCGCGGCTACAGGATGCAGTTTGTGTTTCTTACAGAACGCCAGGTAGGCTTCATGGCGGCGCTTACCGGTGGTCACGTCGCTATGGGGAACGCCAAGAAAGCTGATATGGCGATGCTCGCGATCGTATAAACGCTGCATCAGGGTGCGAATGGCGCCTTCATCGTCATAGCAGACGGAGGCAAAGCCTTTGGCATCTCTTGCCAGCAGCACCAGCGAATCCTGCCAGGAGGCGAGCATGGATTCACTTATGCCGGTAAAACCAAACAGCACCACGCCGTCAATATTGCGGCGTCTGAGCATGCCGAGATGCTCTTCAACCAGCTCGGGCGAGAACTGGCTTTCCATCATGATCGGGTCGTAACCCTGCTCATAAAAGGCGGGCAGCATGGTTTGCACGGCGAGATTTTCCGAAAGCGAGTCCAGACGCGTGACGATGATCGCCACCACCTTGTCACTTTGTCCGCGCATGGCGCGTGCGGAGCGGGAAGGGGAAAAACCGTGCTGATTCATCACCGCTTCAACGCGTTCGCGGGTGCGTTCGCTCACGCCGCTTTCATTGTTAAGCACACGGGAAACGGTTGATTTTCCCACACCGCTTAAGCGGGCGATGTCTTTAATTGTCAGCCGGTTTTGCATCCTGTTTTCCCGTGTTGCGTGTGAAGTTATGCCAAATAGAGAATAACTTTACTCAAGCGCAGCGCAATGGGCAAAGTCTGGTATACGTTTGGTTTAGTTTCCATGGTTTATCATACTGCCATAATTGCCACAAACCTTATGGTTTTCTGCGTATAATCCGCAGCGCAAATCATTCACTTACCGGAGGCTATATGGATCCCGATCCCACCCCTCTCCCGAGATGGAGAAACTCCCCTTTCCGGTAAGCCTGTCTTTCACTGTCTTACCGGAGCAGTAAGACAGTGACGTTCTGACGTCCCTGTTGTGATTTTAATATTGCCATCAGGTAAGGCTTTGCCACGCCTGAAGGATTTACTGCGCCTGTTGAGACTGGCGCAGAGGGACTGCCTATGTTCAAAAATATTACTCGCCAGCTATTTGCCCGGCTAAACCGCCATTTACCACACCGTCTGGTGCATCGCGATCCGTTGCCTAATGCCCAGACCGTTGCCAGCACGCCGATCCCGCCATCGCTGAGCGAACATTGTCTGAAAATGGCGCTGATGGACGAAGCCGCGCTGTGGAAAACGTTTGGCGCGCACCCGGAAGGATTAAACGCCGCAGAAGTGGAAAACGCTCGCGAATTACATGGTGAGAACCAACTGCCAGCGCAGAAGCCGTCGCCGTGGTGGGTGCATCTGTGGGTCTGCTACCGTAACCCGTTTAATATTTTGTTGACCATCCTCGGTGCGATTTCCTATGCCACCGAAGATCTGTTTGCCGCTGGCGTCATTGCTCTGATGGTCGTCATTTCTACGCTGCTGAATTTTGTGCAGGAGGCGCGTTCCACCAAAGCGGCAGATGCGCTGAAAGCGATGGTCAGTAACACCGCTACGGTGCTGCGCGTTATCAACGAGAAAGGAGAGAACGGCTGGGTTGAACTGCCGATCGACCAGTTAGTTCCCGGCGATATCATTAAGCTGGCGGCAGGGGATATGATCCCGGCCGATCTGCGTGTGGTGCAGGCTCGTGACCTGTTCGTGGCCCAGGCTTCGCTGACCGGTGAATCGCTGCCGGTGGAGAAAGTCGCAACCAGCCGCGACCCACAGCAAAGCAACCCGCTCGAATGCGATACCCTGTGCTTTATGGGCACCAACGTGGTGAGCGGCACGGCGCAGGCCATCGTGATTGCGACCGGAGCCAATACCTGGTTCGGGCAACTGGCGGGCCGCGTCAGCGAGCAGGAAAGCGAGCAGAATGCTTTTCAGAAAGGGATCAGTCGCGTCAGCATGCTGCTGATCCGTTTTATGCTGGTGATGGCGCCGATTGTGCTCATCATCAACGGCTATACCAAAGGCGACTGGTGGGAAGCGGCGCTGTTTGCCCTGTCTGTCGCGGTGGGGCTGACCCCGGAAATGCTGCCGATGATCGTCACCTCGACGCTGGCGCGTGGGGCGGTGAAGCTGTCAAAACAAAAGGTCATCGTCAAACACCTCGACGCTATTCAGAACTTTGGCGCGATGGATATCCTGTGTACTGATAAAACGGGTACCCTGACACAAGACAAAATTGTACTTGAGAATCATACAGATATATCTGGTAAGCCCAGCGAGCACGTCCTGCATTCTGCGTGGCTGAACAGCCATTACCAGACCGGGTTGAAGAATCTGCTGGATACGGCAGTGCTGGAAGGCGTGGACGAAGAATCAGCCCGCCAGCTCTCTACCCGCTGGCAGAAAATTGATGAGATCCCGTTTGACTTCGAACGCCGCCGCATGTCGGTGGTGGTCGCTGAAGAAACCGATGTGCATCAACTGGTGTGCAAAGGCGCGCTGCAGGAGATCCTCAGCGTCTGCACCCAGGTGCGCTACAGCGGTGAGGTTGTCCCGTTAGATGACAACATGCTGCGTCGGGTGAAGCGCGTCACGGATACGCTGAATCGCCAGGGGCTGCGCGTGGTGGCGGTAGCGACGAAATACCTGCCAGCGCGTGAGGGCGATTACCAGCGTATTGATGAATCAGATCTGATCCTCGAAGGCTATATTGCGTTCCTCGATCCGCCGAAAGAGACCACCGCGCCAGCGCTCAAAGCGCTGAAAGCCAGCGGTATTACGGTGAAAATCCTGACTGGCGATAGCGAGCTGGTGGCGGCGAAAGTGTGTCACGAAGTGGGGCTGGATGCGGGCGATGTGGTTATCGGTAGCAACATTGAAGGGTTAAGCGACGATGAGCTGGCAACGCTGGCCCAGCGCACCACGCTGTTTGCTCGTCTGACACCGATGCACAAAGAGCGCATTGTCACGCTGCTCAAGCGCGAAGGTCATGTGGTTGGCTTTATGGGGGATGGCATTAACGATGCCCCGGCGCTGCGCGCGGCGGACATTGGTATCTCCGTTGACGGCGCGGTTGATATTGCGCGTGAAGCGGCTGATATCATCCTGCTGGAAAAGAGCCTGATGGTGCTGGAAGAAGGGGTGATCGAAGGACGCCGTACTTTTTCTAACATGCTGAAGTATATCAAAATGACGGCCAGTTCTAACTTCGGTAACGTGTTTAGCGTGCTGGTGGCGAGCGCCTTCTTACCGTTCCTGCCGATGTTGCCGCTGCACTTACTGATTCAGAACCTGCTGTACGATGTATCCCAGGTGGCGATTCCGTTTGATAATGTCGACGAAGAGCAGATCAAAAAGCCGCAGCGCTGGAATCCCAGCGAGTTGGGGCGCTTTATGATCTTCTTTGGACCGATCAGCTCGATCTTCGACATTCTGACATTTTGCCTGATGTGGTTCGTCTTCCATGCGAATACGCCAGAACATCAGACGTTGTTCCAGTCTGGCTGGTTCGTGGTAGGCCTGTTGTCGCAAACGCTGATTGTGCATATGATCCGTACCCGCCGCGTGCCGTTCATCCAAAGCCGCGCCGCATGGCCGCTGATGCTGATGACGCTGGTGGTCATGGTGGTAGGCATTGCATTACCGTTCTCGCCGCTGGCCAACTATCTGCAATTGCAGGCGCTGCCGCTGAGCTACTTCCCGTGGCTGATTGCGATTCTGGCGGGCTACATGACATTAACCCAGCTCGTGAAAGGTTTTTATAGCCGCCGCTACGGCTGGCAGTAATCCTCAACTTCTTTGCAGGAGGGTGTTAATACTCTCCTGCATTTCTCTTTTTCATTCGAAAGATATTCTCCCGAAATATTGGTGTTTTATTTTTATTGAAATGCTAACGCGGGTAATTAGTATCAAATTGCCTTCTTTGCGTTGTTTTTTTATCAATAAAACGATCTGCGTTGCAAAAATGAAACAGCGTGCTAAAAATTATAAGCATCTGCGATTTTTTGTGAACGCAGTCATCGAAATAAATTGTTACACCAGTTAGTCTGCGCAGGTAACGTCGTTAAGAAAGTTTCTCGCTGCCCGTTTTTAATTCCGGCAGTCATTTGCTCTGCAAGCTATTCCTGTTAATGGATATTATGAACTTCTGGAGAAGGACAAATGAAACTGACAAAAAACCTGTTAAGTCTGTGTATTGGCGCGTCTGTATTACTGGCGAGTCATGCAACGCTGGCACAAACCTTTCGCGCCGCAGATGTGCATCCGGCTGATTACCCGAACGTTGTTGCAGTGAAACATATGGGGGAGAAACTTAGCGCCGCGACCGAAGGTCGTCTGGAGATCAAAACATTTCCAGGTGGTGTGTTAGGCGATGAAAAACAGATGATTGAACAGGCGCAATTAGGCGCCATTGATATTATTCGCGTCTCAATGACGCCAGTTGCCGCAATTCTCCCTGAAATAAACGTGTTTACCCTGCCATATATTTTCCGCGATGAGGACCATATGCATAAGGTTCTCGACGGCATGATTGGTCAGGAGATTGGCGACCGTCTGACAGCCAATACCAAATCACGACTGGTGTTCCTTGGCTGGATGGATGCGGGAACGCGCAACCTGATCACCAAGAATCCGGTAGTGAAACCGGAAGATTTGCACGGCATGAAAATCCGCGTTCAGGCCAGTCCGATAGCGCTGGATACCCTAAAAGCGATGGGCGCTAACTCCATTGTGATGGGCGTCAGTGAAGTATTTAGCGGCATGCAGACCGGCGTTATTGATGGTACGGAAAATAACCCGCCAACGTTTGTTGCGCATAACTATTTGCCGGTCGTGAAAAACTATACCTGGAGTAAACACTTTATTATTCCTGAGCTTTTTCTGTTCTCGAAAGCCAAATGGGATAAGTTAAAAAAAGAAGACCAAGAACTCATTATTAAACTGGCTAAAGAAGCCCAGGTAGAGCAACGTAAACTTTGGCAGGATTATAATGCGAAATCGCTGGAGACCATGAAAGCCAACGGTGTTCAGTTCCACGATATTGATACGGACTATTTCTATAAAGCCACGCAGTCAGTACGGGATAATTACGGTAAAGACCACCAGGATTTGATCAAACGTATTCAGGATGTGAAGTAATTCATCGGGTGGAGGATATCAATCCTCCGCCTGAGTCTTTTGATTAATTCGAGGTGATGATTATGGGTGAATGCTATTCATCGGTAATGGATTTTCTTTATCGAGTGTCAATGTGGATTGCCGGTATCGCATTATTGGTTATGGTCGCCATTATCCCTATTGGCATATTCGCGCGTTATGTCCTGAATAACGCGCTGTCATGGCCTGAGCCAGTCGCCATTCTTTGTATGGTGACATTCACCTTTATTGGCGCGGCGGTGAGCTATCGCGCAGGTTCGCATATCGCGGTAAGCATGGTGACTGACCGTCTGGGGGAATCTTCCCGCCGTTACTGCTCGGTAGTCGCAGACGTTATGTTAATGGCGATAAGCCTGTTCATTCTGTGGTACGGCTCCATGCTATGCCTCGAACTGTGGGAACAGCCCGTGGCGGAATTCCCAATTTTAAGCGCCGGGCAAAACTATCTCCCGTTGCCGATTGGCTCTGCTATTACGCTGCTGTTTATCGTTGAGAAGATCTGCCGTGGCTCGCAGTACCAACGTCCTGTTGTCATGCTGGGATCGACCAGCTAGTTACCGCCCCCATTTCAGAAAGGAAAGCAGATGGATGCATTTATTCTCGTCTTTACGCTCGGCATTATGCTGGCGATTGGGGTACCGGTAGCGTACGCGGTTGGCATTAGCGCCATCATTGGGGCCTGGTACATTGATATTCCGCTGGAAGCGGTGATGATCCAACTGACCAGTGGGGTGAACAAGTTTTCGCTACTGGCGATCCCGTTCTTTATTTTGGCCGGGGCTATTATGGCCGAAGGGGGCATTGCGCGGCGGCTGGTAAACTTTGCCTATATTTTCGTTGGCTTTATTCGCGGCGGTCTGTCGCTGGTCAACATTGTGGCATCGACCTTTTTTGGCGCAATTTCTGGATCGTCGGTGGCCGATACCGCGTCTATCGGTTCGGTAATGATCCCGGAGATGGATAAAAAAGGTTATCCGCGCGACTTTGCTGCAGCGGTCACTGCCAGCGGCTCGGTGCAGGCGATCCTCACGCCGCCGAGCCATAACTCGGTTATCTACTCGCTGGCAACGGGCGGGACGGTGTCGATTGCCGCGCTGTTCATCGCCGGGATCCTACCGGGCCTGCTGTTAAGCTTCAGTCTGATGGTGATGTGCGTCGCTTTTGCGCACAAACGCGGTTATCCAAAAGGGGAGCGCGTACCGTTTCGCCAGGCGCTGAAGATATTCGTCGATACGCTGTGGGGCTTAATGACCGTTGTGATCATCATGGGCGGTATCTTGTCAGGTATCTTTACCGCGACGGAATCTGCGGCGATTGCCTGTCTGTGGGCCTTCTTTGTCACCATGTTTATCTATCGTGACTATAAATGGTCTGAACTGCCGAAGCTGATGTTCCGTACGGTGAAAACGGTCACTATCGTCATGATCCTGATAGGTTTTGCCGCCGCGTTCGGTGCCGTCATGACCTATATGCAGTTGCCGATGCGTATCACCGAAGCTTTCACCAGCATCTCGGACAACAAATACGTCATCCTGATGTGCATTAACATCATGCTGTTGCTGATCGGTACGCTGATGGATATGGCGCCGCTGATCCTGATTTTGACGCCGGTTTTGCTACCGGTGACCAACGCGCTCGGCATTGATCCGGTCCATTTTGGGATGATCATGCTGGTGAATTTAGGGATCGGCCTGATAACGCCGCCGGTAGGGTCGGTGCTGTTTGTGGCCAGTGCGGTGAGTAAGCAGAAAATTGAGCAGGTGGTGAAGGCGATGCTGCCGTTCTACTTCGTGCTGTTCCTGGTGCTGATGATCGTCACGTACATTCCGGCGATTTCGCTGTTCCTGCCGAGACTGTTTGGTGTGATGTGATAAATGCCCGGTGGCGCTCGCGCTTACCGGGCCTGCAAACTATGCTTGCGTAGGCCGGATAAGGCGAAGCCGCCATCCGGCACAAAAAGACTTAGCGACGAACGGCGATCGCTTCAATCTCGATTTTCACGTCTTTCGGCAGACGGGCAACTTCCACGCAAGAACGCGCCGGGAAAGTGGCGTTGTGCTCGGTGAAGAACGCTTCGTAGGTCGCGTTTACGGTTGCGAAATCGTTCAGGTCTTTAACGAAGACGGTAGTTTTTACGATGTCGCCCACTTTCAGGCCTGCTGCTTCAACGATAGCTTGTACGTTTTCCAGCGACTGACGCGCCTGAGCGGACACGTCTTCCGATACGGCACCGGTTTTCGGATCGACCGGGATCTGACCGGAAGTGATTACCATGCTACCCAGGTCAACGCCCTGAACGTATGGGCCGATTGCTGCTGGTGCATTTTCCGTCGCGATAGTCTTGCTCATGATTTCTCCTGAATTACAGCGGTAATAGAATGTTCCCGGCCATTATAGGGAGCCGGGAAATCATTACCAACACCAATTAGTTGGCCAGCACCACATAATGCGAAAACTCTTTTTCACAGTATTTGCATTTGAGTACGATGTCGTCAGCGCGCTTTTTCACTGAAAAACTGGACGATACTGGTTCAGCATGGCTGATGCAGTTGCTGTTCGGGCAAACCAGCACGTTATCGATACGTTCAGGCAGGCTCGGACGTGATTTACCCACCACGTCATAATCGTCAATGCGGTTTACCGTTGCCTGCGGAGCGTACAGGGAGAGCTGGTTTACCTGCTCGTCGGTCAGGAACGTATTTTCGATTTTAATCAGGTCTTTACGGCCCATTTCGCCAGACGGCAGGTTCAGGCCGATGGTGATACGCTGGTCGGTTTCAGTCAGTTTGAACAACGTCAGCAGCTTAAAACCAACCTGTGCGGGAATATGGTCAATTACGGTGCCACGTTTGATGGCTTCAACCTGCAGTTTGTTATCGTGTGTCATCTCTTTTTCTCCCTTACAGTGCCAGTTCGCTATTCAGTACCAGTGCCAGTAACGCCTGGCGGGCGAAGATGCCGTTGCCAGCCTGCTGGAAATACCAGGCGTGCGGCGTCTTGTCGACGTCGGTGGTGATTTCATCGATGCGCGGCAGCGGATGCAGCACCTTCATGTTCGCTCTGGCACCGTTCAGATCGCTGGCACGCAGAACAAACTGTGCTTTCACATTGGCGTATTCGGACGGGTCCAGACGCTCTTTTTGTACGCGGGTCATGTAGAGGATATCGACCTCCGCCATTACCTCTTCGATAGTGCCATGCAGGCTCCAGGCGATACCTTTTTCATTCAGCATATCCAGAATGTATTGCGGCATGGCCAGCGCGTCTGGGGCGATGAAGTAGAAGCGGTTACCTTCGAACTTTGCCAGCGCCTGGGTCAGGGAGTGGACGGTGCGGCCATATTTCAGGTCACCCACCATGGCGATTTGCAGATTGTCCAGGCGGCCCTGCGTTTCCTGAATGGTAAACAGATCCAGCAGCGTTTGGGTGGGATGCTGGTTGGAACCGTCGCCGGCGTTCAGTACCGGCACGTTACCGGAGAACTCGGTTGCCAGACGCGCAGCGCCTTCCTGCGGATGGCGCATCACGATGGCGTCGACATAGGTGCTGATGACGGAAATGGTGTCGGCCAGAGTTTCGCCTTTTTTGCCAAGCGACGTGTTGCTGCTGTCAGAGAAACCCACCACGCTGGCGCCCAGACGGTGCATGGAGGTTTCAAAAGATAAACGGGTGCGGGTTGACGCTTCAAAGAAGCAGCTGGCGATGACCTTATGTTTTAACAGCTCGGGCTGCGGGTTAGCTTTTAATTTCGCCGCCGTCGCGAGGACCAGATTGAGGTCATCGCGGCTGAGGTCGTTTATGGAAATGATGTGTTTTTGATAGAGCGGGTTAGCCATGTTTATCTCCTGACGCCTGGGCAAAAAAAAAGCCCCTCAATTGAGGGGCTCGGAATGGGTGATCAACGGAAAGAAAAACGGCAGGCCAGCGTCCTTTTTCAGACGCGGTAAGACAAAATGTCGTACACACTGAACCATACATCCTCCCGGCAAATTGTCCGCGATTATACTCAGCTCCGTTATGGGATCAAGCGAAAAATGCACTATTTATTCATCGCAAACGGTTCTTATGAATTTTAATTCATTTTGAATAGATAATTAATCTGCTTATGGATCAGGCCCGTTCGCTGCACCACCCGCGGCGCGACCCAGACAATACTGCTACCGGCAATGACGCCGAGAATTTCTGGCAACGCGTGATAATCGAGGATTCTGGCTACGGCGCGACCATAGCCTGCTGCCGTGTGGATGAGGATAAACTCGCTATTGTGTTCCACGCTGACCACCATTTCAGCAATCGATCGGGCAGCATCAGGCGCGGGTCGTGATTGCGGATTTACAGAATAAATTTTTTGCCCTTTTGTATTTCTTATTTTTATAGCACCGAGCAGTTTCAGCAGACGAGATACCGTTGACTGGCTAATCCCGGTGAAACCATGGTGTTGTAGATCGCGGCGAAGCGCTTCCTGAGACAGGTAGCTTTTTTCGCTAATCAGGCGCTGACAAATCGCCAACTGTTTCTGCTCTTTGGTCGAGTAATCATCGAATTCCTTCATAAATACACCCTAAATTTATCATTTGTATCAATGCGATGGCGAAATTCACCACATTTGCAGTATCAATAACGGCTCAAACGGGCGGTTGTGCAGAAAAACGAGAGCGCGCTCAAAAAAGCCGTCGGGATTCGACGGCCAACAGGACTACAGCATCGCGCCGATACTCAGAACAACCATGTTCAGCACCGTCAGAATTAGCAGCAGTGGTGCAACCCATTTCAGGTAGCGCACATAAGGAACACGAGCGATGGCCAACCCACCCATTACAACCGCTGAGGTGGGGGTAATCAGATTCACAATGCCGGAAGCGGATTGATACGCGGTGACGACCAGATCCCTTTGCACATGGGCGAAGTCAGCCAGCGGGGCCATAATGGGCATCGTGAGTACCGCCAGGCCAGACGAGGAAGGGACCAGGAAGGAGAGCAAGACTTCCAGCCAGTAAGTCACATTGATGAAAATGGTGGTGGACAGACCGGAGACTAAATTTTCGGCGCTGTGCAAAATGGTGTGGGTGATCATGCCGTTGTCCATCACCACGACGATACCGCGCGCAATGCCGATAATCAGCGCCACGCCGAGCAGATCCCGTGCCCCGTCAATGAAGGTACTGGTGAATGCTTCTTCACTCATGCGGGCAATCACGCCGACGATAATCGCAGATGCCAGAAAAACCCCAGATATTTCCGCCATCCACCAGCCGAGCACCGCGACGCCATAAATCATCACTGCAAAGGCGGCGGCGAATATCAGCAGGATCCACTTACGCGTAGCCGTGAATTCAAGATTGGTATTGGCGCGACTACCGAGAAAATGGGCACGGTTTTCCTCCATTTTATCGGCCACGATGGAAAGCTCAGGATGGCTGCGAACTTTCCGTGCATAGCGCATGACCCATATCACACAGATTACATAGCCGACGACCAGCAGCAGAATGCGCATCAGCATTCCCTGGGTGAAGGGGATCCCGGCGGCGTTAGCGGCGATAACCGTTGCGAAAGGGTTGATTGTTGAACCGAGGGTGCCGATGCCTGCGCCAAGCAAAACGGTTGCAGCAGCAACCAGTGGATCAAAGCGCGCAGCCATCATGACCGGAACCAATAAGGTGTAGAAAGGGAGTGATTCTTCCGCCATGCCGTAAATCGTGCCTCCGGCGGCGAAAAGTCCCATCAGGATGGGGATCATCCACTCTTCTTTGCCGTTCAGCCTGACCGTCACGCGTTCGATTCCTGCGTCGATGGCGCCCGTTTTGTTTACCACGCCGAGAAACCCGCCAATAATCAGGACAAACAACGCCACATCAATCGCGCCTGCGGTGTAGGTTTCGTGGTTATAAAGCCCGTCAATCGGAGCCAGCAGTACAGCCGTTAAACCTTGTGGATGCGCCTCTGTTGGGGCATAGGTACCGGCAACCGGCACTTCTTTGCCCAGGGTGGCATTCATCGCCATCTGGTATTTCCCGGCAGGGACAATCCAGGTCATAACGGCGACGAGCGCAATGAGAATAAACAGGATGGTATACGCGCTGGGAAATTTGAATTTGCCCATGATGTTCTCCGGATAGCTTGGGCATATGCCGCCATGCGACACATGCCCGCTGGGGTTAGTCGCCGAGTGTCGCTACCATGACCGCTTTGATGGTATGCATCCGGTTTTCTGCTTCGTCGAAGACGATGGAATGCGCTGACTCAAATACCTCCTCCGTGACTTCAAGCCCTTTCAGGCCGTAAGCCGCTTCGATTTCACGGCCCACTTTGGTGTGCTCGTTATGGAAGGCAGGCAGGCAGTGCATGAATTTCACATTGGGATTGCCGGTCGCATCGATGACCTGCTGGTTAATTTGATAAGGCGTCATCAGGCTGACGCGTTCTGCCCACGCCTCTTTGGGTTCTCCCATCGAAACCCAGACATCGGTGTAGAGAAAGTCCACGTCGTAAACGCCTTCCTCAACATCCTCTGTGAGCGTAATGCGCGCGCCCGTCACGCTGGCGATTTCACGGCATTCGGCAACCAGCGCCTCGTCCGGCCAGAAGGATTTCGGTGCGACCAGACGAATATCCATCCCCATTTTCGCCGCGCCGACCATCAGGGAATTGCCCATGTTATTGCGGGCGTCACCGAGGTAAGCGAAGCTCAGTTCGGGTAAGGTTTTACCCGGGGCGTGTTCCAGCATGGTCATCAGATCCGCGAGGATCTGCGTAGGGTGGAATTCATTCGTCAGCCCGTTCCAGACCGGCACACCAGCGAACTGCCCCAGTTCTTCCACGATCTTCTGGCCGTAGCCGCGGTATTCAATACCGTCATACATGCGACCTAACACGCGGGCGGTATCTTTCATCGACTCTTTATGACCAATCTGCGAGCCGCTTGGGCCAAGGTAGGTCACCTGTGCGCCCTGATCGAAAGCGCCGACTTCAAAGGCGCAGCGGGTGCGAGTTGACGTTTTTTCGAAGATTAGCGCGATATTTTTACCGACCAGCGTTTGCCTTTCGCGTCCGGCTTTTTTCGCCGTTTTTAACTCGATAGCCAGATCGATCAGGTACTGGATTTCCGTTGGGGTGTAGTCCAGCAATTTGAGAAAATTGCGATTTTTCAGGTTAACAGTCATGAAAATATCCTTATGTAGGCTGGATAAGGCTTCGCTTTACCCAGCAAAAAAAGCCTTAAGCGTTAACATCAGTGGCTTCGCGCCGAATTAGCGTGCCTTTGTCACCGGCGAGAATGGCCGAACCGTCAGCCAACGAGCCGATGCCAGCAATCCCGTGACAGTGAGAGACAAATTCCGCGCAAGCGGTGACTTTGGGGCCCATTGAACCGGCGTCGAATTGCATTTCGCCGAGCCGTTCCGGCGTAACCTTGGCCAGCGGGCGCTGGGTAGGTTTGCCCCAGTCGAGATACACCGCATCGGCATCGGTCAGGATCAGCAGCGCATCGGCGTGGATTTGTTTGGCGAGCAGGGCGGCGGAGAGATCTTTGTCGATCACCGCTTCAATACCGTGGTAGCCATCGGCTTTTTCCACTACCGGTACGCCGCCACCGCCGTTGCAGATAACCAGATGATCGCGGGCGATCAGTGTGCGAATGGCGTCACTTTCCACGATTCGTTTGGGTTGTGGAGAGGGCACAACACGGCGGAATGCTTTACCATCGGCTTTGAAAACCCAGCCTTTTTCCGCCTGTAACGCGTGGGCCTGGGGTTCGTCATAAATCGGCCCGATATATTTGGTGGGATTGCTGAAGGCCGGATCGTGGGCATCGACTTCAACCTGAGTCAGCAGGACACTAATTTCACGCTGTGGGAGCTGGTTTTTCAGGGCCTGTTGCAGCATATAGCCAATCATTCCCTGACTTTCTGCGCCGAGAATATCGAGCGGATAGGGGGTGACGTTGGCATACGCACTGTTTTGTAACGCCAAAAGTCCAACCTGCGGGCCATTGCCGTGTACCAGAATTACGCGCCACTGCTGCGTGAGTTGAGCGAGAGTTCTTGCCGCCAGCTCAATATTCTTGCGTTGGATGTCGGCTTCCAGCGGTTCGCCGCGTTTGAGTAGCGCATTGCCGCCCAGCGCCACAACCAGGGTAGGTTTGTTTTCCATAACGTCTCCTTAAATACCGTCGCGTTCCAGCGGGCAACTCATGCAGCGCGCACCGCCGCGCCCACGTCCCAGTTCGTCGCCAGGAATGGGTAAAACAGTGATGCCTGCTTTGTCGTATTTTTCGTTGGTCCAGATGTTGCGTTCGTAGCCCACCACAACCCCGGGGCGCAGCGTCAGAACATTGTTCGCGTCATTCCACTGTTCGCGTTCAGCTTCGAAGGCGTCGCCACCGGTGGTGATCAGATTGATCTGGTCGAGGCCAAGTGCTTTTTCGAGGGCATGTACCAGCGTACTTTCCTGGGTGCGTTTCAGGCCGCCACGCCCGTCTGGTGTCAGGGTCCAGCACTGGACATCCGGGCGCACCACTTCCGGGTAGACGGAGAAGGTATTGATATCGATGTGGGTCATGACGGTATCGAGGTGCATACAGGAGCGATGTTTCGGTAGTTCGACTGCGATGACGCGTTCTGCCTGGCGATGCTTAAATAGCGACTGGGCAAGGAACTCAATGCCCTGCGGCGTGGTACGTTCCGACATACCGATGAGAACTGCGCCGCGACCAATGACCAGCACATCTCCACCTTCTAATGTGGCGTGGTCGTAATTAATATTTTCATCGCCGAAATATTTAATAAAATCACCATCGGCAAATTGTGGATGCCAACGGTAAATCGCCCGCAAGTTATTAGTTTCTCGTTGACGTGCAGTTTTTGCCATCGGATTAATGGATACGCCGTTATATATCCAGCATGAGGTGTCGCGGGTAAATAAGTGGTTTGGTAATGGCTTCATAATAAAGTCATTAATATCGTGAGTATCGACCACCATATTTTTGATTGAGGCAGGAATTTCTCCGTATGTCAGCCCACCGCTTAAATGTCGGGCGAGCTCCCGGTGCTGCATATCTGCAAGCCAGGCGCGAATATCCGTGGCGAAAGCGGGGCCAAGGCGATAATCAGAAATTTGTGTATCCAGTAGCCAGCTTTTGGCATCGGGGATATCCAGAGTTTGTGCCAATAAATCAGTGAGTAACAGAACCTCAATTCCCTGTTGACGTAACGTGTTGGCGAAAATGTCATGCTCTTCTCCTGCACGTTCTACCGAAAGAACATCATCAAAAAGCAGTTCCTGGCAATTTGACGGCGTCAGCCTTTTTAGGCTGAGGTTAGGGCGATGTAGCATTACGCTACGTAATTGACCGATTTCAGACCCGACATAATGCTTTTCCATCATTATTCCTTTAATACGATTTTAAAAAATAAAGAGGAGGTGCCTGCAAATAATGTTTATTGCAGTCATGGTTTTTCAGCTGATTTCAGAATCTATATTTAGATCTTATCTGATAGAGAAACGTGATTCATTTCACAGTCAGGTCGATGTTTGGCATTTGTTGTTTAATTTATGAGATGGCTCTGAGAATTTAAAAAATAAAAATATGAATAATTGAATTACTACGCAGGAATATGTCTTGTTATTTAACCGTGTTAATTTTATGTACATATCTAAATATTTAATAAATTAAATAGTACATTGATTTTTATATGTTTTTCTATATTTAATGAATTTTTATGCGAATCTATTATTTTATTATTTGTGCTGTAAGGTTTATTTCAAAATAAATATGACGATGAAGAAAGATAACGAAGGAGACGTAAACTGTGATCGATAGCTGGTTTTTCTAACAAAGCTTTCTATAACAGTGAGTTAGTGACTGAGTTGAAAAGTATGAGACGAAAGTTATGCAGAGTTTATGCATAACCTGTTGCTGGCTATTAGCAATTATTTAACATCATCAGCGATAAACATGCGTTGACGCAAAATATCGGCAAATAGCAGTGGTATGGCAGACCTTTTTTTCGTATAACAACTAAAATGAAACGATGTTTTAATTAAGGGGTTTGAAATGATTGTCGGCAATATTCACAACCTGGATGCCTGGCTGCCGGAAGAGCTGCGTCAGGCGATTGAGCACATTAAAGCGCACGTGACGGATGCGACGGAAAAGGGTAAACACGACATCGACGGCGAACGTCTGTTCTATCTGATTGCTGAAGATATGACGGAGCCGTTTGCGCAGCGCCGCGCCGAATATCACGCTCGCTATCTGGATATTCAGATCCTGCTCAAAGGTCAGGAAGGCATGACTTTCAGCACGCAGCCTGCGGGCGCACCGGAAACTGACTGGCTGGCGGATAAAGATATCGCCTTCCTGCCGGAAGGCGAACAGGAGAAAACGGTGGTGCTGAATGAAGGTGACTTCGTCGTCTTTTATCCGGGTGAAGTGCATAAACCGCTGTGCGCGGTCGGCGCTCCGGCGCTGGTACGCAAAGCCGTGGTGAAAATGCGGGTAGCATAAACCGGTTTGCCGGGTGCGACTTATCCGGCCTACGGAAGCATGATGGTAGGCCGGATAGGGTGCGTCAGCATCGCCATCCGGCAATTCAATCGCGCAACGCTATTATTTGGAAAGCGTCGCGACCATCACCGCTTTGATGGTGTGCATTCGGTTTTCCGCCTGATCAAATACGATACTGGCGGGTGACTCAAACACCTCGTCGGTCACTTCCATGCCGCCGTGCAGACCATATTCCTGCGCCATTTGTTTGCCAAGCGTGGTTTGATCGTCATGGAACGCGGGCAGGCAGTGCAGGAATTTCACCTGCGGATTGCCGGTCAACGCCATCATCGCGCTATTAACCTGGTACTTACGCAGTTGCGCAATACGTTCGGCCCATTTCTCTTTCGCTTCGCCCATCGATACCCAGACGTCGGTATAGATGAAGTCCGCGCCTTTCACGCCCGTGGCGACATCTTCGGTTAGCGTTATATTGCCGCCGTTTTTCTCTGCCAGCGCTTTACACTCCGCAACGAGGCTTTCCTCCGGCCAGCAGGCCTGGGGCGCGACCAGGCGCAGATCCAGTCCGGTTAACGCAGCGGCTTCCAGCATGGAATTGCCCATATTGTTGCGGGCATCGCCGGTGTAGACCAGCACCATCTCATTAAACGCTTTACCCGGCAGGTGTTCCTGCATCGTGAGTAAATCCGCCAGCAGTTGGGTAGGGTGAAATTCGTTGGTTAATCCGTTCCAGACCGGAACTCCGGCATATTCCGCCAGTGTCTCGACAATTTCCTGACCGTGGCCCCGATACTGAATACCGTCGTACATACGACCGAGTACGCGGGCGGTGTCTTTGATCGACTCTTTATGACCAATCTGGCTGCCGCTCGGCCCGAGATACGTCACGCGTGCGCCCTGATCGTATGCGGCAACTTCGAAAGAGCAACGGGTGCGGGTTGAGTCTTTTTCGAAGATGAGCGCGATGTTTTTACCGGTGAGTTTAGCGACCTCGGTACCGTTTTTCTTATCCGTCTTGAGCTGCGCGGCGAGCTGGAGCAGTGACGTGAGTTCAGCAGAGGTGAAATCAAGCAGTTTCAAAAAATGTTTCTGATAAAACGCAGACATAGTTCCCTCACATGGCTTAGGCCATTTATTGAATTAAAATTCAATTTATATGGATGTTTATTCATTTGCAACCTTGTTTAACAAATCTTTCCTGGAAAGGTGGAGGCAATGACAGCGGTATGTGACAATAAGAGTATCGGCAGGACATTATGAGGAATGAGCCATGGCAAACCCGGAACTACTGGAAGAACAGCGTGAAGAAACGCGCTTGATTATTGAAGAGTTACTCGAAGATGGCAGCGATCCAGACGCGCTGTACACCATCGAGCATCACCTTTCCGCGGACGACTTTGAAACCCTGGAAAAAGCGGCAGTAGAAGCCTTCAAGCTGGGTTATGAAGTGACCGAGCCGGAAGAGCTGGAAGTGGAAGAGGGCGACACGGTTATTTGCTGTGACATCCTGAGCGAATGTGCTCTGAATGCCGAGTTGATCGACGCTCAGGTTGAGCAACTGATGAACCTGGCTGAAAAATTTGATGTGGAATACGACGGTTGGGGCACCTATTTTGAAGACCCGAACGGCGAAGAAGGTGAAGACGGCGACGATGAAGACCTCGTCGACGAAGATGATGACGGCGTGCGTCACTAAGTCATCTGCTGACCTACGGTAGCGTCTGCTGCCGTAGGCCAAGGATAACGTATGGATTACCTGCAAATACTCTCCCCGATCCACAACTTCCTGCACTGTAAAACGCCCCAGGCCTGGCTTGATAAAGCGCGAGCCCCGGCGAATCTCCCTCTGTTACTGACGGATCATCTCGTCTGCGAGCTGAAAGCGGCGCAAACGGCCATGCTGCTGGTGCGTAAGTATGTTGCAGATAAACAGGGATCGCAGGCGCTACTGGACTGGCTGAAACCCTATGAAGCGTATGCTTTCAGAGAAGGGGATGAACCGGATTTTATCGCGCTGAATAAACAGATAAGCAAAAGCGTAATGCCGCAAACTGACGACCCGTGGGGGCGCAAGCTGATCGACAGCATGGTTTTGCTGATCAAAGAAGAGCTGCACCACTTCTGGCAGGTGCGTGAGGCGATGATGAGCCGCAACATTCCCTACGTCAAAATTACCGCCAGCCGTTATGCCAAAGGCATGCTTAAAGAGGTGCGAACCCACGAGCCATTAACGCTAATCGACAAACTGATTTGCGGGGCTTACATTGAGGCGCGTTCTTGTGAACGGTTCGCCGCGCTGGCGCCGTATTTGGATGACGATTTACAGGCATTTTATCTTTCGCTGCTGCGATCCGAGGCGCGGCACTATCAAGACTATCTGGCGCTGGCACAGCAGGTTTCTGCCGACGATATCAGTAGTCGGGTGCGGTTCTTTGGCGAAGTAGAAGCCGCATTGATTACTTCTCCCGACGATGAATTCCGCTTCCACAGCGGCGTGCCAGCCTGAGTCCCTTCTCTGACGCGCGGCGCTAATCGTCGCGCGGTTTTACCTTTCCTGTTTCCATTAGCAAAATCTGGTGGCTGGAAATCGCTCGCTGCTGCCGTAATAATCAAAACACACGAAGGGGAAATATATCCCCGCAACAGAGACTGTTTTGCATAAGGATGGTTAATGAACTGGGCACACGTATTGTTGGCGGGTTATATCGGGGCGGTGATTGCTATCGTCGTTGGCATGTTTCGCAAAAAAGGCTGGCTGGGCAAGATCTCCGGCGCGGTGGTTTTTGTGGTGGCGATTGTCGCGTGGAATCTGTTTGATGTGCACTACCTGATCCCGCGCGAAAGCCCTGATTATGGGCTGTCGGACGCGCAGAAATTTGAAAATGCGATGCTGGCAATGCCTGTTTATCAGGTACTTAAAGAGCAGGAACCCGCGTTATGGCAGAACATCCTCAACCAGGCAACGCAACTGAAAGAAGCTGGGAAAAGCGAACAACAGATTATCGACGCTATTCAGCCGCAAATCCTGCAGGTACAGATGGCGCGTTTGCAGCAGGCACCCGATGCCAACGTGATTGAGTATATGAAAATTAACCTAGAGCAGATTGCTGCGGTGGCAAAAGTGGGCGATGACGAGTGTTTTCGCTTTCTGTTCCCGGCGGTGAAAGGCGGGATTAACCCGGTGCGTATTATTCCGCGGGAGCTGATGAATCGTCGTATGGCCAGCGACATGAGTATGATGCACGCGGCTTATGGCCCGAACAAACATACGGTTACGGCGCAAGAGAAACAGCTGGCGCTTCAGGATCTGCAATCCATCGGCCCGGGATTGGTACAGCGCTTTGGACCGGATATCCAGATTATGGCTGATCCGAGTAAAGGTGTGGGCAAAGAGAAAGTCGCTTGTGAAATGGTGCAGGATTTATGGTCACAGGTGCTGACGCTGCCAACCGCTCGCGCGGCTGGCGTCATTCGGCTGATGCTCTCCGCCGAAATGCAGTAACACAACCATTGCCCCTCCGGCTGAAGTCAGAGGGGTTTTAACATCCGCACTTCGCAATCTACGTGCCCGGTGCAGCCCAGCGCTTCGCTGATATGCTCAAACCCTAAATGTTCATACAGGCGGATTGCCTCGGTCAGAAACGCCGTGGTCTCCAGATAGCACTGTTTGAAACCCTGTTCACGGGCATGTTCGAGGGCCATCAGCGCCAGCTTTTTCGCCAGCCCCTGACCGCGTGCGCTCGACAGGAAGTACATCTTTTGCAGTTCGCAAATGTCCGGTTCGCTACATCCTAACGGCGCAACGCCGCCGCCGCCCACGACTTCACCGTTTTGCTCAACCACCCAGTAGGCCGCGCCCGGCTGGCTGTAAACCTGGAATAGTTCATCCAGATTAGGGTCGGCAACGGTATAGCCTTTATCGGCAGTAAGCCCGTATTCAGCGGAAACTTTGCGGATCACCGCAGCGATAGCGGCATTATCTGCTGCGGTGATTCGGCGCAGCGTAAGCGTGGAGGGTAGCACAACATTCATAATATGGCTCAATTCTAAAAATACACTTATATATTTATTTAATACCACTCTCTTCTGTCGGGTGCAAGACGTTCCTGAATCAGAAAAAATTAAAATACATTGGCTAATTAAAAATAGTATTGTAAACGAACCAGTAAATAAACACTGGTTTTTATTTTTTATCTTAATGGAATTTATATTAGGGATATTGTTCATGAATGATTTTGTTGGTGGTCGGGGAAATCAACGGCACACATTTATTTTTATCGGTAAGGGATGGCAGTACTTTATTATATGCCTTGTCAATTTTTTGCTGTGTTGTATTACTCTGGGTATTTATACGCCGTGGGCGATAGTGAAATGTCGGCGTTATATTTACGAGAATATGACTCTCAATGGCCAACCCTTTACCTATAAGGCGACAGGTGGCGCGATATTCGTAAGCTTCTTGTCGATTATGGTGGTTTATGGTGCCAGCATGAGTTCTATTGCTAACGGCAGCCCTCTCGTTGGTTTTACTTTGATTGGTTTACTGGTAGCTGTCTTTCCATTAATGACCATAAAAAGCCTGCAGTATCAGGCGATGATGACGTCGCTTAACGGTGTGCGTTTTGGTTTTGACTGCTCACAATTACATGCATGGCTTTTTTTACTGGTTGTGCCAGTGGTGCTTGCTGTGGTGAACTGGGGAGTGATTTATCTTCTGATACTTGCCACCGACTGGATTGAGGGCAGTACTGGAATGCTTATCAGAATAGCATTTATCGCGTTGGTGGGAATTGTGGGCATGGGTATCACCTACGGTATTACCTATGCAAAATGGATGCAGTTAGTGGGTAATGGCGGTAATTTTGGTATTCACCGCTTTACTATTAACGTCAATATGAAAGCAAGCATAGTGGGGTGTATTAAAGCCGTGCTGGTACTGCTGCCATTTGTTGTTGTGATTGTCTGGCTAATTGCCCCTATTTTTCTGCAAATGGTGATGTTGGCTGTGTTAGGCGTGGCCGACGACGAATTTATCCTGGAGAATCAGAGCAAAATAATGGCGAGCTATTTTCTCTATTTCGCCGGAATTATTGTGGTTGGAAGCTATTTATACACCACGCTACGTAATCTGTTCATGAATAACCTGGCGCTGGCCGAGGGCAAAATCCGCTTTCATTCTTCCGTCACTGCACATGGCCTGATCTGGCGTTTTGTACTGGTGTTGTTTATTTCAGGCATCACGTTTGGGCTAGCTTATCCGTGGATGAAAATGTGGCTGGTCAGTTGGCTGGCCAGTAACTCCCATGTACAAGGGGATTTGGATGCGCTGGAACTGACTGACCATACAGAGGCGTTGGAAACAGGTCCGGCGATGTGGGTATCACGTGGTGTGATGACCTACTTCCCGTTCATCTGATACAACAAGGCCGGAGCATGCTCCGGCCTTTAATACGTGTATAACGTCAACGGCAATTACAGCGCGGCGATGACCGCCTGCTGCTCAATCAGCTTCGCTTTCGCTTCCGCATAACCGTCCAGCTTCTCACGCTCTTTGGCGATAACTGCTTCCGGTGCGCGAGCAACGAAACCTTCGTTGGAAAGTTTGCCTTCGATACGGGCAATCTCACCTTCGATTTTCGCCACTTCTTTCGCCAGACGCGCCAGCTCATCTTCTTTATTGATGAGGCCAGCCATCGGGATCAGCAGCTCGGCGCCGTCGATGATTTTGGTCACGGAAACCGGACCTTTGTCATCGGCTGGCAGCACGGTGATGCTTTCCAGACGCGCCAGGTTCAGCAGGAAGCTGCGGTTATCGTTCACACGGCGCATCGCATCAGCGCTGCAACCGCGCAGCAGCAGTTCGAGCGGTTTACCTGGGGCGATGTTCATTTCCGCACGGATGTTACGTACGGCAACGATCGCCTGCTTCAGCCATTCGGTATCAGCCAGTGCGGCTTCATCAACCTGTGCGGCGTTATATTCCGGGAACGGCTGCAGCATGATGGTGTCGGCGGTAATACCGGAAATCACCTTCACGCGCTGCCAGATGGTCTCGGTGATGAACGGGATGATCGGATGCGCCAGGCGCAGCAGACCTTCCAGAACGGTGACCAGCGTATTGCGGGTGCCGCGCAGTTCAGACTCGGAACCGCCGTTCATTACCGGCTTGGTCAGCTCCAGATACCAGTCGCAGAACTGGTTCCAGGTAAATTCGTACAGAATGCCCGCGGCGATGTCGAAGCGGAAGTTGTCCAGCGCTTCGCGGTACGCTTTGATGGTCTGGTTGAATTCAGCAAGGATCCAGCGATCCGCCAGCGACAGGGTCATTTCGCCGCCGTTGAAGCCGCAATCCTGGTCTTCGGTGTTCATCAGCACGAAGCGGCTGGCGTTCCACAGCTTGTTACAGAAGTTACGGTAACCTTCCAGACGCTTCATATCCCAGTTGATGTCGCGACCGGTAGAGGCCAGCGCCGCCAGGGTGAAGCGCAGTGCGTCGGTGCCGTGCGGCTCGATGCCGTCCGGGAACTGCTTCTCGGTACGCTTGGCAATCTTCTCGGCCAGCTGCGGCTGCATCATGTTGCCGGTACGTTTCTCCAGCAGTTCTGCCAGGGAGATACCGTCGACCATATCCAGCGGGTCAATGACGTTGCCCTTGGATTTGGACATCTTCTGGCCTTCGTCGTCGCGGATCAGACCGGTCATGTAGACGGTCTTAAACGGCACCTGCGGCTTGCCGTTTTCATCTTTGATGAAGTGCATGGTCATCATGATCATGCGGGCAATCCAGAAGAAGATGATGTCGAAACCGGAAACCATCACGCTGGTTGGGTGGAACTGACGCAGCGCGTCGGTGTTTTCCGGCCAGCCCAGGGTAGAGAAGGTCCACAGTGCGGAGGAGAACCAGGTATCGAGTACGTCTTCGTCCTGGCGAAGCTGAATGTCGGCACCGAGGTTGTTTTCCTGACGCACTTCGTCTTCAGTACGGCCAACGTAGACGTTGCCGTCGTTGTCATACCATGCCGGGATACGGTGACCCCACCACAGCTGACGGGAAATACACCAGTCCTGAATATCGCGCATCCAGGAGAAGTACATGTTTTCGTACTGCTTCGGTACGAACTGAATGTCGCCGTTTTCAACCGCTTCAACCGCCGGTTTCGCCAGCACGTCGGCACGGACGTACCACTGGTCGGTCAGCATCGGTTCAATAACCACGCCGCCACGGTCGCCGTAAGGTACGGTCAGGTCGTGCGGTTTAATTTCTTCCAGCAGGCCCAGCGCATCAACGGCGGCAACCACCGCTTTACGCGCGGCAAAGCGTTCCAGCTTCTGGAACTCGGCCGGGATTTCATTGGAATAAACGTCGGACTCTTCGCCTTTGGTGTCGTACACTTCCGCGGTTTCACGGATGTCGCCGTCAAAGGTCAGAATATTGATCATCGGCAGGCCGTGACGTTTTCCGACTTCGTAGTCGTTAAAGTCGTGCGCCGGGGTGATCTTCACGCAGCCGGTGCCTTTTTCCATATCAGCGTGTTCATCGCCGACGATGGGAATGCGGCGGTTAACCAGCGGCAGAACAACAAATTTGCCAATCAGATCTTTATAACGCGGATCTTCTGGGTTGACGGCCACGCCGGTATCGCCCAGTACGGTTTCCGGACGGGTGGTGGCGACGACCAGGTAATCTTTACCATCAGCGGTTTTCGCACCGTCGGCCAGCGGATAGCGGATGTGCCACATTGAGCCTTTCGACTCGCGGTTTTCCACTTCCAGGTCGGAAATCGCGGTGCGCAGTTTCGGGTCCCAGTTCACCAGGCGCTTGCCACGATAAATCAGGTCTTCTTTGTACAGGCGAACGAAGACTTCTTTCACGGCATTGGAAAGACCTTCGTCCATAGTGAAGCGCTCGCGCTCCCAGTCAACGGAGTTGCCGAGACGGCGCATCTGGCGGGTGATGGTGCCGCCGGATTCCGCTTTCCACTGCCAGATTTTGTCGATAAACGCTTCGCGACCGTAGTCGTGGCGGGTTTTACCTTCTTCAGCGGCAATCTTACGCTCAACCACCATCTGGGTTGCGATACCCGCGTGATCGGTACCGGCCTGCCACAGGGTGTTTTTACCCTGCATGCGCTGGTAGCGGATCATGGTATCCATGATGGTTTGCTGGAAAGCATGACCCATATGCAAACTGCCGGTGACGTTCGGCGGCGGGATCATGATGCAGAAGGACTCTTTGCTTTCATCGCCGTTAGGTTTGAAATAGCCCTGCTTTTCCCAGTGCTCGTAAAGCGGCTGTTCGATATCTTGTGGGTTGTATGTCTTTTCCATTATTTCCAGGTTGCCGTATTCAGGTTAAAACCAGCCACGCGGTAAGCTTTGTAGCGATCGCGTGCCGATTGTTTCAAAGAATCTTCGTAAGGGACGAAGTCTATCACTTCTGTGAAAGCGGTGGCAAAATCTGCAAAGCCAACGCGCAAACTGATAAGCAGGTCGCGCGGGCTGCTGTTGCGTTTCTCCGGCCAGGCAATCTCTACCGGTGCGCCGCCTCTGGGGCCTTCACCTGCCAGATTATGCGGAACAAAGCTTTCTGCCGGTCTTGCCCACAGGGCTTCATCCAGTCGAAGAGCCTGCTTTTCGTTTTCGCAGGCGATCAGCACGCGCTTGCCAGCACGCCAACGTTCTGCGGCAATTTCACACACCAACTGCTCGACGGCGCTTAAGCCATCGTGTTGCGTGTCATTGTCCAGAAGATAGAAAGTTGCGTTTCTCATATATGGGGCTTCTTCTGGTGAATTTAAATGCGTTGCCATGATGCACAACCGTAGGCCGGATGGCGTTGCGCTTATCCGGCCTACGGGTCTTATTGCTTGTGCTTACCGCCTTACTCTTCGCCGTTAAAACCGGCACGATTGAGCAGGAACTGCGACAGCAGCGCCACCGGACGACCGGTTGCGCCTTTGGCTTTCCCTGAACGCCATGCGGTACCGGCGATATCGAGGTGCGCCCAGTTGTACTTACGGGTAAAGCGTGACAGGAAGCAGCCCGCGGTAATGGCGCCGCCAGGACGTCCGCCGATGTTCGCCATATCCGCAAAGTTGGACTCTAGCTGCTCCTGGTATTCATCACCCAGCGGCAAACGCCACGCGCGGTCGCCAGCCTGTTCGGACGCACCGATCAGCTCATGCGCCAGCGGGTTGTGGTTCGACATCAGGCCGGTGATGTGATGGCCCAGCGCAATCACGCACGCGCCGGTCAGGGTTGCGACGTCAATCACCGCTTCTGGCTCAAAGCGCTCGACGTAGGTTAATACGTCGCACAGGACCAGACGGCCTTCGGCATCGGTATTGAGTACTTCAACGGTCTGACCAGACATGGTGGTCAGCACGTCGCCTGGACGATACGCACGGCCACCCGGCATGTTTTCGCAGCCTGCCAGCACGCCGACGACATTGATTGGCAGCTGAAGCTCGGCCACCATGCGCATCACGCCATATACCGCTGCCGCGCCGCACATGTCGTATTTCATCTCATCCATGCCTTCGGCAGGTTTGATGGAGATACCGCCGGAGTCAAAGGTTAACCCTTTACCGACCAGCACGATCGGACGCGCGTCTTCGGATGGATTGCCTTTGTACTCGATGACCGACATCAGCGACTCATTCTGCGAGCCGTGACCGACGGCCAGATAAGAGTGCATGCCCAGCTCTTTCATCTGCTGCTCGCCGATCACGCGGGTTACAACATTTTTGCTGTAGCTGTCTGCCAGCTGGCGCGCCTGAGAGGCGAGGTAGGCGGCGTTACAGATGTTCGGCGGCATGTTGCCGAGATCTTTTGCTGCTTTAATGCCGGCGGCGATCGCCAGACCGTGCTGGATCGCACGTTCACCGCTGGTCAGTTCCCGGCGGGTCGGTACGTTGAAGACCATTTTACGCAGCGGGCGACGCGGCTCGCTTTTGTTGGTCTTCAGTTGATCAAAGCTGTACAGCGTTTCCTGTGCTGTCTCAACGGCCTGACGCACTTTCCAGTAGTTATTGCGCCCTTTGACGTGCAGCTCAGTCAGGAAGCAGACGGCTTCCATTGAGCCAGTATCATTCAGCGTATTGATGGTTTTCTGAATGACCTGCTTGTACTGGCGCTCATCAAGCTCGCGCTCTTTGCCACAACCAATGAGGAGAATTCGCTCAGACAGAACGTTAGGAACATGGTGCAGCAACAGGGTTTGACCTGGTTTGCCTTCCAGTTCGCCACGACGCAGCAGTGCGCTGATGTACCCGTCGCTGATCTTGTCGAGCTGCTCTGCAATCGGAGAGAGACGGCGTGGTTCAAAGACACCCACGACGATGCACGCACTCCGCTGTTTCTCCGGGCTACCGCTTTTTACACTGAACTCCATGCACTACGCTCCTGAATCTTAAAGACAACGGCGGTGGCTACGGATAGAATTGCAAGCTTTCGTAACTCATACCCGCTGTTGCGGTGACTTCGTGTTAATCTTAACGTTATTACGGCATTGGCACGTCAGAACAATTTCTGAGAGGTGGATCCGTTGAGTATAATGATCTTAGCGACGATTTCGACGACTCAAGAGAATAAATGACGTTTAAGCCATGAAACAAGCTAAATTCCGGCAAAAGACGGGTTTTTACGGGCGTATTTAAAGTGATAATCATAAGATATCTGGTTCGGGAAACGCTCAAAAGCCAACTTGCGATCCTATTCATCCTGCTTTTGATCTTCTTTTGTCAAAAGTTAGTCAGGATCCTTGGTGCGGCGGTTGACGGTGATATCCCGGCGAATCTGGTGCTCTCGCTGCTGGGGCTGGGCGTGCCAGAAATGGCGCAACTTATCTTGCCATTAAGCCTGTTCCTCGGGCTGCTGATGACGCTGGGCAAACTGTATACCGAAAGTGAAATTACGGTCATGCACGCCTGCGGGCTGAGCAAGGCTGTCTTAGTGAAAGCGGCGATGGTGCTGGCGCTGTTTACCAGTATTATTGCGGCGGTCAACGTGATGTGGGCCGGACCGTGGTCCTCCAGACATCAGGACGAAGTCCTGGCGGAGGCGAAAGCGAATCCCGGTATGGCGGCGCTTGCTCAGGGGCAATTCCAGCAGGCCACTAACGGCGGCTCGGTGCTGTTTATCGAAAGCGTTGACGGCAGTAACTTCAACGATGTGTTCCTCGCGCAAATCCGCCCGAAAGGTAACGCCCGTCCTTCGGTAGTGGTAGCGGACTCCGGTCATCTTACCCAATTGCGCGATGGCTCTCAGGTCGTGACGCTGAACCAGGGGACGCGTTTTGAAGGGACCGCGCTGCTGCGCGATTTCCGCATTACCGACTTCCAGAATTATCAGGCGATTATCGGTCATCAGGCCGTGGCGCTGGATCCAAACGATACCGACCAGATGACCATGCGTACGCTATGGACGACCGACACCGATCGCGCCCGTGCGGAGCTGACCTGGCGTATCACGTTAGTATTCACCGTATTTATGATGGCGCTGATGGTTGTACCGCTGAGCGTGGTTAACCCGCGTCAGGGTCGCGTACTGTCCATGCTGCCTGGAATGCTGCTTTATTTGCTGTTCTTCCTGGTTCAGACATCGCTGAAGTCGAACGGCGGCAAAGGTAAGCTGGATCCGGTGTTCTGGATGTGGACGGTTAACCTGGCGTATCTGGCGCTGGCGATTGTGCTTAACCTCTGGGATACGGTGCCGATGCGCCGCTTACGTGCCCGTTTTATGCGTAAAGGAGCGGTATAATGCAGCCTTTTGGTGTACTTGACCGCTATATCGGTAAAACCATTTTCACCACCATCATGATGACGTTGTTCATGCTGGTGTCGCTCTCCGGGATCATCAAGTTTGTCGACCAGCTGAAAAAAGCCGGGCAGGGGAGCTACGATGCGATGGGCGCCGGGCTGTATACCCTGCTCAGCGCGCCGAAAGATATCCAGATCTTCTTCCCGATGGCGGCGCTGCTGGGTGCTTTGCTCGGGCTGGGCATGCTGGCGCAGCGCAGTGAACTGGTGGTCATGCAGGCTTCTGGCTTTACCCGTATGCAGGTGGCGTTGTCGGTGATGAAAACCGCGATTCCGCTGGTGCTGCTGACGATGGCCATCGGCGAATGGGTGGCGCCGCAGGGCGAACAAATGGCGCGTAACTACCGTGCGCAGCAGATGTACGGCGGCTCGCTGCTCTCTACCCAGCAAGGTTTGTGGGCGAAAGATGGCGACAGCTTTGTCTACATCGAGCGGGTGAAAGGTGACGCCGAGTTAGGCGGAATTAGCATCTACTCCTTTAACGACAAGCGCCGTTTGCAGTCCGTCCGCTATGCCGCAAGTGCGACGTTTGACCCGGAGCAGAAGGTCTGGCGTTTGTCGCAGGTGGATGAATCCAACCTGACCGATCCGAAGCAAATCACCGGCTCGCAGACGGTGAGCGGTACCTGGAAAACCAACCTTACACCCGACAAGCTCGGCGTCGTGGCGTTGGATCCTGATGCGCTCTCGATTAGTGGTCTGCATAACTACGTGAAGTACCTGAAGTCGAGCGGCCAGGACGCCGGACGCTACCAGCTCAATATGTGGAGCAAAGTCTTCCAGCCGCTGTCTGTGGCGGTAATGATGCTGATGGCGCTGTCGTTTATCTTTGGTCCGCTGCGTAGCGTCCCGATGGGCGTGCGCGTGGTGACAGGGATTAGCTTCGGCTTTGTGTTCTATGTGCTGGACCAAATCTTTGGCCCGCTGACGCTGGTGTACGGCATTCCGCCGATTATCGGCGCGTTGCTGCCAAGCGCCAGCTTCTTCCTGATAAGCCTGTGGCTGATGCTGCGTAAGTCCTGATATTCGCCCCTCCCGCTGTGCGGGAGGGACGCCTTCCTGCTAGCGTTTTCTCCCGCCCATCAAACTTCCCAACATGCCGCGGATTATCTGATTGGTGACCTGTCGCGCCGCGCTTTTCGCCACGCTTTGTACCACGCCATCGCGTTTGCCGCCGCGTGGTCCGGTGCTGCCAAACAGAATATCCTTCAATCCACCGAGAATACCGCCGTCCACATCGATCGCTTTACCGTTGGCGGGAGGTGTATTTTGCTGCTCGGTACTGGCCTGCACGCCTTGCTGTAAACGCTCATAGGCAGACTCACGGTCGACCTGTTCTTCATATTTACCGTACAGCGAGGAGTGATTAATCAGCCCGTTGCGCTCGTCATCCGTCACCGGTCCCATCCGCGAGCACGGCGCAATCACCATCGCCCGTTCAACCACCGACGGGCTGCCTTTGGCGTCCAGAAACGACACCAGCGCCTCGCCGGTTCCCAGTTCCTGAATGGCTTTTTCGGTATCAAATGCCGGGTTGGCGCGCATGGTTTGTGCCGCGGTTTTCACCGCTTTCTGATCCTTCGGTGTGAACGCGCGCAGGGCGTGCTGCACGCGGTTCCCCAACTGACCGAGCACGTTGTCTGGAATATCTGACGGGTTTTGCGAGACGAACCACACGCCGACCCCTTTCGAGCGGATCAGGCGGATCACCTGTTCGATTTTATCCAGCAGTACCTGCGGGGCGTCGTTGAACAGCAGGTGAGCTTCATCGAAGAAGAACACCAGTTTTGGCTTCTCCAGATCGCCTGCTTCCGGCAGCTGTTCGTACAGTTCGGAGAGCATCCACAGCAGGCTGGCGGCGTACAGTTTGGGCATCTGGTAGAGCTTCTCTGCGCTGAGGATGTTGATCATCCCTTTGCCGCTGGCGTCAGTTCGCATCCAGTCTTTGATGTCCAGCATCGGTTCGCCAAAGAAGTGCGCCGCCCCCTGTTGCTCCAGCGACAGCAGTCCACGCTGGATTGCCCCGACCGAGGCGCTGCTGATATTGCCATACTGATTCTGGAAGGATTTGGCGTTATCGCCGATGTACTGGGTAATGGCTCGCAGGTCTTTGAAATCGAGCAGCAGCAGACCCTGGTCATCAGCAATGCGGAAGATAATATCCAGCACGCCGGACTGTACGTCGTTGAGGTTCAGCAAACGGGCCAGCAGCAGCGGGCCGAGGTCAGATACCGTGGCCCGCACGGGGTGACCTTTTTCGCCGAAGATATCCCACAGCGTGACCGGATTAGCATGCGGTTGCCAGTCGGTAATGCCGATATTTTTCAGGCGGGCGAGCAGCTTTTCAGAGGCCTGCCCTTCCTCGGCCACGCCGGTTAAGTCGCCTTTCACATCGGCCATAAATACCGGTACGCCAATTTCAGACAGCGATTCGGCCAGCTTCTGTAGCGTGACGGTTTTACCGGTCCCGGTCGCGCCGGTAATCAGTCCGTGACGGTTGGCCATGCCTGGCAGTAAAAACAGTTCGGTGTCCGGCGTGCGGGCAATTAGCAGGGGTGTGCTCATTGAGATTTCCTCCATTTATCTTGCCTGGAGTATAGGCAATGTCCATCAAAGAGAGTATGCGATGGCCGGAGAAAATGACTTAAAGCGTATTGCCGTGATAAATCTGGTACCCCAAATCCACAGTGTTGTGGTTATGGTCGTTGTTCTTGATTTTGCTCAGCAACATCTGCGCTGCCATGCGGCCAATGTCAAAACGCGGGGTGATCACGCTGGCGAGGCTTGGGATCATCTGCCTGCCCATTTCCAGCCCGTGAAAACCGGCAATTGAGATCTGTTCCGGAACGGCCAGATCGCGCTCGCGGCACAGCAGCAGCGCGCCCATTGCAATATCGTCGTTGGTGCAAAAAACGCCGTCTAAATCCGGATGCGCGGCGAGCGCGTCCCGCATCATCTGGGTGCCGAGATGGATGGACGAAATAGAACGCGGATTGACGCGCAGCGGCGCCAGACCCCGGCGCGTCATGGCATCGCAATAGCCGCGATAGCGCTGTTCATCGCGGACGTCGTCTTTCGAACCGAGATAGAGGATTTTGCGCCGCTGGCGTTTATCCAGCATGGTGCTGACCATATCAAATGCCGCCTGACGGTTATCGAAGCCCACTTCCATGTCCAGACGATCGCCCTGAATATCCATCAGCTCTACCACCGGAATGTTGGCTGAACGCAGAAACTTCACCGTGCGCAGGGTGTGATATTTCTCGGACAGGATAATGCCGTCGATATTGTATGACAGCAGATTGATCACCGACTCTTCCTCGGATTCCCGGTCGTAATTGTAGTTGGCGATCAGCGTCTGATAGTTATGGTCCGAGGTGACCGACTCAATGCCGGCCAGAATGTCTGCGAACAGCTGGTTTTGAAACGAGGGGATCAGCACGCCAAGCGTATAGCTTTGCGCATTCAGCAGCATCGCGGGCGCGCGGTTGGGGATGTAATTAATCTCCTCCATAATCTGCGCGATGCGTTCGCCGGTTTCCTTTGCGACCTTTTTTGGCGAGCGAATGTAGCGGCTCACCGTCATTTTGGTCACGCCCGCCAGCGTGGCGATGTCTTGCAAAGAAATTCTGTGGTTCCTCATTTTCTCTCCAGTGCCGGGGAGCGCGGATCTGTGCTCCCCGGTGATGACCGTCTTAATGCAGAATGGCGTTCAGCGCCAGAACCCCCAGCAGCCCCATAATGGAAATCAGCGTCTCCATTACCGTCCAGGTACGCAACGTTTCCCCGACGCTGAGATTAAAATAGCCTTTAAACAGCCAGAATCCCGGATCGTTAACGTGGGAGGCAATCACGCTGCCCGCGCCGGTAGCCAGCACCATCAGCGCCGGGTCGGCATGAGTGACGTTGATAATCGGCAGCACCACGCCTGCGGTGGTGATCGCCGCCACGGTGGCTGAACCGAGCGCGATACGCAGCAAGGCGGCGACCGTCCAGCACATCAGCAACGGAGAAAGCGACGTGCCGGTCATCAGGTGCGAGATATATTGCCCGACGCCGCTGTCGACCAGAACCTGCTTAAACGCGCCGCCCCCGGCGATGATAAACACAATCATCGCAATCGCACCGATAGAGTCGCCAATGATATCCATAATTTGCTCGATCGTACGTCCGTTACGTCGACCAAGGGTAAAAATGGCGAGCACGATAGCGATAAATAACGCGACGGCAGGGTTACCGATAAACTCAAAGAACACCCGTACGCTGTTGGTTTTCGGCAGCGTGATTTCGCACACTGCGGCGACCGCCATCAGTATGACCGGGATTACTGCGGCAAAGATACTATTCCAGAATGACGGCATCTCTTCTTCGGTGAACAGATGCGGGTTGAATAACCCTTCCGGCGGCGCTTTCTCAAAGCGGGTCAGTAGCTTAGAAAACAGCGGCCCGGCAACAATCACCGTCGGGATAGTAATAATAAAGCCGTACAGCAGGGTAGTGCCGAGATTAGCCTCGAAAATGGTGGCAATCGCGGTCGGCCCCGGATGCGGAGGCAGAAAACAGTGGGTCACGGACAGCGCAGCTACCATCGGGACGCCAACATACAGCAGCGGCAGGCCGGAAGAGGCCACCACCGTAAACACCAGCGGCAGCAGCAGAACAAAGCCGACTTCGAAAAACATCGCCAGACCTACCACCAGACCGGTGATCACCAGCGCCCACTGCACGCGTTTCGTACCAAACGTGCCAATCAGCGTGGTAGCGATGCGCTGAGCCGCGCCGGTATCGGAAATCAGCTTACCGAGCATTGCACCGAAGCCAAGGATCATCGCCAGACCGCCTAGCGTCCCGCCGATCCCATTTTGTATTGAGTGCAAAACGGCCTGGGCATCCATCCCTTCGGCAAAACCGACGACCGCCGCCACCAGGACCAGAGCAATAAAGCCGTTAACTTTAAAACCAATCATCAGGACCAGGAGCAGCGCGACGCCTGCCGCAATTATTATTAATGGCATAATCGTTTCTCTTATATCCCCGTCATACTTCAAGTTGCAGGTGTGTTGGCTGCGCTCATTCACCCGAATCACTTACTCAAGTAAGCTCATCGGGTTCATTCACTTGCCGCCGTCCTGCAACTCGAATTATTTAGGGGGGGCCAAAAATGCAGCGCCTGGGCGCTGCGTGATGTTGCGTTGTGTTGTATCAGACGGCGACCAGCATGCCGCCATCGACAAACAACAGGTGCCCGTTAACAAAATCGGATGCTTTGGAAGAGAGGAAGACCGCTGCGCCAATCAGCTCCTGCGGATCGCCCCAGCGCGCGGCTGGCGTACGTTTGCACAGCCAGGCGGTGAAGGCTTCATCCTCGACCAGCGCTTTGGTCATCTCGGTTTTGAAGTAGCCCGGTGCGATACCGTTGACCTGGATATTGTGGCGCGCCAGCTCAACGCACATGCCACGGGTGAGCATTTTCACCGCGCCTTTCGAGGCGGCGTACGGCGTGATGGTGTCGCGGCCCAGCTCGCTTTGCATGGAGCAGATGTTGATGACCTTCCCGGCCTGACGTTCCACCATGCGACGCGTTACTGCCTGCGAGACCAGGAACACCGCCGTCTGGTTAACGGCAATCACATCGTTCCAGTCCTGCTCCGGGAACTCGGTAAACGGATGGCGGCGCTGAATACCGGCGTTATTCACCAGCACATCGATTGGGCCAATATCTTTTTCGATATGATCGATGGCGGCATCAATGTCCTGTTTCTGCGTAACATTGAAGGGCGCGGCAACGGCGCGGATCCCTTCCTGTTGCAGTTTGGCGACGGCGGCCTCCGCGCGCTCCGGCGTAATATCATTGACGATAATCTGCGCGCCATATTTACCCAGCCCGGTCGCCAGTAAATAACCAATACCCTGGGCCGAACCGGTGATCAGAATATTTTTGCCATCCAGTGAAAAAAGATCGTTCATTATGTTCTTCCTTATTTTGTTTCAGCAAAAACGAGCTGGACTTTCGCCGCCTGGGTTTTATCCCCGGCAAAGATCAGCGCCTGTTCAAGCTCGGTAAACGGATATTCAGCGCTGAGTAACGGCAGTGGATCGATAACGTTATTCGCCAGCCACGACACCGCGGTGTTGAACTCGGTGGTAAAGCGGAACGAGCCTTTGAGCGCGATCTCTTTGCCGATCAGCATCATCATCGGGAAGTCCGGCACCGCGCCGCCCATGCCGACCTGCACCATCACGCCTTTCGCGCGGGTGACTTCCAGGCAGGTGGTGATTGAGGACGGATGACCAGAGACTTCGAAGCTAACGTCGAAGTAGCCTTTCTCTTTTTTCCACTCATCGAGCGAGTCCTGCTGCGGGTTAATCAGCGTGTCAGCACCCATCTGCTGGGCCAGCGACAGCGAGCGCGGGCTGATATCAGCACAGACAATTTCTGCTGCGCCGAGCGTTTTCACCGCGCTGACGATCAGGCAGCCGATAGGCCCCACGCCGGAGATAAACACGCGTTTGCCCTGCAGGTCTCCTGCTTCATGCGCGGCGTGGATTGCGACTGCCAGCGGTTCGGCAAAGGCCATGACTTTTTCATCGGCGTGCTGGGGGTAGGGGATGCACTGCGCGGTATCGACGGTTTTAAATCGGGTAAAGCCGCCGTCAACGTGGGGAAAATACATGGCGCTGCCAAAAAAGCGCATTTCCGTGCACTGGTTTTCTTCGTGCTGCAGACAGTATTTACAGTGGCCACAGGGCTTCGACGGATTAATAGCCACCGACTGACCTTCATGTAATTCTTTTGAGTCGCTGTGCACCACTTTACCAATAACTTCATGGCCTAAAATCATCGGTTCTTTAACGGTAAAATTACCGACTTTTCCTTCCTGATAATAATGTAAGTCGGAACCACAAATTCCGCCGCGGGTAATTTGTACCAGCGTTCCTTTATTATTCCATTCAATATTTTGGTCGGTAATGGCAACAGTTTTCTTACCCGCGACAACGCAGGATTGGGTTTTGACTTGCATAAATGCCTCACTGGTCAGGTAGTAACCTCGGCAGCATTTAAACGGTTTTGATTGTTATTATTTGTGATAAAGATCACGCTGGAAAATTGTTACACTACAATGTTACGCATAACGTGATGCGCCTTGTAAATCTGCTCAGCCACGCCGAAAAAAGGTGAATTCTGCAATGTGGAAGGCGTAGTATCGCGCCATGGAATATGAATCTGGAGTTTTTTCAATGGCCGGGGAAAGTTATATTTTGATGGGCGTTTCGGGTAGCGGTAAATCTTTAATTGGCAGCAAAATTGCTGCAGTATTATCGGCTAAATTCATTGATGGTGACGATCTCCATCCGGCCAAAAATATTGATAAAATGTCTGAAGGTATTCCATTAACCGATGAAGACCGACTACCGTGGTTAGCGCGATTAAATGACGCTTCATACAGTTTATATAAAAAGAATGAGACCGGGTTTATTGTCTGCTCGTCATTAAAAAAACAGTATCGCGATATATTGCGGCAGGGCAGTCCGAATGTGCATTTTTTGTGGCTGGACGGCGATTACGAGACCATTCTGGCGCGCATGCAGCGCCGGGCAGGGCATTTTATGCCGGTGGGATTACTCAAAAGCCAGTTCGACGCGCTGGAGTGCCCGCAGGAGGACGAACGTGATATTGCCCGCATCGACGTGAACCATGACATTGAGCATGTGACGGAACAGTGCCGCCAGGCGGTGCTCGCGTTTCGTAACGGGCAATAAGCCCAGCCCCTTGCGGGACTGAGCCTTGCATCAGAAGTCGGCTTTCAGCACCACGCGGTAGCGGGCTTTGCCGTCACGCACGTGCTGGATAGCGTCGTTAATTCGCGACATCGGGTACAGTTCGGTGGTGGGCGACACCTTGCTGCGTCCGGCAAACTTCATCAGCTTGCGCAGTTCGAACGGCGTACCGGTTGCCGAACCGGAGATGCTGCGATCGCCGGCAATTAAGGTGAACGCTGGCACCGGCAGCGGCTTCAGCACCGCGCCGACGGTATGGAAGTTACCGCCGTAGGCCAGCGCTTCAAAATAAGGCTGCCAGTCGAGATCGACGTTAACCGTGTTAATAATGAGATCGAACTGGCCCGCCAGCGCTTTTAGCGCATCCGGATCGCGGCTGTTAACCACCTTATCCGCCCCCATCGCCAGCACTTCCTGCTCTTTCGTCGGATTGGAGCTGAACGCGGTCACTTCGCACCCCATCGCGTGTAACAGCTTAATGGCGATATGCCCCAGGCCGCCGATGCCGATCACCCCAACGCGGCTGGTGGCGGTGATATGGTGCATCAGCAGCGGTTTGAACACCGTGATACCACCGCACAGCAAGGGACCCGCCGCCGCCAGATCGATGCTTTCCGGCAGCGGGATCACCCACTGCCAGTCGGCCCGCAGCTTCTCGGCAAAGCCACCGCGATTGAGAATAGTGGGAACGGAACCTTCCAGGCAGTTAATCTGATTGCCGCTGATACAGGCGTCGCAATGCCCGCAGCTGCGCGCCGTCCAGCCAATGCCGACGCGCTGACCAACCTTCAGACCTTTATCTTGCGCTGCGCTGCCGAGCGCCGCCACGCGACCAATCACCTCATGCCCGGCAACAAGTGGATACTGAGAGAACCCCCATTCGTTGTCGATCATCGACAAATCGGAATGGCAGATACCGCAGTAATCGACCTGGACTTCGACATCTTCCGGCTTAAGCTCGCCCGCATCATATTCATAGAGTTCGAGTTCGCTGCCCGCCGCTTTTGCGGCGTAGCTTTTTATCATCGACATCGTGTTTCCCTCAGTGTGGTGTTGAACTGGAAGTGTAGAGCATGGGGAAACGGGACGCTTCGCAGAAGGGGGGATTAATAAGGGGGCAAACTGTGACGATGGTTACAGGTGAGAAAGGGAATGCTGAAATTTTCAACACTTAGCGAGTCAGGCACACGCTGGTGCTTGCATGGTGGCGCATGACAGGTATAATCCACAACGTTTTCCGCATCCCTTCCGTGCCGGAGTGGCGAAATCGGTAGACGCAGTTGATTCAAAATCAACCGTAGAAATACGTGCCGGTTCGAGTCCGGCCTTCGGCACCATCGGAACATCAATAGACGTCAACGGACGTCTTTTTTTGTGCCTGAAATCCGCGTCACACAAGGCTTTCCGCGATTTTCCTTTCAACAGAAGTCAATCTGAGTCAACCCACATCAAGTCGCTTGTGAGTATAGAACCGAGTATATATGCTGGTTCGATAATGCTTATATACTCACGGCAGCATATGGAAGGAATACCATCATGGCCCTGACTGATACCAAGGTTCGTTCGGCAAAACCTAAAGCAAAGGAATACTCGCTAGTAGATGGCGACGGAATGTTTTTGCTGGTTCACCCTAACGGCTCCAAATACTGGCGCTTTCGTTTCCGCTTTGGGGGTAAACAACACCTGATGGCTTTTGGTGTTTACCCTGAAACGCCCTTGGCTGATGCTCGTCAAAAGAGGGAGGAGGCCAGGAAGCTTGTTGCTGCCGGTGTTGATCCCCGTGAGCATAAGCGTGCAGTAAAAGAAGAACAGGCAAAAGAGGTTATTACTTTCGAGTCTGTTGCCAGAGATTGGCACGCCAGCAATCAAAAGTGGTCTGAGTCACACAGTGCTCGGGTTCTTAAAAGTCTGGAAGATAATTTGTTCGATGCGATTGGTAAGCGAAATATCGCAGATTTAAAAACTCAAGACTTACTTAAACCACTTAAAGCCGTGGAGATGTCTGGACGTCTTGAGGTTGCTGCGCGCCTTCAACAACGAACGACATCAATTATGCGATTTGCTGTGCAAAGCGGTTTAATCGACTACAACCCCGCGCAAGAGCTTGCTGGAGCGATTGCCACCGCTAAACGACAGCATCGTGCTTCGCTGGATTTTGATCGTTTTCCAGAACTACTTCATCGAATTGATTCTTACACAGGCAGACCACTAACACGTTTAGCTGTGGAGTTGACGTTGTTGGTCTTTATTCGGTCTAGTGAACTACGATTTGCTCGTTGGTCGGAAGTTGATTTTGAAACTGCGATGTGGACGATTCCAGGGGAACGTGTACCACTTGAAGGTGTTAAGCATTCACACCGAGGATCAAAGATGCGGACTCCTCATCTTGTTCCTTTATCTCATCAAGCACTCGCTATTCTGGAAAAGATCAAAAGCTTGAGTGGAAACCGTGAATTTATCTTCGTTGGTGATCACGACTCGCGCAAGCCGATGAGTGAGAACACAGTGAATAAAGCACTTCGAGTAATGGGCTACGATACGAAAGTTGAAGTATGTGGGCACGGTTTTAGAGCCATGGCTTGCAGTACCTTAGTTGAGTCGGGGTTGTGGTCGAGGGATGCGGTAGAGCGACAGATGAGTCATCAGGAGCGTAACTCTGTGCGTGCGGCTTATATTCATAAAGCCGAGCATCTGGGGGAGCGCAGGCTGATGGTGCAGTGGTGGGCTGATTACCTAGATGCGAATCGAGAGAAGGGGGTTAGTCCATTTGATTTTGCAAAGCAAGCAGCAAGATAAACTTTTCAATAGGCATAACCTATTGAAAAGTAAATGTTTTAATAATTTATCTGGTGTCTTCGATGATGTCTTTTTATGTAATTTTTGAAAATTACACAAAAAAGAATTGACGGCAACACATCCACGTTGTTTAATGACCTCAGATTCAAGCGAGGTAATTTTTAAAAATTACCAATTTAAACATGAGTGGGCGAGTTCTTGGCGGAATACCCACAAATCTAAAATGAGGGTTGAAACATGGAAACAATTAAACAATGGGTCGAGATTGAGGCCAACTATGATGATACTTTACTTTTGGGGAATGGTGCAAGTATCGCTGTTAATAGCGATTTTGCCTATCGTAGCTTATGTCAGAAGTTGACCGAGCTCAGTTCAGACGGGCAGCTGACAGCCTTGTTCGAACTATTTGATACGCAAGATTTTGAGTTGATTCTACATCGTCTGTGGATTGCAACTCAAGTAAATCAACAGCTCGGTGTGCCTGAAAATGCAACGACAGAGGGATATAAGTTACTTAGAAGTCTGTTGATTCAATGTGTGAGCCAAAATCATCCTGAGCATCAGGAGATATCGGATGTGCTAGTTAAAATTCGTTCTTTTATAGGCAAATTCAAGACAGTTTTATCCCTGAATTACGATCTTATTGTGTACTGGGCATCTTTGCTTGAGGATACAACTTCCGGAAAATTAAAGGATTGCTTCATCAACCGTTTGTTTAATGAACAGTTAGATTGGAGTGAATTTAGAGACTTACATTGGAAGGATCGTGAAAGAGGTTACAAGACGACAGGCTTAGTCTTCTACCCACATGGTTCCTTGATTTTGGCCCAAGACTTCAGTGGTCAAGAGTCCAAATTACATACTAATCCTCATGGTGACGGAACTTATCTTCAGCAAATTTCTCAGCAATGGAGTTCTGCAGCAGTTACACCAGTTTTTGTTTCTGAAGGGACAAGTAAGCAAAAACTAAATGCGATTGCTCGTAGTCGTTATCTTGATACTGTTTACCGTGAAGTACTGCCAGAGAAAAAGGAAAGTATCGTGATCTATGGATGGAGTATGGGGGAAAATGATACCCATATACTCGATGCCCTGAAAAAAAGTCAGCCATCAAGGATTGCGGTTTCAGTGTATGGCACTGATACCTCTGGCTGTGATGCAATTGAAGGGAAATTAAAAGCGGTGTTTGGTGAAGGTTTGCTTGTCGAGTTTTTCGACAGTGAAAGCGCCAACTGCTGGTGTCATTAAATAAACGAAAGGGGGCGTAGCCCCCGATTTTACGAGGATAAAAATGGGAAAAATCGTCTATAGCGACATTGCAAATTTTATCCCCGGAGTAAACCTGTCACGCATAGAGTCAGAAGTATCAGGTAAAGCGTATCGCTTTTATACAGCACAGTTGCATCAGATCGATGACTGGCAACCTGAAGTGATAGTTTCTGATAAAGAACAGGTGGTTAAGAGTACGTCGTTACTAAAAGTGACAAGAGAAAATGATGTCATTATTAACTTAGCGAACGCTAAAGCTGTTCTTGTTAAGCAGGAGCATGCAGGGCGAATATTGGGCAATAACTTTGTTAAGGTCGAGTTGGATGTTAGCAGAGTCTCTCCATTATTTTGGATTTGGCATTTCAATGAGAGCAAAGCTATAGCCCAACAAAAATCATTTGTTCTACAGGGGTCAACTGTACCTAAGTTAACTCTGCAAATGGTTCGCCAACTTGAACTCGATTTACCTGGACTAAAAAAGCAACAAGCGATAGGTGAGCTGTATCTTCATCTCAGGATGAAAGATTACTACGAGTACAACTTGATGAAATTAAAGCAAAAATATTATTTTGCCAAAATAGAAAATTTATCAAAATAATCAATTATTAAGGTTTGTTATGTCTCCTCAGATTGAAGCGCAAAATTTAAGTGAACTGCAAGGCCGCCTGTGGAATATCGCCGATACACTGCGCGGTAAAATGAATGCCGATGAATTCCGCGACTACTGCTTAGGCTTTATCTTCTATAAATACCTGTCAGAAAAATTTGTCGCGTATGCGAACAAAATTCTGGCGGAAGATGGCATTCAGTACAATGAACTGACTGCGGAACATCCGGCTTACAAGGATATCGTTGATGCGGTAAAAGAGGACAGTATCCAGACCTTAGGCTATTTCCTGCCGCCAACAGATCTGTTCCACACCATGGCAGAACGTGTGGCTAAAGATCCGAAAGGCACAGGCGCCGGCTTTATTCTGGAGGACCTCGCCACTACCCTACGCAACATTGAACAGAGCACACTGGGCACCGACTCAGCGGATGACTTCAGCAACCTGTTTGAAGATCTGGATTTAGGCTCCAGCAAGCTTGGCAACACTGCAAAAGCGAAAAATGAGCTGATCGGCAAAGTCGTCACAGAACTCGATAAACTGAGCTTTAACCTGAGTGAAACGAGTTCCGATATTCTGGGTGATGCCTACGAGTACCTGATCGGCCAGTTCGCCTCAGGCGCAGGTAAGAAAGCGGGAGAGTTCTATACCCCGCAGCCGGTTTCTACTCTGCTGGCTAAAATCGTCACCACCCACAAACTGAAGCTGAAAAACGTGTACGACCCTACTTGTGGCTCTGGCTCATTGTTGCTGCGCGTAAAGCGTGAAGCCTCGTCAGTGGGTAAAATCTACGGTCAGGAGATGAATCGTACTACTTACAACCTGGCGCGTATGAACATGATCTTGCACGGGGTTCACTATGCGGACTTTGAAATCATTCAGGAAGATACGCTGGAGCACCCACACCACTCGCATCTGAAGTTTGATGCCATCGTTGCCAACCCACCGTTCTCCGCCAAGTGGAGCGCCAGTCCGCTCTTTATGAACGATGACCGTTTTGCCCAATACGGCAAACTGGCACCGTCAAGCAAGGCCGACATGGCGTTTTTACAGCATATGTTCCATCACCTAGAAGATGACGGCACTATGGCGGTGGTTCTGCCTCATGGTGTGTTGTTCCGCGGAGCCGCCGAAGGCCATATCCGCCAGTTTATGATTGAGAAGCTGAACTGCATTGATGCGGTTATTGGCCTGCCGGCCAATATCTTCTACGGCACCGGCATTCCGACTTGTATATTGGTACTGCGTAAGTGCCGTAAGCACAACGACAGTATTCTGTTTATAGACGCCAGCAATGATTTCGAGAAGGCGAAAAACCAGAACCGTCTTTTGCCAGAGCATATAGATAAAATCGCCGATACCTACAACGACTGGAAATCGACTGAGAAATACAGCCACATCGCGACCTTGGAGGAGATCCGTAACAACGATTACAACCTCAATATCCCAAGATATGTCGATACTTTTGAAGCGGAAGAAGAGATTGATCTCAACGCCGTGGCGCAAGAGATTCGCGATTTGGAAGGGAAAGTGGCGAAGATTGATAAGACCATCGCTGATTTCTGTAAGGCACTGGGGATTGATGCGCCGTTTACGTTGGTCGAGGGGGATAAGTAATGGTGCCAAAGATAAGGTTTAAATCATTCGCAGCCCCCCTAGGTAAGCATAAAATTGAGGACATTTTAGCTCGCTTTGTTTCCCCTGTATCTGTTTCTAAAATAGAAAAGTATCGAGAAATAGGGATTCGCTCGCATGGTAAGGGATTATTTCATAAAGATGAGGTGTCTGGAGCTGAATTAGGGAATAAACGCGTTTTTTGGATAAAGGAAGATGCTATTATTTTTAACATTGTTTTTGCTTGGGAACAAGCTGTAGCACTTACTTCGTCGAAAGAAGAGGGATGTATCGCATCCCACCGATTCCCAATGTACTTACCTAAAGATAACAAATGTAATACTGATTATATTAGAAGGTATTTTCTGACAAAAAAAGGTAAATATTTATTAGAACTTGCATCCCCCGGTGGGGCTGGTCGAAATAAAACACTTGGCCAAAAAAACTTTGATGAGTTGGTTGTAACTATTCCTGATGTTACAGAACAAACCAAAATTGCTGATTTTCTGTCTTCTGTTGACGAAAAAATCACGTTACTGAAACAACAGTACGACCTGCTATGCCAGTACAAAAAAGGCATGATGCAGAAGATTTTTAGTCAGGCATTACGGTTTAAAGATGAGAGTGGAGAGGATTTTCCTGAGTGGAATTCTTGCCAATTAAAAGACGTTGCAACTCGTGTAACAAGAAAAAATAAAGAAAACAACCAAACTATTTTAACCATATCTGGTCGAGATGGATTGGTTGATCAAATGACTTACTTTAATAAACAAATAGCTTCAAAAAATGTAGTTGGTTATTATCTGATCAATAATGGTGAGTTTGCGTACAATAAGAGCTATTCACAAGGTTACCCAATGGGTGCGATAAAAATGTTGACTAACTATGATAAAGGTGTTGTGTCAACTTTATATATTTGTTTCAAGTTAAATACTAATCAATCTAACAGCTTCTACCAGCATTACTTCGAGAGTGGTCTTCAAAATAGATCTATAGAAAAAGTTGCCCAAGAAGGGGCTAGAAATCATGGCTTGTTAAATATTGGGGTGAATGATTTTTTTGATATAGAACTGCAAATACCTAGTCTAAAGGAACAAATAAAAATTGCGGATTATCTCTCCGCTCTCGACGAAAAAATCGCCGTCAAAAAAGCAGAACTGGACAAGTTAAAAACTTGGAAGCAAGGCCTGCTCCAGCAAATGTTCGTATAGAATTTATCCGGCCCGACCTATCCCGGGCCAGCCCAATAACGAAAGGCACTACACACTGATGGCAACGCAAAGCGAATACGAGTTAGAAACGCAGCTGGTGGAACAACTGGTGGGCATGCACTACGAACGGGTGAATGTCACTGATGAAGCCAGTATGAAAGCCAATCTGCGAAAGCAGATTGAAATCCATAACCGACTGGAAGCCTCTCCGCTAACTGACGGCGAATTTAACCGTGTTTTCTTACATCTGACAAAAGGCAATGAAGTCATCGATCGCGCTAAAATCCTGCGCGATCGCTACCAGTTGTTGCGTGATAACGGCACAGAGAAGTGGCTCAGCTTTATCAATAAAGAGGAGTGGTGTCAGAATGAATTTCAGGTGACGAGTCAGGTGAAGCAGTTTAATGCTGAGCAAAATACGCGTAAAACCCGCTTCGACATCACGCTACTGATCAACGGCCTGCCGCTGGTGCAAATCGAACTTAAGCGTCGCGGTCTGGGGCTGAAAGAGGCCTTTAACCAGATCGATCGTTATCATCGGGATGCGTTTTGGGTCGGTAGCGGCCTGTTCCAATATGTGCAGATCTTTATTATCAGCAACGGTGTGGACACCAAATACTACGCCAACAACCGCGCCAACCATTTCGAGCAGACCTTCTTCTGGACGGATGAAAAGAATAACCCGCTTAAAGCGTTGGAGAAATTCACAGACGCATTTCTGAAAGTGTGCCACATTGCTAAAATGATCACCCATTATACGGTGTTGAACGAAACCCGTAAGTGCCTGATGGTGATGCGCCCCTATCAGTTTTACGCCTGTGAGGCGATGATCCACCATGTGAAGGAGAATCTCCACAAGCAGGGACGGCCGGAGAATGGCTATATCTGGCACACCACTGGCTCCGGTAAAACGCTGACCTCGTTCAAAGCCAGCCAGGTGATCATGGAGATGCCGGAAGTGGATCGGGTCATTTTTGTGGTAGATCGCCGGGATCTGGATTATCAGACGGCAAAAGAGTTTAACGGTTTTGCGAAAGACAGCGTGGATACCTCCAACAACACCAATACGCTGATAAAACATCTCAAGCAAAACAGCACCAAGCTGACGCTGACTACCATTCAGAAGCTGAATAACGCCATCACCCACGAAGGGTATAAAGTGCAGCTCGCACATCTGCGTAAAGAACGCATCGTCTTTATCTTCGATGAATGCCATCGCAGCCAGTTTGGTGATACGCATAAAGCGATCGTGAATTTCTTCGAGAATGCACAGCTGTTTGGTTTTACCGGGACGCCAATCTTTGCTGATAACGTCAATATCACCAATGGCCTCAAACAGACTACAGAGCTGTTGTTCGATAGATGCCTGCATAAATACGTGATTGTCGATGCCATCCGGGATGAAAACGTTTTGCGTTTCGCCGTGGAATATGTCGGTACTTACAAGCGCAAAGAGAGTAGCAATGAGATCGATATCGATGTGGAGGATATCGACACCAAAGAGGTGATGGAAAGCGACATCCGTTTGGGCAAAGTCACCGACTACATCCTTGCCCACCATAGCGCCAAGACCCGTAATCGTGAATTCACCGCGATGTTCTGCGTCGGGTCAGTCGATATGCTGATCACCTACTACAAACTCTTTAAAGAAAAGCAGGCCGCACTGCAGGCGGCGGATGCCAATTACAAGCCGTTAAAGATTGCCACTATCTTCACCTACGCCGCAAATGAAGTGGACAAAAGTGATAAAGAGGCGGTAAACGGCTTGCTGGATGAAGAGGATATTAGCCTGCCGCAGGGCGCGAAAGTTGATACTTCGAGTCGCGATCATCTGGATCGTTTTATCGAGGATTATAACGAACTGTATGGCACCAGCTACTCCGCCAGTGATTCAAAGAGCTTTTATAATTACTACAAAAATATTGCCCAGCGCACCAAAGAGAAAGGCATCGATATTCTGCTGGTGGTGAATATGTTCCTCACCGGTTTCGACAGCCCGGCGCTGAATACGCTGTACGTCGATAAAAACCTACGTTTTCACGGCCTGGTGCAGGCATTTTCCCGCACCAACCGCATTCTCAACGATAAGAAAAGCCACGGGAATATCGTCTGCTTCCGTAATCTGAAGAAAGCTACCGACGATGCTATTGCCTTGTTCTCGAACAAAGATGCTTCTTCTGTGGTGCTGGTCAAACCCTTTGACGAGTACTTCGGGGATTATCAGGACGCTGTCGATCGCTTATTAACGCTGACGCCAACGGTGGATAGCGTGGACGATTTACCGGATGAAGAGGCACAACTGGCGTTTGTAACGGCATTCCGCGATGTGATGCGTTTGAAAAACATCCTCGAAAGCTTTGCCGATTTTGACGATGCGGCGAAACCGCTGTCGGATCAGACACTGGCGGATTTCACCAGTAAATACCTCGATATCTATGACAAGGTGAAAAAGCACTCTAGCAAAGAAAAAGTCTCGATTCTTGAAGATGTGGATTTTGAAGTCTCGTTGATTCATCGCGACGAAATTAACGTTGGCTACATTCTTCGTCTGCTGGTGGGCATTCAGGCGATGCCGCCAAAAGAGCAGCAGGAGCAGAAGAAAAAGATCATGGATATTGTCGACAGCGACGTCACGCTGCGCAGTAAACGTGAGCTTATCGATAACTTTATCGAAAAAAACCTGCTGCATGCCGCGCATGACGAAGATATCACTCAGGTGTTTGAAGCTTATGTTGAACAGGCAAAAGGTAAGGCGCTGGCAGCCTTGTGCAGCGAAGAACGACTCGATTCCATCAAACTGGCCAGCTTACTAGATAACTACCTCTTTACCGACGTAATGCCGCGAGAGGATGAAGTGGCGGAAACGCTGACTTGGACACCAAAGATTCTGGAACGTAAGAACGTGCGGGCACGTGTCTACGACCGTGTGCGCGATGTGATTGAAACGTTTATTAATGGGATGCGCGGGTTTTAATTTGAAAGGGTCAGCTGATAAATGGCCCTTTAATTCACATTTTATATTTAAAATCAATATTTTAACTATGTATTTGTCAGGGGGGGTAGGAGCATTAGGCTCATGTTAACTTGAGGTAATTCAGACACTTAATCACCCCATGGGTGCATTGATTATGTAATTCTGCATGAGCGGTGTCATATTGCCGAACACAGTCATAGCGATCGCTTTTACCGTCTGATGGGACAAGCTATGCCGGAGTTGGGAGTAGCAAACACGCGGTTGGATGAGATGGCTGGGGTGATATTTTCTGATTTATGATGTGGAGATGAGATTTTATCTTGGTCAGTAAAATCAATGAGGTATATGTTCATCTCCTCACCAGTAGGAAGTACACTCAGTTGCTAAGTAACTTACCAGACTCCAGCTGATTGGTTTGACGCAACCGATCTAATAAAAACCTTATCAGGGATGTTTATATGGCTGTTCCTACCTACGATAAATTTATAGAGCCAGTACTCCGTTTTCTGGCAGGTAAACCTGAGGGCGTACCAGCTCGTGATGCGCATGAAGCTGCGGCAGACGCTCTTAATCTTGATGATGATCAGCGAGCAGAAGTGATAGCCAGCGGTCAGTTAGTTTATAAAAATCGGGCGGGCTGGGCACATGATCGTCTGAAGCGAGCTGGATTATCGCAAAGTTTATCCAGAGGGAAATGGTGCTTAACGCCAGAAGGGGTTAAATGGGTACAGGTCCATACCCAGCCACTCACCGAAGAAGAAGTAAACCACTTGGCTTTTGATTTCATGAACGTGAAGTTAAAACAGCAGCCAGATGCTGTCGATCTTGATCCAAGACCAGCAGCACCGAACCAGGAAGATCTGGCAAAAAGTAGCCCTGACGATCGTCTTGATCAAGCGTTAAAAGAGCTTCGGGATGCTGTTGCTGATGAGTTACTGGAAAACCTGTTGCAGGTATCTCCGGCGCGTTTTGAGGTTATCGTACTGGATGTACTTCATCGTCTGGGATATGGCGGACATCGGGATGATCTTCGGCGCGTAGGCGGTACTGGAGATGGTGGCATCGACGGCATTATTTCGCTTGATAAATTGGGGCTGGAAAAAGTTTACGTGCAGGCTAAGCGCTGGCAGAACACAGTTGGTCGCCCTGAACTACAGGCGTTCTATGGTGCGCTGGCCGGACAAAAGGCCAAACGTGGGGTATTTATTACCACCTCCGGATTTACCTCTCAGGCGCGAGATTTTGCCCATTCCGTTGAGGGAATGGTGCTGGTTGATGGCGAACGTTTAGTTCATTTGATGATTGAAAACGAGGTTGGCGTTTCCTCTCGTTTGGTTAAAGTGCCCAAACTGGACATGGATTACTTTGAGTAATTATTAGTCTAAACCCAGAGACATCCTAGATTATCTGTTTACGAAGAGGAGCTTTGTTCTTTGTTAGACAATACGGCCTGTGGGAATGAATAAAAAACTATCCTTCCTACCACGAGTTAAATGTCACTATGCCTAGACTTTATCTTCAAGCTGTGTGTCCATTCTCCACATAATGGGTATTGCTTAGTTCCGCAGTAATGATGCTAACACCAAGTGCCTCGCCATTTCTTACTATCATGCTGGCTCGTAATATCCGGGGGCCGATTGGAGTTTTGGGTACTACCGGAGTCACGAGCCTGCTCATCACCATCTCTGTCCCCATTGATTGCAGGGTAGGCCTACCTGATTCACTTTTGGCAATTAAAATGTTTCTCGAATCAAATAAATATGCACTAAAAAGTACTCGGCGAGTATCTATACCCGTCGAGTACTGCATTATTTATTAATTCTTGACTGGCTTCTTAAACATTCAACAGCCGCCTCTAATAAATCTAGATCAGGGTTAAGAGAACCCCATTCTTTCCAGAAATCTCGGGTGGCGCTGTCGGGTTTTACCTGTGGTTGGTCAAGTTTAATGCGTGTTGGTAGAAGAACCGCATCCCCAAGCAACAAGGCCTCACCTGTATCTAAAAGTGGAAGCATAGCTGTTAGACCAGAGAGGGAATCAGGCATCAGTCTCTTGATAACATTTTGATCACTGTCATTTGTTAGCCTGAGAGCAAGGAAATTGTTACATTGGGAAAGGATTGTTCGGCTTACATCTGATGGCCTCTGGCTTACGACCAATAATGAGAAACCGTATTTACGCCCCTCTTTTGCAATGCGCTCAAAGGACCATAGCGCCTGTCGTTGAACTGAATCGGCGTCATCTTTTACAGGAAGATAAAGATGTGCTTCATCGCAAAGTAAAGTCACTGGCGTACGAGAATTTGCGTTCATCCAGAACTGAATATCATAGAGTAGGCGGGCTAACGTTCCCGTCACTACTGGCAGGATATCAGCAGGAACTTCAGAGAAATCGATAATTTTAATACCGTTACCAGAATCAGCTCGAAGTAGTTTTATAATCTGTTTGGCAAGCCATCCATAATCGAGAGCTTCAGGTGGTGGGGAAAACATAAAACCATATCGGCGATCATCAAGTTTTGCTTCCAGCCTAGAAAGAAAACGTGTCAACTTGTCTTCCCAGTCGCCCTTTACAGCAGTTCCGTTTTTCCCGACGCCCTTCGTAATATTATCCTTACTTAAAAGAGCAACTAAATCAGAAATAGCGTAAGGTATTGGCGAGTCTACTGTGAATGTCTCTTTGACTTTTGGCTTACCAGATAAGTCCAGAGTTGCGCCTTTGAGATCCCGAACATGAAGAGTGAAGCGAGAGGCTTGGTTTGGAGCATTTTGATCGCTACGGTCAAGAATCATCGACAACATTTCATCTCGATTCAGTAACCAATACGGTAGAAATAGTGCATCATCTTTAGGTGCAGTAAGGTCTCCTGGTCCGGCGATACGGAATCGTTGTGCGTAACCTCCTTTGGTTTTGTCAGCAAGTGTGGCGTACTCACCATGCATATCGAACACAACGATATTCGGATATTTAAGCTTAGCTGCTCGCTCTAGTATTAGGGCAACGGCCCAACTCTTACCTGAACCAGTACTTCCTAGGATGGCCGCATGCCTCTGGAAAAATCTATCCCCACTAGCAATAGCCTCAGCACTCCGATCCGCCACGAAAGTACCTAGTTTAAGTCGTTCTTCGTCGGGTAAACCGGCACCGAGTATGCCCATAAATCGCTGAAGATTAACACCTTCTATCAGAAAGCATTCGCGATCGATCTGAGGAAAACTATCGGCACCTCGTTTGAAAATATCCGTTTTATCTCCATCAACAGTTCTATAAGTGCCAATGACGAAAGCTTGCATATGGTCTGAAGGTGATACGGTTAACATCCCTGACTCATCCTCTTCTGGGTCAGGTAGTTCTTCTCGTAGTGAGCGAGTAACGCGATCTGTCATTCCAATCAGGAATTCGGCCTGTGTTGCTCCTTTTACTGCTATAAGCTGTCCGATTCCAACTCGTGTCAGCATTTCTGAGTTGGTGACATCAATAGCCACACGGCTGGTATCTACTCCAGCCACACGACCTATTTGTTCGTTTTCTGTAAATTTAAGAGCAGGACTGGTCATGCAGATAAGACTCCTTCTACGAATCCTTTAAGATCCCAGTAATCAACACCAGGGTAAAATATCTCACTACCATCGACGATGAAGCGCGCACCGGCAGTTCCTGCATCGTTATGAAACTCCGCTGCAATTACATTCTTGTTTAACTTAGCTATTTCTTTAGCTTTTACGGAAAGTGTATGCGTCAAAATGACAGTTCTGACTCCTGACCGAATACAAGGAGTCAGATGTGTTTCCAAATGATCATCATTAAAGCCATAACCAATGATTAAGAAACGACTGGCTTTATCAATTGCGTCATTAGCTTTTTCCCTGTGTTTGTCAAAGGGACTATCGTAGCCGCTCCTGAATTTATTCAAGCCAGGTGTAATAATTAGACGAGGAAGAGGAAGATCTCCTGTATATCGCACCGGGTTCCCTTTACGGTGATACCAGTCCAGACTGCCATGCGGCTTGAAAACGTTCACTTTTGGTGTGAACTTATATCGCACATGCTTACCAACAAGTTTGGCTCCGCGGCAAAAGCCCCAGTGGCTATCAAGAGGCACTAGACGAGCAGCAAAATACCCGCTGAACATCGTATCAACTCCTAATCCAGCTTCTTCACAGGCAAGCTCAACTAAGCGGTCATAGTTAGTTGTAACAATGGGTATGCCTTTATCTGGTTTTAATAAATGAGGAAGTAACATTGTAAGCCGAAGTGTTTTCTCGTTTTTAAACACCTCAGAGATAATAGCTGCTTCGGCTGCTGCTATGTATTCCCCGGTAGATTTGACAATGATTGCTTCAAGGGCTGGTGTCGGGGCTCGTTTGAGCAAGGCCGCTTCTAAACCATCCGTTCCGATCGAGGGGTGGATCTCATTCCAGAGTTTCAGGTCATCAGGGGAAAGATTGTCTGCGACATGGGCGATCAGATGGTCCCCGAGTTTTCCCATTCCAGGAACTCCTTCTGCGCAAGATAACCCTGAACCAACGATTAGAACTAGGCCATCACCCAGATGCTGTTGAAGTCGTTTTTTTAAATCATTCAGTTCCACTTGCTCTCTCCGTAGATGCAGCACTTAATTCGTGGGGGTAGGCAATTTACAAACATAGGTAAATTAACTAAGCCTTATAATTTTCGGCCAACAAAAACGACTTTCTATTAACAAAGGTTCGATAATCAGATATAGGGCTCTCATTTTAACCTTTTGAAAAAGAGGGCTCTTATATCTCCATCACAACTTTGATTCGCAGTCCTTGCTTAACTGGAGATAGGTTTCGTAGCCCGGTTTGATCCATTTCGCCAAGAGCCAATCGTGTTGGAGACTCCCATCCTTGGAAAAGAAATCTTTGCCTTGATTCAGGGGGAAAGAGAAGATGTGCTTGTTCTTATCCGGCCCTGTATAAAGGCTAGCCACGATCTCCGCATTCTTCCCGTATTTCTTCTCCAGGGCTTTATTCAGGATATCTACAAAACCGACCTCGTAGATTCCAACACCGGCATCAGCTTCGAAGTTATGTAGGCTTTTCAAATCAAGCCCGTTCATCAGGTCATTCAGTCCCTTCAGGAGTACGGCATTCTCTACCATTACCCATACGGTTTGTCCTGGTCTAACAGTCAAAGGTTCGTTTCGGTTCGCATCAGAGCTGAAGGTACAACGAGACTGCCAACCTGCTTTGCCCTTGGTAACAAGCTTATTACCGCTACCGTCAACATCAGCAGAGACAATCATCAGAGGTGATGTATCGTAATTCCTGATCTCCATCATCAGGAACACCTCGTCTTGTCCTTCTTTGATATTTGACCTGATGCGGAAGGGTTGTAACCGCGCTTGTATAACCGACACATTCTCTTCAGATGCAAACCAAGACCAGATCACTTCCTTTGCGTCTTTCAGAGTGATAAGCCCTGCACCAACGGCAACGATAAGTGCTAATGATGGGGTAACGATTTTCCATTTAGCTTTCAGGTATTGAATAATATCCGAAGACATCCTGGTATGGTCCTAAGATCTCAATGAGAAATATCTAAGATATACAGAACAATCACTGCTCGCAACTTCGCCTTGTCCAAGAAGAGATCTTATCTCAGGTAAGCGCTGTTATTGCATCCTCTATCCATAAGGTCATTAGTAAAATAAGAGTTAGTGGCCAAAAAATTTGAGCATGTATGACGGTGTACCTGACCTGCACCCAAAGAATTATTGCAGCGTAGACTAGTAATGTCCGCCTTACGCCCTGAGACATTCGACAAGCGTTTTAGGGGGCCGTTTGGGAGCCTGCGGTCCGGGTCATTTCGTCCCACTGGAGGACTATTCTTCAGTGATCTGACTGCCCTCTGGCGATATCATACTGAACACCATAATTGGTGCCATCCCGTCCTGAGCAGTTGAGCACAAACCCCATAGAAATCTCCTTTTAGAAATATGAGTATTATTTAATAAGCTTAGAAAGATCAACTTAATAATAAAATCTCATTTTTCTTCATCTTCGAAGTATGATTGCGGCCCTCCTGCCAGACGGTAACTTTCCCTGAGGCCATCCGAATTTTTTTCTTTATAGAAAGGTTCTGCGAAATGTTTTTCATAAACGTTAATCAGGTTTTTATTTCTGGTCGCATGGAATCTTTTTTTTACATCATGAGCTTCCAGCACGTGTATTTTATAGCGTTTCCTGACTGAGTTATTATCACGAAATTTTTCAAGCGATAACTTGCTGTCTACGCCCAGCTTCCCTGTGGTCCAGAATTCGACATGAATGTCGGCTTCTGGCTTCTCTTTTTTGGCGGCATCGAAAAATACAGGTACCTGATCTCCTATCCAGTGTTTAACGTCTTCATGCTTGACAAAGGAATAGGGTTTGTAGCCTTTACATTCAATAAACCTTACCTCCTGATATCCCTTAGCGATGAACACATCACTTTCTGCTTTTTTACCGTCAGCAGAACGGAAAACTTTTCCTATCTCAACGGCACCTTCATGTTTCATCACTTCAGCAACAAGATATTCGAAGAGTGCCCCCTGCAGCTGCGCTGCGGCACCTTTAACATTCGTTAGCGCAACCATAATAGAATCAATTTTTTCCAGGTTAGAGCTGGCATTTGTGAAGTAATAGAACAGAAAATCGTTCAGCTCGCGCAGTGACTTTGCAAACTCTTCACCGAACAGATTTTCTGGTGTAGCGGGGATAACGCCTTCCTTCTTCAGAGCATGAAACGCATCTTTGTCGAACTGACTGGCGGCCAGCATAAAAAGACTTTTACCAACGTTTCTTATGCTCCTTAGCGATTTACATTTAGCTATAAAGGGCTGTACTTGGGCCAGAGTGACTTTGGTCCCCAGCAGAACGTCACAGGCAAAAAAACCGGGCTTGTTTACATCGCTTCCTGGTGTAACAAGAGGAGACAAATAGCTGGGACCTGTTAAATCGAACAGATAGTTTGAAATTGCAGGTGGCTTCCCTTCTTCATCCTGCCTTGTCCTTGCCAGGTTATAGCTGATCAGATTGAGGTTCTGACTCCACTGAACCATCGTCGCGATGAAAATGCTCTCTGTCACCAGACGCGCGTGTATCTGTCTCGATACGGAATCGTACCGCCTTTCATCTTTTTCTCTGAGAGCGATGCATTCTCCAATTTCGGGCAGGATAATTTCAGTGCATAAACCAATTTTCACCAGCCTTTGCCATACTACAGTGAACGGAATTTTTCTCTTCATGGCTACAGGTGAACCACTTGCAGCACCAAAATCACGTTTAGGAATGATTCCGCCTCTGGCCAGAAGAGCGCTAAGTGCAAGGCCCAATGCTGAACCACTCTCTATAAGCTTATCGGTCAGTACCTGCCAGAACTCATCGCTACCATAGGAGTCCCTGAGATATACAAACTGCTCCCTCTTTGGGAATACGTTTTTAATGCTGTTTATCTCACCGGCTAAGACAGCCCGTGAGATAACCTTCCTCGCATTTTCTGCAGAGATGTTTTTGCTTTGAATCAGCAGATCCGCCAGCGTTGAACTCAGGCAGGGACCTTCGTGCTTCAAAAGAGAGATGAGTGTCATAGTTTTCTTGTCACACTGCGCTATTAATAATTACAAACATAACACGCTCGGTTCTATTTTAAAAAGGACACTCAATTATTTTGTTTGATATCAATTAGTTATTCATAAAATTTCACTATCTAGTCATTAATCTGTCGCGATTATTGTTTTATAGTATTTTATTCTAATCTCTTCCAGGGCGTATATCTGTCACCAAGCTGACGATACAGCCTCTTACGCATCAGTTGCATAAATCCAGTCAGCACATTGAGGACATCTCTTCTCCCCATGCCAGCTGACATGACACCAGCAACATCTCCATTGCCGTATAGCCGTGTTAGCCGGTGGAAGGCGCTTTTGTGGCAGCGGTATGATTAGTGATGAGGTTTGCTCCTGCACTGTCTGGTGCTTGTTGAATCGACATTTTTTAAGTCGAGCGACATTGTTGATATGCCCCGGCAGATGCACAAACGTCTTTGTCGTTGTCAGAGGGTCAAATTGAACACCGATCTGCAGTTTGCAGTAAATGCAATGTAATGAAGCAAAATCAACCTGTTGAACATATTCTGGTGTAACCCATTCACCCTTTGCGGTAACGGCATGAGTGGCTAAAACGAAGTAATTCATCATGAACTCCAGAGAAAATGAAAAAGCCAGCATGGTTAGCTGGCTTTGTGTGTGATTGAGAGATGTGGCTGGCGGTAACACCCTGACCAGCCCCTGTTCGATCAAGACTGGCTACAGCCAAATGACCGTTCCTCACTGCTGTATACTTTCGTACGTTCCTTTGCCAGGTAGCTAAGGCGGTACATTAAACTGTTATACGACTCAGAGTAGGCTGGAGGATTATTGATATTCAGGTGATAACAGGGTTTATCAGGGAAGTGAATCAGCGTTAAATATTCAGTAGCTAAAGGTAGCTTTAAGGCGCTCAACCATGCAGCCTGAATTATAGAGGCCACGTTATAATCATTCCCCGTATAATCTCCGAGACCGAGAAAGGCATCCTTATTGAGGAATAACACCACATGCCAGTGTGGTTTATCACTTTTATCTTTATCAATTTCTTTAACCCAGGCGTAGCGTAAATGGCACGGATAGATTCTCATGCCATTTTTACTTTTGTTCTTCAGGAATATCTGTATACGGGCATCAAGTGCTTCAATAAAACGGGACATGAGTCCTTTATTCATATCGACAATACAAGAAATACTATCACCGGTGTCTTTATAATCGGGCACATGAAGGTCAATACGAATGGCTGTTGTTCTTGGATGTTCACGCACAGCGTTATGAATGACATTCGATAATCGATGTAAGTAATGAGTATTGAAAGGTGCATGACTCATATTGAGTGGGTAGATATTATTCATTGTTTCTTTTCTCAGAATGAAGAGCATCATTGCTGATGCCATAATGTTTTAAAGGATGTGAGTGATATCACTTAAGATTGTTAGAGTGTAGATGCCATGTTTAACTGATAAACGTATCTGACATATATCACTGATGTGATATTAATGAAGTTTATGTGGTAGTTATAATTGCTTATTTGAGTGTAATACTTGGTGTTGATGGGTATATTACGCATGTATAGCAGATATGTACTGACGAGTATATATTACCATACCAACGCAACTGATGTATTAAATGACCGCTGAATTCCAAGAGATATTCACATTCTATATTTAGAATTCACTCCGAAGTTAGCTGGTTTTTCATAAGGAAAGGACTCACTTGTTTTTCTCATTAAAGATTACAACAGAACCAGAACGCGATAATTTAATCCTCTCCTCGATCCACTCTTTTACTTCACTTTCAATCCAGCGGGAGCTACGACCAAACTTCACCGGCTTTGGAAACTTACCTTCATGCGCCAGCTTATAAAACCATTTATCAGATAACCCTGTCAGTTCAGTAATGAACTGCATGCTAACGAATTTATCTTCGTGAATATTAATAGTGCTCATGACATGTCTCCGTAATGTATCAGGAGGACACCGGTCGGCATCCTTTCATGTCATTGGTCGCGTATGTACGATTTTACATTCCCAGTGATCTGGGAAGCATTTGAAAGCTGCAACCTTTTACTGCAGATGCTCAGAAGTCACCCTGTCGTCACACTATGATAAACTGGAAGCAGAAAGTCATTCTGAAATAACACCCATAAATATGGTAAAACCCCTTATGCTACGAGGCTTACAGGGCAATTATGTACTACATTTTTTACTACATAAAAAACTACGTTTTTTGCTATGAAGATAACTAGTTTTTGCTCTTCTTTTTTGACTATTTTTATACCTGACCTTATTATGATTGAAATTTAATCGAAGCGTATTACAGGACGTAACTAGTGGAGAATTCACTGCACAGTGCAATAATAAATAACAGGAGAGCCCTGAGATTATTCTTGTGGTATCTATCTGATCAGGATTTGGCCATATTGACCAATAAACTGGCATCAACTAAAAACACTTACAATGCAGATGACATATTTGGTAGTAATATTGAAATCGCTGAAGGTGCAATTAATCAGGCTGTGCGACTGATAAAAGATAATGAGGTTAAGAGAAACTTCACAATAGATTTTAATGAATTTAAATCACTCCAGATACCCGCATCTGAATTTTCCTGGATAAAAAAATCACCTGATGCTTGCTACTTCACATGGCTGTTTATCAAAAGCCAGATACACGATTCATTCAAAGTGCTTGAGTTGGACGTTTTTATAGTTGGTAGAATAAGGAACCAACGCTATCCCAATATACATGATTACCTTTACAATAAACTGGAACTGGATGCTTACCCTGTCGATAATAAAGAGCGTCTTTCAGTTATAGAGGATTTTTTTGACCGTGCACCTGCGACCCTCAAAGCCAGGCTCGATCTGATGCGCCGGATTCGTAACAAGTGGGAGGAAATTTATCCTTCGAGTATAAATTTCCCTCTTTCACCAAAAAACAAAAAAAAATGCGACTGGGCATGGAAATACATTCAGAAAGACAGAAGTCGAATGAATACCCGGAGAAAAGACCGTGAGGGGAATTATACTGGAGAAACCAATCCTGCACCTTTTACTAACAGCAGTATGCTGTCCATGCTGAGGCCGTCAGGCTCCTTTGAAAAATACATGGCTGTTAAGTTTTATTTTTTGTTCATTTATTTGTTTTTAAAAGATGAACTATTTATGCAACGTTTTAAAAAGGCATGGCAGGTACATCAGTACAGAGCAACTTCTGATACCAGAGAAAGAAAAGCATCTTTGCGTGCCCGGATAAAGAATAAAACATCAGTACCCAATCCCGTTTCTGAACCATTGACAGTCACAACACTTACCGAACTTGCTACTATCAGTAACATGTCTTTCATACCGGAAATACAGTCCTATAGCCAATATGCTCCGGTCAATGAAATAACGGCAAAGGAAGAAAAAGACTGTCAGATTCATAATACAACGGTGCTGCGCGCCCCTCCTACTGATAATTCCAGCGATGGCCAAGTTACGCATATTTCCATTGGGGAAGCTCTGAAACGTATGGGGAAATTACCTCGCAGTGATGAACACTCTGCACCGATGCCAGATAAAAATCCGGGCTCAACCTCAAAAAGAATCTGGACGAGGTTGCAAAAAGCGATGATGGAAGGTGATAAGGACGAACACTGAGCATCCCCGCGTTCTGACGCATCCCATTTTTTTTCAGACCTGTATTACCACGGTGAGATCATTCCGGACAGTTTCTGGAATGTCTCACCGCATTGATCTGCAACACCGATCGATACTTCAAAAAACGATAGTTAATTTCTATTGATAATGAATTATTGATCGCTATTTACATAGATAATAACGATCAATTCCTGGTAACTGATCTGTAATAACGATTATCCCGCCCCGGACAAAATGCATACGATCGAATGGCCTTTTGTACAACAAAAGGCCATTTTTCGTTTGTAAAACAATAGTAAGGAATCTCTATGTTGAAGATCACGTCTGTACTTCTTTTCGGTGCAACATTGTTTAGCTGCGTTGTGCACGCCATGGGTCAGGAGCAGCAATGGGGCAACTGGTTTGGCACTGTCAATGCGATGGAGTTTGAACTTAACGCCGACAATAGCGCCGGAGAACGTATGACGCTCACCTGCCGGGACAGCCATTTGATAGTGAGCTACAGCGGGTCTGATAAGGAACCAATGGATATACCAGATAATCGGCAAGAAGCCATGGGAATCAATATCAACGCTGTTCATTACCCGCCAGATGAGGCGGCTTTTATAGCGCTCAAAAACACAGACAGCCATGGGCAAATTGAAATCACCCGGATGAATAAACCCGTATCTCACCCGTTCAATGCCGCAGGGCTCAGGGACGCTCTAGAGGATCTCAACTGGGAAGACTGCATCAGCCATTAACCATCCCATCCGGTAGCTCATGCTCCCACATCATTAATCATTAGTGAGGATATTTTTATGGCGACGTTCATTTCACGCCTAGTCTTACTCTGCACCCTTTCGCTCCCAGCATTCAGCTCTGCCATCACCATTCAGGGGAACATTCATCCTGAGCGCTATACCTTCTTTCTGACAGAAAAAGGCGGCGAAATGCTGCGGGACATGAACAACGAGGCCGTGAACGTAAAACATAGCGGAAAGGCCAGTGCTTCGGTTGATGCGCAAAATAAGGCTGCGGCTGCAAACATATCGCCCCTGCTGTACCCGGGGGCACCGCTGGAGCAAAACTTTATCCGCTACGACGGTAAGCCAGTGAAAGCTCTGACCTGCCTTATTACCACTCGCACCATGCCGGGCCAGAATAAAGACTATGCATGGGAGGAAACCTACTGCCTAGATGAAACTGGTGCAGCCTACATTGGCACTAAAGGCTGGCCGTCTCGTACTATTTTCAGTAAGAGCTGTGCAGTGGGCGCTGCTGACTGCCCTGTTTACCTGAGCATGAACAACGACCCGCCAACCATGCGGAACGACTCTGTTCAATATGTTCCTTACAGCCGCGAGCGCGTAAGTGGGCAGACAGGACGTAACCCTGAGTCAAAACTAACGACGACTGAAACCGTCGCTGAGCAGGACGGTTATGTAGTGAGTTTTGTTAAAGCCAGCAACTGTGCAGACAATAAACTGATTGTGAAAAATAAAAACTCAGGGAAAACTGCTGCAATTGCAGGATTAAATGGTTGCACTTTTGATCCGAAGAATAATGCAGTAATTATCTTCCCTCTAAATGAATACGTCGGCGTTTACAGTGGCCCCACAAACGCTTCTGAGGAAATAGCCTCCGTCGATCTCCCCTAATTACTCACCCGGTCCGGTATACGCTACCTGCGATACCGGACGTATTATGGACAGTCCTATGAAATACCCGAAATTCCCTGACGATATAGATACACAATCACTGGATCTGACCTGGCCCGTTGTTTTTAGCGTTGCAGGGCTCACTCTGCTAAGAAGTAAGTCGGTCGTATGCCAAACATTGGGAGCCAGCCTGATGACCCTTAGCCTGATAAGGCTCATAAAAAAACTCGCCACTCTTGCCTGAAAAAGCCCCTATCAGGCAACACGGTTTGTGTGCCAGCTCCTAGACCACACGTACTATCGCCTTCCGACGTTCACCTGAAAGCTAATTCTCGACAAAAGCTAAAGCGCTCCTTTATCAAAGGGCTGGCTACAGTAGCAGAGGACAGAATTAATGATGATGCCTTTGTTTTATCGGTGTGCAGCAAAGCGTATGAACGCTTGCCTCTGCTCATAAGGCGAGTCGTGAAGTACGAATGGTGTCTTCGATACTTCCAGTACAGTAAGCCCTTTATTCTGCGGCGATTACAACATTACCAGATCGACAATCTAACTCCGCCGACATTACCTGACAGTGAACTGTCGCCACAGCAAGACCAGCCACCAGCTTCTCCCTGAATATTTTATCTTCCATCCGAAGCCACTCCAGTGGAGTGGCTTTTTTATGCCCATTTTTAAAGGAATTAACTATGACACGTTTAGTCAGCCGTTTTGGTGCGGTCAACCTTGTACGTCGTGACCGCCCATTAACCCGCGACGAACTGGCCCATTATGTGCCAAGCGTCTTCAGCGAAGAAAAGCATGAATCCCGCAGTGACCGATACACTTACATCCCGACCATTACTTTGCTTGCTAACCTGCAACGCGAAGGCTTCCAGCCATTCTTCGCGTGCCAGACCAGAGTCCGCGACCAGAGCAAACGAGAACATACGAAACATATGCTGCGCCTGCGTCGTGCCGGGCAACTGACCGGCCATCAGGTACCGGAAATCATTCTTCTTAACAGCCATGACGGCTCATCGAGTTACCAGATGCTGCCGGGACTGTTTCGTGGCGTCTGTACCAACGGACTGGTCTGCGGCCAGTCATTCGGAGAAGTGCGGGTGCCGCATAAAGGTAATGTCGTTGAGAAGGTGATTGAAGGCGCTTACGAAGTGCTCGGTGTGTTTGACCGGGTGGAAGAGAAACGCGATGCCATGCAGTCGCTTTTGTTGTCGCCACTCGCTCAGCAGGCGATGGCGAAAGCAGCATTAACCTATCGCTTTGGTGAAGAGCATCAACCGGTGACGGAATCGCAGATACTTACGCCACGCCGCTGGCAGGACGAGAGTAACGATCTGTGGACCACTTACCAGCGTATTCAGGAAAACCTGATTAAAGGCGGTCTTTCGGGGCGCACGACCAGCGGCAAGCATGCTCACACACGTGCGGTAAACGGTATCGACGGCGATGTGAAGCTCAATCGTGCTCTGTGGGTGATGGCCGAGAATATGTTGCATCTCGCTTCATGACACTTTTTATCATTTTTCAGGCCCTGCTAATAAACCAGCGGGGCCTTTTGTTTTAAGGAACCATTATGTCTGCGTCCAGCTTATCCACGGTATTTCCGGCCAACGAGCAACGCGTTATTAGACGGGCATTACGAATTGTTGAGAAATACCAGCGTAAGCCCGGTGAGACATTTACCTCTACAAGTTTCACCAAAACCTGGCTTCAGCTATATATGGCTCATCAGGAGCGTGAAGTGTTTATTGTGATGTATCTCGATAATCAACACTGCCTGCTGGGACGAGAAACACTGTTTACCGGCACGCTCAGCCATACTGAGTTGCATCCCCGCGAAGTGGTGAAATCGGCCCTGAAGCATAATGCCGCTGCGGTCATTCTGGCGCACAACCATCCATCAGGTACGACTGAAATCAGCCTGCAGGATAAACACATCACTCAGCGGGTGATGAAAGCGCTGGCACTGGTTGAGGTGCGGGTGCTGGATCATCTTGTTGTGGGTGATGAAGTAGTTTCTTTTGCAGAGTGTGGCTTATTATGAAATCAACACTCCATGAATGGGGGCTCCAACCCGATATTTCACCACGATTTGGCGCCAGGCTGGTTCAGGAAGGCAACAGGTTGCATTATCTGGCCGACAGAGCCGCTTTTGCCGGAAGTTTCACTCCCGAGCAGTTACAAAAACTCGAACAGGTTTTCCCTCTACTACTAGAACACCTGGAAAATATGCTGTGTTTTGGCGAGCTCAATCCTCGTTGGCAACATCAGGTGAAGATTCACCTTGCCGGATTAACATGTGTCGCTGATACCCGTGCCAGTTGCGGCTACGTTTACATTTCAATTTATCCAGCTCAGTAACACCTCTCTCCTCTTCTTTTACCAGGACTTCACTCATGCAAATTTCAACTGTACCGGCTACGGTGCCGGTTTCGCCACGCCTGTCGCCCGTCCAGGTATGGCAGCAATTGCTATCGTATCTGCTGGAACACCATTACGGTCTCACGCTTAACGACACCCCCTTTCATTACGATGCAGCAATCCTGGAGCATATCGAGGCGGGAATAACGCTGGCTGATGCGGTAAATTTCCTGGTGGATCGCTATGAACTGGTACGCATCGACCGCAAAGGATTTAGCTGGCAGGAACAGACACCGTTTCTTACCGCTACTGATATTCTCAGGGCAAAACGTGCTACCGGATTAATGAATAATTAAATTCCTCGAGCCTCTTTCCAGATTTTTACCTCTGCACTTTCCACTCATTTTATTCATTGCATAATGCGCCTGCCATTCCCGGCAGGCGTGTTTGCGTTTATGGACGATTAACGATGCAAACAGAACCCGACGTGTTGACGGAACATAACGAACTCATCCTTTCGACCAGTATTGAGCGTATTGTTACTGGTCGCGATTCAGCACTTATGAAGATTCAACAGATTATCGACCAGCTGGATGCCATTTCACGGTTAACCTCAGAAGTCGGTGGGGGTACCGCACAAGACTGGGCGATGAAATCTGGACACCGCTACGATAGTTGGCTGACTGAAAAGGTTGATAAAGCGATGCCGGCTATCACGCGTAATATCGACCGCAGTATCTGGCGCGATTTGATGTTGAAATCCGGCATGATGGCATTGATGGATGCACAGGCTCGCGACCAGTGGCATAAGAACCTGGAGGAGGGGGATCTTCCTGCTATCAGCGAGGCAAATATCCTCAGCACCTTTGAACAGTTGCATCTGAACAAAATGGATGTTTTTGAACGCGGCATTATCAACGTTTTCAAAGGGCTCTCATGGGATTACAAAACCAATAGCCCCTGCAGCTTTGGTAAGAAGATCATCATTAATAATCTGGTGACGTATAACAGATGGGGATTTAGTCTGAACTGGGGCTGGCGACGGGATCAGTTGGCTGACCTGGAGCGGATGCTGTTTTTACTCGATGGCAAACCAGTACCTGACAACCGTGGTGATATCTCTGTCAGATTGATGGAACATATTCGGGATAACCCGGCTAAGGATGCTTACGAGGATGAGTTCTTCAGTATTCGTTACTTTCAAAAGGGAACCGCGCATCTGACGTTCAAGCGTTTGGAGTTGATAGAAAGGATGAATGACATTATTGCCAAATACTACCCAGGGATGTTAGCTAAGCCCAGGTGAAGTGGCGAGTTTCAGTTGCTTCCTATTGGTAAAAACAGCTTAAAAATGGGAGTATATACGTTCACATAACTCATTGATTTTCAATTATTGCTAACTAAAGTTGATTGAGTATACAAGTGAGTATACAAATCAATATTAACTTATTAAATATTCATTTAATTCAGATTGTTAGGTTTGATTTGCGAGTCCGGCCTTCGCACTCACCCTCTAAACACCTCCTTCCTGTGCCACTCTACAAACCCTTCTTTTGGATAATTCTCGCGCATCATCGGCAGCGCTATCGATTTACCGTCGAAATCCCAGAACAGTCTGCCCACCATGCCGCTGCCATTAACTGCGGGTGATACCTGAACCCGCATACTCTCATCCAGCCCAATCGAACCTTTATCAAAGGCTTTATGGTGGATTGCACACAGCGCCAGGCCGTTTGAAATCTCGCACGGGCCGCCATGCTGTTTCCATTTGATATGGGCCGCTTCAAGCGCAACTGAAGTGCTGTCGTGGCGCATATTGAAGCCACAAATGGCGCATTCATAGTTATAAGCACGCAGAACCTGCTGGCGGAACAACGGGTCCCGCTGTTTGCGGATTTGCAGGATATCAAACCCCAGTTCATCCGCGATTTCTTCCTGAATGCTTTCGGTGAAGTGCGCTTCGAGGATTTGCTGGGCCAGGGCGTTGATGAGGTTCTTGTTCTTTTTCAGCAGGGCAAAATGTTGTTCATCAAAGCCTCCGGCAACGTTATGCGTCACCAGTTCTCCGGCAGGGGGCTGTTTACTGCTGCCGGATGTTGAGCACTGCTCGGCGTTTTGTAGCTCCCAGAACCCATCGCTCTGTAAGCGCCAGAAGGGCATATCCGGGCGGTACTGCGCGCGCTGTGGTCCAAATCGCTCCAGCAGGCTATGCAACGGGTCGCGAACCTCCGAACCGTAGTCAAACAGGCGACCGTGACCCTGCAGATAACCCGCCAGCACATGTAGCAGCAGCAAAGGTTTGTGCGGCGCACGCTGCTCGCCTTTACGCCAGATGGTGATGTCGGCAATTGCCTGCTGCAGGGTTTTACTGGAACTCATTGATTTCATTATCAGGTAAATAATTGCGATGATGCTCGCAAAATATCACCTGATCAAGCAAAGACGGGTTGATGCGCTATCGACGTCACTTATTGGTATCAATTTGATAAAGCACTATGCGTGGCATGTTGTCTGACATCAACGACATCACTTTTATGTTTTCTGAAAAACACATACGCCACGGCAGTTACCGTTCCCCCACCAGGGTACGCAGGAGTACGATAAGCATGCAAATTATTGCATATCGAAGGATCTCTGATGGACACAGTAGAGGAACTCAACGGAACATACTTTTATAAAGGGGTCTGTAACATTTCTGCAGGTGAGCTATTTTTCTGGATTTTTCTCGACAAAATTGATGAACAATTTGGGGGAATTAAAGATGTGGTAACAATGTCATGTATCATTCTTGGGTTACCATTGCTGAAAACACGGGGTAAACCATATGGGGCAACACAAGGCACATCAATTGCCTCCAAATATTCTCGTGAGTTTCTTAACGTAACATTGTCCGTCAGGCTTCCTACCATCACCAATGCCAGTATCAAATATTTAAAACCAATGATGACTAACAATCTGGGGGCATTCGTTGGACGAACAATTCCTGTGATTGGTTGGGCATTACTCGCAAGTGATGTCGCCCAAATTGTCTATAAAACGGTGAATACCTACAACACCATTGCCAGAGAGGAAGATCGCGTATGGTGACGGATAACGAGGTATTAGAATTTTTTCGGGGAGAGTTATCTCTCGCGGTAACGTTTACTTTCAAGCCTATCCCGATTGAACTTGATACGCCGCTGCAAGGTTACGCTGAATGGGATGAATTACCGTATGCCATTGATGATTTTGGAGAGAAATATAACGTTGATGTTTCTGTGATTGATTTCGAGGCCTATTACCCGTGGGAAAGAGAATCGGTCTATCGAAAATGGTTTACCAAAGAACCCATCAAGCAAGTGTCAAAACCGCTTACTGTGCGTATGTTCGCAGAATCAGCCAGAGCAGGCCGCTGGTTATATGATTGATTACAAGGAGGGTTGAAAATGGCTGTACCCGTTCATTTATTTTTAAAAGACGATGGTGGCGCGATGATTCGTGGAGGCTCGGATGTCCAGGGACGTGAAGGCAGTATTGAGTTACGTGGTTTAACACATAACCTTAGCATTCCAACCGATGGTGCCACTGGAAAGCTAACCGGCACACGCCAACATGGCCCATTTCTTTTTGACAAAGAGATCGATTCCTCCAGCCCATACCTTTACAAAGCAGTTGCGACAGGTCAGACACTTCAAAGTGCGGAACTTAAGTTCTATCACATAAACGACGCAGGCCAGGAAGTGGAATACTTTAATACCCTGCTTGAAGGTGTAAAAGTTGTATCAGTGACACCAATCGTGCATGACACACGTACGGTAACGGGAACCGGACATTTGGAAAGCGTACAACTGCGCTATGAAAAAATCACCTGGTGTATTGTAGATGGCAATATTCAATATACCGACGCCTGGAACGAACGCACTACGGCATAAAGCAAAAGTGGCGTAATACCCCAAAAAAGGCGCCCTTCGGCGCCTCAATTACCATCACGCTCTCACCCCTTCGCCGTTTTCCCCGCAATCACCCCGATAAACTCCAGCACCTGCTTTTGCTTACGCGCGGAGAGCTTTTCCACGGCGCGCAGGGATTTCATCAGTTCTGACTCTTCGGGTTCGGGCGCGCGGGCGGTTAACACAATGCAGCCTTGCATTATGCGCACATCGACGCGGGTGCCGGTGTCGAATCCGGCGGCTTTAAGCCACTGGCCCTTCATCACGATGGACGGAAACTGGACATACTTCACCGGCAAACGGCTGTAATCAGGATAACCGCTCGCATAACCCACCTTCAGGCAACGGTTATCTGCGACGTACACTTCTGGATCAAATGAAACTGCAATACAATGCGTATCAGTCATGGTGACTATTCTCCGATAATAGTTACTGCGATTAGCGATGCGGAGGTGTTGGCGCACCTTCGCATCGCGCTAATAAAACCCCTGTAAATTACCCCAGTAATTGGCGGGAAGTCCAGATGTAAATAACATGAAATAAGCGCGATTAGCACGCTTTCGGAATAAATAGAAATCCTCTCTATCCCAATAAACATAGTATTATTCACCGTATAAATTCATTCCTGTCCCATCCTCCTGATACCTGCCATTTCCAGAAAATAACGCCCATCTGTATCAGACAAAAATGTGATCTAACTCACTGAATCAAATAGCAAACTCTGAAACAACACTGTTTTGTACACTTTGCTTTACACTTTTAGTGATGTGAATCACAAATATAAACCCGTGAAGTGATCCGACTCTCACAAAATGGGGTGTACTCATTCAGCAATACAGTATGAGCACAGCCTGGAAAGTTAAGTTTTCAGTATTTCCCCTCTCCACGGGGGCACCATCGCAAATGGCAAATCAACACGCAAAAAAAAACTTGTTGAATATGAACGGGTAAAAAAATGACGTGTGATTTGCATCACCTACATTTACAGCTTTTTAAATTATTGCCAGTGATTAATGTTGACCAGGCTATTTCCATAATCAATTAAATCTTGCATAGTGCCTCCACATTATTTCTCCCCCTGACTCAGGAGGCGAATAGTTATATTTCATCAGACTTTATTGATGAACCAGGTATGCTTTACTTCACATTAATACGTACATGACCACTGTTACTGGAGAAACAAAATGAATTATCCGGCAGAACCCTTCCGTATTAAAAGCGTTGAAACTGTATCTATGATCCCGCGTGATGAACGCCTTAAGAAAATGCAGGAAGCGGGATACAATACTTTCCTGTTAAATTCGAAAGATATTTATATTGACCTGCTGACAGACAGTGGCACTAACGCAATGAGCGACAAGCAGTGGGCCGGAATGATGATGGGTGATGAAGCCTACGCGGGCAGCGAAAACTTCTATCATCTGGAAAGAACCGTGCAGGAACTGTTTGGCTTTAAACATATTGTTCCTACTCACCAGGGGCGCGGCGCAGAAAACCTGTTATCGCAGTTGGCAATTAAACCGGGGCAATATGTTGCCGGGAATATGTATTTCACTACCACCCGTTATCACCAGGAAAAAAATGGTGCGGTGTTTGTCGATATCGTTCGTGACGAAGCGCACGATGCCGGTCTGAATATTGCTTTTAAAGGTGATATCGATCTTAAAAAATTACAAAAACTGATTGATGAAAAAGGCGCCGAGAATATTGCCTATATTTGCCTGGCAGTCACGGTTAACCTCGCAGGCGGGCAGCCGGTCTCCATGGCTAACATGCGCGCGGTGCGTGAACTGACTGCAGCACATGGCATTAAAGTGTTCTACGACGCTACCCGCTGCGTAGAAAACGCCTACTTTATCAAAGAGCAAGAGCAGGGCTTTGAGAACAAGAGCATCGCCGAGATCGTGCATGAGATGTTCAGCTACGCCGACGGTTGCACCATGAGTGGTAAAAAAGACTGTCTGGTGAACATCGGCGGCTTCCTGTGCATGAACGATGACGAAATGTTCTCTTCTGCCAAAGAGTTAGTCGTTGTCTACGAAGGCATGCCATCTTACGGCGGCCTGGCCGGACGCGACATGGAAGCCATGGCGATTGGTCTGCGCGAAGCTATGCAGTATGAGTACATCGAGCACCGCGTGAAGCAGGTTCGCTATCTGGGCGACAAGCTGAAAGCCGCTGGTGTACCGATTGTTGAACCGGTGGGCGGTCACGCGGTATTCCTTGATGCGCGTCGCTTCTGCGAGCATCTGACGCAGGACGAGTTCCCGGCGCAAAGCCTGGCTGCCAGTATCTATGTGGAAACCGGCGTACGTAGTATGGAGCGCGGAATTATCTCTGCGGGCCGTAATAACGTGACTGGTGAACACCACAGGCCGAAACTGGAAACCGTGCGTCTGACTATTCCACGCCGCGTTTATACTTACGCGCATATGGATGTGGTGGCTGACGGTATTATTAAACTTTACCAGCACAAAGAAGATATTCGCGGGCTGAAGTTTATTTACGAGCCGAAGCAGCTCCGTTTCTTTACTGCACGCTTTGACTATATCTAAATAATAATTATGGCCCCATCTCAGGATGGGGCTTTTTTGTATTTCTTTTCCATGAACAGGAAGCCTTTGCGGTGCCCGTTACCGTGACATAACTACAAAAGTAAACCCTGACTCCGACATTTTTATTATCCGCATGATGTACAAATGACAGCTGTAATTATAACGAATAGTCTACAGGAACATTTATCATGGATATTAATGCCATTGAGCGACAGAGTAGTACCCCCGGACTGATTAGCGGAACCATGTTGGTTATCGCGACCGTAGTGGGTGGAGGGATGTTTTCCCTGCCGATTGCGATGGCTGGCGTATGGTTCCCCGGTGCGTCAGTTATTCTTCTGTTTATCGCCATCATGATGTTATTAACCGGTCTGATGCTGGTCGAAGTTAATCTGCATTATGGCGCCGGTGCCAGTTTTAATACCTTTACTCAGGATTTATTAGGCCGAAAGTGGAATATTGTGGTCGGTATCGCTTTCGGCTTTGTGCTGTATATTCTGACCTATGCCTATATATCTGGTTCGTCGGCGGTGATGGCGCAAACCGTGTTCAAATACAGCGGCGTGCGCTTTCCGGCGAATATCTCGGTGGTGATCGTCAGTATGCTGGTCGGGGCGATTGCCTGGTACAGCTCCTTGTTGGTTGGACGTATTACTACCGTGTTGATTATCGGTAAGTTTATCGCGTTCTTTGCCACCTTTTCTGGCCTGGTGGGTCATATCGAAGTGGCGAAACTCGTCGACAGCGTGGCGGTGGCGCTGCCCAATTCGCAGTACCTGCCGTATATCCTGATGACGCTGCCGTTCTGCATTATCTCGTTTGGTTTTCACGGTAACGTGCCGAGCCTGGTGAAGCTGTATGGTACGAGCGGGATCTCGAATATTACGCGTTCGATTATCATCGGCACGCTGTTTGCCCTGCTGCTGTATATCTTCTGGCTGGGCGTCACGATGGGCAACATCAGTCGTTCCTCGTTCCCGCCAATTATCGCCAAAGGCGGCAATATCGACGTGTTTGTCGAGGCTATCAGCGGGCTGTTCACCAGCCGTTATATGGATCTGATCCTGACCTTCTTCGGCAACTTTGCGGTAGCCAGTTCCCTGCTGGCGGCGACGCTTGGCCTGTTCGATTACATAGCCGACCTGTTTCACTTCCCGGATGACGGCATGGGTCGCCTGAAAACCGCGCTGGTGACCTACTTCCCGCCAGCCGCCGTGTGCTTCTTCTTCCCGAACGGGTTTGTCCACGCCATTGGTTACGCCGGTCTGGCCTTTACCATCTGGAGCGTGATCCTGCCGCCGTTCCTGGTGAAAGCGGCGCGGAAACGTTTTCCGACCGCCAGCTATACCGCGCCGTGTAATAACACCGTGCTCAATCTGGTCATTGTCTGTGGGGCGGTTGTCTATCTGACGGTTGTTCTGGACGTATTTGGTCTGCTGCCAACGTTTCGCTAGACGGAGTCAAAATGAAAAACGTGTTGTCTGTTCAGTCGTCAGTCGTTTATGGCTATGCCGGAAATAAAGCCGCCGTGTTGCCGATGCAGCTCTCGGGGATCGATGTCTGGCCGTTTTACACCGTACAGTTTTCCAACCACACCCAGTACGGGATGTGGCAGGGCATGGCGATGCCGCACGGCGAGCTGAGCGCCATCATCAGCGGGCTGGATGATCTGCAAAAACTGGCGCAATGCGATGCCGTGCTGTCCGGGTATCTCGGGGACAAACGCCATTGCGAAGAGGTGAAGCTCGCGGTCACCACCATTCGCCAGCGTAATCCGCAGGCGCTCTATTTTTGCGATCCGGTAATGGGCGACCCGCAAAAAGGCTGCATCGTCGCGCAGGGCGTGGAGTCCTTTTTTGTCGATGACGCCATTCAACTGGCCGATGTGATGGGGCCGAATCTCTATGAGCTGGGCGTGCTGACGGGCAGACAACTACGTAGTTTTGACGAGGTGGTGGAAGCGGCGCAGCAGTTGGTGGCGTGGGGCGTGAAGAAGGTGCTGGTGAAACATCTCGGCGACTGCTCGCGCGACAAACAGGCGTTTGAAATGCTGCTGGTGACGGCGGAACAGACGTTACACATCGCCCGGCCGCTGTATACCTTTGCCAAAATGCCGGTGGGCGTTGGGGATCTGATTTGCAGCGTGATGCTGGCTTCACTGCTCAACGGTTATGAGGACAAGCAGGCGCTGGAGCGGACCACCAGTGTCGTCGACGCGGTGATGCGGCTGACGAAAGAGCACGACTCGTATGAACTGCGGCTGATAGACGCGCGTCACCAGATAATGGAGCCGCAAATTCGCTATCTGGCAACGGTGCTGTAGCGCCGCAAGGAGGCTCTATGTTTCTGACACTGCTACGATTTCAGCATCCGCTGATCTACCGTTTTGCATGGCTTCGTCTGTGGGTCAGGGTGTTAAGAGCGTGCGGGCTGCGTAAGTGAAAGGGGAGAACATTTTTCTCTGCTGCCGGATGCGGCGCTTGCGCCTTATCCGGCCTACAAATGAGCGTGAAACGTAGGCCCGATAAGCGAAGCGCCATCAGGCATTAGCGCCAGGCATTACACGCGGAAGTAGCGTGGTGGGATCAACGCGGAAAAGGCGTCGAACTTCTTCACCATCTTTTTCCAGAACAACATAACAACAATCCTCGATTTGAAACATCGGCGCTATTTTAGTCAGCGCCGACAAATCGTAAAGCCAGTCGCTTCGTTTCGATCCTGAAGCGGTGTAAACCTTTTTGGTCACCGCGTCGTCAAATACGGTTGCCGTGAATTTGACGGGGTTGACAATGGATTACGCCATAAACCAGTAATAAAAGAGACCGACTTTCAGGCCGAGGATCACAATATAGGCGCAGCAGTATTTCATGGTGCCAGACATTATCTGGTTGGCCTGTCCGTCCATTTTGGTGGCTGAAACTGCAATGGCGATACTCTGCGGCGAAATCATTTTCCCCCCCGTTGCACCAGAAGTATTCGCCGCCGCGAGCCAGTTGGGATCGATATGCAGTTTACTGGCGGCAATGGTTTGCAGTTTGCCGAACAAAATATTCGAGTTGGTATCGCTGCCGGTAACAAACGTGCCCAGCGCGCCAATCACTGGGGCGAGGAAGACGTAGGAACTGCCGGTCAGATCGACAATCGACTGGGCCAGCGTGGAGATAATCCCGCTGAGATCCATCACCGTGGCCAGCGCGACAATCGCCATAATCGCCACAATGGAATTTTTAAGCTGGAAAATGGTTTTGATAAACACTTCCAGCATCCCGCGTGCGGACGCTCCCTGAATAAAACCGCCGATAAGGGTCGCAAAGATGATCAGCATCCCCGGCGTGGTCACCCATTCAACTTTCAGCGCCAGCGTGTTGCCGTCGGCGAGCGTGAAATGCAGCACCGAGGCCAGTTGGGACGCCGCGCCTTTGATCGTCGGGAACAGCGGTGAGCACAGCAGGATAAAAACAAAAATAAACAGATAGATAGAGCCTACGCGGAACAACACTTTTGCCGAGCGCGGCGTGGTTTCGCGGGTATGGCTGACCTCAATGCGCCACTCGGGATCGGTTTTCCCTTTGCGCAGGCGGCTGACCATCGCCACGGCAAACAGGCTGACCAGGCTACCGGCAAAGGCGGGCAATTCCGCGCCAAGATGAATGGCGACAAAATATTGCGGAACCAGCGTGGTGATGCCGCAAATCAGCGTGATCAGAAATACGCCACGAATGGCTTTCAGGCCGCCGCCAATAATGCAGACAATGACAAACGGCAGCAGGATATTAAACAGCGCGAGCTGCAGAATAATGGTTCCGCCTAAGGTATACACCGACAGATTAACCTGTTCCGCCAGAATAGAAACCGGGATCCCGACCGCGCCGAACGCGGTGGGAACGGTATTCGCCACGAGGGAAGCGATCGCCGCCTTCAGCGGGTTGAATCCCAGCGCAATGAGAATGCCGATCGGAATGGCGACCGCCGTGCCATAACCTGCCGCGGCTTCAAGGAATCCGCCGAAGCACCATGAAATCAGTAGCACCTGAATACGCTTATCTTCGCTAATGCTGGCGAGAATATCGCGCAGAATATCCAGCGCCTTGGTCGCCTGCATGACGTTATAACTGAAGATGGCGCCGAGGATCACAATCACAATCGGCCATAACCCCTTCAGGGCGCCATAGCCTATCGCGGCTTTCAGATTCTGTACGGGCATTTCCCAGAATATGGCCGACAGCGCGGCAGTGAATACCAAAGAGATCAACACGGAATAATGGATGGGCATTTTCAATTTCAATATTAAAAATACCATCAGTAGTAAAGGAGAGAGTGCCAGGGCAAACATAAAATATTCGTTCATTGCTATTCCTGATTGGTTCATTAAACCTGATTTATATTTATGGTGGGGAGGCTACATTGCTGGGTTAATAAAGTATGTAAACTGAATCGCTTCAGTGAATAAAGTAATTATGATTTGTGGTTTTGTAACTATTGTAATCTTTTAATTAAAATCCAATGCCAGGTAAATATACTTAAGAGTAAGCTGAATACCTATAAATAGTTATATGATAACCTTTTTAATAATGCTGGTGATGAGAATAGTAAGCACCTGAAACTGTTTTTAAGGTGTTCATAACGCTGTGGTTTTAAATATAAAAATGTGAGCGAGACCGAAAGAAATAAACCTGGTTGTTGCATATGGGGGGTGATTAGGGGATTATTTGGTTTTGTCATACAAATGAAAATACAGACATATGCGACTGTCCTGACTTAAGAAGCGGAGAGTCGGCATCAAAGGAAAACGACCCGAGCATCACCATGAACCCAGGTATTAGTAAAAACAGCAAACAGAAAAACTGGGCGTGAAATACGGCTGAACCTTTGCTTGATATCGCGATATCAAGCGCAATAAACAGAAATGAAGCAATGGAGTAGTTATTGTGAATGTAAATTTCTTTGTTACCTGCATTGGTGACGCACTGAAATCACGGATGGCACGAGACTCCGTATTGCTGCTGGAAAAACTGGGTTGTCGCGTTAATTTCCCCGAGAAGCAAGGGTGTTGCGGTCAGCCAGCCATCAACAGCGGTTACATCAAAGAGGCGATCCCCGGGATGAAAAACCTGATCGCCGCCCTGGAAGACAACGACGATCCGATTATCTCGCCAGCAGGCTCCTGTACCTACGCGGTAAAAAGCTATCCGACGTATCTGGCCGATGAACCGGAATGGGCGCTGCGTGCCGAAAAAGTCGCCGCGCGTATGCAGGATCTCACCTCCTTTATCGTCAACAAGCTGGGCGTGGTGGACGTCGGCGCGAGCCTGCAGGGCCGCGCTGTCTATCATCCCTCTTGTAGCCTGACTCGAAAGCTGGGAGTTAAGGAAGAGCCGCTCACGCTGCTGAAAAACGTGCGCGGGCTGGAGCTGCTGACGTTTGCCGATCAGGATACCTGCTGCGGCTTTGGCGGGACGTTTTCGGTCAAAATGGCCGAGATATCCGGCGAGATGGTGAAAGAGAAAGTCTTACATTTGATGGATGCGCAGCCGGAATATTTGATTGGCGCAGACGTCAGTTGCCTGCTGAACATTGGCGGTCGACTGCAACGGGAAGGCCAGCCGGTCAAAGTGATGCATATTGCTGAAGTGCTGATGAGCCGCTGAGGGGAAAGAGATGTCGATAAAAACCAGCGATGTAGAATTTAAACTGCGCATTCGTCAGCAGATAGAAGATCCGATCATGCGCAAAGCCGTGGCCAATGCGCAGGAGCGTATTGGCGCAAATCGACAAAAAATGGTCGATGAGTTAGGCCACTGGGAAGACTGGCGCGATCGTGCCAGCCAGATCCGCGATCACGTGCTGAGCAACCTCGACGCTTACCTGTATCAACTCTCCGAGAAAGTGACGCAAAACGGCGGCCACGTCTATTTCGCCAAAACCAAAGAAGAGGCCACCGCCTACATTCTGCAGGTCGCGCGAAGCAAAAACGCGAAGAAGGTGGTGAAGTCCAAGTCGATGGTGACCGAGGAGATCGGCGTCAACCATGTCCTGCAGGATGCGGGAATCCAGGTGATCGAAACCGATCTCGGGGAATACATCCTGCAATTGGATCAGGATCCACCTTCGCACGTCGTGGTCCCGGCTATTCATAAAGATCGCTATCAGATCCGCCGCGTGCTGAACGAGCGTCTGGGGTATGACGGCCCGGAAACCCCGGAAGCTATGACCTTGTTCATTCGCCAGAAGATCCGCGAGGATTTCCTGAGTGCCGAAATCGGTATTACCGGCTGTAACTTTGCCGTGGCGGAAACCGGTTCAGTATGCCTGGTGACCAACGAAGGCAACGCGCGCATGTGCACCACGCTGCCGAAAACACACATTGCGGTGATGGGCATGGAGCGTATCGCGCCAACCTTTGCTGATGTGGATGTGCTGATCACCATGCTGGCGCGCAGCGCCGTGGGCGCTCGTCTGACGGGCTATAACACCTGGCTGACCGGCCCGCGTGAGGCGGATAACGTGGACGGACCGGAAGAGTTCCATCTGGTGATTGTCGATAACGGTCGCTCGCAGGTGCTGGGCTCTGAGTTTCGCGATGTGCTGCGCTGCATCCGCTGCGGGGCCTGTATGAACACCTGCCCGGCGTATCGCCACATTGGCGGGCACGGCTATGGCTCTATCTATCCTGGACCTATCGGCGCGGTGATTTCTCCGCTGCTCGGCGGCTATAAAGATTTTAAAGACCTGCCGTACGCCTGTTCTTTATGCACGGCCTGTGACAGCGTCTGCCCGGTGCGTATTCCGCTGTCAAAACTGATCCTGCGTCATCGTCGGGTGATGGCCGAGGAGGGCATTACCCCGAAAGCCGAGCGACGGGCGATCAAAATGTTCGCTTATGCCAATAGCCATCCGGGGCTGTGGAAAGTGGGGATGATGGCGGGCGCGCATGCGGCAAGCTGGTTTATCAATGGCGGGAAAACCCCGCTCAAGGTTGGCGCGATTGGTGACTGGATGGAGGCGCGCGATCTGCCTGATGCTGACGGCGAGAGCTTCCGCAGCTGGTTTAAGAAACATCAGGCGCAGGAGAAAAAGAATGGATAACCGTACCGCGTTTTTAAACACCATCGCCCAGGCGCTGGGTCGCCCGCCGCGTTTCGAACCGCAAGCGGATGCCGCGCCGGTTAACAATTATGCCAACGAGCGCCTGACCGAACTTAGCCCGCAGCAGCGCTGCGATGCGTTTATCCAGTTCGCCAGCGAAGTGATGCTGGCCCGCTGTGAACTGACTCGCGAGGACCAGGCCGCAGAAGCAGCGCTACGCCTGTGTGAAGAATTGGGTCAGCCGGTAGTGCTGAGCGGCGACAGCCGACTGGTGGCGCTGGGCATCACCGAACGTTTGCAGCAGGAATGCAACGCAGTGGTCTGGGATCCGGCGCGAGGCAGCGAAAATATTACCGAGGCCGAGCAGGCGAAAGTCGGCGTGGTGTATGCCGAGTATGGCCTGACCGAGTCCGGCGGCGTGGTGCTGTTTTCCGCGCCGGAGCGCGGGCGTTCTTTGAGCCTGTTGCCGGAGTCCTCGATTTTCGTGCTGCGTAAAAGCACCATCCTGCCGCGCGTGGCGCAACTGGCAGAAAAACTGCATCAGAAAGCGCAGGCCGGTGAGCGTATGCCATCGTGCATTAACATTATCAGTGGACCCAGCTCGACGGCGGATATTGAGCTTATCAAGGTGGTTGGGGTGCATGGCCCGGTGAAGGCGGTGTATCTGATTATTGAGGATTGTTAAGGCAGGAGAAGAACCGCTCTGGCGCTGCGGGCCAGAGCGGTATCGACGTTATGCAATCAGGCTGATGATCAACACGATAATCAGACCAACCACGGAGTTCACCAGCTCCAGCAGACCCCAGGTTTTCAGCGTATCCTTCACCGACAGGTCGAAGTAGCCTTTGAACAGCCAGAACGAGGCATCGTTGATATGGGTCAGGGTGTTGGAGCCAGCCGCCGTCGCCAGTACCAGCAACGCCGGATCGACGCCCACCAGTTGACCGGTTGCCGGGTCGAGAATGGCTGCGCTGATAATCCCCGCCGCCGTCATGGCTGAGACCACGCCCTGACCGGTTGCCAGACGAATAAGCACGGTTATCAACCACGCCATGATGTATGGAGAAATATTGCCGTGCGACATCAGCATGCCGATGGTATCGCCGATGCCGGTATCGATAATGGTCTGCTTCAGTACGCCGCCCGCGCCGATGATCAGGATCACCATGGCGATGCTTTTCACCGCGTTTTCAAAGGCGTTCATCACCCACTGCATGTCGTGACCACGCGCGGTACCAAACAGCACGAAGGCGACAATCATGGCGATAAACATCGCAATTGGCGAGGAGCCTAAGAAGTTGACCACTTCCCACGCCTGCGTTCCTTTCACCAGCCAGATGTTGGCGATGGTGGTGGAGATCATGATGATCGCCGGGATCAGCGGAACCAGAATAGAGACGCCGAAAGACGGTAAATTGTTCTGGTCAACCGGTACGTCGGCCTTCATGAATGACGGCGTCGGGCGATCGAGGTTGCCGAGGAACTTCGGCAGGATAAGCCCGGCGCAGATCACGCTCGGAATAGTCACCAGAATACCGTAGATGTAGACCATACCCATGTCAGCGCCGTAGGCGTTAACCAGTGCGACCGGACCTGGCTGCGGCGGGAACAGCGAGTGGGCGGTGGTGGCGGCGGCAACGGCAGGAATCGCCAGCTTGAGGAACGGGATCTTCGCTTCTGCGGCAATGACGATCACCAGCGGCGCCAGCATAATAAACGCCACTTCATAGAACATCGCCAGGCCAAAAATCAGACCAATAATGATCACCGACAGCTGTACATAGCGCAGACCGAGTCGCGCCAGCAGCGTATGAGCAATCTGATGCGCCGCTCCGGAATCGACCATCAGCTTACCGATGACTGCCCCGAATACCACGATAATCGCCAACTCACCCAGCGTGCTGCCAAAGCCGGATTTCATGGTGTGCAGCAGCGCCATTAAGTCCATACCCGCCAGCATGCCGACCGAGAGCGCCGCCAGCAGCAGGGCGACCATCGAGTTTATTTTGAATCTTAGATTGAGCACCAGCATCAGACCGATGCCGAATACGACCCACAGAATATTGAGAACATGCATATAACGTCTACCTTTATTGGTTGAACTATTATGATTTTGGTTGAGATGTTATCCGTATTGGTTAACCATTGATGCGATGAATGTCACATTGCGTTACATGTTTACATCTTTACTGCGCTTCCTGGCCGCAAAATGGCGATCTAATCAGCAAAAATCGTGATTTGGTTAACCAATTCACTCCTTCAGGTTGACATGTCATACCAAAAGGAGGAATTTATGTGCCATATCGTCGAGTCCATAACGTAAATGAGGAATAAAAGATGGAACAGACATGGCGCTGGTATGGTCCTAACGATCCGGTCACCTTAGCGGATGTACGTCAGGCGGGTGCCACGGGCGTGGTCACCGCCTTGCACCATATCCCGAACGGGGAAGTGTGGACGGTTGATGAGATCCTAAAACGCAAAGCCATTATTGAGCAGGCGGGCCTGGTCTGGTCGGTCGTCGAAAGCGTACCGATTCACGAAGACATTAAAACCCGTTCTGGTAACTATCAGCAGTGGATCGCCAACTACCAGCAAAGCCTGCGTAACCTGGCCCAGTGCGGCATTCGTACCGTGTGCTACAACTTTATGCCGGTTCTCGACTGGACCCGTACCGACCTGGAATACGTCCTGCCGGACGGCTCCAAAGCGCTGCGTTTTGACCAGATTGAATTCGCCGCCTTTGAGCTGCACATCCTCAAACGCTCGGGCGCGGAAGCGGATTACACCGCCGAAGAGATTGCTCAGGCGAATGAACGCTTTGCCACCATGAGCGATGAAGACAAAGCGCGTCTGACCCGCAATATCATCGCCGGTCTGCCAGGCGCGGAAGAGGGCTATACGCTTGACCAGTTCCGCCAGCATCTTGCGCGTTATAAAGATATCGATAAAGCCGCACTGCGTGAGAACTTTGCCGTCTTCCTGAAAGCAATTATTCCTGTGGCGGAAGAAGCAGGCGTGCGGATGGCGGTACACCCGGACGATCCGCCGCGCCCAATCCTCGGCCTGCCGCGCATTGTTTCCACCGTGGAAGATATGCAATGGATGGTCGATACGGTCAACAGCATGGCGAACGGTTTTACCATGTGCACCGGCTCCTACGGCGTCCGGGCGGACAACGATCTGGTCAACATGATCAAACAGTTTGGCCCACGTATTTACTTCACCCACCTGCGCTCCACGCTGCGTGAAGATAACCCGAAAACCTTCCATGAAGCGGCGCATCTTAACGGCGACGTCGATATGTACGAAGTCGTGAAAGCGATCGTTGAGGAAGAGCAGCGCCGTAAAGCCGAGGGTAAAGAGGACCTGATCCCAATGCGTCCGGACCACGGCCATCAGATGCTTGACGATCTGAAAAAGAAAACCAACCCAGGCTACTCCGCGATTGGTCGCCTGAAAGGGCTGGCGGAAGTGCGTGGCGTTGAGATGGCTATCCAGCGCGCTTTCTTTAGCCGCTAAAGCGAGTTGCTGGTCACCTGTCTGGCCGGCTTTTTCTTTTCTCTTCCGTTGGTCATTCAACGGGTTCTGGAGTTCACGATGACAACGACAATTGCCAATAGCAACCTGCCGGTTGCTCGCCCTGCATGGGACAGCTCGCGCCTGCAATCCCGTATTGTTCACCTGGGATGCGGCGCATTTCACCGCGCGCACCAGGCGCTGTACACCCATCATCTGTTGGAAACCACCGACAGTGACTGGGGGATCTGTGAAGTTAACCTGATGCCGGGTAACGACCGCGTGCTGATTGAAAACCTGCGCAAACAGCAACTGCTGTATACCGTGGCGGAAAAAGGCGCGGACAACACCGTGCTGAAAGTGATTGGCTCGATGAAAGAAGCGTTGCACCCGGAGCTTGACGGCTGTGATGGTATTTTACAGGCTATGGCGCGCCCGCAGACGGCAATTGTCTCGCTGACGGTCACGGAAAAAGGCTACTGCACCGATGCTGCCAGCGGACAGTTAGATCTCAATAACCCGCTGATTAAACACGATCTGGCGAATCCAGGCACGCCGAAATCGGCGATTGGTTACATCGTACAGGCGCTGCATCTGCGTCGTGAGCAAGGGCTTGCGGCCTTTACCGTGATGTCTTGCGATAACGTGCGTGAAAATGGTCATGTGGCGAAAGTCGCGGTGCTGGGTCTGGCGCAGGCGCGCGACCCGCAGCTGGCGCAGTGGATTGAGGCTAACGCCACTTTCCCGTGCACCATGGTCGACCGCATTGTTCCGGCGGCGACGCCAGAAACGTTGCAAGAGATTGCCGACCAGTTGGGCGTGTACGATCCGTGTGCTATCGCCTGTGAGCCATTCCGTCAGTGGGTTATCGAAGATAACTTTGTCAACGGTCGCCCTGACTGGGACAACGTTGGTGCACAGTTCGTTGCCGATGTGGTGCCGTTTGAAATGATGAAACTGCGTATGCTCAACGGCAGCCACTCTTTCCTCGCGTATTTGGGCTATCTCGGCGGCTATGAAACTATCGCTGATACCATGACAAATCCGGCGTACCGCAAAGCGGCGTTCGCGCTGATGATGCAGGAGCAAGCGCCGACGCTGTCGATGCCAGAAGGCACCGATCTTAACGCCTATGCGACGCTGCTCATCGAGCGTTTCAGCAACCCATCACTGCGTCACCGCACCTGGCAGATTGCGATGGACGGCAGCCAGAAATTGCCGCAGCGCCTGCTGGATCCGGTGCGTCTGCATCTGCAAAACGCCAGCGACTGGCGTCACCTGGCGCTGGGCGTGGCGGGCTGGATGCGCTACACCCGTGGCGTGGATGAACAGGGGCAGGCCATTGATGTTGTCGACCCCTTGCTGGCTGAGTTCCAGCGCATTAACCAACAGTTCCAGGGGGCCGAACGCGTGACGGCGCTGCTGGGGCTGAGCGGCATTTTTGGCCATGATCTGGCGGAAAACGCTGATTTTGTGGAGACAGTTATCGCGACGTATCAACAGCTGTGTGAACACGGTGCACGCGAGTGCGTTGCGGCGTTAGGCGCTGACGCATAATCCCCGAAGTATGACGGGTCAATCAAAATGCTGATTTGGTTGACCCGTTTTCTGTTTTTGGCTTCCCGCAAATGCTATAGTTCAGGCGAAAAAACGTTTTTTGTAGGCTTGATAAGATGCGTCAGCGTCGCCATCAGCCAACGGCACAGGTGTCGGATGGCAGCGCATGTGCCTTATCCGGCCTACGGATCTGAATTGACGCATCTGACGGACATAACACGATGAAATCGAACACTTCTCAACAAAGACCCTACCAGGAAGTGGGTGCAATGATCCGCGATCTGATTGTCCAGACGCCGTACCAGCCCGGGGAGCGTTTGCCGCCGGAACGTGAAATTGCTGAGATGCTCAACGTCACTCGCACGGTGGTTCGCGAAGCGTTAATTATGCTGGAAATTAAAGGTCTGGTGGACGTGCGTCGCGGCGCCGGGATCTACGTACTCGACAATGCAGATGCGCAGACCATCGACAGTACGGATGTCAATCATTGCAATGACGCGGGCCCGTTTGAGCTGCTGCAGGCGCGACAGCTGCTGGAAAGCAATATCGCCGAATTCGCCGCGCTGCAGGCTACGCGTGAAGATATCGTTAAAATGCGCCAGGCGTTACAGCTGGAAGAGCGGGAGCTGGCCTCCAGCGAAGCGAACGGTTCTGAAAGCGGCGACATGCAGTTCCATCTCGCCATAGCTGAAGCCACGCATAACAGCATGCTGGTGGAGCTGTTTCGCCAGTCATGGCAGTGGCGTGAAAACAACCCGATGTGGATCCAGCTCCATAGCCACCTTGACGATACCCATTACCGTAAAGAGTGGATGGGTGACCACAAACAGATCCTGGCGGCATTAATCAAAAAGGATGCCCGCGCAGCCAAGCTGGCAATGTGGCAGCATCTGGAAAACGTCAAACAGCGCCTGCTGGAGTTTTCAAATGTTGATGACATCGACTTTGATGGTTATCTGTTTGATTCCTGGCCGCTGGATAAAGTTAACGCCTGATTTTCCTTCCTCTCCCATGCGGGCTGTTGCAGCCCGCGCGACACTTTTCAGCACAAAAGTTTATTGCATAACAACGCTTTTTCTCGTCATGAACGTCACGTAAAAAAAAGGTTTCCATCACCTCAGATGATGATTTTTCCTCCGTCGTTACGCGGTGAAAATTGATTTATATCAATTAAAAACAACTTATTTTTGCATGCGAAAAAATGCATTCTTTACCTTATTTTTACCTTTCCGTGCTTATTTTTAGACAAAATGGGCCTGTGTTAAGTGAGAATCAAACTGATTTACGCGGTGGTCAGAGCGAAGCAGCCCGGAATAACAGTGCATAAAAACAGGCGCTTCACGGAAATGTAGACATTAATAACGGCACGTAACTTATTGGCTGTAATGATGTTTTGATTTGAGGTCATGTTTATTGTCAATAGTTCTGGCTTTTTTAATCAAATGAATAAAATGAATATATGTAAAGTTAAAATTACACATTATTCTATAATCAAGTTATCTTTCATTTGAAATGCTGTTCCAGTTTTTTGTCCGTTATTAACAGTTTCATTACTATTGTCACTGTATTTTGCCGTTGACATGTTTTTACACTGACTGCATATTTCATCGCCATAAGCGTGTTTGCGTTCAGGAGATGATAATGCCCTCTCGAGATTACCCCGATATTAGAAAGGCCAGGGGTACCCGTTCAAAAGATATGGTTCTTTTAAGTGCCCGTGTCGATACCTCTCTGTGGGAATATGTTCGTACGCTGGCATTTGAAACCCGTAAAAGTAAACAAGATATTATTGCCGAAGCAATAATGTTATATCGCTCTGTTAATGAGAGCGTAAACGAAGAATCTAAGTAATTACTCTCTGTTCGGGTTTTATTTAACCCAAAATGATATGTGTCTTGCCACTTTATTATTACCTTCATTGGTGTGTTAGAGGTTTTCCCCTTTTCCATAGGGGGCTTTTTTATGCGGGTATTCTGCCTTCATAACAAAGTTGATAGCAAAATTCACAATTAAAAGTGAGTAATAACATGAAAAAGTCAGCAGTGGCATTAGCTGTAATGGTATTAGGGGTAACCTCCGTTCATGCAGCGGAAATTTATAATAAAGATGGCAACAAACTGGATCTGTACGGCAAAGTAAAAGCGGTCCATTCCTGGACTGGCGGCACCGATGCCGACGGTACATACGCGCGTCTGGGTTTTCGCGGTGAGACACAAATCAACGATCAACTGACCGGTTATGGCCAATTTGAAAGTCAGTTTGATGCCTCTAAAGCAGAAGGTTCTCAGAATGGCGTCAATACACGTCTGGCGTTTGCTGGCCTGGATTATGGCCATGACGTTAGCTTTGACTACGGTCGTAACTACGGTATTGCTTACGACGTGGGAGCTTACACTGACACTCTTTCAGAGTTCGGCGGCGACTCCTTTGAAGATACTGACCGCTTCCTTACTACACGTACTGCTGGCGTTGCAACACTCCGCACCAAAAATCTGTTTGGAGCCGTTGATGGTCTGAACATTGGCGCGCAATACCAGGGCCAGGATGACACTAACATTAGCCCGGCAAAACAGCATGGCAATGGCTATGGCTTCTCCCTGGGTTATGACAATATTGCGGATTCCGGCGTATCTGCGATTGCGGCCTACACCACCAGTGCGGTGACTGCTCTGCAGAAACGAAGCGGCTGGGATGGCGAAAACGCAGAGTTCTGGGGCGCGGGTCTGAAATATGATGCTAATGCCATCTACGTCGCGACCATGTACGGCGAGTCCCACAACCTGATTCAGGATGCGGATAAAGCTGAGCACTTTGAAGCAATGGCTGCGTATGTGTTTGATTTTGGTCTGCGTCCGAACGTGGGTTACGTTCACGCGCGTGACAACAACAATAATGACCTGACTGAATACGTAGCGTTGGGCACGGATTACTACTTCAACAAAAACATCGTGGCTGATGTGGGTTACAAAATTAACCTGCTCGACGGCAAAGACGACGACAACCAGGTTGTTGCGGGTCTGACCTATCAGTTCTAATTTGTTGTACTAGCATAAAAGGCGTCTTAGTTAAGACGCCTTTTTTAGCTCTGCCGTGTTTAAACTGGCTGACTCTCTTTCACCTGTCCACCGCTAAACAGCCATTGCCAGATGCCCACTTTTACCCATGCGACCACGCAGAGAATCAGGTAAAAAAGTGGATTATGCGTAATGGTAACGTACATGACCTCCATTAAATCCACATGCAAATTTCCGGCAATTGCCATATTGATAACAAAAATTGAGGCTACCGCGCTGGCCAGTAAAATAAATACGGCCTGAACCTGGGTTATCTCTGGTAACCTGCCAGAAGCCCATTGCCATAAAAATGTTGTTGTTAACAGGAATATAAGAAACAATCCTAACGCGCCAAACAGGCCAAAGTCTTTATAATCCTTTAGCGTGTCAATTAAACCCACCAAAATAATTAACCCCAGTAGTATTTTTTTAAACCATGACATGTACTTTTCCCGAAGATAGTGTTGATGCTGAGTTAATATGTCCATTTTTACGCATTTTAAATTGAGTTTATAAATGAACAGCCGGGGATTATAAATTGTCTGGCGGGTAATTGCCGATTATTTGTGGTTTATTAAATGTTGACATTTGATTGCGGACTAATCCTAAGATACCTGTTTATAAGGTTGTCGATTATACCCTTTTGGGGGAGGCAAAACGCTGTTTGTATAATTGTGTGAGGCTGATCAGTGCCGCAATAAACAAGGCGACGGCACCGCATAGCGTGGCGTTAACGATCGCTTGAGCGCCGCTTCCCAGCAGGCTGGTTAAGAGCGGCCCGAGTATTTGCCCAATACCGTAAGTCAGGGTGACCAGGCCCAGCAGATTAATATTGCGCGGTACGCTAAGTTGACGGGCGAGCGGCATGACCAGCGAAGTGGTACCCATAAACGTTGCACCAAAACCCACGCTGCTTATCACCAGCAGCGGCAAGGAGTCGCTGGCGAGCGTCATGACCACGCAGGCGCTTTGGATCAGTAAATTCGCCGTCAGGCATTGCAATACCCCCCAGCGTCGGGCTGCCCACAGCCAGGCGAAACAACCCGGAATAATCGATATGCCGACCAACGACCAGAGATGGGCCGTCAGCAGCGGCGACCCGGCACTTTTCGCCATCAGTGGCAGGTATGTAGCGACAATGATGTAGCCAAATCCGGCTAATCCATACAGTAGCGCCAGCAGCCACCAGGACATAGGCTGATGCTCTGTTTTTACCGGTGTGGCGGCGGGGAGCGCATGGTCGCGAGATGGCAGGAGCATAACGAGTAGCACAAAGAATACAGCGGAAGCTGCCGCTGCCCCCAGCCAGAGCGTGTGCGATGACAGCGCAAAATGCAGACCGCTGATGACATATTCATTGCCCAGCAAAATGCCTGCGCCAACGCCGGAGAACAATGCGGCGATCACGAAGGGATGCCGGGTATGATGCAGGACGATCATCGAACCAAAGATCATCATACCGGCACTGGCGACGCCTGCCAGAAAACGGATCATCATCACCAGCGCGGGTTGCTTAACGCTTGCCATTGCCAGAATCAACCCTGCGGTAGCGAGCGCAGAAGTTAACAACATCGGGCGTAAACGTGAGGGAAGATGGAAGAGCCCGAAGGAGAAGAGCAGGCTTCCCGCCAGATATCCGGCGTAGTTGGCGCTGGCAATCCAGGAGAGCTGGTCAAACGTAAACTGACCTTCCGACAGCAGTACCGGGAGCATCGGCGTATACAGAAAGCGTCCAATTCCCATGCCCAGCGTTAAGACCAGCATGCCAAAGAGCGCGACGCTGATGGCATGACGATTTGAATCGGGGCTTCCCTCGGACATACGGACTCTCATTTCACGCTGTTAGTTTGATAATTGTTATATTACATGTGCAAATGATAATGAAAGGTAAAATAAAAACAGGAATTTTACTTTCTCCTTAAAAATTCGCCAGCGTCAGCAGGGAAGGAATTTGCGACAACAGATATAACACCAGCCCAATAGAACCGCCGACCAGCGTGCCGTTGATGCGGATAAACTGTAAATCTTTGCCGATGTTTAGCTCAATTTGCTGCGACATATCGCGCGCATCCCAGCTTTTCACCGTGTCGCTGATGTGGCGCGTCAGGAAGGTGGCGAACTCCGGCGCAACTTTATACGCGGCCTGCTCCAGATGCCCATTCAGTGAGGCGCGCAGGGCGCTGTCGGCAACCAGTGTTTCGCCGAACCACTGTCCGGCGCTGGCGATGCGCTGCTTCACGCGCGAATCGTCAGCGTTAATGTCGGTTTTCACCCACTGGCGCAGGTCTGCCCACAGTTCGCCAAGATAACGGTTGAAGGCTTCGTCTTCCTTCAGATAGTTTTTCATGCTTTCGGCCCGCACGGCCATCTCCGGATCGTGTTTGAGCTTATCGATTAGCTTAAACGTGGCGCGATCGAAGGCGTGGCGGATCTGATGCGCCCGATCGTGGCTGATGTCATCCAGTAAGGAATTAACGGCATCAGACACCAGTTCGGCGCTGTGCTCGCCCAGCCATTCAGTCGGCAGGATCTTCGCTTTCAGCGGATGCTCGGTCTCCAGCCAGTGCACGATCTGTCGGGCGATAAACGCCCGCGAGCTGTCGCGCTGGAGCAGGGCGATAAGTTGGGCGATCAATGTGTCGAGCAACACCTGATGGCGGTTGTTTTTGGTCATGCTTTCCAGCATCAGCGCGCTGGTACCGGAGAGATCGACCTTGTCGATGGCTTTGTGCACTGCCCGCTTGATCAGCCGCTGAATGCGGGCGTCGTCGGTGAGTTCGAGAAAACCGCTCATGATCTGCAGCAGATGCTGGCCAATTCGCTGGGCGTTTTCCGGCTGGCTGAACCAGTTACCGATCAACAACGCCGGTTCATGGCGGCGGATCAGGGCGATCAGGGACTGGGTGTCGAGAAATTTTTCCTGCACAAACTGACCGAGATTCTCCCCGATCCGATCCTTATTGCGCGGGATAATCGCCGTATGTTGCGAGATGAACGGGATTGGTACCCGACGAAAAAGCGCCACCACGGCGAACCAGTCCGCCAGCGCGCCGACCATCGCCGCTTCGGCGATCGCTTTGATCCCGAGCACCCAGAAGTTAGGCGGCAGAAACAGCGTGATGACGAAGGTAGCGGCGGCAATCAGCAGCAATGAGAGCGCCAGTCGCTTGGCGCGTTTGAGTTCAGCAATTTTATTCATAGGCTTAAGGATAGAGCCAGACGGGGGGATCGCGCAAAAAATGTGGAGCGCCTCCCATTTTCAGACGTGCAAAGATTACTCCGGGATCCAGTTGTCCCAGGCGGGTAAGGGGTCGAGTTCCGCCACCAGAAAATCGATAAACGATCGCACCTTCGGATTGCTGTACTTACTGGGAAAATAGAGCGCATACAGGGCGTGGGTTTCGCAGGTGATGGTGCCGTCGAGCATCAGCGGCGTTATCTCTTCTTTTTGAATATGATCGCCAATCAGATAGGTGGGCAAATACGCCACTCCCTGATCTTCTAACACCGATTTCAGCAATACCAGACTGCTGTTGGCCTGGATAGGCATATGCAGTTTTAACTGATGCAGACGATCCTGTTCATCCGCCACCTTCAGCACCGGCGTGAGACCTGGGTAAACCAGGCAATCATGATTGACCAGATCGCTACGACGCTGGGGCATGCCTTTTTTGGCAAGGTAGCCGGGTGAGGCGCAGTACGCCCAGCGGACAGGCACCAGCTTGCGCATTGCGTAGTTCTGCGGTGGTGCGGTGGAGATACGCAGGGCGATGTCGAAATCCGTTTCGTTCAGATTCACGAAGTTATCGTTGAGATCGATATACAGATTCACATCTGGGAACTGGGAACGATATTTATCCACCAGGTTCACCAGCCGGGAATAACCAAATGCAATTGAGCAGGTTATGCGTAATTCACCCTGCGGGCTGTGGTAATAACCGGAGGTGGTATTCAGCGTTTCATCGAATTCTTTCAAAAGCTTATTGGCGCGGTTAAAGAGATATTGCCCGGCATCGGTCAGGGTAATACTGCGGGTGGTACGTTTAATTAATGTCGTGCCTAACGTATCTTCCATTGCTGCCAGGCTTTTGCTGACCGCAGATGGCGAGACGTTGAGCTGCACCGCGGCTTCTGATAATCCTCCGCAGTCGACGATTTTAATGAAAAACTCCAGATGCTTGAGTGAAATCGGCGTACTCATAGTTTCCTTTTATTCACAAGTGATTTGCAAAAACGGTACGAATAGGCCGTTACATTCGCGTTTTAAACATGCAACTATTGAATCACAGGAAACAACTTGCTGGCAAAATGAAAAAATAACAACTTAGGTGAGTTACGTCACAAAATAAAAGGAGGCGAAACGGAAACTCATCACATTGTGAATTTAATCTCATTAAATATTATTCTAAAGGTACCGATTATGTGGTCACGACTCGAACCCTACAGATCGTCGATTATTTTATTAGTTGCTCTGGTGATTGGCGGCTTATTAGGTATTTATGCCCCCTCGTTTGCAAGTAAACTCCAGCCAATCGGCCAGATATTCTTAAATCTGCTATTTATGATTATTGTGCCGCTGGTGGGGATCAGCGTCATGTCTTCGATCGCCAGTATGACCGACCTGAAAAGGCTGGGGCGCATTATGGCGATTATCTTTATTGTTTCGATCGCAATGGCCTTTATTCCGGCTGCCGGGATCGTCGCGCTGGCGCTATGGTATAACCCGGCGCAGGGCGTCACTATCGATCTTTCGCAGTCGGTGCAGGCGGGCAGCGGTAAGATGGATTTTGTCAGCATGATCACGACCAGCGACTTTATCGGACTGTTTTCTAAGTCCAATATTCTGGCGCTGATTGTGATGGCGATTATTGCTGGTGTGGCGATTGGTCAATCGGATCAGGCCGGTAAGCGCATTGCGTCGCTGCTGGAAGATGCCAATACCGTGATCATGAAGATCGTCTCGATCATTATGAAGGTCGCACCGATTGGCCTGGGCTGCTATTTCGCTGCCACTATGGCCAGTCAGGACTCTGCACTGCTGTTAACCTTTGCTCGCGCCATCGGCCTGTTCATGGTGGCCACGCTGGTCTACTTTGTTTTTGGCTCGATTCTCTATTCGTATATTGGCGGCGGTATTCCGGCGGTCAAAGCCTTCTGGCGTAATGCGATTGAACCGTCTGCGACTGCGCTGGGGACTTGCTCTTCGCTGGGGACTCTCCCGGTGACGCTGCGTGCCGGTAAGGCGATGGGGATTAACCCGGAAATCGTTGATGTCTCCATTCCGTTACTGGTTAACCTGAACAAAGGTGGCGTGGCGATGATTGCCGCGCTGAAAATTGTCTTTATCTATTCCGTGCTGGGCATGGAGTTCACCACCGAGACCTTCTTCCTGACCATGCTGATTGCGGTGCTCTCCGCCATTATCGTCGGCGGCGTACCGGGCGGGGCATTCCTCGGTGAAATCTTTATCGTCACTACGCTGGGCCTGCCAATGGAAGCGATCCCGATGTTGGTAGTGCTGGGCACGATTACCGATGCGCCTGCCACACTGATTAACGTTATCCATGATTTGAATGCGGCGCAGATTGTTGAACGGTTCGCTGGAAAAAAGCAGACCAACACTGAAATAAACTCTACTGCTGCGGTGGTATAGGTTTCACACGGATTAAGAACAGGAGATGTTATGAAAGACGCAATGAAGCTTGAGACGCAATTGGTTGTTGCGGGTCGCGACAAACGCTACACCCAGGGAGCGGTGAATCCGGTTATCCAGCGCGCCTCTTCGCTGGTGTTTGATACCGTGAAAGACAAAAAATTTGCCACCGCCAATCGCGCAAATGGCGAGCTGTTTTACGGTCGTCGCGGAACCTACACCCACTTTGCCTTCCAGAAGGCAATGAGCGAACTGGAAGGCGGCGTTGGCTGCGCGCTTTACCCGTGCGGCGCTGCGGCGGTGACCAATGCGATTCTGGCGTTTGTCCAGGGTGGCGATCATATTTTGATGACGGGCGCGGCCTACGAGCCAACCCAGGATTTTTGCAATAAGATCCTGAGTAAATTCAATGTGGAAACAACGTATTACGATCCGTTGATTGGTGCTGGTATCGTTGATCTTCTGCGTCCGGAAACGAAAGTTGTATTCCTCGAATCGCCAAGTTCGATCACCATGGAAGTCCAGGATGTACCGGGGATGGTGAAAGCTATCCGCGCGGTTAATCCGGAGATTGTCATTATGATCGACAACACCTGGGCGGCGGGCGTACTGTTCAAAGCGCTGGAATATGGCGTGGATATTTCCATTCAGGCGGGAACGAAGTACACCATCGGTCATTCGGATGGCATGCTGGGCACGGCGGTGTCCAACGCGCGTTGTTGGGATCGTCTGCGCGAGAACTCCTATTTGATGGGGCAAACGCTGGATGCCGATACGGCCTACAACGGCAGCCGCGGATTGCGCACCCTGGCGGTACGTCTTAAGCAGCATCAGGAGAGCAGTATCCATATTGCCCGCTGGCTGTCGGCAAGGCCGGAAGTGGCGCGGGTGAATCATCCGGCATTACCGGAATGCCCGGGGCACGAGTATTTTCAGCGTGACTTTGCCGGAAGCTCAGGCCTGTTCTCGTTTGTGCTGAAAAAGAGACTGACCGACGAGCAGATGGCGAATTTCCTCGATAACTTCTCGCTGTTCCATATGGCCTATTCGTGGGGCGGATTTGAGTCGCTTATTCTGGCGAATCAGCCAGAAGAGCTGAACAGCATTCGCCCAGCCGGAGAGGTGGATTTCAGCGGCACCCTGGTCAGGGTGCATATTGGCCTTGAGGATATTGGCGACCTGATTGCCGATCTGGAAGCAGGGTTTGCGCGCATTGCTTAAGATAATGTGATGGTTGCCGGATGCGGCGCAGGCGCCTTATCCGGCCTATCACTACGACACAGGCCGGATAAGCGTCAGTGCCATCCGGCTGGTTAGTTTTCAGTGGCTAACGTTGTTGTTTCATGCTGGCGAACCCGTTTCAGTAAGCCTGCCAGGGTAAAGACGACAGCAATACCCGCCGCAACCGCCAACAGATGAAACGAAATCCTGCCGCCGTTAAACCACAGCCAACGTCCGATTTCGACAGAAACCGCCATCACCGTCAGGATGACCATATTCAGCGACGCCGAGACCGTACCCTTCGGTAAGTTGTTGGAAAACAGCGTAAAGCGGAACAGCGTCGGAAAGATCATACCAATGCCAAACGCATACAGGCTGGTTCCCAGCACCGACCACAGCCAGACGTGCGGCCACAGCAAATTGCCGGCAATCAGCACCGCCAGTCCGCTCAGTTGAATGGGTGCCGCCCGCCAGATAAAACGTGGCTGGGTTGGATCCTTCACAAAACGAACAACCACCATATTGGCGACGATCACCGCGCCAAACACCGGTGCCTGCGCCCAGGCGAACTCTGATGTGCTCATACCGCCAGCGTCGATCAGGATCACCGGCGAGACCGCCACCCAGCTCATCATCGGGATATAGCTTAGCGACAGCGTGGCTGCGCCAAACAAGAACACCCGGTTGCGGAAAACGTCGCGGAAATCACGCAGTACGCCGCGTGCACTGAACGGCACCGCGCCGCGCTTAACGGTTTCCGGCATTGCTAACGCTAGCCCAATCAGGGCGATAAGCCCCATGGCGGCGATAATGGCGAACAGGACTTTCCAGTGTACAAAGTGCATCAGCGCTGCGCCGGAGAGCGGGCCGATAACTGGCGCAACCAGCACAATGGAGGTGATTATCGCCATTAACTTTATGGCCTTCGTTTGCCCAAACGCCTCCTGAACCGTGACATAGCCAACGGTAGCGATAAAGCAGATGCTGGTGCCCTGTACAAATCGGGCGACCAGAAATTGCGTCATTGAGGTGGTCAATAGCGTGGCAGCGCAGGCGAGCGTAAAAATTAACGCCCCCGCAATCAGCACCGGTCGACGGCCAATCCGGTCGGAGAGCGGTCCCAGCAGCCATTGCAGCGCCATGCCGCCAGCCAGATAGAGGCTCACCGCAGCGGGGGCCAGGCTGACGTCGGCGTTGAAATCACGCACCACATTGATGATGCCTGGCTGGATCAGGTCCGTCGACAGATAAGCGGCGAAGTCATATAAAATCAACGCGACAGGAAAAAATAGCGTCGTGGTGCGTTGGGAGAAAAACGCGAGAATCCGTTGCATAAAACAGCTCCTTTTCGGGAGAAAACCCTCAACGGGAATAGCGAAATTCAATACCGTCTTTGAGACGTCAGACCGATGACAGAAAAAAGCAGACTGCAAATGTACTGAATTTCATGTAATCAAAAACGCTGCCTGCGCGAGGCGCAAACAGGAGAAACGTTTTCAGACTCGGGTCAGAAAACGTAACGATTACAGGTAACAATCAGCACATCGCACCTCGGGAAGAATTGGTTGAATGGATAATAGCCACCCAAAGTGTAATGCGGATTGGATATTAATTAAACGAGTTTATCCGCTTTATTTGCAGAAAATCGTCACGCTTATCAGAAAGTGACGCTCTGCAAAAATCGCAGCGCGATTGCACAACCGAAGATGATCAATACGCCGCCGGCGATACGCTCGATCCACACGATCCCTCGGGTTAACCGTCGCTGGATCTGCGGTAAGCCGATGAACATCACGATCAGCAGATCCCAGAACAACACCACGCTGGTCATCCAGATCCCGCTCATGGTTTGTTGCAGCAGCGTCACCGACGGGCCGAGCAGGGCGGTCATCAGCGCCAGATAGAACAGCGCATTTTTTGGGTTGAGCAGCGACGAACCTAATCCCAGCAGCAGCTGTTTGCCAAATCCTGGACAGGTAGACTGGGCGTCTGCTCCGGTCAGGGTTTGCGGGCGGCTGCGTATCAGTAGGCTGCCAATCCATAATAAATAGAGCGCGCCCAGCAGCTCAATAACCGTAAACAGCAGGGGAAGCTGGCGCAGGATCCCCCAACCAATAATCGCCAGCAGGATATACAGCCCGTTGCCGATGGCGATCCCCACGCACAGCCCGGCGCTGCCGCGCATCCGGTAACGTACGGCGTAACCGACCAGTAAAAAGAAGTCCGGCCCTGGGCTGAGTAGTGCAACAAAATGCGCCAGCGCCAGCGCGGGAAAAGCAGACGGAAAAAGTTCAGCAAGCAGCGACATAGCGACCTCAGAAAATGAAACAGAGATCAGCGTACGCCTGACGCAACGCTAATTATTGTCTGATATTGATCGTCCCAATGCGTACTGGCGCGGTGTGGCTGCTGTGTAGCGAACAAAGGTGCGATGGAAATGGCTCTGGTCGGCAAACCCGCTCTGGTAGCCGACATCGACAATCTCGTCCCCGGCCCGTAACCGCTGACGGGCATAGTCAATCCGCATCATGTTCAGATAATTTCCCGGCGTCAGCCCGATGTCCTGCTTAAAGGTCCGAATCAGCGTCTCTTTACGCATGTGACACTCATCTGCCAGCTCATCCAGCGAGGGTGGGGAGTGCAGACTGGACTGCAACCGCTCGCGCAGATACTGGCTGGTGACGCTTAGGTTTTCCGGTGTTACCGACTGCAATGGCAGCGAGCGCAGCAATGCTTGTGCGGCATCAGTTATCTGCGTCGTTTGCCGTTGCGGCATGAGCGCCACAAGGTGCATGTAGCACTGGAATAATTGCGGATCGCGGATAACAGGAGTGCGCGTGCAAAGCCGTTGATTGCTGTTCAGCGCAGACAGATGGGCAAGACACCACCGGGCATCAAGATAAAGCATGTGATAGCTGCGAAATTGCCCGTTGACGGGATTACAGCTGTGAGGTGCCAGTGGTGGGATCACAATGAGATCGCCCACCTTCAGATGGTATTCCTTGTCATCGCACAGGCAGCAGGTTCCTCCCTCGAGAATTGCCCCAATCGAGAGCTGAGAGTGGTGATGGCGCTTATAGGCCTGCTTGCTGCGCCAGGTGCTGCGCAGCTCCAGCCACGGCAGTTGCTCATCACGCCAGAACGATTGTGGAATATCCCGGGTATGCGTCACATCGTGTCCTCCATGAAAGTGATGATTTGTTATAGCACAGGCCCTGCGGTGAAAAAGCGGGAATGTGCATTGAGGTCGTGATTCTGCGTGATACGTTCCAGACAAATGCAGACGTTACAAAGGGGCGTTTTTATCCCGGAAATCGCCTCGCAAAGAGAGAACGTTACAGGTGAGAGTGTGGTTTACCAGCGCTACAGTCACGGCATCTTATTTCCAGGTGATGGATCGCCATGAACAAAGCACCGACTTCCACCCCGCATGATGCGGTCTTTAAAACGTTTTTGCGCCACCCTGAGACAGCTCGGGATTTTCTACAAATACATCTTCCCGCTTCGCTGCGCGACCTTTGCGATTTTCAGACGCTGAAACTCAAGCCGGATAGTTTCATTGAAGAGGATTTACGTGCGCACTATTCCGATGTGTTGTGGTCCGTGAAAACGACGGAAGGTGATGGCTATGTTTATGTGGTGATTGAACACCAAAGCACACCGGATGCGCATATGGCATTCAGGTTGATGCGTTACGCGGTAGCGGCCATGCAGAAGCATTTAGATGCCGGGCATCAGCAATTACCGCTGGTGGTGCCGATGTTGTTCTATCACGGTGCGAAAAGCCCATATCCTTATTCCCTATGCTGGCTGGACGAGTTTGCCAACCCGAAGCTGGCTCGTCAGCTGTATGCTGTGGCGTTTCCGCTGGTGGATATTACGGTTATCCCGGATGACGAAATTGTGCATCATCGACGTATGGCGCTGCTGGAGTTAATCCAAAAACATATTCGTCAGCGCGACCTTATGGGGCTGGTCGAGCAAATTGTTTCCCTGCTACTTACCGGACTGACTAATGACAGCCAGATAAAGACGCTGTTTAATTATATTTTACGAACTGGCGATGCACCTCGATTCAGTGAGTTTATTCGTGAGGTTGCCGAACGTTCACCGCAGCATAAGGAGCACTTGATGACGATCGCCGACAGATTGCATGAGGCAGGGCTACAAAAAGGCAGGCTGGAAGGGTTACAGGAAGGACGACAAGAAGGGCTTATAGAAGGGCGACTTGATGAGGCGCTCCGTATTGCCCACACCATGCTGGCAGACGGTATTGATATCTGCACGGTACAAAAAATTACCCGGCTTTCCGCAGAAGATATTCAGGGTTTAAGTCATTAGATATGACTTAACTCGCATAATCGTCTGGCCGAAATCACCGGGCGGTCCGGTTTACTCTATCGCCATCTTTACCGCCTCGCCGAGCTTTTGCATCACTTCCTGATGCTTCTCGTTTGGCGGCAACGCGCAGTTGATGCGTACGCAGTTGCGATACTTTCCGGATGCGGAGAACAGCGATCCCGGTGCGACCTGGATTTTCAGGCGACAGAGCTGCTTAGCGACGCAGACCATATCGACCTGGAGCGGCAGCTCGACCCACAGCATAAAGCCGCCTTTCGGTCGGGTGACGCAGATCCCGCAGGGAAAATATTCCCGTACCCAGCAGGTGTAGATCTCCATATTACGCTGATAAATCTGGCGCATACGCCGGATATGCCGATGGTAATGACCTTCGCGCACAAAGGAGGCTGCTGCCAGCTGCGTAGCGGGAACGTTAGTACCAATGACGGCGTACTTCATGTGTAGCAGTTTGTTGTAATAGCGACCGGGAACCACCCAACCCACGCGCAGTCCTGGGGCTACGGATTTGGTAAACGAACTGCAGAGTATTACCCGGCCGTCACTGTCCCAGGAGTGGATCGTACGCGGGCGCGGATACTCTGTGGCCAGTTCGCCATACACATCATCTTCAAAAATGACGATATCGTGACGCTGGGCGAGGGCGAGCACCGCCCGCTTACGCGCATCCGGCATAATGAACCCGAGAGGGTTGTTGCAGTTGGGAACCAGCAGCACGCCTTTGATCGGCCACTGATCCAGCGCCAGCTCCAGCGCTTCAATGCTGATCCCGGTATCCGGATCGGTTGGAATCTCAATCACCTTGATCCCCAGGCCGCGCAGTAGCTGCATTGTGCCGTAGTAGGTGGGGGATTCAACGGCGACAATGTCCCCTGGCTGACAAACCGCCAGCAGCGCCAGCGACATTCCGCTCTGGCTCCCGTTGGTTATCACAATATCATCGGCGTTGAGGACTGAACCGCTGTCCAGCATCAGACGGGCGATCTGCTGGCGCAGATCCTGGCTGCCGGGAAGCTTGTCGTACCCCAGCACCGCCTTCAGATTATGCTGCACTACGCGGCTGAGCTCGCGCCAGAGCGGTTTCAAGCTCGGTTGACTGACATCTGGCGCGCCGCTGCTGAAGGGGATCACAGATTTATCGCTATGCCCTTTTAGCATATCCAGCACCAGATCCCACTGCGTTATCTCGACCGGACGCTGCACCGGGCGTGACATCGGCGGTACGGGCGGCAGCGCTTTTTGCGGGGCGACAAAATAACCGGAACGCGGCTGCGGGGTGATCAGTTGCCGCTGTTCCAGCATCTGATACGCCTGCTGGACGGTGCTGATACTGACCCCGTGTTCCTGACTCAGGTTACGTACCGAAGGCAGTTTTTCGCCATGGCGATACAACCCCTGCTCAATGCGTTCGGCCAGCAGATTGGCCAGATGTTGATAACGCGTCATGCTGTATACCTCATGGGTACCATACAGATTAAAAAACCAGTACAGATTGGCGTGAAAAAAGCGATGCAGAACTCTTTTTAACCAATCTGTATGTTAAATAAAAGTACTTTGTGAGTCTGTATTGCTTAGGGCCAAATCCGTGAAGATAAAGCCTCAGACAAGGCGGGGAGGCAAGGTATGGAATTTCATGAGAATAAAGCAAAGCAGCCATTTATTGGGTTTGTTCTGATCTGGCGGGCATATAAGGCGTGGAGGTTACGGGCGCAAACGCGGCGCGTATTGCAACAGATGAGTAATGAGCGGCTGCGGGACGTCGGGCTGCGACGCGATCAGATAGAGTGATTTTCTTCCATCGACAGAGGCTGGAGGGTTATCACCCGGCCTCTTTTGTATTCACATTATTTATCAATTCATGCTTCTGGATAGCCTGTTTCTTGATACTTATCCTGATAAGTATTATTTTCTTCTCAGCGATGAGGGGAAAGTAAGATGACGGAAGATGAACTGTTTGCCCGCCGTCCGATGGGGATGCGCATGGCAATGGTGGTGCGCCAGTGGCGAGCCATTATTGATGCTGCCATCACCGATACTGGCCTGACGCAGTCAAGCTGGACGGTACTGATGCAACTGTATCAACTGGGAGACAACGTCTCGGTCAGTGAACTGGCACAAATGCAGGGCATTGAACTGCCGCCGCTGATGCGCACCCTTTCGCAACTGGAAAAGCAGGGATATCTGCTGCGTTCCACATCGCCTTATGACAAACGCATCCGTCTGCTAACGCTGACCGCGCAAGGCCGCTCAAGGCTTGAAGAACTTAACCGGGTGATTGAGACATATCAACATCGCGTCACCTGCACCATTCCTGAAGCGGAGCTTGCCTTATTCAGCGCGACCTTAAATCAACTCGCCTGCAATTTGCGGACAATCCGCGAAGAAGACAATCAACACTAAAAACTATGATGACCCCAGAACAAAAATTTGCCCGTTGGGTAAGGGTGAGTATTGCCGCTTTCCTGGTAATATTCGCCTGGTTTATCGTTGCCGATATCTGGATCCCGCTGACGCCGGACTCCACGGTGATGCGCGTGGTAACGCCTGTTTCTTCACGCGTATCCGGTTACGTCTCGCAGGTGCATGTACACAATAATAGCCAGGTGAAGAAGGGTGATTTTCTGTATGAACTGGATCCGACGCCGTTTATCAATAAGGTCGAGGCTGCGCAAATCGCCCTTGAGCAGGCGAAGTTGAGCAATCAACAGCTGGATGCGCAGATAGCCTCCGCGCGCGCCAACCTGCGTACCGCGCAATTCAACGCCCGTAACGATAAGACCACCTTTGACCGCTATCAGCGCCTGGCCACCATGCAGAACGTGTCGCAATCCGATCTCGACAAGGTGCGTACCGCCTGGCAAACCAGCGAGCAGTCGGTGGCGGCGCTGAATGCCAGCATTCAGAACCTGCTGATCCAGCGCGGCGAGCGCGATGACAAGCGTAACGTGACGCTGCAAAAATACCGTAATGCGCTGGAAGAGGCACAGCTGAACCTCGGTTGGAGCAAAGTGTATGCACAGACCGACGGTACGGTGAGTAACCTTCAGCTTAGTCCCGGACTTTACGCTACTGCGGCCACGCCGCTGCTGGCGCTGGTCAGCCATCAGACCGATATCGTGGCCGACTTTCGCGAGAAAAGCCTGCGCCACACTCGGGTAGATACCGATGCCGCCGTGGTGTTCGACGCCTTGCCGGGCAAAGTTTTCTCTGCCCGCGTCACCAGCAGCGATGCCGGTATTCTGGCGGGTCAGGAACAGGTTAACGGTCTGCTGTCGCAACCGGAACAGTCCACCCGCTGGGTGCGCGATGCCCAGCGTATGCGCATTCACGTAGCACTGAACGAACCGCTCGACACGCCGTTACCGACCGGGGCGCGCGCCACGGTGCAGCTGTATAACAGTGAGGGGATGTTCGCCCGTACCTTTGCCGGGGCGCAGATCCACCTCGTCAGCTGGCTGCATTATGTCTATTAACACTCTGGCCCACGTCTTTACGCCGCATGGGAACATTGTCTACACCGCCAATGATTTTCGCCAGACCTTGCGTATCTCCGTTGCCGGGACGATAGCACTGAGTATCTCGACCTTCTACACCGTACAGTACGGCGTATTTTTTGTGGTTTATCCGCTGATGCTGCTGTCGCTGGTGCCGGTGTTCAACCGCCATGTGGCAAAACAGTTCGTGTTCAGCGCGGCGGTGAACTGTGTCGAAATGGTGCTAATCGTCGGCTATCTTTCACAGTGGCCGCTGATTATGACGCTGGTGGTGTTTGGCCTGTATGTGATGCGTTTTCGCTTGATGAGCAAAGGGCCGCTGTTTCTGCTTGGTTCGATGGGCGTGGTGTGTCAGAGCACGATGCTCAACTTTATGAGCTATCCCACCACCAACTGGCATACGCTGATGTTCTCCAATATGGAAGCCTGCATCATGGCGGTGGCGCTGAGTGCGCTGCTGCATTATCTGATCCCGGACGTGGAACCCCGCCAGCTACCGCCGCGCATTGAGAAAGATGCCGCCCGGGTGCACCACGAGTCGCTGCTTTCCGGTACGGTGGCGACGATGATTTTTGTTGTCTTCCAGATCTGTGATTTGAGCGATTCGCTGTCGGCACTGATGGCGGGCATTTTGATCCTGTTTCCTATGCACTATCGCGGCGCGGTGTTGAGCTCGCTCTGGCGCGTGGTCGGCGTGGTGCTGGCCTGCCTGTATATTCTATTGGTGCAGCTGCTTATCTATGATTTCAGCAACCATATGCTGCTGATGATGCCGCTGATCGGCCTCGGGCTGGCGTTCAGCGCCCGCCTGCACGTAATGGAAAAAGTCGGCGCGGGGGTGGGTTTTGCCAGTATCACCACCATCGGGATTATGTTCGGCCAGAACCTGCATCCGGACAGCGATCTGGTGTTCAGCGATTTATACCGCATCACCTCTGTTACCGTCGCGCTGGTGGCAACGCTAACGATGGTATTTCTGGTACACCGGGTTTTGAACTGCTTTACCGCGACGCGGTTTGTGATTACCGAGTGAGTGGGGAGTGAGTGCCGGATGGCGGCTGCGCCTTATCCGGCCTATGAGAAGCAGAATTTGTAGACCCGGTAAGCGTCGTGCCACCGGGTGTTTTCAGATTGCCTGCTGCTTCCCCGTTATCTAATTATTCAGAATACGATTTATTTGTTCGAGAAATAAAGATGTATGAATTATAAATATTTTGAATTTTAATAATTGTGACTTTATGAATATATTTAATTTTACAATTAAATATGATAAGCATAATTATTATATTTTAAAGGATGTAAATCATATGACATGGGAATATAAAGTATCGACAGGTATACTGAGCCATAACGGTAAATTAATTGCTTATTGCTACAGTGGTGCTGGTGAATCAAAGGATAAACCGAACTGTGAACACATACGTAACAAGGACCCCATTCCACGAGGCGTTTATTTTATTGCTGGATGGAATAATCATAAAAGTCCCTCCGCTATTATCCTCGAACCTATTGCAGGGACAAATACTTTTGGCAGAGATCATTTCGAAATTCATGGTGATAAAAAAGGGCAGCCACCGGGAACGGCATCTGCAGTATGTATCATTATGAATGGACAAGATAAGCGCCAAACCATTTACGATTCGGGTGACACAATTTTGGTGGTAAGATAATGAAATTTATTTTTATCTCCTTTCTATTTATTCTTTCGGGTGCTCCCTGTGCTGCAGTGCATACTGCAGCACAGCTTCTGCAGATGATAAATGAAAAAGGAGCAAATACCGTTGTACACGAACTTTATGATGGCAGTGAGTCAGAATGGTGGAACCATATTATTCCTGAAATTAGCAAAGGTAATAATGACTGGTTAACGGTAGCAAGTGCTCTTGAATCCGGAGTTGATGCCAGTACGGCGGAAGATTTACAGGGGGCGGTCTCTGAAGCCATTCCACATAACCCAGTCGGTGTTCTGGCTATCCTTAACGATAACAGACCATTGCTGAATATTGAGCAGATATGCGCATTTACCTCTTACCCTGAGTCAGAAGAAGAAATGAATAAGCTATTTGTTAATTCCATCAGGGAAATGTATAAGGTCAAAACGACAGAAGGGAAGCGGTGTATTGCGGTTATGATCAATAATGTTGAGAATTCTATTCCATTTAACAAGGATTTATAAATGGCTATCCCCGGATATATGTCATTAATCGATGATGCTGGTAATATTATCAAAGGTAGTGTAATGGTAAAAGACCGTGAAAATTAGATCGAGATTTTAGGTCTGTATCATAATGTGAGCTACAACTCTGATTTGCATAATGGGAGGGTGTTGAATAAACGCCAACATCGTCCATTTTTAATTGAAAAGGAAATTGATGCTTCTAGTGTGCTTTTGTACAAATCATTAAGTACCGGAGAAACATTAAGGAAAGCGGCTATTGACCTCTATCGAATAAATTATGCTGGTCAGGAAGAGGTCTATTTTACGATAACCCTGGAAAATGTGAAAGTCGTTACGCTTTTTTCACTGATGCACGATGTTAAAGATCCTTATTACGAAAAACAGACCCATCTTGAACTTGCTCAGCTCCGTTACAAGAAGATTACCTGGCACTATCATGATGGGAATATAGTCCACTATGATGATTGGGATTATCGCTTAGGGTCTTGAGTAAACGGCTCCGGATAAAATGATGTTACCCAGAGCTGTAATGTAATCAATACACGGCGCTTATACTCATGAGCGCCGTCTGGCATCCGGGCGGTTATTTCTGCCTGACAGGCTTCGCCGAAATCACGTCGATAAACTCCTGCACCTGCTGTTGCTTACGCGCGGACAGCTTGCACACCCGACGCAGCGACTGCAGTAACGCCGGTTCTTCCGGTTCCGGCAGCTTGGCCGTCAGCACAATTCAGCCGGGCATCACTCTGACATCGAATTTGCAGCCGGTGGCGAAACCGGCTGCCTCCAGCCACTGGCCTTTCATAATAATTGCCGGAACATGCGTGTAATCCGGATAACGCGACTTTGCCGTCCCGGAGTTTGACCTCTTGTCTGATTTGCGTTGTGTCGTTCCAGCCAGCGCCAAGGATGGCGGGCATTACGCGTTTGGTGATGATGTCTGCTTCCGTCAGGGTACTCAGGTTCAGGTCAGCCATGTCCGTTCTCAACCGATAATGAGATTGCTCTGATTTTACACAATATTGTTATGCAAGCCATGAACAGAAATGGCTGTGCTACAGCGTCTGGCACGTTATTCAATCTCCAGCTCATCAAACAGCTGTAAATCCACATCCAGCAATTCCACTGCGTTGCTGCGTCGAATGCCGACGTTGTTTTCAATCAACAGCTCCAGCAGGCGATCGCCGTCGATTAAGGTAATCGGCGCGGCGCCTGGGAACAGCGCCGCTTCTGCACACTTAGCGGCGAACTTACCGGTAGTGATCAGCGTGCCGCGAATGGCTTTGTGGTAAGGCAGTGCGCCGCGTAGCTGGTCGATATACGGGCGCGTGATGGTGTTCTGCATCCGTTTTACCTGCACCACTTCGGTAATGGTGGTGATGCCCACCTGAACCTTACCAATCACATCCACGCCTTTATCGCCGGAGGCTTTGGTCACTTCAACCTGCTCGTAGCCCATTGTTTCAAGTAGCTGAGCCACCAGATGTTCAAATTTGTACGGATTCATGGTGGAGAGCTGGTCGCGCAATAGCTCTTTTTGCTGCTGGTTATAGCGTTTTACCGCATCCAGCAACTCCTTACGTGGATCGGTTCGACGTTCAGGCAGTGCCTTACCGAGCCATTTTCGGCCAGCCTCGGTAATTTTGTAGCTCATCCCTTCACGGGCTACCAGATCGCGCTCGACCAGGTTGTACAGCCGGGCGTAGAGCGTAGTTTTGACTGAACTGGGGGAGGCAAATTTTGAGTGCTGATGTAAGAATGCCTGCCACTCGGGTAGCAGATCAGCGCGTCTGGCCTGCTCCCGGCCGGCGAGCAGTTCCAGTAGTTGCAACATGCCTTCTGTATCGTCGAGTTTACGCAGTGTGGCTTCATCGTTATCCAGAAATAATCGCCCCTGTTCGCTGGGGTACCAGCCGCCGTCTTCGTGGGTCTGCATAAGATCGAACAAAGGGTTATTGATAAACATGTAGCAGCCATAGCTGTGGCGGGGGTTGAGAATATGGTTATCCATCTTCCAGATCTGCCAGGCTATTTTGGCATCTTCGCCGCTGAGCCGTTCTTTAATCCAGTTATCCGGCTCTGACCAGTCAACCGGGTTTTGTGGCGTACCCGTTTGCTCCTGAATGGCGGTGATCATATTACGCACCGCTTTGACTGAACATCCAGCCACGGCATTCATCATGGCTCGGGTCTGATCATAAGTTGGAAAAAGCGGGGTAATCACTTTGTACTTTTTCACGTTGGTCCCTTAACGAGTGCAATGGCAATAGCTTGCCATACCAGATGAAAAATTCCATGGGATGAATCACTTATCGGAATGAAAACTGCCAGTGCCGGATGGCGGCTGCGCCTTATCCGGCCTACTAACTTCACTCTATTAAAAGCAAAATGTGATGTTATTTCCAACAATTTCGCTATAATCATAAGATAATTGTAGATACATTTTTGTATATACAATTAGGGATAAAATACATGCCAATGGAGTTTGAGTGGGATGCAAACAAGGCACAAAGTAACCACCGTAAACATGGTGTTCGCTTTGAGGACGCAATATTGGTTTTCGACGATCCCCAACATCTGTCGCGGCAGGATCGGTATGAGAACAGTGAGTATCGCTGGCAGACCATCGGTCTTGTTCATGGCATTGTGGTTATTCTGGTTGCCCATAGCGTTAGGTTTGAAAGTGGCTTTGAAGTCATTCGTATCATCAGTGCCAGAAAGGCAGATCGTAAAGAGAGGAATCGTTATGAGCATAGTTAAACATAAACGCGGCAGCGTATCCGCGCTGAGTGCTCAGCATGAGGCTGAACTGAAGGCGCTGGCGAATAAACCGGACGATGATATTGATTACAGCGACATTCCCGTGACCGAGGATAAGCAGTGGTCAGAGGCCATTCGCGGTAAGTTTTTTCGTCCGTTGAAAACGCAGGCGTCGGTGCGCATTGATGCCGATGTGATGGAGTGGCTGAAACGCCCAGGAAAAGGATATCAGACGCGCCTTAATGCCATTTTGCGCGAAGCGATGCTGCGCGAGCAAAATAAGAAATAGTCAGAATATGCAGGGACTGTGAGTGCCGGATGGCGGCTGTGCCTGATCCGGTCTACGGGAAGCGGAATTTCCAGGCCCGGTAAGTGTAGCGCCACCGGGCATCTGCGAGGTTATTTCTGCTGCGGTTCTCCGCTAAAATAATCGCAGCTGTCAAATTAGTGGAACACCTGCGACATCATGCCGAGATGACAAACCGATTACCACCAGTGAACAGTGGGTTGTAACGCAGCAGGGCGTGTTGAAATAGGATTCACCCCTCTCCGCTGTAGGGAGAGGGGAATGTTTACGGATTCCTGGCGTGGCTCCGTTAGATGACCTTTGCGCTATTTTCGTAGGTGTTGATAAGATGGTCGCGCAAGCTCCCTGTTCCGTGCATTGTCACCAAAAGATTCTGGCGCGCGCGGGTAAATCCGACATACAAACGCTTGATGTCGTCACTCAGATCTTCCTCATCCCTTTCCTTTGCGGCATCCATAATAGCCACTGAGTGAAATTCAAGCCCCTTACTGCTTGGTAAAGGCATTACACAAAGGAGATCATTTTGCGGCGACCAGTGCTTTTTGTCATCGCTGGTCACAATCATTTGGTAGGGGATGCTACGCGCCGCGAGACGTGGCCCCAGCATCCCCGAAATGCTGTATGTTGAAGGGCACAGTATGGCGATCTCTGACCATGCAATACCTTGTTGTCGCTGCTTTGTCACCCAATCGAGCACGTGAGTAATCTCCTCGTCCTGATTATCAAAGCTGGCCAGTGCCGGGTAAGTGCCGGACAAGCCTCCAGCATCGGGTTGCTGGTATTTGAGCGCCTCTTCAATGTGATTATTGAGATAATTAAAGGCAATGTTGCTGGCAAAATGAAGTATTTGCCGGGTATTACGATAGTTGGTATTCAGGATCGTAGTGCGGCCAAGGGCCTTAATATTGACACTAGAGAGTGTGAAGTCGAGGGCTTTCTTTTTCTGGTAGATAGACTGGGCGTCATCGTAGAGGAAAAGAAGGGAGTTATCTTTGTTGTCTGGCATACGTGCGAGTATTCTCAGCCACTCCGGTTTAAAATCGTGTCCCTCGTCTATTAGGACTGCGCTGTATTGCTCCGGTTTTATAATCCCCTCTTCAAATGCCACCGTCAGTGCATTTTCCATCAGCTCAATAAAGTTTTTGCTTTTCGGCGGAAGACAATGATGTGCATTTAACTGTTGATAACACCAGGCATGAAAATGGATGACTTCGACGGGAAGTCTTAAAGTGTGCTGCTCAAGCTGTGATTTGAGTTTTTTGGCCAGCGTGATGTTGTAGCAAATCACCAGGATCGGCTTGATGTTTTCAATATTGTTGGCAAGCTCAATACAACGGTGGTGCAAAATGAGCGTTTTACCGGATCCTGCCACGCCATGAATAACACGGTGTCCTGCACCCATGCTTCTGGCGAGTTGTTCCTGATTCCTGTCCATCATGCAAACCACATCGGGGGTGTGGAACGTAAAATTGTTCAGATCAACCTGCGTAACGGATGCGTTAATGCGTACATCGGGATATAGATGCCATCGGATACGGTCGAGTTGCTGTGGTGTAGTGTGATGAGCGTAGTTATGTCTGAGAAGGGATTCGAGCCGGGCAGAGATTTGTTCCTTGGTCATAAACTCGCTGAGTTCGTCTTTGCAAATAACCTGGCTGGCTGGGAATAGTTCATTTATCGCTTCGGGTGGAAAACTCTTTTCTAGCTGTGCTCGGGTGATATTGCTCAAATAAACACCAAATCCATACGGCATAATAAAGCTGCCTTCATAATCTCCTTGTTGCTGGCGAAGCAGCGGATCTTTTTTTAGGCTATTGATAGTGTGAAAGGTATATTGACGAACCTGTTCGAGTGGATTCTTGAACGGTTGAATGCCGTCTTTAGTTTCATAATGAATATGTGATTTGTTGGCAGATTTAATTTTTGTAATAAACCAGTCTTTTACTTCTATAAATAACAAACCTTTTTCGGGGGTTAGAATTACAAAATCCGGATGCTCTTGCTTGTCTCCCATTCGGGTGTCATACCAGCAGGTACACTGTTCGCTGAGTCCCCCCTCAAGAAGTCTTGCCAGTCTTTTTTCGCCGGCAGTAATTTTCTCGCTACAACTGCTTATTGTGGGAATAATGATTGCCATGTTACGCCTACCAATTCATGAAAATTATATAAATATGCTAAATTAATATTCCGAGAGATATTAATAAAAACATGAATTCATCATGGGTAATGACATTAACAGACAATATTACAAACAGAAAGCGTGATGCGAGATATTTGTTTCAGAGATATTTGCTCCCTTTCACAAATAAAAGGGAGCGGCTGTTTACTTCTTCAATCCCGCAAACGCGGCTCTGATCTCGTCTTCCGGCAGGTTAATGCCGATAAACACCAGCAGGCTGTGCGGTTGTTCGTCGCCCCACGGGCGGTCCCAGTCGGCGCTGTACAGACGCTGAACGCCCTGAAACAGAAGGCGGTTTGGCTCGCCGTCAATCCACAGCATGCCTTTGTAGCGCAGCAGCTTCTCGGCGGATTCCAGCAGCAGATTTTCCATTACCCGCGACACGTCACTGATGTTTACCGGGTAATCCAGCTCGACGACGATCGAGGAGATATCATTTTGCTTATCGGCGATAAAGTGGAAGCGTGGTTTGGCGCTGACCACGTTCTCCTCGAGCATGAAACCGTTGGTATCGAACAGCAGGGAGAGGTCGATATCACCATGCGTGACGGTATACACCGGGGCGCGGGCGTTGATGCGCGCCAGGCGCTCACGCAGTTTCTCGCTTTCACCCGCCACGTCGGTTTTGGTCAGCAGGATGCGGTCAGCGTAGCCTACCTGTGACTGGGCGATGGTGAACTGGTTCATCTGCTCGTCGGCATGTACTGCGTCAACCAGCGCAATCACACCGTCCAACAGGTAGCGTTCGCAAATCACTTCATGGGAGAAAAAGGTCTGAATAATCGGGCCGGGGTCGGCCATGCCGGTGCACTCGATCACCAAACGGTCGAAATGGATGGCGCCTTTGTCGAGGTTGTCGAGCAGATCTAACAGTGCGTCTTCCAGCTCACTGGAGCGGGTACAGCAAATGCAGCCGTTGGTCAGGGTTTTGATCTGCGTGGCGCGGTCGCCAATCAGCTGATCGTCCACCGAGACTTCGCCGAATTCGTTTTCGATAACGGCAATCTTATAGCCGTGCTGCTCGTTGAGAATATGGCGCAGCAGGGTGGTTTTACCCGCGCCAAGAAAACCGGTGAGTAGGGTAACTGCAATCGGGGTCATTCATTTCTCCTTCTAACAGCAACTGCTTCCGCCGCTACCGTAGCGGGCTTCCTGGCGCTCGCGGAAGAATTCTTCGTAGGTCATGTACGGCTTATCGGGATGGTTGGTCTTCATGTGCTCGACGTAGTTGTCGTAGTCCGGAATGCCAATCAGCATCTTTGCCGCCTGACCGAGGTATTTTTTTGCCTGACCTAAAGTACCAAACATAAACAATCCTGATAAGCGAAAAGCCCCGCCGAAGCGGGGCTGAATACGGTTAGTGATGTGAAGAGGTCTTCACGCCGCCTTCCGGCACCGGTACATACGGCGTCTCTTTATCAGAGCGACCGTTGATGGCGCGGGCTTTCTGCCAGGTACGGAACCCGTAGAAAATGATGCTGTACACCACCACCAGGAACAGAATACTCAGGCCTGCGTTGGTGTAGTTGTTGACGACGATGTGGTTCATGTTGGCAATCTGCTGAGCGGTCAGTTCGCCGCCGTTAGCAATCTTCTCTTTGTACTGATTCGCCATGAAGAAGAAGCCTTCCATCTGCGGGTTGGTGCTGAACAGTTTCAGACCCAGCGCCCAGGTGGTGCAGATAAGCAGCCATACAGCCGGAACAACGGTAACCCAGATGTATTTGGTGCGCTGCATTTTAACCAGTACCACGGTGCCCAGAACCAGTGCCACGGCAGCCAGCATCTGGTTAGAGATACCGAACAGCGGCCACAGGCTCTTAACGCCGCCCAGCGGGTCAACAACGCCTTGATACAGCAGGTAACCCCACAGGCCTACGCAGCCCGCAGTACCGATGATACCCGCAACCAGAGAGTCGGTTTTTTTCAGGAACGGAACGAAGTTCCCCAGTAAATCCTGCAGCATAAAGCGGCCAGAACGGGTACCGGCATCCAGTGCGGTCAGGATGAACAGTGCTTCAAACAGAATACCGAAGTGGTACCAGAAGCCCATATCAGCCATTGGCAGCACTTTGTGGAACACGTGAGCGATACCAACGGCCAGCGTCGGTGCGCCACCTGCGCGGTTCAGAACGGACGGTTCACCGATGTCTTTCGCGGTCTGCAGGATCTGCTCAGGCGAAATGACGAAGCCCCAGGAACTGACGGTCGCCGCCGCATGTGCGGTTACGTCTTTCAACTGCGCCATAATCAACGGGGCGTTCTCGCCGCTCATTTCATGCAGGTTCGGCATGGTGATGCCAAGGCCCGCAGGCGGGGTGTTCATTGCGAAGTACAGACCCGGTTCGATGATGGACGCGGCAACCAGCGCCATAATCGCCACGAAGGATTCCATCAGCATGGCGCCGTAACCGATAAAGCGCGCGTCGGTTTCACAGGCCAGCAGCTTCGGTGTGGTACCAGAAGCGATCAGCGCGTGGAAGCCAGAGACCGCACCACACGCGATGGTGATGAACAGGAACGGGAACAGAGCGCCTTTCCACAGCGGGCCAGTACCATCAACGTACTGAGTCATCGCCGGCATTTTCAGTTCCGGGTTGAGGATAACAATCCCCACCGCCAGACCGACGATAACGCCGATTTTCAGGAAGGTAGCCAGATAGTCGCGCGGCGCGAGGATCAGCCATACCGGCAGCAGCGCAGAGATAAACGCGTAGCCGATCAGGGTAAAGGTAATGGTGGTGTCTTTAAAGGTCAGCGCCGGGCCCCAGTACGGGTCGTGAGCAATCACGCCGCCGAAGTAGATAGACGCAACCAGCAGCACAATACCAATCACCGACACTTCGCCCACACGACCCGGTCGCAGGAATCGCATGTAGATCCCCATGAATAGCGCGATAGGTACGGTTGAGCAGACGGTGAACACACCCCACGGGCTTTCAGCCAGCGCTTTCACCACGATCAGCGCCAGTACCGCAAGGATGATGATCATGATTAAGAAGCAGCCGAACAGCGCAATGGTTCCCGGGATCGGGCCCATCTCTTCTTTGATCATCTCACCCAGAGATGCGCCGTTACGGCGTGAAGAGATAAACAGCACCATGAAGTCCTGCACCGCACCGGCCAGCACGACACCCGCCAGCAGCCACAGCGTACCGGGCAGATAGCCCATCTGCGCGGCCAGTACCGGCCCAACCAGCGGACCCGCACCTGCGATAGCGGCAAAGTGGTGGCCAAACAATACGTTACGGTTGGTTGGAACGTAGTTCAGACCGTCATTGTTGATGACCGCCGGCGTGGCACGCGTCGGGTCAAGTTTCATCACCTTTTGGGCGATGTACAGACTGTAGTAACGATAGGCCACCAGATAAACAGAAACTGAGGCGACCACGATCCACAGGGCACTGATGTGCTCACCCCGACGTAATGCCACTACCGAGAGGCAGAATGCACCGATGATTCCGAGAATCACCCAGGGTATGTGCTTGAATATCTTTTTCGTATCCATAGTAAAACCTGGTATCTAATTAATAATTGGCCGAAGCCGCGTGGGTTTGATCTTGTGTTTGAGGAGGTAAATTGACTGCTATGTTGGGGGGATCTTGCCAGAGAAATACGCGCGTAAAGTAAGGTAAATAAGTGAGCGGTTATATGTCAGCTTAAGCGGTCCCAAGTGTCAGTGAGCGGTAAGCAATGGGGGAGAGTGGGGGAATTTATGTGATTGAGATCACTAATAAACTCGCTTAGCGCTTTGGCAGACGGCGTGGATCGACGAATCATCGATGCTGAGATCGATTCAACTAGCACAAATTTCATAAAGTTTTCCCTTTCCAGGCCGAAAATTCTGACATCTGTCTAGCGGAAAGAGAAAACATGTTAAAACGAATGAAGATTGTTACCAGCTTACTGCTGGTATTGGCGCTATTTGGCCTTTTACAGCTCGCCTCCGGCGGCTTGTTTTTTAACTCACTTAAGAATGACAAAGAGAACTTTACCGTTCTGCAAACCATTCGCCAGCAACAGTCTGCGCTGAACGCCACCTGGGTTGAGCTGCTGCAAACGCGTAATACCCTGAACCGGGCGGGTATTCGCTACATGATGGATCAGAACAATATCGGCAGCGGTGCGACCGTTGCTGAGCTGATGCAGGTAGCCAGCACGGCGCTGAAACTGACGGAAAAAAACTGGGCGATTTACGAGTCGCTCCCGCGCGATCCGCGTCAAAGCGAAGCCGCGTTCCAGGAGATCAACCGCACCTATGACATCTATCACGGCGCGCTGGCGGAGCTGATCCAGTTACTGGGTGACGGGAAGATCAACGCGTTCTTTGATCAACCCACGCAGAGCTATCAGGATGGTTTTGAGAAGACATACATCAACTACATGCAGCAGAACGATCACCTGTATGACATTGCGGTAGCAGATAACAACAGCTCTTACAGCCAGGCGATGTGGGTATTGGTCTGTGTGCTGATTACCGTACTGGCGGCAATTATTGCGGTCTGGTTCGGCATCAAACTGACTCTTATCTCCCCAATGAACCGTCTGATCGACAGCATTCGTCATATCGCCAGCGGCGACCTGGTGAAGCGTATTGAGGTGGAAGGTTCCAACGAGATTGGACAACTGGCGGAAAGCCTGCGTCATATGCAGGGTGAGCTGATGAACACCGTGGGTGATGTGCGTAACGGTGCCAACGCGATTTACAGCGGGGCCAGCGAGATTGCGATGGGCAACAACGATCTCTCCTCGCGTACCGAGCAGCAGGCTGCATCTCTGGAAGAAACCGCAGCCAGCATGGAACAGCTGACGGCGACCGTGAAGCAGAACGCCGAAAACGCGCGTCAGGCTAGCCATCTGGCCCTGAGCGCTTCTGAAACCGCGCAGAAAGGCGGCAAAGTGGTGGATAACGTGGTGCAAACCATGCGCGACATCGCTTCCAGTTCGCAGAAAATCGCCGACATTATCAGCGTCATCGACGGCATTGCCTTCCAGACCAACATTCTGGCGCTCAACGCCGCGGTAGAGGCTGCGCGTGCGGGCGAGCAGGGCCGTGGTTTTGCGGTGGTTGCGGGTGAAGTTCGTAACCTGGCCCAGCGTAGTGCGCAGGCCGCGCGCGAGATCAAGAGCCTGATTGAAGATTCGGTCAGCCGTGTGGATGTGGGTTCAACGCTGGTAGAAAGTGCTGGTGAAACCATGGATGAGATCGTCAATGCGGTAACCCGCGTGACCGATATCATGGGTGAAATCGCCTCTGCTTCTGATGAACAGAGCCGCGGTATCGACCAGGTCGGTCTGGCCGTTGCTGAGATGGATCGTGTGACGCAGCAGAACGCCTCGCTGGTGGAAGAATCCGCCGCCGCCGCTGCGGCGCTGGAAGAGCAGGCCAGTCGTCTGACCCAGGCCGTTGCCGTGTTCCGTATTCAGCATGACCAACAGCGCGCGCGTGACGTTGCTGCTGCTAAACCGGTTTCAACAGTCCAGCCGCGTAAAGCTGCGGTAACGGATGCCGGGGATAACTGGGAAACGTTCTAAGAGCCAGGCCCATCAGGCTATTTTGCGCTCACTCTGTGTGCCCTCTGCTGAGGGCACTTTTACAAACTGGGTAAAAAAGTGGTGAGGGCCGGAATAAACGTCACCATCAAGAGTACGACCAGGAGCGCAATAAATAACGGTATCACTTCGCGAATAAATTCTGAAATTTTGGTTCCGGTGATCGACGTTGCCACAAACATAACCGTACCCATAGGCGGTGTCAGGCATCCCACGGCTAAATTTAGGATCATCATGACACCAAATTGAATAGGATCGATTCCCAGCATTTTTACTGTGGGCATCAGGAGCGGCACCAGGACGATAATCGCCGCATTGCCTTCGATGAACATACCAAGAAATAACAGTACTGCATTAACGATCAGAAGAAACAGATAAGGATTATCTGAGAATCCTGTCATCAGGACAGCAACATTCTGCGCAATTTGCTCATTGGTCAAAATCCATGCTAATGCAGAACAGGTCATAATGATGAGCATTACACTTGCCGTTGAGCGTGCTGTTTCCAGTACAGAAGCAACGATATCTTTTAAGGTCATTTCCCGATAGAAAAGGGTTCCGACGATAATGACAAAAAGTACGGCGATAGCACCCGCTTCTGTCGGTGTGAATATACCAAAACGAATCCCGCCAATAATCACCAGGATAAGTACCAGCGCTGATGTTGCGCCTTTTCCCGCCTCCCAAAGTTCACGGACGGTTGGGCCGTGGCTTCTCGCGGGCAAATAACCGCGCTTTTTCGATATCAGGTAGATAGCAGTCATCAATGCGACACAGCACAGCAGGCCGGGAATAATCGCCGCCATAAACATCTTGCCGATAGAAACATCGGCGACAAAGCCATAAATAATTAAAGCAATGCCAGGGGGAATAATCGGCGTTATTAACGATCCTGCGGCCGTTACTGCGGTAGAGAATCCTTTGCTGTATCCCAGTTTCGTCATTTCGGGTACCAGCATTTTTGACAACATCGCACAGTCGGCGAGGTTTGAGGCTGATAGCCCTCCCATCATGGTACTCAGCAGGACGTTGGATTGCGCCAGTCCGCCAGGGTAATGACCTGAGAGAACTCCCGTAAACTTTAACATCCGGTGAGTAATTCCCGTATAGTTGAGGAGATTACCCAGCAGAATGAAAAAGGGAATTGCCAATAGCGTGACGTTTTCACCTGCGCCGATGATGCGCTGAATCGCAATTAAGGGCGATATATCACCTGCCATGAAGAAATAAATCAGAATCGCAACCAGAACGCTGATGAAAATTGGCGTGTTCAATATGAACAGAAATAGTAAAACAATACAGGCAATGGCTACTGACATGCGACCTCCCTGTTTTTCATTTTTTTAATATCTTGCCAAAGATGTTGTAGACAGAAAATGACCATGATCCCAGCTCCGGTTGGCACGGCAAAGTCAATGTATAAATAAGAAACCCCGAGGATAGGGGTTATCTTATCCTCTGCGATTAAAGACAGCTCATAGCCCAAATAACCGAATGTAGATAGCGCTATAATAGAAATAATGTGCGTGAAGAGGGTGCAGATAAGCTGTAATTTTTCGGGTAGCATTGCAGTTAATGCATCGATACTCACATGCATACGCAACCGCATGGCAGAAGCGGCACCTAACATAATGAGCCATATATAACAAATAATGAGTACTTCTTCTCCCCAGATTAGCGGAGAGTTTAGCAACCAGCGCATGAAAACGGCCAGGATTGTTATCAGTACAATTCCGCTGGTTGCAACACCGGCTAATATATCGCTAAATCTGTTGAAAAAACCGAACATAGCAATTCCTTTAAAATGACATGTTTATCAGATAGGCGCGGTATCTCTTCGACCGCCTCTCTGTCAGTTTTATCCCGGTTCTTTGGGGGTTGCGCAGGTGATAAACCTGCGCAACCTGACGGTTATTTAGCAATGATTTCTTGCGTTTTCTCGTATAGAGCGGGGGTCCATTCCGGAAATTTCGTGTAGAAAGATTTTGAAGCGTTGCGGAATAACGTGCGATCGACTTCAACAACGGTAACACCCTCGTTTTTCATTTTTTCTATCAGGCTCTTCTCTTCTTTCAGGACCAGATTTGTCAGATACTGACCTGCTTTATTACCCGAGTCGATCAACGCGATTTGAATGTCAGGTGGCAGCTTTTTGTATGTGCGACTTCCCATGACCAGATTCGTCACATTTTCGACATGCCCTGTCAGGATAAGGTATTTGGCCGCTTCATAGTGTTTTTGTCCATATAACACGGGAATTGGATTTTCTGCGCCATCAATAATTTTTAAATTTAACGAGGTATAAACTTCTGCCAGTGGGAGTGGCGTTGGCGTTGCGCCCATCGCTTTCATCCCTTCAATCTGAATACGGTTATTCGGTACCCGGATTTTCAGCCCTTGCAGATCTTCCGGCTTATTAACCATTTTGTTGGTTAACATGTGACGGGAACCATATAACCAGTCTTTCGTGATGATATGGAGTCCCTTCGCATCCAGTTTGCTTTCCAAATCCTTGTACCAGTCCGACTGATTCAACTTGAAAATATCCTGGTAATCATTACCCAGATAAGGGCCAAACATGATGCCGAAATCCGGCACATAGTCAGAGAAGAAGGCACCATCGGCCAAGGTTATCAACGGGCTTCCCAGCTTCATTTGTTCAATTACATCTTTCTTCGAACCTAACTGAGAGCTGGGATAAGGGACTAATTCACCTTTTCCGGCAGTTTGTTCACTGAACAGGCGCGCCCATTCATGAATGGCTTGATCAAAAGGTTCTCCAGGGTTGTTTTCATAAGCGACTTTTAATGTATATTCAGCCGCGGCAAAGGCAGAACCCGTAAGGGAGGCTGTTGCGATTATTGAACCCATTGCAAATGCCAGTAACTTATTTCCTTTTTTTATCATTTTACTCATCATTGCTCTCCAGTTTCGTGGGAACTGCGGAATTAATTCACATTACGATAGGGGAATGACAGTCCGGTCAGGTTGATGCTTATTTTGTTATACTGCCCAACTCGCAGGTCTATTTTCTATGTGAAGATTTAGAGCCTATTATCTCATCACCACCAGGTGGCGTTTTTTGGGTGATTTTGTGGTAGTGGTAATGCTTTATTGTTTTTAATCGGTATTTAACCAGAGGTATTAATCGAGTGAACCATGGTCTGTCTGGCTGTTTGCAGATGTTGGCGTAAAGCGGTGGTGGCACCAAAATCATTACGGCAGATTAACGCGCTAAGAATGGTCATATGCTCATTGACCGCAATAATATTCCTCTGTTTAAGATCGCTTTCATCCCATTGATAATGAAAATGAAAAATAACCGAGATTATCTCCAGCGACTGGTCAAAGAAAACATTTTCTGCCGCGCTCAGCAGTAGCGTGTGAAACTCTCTGTCCAGTGAGGAAAACATACGATAGTTGTCACCAATCGTGTCTCGCAGGGTGCGATGATGGTCAAGAAGATCGCGGGCTTTCTGCCAGCGAATGTCATCGGCTGGAAGGTTAAGGAAACGTTGTAACGCGTGCGTTTCCAGCATTTCACGTAGTTCGAACAGTTGCTCGGCATAGGTCTGATCAAACTTTTTCATGCTCCACTGACCACGTTTTTCACTTTGGATTAGATTGTAACGTCCAAATTTTAAAAGAAACTCCCGGACAACGACTGGGCTTACGCCAGCCGCGCGGGAAAGCTGTAGTTCGGAGAAACTCTCGCCTGCGCGTAGCTGACGCTGGTTGATCATGGTGAAAAAAGCCTGCTCAAAAATCCGGTTTTGCTCAGTCATGGAGGCGGTGGTACAGGCGAAGCCATCATCATGATCGGGTTTACGGGCAATGACGTAATCGCTGCCGACCTGCGTCAGCACACCGCATTCGCTGAGATGGCTCAGCATGTGGCGTACCGTGGTGCGACTGATGTTGTACATCTCGGCCAGCGCACTTTGCGATGGCAACGGTGAAGGAATATGACCGCGTGCCATATCGTCAATCATCTGGTTAATCACATTGTGACGTAAGTTCTGCGAACGACTCATGGCTCCCTCCTTTTTGAGCATTAAAACCCGATTTAAAACATTTTAATGCGTTGAGTTTCACAAGTTATGTCACCCGTTTATTTTTAGATGCTTTTTCTAGGATATCTGTTGCAACAGAAAATATGGGAGAGAATATGATGGCAACAATGAATGTCCTGGTGTGTCAGGAACCCCAAAAAATGCACTGGGAAACGCGTGAAATACCTATTCCGGGTGAGGGTGAAGCATTAATAAAAATTAAATCAGTCGGGATTTGCGGTACCGATATTCATGCCTGGGGTGGCAATCAGCCATTTTTCAGCTATCCACGTGTACTGGGTCATGAAATATGTGGGGAAATTGTCGGGCTGGGCAAAAATATACAGAATCTGAAAAATGGTCAGCAGGTGGCGGTTATTCCTTACGTGGCCTGCCAGCAGTGTCCGGCCTGTCTGAGCGGGCGCACTAACTGCTGCGAGAAGATTTCGGTGATTGGCGTGCATCAGGATGGCGGCTTCAGCGAATACCTGTCCGTACCGGTCACCAACCTGTTGGATGCGCAGGGAATTGATCCGCAGGCGGCGGCGCTGATTGAGCCTTATGCCATTAGCGCGCATGCGGTACGCCGGGCGGCGGTGGCTCCGGGTGAGCAGGTGCTGGTGGTCGGTGCCGGTCCGATTGGTCTGGGCGCAGCGGCGATTGCCAAAGCCGATGGCGCACAGGTGGTGGTCGCCGATACCAGTCCGGCTCGTCGGGAGCATGTGGTTTCCCGGTTGGGGCTCCCGGTTATCGATCCGTCTGCTGAAGATTTTGATGCGCAGTTGCGTGACCAGTTTGGCGGTTCGCGGGCGCAAAAGGTCATTGATGCCACGGGCAATCAGCATGCGATGAACAACACGGTGAATTTGATTCGCCATGGCGGCAGTATTGTTTTCGTTGGGCTATTCAAAGGCGATTTGCAGTTCTCCGATCCGGAGTTCCACAAGAAAGAGACCACCATGATGGGCAGTCGCAACGCCACACCGGAAGATTTCGCCAAAGTGGGCCGCCTGATGTCGGAAGGCAAACTGACCGCCGACATGATGCTCACGCACCGTTACGCGTTTGCCACACTGGCAGAAATCTACGAACGGGATGTGATTAACAACCGTGAGCTGATTAAAGGCGTGATCACGTTCTGAGAGGGTAAATGCGATGAAGACATTGAATCGACGTGATTTTCCGGGGGCAAGCTACCCAACGCGCGTGATCCAGTTTGGTGAAGGGAATTTCCTGCGAGCGTTTATCGACTGGCAACTGGATATCCTCAACGAGCAAACCTTTCTGAACGCTGGCGTGACCATCGTTCGCCCGATCAATACCGATTTTCCACCGTCGCTGAATACCCAGGACGGGTTGTACACCACGCTTATTCGCGGTCTAAACGCGCAGGGCGAAGCGGTGAGCGAGGCGCGGCTGATCCGTTCAGTGAATAACGAAATCAATCCGTATCAGGACTTCGCGGCGTATTTGGCGCTGGCCCACAATGCGGATATTCGCTTTGTGTTTTCGAATACCACCGAAGCCGGAATTAGCTATCACGCGGCAGACCGGGTCGATGATGCGCCGCCGGTAAGCTTTCCGGCTAAACTGACACGTCTGCTGCTGGAGCGTTTTAATCATTTTGAGGGCGCAGTGGATAAGGGCTGGGTCATTATCCCGTGCGAGCTTATCGACTATAACGGTGAGGCGCTCAAAACGCTGGTACTGCAGTATGCGCTGGACTGGCAGCTTCCCCCGGCGTTTGCCGACTGGGTGGCGACGGCAAACACCTTCTGTTCCACGCTGGTCGACCGCATTGTCACCGGCTACCCGCGAGAAGAAGCCGCCGTGCTGGAAGCTACGCTTGGCTATCACGATGCGTTTCTCGATACCGCGGAGCATTTTTACCTGTTTGTGATTCAGGGGCCGCAGTGGCTGGCCGAGGAGCTGAAGCTGGCGCAGTGCCCGCTGAACATACGGGTAGTGAGCGATATCAAACCGTACAAAGAGCGTAAGGTCGCCATTCTCAATGGCGCGCATACGGCGTTGGTGCCGGTGGCCTGGCTGTGTGGCCTGGAGACCGTCGGCGAAGCGATGCAGGATGCCGATGTCCGCCATTTTGTCGAGCGGGCGATTAGCGAGGAAATTATACCGGTATTGGATCTCCCGGCGGATGAACTGCGTGAATTTGCCGACGCGGTGAGCGGGCGTTTTCAAAACCCCTACATCCGTCACCAGTTGCTTTCCATTGCGCTTAACGGGATGACCAAATTCCGTACCCGAATTTTGCCGCAACTGCTGGCGGGCCAGCAAAATGGGCGCTGGCCCGTGCGGTTAACGTTCGCCCTCGCGGCGCTGCTGGCGTTTTATCGCGCAGAGCGGGAGGGAGAACGCTATCCGATACAGGATGATGAGCAGTGGGTTAGCCTGTATGCCAGTCTGTGGCCGCGAGTTGGCAAAGATTTAACGCTGCGTGAACTGGTGGATACTGTGCTCGGCGATGCGGCGCACTGGGGTGAAGATTTGACGTTGCTGCCCGGGCTTGCCGGGCAGGTGACGGCAAACCTGGAAATGATTCTGGTGCAGGGTATGCGCCAGACAGTGAAAAGTCTGGAATAAGGTTGCCATGCAGCGCCCGGTGTGGTGTTGGGCGCTGTTTTTTTTCAGACAATAAATGCGGCTGGCTGTAAGGCTGATAAGCGAAGCGCCATCAGCCATTTCATGTTACGAGCCCTGAGCGACCACTTTGATTTCAACCATCCCGATCCCCAGCTTACGCGGCGAGTGGCCGAGAATATTGCCCTCGTTGGTGGCGACCGGATCGGGCGGGACAATCACCAGCGTATCGGCATCCGCCGGGTTATCAAAATGCAAGGTTGTGGTAGTGACATCATGGCCTAACACCAGCGTCTGTTCCTCGTGGCCAACGCGCACGGGAATAGGACGATTGGCATTGTCGCCAAAGGCTTTTGCGGTGATGACCAGATCGAATTTCTTCGGCAGCGGGGCCTTGTACTCGATGGTCACCTCTTTGCTGAGCTGCGCATTGGACCAGCGTCCCCAGGATTCGGGGCGTGAAATGCCGCTAAACTGTTTAACCTCTTCCGGCGCGCCCGCCACGTTGAAGACGAAGCTGTCGGCTTTGTAGCGAATGTCGTTATCGACAATTTTCAGCGTATCAACGTTACCTTTGTAGCGCTCCATGTCGATCACCGTGTCTTTAAACACGGTTTTACTTTTCCATTTAGCTTTGTCGACGTGCTGCACGATTTGCTGTCCGCCTAACTGGCCTTGCGATACGCACCAGTCGGTGGAGAGCGCCAGCTCCGGGGCCCATAGCTGCGCCATTTTGTAGCAGCGATCAACCCAGACAAAGTTATCTCGCGGCGCGAAATCTGCCAGTTGGAATCGCAACGGGGCCGAGTATTCGCTTTCCGGCAGCGGCTCGACGCGTTTGTCCGATACGCGCAGCAACAACGGCAGGCGGAAATGGCTGCCGGAGAAAGAGATCATGTTTTTGTCCTGGTCGACGGTGAACTCTTTCATCTCTTTCGGGAAATTCCACAGGCGGATGATATCGGGCTTCCACGCCAGCATTTTTTCTTTGATGTTCAGGAACACTTCAGACACGGATTCGCTCGACAAACTGCTGCGGCCAAGACCGATAAAGTTATCGCCACCGAGAATATCCAGTACCGTTGCCCCGTTATCCATCGTGTTACGCTTCACCGCCAGCGTCTCCTGCTGTGGCTGGTCGCCGCGCAGCACGAAGAACAGGTTGTTGCGATCCTGCTTGTTCAGATACTTCCATGCGGTGTTGTTCATCGCCAGATGATCGGAAGAAACCACGATAACGGTATCTTTGAACCACGGTGAGGCTTTGATCTTATTGATAAATTCGGCAATGTTTTCCTGGCTGCAACTGACTGCGCTGAAGGACTGGTTGGCCTTCCCGTCGATGTCATAACGTTTACGGTTGCAGCTACGTGAGATAAATCCGTCTGGATGATGGGTATCCACGGTCAGCGTAAACAGTGAAAAGCGCTGGCCCGAACGTGAAAGCTCTTCGAATTTTTTCCATGCTTCATCCAGCACGGTATCGTCGTAGAAGCCCCAGTCGTTGCGATAGGCTGGGTCCGCAACCACGCTTTTTAACTCTTCCGCACCGTAGAGATGATCAAAACCGTGAGATTTCAGGAACACGTCTTTGCCGGCAAAGCGCAGGTTGGCTCCCTGCACAAAGTAGTTTTGATAGCCGGAGTTTTTCAGGATATCGCCCAGACAGATATTGTTGGGGAAGAAGCTGGAGACCGACGCCGAGGCGTTGCCTTCAAACGGCGCAAACAGCGGAATACCGCACTGGGAGGCGACCATGCCAGCGATGGTGTAATCGGTACCCGGCAGTTGCATGGTATTGCTGAAATCCAGACCTTCGTTTTTCAACGCACCGAGTTCCGGGGTCAGATCCGGGAACGCGTCGTTGTTAAAATAGGTGCGCTCGAGGCTTTCGCCATAGATATAAACCAGATTCAGCTTCGGGTTGGGAATCGTTTTTGACGGCTCTTTATAATAGGTTGGGAAATCCGGATCGCCATCGCGCGACTGCGACTTTACCAGTTCGGTTATCTGGTGAAACGCCGGGCTGGCATCTACGGAGGCCAGCGCCAGCAGCAGGGCCAGCAGACTGTAACCCACATGATGCGGATGATGGCAACGGCGGCGCAGAATCCAGCCGAGAGCGACAAAAACGGTCGTCAGGACCAGCGCAATCCCGACGCCAGGTAAGATATATTTTCCAATTCCCGCGCCGGTCAGGCTGTTGGTCAGCGTGTACAGAACCGCGTCATTGATACCGTCGCCGGTGAAATAGTCACTGGCATACAGCGTGATATTCAAGACAATAAAAATCCCCAGCACCGTTAACGTGGCAGCAAACCACCAGGTATTGCGACCCGCTTTCCAGGCGTAAATCAGCACTGAAGCGAGAAACAGAGTAATGGAGATGAGTTCTGACAACGATCGATCCTCAGTAAACCGGGCAAACGCCTGGCAGGCTAATGATTTGGGGAAAGCACAATGTAATAGCGATGTTGCATTGCTGCAATTGTAGTGACATTAAATTACGTTGTTATTCAGAATTGGTTTAGATATGCGTGTTTTTTGCGGGGGATTTACTGATTATTTGACGTGTGAATTTTATGGGGAGCAGGTTGATGCCGCGCAGGGTATACGCGGCATGTCGTGCGTCAGGAAATGAAGTTCATACCCTGTTTTAACACCAGATCGCAGGCCTTGGTTTTTACCTGCTTCGCCAGCGAGCTGTTGCCAATTGTGTTCAGGTCCAGTTGTTGACCATCTTTGGCGTTGAGCAGCCCCTGAATGCCGTCCATATAGTTGGTGTCTTGTTTTTGCTCCGGAGCACTGAGGCCCAGTTTATCCAGCACCTGGTTTTTGACGTTCTGCGTGTCGGTGACCGAGGCCAGTTTCTGTTTCGCGCAATATTCCAGGATTCCGGCGGCGTTATTCATGCTGCTGGAGGTCAGCGACTGATTGCTGCCATTCAGTAGACTGGTCAGGGAAGAGAGCGACGAGCCGCCCTGCGAGCCGGAGCTTTGTTTGCTCAGTTCGCTGGCCGCGCTGGAGAGCGAATCCTGCCAGGAGGCGGCGAAAACGCTGGTCGAGATGAGCGTGCTGGCGGCAAGCGCACAGCACAGCAGACGTTTGGTTGTTTTCATCATTATATGCAACTCGTGTTATGCCTTTTCAGCGCAGTATAGCGCCGGCAGTCTTAGGAGTGGTCCTAATACGTTAATACTCTTTACCGGTTACCCGACTACGGTAGCTTTCCCAGTTAAAAATCACCCACAGGCTGTTGCCAAGGCGCATACGGTCCATTACCCGCTCGCCCAGCAGTTTGTTCATTTCATCCATATTGCTGTTGGTCAACATACCGGTCGGGCGTTTTGAAGACGAGCGGCGATCGACGATCTGGTTGATGATCACTTTTTCATAGCGGGATTCGGTCTGCACGCCGATTTCGTCGATCACCAGCAAATCGACATTGCTGAGATCGTTGAGTAGCTGTTCTTCGCTGGTTTCACGGTTGCTGAAGGTATCTTTCATGGCTGACATAATGTCCGCAACGGTGATAATCAGCACCGACTTGCCGCGCAGCAGCAGTTCGTTGCAGATAGCGGCGGCCAGATGGTTTTTGCCGGTGCCGGGCTTGCCAGAGAAAATAAAGCTGGCGATGTTGCCGTCAAACTCTTCAACGTACTGGCGAGCTTTGCTCAGGGCGTTCATCTGACCTTCGCATTCCACCCGATAGTTATCGAACGAACAGTTCTGATGCAGTGGACGAATACCGGAACGGTTGAATGTGCGCTGCATTTTCATAGCCCGGTTTTCACGGGCCAGCGCTGCGGCGCGAATTTCACCTTGATCTTTTTGCCATGCCAGCAGCTCCTCGCCCGTTTTAAAGGCTGGCTCGACATTAGCCGGCATCATTTTTTGCAGACGTTTCATCAGGTCGCCAACGTTTTTCATCGTTATCCTCTAAAACCCGGTGGAATATGGTTGTCAGGCTCGCTGACACTGTTCACATCGCGCTTCGGCATTCCGCCATTGCTGGCCCGGCCAATCTGGATGCTGCGTGCCAGTTTTTGCTGCCACTGAATATGGTGAAAGACTTTGCCTTCGGCCTGCCAGTAGGCGACAAATGAGGCCAGTTCCTCGGCGGTGACCGGTTCTCTTAACGCCACGCCCCACAGGGCGGCCTGGCGCTGAAAGTCGGCATCGGGCTGCCAGTCAGCGTACATCGCAAATTTCCCCATTGGCACGACAACGGGAGCGGTTTGCGGCTCTTCATAAAATTGTGCATCCAGCGTCACATCGCTACCCGGGCGTGACAGTTTCTCTTCAAGCGCCAACAACTCGGCCAGTCGTGCAGGCGTCACCGCGTAAAATGCTGGCGCGTTATTGGCGAATACGGCTACGGCGCCGCCCGCAGACCTGGCCAGCACCGTATGGTGATCGTGTAGTAAGGCGTCAATGCTCGTGACGTCCGGCGTCAAAATTTTGCTGGGCATAATGTTTCTCAATACTGAACAACAACCGAGAAGGGGACTGCTTTTATAGTAACACAGAGAAGAAGGAGAGCAGCAGATGAGGGGGCGATTCCCCTCTCTGCGAGGGCTAACAAAGCGTGCCGCTAAACGCGCGGGCGTTTGCGATACAGCCATAATCCCGGTACGGATAGCCCGATGGAGAGCGCTCCGACAATCGATGAGGCTTTCAGGAAATTGGTCAACAGCGTGATCATCAGCGCTTCGCTGTAACCAAAATGGCCGATTTTTACCGCCGAGATCATGGCGGTATAGGCAGAGATCCCAGGGAACATGGGGATTACTGCCGCAACGGTGAAGACTTTCGGATGCGCCAGATACCAGCGTGACCACTGGATCCCAATGCAGCCCACCAGTAGCGACGCCATAAAGGTTGACCATTCGATATTAAATCCTGCGCTCATCATCACCATTCGTGAACCGTGGCCGAGTGCGCCGAGTAACGCGCACCAGGGGAGCGCCCGATGTGGTACGTTAAATACCATGGCAAAACCAAGCGCAGGTATTGCCGACAGGATCATGTCCTGCATTAGCGCCAAAATGAAATCAATCACGCCCATCCGCGCAGCCCCCATAAGGTCATCGACATGACTACGCCAATGCAGGTCGCCAGCGTCAGCAGACTGGCAATAGCCCAGCGAGCGAGCCCTGTATTAATGTGTCCCTTAAACATATCCGCGACGGAGTTGATCAACGGAAAACCCGGAACCAGCAGCAGCACGCTGGCGGCCATGGCGATGGTTGGAGTGTGGTTAAACGTCGGCAACGTTAGCAGCAGACCAGAAATCGAGGTTGCCACAAACGCAGTAATGCAGAAGTTGATTTGCGGGTGCAAATGCCGGGACGCCAGAATCTGGCGAATATACATTGCCACCATACTGGCGAAAAAGGTGATCACCGCGCCATCCCATCCGCCATTATTGAGTTTACAAAAGCAGGCGCAGGACAAGCCGACCATAAAGGCGACCAACCATCTTGGATAGCGCAGCGGTTTAATCTGGCTAAAGCGTTTCTCAACGCCTTTAACATCCAGCAGTTTGTGTTCCGCCAGAATAACGATGTGCTGCACCTCCGTCACGACGTGCATGTTAATTCCGCGATCCTGATTTTTTCGCGTTGAAGTCAGGCACTGCCCGTCTTTAATGGTGGTCAGGACGATGGCGTTAGAGGAGATAGCGCTTTCTACGCTATCCATGCCAAGCGCTAGCCCGAGGCGGGTGGATAGCTCGTCAACCAGCGCACTTTCTGCCCCATGCTGAAGTAAAAAAAGACCGCATTGAATACATAACCGTGTAACCGTTCGCTGTGACGACTGCTCTGTTTGCATGACTCGCTCTGACTGAAAAGGATCTCTTTGCGTGGCGGATGTCTTCTTTTTATCATGAAGCATGATCCTGTTGGCTCTGGCTAAGATCAATCTTTGCGTCGAAAAAAGATGCAGATCGTACGTTTGATGCGTTTGCACATCTCACTTGCTTATCAATAAAGACAGCGCTTATGAAAATGTAATGTTATTTATCAGGATGGAAAATACGTAAGCAACGCTAACGATCTATTGTAGTTCTTTTAATTGTACAAAGAGTGTATTCATGAGTAATTATTGGCATGATGGTTCAATAGTTTGATGCTACTGGGATTGTAGCGGTATAACTTTGTTTATAAATAAAAGCCAAGGATAAACAATTCACCTCGTCTATTGTTTAGGGTTTCCTGTTAATTAATACTTTTAATTTATCAGGGGATTTTTAATAAGTGCGAATACGGACTGGTGAGTGTGGAGGAGATATGTTGCCAGGACGCTGCAAAAACGCAATTATTATTAGTAAATTACCGATCGTACAAACCGGACTTAAAGGTGTAATGCAGGGACAGTTCGCTGATTATGAACTTACCTACTGCCGCTCCGTCGAAGAATTGACGTTGCTGCAGCTGCGTTGTGCCGATTTGGTGATTGCTGACTTATCCGGAGACTGTAATCATCCACGTTCAGTCTGCGAACAATATTATTCTTTATTATCTCAATACCGCGATATTCACTGGGTATTTCTCGTTTCTCGTGTTTTTTATCCGCTGGCCATTGAATTGCTGATGTGCCCTGTCAGTTCGCTGTTATCTGATGCCGAGACGATTGAAAGTTTGGTGAATGTTATTCACGCAGGAAATAGCCGTGCCGAGAGAATTAGCAAGTCTCTGCTCTCTCCGCCCCTGATGCCAGAATTAGCAGACCATAGCGCCCGCTCAATTGTACTTACCCTCTCGGAGAGGAAAGTGCTGAGACTCCTGGGAAAAGGTTGGGGAATTAATCAGATTGCGACATTGCTGAAGAAAAGCAATAAAACAATCAGCGCCCAAAAGAACAGTGCTATGCGCCGCTTGTCGATACATAGCAATGCAGAAATGTACGCCTGGATAAACAGTTCTCAAGGATCGCGAGAATTGAATTTACCTTCAGTTTATGGAGAAACCACGGAATGGAAAGCCGCAGCATCAAAAGAAACGTTGCGCTGGTAGAGAAGTGCGCGATGAGTAGCGTCGGTATTAAGAGCCTGTTTAATACCATGCCGGATAATCAATACGAACTTCATATCTTTTCGAGCCAGCCTGCATTTAGTCAGGTGATGTTAAAAACGTCGTTTTCGGCGGTTATTTTCTCCCTCTCTGCAATCAGAACCGATCGCAGGGCCGGGTTAGCTTATCTGACGGAATTGGCGGTAAATTTTCCGCGTATTCGCCGGGTGGTGATTGCTGATGATGACGCTGAAGCGCGATTAATCGGCTCTTTGTCGCCGTTGCCGTTAGATGGCGTTGTGAGCAAATCTTCTTCATTAACGGTACTGCAGGACGCGTTATTTACGGTATTGAACGGTCCCAACCGGGGAACCGAAGGTTCTAAAAACCATTGGTATATCAATCAAAGCCGTATGCTCAGTCCAACAGAACGAGAAATACTGCGCTTTATGTCGAATGGCTATTCAATGCCGCAGATCGCTGCTCAGTTAGAGCGGAATATTAAAACCATTCGGGCACATAAATTTAATGTGATGTCCAAGCTGGGCGTGAGCTCAGATGCCGGACTGCTGGATGCTGCAGATATCCTGCTGTACCTGCGTGCAGGTGAACCTGCACCTTTTCTACAGGCGGCTTCTTAACGGGTAATGTTAGATCGTTTCGTGCCGGGTTTCGTTATCGGCACGGAACGTGAATCATCCCTGACACACATCCACCCAGGTGGCGGAAGTCAGCTCAGCCATCCTTTCTGGCGTGATACGAACGGCGCTGTGGATGGCGCCTGCGGCGGGAAGCACTTCAGCGTAATGCTTCAACGAAACGTCGCAGTACACTGAAATCGGCGTTTCCAGTCCGAAAGGGCAAACGCCGCCAACAGGATGGCCCGTCGCGTTCACCACTTCATCGCTACTCAACATCCGGGCTTTGGCACCGAAAGTGCTCTTTAGCTTTTTGTTATCCAGTCGGGCATCACCTTTGGCGACGACCAGAATAATGTCGTTCTTGACCTTCAGAGAAAGCGTTTTCGCGATCTGGCCAGGTTCGACGTTATGGGCTTTCGCTGCCAGATCGACGGTAGCTGTGCTCTGATCTAATTCGATAATCTCAATATCTGGTGCATATTGCGCTAAAAATTGGCGTACTGATTGCAAACTCATTCTTCTCTCCAAATCGCCTACAGGTAGCTCCATACAGCAGAAAACCGCATGGCGTAATTTGTCATAGGGGCAAGCTCGCTGTAAATATTTTAATGTAACAACATGGCAACATTGGCAGTTTTTCGATCGTCTTCACAATCAAAGAAACCGGTTACAGTAACCGGTTGCAGAATGCTCAAATGGCGATTAATACTGAAGTTGTCACTTCCTCTGTATTACATAATAAGAGCCATCTATGAAACTGAACTCAAAATGCAGTAGCGCTGGCGTTCCTCCCGGCACGGTTGCGAAAAGCAGTAATGGGCTTTACGTGGTGGTGTTGATACCAGCACGGTTGCAGGGTTTTGCACAACGGGAGAACGGCTATGTCTACTAATCATGCTGTGTTTAATGTGATTTTCCGCTTCGTTGAAAATTACGTCAGCCCTGTTGCCGGGCGCATCTCTTCACAACGTCATGTGATGGCTATCCGTGATGGGTTTATTTCGGCGATGCCCTTTATGATCGTAGGCTCGTTTCTGCTGGTTTTCGCCTATCCACCTTTTTCTCCGGATACCACCTGGGGGTTTGCACGTGCGTGGCTGGATATGGCGAAACAGTTTGAAGGCCAAATCCTCACACCGTTTGATATGACGATGGGGATCATGTCAGTCTACATATGTGCGGCTATCGCTTATAACCTGGGCAAGCACTATGTGAAGTCACATCAGCTAGATCCCTTCATGTGCGCGATGCTATCGATCATGGCTTTTTTGCTGATTGCTGCACCGAAAACTAAAGGCACGATGCCGGTTGATAGCCTGGGCGGTACGGGGATTTTCACTGCCATCCTGGTGGCTATTTACTGCGTTGAAATGATGCGCTTCCTGAAGGCGCACAACATCGGCATTCGTTTACCCGATCAGGTGCCGCCGATGATCAAAAACTCCTTCGATCTGCTGATCCCTGTGCTGGTGGTGGTACTGACGCTGTACCCGCTGAGTCTGGTGATTCAGTCGCAGTTTGACATGCTGATCCCGCAGGCCATCATGGCCATCTTTAAACCACTGGTGTCTGCAGCGGATTCTCTGCCAGCGATACTGCTGGCGGTGCTGATCGGCCATCTGCTGTGGTTTGCGGGTATTCATGGCGCGGCAATTGTGTCGGGAATGCTGCAAATGTTCTGGCTCACCAATCTCGGGATGAACCAGTCGGCGCTGGCGCAGGGCGCGCCTTTACCGCATATCTTTATGGAGGCGTTCTGGACGTTCTTTATTGTGGTTGGAGGTTCCGGCGCGACGATGGGGCTGGTGATTTGCTATCTGCGTAGCCGCTCGGCCCATCTGCGATCGATCGGGCGTTTGAGCGTTGTCCCGAGCATTTTTAATATTAACGAACCGGTGATTTTCGGTACGCCGATTGTCATGAACCCAGTGTTCTTTATTCCCTTCCTGCTGGCCCCGATGGTGAACGCAGTGCTGGCCTGGGCGGCGATGAAGCTGGATTTAATTGGGCGGGTGATTTCAGTGGTTCCCTGGACGGCCCCGGCACCGGTTGGCGCTGCATGGGCGTTAGGCTGGGATTATCGTGCGGCCATTCTGGTTGTCCTGCTGGCACTGGTGTCTGCCGTCATCTACTTCCCATTCTTTAAGGTTTACGAAAAGCAGCTATTAGCGCAGGAAAAAGAAGAAGCACAGCGTATAGAAGAAGAAAATCAGCAGGTTGCATAACTGACGGGCGAGGGGCTACGGCTCCTCGCTTACTTCAGCGTGCAGTCACCGCATTGCTGGACATCGGGCAGGCGATAGCGCTGGCAGCAGGTTCTGCGCACTAACAGTCCCTCGCGCGGAACAACGGTACGCCACAGGGGATTATCCTGACCGCAGGAGAGTTGCTTCTCAAAAAAACAGGTCTGGCGCAGTGTGGTCAGCAGTTCTTCACCTAATAACGGCTTCATTTCCGTTAAATACCAGTGAATTAAATATCCGGTGTTGCTCCAGATAAGCTTCACATTGATCTCGCCCGTCGCTTCCAGCGCCTGCACAACCGGCGTCAGCGCCGAGAGAATCAGTGTTTCCATGCGTTGCTGAGGAGACTGGGCCGTGACCTGGTGATCCTGATGCACGTCGATCCAGAAGCAGGCAGCACGGCCTGTTTCGTGGAATTCTACGTGCATGTGTTCAGGAGAGACGTCGATGGCCTCTTTTTGCGTCAGCAGGGCCACCATGAGCGGAGGCATCATCAGGCCGATATACCACTGCGCCCAGAGAGAAATCAGCGGCTTATTTTCGCGTGGCAGCGTGGGCTGATTGCGATAAATATGGTCTGAATAGACAGCCAGCAATGAACTTAGCGTCGTTGATTGCGTCCATTCATGTAGCGTCATCGCACCTGGCACGGGTGTTTCGTCAAGACGAATGAAGTCCAGCAGGTGCTCACGGGTGTTGGCTATCGTTGCGCGTACGGCAGCAGCCAGCGAGGGTATCTTTGCAGGCAGAGGGCTACGCCAGATGACATCTTCAACGATCGGTGCGGAACGATAAGCCATGTCGATATAAGGATGTTAATCTTAATGATAATGATTGCTAATCCTATAATTGACATTGAGCGATGGCAAGATCTTTGTCGCCATCCCGGGCGACACCGCACAGATAGCTCAGGCAGAAGGGCAGTTTACTCGCAGGTCATCGCTGACCAGCGTACTGTTGCGCCCAAGGCTCTTGGCCTCATAAAGGGCTTTATCCGCTCGGGCAACAGCGGCATCAATATCCTGCTCGACCAGAGGCGCAATACCAATACTCACGGTTACGTTGGTTGCCACGCTCTCGTTAAACATGTGAGGAATTTTAAGGTCGTACACCTTCTGGCGAATACGTTCGGCGGCAGCCTGGGCCTGCTGGGGATCGACCGCGGTCAGCAAAACCATAAACTCTTCCCCACCAAAGCGCGCCACCACGTCCCGGGAGCGCACGGAGTCACGAATCGCGGCAGAGACGCGGATCAGCGCCTGATCTCCCATCATATGACCGTAGTGATCGTTATATGCTTTGAAATGGTCGATATCCAGCAGCAAGACGTAGTGCTTCGCGTTGCTCAAGGCCAACAGCGTATCGAGTCGGTGTTGCAGCCCCCGACGATTGTACAAACCGGTTAGCGGGTCGAGCATGCTGAGCCCGTTCAGGGTCTCCCGTTCTTCCAGCAGTTTATACATCAGCTGCTGGGCGAAGCCATCGTAGCGTTTTTGTATCACATGCTGGATGGCGATCCCGGCCATGGGCAGCGCCATAAAATAGATAATTCGCAAACCATGCTCGCTGCCATTCAGCCATAAACAGACGGCGACGGAAGGCAATGAGTGAAGCGTAAACGCGATGATATTATTGGCAAAAGCGATAGATCCAATAAACAGCACGCTGAGAAGCGCGATTAATAGAAAATAATAATCATTATGACCCAGTGCGTTATATTTCAGGAAAATATGTAATGCCCATAGCAAACCAAAAACGATTGAAATAAAAGGAAGATTAATTCTTTTATCCACATATTTCCTATGCCATGCCAGCAACAATGTACTCATCACGAGAATCAGCAATGCCGGTACTGACAACGCTTTGACGGCAAACAGGGGAAAAAAAAGCGTAAACAACGCGGAGACTGCGTTGAGTAGCAGAAACAATCGTAAAGAGAGTTGGTATTTTTTGGTGCGCAGAGCTCGCCAGGATTGTACTGTCATAGGTAAATATTGTTAGTTATCTGCAATGTACGAAGGTGTGTTGGTAAATAAAACAAATAACGAACGGGGTATCATTCGCAGAGGTTTTTATTGTTTTTAGTTGAAAAGCTAACCGGCGAGCAATTTATCACCTTAAATTATTCATGTCATCAATCGTTAAGTAAAACTCATATAATTGATAGTGCCTCCCAGCTGACAAATGAGAAAATTTATCATATGATATTGGTTATCATTATCAATGTCATAGGTGGTACCATGTTGCAACGTACGCTGGGCAGTGGATGGGGGGTTCTGCTGCCGGGAATACTGATTGCCGGGATGGCATTTAGCGACCTGTCGGTCTACGTATGGAAGGCGATGATTGTATTAGGATTACTGTTGACTTCACTCATGCTGTACCACAAGCGTTTGCGGCATTTTGTCCTGTTGCCTTCATGTGCGGCGCTAATCGGCGGCATTGTTCTGGTGATGATGAACGGGAATCAGGGATGAACAAAACAGGGAAGAAAATCGAGAGGGAAATAAGATAATTGGTGCGAGGGGGGGGACTCGAACCCCCACATCCTAAGGACACTAACACCTGAAGCTAGCGCGTCTACCAATTCCGCCACCTTCGCACAGTCATCTTATTTTTTGATATCGCCTCGTTGGTGCGAGGGGGGGGACTCGAACCCCCACATCCTAAGGACACTAACACCTGAAGCTAGCGCGTCTACCAATTCCGCCACCTTCGCCCAGTGCGAGCAATATCAACGTGGATTATGGTGCGAGGGGGGGGACTTGAACCCCCACGTCCGAAAGGACACTAACACCTGAAGCTAGCGCGTCTACCAATTCCGCCACCTTCGCATACCATCGACACTTAAAAAAGTATCGTTACCACGGAGGCGCATTCTAGTGGTTTTCAACTTTTCGTCAATAGTTAATTGCCCAGGACGCGCTTAATTGATGTAAAAATGGGCGCTAAACGCAGGCCGTGTAAACGAAGTGCCACCCCGCATTTAGCAAACCCTGCCGGATGGCGGTGCAGGCACCTTATCCGGCATGGGATGGCCGTTCTACTTCTTCGCCTGACGCGTCATGATGGTGCGATAGACCTTGAAGCGACCGGTCTGCGCGATAACTTCGTGGAAGCCAAACACTTCATCCAGTACCTTCGGATAAGGCAGGAAGGCGTTCGCCACGATACGCAGTTCACCGCCGCTGTTGAGGTGGCGCACTGCACCACGAATCAGCGTTTGCGCGGCATCGAGGCTGGTCTGCATCCCGTCGTGGAACGGTGGGTTGGAGATGATCATATCAAAGCGACCCGTCACGTCAGAAAAGACGTTACTGGCGATTACGTCTCCTTCAATACCGTTGGCAGCAAGCGTTGCGCGGCTGGCTTCAACGGCGGCGGCACTAACATCGCACAGGGTTAAGCGCACTTTTGGCGAGTGGCTGGCTAAGGCGACGGAGAGTACGCCTGCACCGCAGCCGACATCCAAAACTTTGCCTTTGGTGTGCGGCGTCAGCGTGGAGAGCAGCAGTTGGCTGCCAACATCCAGGCCGTCACGGCTGAATACGCCCGGCAGCGTTTTGATGGTCAGATTTTCGGTCTGGTATTCATCCCAGTATTTTTCTGCATCAAAGACCGGCTGTTTTTCCAGACGACCATGGTACAGGCCACAGCGACGCGCGCTGTCGACTTTGTTCAGCGGCGCGTATTCGGCCAGCATCTGCTCTGCGCTACGAACGCCGCTGCGGTTCTCACCAACAACAAAAATATCGGTGCCCACCGGTAACAGCGACAGAATGTTCATCAACTGGAACTGGGCTTCCGACTTATTCTTCGGCCAGTAGTAGATCAGCGTATCGCTATCGGCAACGTCATCGGCCTGCGCGACGAGGCTAAAGCGAACGTTGTCACCCATCTGGCGGTTAAGCACCTGCCAGTGGTGAAGCTGCTGAGTGTGCGCACGGCTGGCGGCGCATTCAAAATGGGCAGGCAGGTCATCCTGCAAATCACCGGCAAACAGAATACGGCTTTGTTCGAAATCATCACTGTGGCGCAGCAAGACTTCACTTGCCGGGGTAAAAGCAGACATGGAGTGCTCCTTAAATTGTACAGCGGGGGATTATAGTTGTTTGATGGCACGGATTCGACAAATTTGCTATATTTGCGCCCCTGATAGACAGGAGTGTTTCGCTATGACATCCCGACGAGACTGGCAGTTACAGCAACTGGGCATTACGCAGTGGTCATTGCGTCGTCCCGGCGCACTGCAGGGCGAGATCGCGATTTCAATTCCTGCGCACGTCCGTTTGGTGATGGTTGCTGCACAATTACCCGCACTAACTGAACCGTTGATGAGCGATATTTTACGCGCATTAACCGTCAGCCCGGATCAGGTTTTACAACTGACGCCTGACCGTGTCGCCATGCTGCCGCAGGGCAGTCGCTGTAATAGCTGGCGGCTGGGAACCGAAGAGCCGCTGCTGCTGGAGGGCGCTCAGGTCGAGAGTCCTGCGTTTAATGAATTACGGGAAAACCCCGCGGCCCGCGCCGCGTTATGGCAACAAATCTGCGCATATGAACACGATTTCTTCCCTCGAACAGACTGATTTACCTGCAGCATTTCAGATTGAAAAACGCGCCCACGCTTTTCCGTGGAGTGAAAAAACATTTGCCAGCAACCAGGGCGATCGCTACCTCAATTTTCACTTGAGGGTTGATGACGTAATGGCCGCCTTTGCGATTACACAGGTCGTGCTGGATGAAGCTACGCTGTTCAATATTGCCGTCGATCCTGACTTTCAGCGCCGGGGCCTGGGGCGTGAGCTACTGGAATACCTGATCGATGAGCTGGAAAAGCGTGGCATTTTGACACTGTGGCTTGAAGTGCGCGCCTCAAATGCTGCCGCTATCGCGCTGTACGAAAGCCTGGGCTTTAACGAGGCGACGATCCGGCGCAATTACTATCCGACGGCCGATGGTCATGAAGACGCCATTATAATGGCATTGCCAATCAGCATGTAAGACAAGGTGTAATGATGAAGAAGTGGGACTGGATTTTCTTTGATGCCGACGAAACGCTGTTTACGTTTGACTCGTTTACCGGCTTACAGCGGATGTTTCTCGACTATAGCATTACCTTTACCGCTGAAGATTTTCAGGACTACCAGGCCGTAAATAAACCGCTGTGGGTGGATTATCAAAACGGTGCGATAACCTCATTACAACTCCAGCACGCTCGTTTTCAGAGCTGGGCTGAACGCCTGAAGGTTGAGCCAGGCCAGCTTAATGACGCCTTTATCAATGCGATGGCGGAGATTTGCTCGCCGTTGCCAGGGGCGGTTTCTCTGCTCAATGCGATTCGTGATAAAACAAAAATCGGTATTATTACTAACGGCTTTACGGCGTTGCAGCAAATCCGCCTTGAGCGGACGGGGCTGCGCGACTATTTTGACCTGCTGGTGATTTCTGAGCAGGTTGGCGTGGCAAAACCCGATCCCCGTATTTTTGACCATGCGCTGGAGCAGGCGGGCAATCCTGAGCGTTCTCGCGTACTGATGGTGGGCGACACCGCAGAGTCCGATATTCTTGGCGGCATTAACGCCGGGCTATCCACCTGCTGGCTAAATACGCACCACCGCGAGCAGCCAGCGGGCATTCAGCCGACCTGGACCGTGGCGTCATTAAGCGAACTGGAGCGGCTCCTGTGTAAACACTGATTGCCTCCCCCCCGTTGATGGGTAAAATAGCCGCAATTTTTCGTATTCAACTTGCACGGCCTGTTGCCGTGCTTACCTAAGAAGATTTGACTATGACGTTGTCTCCTTATTTGCAAGAGGTGGCCAAACGCCGCACTTTTGCCATTATTTCTCACCCGGATGCCGGTAAAACGACAATTACTGAAAAGGTACTGTTATTCGGACAGGCGATTCAGACCGCCGGTACGGTAAAAGGCCGTGGCTCCAGCCAGCATGCGAAATCTGACTGGATGGAAATGGAAAAACAGCGTGGTATCTCCATTACCACCTCTGTGATGCAGTTTCCATATCATGACTGCCTGGTAAACCTGCTGGACACCCCTGGGCACGAAGACTTCTCTGAAGATACATACCGTACTCTGACAGCGGTGGACTGCTGCCTGATGGTCATCGACGCCGCAAAAGGTGTTGAAGACCGGACCCGTAAGCTGATGGAAGTTACCCGTCTGCGTGATACCCCGATCCTGACCTTTATGAACAAACTCGACCGTGACATCCGCGATCCGATGGAGCTGCTGGATGAAGTCGAGAATGAGCTGAAAATCGGCTGTGCGCCGATCACCTGGCCGATTGGCTGCGGTAAGTTGTTCAAAGGCGTCTATCACCTATATAAAGACGAAACTTACCTGTACCAGACGGGTAAAGGCCACACCATTCAGGAAGTGCGCATTGTTAAAGGTCTGAACAACCCGGAACTCGATGCCGCCGTGGGGGAAGACCTGGCGCAGCAGTTGCGCGACGAGCTGGAGCTGGTGCAGGGCGCGTCTAACGAGTTCGACCATGAGCTGTTCCTCGCGGGCGAAATCACCCCGGTATTCTTCGGTACCGCGCTCGGTAACTTCGGCGTTGATCATATGCTGGATGGCTTAGTGGAGTGGGCGCCTGCGCCGATGCCGCGTAAAACCGACACCCGCGTTGTTGAAGCCTCAGAAGAGAAGTTCACCGGCTTCGTGTTTAAAATTCAGGCCAACATGGACCCGAAACACCGTGACCGCGTGGCGTTTATGCGCGTGGTGTCCGGCAAGTACGAGAAAGGCATGAAAATGCGCCAGGTGCGCATTGGTAAAGACGTGGTTATCTCCGATGCGCTGACCTTTATGGCTGGTGACCGTTCTCACGTGGAAGAAGCGTATCCGGGCGATATTCTGGGTCTGCACAACCACGGCACTATCCAGATTGGCGATACCTTTACCCAAGGCGAAATGATGAAGTTCACTGGTATTCCGAACTTCGCGCCGGAGCTGTTCCGTCGTATTCGTCTGAAGGATCCGTTGAAGCAGAAACAGCTGCTGAAAGGGCTGGTTCAGCTGTCCGAAGAGGGCGCAGTGCAGGTTTTCCGTCCGATCGCTAATAACGATCTGATCGTGGGCGCTGTTGGTGTGCTGCAGTTCGACGTGGTGGTTTCACGCCTGAAGAGCGAATACAACGTTGAAGCGATTTATGAGTCGGTCAACGTAGCGACAGCACGCTGGGTAGAGTGTTCTGACGTGAAGAAATTCGAAGAATTCAAGCGTAAAAACGAAATTCAGCTGGCGCTGGATGGCGGCGATAACCTCACTTATATCGCGCCGACCATGGTTAACCTGAATCTCACCCAGGAACGTTACCCTGACGTTCAGTTCCGCAAAACGCGCGAACACTAATCGACCTTCAGGGCACGGTATCCACCGTGCCCTACAACTTTTCCTGTCTTTTAAATCCCTTGCGGAATGTTCTTAAAACCTCTCGTTTTTCTTTTGTTTGCACGTTTTTTAGTCAATCTGGACTGCGATCACGAAATCCTGAACTATATTTAACAATGTGATGACATAAATGTCGGCGTTAAATGCTTTTTAGGCTGCCTGTTGCAGCTTCTATTGCTGATATTTATTCCACTTACAAGATTAGTTGCTGGCTCAAGCCGTTTTATGGCAGAGCGCAGCTTTTAGCAAACATACAGGAATACATCGATGACAATGACAGGACTTAAGATTTCTAAAACGCTGCTGGCCGTGATGCTGACCTCCGCTGTTGCAACGGGTTCTGCTTATGCAGAAAACTCCACGACGGATAAAACGCAATCCGGCGTCGAAAGTGCGGGGCAGAAAGTCGATAGCTCCATGAACAAAGTCGGTAATTTCATGGATGACAGCACCATCACTGCGAAAGTAAAAGCCGCGCTGGTGGATCACGATAGCATTAAGAGCACCGACATTTCCGTTAAAACCGACCAGAAGGTGGTGACGCTAAGCGGGTTTGTTGAAAGCCAGGCACAGGCCGAAGAGGCCGTTAAAGTCGCCAAAGGCGTTGAGGGTGTGACCTCCGTTAGCGACAAACTGCACGTACGTGATAGCAAAGACACTTCTGTAAAAGGCTATGCGGGCGATACGGCAATCACCAGTGAGGTAAAAGCCAAGCTGCTGGCCGATGATATTGTCCCTTCCCGCAAAGTGAAAGTTGAAACCACCGATGGCGTGGTACAGCTTTCAGGAACCGTTGAATCACAGGCTCAAAGCGATCGCGCTGAGAGCATCGCCAAAGCGATTGATGGCGTGAAAAGCGTCAAAAACGATCTTAAAACTCACTAATTAGACTTAATTCGTCCTCCCGACGTTTGTCGGGAGGCGTGTTGTGCACCACACTGAAAATATCGCCGATGGGCAGCCTGAGTGCTCATATCAAGCGGTGACATTAACTATGGTAAAGGAGAAGCGCATGTTTCGATGGGGCATCATATTTCTGGTTATCGCGTTAATTGCCGCTGCACTGGGTTTTGGTGGACTGGCGGGTACCGCTGCTGGCGCAGCGAAAATTGTTTTTGTGGTGGGGATCATTCTGTTTCTGGTCAGCCTGTTTACAGGTCGTAAACGGCCCTAGCGACATCCCCTTTATTCTTCAAGTTAAAGGTGCGCTGGCTACGCGTGCTCGCCCGCATCACTTACCAGAGTAAGCAGATCGGGATTTACGCCCTTGCCGCCTTCTTGTGACTCGAATTATTTTGGGGATTAACCGTAAAGATAACTTGCTACTAAGCCAGTCCACCGGACTGGCTTTTACGGTTTTAGCATCAGGCAATTTGCGTTACTTTGTTGTTCTATTACAAAAACAACAGGAAGGCAGAGGTGGGGCAGAGAATACCCGTCACGCTCGGCAATATTGCGCCGTTATCGTTACGTCCGTTTCAACCAGGCAGTATGGCGCTGGTGTGTGAGGGCGGCGGACAAAGAGGCATCTTCACCGCTGGCGTACTGGATGAATTCATGCGCGCGCAGTTCAATCCTTTTGATCTCTTCTACGGGACCTCCGCTGGTGCGCAAAACCTTTCAGCCTATCTTTGTAACCAGCCGGGTTACGGCCGTAAAGTCATCATGCGTTACACTACCCGACGTGAATTTTTTGACCCGGTGCGCTTTGTGCGCGGGGGAAATTTAATCGATCTCGATTGGCTGGTGGATTCGACTGCGTCTCAGATGCCGCTGGCGATGGATAACGCCGAGCGCCTGTTTGCCGCAGGGAAATCGTTTTATATGTGCGCCTGTCGGGGCGATGACTACACGCCTGGCTATTTTTCGCCGAACCGGCAAAACTGGCTCGATCTTATTCGTGCCTCCAGCGCTATTCCCGGGTTCTACCGCGCCGGGGTTGCGCTGGATGGTGTGAATTATCTCGATGGGGGAGTCAGCGACGCCATTCCCGTGCAGGAAGCGGCGAAGCAGGGGGCAAAAACGCTGGTGGTTATCCGCACCGTGCCTTCGCAAATGTATTACACCCCGCAGTGGTTCAAGCGTATGGAACGCTGGCTGGGCGAAAGCAGCCTGCAACCGCTGCTGAATCTGGTCCAGCACCATGAAGCCAGCTATCGCGCGATTCAGAGTTTTATTGAGAAACCGCCGGGCAAGCTGCGTATCTTTGAGATCTACCCGCCCAAACCGCTCCATAGCATGGCATTAGGAAGCCGTATTCCGGCGCTGCGGGAAGATTACAAGACCGGACGCCTGTGTGGTCGTTACTTCCTGGCAACCGTCGGCAAGCTGCTGGCGAAAAATGCGCCGCTGCCTCGTCAGACGCCGAAGATTGTGGTGCCGGGACCGGTCGTGGTTCCACCTGCGCCGGTGGCTAACGACGCTCACGCCCCCGTGGTGACCAATGCGCCTCAGGCTAACGACACGACGTTTAATAATGAGGATTTGGCGTGAGTTATCGTTTTATTGATACGCATTGTCACTTTGATTTTCCGCCGTTTACGGGCGATGAATCTGCCAGTATTCAGGGCGCGACTGACGTCGGCGTGCAAAGGATTATCGTTCCGGCCACCCAGGCGGCAAATTTTTCCCGTGTACTGGCGTTAGCGGAAAATTACCCTCCATTGTTTGCCGCCCTGGGGCTGCACCCCATTGTTATTGAGCAACATAGCGATGACTGCCTGGAGCAGTTGCAGCAGGCGCTGGATAAGCGTCCGCAAAAGCTGGTGGCGGTAGGTGAGATTGGGCTGGATCTTTATCGGGACGATCCGCAATTCGATAAGCAAGAGCGGCTGCTGGAAGCGCAGCTTAAGCTGGCGAAGCGTTACGAACTGCCGGTGATCCTGCATTCGCGGCGCACTCATGACAAGCTGGCGATGCACCTGAAACGCCATGCTTTACCGCGAACCGGCGTGGTGCATGGATTTTCCGGGAGCGTGCAGCAGGCCGAACGTTTTGTGCAACTGGGCTACAAAATTGGCGTGGGCGGCACCATTACCTGGCCGCGCGCCAGTAAAACCCGCGAGGTAATGGCGCAACTGCCGCTGGACTCACTGCTGCTGGAAACTGACGCGCCGGATATGCCGCTCAACGGCTTTCAGGGACAGCCGAATCGCCCGGAGCAGGTGGTCAGAGTCTTTGATGTCCTCTGCGAGCTGCGCCCGGAACCTGCGGATGTTATCGCTGATGCGCTGTATCGCAATACGACGGCGTTATTTGATTTTTAATTGCCGGATACGTCGCATCCGGCAATTACAGGTACAGCGCCGGGAAGATCAAATTATCCACTCCGCGCTCGCGCAATCCTTGCGCCAGTTGCTCCACATCCTCAGGCGTGGCGCTCGGCCAGTCCTTCGCTTCGCCGTACACCCCGTGCGCATGAAAGGCATTTAGCCGCACTGGTACATCACCTGAACGTTTGATAAACGCCGCCAGTGCATCGATATGCTGTAGATAATCCACGTGGTCAGGAATAACCAGAAGGCGCAGTTCCGCAAGTTTTCCCTGCCCGGACAAAAAGGTAATGCTTTGTTTAATCAGCGTGTTATCACGGCCAGTCAACTGTCGATGACACGCGCTATCCCAGGCTTTTAAATCGAGCATTACGCCGTCGCATACCGGCAGCAGTTTTTGCCAGCCGGTTTCGCTCAGTATGCCGTTGCTGTCTACCATGCAGGTCAGGTGTTGCAGCTGCGGATCGGTTTTGATTGCGTTAAACAGCGCCACGATAAACGGCAACTGGGTGGTCGCTTCGCCGCCGCTGACCGTAATTCCTTCAATAAACAGCACCGCCTTGCGAATATGCTGCAGCACTTCATCAATGCTCAGGGTTTGCGTCATCGGCGTGGCCTGCTGTGGGCACATGTGCAGGCAGGTATCGCACTGCTGACATACGTCGGATTGCCATCTCACTTTCCCCGCACTCAGGCTCAGCGCTTCATGCGGGCAATGCAGGACACATTCCCCGCAGTCGTTGCAGCGTCCCATCGTCCACGGATTGTGGCAATTTTTACAGCGCAGGTTACATCCTTGCAGAAACAGAGCCAGGCGACTGCCCGGCCCGTCGACGCAGGAGAAAGGAATGATCTTACTTACTGAAGCGCATCTGCTGTTCATGGCTAATCACGCGAGGTTGTCGTTCCAGAATGCGGGTATTGCGCGCGGCTTCTTCGCCCAGCCAGGTGGTGTTGGTGCGTGAACCTTCGGCGCGATATTTTTCCAGATCCGACAGGCGTACCATATAGCCGGTGACGCGGACCAGATCGTTACCACTCACGTTGGCAGTAAACTCACGCATCCCAGCTTTAAACGCCCCGAGGCACAATTGCACCAGCGCCTGAGGATTGCGCTTGATGGTTTCATCCAGCGTGAGAATGTCGCTGATCCCAGCGTGATAATACGCATGATGCGGCGCGACGGTTTGCAGGTGAGTGATCGGATCCGGCTCATCGCCGTAGGGCAGACGCGCGCCCGGCGTGGTGCCGATGTCAGAACTGATCCCTGACTGTGCGTGCAGCATTGCGCGCTGCTTCCAGCCAAATTTCACCGGGGTACTTTCTACAAACTCCGCCAGTTGGGCGCTGATGCGATAGCCGAGCTGATTGGCGACCTCGTCTTTTCCGTAGCGAGCATTCTGCCCCGCCTTATCGCACAGCAGATTCACCGCCTCCGCCAGGCCATACATGCCGAACATAGGGACAAAACGTTCGGGATCAATCAACCCTTCCTGCACCAGGAAGCTATTCTCAAAGAAATGTGATTTTTCATAGAGGAATTCACATCGTGAATCAATGATGGTGATTTGCTGCTGGCAATAGTGCGGTAGGGTGCGCATAAAGAAGTCATCGACAGAGGTGCTGCGCTCTGCGATGGCTTTCAGATTGAGCCTGACCAGCGTGCTTCCACCCCCGGCGAGCGGCAACGAGTTGTAACAGCTGACGACGCCATACTGACCTTTTGTGAAAATTTTATCATTTTCGGGGCCGTTGGAAATGTGCGGCTTACTGCACTCGCAGATATTTTGCGCCACGTTGAGCAGCAGGTCGTCAGGTGTAATTTGCGGATCATAAATGAACGTCAGATTAGGCGAAACCTGCTTTAACTCTGCGTCTGCGCGTAAAATTGCACGGGTGACAGGCGTATCAGCGGGGCCGATATTGGCATGCATAAATGCGTCTGGCAGGGTTCTGTCGAGATAACGCCAGAAACGTTTTATTCGAATATCGATCTCATCTTGTGTTAGAATTCTAACATACGGTTGCAGCAGAACGTCGAGCTGGCCGAGATAGACCGGCATCGAGGTGACTGACGGAACGTGGTGATACAGGATGGTGAGTAAGGATAACGCGTCATCAAGATCCCTGGCTCCTTCCAGTTCCAGCCATGAGGAACCGTTGGCCAGAAAACGCGCGTAGTCGGGTAAAACATAGCGCGGTTTGAACGGGGCATGACCTTCATACATATCGCAGATCACCCCGTCATCCAGCGCCTGGCGAGCCTCAGCAGGTAGTTGCGGGTAAGGCAGCGCGTTTTCAGCCTCCAGCGCCAGGAAGTGGCGTTTCTGCTCAGGGCTGAGCACCGGACTGGTCACGATTTGTTGGCAACGCTGTTGCAGCGCGAGTTCGCTTGAAGTGGGCATCGTTGATTCCTTTTTATCCCGAAGGTGTAACGCCATTGTAGAAAGCAACGCCGCCACAACCTTTGATCCGGATGCGCCTGATGCCACCGCATCCCTTCTTGAAAGGTGATTTATTTGAAGTAGATCTCATTAGAGTAATGCAAATCTGTATGTGGTTTTCATTAACTGTGATGTATATCGAAGTGTAATAGCGAGCGGATGTTAGAATACTAACAAACTCGCAAGGTGAAATTTTATACGGCGATGCCGTTGGAGAATGTTATGACCGATTTAACAGCAAGCAGCCTGCGTGCACTGAAACTGATGGACCTGACCACCCTGAATGACGACGACACCAATGAAAAAGTGATCGCGCTGTGTCATCAGGCGAAGACCCCGGTAGGCAACACTGCCGCTATTTGCATCTATCCGCGTTTCATTCCTATCGCGCGTAAGACGCTGAAAGAGCAAGGCACTCCGGACATCCGTATTGCAACCGTGACCAACTTCCCGCACGGCAACGACGACATCGAGATTGCGCTGGCTGAAACCCGCGCGGCGATTGCCTACGGCGCGGATGAAGTTGACGTGGTGTTCCCTTACCGTGCCCTGATCGCCGGTAACGAGCAGGTTGGTTTTGATCTGGTTAAAGCATGTAAAGATGCGTGTGCGGCGGCAAACGTGCTGCTGAAAGTGATCATCGAAACCGGTGAGCTGAAAGAAGAGAGTCTTATCCGTAAAGCGTCTGAAATCTCCATCAAAGCGGGTGCTGATTTCATCAAAACCTCTACCGGTAAAGTGCCGGTAAATGCGACGCCGGAAAGCGCACGCATCATGATGGAAGTGATCCGCGACATGGGCGTTTCTAAAACTGTAGGTTTCAAACCGGCAGGCGGCGTGCGTACTGCAGAAGATGCACAGCAGTTCTTGGCGATTGCTGACGAACTGTTTGGCGCTGACTGGGCCGATTCCCGTCACTATCGTTTTGGCGCATCCAGCCTGCTGGCGAGCCTGCTGAAAGCGCTGGGTCACGGCGACGGTAAGAGCGCAAGCAGCTACTAATTACTCGTCATACTGCAAGCCGCAGGTGCGTTAGCTGCACTCCCTCACCCCAGTCACTTACTGTAGTAAGCGCCTGGGGATGAGCTTCCTTGCCGCTTCCTGCGACTCGAATTGTTTAGAGTAATCATTCATTGCAGTGGGTTTTCCGCTGCATTTAACCTGATTTATCGGGGGTTACCATGTTTCTCGCACAAGAAATTATTCGTAAAAAACGTGATGGTCATGCGCTGAGCGATGAAGAGATTCGCTTCTTTATCAATGGGATTCGCGACAACACCATCTCTGAAGGGCAAATCGCCGCCCTGGCGATGACCATTTTCTTCCACGATATGACAATGCCTGAGCGTGTTTCGCTGACCATGGCAATGCGTGATTCAGGAACCGTGCTGGACTGGAAAAGCCTGCAGCTGAACGGCCCGATTGTGGATAAACACTCTACCGGCGGCGTGGGTGACGTAACGTCACTGATGTTAGGCCCGATGGTCGCTGCATGTGGCGGCTATATTCCGATGATCTCCGGACGTGGTCTGGGTCATACCGGCGGTACGCTCGATAAACTGGAAGCCATCCCAGGGTTTGACATCTTCCCGGACGATGCGCGTTTCCGTGAAATTATTAAAGACGTGGGTGTGGCGATTATTGGGCAAACCAGCTCGCTCGCACCGGCGGATAAACGTTTTTATGCCACCCGCGATATTACCGCGACGGTGGATTCCATCCCGCTGATTACCGGCTCTATCCTGGCGAAAAAGCTGGCGGAAGGGCTGGATGCGCTGGTGATGGATGTGAAAGTCGGCAGCGGCGCCTTTATGCCGACCTATGAGCTTTCTGAAGCGCTTGCCGAAGCGATTGTCGGCGTGGCGAACGGGGCGGGTGTACGTACCACCGCGCTGTTAACCGATATGAACCAGGTACTGGCATCCAGCGCAGGTAACGCGGTTGAAGTCCGCGAAGCGGTGCAGTTCCTGACAGGTGAATACCGCAATCCACGTCTGTTAGACGTCACGATGGCGCTGTGCGTGGAAATGCTGATCTCCGGCAATCTGGCGAAAGACGATGTCGAAGCCCGTGCGAAATTGCAGGCGGTGCTGGATAACGGCAAAGCGGCAGAGATTTTTGGTCGCATGGTTGCGGCGCAGAAAGGCCCGACCGATTTCGTCGAAAATTATGCGAAGTACCTGCCGACGGCAATGCTCAGCAAAGCGGTATATGCTGATACCGAAGGTTTTGTCAGCGCTATGGATACCCGTGCGCTGGGAATGGCGGTTGTTTCCATGGGCGGCGGTCGTCGTCAGGCTTCGGACACCATTGATTACAGCGTTGGCTTTAGCGACATGGCGCGTCTGGGCGACAGCGTAGACGGACAGCGTCCGCTGGCGGTGATCCACGCCAAAGACGAAGCCAGCTGGCAGGAAGCGGCGAAAGCGGTCAAAGCGGCAATTAGCCTTGACGATAAAGCGCCAGAAATTACACCGACAGTCTATCGTCGTATTACCGAATAACTGTATACTGATCTGATCGCTTTTTTGCGGCGCAGATGTTGGAGAACAAGATGAAACGTGCATTTATTATGGTGCTGGACTCCTTTGGTATTGGTGCGACTGAAGATGCGGATCGCTTTGGCGACGTAGGCTCAGACACTATGGGACACATTGCAGAAGCCTGTGCGAAAGGCGAAGCTGACAAGGGTCGCAAAGGTCCACTGAATCTGCCTAACCTGACCCGTCTGGGCCTGGTGAAAGCTCACGAAGGTTCTACCGGTAAAATTGCTGCTGGTATGGACGGTAACGCGGAAGTGATTGGTGCCTACGCCTGGGCGCATGAACTCTCTTCCGGGAAAGACACGCCGTCTGGCCACTGGGAAATCGCGGGTGTTCCGGTTCTGTTTGACTGGGGTTATTTCTCCGATCATGACAACAGCTTCCCGCAGGAACTGCTGGATAAACTGGTCAAACGTGCCAACCTGCCGGGCTACCTCGGCAACTGCCACTCTTCCGGTACCGTGATCCTGGATCAACTGGGTGAAGAGCATATGAAAACCGGCAAGCCGATTTTCTATACTTCCGCAGACTCCGTGTTCCAGATTGCCTGTCACGAAGAGACTTTTGGCCTGGATAAACTCTACGAACTGTGTGAAATCGCTCGTGAAGAACTGACCGAAGGTGGTTACAACATCGGTCGTGTTATCGCGCGTCCGTTTATCGGTGATAAAGCGGGTAATTTCCAGCGTACCGGTAACCGTCACGATCTGGCCGTTGAGCCGCCAGCACCGACCGTGCTGCAGAAACTGGTCGACGAGAAAGACGGTCACGTGGTTTCCGTCGGTAAAATCGCGGATATCTACGCTAACTGCGGCATCACCAAAAAAGTGAAAGCTACCGGCCTGGACGCGCTGTTCGACGCCACCATCAAAGAGATGAAAGAAGCGGGTGATAAGACCATTGTCTTCACTAACTTCGTTGATTTCGACTCTTCCTGGGGACATCGTCGCGATATCGCTGGTTACGCTGCAGGTCTGGAACTGTTCGACCGCCGTTTACCTGAACTGATGGAACTGGTGGGTGAAGATGACATTCTGATCCTGACTGCTGACCACGGCTGTGACCCGAGCTGGACCGGCACTGACCACACCCGTGAGCACATTCCGGTGCTGGTTTACGGCCCGAAAGTGAAACCAGGTTCTTTAGGTCACCGTGAAACTTTCGCGGATATTGGCCAGACGCTGGCGAGCTACTTTGGTACATCGCCGATGGACTACGGTAAAAACATGCTGTGATACCCGTTGTCTTTCGCGCTGTAGATGCGTTGACTTCATTCGCTCACCCCGGTCACATAGGTAATCTATGCTCCCGGGGTTCCGAATTCGTCGCCTTCCTACAACGCGAAATCCTTAGGGTATTTGAATTCGTTTTGTCGGTTGGGTAAGGCATTGCTACCCCCTCGACAAAAACAATAAATCAAAAGGGAACTGAAGATGGCAACTCCACATATTAATGCAGAAATGGGTGATTTCGCTGACGTCGTATTGATGCCGGGCGACCCGCTGCGCGCAAAGCATATTGCTGAAACTTTCCTCGAAGATGTTCGTGAAGTGAACAACGTTCGCGGCATGTTAGGTTTCACCGGTACTTACAAAGGCCGTAAGATCTCCGTTATGGGTCACGGGATGGGTATCCCGTCCTGCTCTATCTACACCAAAGAGCTGATCACCGATTTTGGCGTGAAGAAAATCATTCGCGTAGGCTCCTGCGGCGCTGTGCGTATGGACGTTAAACTGCGTGACGTGGTTATCGGTATGGGCGCCTGCACCGACTCCAAAGTAAACCGTATCCGTTTTAAAGATCATGACTTCGCAGCTATCGCTGACTTCGACATGGTGCGTAACGCAGTTGATGCGGCAAAAGCGCTGGGCGTAGACGCGCGCGTGGGCAACCTGTTCTCCGCTGACCTGTTCTACTCTCCGGACGGCGAAATGTTCGACGTAATGGAAAAATACGGCGTGCTGGGCGTGGAAATGGAAGCGGCGGGTATCTATGGCGTTGCGGCTGAGTTTGGTGCGAAAGCGCTGACCATCTGCACCGTGTCCGACCATATCCGTACTCACGAGCAGACCACTGCCGCTGAACGTCAGACGACCTTCAACGACATGATCAAAATCGCACTGGAATCCGTTCTGCTGGGCGATAAAGAGTAAGTGTTGTGATGCCCGGTAGCGCTGCGCTTACCGGGCTACAATCGATGTATGCCGGACCGCCATCCGGCATTTTCAGGCCAGCGTTTAGCTCACTGCACTGGCAATCCACGCTGACAGCTCGCGTAACTCTTTCTCCTGCTGTGGGAAATCAACCAGCAGCGCTTCGCACTCCTGTTGCAGCATATCCGCACGGTACAAACACCCCTGCAGACGACCCGCCAGCGCTTCTAACGGCGCGGGATTGAGGCTGTCGGTAAAGACCTGCGTACGGGTGATATGACCTTTTTCCACGTCGAAATGCAGCTCAACGCCGCCCCAGGTGAAACGCTCGTCCAGAAGGTGCGAGAACGCAGGCGCCTGACCAAAATTCCACTCCCAACTGCTCTGACGGGCAAAGGTTTCGGCAAAGTTCGGCAGATCCGGGGTTTTGTCCGGCGAGATAATTTCCGCTTCGACACGTTCGCCATAGTGGGCAAAAAAGGCTTCCGTGATGGCCTGACAGACCTGTTGATGGGTGATGCCCGGCAACAGCTCCGTTAGATTCGCTACGCGTGAGCGAACCGAGGTGATGCCTTTGGCGGCGAGTTTCTTTTTATCCGGATTGAGATAGTTTGCCAGGCGGCTGAGATCGGCGTTCAACAACAGCGTGCCGTGGTGGAATCCGCGGTCTTTCGTTTCCCGATAAGCAGAGCCGGAAACTTTGCGATCGCCGTCTGGCGTTTTCACGACCAGATCGTTACGCCCGGAGGCGTCGGCGTCTACGCCCAGCGCGTTCAGGGCATGGAGGACAATAGCGGTAGAGATGGTTTTGTCGTACTCCGGTTTACCGGCCATAAAGGTAAAGCAGGTATTGCCTAAGTCATGGAACACCGCGCCGCCGCCGCTGCTGCGACGGGCGAGCCGCACGTTGTCTTCTTCCATACGGCGGGTATTACACTCTTTCCACGGGTTTTGCGCCCGGCCAATCACCACCGTATCGGCGTTACGCCACAAGAACAGGACGCGCTGCGTGGCGGGCATCTGGCGAAAAATGCACTCTTCGACCGCGAGGTTAAACCACGGATCGTAAGAGTCTGAGATAAGCAGGCGTAGTGTCGTCATGGTCGATGTCCTTTCTGTTATTACTCTTTCTTCTCGTTGTCTTCTTCCTGTACCGGTTTGTTGGCGGTCAGCAGGAAAGGGGATTGCTGCCAGCGGGTGCGCTTGCCTTGCAATAAGGTACGGGTGAGCACCACGCCAATTGCCAGTGACAGAAGCAGCATTAGGCGTAAGATGTTGGTGGTGTTATCCACCTGCTTGGCTTCGGTGGCGAGCGTGTGGGTATCCAGCGTCAGGCGTAGATAGCCCAGCGGACCATTTCTTCCCTGAATGGGCTCGACAATCTGCTGGTTAAAATAGCCCCCGGCTTTTTTGCCGTCCAACGCCAGTCGGTCTCGAACGTTGACGCTCTCACCGGTGCGTGTAATCAGGTCTCCCTTTTCATCGTAGACGCCCGCATCCAGAATACGGCTACTTTCCGTGAGCTGCGAGAGTACCGCTTTAATGCGCTTTTCATCCGGCGTTTCGGTACGCATCAGCGGGGCGACGTTCAAGGAGACCTGGCGAGCCAGCGTGCGCGCCAGCTCTTCGAGCTGCGGATTACGCTGCTGTTGGTGGCTTTGACTAAACCAGGACGCGCCCTGCATCAGGGCAACGAGCAGCGCAAGGCAGGACAATACAATCACTGCACGATGAAGTCGGAATTTCAGTTTTGTGCGAGCCATATTCCACCTGCTGAAAATTTGAGACTTAATGTTGCCAGAAGCGCTGGTTACAGGGTAGCCTCATGCGTTATTTTCCCCTGATGATTCCGACCCGAACGATTTTACAGGAGCTTTAATGCCTAACATTACCTGGTGCGATCTACCTGAAGATGTTTCTCTGTGGCCAGGTCTGCCTCTCTCTTTAAGCGGTGATGAAGTCATGCCGCTGGATTACCACGCGGGCCGCAGTGGCTGGCTGCTGTACGGTCGTGGGCTGGATAAACAACGGTTAACGCAATACCAGAGCAAACTGGGTGCGGCGATGGTGATCGTGGCGGCGTGGTGCGTTGAGGATTATCAGGTGATTCGTCTGGCGGGCTCGTTAACGCCGCGTGCGGCAAAACTGGCGCATGATGCCAAACTGGATGTTGCGCCACTGGGTAAAATTCCGCATTTGCGCACGCCGGGTTTGCTGGTGATGGACATGGATTCAACGGCTATCCAGATCGAGTGTATTGATGAAATTGCCAAACTGGCTGGAACCGGCGAAATGGTTGCCGAAGTCACCGAACGCGCGATGCGCGGCGAGCTGGACTTTACCGCCAGCTTGCGCAGCCGCGTGGCGACGTTGAAGGGCGCTGATGCCAATATTTTGCACCAGGTGCGCGAAACGCTACCACTGATGCCTGGCCTGACTCAGCTGGTGTTAAAACTGGAAACGCTCGGCTGGAAAGTGGCAATTGCCTCCGGCGGTTTTACCTTCTTTGCCGATTATCTGCGTAACAAACTACGTCTGACGGCGGCTGTGGCAAACGAGCTGGAGATCATGGACGGTAAATTCACCGGCAACGTGATCGGCGATATCGTCGATGCCCAGTACAAAGCCAACACCCTGACCCGCCTGGCGCAGGAGTATGAGATCCCGATAGCGCAGACGGTGGCGATCGGCGATGGCGCCAACGATCTGCCGATGATCAAAACGGCTGGACTGGGTATAGCGTATCATGCCAAACCCAAAGTGAATGAAAAGACGGAGATTACGATCCGTCACGCTGACCTGATGGGCGTGTTCTGCATTCTCTCTGGCAGCATGAACCAGAAATGATTTAATTGCCTGATGGCAAAGTGACCGTAGGCCGGATAAGCGCCCACGCTGTCCGGTAAACGCGCTAACGAAAGAGGTAAAACGTGGCCAAAGCTCCAAAACGCGCCTTTGTTTGTAACGAATGCGGGGCCGATTACCCGCGCTGGCAAGGGCAATGCAGCGCCTGTCAGGCCTGGAACACCATTACCGAGGTACGCCTTGCAGCGTCACCAACGGTGGCGCGTAACGAGCGGCTCAGCGGCTATGCCGGGAATGCGGGCATCGCAAAAGTGCAGAAGCTGTCTGATATCAGCCTTGAAGAGTTGCCGCGTTTTTCCACCGGATTTAAAGAGTTTGACCGCGTGCTGGGCGGCGGTGTGGTGCCCGGCAGCGCCATCCTGATTGGCGGTAACCCCGGCGCAGGGAAATCAACGCTGCTGCTGCAAACGCTGTGCAAGCTCGCTGAGCAGATGAAAACCCTGTACGTCACCGGCGAAGAGTCTTTGCAACAGGTGGCGATGCGCGCGCATCGACTCGGTCTGCCGACGGCGAATCTGAACATGCTGTCGGAAACCAGTATCGAACAAATTTGCCTGATTGCCGAAGAAGAACAGCCGAGGCTGATGGTTATCGACTCCATTCAGGTGATGCACATGGCGGACATTCAGTCTTCGCCGGGCAGCGTGGCACAGGTACGTGAAACCGCGGCTTACCTGACCCGCTTTGCCAAAACGCGCGGCGTGGCGATTATCATGGTCGGCCACGTCACCAAAGACGGCTCGCTGGCCGGTCCAAAGGTGCTGGAGCACTGTATTGACTGCTCGGTGCTGCTCGACGGCGACGCCGATTCTCGTTTTCGTACTCTGCGTAGCCATAAAAACCGCTTTGGCGCGGTGAATGAGTTGGGCGTCTTTGCCATGACCGAACAGGGGTTGCGCGAAGTTAGCAACCCTTCCGCTATCTTCTTAAGCCGTGGCGATGAAGTCACCTCCGGCAGTTCAGTGATGGTGGTCTGGGAAGGCACACGCCCGTTGCTGGTGGAGATTCAGGCGCTGGTCGACCATTCGATGATGGCGAATCCGCGTCGTGTGGCGGTCGGCCTGGAGCAGAACCGTCTGGCGATTCTGCTGGCCGTGCTGCATCGTCACGGCGGCTTGCAGATGGCGGATCAGGACGTGTTCGTCAACGTGGTCGGTGGCGTGAAGGTTACCGAAACCAGCGCCGATCTGGCACTGCTACTGGCAATGGTTTCCAGCCTGCGCGACCGACCGCTGCCGCAGGACTTAGTGGTCTTTGGCGAAGTGGGACTGGCGGGCGAAATCCGTCCGGTACCCAGCGGCCAGGAGCGTATTTCCGAAGCGGCGAAGCACGGCTTTCGTCGGGCGATTGTTCCTGCCGCCAACGTGCCGAAAAAAGTGCCGGAAGGGATGCAGGTCTTTGGCGTTAAGAAGCTTACGGATGCTTTAAGCGTGTTTGACGACCTATAATAAAATACCCGCCGTCTTTCCGGCGGTATTGGGTATTACGTTTATTTTTACAGCAGGAGGCTCTTGTGTCATTTGATTATCTGAAAACTGCCATTAAGCAAAAGGGCTGTACCCTGCAACAGGTGGCAGATGCCAGTGGCATGACCAAGGGATATTTAAGTCAACTGCTGAATGCCAAAATTAAAAGCCCCAGCGCGCAAAAGCTGGAGGCGTTGCACCGGTTTCTCGGGCTGGAGTTTCCGCGCCAGCAGAAGAATATCGGTGTGGTATTCGGTAAGTTTTATCCGCTGCATACCGGCCATATCTATCTTATCCAGCGCGCGTGTAGTCAGGTCGATGAACTGCATATCATCATGGGGTATGACGACACGCGCGATCGCAGCCTGTTTGAAGACAGCGCTATGTCGCAACAGCCCACGGTACCCGATCGTCTACGCTGGCTGCTGCAAACCTTTAAATATCAGAAAAATATCCGTATTCATGCCTTCAACGAAGAGGGTATGGAGCCGTATCCACACGGTTGGGATGTGTGGAGCAACGGGATCAAAACGTTTATGCAGGAGAAAGGGATCCAGCCTAACTGGATTTACACCTCTGAAGAGTCAGATGCCCCGCAGTATCTGGAACATCTGGGGATCGAAACCGTGCTGGTAGATCCCAAACGGACGTTTATGAACATCAGCGGCGGGCAAATCCGTGAGAACCCGTTTCGCTACTGGGAGTATATTCCTACAGAAGTGAAGCCGTTTTTCGTGCGCACTGTGGCGATCCTCGGCGGAGAGTCGAGCGGAAAATCGACGCTGGTGAACAAGCTCGCCAATATCTTTAACACTACCAGTGCGTGGGAATATGGGCGTGATTACGTCTTCTCCCATTTGGGCGGTGATGAGATGGCGTTGCAGTATTCCGACTACGATAAAATCGCCCTGGGACAAGCCCAATACATTGATTTTGCTGTCAAGTATGCCAATAAAGTGGCGTTTATCGACACCGATTTCGTTACCACTCAGGCCTTCTGCAAAAAGTATGAAGGGCGTGAACACCCGTTTGTGCAGGCCCTGATTGACGAGTATCGCTTTGACCTGGTGATCCTGCTGGAGAACAATACTCCATGGGTGGCGGATGGCTTACGCAGTCTCGGCAGTTCGGTTGACAGAAAAGCATTTCAGTCGCTGCTGGTCGAGATGCTGCAGGAAAACAATATCAATTTTGTGCACGTTCAGGAGCCCGACTATGACGGTCGATTTCTGCGCTGCGTGGAGTTGGTGAAAGAGTTGATGGGCGAGCAGAGATAGCGTAAATGCCGGATGGCGTTGCGCTTATCCGGCCTACAAGTCGCACTAACCTCGTAGGCCGGATGAGGCGTAACGCCGCCATCCGGCGCTTAACGGTAATTACTTCGAAATACGCTTGTACTTAATACGCTTCGGCTCCAGCGCATCTGCGCCCAGCGTGCGTTTCTTGTACTCTTCGTATTCGGTAAAGTTACCTTCGAAGAACTCAACCTTACCTTCATCCTGGTAATCCAGAATGTGGGTCGCGATACGGTCGAGGAACCAACGGTCGTGCGAGATGACCATCGCGCAGCCCGGGAACTCCAGCAGGGCGTTTTCCAGCGCGCGCAGGGTTTCGATATCCAGGTCGTTGGTTGGTTCATCAAGCAGCAGCATGTTGCCGCCAACCTGCAGCAGCTTCGCCAGGTGCAGACGACCGCGCTCACCGCCGGAGAGTTCGCCTACGCGTTTACCCTGATCAACACCTTTAAAGTTGAAGCGGCCTACGTAGGCGCGGCTTGGCATCTCGGTGTTGCCGATCTTCATGATATCCAGCCCGCCGGAAACTTCTTCCCACACGGTTTTGCTGTTGTCCATGGCGTCACGGAACTGGTCAACGGAAGCCAGCTTGACGGTTTCACCCAGTGTGATGGTGCCGCTGTCTGGCTGTTCCTGACCGGACATCATACGGAACAGGGTAGATTTACCCGCGCCGTTCGGACCGATGATGCCGACGATGGCGCCTTTCGGTACGGAGAAGCTCAGGTCGTCAATCAGAACGCGATCGCCGTAGGATTTACGCAGATTGGTGACTTCAACGACTTTATCACCCAGACGTGCTCCAGGTGGGATAAACAGTTCGTTGGTTTCGTTACGCTTCTGGTATTCGGTGTTGTTCAGCTCTTCAAAGCGTGCCAGACGGGCTTTACCCTTAGACTGACGGCCTTTAGCGCCCTGACGCACCCACTCCAGCTCTTTCTCAATGGATTTACGGCGAGCCGCTTCCTGAGACGCTTCCTGCGCCAGACGCTGATCTTTCTGCTCCAGCCAGGAGGAGTAGTTGCCTTCCCATGGAATACCTTCGCCGCGGTCAAGCTCCAGAATCCAGCCCGCAACGTTGTCGAGGAAGTAACGGTCGTGGGTAATCGCCACCACGGTGCCTTCGAAGTCGTGCAGGAAGCGTTCCAGCCACGCAACGGATTCGGCATCCAGGTGGTTAGTCGGTTCGTCGAGCAGCAGCATGTCTGGTTTTTCCAGCAGCAGGCGGCACAGCGCGACGCGGCGGCGTTCACCACCGGAGAGGTTCTCAATTTTAGCGTCCCAGTCCGGCAGACGCAGGGCGTCAGCGGCACGCTCAAGCTGCACGTTCAGGTTATGACCGTCGTGCGCCTGAATGATCTCTTCAAACTTGCCCTGTTGCGCAGCGAGTTTATCGAAGTCGGCGTCCGGCTCGGCGTACTTTGCGTACACTTCATCCAGACCTTTCAGCGCGTTAACCACTTCGGCAACCGCTTCTTCCACGGATTCACGAACGGTATGTTCCGGGTTTAGTTTCGGTTCCTGCGGCAGGTAACCGATTTTAATGCCAGGCTGTGGGCGAGCTTCACCTTCGATATCGGTATCAATGCCGGCCATGATGCGCAGCAGGGTCGATTTACCCGCGCCGTTCAGACCAAGTACACCGATTTTGGCGCCAGGGAAGAAGCTCAGTGAGATGTTTTTAAGAATATGACGTTTCGGCGGAACGACTTTGCCGACACGATGCATGGTATAAACAAATTGGGCCACGTTGGACTCGCCTCTTTATTTATCCCGTCATACTTCAAGCCGCAGATGCGTTGGCTGTGAGTTACTCGGCTCATCCATGAGCCTCGCCCTTGCGGGCCGCTGCTCCGCAGCGTTCAAATCTGTTCCTGACAGATTTGTCGTTCCCCCCAGTCACGCACTTTTGTACGCTCAGGGGATTTACTCCCTCGCCGCCTTGCTGCAACTTGAATTATTTAGGGCTAATTATTGGTAAATAGTTATCAAAGGCGAAGTGTAGCCTTTTTCATTGCCCAATCCCAGCCAGCAGATCTCACTCGCAACAAAAGTAAAAAAGTGTCCGTGACGTGGCGCATTCTGCAATGTCTGGTTAGCATGAACTAATTAAGCGGCATGATGCTGCACAGACGTAACATGAGAAGAGGAAGAGCTTGTGGACAAAGCCAATCAATTTACCTGGCGCCTGCTGGCGGCCAGCGTATGTCTGCTGACGGTCAGTCAAGTGGCGCGAGCCGATTCCCTGGATGAGCAGCGCAGTCGCTATGCGCAAATTAAACAGGCCTGGGATAACCGACAGATGGATGTCGTAGAGCAGATGATGCCCGGCCTGAAGAATTATCCTCTGTATCCTTATCTGGAATATCGTCAGATTACTGACGATCTGATGAATCAGCCCACCATTACCGTTACCAATTTTGTGCGCGCCAACCCGACGCTGCCCCCCGCGCGTACTCTACAATCACGTTTCGTGAATGAACTGGCGCGACGGGAGGACTGGCGTGGACTGCTGGCGTTCAGCCCAGAAAAACCGGGTACCACGGAAGCGCAATGCAACTATTACTTTGCGAAATGGAGCACCGGGCAAACCGAAGAGGCCTGGCAGGGCGCGAAAGAACTGTGGTTGAGTGGGAAAAGCCAGCCGAACGCCTGTGACAAATTATTCGGCGTATGGCGCGCCTCTGGAACTCAGGATCCGCTGGCGTATCTGGAGCGTATTCGTCTGGCGATGAAAGCCGGGAATACCGGTCTGGTCACGGCGTTGGCTGGACAAATGCCCGCGCAATACCAAACTATCGCTTCGGCGATCATCGCGCTGGCCAACGATCCGAATTCGGTGATGACCTTTGCACGCACCACTGGCGCGACGGATTTCACCCGACAGATGGCGGCGGTGGCTTTTTCCAGCGTGGCGCGTCAGGACGCGGAAAACGCCCGCCTGATGATCCCGTCTCTGGCGCAGGCGCAACAGCTGAATGACGAGCAAACCCAGGAGCTGCGCGACATCGTCGCCTGGCGTCTGATGGGCAATGACGTTACCGATGAGCAGGCCAAATGGCGCGATGACGCCATTATGCGCTCGAATTCCACCTCGCTTGTGGAGCGCCGTGTGCGCATGGCGCTGGGAACCGGCGATCGTCGTGGTCTGAATACCTGGCTGGCGCGTCTGCCAATGGAAGCAAAAGAGAAAGATGAGTGGCGTTACTGGCAGGCGGATCTGCTGCTTGAGCGCGGGCGTGAGGCGGAAGCCAAAGAGATCCTGCACCAGCTCATGCAGCAGCGCGGTTTCTATCCGATGGTGGCGGCACAGCGTCTGGGTGAAGAGTACGAGCTGAAAGTGGATAAAGCCCCGGCAAACGTTGACTCTGCGCTGACTCAGGGACCGGAAATGGCACGTGTGCGCGAGCTAATGTACTGGAACCTGGACAATACCGCGCGCAGTGAATGGGCGAATCTGGTCACCAGTCGCACCAAGTCTGAGCAGGCTCAGCTGGCGCGTTACGCGTTCAACAATCACTGGTGGGATCTGAGCGTACAAGCGACGATCGCCGGTAAGCTGTGGGATCATCTGGAAGAGCGTTTCCCACTGGCCTACAAGGATCTGTTTACACGCTACACCAGCGGCAAGGATATTCCGCCAAGCTATGCGATGGCGATAGCGCGTCAGGAAAGCGCCTGGAACCCGAAAGTAAAATCGCCGGTTGGTGCCAGCGGGCTGATGCAGATTATGCCGGGCACGGCGACGCATACGGTGAAAATGTTCTCGATTCCAGGTTACAGCAGCCCGAGCCAACTACTGGATCCTGATACCAACATCAACATTGGTACCAGCTATTTACAGTATGTCTATCAGCAATTCGGTAATAACCGCATTTTCGCGTCGGCGGCCTATAACGCCGGACCGGGGCGCGTTCGCACCTGGCTTGGTAATAGCGCGGGTCGTATCGATGCTGTCGCGTTTGTCGAAAGCATTCCATTCTCTGAGACGCGTGGCTACGTGAAGAACGTGCTGGCTTACGATGCGTACTATCGCTATTTCCTTGGTGATAAACCGGAGTTGATGAGCGACGCAGAATGGCAACGTCGTTACTGATCGTGTCGGTTGTGTTATGCTATCGTACTCGTTAAAGAGTACAAAAGGGGGAGGCAAGCACGCTTCCCCCGCAACGATGGCGATAACTTATGACTCAGCAATCACCCTATTCGGCAGAGATGGCAGAACAGCGTCACCAGGAGTGGTTACGTTTTGTCGAGCTGCTTAAACACGCCTATGAACAAGACTTACACCTGCCCCTGCTCAATTTGATGTTAACGCCGGATGAGCGCGAAGCGCTGGGCACGCGCGTGCGTATCATTGAAGAGTTGCTGCGCGGCGAGATGAGTCAGCGCGAGCTTAAAAACGAGCTCGGGGCGGGGATCGCCACCATTACACGGGGGTCGAACAGCCTCAAATCTGCACCGGTGGATCTGCGTCACTGGCTGGAGCAGGTGCTGCTAAAAAATGCCTGATGGCGCTTCGCTTTCAGGCCTAATTATGTGGAGCGGTTGTGGCCGGATAAGGCGAAGCCGCCATCCGGCACAACGCTATAAATACACTGCGTTATGAAACGGGCTGAGCGCCAGAATCACCGCCTGGTGGTAGACGCTTGAGCGCGTCAGCTTGCCCGCGGTAAAGACGCCGATAGCGCCCTCTTTACGGCCAATCTCATCAATACCCGTGTAGTCCGACATCACCGGACCGAGCGCTTCGCCCTGACGGACTCTGTCGAGAATGACAGCAGGCAATGGCAGCGTGGCTGAACGGGCTTCGCCGCGCTGGACGCCATTATCAATCACCACCCAACTGAAGGTCGCATCGTCGTCAATTCCCGCTTCAATAGCGACCCAGAAATCAGCCTGCGGGTGCAGACGGCGCGCATTATCAACGCGATTTCGTGCGCCAGTGCGCGTTTCCTGGTTTCCGAAAGGTTGTTCCGGCACGCCACTCTCGACGGCGACGGGTTCAATATGGCAGGATCCTTCCCCGAAAATCTCTTCAAATGCCCGCAGAATTGCCTGAATTTTGGCAGGATTGGTGGTCGCAGAGATAACCTTGTGCATAATTAAGCTCAGTTTGAAAATTCATCGCATCGCAGTATAACGGAAAAAAAGCATGTTACAGGTATACCTTGTTCGCCATGGCGAAACGCAGTGGAACGCCGAGCGACGTATTCAAGGCCAGTCAGACAGCCCACTGACCGCTAAAGGTGAACAGCAAGCCATGCAGGTGGGCGAACGCGCCCGCACGTTTGGTATTACGCATGTCATCAGTAGCGATTTAGGTCGTACACGACGCACCGCAGAAATCATCGCCCAGGCCTGTGGCTGTGATATCACCTATGACTCACGTTTGCGCGAGCTGAATATGGGCGTGCTGGAGCAACGTCATATCGATACGCTGACGTCGGAAGAAGAGGGCTGGCGTCGCCAGTTGGTGAACGGTACGGTGGAGGGGCGTATTCCTGAAGGGGAATCGATGCAGGAACTGAGCGATCGCGTCCACGCGGCGCTGGCATCCTGTCTGGAGTTGCCGCCGGGGAGTCGTCCGCTGCTGGTCAGTCACGGTATTGCACTGGGTTGCCTGGTGAGTACGATTCTGGGATTACCGGCATGGGCTGAACGTCGCCTGCGTCTGCGCAACTGTTCTATTTCTCGCGTCGATTACCAGGAAAGTTTGTGGCTGGCGCCGGGATGGGTAGTTGAAACGGCAGGGGACATCTCACATCTGGACGCCCCTGCGCTAGACGAACTGCAGCGCTAGCGGCGAATCGGAATCAGGAATTCGCAGCGCAGGTTGATCGGGCGATCTCCCGCTTTGGCATCTTCTGCCGGGTAGTATCGCTCGATATCCTGCCCTTTACGGCGCGTCAGGTTCAGCATTGGCATGCATGTGCCGTAAACCGTCAGGATAAACTCCTGTACGCCGGTCCCCAGCCCTTCATAGGTAAACATGACATACTCGCCGCCCTGTAGCAGGATAGGCTGTGCCGACGGCACATAACCATTGGCCTGTTCCGGCGTCAGTGCTGTGGTGTAAAACACTTCCTGCTCGTCATCTTTTTCGAGGCTCGGACGCGTTTCGTTCAGCCCGTACAGCACCGGTGGGATCGCAGGAGCCTGGCTAAGGAAGTCGCGCCAGAACTGAATTCGCATTTCATGACGGAAATCTGAAATCTGCTCCAGCGAGCAGGAATAGCTTTGCGTGGTGCCAAGCAGTTGCGTATCTTCCAGCGTGACAAACTCGTGCGCAGGCATGGCAAATTCACCCAGTCGCATAGGCGGGCGAATACCAAACGCGCTCCATTCCGGCGAACGGCGATACAGCGCAGGCGTCTGGGAAAATTGTTTCTTGAACGCGCGGGTAAAGGTTTGTTGAGAGTCAAAGCGATATTGCAGCGCAATATCCAGAATTGGGCGTGCAGTCAGGCGCAGCGCCACTGCGGATTTCGATAAACGACGGGCGCGGATATAGGCGCCAATAGCATGGCCCGTCACGTCCTTAAACATTCTCTGCAGGTGCCACTTGGAATAGCCTGCTTTTGCCGCCACATTGTCAAGCGACAAAGGCTGATCCAGATGACCTTCCAGCCAGATTAATAGGTCGCGAATAATGCCAGCCTGATCCATAAAATATCCTCATCCTTTCAACAACGAGTACCTGACGTCAGGTATGAGGATAATAGCATTTTTTGCTGTTTTAGCATTCAGTGTTTTTTTTGCTCATAAATGCTTTTTTCGATCATTCGAAAGCGTGATTATTGTAATCCTGTGATCTGTATACGTTTTATCTTAGAATGTCGAATAATTACACAGAGTAACTTTTAAAAATGGTAACAATATGAAATATAAGAGCTTAATCATTTCCTCAATTCTGCTGATGTTAGCGCAGGTCGCCCATGCGGAGCAGATTGGATCTGTCGATACAGTGTTCAAAATGTTTGGGCCGGATCATAAAATTGTGGTCGAAGCGTTTGACGATCCTGATGTTACCAACGTGACCTGCTACGTGAGCCGGGCGAAGACCGGCGGCATCAAAGGTGGGCTGGGGCTGGCGGAAGATACCTCCGATGCCGCCATTTCCTGTCAGCAGGTGGGGCCGGTAGAACTGAGCGACAGAATCAAGAACGGCAAAGCGCAGGGCGAAGTGGTATTTAAAAAACGTACCTCGCTGGTGTTTAAATCCTTACAGGTCGTGCGTTTTTACGACGCGAAACGTAATGCACTGGCCTATCTGGCCTATTCAGATAAAGTGGTCGATGGATCGCCCAAAAATGCCATCAGCGCGGTGCCCATCATGCCGTGGCGGGAATAACAAGGAAGCAAAATGCAACAACCGTTGATCTGGTTGGTTGAGGATGAGCAGGGCATTGCCGATACGCTCATCTACATGCTGCAGCAGGAAGGTTTTAGCGTGGAAGCGTTTGAGCGCGGATTACCTGCGCTGGAGAAATCTCGCCAGCGTTGTCCTGATGCGATCATTCTGGATGTCGGACTACCGGATATCAGCGGTTTTGAACTGTGTCGACGCCTGCTGGAGCGGCATCCAGCGTTGCCGATCCTGTTTCTGACCGCGCGTAGCGATGAGGTGGATCGCCTGCTGGGGCTGGAAATTGGCGCGGATGACTATGTTGCCAAGCCTTTCTCACCGCGCGAGGTGTGCGCCCGTGTGCGTACGCTGCTGCGGCGGGTGCAGAAATTCTCTGCTCCTTCATCGACGACGCGCTGCGGCGATTTTGAACTTAATGAGCTGGCCGCGCAGATTACCTGGTTCGGCAGGCCGTTAAACCTGACGCGCTATGAATTTCTGTTGCTGAAAACGCTGCTGTTGTCGCCGGGGCGCATTTACTCACGCCAGCAGTTGATGGATTTAGTCTGGGCCGATGCACAGGACACCTTTGACAGAACGGTCGATACCCACATTAAAACGCTGCGCGCCAAGCTGCGGGCTATCAACCCTGAGCTTTCCCCCATCAATACGCATCGCGGTATGGGATATAGCCTGAGGAGCGTCTGATGCGCATTGGCATGCGTTTGTTGCTCGGCTATTTTCTGATTGTTGCCGTCGCCGCCTGGTTCGTTTTGTCGATCTTTGTACAGGAAATTAAACCAGGCGTCCGCCGGGCAACCGAAGGCACTTTGATTGATACCGCCACGCTGCTGGCTGCGCTGGCGCGCGATGACTTGCTCTCTGACTCTCCCGCCAACGGCAAGCTGGCGCAGGCATTTTCGCAACTGCATAACCGCCCATTCAGCGCCAATATCAGCGGCATTAACAAAGTCCGTAATGAATACCATGTCTACATGACGGACGCGCAGGGTAAAGTGTTGTTTGATTCCGCAAACCAGGCTGTCGGTCAGGACTATTCTCGCTGGAACGACGTGTGGTTAACCCTGCGTGGGCAATATGGCGCCCGCAGCACGCCGCAAAACCCGAACGATCCGGAAAGTTCAGTGATGTACGTGGCCGCGCCGATCGTAGACGGCGGACGTATTATCGGAGTGCTTAGCGTCGGTAAACCGAACGCGGCGATGGCGCCGGTGATTAAACGCAGTGAACGGCGGATGCTGTGGGCCAGCGCCGTATTGCTGGGCATTGCCTTAGTGATTGGCATCGGGATGGTATGGTGGATAAACCGCTCCATCGCCCGGCTGGCGCGCTATGCCGACTCCGTTACCGAGAATCGTCCTGTCCCACTGCCTGATTTAGGCAGCAGCGAGCTACGTAAACTGGCGCAGGCGCTGGAAAGTATGCGACTGAAGCTGGAGGGCAAAAACTACATTGAGCAGTATGTTTATGCGTTAACGCATGAACTGAAAAGTCCGCTGGCGGCCATTCGCGGCGCGGCTGAGATTTTGCGCGAAGGTCCGCCGCCGAACGTGGTTGCGCGCTTTACTGATAATATTCTGACGCAAAATACGCGTATGCAGGCGCTGGTCGAAACCCTGTTACGCCAGGCGCGACTGGAGAATCGACAGGACATTACGTTGACGGCAGTGGCGGTAGATGCGCTGTTTGCTCAGCTCAAAGAGGCGCGTAGCGTGCAACTGGCGGCAAAAAACATCACGCTTACCATTATGCCTTCATCGCTTAGCGTCGCCGCCGATCCTGCGTTACTGGAGCAGGCAGTGGGGAATTTGCTCGACAACGCTATCGACTTCACGCCACAGGACGGGACGATTACGCTGAGCGCGCATCAGCAGGATGAACTGGTCACGTTGCAGATAATCGACAGCGGCAGCGGGATCCCCGACTTCGCGTTGCCGCGTATTTTTGAGCGTTTCTATTCGCTGCCCCGTGAAAATGGGCATAAGAGCAGCGGTTTAGGGCTGGCGTTTGTCAGTGAGGTTGCGCGACTGCACGAGGGGACGGTGACATTGTGCAACCGACCACAAGGCGGCGCACAGGCCTCGTTTACGCTTCACGCTCACTTCACATAACTTCAAATTCTCCGCACATAGCTGTTCTACCTTGCTGATATTGCAAAGGAGAACGCTATGTTTAAATCACCCCTGTTTTGGAAAATAGTCACCTTAGGTGGCGCAATACTGCTGCTGTTAATCCCGCTGACGATGGTCAGGCAGATCATCGTGGAGCGATCGGATTACCGCGATGAAGTCGAAGATGCTATCCGACAGAGCACCAGCGGGCCGCAAAAGATGGTAGGACCGCTGATAGCCATTCCGGTAACGGAACTTTACACCTCACTGGAGGATGGCAAAGAAATCCAGCGTAAGCGTAGCTATATCCATTTCTGGCTGCCGGAATCGTTGGTAGTTGAGGGGAATCAGAACGTTGAAGCGCGTAAAATCGGTATTTATGAGGGCCAGGTCTGGCACAATGATGTTTCGGTGAAGGCTGAGTTTAACGCCGAACGGTTGAGTGATTTAAATCATCCAAATATCAGCATCGGCAAACCGTTTATTGTGGTTGGCGTGGGGGACGCGCGTGGGATTGGCGTGGTAAAAGCGCCGCAGGTCAATGGAACGTCGCTGGCCGTTGAGCCTGGGACGGGGCTGGATGGACGTGCGCAGGGGATCCACATTCCGCTACCCGATGCGAGCTGGGCTGAGCAAAATCTGAGCATGGCGTTGTCGCTTAATTTGAGCGGAACCGGCGATTTCTCCGTCGTTCCGGTTGGACGTAACAGTGAAATGACCTTAACCAGCAACTGGCCACATCCCAACTTTCTTGGGGACTTTCTCCCGGCTAAGCGCGAAATTAGCGAATCAGGATTCAAGGCTCAGTGGCAAAGCAGCTGGTTTGCGAACAACCTCGGCGAGCGCTTTAACGACGAAAAGATTGGTTGGCTGGGCATGCCAGCGTTTAGCGTCGCCGTCGCCACGCCAGCAGATCAGTATCAGTTAACGGACAGGGCGACAAAGTATGCCATCCTGCTGATTGTGCTGACCTTTATGTCTTTCTTCGTCCTTGAAAGTATGACCAATCTGCGCCTGCACCCGATGCAGTATCTGCTGGTGGGGCTATCGCTGGTAATGTTTTATCTGCTGCTGCTGGCACTGTCGGAACACATTGGTTTTACGGCGGCGTGGATTACGGCAAGTCTGGTGGGGGCGTTGATGAACGGTGTGTATCTGCAGGCGATATTGCAGGGCTGGCGGAACAGTATTTTGTTCACCGTGGCGCTGCTGGGGTTGGATGGTGTGATGTGGGTGCTGCTACGTTCACAGGATAGCTCTTTACTGCTGGGAACCGGCGTGCTGTTGTTCGCGCTGTGTGGGGTCATGTTCCTGACGCGTCATCTTGACTGGCACTCGCTGGCACAGCCAAAAACAAAGCCAAAATCTACAGAACTTCCAGAGCTTCAGCCTGCGCAGAGCGACGAATTTCGCTTGTGGAAATAGGGCAGTAGGGGAAATGAAAAACGGCGCATAAAGCGCCGTTTTTATACCAGTGAGGATTGAATTAATCCTGCAGGTCGCCGCAGAAACGGTAGCCTTCACCGTGAATGGTGGCGATGATTTCTGGCGTATCCGGCGTTGATTCGAAATGCTTACGAATGCGGCGGATCGTCACGTCAACGGTACGGTCATGCGGCTTCAGTTCGCGACCGGTCATTTTTTTCAACAGTTCTGCGCGAGACTGGATTTTGCCCGGATTCTCACAGAAGTGAAGCATGGCGCGGAATTCGCTGCGTGGCAGTTTATACTGCTCACCGTCAGGACCAATCAGAGAGCGGCTGTTGATGTCCAGCTCCCAGCCATTGAACTTGTAGCTTTCAACGCTACGGCGTTCTTCGCTGACAGTACCCAGGTTCATGGTACGGGACAGCAGGTTACGAGCACGGATAGTCAGTTCGCGCGGGTTAAACGGCTTGGTGATGTAATCGTCTGCGCCGATTTCGAGGCCGAGAATTTTATCGACTTCGTTATCACGGCCCGTCAGGAACATCAGCGCAACGTTAGCTTGTTCGCGAAGTTCGCGCGCTAACAGCAGGCCATTTTTCCCAGGCAGATTGATATCCATAATCACAAGGTTGATATCATATTCAGAGAGAATCTGATGCATTTCCGCGCCATCTGTCGCTTCGAATACATCATAGCCTTCTGCTTCGAAAATGCTTTTCAACGTGTTGCGTGTTACTAACTCGTCTTCAACGATAAGAATGTGCGGGGTCTGCATGTTTGCTACCTAAATTGCCAACTAAATCGAAACAGGAAGTACAAAAGTCCCTGACCTGCCTGATGCATGCCGTAAATTAACATGATCGGCGTAACATGACTAAAGTACGTAATTGCGTTCTTGATGCACTTTCCATCAACGTCAACAACATCATTAGCTTGGTCGTGGGTAGTTTCCCTCTGGACCCGACAGTGTCAAAAACGGCTGTCATCCTAACCATTTTAACAGCAACATAACAGGCTAAGACATGCCGGACACCCAATAAAACTACGCTTCGTTGACATATATCAAGTTCAATTGTAGCACGTTAACAGTTTGATGAAATCAACGTATCCAAATGTTTGCTTTCATCACAAAATTGCAATATTACAACTAGTTGCACGAGCAAATTAATAAATGTAATGAATCCAACCGGTGCGATCCATTTTAAATTAAATTATCATGGATAAACAGAGGGATATGCAACTTTTGTTAACATAAAAAGCAATAGTACACCCGGGAAATAGTTTAGCATTTTTTAATGGATGCGAAATGCTTTTTCAGTGATTTCTGTTAAAAATATGTAAATTCGCACTGCGTAATATGTTGAAGCACGTCACATTTTTCCTTGCAGACTGGCCAAAAAGAGTATCGAAATGCGTTTAACAATTATTCTGGTTGCCCCCGCCAGAGCGGAAAATATTGGTGCGGCTGCCCGCGCTATGAAGACTATGGGGTTCACCCAATTACGCATCGTTGACAGCGAAGCCCACCTGGAACCCGCCACGCGATGGGTCGCGCATGGTTCTGGCGATATTATTGATAATATTAGTGTTTTTTCAACGTTGGCGGAGGCGCTGTACGACGTAGATTTTACCGTCGCGACCACTGCGCGTAGTCGGGCGAAGTTCCATTACTACGCTACCCCGGTCGAACTGGTTCCTCTGCTGCAGGAAAAATCAACGTGGATGGATCACGCCGCGCTGGTTTTTGGTCGTGAAGATTCAGGGCTGACCAACGAAGAATTGGCCCTGGCGGATGTACTCACCGGTGTACCTATGGTGGCTGACTATCCTTCACTCAATTTGGGGCAGGCGGTGATGGTGTATTGCTATCAATTAGCAGGTTTAATACAACAACCCGTCAAAAACATTGAGGTGACGGATGAGCTTCAGCTACAGGCATTGCGCGCGCGCGTTTTGCGTTTATTAGCCACGCTGAACGTTTCTGACGACATCAAGTTGACGGACTGGCTGCAACAGCGAATGGGTCTGTTAGGGCAGCGAGATACAGCAATGTTGCACCGTTTTTTACATGATATAGAAAAAAGCATCACGAAATAAAGTATCGAACTGTTTTTATTGTGTGGTGTTTTATTCTGGATTCAAGTAGGGGTGACATACTGTATTGGTCGAAACTAAAAGGGCAAGCAGTCGCTCGTGAACAAGTTTCGGAATGTGACCAATTTAAAAATTTATTGACTTAGATCAGCAGATACTTTAACCCTAAAAGAATACAGGACAGATAATAAATAATTACAGAGCACACAACATCATGAAACGCATCAGCATCACCATTACCACAACCATCACCATTACCACAGGTAACGGTGCGGGCTGACGCGTACAGGAAACACAAGAAAAAGCCCGCACCTAAACAGTGCGGGCTTTTTTTTCGACCAAAGGCAATGAGGTAAACCATGCGAGTGTTGAAGTTCGGCGGTACATCAGTGGCAAATGCAGAGCGCTTTCTGCGGGTTGCCGATATTCTGGAAAGCAATGCCAGACAGGGGCAGGTCGCGACCGTTCTTTCTGCCCCCGCAAAAATTACCAACCATCTGGTGGCGATGATTGAGAAGACCATCGGTGGTCAGGATGCTTTAGCCAATATCAGCGACGCCGAACGCATTTTCTCTGAGCTGTTGGTGGGTCTTGCCGCCGCGCAACCGGGTTTCCCGCAGGCTCCGCTCAAAGCCTTTGTTGAACAAGAGTTTGCACAGATTAAGCACGTCCTGCACGGTATCAGCCTGCTGGGTCAGTGCCCGGACAGCATCAATGCTGCGCTTATTTGCCGTGGTGAAAAAATGTCGATCGCCATCATGGCTGGCCTGCTGGAAGCGCGCGGGCACAACGTGACGGTCATCGACCCGGTAGAGAAATTGCTAGCGGTAGGCCATTACCTCGAATCTACCGTTGATATCGCCGAATCTACGCGCCGCATTGCCGCCAGCCGTATTCCTGCGGACCATATGATTCTGATGGCAGGATTTACCGCCGGGAATGAGAAAGGTGAGTTAGTGGTGCTGGGGCGTAATGGCTCTGACTACTCTGCCGCCGTACTGGCCGCCTGTTTGCGCGCCGATTGTTGTGAGATCTGGACCGATGTCGATGGCGTATATACCTGCGATCCGCGCCAGGTCCCCGACGCCCGACTGCTGAAGTCGATGTCTTATCAGGAGGCGATGGAGCTTTCTTACTTCGGCGCTAAAGTGCTGCACCCGCGCACTATTACCCCTATTGCCCAGTTCCAGATCCCGTGCCTGATTAAAAATACCGGCAATCCACAAGCGCCCGGCACGCTTATCGGTGCCAGCAGTGATGATGACGATTTGCCGGTAAAAGGGATTTCTAACCTCAATAACATGGCGATGTTTAGCGTCTCCGGCCCTGGGATGAAAGGCATGGTGGGGATGGCGGCGCGAGTTTTTGCCGTGATGTCGCGCGCGGGCATCTCGGTGGTGCTGATCACCCAATCCTCTTCTGAATACAGCATCAGCTTCTGCGTCCCGCAGGGCGACTGCGCGCGTGCGCAACGCGCCATGCAGGATGAATTCTATCTCGAACTGAAAGAAGGCTTGCTGGAGCCGCTGGCGGTGACTGAGCGTCTGGCGATCATCTCGGTCGTTGGCGATGGTATGCGCACGTTGCGTGGCATCTCGGCGAAATTTTTTGCCGCGCTGGCTCGCGCGAACATTAATATCGTGGCAATCGCCCAGGGCTCGTCTGAGCGTTCCATTTCGGTAGTGGTGAATAACGACGACGCGACCACTGGCGTGCGTGTGACCCATCAGATGCTGTTCAACACCGATCAGGTGATTGAAGTATTTGTCATTGGCGTTGGCGGCGTGGGCGGTGCGCTGCTGGAGCAGCTTAAACGTCAGCAAACCTGGCTTAAAAAGAAGCATATCGATCTGCGCGTGTGCGGCGTGGCGAACTCGAAGGCCCTGCTGACCAACGTCCATGGTCTGAATCTGGAAAACTGGCAGTCGGAGCTGGAAAGCGCGAAAGAGCCTTTCAACCTGGGGCGCTTAATTCGTCTGGTGAAAGAATATCATCTGCTCAATCCGGTGATTGTCGACTGTACGTCAAGTCAGGCGGTCGCGGATCAGTATGCGGATTTCCTGCGCGAAGGCTTCCATGTGGTCACGCCGAACAAAAAGGCCAACACATCGTCGATGGATTACTACCATCAGCTGCGTTTTGCTGCGGCGAAGTCTCGTCGTAAATTCCTGTACGACACCAACGTAGGCGCGGGCTTGCCGGTAATTGAGAACTTGCAAAATCTGCTCAGCGCGGGCGATGAACTGCAACGTTTCTCCGGTATTCTTTCTGGTTCGCTGTCGTTTATTTTCGGCAAGCTGGATGAAGGCATGAGCTTCTCCGAGGCCACCACCATGGCGCGTGAGCTGGGCTATACCGAACCCGATCCGCGTGACGATCTATCCGGTACGGACGTGGCGCGTAAGCTGTTGATCCTGGCCCGTGAAACCGGTCGTGAGCTGGAGCTTTCTGACATTGTCATTGAGCCGGTCCTGCCAAAAGAGTTTGATGATTCCGGTGATGTTTCCGCGTTTATGGCGAAATTGTCGCAGCTGGATGACGCCTTTGCCGCGCGTGTGGCGAAAGCCCGTGATGAGGGGAAAGTATTACGCTATGTTGGCAATATTGAAGAGGATGGCGTCTGTCGCGTGAAAATAGAGGCAGTAGACGGCAACGATCCGCTGTTCAAAGTGAAAAACGGTGAAAACGCGTTGGCGTTTTACAGCCACTATTATCAGCCGCTACCGTTGGTTCTGCGCGGATACGGCGCGGGTAACGACGTGACGGCGGCGGGCGTATTTGCTGACCTGCTACGCACCCTTTCATGGAAGTTAGGAGTCTGACATGGTGAGAGTTTATGCCCCGGCTTCCAGCGCCAATATGAGCGTCGGGTTTGATGTGCTCGGAGCGGCGGTAACCCCGGTGGACGGTTCGCTGTTAGGCGATGTGGTATCCGTTGAGGCGGCTGACCATTTCAGCCTTAACAACCTTGGTCGCTTTGCCAATAAGCTGCCGCCTGAGCCGCGAGAAAATATTGTCTACCAGTGCTGGGAGCGATTCTGTCAGGAGCTGGGTAAAAGCGTTCCGGTGGCGATGACGCTGGAAAAAAATATGCCGATTGGCTCCGGGTTAGGCTCCAGCGCGTGTTCCGTTGTAGCGGCGCTGGTCGCCATGAACGAGCATTGCGGTAAACCGCTCAACGATACGCGCCTGTTGGCGATAATGGGTGAGCTGGAAGGGCGTATCTCCGGCAGTATTCATTACGATAACGTCGCCCCGTGCTTTTTGGGCGGCATGCAGTTAATGATCGAAGAAAACGGCATTATCAGCCAGCAGGTGCCAGGCTTTGATGAGTGGCTGTGGGTCCTCGCGTATCCGGGGATTAAAGTGTCGACGGCAGAAGCGCGGGCGATTTTACCTGCGCAGTATCGCCGTCAGGACTGTATCGCCCACGGGCGGCATCTGGCTGGGTTTATCCATGCCTGCTATTCCCGTCAGCCAGGGCTTGCCGCGAAGCTGATGAAAGATGTCATTGCTGAGCCATACCGTACCCGCCTGCTGCCAGGCTTTAGCCAGGCGCGTCAGGCGGTAGCGGAAATCGGGGCGCTGGCCAGCGGTATCTCCGGTTCGGGGCCGACGCTGTTCGCTTTGTGCGACAAGCCGGATACGGCGCAGCGTGTAGCAGACTGGCTGGGTAAAAATTATCTGCAAAATCAGGAAGGCTTTGTTCATATTTGCCGGTTGGACACGGCGGGCGCACGGGTACTGGGATAATCAATGAAACTGTATAATCTGAAAGATCATAACGAACAGGTCAGCTTTGCACAGGCCGTCACGCAAGGGCTTGGCAAGAATCAGGGATTGTTTTTTCCGCACGATTTGCCGGAATTCAATCTGTCAGAAGTCGATGAGATGTTGAACCAGGATTTCATTAGCCGCAGCGCGAAGATCCTTTCCGCATTTATCGGTGATGAAATCCCACAGGAGATTCTGGAACAGCGCGTGCGTGCGGCGTTTGCCTTCCCGGCACCGGTTGCTCAGGTTGCCGCGGATATCGGCTGTCTGGAGCTGTTCCACGGCCCAACGCTTGCATTTAAAGACTTTGGCGGGCGCTTTATGGCGCAGATGCTGACGCATATCAGCGGCGACAAACCGGTCACCATTCTGACGGCGACCTCTGGAGACACTGGTGCGGCAGTCGCACATGCCTTTTATGGTCTGAAAAATGTGCGCGTGGTGATCCTTTATCCGAACGGCAAGATTAGCCCATTACAGGAAAAACTGTTCTGTACACTGGGTGGCAATATTGAAACCGTGGCGATTGATGGCGATTTTGATGCCTGTCAGGCTCTGGTGAAACAGGCGTTTGATGACGAAGAGCTGAAGGTCGCTTTGGGGCTGAATTCGGCTAACTCAATCAACATCAGCCGTCTGCTGGCGCAAATCTGTTACTACTTTGAGGCCGTGGCTCAACTGCCGCAAGAGGCGCGTAATCAACTGGTTATTTCCGTTCCCAGCGGCAACTTTGGCGATCTGACTGCCGGGCTGCTGGCAAAATCACTGGGCTTGCCGGTGAAGCGTTTTATCGCGGCGACCAACGTCAACGATACGGTTCCACGCTTTCTTGCACAAGGTGAGTGGGCGCCGAAAGCGACTCAGGCGACGTTGTCGAATGCGATGGATGTCAGCCAGCCAAATAACTGGCCGCGGGTGGAAGAACTGTTCCGCCGTAAAATCTGGCGTCTGAATGAGCTGGGTTATGCCGCTGTTGACGATGCCACTACTCAGGACACGATGCGTGAGCTGCATGAGATGGGGTACACCTCAGAACCGCATGCGGCGGTGGCTTACCGTGCGCTGCGTGACCAACTGAACCCTGGCGAGTACGGCCTGTTCCTCGGTACTGCGCATCCGGCCAAGTTTAAAGAAAGCGTTGAAGAGATTCTTGACCTGACGCTGGCTCTGCCAAAAGCGCTGGCGGAACGCGCGGACCTGCCGCTGCTTTCTCATCACCTGCCTGCTGATTTTGCTGAACTGCGCAAGCTGATGATGACCCGCGGTTAACGGTTGTGCCCGCTGGCGCTTTGCTTAGCGGGCCTACAAAACCTGTCGGCCGGATCGGGCGTTCGCCGCCATCCGGCCTTTTTACTACTGCTCCTGGCGTTTAAACACCAGTTCGCCATTTCCTGACGCTTCTTCATCAAAGAAATAGCCTTCGCTGTTAAAGGCGGTCAGCTGTTCTGGCTGCGTTAAGCGGTTCTCAATAATGTAGCGACTCATCAGGCCGCGCGCTTTTTTGGCATAGAAGCTGATGACTTTGAACTTGCCGTTCTTCTCGTCGAGGAAGACCGGTTTGATAAGCTCCGCGTTGAGCTTTTTCGGCTTCACGGATTTAAAATACTCATCCGAGGCGAGGTTAATCACTACGCTGTCGCCTTGCGCTTCCAGCGCTTCGTTAAGTTTATCGGTGATGGTATCTCCCCAGAACTGGTAGAGATCTTTACCTTTCGCATTGGCCAGACGAATACCCATCTCCAGACGGTAAGGCTGCATCAAATCCAACGGACGCAAAACGCCGTACAGCCCGGACAACATCCGTAAATGTTGCTGAGCGAAGTCGAAATCCGCTTCGCTGAAGGTTTCAGCCTGCAGTCCGGTATATACGTCGCCTTTAAACGCCAGAATGGCCTGGCGCGCGTTTTCCGGCGTGAAGTCAGGCTGCCAGTCATGGAAACGTGTGGCGTTCAGATCCGCCAGCTTGTCGCTAATTCCCATCAGCTTGCCAATTTGCGGAGCAGAGAGTTGGCGCGCCACGTGAATAAGCTGCTGAGAGTGATCCAGCAGTTCGGGCAATGTATGACGTGTCGTTGCCAGCGGACTTTGGTAGTCGAGCGTTTTTGCAGGTGAAATCAGAATCAGCATATCCAGTCCTTGCAGGAAATTTACTGCGACTTTAGCAAAAAAAACGACAGAATTGATCGATGGTTGCGATTGCCGCGCTATCCGCGCGGCGTCTCATCCCAGCTTTCGGGCGCAAGTTGTTGTCTGATATCAGGATAACGGCGCGGATCGAATTCTGGGCGCACCCCGAGTTTGCGTTGGCGTAGATAGTCGCAGGCGATAGTCTGCACAACCGGTGAAAGCAGCAGAATCGCCGTCAGGTTAGTGATGGCCATACACGCCATAATGATGTCCGCCAACTGCCAGATCAGCGGAACGCTGACTAACGTTCCGCCGATAACGGTGCTAACGGTGGCGATCCGTAATAGCCAGATGACGCGGATATTGTCCAGCTTCAGGAAAACGAGGTTATTTTCCGCATAGATGTAGTTGGCTACGATAGAGCTAAAGGCAAACAGAATCACAATTAACGCCACGAATCCGGCACCCCATTCTCCCGTCACTGAAACCATCGCTTTCTGGAGTAACTGGATGCCTTCCATCGGTACATAGCTGGCGTCATTACCCGCCAACAGAACAATCATCGCGCTGGCCGTACAGAGAATCAGCGTATCAACTAATACTCCGATCATTTGCACAATGCCTTGTGCCGCAGGATGCGGAGGCCAGGATGCTGCCGACGCGGCCGCGTTCGGAGTTGATCCCATTCCGGCCTCATTAGAAAACATACCGCGTTGAAAGCCGCTGGCAATGGCCTGGCTTAGTGTATACCCGGCGGCACCGGCTGCGGCTTCCTGCCAGCCAAAGGCACTTTTTATAATGGTCATGATAATGCCGGGGAGCTGCCCGAAATGCCAAAGACAGATGACGATGCTGCAACCGACCCACAACAGCGCCATCATCGGAACGAACCATTGCATCAGGCGGGCAACGCCTTTAATGCCGCCAATGATTGCCAATAATGACACTATTGCCAGTGCGATACCGGTGAAGAGGGGAGGGATATCAAAAGCAAAGGTCAGCGCATGAGAGACCGAATTAGCCTGAACGCTGTTAAAAATCAGACCATAAGCAATGAGTAAAAAGATGGCAAAAAGAACGCCCATCCAGCGCATGCCCAGCCCACGCTCCATATACCACGCAGGACCGCCGCGAAACTGTCCCTTGCTGTCGCGCTCTTTATACAGTTGGGCAAGAGAGCTCTCGGCAAATGACGTCGCCATACCAATGATCGCCGAGACCCACATCCAGAACACGGCTCCCGCGCCGCCAGCGGCAATCGCCAACGCCACGCCCGCCAGATTTCCGCTACCGATACGTGCGGCAAGACTGGTGCATAAAGCCTGAAAGGAAGTTAAACCGCCCGGCTGCGGGCTGATGCTGTTTTTAAGACTTTTGCCAAACTGGCGAATATAGCGAAACTGAATAAACCCTGTACGCCAGGTGAACCAACATCCTGCGCCAAGCAGGAGGTAGATCATCACCGATCCCCAGAGTATTTCATTAATAAATGAGAAAAAATCAGGCATTAACATCCCTCTTGTTGATGCCGGTAAGCGCGAATATTCCCGTGTAAGCGCTACCAATAATCGACCAGTATATACCTTATAAGGTGATTGATTGCGGGAGTTTATCATAACAATCGTTATATCCCTTAATTGCGCATCACAGGCTTGGCGATGCGTAATCAGGGCTGAGCGGCTGGTCGGACAATCCAGGCGGTTGCGCTGAGAGTGCGTCGTGCTATCATCAGGGAAGATCGGTTACATCCCCCTAACAAGCTGTTTAAAGAGAATCGCTATCATGACGGACAAATTGACCTCCCTTCGTCAGTTCACCACAGTAGTGGCCGACACCGGAGACATCGCGGCAATGAAGCTGTATCAGCCTCAGGATGCCACAACTAACCCTTCTCTCATTCTTAACGCAGCGCAGATCCCGGAATACCGCAAGCTGATTGATGACGCTGTAGCCTGGGCTAAGCAGCAGAGCAACGACCGTGCGCAGCAGGTCGTCGACGCGACCGACAAGCTGGCAGTAAATATCGGTCTGGAGATCCTGAAACTGGTCCCAGGTCGTATCTCCACTGAAGTTGACGCTCGTCTGTCCTACGACACCGACGCGTCCATCGCTAAAGCAAAACGCCTGATCAAAATGTACAACGATGCTGGCATCAGCAACGATCGCATCCTGATTAAACTGGCTTCAACCTGGCAGGGCATCCGTGCCGCTGAGCAGCTGGAAAAAGAAGGCATCAACTGTAACCTGACTCTGCTGTTCTCCTTCGCGCAGGCGCGTGCATGTGCAGAAGCTGGCGTATATCTGATTTCTCCGTTCGTTGGCCGTATTCTTGACTGGTACAAAGCCAATACCGACAAGAAAGAGTATGCACCGGCAGAAGATCCGGGTGTGGTTTCCGTAACGGAAATCTACGAGTACTACAAACAGCACGGTTACGAAACCGTAGTTATGGGCGCGAGCTTCCGTAACATCGGCGAAATTATTGAGCTGGCAGGCTGCGATCGTCTGACGATTGCTCCGGCACTGCTGAAAGAACTGGCGGAAAGCGAAGGTGCTATCGAACGTAAACTGTCTTTCTCCGGCGAAGTGAAAGCGCGCCCTGCACGCATCACCGAAGCTGAGTTCCTGTGGCAGCATAACCAGGATCCGATGGCTGTAGACAAACTGGCGGACGGTATCCGTAAGTTTGCTGTAGACCAAGGTAAACTGGAAAAAATGATCGGCGATCTGCTGTAATCATTAGTGCGTGGCCCTGATATGGGTCACGCTACCTCTTCTGAAACCTGTCTGTCCTTCCCTTCGCAGTGTATCATTCTGTTTAACGAGACTGTTTAAACGGAATAATCATGAATACTTTACGCATTGGCCTGGTTTCCATTTCTGACCGTGCTTCCAGCGGCGTTTACCAGGATAAAGGTATCCCGGCCCTTGAAGAGTGGCTGGCGTCTGCCCTTACCACCCCTTTTGAGCTGCAAACGCGGTTGATCCCGGATGAACAGGCGATCATCGAACAGACCTTATGTGAGCTGGTAGATGAAATGAGCTGTCATCTGGTGCTGACTACCGGCGGAACGGGTCCGGCCCGTCGTGACGTAACGCCTGATGCAACGCTTGCCGTAGCCGACCGTCAGATGCCGGGCTTTGGTGAGCAGATGCGCCAGATAAGCCTGCACTTTGTGCCAACGGCGATTCTTTCCCGTCAGGTTGGCGTGATTCGCAAGCAGGCGTTGATCCTGAATCTGCCTGGGCAGCCAAAATCGATCAAAGAGACGCTGGAAGGTGTGAAAGATGCCGACGGTAAGGTTATCGTGCCGGGTATTTTTGCAAGTGTACCGTATTGTATACAGCTATTAGATGGGCCGTATGTGGAAACCGCACCGACTGTTGTAGCATCTTTTCGTCCTAAAAGCGCAATACGCGATACAAAAGCCTGAAAGTAGCCCGATCGTGACATAAGTGCCAATGACAGTGGAGTATTGAATTGTTTACGATATAGTAATTTTTGCTTTACATATATCAACAAACAGATTCAATTACTTCACTGACTCATGGTTTGCTATGTCACAACACACTCGACCGCTGAATCGCCAGGATTATAAAACCCTTACGCTTGCTGCCCTTGGTGGTGCGCTTGAGTTTTATGATTTCATTATCTTTGTCTTCTTTGCCGCTGTTGTTGGCGAGCTCTTCTTCCCCGCAGACATCCCTGAATGGCTACGTCAGGTGCAAACCTTCGGCATTTTTGCCGCCGGATATCTGGCGCGTCCGCTGGGGGGCATCATCATGGCGCACTTTGGCGATCTGGTCGGGCGCAAGAAAATGTTCACCCTGAGCATTTTGCTGATGGCGATACCGACGCTGGCGATTGGTCTGTTGCCTACCTACGCCTCAATGGGGATCCTCGCGCCGCTGCTGTTACTGCTGATGCGTATTTTGCAAGGCGCTGCCATCGGCGGAGAAGTTCCGGGCGCGTGGGTGTTTGTGGCGGAGCATGTACCGGAGCGTCGCATCGGCATTGCCTGCGGAACGCTGACTGCCGGCCTGACGGTGGGAATTCTGCTGGGGTCGGTGGTTGCGACGCTGGTGAACACCAGCCTGACGCAGCAGGCGGTGCATGATTACGGCTGGCGTATTCCTTTCCTGCTGGGGGGCGTGTTTGGGCTGGTGGCGATGTACCTGCGTCGCTGGCTGCAGGAGACACCCATATTTCTCGAAATGCAGCAGCGTAAAGCGTTGGCGCAAGAGCTACCGGTGAAGTCAGTGGTGAGCAAACATAAAAAAGCGGTGGTTATTTCAATGCTGCTGACCTGGCTGCTATCGGCTGGGATTGTGGTGGTGATCCTGATGTCACCAGTCTGGTTGCAGAAGCAGTATGGCTTTGCGCCGGCGCTAACGTTACAAGCCAACAGTGTCGCTACCATTATGCTGTGCGTCGGTTGCCTGCTGGCTGGGTTTATTGTCGATCGGGTCGGCGCCAGCAAAACCTTTATTGTCGGCAGCCTGATGCTGGCCTGTTCAAGCTGGTTTTTCTATCACCTGACCGACAGCCATCCCCAGCATTTGTTCCTGTTATACGGGCTGGTGGGGTTATGCGTTGGCGTGGTGGGGGCTGTGCCTTATGTGATGGTGCGGGCGTTTCCGGCGGAAGTCCGCTTTACCGGAATATCCTTTTCTTACAACGTGTCGTACGCCATTTTTGGTGGGCTGACGCCAATCGCCGTCACGATGTTAATGAGCGTGTCGCCAATGGCTCCGGCCTGGTATGTGCTGGCGTTATCGCTGGTAGGGCTAGGTTTGGGGATTTGGCTGCGACAGGATCTTTATCATCGCGATTCGAGCGTACAGGCAGAGTTACAGCGCTTGTAAGGAATATCCCCCCGTCAGGGGGGGATAGCATCAGATTAGTGCGCTTCACCAATCGGCAGGATGGTACGGCCAAACTGTTCGTTCAGCACTTCACCCATCGCCAGGTAAATGGCGCTTGCGCCACACACTAAGCCTACCCAGCCAGCAACGTGAATGATCGCTTCGTTACCCGCAATGTTGCCCACGGCCAGCAGGGCGAACAGCACTGTCAGGCTCAGGAACACGAACTGCAGCATGCGCGCGGCTTTCAGCGTACCGAAGAACATGAACAGAGTGAACACGCCCCACAGACCGAGGTAAGCGCCCAGGAACTGACCATTGGTTGCATCCGCCAGGCCCATTTTCGGCATCAGCAGGATCGCAACCAGCGTCAGCCAGAACGAACCGTAGGAGGTAAAGGCGGTTAAACCGAAGGTGTTGCCTTTTTTATATTCCAGCAGTCCGGCAAAAATTTGCGCGATACCGCCGTAGAAAATGCCCATCGCCAGAATAATAACGTCCAGAGCGAAGAAACCCGCGTTGTGCAGGTTAAGCAGAATGGTGGTCATGCCAAAGCCCATCAGGCCCAGCGGTGCCGGATTAGCCAACTTAGTGTTGCCCATAATTCCTCAAAATCATCATTGATTGAATGGTGAAATAGTTTCCCCGAATAACGATCGCTGTCTTCGGGGCGCGGCATGATAATCAGGGGAGAAGGCACTGTCTATGATCTAACGAAGGGAAAATGAATTATTTTCCCTGTGATGGGCATCACGCTTGCCAGTTACGGCGGTGCTGCTCAGCAGAAGGCCCATAAGCAGGCTGGCGGAAAGGGTTAACACAGATTTCATGGAGTTTCTCTTTGACGGCTGCAAAAGTGTGTGACTTCAGACCATATTAGCGTCGTCATAAAAACGATTCATGCTCGTAATCTTTTATTTTTATTGCAATTTTTATGTGAATGACTTTCCTGATTTAATTGGTTGTATGAATTAATTCTGGTTGGCGACTATTCATTTTTATCTCTTTTTGCCTTTTTTCTGCGAATTTATTGCCACAAGGCTAAAAAAATTTTTCATGCCCCCCTTGATGACGTGGGTTACGACCCCATCTTGTAGACAACCGCAGTGGTGAGTCTGAAAAAAAACGATTCAGGGTAGTTGAAACCGCACGTTTCGCCCTTATTACAGATTCACAACCACATGATGACCGAATTTTTAGTGGAGACGTTTAGATGGGTAAAATTATTGGTATCGACCTGGGTACTACCAACTCTTGTGTAGCGATTATGGATGGCACTACTGCACGTGTGCTGGAGAACGCCGAGGGCGATCGCACCACGCCTTCTATCATTGCTTATACCCAGGATGGTGAAACTCTGGTTGGTCAGCCGGCTAAACGTCAGGCAGTGACAAACCCGCAAAACACCCTGTTTGCGATTAAACGCCTGATTGGCCGCCGCTTCCAGGACGAAGAAGTGCAGCGTGATGAAGCCATCATGCCGTACAAAATCATCGGTGCTGACAACGGTGATGCATGGATTGACGTAAAAGGTCAGAAAATGGCACCGCCGCAGATTTCTGCTGAAGTGCTGAAAAAAATGAAGAAAACGGCTGAAGATTACCTGGGTGAACCGGTAACTGAAGCAGTTATCACCGTACCTGCATATTTTAACGATGCTCAGCGTCAGGCAACCAAAGACGCCGGCCGTATCGCAGGTCTGGAAGTAAAACGTATCATCAACGAACCAACCGCAGCTGCACTGGCTTACGGTCTGGATAAAGAAGTCGGCAACCGTACTATCGCGGTTTATGACTTGGGTGGTGGTACTTTCGATATCTCTATTATCGAAATCGACGAAGTTGACGGTGAAAAAACCTTCGAAGTTCTGGCAACCAACGGTGATACCCACCTGGGTGGTGAAGACTTCGATAGCCGTATGATCAACTACCTGGTTGACGAATTTAAGAAAGATCAGGGTATCGACCTGCGTAACGACCCGCTGGCGATGCAGCGTCTGAAAGAAGCCGCTGAGAAAGCGAAGATCGAACTGTCTTCCGCTCAGCAGACCGACGTGAACCTGCCGTACATCACTGCAGACGCGACTGGTCCGAAACACATGAACATCAAGGTGACCCGTGCGAAACTGGAAAGCCTGGTTGAAGACCTGGTTAACCGTTCTATCGAGCCGCTGAAAGTTGCTCTGCAGGATGCTGGTCTGTCTGTTTCCGACGTTCAGGACGTTATCCTGGTCGGTGGTCAGACTCGTATGCCGATGGTACAGAAGAAAGTTGCTGAGTTCTTCGGTAAAGAGCCGCGTAAAGACGTTAACCCGGACGAAGCTGTGGCAATCGGTGCTGCCGTTCAGGGTGGTGTATTGACCGGTGATGTGAAAGACGTGCTGCTGCTGGACGTTACCCCGCTGTCTCTGGGTATCGAAACCATGGGTGGCGTGATGACTGCACTGATCGCGAAAAACACCACTATCCCGACCAAGCACAGCCAAGTGTTCTCTACCGCTGAAGACAACCAGTCTGCGGTAACCATCCACGTGCTGCAGGGTGAACGTAAACGTGCCGCTGATAACAAAGATCTGGGTCAATTTAACCTGGATGGCATCAGCCCGGCTCCGCGCGGTATGCCGCAGATCGAAGTTACTTTTGACATCGATGCCGACGGTATCCTGCACGTTTCCGCGAAAGACAAAAATAGCGGTAAAGAGCAGAAGATCACCATCAAGGCTTCTTCTGGTCTGAACGAAGAAGAAATTCAGAAAATGGTTCGTGAAGCAGAAGCGAACGCAGAATCTGACCGTAAGTTTGAAGAGCTGGTTCAGACCCGTAACCAGGGTGACCATCTGCTGCACAGCACTCGCAAGCAGGTTGAAGAAGCAGGCGACAAACTGCCGGCTGATGACAAAACTGCCATCGAGTCTGCACTGACCGCGTTGGAAACTTCTCTGAAAGGCGAAGACAAAGCGGATATCGAAGCGAAAATGCAGGCGCTGGCACAGGTTTCTCAGAAACTGATGGAAATCGCTCAGCAGCAGCACGCACAGCAGCAGGCTGGCGCAGCAGGTGCTGATGCTTCTGCAAACAACGCGAAAGATGACGACGTTGTCGACGCTGAGTTTGAAGAAGTGAAAGACAAAAAATAATCGCCCTTTGAACGGGTAATTACTGGCACGGGCGAAGAGGTTTCCTCTCCGCCCGTGCACGCATGTTAGGGGCAGATAAAAAGAGATGGCTAAGCAAGACTATTACGAGATTTTAGGCGTTTCCAAATCAGCGGAAGAGCGTGAAATCAAAAAGGCCTACAAGCGCCTGGCCATGAAATATCACCCGGACCGCAACCAGGGTGATAAAGAGGCCGAAGCCAAGTTTAAAGAGATCAAAGAAGCGTACGAGATCCTCACCGATACGCAAAAACGTGCGGCTTATGATCAGTACGGCCATGCAGCGTTTGAGCAAGGCGGTATGGGCGGTGGCGGCGGTTTTGGCGGCGGGGCCGACTTCAGCGATATCTTTGGTGACGTGTTTGGCGATATCTTTGGCGGCGGTCGCGGTCGTCAGCGCGCCTCACGTGGTGCTGATTTACGTTACAACATGGATCTCACTCTGGAAGAAGCCGTGCGTGGCGTCACCAAAGAGATCCGTATTCCGACGCTGGAAGAGTGTGATGTTTGCCACGGCAGCGGTGCGAAGGCGGGCACGCAACCCCAGACCTGTCCAACCTGTCACGGTTCTGGTCAGGTGCAGATGCGTCAGGGCTTTTTTGCCGTACAGCAGACCTGTCCACACTGTCAGGGCCGCGGTACGTTGATTAAAGACCCGTGCAACAAATGCCATGGTCATGGTCGCGTTGAGAAGAGCAAAACGCTGTCCGTTAAGATCCCGGCTGGGGTTGATACTGGCGACCGTATTCGTTTAGCGGGTGAAGGTGAAGCCGGTGAACATGGCGCGCCAGCAGGCGATTTGTACGTTCAGGTGCAGGTAAAACAGCACCCAATTTTCGAACGTGAAGGCAATAACCTGTACTGCGAAGTGCCGATTAACTTTGCGATGGCAGCGCTGGGCGGCGAGATTGAAGTGCCGACGCTGGATGGTCGCGTGAAGTTAAAAATCCCGGGCGAAACGCAGACCGGCAAACTGTTCCGCATGCGTGGCAAAGGCGTTAAGTCAGTACGCGGCGGCGCACAGGGCGATCTGCTGTGCCGTGTGGTGGTTGAAACCCCGGTAGGCCTCAACGACAAGCAGAAGCAGTTGCTGAAAGATCTGCAGGACAGCTTTGGCGGCCCGACCGGCGAGCAAAACAGTCCGCGCTCTAAAAGCTTCTTCGACGGTGTGAAGAAATTTTTTGACGATTTGACGCGCTAATTCTCGACTCAATAATCTTTGATAAAAAGCCTGGACTGAAAAGTTTCAGGCTTTTTTATTTCTGTTTTCCGTTCGGAAAAACCTGAACGACTTTATTTTAATGGCTCGTAAAAACCGATCTATTCATCATGAATAATCTAATTTTAACGAGTTTTCTGAAGGTGTAAGATAGTATTTACGAAGTATTCACCCAATAGAGAGAATAAAAGTGAAACATCTGCATCGTTTTTTTAGTAGTGACGCCTCGGGGGGCATCATTCTGATCATCGCTGCCGTAGTTGCTATGCTGATGGCAAATACCGGGGTTACCAGTGGATGGTACCACGCCTTTCTGGAAACGCCCGTTCAACTGCGGGTTGGCGCGCTTGAGATCAACAAAAATATGCTGCTGTGGATCAATGACGCGTTGATGGCGGTGTTCTTCCTGTTGATCGGTTTGGAAGTGAAGCGCGAGTTAATGCAAGGTTCGCTGGCCAGTCTGCGCCAGGCGGCGTTTCCGATCATTGCCGCTATCGGGGGCATGATTGTCCCGGCGCTGCTGTATCTGGCATTCAACTATGCTGACCCTATCTCCCGTGAGGGTTGGGCGATCCCGGCGGCAACGGATATCGCTTTTGCATTAGGCGTGCTGGCGCTGTTGGGCAGCCGTGTCCCGCTGGCGTTGAAAATCTTCCTGATGGCGCTGGCGATAATCGATGACCTCGGCGCAATTGTGATCATCGCGTTGTTCTACACCAGCGATCTCTCGCTGTTGTCGCTGGGCGTTGCCGCGTGCGCGATCCTTGTCCTGGCAGCATTGAATCTGTGCGGTGTAAGACGTACCGGTATTTATATTCTGGTTGGCGTAGTGCTGTGGACGGCCGTACTGAAGTCTGGCGTGCATGCAACCCTAGCGGGCGTGATCGTCGGTTTCTTCATTCCGTTGAAGGAAAAACACGGGCGTTCACCGGCGAAGCGTCTGGAGCATGTTCTGCACCCGTGGGTGGCATACCTGATCCTACCGTTGTTTGCCTTCGCTAACGCGGGTGTCTCACTGCAGGGCGTCACCATTGATGGACTGACCTCGGTGTTACCGCTGGGGATCATTGCTGGCCTGTTAATCGGGAAACCACTGGGTATCAGCCTCTTTTGCTGGTTGGCGTTACGCTTCAGGATGGCGCAATTGCCGGAGGGAACGAATTTCCAGCAAATTATGGCGGTCGGCATTCTGTGCGGCATTGGCTTTACGATGTCGATTTTCATCGCCAGCCTGGCGTTTGGGACCGTCGATCCTGAGCTGATTAACTGGGCGAAACTGGGGATACTGATCGGTTCTTTGCTGTCGGCGGTAATAGGTTACTGCTGGTTACGCACCCGGTTGAACGCAGCAGCCTGACGGGATAACCCTTTCGTGACAATTTTCAGGGAGAGTGTATGTCTCATATAAACTACAACCACCTGTACTACTTTTGGCATGTATATAAAGAAGGATCTGTGGTTGGTGCAGCAGAGGCGCTTTATCTGACACCGCAGACCATTACCGGGCAGATTAAAGCGCTTGAGGAACGCTTACAGGGAAAGTTGTTCAAGCGGAAGGGGCGTGGACTGGAGCCCACCGAATTAGGCGAATTGGTTTTTCGTTATGCGGATAAGATGTTCACGTTAAGCCAGGAAATGCTGGATATCGTGAACTATCGCAAAGAGTCGAATTTACTGTTCGATGTCGGCGTAGCGGATGCGTTGTCCAAACAGCTGGTCAGCAGCGTGCTGAATGCCGCAGTCGTTGAAGATGAACAAATCCATCTGCGTTGTTTTGAATCAACGCACGAGATGCTGCTTGATCAGCTCAGCCAGCATAAACTGGATATGATTATCTCCGACTGCCCGATCGATTCTACGCAGCAGGAAGGGTTGTTCTCAGTGCGGATTGGCGAATGCAGCGTGAGCTTTTGGTGCACCCAGCCATTGCCTGAGAAACCATTTCCGGCCTGCCTCGAAGAGCGTCGATTGCTGATCCCAGGGCGCCGTTCTATGCTCGGGCGTAAGCTGCTGAACTGGATTAACTCACAAGGGCTGAACGTTGAAATCCTTGGCGAGTTTGATGACGCCGCGCTGATGAAAGCGTTCGGCGCAACGCATAATGCTATTTTTGTTGCGCCTACGCTTTATTCCCACAATTTCTATGCCGATGATTCAATTGTTGAAATTGGACGCGTAGAGAATGTAATGGAGGAGTATCACGCCATATTTGCGGAAAGAATGATCCAGCATCCAGCGGTGCAGCGTATTTGCAATGCGGACTACTCGGCATTATTTAAGCTGCAATCAACCTGATCGTCGTAATGCTACCGGCTGCGGTGGTTGCCTACAGCCGGAAGGATTCTACAGCTTTAATAAATTCCGGTATTTACCACTTTCGCGGATAAATACCGGAATTCTGTTCCGTGGCCAGCCGTTTTCACGCATCTCCCGATATCTCTTGGGGCGGTTATCCACCTTCGGCCAGACAGAGACTATTAGCTCAATGCCTAGTGAATGACGGTTGCTGTCGAATCCGGCTGCAAACGACGGGCATAAAAAAACCCGCTTACGCGGGTTTTTTCACAAAGCGACAACAAGCAGGCGATTAAGCCAGTTTGTTGATCTGTGCAGTCAGGTTTGCTTTATGACGTGCAGCTTTGTTTTTGTGGATCAGACCTTTAGCAGCCTGACGGTCCACGATCGGTTGCATTTCGTTAAATGCTTTCAGTGCAGTAGCTTTGTCGCCAGCTTCGATAGCTGCGTATACTTTCTTGATGAAAGTACGCATCATAGAGCGACGGCTAGCGTTGTGCTTGCGGGCCTTTTCAGACTGAACGGCGCGCTTCTTAGCTGATTTGATATTAGCCAAGGTCCAACTCCCAAATGTGTTCTATATGGACAATTCAAAGGCCGAGGAATATGCCCTTTTAGCCTTCTTTTGTCAATGGATTTGTGCAAATAAGCGCCGTTTAAATTGCAGCACTCGTTGCGTAGTGATGGCGCAGGATTCTACCAGCTTGCGGGGCGTGAATACAGCCTTTCCACGAGAAAAATTGCATTGGTGTGCCCGTGAAGGGCGTCAATTTGTTTCATAACGATGAAAACCATCCTCTTTCTGTTTCGTAGAAACAATCGCCGGTTAACGTTGAACGCGGTACAGGGTATACTTTCACGATTTTCACTGTTTTGAGCCAGACATGAAGCTGATACGAGGCATACATAATCTCAGTCAGGCCCCGCATGGGTGTGTGCTGACTATTGGTAATTTCGACGGCGTGCACCGTGGCCATCGTGCGTTGCTGCAGGGCTTACGGGAAGAAGGGCGCAAACGCAATTTACCGGTGATGGTGATGATTTTCGAGCCGCAGCCGCTGGAGCTGTTTGCGACGGACAAGTCACCTGCGCGCCTCACCCGTCTGCGGGAAAAACTGCGTTATCTGGCGGAGTGCGGCGTTGATTACGTGCTGTGCGTGCGTTTTGACAGGCGCTTCGCGGCATTAACGGCGCAGACCTTCATCAGCGATCTGCTGGTGAAGCGCCTTGGTGTACAATTTCTTGCCGTTGGTGATGATTTCCGCTTTGGCGCTAGCCGTGCGGGCGATTTCTTGTTATTACAGGAAGCGGGCGCTGAGTATGGTTTTGATATCACCAGCACCCAAACCTTCTGTGAAGGCGGTGTGCGCATCAGCAGCACCGCGGTACGTCAAGCGCTGGCGGAAGATAACCTGCAACTGGCCGAAAGCCTGCTTGGGCATCCTTTTACTATCTCAGGACGCGTAGTTCACGGTGACGAGTTAGGGCGCACTATCGGTTTTCCGACGGCAAACTTACCGCTTCGTCGCCAGGTTTCTCCGGTGAAAGGGGTTTATGCGGTTGAAGTAATGGGGCTGGGTGACAAACCTTTACCCGGCGTCGCCAACATCGGCACACGCCCGACGGTAGCAGGCGTACGCCAACAGTTGGAAGTGCATCTATTGGACGTTGTAATGGACCTGTATGGTCGCCATATAGATGTAGTACTGCGTAAAAAAATACGCAGCGAACAGCGATTTGCCTCGCTGGATGAACTAAAAGCGCAGATTGCGCGTGATGAGTTGACTGCCCGTGAATTTTTTGGGCTAACAAAACCGGCTTAATGCCTATACGAGTTTTAAATACGGAACCGAGAATCTGATGAGTGACTATAAATCAACCCTGAATTTGCCGGAAACAGGGTTCCCGATGCGCGGCGATCTCGCCAAGCGTGAACCGGGAATGCTGGCGCGTTGGACTGATGATGACCTGTACGGCATCATTCGTGCGGCCAAAAAAGGCAAAAAAACCTTCATTCTGCATGATGGCCCTCCTTATGCGAATGGCAGCATTCATATTGGTCACTCGGTTAACAAGATTCTGAAAGACATTATCGTGAAGTCCAAAGGACTCACGGGATTCGACTCGCCTTACGTTCCGGGCTGGGACTGCCACGGTCTGCCAATCGAGCTGAAAGTAGAGCAGGAATACGGCAAGCCGGGCGAGAAGTTCACCGCCGCTGAGTTCCGCGCCAAATGCCGTGAATACGCAGCGACGCAGGTTGACGGTCAGCGTAAAGACTTTATCCGTCTTGGCGTGCTGGGCGACTGGTCGCATCCGTACCTGACCATGGACTTCAAAACTGAAGCCAACATCATTCGTGCGCTGGGTAAAATCATCGGTAACGGTCACCTGCACAAAGGTGCGAAGCCGGTGCACTGGTGCGTTGATTGCCGTTCCGCGCTGGCGGAAGCGGAAGTTGAGTATTATGACAAAACCTCCCCGTCCATCGACGTTGCGTTCCACGCCGCCGATCAGGACGCGGTAAAAGCGAAATTTGGCGTTTCTGACGTCAATGGCCCGATCTCACTGGTTATCTGGACTACCACCCCGTGGACGTTACCGGCGAACCGCGCAATCTCTCTGGCGCCTGATTTTGACTATGCGCTGGTGCAGATTGACGGGCAGGCTGTGATTCTGGCGAAGGATCTGGTTGAAAGCGTCATGCAGCGTATTGGTGCGGCTGAATACACTATTCTGGGCACCGTAAAAGGCGCCGAGCTGGAACTGCTGCGCTTTACCCATCCGTTTATGGGCTTTGACGTGCCGGCTATTCTTGGCGATCACGTTACGCTGGATGCGGGTACCGGTGCGGTCCATACCGCCGGCGGTCACGGTCCGGATGACTACGTCATTAGTCAGAAATACGGTCTGGAAATCGCTAACCCGGTTGGCCCGGACGGCGCATATCTGGCGGGTACCTATCCGGATCTGGACGGTGTGAACGTCTTTAAAGCCAACGACAAAATCGTTGCGCTGCTGAGCGATAAAGGCGCTCTGCTGCACGTTGAGAAGATGCAGCACAGCTACCCGTGCTGCTGGCGCCACAAATCGCCGATCATCTTCCGTGCGACTCCGCAGTGGTTCGTCAGCATGGATCAGAAAGGTCTGCGCGCGCAGTCGCTTAAAGAGATCAAAGGCGTGCAATGGATCCCGGATTGGGGCCAGGCACGTATTGAATCGATGGTTGCCAACCGTCCTGACTGGTGTATCTCCCGTCAGCGTACGTGGGGTGTGCCGATGTCTCTGTTTGTTCACAAAGACACCGAAGAGCTGCATCCGCGTGCTATCGAACTGATGGAAGAAGTGGCCAAACGCGTTGAAGTTGACGGCATCCAGGCGTGGTGGGATCTCGATCCGAAAGATATCCTCGGCGATGAAGCTGACCAGTATGTCAAAGTCCCGGATACGCTGGACGTGTGGTTCGACTCCGGTTCAACCCACTCATCCGTCGTGGACGTGCGTCCTGAGTTTGCAGGCCATGCGGCAGATATGTATCTGGAAGGTTCTGACCAGCACCGCGGCTGGTTCATGTCTTCTCTGATGATCTCCACTGCAATGAAGGGCAAAGCGCCATACCGTCAGGTACTGACCCACGGTTTCACCGTTGATGGTCAGGGTCGCAAAATGTCCAAGTCTATCGGTAACACCGTAAGCCCGCAGGACGTAATGAACAAACTGGGCGCGGATATTCTGCGTCTGTGGGTCGCTTCTACCGACTATACCGGCGAAATGGCCGTTTCTGACGAAATCCTGAAACGTGCTGCCGACAGCTATCGTCGTATCCGTAACACCGCACGCTTCCTGCTGGCGAACCTGAACGGGTTCGATCCGGTAAAAGATATGGTGAAACCGGAAGAGATGGTGGTGCTGGATCGCTGGGCGGTAGGTTGTGCACAAGCGGCGCAGGAAGAGATCCTGAAAGCTTATGAAGCCTATGACTTCCACGAAGTAGTACAGCGCCTGATGCGCTTCTGCTCCGTAGAAATGGGTTCGTTCTACCTCGACATCATCAAAGACCGTCAGTACACCGCGAAAGCGGACAGCGTGGCGCGTCGTAGTTGCCAGACTGCGCTGTTCCATATTGCAGAAGCGCTGGTACGCTGGATGGCGCCGATCATGTCCTTCACCGCCGATGAAATCTGGGGTTACCTGCCGGGCGAGCGTGAGAAGTACGTCTTTACCGGTGAATGGTACGAAGGTCTGTTTGGCTTAGGCGAAACCGAAGCGATGAATGACGCCTACTGGGACGAGTTGCTGAAAGTGCGCGGCGAAGTGAACAAGGTCATCGAGCAGGCACGTGCGGATAAGAAAGTCGGTGGTTCGCTGGAAGCGGCGGTTACTCTGTACGCTGAACCAGAACTGGCGGCGAAACTGACCGCGCTGGGCGAAGAGTTGCGCTTTGTTCTGCTGACCTCCGGTGCGACGGTTGCGGATTATGCTGCGGCTCCTGCTGATGCTCAGCAGAGCGAACTGCTTAAAGGTCTGAAAATCGTACTAAGCAAAGCCGAAGGTGAGAAATGTCCGCGCTGCTGGCATTACACTACCGATGTCGGCCAGGTGGCGGAACATGCAGATATCTGCGGACGCTGTGTCAGCAACATCGCCGGTGATGGCGAACAACGTAAGTTTGCCTGATGAGTAAGCCTCTATGTTCAACAGGACTACGCTGGCTGTGGCTGGTGGTAGTCGTGCTGATTATCGATTTAGGCAGCAAATACCTGATCCTCCAGAACTTTGCTCTGGGGGATACGGTGTCGCTGTTCCCGTCGCTTAATCTGCACTACGCGCGTAACTATGGTGCGGCGTTTAGCTTCTTAGCCGACAGCGGTGGCTGGCAACGTTGGTTCTTTGCCGGTATCGCCATTGGTATCTGCGTTATCCTGATGGTGATGATGTATCGCTCGAAGGCGACGCAGAAGCTGAACAACATCGCGTATGCGTTAATCATTGGCGGGGCGCTGGGCAACCTGTTCGACCGCCTGTGGCACGGCTTCGTGGTTGATATGATTGACTTTTACGTCGGTGACTGGCATTTCGCGACATTCAACCTTGCCGATACGGCGATCTGTATCGGTGCGGCATTGATTGTCCTCGAAGGCTTCTTACCGTCGAAAGAGAAAAAAGCCGCATAAAAAAATGCCGGATGGCGCTATGCTAATCCGGCCTACAATATACTGCGATCCTTGTAGGCTCGGTAAGCGTAGCGCTATCGGGCAAACAGGCGGCAGCAATTTTAAAGAGCAACCTGCATGTCTAAATCAGTACAGAGTAACAGTGCGGTGCTGGTGCACTTCACCCTTAAGCTCGACGATGGCTCCACCGCAGAGTCAACCCGCAATAACGGCAAGCCTGCGCTGTTTCGCCTGGGCGACGGTTCTCTGTCTGAAGGACTGGAACAACACCTGCTGGGGTTAAAAGAAGGTGATAAAACCACTTTTGCTCTGGAGCCGGATGCCGCCTTCGGCGTGTCAAGCCCGGACTTAATTCAGTATTTCTCGCGTCGGGAATTTATGGACGCGGGCGAGCCAGAAATTGGCGCTATCATGCTCTTTACCGCAATGGACGGCAGTGAGATGCCTGGTGTGATCCGCGAAATCAACGGTGACTCGATCACGGTTGATTTCAACCATCCGCTGGCCGGGCATACCGTTCATTTTGATATTGAAGTGCTGGAAGTCGAACCGGCACTGGAGGCGTAAAATGCAGATCCTGTTGGCCAACCCGCGCGGTTTTTGCGCTGGCGTAGACCGCGCTATCAGCATTGTGGAAAACGCGCTGGCTATTTACGGCGCACCGATTTATGTCCGTCATGAAGTGGTGCATAACCGCTATGTGGTGGATAGCCTGCGCGAGCGCGGCGCTATTTTTATTGAGCAAATCAGCGAAGTACCGGATGGCGCGATCCTGATTTTCTCCGCTCATGGCGTGTCTCAGGCGGTGCGTAACGAAGCCAAAGGCCGCGACCTCACGGTTTTTGATGCGACCTGCCCGCTGGTAACGAAAGTGCATATGGAAGTTGCCCGCGCCAGCCGTCGCGGTGAAGAGTCAATTTTAATTGGTCACGCCGGGCATCCGGAAGTTGAAGGCACGATGGGCCAGTACAGTAACCCGCAGGGGGGAATGTATCTGGTCGAATCACCTGAAGATGTGCTGAAACTGAATGTAAAAAATGAAGGCAAATTGTCCTTCATGACGCAGACTACTCTCTCCGTTGATGACACCTCTGACGTCATTGACGCGTTGCGAAGCCGTTTCCCGAAAATTGTCGGGCCGCGCAAAGACGATATTTGTTATGCCACGACCAACCGCCAGGAAGCGGTCCGTGCGCTGGCAGAGCAGGCCGATGTTGTGCTGGTGGTCGGCTCGAAAAACTCTTCTAACTCCAACCGTCTGGCTGAACTGGCCCAACGAATGGGGAAAGCGGCGTATCTGATTGACGATGCGACCGATATCCAGGAAGCGTGGGTGAAAGAAGCCAGGTGCGTGGGCGTGACGGCCGGTGCCTCGGCGCCTGATATCCTGGTGCAAAACGTGATTGCTCGCCTGCAGGAGCTTGGCGGTGGGGAAGCTATTCCGCTGGAAGGGCGTGAAGAAAACATCGTTTTCGAAGTACCGAAAGAGCTGCGTGTGGATGTTCGTGAAGTAGAGTAAGTCTTTCCGGTTACGATTATGAGAAGATGCCAGACTTAACGTCTGGCATTTTTTTATGGAGAAACCATGCGCTTACCGATCATTCTTGATACCGATCCCGGCATTGATGATGCTGCCGCTATTGCCGCCGCGCTGTTTGCCCCTGAGCTGGATCTGCAACTGATGACCACGGTAGCAGGTAATGTGTCGGTGGAAAAAACCACCCGTAATGCATTGCAACTGCTGCACTTCTGGAATGCGGATATTCCACTGGCGCAGGGGGCATCGATGCCGCTGGTGAGACCGCTACGAGATGCCGCTTCCGTACACGGTGAATCAGGTATGGAAGGGTATGAATTTGTCGAACATGACCGCCAGGTGATGGCAAAACCTGCCTTCCAGGCCATTCGCGATGCGTTGATGCATGCCCCGCAGCCTGTGACGCTGGTGGCAATTGGCCCCCTGACCAACATTGCGCTGCTGCTGACTCATTATCCTGAATGCATATTCAACATTCACCGTCTGGTGATTATGGGCGGTTCTGCCGGGCGCGGGAACTTCACGCCAAACGCCGAGTTTAATATTGCTATTGATCCCGAGGCCGCCGCAAAAGTCTTCCAGAGCGGGCTGGAGATTGTGATGTGTGGGCTGGATGTCACTAATCAGGCCATGCTCACCCCTGACTATCTGGCGACGTTGCCGCAGCTTAACCAGACGGGAAAAATGCTGCACGCGCTGTTTAGCCATTACCGTAGCGGCAGTATGAATACGGGGCTACGAATGCACGACCTGTGCGCTATTGCCTGGCTGGTGCGCCCGGAACTGTTTACCCTGCAGCCGTGCTTCGTGGCGGTTGAAACCCAGGGTGAATATACCTCGGGTACGACGGTGGTGGACATTGAAGGACGTTTAGGGCATCCGGCAAATGCCCAGGTTGCGCTGGGGCTGGACGTTGAGGGGTTCCAGCAGTGGGTGGCAGAGGTACTGACGCTGGCACCTTGAGGCTGTGATCTGGCCCGCAATATGCAGATAGCGATAGCAGGTTAATCGATTAATCTGCTAATCTGATCCTGTTGTTCTCCTCGGGCCGGAGACACATATGAACCTTTCTTTTATCCAGCCACCGCAGGTGGCGTGGGCAAGCGGCGCTTTAGCTGATGGCCTGTTATTGCGTAAATCCACCCGTATTGAGGATCTTCCAGACGTTTTTGCCGATGAACACGCCCGTCAACAGCTGGTTGGCGAGCAGGTCGTGTATGACGTCGAGATGCTGGATACCTCTCCCGCTGAAGGTGAACTCTACACCGGTGTTACCCATCTTTACCCTGGCCGGGTCGGCTGTGAGTATTTTATGACCCGCGGGCATTTCCATGCGCGCCGCGAACAGGGGGAAGTCTATTTTGGTCTGCGTGGCACCGGTTTGCTGCTGTTGCAAACTGAGCAGGGCGACGCGAGGCTGGAAAAAGTATTCGCGGGATCTGTCCACATTATCCCCGGCTTTACCGCGCATCGGTTAATCAACACCGGGGAAGAGGTTCTGTCGGCGCTCGCCGTATGGCCAGGGATTGCGGGTCATGATTATGCAGCGCTCGCCAGCGGCTTCAGAATAAGGGTCTTTGAGGAAAATAAGACGGTTCAGGCGAAGGAGGTACAGAATGGCTGACTTAGCGCATTCTTACGGCCTGGATATGACGGTCCATCATCACCCGCTTGGTTTTAGCTATGGGGATGAGGTTACCGGGCCGATGCCGGAGATTCGTCAACTCGACCAGATTCGCGCCTCGCTGCGCGATCCGCACTGTGAAGGGCCGCAAGAAGTGTATGCCATAGCGATGGATGTGGCGCGAATGCAGGATCGCGAAGAGTTGAAAAAGCGGATGCTGTTGTTTGGCGTGGTGACCTATGCGGCGGGACGGCTGGGAGAAGAGCCGGTGCGTAGTCAGGGACATATTCATCGTATTAGTCAGCACAGCGGCTGGTCTCCGCCGGAGCTTTATGAAATCTGGCAGGGAAAAGCGATCATTTATATGCAGGAATATGTTGAGGATGACCCAGGCCGCTGTTTTGCTGTAATTGCCGGACCCGGTGAGAAAGTGTTGGTACCACCCGGTTGGGGGCATGCGACTATATCCGCAGACCCGGATGTACCGTTAACCTTTGGCGCGTGGTGCGATCGTGAATATGGTTTTGAGTACGACGCCGTGCGTGCGCATAAAGGACTGGCATGGTATCCGCTGCTGCAGGGCAACAACGTTATCTGGCAGCATAATCCGCGTTACATCCCTGGACGACTGCAGGCCGTTACGCCCAGACAATATACGGAATTCTCGATTACCTCCGCACCTGTTTATCAACAATTCATCGAGGACCCGGCGCGTTTCCAGTTTATCTCACGCCCGGACAAGCACCCCGAGCTGTGGCAAAACTTTCATCCATAAAAAACGGGGTATAGCCCTAATGCTTGTCAGTTAACGATGATGAGTGGCACATACGGAGGTAATGAATCTGTTGCCTCCGGCGTATTGCTACGTTCACGGGTATCTGCGCTTCAGAAAAGTGATACCACTGAGGTGAACGGAACCCTGAGCCGAAATCATATGTTCTCCATAATGCTTAACTGACTGACATTAGGGCATAGCCCCGGTTGTACCGTTTTCTGTGTGTTATCCCGCAAACAGGCCCGTGGCGACGCCGAGGGCGGCCAGTATCAACAGTAAAATCATCGCTTTCACTGGTGATACACCGCGCTTGGCCATCAGATACCAGGTACCAAGCACCACAATCAGCGGCAGTAACTGCGGGAAGATACCGTCCAGCATCTGTTGAACATGGATATTCACCCCATCTTTGGTAATAAACTCCAGTCCGGTGCCAAGTTTAACGTAGCTGGCCGCCACGCCCCCCATGACAAACACACCCAGCAGCGATAACGCTTCACGCAGACGGGCAGACTTGCTGCTCACCAGCATTTCCACCGAGCCAGAACCCATTTTGTAGCCTTTCAGGAACAAGAACCACGAACCGGGAATGATGATGGCCAGCCAGGCAACGGTATAAAACAGCGGCCCGAGAATGTTACCGCCGGCCGCCAGGGCCATGCCGATGCTGAGCAGGATAGGGATCAGCATGCCTGGGATCATTGAATCGCCGATCCCGGCAATAGGGCCCATCAGGCCAACCTTCAGGGTATTGATGGTCTCCCCATCGATCGGCTCACCGTTCGCTTTTTTCTCCTCCAGCCCCAGCACCATGCCGTTTACGATCGCGCCTATCTGGGGTTCCGTATTATAGAATGAGGCATGACGGCGCAGCATTTCAGTACGTTGGGCTGCGTCGGGATAGAGCTTTTTCGCCACCGGAAGCATACTCAGACAAAAGCCAAAAGATTCCAGACGTTCAAAACTCATCGATGATAAGTTGTGCATCATCCATGCGCGCCAGCAGCGGCGAAGATCTTTACGCGTAAGTGTACGTTCTTCCATCAGAATTCATCCTCATCATCATCGGCTACCGACTTTGCATTCGCGGCCTGCGGCGGTTCCGGTTTGTAGTTGTAATGGATCAACGCCAACAGCGAACCGACGATCACCAGCGCGACCATGTTGAGTTTTAAAAATACGATGCAGACAAAACCTACGAGGAAGTAGATCAGCATGGTGTAGTTTTTGATGATCTGCTTCAGCAAAATCGCGATCCCGACGGCGGGTAAAATGCCGCCCAGTACGTTCATCGTTGACAGAACTATTTTCGGCAAGCTGTCCATAAAACCGCTGATGTATTGCGCGCCGAAGTAAACCGCAATAAAAGTTGGTACAAAACGCAGGACAAAGTTTGTCACCTGTGGCCAGATGGCGCTGTTCAGGTAAATACCGCGTTCATCGCCCCGTTCCAGCGCCACATCTGCCCGGTGATTCCAGAAGGAGTTCAGTACCATCATCGCGTTAAACAAAATGGTTCCGGCGATACCGATGGTCGCCGCCAGCGCGACCGCGACCTCGGGGCCTTTTCCTGAAAGGATCCCTAAGGCGATTGCGGGGTAAGCGACAAAGTTGAGATCGGCCGGCATCGAACCGCCAGGCGTTACCATCGCGATATACACCGCCTGAACCGCGACGCCAATCATGATCCCGGTTTTAATGTCGCCGAGAATAATCCCGACCAGCATTCCGGAAATCAGCGGGCGGGTGATCAGATACCAGCCGCCGGTCAGCCCCAGAAGCCAGGGACTGCTGAGGGCGCCGAGATAGCAAAGTATGCCAATCAACGTAGCTTCGATAATCATCGTGCGCTCCTTATTTCAGCTTCTGACGTGCGTCCTGCCAGCTGTAGCAACTGGCATCAGGAACCAGGCGAAACTCAACCAGGTGTCCATGTTTCGTCAGCCAGTCAAAGGCGGCAATTTCATCCCCGTTGACCGACTGATTCGGGCCGATGGTGGTGGTATCAGCACGCGCGCTCATCGGACCCACATTAATCTTGCCGTTGGCATTTTTCAGGCTGATACCTGCTTCTTCAATGCGTTTGAGCGTGACGGGTGATTTGCCAATGACGAAATAACGTTTCTCGCTGGCAATGACTTTTGGCAATTTTTCAATCGCGGTGGCCGTATCAAACAACCAAACTTTGGTGTCCTGTACGGCGCCTTTCATCACCGAAGAGAGCAAAGGGTCGGCCGCGACGGCGTCGTCTATAGCGACGATCCCATCACAGGGCAGCTCTTTGGCCCAACGTGTCACGAGCTGCCCATGGATTACGCGGTCATCGATACGTACAAAAGAAATACTCATAGTGGTTTCCTTTAAAAATCGTCGGACTGAACGGATAAAACCGGGGCGGCTTTAATCAGCGTGGGTATCGTCAGCGCCAACAGCTCGACGGCTGCGGCGTGAACATCCGTTAAATGGCAAATCTCCTCGCTTTGTAACAGCATCGGGAAATTGACCCCCGCTACGACGGCAACGGGAGGAACCGTTTGTGAAGAAAAAGCATGATGGCAGGCGACATTCCACGGCGTACCGCTTTGCATGTCACACAGCACCAGTACGCCGTCAGCGTCTTTTCCGGCACTGGTGAGAACCTGAGAGAACGTCGCTTTAAACCCTTCGATACCTGCCTGTTCACTCAGCGTGACGGGGTAAACATGCGGTAATTCTCCATAAACCATACGACCGCTGGCGAGAAGCGCGTCCGCCAGGGGACCATGGGTGGCAACAATTACGTTAATCATGCGCTTATCCTCTAACCCAGGCTTTAATCGTGGCGAGCTGTTGACCGACGCCTTTGCCGAACGGCGAAATACGATATTCTCCGACGGCGGCAGGGATGATAAAGGTCTCTGCATAGTTGACGACAAACGGGGGAAACGCGCCGCTCGGGCTTTCAACAACGGCCTGCGCACCTTCGACCAGGTTCAGGACGTTGACGCCGCCATGGGTATGGTGAGTGACCGGTGCCGTAAACCAATGGCGACGCGTTTCGATAAATTCGCGTTCGTGCATTCCGGTTCTTTCTTCCCGCCAACCCTCTCCTTCAGCCAGGGGTTCAATACGGTTGACGAGGTTGTCGTGCACCCATTGCGTGTCGCGCTGCCAGTCAATAACCTGCTGACCGTGATCCAGATGCACCGGACGCGGTAAGCCGTCTAACCCTAAGCGGCCCCAATCCCACAGCTTGAAGGTGAAGATATAGGGCGTTGCGCTGATCTCCAGCACCATGGTTCCTGCACCCGAGCAGTGTACGGTTCCGGCGGGGATCAGGAAGTGATCGTGTTTATGTGCAGGGATCTGGTTAACGAATCGTTCATCATCAAAGGTTTTTTCGCCACGACCCGCGGCCCGGAGGTCGTCGAGCATATCCTGCGGTGCGATCCCGGTTTTGGTCCCGAGATACACCACGGCGTCCGGCTCGGCTTCGAGAATGTAATAGCTCTCATCCTGGGTATAGTGCATACCAAACTGCTGTTGAATGTACTCCGTGAGCGGATGAACCTGAAAACTCAAATTCTGGCCGCCAATAGTGTCGAGGAAGTCAAAACGGATCGGGAATTCCGCGCCAAAGCGCGCGTGAACTTTTTCACCCAGCAGGGGGCGGGGACAGGTCAGCACCAGATCCTGAGAGGGGATCTCGATCCGCACGTTGCCAAAACGCAGTAACAGGCTGTTTTCCTCGGGCACGCAATCAAAACACCACGCGTAATTGGGGGCTGAGGGATCGAGATCGAAGCGTTGTTTCATCCATTGCCCGCCCCAGACGCCTGGGTCAAAGAAAGGGGCAACGCGAAACGGTTGTTCGGTGGTTTGTTGCAGACCGGCGCGTAACGCGTCGCCGCTGACCATCGCGGGACTATTTTCTACCGTGGTATCGAGCAAATAATCGGCGCGTTTGAGTAACGGCGTTTTATGTTTGTCGAATACCCGCCATTCAATGAAAAAAGCACGTTTGTAACGACGAAGAATATCTTCATCCTGGTTTTCTGCACCCCAGTTACCCAGCCCGTTATGACGCATACGCTGTTGAATTTCCCAGCGCGGAAGATCGGCATAAACCAGTACGTCTCCAGGGTGTGCCAGCGCAGCGCCTGAGCCGTACACGACAACCAGCCCTGAGGTAACGGCATCAATCTGTTGGCGGAGTTGGCTGAGTTTGTCGCTATCAAAAAATTCATCCAGGTGATGACAGGAGAGAACGCCGAATACGCGATCGTCGGTAAGGTTACGCGCCAGTAAATCATGCAGGGCCTGCTCATCGCGGCGGGCGGATTCAATATTCAGCACCAGTGCGGTATCTAATGTCGTAACAAGCTGTTGCTCCAGCTCGTCAAGCCGCACGCCCGGATAGCAATCCACGATCAATACGGTTTTGGCGGCGGTAGAAACCCTGGTGTTAAGCACTGAATGAATTGACGACCAACCCTGCCAGGCGTGGTTGTCATAGCCCTGAACGTTAACCTCAGGGAATTTATTATAGGTTGTACGCATATTCTGTCTCCGTGTTGGCTTATTTAAGATTAATCGATTAACCTTATTTTCATAGTGTGGTTAACGCGATTAACCCGCCATAATCAGAATCCAGTGCGGTGAAAAGCACGTTAGCGTGATGTGAATCACACGTAAAAAGGCAATATTTCGGTTATTCGATTAACCTTCGAAATAAACAGGAGAGGTCATGACTACAGTCACGCTGGCGCAGGTTGCTGAACGCGCGGGAGTCTCCACGGCAACCGTTTCAATGGTGTTGCGTAACCGGGGGCGCATTTCTCAGGCCACACGTGACAGGGTGCTCAAAGCGCTGGACGATGCCGGCTACGTTTATAATCAAACCGCCGCCAACCTGCGTAACCGGAGCAGTAATCAGGTCGGATTGTTGTTACACGATATCACTAACCCTTTTTACGGTGAGATGACTGCAGGGCTAAGCCATGAGATGGAGCGGCATGACCTGCTTCTGTTTCTGGCAAACAGTGAAGAGTCAGGAGAAAGGCAGCAAAAATTTGTCGACTCGTTGATGCGCAATAATGCTTGCGGCATGGTGCTCTGCGCGGCGCGCGAAACACCGACCTCCTTCTTCGAGGCGCTGAAAAGGCGCAATATTCCCGCCATCATGGTGGTCCGCCCTCTTAGCGACCCTGATTTTGATTTTGTGGGAACCGACAACTTTCTCGGTACGCAAATGGCCACCACCCATTTAGTCAAAATGGGGCATAAGAATATTGCGTTTATCGGTGGTAGCCCAAGTTCCGGGAGCCGGGCACAGCGTATCGGTGGATTCACCAGCACGTTGCTGGAGCAGGGAATATCGCCGAATCCGCAATGGATAGTGGCGACGCAGGCCAGCCAGATTGACGGCGCAAAAGTGGCAGAGTCGCTTCTTATGCGGTTCCCGGAAATTACCGCCGCCGTTTGTTATCAGGATATTGTGGCGCTTGGGGTTATGCAGGCATTACGTAAAATGGGGCGTGAACCAGGGCGCGATTTTGCGCTGGTGGGGTTCGATGACATCACTGAAGCGGCGCTGGTACAACCTGCGCTCACCACCGTGTCGGTGGCCGCAAAAGAGATAGGTCGCAAGGCTGGAGAGCTACTTTATAGTCGCATTCAGGGAAATGACGAACCTCCGAAACGCATTATTCTGCCGCCTGCGCTGGTGGTCAGAGAATCATGTGGTTTTCGCTGATCGTCATGCCTTTTACTGATATCTCTCCCTGTTTATCATTAAATTCTAATTATCGACGTTTTCGGCTGGCGGCGCAGCGATGTGCTGGTTAATCTGAAAACGATTTACGTAAAATTAACAAAAGAGAATAGCTATGCATGATGCACAAATCCGCGTTGCCATCGCGGGAGCCGGAGGGCGCATGGGGCGTCAGTTGATTCAGGCCACTCTTGGCATGGATGGCGTACAGCTCGGCGCGGCGCTGGAGCGCGAAGGTTCTTCTTTGCTGGGAAGCGATGCCGGAGAGTTAGCGGGAGCCGGTAAAACGGGCGTTACCGTGCAAAGTAGTCTTGAGGCGGTGAAAGATGATTTTGATGTTTTCATCGATTTTACTCGCCCGGAAGGCACGCTGGCGCATCTGGCGTTTTGCCGCCAGCACGGTAAAGGGATGGTGATTGGCACCACTGGCTTTGATGACGCGGGCAAACAGGCTATTCGTGATGCTGCGCAGGACATTGCTATCGTTTTCGCCGCGAACTTTAGCGTTGGCGTTAACGTTATGCTTAAGCTGCTGGAGAAGGCGGCGAAAGTGATGGGTGATTACACCGATATTGAGATTATTGAAGCCCATCACCGTCATAAAGTGGATGCGCCGTCAGGCACTGCGCTGGCGATGGGGGAGGCGATTGCCGGGGCGCTGGATAAAGATTTAAAAGAGTGTGCCGTCTATTCGCGTGAAGGTTACACCGGTGAGCGCGTACCCGGTACGATCGGTTTTGCCACGGTGCGGGCGGGAGATATCGTTGGTGAGCATACCGCGATGTTTGCCGATATTGGCGAGCGCATTGAGATCACGCATAAAGCCTCCAGCCGCATGACCTTTGCCAATGGCGCAGTACGATCGGCAATTTGGCTGAAATCAAAGTCAAACGGTCTTTTTGATATGAAAGATGTGCTTGATTTACGCAGTTTATAACTTTTATTACCCTTCGTGATGTGGTTATTGTAATCATAACTATTTGATTACATAGGGCAATATTTTATTGCCCTTTTATTTTTTCGCTTTTTAATTTGATTTTTTATTTAATGGCCTGATTGTTGGTGTTTTGCAGGGTTATTTTGTTATTTCAATGTAAATTTTGACCAAATGGTCCACTTTTATCTATCGCGCTTCCTGTTTTTACACTCTTTATCTTCCGCAAGCGTTTTCCACCCCAAGTTAGCTGATCTTTTTGCCTGTTAAATCGTGTGTTTTATCCCAGTGGCGTAAAATAATAATAAAAAATGCCCTTTTGGGTAGACTTTTACGTGGGCTATCTCTAGAATGCCGCCGTTTGCCAGAAATCCATAGGTAAGCAAATTTGCATTGATTCATGAGGTGTTAATGAATTAATATGCAAATAAAGTGAGTGAATATTCTCTGGAGGGTGTTTTGATTAAGTCAGCGCTATTGGTTCTGGAAGACGGAACCCAGTTTCACGGTCGGGCCATAGGGGCAACAGGTTCGGCGGTTGGGGAAGTCGTTTTCAATACTTCAATGACCGGTTATCAAGAAATCCTCACTGATCCTTCCTATTCCCGCCAAATCGTCACTCTTACTTATCCTCATATCGGTAATGTCGGCACCAATGAAGCCGATGCAGAATCTTCTCAAGTACATGCGCAAGGCCTGGTCATCCGCGACCTGCCGCTGATTGCCAGCAACTTCCGCGATACCGAAGACCTCTCTTCTTACCTCAAACGCCATAATATTGTGGCAATTGCCGATATCGATACCCGTAAGCTGACGCGTTTGCTGCGTGAAAAGGGCGCACAGAACGGCTGCATTATCGCGGGTGATAACCCGGATGCGGCGCTGGCGCTGGAAAAAGCGAAAGCCTTCCCGGGTCTGAACGGCATGGATCTGGCGAAAGAAGTGACCACCGCGGAGCCTTATAGCTGGACGCAAGGTAGCTGGACGCTGGCCGGTGACCTGCCGGAAGCTAAATCTGCCGATGAACTGCCGTTCCACGTAGTGGCCTACGATTTCGGCGCTAAACGTAACATTCTGCGTATGTTAGCGGATCGCGGCTGCCGCCTGACGGTTGTGCCGGCGAAAACCTCTGCTGAAGATGTTCTGAAGATGAATCCGGACGGTATCTTCCTGTCCAACGGCCCTGGCGATCCGGCGCCGTGCGACTACGCGATTACCGCGATTCAGAAATTCCTCGAAACCGATATTCCGGTATTTGGCATCTGCCTCGGACATCAACTGCTGGCGCTGGCAAGCGGTGCGAAGACCATTAAGATGAAGTTTGGCCACCACGGCGGCAACCATCCGGTAAAAGATATTGATAACAACACCGTGATGATCACCGCTCAGAACCACGGTTTTGCGGTCGATGAGGCCTCCATGCCTGCCAACCTGCGCGTGACCCACAAGTCGCTGTTCGACGGCACCCTGCAGGGGATTCATCGTACCGACAAACCGGCGTTCAGCTTCCAGGGGCACCCTGAAGCAAGCCCGGGTCCACACGATGCTGCGCCGCTGTTCGACCACTTTATCGAGTTAATTGAGCAATACCGTCAGTCCGCGAAATAATCAGGAGTAAAAGAGCCATGCCAAAACGTACAGACATAAAAAGTATCCTGATTCTGGGCGCGGGTCCGATCGTTATCGGTCAGGCGTGTGAGTTTGACTATTCCGGCGCGCAGGCGTGTAAAGCCCTGCGTGAAGAGGGTTACCGCGTTATTCTGGTGAACTCCAACCCGGCGACCATCATGACCGACCCGGAAATGGCCGATGCCACCTACATCGAGCCGATTCACTGGGAAGTGGTACGCAAAATCATTGAGAAAGAGCGCCCGGATGCGGTGCTGCCAACCATGGGCGGTCAGACGGCGCTGAACTGTGCGCTGGAGCTGGAACGTCAGGGCGTACTGGCTGAGTTCGGCGTGACCATGATTGGCGCGACGGCGGATGCCATTGATAAAGCGGAAGACCGTCGTCGCTTCGACATCGCGATGAAAAAAATCGGTCTCGATACCGCACGTTCAGGCATCGCTCACACCATGGAAGAAGCGCTGGCGGTTGCCGCTGACGTCGGCTTCCCGTGCATTATCCGTCCGTCCTTCACCATGGGTGGCACCGGCGGCGGTATCGCCTACAACCGCGAAGAGTTTGAAGAAATTTGCGAACGCGGTCTGGATCTTTCCCCAACCAACGAACTGCTGATTGATGAATCGCTGATTGGCTGGAAAGAGTACGAGATGGAAGTGGTACGTGATAAAAACGACAACTGCATCATCGTCTGCTCCATCGAAAACTTCGACGCGATGGGCATCCATACCGGTGACTCCATCACCGTTGCGCCAGCCCAGACGCTGACCGACAAAGAATATCAAATCATGCGTAACGCCTCGATGGCGGTACTGCGTGAAATCGGCGTTGAAACCGGTGGTTCTAACGTCCAGTTTGCGGTAAACCCGAAAAACGGCCGTCTGATTGTTATCGAGATGAACCCGCGCGTCTCCCGCTCCTCGGCGCTGGCGTCCAAAGCAACCGGCTTCCCGATTGCTAAAGTCGCAGCCAAGCTGGCGGTAGGTTACACCCTCGACGAACTGATGAACGACATCACCGGCGGGCGGACTCCGGCTTCGTTTGAGCCGTCCATCGACTACGTTGTGACGAAAATTCCACGCTTCAACTTCGAGAAATTTGTTGGCGCTAACGACCGTCTTACCACCCAGATGAAATCTGTCGGTGAAGTGATGGCGATTGGCCGCACCCAGCAGGAGTCTCTGCAAAAAGCGCTGCGCGGTCTGGAAGTGGGCGCGACCGGCTTCGACCCGAAAGTAAGTCTGGATGACCCGGAAGCGCTGACCAAAATCCGCCGCGAGCTGAAAGACGCGGGCGCCGAGCGTATCTGGTACATCGCCGATGCTTTCCGTGCTGGTCTGTCCGTCGATGGCGTGTTCAACCTGACCAACATCGACCGCTGGTTCCTGGTGCAGATTGAAGAACTGGTGCGCCTGGAAGAAAAAGTCACAGACCTTGGCATCAACGGCCTCGACGCTGACTTCTTGCGCGTACTGAAGCGCAAAGGTTTCGCCGATGCGCGTTTGGCGAAACTGGCCGGCGTACGCGAAGCGGAAATCCGCAAGCTGCGTGACCAATATAACCTGCACCCGGTCTACAAGCGCGTGGATACCTGCGCGGCAGAATTTGCCACCGACACCGCTTACATGTACTCCACTTATGAAGACGAGTGCGAAGCGAATCCAACTCAGGATCGTGACAAGATTATGGTGCTGGGCGGTGGTCCAAACCGTATCGGTCAGGGCATTGAATTCGACTACTGCTGCGTACACGCCTCGCTGGCGCTGCGCGAAGACGGTTACGAGACCATCATGGTCAACTGTAACCCAGAAACCGTTTCTACCGACTACGATACCTCCGACCGTCTGTACTTCGAGCCGGTAACGCTGGAAGACGTGCTGGAAATCGTGCGCATCGAGAAGCCGAAAGGCGTTATCGTGCAGTACGGCGGCCAGACTCCGCTGAAGCTGGCGCGTGCGCTGGAAGCGGCAGGCGTGCCGGTTATCGGCACCAGCCCGGATGCTATCGACCGTGCGGAAGACCGTGAACGCTTCCAGCAGGCGGTTGACCGTCTGAAGCTGAAACAACCGGCGAACGCCACCGTGACCGCCATTGAAATGGCGGTTGAGAAGGCGAAAGAGATTGGTTACCCGCTGGTGGTGCGTCCGTCCTACGTTCTCGGCGGCCGCGCGATGGAAATCGTCTACGACGAAGCCGACCTGCGTCGCTACTTCCAGACCGCGGTCAGCGTTTCTAACGATGCGCCGGTACTGCTGGACCGTTTCCTTGATGACGCGGTAGAAGTGGACGTGGACGCCATCTGCGACGGCGAAATGGTGCTGATTGGCGGTATCATGGAGCACATCGAACAGGCGGGCGTGCACTCCGGTGACTCCGCATGTTCTCTGCCTGCGTATACCCTGAGCCAGGAAATTCAGGATGTGATGCGCCAGCAGGTGCAGAAACTGGCCTTCGAACTGCAGGTTCGCGGTCTGATGAACGTCCAGTTTGCGGTGAAGAATAACGAAGTTTACCTGATTGAAGTGAACCCGCGTGCGGCGCGTACCGTTCCGTTCGTCTCCAAGGCAACGGGCGTACCGCTGGCGAAAGTCGCGGCGCGCGTGATGGCCGGGAAAACGCTGGCACAGCAGGGCGTCACCAAAGAAGTTATCCCGCCGTACTACTCGGTAAAAGAAGTGGTGCTGCCGTTCAACAAGTTCCCGGGCGTTGATCCGCTGTTAGGGCCAGAAATGCGCTCTACTGGTGAGGTGATGGGCGTGGGCCGTACCTTCGCGGAAGCGTTCGCCAAGGCACAGCTCGGCAGCAGCTCCACCATGAAAAAACAGGGTCGTGCGCTGCTCTCCGTTCGCGAAGGCGATAAAGAGCGCGTGGTTGACCTGGCGGCGAAGCTGCTGAAGTTTGGTTTCGAGTTGGATGCGACGCACGGCACCGCGATTGTGCTGGGCGAAGCGGGTATCAATCCACGTCTGGTGAACAAGGTGCATGAAGGCCGTCCGCACATTCAGGACCGTATCAAGAATGGCGAGTACACTTACATCATCAACACTACAGAAGGCCGTCAGGCTATTGAAGACTCCAAGCTGATTCGCCGCAGCGCACTGCAGTACAAAGTGCATTATGACACCACCCTGAACGGTGGTTTCGCAACGGCGATGGCGCTGAATGCCGATGCTACCGAGAAGGTGACCTCGGTTCAGGAAATGCACGCGCAGATCAAAAAGTCATAAAAAAAAGGCCCGGTGATAATTGCGCTAACCGGGCCTGCAATATAATTTGGAAAGGGTTTCTGTAAAGAAACCCTTTTTTATCTCTCATAAGGTCATTCCTGGCCAACCGTGTTTCCATAACCACATTTTCAATGTAATAAGCACGATATTGCTCACACTAATCAACATTCAAGTCGCATACTATCCCTTATATCCACAATTTTAATATGGCTTAGTTTTTATTAATTTGGACAGGCCGTAGCCAGATTTTTAATTTGTGAAATGGTGTGCTTATGTGTGAAAAATATGTTGAAAGACCGCTTTATTTGTTAATTGCTGACTGGATGATGGCTGAAGATCGTTGGATCACAGCAAAGGAAATTTCCCGCCATTTTGATATTGAACACTGCAAAGCAATTAATACGCTCTCTTATATTCTGTCGGAAGTGGGAGAAATTGTTTGTGAAGTTAAGATGATCCCTAATCAAATTGCAGGCCGCGGCTGCCAGTGCCAGCGTTTGGTGAAAGTCATCAGTATTGATTCTCATCTCTACAGACGCTTGAATCACAATTTGCAGGAAAAAAAGGTGAGTGTGGCGAAAACGCCGCGACTGCCAGCGGTTCCCCCAACAGAGCTTAACCGTGAGCAGAAATGGCAGATGATGCTCTCCAAGAGCATGCGTCGATAATGGTGATTTGCCGGATCGGCGTGAGCGCTTCTCCGGCATAAATTACCGTGCTGATTTTGGCTTTACGTCCGTCGTGCCTTTCAGGCGCGGTCGGTTTTTTTCGACCTGCGTTAATGGCAAGGTTTCGTGTAGTCCTGTTTGGCAGCGGATTGCAAGGTCCTGATATTCTTTGGTGTTCAGCCGTTTCCAGTGCAGCTCCTGGTCCGTGACTTCACGCAGTACGCGAACCGGTGAACCAACCAGCATCTGCCTTGCCTCTCCCTGAAATCCGGCTTTGACAAAGCTCATGGCAGCGACAATGCTCTCTTCGCCAATCACCGCACCGTCCATAATCACGCTGTTCATGCCAATCAGCGCATCTCTGCCCACCACGCAGCCGTGCAGGATTGCGCCATGGCCGATGTGTCCATTCTCATGCACGATAGTGTCGGTGTCGCAGTAGCCGTGCATGATGCAGCCATCCTGCAGGTTAGAACCGGCTTCCAGAATCAGGCGACCATAGTCACCGCGCAATGAGGCGTGTGGACCAATATAAACCCCGGCCCCCACAATGACATCGCCAATCAGCACAGCGCTGGGATGGACATAGGCATCCGGATGTACCACCGGAATCAGGCCCTCAAAGGCGTAATAGCTCATTGTCTTATCTCGGTTTTATTGCCGGATTGCGGCGTAAATACCTTATCCGGCATAGGCACATTAACGACCTTTCCATACAGGATCGCGTTTTTCCGCAAATGCCTGTGGTCCTTCGAGCGCATCTTCCGAGTGCAGCACCGATGGATAGTGCTTCAGCACACCGCTGCGGATGTACCGGTAGCCTTCTTCCACCGGCATTTCGCTGGTCGCACGGTAAATTTCTTTCAGCGCGGCGATAGCCAGCGGGGCGCTATTTACCAGCTGCTGCGCCAGTTCGCGCGCGCTATCCATCAGTTCGTTCTGGCTGACAACGCGGTTGACGATGCCCCAGCGCAGTGCTTCTTCGGCGCTCATTCGTCTGCCGGTCATCACCATTTCGTTAACGATTGCCGGTGGCAGCAGTTTAGGTAAACGCAGTACGCCGCCGCTGTCAGGCACGATCCCGAGTTTTGCTTCCGGCAGCGCGAAGCTGGCATTTTCCGCACAGACGATAAAATCCGCCGCCAGCGCCAGCTCAAAACCGCCGCCAAACGCGTAGCCGTTTACCGCGGCGATGACCGGCTTATCGAGGTCGAAAATTTCGGTTAAACCAGCGAAGCCGCCTGGGCCAAAATCGGCATCCGGCGCTTCACCTTCGGCCGCCGCTTTTAAGTCCCAGCCCGCAGAAAAGAATTTCTCTCCGCCGCCGGTGATAATTGCTACGCGTAATTCCGGGTCATCACGAAAATTAAGAAAAGCTTCTCCCATTGCAAAGCTGGTTTTAGCGTCAATGGCATTGGCTTTAGGCCGGTCAAGGGTAATTTCCAGGATCGGGCCGTTACGGGTCAGATGTAATGATTCACTCATAGTTCATCTCCAGATAATTAGGTTTCCCGGCCGGAAGAATTCCGACCGGAAGGGTTATTTCAGATTTTTTTTGATTATTTTTCCTGAACAATTGCGCGGCAGGTCGGTTCTTATCTCCATAAAAGAAGGAACCTTGAATTTCGCCATATTGTTTTCGCAGAAGCTGAAGAACTCAGCTTCGCTTAATGTTTCACCCTCATTAAGGACGATAAAAGCTTTAATGGCTTCATCACGGATCGAGTCTTTAATACCGACAACCACAATGTCCTGAATTTTCGGATGCGCAGAAATAATATTTTCCAGCTCGACGCAGGAGACATTTTCCCCACCGCGTTTGATCATGTTGCAGCGTCTGTCGACGAAATAAAAAAAACCGTCCGCATCCTGGTAACCCGAATCACCGGTATGTAACCACCCTTCAGGTTCCAGCGCTTTGGCAGTAGCGTCGGGTTGCGCGTAGTACTCTTTGAAGATTGTTTTTCCCGGCACGCCTTTAATGCAGATTTCGCCAATTTCTCCGGCGGGCAGGGGACGGTTGTGATCGTCACGGATTTCGGCTTCATAGCTAAAACCCACGCGACCAATAGAAGGCCAGCGCCGTTTGTCTCCAGGGCGATCGCCAATAATGCCCACGATGGTTTCGGTCATGCCGTAGGAGGTCAGCAGTCTGACGCCAAAGCGGTCGATAAAGGCATCTTTTTCCTGTTCGGATAAATTGAGATAGAACATCACTTCGCGCAGGTGATGCTGTCTGTCCGTTGGGGCTGCGGGTTGGACCATCAGCGTTCTGATCATCATCGGGATGCATTCGGTGACCGTCGCCTGATATCTACGCACCTGATCCCAGAACGCCCTGGCGCTGTACTTCTCCACCAGCACAAAGGTGCTGCCTGCGGAGAATGCGGCCATGGCAGCCGTACACTGACAGTCGATATGAAAAGCGGGCATCACCGTCATATAGACGTCATCATCGCGCAGAGCGATTTGCCAGGAGGTGTAGTAGCCCGCAAAGCGCAGGTTGTAGTGGGTAATCACCACCCCTTTAGGCCGTGAGGTGGTGCCTGAGGTAAACAGAATTTCCGCCGTATCGTCAGTGGATAACGCAGGCGTATAGCACAGATTAGTCGACTGGCGGGCTTGCAGTTGGGTAAAGTGGCTCACGCCGTCGTCAACCGGAAGCTGCTCGCCAATCAGACAGATATGATTAAGCGGAGTGGTATTTTCCAGCCGTATCTGGCGGTACATAGGATAAAACTCGGCACTGGTGACCAGCAGGCTCACATGGCTGTTTTGCAGGATCCAGGCGCTCTCTTCGCCCAGCAAGCGGGCATTAATCGGCACCATAATGGCACCAATTTTTGCCAGTCCAAACCAGCAAAAGATAAATTCCGGACAGTTATCCAGATGCAGTGCGACCTTGTCGCCCTTGCGGATCCCTAAGGAATGGAAAAGGTTCGCCGTGCGGTTTATCTCTTCATTGAGCGAGGCATAGCTATACTGCCGAACGATTCCTTCGCAGGATTCGAAAATTAACGCCGTTTTATCTCCGTACACCCCGGCCAGGTCGTCCCACATCTGACGTAAGTTTTGTCCGCCAACGATATCCATAATGCTTTATCCACTGAAATCAGGCGTGAGCGCTAACCAACCAGCGGGTCAGCGCGTCGCGTTTATTCCTTAACTCTGGCCAGGCCTTTGCCGACCAGCTCATTTATGTCTGCTTCGCTATAACCAATGTTTTTCAGAATGGCGGCGGTATCCATGCCGTGTGACGGCATGCCACGCCAGATTTTCCCCGGGTTGTTTTTAAATTTCGGCATGATGTTCGGCCCTTTGCAGGTGCGGCCGTCCATCGTTTGCCACTGAGTAATGGATTCACGGGCAACGTACTGCGGGTTGCCTTCCAGTTCAGGAATGGTCAGTACCTTCGCGCAGGCGATATTCAGCTCAGCAAAGCGCGCCTGGACTTCGGCGATGGTGTGTGTTGCCAGCCAGGCGTCCAGTTTCTCTTCCACGAGCGGGCCGTAAGGGCATTCCACGCGATGGATAAGCTGGGTGCCTTCCGGGACTTCCGGTGTGCCAAGAATGTGGGCGAGGCCAATATCCTTGAAGCACTCGTTGATTTGCGTGATGCCGACCAGCTCCATGACGATATAGCCATCGGCGCATTTATAGAGACCGCAGCCAGCGTAATACGGGTCTTTGCCTTTGGTCATGCGTGGACAAATTTCGCCGCCGTTGAAGTAGTCCATCATGAAGTACTGACCCATACGCAGCATCACTTCGTACATGGCGATATCAATGCTTTCACCCTTACCCGTTTCGCGTACTTTGTGCAGGGCTGCCAGCGCTGCTGTCGTTGCGGTCATCCCGGAGAAGTAATCGGCGGTGTACGGGAAGGCCGGCATCGGCTGATCAACATCACCGTTTTGGATCAAATAGCCGCTGAACGCCTGCGCGATGGTGTTATATGCCGGAAGATTGGTGTACTCCTCGGTACCAAACTGGCCGAAGCCGGAAAGGTGGGCGATAACCAGTTTCGGGTTATGTTCCCACAGCACGTCATCGGTAATACCGCGGCGAGCAAAGGCGGGGCCTTTACTGGCTTCAATGAAAATATCGGTGGTTTCCATGAGCTTCAGAAACGCTTCCCGGCCTTCATCTTTGAAAATATTCAGCGACAGGGCGTGCAGGTTGCGGCGTGAGAGCTGTGGATAGTTAGGTTGCACGCGGATGGTATCGGCCCATGCGACGTTTTCAATCCAGATAACCTCAGCACCCCATTCGGCGAACATTTGTCCGGCGAACGGGCCGGCAATTTCGATCCCTGAAAAAACCACGCGTACCCCGGCAAGTGGGCCAAAGGTTGGCATTGGTAAATGATTCATAATTTTGCTCCTGGCATTTTTTGTAGGCCCGGTAGGCGCAGCGCCACCGGGCATGTTGCCGGATGGCGGCGTAAACGCCTTATCCGGCCTACGAATCGTGCTGAATTAGCGGTATTGCTTGAGTACCGCACGACCCAACGTCAGGATCTGCATTTCATCAGAGCCACCAGAAACACGGTCAACGCGCAGATCGCGCCAGAAACGCGTGATGCGATGGTTACCCGCGATACCTACACCGCCCAGCACCTGCATGGCGGTATCGACCACTTCAAACGCAGCGTTGGCGCAGAAGTATTTGCACATTGCCGCATCGCCCGAAGTAATGGTGCCGTTATCCGCTTTCCATGCCGCTTCAAGCAGCATGTTTTTCATGGAATTCAGTTTGATCGCCATATGCGCGAACTTCTCCTGAATCAGCTGGAAACGGCCGATCGTTTCGCCAAACTGCACGCGCTGATTGGCGTAGCGCGCGGCGTCTTCAAAAGCGCACATTGCCGTACCGTAGTTGGTCAGTGCGACAAGGAAGCGTTCATGATCGAACTCTTCTTTCACGCGATTGAAACCATTACCTTCCCGACCGAACATGTCTTTCTCATCCAGTTCAACGTCGTCAAAGGTGATTTCACAGCAGCTATCCATGCGCAGACCGAGTTTCTCCAGCTTGTTGACCTTGATACCCGCTTTGCTCATGTCAACGAACCACTCGGTGTAAACAGGTTTATCCGGCGATGCACCATCTCTCGCCATAACCACGATGTACGGGGTATAGGCGCTACTGGTGATAAAGCACTTACTGCCATTAAGATAAACCTTACCATTTTTACGTGTATAAGTGGTTTTCAGGCTGCCAACATCCGATCCCGCTCCCGGTTCGGTGATGGCAGAGTTCCACATCTGCTTACCGGTTCCCTGGAACGCCATGATTTTATCGATTTGTTCCTGAGTTCCTTCACGCAGGAACGTGTTAAAACCGCCCGGTAACTGGTACAGCACATAGGTTGGTGCGCCCAGGCGTCCGAGTTCCATCCAGACTGCAGCGACGGTAACAAAACCTGCTTCCAGTCCACCGTGTTCTTCAGGAATCAACAGACTATCAATGCCCATATCCGCCAGCGCTTTAACAAAACGCTCAGGGTAGACGCTGTCACGATCGCACTCGGCAAAATAAGCTTCCCAGTTCTCACTGGCCATCAATTCACGAATACCGGCGACAAACAGCTCCTGCTCGTCATTTAAGTTGAAATCCATCTTTCAGCCTCTTGATCAATTGGGTTAATAAGAATTACTTGTCTTTCCAGTGCACTTTGGCGTCTTTAATAAAGGACAGCGTCACCATGATGTTGACGAAGAACAGCGGACATCCTCCGGCGATAATCGCGGTCTGAATCGGCTTCAGCCCACCCAGCGCTAACAGAACGATACCGATGATGCCGACCAGAACGGACCAGCCGATACGCACTAACAGCGGCGGTTCTTCACCATCGCGGACTTCACGACAGGTGGACATCGCCAGGGTGTAAGAGCAGGCGTTAATCAGCGTCACGGTGGCAATAAAGCAGAGGATGAAGAAGCCCCACATGGTGGCGGTGCTGAGCGGTAGAGCAGCCCAGGTTTCGATAATGGCGCGCGCCACACCGTGTTGTTCAATCAGCTGCGGGATATTGAGAACGTTTTTATCCATCAGCAGCAGCGTGTTGCTGCCAAGGACTGTCCACAGGATCCAGGTCGACGCGGTCAGGCCCAGCACCATCCCGAAGCACAGTTCACGGACGGTACGACCACGCGAAATACGGGCCAGGAAGATACTCATCTGGATGGCGTAAATGACCCACCACGCCCAGTAGAAGACGGTCCAGCCCTGTGGGAAGCCGCCTTTACCGATGGCATCGGTATAGAACAGCATGCGCGGTAGATACATCAACAGCATGCCGACGGAGTCGGTGAAGTAGTTCATGATGAAGCTGGCGCCGCTGACGATAAACACCCAGCCCAGCATCAGGAAGCTCAGATAGCTACGCACGTCGCTGGCGATCTTGACCCCTTTTTGCAGGCCGCAGGCCACGCAAATGGCGTTCAATATGATCCAGCAGGTAATGATGATTGCGTCGAGTTGCAGCGTATGCGGAATACCGAACAGATACTGCATGCACTCGGTTACCAGCGGAGTGGCCAGACCGAGGCTGGTACCCATCGCGAAGATCAGCGCCACCAGATAGAAGTTATCGACGATGGTGCCGAACAGCCCTTTTGCATGCTTCTCGCCCACTAACGGTACCAGCGTGGAGCTGGGACGGATGACGTCCATCTTGCGCACAAAGAAGAAGTAGGCGAAAGCCACAGAAAGGAAACTGTAGGTTGCCCACGGCAACGGTCCCCAGTGGAACAGGCTGTACGCCAGGCCCAGCTCTTTCGCAGCCGTAGAGTTAGGCGCGAGAGCAAACGGCGGGGTGGAGATGTAGTAGTAGATCTCGATGGAACCCCAGAACAGCACCGCGGCGGATGTACAGGAAGCGAACATCATAAAAATCCAGCTGGTGGTACTAAACTCTGGTTTTTCGTCGCCTAATTTCTTTTTGGCATACGGGCCAAAGACCAACCAGAACCAGCCGAAGAGCATGACGACCATATACCATTCAAATGCCCAGCCCCAGACATTGGTGACATAACTGAATACCGCATTAATAACGACGTTAGCGGCATCGAGATCTCTTACAGTTAGCCAACAAAGTATCCCAACTATTATTAATGGCGGAAAAAAAACCTTCGGTTCAATTCCCGATTTTCTCTTTTCATTTTTCATAAGTGAATTCCAGTGTGAAAACGAAACTTATTTGGCGTGCCCGTGCATGATCGTTTGTTTATTTATTATTAATGATTTGTTGATAACTTTTAACCTCTGGGAGCGCCTCAGTGAGTAACCCATAATGAGTATTCATATCGGGTGGTTCTGTTATCTTTGTCACACTTTTTTATGCTGAGTAATTCGCTTAAAAAATTGATATTTTTTGTTTTTAAACAATGAGTTGACTGTGGTTTTTTAACTTTTTTAAGTGACTGGCGTTCAATATTGTTGAACCCGCAGACAATATTGAAAATTTTCATATTTGACGTGATTCTTTCAATATTGGTGAGGTGCATAACACTATTGAAAGTTACGAATTTCAATGTGTGACATTTTCAATATTGGTGATTAAGGTTTTATTTCCGAATTAAAGAGCGTGATATCTGTATTTAACACTGCCGATATAAATACGTTTCCTTCATGATTTCTGGAGATGCAATGAAGATAATTACTTGCTACAAATGCGTACCTGATGAACAGGATATTGCGATTAATAATGCTGATGGCTCACTCGATTTCAGCAAAGCGGATGGCAAAATAAGCCAGTATGATCTGAATGCGATCGAAGCGGCTTGTCAGTTGAAACAACAGTCAGGAGAGGCCCAGGTTGTGGCCATGAGCGTCGGCGGCAAAGCGCTGACCAATGCAAAAGGGCGAAAAGATGTGCTTTCCCGTGGCCCAGATGAACTGATTGTTGTTATTGACGATCAATTTGAACAGGCGCTGCCGCAACAAACTGCCAGCGCGCTGGCTGCCGCCGCGCAAAAAGCAGGTTTCGATCTGCTTATTTGCGGTGACGGTTCTTCCGATCTTTATGCTCAGCAGGTTGGTCTGCTGGCGGGCGAAGCGCTGAATATTCCGGCGATTAACGGCGTGAGTAAAATCCTCTCTCTTACCGACAGCACTCTGACGGTAGAGCGTGAACTGGAAGATGAAGTCGAAACTCTGAGCATTCCGCTTCCGGCGGTGATCGCGGTCTCAACGGACATCAACACCCCACAAATCCCTTCCATGAAAGCCATTCTTGGCGCAGCGAAAAAACCGGTTCAGGTCTGGTCGCCGGCAGATATTGGCCTTAACAGCGCGCAGGCATATTCCGAACAACACGTTGCTGCACCGAAGCAGCGCGAGCGTCAGCGCGTTGTAATTGAAGGTGACGGTGAAGAACAGATTGCCGCGTTTGTCGAGAATCTTCGCAAAATCATTTAATTATCAGGGGATGTTATGAACAAATTTTCCAGTATCTGGGTATTCAGCGATACCCCTTCTCGTCTGCCGGAACTGATGAATGGTGCGCAGGCTTTAGGTGAAAAAGTTAACACGTTTGTGCTGAGTGAAGCGGACTGCGCGACGGCATGCCATTTAGGCGCAGATGATGTCTGGTTACTCAGCGGTAAACCAGAAGACCGTATGGTCGAAGACTACGCTGATGTGATGGCCGAAACTATTCGTCAGCACAGCGAGGGCGGGGCGGTGCTGCTGCCGAATACGCGTCGCGGCAAGCTGTTAGCGGCAAAACTGGGTTTTCGCTTGTCGGCAGCGGTCTCCAACGACGCCAGTGCAGTCGCCGTGCAGGATGGAAAAGCGGCGGTAAAACATATGGTCTACGGCGGCCTGGCGATGGGGGCAGAAACAATCGCTTCACCGTTCGCCGTGATAACGCTCAGCAGTGGAACGTTTGACGCGCAGCAACCGGATACCGCCCGCAGCGGCGAGGTGCACAGTGTGTCATGGCAGGCTCCGGCTGTAGCCGTTACTCGTACGGCAACTCAGGCACGTCAGAGCAACAGCGTCGACCTCGACAAAGCCCGTCTGGTGGTTAGCGTGGGACGCGGGATCGGCAGCAAAGAAAATATCTCGCTGGCGGAGGCGCTGTGCCAGACGATTGGTGCCGAGCTGGCGTGCTCCCGTCCGGTGGCGGAAAACGAGAAGTGGATGGAGCACGAACGCTACGTCGGCATCTCCAACCTGATGCTCAAGCCGGAACTGTATCTGGCCGTGGGGATCTCCGGGCAGATCCAACATATGGTCGGCGCCAACGGCGCGCAGACGATTTTCGCCATCAACAAAGATAAAAATGCGCCGATCTTCCAGTATGCGGATTTTGGCATCGTTGGCGATGCGCTGAAGATCCTGCCTGCGCTGACGGCTGCTTTAGCGCGTTAAACCATTTCGGGCAGGATGCGAAGGTGTCCTGCCGCTGACAGGAGTACGTATGTCCGAAGATATCTTTGATGCCATCATCGTGGGTGCAGGTCTGGCGGGTTCGGTTGCGGCGCTGGTGCTGGCTCGGGAGGGCGCACAGGTGCTGGTTATCGAGCGCGGCAATTCTGCTGGCGCGAAGAATGTCACCGGTGGGCGCATGTATGCGCATAGCCTGGAGAACATCATTCCCGGTTTTGCTGAGCAGGCCCCCATTGAACGCATCATCACCCACGAAAAACTCGCCTTTATGACCGACAAAGGGGCGATGACCATCGACTATTGCAACGGCGAAGACGCCAAATCGTCGCAGGTTTCTTACTCTGTCTTACGCAGTAAATTTGACGCCTGGCTGATGGAACAGGCCGAAGAGGCGGGCGCTCAGCTCATCACCGGTATCCGCGTGGATAACGTTGTGCAGCGCGAGGGCAAAGTCGTGGGCGTGGAAGCCGATGGCGATATTCTGGAAGCCAAAGTGGTGATCCTTGCCGACGGAGTGAATTCTCTGTTGGCTGAAAAGTTGGGTATGGCAAAGCGCGTCGAGGCATCGCATGTTGCCGTCGGCGTAAAAGAGCTGATCGAGTTGCCGAAATCGGTAATTGAAGATCGTTTCCAGTTACAAGGGAACGAAGGGGCTGCCTGTCTGTTTGCCGGATCGCCCACCGATGGGTTGATGGGTGGTGGCTTTCTCTATACGAATGAAACGACCCTTTCTCTGGGACTGGTCTGCGGCCTTCATCATCTGAAAGATGCGAAAAAATCGGTTCCGCAAATGCTGGAAGATTTCAAACAACATCCGGCGGTTGCCCCGCTGATCGCCGGTGGCAAGCTGGTGGAATATGCCGCGCACGTCGTACCGGAAGCCGGTATCAACATGCAGCCAGAACTGGTGGGGGACGGCGTACTGATTGCTGGTGACGCTGCCGGAATGTGTATGAACCTCGGCTTTACCATTCGCGGTATGGATCTCGCCATATCCGCAGGTGAAGCGGCGGCGAAAACGGTGCTTTCCGCAATGAAGCGCGACGATTTTAGCAAGCAGTCGCTGGGGGAATACCGTCAGCATCTGGACGAAGGCCCGATGCGCGATATGCGCATGTATCAGAAGCTACCCGCTTTTCTTGATAACCCACGCATGTTTACCGCTTATCCGGAAATGGCGGTCAGCATTGCGCGCGACCTGTTCACCGTGGATGGTTCGGCACCGGTGCCAATGCGTAAAAAAATCCTGCGCCATGCGAAGAAAGTGGGCTTCATCAACCTGATGAAAGATGGCCTGAAAGGAGTGACCGTATTATGACATCTCCCGTCAACGTGGACGTCAAACTGGGCGTCAATAAGTTCAATGTGGATGAAGACAGTCCACATATCATTCTCAAAACCGATCCTGATAAACAGGCGCTGGAGGTGCTGATTAAGGCCTGTCCGGCTGGCCTGTATAAAAAGCAGGATGACGGTAGCGTACGTTTTGATTATGCCGGATGCCTGGAATGCGGAACGTGCCGCATTCTCGGACTGGATACAGCGCTGGAAAAATGGGAATACCCGCGTGGGACGTTTGGCGTGGAGTTCCGCTACGGCTAAACCTGGTGCCGGATGGCGGCTTCGCCTTATCCGGCCTACAGGAACAATGCGTAGGCCTGATAAGCGTAACGTCATCAGGCATTAAGTTAAAATAAAACAGGACATAACCATGCAGCAGCCCAGGAACTTTGATGACATCAAATTCACCTCTATTCACCGCCGGATAATGCTGTGGGGAAGCGGTGGGCCGTTTCTGGATGGTTATGTGCTGGTGATGATTGGCGTGGCATTGGAACAGCTCACGCCAGCATTGAAACTGGATGCGCAGTGGATTGGTCTGCTGGGCGCCGGTACGCTCGCGGGGCTGTTTGTGGGGACGTCGCTGTTTGGCTACATTTCCGACAAGGTCGGGCGGCGCAAAATGTTCATTATCGATATTATCGCCATTGGCGTGATATCGGCGGCAACCATGTTTGTCTCCTCGCCCGTTGAGTTGTTGGTAATGCGCGTGCTGATCGGCATTGTGATTGGTGCTGACTACCCGATCGCCACCTCGATGATCACCGAGTTTTCCAATACCCGCCAGCGCGCTTTCTCCATCGGTTTTATCGCCGCTATGTGGTATGTCGGCGCCACCTGTGCCGATCTGGTCGGCTACTGGTTGTATGATGTTGAGGGCGGATGGCGCTGGATGTTGGGCAGCGCGGTGATCCCCTGCATTTTGATCCTGATTGGGCGTTTCGATCTTCCTGAATCGCCGCGCTGGCTGCTGCGTAAAGGTCGGGTGAAAGAGTGTGAGGAGATGATGATCAAACTGTTCGGCGAACCGGTGGTGTTCGACGAAGAAGCGCCGCAGGAGACGCGCTTTCTTCAGCTATTTAATCGCCGTCATTTCCCGTTTGTACTGTTTGTCGCCGCTATCTGGACTTGTCAGGTGATCCCGATGTTTGCCATTTATACCTTTGGTCCGCAGATTGTGGGGCTGCTGGGGCTTGGTGCCGGGAAAAGCGCCGCGTTGGGAAATGTGGTAATCAGCTTATGCTTTATGTTGGGGTGCATTCCTCCCATGTTCTGGCTTAATAGCGCGGGCCGACGACCGCTGTTAATTGGCAGCTTCATTATGATGACGCTGGCGCTGGCCGTGCTGGGGTTAATCCCTGATATGGGCGCGTGGCTGGTGGTGCTGGCGTTTGCCGTATACGCGTTTTTCTCTGGGGGACCAGGAAACCTGCAATGGCTATACCCTAACGAACTGTTTCCCACCGATATTCGTGCGTCTGCCGTCGGGGTGATTATGTCCTTAAGCCGTATCGGCACCATTGTTTCAACCTGGGCGCTGCCGGTGTTCATCACCAAATACGGGATCAGTAATGTCATGCTGATGGGGGCGGGCATTTCGCTGATTGGCCTGCTCGTGTCCATCGCTTTCGCCCCGGAAACGCGAGGTCTGACGCTGGCGCAAACCAGCCAAATGACGATCCGCAGTAAGCCCGTGACCAAGGCGGGTTATTAGGAGTGTTCTGTATTTTCCCTGCAACTCAGTCAGTTAGCCTACAGTTAACGGGTATATCACTGAAAACGACTGAAAAGCAGGGAGAACACCATGCAAAAACATATTCTGATCACCTCTATTTTTACCGCAGCAGCACTGTTCACCGTAGCCGGTTGCTCCTCGAACCAGGCGGTTAAAACGACCGATGGCAAAACAATCGTGACCGACGGCAAACCGCAAGTTGATGATGATACAGGCCTGGTGTCGTACAAAAATGCGCAAACGGGTAAGACGGAACAAATTAACCGCGATCAGGTTAAAGATATGAGCGAACTGGATAACTAGTTCAGTTTTCTCCATTCAACCACTCAATAATATTGACTGTTAGCCTGCGGATTAACTGACTAAACTCACTGTTATTACAATAATGCAGTGAAACAGGCTAATCATGATCCTCATCATTTATGCGCATCCCTATCCGCAGCACTCGCATGCGAATAAGCGGATGCTTGAACAGGCAAGGATGCTGGAGGGCGTGGAGATCCGCTCGCTCTACCAGCTCTACCCCGACTTCAATATCGATATTGCCGCTGAACAGGATGCGCTGGCGCGCGCTGATTTGATTATCTGGCAGCATCCTATGCAATGGTATAGCACACCTCCCTTACTCAAGCTGTGGATGGATAAGGTCCTTTCACACGGTTGGGCATATGGCCACGGCGGGACAGCGCTCCACGGTAAACATCTGCTGTGGGCAGTGACGACCGGCGGCGGCGAAAACCACTTTGATATTGGCTCCCATCCCGGATTTGATGTGCTTTCCCAGCCCTTACAGGCAACGGCGCTCTACTGTGGCCTCAAATGGCTGCCGCCGTTTGCGATGCACTGTACGTTTATCTGTGATGATGAAACACTGCAGGCGCAGGCGCGTCATTACAAACAGCGTCTGTTGGAGTGGCAGGAGGTTCATCATGGATAACCATACGCTAATCCAGGCGCTGATTTATCTCGGATCGGCGGCGCTGATTGTCCCCATTGCCGTGCGACTGGGGCTAGGATCAGTGCTGGGGTATCTCATCGCAGGGTGCATTATTGGACCCTGGGGCCTGAGGATGGTGACCGACGCTGAATCAATCCTGCATTTTGCCGAGATCGGCGTGGTGCTGATGCTGTTTGTCATCGGTCTGGAGCTGGATCCGCAACGTTTGTGGAAACTACGGGCCTCGGTGTTCGGTGGTGGTGCGCTGCAGATGGTGGTTTGCGGCGGTCTGATTGGTTTGTTCTGTATGTTCCTCGGCCTGCGCTGGCAGGTAGCGGAACTGATCGGTATGACGCTGGCGCTTTCCTCCACGGCTATTGCTATGCAGGCGATGAATGAGCGAAACCTGATGGTTTCGCAAATGGGACGCAGCGCGTTTGCCGTGCTGTTGTTCCAGGATATCGCCGCTATTCCTCTGGTGGCGATGATCCCATTACTTGCGGCGAGCGGAGCATCGACAACGCTTGGGGCGTTTGCGCTCTCCGCCCTTAAAGTGGCGAGCGCCCTGGTGCTGGTGGTGTTGCTGGGGCGTTATGTGACGCGTCCGGCCTTGCGTTTTGTCGCTCGCTCTGGCCTGCGGGAAGTATTCAGTGCCGTTGCGCTGTTCCTCGTTTTTGGCTTCGGTCTGCTGTTGGAAGAGGTTGGACTGTCGATGGCGATGGGGGCGTTCCTGGCTGGCGTGCTGCTGGCAAGCTCTGAGTATCGTCACGCGCTGGAAAGCGATATCGAGCCATTTAAAGGGCTGCTGCTGGGACTGTTTTTCATCGGCGTCGGGATGTCTATCGACTTTGGTACGCTGATTGATAATCCCTTGCGCATTATCATTCTGTTGGTCGGTTTCCTGGTTATCAAAACCGTCATGCTGTGGCTGATAGCGAAACCCTTACAGGTGCCGAACAAGCAGCGCAGATGGTTTGCCGTGTTATTAGGGCAGGGCAGTGAGTTTGCCTTCGTGGTGTTTGGCGCGGCGCAAATGGCAAACGTGCTTGATCCTGATTGGGCGAAATCGCTGACGCTGGCGGTGGCGCTGTCGATGGCGGCGACGCCGATTTTACTGGTAATTCTGACGCGTCTGGAAAAATCGGCGACCGGTGAAGAGCGGGAAGCAGATGAAATCGACGAGGAACAACCTCGGGTGATCATCGCCGGGTTTGGGCGATTTGGTCAGATAACCGGTCGTCTGTTGTTGTCGAGCGGGGTCAAAATGGTGGTTCTTGATCATGACCCGGACCATATCGAAACGCTGCGTAAATTCGGCATGAAGGTTTTCTATGGCGATGCGACGCGGATGGATCTGCTGGAGTCTGCCGGGGCGGCTAAAGCTGAAGTTATTATTAACGCCATTGACGATCCGCAAACCAGCCTGCAACTGACCGAAATGGTGAAACAGTATTTCCCGCATCTGCAAATTATTGCCCGTGCGCGCGACGTGGATCATTACATCCGCTTGCGCCAGGCTGGCGTGGAGATGCCGGAACGTGAAACCTTTGAGGGCGCGCTGAAGACCGGACGTTTGGCACTGGAAGGTCTTGGGCTTGGACGCTATGAAGCGCGTGAGCGGGCCGATGTATTCCGCCGCTTCAACACGCTGATGGTTGAGGAGATGGTGAAAGGGGAAAATGACGCAACGTCCCGCGCGGCGGTATATAAACGCACCAGCGAAATGCTGAGTGAAATTATTGCGGAAGATCGTCAGCACTTATCATTAATTCAACGCCATGGCTGGCAAGGCACGGATGAAGGTAAGCATACGGGCGACGTCGCCGATGAGCCGGAAGTGAAACCGTCAGCATAGGGTAAAAAATGTGATGTTCTGCAAACTTTACTGCTAATTGGCTGTTTTTGAACTACTGTAATGCTGGCGTACCACCTTAAATAGGTCGGTTCGCCAGCAGAACGGAAAATTTTCATGCTCATCCTCTTTCCGCCAGTCGACGAAAGATTGCGCTTTCCGTATAGTGGCGACAATTTTTTTGTATCCGGGAAACATTCAATGATCAGTCTGATTGCGGCGTTAGCGGTAGATCGCGTCATCGGTATGGAAAATGCCATGCCATGGAACCTACCTGCCGATCTCGCCTGGTTTAAACGTAATACCTTAAACAAGCCGGTTGTCATGGGACGCCACACGTGGGAATCCATCGGGCGACCGTTGCCAGGGCGCAAAAATATCGTCATCAGCAGCAAGCCTGGCACCGACGATCGCGTGCAGTGGGTGAAGTCTGTTGAGGAAGCGATCGCGGCCTGTGGCGATGAACCTGAAATCATGGTTATTGGCGGTGGGCGTGTGTATGAGCAGTTCCTGCCGAAAGCGCAGAAACTGTATCTGACACACATTGATGCGGAAGTTGAAGGGGATACGCATTTCCCGGACTACGAACCGGATGACTGGGAATCGGTGTTCAGTGAATTCCACGATGCTGACGCGCAAAACTCCCACAGCTACTGCTTCGAGATTTTGGAACGTCGTTAATGTGGATGCCTGATGGCGTTGCGCTAATCAGGCCTACAGATTGCACATTCGTCTGCCGGATAAGGTGTAAGCACCGCCATCCGGCAGACGACTATCAGGCGTTGACGGCCTCGCCGGGATCCAGATTCAGATGGCGATTTGATGGCTGTACAAAGTACTGTTTGTCTTCCCAGCGCAGACAGGTGAGATCCCCGCCCCAGCAACACCCCGTATCTAACGCGTAAATACCTTCTGGCGTGCCTTTGCCCTCCAGCGATGCCCAGTGCCCGAATGCAATGCTATAGGCTTCACTGACCGGTCCAGGAATGGCAAACCACGGCTTCAGCGGGGCAGGCGCATCTTCTGGCGACTCTTTGCTGTACATGTCCAACTGACCGTTGGGGAAGCAGTAACGCATGCGGGTAAACGCGTTGGTAATAAAACGCAGGCGCGCCAGCCCCGTCAGCTCCGGGGTCCAGTTATTTGGCATGTCGCCGTACATGGCATCAAGGAAGAATGGATAAGAGTCGCTCGACAGCACGGCTTCAACATCGCGAGCACAGTCCTTCGCCGTCTGCAGATCCCACTGTGGGGTAATCCCTGCATGCGCCATGACCAGTTTCTTCTCTTCATCAACCTGCAACAGCGGCTGACGACGTAGCCAGTTAAGCAGCGTGTCAGCATCCGGTGCCTCAAGCAGCGGCGTGAGCCGGTCTTTCGGTTTATTACGGCTGATGCCAGCAAACACGGCCAGCAGGTGTAAATCGTGATTACCGAGGACTAACCGCACGCTGTCGCCCAGCGATTTAACGTAGCGCAAAACGTCTAACGACCCTGGCCCACGCGCGACCAGATCGCCGGTGAGCCATAAGGTGTCTTGTTCTGGATTAAAGTCAACCTGGTGCAGCAAGGCTACCAGTTCATCGTAACAACCGTGAACGTCGCCAATGAGGTATGTTGCCATAGCTATTGTTTTAATGAATGAGTGTAGGAACGGCGAGTCGGAACACGGGAATGTCGATGGTAAAGGCGATCCCTTGCTCATCGATCATTTCGTAATGACCCTGCATGGTGCCCAGCGGTGTTTCAATCACCGCACCGCTGGTGTACTGGTACTCTTCGCCAGGTTCGATGTGGGGCTGAACGCCAACCACGCCTTCGCCCTGAACTTCGGTTTCACGGCCATGACCATTGGTGATCAACCAATAACGCCCCAACAGCTGCACAGGCGCTCGCCCCAAATTGCGGATAGTCACGGTATAAGCAAAAACGTAACGTTCATCATCAGGTGAGGATTGCGCCTCAATGTAGACGCTTTGTACCTGAATGCACACTCGGGGCGAATTGATCATGTTTAACTCTCCTTCGATGGCGCGTTTTCTGACAGATAGTTAGCCATCCGGCAGTATTGCGCGACAGAGATATTTTCCGCTCGCATCGCCGGATCAACGCCCAGCTCTGTTAGTACTTCAACGCTAAACAGGTTACCGAGACTATTACGTACCGTTTTGCGACGCTGATTAAACGCTTCAGTGGTAATACGGCTCAGCACACGAACATCTTTAACGGGGTACGGCATTGTCGCGTGAGGGACCAGACGTACCACGGCGGAATCGACTTTAGGCGCAGGCGTAAATGCGGATGGCGGCACTTCAAGTACCGGGATCACATTGCAGTAATACTGCGCCATGACGCTTAATCGACCATACGCTTTACTGTTTGGCCCTGCAACCAGACGGTTGACCACCTCTTTTTGCAACATGAAATGCATGTCGGCGATGGCATCAGTATAGGAAAAAAGATGGAACATGAGCGGCGTGGAGATGTTGTACGGCAGGTTGCCGAATACGCGCAGCGGCTGACCCATCGTTTGTGCGAGTTCGCCGAAGTTCATGGTCATGGCATCTTGCTGATAAATCGTCAGCTTCGGCCCTAAAAACGGGTGTGTTTGCAGGCGGGCGGCGAGATCGCGGTCCAGCTCAATGACCGTGAGCTTGTCCAGGCGTTCGCCTACAGGTTCGGTCAACGCTGCCAGGCCCGGGCCGATTTCGACCATAGCCTGACCTTTCTGCGGGTTGATAGCAGAGACAATACTTTCGATCACAAACTGATCGTTGAGGAAGTTTTGCCCGAAACGTTTACGGGCTAAGTGGCCCTGATGGACTCGATTATTCATTGGTATTAACAATCATTTTGATGGCGAGATTAAGCGCCGTAATAAAACTGCCGACATCTGCTTGCCCACGACCCGCAAGTTCAAGCGCGGTGCCGTGATCGACGGATGTGCGAATAAAGGGCAGGCCCAGCGTGATATTCACACCGCGACCAAATCCCTGGTATTTTAGCACGGGGAGACCCTGATCGTGGTACATTGCCAGCACGGCATCCGCGTGGTCGAGATATTTGGGCTGAAACAGCGTATCCGCGGGCAGCGGGCCGTTTAATTTCATCCCCTGCGCACGCAGTTCATCAAGGACCGGAATGAGGGTGTCTATCTCTTCCGTTCCCATATGACCACCTTCACCGGCATGCGGGTTAAGACCGCACACCAGAATATGCGGATCGGCAATGCCAAACTTGGTGCGCAAATCATGATGCAAAATACCGATCACTTCTTTAAGCAGAGCAGGCGTAATGGCATCGGCAACGGCTCTGAGCGGCAAATGAGTGGTTGCCAGGGCAACGCGCAGCGCTTCAGTCGCCAGCATCATGACGACTTTCTTCGCCTGTGAGCGCTCTTCAAAAAACTCGGTATGTCCGGTAAACGGGACGCCTGCGTCATTGATTACGCCCTTGTGTACCGGACCGGTAATCAGCGCCGCAAACTCACCTTGCAGACAACCATCGCAGGCGCGAGCCAGCGTATCCACCACATATTGTCCGTTCTCTACCGCCAACTGACCCGCGATAACAGGCGCCCGCAGAGCAATCGGCAACAGCGTCAACGTACCTGCTGATTGCGGTCTGGCTGGGGTATCTGGAGAGTATGGGAGGAGTGAAAGCGGTAAACCGAGCATTGCTGCCCGGTCACTGAGGAGTGCGGCATCCGCACAGACAACGAGTTCTACAGGCCACTCACGCTGGGCGAGCTGAACCACCAGGTCCGGGCCAATCCCGGCGGGTTCGCCGGGAGTGATCACAACGCGTTGAATACGAGTCATTAGTTGCTCAGAACTTTAACGTAGGCGCTGGCGCGCTGTTCCTGCATCCAGGTCGCAGCTTCTTCCGAGAATTTACGGTTCATCAGCATACGATAAGCTCTGTCTTTCTGCGCCGCGTCAGTTTTATCAACGTTACGCGTGTCCAGCAGCTCGATCAGATGCCACCCGAAAGAGGAGTGCACCGGGGTACTCATCTGGCCTTTCTGAAGTTTGGTCAGCGCATCGCGGAAAGCGGGATCGAAAATATCCGCTGCAGCCCAGCCCAGATCGCCGCCCTGGTTGGCAGAACCCGGATCCTGAGAAAACTCTTTAGCCGCTGCCGCGAAGGTTGTTTTACCGCTCTTAATATCAGCTGCGATTTGTTCCAGCTTCAGACGCGCCTGTTGATCGGTCATGATCGGCGATGGCTTGAGCAGAATATGGCGGGCATGAACTTCAGTCACGGAGATGCTCTGGCTTTGACCACGCATATCGTTAACTTTCAGGATGTGGAAGCCGACACCAGAACGAATTGGGCCGATGATATCGCCTTTTTTCGCGGTGCTTAGCGCCTGGGCAAAGATGCCCGGCAGCTCCTGAATACGTCCCCAACCCATCTGGCCGCCTTTCAGCGCCTGCTGGTCAGCGGAATAGGTGATAGCCAGTTTGCCGAAATCGCTACCGTTACGCGCTTCATCAACAACAGAGCGCGCCTGACTTTCAGCCGCGTTAACCTGGTCAGAAGTTGGGTTTTCCGGTAATGGGATCAGAATGTGGCTCAGGTTCAGCTCGGTGCTGGCATCGTTTTGGTTGCCGACCTGCTGCGCCAGAGCATCCACTTCCTGAGGCAGGATAGTAACGCGACGGCGAACTTCGCTGTTACGCACTTCAGAGATGGTCATCTCTTTGCGGATTTGGTTACGATAGGTCGAATAGCTTAAGCCATCCTGTGCCAGACGGCTGCGCATCTGATCCAGCGTCATGTTGTTTTGCTTGGCGATGTTGGCAATCGCCTGATCCAGTTGCTCGTCAGAGATTTTAACACCCATCTTCTGACCCATCTGCAGGAGGATTTGATCCATGATCAAACGTTCCAGGATCTGATGACGCAGCGTGGCGTCGTCCGGTAATTGTTGACCAGCCTGACCCGCATTAAGTTTTACTGACTGCATTAAGCCATCGACGTCGCTTTCCAGAACGACGCCGTTATTGACGACGGCTGCGACTTTATCGACTACCTGTGGGGCAGCGAAACTGGTATTCGCGATCATGGCGATACCGAGAAGCAGCGTTTTCCAGTTCTTCATACTTTTTCCATTTCAATTAACCGCAAAGCGGATTACGTTGTAAATCAATCAGATCATAAAGAGCTTTGATACGGCAAAATGTTAGAACGCAACATTTGGTTGGTGCCGAGACCGTAGTTAGAACTCAGGCCGCGTAGTTCGATATTAAAGCCGATCGTGTTGTCATAAACTGCATGTTTCTGAGTGTCATCCCAGCCGTTCAGCTTACGTTCGTAGCCGAAGCGAATGGCGTAACAGCAGGAGTTGTACTGCAGACCCAGCATGGAATCCGCTTCTTTGTTCACGTTGGTATCAAAGTAGTAAGCCCCGACAATCGACCAGCGGTCGGCGATCGGGAAGCTTGCTACCGCACCCACCTGTGAAATCCCGTTTTTATACTGCTCTGCTGTAGAGTAGTAAGACGGCAGGGTTGCCTGGATATATTCAGAGCTGGCATAACGGTAGTTCAGCTGCAGCATACGGTTTTCGTCGCGGCGGTATTCGATACTGCTGCTGCTGGTTGCAACGCTGTCCAGACGCGTGTCGTACTGGATCCCACTGCGTAAACCCCAGCGATCGGAGATGCGCCAGTAGGTGTCACCAGCCCATACCAGTGAGCCCGTTTTGTCGTCATTCTCCCATTTAATGTTGTCATCGCCAGTGCGAGACTCGGTGAAATAGTAGATTTGACCCACAGAAATATTAAAACGTTCAACGGCCGCGTCATCATAAACACGAGATGTGACCCCGGTCGTGACCTGGTTGGCAGACGCGATGCGGTCCAGACCGCCATAGGTACGATCGCGGAACAGGCCGCTGTAGTCAGATTGCAGCAGGGACGAGTCATAGTTATAGATATGACTTTGGTCGCGATACGGTACATACAGGTACTGAGCACGGGGCTCCAGCGTTTGGGTATAGCCCGGCGCCAACATGTTCATGTCGCGCTCGAAGATCATCTTGCCGTCAACTTTAAGCTGCGGCATGACGCGGTTGGCGGAATCATCGAGCTTGTTAACGTTACTCGGGTTGTTGTTGTACCAATCCAGGTTAGTTTGCTGATAGTGCGTTGCCAGCAGCTTCGCTTCGGTATTGATACTTCCCCAGTTATTCGACAATGGCAGGTTGATGGTCGGTTCGAGGTGAACACGCGTTGCTTCCGGCATGTTGTCGTTGGTATTAACGAAATGGACTGCCTGACCATAAATCCGGGTGTCAAACGGACCCACATCATTCTGGTAGTAGTTGACGTCTAACTGCGGCTGCGCAGAGTAACTGTTACTGTTTTGTGCGTCGAAGACCTGGAACTGCTTGGTCGAAACCGTCGCGTCAAAGTTTTGTACTGCATAGCCGACGCTGAATTTTTGCGTGGCGTAGCCGTCGGTACTGGAACCGTACTTGTTGTCAAAGTCGTTAAAGTAGCTGGTGTCGCTGACCTTGGTGTAGTCAACGTTGAAACGCCACACCTGATCCATCACACCAGAGTGTTGCCAGTAGAACAGCCAGCGGCGGGAATTGTCATCCTTCGGATGTTCATCCTCGTACACTTTATCGGAATTCAGATAGTCGAACTCCATCAGACCTGCACCCGCCTGGGTTAGGTAGCGGAATTCGTTCTCCCACATGATACCGCCACGACGGTGCATATAATGCGGCGTGATGGTGGCGTCCATATTGGGCGCAATGTTCCAATAATACGGGAGATAGAACTCAAAATAGTTATTGGTAGAGTATTTTGCGTTCGGGATCAGGAAACCAGAGCGACGCTTATCGCCGACGGGTAACTGTAAATAAGGACTGTAAAAGACCGGAACCGGACCCAGTTTAAAACGGGCGTTCCAGATCTCTGCGACCTGTTCTTCACGGTCGTGAATGACTTCGCTGCCGACGACGCTCCAGGTATTGGAACCTGGCAGACAGGAGGTGAAGCTACCGTTTTCCAGAATGGTATAGCGGTTTTCCCCACGCTGTTTCATCAGATCGGCTTTTCCGCGCCCCTGACGACCTACCATCTGATAATCACCTTCCCAGATGTTGGTATCTTTGGTATTCAGATTAGACCAGCCCTTCGGCCCCTTCAGAATAACCTGATTGTCATCATAATGGACATTGCCCAGCGCATCGACGGTACGAACTGGCTCCGGCTGGCCTTCTGCCTGCTTCTGATGAAGCTGCACTTCGTCGGCCTGCAGGCGGCTGTTACCCTGTGCGATGTCCACATTGCCGGTAAACACCGCGTCATCCGGGTAATTCCCTTTCGCGTTGTCAGCAGTGATGGTGACGGGTAATTCATTAGTCTCGCCCTGTACCAGAGGACGGTCATAGCTTGGCACGCCCAGCATACACTGTGAGGCGAGATCGGCTGCCAGACCCTGATGGCTATAGAGGGCGCTGGCAATCATGGTGGCCAGAAGAGTGGGAATACGTTTTTTCATACGTTGTATTTATTGTTCCATCATCAGTAGCGTCGCGCGTGACAAACGGTCACAGCCTAACTTATCTCATCTTCACTTCGCTAGTATTAATCCTGCCCATTTTATCCCGCCACCTTTCAAGCTGCATCTTCGTTCCAGACGAATTGGTCACTGCGTTGCCGCCTTGTTGCAACTCGAAATCCAACGGGTATAGCGTTTGTGGTGTTAGGCACGGCATAGAATGACAGGTATGATAATGCAAATTATAGGCGATGTCCCACAATTGACCGCAGCCGTAAATCGGTAAAAGCACCTTATATTGTGGGACATATCCTGGCTGAGAGCAGAAAGATTTGGGGAGTCTATGCAGTATTGGGGAAAGATAATTGGTGTCGCCGTGGCCTTAATGATGGGCGGCGGCTTCTGGGGTGTGGTTCTGGGCCTGTTAGTTGGCCACATGTTCGACAAAGCCCGCATGCGCAAAATGGCGTGGTTTGCCAACCAGCGTGAACGCCAGGCGCTGTTTTTTGCCACCACTTTTGAGGTGATGGGGCATCTGACCAAATCCAAAGGTCGCGTCACGGAAGCCGATATCCATATCGCCAGTCAATTGATGGATCGAATGAATTTGCACGGTGACTCGCGTACCGCCGCGCAACATGCCTTCCGGGTGGGAAAATCGGACAATTACCCATTACGTGAAAAAATGCGTCAGTTTCGCAGCGTCTGTTTTGGTCGCTTCGATCTGATCCGCATGTTTCTGGAGATTCAGATCCAGGCGGCTTTTGCCGATGGGTCGTTGCATCCGAACGAGCGTGAAGTGCTGTATGTGATTGCTGAAGAGTTGGGGATCTCACGTACCCAGTTTGATCAGTTTCTGCGCATGATGCAGGGCGGCGCCCAGTTTGGCGGCGGATATCAGCAGCAGTCCGACGGCGGTGGCTGGCAGCAGGCGCAACGCGGTCCGACGCTGGAAGACGCCTGCAATGTGCTGGGTGTGAAAGCGACCGATGATGCGACCACCATTAAGCGCGCATACCGTAAGCTGATGAGCGAGCACCATCCGGACAAACTGGTGGCGAAAGGCCTGCCGCCAGAAATGATGGAAATGGCGAAGCAAAAAGCACAGGAAATTCAAAAAGCTTACGAGCTAATTAAAGAACAGAAAGGTTTTAAATAATCGTTATGCCGGATGGCAGCTAGCGCCTTATCCGGCCTACGTTAATAAATGTAGGCCGGGTAAGCGAAGCCCACCGGCCTAAATGGGGCCAGCGTTTAAAAATCTGCCGGAACTTTAAACGTCATACTGTTGCCGTATTCGGGATGCGTGATAGTTAACATCTCTGCGTGCAGCAGCAGGCGCGGCGCTAACGCCAGGGCCTGTGGCGGGGCGTAGAAGCGGTCGCCCAGAATCGGATGCCCTAATGCCAGCATATGCACACGCAACTGGTGGGAGCGTCCGGTAATGGGTTTGAGCACGACCCGGGCGGTGTTATCTTCCGCGAACTCCACCACTTCATACTCGGTCTGCGCCGATTTTCCGGTCTCATAACACACTTTCTGCTTTGGCCGATTCGGCCAGTCGCAAATCAGCGGTAAATCAACCAGCCCCTCGGCCGGAGCGGGATGTCCCCAGACGCGTGCGACATACTGTTTCTTCGGCTCGCGTTCGCGAAACTGGCGCTTTAGCTCGCGCTCTGCCGCTTTAGTTAGCGCCACTACAATCACGCCGCTGGTTGCCATATCCAGACGATGTACGGATTCAGCCTGCGGGTAATCGCGCTGAATACGCGTCATCACGCTGTCTTTGTGTTCATCCAGACGACCCGGCACGGACAACAAGCCGCTCGGCTTGTTGACCACCATAATGTGCTCATCCTGATACAGGATAACCAGCCAGGGTTCCTGCGGCGGATTATAGTTTTCCATCCCCATGTCAGGCTCCGTTACTGATGCGTCACGACGATCAGGCGCAGGGCATCCAGACGCCATCCCGCCTGATCCAGGCTTTCCATCACCTGCTGACGATTGCTTTCAATGGCGCTGAGTTCGTCATCACGGATGTTCGGGTTAACGGCACGCAGCGCTTCCAGACGGGAGAGTTCAGCCGTCAGCTTCTCGTCCGCTTCTTTGCGCGCCGCGTCGATCAGCGCGCGGGCCGATTTTTCTACCTGCGCTTCACCGAGTTGCAGAATGGCATGAACATCCTGCTGTACGGCGTTGACCAGTTTACTGCCGGTGTGGCGGTTAACGGCGCTGAGCTGACGGTTAAAGGTTTCGAATTCAACCTGCGCGGCAAGGTTGTTGCCGTTTTTGTCCAGCAGCATGCGTACCGGGGTTGGCGGCAGGAAGCGGTTTAACTGCAGCTGTTTTGGCGCTTGCGCTTCAACGACGTAGACCAGTTCAACCAGCAGAGTACCGACTGGTAATGCTTTGTTTTTCAGCAAAGAAATGGTGCTGCTTCCGGTGTCGCCGGAGAGGATCAGATCCAGACCATTACGGATCAGCGGATGCTCCCAGGTAATAAACTGCGCGTCTTCACGCGACAGGGCAACATCACGCTCAAACGTAATGGTGCAGCCATCTTCCGGCAGCCCAGGGAAATCCGGCACCAGCATATGATCGGACGGTGTCAGTACGATCAAATTGTCGCCACGGTCATCCTGATTAATACCAACGATATCAAACAGGTTCATGGCGAAGGCGATCAGGCTGGTATCGTCGTCCTGTTCTTCAATACTCTCAGCCAGCGCCAGCGCTTTTTCGCCGCCGTTAGAGTGGATCTCCAGCAGGCGATCGCGACCTTGCTCCAGCTGTGCTTTCAGCGCGTCATGCTGTTCGCGACAGGTTTTGATCAGATCGTCAAAGCCATTGGTGTTTTCTGGCTCAGCCAGGTAGCCGATCAGATTGTTATATACCGTGTCATAGATGGTACGTCCGGTCGGGCAAGTGTGTTCGAACGCATCCAAACCTTCGTGGTACCAACGCACCAGCACGGATTGCGCGGTTTTTTCCAGGTATGGAACGTGGATCTGGATATCATGCACCTGACCAATACGGTCCAGACGGCCAATACGCTGTTCCAGCAGGTCCGGATTGAACGGCAGATCAAACATCACCAGATGGCTGGCGAACTGGAAGTTACGCCCTTCGGAGCCGATTTCAGAGCACAGCATCACCTGGGCGCCGCTATCTTCTTCGCTAAACCAGGCCGCAGCGCGGTCACGTTCAATGATCGACATCCCTTCATGGAACACGGCGGCGCGGATACCTTCGCGCTCGCGCAGAACCTGCTCCAGCTGAAGCGCAGTGGTGGCTTTCGCGCAGATGACCAGAACTTTTTGCGAGCGGTGGCTGGTCAGGTAGCCCATCAGCCATTCCACGCGCGGGTCAAAGTTCCACCAGGTGCCGGTGTCGCCTTCGAATTCCTGATAAATCTGCTCCGGGTAGAGCATGTCGCGCGCGCGGTCTTCCGCACTCTTACGCGCGCCCATAATGCCGGAGACTTTAATGGCCGTCTGGTATTGGGTTGGCAACGGCAATTTGATGGTATGCAGCTCGCGTTTAGGGAAGCCTTTCACACCGTTACGGGTATTTCGGAACAGCACGCGGCTGGTGCCGTGGCGGTCCATCAGCATCGAAACCAGCTCCTGACGCGCGCTCTGGGCGTCTTCGCTGTCGCTGTTTGCCGCTTGCAGTAACGGCTCAATGTCCTGTTCGCCAATCATGTCACCTAACATGTTCAGCTCATTGTTACTCAGCTTGTTGCCAGCCAGTAACATGGCGACGGCGTCGGCGACCGGACGGTAATTTTTCTGTTCTTCAACAAACTGGGCGAAATCGTGGAAGCGGCTTGGATCCAGTAGACGCAGGCGCGCAAAGTGGCTTTCCAGGCCCAGCTGTTCCGGCGTTGCGGTCAGCAGCAGGATGCCTGGTACGCGCTCTGCCAGCTGCTCAACGGCCATATATTCACGGCTGGGCGCGTCTTCGCTCCACACCAGGTGATGGGCTTCATCGACAATCAGCAGATCCCATTCGGCATCACACAGGTGCTCCAGACGCTGTTTACTGCGACGGGCAAAGTCCAGCGAACAGATAACCAACTGTTCGGTTTCAAACGGGTTGTAGGCATCGTGCTGCGCTTCGGCATAACGCTCATCATCAAACAGCGCAAAGCGCAGGTTGAAACGACGCAGCATTTCGACCAGCCACTGGTGCTGTAACGTCTCCGGGACGATGATCAGCACGCGCTCCGCGGCGCCTGACAGCAGTTGTTGATGCAGGATCATCCCTGCTTCAATGGTTTTACCTAAACCCACTTCGTCTGCCAGCAACACGCGAGGGGCATGACGACGGCCGACATCATGGGCAATATTGAGCTGGTGGGGGATCAGGCTGGTACGTTGACCACGCAAACCACTCCACGGCATACGGTACTGTTCGCTCTGAAATTTACGTGCGCGATAGCGCAGCGCAAAGCGGTCCATACGATCAATCTGGCCGGCAAACAGGCGATCCTGGGGTTTACTGAAAACCAGTTTGCTGTCGAGCAGCACTTCACGCAGCGTTACACCGGTTTCTTCGGTATCAAGGCGGGTTCCGATATAGGCAAGCAGGCCGTTTTCTTCTTTTACTTCATCGACATGCAGTTGCCAGCCTTCATGGCTCGTGATCGTGTCACCAGGGTTGAACATCACGCGGGTCACGGGGGAATCACTGCGCGCATACAGACGGTTTTCACCCGTCGATGAGAAAAGTAAAGTGACGGTTCGCGCATCCATGGCGACAACAGTACCAAGTCCCAATTCGCTTTCTGTATCGCTGATCCAGCGTTGACCAAGTGTAAAAGGCATATATGTTCGGCTCTATATCTTTAATTGCAGGCAATACTCGTCATTTTCCGGGCTAGTCCCCGTTATTGAGAGCATACGACCCCGCTACCAGGCTAATAAATCAGTGGTAGGGGTGTTAAATGGGTCCAGGAATGGAAAGGGCGCTATGGTACTGGATGGCGGCGGTTTCGTCACGCGTCAAAATAACCCCAGTTGTCCTGTGAGTAGTGTAGCAAAATTATCGTCAATAAAGGGAAGAATTCCCTCGGCAACCGGCTGGATCTGGCGGGTCAGATAATGCTCGTAATCAAGTGCAGATAGCTGATAATCAACAGGTTCAGGTCCATTTATCGTCCAGACATATTTAATCGTGCCACGATTCTGATACTGCTGCGGACGCCCCAGTTTGACGTTCTGCTCATCGGCGAGCCGTGCGGCGCGAACGTGCGGCGGAACATTCCGCTGGTATTCGCTCAACGGGCGGCGCAGGCGTTTGCGGTACACCAGGTGTTCATCCAGTTCACCCGCCATCAGACGGTCGATAGTCTCGCGAACAAACTCTTGATAAGGCTCGTTACGAAAAATTCGCAGGTACAGCTCCTGCTGAAACTGCTGGGCCAGCGGCGTCCAGTCGGTGCGTACCGTTTCCAGACCTTTAAAGACCATGCGTTGCTCAGCGCCTGACTGAATCATTCCGGCGTAGCGTTTTTTGCTGCCAGTATCTGCACCGCGAATGGTCGGCATCAGAAAGCGACAAAAGTGGGTTTCAAATTCCAGATCCAGCGCGCTGGTCAGGTTTTGCTGCTTCAGCGATTGCGCCCACCAGTTGTTGACATAGCTCACCAGATCCCGACCAATCCGGGCCGCATCGTCTTCCGAGTGCGCCTTTTTAAGCCAGACAAAGGTGGAGTCGGTGTCGCCATAGATGACGTCGTAACCCTGAGCCTCAATCAGCGCTTTGGTCTGACGCATGATCGCGTGACCGCGCATGGTGATAGACGAAGCCAGCCTCGGGTCGAAAAAGCGGCAGGCGGTGGTGCCAAGCACGCCGTAAAACGCGTTCATGATGATTTTCAGCGCCTGTGAGAGCGGCTTATTGCCGCGGCGTTTGGCTTCATCACGCCCATGCCAGATCTGGGTAACAATTTCCGGCAGACAGTGCTTTTCGCGTGAGAACCAGGCGTCAAGGAACCCCTCGGTACTGTGTTCCCGATCCGGCTGTGCCATCCCTTCGATAAGTCCCACTGGATCGATCAAAAAAGTACGAATGATTGACGGGTACAGGCTTTTGTAATCCAGCACCAGCACGGAGTCGTACAAACCCGGGCGCGAGTCCATCACGTAGCCACCGGGGCTGGCGTGCGCGGGAACTTCCCCCAGATTCGGTGCCACATAGCCCGCCCGGTGCATTCGCGGTAGGTAGAGATGGCCGAAGGCGGCAACGGAACCGCCGTGCCGGTCGACCGGCAGGCCGTTTACCGTCGATCGTTCCAGCAAAAATGGCATGATCTCGGTTTTATGAAAAATACGCGTGACCAGCTCACAGTCTTTGAGATTGTAAGTGGCGAGCGCGGGCTTATCCTGGGCAAACCGGCGATCTATTTCGTCCATCCTGTCCCAGGGATTATCTATCGACTTCCCTTCGCCCAGCAGTTCCTGTGACACCGTTTCCAGTGAAAAGGATGAGAAATTCCAGAATGCGGATTTAAGCGCCTCAATGCCGTCGATAATCAGGCGACCTTTAGCCTGCGCGAAGAATACGCCGTTTTTGAAGCCATGTTCGCGCCACTCCAGCTCGCTATTGTCACGGCCAAAACGCAGGGGAATGCGGTAACGTTCAGCATGCTTTTGCAGGACGCGTAAATCGAATTGCACGACGTTCCAGCCGATTACCACATCAGGATCGTGACGGGCAATCCAGTCGTTGAGCTTTTCCAGTAACTGCGGGCGGCTTGCGACATATTCAAGTTCAAAATCCAGCGCTGAGGCATCGCCGTTTGCCGGGCCGAGCATGTAGACAATACGCTGCCCACAGCCTTCAAGGCCGATACAGTAGAGTTCGCCGTGGCGGGTGGTTTCGATATCCAGCGAGACCCATTTCAGCGGCGGTCGATAGTCAGGGTTCGGCTTCAACCGGGCATTAACCAGCGTACCGTTATGTCTGTCGCCTTCAACCCACACAGGTGAGGTGATAAAACGCTCCATCAGATACCGTTCCGGCGGACGCACGTCGGCCTCGTAGACGGTAATTGCGTTTTCACGCAGGAGCTTTTCCAGCCGCATGAGCTGGCGATGTGAGCGGCAATACAGGCCGGAAACGGGCTGGCGGTGGAAGTCTTGCAATTGCAGCGGCGTCAGACGATAGCCGTTTTCATTGCGTAATAATGACGCTACGCGAGGAACCTGACTGACAGGAATAAACGCGACCGACTCCTGAGGCGCGAGCGTGACCTGTAGCGGCCCGTCGTCCGTAGCCAGCCAGAATGTGACCTCAGTTCCCTGCGGGGTGTCCCGCCAGTGCCGGGTTAAAATAAAGCCTGCCTGCGCCACGCTGCGTACCCATTAAAAAACCAGGCATTATTATAGCCTGGTTTACACGATTGTACTGTTATTTTGTACAGTTAAAAATGAGAGCTGCGGGCAGTTATTGTGACAGTAACAGTAAAATGCCCTCCGCAGTAAAAGTGTTACAGGATAGAGTTTGGTATTTAATAAATGAATGCCTTAATTGAAAGCTCTTCCTTGAATTATTTTATTGGCCTGTCATGGCTATTTATATCTATTATTGTTTTGTAATTATGTTTGTTTCATTAATTGGAAGTCCGTTTCAGGATTTTTATGTCATTTTCGGAATCGTGCTTGTACGGTTTTGTTACTCATCCCTCGGTTCAGGAAAAATGGTTCTTTTTTTTATTTGTTTTTATTCATGGTTAGTGTAACTATTTTAATCAAACACTCGGGTTACCAGGTTGAATATAATATATTTTTATGGCTTGCTATTGTCTTGATAAAAACGGATTTTCGGTTCGATTTCGTCGGGAATATCTCTCTGTATAATTTGATTTTTATCGCTGAATATAATTTTATTCATCAGATAGCTCGGGTGTTTTATATCAATAGCTTGGGTGCGTAGTGTTATGGAGGCCTATTATGGATATTTATACTCAGGCGTTACAGGTAGGATATGATCACTATTTATTTGTTAATACTCAGTTATCTAACCCTACAATTAAATCAGTAAGTCAATATATTGAGTATAGAACATGGTCAGGTCAAATTTGGCGTACTGAGGTTATTGAACGTGGGAATGCTTTCTTTCACTGGCAAGGGCATGACAGAATAAATGGTCATCGTGATACGGTGATTAATTATCTGTTGAATGGACAGCGCTGGCAGTCAACGATTACAGATTACATTTTCTTTCATTCACTGGATGGTGAAGAGGCGCAGGGACATTATGACAACGTGATTAAATACGTTTGTGCTAATAACTGTGTGTATCGAAGTGCGTTTGCGGAATATATAAAGGAATAACCAGAGAGCGCGTCACCGAGATTCCGGGCGCGCTCAGATTGTTTTCACTGGCCGTAGTAGGCTTTTGCGCCGTGTTTACGCAGGTAGTGTTTATCTAACAGGGTTTGCTGCATATCCGGCAATTGCGGCGCGAGCTGGCGACAGAAGATCCCCATGTAGGCGACTTCTTCCAGCACGATGGCGTTGTGTACCGCATCTTCGGCGTTTTTTCCCCAGGCAAACGGACCGTGAGAGTACACCAGCACGCCAGGCATCTGCGAAGCGTCAATGCCTTGTTTCTCAAAGGTTTCAACGATCACGTTACCGGTTTCCCACTCATATTCGCCGTTGATTTCTTCCTCGGTCATTTTCCGTGTGCAGGGAATCGATCCGTAGAAATAGTCCGCATGAGTGGTACCCGTGGCTGGAATCGACTGGCCCGCCTGCGCCCAGATGGTTGCATGACGCGAATGGGTATGAACAATGCCGCCAATGGTCGGGAATGCCTGATACAGCAGACGGTGGGTTGGGGTATCGGAGGAGGGTTTCTTCGTACCTTCTACAACCTCACCGGTGGCGATACTGACTACGACCATATCTTCTGCGGTCATAACGCTGTAATCGACCCCGGAAGGTTTTATCACAAACACGCCGCGCTCGCGATCGACGGCACTCACGTTCCCCCAGGTCAAGGTGACCAGGTGGTGCTTAGGCAACGCCAGATTGGCTTCCAGCACCTGACGTTTGAGATCTTCTAACATGTTGATTCCTCTGTGCCGGATAGCGGGCAAACGCAGAGCCATCCGGCAACAACATAATTAACGTTTAAAACCGTAATAGACGTCGTTCCAGCGCAGCGCGTCCTTAAAGGCCGGCAGGCGGGTATCGTTGTCGATCACGGCGATCTCGATATCGTGCATTTCAGCGAACTGGCGCATATCGTTTAGATCCAGCGCGTGGCTGAAGACGGTGTGGTGCGCGCCACCGGCCAGGATCCAAGCTTCAGAGGCGGTTGGCAGATCAGGCTGGGCTTTCCACAATGCGTTAGCCACCGGCAGTTTCGGCAGGGAGTGCGGTGTTTGAACCGTGTCGATGCAGTTAACCAACAGGCGATAGCGATCGCCAAGATCGATCAGGCTGGCAACGACTGCCGGGCCAGTTTTGGTGTTGAAGATCAGACGAGCGGGATCGTCTTTACCACCAATGCCGAGATGCTGAACGTCGAGGATCGGTTTATCTTCCACCGCGATAGACGGGCACACTTCCAGCATGTGCGAGCCGAGCACCAGATCGTTGCCTTTCTCGAAGTGGTAGGTGTAATCCTCCATAAATGAGGTGCCGCCCTGCAGACCGGTTGACATCACCTTCATGATGCGAAGCAGAGCGGCGGTTTTCCAGTCGCCTTCGCCCGCAAAGCCGTAGCCTTGCTGCATCAGACGCTGTACGGCCAGACCCGGGAGCTGTTTCAGGCCGTGTAAATCTTCAAATGTCGTGGTAAAGGCGTGGAATCCGCCCTGTTCCAGGAAGCGCTTCATCCCCAGTTCAATACGGGCCGCTTCCAGTACGTTTTGACGTTTCTCACCGTGGACTTGCGTTGCCGCCGTCATGGTGTAGGTGCTTTCATACTCATCTATTAGCGCGTTGATTTCGCCGTCGCTAATGGAGTTCACTACCTGCACCAGATCGCCTACGGCCCAGGTATTTACCGAGAAGCCGAATTTGATCTGCGCAGCGACTTTATCGCCATCGGTGACCGCGACTTCACGCATGTTGTCGCCAAAACGGCAGACTTTCAGATGGCGGGTATCCTGTTTGGACACGGCCTGGCGCATCCAGGAGCCGATGCGTTCGTGCGCTTGTTTGTCCTGCCAGTGACCGGTGACCACGGCGTGCTGCTGACGCATACGTGCGCCGATGAAGCCGAATTCACGGCCGCCGTGCGCGGTCTGGTTCAGGTTCATAAAGTCCATATCAATGCTGTCCCACGGCAGGGCGGCGTTGAACTGGGTATGGAATTGCATCAGCGGCTTGTTGAGGATAGTCAGACCGTTAATCCACATTTTGGCCGGAGAGAAAGTGTGCAGCCAGACCACCAGACCTGCGCAGCGATCGTCGTAGTTAGCGTCACGACAAATAGCGGTAATCTCGTCAGGTGAAGTACCCAGCGGTTTTAAAACCAGTTTGCAGGGCAGTTTAGCTTCAGTATTCAGCGCGTTAACGACGTGCTCGGCATGTTGGGTTACCTGACGCAGGGTTTCAGGGCCATACAGATGCTGGCTACCAATTACAAACCACACTTCATAGTTATCAAAAATCGTCATTGTCGTGTCCTTAATGTGTCAGGGTTGCCTGTTCTACCGGGGTTTGTTGCGCCGGAGCGGCAGTCGGAAGATATTGTTGTTCAGCGCTAACCGCCCACTGCTGGTAGCGGCGGTAAAGCTGTTCAAAACGTTGAGCCTGCTCTGGTCGAGGTTGCAGCGTGTTTTCCACGGCGCTTGCCATCTGTTGCTGAGCGGCTGGGATATCGGTGTGTACTTTCGCGGCAACGGCGGCAAAGATAGCCGCACCGAGTGCGCAGCACTGGTCTGAAGCGACAATCTGTAGCGGACGGTTGAGCACGTCACAACAGGCCTGCATGATGACCGGGTTTTTACGGGCGATGCCGCCTAGCGCCATTACGTTGTTAACCGCAATGCCTTGTTCGGTGAAGCATTCCATGATGGCGCGTGCACCAAAGGCGGTGGCGGCAATCAGACCGCCGAACAGCGCTGGCGCGTCGGTTGCCAGATTCAGATCGGTAATCACTCCTTTCAGACGCTGGTTGGCATTGGGCGTACGGCGACCGTTGAACCAGTCGAGCACCACCGGCAGGTGATCCAGCGACGGATTTCTCGCCCAGGCTTCGGTTAGCGCTGGAAGCAGCTGTTTTTGGCTGGCTTTAATCTGGGTCTTCAGCTCCGGGTGTTGCGTGGCAAGCTGCTCCAGCGGCCAGCTCAGCACACGGCTAAACCAGGCATAGATATCGCCGAACGCGGACTGGCCTGCCTCGAGGCCAATAAAATGCGGCACCACGCTGCCATCAACCTGGCCGCAAATGCCTTTCACCGCGCGCTCGCCGACGCTGTGTTTGTCAGCAATCAGAATGTCGCAGGTCGACGTGCCAATGACTTTCACCAGCGTATTGGGCTGTGCGCCCGCGCCGACCGCGCCCATATGGCAGTCAAAAGCGCCGCCTGCAATCACCACGCTTTCAGGTAGCCCCAGACGCTGCGCCCACTCGGCGCACAGGGTGCCAACCGGCAGGTCGGCTGTGAAGGTATCGGTAAACATCGGGTATTGCAGATGGCGGTTGAGGATGGGGTCGAGTTCGTCAAAGAAACTGGCTGGCGGTAGACCACCCCAGCTTTCATGCCACAGGGATTTATGCCCGGCGCTGCAGCGACCGCGACGAATATCCTGTGGACGTACGGTATTAGAGAGCAGGGCCGGAATCCAGTCACACAGTTCAATCCACGAAACCGCGGCCTCGGCAACCGCGTGGTCCTGACGGGTCACATGCAGGATTTTGGCCCAGAACCATTCGCTGGAATAAATACCGCCGATATAGCGGGAGTAATCGATCTTGCCCGGTGTGTGGCACAGACGGGTAATTTCTTCAGCTTCTTCTACTGAGGTGTGATCTTTCCACAGGACAAACATTGCATTTGGGTTTTCAGCGAACTCCGGACGCAACGCCAGTACGTTGCCGTCGGCATCGATGGGGGCCGGGGTTGAACCGGTGCTGTCAACGCCAATCCCGACCACTTCCGCACGCTGTTTAACGCTCAGTTCGGCCAGCACGGTTTTCAGCGCCGCTTCCATTGATTCAATGTAGTCGCGTGGATGATGGCGAAACTGGTTGTTTGGGCCATCGCAATACTGTCCTTCCTGCCAACGTGGGTACCACTCTACGCTGGTGGCGATTTCTTCACCGGTGGCACATTCCACTGCCAAAGCGCGTACTGAATCACTGCCAAAATCGAGGCCAATTGCAATCGCCATCGTCTTACTCCATCCAAAAATACGGGTATGGATAAACAGTAGTTAGTAGGGATAAAAACCGTCAGGCAGGATTCGCTAATCTTATGGACTAAAATGCTGTGGCATCACAAAGTGTGACGCCGTGCAAATAATCAATGTGGACATTTCTGCCGTAGTTATAGACACTTTTGTTAGCCGATTTTAACGTTGGCGCAGTACATATTTTTTACAAAGTGCTTTTCACAAGCGGGGTTGATGGTCCATTACCGCAAACACAGCGGCCCGCAGGGGCGATGGCAATGATGTCTGGCGTAATATGGACAAATTGTTTCTTAGCAGAACATAGGGAGTATTGAAATTATGGCTGAAACGCAAAACGATCCCCTGCTGCCAGGCTATTCGTTTAACGCGCATTTGGTGGCCGGATTAACCCCCATCGAGGCGAACGGATACCTGGATTTTTTTATCGACAGGCCGCTGGGTATGAAGGGCTATATCCTCAATCTCACTATCCGTGGCGAAGGGGTTATCAATAATCAGGGCAAACAATTTGTCTGTCGGCCTGGCGATATTTTGCTGTTTCCGCCCGGAGAAATTCACCACTACGGACGCCATCCTGATGCCAGCGAGTGGTATCACCAGTGGGTTTACTTTCGCCCACGCGCCTACTGGCAGGAGTGGCTGACCTGGCCGGCCATTTTTGCCCAGACTGGATTCTTTCGTCCGGATGAAGCACATCAGCCGCATTTTAACGAACTGTTTGGGCAGATAATTAACGCCGGGCAGGGAGAAGGTCGCTATTCCGAACTGCTGGCGATTAATTTACTGGAACAGTTATTGCTCCGCCGTATGGAAGCCATTAATGAATCGCTGCATCCCCCCATGGACAACCGCGTGCGCGACGCTTGCCAGTACATCAGCGATCACCTGGCGGACAGTAATTTTGATATTGCCAGCGTCGCACAGCACGTCTGCCTGTCGCCTTCCCGTTTGTCGCATCTGTTCCGTCAGCAGTTGGGTATCAGCGTATTAAGCTGGCGCGAGGATCAGCGTATCAGCCAGGCCAAGCTATTGCTGAGTACCACTCGTATGCCCATTGCTACGGTGGGGCGCAATGTTGGCTTTGACGATCAGCTCTATTTTTCTCGCGTTTTCAAAAAATGTACCGGTGCCAGTCCGAGCGAGTTTCGCGCCGGATGTGAATAAAAAGTGAATGATGTGTCCTGAAAGTTGTCATAACTCGCAATCTATTCAGACAATTGATGGCTTGACGAAGTTGAGACGGGTTATCAAAATCCCTGCTTCGTAAATCTGACGGACACATTATGCAAGCATTGCTGGAACACTTTATTCTTCAGTCCGCCCTGTACTCCCTGATCGCCGTACTGCTGGTGGCCTTTCTGGAGTCACTGGCGCTGGTTGGCCTGATTCTGCCCGGTACCGTGATGATGGCGGGACTGGGGGCGCTGATTGGCAGTGGCGAACTGAACTTCTGGCATGCCTGGCTTGCGGGCATCATTGGTTGCCTGTTAGGGGACTGGATCTCTTTCTGGTTGGGCTGGCGCTTTAAAAAGCCGCTGCACCGTTGGTCGTTCATGAAAAAGAACAAGGCGTTGCTGGATAAAACCGAGCACGCGCTGCATCAGCATAGCATGTTTACCATTCTGGTGGGGCGTTTTGTGGGACCGACGCGTCCGCTGGTGCCAATGGTGGCGGGCATGCTGGATCTGCCTGTCGCTAAATTTATCGTCCCGAATATTATTGGTTGCGTACTGTGGCCGCCGTTCTACTTCCTGCCGGGGATCCTGGCGGGGGCGGCAATTGATATTCCTTCTGAGATGCAGAGCGGGGATTTTAAATGGTTGCTGCTGGCGACGGCGCTGTTGCTATGGGTAGGGGGCTGGTTTTGCTGGCGACTGTGGCGTAGCGGCAAAGCGGCAGTCGATCGCTTAACCGCGTATTTCCCCCGCAGCCGTTTACTGTATCTGGCGCCGTTGACGCTTGGGATCGGCGTGGTTGCGCTGGTGGCGTTACTGCGCCATCCGCTGATGCCGGTGTATATTGATATTCTGCGTAAAGTCGTGGGGTTCTGACGATTCTTTTGCCGGATGGCGCTGACGCTTATCCGGCCTGGGAAATCAATCACTCGGCTTTGATGCCCAAGAGCGTCGAGGCGCTGGCCTGACCGCTTAATAACTCATCCGTTTTGCCCTGCCAGGCGATGCGCCCGTCGGCGACCACAATCGAACGGGACGCAATTCGCGCCGCATCTTCTACGCTGTGGGATACCATCAGCAAGGTAAGCTGTTTATCGCGACAGACCTCGGCAACCAGCGTTAACATCTCCTGGCGCAGGGCGGGATCGAGCGCAGAGAACGGTTCATCAAGCAGCAAAATGGGTTGTTCCCGCACCAGGCAACGCGCCAGCGCTACGCGCTGTCGCTGACCGCCGGAAAGCTCACCGGGGAGGCGCTCCAGCAGTGAGTCGATCCCCATTTGCTGGGCGATGTGATGCATTTTCTCCCGCTGCGATGCATTCAGCTTCAATCCCGGGTTAAGGCCCAGGCCGATGTTTTGCTGCACGCTCAGGTGGCTGAACAGGTTATTTTCCTGAAACAGCATCGAAACGGGGCGACGTGAGGGAGGCGTGGCGGTGTGATCTTCACCTTCAATCAACATGGTACCGCTGGCAGGCGTGAGGAAGCCGGCGATCAGATTCAGCAGCGTACTTTTCCCGGCGCCGCTGGGCCCGAGGATCGCGACCTGCTCACCGCGTGCGATCGACAGCGTAAAGCGCATCGGCAAATGGTGATAAAGCCATGTGATATCAATCAGTTTTAACATTTCGACCCGGCAATTTCTCAATAACGGTAAACAGCGTAAAGCACAGGATCAGCAGCAATAACGCCGTAACTGCGCCATCCTGACTGCGATAAGAGCCAATCTGCTGATATAAATAAAACGGCAGGGTGCGGAAATCCTCATTACCAAATAGCGCGACCACGCCAAAATCGCCAATCGACAGCACGCAGGCAAAAGCCATCGCCTGCGCCAGCGGGCGCTTCAGGGCACGCAGTTCAACCACTTTCAGGCGCGACCATCCCTCAATTCCTAACGACTGGCACAACATACTGTAGCGGGTGGTGACGTCCCGCATTGGGTTTTCCAGCACCTTCAGCGCGTAAGGGATCGCCATCAGCGCATTGGTAAAAATGACAATGCCGTCGGCTGATTCGGGGAGTCCAATGGTGTTATTGAGCAGCAGAAAGAAGCCGGTTGCCAGCACGATGCCCGGCATGGCGAGGATCATCATGCCGCTAAGTTCCAGCATCTGACCTGCCAGCACCTGCTGTCGGGCACGCAGTTCACGACTGCTCCATAACAGCATCATGGTGAGAACTACGCACAACGCACCTGCCGCCAGCGCAATGCGCAGCGAGGTTCCCAGCGCGTGCCACAGTACAGGTTGCTTAAGAACATCCAGCATATGGCGGTTAATACCATCGACAATTACCGCCAGCAGCGGCGGCAGCAGTAGCAGCAGGGCCAGAATAATCAGCAGTGCGTCTGCCAGGCGGCTGTGCAGACGATCGTCGGGATCGCGCCAGCCCTGAACCAGCGTGGTACCGGGGGCGATGGCGCGGCTCAGACGTTGGCTGAAGAGCACCAGCGCTAAACAACAAACCATCTGGATCAACGCCAGCATGGCGGCGCGGGCGGGATCGTAATCAAAGTTCAGCGCCTGATAAATCGCCAGCTCGATGGTTGTGGCCTGCGGTCCACCGCCCAGCGACAAAACGGTGGCGAAGCTGGCGAAACAGAGCATAAAGATGAGCGCCGCGACGGGAAGGATTTGCCGACGCAGCCACGGCCATTCAACAAAGCGGAAGAAATGCCAGCCGCGCAGACCCAACTGAGCGGCTAACTGTCGCTGTTCGCCGGGAATATTCTCCAGCGACTGCAACAGCAGACGACTGGCCATCGGCAGATTGAAAAAGACGTGCGCCAGCAGAATGCCCTGCAGACCGTACGGCGAAAACGTCCATTCCAGCCCGAATGTATGCCAGATCGAGGCCAACCAGCCCTGACGACCGTACACGCTAAGAATACCGAAGACCGCGACCAGCACTGGCAGGATTAACGTCATCGCGCACAGGCGCAGCAGCGCCAGTCGTCCTGGAAAACGGCGGCGATAGAGCGCTCTGGCAAGGAAAATCGCCGGGATGACCGACAGCACTGCGGATAAAAAAGCCTGCCAGAAAGAAAAGCGCACCACGTGCCACAGGTAGTCGTCTTGCCACAGTGAGAGCCACTCCCCCCGTGGGGCGTTAAACCACAGCGCCAGAAACGCGGCCAGGGCAACGGCCACCATCAGCGTGGCGGCGGTAAGCCCTGGAACCAGCCAGCCGGGAATTAACGGCTGACGGCGCGTTGCCATTCGCTAATCCATGCCTGGCGTTGAGCCGCAACCTGATGCGGCGTAAATTCCAGCGCGGTGGCTGGCTTATTCAGTTGCTCGAATCCAGACGGTAGGGCGACCTGGGTTACCGGATACATCCAGTTGCCGGTCGGAATCGCGTTCTGGAAGGCCGGAGATACCATAAACTTGAGGAATTTCTCGGCCAGTTTCGGCTGTTTGCTGGCCGCCGTACGGGCGGCGACTTCTACCTGCAAATAGTGGCCTTCGCTAAAGTTGGCTGCGGCGTAGTTGTCTTTTTTCTCGGCGATGATGTGATAGGCCGGAGAGGTGGTGTAGCTGAGTACCAGGTCGCTTTCGCCTTTCAGGAACAGGCCGTAGGCTTCACTCCAGCCCTTGGTGACCGTGACGGTTTTTGCCGAAAGCGCGCGCCAGGCCTCCGGCGCCTTATCGCCATAGACTTTTTGCATCCATAGCAGCAGGCCCAGCCCCGGCGTGCTGGTACGCGGGTCCTGATAAATGACGCGCCATTTTTGATCGCTTTCTACCAGTTCTTTCAGGCTTTTGGGCGGATTCTTCAGCTTGTTCTTATCATAAACGAAGGCGAAATAGCCGTAATCAAACGGAACGAAGGTATCGTTTTTCCAGCCGCCGGGCACGTTTACGGCTTCACTTGCTACACCGCTTTTGGCAAACAGTTTGGTTTGGGTGGCGGCTTCCAGAAGGTTGTTATCGAGGCCCAGTACGACGTCAGCTTTACTGTTTTTTCCTTCCATGCGCAGGCGGTTAAGCAGCGAGACGCCATCTTCCAGCGCGACCAGTTTCAGTTCACAGTTGCAGTCAGCTTCAAAGGCTTTTTTTATTGTCGGGCCCGGGCCCCAGTCAGCTGCGAACGAGTCGTAGGTATAAATGGTCAGTACAGGTTTGGCGAAAGCAGGCGCTGCGCACAGCAGTAAAAGCGGAAGACATTTTTTAAACACTTTGCACCTCATAAAGTTGGGTGGCAAAGGACTTGAGTTGCAGCCTCAAATCCCTTCGCCGGCATTATCCGGATCAGGTTCGACGGGTATCTCTCAGCCCATACACTTCATCATTCACGCTGCCTCTGTGTTGGCTGCGTTACTCGGCCCATCTCCGGGCCTCGCCCCTTCGGGGCCGCTGCAAGCAGCGTTCAAATCTGCTCCCGGCAGATTTGTCGCTCACCCCAGTCACATAGTTATCTATGCTCCTGGGGACTCACTCGCTTGCCGCCTTGATGCAGCGTGAATGATTTTGTGTATGTTTTTATTTAGCACCCCGTTGAGAACGGCGTTAGTGTAATGATTTTGTTGCTATGCGGCAATCAAGAGCCGGATCTAAGGATCCGGTGGTGCAAACCACGCCGATTTAAAATCAAACCAGCCGAGGGTGTTCATGCGTAATCCGCGCATACTGCGCTGTCCTTGAATGATGAGCCAGTGGTGGATCAGCGGCACAATGGCCTTTGTGGCGAGCAGCTGTTGGCACCATGCCGCCAGGCTCATTTCGCCCGTTCGCCAGCGAGCTGCATCGTTTTCCCAGTCCCGCGAGATACAGTTTTGCAGCAACGGGACTTCGCACAAATGGGCGAACAACGAGAAATCCAGCGGTAGGGTAAAGTTGGCGCTGTTGAGCCAGATATCACTGACGATTTCACCCGCATGCCATTGATCGTAGTCGATCTCCTGAATATTTAACTGTACCTGATGCTCTGCCAGCAACTTCTTCATGATCTGCGCGATAATCCGATGTTCGATGTGATCGCGATAGTAGGTGATCGTCAGCGTTTCCAGTCCGGTGGGTTTTTCACCATGGCCGGGTTTGGCATGGTGCCAGCGGGGGAGCAAACCGTAGGCGGGAAACCACAGTCGCTGGAACTGTTCGTCGGCGTGGCAGATGAGATGGTTTGGCGAAAGAACGCGGCTAACCCAATCGCGAACCTCCTGATTAGCGCCACGGTGGGTGCGCGCATCAAACAGCAGGTAGTAGCAACCTTCCTCGAGGCGGCTTTCGATCGCCTTTTCATCCTCCGTGGGGCCTTTTAGCGTCAACCCACCGCCAGGCTCTTCGCCGATATCGGGTAACACCCAAACGTTAACTTCGTCGATCAGCGCCCGGTAGCCAAAGTAATCATCAAATGCATGAATTTTCAGTTGGTTATTGGTATTGCGCATCACCGCATAGGGACCAGTGCCAATCGGGTGGCTGGAGAAGTTGCTGAGCGTCTCCCATTCTCGCGGCAGGATCATGGCGGGGACTTGCCCCAATAGCCAGGGAAGCCAGCGGTCGGGTTGGGCGAGATGGATATCCAGCGTCCAGGCCGTGGGAGAAACGATCTGCGTGATGTGCGAGTACAGCGGCAGGGCGTTAATGCGCATCAGCGAGGTGATGACATCTTCCATTTCCAGTTCGCGGCCATGATGAAAATGAATCCCCGGACGCAGGAAGAATCGCCAGTGTAAAGGTGAAATCTGCTGCCAGTGATGGGCGATGTCCGCTTCCAGTTCCCCATTTTCCTCATTTACCCGAATTAAGGCGCTGAAGATTTGCCGGGCGATATGAGTTTCTGAACGGCGTAGCGCCGTACCGGGAAGCAGGTTGTGCATGGGACGATAATAGAGAACGCGCATGATGTGCCGCCCCTGGCGAAAACTGCGCCCCAGGTGAGAAACCAGCATCTGTCGTACGGCCGTTTTGTCACCGACCAGCTGCACCAGTTGATCGATGCGATCCTGTTCCAGCAGGTCTTCTGCCCGCTGCTGCTGGAGTGCCAGCCCGGTATAGAGGAAAGTCAGGCGCGAGCGTTTACCTCGCCCCACTTCGGCTTCCCACGTTAACCAGCCGCGTTCTTGCATGGTATTGAGCAGGGTACGCATATGGCGGCGCGAACAACTCAGCAGCTCCGCTAGCTCGTTCAGCGTCGTGTCTTGCGTTTTGCCGTCACAGCATTGCCACAGACGGATGAACTGTTGTTGCAGACGACCAGAAGACATAAAAGGGGAACTCCTGCGAAAAACTCAGCAATTTTATTATCCCTATATTAAGCCAATAATAGATTCCGATGAAGCGATGAGACAACGAAGGGGTCATCTATGCGTCAGTTCTGGTTGAAATACTTTACCGCGACAGAAACATCGTCCTGGTTGGCTTGCCTGAGCGCACCGCAGCGCTTAAAGATGCTCGAAGAACTGATGCAGTGGGAGGTGACAACCTGACTCCTGAATTGGGAATTGCAGACATCATGTGTGACTGAGTATTGGTGTTAATCGCCGCGCCAGCAGATAATCACTGCTGGCTTTTTTTGTTTCTGCTGCGCTAAAAGGAACTGTAATGCTCTGGATTATGACCATGGGACGGCGCCTCAACGGCGTTTACGCGGCATTTATGCTGGTTGCTTTTATGATGGGCGTAGCAGGGGCGTTGCAGGCACCCACGCTGAGCTTGTTCCTGAGCCGTGAAGTCGGGGCGCAGCCGTTTTGGGTCGGGCTGTTTTATACCGTCAATGCGATTGTCGGGATCGTTGTCAGCCTTGGCCTCGCGAAACGATCCGACAGCCAGGGCGACAGGCGCAAGCTGATCATGTTCTGCTGCCTGATGGCAATCGGAAATGCGCTGCTGTTTGCGTTTAATCGCCACTATCTTACGCTTATCACCTGCGGTGTGCTGCTGGCCTCGCTGGCGAATACCGCCATGCCGCAGCTGTTTGCGTTGGCGCGGGAATACGCTGATAACTCCGCACGTGAAGTGGTGATGTTTAGCTCGGTGATGCGTGCGCAGCTTTCGCTGGCCTGGGTAATTGGACCGCCGCTGGCCTTCATGCTGGCGCTGAATTACGGCTTTACGGCGATGTTTTCCATTGCCGCAGGGATTTTCGCCATTAGCCTGGTGCTGATTGCGCTGATACTGCCGTCTGTCGCGCGGGTGGAGCAACCTGTTGACGTACCGCTGGAACAGACCGGCGGTTGGCAGGACAAAAATGTGCGCATGTTGTTTATTGCCTCCACGCTGATGTGGACCTGCAATACCATGTACATCATCGATATGCCGCTGTGGATAAGCCTTGAGCTGGGGTTACCGGACAAGCTGGCCGGGATCCTGATGGGGACGGCGGCTGGGCTGGAAATTCCGGCGATGATCCTGGCGGGCTACTATGTGAAGCGCTTTGGTAAACGGCGAATGATGATCGCGGCTGTCGCGGCGGGCGTACTGTTTTATCTTGGTTTGATCTTCTTTCACAGCCGGACGGCGCTGCTGGTACTGCAACTGTTTAATGCAGTATTTATCGGTATCATCGCCGGGATAGGAATGCTGTGGTTTCAGGATCTTATGCCCGGGCGTGCGGGGTCAGCGACCACATTATTTACCAACAGTATTTCAACGGGGGTCATTCTCGCGGGAGTGATTCAGGGGGCTGTTGCGCAAAGCTACGGTCACTTTGCCGTCTATTGGGTGATTGCGGCGATTTCTGTGGTCACGCTGGTGATGACCGGGCGGGTAAAGGACGTTTGATTTTTGTAGTGCCGGATGGCAGCTTACGCCTTATCCGGCACCACAAGGACTAGCGCATAAACGCTGGCTGCTTGTCTTCGTACTCGGTGATGGCCGCTTCATGCTGCAGCGTCAGCCCGATGCTGTCCAGACCGTTCAGCATGCAGTGGCGGCGGAAGTCGTCGATTTTAAAGCTGTAGGACTTATCGCCCGCTTTCACCACCTGCGCTTCCAGATCCACTTCAAATGTAATGCCCGGATTGGCTTTCACCAGGGCGAACATTTCATCTACCTGCGCGTCGCTCAGGGTCACCGGCAGCAGTTGGTTATTGAAGCTGTTGCCGTAGAAGATGTCAGCGAAGCTTGGCGCGATCACTACTTTAAAGCCGTAATCGGTCAGCGCCCATGGCGCATGTTCACGGGAAGAGCCGCAGCCAAAGTTTTCCCGCGCCAGCAGAATTGACGCGCCTTTATATTCCGGGAAGTTCAGTACGAACTCTGGGTTAGGCTGTTGCCCTTTTTCATCCAGAAAACGCCAGTCGTTAAACAGATGAGCGCCAAAACCGGTGCGCGTAACCTTCTGCAAAAACTGTTTGGGAATAATCGCGTCGGTATCCACGTTGGCGGCATCCAGTGGGACAACCAGGCCGGTATGTTGGGTAAATTTCTCTGCCATGGTAGTTTCCTTATTTGATGCTGCGAATGTCGGCAAAATGACCGGTAACGGCGGCAGCGGCGGCCATGGCCGGGCTGACTAAATGCGTGCGACCACCGCGGCCCTGGCGGCCTTCAAAGTTACGGTTGCTGGTGGATGCACAGCGCTCGCCTGGGTTCAGGCGGTCATTGTTCATGGCCAGACACATGGAACAGCCCGGTAAACGCCATTCAAACCCGGCTTCGATGAAGATCTTGTCCAGACCTTCCGCTTCAGCCTGCGCTTTCACCGGACCAGAACCCGGCACAACCAGCGCCTGTACGCCTGGCGCAACTTTGCGCCCTTTGGCGATTTGGGCCGCAGCGCGTAAATCTTCAATACGCGAGTTGGTACAGGAACCGATAAACACTTTATCGATGGCCACTTCTGTTAACGGAATGCCCGGTTTCAGCCCCATATATGCCAGCGCTTTTTCAGCCGATGCGCGCTCAACGGGATCGGAAAATGACGCCGGGTCGGGAATATTATCGTTCACCGAGATGACCTGACCCGGGTTCGTACCCCAAGTGACCTGCGGTGCTATTTCTTCTGCCTGCAGGGTAACGACGGTATCAAACGTCGCGTTGTCGTCGGTTTTCAGCGTTTTCCAGTACGCAACCGCGTTGGTAAAATCCTCACCCTTCGGTGCGTGTAAACGCCCCTGCACATAGTTAAAGGTAGTTTCATCCGGTGCGACCAGACCCGCTTTGGCGCCCATTTCAATGGCCATGTTGCACAGGGTCATACGGCCTTCCATGCTCAGCGTACGGATGGCTTCGCCACAAAATTCAACGACGTGTCCGGTACCGCCTGCACTACCGGTTTTACCGATAATCGCCAGCACGATATCTTTGGCGGTAATGCCAGGTGCTGCCGTGCCGTTAACTTCAATCTTCATGGTTTTGGCACGCCCCTGTTTCAGGGTCTGCGTCGCCAGAACGTGTTCAACTTCAGAGGTGCCAATACCAAAGGCCAGCGCGCCAAACGCGCCGTGTGTGGCGGTGTGGGAGTCGCCGCAAACGATGGTCATACCCGGCAACGTTACGCCTTGCTCAGGCCCCATCACGTGAACGATCCCCTGATACGGGTGGTTCAGGTCGTACAGTTCGACGCCAAACTCATTGCAGTTTTTGATCAATTCCTGCATCTGAATGCGCGCCATTTCGCCGGAAGCGTTAATGTCTTTGGTTTGCGTGGAGACGTTATGGTCCATGGTGGCAAAGGTTTTACCCGGCTGGCGCACCTGACGGCCATGCGCACGCAGGCCATCAAACGCCTGCGGAGAGGTCACTTCATGCACCAGATGTCTGTCGATATACAACAGCGGGGTTTCGTTTTGCGCTTCGTAGACGACGTGCGCATCGAACAATTTTTCGTATAACGTTTTGGCCATGATTACACCCCTTCTGCGACGTAACGGGCAATAATGTCACCCATTTCATCGGTACCGACTGCGGCAGCGCCACGGGCTAAGTCACCGGTGCGAATGCCTTCTTCTAATGCGCGGTTGATGGCGCTCTCAATTGCGGTTGCCGCATCATTGGCGTCCAGGCTGTAGCGCAGCAGCAGCGCCAGCGAAAGGATTTGGGCGATAGGGTTAGCAATGTTTTTCCCGGCGATATCCGGAGCGGAGCCGCCAGCGGGCTCGTACAGACCAAAGCCCTGCTCATTCAGGCTGGCGGACGGTAACATCCCCATTGATCCGGTGATCATGGCGCATTCGTCAGACAGAATGTCGCCAAACAAGTTGGAGCACAGCAGCACGTCGAACTGGGATGGATCTTTGATCAACTGCATCGTCGCGTTGTCGATGTACATATGCGCCAGCTCAACGTCCGGATATTCATTAGCAATTTCATTGACGATTTGGCGCCACAGAATAGACGTTTGCAGTACGTTGGCTTTATCAATCGACGTGACTTTGCGGCGACGCTGGCGAGCAGATTCAAACGCGATACGTGCGATACGCTCGATCTCGAAACGGTGATAAACCTCGGTATCAAAGGCTTTTTCATGTTGTCCGCTGCCTTCGCGGCCTTTTGGCTGACCGAAGTAGATACCGCCGGTCAGTTCGCGCACGCACAGGATGTCGAAACCGTTCGCGGCAATATCTGCGCGCAGAGGGCAAAATGCTTCCAGCCCCTGGTACAGCTTAGCCGGGCGCAGGTTGCTGAATAATTTGAAGTGTTTACGCAACGGCAGCAGCGCGCCGCGTTCAGGCTGCTGATTGGGTGGCAGATTTTCCCATTTCGGACCGCCAACGGAGCCAAACAGAATGGCGTCAGCTTGCTCACAGCCTTCAACCGTCGCTGGCGGCAGCGGCTGACCATGGTTATCGATAGCGGCCCCCCCCACGTCGTAGTGGCTGGTGGTAATGCGCATGTTAAAACGGTTGCGGATTGCGTCCAGCACCTTCAGGGCTTGCGCCATCACTTCCGGGCCAATACCGTCGCCCGGCAAAACAGCAATATGATAATTCTTCGACATCACACGGTTTCCTTGTTGTTCTCGTTGTTCTGAGCTTTGCGTTGCAATTCTTTTTCGACTTCTTCGGCGCGCCAAATGTTGTTCAGCACATGAACCATCGCTTTCGCGGACGATTCGACGATATCTGTTGCCAGACCGACGCCGTGGAAGCGGCGACCGTTATAATTAGCAACGATATCCACCTGGCCCAGCGCATCTTTACCGTGCCCTTTGGCGGTCAGGCTGTATTTCACCAGTTCGATGTTGTACTCGGTCACACGGTTGATGGCCTGATAAATGGCATCGACCGGACCGTTACCGTTCGCCGCTTCGGCTTTGACTTCTTCACCGCAGGCCAGCTTGACGGAGGCGGTGGCGATGTCATTTGAGCCGGACTGCACGCTGAAGTAATCCAGACGGAAATGCTCCGGCTCTTCCTGCTGTTTATTAATAAAGGCCAGCGCTTCCAGGTCGTAATCAAATACCTGACCCTTTTTATCCGCCAGCTTCAGGAATGCGTCGTACAGGTTGTCCAGGTTGTATTCGTTCTCTTTATATCCCATCTCGTCCATACGGTGTTTCACCGCGGCGCGTCCGGAACGGGAAGTCAGGTTCAACTGCACCTGGTTCAGACCGATGGATTCAGGCGTCATGATTTCGTAGTTTTCACGATTTTTCAGTACGCCGTCCTGATGGATGCCAGAGGAGTGGGCAAAGGCGCCGCTACCGACAATGGCTTTATTGGCCGGAATGGGCATGTTGCAGATTTGGCTGACTAACTGACTGGTACGCCAGATTTCCTGGTGATTAATGCGGGTCTGTACGTTCAGGATATCTTTGCGCACTTTGATCGCCATGATCACTTCTTCCAGTGAGCAGTTACCGGCGCGTTCGCCGATACCGTTCATCGCGCCTTCCACCTGGCGAGCACCGGCGTGGACGGCCGCCAACGCGTTGCCAACGCCCAGACCTAAATCATCATGGGTGTGCACGGATATGATGGCTTTATCGATATTCGGTACGCGTTCATACAGACCAGAAATGATTGCTCCGAATTCGAAAGGCATGGTGTAGCCAACGGTATCGGGGATATTGATGGTTTTGGCACCCGCATTAATCGCGGCTTCGACCACGCGGGCCAGATCGGCAATAGGGGTACGGCCAGCATCCTCGCATGAGAACTCCACGTCATCCGTATAATTACGCGCACGCTTCACCATGTAGACTGCTCGCTCGATCACTTCATCCAACGTGCTGCGCAGTTTCGTCGCGATATGCATCGGCGAGGTGGCGATGAACGTATGAATGCGGAAGGCCTCAGCGACCTTCAGAGATTCTGCGGCAACGTCGATATCTTTTTCTACGCAGCGGGCTAAGGCGCAAACGCGGCTGTTCTTCACCTGACGAGCGATGGTTTGTACGGACTCAAAGTCACCCGGTGAAGAGACCGGAAAACCGACCTCCATCACGTCAACGCCCATACGCTCGAGGGCCAGCGCAATCTGCAGTTTTTCTTTCACACTCAGGCTCGCCTGTAACGCCTGTTCACCGTCACGTAAGGTGGTATCGAAAATAATGACTTGCTGGCTCATGGTTTAGGTCCTTGGTCTTTAGGGCGCCTTGCTTCGAGCATAAAAAAACCCGCGCAACGGCGCGGGTTTTTTGTCTTAACTGGAGCTGACTTAATGCTGAATGTCGTCCACCAGTCTACCGCGCAATGAGAATGCGTTTAGTAGTAGTAGACCGATAAAACGAGCAATGTAAGTCATCAATCAAGCTCCAGGCGAATGCGATATGCTTTTAGTGGTACTGGATATGAAGACTGATGTCAACCCCATTCCCTGCAAATGCTCCCGTTAAGGGGGGGAGTTTATGATAAACTTAAGCGAATTGTGCTGAATTTCTCAGGGTATATTAAATTAATCATCTGATCGTTGAACATGTTTTTCACGGTTTGACATATTTAAGCATATTTATTTGCATTTATGGTCACGAAGAACTGAAGATAACGCCTCGTTTGGGATTCCATATCTTTATGATTTATCAGAATTTATAGCTATTCTGAATGGATTGAATCAATGTGCCACCCTATAATTGATAAATTAATGTTAACTTTTAATGTGTTAATAATAGAAATGTTTAATTAAAACTTAAAAACGTATTCACTGTGCGCATGATTGTGTATTCGCCACGCTTATGGTTATATTGTTTTCGAAATTTAAACATATGAATCATCGCGCAGTGACATCTGCCACACTACGTTTGTAGTGTTTTTTTGTACATTTAGATTTGTGCCTTTATGTTTTCCTAATTTTAATGTTTTTCCTTTTTCTTATTTTATATGCATGGTAAATCATATTAACGGAGATTATTTCTGCACTCCGTCTGGGAAAAGGGAGTTTAGAGTGACAGTGGAGTTAAATATGCCAGAAGTAAAAATAATAGATAAATCTAATCTCATAGAGATGGGGAAGCCACAGCTTCGCATGGTTGATCTTAATTTATTAACTGTTTTTGATGCGGTGATGCAGGAACAAAATATTACGCGTGCTGCACATACGCTGGGGATGTCGCAACCCGCTGTCAGTAATGCGGTCGCACGCCTGAAAGTCATGTTTAACGATGAGCTTTTTGTTCGTTATGGCCGTGGAATCCAGCCGACAGCAAGAGCCTTCCAGCTGTTTGGCTCCGTTCGTCAGGCTTTACAATTAGTGCAGAATGAACTGCCTGGTTCCGGCTTTGAACCTACCAGCAGCGAGCGTGTATTCAATCTTTGCGTATGCAGTCCATTGGATAATATTCTTACTTCGTTGATTTATAATCGGGTTGAGCAAGTCGCACCGAACATCAATGTCGTTTTTAAATCCTCACTAAATCTAAATACCGAGCACCAATTACGTTATCAGGAAACTGAGTTTGTTATTAGCTATGAAGAATTCCGTCGTCCGGAATTTACCAGTGTTCCGTTATTCAATGACGAAATGGTGTTAGTGGCAAGTAAAAAACATCCGCGCATTAGTGGCCCATTGCTGGAAAGCAATCTCTATCATGAACAGCATGCCGTGGTTTCGCTTGATCGCTTCGCCTCATTCAGCCAGCCGTGGTATGACACACCGGATAAACAATCCTGCGTGGCTTATCAGGGAATGGCATTAATCAGCGTGCTTAATATTGTGTCGCAAACGCACCTGGTCTCTATTGCGCCGCGTTGGTTGGCGGAAGAGTTCGCCGATTCTTTAGAACTGCAGATATTGCCTTTACCTTTAAAATTGAATAGCCGCACATGTTATCTTTCCTGGCATGAGGCTGCGGGGCGCGATAAAGGACATCAATGGATGGAAGAACTGTTGGTCTCCGTCTGTAAGAAGTAGCCGCTGGCAGAATAAATCGGGGAATACATCTGGTTTATTCTGCTTTTATCTTTATATCTAAAATTTTGTGCTGAACTCAACTTTTTACGTATGTCCGAAAGTGTAAAAAAATAGACTAATTGCTGTAAGTCCCCCTTTTTAAGCGATTATTTATCATATCAATTGCTTATGCTGGTTTAATTCTCCATTTATTCAATTCTTACCTCCGTTTTATTCTTATTTACTCCAGTGCCACCTCTTCGGAGTCAATTGCCATGCGTCATCGTCAGCGGTTAATGTGTTGTTAAACCGTAATTCATTATAAGAGTGAGGCAAGCCATGGAGATGTTGTCTGGAGCCGAGATGGTCGTCCGATCGCTTATCGATCAGGGTGTGAAGCAGGTATTCGGTTATCCCGGGGGGGCCGTCCTCGATATTTATGATGCATTGCATACGGTCGGCGGTATTGATCATGTGTTAGTCCGTCATGAGCAAGCCGCAGTACATATGGCTGATGGCCTGGCGCGTGCCACAGGAGAAGTGGGCGTCGTTTTGGTCACTTCCGGACCAGGAGCAACCAATGCGATCACCGGGATTGCAACGGCATATATGGATTCCATTCCGTTGGTGATCCTCTCCGGCCAGGTCGCCACCTCCCTGATTGGCTACGATGCCTTCCAGGAGTGCGACATGGTGGGTATATCCCGCCCGGTGGTAAAACACAGTTTTCTGGTTAAACAAACGGAAGATATCCCGCAGGTGCTGAAAAAAGCCTTCTGGCTGGCGGCAAGCGGTCGTCCGGGGCCGGTGGTGGTGGATTTGCCGAAAGATATTCTGAATCCGGCGAAAAAACTGCCTTATAGCTGGCCGGAGTCGGTGAGTATGCGTTCGTATAACCCGACAACGACCGGGCACAAAGGACAGATAAAACGTGCTTTGCAGACGCTGGTCGCGGCGAAGAAACCGGTTGTCTATGTTGGTGGTGGCGCGGTGAATGCCGCCTGTCACGAACAACTGGGGCAAATTGCCGAAGCACTCAATCTGCCGGTTGTCTCCTCGCTAATGGGGTTAGGCGCGTTTCCGGCCACGCATCGCCAGGCGCTGGGAATGTTGGGCATGCATGGTACTTACGAAGCGAATATGACCATGCATCATTCTGATGTGATCTTTGCCGTCGGCGTTCGTTTTGACGATCGAACGACCAATAACCTGGCAAAATATTGCCCGAATGCGACCGTGCTGCATATCGACATCGATCCGACCTCAATTTCAAAAACCGTCACTGCGGATATTCCGATTGTGGGCGATGCTCGCCTGGTGCTGGATCAGATGCTTGAACTGCTGCCGCAGGAGAAATCGCAGCAGCCGCTGGATGATAACCGTGACTGGTGGCAACAGATCGAACACTGGCGCGCTCGTCAGTGCCTGAAATACGACACGCAAAGTGAAAGTATTAAACCGCAGGCGGTGATTGAAACCATCTGGCGTCTGACGAAAGGGGATGCATACGTGACCTCTGACGTTGGTCAGCATCAAATGTTTGCCGCACTTTACTATCCGTTCGATAAACCACGCCGCTGGATTAACTCAGGCGGCCTCGGCACCATGGGATTCGGTTTACCCGCGGCGTTAGGGGTGAAAATGGCGCTGCCGGATGAAACAGTGGTGTGCGTTACCGGGGATGGCAGCATTCAGATGAACATCCAGGAACTGTCGACGGCGCTGCAATATGAGCTACCGGTACTGGTGCTCAACCTTAACAACCGCTATCTCGGCATGGTCAAACAGTGGCAGGACATGATTTACTCCGGGCGTCACTCCCAGTCTTACATGCAGTCGCTACCCGATTTTGTGCGCCTTGCTGAAGCTTATGGGCATATCGGTATCCAGATTAATCATCCAGGCGAACTGGAGAGCAAGCTGGGCGAAGCGCTGGAACATGTGCGTAACCATCGCCTGGTGTTTGTTGATGTCACCGTCGACGGCAGTGAGCATGTCTATCCGATGCAGATTCGTGGGGGCGGGATGGACGAAATGTGGTTAAGTAAAACGGAGAGGACCTGATTATGCGCCGGATATTATCAGTATTGCTGGAAAACGAGTCGGGTGCATTGTCACGTGTGATTGGCCTCTTCGCCCAGCGCGGATACAACATTGAAAGCCTGACCGTCGCGCCGACTGACGACCCGACCTTATCGCGAATGACGATTCAAACGGTAGGGGATGAGAAAGTCCTGGAGCAGATCGAAAAGCAGCTACACAAACTGGTGGATGTTTTGCGCGTCAGCGAACTGGGGCAGGGCGCCCACGTTGAACGAGAAATCATGCTGGTGAAAATCCAGGCCAGCGGCTATGGCCGGGAAGAGGTGAAACGCAACACGGAGATATTCCGTGGGCAAATCATCGATGTTACGCCGTCGATCTACACCGTACAGCTGGCGGGCACCAGCGATAAGCTGGATGCGTTTCTGGCAACGCTACGGGAAGTCGCCAAAATCGTGGAAGTAGCCCGTTCCGGCGTGGTGGGGCTTTCCCGCGGCGATAAAATTATGCGCTAACGCTTACCTGACCTACGCGAGATGCCTTGGCTATCGGTTGCTTTTTTTTGCGAAATCAGCAGTAACCAGAGACAAAAGCGGTTGCCGCAGTCATTATTCTGCGCTTAGATGTTAAGAAGTTTAACCCATGCCATCTTAAAGGTTATGGTTTGTACATTTTACGCAAGGGGCAATTGTGAAACTGGATGAAATCGCTCGGTTGGCCGGCGTTTCGCGAACGACTGCAAGCTACGTTATTAACGGCAAAGCAAAGCAATACCGCGTAAGCGACAAAACGGTTGAAAAAGTCATGGCGGTGGTGCGTGAGCATAATTACCACCCGAATGCCGTGGCGGCCGGGCTGCGTGCTGGACGCACACGTTCTATCGGGCTGGTGATCCCGGATCTCGAGAACACGAGCTATACCCGGATCGCAAACTATCTGGAGCGCCAGGCGCGTCAGCGCGGGTATCAACTACTGATTGCCTGCTCTGAAGATCAGCCGGATAACGAAATGCGCTGTATTGAGCATCTTTTACAACGTCAGGTTGATGCCATTATCGTTTCGACTTCCTTGCCGCCTGAACATCCGTTTTATCAGCGCTGGGCGAACAGTTCATTCCCGATTGTGGCGCTGGATCGCGCGCTGGATCGTGAACATTTCACCAGCGTGGTGGGCGCAGACCAGGATGATGCGCAGATGCTGGCGGAGGAGTTACGTAAATTCCCTGCTGAAACCGTGCTCTATCTGGGGGCGCTTCCTGAATTGTCCGTCAGTTTCCTGCGCGAACAGGGTTTCCGTACCGCGTGGAAGGACGATCCGCGTGAAGTGCATTTTCTCTATGCCAACAGCTATGAGCGGGAGGCGGCCGCGCAGTTATTTGATAAATGGCTGGAAACGCATCCAATGCCTCAGGCGCTGTTTACCACGTCGTTTGCCCTGTTGCAGGGGGTGATGGATGTGACCCTGCGCCGCGACGGGCAGTTACCGTCTGATTTAGCGATTGCGACTTTTGGCGACCACGAGCTACTCGACTTCCTGCAGTGCCCGGTTCTGGCGGTGGCGCAGCGCCATCGAGATGTCGCGGAACGCGTGCTGGAGATTGTGTTGGCAAGCCTGGATGAGCCGCGTAAACCCAAACCAGGTTTAACGCGTATACGGCGTAATCTGTACCGTCGCGGTATTCTAAGCCGTAACTAAGTTGCCTCAATTGATGATGTCGGCGGATAAGCCTCTGACATCATCAATTATCCCGTTCTCGGAAATAACCGCATTATAATTAAGAATATTCTTTAGAATTATCTGAAATTGATTCTTCTATTATGCCGAATTAAAACTGCAACTATCCATTTTTGGGTTATTGAGACGTAACGATGCGTTACGGTTGTATTATTTTGTTACAAGCATGTAGGGATTTGCCGAATTAACAAACACTTTACTGGTGTGTTGCGGCAATCTCGCCCTTATCTCGCTCCTGTGCGGCGTACAGACTGATTAACTGGTACTGTTATCTCGCTGCATATTGTCCTAAAATGCCGCTCGCGTCGCAAACTGACACTTTATATTTTTCTTTTGATGATATTCAGTTGTTTTAAACAATCATGAGTTGTTGGATTTTTTTCTTACAAATATTCATGACGTTAATTTGCTTCGTTTGCTGTACGGAATTTGTTCAACGCTGATATTAGCCGTAAACAATGGGTTTTTTGCTCCGCTAAGCGCCGTGACTTGCTTGACAAGGTTTTCCTCCGCTCCGTAAACTCCTTTAAGTGGGAATTTGTGGGATAAAGTGGTAATCGGGGGTGAGGCTGGCATGTTCCGGGGAGCAACGTTAGTTAATCTCGACAGTAAAGGGCGCTTATCTGTGCCTACCCGTTATCGGGATCAACTGCTCGAGAGCGCTACCGGTCAAATGGTTTGCACCATTGACATCCATCACCCGTGCCTGCTGCTGTACCCCCTGCCTGAATGGGAAATTATCGAGCAGAAGTTATCGCGTCTGTCGAGCATGAATCCAGTTGAGCGTCGCGTACAGCGCCTGTTGTTGGGTCATGCTAGCGAATGTCAGATGGATAGCGCTGGTCGATTATTGATAGCGCCCATTCTGCGGCAACACGCAGGGCTAACGAAAGAAGTGATGCTGGTTGGGCAGTTCAATAAGTTTGAGCTGTGGGATGAAACGACCTGGTATCAACAGGTCAAGGAAGATATCGACGCTGAGCAGTCTGTTACCGGCGCGCTGTCGGAACGATTGCAGGATTTGTCTCTATAAAATGATGGAAAATTATAAACATACAACGGTGTTGCTGGATGAAGCCGTAAACGGCCTGAATATTCGTCCAGACGGCATCTACATTGACGGGACATTTGGTCGCGGTGGTCACTCACGTCTGATCCTCTCGCAACTTGGCGAAGAGGGGCGTTTACTGGCCATCGATCGCGATCCGCAGGCGATTGCCGTTGCAAAGACGATTACCGATCCCCGTTTTTCCATCGTCCATGGTCCTTTTTCTGCGCTGGCTGATTATGTCGCCGAGCGCGGACTTACCGGTAAGATCGACGGGATTCTTCTCGATCTTGGGGTTTCTTCTCCACAGCTTGATGATGCTGAGCGCGGATTCTCATTTATGCGTGACGGTCCGTTAGATATGCGTATGGACCCAACACGCGGTCAGTCAGCGGCCGAATGGCTGCAAACCGCCGATGAAGCAGACATTGCCTGGGTGATTAAAACCTTTGGCGAAGAGCGCTTCGGCAAACGTATTGCTCGCGCCATCGTAGAGCGCAACCGCATCGAACCGATGACCCGCACTAAAGAGCTGGCGGAAGTGATTGCGGCGGCAATGCCGGTGAAAGACAAATTCAAACATCCCGCGACCCGTACCTTCCAGGCGGTGCGCATTTGGGTGAACAGTGAACTGGAGGAGATAGAGCAGGCGCTAAAAAGCTCGCTCAGCGTGCTGGCACCAGGTGGTCGCCTTTCGGTAATCAGTTTCCATTCGCTTGAAGATCGCATTGTGAAACGCTTTATGCGCGAACAAAGCCGTGGTCCTCAGGTTCCGGCTGGAATACCGATGACCGAAGCGCAGATCAAAAAGCTGGGCGGCCGTGAGTTAAGAGCACTAGGCAAGATGATGCCGGGTGAAGAAGAGGTAGCTGAAAATCCTCGTGCCCGTAGTTCAGTTCTGCGTATTGCAGAGAGGACGAACGCATGATCAGCAGAGTGACAGAAGCCCTCAGCAAAGTTAAAGGATCGATAGGAAGCAACGAGCGCCATGCCTTGCCTGGCGTGATCGGTGACGATCTTTTGCGGTATGGGAAGCTGCCACTCTGCCTGTTCATTTGCATTATTTTGACGGCGGTTACCGTCGTGACAACAGCACACCATACGCGGTTACTGACCGCGCAGCGTGAGCAGCTGGTTCTGGAGCGAGATGCGTTGGATATCGAATGGCGCAACTTGATCCTTGAGGAGAACGCGCTCGGCGACCATAGCCGTGTTGAACGGATCGCAACGGAAAAGCTGCAAATGCAGCATGTTGATCCCTCACAAGAAAATATCGTAGTACAAAAATAAGGATAAACGCGACGCATGAAAGCAGCGGCAAAAACGCACAAGCCAAAACGCCAGGAAGAACAAGCCAACTTTATCAGTTGGCGTTTTGCGTTACTGTGCGGCTGTATTTTGCTGGCACTGGGTTTTCTGCTGGGGCGCGTTGCCTGGCTGCAAATCATCGCGCCGGACATGCTGGTGCGTCAGGGCGATATGCGCTCTCTGCGCGTACAGGAAGTGTCCACATCGCGCGGGATGATTACCGACCGTTCAGGTCGTCCGCTGGCGGTGAGCGTTCCGGTTAAGGCGATTTGGGCCGACCCAAAAGAGGTGCATGACGCAGGCGGCGTAAGCGTTGGTGAACGCTGGAGAGCGCTGTCGACCGCGCTGAATCTCCCGCTCGATCAACTGGCTTCCCGCATTAACGCCAACCCGAAAGGGCGCTTTATCTATCTGGCGCGTCAGGTAAACCCTGACATGGCTGACTACATCAAAAAACTGAAGCTGCCAGGCATTCACCTGCGCGAAGAATCCCGCCGTTACTATCCTTCCGGAGAAGTGACCGCTCACCTTATCGGTTTTACTAACGTCGACAGCCAGGGGATTGAAGGCGTTGAGAAGAGCTTCGATAAATGGCTCACCGGGCAACCGGGCGAACGCATTGTACGTAAAGACCGTTATGGCCGCGTCATTGAGGATATTTCCTCTACCGACAGCCAGGCGGCGCATAACCTTGCGCTAAGTATCGATGAGCGTTTACAGGCGCTGGTCTACCGTGAACTGAATAACGCCGTGGCGTTTAACAAGGCGGAGTCAGGCAGTGCGGTACTGGTGGATGTGAACACCGGTGAAGTGCTGGCGATGGCCAACAGCCCGTCCTACAACCCGAACAATCTCACCGGTACGCCGAAGGATGCGATGCGTAACCGTACGATTACCGACGTGTTTGAACCGGGTTCCACCGTCAAACCGATGGTGGTGATGACGGCGCTGCAGCGTGGCGTGGTTCGCGAAAATACCGTACTTAACACTATCCCTTACCGAATTAATGGCCACGAAATTAAAGACGTGGCGCGTTATAGCGAATTGACCCTCACCGGGGTTTTGCAGAAGTCGAGTAACGTCGGTGTTTCCAAGCTGGCGTTAGCGATGCCGTCCTCAGCGTTAGTAGACACTTACTCACGTTTTGGGCTGGGAAAAGCGACCAATTTGGGGTTGGTCGGAGAACGCAGTGGCTTATATCCTCAAAAACAACGGTGGTCTGACATAGAGAGGGCCACCTTCTCTTTCGGCTATGGGCTAATGGTAACGCCGTTACAGTTAGCGCGAGTCTATGCAACGATCGGCAGCTATGGCGTTTATCGGCCACTGTCGATCACCAAAGTTGACCCTCCTGTTCCGGGCGAGCGTATCTTCCCGGAATCAACCGTGCGTACCGTAGTGCACATGATGGAAAGCGTGGCGCTGCCCGGCGGCGGCGGCGTGAAGGCGGCGATTAAAGGCTATCGTATCGCCATTAAAACCGGTACGGCGAAGAAAGTAGGGCCGGATGGCCGCTACATCAACAAATACATTGCTTATACCGCAGGCGTTGCGCCTGCGAGTCAGCCGCGCTTCGCGCTAGTTGTTGTTATCAACGATCCGCAGGCGGGTAAATACTACGGTGGCGCCGTTTCAGCGCCGGTCTTTGGTGCCATCATGGGCGGCGTACTGCGCACCATGAACATCGAACCGGATGCGCTGACAACGGGCGATAAAAATGAATTTGTGAATAATCAAGGCGAGGCAACAGGTGGCAGATCGTAATTTGCGCGACCTTCTTGCTCCATGGGTGCCGGGTGCACCGGAGCGAGCACTGCGGGAGATGACGCTCGACAGCCGTATGGCTGCATCGGGCGATCTCTTTGTCGCAGTATTGGGTCATCAGGCGGACGGGCGTCGGTATATCCCGCAGGCGATAGCGCAAGGTGTGGCTGCCATTATTGCAGAAGCAAAAGATGAAGCTACTGACGGTGAAATCCGTGAAATGCACGGCGTTCCAGTTATCTATCTCAGTCAGCTTAACGAACGTTTATCTGCACTGGCGGGCCGCTTTTACCACGAGCCTTCTGAAAAAATGCGACTGGTCGGTGTGACCGGGACCAACGGTAAAACCACCACCACCCAATTGCTGGCACAGTGGAGCCAACTGCTTGGCGAAACCAGCGCGGTGATGGGAACAGTCGGCAATGGCCTGCTGGGCAAAGTGATCCCGACGGAAAATACCACCGGCTCAGCCGTTGATGTCCAGCATGTGCTGGCAGGGCTGGTTGCACAAGGCGCAACGGTTGGCGCGATGGAAGTGTCTTCACACGGTCTGGTTCAGCATCGCGTGGCGGCGCTGAAGTTTGCCGCATCAGTATTTACCAACTTAAGCCGCGACCATCTTGATTACCACGGCGACATGGAACATTACGAAGCCGCGAAATGGCTGCTGTATTCCACGCACCATTGCGGCCAGGCCATCGTTAATGCGGATGATGAAGTCGGTCGTCGCTGGTTGGCCAAACTTCCGGATGCGGTTGCCGTATCGATGGAAGATCACATCAACCCGAACTGTCACGGTCGTTGGTTAAAGGCGATTGACGTGAATTATCACGACAGCGGGGCAACGATTCGTTTTACCTCCTCATGGGGTGACGGCGAAATTGAAAGTCGCCTGATGGGCGCGTTTAACGTCAGCAATCTGCTGTTGGCGCTGGCAACGCTGCTGGCGTTGGGATATCCGTTAGCTGATTTACTGAAAACGGCGACACAATTACAGCCGGTTTGTGGGCGCATGGAAGTGTTCAGCGCGCCGGGTAAAACCACCGTTGTGGTTGATTATGCCCATACGCCAGATGCGCTGGAAAAAGCGCTGCAGGCGGCACGTCTGCACTGTACTGGCAAACTGTGGTGCGTCTTTGGTTGCGGCGGCGATCGCGACAAAGGCAAACGTCCGTTGATGGGCGCGATTGCCGAGCAGTTTGCTGATGTTGTCGTGGTGACCGATGACAACCCGCGTACCGAAGAGCCGCGCGCCATTATTAACGACATTCTGGCGGGTATGCTGGATGCCGGACAGGCGAAAGTGATGGAAGGTCGCGCAGAGGCTGTGACAAACGCCATTATGCAGGCGAAAGAAAACGACGTGGTGCTGGTGGCCGGGAAAGGTCACGAAGACTACCAGATCGTTGGCTCGCAGCGCCTCGACTATTCTGACCGCGTTACGGCAGCGCGTCTGCTGGGAGTAATCGCATGATTAGCGTAACGCTCAGCCAACTGGCGGAGATCCTCCGCGGCGAACTGAAAGGAGCCGATCTGACTCTTGATGCAGTGACAACCGATACGCGTAAAGTTACGCCGGGCTGCCTGTTTGTTGCGCTGAAAGGCGAACGCTTTGATGCCCACGATTTCGCAGACAAGGCGCAAGAGAGCGGGGCGGGTGCGCTGCTGGTCAGCCGTCCGCTGGATATCGATCTGCCGCAACTGATTGTGAAAGATACACGCCTCGCGTTTGGTGAACTGGCTGCATGGGTACGCGCCCAGGTTCCAGCGCGCGTTGTCGCGCTGACCGGCTCTTCCGGTAAAACGTCCGTCAAAGAGATGACCGCATCCATTCTGAGTCAGTGTGGCAACACCTTATATACCGCGGGCAACCTGAATAACGACATCGGCGTACCGATGACGCTGTTGCGCTTAAACAACGATTACGACTATGCCGTGATTGAGCTTGGCGCTAATCATCAGGGCGAAATCGCCTGGACCGTTGGTCTGACGCATCCGGAAGCGGCGCTGGTGAATAACCTGGCGGCCGCGCATCTGGAAGGCTTTGGTTCACTGGCGGGCGTTGCGAAGGCAAAAGGTGAGATTTTTACCGGCCTGCCAGCGAACGGAATCGCCATTATGAATGCCGACAATAACGACTGGCTGAACTGGCAGAGCATTATCGGCGATCGCAAAGTCTGGCGCTTCTCCCCGAATGCGGCCAACAGCGATTTTTCGGCGGCCAATGTTCATGTGACTTCACACGGCACAGAGTTTTCTCTGCAAACGCCAACCGGAAGCATTGATGTTCTGCTGCCGCTGCCGGGTCGTCACAACATTGCTAACGCCCTGGCGGCGGCTGCGCTCTCTATGGCGGTAGGCGCGACGCACGAAGCGATTAAAGCGGGTCTGAAGGAACTGCAAGCGGTACCGGGGCGTCTGTTCCCGATTCAACTGGCAGAAAATCAGCTACTGCTGGATGACTCCTATAACGCAAATGTCGGGTCAATGACCGCAGCGGTAAACGTGCTGTCCGAAATGCCGGGCTACCGCGTGCTGGTCGTTGGCGATATGGCAGAGCTTGGCGCGGAAAGCGAAGCATGCCACGTACAGGTGGGTGAAGCTGCGAAGGCTGCAGGTATCGACCGTGTGCTGAGTACAGGGAAACTGAGTCAGGCAATTAGCCATGCCAGCGGTGTGGGTGAGCATTTTGCGGATAAAACCGCGTTGACCGCGCATCTTAAGGCGCTGATTGCAGAACATCAGATTATGACGATTTTAGTGAAGGGTTCACGTAGTGCCGCCATGGAAGAGGTAGTACGCGCATTACAGGAGAATGGGACATGTTAGTTTGGCTGGCCGAACATTTGGTCAAATATTATTCCGGCTTTAACGTCTTTTCCTATCTGACGTTTCGCGCCATCGTCAGCCTGCTGACCGCGCTGTTCATCTCTTTGTGGATGGGCCCGCGCATGATCGCCCGCTTGCAAAAAATGTCCTTTGGACAGGTCGTGCGTAACGACGGTCCGGAATCACACTTCAGTAAACGCGGTACGCCGACCATGGGCGGGATTATGATCCTCACCGCGATTGTTATCTCCGTACTGCTGTGGGCATACCCGTCGAATCCGTACGTATGGTGCGTGCTGGTGGTATTGGTCGGTTACGGCATTATCGGTTTTGTCGATGACTACCGCAAAGTGGTACGCAAAGACACCAAGGGCCTGATCGCGCGCTGGAAATACTTCTGGATGTCGGTGATTGCGCTGGGCGTGGCCTTTGCCCTGTATCTGGCTGGTAAAGATACCCCGGCCACTGAGCTGGTGGTGCCGTTCTTTAAAGACGTGATGCCGCAGTTGGGGCTGTTCTACGTGCTGCTGGCGTACTTCGTGATTGTGGGTACTGGCAACGCGGTCAACCTCACCGATGGTCTGGATGGTCTGGCGATTATGCCGACCGTGTTTGTGGCCGCAGGTTTTGCGTTGGTGGCGTGGGCGACCGGTAACATGAACTTCGCCAACTATCTGCATATTCCCTATTTACGTCATGCCGGCGAATTGGTGATCGTTTGTACGGCAATTGTTGGCGCGGGTTTAGGCTTCTTGTGGTTTAACACCTATCCGGCGCAGGTCTTTATGGGCGACGTCGGATCGCTGGCGCTGGGCGGCGCGCTGGGCATTATTGCCGTGCTCCTGCGTCAGGAGTTCCTGCTGGTGATCATGGGCGGTGTATTCGTCGTAGAAACACTGTCGGTCATTTTGCAGGTTGGCTCCTTTAAGCTGCGCGGACAGCGCATCTTCCGTATGGCGCCGATCCACCATCACTATGAACTGAAAGGCTGGCCGGAACCGCGCGTAATTGTGCGCTTCTGGATTATTTCGCTGATGCTGGTGCTGATTGGCCTGGCAACGCTGAAGGTACGTTAATCATGGCTGATTACCAGGGTAAAAAAGTCGTCATTATCGGTCTGGGTTTGACCGGGCTGTCCTGCGTGGATTTCTTCCTGGCGCGTGGCGTGACGCCGCGTGTAATGGATACCCGCGCGACGCCGCCGGGCCTGGACAAATTACCGGAAGCGGTTGAGCGTCATGTTGGCAGCCTGAATGATGACTGGCTGCTGGCCGCTGATCTTATTGTCGCCAGCCCTGGTATTGCCCTGGCGCATCCTTCGTTGAGTGCTGCCGCCGATGCGGGAATTGAAATTGTCGGCGACATTGAGCTGTTCTGTCGCGAAGCACAGGCACCGATCGTCGCGATCACCGGTTCCAACGGGAAAAGCACAGTCACTACGCTGGTAGGTGAGATGGCGAAAGCGGCCGGTGTGAACGTGGGGGTTGGCGGTAATATTGGCCTGCCCGCGCTGATGCTGCTGGATGACGAACGTGAGCTGTATGTTCTGGAACTGTCGAGCTTCCAACTGGAAACGACCTCCAGCTTACAAGCCGTAGCCGCTACCATTTTGAACGTAACCGAAGACCATATGGACAGATATCCGTTTGGCTTGCAGCAGTACCGTGCGGCCAAACTGCGCGTCTATGAAAACGCGAAAGTGTGTGTGGTCAACGCTGATGATGCGCTGACCATGCCGGTTCGCGGGGCGGATGAGCGTTGCGTGAGCTTTGGCATCAACATGGGTGACTATCACCTGAACCGTCAGCAGGGCGAAACCTGGCTGCGAGTGAAGGGTGAAAAAGTTCTTAACGTGAAAGAGATGACGCTTTCCGGTCAGCATAACTATACCAACGCCCTGGCTGCGCTGGCGCTGGCGGATGCCGCAGGACTGCCGCGGGCGTCGAGCCTGAAAGCGCTCACCACGTTTACCGGTCTGGCGCACCGTTTCCAGACTGTGCTTGAGCACAACGGCGTGCGCTGGATTAACGATTCTAAAGCCACCAACGTCGGCAGCACTGAAGCCGCGCTGAATGGCCTGCACGTTGACGGTACGTTGCACCTGCTGCTGGGTGGCGACGGGAAATCCGCTGACTTTACGCCGCTGCAACGATATCTGACCGGCGACAACATTCGTCTGTACTGCTTTGGTCGCGATGGCGCGCAGCTTGCCGCTCTGCGACCTGACGTTACGGAACAAACTGAAACCATGGAGCAGGCAATGCGTCTGCTCGCACCGCGCGTGAAGTCGGGCGATATGGTGCTGCTGTCGCCCGCCTGCGCCAGCCTCGACCAGTTCAAGAACTTTGAACAACGCGGTGACGTCTTTACCCGCCTGGCGAAGGAGTTGGGTTGATGCGCTTATCTCTCCCTCGTCTGAGAATGCCGCGCTTACCGGGACTGGGTATCCTGGCGTGGGTCTTCGCGGCACTTAAAGGCTGGGTGATGGCTTCGCGTGATAAAGACGCGGACAGCCTGATCATGTATGACCGCATGCTGCTGTGGTTGACCTTTGGTCTGGCAGCGATCGGTTTTGTGATGGTGACATCGGCATCGATGCCCGTAGGACAACGTCTGGCGGGCGATCCTTTTCTGTTTGCTAAGCGTGATGCACTGTACATCTTCCTCGCCTTCTGCCTGGCGATGGTGACGCTGCGTCTGCCGATGGAGTTCTGGCAAAAGTACAGTACGACGATGCTGATAGCCTCGATCATCATGCTGCTGATTGTGCTGGTGGTGGGTAGCTCCGTTAACGGGGCGTCGCGCTGGATTGCGCTGGGGCCGCTGCGTATTCAGCCTGCGGAATTTACCAAGCTGTCGCTGTTCTGTTACCTCGCCAACTACCTGGTGCGTAAAGTTGATGAAGTGCGTAACAACCTGCGCGGTTTCTTAAAACCGATGGGCGTGATCCTGGTACTGGCTATTTTACTGCTGGCACAGCCTGACCTTGGTACGGTGGTGGTGCTGTTCGTCACTACTCTGGCGATGCTGTTTCTCGCCGGAGCGAAACTGTGGCAGTTCATTGCCATTATCGGCATGGGGATTTCAGCGGTCGTGCTGCTGATCCTTGCCGAACCGTATCGTATTCGCCGCGTAACCTCTTTCTGGAACCCATGGGAAGATCCGTTCGGCAGTGGCTACCAGCTGACGCAATCCCTGATGGCCTTTGGTCGCGGTGAGGTTTGGGGGCAGGGCTTAGGTAATTCAGTCCAAAAACTGGAGTATTTACCAGAAGCGCACACCGACTTCATCTTCGCCATCATTGGGGAAGAGCTGGGTTATATCGGTGTGGTATTGGCACTTTTAATGGTATTCTTCGTCGCTTTTCGCGCGATGTCGATTGGCCGTAAGGCGTTGGAAATTGACCACCGTTTTTCAGGCTTTTTAGCCTGCTCAATCGGGATCTGGTTTAGCTTCCAGGCACTGGTAAACGTCGGTGCGGCTGCGGGTATGCTGCCAACCAAAGGTCTGACGCTGCCGCTGATCAGTTATGGTGGTTCAAGTTTGTTGATTATGTCGACGGCCATCATGTTTTTGTTACGTATTGATTATGAAACGCGTCTGGAAAAAGCCCAGGCGTTTACACGAGGTGCACGATGAGTGGTCAACCGAAGCGGTTAATGGTGATGGCAGGCGGTACCGGCGGGCATGTGTTCCCGGGGCTGGCGGTCGCGCACCATTTAATGGCCCAGGGCTGGCAGGTTCGTTGGCTGGGCACCGCCGATCGTATGGAAGCGGACTTAGTGCCAAAACACGGCATTGAAATTGACTTTATTCGCATCTCCGGTTTGCGTGGCAAAGGCGTCAATGCGCTGCTGGCTGCACCTGTGCGTATTTTTAATGCCTGGCGTCAGGCGCGCGCCATCATGAAGCAGTTTAAACCCGATGTGGTGCTGGGTATGGGCGGCTACGTGTCTGGCCCTGGCGGTCTGGCGGCCTGGTCATTAGGTATTCCGGTTGTACTGCATGAGCAGAACGGCATTGCGGGATTAACTAACAAATGGCTGGCGAAGATTGCCACTACGGTGATGCAGGCTTTTCCTGGTGCTTTCCCGAATGCGGAAGTGGTAGGTAACCCGGTGCGCACTGACGTGCTGGCGCTGCCGTTGCCAAAAGTGCGCCTGGCCGGGCGTGAAGGTCCGGTTCGTGTATTGGTCGTCGGGGGATCTCAGGGCGCACGCGTACTGAACCAGACGATGCCGCAGGTTGCCGCAAAGCTTGGCGACGCGGTGACTATCTGGCATCAGAGCGGCAAAGGCGCGCAGCAGACCGTTGAACAGGCGTATGCCGACGCGGGACAACCGCAGCACAAGGTCACTGAGTTTATTGATGATATGGCAGCGGCCTACGCGTGGGCTGATGTCGTGGTTTGTCGCTCAGGCGCGCTGACGGTGAGCGAAATTGCCGCCGCGGGTTTGCCTGCGCTGTTTGTGCCGTTCCAGCACAAAGACAGACAGCAGTATTGGAATGCGCTGCCGCTGGAGAAAGCGGGCGCCGCCAAAATTCTGGAGCAGCCGCAGTTTACTGTGGATGCCGTCGCCAGCACCCTTGCCGGGTGGTCGCGAGAAACGTTATTAACCATGGCAGAACGTGCGCGCGCCGCATCCATACCGGATGCCACAGAGCGCGTTGCAAATGAAGTGAGCCGGGCTGCCCGGGCGTAATTGTGGTGATGCCTTTTGCATCGCATGAACTAAGAAGTTAATGGCTAAAGAATGAATACACAACAACTGGCAAAACTGCGTTCCATCGTGCCCGAAATGCGTCGCGTTCGGCACATTCACTTTGTCGGCATCGGTGGTGCTGGTATGGGCGGTATTGCCGAAGTTTTGGCCAATGAAGGTTATCAGATCAGCGGTTCTGACTTAGCGCCGAATCCTGTGACGCAGCAGTTGACGAATCTGGGGGCCACGATTTTCTTCAACCATCGCCCGGAAAACGTGCGCGATGCGAGCGTGGTGGTGGTATCCAGCGCTATTTCTGCGGATAACCCGGAAATTGTTGCAGCGCATGAAGCACGTATTCCGGTGATTCGTCGTGCTGAAATGCTGGCGGAGTTAATGCGTTTTCGTCACGGTATTGCTATTGCCGGGACGCACGGTAAAACCACGACTACGGCAATGGTCTCCAGCATCTACGCGGAAGCGGGTCTGGATCCCACTTTTGTCAACGGCGGTCTGGTGAAGGCTGCAGGCGTGCATGCGCGCCTGGGTCATAGCCGTTATTTGATTGCTGAAGCGGATGAGAGCGACGCGTCGTTCCTGCATTTGCAGCCGATGGTGGCGATTGTCACCAATATCGAAGCTGACCACATGGATACCTACCATGGCGACTTCGAAAATTTAAAGCAGACGTTTATTAATTTCCTGCATAACTTGCCGTTTTATGGTCGTGCCGTGATGTGCGTTGACGATCCGGTTATCCGCGAACTGTTACCGCGAGTTGGCCGTCAAACCACAACCTATGGTTTCAGTGATGATGCCGATGTGCGCGTTGAAGATTACCAGCAGATTGGTCCACAAGGACACTTCACGCTGGTACGTCAGGGGATGGCCGATTTACGTGTTACGTTAAACGCGCCGGGTCGTCACAATGCACTGAACGCGGCAGCAGCAGTGGCGGTCGCGACGGAAGAAGGTATTGAAGACGACGCTATTCTGCGCGCGCTGGAAAGTTTCCAGGGTACCGGACGTCGTTTTGACTTCCTCGGCGAATTCCCGCTTGAGCCGGTGAACGGTAAAGCCGGGACCGCGATGCTGGTTGATGATTATGGCCACCACCCAACGGAAGTGGACGCTACGATTAAAGCCGCGCGCGCGGGTTGGCCGGACAAAAACCTGGTGATGCTGTTCCAGCCGCACCGTTTTACGCGTACTCGCGATCTGTACGACGACTTTGCCAACGTGCTGACCCAGGTCGATGCGCTGTTGATGCTGGATGTGTATGCCGCGGGCGAAGCCGCGATTCCGGGTGCCGACAGCCGCTCGTTGTGCCGTACGATTCGTGGCCGCGGTAAGATCGATCCGATTCTGGTATCCGATCCGGCCCAGGTGGCAGAAATGCTGGCACCCGTATTAACCGGCAACGATCTGATTTTGGTGCAGGGCGCTGGAAATATCGGCAAAATCGCGCGTTCCTTAGCTGAAATCAAACTGAAGCCGCAAAACCCGGAGGAAGAACAACATGGCTGATAAAATCGCGGTCCTGTTAGGGGGAACCTCCGCTGAGCGTGAAGTATCGCTGAATTCAGGCGCGGCCGTATTGGCAGGGTTACGCGAAGGTGGTGTAGATGCCCATCCGGTTGACCCTAAAGAGGTCGATGTCACTCTTCTGAAATCTATGGGGTTTCAGAAGGTGTTTATTGCGCTGCATGGTCGTGGCGGTGAAGATGGCACATTGCAGGGCATGCTGGAGCTTATTGGCCTGCCGTATACCGGCAGCGGCGTCATGGCTTCCGCGATTTCCATGGACAAACTGCGCAGCAAGCTGCTGTGGCAGGGCGCAGGTTTACCCGTCGCCCCATGGGTTGCGCTGACCCGCGCTGAGTTCGAAAAAGGTCTTAGCGATGAAGCAGTTACAAAAATTTCTGCGTTAGGCTTGCCGCTGATTGTAAAGCCAAGCCGTGAAGGTTCCAGCGTAGGGATGTCAAAAGTTGAAGAAGAAAATGCTTTGCAGGGTGCATTAGCATTGGCTTTTCAGCATGATGAAGAAGTACTGATTGAAAAATGGCTCAGTGGCCCGGAATTTACAGTTGCGATACTTGGCGAAGAAATTTTACCGTCAATACGTATCCAACCCGCGGGAACCTTCTATGATTATGAGGCGAAGTATCTCTCTGATGAGACACAATATTTCTGCCCTGCTGGTCTGGAAGTCGAACAAGAAGCCTTTTTACAGGAATTAGTCCTGAAAGCGTGGACTGCATTGGGCTGTAAAGGTTGGGGTCGCATTGACGTCATGCTGGACAGCGATGGCCAGTTTTATCTGCTGGAAGCGAATACCTCTCCGGGTATGACCAGCCACAGCCTGGTGCCGATGGCAGCGCGTCAGGCGGGCCTGAGCTTCTCGCAGTTGGTGGTAAGAATTCTGGAGTTGGCGGACTGATATGTCGCAGGCTGCGCTGAACACGCGAAACGGTGATGAAGAAGAAGTAAACTCCTCACGCCGCAATAATGGAACGCGTCTTGCAGGAATACTGTTCCTGCTGACAGTGCTGTGCACCGTGTTTGTCAGCGGCTGGGTAGTGTTGGGATGGATGGAAGATGCGCAGCGCCTGCCATTGTCAAAACTGGTGTTAACCGGTGAACGGCATTACACGCGCAATGATGATATCCGTCAGTCCATCCTGGCGCTTGGCGCTCCGGGAACATTTATGACTCAGGATGTGAACATCATCCAGAGTCAGATTGAACGCCTCCCCTGGATCAAACAGGCGAGCGTCAGAAAGCAATGGCCTGATGAATTGAAGATTCATCTGGTTGAATATGTGCCAATAGCGCGTTGGAATGACCAACATATGGTGGATGCCGAAGGAAATACCTTCAGTGTCCCAACCGGTCGGGCCAATAAGCAGGTATTACCTATGTTGTACGGACCGGAAGGCAGCGCAAGTGAAGTGCTGCAAGGGTTCCGCGATATGGGGCAGGTGCTGGCTAAGGACAGATTCACCCTGAAGGAAGCGGCAATGACCGCTCGTCGTTCCTGGCAGTTGACGCTGAATAACGATATTAAGCTGAATCTGGGCAGGGGCGATACGATAAAACGTTTGGCTCGCTTTGTGGAACTCTACCCGGTTTTACAGCAGCAGGCGCAAACCGATGGCAAACGGATTAGCTACGTTGATTTGCGTTATGACTCAGGAGCGGCAGTAGGCTGGGTTCCCTTGCCTCCTGAGGAATCTAATCAGCAACAGAATCAGGCACAGGCAGAACAACAATGATCAAGGCGACGGACAGAAAACTGGTAGTTGGACTGGAGATTGGCACCGCGAAGGTAGCCGCTTTAGTAGGGGAAGTTCTGCCCGACGGTATGGTCAATATCATTGGCGTGGGCAGTTGCCCATCGCGAGGTATGGATAAAGGCGGGGTGAATGACCTTGAGTCAGTGGTGAAGTGCGTACAGCGCGCCATTGACCAGGCTGAACTGATGGCAGATTGCCAGATCTCTTCAGTGTATCTGGCGCTTTCCGGTAAACATATTAGCTGTCAGAATGAAATTGGTATGGTGCCCATTTCCGAAGAGGAAGTGACGCAGGAAGATGTGGAAAACGTGGTACATACGGCAAAATCCGTACGCGTTCGCGATGAACATCGTGTTCTGCACGTCATCCCGCAGGAATACGCCATCGACTACCAGGAAGGTATCAAAAATCCGGTCGGTCTTTCCGGTGTGCGTATGCAGGCAAAAGTCCATCTTATTACCTGCCACAACGACATGGCGAAGAATATTGTCAAAGCCGTTGAACGTTGTGGTCTGAAAGTTGACCAACTGATTTTTGCCGGGTTGGCAGCCAGTTATTCCGTATTGACGGAAGATGAACGTGAACTGGGTGTCTGCGTGGTGGATATTGGTGGTGGTACAATGGACATCGCCGTTTATACTGGCGGGGCGTTGCGCCACACTAAAGTTATCCCTTATGCAGGGAATGTCGTGACCAGCGATATCGCGTATGCCTTTGGTACGCCGCCGAGCGATGCTGAAGCCATCAAAGTGCGTCATGGCTGCGCACTGGGTTCCATCGTGGGTAAAGACGAGAGCGTTGAAGTGCCAAGCGTTGGTGGTCGTCCGCCGCGTAGCCTGCAACGTCAGACTCTGGCAGAGGTCATTGAGCCGCGTTATACCGAGCTGCTCAACCTGGTCAACGAAGAAATTTTGCAATTACAAGAACAGCTTCGCCAGCAGGGTGTGAAACATCATCTGGCGGCGGGGATTGTGTTAACCGGCGGTGCTGCGCAAATTGAAGGTCTTGCGGCCTGCGCACAGCGCGTGTTCCATACACAAGTACGTATTGGCGCACCGCTGAATATTACCGGTCTGACGGATTATGCCCAGGAGCCGTATTATTCAACGGCGGTGGGGCTGCTGCACTACGGGAAAGAATCCCATTTAAGTGGTGAGGCTGAAGTAGAAAAGCGCGTAACTGCCTCGGTCGGATCGTGGATCAAGCGACTGAATAGCTGGTTACGTAAAGAGTTTTAATTTTTAAAGAGACCGACGCAAATTAACGGTCTCAGGCGACAGGCACTACACAAAGTCATTCAAGTTGCATCGCGGCGGCAACTGAGCGAATCTCCTGGAGCATAGTTTACTATGTCACGGGAGTGAGTGAAGGCAGCCAACAACGAGGCGGCTTGAAGGATGAAGTGTAAAACGGAGAGAGAAACTATGTTTGAACCTATGGAACTAACCAACGACGCGGTGATTAAAGTCATCGGCGTCGGTGGCGGCGGCGGTAATGCCGTTGAACACATGGTGCGTGAGCGCATCGAAGGTGTTGAATTCTTCGCGGTGAATACCGACGCTCAGGCGTTGCGTAAAACGGCGGTTGGACAGACCATTCAGATTGGTAGCGGCATCACCAAAGGTCTGGGCGCGGGTGCAAACCCGGAAGTCGGTCGTAATGCGGCAGACGAAGATCGCGAAGCTCTGCGCGCAGCGCTTGACGGCGCAGACATGGTGTTTATCGCAGCTGGCATGGGCGGCGGTACCGGTACCGGTGCAGCGCCAGTGGTAGCTGAAGTCGCAAAAGATTTAGGTATCCTGACCGTTGCTGTCGTGACTAAGCCTTTCAACTTTGAAGGCAAGAAGCGTATGGCATTCGCGGAGCAGGGTATCACCGAGCTGTCCAAACACGTGGACTCTCTGATCACTATCCCGAACGACAAGCTGCTGAAAGTACTGGGCCGTGGTATCTCCCTGCTGGATGCATTTGGCGCAGCGAACGACGTGCTGAAAGGCGCAGTCCAGGGTATCGCTGAACTGATTACTCGTCCAGGCCTGATGAACGTCGACTTTGCAGACGTGCGCACCGTGATGTCCGAAATGGGCTACGCGATGATGGGTTCTGGCGTGGCGAGCGGTGAAGACCGTGCAGAAGAAGCGGCTGAAATGGCTATCTCTTCTCCGCTGCTGGAAGATATCGATCTGTCCGGCGCACGCGGCGTGCTGGTTAACATTACTGCGGGCTTCGACCTGCGTCTGGATGAGTTCGAAACCGTGGGTAACACGATTCGTGCCTTTGCATCGGATAACGCAACTGTGGTTATCGGTACCTCTCTGGACCCGGATATGAACGACGAACTGCGCGTGACCGTTGTTGCGACTGGAATTGGTATGGACAAGCGTCCTGAAATCACTCTGGTGACCAACAAACAGGTACAGCAGCCGGTAATGGATCGTTACCAGCAGCACGGTATGGCGCCGTTGACGCAAGAGCAGAAACCGGTAGCGAAAGTGGTTAACGACAATACGCCGCAAACCACGAAAGAGCCGGATTATCTGGATATCCCTGCATTCCTGCGTAAGCAAGCTGATTAAGAATTAGCTGGAATTTGGGAATTGTGGCTCTTTGTGCTAAACTGGCCCACCGAATGTATAGTACACTTCGGTTGGATAGGTAATTTGGCGAGATTATACGATGATCAAACAAAGGACTCTTAAACGTATCGTTCAGGCGACTGGCGTCGGTTTGCATACCGGCAAAAAAGTCACCCTGACATTACGACCTGCGCCGGCCAACACCGGGGTCATCTATCGTCGCACCGACTTGAATCCTCCGGTAGATTTCCCGGCCGATGCCAAATCTGTGCGTGATACCATGCTCTGTACGTGTCTGGTCAATGAGCATGATGTGCGGATTTCAACCGTAGAGCACCTTAATGCTGCTCTGGCGGGCTTAGGTATCGATAACATCGTTATTGAAGTTAACGCCCCGGAAATCCCGATTATGGATGGCAGTGCCGCTCCGTTCGTTTACCTGCTGCTTGATGCAGGTATTGAAGAACTGAGCAGCGCCAAAAAATTTGTTCGCATCAAAGAGACCGTTCGTGTCGAAGATGGCGATAAGTGGGCTGAGTTTAAGCCGTATAATGGTTTTACGTTGGATTTCACCATCGACTTTAACCATCCGGCGATCGACTCCAGCACGCAGCGCTACGCGATGAACTTCTCTGCGGATGCGTTCATGCGCCAGATCAGCCGCGCGCGTACTTTCGGCTTCATGCGTGATATCGAATATCTGCAGTCCCGCGGCCTGTGCCTGGGCGGCAGCTTCGATTGTGCCATCGTTGTTGACGATTATCGCGTATTGAACGAAGACGGCCTGCGTTTTGAAGACGAATTCGTTCGTCACAAAATGCTCGACGCGATTGGTGACTTGTTCATGTGTGGTCACAACATTATTGGTGCATTCACCGCGTATAAATCCGGTCATGCACTGAATAACAAACTGTTGCAGGCAGTCCTGGCAAAACAGGAAGCCTGGGAATATGTGACCTTCCAGGACGATGCAGAACTGCCGTTGGCGTTCAAAGCACCTTCGACTGTACTGGCATAACGACATACGCTGTCGCATAAATTCGACTGGTAAATCTGGCACTCTCTCCGGCCAGGTGAGCCAGTCGTTTTTTTATCTTCCGATTGCAAAACCACCTTATCTGAAGCGACTTTTTCCCCACCGACAGATTAAAACACCGTTCGATCGCTGCTTTCTTAAGCATATTTACCCGCGACTTGCTGTCATTACTGCTGTGGAGCGTACGCTTTAATGGTAATATTTATGCGCAAAAAAATGGTTTTGCATTTGTAACCCCAAACGCAGGGTATATCAGGTGGCAATAACGTGAGTGGAATACTGACGCGCTGGCGACAGTTAGGCAGACGGTACTTCTGGCCGCATCTCCTGTTGGGGATGGTCGCGGCTAGCTTTGGCCTGCCTGCGCTCGGTAATGCTGCTGAACCTAATACTCCCGCGAAGGCGACCGCCAGCAATCACGATCAATCTGCCAAAGTTAACTTTAGCCAGCTTGCTTTGCTGGAGGCGACCAATCGCCGCCCGAATTTTACCGTTGACTACTGGCACCAGCATGCCATTCGTACGGTCATTCGCCATCTTTCTTTTGCTATGGCTCCTCAGGCGCTGCCTGTTGCCGAAGAGCCGTTGCCAATCCAGGCGCACCATCTTGCGTTACTGAATACGCTCAGCGCGATGCTGACGCAAGAAGGCAGACCGCCCGCGACCGTGAGTCGCGTGACATATGCCCATTTTACCTCTCAGGCCGCATTTAGCGTTCCGGTCTGGATCAGCCAGCTGCAGGGTATCCGCGCTGGCCCTCAACGCCTCAGCTAAAAAAGAAACTTCCAACTTATAATTTTTGACTCCGCACCGCGGGGCGTTTGAGATTTTATTATGCTAATCAAATTATTAACAAAAGTATTCGGTAGCCGTAACGAGCGTACGCTGCGTCGTATGCGTAAAGTGGTCAATGTCATCAATGCAATGGAACCGGAGATGGAAAAACTCTCCGATGATGAACTGAAAGCGAAGACCGCTGAATTCCGCGCCCGTCTGGAAAAAGGCGCCAGCGTTGAAAGCCTGATCCCGGAAGCGTTCGCGGTGGTCCGCGAAGCGAGTAAGCGTGTGTTCGGCATGCGTCATTTCGACGTACAGCTGCTGGGTGGTATGGTGCTTAACGATCGCTGCATCGCGGAAATGCGTACCGGTGAAGGTAAAACCCTGACCGCAACGCTGCCAGCCTACCTCAACGCCTTAAGCGGGAAAGGTGTACACGTGGTAACCGTGAACGACTACCTGGCTCAGCGTGACGCCGAAAATAACCGCCCGCTGTTTGAATTCCTCGGCATGACCGTGGGTATCAACATGTCTGGCCTGCCTGCGCCAGCCAAGCGTGAAGCCTACAATGCCGATATTACTTACGGTACCAACAACGAATACGGCTTTGACTACCTGCGCGACAACATGGCGTTTAGTCCGGAAGAGCGCGTTCAGCGTAAACTGCACTATGCGTTGGTCGATGAAGTCGACTCCATCCTGATCGATGAAGCGCGTACGCCGCTGATCATTTCCGGTCCGGCTGAAGACAGCTCGGAAATGTATAAAAAAGTGAACAAAATCATCCCGCACCTGATTCGTCAGGAGAAGGACGATTCCGACACGTTCCAGGGGGAAGGCCACTTCTCTGTTGATGAGAAAGCGCGCCAGGTCAACCTCACCGAACGTGGTCTGGTACTGATTGAAGAGCTGTTGGTTAACGAAGGCATTATGGATGAGGGCGAGTCGCTGTACTCTCCGGGCAACATTATGCTGATGCACCACGTGACTGCTGCACTGCGCGCGCACGTGCTGTTTACCCGCGACGTTGACTATATCGTGAAAGATGGTGAAGTTATCATCGTCGACGAACACACCGGTCGTACCATGCAGGGCCGCCGCTGGTCCGATGGTCTGCACCAGGCTGTTGAAGCCAAAGAAGGCGTAGATATCCAAAACGAGAACCAGACGCTGGCATCTATTACCTTCCAGAACTACTTCCGTTTGTACGAAAAACTGGCCGGTATGACCGGTACAGCAGATACTGAAGCCTTTGAATTCAGCTCCATCTACAAACTGGATACCGTTGTTGTGCCGACCAACCGCCCGATGATCCGTAAGGATTTACCGGATCTGGTGTACATGACTGAAGCGGAAAAAATTCAGGCGATCATTGAAGATATTAAAGAGCGTACCGCAAATGGCCAGCCGGTGCTGGTTGGTACTATCTCTATTGAAAAATCGGAAGTGGTTTCTAACGAGCTGAACAAGGCGGGTATCAAACACAACGTTCTGAACGCCAAGTTCCACGCCAACGAAGCCGCAATCGTCGCCCAGGCGGGTTATCCGTCCGCAGTGACTATCGCGACAAACATGGCAGGTCGTGGTACCGATATCGTGCTGGGTGGTAGCTGGCAGGCGGAAATTGCCGAGCTGGAAGACCCGACTCCAGAACAAATCGCGCAGATAAAAGCTGAGTGGCAGGTACGCCATGATGCGGTGTTAGCTGCAGGCGGTTTACATATTATCGGTACCGAGCGTCACGAATCTCGTCGTATAGATAACCAGCTGCGTGGTCGTTCTGGTCGTCAGGGGGATGCAGGGTCTTCTCGTTTCTATCTGTCGATGGAAGATGCGCTGATGCGTATTTTTGCTTCTGACCGCGTGTCCGGCATGATGCGTAAACTGGGCATGAAGCCTGGTGAAGCGATTGAACACCCGTGGGTGACTAAAGCGATTGCAAACGCGCAGCGTAAAGTAGAAAGCCGCAACTTCGATATTCGTAAGCAACTGCTGGAATATGATGACGTTGCCAATGACCAGCGTCGCGCAATCTACACCCAGCGTAACGAACTGCTGGACGTAACTGACGTTAGCGAAACCATTAATAGCATCCGTGAGGATGTCTTCAAAGCGACGATTGATGCCTATATTCCGCCGCAGTCTCTGGAAGAAATGTGGGATATCCCGGGTCTGCAGGAACGTCTGAAAAACGACTTCGATCTGGAAATGCCTATTTCAGAGTGGCTGGATAAAGAGCCTGAGCTGCATGAGGAAACGCTGCGCGAACGTATTCTGGCAAACGCCATCGAAGTTTATCAGCGTAAAGAAGAAGTTGTGGGCGCGGAGATGATGCGTCACTTCGAAAAAGGCGTGATGCTGCAAACTCTCGATTCTCTGTGGAAAGAGCACCTTGCGGCGATGGACTACCTGCGTCAGGGTATCCACCTGCGTGGTTATGCGCAAAAAGATCCGAAGCAGGAATACAAGCGTGAATCCTTCTCTATGTTTGCATCAATGCTGGAATCACTGAAGTACGAAGTGATCAGTACCCTGAGCAAAGTTCAGGTACGTATGCCTGAAGAAGTAGAAGCGATGGAGCAGCAACGTCGTGAAGACGCTGAACGTTTAGCGCAGATGCAGCAGTTGAGCCATAAAGGTGACGATTCTGCCGCGGCAGAAGAGCTGGCAGCACAAACTGGCGATCGTAAAGTGGGTCGTAACGATCCGTGTCCTTGCGGTTCCGGGAAAAAGTACAAACAGTGCCATGGCCGTCTGAGCTAAGAAAGTAACTTACTGAAAAGGCGCAGAATTCTGCGCCTTTTTTATGGACTATAAAGATGAAAATACTGCAGATCGCCGTCGGGATTATTCGCAACCAGCACCATGAAATTTTTATAACCCAGCGTGCGGCTGATGCCCACATGGCAAATAAGCTGGAGTTCCCCGGCGGGAAAATTGAAGCAGGCGAAACGCCGGAGCAGGCGCTGATTCGCGAGTTACAGGAAGAAGTAGGCATTACGCCGACTCAAAGCTCACTGTTCGAAAAGCTGGAGTACCAGTTTCCGGACCGGCATATCACTCTGTGGTTCTGGCTGGTTGAAAGCTGGGAAGGCGAACCGTGGGGGAAAGAGGGGCAACCGGCGCAGTGGATTGCGCAAAATGCTCTGAATGCAGAAGATTTTCCGCCTGCGAATACACCGGTAATTGAAAAGCTGATTGCTGGATAATGGTGTTCGTAGGCCGGGCTAGGCAACCCCACCATCCGGCAAATTGGGGCGGGGTCGCAACGCTTGCCCGCCCTACGTTTTAGCCGAATTACTTCTGCTCTTCACTCCAGTCGTCGTTTTCCGACAGATCGCCAGAGCTTGGGATACGTTTCTCTTCTGCGGCCCACTCACCCAGATCGATTAACTGGCAGCGCTTGCTGCAGAATGGGCGAAACGGGCTGACTTCACCCCAAACTACGGGTTTGCCGCAGGTTGGGCAGTTGACGATGGTTTGTTCAGACATGTTGACTCCTTAACAGCACGCCAGATCAAAATCGAGACGCTCAGGCACCTGGCCATTCTCGCTATCCAGCGGCATAAAGCGAATGGCAAAGCGGCTCTTATGACCAGAAATTTGCGGATAAAGCTGCGAATCAAGCGGCAGCTGCAAGCGAAGCAGATCGGCATCTTCGCCGTTGTCCTGATAAAAACCATTCAAGCTGGTTTGCTTACGGAATGGCGCAGAGTTGCGAATTAAATCCAGCACCAGCGACAGTGCCTGATTGAGCGGATTCAGACTTGCAAGCCATGTTTCAACCTGCGCGTCGCGATGCAACTGCGGTAGATGTAACCAAATATGCAGGGTCGGCAGATCGAAACTGCAGCATCCGCCTGGAATGCTTAAACGCTGACGTACAAGGCCAATCAGACGATCTTCGCGCAGCGTCTGTCCAATACGCGGAGCCGAAATCAGAATGCTGCCCGCGCTTTTTAACTGCTGGCGCAATGCGTCGATCCTGTTTTGATCGACGCCGGGAACTTCAACCCAGGCCTGGAGTTTACGCTGTTGTCTTTCCAGCTCTTTGAGGAGTTCGGTACGGACTTCGCCGCGTTCAAATACATCCAGTAAGTCCCCGATGTTGCGGAAAAAATGCAGTGCGCCTGCATGGTCCGCTATGGGTACATTAACGGAGAGCTGTTGGATTAAAAACTCTATGCGCAGCCATGTACGCATCTTCTCATTGAGAGGGTGTTCAAAAAGGACCTGGGTGTGCATTACGGTTTTTCCTGTGAGACAAACTGCAACGCGCATTGCAAATAGAGCGCGTGCAGGCGGGCGACATCCGAGGCGATGGCCTCCGGTGCGCCATTATTATCAATAACATCGTCTGCCACGGCCAGACGCGCTTCGCGCGTTGCCTGGGCAGCAAGAATTTGTTCAACATGCTCACGCGTGACGTCATCGCGCTGCATAGTGCGTCTGAGCTGTGTCTCGGGGGTAACATCCACCACGAGTACGCGGTTGGCTTTTTTATACAGTGAATTTTCCACCAGCAAAGGTACAACCCACAACAGATAAGGGGAGGTTGCTTGCTGAAACTGGCGCTGCGTTTCCTGCTGAATAAGCGGATGGAGCAGGGCATTCAGCCAGCTTTTCTCCTCAGGACTGGAAAAAATGCGTTCGCGTAAAATGCGTCGCTGCAACGATCCGTCGGCAGCTATAACTTCGGTACCAAAATGTTCTTCGATCGTCTTAAGGGCTGGGGTACCGGGTTCAACCACCTGGCGCGCAATAATATCTGCATCAATGACGTTTATTCCGAGGTCAGCGAACGCATTTGCAACGGTACTTTTACCACTGCCAATGCCGCCGGTTAAGGCTACCGTATACCTCATAGATGCAGATCCTGGAGTTTAAGTTTGATTATCAAACAGTTAAAAGTTAAGCGTGCGACGGCGAGGCTGCTGCAGGATTAACCTACTATTCGCCAGGTAAATTTATGGGATTGTAGCGTAAAAAAAGAGAATTTCGCAGTCTTGCGCGGCATTGATTAGTGCGTATGATAGCGTCACTGGAGTTGTGAGTTTCGATTTTTCGCCATTAACCCCAGGAATCCGCACATGCGTATCGAAGAAGATCTGAAGTTAGGTTTCAAAGACGTTCTTATCCGCCCTAAGCGTTCTACTCTCAAAAGCCGTTCCGATGTTGAGCTGGAACGTCAATTTACCTTTAAGCACTCAGGTCAGACCTGGTCCGGCGTACCCATTATTGCCGCGAACATGGACACTGTCGGGACGTTTGCCATGGCAACGGCGCTGGCATCCTTCGACATCCTGACTGCGGTGCACAAACACTATTCTGTTGAAGACTGGGCTGCTTTCATCGCAGAGAGCTCTGCTGATGTGCTCAAACACGTAATGGTTTCAACCGGCACCTCTGATGCAGATTTCGAAAAAACCAAACAGATTCTGGCGCTCAACCCGGCGCTGAACCTTATCTGCATTGATGTGGCAAATGGCTACTCAGAGCATTTTGTTCAGTTTGTGTCGAAAGCGCGTGAAGCATGGCCGACAAAAACAATTTGTGCGGGCAATGTGGTTACTGGAGAAATGTGTGAAGAGCTGGTACTTTCCGGCGCGGACATTGTTAAAGTCGGCATTGGCCCCGGTTCTGTATGTACCACACGTGTAAAAACCGGCGTTGGCTACCCACAGCTTTCTGCGGTTATTGAATGTGCCGATGCAGCTCACGGTCTGGGCGGCATGATTGTCAGTGACGGCGGCTGCACAATGCCGGGTGACGTGGCAAAAGCGTTCGGCGGTGGCGCGGACTTCGTTATGCTCGGCGGTATGTTGGCCGGTCATGAAGAAAGCGGCGGCAAAATTGTTGAAGAGAACGGTGAGAAATTCATGCTGTTCTACGGCATGAGCTCTGAATCAGCCATGACGCGTCACGTCGGTGGTGTTGCACAATACCGCGCTGCGGAAGGTAAAACAGTTAAGTTGCCTCTGCGTGGCCCGGTTGATAACACTGCACGCGATATCCTTGGCGGCCTGCGTTCTGCCTGTACCTATGTCGGTGCATCTCGCCTGAAAGAACTGACCAAACGTACAACGTTTATTCGTGTACAGGAACAAGAAAACCGCGTTTTCAATAGCCTGTAAGAACAGGTAGGACTATGACATGCCGGATAAGCAGTGCGCCATCCGGCATTTGAATTTATCCCACCCCGCTCATCGCATCTCCTAAATGAAAAATCGGCAAATACATCGCAACGACCAGCGTACCGATTATCAGCCCCGTAATGACCAGTAACGCAGGCTCGAGTAGCGCAGCCAGATTCTCTGCCTGAGACAATGTTTTCTCGCCGTGGTGATGGGCGAGATTACGCAGCATTGTATCCAGCGAGCCGGAAGCCTCACCTGTTCTGACCAACTGTATGCACAATGGGCTGAATTCACCGCAATTTTTTAGCGCTAACCAGACCGGTTTTCCGGCGCTGATGTCGTGATGTACCTGCGCTAAGCGTTGCGACCAGAAAGGGTTGGCCAACGTTTCAGTGACGCTCTCAAGGCCTTGCAGAAAAGGAATACCTGCATTTTGCGTTAACGCCAGAACAGTGAAGATCTGCGTGAGCTTTTGCTCTCTCACCATCGGCCCTATGACCGGGAAGCCGAGCAGCAATTTCTGGCGCAGAGTGAGCCAGTATGGCTTCTGCTTCATCAGGTGATATGCCGCACCCGCTACCAGGATGAATGCTCCCGCCAGCCATCCCCATTGGCTGCTAAAATGCGCGATGGCAATAATCCACTGAGTGAGTGCCGGTAGCGGGGTGTTAAACGTCTGGTAAATGGCGGCAAACTCAGGGAGTACAAACTGCAGCATCGCGAATACCACCATCACTGCCATCGTGATGATGAATATCGGATAGCGTAGGGCTTTTTTAACTTTATCCGCCAGTTGCTGTTGATTCTTCTGCTGGCGAGCGAGTTCAAAGCAGCAGTCGTCCAGCTTACCCGTAAGCTCTCCGGTACGGATCATTGCCTGATAAAGAGGCGGAAAAACGTGTTGCCACTGAGATAGCGAGGTGGAGAGAGAAATACCCTGTTCCATATCGTGAGCCAGCGTGCGCAGTAGCGCTTGCCATTGGCTGCTGGGATGCTGTTCAGCCAACAAAGCTAAACTTGCCGAGAGTGTTAGCCCTGCTTTCAGCAACGTCGCCAGTTGATGTATGGTTTCAGCGCTTTTTTCACGGCTCCATTGTGAGGCTTTGACACGCATACGATTAATGCGCAGCGGCGTAATATGCCGTTGCTCGAGAGCAAGTATCAATGAGGGGCGGGTATCGGCCCAAAGTACGCCTTCCAGTGGATTACCTTCGTTGCTAATACCTTGCCAGCGCCAAAGCAGTTTAGCTGACATGGGGCATGCCCAGTACGCGTACCAACTCTTCAAATGTTGTTAACCCTTGTTCGACGGCCTTGCAACCATTTTCGAAAAGCGTGCTCATCCCCAGTTGCTGAGCATTCGATTCCACTCCGTCTACGGACGTACCGTTGGCGATGCTCTGGCGCAATGCAGGTGTAACGGGGAGAACTTCAAACAATGCCGTACGGCCATAAAATCCGTGATAGCAATGTTGGCAGCCCGGAGCCTGCCAACGAGGCAGTGGCGTAGGCCAGATCGCTTCCGGGAGCATGATCGGCGTTTCCAGACGTTGTCGGCAATGGGGACACAATTTTCTCACCAACCGCTGCGCAATAACGAGCGTCAGCGCGGAGGCGATCATCCAGCGTGCAACCCCCATTTGCTGCAAGCGTATTAGTGTTTCTGTGGTGGAATTGGTATGCAGTGTTGATAGAACCAGATGACCGGTTTGTGCGGCTTTAAGGGCTATTTCAGCCGTTTCGCCATCACGGATTTCACCCACCATGATAATGTCGGGATCCTGACGCAGCAGCGCGCGCAATACTCCCTGAAAAGTGAGACCGGCACGTGGATGAATTTGTGTCTGGTTAAGACCTGCGATCGGGATCTCTACTGGATCTTCCACGCTACAGAGGTTAACGTCCGGAGTGTTTCGGGTCTGCAGCGCACTGTACAGCGTGACCGTTTTACCGCTTCCGGTCGGTCCGGTGACCAGAATCAGCCCCTGAGGCTGCTGCAGCGCTTGTAAAAATGCTGCCAGCTGCGCGTCCTGCATTCCCAGCGCGGTGATTTCCAGTGCTTGATCGACCTGATGCAGTAGCCGTAGCACCACTTTTTCGCCGAAACGACAGGGTAGAGTGGCGATGCGAAACGAGACCGGCTCTCCTGAAATCTCAACGGTAAATTGGCCGTCTTGCGCAAGTCGGTGCTCGGCAATATCCAGACTGCCTAAAACTTTTAGTCTGGCAGTGATGGCGATACCCATCTCGGTCGTGACGTCCGGTAAAGCATGCAGTACGCCATCCACACGTAATCTGATTCGATAGTGATTTTCCGCTGGCTCAAAATGAATATCAGAAGCCCGTTGCACCAGAGCGGATTGAAACGTCTGATTCAGCAAATCTGCTGCGCTGGCGCTGCTTTTCGTGACCACTGCCGGAAGCATTTTCTGTGGCGTATGCGTGTGGCCTTCCATTTGTTGACGCGTCCAGCAGACGATGTCGATACGTCGGGTGGTGGCAAAATGCAGTGCGTCCAGCAATTCGTGGGACGGAGCGTCCACGACGGCGATGTGCACCACTTCATTGTCTGCATCCAGTAATATTCCCTGATGACGTTGGCACAGCGCCGTAAGTTGGGTGGTATTCATCTCTTTTCCTTAATTGATATCGAAACGGAAAACGTCTTCACAGGCCTGTTGCAATGCGCTGTCATTCTGGATAACGCAGTTACGACTCCAGCCGGTAATACCGTTGGCATTGTCCCAACCCGGCGTCATGGTGATGCTTAACCCGTTCAGGCTTTCTTGTCCGCTGAGGCTGACCACCCCTTTTTCAACGCTCATGGCGGAGACATAACGGGTGGTGGCTGGAGAAGGGATGCCATTCGTTCCGGCATCACAGGTTGTTGTTCCGCCATGCTCCAGCGCACAGAGCTCAACCGCCGTGCGATAGGGAACAAAGGTTTGCAGCATGTCTGTTAACGCGGCTTTGCGCAGATAGTTTTGATAAGCCGGAATACCGATGGCGCTAAGGATGGCAATAATGCCAATGACCACCATGAGTTCGATAAGTGTGAAGCCTCGTTGCTTGTCCATCGTTCGCTCCTTGAGTTAGCTGGCGCTACTTTGGCAAACGCTCGGGTTTACGGCGAGAGGCAAAAAACAGAACGGGAAGGCGGGTTCCGAGGATTTTTATGATTTTACAGAGTCAGACAACGTAGTTGCGAAGAGGCTCGAAGAAACAGCCGTATGGCGGCGGAAACGCTTTATCCGGCCGATAGAAAAACCGACGTGATGGGCCCGATAAGTGAAAGTACTATCGGGCTACACCATCAGTAATTAGCGAAAACGCATAGAGAGATCGAGCGCGCGAACATGCTTGGTCAGCGCGCCAACAGAGATGAAATCCACGCCGGTTTCAGCAAATTCGCGCAGAGTTTCATGAGTGACGTTACCCGACACTTCCAGACGCGCCTGGCCGTTGGTGCGTTTTACCGCTTCCCGCATTTGGTCAGTTTCGAAGTTATCGAGCATGATGATGTCGGCCCCTGCTTTCAGCGCGTCATCCAGTTCATCCAGGCTTTCTACTTCGACTTCAACCGGCACATCCGGGTGCAGCCAGAAGGCTTTTTCAACGGCCTGACGTACCGAACCTGAAGCAATAATGTGGTTTTCTTTAATCAGGAAAGCGTCAGAAAGGCCCAGACGATGATTCGCGCCGCCGCCGCATAATACGGCGTATTTCAGCGCGGTACGCAGCCCCGGCAGAGTTTTACGTGTATCCAGCAGTTGGGTTTTTGTTCCCGCCAGCAGGTCGACATATTTACGCACCTCGCTCGCCACACCTGAAAGCGTCTGTACAAAATTAAGCGCGGTACGTTCGCCGGTTAGCAGCACGCGGGAAGGGCCGTCCAGTTCAAATAGCGGCTGATTGGCCTTAATGCTGTCGCCATCTTCGACATGCCAGGTGATGTTGACATCATCGCCAGCCAGTTGAATAAAGACCTCTTCAACCCAACGTTTTCCACAAAAAACGCCATCTTCGCGGGTGATCACGGTGGCGTGGGAGCGCATCTCCGCGGGTAAAAGCTGTGCGGTGATATCGTTATTGGCATCAACTTCTCCGCCTAAATCTTCACGCAGCGCCTGAGCTACAGCGGCAGGGATATCCAGATTTATGCGTTCCAACAGCGCGTCACGTCGGTAGTCAGGGTTATAGCGGCGAGGCGGCATGATAAAACTCCAAATTGCTAACGAATCATAAGGTGGAAACATGCTACCCTGAACCTGATATGAGCACCACCAATAAGGAGATTCTGCATGTTGTTAGACGAGGGCTGGCTGGCAGAGGCGCGACGCGTTCCCTCTCCTCATTACGATTGCCGCCCGGATGACGAAAACCCTTCTCTGCTGGTGGTGCATAATATCAGCCTGCCGCCTGGCGAGTTTGGCGGCCCGTGGATCGATGCGCTGTTTACGGGCACGATTGATCCCAATGCCCATCCTTATTTTGCCGGGATCGCCCATTTGCGCGTTTCGGCACATTGTTTAATTCGCCGTGACGGTGAAATTGTGCAGTATGTCCCCTTTGATAAACGCGCCTGGCATGCTGGCGTGTCGAACTATCAAGGCCGCGAACGCTGTAATGATTTCTCAATTGGTATTGAGCTGGAAGGGACGGATACGCTGGCCTATACCGATGCGCAGTATCAGCAACTGGCAGCCGTGACGAATGCCCTGATTACGCGTTATCCGGCCATTGCCAACAACATGACAGGACATTGCAATATTGCGCCCGAGCGTAAGACCGATCCCGGGCCCTCTTTTGACTGGGCAAGGTTTCGCGCCCTGGTCACCCCCTCGTCGCACAAGGAGATGACATGACGCTGTTTACAACATTACTGGTGTTGATTGTTGAACGCCTGTTTAAGCTGGGTGAGCACTGGCAGCTTGATCACCGGGTTGAAGCTTTTTTCCGCCGGGTGAAGCATTTTTCGATGATGCGTACGGTAGGCATGGCCCTTATTGCGATGGGGGTGACGTTCCTGCTGCTGCGCGCACTTCAAGGCCTGTTGTTTAACGTGCCTTTGCTGGTGGCGTGGATCTTAATTGGTTTGCTGTGCATCGGCGCTGGCAAGACGCGTCTTCATTATCATGCCTATCTGAACGCGGCTGCTCGCGATGACGCTCACGCCCGTGAAGCGATGGCCAGCGAGCTGACCCTGATTCATGGGATTCCGCCTGAGTGCGATGAGCGTGAGTTCTTGCGCGAACTGCAGAACGCGCTGTTATGGAACAACTTTCGCTTTTATCTGGCGCCGTTATTCTGGCTGATTGTCGGTGGCCCGTGGGGACCGGTGACGCTGGTGGGTTATGCCTTTCTACGTGCCTGGCAGTCCTGGCTGGCGCGCTATCAGACGCCACACCAGCGTTTGCAATCAGGTATCGATGCGATCCTGCATGTGCTGGACTGGATCCCGGTGCGCCTGGCGGGTGTCGTCTATGCGCTGCTGGGGCACGGCGAGAAGGCGTTGCCTGCCTGGTTTGCGTCGCTGGCGGATCTGCATACTTCGCAATATCAGGTGCTTACTCGCCTTGCGCAGTTTTCTTTAGCGCGTGAACCACATACCGATAAAGTCGCAACGCCAAAAGCCGCGGTTTCGATGGCGAAGAAGACCTCGTTTGTGGTGGTGGTGGTCATTGCCGTGTTGACCATTTATGGCACATTAATTTAAGCCATTATTGGTGGATGGCGCTGCGCTTATCCGTCGAGGAAAAAAATTGGCCCGGTCGCTTTGTGCTTGCGGGCCAATCTTTCAAAGCGTATCAGCAGGCGGGATGCCAAAATCTGGCATCCCGTTTTCGTTCCAACGCACCAGCTTCAGACGAGTGTGGCGGTTTGGATCGTATAGCGGATCGCCCTCGATTTCAGTGTAATTTCTCGCGTGGTACACCAGCACATCTTCACCTTCCGGCGTTTGCGTAAAGCTGTTGTGCCCCGGCCCGTATTGGCGGTTTTCGTAGCTGGTGGTAAAGACCGGGCGCGGCGATTTGTGCCAGTTCTGCGGGTTGAGCGGATCGGCATTGAGATCAATCCACAATAATCCCATACAGTAGTTCTCATCGGTGGCGCTGGCGGAATAGCTGATAAACAGCTTGTCGCCGTGAACCATGACGGCCGGGCCTTCGTTGACCCAAAAACCCCGGCATTCCCAGTCATACTCTGGATGACTGAGCATTACCGGCTCGCCTTTAATCGTCCATGGATTTTCCAGTTCGGCGAGATAGATATTGGAGTTTCCGGCGATATCGGGGGATTTCTGCGCCCACAGATACCACTGTTTTCCCTGATGGTTAAAGGTGGTGGCATCAAGCGCGAAGGTATCAAACTGCGTTTTAATCTGCCCTTTCTCTGTCCATTGACCGGTCAGCGGATCGGCGTCTGCACATTCGAGCGCAAACATACGGTGCTGGAACATCCCCAGCTTGTCGAGCGCCTGTGTGTGGGCGGCGGCAAAATAGATGTACCACTTGCCTGCCAGATGATGGATCTCAGGTGCCCAGATCAACTGGCTCATGGGGCCGTTTTCTGGTTTGCGCCAGACGACAACCGGGACGGCGGTGCGTAACCCTTCCAGCGAGTCCGCCCGGCGGATCTCCAGACGATCGTATTCGGGCACTGAAGCAATGAAATAGTAGTGGCTACCGTCACGTAAAATAAACGGGTCGGCACGCTGTTCAATAAAGGGGTTTGGCCACTGATTCATTAGGCTTTCCTTACGTTTTCAGTCGTTTTTATATCGTGGTACTCATTCAGTTCACGGTAGTTGGCGCGGCGCTTTTCTAAATCTGTCTGGATTTGTTGCATAAACTCGCGGTCAACTTTCAGCAGACGAACTACGCCTGCGGTAATCAGATAGCCTACACCCGGTATGATGGTAAACAGCAGCATAATACCGTTAATGGCGGAGTCGCTTTGCGCTTTCGCCCCTGCGTCGTAGCCATACCAGGAGAGCAGGAAACCAACCATCGCTCCGGCAATCGCCAGGCCCAGTTTCAAGAAGAACAGGTTGCCGGAGAAGCTGATTCCGGTGATACGTTTACCGGTTTTCCACTCGCCGTAATCATCGACATCCGCCATCAGCGACCAGTGCAGTGGGGATGGGATCTGATGCAGAATGTTGAGCAGGAAGTAAAGCACCATAATCATCATGGTGGCTTTAGGATCGAAGAAGTAAAACGCGCCGGAGAAAATCGCCAGGATGATATTGGTCCAGAAGAAGACTTTCAGTTTGCACCAGCGATCGGTTAACACCTTCGCCAGCATGCTGCCGATCATCATGCCCACAACGCCAAGGCTGATAAACAACGTTGCGAACTGCGTGCTTTGCTGCATAACCCAGGTTACGTAGTACATGGTGGCGGCCATGCGAATAAAGCCCGGACAGACGTTGCACAGGGTTAACAGCAGGATTTTTACCCACTGATCGTTCTTCCATACGTCTTTCAGGTCGGCTTTTAAATCGTCGTTAGTCGGGACGGCAGGACGTACGCGCTCACGGACGGTTGCAAAGCAAAACAGGAACATACACATGCCGATGAAGGCCAGCACTGCCATCGCCATCTGATAGCCTTTAGCTTTATCTTCCCCGCCAAACCAGTCCGCCATTGGCAGCAAGGTGAGGGAGAGCAGCAGGGTTGCAATTCCTACCAACACAAAGCGATATGACTGGCAGGCGACACGTTCCTTTGGATCGTTAGTGATGACGCTGCCGAGCGAGCAGTAAGGGATATTGATCGCCGTATAGGTGATAGAGAGCAGGAAGTAGGTGACGAACGCATAGATTACTTTGCTGTTATATGTCCACTCAGGGGTGGTAAACATGAGTACGCTAAATAATGCGTATGGGAAAGCCATCCACAAAAGCCATGGACGAAATCGACCATATTTGCTGCGGGTGCGGTCGGCCATCGCGCCCATAATAGGGTCGGTAACGGCATCTATAACGCGTACTGAGAGCAGTAACACGCCGACCAGGGCCGGTGCCAGGCCAAAAATATCTGTGTAAAAATAGTTAACAAACAACATGATGGCGCCAAAGATGATGTTGCATCCGGCGTCGCCCATTCCATAGCCGATCTTTTCTTTCACCGTGAGCTTACTGGTTTCCATCAACTGCACTCCATTAATAAGATATGGAGATAATTATTGTCTGGCAGAGGTGTTTTTGCGTTGCAGGATAACGCCAGTGATATGGACGAAACAGTCGTGAGTGGGAAAGTGTGAGGCAGGTAACAACCCCCACCTGATGCAGGTGGGGGAGGGAGAATTAATGCGCTTTAGCTACTTTGGCGGTTTTCTGTTTGCACAAATAGCCGATGCCAAGAATGGCAATCCATACCGGGATTAAGTACACCGAAATCGCCATGCCCGGCGTCATCAGCATAATCACCAGCACTGCAGCCATGAAAATCAGACATACCCAGTTACCAAGCGGATAGAGCAGCGCCGGGAAACGGGTGGTAACGCCTTGCTGCTGTTTGGCTTTGCGGAACTTCATGTGCGCCAGGCTAATCATTGCCCAGTTGATCACCAGTGCGGAAACCACCAGCGCCATCAGCAGGCCAAAGGCGGATTCCGGTGCCAGATAGTTGATCAGTACACACAGAGCCGTAACCAGCGCGGAGACCAGAATGGTGTTCACCGGTACGCCGCGTTTGTCGACGTTCATCAGCGCTTTTGGTGCGTTGCCCTGCTGTGCCAGACCGAACAGCATACGGCTGTTGCAGTATACGCAGCTGTTATAGACAGAAAGGGCAGCGGTCAGCACTACGATGTTCAGTGCATTGGCAACAAAGGTGTCGCCCAGCTCGTGGAAAATAAGGACAAACGGGCTGGTATCAGCCGTGACGCGCGTCCACGGCATCAGGGAAAGCAGAACAGCCAGCGAACCTACATAGAAAATCAGGATACGGTAGATAACCTGGTTGGTTGCTTTGGGAATGCTTTGCTCCGGGTTATCGGCTTCTGCTGCGGTGATCCCGACCAGCTCCAGCCCACCGAAAGAGAACATAATAATAGCCATCATCATCACCAGACCGGTGAAGCCGTGCGGCAGGAAGCCACCCTGACTCCACAGGTTACTGACGCTGGCCTGCGGGCCGCCGTTGCCGCTAAACAACAACCAGCCGCCGAACAGAATCATCGCAACCACGGCAATGACTTTAATAATGGCGAACCAGAACTCCATTTCCCCAAACACTTTCACGTTGGTCAGGTTGATGGCGTTGATCAGCACGAAGAAGGCTGCAGCAGAAACCCAGGTGGGGATCTCCGGATACCAGAACTGGATGTATTTACCTACGGCAGTCAGTTCAGCCATGGCAACCAGGACGTACAGTACCCAATAGTTCCAGCCAGAAGAGAAACCCGCGAAACCGCCCCAGTATTTATAAGCAAAGTGGCTAAAGGAGCCTGCAACCGGCTCTTCAACCACCATTTCACCTAATTGACGCATAATCAGAAAGGCGATAAAGCCGGCAATTGCGTAACCCAGAATAATACCCGGTCCTGCAGACTGGATAACGGATGCGCTACCGAGGAATAACCCGGTACCAATCGCGCCACCCAGCGCGATTAGCTGTATATGGCGGTTCTTAAGACCGCGCTTGAGCTGATCGCCATGCTGTTGACTTTCCATCATTAAACCTCGTGTGTGGTTTTACTCTTCATATTTCGAGTACTTATTTTTTGAACTACGCAGCAATGCGTGTGTAAGTTTGCAATTCCGTTTGTTGTATTTATTTGTTTACAGATGCTTTATATAAAATGTTGCCTCAATGCTTTTGTCTTGATCAGAATAATGATATGCGAGCGCGAATGCACCTGCTTTATGCGGGCAAGATGACGAGTTGAATAAAAAGAAACCATTTGTAAATGCGAGTTTATCTACCACAAAATTTCCATTTTGAATTTTTATTCACTAATTGTGGCTAATGTGTCGATAAATAATCAGGTGAATCGGTTCAGATGAGATATTTTTTCGTTTCAATTCCGTTAAAACTACCCCGTGGTGGGTAAATTTAACATTTGTGCATAGTTACATGTTTGAAACGTTATTTCTGTAATGTTGTTAAAATATGCCCCCTTTACTGATTTCAATCAAAACCTGTATGGACAGAAGGTGAATACTTTGTTACTTTAGCGTCAAGAACATGAAATTGGTAAGACCAATTGACTCCGGGCAAATGGCTTAAGACAGGAAATCATGGCCTACAGCAAAATCCGCCAACCAAAACTCTCCGATGTGATTGAGCAGCAGCTGGAGTTTTTAATTCTTGAGGGGACACTTCGCCCCGGAGAAAAACTCCCACCGGAACGCGAGCTGGCAAAACAGTTCGACGTCTCCCGCCCCTCCTTACGCGAGGCGATCCAACGCCTTGAAGCGAAGGGGTTACTGCTTCGTCGTCAGGGCGGTGGCACTTTTGTTCAGAGCAGCCTGTGGCAGAGCTTTAGCGACCCACTGGTAGAGCTGCTCTCCGACCATCCTGAATCCCAGTTTGACCTGCTTGAGACGCGCCATGCGCTGGAAGGTATTGCAGCCTATTACGCTGCACTGCGCAGCACGGATGAAGACAAAACGCGTATCCGTGAACTCCACCATGCGATCGAGCTTGCTCAACAGTCCGGCGATCTTGACGGCGAATCTGACGCGGTACTCCAGTATCAAATTGCTGTCACCGAAGCGGCACATAATGTGGTGCTGCTCCATTTGCTAAGGTGTATGGAGCCGATGCTGGCCCAGAACGTTCGGCAAAACTTCGAATTGCTGTATGCGCGTCGCGAGATGCTGCCGCTGGTGAGCAGTCACCGTACCCGCATCTTTGAAGCAATTATCGCCGGGAAGCCTGAAGAAGCGCGTGAAGCGTCTCACCGTCACCTGGCGTTTATCGAAGAGATTCTGCTGGACAGGAGCCGTGAGGAAAGCCGTCGTGAACGCGCCTTACGCCGTCTGGAGCAACGAAAGAATTAGTGATTTTTCTGGCAGAACGTTAACCAGAAGATGTTGTAAATCAAGCGCTATCGAAAGGCGCGGCAACTAAACGCAGAACCTGTCTTATTACGCTCTCTGGTGAGAACGTAATGGGACAGGTTCCAGATAACTCAACGTATTAGATAGATAAGGAATACCCCCATGTCAGAACGTTTCCCAAATGACGTGGATCCGATCGAAACTCGCGACTGGCTACAGGCGATCGAATCGGTCATCCGTGAAGAAGGTGTTGAGCGTGCTCAGTATCTGATCGACCAACTGCTTTCAGAAGCTCGCAAAGGCGGCGTGAAAGTAGCGGCAGGTGCTGGGGCCAGCAATTATGTAAACACTATTGCCGTTGAAGATGAACCGGAATACCCGGGCAATCTGGAGCTGGAACGTCGTATTCGTTCTGCTATCCGCTGGAACGCCATCATGACCGTACTGCGCGCGTCTAAAAAGGACCTCGAGCTGGGTGGCCACATGGCATCCTTCCAGTCCTCCGCAACGGTGTATGATGTTTGCTTCAACCACTTCTTCCGTGCACGCAACGAACAGGATGGCGGCGATCTGGTTTACTTCCAGGGCCACATCTCTCCGGGCATCTACGCTCGCGCATTCCTGGAAGGTCGTCTGACTGAAGAGCAGATGAACAACTTCCGTCAGGAAGTACATGGCAAAGGCCTGTCTTCCTACCCGCACCCGAAACTGATGCCGGAATTCTGGCAGTTCCCGACCGTATCTATGGGTCTGGGCCCAATCGGTGCAATCTACCAGGCTAAATTCCTGAAATATCTGGAACACCGTGGCCTGAAAGATACCTCTAAACAAACCGTTTACGCCTTCCTGGGCGACGGCGAAATGGATGAGCCAGAATCTAAGGGTGCTATCACCATCGCGACCCGTGAGAAACTGGACAACCTGGTCTTTGTTATCAACTGTAACCTGCAGCGTCTTGACGGTCCGGTCACCGGTAACGGCAAGATTGTTAACGAACTGGAAGGCATCTTCGCGGGCGCTGGCTGGAACGTTATCAAAGTCATGTGGGGCGGTCGTTGGGATGAACTGCTGCGTAAAGATACCAGCGGTAAACTGATCCAACTGATGAACGAAACCGTTGACGGCGACTACCAGACCTTTAAATCCAAAGATGGCGCATACGTACGTGAGCACTTCTTCGGTAAATACCCGGAAACCGCAGCTCTGGTTGCTGACTGGACTGACGAGCAGATTTGGGCTCTGAACCGTGGTGGCCACGATCCGAAGAAAGTCTACGCTGCACTGAAGAAAGCGCAGGAAACCAAAGGCAAAGCAACTGTAATCCTGGCCCATACCATCAAAGGTTACGGCATGGGTGACACCGCCGAAGGTAAAAACATCGCTCACCAGGTTAAGAAAATGAACATGGACGGCGTGCGTTATATCCGCGACCGTTTCAACGTTCCTGTGACCGATGAGCAGGTTGAAAACCTGTCTTACATCACCTTCCCGGAAGGTTCTGAAGAGCACACTTATCTGCACGCTCAGCGTCAGAAACTGCACGGCTATCTGCCTGCTCGTCAGCCGAACTTCACCGAGAAGCTGGAACTGCCTGCTCTGGAAGACTTCGGTGCACTGCTGGAAGAGCAGAACAAAGAAATCTCCACCACTATCGCTTTCGTTCGTGCCCTGAACGTGATGCTGAAGAACAAGTCGATCAAAGATCGTCTGGTTCCGATCATCGCTGACGAAGCGCGTACTTTCGGTATGGAAGGTCTGTTCCGTCAGATCGGTATCTACAGCCCGAACGGTCAGCAGTACACCCCGCAGGACCGTGAGCAGGTTGCTTACTATAAAGAAGACGAGAAAGGTCAGATCCTGCAGGAAGGCATCAACGAACTGGGTGCTGGCGCATCCTGGCTGGCAGCTGCGACCTCTTACAGCACCAACGATCTGCCGATGATTCCGTTCTACATCTACTACTCCATGTTCGGGTTCCAGCGTATCGGTGACCTGTGCTGGCAGGCAGGCGACCAACAGGCTCGCGGCTTCCTGGTAGGGGGAACTTCTGGTCGTACGACGCTGAACGGCGAAGGTCTGCAGCACGAAGATGGTCACAGCCATATTCAGTCTCTGACTATCCCGAACTGTATCTCTTACGATCCGTCTTACGCGTACGAAGTTGCGGTCATCATGCACGATGGTCTGGAGCGTATGTACGGTGAGAAACAAGAGAACGTTTATTACTACATCACCACGCTGAACGAAAACTACCACATGCCGGCAATGCCAGCAGGTGCCGAGGAAGGTATCCGTAAAGGTATCTACAAACTCGAAACTCTCGAAGGTAAGAAAGGTAAAGTTCAGCTGCTGGGCTCCGGTTCTATCCTGCGTCACGTGCGTGAAGCAGCACAGATCCTGGCGAACGACTACGGTGTAGGTTCTGACGTTTACAGCGTAACCTCCTTCACTGAACTGGCGCGTGATGGCCAGGATTGTGAACGCTGGAACATGCTGCACCCGATGGAAACTCCGCGCGTTCCGTACATCGCTCAGGTGATGAACGATGCTCCGGCAGTGGCATCTACTGACTATATGAAACTGTTTGCCGAACAGGTTCGTACTTATGTACCGGCTGATGATTATCGCGTACTGGGTACTGACGGCTTCGGTCGCTCTGACAGCCGTGAAAACCTGCGTCACCACTTCGAAGTTGATGCTTCTTATGTGGTTGTAGCGGCCCTGGGCGAACTGGCTAAACGTGGCGAAATCGATAAGAAAGTGGTTGCTGACGCAATCATCAAATTCAACATCGATGCAGATAAAGTTAACCCGCGTCTGGCGTAAGAGGTAAAAGAATAATGGCTATCGAAATCAATGTACCGGACATCGGGGCTGATGAAGTTGAAATCACCGAGATCCTGGTCAAAGTGGGCGACAAAGTTGAAGCTGAACAGTCGCTGATCACCGTAGAAGGCGACAAAGCCTCTATGGAAGTTCCGTCTCCTCAGGCAGGTATCGTTAAAGAGATCAAAGTCTCTGTTGGCGACAAAACTGAGACCGGCAAACTGATCATGATTTTCGATTCCGCCGATGGTGCAGCAGCCGCTGCACCTGCTCCGGCAGAAGAGAAGAAAGAAGCAGCTCCGGCAGCAGCACCTGCTGCGGCAGCGGCGAAAGAAGTACACGTACCGGACATCGGCGGTGACGAAGTCGAAGTTACCGAGGTTATGGTTAAAGTGGGCGACACCGTTGCGGCTGAACAGTCTCTGATCACCGTTGAAGGCGATAAAGCGTCGATGGAAGTTCCGGCGCCGTTCGCGGGCACCGTTAAAGAGATCAAAATCAACACGGGCGACAAAGTGTCTACCGGTTCTCTGATTATGGTCTTCGAAGTTGCAGGCGCAGCGCCTGCTGCAGCACCGGCTCAGGCGGCAGCTCCAGCAGCAGCGGCGGCTCCGGCAGCTTCTGGCTCGAAAGAGGTTAACGTTCCGGATATCGGCGGTGACGAAGTTGAAGTCACTGAAGTGATGGTTAAAGTGGGCGATAAAATTGCCGCTGAGCAGTCACTGATTACCGTTGAAGGCGATAAAGCGTCGATGGAAGTTCCGGCACCGTTCGCGGGCACCGTGAAGGAAATCAAAATCAGCACCGGTGACAAAGTCAAAACCGGTTCTCTGATTATGATCTTCGAAGTTGAAGGCGCAGCACCAGCTCCAGCTCCAGCTGCCGCGGCTGCTCCAGCCTCTGCAGCTGCACCGGCTCAGGCTGCTAAACCAGCCGCAGCTCCGGCCGCGAAAGCGGAAGGTAAATCTGAGTTCGCTGAGAACGACGCTTACGTTCATGCAACGCCGCTGATTCGTCGCCTGGCGCGCGAGTTCGGTGTAAACCTGGCGAAAGTGAAAGGTTCTGGCCGTAAAGGTCGTATCCTGCGTGAAGACGTTCAGGCTTACGTGAAAGACGCTATCAAGCGTGCTGAAGCTGCTCCGGCAGCAGCAGGCGGCGGTATTCCGGGCATGCTGCCTTGGCCGAAAGTGGACTTCAGCAAGTTTGGTGAAATCGAAGAAGTGGAACTGGGCCGTATCCAGAAAATCTCTGGTGCTAACCTGAGCCGTAACTGGGTGATGATCCCGCACGTTACTCACTTCGACAAGACCGATATCACCGATCTGGAAGCGTTCCGTAAACAGCAGAACGCCGAAGCTGAAAAACGTAAACTGGATGTGAAATTCACGCCAGTGGTCTTCATCATGAAAGCCGTTGCCGCCGCTCTGGAACAGATGCCGCGCTTCAACAGCTCTCTGTCTGAAGACGGTCAGCGTCTGACCCTGAAAAAATACATCAACATCGGTGTTGCGGTAGATACGCCGAATGGTCTGGTTGTTCCGGTCTTCAAAGACGTGAACAAGAAGAGCATTACCGAGCTGTCTCGTGAACTGACCACCATCTCCAAGAAAGCGCGTGATGGCAAGCTGACCGCTGGCGAAATGCAGGGCGGTTGCTTCACCATCTCCAGCATCGGTGGCCTGGGTACGACCCACTTCGCGCCGATTGTGAACGCGCCGGAAGTGGCTATCCTCGGTGTCTCCAAGTCCTCTATGGAGCCAGTGTGGAACGGTAAAGAGTTTATGCCGCGTCTGATGATGCCGATTTCGCTCTCCTTCGACCACCGCGTAATCGACGGTGCTGATGGTGCGCGCTTTATCACCATCATCAACAACATGCTGTCTGACATTCGCCGCCTGGTGATGTAAGCGAAAAAGCCGGCCCGACGGCCGGCTTTTTTCTGGTAATCTCATGAAGTCAGTGAGGTTATTGTGCGAAAGACAAATCGGTTGCCGTTTGTTGTTTCAAAATTGTTAACAATTTTGTAAAATACGGGCGGATAGAACGACCCGGTGGACGACGGGTATAAATTAAGAGGTCATGATGAGCACTGAAATCAAAACTCAGGTCGTGGTACTTGGGGCAGGCCCTGCAGGTTACTCTGCTGCCTTCCGTTGCGCAGATTTAGGTCTGGAGACCGTCATCGTAGAACGTTACAGCACCCTCGGTGGTGTTTGTCTGAACGTCGGCTGTATCCCTTCTAAAGCGCTGCTGCACGTAGCAAAAGTTATCGAAGAAGCCAAAGCGCTGGCTGAACACGGTATCGTTTTTGGCGAGCCGAAAACCGATATCGACAAGATTCGTACCTGGAAAGAAAAAGTTATCACTCAACTGACCGGCGGTCTGGCGGGTATGGCCAAAGGCCGTAAAGTGAAAGTGGTTAACGGTCTGGGTAAATTTACCGGGGCAAACACCCTGGAAGTTGAAGGTGAAAACGGCAAAACCGTGATCAACTTTGACAACGCGATCATCGCGGCGGGTTCCCGTCCGATCGAACTGCCATTCATTCCGCATGAAGATCCGCGCGTGTGGGATTCCACCGATGCACTGGAACTGAAAACTGTTCCTAAGCGCCTGCTGGTAATGGGCGGCGGTATCATCGGTCTGGAAATGGGTACCGTGTACCATGCGCTGGGTTCAGAGATCGACGTGGTTGAAATGTTCGACCAGGTTATCCCGGCTGCCGATAAAGACGTGGTTAAAGTCTTTACCAAACGCATCAGCAAGAAATTCAACCTGATGCTGGAAACCAAAGTAACCGCCGTTGAAGCGAAAGAAGACGGTATCTACGTTTCTATGGAAGGCAAAAAAGCGCCTGCTGAAGCTCAGCGTTACGATGCAGTGCTGGTGGCTATCGGTCGTGTACCGAACGGCAAAAACCTCGACGCGGGCAAAGCTGGCGTGGAAGTTGATGACCGTGGCTTCATCCGCGTTGACAAACAGCTGCGTACCAACGTGCCGCACATCTTTGCTATCGGCGATATCGTCGGTCAGCCGATGCTGGCGCACAAAGGTGTTCACGAAGGTCACGTTGCCGCTGAAGTTATCGCCGGTAAGAAACACTACTTCGATCCGAAAGTTATCCCATCCATCGCATACACTGAACCAGAAGTTGCATGGGTTGGCCTGACTGAGAAAGAAGCGAAAGAGAAAGGCATCAGCTACGAAACCGCCACCTTCCCGTGGGCTGCTTCTGGTCGTGCTATCGCTTCCGACTGCGCAGACGGTATGACTAAACTGATTTTCGACAAAGAATCTCACCGTGTTATCGGTGGTGCGATTGTCGGTACCAACGGCGGCGAGCTGCTGGGTGAAATCGGTCTGGCGATCGAAATGGGTTGTGATGCTGAAGACATTGCGCTGACCATCCACGCGCACCCGACTCTGCACGAGTCTGTGGGCCTGGCGGCAGAAGTGTTCGAAGGTAGCATCACCGACCTGCCAAACCCGAAAGCGAAGAAAAAGTAGTCTTCCCGCTTTTGTGAAAACGCCTCTTCGGAGGCGTTTTTTTTGCCTGAAAGCTACCAGTTCTGGTAGTCATCTTATTGATATTTCCACTAAAAAAAATTGCGCAACTGCCGATACTTTTTTCGCCATTGTGTGGCTACTGGCCGCGCGGTTAAGAGGCTCTGGATTCTCTATTACACGAAAAAAGGAAATAACATGTCTTTAAAAAAAATCGCGGTTGTTGGCATGGTTGTCGCGACAATGACGCTGACTGGTTGTGGCGCGATGACCACCGCCGTTAAAAAACGTAATCTCGAAGTGAAAACGCAGATGAGTGAAACTATCTGGCTGGAGCCTTCCAACGAGAAGACCGTCTACATTCAGGTAAAAAACACTTCTGATAAAGACATGAGCAACCTGCAAACCCTGCTGGCAAACGACCTGTCTGCGAAGGGCTATAAAGTGACCAGTTCACCAGACAGCGCTTACTACTGGGTACAGGCGAACGTACTGAAAGCGGACAAAATGGATCTGCGTGAAGCTCAGGGCTTCCTGAAGACCGGCTATGAAGGGGCAGCGGTGGGTGCTGCGTTGGGAGCGGGGATCACTGCCTATAACAGCAACTCCTCCGGCGCGGCGCTGGGCGTTGGCCTGGCGGCGGGGCTGATCGGTATGGCCGCGGATGCCATGGTAGAAGACGTGAACTACACCATGGTCACTGACCTGCAAATCTCTGAGCGCAGCAAAGCGAAAGTGACAACGGATAACGTTGCCGCACTGCGCCAGGGCACGTCCGGTATCAAGCTGCAAACCAGCAGCGCGCAGGGCGATCGCGCAAAATACCAGACCCGCGTCGTGTCTAATGCCAACAAAGTGAACCTGAAGTTCGAAGAAGCGAAACCGGTTCTGGAAGCGCAGCTGGCGAAATCCGTCGCTAACATCCTGTAATCTCTCGTGAGTTGGCCGGAGGGGGGGCGCTTCCCCGGCCAAATCACTATTTGACTGGCATTCAGGGCGCTACGGGCTGCCAGTTTTTATCCAGATGATATGCGGTTAACGCCTCGGCTTTCTGCTGTGCATCAGCGCCGAGATCGGCCTGGTAGACTTTATCATCACCGTTAATCATAAAACTCATAACACCAGTGTGATCGTAGCTGACGGGCCAGGCAACCATCGCAAAGCCGCTGGTTTTATCGGGAAGGATACGGAAACGATAGCCGTGATAGCCCGTGCCAGGCTCTTGCGGACTAAAGGCCGGGCCAAGCGGGCTTGGCGCTTCGCCGGGCGAAACAGGCCAGTACAGACCATCTTTTTTCCCTTCAGAACTGACAATCTTTTGCGCGTATTTTTGGTTCATCGCAAAGTAGCTTTGCTGAGCATCAACATAGGCGTGTAATGCTTCAATAGCCGCAAGTTCGTTGCGCCCAATCTCACGGGTCAGGATCTCTTCAGCCGCTTCCTTGATATCAAATTGCCAGCCGGAAGCGGTTTTAACAACCGGGATCGGCAGTTGCCAGTCGCTGTCCCCGACCACCAGGTGCGCGCTATTGCCGTCGATGACGGTATTATGGCGGACCTTCCAGTCGCGCAGGAAGCGATCAACCGCATCAGGATCGACGCCTTCCGGTGGCAGAAACTCGCGCCAGTTTTCCCCGAGCAGGTTGTTCATCGCGCTTTCATTCTGCTCGCTTATCGCGGTTGCCAGGGCATCGGTCGCCTGGTCTGGTGTGCTGAAGGATTGCTGTGCCATCGCGGTGGTCGAAACCATGAATAACACCATTCCACTGAGTAGTTTATTTTTCATGTCGCTTCCCTTAACGATGACGGAATTCACGGTGTTCAGCACGGTCGCCGGATAGCTGGCGAGATGGCTGATTGCGGGCGACCTGCCTGCTTTGAGCCCCTCGCTGCTGCTGCGCCTGCCAACTGGCGGAGCGACTGTCGTTGCCGCTCAGCGCATTGGCCCGCGGTTGGCTGGTCCGTTGTTGAAGATTGCGTTGCTGCGCTGGTTGCGTGACCCGTTTCTCTTGTCGCTGAGTGGCGGCCTGGCGAGGTTCATGTTGCTGAGTGTTTGCCCGTTTTGCCGTTTGCGGTTTGCTATCGTAACCACGGTAGTTATTACGCTGGGAAATTTGCTTTAGCTGTTGGCTGGATGCCTGACGCTGGGCGTCTTTCGTTCCCGTACGCGCCGTCTGGGGGAAGGTTTTCCCCGTTGATTTTTCCATCTGGCTCAACGCTGCCTGACGCTGGCTATCACGGTTGACCGGTCTTTGCTGGGTTGAGCTTAGGCCCGTGGCCGTGTTAGTGGAGTGGAAGCGGTTATTGAGCTGGCTATTAGGGTACGGCACCCCTTCGCGATAGGCCGGGTTGTGCTGCCAGGTACGGTTGGCATCCGTCAGACGCTGTCCACTGATTTTATTGAAGTTATCAACGTTGATATTGATGTTGTTATCACCGTTGCGGTTATAGCCGCCATGGTTATCCCAGTCATCGTTATGATGGTGATCCCAGTCATCGTCGTCATCCCAGTCAATATTGCTGAAAATGGCATAAGTTGTGGCGACGCCGAGGCTGAAGCCTAAACCGTTAACGAAGCTGTTGCCAAACTGCTCGCCGGGCGTTGGCGGTAGATAGGTTGGCGGATAGGCGGTGTTCGGCCAGGTACCGTAAACCGTATTTGGGTTATAGGTGGGAACGTAAACTACCTGCGGGTCGGCGGATTCAATTTTGATTACCGTTGGGCTTGCTGAGGCGGCGGTCGTGGCTGTTGTGGTCGTTGACTCGCTGGTGACGGTTTTAGCCGGTGCAGCTTTGACCACGGTAGTAACGGTCTGCTGCGGTGTTGATTGTAACGCTCCGGTCTGTTGCGCCAGCGCACGCAGGCGTTGAACGGAATCCATAACCTCTTTCGGCTGCGCAAGGAATGCATCGCCCAGGCTCTGTACCCACGGCGGATTTTCACCCATCAGCGACATCAACTGCGGAAACGCCACCAGCGATTTTACGCTGGGATCCCAGGGTTGGCTGGCAACGGCCTGAATGGCGGCATCACCCTGCATTTTGGGATTGTCTTTTGACCACTGCGCGGCCTGGATGACGTTGGCCGGGTAGGTTGAGGCCATCAAAATTTGCGACAGCAGTGAATCCGGATAGAGCGCGATAGGCGCAACCCACTGATCGATTTGTGCCGATGTGTACGTAGGGGCTGCGGTGGGCGCTGGTTGATCGGCCGGGGCAGGGGCCGCTACGGGAGCTGGAGCCGGTGCGGACGGTTGCTGTGCGACGGGGGCTGGAGTTACTGGCTCCGTTGCGCGACTTTTAACGAACATCACGCCAGAGGCGGCAAACAGCCCGGCACTGCACAGAAGGACAAGCAGATGTGGCTTAAAGGGCAACTTCATAAAATGACTCCAACGAGACAAGCGCTGTGCCGTGAGGCGTTCTGTTGCCGCGAGTATTATTCACCCGTGTTAGATAGTTTTGACTTTTATTGGGGATTCACCCGGCAGGTCCGGAAAAAGAGTGTGAAGATTTATTACACAATTATATCTGATGGCTGAAAAATCGCTGGAATATTCAGCATGTCGCGCTTGAAAATCAACCATTTTACATCGTTTTTAGGGAGCCTAAATTACGCCCCGCCTTGTCGCTACACCATTCTTAACGATTCAGCCAATTTTTTATGTTGCTTTTTTGTAAACGGATTAACACTTAATGAAAATCCTGTTATTGTGCCTTACGCGGTACCGGGCATTTACCCTACTAACTACTGTCTCACAGGAGCGTGAAGAGAATCGCCCATCTACAAAAGCGCCGCATTATGACAATGAGAGCGAGGAGATATCGTCGTGCTAGAAGAATACCGTAAGCACGTAGCTGAGCGTGCTGCCCAGGGGATTGTGCCAAAACCGTTAGACGCAACCCAAATGGCCGCACTTGTCGAGCTGCTGAAGACCCCGCCTGTGGGCGAAGAAGAATTCCTGTTAGACCTGTTGATCAACCGCGTTCCTCCTGGCGTAGATGAAGCCGCTTATGTTAAAGCGGGTTTTCTCGCTGCCGTCGCGAAAGGCGACACCACCTCCCCGCTGGTGACTCCAGAAAAAGCCATTGAACTGCTGGGCACCATGCAGGGTGGTTACAACATTCATCCGCTGATCGACGCGCTTGACGACGCGAAACTGGCGCCGATTGCCGCCAAAGCGCTCTCTTCAACGCTGCTGATGTTCGATAACTTCTACGATGTAGAAGAAAAAGCCAAAGCGGGCAACGAATATGCGAAGCAGGTAATGCAGTCCTGGGCCGATGCCGAATGGTTCCTGAACCGTCCTGCTCTGGCTGAAAAAATCACCGTTACCGTGTTTAAAGTGACGGGTGAAACCAACACCGATGACCTCTCTCCGGCACCGGACGCATGGTCTCGCCCGGATATCCCTCTGCACGCGCTGGCGATGCTGAAAAACGCCCGTGAAGGTATCGAACCGGACCAGCCGGGCGCGGTAGGCCCGATCAAACAGATTGAAGAACTGCAGAAAAAAGGCTACCCGCTGGCTTATGTGGGTGACGTTGTTGGTACCGGCTCTTCGCGTAAATCTGCAACCAACTCCGTACTGTGGTTCATGGGCGATGATATCCCTCATGTACCGAACAAGCGCGGCGGCGGTCTGTGTCTCGGCGGCAAAATTGCACCTATCTTCTTCAATACCATGGAAGATGCGGGCGCACTGCCAATCGAAGTGGACGTTTCGAACATGAACATGGGCGACGTGATTGACGTTTACCCGTTCAAAGGAGAAGTGCGTAACCATGAAACCGGCGAATTGCTGGCAAGCTTTGAGCTGAAAACTGATGTGCTGATCGACGAAGTGCGCGCTGGTGGCCGTATTCCGCTGATCATCGGTCGTGGCCTGACCACCAAAGCGCGCGAAGCGCTGGGACTGCCGCACAGCGACGTATTCCGTCAGGCGAAAGACGTGGCGGAAAGCAGCCGTGGCTTCTCTCTGGCGCAGAAAATGGTGGGCCGCGCCTGCGGCGTGAAAGGTATCCGTCCGGGCGCGTACTGCGAACCGAAGATGACCTCCGTGGGTTCTCAGGATACCACCGGCCCGATGACCCGTGATGAACTGAAAGACCTGGCGTGCCTGGGCTTCTCTGCTGACCTGGTGATGCAGTCCTTCTGTCACACTGCCGCGTATCCAAAGCCGGTTGACGTGACCACGCACCACACTCTGCCGGACTTCATCATGAACCGTGGCGGCGTGTCGCTGCGTCCGGGCGATGGCGTAATCCACTCTTGGCTGAACCGCATGCTGTTGCCGGATACCGTCGGCACCGGCGGTGACTCCCATACTCGTTTCCCGATTGGCATCTCCTTCCCGGCGGGTTCTGGCCTGGTGGCGTTTGCTGCTGCGACCGGCGTGATGCCGCTGGATATGCCGGAATCCGTTCTGGTGCGTTTCAAAGGCAAAATGCAGCCGGGGATTACCCTGCGCGATCTGGTACACGCCATTCCGCTGTACGCGATCAAACAGGGTCTGCTGACCGTTGAGAAGAAAGGTAAGAAAAACATCTTCTCTGGCCGCATCCTCGAAATCGAAGGTCTGCCGGATCTGAAAGTGGAGCAGGCGTTCGAACTGACCGATGCCTCCGCTGAACGTTCCGCTGCCGGTTGTACCATCAAACTGAACAAAGAGCCGATCGTTGAGTATCTGAACTCTAACATCGTTCTGCTGAAGTGGATGATCGCTGAAGGTTACGGCGATCGCCGTACGCTGGAGCGTCGTGTGCAGGGGATGGAAAAATGGCTGGCGGATCCGCAATTGCTGGAAGCCGACGCTGACGCAGAATACGCGGCGGTGATCGACATCGATCTGGCGGATATCAAAGAGCCAATCCTGTGTGCACCGAACGATCCGGACGACGCGCGTCTGCTGTCTGACGTGCAGGGCGAGAAGATCGATGAAGTCTTCATTGGCTCCTGCATGACTAACATCGGCCACTTCCGTGCGGCGGGTAAACTGCTGGATGCACACAAAGGCCAGTTGCCGACGCGTCTGTGGGTGGCTCCGCCAACCCGTATGGATGCGGCGCAGCTGACCGAAGAAGGCTACTACAGCGTGTTTGGTAAGAGCGGTGCGCGTATTGAGATCCCAGGCTGTTCGCTGTGCATGGGTAACCAGGCGCGTGTGGCTGACGGCGCAACGGTGGTTTCGACCTCTACCCGTAACTTCCCGAACCGTTTAGGTACCGGGGCGAACGTCTACCTGGCTTCTGCGGAGCTGGCGGCGGTTGCGGCGCTGATTGGCAAACTGCCGACGGCGGAAGAATATCAGACCTATGTGGCGCAGGTTGATAAGACGGCGGTGGATACTTACCGTTATCTGAACTTCGACCAGCTGTCTCAGTATACTGAGAAAGCCGATGGTGTGATTTTCCAGACCGCGGTGTAATACGCTAACGCGATTTGTGTAAAAACGCATCAATGCCCGGAGAAGTCTGCTTCTCCGGGCATTTTTATTTCTATTCCTTATACCCGCTACGCTTTTTTTCTGCCGCGCTGCTGCGATAATTACAGCAAGGCGCAATGCGGTATTGGCGCATTGCCGGGAGCAGAGGAAGACATTATGGATTACGAATTTCTGCGCGATATTACCGGAGTGGTAAAAGTGCGTATGTCCATGGGCCACGAGGTGGTGGGGCACTGGTTTAACGAAGAAGTGAAAGAGAACCTGGCCTTACTTGATGAAGTGGAACAGGCGGCGCATGCGGTGAAGGGCAGTGAGCGCTCCTGGCAGCGAGCAGGGCATGAATACACGCTCTGGCTGGATGGTGAAGAGGTGATGGTGCGTGCCAATCAGCTGGAATTCTCCGGAGATGAAATGGAAGAGGGGATGAGCTACTACGACGAAGAGAGCTTTTCACTTTGCGGCGTAGAGGACTTTCTTCAGGTCGTGGCGGCGTACCGCGAGTTTGTACAACAACGCTAATCAACGCGGAGCCACTCGGCTCCGCATTACTATCGTGTGAGCGCTGTGCGCACCCGATAGCCGAGCACTTTTTCGCAGGCCCGTTATCGGGTGTATTCACTGGTAAAAGTAAGGTGAAATAACCTTGCGGTCATCTTTTGGTTCAGAAAAACGCAGGCACCAGACGACTGGAGTATAGGCTGGCAGCGCGACTGTTCGGCCTGGGGATACACGCAGGTGATAGTGGCGAGTTGCGCGAGAGGGACGGTCATCGCTCCTTGTTCGCTGTCCATACGCCATACCGCGAGCCACGCCTCATGCTCGTTACGCAGGCCAAAGGCCAACCACGGTGAGGATAATGTGGGCATACCCAACGGCCAGAAAGGCTGTAGATGCGGAATTTTCTCGCGAAACGTTTTATACAGCGCAATCCCTTCCTGAACCAGCGCAAAACGTTCTTCACTCAACTCCGCCAGATGACCACTCTGATGCACCCGCAGCAGCATGCTGTTAACCATATTCATCACCACTTCTTCCCGATCCCCCTCACGCAGTGGATAAGACCAGATAGCAGCTTGCTCAGGAGTGACTGCTGACGCTGCGGCAGCAGCGATAGCCGCCATGAGCCGATAGTCGGTTTGATCGGTAACGGATTGAATACTGTGCTGTTGCAGCATCGCGTAATCCATCCGTAAACCACCGCTGCCGCAGTTCTCGATCACCAGTTGTGGGTAGCGTTGCATTGTTTTCTGCAGCCAGGCTAGATAGGCACGGTTATGTTGCAACAGGCCATCGCCGCTGCTGTCGGCTTGGTAGTCAGTACCGCTGCCTGCATTGATGTTGTAATCCATTTTGATATAGCTAACACCGTAATCCTCGACCAGGCGCGTGATGATCCGTTCGGCATGTTCTTGTACCAATGGGTGGCGGAAATCGAGCTGATAGCGCTGGTGGTCGATAACCCGTTTGCCATGACGCTGGAAAAAACACTCATCGGGCAGCTTTTGCGCCAGCGGACAAGCTATGCCCATGACCTCAAGCTCTAACCACAGACCTGATTTCATCCCTTTGGCGGCAATATACTCAAGCGGTTCGTGGATCCCGCCAGGGAAACGCGCGGATGAAGGCAGCCATTCACCGACGCCATCCCACCATTCACCGTCCGAGTACCAACCGCAATCAATACAGAAATATTCGCAGCCAGCCTTTGCGGCTGCATCAATCAACGGCAGCAACTTTTCAGTTGTAGGGTCACCTGAGAGGCAGTTCATATAATCATTGAAGATCACTGGTAGCTGCACATTATCCTGTGAAGGGCGCATTATTCGTCGACGATAGCGCGTTATCTCTTGTAGCGCCTCTTGCAGCCCGCCGTGTACCTGGCTTACGGCAACAGGCACGGAGGTAAAGGTTTCACCGGGTAGTAGTTGTTTCCACCAGTGATTTTCGTTTTCCGTTGGCCCGCTAGCCTGCAAATAGAGACGATTACGGAAATCGCCGATCTCCCATTGCCACGAACCGTTATGCTCAATTTGCCAGAGTAGCGTTGTTCCTGCCGCCGTGTCTTCAAATGCCGCCATTGGAAGATAGCCAATACTGGACCAGGTTCCTGTGTTTTCGATAGCGATACGATTAAGGGAGAAGACATTCACCTTATCCAGCCCAAGCTCTGGTGGTGTGGCGCTTTTCCACTGTGCTTCGCCGTACCAGTTATTATGCGGTAGATGCAGGACGCTATTTTTTTGCCAGGGCAGGCTGTCGATGGCGAACAACGTCAGCGAACTGACATACTCCAGGCCGATAGTATCGGCGCTGGCGTTACGGATATCACACCAGACGCGGGCCGCCTGTAGCCCACGAAAATGCTGTAGATGCCAGCGGGCGTGAACCGCTGGGCTATGTAGATCTATCTCCAGTTTTTTCCCCTGCGCATTTTCGCTTTCCCGATGGGCGTGATAGCGCAGAGAGGAGCCTGGTTCGCTACCGGTATGCTTACGGGCGTGGTGATCGTTTTGATTATGGCCACTGACATGCACCTGAATAAGAGGGAATGCACCCTGTACATCACTCTTTCCGACAAGTAAAAACTGGCTGATATAAATTTGTTGTTCTTCATTTAACTCGAAGGAAATATGGAAGTTATCTTCTTTAAAGTCTATAAAGCTCATCTTGTCGCACCCTTGTATTATTGTCCGATATTTCGCAGTTTTTTTCCTGCCATCAGGTTTTGCTCAATGCGCTCCAGTGAAATATTTTTTGTTTCAGGCACAAAAAGATAGATGATCACGAGGGCGACAATATTCAGTAGCGCATATAAATAAAATGTATGGGCGCTACCTAAACTATTTAGCAATGACAGGAAGGTTGCACTGACAATCATCCCGGCGATGTGACAGGTAAAAGTAGAGCAGGTGATACCAAATTCTCGGCCTTTCAGCGGTTGAATCTCAGAGCACAATAACCAGATAAGCGGCCCGGCAGACATGGAGAAGCCGACGATAAACAGCAACAGCATGGTAACCGTGATACCTTTCTCCAGCGCTGATAACGCATCACCACCCAGCAACGTCCCTACGATGCTCATAGCGAAACCCATCGTGATAAAACCAGCGTACAGCATTGGTTTTCGTCCCCAGCGATCGACGAAGCCGACGGCAATAAAGGTGGCGAGCGTCATCACGAAGCCCACAATAACCGTGCCCCACATCTGCTCGGCTGTTGAAGTGAAGCCAATTTCATGGAATATACGCGGCGCGTAATACATCATCACATTTACGCCAGAGAACTGCTGCATGATTTGCAAAATAATTCCCAGGCTAACACTGCGACGAAAATTCCTGTTTTCTTTGAATAAATTCCAGCCTTGTTGCTTAACGTTGAGCTGTTCTTTAATTTCGCTAAGCTCATTCTCCACCTCTTCACGGCTATTACGCAGGCGGATTAACACTATCCGAGCCTCCTCTTCACGGCCATGCATCATGAGCCAGCGCGGGCTGCGCGGCAGGAATAGCGCCCCGAACAGAAAGACCAGTGAAGGGATGGCGACAACCAGCAGCATACCGCGCCAGTTACCGCTGTAGCTAAAGGCGGTATTGGTCAGAAAAACCAGCAAGATGCCTAGCGCAATCATCAATTGATAGGCTGATATCATTGCACCGCGAATGTTTTTTGGCGTTATTTCAGAAAGATAGAGTGGTGTCGCATAAGATGCGACACCCAGACCGACGCCGAGGATCAGCCGTCCGACGATGAGCATCCCTGGGCCAACTGCGCAGGTGCAAATAATCGCTCCTATGCAAAAGGAGGCCGCGGCGATTAATAAAGCGTATTTACGGCCCAGGCGATAGGCCAGAAAACCGCTACACAGAGTTGCGACGGCGGCGCCGACCATCATTGAACTGACCACCCACTCCTGCTGGCTATCCAGCAGTTGATACTCTTTAGCGATCAGCGGTAGAGCGCCGGAAATGACGCCGATATCCAGGCCAAATAACAGCCCTGCGAGCGCAGCCAACAGGCAAATCCAGATGACTTGGGGGCGCGTTTTATGTTTTTTGGCCGCAGTTGGAAGCGTACTATCTAATGTCATGATATAAGTACCTTTGTTTGTATGATTATTTTTCAGGGCTTTTTGTTTTAATACTTAATCGATTTCGTATTGTTTTATGCTAGATCTGAAAAATAATGATTTCAATGGTTGTAACTGCATAATTGTGATCGTTGCTACACAATAAAGTCGTGTCGAAATGTTTTTTATTGTCACGTAAAAACTAATCAGTTAAATTGGCAGGAATATCCTTGTTCAGAGCTATTTAGTCCATAATAAATATGAATATAAAAGAGCTAGCGGCGTATCTTAATCTTTCGACAGCGACGGTTTCGAAAGCGCTAAATAATAAAAGTGATATTAGTAACCACACCCGTAAAAAGGTACTGGAAGCGGCGGATAAACTGGGTTACCGGCCAAATGCATCAGCCCGCTATTTGCGTAGTGGTAAAACAGGGGTCGTGGCTCTGCTGCTGCCTGCAGCGGATGATGGCAATATCCATACCGCCTCGTTCTTTATGGCTATCGCCAGGGGGCTACAGGCTAGTTTAAAAGAGAGTGCCATCGATCCGGTCATCCATATTTCTACCGATCGCGAAAGTGAGCTACAACTGCTGCATAAAATTGTTGAGCAGAACCGTGCTGACGCGATTATCCTGACAGACACTCGTATTGATGATGAACGGATCCTTCTGCTTGATGAACTAAAGTTTCCCTTTGTGACGATGGGGCAAAGCCGCTCGCTGGGCGGGAACTTCAATTGGGTCGATTTTCATCATGAGGAGATGGGGAAACAATGCGTGCGTGCGGCACTGCGTCTCGGAGCGCAACGTATTGCCATTGCGACGCTTGGCCCGGACAGTATGCATGGCCGTCAGTTCTTGACCGGCTGTTTGCAGGCGTTGGCGGTGCAAGGGATTCATTACCATGACGGGTTGGTTTTCTTTGGCAGCGTAGCTGAATCTTCCGGTGAAGAGGCCGCGCGGCAATTTCTACAGCAGCCAGAGCGGCCTGATTTCATTATTTTCATCAACGACTTTTTACTGATGGGGGCGAGTCACTATCTGGCCTCGTTACCCGAGTGCGGACTCAATGAAAAAAACATGCTGTGTGCCACGGCAAGCAGCGATTTTTCTGTGCGAGTGGTGTCGTCGAGTTGTCTCTTTACCGTCGATCACGAAGAGGTTGGGCGGCAACTGGGGCTGGCGATATTGAGAGTCACTAAAGGGGAAAACCAGGCAAAATCAGTGTTGCTGACGTTGCCGGTAAAAGAGTAAGCGAAGCTTGCTGGTTCCGCAGCGCGGCTATTTAACGTAAGCCAACAGGCTCAGGGAGTCACGTGCCAGCGCTTTGCATTTCTTGGCCGTTGGGATGCCTATACCGCTGAGGTCGCGGTAGCTGTCTTCACCCAACGCTTTCATATTGAAGGTGTCGTAATTACTCAGGTCCCACTGGTTTTGCTGGGCAAAAAAGACCAGCGCGCGACGAATCTGCCCATTTGGCAAATTCTGGTATCCACAGTCATTTTTCAGAAAAACAAAAACTGCCGTTAAATCGGCCATATCTTCGGCTTCGGACTCACTAAGCGCGTAGCTGTTTGCGCATACGGCCATCAGGCTGCCGAACAAAACGGTTCTGAAAAACGTCTTCATTGCTTCTACCACTGCATCACGGAATTTAAACGTTAGCACACTGCGAGCGAAGCGACGACCTTTATTATTAGCCGTTTACTTGACCTTCCCGTAAGGGGAGGGCTTATGCTTAAAAGATAGCCTGCTTAAGCTGCTGAATATAAGGAAGTGATTATGCAACGTCGTGACTTTTTAAAGTACTCCGTGGCGCTGGGCGTCGCGTCAGCGTTACCTCTGTGGAGCCGGAGCGTATTTGCTGCAGACCGTCCCGCATTACCCATTCCAGACCTGTTAACCGCAGATGCCTCTAACCGTATGCAGCTGATCGTGCAAGCCGGACAGTCGAGTTTTGCCGGTAAAACAGCCACGACCTGGGGATATAACGGCAGTTTGCTCGGGCCGGCGGTCAAGCTGAGTAAAGGGCAATCGGTGACGGTGGATATCCATAACCAGCTTGCCGAAGAGACGACGTTGCACTGGCACGGGCTGGAAATCCCCGGTGAAGTCGACGGTGGCCCGCAAGGTATTATTCCGGCGGGTGGGAAACGTTCTGTGACCTTCACACCGGATCAGCGCGCGGCAACCTGCTGGTTCCACCCGCATCAGCATGGGAAGACCGGTCGTCAGGTGGCGATGGGCCTGGCCGGACTGGTGCTGATTGAAGATGAAGAGATTCGCAAGCTGCTGCTGCCTAAGCAGTGGGGCATTGATGATGTGCCGGTGATTATTCAGGATAAACAGTTCTCTGCTGATGGTCAGGTTAACTATCAACTGGACATCATGACCGCTGCCGTCGGTTGGTTTGGCGATACGCTGCTGACCAATGGGGCGATTTATCCTCAGCATGCTGCACCGCGCGGTTGGCTACGCCTGCGTCTGCTAAATGGTTGTAACGCACGCTCACTGAATATCGCGGCCAGCGACAATCGTCCTTTGTACGTTATTGCCAGCGACGGCGGACTGTTGGCGGAGCCAGTAAAAGTAACCGAACTTCCTATGCTGATGGGCGAACGCTTTGAAGTGCTGGTGGATGTGAGTGACGGTAAAGCGTTTGATCTGGTTACTCTGCCTGTGGGTCAGATGGGCATGGCGATTGCGCCATTTGATAAGCCGCATCCGGTGATGCGCGTTCAGCCGCTGCTGATTACCGCTTCCGGCACGTTGCCGGATACGCTGACATCCATGCCGGCGCTGCCATCGCTTGAGGGACTGACGGTGCGCAAACTGCAATTATCGATGGACCCAATGCTCGACATGATGGGCATGCAAATGTTGATGAAGAAGTACGGCGCTCAGGCTATGGCGGGTATGGATCATGGCAAGATGATGGGCCATATGAATAATGACAATATGGGCCACGGGAACATGAAGCATGGCAATATGAACCACGGTGAGATGGGGAATATGCAGCATGGTGACATGGGCAACATGAAGCATGGAACATTCGATTTCCATAATGCCAACCGGATTAATGGTCAGGCGTTTGATATGAATAAACCGATGTTTGCCGCGGCGAAAGGTCAACACGAACGCTGGGTGATTTCCGGTCAGGGCGACATGATGCTGCATCCGTTCCACATTCACGGCACGCAGTTCCGTATTCTGTCTGAAAATGGCAAAGCACCTGCTGCGCACCGCGCGGGATGGAAAGATACGGTGCGGGTTGAGGGCGGCGTGAGCGAGGTGCTGGTGAAATTTGACCACGACGCGCCAAAGGAACATGCCTATATGGCGCACTGCCATTTGTTAGAGCATGAGGATACCGGGATGATGCTCGGTTTTACCGTATAAACAGCGGCGGATAGCGGTGGCGCTATCCGCTAAATGTTTATTCCAAAAACGGATTATTACTCTATCGTCGAGTAAAAGCATTCATATACTGATGAGGTTAATCACTCATCACGAGGTATTCATGACCCTTTTGCGTAAAGTACTGACGGCATCTTTTATTATGCTTCTGGCGGTTTCGGCACAGGCTGCGATGAAGATGGAACGCCAACAGATTTCAAAACTGAATTTAAGTCTCGAAATTCCGCAGACGCTCACGCCAATGCCGGACGAAATGGCAAAAATCAAATACCCTTCTGAAAACCGTCCACAGGTGATTTACGGTGACGAACGCGGTAAAGCGTCTCTAGGTATTACTGCCGGGCGCAACGCGTTGCCTGCCGCTCAGTTGGATATGGCAAAGGATGCGACACTGAAGATGCTTACCAATTTCAAGCCGCAGGCGGAACCTGTCACGGTTGATGGACATAAAGCGTGGCTGATTACTTTCCGTTCTCAAGCGCCGGATACTGAAATTCTCAATATGCTGCTGATTACCTCGCAAAACGAGAAAGCGGTGCAGGTCTCCTTCAATATGACCAAAGATCTGGTGGCTCAGTATCAGGAAGCCGCAAAAGCGTCGTTACTGTCACTGAAGTTTGAATAAAAAAACGCCCGCTGATTAGCGGGCGTTGTCCATTTTACTTCGCGTCGTCCGGCAACGCGTATGCCACGATATAATCGCCCATCTTAGTGCCAAATGAGCCGTGGCCCCCGGCTGATATCACCACATACTGCTTACCGTTAACTTCATACGTCATCGGCGTTGCCTGGCCGCCTGCCGGAAGCCGACCCTGCCACAGTTTTTCACCGTTGCTCATGTTGTATGCGCGCAGATAGTTATCGGCAGTCGCAGCTATAAACAGCACGTTACCCGCGGTGGAGATAGGTCCACCCAGCATCGGCATCCCCATATTGAACGGCACCGGAACCGGCATTGGGAATGGCATGCTGTCCTGTGGCGTGCCAATGCGTTTTTTCCATACCACTTGATTGGTTTTCAGATCTACGGCGGAAATGTAGCCCCATGCTGGCTGTTTACACGGCAGACCAAATGGTGAAAGGAACGGATTGAGCGTTACGCCGAACGGTACGCCGTACTGCGGCTGAATACCGGACTCTGTGCCAGTACCTTTGGCATCTTTCGGCGGCTCCATCGGATTGCCGGGACCGCGTGGGATCAGCTTAGAAACGAACGGCAGCGCCATCGGGTTGGCAATGGCTACCTGACGGTTGGGATCAACGGAAATACCGCCCCATTCGAACATGCCGAGGTTACCCGGGAACACCAGAGTGCCTTGCTCTGAAGGCGGGGTAAAAATGCCTTCATAGCGCAGCTGGTGGAACATTACGCGGCACACCAACTGGTCAAACATGGTTGCGCCCCACATATCCGCACCACTGAGATCTTTTTGCGGACGGAAACTGAGATCGGAGAACGGCTGGGTTTTGCTGACATAATCACCTTTGGCTGCACCTTGCGGCACCGGTTTTTCCGGGGCAGGCACCACCAGTTCACCATTACGGCGGTCGAGCACAAAGATATTACCGGTTTTTGCCGGGGCATAAATGACCGGAATTTTCTCTCCATTGACGTTGATATCCGCCAGGGTTGGCTGCGCCGGTAAGTCCATATCCCACAGATCGTGGTGAACGGTCTGATAGCTCCAGGCCAATTTCCCGGTCGTGGCATTTAACGCCAGAATGGCGCTGGCGTAACGTTCCTGTTCCGGTGTGCGGTTACCGCCCCAGATATCCGGCGTGGTAACGCCCATGGGTAGATATACCAGATCCAGCTTCGCGTCGTAGGCCGCAGGCGCCCAGGAGTTGGGTGAGTTAAAGGTGAAGGTATGTTCATCTGACGGGATGAAATTAGGATCCTTGGCACCGGGATCAAACGCCCATAGAAGCTTGCCGTTATTGACGTCAAAACCACGTATCACCCCGGATGTTTCGCGGGTTGAGTAGTTATCGGTTACCGACCCGGCAATAACGATAGTTTTATCGGTGATTATCGGGGGAGACGTTGGTTCGTACAGGCCCGGTGAGGTATCCGGCATATTGGTCTGCAGATTTAAAATACCTTTATTGGCGAAGGTTTCGCACAGCTTGCCGGTCTCGGCATTCAAGGCAAACAGTCGACCATCATTGACCGGCAAAAGGATGCGGCGCGGACAGTCGGCCATCACCTCTGCAGAAGCTGTATCCGGTCTGGCTTCATGATAAGAAACGCCGCGACAGGTTACGTGCTGGAAGCTGGTATTGGTATTGAGTTGGGGATCGAAATGCCACTTCTCTTTCCCGCTGGCCGCATCCAGGGCGAACAGCCGCTGGTGGGCGGTACACAGATAAAGAGTATCCCCCACTTTTATTGGCGTGACTTCATTGGTGATTTCACCGGGATCGTTGGGTTGTTTTAAATCCCCGGTACGAAATACCCAGGCTTCTTTCAACTGATGAACGTTGTCAGCGTTAATTTGTTTTAACGGTGAGTAGCGTTGACCTTCCTGATTGCGACCGTAAGCCGGCCAATCCTCGTCGGCAACCGCTGAGATTGCATCGGCCTGAGAGGTATCTGCACTCAGCGTGCCGTGAACCTCTTGTGGATCGTTGAAGCCAGCCCAGGTCAGGATACCGCCGCTAATCAGCAGGGCCACCACCAGCGCCGCTACTGCGCCACTGGAAGGGATAATCAGGCGATGCCAGACGAAAGGCAGGATAAGCCAGATACCAAAGAAGACCAGGATGTCGCTACGCGGCGTCAGCGCCCAGAAATCAAAGCCGACTTCCCAGACGCCCCAAATCATGGTGGCGAGAAGCAGGGCGGCATACAGCCAAAGGGCGGAACGGTTACTGCGCCACAGCAGGAGAGCCACACCGAGCATGGCAAGGCCCGCGATCGGGTAATACCAGGAGCCACCGATGGCGACCAGCCAGCCTCCACCAATCAGGAGATATAGTCCACAAAGTGCCGCAAACAGGGCGCTCAGGGTCACGATAAGCCGTTGAGAACGTACGTTGTTATTTGCCATAAAAAATACCATCACAGGTGTTATTTCTTTAATAGCAGTTAATTATAGGAGCTAAAACGCGTGATAAACGTCACATTATGAACTTTATCAACAGATGCCGCGTATGAATGCTTTTGCTGGTATACTGCGTGCCTTGCGCTTAGATGCTGGCTTATTAAAAGTTAGCATTGAGTGATTTGTTTTTAAATCATATGGTTAGAGATATGAAACATACTGTTGAAGTCATGATCCCGGAAGCGGAGATCAAAGCGCGTATTGCTGAACTGGGACGTCAGATTAACGAACGTTACAAGGACAGCGGCAGCGATATGGTGCTGGTTGGTCTGTTACGCGGCTCATTTATGTTTATGGCCGACCTGTGCCGTGAAGTGCATGTCTCCCACGAAGTCGATTTCATGACTGCTTCCAGCTATGGCAGCGGAATGTCCACCACGCGCGATGTTAAAATCCTGAAAGACCTGGATGAAGACATTCGTGGCAAGGACGTGCTGATTGTCGAAGACATCATCGACTCCGGTAACACGTTGTCAAAAGTGCGCGAGATTCTGAGCCTGCGCGAGCCGAAATCCCTGGCTATTTGTACGCTGCTGGACAAACCTACCCGTCGTGAAGTGGATGTTCCGGTTGAGTTTATCGGATTCTCTATCCCAGATGAGTTTGTTGTCGGCTATGGCATTGACTATGCCCAGCGTTATCGCCATCTGCCGTACGTTGGCAAAGTGGTGCTGCTGGACGAGTAATGTCGGGAGCGCCTGATGGCGCTTTGCTTATTCGGCCTGCACGATACTTCCCCGCAGGCCGAAAAGCGACTTAAGCGTCGCTGCCGCTTGTTGGTATCTGCTTGTGATTGGTATGTTTCTGGCTGAGGTTAGACAGCCCCTGGCGATAGCGCTGCTCCAGCGTCTCGCGACTGGTGGCGGTGACGTCCAGATCGCGCAGCAGGCCATCATGAATACCGTAAGCCCAGCCGTGAATGGTAACTTTCTGACCGCGCTTCCAGGCTGAACGCATGATGGTTGAGTGGCCCAAGTTGTAGACCTGCTCCATTACATTCAGTTCGCACAGGGTGTCAATGCGACGTTCCTGCGGCATTTCGCCCAGCAGTGAACTGTGTTTAAACCAGATATCGCGAATATGCAGTAACCAGTTATCAATCAGCCCCTGTTCTTTATTTTCAATAGCCGCCTGTACGCCACCACATCCATAGTGGCCGCAAATAATAATATGTTCCACTTCCAGCACATCCACCGCATACTGAACCACTGAGAGACAGTTCAGGTCGGTGTGAATAACCAGATTGGCAACATTACGGTGAACAAATAATTCACCCGGCTCAAGACCGGTTAAACGTTCTGCGGGAACGCGACTGTCGGAACATCCAATCCATAAAAAGCGCGGATTTTGTGCGTGAGTCAGCGTTTCAAAAAATCCGGGATCCTCTTCTACCAGCATCTTTGACCATAGCGCGTTGTTGCTGATGAGTGTATCTATGTCTTTCATGGAGGCTGTAACCAATTGAATTGCGTTGCGCTAATATAGGTTAACTCCTGATTTATTAAAACCAAATATCAAGCATTAGAATGTAAGGTAAGTAAAAAACCATGACCATTGCTCTGGAACTTCAACAACTTAAAAAAACCTATCCCGGTGGCGTTCAGGCGTTACGCGGAATAGATTTGCAAGTCGAAGCGGGGGATTTTTATGCGCTTTTGGGACCGAATGGCGCAGGCAAGTCCACCACCATCGGGATAATCAGCTCGCTGGTGAATAAAACCTCTGGGCGGGTGAGCGTCTTCGGATACGATCTTGAAAAAGATACCGTTAATGCGAAACGCCAGCTTGGTCTGGTACCGCAGGAGTTTAACTTTAACCCGTTTGAAACCGTGCAGCAGATCGTAGTCAACCAGGCGGGTTATTACGGCGTTGAGTATAAAGAGGCGGTCAAACGCAGCGAATTATATTTAAAGCAGCTCGATTTATGGGAAAAACGTAATGAGCGCGCGCGCATGCTCTCCGGCGGGATGAAACGCCGTCTGATGATTGCCCGCGCACTAATGCACGAGCCTAAATTACTCATCCTTGATGAACCGACGGCGGGGGTCGACATTGAGCTGCGTCGTTCAATGTGGGGTTTTTTAAAGGATTTAAACGACAAAGGCACCACGATTATTCTGACCACTCACTATCTCGAAGAAGCGGAAATGCTGTGTCGCAACATCGGTATTATTCAGCACGGCGAGCTGGTGGAAAACACCTCGATGAAGAGCCTGCTCTCTAAGCTGAAATCCGAGACTTTTATTCTCGATCTGGCGCCGAAAAGCCCGCTGCCAAAACTGGAGGGCTATCAATACCGGCTGGTGGATACCTCCACGCTGGAAGTGGAAGTCCTGCGTGAACAGGGGGTCAACAGCGTGTTCTCACAGCTGAGCGCCCAGGGCATTCAGGTATTGAGTATGCGAAACAAAGCGAACCGACTGGAAGAACTGTTTGTTTCTCTGGTGCATGAAAAACAAGGAGATCGCGCATGATGCAGCTTTATTGGGTTGCGCTGAAAAGCATCTGGGCGAAAGAGATCCACCGCTTTATGCGTATCTGGGTCCAGACTCTGGTTCCTCCCGTCATTACTATGACGCTCTATTTTATAATCTTTGGTAACCTGATCGGCTCGCGAATCGGCGAAATGCATGGTTTTAGCTACATGCAGTTTATCGTGCCAGGGCTGATTATGATGGCGGTAATTACCAACTCGTACGCCAACGTGGCATCGTCATTCTTCAGCGCCAAGTTTCAACGCAACATTGAAGAGCTACTGGTCGCTCCGGTACCGACGCACGTGATCATCGCCGGTTTTGTTGGCGGCGGCGTGGCGCGTGGCCTGTGCGTAGGGATCCTGGTAACAGCGATTTCGCTGTTCTTCGTGCCGTTCCAGGTGCATTCCTGGGTCTTTGTGGCGCTTACGCTGGTGTTAACAGCGGTGCTGTTTTCGCTGGCCGGTCTGTTGAACGCGGTTTTCGCTAAAACCTTTGACGATATCAGCCTGATCCCAACCTTCGTGCTGACTCCGCTGACCTATCTGGGCGGCGTTTTCTATTCGTTAACGCTGCTGCCGCCATTCTGGCAGGGACTGTCCCATCTGAACCCGATTGTCTACATGATTAGCGGTTTCCGTTACGGCTTCCTGGGGATCCACGATGTTCCGCTGGTCACCACCTTTGGCGTGCTGGTGGTGTTTATCGCAGCATTTTATTTGCTGTGCTGGTACCTGATTCAGCGCGGACGCGGCCTGCGCAGCTAAGTCTTTCTTCCTCTCCTTACCCGGGAGAGGAAGACTTTTGATGCTTATCACCATTACGGATTTATCACCCTGATAAACTACTTGCCTGCTAAGGAGGTAGGCAATGCTAGGTTGGGTAATTACCTGTCATGATGATAAGGCACAGGATATGCTGCATCGTCTGGAGAAAAAGTACGGCCCGTTGGTTCAATGCCAGGCGGTGAGTTTTTGGCGTGGGCTTAGCTCGAATATGCTAAGCCGCATGATGTGTCATGCCCTGCATGCTACAGACTCTGGCGAGGGTGTGATATTCCTGACGGATATGGCCGGGGCCGCGCCTTACCGCGTGGCTTCGTTAATGAGCCATAAACATCCCCAGTGTGAAGTGATTTCAGGTATCAGTTATCCATTGCTTGAGCGAATGCTTTCGTCGCGGGAATCGATGAGCAGTTCTGCGTTTCGTGATAGCATCGTTGCGCTTGGCGGGCCCGAAGTCTCTAGCCTCTGGCATCAACAACAGAAAAATCCCCCCTTCGTGTTGAAGCATGATTTGTATGAGTATTAATCATTGGTATTGATGGCGCTTTTGCTACAATAGCCGGGGTTTCTCGCCTCGGTTATCTCATATGGTGATGCGCGTTCTGCTTGTTTTATTGCTCCTGTTTTCTGGCAGCATAGCTGCGGCTTTGCCTGCTCGCTACATGCAAACCACCGAAGCAGCCGCCGTGTGGGCGCAGATTGGCAACAAGATGGTGACGGTAGGAAATATTCGCGCCGGGCAGATCCTCGCCATTGAGCCAATTGCGGCAGACTATTACGAATTTACCTTTGGTTTTGGTACCGGGTTTATTGATAAGGGGCATCTGGAGCCTGTGCAGGGGCGGCAGAAAGTCGATGATGGTCTGGGCGATCTCAATAAACCTCTCAGCAACCAAAGCCTGATCACCTGGAAAGATACGCCGGTTTATAACGCTCCGGATGTTGGTAGCGCCCCGTTTGGCGTGCTGGCGGATAATCTGCGTTATCCGGTTATCAGTAAGCTTAAAGACCGTCTCAACCAAACCTGGTACCAGATCCGTATTGGCGGCAGACTGGCCTATATCAGCGCTCTGGATGCGCAGGAAGACAACGGTATCCCGGTGTTAACCTATCACCATATTCTGCGCGATGAAGAGAATACCCGTTTTCGCCACACCTCCACGACAACCTCCGTACGCGCCTTCAGCAACCAGATGGCCTGGCTACAGGACCGCGGCTACACCACGTTGACGATGTACCAACTGGAAGGCTATGTTCGCAATAATATGAATCTCCCGGCGCGGGCGGTGGTGCTGACTTTTGATGATGGTCTGAAGTCGGTGAGTCGTTATGCTTACCCGATTCTGAAGCAGCACGGCATGAAGGCAACGGCGTTTATTATCTCCTCACGTATCAAGCGCCACCCGCAGAAGTGGGATCCGAAATCACTGCAGTTTATGAGCATCGCGGAACTGAATGAGATCAGGGACGTGTTCGACTTCCAGTCGCATACCCATTTTTTACATCGGGTTGATGCGAATCACCGGCCAATCCTGCTGAGTCGCAGCTATCACAATATTCTGTTTGATTTTGCCCGTTCGCGTCGGGCGTTGTCTCAGTTTAACCCTCACGTTCTTTATCTTTCGTACCCGTTTGGCGGCTATAACGCCACGGCAGTAAAAGCGGCAGGCGACGCGGGATTCCACATGGCGGTCACCACGGTGAGAGGGAAGGTTAAACCGGGGGATAATCCGTTCTTATTGAAAAGACTTTATATTTTAAGAACGGATTCGCTGGAGACGATGTCGCGGCTGATAAGTAATCAGCCGCAGGGGTAAGGGCTGTCAGGCAACCTGTACCGGAATGGCTTTCGCGGTGCGCTTCATTTCGTTGTCGCCTTCAAAATAGGCCACTTTCGGACGCCAGGTGCGGGCTTCTTCATCAGACATGGTGACGAAGCTGGCGATAATCACAATGTCGCCGACTTCAGCACAGTGTGCCGCTGCGCCGTTCACCGAGATGATTCTGGAGCCGCGTTCAGCCGCAATCGCGTAGGTTGAGAAACGTTTACCGTTGGTCACGTTCCAGATATCAATAGCTTCGTTTTCCAGAATACCAGAGGCATCGAGGAAATCCTGGTCGATGGCGCAGGAGCCTTCGTAGTGCAGGTCCGCCTGCGTGACTTTTACGCGGTGGAGCTTGCCTTGCAGCATGGTGCGAATCATAACTTCTATACCCTGTCGTTTACCTTGGCTAAGCAGGCACTACTGGCCTGCTTTGAGAAATTCTCAGGCAGTATTGCCTGATTTTTAACCCCTGTCTACTGGGCTAATGTAACGCTTTGATTATCGATCAGACGTGCCTGACCCAGCCAGGCGGCGGCCAGAATCACCGCGCGTTTACTGGTTTCCGTCAGCTCCAGCAGCGTGTCGGCATCACGAATCTGAATATCGTCGGCACGGAAGCCTTTTTCATTCAGTTCCTGCTCGGCAATGGCAATAATCTCTTCCTGGTCACGATGGCCGGCAAGCAGCTTTTCAGCGATGCCGTTCATCACTTTGTGCAGACCCGGCGCAATTTTTCGCTGCTCTGCGGTCAGATAGCCGTTACGTGAGCTAAGCGCCAGACCGTCTTTGGCGCGAATAATCGGCACGCCAACGATCTCAATGTCATAACCCAGATCCGCCACCATTTTGCGGATCAGTGCGAGCTGCTGGAAATCTTTCTCGCCAAAGCAGGCTATATCTGGCTGGATCAGGTTAAACAGCTTGCTGACGATAGTGGAAACGCCACGGAAATGGCCTGGACGGCTGGCGCCTTCCAGCATGGTGGAGAGACCGGGAACTTCAACGAACGTCTGGCCTTCCAGCCCCTGCGGGTAGATTTCCTCAACGGCAGGCGCAAAAACATAATCGACTTTACGCTTGTTCAGCTTTTCACAATCTTCCTGCAGCGTGCGCGGATAGCGCACCAGATCGTCCGGTCGGTCAAACTGCATCGGGTTGACGAAAATGCTGACGATCACCACATCAGCCCGCGCTTTTGCCTCATCGACCAGCTTCATATGGCCGTCGTGCAGGTTGCCCATGGTGGGAACCAGAGCGACGCGTTTGCCTTCCTGACGCAGACGACGAATATGCTGGCGCAGCAGCGGCAGGGTTTCAATGATTAACACGACAAGACTCCTTGAGTTGCCTGAGGAACCGTAGGCCGGATAAGGCGTTTACGCCGCCATCCGGCAACATGCAGCGAACCGCCTGATGGCGCTACGCTTTTCAGGCCGATATATGGCCTGAAAAATTAGTGAAAACTGTGTTCTTCGCCCGGATAAACGCCGGACTCCACTTCAGCTATATACTGCCGCACTGCGGCGCGCATGTCGCCTGCTTCATTGAGGAAATTCTTCGCAAATTTCGGGATGTGGCCACCGGTAATACCAAAGGCATCGTGCATGACGAGGATTTGTCCATCGGTGACGTTACCTGCGCCGATACCGATAACCGGAATCGACAGCGCTTCGGTGACGCGCTTCGCCAGCTCAACCGGCACGCACTCCAGCACCAGCAACTGAGCGCCAGCGGCTTCTAAGGCCAGCGCGTCATCCAGCAATACCTGCCCGGCGTCGCCGCGGCCCTGAATTTTATAGCCGCCGAAAATATTCACCGACTGCGGTGTTAATCCCAGATGACCGCAAACCGGTACGGCGCGTTCGGTGAGCATTTTTACCGTATCCACCAGCCAGGCGCCGCCTTCAATTTTGACCATATTAGCGCCCGCCCGCATCACCACCGCGGCGTTTTCAAATGCTTGTTCCGGCGTGGCGTAAGCCATAAATGGCAGGTCGGAGAGCAGCAGACAGTTGGGAGCGCCACGACGTACGGCACGAGTGTGGTAAGCAATATCTTCAACGGTGACCGGTAGGGTGGAGTCATGCCCCTGAATCGTCATGCCCAGCGAGTCGCCAACCAGCATCACATTGATGCCTTCGTCGGCAAATAACTTAGCAAAGCTGTAGTCGTAGGCGGTAATGGTTGCGAAGCGTTTTTTCTCTTGCTTGCATTTCTGTAGCAGTGAAATGGTGGTGGGTTTCATAACATTTCCTGATGATGAAAGTCATATTTATCGGCATTCTAACAGTCACATTCAGGGGGGCAATTGTTTTAAGCAACCGTTTGGCACTAAAGTAGTAAACGCGGAAGGGGAGAGGATACTTTACCAGTGTGCAGGTTTTGCTGCACCAAGATGGGTGAGGTGCTGATGCAGGCTGATACCCTCCGGGAAGATAAGATCAGGTGCGATTTCAGCGAGCGGCCACAGCATAAAACCACGGTTTTTCATGTCGTAGTGCGGCACGGTCAGACGTTCGGTGTTAATCACTTCATCGCCAAACAGCATAATATCGAGGTCCAGAGTGCGCGGCCCCCAGCGTTCGGCTTTACGTACGCGTCCCTGTTGCAGCTCAATGCGTTGGGTATGATTAAGCAATTCTTCGGGAGCGAGAGTGGTTTCCAGCGCCACGGCGGCGTTCAGGTAATCTGGCTGATCCTGTGGGCCTAATGGCGGTGTGCGGTAAAAGGAGGAAACAGCGACGATACGACTGTCGGGAATGTCGCCAATCGCTTTTACGGCAGCATTAACCTGCTCCAGAGGAGAGGCCAGATTACTGCCGAGAGCGATATAGGCGATGGTCACGCGGAACCTTCACGGCGCGGGGCGCGTTTACGCGGGCGACGATGACGACGGCGTTCCGGTTCTTCGTCGAGTTCGTTGAGCATGCCTTTTTGTTCCGGCGGTGCTGAAACCTGGAATTCTCCCCACCACTGCGCCAGACGCTGCAGTTCAGCGTTGTTTTCCACTTCGGCACGCAGGGCCAGCAGATCGTAAGCGGCGCGGAACTTCGGATGCTCCATCAGCTTCCAGGCGCGTTTGCCCTGGCGACGAGACATGCGTAGCTGCAACTGCCAGATATCACGGGTCAGCGAGGTCAGACGTTTCGGGATCGCCAGCGAGCGGCAGGCTTCATCCAGTACGTCGTTCATCGCCAGTGCGAAGGCATCGTAGTAAGCCAGACCGCTTTCCTGGGCAATTTTCTGCGCAGCTTCCAGTAACGGATACCAGAACATGGCGGCGAACAAGAACGCCGGGTTAACGCGCATATCATTGTGGATGCGGTTATCGGTATTCTTCAGCACCTGAGCGATGATGCGTTCCATTGGGCTGTCACCGTCTTCGGTGAAATAGCGCGTAATGGTGGGGAACAGCGGCTGGAACAGGCTGTACTCACGCAGTTTTTTATAGGTTTCATACCCATAGCCCGCCTGTAACAGTTTGAGTGCTTCTTCAAACAGGCGTGCGGGGGGAATATCGTTAAGCAGTGTTGCCAGACGCGGGATTGGCTCAGCGGTTTCCGGGCTGATACGCATGTCGAGCTTGGCGGCAAAGCGCACGGCCCGCAGCATACGTACAGGGTCTTCGCGGTAGCGCGTTTCCGGATTACCGATCAGGCGAACGATGCCCTCTTCGAGATCCTGCATGCCACCAACGTAATCACGCACGGTGAAATCGGCCACGCTGTAATACAGGCTGTTAATCGTGAAGTCGCGACGCTGGGCATCTTCTTCGATGGAGCCGAAGATGTTGTCGCGCAGCAGCATACCGTTTTGTCCGCGCTGTGAGGTTGTGCGATCGGACTCGCTGCCTTCATGATGACCACGGAAAGTTGCCACTTCGATAATTTCCGGGCCAAACATGACATGGGCCAGACGGAAACGGCGACCAACCAGACGACAGTTACGAAACAGTTTTCGCACCTGATCTGGCGTGGCGTTAGTCGTGACATCAAAATCTTTCGGCTTTTTGCCCAGCAAAAGATCGCGTACGCCTCCGCCAACCAGCCATGCCTCGTATCCGGCCTTATTGAGCCTGTACATTACCTTCAGGGCATTTTCACTGATATCTTTGCGGGAGATAGAGTGCTGCTCACGCGGGATTACCGTCATGTGTGGACGGGCGACGGCGAGCTCGGCCTCGCGCTCCTCGCGGCTTAGCACCTTGCGGCAAAAATTAGCGACTCGGGTAAAAATAGTGCACCTCGGTAGTGTCAAACTTCAATCAGAACAAGTGTTGCTGTGTAAAAATAGCGGCTAATCATAGCTCAGCATGATGCATTTGAGAATGGCGGATTTACGATCGCCGATTCTGGCACCGCTGTCAGACTCCAGTTTTCAATGGCAAACGTGAGAATCTGATCCACGCGCATCTCCTGCCACGGGATATCGGAGTGCTGGCCGAGAAAGCGCAGCGCAGCAACAATCACCGGGCGTGGATCGCCTTGCGGCAGTGCAGGTGCATGATTTTGTTTTGAAAGTTTAGCGCCTTGTTCGTTGAGCGCCAGCGGCAGATGAATATAGTCCGGCGCTTGCCAGCCGAACTGTTGATACAACGAAATTTGCCGTACCGTCGGTTCGATAAGATCGGCACCGCGCACAATTTCCGTCACGCCCTGGAAGTGGTCGTCTACCACCACCGCGAGGTTATAGGCAAACAGCCCGTCGCGACGGTGAATAATAAAATCTTCCTTTGCAAGCCGCGGATCAGCCTGAATCACACCGCGCAGTTGGTCCGTAAACTGCATCACCGGATGGCGTTGCTTAATGCGGACCGCCGCCTGTTCAGGCCCGTGGCGTAGCTCACGGCAATGACCGTCGTAAATACCGCCGACGCTTTGAATACGCGCGCGTGTACAGGTGCAGTAATAGCTCAGATCCTGCTGATGCAGCCAGGCCAGCGCCTCGCGGTAGGCGTCATGACGCTGGGATTGCCATAAAATATCGCCATCCCAGTGCAGCCCGTAATGTTCCAGCTGACGCAGAATCGTGTCTGCAGCACCGGGAACTTCACGAGGGGGGTCAATATCTTCAATGCGTACCCGCCAGATTCCGCGACGAGCACGAGCCTGCAGGTAACTCCCGAGGGCGGCAATCAGTGAACCAAAATGGAGTTCGCCAGAGGGGGAAGGGGCGAAGCGGCCAATATAATGTGAATCGCTCATTTTGCGGGCTAACAAATAATAAGGCGGGAGAAGCTCCCGCCTGAAGTAAACGTGGTAAAAATGACCGGAATTAACCTGCCATTTGTTTTTCGCGGATTTCTGCCAGCGTTTTACAGTCGATGCACAGATCGGCTGTCGGACGCGCTTCCAGACGGCGAATACCAATTTCTACGCCGCATGATTCGCAGTAGCCGAAATCTTCGTCTTCTACTTTCTTCAGCGTCTTCTCGATCTTTTTGATCAGTTTGCGCTCACGATCACGGTTACGCAGCTCAAGGCTGAATTCTTCTTCCTGTGCGGCGCGGTCCACCGGATCAGGGAAGTTAGCCGCTTCGTCTTGCATATGAGATACGGTGCGATCAACTTCATCCCTAAGTTGATTACGCCATGCCTCAAGAATACGCCTGAAGTGCGACAGCTGGGCTTCGTTCATATACTCTTCGCCCGGTTTCTCCTGGTACGGCTCCACCCCAGCGATGGCGAGAATACTCAGGGACGATGTTTTACGGTTTTGCCCTTCTTGCATGTTGCTTCTCCTTAACACGCACTATCGATCCCCATGTTCGGGGGAAAAATCAGGTCGCTATAAATAGCAGATGCTTTTCCGGATAGCAATTATCTAAACGTAACACTTGACAACCCTGTGAGGAAAAGCGTATTTGCCCACGCGCCCAGAATACTAATTAACCGAATGTTTACACCATTACAAGGTAATGGGCAACGGCTCTTTAAGAGTCATACCATGGGCAGAAAGTTCCGCTTTATAAACCAGAATTTCTACCCCCTTAAGCTGTGCTTCAACTAATAATTGCGCATATTTTGCATCGATATGGCGCGCGGGTGAAAACCGTGTAATGGCTGAATGCAACACCGCGAAAAATATCACCGCGCGCTTGCCTTCGGCCGCTACGCTCATCAATTCCCGAAGATGTTTCTGACCTCGTTCAGTGATGGCATCGGGAAAATAACCCTGATCTTTTTCCGCCAACGTGACTGATTTCACTTCAATATAGCAGTCAGGTCGGGAATCCGCCTGTAACAAAAAGTCGATGCGGCTCCCTTCGGCGCCGTATTTTACTTCACTTTTCAAGGTGCTGTAGTCTGAAACTTCCGAAATTAACGAACGCTGAATAGCCTCTTTCGTTAATCTATTGGCCCACAGCGTGTTAACACAAATAAGTGCACCGGATTGGGTTTGCGTTAATTCCCAGGTATGTGGATATTTTCGTTTGGTATTTTCTGATGTCGAATACCAGACAGTATCTCCCGGCGTTGCGCAGCCGGTCATCGCTCCCGTATTGGGGCAGTGTAGCGTTAACGTTGTGCCATCCGGTGTGATCACATCCGCTAAAAAACGCTTATAGCGCTGAATGAGCGTTGCAGGTTGTAAAGGTGGAGAAAATTGCATGAACAGTTCCTTTGATTATTCAGTCAGCGTCCAGCGTTGCAACTGCGTGTAACGCGTGCGTCCTCGCATGAATGAGGAGGAGTAAAGCCCAAACTCCGTTACCGGAAACGACCAGCCAAACCCTGGCGGAGGGATAGATACCGCGTGACCGGCGTCACGCAGCAGCGTGATATGCGGGTGAAAAGGCTGCGGGCTCTGGTGGCACCCACTGCGTGCGGCTTGTGCCCGCAACATGTTCGCCAACTGCAGCAGCCCGCGCGGCGGCTGACGCATTCCCAACCACACGACACGCGAGCGCAGCCATTGCCCGGCATCGTCGAGTTTGAGCGTAAAACCCGGCTGGCGAATACGCCCTGCAAGCTGCGTTAACGCATGCTGCTTCTCAGCGCTGACGTCGCCCAAAAAGGCGAGCGTCAGATGCAGATTATCGGCGGTGACGGGACGACCCGCTTCAGGGGGGAACTGCGCGGCCCGCCAGTGGATTAACTGCTCCCGAACCTCGCCAGGCAATTCAATCGCAAAGAACAGCCTTTTTGGCTCAGACATGATGGATACTCGGTTATGAATTAACGCGATGCTACAATGCAGCGCGAAGAATGTTAACCCTCTGGAGTCATTTGTGACGTCGTTGCCCGTTGCCGCCGTAGTGCCTGAACTACTTACCGCCCTTGATGCCTCGTCGCAGGTTTTGCTGACGGCGCCGACCGGTGCCGGGAAATCAACCTGGCTGCCGTTGCGACTCCTTGAACATCGCGGTATCAAGGGACGGATTATTTTGCTGGAGCCGCGGCGTCTGGCAGCACGCAATGTGGCGCAGCGGTTGGCGGAATTGCTGAATGAAAAGCCTGGCGAGACCGTGGGGTATCGCATGCGTGCGCAAAGCTGCGTAGGGCCGCTGACCCGCCTTGAGGTGGTGACGGAGGGGGTTCTGACGCGCATGATCCAGCGCGACCCCGAATTGACGGGCGTTGGGCTGGTCATTCTCGACGAATTTCACGAGCGGAGTTTGCAGGCCGACCTGGCGCTGGCGCTGTTGCTGGATGTGCAGCAAGGGCTGCGTGACGATCTGAAACTGTTGATCATGTCTGCCACTTTGGACAACGGGCGTTTGCAGCAGATGTTGCCCGATGCGCCGACGATCGTTTCTGAAGGCCGCGCTTTTCCCGTTGAGCGACGATATCAGCCGTTGGCGGCGCATCTGCGTTTTGCTGAAGCGGTAGCGATAGCGACGGCAGAACTCCTGCGCCATGAAAGCGGGTCGCTGCTGCTGTTTTTACCGGGTGTAGGGGAAATCCAGCGCGTGCAGGAGCAACTGGCAACGCGTGTGGGCAGCGATGTGTTGTTGTGCCCACTGTACGGCGCGCTGACGCTTGCCGAACAGCGTCAGGCGATTTTGCCCGCGCCGCAAGGCAAGCGCAAAGTGGTGCTGGCGACCAATATTGCCGAAACCAGCTTAACTATCGAAGGCATCCGATTGGTGGTGGACAGCGCCCAGGAGCGCGTGGCGCGATATGATGCGCGTACCGGTTTAACGCGACTGATTACCCAACGCATAAGCCAGGCCTCGATGACCCAGCGAGCGGGACGCGCGGGCCGTCTGGAACCTGGTATCTGCCTACATTTGCTTGCCAAAGAGCAGGCGGAAAGAGCGGCGGCACAGGGAGAACCGGAGATTTTACAGAGCGACCTGTCCGGACTGCTGATGGAGTTACTGCAATGGGGATGCACCGACCCTGAGCAACTGAACTGGCTGGATACCCCGCCCGCCATTAACCTGAAGGCGGCAAAGCGGCTGCTGCAGATGCTGGGGGCGCTTGAGGGTGACAGGCTCAGCGCCAGGGGGCAGAAAATGGCGACGTTGGGTAACGACCCCCGTTTAGCGGCTATGCTGGTTAGCGCCAACAATGACAATGAAGCGGCAACGGCGGCAAAACTGGCTGCGATTCTGGAAGAGCCGCCGCGCGGTAGCAGTACCGATCTGGCTGTAGCGTTTTCACGAAATCAGCCCGCCTGGCAGCAGCGCAGCCAACAATTACTGAAACGGCTTAACGTTCGCAGCGGACAGCCGGACAGCGCGCTGCTCCCCTCATTACTGGCGCAGGCGTTTGCCGATCGGATCGCGCGTCGGCGCGGGCAGGAAGGGCGCTATCAACTGGCGAATGGCATGGGGGCAATGCTGGATGCCGATGACGCCTCCGGACGCCATGAATGGCTGATTGCGCCGCTGTTACTGCAGGGCAGCGCTTCGCCGGATGCGCGTATTCTGCTGGCTCTGCCGCTGGATATCGAAGTGCTGATACAGGCATGCCCTGAACTGTTACAACAGTCTGACACCATCGAATGGGATGAAACTCAGGGAACGTTAAAAGCATTGCGTCGGTCGCGCATTGGCCAGCTAACGGTAAAAGTACAGGCGCTGGCCAAACCCTCGGAAGAGGAGTTGCACCTGGCGATGTTGAACGGCATTCGCGATAAAGGGCTAAGTGTGCTCAACTGGACGCCGGAAGCCGAGCAGTTTCGCCTGCGTCTGCAATGTGCGGCAAACTGGTTGCCAGAGTATAACTGGCCCGCGGTAGATGAGGATTCTCTGCTGGCGACGCTGGAGAGCTGGCTGCTGCCGCACATGAGCGGTGTGCACTCGTTACGCGCGTTAAAAGCGCTAAATGTGGGTCAGGCGTTGCGCGGTTTGCTGGATTGGTCAATGCTGCAACGTCTGGATAGTGAACTGCCAGCGCATTACACTGTGCCGACGGGAAGCCGGATTGCCATTCGCTATCATGAGGATAACCCTCCGGTATTGGCGGTTCGGATGCAGGAAATGTTTGGTGAAGCGAAGACCCCAACCATCGCCGAGGGGCGCGTGCCGCTGGTGCTGGAACTGCTGTCTCCGGCCCAACGACCGTTGCAGGTAACGAGCGATTTAAGCGCGTTCTGGCAGGGATCGTACCGTGAGGTGCAAAAAGAGATGAAAGGGCGCTATCCCAAACATGTCTGGCCGGACGATCCGGCGAATACCGCGCCAACGCGGCGAACAAAGAAGTATTCGTAATGAAACTGTAGGCCGGATAAAGCGAAACCGTCATCCGGTATAAACACGGCAGTAAATTGAGAGATTTCTTCTTCTGTTAACTGACGGAAGAACAGAGAATCGGGCCCTTGCGCCTGAATGTTGCGGAGAAAAAGCATGGCCGGGAATGACCGCGAGCCAATTGGACGTAAAGGGAAACCCTCGCGTCCGGTGAAACAAAAGGTGAGCCGTCGTCAACTCAGAGATGAAGAGTATGACGACGATTATGATGATGATGACTATGAGGATGAAGAACCGATGCCGCGTAAGGGTAAAGGCAAAGGGCGTAAGCCTCGTGGTAAACGCGGCTGGTTCTGGCTGCTGGTAAAACTGTCGATTGTTTTTTTGGTGCTGATCGCTATTTACGGCGTTTATCTGGACCAAAAAATCCGCAGCCGTATAGATGGTAAAGTCTGGCAGCTTCCTGCGGCAGTATATGGCCGTATGGTTAACCTTGAGCCAGAAATGCCGATCGGCAAGAACGAGATGGTGAAACTGCTGGAGGCTACGCAGTATCGTCAGGTGACGAAGATGACGCGCCCTGGCGAATTCACCGTGCAGGCGAAAAGCATCGAGATGATCCGTCGTCCGTTTGATTTTCCGGACAGTAAAGAAGGGCAGGTGCGCGCGCGTCTGACCTTTGATGGCGACCATCTGGATACCATCGAGAATATGGATAACAACCGCCAGTTCGGTTTCTTCCGTCTCGATCCGCGGCTGATTACCATGCTCTCTTCGCCTAACGGTGAGCAGCGCCTGTTTGTCCCGCGCAGTGGATTCCCGGATCTGCTGGTGGACACGCTGCTGGCGACCGAAGATCGTCACTTCTATGAGCATGACGGTATCAGCCTCTATTCCATTGGCCGCGCGGTGCTGGCGAACCTGACGGCGGGGCGCACGGTACAAGGGGCCAGTACGCTGACCCAGCAACTGGTGAAAAACCTGTTCCTGTCCAGCGAACGTTCCTATTGGCGTAAAGCCAACGAAGCCTATATGGCGCTGATCATGGATGCGCGTTACAGCAAAGACCGCATTCTTGAGCTGTACATGAACGAAGTCTATCTCGGTCAAAGCGGTGACAATGAGATCCGCGGCTTCCCGCTGGCGAGCCTCTACTACTTTGGCCGTCCGGTGGAAGAGCTGAGCCTCGACCAGCAGGCGCTGCTGGTAGGGATGGTTAAAGGAGCGTCAATCTATAACCCGTGGCGTAACCCGAAGCTGGCACTGGAGCGTCGTAACCTGGTGCTGCGCTTGCTACAACAGCAGCAGATTATCGACCAGGATCTGTATGACATGCTGAGTGCGCGTCCGTTAGGCGTACAGCCGCGTGGTGGGGTGATCTCACCGCAGCCCGCCTTTATGCAGATGGTGCGCCAGGAGCTACAGGCGAAGCTGGGCGATAAAGTTAAAGACCTCTCCGGCGTGAAGATTTTCACCACCTTTGATTCCGTGGCGCAGGATGCTGCAGAAAAAGCGGCGGTGGAAGGTATTCCGGTGCTGAAGAAACAACGTAAGCTGAGCGATCTGGAAACCGCGATTGTGGTGGTCGACCGCTTCAGCGGCGAAGTGCGTGCCATGGTCGGGGGGGCAGAACCGCAGTTCGCTGGTTATAACCGTGCGATGCAGGCACGTCGTTCGATTGGTTCTTTGGCTAAACCAGCGACCTATCTGACCGCGCTCAGCCAGCCGAAGCTGTATCGTCTGAATACCTGGATTGCCGATGCCCCGATTGCGCTGCGTCAGCCTAACGGCCAGGTGTGGTCGCCGCAGAACGATGACCGTCGCTATAGCGAAAGCGGAAAAGTGATGCTGGTGGATGCGTTAACGCGCTCAATGAACGTGCCAACGGTAAATCTGGGGATGGCGCTGGGCCTGCCTGCCGTAACCGATACCTGGCTGAAGCTGGGCGCGCCGAAAGATCAGCTTAATCCGGTTCCAGCCATGCTGCTGGGGGCGTTGAACCTGACGCCGATCGAAGTGGCGCAGGCGTTCCAGACTATCGCCAGCGGCGGGAACCGCGCGCCGCTGTCGGCGCTGCGTTCGGTGATTGCCGAAGATGGTACGGTGCTGTATCAGAGCTTCCCACAGGCCGAGCGTGCCGTTCCGGCGCAGGCGGCGTATATGACGCTGTGGACCATGCAACAGGTGGTTCAGCGTGGTACGGGCCGCCAGCTTGGCGCGAAATATCCTGGGCTTCATCTGGCAGGGAAAACCGGGACCACTAACAACAACGTGGATACCTGGTTTGCCGGGATCGACGGCAGCCAGGTAACCATCACTTGGGTGGGCCGTGATAACAACCAGCCAACCAAGCTGTACGGTGCCAGCGGTGCGATGTCGATTTATCAGCGTTATCTGGCTAACCAGACGCCAACACCGCTGGTGCTGACGCCGCCGGAAGATGTGGTGGATATGGGCGTGGACTACGACGGTAACTTCGTTTGTAGCGGGGGGATGCGTACGCTTCCGGTATGGACTACCGATCCTGATTCGCTGTGTCAGCAGGGTGAAATGATGCAACAGCCGACCGGGAATCCGTTCGATCAGTCAACGCCGCAGCAGCAGCCTCAACAGCAGCAGCAACAACCGGCGCAGCAGGAGAAGAAAGATAGCGATGGTGTCGCTGGCTGGATAAAGGATATGTTCGGCAGTAACTGATATTGCTCAAAACCCGCTTCGGCGGGTTTTTCTTCTTTGGTCCATTCTCAGGGCCGAATAACATTCCAGCCTAATTTATTAACCCTTTCTTTTCATCTGGTTATTTCTTAACCCCTCAGTTTTAGTAGGGACGCGTATTGCTTGCTATCTCGCCAGAGTTTCGAATATTATGCTGCCGTTATAATAATAATTCTCGTTTACGTTATCATTCACTTTCATCAGAGAAATACCAATGGCGCGTCTTAAAACTGCTCAGCCAAGTTCATCGCTGCGTAAAATCGCAGTAGTGGTAGCCACAGCGGTTAGCGGCATGTCTGTCTATGCACAGGCGGCGGTTGACCCGAAAGAAGAAACCATCACCGTAACTGCTGCTCCTGCCGCACAAGAAAGCGCATGGGGGCCAGCGGCAACCATCGCCGCACGACAGTCTGCTACGGCGACCAAAACTGACACCCCGATTCAAAAAGTTCCTCAGTCTATTTCAGTGGTCACCGCCGAAGAGATGGCGTTGCATCAGCCGAAATCAGTTAAAGAGGCGCTCAGCTACACGCCTGGCGTAGCCGTAGGTACCCGCGGCGCGTCTAACACCTATGACTACCTGATTATTCGCGGATTTGCCGCCGACGGCCAAAGTCAGAATAACTATCTGAATGGCCTGAAGATGCAGGGTAACTTCTACAACGATGCGGTAATCGACCCGTATATGCTGGAACGCGCTGAAGTGATGCGCGGTCCGGTTTCCGTTCTTTACGGAAAGAGTAACCCTGGCGGCTTGTTGAACATGGTCAGCAAACGCCCGACCACAGAGCCGTTAAAAGAAATTCAGTTCAAGATGGGCACTGACAGCCTGTTCCAGACCGGTTTTGACTTCAGCGATGCGCTGGATGACGATGGTGTGTACTCATACCGCCTGACCGGCCTGGCGCGTTCCGCGAATGCGCAGCAGCAGGGCGCGGAAGAACAACGCTACGCCATCGCGCCATCGTTCACATGGCGTCCGGATGATAAAACGAACTTCACCTTCCTCTCCTACTTCCAGAACGAGCCGGAAACTGGCTATTACGGCTGGTTGCCGAAAGAGGGGACGGTGACTGAGCTGCCGAACGGCAAGCGTCTGCCTACCGATTTCAACGAAGGTGCGAACAACAATACCTACTCTCGTAACGAGAAGATGGTGGGCTACAGCTTCGACCACGAATTTAACGACACCTTTACCGTGCGTCAGAACCTGCGTTACGCGCAAAACAAGGTTTCGCAGAACAGCGTGTATGGCTACGGTATGTGCTCTGACCCGCTCTATACAAAAGATCCGGCTAACAGTCCTTGCGCCAGCGTTCCTCAGTCCGAGTGGTCTCACACGCTGACTCGTCAGTATGTTGACGATAATGAGAAATTGCAGAACTTCGCTGTTGATACCCAGTTGCAGAGCAAATTCGCCACAGGTTCCCTGGATCACACATTGCTGACCGGCGTTGACTATATGCGGATGCGTAACGATATCAACTCCTGGTTTGGTTGGGCTGGTTCGGTAGCGCCTTCAGATATTTATAACCTTGATCGCAGCGACTTTGATTTTGGGGCGCATACTGGACCGGGTGCTGCCTACCGAGTTCTGAATAAACAGGAACAAACTGGCCTGTACGCTCAGGATCAGATGCAGTGGGATAAGGTGCTGGTCACTCTGGGTGGTCGTTACGACTGGGCTAAGCAGGACTCACTGAACCGTGTTTCTGGCGTGCTGGATTCCCGTGATGACAGACAGTTCACCTGGCGTGGCGGTGTTAACTACCTGTTCGACAACGGTGTGACTCCGTATTTCAGCTACAGCGAATCGTTTGAACCTAGTTCTCAGGTCGGGGAAAGCGGTAATATCTTTACTCCATCTAAAGGTAAGCAGTACGAAGCGGGCGTGAAGTATGTGCCGAGCGATCGTCCGATCGTGATCACCGGTGCTGTTTACCAGTTGACCAAAACCAACAACCTGATGGCCGACCCGAACGGATCATTCTGGTCAGTTGAAGGTGGTGAAATTCGCTCACGTGGTGTGGAAATTGAAGCGAAAGCGGCGCTGTCAGCCAGCGTTAACGTGGTCGGTTCTTATACCTATACCGATGCGGAGTACACCACTGACACCAACTACAAAGGTAACACGCCTGCTCAGGTGCCAAAACATATGGCATCACTGTGGGGGGATTACACCCTTTATGACGGCGCGCTTTCCGGGCTGACGTTGGGTACGGGTGTTCGTTATACTGGTTCCAGCTATGGCGATCCGGCAAACTCCTTCAAAGTGGGAAGCTATACGCTGGTGGATGCGTTAGTACGTTACGATCTGGCGCGCGTCGGCATGGCGGGTTCCAACGTGGCGCTGCATGTGAACAACCTGTTTGACCGTGAGTACGTCGCCAGCTGCTTCAATACCTATGGCTGCTTCTGGGGCGCAGAACGTCAGGTCGTTGCAACCGCAACCTTCCGTTTCTAATTTCTTTTTGGGCACGCTTTGCGTGCCCGTTTTACAAGTTGGCTGCTATGCAGGAAAACAGATCCCATCCCGACACCACTTTTGCGTTGCGTAATGTCTCCTTTCGTGTGCCTGGCCGCACGCTTTTGCATCCTCTCTCATTAACTTTTCCTGTGGGGAAAGTGACCGGCCTTATCGGTCACAACGGGTCCGGAAAATCGACGTTATTGAAAATGCTGGGACGTCATCAGCCGCCGTCGGAAGGTGAAATCCTGCTCGACGAACAGCCGCTGGAGAACTGGAGCAGTAAAGCGTTTGCCCGCAAGGTCGCCTATCTGCCGCAGCAGTTGCCGCAGGCCGAAGGGATGACGGTGCGTGAACTGGTGGCGATTGGCCGCTATCCGTGGCACGGGGCGCTGGGACGTTTTGGCGTTGCCGACAGAGAGAAAGTAGAAGAAGCTATTTCGTTGGTCGGCTTAAAACCGCTGGCGCACCGCCTGGTGGATAGCCTGTCCGGCGGAGAACGCCAGCGTGCGTGGATTGCCATGCTGGTGGCGCAGGACAGCCGCTGTCTGCTGCTTGATGAGCCGACTTCCGCGCTGGATATCGCTCATCAGGTTGACGTGCTGGCGCTGGTGCATCGCTTAAGCCAGCAGCGTGGGCTAACGGTGATTGCGGTGCTGCATGATATCAACATGGCGGCCCGCTACTGCGATTACTTAGTTGCGCTGCGCGGTGGTGAAATGATTGCGCAAGGAACGCCTGCTGAACTGATGCGCAGTGAAACTCTGGAACAGATTTACGGTATCCCGATGGGCATTTTGCCGCATCCGGCCGGTGCCGCACCCGTGAGTTTTGTCTATTAATGATTGAATTACATCATATTACCCGTCGGCGTCTGCTTACGGCGATGGCGCTCTCGCCGCTGCTGTGGCGGATGAATACGGCGTCCGCCGCGGCGATTGATCCGCAGCGTATTGTGGCGCTGGAATGGCTGCCGGTAGAGCTGTTGCTGGCGCTGGGTATTACGCCGTATGGCATTGCGGATATCCCTAACTACAAGCTGTGGGTCAGTGAGCCACCTCTACCGGACTCGGTGATTGATGTCGGGCTACGCACGGAACCCAATCTCGAACTGCTGACCGAAATGAAACCCTCGTTTCTGCTCTGGTCGGCAGGCTATGGTCCTTCCCCTGAAAAGCTGGCGCGTATTGCACCTGGTCGGGGATTTAACTTCAGCGACGGTAAAAAACCTCTGGTCGTTGCGCGACAATCGCTGCAGGAAATGGCGCAATTGTTCAATCTGCAGGCCTCTGCTGAACGCCATCTGACTGAGTACGATCGTTTTATTGCCAGCCTGAAGCCGCGCTTCATTCAACGCGGTGCGCGCCCTGTGCTTCTCACCTCCCTGCTTGATTCGCGGCATATGCTGGTGTTTGGCCCAAACAGCCTGTTTCAGGACGTGCTGGACGAATATGGGATCCCCAACGCCTGGCAGGGAGAGACAAACTTTTGGGGCAGCACTGCCGTGAGTATTGACCGTCTGGCTGCTTTTCAGGATGTCGATGTATTGTGCTTTGATCACGGCAACGATAAAGAGATGGCTGCACTGATGTCTACGCCGTTGTGGCAGGCGATGCCCTTTGTTCGCAGTGGACGTTTTCAGCGCGTGCCGGCCGTCTGGTTCTATGGCGCAACGCTATCGGCCATGCATTTTGCCCGCATTCTGGATAATGCGCTGGGAGGCAAAGCGTGAGTAAACGTATCGCGCTGTTCCCCATTCTCCTGCTGACGGTTCTGTTTGTTGCCGCCTGTTGGCTCACATGGGTTAACTTCTCCGTTGCGCTACCGCGCAGCCAATGGCAACAGGCTATCTGGTCACCGGATATCGATGCCATTAAACAGATGGTTTTCCACTACAGCCTGCTGCCGAGGCTGGCGATTTCGCTGTTGGTCGGGGCCGGGCTGGGACTGGTCGGCGTATTGTTTCAGCAGGTGCTGCGTAACCCACTGGCGGAGCCAACCACGCTAGGCGTTGCGACCGGTGCGCAGTTGGGCATTACCGTCACGACGCTGTGGGCTATTCCCGGTGCGCTCACCACGCAATTTGCTGCGCTGGCAGGTGCTTGTGTCGTTGGGGCGCTGGTGTTTGGCGTCGCCTGGGGCAAACGTCTTTCTCCGGTGACGTTAATCCTTGCCGGACTGGTGGTCAGCCTGTACTGCGGGGCGATTAACCAGTTGATGGTTATCTTCCATCACGATCAACTGCAAAGCATGTTTTTATGGAGCAGCGGCACGCTAACCCAAACCGACTGGAGCGGCGTACAGCGACTGTGGCCACAGCTGCTGGGCGGCGTGATGCTGACTCTGCTGCTGTTGCGTCCAATGACGCTGATGGGACTGGATGACGGCGTGGCGCGTAACCTCGGTCTGGCGTTGTCGCTGGCGCGCCTGGCGGCCTTATCGCTGGCGATTGTCATCAGCGCCTTGCTGGTTAACGCGGTTGGGATTATCGGCTTTATTGGCCTCTTTGCACCACTGCTGGCGAAAATGCTCGGCGCGCGGCGTCTGTTGGCGCGTCTGATGCTGGCCCCGCTGATTGGTGCGTTGATCCTCTGGCTCTCTGACCAAATCATTCTGTGGCTGACCCGCGTATGGATGGAGGTCTCTACCGGTTCGGTGACTGCGCTGATTGGTGCGCCATTGCTGCTGTGGTTGTTGCCGCGCCTTAGAAGTATGAGCGCACCGGATATGAATGCCAGCAACCGTATCGCCGCGGAGCGTCAGAATGTACTGATGTTTGCGCTGGCGGGCGGGGTGGTTTTGCTGCTGACTCTGGTGGTGGCGCTGTCGTTTGGCCGCGATGCGCACGGCTGGACATGGGCCAGTGGCGCGATGCTGGATGAACTGATGCCCTGGCGCTGGCCACGTATTCTGGCGGCGTTGATTGCCGGGGTTATGCTGGCGGTAGCGGGCTGTATTATTCAGCGTCTGACCGGAAACCCAATGGCTAGCCCGGAAGTTCTGGGCATTAGCTCCGGCGCGGCATTTGGCGTGGTGTTAATGCTGTTTCTGGTCCCCGGAAATGCCTTTGGCTGGCTGCTGCCCGCAGGGAGCCTCGGGGCTGCGGTCACCTTGCTTATCATTATGATTGCCGCCGGGCGCGGTGGTTTTTCGCCGCACCGTATGCTGCTGGCAGGGATGGCGCTCAGTACGGCGTTTACTATGTTGTTGATGATGCTGCAGGCCAGTGGCGATCCGCGTATGGCGGGCGTGCTGACCTGGATCTCCGGCTCAACCTATAACGCGACGGGCGAACAGGTACTGCGCACCGGGATTGTGATGGTTATCCTGCTGGCGCTGACGCCGCTGTGCCGTCGTTGGCTGACGATTTTACCGCTCGGCGGCGATACGGCGCGTGCGGTGGGTATGGCGATCACGCCGTCACGCGTGGGGTTACTGCTGTTGGCTGCGGGGCTAACGGCGACAGCAACCATGACCATTGGACCGTTGAGTTTTGTCGGGCTGATGGCTCCGCATATTGCCCGAATGATGGGTTTTCGTCGAGCGATGCCGCATATGCTGATTTCGGCGCTGGCGGGAGGTGTGCTGCTAGTCTTTGCTGACTGGTGCGGCAGGATGGTGCTGTTTCCGTATCAGATCCCGGCAGGATTACTGTCGACGTTTATTGGCGCGCCGTACTTTATCTATCTGCTACGTAAGCAGAGTCGCTGAGGTTAATCTCTTCCATTTAGGCTGCGTCGCCATCCGGCAATAAAAAAGCCGGGTGGCGGCTTCGCCTTACCCGGCCTACGTTATTTCTGGACGTTCTCTTTTACAATTTCGCAAACACCCGGCGCGCGGCGTCGATGGTGTTATTGATATCGTTTTCACTGTGCGCGACGGACATAAAGCCCGCTTCGAAGGCGGACGGCGCCAGGTAAATCCCTTCATCCAGCATCATGTGGAAGAAACGCTTGAAGCGTTCAACGTCGCATGCCATCACATCCTGATAGCAGGTCACGGTTTCTGCATCGGTGAAGAAAATCCCGAACATCCCGCCCACATGGTTAACCACCAGCGGAATATTCGTCTCTTCGGCGGCTTCCAGCAGACCTTCCGCCAGACGCGTCGTCAGTTCGTTCAGCGTTTCATGAATACCTGGCTGGGCCACTTCGTTCAGACAAGCAAAACCTGCTGCCATCGCAATCGGGTTACCTGAAAGCGTACCCGCCTGATAAACCGGACCGGTTGGCGCCAGCGCGTCCATCACATCACGGCGACCGCCGAATGCGCCAACGGGCATCCCGCCACCGATGATTTTGCCAAGGCAGGTCAGATCCGGAACGACGCCGTAATAATCCTGCGCACCGGCCAGCGCCACGCGGAAACCGGTCATGACTTCATCGATGATCAACAGTGCGCCAAACTCATCACACAGGGCACGCAGGCCCGGCAGGAATTCTGGCAGCGGCGGGATGCAGTTCATGTTGCCTGCGACCGGCTCAACGATAATGCAGGCGATCTCCTGCGGATACTGTTCAAATGCCGCACGAACTGAAGAGAGATCGTTGTAGGTGCAGGTCAGGGTGTGTTTCGCAAAATCGGCTGGAACGCCCGGGGAGTTTGGCTGACCCAGCGTTAACGCGCCGGAACCAGCTTTAACCAGCAGGCAGTCGGCATGACCGTGATAGCAGCCTTCAAATTTGATGATCTTATCGCGACCGGTGAAACCGCGCGCCAGACGGATTGCGCTCATCGTCGCTTCCGTACCGGAGTTCACCATACGCACCATATCCATGGTCGGCACAAGTTCAGTGACCAGCTCCGCCATTTTCACTTCCATCTCGGTTGGCGCGCCGAAGCTTAAACCGCGTTCTGCGGCTTCAATCACCGCATTGCGAATTGCCGGGTGGTTATGGCCCAGTACCATCGGTCCCCAGGAACCGACGTAATCGACATACGCTTTACCATCGACATCGTACAGATACGCGCCGTCCGCTTTTTCGATAAACAGCGGAGTACCACCCACGCCAGTAAAGGCGCGAACGGGGGAGTTAACGCCGCCAGGGATAAGTTCGCGTGCTGCGCTGTAGAGATTTTCAGACTTACTCATGGATGGGGTCCTGGTTCGTAGAAAAAGTAAATGCCCGCTATTCTAGTTATTCAGAGAAGGTTATGAAAGTTTTACGCATTTGAAACAATGCGATTTGCAGGGGATTTTCGTGAAATGTGCGAGTAGAATGCCGATTCCGTATTTGTATTACCAATTAATGATCATCTGATGAAGACTGACTCTCCCTCTTTTGAAGCACAACAAATTGTGCGTTTACGCCGCAGGGATCAAATCCGTCGACTCCTGGAACGCGACAAAACGCCGTTGGCGATCCTGTTGATGGCCGCCGTTGTCGGTACCGTGACGGGGCTTGTTGGCGTGGCATTTGAGAAAGCGGTGACCTGGGTGCAAAATCAGCGCATTGGCGCCCTGGCCCAGGTTGCGGACCATGCCATTCTGCTGTGGCCGCTGGCGTTTATTCTCTCTGCATTGCTGGCGATGGTCGGCTATTTTCTGGTTCGTAAATTTGCGCCGGAAGCGGGAGGCTCGGGGATCCCTGAGATTGAAGGCGCGCTGGAAGAGCTACGACCTGTGCGCTGGTGGCGCGTTCTGCCGGTGAAATTTATTGGCGGCATGGGCACGCTGGGAGCCGGTATGGTGCTCGGGCGAGAAGGGCCGACCGTACAGATAGGCGGGAACATTGGGCGCATGGTGCTGGATATTTTCCGCATGCGCAGCGCTGAAGCGCGACATACCCTGCTGGCCACCGGTGCGGCTGCGGGTTTGTCGGCGGCGTTTAATGCGCCTCTGGCGGGGATCCTGTTCATTATTGAAGAGATGCGCCCGCAGTTTCGCTATAACCTCGTCTCGATCAAAGCCGTGTTTACCGGCGTTATTATGTCGAGCATCGTGTTTCGTGTGTTCAACGGTGAAGCACCGATTATTGAAGTCGGGAAGCTGTCTAATGCACCGGTAAATACGCTGTGGCTGTATCTTGTGCTGGGGCTTATTTTTGGCTGTGTCGGGCCGTTGTTCAACACCATGGTGTTGCGTACCCAGGATATGTTCCAGCGCTTCCACGGCGGTGAAATTAAAAAATGGGTGCTGATGGGCGGCGCGATTGGTGGCCTGTGCGGGATCCTGGGATTAATTAAACCGGAAGCGGCAGGCGGCGGGTTTAACCTGATTCCTATCGCCGCGGCGGGTAATTTTAGCGTCGGTTTACTGCTGTTTATATTTATTACCCGGGTGATCACCACGCTGCTGTGCTTCTCTTCCGGCGCGCCCGGTGGGATTTTTGCCCCGATGCTGGCGCTGGGTACGTTACTTGGCACCGCGTTCGGTATGGCCGCGGCGGCCTCTTTTCCACAGTATCATCTGGAGGCCGGAACCTTTGCCATTGCCGGAATGGGGGCTTTGCTGGCGGCTTCGGTACGTGCACCGCTAACCGGTATTGTACTGGTGCTGGAGATGACCGATAACTATCAGCTCATTTTGCCAATGATTATTACCTGTCTTGGCGCAACACTATTAGCCCAATTTATGGGTGGAAAGCCGCTATACTCGACTATCCTTGCCCGCACGCTGGCAAAACAGGAAGCGGAGCAAGCGGCAAAAAGCCAGAGTACCGCCGCTGGCGAGAATACTTGAACGAAATACCAGGGTATTAGATAATGGCCTTAACCATTGGGTTATAATTTGCCCAATTGCCAATGTCGTTTGGAGCAAAATATGAGTGATGACGTAGCGCTGCCACTGCAATTTACTGAAGCAGCAGCCAATAAAGTAAAAAGCCTGATCGCTGACGAAGATAACCCGAATCTGAAATTACGCGTGTATATCACCGGCGGTGGTTGCAGCGGTTTCCAGTACGGTTTCACCTTTGATGATCAGGTGAACGATGGTGATATGACCATTGAGAAACAAGGTGTGGGTCTGGTGGTTGATCCGATGAGCCTGCAATATCTGGTGGGCGGCGCGGTTGACTATACGGAAGGTCTGGAAGGTTCCCGCTTCGTTGTGACTAATCCCAATGCGAAAAGCACCTGCGGGTGTGGTTCTTCTTTCAGCATCTGATTGCTGCCTGTAATACCGATGGTCTGATGGTGTAGGCCCGGTAAGCGTAGCGCCACCGGGCAATGTGCCGGTTGGCGGCGTAAACGCCTTATCCGGCCTACATGTTCTGCATCATCACATCAACGCCCGTTATCATCCAGTGCAAACGTCGGCAATTTCAAATGCCAGCGAATGGCGGCAAGCCTAATCAGCAGGGTGACGATCATCCCCATCATACTGGCGTTTTCCAGCGATACATTAAAGGTATAAAACGCTGTCGCATGCACGATCCCGCCGATAATACATGCCGTGGCGTAGATTTCGGTGCGCAGAATCATCGGGACTTCACGAGCTAACACATCGCGAATGATCCCGCCGCCGACGCCGGTAATCACCCCCATACAGATCGCCACCAGGGGGCCCGTCCCGGCGAGAAATGCTTTATTGACGCCAATCCCCACGAACACCGCCAGGCCAACGGCATCCAGCACCGGAAGGATCCACTTCGGTAAACGTCGTGGCTGACGTACCAGCAGGATTGTCAGCATGCTGGTGATCATTGCCACCACCAGATCAGTGGGATCCTTAACCCAAAATACCGGCCCATGATCCAGCGCCATATCGCGGATCGTTCCGCCGCCAACGGCGGTAACCACCCCGAGGACCAGGACGCCAAACGGGTCCATTCGCAATTTTCCGGCCAGTAAGACGCCAGAGATAGCAAATACCGCGGTGCCGACAATATCCAGCCAATAGACGAGCATTTTTAAATCCTCACAACAGACCTGGTGGGGGCAGGCGCTAATTTATCTGTGAAAGCGCATTACAGAGTTGTTTTGCGGCGAGGATAATACGCGGGCTCGCGCGTTCGAACCAGTCACTATTAAGTGTAATAATGGGTATTTTTAGCTGGTTTCCCCAGTATTGTTCAATTTTCAGAGTTTCGCCTGGCCCTCCGGTTGCAACAATAGCCTGGGGCGCTCGTGCCAGGACCTGCTCACGGCTAACCTGTGGCCAGGGGACCCGACTGCCGGCAAAGATGTTTTCTCCACCGCATACCTCAAGAACTTCGTGCTGAATGGAGCCTTTTCCACTGGTAAACAGAGGATTTGCGCCAAACTGGAGAAACACGCGTTTTTTCGGTTTGTTGGCATACCGAGATTTTAGTAAAGCATAGTCATCAAGCATGGTTTGCGCCGCCTGTTTTGCCTGCTCAGGCTTTGGGCTCCACGCTGCCAGCTGGCGGAGCGCATCGGCGACCTGCTCGATGGTAACGGCGTCCACCCAGATGACCTTAATTCCCAGGGCGGTCAGTTGATTCACCTGCCGCTCAGCATTTCCCCCGCGCCAGGCGACGACTAAATCCGGTTTAAGCGCCACAATGCGTTCAAGGTTCATACCTTGCCAGGTGGAAACCTCCTCGATATTTTTGGCCGCTGGCGGGTAGTTTGAGTAGCTACTGACGCCTACAGGTGTAATGCCGGCGGCAAAGGCGAGTTCGGTATTGGCTGGAGAAAGCGTCACAACACGCGGTGCGGCGTACAGGAACGCCGGAAGAGTGAAAAGCAGGGCGACCAGCGCCCTGGAGAGTAATTTAGCCATGCGCCAGTTTCTGTACCAGCGTTTCAACCATCAGGCTTGACTGTTTCGCGGCAACAACCAGGAACTCGTCAAAGCTGAGATGGGACTGCTGATCGGCGACGTCAGAGATGGCGCGAACCACGACAAACGGCACATTGAAGTTATGGCAAACGTGCGCAATCGCGGTCGCTTCCATCTCAACGGCAATGGCCTGCGGGAAGTTATGCTTAATTTTAGCCAGGCCCACGGAGCCATTAATGAAGGCATCGCCGCTGACGATTAGTCCGCGAACGGCGTTCAGATTGAGTTGCGCAATGCAGGATTCTGCTGCAGCAATCAGCGCAGGATCGGCTTTAAAACCAGCCGGGCAGCCCGGTAACTGACCAAATTCATAGCCAAAGGCGGTAACGTCGGCATCGTGATAGCGCGCTTCGTCAGAAACCACAATATCGCCGACTTTCAGCGTAGAGGCCAGGCCGCCCGCGGAACCGGTGTTAATGATGGCATCCGGCTTGCAGCGTTCAAGCAGCAGCGTAGCGCCCAGCGCCGCCGCCACTTTACCGATACCTGATTTCAGTAGCGCAACCTCTGTACCGTTCAGTTGGCCGGTGTAAATTTCACAACCGCCGAGAGAGAGGGTCTGACGGTTTTCGATTTTGTCACGCAGTAGCGTAACTTCTTCTTCCATTGCACCAATGATGCCGATTTTCATAGATTTACTCGCGATAAGCCAGATTTGAGGGCATAGTCTATCATGCGCTTAAGGGGTAGCGCATTTCTCAGGCGGGAGAGGATATGGTACAGATCGATTTCCGAAAAAAAATAAACTGGCATCGTCGTTACCGTTCGCCGCAGGGCGTGAAGACGGAGCATGAGATCCTGCGTATTTTCGAAAGCGATCGTGGACGTATTATCAATTCTCCGGCTATTCGCCGACTGCAACAAAAAACCCAGGTCTTTCCGCTGGAGCGTAACGCGGCGGTGCGCACGCGGCTGACGCACTCGATGGAAGTTCAGCAAGTTGGGCGCTATATCGCTAAAGAGATCCTCAGCCGACTGAAAGAACTAAAACTGCTGGAGCAGTATGGTCTGGATGAACTGACGGGACCGTTTGAGAGTATTGTCGAAATGTCGTGCCTGATGCATGACATTGGCAATCCGCCGTTTGGTCATTTTGGTGAAGCGGCGATTAATGACTGGTTCCGCCAGCGGCTGTATCCCGCCGACGCGGAAAGTCAGCCCCTCAGCGACGACCGCTGCCTGGTGGCGGCGTTACGTTTGCGCGAAGGCGAAGAGTCGCTGAATGATATTCGCCGTAAGGTGCGCCAGGACCTGTGCCATTTTGAAGGTAATGCCCAAGGTATTCGTCTGGTGCATACTTTGATGCGTATGAATCTTACCTGGGCCCAGGTTGGTGGTATTTTAAAATATACCCGTCCGGCGTGGTGGCGTGGAAGTACGCCTACGACGCATAACTATTTAATGAAGAAACCGGGCTATTACCTTTCTGAAGAACCGTATATTGAACGGTTACGTAAAGAATTATCATTAGCGCCTTACAGTCGCTTTCCGTTAACCTGGATTATGGAAGCTGCCGATGATATCTCTTATTGCGTGGCCGACCTGGAAGATGCCGTTGAGAAAAGAATCTTTAGCGTCGAGCAACTTTATCACCATCTGCATGAGGCGTGGGGGCACCACGAAAAAGGTTCCCTGTTTAGCCAGGTTGTTGAGAATGCCTGGGAGAAATCACGGTCAAATACATTAAGCCGGAGCACGGAAGATCAGTTCTTTATGTATTTACGCGTCAATACGCTGAATAAACTGGTGCCGTATGCAGCCCAGCGGTTTATTGATAATTTACCGCAGGTTTTTGACGGCAGCTTTAATCACGCGCTGTTAGAAGATGCCAGTAGCTTTAGTCAGTTGCTGGGGGTCTATAAAAATGTGGCGGTAAAACACGTATTTAGTCATCCGGACGTTGAGCAGTTGGAATTGCAGGGGTATCGGGTGATCAGCGGGTTGCTGGAGATCTATCAGCCTTTATTAAAAATGTCCCAGTCAGATTTTACTGAGCTGGTCGACAATGAAAGAGTTAAACGTTTTCCTATCGAATCACGATTATTTCAGAAGTTGTCTACTCGCCATCGCCTTGCTTATGTCGAGGCGGTTAGTAAAATATCAACGGGTTGCGCTGAGTTTTCGGTAATGGAATATTATTATCGCTGCCGGCTGATTCAGGATTATATCAGCGGGATGACCGATCTGTATGCCTGGGATGAATATCGTCGCTTGATGGCCGTAGAACAATAAATACTCATTTGTAAAGACGGCCAATAAAATTTTACTTTTTCCTTAAACTCAATTCTGGAACTTAGCGTTATAAAACGACTCTGACGTATACAGCAATTTTGCGTTACCTGTTAATCGAGAACGAAACACATGAAAAAAACCACATTAGCAATGAGTGCACTGGCTCTGAGTTTAGGTTTGGCGTTGTCCCCCCTGTCTGCCACAGCGGCTGAGACGTCGTCTTCAGCAATGACCGCCCAACAGATGCCAAGCCTGGCCCCGATGCTCGAAAAAGTGATGCCATCGGTGGTAAGCATTAACGTCGAGGGGAGCACGACGGTAAATACGCCGCGTATGCCGCGTAATTTCCAGCAGTTCTTCGGTGATAATTCACCATTCTGCCAGGACGGTTCACCGTTCCAGAGTTCACCGTTCTGCCAGGGCGGCGCGCCGGGCGCTGACAACGGCGGCGGCCAGCAGCAGAAATTTATGGCGCTGGGTTCCGGCGTAATTATTGATGCCGCGAAAGGGTATGTCGTGACCAACAACCACGTGGTGGATAACGCCACGGTGATTAAGGTTCAGTTGAGCGATGGCCGTAAATTTGATGCGAAGATCGTGGGTAAAGATCCGCGCTCCGATATCGCGCTGATCCAAATTCAGGATCCGAAAAACCTGACGGCGATTAAGCTGGCAGATTCCGACGCGCTGCGTGTGGGTGATTACACCGTAGCAATTGGTAACCCGTTTGGCCTCGGTGAGACCGTGACCTCCGGTATTGTTTCTGCGCTGGGCCGTAGCGGTCTGAACGCGGAAAACTACGAAAACTTTATTCAGACGGATGCCGCGATCAACCGGGGTAACTCCGGTGGCGCACTGGTCAACCTGAACGGTGAGCTGATCGGTATTAACACCGCGATCCTTGCGCCGGACGGCGGTAACATCGGTATCGGCTTTGCAATCCCGAGCAACATGGTGAAAAACCTGACGTCGCAGATGGTTGAGTTTGGTCAGGTTAAACGCGGTGAGCTGGGTATTATGGGTACCGAGCTGAGCTCTGAGCTGGCGAAAGCGATGAAAGTTGATGCTCAGCGTGGCGCATTTGTCAGCCAGGTGATGCCGAACTCTTCCGCAGCGAAAGCAGGTATTAAAGCCGGGGATGTGATTACCTCCCTGAACGGTAAACCGATCAGCAGCTTCGCCGCCCTGCGTGCGCAGGTGGGTACGATGCCGGTAGGCAGCAAAATTAACCTTGGCCTGTTGCGTGACGGTAAGCCGGTCACTGTGAATCTGGAACTGCAGCAGAGCAGCCAGACTCAGGTTGATTCCAGCTCTATCTTCAAAGGCATTGAAGGGGCTGATATGAGCAACAAAGGCCAGGACAAAGGGGTCGTGGTCAGCGAGGTGAAAGCGAATTCTCCGGCTGCACGGATTGGCCTGAAGAAAGGGGATGTGATTATCGGTGCGAACCAGCAGCCGGTGAAAAATATCGCCGAACTGCGCAAAATCCTCGACAGCAAACCGGCTGTACTGGCGCTGAACATTCAGCGTGGTGACAGCTCCATCTATCTGTTGATGCAGTAATCTCCCTAAACCCCTTCCTGCACAGGAAGGGGTTTCTTTTTGTGATACTTCCCACAACTCCATACTTCTCCCTCTCGCTTTGTGCAGTTGCACAATGCCGCCGCTTATTATCTTCCCTATGCTTGAGCTCTGCTCACAGGAGGGGTTTATGGCTGGCTGGCATCTTGATACCAAAATGGCGCAGGATATCGTAGCGCGAACTATGCGCATCATTGATACCAATATCAACGTAATGGATGCCCGCGGGCGGATCATTGGCAGCGGCGATCGCGAACGAATTGGTGAATTGCACGAAGGCGCGCTGCTGGTGCTTTCACAAGGTCGGGTGGTCGATATTGACGATGCGGTAGCCCGGCATTTACATGGTGTGCGTCAGGGGATAAACCTGCCGCTGCGTCTGGAAGGCGAAATCGTTGGCGTTATCGGTCTTACTGGCGAGCCGGAACATCTGCGCAAGTATGGCGAACTGGTGTGCATGACCGCCGAAATGATGCTGGAACAGTCGCGTCTGATGCATCTGTTAGCGCAGGATAGCCGTCTGCGTGAAGAGCTGGTGATGAACCTGATTCAGGCGGAAGAGAATACCCCGGCGCTGATGGAATGGGCACAGCGATTGGGCATTGATTTGAACCAGCCGCGCGTGGTGGCGGTAGTGGAGGTCGACAGCGGTCAGCTTGGCGTTGATAGTGCGATGGCGGAGCTACAGCAATTGCAGAACGCGTTGACTACACCCGAACGTAATAATCTGATTGCGATTGTTTCTCTGACCGAGATGGTGGTGCTGAAACCAGCCCTCAATCAGTTTGGCCGCTGGGACGCTGAAGATCATCGCAAGCGCGTTGAGCAACTGATTGCCCGCATGAAAGAGAATGGACAACTGCGTTTTCGCGTGTCGCTGGGCAACTATTTTACCGGGCCCGGCAGCATTGCCCGTTCGTATCGTACGGCGCGCACCACCATGATGGTCGGCAAGCAGCGGATGCCGGAAAGTCGGAGCTATTTCTATCAGGACTTGATGCTGCCGGTGCTGCTGGACAGCCTGCGCGGCGGCTGGCAGGCCAATGAGCTGGCGCGCCCGCTGGTAAGGCTGAAAGCGATGGATAACAACGGTTTGCTGCGTCGAACATTATCGGCATGGTTTCGACATAACGTTCAGCCGCTGGCGACCTCAAAAGCATTGTTTATTCACCGCAATACGCTGGAGTATCGCCTGAACCGTATTTCAGAGCTGACCGGGCTGGATCTGGGGAATTTTGACGATCGACTGCTGCTGTATGTGGCGTTGCAGCTGGATGAGCAGCATTGATTAATTGCCTGATAAGCGTAGCGCTATCAGGCAACAATCTACTTATTTGCGCGTTAGTTTTTCCAGATCGGCTTCAATCTCGCTGATCTTGTTGGTCACGACGCTTTCCAGATGACGTAAATCATCGAGGATCTTGCGTTTAAGATCGACTTCGCTGCGATCTCTCTGGCAGATCTGATCCAGTTCGTCGATCACGTAGCGCAGGTTGGGACTGATCTCCTGCACTTCTTTGTAACCCTGACCGACGCCATCGGCGACAACCGTTTTACGCTGACGGGGATATTTGAACTTCACGCTCTTGGCAAAAAACTCGCCTTTATCCTTCTGGAAATAGATTTTCAGGATATCGTTGTTGGCTTCTTGCCGCAGGCTGTAACGATCGATCTCTTCAGGATTAGTAATGCCCAGACTTTTCAGATTGTCATACATAGCGGTACCCTTAAGCTCACTATAACCATTGAATAATTAACGAAAAGCCTTGTTTATGCCACTCGCAGATGTAAAAAAAGCGGGCTAAGCCCGCTTTTTCAAATCGCTGTTAGTCGATGGTGCGTAACAGTTCGTTGATTCCCACTTTGCCACGCGTTTTGGCATCGACTTTCTTCACAATCACCGCACAGTACAGGCTGTATTTGCCATCTTTCGACGGCAGGTTGCCGGAGACGACCACGGAGCCCGCTGGAACGCGGCCGTAATGCACTTCGCCGGTTTCGCGATCGTAAATACGGGTGCTCTGGCCGATATATACACCCATGGAGATGACGGAGCCTTCTTCGACGATCACGCCTTCAACCACTTCAGAGCGCGCGCCGATGAAGCAGTTGTCTTCGATGATGGTCGGGTTAGCCTGCAACGGTTCCAGTACGCCGCCGATACCAACGCCACCGGACAGGTGTACATTCTTACCGATTTGCGCACAGGAACCCACGGTCGCCCAGGTATCAACCATCGTACCTTCATCAACATAAGCGCCGATGTTCACGTAAGACGGCATCAGCACGGTGTTACGGGCGATAAACGCGCCCTGACGCACTGCCGCGGGCGGAACCACGCGGAAACCTTCTTTCTGGAAGCGCGCTTCGTCGTAGTTGGCGAATTTCATCGGCACTTTATCGAAGTAACGGCTTTCCGCACCCTCGATAACCTGATTATCGTTAATACGGAAAGAGAGCAGGACCGCCTTTTTCAGCCACTGATGCGTGACCCACTGACCCTCAATCTTTTCTGCGACGCGCAGTGCACCGGAATCCAGTAAAGAAATAACCTGATTCACCGCTTCGCGGGTTACGGTATCTACATTTGCCGGAGTAATGTCGGCACGGCGCTCGAAAGCGGACTCAATAACGTTCTGTAACTGCTGCATTGTTAAACTCTTTCCATAATAAATAAAAACATTACCCTTTATCGTTTGGATTGAGGGCCTCTGTCAACCGTTGATGCACTTCCTGCTGCAGCTCATTATTAAGGGCGCGCCGGTCGGCGGTAGCGATTATGAATAAATCTTCTACTCGCTCGCCAATAGTTGTAATTCGGGCGCCATGCAGCGAAATTCCCAGATCGGCAAAAATCTGCCCGACCCGCGCCAGCAGTCCTGGCTGGTCGAGAGCGATAAGCTCAAGAAATGATTTTCGGTCGGTATGGGTCGGCAGAAAAGTGACCTCGGTATCGACGGTAAAGTGACGTAATTTTGCCGGCTGGCGACGCGGTTGCGGCGGCTGCCAGCTACGCTGGGTGATCGCCTGTTCAAGCCCAAAACGGATCGCTTCGTGTCGGTCTGACGACAGCGGGCTACCGTCTGGTTCCAGCACAATGAACGTATCCATCGCCATCCCATCGCGGGTGGTGAAAATCTGCGCATCGTGGACGCTAAGGTTGCGCCTGTCCAGTTCGGCGCAGACGGCAGCAAACAGGTAAGGGCGGTCAGGGCTCCAGATGAAAATTTCCGTCCCGCCTCGCGTGGCCTGCGGGCTGAGCAGGATCAGCGGCTTGCTGAGATCGTGTTGCAGCAGATGACGTGCATGCCAGGCCAACTGATTTGGACTGTGACGTACAAAATAGTTGGCGCGACAGCGCGACCAGATATGGTGTAGCGCTTCTTCATCAATGTTGTCCATGCGCAGTAGCGCCAGCGCCTGAAGCTGATGATGGCGTACGCGCTCACGCATATCCGGCGTGTTTTGCATCCCGCGCCGTAACTGTTTTTCCGTCGCGAAGTACAGCTCGCGCAGCAGGCTTTGCTTCCAGCTATTCCACAGCGTTTCGTTGGTGGCGCAAATATCTGCGACGGTCAGGCACACCAAAAAGCGCAGACGATGTTCCGTTTGCACCTCTTCGGCGAATTGCTTAATGACTTCGGGATCCTGAATATCGCGGCGCTGAGCGGTAACCGACATCAGCAAATGCTGGCGCACCAGCCACACGATCAGTTGCGTTTCGCGGGAGTTCAGCCCGTGCAGTTCGGCGAATTTGAGCACATCCTGGGCGCCGAGAACCGAGTGATCGCCGCCGCGACCTTTGGCGATATCGTGGAACAGCGCGGCAATCAGAATCAGCTCCGGCTGTCGCAGACGCGGCCACAGATCCACGCACAGCGGATGGCGCTGACGGGTCTCTTCGTTAGCAAAACTTTCCAACTTAAGCATTACGCGAATAGTGTGTTCATCCACCGTATATGCATGAAACAGGTCAAACTGCATTTGGCCGACAATATGCGACCATTGCGGCATATAGGCCCACAACACGCTGTGGCGATGCATAGGCAGCAGGCCGCGACTCACCGCGCCCGGATGGCGCAACATACTGAGAAACAGCGAACGCGCCTCCGGGATGTAGCACAGCGGCTGCGTTAAATGACGGCGGGCATGACGTAAATGGCGCAGCGTAGTGGAGTAAATTCCGCTGATCGCGCTATTACGCACCATGATGTAAAACATCCGCAATATCGCTTCGGGTTTGCGAATAAACAGGTCGTCGTCGCGCAGATCAATCAATGTGCCGCGCAGTTGAAAGTCGTCATCAATCGGACGTGGTTTTTCATCGGCGGGCAGGGCGAGGATCGCCTCGTCGAACAGTTGCAACAGCATGTGGTTCAGTTCGCTGACCCGTCGTGTGACGCGGAAATAGTCTTTCATCATCCGCTCGATAGGCTCATTGCCTTCACCGCCGTAGTTCAGGCGTTGCGCCACACTGAGCTGACGATCAAACAGCAGACGGTTGTCGTAACGACTAACGACCAGATGCAGGGCAAAGCGAATGCGCCACAGGATATGCAAACATTCATTCAGCTCGGCACGTTCTGCCTGCGTCAAAAAGCCGAAACCGACCATTTCATCCAGTGAGGTGGCGCCAAAATGGCGGCGGGCCACCCATTGCAGGGTATGAATATCGCGCAGGCCGCCGGGGCTACTTTTGATATCCGGCTCCAGGTTGTAGCTGGTGCCGTGATAGCGCTGGTGGCGCTGATTCTGCTCTTCAACTTTGGCTGCGTAAAACTTATCGGACGGCCAGAAACCTTCGCTAAAAATATGCTTTTGTAGCTCAAGAAACAGCGCCACATCACCAATCAGCAGGCGTGTTTCAATCAGGTTGGTGGCGACGGTTAAATCTGACAATCCTTCCAGCAGACACTCTTCCAGCGTGCGCACGCTGTGCCCAACCTCGAGCCTCACGTCCCATAGCAGCGTTAACAGTTCGCCAACTTTTTCGGCCTGCGCGTCTGGTAGCTTTTTACGACTCAGGATCAGCAGGTCAATATCGGAAAGCGGATGCAGTTCGCCGCGCCCGTAACCGCCAACGGCAACCAGCGCCAGGTCGGCAATTTGACCGAAACCGGCTTCAATCCACAGACGTTGCAGTAACTGGTCAATAAACTCGGTGCGGGCCTCAATCAGCTGTTCTGCGGAAATCCCGCTGTCAAACGCGTCACCTAACCAGTGCTGGAAAGTGTCGATATGCGCTTTAATGCCGGGGCAGTTGAGATCGTGCTGCGGCCAGGTTCCGGGGTTCTGCGGTTGGCCTGGCAGGGTGGGGAGGGCAGTATTTGCGTGTTGTTCAGGAAGAGTATTCATTATGCGCCACCCATTAAAAAAGCCGGATGACGGCGTGAACGCCTTACCCGGCCTACGAAGTAGTACAATTTGTAGGCCTGATAAGATGCGGGTGCATCGCCATCAGGCAAAACATTATTCGTCGTGTGTGATGATCGCCGGGATGGTGTCATCCTTGCGTAATGTCAGAATTTCACAGCCTTTTTCCGTCACCACAATAGTATGCTCGTACTGAGCAGACAAGCTCCGATCTTTGGTTTTCACCGTCCATCCGTCTTTCATGGTGCGGATGCGGTAATCACCGGCATTCAGCATGGGCTCTACGGTGAAGGTCATGCCCGGCTGCAGTACCACACCGCCGTCGTCTGCATCGTAGTGCAGAACCTGCGGCTCTTCATGGAAGCCGCGACCGATGCCGTGACCGCAATATTCACGGACCACAGAGAAGCCTTCGCCTTCCGCGTATTTCTGAATCGCAGCGCCCAGCGTGCGCAGGCGAATACCCGGTTTTACCATCCGCAGCGCCAGATACAGGCTTTCCTGCGTGACGCGGCACAAACGCTCGCCCAGAATGGTTGGTTTGCCGACGATGAACATTTTCGAGGTATCACCGTGGAACTCGTCTTTAATCACGGTTACGTCGATGTTGACGATATCGCCGTCTTTCAGGAGCTTGGCGTCGTCCGGTATCCCATGGCACACCACTTCATTAATAGAGATGCACACGGACTTCGGATAACCGTGATAGCCCAGGCAGGCGGAAATGGCCTGCTGCTCATTCACGATGTAGTCATTACAGATGCGATCCAGTTCGCCGGTGCTGACGCCTGGCTTAACAAACGGTTCGATCATTTCCAGTACATCGGCGGCCAGACGGCCTGCGACGCGCATTTTTTCGATTTCTTCAGGGGTCTTGATTGAGATAGCCATGAATTCTGTCCATCAGTGCCGATGATATCGGCAATAATTGTTTAAGTGGTGCCAATGGTATCAGTCCGGCATACATGCTGCCAAATTGAGAATCATTCTGAACTTCGCCTTTCGTGCCACAGGTGTGTTGGCTGAAATTTTTCACTCCAGTCGCTTACTGCATGTAAGCGCCCGGAGATGCAAAAAATTGGCTGCCTCCCTGTAACACGAAATTCATCGTTCATTCAGCATGCACCGCCAACAATTATTGGTGTCGGTAGCGTATTTGTGGTATAAAGCGCGCCGGACTTCCGATCCATTTGAAGACTACACACGATGGACGGGAGCGACAAATCTCACTTTGTGTAACAACACACACGTATCGGCACATATTCCGGGGTGCCCTTTGGGGTCGGTAATATGGGATGCGTGGAGGCTTAACCCCAACTTTTATATATAGAGGTTTTAATCATGGCAACTGTTTCCATGCGCGACATGCTCAAGGCTGGTGTTCACTTCGGTCACCAGACCCGTTACTGGAACCCGAAAATGAAGCCGTTCATCTTCGGTGCGCGTAACAAAGTTCACATCATCAACCTTGAGAAAACTGTACCGATGTTCAACGAAGCTCTGGCTGAACTGAACAAGATCTCTGCTCGTAAAGGTAAAATCCTTTTCGTTGGTACTAAACGCGCTGCAAGCGAAGCGGTGAAAGAAGCTGCTAACAACTGCGACCAGTTCTTCGTGAACCATCGCTGGTTGGGCGGCATGCTGACTAACTGGAAAACCGTTCGTCAGTCCATCAAACGTCTGAAAGATCTGGAAACTCAGTCTCAGGACGGTACTTTCGAAAAGCTGACCAAGAAAGAAGCGCTGATGCGTACTCGTGAGCTTGAGAAACTGGAAAACAGCCTGGGCGGTATCAAAGACATGGGCGGTCTGCCGGACGCTCTGTTCGTAATCGATGCTGACCACGAGCACATTGCTATCAAAGAAGCAAACAACCTGGGTATCCCAGTATTTGCTATCGTTGATACCAACTCTGATCCGGACGGTGTTGACTTCGTTATCCCGGGTAACGACGACGCAATCCGTGCTGTGACCCTGTACCTGGGCGCTGTAGCTACTACCGTTCGTGAAGGCCGTTCTCAGGATCTGGCTTCCCAGGCGGAAGAAAGCTTCGTAGAAGCTGAATAATAAGGCACGCTCGTTCGAGCCCCCTTATAAACCAGGTAGTATCACGTTTGGTTAGGGGCCCTTTAGGCCCCTTTTTCACTTTTAAATCTGTGCGGTTTCATGCCGGGCAGATCAAATCTTCCGAGGATTTTAGAATGGCTGAAATTACCGCATCCCTGGTAAAAGAGCTGCGTGAGCGTACTGGCGCAGGCATGATGGATTGCAAAAAAGCACTGACTGAAGCTAATGGCGACATCGAGCTGGCAATCGAAAACATGCGTAAGTCCGGCGCAATCAAAGCGGCGAAAAAAGCAGGCAACGTTGCTGCTGACGGCGTAATCAAAACCAAAATCGACGGCAACATCGCTTTCATTCTGGAAGTTAACTGCCAGACTGACTTCGTTGCTAAAGATGCTGGTTTCCAGGCATTTGCTGACAAAGTACTGGACGCTGCCGTTGCTGGCAAAATCACTGACGTTGAAGTTCTGAAAGCGCAGTTCGAAGAAGAACGTGTTGCTCTGGTTGCTAAAATCGGTGAGAACATCAACATCCGTCGCGTTGCTTCCCTGGAAGGCGAAGTTCTGGGTAACTACCAGCACGGTGCTCGTATCGGTGTTCTGGTTGCTGCAACTGGCGCTGACGAAGAGCTGGTTAAACAGCTGGCAATGCACGTTGCTGCAAGCAAACCAGAATTCGTTAAGCCGGAAGACGTTTCTGCTGAAGTGGTAGAGAAAGAATACCAGGTTCAGCTGGACATCGCGATGCAGTCTGGTAAGCCGAAAGAAATCGCAGAGAAAATGGTTGAAGGCCGTATGAAGAAATTCACCGGCGAAGTTTCTCTGACCGGCCAGCCTTTCGTTATGGAGCCGAGCAAATCTGTTGGTCAGCTGCTGAAAGAGCACAATGCTGACGTAACTGGCTTCATCCGCTTTGAAGTGGGCGAAGGCATCGAAAAAGTTGAGACTGACTTTGCAGCAGAAGTTGCTGCGATGTCCAAGCAGTCTTAATTTTTAAAGGAGCCGCCTGAGGGCGGCTTCTTTTTGTGTCTGGCTTGTAAATTCAGCGAACCGCTATAGTGGTCATGCTGAAAAGCGACATACAATGTCGCCGGAATTAATTCATCTCATTCGTTGACAGTCTCAGGAAAGAAACATGGCTACCAATGCAAAACCCGTCTACAAACGTATTCTGCTTAAGTTAAGTGGCGAAGCTCTGCAAGGTTCAGAAGGCTTCGGTATTGATGCAAGCATCCTTGACCGTATGGCTCAGGAAATCAAAGAGCTGGTTGAGCTGGGTATCCAGGTTGGCGTAGTGATTGGTGGTGGTAACCTGTTCCGTGGCGCTGGTCTGGCGAAAGCAGGGATGAACCGCGTTGTGGGCGACCACATGGGCATGTTAGCCACCGTCATGAACGGTCTGGCGATGCGCGATGCGCTTCACCGCGCCTATGTGAACGCTCGCTTGATGTCCGCAATTCCTCTGAATGGCGTGTGTGATAACTACAGCTGGGCGGAAGCAATCAGCCTGCTGCGTAACAACCGCGTTGTTATTTTGTCTGCGGGTACTGGCAATCCGTTCTTCACTACCGACTCTGCGGCTTGCCTGCGTGGTATTGAAATTGAAGCGGATGTGGTACTGAAAGCCACCAAAGTCGATGGCGTATTTACGGCTGACCCGGCTAAAGATCCAACGGCGACTATGTACGAACAGTTGACCTATGCTGAAGTACTGGATAAAGAGCTGAAAGTGATGGATCTTGCGGCGTTTACACTGGCTCGTGACCACAAATTACCGATTCGTGTCTTTAACATGAACAAACCGGGTGCGCTGCGCCGTGTTGTTATGGGTGAAAAAGAAGGCACGTTAATCACGGAATAATTCCCGTTGCGGCTAAATGCAGGTAATATTCCGCTTTAATGTCGCGGGATACGTCCCTCAAAATTAATCAAGACTATACTTGTCACATCTTGCGTGGTGGGTATGGTCTGACTGAAACAAGCTTTCAAGGATTCGTAACGTGATCAACGATATCAGAAAAGATGCTGAAGTACGCATGGACAAATGCGTCGAAGCGTTCAAAAACCAAATCAGCAAAATTCGCACGGGCCGTGCTTCTCCTAGCCTGCTGGATGGTATTGTCGTGGAATATTACGGCACACCGACCCCGCTGCGCCAGCTGGCAAGCGTAACGGTTGAAGATTCCCGTACCCTGAAAATCAACGTGTTCGACCGTTCTATGGGGCCAGCCGTTGAGAAAGCAATTATGGCTTCCGACCTCGGTCTGAATCCAAGTTCTGCGGGTTCCGACATCCGCGTTCCGCTGCCGCCGCTGACTGAAGAACGTCGTAAAGATCTGACCAAGATCGTGCGTGGCGAAGCTGAAGGCGCGCGCGTTGCCGTACGTAACGTACGCCGCGATGCCAACGACAAAGTGAAAGCGTTATTGAAAGAAAAAGAGATCAGCGAAGATGACGATCGCCGTTCTCAGGACGACGTACAGAAACTGACTGACGCAGCTATCAAGAAAGTTGATGCGGCGCTGGCAGAGAAAGAAACGGAACTGATGCAGTTCTGATTCGCCTGTACGCTAAAAACGCCGCTTAGAAGGCCTGAGAAGGCTGGATGGCGGCGTTTTGCTTTTTTCTGTCTATATACTCTAAATATTCGAGTTGCAGGAAGGCGGCGACGTAGGGCATCCCCGGGAGCGTACACCCGTGCGTGACAGGGGTGAACGAGGAGAGCCAACGTACATGCAACTTGAAATATGACGAGTAAAATTCTTCTGGATGTCTGATGAAGCAATTAACCATCCTGGGATCAACCGGTTCCATTGGTTGCAGTACGCTGGATGTAGTACGCCATAACCCGGAAAAATTTCGCGTTGCTGCGTTGGTGGCGGGTAAAAATGTCGTCCGTATGGTTGAGCAATGTCTGGAATTTTCTCCTCGCTATGCGGTAATGGACGATGAAAAAAGCGCTGCGTTGGTAAAAGCAGCTCTGCTGGAGCAGGGCAGTCGTACTGAGGTTATGAGCGGGCAGCAGGCTGCCTGTGATATGGCTGCGCTGGATGATGTTGATCAGGTTATGGCGGCGATTGTCGGCGCGGCGGGCTTGCTACCGACGCTGGCGGCAATCCGCGCGGGCAAAAGCATTTTGCTGGCGAATAAAGAGTCTCTGGTGACCTGCGGGCGTCTGTTTATGGACGACGTGCAACGCCACAAAGCACAGCTTTTGCCGGTAGATAGCGAACATAACGCGATTTTTCAGAGTTTACCGCAACCTATCCAACACAATCTGGGATACGCTGACCTTGAGCAAAATGGCGTCATATCAGTTTTGCTTACCGGGTCTGGTGGCCCTTTCCGTGAAACGGCATTGCGCGATCTGGTTTCTATGACCCCCGATCAGGCATGTCGTCATCCGAATTGGTCGATGGGACGAAAAATCTCTGTCGATTCAGCCACCATGATGAATAAAGGTCTGGAATACATTGAAGCGCGTTGGTTATTTAATGCCAATGCAAGCCAGATGGAAGTGCTGATTCACCCGCAGTCGGTTATTCATTCGATGGTGCGTTATCAGGATGGTAGCGTTCTGGCGCAGTTGGGGGAACCTGATATGCGTACACCTATTGCTCATACGATGGCATGGCCAGAACGAGTGACGTCCGGCGTTAAGCCTGTCGACTTTTGCAAGCTCAGTGCGTTGACGTTTTCCGCACCTGATTACCAGCGTTATCCATGCCTGAAACTGGCGATGGACGCGTTTGAGCAAGGGCAGGCGGCGACGACCGCTTTGAACGCAGCGAATGAAATTACCGTTGCCGCATTCCTGGCGCAGCAGATCCGATTTACCGATATTGCTGACCTGAATTTATCCGTACTGGATAAGATGGATTTGCAGGAGCCACAGAGCGTTGATGACGTGCTGAAGGTTGATGCTATCGCGCGGGAAGTCGCCAGAAAAGAAGTGATGCGACGCTCAAGCTGATGATAATCCCTCCTCGGAGAATCGCGCTATTTGTTAGCGTTGGGCTTCAGTGATATAGTCTGCGCCACTCGATCGCGGGTATTTGTTTTTTTTCGGTCGGGTAAGCCGTGGTTTGACACGGCTTTTTTGTGGATGCACAAAATCATTCAGGTTGCATCAAGGTGGCAAGTGGATGAGTCCCCTGGAGCATACAAAGAGTATGTGACTGGGGCGAAGATCACAGCCAACGAAGGAGCAGCCTGAAGGATGAAGCGCAAAAGGCTTCAGTATTCCTGAGTACCGTATAATCCTTTCAGGGACTAAAAACGCGTTATGTTGTCTGCAACTAAACCATTAAGCGAAAATTTGCCAGCACATGGTTGTCGCCATGTAGCAATTATCATGGATGGCAATGGCCGCTGGGCGAAAAAGCAAGGGAAGATTCGCGCCTTTGGACATAAGGCCGGAGCAAAGTCCGTCCGCCGGGCTGTCTCTTTTGCTGCCAATAACGGTATTGATGCGTTAACGCTGTATGCCTTTAGCAGTGAGAACTGGAACCGACCTGCGCAGGAAGTGAGCGCGTTAATGGAGCTGTTTGTGTGGGCGCTTGATAGCGAAGTGAAAAACCTGCACCGCCATAACGTACGTCTGCGTATTATCGGGGATATCAGTCGATTTAACTCACGTTTGCAAGAACGGATTCGCAAATCAGAAGCGATTACCGCCCAGAATACCGGGTTGACGCTAAATATTGCAGCGAATTACGGTGGACGGTGGGATATAGTCCAGGGAGTCAGACAACTGGCACAACAGGTGCAGGATGGTCTGCTGCGTCCAGAGCAAATCGATGAAGAGATGCTGGGGCAGCAAATTTGTATGCATGAACTGGCTCCTGTGGATTTAGTGATAAGGACTGGGGGAGAGCATCGAATTAGTAATTTTCTGTTGTGGCAAATTGCCTATGCCGAACTTTACTTTACGGATGTTCTCTGGCCCGATTTCGATGAACAAGACTTTGAAGGTGCGCTGCATGCCTTTGCTAATCGTGAGCGTCGTTTCGGCGGCACCGAGCCCGGTGATGAAAAAGCCTGATGGGGGTCGCTTTTGCTGAAGTATCGCCTGATTTCTGCTTTTGTTTTAATACCCGTTGTCATCGCGGCGCTGTTTTTGCTGCCGCCGGTGGGGTTCGCCATTGTTACGCTGGCCGTCTGTATGCTGGCCGCTTGGGAATGGGGACAGTTAAGCGGTTTTACCACGCGTACGCAGCGAGTCTGGCTGGCTGTTTTGTGCGGGCTACTGCTGGCACTGATGCTATTTTTGTTGCCGGAATACCATCGCAATATTCATCAGCCGCTGGTTGAAGTATCGCTGTGGGCGTCGCTGGGCTGGTGGGTCGTGGCGCTGTTACTGGTGCTGTTTTATCCCGGCTCTGCGTCGGTCTGGCGTAATTCCAAAACATTACGCATAATTTTCGGCGTGTTAACCATAGTCCCTTTCTTTTGGGGAATGCTGGCGTTACGTGCATGGCACTATGATGAGAATCATTATAGTGGCGCGCTATGGCTGCTGTATGTCATGATCCTCGTCTGGGGAGCGGACTCGGGTGCCTATATGTTTGGTAAGCTGTTTGGCAAACATAAGCTGGCGCCGAAGGTTTCTCCTGGTAAAACCTGGCAGGGTTTTATTGGCGGACTCGCCACTGCGGCCGTGATCTCATGGGGTTATGGCATGTGGGCGAATCTTGAGGTTGCGCCTGTCACCTTGCTTATTTGCTCCATCGTTGCTGCCCTGGCCTCCGTGCTGGGTGACCTGACCGAGAGTATGTTTAAGCGTGAAGCAGGTATTAAGGACAGTGGTCACTTAATACCAGGACACGGCGGTATTTTGGATCGTATTGATAGCCTGACGGCTGCGGTACCGGTCTTTGCCTGCCTGTTGTTACTGGTATTTAGGACACTCTAACGGATGGTCTTATGCTGAGTATTCTCTGGAATCTGGCTGCATTCATCGTTGCACTTGGTGTGCTTATCACCGTGCATGAATTTGGTCATTTCTGGGTTGCACGGCGCTGCGGAGTCCGCGTCGAACGCTTTTCCATTGGCTTTGGAAAAGCGCTTTGGCGGCGTACCGATAAATCAGGTACGGAATACGTCATCGCCCTGATTCCCCTCGGCGGTTACGTCAAAATGCTGGATGAGCGCGCTGAACCGGTCGCACCGGAGCTGCGCCATTACGCTTTCAACAATAAAACGGTTGGACAACGCGCAGCCATCATTGCCGCAGGTCCGATTGCCAACTTCCTTTTTGCTATTTTCGCGTATTGGCTGGTGTTTATCATCGGTGTCCCTGGTGTTCGTCCGGTTGTTGGTGAAATAACACCCAACTCGATTGCCGCACAGGCGCAAATTCAGCCGGGTACGGAACTAAAAGCGGTTGATGGTATCGAAACCCCTGATTGGGATGCCGTGCGATTACAACTGGTATCCAAAATTGGCGATGAACATACGACTCTCAGCGTGGCGCAGTTTGGCAGCAACCAGCGGCAGGACAAAACGCTGGATTTACGCCATTGGGCATTTGAGCCAGACAAAGAGGATCCTGTTTCCAGTTTAGGGATTCGCCCGCGCGGTCCGCAGATTGAATCGGTGCTGTCAGAAGTGCAGGTAAACTCCGCTGCAAGTAAGGCGGGTTTGCAAGCTGGCGACAGGATCGTTAAAGTCAATGGTCAGCCGCTAACGCAATGGATGACGTTCGTGACGCTGGTGCGCGATAATCCGGATAAGCCGTTAGCGCTAGATATTGAAAGACAAGGAAGTTCCTTGTCTTTAACGTTAACCCCAGATTCAAAACAGGTTAACGGGAAGGCTGAGGGTTTTGCGGGCGTGGTGCCTAAAGTTATTCCTCTGCCTGATGAGTATAAGACTGTACGCCAGTATGGGCCATTCAGCGCCATCCTCGAAGCCTCGGATAAAACGTGGCAGTTGATGAAGTTGACGGTCAGTATGCTGGGAAAATTGATTACCGGTGATGTAAAACTGAACAACCTCAGTGGGCCGATTTCTATCGCCCAGGGGGCTGGGATGTCAGCGGAGTTCGGGGTTATTTATTACCTGATGTTCCTTGCGCTTATCAGCGTGAACTTAGGGATAATCAACCTGTTTCCGTTGCCCGTTCTTGACGGGGGGCATCTGCTGTTCCTGGCGATTGAAAAGCTGAAGGGCGGTCCGGTATCCGAGCGGGTTCAAGACTTTAGTTATCGCATTGGCTCTATCTTGCTGGTGTTGTTAATGGGGCTTGCACTTTTCAATGATTTCTCTCGGTTGTAAGAGAGTGTTAGGAAGAACGCATAATAACGATGGCGATGAAAAAGTTGCTCATAGCGTCGCTGCTGTTTAGCAGCGCCACCGTATACGGTGCTGAAGGGTTCGTAGTGAAGGACATTCATTTCGAAGGCCTACAGCGAGTCGCCGTTGGTGCGGCTCTCCTCAGTATGCCGGTGCGCACAGGCGACACGGTTAATGATGAAGACATCAGTAATACCATTCGTGCTCTGTTCGCCACCGGTAACTTTGAGGATGTCCGCGTCCTGCGCGATGGTGATACCCTTCTGGTTCAGGTAAAAGAACGTCCGACGATTGCCAGCATCACTTTCTCCGGTAACAAATCGGTGAAAGATGACATGCTCAAGCAAAACCTCGAGGCTTCTGGTGTGCGTGTTGGCGAGTCTCTGGATCGCACCACGCTAGCCGATATCGAAAAAGGGCTGGAAGATTTCTACTATAGCGTCGGTAAGTACAGCGCCAGTGTGAAAGCGGTGGTAACGCCGTTGCCGCGTAACCGCGTTGACCTCAAGCTGGTCTTCCAGGAAGGCGTTTCGGCGAAGATCCAACAGATCAATATCGTCGGCAACCATGCTTTCTCGACCGACGAACTGATCTCTCACTTCCAACTGCGTGATGAAGTGCCGTGGTGGAACGTGGTGGGCGATCGTAAATACCAGAAACAGAAACTGGCGGGCGATCTTGAAACCTTGCGCAGCTACTATCTGGATCGCGGTTATGCCCGCTTCAATATCGATTCCACCCAGGTTAGCCTGACGCCGGATAAAAAAGGTATCTACATTACCGTTAACATCACTGAAGGCGATCAATACAAGCTTTCAGGGGTACAGGTGAGCGGTAACTTGGCTGGGCACTCCGCCGAAATTGAGACCCTGACCAAAATCGAGCCAGGCGAACTCTATAACGGCACCAAAGTGACCAAAATGGAAGATGATATCAAGAAGCTTCTGGGTCGCTATGGCTATGCCTATCCGCGCGTACAGTCGCAACCTGAAATCAACGACGCCGACAAAACCGTTAAATTACGCGTAAACGTGGATGCAGGTAACCGTTTCTACGTGCGTAAGATTCGTTTTGAAGGTAACGACACCTCTAAAGATTCCGTTCTGCGTCGCGAAATGCGCCAGATGGAAGGTGCCTGGTTGGGTAGCGATCTGGTCGATCAGGGTAAAGAGCGTCTGAACCGTCTGGGTTACTTTGAAACTGTCGATACCGATACTCAGCGTGTACCGGGTAGCCCGGATCAGGTTGATGTGGTCTATAAGGTCAAAGAGCGTAACACCGGTAGCTTTAACTTCGGCGTTGGTTACGGTACTGAAAGCGGCGTGAGCTTCCAGGCTGGCGTTCAGCAAGATAACTGGTTAGGTACCGGTTATTCAGTCGGCATCAACGGCACCAAAAACGACTATCAGACCTATACTGAGTTGTCTGTCACCAACCCATATTTCACCGTTGATGGGGTGAGCCTTGGTGGTCGCGTTTTCTACAATGACTTTAAAGCGGATGATGCAGACCTGTCCGACTATACCAACAAAAGTTATGGTACTGACGCAACGCTCGGCTTCCCGATCAACGAATACAACACCTTGCGTGCGGGTGTGGGTTATGTGCATAACTCCTTGTCTAACATGGATCCACAGGTTGCAATGCAACGTTATCTGGTTTCAATGGGTAAGGATCCTGACGCTGATAGCTTTAAATCAGACGATTTCACCTTCAACTATGGGTGGACATATAACAAGCTGGACCGTGGGTACTTCCCAACGGAAGGTACGCGTGTCAACCTGAACGGTAAAGTAACCATTCCGGGTTCTGACAACGAATACTACAAAGCGACGTTGGATACCGCGACCTATGTGCCGATCGATGACGATCACAAATGGGTTGTTCTGGGTCGCACGAAGTGGGGCTATGGTGACGGCATCGGCAGCAAAGAGATGCCGTTCTACGAGAACTTCTATGCCGGTGGTTCCAGCACCGTGCGTGGTTTCCAGTCCAACACCATCGGTCCAAAGGCTGTCTATTTACCGGCTAATCGTTATAACAACGATAGCGATTACGATAACGAATGTGACGCCACCAATACTTCACCGTGTAAATCGGATGATGCGGTAGGCGGTAACGCCATGGCTGTCGCCAGCCTGGAATTTATTACCCCGACGCCGTTTATCAGCGACAAGTATGCCAACTCGGTCCGTACCTCATTCTTCTGGGATATGGGTACCGTTTGGGATACGAACTGGGATTCAGCTAAGTACTCTGGTTATCCGGACTACAGCGATCCGAACAATATCCGTATGTCAGCGGGTATCGCTTTACAATGGATGTCCCCATTGGGGCCGTTGGTTTTCTCCTACGCCCAGCCGTTCAAGAAGTACGATGGAGACAAAGCGGAACAGTTCCAGTTTAACATTGGTAAAACCTGGTAATTGTTCTTCGCAAAGGAATGTAGTGGTAGTGTAGCGATGACTTTAGGCGATCTTGCATGGGATCGCCTGGCCACGCAAAGAACTGTACCTTCGGGTGCAAATGGGATGGTAAGGAGTTAATTGTGAAAAAGTGGTTATTAGCTGCAGGTCTCGGTTTAGCGATGGCAACGTCCGCACAGGCTGCTGACAAAATTGCAATCGTCAACATGGGTAGCTTGTTCCAACAGGTTGCACAGAAGACGGGCGTTTCTGCTACGCTGGAAAACGAGTTCAAAGGCCGTGCCAGCGAACTGCAGCGTATGGAATCTGATCTGCAATCTAAAATGCAGCGTCTGCAATCCATGAAAGCGGGTAGCGATCGTACTAAGCTGGAAAAAGACGTCATGGCTCAGCGTCAGACTTTCTCTCAGAAAGCTCAGGCTTTTGAGCAGGATCGTGCGCGTCGTTCCAACGAAGAACGTGGCAAACTGGTTACTCGTATCCAGACAGCTGTGAAATCTGTTGCTAACAGTCAGAGCATCGATCTGGTTGTTGACGCAAACACCGTTGCATACAACAGCAGCGATGTAAAAGACATCACCGCTGACGTACTGAAACAGGTTAAATAAGTAATGCCTTCAATTCGACTGGCTGATTTAGCAGAGCAGTTGGATGCAGAATTACACGGTGATGGCGATATCGTCATCACCGGCGTAGCGTCCATGCAATCTGCGCAAACTGGCAATATCACGTTCATGGTGAATCCTAAGTACCGTGAACACTTAGGCGTATGCCAGGCCTCTGCCGTTGTGATGACGCAGGACGATCTTCCTTTTGCTAAGAGTGCAGCGCTGGTAGTGAAGAATCCCTACCTGACCTATGCACGTATGGCGCAAATCTTAGATACCACGCCGCAGCCCGCACAAAACATTGCACCGAGTGCAGTGATCGATGCGACGGCGAAGCTGGGTAATAATGTTTCTGTGGGCGCAAATGCGGTCATTGAGTCTGGCGTAGAACTGGGCGATAACGTCGTTATCGGCGCAGGCTGCTTCGTCGGAAAAAATACTAAAATCGGCGCAGGTTCACGCTTGTGGGCGAATGTGACGATTTACCACGACATTCAGATCGGTGAGAATTGCCTGATCCAGTCCAGCACTGTCGTCGGATCTGATGGATTTGGTTACGCGAACGATCGCGGTAACTGGGTGAAGATCCCGCAGCTTGGTCGCGTGATTATCGGCGATCGCGTCGAGATCGGCGCTTGTACCACCATTGACCGTGGTGCGCTGGACGATACTGTGATCGGTAATGGTGTTATCATTGATAACCAGTGCCAGATTGCGCATAACGTTGTGATTGGTGACAATACGGCGGTAGCCGGTGGCGTCATTATGGCGGGTAGCCTGAAGATTGGCCGTTACTGCATGATTGGCGGCGCCAGCGTGATCAATGGGCATATGGAAATATGCGATAAAGTCACGGTTACTGGCATGGGTATGGTGATGCGTCCTATCACCGAACCTGGCGTCTATTCCTCAGGCATTCCGCTACAGCCCAATAAGGTATGGCGTAAAACAGCTGCACTGGTGATGAATATTGATGATATGAGCAAGCGTCTCAAAGCGATTGAGCGCAAGGTTAATCAACAAGACTAAAGCACCGCTTTTGCATGTCTGACTTTTCGGCCTGTCCCATTCATACGATTGCGACAGGCCGTGTTATTATTGCCTTTTAGTATATTTTGACAGGAAGAGTATTTTGACTACTAACACTCATACTCTGCATATTGAAGAGATTTTAGAACTTCTGCCGCACCGTTTTCCGTTTCTGCTGGTTGACCGCGTGCTGGATTTTGAAGAAGGTCGTTTTCTGCGCGCAGTGAAAAATGTATCTGTTAACGAGCCTTTCTTCCAGGGCCACTTCCCGGGTAAACCTATTTTCCCAGGCGTACTGATTCTGGAAGCAATGGCGCAGGCCACCGGTATCCTTGCGTTTAAAAGCGTAGGGAAACTGGAACCAGGTGAACTGTACTATTTTGCGGGTATTGACGAAGCGCGCTTTAAGCGTCCTGTCGTGCCAGGCGATCAGATGATCATGGAAGTGACTTTCGAGAAAACGCGCCGCGGCCTGACCCGTTTTAAAGGGGTTGCGCTGGTCGACGGTAAAGTTGTGTGCGAAGCAACGATGATGTGTGCCCGTAGCCGGGAGGCCTGATACGTGATTGATAAATCCGCCTTTATTCACCCAACTGCCATTGTGGAAGAAGGCGCCAGCATTGGCGCTAACGCTCACATTGGCCCATTTTGTATTGTTGGACCCCATGTTGAAATTGGTGAGGGTACCGTACTGAAGTCTCACGTTGTCGTGAATGGCCATACAAAAATTGGTCGCGATAACGAGATCTATCAGTTTGCCTCCATCGGTGAAGTTAACCAGGATCTGAAATATGCTGGCGAACCGACCCGCGTGGAAATTGGCGATCGCAACCGCATCCGCGAAAGCGTCACCATTCATCGTGGCACAGTGCAGGGCGGTGGAGTGACGAAGGTGGGCAGCGATAACTTACTGATGATTAATGCGCACGTCGCGCATGATTGTACGGTAGGCAACCGCTGTATTCTGGCGAATAACGCCACGCTTGCCGGGCATGTGTCGCTGGATGATTTTGTTATCATCGGCGGCATGACTGCGGTGCATCAGTTCTGCATCATCGGCGCGCATGTGATGGTTGGCGGCTGTTCTGGCGTTGCGCAGGACGTGCCTCCATACGTTATCGCCCAGGGCAACCACGCAACGCCATTTGGTGTCAATATCGAAGGTCTGAAGCGTCGTGGATTCACCCGCGAAGCGATTACCGCGATTCGTAATGCCTACAAAGCGTTGTACCGTAGCGGTAAAACGCTGGAAGAAGTGAAACCGGAAATCGCGGAACTGGCGAAACAGTACCCTGAAGTTCAGGCTTTCAGCGACTTCTTTGAGCGCTCAACGCGTGGTCTGATTCGTTAATGACTGAGCAGCGTCCTTTAACGATTGCCCTCGTCGCCGGAGAAACCTCCGGCGATATTCTTGGTGCAGGGTTAATCCGTGCACTCAAGGCTCGCGTTCCCAATGCGCGTTTTGTTGGCGTGGCGGGTCCGCTGATGCAGGCCGAAGGCTGTGAAGCCTGGTACGAAATGGAAGAGCTGGCGGTAATGGGCATTGTTGAAGTGCTCGGACGCCTGCGCCGTTTACTGCAAATACGCGCCGATCTCACTCGCCGATTTACCGACTTAAAGCCGGATGTTTTCGTCGGTATTGATGCGCCTGATTTCAATATTACCCTCGAAGGGAATTTGAAAAAGCAGGGCATTAAAACCATTCATTACGTCAGCCCCTCTGTGTGGGCCTGGCGACAGAAACGCGTTTTCAAAATAGGCAGATCCACCAATATGGTGCTGGCCTTTCTGCCTTTCGAAAAAGCGTTTTATGACAAATTTAACGTCCCGTGCCGCTTTATCGGTCATACCATGGCAGATGCCATGCCGTTGGACCCGGATAAAAACGCGGCTCGCGATGTTCTGGGTATTCCCCATGACGCTCACTGCCTGGCGCTATTGCCAGGAAGCCGTGGCGCAGAAGTGGAGATGCTCAGCGCCGATTTTCTGAAAACGGCGCAGTTGTTACGCCAGCATTATCCAGATCTCGAAGTGGTAGTGCCGTTGGTGAATGCCAAACGTCGCGAGCAGTTTGAGCGCATTAAAGCTGAAGTTGCACCGGAGCTTTCCGTACATCTGCTTAATGGGATGGGACGTGAAGCGATGGTTGCCAGCGATGCCGCACTGCTGGCTTCTGGCACCGCTGCGCTGGAATGTATGCTGGCAAAATGCCCGATGGTGGTTGGCTATCGTATGAAACCTTTCACCTTTTGGCTGGCAAAGCGTCTGGTGAAGACCGATTACGTTTCGCTACCTAACCTGCTGGCGGGAAGAGAACTGGTTAAAGAGCTGTTGCAGGAAGAGTGCGAACCGCAGGCGCTGTCGCAAGCGTTGTTGCCGTTGCTGGCGAATGGCAAAACCAGCCATGCGATGCACTACACATTCCGTGAACTGCATCAGCAGATCCGTTGCAACGCTGATGAGCAGGCGGCGGATGCGGTCCTGGAGTTAGCGCAATGATTGAATTTGTATATCCGCATACGCATTTAGTGGCGGGTGTAGATGAAGTTGGACGTGGTCCTTTGGTCGGCGCGGTCGTCACTGCCGCCGTCATTCTGGATCCGGTTCGCCCTATTATCGGTCTTAACGACTCAAAAAAACTGTCGGAAAAACGTCGCCTGGCGCTATTCGATGAGATTAAAGAAAAAGCGTTAAGCTGGAGCCTGGGGCGTGCGGAACCACATGAAATCGACGAGTTGAATATTTTACATGCCACTATGCTGGCCATGCAGCGTGCGGTTGCGGGTCTACATATAGCGCCGGAATACGTACTGATCGACGGCAATCGTTGCCCGGCATTACCGGTGCCATCGCTGGCGGTGGTAAAAGGTGATAGCCGTGTGGCGGAGATTAGCGCGGCGTCGATACTGGCAAAAGTCACTCGTGATGCTGAAATGGCGGCGCTGGATACGGTGTTCCCGCAGTATGGCTTTGCACAGCACAAAGGCTATCCAACCGCTTTTCATCTGGAAAAGTTGGCAATGCATGGCGCAACAGAGCACCATCGCCGTAGTTTTGGCCCCGTCAAACGCGCACTGGGACTCACGTCCTGATTCTTGTGTCGAAGGAATCTGAAGATGTCTGAACCTCGTTTCGTCCACCTGCGGGTGCACAGCGACTACTCCATGATCGATGGGCTGGCGAAAACCGGGCCGCTGGTGAAAAAGGCGGCCGCGTTAGGCATGCCTGCGCTGGCGATCACCGATTTTACCAACCTGTGTGGTCTGGTGAAGTTTTACGGAGCGGGTCACGGTGCGGGTATCAAGCCGATAGTTGGCGCAGATTTTCATGTCCGTAGCGAGCTGCTGGGCGATGAACTCACGCAGCTCACCGTGCTGGCCGCAAACAATACTGGCTATCAGAACCTGACGTTGTTGATATCGAAAGCCTATCAGCGTGGTTATGGCGCAGAAGGGCCGGTCATCGACCGGGATTGGCTGGCCGAGTTAAAAGAAGGTTTGATTTTGCTCTCCGGCGGCCGCATGGGCGACGTCGGGCGCAGCCTGCTGCGCGGTAATAGCGCACTGGTTGATGAGTGCGTAGCGTTTTACGAAGAACATTTTCCAAATTGTTACTTCCTCGAGCTTATCCGCACCGGCAGGCAAGATGAAGAAAATTATCTGCATGCAGCGGTAGAGCTGGCGGAAAGGCGTGGTCTTCCGGTGGTGGCGACCAACGATGTTCGTTTCCTTGAAACCGGTGATTTTGACGCGCATGAAATCCGCGTGGCAATCCATGACGGGTTCACCCTTGACGACCCGAAACGCCCACGTAATTATTCGCCGCAGCAGTACATGCGTAGCGAAGATGAGATGTGCGAGCTGTTTTCCGATATTCCGGAAGCGCTGCAAAACACCGTTGAGATAGCTAAGCGCTGTAACGTGACGGTACGTCTGGGTGAGTATTTCCTGCCACAGTTCCCGACCGGTGATATGACCACCGAGGATTTCCTCGTGGCGAAATCGCGCGAAGGTCTGGAAGAGCGTCTGGCGTTTTTGTTCCCAGACCCTGAAGTTCGCGCCCAGAAGCGCCCGCCTTATGACGAACGTCTGGAAGTTGAACTTAAAGTTATCAACCAGATGGGATTTCCTGGCTACTTCCTGATCGTGATGGAATTTATCCAGTGGTCGAAAGATAACGGCGTACCGGTAGGCCCGGGACGTGGTTCCGGTGCTGGCTCGCTTGTCGCCTATGCGCTGAAAATTACCGACCTGGATCCGCTGGAATTTGACCTGCTGTTCGAACGATTCCTGAACCCGGAACGTGTCTCAATGCCCGACTTCGACGTTGACTTCTGTATGGAGAAACGCGACCGGGTAATTGAACACGTGGCGGAAATGTACGGTCGTGATGCGGTTTCGCAGATTATTACCTTCGGTACGATGGCGGCCAAAGCGGTTATCCGCGACGTGGGGCGCGTGCTGGGACACCCGTACGGCTTCGTGGACCGTATTTCGAAACTGGTGCCGCCCGATCCGGGCATGACGCTGGCAAAAGCCTTTGAAGCCGAACCCCAACTGCCGGAAATCTATGAGGCAGATGAAGAGGTTAAAGCGCTGATCGATATGGCGCGTAAGCTGGAAGGTGTCACGCGTAACGCCGGTAAACACGCCGGTGGTGTAGTTATCGCGCCGACCAAAATTACCGATTTTGCGCCGCTGTACTGCGATGAACAGGGGCTGCACCCGGTTACTCAGTTTGATAAGAACGACGTGGAATATGCCGGCCTTGTGAAGTTCGACTTCCTCGGCCTGCGTACGCTCACCATCATCAACTGGGCGCTGGAAATGATTAACGCGCGCCGTGAAAAGAACGGCGAGCCGCCGCTGGATATCGCCGCTATCCCGCTGGATGACAAGAAAAGCTTCGACATGCTGCAACGCTCGGAGACCACGGCGGTCTTCCAGCTAGAATCCCGCGGCATGAAAGATCTTATCAAACGTCTGCAGCCTGACTGCTTCGAAGATATGATCGCCCTGGTGGCCCTGTTCCGTCCTGGTCCGCTACAGTCGGGGATGGTAGATAACTTTATCGACCGTAAGCATGGTCGCGAAGAGATTTCCTACCCGGACGTACAATGGCAGCATGAGTGTCTGAAACCGGTACTGGAGCCGACCTACGGCATTATCCTGTATCAGGAACAGGTTATGCAGATTGCCCAGGAGCTGTCCGGATATACCCTTGGCGGTGCGGACATGTTGCGTCGTGCGATGGGTAAGAAAAAGCCGGAAGAGATGGCTAAGCAGCGCGGCACCTTTGAAGAAGGGGCGAAAAAGCGCGGCGTCGACGGCGAACTGGCGATGAAAATCTTTGACCTGGTGGAGAAATTCGCCGGTTACGGATTTAACAAATCGCACTCCGCTGCCTATGCGCTGGTCTCTTACCAGACGCTATGGCTGAAGGCGCATTACCCCGCCGAGTTTATGGCGGCGGTAATGACCGCCGATATGGATAACACCGAGAAAGTGGTCGGGCTGGTGGATGAATGCTGGCGTATGGGGCTCAAAATCCTGCCGCCGGACATCAACTCCGGGCTTTATCATTTTCACGTGAATGATGATGGCGAAATTGTCTATGGCATCGGCGCGATAAAAGGCGTGGGTGAAGGGCCAATTGAAGCTATTATTGAGGCGCGCAACGAAGGCGGTTACTTCCGCGAGCTGTTTGATCTCTGTGCGCGCACGGACATCAAAAAACTCAACCGCCGGGTGCTGGAAAAGTTAATCATGTCCGGGGCGTTTGACCGCCTTGGCCCACATCGCGCGGCGTTGATGAATTCACTCAACGATGCGCTAAAAGCCGCCGATCAGCATGCGAAAGCCGAGGCAACGGGTCAGGCGGACATGTTTGGCGTGCTGGCTGAAGAGCCGGAACAAATTGAACAGTCTTATGCTAACTGTACACCGTGGCCGGAGCAGGTGGTATTAGAAGGGGAACGTGAAACGTTAGGGCTTTACCTGACGGGACACCCCATCAACCAGTATTTAAAAGAAATTGAGCGCTATGTTGGAGGCCACAGGCTGAAAGACATGCATCCGACAGAACGTGGTAAAGTCACCACGGCTGCGGGGCTCGTCATTGCTGCGCGGGTAATGGTCACCAAGCGCGGCAATCGTATCGGCATCTGTACCCTGGATGACCGTTCCGGGCGTCTGGAAGTTATGTTGTTTACCGACGCCCTGGATAAATACCAGCAATTGCTGGAAAAAGACCGCATACTTATCGTCAGCGGACAGGTCAGCTTTGATGACTTCAGCGGCGGGCTTAAAATGATGGCCCGTGAAGTCATGGATATTGACGAAGCCCGGGAAAAATATGCTCGCGGGCTTGCTATCTCGCTGACGGACAGGCAAATTGATGACCAGCTTTTAAACCGACTCCGTCAGTCTCTGGAACCCCACCGCTCGGGGACAATTCCAGTACATCTCTACTATCAGAGGGCGGATGCACGTGCGCGATTGCGTTTTGGCGCAACGTGGCGTGTCTCTCCGAGCGATCGTTTGCTAAACGATCTCCGTGGCCTTATTGGTTCGGAGCAGGTGGAACTGGAGTTTGACTAATACAGGAATACTATGAGTCTGAATTTCCTTGATTTTGAACAGCCGATTGCAGAGCTGGAAGCAAAAATCGATTCTCTGACTGCGGTTAGCCGTCAGGATGAGAAACTGGATATTAACATCGATGAAGAAGTGCATCGTCTGCGTGAAAAAAGCGTAGAGCTGACGCGTAAAATCTTCGCCGATCTTGGCGCATGGCAGGTAGCCCAGTTGGCGCGCCATCCACAGCGTCCGTACACCCTGGATTATGTCCGCCTGGCATTTGATGAATTTGATGAGCTGGCGGGCGATCGCGCCTATGCGGATGATAAAGCTATTGTCGGCGGCATCGCGCGTCTGGATGGTCGTCCGGTGATGATCATTGGTCATCAGAAAGGCCGTGAGACCAAAGAAAAAATTCGTCGTAATTTCGGCATGCCGGCACCGGAAGGCTATCGCAAAGCGCTGCGTCTGATGGAAATGGCCGAGCGTTTCAATATGCCGATCATTACTTTCATCGACACCCCTGGGGCTTATCCGGGCGTGGGCGCGGAAGAACGTGGTCAGTCTGAAGCGATTGCGCGCAACCTGCGTGAAATGTCGCGTCTGAGCGTACCGGTAATCTGCACCGTTATTGGTGAAGGTGGTTCCGGCGGCGCGCTGGCGATCGGCGTAGGCGATAAAGTGAATATGCTGCAATACAGCACCTATTCCGTTATCTCCCCGGAAGGTTGTGCCTCCATTCTGTGGAAAAGCGCCGACAAAGCGCCGCTGGCCGCAGAAGCGATGGGGATTATCGCGCCGCGTCTGAAAGAGCTGAAGCTTATCGACTCTATCATCCCGGAACCGCTGGGCGGCGCGCACCGCAACCCGGAAGTGATGGCTGCGTCCCTGAAAGCACAACTGCTGGCCGATCTCGCCGACCTCGACGTGTTAAGCAAAGATGATTTGAAAAACCGTCGTTACCAGCGTCTGATGAGCTACGGTTACGCGTAAACTGCATTAATTCTGAAAAGGGCCACAACGCTGTGGCCCTTTTTTTTACCTGTGGTTTCACCAGGCTATGATTAACTAAGGTTTTTCCAGGAGGATCGCATGAATATCATTGCCATCATGGGACCGCATGGCGTCTTTTATAAAGATGAGCCCATCAAGGAACTTGAGCGTGCGCTGCAACAGCAGGGGTTTCAGATTATCTGGCCGCAGAATAGCGTCGACCTGCTTAAGTTTATCGAACATAACCCACGAATTTGCGGTGTCATTTTTGACTGGGATGAATACAGTCTGGATCTGTGCAGTGACATCAACCAGCTCAACGAGTATCTCCCGCTCTACGCCTTTATTAATACCCATTCGACGATGGATGTCAGCGCGCACGACCTGCGCATGGCGCTGTGGTTTTTTGAGTATGCGCTGGGCCAGTCTGAAGATATTGCAACCCGCATCCGTCAGTACACCAGCGAATACCTCGATAACATCACCCCTCCTTTCACCAAGGCGCTGTTTACCTATGTGAAGGAAGGAAAGTACACCTTCTGCACGCCCGGACATATGGCGGGAACGGCGTATCAGAAAAGCCCGGTCGGCTGCCTGTTCTATGATTTCTTTGGCGGCAATACGCTGAAGGCCGACGTGTCTATTTCCGTGACTGAACTGGGTTCGCTGCTGGATCATACCGGCCCGCATCTGGAAGCGGAGGAGTATATCGCGCGCACCTTTGGTGCCGAGCAGAGCTATATGGTGACCAACGGCACCTCGACGTCGAACAAGATTGTCGGCATGTATGCCGCGCCTTCAGGCAGTACGCTACTGATTGATCGCAACTGTCATAAGTCGCTGGCGCATTTGCTAATGATGAGCGATGTGGTGCCAATCTGGCTGAAGCCTACGCGCAATGCGCTGGGGATCCTCGGCGGTATACCTCGTCGGGAATTCACCCGCGCAAGCATTGAACGCAAGGTAGAAGAGACCCCTCAGGCACTATGGCCGGTACACGCGGTGATCACCAACTCCACCTATGACGGCCTGTTGTATAACACCAACTGGATCAAGCAAACCCTGGATGTGCCCTCCATTCATTTTGATTCTGCCTGGGTGCCGTATACCCATTTTCACCCGATCTATCAGGGGAAAAGCGGGATGAGCGGCGAACGGGTGCCGGGGAAAGTGATTTTTGAAACCCAGTCAACCCACAAGATGCTGGCGGCACTATCACAGGCTTCTCTGATCCACATTAAGGGCGACTACGACGAAGAGACGTTCAACGAAGCCTTTATGATGCACACTTCCACTTCCCCGAGCTACCCGATTGTCGCGTCGATAGAAACGGCGGCGGCAATGCTGCGTGGCAATTCAGGCAAGCGGTTGATCAATCGTTCGGTGGAGCGGGCGCTGCATTTCCGTAAAGAAGTGCAGCGGCTACGCGAAGAGTCGGATGGCTGGTTCTTTGATATCTGGCAGCCGGAAAGGGTAGATGAAGCGGAGTGCTGGCCGGTAGCGCCTGGTGAAGACTGGCACGGATTTGTTGATGCTGACGCCGATCATATGTTCCTCGACCCGGTGAAGGTCACCATTCTTACGCCGGGAATGGATGAACAGGGAAATATGAGTGAAGAGGGGATCCCTGCGGCGCTGGTGGCGAAATTCCTTGATGAGCGCGGCTTCGTTGTCGAGAAAACGGGACCGTATAATCTGTTGTTCCTGTTTAGTATTGGCATTGATAAAACCCGGGCGATGGGGCTACTGCGCGGCCTGACGGAATTTAAACGCTCGTACGATCTGAATTTACGCGTGAAAAATATGCTGCCGGATCTGTATGCCGAGGATCCCGATTTCTATCGTAATATGCGTATTCAGGATCTGGCGCAGGGGATCCATAAGCTGATCCGCCAGCACGATCTCTCCGGGCTGATGCTGCGGGCATTTGATACCTTACCGGAAATGAAAATGACCCCGCACCAGGCCTGGCAGCGGCAGATCAAAGGTGAGGTCGAAACGGTGGCGCTCGATCAACTGGTGGGGCGCATTTCTGCCAATATGATTCTGCCTTATCCTCCCGGTGTGCCGCTCTTGATGCCCGGGGAAATGATCACGGCCAAAAGTCGGGCTGTACTCGATTTTCTGCTGATGTTGTGTTCAGTGGGCCATCACTATCCTGGATTTGAAACCGATATCCATGGCGCTAAACTGGGTGAAGATGGCGTGTATCGCGTGCGAGTCCTAAAAATGGCATGACGACTTGCGTGAACCCATTACGCACGAGTAACGTGCTGGCAGAAAAACGAAAGAGGCGATGACGCTATGCTGGGATTAAAACAGGTTCACCATATTGCCATTATTGCGACGGATTACGCGGCGAGTAAGGCATTTTACTGTGATGTGCTGGGCTTTACGCTAATCAGCGAAGCCTACCGGGAAGAACGTGACTCGTGGAAGGGTGATCTGGCATTGAACGGTCAGTATGTGATTGAGCTTTTTTCTTTTCCATTTCCGCCTTGCCGTCCGAGCCGACCGGAAGCCTGCGGTTTACGCCATCTGGCGTTCAGCGTAGATGACGTGGAAAAAGCGATCGCGCATCTGGAAGCTCACCACGTGAAGTGCGAATCCGTGCGTATCGATCCGTTTACCGGCAAACGCTTTACGTTTTTTAACGATCCGGACGGATTACCGCTCGAACTGTACGAGCTGTAAGTCTTATCATTGTGGCATTAGCCCGGCAATGTGCCGGGCAATGCCATTGTAAGTAACCATCATGACGACACTCACGCTGAACACTTCACTGCTAAATTCTCAATCGATTCTGGTCGCCTTTAGCGGCGGGCTGGATTCCACCGTGCTGCTGCATCAGCTGGTACTGTGGCGAGCGCAAAATCCTGAGGTTGCCTTGCGCGCAATCCATATTCATCACGGATTAAGCCCGCAGGCAGACAGTTGGGTGCAACACTGTGAGTCGGTATGCGCACAGTGGCAGGTGCCGCTGGTGGTTGAACGGGTCCATCTTGAGGATGATGGTCTGGGCATCGAAGCTCAGGCGCGACGCGCGCGCTATCAGGCATTTGCGCAGACCTTACTACCGGGTGAAGTGCTGATGACCGCCCAGCATCTCGACGACCAGTGTGAAACCTTTCTACTGGCGCTAAAGCGCGGCAGTGGTCCTGCCGGGCTTTCCGCCATGGGCGAAAGCTCACCATTTGCCGGAACCCAACTGATTCGACCGCTGCTGGCGCAAACGCGAGAGGCGCTTGAAGCATGGGTGCGACAGCATGAATTATGCTGGATCGAAGATGAAAGTAATCAGGATGATGCCTACGATCGCAATTTTCTCAGATTGCGCGTTACCCCGTTGCTCCAACAACGATGGCCGCACTTCGCGCAAGCCGCAGCCCGTAGCGCCGCGCTGTGCGCCGAGCAGGAGAGTTTACTGGATGAACTGCTGGCCAACGATTTAGCCGACTGCGTGACTGCCCAAGGCACGCTGTTACTGGCACCGTTAATGATGATGAGTGGCGTGCGGCGTGCCGCTCTGCTTCGTCGCTGGTTGGCGGGGGTAAATGCGCCGATGCCTTCCCGGGACGGGCTGGAACGTATCTGGCAGGAAGTGGCGTTGGCGCGAGAAGATGCTTCCCCCTGTTTTCGTCTAGGAGAATATGAGGTCCGTCGCTATCAGTCACAGCTATGGTGGGTCAAATCGGTCGACGGGCAAAGCGAAACAGTCATCCCGTGGTCATGCCGGGAAACGCCGTTGACGCTGCCTGCCGGGTTAGGCTCGGTGCAGCTAATCTCTGCTGGCGAATTGCGCATGCCGCAAGCAGGTGAAGCGATCAGTATTCGTTTTAAAGCTCCAGGCGTATTGCATATTGTCGGGCGTAACGGTGGACGTAAATTAAAGAAAATCTGGCAGGAGCAGGGGATCCCGCCCTGGCGACGAGATACCACGCCGTTGTTGTTTTACGGTGAAACGTTGATTGCGGCTGCGGGTGTTTTTGTGACGCGTGAGGGTGCGGCGGTAGATGAAGAAGGTATGAGTCTGATTTGGCATGCCTGATGGCGGTGCGATTATCAGGCCTGGTCATTTAGGCCTGATAAGGCGCAAGAAAAGTTAAGATTCGCTGACGACCACGGTACCGATTTGCGGGTGGCTGAAGCTGGCAATTTTATCGAGACGAAGCTCCCGGGTTTCACCTGCGACATCTGCGACCAGATACTCCACGTTTTTGCGTGAAACCAGGTCATTCGCTTTCGCCTGCAAAACTTCGCCATCTTTTAGCGCCAGCGTCAGTAACAAATGGTTCTGGCAGGCGAGTTCAAGATTGTCGTAATCATCACAATTGATGGGTTGATACGTTTCATTCATTGACATAATCGCTCACCAGTAAGTTGGCGGCAGCATAGGCCGCTTTTTCCCTGACCGACTCTGGAAGGGCGCTGTCTGCCGCCACTTCATTAAGCACCTTCAATACGCAACCCAGCGCATCCGGGATATACCCTAAGTCTCCGCTGGCGATTTCCGCGTACCGCTTGCGTATTAACTCACAATATTTTTCCACATGCCCTCCTGTCAGCACTCTGACTTAACCGTGGATGCAAGTCTAAGCCTACGAAGATAAACTCTGTTTAGCAAGGTGACTATACCATACTCATTCAAGCAATATCAGCGCCTTGATTGAGGAGCTGTTAGCAGCCTTTTGCCGCAGTTTTCGCTACAATGAGCGCCTGATTCGAAAGGAGTTCTCTCATGGCGCTTAAAGCGACAATTTATAAAGCCGTCGTCAACGTAGCGGATCTCGACCGCAACCAGTTCCTTGACGCGGCCTTGACGCTGGCGCGTCATCCCTCTGAAACCCAGGAGCGCATGATGCTGCGCCTGCTGGCCTGGATTAAATATGCCGATGAACGGCTGCAGTTCACGCGTGGCCTGAGTGCTGAAGACGAGCCTGAAGCATGGCTGCGTAACGACCATCTGGGCATCGATCTCTGGATTGAACTGGGGCTGCCGGATGAGCGTCGTATTAAAAAAGCCTGTACCCAGTCTGGTGAGGTTGCTCTGTTTACTTACAACAGCCGTGCGGCCCAGATCTGGTGGCAGCAAAACCAGAACAAGTGTGCGCAGTTTAAAAATCTCACCGTGTGGTATCTGGATGATGAACAGCTGGCGCAACTGAGTGATTTTGCTGGTCGTACAATGGCGCTGCAGGCAACTATCCAGGATGGCGCTATCTGGCTGTCTGATTCTCAGAACAATCTGGAAATTCATCTGACCGCGTGGCAGCCGCGTTGATGATTGTTATCTCCCGAAACGTCTCTATCCCTGACAGTGAGCTGGAAATCACGGCGATTCGGGCACAGGGCGCGGGCGGTCAGCACGTTAACAAGACCTCCACGGCTATCCATTTGCGCTTTGACATTCGGGCCTCAGGCCTGCCAGAGTATTACAAGGAACGTCTGCTGGCCGCCAGCCATCATCTGATTAGCAGCGATGGCGTTATTATCATTAAGGCGCAGGAATACCGTAGCCAGGAGCTAAATCGGGAAGCGGCAATCTCCCGACTGGTGGCGGTGATAAAAGAATTAACCGCGGTGCAAAAAAGCCGACAGGCAACACGTCCTACGCGCGCCTCGAAAGAGCGCAGGTTGTCATCGAAGGCGCAAAAATCCACAGTGAAAGCACTGCGTGGGAGAGTTCGTCGAACGCAAGACTGACGAGCGGGAATAAAAAATTATAAGGAATTCATAGTGAAAACAGCAATATTGTCCGTGGTCGCTGCATGCACGCTTTTTTCCTTGATCGGCTGTAACAACCGTACTGAAGTCGATGTACTACAGCCGACGCGGGCGGCAGAATTAAAACCGATGCAGCAAAGCTGGCGTGGCATTTTGCCTTGCGCGGACTGCGAAGGAATTGAAACCTCTCTGTTCCTGGAAAAAGACGGCACATGGGTGATGAACGAACGCTATCAGGGCGTGCGGGATGAACCGTCCTCCTTTGCTTCTTATGGTACATGGGCGCGCACTGCCGATAAGCTGGTGCTGACTGACAGCAAAGGTGAAAAGTCGTACTACCGGGCAAAAGGTGAAGCGCTGGAGATGCTCGATCGTGAAGGTAACCCGATTGAGTCACAGTTCAACTACACGCTTGAGCCAGTTTCTGCCAGCTTACCGGTGACGCCAATGCCGATGCGGGGGATGTACTTCTATATGGCTGACGCGGCAACCTTCACTGATTGTGCGACGGGTAAAAGAGTCTCTGTCGCGAACAATGCACAACTGGAGCGAGATTATCTGACTGCGCGTGGTGCAACGGATAAGGCAGTTCTGCTTACTGTGGAAGGGCACTTCACGATGGAAGAAAATCCTGATACAGGCACGCCAGTGAAAACCTTAAGAGCGGATAAAGAAATTAAGTTTATCCCTGGCCAGAGTTGCGATGATTAATCTGCAGCTTATAAAAACTGTCCGGCGATCGCCCGGACAGTTTTTCCTTATCGGATCAATCCAACAAAACGGCTGGTTTTGATATAAATCCCTAACTTCAGGTGGCCGATATACTGGAGCTGCGTTTCAGACTTAAACGCGGAAATGTCACCTTCGCGCATATGCATCAGGTCGGAAGGGCTAATCCAACCCGGCTGCGCCATTGTTAGCGGGTGCCCGGCTGTGGCAAACGCATCGGTTACAAATTCGGAGCAAAACCACGCCTTCTTTTCTCCTTCGCTGGTATTGTTCAACTGTGCTTTTGCCAGCCCACTGACGCATTGCTGGCGAAAATCCTCTGAGAAAGGATTCAATGAACATATTTGCCGGGTCACCATAAACGGAATAAATTCGACGATGCCGCGGTAGTTATAGCCGCTATCTTTGATTTTATAAGCGAATGTTTTGATTTCTTCGGCCTGCTGCGGTGTGAGGTTGGGGACCCGCAGAGCAAAAAGCTTATCGCTGTGATTTTCAGCCTTTTTAAGCGAAATGATTTGTACTCCCGCCCCGGTCGCTTCGGCAACTTCATTATCGCCAAGGTAAACGGCGACATGGCTGACAGAAGAGCTGCTGAACGCGCGAATACCAAATGAGGTCACCCCAAGACTAGAGGAAAACAGCAGGTCGCCCGGCCGGAGGTCGGTATCCGTAATTTCATGCAGCGCTTGATCGGTAAATGAGCTTTGATGCTGGAGTTTTATCTCCCATTTCTTTGCCTGGGCATCAACAGCGGTTGCTGATGAATTTTGCTGACTGACGTCAATCGTGCAGGCTGAAAGCAGAAGACCGAAGGGGAGGAGCAGGCGGTAATACGCCGTTGGTTTAGCCATTTTATACAATCCATGTAAAAAAGGCCCTGATCCTCAGGGCCTTGTGCTGGTATTAGCCTTTAATAGCTTTGACCAGGTAGTCGACGATGTCGCCGGTTTTAATCAGCTCTTTCTCGCCGTTACGACGGTATTTGTATTCGATATCGTCGTTGTCGAGGTTACGGTCGCCCAGCACGATGGTATGCGGAATACCGATGAGCTCCATATCAGCAAACATCACGCCTGGACGCTCTTTACGATCGTCCATCAGCACTTCAATACCCTGCGCGCGCAGCTCCGCGTACAGCTTCTCAGCCAGCTCCTGCACACGGTAGGATTTGTGCATGTTCATCGGCAGAATAGCAACCTGGAACGGAGCAATGGCGTCTGGCCATACAATGCCGCGATCGTCGTAGTTCTGTTCAATCGCGGCAGCCACAACGCGAGTGACCCCGATACCGTAGCAGCCCATGGTCAGCGTCTGGTTACGACCATCTTCTCCCTGAACGGCGGCTTTCATCGCTTCAGAGTACTTGGTACCCAATTGGAAGATGTGGCCCACTTCGATACCGCGTTTGATCATCAGCGTACCTTTGCCATCCGGGCTTGGATCGCCGACGACCACGTTACGAATGTCAGCCACTTCCGGGGTGGCCACATCGCGATCCCAGTTGATACCGAAATAGTGTTTACCGTCGATGTTGGCACCGGCAGCAAAATCGCTCATTACCGCAACGGTACGGTCGATAACCACCGGAATCGGCATGTTCACCGGACCCAGAGATCCAGGACCTGCTTTAACCAGCGCACGAATTTCTTCTTCGGTGGCGAAGGTCAGCGGGCTGGCAACCTGCGGCAGTTTTTCCGCCTTGACTTCGTTCAGCTCGTGATCGCCACGAACCAGCAGCGCAACCAGCGGGTAGCTGCTGCCTTCAACCGCTTTCACCAGCAGGGTTTTCACGGTTTTCTCGATAGGCAGGTTGAATTGTTCAACCAGCTCGGCGATGGTTTTAGCGTTCGGCGTATCAACCAGCGTCATTTCCTGCGTTGCAGCGGCGCGCGGTTCTTTCGGTGCAACAGCTTCGGCAAACTCGATATTTGCCGCATAGTCGGAAGAGTCAGAGAAGATCACATCGTCTTCACCGCTCTGCGCCAGCACCTGGAATTCGTGAGAGGCGCTGCCGCCGATAGAACCGGTATCCGCTTGTACCGCACGGAAATCCAGCCCCATACGGCTGAAGATTTTGCTGTACGCAGCGTACATCGCGTCGTAGGTTTCCTGCAGAGATTCCTGAGAGGTGTGGAAAGAGTAGGCATCTTTCATCAGGAATTCGCGGGAACGCATCACGCCGAAGCGCGGACGCACTTCGTCACGGAATTTAGTCTGGATCTGATAGAAGTTCAGCGGCAGCTGTTTGTAAGAGCTCAGCTCATTACGGATCAGGTCGGTGATCACTTCTTCATGCGTTGGGCCGAGTACGAACGAACGATCGCCACGGTCAGCAATACGCAGCAGTTCCGGGCCGTATTGTTCCCAACGGCCGCTCTCTTCCCACAGTTCAGAAGGCTGAACGACCGGCATCAACACCTCGATCGCACCGGCGTTATTCATCTCTTCACGCACGATGTTTTCGACTTTTTTCAGGACGCGCACGCCGGTCGGCAGCCAGGTATATAACCCGGAGGCCAGCTTGCGGATCATCCCGGCGCGCAGCATCAGCTGGTGGCTGATGACCTCGGCGTCGGCAGGTGTCTCCTTCAGAGTGGAGAGCAGATATTGGCTAGTACGCATGTTGTTACGGTTCCAGTTGAACGATCGAACAGGCTCAAAATGAGCCTGGCACAAAACAAAAGTGGTTTAGTTTACCAGCGAGAAGGGGATGTCAAAAGAGTACGCGATGCAAATTAGCGGGCTTCCAGAGCAAAGACCTCAAATCCTGACGGTGTCACGCGCCAGCGGACGTTAAAGTCCAGCAACCAGACGGCATAGGTTTTGCCTTCTTCCTCGTTTTTACGGTAGGCAGGACGCGGATCCTGCGCCAGCACTTCGGCAATAAACTGACGAAGATGCGGGTAACGCTGTTCGAGCTTTGGTAGTTGCTCAGCGAGCTCTTCACTGAACGTCACGTCTACACTGGCCTGCGGCGCGTCCTGAGCATAGCTGGCGCGAGCATCAGGCAGCGATTCGGCAAACGGCAGATACGGTTTTATATCCACTACCGGCGTGCCATCAACAAGATCCAGCCCGCCGAGCTCAAGGATTACATGCTCTTTATGGCAACGGATGCCCCGCAGCTCAACCAACGACATGCCAACAGGGTTCGGACGAAACGTTGAACGCGTGGCAAAGACGCCCATTCTGGCATTGCCGCCAAGACGGGGAGGGCGCACGGTTGGACGCCATCCACCTTCCATTGTCTGGTGAAAAACAAAAATCACCCACAAATGGCTGAAGGCTTCCAGGCCGCGAACGGCATCGGCCTGGTTATAAGGTGCGAGCAAATGCAGTTCACCGTTGGCACTTTTCACCAGACCCGGCTGGCGTGGAACGGCGAACTTTTCTTTATAAGGTGAGCGGATAACGCCTATTTGCTCGAGCTGAAAATGGCTCATTTCGCCGAAATGTTCAGTGCAGAACCGATGCAAACCGCCTGGCGATAGCAACCCGGCGTTCCGCTGGTTACTTCGCAACTGTGCAGCAATACCGCATTTGCTTTCATTTTAGATGCGTTAATCTGCATGCGTTTGCGTGCGGTTGGAATGCTCGGCGGTGAATCCTGGTTGGATGCCTGGCAGGATTCGCCGCTGACTTCGCCGAGATCGCGGAACGGTTTGCCAACTAAATCTTCAGCGTTAGTAATGATTCTTACTGGCGCCGCGCGCGGTGCTTTGGGTTTTTCCGGCTCCGCTTTAGGCGGGGTAGCGGTGCTTTGAACGGGTTCAACAGGGGATCTGCTTAACATAGAACAGCCGCTCAGCATGAGTGCTACTAAACAGATCGGTAAAGCACGCATAATATTTCCTCAATGAATGATCTAAACGTCAGATATTGAATCAGGTGCTTGCATAAATGACAAGACGGGCAAGCGCCCGTCCTGATGATATTACAGATTCTGGAAACAGCCTAAAATTACCAGCCCTTAACAGCACCGCCGTTGAAGACTTTGTTTGCTGCTTCGTACACTTCGTCAGACTGGTATGCCTGAACGAATTTCTTCACATTCTCAGCATCTTTATTGTCTTCACGAGTCACGATCAGGTTTACGTACGGAGAATCTTTATCTTCAACAAAGATACCGTCTTTAGCCGGGGTCAGGCCGATCTGGCTGGCGTAGGTCGTGTTGATGACCGCCAGTGCGATTTGTGCATCGTCCAGGGAACGCGGCAGCTGCGGCGCTTCCAGTTCAACCAGCTTCAGGTTTTTCGGGTTTTCAATCACGTCCAGCGCGGTCGGCAGCAGACCAACACCGTCTTTCAGTTTGATTAAGCCCACTTTTTGCAGCAGCAGCAGGGAGCGGCCAAGGTTAGTCGGATCGTTTGGAATCGCGACCTGAGAGCCTTCCTGCAACTCATCCAGTGACTTGATTTTTTTAGAGTAGCCCGCAATCGGGTAAACAAAAGTATTACCTGCGGCAACCAGTTTGTAGCCGCGATCTTTGATCTGTTGATCCAGATACGGTTTGTGCTGGAAGGCGTTAGCATCGATATCGCCTTTGCTCAGTGCTTCGTTAGGCAGGACGTAATCGTTAAACGTGACCAGCTCAACGTCCAGACCGTATTTTTCTTTAGCCACTTTCTGCGCGACTTCTGCGACCTGCTGCTCTGCGCCAACAATAACGCCCACTTTGATGTGGTTAGGATCTTTTTCATCCTGACCGCAACCCACAAGTGCCAGAGAACCGATCAGGGCTCCAACTGCCGCAAAGGTTTTGAATTTGAACGCCATGCTTATTTCCTTTTCTTAATGAGTTTTTAGTGTTGTGTGCAACGTTATTTGTGCGTGACAGCCCGGACGATGCGATCGCCGGATAACTGAATTAAATAAACCAGAATGACGAGCAATACCAGCACTGTATTCATGACGGTAGCGTTGTAGCCAATATAACCGTACTGATAACCAATCTGGCCAAGACCACCGGCACCGACGGCACCGCCCATCGCGGAATACCCCACCAGCGTGATAAGGGTGATGGTGGCCGCATTGACCAGTCCAGGCAGTGCTTCTGGTAGTAATACCTTACGTACAATTTGCAGCGGCGTGGCACCCATTGCACGAGAGGCTTCAATCAGCCCGGTCGGGATTTCGAGCAGCGCGTTTTCCACCATACGGGCGATAAACGGCGCGGCGCCGACGGTCAGCGGGACGATAGCGGCCTGCAGCCCAATAGAGGTGCCAACGATCATGCGGGTGAACGGAATCATCCACACCAGCAAGATAATGAACGGGATGGAACGGAAAATATTCACCAGTGCAGAGAGCGTGCGGTAGAGCTTCGCGTTCTCAATGATTTGCCCCGGCCGCGTTACGTACAGCAACACGCCAACCGGCAGGCCAATCACAAAACCAAAAAAACCGGACACAAAGGTCATTGCCAGCGTTTCCCATACGCCGCGAACCAGTAGCCACATCATCGGCTCAGACATAACCCAGTACCTCTACTTTTACATGGTGTTCCTGCAACCAGTTAATGGCCGCTTGTGTATCTTCCTGTGTGCCGTGCATTTCAGTCAGCATGATGCCGAACTTCACGCCGCCGGCGTAATCCATCTGCGCGCTAATAATGTTGTTATTCACATTAAAGCGACGGGCCGTCTCAGAAAGTAATGGCGCATCAACCGAATGACCGGTGAATTCCATGCGCAGCATTGGCACGCTGTCGGCTTCTGGCTTTGCTTTTAAACGTTCCAGATAATCTTCCGGGATATCCAGGTGTAGTGTGGACTGGATAAATTTCTGTGCCAGCGGCGTTTTCGGGTGGGAGAACACTTCGCTGACGGTGTCCTGCTCAATCAGCTCACCATTACTGATGACCGCCACGCAGTCACAAATGCGTTTTACAACGTCCATCTCATGGGTAATCAGCAGAATGGTGAGTCCCAAACGACGGTTAATGTCTTTCAATAATTCCAGAATCGAGCGGGTTGTTGCCGGATCGAGTGCGCTGGTGGCTTCATCACACAGCAACACTTTTGGATTGCTGGCCAGCGCACGCGCAATCGCCACTCGCTGTTTTTGTCCGCCGGAAAGGTTGGCCGGGTAGCTGTCGTGCTTGTCGCCAAGACCGACTAAATCCAGCAGTTCTGTTACACGGCGTTTGATCTCTTCCTTTGGCGTGTTATCCAGTTCCAGCGGCAGCGCGACGTTGCCAAACACAGTACGGGAAGAGAGCAGGTTAAAGTGTTGGAAAATCATGCCGATTTGACGGCGAGCTTTAGTCAGCTCGGATTCAGAAAGCGTCGTCAGCTCCTGACCGCCAACCTGAACACTGCCTTCGGTTGGGCGTTCAAGTAAGTTAACGCAGCGAATGAGCGTACTTTTACCGGCACCGGAGGCGCCAATGACGCCATAAATCTGCCCGGCAGGAACGTGCAGGCTGACTTTATTTAGCGCCTGAATGGTGCGAGTCCCCTGCTGGAACACTTTGGTGATATTCGAAAGTTTAATCATTGGTTATTTATTATCATAATTAAGTTAGCCGTGGCATTTTCGTCTGTCTGTGACGGTCGAAGCCGTCAACAAGATGGATGTTAAGGCATCCAGACGTCTAAATCAATCTAGCTTTGCACGATGAGCACTTTCTTGCCCGCCGAAACATGCGATACTAGAGCCACATGCCTTATTCAGGAGCTATAAAAGGTGGCAAAATCTGTACCCGCAATTTTTCTCGACCGCGACGGCACCATTAATGTGGACCACGGTTACGTACATGAGATTGACGAGTTCGAGTTTATCGACGGCGTTATTGATGCCATGCGTGAACTTAAAAATATGGGTTACGCGCTCATTATCGTGACAAACCAGTCTGGTATCGCTCGTGGCAAATTTACTGAGGCACAGTTTGAAACGTTGACCGAATGGATGGACTGGTCGCTGGCCGATCGCGACGTTGATTTGGATGGTATCTACTATTGCCCGCATCATCCGCAGGGCACAGTAGAAGAGTATCGTCAGGTCTGCGACTGTCGTAAACCGCATCCTGGAATGTTGATCTCCGCCCGAGACTTCCTGCATATCGATATGGCCGCTTCCTATATGGTAGGCGACAAGATAGAAGATATGCAGGCAGCGGCAGCGGCGAATGTTGGAACGAAGGTTCTGGTGCGCACGGGTAAACCTGTTACGCCGGAAGCAGAAAATGCGGCAGATTTGGTCATAAACAGTCTGGCAGACCTGCCAATGGCGATAAAAAAGCAGCAAAAGTAAGCGCAATGGATAAAAGGTGAGCGGTTGAAACAAAAATGCATTTTTCCGCTTGTCTTCCTGAGTCGACTCCCTATAATGCGCCTCCATCGACACGGCGGATGTGAATCACTTCACACAAACAGCCGGTTCGGTTGAAGAGAAAAACCTGAAAATGAGGGTTGACTCTGAAAGAGGAAAGCGTAATATACGCCACCTCGCGACAGAGCGCTAAAGCGCGTCGCAACTGCTCTTTAACAATTTATCAGACAATCTGTGTGGGCACTCGAAGATACGGATTCTTAACGTCGCAAGACGAAAAATGAATACCAAGTCTCTGAGTGAACACGTAATTCATTACGAAGTTTAATTCACGAGCATCAAACTTAAATTGAAGAGTTTGATCATGGCTCAGATTGAACGCTGGCGGCAGGCCTAACACATGCAAGTCGAACGGTAGCACAGAGGAGCTTGCTCCTTGGGTGACGAGTGGCGGACGGGTGAGTAATGTCTGGGAAACTGCCCGATGGAGGGGGATAACTACTGGAAACGGTAGCTAATACCGCATAACGTCGCAAGACCAAAGAGGGGGACCTTCGGGCCTCTTGCCATCGGATGTGCCCAGATGGGATTAGCTAGTAGGTGGGGTAACGGCTCACCTAGGCGACGATCCCTAGCTGGTCTGAGAGGATGACCAGCCACACTGGAACTGAGACACGGTCCAGACTCCTACGGGAGGCAGCAGTGGGGAATATTGCACAATGGGCGCAAGCCTGATGCAGCCATGCCGCGTGTATGAAGAAGGCCTTCGGGTTGTAAAGTACTTTCAGCGAGGAGGAAGGTGTTGTGGTTAATAACCGCAGCAATTGACGTTACTCGCAGAAGAAGCACCGGCTAACTCCGTGCCAGCAGCCGCGGTAATACGGAGGGTGCAAGCGTTAATCGGAATTACTGGGCGTAAAGCGCACGCAGGCGGTCTGTCAAGTCGGATGTGAAATCCCCGGGCTCAACCTGGGAACTGCATCCGAAACTGGCAGGCTAGAGTCTTGTAGAGGGGGGTAGAATTCCAGGTGTAGCGGTGAAATGCGTAGAGATCTGGAGGAATACCGGTGGCGAAGGCGGCCCCCTGGACAAAGACTGACGCTCAGGTGCGAAAGCGTGGGGAGCAAACAGGATTAGATACCCTGGTAGTCCACGCCGTAAACGATGTCGACTTGGAGGTTGTGCCCTTGAGGCGTGGCTTCCGGAGCTAACGCGTTAAGTCGACCGCCTGGGGAGTACGGCCGCAAGGTTAAAACTCAAATGAATTGACGGGGGCCCGCACAAGCGGTGGAGCATGTGGTTTAATTCGATGCAACGCGAAGAACCTTACCTACTCTTGACATCCAGAGAACTTAGCAGAGATGCTTTGGTGCCTTCGGGAACTCTGAGACAGGTGCTGCATGGCTGTCGTCAGCTCGTGTTGTGAAATGTTGGGTTAAGTCCCGCAACGAGCGCAACCCTTATCCTTTGTTGCCAGCGGTTCGGCCGGGAACTCAAAGGAGACTGCCAGTGATAAACTGGAGGAAGGTGGGGATGACGTCAAGTCATCATGGCCCTTACGAGTAGGGCTACACACGTGCTACAATGGCATATACAAAGAGAAGCGACCTCGCGAGAGCAAGCGGACCTCATAAAGTATGTCGTAGTCCGGATTGGAGTCTGCAACTCGACTCCATGAAGTCGGAATCGCTAGTAATCGTGGATCAGAATGCCACGGTGAATACGTTCCCGGGCCTTGTACACACCGCCCGTCACACCATGGGAGTGGGTTGCAAAAGAAGTAGGTAGCTTAACCTTCGGGAGGGCGCTTACCACTTTGTGATTCATGACTGGGGTGAAGTCGTAACAAGGTAACCGTAGGGGAACCTGCGGTTGGATCACCTCCTTACCTTAAAGAACCGACCTTTGTAGTGCTCACACAGATTGTCTGATGAAAAGTAAATAGCAAGGCGTCTTGCGATTGAGACTTCAGTGTCCCCTTCGTCTAGAGGCCCAGGACACCGCCCTTTCACGGCGGTAACAGGGGTTCGAATCCCCTAGGGGACGCCACTTGCTGGTATGTGTGAGTGAAAGTCGCCGACCGAAGTATCTCAAAACAGACTTCCGAGTCTCGTTTGAGATATTTGCTCTTTAAAAATCTGGATCAAGCTGAAAATTGAAACGACACACTGTTTCATTTCTCCGTAATAAGAAATGAAAAGCGGTGTGTTCGAGTCTCTCAAATTTTCGCAACACTGAAGTGTTTTACGAAACATCTTCGGGTTGTGAGGTTAAGCGACTAAGCGTACACGGTGGATGCCCTGGCAGTCAGAGGCGATGAAGGACGTGCTAATCTGCGATAAGCGTCGGTAAGGTGATATGAACCGTTATAACCGGCGATTTCCGAATGGGGAAACCCAGTGTGATTCGTCACACTATCATTGCGTGAATACATAGCGTAATGAAGCGAACCGGGGGAACTGAAACATCTAAGTACCCCGAGGAAAAGAAATCAACCGAGATTCCCCCAGTAGCGGCGAGCGAACGGGGAGCAGCCCAGAGTCTGAATCAGCATGTGTGGTAGTGGAACGGTCTGGAAAGTCCGGCGATACAGGGTGATAGCCCCGTACACAAAAGTGCATGTGTTGTGAACTCGAAGAGTAGGGCGGGACACGTGGTATCCTGTCTGAATATGGGGGGACCATCCTCCAAGGCTAAATACTCCTGACTGACCGATAGTGAACCAGTACCGTGAGGGAAAGGCGAAAAGAACCCCGGCGAGGGGAGTGAAAAAGAACCTGAAACCGTGTACGTACAAGCAGTGGGAGCCTCTTTATGGGGTGACTGCGTACCTTTTGTATAATGGGTCAGCGACTTATATTCTGTAGCAAGGTTAACCGAATAGGGGAGCCGAAGGGAAACCGAGTCTTAACTGGGCGTTAAGTTGCAGGGTATAGACCCGAAACCCGGTGATCTAGCCATGGGCAGGTTGAAGGTTGGGTAACACTAACTGGAGGACCGAACCGACTAATGTTGAAAAATTAGCGGATGACTTGTGGCTGGGGGTGAAAGGCCAATCAAACCGGGAGATAGCTGGTTCTCCCCGAAAGCTATTTAGGTAGCGCCTCGTGAACTCATCTTCGGGGGTAGAGCACTGTTTCGGCTAGGGGGTCATCCCGACTTACCAACCCGATGCAAACTGCGAATACCGAAGAATGTTATCACGGGAGACACACGGCGGGTGCTAACGTCCGTCGTGAAGAGGGAAACAACCCAGACCGCCAGCTAAGGTCCCAAAGTCATGGTTAAGTGGGAAACGATGTGGGAAGGCACAGACAGCCAGGATGTTGGCTTAGAAGCAGCCATCATTTAAAGAAAGCGTAATAGCTCACTGGTCGAGTCGGCCTGCGCGGAAGATGTAACGGGGCTAAACCATGCACCGAAGCTGCGGCAGCGACACTATGTGTTGTTGGGTAGGGGAGCGTTCTGTAAGCCGTTGAAGGTGTGCTGTGAGGCATGCTGGAGGTATCAGAAGTGCGAATGCTGACATAAGTAACGATAATGCGGGTGAAAAACCCGCACGCCGGAAGACCAAGGGTTCCTGTCCAACGTTAATCGGGGCAGGGTGAGTCGACCCCTAAGGCGAGGCCGAAAGGCGTAGTCGATGGGAAACAGGTTAATATTCCTGTACTTGGTGTTACTGCGAGGGGGGGACGGAGAAGGCTATGTTAGCCGGGCGACGGTTGTCCCGGTTTAAGCATGTAGGCGGAGATTCCAGGTAAATCCGGAGTCTTGTTAACGCTGAGGTGTGATGACGAGGCACTACGGTGCTGAAGTAACAAATGCCCTGCTTCCAGGAAAAGCCTCTAAGCATCAGGTAACACAAAATCGTACCCCAAACCGACACAGGTGGTCAGGTAGAGAATACCAAGGCGCTTGAGAGAACTCGGGTGAAGGAACTAGGCAAAATGGTGCCGTAACTTCGGGAGAAGGCACGCTGATATGTAGGTGAAGTGATTTACTCATGGAGCTGAAATCAGTCGAAGATACCAGCTGGCTGCAACTGTTTATTAAAAACACAGCACTGTGCAAACACGAAAGTGGACGTATACGGTGTGACGCCTGCCCGGTGCCGGAAGGTTAATTGATGGGGTTATCCGTAAGGAGAAGCTCTTGATCGAAGCCCCGGTAAACGGCGGCCGTAACTATAACGGTCCTAAGGTAGCGAAATTCCTTGTCGGGTAAGTTCCGACCTGCACGAATGGCGTAATGATGGCCAGGCTGTCTCCACCCGAGACTCAGTGAAATTGAACTCGCTGTGAAGATGCAGTGTACCCGCGGCAAGACGGAAAGACCCCGTGAACCTTTACTATAGCTTGACACTGAACACTGGTCCTTGATGTGTAGGATAGGTGGGAGGCTTTGAAGTGTGGACGCCAGTCTGCATGGAGCCAACCTTGAAATACCACCCTTTAATGGCTGGTGTTCTAACGTAGACCCGTAATCCGGGTTGCGGACAGTGTCTGGTGGGTAGTTTGACTGGGGCGGTCTCCTCCTAAAGAGTAACGGAGGAGCACGAAGGTTAGCTAATCCTGGTCGGACATCAGGAGGTTAGTGCAAAGGCATAAGCTAGCTTGACTGCGAGAGTGACGGCTCGAGCAGGTGCGAAAGCAGGTCTTAGTGATCCGGTGGTTCTGAATGGAAGGGCCATCGCTCAACGGATAAAAGGTACTCCGGGGATAACAGGCTGATACCGCCCAAGAGTTCATATCGACGGCGGTGTTTGGCACCTCGATGTCGGCTCATCACATCCTGGGGCTGAAGTAGGTCCCAAGGGTATGGCTGTTCGCCATTTAAAGTGGTACGCGAGCTGGGTTTAGAACGTCGTGAGACAGTTCGGTCCCTATCTGCCGTGGGCGCTGGAGAATTGAGGGGGGCTGCTCCTAGTACGAGAGGACCGGAGTGGACGCATCACTGGTGTTCGGGTTGTCATGCCAATGGCATTGCCCGGTAGCTAAATGCGGAAGAGATAAGTGCTGAAAGCATCTAAGCACGAAACTTGCCCCGAGATGAGTTCTCCCTGACCCTTTAAGGGTCCTGAAGGAACGTTGAAGACGACGACGTTGATAGGTCGGGTGTGTAAGCGTAGCGATACGTTGAGCTAACCGATACTAATGAACCGTGAGGCTTAACCTTACAACGCCGAAGATGTTTTGGCGAAAGAGACATCGAAATTCAGCTTGATTACAGATTACATCGACATGCGAAAAGTGTGTTGATAAACAGAAT